>CALNZV010000001.1:0-705379 GCA_942491115.1 uncultured Desulfobacteraceae bacterium
GTACTTCGTTCGGTGCTGCTGAACGGATTGCGATGAGTTGGTGTTATATCCGGAAGGCTGTCAGAAAAGTAATGCTCGAAAATGTAAATTGGGCGCTGAATTGACCTACAACTCTTCAAGAGACGGGCTCGTTTGGCAGACTGATAAATGGCAGGATGAAGAAAAAGAATCTGGCACTACCGATGGAGCGTCCATACCTGAATGGGCTCAACCGATTATTGGTGATCCTTACGACGAATTATACCTCAAGGCTGCCATCGTACACGACCACTACTGTTACAAGGAAAACCACGTGAGAACGTGGGTGGCAACACACCTTATGTTTTATGACGCTCTGATTGACCTTGGCGTAAATGAAATCAAAGCAAAGACAATGTATTTTGCCGTTTTCTTATTCGGTCCTCATTGGATCACGCTCGTTCCAGGTGAAAACTGTGGAGAAAACTGCATAAAGTATTATATGCAAAATTATGACCGGTTTGAGGATGATCAGTATAGAGATCCGGAAAATACAAAAGAAATTTACCGTATGCAAGAAATGTTGGAAAATAATCCTGAAATGACGTTGAATGAAATTGAAAAATATGCAAAAGCGCATGAGTTAGCAAGTGAGAAACGAGGAAAAAATAAAGCAAAAACGGAATTAAAAAAGAGCGCTGATCTTTGATATGCGAAAGCCTTATACGCCAATCGGCTTCGACGATCCCTTTTTGGAAGAGTTTAAAATAGCGCACCAAAGCTCCACTAGATAACCATCGCAATGTTAGCCATACATGAAGCGTTTCTTGGCCCATTATAGAAGTGTGAGAATGCATGATATATCAATAATAAACGTTTTAGTGATAGGAACTCGCTTTTCGGCCCCGCCCACATCGCCACCTCCCGCATTGTGTCATGCCGGTTTGTATGCCCAACATGTAGTGCCAGCCGGAATCGGCCCTGGTCAGTTTTGGGGTCAAACCTTGATTTGTGATTTAAAACAACGGTAATCTGATTCCAAACGCTTGTTATTCGCCATCTCGGTTTTGAACAGACTTACACGCCGGCTGATGCTGGAATAGGTCAACCCCAATAGCGATGCGATGCGCTGGTTGTTCAGCCTCCCAGTCTCCCATAAAAGAAAAATCAGCATATCGCGCTTCTCTTTGACACGTTGTGATATCCGCCGCGTATGTTGCACCTTGTGCAAATCCAACCCCAAGGCCGCTGCCGCCTGCCCCGCCAATGCTTGGGGGTCGATATCCAGCAGCAGGCGATTGTGCTGGGGAAGCTCGGCATCCAGCCTCTCTCTGAGAAATTGTTCTTTAAGCTGATCCAGAAAAGCCTCTGACCCATGGGCCAGTCCGTGCTTGACATCTTCCCAAAAACTGGCTTTTTCTTCCGAATACTGCCGGACTTTTCTACGGTAGGCGGCTTGCGGGTTGGCGGCGGCAAGTTGATCGAGGATCATACCGGTTTTAAGCCATGCCGGCGGACTTTTCTTATAGGCATAATAGCGATAGCTGCTCCAGGGATAGTCGGCCAGACGCGTGACGGTGCCGGCCCTCAGGGGATTGCGATGAATGTAGCAGGACAGGCGCAATAGATAGGCGTCATTTTCTACGAGAATGCTTTTGAAGCGCCCCTGAAACAAGTGGCCGCTTGTGCGGTTGCGCCCATGAAAGCGGCGCGTATAGGCCGTTCCGAACCATTGCATGGCCCGGGATAAATTGGCCCCTTGGGTCTTGAGCAGCAGATGGTAATGATTGTCCATCAAAACATAGGCATAGATATCGATGCCATACCGCTCGGAAACCGCTTCCAGCAGATCGAGAAAAGCATTCCGATCCTGATCGGACAAAAAAATATCCTGCCGCCCGTTACCACGTGACAGCACATGGTAAAGCGCGCCAGGATATTCGATACGCCATTGTCGTGCCATGTCAAAACCTGTAGCACGAGCTGCATGAATTCTCAATTGTTAATCACTAATCAAGGTTTGACCCTAATCTCCTAATCTCTTCCAGTCTCTATTTTCGTTCGCATCTGCTAATGTGCTTTTTGATACTTTGCCGCGAATGCCCATGTGATAAAGCTTGTCCTGCAGGGCTCGCAGGCAGCATTCGATATCGCGAAGACTTTCGCGGTAAGTCAACTGGGCGAAGGCCATGAACAAAAATTGATCGTAACATGAGAAAGAGCGTATCCGGTAGTTGCCTTTATAGCGTTTGACACACTGCCGAAAATTGGTTGTGGGCATTAAATCGATGATCTGTGAAAAGACAGTTTTTCCTTCGTACACGGGCTCGACCCTCCTTTCAGATATTCAGAGAGTTCGTATCAGCCCGGCTAACTCGATTTCAAGTCGATAACACCAATTTATGCCATTATTATATGTTATTTCATATGGTTAAATTCTATTCAAAAATCCCTAACCGGACAGCAATGATTGACTATAAAACCTGGAATGGTTAATTTATCTTCAATTTGTTCGAGTTAATTGACGCCTTAATATGTTAGGATGCAGCTGAAGCCGATACACAATTTACCATTTTCGATTTATCCGTACTGAAAAAGCAATGTCTTTTCTTCTAACCGTTTCCCAGTCTGCCTCATCCCACCTGTTGTAAGATTGCGAGAGGCAGGCTCGTTCATTGAGTATCATGAAAAACATGACGACCCCTCAAGCGGATGCGCTTGATCTGCTCAGCGCCTCGGGGCTGACGCGCTACAACTGGGCTGATGAAATCGGCGTTGCGTCGTTCGCACGCGGCGATTTTGGCCACATGGGTTCCGCGCCGAATGCCGGCATCCAGACCTTTCTCGAAAACTTCGGCCGACCGTTTGGTCCGCCCGATATCCGGGAGGCGGTCCGGTTTGTGCGGACGCGCACGGACAGCCTCGGATGGCGGCACTTTGAATTCCAACAAACCTACGCGCTACCGGACACGAGCGGAGGCGATCCGGGTTCGGCGCCGCCAGACTCTCAGCGACGCCGGCTGGATGTGAACGATGCATTCCTCAGCTTCCATCTAAATCCGGCCGGAAACCTGGTGGAAATCCAGTCAAGCTTCTGGCGGGACGTGTTTGTCTTGCCGGAAAACCCGATCGGCATGGAGGCGGTGCGTAATCGCCTGACGAGTACACTGGCCCGGGCGCCGGGCACGGCAAGCCTCGTGGCGAATCGAGGACTCGCGGCGCTCGATCGCGTCGTGGCCTTGGGGCGCCCTTCCCTCGTGGTATTTCCTCATGAAGGCGGGTTTCGACTCGCTTACAGAATCCGTGCGGCCGTGTCCGCTCCCCACGGACTGGGCGGGGGCGGCCCGGTGCTCCTGCCCGGAGTCGTGTTCCTCGACGCCGTCTCGGGAGAGCAACTCTACCAGGGCATCACCGCTTCCGACGCGGAGACTCCCGACGTCGGCAACGGATTGAGCAATCTGCCCTTCGGCGGTCCTTACAAAGACCGCTCGCTCCAAATTGTCCGCGTTGACATGTCCGCGACCTACCGGTTGCGCGACACCACTCATTCCCGCGATATTGTCACCTACGACTGGGGTGGTGACCTTCCCGATTACTTCGAAACCGGAAACTTGCTGAGCGATGGTTCGGTCCCCGTTTCCTCGGATACTGACGGCGACAAGGATTGGGACGACGTCGCAGCGGATGCCTCCGAGGCAGCGCTGATTGCCTCCCAACAGACGGAGGTCGACGCCCACTTCAACACCGGAAGGGTCTACGCATGGTATGACGCGATCGCGGGCGGCAGCGGGCGCGAAGGCTTCGACGACGGCAACTACGGCTCCAACGTCCCGAACAACATGCCCGTCAATCTCTTAGCGCACGTAGCCATCGGAAACGCCCAGTTTTACATGACGTCGAACGACAGTGCCGAGGAGGTTTCCTACCTCAACTTCAGCGACACCATCAGCGACAACGGGCACCGGGCCTGGGCCGCTTCCCCGTTCGTAGTATGCCACGAATATCAGCACGGCGTCTCTTCCCACAGCGTCGGCTCCGCCGCGCCTGGCATTTTCAGCGGCGGGTCCAACGACTGGTCCACCGCCTTGTCCGAGGGCATTTCAGATGTGTTCGGAGGGATGTATTCCCGGCAATGGTATGCCGGGGCGGACCTGTCGCCGGCCGGGCAAATGTTGCGCAACCTGGCCTTCCCCCGCGATCCGGATACGACAGCGTCCTTCATGGGAAAGGATCATTGGGACGACCGCGATGCGGACGGCGGCCACGCCTACCCCCGGGGCCAGATACTCGCCCACGTCGCATACCTCATGGCGCAGGGCGGCGTCCATCAGCGATTGGGTCGCACACCCGAACTGATTCCCGTACATCCGCTCGAAACTGAGGAAAGCGGCGGCCTCGACGTATCACAGGCCGCCCGCGTCTGGTATCGCATGATGGCGACACGCTTCGCTTCAGTCACGCCCTACGACAGCGAAACCTCCTTCGAGAAGGTTCGCACAGAATGCGAAGCCTCCGCCATCGATCTCTACGGCGAAGGCAGCGCAACGCATCGCGGCGTTGTCCAGGCATTCTACGCGGCGGGCCTGCATCCGGTGGGCGAAAATTACGGAGCAGATGTGACCGCGTTGCGCTGGGGCTATAGTTGGCGCTTTTCACGGCCCTATATTGGAATTCCGTCGCCCGATTGGGCCTCTCCGGACCTGTTCATCAACAACGGCGGCAGCTCTGACTGGAACGCCATCATCAACTCTGGAATCGGGGAGGATGATTTCGAGAACGCCGTGTATTGCCGGGTCCGCAACATCGGCCAGCTCACCGCGAACAACATCGTCGTGAATTTTGAATACGCAAAGCACGGCACCGCTCCTGTGTCTTGGTCACCGATGCGCGACGCCGCCGTAGTCGCCCAGGAGCTGACCATCGCTTCGCTCCCGGCGGGGGCCGACAACTTCAGCATGGACGATCAGCAGAGCCCGCCCGAAACGGCTCGGGTACTCTGGTCGGTGCCGCCGTTGGCACTCGGCGAGGAAGTCAACCACTACTGCATCCGCGCCACGATCGATGCGAACAATGACGTCAACCCACACAATGGGACCATTCAATCGAACGTCGCCTATTCGACCGTGATGGGGATGATGGCGACATCGGAGGCCTTCAATATCGGCAACCCCACCGAGCGTCCGCTGCGTCCGGACCTGAGGCTGACCACAACGCTGCCCGCGGGTTGGCGCGCCCGCATCCGCGAAGACCTCAGCGACGCGGTTCTTGCGCCCATGACCGAACGCACGGTCCATGTCGACATCGAGCGCCCCGCCGGCAGCTCATCCGAAGACGACACCCGTTGCTCGCCGCCATTTGACGGAGAAGTCCGGGGAACATTGTGCGGATCGCTCTGCGGTCCGTTCACCGGGACCATCACCAACGCGCGTGGGTCGGCGGCTGCCTTGACCGGTACCATGGCTCTGCTGTTGAAGGGAGGCGGGCTGGTCACGGGGCGTTTCGAAGGACAGCTGGATTGCGAGTGCGGCGAACTCTCCGGTTACGTGTCCGGTGTTTTTCAGTGTGGCGGCGAGACGAGAAAACTGTGCGTGCGTCTCACCGCATGCATTCGCCCCTTCCGCCGTGTCGAGATCCAACAGATGGACGGCGCCCGGACGCTGGGCGGCGTCACCTTTCAATTCCAGGTGCCGATGCCGGAAAAATGCCGGTGGCCGCATGCGCCGACCGACACAGGTCGCCGCCCGGATTCCTGTCACAATGCCCCGCCGAAGGAAGGGGACGGAACCTGCGGCTGCGAAGATGATACGACCCGAACGGGCAAGGTCGCGAAGCTTTGCTTCGACTGCTTTGGAGACTTCGAAGGATTCATCCTGGACTTGTGTAGCTCCAAGCTGAAGTGCTGCTCGCGAGAGCCAGGTATCGCGGCGATCGCAACACAAGCCTTCGATGCACGCTGGCGCATCCGCGTCGAACTCGACGAATGCGACGCCACCGTCCGGAAGATCGCAGTGATCCGTTAGGCGCCGAGGCGTTTTGAACCTCCTTCGTCGCGATCTACGCGGACCAATCCTCTTGTATGGGTCGGCCCGGAGGCGGCGTACGCGAGCCTCACCGGGTGCTGGAACTCGCCCAGGCATTCAGAACAAACCGCTCGAGACGTGACATCCCTTCCGGGCATCCCAAGACTACCCCACCCTTCATGACAGCCGAGAATCCCGAAAAGAGTCTCTACTTCATCGACAACCTTCGCATCTTTTGCATCCACGAGTCTGTGGGAGTTGGGGACGGAGTTGGGGGCCCTTCATTTTTCCATATTTACAATCGCTGCTATTTTTAGTTTTTCACAATCCACCAATTGCCCAATGAGCTCATTTTCTCTATATTTTTTATAAAGCTTATAGGCTCGGGAATGTAATCATTACATCTATCGGCAATAGATTTGTCACGGTCGTCTTTCATCGCACAGGATGTCAGGCAATCATAGTTAATACAGGGATTCTATGAAATCTTTGTCTTCATGGATTATACTCCCCAAAAAAAATTATGTTATCCTCACAAACATAAGATCTCCCACCAAAATTACGTTGGTTTTTTTTGCTTTAGAAGCTGGTTCAAGTGATATTGATCTTGACCGGCTTATCGACCTACTAACGATGCCGAATCTCCCTATCAACCGTCCAAAAGCTTGCTGGTCAATTAAACCAGAACAGTCCCTTCAACTGAGATCGTGATAATAATGTCGTTGATACGACTCAAAAGATCCGTTTCTCCATTGGTTGGGTTACCGCCGGTACCGGTATCACCCGTCTTTACGCTCCACTGTCCTGACGTTTTCACGTTTACCAATTCACCTTCCCCAGTCTGCCCTCCCGAGGATCGAGTGGAATAGACGAGACCGCCGGATTCTACTTGCATCGTTTCAAACCTAACCTCACCCGCGGCAGGCGCTGTCGACCCTGTCCAGATATGGCCATCCTTCACGAGACTGAATAGGGGTAACAAGACGACCGCCTCAGTCTGGCTCCACTCACCGGTGACCATCATAGATACCTGGTAAGCCCGAGCCGAATCGGGCATGATATTACCGGGAATGAAAGCGTCATCGAGATCAAAGCTGAGAACCCGGTCGACATTGGGCGCAGACTGGATGAAATGATACCATTCATCGGGGAAGAACAATTTGGCGCTCATTGAAAGGTCGAAACGTCGTTGTGATCCAAGCCGCTCTTGGACGAGTCGATGGTAGCGCTTATTTTCCAGGGCCGTGTAATCGATTTCAATGAGCACATCCGCGAGGGTAGCGGTATCCAATGTATTGGTGCTTCTGGGCAGTTCCAATATCCAATCGGTCTCGACCCCGAGTCCCTCGAAAGGCAGAAGGAGATCATCCCTGGAATACAGTTGAAACAAGCCGGTAGCACCAACCGGTGAACTAAAGGAGATCTTCTGGGATTCCCTGCGGATGGTTTTTTCCACAAACTGGTGATCGCCAGGGCTGCCCGTATCAATCACCGCCGAGGAGAGTCCGGATGAGCGAAGCGTGGCGCGAAGCCCCCCAATGGGCGGCGTGAGCGCCATAACACTCACACGCACCGCCTTGATCAACCGTAAATAGTGGCCAGGAAAGTCCTCGTCAAACCACTGGTTGAGGGTCCGAAAGGGAAGGACACCGGTTTGCCGGAACCGTTCAAATTCCATGGGCATCATGCGGGCCAGCGAAAACACTTTGGTGAGCTGCAGCTTCCGCTGTTCCCCCTGGGCCTTTAGTTGTCGAAGCGTTCCGATGTCTGTCTCCAGTTTCGTGGCGCCCAACAATCCATCCTGTTTGGGATCGTAGTAATCAAAACCGACGACACGGATGGTGTTGTCCTGGAGCTCAAACCGCAATGCCAGCTCGGCCATGTAGGCGGCGGTGGTGGCATGGTGGAGCCGCGTCCGGTACTGTTCACGGATTTCCTTCTGCATCCAAAGCCACATAGCGGCGTTTAAAAATCGGTTCTGGAGAAACGACAGGGTGTCACTGGCGAACTCCTGTCGCAAGGCCGCGATCAAGCGACGCTGTCGAGCGATATCGACCCGGCCAAGAGCCTGGTCCAGTTGGGTGGAGGCGATGTTTAAACCAAACCGGTTCTGGCCCAGCTGGTATCGCCACTCCTGATCCCGGCGTTCGAAGCTGGCATACATGGATGCGGTGCTTGAGACACTGCCCAGGGCCGACGAGATCGATTGACCGGCCGAGGCCACCGCTGCAAAACCGGCCCCCAGGCCGGCGACACCGGTTGCTGACAGTCCCGCCCCTACGGGGAGACCAGCGCCGGTGGTTGCTGTTGCTCCGCCGCTGGACAACCCCATGATGCCGCCTGCCAACCCCAAGACACCGGCAGTCAGCGCCGGCAACACGCTGATGATGGCTGCAGCGGAAGCCGCCGCAGACGACCCGAAAGCCAGTTGCTCGGCGGGTGTCCAGCCTTCCCGGATGAGGGTTTCGAAATGAGCAACGGCCTGGAAAGCTTGATTGCGTTGAAGGGTCGCAACTCGAACATCCCCAACGGCCTGGGTAATGTTTAGGTTCTCGAACGTCAACTCCGCCCCGGTTAAGATTACGTTGTTGGCCGCTTCTCGCTCCGAAAAAGTTTCTGACTCGTATTGCTGCCGGTATTGAAGCAGATCCCGTTCCGCCGACCGGGCCTGCATCACCTGGGTCTGGGCCAGCTCGAGGAGAGCCTCAAATCGTAAACTGGGGATCGCCTCCTCCGGGAAGCCCAGAATATTGCGGCAGGTCAGGAGTAGGGTCAGCATGTGGCATGCATGCCGCCGTTGCCGCTCCCGGATGGGATTTTCCGGAATACAGAAAGTAATGATCCAGAATGCCGGGATGAGGATAGTAACGTCGGAGATTTCAAGTTCTGTTGCCGGTGAAGCGAAAAAGGCGTTCGAACGCAGTGCTAACAGTTCCATTTCAAGGGACCCTAATAGATCTTTGCTGCTGCGTTCGATACTTCCCAAACGCCGCTCTTTTTTCAATCTCTGATTGGCATCCGCGATCACGCGGTCGAGTTGTTCCAGCTCCTTCCTGGCACTGCCCCTTTCGCCCGAACCATTGGCTTCTGCAGGCCTGTGCGCCAAATAGTCCCCCAGGCCGATTCCTCTTGCCACCAGTTCATCGTAACGGTTGATCAGCTCCATAAGATTGGCGCGTCCATCATCGGCACTGGCATCTGGAGCGGGCTGCATGGGGAAGATATCCACCGTTTGGACGGCCTTCCCGAGGGACGGAAAGCATCCGCAATAGTCGGCATCTCCGTGGAGGGCCAGCACCCGCTCATAAAGCTTTCGGGCTTCATACTTGGAGTCATCGGTATTTTGACGGAAGAGCCAGTCCGCCCACGCCAAATAGATTTCCCCTATCCGAAGCCTCATCAGCTTGACATCCACACTATCCGTGGCACCGACCCCGTGCGGGGGGATCCGAAGATAGGGGAGAACTCTGCGAGTATCGTGAGCCGCGCCGGCCGTATCGGCCGTGTCGTCATAGATCAGGTGGAGATAGCCGGCCGCCGTGGGGAAGTCCCCGGCCTGCAGATAGGCTTGGGAAAAACGAAGCGGTAAAACGGCAAACCGGAGATGAAACATCAGCATCAGAGAGTATTCCAGGAGCCTGTCCAACACATCGAGAGAAAGGGTGGGTTCTCCCCGCTGAAACAATAAAAACTGATCCACGCCTTGATCCCCGGCTAAGGTTTTCAAGCCGTGGAGTTGCTCGAAGGGGGAGAACGCGTTGTTGCGAAGCAGCTGAAAGGAGGAAGCGTCTACCGCCACGGGAGCACCAATATTTAGGTGGTTTTGGAAAAGCGTATTGCCCTCCTCCAGCAGATCGCGATTGTCCAACTTGTGCCGCCGCCATGCAAAAAATGGGGGGGCTGTGGTTTGCTGGGGCGCATCAAATGTGACATGGGGCCGGAACTCGGCCTCGATCTGAGCCGAACAGTAAAGGCCAAACGTCCCGGATGTAATCGGCTGATCATCTATCGTCCAGGAGCTCTCCTCACTGGTGCCGGGTCCTGTCATTCGGGCCTTCAGCTCCACGCCAGTGATACTGCCGGCTTCAACCCGGTTTCTGCAGCGCAAGGCAATCCGGTAGGACTCCCCGGCGGCCAAGGTGACCGAATCTTCGGACTCCCACAGGATCTGCTGCCCGCTGCCCTGGAGTTTTTTAACGATCCGAAGAAAATCCCTGTCGGCCGATCCACCGCTGTCCAGGCCCACGGTTTTGGTGACCACGACCGCCCCATACCCCCGCCGGTCCGTAAGATGGTCCCGCATGCGGACACCCACCCCCAGCTCTTCTCCGACACTAAGCGAGTTCCGCAGTCCGCCCCGTTCCAGGGTGACGTGGGCCGAAAATTCGTAGTCGGTGAAGTCACCGCCCCCTTCATAGTAGCAGCGATGCTCCACCTGGTAGTTCTGCTCAAAGCGCTCGTGATTGATATGGTTCTGGGTATCTAAACCAAAGACACCCGGCGGCGGAAAAACCCATTGATCCGGATCGATGGTAAAGAACCCCACGTTGGGCAGGGTGTGATCGGTGAACAGCGTTTTGGCCTCTCCCAGCAGCAGGGAATGGAGAAGAATGTACTGAAGGTTTCTCTGACCGGGATGCATCTGCAAAAGCTCATGATACACGGCCTCGCCGCGGTTACCCTCGAAATTCCAGATAGATTCCGGGCCGAAAAGGGTCTCGGCAACGACTTCTAAACGGTCTAGGGCCGCACGGTATCGATCAACCGCCAGGCCCGGCTGGTCCGCGTCCAGCTCCCGAAGCCCCTGCTGGATAAGATCATCCCCCTCGATGACGGCGGAGATCATCTCCAGGCCCTTGATAAACAGGGGGTAGTACGGGGTATCGGAAAATCGCTGTGTGTGGGTGTTTTTATCTATCTCTTCCGGGTTTTGGTGAAAGAATGCGATATCGCGTCCCGAATTCACCCGGCTGGTATCGATGATCTCGCGAACGGATCCTAGTTGTTCTCGCAAAGCCCCAAAACGCCCCTGACGATCCCGAAAAATACTGCCGCGATCAAAGAAGTCGGTTTCTCCGGTCAGCACGCCGTCTTTCCATAGGGTATCGAGCTCCGGGTAGAATTGGGCCATCACGGAGCTTCGCCAGGCGGAATAATCCAGATAGGCGAAAGCATCCCGAAATTGGGGATCCGTGGCAATTTCCGCCAGGTGCTCCAGATAGGCCTGAAGAGTGCGGATTCCCTGATCCAGAGGCGTGATGGTTTCGCAGGCCGGAAGGTTCACCTCGATAAAAAAGCGATTGAACAGATCCCGGTCCGTCATCCCCGACTGAGCCCTGTAGGCATCCCGGAGGGCGGGCAGAGTCTCTTCCCGGGCGTTTCGGATCGGGTCCACCAGTTGCCTGAAGCCCTCGGCATTGAGGTGCTGGTCGGCAACAGTCTGGAGGGCCAACCGCTCCTGGGCTGAGAAAGTTTCGGCGTCCGGGCGGTAGTTGCCGGCTGCAGCCTCATTCAGGCGGGATTCAAGATCCGGCGCGCTAAGATTGGTATTCACCTGGATGGCCGCACTGACGAACTGCGCCAGGGTCATATCGATGAAGTCCAACTGACGCACGATGTACATCTCCTCCAAAAGGACAAACATGACCCCATATTCCTGGGGATCGAAAAAGGGATACTGGCTCTCCAGGCCCGCCGCCAAAAGCCCCTCGAATCGAAAGCCCAGATCGATCAGCGCCGATCCCGAGTATCCGAGCCTCGAAGCATAGGTCTGTAAAAACCTTCCATAGGAGGTTGGGATTAGATTGAGCCAGGCCTGGATATGCGCACGGCGGAACCGCCAGCGATCGGCATGGTCCGGCTCACCTGGCAGGGCCTTTTTTAGCACCCGGATGACGATGTCGATCTGGCGACCCCTCGCCTCCTCCAGTCCGTCGGCCGCGGAGAGGTTCATGAAATCCTGAAACAGGATGTCATCAAGTTCGGACAGGTTTTTCCCAGTTAGTTGCACCAGGTAGATGAAATAGGCATAGCGGGAGAAGACGGTCTCTTCAGGGGAGCATGTCGGGCAGGGTTGGGGAGGCTTGTTCTGGGCGCTGTGGACCACGCTGGGTTCGGACTCGTCACGGTGAATCAGGGAGGTGAGCACGCTGTTGGCCAATTCCATTCGGTACTCCGATGCTTTCCGACGAAAAGTGCCCGCCGCCTCTGAGCCGATTTTTAACTTTTTAAGAAGCTCCTTGATCCGGCCCCTGGGGTCTTCAAGGTAGTCTATGGGTGAGGTGATTCCGCCCTGAATGAAGGCCTCGGCGACATCCCCAGTCATCCCGATCCGGGAAAGACGGGCATAGGCGTCCAGAACCTGTGTGGCCTTCTTGGAAAGCTTGACCCGGTGCCGGTCGAGCAACCAGTCGTCGAAACTAAATATCTCCGACTTAATCAGCTTTTTCCGGTCAGTAGCCGACAAATTGGTGCGCCGGCCGATGGTGCTGGTTATCTCGGACAACTCCGATATCTTGATCCCCGCCCTGATCTCCCCTTTCAGGCGCTTAATCTTTGTAAGCACGCTACGTCGGGTGTCATCATCGAAGCGGAAAGTCTTCAGCAGTTGGGTCAGCTTCTCGTCCGGCAACCCAAACAGCCACTCCGGAGAATTCACATGGCCCGTGAGAACCTCGGACAGACGGCTACCAAATAACCGGGAGATGCTGTCGAAACGCCGGAGTCGCTCCAGCTCCTTCGGTCCGATTGATAAGCGGCGTTGCAGCAAAGGATCGACGAAGATTTCTTTCAACTGACGCCGACTTCTGATGTTATGGGTTCTTAATAACCTGGAGGTATTCATGGCCACGTCTCCTTTACTGCAGGTTATTTCCAAAAAAAGCTAAGCCTGACAGCGCCGGTCCTCCGCACTACAGCCTCACTAATCAGCTGCTCTTTTTCTCGATTGTAGAAATCCCGGTAGAGGGTGCTTAGCGGTATTAAGGGCCATTTCCAAAATCAGGCCCGTGACCCGGCAGCCCCATATCGGGGTTGGGGACAGCTGCCTGCTGGACCGGGTTTTCCGGCCTCACGAGTAACAGTTGATCGCCCTCCTCCAACAAATTCCCTCCACCCCTGCTGGTGAGAACCTTGTCTAAATCTTTTTTCGAAAGACTCACATGGGCTTTGGCAAGAGCATCCTGCTGTTGAGGTGTGAGTTTGTCCAGCCCTTTGATTTTGGTGAACGTCCCCTCCCGAATGGCCTTCGCCTCTTGCTGTACCTTTCTCCAGAGGTTATTTAACTCTTCCCCAAAATCATCTTGGTTGCTTTTCCGGGACATTCGCGCGAAAGCCTCGCGCCGTTTTTTTCTCAATTGAAAGAGCGCCTGTTTTACTGATTTGAAATCCGGAATTTTCACACTGGCCCGACCGAACAGGCCACCTGTGCCTCCGCGAAGCCCCCGGACGCCGCTCAGTATTTCCATAGCACCCGAAACCAGCTTGATCCCGCTTTCAACCCCCTTCCCTGCCCGTTTCCAGCCTGAAAGTTCTTTTCCCTCCCGATCCTCTCCAGTGTAGGCCTCCACCCCCTGGTTGAACCCGAAATGCTCCCCTGCCACCAGGGCGGCAGCCTCGCCCTTGGTTTCGCTCTTTTCGACAAGGTCAATATACTCTTCCACACCGGTGGCCACATTCACGGCCTCATCATACCGGCCCTGGGAGAGCAGTTGGTTGGCCTGAGTTTCGTCTGCGAAGATCTCCTGGGATCCCAATCCCGCGAAGATACTAGACTTGGCGCGGCGCAGTCCGATCAGGCCGCCAACCTTGACGGCCGCCTTCCAGTACTCCGGGTCGCTGAAAATGCTGGATTCCTTCTCGGCAGTATCATCGGTTTCCCCCCCCGCGCCGCCGGTGGGATCCCGGCGCCGGATAGGGTTGTTTTTAACAAAACGGTAGAGGTTGATGTCGTCCGTGGCCACGGGATTGTCCGCCGTTAACCAACTGCCCATCCACTCGGCGTAGTACCGTTCACCGAAGTAGTAAAGACCGGTCTCGTCGTCGCGCTCCTTTCCGCTGTAGCGATACCGTCGGGCAGTGACCTCCAGTTGATTTAGAGCGGCACAGAAAGCCGATCCGCCAAAGGGGTAGAACTCTTCCTGGGAAATGCGCCGGCCGTTTTCATCCACCTGCAGCACCGCCGATCCCAGGTGGTTGGGAAGCGAGTACCGGATGTGTCGACTGCCGGGCTGCTGGTCGTTGTCGGTGCCTTGGGACAGTACATCGATCCGGGCCACGGGGGTGTCTTGGCCGCCCACCCGAAGGGTATGCCGCTCCCGGATGAGATTCCCGGTTCCGGAATAGCGCCGGTAGATCTCCATCTCCCCCAGGTAGATCCGTTCTTCCGCGATCCGCCCCCCCCGTTCGATGACCTTGCGAACCCGGCGGCCGGAGGCGTCGTAAACATAGTAGCCTTCGTCCGGCACAGAATCGGTCCGGGTGGTGGTCACAACGGATCGGAGCCGATCCTCATGGTTCCATTCCAGGGTTTTGAGTTGGGGCATGGCCGGGGTTCCTTCCACGGGATTGTGAATCGGCCGTCCAGCGGGGTCATGGGTAAATTTGAAGGGCTGCTCCATGGAACACCCACCTTGGCTGGTCTGAATCCGATTGCTCTCCTGGGCATAGGTTTGGATGCGGGTCCATCCGACGGGAGTGCCGGTCGGGGCTTTCGGACGCCGGTGCCGGATTTCAAAAAGATTGCCGGCTTCGTCGTAGTCGAAGTGCTGGACATAGTTAAGTAGGGCCCTGCCATTGGTGAGCGGCTGAGGGGTTAAGGTAATGGATTCGGTCTGTTTGGCGCCTGATTTGCGGTAGTGGCAGGCGCCCATGGCCTCGTGCTCCCGGCCGGTGGCTTGCCGCAGCCGGTAGAGGGCGTCGTAAACATACCGATTCTCGGGGCTGACGCGATCGCCATGGTTGAAGATTTCCTGATAGGCACCGTCGCGGAGGCGAATGATGTTGCCCACCGGGTCGTAGGTGTAGCGCAAATCCTGCAGGAGGGTGCCGTCTGATCGCTTGCTGTGCATACGTTGCAGCCGGTGGGTGGCGGGTTCAAAATGATAACCGGTACTCACACCGTTTCCAAAGGCGATATGCTCCCGATCCCCCCTGGCGTTGTAACGAATGGACTGGACATAGGGAGTCGGCGTCGGATCCCGTTGCCCGGATAGGGGATCAAACAGGCTGAGTTCGATGGTGTCGGGCAATCCGGCATTATTGTAGCCGAAAAAAAGCCGGGAACCATCGGGCGTCTGCCTGGTCACCAGGCGGCCGAGGGCATCGAAAGCGGACTCCGTTCGATAGCTTTGAGAGCGGGGAGGCTCAGCGCTGTGCCAGTCCACATCTCCTTTGTAGTCGTCGATAATCTCCTGGATGACCACTGTCGGTTGACCCTTTGAGTCATACTGGGCATTGGTAAGCACCCCCGACTCATCCTCAACTCGATGAAGGCGGCCGCGCAGGTTGAATTGGCCTGGGTTGGCGATAGCCGGATCATCCCCATATTGGATATTGGTAACCTGCCGCTCGTTCGTTTCACCGCTGGACACCCAGGTTTCCGTGGGTCGACCGAGGGTGTCGTAAGCCATCCGCATCCGGGTGCCTAAAGGGTTCCATGACAACAGCTTTTGACTTCGCACGTCGAGAAACAGGGTTCTCAGGCCCCCGTCGGCGCTTTCAAAGGCGATTTTCCGACCGGCGGTATCGTAGTGATAGGACAAGCTTCGAACCGGCAGGGAGCGTTCGGGCCCCTGGTTCAGCTGAACCTGGCGCGGGTCGGTGATCGACAGTACATTGCCCTCAATATCGACCTGGGTTTGAGTTTCCAAAAAGGCTTCCTGGCCATCGAAGCGGTTGTGAGCCCGCACCCGGAAGACCCGTCCCAGGGGATCAAAGTCGGATCTGGACGGGGTATCGGCATGGGCTGCCGCCTGGTCCGCAGCCGCCTTGAGAGCCGCAGACTCAGGATCGGTGACCGGTGCCGGGAGGCCGGCGGTTGACCCGTGATACCAGCTCACGTACTGGTTCCCGTGGCGATCGCGGTACTCCTCGGCCCATGTTTCCGGGTAGTGGTCATCGGGATCGAAATTCGTCAAAAACGCCCTTAAGGGGCCTTGCAGGTCCACATCCGTGCTGGGCGTCATCAGCACGGTGTCGTTTTCATCCCAACTAATCTGCTCCCACGGCGCGAACCGGGATTTTCGGTAGGTGCGTTCCGGCCTGAGAACGGCGATGATGCGATCGAGGGGGTCATAGACCGTGGTGACACTGAATCCATGGCGCTCCGGGGGTTCATAGGCCAGCTCACCGCTGAACCAAGGTTCAAATTCTTGAACGGGTTTGCCTTTGTTGTTGTACCGTTGGAGTCCCGATACCCGCCAGCGCGGCCCGGGGTGGTTGTCATCGGGCTCCGCCCAAGTCTTGACCTGCACCTCCCGTCCAAAGCCATCCGTATACGTCCGGTGCTGCTGAATCCGGGAGGCTTCTCCGGGACCCAGGTGCATGCCGTGAGTTTCCCGCATCAGCATATGGGTATAGTTGGGGTGCGTGTGATTGTCGCTCAGGCGTGCGAATCCATACATGATCCGGGTTGTCGCCTCACCCAGAAGGCTCTGTGCGCCCCCGGGCAGGGAGGCCAAATTATCGTTTGAGGGCTCCCGCACGATAGCCGCCAGGTTGTCGCCTTCGGAAAGGTCAGCTGTCGCGACTACCATTCCAAGGGCATCGAAGGCCACCGCCGAACGGTTGCCATTGGGATCCTCGATTTCCTGGTGTTGTAACACGCGGTAGTTCGTCGTTATCACCCGGGTGCGGTTCCCGGCAGCATCCACCGCCTCAATGGCCATAAGACCGTAGGGATCGTGTCGAGTCCGGCTACGGTTGCCAAAGGGATCGACCACCATCTCTTGGAGAAAAAATAGATCCGGTTTGAACTGGCGAATATCCGACGGTACCCACCAATCACCGCCGGCCGGGGCATTCCAAGTGCCGTTGACGGGGTCATCTTGAAGATATCCCCCCTTCAGGCCCTCGCCGGGCTGAATCCGGTTTCCGTAGCGTTCCTCGCGGAGGCCCGGTGTCAACGCCAGCTGGTAGGATCGGTAGATCAGTCCGTGATATGCGGCCCGGCCCAAAGCAATCGGTGCGGAAATGTCATCGTTCCAGTAAACCAGGGCCCGGTGATCCGTTTTCCGCAACTGGATTTGATCGGGGCTTGGGGTTTCCTCGAAGCCAATCTCTGCAACCCTGGATGAATCTTCCAAAACGCTGTTGAGACCACTGCGGGAAAATGATTGAGACCCTTCGGGGTGGAGGCCGGTCACCTGGTAATTGATGATTTGGGCCAGGTCACTATGCCGGTAATCGCTCTCCGTGGCTTCGGCTTCGTTGTATATGGTCCTGGTCAGGGTAAATAACAGCTCCTGCTGGAGAACGGGATGGGGCGCTTGTCCGGGTTGCGGCCGCCGGGGATAGGCGATGGATGCCACGGACACGGGATTGCCGAACGCATCTGTTTTTAGCGTGATTTCGTGTTCGATCCTCGGATCGTCCGGCAGTCGATCGTACAGAACCGTCAGCTTCTCTTTGGGGACCTGATAAAATATCCCATCGCGGCGCTCTCCCGCCGGTTGGATCTCGATCACGCGATAGGTCGCCTCTGAAACCGAAAACGGGTTTCCGGCCCGGTCGGTCCCGTCTCGCCCGTAGATTTCGGTCCTGAGAACCGCCCCCCTGAGAATGCGGGTGGCCTGGCGGACCGCCTCCGGCGTGGCGCCCGAAACCACCAAATCGTGATCCTCGAGGACAAACGCCTCACTATCCTCCTTCCAAAACTCCCCCTGGTAGCGCTCTGTTAGAACTAGGTTGTCAGCCCAGGCCCCGGTGTGAAACCAGGTGCGGGTTTCTTTGGGTGGAACGCTGAAGTCCTTCTTATCATTTTCGAAAGAGGCCGTCGGGTCAGGAAGCCCACCTGGGGTGAAATCATCGTGGGTTTCGGAATCGATTTGGTCGACTCGACCAAATCCTCTGAACTCACGCTCACGGCCGTCAAAGTACCCATGGTGGTAACGAAATTTGGAAACCAGCCTGGTGCGGCTGATATGATCAAGCACCTCAACTGTGTCCAGTACCTGAACCGGAAAGGGCAAGGCGGTTGCCCAAGGGGTGCCGTTAGCCCGGGCCTCCAGATAGAACCGTGTAGAAGGCGCGTAGCGGACCTGGGTTGTCGCGCCCATGTGGTTGTCATAACGGGTCAACAGGTGGGGTTTTTCTCCCCCGCAGAAATCTAGTACTTTGTAGTTTGATCCGGGAAAGCGCTCGTGGGGGTAGCTCCAGACGAGACAGGTGGTTCCGTTACCGTAGATATCGGCAAATGAGAGCGCGGTGGTGTCGGTAGCGAGCGGCGTGCCGAGGATCGTCTGCTTCTCGCTCCATCTATTGCCAGATTGGTTGAACCAAAAATCCACCGAGGAAAAGCCCACATACACCAAGTCAGCGGCTCCCGTACCGTCAAGGTCGGCTAGGAAGAGTCGCCGGGGATCAAAGTCCCGATCGATTCGGGTGGCACCGCTGTTTTCCATGGTAACTCGGCGGCCAAATGCTCCGTGGCCCAGATTGGGCCAGTAATCCATGCGACCGTTGTGAATCAGAACGATGTCGTTTAAGCCGTCGCCGGTCATGTCGGCTAGACGGACCCTTCCGGCGGGATCACTGAAAAATACGTCCGGAAAAGCGTCATCGTCGTTTTGTCGCGGAACGAATTGGGGCTTTTCAAATCCGTCCTCGCCTTTACTCTTAAACCAAACAAAATGCTCATCCCGGGTGATCAAGATATCTGCAAGGCCGTCGCCGGACAGGTCGACGAGTCGAAGGTTGGGATCGGTAAAAGTCACGGGTGGGACGTGGTGGTAATGGCGAAAAGAATCTTGGTGCCACCCCGATTCGGGTGCGAGTTCGAAAAAACCGGCCACTGCGCCGTTGTGAACCAGAAGGTCGGCCAACCCGTCACCAGCCGCATCCCCCAGGGTAACCCCGGGGTCAGAGAACCGGATACCGGCCGGTGAATCGTGCAACGGATGGGGCCTGCCAAATCGGCCGCCGCCCAGGTTCCTCCAGTAGCGAAAGCCACTCGTGCTGCTCTGAACGATATCCGGAAGCCCATTGCCGAAAAGGTCCACCAATTCGGTGTCAGGGTCGCTCAACGGAAGTGCGGGAGCCTCGCCCCCCTCGAACTCGAGGGATTGATACCGCTGTTCAGTCGGACGGAAGGATGAGTAGCCAAAACTGATGGGGGGTAGCTCCTGGTGGACATAGCGCCCCTCCTGGACCCGGTAGCCGTGGACCGCGGCCGCCGTTAGCATGGAGAGGCGGATATGGGCGTTTTCGCTGTAATCCAGACGGGTTGCCTTGACGAGGGTGGGTCCACCAAGTTCAGGGAAATGGTGCACCATCAAGATCCCTTCGCAGCGCCTGAGTGTGCGAAGCTCAAAGCCCCCACGGTAGGATGAGAAGGGATCGGGTCGAATGGGTACCTGGGATGACTCCGGGGAGCCGGCAGTCTCGTTGCTGAACATCTCCTGGGGAGTGCCAGGGGAGTGGCGGAGATAGTGAAAGGAGGGATCGCCCTTAGCGGGAAGGATTAGGTCGCCATAGTCAAAGAGAACTTCATAGGCGTATTTTCGTTGGATAGTGTGCAGAGGTGCTTCACGCTGATGGCCATCTCGAAGAGTATCGCGGAACTCGTCACGATCCAGAAAAGGGCCCGGGAGATTCCCGTATAAAATTCGCCGAATGTACTTCTGATTGTATCCACGGGCGGATTCACTAAGCCTGCCAAGGTCCAGGTCGGGATCATCCCGAGCATATTCGTAGAGAATGTGGTTGCCTTTGGCATCGAAGGTTTCCTCTATCAGCCATTCAAAAATCCGTGGTCGGCCGTTGATCGCCGGGGCCTCGATCCTGGCTGAGGCTGTCCGACCGAAAAGGCTGGTGACATTGTCTTTGGTGGTGACCCGCCAGAATACCTCCGGGGGAGAGCCCGCCGGATCTTCTACTTCCCACTTCTCGATACGGGAGAAGGCCTCCTCGGTTCGGGGTGAATACAGCCATTTTTTAACCCATTGTCCGTCAAGAGGACCTTCGGTGACCACCGGGTTTCCATTTTGCAGCCGGGGGACGAGATCCTCGCTGCCTGCCAGCACGAACACATCCTCCCCGAGGTAGCGAGGAACCGATTTTTCGGTTTTTCGGGCAATTTTGGGAATTGAGAGCTGCCACCCCATACCAAATGGGCCGTTGCCGCTGCCTGAGCTGTACTGAAGGGTCAACTTAGGCCCGTAACCATCCCGACCGGGGGAGGTGTATATCGGTACAGAAAAAGTTCCCGTACCTGAGAATAGATTGGGCTGGAAGGTCTCGCCGATCCCTGAAATGGCACCGCCGCCGCTGGGCAAGGATATCGAAGACCGGTTGTCCTTGTTCAGTCCCATAGCGCCCTCCCGGAACCTTCTCAAAGAGTGAATAGTCGCAAAGATTTATCAATTAAAGGTTATCAGTAGTGTCCGGTTAACATTCGAATAATTTCAGCTGCTTATTCGGACTAGTGATTTCGTTTCTGTAATTGTTTTCTGTAAGCACATGATAAATCAGCTTTTTCTCGAAAAGAGATATGCTCAAAATCTGTAAAATTGTGTAGAGCGTCAACTCGATTTTCAGGCGCTTCTTCATAATCGCCACGAGAAGGTACGCTGAGATGGCAATCCAAATTTGGGGGTTGACAGCGTTCTCCGACGTGCCGAAAAACTGTTTGATTCTCAGGTGCTGTTTGATCCATTTGAAAAAGATTTCTACCCGCCAGCGGTAGCGGTACCGTTCAGCAATCGCTACTGCCGGTAGCAGGAACTGATTGGTCAGAAAAACGAATGAGCGGCCATTTTCGGCATCATAGTATTTTATCCGGCGCAGTTTTTCCGCATAGTCCTTTTTGCTGTAAAAGCCGGTTAGCACAACCGTCTGATCGCATTTGACACCCGTGGCTTTATCGACCGCGTGGGAATAGAGGCGGCGAAGCTTTGTATTGGTCTTCGATCTGATCACGAATACGGCTGAGCTTTGGTGCAAATGGTATAGCCTCTGAAAGCCCAAGTAGGCGCGATCCATGACGTAGATTGCACCGGGCTCGGGAATCAGATGATCGAGCACATTGACGTCGTGAACCTTACCGTCGGTAATCCAAATGAATGTCGGGATATCCCCCCGAAGGTCCAATAAGGTGTGCAGTTTGACCGCTGCCTTGGTTTTTCGAAAACGCGCCCACGGAAATGTGGAAAGGCATCAATCAATTGTCGATGAATCCAGGGCATAAACGGTTTCTTTCAGTTCCAGGCCGAAATCGTCACCAATATACAGGCGGCGCGCCTCATGGATCAGGATCTGGGCAAAGTCGCTGTAAATCCGCCAATCCCTGTTTTCATTGGCATCAGCCAAGGTGCTGCGGGAGACCTTACCTCTGATTCCAACATGGTAGAGCTTCTCTTGCATAGCGCGCAGACAGCATTGGATATCGCCAAGACTTTCGCGATAGGTCAATTGGGCAAATGCCATGCAGAGAAACTGATCGTAGCATGTAAAAGAGCGAGTGCGGTGATTTCCGTGGTAGCGGTTGACACATTGGCGAGATTTTTTCGTGGGCAGAAAATCGATTACCTGGGAGAAAATCGTTTGACCCTGGTTCATGCTGAGGCTCCTTTCACGGCTTTCCTGTGAAACGACCACGAAAGGGGCCTTTTGGCAATTTCAAATCGATCCCTTGGACATACGCCAATATTCTATTTATTTTCAGTTACATAAGCTATGTTCCAACAATTTCAACCGGACAGTAGTGATCTTTTTTATATATTTGTTGGATTTGGAATTTATCTGTCACCTTTTCTTCCCACTCTGTGTTCATGTGACCCGATTTAGTTCTCCCTTTACAGCCAGTCCCAGTTTCTCGATGACATAGGGTTTTTTCACATAAGCGCCAGCACCAAGTGACTGGACAGCCTTCACTCGATCCGACTCAGAAAAACCGCTCACGGCAATCGCCTTTTGTTGCGGATATATTTCAAGGACACTCCGATATGTGTCCAGTCCATCCATGCCGGGGTCCATGATCATATCCAGAACTATCAAGTCAACCCTGTGCTCCTTCAAAAATTCCAAAGCCTCTTCACCACTTTTTACACTCGAGACGCTGTAATTCAATTTTTCAAGTATCATAGTTGCAATTTCCCGCTGTTCCTTGACATCATCCACGATAAGGATGGATTCGCCTTTCCCCATGTATTCAGAAATTGCTACGGCAATATGTTCGGCGGTTAATTCTTCCCTCGCTACAGGGAGATAAAAGGTGAACGTGCTTCCTTTTCCCTCTTCGCTCTGTATGTTGATGTAGCCATCATGATCTTTCACCGTACCCCAGACAACCGCCAGCCCTAATCCAGTTCCGCTTCTCCCCATGATCTTTTTCGTATAAAAGGGCTCAAAGATCCGCTTTATATCGGTTGCATGGATGCCTTCCCCTTCATCGGAAACGGAAAAGACAACATAGTCTCCCTCAGAAATCTTGTCATAGCCGTGGATCGGCTCGTCCAGATATTGATTCATTGTCTTGATGGTAACTATGCCGCCTTTCGGCATGGCTTCACTCGCATTGGAAATCAGATTGTATATCGACTTGCCGAGATGTACGGAAGAACCGGAGGTGTTCAGCAGGTCTGGCGCAAGATCGGTTTCGATCTTTACCGCGGGATGGTGAAAGGATAAATTCGTAAACTCAGGTGACTGCAGACAATCGGCGACGATCTTGTTAAGATTCAGAATAGCCCGTCCGGAAACCCCGCGCCTGGCAAGGGTCAGAAGATCTTCCACGATCGCCGTTGCCTTCTGTCCTCCTTTCATAATCGCTTCAAGCTGTGGCCTGATAGCGCTGGACTTATCTTTCTCGAAGAGGAGTATAAATTCCGCATAACCGAGAACGATGCCCAGGACATTGTTGAGATCGTGGGCGACACCACCTGCCAGAATCCCCAGGGACTCCATCTTCTCCGCGCGACTCAACCGCTCCTGCAGCCTTAACCTTTCCTCCTCGGCCTGTTTACGATCACTGATGTCAATGATTGTTCCTTCGATGATATCATGGGATGGATTTGTCCGGGCGCTGAACTCTGCCCAAAAGATCGCACCGGTCAGACGATTTTTTAATTGTAACACGTGATCTGTTATATACCCTTGTTCTCGCAGGAGCATTTTTACTTCATCGCGGTCTAAAGGATTGGTATAAAGGTGTATGGTATCCATACCGATCGCGCTATCGACGGTAGGGAATCCGGCCAAGTCACAATATCGCTGATTACAGGCGATGATCTTCGCATCTAACAGGCCTGTCTCGAAGAGACCGACATGGGCGTAATGATAAAGGTTGCGATACTTCCGTTCGCTCTCACGCAGCGCCTCCTCCGCTCGCTTACGCTCGGTGATATCTACGAATGTCACGATTACTTGAACTATTTCATCATTAACAATCATTGGGTTCGCACTAATCAAAACCCACACATGATTCTCCAGTTCTTTATTAGGATGGTGCACTCCAGCAACAAGGTTCCTAAGTGGCTGGCGCTTTGCAATAACTTGGTTGACGGGATATTCTTCAACTTCCATTACAGTTCCATCAGCGTTAAAAAAATGCCAGTCTTTATCAATCGCTGTTTTTCCTAGCATCTGTGCTTCTGTCAATCCCAGTAACTCTTGCGCTATGGGATTGCAGGTCAATATGCGCGTATCTGACCCATGAATAACGACAGCTGTCTGAATCTTTTGAATTAATGTTCTATAATTTTCTTCGCTTTTCCGTAGCGCCTCTTTCATTTGCTTGCGCTCAGATCCCAATTCTTCCAGTTCCTGGATCTTCTTCTGTAGAATAGCGTTTTCTTCGATAAGTTTTTTATTTCGTACTGGATGGATTCGTCATTTGGATCCACCTTCCGTAATCTCTAAAAAAAACGATTCGTTGTTTCTTAATATGTCTTAAAATAATGGTTTAAGCCAAAAAAAATGCCTTTTAAGGCTTCTTAGAGCATTATTATTAAAGATTTCCCATGAATTATCAATTTATTAGTTGGTCCGACCCAATAATAGTGGCGGATCGGTTATCAGCCATCGCCTAAATCCGTCTTGTTCTGTAATGCTGTTCCTCGTTTCGCCCCGCCGCCCTTAATCTCAAGGAAAACACCGAGCTTGGCATCTTCCTCGGCGATATGGCTCATAAGCCAGTCAGAGAGGTATCTGAGAAAGCTCTTCGGAGCAAGATCGTCGCCTCGCTCAAACCGGCTGGTGTCATCCAGTATGCGCCTAATGAATTCTGCGTGTCTCTTCTATTGATGGGCAAGTTTCGGATAGCCGTGCAATGCCATTAGTATTTCCTCTGCGGCAAAATGCGCCTGTACATATTTCGCCGCCCGTCTTGCGGCTCGTTGGAATGCTTTGAAATTGTTAGCATCCTCCCTGTTGAGGTCCGCATTAAGCTTGTTTATTAGATCTACCAACGACTTGCGGGAGCAGATCAACGACTTCTACCACATGGTGAAAGCCACCGATCGGAATCCGGGCGCACTCTACATCGACCCCCATACCTTCTGCCAGCAGATCCGGTTGCGCGGTATGATGCTGGGGGGGCATCAGCAACGAAACCATGAATCATGGCGAGAGCTGGCACTTCAGCCGTGTGGGGCGTTTTCTGGAGCGGGCCGACAAGACCTCACGTATCCTGGATGTCAAATATTTTATCCTGCTGCCGGACATAAGTTTTGTAGGCACGGCCTACGATGACGTGCAGTGGGGTGCCCTCCTGAGCGCCACCAGCGGATTGAACGCCTACCGCCAGCGCCATGGCCGTATCTACCCCTCCAATGTGGCAGACTTTCTGGTTCTCGACCGTGATTTTCCTCGTTCGATCCTGTTTTCTCTGAACGCGGCCCTGTCTTCGTTGAGCAGCATCAGCGGAACACCGCCGGGCACTTACCGCAACAGGGCCGAAAGGCGGTTGGGCAAACTGTGCGCCGAACTGACCTATATGGATATCGCGGCGATGTTTGAACTCGGGCTGCATGAATTTTCCGACCATCTGCAAATGGACATCAACCGCGTCGACGACGCCATGGGGACCGTATTCTTCGGCCACGAGCGCCACGCTTCCCCGCCTGCCGGGGAACAGTAGGCCACGCTCCGGCAATGCTTCCTGCCGATGGATGGCGGCAATGACGAGCGTTGGGCCTAACGCCCATACCAGGCTTTTTGCGAAACCGTCTTTATTCGCAGATATCTTTCTTGCCCACGTTAAAAGGGGTGGTCATATCGTGCCAGCTGTCGCCCGGCGGATCGAACAGCTGCGCATCGGTGGCCGCCAGCTCCTGGCGAAGGGCGTCGTCCAATTGGGCCCGATAAAGTGTTTTGACCCTGCGAAGTGCTTCGGCCGTGAGATTGGCCGCACCCCTTAAATCGGCACAACGCATGTCCGCGCCCGTCAGCGTCGTGTTCCTGAAACTGGCCGCGCGCATATCGGCCAGTCCCAACTGCGCCTTCGTCAGATCGACTTTGCCGAAATTGGCGCGGACCAGGACGGTTTCGCGAAAGTCGGCGGCGCGAAAATTGGCCTTGCGCATATCCGCATCCGTCATGTCGGCCCCTCGCAGATCGGCCTCCTGGAAATCGGTATTCCGCAGGCGGCCGCCCCGCAAATCCGCATTGCGTAAATTCGCCTTGGCCAGAAAGGCGAAGATCATGTCGGCGTAGCGCAGATCCATTTTTTTCAGGTGGGCCCCCCGGATCGCCCCGCGAAGATCGGATGCTGACCACTCGGTCCAGTAATTATCCGGCAGCCGGGAGACATGCTGCTCCCTGAAATCGAAGAAGACATCGTAGCCCAGCTCATGAAATATCCATGGCACCAGAGCGCGCAAATCACGGTCCCGCTTCAAATAGCGTTCAGGCTTGCCCTCGAAGACACCGACGGTCAGGAGGCCCAGGACGGCGGCCGTAAAGAGGGTCCACACCAGGCCGCGGTTGGGTATCGCCGGCAGCCCCGCAATCGAGGGATGCGCCTTTTTCAACCCGGACGACCGGGTGAGCAGGACCGTCAGGCCAACGGACAGGGTCAGCAGCAGGACGTGGAATGTAGTAATCGTTCCATCACGGCGCAGCAGGTAGCGCAGCCAGAAACCTGCCAGGACGGCCGGCACTGTCAGCCAAGCCAGGGTATGGAAGGCCAGCTTCTCCAGGCGGGCCGAAAGCTTGCCGCGACCGTCCGGTGCTGGTGGCTGCAGCGCGATGATCTGCAGAAGACGCTGCAGGTGGAATAGAAACCAGGCTTGAAGACCGATGAGTATCAGCGGAAACCCGGTGTAGAGAATACGGACCGGACTCGGCGTGCCGATGACTGGCAGGGATAGCATGTCGATGGCCAGCGATACGTCATCGGTCGCGGCGATCACCACCCAGCCGCACAAACAGGCATACAGGTTGAAAATCAGCGCAACCATTAAATGCCTGTTGGTCTTCTGCTTCTGGACGCTTAGTCTCAAAAAGTGCATTACCTGTTTGAAATCCGCCGGGAGACGGTCGGCCCAGGCGGCGTTGGGTCGCTGTCGGCGCTGCCATTCGAGGGCCACCTGCAGATCGGTTTCCTTGTAGAGGGCGGCCTGGCCCGTGGCGTGCAGTTCGGCGCTTTCGGCCAGACGCTTGTAGATCCTGAGGGATTCGGCCTCTTCGTCCACCCAGCCGGCCAGGGTCGTCCACTGCCGGATCAGACTTTCGTGGGAGATGTCCACCAGGGGATCGTCGCGGTCGTTGCGGGCGGACAGGACCAGGAAGTTGCGCCGGTCGCTGTTGAACCGCGCGATCAACGCCCGGACGGCCTCCGGGGTTGCCGCTTCACCGCAGATGGCCGCGATTTGTCCCAGGTGGGCCGGCCGGCGGATGCGCCGATTGGCGGCATCGGTTTGGGTGAGCGCTTGAAACATGCGTTTGGCGATGCCGATGTCTTTCGCATCCAGACCGGCGAGCGCCTCGTCGGCGTGCCGGCAGAGGGCCTGCCGGATGGTGCCGGCCCGTTCGTAGTGTTCCAGGTCGAGGGCCGCGGCGTCGGTCTGCGACCAGACGCTCCAGGTTCGCATGAGCGCGTGTTGAAGCACCGGAAGATCGTCCTTGGCTTCCTGGCTTTCGTTGAGCAGCCGGTCCATGAGCCGGGGGGTGATGTCCGCGCCGGCCAGCCGGGTGGGTCCCAGAATCGCTTCCCGCCGCTGCTGGCGGGTGAGCCGAGGGACCAGGTACTGGCTTCGATTCATGGCTTCCGGCAGTCCCTGGAATGCATCGCACTCGCCCAGAAAATCCGACCGCATCGTCAGGACCACATAAACGGGGATCTTGGTTTGCATCGCCAGGTGCAGCAGCAGGGCCACGAAGTCGGCGGCCTCCTCACGGACCTGGGCCGTGCGAAACTGCTGAAAACGAAACAGCTCTTCAAACTGATCCACGACCACCAGGAGATTGCTGTCTTCCCGGTTCAGGATCGTGGCCAGGCGGTCGATCAGGCCCGGGGCGCCTCGGCGCTCGATGGCACGGGCCCATTCAGCCGCGTCCCCGGGGACTTCGGACGACCCGGCCAGACCGGCCATGGCACGCGCCAGATTGTCGCGGGGCCCATCGCCCGGCTTGAAGGTGGCGATTTTCCACAGATCCCGGTCCTGGACCACGAAACCGGCCTCCAGGTTGGGAATCAGCCCGGCCCGTACCAGAGAGGATTTGCCGCATCCCGAACTGCCGATCACGGCCACGAAACGGTTGGCGTAGAGCTGCTGCAGGAGGGCGTGGGTCTGTTGGCGCCGCCCGAAATAATAGAGACTGTCGCGGCTTTCAAACGGCCGCAGGCCGACAAACGGGTTGGGGGCCTGGTCCGGAGGGGTCATCGTGCGGCTCCGGCCGCCAGCAGCTGGGATGTCACCTGGGGGTCAATTTTCTCGGAGCTGCTGTTGTCCAGAATGTTGATCTTGATCAGGGGGGGGAAAGCGGGCAGGTCCGGCCGGCCGCTGCTGTTGGGCGCCAGGAAGAGCCAGATATTTTCGAGCAGCAGTTGATCGTCGGATCCAAACTGTTCCGACATGATCTTGAAGGCTTTTTTGATGCGTCCCACCAGCCAGGCACTGCCGACCTGACCGCAGATCAGAATCAGGTTTTTTACCTGGTGGACAGACTTTTCAAATTTGACCAGGCTGACCATGGGATCGGAAGACTCATGGTTGAAGTCCACCTGGGCGCCTTTTTCCAGAAGATAATCCGCCAATCGAAAGGCGTAGCGCTGGTCCTTCTGATGGGTATCGATGAGGTAGCTCAGTGCGTGGGACGCCTCCAGCGTCTCCTCCCGCAGGCCGGCAATGCGCTCGACCAGCAGGTGCGCGAACTCGCTCTGGAGGCAGCGGACGAATTCATACTGCCCCAGGGCGCGCGGGCGGGTGTCGCAGCTTTCCAGAAAACGGCGCTGGTCCTCATTTTCGATGGCGGCAATTTTCAGGTCGGTCGGAACCCATACCAACTGCGGGATCGACTGTCCGAAGGCCAGCTCGTGCTGTGCCCGGGGGAAGGTGAAACTTTTTCGGTCGGGCAGCTTGCGTCCCGGCCATTCGTTCAGCAGGTGGACGGCGAAACGGGAAGCGGTCAGGGCCTGGCGCACGGCGGCCTCGTGTGCTGCGGCCTTCATCGGCGGCGGAATGTCGGTTAGAATCCGGGCATCGTGGTATTCGACTTCGGCGATCAGGCGATCCTTGAAATCCTGAAGGGCTTCGGGCACATCGGCCATGAAGATTGAAATCGTGTCGTCAGCGGTCTGGTTCTCCACGATCGGTGGTGGGATCAGATTGGCCAGCAGCTTTTCGAGCGCATCGACGATGGGTCGCATCTGCTTTTCGAAGGCCTGGTCTGCAGGCGCGATGAAATCGCCGAGTTCCACGTCGCTGCGGGCGTCGTGCATTGGAAAGCCGCTGGTACCCTGAAAGGCCGCCGGCCATTGCGGATGGGGGATATTGTTGAGCAGGATGTTGAAAATACGGGCGTTGTCGCCCACCCTCAGCCCGCCGGGCTGTCGTCCGTGAAACTGGTGAAAACGTCTGAGTTCCTGACGGCAGTAGTCCGATTTGAGATAATTGCGGGACGTCAGGGCCAGGAAAACCGCTGAGGTGTCGAGGGCGTTCCGGATGGCGTCATCGAAAAGCGTGTTGCCGTCCATCCGCCGCTTGTCGCGCCAGATGCGAAGATTGTTCAAGCCCCGGCGTTTACGCAGCCAGTTGTCCAGGCCCACCTCGAATACGTCGACCCAGCCCGACGGACCGGCGATCCCGTAATTGTCATTATGGGCGTAGCTGATAAAAATATCGTGATCGTATCCGGGTGCGTGCGCCATGGCATCCCCCGATCTAAAGGCTGGAAGATATGGCCGAGATCCTTATAACGGCCCTTTGGCAATACAGGACGGTCTGCGGCGTTTGAGGTGATCGGATCGAACCTGTGTCAGGAATAGGAACTCGCTTTTTGCTGCCGTCTGGATCACCGCCTCCCGAATAGTGCCCTGCCGGATCGTGTGCCCGACATGTAGTGCCAGACGGAATCGGCCAACTAGACAGCGAAAACATACCGATCGGCTGCGGCCGCTGTCAAGCCAATACCTCCAGCCGAGCGTATCCACCGTCATTAACAGCCGTGCCCATGGAGCTACCAGATGGACGGATCGGAACGGTCGCCCCACTATCCGACCCGAGATTCGGCCCTAAATACGCGAGCCGGGGAGTCTGGGAGCCGGTCAAATTTATTCGAGAGCCCGGTGCCGGCATCTTTTTTCTTGGGCCTTATGAATAAGGAAAAATACCAAATCTCTTTGCACATGGACCAGGTGGATACCCTCAACAGTGGGTGCCGATCATCGAAAATTTAGACAGGTCGCGTTTTCAGCCCTGGATTCTGCATTACCCTTCAGGCCTGCGGCTTGGGATGCTTGGCGAGTTTCTTGAAAAATATCTTGTCAAACTTCAACTGAAATACCGGTTCGGCCGGCTGTTTATCGTCGCTCATAGCATGGGAGGGCTTATTTCCCGTAGTGCCCTAAACCACAACATTGAAAATCGGCAAGTACCATTCATTACGCTTCTCGTCACGATTTCAACACCGTGGCAAGGCCATCCGACGGCGGCGTAAGGAGTCGACCAATCACCGCTGATTGTTCCCTCATGGTATGACATGGTTCCGGGAAGCTCTTTTCTAGAAGGCCTCCACTCGCCCCCCTTGCCGTCAGGTGTTACTTTTGCGCTTTTGTTTGGATTCCGGGGCGAAGAAACCATAAGTGGAGCGCTGAGCGACGGTGGTGTATTGTTGAGTAGCATGCTTGATAATGATATGCAGAGAGCTGCGGCGAAAATTTATGGTTTCGATGAAGATCACGGCACTATTCTTAAGAGCCCGGCCGTGATCCAAGAGCTGAACCGCATTTTTGATAAAGCCGAGTAGGAATGTCGCTATTGCTAATCACCTCGTTTTAGAAAGGCGTCGCATTCCGTTTTAACTTTTTGTGCAAGTTGTTGTAAAGATATTGTGGGCGGTATCGACTCCTTGCCGCTCTTGATTTCCTTCAGCTTTTCTCCGAAGGCCACCATGGCCGATTCAATCCTACTATCCGTGAGACCTCCGTCATCCTCAATGTATGATTTTGTCTTTTGGCGCAGCTCTATAAGGTTCATTTCGCCGTAATATAGTTCCCAAAATCGTTGTTCGGCAGATTTATCATCGTTGTTTGTTATGGCGAGTTTAGACGTCACTTCTATTGCTTCTTCACAAATTTTCTTTGACGCTGCTGCACCGGGGCCTGTTGACACACCAACGTTGATGCGTTTGATTATGTCATCGATATCCTTTTTCTGGCTTTTAGCATAAACACCCAACCCGACTGCAACGGCCGCCAACAATAACGCCGTGATCATGCCTGCTGCGGTTCGTTGGACAACGCGTCGAGACGCTTTCAACTTTTCCGTGGTGGCCTGTTCGGCCCGCTTCAAAGCTTCGGCTTGGGACTTCTGCGCCACCTCCACATCGGCAACCATCTTTTCACGCTCTACAAGCTGCCGATTTTCTTCGCTTTGCCGCGCTTTCTCTGCTTCCTCGCTGGAACCGATATAAGCTCTGAGTACCGGCGACACCTCTGGTGCGTTGGGTTTCCGGTGGTGTAACCAAGCACGCGCCTCGTTGATTTCAGTGCCGCGCAACAGAAGGTCTGGATCACGCTCCCGTCCATGCCAACGTCCTGCTTGCTCATTGAGTTGGGTTTGTTGGCGCAACCAGTCGAGATCCTGACGTAAGGTGTCCACCAACTCTGCGAGTGGCGCTGAAAATGACTCCCCGGTTGTGAAAATCGTATAGTTGAGCCGTTTAAGTTCTGCCGGGACATTGGCTTCAGGTACGGGTATCCACTGCACCGGCACCAGGCGCTTGCTCATCGCAACCGTGCGCTTTATCTCCCAATCGCAACGGGTCGAGTTTACCGACTGCGGGGTGATGATGAAGATAATGGTGTCGGATTTAGCGATAAGGTCGCCAAGGCGTGCCTCCCAGTCCTCAGCCTTGGCGATATTGTGGCGATCGAGGTAGGCATCGAAGCCTGCATACTTCAAAGCGACGGCAAGATATTCTGCAAAGTCACTCGCATCAGCTCTGGCGTAAGAAATGAATACGCGAGGTTGATTCACCAAGTTCGAAATCAGCTCCTCATTTGACTCTTTCTGTTCGGCCATTAGGATATTCCATCAGGAATAGGAACTCGCTTTTTGCTGCCGTCTGGATCACCACCTCCCGAATTGTGCCCTGCCGGATCGTGTGCCCAACATGTAGTGCCAGACGGAATCGGCCAACTAGACAGCGAAACCATACCGATCGGTTGCGGCCGCTGTCAAGCAGGTACCTTCTGCCAAGCATCTTGTGAGGTTGTTTTTCGGGCGAGCGTCTGCGAGGCCTCGCAGATCGTGGCTTAAAAATACCCTTCCACGGTATAGATGGGATCGACCAAGTCGTCGTCGGGTGTGGGACAATAGCCTTCGACTTTTTCGACTACAAGGAGCTATCCACAACCCCCCACACCCCGGCCAAGTGATTAAGGAGCTCTGTATAGAGCCCTTGTGATTGACTATAAACCAAAGCGGTTATGTAGAATCCTCCAGTTGGGTTCTATGCGTCCCATGGGTATCGGTTCTGCTGTCAACCAAAACTCGCCACAAAGGCCGTGTAAAGACGGTCGCTGACGGGCTTTCTTGCAGAACATATTGGCTGACAGGCAAAATCGAGGAATCTGAAACCCTCAGGTGGCAACCGTCTCAACGCGGCCTAAATGGCTCAGACAGCCGCCCGGCATCCGATCCGACACCCATTGGCCTTTCGATTTGGGCCATCTGGAGCGTTATTGATAACCGCAATAACCAATGCCGCAAAAGGTCTTGGTGTATCCAGAAAGACCCTTTCTGCTCTTGTTAACGGCCGCTTTGGTATATCGCCGGAAATGGCTATCAGACTTTCGAAGGCTTTTGGTGGATCTGCCGAAAGTTGGCTTATTCAGCAGACACAATACGATTTATGGCAGGCCATGCAGAGGGTAGATGAGATCAAGGTAAAAGCAATCAAGATTGCGTAACGGCCGTCTTTTGGCGAAACAGAAATCAACTGATAATTTCGGCTTGAAAAATCCACCGGGGCTTTCGCCCCGGCTTTTTTGCTGGAGCAGCGGCAAGAAACCAGACACACTATCCCGAATATTTAGCATGAAAATTTTTCTAAATGTCAAAATGATATATGATATCTTATGTTTAGCGCCTGTTTCGGTACCAGAGCCCCGGGAGCCGTTTGTCCCCCGGCGGAATGGCAAAAAAACCCAAAAATACTCCCCCTGGGGGCGCGTCGGAGGCTTCCATATGCGGCGTCATCAAGGGCTTGCTGTACCAACGGTCGGCGGCACCCTTGAATGCCTGGCCGATGAACGCCGCCAACACGTGACATCTCCGGGTTAGGGAATGCGTTACGAACAAGCTTATGCGATGGCCCACCCGTTTGACAAGATGATTGATGAAATGCTCTGTCGCTAATAGTTCCTTCTAATACAGAGCATTAAGACCCGTTTGAAAAATCTTAACGGGACTGCACTGATTTTTTATATTTTATTACGAAGCAAGATGCAGAGGTTGATATGATGGCATTTCTGCCATCTCATTGCGTGAATAGAGAAATTGGGTAGCATTTCTGGGATCCATTGAGGCAGAGCACCATTTTCCCATATGCTTTCTCGATGAGGGCAATTTTATCCTGAATCCAAAGATGAGGAAGTCATTCTGATTTGTGCCCAAAATTATGTCTAAATTGTCGATCCCCTTCCCTCTTTCCCAATGAACGGTAGAGAGGAAAGAGGGCGATTGGTACAGCCATTAAAAGATATCTGTACCAACCGCATGCCAATTCCTATACCTTCTCCTGCCTTTGAAATGCCCCCACCAAAGTCGACCGGCGACATCATCGAAGGTTCATCGGTGCCCTGACCATTCCCGTACCGATATCTTCGGTCTCTGATCCCGATATGATCGACTCAACCGCTCCACTGCTGATCAGTCTGACCGTCAACCGATGCCCGTCTATCGAACCGGTTTGTTCCAGCTGGCGTTGAGCCCACAAAGCCGCAACACCCGCAACATGGGGAGTGGCCATACTTGTCCCGCTTTTAACTCCCAATCCACCTCCTGGAACCGCCGATAGGATATCGACGCCCGGTCCCGAAATATCGACCTGGTTGTTGGAGAACCGGGCGACGGATAACCCCGAAGAGGTCTGTTGCAGCGCGCCCACGGATACGATACCGGTACCCGCCGCAGGGGGGCCGACAGCGATCTCGTACTCGGGCCGTTCGCTTTCATTGCCGGAGGCAGCCACGATGACGCTCCCCTGCCCCAACATTCCACGGGCACGGACAAAATTTGCCAACTCCGTAAACAAGTTGATATTGGCGCGATAGGCTTCCAGCGCCATGGAGGTGGCTGGATTGATATTCAAACCGAATTGATTGACGAGCCGGTCGACGAAGCCGGGAAAGTCGATCCCAAGGGACATCGATACCACGTGCGCCCCCTCATCGACGGCCCACTGAATGGCTTTTGCGATGGTTGCGGAAGAACCACCTCCTTGCCCCAACACCTTGCCGATGAGGGCCCGATGGATGTTTCTCGCCACACCGATCCGTTTGCTGTCGACATTCTGCCCGAAAATGGTCCCGGCGCAATGGGTGCCGTGACCATTGGTATCATCATCGACATCGGTGGTGAAATTGCGCTGAACGAGATCCACACCAGCGAACGCAGGATGGTTGGGATCGATGCCGGTATCGAGCACCGCTACGGAAATACCGGAGCCGTCAAAGGGTGACGACGAAGCTCCCACGGCATCGACACCCCATGTGACCTCTGGTGCGTCAGCGGCAGTGACATCCTTGGATTCGACCGGTTCGATGAGCGACATGGGCATGGGCGGTGCGATTGCCCTCACCCGGGGATCTCTTCTTAGATCGCTTCGCTCGCGTATGGTCAGATCCGTTTCTTCCACTTCCATCATCTCGGGAACTGACTCAGCGGATCTGACGGCTCCTCTGGTTCCCATGTTATCCATGGTGGGCACAATCGGACTCTTGTCGGTTAAAATGACATACTTATCTGTCTTCATTTGTTCCCTCCTTACTCATTTAATTTTTATTGTTTGACCCATGTTTGTTAATATTGACCTGCTAAATACCCATTGCGAATCGATAAAGTCGATTCGTCGTGAAAGCCCTCAGCCAAGAAAGATAAATTCAGGCTATCTGAAAAGAATTGTAGAATGCGAATATGAGAGGCTCAGGTCCGGAGGGGTTCAGTTAGAACTCAAGTGGGCACCATAAGAACAAATCAGCAATATTTAGGCCATAAATGAGTTTAAAAAATAGATTTAATAAAGATGTAGAAACCTTAAGAAATTGGATAATTTCGTCTAACGCTGGATTGATGTACAGGCAAGTAAAAAAATCGAATGTGGACTTGTTTTACACATATACCCTAATTTCTGTAAATCTTGTATACATGCAAGTTCCGTAGTTCACTCACTTTATGACTGAACAGGGAATAGGAGTGTGAAAGCCGACCCCAACATATAGTATTCAACTAACTCTCTACAAATATGGTGATACCCTACCAATATGCAAATTGAGCAGCGCTTCAACGATATCTGGTAGAACCACATTTGTCAGGCAGAGTCAGAAGGTGGATCTAAATATGCCAGATGAAATCAAAATTATTACACGTTAATCACTAATAAATTTCCATTTCCCAGTTCCACGCATATCGTCGTTCTACCCATTACTTTCACAGATTGCTGTGGATGTTCATTCTGGTACACTTCAACTCCTTTCATTTCACGGCCTCCAACTGATGACGAAAGCAGGCTATGTTGACGATCAAGCCGGGAAGAAGCCACCGGAACAGGCGACATACCTGGATCACTTCATCCAGATCGGAATCTTTTTCTGCCGCCTTATGTGTGTGATTCATAGACATCCTTTGACAAATGATCCATGACAGGCGCCGTCATTCGATATGTCATCTTTGGTCCCATCGCGTTCACTAAATCCATCATTGCACCTGAGTACATATAAGCGGTGCCTTCTCTGTCCGATGAGCGCCTCAGATCACACTTTAATTTATTTAATATATTATAACTTTTTATAAAGTACCTACTATTTTATTAGGTACATACGTATAGGTATGCATTGAGAGTTATAGAGGGCTATGGCGAATTGATACGAATAAGAAAATGGAGAGAACCTGGGATTTTATCCGTCATTTCCATCAGATTAAATTTCTGGATTGGCAGCGGTCCACGCCTTGTCCAGCTCCACCATGTCGATCTCCCGGTCCTTTGTCATCAACTCGGCCAGATTGGCATTGTGCTGCTGGTACATGGAGATGTATTTGTCTTCGTCCTGCCGATGAATCCGATACAGCTCCGGCATCGTCTCTTTGTCCTTCTTGCGAAAGAGGCGCCGGATTTTATAGGCCTCGTAGGGATCGAAGCCGAGCAGTTGCAGGGCATCCTGACCCAAGGTGAGTGCCGTGCCGAAGGTTTCGCGACGAATGGCGGTAACACCGAGATCCATGAATTCGAAGGCCGCCCGACGATCCACGGCATTGACCGCAATCTTCAGCCGCGGGTAATGTTTTTGGGCCAACTTGACCAGCTCCATCGATTTATCATGATCCCCCAGGGTGATGATGAGCAATTCAGCCTCAGCGGCACCGGCGGATTCGAGCAGATCGAGGCGGGTGACATCACCGTAATAGACCTCGAACCCAAATCGACGCAGCACGTCCACGTTGGCTTCGTTGTGATCCAGAATCACCGGCTTTATCCCTGTAGACATCAGCAATCTGCCGAGGTCGGTACCCAGACGCCCGAATCCCGCCAGGATGACGGAGCGTTCCTTTGTTGCGATAACATCAGGCTCTCTTTCAGCCGTCGCTTTTTGGAGCTTTGGCGCCATCAAGCGGTCATGCAGTAAAAAAAGCAGCGGGGCGAGAAACATGGAGATGGCAACGACGGAGATCAGCGTTTCCGTCACTGACTGGGGCAGCACGCCGTTGCTCCTGGCGAATTGAAACAGAACGAAACCGAATTCACCACCTTGGGCCAACGCAACGGAAAACAGCAGGCGCTCGGTGACAGGCATTTTGAAGATTATCGCAATGACAAGTAGGGCAATGGCTTTGATCACGATCAAACCGGCCACCAGCCCGCCGATCATCCAGAACTGACCGCCGATGAGTGTGAAATTGAGGCTGGCCCCGATGGAGATGAAAAAGATTCCCAGCAGCAGCCCCTTGAACGGCTCGATGTCACTCTCCAACTCGTGGCGGTACTCGCTGTCGGCCAGAACCACCCCCGCGATGAAGGTCCCCAGGGCGGGTGACAGACCGACGACGGTCATCAGCAAAGAAATACCGATGACAAGGGCCAAGGCAGCGGCGACAAAGACTTCTCTTACACGGGCGGCGGCGATAGCGCGAAAAATGGGGCGGCTGCCATATTTGCCGAGTACATAAATGAAGCCGATGGAAAGCAGCACAACGATGAGTCGCTGGTAGGCCGGAAGCGTAGTGAAGTCAAAGAGGGCGCTGCCGTGATGGGTATCGGTGTACATCGCCGCTACCGCCAACAACGGCAGGATGGCCAGCATCGGGATCACGGCCAGGTCCTGGAACAGGAGCACGGAAAAAATCGATTGACCCGGCGATGTATTCATCAACCCTTTTTCACGCAAGGTCGAAAGGACGATGGCCGTGGAGGAGAGCGCCAGAATCATTCCAATGGCAGCGCTTTGTTGCCAAGGCAGGAAGAACGCACTGACCAGGCCGATGGCTGCAAATGTCAACAAAACCTGACTGCCACCCATTCCCAGAATGGGCGTGCGCATCTGCCACAGTAGCGACGGTTTAAGCTCAAGCCCCACCAGAAAGAGCATCATCACCACCCCGAACTCGGTGAAATGCATCACCGCTTCGATATCATCGATGAGCGCCAAGCCGAAGGGCCCAATGACGATACCGGCGATCAGATAGCCAAGCACGGATCCCAGCTTGCATTTGCGGGCCAGCGGAACGGCGATGGTCGCAGCACCGAGAAAAATCAGCAGCTTCAGTAAAAAGGCTTCCATGGTTCACACCTCGTTGATAATCCCTTTCAAGTCCTGGTTGAGCAGTTCGCCGACACGGGCCCGATCGAGATCTATTCGGTTGTCACGCAAGGCGATGAGTGTCCGGCGGTAATCTTCCGCGTGGCGCACGAGATCTTTTTCCGGCAGTCCCTGGTGAATGCCCAGAACGGCGAAGGGCGGCAGCCAGTTCATGCCGCACAGGTTTGCCGTGGCCCGAAAAGGGGCGGTCAATTCCCTGATCGTAAACCGGTTCAATCCATCGGCACCGTAATTCTCTTGGCTCCCTCCCGCGGTGAGGGCCTGAAAGGTGATTTTTCCTTCAAGGGCATTGCCGGTAGAACCATAGGCCCAAGCGTGTTCGAGAACCAGATCGAACCACTCCTTGACGATCGCAGGGGTCGAATACCAGTAGAACGGGTGCTGGAAGATGATGATGTCGTGGCTTTCGCAGAGCTGCTGCTCATGAGGGACATCGATAAGAAAATCCGGGTAGCTGGCATAGAGGTCATGGACGGTAACCCCGTCCAGCGCTTCCACGGCCTCTCGCAAGGCCGCGTTGATGGTGGAGCGCCTGAACGCCGGATGACCGAATAGGATCAAAAGTTTTTTCATCGCTTTTTCCGCATTGGTAACGAGAGGAGCGTCAAGGTCATCCAATCGAATTGAGTATGCTGAAGATATCCGTCGGTTCAGGCCGTTTCGTGTAATCCGGATGCACATTGACATGGATAATCGTTCCGTGCTTGTCCATGATAAAACGACCCGGCAAAGGCAACGTCCATGAGGGGTCTCCGTTGAACCGCTCCAAATTCATTCCCCACTTGTCATGCAGTTCCTTCAGTGGGCCGGGCAGCGTATGGGCCAGGCCGAACTGCGAGGCAACGGCATTGCCCCTGTCGCTCAATACGCTAAAAGACAAATCGTGTTTTTTGACCACCTGCCGGGAATACTTCTCAAGCTGTGGCGATATCACCACCAGGTGCACTCCGCGGGAGTTAAGGTCATCGACGATTTCCTGCAAAGCTGCCAGCTCTGCGTTGCAGTACGGTCACCATACGCCCCGATAGAAGCCAACCACCAGAGGCCCTTTGTTCAGGAAATCCTCTGAGCCGACCATGTCGCCGCAGTGATCGGGAAGCGAGAATTGGGGTGCCTGATCGCCCACCTTCAGGACGCCGTCCATGACACCCGATTGCAGCAGTTCCTCGGTCGCGTGGTGCATGGTGTCTACGATTTCAGGCGGAAGTTTGGATTCGAAGGATGCCCGCATGGCATCCAGCGTGTCTTGCAAAGACATGGGTTGTCTCCTCTCTCAACAATGAAAACTACAGGGAAGTCCGTGCAAAGGCCGTGGATAGGGCCTCTTGGCCAAATTGTTGAATGCCTTGATCGATGGCGGCAATCATCTTCTGCTTATCTTGAGGTAGACTACCGGATATGCGTACGGTATTGCTCGGATGGACACCGTAGAAGCGAACATTGTCCAAGGTGATCGCTTCGATCAGCGCCTTTTCTTCCTCCAGGATCTCCAATTCCGTCGCAGGGATAAACGCCCCCTGCTCCATTTCCGCGTGGAGCTCGGTCCCCTCGAAGATGACCAGCGTGCCGACCCAGATCAGGCTGGGACGGGTCAGATTGAGAAAGTCCGCAGTAAACCTGGCGTTTTCCATCCCATTTCCGATGCCTGCGACACCGAGCATCAGGTTGGCGATATGATTGATACCGGCCCGGTTCAATCGATCGAGCTGATGTGCGGCCTCGGCAACCGAATGACCTTTGTTGATATGTTCAAGGACCTTGTCCCAACCGGACTCAACACCGACGTAAAGATCATCGATGCCAAGATGTCTTAGTTCAATCAGCTCATGATCGCTCTTGGTCTTGATATTGCCGATAGAGGCATACATGCTGATGGTCCGGCACTCTGGAAAGATCCGTTTGATCTTTTCTGCGATCTCTTTAAGAGTGCTCGTCTTCATCACAAAAGCGTCTCCATTGACGAGGAAGATGCGCTCCGATTTGGGAAATATGCTTCGCAACTCCTGGAGGTCCGCTTCGATCTGATCCATCGGGATGCGTCGAAAGGTGATGTCTCGGTACATGTGACAGAACGTGCACCGATTGTGGGCGCAGCCCACGGTTACCTGCAGGAGTGGTGTATCCGCCTCTGGCGGCGGGCGGTAGGTGGTTCCTTCGTAATGCATCGGGTTCTCCTCTGTTCGAGAATCGCTTTCTATCGTCTATTTGAGGGCTGCCAACGGTTCACGGGTTGTGGCCTTTTCCACCCCTCGCAGAATGGTTCGGAATGTATCAATCGGTTGGGCTCCGCTGACCGAACCGTATCCATCGATCACGAACGTTGGTGCCGCACTGAATCCATTCGCTTTCGCCTTTCTAGTGGTTGCCTGAAGACGAGAGTGATAGGTGCCACCCTCAAGCGCTGCATCTAACGCTGCCGCATCGAGTCCCACACCTTTGGCAATTTCCAGAATGATCCCTCGATCGCCGATGTCCCTGCAGTCGGTGAAAAACGCCCGAAATACGGCTTCGTGGTAAGCGTCAAATCTGCCGTGCGCGTTGGCGAATTCACCCCCCTCCATTGCCTCGCGGGAATTGCTCATCAATGGTTGCGGGCCGAAACGGACTCCCATCGTCTTGCCGCGTTCATCAAGTTGCCGGAAAAAAGCTTCCGGATTCATTCCCGGAAAGTAATCCTTCCAGAGGACACCTTTTTGAGGCGTGTCGGGATGGATTTCAAAGGGCAGCCATTCATCAATAATCTTGAAATCTTGTTTCAACCTTTCGACAATACCTTTGCCGATATAGCAGAAGGGTCAGATATAGTCGGAGTAAATGGTCATTTTAACCGGATTCATCCGTTTCTCCTTTACTAGAGTGGTTGCCAACTGCATTCATAATTTTTCACTGGTGTCCGGTTAAACCGGCTTCAAAGTGTCAGAAGTTTCTGTAATTAAACATAAAAGCACCACTTTTTAGTGGGCAACCTCTTGATTTCGGAACGATAGCCTCATAGATCCCTTCGCAGGACAAATTTGCGAGGGGAGGACAGGATGTATCAAGGGCGAATCGTTTTTTCACAGCTATTAGATTTCTTCCCAAGAAGAGTTTCCGTACCTGTGTCAAGCGTTACAATGGCAATTACCGAATACGATCTTTGACTTGCTATGAACAGTTTCTCTGCATGGCGTTTGCCCAGCTGACTTACCGAGATAGTCTTCGCGATACGGTTTTATGTTTACGCGCAATGCAGAACAAGCTCCACCACGTCGGTATTCAGAGTAAGGTTGCCAAAAGCACTCTGGCCGATGCCAACGAAAAACGAGATTGGCGGATTTACTGCGACTTTGCGCAAGTGCTGATCGCCCAAGCACGGAAGCTGTACGCTGAAGACGACTTTGGCCTCCAACTCCAAGAGACAGTGTACGCTTTGGATGCCTCGACCATTGACTTGTGCCGCTCTCTGTTTCCCTGGGCACGGTTTAGATCGACCAAAAGCGGCATCAATATGAACGCCCTGCTTGATCTGAGGGGCAATATTCCCTCATTTGTGTCCATCACGGATGCCAAGCTGCATGACGTCAACATTCTTGATGAGCTGCTTCCGAACCAGGGTCCATTTACGTGATGGATCGTGCCTATCTTGATTTTGAAAGACTATTTCGCATGCATCGAGGTTTGGCCTTTTTCATTCTCAGGGCCAAGGCCAATACTCAGCTGCGACGACTGTATTCAGCTCCTGTGGACAAATCCACCGGGGTTATTTGTGACCAGACAGTTCGTCCAGTCGTGGCCAAATCAGCAACCGCCTTTCCCGAAAAGCTGCGACGGATCAAATACCATGACAGCGAAACTGGAAAGAGGCTAACCTTTCTGACCAATCACTTCGAATTGGACGCCATAACCATTGCCGACCTGTTAAGAGTCGCTGGCAAGTGGAGCTGTTCTTCAAATGGATCAAACAGCATCTGCGGATAAATCTTTTTCGGCTTTCGGAAACCGCCGTAAACGCAAATCTGGACCGCGATCTCGGTGTATGTTTTGGTGGCCATCATGAAAAAGCGCCTGAAGCTTGAGCAGAGCCTCTACACAATTTTACAGTTTTAAGCTTACTCTCTTTGAGAAAATCCAGTTTCATGGGCCTTCACAGAAGGCGGTTACCAAAACCAAATTACTAGTCCGCATATCCAACTGAATTTATTTGGTTCTTAACCGGACACCAGTGATAATTTTTAAGCGTTTGAGCATTATGACACTAGTCATCAAAAAGCCGTTTACTTGACCGCTAATATCTACTATATTAATTAAATATCAAGTACCTACTTTTATGTTAGGTACTTACCATATGGTATGTATTAAGGAACGGAGCGGACTATGACCTATCAGTGTGATGAAAAAAAAGCGGGTGATGTGGAGTTCAGATGCTATTTTGAACTGGCCATGATGGTCATCGGCGGGAAATGGAAACCCAAAGTGCTGTTTCATCTGGGGCAGAACGATGTGGTTCGTTTCGGTGCATTGCGCCGGGCTGTTTTCGGAATATCGGAGAAGATGTTGATCCAGAGTTTGAAAGAGCTTGAAAAAGATGGGCTTGTTAACCGGAAAGTGTACAGGCAGGTGCCGCCAAAGGTTGAATATTCCTTGACCGACATCGGTCAATCCTTTGTTCCGGTGCTAAACGCCATGTTCAAGTGGGGTCAATCTTATGCGTCCTACTTGATCGCCCACCAAAAAAAGGGTCGTGAGTATCAGGTTGGCGACGTTTTTCAGAACATCGATGCACTCGTTCAGAAGAACAAAGAATCCGTCACTGTCGAATAAAGGCAGCACCGACATATTGGAGTGTTCCGAATTGCCGGATATCAAAGATCTTTCATTTTCCGGCACCACTGAAACGGTTCAACGGGTCATTTTTGAATCACCACTTCTCCGACTCTTTCAATTTTAAACACCGTACGATTGACATGATCCGGACAGCAGATGTAGGCCTCATTGGGGTTTTTCTCCCAGGGAAAGCTGCCGCCATATCTCAGCACCTGGATGGCCGGGTTGATCGAATTGAAGGCACTGAGACACATACCGGCAGGAGTTGTCCGTTCGATAATAAACTCCTTTCCAGGTCGGTTGCCCAACGGGCATTTGCCAGCCACCGAATCAACGGTGACCTTGATTCTGGAATATGTCATTTGCGCCATGATAAAACCCTCCCTGTTTAATTGATTTGGGAATCTTGAGCGCTTTCTCCGGTCAGACCAGTCGATTGCGGTCAGCCATCCGTTTACGTGGGTAGCCCCATCAAAACGGAGATTGAAGTGGCCCGATGATTCCATGGTGGCGTCAACTACCCCAGGCAAGCAGGCCCATTCACCCTAACGCACCCATGCATGTCGAGTCAAAACGATAGAAATCTGAGGGATACCTGAAACATTCATCCACTCAGGGCGCTGGTCATTTTCGGATTATTGAAGGAATAGCCGCTTACTGGAGCGAACCCGTGATTGTTGGCTGTGTTCTCGGGGAGGGGGGGTGAAGGAAAGCAGATTCCTGCTGATCATAGAATATTGGGGAATTGGAGGGCCAAGAGCCGTCGCGATGGACTGTTGTCACGGGACCGGGACATGGATCGTAAAATCAAGCGGCTTTTGGTTAAAAAGAACCGTATTCGGGAACTCAATGGTTGGATAACAAGGATTAGAATCGGTTCTGTGGCGCTCGTTCCTTTAAATCTCCAGCTGAGCTCTTGAATGTCGCACAACATACGCATAGAGGTGTTTTTGATTTTTGATTGATTGTGCTTGAGATGGACAGAGGTGACATTAGCACCTATCCATATGCGACATCAATACGAGGGGTTTCAGGTTAACGATCCCCCCCTGCCCGTTGTGGTATGGCTTGAGCTGAATAGCGGAGGTCCTGTGCGGAACGCTACACGATTTTTGTCGTCATCTTTGGCTCTGTGATTTAAATGTGGACCAGATACCACATTTTTAAAAGATCATCGTTGTGATAGCAGCAGTTGTTGTATCTTATCAGACATCCTTCACCTGTAAAAATGTCCGAGAAAAAAGCGAAAGGAATTCATCATGAAACCCGCTGCGCTGCTGATAGCCATTTTACTGGTACCGATCACGACACTTGCCACCCAATTTACCGACGAGAATGCCCTTAAAGGGCTCAAAGCAGTTAAGGTGATCTGCGACGTCAACGTTGGTGATCCGAAACTACTACTGCGGCGAATCGAACTGATTGACGAAACCTACACTCAATTGATTGATGCTGGCATCCAACCCACTTTCATCGTGGCCTTTCGAGGACCAGCCACTAAATTCGTCACTCGCGGCACTGGATATGTGTCTCCCGAGGACCACGCCATCAAAAAGGAAATTCAAGGATGGATCGACCAATTTCAAGAGAACGGATTTTCGCTGGAGCAGTGCGCAATTGCAGCACGTAGCCAAAAAGTGTCTTACGACGATATTCTCCCACAGATCACTGTTGTCCAGAATGGATACATTAGTATTGTCGCCTATCAGAATAAAGGATATGCGTTGCTGCCGATGGACTGATAAGAACGTCCCCTGTCCGCACTTGGCACCCATCCGGTGGGATTCGTCGAATATGCCATGCGCGAGTCATCCATTTATTTTTTCCCTGAGTTTTCCAGAGCACTGGAACGTGGCCACCCGCCTGGCGGGATTACGTCCTCTTCGCTCAGATGTCTCTTCGATACAGAATTTCCCAGCGATGTAATACACTCCTATTTCCCGCATACCAACGATACCGACCCCAGATTCGATGTTGTGAGTACCTTGGTGGATAACTGTGCTAATTTCGGCTTGGCCCGGTAGCTGAATACCGTAAGGCTCAGACTTACGTTCAGGCAGACTCTGCGTATGCTGAGCCCGTGTTCCTGCCGCATGAAGTCAACGAGATCGCGCCGCTCCGCCGGCTTCGGAGCTTTTTGCGATGACATCCTTGAGCGCCTTGTTCTCAAGGCTCACATCGGCAACCATTTGCTTGAACCGCCGGTTCTCTTCTTCAAGCTCCTTTAAGCGTCGGATGTCAGAGGCTTCCATGCCGCCATATTTGGACTTCCACTTGTAATAAGTGGCGCTGCTGACCCCATACTCACGGCAGACCTCTGAGGCGGTTCGACCACCTTCAACCTGTCTTAGAATGCGGACAATCTGGCTTTCAGTAAACCGACTTTTGCGCATGGGTAGAGCCCTCCTTGATCAGCATTTTGCCCAAGAAGTCTCTACTTATCAATGGCACTATTATACGGGAGGGTTACACGGCTTCAGGGATCACGAATTCTTCAACCTCAAAATCATAGCGCTGCATCAATCAAAGTACGTTCTAACCGGATGAACCATAATTCTTTATATTACCACAAGCCTGCTGAAGTATTCGTCTATAGGCGAGGGATTTCCTCCCATTCGCCAAAAGGGGCCTTAATAGGCCTTGACTCACAATCATTTAAATTGTAGGAACCGAATAATAACAGTTTGTTATCATTTTATTCGTGCAACAAAGACACACCATTTATTTATATGCTACCGATATATTTTGATTTTGATCGTTTGTTTTCTGACCTTTTTTATTATTCTCCACTATTATTCATTATATCAGTCGATTAACCAATAGGTGGAATAAATGAACAGAAGCTTTGGCCATGAGGACGCTGGACTAGCAACCCCTGAGACACTGAACAATATCATCAAAAACTTCACCATCCGCTCATTCCTCGACACCAATGACAAACGATACATCGTTGGTCCAAAAGGATCTGGCAAGACATTATTGCTTTTACGTAAGGCAATAGATCTGCGTAAAAAGGGTGGCGCGATTTGTATTCCCTCAGATTCCGACCTTCCTGTTGATCGCCTCGATGCAGCAAGTCACGTCGGAAAGCAATTCAATTACACGGTATCAGATGAAAGTGAAAGCAGTCTTGCATGGACAAGTATATGGAAACATTCTATTTTTAGATCTGTTTTGCATCATTTGCGTGATCAAATACTGACTGAAATCGATGAGGAAATGCCATCTAAGCCTAAAGATAGCTGGCGAAGCGAATTGGATTACTCCCGGCTTAAAGCATCGAGAGAACTGATTGATAATCTTTTATCAGTAGGATCACGTAATCCTTGTCGTCCCTTTCATTATTTTACAGAGATAGGATCGAGGCTCGACTCATCTCCTAGACAAGTATTAAAAACTGTTCGAGAAGAAAATGATAAGCTCTCAACCCTTCTTAGCAGTGTTAATAGAGAAGTTTATGTGTTTATGGATAATTTGGATGATTATTATGAAAGAGAACCTGATCTCTGGTTTAACAGTATGTATGGACAGTTTCGCGCTATAAGAGAAATTAGCTTTACCCACCGAGACATCCACCTTTTTACATCAATCCGCTCAGATGTTTACCGACAATTTTCGGATGAAATGCAACTACAATATTTTGACTATATAGCACCTTTAGAATACACGAAGGATGAACTCCTTGCCATTTTCGAATCCCGTGTCCAAGAACTTGCAGATGATTTGCTCATGCGGCCAAACTTCAAAAAGACTGATCCATGGAAGGCTTTTTTTGGAGATTGTACAACGATTCCTAATTATTACATCGGTGGAAGTGAAAGTATAAAAGATTATATCCACCGTCATACACTCGGTAGACCAAGAGACATCGTTCATATGGGAACTGTGCTTTTAATGAAGCAACCCGCAAGCGGATTTGTGCCCGATTCGATTCGCAACGCAGTGATTCTCGCTGAAGAGCATATTGCTGAACAGTATATTGCTGAAGTTAAACCAATGCTGGATCAGCGATTTAATATTAAAGAACTAATAAAAAATTTTGTGCCAGCAAATATTATGACTCCGGAGCAAATCAAGGAAGCAACCAACGAATATGTTCAGAGCCGAAGCGATTTATACGATCCAGATGCTGCATCCGATCTGACGCGGCCATTTGCGACCCTATATAAGCTTGGCCTTTTGGGCATTACGCTTAGAAAAACAGGAACCAAAGAGATTATCCAATATTTTATGCCGCCAGGGAGAGGCCTATCGAATCCAAAAAATAGGGACCTGCCGGAATCCAAACTCTATGTTATTCATCCCGTCTTGAATCACTTACTTCCCCGCAATCGGAAAAGCGACGAAATGATCATTGGCAATGATTTACCTGTTACGATAATCGACTAGTTTAATTTTTTTTTCCTAATGAACCATTTGAAGTAATGTCAAATTCAATTGTTTTAAAATACCATTTTATTCAAGGATTGGGATATGTCCAAAGCCAGCCTCGTTCGTGAATTGGTGCGCAACGGTGATGAAATCCTCAGAATTCCAAGACCACCAGTTCGGCAAAAGCACTGGCGTCAATGGCGCGATCAAGTTAAGAACGTCATGGAGGATATTCCGGCACTAAAGAATTTAGGTTTAAGGCTCACCTTCGCATATTTGGCTCCCGATATCGGCATCCTATCCCGCTACGCAAATTTGATGCTCTCAAAGCCCAAACTTGCAGAAGATATCGGAAGTGGCAAAGAAACAGTAAAAGGCGATAAATCAGAGACGAAAAATAGCGATAGGGCCTCCGTTTCCGGTGGCGATGGAAAGCTAAAAATCTTTATTAGCCACAAGCATGAAGATGAAAGAACCGCAAGGGGAGTAAAGTGTGCCATTGAACGCTATGGCGCAGGGCGGGTCGAAATTTTTCTATCTGAAAATATCCCGATCGGGACCAATTGGTTCAAGTGGATTCGGAGGCGTCTTTCCGAATCACAAATGCTGATCCTTATCTTTACCGATGCAACCATCACCTGGGATTGGCCTCTTTATGAAGCAGGCCTATTCACAAAGTTAGATGACATCGAGAATCAATCGCTGATCTGCCTGCATAGTGACAACTTGAAACCGCCAAGACCGCTGCGCCACCTGCAAGCGGTTCCTGCTCAAGTTCCGAAGGTTACACAGTTTTTAAAAGAGCTCTTTACGGATACCAAATATAAAGGCTTGTCAATTCCACTAAACCCAGCAATGGCGGAACAACCCGAAGAGTTAAACCGGGCCAGCAATGAAATTGTTGATTTGATATCCAGGCGCAAGTTAAATACGGACTTTTTCACTAATTTTCTATTTCTTAACATCGGTAATTTAAATAACGGCCAAATACCCGATCACTCAACGGTAATATCAAACGCCTCCACCCTAAAACTATTTGGCTTGAAAAAAGGCGATTGGCTATGGGGGGATATCGTGACCCAAGCCAAAAAGGAAAAGGACCATCGTTGGCTTGACGAATTAATCATCGCAATCACAAATGCTTTACAGGGAAAGCTCTTCACTCCTATTCAAGCCACTTTGAAGGCATTCCATGAAAGCAAGCGATACCGACCGATACTCTATCGTGTTGATACCCTTGCAGACAATTCCTACACGGTTAAGATCCTGTTCAATGAGGATGTTTCTTGGCATATCTCAGAAATACCAAAAGTCCCAGGCTTATTGAGTACAGCGCTAATCATGACCGTTAGATTTCGCTATGAAGTATTGCACAAATATGAAGGTAATTTTATATACACGAGAGATCCAAAAGAAAGAAAAAGAATTAAAAAGGAACTTCAACAAGCGGTAAGCAATATTGAAATGGAAGCACTCTCCCGTGGCCTTCTTGATGAGAAGGAATTAATAAACGTTTTTAAAACGACAGAGGATAAAAAAAGAATAAAGCAAATGTATGATACATGGTACAATATCAGAGATTTTTTGTTTTCCCGCAAAAAACATAAAGAGGAACTGATCGAAGAGCAGATTGATAAATTATTTGAGCTTAACAACGATTTTATCAATATCGGGATGAAACGATATTGTGAAATAATCACTCAAGAACGCTAAAGTGCTAAAAACAAATTGAGAAATGATGACGGAACTCCGGACGAGGTTTATTTCGATCAGCCTCATCCGATTGCCGAGACCACCTTACTTTCCCTTTCGTCGAATACAAATAATCACGCAATTTGTTGATCCGGAAGCGGCTGTACAGCCTTTGGGGACCACCGCCGTCAATGGCTCGATTCCGATCTGATATAAAACATCCAGACTAGAGAATCGGTTTCCTTAAAGGACATTTATCTTTATGTAAATATTTTCATATAATGAAATATAGTCTTTAGTATTGAGTGAATTATTTTCCTCTTTAATTTTGCAAATGAAGTTTATATTCTCATAAGTTCTTAATTTAAAATCTAAAATCAATTTCAGATTTATCATCAAAATATAGTACAATTTTTGCATATAATTGAAAATATGATAAACTAGATCCGACCGCTGCAATTCCAAATCCTTTCCTTATCCTTTTTTGACTCCGCCTACTAAACCATCTGCATAAATACCGTTAACTCTCAGTAAGTACTCAAGCGATCACTGTTAAAGACTTCTAGTGGGACATTGATCCGCTTTCTGAATACTTCTTCAATCGAGCTTCACAAATGCTGATGTCAAAGGCGATCTGAGGCTGATGGGTAAGAATGACGAGTCCATTGTATGTAGGGGATGTTGAAGGCTCAGAATTCAAACTCAACGCCGAACTTGTCACTTTTGCTATAGGCTTCATTTACCCCTTTGCATGACGGCTTGTCGGAGGAACTGGGTGTCGCATTTATAAGCGATTGCCTTTCACCTCAAACAGCAGGGAGAAGACATCATGGCAAATCTCAACATCATTAATAGCAGTTCCATTTCCGATCCAAAGCTGAGGCAGATCGCTCGGCGAGTGGCAAACAGTGCCCGTTTGGCGGCCGAAAAGGCCGTTGCCCACGAGTCCGATGCACGGACCTATCCACTGCCCCGTGATCCCAAGAGCCTTGAGAGGATCTTCCACTCTCGCTTCCGCGCGCTCCCTCGAGCTAAGTACAAGGCAGCGATTCCTCGGGTGATGCGCTCGGTCCAGGCCGAGCCCGCGTTACGCGCCCGCGTCTACAAGGACTTGGCTGCTGTCGATCTCAAGTCGGAAACCGATGTCAGGAGCCAGATCCGGCGGCTCGACTATCCGGCCGAGCTGAAGATTGACGACGCCCGTCTGCGCACCGCACTCTCGGCGTTAGTGCCCCTCGGCGCCCCACCTTTACCGCGCTCCGGTCATGCATCGACTCTGGCCTTTCGGATCTGCAGGGTTCGGTGCCTTGACGAGACCAATTCCTTCTGGGAACCTGAGTGGTCAGGCTCCGACGAGATCGACCTCGGTGGCAACAGCATCGATCCACTGGGAGAGGCGCATGCGATCGCGCGTTTCCGGGTCGGAGACTTCGACGACGGCACGGTCAAGACCTATTGGCCGCCGCGCGAGTTCAAGCGCTTCGACCTTTCGGTCGGTGGGGCAGATTGGCCCAAATCCTACTTTGTCCTTCTGGCCCTGGCCGAGATCGACATGGGCGGCTTCGGTGATTTCCTCAATGACTTGGTCAATTGGCTTCGCGAGGAGGTCAGCGATTCGCTCCTGAAGGCCATCGGCACAGCTATCGGAGGGATCGTTGGCGCCGGCCTCATCGGCGCGGCGATAGGCTTTCTGATCGGGGCGATTCTCGACGAGCTGATCGGTTGGCTCCGGCAGTGGTGGGATGACGAGGTCTTTTCGCCAGTCGACGTCGCAACCAATCTGGAGTCGGCTAATGATCTTTTCCCGGGTATGAGCAAACAGAGCCCTTTCCTCACCGTCTCGTTCCGGGGCCACAATGGCCATTACGCGGTGACCGGCGATTGGTGCCTGGACGATGGAAACGCAGGCGGCACCTATAAGTCGTTGGAATCGTTAAACTACCCGGGAAAGTTCATCCGGCATCGCTACTTCCAGGGCCTGCTATCCGATGTTGCCTCCAATTCCGACATGGACCAGTGGGATGCGACCTTCCGCATCGTGCCGGGTCTGGCCGGCGGCAACGACGTGTCGTTTGAGTCTCTTAACTATCCGGGGCGATATCTGCGCCATCGCAACTTCCAGCTCTGGCTAGACGTCAGGACAGACGATGAGTTGTTTCGCAACGATTCGACATTCAGGCAGGTCTCCGGTCTGGCGGACGCAAACGCCGCGTCTTTCGAATCGGTGAACTATCCTGACCACTACATCCGACACAGGAACTTTCAGCTGTTCCTTGAGAAGGGTAGTGACGTTCTGTTCCGAAAGGACGCCACATTCCGCGTGGTAGGGCCCTTGGGTGCCGGTTCGCGCCCTGGCAGTGCCGGTGGTGGTGGCGGCGGTGCGGACCGCCCCCCGACACATATAAGATAGCTCGCAAATCAATGTCGGAGGGCTCACAAGGACTGACGAACCTTCAACGCGACGCCCGCGATCTAAACCACTACCGCCGACGGTCCCTGTCCGGGAAAACAGTCTGCCGGCGGCACGTCACCGGACCGAGCGTCGAGTATGGGAAAAGAGACCCCGGATACATCTCCGGCGCATTGTATCATATTATCGTGCCCAGGATAGCGCGAGGAAAGATCTTTTATGACGAGGGAGATCGGGAAAACGTATAAAATTTTTCGCACAATTTGAGGCGGTGCCCTCAATACGGTTTATTGGCAGTTGCGCCAAAAACCATTTAGCCTGGAAAGGAGGTCACTAACCCCTGTGCTTTTATTGTTTCTCGTCCACTCTTTCGGTTTAGACCAATCCGGACCAACAATCCGCTGTAGCAATCGTCTTTTTAACGCCACGGCGGTTGGTCAAGAAAACCCACTGTTAGCTTCGAGAGTGCGACCCTTAGGCGATGGTCCATATTTAAATGATATTATCAGTGTTTATGAGCATTACAGACTGGGTCATTTTTTAATGCCTATCGATACTTATTCATATGACACTTTTTCCATATCGGTTATCCCATATCCCTTCTTAGTGATCCTGGTTTCTTTCTGCTTCGTAAAACACTTCAGAATTTTATTGAGAATAATAAGTCGTTGTGAGGAACTCGCTTTTAGGCAACAATGAACTTTTTTAAATGCGGTTATCGATAACGCTCCAGATGGCCCAAATCGAAAGGCCAATGGGTGTCGGATCGGATGCCGGGCGGCTGTCTGAGCCATTTAGGCCGCGTTGAGACGGTGGCCACCTGAGGGTTTCAGATTCCTCGATTTTGCCTGTCAGCCAATATGTTCTGCAAGAAAGTCCGTCAGCGACCGTCTTTACACGGCCTTAGTGGCGAGTTTTGGTTGGCAGCAGAACCGATACCCATGGGCCGCATAGAACCCCAACTGGTGGATTCTACATAACCGCGTTTTTAAAAGGTTTGGATGGTTCTGGTAATGGATGGGCGTCATGACGTATAAATATTGGGTTTTGACATCAATTTTCACATTGATTTTTGGATTTAGAAGCCATTTTCTGTATGCTCAACCCATGTGTTCAGGAAATGAAAACAACAACGAAAAGATCCCCAAGATTTCAGTTGAGAAAAGACCAGCATGGTTTAGATACAACCCACTTGATCACACCTATGTTAGGTTTTTAGAGGAAAATGGTAACTGGGAAGGCTATGGGTGTTTTGGTAAGTGCGAGGGCGGCAATCCACTTGATAATACAAAATCTTTTACCCATTCCGAGAACAAGCAAATCGTAAAGTTTATGACGACATCTAAACCGTGCAAATGGCCCGACTTTGCCTACCTGATGTTCGGGGTATGTCATCAATTGGCAAACCGTGGTTTGTATTATACTAACAAAATAGTAAAAGAGGCTGATGGCTATAAATTGTCATCATTAATTTACAAAACCTTTGGGTGGGAAAGTATCGATCAAAGAGAGTATTGGATGGACAGATGTTTAGAAGCCTCTCGGCAGGCTGGGATATGGGAAAATGGTTCTCCTGATGAAAAAACGAGAAACACCCAACCGATAGATCCTGAATTTAGTCTTTATGCAGAATTTATCGGAAACATTAGATCCCTGAAAAGTGAGAAGAAAAAAAACAATGAAATTGAAGCCTACAACGATAGGCTGCTGAGATACTATATTGATGAAAGGATTGGCAGAAATAAATCAAAAGATTACTTCCCAATGTTAAAAGAGGGGCATGATTCCTTTGCAAGAAGGAAAAGAGAACTTGATAAGCAACTGATGGCTCAAGGAAGAATCACCGGTGAAATAATCGATAAATATAACGAATTGATCAACAGTTATCTGTTGTATGCCAAAGAGAATATGCAAAAAAACGACTTCCAGGCATTGTCTGGTCTGAAGCAAGATGCAGAGGTTGATATGAGGGCATTTCTGCCCATCTCATTGCGTGAATAGATAAATGGGGTGGCATTTCATGAATCCATTGAGGCAGAATACAATTTTCCTATGTGTTTTCTCGATGAGGGCAATTTTATTCTGAATGCAAGGATGAGGAGGTCATTCTGATTTGTGCTCAAAATTGTGCCCATTTTCCGGGATTGATAATATCTTCTATCGATCAAGGGTGACAGCTGAACGGAAATCGGTCATTCGGAAAAACCAAGTTAAATTGTCAGGATATGAAACAGTCGGTCACCTTCAGCAATTGAATGTAACCGATCGATTTGATGGTTAAGCCCAGTCTTCCCGACCAATGATTTCTTGGGGCTGCGATTCAACTCATAGCCCCTGTCTGCTTTTTCTGATCACAAAAGTAGTGATCAGCCCCCGTTCCCCTGCCCCGCCGCTTCAGTCCCCCAGCCGCCTCTCGTTCAGACGCCTTTCACCTTCGAAGGCGATTGACCACTTTTCGTGACGGCCGCACCTGTATCGATGCACTTCTTCATGTTTTTAGCATTCAAAGAAGGTTCCGCTGACGCGGCAACCAGGGGATTCTTGATGAGGATACCGCAAAAATTGATTTCGAGGTTTGCCATTTCCCTTATCCTTATTGTCTCTTGTAAGGGAGCACTTACGCCCCCGGTGTGTTCAACCAATCGACCCGACCGGCCAGGCCGGGAAACTGCTCCCGTGCAAGGGCAACTTCGGATCGGTCGACATCGCTTTTCAATGTGATCTCCTTGTCACCTGCACCGGAAAGGATGGTCCCCCACGGATCCACCACCATGCTGTGACCGACAAACTGTATGCCCTGGTTGAGGCCAGTCGAATTCGAAGAGATCAGGTAACATTGATTTTCAATTGCCCGCACGCGGTTGAGCATAAGCCAGTGCTCCAATCTCGGATAGGGCCAGGCCGAACAGACCAGAAACATCTCCGCTCCCTGTTCCACCATCCGGCGAAACAGCTCGGGGAAGCGAAGATCAAAACAAGTCGCCAATCCAATTTTCCCGAACGGCGTATCGACAACAACGATTTTTCCGCCTGGCGATAAGAGCTGTGTTTCTCTGGAATGGTACCCGAAAAGGTGTATCTTCCTGTAGTTGGCCAAAATGTTCCCCTGGGGAGACAGAAAGAAACTCGAATTGAAGTAATGCCCATTTTCTTTTTCGACGAAACTGCCGGCATGAAGATATGCCCCCACATCACGAGCAGCTGAGGCCATCGCCGCCAACGTCGGTCCACCCTGATCTTCTGCTTCACTGTGATAGCGGTCGAAACTCATAAATCCGATGTTCCAGATTTCAGGCAAAATGATGAGATCGGCGTCCTGACATTGACGGATCCGTTCACACGCCTTTTCGATGGTGGCGCGTTTGTTGCCCTCTACGACTGCCATCTGAATGGATGCGATCTTCATGACATCTCCCCATTGGTATTCTATACGGTGCTCACTACGACCGATTCGACCGACAGGTAGTCCAGAAAGTTTACCCGGTCGTCAAAGGCGGCGGTCTAAATGATCGATAATCCGCTCTGCGGAAAAGCACTCTCCATAAAAAAACTCACCGTCGATCATTCCCATGGTTCCGGAAAAAAGGACGATATCCCTTAGTAGCGAACCCAATTTGCCCTGAACGAAAGTCATCAGTTCCGACGGATTGAGCAGAAGACCCAATCTGTCCTTCTGATAACCGGTTGTTTCCCCATCGCATATGACAGTGCTCGCCATCAACAAGTCATCCCAGCGCCCAACGACTTCATCAGGGTTTTTGACCAAGAGCACGTAGTCAACTGGTATTGAATCACCAGAAAACTCCGTCCGCCCTCATTACCGCGTTCGAGTTGGATTTCCAAGTGACCCTTCGATCACTGCGTATCTTCGGATATCGCTTGAGATCGAAGACTATTTTTTTATGGTAGGGAATCTCGAAAGTGACCCAGTCGAAGGAATTTTAGCAAGGTTTATGAATCATCCTTGGCGGTCGGCACCCATAAGCGTCTGGCAGATAGATTTCCTTCTTTGGGACATCGTAGAGACTGCCTTCGACCAGGAACACTTCTTCCCAACAGTCACGGGCTATGTCGTCTCAGTGGTTTCAATCCCCGTGAGAAACTTTAGCTTGCGGATATAATCGCCTGTCTCGGAAGGAAAACTTGGTATCATTTATTTGATACCAAACGTATCGCCTTCCACCGGTCGCCACTCTCACTCGGAATCTTAGCCCGACTATTTCATCTCTTTTCTAAATGTCTAAATGATACATGATTTATTATGGTTATCGCCTGTTTCGGTAGCAGAGCCCCGGGAGCCGTTTGTCCCCCGGCGGAATGGCAATAACCCCCCAAAATAGTCCCCCTGGGGGCGCGTCGGAGGCTTCCATATGCGGCGTGATCGAGGGCTTTCTGTACCAACGGTCGGCGGCGCCCTTGAATGCCTGGCCGATGAACGCCGCCAACACGTGACATATCCGGGCTAGTCCTTGAATTCGATTTCGGGTTTCGCCATGAGATGCCTCCTTTTTCTATCTTCTCCTATTGTTCTTTAATTTAACGCGGTTGTGTAGAATCCTCCAGTTGGGGTTCAATGCGGCCCATGGGTATCGGTTCCGCTGCCAACCAAAACTCGCCACAAAGGCCGTGTAAAGACGGTCGCTGACGGACTTTCTTGCAGAACATATTGGCTGACAGGCAAAATCGAGGAATCTGAAACCCTCAGGTGGCAACCGTCTCAACGCGGCCTAAATGGCTCAGACAGCCGCCCGGCATCCGATCCGACACCCATTGGCCTTTCGATTTGGGCCATCTGGAGCGTTATAGGTAACCGCATAATTTAAAGTTCCGGCCATGGTTCGAGGATCTCCAGATCGGCACGACTATCCGGATTGTTGATCCCCGCTCCTTGCTTCTCCGGATTCACGATGGTGAAACGCATCCAGTAGCGCCCGCTCGCTTCGGATGAGATGATCCAAGATCGCCTGTTTTGCCTGTTCCGGCTGTCGGTTTTCAATGGTGTAGAGGATACGTTTGTGCTCTTCCAGAACGGCTTTGGCGCGCCCCGGGAGTTCGAGTGCCCGGGTGCCCATCAAATGGACCATGTTCCGAATATTTTCCGATATGGCCATCAAGCGTCGATTCCCCGTGAGTTTGCTCAGTGTGACATGGAAATCCCTATCCGCCCGCAAGACCATCCAGTAGTCATTTTTTTGAACCGCATCACGCTGTCGTTCAAGGGACTTATGAAGGAGTCGCGTATCCGGCGGCGGATCTAAAGAAGCCAGCTTTTCGACGGCCGCCGACTCAATCGCACGACGAATCTCGAAGATTTCGTCAACATCATTTACGGTAAACCGGTTAACCACGATACCCTTGCGGGGAAGAAACGTAACGAGCCCCTGAGCGGACAGCTCGAGCAATGCCTCTCTCACCGGCGTTCGGCTGATCCCGAGATCCTTGGCCAACATCATTTCATTGTATGTCTCGTCCGGTCGCATATCGTTGGAAAGGACGGATTTCAGGATGGCGTTATAGGCCAGCTTGGAAAGGGAAGCGGGCTGATCAAGCGATTTCAATTTAGCCATTTACGTTTTTCCTCCATTGTGCATATAATATATTACACACTTTATATGATGAGTCCAGCTTTTTTTCAGCCTAGCTCAAACACCCGGATCTGGCGTGCCATCGATTCATTGCTGGCCAAGTTGCGGGTGCGTCCCATCGTTGCCACCATTTGATCTGAGAAAGTGATCTGGTAACGTTTGCGGCATATCGATTGACTGGATGGTCTCGGAATTCATAGAACTAGTGGATGGGGATTGCACCATGCTAATAAAGGTCAGCGTCGAAGATGCGGTGGGGATGGTGGTCGCTCACGATTTAACCCGGATCGTTCCCGGCCGCCAAAAGGAGGTGGCTTTCAAAAAAGGGCATATCATCACCGAAAACGATGTACCCGAGCTACTTCGGATCGGGAAAGCCCATATTTATGTTATGGATCTTGATCCCCATGAAATCCATGAGGATGAAGCGGCTCTCTGTATTGCCAAAGCGGTTTGTGGTTCCAATCTCGTATGGGGTGAGCCTTCGGAGGGTAAGTCCTCTATTGCCTGCAGCGCTGACGGTGTCTTCAAAGTCAACGTCGATGCATTGCGGGAGATCAACAAGGTCCCAGACACCGTTCTAGCGACCATCAAATCGAACACGCCTTGCACGGAAAATCAGATCGTCGCCGGCACTCGGATCATTCCCCTGTTGACGGCACGGGAACATGTGCATCGCATCGAAACCATCGCTAGACAACATGGGCCGGTTCTGACGCTACACCCCTACCGCCCGCTTAAATTTGGCGGTGTGGTTACCGGCTCTGAGATATATGAAGGGCTCGTCGATGACGGCTTTGATACTCACGTTGCCCAGAAAGCCATTGATTATGGCTGTGAATATATCAGGAAAATCATCGTACCGGACGACGACGTAAAAATTGCCAATGCCATCATCGGTCTGAAGGACACGGGCTGTGAAATGATCGTTACCACAGGCGGATTGTCTGTTGATCCGGATGATGTAACGGTCAGTGGTGTCCGCCGCACCGGCGCCGAGATCATCCGATACGGCAGCCCAGTCTTGCCCGGAGCGATGTTTCTCTATGCGGTTCTCGGCGATACACCGATTCTTGGATTGCCAGCTTGTGTGTTCTACCACGATGTGACCCTGTTCAACCTCGTGTTACCAAGGATCCTAACCGGCGAGGTATTGAACGCGGATGCCATTGCCGATATGGGTCACGGCGGACTCTGCCTCGACTGCCCTCAATGCCGATTTCCGGCTTGTCCGTTCGGTCGATAGTCAAGCCCGAATATGTCATGACAATATTTTTCTAAATGTCAAAATGATATATGATATCTTATGGTTATAGCCTGTTTTGGTAGCAGGGCCCCGGGAGCCGTTTGTCCCCCGGCGGAATGGCAAAAACCCCCAAAAACAGTCCCCCTGGGGGCGCGTCGGAGGCTTCCATATGGGGCGTGATCAAGGGCTTGCAGTACCAACGGTCGGCGGCGCCCTCGAATGCCTGGCCGATGAACGCCGCCAACAGGTGACATATCCGGGCTAGCCAAACGGATCAACCGCTTTCCGCCGGGTTCGTCTGTCGATTTCTTTGACCCCCATCCAGCTGCCTCAGGCCGTGCCAGCCGCGACGGCGAAATGACCGATGTCCAACAGAGCCGGCAATGTACAGAAGCGGTAGCGATCATTCCTTGACAGATGCGGTTCTATATTTAATCATATATTTGATTTCTTTTATCCCAAATGGGCGCCTCTAATCTATGGAGATTCGACTGAATGATTCCCGCACAGGATTCCCGCACATCCAACTCATCCGCTGGACATACTCAAAAAGCTTATGAGGGTATCCGGATGATGCTGTTCCACAACGAAATCGTTCCGGGCCAGAAGATCTCCTATCGAGACCTGTCGGAACGGCTTGGTATGAGCCAGACGCCCATTATCCAGGCACTCAAATGGCTCGAGTTTCAGCAGCTAGTGCTCCACAAACCCAATCGTGGCTATTATACGGCACCAATCCACGTGCAGGAGGTCGAGGAAATTTACGACCTCCGGGAGCTCATCGAGTGCGATCTACTTTCCAAATCCATCATTCAAATGGACGACGACGGCCTGAATCGGCTCAAGGCCGCTTTGGACGACCACTTGAAAGCCTCCAAGGACGTCTATCTCTACGATCGACTTCAAAAAGACATGCAGTTTCATCTCACCTTGGCCGCGCTGTCGAACTGCTCTTTGCAGTTGCAGGCGCTCAAGAACCTTTTCGACCTGCTCTACCTCAAATACGGAGGTAATTTCCTTTTTTCGACCTCGATGGATTCTGCGGATACCGACCACCATATTCTTTTCGGGCATATCCAGAGCCGGGATCGGAAAAAAGCCAAGAAGGTGCTCTCCAGCCATATTCGGAAGGTGAAACGGCACGTTCTCCAAGATGTCAGAGAGCGGCTAGACGCCACCCGTTTCTGAAGCACCTGCCATCGAATTCTGGATCCTGCGAACCCAAATAGCGTCCTTTGGCACAGACGATTCCAGCGCCAATGCCTATTGCTCCTCTGGGTTCGAATTCGTTGATCGTCCATGCCGTGCCTCTCCCCGTAAAGCCATTCACCGCATGTACCGGTTTGAATCAGTGAAAAAACGATTGACATCTATTTTCGCATCCTTTACTCGATCACAACAATTATCATATATTTGATCAAATTATAGATCATATGGAGGTGATCAATGGGTCTCAACCTGATGGAAGGCAACGAGGCGGTCGGGTGGGGGGCGGTGGCTGCGGGCTGCAATTTTTTTGCGGGCTACCCGATTACGCCGGCCACCACCGTCTACAACACCATGCTGAAGCTCCTGCCTCCGGCGGGCGGGGTGTGTCTTCAGGGCGAGGACGAGATCGCCTCCATCGGCTTTTGCCTGGGGGCGTCCATGGCTGGCATGAAGACAATGACCGCCACCTCCGGACCCGGCATCAGCCTCTACAGCGAGCAGATCTCCTTTGCCATCGGCAGCGAGATCCCCATCGTGATCGTTGACGTCCAGCGGCTGGGCCCCTCCACCGGATCGGCCACCAAGGGTGCCGACGGCGACGTCCAGTTTCTGCGCTGGGGCAACAGCGGCGGGCTCCCGATAATCGTTCTCGCACCGGTGGACGTGAAGGACTGCTACGAGCTGACCGCCCACGCCTTCAATCTTGCAGAGACCTACCGCTGCCCCGTGTTCTTGGCCGCCAACAAAGAGATCGCCATGACCCGGGAGACCGTCGACCTGGAGGCGTTGACGCTCCCTGAAATCGTGGACCGGAGGGAGGCCGATCCCGACCACGCCTTTCTGCCCTTTGACGGTTCCGCCGGACCGGTGCCACCGTTTTTACCGATCGGCGGCAAACGACTGGTGCGGCAGACCTCCTCCACCCACGGGCCGGACGGCTATATCACTACCGACCCGGAGCAGATTGCTGAGAGCCAGGATCGCTTGACCCGCAAACTCACATCTGCCGTCGATCGCTTCACTTTCTTTACGGATCGCCCGGCCGAGAGGGCCGACACCCTGGTGATCGCCTATGGCGTGACGGCCAGGGCGGCCGAGGCCGCTGTGGTTGAGCTCGAAACATCCGGGCACCCGGTATCCCTTCTGACCTTGAAGACCCTCTGGCCCGTTCCGGAACAGCTCATCGTCGAAAAGGCCCGGGCCTATCGCCGGGTAGTCGTGGTGGAGATGAACCTGGGTCAGTACGTGCGGGAGATCCGGCGGGTGCTGCCGGACCGGGAAGTTGCCTTTTTTGGTCAGATGAACGGCGAACTCATTACCCCCAGTCAGATCATGGAGGTTATCCAACATGGATAGTCTACTGAATAGCAGCCGACCACCGGTTTTCTGCCCGGGATGCGCCCACGAGCGGGTGGTCCATGCCCTGGATCAGGTCCTGACCGGGATGGGCATCGCCGGCGAAGACGTTGTCATCGTGACGGACATTGGATGTTCCGGTCTTTTCGACACCTTCTTTAACACCCACGCCTTTCACGGTCTTCACGGCCGGGCGCTCACCTATGGGACCGGGATCAAGATGGCGCGGCCCGAGCTCACGGTCATCGTCACCATGGGAGACGGCGGGCTCGGGATCGGCGGCGCCCATGTGTTGAGCACCTGCCGCCGCAACATCGATCTGACCCTTCTGGTGCTCAACAACTTCAACTACGGGATGACCGGGGGCCAGTGCTCGTCGACCACCCCCCAGGAGGCCCAGGTGGGATCGGGGTTTCTAAATCGGCTGGAGAAGCCCGTCGACATCTGTCAGGTGGCGGCTGCCGCTGGTGCCCCCATGGCTAACCGTGTGTCGACCTACGATCCGAACCTTACCCAATCCCTCGAATCGGCCATCCGCTTCGAGGGTTTTTCGGTGGTCGACATCTGGGGCATCTGCCCGGGCCGCTACACACGCAGGAACAAGCTGACCCCCAAGGCGATCGCGTCGAAGCTCGAAGGGTTTTCCTCCCTGGACGCCATGACCGCGGCCAACGCAAGGACCGAATACGGAAAGGCTTACCGCGCGGAGGCTTCACGGCTCAAAGCGATCCCCTCCCCTGCCTCCATTGCGGCGCGTTTCACTGCTCCCGCCCAAGAGCGCCAAGAGGTCGTGCTGTTGGGTAGCGCCGGACAGCGGATCATCACGGCAGGCGAACTCTTTTGCCTTTCCGGCGCCGCCGCGGGCCTTCATGCGACCCAGAAGAACGACTACCCAATCACCGTCATGCGCGGCCATTCGATCAGCGAGTTGATTCTTTCAGAGCGTCCGGTTGGCTACACCGGCATCGAGCGAGCGAGCGCTGTCCTCGCCCTTGCCGCCGAGGGCGTGGCCAAACGCCAGGCGCTCTTCGGTCGCCTCGATGGAAGCTGTCGGGTCGTCAAGGCTGCCGGGGTCGAAATCCCGACGACCGCCGCCGATGTGGTCGAGATCGACTTCAAGGCCAAAAAGATCAAATCCCAGGACTGGGCTTTAGCGGCACTGACGGCTCTGGCCCGAACGAACCACGGTATCTCCGTCGAGATGCTGACGGCCGCGGTCGAGCACCGATTCAAAGGCGCCGTCAAGGAACAGGTGCTCGCGGTGGTCAACCGCATGGTAGCGGACTGACCGCATCGGGGTGAGTTCATTCCAATCGTCACATCTAAAAATGGACAGGAGGCTGCCTTGAATTTTGCACTCCCCAAAGATCTTGAAATGCTGAGGAAGGCCGTAAGGGAATTTGCCAACAAGAAGCTGGCCCCCCATGTGGACGCGTGGGACGAAGAGCACCACTTCCCCTATATGGAGGCCATGCGGCCAATGGGAGAGCTTGGGTTTTTCGGCACCGTGATCCCGGAGAAATACGACGGGGAGGACATGGGGTGGCTTGCCGCCATGATCGTCACCGAGGAGATTGCCCGGGTGTCGAGCTCCCTCAGGGTGCAGGTCAACATGCAGACCCTGGGCTGCGCCTACACCATCTACCGGTACGGCAGCGAAGCCCTGAGTGAAAAGTACGTGCCCACACTGGTGAGCGCGGACAGCGTGGGCGGCTTCGGCATCACCGAACCCGACGCTGGATCGGACGTGATGGCCATGGCCTCGACCGCCGAAGACAAGGGTGACCATTGGTTGTTGAACGGCTCCAAGACCTGGATCTCCAACGCGTCGGTCGGCGATGTGATCGTCTATTACGCCTATACGGACAGATCAAAAGGGACCAAGGGACTTTCGGCCTTCGTGGTGGAGCTCAAGAACTTCAACGGGGTCAAAACCACCAGCCTGGATAAGATGGGGTCCTACTCCTCCCCCACAGGCGAAATCTTCCTGTCCGACACACGGGTTCCCAAGGAGAACATTATAGGGGCGCCCGGCGACGGCGCCAAGATTCTCTTCGGCTCTCTCAACCAGACCCGGCTTTCGGCCGCGGCCGGCGCCGTCGGAGTGGCTCAGGCCTGCCTTGAAATTGTCCTCAAATACTGCAACGAACGAAAGCAGTTCGGCAAACCCATCGGCGAGTTCCAGATGAATCAGGACATGGTCGCCCAGATGGCCACGGAGATCGAAGCTTCCCGGCTCCTCGTCTACAAGGCGGCCTGGGTCAAAGATCAGGGAAACCTCAACAACGGACTCGACGTGGCCATGGCCAAACTCTTTGCCGGCGAGACTGCCGTCAAGTGCGCCAACTACGCCATGCGCATACTGGGGGCTTACGGCTACAGCACAGAGTACCCGGTGGCGCGCTTCTATCGGGACGCCCCCACTTACACCATGGTGGAAGGCTCGTCCAACATATGCAAGTGGATCATCGCCCTGGATCAACTGGGAATCCGCAAGGCCAACCGATAATGCAGACGGGTTTTTGACCAGCCGACGGCAAGGAGTCACCCATGATGGACGATTCGGCGGAGAAGACCCGACGGACGGCGGCGCTCTATTCCAAAGGTGTCTCCGGAGAAAAGCCTTTTGGCCTGGGGCGGGGCCTGAGGGAAAGATGGAGGCCATCGATCTGTCTGAGCTGATGGCAGGCCAGCTGGCCGACGTGCTGGAATTTCTGCCCGACCTTGCCGGAAAGATCCAAGAGGGCGGGCCGGCAGGGATCGCGCTGACATCGTCTGGTGAGCCTAGCTTTTGGGTGACGCATGATCCCAAATGGTTTATACCGGCAGAAAACCCGAATCGTGCCCGAATAGGACCGCCATCATGAAAACGATCACCGATACCATCTGCAACATCCTGAATGCGGGTCAGGAATTGGTTGTGGCCAAGATCGTCAGTCAACAGGGCTCGACGCCCCGGTCGGCAGGCAGTCAGATGGTGATCACCGGCGACGGCTATCATTCGGGCACCATTGGCGGCGGGCTGCTGGAAGCTCAAATCATTGAAAAAGGGAAGGCATTACTGATTTCCGGTAGCCGGCAGCGATTCGTTACCATCGATCTCAACTCCCAGGAAATCGCTGCCATGGGGATGATCTGCGGCGGCGCCGTCGAGGTGTTCCTGGACCACATCGCGCCGACGCCCCAGAACATCTCGTTCTTTTCGCGTTGGCATCGCGTTTTGGACCATCGGGAGAATGGTTATCTGATCACCGTGATCGACACAGCCGGTGGCGAGGCCGGTGATTTAGGGCGCTGCTTGATCCGGGCAGATGGATCGATCGAGGGCACTCTGCCCCTGACACTTGAAGGGCGGGAGACGGTCCGCAGTGAAGCATTTAACGCGCCCTTCATCAAAACAATTCGAGTCGAAAACCGCACGATGATTGTCGAACCAGCCCTGAAACCGAAGACCGCCTTTCTTTTCGGTGCCGGACACGTGGCACAACCGACAGCCGCCATGGCAGCATTGGTCGGGTTCAGTGTTGTTGTTCTGGACGACCGGGATGCGTTCGCCAGCACCGAGCGCTTCCCGGATGCTCAAGGGGTTGTCGTCATACCGGAATTCAGCCGGGCATTTCAAAATCTACCGATCGATGAAAATGCCTTTATCGTGATTTTTACCCGTGGTCATGCACATGATAAAGACGTATTGTCCCAGGCTCTGAAAACCCCCGCCGGTTATATCGGGATGATTGGAAGCCGAAAAAAGCGGGACACCATCTTCCACACTCTACTGCAGGAAGGATTCACCGAGAGCGATTTGAGACGCGTTCACTCGCCCATCGGTTTGGAGATCGCAGCCGAAACTCCCGAAGAAATTGCTGTCAGTATTGTAGCCGAAATGATCCAGAAACGTTCACAGAATGCCCGATGAAATCGCTTCGGCTGACCGCCACAGTCCTTGCAGCCGGCCGATCCTCACGGATGGGCACTCAGAGGGCTTTGTTGCCCTAGCCGGGGAAACGGTCGTCGAACGCATCATCCGGCATCATCCGACAGAGCGGCATCGGCAGCATTCGCGTCGTGACCGGTCACCGCCGAGAATGGCTTACCCCCCCAGTCTTTCCAGAACTCAAAGAAATAGCTGTCCAGTATCCGATCCGACACCCATTGGCCTTTCGATGTGGACCGTCGGAGCGTTATCGATAACCGAAAGGGACTAAACGGCTGTAAACGGCCGTTGGCACAAGCCCGACAAAACGGGCTGACGCCTTAGGCCGCCCGTCCGCTGGCGCTCATCGGATATCTACTTGATTGCCTCCACTGCCAAGCATCTTGACATCATTTCGAATGATCGACCACCTGATACCATGGGCCGCATAGAACCCCAACTGGAGGATTCTACATAACCGCGGTATTTTATCTTTTTAGCGCTGATAAAGAATCTTCAACCTGCTCGGTACAGATTCTGCATAACTCGTCAATATCGATTCTGGGATGACTGAGGCCTCTCTCCGCCTCCCCGACACCACCATCGACTATCCTTCTCCACTTCTCATTACGCTCTCGAATTCGCCCCATCGACGGAAGCCTTTGCCTGTGGCGCCTTTACGATATCGGGGCCCATCCGGATTAGATGTCCCAAAACAATCGGGTTGTGGATCACGGCAAAATGGACCCGGGTCTGCCATTCGACTGAATCCATAACGAGGCCCAAAACGGTTGACTTCCGGCCTCTGATTTCTTCTACGGCATCGAAGATTCCGACGCACCGCCGGTTTAAAAATAGCTGACGAAAGGGACATGCCCAGACACCTGAAAGCCGTACCGTTTTCATAGGATCCCTTTTGCGGCGGATTTCACCATACCGTCTGGGATCGACCATCGCTCTCAAGCGGTGAGGCGATGACCTGTCGATCGAGGCGGCACCTAACAACCCATATCCAAAGGAGGACAAAATGAAACGGTCACTTCACATCGGAATCAACGACTACCCGGGCACCGGCAATGATTTGTCCGGCTGCGTCAACGATGCCAACGACTGGGAGGCGACTCTGGCCGGACGCGGTTTCGAAACCACCTCTCTGCTGGACGCCCAGGCGACGAAAATCCAGATGGTAGAGGCAATCACGCGACTCGTCGAGAGCACGGGCCGCGATGATATTGGCGTTATCACCTATTCCGGCCATGGTACCTGGGTACCGGACGAGGACAGTGATGAGGCGGACGGGCGGGACGAGGCCCTATGCCCCCACGACATTAACCACGGCCAGATCCTGACGGATGACGAACTCTACGATATCTTCACTGAGAGAAAAAGAGGCGCCAGGATTATCTTCATCAGCGATTCCTGTCACTCGGGCAGCGTATCCAAGGCGTCGACCTTCAATTTCGAAAGTCGGGAGCGGTCGATCCAGACACCACGAATCCGATTTCTGGCGCCGGAAGTCTACCTCAAGGATGACAAGAAAGGGATGGCCCGGACGCTCAGGGTCGAGAACAAGAAACCAAACGGAAAGATAAGAGCCGCATCCTTGCTCCTTTCCGGCTGCAAGGACGACGAGTACAGTTATGACGCTTGGTTCAACGGGCGGGCGAACGGCGCCTTCACCTATGTGGCATTGCAGACACTGAAAAACCTGCCGGATGAGCCTTCCTATAAAAAATGGCACAAGGCCATCCGAAAACGCCTGCCCCATGTCCAATACCCTCAAACGCCCCAGTTGAACGGATCGTGGCGGCAGAAGAAGAAGTGGGTCGTTTTCAGCGAATAGGAAAGCCATCGCCAGGGAAGAAAATCGGGCCTTCCCCATGGCAGATCAGACAATCGGCAGGGTGCGGCTTCTACCAGCGGATGCTGGAGCGACAGCACTAGGGAACAATGGAAGTATTGCGTCCATTCCATTGCCCACTCATCCTCACCCGGCGCACCATTGGGTCATTGCGGCCTTCTGAGTCACCGTTCTCTGCGCGCTGTTCGACGCAAAACCGCATCGTTAGGGTTCGCACCCGCTAAATCCGACCGAAACGTTTTCATCGAAAAGGGGGTCAAAATGGCTGCACAAAAAGATCATAACGGAATCGAGAAAGACCTGGCAATGGACCATTCACTGATGACGTTCAGACGAGCATGGGCCGCCGATGTGAAGGGACTGAGATCATGGGGTGCCTCCGAACTGGACCCGGATCCGCTGTTGATTTATGATTTGAACGGTGAACTCCTGTTCTTCGAATTCACAGCCATGGACGGAAATGCCCAGGTCGGTCGACTCAAGGCCGGGGCCACCAAACGGCTGGGGGCTGCAGTCGCTACCCTGGAGATGGGCTCCCGCCCTTGGGATCCAGATCAAGGAACAACCAATGCCAAGAAACGGGCCAAGGAACTCTTTCCAAAGGCAGACATCACGGCTACCAGTCTCGTTTGCTACAGCTACCCCAAGATCGGCGTGAAGGTGGATTTGAAGGAACGTGGAAAAAAGAAGTGGAGTCTCCTTTTCGACGTTGCGGACCACACCCATGTCGACCGATTCGGGGAGGATGAACCCGAAGGTCAGACCGCTTGGTCTTTTCTTGATTCCCTTTCACCCTCCCAGGTGGAAAAGCGAGTGAAACTCTGGGATCTAAGGGATCGTGAACGGGAGGCCGCCGCTGCCAAAACGCCTAAACTCTTTGCACGGGGGTTCACGGCAAAGGAAGCGGAAAAGGTTCGGCCGACTCTGGTAGTGGATAGCCCATACATCATGCCCTTCTACTCGCAGAAAGTACTGACCTTCGGTCCCCGATGCGACTCGCACAAATGCTTCGAGCTTTACGCCCAGCAGACGTCGGTATATTGTGCCGTCGCGACAGGCCAGATGATTCTGGATTTCTACCGATATTATTCTAGCCAGGATGCCATCGCGACAGCCATGGGAACTGGAGCCGGCGGCACCAGCAACCCAGGCCAGGTGCAGGGCTATGAAACCCTGTCCAAAGGGTGCCTAAACGCGACCTACGATTCGACGGCGGCCTGGACCGAGGCCAAGGCGGAAATCATAGCCAACCGCCCTCTTAAAAGCGGAATCCCAGGTCATGCAAGAGCCTGCGCCGGATGGAAACGGCAGAACATCTACCTGATCGGGCAGCCTCGAAAAAAATGGCTGCAGATCTACGACCCGTGGCCCTGGAATGCCGATATCTGCAGCGGCGGTCAAGTCTACTGGGAAGACTGGGATGCGATCAACCACACTAACTTCATTTATCTGCGGCACCGGACGACCACCTGCAACTGACCGCCCTTGTTTCTCTTCCTCACGGCTGGGCGGGTCAGAAAATATCGACCCGCCCAGCCGTGGACGTGGATGAAAGGGGTGAATAGAATATGGCCAGCGCTTCGAGGAGGCTTCCCGTCTTCAAAGCGCTGGCAACACCGGATTCAATCCTATAACCGTGTATTCAACACCGAGGATCCTAAAGCAAAAATGATCAATCGAAAAGACGCCTCGACTATTGCCCAAGACCACATCCGAGATTTCGTCGATGCCGGAGATCCCCTCTTTTCAAAGTTTCCCAGCGGTCAAACTGGAGAGCCGGTGACGGTTTACACGGTGTGGGGAGAGCCCTCCTACTGGCTTGTGCCCTACCGGGCCGGAAGACACGTGATCGGCTTTGTCCGCATCGCACCGGATGGCAGCATCATTTCTGCTGGGTTATTCTGCCGGGACTCCAGTGAGTTGTCACGATGCCCGAAGGTGGTCACAGGAATCACAGAAAAAGAGGCCATCCAATTCATCGAAGATGACATTCGCTCTCCGGACGAGGAAGTCGGCCCCCCTCTTTTTGTTCATGACGGCCCGGTCGGTCGGGAAGTCTGGCTCGTTCCCATTGCATCAGGTGGCAACGTTCTCCGCTGGCTCTTTGTCAACCGGGGTGGGATATATGAGCGGCCGGCGGGAACCCCATTGGACGAGGAACTGGAGTAAACAGCGCAGCAGACCTTTCGTCTATCCGACAGTTGCTGATCCCGGCAGCCAATAGTAACCACGCATCACACAGCACTTTTTCAAGAAACGGTCATCGATTCACCCGGGTAAACAAGAGGTCCTAACGGCGATCAGCTCCTGCGGAGCCATCCTCACCTCTACTAACGCCAAGGAGAGGAAGCGCTCATTCATCCACGGGCAGACCCGTGGCGTTCTGGCTTCGACTCCATAAGGAGGTCGCGTCCGACATCGCCTCATCCGCTGTGGATCAATGAGCCGTTGGTTGAGGCTCCCGTCCGCGTCCTTCCTGAAATGGATTGGCCATTGGAAGCCGACTGATCGTTCATGCAACCACGACGCTACTCTAGCTTTCGGAGCAACGTCCTTGGCAATGGTTGATCCACCGGATGGTTTTGGTAAGAGATTGGGAGATCTGGGAAGCGTATCTACCTTAACGGCCAGCCGATAGGCGGGCAGTCAGCCATTCGGTGATGGTGTCTAGCACCGTGTCCGGAACCACGGCTCCCTTGCGCAGCAACTTCTTGTATCCGCTTCTCCGACCGTCCGTGTCCGGAAGAAACGGATGGTTGATGTTTTCAAAGACCCGAACGGTCACATCCCGGTTTCCGCCGGACCGCATGGCTTGCGCCAAATAGTGGGCATGCGCCACTGGGACGTGTGCGTCTTTGTCGCCGTGGAGAATTAATACGGGGCAAGTCACCTGTTTTGCCGTGGGCAACGGCGTATACGCCAGAAAGGACTCGAACCACGGATTGGCTTCCCCTGCCTGAACGGCATTGCGAAGCCCCTTCATTTTTTTTTGAAGTGCCTCTTTTTTTTCCTTCTCGCTAAGAGTTTCATCGCGATCGATGTCGTAGCTAAACTGGTGTTCCATGATTTTCCAACCGTTGGTCGCGCATCCGGCCATGATAACTAAAGCACGAATGGAAGGATCTGATGCGGCAATCAACGGGCCGATATTTCCGCCTTCGCTCAAACCAAGCAGCGCGATCCGCGACGAATCGATTTCCGGTCGTTCTCGAAGATATTCCAGCGCCCCGCGATTGTCGGTGACACGCTCGGCAATGGTCGCTTCAGAAAGTGGCCCTCCCTCCGAGCACCCACAGCCTCTGTCGTCCATGCGCAGCACGGCGATGCCGTTTGTTGTCAGGGCATCCGCTATCTGCCGAAACGGCTTATACGCACTCGTCGGCCATGCCCAATGGTTCATCATGTCGCGGTTTTGGGGACTGGAACCGGTGATCAGTGCCACTGCAGGGAAAGGCGGTTTGCGGTCGGAGGGAATCGTCAAAGTGCCAGCCAGTCTGTGGCCGGCAGGGGCCAACACGCGTATCTCCTCGGCGATGTAATTCACATGGGGAGGTGGATCAAAATACTCCGGGCTGTAGCAGGGGATTTTCGAACAACTTGCAACGACCAGCAGAAGAGATAGACCCACACACCATATGACGACTGCCTTGCGGATCATCATTCAAAAAATTCCCATAACAATACGGGGAATGAGTGATCGTCCATCACTCGTAATAATCGAGCTGACACTAGTGTAATCGATTAGGGTGTCAGACGTCAACTGGCAGCATCCGACCCACACCGATCTCAACACAGGCAACCCAGGGGCACCGATCGAAGTCGGTCACAATTAGTTGTCGAGACCCAACGGGTCATGATGCACGGCCCCTTTGGGAGTCTACCGCTAGTCCACTCGATGGGAGAAGAAGTCATTTTGAATGGTGTCCGAAATGGTGGTCATCTTTCGAGGGTGACGATGCGGTTAATCGATCGATGGCGACATTGTGGCTGAAATCGGCCAAACGGAAAAGACACCATAAAGAACCCCGCAGCACCCTGCAGGGTGGTTTGTTAACGATGTGACTCCTTCGGCATGAGTTCTTGCGATAGAATCATGAGAAGGGACATTACGGCATTTTCTAATCGATCAATTTTTTTTTAACGACCTATAGACAATCCCCTGAACCCTGTTTACCATAATTTGTAATTCCCATTAAAATTGTATAGTTATATTAAAAATACTAAATAATAACAAAGAGAAAACAACTGTTGATGGCGGCCCCTAATCCGCCTGAGGCGGATTAAATCCCACCCACGCAATCGGCACCGCCACTTAGCAGTCGACTGTCAGTCAATGATATTATGCTAGGCTTTTTCCATTGCTTGACGTAACCTGATCGCACGTCCTGCGCGCATGGCCCTTTTCCGCATTCCCCAGAGTCACTCCTCTCGGGCCTTCTACCAGATCTCAACTCCATCAGGTTGCCCGTTTCCTCACCATTGAAAACTGGCCTGATTGTCGGGCGAAATCAGAGAAGGTCATCTCCGATGGCCTTCTCGAGACGTTTTTTCAAAGGATTCGATGCGACTGATCCTGTCTGAAAGCCTACAGACCATTTGCATCGCTTTTCCCAATGGTTTTAATTTTCTCCAAAAGTCCAAGCGATTCCAGCCATAGAGGACCCGTATCGCTGGGACATTGGAGGCGCCGGGCTAGCACCCTGGCAGATTGACACATTTGCCAGCGAAAGGAGAGGGATATGCCCAGTTATCTTCATCCGGGAGTTTATATCGAGGAGATTCCGAGCGGGGTCAAGCCCATCGAGGGTGTTTCAACGTCGGTCACCGGTTTTGTCGGACAAGCCACCAAAGGGCCCGTGGGAGAGGCGGTGCCGGTGAACAGCTATGACGAGTACACGGCGGTTTTCGGTGACATCGCTTCGGAAAGCGATGACATGGGTCTTGCCATGCAGGCCTTTTACCTGAACGGCGGCAAGGCTGCTTATGTGACCCGGCTCGTCAGCGACGATCCATCAACGTTACCCGCTTCGAAAACAGTTGTGGGACAGCATTCCGGAGGTAGCCCCGTACTGGAGATTCAGGCGAACAGTGTGGGGACCTGGGGAAACGCTATTTATTTCAGAATTGTCAAGCCGGATCAGGATGCGCTGAGCTTCGATCTGGAAATCGGTCATCTGGAAAAAGACAAATTTAAGGTTGACGAAAGGTTTACCGACCTGAGTATGAACGAGCAGGAGGACAACTATGCCCTCACCCAGGTCAACGGCAACTCAGCTTCTGTAGAACTTGTTCTGAAGGATGCGGCAGATCCGACTCATAACTTGGTGCAGTACCAGGATGCCATTCTGACCGGGGGCGAGCTGGACAACGACTCCAAATTCTTCTCCATCAACATGTCGGGAAACATGAGCCTGACCCTGAACATCAACAGTTTGGGTGCCAAGAAGATCACCATCGATATGGATGCACTAAGCTTTGTAGAAGATAATCAAACCGACGGAGATCTCGTGGCAGATGAAATCGAGAAGGCGGTCAAGGCTCTGGGCCCCGACACGGCCTACCTGGGCTTCACTTGCGGCTATGCGTCGAACCGATTAACCCTGACCTCTAAAAAGCCTTCGCAGAATCCCTCCACGGCCTCAGTGATCGTTTATGACGGCAGCCAAGATGACAGTGACCTTGCCTATCTTCTCCGCCTGGATTCGGCGGCGAAGGCAACGCTTACCGGTGGCAACCTTGTCACCGACCCCATAAACCATGAGTTGTTTTCGGCGGGGATCACCGGAGCCATGGATCTGACCCTTGATATCGACGGCCTGGGGGATCAGATCATCTCTCTAAACCCCGACGCGTTGGGGTTGGGAGGGGTGGACCACCACACGGACGGTCAAGCGGTCGCTAAAGCCATCAAGAACGCCGTTCAAGCCATCCCATCCGGTGTCTCAGCGCACAAGGATTTTGCCTGCGTTTATGCTGACGGCCGTTTTACACTGACCTCGGGAAGCAGCCAGCCGCGCTCTTCCAAGATTGAAACCACCGACGGCCCCCTGTCCGATCTGCTTGGCTTGGCTCTGGCAGACAGTCCCGACCACACCCCCGGCCGCGAGATCCAACAGGGGACGTCCTCCGTCATTCCTCAGGAGGAGCTGGGACCGGCGCCTTTTTACAACGGCGCACAGCTCACCGGTGGCGGGGAAACCCCGCCGACAAGCGCCGACTACGGTACGTTTTTCAATCAAGTCCTGCGCAAGGTGCGTGATGTCAGCATCCTGGTTTTACCGGGACAGCATTTGGCCAGTGACGGCTCCGGCAACCCTGTAATCGACGAGGCGCTGGCCCACGCCGAGAGCACCAAAAGCCGGATGGTCATTGTGGATCCACCCCCAAGCCCGGAGCTGCAGCAGGCCAGCCAGGTTGAGACAATGACGCCTCCCACCTCCACCTATGCGGTCCTCTATTATCCATATGTGAAGGTGGCAAACCCCTTCTACAACGTCGACACCAACCCAAATGCGTCGAAAACCCTCACCATTGCCCCTTCGGCTTTTGCCGCCGGTATGTGGGCCAAGATCGACGGCAAGCGAGGGGTCTGGAAGGCCCCGGCAGGGCTGGAAACCGCCCTTCTGGGGGTGGCCGGTCTGCAATATCCCGTCGAGGACGGGGAGCAGGATCAACTCAACCCCTTAGGCGTCAACTGCCTTCGCAAGATGCCCGGCTTCGGCGCCGTCATCTGGGGCACCCGCACGCTGGCCACCAAGGCTGATCCGGAGTGGCGCTACGTGCCCGTTCGGCGCACCGCCATCATGATCGAGCGGAGCATCTATAACGGCATCCAATGGGCCGTTTTCGAACCCAACAACTTCAGCCTCTGGGCCTCCCTGCGGGTCAACATCGGCTCCTTCATGGATGGCCTTTTCCGGGCCGGTGCGTTTCAGGGGCAGAAAGCCTCGGACGCCTATTTCGTTCGTTGCGGCCTGGGCGACACCATGACCCAGGGGGATATCGACCGCGGCCAGGTGATCGTCATCGTGGGCTTTGCTCCCCTCAAGCCGGCCGAATTTGTCATCGTTCGCATTCAGCAAAAAGTCGCTCAACAATAAAGGAGGACAGGAATGGCAGCTCCACTTTTTCCCGTAAACGCCCACCGTCACGATCCTTACCGCACCTTCAAGTTCCAGGTGCTCATCGACGGCCAGCCTGTGGCGGGGCTTAAAAAGATGGGTGCCCTAAAGAAGAAAACCGAACCGGTTAAATGGCGCGCCTCCAACGATCCCTCCCATGAGCGGATCATGCCCGGCGGAACCAGCTACGAAGCAGTCACCCTCGAACAGGGTCTGAGCCACGATCCGGTCTTCGAGAACTGGGCCAACCTGGTGAACAACATCGAGGGCGACGCCGCCATGTCGCTCAAAAATTTCCGAAAGGACATCATCATCAATGTTCTCAACTTGCAGGGCCAGGTGGCCATCTCCTACAAGCTGTTCCGCGCCTGGGTCTCCGATTACCAGGCCCTGCCGGACCTGGACGCCGGCACCAATAACACGGTCGGCATCCAGACCATCACCTTGCAGCATGAGGGCTGGCAGCGTGACACCGACGTTTCCGAGCCGTCGGAGTCCTGATGAGCCTGCCAGGAGGACTATGGCACGAGGGCCGTCTGCTCCGGGAGTTTGCCTTCACTCCCCTTACCGGGGCTGTGGAGCTGGCAATGGCCGAAGCGTTTTTTGACGCTCCATCCATGCCGGATATGGTGACCCGGGCACTGACAGTCGCCCTGCAGCATATAAACCACCTTGAGCCAACCCCCGCCCTGATCGATGCCATGAGTGTCGGCGATCGCCAGTTTCTGGTGCAGCGGCTGGCAGGGGGGCTGGAGATGGATGAGGTGTGGATGACCGCGGTCTGCGCCCGCTGCGGGGAACCCTTCGATTTTATGCTTCGTTTTTCCGATTTGCCGGTCAAGGAGGCCGGCAGGGGCTATCCCTTTGCCCAGGTGGAAACGTCCAGGGGTAGAGCCTGCTGGCGGGTGCCTACCGGCGCCGACCAAAAGGCCGTGGCGGCCGTCTCAGGGGAACAGAGTGCCACCCGGATTTTGATGACAAGATGCCTGATGGAAATCAGCGGTCACGACGCAAGCCAGGCCGCGGAATGGGTTGCCGAGCTGCCGGACGATGATTGGCAGCGGGTAGAAGCCTCTCTGGAGGCAGTGGCACCAGAGATCACCACCGCGGTTCAAGTGTCGTGCATTGGGTGTGGCCGGGAAAGCCAAGTGGGCATCGACCCTTATTTTTGCTTGCAGTACGGACAAGAATCAATCAATGCCGACATCCACACCATCGCCTTCCACTACCACTGGAGCGAAACAGAAATTCTGGCACTACCCAAAAAACGGCGCCAGCGCTACCTGAAATTGATCGACCGGGCGCGAGGAATGACCAGTTGAGAGGTTGACGTCCCACCCATTCGGTAAGGAGGGATTCCTGCAGTAACTACCATTCAGAAAGAGGATATCTTGTGGGCTTTTTCTCCGACATCGTACGCGACAGCCAAAAACCACCGCCAGCTGTGAAAGCCGCGGCCCAGGGCGCAGACCATCCCAGGGGCGGTGAATGGACGACCGTCTTGCCGTCAGACGGCCGTCCTCTTTCCCTGGAAACCGCTGGGCCGCCGTTGGCACCCATGGCTCACGAGGCGTCCATACCGACCATTGGAGAATTGGATGCCAAGGGCAAAAACGATGCGCCGGCTGATACAACGCCCTTACCCCCCCCTGCCCCCCCATTGGCGGACCCTTGGTCTGTGGGTCACACCCTTACGACAGGTCTCGACCAGGGCAACGGCAGGGAGAACACGCCTCCCAGCTTAGGGGCACCCAGCCAGGCGGACCCCGGGGTGACTGCTCACCACCGTTCGAATCAGGCAAACACCCGAGATAAGATCCATTCAACCGGTACTGAGCCTGCGGGCTCGGAAGACACCCTCCGTGGGGTCCTTTTTTCGCCCCATCCAGCGTCAGAGGAAGCGCCGGAGCGCAGACCGGCAGAAACCATCACCCGGTCGAAAACCGCCGCTTCACCCAGCCAATTCCCCCAAAACCCGCACCCACCATCAGCACCCCTGATGCCGACCCCATCCATATCGACGGAAGATGCGGATGGCAGGGTCAGCGCCAGGCCGGCATCGGTTGCAAATCAGAACCACTTGTCTTCGCCCCCCGAAGGCAACCCCCATCTGAACGGCCCCCAGGAGATGCCACCCCCAGGGCGGCAAAGGACCGCAGCAAGCGAGGAGAACCTCCGCCCAACAGCCGAAGGCATCCCCATGTCCTTGGTGCCGGTGTCGTCGGACGCGATGCCTGAAGCTGTCGGTGTGGATGACGAGAGCACATGGCTTGAAACGCTTGTCGCGGCGGCGCACCCATCTGCCCCATTTCACAGTGAAACCGCTGCGGCCCCACCCCCTGTCCAAAACCACGGAGAAGGCCGGACCGATCGGGCATCACGCCAAGCCATTCGAACGCCGAACGCTGCCCCGGAGGGCCCCAAAGTGCGGATCGGGCTGCTCGAAGTGGTGGTTCAGGCCCCTGAAACCACGCCTAAGGGGGCAAATCGCGATGACAAGATCCGGGCCAATATCGCCAGCCGCCACTATTTAAGGAACTTGTGAACCATGCCTCTGCCGACCTCATCGCTGTCGCAAGTCTGCCGGTCAATTGCCAATTTCGTCAGTGCCGGCCTCAACGCCAGCGCCAACTCCATCCGTGTCATGATCGGCAACCCGGCGGATGCGGTTCCCGGTGCCTCAGGAGGAGAGCATCATCTCAACCTGTTTTTCTACCTGGTCGAGCCTTCTGGGTTTTTTCCGGACACCAACCCCGCCGACACTTGGTGGCTGAGGCTCCAGTGCCTGGTTACCGGCTTTGGAGCCGCTGAAGACAACATCAGTGCCGGCGAGAACGATTTGCGTCTGTTGGGCGAAGCGATGCGCCTGTTTCACGAAACCCCCGTGATGGATGCCCTACAGGTGGAAGATGAAACCTTCCGGTTGCAGGTGATCTTTCAGGCCTTGAATCCGGACGACCTCAATCACATCTGGTCGACCCAGGGTGATGTCAGTTATCGACCCTCAGTGGCCTACGAGATGTCGCTGGCCCCCGTCATTCCGACACAACGAACGCCCGGAAGCCCCTTGGTCGGCGCCGTGGGCACTCAGATACGGGCCGATACAGAGGCCCGTCGCGCCCCCTTCGATGGGAAGGCCTTGGCGCCGCCTGTTTCCCAGACCGTGGTGGATGTCTCCCGGGAAGATTGGGTCCCGGCCATCACGCTTGTCTACCAGGGACAGTGCGCCCAGAGTCTTGCCTTTGCCAAGGACAGCGACGCCCTGACAGATTTTCTGCCTGCGGTCTGGGTGGCCGGGAGAGTGGATGAAGCGGTGACCCTCGCCTGGGAAAAATGGACCCACACCCAGGGCTGGCAGCGGCAGGCGGGCACCCAAGCGGCGACGGCAACTGATCCGGCCATCGAGCCGACCAAGGCCAGGGAGGCTAGGACAACCTCAATCGCCCTGCCCTTCGGTGATAATGAAACCGGCCAGGCGGTACTCTACGCCGAGCGAACCTACCTGCGGGCAAACGACGACCAGTCCATTACCATTCGCAGCAACCCTTTACTGGTAACCGTTTTCGAGGAGGCCTGATGAGCATCGAAGCGCCAGCAAAAGCCCCGGGCAGCCTGTCGGCCGAATGGGAGCGCATCGAGTTGTTGGGCCACCTGCTGTCAGAGTCCCGCCAGGGTCGCCAGGCGCCCCCAGCCATGATGGAGCGCCTCCAGAAGCTGCAAGATGAGGTGGAGCGATTGCGGCTTAAGAGCCGAGGTCTCATGTCCCTGGCTCACACGCCCTTATCACCCATGGAGCTTGACGTTCTGGCTTGCGTGCTCGCACCCGAAGCCGAACCGCGACTGGGCTGGCTCTTTCAAAACCTGCAGCCGGGTGCGCCCCAACCGTACCCGACCGTCGCTTTGCTGCAGGAGTTGCTGGCCGTTGCGCCCGAGGAATGCCCCCGGCTTTACGCCGCCCTGGCCGAATCAGCGCCGCTCAGGCGCTTGGGTCTTGTTGAGGTGAATGGCGGCGACCCCTACCAGCCGGTGCGGCCGGTTTCCGGGGTGAGCGCCCGACTGCTCGGACGCCCGCCGGTCACTGGCGATCTGCCCGGCGCCAGCCTGATCAGGATTAACGCCGGCTGGGATGATTTGATTCTGCCTCCGGAACGCCTGACCATACTCCATGAGTATCTGCTCTGGGTCACCCAGAAAACCAAAGTGGTTCAGGAATGGGGCGGCGAGGATTGCGGGGGGCCGGTGGCGCTCTTTGCCGGCCCTTCCGGAACGGGCAAAACCTTTGCCGCGGCAGTGCTTGCCACCCAACTGAACTGGCCCCTGTACCGTGTCGACTTGGGACGACTGGTGAGCAAGTACATCGGGGAGACCGAGAAAAATCTCAACCGCCTGTTTGATGCAGCCCACGGCCAGCCGATGATCCTGCAGTTCGACGAAGCCGACAGCCTGTTCAGCAAGCGGGGCGAGGTCAAAGAGGCCCGTGACCGCTATGCCAACATGGAGGTCAGCCACCTGCTGGCGCGCATTGAGCTTCACCACGGGCCGGTGATTCTGACCACCAATCTGCGCCAGCATCTGGATCCGGCGTTTGCTCGCCGCTTCCAGGTGGTGGTCGATTTCCCCCGGCCCGATGCCGAGGCTCGCATCCGGCTCTGGCGGCGCCTGCTGCCTCCCAGAGCACCGGGAAGCGACCAGGTGGATGTCGCCTTTTTAGGTCGAGCCGTCAACCTTACCGGCGGCAACATCCGCAACGCCGCCCTCCATGCCGCTTACCTGGCGGCCGGCGATGGCCAGCGAATCACCCTGCCCCACATCGCTCTATCGGTGTGGCGCGAGGTGGGCAAGGACGGCCGTGAGCTGTCGCCATCGGATCTGGGAGCTCTGGCGGCGTACCTGCCGGAGGAAGGATTATGCTGACAATCGACCGCTTGCGGCTGCATCTGCCATCGGGCTACCAGCATCGGGCTGCGTTTATCGGCCGGTTGTTGGCCGCGGAGCTGGCCAAGATGCCCCTCAAACGAGATCTTCATCTGGAAAGACTGCACCTGCCGCCGGTCGACATCGTATCCGGTGCCGGCGACGGACAGATCGCCCGGCACATTGCCGCAGCGATTCAGGGCCAATTAGAAAAGACAAAGACCTGAATGATCTTTTCCTAAATATCAAACAGGCCATTCAGGAGAGAGGTAAATGATGCTCAATACCGCCAAAGGAATGCTGATCGAATACGCCCTTGCCATACCGCCGCTGGTGCTGGTGTTCGAATTCAACCCCCAGAGCCTTTCCCGAACCCGAACGATCGCCTTGAGCACCGGCAATGCCCCCGGCACACGAGGCGGCTACGACTTTTTACTGCCGACCGAGACTCCCCGGGTGGCCCAGGGTGTGACCGTGGAGCCGGAGAGTTTCTCCATAGAGATCCTGGTGGATGCCACCGATCGAATGAACGAGGGAGAGATCATCGCCACCGAGTTTGGCATCGGGCCGGAACTGGACACTCTTGACTCAATGGTGGAACCCAAATCCCAGGGGCCGGCTGGTCTTCAAACCCTGTCCAGCCTCGGATTGGGGGGCGAGAGGGCGTTTCAGCGCAGCGAGTCGGCCTCGGTGCTGCTATTGGTGTGGGGAACTCACATCCTGCCGGTTTTCCTCACCAGCGTGCAGGTGACGGAAGAAGCCCATCTGCCGTCGCTGATCCCCTACCGGGCCAGGGCTACCCTGAGCATGCAGATCATCGAAGGAAACAACCCCTTTTACCAGGTGGAAAAGGTGCGCCAGGTTTTAGGCGCCGCACTCAACACCGGCCGCACCGTGATCGGAGCTATCTTTTAATGTTTAAAAAGAACTCACGCTACGCCAAGACCCGTCTGTTCGATTCGCTTCCGGACGGCGAAACAGTTTTCCAGGGGATTCGGCCGCGCCCCATCGGTACCGCAGCCGGTGCCATCGAACACATGGTCAAAGCCGGAGAGCGCCTGGATCTGCTTGCAGGGTACTATTACAACGACAACCGCCTGTGGTGGCGCATCGTCGATGCCAACCCGGCCTATCTGTTTGGGGGTGATATGCTCCTGGAAGACATGGAAGGGCAAATCATCCTGATTCCGAAAGCGAGGGAATAGATGGGTCTCCCGGATCTTCTGACCACCACATTTCGTGAACCGGCTGAATGCATCATCCGCGTTGGCACCGCCGGTGAGGAAATCAGCGATCTCTATCCGTTTCTGGTGGAGGTGACCGTGGATACCAGACGGGATCAGCCGGCAGTGGCGACGCTTGCCTTCGAAACCCGCCGCGACGAACAGGGCCAGTGGCTGGTTCAGGACAGTGGATTGCTGGCGTCCTGGGAGCCAATCGTCATCGACGCCGCCTTCGGCAGTACTACCGAGGAGGTCATGCGGGGGTTTATCCGGGAGGTGAAAGCCAGCTACCCCGAGGATGCCGGAGCCACCACTGTGATAGTCGAATGTCAGGACGACTCGTTGCAGCTGGACCGCGAACACATCCGCAACGTCTGGGGGGGCGACGCTCCCACAACGGACCAGGACATTTTGACCAGCATCGTGGACAATTACGGTCTGAGCCTCGATGGGGACAGTGGGGCCGGCCAGAGCAACCTGGTGATCAATCAGGACGAAACCGATATCACTTTTTTGCGCCGGCGGGCCGAGGCCAACGGCTTCGATCTGCTCTTTCGGGAGGGCATTGTTTACTTCGGCCCCATGCGGCTGGACGCAGAGGCCCAGGCGACCATCATGGTCTACGCCGGGCAGTCCACCAATTGCCTGAGGTTTGACGTGAGCGATGACGGCCACCAGGCTGACCGGGTCAACTTCGATCGGGCCGAGACCGCGGGGGAAGGCACCGTCTCGGAAACCGTGGAGCCCGACCTGCCCCTCCTGGGCAACGAGGCGGCCGCGGACCATGGCAACGGTCTGCCCGATTTTGCCTGGCGCATGAGCCGCGAAGGCGAAATGAGCGAAGAAGAATGGCACGCGCGGGCCCAGCGCCGGGCCAATGAACTCTCCCTGCGGATCAAGGCCGAAGGGGAATTGGACGGCTCCCTCTATGGCCATGTGCTGAGGGTGGGGGAGCCGGTGGGTGTGGACGGCGTGGGGGAACGCTATGGTGGCATCTATTTCGTCGACACCGTCAACCACGTTTTCAACATGGATGGCTACCGCCAGAGCTTTACCCTGTTGCGCAATGCTTACGGCGACAATCTGGAGAGTGCCGGAGGCCTGCTGTCGGGAGTGCTTTAAAGGGGATCGTCCATTGGGGGTATTGTCAGGCATTGGGAGGACAGATGGAAGCCCTGCTGCTCAAACTGGCCAAACAGTTCCAGAACAAATATTTCGGTAAATACCGGGGATTCGTGGCAGACAACGATGATCCCGAACAGCGGGGGCGTCTGCGCCTGACCGTCCCGTCGGTCCTGGGCGAGACCCGCACCGGCTGGGCCCTGCCCTGTCTGCCCTTCGGCGGTCTGGCCGACCAGGGATTTTTCATCGTTCCGGAAGTGAATGCCCAGGTGTGGGTCGAATTCGAGGCCGGCAACATCAATCAGCCCATCTGGACCGGCACCTTCTGGCAGCAGAGTGGCGAGGCGCCCGTCGAGGCAGCCCAGAGTCCGCCCACCACACGGGTCCTCAAGACCCCTTCCGGCCATGTACTGCAGTTCGACGACAAGGAGGGCGAAGAGCAGTTTCGACTCGCCCATCCGGCCGGGGCGGAAACCACCGTGGACCCCAACGGAACGGTCGTCATCACCGATGCCCAGGGCAACACCCTGACCCTCGATGCCGACGGCGGAGAAATCCTCCTGGAAGAGACCGGGGGCAACACCTTGACCATGAACGCCGGCGGGACCACGGTCCAGGACAGCAACGGCAACAAGATCGAAATGACCGCCGCCGGGGTGACGGTCAAGGGCACCAAGGTCGTTGTGGAAGGACAGCAGGTGATGCTGGGCGGAGCCGGGGGTGAGCCGATCATCAAGGGTCAGAGTTTTTTGACCCTCTTCGCCACCCATATTCACACCGCCGTTCCGGCCGGCGGTCCGACCTCTCCCCCCATTCCCCAGGGGGAGATGAGCACGCTTTCCGTGAAAGTGATGACGAGTTGAGAACAGGAGCCCGTTTCCTATGCAACGATTGAATGATCCACCCTATCTGTCCTTTCCCTTCCGCATCGGAGAGAACGGCGCCGAGATCAGCAGCAGGGCGCGCCACGTTCGCGGACAGATCGAGCAGGTGCTGTTCACCAATCCGAATGAGCGGGTCTTCAGACCCGAGTTCGGTGCGGGTGCCAAGAAGCTGATTTTCGAGCCCAATGCCTCGGCCCTGTGGGAAGTGACGCGCAAACGCCTGATGGCTTCCCTGGCCGATGCCCTCAAGGGCGAGGTCGATCCGCGCACCCTCGAGGTCGACGTGCGGGGCGAGGGCGAAAAACTGATCGTGGAGATTGTCTACAACCTGACAACGATCGGCCACACCGAAGAACACCGGTTCGTGGTTGGTTAATGAGCTGAACCCTATGGCCGACCCCCCCCAAACCACCTTGAACTTCGTTGGACGCTGTCCGGACTGTGCGGAGCGGCAGGTCGAACTCCCCCCGGCCCTGCCGGAGCTGGGCGATGATTTCGACTGGCTGTTGCGTGATTACGACAGCTTCCGCCGCTATATGCTGGAAGAGTTGGCCGCCCGTTTCCCCGAGCGCACCCGTTGGACGCCCACCGACATGGAGGTCGTCCTGATCGAAGTGCTGGCGGCCGTCCTGGACCAACTTTCCGACATGCTGGATCGCGTAGCGGCGGAAAGTTTTCTGGAAACGGCTCGCCGGCCCGAAACGGTTCGCCGTCTGCTTGCCTTGATCGGTTTTGACGCGACCGCCGCGGCCGGCTTGATAGACGAGGATAGCGGCACCCCCGAGGCCCAAACCAAAGAGCAGCAACTCGAAAGGCTCTGGCGCCAGAATCCGACCCTGATGGAAGCGGCCAAAAGAGAGGGGCCTCTGGCCATTCACACCCAGCGGCGGATGGTGACCCTGACCGACTACGCCGCGCGTCTGGTGGACCATCCACTAGTGCTGCGGGCTACGGCCTGGGAAGAGTGGAGCGGCTCCTGGACAACCCTGCACGTGGCCGTGGTGTTGTGGCAGGAGCACCGGTTGGACGATCAGGATCTGATTTACCCTGATGACATAAAGGGCCAGGTGGCGGCGCTTTACCGCCTGAACCTTCTGCCCGAACCCGCCTGGGAACCCTACCCTCCGACCCTGCGAACGTTGCTGCGCCCATACCTTGATGCCCTTCGGATGATCGGCCAGGAGGTGTTCTTGCAGGATGCCGAGCCGGCAACCATAAACATGGCCATTTCCATCCTGGTGGCTCCGAACTTCTTCCAGTCCGAGGTACGCCACGCCGTGAATCAGGCGCTGGGTACCGCCCCGGGAGGCTTTTTCGAGCCGGGCCGCCTGGATTTCGGTGAGGACGTCTACGCCAGCGATATTTTCCAGACGCTGATGGCTTTGGATGGGGTGGAAAACGTGTGCCTCAACCGCTTCAAGCGTCTGGGCGACTCGTTTCCCGACCAGGCCGACACCGGCGTCATCTCTTTAATAGGTTTGGAAATCGCGACCTGTGACAACGACCCGGCCCGCCCCGAACGGGGCTATTTCAATCTCCAATTGAGCGGAGGGCGCAAGGGATGAACGCTCCCAAAGACTTGACCCGCTGGAACCGTGCCAGCCTGAGCCGCTTCCGCTACATCAACGGCAATGCCGTCACCTATTTGGAAACACTGCGACAGGCGCTGATCGATCGGTTTGTCGATGTCGAGGCCAAAACGCTGCAATGGGAGAATCTTGTCCCCAGGCAGCCAAACGATCCCCTGGATGATGACGCTTTCGAACGACTGCATAGGGAACAGGCGCGCATTCTAAACGAGACCGAACGGGAGCGCTTGGACCGTATTATCGAACAGTACGAGGGCGAGCGGCGGGACTGGGGCTGGGAGATTGCGAGGGTGCTTGCCCGCAGCGCTCATGTACTCACCGAATACATCGACGCCTATGCCAATGAGGGCTTTCTTAAGACTGCCACCCAGTGGAACAACGTGCGGCGGCTGGTGGAAATGCTCGACTACCATCCCGCGCCGCCTGCCTCGGCCGCGACCCTGCTGGTGATCGAGGCCAAGGCAGACGCCAGCGGCACCCTGAACGCCGGCTTCCAGGTCAAACATGCCCCGGCCGATGGCGGCGCGCCGGTGGTGTTCGAAACACTGGCCGACCTGGACATCGATGGTGACCTCAACCAGCTGCGCCCGGCAGAGTACGACCGCAGCCAGGACCTGGCGCAAGGCCCCCTGTTTGTGCTGGACGACGAGGTGGAGGGCCTGGAGATCGGCGAGCCGCTGGTGCTCGAGGATGAGCGCACCGGCGCTCTCCGCGGCCACCGGATTATAGGACTGTCTGTCGAGGAGGGCGCCACCGGGATCCGGGTTTCCCCTCCGGTTTCCCCTCCCCTGGCGAGAGGCTACGTCAAGGTCCACCTCAACCCCAGCGACCGGCTCGATCCCCTCGGCCCTGTCGTCAGGAAGGCGGAGGTGGGCGGGACACTGCAGCTGCGCAGTGAGCCGGACGGTCTGGAGCTCAAGAAAGCGCTCTACATCTCCGACGGCTTCAATGGCTCCTATCATCGGCTGGTTGCAATCCAAGGCAAGCAGCTGCAGTTCGCAACCGTCATCGGCCCGCTGCTTCTGGACAGGGCCTGGGTGGGACCGCCGGTCCGCCTTGCGGTGGAGTATCTCTTCGTCATAGAGGATGCTGACGGCCAATGGATCAGCTCCACCTTCCGGGCGGCTGGCGACTGGTCCTACCTAACGGGACACCTGACTGCGAAGCCGGCAAGGGACCTGACGGTTCCTCTGGCCGAGAAGCCGGACGAGGACCTGGCGGTCTACCTGGTTGCCGAAGCGCAGTACGAACCGGTGGCCACGGGCATCGGTGCCGATGAGGGCTATACACGACTGACCCTGACCCGGCCCAAGAAGGACCACAACGAAGATCCCCCGGACAGACCGACCAACGAAAATCCCCTGAACAGAACGACCACCCTACTACTGGTGCCTCCGGCAGTCACCGGGCCGTGGCAGGTGGACACCTCTTTGCAGCGGGACGGCACCTTCCTGGCGAGCCCCCTGACCACCAGTCAGCCCAAAAAGACGGGCCCGGGCGACCTGGCAATGGTGGACAACGGCAGCCACCTGGCCTGGGCCCGCCTCGGGGCGGTAACGGTGGATGAGGAAGGCCGGACAGCCTCCCTCCTTGCCGAAGAGGCCTGGTTCGAGGAGGAGGGCGGAGATTTTTTTCTCACGGAAACGACCATTCTTGCCCATTTCAAGGAAACGGTTCGCCTACGGGACTGGCAAATCAATGACCGTCCGCTGACCGGTACGCGGATCCCCCTGGCCACTGTTCCCGCGGCGCTTGTAAAGGGGCGCACCCTTATCGTCGAGAACAGGGACGACCCCACTGTAGCGACCGCGGCCACCATCATTGCCATCGATGTGTTGAAGAGTCCGGTGGAACTGGTGCTGAGTCAGGGCCCGCCCGCAGGATGCACCTACGGCAATACCCTGATTGCCGCCAATGTGGTTGCCGCCGGGCATGGAGAGGCTAAAGGGGAAAAGGTCCTGGGCAGCGGTGATGCCACCCGTCTGGGCCAGTCCTTTGTTCTTGGCGCCACCAATGTCTCCTTTGTCGCCGATGCCACCCAGCCCGCCGGCGTCAGAGCGGCTATCGACGTCACGGTTGCCGGACGCACCTGGGAACAGGTGGCCGGCTTCCAGAACAGCCGTCCTGCCGATGCCCACTATACGGTGCGTATGACCGAGGACGGGCACCTGAAGATCACCTTCGGTGACGGCCAGCGAGGTCGCCGCTTGCCCACCGGCAGCAACAACGTGCGCCTCACCTACCGCAAAGGAACCGGTCTCGACGGCAACCTCGATGCCGGGAGCTTTACCAAGGCGGCCAAGCCCCACCACCTGGTGGACAAGGTCCATCAACCCCTGCCAGCCACAGGCGGCAACGACATGGAGGGCCTGGAGTCCCTGAGGAAAAATGCCCCCGCCGCCCTGCTGACTTTGGAGCGGGCAGTGTCCCTGGAGGATTTCGACTACCTGGTCATGAGCCAGAGCAGCGTCTGGCAGGCCAAAGCCTTTGCCCGGCCCACAGGTCTAAACCGCAACCAAAAAATCGAGGTGGTGGTGGTGCCAGCTGGAGGCGGTGACTTGGGCACTCTGGCCGGGACTTTGACCGATTTTATCCTTGCTCACTCCGTTCCGGGTCTGGAGGTTACGGTGACGGCTTACCGCCACCAGACCTTCGCTCTGGAGGTGCTGATCGCCGTCGACAGCGCAGCCTATATCCCCGAGGAGGTTGTCGCGTCCGTCAACTCCGCCCTGGAGGAGGCATTCAGCCTTAAACAGCGGAAACTCGGCCAGGATGTCTTTCTGAGCGAAGTCTACCAGGTGGTGGAAACGGTGACGGGTGTGGAGCACTCCCAGGTGGTCATCAACGGCAACGGCGCCATCCGCCGGTTGCCGGCTGGAGACCGCGGCGTTCGGACCCTGGGCCAGCTGCTGGTGATCAACCAGGACGGTGAAGCGGCGACAACCCCGGCAACCCCCTCCACCGCAACTCAGGCCGAGCCCCCTCCCCGCCTGATCGGTCAAGGCAAGGCGAAGATGATCCAGGGCATCGGCACCCGCCACGCCTATCTCTTGGAGAACAGCGGCATCCGCACCCTTGAAGATCTGGTCCGCCTTGACCCTCTGATGCCACCCGCCGACATACCCGCCGTGCGGCTGGCCGAATTTAAAACCAAGGCCGAGCTGGTGCTGAGCCTGGACGTGAGCAAACCCCTGGCGGCTCCCCTCCTGGACCGATCCCTATTTGAGCTGTTACAGGCCAATGCCGCCGATCTGGCGCGCGACAGCGGGCAGACACTGGAGGCCTGCCGGCAGTTGCAGAGCCAATTGCGGGTCCTGCAGATCGCCTTGGATGAGGTTTATTTGAAAACCACCACCCTCCACGAACTGCTGACGGAACGACCGCCAAGCGAACACGAAAGCTGAAGCCATGAGCGTCGATCCATTCATCAACACCCAAGCGGGCAGACAGCTTTTCGATCTTCTGCCCGAGGTTTACCGAACCCGGGATACCATCGATCCCGATGCGCGCGGCGATCTGGCGCGCTATCTGGATGCCTGCGGTCATCTTCTCGATTTAATCCGCCATACCCTGGATCAGCGCCTGGCCGATATCTTCCCGGACAATCCCAATGGAGGGTCGGCCGGTCAAACCTGGCTGTTACCTTACATCGCTGACCTGTTGGATGTACAAATGGTGTCCCCGGATGAGACCGGGCGACGCGAAGAGGTGTCCAACGCCGTGGTCTGGCGGCAGCGAAAGGGCACTCTCAAGGTCTTGGAGCAGATCGCGGAGCAGGTGGGAAGGCTGGAAGTAGAGCTGCAAGAGGGGTGGAAACGGGTGGCCATTACCCCACGGGTCGGCCTGCCGCTATTGCCGTCCAAGGCCCTGGGGGAGTCCGAGACGTTCGATGATTTCAAACAGCACCCCAACTGGGCTGCGCGCCATCCGGGTCTGAATTCGGTCACGGTTGACCTGCGCTATCCCTCGCGGGCCGTGCAACTGGACGAACTGCCGACCGATACGCCTCAGAACCCGGCCGCCAAGCAAACCCGTTTTGGCGATAAAAGGGTCTGGTGGCGCCAGGTCAACCCTCATGGCGCGCCCTGCTTTCCCGACAGCTACGAGGACGTCGCGCGGCGAACGGTGGACCTGCGCCCCCCCAGCTGGCGGCAGGGGCACTGTCACCCCAAACGGGCGATCCTGTATGCACCGCCGCCGACCGGATTTTTTCTCCCGGCACAACCCCCGTTGACCATCACTCCGGACCCGGACCAGGGTGCTCTCATCTATCAGCAGTGCCGTCTTGAACCGACATCCTACTGTGCAACATTTCCTCTTACGGAGCTGACTTCCCAGATTTCCCCAGGAAATCGGGGGTTGCTTCAGGTGGCAACCGATACGGGAGAGACCGTCACATTGCCGGTTGCGGTGACGGCCGCTACCGGCCAAACCCTCAGCCTCAAAGGGCCGGCTCCGCCCGGCACATTAACCTCACCCGTTCCTTTAGAACAGGTGAAGCTGCAGGTGCAGAACGCCGTCAACATCCACTGGGATCGCCGCAGGGAGACCCGTTTCCAAGGCCTTTTTGAAGAGCGCCTGGAGGATCGCCCAGAGATGTCGACACCGGTCCGCGTGTTTCGCAACCGGACCCTCGGTACCGAATGGTTCATGCCGATAAGGATTTACGGCCGAATCGAACTATCCGAGGTTGAGGATTATCGCTTTGAAGGGCTGCACCTGGACAATGCCCTTCAGATGGAGCGGGGGCACCTTGAATTGGTATCTGTTGCCGCCCGCAGGGTTGAGATTGCCACCAGTGATACTGAGCGACCGGTGCTGGATGCCAAAAACAGCCTGATAAAAAACCTTCTGGTCCCTGCCGGCCTGATCCGTCTGGAGTATTGCACCATACTGGAAAAGGCTCTCGTTGAGGCGTTAGAGGCTAGCGATTCGATTTTTCTCGGCATCCTGCGTCAAAGCGGCGGATCTCCTTTTTCCCCACCGGACCCTTCCTGCCTGCGCTACTCTCGGTTTCATGAACGCCAGCTGATCAGTGGGATGTCAATCTACCAAAGCACCAGTGACCCGGTGGTGATGTTGACCACCGAATTCGGCAGCAGGGGCTGCGGGGTGCTGCACCCGGCGACAGCCGGCAGCGTCCGCTTCGGGGCCGAAGACGGCGGAGAGATGGGGGTTTACCACCTGCAGCGGCACAGCCTCCTGATGGAAGCGGTTCAGGACAAGCTGAAGGGGTTTCTCCCGGTGGGGATTGAGGCCGTCATTGTGCCCGACCTGCGCTTGCAGGAGCTCCCCAAAGAGACTTGCTTACCTGAATCAAGCCAGGATGAACCGTAATTAACGTCGTATGTTCGATACAGATGGGACGGGAGTCCAATGAAAACGCAGATATCCAGAAATGCCTTCAAAGCCAAAAAACGCTACTCCGGTGTTTATCAACAGCAGGGACGGATGCTCACCGACGCCGACTGGAACGCTATGGTCGATGTCCTAAAGGGGCATGTGGCCGAAGCCTTCAAAGACATCGTGGGCACGGGCTCCCCCCGGGATGGCGCGCTGACCATCACCCCCGACCGCCAGATTCAGACCGGCGACCTTTATGTCGACGGATTGCGGGCCGAGCTTCCCGGCAGGGATCCCATCGATGCCAGCAGTCAGCCGGATTTTCCAGGCTCTCCGAATCTGCCGGAGACCGGGCCGTATATCGTTTATGCCGACGTCTGGGAACGGTCCCTGACCTCTCTGGAAGATCCGGATCTGCGCGACGCCGGCCTCAACGGCGCCGACACCTGCACGCGCACCCAGACCATGCTCCAAATCAAGACCTGTCCGGAGAATGTCGACCCGGAAAATGAAAATGATATGCCGCGACACGGAAATGCGGCCCTGACCTTGGCCCTTCACGGCAACCGGGAATCCGGGGATCTCTGCGACCCCTGCGCCGGGGAGGTGGGTGCGATTGAGGAGCGAATGGGCAACTATCTATTCCGCTTGGAGGTGCACCTGTTCGAGGGGACGGCCGCCGATCCGACCCGACTCATTCTCAAGTGGTCCAGCGAAAACGGGGCCGAGCAATATGCGGTTTTCGACGAGCTGCAGAACGAGATCCAGATGCCGCCGGGGTTCGTCGTGAGCGGACGCTACAGCTACGAATTTTTCAATCTGATAAGCGAAACGCATCTGGGTGTGCATTTGAACCCGGACCCTGACTTCAGTCCCACCTTGGGCGAGCTGAAACCGGCCTATGAAATCCCCGATGGAGAATTCGTCCCCAAGGACTATGTTCGGCGCTGGGACGGTTATTGCAGGCTGTCCCATAACGGGTCCGTCTGGTCCCTGGTCGACGGATTCGACAAGGGCGTGCCCCTGTCCACCACGGTGGCCGATTCGGCCCCCGGGCATGTCTCCCTGGGGTCGTCCCTCATCGTCAACCTGGAAGCACTGGCGTTGAAATTGGCGCTGAACGGCGGCACGTTTGTGGCCGGTGACTACTGGTTGGCCCCGGTGCGCGAGGCTGAGCACGGCCCGGGCAGCAGGGTGCTGACCGGCGCCCTGCCCGAGGGCGTCGTTCATCACTACCTGCGCCTGGCCCGGGTGGCGGCGGACGGCTCCGTTCAGCCCTATGAGGATGACGTCGACGATGTCGATGGTGCCGATGAGCGCCGCCGCAGCTTTCCGCCGCTGACCGATCTGCGGGCGTTTGATGTGGGGTATCGGGCCGACTGCGACAAAGGGCTCTTCCAGAATTTCGAGGGTACGGTGAAAGACGCCCTGGATAAAATCTGCGAAATCCAAGCCAAGGATGTCTTGTTCCCGAAACCCTGCGACACCAGCATCTACCAGGGGCAGACCGTCGATACGGTGGAAGACGTCCTCAAGCTGCTCTGCAACGTCCAGGCCGGACAGATCGCCTACCAGCCCGGGTCCGGCTGCACGGCCCTTCCCGGCATCAATACCGTCCAGGCCGCCTTGGATGCGCTTTGCGTTCGACCGGCGGGCAGCGGCGGCTGCAAGGTGACTGTGGGTGACGGGGGTCAGTTCACGACCCTGGAAGCAGCCATCAATACCCTTTTGGACCAGAAGGCACTGGACATCTGCCTGTGCCTTCTGCCCGGAGACCACGTGTTCCCAGGCCAGGCCTTCAAGGCGCCGTTGGCTGGCGTCAAGCTCTGTCTGTCCGGTTGCGGGTCCTGCACGCGGCTGTATGTCGAAAAGGCACCGCTCTACTTCAGCGGTTTCGAGGCCGTGTCCCTATCGTCCCTGGAGATCATTACCCGCGACGCACCCGCCGGAGCCCTCATCATCGAAAACTGCGAAGCGGTCTCTCTCAAGGATGCCGCTGTGTTCGGCTTTACGGCCGAGGGTTCCCTCATCGAAGTCCGGACGGCGCGCACCGCGACCCTGCAGGATCTTCTGCTGGAGGCATCCGGGCCCAAGAGCCTTGAGAAGCCCGTGAAAGTCCTATTGTCCCAGGCAGCGCTGGCCGATCTTTTTACATCCGCCGACCGGACGATCTTTGAGGGCAAGATGTCGGACACGATAAAAGCATTGTCTGCCCTCAACGCCGAAGAAAAAAAGAAGCTTTCAGATGAAATCGAAAAACAGACGGGAGAGGACGCAGAACTCGTATCCCGTGAAAGAAAAAGCTATTTCGAGTTGGCGAGGCAGCTGCGGCAATCTCCGCTGGTTCAGGAGCCACTGACCGCCGCGCTAAAATCGGTTCGCCTTGAAGCCGTGCGCATGCGGCCCGCGGTTGCGCTGGCGATCGTGGATGCCGAAGCCGACTGGTCGCTGAGGGACTGTGACATCTTGGGGACGGTCTTGTTCTATGGATCTGCGCCTTCGGGACCGCTGCCGGCGCCCCTGACACGAACCCTCGATGCCCTCATCGCGCAGAGTGCCATCACCTTTTCCGGAACCACGTCGACATTCCGGGCGTCCGGTTGCCGATGTACCCGCATCAATATCAGTCAGACCTTCCGATCGCTGCTGGAAAACGCCGCCGCTCAACAGAAGGGCACGATTCCCGGCCTCTTTTCTTCGAGCACGATCAGCGACTGCACCCTGGTAGCCGAAAACACCCAACTGGCGTCTTTCCATACCCAGATTTCCGCAAGCATCTTCGAGGTAGCGGGAACGCGGGCCGCCGTGGTCATGGGAGACGCTACGATCTATGTGGGCAACCAAGGCGGCGGAGAAACCGACATCGTCAACATGACGCCTCCGAACCGGACGGAACGTGCTGCCAACCTGGGACTCTCGATCTCAGCCTGAATGGGCGCTGTACATGATGTTGGAACGCCACAAACTGAACGGCAGCAGCGGAAAACATAAATCATGAGAACCTTTACCAGCATAAAAAGCCCCTCTTCCCCGGGCCTGCTGCAGCGACGGTCAGCGATCCCCTCTCCTGCCGATGCCAATCGACACCCCCAAATCGCAGCCGTTCGTCAGATCCTCCGCGGCTCTCGCCTCCAGGCCAAGCTGACCGTCGGCGCGCCCGACGACGTCTACGAACAGGAAGCCGACCGCGTGGCCGACGAAGTCATGCGCATGCCGGAGCCGGTGGTTCAAGCGGCCCCCACCTGAGGGGCCGAGGCCTGTCCTCAGGTGGAGGAAGACACCCTGCAAACCAAACCGCTGACCGAGTCGATAACGCTCCTCATGCAGCGTCAAGCGGAAGCAGAAGAGGAAGAACTGCTGCAACCCAAGTCGAAGGCCGGCGGCACGCCACGGATGACAGCGGCCGTAGCGGATCAGATCGGCGCATTGGAGGGCTCCGGGCAGCCGTTGCCAGCCTCGGAGCGGATTTACTTCGAGCCGCGGTTCGGCGCCGACTTTGGTCAGATACGGATTCATACCGGCGCAGAAGCGGTCGCGTCGGCGCAGGCGGTTAACGCCCGGGCTTACACATTGGGCCGCAACATCGTGTTCGCCCGAAACCAGTTTGCTCCAGGAGCACACGAGGGAAAACGACTGATCGCCCACGAACTGGCCCATGTGGTGCAGCAAAACACCGGTGGCAAACTTCAAGTACAGCGTCAGGTCCATTTGGGCGTCAGTACTACCGAGGGACAGTTTTTACCGGCGCCGAAACCAGAGGATCCCGCCTTCGGGTCAGCCCAACCCGACTGCAGCACCCCTGCAAAGGATGTCTATGAACTTCACGGAACCATCACCAGCACCAACCCGGCCTGCAGCGTTGCCGGGGTGAAAAATCGGCGCAAAGACGATCCGATGCTGAAAGTCGTCCGAGCCGACTACCGCCTTGCTGGTAAAGATCCCTGCCCGGGGTTTCCCGGCATTCCCGATCTGGATTTCTGGATCGCCGACCAGTGGCGCGTCGTTGCGATCGATCGGTTTCGCATGACCGTCATGAACATGTGCGGGGACGAAGAACAGCTGACGGTCACCGGGCGAATCCTGGGCCATCAGGAAATCGTGAAGAGTATGCCACCCACAGCCCCCAATCCACCTCCTGAACAAACCGTAGATGTTGAACTCAGAACCAGCATCATGAAATGCGCCAAGGTCAGCTTCGACAAGGAATGCAACAAGGTAACCTGTATTCCTTCCGATCAAACGAAAACACCCAGGGTCTTTCTTTGGAATGCTTCCATCAATGAATATGTCGACACGGACGATGAGACTTACACGAAGACCGCCGGCAACCTTGCGACGCTTATGGGTATTATCACCAAAGAATACGAAGACGGGGAGTGGCGCAGCAATCGCTGCGGAGACGCGCGTTGGTAGTCGCGGGAGACATGTCATGAAGGCCTATGCCATCGCAAAGAAATCGACTCATCCGGGGAAGCGACTCCCGGGGACGAGGATCGCTTCTCACGCAGACTCGCGCAGCAACACCCACGAAGCTGCCGTTCGTCAGATCCTGCGCGGCCCGCAATTACAGACCAAGCTGACCATCGGCGCGCCGGACGATGTCTACGAAAAGGAGGCCGACCGGGTGGCCGACGAAGTGATGCGCATGCCGGAGCCGGTGGTTCAGGCGGCCCCCACCTGAGGGGCCGATGCCTGTCCTCAGGTGGAGGAAGACACCCTGAAAACCAAGCCGCTGACCGAGTCGATAACACCCTTTATGCAGCGTCAAGCGGAAGAAGAAGAGGAAGAACTGCTGCAACCCAAGTCGAAGGTCGGCGGCACACCACAGATGACAGCGGCTGTAGCGGATCAGATCGGCGCATTGGAGGGCTCCGGGCAGCCGTTGCCAGCATCGGAGCGGGCTTTCTTCGAGCCGCGGTTCGGAGCCGACTTTGGTCAGGTGCGGATTCATACCGGCGCAGAAGCGGTCGCGTCGGCGCAGGCGGTGAACGCCCGGGCTTACACATTGGGCCGCAACATCGTGTTCGCCCGAAACCAATTCGCACCGGGAACGGATGAGGGAAGACGGCTGAACGCCCACGAACTGGCCCATGTTGTTCAACAAAAGGCTGACAATCAGTCATTTGATCTTACAGAATCCGCGATATCCAAATTGAGAGTTTTAACACTTCAGCGTCAAAGTGAAAAAGAAACATCAACACCGGAAGAGCTGATAGCAGCTCACACTAACGAATGGGGATTAGATGAGACGGGCCTTGGAAACATTCTGTCTACTTTAGTATTGTCGTCCCCCTTACAGATCGATTTTGTATCAGATGTATTTGATGCTTTAGACCCCAATGACCGAGACGAAGTCGCATATGCGTTCATTAAAGATCGATCGGATGATTTTATAACGGCACTCGCCGGTTTTCAAAACGGCAGGGATTTCATCGAAAGAATCGGCGATGAGATGAAGGGGGGCATCACATTGCCATGGGAGAAAAAACAGATCAATCGAATCGATAAGATCGTCAGGGGTATCGTACCGGGAACACCGCCCAGTGCGATTGCGCAAGAGATCGTGCGAAAATATCAGAGTGCACCCCCTGCGGAACGATTCCCTGGTGGAGACTGCTTCGAGGTTACCCGTGAAAGACTTGAAGCAGCGACAATGGCTGTATTAGGGGAGGGTCTGAAATCAGACCTTCCGGAACAGACAGGCGCAGATAAGCTGGCGCCGGAAAAAATTTTTGATTTGTTATTCGGTAGTTTAATTGGGCGAGATTGTAAGGACGGAGGAGAATTGATGTATAAAAGTGCTACCAGAAATTGGCTGTCAATCGATGAGCAGTATCGGGGGGAAGGTGCCGCCGGCGCTATGGCTTATGCTGGAAAGGGAAGATTGGTCGACCAGAGAGGCATCTGGAAATGGGGTGATCTGACACCTGGGGCGATCGTGCAAACATGGAAAAAGGCTGGTGACTTTCAGCGCGTAAAGGAAGGCGAATGCCCCGGGTCGTATGGGCATTCGTTTATCTTTTTTAGTTATGTTAGAAATGATGAAGAGCCCGACGCGCCAATAACCGGCATGAGGATTATGGATCAAGGTTACCAAGGTGGTATTGTCCTGACTGAGGGTGAATACGAATATTGGGTGGCTGCAAACATTGATTTTGGTCCGGTTGAAGAAAAAACAACCTGGTGACGCCTTTTAATTATCCTATCCAGGCAATTGGGACGGAAGAGAAACCACTATCGTAAGCATAACGTTTCCGCAACAAGGCCATTTGCGCTGTCAACCTGGAGTTGCTGATCTCGCCAGAGAATCCGATCCCGGAGACACGGCGGAACACCACTCTTCAATCGGGAGCGATGCAACAGAAGTCATGAAAACCTTTGCCACCATCAAACACAGTTTTTACTCGGGAGTGTTGCAGCGGCGATCAGCGATCCCCTCTCCTGCCGATGCCAATCGACACACCCAAATCGCCGCCGTTCGCCAGATCCTCCGCGGCCCGCGCCTCCAGGCCAAACTGACCATCGGCGCTCCCGACGACGTCTACGAACAGGAAGCCGACCGCGTGGCCGACGAAGTCATGCGCATGCCGGAGCCAGTGGTTCAGGCGGCCCCCACCCGAGAGGAAGACACCCTGCAAACGAAGCCGCTGACCGAACCGATAACACCCTTCATACAGCGCCAGGCAGAAGAAGAGGAAGAAGTACCGCTACAACCCAAAGCAGACGGCGGCCGTACGACCGAATTAACGGCGGATGCAACTGCCAAAATTGCAGCGCTTCATGACGGAGGTCAGCCGTTGCCGACGTCGGAGCGGGCCTTCTTCGAGCCGCGGTTCGGGGCCGACTTCGGTCAGGTGCGAATTCACACCGGTGCAGACCCGGCGGCATCGGCGCAGGCGGTGAATGCCAGAGCGTTCACACTGGGCCACTGTATCGTGTTTGCCGGAAACCAATTCACTCCGGGAACGCACGAGGGAAAGCGTCTGATGGCCCACGAACTGACCCATGTGCTGCAGCAAACGGGTGGGAACTGTAGAACCGGCGCTCCGGACAACGGTCTACAGAAGAAAACTGCTTCCGCCTCCAAAGGCAGCCCGCAGGCTGGAGGCCTCAAGGAGAACCACGATTCCTTATCGGCAGCTCCATTGTCCGTCCAACGTTACATAGCAGCCGGAACCCCGGAGATAACCACTGAAAATCTTGCCAAGCGCGTGGTAGACGGCAGGAGCACGGCTGGATTCGTGGCGATGTGGCTGAACGGCCATCGGATTGACGGACCCGATCTGCCGACAAATGAAGCCGCTGCCATCAAGGCGATCCAGCGACCCGCGGTGGGATCTCGGCTTTACAATGTCGATGGCCCCGATGGCCCTGAACTGCATGGAGACGGTTGGATTAAGGCCGTGTCCAGCAATGAATTGAGGATCCAAATGCAATGGCTGACACCGCCGCCGTGGACTGTGGTCACAACGAAAGACACAGTCGGACGCGAACTATTCTTGGGGCCTTGTACCGGCCCCAACCCATGCACACTTACCGTCAACGGCTTGCCTGACAGTGACACATTGGCCGAAAACACCAAGACCCACGAAGAGCAGCACGCAAAGGACGTCACTACCGCATTCACCTCCGTATTCAAACCGTGGGACGACCAAATCACCCTGGCCTGGAAAAACGGCGAGGTATTCTCCGGTCCGCCAGCCCAGGTGAACGACAAGTTATGGACGTTTCTGGGCGGCTCGCCGGAAACAATTGCCGCCCGGTTTGTCGCGGAGGTCGACCGACTGGGGAAATCGCTGCACAAAGGACTCGCCGAGCCCAAGCTGTATCTGAAGAACAACAGGGCGGGACCGGGTTGCAACACGGCATCAGTGGATGCAGAGGGCGGCAAATAAACCCATTGCAGTTCACCTTCCGAGTCAACTGGGAAGCTGCCCCCGATACGATCCCCTTTACAATGCCTGGAAGCCGACAACGTATCCCGGACCACCCAGGCGTAACTGACAGACCGTGATAGCCATGAGGACCTTTAGCGCACCCAAAAAACACATGGTGCCGGTCGTGAGGTCTCCCTTCGGAAGCCCTGCCTCCGCCATCACTTATGAAAGGTCTGCCCAGACCAAGGCGGTAAATCAAATCCTCCGCAAGGGTCACCTGGGAGCAATCGGCAATGTCGACGCCTCCGACCGCCCGCACGGACAGAAAGCTGGCAGCGTTACCGAAGGAATCCTACAAACCGCCCGGCCAATGGTCCAGCGATCTGAGGGCCCCGATTCCCCGCCCGCAGCAATCCCATCCCCGGACGAGCCCGCTCCCGGCAGAGCACCTGAACCCAACGAACTATCCGAAATTGGGGTGAACGAATACTACTTCCCCAAGTTGACCGAGTACCGCATACTGGTAGAACGGACATATGGATTCAACTGCTTTGCATGGGCCGTGGGGATTGAGAGCCGCTCCATCACTTCCGACACGATAGCGGGGCTGGGCTATTCCACTAACCTGGATGGGTGGACTCGCTACCTGATGGAGAAACACGGATTCACACGACATGCCGACGGAGCCGATACCAGCGCGGAGCTTGTGTTGTTCGGTGAAAGCGAGGAGATGATCTGGCACGCGGCGCGAAAGGCTGCGCAGCCGTTAGGTCGCATGACGTTTTCGAGCAAGCTGGGGGATGGCGGCAAGACCCCCGTCATCCTGCACGCCCTGCAGGATATTGAGGGGAAAGCCTATGGGAACGCCCTGCGATCCTTCTGGAAGGCAGCCGCATCCGAGGAGCAGAAAGCGGGAGTACCAACCCAACCGACGCCGTCGGAAAGCGATACACCAATTCGTCGCAAAACCGCTGAAAATGGGATAGCGGAACAACCCGTATCCAGACACATGCAGGACCGCGCCTTTTCCGAAGCACCGCACATAGAAAACCAAATCGCTGCCATGCGGGGCAGCGGGCAACCCCTGCCCGCCTCGGAGCGGGAATTCTTCGAACCGCGCTTTGATCGCGACCTTGGACAGGTGCGGATCCATACCGATCAGCCGGCTGCGGAGGCCGCCAAAGCGGTCCAAGCGAGGGCGTTCACTTTGGGTAGGGATGTCTATTTTGGACCAGGCCAGTTCACCGGAAACAAGACCGAGCGCAGGCAGCTCCTGGCCCACGAGCTGGCCCATGTGCTGCAGCAATCGGAAGAACATGGGCAGCCCAGCCGCCTGCAGCGCACCCCTGTATTTCCGGACGGCTCATGCGGTGGAAAGAAGATCGAATCAAAAATTACCGAATATGCGGCCGTCGCCCTGGAGTTGACGACCAATGCACTCCAGGCCCTGAAAAACCCGGAGGCAATCGCCAGCCCGCTGAAACGCTTCTTTTCGATTGAGCCTGCGGATACCCTCTACATATTTATTTTAAAGGAAAACCTCACAAAGCTTAAAAAGAAACTGGAGGCGCCAGTCAACAGCTATTGCCGAACCGCCTCTGACCTCAGGCGTTCAAGTGGCAAACGGCCGCCCCGGGCCTTTGCCGATCTGGATCCGAAGACCGGCCAGTCAGGCCCCGACTCGGGCATCACCTACAACCGCAACGTCTTTCGATTGACCGGAATGACGACACGCCGACAGATTGTCAACACGGTCATTCATGAGTACGCTCATCTGGTCCGGGTTGGGCACGGGGAGCCCGAACTCGGATCCCCCATCGACAATAAGAATTCTACCAAAGTGAGGGGGTTCACAAAGGATGAGGCCATCAACAGCGCCGAGGTTCTTATGCGGTTTATCCGGGCTGTTACTTAGATGCCACCGAATAACGGTCCTTTGACGCTGCCGCTGAATTGAAGCTTCGTTTCGACTCCGCGTCACACACCCTTATGTCTCCGGTTTGAAGCGAACACCCCGCCTTAACCTGGAGCGACATTCCTTTTAGTGAATTCACTAAAGTGAATTCTGCTTCTGATATTTCCGCAATGGTGGATGAATGGCCGGGTGAGTGACTAGTGTAAACTAAGGACAGTCAATGTTCTCGTCGATATATGTCCTTCGTTCCTGACAGGTGAAATCACGGACGGACCGCTTTCCAGCACGCTCCAATAAGTCTCTTAGTGAACCACAGGCCTCACAATGGTAGACAAGAACCTTACCCCGCCGACCCACCGTGACAAGCGACTCACCGCTTGAGCTAAATTCGATTTGCGCCGAGCTATCGTGGCCTGGCAATTCGGCTATAAGATTGCCGGATTCTACAAACCACAGACGCAGTGCACCTTCTCCGTCCGAAGTGGCGATGACCTTCCCGCTTGGGCTGAATGCGGCCTGATAGATCTGGTTCCCATGACCGCGCAGTGCTCTGACTGGTCGGCCGGTCATTACTTCGCGAAGATGAACAATCCGGTCGCAATCAATCGTTAGCGAACAGTACTCTGTGGTCGCCATAAATCTATCGTCAGGAGTGATGGCAAGAATCCCAACTTCAGCCACTAAATCATCGCTGGGCACAATCTCTGCTATCTGAGTGGCGGTAGAGACAACCCACACCCGCAGCTTGCGGTCGCCGTTCTGATACGCTGTACTCTCTGTGACCAGGTACTTTCCATTAGGACTCTCCAAGAAATCGGTGACCATTACTCCCGATGCTCTGATCCGTTCTATTACCGGTTTAATTTCCTCGCTTACCACTTCTGGTCGGTCGAATTGGGAAGCGGGTGTCGCGGCTCCGCTGTGGGCTTGCCACCAGCGCATGCCGCCGTCTTTGTCGATCGTCACGATGTTCTCACCGGCATTTACAAATATCGCGCGACTGACAGATTCCTGATCAGATTGGATCTGGATTTGGCTCACCCCTGTTCCGGCATCCCAGACCCGTGCAGTCCCGTCACGGCTCGCTGTTATCACATGACGTCCATTGGCACTGAACGCTGCACTGAAGACGTCGCCAGAGTGTCCAATGAGTGTGGCAAACAGTCTCCAGGTTCCACTCTCCCAGACCTTCGCCGTGCCGTCCGCACTTGCCGTGACGATATAGCGGTCGTCCGGGCTGAAAGCGGCCATCGATATGATGTCGGAATGGCCTTCCAACATTCTCCGCAATTGACCTGAGTCGACGTCGTAGATTCTCGCAACGAAGTCGCAAGCGGCGGGACCACCACAAACACCGGTTCGCAGAAGGAGTCGCCCGTCCGAGCTAAACACTGCGCTCGATCCGAATGCCCCCCCAAAACCCGATGCAATCACCCCGGCGTTTGCCTCCTGCACCTGGGCATCACAGGAGCGGCAAGTCTCGACGAACCATCGATTTCCGTCGTGGGAGCAGAAGCCTTCATGTTCACGGATTGGAATGGCTTCCGGCATTCGAAACACCATTCGCTTGTAGTCTCGTTCCACGATCAGCATCCGTCCTGTCGGGTCGAATGAGATGTTGGACTGTGCTTTGGCTGCCGCACCCGCAATCATTTGCAGTGCCTTACCCGTTTCCAGTGACCAGACTCGGGTTGACCCATCGGCGGATAAAATGGCGATGGTTGCATCCACAGGATTGAACGCCACATTGCTCACGGCTGCGGCATTGGCAGAGATCTCTCTGATCTTTTGACCCGTCCCAATGCCCCAAATAAAGAGTCTGCCGTCAGAGTGTCCTGTAGATAGGAGATCCCCACGGGGGTCGAACGCGACCGTCGTGATATCCGTCGGGCAATCTGGCAAGATTCCTACGCTATTGCTGTCGTCTATATGCCAAATATGCACAACGTCCGCCTCGTCTTTCTTGACCACGAGTTGTCCGTCGTGACTCATCGCCTGGCTGTTAACGCCTCGGCCATATCCCTCCAGCACTGCCCTCACTCTCGATTCGCTAAGGATCTCCCGCAGGGCTTGTTCCGTTGTCTCGGTGCGTCGAATGGTTGCCGATTCCAAAATCAGTCGGAGACTGAGATCCGGATTGATTGGCAGTTGCTGCTGGGCGTTAGCCACCAATTGTCTTGACTCCGCAACTTCTGCCTGACGGATAGCCTCGTTGCGCTGGATCAAGGCAACCACAGCAAGCCCGATCGCGATGACAAGGCCGCCAACCACCGCTCCAAAAATCCCGCGTTGACGTATGGTCGCAGCCTTACGACTGGCGCCTGCAAACTGAGTTTGCAGTGCTGTCGGATGCGGTTCTAAGTCTCCCCTTCTTGAAAACCAGTCTTCGATCTCGATAAGGTCCCTGCCTCTCAGGAGGTAGCTCTTATCGCGGTCTTGTGATTCCCATTCCTTTGCTCGAACCAGCAAGCGGGTGTGAACACGGACCCAGTCCAGGTTTGTATCAATGGCCTCAAGTAGAATCTTGAAACCGGATTGGAAATCGTCAGCCTCACGGATGAAGATCCAGTTGAGGCTCGCGAGTCGATCCGGCATCTCTCTGTGGTCGACATCGCGATAGACGATGGGAACGATTCGTTTGTTATGGGTGATTGCGTGGTCGAGCTCGATCGAACAGATCTCAGATGCAACGGAATCCGGGCTGATGACGAAGACGAACGATTCTGCCCCTTCGATGGCCGACTGGATTTCTCTCATCCACTCTGCTGTCGGTGCGATGTCTTCCCAATCGACCCAAGTCTCGCGCCCAAGATCTTTTAGCTCTCGGTGAAATCGGTGAACAAAGCTCGAATCCTTTCGAGAATAGGATATGAACACATCGGTCATGGGCAGGCTTTCATGCTCAGGGGTCTTTTCGTGTTCGCTATATTTTCGAAGAATAGAAGTGCGAGAGGGGCTTATTATCGACTAATAAGCTTGTTCTATTCCAAAAAACCCGAATCATATGCGGGTGGCGCCCGATTGTTGGATCAACGTTGATGACCAAATGTAACCCTTTTGCTTTTCAGCCGATTCGACAGCCAAGGCTTGGGGCAGGTCGCTATAATCACCACTGCATCACCATCGATGTCACTTGAATGACAAGCTATCGACACCACATTCCACCATTGAGATGCTGAAAAACACCATAGAATCGTTACATGCGAATTGGTGTCGAAGCCCGTTTATTCAATCGACGACGGCTGGTGACGGCTGTATCCAAATTGATACCCCGTGCGTCCAAGCGGCCGCTGAGCATCAAGGGTGCGGTGCCAGGTCGGTCGACATCGGAGATGGTAAACGCCACGCTTCCGGACTGCACCGTTGCCGTACCGGAATAACAGTGTGTGCCATCGCTGCGAAATGTCGCCAGCGCAACAGCGCCGTCGGCGGTGGGTCGCGTCAGCAGAAGGTGCTGCACATTGTAGGTACGGTTTTCCCTTAGGTACCGGGCCAGCAACCCGAGCACCATTTTACGCCGTGTGATGGATGTCGCCAAGCCACGATCACTCACCAGGGTGTTGAGCATCATAACCCAGCTCGCACGACCGCAGAGAATCTCGAAGCCGGATCTCTCGTGCACACGGATGTCGTATTCTCCCCCCTCCAGGGCATCCCGCACCATGGCAATCTTTTTCGATCTCACCCGTCTCACGGTGACTGGCATCGTATCCGATTCCTTGACGGCCATATCGACCCGGCCAGGGATAAAGGCCGGTTCGTCAATCTCCAAGTCGTGCCGAAAGACAATGAGGACTTTGGCCAGCCGCACGGCCTTTGCTTCGGGCTCGGTGGCCGGTGACGGTAACTGATCCAACGCCTGAAGGGCACCGGGCCCACCAATTCGACCCAGCGCCTGGACGGTACGTATCCGAACAAGGTCATCTTCGATAGCGAGGCCTTGGGTCAACACCTGTTCGGTTTTCGGCCCGGGAATTTGACCTAAGCCAATGGCGGCCACGGAGCGGACACGACAGTCCTCCTTTGGATCTTCCATGATGTGACTCAACGTATCCACATCCCCGGGTTTCCCAGTCCGGGCCAGTCCCGAAATGGCATTGATACGTATGCCGATATCAACGGGATGGATGGTTTCCATAGCGATGTCGGTCAGACCCTTGCGTTCGCTTGAGGACAGCTCCTGAGCACGTTTTTTGTTCCAGGGGCGCCTGTCGGTCAACATGGACTGCAGTCGCCTAGAAAGTTTGAAATCTTGTGATATCCCGCCGGTAGCGATCATCGTTCACCTCCTCAGCAACGGTCGCGGACGTGGCAGTGGGAACGCATGGTATTGCCCTGTGCCGTGGTCAGCGCCGATGTCCCCGCCGTGACTGTTCCACTGCTATTGCCCATGAGGTTATTGGTGCTGCCGTTATGCGTTTCTCCCAGGTAGTGACCCATCTCGTGAGCGAAAGTGGTGCCAATGTCCTCGGGACAAATCACGCCGGCTGGACAGGGACAACAATTCAACGACACCACCGAACCGGTCATCTCGTCTTTGTCATCGTGATCGCACGGTCCCTCCACAGCCGACCAGCCGTAAGCGCCATTCATCACGCGCACCACGAACAGGTCCAGCGCGCCCGCTGAGCTGCTCCAGTCGTCCGTCAAATCGTAGGCCTCATCGCCTGAATCGATCGTGGCATATCCGCCGGCGTCTGCCGCCGAAATTTGCCGCCAGTTGAGCCGCCTGATACCCAAACCGACGGCATTGTATGCGTCGCGAGTAAATTGGATGGCATATTGCGTATTGGCCTCGTCGGTATTCGTAAAATTCTCCCTTGCCACCAGGATCACGTTGACGTCGTAGGTCGGCCCCCGCAGCCGCAGCATCTGCTGACGCAGGCTGATTTGCCGAGCAGGTGTGCCGAAAATGTAACCAAATAAATCACGAATGACGGAAAAAGGTGGACCCATTCCCGTACAATCAGATGCAATCTGTTTTAGACTGATCTGGGGCATCTCGACCTCCTTTGTATACCCACATCGAAAGTGCGTTCCGGTTCCTCCGTCAGAGATGTGGATTTTCGACAACGCTAACGCAGACAGGCCAGGATGGGAATCAGGCCCCTGCCGCTTAAGCAACGCCCCAGGGCCTTTCCCAAAACGGCGCCGAAGGTTTGACTGATATCCTGCGCCTTCATGGCATGCCCAGTAGTGGCCGAGGTAGTCAGCAGATCGCCTATCTCGATGGGGCCGTAGTCCGCGTCCACCCGGCAGAAGACCTTTCCGGTCAGCGCCACCGGTAGGCGTTTATCTGCCCCGGCACGCGTGTCCAAAATGATGCCCGGCCGGTAGTCGCCCGCACCGGACACCACACCGATTACCCGTCTGCTGTATGGATGACAACAAGATCTGAGGTGACCGCAATCGTCCATGGTCACTACCATGCCGGGATCGATGGCTGCGTCTGCCGCATCGAAATATTCAGCACAGTCGGCTCCCTGAAGCTTGATATCGCCGGCGTCAGCGTCTAACCAGATGCTGGCGTTGGCATAATCGCCCACATCAGCGCTGGTCGCCGAGGACGGAAACAGTCCGATGTCGCCGTCACAGCCGTTACCGCCCAACCGGAGGTTGCCGTTGTCCGCATCGATGTGAATCGAGGCATTGTCGTAATTATCCACCTGGGTGCTGCTGGCCGTGTTGCGAAACAGTCCGATGTCGCCGTCACAGCCGTTACCGCCCAACCGGAGGTTGCCGTTGTCCGCATCGATGTGAATCGAGGCATTGTCGTAGTTCCCCACCTGGGTGCTGCTGGCCGTGTTGCGAAACAGTCCGATGTCGCCGTCACAGCCGTTACCGCCCAACCGGAGGTTGCCGTTGTCCGCATCGATGTGAATCGAGGCATTGTCGTAGTTCCCCACCTGGGTGCTGCTGGCCGTGTTGCGAAACAGTCCGATGTCGCCGTCACAGCCGTTGCCGCCCAAGCGCAGGTTGCCGTCCTGGGCGTTAAGATGAATCGATGCCTTGTCGTAATTTTCCAAATCCGCACTGACGGCGTCGTCTCTAAACATGGCGATATCACCGTCTTGAGTGTTTCCGCCCAATCGAATATTTCCATAACGTCCGTTGATGTAAATCGTAGCTTTGGATAAGTCGTCGGTATCGGTGCCACTGGTATCCCGGTGATAGACGGCCAAAGCACCATTAACGCCGTTGCCTCCTATGAATGCGTCTCCATTACTGGCTTTAAGACGAATCGTGGCCGTATTGTCATCGACCATATCTCCATCGGAAGAAAACAGTGATAGGTCTCCGGAGTAGCCGTTGCCACCAGCCGATATCTGAGCCTTGGACATATCCAGTTGAATCACTTTATTTTCGCTGCTGCTTTTAAGAATAATGTCCCCGGTCTGCCCGTTGACCTCCACACGAATGTTGCCGGCGCTGTCTCTGATCTCAAGGCTCCCGTCCTCGCCGCCGCCTCCGATGCTGAAGTCGCCGCTGTCTCCGTCCAGGCTGATACGTATCACCGCAGCGCCGCTATCCTGAATATCCACTTTGCCGGAAAATAGTTCTGACATCACAACCTCCTTTCATTTCAGATTAGTAGGAAAAGCCGAGATGGCCCATCCTAAGAACTATCGACCCAGCCAATAGCCACTGTATTCTGCCAGCGCTTCTGAAAACAGCAGAACAGTAAATATCAACAGAAAAAGGATTAAGATAGAAGCGACCAATGCGATGGAGGTCTGAAAGATTGATTTTATAACTGAATTTGAAAATACCTGGAAAATGTCGATCGGCAGTTTACTAACAGTGTAAAGCCCACTTTCGAGACTGTAAAGCGTCGTCTACTCTCTTCCGGGGAATGGAGAGAAATCCGGTAAAAAAGGATTGCGTATTTTCTATAGGCTCGACTATCGGCGACTATTTGATTCTATCCAAAAGAGCAAATGATATTCAACTAAATTGTTGAGTTGAGGCTAACTTAATAATCTTAACCGGACAACAGTGAATGTGTAGAAAACAAACAGGGGCATTTGAATGCAGTATCAGTGGTTCTGATGTAATATTTTGATCTCTTGGATAAGATTTTTCACTTGCATCTGATAATGTTGATGGGTTGCAAGTGTTTTCTCATGTACTTTATGGGTAATCGTATCACCCGGTACGCTATCTTCGAGCATATCACAAATATTTCGGATTATATTGATGGCAAAATGATTGCTCTCAGCAATAACAGTTTTTGCTCGATATTCTATATTTCTGATTGCAGTTCCGTTCCCATAGAAACTTTTATAAATTCTTATGTAGTATCTAACCCATTTGCATAAGTTTGCAACACCCTCGTGACTACCGATCCATTCAAGAAAAGCATTGGTAACAACCCGATAAAGTTCGTTTACAGAATGGCTAAGGAAATGATAATCTTCAAATCCTCTGCGATCGATAAGTCGGCCTTGCCCACGAAGATCGGCTTCAATCCTTGTCTCAGCATATGGGCGCATCTTGCCAAACCCTATCGGGGAGGTTCCATCACCAATAATTTGTTCTAAAAAGTCTAAATTGTGGTGAATACTTTCAATCGTTGTTAATGGGTCAAAAAGCATAAATCCATAATCATACAGGATATCAAGATCTTTTATTGTTTTAACTCCACTATAGATCTGTTTCACCTTAATTTTTTTATTCATAAATCGCAAACCATCGTCAGTTCCCGATTCAATTCCCAGATAAATCAAAAAGAGTCCACATTTTTTCATTTCACTGAATAGCTGTGAATCCACCTCGTCGGGTCGACAATTTATTTTCCATAAGATCTTTTTATAAAATCCTTGTTTCTGAAGACGCTGACAGAATTCCCACGCCCAGTCTGGCCCTTTTGGTTTCGCTACCGGGAAATCGTCATCTTGAAACATAAAGATTGATGATCCCATTTGATCGTGTAAAAGTTCCATTTCACGAACCACCATTTCCGGTCGTCGCATCCGCTTAATGGGTCCTGGCGGGGTTGAATAGAATTTACGAACACTGCAAAATGAACAATCGTATACACAACCTCGACCCGCAAGTAATGTAGCGTATTTCTTACCGACAGCAAACTCTGTCAGATGGGGCCGATAAGGAGGAGGAAAATCATCAATATTTCGAACCAATTCTCTAAGTGGATTTATAGTGATTGATCCATTTTTTTTATAGGCAATTCCTTTGATTTTTTGCCATTCTTTTGAGTCGTTAAGTGCTTCGACAAGCTCAAGAAATGTAATTTCACCTTCAAAAAGAACAATCGAATCAAGAGATGGTATTAAACTAAAAAACTCCTTTGGTCGTAGACTTGGATAGTGTCCCCCCGCACTAAAATGACATCGGATTCCGTTGTGACGAAGGTACTCTATAAGTTCATGATACTTATGAATATGATATTGATAAATTATTGAAAAACCGACTACCAATGGATTTAATTTTTCAAGATGACTTAGAATACGTTCTTTTCCAAGCCGGAAATCTAGTATTACCAAATGGAAATTTGCGTCAAGAAGAACCGAACTCAGGTATCCAACACCTAAGTTCGGTTGCTCTTGAAAGGAAATCAATATAATTGTTTTAGAAATCATAGTACCAATGAAAAATATGGATAAATTTATTCCAAATTCAGTTATGTCTATCTACACAAACTCGATTTACCTTGGGTTATAAGAAGGTATCGAAAGAACGGATCTATCGAATAGTCATTTGGTATATTTCATAAACAATTCAGCTTTAGCATTTAGCATTTCAGCTTGGGCTGAAAACATATCCGATTGTAGGGCTGCTTTTTTTGCCAGAAATGTATAGGTTTTTTGGGCGAATACAGCCCAATAATCCTTCGGTATTATCCTCATGAATTCCGCAGGATCTGTTTCGTAGGAATAGTCCATTTTCATTGTTTGATAGTCAACGGTATCAGGCTTGGGGAGTTTCATTTCTTCTGGCTTCATCTTTAACCTCCTTTGTATTTTGGGTTTTTGGTATAGAAACAATAATATCATTATTCGCTTGTTGTTTTCGGTCGTATATAAACAAATTTATTGTAAAATTCAAACGATGAAAATTACATCAATAATCCGTTTATACATCGGTTCAATCAAAAGGAAAACTTGTCCGTCCTTTTAAATGAATCTCATAAGGACAATTTCAAACAGATCCAATAACCGGCATATTATTCGACAAATATCCTTAAATCTACTGTAGTAGAACATGGACCCACCCATCAGACGATAATCAAGTTGGACTTTACGGAGAACCGCATTTTAAAACGCAAAGTGGCAAATAGTGGAAATTGAAAAGGGAAAAGAGAGTCGAAGGAAGATATTGAATCGATGTTGGATGATCGATGGCGAGTGAAGATTAATGCTCAATTTACCATGCAAAAAATATGCAAATAATCACCAGTAAATATGAATAGCGTTTTATTGCTTTATATTAACAACATATAGAATATCATTAGCGGTCATGAAAGACCGAGTAAGCAAATTTTTTCTCAATAATTATGTATTTTATTTCATCATATGAATTTGTTTCTATTCAGGATCTCTGAAGAGTTTAAACTGCCGTAGCCGCTGTGACGTTGAAATTACCGCCATTGTCGCGTTTTCAAAACAGGGGCGGACCGAACCCAGAAAACTTACGATCCATATGCCCGTCCACTTCCTCACCGCAGGCAAGCTTTGCGGAACCCCGAGAAGGAGAACCACCCCATGGCTAGATACCAATCGATGTTCGGTAGTTTGGAGCGATCCATGATCGTGCCCGCTAGTCCTTGAATGCCGTTGCCCACAATAGATGCGGATATAGAGTTTCCCTGAGCGACCTCAGTGGCCATGACCGCATTATGGATGGGGGTTAAGGCCAACATCAGCGCCCCTGTGACAGTGACCATGACAATGAAGAGTCACTGGCGCTCTGCAGCGCAGGCAAATAGGTCTGTCGGGGATCGTGATAAATACAGTCTGATGAAACGCCAAGTCGTGATCTCTGCGGGTAAAGCTTTAAGAAAATTGGGACGATGCAATACGTGTTTGCCCAAACCGCTCGATCCCAGAGTCCCTATAAAAGGAACGACCGATTTCAGAGGGTGTTACCGACAGGTTAAAGCGTCTGAATTGCCTGCACGGAATCCCCTTGGTCATTGCCGAGATTGAAAACACGCTGGTTGCCCATAAAGACGACCGAAACGATCGATACTGAAGCGATTCGGAAGATCCTACTGCTGAACGTGGTCAGTATGGTCGCCATTGGTGTACTGTTGCCGATGGGGGGATTGGCGCTCCGACAAGGGAATTGGTTACTTGCCCTATCGGATGTTATCTGTGCGGCGCTCCTGATCGGCAACCTCATTTATTTAAAGGTAACCGGAAATCATGGCGTTGTCAGCTGCTTTGGGGTCGGCATCGTATCATTGCTGTTTTTTTACATCCTGTGCACTGGAGGGGTGAACAATTCGGCCTACGTATGGTACTATACCTTTCCCCTGTTCTCCATGTTTCTGCTAGGCACCAGAGGCGGAACCATCGCCAACCTGCTCCTATTCATTCCCACCTTGGCCTTTTTAGTCCTAGCCCCCTCCGCCCCTTTTTGGGCCACCTACCCCACCGATCTAAAGCTTCGGTTCATTCCATCCTACATCGTTGTGTTCTGCTATTCTTACATTTTCGAGCACATGCGGGAGAAGATTCACTTCAAGCTAACCCTCAGCAACGAGGATCTCCATCACACCGTCAATGAGCTTGAAGCGGCAAAAGACGAACTCAAGCGCTCCGGCGAAAAATTGGAATTCAGGGTACGCGAACGGACCGTCGATCTGGATATAAAAAACCGTGAGCTTCATCAGGAAATATCAGAGCGTCTGCGGGTGGAATCGGAATTAACGGCCGCCAACGACCGATTTATCAAGGTGCTAGACAGCATAGATGTCCATATCTATGTGGTGGACATGGAGTCCCACCGATTATTGTTCGTCAACCAGAAAATGGAGGACACTTATGGCCGCAATCTGACAGGCGCCGTATGCCGTGAGGCCTTTAAAGGAGAAAATCGACCGTGCAGCGTATGCCCTAACCAGCGGTTGGCAGCCACGACAGAGAGTGAAGATGAAACCGCCGTTTGGGAATATATGAACCACAAGACCCAGCGGTGGTTTGTCAATGCCACCAGAGTGATCCATTGGACCAATGGTCGCAGGGTGTTCATGATTGTTTCGACGGATGTGACAGATCGAAAACAGTCTGAAATGGCCATCCAGCAGCTGAATGAGCAGCTGGAGCAAAAGGTGGCCGACCGCACCCGCGAGCTGGCTGAGACGATTCAGGTTCTTCAAAAGGAAATTCAGGACAGGATTCAAGCGGAACAGGCACTCAAAGAAGCGAAGGCGATGGCGGAAACCGCCAGCAAAGCCAAAAGCGAATTTCTGGCCAATATGAGCCATGAGCTCAGAACGCCGCTCAACCACATTATCGGCTTCACAGAGCTGGTGATGGACGATGCCAAGCAATCCCTGAAAGCCCATCATTCGGAATATCTCGGTGACGTGCTTTCCAGCAGCCATCACCTGTTGTCCCTGATCAATGACATTCTCGATTTATCCAAAATCGAGGCTGGGAAAATAACCCTCCTAATCGGACATATTCCACTGTCAGTCTTACTGAAGAAAAGCCTCCTGATGATTAAAGAGAAGGCTTTCCGCAGAAACATCCAATTGAATATTGAGGTCGACGACCTTCCTGGACGGGTAAAGGCGGATGAACGGCGCCTCAAGCAAATCCTCTACAACCTGCTTTCCAATGCGGTCAAATTCAGCCAACAGGGAGGGCATATTCTCCTCAAAGCGGAGAAGATGTCCCACCACTTCATGACGTCGACCTATTCGGCCCCCGCCCACGCCCCGGGAACCTACATCCTGATTTCTGTTGTCGATTCGGGGATCGGACTGTCTGACACGGATCTTCAATTGATCTTCAATCCTTTCGAACAGGTCGATTCCGATTTAAATCGAAAGCACCAAGGCACCGGACTCGGTCTCCCCCTCAGCCGCGAGTTGGTGGAACTCCACGGGGGCCAAATCTGGGCTCGCAGCGACGGGGTGGGCAGAGGCGCTGCTTTTCATTTCAGTCTCCCCTGTGCTCCTGAGTGAAGACACAGATTAAATATAGTATCCCGTGCATTTCCAAGACGTCCCGATCCCTCAAGAATATATAAAACTTACCGATAATCCCGTTGGATAAATTGTCATGATGGTATGAGGACACAGAATCAGCATGAACCGGCTAGCGGAATGGTCCCCTTGAGTGCGCCCAGTTGGTTGGGGACGCCGACCCGAGACCTGGTTGATCTCCATGGAGGAACGATCCGGGTAGAGAGTTCGGGGTCGGGCCAGGGAACCCCGTTTTACTTCAGAGTTCCGACCGCCAGCCCGTCAATAACCGCCGCACCACCTGGCAACCTTCAATAAACGCGGATCTTAGACATGACACCCAAAACAATTGTTGTGATTGAAGACAATGATCTGAACTTAAAACTGATCGTTGCGACACTGGTCAAAAGCGGATTTCGCGTCTTGCAAAGCAAAGATGCGGAAGGGGGAATTGAATTGATCAGAGAGTATCTGCCGGATCTTGTCCTGATGGATATTCAACTACCGGGAATGGACGGTCTAACAGCGACCCAGCATCTCAAAAGCGACCCCCTCACCATGAAGATTCCCGTTGTCGCCTTGTCGGCCCACGCCATGTCTGTCCATGAAAAAAAGGCTGCGGCGGTTGGGTGTTGTGGGTACATTACCAAACCGTTTTCTACACGATCACTGATCGACGACCTTCAACCCTTTCTAAAAAGCGGCACCCTTTACGACAATGCAGCCACTGCATGAAATGGTAACGGCGCCGCCATATTCATATTCAAAGGAAGATCTATGACCGATCCAGCTTACGATTATAGCGAAAAAGTGGGTACTCTCCTCAATGACAGTTTGACCGGCCTGTATATCCATGGCGTTTTCTCTTTGTTCGTCGACAAGGAGATCCAGCGAACCACCCGCTACGGTACCACGTTTGCCTTCGCTCTGATCAGTGTCGACCATTTCAGCGATTACAATAACCGGCACGGTCGCATCAGGGGGGATTTGGCTCTGAAATCCATCGCTCAGATGATTGGCGAGGAGGTCCGACTGTCGGATATTTCTTCACGAATGGAGGGCGATGTATTCGCGGTATTGTTTCCGGAAACAACCGGGCAACAAGCCATCAGCGCCGTCGAGCGCATCCGGGTGCGGGTCAAGGACCATTACCAGAATGAGCTGACGATCAGCACCGGATTGATCGATGGAGCGCTCGACATCAAGAATGAAAGAGATTGCATCGAAACGGCGCGACAGGCGTTGTCCCTGGCAAAACAAAGGGGCGGGGACATGATCATTCGCCACGCTGAAGACACCACGCCCGCGCCATCGGAAACCAATGATGGCCACATCCTCATCGTCGATGATGATGCGAAAAACCTAAAACTGTTGGAGGCCATGCTGAGAACCCGCTACTCGCTCATATCCACTGCGTCAAACGGCGAGAGCGCCCTGCGCATATTGAACGAAAAGACGATCGACGTGGTTCTTCTTGACGTGATGATGCCGGGAATTGATGGCTTCGAAGTGTGTCGGCGCATCCGATCCAATCCGGAAACCCGACTCATGCCCGTGGTCCTGATTACCGCCTTGGACGATACTGGATCCAAAATTAAAGGACTTCAGGCCGGCGCCAACGATTTTCTCACCAAACCCCCAAATCGACAGGAGTTGATTGCCCGCACCGGCTCCCTTGTGACGCTTCGACAGGTGACCAGCAAACTGGCCGGCATCGAAAATGTCCTCTTTTCCCTGGCAAGATCCATCGAGGCCAAAGACCCCTATACCAAGGGACACACCGAGCGGGTGGCCAACATCGCGGTTCACTTGGGACAACGGCTGTCTCTTAGCTCCAGTGATATCGAGGCGCTTCGATACGGCGGCTACCTTCACGACATCGGAAAAATCGGAACGCCAATGGAGGTCCTCCACAAACCCGGTAAACTTGACGATTCCGAATGGAATACCATCCGTAAGCATCCGATGGATGGTTACCACATCGCATTGCCCCTTCACCGAGTGCTCGGAAAAGCGCTGGACGTTGTTCGATACCACCATGAACGCCTCGACGGCAGTGGATATCCGGATGGATTGTCCGGTGAGGACATTCCCATGCTGGCCAGAATTTTAGCCGTGGCGGATGCCTTCGACGCCATGACGACAGACCGTCCCTATCGACCGCGGATGGACGAAAAGAAAGTCGTTGCCATCCTCAAGGATGAAGCTGCCCATGGAAAACTGGACGACCAGGTTGTCGAAGAAATGATCAATATGATCGCGACGGTTCAACAGACAGAAGCGCTGTAATCGGCTGGGAAGATCCATGACCGTGGAAACGGTCGTCATGCTGAGAAGTAGAGATGATCGACGGGTACACATTCCGAGGGGATAAAACGACAGTCGGCGATGCTATCCGCTTTTCAAATCAACGGTTACGATAGGCTGGCGCTCTTGCGCAAATACACGCTGCATCGGTCCTTTCCGCTTGTCTTGGCATGGTACAAGGCATCATCAGCCTGCTGGATCAATTCCTCCTTGGATACTCCCCCCTCTTTTTCCATGGATGTGACCCCGATGCTAATGGTTACCGTTACCGTTTGCCCGTCATGGGTCACCGAACCGGCGGCCACGGCTTCCCGAAGCCTATCGGCCAATATGAGGGCACCGTCCTCTGGGGTATTGGTGCAAATCACCGCAAATTCTTCCCCCCCATAGCGGCCGATAATGTCGGTTTCACGAATGTGGCTGGTAAAGATCTCCGACACCATTTTGATGACCTTGTCGCCCGCTAAGTGGCCGTATCGGTCGTTGACCGATTTAAAGTTGTCTATATCTGCCATCAGAATCGACATGGGGGCGCCGTAGCGGGTCGCCCGCTGCATCTCCATCACCAGCATTTGATGAAACGACCGATGGTTGTAAAGCCACGTCATGCTGTCCTTTGTGACCTCTTCCTTCAGATCTTCGATCTCCTGCTTTTGCACCATCAATTTCTGAACCGTGTCGAAGGAAATGTTCAACAACTCCTCTCTCGCTCGTTCGATAAGGCTCTGGTAACGGTCATGGTCATAGTCGGATATTTGGAATATCGGCAGAACGTCGGACACCTGCCGGTTGATCTCCTCCATGCTGCTGGCGATATCCACGGCGTCAGTCCATCCGTATCGATCCAGGAAGTATCGAATGGCGGCAGAGGAGGTAGGATCCTCAGGATGGTTAAAAAAATCGACGAACAGGGTAGACACGTGTAACAGACGGGTAATGGTCACCATTTCTTGGGAATCGCCATCGAGGGTATCCGGATCGTGGTGATGAGCGATCGGGGTGCTCAGGGTGGATGGGAAGCCCCAGGATTCGACGATCTTACTGCCGACGTCCATGTGGTTGAAGCCCAGTACCTGAGTTTCCGTGGTCGATAGGTCGCTTCCGGAGCGCGGCGGGCTTTGAAGAACAAGGTCGTACTCAGAAGGGACTGTTTCCACCATGACCAGAATCCCGATGTCATGCAGCAATCCCAAAAAAAAGGCATCCTCTGCGAAGACCGGAAGGACTTTCTGGGCAATCGCTCTTGAGGCAACGGCGGCAGTAAGGCTGCTGGTCCAATACCCCGTGTAATCGAAGTTATTTTGGCCCTGAAACGATTTGACCAGTGAAAATCCCAGGGCCAGGTTTTTGATAGCGTTGATACCCAGCATCTGCGACGCATGGAATACGGAGGAAATTTTCTTTCGCAATCCGACGTAAGGGGAATTGACGAATTTGAGCACCTCCACGGTGAGGGGGGGATCCTTGGAGATGATTTCCGAGATCTGTTGGATGTCCGGCTCTTCCCTCTGAACGGCATCCAGAACCGAAACGGCAACACCCGGTAGAGTGGGCAGTTTTTTCCCTTTGGCCATCAATTCGTTCGTAAAATTTGAAGTTGCCAATGCACCTCCTATATGGTCGACGAAACGGTGGGGACCTTCTGTCGACGTGTGGCCGATCCCCTTATAGCGTCGGTTTTAGTCACCGCGCTTCTGCCGTTGATGCCGAAAGCACCGCAAGCCCGTCGGATCCATCCCCAATGGCTGTAAATCAGGCATCGAACTCACCGGCTCTGGCATCTTTCACCGCCGCTCTTTCTTTACCCTTTATCGACGCTATCCATGAGCACTTTAGACATCATGCCCAAAAACCGAAACCCCTCGAGTGCTGATCGACGTCACCGATGGTGATGGGAGCGACCGGCTATTTGGCAGATATCGACAGAATCTGATTTATTCATAGTTTTTCAGTATATATTATTTCGATAGTTTTACTTGTGATATCGATTCTTTCTAAAGGAAATACCTCAAGATTTGACCCTAATATCCGATATCAATATCGAGGTATCTATCGAAATAAAAACCGATTCCATACGATCAACAATCACATATCCAGAGAGGTTTTCCATGAATCGGCGTCGGCGTTCTATCGGTGTGTTGTTGATGATTGCGTTGATGATCTGTTTCGGTCGCCCCCTACAGACAATGGCAGAAATCCAACAATTGGACACGATAGAGCTCGTATCCCGATTGGACCGGACCCCCGGCGCTCTTCTGATCAACGTGCTCCCAAAAATCATCTTCGATGCCAAATCCATCGACGGATCGATCAACATCCCTTTGGGGAAACTGACCCAGGGGGATGCACTCCCCGAGAACAATCAAACGCCCTTGATTTTCTACTGCATGGGCCGCCTTTGACTCTATAGCCATAAAGCTGCCAGGCTGGCAGAACAATGGGGATATACCGATGTCAGTATCTACCGGGACGGATTGATCGGATGGATGCGAGCCGGCTATCCGGTTTGCGCCAAGACAACCTATCCTGAAGTGGATATACCGCTCATTGCTTCGAAAGCACTGGCCGCAAGGGAAGATGAATCGGCGGCTGTCATCGATATCCGGCCGGGCGAACACTATCGGAAAGGCCACATCGAGGGCTCGATCAATATCGATCTTGAAGTGCTGCACGATACGCTGGGCCAGATCCCCACAGACAGACCCATCGTGTTGGTGGATCACAAGGGCAAACTCACCCTGACGACCGGACGTTTTCTCCACTCTAAGCGTTTTACGGATATTAAGCGCCTGGATGGGGGGTTCAATGCATGGATAAAATGCGGTCTACCATCAGCGCAATCGGCCCCCTCGGTCGGTAACTGGCAGCCCCGGAGCGGAAAATGAAATTAAAGACGAAGCTCTGGACGGTCATGGGGCTGATGACCATACTGATGTTGACCATCGGGACCAGCAACCTCCTGTTCAACCACCGCATTTCCAAGGAAATACGGCATATCTCCCAATCGACAAGCCCATTGGCCTTCAGTGCCTTCACTCTCCAAACCACCATCGAACGATCGTTTAATACCATCTATGCGGCGGCCATCGCCGGCCGAGAGGATTTACTGCAACCCATGCCTGCCGAGGTTGAGTCCGTGCAGTCGGCTCTCGACGACATCCGGTTTCTATGCCGCCAATTGCCCGATATCCTCCCCCTAATAGAGGAAATCAGTGCCTCGTATACCGATACGCAGGCCATCGGACTGGAGTGGGTTCAGTCGACCTTGAAAGAAGACTGGGACCGGGAGCCGGGGTTATCCAAGGACTTTTCCGCGAATCGAAAGCATCTGCTTACCCACATCGACGAAATCAGATCGTATACCGTCTCTGCCGCTTCCGCCTCGATCGAAGAGATTTCATCTCATACGTCCAAGGCCTTTCAGTACACTCTTGCCATTGTCATTTTCGGATTTGGCCTTTTTTCAGGACTCACGGTTCAGCTGTACCGATCGATCACCGGCCCGATGGAAGACCTACTCGTTACCTTGAAGGAAACCCATACCCGAGACGACATCCTGCAGCGGGTCCCCATTCGCTCAAAGGACGAATTCGGCCAACTCGGCACGGCCTTTAATCAAATGATCGATCATCTGAACGATTCCCGGAGCAAACTATACGATTACATGCAGACGTTGGAGGAAAAAGTCGAAGCCAGAACCAATGAGTTATACAGAGAGAAAGAAGCCCTGGCGGAGAGCGAGCGCCACCTCAAGGCCATATGGGAATCCGTTCCCTCTGGACTTATGGTCATCGACAGGAAAACCCACCGCATCGTCGATGCCAATCCGTTCTCCCTGAAAATGATGGGACAGAAGCTAAAGGAGATCGTGGGGAAGGTTTGCCATAATTTTGTTTGCCCGGCGGAGGTGGGCAAGTGTCCCGTTACCGATCTCAATCAGGAAATAGCCGGTACCGAGCGCATACTAGTGAACGCCAACGGCTGCCACATTCCGATATTAAAATCCGTTAAGTCCTTCAGGAAAAAAGACCGCGAGTATCTCATCGAGAGCTTCTCAGACATCTCTGACCAAAAAGCCGCCGAAAAGAAAATCAATGACGCACGACGAGAGGCCGAAGCAGCCAACCATGCAAAAAGTGAATTTCTTGCGAATATGAGCCACGAACTCCGTACCCCGCTAAATCACATTATCGGGTTTTCGGAACTCCTGTTGGACCCGTCATTCGGATCGCTAACCCCGACCCAGACCGAATATATCACCGATGTCATCAACAGCGGAAATCACCTTCTATCCCTCATCAATGACATTCTCGACGTGTCGAAGATCGAAGCGGGCAAGGTGACCCTTGAGTTCTCCGGTGTGAATCTGCGCCCGATTCTGGAAAACAGCCTTTCGATGATCAAAGAGAAGGCCATGAAAAAAAACCTTGACGTGGATATCGCACTAGACGCCTTACCCGATCACATCCAGGTGGACGAGCGCCGTTTTAAGCAGATCATCTATAATTTACTGTCCAATGCCGTGAAATTCACTGGAATAGGTGGGAGAATCCGGTTGGAAGCACACATCCTGGATCAGGACCACCGATCGCTCCTCAACGGTTCAGGAAAAAAGAGGTGCTCATCACTGGATGCAGGGGTGCCGCTACTTCATATTGCCGTGGATGACTCCGGCATTGGGCTGGACAGTAAACACCTTGAGCGCATTTTCGAACCCTTCGAGCAAGTCCAATCCAATGCCGGCGGCGATTTGGGGGGAACCGGACTCGGACTGCCCCTGACAAGGGATCTCGTGGAATTGCATGGCGGCGCCATATGGGCAGAAAGCGGCGGGGAAGGTAAAGGCAGCCGATTCAGGGTGCTGCTGCCGGTCCAACCGCCTCGATCCAAGGCGCTTCCTTCCGCTTCCGATGGTTTTCCAGGCAATTCGATGAGCAGGGCCCGGCCCACGATGACCGCTTAACCCGGATATGTCACGTGTTGGCGGCGTTCATCGGCCAGGCATTCATTCAAGGGCGCCGCCGACCGTTGGTACAGAAAGCCCTTGATAACGCCGCATAGGGAAGCCTCCGACGCGCCTGCAGGGGGACTATTTTTGGGGGTTGTTTTTGCCATTCCGCCGGGGGACAAACGGCTCCCGGGGCTCTGGTACCGAAACAGGCGCTAAAAATTAGATAACATATATCATTTTGACATTTAGAAAAAATTGTCATGATATATCCGGGTTAGATCGAAAGCGGCCGCAGCGTCGGCGGTTGACGAAGTCACGGGACAGAATGAGGAAAGTCTTTGGGTGTGCTTGAATGGATTCAGGATCACCCGGCGGGACGACACAGCCCAGATGAAGCGCACGGGTATTGGCCGTTGGACGATCTGACTTCCAGCTCCTCGATGATCCCATCGAGGTCGGGACGAAGCATGCCGATCGAATCCCCGATGCACTTTGCACGCCTCAGGTCCTCTAGCGCTTCTCCCGGTCTTCCCATTTCAATGCGGCACAAGCCTCTGTTCTGATAAGCCATGGAATCTTCCGGAGTGGAGACGACGGCTTGACTGTAAAAATCCGCCGCCAGCTCGGGATTGTTGAAATGGTAGAACGCAACGTCACCCATGTAATAGAATGGATTGTCTCTGCCGGCTTCCCGGTTGTGGATATAGCCGGGGTTTCTGTCGACGAGGACATTCAAGAGCAGATAAGAGATTCGAACCGATTCCATCTGACCATTGTTGTAGCAATCAACGGCTTTGATGAACAGATCATCATCGGTATACTCGCTGAAATCCTCCATGAGGCCTCTTGTCTTCTGACCAGCGGTCGTGGGTGCCTTCTGCATGGGATTGGTCTCCATCAGCATGGAAAGTATTTTCGATCGATCCGGTGCATCGAATGCTGACCCTCTCAGAGGCATCGGTCGTAATTTTGGCTGGTGACCATCGGCTCAGAGCCAAGAGGCAGATCCGGCCCCGCGCTCATGTAGCCGGATATCCGCTCAAGAAAAGATTTGATATCATAGGGTTTGGTGATGTAGTCGCAGCAGCCGGCATCTAGGGCCAATTTCCGCTCCCGATCCATGGCATGGGCAGAGAGTGCCACCACCGGAATCGAGGTGGTAACGGGGTCTGCTTTCAAATGACGGGTGGCTGCCAGCCCGTCCATGCCGGGCAATTGAATATCCATCAACACCAGATGGGGAAGGGTCTCACGGACGATGGAAATGGCTTCCTCCGCATTGGTGGCCGGCACCGGCTCATATCCCCCTCTCGTTAGAAGGGTCAAGGCCAGCTTCAGATTCAATTCATTGTCTTCAACGATCACTATTTTTTTAGACCCCATTGGCTTCCCTTTCGAACAGCGGCATGTCTGGGAGCGATGTCGGTTTGCCCGTATCCGCAGACTAGCCGTATTCGGGTTCATGATATGGGCCGTTGTTCGGCAAACGCCCTGCCCTTTACCGTTGATATCATGCCGGTAGAAACATAACGAATCGGCTGCCCTTGCCCTTTCCTTCGCTTTCAGCCCGAATGATTCCCCCGTGAAGATTAACGAAACTCTTTGTTAGGGAAAGGCCGAGTCCTGCGCCCTGAAAATTGCGGTTGGATGCGCTTTCCACCTGATCAAATCGGTTGAACACCCGCTTGAGGTCAGAGGATTCGATTCCGATTCCGTCGTCTTCTATTGAAATTTCGATGCATTTCCCGTCATACAGTCCGGGCTGGCTCATTGCTTTTCCTGTCGATGCAATGTAGCGACGGCCTTTTGAATCTTCCCTTCGCCCTCCCGACCGCAGGGTGCAGTCGATCTCTCGTGCTGTCAGGCGAATCGTGCCGCCGTCGTAGGTAAATTTTACCGCATTGGACAGTAGATTGTACAAAATCTGCTTCACTTTCCGCTCATCGGCGGAAATGATCGGCAATGGGGAGAGGATATCGGTTTCCAATCGAATCCTCTTCTGGTTGGCGTCATGGTCGACCATGGTCAGGCTGTTGACCAAAATCGTTTCGATGTCGGTGTCCTTGGGCTCGAGTTTGATTTTCCCGGCCTCGATTTTCGACAGATCCAGGATATCATTGATGAGGGAGAGCAGATGGTTGCTGCTGGTGAGGACATCCCCCAGGTATTCTTTCTGGACATCATTAATCTCTCCGAAATGCTCATCCATTACCAACTCGGTAAAGCCGATGATGTGGTTCAGGGGCGTGCGCAGTTCATGGCTCATATTGGCCAGAAAGTCGTCTTTGGCTCGACTCGCCGATTCCAATATTTCCATATGATGCTGTTTTTGAATGGCGATTCCTAAATTCCGGGCGACATTCTGCAGCGCTCCCGCCACCACCTGCGACGCTTCAGCGGAGGAAGCGGGTCGGGAGAAGCCCAAACGGCCCCACAGATGATGCCCGACTTGAATCGGCACATCGTCGACAATCACCTCCCCATCGCCGGTCTTTAGGCATTGGCTTTCAATATCTCTGGACCACGAATATAAACAGGCGCCGACTGAAGACTCCTGGTCGTCGATAATGTTTTGGGAGATGGTTAGATGGGTGACATCGGTGGCCTCTCCCAGTTTCGTCAATACGTCATGAATACAGTGCTGCCAATTCATCTCGTTTAGAAACCGCTCCGAGGAGTAGTTGATGGACTTCAGGGCGGCATCCCGGCGTCGAAGAGCATTTTCGATCTTGATGCGTTCCTTGATTTCATGGTTCAGGTGGTCATTGGCAGTGGCGAGATCCTGATTGGACTGGGTCAGAAGGTCAATATGCTCCTTGACCGTATTCCGCATCCCTGAGAAACGATCCGCCAAATAACCGATTTCATCCCTGGAGGTCACTTCGATCCCCCGGTGGTACTGGCCATTCGACACGGCCTCCACACTCTCCACCAGAGCGCTGATCGGACGCACGATCCGTTTGGCCAGGAATTGGGAAAAAAGGCTGGCGATGGTCAGCGCAATGGCAGCGATGATCATGAGCATTTTTTTAGTCTCGGAGACGGCGATATGCATCTGGCGCATGGGAAAACCGATCCGCACGGTTCCCCACTTTTGTTGATCGATCAGAATCGGAACGGCTACCTCGCAAAACTCTTCTATTTTATCGACACCGTACTGTACCAGTGGAACCTCGGATTGAAATGCTTTTTGACCCAGTTCCCCGGACATCACCGTTTCCTTCAGTTCTGCGCTGCCCACAAAAGCCGCGGGCTCGCCGTCGAAGAAGAGAACAGCGGCATATAGCACATCGTTTTCCTTGAAGACATGAGCGATACTCTGCTCGATTTTGAGGTAGTTATAGGAGGTCACATACTCGGTGGTTACCGCTGCCAAGTTACGGGTGATAGACATGCCCCGCTTTAGGAATTCATCCAATATCGACTGGCGCATTTGAATGGCCACGACGATGATCACGGGCACCATCAGCAGACACAGCATCGCACTGAATGCCGCGAACAGCTTGGTATGCATGGAGAACCGAATCCGTGGGGCACCCACCGGCACCGGCCCGGAACCGCAATTCCGAAAAGGCCAAACACCCGGTATCCATCGGCCGCAAGCTGGATATTTCATGGTCTCAGTACCGTGTGTATCCATTGAGCAGTGCATCCCGTTCATTGGTGTGGTAATCGCCTAACGGAGCCTCTGACTGGTCCCGACCCTCCCCTACCCTACCACTTCCGTCACACCGCAACGCATCACGACCCACTGCGGAGTGGCGCCCCGAATCATCGTCAAGCCGGACGTTGGGACGTCCGCTTCTTCTCGGGATCGATCCACACCTTGCGGAAGGGAAGATAGGTTGCCCCCAGGTGGCTCATTTCGATACCCTTCACCCAGGGTTGAAACACATAATTGAAGGTGTTCACGTGCTGAGCGATGAGGGGGGCATCGATCATGATTTGTTTCTCTATCTTCCGGTAAAGATCCACCCGCTTCTCATAGTCGACTTCACTTCGGGCCGTTTCAAGAAGCCGGTCGACATCGGCATTGTGGTAGCTCATTCGGTTGGATCCACTCCCGGAATGGCAGAGATTGAAAAGAAAATTGTCAGCATCCGGAAAATCTGCATACCAGGCAGCGTAATACATCGCCGCCTGCTTGCCGTTGATCCGTGCGATAAACTCCTTCCAGTTCTCTGCCACCTTCGGCGTCACCTGAATGCCGATTTCCCCCAGATACCCCTGGTAGGCCTTCAACTGATTCTGAACCCGTTCGGTTTTTGACACCGTCCAGAGCTCTATCGATGGAATGCCTCGGCCACCGGGATATCCGGCATCGGCAAGGAGTTGTCGGGCCTTTTCGGGGTTGTAGGAATAGCCATCAAAGACAGGATTGAATCCGGCGATGCCCGGGGGAAGAATCCCTTTTGCGGGAATGCTTCGCCAGCGGGCATGCTCCTGGACGATCTTCTCCCGATCCACTGCATAATAGATGGCCTGGCGAACCCGACGATCCTGGAACGGACCCAGAGTCGTATTGAGTCCCACGTAGACGATGTTTAATCCGGGTTTGCTGACCATGGTCGGATTTTCATCCCCGATAGCGGCCGTGGATACCAATCCCTCCCCGCTGCTTGGGATGAGGGACTGATCGATAATGCCTTTCTGAAAATCGCCGTAAACGCTTTCCCAATCCACGTTTTTATAGATGACGAAGCGCAGGGTGCTCAACTTGGGCTTGTCGGCGAAATATTCCCCATTGGCCGCCAGGGTGATGGCCTTCTCAGGCTCCCAGGATTCGAATCGGAAAGGGCCGGTACCCACCGGCTGTTTGCCGAACTGTTGGTCGACAACTTCCCGGGGAACCACTTTGGCGTTGGCCATGGCAAGAATCGATAAAAAGGGGGCAAAGGGTTCTTCCAGTTCGATACCCAGAGTGTAGCGGTCCGAGGCCATAAGCCCCTCGATGGAGGTGCTTCGGCCCTCGTGAAAGGATTTGCCCCCCTTGATCTTCATGAACAGGGATGCCACTGGCGACTTGACGTCTGGACTGAGTAGCCGCTGAAAGGAATAAACAAAATCTTCCGCAGTCACTTCCCGGCCGTTGTGAAACCGAACGCCCTTTCTCAACTTGAACAGGTAGGACTGATGGTCCCGGGAAATCTTCCAGATCTGGGCAATGGCCGGACGCACATTGAGCTTTTCGTCGAACTCAACCAGTCCGTCGAAAATATTGTTGGAAACGTTGATGGAATAAATGTCGCTCAGTTTGGCCGGATCGAGGGTGGTGGGTTCGCTGGCCAGGGGTACCCTGTAGTCCGCCGTGGGAGCCTCGGCAAAAACCGGCGGCACGGAGAGCATCATTACGGCCGCTATCATGGCCAACGTCCCGATGGCGCTTAGCCCTTGGTTGACTTTCGATCGATGGTTCGTAGTGGACATCGTGTAGACTCCTTGATGAAACCGGGTCCGGGCGGCTGGAAGCCGCCCGGCTCCTGGACATGAGTATGGTCGGTTTATTGAGCGAACACCAGGGTATCATAGACCGGGGTGATGTAGACCTCGCCGGACTTTATACCCGGCAGGCCGTACGCCACCTCCTGGAGTGCATTCTCCAGGTTGAGGATGCCGTCCACGGCGGTCATGGAAAGGATATACCTGACGTCCTGGGGCATCATGGTTTTCTGGTACTTCAGGGCCATGGATTTCATCAAGATCGCGGCGCCCGTCACGTGGGGGGCGGCCATGCTGGTGCCGCTGCTGTAGCCGTAACCGTCGCCAAAGGTGGAGACCACATCGACACCGGGGGCGAGAATATCGACCTCGGGACCGGTGTTGGAGAAGGGCGCTTCCCCTTCCCATGGGTCCATGGCGCCCACCGCGATGACTTCGGGATAGGCGGCCGGGTACATGACCGGGAACACAGTGATTCCGATGCCGTCGCCGGCAGAGCCACCGTCTGCAGAGCCACCGTCTGCGGAGCCCCCGTCGGCAGAACCGCCATCCGCTGATCCGCCGTCGGCTGATCCACCGTCTGCGGAGGAGCCGTCGTCTTCCCAGTTGGAGTGGTTTCCGACCGCGGCAATCAATGTGATGCCGGCCTGGTGGGCCTTCTGAACCGCCAGGTGAACCGAGGGATTGTCTTCGGCATAGGAGACGCTCATGCTAAGAATATCCATCTGGTTTTCAATGGCCCACTGGAGCCCCATGAGCAGCGTAGCCACATCCCCGGTGCTGTCGTCGTTCAGGATTTTGACGGCATAAATGTCTGCCTTGTTGGGGGCGCTGCCCGTGTAAGCGGACACGATGGTGCCGGCCACGTGGGTGCCGTGGCCGTTGTAGTCCATGGGGATCTCGTCCACCAGGTCCACCAGGTCCACGCCGCCTTTGATTGATTCCTTTAAATCCGGATGATCGAAGTTGATGCCGGTGTCGAGAATGGCCACTTTCACTTTGCCGCTCTGGGCCAGGGCTTTACCGATCAGATCCGGAATCATGGAGTTATCCATCTTCCAGGTCCTGTATTCGGGGTCGTAGGACTGCTCAAACAGATCCAGGATTCCCCAGGGGCGCTCGTATTCGGACAGGGGAGCCACCGGGGTAAAGAAATGGCTCAGAGAGCCGCCGTCGGCCGAACCGCCGTCCGCGGAGCCGCCGTCGGCAGAACCGCCATCGGCAGAACCGCCGTCGGCAGACGCATAGAGAGTCTGATCGTCATTGCCCGCCTGATCCATCAATGCATCGACGCTCTCCTGAAGACCCTGGAGATCCTGTTCCTGGGTTTCCTGGGCTTTTTGGGCTTTCCTGAGCTGGCGACGGGCCAGACGCTCGGCTTTCCGTTCCTGCCGGCGCGCCTGCTTCCGGGCTTTTTTGAGCTTGAACTTCTGGTTCTTCTGGACGCTCATCACCCGGTAGTCACTGGCCAGGTCTTCGTCGGTGATTCGGTTGGGGACCCTGAGCACCATGCCGTTGATGGCGGATAGATCCTTGAGCAGCTTCACGCCCTCCTGTCTCCATTCGTCCACGAATTCCATGCGCTCGTCCACCGTCACGTTTTCGTAAAACATGACGATCCGTCGGCTTTTTCCGGTGTCGCCGGTCTTTTTCCCCTTACGGCCGCAGTCGGCATCCGGTGACAGCCCGATCAGACAAGCCATCATCACCAGTCCAACCAATAGGGTCTTCTTAAGCAGTTGCATTTGACCATTTCTCCTTGTCCAAAAGGTTGTTGTCTGCCAATCGCTTGAAGAAACGTGAGCGGCCATAAAAAAACCGGCTTGCCAACTCATAAGTCTCTGTCCACTGCACGGGTGCAGAGGGCGCGTCGCGAATTGGCAACCCGGCTGTCTGGCTTTGTCCCAGATCCGTGGCTTTCCGTCCCCACCTCGCGATGGGTTTGGCTTTGTCAATCGATTGCAGTGTGCAACCAGGGGAGTCTATGAGCAAATCATGTGCCGATCCTTAAAAATATTTTTAACCATTCGTTTTTATATTAAATAATTATTTTTACGGACGGAAGGTTTTCAGGAGGGAAAATGCCAACTCTGGCACTGGTGGTCGGTTAAAAATCTAAAACCATTTAAAATCACATCAATTTCTCCCACAGTGCAACAATTGGCACGATCGGTGCCACATTGATACCGAGGGTTTTCAATTTCCGAAAGAAGGTTCGGCGGGGAATCCCCATTCGGACGGCGGCCTTCTCCCGATGCCACTGGTTCTCTTCGAGAACCTTAATGATATACTGCTTTTCAAAAGCCTGAACGGCCGACTTGTAGTCGTCGATCCGGAAGAGGGAGTCATGGTCCGAACCATCCGAGTCGATGACCTTGTCCACAATGGATTCTCCCATGAAGTCCACTTTCCCCGAGGACACATACCGGTGAATGGTATTCTGGAGCTCGCGCACGTTTCCCGGCCAATGATAGTTCAGCAGGCTTTTATATAGGTGTCCCGTGATGGGCGGTGGAGCATCCCCACCCTGGGCGAATTGATTGTAGAAGTGTTCGATCAAAAGCGGTAGATCATCCATTCGGTCCCTGAGGGGCGGTAATTGAATATTGATGACATGGATCCGGTAGAAAAAATCCTCCCGCATCTTGCCCTGCTTGACCATTTCAGAGGGATCCTTGTTGGTGGCACAGACAAACCGAACGTCATGGCGCCGGGCCTGCTCCCCCCCGATGGAGAGATAACCGTTTCCCTCGATAACCCGGAGGAGTTTGACCTGCATTCCCATGCTGATCTCGCCGATTTCATCCAGTAAAAGGGTTCCCCCGTCGGCCAAATCCAGATAGCCCGGCTTATCGGCATCGGCACCGGTAAAAGCCCCCTTCCGATAGCCGAAAAACTCGCTTTCGATCAGATTTTCCGGAATGGCGCCGCAATTGACGGGTACGAAAGGCCCTTCGCGACGGGCGCTCACCTCGTGGATGGCATTGGCCACGAGTTCCTTGCCGGTCCCGGACTCGCCGGTGAGTACCACGCTGATGTCATGGGCCCCTGCCTCCATGATCAGATCATAGACCTTCTGGATGGCTTGGCTTTTCCCGATGATCTTCCCAAGGCGATACCGCTCCCGTATGGACGCCTTGAGTCTGAGATTCTCCTGCTGCAATGATTCTCGCTGCTGGCGGAGCTCCGCCTCGAGCCGTTTGTGATCGGTGACATCCCGAATGATCGCTGCCACCTCGTCGGCCTTGATCTGAACCATTCGGAATTCAAGAAACTGCGTCGGATTCTCTGGGGGGTACCCGCATTCAAAGAGATTGACACTGTGGTTGGTCAATGCCGCGTTCAGGGCAGACAATGCCGCGTTGACGGCATCGGCCGGCAATACGTCTTCAATGGACTGGCCGACCATTCCAGCGGGGTCGAAAGGCAAATTGGCAGTGCCCCCTTTGCGGCTTTGAATGATGCTGTTGGATCCGATTCGCCACACTTCATCGGGGATCGCATCGACAACCGCTCGGGTTTTGGCCTCGCTTGCTTTGAGTTCTTCATAGGCCTTGTTTTTGCTGTCGATTTCCTGTCTGAGCTTTTGATTGGTCTCCGAGAGGGCGGCGGTTCGAATCTGCACTTGCCGATCCAGCAATTCGTTTTGTTTTTTAAGGACGTCTCTTGCGTGCTTAAGTGCCAGATGGGTGGCAACGCGCGCCTTGATCTCATGGGTGTCGAATGGTTTGGTGATATAATCCACCGCACCCGTGTCGAATCCACGGCGCTTGTCACCGATATCCGACATCGCGGTCACGAAAAGGATCGGGATTTCCGCCGATGATGGATTGGATTTGATCCTTCGGCTCACTTCGTAGCCATCCATCCCCGGCATCATCACGTCTAAAAGAATCAGATCCGGCGGCTCCTTGGCGACCGATACCAAACAGGCTTCACCGGACTGGGCAACGGATATGCAATAGCTGTCGCTGGCTAACTTTGCTGCCAACAGCTTGGCATTCAACCCGTCGTCGTCGACAATGAGAATATTCGATTTCAAGGAATCGGATGACATGGTTTCCTCATCCCACCGGCCGTTTGGCGTGTTTTTCCGTTAATCGACTCGCTTGGCGGCGTGTCCCGGAGGGTCGTCGCGTCGTTGTCGCCCGCGTCCCCGGTGCTCGAGCCCCGCCCCGGAAAAATGGGGACGGTTGTCACGGGCCATTTAGTCACCACCTGCCCCTTTGTGGGGGCCTCTTGATGCCATCCGGTAGGCAAGTGGGGCCTTTCTTTTCAAGTTTCGGTGTTACGGTTATCGGGATATCCTCATTTGGCCTTTAATATCGATTGAAACCAGCAGATCAAGCACTCGCAACCGTATCATCCAGCAGCACCCAACGCCGCCGCCGAGAGAACAGACATCGCGAATATGACTATAGGGGTCGATGGGGTATTGATGGCCAGGATAGGAAACGATTTCTCAACAAGGATCTGAGTGGGGGAAATATCCGTCGCGTTATTCGGTTATCTATAGAGCGCCAGAAGATTAAAATCGGCGCCCAATGGATGTCGGATCGGACTGGAACGTGCCGCCGAAAAAGATCAAATCCTGCAGGTAGAGGGTGCGGATATCCAACGCCACTAAAGGCCCTGCAACTGCCATCGCTCACGGCGCGCAGAATCGTGTCTATACTATCGGCGGATTCATCCAGCTTGAAAGTCCATCAAGATGTTCGGAGCGGCTCAGGATATCACCAAACGCAAGGTATCAGACCACTGTCATCCCAACTTCTGTTCGGTCTATATCATCTTATAGATCACACCACCCCAGGTCAGTCCCGCTCCTAAACCAATGAACAATAGGGTGTCCGTTGGTCCCAGCATGTTTTTTTCCATGAGTTCATCAAGTGCAATGGGTATGGTTGCCGCAGTTGTATTTCCATATCGCTGAATATTGTTATATATTTTCTCTTCAGGGATATTCATCCGTTTCCTGAACGCTTCGTTTATTCTCAGATTCGCCTGATGAGGAATAACCATACTCAGGTCTTCAATTCTCAAGTTCGCTTTTGCCAGCAGTTCCTCTGCGACCTTTGGCAGGAGGGTCACGGCCAATCGGAATACGCTTTTCCCATCCATATATGGAAAATGTTCCTTGTTTTTTATGACGGTTGAACTAATGGCTTTACCCGATTTACGGGCAGGCAGCCCCGAACGCAATGCCCCTGAATACTTTCCGTCCGCATGGAAAATCGATGTAACGATTCCGACGTCCTGACTGGATTCAAAAGCCTCTAAACATGCAGCACCGGCACCATCAGCGAAGATAACCGCCGTATCACGGTTTTCCGTTGTCAACTCCAAGTATCGGCTTTGATATTCAGCACCGACCAAAAGGATCTTCTGTGCTTTTCCGCTTCCGATATAGGCATCGCAGATTTCAAGGCCGTGCAGGAACCCAGTGCATTGTTGGCGGATATCGAGGGCAGGCACCTTTTTAGCACCCAGTCGGTTTTGCAGAAAAGCTCCCGAACCCGGCACGTTTACGTCAGGCGTCATGGTTGCAAAGACGATTAAATCGAGGTCCTCAGGATTCCATCCCGCTCTATCCAGTGCTATCGTTGACGCTTCATACGCAAGATCCGATGTCCCGACATCCTCACCGTCCCTCACCCAGTAACGGGACTCGATACCTGTTCGCTGCACAATCCACTCACTTGAGGTTTCCATCATTTCGGTTAGCGCTTCGTTGGGGACATGCCAATCCGGCACATACCTGCCGGTGCTTTTTATGATTGATCGCTTCATGGTATCAATCCACTCTTTTTACTTGAAGTTGTAGGTTGAAGCCCGCACCATTGTTCTTTTATGGATAAAACCCAGGTCGACTATGAATAGCGAATTTAGACGATTCATCTGTTCCTCGATAGAAACTTGGTGACCCGTAAACGCCATCCCTGTATTTATACAGTATGCGAGGTTTTGGGATGGTTGTAAACTGTATATCTTCTCAGTGTCGTCGTTGCTGGATAGGTTATCAACCATAATAATTGGGGGCGAAATGGACACCATCCTTCATTTTTGATTCTGAACCCGCGCTCCAAATCCGATGATGAACGTCAACACCTTCGGGCACATCCATGACCATCGGCAAACGGCTGTTGTATCGGACAAGATATGGTTTGCCACCAAGCCTGATGAATCGATTGACCTTGGGAGCACTCGGATCAATGGCCATCATGGTGCCTGAAATGGGTCCTATCTCGCTGACCACGTAGCGTGGGAATCCCCAAACGGTTGTCGTTTCGTTGATTATTTCACCTCCCAAAAAGAATTGATTGATTTAATCAACTTGAACTGTCTTCCCCACAATCAATTCAACTTTAAAAGATGATTCGTCCTCCCATACCGAAATGCGGTGATGCAGAATTCTCCAGTATGGGTCTTGGCGGCCCTTGGGTATCGGCTCTCCCACTGGCCAAAACTCGCCACATAGGCCGCGTAAAGAAGGTCCCTGAGGGACTTTCTTGAATAAGATCTCGGCTGACCGGTAAGACCCAGCCATCTGAAACCCTCGGCTTGCCACCGTCTGAACGCGGCCTGTGTGACTCAGACAGTTGCCCAGCATCCGATCCGACACCCATTGACCGCCGATGTGGACCGTCTGGAGCTTTTTGGATAACCGAGTACCGGAAAGAATAATCCGGGCGCATTGATTGTAAAAAGAAGTTTGGTGATCCTCTCTTCAAGTCACTTTGAATAATCAGATTAAACACCCCCGGAGCAAGCTCCGGGGGTGTTTAATCGATCCGTGCCGATTACCATCGAGTCCATACGTTAGACCGGCTGCAAGAAACCCGATCCGGCATTTGTTTCATAAAGTCAATCCGAGACCGTAGACGGGTTCTTCAAGATTTCAGGACGGCGATACATTCAAGCAAACGATACAGGCGTTTCTTATCCTGATCCGCCGTAGGGGTCCTCTGTGTGTGGTATTTTAAGGGTTCGTTGAATATCTGCCGGCAGCTCTCTTAAAAAGGCAAGTGCCGCCTCCCACCCGCTCTTGCCCATCCACTTCTTCCCCTTCTTCGATAAGTTGAACATCCAGGGCCGCGGGTCGGTCAGACCCATTTCCTTCACACCAATGTCCACGATGCCGGTGTTTTCCCATACACCGATATTTGCTTTTATCTCCTCTTCCCGGCTGGTAAGGGCCTCAACAGTGGCGGGCAGCTGCCTCAGGATGAGCCGAATGCCAGGGGGTAGATAGTGCTCGGGATTCAACCCTGTCACGGGATGAAGGCCCAACTTCCCGAGAAGGGAATCCAATCTCGGAACCTCAATGTGCTCCGCAACGGGGATACCGGCGTCGGACTTGCTCGGCATGGGTTTGAGCTCGTTAAGCTTGAAGCAAACCAAACGCTTTCGCGGAAGAAAGTCCATATGCTTTTGTTCCTTCGTGTCCCTGAACACCCATCCGGGGAGATCCACCCGGAAGCCCCCGTCCATTACAATATGGTCCATGTGGCGCCGCAAGCTGACAGGGATTTCGCCGGGGTGACCTTCGTCCAGCCGACGGGGGACAAAGGCCACCGGCAGGCTCATGGAGCGCCTCACGGCCTCGCTGACCGAGTAACCGGGTGTCGACTTCCGGGAAAAATACACCATCTTGTTGCAGTCAAGGCAGAAGGCTGCCACGCACAGATCGATGGGCAGATCCCGAAACCCGACATACCCATTCGCGCTGCGGCCCGTGACCCCTCCGGAGACTCCGAGACGCGCCTGAAGGTGGGCCTCGAGCCAGTTTCTGAAAAAGTCCCCCGCCATGATGCCGCCCCTCTCCAGGATGGCGAAGCCTTCGCGGAACACAGCCTTGGCGGTACGAACGTCGACGGCATCGCTGCTCTCGGTTCGGTAAAGGCCGGACAGCACGGCCAGGCTCACATCATGGGGGATGAACTGCAGCAAGGCCAAGGCCGCATCCCGCACCGCCCTGCCGACCGGAGTGACGATCCAGTCGGCCGTGTTGACGATGGTATCCGCCACCAATTGGGCCAGGTTGGGCTCTAGTCCGAAGGGGGGAACGTTTCGCTTGTCCTTGAGCCAGGACCGGATCTTGTCCCTGGCCTGGGTCTTTTCGGCAGTGGTCCTGAAACCGATCGGAAGGCCGGCGACCCGGCTTCTCAGCTGGGCAAGGGGGCTCAAAACCGCATTGAACGGAATAAGCCTGTCGAAGAGATGGTTCGTCCAGCTCCTCCGGATGTCCTCTTCAGATATCTCCTCAGGGAGATCGTACATGCCGTCGAAGTTGTCGTCCATGATGATCTGGTTGAGGGAGTTGCTGGGGTTCGGCGCCAAACCGTCGAAAATTGGCATCAAGCCAGTGTCGATGCGGTATTTCGGGGAGACCTCGTAGCCGGCGGCGATCAGCGCGGCCGTGATCGACCCCGCGGAGCAACCTGCTACCCGGTCGAACCAGATTCCGGCGCGGGAGAATGCGTCCAAGGCGCCCAGGTAGCAGAAACCCTTGGCACCTCCTCCCTCGAAAGCCCCGTCCACCTGCAAGGACCACCGGGGCGGCTTGCCCGGTTTCAACGGGGCGACGGGACGCAATGGTATTCGGTATCCGTTTGACATGGCCTCTCCCTCCTCTTTTTTAGGGGTTGCCCGAGGGGCTTCCGTGTCCGAGTCCAGGCCGAGGCCGTAACGGCCTGGAGGATGCCTTGACGGGTATGGAAAACCAACGACTCCGAAGAACAACTATGGCAGAGTGAGTGGTCTGTTAAAGGGGGGATGATATCGAAAGGCTCTGGTCAGGCGCGGGTGCCGGTGTCGATCGGAGCATTGCACCTTCATTGGCTCAACATGCCAAAAAGCTGATTAAAGTGGCTGGATCTTCATCGCCGGGAAGCCAGCAAGCTCTCGATACGTTCCATGTCCGGATGTTCGACCCCGTTTCGGCGCAGTTCCTTGAAATCGTCGACCACCGCCTGGTCGAACCGTCGCCCTTCGTCGAGAATGTCGTCACAATGCTCCAGATACAGTTTCTCAGCCTCAGGATACCGACCGCAAAACAGATATCCATGGGCCAGGTTCGTATAGATCCAAATCTGAGAGGGATCGGTTTCAATGCCTTTTTCAGCCGCCTCGATGGCGTCTTCCGGTTGTTGGGAAAACAGTAGACAAAAGGATAGGTATCCCCAGGCAGTGGCAATTTCGGATTTGAGGTCGGATGTGGCCAAGGCGATGGCGCACTGAGCGTAGATATCCACCGCTTCTCTTACGATTGATGTGGCACCAATGATATTCTCCTGTTTAATCATGATCTCGGCATTTTTGATGAGGGCGAATGCAAATTCTCTTTGCCGTTCATTTTGCTCAGAACCCTTGGTGCATAATTTCTTCCGAATGGTTATTGCTGCCGAATTGGCAGCCAGGGCGTCGTCAAGCCGGTCTTTCGCCAATAGAACATTCCCAATCCGCTCGTAGCTGATGGACAGGTCGCGCTGCCACAACGTGTTCGTGGGGTCCAGGACGGTGAGCCGTTCGGCGATTTCCCTGCCGGCAACGAACGCTTCCAGAGCCTCGTCGGGTCGGTCTTTGGCCATAAGAACATCCCCGACCTTGTTGTGGCTGACGGACAGATCGCGCTGCCACCCGCTGTTCGTTGCGTCTCGGGTTGTTAGTTTCTGACGGAAGTCTATACAGACCACATAGGCGTCCAGGGCGTCGTCGAACTGATTCTTTGCCACGTGGACATCCCCAATTCGCTCGTAGCTGATGGACAGATCGTGCTGCCACAACGTGTTCGTGGGGTCCAGGACGGTGAGCCGTTCGGTGATTTTCCTGCCGGCAACGAACGCTTCCAGAGCCTCGTCGGGTCGGTCTTTGGCCATAAGAACATCCCCGACCTTGTTGTGGCTGACGGACAGATCGCGCTGCCACAACGTGTTCGTGGGGTCCAGGACGGTGAGCCGTTCGGCGATTTCCCTGCCGGCAACGAACGCTTCCAGAGCCTCGTCAAGCCGGTCTTTCGCCAATAGAACATTCCCAATCCGCTCGTAGCTGATGGACAGGTCGCGCTGCCACAACGTGTTCGTGGGGTCCAGGACGGTGAGCCGTTCGGCGATTTCCCTGCCGGCAACGAACGCTTCCAGAGCCTCGTCGGGTCGGTCTTTGGCCATAAGAACATCCCCGACCTTGTTGTGGCTGATGGACAGATCGCGCTGCCACCCGCTGTTCGTTGCGTCTCGGGTTGTTAGTTTCTGACGGAAGTCTATACAGACCACATAGGCGTCCAGGGCGTCGTCGAACTGATTCTTTGCCACGTGGACATCCCCAATTCGCTCGTAGCTGATGGACAGATCGTGCTGCCACAACGTGTTCGTGGGGTCCAGGACGGTGAGCCGTTCGGTGATTTCCCTGCCGGCAACGAACGCTTCCAGAGCCTCGTCGGGTCGGTCTTTGGCCATAAGAACATCCCCGACCTTGTTGTGGCTGATGGACAGATCGCGCTGCCACAACGTGTTCGTGGGGTCCTGGGCCGTTAGATCCTTTCTAATGTTTCTGGAGGCCAGATGATTGTCCAAGGCGTCGTCTACTTTCCCTTGGGCAAACATTACATTTCCAATATTCTCGATCGCAACACTCTTCTGACGTTGAATGTCAGCTGAAAGTTCCGTTGAAAGGCTTTCATTGCCCAAAGAATCACAATACGACTTCACCCGACGATTGATTGAGGAAAGGAGATCCAACCGACCGATAGGTTCAAGAGCATCCCTCAGATCGAACACCATGAACTCAATTAGATTTTCTGCATCAGTTAGCGCTTTGAACGCTAAATTTCGGGATGATACTGAATTCTTGTATTGAAAAAACGTCACCATCAAAGCACAGGAAAGAGCCAAGATCACCCCCACTGCGAGGGACGTCCGTATCCATCGCCGCCGTGTTATCCGGGTTCGTTCCCGCTGTTCGATATCGCTTCGGCTGACGCCGTACACGTTGGCCAGAACCGTGTACCAGGGGCCCTTGAACACGCCTTTGTAGAGTTTGTCTCTGGCCGGGTCGAGTTCCAGGAAGCTGGCGGCCAGGGGCATGTCGCCAAGGATCCTTCGCAGGCACTGGGGGAAGGCTTTCTTCTCTTCGTGCTCCGGCGTCTTGGCCTCGTTGTTGGGAATGCCGGACAGGAGAACCGGAATGATGTGTTGAGCGCCCCGCTTCTCGGCGAAAAGGCGGATCTCTTGACAAACGTAGGTGCTTGCCCGGGCGTGGGGGGAACAGATGACCAGCATCTTTTCAGAGCTTTCGAGGTGCTCCCTGAGGGCTTGGTTGTACTCCACCCCGGTGAAATCCTCCTCGTCCCGGAAGACCTTTAGATGACGGTGAGGAACGGGAAGATCATTGGGCGGGATGTAATTCTCCAGGGATGTTTCGAGAGCGCGGGCAAAGAGGATGTCCCTCCGCGAGTAACTGATGAAAACGTCGAAGGCAAAGGCGGGCTCTTGATGCTCTGGGCTCATGATCAAATCTCCTCGTGGTAAAGGAAATTATCGGCCGATAAGCAAACCCTGTCACAGCCGCAGGGCTGTCAGAGGGAATAGGAATTCCCAGTCAAGTCAAGTCGGGCAACGCCATGATGTAGTCGGCAGCGTGTGCTGTGATTTTCTGCTTGATGAGATCCCGCACGTTGGTCAGCACGTGGGTGTTGATCGCCACTTTGCCCGAGTAATGCTTCAGAGAAGCTTCGCTGGTTCTGAATTTAAAGAAAAGCACCTGGGTGAGATCGGCCTCGGCCTCCAGACCGAAGGCCATGAGGGAGACCCGAAACTGGCCCTGCCCGTCCTGCTCCGCGAGGGAGACCTGAAACCGTGCGGTTTTGGTCGACTGGCTCTCGCGGTTGAACATGGTGATCCACGGGCTGTCGGAGGACATGGATTTTAAGGCGTCGAGGGTGGCCTTGATGACGACCAGGGTGGTCGCGGTCGGCCCGAGTAGACTGGCGGCGACCTTCATGATGGCCTCATGGGCCTGGAAATTTTGACTGGATTCGGAATAGGTCGCAAAACCCCGGTCCTGAATGGACCAGCCGATGTGGGTCAGCACATCGAAATAGGCATTGTACCAATCGTAAATCCGTTCGGGATCGCCGACCTGTTTCTTGGCCGCCAATTGAGCCAGTAGCGAGCAATTGACGATGTCTTCACGCCTTTCCGGTGTCACGCCCTGTACAAAAGAGACAATGTCGGAGCCCACCACGGTCGCCTGGTCCTTGACCTCGTCGAAGTTGATATCGACCGTGTCGAAACCTCTTGCCCTTGACCTGGGCAGATCAGGCATCTGAAGAGAGTCCACAAACCGCCTTGCGCGTTCTTGAGCCATGGTATTCATTGGTAAGTCTCCTGGGGTGTCCGGACAGGTTCAATCGAATATTTCATTGGGTATACGGCTGTTTCGCCTTCGCTTTGGAACTGTTGTTGATCCTTGATAGTGCCATTCAGGTACCCCCATCTCGAAGCACACCCCGCAGCCCTTGGATCCAGGACTGGGGAAAAATGATTGGAAAGAAAAACGAGCCCGATTCACCGTCAGACGGACGCAACCCCTCTGTGGGGAAGACGGCCTAGTGAAACGACCGAGAAAAACGTCGAGGACCAGCTTTCATCGAAAAGGTTTCATTTCAGTCGCGGATGGAGTTGGCGCCCATGGGGCGTTTTACCGGTGGAAAACGATTGACTCCCAGGGACGAGTGGGATCAGCCGGAGTGGGAGGATGAGAAGGAGATCGTATTGGCTCCTATGGCAGGAACGCGTTGGTTTGTCAATAAATTCAATTGGGTTATTGAAACCGGACGGGTTATCGTTGCCCCCCTGCAGCTGCTGCCTGTTGCTACCCGCACGGCGACGGAACAAAGACCCCCTATGCGTGAACGGTAAAACGAAGGGTGTCGCCATAAAAAAGCCCGAAGCGCTCGATTCGAATACCCCGGGCTGGGCGTGCTGTGCAGAGAACATACGTTTTGCGCGACACTGTTCGGATCCGTCCGATGGCGGCGACGCCGATCACCAATGCCGGTCACGCTGTGGAAGAGAGTGGGGTGATTCTCTCGTAGCGGTGGACGAAGTGGGCATGACCTTCGTGGATAGTCCCGCCCGGGATGACTCGGAACCGGCCTCCGCAAAACGGAGAAGGCTCGGACCCGACATCAGGGTACTGCTGAGCAAGGAATTGAGCGATCGAATCAGAAATTATGGAATCGATAATCTCCCTATCGGCGGCCTTGTTTTAAACCCCCTCCTTCTTAGGACATCACCAAACAGATCACCGTTTGGTGACGATGCTGTCTGGGGCGGGCATCTCATACCCGGAATGATCGAAAAGGACGATAAGGGCTGCGGGCGGCGATAACCGGGCATCGAGGAATCTCCCCGCATCTAATCAATAACAAACGGACGCGGACAAGTTCTTTTCGAGTCCGCGTCCGCCATCTTCTTTACGGAACACCGATCGCCCCTTCGTCATGGGGCATCGCTTTTAATAGCCGCTACCGACGATAACGCCGCTTTTGGTTTTCCGGACATAGGCGTTTTTCTCTTTTTCTTTCCACTCGTATGTCACCCATGTGCCGTCCGGTGTTGCTTGGATCACGGCGTCAAAGGCCGGTTGAGCTTTTTCCTTGAGATTTTCTCCAACCAGTGAGGGGTGAACCAAGAGATTGCCGTCCTCCTCCATGATGTAGACGTAGTAGGGTTTGATGTTGGCGGCGTCCGCGAAATCAGAGGCCATCTTACCGTCGTCGATGGCCATAACGATTTCGTCTACCTGAGCCTTGATGGCCGCCTTGTCATCAGCAGACGCAAAACCAGCGAAAGACAGACTTACGATTGCAACCAGCAGTACCAGAAAAACCTTCTTCATCTCCTCCTCCTTTCCGTGATGTTCCGACCCGTTCAAACGACCCTGCAGTCCACCTGCAGGGTTACGGCATCCGCCCCAGAGTCAATAGGGTTCACGGGGCGGAAAATGGTGGCAATGCGACACGGTTTTCTCGGTGAGACGGTGATCTTAAGTAATAAAGATTGTGATATCGGAACGCACTTACGGGCAGAGCCGGGATCGCTCCCCCTGGGACCCGGTCACACGCTCCACATGGGATAGAAGATGTACCGTTACGGCGAATGGGATTCTTTGGGTTCTTTCGAAAGCATAATATGTGCCATTTTATTCAACTATTTGAATTATATATAAATTCTATATATTTGACATTCATTTCATCTCCATGATCGTATGAAAAACCATACCATAGTGGGGCAATTCATTGGGAGTTTCTCTATAACACTCTGCAATTTTTAATCTTTTTATGACTGGTTTTCCCTTCACCAGCACCACGCCCATGGTTGGTCGACCATCAGGATGCATCCCGATCAATGACGACAGGCTCTATATGTCGGATTTAGGAATCAAGGGAGAAGAATATCTCAGGTGGATGATGAAAGTGAAACCAACAGCAGGGGCAAACACCGGCAGTCATTCATCAGAATAGCCGACCATAGCGCATTTAACGAAACCCAATCAAGACATTTCATCGCCCCATATGATCTGACCCGAATATGTCATGAACATTTTTTCTAAATGGCAAAAACCCCAAAAATAGTCCCCCTGGGGGCGCGTCGGCGGCTCCCATATGCGTCGTGATCAAGGGCTTTGTACCAACCGTACGGCGGCGCCCTTGAATGCCTGGCCGATGAACGCCGCCAACACGTGACATATCCGGGCTAAATGAGGCAGGGTATCGCGCCGTCTGAAGTAGACGACACCACATTCGTATGCTTCTAATCGATAACGTAGAATTTTCACGCCCGGGGAAACTCAGATGGCAGAAAGTTTAATCGACATTAGACAGTCGATACCAGGTGACGGTAACCCCTTGCACTGAAGCCAATATGGACCTCTCCCGTGAGATAACCCTATTCGATGATTGGCCACAGGGGTGCACCCGATTCGATTCGAACGTCATCGCGCCGATCCCGTTGGCTCAGGGGGTTATTCCGAGTCCTCGATAACAGTTGCACCAAGCAGCGCCGATTAGACCTTGTGGATGAACCGGTCCCCTGCCCTTTCCACGATCCGCGAGAAGTCGGCACCACCTGTTCATTGGATGAAGTGATAACCGCTCCGCCCATTGTGAAGCGATGGCCTCAATATGGCCAACTGGCCGTCGGGAGACAACCGATTGGCCAGGGAATGAGGCCGCCACGACCTGTCAGATGGGAACCCCTTTCTCTTCACTTCGGTATGAACAGCACCTTGCCGTCAAACTTAATGCGGTCCCCATCGGCTGGAATCAACTGAATGGGTGGAAGTAAATCCGATCCGGCATCGGATGCGTTGTATGGATTCAACCCTCGAGGGTCGGGCCGCACCACTTGACTCGGCGGCAGACCATCCTCCAGCCCCTTCAAATAGTCGCGCATCCGGTCGAGTGCCTGGAAGAGGTAGTAGTGAAGCGGCACGAACTGAACGGCGAAGGTTGCTGGATCGACCCAGAAGGTAGAGATCAGCGCTTCGAAGTGCTGGGCATTCAGCACTTCGATATAGCTCAAACGGCTCTTGTACCCTTCTGTCAATTGATTTAACCCGTAATAGGGTCGAGAGTGAATGTTCGGGAAGACCAAGGCGTCACTTCTCCCGGTGAGGATGATGGCCGGAGTGCCGTGAAGGTTGCCCGTGGTGAGGGTCTCTCGGATGCCTCGCTGCACCCGCCGGAGCCGTCTCCGGTCCTGAGGGGTTTCCCGCCCGTCGAGAAGCGATGAATCGCCTGTGGCCAGGTACCGGAAACAGCGGGCACTGTCGAGATTGAGATCCTGCAATCCTGAGGTTGGCGAGATCGACAGGTTTTCGAGGATCGGTCCGTTCGCCGCCGCGTCGTTGATGAGATTGATGCCGCCGGTTGCGGGAATGCCACTGCTGGTGGAGAAGAGAATCGCCGCCGTCTCCGGGGGAACGGACATGGGCATCCCGTCAGCGGCCGTTGCCCCGAAGCTGATGCCGCAAAGGTTGTCCCACACCGCAAATCGGCCATGGGCGGCAGCGTAAGTGGGGTTCAGGGAACGCCATAGGTTGAGCCATTCGTGGGAGGCCAGAAGGGTGTCCTCCTCCTCGTAGTAGCCGTTTTCCCGCAGAATGGCGAGTGCCTCTTCGGCCTGATCATCCAACGAATCCTCGGTCAGCAGTCCATAGTCTCGAAGGGCCTGGCATCGGTTGGCTCGCGAACCAAGGGGCGCGCCGATGGGATCGACATTAACTGGCGTACCTGTCAATGAGGGGCTTAGGGCCGCGCATGGCGCATAAACCCCCATCAGGGTGATGCTGTCGTAAAGGGAAGTCCCGTGTCCGGCAAACAGGTCACCACCGAAATCGATCACGAACTTGCCCGCCGAATTGGGATTGATGTTGGGTTCGATGACGACCAGCCCGTCGATCAACCGTTTCTTATCCCTTTCCAGGGCCCGGAGCGAGGTGCCGGCCCCGTTGGACGTTCCCGAGGCAATGACCAGGGTGTTCCCTGGTCTGAACTTGCGTCGTTTGTTTGCCATTTTGGCGCCAGCACCCTTATCGACCTTACCGTCCTTACCAAACTCCTGGTTCAGGGCCCAGAAGGCGAACTCGATCCCCTTGAGGGCAAGATCTCCCCACAATCGCTCTGGATTGATTTGAGAATGGGCATGCTTGACCGCCACACGATCCGGATGCTCATCGAGGAAATGGTTCAGCTTGCCCGTATCCTTGACCGTAAACTGGGACTTGCGGCCGGCGTCGTTGGCCGGCGTCAGCATCCCATCCCGATCGTAGACCTCATCGGTGCCCAGCAGATGAAAGCCGGTGCCGGTGGCCTTTCCCGGCAACACGACGGCACACCCCTCGAACAACCCCCACTCGCCGACAGCGATGCCACCGTAGTAACCGCGGGAACCCGACGGCGGCGCCAGAAATACGCATGGGTCGTCGGGATCGAAATGATCGGGGATCTGGACGGCAACGGGGACATTGTTCACGTTGCCGGAACCTGCCGGTTTCTTCATGAGCGCCGTGTATTCAACACCCGGAATCAAACCCGGCTCGACGCCGTCAAAATCGGGGGCCAGCCCAGGCCCCCAGAAAAGCCCGTATCCACCTGCCGTGGTCATATCCGTGATGGCACGAAAATTCGTGTAAAGGGCAAGACGCCGGAGTTCCGTGGCCGTGGGATTGAGCGGATCCGCAAAGCCCGGCGCTGTTATCGATTGAAGCCCGTCTGCGTTGAGACCGCCCGAAAGCAGGTCGTCGGGATATCCCGGAAAAGGGGGGATGGGGTCACGCAGGGTCCGGCCATCGTATGGGGTGACCTCCACGCTTCCCTGGACAATGAAGAACGGCAATGAATGGGTGTGCCCGGCCAGGGCAACACCTACCGAAAAGACGAGAACACCTGCAAGACACAGTGAAATGAATTTTCGCATTTTTCCCTCCTCATCCGATTTTGAACTGATGGTGGTTGGCAAAAGGAAAGCGTTACGGAAAATCAATACAATTTCTTTTGGTTGTGCCTATGTTTTAGGTGAAAAGCAGTGGACCTCTGAAGTGCTCAGGAAAAGCCTTCCTCAGAGGATTCCCGATTTTATTACTGCTCATGGTCGAATCGGGACGCGTGTACTGATTGATACGAATCAACGCCCTTTCACTGGATGATCAGGGTGAGGTGAGCGAATTCGACAGTGGTCGCATGGGGCGAGGCGCCAAGCAGGCGTCGAAGAGTTGAACAAGACTACTTCAACCAAATCAATCGGGAGAGTGTCAAGGATTTTTGAGATATATTTAGTATTGATGTTGCCCGATGTCGCACTTCAGAAGCCAAGCGGCCAGCAAGTCTCCGAGAATGGCCAGGCACTCCATGTCCAGGTAGCGGTCTGCATTCCGGCGAAATAAAAGCGTGCAACCGGCAGAAAATTCGTCGTCGGCATCGTTGAACATCAGGTAGACGGGCACCCGGGGAAGCGCCGGCATCCAATAGGCGAGTTGGCAGGCGGCGTCCGTATCAAAGGGCATGCCCCCCAGCTGGCGGCAGCAGTGCTCAAGCCTCTTGGCCCGTCCGGTAAAATGGACTGCGATCGGTCTTTCAGCTCTTTCCCTAAAGCCACCGACAAAGGGCGCCGCATTCTTGAAGTCTTTGTAGGTCACCAAAGGGCCTGGTCCCGTGGGTTGCCCGGGACACAGAAGAATGTATCGACACAGGAGAACGCCGATGGAATGACTGGACCGCTTCCCATGGGCATCGGTCACCCCGTCGGCCGCGACAAAAAACTGCCGGTTGAGCACCGGTACGGCCAGCCGATTCGTCATTTTTTCGATGCCCAGCGGGCCGGCAAGTGTCTCCCAATCGCTTTCGGTGACCTGTGCCAGATAGTCGTTGAGAGTGCTGTCGAACACGGGTGATCGCCGGGCCATGGGGTTTTCCTTCCTTGTCCTTGGGGCCGCGACTATTCTAGCCGTCACCCGCGTCGGTTATTCCGATGCCCGACAATCCTAAGCCATGGCCCCTGCCCGGGCCATCCGTGAGACCACCAGGTGGTGGAACGGCCGGATCAGGTTGAAGTAAACCGGACCGGTCCAGTGCTTGTAACGAACAATCGTTACCACGTGAAAGACAGTGGTCGAGGGGCATGTGGCGGGTAGCGCCAAAACCGCCACGAACGCCGCCAGGTGCCTGTCCTCGGGGGTCTCGGCAATCCAGTAACGCCCCTGCTTCGCCTCACGAACCGTGAAGAACAAGACCTCGTCCCCAGGACGGAACGACACTCTCCGGGGAATCAGATCGGCGATCGCCACTCCGGCGGGTTGCGCCCTGAGGCCGAGAATGTTGACGAGGCCGGCCCGCGCCCGATAGAGCAGAGTCAGCCATCGAGGGGAATAGGACATCATGCCGAGGATGAACCGGTCCAGGGGCAGACGCCCCTCGACCCGTTTCACATCGACATGGTCGGCGCCCCGCAAATAGGGGCGAAGGACTTCTGCTTCAGCCGAAAATGACTCAAATACGGTTGGCATGGCGACTTCCAAGGAATCCGTCACCGGTAGCAAACGACATCATCGGTCCTCACATACCGGTGGCAGGGGATCCAGCACCTGGAAAGGGCGATCGATAACCATCAGGGGATTCAGCAAGGAAACCAGCCTGGGATCGCGCATGTGGTTCCAGACAAAGGCGTCGTAGCCGAGGTCAGGGGCTGGGAGCCCGAGCGTCAGGTGCAGGTGCGGGAGGATCTTTGCTTTCGACCGCCGGGTATCCGCGATGGTCGCGATGACATCGCCTTCCTTCACCATCACACCGGGTTCAAGGCCGTCCTCCGGTGTGGTGTGGGCATAGACCGACAAATAGCTTCCGCTTCCGCGTTGAGGGCATTCGTGTTCGACGATCACGGCCTGACCGAGGTAGTCGGTGAACATGGCTCTCACCACGCCGTCGGATATCACCGGGATTCGGGTGTGTTCATCGAGTCGGCGCACCGCCCCGATAGGATCGATATAAAGACAAAGATCGATCCCCTCGTGGGGGAAATCGCGCCGTCCATGATCCCCCCACCACTTGTCTGGCGATTGAAATAGCATGCCCGGGCAGAACGCCCACTGCTGGAAATCCTTATTTCCCAAACGGTTTTCCGCGATGAGCCGCTCGGTGAAGCGGGTGTTTTCCAGGATCACGATACGCTCCGATGGCCGATTTCGATGGGTTGAAACGAGCGATAAAATGGCTTCCACCAACGATAGTGCAGCCGGCAAGACCGGAGGATGCCTTATGGGGATTATCCGCATTCGGATGCACGCTCTTCACAGGCCGACACATTCATACTAATTCCTATCTGTTGAAAACCAAAACCGTTCCGACGGAGATAAGGGATTGCCGGTCAGTCGGCGGATACCGTTGAGGCCAGCTGCCAGTTGCTTGTGCAAGTGATGATGCGATTGACGTTTTCGAACCCGGCGATACTTTTACCCGAAACAAGGGAACCGTTTTACAAAGCCAGACGGTGACCTTGAGACCGGGTTGGTGACTCTGGCTGCCCACCACGATTCAGTTGTTCACCCATTCACCGAACTTGTATAATCGAATATCGCCATGAAAAAGGAGATAGGAAATGACCGCCGAATCCTCACCACTTTTCGAACCGTTTGATTTGAAGGGGCTTTCGCTTGGAAACCGCGTGGCAATGGCCCCCATGACCCGGGCCCGCGCCGGAGAGGCGCGGATTCCCAATACGCTAATGGCTGAATACTACGCCCAGCGCGCCGACGCCGGACTGATCGTGACCGAGGCCACGACGATATCCGAGCAGGCCAACGGGTGGATCCAATCTCCCGGAATCTACAGCGACGCCATGGCGGAAGGCTGGCGGCTCATCGTCGATGCCGTTCACGCCAAAGGCGGCCATATTTTTCTCCAGCTCTGGCATTGCGGGCGGGCGTCCCACAGCAGCTTTCATGGTGGCTCCCCGGCGGTCGCCCCATCGGCGATCAAGATCAACGAAGACTATATCCATACACCGAAGGGAAAGGCGCCCCATGAAATTCCAAGGGCCCTTGAAACCGGAGAACTACCCGGTATCGTAGAAGACTACCGGCGCGCTGCCGAACGGGCCAGGGCAGCCGGATTCGACGGGGTGGAGATCCACTCTGCCAACGGTTATCTGCTCGACACCTTCCTGCAGTCGAAAACCAACCACCGGACCGACTCATACGGCGGCAGCATCGAAAACCGGTATCGCATTCTGGACGAGGTCGTCCAGGCCGTCACCACCGTCTGGCCGGCGAATCGGGTGGGCGTTCGGTTGTCACCCAACGGCGTCTTCAACGACATGGGCTCCCCGGACTATCGGGACCAATTCACCTATACGGCAAAACGGCTGAATCAATGCGGCCTGGCCTACCTTCACGTCATGGACGGTCTTGCCTTCGGATTTCATGAACTGGGCCCGCCCATGACCTTGGAGGAGTTCCGGAATGTCTTCCACGACCCCCTCATGGGCAACTGCGGATACACCCGTGAAGCGGCCGAAAAAGCCATCGCCCATGGACATGCCGATCTGATTGCCTTCGGACGCCCCTTCATCAGCAATCCGGACCTGGTGAAGCGGTTTGCAAACCGCTGGCCCCTTAATCCAGAGGCGGACATGTCGACCTGGTACAGCCCCACGGGCGCCGATGGCTATACGGATTTTCCGACAGCGGACGCGGCTGCGGCCAACTAAAGCGTTGGACGGCCGGTGACCGCCCCCGCCCTTCGGCCGGTGCGGCCCGGAAGCAGGGGTATTTCTGCGACGTGGATGAGATCCCACCCCTGCTCCGGTCCAGTCTTTATCGGGTAAGCTGCTCCGCTCCTTCCATCCGCAGCACCCCGCAGCCCGTAACAAAGATCCAAAATTAATCTAGCGCCATGCTCACGGGCGATGGGGAAACTCACCGTCATTGAACCCGTTGGCTCTGGATGGATGACCCGCTCCCTTTTTCCCGCTGATATCGCCCTCAGTCTTCCACCATCTTTCCCAGATCGACTTTCACTCCTGACACCCCCACCCGCTTCCATCGATGGAATCGGTGGAAGCGGATGTCCGTAATCGAATGGCCTCCCTATGGGCGTTAGCTACAAATTCTCGGAGAAGATCAGGCATCGATGGAACCCCGCCAACCGCACGGGCTCCTGTTAACACCCGATTCGCCGACCGGTCTCATCGACGAATCGGGGAATGGATTAGGGCTCTTTTCTTTGCCCTATCGAAACACATCAATCCAAAATAAGGAGGTAGACGAATGAAACGACGGATTGGGATAACGATCTTGGCGGTGACCCTGCTGTTGGTCCTGGGAGGAGGATCCGGCATGGCCGCCGACAAGTTCGACTTGCTGATGAGAAAGCTGGTCGAACGCGGGGTCCTCTCGCCGGGGGATGCCGAGGAGATCGAAAAGGAAATCGATTCGGAAACCGGTCAGCAGAAAAAGGAAGCAAGTCAAAAGATCGCCACCGAGGATGCCATGGTCCAGACCGACGAGGGATATGTCAAGGTGCCCAAGTGGGTGCAGAACCTCGAGCTCAAGGGCGATCTGCGTTTTCGCTACCAGCATGAGGACCGGGATGGCAACGATAGGGACGAACGCAATCGGGGCCGTTATCGCTTCCGGCTGGGAGTGGAATCGCCCGTCACCGATGAAATCCGGGTAGGGTTCGGTCTGGCTTCGGGATCGGATGATCCGCGGTCCACCAATGAAACCCTCGATGACACGTTTTCCACCAAGGACATTCGACTCGATTATGCCTTCGCCCAGTATAAACCCGACGCACTGCCTTGGGCGTCCCTCATTGGAGGAAAATTCAAAAACCCCATCTGGACACCCAAGGATCTCTTGTGGGACGGAGACATCCGTCCCGAGGGTGCCGCAGCGGTGTTCGACTTTTCCCTGGCTGAAAACACCAGCCTCTTCGTGACACCAGGATTTTTCATCCTGGACGAGTACAGCGACTCCAACGCCGATCCCTTCATGACCGTTCTGCAAGTCGGGGGAAAGTCCAAATTCGGGGACATGTTCGACGTCAAGTTCGCCGGAACCTATTATTATTTTGATAATCTCCAAGGCAACAGCTTCGACCAGGGAAGCGGTTCCAACACCACCCGGGAGAAGAATGGCGAGGACGTCCTGGCATTCGGCTACAGTGCCCTGGCGCTGGGCGGACAAGTGGGGATGACCCTGCCCCTGGATATCATTCCATACGCCGCCCTGTTCGGGGAGTATGTCCAAAACGTCGATTCAGAAGACAGCAATGGCGATTTGGACAACGATGACGACTATGGCTGGCTGCTGGGTTTCAAGTTCGGCTCCAAAAAAATCGGCGATCTCGGCACGTGGCAGGCCAAGTACAACTACCGCCGCCTGGAACGGGACGCTTGGCCGGATTTTCTGCCTGACAGTGATTTCTACGGGGGTGAAACCAATGCCAAGGGGCATGAAGTGGAGCTGGCTTTCGGCCTCACAAAGAATGTGTCCCTGGCCTTTGACTATTATCACACCGAGTTGATCAAGGATAACGGCGGCGACGAGGAGCAAGAGGACGTCTTCCAAGCCGATCTGAATTTCAAATTCTAACCCCTTTCATTCTTTCTGCCGCCCGTCCCTGAGAGGACGGGCGGCCTTCCGTACAGGTGGTATCCTCATCTTTCCCGGCTTCCGTGGTTTCCGATTCATTGATTGCAGAACCTTATGTAAAACTTTCATAAATATAATATAATATTTTAAATTTTATATATTTGATCAACTATTCTCTTTCAAGGTCTGCTAAAAAATGGGCCCACCTCCGGCGGTTCCTATGATACAGAGACTGTGGACGGTTGTGATAGATGATCCGCGAATTTGAGGTCGGCGATCCCCGTTTCACAGCCCGACTTACGATCCGGCAACGAAGGCGGTCGGCCACCCGTCCTGGTCACTCTGCGAGAAAAATCCGATGTGGACGGTACTCTCCACCTCAAACCAAAGGAGGTCGACGACAATGACATACGAAACCCTTCTAGTTGACATCAGTGAGAAGCACGTTGCGACAATCACCATGAACCGACCGGATCGGATGAACACCTTCACCAGCCAAATGGCCCGGGAACTCTATGAGGCCCTTCAGGCGGCGGAAGCGAATACCGACGTGCGGGTCGTTTTGCTGAAGGGTGCCGGAAAGGCCTTTTGCGCAGGCATCGATGTCAACGAACTTGCCGGTAAAACCGCCTACGACTATCGCCAATGGGTCGAGGGGATGGAAGCCCCCCTGATCGCCATATCGGGCATGAAAAAACCGGTCTTGGCCCAACTTCACGGGGTCGCCGCCGCTAATGGGATGGGCCTGATTGCCGCAGCTGACCTGGTCATTGCCGCAGATGGGGCCCGGATGGGGCTGACGGCCATCAACGTGGGACTCAACTGCGTGGGACCCGTCATACCCGTCGCCCGATGCGTCGGTCGAAAGAAGGCGCTGGAGTTGCTCCTTTACGGTAACCTGATCAAAGCCCCGGAAGCCCTCTCTCTGGGCCTGGTGAACCGGGTCGTTCCCAAAGACGATCTCGAGTCCGAAGCGCGCCTGTGGGCGGAGGAATTGGCACAGAAAAGCCCCATTGCTGTCCAAATGGCCAAAAGCGCCTTTTACGCATCGGAAGATATGGCCTACGAGAAGCAATTTGCCTACATGAACGAGGTCTTCGCCCGGTTGTGTTCAACCGATGATGCAAAAGAAGGGGTGACGGCGTTTTTCGAAAAGCGACAACCGGTTTGGAAAGAAACCTGATGGGGTGAGAAAAACCCCTTCCATTCAGGACAGCGGGAAAGGAAGAAACCCGTCGCGGGTTCGGTGAGCGGCGGTGAAATGATCGTTGAGGCCTATGCTTCCCGGGTCAAAGCGAGCCCGGGGGGCAGGGATTCGCCGAAGATGCGCTCCGTTTCCTGTGTCGAGTCCGCATGGTCGGGATGGTTGAGCTGGTCCCGGTATCGCTTCCCGTTGGACAGTCCCTTGAGCCATTCGTCAATGCGATGGCGGTCCCGTTCCGGGACATCCCGCTCCCGGTCTCCAGTCCGCCTGGCCATCTGGACCATGGCCTGTGCCGCGGCATCACCGGAATCCGGGTCAGCATCGAGAAGCCGGTTGATCCAGACCACGGCCTCATCGACCGGCACCACCCGGTCCAGGGGCCCATAGAAGGGAACCCGGGCACCCAGCCGTCCCAGGGTCCAGTAATCCGTCGGCGCCGGCCGGCCGGAAACCATCTTATTGAGCTGTGCCCTGCCGAGATCGATCTTTACCGCCACCGCCAGCCGCTCGAATGCGGCCATGGCCATCCACGCCTCCCGCTCCTCCTGGGGAGGCAGGCGTCGGCCGGCCTTCTTTCCCTTGCCGGGTTTGAGGAGCACGGTAGCCATCTGGGAGAAGGCATGCCGCTGCTGGCCCACCGTCAGTCCGCCGGCGACCCGGCGCCACAGGATCCACCACTCTATGCGCCCCTGGGGCTTTTTATCGAAGGAAAGTCCCTGAAGGAAGCATGCCCATACGGCTTTCATTCTCCACCCATCCAGGGGGTCGCCGAACCCCGGCCGCAGGCAGTACCCCAACAGATTCAGCCACCGGGCCTCATGCTGCGGGCTGACCGACCGGCCTTCCCGGCACTCCAGCAGGCAATCGGCCATCCTTCGGATAACCGCGGTGGGCCAGGCCTCTTTTTCCGTTCCCAACTCGGCGGCGATCAATTTCACAATCGAATCGGGAGGGGTGCCGTTTGTCCTCTTCCCGGATCCAAACACCTCTGCAATTCGCTCCAGAGCCCCACCGATAAGGGCGTCGTCCAGGGTTTCCCCCTCCAGCCCCCCGTCGCCGTCCGCCTCCTGCCGAACGTCGAACTGAAGCTGCCAGCGGTGAGGGGTTTGCACGGAGCGGCACCAGAGATCGATGGTTCCCACCTCTGACAACCGCACCGCCAATTCAACCGGAAGGCTCTGCTCCGCCCCTTTTTTCCCGAACCGCATGACGGTCCGGATCGGAGGCAAATCCGTGATCTCGTCAACCGGAAGGCTCAGCAATTCCCCCATCCGATCCCCCAATCGGGTATGGGAGGTGAAAAGCTGAAAGGCCACCGGGCGATTGGTGACGACCTGGAAGCTCGGTTCCCTCAACGTGGTCTCGAACCCCTCCTCGGTACCCCGGGGCACCAGACAAACAGCGGTGCGGGTGTCCACAGCGTCCTGCCCTTCCGCCAAAGCGCCGAGGTTGTTGGGGGCATCCGCGGCTTCTTCGACCTCTGAGGCAACCTCCACATAGTAGGTCCGGGGGCTTCCGGCCCCGACCCGGACCCCCTGCCCCAAACGCACCAAACCGTAATAGGCAGCACCTGTTGCCACGGAAAGCTCGGGCTGGGGATTGGGAATTTCCACAGGATGCCAGTCCCTGCCGGCAACCGGGGCGAACCATCCATGGACCACGTCCAGAATTCGCTCCCGGATGGATGGGGGAATCAGGGCCCCGCCGTTGAACATCAAAAAATCCGGAAACAGGATCTCCCGGTCCGTCTCCTGCCCGACCAACCCCTGGTGGCGCCTCCAGAATCGGGCCAGATGACGGGTCACGACGGGATCCGGCTCGTAGGGCAGCCCCCATTCGGTGAGCCCTTTGCGCCCGCCGGCCTCTCCGTCGTCGGCCTCCAGAAGGACTTCGGAGAAGAACCCGTCCAGGATCATCTTCTGAACCTCAGTCCGGTCGAGAGTGGTCTTGAGGGTGTCGGCAATCAAACGGCCGCCGGAGCCCATTACGGTCACATCGACCCTCTCTCGGCGGCCCTTCCCCCCGAGAAGTGCCTCCTTGGCCTGACGGCACTGGTGGGCCAGTTGGTGCCATCGCCTGGAGTCAAGCTTTCCCGGTGCGCCCATGAGGGCCATTTCCACCTTGCGGGCCAGGGCCATGTCCATGTTGTCCCCGCCCAGCATCAGGTGCTCGCCCACGGCGAGGCGGTCGAACCGCAACCCTTTTTCACCCTCCCGGATAGCAATGAGAGTGAAATCGGTGGTTCCCCCTCCCACGTCGCAGACGAGAACGAGCTGTCCATTGCGCATTTGACTCTGCCAACCGTCTTCGTTGCCGGACAGCCAAGAATAGAAAGCGGCCAGGGGCTCTTCGAGAAGCACCAGCCGTCCCAGACCGGCCGCCTTTGCCGCCTCGACGGTCAACTCCCGGGCCACCTCGTCAAAGGAAGCCGGTACGGTCAACACCACGAGCTGCTCCCGGAGCCGATCCTCCTCCCGGCCGGCCGCCATCGATGCGTCCCAAGCCTCCCTGAGATGCTGAAGATACCGGGTACTCGCCTCTACCGGAGAGACTTTCTCCACCTCGTCGGCCGCACCCCATGGCAGTATCGGCGCCTTGCGATCGACCGCCTTGTGGGCCAGCCAGGATTTGGCCGATGAAACGAGCCGGCCGGGCACCATGGCCCCCTGCTCCCGGGCCAGGGTGCCAACGGCGTAGGGCCGGTCATCATCCCACGGCAGGGTGGTGGCGCCTTTCGGAAGGTCGTAAGGACCCGGCATATAGAGGAAAGAGGGCAGGACCCGTTGAACCGAAAAAGCCCCCGGGCCAGTCAGCTGCGGAACCCCGAAGCGTCGAATCCGCCGTTCCCGGGCCTCGACAGCATCCAAGGCGACATAAGCCATGGCCGTATTGGTAGTGCCGAGGTCGATGCCGACAATGTATCGGTAGTCGAAGTCATCCAGGCCGATTGCCGTTTCCATTCCTATCCCTCGACGGTTGAGGCGTCACCCGCCCTCTTGGATCGACCGGGGCCTGATCAGGCCCCGGCGTTCTCTCTGAGGTTGAACTCGAGTTTCCAGCGGTTGTCGTCGTCCCGGGAGACACACCAGATCTCGAGAGTCCCCACCTCGGTGACACGGCTTTCCAGCCAGACGGGAATGATTCCTCCTGCCGGCTCCTCATCCCCGACCGGCAGTGCGGCCTCCATCGTCGTCACCTCCTCGATGTCTCCGCTCCAGTCCTCCACGACCTCTCCGGCGCCATCCCCTTTTCGAACCGTGGATTGAAGAAGAAGAAATTCGGCGGTATCGCCGACGACAAGCCCGAACTCCCGCTCCCGCATCTCGGACGTGGTCCCCTCCTCCATCCCGAACGGCACCACGCAGAGCGCCTTTATGGGTGTCGGAATACCCGGGACGCTCGGCATCGCACTTTCGATACCGATGTAGTAGGTTCGGCTGGCCCCGGCCCGGATCCGGATGCCGCGCCCTCTGCAAGCGAGCCCGTAGTACGCCGCTCCCCTGGCCACGGCGAGATCCAGATCGACCGACGCCAGTTCCCGCAGGGATCGAGCCGCATCCCACCCCTTCACGATATCGAGAACGCGATTCCGCAATAGATCCGGTTTCATGACGCCGCCGTTGAAGAGAACCGCCGACGGGTAGGCCACCGGCTCACCCGACGGGTTGTCTCCCGCCTGTTGGCCCAGAAAATCGGATAGATGGCGGGTGATGGCGGGATCGGACTCATAAGGCAGCCCCATCTCCCGGACCCCCACCCGCTTTTTGCCTTGGGGGGTGTCCTCCGGATCGCAGGCCGGGAAAAACCCCTCCACCAGCACCGCCGACACCTCTTCGCGGGTCAATTCGGTGCGCAGGGTCCCGCCAATGAGAGAAGACCCCCGCCCCAGGATCACCACCGGAACAGCGTCGACACTCGAATCCCCGAGGAGGCGTTCCTTGGCAGCCCGGCAGCTGTGCCATAGGCCGCGGAACTGCCATGTGTCGAGGGTCGTCCCCTGGCGGGCCAGCTTTGCCTGGACCGCATAGGCCGCCGTCAGGTCCATGTTGTCCCCCCCCAAAAGAATGTGTCTCCCGACAGCCATCCGTCTGAAGACCAGTTCACCGTCCTCGTCCATCACCTGGATCAGGCTCAGATCCGTGGTGCCCCCCCCCACGTCGCAGACGAGCACGGACTCGCCGACCTGGATCTCCTCCCTCCACCGGTCACCCCTGGACTCGATCCAGGCATAGAAGGCGGCTTGGGGTTCCTCGAGCAGGGTCAACCGTTCAAGGCCTGCCTGCCGAGCCGCCTGAACGGTCAACTCCCGGGCAACGGCATCGAAGGATGCGGGCACCGTCAGATAGAGTTCCTGGGCCTCCAATCGGGCATCCGGGTCCTCGCCGGCCATGGCGTGGTTCCATGCATCCCGAATGTGGGCGAGAAACCGTCCGGTGGCATCGACCGGAGACACCCGTTGGTCCTTGTCAGGGCTGTCCCAGGGAAGGATTGGAGCCGTGCGGTCGACACCGCTGTGGCATAGCCACGATTTGGCCGATGCCACCAGGCGATTGGGGAGCTCGGCCCCCCGACTCCGTGCAAATTCGCCGACCGCCGCAGTGGCGTCAGACGTCCAGGGCAGTACGAGGGCCCCGGGGGGGACATCGTGAGGGCCGGGCAGCAGCAGATACGACGGCAGCAGGGGCTTTTCTTTGACTTCACCAGGTGCGATGGTCTGGGGCACCGGAAACACACGAATATCCACCGGGGCGTCTTCGGGCTTCGGGATTGGGGCATAGGCCACCACACTGTGGGTGGTTCCCAGGTCGATCCCTATGATGTATCGGGAATGGCTCACGGATATGTCTGCCTCCGGAAAGACGGCGATGCCGCCGGGGTCGGTGATGATGGGTTCAGGGGATGTCGGCAACTAACCGGGGCGGCCGGCGACCTCCACCTCTGCAGGGGCGATGATCCAGTCTTTTTCGATCGGTTCGGTCATCTTGGGCAGGTCGATGCGGCGAACTCGCCACCCTCGGTGCTGGAGAACTCCCCTGAAGGGCGGCTCCCCGGACACACTCCCGGTGAGCCGGACCTGGCCGGCGTCGAAGCCCTCGGGAACGGTAACGGCCTCGCCTTCTGCATCCTCGTATATCGGCACCAACTCGATATGTTCCGCCAAGGCGGATCGGCAGCCCTGATGAATGCTGCGAACCGCCGCACCGATCTGGGCATCTTCATAGGCATCCAGGTTTTCCTGGAGAAAATCGATCATGCGCCCCTGGCGCTGGAGGATGGAGAGGATCTGAACGGCAGGACCGGGCGAGGCTTCCACCGTCTCGAGGGGCTTCGGTTCAGGAGGCGATTCGGGAACTGTCCCCGGTATATCGTCGGCACGCCCTGGTGGGGGCGCCTCGGTCCCGACCGCTCGACGAGCAATCCCCTGAACCGCCAGCCATAGGAGTGCCGTCAGGAATCCTCCGCCTCCCAAAACGACCGGTGGAAGGAGATCCAGCGCACGACGCAAGGTTTCCTCCGCGCTGGAGACGAAAATGGGAGGTGGGGGCGCCTCGGTTCCCCCCATGTCATCAGCCTCTTCAGTCTTGGTTTCCAGCCCGGCCAGGGCACTCTTCAGGGTGCGGCTTCCCCCAATGAAAAAGCCGCCGACAAGAATCCCGTTGATTAGCATGCACACGATCAATGACAGCACCGTTGCCTTGGTCTTCGGCCTCATGCCGGCCTCCTTCCGTTCACGGGGGCCCAATGCCGTCTCCCTAATGGATCCGGCCTCCCGGCGTCCCCCCCCTTTCCTTCGAAATCAAAGCGATTGACGGGTGCCTCACTTATAAAAGGCCAACTCTCATATCATTCCGCCGACACCTTGGCAAGATTCCGCCCTTCAACCTGCCGGGTCCATACATGGACTGCAACCGATACAACGGGGCCAGCTCTACCCCCTTTGGTTTGGACAACCGGCTGTCGTTTAAATCGAAATGGTTACCCCCACGTCCTAATCAGCGTTGTCTCAACCCCTGGCGGCGGTCATACACTCTCCAGGGGATATCGGCCGATCACCGATTAATGGCAGGCCGTTTACAGACGAGACGACATGTGCCACACTACCCTTCACGGAAACAGACCCGGAAAGGCTTCTTGACAGAAAGTCCATCCCTATTCAGCCGTCATCGAAAGACCTCGCCATGATCTCCCCATCGCCCATAGCCATCCAGCGTCCCTGGCCGACGTCGAAACGTATTCTGGAGGGTCGATACAGCGACCGTCTGAAAGCACGCCTCAGGGATCACATCACTCGTTTCAGCAACTTCGATGACGTCGGAACGGCAGCCCTTCTCTACATCGCCGCCTGGAAGGAAGACAAGAAGGCGATCTGGTACGAATTCGTCAGTAAATCCTTTGCGGATTTCTTTAGCTGCCATCCGGAAGCCATCGCCGAGGTGTTTCGCTCCAGTGTCCTCGACCAGCGGATCTACCATCACCAGACATCGGACATCGGGGTCCGCAAAGAGGTCACGAGCCGGGAGGAACTGGACGGGGCCCGCTCGGTCCTCCGGGAGGAAGGCCGGCGCATCGGCACCATCGAGGCCGTCTACAAGGTCGCCACCGGCAGCGGAGGAACGGCCTGGCTGAAGGACCAAGCTGCCATCGAAAGTTTCGATGCGGACGGCATTTGCCTTTCACCCGGGTTCCTGACGGTCGTGTCCAAGGAGATGGAGGCAGAAGAGGAGCTGAAGCGCCACCACGACCGGCTTGAAATCACCGTTCAGGAGCGGACAACGGCGCTGACCCGGCTCAACCGACAATTGACCGCCGAGATCGCCGAGCGACTGAGGGCCGAAGAAAAACTTCAGCTTAGCTACCGCCGCCTCCAGGGCCTCCTGGACGACGTCGTCAATGCCATGTCCATGACGGTCGAAGAGCGGGACCCTTATACCGCAGGCCATCAACGAAGAACGGCTGCCCTGGCCACCGCCCTGGCCAGGGAACTCCGCCTACCCTATCAGGATATCGAAGGCATTCGAATGGCCGGTCTGATTCATGACATCGGCAAAATATCCATTCCGGCCGAAATCCTGAGCAAACCCGGAAGGCTCAATCAAGCCGAGATGCTGTTGATTCGTCGCCATCCGGCTGTCGCTTACGACATTCTGAGGCAAATCGACTTTCCTTGGCCCGTTGACAGGATCGTCTACCAGCACCATGAGCGACTCGACGGTTCGGGCTACCCCCTGGGGATATCGGGGAGCGCTATTCTATTGCAGTCACGAATTCTCAGTGTCGCCGACGTGGTGGAGACCATCGAATCCCACCGTCCCTACCGCCCGGGTCTCGGCCGGGAGAAGGCCTTGAGGGAGATCACCACCCACCGCGGCGTGCTATACGACCCCACGGTGGTCGACGCCTGCCTTCGACTTTTTAGAAAGGGGCGTTTCGACTACGATTGAAGATCGGCGTAGCGCCCACCCATCGGGTTTCACCCACCCCGGATCCACCCACCCCCTGCATTCGACAGTCAAAGCTCACACTTTCAACGCGTCCCTCAACCGGTTGGTCTCAACAATGCGGAAGGCGAACACCCCCCAAGGGCGGTAAAGGCCCTGACCCCGGGGAAACCGGTAGCGTTGGTCAGCCGATTGCCATACCGCTCTCACCAGCAGCCGTTCTAAAGGAATGCGGTGATGCGGGAAACGAACTCATTGACCATTCGGCGGGTCCCAGGGTCGCCGTATCGCTGGATGAGAAAATAGGCCACAGCGACCAGAAACGCCAAACCAACCGCTTTTTTAACGAGTCTTGCCAGATGGGAACCGATAGAAAGCCAGCCGGCTGTCCCTCTGGGCGCTGAGTAGGGCTTTCCCTTTCGGGCTCGACTGATTTCTTCGATCACCCGCATCCCCACCTCCCGCAATGCCCGGGCCGGCGAGTCCCCGGTTCGACCTTCCCCGGTGCCCCGAATGGCCCCGCTTCCCCTTCGGGGAGGATCGAGACCGGGAAGGCGGCGGGAAAGGAGTGTGGCCAGAATCCAGACGTCCTGGTCCCATCGCCGGTCCGCCAGCTCAAACGCCTGAATCCGTGACAGGCGTCGGAGACTTTTCGGAAGGGCCGAAGAAGCCGGCATCTGGGCGCCTCCGACCAGAACCGGAACCACCCATATTTTCTTGTCCAATGCGGCTTCGATCTCCAGCCGCACCCAATCGTCGGGTTCGTGGAGCCGCAGTTCACCTTTCTCGTTTTTCTGAGTCAGCCAATGGGGACCGATGACCGCCAGCAGAGCGCTGCAGCCGGCAATCCCCGACTGGATCACCTCGGTGAAATCATCGCCTGGCCGGATCTCGACGTCACGAAACACCTGTTCCTCTCCGAACAGATCGGTCAAATCGTCTGCCAGGCGACCGGCGAATCCCTGGCTGCCTCTGCGGCGGTAGCTGATAAAAATGGCTGTCATGACGGGTTCCCAGCAACCCTCCTGTTGACCATCTCAGAGCAAAGTATAGGCAGCGCCCCCTTTTTCGGCAAGGGATTCACCAGAGGGGAATGGATCCGAATCCGGTCTTCGAGGCCTTGGTATGACCAGGCGACGGGTTTTTTCACATCGAGGCAGTCGACGCATTTTTCTCACTTCTCGACAATGGGACCCCCTTACGCAACCGGTATTTCTCTTCTCTCAATTGCCCTTGACACCCGGCATCCGAATTCATTATGATTGCAGACAAGTACCCGAAACTTTTTTAAATTTCAGGCATTGGCATGTATCTCGACCATTTCCATCTGAACAGGCCTCCCTTCTCCCTCACCCCGGATCCGGGCTTTCTGTTGCTGGGCCAGGACCATCGAGAGGCACTCGCTCATCTCTTATACGGTATCAGTGAATCCGGTGGATTCGTTCAACTGACCGGCGAAGTGGGAACCGGTAAAACAACCCTGTGTTACTATCTGTTGAACCAAATTCCCGACAGCGTCGATGTGGCACTGATATTAAACCCCCGACAGACGGCCATGGAACTGGTGGCCAACATCTGCGATGAGCTCGGCATCGACACGCCAGACGATACAACCAGCATCAAGCCTCTGCTGGATCGATTGAATCGACACCTTATCGCAAGCCATGGCAGTGGCCGGAAAACCGTTTTAATCATCGACGAGGCCCAAAACCTCGATCCCGACGTTCTCGAACAGGTGCGACTGCTGACCAACCTGGAAACCCCGACCTCCAAACTCCTGCAGATCCTTTTGATCGGTCAGCCTGAGCTCAAGGGAATCATGGCGAGACCCGATCTTCGACAGCTCGATCAGCGGATCACGGCCCGCTATCATCTCACCTCTCTGTCGCGGGAGGAGACCGCCGCATATATCAAGCATCGGATGGCCGTATCCGGGAGCAGACAACAACCGTTCGCAGAGGCGGCGATGCGAACCGTGTACGAACTGTCGAGAGGGGTGCCGCGGGTCATCAATATCATCTGTGACCGTTCGCTCCTCGGTGCATATAGCCTCATGGTCGACACCGTCGATTCCAAAATTGTCAATACCGCCTATGGGGAAATCAGGGGAAAAAAGGGTCCGAAGCGATCCATGAAAGTCTACGCCGGTTTTGCCGCAGCCCTCGTTCTGCTTGCCTTGGGGATCGGCGCCGGCCTGATGACACAACCCGAGCTAAGGGCCCTTGTGGCACCGACCCCATCGAGGCCCTCCGCGGTAAAGGACGCCACCACCCGGAAAGCCGTTCGACTCGATGCCGATAGGGCAGACATCATGCCGGCGTTGCCTGCCGACCTGTCATCCGAAGAAACCGCATTGTCCGTTGCAGACCGCCAATCCCGGTCAAGCCGGATCGCCGGCCTGACCCGAAGCGGCAGCACAGACGTCCCCCACGTCCCCGATCTAACGGATACCGGAAGTCCCCTGCCTGAGGCGCCTTCGTTGCCTGCAGACCTGGCCGCTCTTATCCAAGACGGAGAGGCATCCTCACGGGATCTCCATGCCTTCGACACCCTGCTGAATCTCTGGGGCGAGGACGCCGACAACATTCCGAGGGAGAGCAGCGGCTGTATCCGTGCATTGGCGGCCGGCCTGCAGTGCGTGGACGCCACCGGAACCCTAAGAGATGTCAGGTCCTACAATCGACCGGCGATTCTCGAGCTTTCCGGTCCGGGGCAGGCCGTTCATCGCGTAGTGCTCGTCGAGATGACCGACACCGGTTATCTCGTCGATGCCGGGGGCATCAGGGGGGAAGTCGATGCGTCCGACCTGCTGACCCATTGGAATGGCCGCTTCACCATCCTGTGGCGTCCTCCGCCCCTGACCCGGACCCTGCTCTCACAGGGAATGAGGGGAGCCGACATCCTCTGGCTGAGAACCCAACTGGCGATGGTTTCACAACTCACCCCGCCCTCTCCGGAATGGGTCAGGAATCCCGTTTTCGATCCGGATCTAACCCAGCGGGTTATCGACTTTCAAGAGGCCCGTCAATTGAAGGCGGACGGTGTGGTCGGCCAGCGGACCTTGATCGAACTCAACAGCGCCGTGGCGGTTCCCCAGGTGCCGCGGCTTTTGGAAACGCCTACGTCGGAGCGGAGGGGATAGAATGTCCTATATCCTGGATTCCCTGAGGCGCGCGGAACGGGAGCGGAAAGCCGCCAGCGGACCGGAACTCTCCGATCTCTACTCCCCCGCCCCCCCTCCGACCGTCAAGAGACGGTCCAGATCGGTTTGGATCGCCGGCATGATCATGCTGAACCTTTTAGTTCTGGCGGGGCTTGCCTATTATCTCGACCAACGGCTTTCCAGACCCGGCTCACCACCGGTGGCCTCTGCCCCCGTCCTCGGCGACCGGGTTCCATCGTCTTCAGAAAACAAGGTGGTGACCCCACACTCCATCCCGAAATCCGCCTCCGCGCCGACAACGACCGAGGGCGACCGTGACCCGGTATCAGGGGATAACCGCCTGCCATCGACGATACCCCCGGCTGAACCGGCAACAAGACCATCCTATCCTGGGGCCTCGCCGATGTCCCTGCCGCCTGTTGGCACCGATCTCCCTCGAGCCGAGCCGTCGTCCCCCGAATCGGAGAAGGTGCCATCGGTTTTACCGGCTGCCACACCCGCTATAGCCCGGCAGGTTCCTGACCGTCCCCAAATGAAGACGGTTCGGCCGCTGTCAGATGGGGATGGTCGTCCGGAAGAGAACACCGACGTCTTTGATAAACCCACAGCGCTTCTTGGGCCGCCCCAAGACAGCCGAGGTGACTCGACTGGAGCGACTGGGGCGGGATCGGGACTGGATTCTCCGGCTTGGAAAAGCGGGTCCGCCGAGGTGATCCCTGACTTCCCCCATGATCCGTCACCGGGCAACGATCCTCCCGTCGCCGCCGATCCACCCGCTAAGCCCGATGTTTTTGGCTCTCCTCCCATCGACGGGACGGCCTCCTCCTCCACCACGGATCTCGACCCCATTCAGGTTTTTGATGCACCTCCTTTTCGAGAACTGCCCCCGGGTCTGAAGAAGCAGTTCGGCCATTTGGCCCTAAACGTTCTGGTCTATTTCAACGATCCCGATCGCTGCCGTGCATACATCAACTTCCACCGCTACCGGATCGGCGACACCTTGCCGGATGTCGGGCTCCGGGTAGAAGGGATATTGCCAGACGGCGTGATTCTGAACTACGGTGACGGCCGTTTCAAACTCCAGACCAAACGGTGAACGGGCCGTTAGGGGAGCGTCGACACCTTAACCCAATCTCCGGTAAAAACACCATGAACACCTCGCCCCTTGTGCCGCCCCTCCAAGCGATTTTCAGCCTTTCTCTTTTTTATTAATAATTTCGGTAACCGATTTCCGTTTGGTTCGTATACCCAATCAGAGGCGTCAATATCGGACGCAGTGCCGCCATAGTCCTGAAACAGGCGGGTCATCATCGAAAGCGCAAAGGGGTCTGACCATGATCGACAACATCATCGAGTTGGTTCACAAGAAAAAAAATGTCGACCGAATTCAAGATGCCAAATGGGCTTACACCACCCGACGGATCGACAGAAACCAACCGTTCGGATTGATCGAAAACGCCGCGGCACCGACATTGGGAGATGTCGTGGTGGCCCGTGTGGCGAAAATCGGCCAACACAAGCGCATCGAGCTGACCAACGGACGAAAAGCCCGTCTCTACCCCGGCGACCATGTGGTTGTCGCCTACGGCAATCGATACGCCCCCGACCAGTTCGAAGCCGTGATTCCGGTTACCTTGGGCAGGTGCGATCTGGTGGCTGCCGGCGGCGTCGCCTCCAAACTCACCTTCAAACATGGGTCGATGAAGGCCCCTACCACCATCGTTCCACTGGGTCTCCTGGCGGACGAAAACGGTACCGTCGTCAACCTCGCCGATCATACATTGACGCCGAAAGTGCCCGAGAACGCTCGCCCCCCGGTGATCGCCGTTATTGGCAGTTCCATGAACGCCGGCAAGACGACCACGGCAGCCAACCTGATCAGAGGGTTTTCGGGCAGTGGGCTTTCGGTGAACGCCGGCAAAGTGACGGGAACGGGGGCCGGCGGAGATACCTGGTCCCTAAAGGATGCCGGCGCACGTCTCGTCCTGGACTTCGTGGATGCCGGTCATCCCTCGACTTATCTCATCACGCCGGCGGCGGTAAAACAGACGCTGACCACACTCCTTGCTCATCTCCACCAGCCCGGCACGGATATCATCGTGATCGAAATCGCCGACGGATTGCATCAATCCGAAACGGCAGGACTGGCGTCTTCCGACCTGTTCTCCCATCTCGTCGATGGTGTGCTCTATGCCGCAGGGGATGCGCTTGGAGCCGTCTATGGGGCCCGCCTGCTCCATCAGTGGGGCGTTCATGTGCTGGCCATCAGCGGTGTGGTTACCCGATCTCCCCTGGCAATGCGGGAAATCCAGGACGGGATCGATATTCCGATCCTGACGGCCAAGGCACTCCGGACTCCTTCCGTCATCGACCTCATCGACACGAGGTTGCACCTCAACGATTCCGTCCTCCGGCGGAGTGGAGAATCCCAATGAAATCGCCGCCAATGATGAGCAGAGCGAGGCGGCGACTGATGATCCAACTGGCCGCCAATGCGGTTGCCCAGGCGGTCTTCCTATTCATCAACGCCCTGATCATCCGCTACGCCTTTGACCGGTTGATGAGCGACCAAGCGCTCCTCCACCGCCATCTGGTATGGATCGGCCTCGGCATGACCGGTGTGGCTGTGGCCGCCGGAGGGCTCCAATACGCTGAGCGGATCATCGCCGAAAAATTGGGGCAGAGCTATGTCCACAGTCTGCGAATGCGCCTGTTTCGTCACATCACCCGGATGCATCCCCGCGACCTTCATAAACGAAGGCGAGGAGCCGTCATGCTGAAATTCGTGGGCGATCTGAATGCCGTGCGACGTTGGGTCAGTCTCGGACTGGTCCGTCTGGTGGTATCCGGCGCCATTTTGTGCAGCACGTTGTCCATCCTTTGCCTCATCGACCCCCTTCTCTCCCTCTGCGTCGGACTTCTCATCGTGTCGGGCGTCTTGATCAACGTCAGGATCGGCGGTGTCCTCAAGAAGGCCGTCTCCGAAACTCGGCGGCGGCGAAGCCGGATGAGCGCCAATATCAACGAGAAGATCGCTCATATGGGCGTCGTCCAGGTATTCGGCAGAACCGGGCGGGAGTTGCGGCGGATTCGGCGACATAGCAATGGACTGCGGAATGCTCTGGTCGACAGAGCCGCCAGTATCGGGGCTATCCGGGCAGTCACCCACGGGGGAACCGCCGCTGCCATGGCGGTGGTGCTCACCATCGGATTGGTTCAGATCAAAACGGGGGACACCACCCCCGGTGCGGTGGCCGCCGCGGTGGCCGTTCTCGGTTTCCTGCTGCCCGCGCTGAAACATTTAGGACGGGTCTATGAATACTTCCAGGATTACCAGGTGTCGAAGAAAAACCTGGACCAATTTCTCGCGACCCGCGCCTCCCTGAGGGCCAGGATCGATCGTCCGGACCTGCCCACCGGCCCGGGGCGACTGGTCTTCGAAAACGTCACCGTCAAAGGGATCATTCGTCGTCTGTCGGCTGAGATCGAGCCCGGCAGCACCGTCGTCCTTGCCGGCCCCAACGGCAGCGGAAAATCGACGTTGATCGGACTTGCCGCCCGACTCATCGATGCCGACCGGGGCCGGGTGCTGATCGACGGTCGGAACATCGTCAGATCGAACCTGCCCTCGGTTCATCGGGCCGTCGGCGTGGTGAGCCCGGATCTGCCGCTGCTGGCCGGCAGTCTTGAAATGAACCTCCGCTATCGTTGTCCCCATAGCTCTTCCGAGGCGTTGGAGCGGGCTATTCAGCTCTGCGGCATCGGAGATATCACTGGGAAACGGACCATCGGCCGCTTCCGCGTCCATGAAGGCGGCCGCAATCTTTCCGCCGGGCAGCGGCAGCGGATCATGCTGGCCCGGGCGATTCTGGGATCCCCTCGAATCCTCTTGCTGGACGAGGTCGATGCCCATCTGGACCCAGCATCCAGAGAGATTCTCGACCATGTGATTCGTTCCTATGCCGGCACCGTCCTGTGGGCGACCCATCGCTCCGATGCCCTGACCCTGTCAACTGCCGCATGGCTGATGAAGGAGGGACAACTCTACCATGCAGAAAACGGCGTCCCCGTTCTCAGGGCGGCAGGGTAAACAGGGGCATCAAATCGGCATCCACCCCGCAAAACACCCGATCAGACATAAATTCGATCGGAGAAAGACAAGCGCCATGGGCCAACCGACCGTCTTGGAACCCGCCCTCGAAACCCAGCTAACAGCCGGGGGAAAAAAGCACATCGACACGGTGCCTCCCGGCCGTATCGTCCGGCGGCATTTGAAGTCGGATGATAAAACGGCTTATTACATCTACCGTTCCACCCGCCCACAGCCGGATCTTCCGGTGATGGTTTCGGTACACGGCATACAGCGCAGAGCTGATATGCAGGTCAGGCTTTTCGCCCCATTCATCGAGGCCATCGGGGGGATCATCGTGGCACCGGTATTCAGACGGCGGGGCTACGACGACTATCAGCGGCTCGGCCGCCACGGCAGAGGCGACCGTTCGGATCTGGCCTTGAAGACAATCCTGGCAGAAGAGGCCATGCAAACCGGCTTCTCAGCCCGATCCATCGTGCTGTTCGGCTACTCAGGAGGCGGTCAGTTCGTCCACCGTTTTGCCATGGCCCATCCCCGGCAGGTCAGCCGCATGGCCATTGCCGCCCCCGGCTGGTATACCTTTCCGGACAGGCGATGGTCTTACCCGGAGGGCATTGGAAGCTGCAGGGACCTTCCGGACCTGTTTCTGGATCCGGCCCGATTCCTCCAGATCCCGACTCTGGTGCTCGTTGGCGAATTCGACACCACTAGGGACCCCAAACTGAACCACCGGGGCAAATTGGATGTCCGTCAAGGGAAAAACCGTTTGGAACGGGGCCGCAACTGGATCGAGGCCATGGGAACGGCGGCGGCACGATACAACTACGAGACCCATTTCAGATTCAGTGTGGTGCCGGGGTGCGGCCATTCCTTCCCGGACTGCATGACGAAAGGCGACATGGGTCGACAGGTCATCAGTTTCCTGTTCAGCGGACGCGGCAGATCGACTCACCCCTTCGATACCGATGATTCATTTTCCATCAATTCGACAGACGTCAAGGGAGAACTCTGATGAAACGACTGACCATGATACCGGTCCTCATCGCACTCGCTCTGCTTGCGGGGTGCGCCACCAACCAGATGGCCTGGAAGACCTCGGTGGACCAGACGGCCAAAACCCGATTCATCCCCATCGAGCTATGGTCGGGGAGCCGGTGGCAGGGAGAACAGGCGATCCATCTCTCCCCGGCCGATTTCAGATTCGGACGCCGAGGCCACAAAACCATCAAGGGCCCGTTTCAGTGGGCCCACCCTAAAACCGGCGAGACGATTTGGGTCTACGAGCGCCTCAACAGAACCACCAAAGGCGACAAACGTCAGCTCTTTACCGTGAATCCGGACGGGACGGGTCTGGCCAAGGTATATGACGAGCGCCCGGGAATGCCCACCCGGTATTTCTCCACCAATGCGGTTCTATTTCCTTTGGGCCGATGGGGGGTGGGAGAAAAGCGCACCTTTACCTTTGACGAATACGTCGGGGACAAGGTTTTCAAACGAAGTGCCATGGTTTACATGCGTCGATTGAGCTTCACTTACAAGAAAATCGACCACGCCATGAAATACGATTGGATCCAATGGGACGACCAGGAAACCATGCTCTATCATGAACGGTTTATTTTCGGGCCGAGAAAAAGCCTGATGTACTTCAAAAATAAAATGAAGGATTGAACAATAACTTATTGTAATCATATTATTTTAGATTAATGAAAATTGCAGCTTTGCGGCAGGATGAGAATATGCCAGTATATCGCCGGCGACCGGCATCCCCGGCGACCCGCATTATGCTTATCCAACCGAAGCCGCGGCGGCAGGATACGGAATCAGGCAGCGTCCGAAGGGCATCAACGGACGATGGGTTTGTATCGAGATCCGATTTTCCAGGAAACCCGATGGATCAACAGGAAGAGAAGCTCATCATCGAGGCGGTTCTTCAGGGCGATGTCTCCGAATTTCGGGCGTTGGTGGAGCGGTATCAGAAGCCGGTCTACAGCCTCATGATGCGGTTGACGGGATCGGCCGACACCGCCGAGGATCTGACCCAGGAGGTCTTTGTCCGGGCCTTCGAGAAGCTTCACAAATTCAGGAGAAACAAGCGGTTTTTCCCATGGCTCTATACCATCGCCGTCAATCGCGGCCGCGACCACCTGAGAAGACAGGGTGTCCACCGGGATCTTTTTGCCGAAGAACCTGAGAATTTTCAGTTCCCGGACCCGTCCTCAGAAGATTGCAGCCGGCAGCCGGACTGTATGGCTACCGTGACGGAAATTGCCGATGCCATGGCCCTGCTGCCCTTGAACTACAAGGAACCCATGCTGCTGTACTACCGTGAAGCGTTCTCCGTCAAAGAAATTGCCGACGCCATGACCGTCTCCGATGCGGCCGTCAAGGTCAGGCTGCACAGGGGAAGACAGTTACTCAGACGTTTGATGGGAGTAGACGATGACACCCAATAGCATCCATCGGCCGGATCCGGAAGACACCCTCGGTGACGGCATTTGTCAGATCCCCTACGATACCCCTAGCCCAGGCCTGACCCGCCGGATCATGTCGGATATCGAGACGAGAAGGGCCAGGGGCATTCGACGGCTGTTGATGCGAGTGCGCTCGCCCGTGACCGTGTCTTTGTCCCCGTTGCTGGCGGGAGCCCTGGTCCTCGTGATTTTTGCCGCCGGTGGCTTGGTCTATCGCCAGATAGCGGGCGTTCTGGATCCTGCCTCGTCGACGGCCCTGAACGGACAGGGGGTGCCGGTGGTTTTTCACCTGAAAGACCCCTCGGCCACGACGGTATCAGTCATGGGTTCTTTCAACCAGTGGGACCCCAAGGGCTACGAGATGACCCGGGATCCGGAAACCGGCAGCTGGACCCTGAAGGTCCGTCTCGACCCCGGAAAGCACGAATACGTTTTCTGGGTGGACAATCAGCGGGCTGCATCGGATCCCAACGCCGACCTGATCCATGAAGATGATTTCGGAAACCGAAATTCCGTTCTGTTCGTCAAGGGGAATCATGGGCAGTCCATCTAATTGGAAAATAGGGCTCTTCATGGCCCTGTTGTGTATGGCTCTGCAGGCAGAGGCAGCGACATCGACCGCTACTGAGCCTTTGGATCGGTATTGCCGCCCGGACACCCCGCCCGAAACCGTGATCGAATCCCTGGCCGAGGAAGCCGAAGCAACCGGTATGCCCGGAGACACCCTCAACCGTCTGTTGGCCGTTGGGTATCGGGAGGCGGAGGCCACCGAATCCCTTCGAACTATCCTCTGCGTCGTCGTCCAGGCGGAGGAGGACGGCCTGCCTCCGGGGATTCTGTTCGAAACCCTGGCGGAAGGGCTTGGCAAGAAAGTGCCGCTGTCCAGGATTCTGGCGGTGATCCGAATCCGGACCGGGGATCTCGAATTCGCCCGGTCGCTTCTGGCCGGGGGATCGTTGGGCGAAATGGACAATCCCGATGTGGAGCGGGTCGCCAAGGTTCTGTCCCTGGGGAATTCCCGGAAGGAGATATCGGCAATCTTCGGCTCCGAAGTCGATGCCCCGGACGACATGAGAGTGATCGCCGTGGAGATATTGGGCTACGGCAGGGTCATGGGTGTCGACCGGGAACTGATCGATCGGGTGAATCGGGAAGGGTTGGCTCGGAGAGCCTTTTCGCCGGACTGGGCCTATTTTGTCAAGGTCGTATCGGCAGCCCGCAAAGCGGACATATCCGATGCCCGGGTGGCCGACATCGCTGTCGAGGTGTTATCGGAAAACGGAACCATTGACGAACTCATCGGAGAGCTGGGGTTGACCATCCGGAACCGATCCGAACCGATAGACGAGTAGTGGGGAAAGCGCCCAGACAGCCCACCCTTCCGGCGGTTCCCATTAGGGCTGTTCCATTGCCGCCAGTTCCTTTTCGATGGCTTTACGGAAGCCGTCGATGTTGCGGCGTTCCTTGAACCGCTTTCCGTTGACGAACACCGTCGGCGTCCCCCTCACCCCGGAAGCTCTCCCTTCCTTGACGTCCCGATCGATCACGCTTCGCAACTGGGGACTGGACAGGGTCTTCTCAAAAGCGGCATCCGTGAGTCCGAGCTTTTTTTGGATGTCGGAAATAACGGCATCGCTCATTTGGTTGTGGTTCTGGTAGAGCTGGTCGTGGAAGGTCCAGAATAGGTCCCGGGAATCGGCCGCCAAAGCCGCCAGTGCAGCCTTATAGGCATACCGATGGTTTCTCAGAGGAAAGTTCTTGAACACGATCTTTACGGTGTCGGGATGTTGCTCGAGCACCTGCTCGAGTAGCGGCGCCAGAGACGCGCACGCCGGTCACTGAAAATCACTGAAAACAGCAATCACCACCGGCGCACCGTCCGGTCCCCTGCTGGGAGATCCCTTCAGATCGAAGTCGTATTCCAAATCCACGGAAACGATCCGGACAGAAGGACTGCTTTTGCTGGAAAGAAAGAGGATGCCCTCGGCGGTCCCTGCATCGATCGCCGAGACGTCCTTTCCCACGTTCATCCGGTCTTTCAGCTGACCGGCCTCTGAATAGAGGAGGACATGTCCGCTGTCGATCAGCACGTAAATCCATCGACCATCCTGCGATACCGCCACGTCCAGGGGCGCCGATTCCAGATTCAGGGTTCTGATCACCTTCCAGTCGACCGGTTCCCCAGCCCCTGCGGGCGACGCCAGCAGGCAGACCATCATCAACCAAGAAAGAAGCCATCCAGCGCGTTTCATCGTTCCGTCGCTTTCCGCAAAAGGGGTCGATATGATTGAGGACGACTCAGTATTGACCTCTGCCCTTCGAATGTCAATTCCCCCAATTCGATGACATGGGTCATAAACACCGATATAAGGAATCGCGCAGGGAGCAAATCAACCTACGGGAGAGAAGTGAGGGGATCGGCTCCCCGCTGTCAACCGATGGTCATTCTCAGGCGGCTTGATGGAAACCTTGACGGTGTTGGGAAACACCGAGGCGCCGTCCGCAATGTAGGACCGGAAGCGGTACCAATGGGGGGTTTCCTGCTGTGGGCACCGGTCCGTATCCGTTGCGGTGTTCGCCCCACACATGGGTCGGCGAATGCCAATCCATTGAGCGCATGCGATATCCATCGGCGGTTTTGCTTGACACGGATCTGCCGGTGGGCAAGGAGGCGGCTTCAGGTTGGAACGATCGGACGTCAGCCGGGAATTGCCTTGCATCTTTACTTTGGAGCGGACATTCGTTACACATGAACCCATATTCGATCGGGATGAAATGGGCAGAAGACGACCGATAGCAGCGACCTGCTGCCCATCGACAGCCGCCTGACGAACGGCCAGTGGTCATCAATTCCCGGGCGCCTCCGGTTTCGACGTCACAACGATCATATCCCCATGAATGAATCTACGGTTCCATCCCCGCTTTCAGCCAAGGATTATCCGCGCCAGCCGGTGGTGCTGGAAAACCTTTCCATCCAGTTCATGAAGGCCTCCTGCTTCGTGCCCATCAGCCTGGTGGACGCCCATATGGACATCGCCATGGCCGACCCGGACGATTTTGAAACCATCGATGCGCTCCGGGTGGCCTTCGGTCTCGAGGTCCGGGTGCACCGAGGAAACCAGGAACATATTCTCGAGGCCATAGAAAGGCTATACGGCACGGGCATCGAATCCATGGAAACCATCATCGAAGAGGCGGAACAAAACATCGTCGACGCCTTGGAACGATTCGACGAAGACACCGATCAACTGAGGGATATGGCCTCGGAAGCGCCGATCATCCGGCTCGTCAACCGTCTGATCATCGATGCGGTGGATTCCAGGGCCAGCGACATCCATTTCGAGCCCTACGAGAACGAATTAAAGGTTCGCTACCGAATCGATGGCGTACTCAATGATGTCGAATCCCCCCCCAAGCGATTTCAGGCGGCTATTCTCTCCCGGGTAAAAATCATGGCAAAACTCGACATCTCCGAGCGCCGCCTTCCCCAGGACGGACGCATCAAGCTCAAGATTTCGAACCGGGAAATCGATTTTCGAGTGTCCACCATCCCCACCCTTTTCGGGGAAAGCCTGGTGATGAGAATCCTGGACCGGGAAAGCCTCGTGCTCGACCTGAGGAGATTGGGGTTCCCCCAGGCTCTCTTGGATCAGTATCTCAAGTTGATCTACCAGCCACACGGAATGATTCTAGTGACAGGACCGACGGGCAGCGGCAAGACGTCCACGCTCTATGCCACCCTGTCGATGATCAACAGCTCCGAAAACAAAATCATAACCTTAGAAGATCCGGTGGAATACCAGCTAAAGGGCATCAACCAGATTCAGGTCAATCCCAAAATAGGGCTGACCTTCGCCGGCGGACTCCGATCCATCGTCAGGCAGGATCCCGATGTGATTCTCGTGGGTGAGATCCGCGACCGGGAAACCGCTGAAACCGCCGTTCAGTCGGCGCTTACCGGTCATCTGCTCTTCAGCACCTTGCACACCAACGACTCGGCGGGTGCGCTGACAAGACTGCTTGACATGAAGGTGGAAAGCTTCCTGTTGAGTTCGACCTTGCTGGGGGTGCTCTCCCAGCGACTGGTCAGAGTGATCTGCCCCCGCTGCAAGACCCGGGTCGAACCCGGTGCCGACACCGTCGCCACGATGGGGATTCAGGAATCAAAACTCATCGATATTGATTATTATCAAGGGGTGGGATGTGAGCATTGCAGAGATACCGGATATTTGGGGCGGAGAGCCATTTTTGAGTACCTTCCGATGGACAATGCCATTCGAAATGCCATCAACGCCCAGGCAGGCACTGAGCAGATCCGAAAAGTGGCCATCGCCGGTGGTATGGTAACCCTGAGGCAGGACGGATGGCAAAAGGTCAAGGAAGGGGTCACCACGGTGGCCGAGGTTCTGAGAGTAACCCTCGAGGAATAGCATGCCCGATTATCAGTACAAAGCCTCCGACAGCAGCGGTAAGATCGTCAAGGGAGATATGGAGGCTCCCAGTGAAGCGGTGGTGGTGTCTACCCTCCGGGACAAGCATCTGATTCCGATTCGAATCGCCCAGGCCGGGCCGAAACGCCTTTCCTTCGATCTATGGAGTCGCTTCAACCTGCCATCCTTGGCGAACCGGATCGGCGGCCGGGAAATCATGCTGTTCACCCAGGATCTCGCAACCCTGCTGGGAGCAGGACTCCCGGTGGACCGCTCCCTTGATATTCTTTTCAACGCCGCCAGCAAGGATGCCCTAAAAGATATCATCCTCCGCATCAAACAGGACGTCCAAAGCGGCAGCTACCTCTCCAGCGCCCTGGCCAATCACCCCCGGGTTTTTTCTCGGTTTTATGTGAACATGGTCAAAGCCGGAGAATCCGGGGGCGTCCTGGAGCCGGTGCTGTTGCGGATGGGGCACTTTCTGGAAACCGCCCAGGAGCTTTTCGACTATATCCGATCGGCACTGATATATCCCATTTTTCTGATTGCCTTGAGCGGTTTGTCCATCATTGTTCTGATGACGGTTGTCATCCCGAAGTTTTCGGTTATTTTCGACGATCTGGGAGCCGCACTGCCCCTGTCCACTCAACTCCTTCTCGGCGTGAGCGGTATCGTCAGCCGATACTTATGGCTCCTCATCGCGGTTGCGGTTGCGGCTGCTATCGGGTTTAACCGATATCGGCGGACACCGGCGGGGCGCATGACCATCGATAAAGGAATTCTCAGGGCTCCCCTCATCGGCCGACTGGTCCGGGAGATTGAAACCGCCCGTTTCACCCGCACATTAGGAACGCTCTTAAAAAGCGGCGTTCCGATTCTGCAAGCCCTGGTCCTCGTCAAGGATGTCGTCCAGAACCAGGTGCTGTCCACTGCCCTCGATACGGTTCACGCGCGGGTGAAAGAGGGAGAGCATCTATCCGCCCCTTTAAGGGATTCCAGCATGTTTCCCGATCTGGCCATTCAAATGATTACCGTGGGAGAAGAAACCGGACAACTCGATATGATGCTGCTCAAGGTGGGGGAAAGCTATGAGAAAAGTGCCCGAACCCTCATCAAACGCATCATCGGACTACTCGAACCGATCACCATTCTTGCCATGGGACTGGTGATCGGTTGTATCGTCATTTCCATGCTGGCCGCCATTTTCAGCATCAACGATATACCATTCTAATACAGGAGGCGGAAATGATCCAAGACGACCACATCGACGCCCGGCGAGGATTCACCCTAATCGAGCTACTGATCGTCATGGTGATTCTGGGACTGCTTGCCGCTCTGGTCGGCCCACGGTTTTTCGGACAGGAAAAGAAAGCCAGGCAAAAGACGGCCATGGGTCAGATCGCCCTTTTGGAGGCGGCCATCGACACCTACCGCCTGGATGTGGGACAATTCCCGACCACCGAACAGGGTTTAGAGTCCCTGAGAACCCGTCCGGAGGGTGCGGACAAATGGGACGGACCTTATCTTAAAAAAGAAATTCCCCTGGACCCATGGGGCAACCCCTATGTTTACGAATCCCCCAGCGAGCATGGAGACTACGCCTTGATGTCCTTCGGCGAGGACGGAAGCCCCGGCGGTGAAGGCCTGGATCAGGATATCGTCAATTGGAAAGACATCGACTGACGGCTCACATAGGAAAATCCGAGGGCTTCACCCTGTTCGAGCTCTTGGTGGTGCTGGTAATTGTCGCCTTGGCGGCAGGCATTGCGGCGCCTCGTTGGGTCGCAGCGCTGCCCGGCCTCCAGATGACTGCGGCCGCCCGCAAGACGGCGGCCATTTTCCGATATGCCGGCTCATCGGCAATGGCCGAGCAGCGCATCTACAGCGTATCGCTGACGATTGCCCCAGGGATCCTTGCCCTGGCACCGGTCATGGACCCGGACGATTTCGGACGCAGCGACGAATCGCCTGAATCCGACGGCATTAAAACCTACCAGCTGCCGGACGACATCGTTATCCAAAGGGCTTTCAACGGAATGGGCGAAGCAGCATCGGACCGATTGACGGTCTTTTTTTACCCCGACGGGGGAAACAGCGGCGCCAAATTGCTCCTAGCCGGCAGCCGCGGCCGTCGCCTGGAGATTGACCTGGATTTCATTACCGGGGATGTCAGGATCCGTGATGCCGCTCAAGGCTGAACCATTCTGACCCACCCGCCCCTTTTGAAAAGCGTTTCCAACGCCATGAGCCATCGATCCGACAGGCCCCCACTGCCCCTTCCCGTTGCCCATTGCCATGGGGGACGTCGGTATTCCCGGCCATCTGAAGCGGGAGAAGGGGGGTTCACGCTTCTCGAAACCCTTGTCGCCGTGATGATCCTGTCCGTTTCTCTCGTCGTACTGCTTCAGCTATTCTCGGACCATTTGAAATCGGCCCATCTGTCCGCGACCTACAGCCGGGCGGTATTCATTGGAAAAATGAAAATGGAGGAGCTCCTGGAAACCATCGCAGACCCGTCGGATGTCATCGAAGGGCAAAGCGAAGAGGGATATCGATGGGCGGCTTCTGTAACGCCCCTGCCGGAGGCTCAACAGCCAGGCGGCTTCTCTCTGTATCTTCTAACCGTCGATATTTACTGGGAGCAGGGCATCCGCACCAAACACATCACCCTGTCCACCCTAAAGTTGTTGGCCACACCGGAGGTGGAGGGGTGAAAAACCACTCGTCACCGGTTATTGGTCCTTTTCCTTTCACGGGCTGCCGAGGGTTTACCCTGTTCGAGCTTCTGCTGTCGATGACGATCGTTGCCGTCGTCGTGGCCCTCGTCCTAGGGGTCTTCCGGGTCGGTTACCGGGCGTGGGAGAAGGGCGACAAGGCCATCGATTCGTTGCAGCGACTTCGGGGCATCAGCGACCGCATCCACCGACAGCTCACGGCAGCGGTGTTTGTCCGGCCATCAGGCGAGGAATCCACCCGAAAGGGCTTTACCGGCACGGAGCGATCCATGCGCTTCACCAGTGATTCTTCTCTGGTTCCGGGCATCCCCAGAGGCCGAGTGATCGTCCGCTACCGTGTGGATGAATCCGATGAGGGAGGCCAGCAATTGATGTTCCACGAGCTGCCGGTGATCGTTGCCGATCCTGAAGATGACGACATCCCACCGGACGAGGCCTTTTACCGGTTGCTTCAAGGTATGGATCGCATTTCGTTTGAGTATCTCAAGCGCGATGGAGAAAACCCCGACGCCGAACCCCAATGGCAGGCGAACTGGGATCCGGGCATCGACGGGAACCTGCCCTCCGCGGTCCGGGTATGGATCCAACAGGAGGCAGGTGCCCCCCCCATAGGGGTTATCTCGAGAATTGCCGCATCCAAGCTGGAATAGACGTCAACGGGTAACCGCACGGCCTATATCGAGAAGGCGTGCGCGAATAAGAGGGTAGCCTGCCCATGACACCATTGAAACCGACCTCTCTGAAGAATCCCACTGGTAAGGTGCCCGGGTGGTTTTGGGATGAGTCGGGTGTCGCCCTTTTCGTCGTGCTATGGGTGGTCACCCTGCTGATAGTGGTGGCCGGTCAATTTGGCTTCGCTGTCCGGCATGAAATAAGGTCTTTGCGCCAATTCAAGGAGTCGACCGAGGCCGCTTATATCGCCGGCGCCGGTCTTTCCCGGGGATTGTACGAGCTGCTGAAAGACCGCAGTCCCGGGGAGGAAATCGACATAGACGAGGATGGTGAGGTGGTGCCGGATTGGCGGATCAATACCGATATCCCCCCGGTCGCGTTTTCAAACGGTCGCTTTCGGGTCCGGATCGACAATACCAGCGGTCGGATCAACCTCAACACGGCTGGAGACGCCCTGCTCCGACTGATGCTCAACCGCACGGAATTGAGCGACATCGAAAAAGCCGGTATTGTCGATGCCATTCTGGACTGGCGGGACGCCGATGATCTCCACCGCCTGAACGGCGCCGAAAGCGACTACTACCAAACCCTCCCCCTGCCCTACAATAGCAAAAACGGCAACTTTGACACCGTCGACGAACTCCTCTTTGTTAAAGGGATCACCCCCGAGATCTATCATGGGGTCATCCGGGAATTGGTCACCGTGATCAATGACCCGAAAGCCGATACACCGTCCATCCGAACCGCTCTTCGCAGGCGGGGGAATTCCGACAGCCAGCGGATCAATATCAATGCCGCCCCCCCGGCCGTCCTGCTGTCCCTGCCCGAAATGAGCCAGGACCTAAAGGATGCCATTGTATCGTTTCGCATCGAGAGGGACTTCAGGAGTCTGGTCGAGGTATCGGATACGATCGGGGCCGAGGTCATGGGAGCCATATCCCCTTTTATTTCTTTTGAATTATCCCCATACTATATCATTCGTTCCGAAGGCATGATAAATATGAGTTCTGTCAGGCGCCGGCGCGCCGTCATGGTCCGGATCGATCCGACGCTGCCGGAACGGTTCGAGGTGCTCCGGCATTTGGACGGATAGCGCAAACGGAGGTCCTCATTGCTTTTTCAGGACGGGATCGGGCTGGACATTTCAGATCATCAGGTCGCGGTGGTGTACCTGAAGAGCGCTGTGAAAGGCCCGGAGCTGGTTGCCCACGAAGTGATTTCTCTGGACCCCCAGAAAACCTTTCGTGAGCAGATGGAAACGACCGCTCACCAGCTGAAGGCATTCATCGATGCCCACCGGCTGAACGGATGCGGTACGTTTCTCGGCATCCCTCCGGCAAAAATCTTTCTGCGGGAAATCAGTCTACCCCTGGCTGCCAAAGAAAACCTCACGGAGACCATTCGGTATGAGCTGGATCGGTATATGCCGATCCCCGAAGAAGATATTTATATCGACAGCCAGATCGCAGGAGAGGATCGGAAAAACAACCGCCTCCGTGTCTTGCTGGTGGCCGCAAAAAAAAGCGAAGTCTCTGCATACGTCGAACTGGCCAACCACTGCGGACTGGGGCTCACCGGCATCGAACCGTCGAACGCGGGAACCCTTCATCTTCTGTCCCGTGTCGACGGCCTGCTTCCCTCCTCGGACTTCGTTCTGGCAGACATGGGTAACACCCATTGGATCCTGACGGCAGGATCGGAAGGCAGACTGCGTTCGGTCCGGACCCTTCCGGCGCCTCAATCCAAAGGCAGTGATCCTGCTATTATGGATGCCGCATTGACGTCTTTTGAGAAACGGCGCGATAACACCGATGGGGATCACGTTATTGTCTTTTTCGGACCGGCGATGGATGACCGACTCATGGTGGCCATCGAAGACGCCGCTCCCCAGAGGGTCTGCCGGCGGGTGGCGCTGGAGGAGGTGCCCGTCCCTGGCTGGGGCCTGATGAACGCTTACGGTTTGACCCTCAAAGCGTTTTATGCACCGAAAACGGCCATCAACCTTCTTCCAAAGAGCCTGCGTAAAAAGCCGTCACGTGTCGGCCAGTGGATGCTTGTTGTATTGGCGACGGCTGCCGTTCTCACCGGGCTGGGCTGGTTCGGAAGCCATATCCTCCAGCAGCGGTTCATGAGCCACCGACTCGAGGCAAAAATCCGGGAACTAGACGCACAAATGCTCGAGATCAAGCAAATGGAGTCGAAGGCCGAAGCCATCAAGGCTCGCATATCGTTTCTTGAAGGGGTGACCCAGGACAGCGTTCCGATTCTCGATCTCCTTCGAGAACTCAGCACCACGATTCCACCCACTGCATGGATCAGAGAACTCAACGTGTCGGGAAACAAAATCCGGGTGGATGGCTATGCCGATTCGGCCTCTGAGTTGATACCGGTTCTGGATGCCTCCCCTATGATAACGGACGTGACGTTCCTGTCTGCCATCACCCGGGGAAGAGACGGCAAAGAAAAGTTTCGAATCGGCTTCACCCTTGCCCAATCCTCTCGTTGAGGGAGGTGGGGAGGACGACTGAGGAAAATGGGAATGTTTCTCAAGGCAATCGAGGCAACAGGAAACGGGAGGTCCGACCCGTGACCATCCGCCTCAACAAAGAGCGAAAACTCATCGTCGGTATCGGCGGCGTCCTTCTGTTGCTTGCATTGGGCTACAATATCGCCCCGATGTTCGAATCGGCGGCTCCCGGTAAAGAGCTCTTGCTCATCCAGCAGCAGCAGCTTTCAAAATATGAGAGAAAACTCAAGGGTAAAGCAAGGCTTGAAAATCAGCTCAAAACCTATCAAGCCCGACTGAGGCGGCTCGAAGCCGGGCTTCTCCAGTCCAAAACCCCCTCGTTGAGTGCGGTGGATATTCAGAAGGTTCTTGGAGAAATCGCCGAGAAAACACAAGCGGAGGTCAAGACCATGCGTATTCTGAGTTCCAGCCCCGCCGTGGATGCCCACTACCTTGCCGTACCGGTCCAAATAACGCTATTGTCGGACATCCAGCAACTGACGAGCATGCTACACGAAATCGAGAATTCAAAAAAATTGCTGAAGGTAAGGGATATTGTGTTTCGGTCCGCCGGCGTCAGACAAGGCGGAAACATATTGACCACTCTGACGGTTGAAGGTTTTATGATGAAAGGGAGCGTCTGATTGCCGTTTCGATAGGCGCCTTTCTGCATCCGAGATCGGATCGTCACCGTCACTGTGAGCGAAAAAGCGACTGACCCATGGTAAAGTGGATCTTGAACATCCTGCTGTCGATACTCGTCCTCTTCTTCTCCGCTCAGATCGTCGACGTATGGACGGCGGCAGAATTAGCCCTGCCGGAGGAGCGCTCCAGCGATGCGAAGCCATCGGTGCCAGTCGAACGCAGATCCGTCCGTCGGCCCCATCCCAGATCCCACTACGACGTCGTCTCCCAAAAAAACCTGTTCGACAAAAATCGACAAGCCGGAGCGTCCGATATCCCCGTCGTGACTCAAAAAGCGGTCAGCGAAAGCCGCTTCGCAAAAACCATCGCTCTGTTCGGCGTCATCATCGAAAACGACGAACGCTCCGCCCTGATCGGCTTCGATCGCTCCAGGCGCTATAAGGACAAAAATATCTGGATTCGTGTGGGTGACAGCATTAATCAGATATCCATCGTCGGCATCGAAAACGACCGGATTTACGTCAAAGAGGGCACCTCCACTTTTGAAGTAAAACTGGATGACCGCCTGCATCCCCAGAAGCGCCGTCCGAGAACGCGGAGTAAGCAACCCATCGTGATCACCACGAGAAAAGATGCTCAACAACCAACGCCCGTCGAAAAATCGTCGGCCGACGCCTCAAGTCTTGACAAGCCGTTACCCGAAACCGAAACGGTTACCCAGCCGAAGGACCGAAGGGCTCCGGGAAAGGACGCTCAAGCCGAGAACACCGCCACAACAAACCAGGAAGAGAACGGTCAATGAGACGATTCGCCACACCCCCGGGAATTCGCATCGCTGCAATTGCACTGATGGGCCTGTTTCTGGTAACCGGCTGCGCGACCCGCAGCGCTGAAATCAACGGCGGCCAGACGGAATCGCCGCCGAATGAACTCCGACGACAGACGATCCCGGCAACCACACAGACCGACACTGCCGCTTCCGGGTCCACGCCACAGGACAAGACGGCGGGAGAACCGGCTCAACCCGGGGAGGGACCGTCGGCATCGCCTCTTCATTCTAAGGCCGAGACGCAGCAGCGGTCGGTTCGGACAGGGAGCGTTCTTTCTGACCAGACGGCCGTGGGGGATCGTGTCTTTTTTGTTGCCGATGACCAAGTGTCAGAGAATGCACCGGTGGGCAGCCCCTCCGGAGCCGACGGCACCATCGAATTCAACTTCGACAATGCGGAGCTCAATGAGGTGGTTCGCACCCTCGCCGATATACTCGAGATCCGGTACATCGCTGATGAAAACCTCCAGGGCAAGGTCACCGTTCACACGTCTGGGGGCATCAGCCGTGAACACCTGCTCCCAGTCTTTTTCAAAATTCTGGAAATCAACGGATTAACCGCCATCAAGGAAGGCCCCATCTATCGCATCGCCGCTGTCAAAGACGCATCGCGGCTGCCCCTCGGTTTCAGGTCGAAACCCTTCGAAACGGCTGGCCTGCCGCCGGACGACCAGGTGATCATCCAGGTGGTGCCTCTGAAGAATGTGTCGCCCACCGACATGACCAAGATCATCTCTCCCTTTACATCAGAGGGGGCGACCATCGTCGGCCACGAACCATCCAAGACCCTGTTTCTTGTGGACAAGAGGGCCAACATTTCAAAAATTCTTCGAATGGTCGAAGCTTTCGATTTGAACATCTTCACCCGCATCAGCCACCGATTCTATTTTCTGGAAAATTCGGCCGCCGCTGAAACGGCGGACATCCTAAGAGAACTATTCGGTGCCGCCAATTTCCAGGGGGAATCCACACGGTTTATTCCCATCGAGCGGTTGAACGCCATCCTCGCCGTCACCACCGATCCGAATATCTACAAAAAGGTGGACCCGATCCTGCTTCAGCTGGATGCGTCCGGGAAGAGCACGGAACCCAGGATTTTCGTGTATTTCGTTAAAAACGGCACCGCCGACGAACTCTCCGACCTTCTCAACCGGGTCTTTACCGGCCAGCCGGCAATCACCACAGTGACAAAAAGAGACGATCCGAAGTACGGATTTTCCCGAAATCCCTTCGCTGTTAGACCGAAGACCGACATCGTCGAGGAGGTGGTACAGACAGAGCCGGCGATACCGAGCGAGGAATCGGCCGCCCTTCACACAGGGGTGGTCATCATTCCGGATCCGATACGAAACGCCTTGATTATCGAGGCGACCCCGTCCGCCTACAAATCCATCGAGTCCATCCTCGATCGAATCGATGTTCTTCCCAGGCAGGTGTTGATTGAAGCGACCATCGCGGAAATCAGCCTGGAGGACAGAACCGAGCTTGGCATCGAATGGGAATACTTCAAGGATGTCAACTTCAGCCAGAACCAGGTGAGGCGTCTTTCCGTCGGCGGTACCTCCGGTCTGTCCTATGCCATCGAGTTTTCGAACAATGTCCTCAACAGTCTCGATGCGCTGGCCCAGAAAAACAAGGTAAACATCATCTCCTCGCCCCATGTGCTGGCGTCGGACAACAAGGAGGCAAAGATCGACGTCTCCAACGAAATCCCGATCATCAGCTCCGAGACCACGATTACCAGTGGCGCCGAGCCCCTGGTAACCACGGATATCCAATACCGAGACACCGGCGTTCTTCTCTCGGTTACTCCCCACATCAACGAGCGGGGCCTCGTCACGATGGAGATCTACCAAGAGGTCAGCGAACAATCTGAAGACGTGACCGTGGCCGGAGAATCATACCCCTCCTTTTTCAAACGAGCCGTCGACACCACCCTCACCATCAGCCACGGTCAGACGATCGTTCTGGGGGGCCTCATCCGGGAAAACAAATCCAAGGGTCGCAGGGGCGTGCCGGTTTTGATGGATATGCCGCTGATCGGTCCCCTCTTCGGCTCCAGGGCCGACGATCTCTCCAAAAATGAGCTGATCATCCTGCTCACGCCCCGGGTCATCGACAGTCTGGATGACGTGGCCGCCGTTACCGCGGAATTCGAGAACAAGGTGGTCGACGTCATCAAAACGATGCGTCCCGAGATGCTGGGCATGCCACCCGTATCCCCCGACTCGGAGTAACCCGGCAACCGAAGGCCACATCCCCCGGAATTGCCCCATCGGACGTCGCCGGGTTCCGGAACCCTCCTCTCGTTTCACGGATCCCCGGGGGCCATCCCTGGGGGTCGCCGACGATGCTTAGCCCGGATAGTTCAGGAACATTTTTTCTAAATGCCAAAATGATATGTGATATCTTATGGGTATCGCCTGTTTCGGTGGCAGAGCCCCGGGAGCCGTTTGTCCCCCGGCGGAATGGCAAAAACAACCCCCAAAAATAGTCCCCCTGGGGACGCGTCGGAGGCTTCCCTATGCGGCGTGATCAAGGGCTTGCGGTACCAACGGTCGGCGGCGCCCTTGAATGCCTGGCCGATGAACGCCGCCAACACGTGGCATATCCGGGCTAGGTGCCCTCGCGAGCGCCGTAGGCAGGGATCACGCCACGACCAACCCGTCACCATCCATTGCCGTCAGACGCAATAGTGCACCGTGTCTTCCCTCCGTCGTCACTTAAGGAAGACGTGTCCAACCCCAATGGAGACATTCACAGCTGCGACTTGACCCCATAACGTTTGGCTACATGCCCTGCCAAGGATCGTTAAAACCCCGTGAGTCATGGCTTGCCAGGAATTCCCGGATCGTATAGGCAGGATCATCTGATCCGACGCGACGCCTGAGTCAGCCAAACGGTCGACCATCGCAATCGATCCGTAACCATTTAAGGCCCCAACCGTTATAAAGACATAGTGAAATCATTTCTGCGTTTCTATGAGCAATACCGTGCAGGGCTCTTCGCCTACCTGGTCCGTTTCACGGGAGACCGGGACCTGGCCGGTGAGATCATGCAGGAGAGCTTCACCCGCTATCTCGAACGCTACCGCCATCGGCAGTGGGAGCCTCGCCTGCTCTACGCCATCGCGCGAAACGCCGCCCTTGACGTGTTTCGCAAGCAGAGGCGAACAATCCCAATCAATGACGACCCTCCCGACCCCGGCGACAATCAGGAGCAGCGTCTTCTGGACCGGCAGAGGTACCAGCGCATGCAGCAGGCCATGATGCAATTGGGCCCCGGGGAGAGGGAGGTGCTCTCTCTGGCGGTAGCCGGGGATCTCAACTATCGCGAAATCGGAGAATTGACCGGTATCACGGAGGCCAACGTCAAAGTCAGGGTTCATCGGGCGCGGGTGAAACTGAGAGCCATCATGACCGAGGAAGACCATGAGAGAAGAACTCATCAGCCAGTATATCGATGACGAGCTCGATCTGAACGACAAGATCGTCTTTGTGGAATCGGTTCACTACGGCAGGCGATACAAGGACGACGCCGTGGAACTGCTCCGGCAGGAAATACAGCTGCGAACCCTGCCCGATGAACTATCGCCGAAACTCGCATTTGCCCAGCACCCTGGGGCGGTAATGAAGATGCGAAAACGTTTCGGTGTCGTGACGGGGGCTCTTGCGGCTGCGGCTCTGGTGTTCCTCTTTGTCTGGTCACCCGTCCCAAACCGGCCGGCTGACAGGAAAGTCCCCTATCGCTTCGTCGTCTATCTTCCCGATGCCGAAAACGCCGCCATCACCGGCAGCTTCAACAACTGGGAGGCCCTGCCGATGGAAAAGGCCGGTCCGGCAGGGTATTGGGAAATATCCCTCGACCTGGTGCCTGGTGAATATCGTTACAGCTTTTTGCTGGACGGCGGCCGGCGGATAGCGGATCCCACCGTCTGGATCCGCGAGAAGGATGATTTCGGGAGTGAAAACTCGGTGCTGGAAGTGAGGACATGATCATGATTCGCTTTTCAACACTCATGCTGGTTCCTTCGTTGCTGGCGGCCGGATGTGCGTCTCACTACATCCACCATGACAACGGCAGGATTGATTTCTACCTCCGGTGCCCGGATGCCCGAAAGGTAGAGTTGGTCACCTCTCTGGACGGGTTCGAGCCGCGTCCCGCGCGCCGCAACGGTATCGGCAAATGGGTGGTGTCGATAAAGGAGCGCCGCAGTTTCAGTTATTTCTACAGGGTCGACGGCGAGGTGATGAGGCCCGACTGCCGGATGGTCGAACAGGATGATTTCGGGGGGACCAACTGCGTCTTCTCAAATCATCCGTAACCTTAGGCCGGCGAAAGCGTTTAACGGCTAAACGGTAAAGGAAAGGAGATCCCGCCATGAAAAACGCGCCCATCGGATTCATCATTCTTGCACTTATCCTACTCGCCGCGCCGGCTTGGGCCGACGAGGTGGACGACGGTTTGCCCCCCACGGCGAATGAGAGGGTCAGAACCCAGACCCGGGAAATGGTTCGGGTCGGTGTGCCGACGGAGGATGCCGTTAAGATGACCCGCAGCATGATTCAAAACCAGTTCCGTGAAGAACATACCGTCCAGGCCCAGGACGAAGTGATCGATGCCTGCAAAAAGGGATTGCCGCCCGGGCCCCTGATGAACAAACTCCAGGAAGGCATTGCCAAGCAGGTTCCGCCGGAAAATATCGTTCAGGCCATGAAGGCGGTTAGTGAACGCTACGAATATGCATACAGCCATGCCAGGCAGGTGACGCCGGACAAAGCCAAGCAGAGGGCGCTGGCAGAATCCTTGGCTCAAGGACTTGCCGCCGGTATGAAAACCAAGGACATGTCGCGCATCAATGAGCGGATGATGGAGAGGACGAGACGGAAAACCTGCGATGACTGCCCCGCACTGGCCCTTCAAAGCGCAATGACCGCCCGCGATATGGCTCGTCTGGGTGTGGATTCCGACACGACGGCAGATGTGGTGTGCCGAGCACTGGAAAACGGGTACGATACCCCTGAAATGACACGCATGCGGGACCATTTCAGGGAAGGTGTTCGACAGGACCCCCCCCAGGAAATGGCCAATCGCTATGCCAATGCTTTTAGAAACGGACAGGACCCCGCCATGGAGGAGATCGGCACCGGACGCGCCGGCCGAGAGAGGCAAAACCGGGATGGGGCCGCTGGAGGAAAAAAGGGTTCCGGTGGTTCGGACGGTTCCGGTGGTTCGGCTCGGGTGGTTCCGGCGGCTCGGGTGGTTCCGGCGGCTCGGGTGGTTCCGGTGGCTCGGGTGGTTCCGGTGGCTCGGGTGGTTCCGGTGGCTCGGGTGGTTCCGGTGGCTCGGGTGGTTCCGGTGGCTCGGGTGGTTCCGGTGGCTCGGGTGGTTCCGGCAACTAAGATGAAAAGGCGCACAGTGGGGGGGCACTGCGCGCCCTATTCGAATCTATTACCAGACGACGTTCCGCTTTCCTGCCCTGGGTTAGAAAGTCCCTTCGACCCCTTTTCACGTCTCTTTGTTCATTTTCTCATGCAGTTGCATCGCCAGATCCCGCTTCAAACGGCCGTTTCCTCCAATGATACCCTGGATTTTCCGGGTCAGCCGATGGCGCTGGACGATTTCGGTAAGAGATGCCACCGCTTTTTCCAGGCGCTCCGAGCAGGACGTCATCTCGAGAAAGCCTTGGCGCTCCGCCGGTGTGAAACCGTCTAACGCCGGAATGCTAAATGACAGAGTCTTAAGCCCGACGGCGTCCTCGAGGGCCGTCGAATCGGAGAGGGCATCGACGACCTCGAGTTCAACGAGAAGATGACGGGCGGTGGCCGCGTTGGCCATTGTCCGGTTGTCGGCAGGCGCATCCACATCGTCGAAGTATATGACCAGCCCTTCCAGATAGGCGTTATCGTCGAGGATTTCTTGAACCACAAACCGCTCCTCGCCGCGAACGATGATGTCCATCCGGCCGTCGTCGTGGCGCTTGGTCACAGAAACGATCCGGGCAGTGCACCCGGCCTCTCGAATGGAGTTTCCGTCATACATAACGATACCAAAAGACCGGTCCCCCGACAGGCAATCGGAGATCATCTGTTTGTATCGCTCCTCGAATATGTGAAGCGGCACGGACATGCCTGGAAGAAGGACCAGTCCCAGTGGAAAAAGGGGTATCCGTCGGGGCGATGGGACTGGCTGTTTTCCTGGGTACGGCATCGGGTCGAATCCCTTCGGTGTGGGGAGCAAAAATCCGGTAAACCATCGAAATCGAAGAAAAGATATAGAATTATGCACAAAAGTCGAAATGACAAGGGACATCCCAGGAAAAGGCGCCGACGAAAAATCGCCCGGACGAGTCCCGGTCGAAAGGACTGGTCGCAGCGGATTCGTGGATGATGTTTGTCAACGCCCACTACCGGTCCTATTATCTCTCATCGATTATCAATGGGCCATTGCCCACTCACTCATTAATCCGCACCAATGACCATCGGCACCGCGTGTTCCGGTGCCGTTTGACACGGAGGGCCTACCAATGAAATCATTCATGGTAACCATACTCATTATGATGATGGCAGCCACGGCTGCCGCCGCCGGAAAATCGATCACCTATGAGGTCAACGGAGAATCCTACGAGGGATACCTCGTCAGCCCGTCCGCCACGGCCCCCATGGTATTGCTTGTCCACGACTGGGACGGTCTCACGGACTATGAGATCCAGCGCGCTGATATGCTTGCGGACATGGGCTATACGGTATTCGCAGCCGATTTGTTCGGTGCCGGGGTCAGACCGACAGAGATGAAAGACAAGCGTCAACACACCGGCGAACTCTATAAGGATCGGGAGAAAATGCGGGCGCTGTTGAATGGGGCGTTGGAGACGGCCAAAGCCAATGGCGCCGACACCGGCAATGCCGTGGCCATGGGCTACTGCTTCGGCGGCGCCGCCGTGCTGGAACTCGCCAGATCCGGGTCGGATCTGAAAGGATTCGTGACCTTCCATGGCGGTTTGGGCACTCCGGAGGGTCAGAACTATGCCAATACGAAAGGGAAACTGCTGATTCTCCACGGCACCGCAGATCAGGCCATCACCATGGAACAATTCGCCCAATTGGCGATGGATCTGGAGACTCAAGGCGTTTCCCATGAGATGATTACCTACAGCGGCGCCCCCCACGCCTTTACCGTCTTCGGTGGCGACCGGTACCGGGAGGACGCCGACAAAAAGTCATGGGAGCGCTTCACGGGGTTTTTGAAGGAGACTCTCCAATAAGCAGCCGCGTCAACGCCTCCAGGAAATAGAGATGGGATCGTCCGGTTTTTCTACGAGAGTCAAGCAAACCGTCTCCGATCACTTCGACCGGAGTATAGAGCGCTACCGGGCTTTCGAAGACAACTACCGTCTCTTTGAGTCTCTGGCGGCGGCGTTGGCGGATCGCATCGATCTGCAGCCCCATTCGAGGGTATTGGATGTGGGCTGCGGATACGGCATTTCCGCTCGGGTGTTCCACGAGCGCTATGCCTGCATGGTTATGGGCGTGGACCTCTCCCCAAAGATGATCGAGGCCGGTAGGCGTTATTGTCATTCCAGCAGCATTCGGCTGTTGGTGGGAGACGGTGAGCGGCTGGGAGAAGTGGTCGGTAGGCAGCCATTCGACTACGTGCTCTACAACGCCTCCATTTTCATTTTGCCGGATGCCCACCGCTCCATCACCGCCGCCGTCGGTTGTTTGCGACCGGGAGGCAAAATCGGATTTTCCTTCTATCCCCAGCTGCAGGGGCGGCGCCATCTGGATTTGATCACAGAAGCCTTTCGCCGGCTGGAGATACCCCCTCCCCGCTACCGGGTCATCACCAGCTACGATGCGGCCTGCGAATCCTTGGGCCAGCTGTGCGGACCCGTTACCCACTTCAGCTGGGAACGCCCCCTGACCATTCCGTTCCTAAAGGATTTCTTTTCCATCCCTGCCCAGTCGGCATCCTTGTTTCCGAAGCTGGACGATCGAAATCGACGGACCGCTGTATGTCGGTTGTTCGACACCCTGAGGGATGTGGAGGGTTCCTCACGGATCGTCTGGCCGATGGCGGCATCGACCAAACCCCAGTGATCCCCTTGGGTATGGCGCTGCGCTTGTATACCCGATCCGATGCCGAACCCGGGATCGCCTCTTCCCGGACCTCCATGGCCCCCTCTTCCGACACTGCGGGTATCGACGGACGGTCGTTTCATTTTCTCCTGATGGCAATACCGCATCTGACCGATAACCATTCCACGTCCTATAATGTCTGGTAACGATCCGGGATGACATTTAATGAATCCACATGAAGTGACGGCCACACTGGAAATGTCAGAATCGTTTTGCCCTGAGAGCCTCTCCGATCAGACCGGAGAAAACCGTTCGACTCTCATCGTTATCTTTGGAGCACAGATCGGCAAATGCTACCGTATCGGAAACGGAGATCACATCATCGGCCGGTCTCCATCGGCCGATATCCAGATTGATCAGGACAGTGTCTCCCGTCAGCACGCCAAGTTGCGCTTTGATGGAGAACAACTGACCGTTCAGGATCTGGGTTCCACCAACGGAACGTTCATCAACGGTGACAGGGTGGCGTCGGGGAGGTTGGAGGTCGACGATCGCCTTCACATCGGCGAAACCATCTTTAAGCCTATTATCGCCAACGATCTCGAGGTATTCTTTCACCGCGAAGCATACCATCTGATGACAATGGACAAGATGACGGGAACTTACAACCGTCAGTTCCTGCTGGACGCCGTGAAACGTATGGTCGGACGCACCGATCGCCATCATCAGTTCCTGTCGGTCGTCCTATGCGATGTCGATAATTTTAAATTTATCAACGACGCTTTTGGTCATGAGGCCGGCAACCGAATCCTGATCGAATTGGTTGACGTCGTCAGGCAGTGGGTCGGCGATGGGGACATTCTCTGCCGCTATGACGGCGACGCCTTTGCCGTTGTTTTGACCGGGAACAGCCGGAACCAAACCCGATACTTCTGCGAGCAAATCCGTCTGGCCGTTGAAAAACATTACTTCCGCTATGGTGATATGGAAATACCCGTAACCATCAGCATGGGCTTCAAGCAATATGATCCCGGCGAGGGAGCCATGACCGGCGAACAATTGCTGGGCGAAGCGGATTTCAGTTTGATCAAGGCCAAAAATATCGGGAAAAACCAAGTCTGCGGCTGAACGCCGGCAATTGACGAAACCCATTCGAATCCCTCCCCCGAATCCCTATCGAGAAGAATCCCCCTCGACACGCCGCTATCAATCGGTTTTAGGATTCGAGTTTATGTCAAGGACTCTCTGCCGACGATCCATACCGACTTCTCCTCCGGTTATGGATCCCCGTCTGAAAGGGAGATCCCCCTCTCGGCACGACATCCGGTTGGTGATTGAATCCAGCGGTCCGTAGTCAAACGGACGAAACGGGTGCCCCTTCCCTTCCATTTCCGAAAAGTGATGGTTCGACCCGGCTCGTCGGTGTGGGCGCCCTTCTGATGACGGTCGTCCTGCTGACAATCCACGCTTAAGGATTATATTACCTCCTATTGGACCCAATCAGAGCGGCCTCTCTCTTTCCTCCTCGCCCGCGTGTGAACCGGTTCACGTTCGTATTCGCGCCGTTTGGACCGTTCTACCCATCCGTGATTCGACAATCGACGCTGTTACCCGATGGCGACGCCCGGAGGCCGCATCCGCCTCCACCGCGCCCGTTCGCACCACCTGACGATTGTCCCCACCCGAAACCCATAGAAGAAACGGAGGCGCACGATGACCGAACCCATCCGGAGATTAAGTTTACCCCAATTTCTTCGACTACTCGATGCTGCCGAGCTCAACCGAACGATAGACTCGGTGCATCTTCATCACACCTGGCGCCCCCGTCAGAGCGGTTTTCGAGGCAGGCCCACAGTGGAGGCCATGCGGCGCTATCACACGGAAACCAATGGGTGGAGCGACATCGCCCAGCATCTGACCATCGATCCGGCGGGCGGGCTTTGGACCGGGAGGAACTGGAACGCACCGCCAGCCAGCTCGTCAGGGAAAAACGGCAACCGTCAAAAGGGGCCTTTTATGATCGAAATGATCGGTGACTTCGATCTGGGTCAAGATCTGTTCATGGACCCCCAACGGACCGTTACCCTCAGCGTAGTTGCAGCACTCCTCGACAAGTATGGCTTAACAGAGGATCAGGTCCAATTTCACCGGCAGTTGGGAAGCCCCAAGACATGTCCAGGCTCCGGGATCGATCATGGCGACATCGTGGGGGAATTGGCGGTCCTCCGTGGCCCGTCGTCCAAGAGGCCAAAGGCTCGAAAACGATCCAGATCCAGATCCAGCGACCCTGTTTCCCCGGAGAATCTGCCCGGAATCGGTATTGCCCGCGGGAGTGGTTTTGCCGTTGATCCCTCCACTGCGGAAGTACCGGAGAATGAAGGCGCTGGGGCAGCGATCGAACGGATGGGTATCGAATCCCTCCGAAGTCGACAACGCTCCTTTTTAAGTCGCGGAGGGATTTTGCGGGCGGCCCCAGGCGTCTCACGGGACCATGAGTCCTGGGATGATCTCAGACTGCACGTGGTCAATTTGAGCCGAGGTGAGTTGTCTTCCGGCGGGCAGTTCGAAACGACTCCGGATGATCTCGAGGCCATCATCGGCGCCATCGCTTCCTACGCCCAGGGGTCTCCATTCCCCCGAGTGGTTCTTTATGCCCACGGCGGCCTCGTCAATGAGAAAGACGCCCTCAATTACGCCCGAAAAATGAGACCCTGGTGGCTCCGATATGGCGTCTACCCGGTGTTTTTTGTCTGGGAATCCGGTCTGCTAGAAACGATCTGCCAATACATTGCCGGTCCAAGAGACATCTTCGACTACACTACCGATCCCGCCATCGAGCTCGCAGCGAAAATTCCGGCCACGGCGGTTTGGTCCGGGATGAAGGAAAGCGCCCGGAGGGCATCCAGGGCCGATGCATCGAACGGCAATCCGGGAGGCGCATGGCTCTTCGCCCGCCGCTTGGCGGCCCTCATGACGGGAACCGGGCATCCCCCCGTGTCAGTCCACGCCGTCGGTCACAGTGCCGGGGCGATCTTTCATTCCCACCTGCTGCCGCTTCTGCTCGATCTGGGCGTGCCGGTGACGTCTCTGTCTCTTCTTGCCCCCGCGGCACGGAGTGATCTTTTTATCGATCGCCTGCTGTCCCCGGTGTTGGAAAAGCAAATAGAGAAACTGACGGTATTCACGATGGAAGAGGAGGCCGAACGCCAGGACAATGTGGCGTTTGTCTACCGAAAGTCACTTCTATACTTCGTCTCGGGGGCATGCGAGGGCCTAAAAAAAGCCCCGATATTGGGTCTGGAGGAATCCTTGCGCAGGGACGCTCGGCTCGCCGGATTGTTCGGCCTCGACAACGGCGGCACGCCATCGGCGGAATTGCAATTTTCCCTGGCTCCCGGAGAGGACCCGAATCCTCTGACGGCGGCCCTTCGCCATGGGGATTTCGACAATGACCCTGCCACCATGAGCGCGGTGCTGCGGAGAATCTTGGATGTACCCGACGATCTCGACTACGGTCGGGAAGGATTTCCCTTCAAACCGTTGAAGCGCTATTTCCCCGTCACGGCGCCCCATCGACAACCCGCCGACCCACCGGCAACACCATCCCCAGGGATACCCGTCGGTAGACACCCCTCCGCTGACGGCCGGCGAAGCGCTTTGTGCATCGGGATCGACGACTACCAGGACCGCCCCCTTTCCGGATGCGTAAACGATGCCCGACGGTGGGGCGCCTCGCTTGAAGCGCTGGGGTTCGAGGTGGACTTCCGGCTCAACGAGGCCGCCACCCGCCAGGCCATTCTCGACGACCTGGGCTCCCGCATCGAATCGGCATCGGCCGGGGACGTCCTTGTTTTTCAGTACTCCGGCCACGGAACGCAGCTGCCGGACCTTGACGACGACGAATCCGACCGCATGGACGAGGCCTTCGTCCCCTATGACTATTTCACCGGTTCGTTTCTAGTCGACGACGATCTCGCCGACCTTCTCATACGACTCCCGCAGGGGGTCATCATGACGCTCTTCATGGACTGCTGCCACTCGGGCACCATCAGTCGTTTTGCGCCAGCGATTCGACCCAAGGTCACCGTCGATGAGCGGGTGAGATTTCTTCCGGCGTCCCATGACTTGGTCGAAGCCCACCGAAGTTTCAGAGAAGCCCTGTCACCGAGGGGACGGACCCCATCGGAAGAGTCCCTGTCCGGCGTCATCCATTTTGCCGCCTGCCAGGACAACGAGTACGCCTGGGAATCTGCCGGCCAGGGCGATTTCACGGCGGCTGCCACCCCGCTGTTGTCGGCAGCTGTTGAGCGCGGGGAAACCAACGAAACGTTTTTGGAATCGGTTCGGACGGCTGTTGTGGCCAAAGGGCGACAGCACCCGATGATGATGGAGGCCCATGGGGGAATGGCTGGGCGAAGGCTTCTCTCGCCCCTGGTCGCCGATGGCCATGGTGGGGGAAGCGCAGCAACGGTCAACTCTCAACTGCTGACCCATCTGGAGGCCATGATACGCTTGGTCAAGGCTCGACCCTCTTCAACCCAATAACAGTGGGAAGGGCCATCCCTGGGAAATAACGGGGTGGAGGGCATCTTATAGCGGTGAGGACCGGCGCTTACTCGTCCAGCTCGTACATGGATACGAACCGCTCCGCCACCACGCAGTAAGCGTCGGTACCTTCCTCGTCGTTATAGACAAGATAATCCCCGGGCTGGTAGCGGGATCGGCCCTCCTTGGTGGAAACCGCTCCGGATTCCGTGGCCACCTCCGCCCAGACCGGAGTGGTCTTTACATACGTACCCGGTTTGATGGGGCGATAGGTGGCGGCGAACACATCCTGATCCACCGAGTAGACATCCCCTCGGTTGTCCACCAGCCAGTCGCCTTGTTTACAGTGCTGTCGGCCGCCCCATTTCATGTACGTGAAACCGTCCAATTCCAAATTCACCTGGACCGCGATGACAAACTGATCGGCTTTTTTACGGTATCGTCGCCTTGACGCCATTGGTTTTAAGGTCTCCAGGAAGTGCAATGGCGAGCATCGGGGTTTCCGAAACAGGCCCGCAGCTTGAAGCTATTGGGTTGAAGGAGCAATCCCCGGATGGAACGCTGTCACTCCTTGAGCGTTTGAGCAATAAACGGCTCCTCGGGGTTAGAGCGCCTATCCATGGGATTTGGGCATAATCGACGTCGTTGTTTTCTGTTCCCTGACGGAATGGTCAACGGAATGCCCCTCCGACCGAATGGCTGTTGCCCTAGTTGTCGCCTGTTCAGCCGGATGGCGAATCACCGATGATTCACTTACCGTCGATACCAACCGTCATTGATTCTTCAGTGCCTCCACATCCGCCTGCAAGGCCTCGACAATTCCTTCCAGGCGTGAGACCCGACTTTCCATGTCTTGGGGCTCCACTGGGTCTGGAACATGCTCAGCAAAAATGCTTGTTCTCGTCGCATCCTCCCCGCGGCAGCCGGTGGTGGGGCAGACATTCGACACATAGCAATTCCCGACGCGAACAAAATCCGTATCGCCCCTCACGAGAATCCCTTCCACCGTGCCGTTATCGGCATTGAACACCGGCGATCCGGAATTGCCGCCGTAGGTATCCAGATTGGCGATAAAATAATTGGCATCGGCATTGTCTCTGACCGTCGCCCCGGGCGCATACTTCAGGGGCAGGCCGGACGGGTGCCCCATGACGAAAACCGATTGAGCATCGTCGATCTTCCCGGTGCGACGGATGGCCAATACCGGGCGGCCGGTTGCCGGCCGGTCTAGCCTGACCAGGGCATAGTCAGCGCCGGTGCTCACCAACTCACGGTCTAAAATGGCTATTCCCCTGAAGATGTTCTCATTGGAAATGACGGTTCGGGCGTCCTGGTCGTTCACCATTCGAAAACCGAATATAAAACGGGTCTGGGCCAGGTTGTTTTGCTGGATGCAATGCCCTGCCGTGGCGATGATGTCTGGAGCCACCAGAAAGCCGGTACAGTGGGGAGCGACGGGCTGGTCTCGGAACCGCTCCCCCTCGCATAGCAAATGGGTATCTTTGAAGAGGGCCGTCAATAGGGTTGACGTGCCGTCGCCATTGTCCGTGAGGCGAACCATGTCGATCAGAGAAGCCACCGCCTCAGCGCGCATCAGAATATCCGGATCGGTAACCTGATGCATGTCGACGCGGTCATCGATGCCGTAAACCAGCTTTTGGGCGTCTCTAAGAGCCTTTACCAGATGGCCGGTATCGATGTGTGACAGGGGTCTTGCCCCTCTTTTTATTGCGGTTGTCTTTCCGGCCCCCCCCCTGAATTGAAGCTCGGAGAGGATTTCCTCAGACCCATAATCCACTATTGCTTTTGTCTTTTTTGGTTTCGCCATGGGGTCACCTCCTTCATTGGTTTAACAGGGACATCATGCGGCGTCGCGACAGTTGACGACATAGGCCATCGCCACCAGGTCTCACGACGCCCCCTCGAAGACCCGGAGGGCCGTCATCATCTGGGCAAATAATGGGTTGGCCCTTTCCAGCGGCGGTTCACTTTCAGTCGCATCGATGGCCATGATAGGTGATTCCAGTACAAGGCTCGCGTGGGACACATTGTCCGCTTTGGGGATGATGAATGCTGTGAACCGGTCTGGAGGAGTCTTTTCCTTCAGGTCTTTTATGCCTCTGATGTCAGCCGTTGTGTCGCTTTCCGAGTGGGCCGCGAACACTCGCTTGGGAAAGGGGGTCTTTGCGTCGAAGCGCTTGAGCAGTCGATCGGTTTCCTCGATCAGCCGTGCCAACTCCCGGGCCCCATCCATGTCCATTCGGCAGTAACGGAAGGGGCTGCGACCGATCAAAGGCTGGTCCCGGTCCAGCAGATCGGCCAGAAAGGTGCGAAGCAGGCGCTCCTTCATATCGCCGAGGACTCCCCCCGGCCCCCCGGCCAGATCGAGGGCCGCGGAGAACAGATAGAGATCGCCCGTCACCCTCGGGTGGGTGATGGCGGCATGAAGACTCAAGGTTCCCCCGGTGGAGAGCCCTCCGATAGAAACCCGGTCTGCCACCCGGGCCGCCGCATCCACGGCAAACCCGACGTTGGCCATCCATTCCTCGAGCCGGACCCCCTCCATCCCCTTCGGCTCTTTGAGGCCATGGCCTTGCAACAGGGGCAGGTAGACGTCATAGCCAAGCTGCTGATGGAATTCTTCGGCAATCGCCTTTAAAAAATGGGGGGAATCGGTCAGGCCGTGGCACAGTACGACGGCCTTTCCGGACGGTGTCCCGTGGGTGAACACCATCGGATGGCAGCCGTCGCGGACGATATCCTTTGAGAAATAGGAAAATCGGTCGTAATAGCCCAGCCATTCCATACCGCCGAAGTCACTCATGGGTTTACCTCCTTATTTTTTCTTCTGCTTGCCGGCCCTCGGGGCTCTGCTCTTGGGAGCGACTTTCGACTTGGTTGTCTGGCGACGGCGCTTGGCTGCCCCGTCGGACGGTACGTTTTGGTCCTTACCTTTCCGGGAGGCATCAGTTGCTTCCGGGGATTCGGCCCCGGCGGCCGAAGAATCCAGCGCCTCGGCAACGCGGTCAAGATTATCGGCAAGAATATTCAACACCCGCTTTTTTGACTTCACGGCCAGCGCTCTTTTATTGACGAAACGTTTCAGCAGCCGAATCTGGCTGACCACTGAATCCAGCTGGCGCATGCTTTTCGGCAGCCGGTCTACCAATTGGGCGTACGTATCGATGACCACCTGGGCGGCGTCTGGCCCTCCATCCTTCTTCGGGGTCTGCATCAGAGTTTGATCGATGATTCTGGCAATCAGCTCTCCGTCACCGGCCATGATCAAGTCCCAAAAATTAAGAGACACATCGTATCGCTTCCGGGCGATGCGTCCGCTGCGTCGAGCCATCTTCGAATGATCGGATGTTGCAGTACCAAGCACCGCTTGCAGGGCCAAACGGTTCTGGGCGTTATAGGGACTGAAGTCAGGCCCGTCGGGGTCGCCTTCGGCTTTCTGGTACCATTGGGCACTCATCGTCAATGCCTGTTTGACGCCGGTAGGAAGTTCAGGGTCGTCCGCTTCACTCGACCAGGGTGCCAGTATCCCGGCCAGCCGCTTGTAGGCACTGCCGATCAGCGCGCATCTTTCGCCGTTGACCGCCCCGAGAGTCGTCTCATTCTCGGTGTCTGCAACGCGAGCTGCCTGCTCCAGGTTACGCAGACGTTTGATCGCTCGGTGAATCAACACGATGTCCTTTTTCTTCTCTCCCTGGCGGGCCTCAAGGTTCGCCAACTGTTCAATGGTCTTTATGGCCACGGTGCCTTGCGTGTCCTCCTCAGTAATGGCTCTCGTATAGGCAGCGCGCGCCATATCGAACCCAGCCGGTCCGAATTCTGCATAAACCGCACCGACGGCTGACTGGACCGCCGGCAGATTACCCCACTCCTTTGCGCCTCCGGCAAGGACCGCCTCGACTTCTCCCTGGGTCGTCTCAAGATTTCCGGAGCCGGAGAACTTGAGCTCATTTCGAATCCAGGTCAAGGATTCGACCAATTCTTGGGGAGTCACGAAACCGGCAGGATCGCCTCCGAGGCCTCCGCGGTCGGGGTCGAGCTGAAATCCGGGATCTCCGTATGCTTGGTAAGCCCCCCAGGTGTTGAATCCACGGTGATTGGCATAGGTGGCCTTCCGGGCCTCGTGGATGGCGCGACCGAAACGGTCACCCCGCTTGACGAGTGAATCGAAAAAGGTGGTCGCGAACGTGTTTGCCGCCTGGTCGTTCACGGCCCACCCTGCCGCTACGACGCACCGCACCCCCATCTCGATCAGCTCCCGGGAAAGACTGTAGGCCAGTCGATTGTAGGCGGGCGCCGTGTCCACCCTGCCGAGGTGACAGCAGTTCAAGAAGACCACCTCGGGAACGATTTCCATCTGGCCAACCTCGGCAGCGGTCAGTAGCATTCCATCGGAGAGCACGACTCCGGTTCGTTTCCCACCACCTATGGCCGGGGCTTCAAAGACGCCGTGGGCGGCGATGACAAGAATTCGGTGGGGTGCCTGGAAGAGTTTGTTGAAGACGTCCAGGGCTTCGGTTTCACTGGGGGCGAAAACGACGTCGTAACCGCTGTCAGCAAGAATCTCCCGGACAGTCTCTCCCTCCAATACGGCTCCAGGTAGCTGCGGCAAAGGGTTTCCGGTTCTGGTGACGAAATGGGTCTCGAATCCGGCGGTGGACGGGTCAGCGATGACGCAGGCGGTTTTCCCTCGGGTTGTCTGGACCACTCGGCGAAAACGGGTGGACTCCAGCTGTCGCACCACGGCAGTTTTGACCACCATGGGCTCCTGCTCGGCGCACAGCATCTCCCAGGGCAGGTTGGCGGTGGTGCCGTCCAGCACGAGGATCATCTGCGGCGCTTCCCTGGCAGCTTCCTTGAAGTCGAGGGGCACCAGCAATTGGAAGAGGGTTCGAGCCATCTCGGGGCGGTAGCGGTCGCTACGAATCGCATGGCGGATCAAGTTTTCGGCAAGTCCCGGCTGACGTTGAACCACGATCGCCTCAGCACGGGCCCGCTCGGATAAATAGACGAACTTCATCCGGTCGGCCATGGCGGCGGAAGCGCCAGATGCGGGGCGCGCCTTCGGTGGTTGTTGATCGGTTTCCCCAGGTTCGGAAACACCGGTGAGATCCTCAAGGAGCTGCCGCTCCATGTCCGCCGGAATCGGCGACACTCTTCGAATCCGATAGCATTCCGGGGGACACGCCGCCTCGGGCCTGTCGGCGTCGGTTACGATCATCCGGGGCCAATAGCCGAGGCCACTACTCACCGAAAGTCGAGTCCGTGAACCTTCTCCCTGGATCAGGGTTTTACCGACGTCGATGTCGATTTCAAGCCGTTTCAGTTCTCTCGCCAGCCGCTTGGGAAGATCTCTTACAATTTTTGCCGCCGAGATGGCGGTGTCCAGAAAAAGTTCGACAAACTCGAGCTCCCCCACCCGGAGCACGGTCCCTACGGCATCTTCAAACTGCCGGTTGGCTTCGCACACCCCTGTCACAATCGCCGCAACGGAATCCTCGACGCCGATGTTGACAGTAGAGTTGTAGCCGATAAGCACGCTGCCGAGTTTTATCTGTCGATCTCCCGCTGACCCGCTGTCACTGTCGCGCCCGATTCCGTCCAAAGCAAGAAGAAGATAGCGCAGGACACCGGCGCGCACGGTCTCCGTAAGATGGTTGGCGGTCAGGTCACCCCATTCCCCCAGACCAACAATGATCGCGCCTTTCCTGAATGTCTTCCCATGGTTTTCTCGACCCTTTTTGCCGACAACCACCGCCCCGGTGCCGATATCACCGACGTAGACGCCAAGTCGTTCCCGATGGCGAAGCTTTCCGTCAACCAAATACCGGTCGATCTGTGCCTCTGCCCCGGCAATGGGATCCCCGATGTAATGACCGCACATCAGTGGTCTCTGACTGTAGCGCAGGTCCATGGCCCGGACCCGGACCCGCAGAACCCGCTTCGACGGGAGGGAGGGACGCAGGACTGGCCGGGTACCCATGAAGCTGTGTTCCAGGTCTTCTGGTGTCGGGAACGTCACGGGACCCGAGTCGTAAGCTCGGATGGCGGCAACCCCGCGGGAGACGGGAAGTCGCCCCAGCCGTACCGTCTCACCCGTCTCCAGAAGATCGAGAATGGCCGGAAAGTAACGCTCGGTCTTCATGAGGCTGCCGTGGTCCACCGGCATGTGCCAGCAGCGGTTTTCCGGCAGGAAGTCGAGACGGCCTGCGGCCCAGCTCACCGTGCCGTCCCCTTCGGCGGTGCCCAGCATCATCAGGCATCCCTTCTCCACCCGGACGCCGCAAGGGGTGTTATCGGCCTGGCCGAAGACGTATACCAACCGATCCACGTGCGCTATAGGGCGATGCCGGAACCCCTCCCCTCCTGCCCGCTTCTCGGTGATACCGCCCTCCCACAGCGCCCGGGCCGTCGTCATCACCTTGTCGTCGGGAAGCCCACAGATCCCGCCGCCAAACCACCGATCCCGGTTGGACCGTCGGAGGGCTTTCCAGGACGCCTGGGTATAGTAGTTGTCGGCCTGAGCGCCGCCGGCGTCCCGGAAACCCGGCCGGGGCAGCAGCTGGACCGCGCCCGGAAAGCTCGCGACGATTTCTAGCAGCTCCCGGATATCGTGCCGGACGTCCATCACCGCCAGTTTCCGGATGCTCCCGGTCTTTCCCAGAAGGGTTTCCACCATGAGGTGGGAGCCGTTGTTGGGGGTGCCCAACATGACGAATCGCCCGCCGGGCCTTTCGATGATGCGATCCCACAGTCCGGGGTGGGCCGCGATCATGGCCCGAACCACCAGGCCGCCCATACTGTGGGCCAGCAGCCGCACGGGATGATCGGGATGCCGGTCGAGAGCCTCGGCGACAACGTTGGCCAGGGCGTCGGCCGTTTCCTCGACCGTCATCCGCCAGTCGTAGGGGAATCGGATGACCCGGTGGGTGGCATCCAAATGGTCGGCAAGCCCGCCGTAGAACACCTCGAAGAGGCCTTCCACAGCCACCTCGGCCGCACGGACGCGAATCCGATCGAGCCCTCCGCCGGCAAGGGCCAGGGGGTTGAACCAGACCCGCCCGCTATTTTCGGTGCCTCGCACCTCGAGGTGGGATCCCATGATTCCCGGCAGCAGGACCACCACGGGCCGGATGTTGTCGGCCGGGGTAGCGCCACGTAAGGCGCGAATCCGCTGCGCCTCGACCTTTCCTGGTTCCCGCAGTTTTTCGATGCCATTCCAGTCATCTAGCTGATTCAGCTTCCCTGGGTCGGACTTCAGCCAGTCGTGTAGACCCATTCGGGTCCGGCGGTTTTGAAAATAGTTGAAGTGGTTGACCTTTTCCCCCTGGTCGAAGAGATACCGGGTTCCCTTGGCCTGGGCCAGACCGGCGTACATGGAGGCGGTGTCTACCACCATGTCGTTGTCTGTCCGGTCGAAGAACATCCAGTCGGTGAACGTCACCCCCAGGCGCTGAATCAGCCCCCCCCCCTCGATGTCGCCAGTGATCACCCCCATTGGAACGTCGGGTTTACGCTCCGCCATCGCCAGCAGCCGGGTCATGGGCGCATCGGTCAGCATGGCCTCGATCCCCGGCACGGTCCACGGATCCATGCGCTTGTGGGCGATCTCGAGCACGACCCGCTTGAAAGCTGACAGTACCGGGCTAGCCCCCGGGCCCGTCACGGCGCCCACCAGAGTGTTCGTCAGGGACAACAGACCCGACAGGAAAACGTCCAGGTTGTCCGAGAGAAGCCGGGTTCCGCCCGCGGGACAGGCCACCCGGAGGTAGCGCTCGATCCGGAAGTCCTTTTCTTTGAGTAGCGCAACCAGCCGGCGGAGCTTCTCCTGCTCCTTCGCCGCGACTAATTCACGGATCGCTTTCTCCCATTTTTTCTCCTTTTTGTGGAGAGGGGGATCGCGTCGGTAGGCACCTATCACCTCCTCGCTCAGATCCCCGATGCAGAGCAAATCACCCACGATCCCCCCCCGGGAGTGGGTCACCAGGGAGATCTTCGCCCACTTTGGGAGCGTTTTGGCCAGCAGCAGGGCGTTGTCGATGGGGCTTTCCGAAAACGTCCGGTGCTCGAAGCCGTAAAGGCCGCCGGCAAAAAGCGTTTCCAGGGCGGCCCAGTCCGACTCCTTTCCCGCGATGCCCAGGTCCTTGAAGGCCCCCATGGTGTGGGAGGCAGTGCCGTGGATGAAGACCAACATTCCCTTTTTCGCGGCCTCATTCAGACCGGGGGTACCCGGCTCGAGGCAGTCGGCGGTTTCCAACTCCTTTCCCCGCCACCGGTAAAGCCCCTGCTCCCCCGCAAGCTGGGACTCGATCGCCCACATGAGAGCCTTGGCCCCGAGCCAGGAAACCGACAGGACGTCGGCCTTCTCCACCGCTTCCTTGAACTCGTCTTTCAGCCACTCGGCGAGAAGCTCCCGGGCCTTCTCTTCAGCCTTCTCGATGATGGTGTCCCTGCCCAGGTCGAGAACCGACAGCCGGGACCAGAGCCAGTCTCCCACGCCCCGGGATGAGGCCTCCTTGCCGGCCAGCACGTTCAGGTCGATTTCGGCTTCTTTCATATCCTCCGGGTATAGCCGCCGGAGGTCTTCTTCCAGCTTGTCCGCCCGGATGAAGAGCGTGGTGCCGTCTTCAGCCTCAAGCGCAAGAAGCTGGCCGGGCTCCGGATGGAGCATCTCCGTTTCCGCCTTGCTTCGAAGACGGACGTTCAGGTCGTAGCTCGCCCGCACCTGAACCACCGTCGGATTCACGAAGGGATCTTCTCCCGTCTCCGCAGAGCGGGAAGCGCCTCCCAGGATTACGGGAATGGACGGTTTGGGGTCCTCTCTGCCGGGCAGGGAAATGGTGATCTTGGAGGGATCTTCGTTCCGGGTCGGCATGGTGTCCTCCACAGGATGGAATCAGAGGCCTTGGGGGCCTTGAGGTTCACGGTTGGGAAGCGTGTTCCGGGATCGGCGGGGGAATCCGTCCGTCCGCATCGCCGCCGATCGGGCACACTGCGGAGCGGATGCTCCGGGTCACTCGAAGATCCGGAATCGGCGTGCCTGGGCCGACCCCAGGATCTGAGGGTTCTGAGGCAAACGGGTCGACGGCAGATACCCCCGGATTTTACGATACCAGTCTTCGTAGGTGGCGCCTTCGGGCAAGGTCTTCAAGGTTTTGATGGCGTAATAGGTGAATGCCCCGTTGGCGCGGCCCCGAAACCGGGTGTCCCAGCTGTATTCGGTATCCTGGCATCCGGACAAAAGAAGGTCTCCTCCGGCTCTCGCCAAACCGCCGGAGAGAACCGGCGGTCTGAAACGAAACCGTCGCAGTTGATCCGCCGGCATCCAGGCTTCGGGGGGCAGAAAACGGGCCCTGGGCATTCCCTCGTCCACATCGCTCTCCTCCCCCCGGGTTACCGATCCGGAATGGCAACTGTCGGACAAGAGCAACACACGAACCCGCTCCCGCCTGTTGGAGAAAAGAATGTGGAGATCGTCGTCCAACAATGCCCCCGACGCATTGATATCGTGAGGGCAGAGCCCTTCGTCCCTTCCGTCGGTCTCGTCATCGGAGGTGTCCGGCACCCATGTGCCGTGTCCCGAGTAGGTAATGACAACCGTATCATCCGGCTGAGCCGATTCGATCAACTCCCGAATGGCAGCGGTCATTTCCGTCTTCGTTGCCTCGGCGTCCAGAAGCATCCTCACCGCAAACTGTCTTGCCTCCAGGACATCGGCCCAATCGCGGGCGTCATTCACGCAGCCTGAAAGATCCGATTGGGTTCCGGGGTAGTCGTTGATCCCAATGCAAAGGGCCTTTTTTGCCATGATCGCCTCCTTATCGGAAATCCTTATGGGTGAGAGGACCGCCGACATCCACATCCGGTGACGCACCCGATCTCAAGAGTCGCACCCGAGAGATGACGACGATGTGCCATTGGTTTAAACGGTTGTACCAGCGAATTCACCGTCGACAGATGATTTACGGGATTCAACATGCCGCCCCCTGAACCAGCGCCCACCAGTTACCATCGCATAGCGGGCGGTGGACGGGTTGACGTCAGCAGTGTCGGGCTTGGGGCGAAGAAGATCCCCGACCCGTGTAAATGCAGGAGAAGAAAATGGCAGCTTGAGGTCGAGGGTGCCGGTTTGCGCTGAAGAGGGTGGCCGTCTTCATCGTGGTGCCGAGGTCTAACCCTTCGGTGATTCGCGGAGAAGGTGGAAGGCCACCGGATGTCGGGGAAGCCCTTGTCCGCCCTATTGACTATACTACCCATCGAGATGGGGTTAGGCAATGGTAATTTTGGTCATTGTCCCAAGATATTATTGTCCTCTCGAATCAATGTCCGTCCACCCGGGGGGGAAGACCAACGGGAACGATTCCTGAAGGATTCAATGCCTGAAACCACCGACGGCATCTCGATGGGTAGACATCGGGTTCACCATGGCCATCTTCTCCTTTCGCAGCCGCCCCTGGAGGCGATGGTCTACAGGAAGAGGCAACCCCCATTGAAAATCAAGATGAGCGGCGCCGATGCCACGATCACTGCAACCGCACCGGCGCTGTCGAGGAGAAGATGTATAAGCGTCCGGACCCCCGTGGATTCATGGAGTCTCGGAGGGACACTACCGACGCCTATGACGGAAGAGAACCGGTCGGGTCACCCAGACGCATCCCCGGGATAGCTGCCCAACACTTTAAGACCGATGATCCGTTCTTTGAGCGCCTCGAGGAGTCCGGAAATGCGGTCATCATCCTTGGAACCCTCGAAATCCAGAAAAAAACTGTAGTTCCCAGGATCGGATCTAAGGGGCATGGAAGCAATCCGCGTCAGGTTGATGTTCGCATCGGCAAACAACCGCAGGGCATCATAGAGTTTTCCGGCCTCATGGGGAACGGCGAAGATGATGGATGTCTTGTCTCCTGGATCGGTGCACGGTTCCCTGGAGAGCAGGAGAAACCGGGTCGAGTTGGATGACCCGTCTTCGATACCGTCCTTGATGATTTCAAGATCATAGAGCTCGGCGCAGAGACGGCTGGCAATGGCTGCGGCGGCCTTCGGGTTCTGTCTGGCCAGCATTTTGGCCGCACCGGCGGTGTCGTAATACGGATTGGGCTCCAGCTTGTTTCGGATCAGAAAACCACGGCACTGGGCCAATGCCTGGGGATGGGAGTAGACCACACGGATTTCCCGATAATCGGTCCCCTTCGGTGCCAGGAGACAGTGCTGCACCGGAACCTTGATCTCTCCCACTACATTGAGACCGGTGGTGGTCAACAGGTCGTTCACCTGGGTCACGGCGCCTTCGAGGGAATTCTCCACCGGCACCACACCGAGGTCCAGATACCCGTTTTCGACCCCACGGAAAACGTCGACGAACTCCATACAGGGAATGTAGGCTCCTGAGGGCCTGAGACGCCTGGCAGCCACTTCGCCGTAAGCGCCATGTTCGCCCTGAAAGGCGACCAGTTGTCGATCCTCATCCTGGAGGCGTCTGCTCTCCTGGATGATGGTCTCCAGAATCTGGCGGGTGAATGTACTCTCCACCAAATCGAGATTGAGCCGTTCGGCCCGCGACAGCAGCTCCTCCTCCCTCGTCGAGTCATGGGTCTGTCGCTTAAACTTCTTGGAGCGAAGCGCCAACCCCATGCGCTCCTGAAGCAGAACCAGCAACTCGCGGTCGATCTTGTCTATCTTGGTTCTGATCTCATCGAGTTTCATATCGTCTCCTCAATTCGGTGTGGTGATGAAGGGATCAGCCCCGCAGCCGGCAGCTTTTCGACGAAGGAACGCAGAGAACGCACCTGCTCCATGAGGGTGTGAAACCCGTCGGGAGTAAGGGCCTGATCGGCATCGCAGAGGGCCTCTGCCGGATTGTGATGAACCTCGATGAGCAGACCGTCGGCACCTGCCGCCACCGAAGCCAGACTCATCGGACCAATCAGACTGAGGCGGCCCGTGCTGTGGGTGGGATCGATGACAATCGGCAAATGGGTGAGCTCCTTGATGGCCGGAACAGCGCTCAGATCAAGGGTGTTTCGTGTGTAGTTCTCGAAAGTGCGGATTCCTCGCTCACAGAGAATGACCGACGGGTTGCCTTCACTCAGGATGTATTCCGCGCAGTTCAACCATTCATCCAATGTCGAGAACATTCCCCGCTTTAGCAGGACCGGTCGATCGACCTTTCCAACCTCTTTGAGAAGCGAAAAATTCTGCATGTTGCGGGTGCCGATTTGAAGAATGTCGGCAAATTCGGCGACCCAGGAGACATCCCTAGGGTCGAGAACCTCGGTAATGATAGGAAGACCGGTTTCCTGGCGTGCCTTGTCCAGGATTTTAAGCCCACTCAGACCGAGACCTTGGAAGGAATATGGAGATGTCCGGGGTTTGAAAGCGCCTCCCCGAAGAAGATCTGCCCCGGCCGCTTTGACGGCGCGGGCGGCTTTCAGCGTCTGCTCTTCGCTTTCGACGCTGCAGGGGCCGGCCATCACAACGAAATCCCGGCCAAATGCGACATCGCCAACCGAAATGACCGACCGTTGATCTGATACCCTGGAAACCAGTTTGAGATGCGTCATGTCTAACCCCTTTGGAAACCGATGGGTTTCGCCTATAAATAGATGGATTCACCCAGGTCCGCCAGTACGGGCAAATCGCCATTGATCAGCCTGACCCCAGAACGGCCATAAGCGGCTAAGGGCCGCGGATGAGGCACCGGCCATCCGTCACAGACCGGACTTCAAGAACAGAAAAAGCCCCGATACTGCCAACTCGGGGCTTCAAGAACAACACTCCCCGAGCGGATCCGTTCGTCCACCCGGGGTGTATGATTGTCTTGGCTACACGACCGGATGGACGCTCTTAAAGTGATAAAAAAAGCGCCCGAAATCCAAAAAACGGTGGCCAAGTGTTTTGTCCATAAGATTTTCTCCCTCTGCTACTAATCCATAATCGATCCCATTCGTCAATAGTTTTTATGGGCGACGCCTCCTCCCCGCCGCGGCCGCTGAAGAGACATCCCACGATGCCCAGAGGCACCCCCAACGACTGACAGGCGGAAATGGACGACAGGGGTTAGCCTTCCAACTCAATCCATCAACGCCGACGATTGGCTCGGCCCCCGGATGGCAGACACTCTCCGTAGCATTTCTTCCACGCCGGGCTTTCAGATCGAGACCTTAAGACAGCCGCATGGAGTCTTTTCGATCCAAAGCAGGAGATCGTCAACATCGATGGACCTTTCCTTGGATCTGATCGACAGGGAATCCGGTATTGGTTGAATAGAGTTGATTCTATCGATACCGATTCTCTAAGACGTCCGTTTTTTGGCCTCGGCATGGGATATGCTGTTGTGTCCCGATTGTCGGCGCGCAAGCAATCCGTTTTATCCGTGAAGACGACCGGCACATTCCCCCATGATTTGGTTGGACTCTGGCCCGGTTGACCAACGGAGGAAGTGCTCTCGCGCCTTGTCAAGACGCCGGGAAACCCTAATTGGGCCTTAACCATTCTGATGCACTATTTCCAGTAAATTCAAACTTTCAGGTGCGGCAGTGTCCTTTCCATCGAGTTTGCGGAGGGCGGAGGATTTTTCCTGAAAATGGTGGAGGACAGGGTGCCGGCCCCCCTCGGGGCGATGGATCTGACCGAAATCCCTTTTTGGGGAATGGACCGAGATCGTTTTCTATTCGATTTCTGGATCGCTTTGGGGTATGGCTTTCATCTGTAGATCGGTTTCAGGCGGCGTCAGGGCGTGGCGCTGCTGTTGAAAGAATAGATGTTTTGGAGAAGAAAGTGCCGGAAGCGTCCACCGGCGGCAACCCATGATGTCCGGAGCCTATAGAGAAATCCTATTGCTGTTGGCAACGGCCTCTCTTCTGGCCCTTGCCACCAATGCGATTTCCCCCAGGGGCATTGCCCTCGTTGGGCAGTGGGATGTCGCACAGGGGGTGGTGTCGGCCAACGGGAAGGATGCTCCGGTGAATCCCAAGGTTGAAATCGACGATATCAACCTCGCCAAACAGGCCTTCGACCGTGGCGACACCGTCTTCGTCGACGCCCGTCCTTTCGAGGTCTACCAGGAGGGCCGCATTTCCGGGGCCATTTCCCTTCCGGTTCGCCGTTTCGACGACGACATCATGGCCTTCATGGATGCGTATCCGGTGGAGACACCCCTCATCACCTATTGCTCGGGGCGTTCCTGTGAGGACAGCCACCGGCTGGCCCAGCTGCTGGGGGAACTCGGATACGGGAATGTTCGGGTCATGGTTGACGGCTATCCCGATTGGAAGGCGAAGGGGTATCCTGTTGAGTAGCCGTTGGCTGAATTCCCAATGGGTCGAACTGACGGCCCGGTGGCTTCTGGGGGGCGCTTTTGTGGCGGCAAGCATCCACAAGGTAATCGACCCGTCCGGTTTTGCCAAAGTGCTGTACGGTTATGACCTTCTGCCGGTCGCGGTGATCAACCTCACGGCCATCCTGCTGCCGTTTGTGGAATTGGTGGCCGGCGTCTGTCTACTGACGGGGGTGCTTTCCCGGTCTGCTGCGAAGATTCTCTCTGTGCTGCTGGCGTTCTTTATGACGGCTGTCGCCTACAACTGGTCCAGGGGATACGAGTTCGACTGCGGCTGCTTTTCTGCCGGCACCACCGATTCCGTGTCCTCCCCCCCCCTCACCCTCGGGCGGAATCTCCTGCTTCTCGCCTGCGGCTGGCTGGTGATCCGTTTCAGGGGAGAACCCCGGTTTCAGTTGTTCCCGACATTGGATTAGAGATTCCGTCGGGCATCAACCGAGGGCCACATCGAGGGTCATCATCACGGCAAACCCCAGCATGGCTCCTACGGTGGCCGCATCGGTGTTCTTTTCCAGCTGAGATTCCGGAATCAACTCCTCGACCACTACAAAAATCATGGCACCGGCGGCAAACGCCAAGGCATAGGGTAAAAGGGGCCGCATCAAAATCACCGAGAAGGCCCCGATAACACCGGCTATGGGCTCGACCACGCCTGAAAGCTGACCGTACCAGAAGCTTTTAATCCGCGAAAACCCCTCTCTCCTTAGAGGCACGGACACCGCTGCCCCCTCTGGAAAATTTTGAATCCCGATCCCAATCGCCAAGGCAATAGCACCCCCGAGGGATGCGGATGGCAGATCATAGGCCACCGCACCGAAGGCAACGCCGACGGCCAACCCCTCAGGGATGTTGTGGAGGGTAATGGCCAGCACCAGCAAAACGCTTCTGCGCCAGCTCGTGCTGATGCCTTCAGCCTCCTCCGCTGGAAACCCGATATGGAGGTGGGGCAGCAGCTTGTCCACGATCCAGAGGAAGGCACCACCGGATAGAAATCCGACAGTGGCCGGCACCCAGGACGGAATGGGAAATTCCTCCGCCATCTCGATGGCGGGGGCCAAAAGAGACCAGAAGCTGGCCGCGATCATCACGCCCGCAGCAAACCCCAACATGCTGTCGAGCACTTTCCGGTTAATGGTCCTGAAAAAAAACACCACGGCCGCGCCCAACGCCGTGAGAAACCATGTGAACAGAGTTCCCAACAGCGCCTGGGTGATTGGTGTCAGATCAGTAAACCACTGGATCATTTTGGGATCTCCTTTCTGGTAACAATTGGCTATCCTTGATAACGTCCGTGGCTACTGCATTATCGGTCCGAGGGATGGCAATCGACCCACCGGCCTTTTTCTTCAAGAGCCGGAGTGCCGCAACGCTCGGGTCGAATTGAGTACCGCCAATAGCGCCGTTCCCATATCGGCAAACACCGCCTCCCACATTGATGCCAAACCGAATGCCCCAAACGCAACAAAAATGCCTTTGACGGCGATGGCCAAGACAATATTCTGCCACACCACCTGGCGGGTCTCCCTGGCGATCGTCAATGCCTCGGCCATCTTCGCCGGCGAATCGGTCATGAGAACGACGTCGGCCGTCTCGATGGCCGCCTCGGCGCCAAACGCACCCATGGCCACACCGACATCCGCCCGCGCCAGCACCGGAGCGTCGTTGATCCCGTCCCCGACATAGGCCACCTTGCCCCGGCTCTGATGCGCCTCCATGATGGCTTCCAACCGGCTCACCTTCTCTTCCGGAAGCAGACCGGCATGGAACGCATCCAAACCTAAGGATGCCGCTACATTGGCGGCGGCGCATTCGTTGTCGCCGGTCAGCATCACCTGTCGCTCGACGCCTAACCGTCGAAGCCGGGTGATGGTCGTTGCCGAGTCCGGTTTGAGTTGGTCGCCCATCAAGATGAATCCGGCATAGCTGCCGTCGACCACGACGTGTGCCACGGTCAGATCGAACGCGCACCGGTCATGGGAAACCCCCTGCTGGTGAAGAAGCGCATCATTTCCCACCAAAATCCGCTGGCCGTCATACTGCGTGAGGACACCCACGCCGCCCATGGCTTCGTGGGGTCCCACCCGATCAGCATCAACCTTGAGGTTTCTTGCCTTGGCGGCCCTGAGAATGGATGCAGCGATGGGATGGCTGCTGTGGAGTTCTGCGGCCGCGGCGAGGGTCAGCAGCTGATCCGCCGAAAACCCGTTGACGGGGGTGATGGTATCGACTTCGAAGACACCACGGGTGAGGGTGCCGGTCTTGTCGAACACGACGGTGTCCACCTGGGCCAAGGCATCGATATAGTTGGAGCCCTTGACCAAAATTCCCCGGCGAGAAGCTCTGCCGATGCCCCCAAAATAGCCCAGTGGAATGCTGACCACCAGCGCACAGGGACAGGATATGACAAGAATGACAAGGGCGCGGTAGATCCACTGAGAAAAGGCTGCTCCATCGATCAGCAGTGGCGGTAGTACGGCAATGGCGACAGCCAGGACCACCACGGCAGGTGTGTAGTATCTGGCGAAAACGGTGATGAACTTCTCGGTGGCGGCCTTGCGGGCAGCCGCGTTTTCAACCATGTCGAGCACCCGGGAAATGGAAGACATCTCGAAGGGTCTGGTGACCCTCACCGTCAGCGAAGAGGCCAGATTGATCACTCCGGCCATTACCGCGTCGCCCGGCCCCACGGCTCCGGGAACCGGTTCACCGGTCAGCGGCGAGGTGTCGACCTGAGAGGCGCCGTCAATCACCTCTCCGTCCAAAGGGATCTTTTCCCCGGGTTTGATTATCAGGATATCGCCCACCCTGACCGTTTCCGGTGCCGTTTCGATCAGCGCCCCGTTTACCCTAACGAAAGCCTTGTCGGGTCTGGCCGCCAAAAGGGCTTGGATGGATCGCCGGGACCGGGAAACCGCCAGTTCCTGGAGCAGTTCTCCCACCTTGTAGAAGATCATGACCCCGACGGCTTCCGATACAGCGCCGATCGCCATGGCACCCACGGTGGCGATCATCATGAGGACATTCTCGTCGACGAAATCGCCCCTGCGGAGGGTTCGGAGCGCCCCGGTAAACACGTTCCAGCCGGCCAGAAGGTAAGCAGTGGCGGCAATCACCAGCATCCATGGCGCCGGTTCCGGCCGTTGCCGGAACCCTTCAACGGTTAGCAGGACAATAAATAAGACAGAGGCACCGACAAGGACCATCACTTCCCGCTTCAGGCGGTAGGGGCTCGGGTCTGTCGTCCCTGGGGCCGAACCGCCGGAGCGAAGAATCGGTTCGACGTGGGGATCGATTCGCCTGACTTCGTCCAGGACCGCCTGGATGTCCCTGGCATTCACATGGAGGGTGAGGGTGGCGAAATCAACGGTCGCCTCCCGGACGCCATCGATGCGGTTGATGCTCGCTTCAATTTTAGCGGCACAGCTGGCACAGTCGAGATGTTTGAGAAAAAAACGGTCGGTTGACGATTCCATGATTTATTCCCGCTCGGGAAAGAGCTCCTGGATATGGACCATGCCCAGGTTGAGCACCTGTCGGATGTGCTCATCGTCTAATGAATAGTAGATCACTCGGCCGTCCCGTCGCAGCTTGACAATCCGGGCTTGCTTTAGGGTTCTCAACTGATGGGACACCGCAGATTGTTTCATGTGTAAAAGCGCACACAAATCACAGACGCACATCTCCGATTCGCTCAATGCCCAGAGGATGCCGATACGGTTGCCGTCGCCGAAGAGTTTGAAAAAATCGGCCAGATCCGCCAAGGAGTTGCGGGTCGGCATGCGACCCCTTGTCGCCTGAACCAACTGGCGGTGAATTCCTTTTTCCGAACAGACATCGATGGCGGATGACGGACCCATGGCGCCTCCTTATAGGGTGCCTTACTTTATTTCAATGTATGATCATGTGTTCATGTATTGTAAGTGTAACGGAATGTCAATATCAATCAACCACCGACGGCCATCGAATCGTCGATGGGTCTATGCAATCCCGCAGAGCCCATTCGAGGCCGCCGCCAGATGGGAACCGGGATCGGATGGAATCCATTGCCACCGGGCATGGTCATCTGATAAGGGGCCTTCAGCACCGACCGGTTTCTTGAATGATACTCCGACCCGACATATCTGTCATTTTTACCGTCGATCCGCCAATGCTTCGGCTGTCGGCCGGTTGGAGCCACCCTGTCGATCATTGATGCAGACGCTCCATTCTGGGACCGAACCAGCGCAGGAAAAAGGGAGATGTTGACATGCTTGAGCGGCTTCGTGTGTTTTCGGGCCTTTCCAATCCGGATCTCGCCCTCTATATTTGCAATCACCTTGGCATCGGATTGAGCCGATTGGACATCTCCCGATTCTCGAACGACAATCTTTCCGTACAGGTGCTGGACAACGTCAGGGAGCGGGATGTCTTCGTGGTGCAGTCATTCAGCGAGCCGGTCAGCGATCATATCATGGAACTCTTCATCATCATGGATGCCTTGAGGAGTGCGTCAGCCAGGCGCATCACCGCTGTCATCCCCTATTTTTCCTACGCCCGCTCCGACAAAAAGGACGCTCCCCGCATCTCCATCGCCGGACGCCTGGTGGCGGATCTCGTCAAGACCGCCGGCGCGGACAGGGTGCTCACTGTAGACCTCCATTCCGAGTCGGTCCACGGTTTCTTCAGCGTGCCCGTGGACCACCTCACGGCCATCCCCCTGATCGCCGGCCATTTCAAGGCGCACATGTCGCTGTCAAACGTCGTGGCCGTTGCCACCGACGCCGGCGGCGCCAAGCGGGTCGGGAAATTCGCCAAACGGCTGAATGTTCCGATGGCGATCATCGACAAGCGACGAACCGGCGATACCGACGTCGAGCAGGGGTTGGTGGTGGGGGATGTCAACGGAAAAGATGCCTTGATTTTTGACGATGAAATCTCCACCGGCGGCACCCTCGTGGCCACCGCCGATACGCTCTGCGCTGCCGGGGTCCGCCGGCTGATGGTCGGCGCCACCCACCCGGTATTCTGCGGTCCGGCCGTGGAGAAACTCAATGGGGCGCCCATCGAGAAAATCGTTGTCACCGATACCGTTTCCGTGGCGCCGGGAAAATCCATTAACGGGCTCTCCGTCCTTTCCGTCGCCCCCCTGATCGCCGAAGCCATCCGCCGTATTCATACCGGTGAAAGCGTCGGCGCCTTGTTCGAATAGCGACCCCCTGTCATGATTCCTATGACGATATGCCTTCCGGGCAGGGAAACCGCAGTCATCCGGGAAGCCGTACCCGGGGATGCCAAAGGCATCCTCGACCATCTCAAAACGGTATCGACCGAAACCGATTTCCTCAGTTTCGAACCCGATGAGGTGAACCTCTCCCTGCCCCCGAAGCAAAAGGAGATTGGCCAGTTTCTACAATCGCCGGTCAGCCTTCTGCTGGCCGTTGAGGTCCGCGGACGAATTGTGGCCGGCCTATCCTTTCGAGGAGAAGAGAGGCGAAGACTTCGGCATCGGGGAGAGATCGGCATCACGGTAGAGAGGGACTACTGGGAGCTGGGCATCGGAAGAGCGCTGATCGCCACAATGATCGAGTGGGTCAATGCCGCCGACTGGTGTCGCAAGATCAACCTTCGGGTCCGGGAGGATAACCACCGGGCCATCGACATCTACCGTTCATTTGGTTTTGAAGTGGAGGGAAAGGTCAGTCGCGAATACCGCATCGGAAGCCGGTTCTATGCCACCCTCCTCATGGGACTCCGCATCGACGTGCCGGCGGTCGGCCCCGGGATGGACAGTGCGGCGCCGGGGGATAAATTCTCCGGCGACCCACAGCCGCCCCATCATGGAGACGGCGCTTGAGGGAGCCGACCGGGAGCCTCTATAGATAATCGCAGCAATCGATTGAGCTCGGCGGCATCGACATAGCTGTCTCGACGGGTCACGATCTCCCCTTCCGGATTCAACAGCAGAACATTCGGTGTGCCATCCTGGCGAAACCGGTTTTTTAGGTCCGGGTCGTCACCGGTGTCGATACTGCACCAGACGAATCGATCGGAAAAGCGTCGTATTCTCGGATCGGTAAGGGTTTCTGAAAACAGCTTTTCACACCAGTGGCAACCGTCGCGGTGCAGCACCGCCACTTGCACCCGGTCTTCCAAGAATGCCCTCTCCTGGCATCGATGAGGGTCCGTTATCCAGTCAAGGGCAACGCCGTCGAGGTCGACCGCGGCGACTCGGGCCGTCACTTCCACGTCCAATTCCAGTGCCTGACCGGCCATGGGGTGATTGAAGTCAACGGTGAACCGGTCTTTTCCGATGTCGATGATCCTTCCTCTTTTGTTGCCATAAGGGATTTCGGCCCCCATCTCCGGCTCCAGGTCCAGAAGCACGGCGTCTTCCCGGACAGAGATAGTGGTGGTCCCGATGTTGTCCCGGTATCGGCCACCGTCCACAGCAACGGCATCGAGGGTGACTTGCCCGTTTCCCACCGTCACCACCCGGTGGGGGAAGTGGGGCACCAGACGGGCTTCTTCACCGGGCGCCGGGGGCTTCCTAAAGCGTTCTTGGAAAACGTCTGCCGGCATGACCACCCGCTTCGGGACTGAAAATCCCCTTGGAAATGTCTGGCGATTCTCCATGTTCACAAAACCGAAGGCGATATCCGGGGTCAATGTCACCCGGCGCCGCTGGCCGACGGTCATGCCGATCAGGGTTTGGTGAATGCCGGGCAGATGCTCCGATGCGCCGACCACCACGTCTTCCGACATCAGCGGATCGGGGGCATAGAAAAACGCATTTTTTTCCCTGTCCATGTTCTCCGACCGGTTGGATGCCACCAACTGCCCGTTTTCAAGGGAAAGGGTAAAGAGCAGCGACACCACGTCTCCCTCGTCGATGGGCGCCTGGGATGGATTGACACCCCCACCGTCGACCGGGGGCACCGAAGCGCATCCCAGCCAACAGAAAAAGGATGATAGAAGAACCATCAGATAGACGTTGGGTATCCTCTGTCTGCGGTATTTAGAAAAGACCATCATTTCCGTATTCCTGAGTTCTCGCCCCCTGGGTCATTGATTCCTGGTGCGGAAGGGGGCCGCCTCGTATCGGGCCCTCTCAAAAAAGATACGATCGCCCCGAGTACGGCTACCCCAACGGTAGCGCCGAGAGCGTAGCGAAACGCCGTCATGAATGCCTGCTCGAATTGGGGACCGTAGGCCGAAAAGATCTCTCCGCCGCTGGCGATAAAAAAGATGTGGTTGAACACCAGACCGGCCATGGCCACGCCGCCCACCATACCGATATTTCTGGCCGTGGCAGTGGTGGCGGCGGCAACCCCCCTGAAGCGGTTCGAAATGGAGCCCATGGTCACTGAATTGTTGGGGGGTGTGAAGAGGGCGGTTCCCACACCTGCCAAGCCCATTCGCCACGCTATCGTTACCGGCGCCGCCGTTGCCGTCAACCCCGACAGCAAATACAGCGAGATGGCCAGCAATATCATCCCCAGGGTGCAGATTCCCCGGGAAGACCCGATGCGGTCGAACCCCCATCCGCTTGCCGGAGCGACAAAGAACAGTGCCACAAAAGGCACCGTCATCATGGAGCCGGCGCCTGCCACCGAATAGCCCGCCGGATGCAACAGGTAGAAGGGCATGAGAAACATCATGGAGAATAGACAGACAAACAACAGCATGGCCGCAAGAGCGGGCAGCAGGAAAAGCCGCACCTTGAGCAAATCAGGTTCAAATATGGGATTGTCCACCCGAAGACAGCGGAGAACAAGAACGACAATGAACCCCGCCGACAGGGCTGAAACGCAGAGGGTTCTGGGATCTGAAAGGCCCCACTGCTGTCCTTTGGTCACGGCGAGGATCAAAAAACAGAGCCCCCCCGCAAGGGCGGCGCCACCAATCAGATCGAAGGATTCCCGGCGCCGATGATCCCCAGGGCCGCCCTTGAGCCATTGTTGAGCCAAGGCAGCGCTGACGATACCGATGGGAAGATTGAGCAAAAAAATCCACCGCCAGTTTGCATAATAGAGAATCATCCCCCCGATAGCGGGGCCCGCGGTCAGACCGGCGGCGACAACGGTGCCGAGGGCTCCCAGAGCTCTGCCCCTCTCGGTTTCAGGGAAGGTGTCGACCACCAGCGCCGGGGAGCAGGCCATCAGCATGGCCGCTCCCGCCCCCTGAATAGCCCTGGCCGAGACCAACCAGCCGATGCCCGGCGCCAATGCACAGAGAAAGGATCCGAAGGTAAACAAGAGAAACCCCCGAGAGTAGACCCAGCGCCGTCCCCGGATATCACTCAATCTGCCGAAACTCAGCAACAGACTCGACACCGAGAGCAGGTAGACCATCATGACCCACTTCACCGTCGCCATCGTCACCCCGAAGTCCTCCATAAGGATCGGGAGAGCGATATTGACAATACTGCCGTCAAGGGTGGACATGAAGACGGCGACGCCGACGAGGCCGAAAATCGTCCACTTACCCGGCGGGGGGCCGGTGCCCATTAACGCTTACCCATCATCATGTGTGGGGATCTCCTTTTTTGACCATCCAGGAGGAAAGCTACCAGAAGCCGCCGGTCCGATCAAGGCAGACCGTTGACGACCGAAAACGGCTGTGAAATAGTGGTTCCACCATGGACAACACCCGTCATCTTATCCATTTCAGGGATGCCAGACAACTGGCGCCTGTGGCCGACGACTCCGTCGACCTGGTGCTGACATCCCCCCCCTACCCCATGGTCCGAATGTGGGACGATCTCTTCGCCCGCCAGGATCCGGACATCCCCGCCGACATCGAGGCCCTGAAGGGCCATGATGCCTTCGAAAGGATGCACCGCCTCCTGGATGCTGTCTGGGATGAATGCATCCGTGTCCTCAAGCCCGGTGCCATGGCCTGCATCAACGTCGGAGATGCCGTTCGCACCCTGGATAACCGGTTCGGTCTCTACCCGAACCATGCCCGCATTCTGACGGCATTCACCGGCGCCGGCTTGACGGCCCTGCCCCTCATTCTATGGCGCAAACAGACCAATGCCCCCAACAAATTCATGGGGTCGGGCATGCTGCCGGCTGGGGCCTATGTCACCCTCGAGCATGAATATATCCTGATTTTTCGAAAAGGTCCCAAACGCGCCTTCATCACGGATCAGGAGCGGGCGCTTCGACGGCAGAGCGCTCTTTTTTGGGAGGAGCGCAACCTGTGGTTCTCGGACATCTGGACGGATCTCAAGGGCACCGGTCAGGATCTGGCTTCGACGACGGCAAGGAAGCGCTCCGGCGCCTTTCCCTTCGAACTGGCTTACCGGCTCATCCAGATGTTTTCGGTCAAGAGTGACACCGTGATGGACCCGTTTGCCGGCACCGGGACCACCCTCTTCGCCGCGATGGCATCCGGCCGGCACAGTATCGGTTTCGAGATGGAGCCGGGGTTGCACGCATCCATCGTCAGCGGCATCGGGAGAACCAAGACAACGGCAAATCAGCGAATCGCCCATCGCCTGGCCGACCATCTGGCCTTTGTGACAGATCGTTTCCCGGACCGGTCAGACGCCGCCTACGTCAATCACCATTATGGATTCCCCGTCGTCACCGGCCAGGAAACCGATCTTCTTTTCAATCCCGTCCGCCAAATCCGGAAAAACGGCGAGACGTCCTTCGAGGTGGAATACCTATCCGAGCCGATCCTCAACCCGGAGCGCTACGAGCAGCCGTCCCTCTTTGATAACAACCACTAATCGCCGAGGTCCATCGGATCGGACGAAGCCGTCACTCCGGACCCGGATCACGACGGCTCAATCTCACTCAAGGTCGGGGCGATGACAGGGTTCTCAGGGCATCCAGGAATCCGTCAACGTCTTCGGGCTCCGTGTCGAAAGAAGTCATCCATCGAACCTCGCCGGTATCCTCGTCCCAGATATAGAAAGGGTAGCGAACCTGCAAATCAGGGATCCACCTTGCAGGAAGGGTGGCAAAGACCGCGTTCGTTTCCACAGGGCGAGTGACAACGACCTGGGGAATTCCTCCAGTGCCCTCGGCCAGAAGCCGGGCCATCCGATTGGCGTGTCTAGCCAAATCCAGCCAGAGATCGTCGGCCAATAGGGCGTTAAACTGGGCGGCCACAAACCGCATCTTCGACAGCAACTGTAGTTCCTGCTTTCTGATGTAGGAAAACCCCTCTGCCAGGCGGGCATCAAAGAAAATCACCGCCTCCCCCAGCATGAGCCCGTTCTTGGTGCCGCCAAAGCTGAGAATGTCGACGCCGGCATCCCGGGTAACCGTTCGCGGGTCACTATCGAGGGCGGCACAGGCGTTGGCGATTCTTGCGCCATCCATATGCAGCAGGAGACCGTATTCATGAACGACTTCGGCGATCTCCCGTATTTCTTGGGCCGTGTAGACGGTTCCGAATTCCGTGCTCTGGGTGATGGATACCACCTTCGGCTGAGCGTGGTGCTCGAACCCAAACCCTTTCAGATGCCGCCGGATGTCTTCTTTATTCAGCTTACCGTGTCGGTTCGATACCGGGATGACCTTACAGCCGGTGTGAAACTCGGGGGCACCGCATTCGTCCACATGGATGTGGGCCGACTCCGATGTGATGATCGAATGGTAGGATCGGCAGGCGGCACGAAAGGAGAGCACATTGGCGGCCGTTCCATTGCACACGAAAAACACGTCGATATCGCCGCCAAAAAGCAACTGAAATCGTTTTATCGCATCGGCAGTGAATGGATCGTGGCCGTAGGACGGAACGTGCCCGGTATTGGCGGCCGCTATGGCCTCAAGGACAATTGGATGGATGCCGCTGTTGTTGTCGCTGGCAAACCCCTTCTGGACTGATCGGTTCTTCATACCGTTTTCCCATGGAAATAGGGTGGATGGTGGCCCCCTGGCCCTGGATGTTTCTCACGGCGGGCGGGGGGCAAGCACTGTCATGGTGATGGGGTGTCATGCGCCATGGCATGGATCGCTCGAATCCGCTCAAGAACCGGCGGATGGGAATAGTTCAGCATTACGTAAAAGGGGTGGGGAACGAGATTGGATAAATTGTTGGCGGCCAGCTTTTTGAGGGCTACCGCCAGTTCGGTTCCCTTTTGGGTGGTGGCAACGGCAAAACGGTCGGCTTCGTACTCGTTGCGCCGGGAACGGGCCAGCATCAGGAGACCCGTGACGGCATCTACGGGTGAATAGAGCAGCGCGAAGAACACCAGTCCCCCATAGACCGACACCGACGGCATTCCGAAGGCGTCGAACAGGGGAGGATAGGTGATGAGAATTTTCAGCAGAAAAAAGATAACCCCGGCCTGGAGAATGCCCAGGATCAGCGACTCCAGAATATGCTTTTTCTTGTAATGGCCCATCTCATGGGCGATCACCGCAACCAATTCCGTTACGGAATGCTGCTCGATCAGGGTGTCGAAAAGCACGATTCGCTTTCGGTTGCCAAATCCGGTGAAAAACGCATTCGCTTTTCTGCTGCGCTTTGAGCCGTCCATGACGAAAATGTTCTCCAGGGGGAATTGAATCCGACGGGCATAAGCCAGAATTGCAGATTTCAATTCGCCGTCCTGTAGGGGTTCGAACCGGTTGAACAATGGCATGATCCAGGTCGGAGCCACGTAGTGGATCACAAGCATGAACAAGACGACGGCAAGCCAGGACAACCACCAGGCGGAAGGCCCCGCATACTCGAAAAACCACAAAATACCAGACACCAGCGGAAGCCCGAGAAAAACCGAGAGCAACAGCCCTTTCAAGCGGTCAAGGACAAAGGTTTTCAAAGTCATCCGGTTGAATCCGAATCGCTCTTCGATGACGAAGGCGGCATATAATCCGAAAGGAAGAGAAATAACGCTTTTAAGAGAAAAAAGCGTCCCGATGAAAAGCGTTCCCGCCATCACGGGATCAAGCGTCACTCCCCTCACCCACCGGTCCAGGGCTGCGAATCCGCCGGCAGCCCAGAAGGCAAAGAGGCTCGCAAGGTCCACGGAGTGTGTCACCCACCCGAACCGGGTGTTGACATTCAAGTAGGCCTGGGACTTCCGGTATCCATCGGAATGATACACATCCCTGAATGCCTCTGGAAGATCGTGACGGACCGAGGCCAAATTGCAGATATCTGCCGCCGTATGGATCAGAAAATCGACGATCAGTGCTGTCAGGATAACGATACCGATGGTATTCATCGTGGTCGAATTCGTCCGCCATGAATGAGATGTGGTGGACCGGACGGTGCGGTGTCGGTCCAGGAAGTGGGCAACCTACTGGTTCATCCCCCTGATGTCAAGGCGCCGAAGAGCGAGTGAGGACCGGAGAAGACCGCCGTTGAAGGGTCAACGGCGGCGGACAGATAGATGCCCCACTATGGGAGTGCCGATGGGAGGGGATCGATAGAGGAGGCAGGGAAACGGTCTGATGACGCGGCCGGCAAATCCATCCATGGGAGGTGAATGTCGTGGATGAATCAGCACCATTGCATCCGGTTCTGAAGACTTCGGGACCGAGGGGGTTCAGCTGCGGGACAGCCGGTCGATATGGGTCAGAAAATTGCCGATGGCCCGGTACACCCGATCGGCCCCCTCCCCCAGCAGTATTCCGTGCCGATCGAAATTGAAGATCATGTATGCCTTGTCTTCCGCTCCGAGTTGTTTGAAGACCTTTCGGGTCCCTTTGGGGTTCACCACGGGATCCCCTGCGGCTTGGATGACCAGCGACGGTGTTTTAACGTACCGAAGGCGGCTTTCGACTAGATCCATCAACTGGTCGAGTTCCTTGACCCCGGATATGGGGTTTCGAGAATAGTTGATGTGGGGATGTTCCGGGTCGTTGTCCACGTATTCCATCTTTGCGCCGTTTCGGTGGACACGGTCCATCATTCGGTTCCACAGATGCACCGCAGGAGCGAATCGCGCGGAGAAATCCTGAAGCCGGAGGGGCGGGCTCACTGCAAATACGCCTCTGACCTCGGGGATTCTCGAGGCCAGCTCGAGGGCGAGACCAGCCCCGTTGGAAAAGCCCCCCAGCACGACCCGGTGACATAGGCAGCTCACGGCGGCATAGGCCTCCTCGACGGAGCGGATCCAGTCCTCATGGGTTCGCGATGCAAGGTCCTCGGGAGACGTGCCATGCCCTTTCACCCGGGGTGCATAGACCCAGTACCCCTGGCCATGGAGAAAATCGGCCAGCCCCCTGACCTCCATCGGGGCCGCCATGTAGCCGTGAATGAGAACCACCCCCAGGCGTCGACGCCTGCCCCTCAGCAAATAAGGTTTTCCGATGGACCTTTCCTTGGATTCCCCGTCGATGGCATGGGCATCGTAGTCCTCATCGAACTCGTCTTGGGCCTTTTGAAGCAGATAGGAGGCAATGCGTCGGCGAATGAAAAAATGAGGGGTCCAGGCAAGGCGTCTCAGACATCCCATGGTTTCAGACAGGGGCTCCATCTCATTGGCCATGACCCCAACGGGATTGTCCAGGCGAATCCGGTGCAGGTCCATGTTGGGCGAGAGGCGGGCCTTGTTTTTGACCAGAACTGATCCCTCCACTTCGATCACGGCCACCCGGGTCGCCAACTCGATGAAGTCGCGGATTTTGCCGAATCGATCGTCGGTCAGCAAATGGAGCTGGTCACTTTCGAGGCTCTGGTGAAGGTGGCATCGGGTTTTTCTGGCACAGACGCCCACCGAGAGGTAGACCCTCCGCCTGAGAGCCATGGCCGCCATTCGTCGATATGGACTCATTCGAAGGATGGTGGCAAACAGGTGGTCGTGGTTGACCGTGGTCATCCGATAGATGGCGTCCATGTACTGCTGCATGATTCCGAGGGCCTCTTTTCGTAATCGAGGCCTTGAGTCGATGTCGTCATCGAAACCGAAACGGCCGTCACTGCGGATGTCCCGGTCGATGGCGTGGCATTCCAGACAGGGACGGACTTCGATGGGGCTGCCGAACCGGACGTCGATGTCCACGCCGGAGAGCAGCATGGTACCTTCCGTCATAATCTCTTCGGCAACCCGGTCCGGAAGATCCTCCTTAAACCAGCGGGCAAGACCGCTCAGAAGGTTCTCGTGGGCACGGATCGGATAATAGGTGATATTGACGGGGACGATATAGGTGTGATTGGCGAATACCGGCTCCAGATCATCGATGTTGAAAAGGCGTTTCAACCGCTCTGCCTCGCTCGGATTGGATGCCTGAAGGGCCATCAGACGCTGCCGGTAGAATTCCGTCCGCAAAGCCAATGTGGCGGCTCCGGTATGGGGCGGATGCTTGCCGCCGGCATAGGAAATCATATACCGGCCCTTTTCGACGATTTTCTTGTTTTTGACCATCCGCCCTTCCGGATAGATCACCCATGCCGATTCGCCGGTCAGCAGGGTTTTTACGATCAATTCGTCGCGACGGGGGTTCTGGGTGGACACCGCACCCACGCGCTCCAGAAAGGATTTCAGGGCCCCTTGAAACAAGTGGGAATCTGCAAGGGACCAGACGGGAACGTGGGTCAACTTGTTGATGAGATAGGGAATCAGAAGGGTTTCGATGCGGGTGAAGTGGTTGATCGTAAACAGCAGGGACCCTTGGGGGATGTTCTCCCGACCATGGATGGTGGTTCGCGCCTTCAGCAATCCGGACAACGTTTTGATCGCCAGGGCGGTGGTCCGGTAAGCAAATCGGTTCATGTCATTTGCGCCACATGCGTTGGGCTGGATCCTATCGGGTCGTTCCGGCTGCCGTTGAAGGCAACAGTCAGGCAAACGGCGACACGGCGGATGGTGGGGATGTCGGTCCCCACCTGGATACCCTATCGGCAAAACCCGAGCCATCGGACAGTCTACCCAGGTATATTCGATTTAAGTCGTCGAATCAATCGGTTGACAACCACCCGTCCCGGTAGACGACCCACTGCATTTCCCGCTGCCGTATTGACAGCCACCGGAAAACCCATTAGTTAAGCCGGATTATCGAACCCCTGGAGGCGTGCCGTGTATTCCAAGATTCTCGTCCTGCGGTTTCCGAAAACCGAGGTTCAAAAACCTATCGTCTGCAACCTCGCTCAAAAATTCGACCTGACTTTCAACATTCTCTGGGCAACCGTTCTGCCCCGCAAGGAAGGGGTCGTGGTCCTCGAGCTTTCCGGAGAGCGGAAGCTGTTCAAAGAAGGCGTCCAATACCTCAAGGATGCCGGGGTCGACGTCCAAAGAGCCGATCGGGAAATCAAAAGGGATGGGAAACGATGCACTCACTGCGGTGCCTGCACGGCCGTCTGCCCTACCGGCTCTCTTTTCGTGGACCGCTCCGACATGTCTGTGGGGTTCGAAGAGTCCAAGTGCAGTCTCTGCGAGCTGTGCATCACCGCCTGCCCAACCCGCGCCATGTCCGTTCGCCCCATCAACAAAATGTTCTTTGAATAATGGGGACGATTGCGGCCGCCGTCAGTGGAGGCGTGGATTCATTGGTGGCGGCCTACCGCCTGAAAGCGGCGGGCAGACGCGTATTCGGCATCCACTTCGTCACTGGCTTCGAATCCGGTCCTTCGGCTGGGAGGCGGAATAGCCGTCTCGGATCAGCCCTTTCGGATCAGTTGAGCATGGACATCCATGTGGTGAATCTGGCTGCGGCCTTTCGCGAGGAGGTCGTGGACTATTTTACCGACGGCTATCTGAAAGGCCTAACTCCCAATCCCTGCCTCGTGTGCAATCCACGAATCAAATTCGGTATCCTTCTGGATCATGCCGTCCGCCTGGGAGCCGATCGGTTGGCCACAGGGCATTATGCCAGGATCGTCCCCGGAGCCCCGGGACCGCCCCGTCTTTTCCGCGGCGTTGACCGCACCAAGGATCAATCCTACTTTTTGTCCCGCCTGACGCCGGACCAGCTTTCCATGGCGATGTTTCCCCTGGGGGATCTCCTCAAATCAGACGTCCGTCGATTGGCGTCGGAAAGCGGTCTTCGGCCGGAGGCACCGAAAGAAAGCCAGGATGTATGCTTCATTCACAATGGATCCTACGGCTCATTTATCGAAGCCCATGGCCGGTCACTGCCGGGGCCGGGAGATATCGTCGATACCGAGGGCCGGTTCGTCGGAACGCACCGCGGCCTTCATCTGTATACGGTGGGTCAGCGCAAGGGAATTGGCTGCCCTGCATCGGCACCTTACTATGTGGTGCGCATCGACACGGCGCTGAACCGGTTGGTGGTGGGATTCAAAGATCGCCTGAACGCCTCCGAGTGCCGGGTCGTTGACATCAATTGGATCCGAAAACCCAAGGGGTTTCCCGCGACGGTATCGGTCCAGCTTCGATACCGGCACCAACCGGTTCCCGCAGTGCTGGTCCCTGCCGGCGAAAACACCCTGAATGTCACGTTCACTGCTGCCCAACAGGCTGTCACTCCCGGTCAGGGGGCGGTTTTCTTCAACGAAGAAGAGGTTCTGGGCGGGGGGTGGATATCGCCCCCGTCATGACGACCATGAAATTCGTCATTGCCACTTTGGGCTGCAAGGTCAACGCGGCCGAATCCGAAATGCTGGCCAGTGAACTCGAATCCGCCGGCTGGACCCCCGGTTCACCGGGGGACGATGCGGACCTATGCATCGTCAACACCTGCACGGTCACCGGCAAGGCATCGATGCAGTCCCGCCAGGTCATTCGACAGCTGCGTCGGCGACATCCCCATGCACGAATCGTGGTGACCGGCTGTTATGCCGAGACCCATCCGGAAATCCTGAACGCCATCGACGGCGTCTCGGCAGTGATTGGGACTGCCGGCAAGCACCGCCTCGCAGACATCCTTTCGGATCTGTCCGCAACCCAGGGCACCTTCGGTCCCAGTGCTGTCACGGGGCCGCCGTTGGAACCGCTTCCATCGCCGATCCCCAATGCCGCCGGCAGCCGCAGCCGCCCTTTGCTGAAAGTTCAAGACGGCTGCAATCAGTGTTGTACTTACTGCATCGTGCCCCGTGCCAGGGGCCGCAGCCGCAGCCTTCCTCTGAAGGCGGCGATGGATGCGCTTCGCGGCTTCGCATCCGCCGGTTACCGCGAGGTGGTCCTCACCGGCATTCATTTAGGTGCCTACGGGGAGGATCTCTCACCCCGTGAGACCCTGCTAGATCTGCTGAACGCCATCAAATCGGAAACCCCCGTCGAGCGTGTGCGCCTGAGTTCCATCGAGCCCAACGAACTCTCCCGGGAGTTGATCGAAACCGTCACCGAATCAAAGAAATTCTGCCCCCATTTCCACCTCCCGCTCCAAAGCGGTGACAATGGGATCTTGAAGCAAATGGGCCGACCCTATGATCGTGAGCGCTTCCGGGAACAGGTGGCGGCCATCAAATCCGCCGCACCGGATGCCGCCATTGGGTCGGATGTCCTGGTGGGGTTCCCGGGGGAAACCCCGGAGGCATTCGACGCCACTGTCTCCCTCATCGATGAATTGCCCCTCACCTATATCCATGTCTTCCCGTTTTCCCCCCGGGAGGGAACACCGGCGTTTCATTACCCCGACCCAGTGCCGCCGGCCGTGATCAAGGAGCGCTGTCGTATTCTCCGTCGCATCGGCGATGAGAAGCGACGGGCATTCATCGAAAATCAGGCGGGCAAGCCCCTCGATGTGCTGATCGAACAGCGTCGGGATCGCCGGACAGGGCTGCTCAAGGGCATGAGTTCAAACTACTTGACCGTTTTAGTAAACGGTGGAGACGCCTGTCGCCACCGAATCCTGCAGGTCGCCCCCAGGCTTTCGGAGAATGGTCGTGAACTGGTCGCCGAGGCGGAAGCGGGAAGCGGATGCGATGAATCGTGCACGGTCGATGGAGACGCCAGGGACGGCTTGTCAGCCGGTTTATCGAAGCATTGAATTTCACCTCCGCGCCAAAATGGCCGGAGATCACCGAAGGAGGAGGCAAAAAGATGAGCACAACGAAATCAACCTACAAGGAAGAGGGTCTGGATCGGCCGGTTGCGGTTATTGAAACCAGCATGGGTGCCATTGAAGCGGAACTCTACGCCAAAGAATGTCCTGAAACCGTCTGGAACTTTATCAATCTGGCCGAAGGGCGACAGGAAACCTCCCGGGAGGGGAATTTCTACGATGGTTTGGTATTTCACAGAATCATCGAAGGATTTGTCATCCAGGGTGGGTGCCCCAAAGGAAACGGGACCGGAGATCCCGGCTATCGGTTTAAAGACGAATTCGATCCCACGCTGCGCCATGACGGTGAAGGTATTCTCTCCATGGCCAATGCCGGCCCCGGCACCAATGGCAGCCAGTTTTTCATCACCCTTGGGCCAACCCCCCACCTCGACAACAGGCATTCGGTGTTTGGGAGGGTCGTGAAAGGGCTTGATGTGGTAAGCACCATCGGCAAGGTATCCACCGATGCCATGGATCGTCCGAAGACACCGGTTACCATCGAGCGCTTGACCATCCGACGCTGAAAGCCGCGGTCATGACCGAGGTTGCAGGGTCTCCCATCAGGAAAATGGCCACAGACACACTAGGGCCCCGGGGCAGCCGTTGAATGCCCAGGGGCTATAGGCCGTGGTTGGTGGCGCCGGGGATGCCCCTTCCTCACGACAACCCCCGCTCTTTTTTGATGGCCTCGTAGGCGGTCTGTATTTCTCGAAATTTTTCCTCGGCCACCTTGATAAACTCCTCGGGAAGACCCTTTGAGGCGATCCGATCCGGGTGATACTCCTTGACCAGCTGCCGATACCGGCCCTTGATCACATCGTCGTCATCTTCCGCGGTGCAACCCAGCACCTCGAAGTGACTGGGCCCCCGACCAAAATGGCGAGCCTTCAAGCCTTCGAACACGCTGTCATGAAGGTGAAAAAGGCGGGTTGCCGATCGCAGCAGGGTCTCTTCAGGCGAGGTCATCCGACCATCCGCTGCCGCCAACCTGAAAAGAATATCGATCATAAATTCAATTAACTGCGGATAATACCTAAAGTGAAGGTAGAATTGATGAGCGTAATCTTGAAACGTATCGTTTGACTCACTCGCGGCGTGGAAAATACGGATGGCGACCTGGCGGCTCTGAGCACTGAGCCTCAACTCTTCCTCCATGAAACGCTCGATCGTCGCGATCTCTTCGGCACTGACCCGCCCGTCCGCCTTGGCGAGCTTTGCCAGCATCGAAAAGACCGCGACGAAAAAGGTCATCTGGGCCCCTTCGATCTGACTGGGAGAGGATCGATCAGCGATCAATTCCTGGGAAGTCTGGTCGTAAAAGTGACCGAAAGTGGCGCCGGCAATGGCTCCCAGCGGGCCGCCCAATGCGAACCCGATGGTTCCACCCAGGAACTTTCCAATCCATCCCATTGGCTTCGATTCCTTTCGGTTAGTGGCGCCGCCGTTCACTGCCCAATGTCATTGAACCCCTTTAGTTTCGGCGTTTCTCGAAGCGGACGAAAAAGCCGGAGGCCATGCTGCCGGCACCTCCCCGGGAATCCACACCGGGGTTATGGCCATATCGCTTAACGGGGTCGATGGCAATAAAAAAGGGCCGACAAAAGGCCGTCCCTAAAGGAAGACAGATAAGAACGACGTAAAACCGGATCATTGAATAATGGCGTTCAGTCGGTTTCTCACCCATGGGATGGCGGGCGCCGGAGGGTATCAAGAAACGCTGTCAAGAATCCGCCGTCCCGTTGATGTCGGGCAGGTTCCTTACTCCGTCGGGCCAAATCATCGATCCATGGCCAAAGATATCCCACCCCAATGTCCCCTACCCGTAACGCAGCCATCGACTTTCGAGCATGCCTGCCCGGAAGGTCTTGAGGCTCGCGTTGATCAATTCTCCGATGATGATCATGGTCCGTCTCCCTCCCCCGGCCCCTCGCGACACCCCACCGGAGACTGGGCGGTCTTGTCGAATGGGACGGGTTCGGACATCACGCCGCAACCAGTTTGCGGGCCAGATCGACCGCTCCCGGCGCATCGTCGCTATAGCCGTCTGCATTGATTTGATCGGCAAACGCTTGGGTGACCGGTGCCCCTCCGATAATGGTCTTAACGGCGAGGCCGGCGGCTTTGATGGCGGACACGGTTCCCTCCATGGCCGGCATGGTCGTGGTCAGAAGCGCCGATAGAGCCACCACGTCGGCCCTGTTGTCCTTGGCAGCTTGGACGAACCGGTCGGAATCCACATCCACCCCTAAATCCACCACGGTGAATCCGCCACCCTCCATCATCATCGACACCAGATTTTTTCCGATATCGTGGAGATCGCCCTTGACCGTTCCGATGACTACGGTCCCCCGGGACTGAACCGAACCGGCAGCCAGATGGGGCTTCAACAATTCAAGACCGGCTTTCATGGCTTGGGCGGCCATGAGCATTTCCGGAACAAAGAGGTCGCCGTCGGAAAAGCGCTTCCCGACCTCGTCCATGGCGCCGATCAACCCCTGGTTAAGAATCTCATCCACAGCCGTTCCTGAAGAAATCTCGCTTTCGACCTTGGACATGACCCCGCCTTGATCAAAAGCGATCACCGCGTCAAAAATGTCTTTTACTGCCATCTGTCATACCTCCGAGTTGAAAAACCGAAATGAGCGGGGCATCGGAATCACTGGGGATACCCCTGGATAGACTGGGTTGGAGATTTCTGCCTGATGTGTCGGATTTTAACAGTCATGTAAAGAAGAAAGTCGCATGGGGTTATGGGTATCATCGGTATCGGTCATGGCGGTGATGAAACGAGGGCTGCCCGGATTTATGAGGCATCAAGCAGAACCATTCCCCGTTGCCGCCGCCCACCGGAGTCTCCTTGGACGCCGATGGGTCATTCGATTCACTTTCCATCGATGTCAAACCAGTCTTTCGACGGCGCTGTTGATGCGTTCCAGGGCCGTTTGGATAGCGTCCATCGAATTGGCATAGGAAAGCCTAAGGTGACCGTTTCCATTGGCACCGAAGTCGGTTCCCGGAAGCAGCGCCACTCCGGCCTCCTCAAGCAGGTAGGCGGCCAGCCACCCGGCGTCCCGTCCCAAGCCCTCCACGTTGGGAAAGGCATAAAAGGCCCCCCGGGGGCGGTGGCAGCGGACCCCCGATATCCGGTTCAAACCCTCCACCATGATGTCCCGGCGAGCCCTGAAGCGCTCTCTCATGGTCTCGACGGTGTGCTGGGGGCCGGTGATGGCGTCGATGCCGGCAATCTGGGTGAATGTCGCCGTACACCCCACGGAGTGGGTCAACAGCAACCCCACTTCATAGGCCAGGGACTCGGGCATGATGCCGAACCCCAAACGCCAGCCGGTCATGGCGTAAGTCTTTGAGAAGCCGTCAACAATGATGGTGCGTTCGGCCATACCGGACAAAACGGCCACGGTGACCGGCCCCGGTTCGTAGGTCAGCCGGGCGTAGATTTCATCCGAGAGCACCCAGCAGTCGTTTTCCCTTGCGATGTCGGCCACCGTCTCCAGACTGTCCGTGGACAGAGTTCCACCGGTTGGATTGCCTGGAGAGTTCAGCACGATAACTTTTGTTCGCGGTGAAACGCTGCGGGCCAGGGCTGCCGCATCCAAGTCAAATCCCTTTTCAAGGTTCAGGGGGACGAAAACCGGTTTTCCGCCGGCCATTTCGATGGCAGTGACGTAGCTCGGGAATCCCTGGTCCGGGCAAACCACCTCGTCTCCGGGTTCGACCAGGGCGAGCATGGTCAAAAACAGGATCGGCTTGGCCCCGGGGGGCCACCACCACCTGATCGGGCGCGATCTCCATTGCCCGGAAAGCGCCTGCTTCCCTGGCAATGGCTCGGCGCAGCACCGATAGCCCGGGAGATGGATTGTAACGGGTTTCCCCCTCCGCAATGGCCCGGATCCCCGATAAGGAAACATGGCTAGGGGTTGGGAAATCCGGTTCTCCGATCTCGAGATGGACGATGTCCCGGCCCTGGGCTTCCAGAGTCTTGGCCTGGGCGAGCACTTTATAGGCGCCTTCGGGCTTGAGCCCGTTAATTCTCCTGGCAAATGTCCGCATCGCCATGGTGAGTCCTCTCCTTGTCGGAAGGCCTTGAAAAGTATCAGAAACCACTGAATGGCTCAGCCCCCCTCCAGGGCCAGTTCCAGGTCCCGAATGATATCCTCGGGGATCTCCAGACCCACCGACAGGCGTATCAGACCGTCATCAATGCCCACCGCCTGCCGCTCCTCGGTGGTCATGTGCTCATGGGTGATGGTCGGCGGATGCATGCCGATGGTCCGGCTGGTGCCGAAGGAAACCGCATTAACGATCAGTTTCAAGCGGTTCATGACGTTGGCAGCACCCGGTATGCCACCGGGGGCCACAAAGGACAACAGCCCCCATGTCCGCACATCTGTCTGCAGGCAAGGTCGTATTGAGGATGGTCAGGCAATCTGGGCCTTGCCGAGCAGATCGGAAAGCTATTGGATCGTCTGGCCCGCTTCATGGTATTGAGCCGAAGCGGCAAAACCATGCTGGATACCCATTTCCGCCTCGTCGACGCGCTGCATGGAGGGGATTCGAATGGGGCTAGCGATTGCTTGATATCGGAAATCCAGAAAACCCGTCAAAAGATAATGGATCGGGTTATGGATGAACAAGCCGATCGATGGATCGTGCAATAGCGGAAAGACGGGGGGAACCCTTCAGAACTGACGCCCCTATTCATTCCAAAGAACCCGGTGCCGGTGCTGCAACAGCGGAATTCTTTGGGGATGACTGGCGAGAAAAATGGCTCACCCCTGTCCGCCGGAAGGTTGTGAAGATCCCTCGTCGGACGTATCCTCCCGGGGCGATTCCAGCGCCCCCCAGAGGTATTTTCCATATTTAAAATACCCCATGACGTTGTTGAAACGGGAATCGTCTCCATCCTTCAACGGTCTGATGCTGCCGGAAATCATGGGCTGAATGTGGGGAGCGAGGGCCATCGCCCCGCCACCGGTCAATAGGATGTGATCCACATCCCAGTCGTTTGCCCAGAGACGGTCCATGTCGCCGACGACGGAGCCGGCAAGCTGGCCGAAGACCTGATCTCGAATCTTGCCGATGTTGAATCCCTGCCCTCTGACCTTGATGGAGCCGGCGTCGACGGCGTTATAGAGCCGATATAGTTCCACGTTGACACCCGCGTTTTCCCTCAGCTTGTTGGCGATGATGCCGAAGGCCTTGGCAATACCGGTATCCAGGGTCCGGCTGCTTCGCTCCACATACCGCATCCGATCGATAATGGTGTAGTCGGTGGTACGAAAGCCGATATCCACCACTCCGATCTTGGAACGGGCAAGATCTCTGTCAGCGATGGTCCCATCGGCGGCCATGACGGTGTTCAGGATGCTGCCCATGGGCTGGGGCAGCAGGGCCACCTCCTCGATAGTGAACTGCCTGACCTTTCGGCTACCGTCGGGATTGTGGAAGGTGACGGTATGTCGGCCTTTGAGAACATCCCGGAACCGGTCGTGGTACTGCCTGAAAAAACTGACCGGAAGGCCGGATACGATACGCAGCGGCGCTTCGGACGTCAGGGTCTTGTCGGCCATGACCCCCGCAACCGTCAGAACGAAGAGTTTCATGAAGTCGGAAATCATCCGCTCCTGATCAAGGGTGAAACTGATGACGCTGGACTGCTGTTCGGCCAGATCCCCCACGAAATAACTCTTGCCGTCGATGGTGACGTGAAAGTAATCGGTGAGTGCGCGATCCTGAAAATCTACCCAGAACTGAATCTCTGTGGCATCCCCATAAAGGGATTTGAAAATGATGGTGTCGCTGCCATCCGTTGCCTTGGTGAATCCAAACCCGATGTCGATGCCAAGGATCTGCATGCTCACCTCCAGAGATAGGGGTGGGTGCCGGCCGGGGGAGCCGAGGAATCATTTCCGCCGGGCTCTGCCATGTCTCGGAGACTTGGGGTCGGCACTCAAAAAAACGGCCAGACGAAAAGGAAATTCCACAAGAAATTCCAACATCAAGCCGATAGGAACCATAACGAAGGTAAAAACGGTCTTCAAAAACGCCAATACCATTAACTTCTCCTGAATACGAGATCGATGCCGTCGCGTGGGACAGGGCCAATTGACGGTCTGTCCCCAAGCGCGGGCATCGATCCGTCATAAGAAAGATCACGGAGGCTTTACCAGAGGCGCCGATCGAAGGCAAGTCACAGCTATCAGAACCACCATTGTATGCCCAGGGTCTTTACGAGACTCCTGAAGAAGGTGCCGGCAACCGATAGGCTGTTGGCAGCGCCCGTCATTTTCAATGGATCGGGGCCTACTGCCAGATGCCAACTGTGGAGGGGATATGATCAACCGAATGAATCTCGTATTTCTTGAAAATCTAGAATGGTTCGACGAGAGCGGCCAGGAACTCGTTCACCGCATCCCGGAGGAGGGCTCAGGCGAGATCAAATGGGGGGCTCAGCTTACCGTCCGAGAGAATCAGACGGCGGTTTTTTTCTACAAAGGCAAGGCCGTCGAAGCCTTTGGTCCCGGTCGGCATACCCTTAAAACCGGCAACATCCCCATTCTGACCAAAATCGCCAGCCTCCCCTGGGCCATGTCCAGCCCGCTGCGGGCGGAAGTCTATTTCGTCAACATGAAGGTATTCACGAACCTCAAGTGGGGTACCCGGGATCCCGTTGCCTTCAAGGACACCGAGTTGGGGCTCATCCGGTTGCGGGCTTTCGGGGTCTTCAATCTTCGAGTGGTCCAGCCCGCCCTTCTCATCAACCGGATGGTGGGTACCCAGGGCATCTACACCACGGAGTCCATCGAGGACTACCTGAACCGGGTCATCGTCTCCCGATTCAACGACTATATGGGTAAAACCATCGACTCCATCTTGAACCTGCCGGCCCGCTACGATGAACTGTCCGAAGGTCTTGCCGGCCGCCTCCAGGAGGATTTCAGTCATTTCGGCCTGGGACTCTCTCAGATCTACATCAATGCCATCACCCCCCCACCGGAGGTTCAACAGGCAATCGACGATCGAAGCCGGATGGGCGTCTTCGACGACATGGGTAAGCTCATGAAGATGAAGGCCGCCATGGCGATGGAAAAGGCCGTGTCCCAGGAGGGGGCGGCCGGAGAGGGCATGGGAGCTGGGATCGGTTTGATGATGCCCGCCATGTTTGCCCGCTTTTTCGCCGACCCTCAGCCCGGGTCGGCCGCCGATGCCTCACCGCCCCAAGAAGTCGGCTGCACCGAGTGCCAAAAACCGATTCCCGAGAATGCCCGATTCTGCCCCTTCTGCGGCCATCAACAGTTGGTTTTTCGACAGTGCATCAGCTGCGGGAAAAACCTCACTCCCACAGCCAAGTTCTGTTCCCGCTGCGGTCAATCAAGTGAGGCTTCTCCCAAGGCCAGTGTCTGCTCCCGCTGCCATGCGGAAAACCTGACAGACGCCCTCTTCTGCAACGCCTGCGGTGAGAAGCTCTAATTTTCTCATAGATTACCAGTGCCCTCAGTGCGGGGCACCGGCCACCCTCGCCGAGACGGATCGGCTGTTTGCCTGCAACTATTGCCGGACAAGGTCCTTTCTGATGGATCTCGACGGTTTTCGCTACCGGTTCCAGCCGGCATCCTCTACGGGAGAGGATCTGGTTTATGTGCCGTATTGGCGGTTCAAAGGGATGCTGTTCTCCTGCACGGCGGCCAGAGTAACGCCCAGATTCGTCGATGTGAGCCTCCAGGCGACCCCGTCCCGCCATCTCCCGGTGTCTCTCGGATTTAGAAGTCAGGCCCTGAAACTCTCTTATGTCACCCCTGATACGCCGGGGCGGTTCATCGCTCCCAAACTGTCCCGCCGGGAAATGCTCAAGACAGTCGGGGAACGATTTCGTCAAGGTTCCCGAGACGCTGTCCTACACCAATGTGAAATTGGAGAATCCACCAGCCTGATCTATACGCCTTACCGGATACGAGATCGCATCATTGACGGCATTCTGGAAACGCCCATTACCGGACCGCTTCCGGAAGGCGAAATGGACGCTTTCAACGGCGGCCCCCCGAGCACCGGGGTTCGGTTTCTTCCCACCCTATGCCCTAACTGCGGCTGGGACATGGTCGGCGACAAAGACGCCCATCTGATGACGTGCCGATACTGCGAATCGGTATGGGTCCCCGACCGAGAAGGCTTCAAGCGGATGGGGGCTGCCGTCATGGGCACGGGCGATAGCGACGTCTACCTGCCCTTTTGGAGAATCCAGGCCGAAGTGGACGGTCTGCCATTGTCTTCATATGAAGATTTGTCCAATGCGGCCAATCTGCCCAGGGTACCCCAAGCCGACTGGAAAAACCGTCCGTTTCGGTTCTGGTCCCCCGCTTTCAAGATCCGGCCCCAGGCCTTTCTGCAGCTCATGCGAACCGTCACCCTCAGTCAACCGGACGGGCCCACAACCCGCCGGTTGCCGGACAGAGCCCCGATATCAGCCAATCTCCCTTACCGGGAGGCCTTGGAAACGATCAAAATCAACATAGCCGGCTGGTTGACGCCGCCGAAGCGACGAATATCGGACCTTCCCCGTATTCGTATCCGGCCGGAAAAGATCCACCTGATCTATCTGCCCTTCTCCGATGGGCACCACGAATTCGTCATGGACGTCCTAAGCCTTGCCGTTAGAAAGAGCCATCTGGTCACGGCAGGCAATCTCTGATGGGTCCGGCTGATGAATCGGGAAGACGAGAGGGAAGGAGACCGGTAAACCTGTGGGCATAGGGTGCCGTCGGGGCACCCCACGGACGCTTCAACAGCAGGTCAATGGAAAGCCGGCCATCTCCAGGTGGGCGATCACCGATTCGGTGTGCTGACGCCCCCGGGTTTCCAATTCCAGTTCGACAGCCGAGGCATTGATCGGCAGGCCTGGTTTTCTTCGGTCGTGGTAGATGTGAAGGACATTGGCATCCGCACCGGCGATCAGGCCGAGAAGATCGGCAAGGGCGCCTGGAACGTCAGAGAGTTGGACCCCGATGCGAATGATCCGGCCGCTTTTGGACAGCCCCTTGCTGATGATCTTCCCCAACAGCGGACTGTCCAGATTACCGCCGCTGATCAACAGAACAGTGCTGGAGCCGGGTGTCAATGCCACATGACCAGCCATCAAGGCAGCCAGAGGCACTGCCCCGGCACCCTCGGCAAGTATTTTCTTTTTCTCGAGTAGCATGAGAATGGCCGCGGCAATCAGCTCTTCATCCACCAGGACGACCTTTTCCACCCGATCCCGCATGATGGAGAAAGGCGCCTCTCCTGTTTGTTTCACAGTGATGCCGTCGGCAATGGATCCTGGAGTGACCACCACCCGGCGCTTTCCGGTGGAAAGCGCCGCAGCCGCCGACGGACAGGCTGATGCCTGAACGCCGATGATTCGCGCGTTGGGACATCGGGATGTCAACGCCACCGCCACCCCGGAAATCAATCCACCGCCTCCGACGGGCACCAGAACCTGACCCACATCGGGCAGGTCGTCGGCAATTTCAAGACCCAGGGTTCCTTGTCCGGCAATGATCAAGGGATCGTCGTAGGGATGAATGAATATCCGACCTTCGGCACTCAGGCGCTTGGCCTCCTCGATACTCTCTCCAACGCTCTTCCCGTGGATGACGACTTCCCCTCCGTAGCTTCGGGTGGCTTCCTGCTTGGAGATGGAGGCGCCCTCGGGCATCACGATGGTAGCGGGCACGCCGGCTTCGCTGGCGGCAAGGGCCACCCCCTGAGCATGGTTGCCGGCCGATGCGGCAACGACACCCCGAGGACCGATTTGGCTTCGAATCGCTTTAATCTTGTTGGTGGCGCCCCTGATCTTGAAACTGCCTGTTTTTTGAAGATTCTCCAGTTTTAGATAAACCGGCCCACCGAACATGGTGCTGAAAGTCGGTGAATACACCAAGGGAGTCTGGAGGATATCCCTCCCAATCCGGTCGGCGGCCCCCTGGATGTCATTAATTCTGATCATTGCGGTGTCGCCTCATTTCCCGGGATCGGCAGTCCATCAGAGGGCTCCCGATATGACGCCCCTTGACGTTTTTCCGTCCACCTTCACGGTCAGTGGCGTCTCCACCCGAACATGGGACAGGAAACGCGTGACTTTCTGGATCGGCAGGGACTTCAGCCATTCCCAGCGGATCCGATCTTGACCATCGTCCAAGATGCTGAAATAGGCCATGTTGAGAGAAGTCAGATTGTGAAAAAAATGGGATCCCTGGGAGGGATCCGGCCTGAAATCCTCAAATGTGGTTTCGACGATTACAGAGGTGCCGGAGATATCTGCCCATTGGACGGGAATGCCCAGCCAGGGATCCTGGGATCCCCATCGCCCAGGTCCCACCAGAATATAGGAGCGGTTTTCTGCATTGAGCCGGGCGTTGACCTGTCGGATGTCCTTGACCATGTCCACCGTTCTCGATGGATCGAAATCTTCGGGTTTGACGAAGACGATGTCCGTAATGCCGGTGGTTTCGCCATTGCCCAGGGCATGGGTCGAATAACAGACCGCCGCGTCGATTTCCCGATCATCGATATCGACCTCGATCAGCTCCTTCCGCGCTCCCATGGGCCTGATCTGAAGAAGGGCCAACTCCGGTTGCCCATCGGGGTCCAAAGGAAAGTTCAGAGAGAACTCGATGTCTACCGAGCATCCCATCCACTTTTCCCCCAACGCAAGAATGTCTGTGAGGATGTCGGCCAGAGGAACCATCTTGTGTTTCAGAAGCCGCGCAAAGGTCAGCACGGGATAGCCCCCCGGCAGCAGTGCGTCCTTGATACGGTGCTCTTCAGGCAGATAGGTGCTGGCCAGCAGTTCCAGCACCCGTCGATCCTCGAGATCCGAAATGTCCCGCTTTTCAAGAGTGGACTCGGAAAACGTATTGAGAATCATTCTGGACTGCCCCATCTTCATCCCATAAATGTGGCGCTGGGCATTGGAAAGAATGTCCTCCACCGTCGAGAATTGCGGCAGGTTCTGAGGATACCGGGGGCAGAACCGAAGCGATCGCTCTCCCCCCACCACCGTCACCCCCAGACCCATGGCAACATTGGCAATGCCGTCTTCGGGGGTCATTGGGGCAATCGGGTAGTAGTTGTAGGATTGAGCAACACCGGATAACGCCGGATAGAACAAATCCCCGTATCGCTCACCCACCAACCGCTGGATCACCACTCCCATTTTCTCTTCGTCGGGACGCCGGTCTGTCCGCTTGGCAAACGCCCTGGGTTCCTGGAAGAAGGTGGAGGCATAAACCAACTTGACGGCATCGATGAGTTGACGCAGCCGTTCTTCGAGATCCGGATCGGAATTGGGAAGCATGTAGGTACGGTATATGCCGGCATATGGATGGGACTGTGAGTCCTCCATCAGGCTCGACGAGCGCACGGCGATGGGCCAGTTCACCTTGGCCAGATAGGACCGGAGCACATCGGTAATGGTATCGGACAACCGGCCGTTCAGAAACCGCTTGGCGATATCGTCATCGGACACGGTTGTCCGGGAGTGTACCCTCAGATCGTTGGCGTCGACAAACTGATCGAAAACATCCGTCGCCAATACGAATGTGTTGGGGATGTAGATCTTCACGCCCTCGTGGGCCGCCTGAAAATCAGGATTCTGCTGGAGTTGGACGGCCAGAAAGGCCAGTCCTCTCGCCTTCCCCCCCATGGAATCCTTGCCGACCTTGACGAATTCCGTTTCCGGATCGAAAGTCTCCGCCTTGAAATCGGCAACAACCCCCTTTTGCCGCCATGTCCGGCGGGCATGAATGATATCGAAAAGAAAGGTTTTCAACATGCTGATATCGTGGTGAACCGACTCCGATCGGGCCCTTGCCATGCGTTCTGCCAGCAGAAATTCGGTACGGGCAAAGACCCATCTGGAGAAATCATGTCTTCTCCAGTGCTGGTCAACGGATTCGTCCGGAATATCCGGCAGGATGCTTTCAAGCTCCTGAAGCGAGGAGGCCCGGCCGACTTCGCGACCATCGGCCATCCGGAAGATAAAATCGCCGAATCCAAGCCGCCGCTTAAGATAGTGCCGGAGAAATCCAGACACCGACTCCCCGGCCAGGTTCATCAGATCGATCCCATGGGCCTCGGCGGCGGCTCTGCCATCGTCGTCAGCGTCAGTCACCACCAGCAGAAAAGGAAGATCGGGATCCCCGACCCGAACCGATTCCAAAAACCCAATCCCAGCCTTGGGATCGAGCCGGCAGGATCGTATCAAGGCCTTCTGGCAAATGATACCGACCAGAAAGGATCGGTATCGCTGATACAGTCGATCGGCCTCTTCCAGGGTGTCGGCCAGCAGCACCTTGGTTCGGGCTCGCCGTCTCAAAAGCCGGTGCTCCCGGTTCAGACCCTCCTCGATGGTCGCCTGGGTTTGAGTCATAATCTCTTGGTACAAAACAGGCAGAATCCGGGACAGTCGGTCAGGGGATCCATCCACTACCAAAATGACCCTGACGCCTCCTTTTTCGGTATCGCTGGGGGCGTTTAACTCGTCTTCTACCGATTTGATGATGGCTAGCAGTAGATCGGAATCTCCGGACCAGACAAAAATTCTGTCGATACCGACTGAAGACCGATTGTCACCGATGCAGTCGGCCGGCATCTGACTGTCGTGGGTCAGCAAAACGACGGGAACCTGACAGGACCGTTTTTTAACTTCCCGACCCAGGGCGAACGCATCCATGTCCGAGAGCCGGTACATGGTGATCACCAAATCGAAATCCCGACTGTCGATGAGGCCGAGGGCTTCTTCAGCGGTAGCCGCCCAGGTTACCAATGGGGGGTTGCTGAGATTCAAATCCCGATACTCGTGGGCAATCCGATCGGCAAGACGACAATCCTCGTTGATGATACAGGCATCGTAGAGGCTCGATACGAGAAGGATTTTCCGAACCCGACGCGCCATAAAAGACTGGTAGCTCTTGAACTTGGGGGAGAAATCATCGGCAAAATGGTCAATGGCTGAGGACACCGGAAAACCCTTTCTGTTAAAAAAACGCCATGCCGACATTCCTGAAGTCGGCAACTGAAACAGGGCAGAAATGCAGGCTAAATTGGATGTATACTGAATCATCTGGGGGGACTGTCAAGTGGTTTCCCCCGGCAGCCGCCGGATCCGGGCCTGCCCCGCTCGCCTCAAGGCATCGCAAGATCTTGGCATCACTGCGGCGTCTGCCCCCCCGGCTCACTCAATTGGGAGAGACTTCCCGTTGCTGGACACTCTGAAAGCCGGTCTCATGGTCGATTAGATCCCGCGGCGCCGAGACCCACGCCGATACCCTTGGGAAGGGCGATTGGGATGTAACACAGGATACGCCTCTTTTGGACTTTAAACCAGCGGCTTGAATTGCCACCGCCGTTGACTTATAAAGTGGGTCGGGCTGCGGGCATGCCTGAAAACCGCCTTCGCTGTTGAAACCCCTGACCGATCGACCAGAGAGGCTCCACCTGCATTGTGGGCGGCATCAGGAGTTCCCTCACATGGGGCGGGTGGTCACTGAATGGCCGTTGACATTCCTCCCCATTGTCCCGAGGCCGAGCATCGGGAACGCGGGCGACAGCGATGCGGCGGCGGTCTGAGCCACCCTGCCAAAGAGGGCGAGTTCCGGCGTATCCGGCTGCGGTATAGAACCGAAGGCCTCGGGGCACGATCGCCTACTGTGGCGTTCCTTTTCTGGGTGCCCGGAGAAGGAACAACGGATCAGAAAACCGAAGGGGCGGTAAGCCCTTACCGGGGACTCCACCGGAGGTGGAGATATTAGACCAGAATAAGGAGTCTTTCCTGTGACGACGGATCCCACCCATCGCCGATACCGAAGAAGAGTTGAGCAGATCAGAGAACAGCTATCCCGGCTCGGGATCGACGGTTTTTTAGTGTTGATCGAAGAAAACCGGCGGTATTTGACGGGATTTACTGGCGAGGACGGCCAATTCAACGAAAGCGCCGGCATCATTCTGATCACCCGGGACCGGACCCTTCTGGCCACCGACTCCAGGTACGATCTCCAGGCGAAAGGGGAAACCCACGGGGTTGAAATCGTCAAATACCCCAAAGGCTGGGCCGTCGACCTCCCCGACATTGTCCGGGACATGAATATCCGGACCCTGGGATTCGAGAGCGCCAGGATGAGTGTCCTTCAGCACAACAAACTGGTGGAGGGGTTTAAGCGTCACCTGTCAGGGGTCGACATGCGTCCCATGGACAACATCGTCGAGCCTCTCCGTGAGAAAAAAGACGACCATGAAGTCGCTATCACCCGTCGGGCGGTGGCGGCTGCGGAATCCGCATTTGAACACCTCCTCCCCAGGATTAAGCCCGGGGCGAGAGAATCCGAGTTGGCATGGGCGCTTGAGGAGGAACTCCGCCGCGCGGGTGCCGAAGGCCCCTCCTTTCCCATCATCGTTGCCTCCGGGCCTAACAGCGCTCTGCCCCATGCGACACCCGGCCATCGGGAAATCACCGGCGGTGAACCGATTCTCTTCGACTGGGGTGCCAGAATCGACGGCTATTGTTCGGACATCTCGCGAACCGTCTTTATCGGGCCGCCGAACGAAACGTTCAACCGGGTGTTCACCGTTGTCAGGGACGCCCAAAGAAAGGCCATCGACGCCGTTCGTCCGGGGGCATCGGGACGGGATCTGGATGCTGTCGCCAGAAGCCACATCGACAGCACCGAGTTTGCCGACCGCTTCGGTCACAGCCTCGGTCACGGCACCGGGCTGGCCATTCATGAAGGCCCAAAGCTCAGTCCCATCAGCAACTGCATATTGGCGGCGGGAATGATCGTTACTGTGGAACCAGGCATTTACATTCCGGGTTGGGGAGGCGTTCGCCTGGAAAACCAGATTCTTGTGACCGAGTCGGATGCCGAAATCCTCAACCAGCTTCCCATCACCGACGGCTATCTGAGCGTGGAATGCTGACTTGTTTCCTAACGTCGGCAAGTCAGCAAGGACGGGGCTCTTCCCTGATTGACTTCCGGGAAACCTCTGTTGACTGGAAAGCTTAGTCAGAGAGGCACCCCCACTTTTCGGGAAAGCGGACGGGAGCGCCCCTCGTCCTGAGCAACGGCAGGGCAGGAGAGCCGTCAGGGGTTTCGTTGAACAGCGGCTGCCCGGCCGCGCCGAGGGGCAGGATACCCCCATGACGGAAATCGATCAAATCATCGATCAGTATACCCACTACCTGATCGTCGAAAAAGGGCTTGCCCAAAAAACCCTGGCCGCTTATGGAGCCGATCTCCAGCGGTTCATGAGGTTTCTCCGCGATATGGATTCGCCGGATCCCCGGACATCGGACACGGCCGTTTTCCTTCGTTACCTCATCCACCTGAGAAAAGCGGGGCTGTCCCCACGCTCCAGAGCAAGGCACCTGGTATCAATACGGGGCTTTTACCGATTTCTCCATGAAGAGGGGTTGATCGACTCCGATCCCTCCCGGCTGGTGGAACTACCCAAATCCGGCCTCTATCTGCCGGATGTCATCTCTGTCGACAATGTCCGGCGCCTGTTGGAGGCGCCGAACCCGAAAACCCCAATCGGTTTGAGGAATTCGGCAATGCTGGAAACGCTGTACGCGGCCGGTCTGAGAGTCTCCGAGCTCGTCAGCCTGACCCTCGGAAGCATCAATATCGATGCCGGCTATGTGCGTGTTGTGGGCAAAGGGAAAAAAGAACGAATGGTCCCCATGGGACAGCCGGCATGCCAGAAACTCCAGCTCTACCTGGACACTTCCAGACCCGTTCTCCTAAAGGGAAGCCCCAGTTCTACCTTATTTGTGGCAAGGGCGGGACGGCCGATGACCCGACAGGGATTCTGGAAGCTGATCAAGAAATACGCGGCCGCTTCAGGAATTACCGAGAGGGTGACCCCCCATACCCTCCGCCACTCCTTTGCCAGCCATCTTCTCGAAGGAGGAGCAGACCTGCGGGCCGTTCAAGTCATGCTTGGCCATACAGACATTGCGACCACTCAGATCTATACCCATGTCACCGGGGAACGGCTTCGGAATATTCACCGCCGTTTCCACCCCAGAGGGTGAACCGAATTGAGGGCTCTGGACCGGTAATGGCCAATCTTGACAGGCATGCAATGGATCTTTTACAGTGCCCGGGTTTTTATCCCGATGATTTCGATTCCCAAAGGACTCCGATATGAACGCCAAGGCCCGCGGTATGCACCCCATCGGACGGTGGTTCCCGGACAATGCCCTGCCCACGTCGGAGCGCTATGCCGTCGAGGCTGCGGCCCTTCGGGCGGGCCATCCGATCTTCATTATTGACCACGACGGAACGGTGGCCGTGAGCCAGGAAGGCAGCGCCCGCATCGGCAGTGCGACATTGGATCGGTCCGAACCGGCCCAAAGCCTTCCGTTGCTGGGATATCTGCCCCCACTGATGCCCACCGACCTCGGAGACCCGGTGTTCAAAGCCCGGTATGGGCTGACCTACGCGTATGTGGCTGGCGCCATGGCCAACGGCATCACGTCGACGGAGATGGTCGAGGCGGTGGGCAAGAGCGGAATGATCGGTTTTTTCGGAGCGGCCGGGCTGCCACTGGATAGAATCGAATCGGCCATCGACCGCATCCAGAAAACCATGGTCGACCGGCCCTATGGATTCAACCTCATTCACAGCCCTTACGAACCGGACCTGGAAACCGCCACCGTCGACCTCTATCTGCGCAGAGGGATCCGATGTATCAGTGCCTCCGCTTACCTGCGCCTAACCCTGCCATTGGTGGTTTACCGCATCAGCGGAATCCATCGGAATCGCGAGGGCAGGATCACATGCCCCAACCGGGTGTTGGCCAAGGTGTCAAGAATCGAGGTGGCCGAGCGGTTTTTTTCCCCGCCGCCGCAAAAAATGCTGTCCGAATTGGTCCGAACCGGAACGATAAGCACGGAGGAAGCCGAACTAGCAAGCCAGATTCCCGTGGCGACGGATCTGACCGCCGAAGCCGATTCCGGGGGCCACACGGACAACCGCCCCGCCCTGACACTGTTACCGACCATGACGGCACTGAGGGACCGAATTGCTGCCCGTTACCGCTTCTCTGAACCCGTCTGTGTGGGTCTCGGAGGCGGCATCGCCACTCCTGCCGCAGCCGCTGGCGCTTTTGCCATGGGGGCGGCTTACATCCTGACCGGCACCGTCAATCAGGCCTGTATCGAAGCCGGCACGTCGGAAACCGTCAGACACATGCTGGCAGAAGCCAGCCAAGCGGACGTCGCCATGGCTCCATCGGCAGACATGTTTGAGATGGGGGTCAAGGTGCAGGTCCTTAAGCGGGGTACCATGTTTCCCCAAAAAGCCCAAAAACTCTATGATCTGTATCGACAACATCAAGATTGGGAAAGCATAGAATTAGAAAATAAACAGATTGTTGAAAGTCAATATTTCAAGCGAAGCTTTAATGAAGAGTGGGCAGAAACACGACAGTTTTTTGAAATCCGGGACCCCGGTCAGATTCCCAAGGCCGAAAGCAACCCACGGCACAAAATGGCCCTTGTCTTCCGGGCCTACCTGGGTAAATCATCGAAGTGGGCCAACAGCGGCGACCCCTCGCGGCAGATCGACTATCAGGTCTGGTGCGGTCCGGCCATCGGTGCATTCAATGAATGGACGAAAGGAAGCTTTATGGAATCACCGCCCAATCGGTCGGTAGTGACCGTCGCAATGAACCTGATGCTGGGTGCCGCCATCATCACTCGATTGAACTGGGCCCGAGCTCAGCATCTCGATCTTGGGATCGGCACCGAGTGGGTTCGCCCCCAACCCCTGTCTAAAATCAAAGCGTTGAGGGACGACAGGGCACTATGAGAGAAGTGCTATCAGTATGGCACAACCCCGGCAGCTACCCCCTTCCTTTCGTGACCCCCATTCTTCCTGCAAACCATTGCGCCACTTCGGATATCATAAAAAGGCGCACGGCTGTGGGACGCAGCCCCACCTCTTTCCCCACCGCCGTGATCTCAGTGAGGATATAGCGGTCTTCAACCACTCGAAAGCCTCCTTCTTGGCGTTCCGTCGACGACTGGATGTGTCGAATCGAGCAACCGTAGGTGAGGGGGCGCTTTCCGTCGACCGAAGACCGGATGACGATTTCGTAATCGGAACTAGGCTCACCGTGGGGTCGGGTCAGGCAGGGAAAACCGGCCCTTGAGACGATGTGTCGCTTGATCCATCCGTCAAGAAGCGCCAAGATGCCTTTGGCCTCGGGGATTGTCAATCGCAGTTCCGATACCAAATATCCTCCGGCAAACACGACAAACGCCTCTTGGAGGCTGAAATGTCTTGCAAAACCAGACTGGTAGCCTCCGAGGGGATCTGGCGGCAAGAATTCCCTCGCCCAACGCTTCCATTTGGCAATGGGAATCGATAATTTTGAAGATAAATCCCTATTGGTATAATATATCTGCATAGTTAAATTATACAGATGATATATCAATATAACAAGTTAAAAGCGACCTTGAGATCCTGTTGAATTTTCTAGCAATATGTCTTATAGAGTATCATTGTAGGAAATCAACGCTCAACCCAGGGAGTATGACAACCGAAATACCGGCAGCCACCAGGGAGACAGAGGTCCTGGAATCAGTCCACCTACCATAGACCTCGAGCACGGCGCACGTAACGACATTCCACTCCATCGGCTCGGCTTTCTCGATACCGCGACAATTTCCCAAATCCGTTATGCAGATACCCAATCCACAGGACGATGGATTTATGAATCAATTATCATCCGAAGACAACGCAGCCAGTCCGATCGCCGTCATCGGCATCGGCTGCTTCTTTCCGAAGGCTGCCAATCTCAAGGAATATTGGCAGTTGCTCTACCACGGCATCGACGCTATCGGCGACGTGCCCGAAACCCATTGGTCGCCGGAAGACTATTTCAGCAGCGACCCCAACGCAGAGGACCGGGTCTACTGCAAGCGGGGAGGGTTTATCCCATCGGTGCCATTCGATCCAACTGAGTTTGGCATGCCCCCGGCCAACCTCGCGGCCACAGATACCTCCCAGATCCTTGGACTTATAGCTGCAAAACGGGCTTTGGAAGACGCCGGCTACGGCAACGGAAAGCCTTTCGACCGGGACCGGACCAGCGTGGTCTTGGGCGTCACCGGCACTCAGGAATTGGTGATCCCCTTGGGTTCGAGGCTGGCATTCCCCCAATGGAAACGGGGACTCGAGGCTTCCGGCATTGCCCCTGAAATTGCCGAAACGGTGGCAAAACGTATCGCCGACGAGTTTACCGGCTGGCAGGAGAATTCATTCCCGGGACTTCTGGGCAATGTCGTCGCCGGCAGGATCTGCAACCGGCTGGACCTCAACGGCACCAACTGCGTCGTGGACGCCGCCTGCGCGAGTTCCATGAGCGCAGTCAATCTGGCGATCATGGAGCTCCAAACCCGGCGAAGCGATATGGTCATCACCGGCGGCGTCGACACCTTAAACGACATCTTCATGCACATGTGCTTCGCCCGCACCCAGATATTGTCTCCCACCGGTGACGCTAGGCCCTTCTCTAAGGATGCCGACGGAACCGTTCTGGGTGAAGGGGTGGGCCTGGTGGTGCTCAAACGCCTTGAGGACGCCGAAAGAGACGACAATCGAATCTATGCCGTTATCAAGGGAATCGGAGCCTCCAGCGACGGCAAGTCCCAAAGCATCTACGCACCGAGATCCGAAGGACAGGCCAAGGCGCTTCGCAAAGCCTATCACGGCGCTCGAGTGGATCCGTCAGCCGTCGGGCTTGTTGAGGCCCACGGTACCGGCACCCGCGTTGGAGACAAGGTTGAAATACAGGCGTTAAAGAGCGTTTTCGGAGACACCGGACCCACCAAACGATGTGCCATCGGATCGGTCAAGTCCATGATCGGTCACACCAAGGCCGCCGCCGGTGCCGCCGGACTCATCAAAACGGTCCTGGCACTGCACAACAGAATCCTCCCGCCGACATTGAAAGTGTCGGAAACCGACCCCGACATCGGCATCGACGACAGTCCTTTTTACTTGAATCGCCAAACCCGACCCTGGTTTGCTGGAAACGGAACCCCCCGTCGTGCGGGCGTTAGCGCATTCGGATTTGGAGGGAGCAATTTTCACGTGGTACTCGAAGAGCATTCAGCCGGTAAAAAAGAGGTCGCCTGGGACGGGTCGGTCGAGATGGTGGCGTTGAGCCATGACACCATCGAAGGCCTTCAATCCCAATTGACGGAGTGGCATACATTCGCCGACGCGTCCGAAAAACATGAACACCTGGCCATGCGCGCCGCGGAGTCCAGAAAAGCGTTTTCGACGACCGCATCTTACCGCCTCGTCATGGTCGTGACCCGCAACAGCGACACCAGCCAATGGAATCTGGGGACGGTTCTGGAGAACGCTCACGGGCTGGTGACCGAAGATATCCCGTTCAAGTCGGCGGGAAGTGCCTTTTTCGGATCGGGCTCACGGCCCGGCAAACTGGCCTTTGCCTTCCCCGGTCAAGGAAGCCAGTACTGCGGTATGGGGAAAGATATCGTCTCCTGGTTCCCCGAAGCGATGACCGTCTTGGAGCATGCCAACGACTATTTCAAAGGTGATGGCGATCTGACCGATTTTATCTATCCTATCGGCGCCGAGACCAAAGAAGAAGCCGCGGTCAACGAAGAGCGTCTGAGAAACACAGCCGTTGCCCAGCCAGCTCTCGGAGGCGTCAGTCTTGCCTTGGCAAAGGTGTTGGAACGATTCGGCGTCATCCCCGAGGGCGCCTGCGGTCACAGTTATGGTGAACTCGCCGCCCTTTGCGCTGCCGGTTGGATCGACGAACCCACCCTTCACGAATTGTCCAACCTACGTGGACAGCTGATGGCAGCCGCCGGCGGCGGAACGATGGCCGCAGTGAAGGCCCCCCTCGATCAAATCGAGGCCCTGATCGCATCGGAGAAACTCGATGTGGTCCTGGCCAATCGAAACACACCCAGCCAGGGAGTGTTGTCCGGATCGGTGGAAGCGGTGGAAACGGCCGAAAAAGCCTTCAAGGCCAACAAACTGAGAGCGATACGGCTCCAGGTATCAGCCGCTTTCCACAGTGCGCTCGTGGAAAGCGCCAGAGCGCCATTTGCCCACGCGCTCAGGGACTATGAGTTCTCACCCACCGGCATCCCGGTCTACTCCAACACCACCGGAGACGCCTATCCGACCGATCCCGAAGCGATCCGCTCGCTTCTGGGCAATCACCTTCGCAACCCAGTCAATTTTGTGGATGAAATCACCAATCTCCACCGGACCGGGTTTCGGATCTTCCTGGAAGTGGGTCCCCGAACCGTCATGAAAGGGCTGGTCGGGGCCACCCTCACCGGCGAAGACCACCATGCCATCGCAGTGGACGCCTCTGCCGGCAAGCAATTCGGCATCGAAGACCTGGCCAAAACCCTTGCCCACCTGGCGGCTCTCGGCCAAGGGGTTCATCTGACGGAATGGGAATTCGGAGAGGATCCGCCGGAGCCACGGAAAATGTCCATACCGATTTCGGGAGCGAATTTAACATCCGCAGGCGGCTTAAGAACGTCAGCCTCATCCCCTTCCCTCGCTTCCAAACATCCCCAAAAACAGGGGAAGGCGCCCCGGAACCGGACGGTCTCAGATCCAGGACCGCCGTCTGTAGCGACCCCGTTCCAGCCCCCGCCTGCTCCAACGGATAATCCGATCCGTGAGGCTCCGACCGCCCCCTCCCCTGCGGTGTCGATTCCCCAAGGGACGAATCAGTGGCCGGCAGCCCTGGCCGCTGTTGAAGAAGGCGTCCGGTCCATGCAGGCCATTCATCTCCAGACGGCCCAAACCCATGAAAAATTTCTCGAAACCCAAGCTGCGACCGCCAAAGCCATTCAACAGTTGATGGCGCGTGCAGCCGGGGTTGTCGGCCTGGGGGACCTGCCGGCAGCGCTCGAGCCGACGGCGCCGGTGGACCTCGAAACCCGCGGAGAGCCGCCGGTTCGACCCACCACTCGGGAATATCGGCCGGTGATGCCTTCCGGGAAGCCTGAGACGGCCCTTTCCCCTCCCAGCGCTGCCGTCGACTCGAGACCGATGACGGAAAGTTTCTCTTCAGCCTATCGATCGTCAGCAGAAGACATGCCGGACAGCACCCGTATCGACCGTGTTCTCATCGATATCGTCAGCGATCTCACCGGCTATCCCAAAGAAATGCTGTCCATGGACATGGACATGGAAACGGACCTGGGCATCGATTCCATCAAACGGGTGGAAATCCTGTCTACCATCGAAGAACGGCTGCCCGGCCTGGCGACGGCCTCTCCAGAGGTCATGGCGGAATTGAGGACCCTGTCCCAGGTGGCCTCGGCCCTGGGAACTTCAGGAACCGTCGGACCAACGGCCGATGCGGTTCCCCCTCCGATTCGGGCGGACGCTCCAGGGCCATCATCCTCCGATGACGATTTCGCCGACACCCTGCTGTCAGTGGTCAGCAATCTCACCGGCTATCCCCAGTCCATGCTTAGCCTGGATATGGATATCGAGGCGGATCTGGGCATCGACTCCATCAAACGGGTGGAAATCCTGTCGGTCATCGAAGAAAAACTGCCTCACCTGCCAAGCGTCTCCCCTGAGGAGTTGGGGGGGCTCAGCACCCTTGGCCAAATTGTCGCCCGTCTCACCGCTTCGTCGGCCATGGAGATCCGGACATCGGTCGTGCCTCCCTCGGATACGCCCTCCCAGACGCCGACCATAACAGCCGGAGATGTCGGAATCGAAACCATCCTGCTTCAGGTGGTGAGCGAACTGACGGGCTATCCAGTGGACATGCTCAACGCCGATATGGATATGGAGTCCGATCTGGGCATCGATTCCATCAAACGGGTAGAGATTCTCTCCTTGATGGAAGAGCGACTGCCCCATATTTCCATCGATTCACCGGACACCATGGCAGGTCTCTGCACGTTGGGGCAAATCGCCCGCCACCTGTCCCCCGCTGTTGGGGAGGCGAGGGTTGCCATCAATAGCAACGACCATGGCCGCCCCCCCGCAGCGTCTTCGCCGCCCCCCGCCCCCCTCGGACGGTCCACTATCCATCCGGTAACCACTCCACGGGTCAAAGGCCCCGCCCTTCGCCTTCCTGCCGGCAAGCGAATATTCATCACCACGGACCGCAGCGGCCTCTCCGAAGCGCTGTCCGACGCCCTCTCGTCACGAGGGCTGAGAACCGTCCTGGTGTCGGTGGACATCCTCAAACACAGGGATCGCCTTCCGGAAGCCGCCGGGCTTGTGGTGATCGCCGATATTCCGGGAACCAGCGACGGACCGTTGCCCAATCTGAACACCCAATTTCTGAAGGACGCCTTCAACCTGATCAAAGCGATAGGGGCCGACACGGTCCGGCGCTCGGACCGCGAGGACAATGATGCGTTTTTCGCCTCGGTGTCCCGCCTGGACGGTGCTTTCGGCTTCCTGGGAGGGGCCATCGAGGATCCGGTTCAGGGCGGCCTTGCCGGTCTGATCAAGACCGCCCATTTGGAATGGCCCCAGGCGACCTGCCGAGCTTTCGACATCGATCCGGGGTGGAAGGATCCATCGGCCATTGCTGAGGCACTGGCCAACGAACTGCTCGAACCGGACGCCGGTGGACCCGTCGAGATCGGCCTTTCGCCGCAATACCGCTTTACCCTGGCCGAAGAGCCCGGCGTCTATTCCCAGGCGCCCGAGATTCCGACCCTGCTGGAGCGCGGCGACCTGGTGGTGATTTCAGGCGGCGCCAAAGGTGTCACCGCATCGGCGGCCAAAGCGCTGGCAGATCGTCAGGCCCTGTCCCTTATCCTTCTGGGACGCTCGCCCGCCCCCGTTCCCGAGCCCGAATGGCTCAGGAGGCTCAGGGATGAAGCAGTGATCAAGCAGGCCATTCTCTCCAACGAGTTTCGGGATAGCCCCCCCAAACCCGTCGAACTGGATGCCGCCTATCGCCGGTGGATGGGAAACCGCGAGATAGCCTCGACCCTCGACGCCATCACTGAATCGGGCTCCGAATGCCGCTACTATTCGGTCGACATTAGGGATGACCAAAAATTGGCTGCCATCTTCAACGATATCCGTGTGGTTCACGGGCCGGTGCGAGCTATTATACACGGTGCCGGTGTTCTTGAAGACAGACTGATTCTCGACAAAGCGCCAGAGCAGTTCGAATCGGTGATGGATACCAAAATCCTCGGTCTGGAAAACCTCCTGAAGTCTGTGGGCACCGGGGCGCTGCGCCATCTGGTTCTATTCTCCTCAGCCGCCGCCCGATACGGCAACCGGGGCCAGTCGGACTACGCGGCAGCCAACGAAGTCCTCAACAAAACCGCTGTTTGTCTTCAGGAACGCCTGCCCAACTGTCGGGTGATATCCATGAACTGGGGGCCTTGGGAAGGTGGGATGGTCCAGGGATCCCTGCGACGTGAATTCATCCGAAACGGCGTTGACCTCATACCCATCGATGCGGGGGTATCAGCCCTGATGCATGAAATGGGGTCAGTAGGCTCATCCCCAATCGAGGTCGTGGTCGGTTCGGGATTTCCAGCGATGCCACCCTTCGAACCCTCCTCCACATCATTGGCCAAGGTCGCCCCGTTGAGGGACGCCGGGCCTGACGCCTCTGGCTTGAACCTTAAATTCCAACGGGATATCGATGAGGGCAGTGTACCGGTGCTGGCCCATCACAAGCTGGACGGAAAACCGGTACTGCCCTTCGCGCTCATGGCCGAATGGTTCGCCCACTCCGCCCTTCATGAAAATCCAGGATTGCTCCTCAACGGCATCGACGACATGCGGCTCCTTAAGGGGGTCATCGTCGAAAACGGTAAAAAGCGCATTCGGTTAATGGCCGGCAAGGCCCGTAAGAACGACGGCCGCTACGAGGTGAGCGTGGAACTCAGAAACGGCGTCAAAAACCATCGTGACGTGGTTCACTCTCGGGCAACGGCGGTATTGTCGGATCACCTTCCGGAAGCTCCCGACTTCTCCATACCAGCCGATTTGGAATCCTCCGCCTACACCCGATCGGCGAATGATATTTACCGCGACATTCTTTTCCACGGAGACGCATTGCAGGGAATCAGGAACGTGCGCAGCCTGACCCCCGAAGGGATGATTGCAGAACTCAACACCGCCCCCCCACCCAACCGCTGGATGGCCGATCCCCCAAGGAACCGATGGATTTCAGACCCTCTCGTGCTGGATTGCGCCTACCAGATGGCGATCCTATGGTGCTACGAGCAGAAAGGGCGTGTATCCCTTCCAAGCTACAATGCCAGCTACCGCCAGTACCGCCGGGTGTTCCCGTCGGAGCCGATCACGGCCGTGTTGCTCGTAAAGAGCGTTTCACGCCACAAGATGACCGCAGACATTACCTTTCTTGACAGCAACAACCAGGTCGTTGCCGCCATTGCCGGTCATGAATCCATCATGGATGATTTTCTCATCCAGGCGTTCAAATCCGAGGCAATGACTGCAGCCGGATAGACGGTTCCTTTCAAAATTGGATCGATAACCGTCTCACGCCGGTCATCATTGTCCCTTGCCATGGGAGGAGCGAGTCGTTTTCTGCAGCACGTCCGTCATCGCCGGAGGGGCTGCCGAATAGCCCCCATTGGCAAATGTCGAATCGGTTGTTGACAAGATCTTCGATTTGGTCATGATGGTTTCGACAGGGAGAACCCCCGGCAATTCATTAGATGTGGAGGAAATGGGTTTCCGATATGGCCGTCACCGTCATGCCGAGTCGTTATTGTGTCCGCCTTCTGGTGTGCCTATTCATAGCAACGGTGACTGCCGCGGCCCCCGCCCCCATGCTGAGGGCCCAACAGGAGGCGGTCCCAAGTCCGGCATCCCGCCTCACCCTCGCCCGGGCCGTCATGTGCGAAGCGATCCACTCGTTCAAACCGTTAAATACCGGAGTAGCCTTCTCGGTGTCCGTCGGCAAGATCTTCTGCTACACCGCCTTCGAAAACATACCAACGAAGATGTTTATTCACCATATCTGGTATCGGAATGACCAACTCGTCACCCGCAGGGGGTTGCAACTGCTCCCTCCGCGCTGGTCTTCTGCCAGCAGCATCCAGATCCGGGATGCGGACAAAGGATCCTGGCGCGTCGAAATCACCGATGACCAGGGCCGTGTGCTCAAGACGCTGCGCTTCGGCATCGTAGACTGAAAATGATCGAAACCTTCTTAATTGCACTGCGATGGCAGGATGCCGTCGACATTCTGCTGAACAGCTATATACTCTTCCGTCTCTTCATCCTGTTGAGAGGAACTCGGCTATCCCGCGTCCTAACCATCGTCCTCCTGTTTTTTATTCTGCAGCGGATATCGTTTTCAGTCGGGCTCATCATTACCAGTTGGGTTATGCAGGGTATTACCGCTCTTGCCGCCATCCTCGTCATCATCGTATTCCGTAGCGAGATTCGCACCGTCTTCCAAGCGAAAAATGTGGGAGATATTCTTTGGCGGATTCCGCAGCAGTCCCTCGACACCCCTCTGGATACCCTTGCCAGCGCGGTATTCGACCTGGCCAGGAACCGCACCGGAGCCATTATTGTACTGCCGGGGTATCAAGATCTTGAAGGGATTGCTTACGGCGGCATTCCATGGAACGGCCGGCTGTCGAAAGAAATGATCAGGAGTATCTTCTGGCCCGGCAGCCCTGTTCATGACGGGGCGGCCATCGTCACCGGGGATCAGGTCAGCGAGGTCGGCGCTATATTGCCTCTCTCCATCCGATCGGATCTTCCCAGCCACTACGGCACACGACATCGGGCGGCATTGGGGTTGTCCGATCAAACCGATGCCACGGTCATTGTGGTGTCAGAGGAACGGGGCGACGTGACCGTGACCCGCAAGGACACCCTCACTCCTGCGCCCACCCCGGAGGATCTCCACGGGATTCTCGACGACCACACCGGCTATGGACGCTGGGGCAGCGGAAAGGACAACACCGGCCATCTTCAAATCGGTGCCGCAGCGATCGCCTCGTTTCTGATCGTATGCACCATCTGGTTCAGTTTTTCGACCGGCGGCTCCGAAGCCCTGGCCACCCTCAATGTTCCTGTGGAATACATCAATCGGAATCCGTCGATGCTGATTCTTCAAACCTCCAACTCGACGGTCGAGATTCAGATGAGCGGGCCCAAGACCTTGGTTCAATCGATCTCCGTGGATCAGATAAAGGTCCGATTCGATTTGTCCGATGCCGTGACGGGCACCAACATCCTCACCGTCGGTCAGAACAACGTGACCCATCCTCCCGGTGTGAAATTGAAACAGATCACACCGGAGACGATTCGTCTCGACCTGGATATCACCGCCCGCAAACAGCTGCCGATTCAAGTGGATTGGACCGGGAAACTGCCAGAGGGGATGCTGATTTCCGGGGCTGAAGTGGTACCGGATACGGCAGAGATCATCGGCGCTAAAGGGATCGTGGAAGGCTTGTCCACCCTGTACACGGTCAAGGTTCAGGTCGATGATCTGACGCCCCGTGGAGAACTCTCCATCCCCTTGGCCCTCAGACCAGCGTCGGTAAGCCTGGCCTCCCCTGCCGGCAACAGAGTCCGCATCCGCTACACCATGTCCAAGAGGGAACCCGTCGAGGACCTCCCCTGAACCTTCCCGACCTTCTTCCGGGGGTGGGCTGAGTCCCTCGCATTGCCCGCCTGGCGATCTCCGACCCAAAAGGACGGCGGAACGGATCAGACAGAGGATTGCCGGGGATGGGAATCTAAATCACCGGGGGATCGATGGTTCCCGAAGGTAGGGAAACGCCGTGGCACCGCTTGAGCCTTAGGAGGCCTGGACTCTTGTGTAGGTGCATCAGAGGGGAATCCACGCCGAGCCCAATGAAATGGGCTTCAACAGCATCGAAGAGAACGGGTCTGTCCGGCCAACGAAACCCTTTGGCGTCGGCTTCAAGGGCGCCCCATTCCTTCAGGACATCATGGCCGCAGTGGGCGATGGCGGCAGTGGCTGGTTCACATAGAAACATCTGACAGATGATGGGTTTGATCTGCCACAGACACCCTTCTGAACCCAGATAGATGCATTTCATGGACGTGGCGGCGGGTGAAGCCAAGGTATCGATGAGGGCGGTCAGGGCCTCCGGCTCCGCTAAAACGGCATTGGCGACATGATCGGCGAAAAAAGTCATTACACCGTCTTTCGAGCAGCAGGCACTGAGGTGATTCTGAAAGCAGGACGCCGTGCATATGCCGCTGATGTGCCGGGTTAGAAACCGGTCTACACGCTCACGGAAGACCCCATAGCTTCTGAACCGGTCTTTTAGCCGCTGGACATCGGCTGCAGTCATGGCTCGGAGGGCATCACGAACCATCAGGTGGCAATCGAGCTGTTCTTTGCGGTAGGCATTCATGGTTTCAAGCGGTTTCGTTGAAAGCGGGCTGAGAGTCGTTGCCCAATTGCCAAGGAAACGAATCACCATCTGTAGGGTTGGGGCTTCAACCCGATTTTGACGCTGGTTGGCTTCGGGATGGGGGCAGCAACTCAGAGGACTTGCCGCAGCACCCTCCCGCAGCCCGACAGTCCCCCTTTTGTTTTTCAGGAGAGCAGCGGCCGGCACGAGAATCCGCATTGGCGCCCGCTAACAGGGGGCCTGCGGGCACTTCTGCAGAAATCAACCCACCGTTTTCACTGGATTGCTGATAGGCCCTGATGGCCTTTTGAAGGGCCTTGACCGACAATTGAATGCAGTGGTGTTTTTTGGCGGGAATGGCCTCAAGGGTGTTGAAGACATCACCGTCGTTTATCCGGAGGGCATCTTCCAAGGTTTTTCCCTTGACCAGGTCTACTGCGGCCATGGCAGCGGATATGGAACCGGCGCAACCCAGAATTTGGTATTTGACATCCTCGATCCGCCTCTCCGTTACCTTGAGGAAAACGGTCATGGAATCCCCACAGGTGCCCACCATCTCGGAGATCTGATCCGCATCATCCATCGATCCCATATGGGGCTTTCGAAGATAATAGTCGATCGCCTTTTCCGAGTAGCCGGTTCGAGACAACATGGCCCTCAACTCGTGATCACTGTCGGGCTGCCTAGCGTAGTCGTTCATGGGAATTCACCTCCAAGAAAAAAAAGACGTTAATCGAAGCGCCGATGGGTAGCAAAAGAGCGTTTTCTAAAACGTTCGACCGTCAATGTCAAGGTATCCGATCCAACCGGCACCATGGACTGGGGGGCAATTGCCCAGCCGTTTAACTTGCCATCCTGAGGCAAATCGGATAATCTTATTGGTTTGTAAACAACCGTGTCGAAAGGACGGTCGATCGCCGGGTGTGTGCGGGTGTGTGTGCCGTTCGACCGCTCTCTGACCCCAACAGTCATCGTGATGAACCCATATCCCATTGCCATTGTCAACGCAGCTGGCGTGTTTCCCGGTGCCGCGTCACTGGACCAGTTCTGGCGCCGCATGGTCGACCGCACTGACTGCATCGTTCCCGTGTCCCCCGATCGGTGGGCAGCCCCAATCGAATCCATGGTCACCCCTAAAGCATGTCCGGATAAAGCCATTTCCGACCGCGCCGGGCTTATCGGGCATTTTCACTTCGATCCATCCGGCATCGCCCTGCCGCCGGAGATACTGACGGCCCTGGACCCTCTTTATCATCTGGTGCTTCACTGTGGCAGAGACGTTATGGGCGGAGGCGCGGTCTCTCCGAGGGAGCGTGCGAGGACCGGCGTCGTTCTGGCCGCCATCGCGCTGCCCACAGACGCGGCGTCGACCTTTCTCCGGGATATCGTATTTGGTGCCTTGGAGCACCGTTTGTTCCCCGACGGAAGCCACCCAGGAGCCCCCACACCAACCCCAGTCGATGCCATGGCGGCACGGGTGACGGCACTGCCGGCCACGCTTCTGGCCACCGCTTTCGATCTCGGCGGCGGCGCCTATACCCTCGATGCGGCCTGCGCCTCCTCTCTTTACGCCGTCAAACTCGCCTGCGACGCCCTGATGTCGGGCCGGGTTGACGCCATGATCGCCGGCGGCGTTTCCAGGCCGGACTGTCTTTACACCCAGGTGGGTTTCACCCAGTTGAAGGCCCTTTCCCCCTCCGGACGTTGCGCCCCCTTCGATCATCGTGCCGACGGCCTCGTGGTCGGGGAAGGCGCCGGGCTCGTTTTGTTGAAACGCCTGGATGACGCCGTGAAGTGCGGAGACACCGTCATGGGCGTCATTCGTGGAATCGGCATGTCCAATGACATGCGGGGAAGTCTTCTGGCACCGGAGGAGGAGGGTCAGGTCCGTTCCATGGAGGCGGCCTATGGGGCGGCCGGATGGCAGCCGGACTGGGTGGACTTGATCGAGTGCCACGGTGCGGGGACGCCGGTGGGCGATGCCGTTGAACTAAACAGCCTCTCCTCCCTCTGGAGGGGGGTGTCGTGGAGGCCGGGCCAATGCCCCATCGGATCGGTCAAGTCCGTCACCGGGCATCTATTGACGGCCGCCGGCATTGCCGGGTTGATCAAAGTACTTCTCGGCATGGGACGCCACACCTTTCCCCCGTCGCTTCATTTCGACCGACCCCGCCCGGAAAGCCCCCTGGAGAAGGGACCGTTTCGGGTTCAAACCCATGCCGAGCCCTGGCCCCGTCGCGCAGCGGACACCCCTCGGCGGGCAGCTGTCAGCGCCTTCGGTTTTGGGGGCATCAACGCCCATTTGCTGGTCGAGGAATGGCTACCGGCGAGTCAACGACCGGCTGTAACCTTGACGGAGCCTCCCAAAGAACCGGTAGCCGTCGTGGGCATGTCGGCCGCGTTCGGCCGTTGGTCAACCCTCGCCGATATGGAAAACGCCCTGTTCACCTGCCGCTCCGATCCCTACCCGGCCCCTGAAAATCGATGGAGAGGCTTGAACGAGGAACTGGAGCGGCGGCTCGGGAGGCCGGTCCCGGACGGCCATTACCTGACCTCCGTGGAAGTGCCCCTCAACCGCTTTCCCATCCCGCCGAAGGAACTCGAGGATATACTTCCCCAGCACCTGTTGATGCTGCTCACGGCCGCAGACGCCATGCGGGACGCCGGCATTCCCACAAACAGGGATCACCCCCGAATGGGGGGCATCATCGGCATGGGTTTTGATTTTGAGGAGGCTCAATTCCAGCTACGGTGGAGCCTTCACCGAAAGATACGTCAGTGGCAGGAGCGGTTCGGCTTTCCCCTCGGCGGCAACGATTTGACGTCCTGGTCAGCGGAACTCGCCGACGCCCTGTCCCCTCCACTCACCCATGTCCGCACATTGGGGGCTCTGGGAAGCCTCATCGCCAGCCGCATCGCCAAATCCTTTCGATTCGGCGCCCCCAGTTTTGTCGTGTCGGAAGAGGAGGTCTCCGGCCTCCGGGCCCTTGAGATCGGTGTCCGCAGTCTTCAACAGATGGATTCCGACCTTATCCTCGCGGGGGCCGTCGATCTGCCGGGTGACATCGGCCAACTGGCCATCAGGGCCGGCTCGAAACCGGAGGCGGCACACCCTGAGACTCTGGCCGCGACGGGGCAGGAAGCCGAATCCCCCCCCGGGGAGGGGGCTGTTGCCGTCATCCTGAAGCGCCTGACCGACGCCCAAAGAGATGGAGACCGGATCTATGCCGTGATCCGGGGTATCGGATCGGCCTCCGGGGGCGCCGCTTCCGATTCATCCTCCTGCACCCAGGCCATTCGCAGGGCTCTCGGAGAGGCCGATCTCAGCCCCGCCGCCATTGGTCTCATCGAGACCCATGGCGGTGGGCGCTCGACGAAAGAAGACAGAGAGCGGAGAGCCCTTCACGACGTCTTTTCGCCTTCAGGCTTTCCAAGGGTGATCGGTTCTGTCACCCCCACCGCGGGGGCCACGGGCGCCAGCGCCGGACTGCTGAGTCTGGTCAAATCGGCCCTGTGTCTGAAGCGCCGGCGCATCCCCGTATTGAGGACGGGCGACGGTGTGACCTCCGGCGAATGGGATACAGGACGATTTGGTTTCCCCCACCGGGCCCACTACTGGCTCCGAAACCGTGAAGACGGCCCCCGCCGCTCCTGCGTGTCGAGTCTGACGGCGGACGGCAATGCCATGGCCGTCGTCTTGGAAGAAGCCGATGGGGACCGGAATCGTCCGTCCGCCTCCATTTGGGTCCAGGAGGGCTCGATAGCGCCATCCATGGGGATTTACCTCGTGGAAGGAGATTCACCGTCGGCACTGGTGAAGGGGCTGAACCGTCTCGAGGGCCACATCGCTTCACAGAGTGGCCCGGTCAGGGATTCGGCAGCGTCCTGGCTGGCAGAGACGGGTCGCCGGTACGATGCCCCCCTGGCAGTAGCCGTGGCCCTGTCCAGCTGCGACACTGCCGCTCAGTGGCTATCCGTTGCACGGCAATCCATCGAAGCCGGCTCCGTCTCCCGGTTCAGCCCGGGAGACGGGGTCTTCTACACCCCCAATCCCCTGGGCCCAGACTCCAAGGCAGCCCTGGTCTATCCGGGCTCCGGAAACCCCCACCCGTCCATGGGCCGTCGCATCGGTCTCTGTTGGCCGGGGGTTTTCGACGCCATGGACCATGAAGCCCCTCGGCTAAAAGACCGGTTCGGGACCACCGCCTCACTGTGGTCGCGCCCCGACCGCCCTACAGACGATGGGGACAGGGCTGCAGAATCTGCCGAATCGGACCCTCGGAATCTGATTTGCATGCAGGTCATGTATGGATGGATGATCACCCGCCTGCTGACAGGGTTGGGTCTCTCTGCCCGGGCCGCCATCGGCTACAGCCTCGGTGAATCGGCCGCCTATCTCGCCACCGGTGTCTGGACGGACCCCGACGAACTATTGAAGCGGGTCCAAAAAAGCCGCCTATTTACGGAAGATCTCTACGGTCCCTGTAGATCCCTGCGACAGGCGTGGCGCATCCCCGAAAATGAGGAATTCCATTGGCTGGCCGCTACAGTGAACCGCCCGGCGGAGGCCGTGCGTGAGCTACTGCCCGACTATCCTCACCTTCGCCTTCTGGTGGTGAACTCCCCTGAAGAGTCGGTGATCGGGGGAGACCGGCGGCAGGTGACATCGGCGATCAGGCGACTCGGTGCCGAAGCGTTCGAGCTCTCCGGTGTGATATCGGTTCACAGCGACGCCATGCAGCCCGCGGCCGAGGCATACCGGCGCCTGCATTTGCTGCCGGCCGATCCGAACACCGGATTGATCTATTACGGCTGCGCCTCTGCCGCCCCACTGATCCCGGACAGCAGCACTGCGGCCGATGCCATCCTTCAGCAGGGACTGAACGGATTTGATTTCTCCTCGGTGATCCGTCGGGCCCACCGGGACGGTATCCGGATCTTCATCGAAGCCGGTCCCGGCGCCTCCTGTACTCGAATGATCCAACACAATCTGAAAGGTCTGGATCATCTGGCCCTGTCTGCCTCCAGCCCGTTTGAAGAGGAGGATCGGACCATTCTCAAACTGGCGGCGGCCCTGTCAGTCCATCGAGTGGCCCTGGATCTCTCCGTCCTGCTGCCGAATCGGCCGGAGGGCATCGAAATCAAACCCGACGCCAATCGGGTCACCCGAATCGTGGGCGGCCCCCCGCTCGGGTTGCCGCCGCTTCCACGGCACCCCCAATTGACCCCACCCCAGCCGTCCCCTCCATCGTCGACACCGGAAAGATTCCCGACCCCCGCGACCGTCGCCCATGCCGGAGCCACCGACCTTCCCCCCCGGCAGACAGGAGCCGGAACTGTCGATCGGCTGTTGGCCGGAGCCGAGCACACCGCCGCCGCCCATGGGCGATTTCTCGATTTCTCCAGAGATATGATCCGAGCCACCGCGGAAGCCGTCGAACTCAACACCCGATTGCTGGCCTTGAAGAACAGCCCAGCCGCCGGGGCAAAGGCCCCGCCTGACGCGCCTCCGTCCTCCGCCAAACCATCCCCTATCTTCGATCGCGAACAATGCATGGCCTTTGCAGTGGGTTCCGTCGGGAATCTGTTCGGCCCTGAATTCCATGGGGTGGACGGATATCGGGCCAGGGTCCGTCTTCCCGACGAGCCCCTCATGCTGGTGGACCGGATTCTACACATCGACGGGCGAAAAGGCGGTCTGGGACGGGGTCGAATCATTACCGAACACGACGTGCTTCCCGGCCAGTGGTACCTGGATGGCGGCAGGGCGCCCGTCTGCATTTCGGTGGAGGCCGGCCAGGCGGATCTGTTTCTATGCGCCTATCTGGGCATCGATTTAAGAGTCAAGGGACAGCGAACCTATCGTCTGCTGGATGCCTCGGTAACGTTTCACAGGGACCTCCCCCGCCCCGGCGACACCATCCGATACGATATTCGCATCGACCGGTTCATCCGCCAGGGGGAGACATGGATGTTTTTTTTCCAGTTCGACGGGACGATTGACGGCGCCCCCCTAATCACCATGAGAAACGGGTGCGCCGGGTTTTTTACCGAAACGGAAGTGGACCAGTCGGGGGGCATCATCCTTACCGACGATGAGCAAGCGCCCAGAGCCGGCAAGACGCCTCCGGACTGGCGACCTCCCACCCCCATGGCAAGGGAAGGCTTCAACGACGACCAGCTGGAGGCGCTGAGAAGGGGAGATCTCGAATCCGCCTTCGGCCCCCTCTTCCGGAGCATCCGTCTTCCGTCGCTCCAGCGCCTTCCCGGCGGAAGGATGCGCCTCATCCACCGGGTGCTCGATCTCGATCCCTCAGGAGGACGATACGGTATCGGGCGTATCCGTGCCGAAGCCGACATTCGCCCCGACGACTGGTTTCTCGTCTGCCATTTCGTCGACGACAGGGTCATGCCGGGAACCCTGATGTACGAGTGTTGCGCCCACACCCTTCGAGTGTTCATTCAGCGCATGGGGTGGATCAGTCAGGGGGAGGACGTCTGCATAGAACCCATGATCGGCACCCCGGCGGTATTGAAGTGCCGTGGGCCCGTCACCCCGAAAACCCGAAACGTGGTCTATGATATCGAGATTTCCGGCATTGGCTTCAACCCGGAGCCCTGGGTGACGGCTGACGCCCTCATATACGCCGACGGTCAACGGATCGTTCAGTTTTCAGGGATGTCCTTGAAGCTGACCGGCTCCAGCCGCGAGGATCTGGACCGCATCTGGACCGAGCCTACCGCCGGTCCGATCCGGATCACCCCTCAAAACGCCCCAGGCCCTCTTTTCGACCGTCAGCACATCCTGGAATTCGCCGTTGGCCGCCCCTCGGCCGCCTTCGGTCCGCCATACCGCCCCTTCGACGACGAACGCTTCATTGCCCGGCTGCCGGCGCCTCCCTATTCCTTCATCGATCGCGTGGTCTCGTCCGAAGCCAAGCCCTGGCGCCTTGAACCGGGAGGGTGGATGACGAGCGAATTCGATGTGGACCCCGACCACTGGTATTTCCGAGCCAACCGTGCCCACTGCATGCCCCTGTGCGTGCTAATGGAAATCCCTCTTCAGGCCTGCGGTTTTTTGGCGGCCTATGTGGGATCCGCCCTGAGAAGCGACAAGAATTTGCATTTTCGAAATCTGGACGGAACCGCCACCGTCCATCAAAACATCTATCCCGCTGTCTCGACCCTTTCGATCCGGGTACGTCTCACCCGGGCATCCGCTGCCGGCGGCATGATTATCGAAAACTATGACTTCGAGGTTTATCGAAACGCCGATTGCGTGTACACGGGGCAAACGAGCTTCGGTTTTTTCACCGCCGAGGCCCTGGCCGATCAGGTGGGTATCCGGCAGGCACCGGACCTTGGCATTCCAGAAGACACGGGTATCGACGAAACCGCCCTCCCCTTGGCAGATTACCCGCCCCTCACGCCCCAGGACCTTCGAAGCCGGCTCGACGGGGATCGCCATATCCCGGCCCGAGCCCTTCGAATGATCGATCGGATCGGCTTTGTGGACATGAGGGGCGGCGCCGACGGCCTGGGGGCGATCCGGGGAATAAAAATCATCGATCCCGACGAATGGTTTTTCAAAGCCCATTTTTATCAGGACCCAGTGTGTCCGGGGTCTTTAGGCGTGGAATCCCTTATCCAGCTGGCCCGCTACATGGCTGGAGAGCGCTGGGGGAAAAGCTATCCGGACCATGGGGTAGAACTGGTCCCAGGCACGTCCCACAGCTGGCAGTACCGGGGACAGATTCTTCCGACCAACCACCGGATCGTCGTCGACGCCGCCGTGGTCGACCGCACAGACGACGATACCCCTGGGATGCGGGTGAACGGCGTATTGAAAGTGGACGGTCTCCTCATATATAGCATGCGGGATTTATCCATCCGGCTGGTTCCACCGTCCGGATAACCGGCGACTTCCATAGGAGAAACGGAAACGTCATGCGATACCAGCGAGTGACCCTCGACGCCATCGGATACGAACTCCCACCCAATGTGGTGACGGCAGACGACATCGAAGACCGGCTCTCTCCTGTTTACGAGGCCCTTCGTCTGAAGAAAGGCCAGCTCGAGCAGATTACCGGCATTCAGGAGAGTCGATACTGGGATCCGGATTTCCAACTCTCCCAGGGCGCCGTCTGGGCGGGGAAAAAAGCCTTGGACGCGGCCGGAATATCGGCGGGCGATATCGACATGCTGATCTACGGTGCGGTCTGTCGTGAAAATCTGGAGCCAGCCACCGCCTGCCCAGTGGCGCACGGTCTGGGAATCGGTTCCAACGCCCATGTCTACGATGTCTCCAACGCCTGTCTGGGAATGCTCAACGGCATGGTTCAGGTGGCCAACGCCATCGAGCTGGGCGTGATCAGAGCCGGCCTGGTGGTGGCCTGCGAGTCCTGTCGCCAGATCGTGGACACCACCATCGACCGCCTTCTCGATTCCCCCCGGATGGAGGTGTTTAAAACCACCGTGGCCACTCTCACCGGCGGATCCGGAGCCGCCGCGGTAGTGCTGACCGACGGTTCTTTCGGGAACCGGCCCCACCGGCTGATCGGCGGCACGATTAAGAACAATGTCAGCCACCACCGCCTCTGCACATGGGGACCGGATACCGGAATTCCGGCGTCCAGGCCCCATGTCATGAACACCGATTCGGTCGGGGTCCTGACCCATGGCGTCGCCCTGGGCGTCGACACCTTTAAGCATCTCAAAAAAGAACTGGGCTGGGGGCCGGATTTCCCGGACAAGATCATCTGCCATCAGGTCGGCACCACCCATCAAAAGACGATTTTAAAGGCCATCGGTGTCGACCCGGCAAAAGACTTTTCCACGTTCCGCTACCTCGGTAATATCGGCACCGTCTCCCTTTTCGTGACGGCCGCCATCGCCCATGAACGGCAGTTTCTCGAGCCGGGGGATCGGGTGGGGTTTCTCGGGATCGGCAGCGGTCTCAACTGTTTGATGATGGGTCTGGAATGGTGACCGACGCCATGCCGACGGCGCCGGCTGTGGACGCTGCCTCGGAAGTCGGGGGACGACCTTACCGCTTGGACGGGTTTCTCGCCTCTGGTGCCTTTCGGCGTCTCTACCCCTTCACTTCCCGATATCTAACGGTCAATGGCCACCGTCTCCACTACCTGGATGAAGGCAGCGGTGATCCCGTGGTGCTGCTCCACGGCAACCCCACCTGGTCTTTCTACTACCGGGAGCTTGTCAAAACCCTTCGCAGCGGCTTCCGTGTCGTCGTGCCGGACCACATCGGTTGCGGTCTATCTGAAAAACCGTCGTTGAGCCGCTACGGATACCGCCTCGAAGACCGGGTGACCGACCTCGAGGCGACGCTGAAGGCTCTTCATATCGATCGGAATATCACCCTGGTTCTCCACGATTGGGGCGGCATGATCGGGCTGGCCTATGGGATTCGCCACCGTCGGCACATCCGACGCTTGGTGGTGACCAATACATCGGGATTTCACCCCCCCGGAGGGAAGACTCTCCCCGGACGGCTGCGCCTGATTCGGAACCTGTCATGGTTCGGGGTCCCGGCGGTGTTGGGCTTGAACCTGTTTGCCCGGAGCGCCTTGTTCATGGCGCCCCGCAAACGGCTATCTCCCCAGGTCAGAGCGGGTCTTATTGCCCCATACAGCCGACCGGCCCATCGTCTGGCAACCCTGCGATTCGTCCAGGACATCCCCCTTCAACCCGGTGATCCCGGCTTTGACCGGGTCCAGGAGGTGGATCGTCAGCTCAGCCGGATGTCTGCACTGCCGACACTGATTTGCTGGGGGCGTCATGACTTCGTTTTCGACGAGGATTATCTGGCGGAATGGCGCCGCCGCTTTCCGAATGCCCGGTGCCGGGTCTTCGAAAACGCCGGTCATTATCTCCTGGAAGACGAGCCTGAAGCCGTCTGTGGTGAAATTCTCGCCTTCCTCAACCAGCATCCGATCGAAGACCAATGAAGGAACGGACTCCAAAAATCGACACCGATGACATCATGGATCGGGTCAATATCGCCGGACGCCTGAAGGATTCTGTCCGCCGCCATCCGTTCAAACGCGCGGTGGTCTATCCGACCGGCAGGGACCGGTTCGGCCGCGTATCCTATGCCCATCTCACCTTTGAGCAGTTGGATCGGGAATCGGACCGTCTTGCCTGGGGCCTTGAGGGCGTCGATATCAAAAAAGGGGTCCGGACGGTGCTCATGGTACCGCCCGGCATCGAGTTTTTCATCCTCACCTTCGCCTTGTTCAAAACCGGGGCCATCCCCGTCGTCGTGGACCCCGGCATGGGAATTAGGCGTATGGTCGACTGCCTGCGCTCCACGCGACCCAGGGCCTTTGTCGGCATTGCCAAGGCCCATCTGCTTCGAAAACGCTACACTAAGGAATTCGCCACGGTAAAAACCTCCGTGGTGGTAGGCCCCCGGTGGTTTTTCGGCATTCCCACCCTTCACGGTCTCATCCGTCGCCCCTGGCGCCCCTATACCACAGTCGCTACCGGCCGGGACGACATGGCCGCCGTCCTCTTCACCACCGGAAGCACTGGGCCGGCCAAAGGGACCGTTTACTCCCATGGCAATTTCGATGCTCAGATCGACCATATCCAGGCTCATTTTTCCATCGCAGAGGACGAGATCGACCTGCCCACGTTTCCGCTCTTCGCTCTCTTCGACCCGGCACTGGGTATGACGGCGATCATCCCGGACATGGATCCGACGCGGCCGTCCATGGTCGATCCCAAGGCCATTATCGAACCGGTGTTGAACCAGGGGGTCACCAACATGTTCGCTTCGCCAGCCCTTCTGAACCGAATCGGTTCCTTCGGTAAGGCCAACAAGGTCAAACTCCCCTCCCTTCGGCGGGTGGTGTCCGCCGGTGCCCCGGTGTCACCGGCCAACATCGAGCAGTTTTCCTCCCTTCTCAGCCCGGAGGCCCAGATCCACACTCCCTATGGCGCCACCGAGGCGGTGCCCGTTCTATCCATCGCCAGCCGGGAGATTCTTTCCGAAACCCGCCCGCTCAGCGAACAGGGATTCGGCATGTGTGTTGGACGCCCCATCAATGACACCCGGATTCGGATCATCCGGATTTCGGATGCGCCCATTCCCACGTGGTCTGAAACCCTGGAAATCAAAGACGGCGATATCGGGGAGATTGCGGTACAAGCGCCTCTGGTGACACGGCGCTATTTTCAGAATCCGAAAGCCGACGCACTGGCAAAAATCGTCGATGGCGACCGCTTCTGGCATCGCATGGGCGATCTCGGATGGCGCGACAGTAAAGGCCGAATCTGGTTCTGTGGTCGAAAAAACCACAGGGTTTCCACGCCGGAAGGCGATCTTTTCACCATCCCCTGCGAGGCGATTTTCAACGCCCACCCCCAGGTGTTCCGCAGCGCCCTGGTGGGAATCGGCCCTTTCGGTCGCCAGGAACCGGTAATTTGCATCGAACTCTTGCCGGAAGCCAAAAGCGCCGATCGGAAAACCCTCACCAGTGAACTTCTCGATTTCGGACGGGCCTCCCCCCTGACCCAGTCGATTCAAACGGTTCTCTACCATCGCTCCTTTCCGGTGGACATCCGGCACAATTCCAAAATCTTCAGAGAGCAGCTCGCCACATGGGCAGAAAAAAAGCTCAAGGGGAAAATCCATTTTCAGGGGGCGGACTGATATGACGGCACGACAACCATTATCAGTTCTGGTTACGGGAGGCGGCGGTTTTTTGGGGGCCGCCGTGGTTCGGCAATTGGTGGAGAGGGGGGATCGGGTTCGCAGTTTTTCCCGAAACGCCTACCCGATGCTCGACGGGTGGGGTGTGGAGCAGATTCAGGGGGACGTCGGTGATCTGCCTGCCGTGAAAAGGGCCGCCCGGGGCATGGACCTGGTCGTTCACACCGCTGCCAGGGCGGGGGTGTGGGGGCCATGGAAGGCCTATGCGCATACCAACGTGACCGGTACCGAAAACGTGATCGCGGCCTGCCTGTCAAACGGAATCGATCGTCTGGTGCATACGAGTTCACCAAGCGTGATTTTCGATGGATCCGATATGGAGGGGGTGAACGAATCCATTCCCTTGGCATCGCGATTTCACGCTGCCTACCCGGCAACCAAAGCGAAGGCCGAAACCCTGGTTCGGAATGCCTCCTCGGAGAACCTGCGCACCATCTGCCTGAGACCTCATCTCATATGGGGTCCGGGCGACAACCACCTGGTTCCCCGAATTCTGGCAAGAGGTCCCAGGCTGGCTCAGATCGGCGATGGGATGAACAAGGTCGACACGGTCTATATCGACAATGCAGCCGAGGCCCATCTTCTGGCCGCAGACGCCCTCACCCTCAACCCGGGGCTTTCCGGTCGCATTTACTTCATCACCAACAACGAGCCCATCCCCCTCTGGGAAATGGTCAACCGGTTTCTATCCGCTGGCGGCCTGCCGCCGGTCCGCCGACGGGTGTCGGCAGCCTCAGCTCGACGACTCGGCAGCACCTTGGAGTGGATCTACCACACCTTTCGGATCCCGTCCGAACCGCCCATGACACGATTTCTGGCGGAAGAGCTGGCCACCGCCCACTGGTTTGACATCAGCGCCGCACGGTCGGATCTGGGATATCGTCCACGGGTGTCCCTGGATGAAGGGCTTCGGCGCCTGGAATCGTGGCTTAACCGACAACAGCAAGTCAAGGAGACTCGACCATGAAATTGACCGACGTGCAGCCATTGAGCAAATGGCTCGAACTGGAGGAGGCCATCCACGAACGCACCGGCATGCGGGCAAGCATTTACGACATCGACGGCATCGGCATTACCGGAAAATCAAAGCAGGCCAATGCGCTCTGTGAAGCCATACGAGATACGGGCAAAGGCCAAACCTACATATGCGCCGTGGCCCATCAGAACATGGCAGTCATCGCCACCCAGACGAGAGAGCCGGTCATCGAGGAATGCGATGCAGGCCTCATCAAGATCGTCGTGCCCATATTCGTCGGGGGCGAACTCATCGGAGCCGCCGGCGGATGCGGCCTTCTCCTGGAGGGCGGGGAAGCGGACGAGTTCATGATCAACAAGACCACCGATCTTCCCGAGTCCCTCATTGGGGAGCTGGCGGAGACGGTGGCACCCATGACACGGGTGGAGGCCGACGAGTTGGCCCTATTTATCAAGGAGGCGGTAGAGAAGCTCGTGGGGTCGGGTGCGGCCGGCCATCCTTGACCATTCCCTCACAGAAGGCCCCTCACCCACCGGAGCCCGCCACAAAGCCGACCGTTAGGGATGGGGGATGGAAACCGTCTCCTCCCGCCCCCCGAACCCGTGGATCGAGTCATGGGCCCGGATGGTCACCGACTCGACGCCCGGAGGTATCGACACACCGCTCAAACTTCGGGTAAACGGCTGCTCGTTTTCATGGGGGTGATGAAGAATACGGGAACCCAGCACCGACCCGTCCGGGGACACCACTTCCCACCGGTCCGCATAGTGATCCCATCCGTCGTCATCGTGGGCCACCGTCACTTCGAACCACCAGGTATCATCCCCGAGGCGTTTCGCCACCGCGGCCACCACGTCGGCCTCTCCGGCCATGACCGACAGGGTTATCGACAACACCAGCGTCATTACCGTCAGTACCGTCACTGGTTTCACGAGTGCCCTCCCTGATCGAAATCAACGGGAATCACCGGGGCAATCCTCCTGGACCGCTTTTTCCGAAGGCGTCTCCGACGTCGGTTGCCATGTCACCATGGGGTCGACTCGGGCGGCGTCCGGCAGACGTTTCCGATCGTCCGAACCGGCTTGGTATTCCAGTTCCAGACGATAGCGCTCGAGTTCCGCCTGTGTTTCCAGGGATTTCTTCGCGAGAAGAAACCGCAGGTAGACGATCCAGGTGACCAGGCCGATGACTATCGTCCCGAGGGCCAGGAACACCCACTTGTAGCGGGTCAGGGTATCGATGCCCACCCTGCTGAGATAGGTGACCAAATTGGGGACGACCCAATAGGCCACGACACCCAGCAAAATCAGAAACCCGATGGTGAAGATATTGAAGCGGCTCATCCTCAGCAGCAGCCGCTCGGCGCGGGAATGTCCCTTCGATTCGACAGTCGGTTCGGCGGCGTCGCCATCCGGTTTGCTGTCACCATAGAAAACCGCCATGTAAGCTCTAACCAGAAAGGCAAAGAGCAGCATCCCGCCGACGGGGATGCCGAATGCCGCCGCAAACCAGGCTCTGAAGGGAAAGGGCTCTACCCGGGTGATGAAGCGAACGTCGTAGCGATCCAGAGGCCCGAAATTTTGTTCAAAGTAGTACTTGTCGAACTGGCTCAAATTGGCGCCGTCGGCCTCGTATACGATGGCGCCGTCGGCGTTGACGACCTGGATAGTCGCCTTGCGCCCGGATTTCATGGCTGCCAGGGCAAAAATCTCCAGCTCGAGCAGAAGCAGGCACACGCCGATGACCACAAAAAGCGTCTTATGCTCCCTCATGAGCTGCAGCATGTTTTGCTTTGACATTTTACTGCCCTTCTGCTTTGATCACCGGCTTAACTCCCGAAACCGAATCGGCAACCCTGCAGCCACGAAGGATCGGGGCCGGCAGACGGATTCAATCCCCTTGAGATCGGATCTGCTGTCACCCCGCCATCCGAGGCCGAAGGTGGTTTTATTATCATAAGGTTTCGCCATGACACAACCGTTTCAGAGGAGGGGTTCATGAAATCGATTCGCGTTTTGGCCAAAGAACGGATGGAAGGCTTCTGCCGCGTGTGCCCGGTATGCAACGGCAGAGCCTGTGCCGGCGAGGTTCCCGGAATGGGGGGCATCGGCACCGGCGCGTCCTTCCGCAGCAACCTAGATGCTCTGGCGGCCTATCGATTTAATATCCGGCTGATTCACGGCGCCGCCGATCCGGATCCGGGGACCCGTATCCTCGGAAAACCCCTTTCTATTCCCGTCCTGGCCGCCCCCATCGGCGGAGTGTCTTTCAACATGGGGGGCCAGATATCGGAAGAGGAATACATCTCCTCCAAACTTCAGGCCTGCGCCGCGAAGGGCATCATCGGCTGCACCGGAGACGGGGTTCCGCCCGTCATCCACGAAGCCGGCTTCGAGGCGATCCGATCCGTGGGAGGTGAAGGCATCCCCTTCATCAAACCCTGGGAAGACGACGAACTCTTTGAGAAGATCGAAAAAGCCCTGGCAACGGGAACGGACATCATCGGCATGGACATCGATGCCGCCGGCCTGGTTACTCTGAAGCTTATGGGTCGGCCGGTTTCCCCCAAACCCCTGGATCAGCTCCGGAGGATCGTCGAAAAGGTGCCGGCCCAATTTATTGTTAAAGGGATCATGACCGCGGATCAGGCCAGACTGGCGATGGACGCCGGTGCTGCCGCTATCGTGGTGTCGAACCATGGCGGCCGAGTTCTCGATCATGCCCCGGGGGCTGCCGAGGTGCTGCCGGAGATCGCCGAGGCGGTGAACGGTCGCATTGCCGTTCTGGCGGACGGGGGTGTGCGATCCGGGGGAGATGTTCTGAAGCTGGTCGCCCTTGGGGCGGATGCCGTCATGATCGGAAGACCGTTTTCCATAGCGACTATCGGCGGTCTCAAAGAGGGGGGCATGACCTACATCGACCAGATCCGCTCAGAGCTGTTGTCGGCGATGGTGCTCACGGGGTGCCAACGCTTGGCCGATGCAACGCCTGATATTTTAAGGGCTTCTTACTCCAGGAACTAACCCACATGCAAAAAGTCATCATTTCCGTACTGGGCAATGACCGCCCGGGAATCATTGCAACGGTTTCCAGGGTCCTTCTGGAAAACGACGGCAACATCGAAAATGTGAGCCAAACAAGCCTCCAGATGATATTTGCCGGCGTTTTCATTGCCGCTATGCCCGACAACACCCGTCTCGACGACCTGGAGGAGGCGTTCCGGAAGCGGCTGGATCCCATGGGGCTTCATGTTCATCTCCAACCCATGGACATCGTGGATACCGCCCCCGCTATCGCCGCCGCCGACCCTTTCGTCGTCACCACCCGGGGACCGGACCGCAAAGGGCTCGTCGCGGAGATCAGCGCCGTTCTCGCCAGTCACCGGGCCAATATCACTAATCTTCAGGCGGTGTTCAAAGGCGGAAGCGATCCCAATGCCAATACCATGATCTATGAAGTGGACATTCCCCATGAGACCGATCACGAGGTGTTGTTTCACCACCTGCGCAGCCGCGCTGCCGCCCTCGACCTGAAGATCAGTATCCAGCACCGGGAAGTCTTCAACGTCATGAACCGCATCTGATGACCACCCCGGAGAGCCACCCGGTTCGCCCGATGCCTCTCCCATGAATGGGAACACAGCCATGTTGACACAGGATGAAATTCTATCAACCCTCGAAATGGTTCAAAGCGAACACTTGGATCTTCGAACCGTCACCTTGGGAATCAGCCTGGCGGATTGCGCCAGCGATAGCGACAGCCGTCTTCGCCGAAACATCGGGGAAAAAATTCAAACCCTTTCCAGACAGCTCGTCTCGGTCTGCGACCGGATTGGCGACAAATACGGCATTCCGGTGGTCAACAAGCGAATCTCCGTCAGCCCGGTGTCGGTCTTTGCCGGTAACCGATCCCCCGATGAGATGGTATCGGTGGCCCACAGCCTTGACGACGCTGCCCAAGCCGCCAATGTCGACTTCATCGGGGGGTTCTCCGCCCTGGTAGAAAATGGGTTCACCCGGGGGGATCGGGCACTGATCGAGGCCATACCAAGGGCCCTTGCCGAAACCGCCAGGGTGTGCGCCTCGGTCAACGTCGCCTCGACCCGAGCCGGTATTAACATGGATGCCGTTCTCATGATGGGAAGCGTCCTGAAGGAGGCCGCGGAGCTGACGGAAGACCGTGACGGAATCGCCTGCGCCAAGCTCTGCGTCTTTGCCAATATTCCCCCGGACGTTCCTTTCATGGCCGGCGCCTATCTGGGAATCGGCCAGCCGGACGCCGTCATTAATGTCGGGGTAAGTGGACCCGGCGTGGTGAAGAAGGCCATCGATCGGGCCCTGGCCCACGCTCCCGGCATGGATTTGGGGGGCATCTCGGAGGTGATCAAAAAAACCGCTTACAAGGTCACCCGTGTCGGGGAATTGATCGGCCGTGAGGTTGCCGATCAACTGGGCATCGAGTTCGGGGCAGTCGATCTGAGCCTCGCCCCGACCCCCAATGTGGGGGACAGCGTCGGGGAAATCTTTCAGAGTCTGGGATTGAAGTGCATCGGTGTCCCGGGCAGCACAGCGGTCCTGGCGATGCTGAACGACGCCGTCAAGAAAGGCGGCGCCTTTGCCAGCTCCCACGTCGGGGGGCTGAGCGGGGCCTTTATTCCGATCAGCGAAGACCTTAACATCGCTGCGGCCGCCGCAGAGGGCTTTCTTAGCATCGAAAAACTCGAGGCCCTGACGAGTGTCTGCTCGGTTGGTCTGGATATGGTGGCCCTGCCCGGAGATACGTCTGCGGAAACCCTTGCGGCCATCACGGCCGACGAAATGGCCATCGGCGTCATCAACGGGAAAACCACCGCCACCCGCCTGATACCGGTTCCCGGTAAGGCGGCCGGGCAGAAAGCCTATTTCGGGGGCCTCCTGGGCGAAGCCACAATCATTCCCGTACTAAACGGCCCCGGAGACAATCATTTTATCCGCCATGGGGGTCGGATACCCGCACCCATTCACAGCCTTAAAAATTAGCCCCAAGGGCTTCCGAAGCGCCCTCTTTTCAGTCGCCGGCCGGTGGGGAATCCCTGGGTCGTCCTCAGTCGACCAGAAGCCCCCTGTCCGAGGCAAAGTCTTCCCCCTGCTGAGAATAAAACCGCTCGAGGAGATGGTCCACCGAGGTCTGCTTCTTTTCTTTTCCGGCAATGTCCAGGATGATCCGCCCGCGGTGCATCATAATCAATCGGTTTCCGAATTCCAGGGCGTGTTTCATGTTGTGGGTGACCATCAGCGTCGTCAGCCGACGGGAATCGATAATCTCCCTCGTCAGTCCGAGAATCTGACGGGCGGTTTTCGGGTCCAGCGCCGCCGTGTGCTCGTCCAACAACAGCACTTCGGGGCGAACGAGAGTCGACATCAACATCGTCAGGGCCTGACGCTGCCCACCAGAGAGGAGCCCGACGGTGGTTCCCAGCCTGTCCTCCAATCCGAGTCCCAGAATCTTCAGAACCTCCCTGAATCGTCTTCGATAGGCGGCTTTCACCCCGAGGGCGAAACCACGCCGCTGCCCCCGTTTCATGGCCATCGCCAAATTCTGCTCGATGGTCAAGGAGGCGCTGGTGCCGACCAGAGGGTCTTGAAAAACCCGGCCAATATATCTCGCTCTTCGGTATTCAGGCCAACGGGTGACATCCCGGCCGTTTAGGATGATGTCGCCCCCCTCCACCGGGTAGGTGCCCGCCAGACCGTTCAGAAGCGATGACTTTCCAGCCCCGTTGGAACCGATCAAAGTGACGAAATCCCCCTTTTCGACATGAAGCGAACAGTCGTTCAAGGCCACCACTTCATTGACGCCGCCCCGGTTGAATATCTTTGTGACGTGATTGAAGCGGATCATGATTGACCGAGGCGGGATTTGATCTGGGGCACGGTGAGGGCAAGCATCACCATCAGCGCCGTAATGAGGTTTAGATCGCTCGGTGTGAAGGTGAATCGGCCCCATTTGATGCCAAGGGCCAGGGCGATAGCGATGCGATAAACGATCGATCCCAGTAAGGCAGCCATGCAGGACCGAGCGATACCGCCCTTGCCGCATAGCGTTTCCCCAACGATGACCGACGCCAGGCCGGCGATGATGGTTCCAACCCCCATGTTGACGTCTGAGGCCCCCTGGTTCTGGGCCACCAATGCCCCCGACAGGGCCACCAGCGCATTGGACAGTCCCACGCCCAGCAACACCATGCGGTGGGTGTTGACACCCTGACTCGTGATCATTTTCGGGTTGTCGCCAGTGGCGAGGAGCGCCAGACCCAACTCCGTATGGAGAAACCAGATGATGGCACCCGTTACGGCGAATGCCATTCCCCCATAGAGCACGGGCGCCGTCAGGTAGGCGGGCATCGAGAGGGCGGCAAGGGAATCGAGCACCGTTTCCACCCCCAGCAGGGACCGGTTGGGTCCCCCCATGATCCGGATGTTGATGGAATATAAAGATATCATGGTGAGGATGGAGGCCAGAAGGTGGAGAATCTTTAATTTGGTGTTGAGAACCGCTGTGACCATTCCGGCCAGAAACCCTGCCCCCATGGCCAAAAGGAGGGATCCAAATGGATTGATGCCGTGGGCGATGGCCACGGCGGACATGGAAGCCCCTAGTGGAAGACTCCCGTCAACGGTCAGATCGGGAAAATTCAACACCCGAAACGTCAGATAGACCCCCAGGGACATAATCCCGTAAAGGAGCCCCTGCTCCACGGCCCCGATCAGCGCGTAGCTGGTCATCAGACCGATGTGCTCCGACGGTCCGGCATCTTACCGGTAAACCTTGTTTGCTTCCCGGAGCAGGGCTTCGGGGACGGTGACTCCCATTTTCTCCGCGTAGGTCTGGTTGATATGAAGCTCGAGTGTCTCCTGGGTTTCCACGGGCGTGGTGGCGGGATCCGCACCGTTTAGTATCCGGATGGCCATGGCGCCGGTCTGCCGACCATGGGCATAATAGTCGAATCCCATGGCGGCAATAGCCCCTCGCTTGACGCTGTCGATGTCGGCGCAAAAGATCGGAAGCTGACTGTCAACCCCGACCTTGATGGCGGATTCCAGAGCCGATACCACGGTATTGTCGGTGGGTATGAATACGGCATCCACCCGTCCGACAAGGCTCTTGGCAGCCTGGTAGACATCGCTGGATTTCGAAACCGTCGATTCGACAACCTCAAAGTCCAGCTGGTCTCCGATGGTGCGAATGCCCTTGACGGTGGTGTTGCTGTTGGCTTCCCCGGAGTTGTAGATGACGCCCAGGCGCCGCAATTCCGGGAAAAAGCCGATGACCATGCCCAGGTGCTGGTCCAAGGGCAGAAGATCGCTGACACCGGTGATATTGCCCCCGGGTCGAGACAGGTCAGCAACGAGTCCAGCCCCTACCGGATCGGTAATGGCAGTAAATAAAAACGGTGTTTCCTGCATGTGGGGCGCCTTGCGCAGGGCCTGGGCAACGGCCTGGGCCGTGGGGGTGGCAATCGCCAGAATCAGATCCGGCTTTTCACCCATGATCTGTCCGGCAATCTGGCCGGCGATGGCCATGTTGGCCTGGGCATTGTGAACCGTGAATTGAACGGACACCTGCTGATCCTTCAACTGATCCTGGAACCCTTTGAGAACAGCGTCAAGGGCCGGATGTTCGACAAACTGGCTGACCGAGATTCGATATGTCTGCTGGGCGTCGGCCACGGATCCACCGATCAATGACATCGTTAAAACCACTAAAAGCACCATGATGCGTTTCATGATCATTCTCCTTTCAACCCGATTCGACGCGTTCCGTCTGATCCCACTGCCCCGGGCAGCCTTTGGAATCGATAGACGCCGATCATCCGGACAGACATTCAAACCGACACCGGCGGCGTTGGTCTTTCTACTTTACTGTGACGACGGGACAGTGGGCATTTAGGATAACAAACCGGGACGTCGATCCGAAAACCAACTTTCCAACCTTCGATCGGCGCCTGACCCCGATATAAACCAAATCCACCCCCCGCTCCTTGGCAAAATCGACAAGATCTAGACCTGGGTCCTTGCCACGGATCAACAGGTGAGTGTCGCAGACGATGCCCTTCTCCTCAACGACCGCCTTTCGGTAGGCCAATGCCGCTTCCGCATCGTGAATCGCCTCTCTCTCACTCTCGGTTCCCTTGAAAAGGGACCACACCAGCTCGATGCTTGCCTTGAAGGTATCGGCATGGCGAAGGGCCAGGGTAACCGCCTCTTTGGACACGTTGGAGTTGTCAAACGCCACCATCAGTTTCATCGAAATCTCCTTGTCTCGGGTCAGCGGTTCCTATCACAATCACGGGGGAATTGCCACCACCGGACGCACTGTGACGGTGACCCACCGGCAGGCTATTGAACGACCCGGCGCCCCTAAACGAAGCCGGTTCCCCCCCATGACCCTGGACGACAGGGGGTTGCCGCCAAGGAGCATCAACCGTCTCTCAACGCCGACACCACCGCTTTCATAAAGGCCGGAAGATCGTCGGGGGTGCGGCTGGTGATCAGGCGGCCGTCTATCACCACTTCCTGATCGACCCAGTCGGCACCGGCGTGGATCAAGTCGTCCTTGATGGCAAAAAAGGAGGTAACCGTTCTTCCCTGGAGGATCTTCGCCGAGGCAAGCATCCATCCGGCATGACAGATCGCCGCCACCACTTTCCCCTCTTGGTGGAGGCTCCGGACCAGACCGACCATGTCGGGATACCGCCGCATCAAATCCGGTGCGTATCCACCGGGGATGACGATGCCGTCGACATCCCCGATGTTGATATCCCCGGCGGCTGCATCCACCGTCACCGGAATGCCGGCCTTGCCGCTGTATGTTTTCGCCGATCCGGATCCGACCACGGTCACCGCGGCACCCTCTTCCCGCAGGCGATAATATGGGTACCAAAACTCAAGGTCGTTCACCATGTTTTCGACCGGCATCACCACTGCTATTCCCGATAACGACATCACAGCCTCCTCTCCTTAACGGTTATCGCTGGGTCTTTGAAATGAACAGTCCATAGGGCCGACGATTGCCAGGATGCCGCTTGGCGATCGGTGCCTTAGGAATAAGATCTCTGCCGAAAGGCGGTATCCGACCGTATTGAAACGCTATTCCCCTCGGCGATGCCTCCAACCGGACGGTGGCGGCATTCATTGCGAGACGGTCAACATCTAAACAACCAGGAAAAAAACCTCAAGACAATTCAATTGGTCACGGGAAACAACACCCGATGAAACGACGTCGATATCCGCCCATTGCTCGACCCTGTCGGCGATCACTCCTGTTTCGACCGTATTGAACTCGAAGGCGCGGCATGCCCGAGGGAGATGAGGACAGTCGGGGGATGACGGGATCGGTGAATGGTTCCGGACGTGTTCGGTAGGTAGTGACTGATAGGAGAAGCGGATTTCCCCGAACGGATCGAATCTTTACAAACACCAAATGAAGTGATTAACTGTTGCCCTTCTGCAGACTGTACAGTGCCCTCCAGCAATCGACGGCACTTGGAAAGTGTGATGACTGACGGCCAACCAAAGCCTGATACCCCCCCGTCCCGACCACGGCCTCTTCCGGTATCGCTGTCTGAGGAAGGTTCCCCTCCGGCAGCCCCCTCCCGGCAGTCACCCGACGTGGTCGAACTTCCCAGACCGTCCCCACCCCTTTCCGACATCGATGCGATGGCGGACGGCCCAGCCGCCGACACCCACTTGCCCGTCGACACCTCCCTTTCGAAATGGACCGCCTCCCTCAGAAAAGCCTACGAACGCTTCCTGAAGATACGCGGGAATCCCAGAGAAATCGGCCTTGGGTTTGCATTGGGTATATTCGTTGGAATGACGCCGTTCATGGGGATGCATACCGCCATTGCCGTTTTTCTCGCCGCCATGCTGAAGTGGAACAAATTTGCCGCCGCCATTTCGGTCTGGATCTCCAACCCGGTGACGGCGCCTTTCATTTACAGCGTCACTTATCTGGTAGGGTCATGGTTTGTTCCTCCTCAGCGACCCTTTGTGCTGCCACCCACATTTGATCTGGATGCCCTGATCTTACTGGTCAAGATGGGACCGGAGTTTTTTTGGGTTCTCATGGTGGGAGGAGCCATCACCGGTTTGCCCCTGGCCATCGCGGCCTATTTTATGGCCTTCGGTGCCATTGTGGAATATCGCAAGACGATTCTTCAGAAGCTTGTAAAAAGTACCGAAACATTAAAAAGCAAGCTTCATCCACCCAATCGCTCCCGTCGGGAGCCCCGAAAAAAAGGAAAGAAAAAGCGACGACGATAGCGGAGGGCTCTGTTGACCGCCGATCACTCAATCGGAAAAGGAATCATCGAACAGATCATCGATGGAAGCATCACCATCGATACCATCGATGAATTCGAAAGCATTCTGAAAATTTTCCCGGAGAGTCCTGAAATCAGACGGCTTTACGCCGATCTTCTGGTGGGCTTCCGAAAGATCGATACAGCGGTCGCTTCCTACCATCGGGCATCTGAGCAGTTCCTGGAAAAGAGCGCCATCCCTCAGGCGATCGTCGCCTCGCTTCTGGCCTGGCAGCAGCGCAAACCCAGTGCCGACCAACTCAAGCGCTTCTACCACCGCATGCTGGAATCCAATCGACGGGTATCCCCTCTGTGTGCGTTTCTGGCGGACCTCAGCATGTCGGAGTTGCTATCCCTCATTGTCCGGATGGAACGGATTCGGTTGCCGCCCAACCGGACCTTCATATGGCCTGGTTGCCGTGAAAATAGCCTCTACTTCATCGTACACGGGTCCGTTACCGGTAAAGGTTGCCATGACCCCTCCGGCGTTGCGGGGGATCCGACGGTCGTTCGGCAATACCTGGAGAAAGATGTTATCGGGGATATCCTCCCTCTGGACGCCCCCACGTATGCCAGAAAAACCCTGGAAACCCTTGAGCAGACGGAACTGGTAAGAATATCCAAAGCCAGCCTGGCAGCCATCAGCAACCGGTTCCCGTCTTTTGCAGAAAAACTGTCCACATTGCTGCGTCGGCAACGGGTTCAAAACGGGCGAGGCAACTTGAATCGGCGCACCTGTCGAAGGAATATACCGGTTCGAATCAAGCTCGAATCTCCAGCACCACCCGATACCATTCCCTCTGTTATTCGGGGAATGGTCAAAGACATGTCCATTGACGGCATATCGGTCGTTCTGGACAAGGACTCTGCATCCGCTGCCCCCCCACGGTTGAGGGGGACAGTCGTCAATTTGCATATGAATCTTCCCAACGAGAGCATGACCCTCACCGTCAGGGGGCGCATTGTGTGGGATCGGAAAGCCGATTGCCAGACATCTTCGACGGTAGCTCTCGGCATTCAGTTTCTGGGTTTACCCCCCAGCTTAAGCGGCCTTCTGCTGGTATTTGCAGACTATTTTGTCCGACTGTGATAACGGTCTCCCACTTCGGCTGTCAAATCGAATCAGAATCACCCTCACGGACGTTCGCCATGACCCACACCTTCTCCGCGTGCCGACGCATCGGCATTCTTTCCGACACCCATGGACACCTGTCGCGGTCAGCAAAAAAGGAACTGGCGGATGTCAACCTGATCATCCACGCTGGTGATATCGGAAGCCCCGATGTACTCGACGAGCTCACGGCCATCGCCCCTGTCATCCCCGTCAAGGGCAATATGGACAGCGGTCGCTGGACGGCTCCTCTCCATGACACGGAACTGATCGATGTGGACGGCACGATGATCTATGTGCTTCATGATCGTCTTGCACTAGACCTCGACCCCGAAACCGTTGGCATTCGTGCGGTCGTCTCGGGTCATACCCATCGCCCCGAAGCCGAGGATGACGCAGGCATTCTCTACCTCAATCCCGGCAGCGCCTCCTTCCCTCGCCATGGGCGAGCCCCCACTGTTGCCGTCCTCGACGTCAGCCAGGGATCGATCCACTTCCGCTTTATTGAATTGGTCGAGGATTGAGCCCCTCATCGGCCGTCCCACCATGGGAAACAGGATTTTCTCTACGCCTACTCATTGGGCCATATTTGTCAGAGGAATGTCCCGGTATCTACCGGTTCATCTGAAACCCTCCCCTATAATTGTGCCATTGATAAGTAGAGACTTCTTGGGCAAAATGTCGACCAAGAATGTCATTGCAAAAAAGCTCTGAAGCCGGCGGAGCGACGCAAGTTGGTCGATATCATGCGTCAGGAACATGGCCTCAGCATTCGCAGAGCCTGCCCGAACACAGGGCTCAGTCTCTGCGTTGATGTTTGGCCAGGGTATTCAAAACCCACACGGCTAGGAGGCCGAATAGCATCAATCCTAACGCCGTCAGAACCTCACCGTTGAATTGAGCAGGAAGATGGTTGACATCATAGTCGCCGATATGGGTCCATTTCCAGGGCCAAACCTTTCTGAGAGACCCCATCATCAGCCCCACCAAAGACGCCAGAGTCCAGTTGCGATAATGCAGCAGCAGCCAATTGAGAAGGCGAACGAAACTTAGCAGGCCTGCAACCGCACCCATGCCGAAGACGAGAAGAATCATCAAATCCCTTTGATTAACCGCATTGAGTACAAACTGATATTTCCCCAGCAATACCAGAATGAAAGATCCCGATATGCCCGGTAGAATCATTGCGCAGATGGCTATTGCACCGCTTACAAATAAAAAGAGGGGAGTCTCCGGCGTATTCATGGGGACGATTCCGACCACCCAATATGCCCCAAGGGCCCCAATAACCATCCATGACACTGTTCCAGTCGTCCACCGATCCATCTGCCGCCCCACGGCAACGACGGAAGCCAAGACGAGCCCGAAGAAAAAAGACCAGATGTAGACCGGATAGTGAGTCAGCATCCAACCGATCGCTTTGGCCAGACTGAGAATTGCCGTCAGTATTCCCATTCCGAGGGCGAGAAGAAAAGGCCAGGGAACGCCGTTGATAGCCTCCCGAACCCGGCCCTGGACTAGGCGACGAAAAAACAACAGGTCAAAGGAGCGGATTGCATGGATCAATTCTTCATAAATACCCAGAATGAGCGCCATGGTACCCCCGGAAACGCCGGGGACGACATCCGCTGCCCCCATGCAGAACCCTTTGAGCGCTATGGTCAAATAAGCGTTAATAGATCGATGTGATTGGGTCGGACCGGTCATCTATCATCTCCGCATAATGGCGTTGATTCAATATGAGGCGCCACCCGCTTAGCGGGTGGTATCAGACGGCCCCAAAGGGGGCGGGTGGCTGCTGAATGACCGTTGACATTCCTCCCATTGTCCCGAGGACGAGCATCGGGACCGGGGGCGAAAACGATGCGGTGGCGGTCTGAGCCATCCCGACAAGCGAGGCGAGTTCCGGCGCATCCAGCGTTGGGCCTCGGGGCACGGGCGTCCTCTGTGGTCTTGCTTATCTGGGCGCGCCCCAAAAGGAACAACGGATCAGAAAAACGCCGGGGCGGCAACCCCTCCACGGGGACTCCACCAGAGGTGGAGGGTTTGGATCAAAGTAAGACCGGCGGCCCATCTAAGGTCGTTTCGCTAGCGGACTCCGCGGGCCCACTGGGCGGTGCAATCACCGATGGAAGGGAACCGATCAGTTTCTGCCGACTCTATCGCTGCCCATTGACATCACCCTCAGCAGCGGATGGTTATCCCTCAACCATTGATCCCGAGTCAACAGACTGTTGTCTGAAGACGAGCAGGTTGCGCAGGTAGTTCGAACCGGGCAGCACGATAGAACGACAGGTGACCGAATAGGGCAACCGCTCACGCTGAATCCATTGAAGGGTTTCATCCACCTCTGCATGGCAATCGGGCCCTTTCATCGCCAGCAATATCCCATTTTCTTTCAGTAAGGGAGTGGAGAGGCAGACAAGGCGGTAAAGACTGGTGAACGCCCTTGAGATGATGATGTCGAAAAGGTGTCCAGAGAAAATGTCGGTCTCAAGGGTTTCAGCACGCATCTGATGGGCCGACACCCCTTCAAAATCAAGGGTTCGAATGATGTGTTTAAGGAAATGAATTCGTTTTCTTGATGCATCGACCAGATCGACTGTCAAATCACCTCTTAAAATTTTCAAGGGAATCCCGGGGAATCCGGCGCCGCTGCCGAGGTCAAGCATCGTTGCTCCGACAGGGATCAGTTGAGCGGGGGTCAGGGAATCCAGTATGTGCTTGATGGCAATGTCGCGGGGAGCGTCGATCCGGGTTAAATTGATACGGCGATTCCACCGGACTAATTCTCTACAATAGGCAGTGACGCGGTCAATCTGGAAATCGTCAACGATCAGTGAGAGCTCTTTACAGCCGTCTTTTAGAAGATGAACCCAGTCTTGCGATCCGATGTCCACCGTTGACTCCCGGTAGCAGCGGGAGTGATGGCAAAATGCCAAATCCGCTCTGATGAGTATGCAAGCAAAGAAGGATCAAAAGATCTCTTACAGGATCCGTTGAGTCATCAAGAGATACATACGCGACGAACCTCCGGCAAATCAGTGAACCCCTGTAGAACCTTCACAATACCGTCCTGTTTCAAGGTCGACATTCCTTCACCGATAGCTTTTCGAAAAAGATCTTCGGTGGATGCCGCCTGCTTGATGAGCTTTTTGATCAAGGGGGTACCCTCCATGAGTTCATGAATACCCATCCGCCCCCGATATCCCGTCCCGGAGCATTTTTCGCAACTTCCGGGGCGGTAGAGTTTGATATCGTTCGAATAGGTTATACCCGTCCGTTTAAAATCCTCCCGCCCATAATCCTCAGCGATGGCGTCAAATTCATCTTGGTCTGGCGTGTACTCTTTTTTGCAGGAACAGAGGCGACGGACCAGTCGTTGAGCGAGGACTCCGAGAAATGCATCTGAGAAATTGAGTGGATTCAGCCCCATATCCAGAAGACGGGTCACCGTTTCCGGAGCGCTGTTCGTATGCAAGGTAGAAAAGACCAAATGGCCCGTCAGAGAAGCCTCCACACCAATAGAAGCCGTCTCCTCGTCCCGCATCTCACCAATCATGATCACATCAGGATCGGCTCGCAGAAAGGCGCGCATTATCCGGGCAAAATCCAGTCCGATTTTTGGTTTGGCTTCAACCTGTCGCAATCCCGTTTGTGTGATTTCCACAGGATCCTCTGCCGTCCAGATTTTGATCCCCGGTTTGTTGATGTGTCCCAATGCCGCATGAAGGGTCGTTGTTTTTCCGGAACCCGTTGGCCCAACCACAAGAACCAGGCCGTAAGGTTTTTTAATGCTTTCCTTTATCACCGACAGGTTGCGGTCGCTGAGCCCCATGTCATCTAACTTCATCACACCAGCCGATGCGAGAATTCGAAGGACACTATCCTCATAGCCTCCAGCCGTTGGCAGTGTGGCCACCCGAAGCTCAAAAGGAGGCACGCCTTTTCGTTTGAACTTAATCTTCCCATCTTGGGGCAATCGCCGTTCTGCGATATCAAGACCGGCCATAATCTTAACGCGGGACAAGATTCCCCTTGCCATGGAGTTCGGTACTTTGATGTAGTCCTGACACACACCATCCATTCGAAACCGAATATTGGTGGTTTTGGTCTGCGGTTGGGGTTCGATGTGAATGTCCGACGCATTTTTTCGATAAGCGGCAATGAGGCACTGATCGACCAGCTTTACAACCTTGCTGGAACTTTCGTCCATATCATCATTGCTGTCTTCAGCATCTTCCTCTTCTTCGAATGAAACATCCAATATTTCATCGAATGCATCTATTCCATCTTCTCCGACTGCGACTTCCAATTGTTGATCGGCTGAGTAGAACTGGTTGATATAAAGCTCTATATCTTCCCTTATCGCTACGGAGAAGTTGATTTTTGAACTTTTCATCAACGCGCGGATGTTATCCGTTTTATTCAGATCCCTGGGGTTATCGACAAGAATTTCTACTCCGTCCTTTCCCCAGTTGAGCGGAACCCAGACCTCGTTTATAAGGAAGGATTTTTTTAAGCTTCCCAACAATTCGTATGGTGTCGCCACATCAGGATCGTATTTTCTGAATGGGCAGCCGTAGAATTGTGAAAAAGACTTGCCGATATCACTGAGACTGAGGCCGAATGAGTTCATCAGGACATGTTCGACACTCTTTCTTGATTTTTTTGCAAGGCTGGCAGCCCGCTGCAACTGATCGGTGCTGACCAAATCGTTTCTTAGTAAAAAATCATATTTAGAGCCGGATGCCAGTGAACTCCTTAGTCCATCGAGTCGCTTCTTTATATCGCCATCGCTTGGGGCATCTTTGAGGGCGGCCTCGTACAAATCCATAGCAAGGTCGCGATTGTCCCGTTTTTCCATATCTTGCCCGAAGAAAGACTTGACCTTGGCCATGTGTTCTTTTTCAAGGCGTTGATCCCCGGCAATCTTCATGATCCGGTCAAGAAGCTCTGCAGGTGAATGGAGTTTGACCAGGCAGGCGGAGATTTCCTGTACGATACTTTCAACATCTTCGAAGTCTGAGTAGATAAGCTTTTCATATTCCGCTACGGCCTCTTCGAAGAGTCCCAGATCTTTGAAAGCTGATGCGCTATCGAGTATTGCGGGGGCTTCTTCCTGACCTGAAAGCGTCTTTTTCAGCATGGAAATTTCTTCGGAAGAAACGTTCCCAGCTTCATCCTTCGGCACTTCTTTGACTTTCTCCCGAATTTCACTCAATCGATCATTCACTGCGGTTTTCTGTTCGTCATCAAGATTGGGAAAATCTTTGACAACCTGTTCGAAAATAGCAGCAGCTTCGTCGAAAAGTCCCATCGAAAAGCAGACTTCCGCTTCGTTTATTTTACTTTCAGCGTCTGACTTCATCAATTTTTGTGCTTTTGCCATAACTCACTCTCATGCCGCGTTTGTCGGTAGAAAAGGCGTTTAAGAATCGACTGAGATGTCATTCAACCGTCGGGGGAATGTTGGAGCTGCCCTCCGGCATATCTATCTTTTAAAAAACCGTTTGAATCCTTTTGCTTCGGAACTCTTTTTCAAATGTGGCAGCAGTATGTCGCAATTCAGCTTGACCATTGCTATTGAGGTAGCCAGGGTCATAACGACAAGCAAAAACCCTTTTTCTGTCTTACGAATATATAAGCGGCCCGCCTCGAAAATGAGATCCCCTTCCCGCACACTGCCAATGGTCGATGCGATGGCCTGCCAGTTGTCGAAACCGGCAGTCTCCGGAGCCGCCGAGTCATTGAATGCCTCGAAAAGAATATCGCCATTCTTTGAAAAAAGAATAACGCCTTCAACGCCATTCGTTTTGAGCAAGTCGCTGAAATGTTCTTTCATGTCATCGTTTCCAGACTAACGATCGTTTCGTATTGTGCGACACGGTTTCAAAGTTTGTCATTCAGCACTCTGAGTATTTTGTCTCTCGGGCATTTAGGATTGACAGAGATTACCGTCGTTTTCCGGCCTGGCAGAGCAATGGAATCCGTTCGATCACCTTGATCGAAATACCCCAGTTTGAGGCGGCCAAACTGAAACATGCTGCCCAAAAGGGTCAGTTTGAAAATAAGTTCATCCATCCCGTCATTCATCTGAATATCTTCGATGCCGCAATGTTCTCCGACTTCATTCACCAACAAATCTCTCAAATCGTGAACGGAACGCTCTGTATCTTCAGAATCATCGCCGATTTCAGAATGACCATCATCGATAGGCTCATCGGCGGTTTCGCTCTGAATGTCAGCTTCATCTTTTCTTCTGGCAGCCTCTAATATGATCGGCTGCAGGTCACTATTGATACGATTATCAATGCTTGGACAATCATTCTTGATGGAAAGATTTACCTGCTCCCATGAAAAGATTTCGTATGCTGCATCCAGTGCCAGCCTGTCACCCAATCGAGCATCCAGAAGCTGACCCTCTCTAAAAAACAGGATCCCTTCTTTACCTGTCTGTTTGTCCAGTAGTCGAATGGTGCATGTTTTCTCTTCCATCTCCATCAGCTGTAAAAACATACCTGAACTAACGCTGTGGAGAGTACCGCCTTCGGATTCTTTGCGGATGGTCTTGACGATCAATTGACCTAAATCTTCAATCAGAAAAGGCTTGCTGATATACCCAACCGCCCCTCCCTCCTTGGCCAGCCGCTTCATCTCTGGAGTGCTGTACCCGGTGATAATGATGACAGGAATCTCAGGAAAGTGTTCCATGATATGGGCCAGGAGGTTAAACCCATCCATTCTGGGCATCTTTAAATCGGTGACGACCACCGATACCGAGTGGGTCTTGAGCGTATCGACCGCTTCCATACCGTCTTGGGCCATGAGGGCCGAGAAGGTGTCGTTGTACTTTTCCAATCCCTCTTTCAGGGCAAGCAGCATTTCTTTGTCATCATCGACAAAGAGGACTTTTCTGATCATTGGTTTATCCCCGTGGCCTCGACTCAGGACGCTTGATCGATATCGACAATTTTCACACCTGCCACGTAATCGACAGCTGCATATTTCTTAATATTGCCAATCTTGTTGGTTATATCATTCATCAGCATGATCTGTGCGTGGGCTTTTTTAACACTGTTGTAAAATCGATGGCTGGTCGTCATCGTCGTTAACAATTCATTGATGACATTGGTGACAATCGTCAATGGTTGATTGAGGCGATGGGCAACGCCACCAGCCATTTCCAATACCCCTTGAAATTTCTCTATGTTTCGACTTTCTTCCGCAATCTTAACCCGTTCAGTAACATCCTTGGCAATCAGTTTAACGTGGTGCGCACGTCCTTCGGTTTTCATAATGATGGCTGTCGTTTCGATCAACTTTTGATACCCCATAGCATCTCTGAGGCGCAACACCGCTTCTTCTCGGCCCATCTTCCGAATATCGCCCAGCAGAATCAAAAACACATCTCTGTCCGACTCGGGAAAAAAGTCGGTAATCGCTTTTCCGTCGAGTTGACCCTTGGAAACGGCTAACAGGCGGTGAGCGGCATCGTTAGCCTTGATAAATCGACCTTGGACGTCTAAAATAAAAACAGAAAGATTTTCGGAATTTAAATGAACACCCCTTTTCAGATCTGTCAAATCATCTTCTATTTCGCCCGTGATATTCCGTAAGATGCCATCTAAAAACACAACCATACCATCGTCATCCAAAACGGCCTTTGCAGTAACCGCGCACCAGATATGGAAGCCATCCCTGTGTGTATAGGCGATCGGTACATCGACGACCTGCCCCCGTTGCAGAATGGCTTGCACGAGATCACCCCTGTCCTTTTTATTTCGGTATAGGTGGATGACCGGAGTGTCCATCAAGTCCGATTGGGAGTCAAATCCAAAGAGGCGAACAAAGGCATCATTGCAGTATACGATCTTTCCCTCCACCGTAACTCTGTAAACGGCAATGGGTAAGTGACTCACAAATTCTGAAAGGTTCGCATTCAATGATCAGCCTTTGAACCGGAAGCCATCTCGGCAATCCTCTTTGACAACTCGGTGCTTCAATTTCCTACCCTTTATGGTATTTAGAAAGGGATTCCAAGCAAGGTCAATTCATTGTGGTATTTCTTTTTCCAAGCAACCAAATTTTCCTGAAGCACGGTAATGAGTCCTAATTCTGAAACCAATTCGGACACGCACTCCAAAACACCATCCCATAACTCTTGGTCCGTGACATCTGATACGACGAAAATCTTTCGGTTGCTGTATTTGAACTCACCGGCAAAGGGATCCAAAAAGAGAAATTTATCGGCCTTATCGACAAACTTGCGGTTTAGTATCGTCTTGAAGGCGACCGGAGAGTTCTTTCGGCTTAAAATGATTCTTTCAAATATTGATAGCAGTTCTTCCACGGCGTTGACAACTCGCGGTGCCGATCGGTCTATCGCCGAGGCGGTGGGGCTTGAAGGGACCGCCATCTTATCTTCTTTGGAAGATGGCAATCGACTGACATGGAATATACCGCCATCACTCTTTGTCTTCTGAATGAGTATTTCAGTGTCACTCTGGCTGGATGGCTGTCGGCTGTCGACCCAAGAGTATGATCCTCCAATTATATTGCCCCCATTCATCAGTAGCAGGCCACTATCCTTCCCATCGCTGATTTCCACTTCGATGATGCCCGTCAGTTCCTCATTTTTCATCTTTTTGATGAGTCCCTCAAGATCTGTGAATTCGGTGCTCAAGTCCTGATAGATCCTCTTTGCATTGGGAAGATTTGACCAGAAGTGAATCTCATCGGGATTGATTCGATACACCGATACGCTGAAGCTGGCATTTTCATCAATATTCAAGAAAGCGTCTATCGCCTGCTCTCCGACTGTCATTTCGCCGCGCTTGACAAGAACGCCCATCAAGACCTCATCCTTGTCAAAAACGATCGACCCTTCATCGGTCATCGACTTAATAAATACGATTCCCGAACCGATTTCCCCTTGAAAATGCTCAATCAACTTTGGAATTCTGATGTAATAGCTGTTGAGCTTGTCTAAAATCGGGTTTTCCTTCGGTACGATTATCATTGGTATGAATCGATACTCCCCTTGGCCAGCGGACTTTTTCTATCGGAGACTGTCAGTCAAACGCCATGAATTGAGGGCAACCAACATCCGAATACGACCGTAAAGCGACCATGTGTAGAAAGGCACGCCGCTTACATATTCGCAACTGATGCGCTGTGCACCTCTCGATTCTGACACCTTATCGACGACGTCTGCGAAGCCGCGCAATGGACAGTCGGATACTGTCCTGCATTCGGGTGACGGCCTCGGCCAAATCGCCAATTTCATCCTTTGACGTCGTTTCGATCTCAACGTCGAGATCACCCACGCTGATTCGGTTGGCAGCGTCGGTCAAAGACTTGATCGGATTAACGATGGTACGGCTCGACACGATGGCGATCAACACAACGCCAAGCACCGTTATCCCAAGGAGAATGAAAGCAAATTTCCGGGCGTTTTCCAACGCTTCGAATGCCTCACTTTTGTTTTGCTGAATCGCAAGCACCCAACCGTAGTTGGTCTGTTTGGCATGACCGATGGTTTCCACTCCGTCATCAGTCGTAAATTCGATGGTTCCCTTTTTTCCCTTATTATGGGCTGAAACCAGTGGATAATTGGATAGCGGCTTTTGCTCTTGGACAAAAGCATCTATTTGATGGGCCACCACCTTACCTTTCTCGTCCACCAGAAAAGCGTATCCGGTTTTTCCTTGTCGCCAATTCGCAATCCGCTTGGAGATGTCATCGATGGTCATTGCACCCGCTAAAACGCCAACCGTTGCCTCACCGCGCTTAATGGGTACGGCCAATACAAGCGCAGGTTTTTTTGATGTTTTACCAATCAAGGTCTGCCATGCCACATCATTTCCGGCAATCACATCTTTGACGTATTTTCGGTCAGAATAGTCCTTTAGCTCGTTCTCGTCACTACGAGACACATTCATTCCAAGATTATCGGTAGTAAAGGTAAGATACATCCAAGGGTATTCGTTCTTGACGATTTTAAGGAGTTGCTCCTGACTGGTTCTGTTCATGCTCTGAATGGCCGGCATTTTCGACAAGGCTTTCAACACTCTAAAATTTTTATCGATCCATTCATCCACCTGTGCCGACAGCCCTTCGGTCACTTGTTCTCCCACGCGCTCTTGGTTCAGGGTGATTCGCTCTTGTGCTTGCTGAATACTGAGAAAAGAAAATATGCCAAGGGGCAATAGACTGACGAAGAGCATGATAAAAACCAATTTTACCGTAAGCCCCAGCCCCCCCTTCTTGGGCGGAGATGAGGAGGGAGACATCTCGGCTTGGTCATAGGCGGAGCCGACCGGTTCGGGGGCCTCGGCTATGTCTGACGTGTCATCGGTTTCGGTTTCGGGTAAAGCGGGTTCTTCCATGGGAGAGAACAAGGACTCTGATGAATCGGGATCGGGTTTGCTGTCGATCCTGTCATCAAAATCGTCCAACAAGAGATTGAATTCCGGTTCGGATTCCGGTTCTTGTTTGACGACGGTAACGAGACTATCGCAGCCATTGCATTTGAATTTGGCTGCTCTACCCTTTATCTTATCAGGATCAATTCGGTATTTCTTGCCGCACGCCTCACAATTAACGATCATATCCGTGCTCCTTTATCGTCGGACATTGCTTCCGAGGGGGGATATCCGACATCAGATACTTGCCTGCCCAGGGGTCTCTGTGAACAATCAATACCCTCAATACCCTTTCTCCTGAATGACTTGAAGCATTCTCTGGGTAAAGATTTGACGTTTTTCATCTCGTTGTATTTCTTCCGTTAATAACTGCACCAATTCCGCGGCTCGATTGGCTGGGAAGTTGTTCATGGTGCACCCCAAGTCATCAATGCCGTCCTCTACAAGAACGGAGGCTAATGGACCGACTGCAACCGACAGTTCATTGGTCAATCGCTTAAAAAAATCTCCATCCGCTTGAGAAATCTTTTGAGGAATGGCCTCGATCAGTTTCAGTTTCATCAATTGCTTGATAACAGAGGTCATGGTCTTGGCGTCTATGCCCACCTTGGCGGCAATGTTCCCAATGCTCTTCTTCCCATCCAAAGCCATAAGAAGGCTCAGGCTTTGTCCGTCCAACGAAAAGTTACCGAGATCACCTCTGATTACCGGTTTGAAAACCATGCCCAATATATCGTCAGAATAAGTGACCATCGGTTATCTCCCTCTCGCAGCACATCCCGTTAGATGAAACCCCAACGCTTCCTGAGTGCGTTGGCGCCTTTATGGCGACGGCATCTTCCGAAAAGATCGCCCTCAATTCTATTCGGAACCCTGAGAGATCTGTTGCCCCGAGCCATTTCAGATTAGCTGAACACCGCAGACGAATACCCATGCCTCCTGGAATGCTCGATCGGATTGAGATGGCGGGCAGATGTTTATTCAATAGAAAAATGCCCCAATCCATCCGTGGGATGCATGACTTAGCTATGGGCCGTTCATATTAACTGTTCTTTTTCAGCGCTTTGATTTCAGATCGAATCCCGGCAAGTTCTTTTTCGATGAACGTTTTCAACTGTTCGATGAGTTGAACAACAGTTGTCGACGGTTCCATCTCATGGGAGACCGGTTCAGTTGTCTTGGTCATTCTCATCCCCTCTGCCTCAATGGGTTTCTCCTCGACCGGTGCCTCCGCGGAAGGACTGACCGTTTCCGGTATGATCTCTCGCCGGGTTTTCTTTGGAACCACTTTGATTTGGTCTATCTGTTCTTTGAGTTCTTTGTATTTGTTGAGTTCTACATAAAGAAGCTTTTTTTTCTCGGAGGCGGATAGACCCTCTGTGCTCATCACCCGATCGAAACCACTGTAGACCGAATGAATGAGTTTAAAAGAATTGGGGTGAGCTTTGGCCTTGTAAGTGCGGACATAGAGTCCAAGTGACCCCAGAAGCTGCAGAAACATAACCAAAATTCGATCTTTACCGTATTTTTCCTTGAGCGTTTCGATTTGTTCAACAAATCGGGTCATCACGTCGTCGGTAATTTCCCATTCGATGGACATGACTGAATTCCGCAACGCTTCAAGTGGGTCATCTCTGCCGGCAGATACCGTTCCCGTTTCCGTCGGAGAGAGACCATCGCTCTCCTCGAATAGGGTATCCAATCGATCCTTGACTTCGGCATCCACAATTTTTGACTTGGCATCATCGGCCAAAAGTGCACCTCCCTACTTGAGCTCGTCCTTGATTGAAGCCATCGACATCATGATGATTTTCTTTAAGGTCACGACGACATTGGTGCCGGCAACCGCACTGGCTTCAAACGAGGGACGCTTGAGTTGGCTATTTAGATCTTTTTCCAGGGTCGATGCCGGAAGAATAGGAATGCCCTGTTCTGCTAAATCAATCTTATTCCATTGAAAAACCAAGGGGATAGAGAAAATACTTTTCTTATAGTTTTTCAAATTTTCATGAAGGTTTTTTAGGCCCAGAATGTTCTTCTCTCGCCGGACCGCCATCGAGTCAGCGACAAATACGATGCCGTCCACTCCCCTCAAAACCAATCGACGAGTCGCATTGTATTTCACCTGACCGGGAACGGTATACAGCTGGATTTTAGCAGTGTAGCCGTTAATTTTCCCAATATCAAAAGGAAGGAAATCAAAAAACAGCGTCCGGTCACCGTGGGTCTTTACAGTAACCATCTCTGTTTGAATCCTGTCGTTAAATTTTTTATAGATGTACTCCAGATTGGTTGTTTTCCCTCCCCTACCGGGGCCGTAGTAGACAACTTTAACCTGGACCTCTTTCTTTTTGAGATTGACGAATGCCATGGAAATCACCTGGTTGTATACTGTTGATGTGTTGAAATGGCAGGCAACTCAGCAGAACGATTACTGGCCTTGGATAGGCTCCAATATTTTGTTGATTCTTTCAACCGCCTCCGCCACTTTTAACCGGAGAAAGCCAAGTGAAATCTCGTTGCCGAACAACGTTATCAGCAAAAATTCGGACAGGACTTTGCTGAAATGGATGTTTTCCTTTTTTCCTTTGTGGAATAATAGCGAAAACTCCCCTTCCCCAACTATTTTGGCCATGGCACTCACTGCACCGAAATTCCCGGCAGCAAGAGCCGCTAGGGAATAAATATCATGCTTGTTTTCACCGTCATCTAAACTGGCAATGATATTTCCCGACATGTCGATGACAAAAACGCAGTGCACACCGATATCGACAAGATCATTTTTAAGAATCTCATCGATGCCATCCAACTGTTTTTGACCCAATGCATACGACAATTGCCCATCCTCCCTCGTTCAAATTCTGAAATCGACCCACAAACTGGCCATTTGCCGTTAGACCCGACATCCGACTGCCGGAAAATTCATTTGCTCACTGTGAGCCATTGGTTGTCGGCTAGTGGATAGTAACAGCGAAATCCATCCCATGGTGACGATGCACTTTTGTGCTAATTATATATAATTACCAGAAAATTTGTAATATTTTCAAGCTAAATATATTCTTTTATCTATCACCTCAGCATCATTTTGAATGAGATTATATTCATAATTCGGCAAATATACGCACTCAGCCACCAGGCACATCTGTCGCCCTGGCCTCTTTCGCGTCAGAAAATGCCATGAGAATGGATAGTTCGCTACCACCGCTGGTTGTTACTTCGGCATTGGGGTAGCGTTTCTTGAATACCTTGAACATTGAATGATTTTCCTTGAGAACGGATGCCGAAAAAAACCTGTAGCCGTTCTCTTGGGCAATAACCTCGAGGGTTTTCAACAGATAGGAGGCAATTCCAAAATTCTGAAAATCCTCTCTCACCACGAACGCCACCTCAGCCTGGGCATCAGTGTCTTGGGCATAGGTTCCAATCGCAACGATTTCCTGGTGTCCTCCCCGCTGCACCAGGCCGATGATGGACATGTTTTTTCGGTAGTCCACACTGGCCCATTGCTTTTGGACCACCTCATGGGAAAACAGTTTCATTTTATAAAAGAAGCGAAAATAAATCGTTTTCTCCTGAAGGGAGTAAAAAAAATTTCGATAGGCAAACTCATCCGACGGAAGGAGAGGTCTAAAATCCACCGCCTTACCGTTTTTTAGGCACAAGCTGCTTTTGTAATTTTCGAGGAATAAAAGGTCTTCTTGGGATGGAGGCAGTTGATCTGAGAAAATATATCGACGCTCTTTGGCGGCCTCGATAATCTGGGCCCTGAATTTTGGATGAGCGATTTGAGCAAGCTCCATGACTCTCTGATAGATCCCTTTCCCCTGAAGTTCAGCAATCCCGTATTCCGTCACGATAAAATTGACGTCTGCCCGCGTCGTTGCAACCCCAGCCCCTTCACTCAAATGGGGAACGATTCTGGACACCCTGCCGTTCCGAGCTGTCGACGGCAGAGCAATGATGGAGAACCCCCCCTTCGACATGGCGCTTCCTCTCAAAAAATCAACCTGATCGCCAATGCCGCTGTAGAAATGGTGGCCCATCGAATCGGAACAAACTTGTCCGGTCAAATCCACCTCCAGGGCCGAACTGATCGAGATGAGATTGTCGTTCCGGGCTATCTGGGTTGGATCGTTAACAAACGCCGATGACCGAAAATAAAATGCCGGGTTATTGTCCACAAAACGATAGAGCCGCTTTGTTCCCATGCATAGGGAAGCCACAACACGACCCGGCAACAGGGTTTTTTTCTTGTTGGTAATGACACCCTTTTCGAAGAGTGGCAACAAGCCGTCCGTGATCAACTGGGTATGAATGCCCAGGTCCTTTTTCCGGTCGAGATATTTGAGAATAAGATTAGGGAGATATCCGAAGCCAACTTGAAGGGTCGCTCCGTCATCCACGAGCTGGGAGACGAAATGACCGATCCTCAAGGCAATTTCATTGTCTTCCGTCACCACTTGCATCTCAACCAGAGGTTCCTCGTGGCACACGAAGCAATCGATTTCATCGATATGGACAAAACTGTCACCCCACGTTCGAGGCATCTGAGGGTTCACCTGGGCGATGACCCATTGGGCGTTCTCCATGGCTGACCGAGTGATGTCAACGGAAACCCCCAAACTGCAATATCCAAATTTGTCCGGCGGACTTACCTGAATCATGGCAACATCGAGCCCGATTCGCTGACTTGAGAACAGCCGCGGAATCTGAGACAAATAGGCTGGAATATAATCAATCTTGCCCTCGAATGCAGCCTCGCGCATCGCCTTGCTGATAAAGAAAAGCTTCAATTGAAACCGAGAGAGAAACGCCGGGTCGGTGACGTATTCCGCTATCGTAGCCGAGAGCATTTGATAGAGCATGATATCTTGCAGGTGGGGATTTTCGACCATGCTGCGAATCAGGAATTGGGGCTCTCCGCAACCGGTGCCGATAAAGACCCTACTGCCTCTTTTGATTTCGGAGACCGCTTGGCCGGCCGCTACCACTTTGGATGGGCAGGTCTTTTTCAGATCCATGAGGAAATCCTCCTTTGAAATCCTCGCTGACAGGTGGGCGCTATATGAGCCTAAATCCATTGGCGAGTCAAGTCGGCCAAGGGAAGGGACGAACCCATCGTTATCAAGGATGGTGAAACCAATGGTTTTCTGATATACGATCATTGTGTCCAAGGAGGACAACAACCAGGCTGATATCGAAACGTCCTACAACGCCACTATAAATCGAAACAGAGTTATCAATGAAAATTTCATCATTTCGTTCTATCGAACCCAAGCGATTCGACGGTGAGACGGTTAAAGGCGTCACCGGCAGGGTTGGGGTTGGAAAAGCCGACGGCGCCGTTAATTTCTGTATGCGTATTTTCGAGTTGGAAACCGGTGGATATACACCGCGCCATACCCATGACTGGGAGCACGAAATCTTCGTTCATTCCGGTTCTGGCGAGGTCTTTTCGACCAACGGGTGGGAACCGATATCAGAAGGTTCGGTCGTCTACATTCCCGGCAACGAAGAGCACCAACTCAGAAATAAGGGGAATTCCCCTCTGATATTCGTTTGTGTCATTCCATCCGGTCCGCCGGAACTGTAGGCCACCGCTTTGGGGTGAGGACTTGTCCGACCTGAAAAAAGCAACGGTTCCTGGTACGACCCCTTTGGCCAAGGGCCCCGCCGCTTTCATTCCGCCCCCTGTTCGGCAAGGAGAGCGTTAATGAAATCTTCCGGTGCTTTCAGACCCTTCAAGCATCTCCGAACGATGATACAAAAAAAGGGCCTTGCCCTATCGACCGATATCGGGTCTCCCTCCCCTCACTCGTCCGTCACCCATGGAGACGATCATACCCTTTTTTATACCGCCATGGCCGATGTGACCCCCCTTAAAGACAGACCGCCATTTCGTCGACATGGCGACAGGAACCGCCCATCTCCAGCAGAGACCGTTTTCAACAGCGAAGACGAGCAGGTTGTTGGACAGTTAAAAGCGCTGATAAATTACGGCAGAGGATTTTCCTGGAACCAAACAGCCGAATATGTCGAAGGTACAGCCAGTTGCGTCCATCCGAATGTCGCTCGACAACTTCACAGGGGCTGCTTTGCCATTCAGTCCCATATTGATCTTCATGGATTGACGAAATGCCAAGCAAGGGTCGTTTTCGATCGTTTTTTAACCGATGCTCTCAGACGGCGCTATACGGCGGTGTTGATCGTCCATGGACGAGGACTGTCCTCGCCCAATGACCCCGTCCTCAAAACCAGCGTGGTTAAGTGGCTGAAAAGCCATCCATGGCGGCGTCGGGTTGTCGCTTTTTCGTCAGCCCGGTCCTGCGACGGCGGCGCGGGGGCCACCTATGTCCTATTGCACCCCTCATCCCTTCCCAAGGGACCAACGGGACATGGACACCGAGTGTTGCCTTGACCCATGACTAGGTGGCTGTCTTCCACACCCGTTTTCCTGCCCACCATCACAGGCATCGTCCGAATTCCAATCTTCCTTCATTTATGCCCGACAAGACGCCTCATCATGGGCTAACGATGGTTCTGGATGTTCAGGCGTCAACGACGGGTCGATAATCTTCGTTGCACCTCACTTATGACTTGACTATTTCGAAATGATGCAATATTTGTGTGGTTTAATTTAAATGCGCTGTAAAACCCTTCAGCTGCCCGTTGGCGGATGAGGGATTTTTTTTGGAACGAACCCAGATCAACCGACCACCTTCAAAGGCAGCCAGCAAACAATGGAAGCGACATCATGAAAACGGACATTCACAGGGTCAGAAACATCGGCATCAGTGCTCACATCGATTCGGGTAAAACCACGCTGTCAGAGCGTATTTTGTTTTACACCAACCGCATCCACGCCATCCACGATGTCAAGGGAAAGGATGGTGTCGGGGCTACCATGGATTCAATGGAACTGGAAAAAGAACGGGGAATCACCATTGCATCCGCGGCCACTTTTTGTGAGTGGAACGGTTATGAGATCAACATCATCGATACGCCGGGCCATGTGGATTTCACCATCGAGGTGGAACGGTCCCTTCGTGTTTTGGATGGTGCGGTTCTGGTGCTTTGCTCCGTTGGCGGTGTTCAGTCACAGTCGATCACCGTGGATCAACAGATGAAGCGCTACAAGGTTCCCTGCATTGCATTCGTCAACAAATGCGACAGAAGCGGGGCCAGTCCGGTCAGGGTTATCGGGCAACTGAAGGATAAACTCGGCCATAATGCGGTGGCGTTGCAGATGCCCATCGGCCTCGAGGCCGACTTCGAGGGCGTCATTGATCTTGTCACCATGAAAGCCATCTATTTCGATGGCGACAACGGCGAAGTCGTCCGAGAAGAGACCATTCCTGATTCGTTGATGGTTGAAGCACTCAGCCAGCGGGAGACGCTCATCGATTCGGCATCCCTTTTTTCCGATGAACTCACTGAAGCGATTCTCGAAGAGCAGGAGATACCGCCGGAATTGATTATCGCGGCGTTAAGAGTCGGCGTTCTAAAAAGGGAAATAACGCCGGTACTGATGGGTTCCGCTTACAAAAACAAAGGTGTGCAGCCGCTTCTTGATATGGTCAACGCCCTGCTGCCGGCACCGACGGATGTCGAAACCGTCGCCATGGATATGGATCGGGAAGACGCCGAAATCTCCTTATCTGCCGATGGCGCTGCATCAACGACCGTCGCCCTGGCGTTTAAGCTCGAAGATGGCCCCTATGGCCAGCTCACCTATATCAGAGCCTACCAGGGAACGTTATCCAAAGGGGACACCGTCATTAATGTCCGAACCGGGAAAAAAGTAAAAATCGGCCGGGTGATCCGAATGCATGCCAATCAGACGGAAGATATCGAATCCATTCCGGCCGGATATATCGGGGCTCTCTTCGGCATCGACTGCGCGTCGGGGGATACGTTCGTCACTCCGGGGTCTTCACTGACCATGACAAGCATGTTCGTTCCGGAACCGGTCATTTCCTTGGCCATCAAGCCCAAAGACAGCAAGGCCGAGGTCAATATGTCAAAAGCCCTCAACCGGTTTTCAAAGGAAGATCCGACCTTCAGGACCTTTGTCAGCGAAGAGACCGGTGACACCATTATTTCTGGGATGGGCGAGCTTCACTTGGAAGTGTACATCGAACGGATGAAGCGCGAATACAGTGCCGAAGTGATGGCCGGTCAGCCCAGAGTGGCCTACCGCGAAGCCATTACTCAGATGGCTGAATTCAATTACACCCATAAAAAGCAAACCGGAGGTGCGGGACAGTTCGGGCGGGTGGGCGGCTGGATCGAACCGAATGACGAAGAGGAATTCATTTTCGAAAACAAGGTCGTTGGCGGCGCCATTCCCACCCAGTACATCGCCGCCGTCGAAAAAGGATTTCGCAGTTGCATGGCAAAAGGTCCCAAACTGGAGTTTCCGGTGACCGGAATCAAAGTGGTGGTCAACGACGGCGCATCCCACTCGGTGGACTCATCGGAAATGGCTTTCCAGGCCGCTGCAAGAGGCGCTTTTCGAGAGGCTTACGGAAAGGCAAAGCCCGTCATTCTGGAACCGATAATGAAAGTTGTGGTGGAAACCCCAACCGAATACCAAGGTCCGGTCATGGGCACGTTGAACCAAAGACGGGGAATGATCGTAGGCTCCCAGGAAGATGGGCCGATGTGCGTCATCGAGTCCCAGGTGCCCCTCGCCGAAATGTTCGGCTACTCGACGGTGCTGCGATCGTCAACCCAGGGCAAAGCGCAGTTTACAATGGAATTTGCGAGCTACCGCCAAGTGCCTCAATCCGTGGCCGAAGATATCACCAAAAAAGCGGCTGAAACTAAGAAAAAAGTGGCCTGATGGCGATTCAACATGCCTCCCTATGCCAGTGATGCGACATTGCTGGATGCGTATGAATGGGAGTATATAACCGATAGACTGCCCGATGCCGATCTTCAGACATCCCACTCCAGTCCCACCGACTGGGGAATACGAACGATCCCGACTGCGCCATCCCGGCGATCCGGCATCGGTCATCCGACTCAGGGAAAGGAGCCTCAAGATGCTCATTAAAGACCTGCTCCTGCGAAACCCTCTCAGACTGGTTGAGTCCGAAGGGGAGGAGATTCTCTCCACCGGGGCCTTTGGCGCCATTCTGGCTCGTGCCGGTGTTGGCAAAACCGCCTTTGTCATTCAGTTGGCGTTAAATGAGATGCTGAGGGGACAGAATGTCCTGCACATCAGCCTTGAAGATCCGGTGATAAAGGTAAAGATCTGGTACGAGGAGATGTTTAATCTGCTGGCCCAACAGTATGACGTGAAGCAGGTTCACCAGCTATGGGAAAAACTGGCTCCCCATCGCTTCATCATGTCCTTTCAGGTGGAGGGCTTCAGCGTGCCCAAGCTGGAGGAGCGTTTGACCGATCTCACCTCCCAGAACATCTTTCTACCCCGGATGATTATGATCGACGGCCTTCCATTCGAAGGCGATGTCAGGAACGTTTTAACCGATCTCAAGTCCATGTCTGAACGCTTCGACTCCCGCATGTGGTTTACCATCAAAACGCATCGTCATGAATTGCCGCCTCCCGGGGGGTTCCCCCTTCAGTTGGATCCGGTAGCCGATTTGTTCGAGGCCGCCCTTCAGCTGAATCCCGATGGTGAGGACATCCACGTCAGGGCCTTAATCGGAGGGGATGCAGGAAAAGTAGAAACAGGCCTTCTTCTGGACCCCTCCACGATGCTCGTCAAAAATAAAAATGCCGCTGACCGGTCTGCTTAGCCGGCTATTGGCATTGCTATACGTCCTCGGTAAAAAGCGATCCCGCCAAAACGGTCCAGGCGGGATCGCTTTTTGTAGGTTCAGGCCCGCATCACATTTTTTGCGGCAGGTCCCCGGTCGCCATCCTCCACCTCGAAGGAGACCCTTTCGCCCTCCGTCAGGGTCTTGAACCCCGGCATGCTAATGGCCGAATAGTGGACAAAAATATCTCCTCCGTCTTCTCTTTCGATAAACCCATAGCCCTTCTTGTCATTAAACCATTTCACCGTACCGTTAGCCAAAACCCTTTCTCCTTTCAAGCCTTCTGTTTGTTTTGTCAGCCTATTGAGGCACCCTATTCCCCACAACAAACGTCGATTGACCGATGGGAAAAAATATCGAATTAGCTAATGTTTAATGGATGTTACCATCTTAAAAAGGTGGTAAAAAAAAGTCAAGCCCCGTTAAGCGGCTTGACTTTTAAAGTAATCACAAAAAATCGAATTATTTTAACTATTCAGCTGTTTCATTGCCGAAGCTGCTGGTAGGCCTGTTGAATATTTTTGAATTTCTCATCGGCCAATTCCCTGAATTCCTGCCCGAGGTGGGCCACCTTGTCCGGATGATACTGTTGGGCTAGCTGGTGATACGCCCGGCGAATCTCCTCCTGGGTGGCACCCCGGGACACGTCCAGAATCACATAGGGATCGAGAAAGCCCCTGTCTGTGGACGTGCGGTCTTGGGAAGATTTTTTCTGTTCACCGTCAGTTCTATCGGAGCCTGCGGATTCAGGTCCGCTGCCACCCGCATGTCTTGCCTTTACGCCCTGGTAGAAGAGATACACCGCCACCACAACTGCCAGGTCGTCGATCCACCCCCAACCCGGTAATATGTCCGGAAGCAGATCGATTGGAAGAACGACGTAAAGGATTGCAGCAACTACCCAGGGCCACATCATTGTTTCCATCCTTATTCGACTTCGACGACTATCCCATACGCCCATCCATGCTCCAATTCAGCAAGGGCCCGCAGAACCACCCCGATTTGTCAGGCGCTGATCAGCGAGCGTATTCTCTCCTTCGCTTCCAGCTCTGACAACCAGTGGTTGGGGATGGCGGACATTCCCAGATGAGCGCCGACAACGGCTCCAAAGAGAATGCCCCTTGCCGACGAGTCCCCGCCGGCCATCGTGTTTTCCACCAGCCCGACCTCAAACCGGTCTTCGTATTTTGCCACCAGATGAACGACTCCCGGAAAACCGGCCTCGGCATCGCACATCTGGCCAAATGACCGTATGGCCTGTCTGGTATTCTCTTCTGCACTTTGTAGGCCACGTCCCACCCAACCGGTAAACGGCTCCCTGTCGAAACGCTCCGACAGCACAGCCTGAATCGCCGTCGTCGGCCGCTGCCCCTTCAACACCCCAGAGATGACGTCAGCGAAAAAGGCAGCCGATTCCGTCACAGAAGGATGGTTGTGGGTCATCGACGCCTGGGCTCTCGCCGCGTTTGAAAACCCGATGGCATCGTTGCCGCAGTGATAGACCATGGCGGCGGTCCTTGACGCTCCACTGAGATCGCTGGAAGTGGAACCGGCTTGATCGACGGGGCTGCCGTCTTGAAGACGACGCAACGTTTCCTTGGTGGCATGATCCACATAGCCGTCGTAAGCATCGAAAAGCGCCTGCCATTTGCGGTTGAACCCATTCAGGTCGAATCCATTCTCTTCATCCAGGGATTCCAACAACACCAGCATCTGATCACCGTAATGGGTAAACTGCCCTAATGTCTTGGTGCTGTGAAAGGATCCCGCAGGCGGTGCCATCAGCCTGTCAACCCGCCCTATTTCACGATCGATACGATCCGTGTCATATATCCAATGGGCGCCTAAGGCCAGGGAATCGGCAACAAACCCTCCCAGGACTGCCGCTCGAGCCTTTTCATTCATATCGACGAGCCTTTCTCCGTTGAGTGATTCTGATGGAAAGACGACCCGATACCTGACGGTTGGGACGCCCAATGCCGACCGTTACGCAGAATAATAATCACCGAGAGAGGAGAGGTCAAAATGGAAACTCACCCTCAGGCTTAAACAGAAAGGAACTGCCGGAAGAAGTGGTGGTTTGAGAGCAGAAGCGGATTGGTCTGGATTCCCATGGTCAATGAGGGCGACAGGAGGGGGGGCAGGAGACGGCAACCCGAAGGCTAACATCGTCTCCCAGAGCAACGAAGAGAGGCGCCGGCGGTCAGCCTCCGAGATAGGCTTTCTTGACCTCCGGGTCTTCCAGAAGGTCTTTTGAATGTCCTTCCAAGACGAGACTGCCGCTCTCAAGAACATAACCCCGTTGGGAAAACTGCAAGGCCAGTCGGGCATTCTGCTCAACCAGCAATATGGTGGTACCTTCCTTGTTGATTTCTTTGAGAGCGTCGAAAACGTTCATCATTAACAACGGCGCCAATCCCATGGATGGCTCGTCCAGAAGCATCATCTTTCGACCGCTCATGAACGCTCGACCAATGGCCAGCATCTGCTGCTCACCGCCGCTCAGGGTGCCGGCTTTCTGCTGTTTTCTCTCGTCCAGACGGGGGAAAATGGAAAAAACCTGTTTCATGTCTTTGGCGATCCCGGCCGGATCCTTGCGAGCAAAGGTAGCGAGCTTCAAATTTTCCAAGACGGTCAAGTTCCCGAAAAGCCGCCGCCCCTCGGGCACGTGGGATATACCGAGTTTGCTGACGACCTTGTCCGCCGGAAACCGAGAAAGGTTCTCACCCTGAAAAGTCAACCGTGAATCGGCGGAAATCGGAACGAGTCCGGAGATGGCCCTGAGCGTCGTACTTTTGCCGGCCCCATTGGCCCCGATGATGGTCACAATCTCGCCCTCGTTGATAACAAGATCGATACCGTGAAGGGCACGGATGCTCCCGTAGTTAACGCTCAAATTCTCGATGATCAGCATTATGTCTCCACCATGTCTTTTCCCAGATAGGCCTCGATCACCTGTGGATGGTTCTGGATCTCTTCGGGGGTGCCCTCGGCAATGGCCTCCCCGAAAACGAGGCACTGGATCTGTTCACAAAGTTCCATGACGAACTTGAGTCGATGTTCGATCAAAAAGATGGTCAGCCCCAGTTTCCGATGGATGGAGCGGATGACCTCCATGATTTGATCCAACTCTTCGGGCGTCATGCCCACAGTGGGCTCGTCAAGAAAGAGAACCTTTGGTTCGATGGCCAACGCCCGGGCCATTTCCACCCGACGTTGGGCGCCGTATGGCAGATTGACGACCAGTTGATCTGCCAGATGGTCTATTCCCAGGAGTTGCAGCAGTTCCATTGATCTGGCTTTGCTTTCGGCTTCCTCTCGGTTCCGGCGAGGCGAATCCAAAAAAGCGCCCCACAGGCCGTAGGTCAATTTGGAATACCGGGCCAGTTTGACATGCTCCAGAACCGTCATGTGTCTCCAAAGCCGCAAATCCTGAAAGGTACGGCCAATTCCCATGGCAGCGATCTGATTCGGAGACAGCCCAAGAATAGACTTTCCGTCGAACGAAATGGTCCCTTTGGTAGGGGTATAGATGCCGGTAATCAGATTAAATATGGTGGTCTTTCCGGCGCCATTTGGACCGATGAGTCCACGAATCTGCCCAGTCTCAATGGACAGATTGAAGTCATGGACCGCCCTCAGCCCACCGAAAAAGTGGGTCATACCCTCCACCTGAAGCAATGCCATTCTACACCTCCTCGCCTTTGGGTCCCTTGGGCTGAATGATCTTTCGTACATCAAACTCCCGAAAGGCGATCAATCCGGTCGGTCGATAGATCATGACCAAAATGAGCAGCAGAGGGATCACGATCCACTTAAAAATTTCAAGGGGCCTCAGGGCTTCCCCAAGTAGACTGATGGACACCGCGCCGACGATGGACCCGACCACGGAATTGAGTCCACCGAAGTAAACCATGGCGAGAACCTCGGCCAGTTTTTGGATGCCGAACATGGCTGGATTCACGTAACGAAGGACGTGGGCCAGCAATCCGCCGGCCATGCCTGCCCAAAACGCTCCGAACATGAACGCAATCATTTTTGTCTTTCGAGTGTTCACGGTCATGGCTTCCGCAGCGGATTCATCATCTCGCACGGCATTCAGGGCTTTTCCCATGGTGGACGTGACGAAATTATTGATGGCCCAGATCCCTAAAACCACCGTACAAAAAATAACGGGAAGCGACGCCCAATCGGGCTGGCTCGATATGCCTCTGGCGCCACCCAATGCCTGCACATTCTCGAATAGACTCTTCACAATGAAAAGGAACGCCAGGCTGATAATGGCCAAGTAGTCGCCTCGGGTCTTGAAGGACGGTATCGCCACGATCAACGAGCCCAAAGCCGCCATGATACCGCCGAAGATGAGGGCCGCCGGAAAGGTGAGGTAGGCCATCGAAAACCCCATTTTAGCGGCACCCAGCACTTTGTCGTCCACGAACAGGCCGACGGTAAACACCGAGGACATATAGGCCCCGATCGCCATGAACCCCGGGTGAGAGCATGAGAACTCGCCCATATAGCCGTTAATGATGTTCAGACTCAAGGTGAACAGAACCGCTATCAGCATCAGCTTCAGGGTAATCAACCGATAGTCGCTCATCGTGGTCCATAAATATAGCACGGCATACAGGAGCGCCAGATGAACCAGGGTCGAGAGCAGCACCGAAGACCGCTGAAGTCCGAGGGCAAGGCGGTTGGCAATGCCTGCAGACACTCTCGAAACCAGAGTCATGGGTAGCAGATAAACCAATCCAAAGTAGATCAGAGCCCTGGGGATGTGCATGAGGTTGGTTGTATCGAAATCCGCACTCTTGAATACCATGTTCACCAACCCGGCGATCACTTTGAAAATGGTCACGATGCCGAACATAATGGGCATCTTGGGAAGAGCCAACAGATCTGAAAGCCCTTCTCCTGCGACCTTTTCAATAGCAACGCAGACCAACATGCCAAGCAGAAAGCCCAACATCGGAACCGGAGCGAAAAACCGTCGGATCACGCCTTGTCCCCCCAGTGAAACCGCATTTGTTGTTGATGTTACCATTCGGAAATATCCTGTTTTATCATCGTTTTTCGATCGATCAGAGCCTGAGTTTTGCGCTGTAGACCTCTCCAAACAGACCATGGGGACGAAAGATCAAAATGAGCAGAACAATGGAATAGGCGATGAGATCCCGTAGATTGGAACCGATGTTCAACTCGAACAGTCGATTCATGATCTGAATGGCCGGCACCGTCATGATTTCGATGAAACCCAGCATGAATCCGGCAATACATGCCCCCAAGATCGACCCCCTTCCCCCAAGAATCGCAGCAACGAAGGCCTTCCATCCGAGGCTGACCCCCATGTAGGGATCCAAAACCGGATACGCCAACCCGAAGAGAATGCCCGCTGCGGCCGCCAGGGCAGACCCAATGGCAAAGGTCATGGCAGCGATCGTATTGAGAGGAACCCCGACCAGAGGGACCACGACAAAATCATAGGCCATGGCTCTCATGGCCATCCCCCACTTGGACCGGGTCACGAATTGGTGAAGAGCCGTCATCAGGGCCAGGGACACCAGGACGATCATGATCTTCTTGTTGGTGATGAACACACCCCCGACGTTGTAAGTGTGGGACTCTATCAATTGGGGAAATTTTAGCCGCTGGCCGCCGAGAAACAGAATGTTGGACGTTTCCAGGATGATGCCGATCATAAGTCCCGTGATGGCAGCCGATGCCCGAGGCGCATTCCGCAGCGGTCGGTAACCAATCCGCTCCACGATGACACCCACCAGAGCCGTCAGCATCATGGATGCCAGAATGGTGATCACCAGTATCACCCAGCCCGGCAGCATCGCTCCTGCCCCGGCACCGAAAATGGCAATCAAACCGGTGGCCACAAACAGGCCGATGTAGGCACCCACCATGAAGATATCGCCGTGGGCGAAATTGAACAGCATGAGGATGCTGTAGACCATTGAATACCCCAAAGCGATCAATGCATAAAAGCTTCCCCACTGCAGGGCATTCACCAGATTTTGGATGATAAAGTTAACGGTCATTCAACTCGCTCCCGGAGATAAAGCAAAAGGCCCGGGAGGGCGTTTATCCCGGGCCCTTGTTGATGGGTCACCAGCCGGCTGGGCACAGTTGGCCAGCCCGCATTTCGCGTCCCAACCCTCAAATCACTTCGGACAAACCGATTTGTGGAAAGCGAATTGACCGTTCTCATCGATCTTGACAACCACGGCACATTTCTCGGGGTCACCCTCGGGAGTGAACGTCATCCCACCGGTGATGCCCGGGAAATTGTTGATGGATGCCAGGGCATCCTTGACCTTGGTCCGGTCGGCGCCGATGTCTCCGGAAATTCCGCCGGTGTCCTTGATGGCCTGCAGCATCAATCCAAGAGAATCCCAGGTCAGGGCGGCCACATCGTCGGGGGTCTTGCCATAGGCGGCGGTGTACTCGTCGATAAAGGTTTTGGTCGCACCCTTTGCGCCGGCCGCGGCGTAGTGGGTCGAAAAGAAGTACCCCTTGCAGTCATCGCCGCAGAGGCCCATCAGGTCACCGCCGCCCCATGAGTCGGAGCCGAGGATGGGTTTGGTCCAGCCCATCTCTTTTGCAGCCCTGATGATCAATGGCACTTCAGAGTAATACTGGGGGACGAAGAGGACGTCCGCACCGGATCCGACGACATTGGTCATTTGCGCCGAGAAGTCTTTGTCACCGGTGGTGAAGGATTCGAATGCCACCACAGAGCCGGCCCCATGGATACCTTCGAAAGCCTCCTTGAAGAATTCGGCAAGCCCCTTGGGATAATCGGCAGCGATGTCATAGAGCACGGCCGCCTTCTTTGCACCGAGCTCTTCGGTGGCGAAGTTGGCGGATACCGGCCCCTGGAAAGGATCCAGGAAGCATCCGCGGAACACGTAGGGACGGTCCAGGGTGGTGTTGGGGTTGGTGGACCAGGGGCTGATCATCGGAGTACCGTAGTTGTTGGCAACCTCTCCTGCCGGAACGGCCTGACTGGAGGACTGGGGGCCGATAATGCCTAACACTCCTTCTTCGGTGATCAGTTTGGTATTGACCTTGACGGCCGACTCCGCCTTGTATTCGTTGTCTTCGTAAGTGAAGTTCAGGTTGTAAGTTTTGCCGCCCACTTCGATGGTCGGCATCTTCTTGATGTACATTTCCGCAGCATTCTTTGATGATGCTCCAACGTCTGGGTTATCTCCGGTAAGGGGTATGTTGAATCCAATATTGATCACATCGTCTTTGGACCATACGCCCGGCGCCAAGGCCAGACTGAGAATCAGTACTGCTGCCAGAATTCCGAAACCTTTTCGCATCACAACCTCCTTTGTTTCCATCCTCCGAGACGGAGTGGTTAGGGGTAACAAGGCTAGCACAGGCGGGCAATTCACTTTTGAGCATGGCTACTTAGCACGGCCTCAGGGATTTATCAATATCTAACTCCGGTCGGATCCATTGGATTCAATTCGGTTTTCAGAAAGAAACGACAACGGTTAGTGAAAATCCGGGGGTGTCTGAAAAGGAATCGTTATGCCATCGATAAAACCCGTCAGACAATCCCTGTCGCACCGAAATGGCGCCCCCTGACCGGGCCACAAACGACGATCACCTGTGATGAAATAACGCTGATGTGAGTTTCAGTACCGACAAATCCCGTTATTGGCATGTCCGGCAAGGGGATTGGGAACCAACCATTTGGGAAGGCAGGGTCTGAAAGGGAATTGTTTGGCATCGACGACCGTCTCGGCATTGGATCGCCCCGCTCCCGTCACCGTGCGGCAAGGGCGGTGATCGGCGTACACCGACTTGAGCTAAGGTTTGACGACGGCGTCGGCCAGTTCCTTCAAGATGGAGAGCACATTTCGGCCGCGATCGGCACCGATACGATGAGCCTCGTCGACCAACCGGCACACCCGACGATCGAGATCGGAATCGGGGGGCGGCATCATGCCTTTTTTCTGGTATTGCCAGAGGAGCAGTTTCCGTGCGACTTTTTCTTCCTGATGGCGAACAAACCCTTTCATGACCACCCGCCCCGATGCGGCGTCTCCGGAGATGCAGAAGTCCACCGCGCCGTCGTCAAATAGGTAAGGAGAGGCCGACGATTCATCCCGATACGACCGACTTCATATCATGAAACCGATCAGGTTGGCATGAGGCCCGGGGGCGTCCCCGCCGGCTGGGTCTGATTCTACAGCTTTTTTACCCACAGCAAGTTAGTGGTGCCTTCCGCCCATAATGGTCTTCCGGCAGTAATCACCACGACATCCCCCTTTTTAACCCGCCCCGTTTCCAGGGCCGCCTCGGCGGCCCGCTCGACCATCTCGTCGGTGTCTTCACTGATTTTGAGATAGCAGGGAACACAGCCCCAGGTCAGACAGAGCCGACGAATGGTTTGCTCGTCCGGTGACAGCGCCAAAATAGGGGTTTTGGGCCTGAACCGGGCGATGTGGTCCGCCGTCGCTCCGGAGCGGGTGGTGGCGACGATGGCCGTGGCCCGGACATGGTCCGCCAGTGTGCAGGCCGCGGCGGCAACCGATTTACCGATCTCATGTCCAGGCATCTGCCGGGCAAATCGTCCATGGGGATAGCGTTCCTCGGCGCTGCGGGCGATAACCGACATGTACCGAACCGCCTCTACCGGATAGTTTCCGCTGGCGGTCTCCTCGGAGAGCATCACGGCATCGGCCCCATCCATGACCCCATTGGCCACATCAGCGGCTTCGGCCCTTGTTGGCCGAGGAGAGTCCACCATCGACCGAAGCATCTGGGTGGCGATAATCACCGGCTTTCCCGCCGCATTGGATTTGTGAATGAGTCTTTTTTGGATGTTGGGAACGGTCTCAAGGGGGATCTCGACCCCCAAATCCCCCCGGGCCACCATGACGGCATCGGCGACCGAGATGATTTGGTCTACCACCTCAAGTGCTTCATGTTTTTCGATCTTGGCGACAACTGGCGTCTGCTTCCCATGTGCCCTGATGAGTGCCTTGACCGCTTCGATATCGGCAGAGGATCTGACGAAAGACAGGGCGACAAAATCCACTCCATTCTGAAGGCCAAACGCCAGATCCCGTCGATCTTTGTCAGTGATGGCCTCCAGGTTGAGGGTTCGGGTGGGGAGGTTGACGCCTTTGTGAGAGGTCAACACACCCCCGGTGATCACGGTGCACTCGATATCCATGCCCCGCACCCGGTCGACCACCACTTCCATCATACCGTCGGCAAGCAGAATGCGATCACCGGATTGCACATCGGAGGGCAGTCCCTTGTGGGAGACCGAAATTCGATCGACAGTACCGGGGATTTGTTCTCCGGTCAGTCGGATCTGCTGACCGGACTTCAAAGAGAGCCCCCCGGAGGGCACCGACCCGATACGGATCTTGGGGCCGCAAAGATCCTGAAGGATCGCAACCGGTTTACCAATCGTCGACGACACCTCCCGAATCAGTCGGATCTTTTCTCCGTGCTCCTCATGGGTCCCATGGGAGAAGTTGAGTCGGGCCACATTCATGCCTTGATGAATCATGGCCTCGATCGTTTCAGGGGAGCGGCTTGATGGACCGATCGTGCAGACGATTTTGGTTTTGGTCATTGGTCCTGGTCCTTATATGGCGATATTGGGGGAATAGGTCGGTCAGAAGCGCTGATGATATCTTTCGAATATTGATCAATAGTAGATGAGATTCGATTCCCAGCAGGCATTCTAGCCATTGAATGGTCGACGTCAAACCAACGACCATCCCTCGCGTGCGGCGACTTGACTGCTCGTCTACCGGGGATACCCTCGATCTGCTTTACGAACCGCCGGCGGCGCTAGCGACGAGTGGAGGGCGTCGCGGTGCCCCTGCAGATGCTGAAGATGACCCGTTCCAGCACCAGCCGTGGGTCGGTGCCGGTCGACTTGATCCTAACGTCCGCTTCCAGCAGAGCCTCGAGGGCGTCGACCAGGTCCTCTCGACGAAACCGATCGGATTTCAGAAAGAGCTTGTAGACAGGATAGGGACTCTTCGCCGGTCGGGTAAAAAACAGATCCGATGCCAGGGCTTTCTTTCGTCGACTTGCTTTTCCCCTGCTGTCCTTGCTGTCGGGATCGCCGGCTATTGCCCGCCGCCAGTCATCCATATCCTGGGATAGGGACGCCTCGTGGTCCTTCAACAAGGGGAAAACCTGCTTTTGGAACACCGGATAGGATAGGGACGGTTTCCAAATTCGCCCCATCTGGCTCTCGGTAAAGTCCTTCACCAGGAGAAGTTTTCGGATCTGGTTGAGTATCGCCGCCAAGAGGGGCAGTGGGTGGTCGAACCCGCCGCTGGTCATCAGGGCATCCAGAAAGAACAACGAATTGGATAGGTCCCGGTTCGTAACGGCATTGGTAAACGCATAGAGTGGATCCTGGCGGGTCCGCTTCAGCTGAATCGCAACATCTTCAACCGATATGGCTTGACGGTCGCCGACGAAATCGATGAGCCGGTTCAGATTTCCGATCAGCAGGCCCATGTCGGTCCCGGTTCTCTCCAGCAGAAGGGTCCGTGCCTCCCGTCCCATCGACTTGCCGGATTCAGCCAGCTGTTGCGACACCACGTCCAGGAAAATCCCGTCCTGGTCCTTGCGGCCTGCGGGGCCGCCGGTGGCGGGGACCGAACAGTCAACGACCAGCCCCTTGGCGGCTATGGTCTTGAACAAATTGCGGCGGCGGTCCACCAGGTCCGTTGTGATCAGAAGGTGATGACCTGGAGGAAACCCGGCGGCAATGGCTTCCTCCAGGGAGGCTTGCATGTCGCTTCCAGACCCGACCACCACGCCTGAATCCGCCAGTATAGAGACTGCCTGACGGAACCACCCGCTGTCGACCTCGGCTTTGAAGCCGTCCAGTAGGGTTTCCGCCGAGGCGTTGTCTGAAACATCTTCCGGTTTCAGACCCAAAAATCCAAGGAGATCCCGAAGATAACCGGCAGCCCCATCCAGTCGCTGACGACCGGCGGCTTCCCTCGCCTTCTGAAGCAAATCCGCCTTTTGGCGCTGGCTGTAGAACACCCGCGAATGTCCGATGACAACCACTTTTCGGGCGGACAGAAGCGAGTAAGTATTGACGCTCGCCAGGGCATCCCGGATTCGATCGATCTGACCGTCGAACAGGTCCAGGTTGAGATCGGCCGATTCCCCCTTTAACAGGCGGGCCACGAGTTCGTCCTTGACACGGCTGCAGAGGAGATCGTCCCCATGGATGAGGACGACTGGATAATCAGTCCAGCTTTGCCTCTTCTTGGCAAGTTGATCCTGGAATTCAGTGTAGGTCAGGGCGGCCATGGTCTCTGGATCCCGGGTGATGCTGGATGGTCAAGGGAGCCTTGACGACAGGGGTAGAGGGCGTCGATGTCCGGTCTTTCCCCCCTCAGTTGGGCATTTTGCCGGCAATCAGATGAAGGACAAACAGGGAGATGCCGACCGTTATGGCGCTATCGGCAACATTAAATGCCGGCCAGTGCCAGGTGCCGACGTAGAAATCTAAAAAATCGACCACTTTCCCAATTCGGAACCGGTCAATCAAATTGCCGATGGCGCCGGCAAAAATGAGTGAGAACGCCAGGGAGAGGAACCGGTGAGTTCGCGGTGTCGTTCGATAGAACCAGAACACCAAAATAGCGGCGGTCGAAGAAATAAACAGGAAAAAAAATCGGCGGATCCCCGGGCTCTGGTCGGCCAGAAAGCCGAAGGCCCCGCCGGGATTGTGGATGTGGGTCAGGTTGAAAAAACCGGGGATCACGGGAATCGTGCTGTAGAGAGGCATCTGTTCGAGCACGATAAACTTGGTCAGTTGGTCGAGAGCCAGAACGACGGCCGTAACGATCACGAGCATCGTGTACCCCGCCCCTTGGGTTGAGCCGGGATTTTCGATATCTCCCATTGGGTCTCCTGCCATCGTCATCCCATCCTGAACGCCGTCAACGCTCACAGAATCTGCGCCAGCTTGCCGGCACACCGGGAACATACCTCCGGGTGGGTATCGACGGTGCCCACCGAGGGGTCGTGAACCCAGCACCGCTGGCATTTGGTTCCCTCGGCCGGCTCGACCCGAATGGTCAAGCCGTCTATGTCCTCGGCCGGACTGCCTCCATTCAGGTCACCGGAAGGGACCACCTCAACGGCGGAGACGATGAACAAATCTCTAAGGTCGCTGCGATACTTGGCCAGCACCGCGTCCTGGTCTCCGATGGCAGACAGGATGACTGCCGCATCGAGGGGGTGGCCGATCCGTTTTTCCGCCCTGGCCGCCTCAAGCACCTTGGTCACTTCACTGCGGATGTCGAGAAGAAGGGACCAGTTCTTTCCGAGGGCGTCATCTTCCCACTGCTCAAGTCTGGTCGGCAGGGATGCCAGATGAACGCTCTCCTCCTTTCCGTTCCAATCAGGCATGTGCTGCCAGATTTCCTCGGCCGTCATGGGCAACAGTGGTGCCATCAGGCGCACGACGGTGTCCAGCAGCCGATAGAGCACCGTTTGAGCGCTTCGCCGCTCCGGAGACCGGGGTGGAGACGTGTAGAGGCGATCTTTGATGACGTCCAGATAGAGGGCGGAAAGGTCCACGGTGCAAAAGTTGTAGAGACCGTGGTAGATCACGTGAAAATCGTAGCCTTCGTAAGCCGTTAAGGATCGGCGGACGAGACGATGAAGCCTGTGGAGGGCAAAACGGTCCAATTCCGGCAGATCGGCGGTGTCGACACTGTCGGTTTCCGGTTCGAAATCGTAAAGGTTTCCCAGCATGAAGCGGCTGGTGTTTCGGATTCGACGGTAAGCGTCGCTCAACTGCTTGAGGATTCCGTCTGAAATGCGCACGTCGTCCCGGTAGTCGGAGGCGGCCACCCACAGTCTGAGAATTTCTGCTCCATATTTATTGATAACCGCTTCAGGGGCGACGACGTTACCGATGGATTTGGACATCTTCCTCCCGTCTGCATCCACAACGAAACCATGGGTCAATACAGACTTATAGGGCGCCGATTGCCGGGTGCCGACCGCCGTCAGCAGAGAACTGTGGAACCACCCGCGGTGCTGGTCACTGCCTTCGAGGTATAAGTCGGCGGGCCAATGCAGGCGATCGCGTTTTTCTAACACGGCGGCATGACTGACTCCTGAATCGAACCATACATCCAGGATGTCCGTCTCCTTATCGAATGCCGATCCACCGCATTGGGCGCAGCGGGTGCCAGGGGGCAGGAGTTCATCCACATCCATACGAAACCAGACATCCGCGCCGTTGGCCTCGAACAGCCCCCGTATTCGCTCCAGGATAGCCTCGTTCATCATGACGGCCTCACAGTCCTTGCATACGAAGACGGTGATGGGAACCCCCCAGGCCCGTTGACGGGAAACACACCAGTCAGGACGGTTTTCGATCATGCCGAATATTCGATCCCTTCCCCAGAGGGGAATCCAGCGAACCGTGTCGATGGCGGCCAAGGATTTATCCCTGAGGCCGGTCGAGTCCATCGAAATGAACCACTGGGGGGTGGCTCTGAAAATAACCGGCTTCTTGCACCGCCAGCAGTGAGGGTAGGAGTGCTCGATCCCCTCCTTCGCCAGCAGGACTCCGGCAGTCTCCAGCCGATCGATGATGCTGGGATTGGCGGCGAAAACGAACTGTCCGTCAAAGAAATCGACCTCATCAGTGAACACCCCGCCGTCATTCACCGGAGAATAGGCTTCTAGCCCGTATTTTAGCCCCACCTCGTAGTCCTCTCGCCCATGTCCAGGGGCCGTGTGGACACAACCGGTGCCGGCGTCGAGGGTGACGTGATCGCCCAATATCAGCAGTGATTCACGTTCGTAGAGAGGGTGTCGGCATTTTTTCTTTTCCAGGGAACCGGCATCGAGTGTCGCCAGAACCGAGTAATCGATGATGCCGAAGGTTTTCATACAGCTATCGACCAGCTCCGCTGCCAGGATCAGGACGTCGCCGCCTGAACAGTCCACCGCCGCGTACTCGAACTCCGGGTGAAGCGCAATGGCCAGGTTGGCCGGAAGGGTCCATGGGGTGGTGGTCCAGATCACGACGGAGACGGATCGACCCGCCAGAGCCTCAGTGATCGTTCCCGGATCGCTTACCAAAGGAAATTTGACATAGACGGACGGCGATGATTCGTCCGCATATTCGATTTCCGCCTCGGCAAGGGCCGTGTGGCAACTGCAGCACCAGTGAATGGGTTTTTTGGAACGGAAGAGGCTCTCATTCATGGCGAATTTGCAGCATTCCTGAGCGATGGTGGCTTCGTAGTCATAGCTCATGGTGAGGTAGGGATCGTCCCACTCACCCATGACCCCCAGCCGCTTGAATTCGTTTCGCTGAATATCGACAAATTTTTCCGCGTACTGGCGGCAGCGCTGACGAATCTGAGGCAGCGTCATATCCTTTTTTTTGGAACCCAGTTCCTTGTCGACATTGTGTTCGATGGGCAGGCCGTGGCAGTCCCATCCGGGGACGTAGACGGCGTCGTATCCGCTCATCTGCTTTGAGCGAACGATCACGTCCTTTAGAATTTTATTCATGGCGGTGCCGATATGGATATGGCCGTTGGCATAGGGAGGGCCGTCGTGAAGGATGAAGGGCGGTCTTCCCTTGGAAGCGTCGCGGATTCGACCGTAAAGGTTTTGCTCTTCCCATTGCTTCATCCGCTCAGGCTCCTTTTGGGCCAGATTGGCCTTCATGGGAAACCGGGTTTGGGGTAGATTGAGGGTTTTCTTGTAATCCATGCACGCCTCCAGTTGTGACAAGATCAGCGACGGTCGTGAGCAGTGGTGTGTAAAAGGTGTAGAATTATCCCCTATCCGGATGACTGTCAAGGTAAAGACCGCCGTCACTTGGGATAGAACCGGATGCCCAGTGCCGCGGCTCTCATTCCCCTGTTAACGGCAGACTGCATTGCCGGACAGGTATGGCTCTCCGGCCCATCGCATCGCCACTCGCTCTCGAAGCGGGGGCCGCTCGAGCCTTAATTCTCTCTACGCCATGCCATTTTGCACCTCGCAAACCGAATGGGTCGATTCCTGACGCCTAGCCCCTTGTCTTTGTCAAATGAGCCCATATGATCTGACAGCCTTTTACGTTCATCCCCAGTCATTGCCTTCATCCGATTCCCTTCCGCCATCAACCGTCGGAACGGCAGGAGAAAGCGTTAACTCATATGTTTCTTCCCACGACCCGCGAAGAAGTGCTGAAGCTGGGATGGCGGGACCTCGACATCATCCTCGTCACCGGAGACGGTTATACCGACAGCCCCTTCGACGGAGCGACACTGATCGGGAAGGTATTGATGAACGACGGATTTCGGGTCGGCATCATCGCCCAGCCGGATGTAGACAGCGGTGTTGACATCGGGAGGCTCGGTGAACCCGCCTTGTTTTGGGGGGTGACCGGAGGCAGCGTCGACTCCATGGTGGCCAACTACACCGCCACAAAAAAATTCCGCAATACAGATGACTTCACCCCTGGCGGGCGCAATCACCGCCGCCCGGATCGGGCGGTCATCGTCTACACCAACTTGATCCGTCGCTATGTCAAATCAACCGCTCCCATCGTTTTAGGCGGCATCGAGGCCAGCCTGCGGCGGATCGCCCACTACGACTACTGGGACAACCGGGTCCGTCGCTCGGTTCTTTTCGACGCCAAAGCCGATTACCTGATCTACGGCATGGGGGAAAAGACCGTCACCCGGCTGGCCGAAGCCTTGAAGCAAGGCAAGGATCCACGAGACATACCGGGACTATGCTATCGCTCTAAAACGGCCCCCGCGGGCTTTCACCGGCTTCCGTCTTTCGAGTCGGCCGCTCGGGACGGTGCCGCCTTTACCGACATGTTCAAGGCCTTTACCGACAATGCTGATCCCATCGGTGCCGTGGGCCTCTTCCAGCCCCACGGCGACCAGGGTCTTGTCCAGACCCCTCCTCCTCTCCCCCTGTCCACCCATGAGCTGGACCGGGTGTATGAGCTGAATTTCGAAAGAGACCTTCATCCTTTCTACCGGCGGATGGGAGCGGTGAGGGCCCTGGACACCGTTCGCTTCTCCATCACCTCCCACCGTGGTTGTTTCGGCGGATGCCATTTCTGCGCCATCTCGGCTCACCAGGGAAGACAGGTTCACTGGCGAAGCCGGGACTCTATTCTCAGGGAGGTCAGGCATCTGGCTTCTCGGCCGGATTTCCGTGGGGTCATCCAGGATGTGGGCGGACCGACGGCGAACATGTACGGGATCGAGTGTGATCGCAAGGCCAAGAAGGGCAGTTGTCGGGACCGTCAGTGCCTGTTTCCGACGGTCTGCCCCAAACTTGACACGGATCACAGGAGCCAGATCGATCTGCTGGAGGCCATCCGTAGCGTTCCCGGCGTGAAATCGGTTTTCGTGGCCTCCGGCATCCGCTACGATCTTCTCATGGCCGATTCCCGGTCAGGAGCCGACTATTTGAGCAACCTGACAGCCAACCATGTCTCCGGTCAGCTCAAGGTGGCCCCGGAACACGCCTCCCCCTCGGTGCTGACCCTGATGGGCAAGCCTGGCATCGAAGCCCTGGATCGGTTCAAAGCCCGATTCGACGCCGCCAGCCGACGCTGCGGTAAGCGCCAGTTCCTCACCTACTACCTGATGGCGGCCCATCCGGGATGCCGCGACAGTGATATGGCGGCACTTCGCCGGTATGCCAAGAGCAAACTAAAGCTGATCCCGGAGCAGGTGCAGATCTTCACACCGACGCCATCGACCTGGAGCGCACTGATGTATCATCTTAAAAAAGACCCTTTCACTGGGAGACCTATTTACGTTGAATCCACCCGACGCGGAAAGGAGCGCCAAAAAACCGAACTTATCGGCCATCGCTCCCAGGACCCGAAACGGAAGACATCGGGTGGCAGGCGTAGGCCACGAACCGGCCGCCGGCGGGAGGTCAAATCGCCGCGATGCTTCTGAAACGCGACTTTACAACCCAAGATGTGGCTGGTATAGAGCTCGGCAGCAACTCTGCGCTACGCTCCGTCAAACGGCCGCCGCCGCGGTTTGGTTTCGATGCACCGCCTTCCATGGGCCCGCGGCCTGCCGGCACAACATAACAGCCCGATTCACCAATAGGGTAACGACGGAAAACGGTATCGATGACACGCTCCGATGATCCCCCTCCATTTCTCCGCTGGCTCCCCTGGAAAGACACCCTGAAACTTCTCCTGCTGATTTCAGGCGTGGTCTGGTTCCTGGCCCGGGGGTCAGAACGGCTAGGCTACCATTGGCAATGGTATCGGATACCCGAATACTTCTTCACGATCGAAGACCACACCGTCGTCCCCGGGCCCCTGATCCAGGGATTGATGGTCACCCTAAAAATCACCGGCATCAGTCTTCTTCTCGCTACTTTTTTGGGCCTTCTCACCGCCTTTTTCCGACTGTCGACATCGTTTCTCGCCAGAGCTGTCGCCCGTGCCTATCTGGAACTCATTCGGAACACACCCTTACTGGTCCAGCTTTTTTTCATATACTTCGTGCTGGCACCAGTCATCGGCATCGAACGGTTCACCGCCGCGGTCCTGGCACTGAGTCTGTTTGAAGGCGCCTATGCCTCGGAGATCTTTCGCGCCGGCATCGTCTCCATTCATAAGGGACAGTGGGAAGCGGCCTTCAGCCTCGGCATGTCCATGACGGAAACCTATCGCCATGTCGTGATGCCCCAGGCTGTTAGACGGATTCTCCCCCCACTTACCAGTCAGGCGATCTCTCTGATCAAGGATTCTGCCCTTGTGAGCACCATCGCAGTGTATGACCTGACGATGCAAGGTCAGAGCCTGATCGCGGAAACATTTCTGGTATTCGAATTGTGGTTCACCATCGCGGCCATTTATCTCGTTCTGACCGTGAGTATCTCCCTGATGATCAATGTGATGGAGAGGCACTTGAAAGCCGGTACCGGGTAACCCTTTGTTATTTCGACATTCACCCTTCAATTGAAAAAGGAGTTGATCATGATGAAACACATCACCGCCTACCTTGCGTTACTGCTGATGGCTGTTGCCGTGCCGGGTGTGGCCGATGCCGGTCAGACCCAGCAGAGCCTCGCCAAGGAAAGCGCCATTGCGCAGGTCATGGAGCGCGGCGTCCTGAGAGTCGGTATGGATATATTCGAGCCATGGGCCATGAGAAGTAAAACGGGCCAGCTGATCGGGTTTGAAATCGACGTGGCGACCCGTTTGGCAGAAGACTTAGGGGTCAAAGTGGAATTCGTTCCCACCAAATGGTCCGGCATCATCCCCGCGCTTCTGACGGGGAAATTCGATGTCATTATCGGCGGCATGGGGATCGTGCCCTCCCGGCTCGCCAAGGTCAACTTTACCATGCCCTACGACTATTCCGGCATGTCCATCGTGGCCAGTAAAACCCTGGCCGCCGGCTTTGACTCACTGGACGATTTCAACAAACCCGAGGTCATTCTTGCTGCCAAACTGGGTGCGACATCGGTAATGGCGGCCAAAAAATTCATCCCCAAGGCCCAGATCCGTCAGTTTGACGGCGAAGCCCAAATATATCTAGAGGTGATCAACGGCAGGGCCCACGGGGCTGTGGCATCGGCGCCGACCCCCGCCTTTCAGGCCATCGACAACCCCCAGCAGATGTTCATGCCCATTGATGGCACCTTTACCAAGGAGCCGATCGGATTTGCCGTGCGAAAAGGCGATCCGGACACCCTCAACACATTCAACAGCTGGATTCGTTATGTGGACAACGAGGGATGGCTAAAGGAACGCAGGCAGTACTGGTTCGAGAGCAAGGAATGGAAGGAGCAGCTCGAATAATCCAGCGGCGCGACTCCCATAGGCCAAGGGGGCCGCTTTAACGGTTGCGGAAAGCGCTCCCCTTAGGACAATCACCGACATCACCGGAGGGGCGACCGGGAACCGCCCGGCCAGCCGAAACCACATGACAGCGGTCACCTAACCATTGATCCACAGAGACGCTCACATTTCCCTGCTGGACATCATCCTCGGTGCCATATTGGCCGCCGGGGCGGCGTTCATGGCCTATCGGATTTCCGTGGGGCTTCAGTACCAGTGGAAATGGCACCTCATTCCTCAATATCTCATCCGTTTTGACGAGAGTCTGGGGCGATGGGTGCCCAACTACCTTCTCCAGGGATTCATCAACACCATACGTTTGAGTGTGTGGGGCATGCTGCTGGCAACCATCCTGGGCACCATGATGGGCCTTGCCAGAAGCGGACGCAACACCTTCCGGCGTATGATCGGGGCGGCCTATGTGGAACTCATCCGAAACACACCGCCGTTGGTATTGATTTTCATTTTTTACTTTTTTGTCAGCGACCAACTCATGCCTCTGATCGGGATTCAGTCCTTCGCCGATTCGGCTTCGGGAGCCACAGAGGGGCTGATGCGGTTTTTCTTCTCTCCACCCTCCATGTTTCCGGCGTTTCTATCCGCACTGGTCACGTTGGCACTATTCGAAGGGGCCTACATCACGGAAATCGTCCGCTCCGGTATCCAGTCGATCGAAAGGGGCCAATGGGAGGCCTCTTCCGCACTGGGGATGTCCCGGCTGCAGCAGCTGCGGCATGTGGTCATGCCCCAGGCCGTTCTCCGCATTTTACCGCCCCTCGCCGGGCAATTCATATCAACCATCAAAGACTCGGCCGTCGTCTCGGTGATATCGATTCAGGAACTCACCTTTCAAGGGATGTCCCTCATGTCGGCCACCTATATGACGTTTGAAACCTGGATCACGGTCAGCTTGCTTTATTTGATGTTGACCCTGAGCTGTTCAGTGGGTGTCGGACGCCTCGAAGCGGCCATGAATCGCCATCTGCGAACCGGCTAATCTCCTATCAGGTCGTTGAATTTCCCACTATTTTGTGATTAAGGTGGGAAGATGCCGATCATATAAAGCAGGCGACGACCGATGACGCATCGGCAAGTCATCGGGACCTCAATCGGACAACCGTCGGTCTGACAGAGCGGACAAACGCAATGAAGCCTACCGGCAAAGACCAAGGCAATCGATACAACGTCACTCTTTCGAGACTGATGGAGCTGGTGGTCGACATGTCGGAAGAGCAGCAGCTCATTCTGTTACAGAAGGCCGAACAGTTGAACCGATTGAAGGGGACCCCTCTCAAACGGCCCCCCCTCAACCGCCGCCAGGAACACAATGAACGCCGCTACCCGCGAAAACCCTGTTCGATCATCGTCAACTTCACCACCAGTGGTCGGGCATACACCAGTGCGATCCTCGACATCAGCGTGGACGGCGTGTTTATTCAAACCAAAGCGGCCTTCGACCCGGGTAACGAGATATCCATGGCCTTCTCCTATCCGGATTTCCCCGATGTGTTCCGTATCCAGGGCATTGTTCGTCGGGTAACGCCACGGGGCATCGGTGTTCAGTTCCACAACATCACCCACCCCCAAAGAAGCCGCATCAAAGCGCTACTGGACTGGATCAAGGGGTTGGCCATCTAACAACGCCGCCTGCCAACGGATCGGAAGGGCCTGTCGGCTCTCTTTTCCGATTCATCATCTCCACCGACAATCATGGACTCTGGCAGGACTTCCCCACAGGTGGAAGGCGGTCACGCCACACACATGAAACCGTCTCGACATCCCACCGGTCAACACATCCTCCGCCGGTCGAAGCGGACTCCCAGAACGGGTGAGTGTCAACGGCTGCCAGAAGGCTTGCCGGCCAAGACCCGGCGTGATAGACGATAAAGGGGACGCTCCGGCCAGATCCCCAAGCCTGGGCTGAAAACCGACGTTTTGCCCATCATTTGGATAGTGGAGGCGATAGACGATGACGACGGAAACCGTAGCGTTGATGAAAAAAATCACTCTCTCGTTTACGCCGGGTTCAGAAAACGATTCGAGGGAATACCAGAGAAATAACCCCGGAATGGATGTCATCGTCGGCGTTGGAAGCCGAGGATTGACGCCATTTGAATATGAAATCATCGATAAGCCCGTCGGCAGCCGACTCAACATTTCTCTCCATTCGCATGAGATTCAGCCCTTTTTCGAGCACCTCGCATCAACGATCCATAAACGGTTTCCTCAACTGCCCCGAGAGGCAACCATTCATCTCACCGTGGGGATCGACGCCATCACCGAACCGACTCCCAAGGAAATCATCCAAGCCATTGCGGCCGCCACCGAGGGCTGCAGCGATGGGGGCTGTGGGTGCGGGTGCCATTGATTGTCGTTCCGTCGATCCGTTGCCGCATCTTGAGCTCTTCATTCTGCCGGGCGCCATATTCATGACCGATATCCTCCTCATCCAACCGCCCATCCACGATTACTATTTCACCGCCAAGCGCTCTGTCCCATACGGTCTCGCCTGTATCGCCGGTGCCGTGGAGGACGCTGGCTTTTCGGTTCGAATCATCGACGCCTTGGCAACCCATCGGAGCCGATCCGTCGACCTGCCGCCTTCCCTGTCATACCTGCCCGATATATACGGCCCTCCGGATCGGTCGCCCTTTGGCCTGTTTTCCGCCTACCGGCGCTTCGGCTACAGCAGGGAACATATTCAGCAGCTCATCCAATGTGATACCCCCTTTCTGGTGGGCATCTCGAGCCTTTTCACTCCCTATGAAAAAGACGCTTTCGATATGGCGGACCTCGTTCGGCGTACCCTGCCGGAGAGCCTGATCGTTTTGGGGGGCCACCACCCCACCCAGTTTCCTGAGCGGGTGCTGACTCAGCCCAGCGTCGATTTTGTGCTTCGCGGTGATGGAGAACTGTCCATGCCCCTGCTGGCCCAAGCGGTTATTCGCCGCAGGCCTGTCAGTGCGGTCCCCGGTGTGTGTTTCAGAAAGCCGGACACCGGCCTCCACGTCAGCCACCCGGCGTATCTGACGGACCTCTCGGAATTGCCCCTGCCAGCGACCCATCTGCTCGAGGCCGGGCACTACCGGAGAAAACACCAGCAAAGCCGTGTGGTGGTATCCAGCCGGGGGTGCCCGATGAGCTGCAGCTATTGCTGCATGGGGCGAAACGGGTCAATTCCCTACCGACGGCGGCCGGTTGCCGGCGTGCTGGAGGAAATCGAGGCAGCGAGCGCATTCGGAGATATCGGCTTCATTGATTTTGAAGACGAGAACCTGACCCTCGACCGAGAGTGGTGTCTTTCTTTGCTGAACGCATTGAGGAAACGGTTTTCGGTAAATCAACCGGAGCTAAGGGCAATGAACGGCCTCCATCCGGTCACCCTCGACGAGGAAATCATATCGGCCATGGCGGAGGCGGGCTTCAAGACCCTAAACCTGTCGATCGGGTCGACCCATCCGGCCCAACAGGCCCGATTCGACCGGGTTTGTGCCACCGGGGCCGTGGACCGATGTATAGACCTCGCCCAACACTACGGTATGTCCTGCGTTGGTTACATCATCGCCGGCGCGCCGTTCCAATGCCCCGAGACCTCCGTTGACGACCTGATCTATTTGGCGGAACGGCGGATTCTGTCCGGATTGTCCATTTTTTATCCGGCGCCCGGCAGCAGGGATTTTGACCGATGCCGCCGGCTGGGGGTGCTGCCGGCATCGGTCGATCTGATGCGTTCGAGCGCGCTTCCGGTTTCCCATATGACCACCCGAGTGGACGCCGCCACACTGCTGCGGCTCTCCCGGCTTATCAATTTCATGAAGCATCTCCTGGACAGCGGGAAAGGATTTCCCACCCCCACCGCGCCGCCCCCATCAGACGACCCTCGGCTCACCCTTCCTGCCGATAGAACGGACCTGGGAACCCTGTTGCTATCCTGGTTTTTGTTCGATGGAGGAATCCGTGGGGTCACTCCCAATCATCGCGTTGTGAACCATCGCATCAACCCGGAGCTATCCCGACGGTTTATCACCGGCATTCGAGGCCGCCGGATTGGCGGTGTCAACGGCCACTCATGGTCACGACTGCCCGGTTCGGTTGGAGAACCAAACGGCCGGTCCGGGGTCGATCTCATGGGAATTCATTGACCGACCGATAATGATCTTGATAAACGTTTGGCCGTGATCGCGCCTATCAATCGAGGATAGCCCTGGTTTCCATCGTTACCGTGCCGCCACCGGGTCGGCGGGCAACCCCCGAGACAGCCAGCACTTGCACCGATGACCCTTCGTCGCCTCATACCCATTCTCCTCTTATGGCTGCTGAGCCTTCCCTCACCGTCCGCTGGCGAGGAAATCGGAGGGTCGTGGGGTCACATCCGAACGCCTGCAATTCCTGTCAGCGCTCTGTCCACGAGAGGGATCGATGGTTTCAAGACCCGCATCATCAAACCCGGAGAGTGGGTGAAGGTTGATTTTGTAGGGAATGGATGGGCCGCCGTTTTTCCGGTGGATACCGTCGAAAGAGATGAATCTCTATGCATCGGTTACGCCCCTGTCGATCTGCTCAAGCCCTATTCGGATTACATGAAAAACATCTGGGTTAGGGCGGAAAGCGGCAACCAGGATCCCTTCAACTCCCTTAGCGAAGAGTTCTGCAAGCTCAGCCACAATTTCGACGAATCGGCCCTCTCGACCCTCCTTCCCCAGCTATCGAGGGTGAACGACCTGCATACCGATGATCTTGGAGAAATGACCTCCCGAAGAATCATCCGAGTGCTGACGACCTATTCGATGTCCACTTATTTCATATCCGACGGACAGGGCCAGGGATTCGAGTACAGCCTTCTCAAAGACTATGAAGATTATCTCAACCGCGCCAGGGGCAGCCGAGGCCTGCGAACGGTGCTCGAATTCATTCCGGTACCCGAGGGCCTGTTGATGTCGAGTCTGAACGAGGGGATTGGGGACATCGTGGCGGCCGGTATCAGCATCACACCCGAGCGGGAAGCCCGGGTGGATTTTACCATCCCATACCTGACCGATATTTCAGAAGTGCTGGTCACCCATCGGGAAAAGCCGCCGATCGAGGACATTGCCGATCTCGCCGGACGCCAGGCCTATGTGCTACCCGGCTGGGATTTCAGTAAGACCCTGAGAAGAATCAATTCGCGCCTCATCGTCCAGGGTCTTGAGCCCTTGGAAATCGTCCCGGTTTCTGGATATCTGACCAGGGAAGACATTCTCGAACTCATCAACGCCGGCTACATCGATTTGAGCATCGTAGAGAGCCACGTGGCCGACCTCTGGGCGGAGCATCTCCTAAACCTGGCCGTTCACCATTTCCCGGAGGTCAGCGATTCGACCGCCATCGGCTGGATGGTTCGAAAGAACAACCCGGCCCTGAAAGCCAGCCTCAACGATTTTCTCGAGAGTCACCAGAGGGGCACTTTCAATTGGAATCTCTATTACAACCGGTATTTTCTCACGTCGAGATGGATTCGCAATCCTCTCCATCCGTCGCTCCAGGAGGTCTTTTCCGAATATGCACCGCTTTTCAGAAAATATGGTGCCCGGTACCGCTTCGACTGGATGCTATTGGCGGCTATCGCCTTTCAGGAGAGTGGAATGAACCATCGACGGGTTTCCAATGCAGGTGCTGTCGGGCTCATGCAGGTCCTTCCAACGACTGCCAAAGACTTGGACATTCCCATCGACAGCGTTCAAAATCTGGAAGCCAACGTTCATGCGGCGGCACGCTACCTGTCACTGCTGAGGGATGTTTATTTCTCGGCCCCCGACATACCGCCCGAGGCCCGCATCCGATTCATACTGGCGGCTTACAATGCAGGCCCCTCCAGAGTTCAACAATGCCGGAGGGCTGCGGATCGCTTGGGTCTGGATGCCAATCGTTGGTTTTACAACACCGAACTGGTGGCCATGAATCTAATCGGGCCCGAAACCGTCGGCTATGTCAGCAACGTCAAAAAATATTATATGGCCTACAGCCTCTCCCAAACCATGGAATGCTTGAGAGAAAAGCATATCGAGGATCTAAAGACGGCCGTCACCATCGTTCGGTCAAAGCGGGACGAGGACGCATCGGTCGGTCTTGACAACTGAAGGCATATTTTGTAGTCTGTAATTTCTCCATTGGTAACGGTCCCCCCTGCCTGTTTCCAGCGAGCCAGCCGCACCCGATAAGATAACCGGTTTAGATGCCTTTGGATCGACCCCACTTCCCCTTTGGATTTCCATCCTGATTCAACAGTGCCCCCAGACCACTCCAAACGACCACCGGTCCCGCTGGAGAGGCAGACGACACGACCCTTTCCGCTGAAAGGAGACGACCGTGAGTCATCACATCCGTCGAGGCTTCATCAGACGCTATAAAAATGCGCCGATTCATGTCCGGCGCTCTGATTCCCAGACAATCCATAATGCGACCATGTTCAACTGCTGCAGCAGCGGGATGCATTTTTTTTCCGATCAATACCTGGAACCGGGTTCGCAGGTAATGATCAGTCGCCTGACGAACGGAAAGGAAGACGGCAGTTCAGCCCCGTCCACACGGTGCGAAGGAGTGGTTCGATGGTGTATAGCGGAGACAACCGGCGGCTTTTTAACCGGCATACAGTATTCCGACATTGCCGAATAACGGCGATGCCCTTTGGCTGCCGGTTCATCTGCCCTTTTCAGTGGATGCCTCAAATCCTGCTCGGGCCCGTCGACCACAGGCTCCGCGCTTCTTATTTATGAGCCCCCCGTGACCGGGTATCAGGTTTTCCTTGAAAACCCTTTCGAGCGGCGATAAAACCAGAGCAGGTTTTCAGGTGAAGCCCGCTTGCCGGGCTTACGGATGCCCGGCGGGAAGACATGCCAACCACTGCCCCAAAAGGGTGCCGCTTCGTATGAACCCGATCTGCAGATCATTTCCCGTCGATACCAGCCATGCCTGCCAATTCAACGACGCCTGACGATGTTCAGGAATATACCCTGCCCGAAGGGTGGACGGTTTGGGTCGGGCGAAACGACCGGGCCAATGACCATTTGAGTTTAAGATTGGCCGGGCCCAACGACTGGTGGTTCCATATAAAGGGCATGCCCGGGAGTCATGTCGTCCTTAAAGCCAAAATCAAAGAAAAACCGACAAGCGGAACCCTTAAGATGGCTGCCGCCATTGCCGCTTATCACAGCAAGGCGAGAACCGGGGGGACCGTTGCCGTCGTTGCCACTTTGGCCCGGTATGTATCCAAACCCAAGGGGGCAAAGCCCGGGACGGTCACCATTCGAAAGGAAACAACCTATACGGTGAGACCCGCTCTTCCGCCACTGCCGCAGGCACCCCGATGAGGAGACGACCTTCAGGGCGGCCAGATGGGCGGACGATTCAGAACCCAACGGTTAAGGAGACCATTCGATGAAGAGAAGAGAGTTCATCCGGTTGTCACTAAGCGCCGCTGCTCTGGCCATGTTCCAACTCTCAGGCATAGGGTGCAAAGGGAGGAGCGGGGAAACGGCACTGATTCCGGTGCCTGAGCTTCCCTACGACGACGATTCCTTGGCACCGTACCTCTCTAAAAAGGCGCTTCAATTCCATTTCGGCAGGCACCACAAAGGGTATGTGGACAAGGCGAACCAACTCATGGAGGATTCCCATTACGGAAATATGACCATCGAACAGGTCATCCGGAAAAGCCACACCGAAAAAACCGTTGACCAATCGGTGTTATTCAACAACGTGGCCCAGGTCTACAACCACGCCTTTTACTGGAATAGCTTGCGGCCCGATGGCGGAGGAGAACCAACGGGGGCGATGATGACCCATCTGGAGTCTTCTTTCGGGAGTTATCGACAATTCCGGGATGCGTTTGAAGCCGCCGCAACCGCTCAATTTGCCAGCGGCTGGGTCTGGCTCGTCTTCTCGAAGGGGACCTTGTCCATAGTGAACACCCCCAATGCACTCAATCCCCTCGTGTCCGGCCAGGTGCCGCTTCTGACGATCGATTTGTGGGAACACGCCTATTATATAGATTATCAAAACCAGCGGGACGCCTATGTCAATGCCTGCCTCGACCACTTGCTCAACTGGGAGTTTGCTGCAGCCAATATGGGCGAGACCGCTTAGGCGCCGGAAGGCATTACCGCCGACCGTGGGTCCATTCCCCGGGCACTCTAACAGCGACCACCTCTCCTCTGGCGCATTCCATTCCTCCCGACAATAGGCAGGTATGAACGATGGTTTTTTTCTCCCCCCGATCATGGATACGCGCCCAGAGATCAACGGTTTGATCGAGCCTGGTGGGGGCAAGATAGGTAATGCTGAGGGCCGCCGTCACGTACCAGATATGAGGCGGGGATCCGATGGCCCGATGCTCGGATCGGTAGGCATCGGCAATGGCCGTGCAGACACTGTGGCAATCGATGAGTGTGCCGATGATTCCCCCGTTCAATACGTCGGGGGGCCCGGCGCAGTGATGGGCGCTTGGCTGAAATCGGCACAAGGCTTCATCCCCTTCCCACCGGCTTTTGATTCGCAAGCCTTCCGGGTTTTTCGGTCCGCACCCAAAACAATTGTTGCCGGTTATCAACTCCTGAAAGGCCTCCGTGCGTATGGGGCGGTTTTCACGGCCGCCCATGCCCTGGTCGTCGAATTCGCTTCTGGTCATGGGCAGCCCCCCTCTCATACCGTCCGTCTTCGGGATCCTCTCCAGGACTCAGGCACAGACCATCTGCCCCATTCCGTCGACCAGGAACCGGATCGCCCCCAACCCAGCCGTGTATTCTTGCTAGTTAAGATCGCGCCGACTTGAATTCCGCAATCAACGCCTCCGTCGTCTCTTTGGCATCACCGAAAACCATGTGGGAATTCTCTTTGAAGAATAGCGCATTTTCGATGCCGGCAAATCCTGTCCCCATTGACCGTTTCATCACAAAAACCGATCGGGCCAAAGACGCTTCGATGATCGGCATGCCGTAGATCGGGCTGTCGGGGTTGTCTTTGGCCGCCGGGTTGACCACGTCGTTGGCGCCGATCACCACAGCCACATCCACAGAGGGCATCCGAGGATTGATATCCTCCATTTCGACAAGTTGCTCATAGGGCACATTGGCCTCCGCCAAAAGCACGTTCATGTGGCCAGGCATGCGGCCGGCAACCGGATGGATGGCAAAGACCACTTCGGTGCCGTTTTGTTCCAGAATCAGGGCCAGTTCCCGAACCGAGTGCTGGGCTTGGGCCACGGCCATGCCGTAACCGGGAATGATGGCGACACTTTGAGCCGCTTCCAGAACGTAGTAAACATCTTCTGGAGTCATGGACTTGACTTCCCCCGATGGCGTTTCCCCCTTCCCTCCGGACGCTCCCGACCCGAAACCGGAGAGCAGCACATTGGCCAGGCTGCGGTTCATAGCCTTGCACATGATTCGCGTCAGAATCGTTCCGGAGGCTCCGACCAGCGCCCCCGTAATGATCAGCAGCACATTGGAAACGGCAAACCCCGCCGCACAGGCCGCCAACCCGGAAAAGGCGTTCAGCAAAGAGATGGTCACCGGCATGTCGGCCCCACCGATGGGTAGGACAGCGACGACCCCGAATGCCAGACCAATAAGAGTGGCGGCAATAAAGACCCAATAGAGCTCCGGATGGAAAGAAAAGCCAAAAAGGCCCGACGCCAGCAGCAGTAGGATGGCACCGTTCACCCAGTGCTGTCCCGGATAGATGAGAGGGCGGCCGGGCAGTTTTCCTGCCAGTTTCCCGAAAGCAATCAAACTGCCGGAAAAGGTGATGCCACCAATCATCATCGCGGCATAAAGGGTGGCGGCGTCAAAACGGCCGATGTCCGCTTCAACCCCCGGTGTGAGCCAATACCGAAGCTGGGCCGACGCCACCAGAAGACTGGCCAATCCTCCAAACCCGTTGAACAGAGCGACCATTTCCGGGATGGCCGTCATCTGGACCTTCCGGGCCACGACGGCGCCCACCAGACCGCCGATCGCAAGGCCGCCGGCCATCATGCCCAGAGCCATCCCGCTGATGCCGTTGCCCCGATCGAATATGGCCAGAAGGGTTCCAATGACGGCGGCCGTCATTCCCGCCGCCGACACCAGATTGCCTCGACGGGCGCTGTCGGTTCGACCCAGCATTTTTAGGCCGATAACAAAGCAAATACAGGCACCGAGAAAGCAGATCAGTTTTAGTATCGCCATGGATGAACCTATTTTCTGTTGGATGTGCGGGATTTGAACATCGCGAGCATGCGATCGGTCACCAGGTAACCTCCGATCACGTTGATGGCCGCAAAGACCACCGCGGCGGCGGCGATCAGTTGGGTAACCGGCGACCCATCCGCCATTCCGGCTACCGTCATGGCACCGATCAGGGTGATTCCGGAGATGGCGTTGGATCCGGACATGAGCGGCGTATGAAGGGTCGACGGCACCTTTGAGATGAGCTCGAGCCCAAGAAACATCGCGATGATAAACAAGAAGGCCAGCAATTCGATGGTATCGGCCATCGGGTTTCTCCTTTGAGGCGGTTTTTCATCCGGGCGGCATCCATAAGAGCCGCCACCTAACCCGTTTTATAGTGCTTCAGCACCTGTTCGTTGACGATCTTTCCGCCATCGGTCACCAGAGCGCCGGCGAGGGCACCGTCGTCGGTATCCGTCTTGATGCAGCGGCTTTCCTTGTCCCAAATGGTTTCGATGAAATAGTAAAGATTGTTGGCATACATGCGGCTTGCATCCAGGGCCACCCGGCCGGGGTAGTTCTCCAGGCCGATCACCCGCACCCCGCGGATGTCGATTTCCTTGCCGGGGACGGAGCCCTCCACATTGCCCCCGCTTTCTACGGCATAGTCAACCACCACCGCACCGGGTTTCATGGCATCGAGCATGTCTGCGGTGACCACCCGAGGGGCGGGGCGCCCGAAAAGCTGCGCCGTGGTAATCACGATATCGGCCCTGGCACAGGCCTCCGTCATCCCTTGTTGCTGCAGGCGCTGCTGCTCCGGGGTGAGTTCCAGTGCGTATCCCTGATCGGTCTGCCCCGTATCTCCCAGATCGATATGAAGAAATTTCGCTCCCAGGCTCTCCACCTGCTCCGACACCACCGGCCGTGTATCGAAGGCTTCCACCCTCGCCCCCAGCCGCTTGGCGGTGGCAATGGCCTGAAGGCCGGCCACTCCGGCGCCGATGACAAACACACGTGCGGGCTGTATCGTTCCTGAAGGCGTCATCATCATCGGCAGGACCTTTCCCAGTCGTTCAGCGGCATGGATCACCATGTAGTAGCCGGCGAGGGAATGTTGGCTTGAGAGAGCGTCCATCTTCTGTGCCACAGTGGAACGCGGCATCATTTCCATGCTGACGGCCCGGACCCCTTGGGCCGCAAGAGCGGTGACGATCTCTTTCTGACCGAAGGGATCCAGGAAACCGACGTGGATCGCCCCCGACTTCAGAAGCGGAATATCTTCCGACGCCGGTGGGCCGACCCGAAGCAGGATGTCGCTGCCGGAAAGAACCTCTGATCGCTCCGCCACCCCGGCGCCAACCGATTCATAGGTGGCGTCGGGCCAGATCAGAGCATCCCCAACCCCGCTTTCGATGGTGACCGATAGCCCGAGCTTGACGAAACGATCTGCGGTTTCCGGGGTGATCGCGATCCGGGTTTCCGCCCTTCGAACCTCTTTGGGTATACCGATGTTCATTCTCATCGCTCCTGACTGCCGGGCCAACCCCGGAGTGATGCCCAAGGGCCGGGGCGGCCTCGAAAACGGTCTGCACGCCATGGCACCGATGCCAAGGAATAGGCGACGCCTGACGTCGGTGGCTGCGGTGCCTTAAAACCGTCGGTGGCTATTTCGGATCAGATAGTAATGCCCCCTGCCCCGCATTTAAAGGGGACGCTTTCGAATCCGGATCAGCGGTGCCACCGGTTCGAATGTGGATATCTCTCTGGGGAAAGGGGATTTCGATGCCTTCGGCTTTGAGCGCATCGAAGATAGCGAAATACAAGCTGCTCCTCACCCGGCGGCGGGCAGTGGTCCTGACGTCGATCCAGAACAGGAGTTCGAAATTGATGGAATTGTCTCCATAGCCCACGAAGCGGGCTTCAGGCGCTTGGTAGCCGGCCACCAGGGGATCCTTTTTAGCCACGTCCACCATGATTCGCTCCACGTCGCGGGGGTTGGCGTCGTAAGAGACACCGACGGAAAGCTCGATGCGGATCATGGGGGAGGATAACGAGTAGTTGACGATGGTATTCGAAATGATGGCGGAATTCGGCACGAGGTATTCGACGTTGTCCCGCGTGCGTATTTTGGTGGCCCTCAGAAAGATGTCGGTGACTTCCCCGATCGTACCGCCGGTTTCAATCCAGTCGCCCTTCCGGATTTTCCCCCCGAAGATGATGGTAAAACCGCTGATGATGTTGCCCGCGAGGTCTTGGAGGCCAAGCCCGATGCCGATGCCGAGGGCACCGGCGAACACCAGGAGAAAACGCAGATCGATACCGACAACGTTGAGAGATATCAGCAATCCAACACCCAGTGCCGCGTACTTGATCAGGGTGTTGAGCATGTACCCCAACCCCTGGTCGATGCCGAGCCGGGGGTAGATTTTGTAGTCGAGATAAGCCTCGATCAGCCTGGAGGCGATGACGAAGGCCATCAGGACAAGACCCGCGGTCACCAACGTCCAGAGCGTTACGAAGGTGACCCCGACGCTGAAAACAGGGAAGGACAGGATCCGTTGAATGACCGACAGCAGACCCACCAGATTCAACACTACGAATACCGTTGCGATGCCCATGGCATAGAAGACGAGGGATCGCATGGACCGGATCAGGGAATGGGCGGCCTCGTCCTGTGGCGTCAGTTTCTGCTGCCACTCGTTCAGGTAGCTGCTAATCAGGTGATACCCCATCATGATGGCCAGATAGACGAGACCGGAGAAGGCGATCTTCACCAGGATGACACGGCCAAGTTCGCGATATCCAATGCACCATAATAGGGCTGCCGACAGGGAGACAAAGATCAGGGGGAAGTAAAATCGATTGAGTAACCGAAGAAACGTCTGGTATCCGGAGTACGGTAAGTTGGGTAAAAAACTGAGCAGGGCCCTTTTCTTCAGATGCAACAGGAACAAAACGATGACGATGGAAACCGAAATGACGAATTGAAATAATTCGAGGACGTCCTGACGCAGCTGAAGACCCTCGGCGCACCATACCAGAGCGATACCGACCATGGCGTACACCAGGGCAAGCCGTGCCAGTCGATAAACGGCTTTGCCGTGAACCTGGGTGGCTTTGAAAAGCTGTCCGACAAGAGCTTCCCGAAGCAGTCGCAGAATGAGCGATCCCGCGGTCCAGATCACCAGCAGGTGTCCCAGAATCGTAAACCATGGCGCCTGGTATCGAGTCATGGCGCTGACAAGGGAAAAGGCGGCCAGGAGCAACAGGGGGATGAGGGCCGATACGATGACCCGAATCGCCGCTAAAACGAACGGGTAGACGCGTTCGGGCAGGACTGCCTTCAGGGGGTCCATCATGGCGGCAATCTTTTTGATCACCCGCCGTTGTCCCATCAGGCTATACAGCACAGCCCCAAGAAAGATGATCATCACCAGGGAGCCGGCGAGCCCCAGCATGCGGCTGTGAACCAGGGTTACAGCGATCAGGGTGCGGAGATGGCGTGGAGAATCCAGCAGCCAACGGTAAATGAGCACCAGGGTCTGGCCGTCCCAACCCAGGGGGCGCCGGTGGAATAGGGAGCGAACCTCCTGCCGAAAATCTTCGGTCAACCTGGAGGCCTCTGAAGCGATGGCTTCCTCAATATCCTCGGATATGGCAAAGGCCGGGGCCTCCTGGGGGGGCGGATCCTGGCAACCGCCGATATCCGGCAGCATCACCAGCACCAGTGACAATGCGATAACGGCCCCCCACCTTGAACCACTGCGGAAAATCATAGAACTCCTCGAAATCGCCTTCCCGTCTAAGCGGAGGCCGCAAGGGATTCAACACACCAACCCATCGGATGGGATCATCCGAGATTCTTCCATCAGGCAGACCCACTGCAGAACCGGCGCGGCCGATCGCATCCGTCACAATCCATGGACCCGGGTTCGGACAAGGGCACAATGCCGAAGCCCAGGGACTCAAGGGCCTGACTTTCTGTAGCGGATAAGCCCTTCCTGCGCAACCGTTGCCGCCAGTCTGCCGTCCTGGGTAAACACCTTTCCGATGCTCAATCCCCTCCCATTGCTGGCGCTGGGACTTTCCATGACGTAGAGAAGCCAATCGTCCATGCGAAAGGACCGATGGAACCACATGGCATGATCCAGACTGGCCGCCTGAATTTCCTGCTCCCAGAGGCTGTGGCCGTGGGGATACAAGGTGGTCGCCACAAGACCGAAATCGGAGGCATAGGCCAGCATGTATTGATGAACGGCCGGAATATCGGGCAGGGCATCGATGGCTTTGACCCACACGGTTCGAACCGGGTCCATCTTCTCGGGCGAAAAGGGATCCACCGGATTGAGGGGCCGCATTTCGATGGGCTTCCGACATAAAATTTTCGATCTCAACCCCGGCGGAATTTGATCCTTGAATCTGGCGGCAAATGCAAGGTCGGAGTCGATACCGTCTGGACCTTGCACTACCGGGGGCTCATCCTGGTGCTCGAACCCGATTTCCGCAACCTGAAAGGAGACGGACATGGAAAATATGGGCCTTCCCTTCTGAATCGCCACCACCCGGCGTGTGGTGAAACTCTTCCCGTCTCGGATACAATCCACATTGTAGACAATGGGTTGGGTGGCGATTCCCGGACGCATGAAATACCCGTGAAGGCTGTGAGCCGTTCGGTCTTCCGGAACGGTCTGGGATGCGGCTGACAGCGCCTGACCCAACACCTGCCCACCGAACACACTTCCGAAGCCAAGGTCCTGGCTCTGACCGCGAAAGAGATTCTCCTCAATTTTTTCGAGGGCCAACAGGGCAATCAGTTCCTCGAGCACGTTGGTATCGACACATTCGGTCATAGATCCCACTCCTTGGGTGGATTGATCGGAAGGGGGTAGGGACGGCCGGCGCTCCCATGGGCGTCGCCCGAGCCGACCAGGGCTGGAAGTACCGATGGGTCTGAACTGTTTAATGGCAATCGCGGGAGGGTGTCAATAGGAAGCCTTTGTAACTTTCTGTTCTCAATATAAAATCATAAACTAAAGGGACTCACAACAATCCCGGGAAGGGTGGCCGCCCTTTGCCGGGGCGTGGCCACCCCAGAATCAGTTCACGCCTATGACTCGTAGGGACTGGCCGCTTCGGAACCGCCTACGGCCACCGGGGGTCCCTTCATCTCACCCGAAGCGCAGTTCCCTTCGGGAGCGATTTCTGTCAGCCTGCATCTGAGGAGGGTGGAAGCGGTTTTTCACGATAGATCGCCTGCCAGCACTTCCATCGGCAAGGCTCACCGCTCAAATCCCTGAGCCCCGGGCGGTTGCAGCTGGCACCGACCAGTTTTTTTCGACCGTTCTCGGTCTGCCAATCGGTGAGCACTTCCACGGGCTCCCCGGTTTCGGGGCAGTTCATTCGATACGAATACCATGATCGGATCGATGACATGATGACCTCCTGTTTATGGGGGGTGAGCTCTTTTCGTGAACACGCGAATCTGCCGATCGATTCGGTCTCCATCGCCCCGCATCCCTCCCGGGTCTTCGGGACGGGTTGACAGAGCTGCAGGGCCGTTGACCACGACAACCGGGCACGGAGAGGTGCCGGTAGTCTTCTCCACCACACTCCCTGGATACCATTTGCCTCGCCGGTCGCGGGTGTGGGATCCCAACACCAGCAGATCCGCCCCAATCGATGCTGCCCTGCTCAAGAGCGCAAGGTGGGGGAAGATGCCACCGGCAACGATGAAATCATGCCTGACCCCTCTCAGGGACGCCCTGCAAAACCGCCTCAGATGACGCATCCCATGCCGACGATCGCTCTCGAAATCTCCCCTGGAGTATTTCGGATAGGGCGGAATGGGAATCATATGCACCGGGGTGACGGCGGCGCTGGTGCATCTGGCCATCCGGGCGGCAAAATGCAGTGCGCACTCACAAGCCGGTGAAAAATCGATCCCCACGATCAGATTTCTGATCCGTCCCTCGTGGAATCGAACCGGCCGATTGATCACCATGACCGGACACCACTCCCGGGTGATGACACCTTTCACCGTACTGCCGATTCGGCCCACGACGGGCAGCTCTGTCTCTGCAGCCGATCGCAGACTTTGATGACCCAATACGATCAGGTCGGCCTCCATCTTGACAGCGGATCTCAGGATGACCTGCCACGGCTGCCCGTAGCCGATATCGACATCAATGACCGAAACGCCGTGAAAAGAGTTCGCGTAGCGATCCCGGAGCTGATGGTTTATCCTGGCTACCCGATCCGGCTGCCACTCGTCCCGCCCGCCTCTCTCCCTGTCAAGGGTCTCCAAAACGTGGAGAACGCGAAGACGGGCGCCATGGGATCGGGCAAGGTCCGCCCCTGCAACCACGACCGGGTCCGTTGTCTCGAGTCGATCGGTCGCAGTCAGTATGGCTGTCAGCATAACGGCCACCCATCAGTGAACCCCTTGCGGGGATGCATAAATAGGGGATTGCCCGGCGGGGGCCTTGGTCGAGCCGACAGACCCGGCTAAGATATCCCCGATGGTGTCCGGCAGTGAGCCGGTGCCGCTGACACGGATCAACGTCCGAAGATCCATGCCGGTGAACGGTTGATACCGCTCTTTGAACGAATCGAAGTGCTGCGGTCTGGCATCGGAAACCCCTGATCGGAGCTCCCGTTTTTGGAGCCGATCCATGAGAACGTCATCGGGTGCAAGACATTCCACGAACCATATCCGGATATCGTGATCGGTGCCCCATCGGTGGACCAGACACCGGTGACGGCGACGACTGAAGGTGGCGTCTAGAACAACCGATCGCCCCTCTGCGACTACCTTCCCGGCCCTGTCGATCAGCTCCTGGTAGGTCCGGCGGTCCGCGTCTTCGCTGTAAATTCCCTTTTTACCCGTCGTAACGACAGCCCGACCGGGATCCAGCCCGAATATCTCCTTTCGAATCGCATCCGACCGAAGACATTCCACCCCGAGGGTGTCGGAAAGGGCCCTGGCAAGGGTGCTTTTTCCCGATGCCGGCATGCCGCAGACCACCCAGACCGATGGGCGAGCGAACCCCAGGGCATATCGAAGGGCCAACTCAAGATGGCGTTCCGCCTCGCGATAACCCTCGGCCCTCTCCTCTGAATAGACAGCACCCGATGTCAGGCGAATGCAGCCGACCTTGCACCGGACCATAGCCCGGTAGCATTTGTAAAAGGGCAAAACGGCGTAGGCCTGGCAGTCATCGGTCAATTTCACATAGGTCTTCATCAGTGCGGCTGCCAAGTCGTCTTCTCCCCGGAACTCGAGATCCATCCCCAAAAAACCGATATCGGATGCCGCATCGATGCAGCGAAGGCGGTCATTGAACTCGATGCAGTCGATCAGTTGAATGCGTGAATCCGGCAGAAAATAGATGTGATCGGTCCGAAGATCGCCATGGCCGTCGACAATTTTGCCCGAGCGGATGCGGTCTTCGAAGAGGGGTTTCCAACGGGTTAGAAATGATCGGGTTGCCCCTCGGACCGTGTGAAAGGAGGCCTCGTCGAAAACCGTGCCGGCATGGTCCCGCGTCCGAGCGAAATTTTCCTCGCAGGCATCGCGAAGTCGCTGCCAGTAGGAGTCGGCAAGCACCGGATAGGGGTTTTCCTGCCCGGTGTAAAAGCCGGACAACTTTTCGGCCAGCCGACGGATCTCATGGATCAACGGGGTCTTTCGGAAAACCAGGGAGGCCAGGGACCGGCTCTCGTCCAATTGATTCATTTTCACCGCATATTCGACGACGTTCTCCCCTTCCCCGAATCGGTATCGGCCGCGGCAATAGCTGATGGGAATCACACCGCTATAGACTCCGGCAGAGAGCCGTCGATTGAGATCAACCTCTCTTCGACAGTTATTCAGGCGTTTTTCCAGGGTGGAAAAATCGAGAAATCCCAAATTCACAGGTTTCTTGATTTTATAGACCTTCTTTCCGGTCAGAAACACCCTGGATATATGGGTGTCTCGAACCTCGATCTCCTGAGTGGCATGGGGGTAGAAATCAGCCCTTTTCATGGCCCGGGTGATCGCTTCCTGGTGGCAGCCGTTCATGGGAAAACCTCCCGAAGGTCCCCTAAGTGAAAGACGTAGAAACGATGCGAACGATGACGGCGATGGAAACAGATTCTGAGGCAATAGGAACGGGGGCGGTGGCGCCGGGTGAAGGATGTATTGTTCTATCTAACATAATAACCCCTATCCAGGCATCGTCCAGCGGCCGGTGATACCCGTCGAATAGAGGGCCGGATCAATCGAATCATCTGGGATGGCGAGGCCCTCGAAAGGGCAAAGGTCGTGACCGTACAACCTGGTCAAGGGGATCGAGTGGAACTTGTTGCATTAGGGTCCAAGCCTAGCCCGGATATGTCACGTGTTGGCGGCGTTCATCGGCCAGGCATTCAAGGGCGCCGCCGACCGTTGGTACTGCAAGCCCTTGATCACGCCGCATATGGAAGCCTCCGACGCGCCCCCAGGGGGACTATTTTTGGGGGTTTTGCCATTCCGCCGGGGGACAAATGGCTCCCGGGGCTCTGGTACCGAAACAGGCGCTAAATATTAGATAACATATATCATTTTGACATTTAGAAAAAATGCTCATGACATATTCGGGCTCAAATCCCGGAGTTCAGCCCGCTATGAATACGCCAAAGATGGAACATCCAATAGGACCGTTTTTGGTGAGACAACAGCTTAGCGGTACGTGGAATATAGGATTGTCCATAGAACCATTGCCGGGTAAAAATCCCTGCAATGCCATACACTATACCTTCAGAAATGGGGGTCTTTTTGGTGGAGGATGAAATCTACTTGAAATTTCAAAGAAAAGTACCAGTATTAAATGATTCGTAGGAACCGGCTGGAGCGTGGCTACGGAAAATTCAGATTTTCGTAGCCAAAACCGAGCAAAGACGGCTTGTGTAATACTAAAAAAGGCACCCACGAATGAATCGTAAGTGCCTGTTTTTGTTTTGGTGCCGAAGAGAGGACTCGAACCTCCACAGGGAAACCCCTACTAGACCCTGAACCTAGCGCGTCTACCAGTTCCGCCACTTCGGCAATGCTTGATAAATGCTGCAGGATGGACTAATTAGATTTTTTTCAACTTAGTGTCAAGCACAAATTCCCTTGAAGCGAAAGCGGATGCAACTTATCGAATCCATCAATCAGCTGTCTCGCCCCTTCACAAATGCCGTGATTTCCATCGGCAATTTCGACGGCGTTCATATCGGTCATCAGGTTCTTTTCGAGGACGTCATTCAAAAGGCCAGGGCCATCGACGGCACATCCATCGCCATGACATTCGAACCTCATCCCCTCCGGGTGTTGACCAATCGGCGCACGCCACCCCTGATCACCCTATACGAACAAAAAAAAGAACTCATCGCACAGATGGCCCTCGATGTGTTGATTTGCATCCCTTTTACCCATGAATTTGCCGCCATATCCGCCCGGTCCTTCGTCGAGGATCTGCTGGTTCGGCGCGTTGGAATGAGCGCCATCGTTGTCGGCCGGGACTATCGATTCGGACGACATCGTGAAGGGGATATCACCATGCTGAAATCCTTGGGCAAGGAGATCGGATTCGATGTCAGCATCGCCGAATGGATCCACCTGCCCCAGCAAGCGTCTCACAGGATCAGCAGCACCCGAATCCGACAGCTTGTGGGAGAAGGCCGACTCATAGAATCCAGACAAATGCTGGGCCGCCATTACCAAATTCGGGGAAGGGTAATCCGCGGCCGAAATCGCGGAGGGAAATTGTTGGGATTTCCGACCGCCAACATCGAATTGATCGATGAACTCTGCCCAAAAACAGGCATTTACGCGGTCACGGTGGAATGGAACGGCCGCGATTTCCCCGGTGTTGCCAATATCGGCTACAGCCCCACTTTTGACGACCATCTATTCACGGTTGAAGTGCATATCATGGATTTCAACCAGGATGTCTACGGAGAAACCATCAAGATCAATTTTATCGAGCGGATCCGGGATGAATTCAAGTTTCCCAACCTGGAAGCCCTGTCGGAACAGATCCGCAAAGACATTCAAAAAGCCAACGCCATTCTAACGACATTAAACGGTCCACTGGCCTGAGGATACTCTGGTATTATAGTAATGGGGGCGGCGACCAGTTTGAGAGCAAGAAACCGGAACCATTCAAGGGAAGAGCAGCACCATGGCAGTTCGCAAAATATTGACCTATCCCGACCCGTTTCTTAGGCAGCCGACAGCTCCGGTAGAGGCCATAGACGACGATCTCAAGACATTGATCGTGGATATGGCCGAAACCATGTACGACGAGCCCGGTGTGGGGCTGGCCGCCACTCAGGTCGGGGTGGGTAAAAGCCTTATCGTATACGATCAAACCCGGGACGGCGAAGAGCGGCAGTATGACGCGCTGATCAATCCTGAAATCATCGAAGAAAGAGGCTCTGTGATTTCCGAGAACGAGGGATGTCTCAGCGTTCCCGACTTCCGGGCCGATGTCAAACGGTTCGAATCGATCCGGGTCAAGGGGCTCGACATGGCAGGCAACCCCGTCGAATTCGATGCCGACGGGTTTCTTTCCATCGTCCTTCAGCACGAAATCGACCATCTGTTAGGAATTCTTTTTATCGACCGTATCAGTTCACTCAAACGGGAGCTCTACAAAAAGAGAATCAAAAAGCAAATCCGGCAAGCCTCATGACACCGCTTTCGGTCATTTTCATGGGGACGCCGGACTTTGCGGTCCCTTCCCTTCGGGCCATTCACGCGGCCGGTCATTCGATCGTCCGGGTGATCACCCAACCGGACCGCCCCCGCGGCCGCGGAAGGCAAACGGTGCCGCCGCCGGTAAAAAGGGCTGCCGGAGACCTGGGTTGCCCGGTGCTTCAGCCGGAATCCGTCAGGGATGAGGGCTTTCTTCGTCAGGTGGAAGCCCTTAGGCCCGACGTGATCGTGGTGATCGCCTTCGGAAAACTGCTACCCAGCGCCCTTATTCAATTGGCCCCTATGGGAACCGTCAATGTCCATGGGTCGTTGCTGCCCCGCTACAGGGGCCCGGCGCCGATTCAGTGGGCGATCATCAACGGTGAATCGGAGACCGGTGTCACCACCATGCTGATGGACGAGGGTATCGATACCGGCGATATCCTGCTGGTGGAAAGATCTCCCATTCTCCCGACCGACACCTCCCAGGACCTCCATGACCGTCTGTCGATCTCCGGGGCCAGGCTGATTGTCAAAACCCTGGCAGACGCCTCGGAGGGGCGCCTCTCTCCAATCCATCAGGACGACGGAAACGCGAGTTACGCCCCCATGTTAAAAAAAGCCGATGGACGCATCAACTGGGACCAGCCCCCCCAGCGCATCGATGCCTTTGTCAGGGGAATGTCTCCATGGCCCGGAGCGTTCACCACTATGGAGGGCCGACCCGTAAAAATCTTCCGGGTTGCACCCGCTCCCATGGATGTTATTGCTCGTCCGGGAACGGTGATCGAAGGATTCAGTAACGAAATTCGCGTAGCGGCCAGGGGTGGCGCCCTCAGCATCCTTGAACTTCAAAGCGCCTCCGGCAAACGCCTTCAGGTGGCGGAATTTCTCCGGGGCCACGCGGTAGCGGTCGACCGGGTGCTCGGCTGAGGACAAAAACCCATGACGGCCACATCCTCTCCACCCCTTCCTCCTCACGACCCCCGTCTCGGAGGCGACCCGCGACAGCTCGCATTGAATACCCTGATGGCATTGGAAAAACGGGGACTTACCCTGGAAAAGGCCTGGGCGGATCGCTCCCGCGCCTTTTCATCGCTTTCCCACAGGGATCGAACCCTTGCCCGTGCCATTGTTTTCGGCGTACTGCGTTGGCGGGGAAAGCTTGACTGGATCATCGGCCAGCTGTCTTCCACCCCCTTCGACAAACTCGCCATCCCCATTCGAAACCTGCTTCGGATCGGCCTTTTTCAGATGATGGCGCTGGACCGCGTGCCGGACAGCGCCGCCATTCACTCGACCGTCGAACTGACCAAAACATTGAACAAGCCATGGTTGACCCGCTTCGTCAATGCCCTGCTGAGACAATATCAGCGACGGCGTGACGACATTCCTTGGCCCGATGGGGCCGACTCCCCAGATCTGGCCGTCGCCGTTAAAACGTCTCACCCGGAATGGCTTGTCCGTCGATGGATGGCACGCTTGGGCCCCGAAGAAACCCTGGCCGCTTGCGAGGCAAACAACACCATACCAGCCATATCCTTGAGGGCCAATACCCTGAAAACCGACCGGCGCCGACTGGCCTTGGCCGTGAAATCCTCAGCGGACCGCATGGATACCAATCGGTTTCTGCCCGACGCCTTGAGCATCGAGGGACTCCGGGTGCCGATCGACCGGATGGTGCCCTTTCAATCCGGGTGGTTCCAGGTTCAGGACGAAGCCTCACAGCTGATATCCCTGATTCTCGACCCGCGACCCGGCGACCGTGTGCTCGATGTCTGCGCCGGCAGGGGCGGAAAGACCGGTCACCTTGCTCAACTCATGGACAATCGGGGTGACATCATCGCCGTTGACATCGACGGTGATAAATTGAAAACCCTCGACGGTGAAATGGTGCGCCTGGGGGTGACTATTGTTCGCACCCTTGTGGAAGACGTCACAACATGGGAGGATGGTGGATTGAAAAATCCGGCAAATCGTGTGTTGGTGGATGCGCCATGTTCGGGGCTGGGCGTTATTCGCCGTCATCCGGAAGCCAGATGGGATCCAAAGAAACGAGACCTGAACCGATTCCAGTTGCGGCAGGGGCAGTTGTTGGAAAGGGCTTCCCGGTGGGTTTGTCCGGGCGGTATTCTGGTCTATGCCGTCTGTTCCACTGAACCGGAAGAAGGCATCGATGTGGTCCGATCTTTTCTTCGCCAAAACGAAGATTTCCAACTGGCATCGGACTGGGGGAATTGGTCAGAGCACATCGCCCCGTTTGCCACGGAGGCCGGCCTTTTCACTTCGTGGCCCCACCGGCACGGAACCGATGGCTTTTTTGCGTCAAGACTTGTAAAATCGAACCCATAACCGGTGTTACGATGATTTCCCGATTCATTACATGATGGCTTTGGCCCCCTGTGGTTTCAACCGATCCGGCAATGAAGCGGTGGCATCCCCGTCCACCGCCCCCATGGATGACACCCATTGCCGTTAACCCGGAGTTCAGAAGATGAAACGTATCGCTCCATCCATACTATCCGCCGATTTCGCCCGACTGGGTGAAGAAATTCAGGCCGTTGAAGCCGCCGGTGCCGACTGGATCCATATCGATGTCATGGACGGCCGCTTTGTCCCCAATATCACCATGGGACCCGTTGTGGTGGAAGCAGCGAGACGGTCGACCACCCTCCCCCTCGACGTGCATCTGATGATCGAAAATCCTGATGCCTACATCAGGGATTTCATCACTGCCGGTGCGGACTTCATTGCCGTTCAGGCTGAAACCTGCCCTCATCTGCATCGAACGGTTCAGTCGATACGGGAGCAGGGGGCAGGCCCTATTGTCGTACTGAACCCAGCAACGCCCCTGCACCCTATCGAGTGGGTGCTCGGGGATGTGGATGCCGTGATGATCATGAGCGTCAATCCAGGTTTCGGCGGACAGGCCTTTATTTCAAATTCTCTTGAAAAAATTAAGAAATTGAAGGAAATGATTCGACAACGGGCATTGCCCACATTGATCGAGGTGGATGGAGGCGTCAACGACAAGACCATCGCAGACATCTCATCGGCCGGATGTGATATCTTCGTCGCGGGCTCGGCGGTTTTTGGAAGCGCCGATTACCGGGCGGCCATCGATCGGCTTCGGGAATTGGCGGGAAGTTGATTGGGTAGAAAGCCCCTCACCGGAAGGAAACAGCCATGGTTGGCGGAGAAGCAACCGAAATATTGGTGATCCACGGTCCCAACCTGAATATGCTGGGCAGCAGGGAACCCGAGGTCTACGGCAGCCAGACCCTGGAGGATATCGATCGCGACCTGAGCGATAGGGCCGAGGCCCTCGGACTGAGACTGGAGACCTTCCAGTCCAATCACGAGGGCGCCATTGTTCAGAGGATTCAGGAATCCGTGGGCCATATCCTGGGGCTGATCATCAATCCGGCGGCCTACACCCACACCAGTGTGGCGATCCGAGACGCCCTTCTTCTCCTCGACGTACCGATCATAGAAGTCCATCTATCAAACGTATACAAGCGGGAGCCATTCCGACATGTCTCCTATACGGCGCCTGCCGCCATCGGCCAGATCACCGGCCTGGGGGCCGACGGCTACCGGCTGGCTTTGGAAGCCCTTGCCCGTCGGATTCACCGGTAACAGAAACAACAGCAACCCAACCGTTCATCAGAAGGATATCGTGGTGACCTCCAACCTGACCCATACGCCGACCCTCAAACTCCTTCCATCGTCCCGTCTGGCAATATCATTCCCGTGGCCGATTTGGGCCCTTGGATGGCTCGCCCTGATCAAGGCCTTGCTCTGGATTTTCGTCACCGACACCCATAATCCGCCCCTCATGGCAAAGTATCTGCTGATGGCAGTTCCCTGCCTGCTATTCTGCGTCGGCATTTGGAACCTCAGGAAATGGGCGTTCTGGGGATTGGCCCTGGTCTGTATAGTGGATCTGGCAAGTCATTTCATTTTGCCTAATGCCTTTATCATTACGGACGCAGCTCCCGGCGGCACCCGCATGGTTCTCTATTCCACCGTGATCAATTTCATCAGCGGGCCGATCTCGGATGCGGCCTCCCTGGTCCTGCTGCCGATCGCACGGCCCTCCGTCGGTCAGTGGACCCTGCTTGAGAACCGCCCCAAAGAATGAATGGCGCGCTCTCCCATCGAAAGCGGCTTATTTCAAATGGCGGCGGTAATACAGACCATAATAGGCATTGGCCCTGCCAGGTGCGCCCCGCCATCGTCGTTCGGCGAGGTATCTCAGACAAAGCCACACCACGATGGCCACCTTGCCTGAAAAACCGCCGTCCTGCCACCGACGACTGGATACCACGATACCGCCGGCCAAATAACTTGGTCTGCCCAAGGCTTTCAACCCCAGGGACAGTTCCACATCCTCCATCAAGTCCATTTCCGGGAATCCCCCCATCCGATCCAGAACTTCCGTTCTCGCATATTGCCCCTGATCCCCAAAGGAAATCCCTAAAAACCGGGCCCTGAAGGCGTTGAGCGCACTGACCATGCGGGTCTGAAGGGAAGTCGGATCAAAGGCCATACCGAAGGCCCCCCCCGGGACTTCCGGGTGACGGTTCAGATGATCGAGAAGCCTCCGGGCACTCCCGGACCGGAGTCTGGAATCCCCGTGAAGCACCAGGATGAGGTCCCCCGAAGCCGCTTCGGCGCCCGCCCGAATTTGACGGCCCCGGCCCGGTTGCGATTCGAGGACCGTGAGTCCTCTGAGGCGGGCCTTGTGAACAGTATCGTCCATGGAGCCGCCGTCAATGACAATGATCTCGTGGATGCCCTCTTGGTTGGTTAGAGAGTCTATGCACCGATCGATCCGCCGGGATTCATTCAAGGTGGGGATGACGACGGACAGGCTTGAGACCGGCTGGTAATGGCGCGACTTCCCTCCCCGTTTCCCTTTGAAGGCCCCGTAGACCAGAAACCCGACAAAGGGCAGATATTCCATCCATTTGATCCAATGCATTTCCTGAAAAACACCGGTTTGAAATTCGCGTCCCAGCACCGGGAAAGTCAAGGCCACGCCGGCGGACAGGTAGATCCATGCCGGAGATGGATACACCGTCAAAAAGGGAAGCACCAGAAGCAGATACCAGGGATGAAGGGTCGGCAGGAGTATCAGGAGGGCGGCAACGGCAAGAAAAGCGCTCCGGAGAGGCACCGGCTCTATGAGCCATAGAAGGGTCATCACAGCAGCCAGCAGTAAAACAGAGACGATTGGGGTCCATTCGCCAACCACCGGTCGCATCAAACTGGTGATGCCGTCGTTGTAGTGCATCTGGGTCCCGAAAAGGGTCAGTGAATCGAACAGGTGGAGGCCCGCATCGGCAAATGGCAAGACGATCGCCACGGGCACCAGGGCCCAGAGCGCCTTTTTCCAGTTGCCGACATTGATAAAGAATGGAAGGGTCACCACTGCCAGAAATTTGGACATCACCGCCGCCCCCAGCAGGAAAAACCCTATCCGTTCATGCCCGGCGATGAAGCCCCATATCCCCGCTGTCATCAGGAACACCTGTATGACATCCAGATGCGCTTCCCCGGCGACGTAGACCACGCTCAAAGGATTGGCGGCGTAGTAGAGGACCCTGGCGACAGGCAATCCGAGGGATCTAATGATGCCGCCCAGGACGATAATGGTCCCCAAGTCCAGCAATAAAAAGAGGCCTCTGATCAACTGAGGATCCGGATTGATGGTCACCAGCAACCGAAAGACCATCAGCACAAGCGGAGGGTAAACCGCGGGAAACTCCGGATGGTTCACGGCGTCTCTCAGACCGGGCAGTGCCAGGTCGGCAGCCGAAAACTGAAGAGCGGAGGGGGCATGAAGATAGGGGTTCAGACCGAACCTCTGGATGTGCCCTTCCCAGAGGTAGCGATAGATATCGTCATCGGGGGGAAACGTCCAGAAGCAAAGCCGCCCGGCGGCCCCAAGGAACAGAATAATTAAAAACCCTGTTCCCGGAGGCAGATCGGCCGGGAAGTGCATCACCATTAGCACCGTCAGCAAAACCCCAATTCCGAACCCTGTCATGAAAAGATAGGGGTGGGAGCCGATGGGGCCGGCAGCCGACATCAAGACCATGCCGGACAGCCAGAGGGCGGCCAACAGCAAAAACCGTATCATGCCGACCCGTATCGACGGTTATGCCGCCAGGAAACGACCCCCACGTAAATAAACCCCAGAGCGTAAATCAGCATGAAATGACCGATCAAATAATGGGCAGCCGAAACATATAGCCAGGTGCCGATGAAACACCAGCCGCCGACGGCAATTTCAAGAACGTAGAAAATGGTTTTCCTGGGACGATAGGCAATGGCACCGCCGAATCCCTGTTTGGGAGTCCGGATAAATGGGCTGTCGATACCGAGCAGGCCCTCGATCACCGCCCGGGTGTTGTTCACAGCCAATCCACATCCGAAGCACACCATGAACGGTAAAAATATCAATGTCTTGATTCGTGATCGACCGAGTGCAGCCTCCGCTGCGAGGTAAAGACGGGAAGGGCCGGTGCAACTGATGGCGAGAAGGCATCCAAAGACGACAAAGGCGGCTCCCGGCAGATATCTCCGATCATCCAGCAGCAGCAGGGGGGCAAGGATTGCCAGTGAAAGCATCAGGGGATGGATAGCGTAGTGGGTCATGTGCATGAATGCCTGTATCTTGACAAAGAACCCTGCCCCTGATGCGAAAACCCGGGGTAACAGTTTCATCGCTGTCTGGGTGGACCCTTTGGCCCAGCGAAACTGCTGGCTTTTAAACGCGTTTAGATCGGTGGGAATTTCTGCTGGCGCCACCAGGTCGATCAGGTACTTGCACCGCCATCCGCTCATTTGAATCCGGTAGGACAGATCCATGTCCTCGGTTAAGGTGTCGGCTTGCCAGTTGCCGGCATCCAGCACCGCTTCTTTTCGGAATATCCCGGCGGTTCCATTGAAATTCATGAACAGCCCGTTGGTGTTTCGTGCCCACTGCTCCACCATGAAATGGCCGTCGATGCCGATGGACTGAAACCGGGACACCAGGCTTTCATCGGGATTCAGGTGGCCCCATCGGGCCTGGACAAATCCAAGCCTGTCATCATTTAAAAAAAAAGGGACGGAATGAAGGAGAAACTCCCGGGGAGGGACGAAATCAGCATCGAAAATGGCAAGATACTCCCCGGTGGCAATAGAAAGTCCGTCTTTTAGGGCTCCCGCCTTGAAACCGTCACGATGGAGCCGGGTAATGTGGTGGATCCGGATGCCCTTGGCTTGAAGGGCCTTGACCTTGCGGGCCACCACAGTGCGGGTTCGATCCGTTGAGTCGTCAAGCACCTGAATTTCATGACGTTCTCTCGGATAGTCCATCGCGGCCACCGCATCGATGAGCCGCTCGGCCACATTGGCTTCGTTGTAAATCGGCAGTTGTGTGGTGACATAGGGGAGTCGTTCACGCGGATGGTGCTCTTCCCCACCAGGATGCTCCCCCCCGTAGAACCGGGCCAGAAACGCCCTATCCTCCGCTTTTCGACCGGGAAACCGGCGATGGAACAATATGGTCAGGATATGGCAGTTGATGCCATACACCACCAGGAGAAGGGCGCAAATGATATAAATGGTGAGCAGAAGGGTCATGGGTGCGACCATTATATCCAGTTAAAGGACAGTCTGCATCGTTGGTTAAAAAACCACTTCTCTGTACACCATACAGAGGGGTGTTTTCTGAATATCGAGACACAGCACAGACAGGATTCAAATAGAGTCATGTCAGATACAATTAACACGATCATATTTAATATCAAGTGGTTCCATAGATAAATGATGGCGTTTATCTCTGGATAAAGACGTCATCAATGGCGGAAATGCATACAGGGGTTCGCACCGCGTTCGTCGACATCCCCCCCAGTGCCTTGCATTCAATTTCGGGGTCGGTTTGGAATGGCCGGGGTCAGGGCGGCGAAGGCGGTTTGAGAACAGGGCGCATCCCGTATAGGACCGATTTTTGTTCACAGGCATCATAGGGGTTCTCAATCCACCCAGATTAGGTAAAGAAATCGGCGGCGGGTTCAGTTGGGCTCATTTCATGGCGCCGACAGAAATGTGGACATTGCTGGACTAAACTCTACACCGTGATCGGTCGATAAATAATTGACTAGACATGCATTTTGGAGCATACATCAATCGAATTCATACGGGTAAGGGGTCTCATCAATCATCGAATTGGCATCGACCTGACATTCCCACCCCTTTCTGGATGCGACAAGTTCTATACAGGTTTTCAGTTAACGCCACAGCAGAGGGTCACTTCAATCTATAATGCGGTGATGCAGAATTCTCCAGTATGGGTCTTGGCGGCATTAGGGCATCGGCTCTCCCACTGGCCAAAACTCGCCACCAAGGCCGCGTAAAGACGGTCCCTGAGGAACGATCTTGAATAAGATCTCGGCTGACCGGCAAGACCCAGCCATCTGAAACCCTCGGCTTGCAACCGTCTGAACACGGCCTATGGGGCTCAGACAGGTGCCCAACATCCGATCCGACACCCATTGACCGCTGATGTGGACCGTCTGGAGCTTTCTGGATAACCGAGATCTATCATTTCAATGACGAATTGATATTCTCCAAATAGCCAACAGAGGTGCAATGGTTAAATTAGCAATAGACGGCGGCATACCTGTCAGGAGCCCAGAAAATTTCCTGGTATTCGGAGCCCCCCAAATTGAAGAGCCCGAAATCGAAGAAGTTGTCGACTGCATGCGACGCCGATGGATTGGAACGGGACCAAAGGTGCATCAGTTCGAGGAAGATTTCAAGGCTTACAAAGGAAGTAGACACGCTATTGCCTTAAATTCCTGCACTGCCGCCCTTCACCTGGCTTTAATAGCGGCCGGCATCGGTCCGGGAGACGAGGTGATCACAACACCAATGACGTTTTGCGCCACCGTAAACGCCATCATTCACAGCGGCGCGACTCCGATCCTGGCCGATTGCGACCGGATAACCATGAATATCAGCCCCGAGGAAATTGAAAAAAAGGTATCTGCAAAAACCAAGGCCATTCTTCCCGTTCATTTTGCAGGGCGCTGCTGTAAGATGGACGACATCATGGAAATTGCAAGCCGATATGACCTGATGATCATCGAGGATTGCGCTCACGCCATCGAGGCCGAATACAGGGGAATCAAAGCCGGCCGATTTGGGGATATAGGCTGCTTCAGTTTCTATGTAACGAAAAACGTCATCACCGGTGAGGGCGGGATGGTGGTGACTGATGACGACCGCATCGCAGGGAGAATCAAGGTCTTAGGCTTGCATGGGATGAGCAAGGATGCCTGGAAGCGATTCTCTGACGAAGGATACAAGCATTACCAGGTCATTCATGCGGGCTTCAAATACAATATGATGGATATTCAAGCCGCCATAGGAATACATCAGCTTCGGCGCATAGACGATAATTGGTCACACCGCCGTGAAATTTGGAAGACCTATAATGCCGAGTTCAAGGACCTGCCATGCGTATTACCAATAGATTCTAGCGAAGAAGATCGACATTCCTATCACTTGTATACCCCACTGATCGACATAGACCGTATTGCAAGAACCAGGGATTGGGTACTTGAAGCAATGACAGCCGAAAACATTGGTGTCGGTGTACATTATCTTCCTGTTCATTCTCATCCATATTATCGGAAAATGTATGGTTGGAAAAAGGGAGATTTTCCTAACGCGGAATGGGTTGGTGAAAGAACGGTATCTTTGCCAATTTCCCCTTCAATAGTAGAGGATGATTTGAACAGTATTATTGAAGCATTTAGAAAAATTTTATTATCTTAACGTACCATCACATATTTTCTCGTAAGGTTCAGGATAGAGTTTGTATCTTCTTAGACTATCGACAAATTCATAACAATTTTATCTCCTCTTTTTTCTCTTTTATATAATAATATAAATAAATTTTTTTAAATGACTTTTTTTTGCCTACCGATACCTGTAAATTGAATGATATTTTTTTGGGAGTATTAGAATGAATATTCGATCGATTTTCAGTACTGTACTTCCTAAGTCTATTAAAAAAGAAGGTAGAAAACTATATAATCATATTTGGCGACATATTAAAGAACCTAAAATGTTATGGGGATACTTGGATTCAACTGGCGAATGGCGCCCAAAAACAAGAATAAGTGACACTGCCTATCTTTATCATCCGGAGAGAATAAAAATAGATAACAATGTATTCATATGGCACTATTCAATTTTAGATGGAGTCGGTGGTTTAGAAATACATGAAGGATCACAAATCGGTGCGTGGGTTGGCATTTTCACTCATAGTTCACATATGGCGATACGATTATACGGTGATCATTATCACGAGGTAAGCGAAAACGATAAACAAGCATATCCGATAAAAGGGGTGTCCATAGGCAAATACTCATTTGTAGGTGCAGGATCACGAATTCTACCAGGAGTTAAAATTGGTAATGGAGTATTGGTTTCGACTGGGGCATTGGTAAGTAAAAATGTTCCTGATTATAAAATTGTATCCGGATCCCCTTCTGAAATTATTGGTGATACAAGAGATTTGGATAAAAAATATATAGAAAAAGATGAATCTTTAGCTAGATGGTATAACGAGTGGCAATCATAAATAAATATTTTTGAATTTTTTAAAATAATACAGATTTATAGAATGTAAGTATATCATTTTTTTTTATTTTAATTATTTATGATAATTTATTTTAATAATAAGATTAAACACCTTTCTTAATTTGTGGCCTTTTCTCATATGTATTGATACCAACTATTCCGATTCTATATTTGTATAGTAAATCAGTCACTATTTATTTTTTTTGTATTGCATAGTCCTTCTTAACTAAAATTAAATATTTGAATATAATTACTAACCAAAACCTTATAAATTATACATTATACATTATACTTACATTAAATATAAAGTTTATAAAAATTACTATTTGTACACTTTTACAAATTCTAATTTTTATTTATTATTGGCCTACTGAATATACAATTTAATGTATATTTTTATTACAAGTATATTATCCTATGACAAGCCTCAGAAAAATCGCATTCAGAGGGACAGTATGGACGACTTTCTCTAGAGGGATAAGTATACTGCTATATTTATTAAGATTATCGGTACTTTCTCGAATACTAGAGCCAGACGATTTTGGACTTATTGCAATAGTGATGATTTTTGCAACATTTTGTCAAGTTTTCTCTGACATGGGTATAAGTGCAGCAATTGTTCATCGTCAAGATACGACAAGAGAACAGCTTTCGAGCCTATATTTTTTAAATATTCTATCAGGTGCAACGGTTTTTGTTTGCTTCATTATTGCTATTCCTATTACATCACTATTTTTTGATGATTCAAGATTAAATTTGCTGTTATACTTAATTTCTCCGATATTTATAATAACATCTTTTGGACAACAATTCAAATTTATTCTTCAAAAGAATTTGCTATTTAAATCTATAGCAGTAATCGATTTTTTATCTGTAATTTTTAATACCATTATTACCCTATTATTGGCTTTTTTAGGATATGGTGTTTTTTCAATTATCTGGGGTACAATTACCGAATCTATCATACGGTCATTTCTGTTGAGTTGGGTGGGTTTTCATAATTGGAAACCAATGCTAAGATTAAATATGTCTGAAATCAGTAAATTTCTTAAATTTGGTGTATTCCAAATGGGAGATCGGGGACTAAATTATATTGGATGGCAAATCGATAAACTCATCATGGGTCGGATACTTGGCCCTTCTGCACTTGGCACTTATAATATTGCCTACACCCTGGCAATCTATCCCCTTCAAGCCATTAGCCCGATTATTAATCAAGTGGTATTTCCGCTATTTTCTAAAATACAATTTGAAGATGAAATACTAGTAAAAGGTTATGCAGAGGTTATCAGCATTATATCAATGCTGATGATGCCTCTATATGCGGGTATGTTTGTCGTTTCTGAACCATTGATATTGGTATTTTTCGGTATCAAATGGATAGAAGCCATACCCTTTTTAAAATTATTATCTATTCTTGGAATATTCTATAGTATTGGAAACCCGATTAGCAATTTATTATTATCAAAAGGAAGAGCTGACATAGGATTTTACCTTAATTGTACTGTCTTTATTTTATATAGTATAAGTATTTTTGTCGGTGCTTTTTTTGGTGTTATATATATAATTATAGCAATGATTATCGTTCATGTATTTTTTCTATTTCCCTTAGAATATGCCATTAGATCAAGATTAATTGATATGTCGTTCTCAACGTATAATAATGCTTTTTTACCGTATTTTATTTCTGCTCTGATTATGGGTATTATCATTTTTATACTACGATATTATTTTAACAATTTTGGACCTATGCTTGATCTTTTGTTTTCAACTGTAACTGGTGCGTTAGTATATATAATCATTGTCTTTTTCTGGAAAAAGAATTTTCTGATTCATATCGTTTCAACAATTAGAGCGAAAGAGAGCTGATCGTGTGTGGTATTGCAGGATACTATAAAATATCTGGTGTTACCGAACAATCAAATACGATTATTTCAATGATCCGTGCTCTGCGTCATCGGGGTCCAGATGATGAAGGTATGACCCTTATAAACACAAATACCGGAGAATTAGTTAATTTATCAAGCCGAGAAAGTGTTTCAACAATTCGTGACATCTATACAGAAATCGAAACGTTTTCAACAACTGTTTTCCACGATATTGCTATAGCCCATTGTCGCTTTTCAATTATTGATTTGACAGCTGGCGGCCATCAACCAATGTGGCACCACACAGAAAAAGTTTGTATTTCATTTAATGGTGAAATTTATAATTATATCGAAATTAAAGAAGAACTGTCAAATTTAGGGTACATTTTTAATTCTGAATCTGACACTGAAGTTTTGCTTTCCGGCTATATTGAGTGGGGAACCGATGTTTTCAAAAAACTAAACGGTTTTTGGGCGTTGGCAATATATGATGGAAAACTAAATCGATTATTATTATCAAGAGATCGAATGGGTAAAGCTCCTCTTTACTATACCATATTCAATAATACTTTTTATTGGTCTTCAGAAATTAAATCTTTTTTTTCAATCAAAAATCCATCGGAATTCAAGGTTCGAGATCAAGCAATAGACGATTATATTTTACTTAACCTGAGAGATTTCAATGGAACTTTCTGGGAAGATATCAATGATTTTCCGGCATCTTCATTCGCATGGATTGATCAACCTAATTCAATCTCATTTCACCAATTTTGGTCAGTGCCACAAAGACGATATCGCCCTGATGATATTTCAATCGAAGATGCTTCAATCACTTTACGAAATCTTTTACTAAATGCAGTACAAATACGCCTTCGTTCTGATGTTCCAGTTGCATTTGAGCTTAGCGGTGGAATGGATTCTTCATCGCTGTTAGCACTTTGTGCAAATAATACACAGTATCCCATTGCTGCATACACCGTCGAATTTTCAGATCCAAAGTATAATGAAGAACCCTATGCAAGAAGCGTTGTCAATCGATATCGTAATAAAGTTGATTACCACATATTAAAGCCGATGAATGTCGATTTCTGGCAAGATTCTAACGAATTTATTTATTTTGAAGAAGAACCTTTTCATTCTCCTAATCTTAGTACTAATCGACAATTACGAAACCGAATAAATGAACATGGAATCAAGGTAATTATCAATGGCGGTGCAGGAGATGAATTATTTGCTGGATATTCATCTGATTATTTTATTCCATTTCTATTGCATCTAAAAAACAATGGTTTGTACTCAATATTTTTAAAAGAGATGTTAAACAACAAGGAATATCCTGTTGCTGATAGTGTGGTCAATTTTATATATAATTTGATATCTAATAAAATTGCAAAAAAAATAAAATGGCGCTATACGGCACTTTCAAGTATTTATCGCAGACCTATTGACATCCAAGACAGAGAAAAACAGTCATTTGATTTCACTCATCGAATGCTTGAAAACATTGCCGAAAGAAAAATGAATTACTGGCTTCGTTCTGGAAATAAAGCCTCAATGAGTATTCCCGTCGAAGCTCGTTTACCTTTTTTAGATTTTCGGGTGGTTGATTTTGCCTTCTCACTTCCACCAGAATACTTAATACGGAATGGCTGGCATAAATGGTTGCTACGACACTCAATGACATCATTTCTTCCCAATGACGTGTTGTGGAGAAAAAGAAAAATGGGTTTTCCTTTTCCAATTAAAGAATGGCTTTCTTTTTCCAAATCTACCGTAAAAAATAACATTCATGACTTGAATATTCCATATGTAGACACAAACAAACTTCTTTCGTCTTATGATGAATTGATGGAATATAGACCTGATCAACTTTGGAGGCTTATTTGTATTTGTTTATGGTGGCGAAGAATGATAGATAATCGTTCCATTATCTTATAACAAATACTCGTTTATTTTGAAGTCATAAAAAATAATCATTAGTAAACCTTTGCTCCTAACAGTCAACGGCTCTGCGTCGCCGGCCTCGTCCCTGGCAACTCAAGATGAATAAGAATGCTGTCACCCGTCGAAGAGCCCGCCGTATGTTGTCTTCAACCGCATAGAAACGGATTTTAATTACAAAGTTATATATTAATATTATAAGTAAATTGTATTAATCATTTATAAAATACCTGTTTAAATCATTATATACAAATCCATTGCCACACAATTCTAATGACTATTTGATCAAATTAAAAAAATATTTGATAAATCATGCAAAATCATTTGATGTTCAATTTTCCATATTACCCCATGACCCTTTTTGACATTTAAGTACTCAAGGGACTAATATGAACACCAATCTATCTATTTTCCTTCACTGTATTCTACATCAGTCGATATATATATAAATACAATTACGAATCTAAATATTTTTTCAGAATATATTTCTTTTCATGAAAATAAAAAATCTCCTTATTCAAATCCTTCACGATCGTTCACTGAAACGAGCCTCAAAGTTATATTTACATGGGCGTTTGCTCGATATAGGATGCGGTACCAAACCCTATAAAAAAATGCTACAACCTTTCATTATTGAACATATCGGCCTTGATCACGAAGAGTGTCAACATGATCATAGCCATATCGATATTTTTGGGACTGCTTATCATATTCCATCTGATGACGAAAGTTTCGATTCGGCGATCTGCACGGCTGTATTGGAACATTTAGAAGAGCCTGAAGTTGCTTTAAAAGAATGCTACCGCATATTGAGACCTGAAGGAATTGCTATCTACACCGCTCCATTTATATGGCACCTCCATGAAGAACCTAGAGATTTTTATCGTTTTTCAAAATACGGACTGAAATATCTATTTGAAAAATCTGGTTTTAAAATCATAGAACTGGAACCACTGTCTGGCTTTTGGGTGACCTTTGGCCAACTGTTCGTTTATAATATTTATCGGTTCAATATTGGTCCTATTCGTTGGTTTTTTATTATTGATATTATTGCTTTAATATCTCAGTTAATGGCCTATATTCTCGATAAGATTGACCGAACAGAACAATGGACGTGGATGTATCTCATCGTCGCTCGAAAAGAATAAGTATTATCTTATTTTTATTTTCACTATATATTTTCGGGAAAATTTAATTGAGTAATATTACTATTTTTCATTCTGTTAAAATATGGCTTCCTCAGACAATGACCTGGTTGCATAATCTAATTTCCAAAATGCCGCCAAAAACTGAACATTTTGTTATTTGTGAAAACGTACAAAATCTTGATCAGTTTCCGATAAATAACATCCTTATTTCTCATTCAATATACAATTTATTTTTAAAAAAAATATTTCGAAAATTTGGTATTCGTCATGACCGCTTCTTAAAAAATGCTATCCTTGAATACAAACCCAATGTTTTACATTCTCATTTTGGTAATGCCGGCTGGTTTAATGCTAAAGTGGCAACAAATAGTAATATAAAACATATTGTTACCTTTTACGGCTTAGACGTCAATCGCCTACCTGTTATTAATCCAATCTGGAAGTCACGATATGTCGACCTGTTTCAATCTGCCGATAAAATTCTCTGTGAAGGCCCTTACATGGCAGACTGTATTCAGAAACTGGGTTGTCCAACATCAAAGATTTTGATTCATCGGATTGGGGTTGATCTTGACCGTATTCCTTTTGTGGAAAGGGTTTTGTCTAAAAAAGAGCGACTTCGATTTTTAATCGTCGGCGCGTTCAGACAAAAGAAAGGGATTCCTTTTGCGCTTGAGGCCTTGGGTCGACTTAAAAAGGATTTCGATCATTTTGACATCACGATCATTGGTGACGCCATTCATCCAGACGAGCTTGAAGAAAAGCATCATATTTTAAACACTCTGTCTCAATGGGGTCTCATGAACCAAACTACGATGCTTGGATTTCAGCACTATGATCAAACCCTTAGTCGTCTCTATGACCATCACATCTTTCTTTCACCAAGCATCATCGCAGACGATGGCGATACTGAAGGCGGGGCTCCGGTGACCATCATTGAGGCAGCCGCTAGTGGAATGCCCGTTATCAGCACCCGGCATTGCGATATCCCTAATGTGCTCGCAAGACCCAATGTAGATCTTTTGGCTGAAGAAAGAGATGTGAACGGTTTGATTCATGCGATTGAAAGGCTTCTTGGTATGGAATGGCACCATCTGGTGGTTGAGAATCGGCTATTTATCGAAAAACATCATCATCCTTATACCCTTTCGAACCAATTGGAAAATCTGTATTGCTCCCTTTAATAACCTCCTGACAAGTCTAAGGGTTCGACATGATTCCATTTCCTATCATTAAAGTGGCAAAATCAATCCGCTCCTTTTTCTACCTCGGAAGCCGGTTTTACTGCCCCTTGTGCAATGGCAACTATCGTAAATTTTTACCCGCCGGTATTGGTGTCAGACCGAACGCACGGTGTCCTGGCTGCAATTCATTGGAAAGACATCGATTGTTCTGGATAGCCTATCAACAGATGAAAGATTCTGGAAAAATCTGCAACGGGGGCAAAATGCTTCACGTCGCACCCGAACCGATGTTGTCCGATCGATTCCAATCTGAATTTGAGTATATATCTGGCGATTTGGATGGCAATCGAGCAATGACTTCACTAGATATTACTGACATTGGTTTTCCTAATGACTCTTTCGATGCGATAGTCTGTCACCATGTTTTGGAACATGTACCCAACGACCGGGTTGCCATTGAAGAGCTATATCGAGTCTTGAAATTAGGCGGTTGGGGAAGTATTTCGGTGCCAATGTTCGGCCCAACGACCGTCGAAGATTATTCTATTACTGATCCAAAAATTCGGCAGAAACTTTTTGGACAAAAAGATCATGTCCGTCAATACGGTCTGGATTTTCTTGAACGTCTGAAGGAAATTGGATTTACACTGACCATTCTTAGGAAACCGGACATAGCGGCCCCTAAACTGTTAGATAAATTGTCGGTAGATTGTGAAGATCAGGTGTCTTTCGTATTTAAATAATATTAGAAATCATAAGACAATTCATGGAAATATCATCATTCCACTCTCCTCTCGTCAGCATCGTCCTACCCACTCACAATCGAGCTGGGGTTGTCGGTCGATCCATCCGCACTGTATTGGATCAATCCTTCAAAGATATCGAATTAATTGTGGTGGATGATGCATCGACAGACGAGACTGCGGAAGTTGTTCGCGATATTGACGATCCCCGACTGACTTATATACAGCACCCTTATCAGCAAGGGGCCAACGTTGCTAGAAATACAGGCATACTCGCTACAAGAGGGAAATATGTCGCGTTTCAGGATAGTGATGATGAGTGGTTTCCGGACAAGCTGTCGGCTCAGCTCAATGCGATGAAATCGATGGGCAACAGGGCCTCGATTGCTTTTTGCAAATTCTGGCGTATTATCGGAAAAAAATCTGAAATCATACCGAGATCCAATCGGTTGTCCGGAGACGGTCTTTTCGATGTTCACGCGGAGTTGCTCAAGGGTAATTTCATTACGACTCAAACCCTGTTGATCGAAAGAAATCTCTTGATGGCTGTTGGGAAGTTTGACGAATCCTTGAGGCGACTGCAGGATTGGGATCTTGTTTTGCGACTGTCCGCCAAATCCCCTTTTCTTTTCGTGGATCAACCGCTGGTGAGAGCATTTATCGGAGAAGACAGCATTTCAAGCCAAAAGAGACTCTACTGTGAAGCTGTTGAAGCCATCATTAAAAAACACCATCAGGCGTTTTCAGCAGACCCAGTGTCCTTGCCGATTCAGTATCTTAACCTGGCCATACATTCACTGACTGATCAAGATTTCCATTCCTCAGTTGATTACTTCCTCAAAGCTTTGGAGGAAATGATGTCTCGAAGAGTGGATAAATCCATTTTGATCCGATGGATTCTTGCGCGGGTAGGCTTAGGCCGGTATCCACAAGAACCCGTGTGTCTGTCTTGAATGACGATGAATGAACGTTGTTTCAGCTGAGTTTCGGCATTCCGAATTTCGTCAGCATCTCTAATTTGTATGGTATTAATTGAAAGGACTGGAAAAAAGCTGAGCACCGGATTCTTCTTTTCCGTTGATGCCCACGGCGAAGGTTACGAAGCAAATGTCGGTTTCGCCAGACCTGTTTGACGGCTTGACCGTAAATGTCCCAGAAAATGTTCAGTTGTCGTTTAAGAATCGAGACAGCGAGACCCTCAACCAGCAGTATGATGAGATGCAGGGGAAACACCACTTCGAATACCGGACTTGGATAACAAAGCGCCATGACATAGGTTCGATTTCGTTCACTAAGTGCCCGTCGCCTGATCGTTGTGGAAAGGCGGTTTCCATAAACCTTACCGCCGCCAAGATTGGACCCCACCCAATGATAGAATCCCGTGTGCTTCAAAGCCTTAACCGGGTAACCCCAAAGTCTCGCGACAATACAGATATAGATATCCTCACTCAAGGTATGAAACCAATCCGGAAACCCCCCGATTTCATCCCAGAGATCTTTCGGAATCCACAAACAACCGCCACTGACCATCGCGACGATTTCCCGAGATGGATCAAGGTTAGGAACGGTATTGAGTGAATAGTCCACCATATTGCCGATATCGATGCGCTCTTGAGTGGCGGCATTGTATTGGGACGGGCCTAAAATCGAAGGGCCTTTCAGGGCCTCTTGATAGAGGCATTTCAGTGTACCAGGAAACAGCTCGGCATCGTTGTTTAGTAGAAGTAAAAATTCTCCTTTGGCCCGATGGGCCATGCGGTTGTTGCTGATGCAGAATCCCACGTTGCTATCGCTTTCGATAAGCACGACCTCTGGAAACCGATCCTTGATCAACTCAATCGATTTGTCCGTCGATGTATCATCATGAACGATGATTTCTACAGGTAAGGGGAAATCCTGACTCAACACCGACTCAATGCATGCTTCAATATATTTCACCCCATTGAAATTGGCGATACAAACGCTAATCGTGGGCGCTCTCTCGTGGCTTTTCATATGCAGTATTGTCCATGATTCAACGCAGCGGCCAGGAAATTGCCGATGGATTTGTATTTCATTATAGCCTACAGTTGCTGAAGTGTTTTTCTGTTTCTTATATCAGAGTGGAAAAAAGAAAAGCACTCTCACTGGAAAGTATTGATTCGGATTAAAACACCCTTTTCTGGAAATCAATAGTTGGCTCTCCAACACAGACCGATGTGGCTGACCCTATCTGTCGTCGCCACGACTCTTGGGAAGATTCCAGCCGAAGGAAGCTACCCCCAGTAACGAAATGAACGAATAGGGAAGATCCATAAAAGGAGAAACCATCTTGAGGGCAATCGCATTCGGCATTTACTCCAAAGAAGCCCAGTATCCCCGGTTTAACAACCTACTGAAAGGATTGAGGGCCAACGGTGTCGAGGTTCATGAGTGCCATTTCGCAATGGACTCATCTTTTCGTGAGCGTATTCGAAGCATCACTTCCCTTAAGGGATTCCTCCATTATTGTATTGGATTGGTTCGCAGCAGTATTTCCTTGATGATTCAATTCTTGAAAGCACCACCTGCCGAGGCGATTATAGTCGGATACCCTGGCTATTTTCACGTTCACCTTGCTCGAATCTTAAAACACCTCAAGCGCTCAAAGGCAATCATCGCCTATGACATTTTCTTTTCTCTTTTTGATACCATTATCAATGATCGTCAGTTGGCAAGCGCTGAATCAATCACTGCCAAGTTGATAAAATTAGTTGATGCAGCAGCCTGCCATGCTTCAGATCTCGTTATCGTTGATACGCAATCCCACGGTGAATTCATAGCGACGGCGTTAAACGTCCCAAAGAAAAAGTTGGCTGTCGTCTATGTGGGATCAACGTTTACTCCATTCGAAACGCCCCACTCCCTTGATGGCCCAACGTCACGGATAGACATCCTCTTTATTGGCACCTACATCCCGCTCCATGGAATTACCACCATTATCGCGTCGGCCGATATCCTAAAGAACCATACCGGTATTCACTTCACGCTGATCGGTAACGGGCAGTTACGTGCCGAAATGGAAGGATCGGCAATGGAATTGGGTCTGACCAACATCACCTTTATCGATTGGATTCCGGCAGATCAAATCTGCAAAACCATCCGGTCAATGGACTTGGCATTGGGTATTTTCGGGACGACCGAAAAGGCTCAACGGGTCATTCCCATCAAAGTGTATGATATCTGTGCCGCAGGAGCAGCTCTGATAACGGGAGATACGCCGGCGATACGTGAAGTTTTCCGAAACGGTGAGGATGCTATTTTAGTTCCCCCTGGAGATGCTCAAGCGCTCTCCAATGCAATTATTGAGCTGTGTTCAAATGATGACTTTAGAGATCAAATTAAGAAAAATGCTCATCGACTGTCTGAAACACTGTTTTCAATAGAATCCATCGGAAAGAAAGCTGTAAAGGCTTTCAATCGGAAATAAAGGCAATTTTCCAACCTACTCATTGGAGGGACGGTGATCGGGAGGTGATCCTCTATGGGGATCATGAGCCCGACGCTCATATCTCATCTGACAAATTTGTTCGGAAATCAAACTCATCATGAAAATAATGACCGAGGCAACAATCAATAAGGCACTCATGTTTGTGAAACGACCTTGGGATAAAAAAGTATAAATATAGTTGAGTAACCCGGCTGAAAACATAAAAAAGCAAACCGGCAAAAAAACGCGCATTGGTGAAAAAAGTGTACAAATTCGAGTGATGATCATGAAAAACCGAACGCCGTCTCGAAACAGTCGGATGTTGCTTGTGCCTTTGGTGCGGTTTTTCACAGTAATCGGGACATATTGGATGCTTAAGCCGCTGCGCAATACACCTAATGTAATGGTCGTAGGATAGGAATAGGTATTCGGCAACAGGTAAACAAAACTCTTTGCCACTTGAGATTTGACAGCTCTGAACCCGGAGGTCAAATCCTTGATCTGGAATTTGGCTACATATGATGCTAGCCAATTATAGCAAATGTTTCCCATAGCCCTTCCAACCGTAGCCTGATCTTTAAACATACGAGCACCGACAACCATGTCGAATTTCGGAATAAGCGCTAATAACTTTGCGATATCCTCTGGATCGTGCTGGCCGTCGGCGTCCATAAAAACCAAGATATCCCCGGAGGCCTCTCGAATTCCGCTTTTGACGGCTGCTCCGTTGCCGATATTGTATGGATGCCGGATCACTTTGGCGCCTGCTGAGAAGGCGACAGAGGCCGTATCGTCGGAAGATCCATCGTCGACAACGATAATTTCGAAGTCCGGATATCGTTCTCTAATGCAGCCAACGATGTTACCGATGCTTTCACTTTCTTCGAAAGCGGGTATAATGATGGTGACACTTTCATTCTTCATTTATTCACCTTGCCTGGGTAGATATAACCGTCATATGGTATAGAAGAAAAATCCAAGATACGGGACAGGGATAGTAAAAGATCTATTGAAGGCTGAAGACTCCAAAGCCGTTTTCAGAAAATACGAGCTTTGTTTCATTATTAAAAAAGCCAGTCAAGAGACTTTGTTGCTCCGGAGACAGACTTTCCGTAGCCCTTCTATTTATCATAGCATAGTTCACCAATAGCAAGTCGGTCTTGCTGTCAAGAATATTCTCCTTGATTTGCCTGGCGCTGTCGGACGGCTGGATGTAATCTTCCACAAAGCGGTTTGAAAAAACGACGGGATTCTTGAAATAGTAGCCGCGGTTCCCGACATATATGCCAAGAACCCTTAGTGACCTGTCCAAATGATCATTGGTATATCGAATTGCTGGATACTCCGGTCGATAACGAATGATATATTCATCTCTGCTGATCTTTCCTGATATATAATCAAACGGATCTGTTTTCTGTAAAAGATGGTTAGCGTAGGGTACAGAAATCGAAAGAATCAAGCAGGTGGCCACGCCCAACACGATCACATCCTTTGTTGGATGCAAGTGGGGCCATGCGTCACCAATCCATTGACTAAATCGATTAAGTCCCGCAACCGACAGCAGTATCATCGGAGGAATAATCGGTGAAATCCACCGAATACGCATATCCTGCAAAAAAAACACAATCAATAGGAAAAGCAGAGAAAACACTAAAAAAATACGGTTTTCATTTATCGGTTGGCGGACCTCACCTCTGGGTTTGATGAGCAAAAACAGTGGGAACAGGACAATCCAAGGCAAGAGTACACCATCGAAATACTTGGGATTATCATCCTTTCCCTGGAAAAAGATGCGGAGTGGGATCGTTGCAATTTCCCACTTGGTTTCCTTGTAAATAATGGATCTAATATTAAACGGGCTCCACCTGATTTGATCATCCGAAGACGTCATTTCGTCATCCTCGGCCACTGTCGATACTGGATCAGATTTTTGGAATATACTTTGATAAAGTGGATATACTGGATTGTCCGTCCAGTAGATATTACGAATCATCCAAGGTGAAAATATGAGCAATGCCGTTCCAACAAATATGGTGGTTTGACGAATAGCCTTCAATTGCCTTTTTGGGGAGTGGAGTGAATGACTTCTTAAATGAATTACAGGCACCATAAGAGATAGCAGAACGAAAGTGACGATTCCATTATATTTTGTCCCCAGTGCAAGTCCACAAAAAATCCCGGCTGTCACAATCTTCGATATGGCAAATTCGCTGCTTCTCCACTTTTCTATAAAGAGAATAGATCCTGTCGAGAAAAATATCAGACCAAGATCTACGTATATTGTTGTCGAGAGTTTGATCACTATGGGTACAGATATAAAAAAGAAGGCTGTAAAAAGGCCATAAAGACGGTCGTAACGATTGCTGACGTATCTGTACAACAACCAGGCAGTTCCCATACCAAACAAGAAATGAATATATTTTGGTAAAATATCGTTACCAAAAATAAGAGGAATGATATACAGAAGATCCAAATTCATCGGGTAGTATGAAAAAGGAATATTGGGCAGTTCGATCATCTTACCCGCTTCAAGATATAATTTGGGGACATACAGATGGTGGGTTAGAGCGTCACGGCTTACCGGAGGTACTGCAGCCAACAATCCTATAGAAACGACAATAGAAAAAAAAAGTATGCTCAGAAGTAAATAGAGAACAACATCATACCCTTTTAAATTGGTTTGATCCGTTTGCAATTCGCTTTTCCAGAAGATTAAATAAAGTTACCTTCATTTTCAATTGTGGATCTTCGCCATGATCTCATTGGGAATTCGTCCTTCATACACCACCCCATCGATTGAATACGATGGGGTGCCAGAAATGCCTAATCTCATGCCGGATCGGATGTCTTCAAGAAGAATTCTGAAAGGTATTGGATCATTAAGTGCGGGGGTCAGATCTCTGGGAGACAAACCAATTTTTTCTGCAAGTGCATGACTATCGACAGAACCGATATCCTGCGCCATTCGATAGATCTGATCGTTGGCTTCCCAAAATTTACCCTTTAATCCCGCCTGTATGGCAAAGAGTGCCATAGCCGCAGATCCCTCGTGCAATGGCGTTTTGACAATAGGATTGACCAAGTGATCCATAGGATAGTGCCTGTGAATGAGTCGGATATTATCCGGAGAGCGGGCAATAATCCTTCTTAGATGAAAATGCATTTTCCTGCACTGAAAGCATTGATAATCTGCAAACTCGTTAATCGTTATTTTTGGTACTTCTGCACCGATCCATGGATGCCCGTCTTGTGTCATTCCGGTTTTTACTTTTTCATTGACTGTTGGAGTTTTGAATTCCCAATACGACGGATATGCAAACCAGACGATAAAAATAATAACCAATAAAAGTCCAGGCAAAGTGCTCCATAATTTTAATCGTCCAGATATCGATCTAAGGTCAGCATATATATCATCTAAAAATGGATCACTGCTAAAGCGCCGAGGGATAAGCCAAGAATAATATGTCAATAACATATTAATAGCGTATAGGGTGATGCAGACAATACAATAACTTTTTATTAATAGGGTAGAAACTAAAGCTAGATAAATACTAATAAAACAAAAAAGCGTTGTCATTAAAAAAATAACGCGCCACAACCGTTTGGGTTTATACGATTTTAAACCAGATACAATAACGAATATGCCAATAAATAGATATCCCCATACACCCCAGACAGGAACAGGCAAACTCAAAAATATTGAATATGGACTCTGGGATACGGTATCACAATTTATCGATTTAGAGATCGCGCAGAAACTACTATATCCAATATCGGTATATACTCGATAATGAGAAATGCTAAGATAAACAGAACAAATAATCCCCAGTAGAACAAGAATAACTACTGGGGCATAATAATAAATAAAAGGAAGCGCTTTAATGGGTAATTTTTGTCGTTTCAATTCAACGGGATCCAATTGATTAAGACAGTACAGTGGCAGATGACACTTCAAATGAAGGGCTACGCCGTCACTTTTAAATAAATATTAGAACGAACCTTTATTTTTCTATTGTATTTGCTCCGCAATCTTTTTTAGATTGCGCTTTGCATCTACATATTGGGGATTCAAATAAAGTGCTTTTTGAAATTGTTTTTCAGCATATGAATACTGTCCCAACATCGCCAAGGCGACGCCTAAATTGTTTTCTGTAGCAAAACAATTTGGATTTAATTCCAGAGCTTTTTGATAAACAGGAACTGCCTTTTTAGCTATTCCTCTCCTGACAAGCGCATCTCCGAGATTCGTATATGGTCTCGATTTATAAGGTGATTTATTTACAGCATCACTCCAGAAAACAACAGGATCTTTCCATATCTCATTTCTAGCGACAGTCCATCCACCCAAAACAATTATTACCAACACCATAACAGAATATTGGTATATGTGATTGTTGTAAAACTTAGCAATACGAAAAAATACAACCACAGCTGCTAAAATAAACATCATCGATGGCAAATACAAACGATGCTCAAAAATGATTTCTAATCCAATGATGCTGGACTCGATTGACAAATTGATAAAGAACCAAAGAATGCAAAAAGAAACAATGCGATCCTTCTTAGCAAATATAAAACTCAATATCAAACATCCTAAGACACAAAGAATACTTAAAATGGTTGTCAACGGGTTGATCAAAGATGTTGAAATTAAAAAATCATGATCTATGGTCAATCGTGAAGGGTGAGGATACAACAACAGCGACACATAATAAATAATGACACGAAATTCAGTTAAAATTCGTTCATAAGGAGTGAAATTACGCCTTGAATATGAATTTAGTATTGCTCCCACAGGATCAAAATTCAGCAGAATTATTCCTAAACATAAAAAAATGAAAACACCGACAAATAAAATCAGTATATATTTTTTATTCGGCTGTTTTAAATCCTGGAAAAAGTACCATTCATAAAGTAGCATCACAATTGGAATTGTGGCGGCAATCTCCTTGGACGTGATTGCAAAATATCCACTTCCGATACATAGAACTACCCATAGCCATTTACCCCATTTATCATCTGCCAATCGAAATTTAATATAAGACAACAACGATGATAAGTAGAAGAGTGAGGAAAGACTATTCATTCTTTGAACAATGTATGTAACAGATTGAATTTGTATGGGATGGGAAATCCAAATTACGGCAGATATTGTTGCAATTGTTATAATAAATTTATTATCTATATATTGATCTTTTTGGTATTCAAAATTTTCTGGTCTTTTTTTTAGTTCTTTTGAAAGCAATAAGGTATAATAGGAAAAATAAAAAAATAAAATGCCACAGATTATATGGATAAATATATTGACCATATGATACCCTGGCAAGTCGAATCCATGAATATAATAATTCACAGCAAAGGATAAATTCGCAAATGAGCGCTTACTTAAAAAACTTTCATTTGCCACCGATTGAATCGCCTGAAGATCGATTTTTTTAAGCTGAATGGCACGATTGTTGACGATGTTGTCAAAATCGTCCAAAGTGAATGGTACATGTAGAGTGTTCGCATACAAGACGATACCCACGACCAAAATCGTCAAAACGGGTAGTATACTGCCTCGTCCTGGCGGGGAAACCCGCTCATAGGGGTTTTTGTATATGACTTCGGTGTCGGGACAATTGTTCATTTAGGCATTCTGGATAGTGGAAGTTGACATCGATCCTATTTCATATTTGAAATGGTGTTCACTCCCTAATTCTGGGTGGCCATGGATAGATTACGAATGGTGTCCCTGTTGTTTGGGTCATTCCTGATCGCTTCCTGAAAGAGTCGAACCGCCTCGTCTTTACGGCCTATTTGAATGAGAGCAACACCCAAGTTATTAAGTGCTTCGGAAGATTCCGGTCGGAGCTTGAGCGCTTTGGCAAACTGAACACTGGCAGCCTGAAAATCTCCTTCCCTCATGAAAAGTGCACCCAGATAGGTTAACAGTTGAAACGATTCCGGTACCTTTTCAAGGCCATTCTGGATGGAATCAAATGCCTTGGATGGCATATTTTTTCTCTCGTAATAGGTGGCCATATTGATATACGGTTCTTCCAATGACGGAGATAACCTCATGGCCTCGCGCAGATGGCGGACTGCTTTTTCATTATTACCCACTTTGAAATACTCAAATCCGAGATTGTTATATGCCTCCGCATACGTCGGCTTCAGCGCTATGGATTTTTCAAAAGCGGATATCGACTGTTCACTGAGTCCTTTCTCAGAAAGGATAATTCCCACATTATAAAACGGTCTGTAATTGTCTGGCGATTTTCGTGCTGCATCCGACCATAATAACAATTCATCGGTCCAGACCTGATTTCGCTCGTGGGTCCAAGTTGCGCAAAGTATTCCGATGCACCCCATCACCGATAAAAAGATAGGAATATTTCGAATGACTCCCCTGATCAACAGAACGATGACTGCGATCACCATGATTGACGGTAGATACATTCGATGCTCAAACACCATTTCCAATCCAAAAACAGAGGACTCTCCTGCAAGATTGCCAAAAAACCAAACAATGCCAAATGCCAGAAATCGGCTTTTTCTGGCACTCAAAATAGCAAAAAGCGCCAATCCGGCAATAGCTGCCAATGCGATGATCGTGGTCGGCGGATCCACCAGACGTTCAGAGACGGTAATTCCGTGGTCAAGGTTCAACCGTGACGGATGAGGAACAAGCACTTGGCTTAGATATAAAATAATAACCCTTGGTTGAGTCAAGAGGCGTTCTGCAAGTGTGAAATCTCTATTATGGTAGGATCCTTCAATGGCCTGGATAGGATGTCCATGGGTGAAAATGAGGGTCGTTGCCGCCACCAATACCCCAACGACAAGCAACCAGCCGAATTTACGCCTCAACCATCTCCAATCCATATCCTGATAAAAAAACCATTCAAAAAGAAATATAAAAAAAGGCAACGTAACGGCAATTTCTTTGGAGCCGACAGCCAATAGGCCTGCCAATACGCATCCGGATGCATAGAAAGCGCGAGATCTTCCCCCAATCGATTCCCTGGCTGAAAAATAGCACAGAAACGACAGAATATAGAAAAGAGTCGCCAATCCGGTCATCCGCTGAACGATGTAGCTTACCGTCTGAGATTGCAGAGGATGCAACATCCACAGCATGGCGATACAACACGGGATGAGCCATCCATCAGTTCGGCCATCACCATTGGCATTTACCAGTCGATCGGAAATGCCTTTGACGCGAATGATCGCAAAGGTTTTTATGAAGAAAAGGAAAATAAATAGAGCGGTTGCCACATGAATCAAAACATTGACAAGATGGTAGCCAAACGTCCGGTACTCATGGATGGCATAATTGAGTGCAAATGATACTTTTGCAACCGGTCTCTGGCTATTGGGACCTTTGAAACCGGCATCCGTCAATTCGCCGAGGGACAATGTCTTTAATCGGAGATGTCGGTTGTACTCGATGTTGGGTACATCATCGAAAACAAATGGGCCATGCATCGATGGCCAATAGACCGTCAAGCCCATCAAGACCAAAGCAACCAAGAGGGCAACAGGAAGAAACCTTGCAAACGACAAATGGCTTTTCCCGATAGTATTTTTCAAAACCGGATACATACGCGTCTGTTTGTCGCCATCCTGAAATGGAAAAGGATATTCTGACACAATCACAACATGCTATTGGTTACCGGAGGGACACGTTATCAAGGAATCGATGCCAGCGGTGGAGCGCTTCAATTGAGGGAAATGCAGAGTGTAGGAATGGGCACCGATGAATCTAATAAATAAATAGATGCCGGGGAAAGAGCATGCTCTTTCCCCGGTATTTCATTTAATGTGGTATTTAGTCGTTATGCTTAGAACGCAATGGCGTAAGTGGTGCCTCGGGGGCAACGAGCCGTCGCGTCAGAGACCAGAATTCGGTAGCCGTTGGTGCCAACCGCTGTGATGGTATAGGTGTTACCGTTGGAGAGATCCGTTCCCGAAGCCGGCATTCCAGTGGAAGACGCCTGCACCGTGACGTTCGCAGGATTCGAGAAATAGTCGGCGATAGCGCCGGCAATGCTCTGGGCATCGGACTCCATGGCAGAGCAGTAAGTCTTGTCACGGTAGCTGATGAAGTTGGGAATGGCGATGGCGGCCAAGATACCGATGATGGCGATGACGATCATCAGTTCGATCAGGGTAAAACCTTTGTTGCTTCTCATTTTCTGTAACATGGTAACTCCTCCTCAATAAGTGTAATGTTGGGTGAATCTGGTTCAGGCGAGGTGATGTTTCCGGGGTATGCCTGCCGGGCTGCCGGAAAAGCTATTTGTGGTTTTCACCATGCCTTCCTCGTTCGTTGCAGGGGTTAAGAGCAACTTGCATGCCACCGACAGCAATGCCCCCCGCACTAATTTTAAATACTTGTTATATTTATATTTTTTATCATACCATCCCCTTCCATCCGAATGCGGTCGTTCAGGTGCAATGGGGAGCAGTGACAATTCCCGTCATGGTTTTGACAATTTTTGTCAGGGGTATCGACTCAAGGGCAAACGGCGGGTTGAGGCTGTCTTCAAAACAAAAGGGTCTGTAGTTGCTATACCTGAATTGCCGTAGATTACCTCAGGAGGTGAAAACCGTCAAGCAAATGACAACGTCCTATTATAGAATAAGGATACATCGTTGAGAGAAGGCCTCAGACAGGGGTTCACCGATCGTCTCCTGCATATTTACCCAGCCGATGCCTGAAAGATCTAAAGGTGATTCCCAGTAGCTCTGAGGCTTTGTTTTTGTTACCGTCCGTAATTTCAAGCGCTTTAGTCAGATAGGCGTACTCAATCTCCTGAAGCACCCTATCCAATGAAATCCCCTTGCCGACATCATCCAAATCGTATCGCCGGCCTTCGACGCCCTCGATCCATCTTCTTTTGTGGACCGACAGGGCCAAACTGTCGGGGAGGATGATATTGGTGTTGGAAAGAGCGACGGAGCGCTCCATTAGATTTTCCAATTCTCTGATATTGCCTGGAAAATCATATTTTTGGAGCAGATCTACCGCATAAGAGCTCATTTTGGTGATTTCTTTTTCCATTTCCTTGGAATACTTGTCCAAAAAATGCTGGGCCAGAGCTTTGAGGTCTGCTTTTCGCTCCCGCAGAGGGGGCAATTTGATTTCGATGACATTCAAGCGATAGAAAAGGTCTTCCCTGAAATGGCCATCGATCACCTCTTTGGCGAGATCCTTGTTGGTGGCTGAAATCACCCTGATGTCTACTTTTAAATCCTCGTTGCCTCCGACGGGCCTCAATACTTTCTCCTGCAACACTCTCAACAACTTGACCTGAAGCGGTAATGGCAACTCTCCGATTTCATCAAGAAAAACGGTTCCGCCATTGGCCACCTCGAAAAGCCCCTTCTTGTCATGGGTCGCGCCGGTGAAAGCGCCTTTCTTATGCCCGAAAAATTCGCTTTCCATTAGGTTTTCGGGTATTCCCCCACAATTGACCGCGATGAACGGTTTTTCCTTTCGCTCGCTTTCATCATGAATGGCCTTGGCAATCAGTTCCTTTCCGGTGCCGCTTTCACCGGTAATCAAGACAGTGGTTTTCGTCTTGGCCACCTGACGGATCAGCCCATAGATGTGCAGCATCGCCGGACTGTTGCCCACAATTTTACCAAAATGAAGGTTCTTCTTGAGTTCGTCCCCAAGTATCTGCTTCTCATATTCAAGAGTCTTTCGCTCAAGCGCCTTGGCAATGGTTTGTTTTAGCTCCTCATTATCGAATGGTTTGGGCACATAGTCATAAGCGCCCTGATTCATAGCCTTGACTGCCCCCTCAGTGGTCACATAGGCAGATATCATAATGACCACCGTCGTCGGATGGTGCGCCTTGCACTCCTGGAGCACTTCGATTCCGCTGACATCACCCAACCGGATATCACAAATTAACAGGTCGAAATGGTTGCTCTTTATCAGCTCAATGGCCCGTTTTCCGCAATCCGCAGTGGTAACAAGATACCCTTCACGGGTAAGAAGAAATTCAAGAAGTTCCCGCATACTGAGTTCGTCATCGACAACGAGGATATGATCCTGTGGGTCAGCCATTTCGCCTCATTATTCATTGTTGTATTGATGTGGTGGAAGCTGCTGAGAGCATGAGACGACTTTCGGTGAAACAAGGCGAGGCCTCATTCGAACAAGCAGCAGAGCCCGTCAATTCGGTTGCATATCCGCCATAAAAGCAGCCGTTCTTATTTGAGTAATCGCCCTATTCGTCTCCACCGAACCCCAAAATCGTCCCTGTCCCACGACCAGTATATGATAAATGCTTTTCCCTTGAGAGCTGCCATATCGAAAACGCCCCAAAACCGGCTATCGTAGCTTTCGTCTCGGTTGTCGCCCATAACGAATAATGAATCTTCCGGTATCTTGACAGGACCGAAGTTATCACGGGGTTGGTAACTGCTTGGCAGGACTCTCGGATCGTTGAACACGGCAAAGGATGTGTCGACTTCCTGACCATTGACAAAAAGAACTTTATCTCGACATTCCACGATGTCCCCGGGAAGCCCGACAACCCTTTTGATAAAGTCCTTCTCTGGATCCTCAGGGAATTGAAAGACGACGATATCGTTGCGTTTAGGCGTCGATACTGGAATCGTTGGCTGTTTGACAAAAGGAAATTTGACACCGTAAATAAATTTATTGACCAGAATATGGTCACCGATCAATAAGGTGTTTTTCATGGAACCAGAGGGTATTTTAAAGGCCTGAACCACAAAGGTCCGAATAAAAAGGGCTAGGATGATCGCAATGACAATAGCCTCGACATTTTCCCGAAATACGGATTTTTTATGTTCCACAACAATATCGGTATCGGCTGCAGTGTTTGACTTCAATTTAAATGGTTCCTTGTCTGTAAAAATGACCGAAGTATGGCGGCAGCTGTTGGCTATATAAAACCCGTATAAACAATCAATCGTAATAAAACATTTGCCAGGATTCCGGCGGCTATATCATCGGCCACAATCCCCAATCCGCCTCTTATTTTTTTGTCTATAAGTCGTATCGGAAACGGTTTGATAATATCAAATAGGCGAAAAAGCAAGAACCCAAGAATGGCTGTCCAGAAAGTGAATGAAATGGCAAAGAGTGTCACGATCATGCCGACCATTTCATCGATGACGATGCACCCTGGGTCTTTTCTGTGATATAGAACCTCCGCTTTACCTGCAATCCACACCGCTCCCCCAATTGCCAGAACGAGCAGAACAGCACTGATCCACCCATTCCATATCGACAACAAGTAGCAAAGCGGTAGAGCGGCCAAGGAACCCACAGTTCCGGGGGCCACCTTGGTATGGCCGATGTATCCTCCCGTTGACAAAAAACGTATGACGGTGTCAGTAAGTGGCATTGAGGTCACGGCCATAGCCATCGTTCGCTGCGGTAGTGTTTAGAGGATAGACCCATTCCCCAAGCTGTGACCATCTTACTTCGATGATGTCATGATCAGGGCAGTTCCTTTGCCAGCCATTGGTTGACGTTCTGAACAGACATGCCTTATTCACATTCAATTCTTCGGTATTTCCCATGTAAAAAATTTGGTTATCTATGACGCTCCAGAAGATCCACATCGGAGGCCAATGGGTGTCGGATCGGTGTTGGGCAACGGCCTGAGCCCATATCGGCCGCATTCAGACGGTGGCGTGTTTTGGCCAGCAGGAGAGCTGATGACCATGGGCCATCCGGACCCATACTGGGGAAGGCCACATCACCGCATAATAACAGTGTATCGAATCTTCCATGAGGGAATCAACCAGAGTCCCGAAGTGATTCAGAGCCGCCAAGTGCGCATATCGCCGGTGGTTCCCCAGAAGCAATCGAATTGGTCCTCCAAGGGAACATGACCGTTGCCATTCCTTCGGCTGATGTCTCTTAGTTGATGCCGGCGGTGTGAAGTCGAATGATCTCCAGCACCAAATTGGCTGTTTTTACCATATGCTCGATGTGAATGGTTTCTCTGGAGGAATGGACATCTTTCATGCCAGTTCCCAGTATCCCCAGAACCATATTTTTTTCGAAAAGAACATTGGCGTCGGATCCTCCCCCTGACCGTTTTGTCGACAGTTCACGACCTAATTTCCCGGCCGCAGCCAAGGCAAGCTCCACCAGATAGTGGTCATCGGGTATCACCAGTGGATTGTATTCCCGATGGACCTGATACCGGATTGCCGGTAAGCCTTCAAAAGGGCTGTTTTTGGCTTCATCACGGACCACCGCTTCGATTTCCGCCATCAAACCCTGGGTGAGGCCCTCAAGTTTTTCAAGGTCGTGGCTTCTGGCCTCTCCGACAATTTTAACCTCTTTGGGCACAATATTTCTGGCCGCGCCTCCGTTTATAAGCCCAATATTGCAGGTGGTTTCATTATCGATTCTACCCAATTGAAGGTTGGATAGAGCCCGTGCCGAAATGACGATGGCATTGATACCTTCTTCAGGAGCTGCTCCAGCGTGGGCAGCCTTTCCCGTGATGGTAATGGTAAAGCGATTGGCTCCCGGCGCCCGGGTGACCAACCGGTCTGTGTCCCCCGAGTCCAGGGCATAGCCAAATCGGCCTTTAAGCAGTTCAGATTGGAGATGTTTGCTCCCTTCGAGACCGACTTCCTCACATGTCGTAAAAACAAATTCAATGGGTCCATGGTCTAAATGGTGGTCATGGAGGATTCGAGCAACTTCAATCAAGATGGCCACTCCGCTCTTGTCATCAGCGCCTAATACCGTTTCTCCTGAACTATAAAACAGCCCATTTTCGTAAGTGGGATCAATGCCCCTTCCCGGCTCAACGGTATCCATATGGGCAGCAAAAACAATCGGCGGACATTCTAAATTTCCTGGAAATGTCGCGATAAGATTTCCGGTGTCGCTTCCGGTCAGTTTCTCGGAATTATCGACAATCGTGAGAGCCCCCAATGATTCCATTTGGTTTTGGATGCGACGGCGAACCTGATATTCTTCTCTCGAAACACTATCTATTTTGACAAGATCCAGAAAGGTATCGGCCAATCGGTTTTCATCGATCACGGTGGTGGACTTTCATTGGTTATTGACTGGTCAGCGCCAGCGCGATATATGACTAACGCTTCAACTTACGGAAGTGCGCAGCTCACTGGTGGGGCTCCCGGACTTCAAATCCGGTGTGGGGCGCTAATACCGTCCCGGGTGGGTTCGATTCCCATGCACTTCCGCCATTTTTACCTTAAAATTCGATCACTTCATTTAGGAAAATTAGGGGCCAAATTGGGATCAAGACTTTCCGTCTCGGTCTCCCGAGAATCAGCCCTAGCTAACACAATTTCGTCAAATCGTTAAGGGGATTACGCCATGGGTGATCCCCTTTCTTCATTCTTGCGACGCCTTCCCCGGCGATTCTTCCCGCGCAAGCCTACTGCATATCAATTAATGCTACGAGATTATACATAATATAGTACATTAATTTTTTTATCATAAAATATTGTTTATTATATCTATTTTAATTTTTAATTGAAGTAATCAACTCTAATCGTTGCGGTAACAATATTCACATTTGAGGCAAAAATTTCTGTGGGCAGAGCACTATAAATTAGTGAGGACGAACGAAAAGAAATAGCCCGTGAGCTGTTTGAGGTGACGTCCGAGGACAATCACCGAAGCGAATTGATCGGTCTTTGCCCGGTTCATGAGGAGACCAATCCATCGTCCAGACGTTCTTTGAGCAGTGCAGGATCGGAGAATGCCTTCAAAGCGACTGAAAGGAATAGCAGGAAATGGTTGAGTCCGGTCACGGAAATGGGAGTCAATGGGTCTGAAATGAAGACAAAAGGGATGTGATCCTCTATACGGCGCAACGTGAGGCAGGACCCTTCCTTGATCCTGTGCCTTACCGCATGGGCAAGAGATTCCGAGAGCGAATCGAGTCCCCCCAACGATTTACCCCCCCCTCAACGCTAAGGAAGGCGTTAAAGGGGTCTACAATAAAATACCCCCTCGGCGGCGAGGAAGACACCGAGGGGGCAAGAGGGAGAAGACTGAAGAAACAAATACGCTTCAGCCGCGGATACGGATCGGAACAAATCGCCACCGAATCCTCCCGCCGCCAAACAACAATGCGTCGGTCCTCAATAATGAAACAGGATAGACGGCTGTCAATGCCTTCGGGATAAAGCGCATAGAATCATCCAAGCCGCATGCCTGAGGCAAACATCGCGACCACGGCACCGAGGCGACCCCAAGGGACGGGGCTGATAACCAAATACGCCTCAGCTGATATCAACATCCTCGATATCAGCCTTGACACCAGGGATTGATCGCCTTTCTAAAACAGAATTCGGTTATCTAAAAAGCTTCAGAAGGTCCGCAGCGGTGGCCAATGGGTATCGGTTCGGTTGCTGATTAAAAGAATATTACGCATTTAGCAGTCGGAGCGGCCCCTGCTAGGTGAATAGAGTCTTTGAATAAAGAAAAGGATGATGCTGGCATGTCCCTCATGCCCCCCTGGGACCTTGCCAACGAAAACGGCAACAGACCAACCGACAAAAGGGCTCTGATTCAGGGCCCACTATAGCCGAAACGGCAACTTTTTAGCTGTGCCGACCAAAGCCATAACCGTAAATAAACGAATAGGCTTTCTATAGGCGAAGATGATTGGACAACGATCCGGCTATTTCCTCGGGTATGAGACATGGCGAAATCTGTAGGCTCAAAGCGATCAGGGGGTTGAAGCCCCTCGCCTTAACTCATCTTTGATGGCCTCGGAGAAGCCTTCAGGGGAATGATTCCCAAGATACCGTTTTCCATTGATGAAAATCGTCGGTGTGCCAGATACCCCGATCCTCTCTCCCTCTGTCTTGTCCCTTAAGATTAGAGCCTCGATCCTCGGGTTTTTCATGGCATCATCCACGGACGCACTCTTCAATCCGATCTCATTCAGGATACCGTCGATCACGCGGTCATCAAGACGGTCGACGTTCTGGAAAAGTCGATCATGAGCCTGCCAGAATTTCCCCTCTTCCCCGGCTGCCATTGCCCCAGCGGCCGCCTTGATGGCGTAACGATGCCGCTGGAGAGGAAAATGCTTGAACACCAGTCTGATCTGATCGGAATTGGCCTCGAACACCTGCTCGAGCAGCGACGCCACGGTCGCACAATACGGTCACTGGAAATCACTGAACACCGCGATAAGGACCGGGGCGTCCTCCGGACCTTTGGAGGGCGCTTTGGAAAGATCGATAGGGTATGTCTGCTCCAGGGAGATCAGTTCCACATCCCCGGAGGTCTTTCTCTTTACCAGAAGCACGCCAGGAACGGAGGTGGATTCGATCCCAGTCGCATCCGCACCAATATCGATGCGATCCTCAATGTCCCCTGATTGGGAGACCACCAGAACCATGCCTTTTGAGGTGAGCAGATATACCCGCAAGGCATCCCAGGACACAGCCATATCAATCGCTGAAGCACTGTCGGCAAGAGGGCCGATAGGGATCCGCTGCTCGATTTGTCCCCGGCCGGAATACTTTAGTACATGCCCGTCTCCGGTAAGGACAAACACAAAACGGCGGTCGTGGCTAAGGGCAAGGTCAACTGGAGGGGAGCCCACGGGAAACGACCGGAGCACCTTTATCTCCGAATGCGCTGTGACAGGAGACAGGAATAAAATCGTTGCGATCAAGAGATTCAGGCCTCGCTGTCCGTTCCAACGTATCATGAGTCATTCTTTCCTCTGGATGAAAACACCCGATTAGAACAAGCGTTGCCACCGCTTAATCCTTGTGGCGACCAATGGGCATTTAACGCCTATCGATGAGGGCGTCAACAGGGTCAAATGGGGTCTGATCCGATGCCCAACGGACGATTGCCGACCGGTGGGGTCAATCTGCCGGGCAAATTAAAAAAACCAAAGGCTGTGACTCATTGACCAATGGTCATGACGCGGATCGAATTCGACTATCCCCCCTTCTTTTCCATTTTGGCTTTCCGCTTTTGCCGAATCATCTGCGTATCGGTGTACATATCCTCGTAAGCGGCCTTTAGGGCCGTTTCGAAATCCACTATCTCCCCCCCATGCTCTCGGACGAACGCTTGGGCCGATCCCGAATCGGCAAAGGCCCACTTGGCCCTTCGGGTCATTACCCCCGGGATGTCGCCACCCAATACCCAATGAGCGTCATCAGCATCGATCAACTGCCGTGTGTTCACATCGGCCACGTCGATCCGTTCAGGAGTCAGTCCCATTTTAGCAGCCATGTCAATGGCCGCGCAGTGAATGGAACAGGCTCCGAAGGCGGAATGATCCTCATAATATACCATGACCCTGGAATGGGCAAATTGGGCCCGATCCATGTTGCACAGAGGGCAGGAAGGAAATTGAACGATATCTATTGGCTGATCCCCTTGCTTTCCATGAATTTCACATAAGGCACCGATTAAACCCAGTGCCATGACAGTCGCCGTCGTCAAAAGGGTAAGTCTGAAAGATGGCATCGTCCTGCTCTCCTTTGTTCCGGAAACCCGATGTGAGATATCCTTTTCCGTTTGTCGCGTCTGATTCAAAAGGCCTGCCTGCCTGGGCATACAAAACCATCAACGATCCGGCTCTGCCTCCAAACACCTTGGGAGGAATCGGCTCAGATGCCATTAGTAGCATATTCCCATATTCCTCTCAACACCCATCAGTCCTGGAGCCTCTCCGTCGGGGGAACCCACACCAATGTCATTCTCACTTGCTTTTATGTAAGAATTCTTTAAAATATTATTAATTTATTACTATTTTTATTGATTTCAATTTTTCTATAATATATGAATTCTTACATGATACGGCGAAAGACCTTCTCTACACGGGTCGATGAAAGAAAAATTAAAGCACTCAAGCACTTAGCGGTTGATACCGATAAATCACTTGGAGTGCTGCTGGAGGAGGCCATCGCCGATCTTGTCGATAAATACGACGAAAGAGGCATCGCCAAGCACGGTCCATAACGGCGTATGCACCAACTGACCATTGGCATGGCACCCTTCAGACCAGCACAAGGAGACGTAAATGACACCATTTCGAGGGCGGCGCTGCGGAGTAAGAATCGACATCGACGAACCCATTCTGCTTGAATCCGGAGGCGAAATGCTTCACGGCGCTGTGATGCTCAATTACGGAGAACGGGGATTTTATTTCGAATCGGATATTGCACCGGAAGCAGGATCGGTAATCGGTATATGCACCGAGCAGTCCTTGAATGGCGGAAAGGATGGATCCGGTTGTCACGCGATCGTCCGCTGGTCCCGAAAGCTAAAAAAGGGCCGAGACGATTTTTCCTATGGCGGCGGAGCAGAATTTTTTAAAGGTCACTTCCCGTGGAGTTGCGACATGGGCGGCTGACATCGATTCGAACCAACGTGCACGAAAACCCCTAACCGCTCAATGGGATCATGGCGTAAACCCAAAACCATGGAGAACGAGGAAATGAAACCCGTCAAAAAGGAAGCCATTTCTGAAAACGTCGCGGAATGTCTACCGGATTTCGTCCTTGAAAAAAGCCGCTCAATCGACTGCATCTGCCCAAAATGCGGCAGTATTCACCGCCTTAAATTGTTATGGACCGGGAGGGGAACCCCAAGAAAATTCTGTCCCATCTGCAAGCATTATTCATCTTCGATCAGTGATATGGAGCCATCCAGGGTTGTTCCGGCCTGTATGTAACGGGTGTCGGTAGCCTTTATAGACTAACGGCGGTGGTCTCCCGTCGGCCATTCCCGGGCCGCTCTGTTCGATCCCATATCGGCCTCCATCTACAGCCGAAAACCGGTCTGTGGAGGGAGGCCCGCGGCCAAGTCACACCGTCAGGACACGGTTACCCCCTTTGGTTGCCCCAGCGGCTGGGCACAATCACCCTTCCTGATCAGTCAGTACTTCCTATCCAGATAATTTCTGTTGTTTCCATAGAAAACCAGCCTATCCTTTTTCTTTAAGGGGTTACCAAAAAAGTTCATAGGTCCAAAAACATGTTGAAAAAAAACCGCCGGTCTGCCTATTACCCTTTTCCCACGACATGGATGTCATTCCGACCCCATCGAACCGGAGATGAAACGCCATGATGCTAAGTTCCATTAAAAAGGGAGAACGGGCCATTATTAAAAAAATCGGCGGCAACGGAGCCCTCCGCCAACGCATCCTTGAAATGGGATTGACCAAGGGAACTGAAATCTATGTAGAAAAATACGCCCCGCTGCGCGATCCCATGGAACTCATCGTCAAGGGTTACCACATCTCACTTCGTGTGGAGGAAGCGGCACAGATTACTGTGGAGCCGATTGCATAGATGGAATCCCCGAAACGACCGATCACCATTGCCCTCGCCGGCAACCCAAATGCCGGGAAAACGACCATATTCAACAGTATTACCGGCACACGGCAAAAAGTCGGCAACTGGCCAGGCGTGACCGTCGAGAAAAAAGAGGGACGAATTTCGAAATGGGGTCATGATCTCAAAGTGATCGATTTGCCAGGTATTTACAGTTTGACCCCATTTTCTATCGAAGAGATTGTCGCAAGGGATTACATTCTGGAAGAAAAACCGGATGTGATCATCGATATCATCGATGCATCAAATCTCGAACGAAGCCTTTACCTGGCAACGCAATTGCGGGAGCTCAGCCAATGCCAGGTGTTATTTGCGCTGAACATGGTCGATCTGGCGAGATCCAAAGGCTATAAGATCGATTTTGAAAAATTGTCCGAATTGCTGGACGTACCCGTTGTCACCACCGTCGGCAACCGGGAGCAGGGCATTGATGCACTTATCGAAAAAGCCGTCGCTCTCGCCCAAAAAGGCGAATGGGTTTCAACCGATCGAAAGGTCAAATATTCAAAGGATATCGAGGCTGCCATCGACCGCCTGTGCAGGCTCCTTGAAAACTCGTCAGGCCCTTCCCTCCCCTATGACCGGCGCTGGACAGCGGTCAAGCTGCTTGAAAACGACCCCCTTGTCGGAAAGCGAATCCGACAGGCCTACAACGAGGGTGCCGACCGCATTTTCCAAGAAGCCGACCATTCCAGGCAACTGCTCTCGGACCGATTTGACGAAGACCCGGAAATCGTCCTGACCGACGAACGGTACGGATTCATCGCCGGGATCATGAAGGAGATATTCACCACCTCATCCCGTCAGCGGATAGACGCCTCCCGGGCAATCGACCGGGTCCTGACCAACCGGTTTCTTGGATTTCCAATCTTCATCTTTTTTATCTGGGCCATGTTTCAGCTCACCTTCGCTCTGGGCGCCTATCCGATGGATTGGATCGATTCCAGCGTCGGCGCTTTCGCTTCCATTCTACAAAACCAATTGCCGGATTCGCTGCTAAAAGACCTCCTGGTCAACGGGATCGTTGCGGGGGTTGGCAGCGTTATCGTTTTTCTACCCAACATCCTCATTCTGTTCTTCTGCATCGCCATTTTCGAGGACACGGGCTACATGTCCCGCGCGGCGTTTCTGATGGACCGGGTCATGCACCTGATCGGACTGCACGGAAAGTCGTTCATCCCCATGCTGATGGGCTTCGGGTGCAATGTGCCAGCAGTGATGGCCGCCAGAACTCTTGAAAGCGAAAAGGACCGGATCCTTACGATTCTGATTACCCCGTTCATGTCATGCTCTGCCAAATTACCCGTCTACATCGTGCTGGCGGGAACTTTTTACGGCGCCCGGGCAGGGTCCATGATCTTTATGCTCTACCTCATCGGCATATCCATGGCGATCGTCTCGGGTCGCCTATTTCGTTCCACCCTGCTTCGGGGTGCGGACGCCCCATTTGTGATGGAGCTTCCGCCCTATCGCGTGCCAATGGTAAAAAGCCTGCTCATCCATATGTGGGATCGTAGCAAGTTGTTTCTCAAAAAAATGGGGGGAATCATTCTGGTGGGGTCTATCATCATTTGGGCGCTTTCCTCATTTCCCCAACTCGAGCAATACAGCCGGGACTACGATAGCGCCATCCAACAACTGCAGGCATCCGATGCCCCTGAATCAAACGGCAAAGCCCCCGCTGGCCCAGAAGCAGAGCGGCAAGCCCAGATCTCCCAACTCAAAATGGCCAGGAGCGCGGAGGAAACCGCTCACTCCTTCCTCGGACGCCTTGGTCGATTGATTGCGCCGGTTTTTTCGCCCCTGGGTATCGATTGGCGGGGAGGCATTTCGCTGCTGACGGGTTTCGTGGCTAAGGAAATCGTCGTCAGCACCTTAGGGGTGCTTCACGCGGTTGACACCGAATCGGATGGAGACGCTCTGCGGACAGCCCTCAGGCGCTCCGGAATGACTCCCCTGTCGGCCTTTGCCATGATGGTATTCGTCCTTCTTTATGTCCCCTGCCTGGCAACGGTGGCTACTATTCGCCGGGAGACCGGATCGATGGGATGGACGGCTTTCAGCGTGATCTACACCACTGCCGCGGCATGGCTGTTGGGGTTTATTGTTTTTCAGGGGGGAACAGTCTTGGGGTTTTCATGAGATGAAACGAGGTAAAATCAACGGCTGGCATCCGGTGGACGTTTGAGGAAGCCCCTCCTAAGCCTATCGCACCACAATTTTCTGGGCCATACCGCGCCCTAAAACCAGGCGGCATCCCTTCACCTCGACGATAAAAGGCCCGTTGCGGGTGTTATTGACCACCACCAGTTCGACTCCGGGGATCAAGCCCATGGCGGCAAGCCGATGGGCCAACCCGCCACCCGCCCGAACGGATGCCAGTTGAACCGTGCTGCCTTCGGAAGCCATCGCCAGGGGTATCATGGATCAAAACCCTCCCAGGGGTCACCGGCGCGCTGGGAATGTATGGATTTGCCAGCACACCTAACTTTCGGTGTGCCGAACTCAATATGGCGAGACCGACATAAAGTCAAGCCATTTCGACACATCGATCGGTCATGACGGTTTTTTCAATGTCAATCTGGCCACGGATTCAATATGCCAGGTGTGGGGGAACAGATCCACCGGCTGCACCTCGCAAACCCGATAGCGGTCCCGCATCAGGGCCACGTCCCTCGCAAGGGTGGCCGGGTTACAGGACACATAGACAATTTTCTCTGGTGCCAGTTCAAGTATCCGGCCGACCACTTCTTTGTGCATGCCGTCCCTCGGAGGATCGATGATCATCACATCGGGCGTATCCGACAGGCGGTTCAGCCGATCTCGAATATCTCCCAAAATAAACTGACAATTGGACACGCCATTCAAATCGGCATTGACTTGGGCATCTCTCACCGCACTCTCGACAATTTCCATTCCGATAACGCTGCCGGCCGCCTCCGATAAATAGATGGAAATGGTGCCCGTTCCGCAATACAGGTCCACCAGCCGCTCCCCTCCCGTCAATCGGGCGTAGTGTTTGACGGTCTCGTAAAGACGGAGGGCACCCGCCGTATTGGTTTGAAAGAAGGAGTTGGCCGATATCGCAAACTCGAATCTGCCGATTCGGTCTTTGATGGCGGCTTCACCGGCTAAGCCGATCTCCCTCTCCCCAAAGGCGACCCCCGCTTTCCTGGCTGTAATGTTGTTGACCACCGATATGACGGCCGGGTATTTCTCTATGAGTCGGTCGGCAATCGGCTGGACGACTTCCGGCCGGTCGGCGGATGTGATCAAATTGACCATCCACCGGTCATAGGCCGCCGAATGGCGTAGCATGAGAAATCGCCAGAATCCCTCATGGGATTTCAGCCCGTAGGCCGGCATCCCCGAAGCCTTCATCCACCGGCGACCATCCGAGAGGATGCGGTTGCCGAGATCCGGCTGGAGCAGGCAAGCGGAAATGTCCAATACTTTGTAATAGGTTCCGGGGACATGAAGCCCCAAGGCAAAATCGGTTTCCACACCCGGCGTGCCCATTTCATGGGTCATCAGCCATCGACGATCGGCGCAGGAGAACTCCATTTTATTCCGGTAGCCAAACAGTGCCTTGGACGGCAGAGTCTTATGGACGGGGACATCGTCGATTCCCCCGATATGTTTTAGGGCGTCGGACACATGCTGGCGCTTGTATTCGACCTGGCGATCATAATCCAAAAACTGCCATTTACATCCGCCGCAGCTGCCGCTGTAAGGGCAGGGCGCCTCGACCCGATCCATGGACGGTTCGAGCAACGCCAAGAGCCGGGCCTCCGCGTAATTTTTCTTCTTTCGACACACCCTCGCTCGCACGCGGTCTCCCGGAACAGCTTGATCGACAAAAAGGGCAAAGCCATCAACACGGCACAGACCTTTTCCACCAAAGGCAAGATCGGTGATATCGATCTCCAGCTCCTGTCCTTTTTTAATTCCCATTTAACCTCCAACCCGTTAAAATACGGCATTGCCCACAGCAACCCAGAGGCTCTGGGTTATACAGTCGATCCGACAGAAGGTAAAGAAGCGGTTCCGCGTCATGACAGCCTCTTTTCATCAGGAAACGATAACGTTCACGGCAGACGACCATCGCCTCGTCGGTGTCTTGCACTTGCCGGCCGGTGCTCCCATGGGAACGGTCATCGGCTCCCATGGTCTGTTCAGTTCGGGAGCGTCCCCCAAGCAACTGGAATTGGCCCAATGGTGCAACCGGTCCTGCCTGGCCTATTTCAGGTTCGATCACCGTGGATGCGGGTCGAGCAGCGGCGACTTTGAAACCGTTACCAGTCTTTCGGGCCGCAGAATGGATCTTGAAATGGCGGCGGAGCTGGTGCGTCGGCGATCCGATACCGGCCAAGGCATCAGCCTCTTCGGCTCCAGTTTGGGCGGTGCGGTCTGCCTGGCGGCGGCGGATGCCATCCGCCCTGATCGCATCGTCACCATTGCCGCCCCGATCCGCAGTGAATCCATCATTGAAAGAGGACACAGTGATCTGTCGATACCGGACGGGTTTAGAAAACCCCGTCTACAGTTCGATCTTACCGACCGTCTTGCCAGGATTTGCGGACTGCTGGTCGTCCATGGAGATCTCGATGAAACGATTCCGGTCTCCCAGGCGTTTGAACTGCATCGGGGGGTTTCCAAACCAAAAGAACTGATCATCAACGAAGGCGGCGATCACCGCATGAGCCGTCGGGACCATCAGATCCGGTTCTTGGAAGCATCGACACAGTGGTTCCTTTCCTGTTCGCGATGAAACCGCAGGCCCTGTGGACGGTCCCCTCCCAGCAGGCTATCCGGGTGCAGTCCCCCACAGAAGCGCATCGAAGGTTTCGGTATGCGGTTGACTTTGGCTCTGGCGATGGCAGCTTTGCCATGATGAACGAGACCTGATCTCCGGCACGAAGTCTGCCATCAACACGAGAGGTGCCCAGATGAACGATCTCAGAATTGCACGCCTCAGTCAAAAAGATATCGAAGCGATCCGGGAATGCGAAAAAACCTTGGATAGCGCTGTTTGCCTGGTGGCGGTCGAAAAAGGGCAAGCGCTCTACGTCCTGGAAGCCAAACTAGGACCGAATCAGTGGCAACGAATTGACCACGTCTATCCGGAAATCGAAGGGATTTCGGCTTATTTCTCAGACCCTGAAGCGGCCAAATCCGCTAAATCAAGCCTCAAGACATTTCTGCTTTCCGGAAAGGCCCGCTCCCTCGTCAAGCGTCCGATTCGAATCCGGCTGAGCGTTCCGATGACTGACGAAGAGGACTGATGAAGAGAGTCACACCGGCAGGATGCGCCCCTCCACCACATGAAGCCGGATTGCCGACAGGCTTTTCGGCAGGTCTTCCGGCGGCCCGGCCACAATCAGAAATGTCGCCGAAAAGCCGTTGCCGATGATTCCCAGGTCATCTATTCCCGACAATGCCGCTCCTGCCCTGGTGGCGGCATGGACGACTTCCGGCAGAGACAGCCCGGCCTCAGCCAAAAGAGCCATCTCTCCAAGAACACCCTCTCCGTGGTGAACGCCCATGGATCCGGCATCCGTGCCGAGCAATAGGGGAACTCCGATCCGATGTCCCTGCCTGACCTGATCGAGCTGATGCTCGAGGTTTCGCCGGCACACATCGGCCTCGAGGCCGGCTAAACGTCTCTCATCCGCATAAGCCTTCATCGGCATCAGGGTCGGCACCCAAACCGTTTGCCTATCGGCCATGCGTTCCAGGTTGGCCCTTCCCATAAAATAGCCGTGCTCCACGGAATGGCAGCCTGCATCCACGGCTGAACCCACAGGAATCTCACCGTTGGCATGCACCATGACCCTGAGGCGCCTGTCTTTGGCGGCTTGAACCGCCGCTTTCAAGACGGCAATCGAAAATTGCGGCGCGGTCTGGCGCCCGAAGACCGTCAGGCTGTTGAGCCCCGAATTCACGATCTTGATATGGTCCGAGGGCTCCTTGCAGCGGGCGATCGCTTCTCCCAGGGAATAACCATTGGACGGTGTCCGGCCGATCAAACGGCCGTAGCGGTTAATCTGCCGCCAGGCTTTTCCCGGAGATCGGACCCGTACCGCCGTCGAGGCGCGTCGTGGGCGTTCATGCCGGTAGCGAAGCGCATAGCCGCCGTAGTCGCCACCGTCCCTCACCAGAATCACCCCCCATCGGCGGTGTTGGGTCAGATGGGCATCGATCACCGGGGCCAGATACGAGAAGGATTCGTTCAACTGACGGCAACGGACCGCTTCATCAGTGGTGCCGGACATTATCAGGTGAACGTGGCTGTCCACGAGACCCGGGATCAGGGTGTGCCCGCTGACATCCATCGTCTGGGGGTCCTGACGGTCCTCATTTTCCGCTGGGCGGACCTCGCTAATCCTTCCGTTATCGAAGGCGACCAGCCGATTCCTCAGAATAGGGCTGCCGCTGCCGTCGATCACCCATCCAACAATTAGTTTCAAAGAGCGGTTTGATGAAGTTCTCATATCCCTTCCCTCGGCTCGGCGGGATAGCCTCGATTCTTCAGGAATCGCGATATCCGGATGGGTGTGCCCCGCACCTGAAACGAGGTGGAATGCCGAGCCCCAGGGGCAATAAACAGGCTGACTTGTCCGGATTTGAATGCACCTGAAAGCTGCCTGGCAAACCGCTGGGGGAATCGGTGGTCGTTTTCCCCGTGGACGATCATCACCGGCATGGCGACATGGCCGGCCATCCGGCGGGGGCTCAACAGATCCAAGAAACCCTTGTAGAAGACATTCAGAACGACCACGATCGCGGGACCAAACAGTGTCCCCAGCAGTCTGTTGCCCCAGCGATACAGATGAATCAGGGCGTCACGGGTATCGAAGTAGACCGCTTCTAAGAAAAGAAGCCGGACGCGATCCGGGTTTCTGACCGCCGCAATGATGGCACCGCCGGAACCGGCGGAGTGTCCGTACAGCAGAACCGGTTCCTCAATCCAGTCCAGAACCGATTCGATGTCTTCACAAAAGCTCATGACGCTGACGGCGGCCAGAGCGCTCGAATTGCCATGGTCTCTGGAGCTATGCATGATGGTGGTATACCCCCAACGGGCAAAAACCCTGGCACGGCCAACCATGCGATCCCGGTTGCGTCCCCATCCGTGGGCCAGCACGATCCCAAGGCCATTCGGCCGGTCCGGGGTGACCCGCCATACTTCCAGCCAGCCGCCGTCAGCTGCAGGGATGACGACATCCTCGACCCTCCCCCAATCGGGCCGGTCGACGACCGGCATCCGGGGGATCCGCTGAAGACCGTAGCTCAGGATCAGGGCCACCGTTAGGTAGGAGACACCTGAAAAAAAAACCAATGACAGCCACATTTCCGGTTTATCCTTTTGTTTGTAAGCGATTAGTCCTTTAGCGGAAGGCGGGCGGACCCGTTGGCGTCGGTGAATGATTCCTTGACGTTCCGGCTTGGCGGCAAAGAGTTTCCTTATCCGATTCGAGGGGTTATTGCTCGATGTGGATCCCCATGGTGCCAGTCACCGACACCCGCTAACCCTTTCCTAACATTTGGGGTATAGGGGTAGCGAGACCGTTATAGAGTCTCGCGCTTATATACCTACTTTTTTTGCACAGCGAACAAACGGATCTTCGATCAACTGCTAATCCGACATGGACTATAACCAATGATCTCGAATGATTGCGATATCTCTCAATTTATCTCGGCGACGGCAGGAAAAGATGCCCTCGACATCATCGAGCTTGCCGACAAGGAGGCCACCGAGGCCGAACGAAATCGCTACCGCTCCGGTGCCGAATCCGCTCGCCGTCGGCAATGCGGACTTCAATATGCAACGCAATTAAAAGACCTGATATTCTTCATCCGTTACGGTGTCCGTCCTGCCGGGCTGCCTCCCGGCCATATGCAGCTCTTCCAGGGCTTGGTTCGCGCCACTACCGCCGATGGCGGACGGTGAAGTGACACCCCTCCGTTCCCATATGTCCATGATTAACGAATGAGCCGCAATCGCAAACGATCCAGAGCGGTAACCGCGAATATCCTGCGGTTCAGTCTGCGATCGTCGAAAGAAAACCGGTACTGGAAGGCTTGAGTCGGCAGGCGTCGAGCAGACAAACCGATGCAGACGGTTCCCACTGGTTTGGCCTCGCTGCCGCCGTCGGGGCCGGCGATGCCGGTGGTGGAAATGGCGAAATCCGCATCCACCAGGAGCCTGGCGCCGTCGGCCATTTCCTTGGCGGTCTCTTCGTGAACGGCTCCCCATCGATCCAGTGTGGCCGGGGAAACGCCAAGAGCACGGATCTTTGCCGGGTTCGAATAGGTGACTCCGGAGAGAAGAAAAAAGGCGGAACTTCCCGGCACCTCGGTCAGAAGAGCGGCCACCACACCTCCCGTGCAGCTTTCAGCCACCGCCAGGCTTTTTTCCTGTTCCGATAGCAGGCGCCCCACTTCAGCCTGCATCGAAAGGCCGTTTGTCGACACCACCCGAGAACCCAACTGCGCTTGAATCCAATCGACCGCGTTGTCCAAATCCGGGCGGACCGAGCGGGCTTTTCCGGAGTTCGGGTAGAGACGGATATCGATCTCGGGGAATCGGAGCCTGAGCCCCAACCGCACCCCTGGGAATCTGCCTTCAAGTGAGTGAAGACGCTCACCGACGGACGATTCGGTCAACCCATAGGTTGAGATGACGCGAATGGGATCGTGGTCGATGACGCCGCCGGTCATGTGGATAAGGCGGGGAAGTACATGGCGCTTCAACATTACCGTCATCTCCCGGGGCACCCCCGGAAGGAAGAAGAACCGGCATTGGCCAATATCGAGACAAAAGCCCGGAGCCGATCCCACGGGATTGGGAAGAAGGGATGCGCCCTCCGGAACCCAGGCCTGCTTCCGGTTTCCCGGCGACATCGGGATGCCGCGCTGATTGAGAAACCCTTCGATCTGCTCTACAGCCATGGGGTCTTCAACCAGGGGCCTCCCCGATGACATTGCAGCTGCCTGGGCGGTCCGATCGTCGTCCGTTGGCCCCAGTCCGCCGGTCACAATGGCAACGGATGAGCGGCCCGCTATCCCCTGAAAAGTGGTCACTAGGCCCCTTTCATCGTCGCCGATCAAGGTATGCCTTGCGACCGTGATCCCGATCCGCTCAAGTTCCGAAGCGATGACCGAACTGTTGGTATCTGCCACGGCCCCGGTTCTCAACTCATCCCCCGTGGCAAGAATTTCTGCTGTTAAGCCTTCGGCATTTTTCTTCATTTCACTGCCTCCCTATGCCCTGCCCGTGGCGAATCGTCTCTGAGGCATCGATGGACCGACACCGTTTTCACGATGGCGATGATACCACTTTTTCCCCGGACCCGGAACCCGACGGAGCGGCCTAAGGGCATTTCGTGCAGACCTCGGGGGCAGGAGGTCAGGCGGCAGCGGCAGGATAGAGTAGGACAAGGGTGTTCATTTTGCAGTGATCGGGGTATAGTAGGTTGATCCAGATCCCCTAGCCCGCATCCGACAGGGAGGTGACGTCATGGACCGCATTCTCATTACCAATGCCACCATCGTCAACGAGGGAACACGCCTTCAGGGAGATCTCTACGTCAAGAACGGCCGAATCGCAGCCATCGGCGGCGAGCTCTCGGGACGACCCTATGACCGGTTGATCGAAGGCGACGGCCACTATCTTCTACCGGGCCTCATCGATGACCAGGTCCATTTCAGGGAACCCGGTTTCACCGCCAAAGGCGACATTCGCTCGGAATCAACGGCAGCCGTTGCCGGCGGGGTCACCAGCTATATGGAAATGCCGAACACCCTTCCTCCCACCCTGTCAAAGGACCGCCTCGATGAGAAGTACGCCATCGCCGCCGAATCCAGTGTAGCCAACCATGGTTTCTATCTGGGCGCCTCCAATGACAACCTGGAGGAAATCAAGGCGCTCGATCCGAGGGATGCATGCGGCGTCAAAGTCTTCATGGGGGCATCGACGGGAAATATGCTGGTCGACGATCCCAAAATCCTCGACGGTATTTTTGCATCATCTCCGGTAGTGATCGCCACCCACTGTGAAGATACGCCGACCATTCTCGCAAACGAGGCCGAATTCAGGCACCGCTACGGCGACCAGGTCCCCGCCCGATGCCATGCGGAGATCAGAAGCCGTGAGGCCTGCTTTCGCTCTTCATCCATGGCAGTAGAACTGGCGAAGCGCCACAAGGCGAGGCTCCATCTACTGCACCTGACCACTCAAGAAGAATTGAATCTCCTCACAGACGCACCCATGGAAGACAAAACCATCACTGCCGAGGTGTGCGTCCATCATCTCTTTTTCGATGCCGCCGACTACGAGGAAAAAGGCCATTTGATCAAATGCAACCCCTCCATAAAAGACGCATCCGACCGAGAGGCGTTGCGACAGGCACTGATCGACAACCGCATCGACGTCATCGCTACCGATCATGCCCCCCATGGCCTTGCAGAAAAGAAACAATCCTATTTCGACGCCCCCTCAGGCCTCCCCCTGGTTCAGCACGCGCTTCTGGTGCTGATGACGTTGGTGCACCAAGGGACCGCCTCCCTTGAACTCATCGTTGCCAAGGCGTGCCACGCGCCCGCCTGGCTGTTTGATATCAGGGACCGGGGATTCATACGGGAGGACTACTGGGCGGATCTGGTTCTGGTGGATCCCTCGACCGTCACCACGGTTTCGACCGGGCAGTTGTTTTACCGGTGCGGCTGGTCTCCTTTTGAGGGAGTTGAATTCCCGGCGCGAATTTCAGCGACGCTGGTTTCAGGGCAAATCGCCTATCGGAACGGACGGATCGAAGGCCCCTGCCGAGGGATGCGCCTCGAGTACGAACGCACCCGTTGACAGGGGATGACAAGCAGCTATTTGATCGAAAAGCATTCGTTTTATTGACTTATTTTGGTTATCCCGTTATGAGCAATAGCGACAGATAGGTGTTCTCGGGTTGTTCTGTTCCAAGCGCGGTTCGGTGAAAAGGTGACCTCTAACGACACCCTTTCGGTAGGATGGTTTTTACCGGCGCCATGCCATCGTCTTCCGGTCAGTCATTTATTTGAAGGACTCTCTTTGACTTTTTGCCGGGATTGCCCGTCCGAACGACAATGAACGCTTCCGGCGCCCCATTGGGCTCACATCTTATAGCGGACTCGGTCCATGCAGTGGTTTTCCAGGCGCCATAAGCACTACGTGATGCTTTCGGGAGTCGGCCTGGCCCTACTCGGAGCCCTGATGAGTATGGCGGCCAACGGACTCAAGTGGGAGGAGAGTTTAGGGCTCGATCTTCTATTCTCCCTCAGAGGGGAGCGCTCCGCCCCCGAGGATGTGGTCGTCGTTTCCTTGGATCGGCACTCCGCCCGTGTGTTGGACCTTCCCCTGGAGCCTCAAAAATGGCCGAGATCTATCCACGCCCGTCTCGTGAATACACTGAAAGAAAAAGGCGCTTCCGTGGTGGTTTTTGATGTGGTGTTCAGAGAAAAACGCGACCCGGTCGACGATCTCATGCTGTCCCAGGCCATCCAAGAGGCCGGCAATACCATTCTTTGCGAATATCTCCGAAAAGACCGAATGCCCTGGGATGCAGAAAAAAGTAGACCGTCAGGGCTGCTGGACATCGAGCACGCCATCCCTCCTATTCCAGAGCTGAAGCGGGCTGCCATCGCCTCAGCCCCCTTTCCACTTCCCCAAAAACCCTACCGGGTGAACCAGTACTGGGCATTCAAACCGGGTGCCGGCGAACAGCCGACCCTACCAGTGGTCGCTTTCCAGGTCTTTACCAAAAACGATATCCCGGCGCTGCTGAACATGATTCAACTGGCACCCGCACCTGCCGGTGAGGACCTTCGGCTGGACGACTGGAGCGATCTGGACATGGAGCACCAAATTCGCCGGCTTCGAGCATGGTTCAGGGGCTCAACCGTCGACTGGGCATCAGTCGGCGAGCCCACGCTGCGGCCGTCCCTGATCGAACTCTACACCGGACCGGACAGCCGATATCTGAATTATTACGGGCCGGCCGGCACCATCACCACCCTCTCCTATCATCAAGTGATTCAAGACCGATTGCCGGATCCCCGGTTTACCTTTAAGGGAAAGGCGGTGTTCATCGGTCTATCCGAGCGATTTCGAACCGAACAGCGGGATGATTTTTTTACGGTCTTCTCCGATCAAACCGGACCCGACATGAGCGGCGTAGAAATTGCCGCCACTGCCTTCGGCAATCTTCTCGAGGGAAGGCGCATCGACCCGGTGCCGCCTTCGGTCCACCTGGGAGTCATCGCCGCCTGGGGATTTCTCCTGGGGATTGTCTGCGTGAGTTATCGGCCACCTATCGCCCTGCCCATGGCTTCGGGTCTGATACTGATATATCTCTTCAGCGCTCAGCTGCTGTTTACCCACCATGACCTGTGGGCTCCCGTCGTGGTTCCGCTGACGATTCAAGCCCCCATCGCCTTGTCCATTTCTCTTTTTCTGGCCTATCGCCACATCAAGGAGGAGCGTCGTCGAATCACCGAGGCGGCCAGCTATTACCTTCCGGAGCAGGTGGTGGCGGATCTCTCCAACTCCAATAGCGACATGGGCGATCGACGAACGACGGCCTACGGCGTCTGCCTGGTGACCGATGCCGCTCAGTACAGCCGTTTGTCGGAGCGGTTGCCGCCGGAGCAACTGAGCAAACTCCTAAATCAGTACTACGAGGCCATCTTCAAGCCAGTCAGGGTCAGGGAAGGGCTGATTTCGGATATTATCGGCGACTCCATGATGGCCATATGGGCAAGTCCTCCGGCCGAAGCAGTAGACAAAAAGCAGGCATGCTTGGCAGCCCTGGACATTCTCGACTCCGTAGACCGCTTCAACCGATCCCACAAGGATATTCAGCTGCCGACCCGGATCGGACTCCATGCCGGCAATCTCGTCATCGGCAATGTGGGCGCAGTGGATCATTTCGAGTATAGAGCGGTAGGAGATGTCGTCAACTCGGCGTCGCGGCTCGAAGGCCTCAACAAACACCTCGGCACCCGGATCCTTTTTTCTGGAGAAGTAAACACCGACATCGACGGACTGGACACTCGCTACGTGGGGCGATTCCTTCCCCAAGGGAAAACGTCGCACCTGTCGGTTTATGAGTTGATCCAGCATCCTCTTGCCCAGAGAGGTCATCACCGCCAGCTCATGGAGACGTTTGCCGAAGCCCTGCTGCTGTTCGAGACCGGCCGGTGGGCGGAGGCCCTGTCGGCCTTTGCCCGGTGCCTGGATATCGACAGGAATGACGGACCATCAGCCTTTTACCAAAAGCTCTGTGAAACCTATGTCAAAGATCCTCCGCAGGGTCCGGTGAAGGCGATTTCCATGAGCGTAAAATAGCGTTCATCGTCAAATGCGGTTCACCCCTAAACACCCATGGAGCGGCGAGTTGAAAAGCGTTCGATCGATTCTGGCGGCATTGATTTTGATGTTGTTGGCATCCACCCACGGTTTGACTTCCGATCGGTGTGCGGAGTGGGTGGCCAAACTGGTATCGGTTCAGGGCACGGTCGAGGTTCGACGGGCCAGCGCCGACAATTGGATCCCTGTCCAACTGGAAGACACCCTTTGCGCCGGCGATACCGTTCGGGTCATGGACCACAGCCGGGCCGCGCTGGTGCTGCCCAATGATGCGGTGGTCCGTCTGGACCAGCAGACCACGGTATCCATCACTCCTCCCGAAGAAAAACCGTCCTATCTGTTGAAGCTGGTCAACGGCGCGGTCCATTTCTTCAGCCGGGTTCCCCGCGCACTTCGCATCCTTACCCCGTTTGTGAACGGCACCATCGAAGGGACCGAGGTCGCCCTGACCGCTCGTGGAAACGAATCGACCGTATCACTCATAGAGGGTAAGCTGCGAATCGAAAATGATCTTGGGGAACTCCTGCTGGCATCCGGAGACTCCGCCCGTGTTCAGAAGGACCGGGCACCACAACCCGATCCGTCCATCGTTGTCGCGGATCAAATCCGATGGACCCTCTACTATACTCCGATCATCGGCATTGGGAGCGAATCCCCGTCCATCGGCCAGGATGACGGCCAATCGGATCGATTAGCCCAGGCCGGCAAGGCGCTCGATCGGGGAGATACCAATGCCGCCTTCTCCCTCCTGACCGTGGCCGACAACGCCGAGCCGACGCCCGCGTTTTATTCCCTCCGGGCATCCCTGCTGCTGTTCGTCGGACAAGTAGACTCGGCGGAAGCCGATATTAAGGCCCTCCGACGTCTCGATCCCACCAGCGCCGCCGCCGATGTCCTCGACGCTGTCATTGCCGCCGCTGAAAACCGGAAATCAGATGCCCTTCGGCTGGCCGAGTCGGCGGTCGAAAAAGCACCCGAAGCCGCGGAGGCCCACATCGCCCTCTCCTTTGCCAGACAGGCGGCCTTTGACATCCAGGGCGCCGAAAACGCTGCGGCAACCGCCGTCTCGGTGGATCCCGAGAACGGATTGGCTTGGGCCCGTCTGGCCGAGCTCCAGTTGTCGTTGGGGGATGTCGAGAAGGCCAGTCGATCAGCGGACCGTGCCTCGAGCCTGATGCCCGAACTCTCCCGTGCCCAGATGGTTAGAGGGTTCACGCTGCTCGCCCGCATTCGGACGGATGACGCCATTGACGCCTTTTATGCCGCGGTGGCCCAGGACTCGGCAGCGCCGCTTCCCCGGTTGGGCCTGGGTCTGGCCCAAATCCGAACAGGGGCCCTTGCCATGGGCCGGCAGAATATTGAAATCGCCGCTGCCTTGGATCCGGCCAATCCACTGGTCAGAAGCTACCTCGGCAAGGCCTATTTCGAAGAAAAGCGCGACCGTGAGGCCGGAGAGCAGTATGCCCTCGCCAAATCCCTCGACCCCCAGGACCCGACACCTTTTTTCTACGATGCCATCCGAAAACAAACCGACAACCGCCCCGTCGACGCCCTTAAAGATATTCAGCAGGCCATTAAACTCAACGACAACCGGGCCGTCTTCCGCTCCCGATTTCTCCTGGACCAGGACTTGGCCGCCCGAAGTGCGGCCCAAGGGAGGATCTACGGAGATCTTGGCTTCCAGCAACTGGCCCTGGTGGAGGGCTACGCCTCGGTCAACATGGCACCGGGGAACTTTTCCGCCCACCGGTTTCTGGCCGACAGCTATGCGGCCAAGCCCCGTCACGAGATCGCAAGGGTCAGCGAGCTGCTTCAATCCCAGATGCTCCAGCCTCTCAACGTCAACCCGCTTCAGCCCCAGCTGTCCGTCAGCAATTTGGGTATCATCGAGGGCAGCGGCCCGTCGGGCCTGTCATTCAACGAGTTCAACCCTCTTTTTCTAAGAAACCGCCTAACCCTCCAGGCCAACGGGGTGGTCGGCAACAAAGACACCTGGGGCCAAGAGATCGTTCATGCCGGATTGCTGAACAATCTCTCCTACAGTATCGGCCAGTTTCATTATGAAACCGACGGATTCCGGAAAAACAACGATCAGGAACAGAACCTATATAACGGCTTCCTTCAGTTGGCACTAGATCACCGCACCCAGGTGCAATCGGAATTGAGAATTCGGCATATCGACCGCGGGGACCCCGAGATTCTCTTCGATCCGGATTCTTTTTCGGAAAACCAGAAAGAAGACAACGACAGTACTACCCTTCGACTCGGTATTCACCATCAACTCTCGCCGGGCTCCAATCTGCTGGTCTCATTTATTGCAGAAGACAATGATATCGAAATCAACGATCGTGACGATGGTGTCGACATCGACATCCACTCGGAATTTGATGACGGAAAGTCCATTGAAGGCCAGCACATCTTCGACAGCCAGACGGTCAAGCTGGTCAGCGGCATTGGATACGCTTCGACGCCGGAAGACCGCGACACCGTGATTGATGTGAAGGACCCCATCTTCCCGGTGAGGGATGATGTCACGGAGCATTTCGAGGTCGATAGCGCCAATATCTACACCTATAGCCACTGGGCCATTGCGGAGTCGTTGACCGCCGTCGCCGGGGTCAGTATCGATACCGTTCAAAGGGACTGGAAATACTCCGACGACTTTACGACGCCTTTCCCTCCTTTGGATTCATTTAATAGAGACGACGATTCCTCCGATCGGACCAAGGTCAGCCCCAAGCTGGGGATCATCTGGAATCCCCTTTCCTCCACAACGGTCCGGCTGGCCGGATTCCGACATCTCTCCCGAACCCTGGTGGGCGACCAAACCATCGAGCCCACCCAGGTGGCCGGTTTCAACCAGTTCTTTGACGATTTCGACGGAAGCGACATCTGGGTGGCGGGGGCTGCCATCGACCACCGTTTCACCGACACGCTGTTTTCCGGGATCGAATACTACCACCGCTGGCTGGATGTGGATTATGAAGTCATCGAGGGAGACGCCGTCCGGTTCGATGACGACGACTGGCAGGAACAGGTGGCCAGCGCTTACCTTTACTGGACCCCCCATTCGATGGTGTCGACAAGACTCGAATATCTCTACGAGAAATTTGACGATCGGGACGACTTTCAAGGCGTTGGAAACTTTATCGAACTGAAGACTCACCGGCTGAAGATGGGCGCCGGTTTGTTCCTCCCCTGTGGGGTGTTTGCCCGATTCCAGACCACCTATGTGGACCAAAAGGGGGATTTCGTGGACAGTGACGGCCTGCCATCCGGAAGGGATAGCGATACCTTCTGGGTGACGGATGCCGCCGTCGGATACCGTTTGCCCAAGCGTTACGGGACGCTGTCGGTGGAGGCCCTGAACCTCTTCGATGAATCGTTTCACTTTCAGGATACCGATCCCGCTAATCCGACGATCGCGCCCGAAAGATGGCTGCTGGTAAAGCTTTCGCTGAACTTTTAATCCTCGAATGATGGCCGCAATGATACCATTTCCGGCACCGGCTAGCCGGCAACAAATAGGATCGGGGAGATGAAGTGGCGCGTATCGACTGTTGAATGTCTCCGGCGCAGCCCCATCCTGGGTCAACGTCAACCCTCTTCACCCCCTTCGAATGGCCTTTGAACGCTAACTTACAGCAAGGAGGAACGCCATGGGAACAATGAAGATTGAGATCACAGATGAAGGAACCGTGTCCGCCGAAGATGGTTATGGCAAACCGCTGGACGTTGTCGAATTGGACGAAAGCGCAGCGCAACCCAGAGGCCTGACTTGCATCAAGTGGAAAACGTACGTTATCAACGGCAAACCGATCAAGGTGTGTGTTAAGTATGCCTGAAAGAAATCGATATCAAGGGGCAGTCGAATGAAGGGAGGGTCCTGCGGACCCTGGCGTCGGTGCGGGCCTTCGATAGAACAAAGGCCCGCATTTACTTTGTTGGGTTGAAGAATACTTTCAATGGTACCCCCTGGTCAACGAGATAACTTCAACGGAATTCGCGGCAAATCGTAGAATGTGTCTTCGGCGCGTTTCATGGCGGTAGAAAAACAGCCCTCCTCCTGCCCGTCGATCAACTGGCGAAGCGAGGCGGTAATGCCCTCTTCGCCGGGGACGAATTCGGCTCCCGCGCGGCGGATTTCGAAAATCCGGTAATAGCTGCCCTTAGAGCGGTCGGGACGGTCATAGATGATCCGGCACGCCATGGGTGGAACATGAAGCCGATATCCATCATGGAAGTAGACGTCCAACTCGCTTCCTTCGCCAATGATGGAATAGCAGGGCATGTATTCAAAGGACAAGCCGCCACTGCCCACGTCGAGAACGCTGCCGATCAGGGAATGGTTGGGTATGAAAATCTTGTATTCCCCTTCCCCAACCCAGTGCCGTTTCCACTTGCGGTGATCCTTACCCATAGCATCCATCCCTTCTAATCAGTTCGTGGGTGTTTCCACTGGGTTCTTTTCAAATGTCGCCGGTGGGAGTAAGGGTTGCCCCGGGCAACCCTTACCAATCGCCAATCACCAATGTCTCCATCCTTTATCAAAACTCTCAGGCCGTCTTCCGGCCATGCCGGTTGCGCTATCTCTGAGCCACTGCCTGAGGACGAATGGCTTCGAAAAATTTGGCATTCAAATGGTAGTGGACTTGATAGGGTTTGGGCTCCACCCCCATCGCAACCATTTCCTCGACCAACTGCTCTTTGAAGTTTCGGAAATAGGCCTGCTTCATTACGGCCAGAGCGGCGGTTCTCTGAAGCGTCTTGCTCTCTGAGGTCATGAGGCTTTCTTTGATTTCGCAGCTGTTCAAATACTCGTCGACCACCGCTTCTATCGCCACTTTTTTGTCCGTGTCGCTGTGTTGACCCATGGCCAGACCGTTCCATCCGACCACCATCAGAACCGTCAACCCGATCATCAAAAATGGTTTCCTCGTCTTCATGGCTCCCCCTTTTTATGGACTGCTTACCGACGTTCGCTGCAAAAAAGCCGTCCCTCCTTTCAATCGCCGACTGGTTGTCGGCATTTCCTGCGTATTGAGCACCGTTGCACAAATATCATTGCAGATCCAATGCCAACTTTACACACACGGGGAGATATCGCATGTATAGTATTTTTATTAGTTATTTCAGTATTTTTTATATCGGATGAGAATTCCTTTGTTAGCCGCTTACCTCATTGCGGCCATCGATTGTACATATCGTTGACATCTGTCATCAATGAGCGTAAATTTTATTTACATACCATTCAACCGAGGTTGCCATGAAACCGACACCCGCAAAGAAGGTGACCATATCGGAGGAGGATCTGAGCCTCCTCTACGCCGTAACGGCGTCGATCCATCAGATTGAAAATCTCGAAGAGATGCTCGAAGCCGTTCTGATTCGAATCAAGGAGGACCTGAATATCGAAGGGGCCTCGATTGCCCTGCACGATCCTGGGAAAAAAGAATTCTATTTCCTGCGCATGGCAGAAGAAGCCTCTGAAGGGTCATCGGAGAGTTCCGAGGAGATTCGGTTCCCCGAACATCGGGGCATCGGCGGATGGGTGTTTCAGCACAACCGCACCGCCATGATCACGGATGCGACCAAGGACGATCGGTTCTTCGATCAGATCGACCGGGACAGCCGATTTCGGACCCGGTCCATGATCTGCGTCCCCTTGAAGACCCGGGGGGGTCCCATCGGGCTTCTGTACGCCTTGAACAAGCAGCAGGGGCAATTTACCGAAAAGGAGGCGAGACTGCTCGAAATCGTTTCGGGTCCCATCGCCGTTGCCATCGAGAATGCACGCTTCTACGGCGAACTCAAACGTCGAACGGACGCCCTCGCCAAGGAAAACACCCGTCTAAAATCCGCTGTCCAGAACCGATACCACCAAAAAGGCATCATTGGATCGAGCCCTTCCATGGAAAGGGTTTTCAATCTGCTGGGCAAAGTCATCGACACTGACACGGCCGTTCTCATCCAGGGGGAGACGGGAACGGGGAAGGAAATGATTGCCCGTGTGATTCATTACAGTGGTCCCCTTAAGGATCGCCCCTTTGTGGCCGAGAACTGTGGAGCGATCTCCGAGCATCTGTTGGAGAGCGAATTGTTCGGGCATGTCAAAGGAGCGTTTACCGGAGCCATTGCGGATAAAAAGGGGCTTTTTGAAATGGCCGAGGGCGGAACGGTTTTTCTGGACGAGATTGCAGACATGCCCAAGAGCATGCAAATAAAGCTTCTCAGAGTTCTCCAGGAAAACCAGTTGAGGCCGGTGGGCGCCAGTCACTACGTCAAGGTCAGGTTCCGCCTCTTGGCATCCTCAAACCGAGATCTTTCTTTGGAAATCGATCGGGGTACATTCCGATCGGATCTCTTCTACCGTATCCAGGTATTTCCCATCGTCTTACCGCCCCTTAAGGAAAGGCGTGAGGATATTCCATCTCTGGCCACTCATTTTTTGGCCAAATATGCTCACCACTTCAACCGGGCAGTACCCAAGCTGAGCGGCGATGCATTGGAACTCCTTACCCGGTTCAGTTGGCCGGGCAATGTCAGAGAACTGGAAAACGAAATGGAGCGTGCCCTCTGCCTGGCCGGCACCGACACCCGAATCGAGGTGGCCCATCTCTCCGAGAAGATACGGGGCGGAACCCATCCCAGCCTGCTGGATCCCACTGAAGACGTCACACTGCCCCAGATGGTCGAGCGGTTGGAGCGCCAGATGATCACCCATGCCCTTCAGGAGACCTCCGGCAACCGGTCCCAGGCTTCCAGACGTCTGGGGCTGACCCGCCAGGGGCTTCTCAACAAGATCGGACGCTACGGCATTGATCTATAGGGATACCTCGAAGTCACAATAGTCTGACCCGGTCGGTTCCTCTGCCGCCCCAAGGCAGATAGAGCAGGAAAAGACCGATCTGACTCGCCGCCCGAATCCTCCTCCTTACGGCCCATTGCCGACGATCGACCCTCAAAACGTGACACCTTATATTCAAGTAAGCTGAGATATCGAGCGGTGAACCACGCTTTCCAACAGAAAAAGGGCTGCGATGATCTCGCAGCCCTTTGGTTTTACTGTGGAGGCGGCAACCAGATTCGAACTGGTGAATAACGGCTTTGCAGGCCGCTGCCTTACCACTTGGCTATGCCGCCAAAAAAAATGGAGCGGGAAACGGGATTTGAACCCGCGACTTCGACCTTGGCAAGGTCGCACTCTACCACTGAGTTATTCCCGCTCAGTCGAGACCGATTTTCTATAAGGTCTGCTTCCGATTGTCAACCCTATTTTAAAAGGTAAGCAGCTTCCGGAAGCGCAGAAAATAGTCAATGCCGGACCAAACCGTGAGCAGGAGAGCCCCCCATAAGAAGAACATACCGATGATGTGAAAATCGATGCCGATGAACGGGTAATGGATCAGCAGCGGAATGGTGGCGGCGATTTGGAATCCGGTTTTGTACTTCCCCAGCATCGACGCCGACACATCCTCCTTGTTTTCCGCAACGATGTTCCTCAGACCGGTCACGGCGATCTCTCTACCAATGATGACGCAGACCATCCAGGCCGGAATCCAGTCAAGGGAAGTCATCATAATGAAAACGCAGGAGACCAGCAGTTTATCCGCAACCGGATCCATGACCCGGCCGAAATTGGATTCTTTCCCCTGGCGTCTGGCAAAATAGCCATCCAGATAATCGGTAATGGATGCCACCGAAAAAACAATAGCCGCCAGGAAGGCGCAAATCCGGTTGGGGAAATAGAGCAGCATGACGACTGCCGGGATAGAAGCGACCCGATAGAGGGTGAGATTGTTGGGATCACTGAAATGCTTCAGGATGCCATCTCGACTGATCTTTGGGAAACCTCTTACCATGATGGGGTACCGTTACGGCCTGGCACTGTTCCAGTCGTCGAGAAAGGCCTTGAGCCCTTTGTCGGTCAGGGGGTGGGCCGCCAGTTTGGATAGAACGCTGAACGGAATGGTTGCAATGTCGGCTCCGAGAAGCGCGGAATCCAGAACGTGTAAGGGATTTCGGACGCTGGCGACGATAATCTCCGTGTCGTAGGCGTAGTTGCTGTAGATCTCCACCAGCTGCTCCACCAGAAGCATTCCCTCATGGGAGATGTCGTCCAGCCGGCCGACGAACGGACTCACGTAGTTGGCCCCGGCTTTGGCGGCCATGAGGGCTTGAAGGGCCGAAAAAATAAGGGTCACATTGGTTTTAATGGCGTCGGCAGCCAAAACCCGCACCGCCTTGAGCCCCTCGACCGTCATTGGTATCTTGACCACAATATTGTCGGCCAACTTGGCCAAGTCTCTGCCCTCATCGACCATGCCGGCGGCGTCGATACTGATGACTTCGGCGTTGACAGGGCCAGTGACGATGCCGCAAATCTCTTTGATGATGCTCTTGAACTCACCGTTTTCACGGGCGATGAGGGTGGGATTGGTGGTAACGCCGTCCACCATCCCCATGGCGGTGGCTTCTTTGATTTCGCTGATACTGGCGGTATCGATGAAAAACTTCATGGTAGCTGCGGCCTCCTTGGTTGAATCTGTCGGGATTCGGATCGGGGAGGTCCCTCAGGAGGAATCCCCGCCCTGTCTCCGATGTTCCAGATAGCGGTCCTTGCAGGCATCGCTGCAAAACACCACCTCGCGCTCCCCTTCTACCAGCCGGATACCGCTCAGCCTGGCGACGTAGACGTTGCAAACCGGATCTTTGACCATTTCGTCTTCCGCATTCACCGGAGCGGTCGGCTGGATGCTCCGGGCGGCAGGCCCGCCCTCGAGCCAATTCTTCAAGGCCCGGTAGCCGAGATAGCCGACTATAAAAAGGACAATGAATCTAATCATTCAGGGCAATGATCTCCTGTTCTGGATCGTCGATCCGGCTCAATAAGGTCTGGATGCTCTCGTTGAGGACCGGGTGAACAATGCCAGGATTTATATCACAAAGCGGTTCCAAGACAAACCGTCTTTTGTGCAGCCGCGGATGGGGAATCGTCAGAACCGGGGAATCCACAACCCTATTGCCGAAGAACAAGATATCCAGGTCGAGAATCCGGGGGCCGAAACGAATCCCGCTCCGGGGCCGCCCCGCCTCCGTTTGAATGGTTTGCAATCCCTCGAGTAGGGATGGGGGGGACAGCCGGGTCGACACTTCAATGGCCGCATTCACGAACCAGTCCTGGTCCCTGTAGTCGACCGGGGCAGTTCGATAGAATCGGGAGACAGCCGTTAGTCTGCAGTTGTCGAGACGATCGACGGCATCGATGCCGAGTCGGCAATTGGTGGCCTTGTCCCCCAGATTGGAGCCGACGGAAATATAAGCGGTTTGAAGGTCTGGGCTTGTCATCGGAACGTCATGCCATCAGGGCGTCGGCCAGAATATGGCCCGTGCAGACCAGTCGGGCGTCTCCCTCCATGAATACGCGGGAGAATCCATTCGGCGTCCGGTCAAAGTAGATGGTAAGAATCCCGCCGCTCCGGGTCACCGCATGGATCGGGCTATCGAGATCGGAGTGGTGGGCGGCGAACAAGGCTGAGGCGACGCACCCGGTTCCACAGGCCAAGGTTTCCCCTTCCACGCCGCGCTCGTAAGTTCTGACGGCGATGCGCTGATCACCGAGTCGGCGGATGACATTGACATTGGTCCCGGCCGGCTGGAACCGGTCGTGAAACCGGATGGCGCGGCCGATGGAGGCGATGTCCGTGGTCTCCAGGGACTCTCCCACATCAAGCACCACGTGGGGGACCCCTGTATTGAGGCTTCCACCGGTGACGACACCGTCAGGAAGCGGGATCTGGATCTCGGGATGGAAATCCTTGGGGTCGGTCATCCCTACCTTGACCCGGTCCCCGATCATCTCCGCCCGGATCAGGCCGGCGTCGGTTTCAAAGGACATGGTCATCCCGGCGATTCCCGCAAGCCTGGCAAACCGGGCCGCACATCGGGCGCCGTTGCCGCACATTTCAGCTCGACTGCCGTCGGCATTGAAAAATTGCCATCTGAAATCGGCGTTGCGCGAGGGCTCGACAAGAATCAAGCCGTCGGCGCCAATCGACAGCTGTCGGCGGCAGACGTTCCGAACCAAATCCTGAAGGCCGGCCTCACCGACGATGCCATCCCGGTTGTCGATCAGGATGAAATCGTTACCGCTGCCGTTCATTTTGCTGAAGGGTATCGGTGTCATGGGTATTCTCCCTTGATCCCCCGGCTGGGGGTGGTGCCAGTGTCCATGATGTCGTCCCGAACGCTCCGGCTGGCCGAAAGGAGTTAACTAGAAAAATTCGGAAGCGACTCTCCGGTGGTAAGATGCGCGTAGGTCTCCCGCTGGCGTGTGATGGCATATGCGTCCCCCCTGACCATCACCTCGGCAATTCTCAGCCGGGAACAGTAATTCGAAGACATGGCAAAACCGTAGGCCCCCGCACTCATGACGGCCAGAAGTCCCCCCGACGGCACGTCGGCTACCGATCGGTCGCGAGCGAGGAAATCGCCGGTCTCGCAGATGGGCCCCACCACATCTGCATGAATGGGCGCTCCCGACCGTTCGGACTCCACGGGAACGACCTCATGGTAGGCATCGTAGAGGGACGGGCGAAGGAGATCGTTCATGCCCGCATCGACGATAATGAAAGATTTGTCCGGCCCCGGCTTCCGATAGAGCACCCGGGTTACAAGAATTCCGGCATTTCCAACCAGGACACGCCCCGGCTCAAGGATCAACGACACATCCATCCCCTTGAATGCCCCTGTGATGGCCTTGGCATAGTCCTTAAGCCCCGGAGGGGACTCGTCACGATAAGTGATGCCTAATCCACCGCCCACATCCACAAATCGAATGCCCATGCCGATCTCTTTGAGCGAGGCCACCAGGGAGGCGATATTCTTCATGGCATCTTCGAAGGGGGAAGGATCGGTGATCTGGGAACCGATATGGCAGTCGATTCCGATCACCTCGACATTCGTAAGACGGTAAGCCGCCCGATAGGCATCTAAGGCTTCTTGGGCACCGATGCCGAATTTGTTCTTCTTCAGCCCTGTTGAAATATAAGGGTGGGTTTTCGGGTCCACATCGGGATTGACCCGAATGCCCACGGGCGCTTTTTTGCCCATGGCACCGGCCCGCTGGTCGATTAAATTAAGCTCTTCGAGGGATTCGACGTTGAACATCAGGATTCCCGCGTTCAGGGCGTCGTCGATTTCGTCGACCCGCTTACCGACGCCGGAGTATACCACTTTTTTCGGATCGACACCCGCCTTCAGTCCCCGGTAGAGTTCGCCTCCCGAGACGATATCCAGTCCTCCTCCCAGTCGAGAGAACAGGTTGAGGATCGCCCGGGACGCATTGGCCTTCGCGGAATAGCAAACCAGATGCTCCGACTCTCCAAATGCTTCTGAAAAGCCCTTGAAGTGGCGCTCGAGGGTTGCGTGGCTGTACAGATAGAGTGGCGTACCGACCGATGCGGCGATCTTTCGGACGGGTACGTCTTCGCAATAAAGTTCTCCGCGCTTGTGTTCGAAGTAGTGCATGGTGATCTCCTTAGCGCCGCCGGCGATAGGATCAGGGTAGGGGCTGAATGTCAAAACGGATGCGATTGGAGTCTTGGGTTTCCCCTCCCGGCTCCCGAAAGGCACCCACCTTGTATATATGACGGAAGCCATCGCTAATGCGGTCCCGATAGGAGTAGCGCCCAATCGGATCGTCGGGGGCAGCCGCCGGGACCGTAGCGATTTTCTCGAAGACAAGAGGGCAGCCGTCGCAGGGTGCCTCCGCCAGCGAGGTCAAGGACCGATAGATGGTAAACCCGTCGAGGTCCTGGACCGCCGCTTCGGGAACGGACCAGGACAGAGCCACCTCACTGCCCTCCAGCTGGTAGGACAAATCCGATATCTCCGGAAGCGTCGGCGCATCAGGAAGCCGGGGCGGTCCCTTCTTTCCACAGCCGCCAATGGCCGCGGCCACCACCATCAGGATAACGCCGGCAGTACTCGACATCCGCCGTAACCGTTTCCGCATCACCCTCATGATTCCACCGCCTTATCGTTGGCATCCGATGCCAACCGATGCTTCGCATCGGCAATCGCCCGCGCGACGTTGTCGGTGGCGGTTCCGCCCTCGGAACGTCGCCGGTCGACCATCTGCTGGACGGTCAGGACATCGAAGACATCATCTTCGATGACTTTCGAAAACCCCTTGAGTTCGGCCAAGGACAGTTCATGGAGTTCTTTTCCAGCCTCGATGGCAAAGGAAACCGCCCTTCCGGCGCAGCCGTGGGCTTCTCTGAAGGGTTGGCCTCTGGTGACAAGGTAGTCGGCCAGATCCGTGGCGCTGAGATACCCCTTCGAGGCAGCATCCATCATCCGGTCGGAGCGGATGGTCAATCGGGGAATCATCTGGACATAGATATCGAGGCAGGCCTTCAACGTATCGACCGTGCTGAACAGGGGTGCCTTGTCCTCCTGCATGTCCCTGTTGTAAGCGAGGGGCAGTGCTTTCATGGTCGTCAGCATGGCCATCAGGTCCCCATAGACCCGTCCGGTCTTTCCTCGAACCAGCTCCGGCACATCCGGGTTTTTTTTCTGAGGCATGATGCTGCTGCCGGTGGCGAAGGCGTCGGGCAGTTCGATAAATTGAAATTCCGACGTGGACCAGAGAACGAGTTCTTCGGACAGACGGCTCAGATGCATCATGCAGATGCTGGACGCAGATAGAAATTCGATGATAAAGTCCCGATCCGAGACCCCATCGATGCTGTTGGCGGTGACCGCCGGGAAGGACATGAGGGATGCCGTCACCGTCTGATCGATGGGGTAGGTGGTCCCGGCAAGGGCTGCCGAGCCCAGGGGCATGACATTGATCCGCTTGAGACCGTCCTGAAAGCGGTCGGCATCCCGCGTCAGCATTTCATAATAAGCCATGAAGTGATGGGAGAGAAGCACCGGCTGAGCCCGCTGGAGATGGGTGTACCCGGGGAGAATAACCCCCAGAAAGCCCTCGGCCGCGTCCACCATGACCTGGCGCAACGATGTAAGGAGTGTCAGCACCTGACGGCTCTCCTCCCTCAGGAAGAGGCGCGCGTCCAGGGCCACTTGATCGTTTCTGCTCCGGGCGGTGTGAAGTTTTTGGGCCGCCTTTCCGGCCAGTTGAAACAGTCGGTCCTCGATATGCATATGAATATCTTCGAGGCTTTCGTGATAAACGAATTCCCCACGCTCGATCTCGCGACGGATCTTTCCAAACCCCTCGATCAGTTGGCTGAGTTCTTCGCCGGTGATGATTCCGGTGCTGGCCAGCATCTTGGCATGGGCGATACTGCCCTCGATGTCATAGTCGTAAAGCCGATGGTCCACGTCGATGGACGCCGTGAAAACCTCCACCGATCGATGGGTTTTTTCAGCGAACCGACCTTCCCAGGGTTTTGATACCATGTGGGTCTCCTTGTCGACCGTCAGTGCCGGACAATCGATTCTCCCGGATAGAGAAAGCCCTGACTCCCTCCATGGACAGGGGCGTCCGGACAGTCCTACCCGTTCTTTTCCATCAGCGCCTGGATCTTCAGCCGGAGGGCATTGAGGCGGATAAAGCCTTCGGCGTCCTTGTGGCTGTAAACATCGTCTTCTTCGAAGGTGGCGAAATCCATCCGGTAGAGGGACCGGTCCGATTTTCGTCCCATCACTCGACAGTTGCCCTTGTAGAGCTCTAATCGCACCACACCGCTTACGGTGTTCTGGGTCATGTCGATCATCTCCTGGAGCACCCGACGCTCGGGAGAAAACCAGAATCCGTTGTAAATCATACGGGAATACTGAGGAACAAGCGAATCCCTCAGATGGAGGACTTCCCTGTCCATGGTGAGCGATTCCATCGCCATATGGGCGGCGCGGAGAATCGTTCCGCCAGGGGTTTCATAGACGCCACGGGATTTCATGCCGACAAACCGGTTTTCCACCAGGTCCATCCGACCGACACCGTGTTTTCCCCCCAGCCGATTGAGTTCCGCCAGAATCCCGGCCGGTGACATCTCCCGGCCGTTTACCGTCACAGGATCACCGCATTCGAAAGCGATCTCCACCGTCTCGGGATCGTCCGGTGCTGAAAGGAGGGACGCGGTAAGGGTGAACATATCCTCCGGAGGCGAGGCCCATGGATCTTCGAGTACACCGCCTTCGTAGCTGATGTGAAGGAGATTTCCATCCGTACTGTAAGGCTTGTCGTGGGTCGTGGGCACATCAATTCCGTGCTCCCTGGCGAAGGCCATGAGCACGGTCCTTGAATTGAGGTCCCACTCCCTCCAGGGAGCAATGATCCGAATATGGGGATTCAGTGCCAGATACGCCAGCTCGAACCGGACCTGATCGTTTCCCTTGCCTGTGGCGCCATGACTGACGGCATCGGCCCCTTCGATCTCGGCAATTTCGATCTGGCGCTTGGCAAGCAGGGGTCTGGCTATGGAGGTCCCCAGCAGGTACTGGCCCTCGTAGATGGCGTTTGCCCGAAACGCGGGAAATACATAGTCTTTGACGAACTCTTCCCTCAAGTCTTCGACATAGGCCTTGACAGCCCCGGTTTTCATGGCGTTTCGCTCCACCTGAGCCATATCGTCCACCTGGCCGAGATCGCCCGAAAACGTCACCACCTCACAGCGATAGGTTTCCACCAGCCACTTGAGAATCACCGATGTGTCCAGTCCACCCGAATAGGCCAGGACGACCTTTCTTACGTTTTGCGTCACTGTAATTTCTCCTCCAATACGGAAAGAATTCTCAAAATTTCCCAGAAACCCATGGTCGAAATACCCCCGTCAGCTCATGTCGGCCAATAGCGTGTCGAGGCAGTCGACCAGCGCATCGATCTCAGCCTCCCGGATGATAAGGGGAGGCGCAAATCGGAGCACATGCTTCTGCACACAGTTGATGACAAACCCCCGGTCGAGGCAGGCCTTGACGATTGGGGCGCCCTCGAATTCGAGGTCGAGCCCTAGCAGGAGTCCTCGACCCAACACCCCTGCAATGGCCCTGTGGCGGTTGCGGAGCGTTTCCAACCGTGACTTGAAATAGTCCCCCATCCGCTGGGCATGGGCAACGATCTTCTCTTCTTCCATTGCCTTGACCACGGCAAGGGCGCCGGCCGCGATGATGGGGGTTCCGCCGAAAGTCGTCCCATGGGATCCCGGAGTAAAGGCGCCGACCACCGATTCCCGGGCTAGCATGGCGCCGATCGGCAGTCCGTTTCCCAGGGCCTTGGCCAGGCTCATGATATCCGGAGCCACCCCTTCGTGCTCGTGGGCGAAGAGCTTTCCGGTTCGCCCCATTCCGGTCTGGACCTCGTCCAGGATCATGAGCACTCCACTCCGGTCGCAAAGCTCACGAACGGTTTTCAGGTAACCCGGATCGGGCACCCGGATACCGCCCTCCCCTTGAATCGGCTCCAGCATCACGGCGCAGGTATCCGGTCCTATGGCCTCTTCGAGGGCTGCCCCATCGTTGAAAGGAACGAAGTCGAAGCCTTCCAGGATCGGATCGAAACCGGCTCTGAGGGTCTTCTGCCCCGTAGCGGCAAGGCTTCCCATGGTGCGGCCGTGGAAGGACTGGGTCATGGCCGTAATGCGAAAGCGACGGGTCTCTCCCCGCTCGTGAAAATAGCGCCGCGCCAACTTGATGGCGGCCTCGTTGGCCTCCGCACCGCTGTTGCAGAAGAACACGCGGTCGGCAAAGCTACGGTTCACCAACCATTGGGCCAGTTCAACCTGGGGCTCGGTATAAAAGAGGTTGGACACATGGAGCAGGGCGCCGGCCTGCTCCCGGAGGGCGTCGGCCACTCGTGGATGGCTGTGTCCGAGGTTGCAGACGGCGATGCCTGCCAGGAAGTCGAGATAGGCATTGCCGTCCGCATCCCAGAGGGTGGCGCCCTTCCCCCTCACAAACACCACTGGAAACCGGCTGTAGGTGGCGGCAATCACGCGGTCTGCCGTTTGAATAAGCGGATGGCTCATTGGGTCACTTCCGTTCCGATGCCGCTGTCTGTAAACAGTTCCAGCAGAAGGGCGTGCCGACGCTTTCCATTGATGATCGGCACCTTGTCCACCCCATGGGACACCGCCTCCAGAGCATATTCGATCTTGGGGATCATCCCGCCCGAAATGATACCGTCGGCAATGAGGCCCTTGGCGTCCTCCGACTGTATCGAAGAGATCAACCGCCCGTCGGCGTCCATGACCCCGTCCACGTCCGTCAAGTAAACCAGCCGCCCGGCCTTCAAAGCGATGGCAATGTGGCTGGCCACAAGGTCCGCGTTGATGTTGTAGGTTTCTCCATTGATGCCACCGCCCACCGGGGCCACGATGGGGATGAACCCTTTGGCGGTCAGGGTGTCGATGATGTCGGGATGGATCCGGTTCACCCGTCCCACCAGACCCGGGTCGATGATTTCCGGGGGCACATCCCCGGCTTCCTGATGGACGATCTTGAGCTTCTCCGCCTCGATCAGGCCCCCGTCCTTCCCGCTTAACCCCACTGCCCTGCCCCCATGGCGGTTGATCAGGGAAACGATGGACTTGTTCACCTTCCCTCCCAGAACCATTTCCACCACATCCATGGTGGGCTCGTCGGTCAGGCGCATCCCCCGGACGAAGCGCGGGCTGATGCCCATCCGGTCCATTACCTTGTTGATCTGGGGACCGCCCCCGTGCACCACCACCGGATTGAGTCCGATGAACTTGAGCAGGGTGATGTCCCGGGCGAAATCGTCACGGAGTTGGGAGTCCACCATGGCATGCCCCCCGTATTTGATGACGATGGTCATGCCGTTGAACTGTCGGATATAGGGCAGTGCCTCGATCAGCACATCCGCCGCACCCGAAGCGGTCGTGAGGGTATCCGTCTTCATGTCCGTTCCCCTGTTATCTCCTGAATTCGACACTAAAGGATATAGCGGCTGAGGTCTTCGTTGTCTTTCAGTCCGGCCAGCCGGCTGACCACATCGTCCTTGGTAATGAGGATCTGCCGGTTGTCCACATCGGGGGCATCGAAGAGAATATCCTCGAGAAGACACTCCATGAGGGTGTGAAGTCGCCGGGCGCCGATATTTTCGGTGCGGCTGTTGACCTCCTCGGCAATGGCGGCAATCTCCCTGATGGCATCATCGTCAAAAGACAAAGACACCCCCTCGGTGTTCAACAGCGCAGCGTACTGGATGAGCAGGGCGTTTCGGGGTTCCTTCATAATCCGATAGAACTCTTCGCGCCCCAGGGCCTCGAGTTCCACACGAATCGGGAACCGCCCCTGGAGTTCCGGAATCAGATCCGAGGGCTTGATGGCATGAAAGGCGCCGGCGCCGATAAACAGGATGTGATCGGTGCGAACGGGCCCGTATTTGGTCATGACGGTGCTTCCCTCCACGATGGGAAGCAGATCTCTCTGAACGCCCTCCCGGGAGACATCCGGGCCATGGCTTTCCTTCTTGCCGACGATCTTGTCGATTTCATCCAGAAAGATAATGCCGGACTGCTCCACCTTTTCTACCGCTGAACGAACCACCTTCTCCATGTCCACCAGCCCCTGGGCCTCCTCCTGGGCAATTATCTCCATGGCCTCGGGCACCTTCAACCGGCGTCTTTTGGTCTGCTTCGGCAGCAATCCCCCCAGCATATCCTTGAAATTGATTCCCATCTCCTCCATGCCCATGTTGGAGAAGACCTCCACCATAGGGGTCGAGCGGTCGGCCATTTCAAGATCCACCATCCGATCGTCCAGCCGCCCTTCCCTCAACATCCGCCTTAATTTCTCTCGGGTTCGGGCAGAAGATTCCTGGCTGTCGGCGTCCTGCACCAGAGCCGTCGGGGATTGAATGCCGCCGGTTCCCCCGGCTGGCGTTGCCTTGGGCAGCAGCAGGTCCAACATCCGCTCTTCGGCCAGCCCTTTGGCTTTCTCGGCAACCTCCTCCTGCTCACGGACCTTCAGCTTGGTGACGGTGAGCTCCACCAGATCCCGGATCATGGACTCCACGTCTCTGCCCACATATCCCACCTCGGTAAACTTGGAGGCTTCCACTTTGGTGAACGGGGCATCGGCCATGTTGGACAGTCGTCGAGCAATTTCGGTCTTTCCGACACCGGTGGGCCCGATCATGATGATGTTCTTGGGGGCGATTTCATCCCGCAGGGCGTCGGGAACCTGTTGCCGCCGCCAACGGTTGCGCAGGGCGATGGCCACCGATCGTTTGGCCTTGTGCTGACCCACGATGTATCGATCCAGTTCTCGAACGATTTCAGAGGGTTTGAGGTGTTCCATTGCCGGAGGGGCGATTTGCGGTAACATGGTCGACGTCCTTTGGGTGTCTAAGCCGCCTGCGCCGGAGACGTTCCACGCCGGTATCCCGGTATCCGTGCCCCCAGGGCCAGGGGATTCGAATCCCTTTGCGTGACGATCGGTCCCTTAACCCGGAACGGCGGCGATCACAGTTCCTCTATATGGATCTCGCTATTGGTGAACACACAGGTAGCGGCAGCGATTTCCATGGCCTTGCGAACGATCGCCGCTGCAGCCATTTGGGTTTCATCGTAAAGGGCCCAAGCCGCCGATTGGGCCGCTACGGCTCCGGAACCGATGGCGGCGATATCCCGGTCCGGCTCGATCACATCCCCGGTGCCGGATAGAAGAAAGAGACCGCTGTCGTCGGCGGCAATCATCAGGGCTTCCAGACGCCTGAGATATTTGTCGGCCCGCCAGTCCCTGGCCAGTTCGACAGCGCTTCGAGTCAGATTGCCGTTGTAGCGCTCGAGTTTGGCCTCCAGCTTCTCCGACAGGGTCAGGGCGTCGGCGGTGGCCCCGGCAAACCCGACAAGGATCCGGTCGTTGAAGATGCGGCGAACCTTCCGGGCGCGGTGCTTGATGACGGTGTGATTCAGGGTCACCTGGCCGTCCCCGGCGATGGCGAGTTTTTCGTTTCTCCTAACCGCCAGGATCGTGGTGCCGTGGAATCGGTCTGGGGGTGTCAGGGTCATTGATGGCCTCTGTCCGTTATCTTCTCGGGTGAGCGTTGTCGTATGCTTCCATCAGTCGGTCGATATTGACGTGGGTGTATTTCTGGGTCGTGGATAGACTCTCATGTCCCAGAAGCTCCTGGACCACCCTCAAATCTGCTCCGGCGTTGAGAAGATGGGTTGCAAAGGAATGGCGAAGGGTGTGGGGGGATACCGGGGTCAGAAACCCACAACGCACCACGAGTCGGTCCAGTATCCTCGCCACTGAACGGGCGGACAACCGCTGACCGTTTTTGTTCAGAAACAAGGGGCCGTTCTCCGACGCGCCGCCTGCCGCCTCCCTGGCCAATCGTCTGCGATAAGCGTCGATGGCGCTGACCGCCTTCCTGCCGATGGGCACCAGGCGCTGTTTTCTACCCTTGCCCGTCACCCGGATGATCCCCTGGTTCAAATCCATGTCGCCCATATCGAGACCCGTCAGTTCACTGACCCGAAGCCCGCAGGAATACAGGGTCTCAAAGATTGCCCGGTTTCTCATTTCTAAAAGACTGTCGTTGGGAAGGGAATCCAGCAGCCGAAAGATATCGTCCACGGTAAGGCACCCGGGTATCGGCTGATCCTGCTTGGGGGTTCTGACGGACTCTGCCGGATTCAGTCGAACGCTTCCCTGACGCATTAGAAACCGATAGAAGGTCCGCAGGGTCGATAATTTTCGCGCTATGGTCGATTTGCTGTTGGTCCGGTGGAGCCTTCCCAGCCAAGCCCGCACCTCCAGGTGGTCGACTTGTCCAGGGTCGAAACCCTCCGCTCTGCCCTCGCCGGTCACGAAGTCGGCAAATGTCTCCAGATCCCTTCGGTAGGCCCGGCAGGTATGGACGGAATATCCCTTCTCTGCCGATAGGGCGTTGATGAAATCATCAATCAACCGATGTCCATGAGACGAGCCAGTCACCATAAGATCTTTTCTCCGCCGAACCTGCCGCCGACACGATAGGGGGGTCTGCAATCCCCCCTGATCCCATCGGGGCACGACGGGGTCATGGAAAAATCAATTCGCCAATTTCCTGCCAGCTGCCTACCTCTCGAAACGGATGGGTGGACCGATTCCATGGCTGCCGGAACACGATGGGACTAATCCCGTCTTTTTCCATTAAAAAGCAGGTCTCCAGACGATCTTCCACAAAAAAACGGATGCCATGATCTTTAAGAACTTCGGATTTGCCGTCGAAGTTGCCGGTCGCCACCACTCTGATGGCCGAGGCCGGCAGATGAAGCACCTTGCCCAGCCAGGCTTCGATCTCCTCGGCCCGGGGCCGGGCAGTAACAAACAGCACCGACCCGGTTTCCTTTCCCATCCGGTTCACCACTTCGGGAGCGCCGTCGATGGGCATGAGCCTCCACGTGGCCTCCGCCCCCAGGAGTCGCTCCACGATGCGTTCGATGCGATCCGGCTCCACGTCCAGGCACGCTTCCAGGGAATAGGAAGTGATATCCTGATACCGCAGGTGGCGGAGGCCAAACTCGTCCCTGGCGATCTCCAGAAACAGGTTCATGGTATCGGCGACGACACCGTCGATATCGAATGCCACGTGACGGGGATCGATGGGCCTCGGGCCCTCGATGGGTCCCGACGCCGCTTGATCGGGCGCTTTCATGCCGGGAAAGGCTTGATCCATGGGGACCGTCCCCTCCTCAGGCAGACCGACGGGTTTGCTTCTTCAAGCGAGAGATTTTTCGACGGAGAATCGATGCCGTAAGCCCATCCTTGGACTCGAGGGCTGAAGCTCGCTCCGCCTTGAGAACCTTGATTTTCGCCTTGACATCCCGCATGGAGGACTTTTTTTTCTTTTCCGACTCCTTGATCCCCTTGGCCGCTTTGATGGCACTGATGAGTTCCGGCTTGTTCATCCCATGAGCGCCCGTGATGTCCGGGATTTCTTTGGCCATCTCACGCAGTTCTTTGGCTGTCATCTTCTCCAAGGGTTTTTCTTTTCCTTCCTTCGATTTTCCTCCCATATCGTCTCGCTCCTCATCGTGGTTTGGGGTTGAAAAACATCGACGACAGCTGCAGCAGATCCGGCCTCTGACAAAAGGAGGCCCACCAGCTCGACCTCAGGTGGGTTGGGCAGAGGGGAGACTGGCGCCGACGGACCGGTTAAATGGGGGTGAATACTGCAACCTGCACCGCATTGTCAACCATCCCCTTCCTCCCGACCGACCGGCGGAATCCGCTCTGACACAGCGGCCAGAAACGGCTTGAACAGATCGATCGGGATGGGGAAAATGGTCGTCGTATTGCTCTCCGTGGCCATTTCATTGACAGTCTGCAGGTAGCGAAGTTGAAGCGCCACTGGGTGACGCTCGATGATGTTGGCTGCTTCTGCAAGTTTTGCCGAGGCCTGAAACTCTCCTTCGGCGTTGATGACCTTCGACCGCCGTTCCCGCTCCGCCTCGGCCTGTCGCGCCATGGCGCGCTGCATCTCCTGGGGCAGATCGATATGCTTCAGTTCGACGGTGGCCACTTTGATACCCCATGGATCAGTGTGGGTGTCCAGGATTTCCTGTAGATCGCTGTTGATTCGCTCCCGATCCGACAGCAGATCGTCGAGCTCCATCTGGCCGCAAACGCTTCGGAGGGTCGTCTGTGCCAGCTGGGACATGGCATAGGTGTAATTCTCCACCTCGATGACGGCCTTTACGGGGTCGATCACCCGGAAATAAATCACCGCATTGACTTTCACCGACACGTTGTCCCGGGTAATCACGTCCTGGGGATCCACATCCGTCACCACCAGCCGGAGACTGACCTTGACCATCTTGTCGATCACCGGAATCAGAATGATCAGCCCCGGCCCCTTGGCCGCGATGACTCGCCCGAGCCGGAACACCACCCCCCGTTCGTATTCGTTTAACACGCGGATGGCGGCGGCCAGAAACAATACCACCAAAACGATCACAAAAATGGCAGGATAGAACATGATAATCTCCCAAAGACGGCGTTTATTGGGTTTGAGAAACCCCGCGGGTCTCGTCGGGGGGCGCTTCGGCGTCATCCACCGGCCGGACCGCCAAGGTCAGGCCGTCCACTTCGACCACAACCGCCGACTTGCCCTCCGGTATGGTCGCTCCGGACCGGGCCTTCCATAACTCTCCGTGGATCATGAGCTTGCCCTCCGGTGCAATGGCATGCTTGACGATGCCGACCTGGCCGATCAATCCGGAGGGACCGGTGGGGCTGGCGGGCACCTGAGCCTTGATCACCAGCCAGACCATGCCCAGGAAAAATGCGGAAATGGTAATAACAGCCGTCACCACCACCTGCAGGGACAGTCGGAATTCCGGGTTTTGGCTGTCGAAGAGCATGAGGGATCCCAGTGACAGGCACAGAATGCCCGCCAGGCTGAGCATTCCGTAACTGGTCACCTTTATCTCTAAAATGAACAATACCACCGCCAGCAGGATAAGCAGAATGCCCACGGTGTTGACGGGCAGGGTCTGGAAAGCGAAAAAGGCCAAGATCAGGGAAATACCACCGATCACCCCGGGGAATATGGCACCGGGGTGGGACAGCTCGAAGTAGAGGCCGGCAAGTCCGATCATCATCAGAATATAGGCCACATTCGGGTTGGATATGAGTCGCAGCACCCGGGTTCTCAATCCCTCCTGGATCTCGACCCGCTCAGCGCCCGCAATGGCGATCACGCCCTTGCCCGGTATCTCCCGGCCGTCGAGTTGGGCAACCAGATCATCGATATCCTCGGCGATCAACTCGATCACGTTTTTATCGAGTGCCTCTCTTTCAGTGATCGATACGCTCTCCCGGATGGCTTTTTCCACCCAGTCCGCGTTTCGTCCCCGCTGTTGGGCCACGCTCCGGGCGTGAGCCACCATGTCGTTGACCACTTTTTTGGACATGGTCTCCGAGATCTCCCCCCCCATTGCCCCGACGGGGTGGGCCGCACCGATGTTGGTGCCGGGCGCCATGGCGGCCACATCGGCGGCAACGGTAATCATGACGCCGGCCGAGGCGGCCCTGGCCCCCGAGGGGGACACGTAGACCACCACGGGAACCCGGCTGGACATCATCTCCATTTCGATGTGGCGCATGGCATCCGCCAGTCCGCCCGGTGTATCCAGACGAATGATAAGGCACCGGGAGTCTTCGGCCTCTGCCTGCCGAATGCCCGATTGGATGAAGGCCGTCACCCCGGGACCGATGGCATCCGACACCGTCATCACGTGATAGACCCCGCCTTCCTGGCCGTGGGAGATGCCGACGCCGGCCAGGATGACAAGGAGCATCCCTGCGATGCCAACCTTAGCGGTCATGGGGGTACACCTGCATGAGCAGCTTCATGTCTTCCCAGACATCCCGTTTTTTTTCAGGGTTTCTAAGCAGATAAGCCGGATGAAAAGTAGGCAGCAGGCGAATGCCGCCGTCCAGTTCGTGGAACCGGCCTCTCAGCCGGGATATGGGCTGGTGGGTGTTCAAGAGGGTTTGGGTGGCTACCGACCCCAGGCTGACGATAAACTGGGGACTGACGGCGGCGATCTGGCGCTTCAAAAAAGGCAGACAGGTCCGTATTTCATCCGGATTCGGGTTGCGGTTTTTTGGAGGGCGGCATTTGACGATGTTGCAGATGTATACCGTTTCCCGGGTCAGATGGATCGCCTGAATGATCTTTGTAAGAAGTTCCCCCGCCGCACCGACGAAAGGCTCGCCCCTGAGGTCTTCCTCCCTGCCGGGTCCTTCGCCAATGAACATGAGGGTCGCATGGGGATCGCCGGCGCCGAACACGATCCGCTGCCGCTCTTCATGAAGTCCACATCGTCGGCAGTCGGTCAAATCGGCTTTCACCCCATGGAGGGATTCAGTGACCTGGGATTGGGAGCCGCCTGTGGGGATGGACGGCCATCGGTCCATCAGTGATAAGGAAACCGCCGAGCAGTCATACCCTTTAAGTCCGTATTTAGAATAATTTTTTAGTGTTGCAGATATTTCTTCAAGTAACTTTTTAATCTGATCAGGGGGCTGCATCAAACAAACCTCTTGCCGTTGATACCCATGAAAACCTGCCGCTGACCCCACTGGCAGCGCCGGGGCCTGGTCTTCTATGAAAAGCGATGAGCTACCGTCTGCGGGTGGAATATATCTCGAGAGCTCGGTCTAGAATATGGTGGGCGACTTCCAGTTTGTCCAGGGTGGGCAGCGCTTCCTCGCGGTTGTCCGGATAATAGAAGGTGACCGTGTTGGTATTGCTTTTGAAACCGGAGGCGGCGGGGCCGATCAGGTTGCCGACGATGAAATCCAGGTTTTTGGCCTTCAGTTTCTCCATGGCATTTTCCCGAAGCGTCCGGGTTTCGGCAGCAAACCCGACGAGAACCCGGTTTTCTTTGATCTTTCCGATTTCCTTGAGGATATCGACGGTTCGGACGAGATTCAAGGTCTGGGTGTCCCCCCCCTTTTTCATTTTATGGTCGGCGGTGTCCATCGGGCTGTAGTCGGACACGGCGGCAGCCTTGACAATAATGTGGGCGTCGGGGACCAGGGCCATTACCCGCCCCGCCATTTCACGGGCGGACACCACCCGCTCCACGGCCACGCCCGGGGGATCGGCCAAGTCGACCGGGCCGGTGACCAGGTGAACATCAGCACCCCGGCGGGCAGCAGCGGTGGCGACGGCAAACCCCATCTTGCCACTGGACGGGTTGCTCAAAAACCGGACCGGATCCAGATACTCCTGGGTGGGGCCAGCGGTGACGAGTAGGCGGATCCCTTTCATATCGACTGGGGTCAGCACCCCGGCAATGTGCGCCAGGATGCGCTCGGGATTCGGCAGCCGGCCGGGCCCGACGGTGCCGCAGGCCAGTTCGCCATCATCGGGCTCTAAAATGGAGAACCCCATCGACTCTAACCATCGACGGTTTTTTTGAACCGCCGGATGCGCATACATATGGGTGTTCATGGCAGGGCAGATCACCACCGGAGCGGTTACCGCCAGCATGAAGGTCGTCAGGGCATCGTCGGCGATCCCGTTGGCCAGCTTACCCAAAAAGTTGGCCGTCGCCGGGGCGATGACTACCAGCTCAGCCTCCTGAGCCCAATCGATATGTCGGATCGAGGCGTCACCCTCCTCGAAAACGCTGGTCAGGACGGGCAGTCCGGAAAGGGCTTGGAAAGTGCCAGGCCCTACGAACCATTTGGCATTGTCGGTCATGGCCACCCGCACCCGGGCGCCGGCCTTCATCAGCAGACGAAGCAACTCGACGCTCTTGTAGGCGGCAATGCCTCCGCTGACGCCGAGAACAATGCGCTTTCCGTCAAAGAGGGTTTTCATGGAGGCCTCTATAAACTCTTTTTGATGCCAATGGGGGCAGAAGAGGCTTACATCTCGGATTCTTTGAAAAGACCGCCGACGGCGGCAGCAACCGCCGGGGAAACAGCAATTTCGACATGGGTGTAGACCATCCCCTCCCGAATCGTGATCACCGCCATTCGATTTTCCTTGGAAAACACCAGGATGGAGGCGGTTGTCTTCTTAGGGGACTTAAAAGAGGTGAGGATTTTCCAGTTGTCCCTTTCCATGCCCACCCTGAAAAACTGAATCAGGGAATCCCGCTCCACCCATCCCTTGAGGGTGAGGATGCCGGTGGTCATCCCGGAGCCCTGGACGATGTATGTGCTGTCCGGATCGACCTTGAGTTCCGACGGCAGCAGAATATCGTTGAAATCGTGGTAAACGGTCGGTGTCGGCGTTGCAGCGGCGTCCCCTTCCGATCCTTTGCTGGTGGCGCCCATGGACGAACAACCCGTCGTCAGAAGAGCTGCCGCGATGAAAAGTCCGATCCAGCAGATCCAGGGGTGGGGCGATGCCGTTCTCGTCATTGATCTCCTCCTTTGGCCCATCCGAGGCCGATCCGTTCAGGCGGATCCTCAGGCACTCGGTGGCACGGTATTCGACAGTTAGATTGGGATGCACTGGGCAGGGATGGGCATCGATAGGCGGCTGCCCATGGGGGTTGACCGCTGCCTTGAGACCCAGTGAATGCATACCACAGAAGTCTCTCAATAGGCAAGAAATCACGAAGAGCGGACGGTCGCTTCTACCGCCGCCCTTCGATGGTCAGGGCTTACCTCTATGGGGTCGATCGGCAGATGATCCCCTTCCGTTCCGGCACCAAGGCGCCGTGATCAATGGCCCACCTTGTGATGGACGAGTAGAAATTCTTTACCCCGGAATTCGATGACGGTTTCGGTAATCCACACCTCGCCGTCGGAGGAATAGCCGTAAGCGCCATACTGGCGGCTTTCGTGGGGCCCGAAGGTGTTGCCTCGACGCATGGGTCGCTTGGCGAAATCCCGGGTAGCGGTGGCGGGAATGGTTTTAAGGACGGGGGTTCCATCGGTATCGACATCATAGCGGGGTTCTCCCCGGGCAAACCATTGGCGGGTGATCCGCCGCTTCAGGACCACGGCCCTGCTGGTCTTGTTGGTCACGGTGATCCGGTAGAAGGCCACCTTTTTCTCATTGTAGTCGGGACCCGAGTAGGGTTGGTTTGGGGAGCGGTACAGGTCGGGGTCGGGGCAGCGTCCGAGATACTCTGAGCGGAGGGTGAAAATGGGGTTGCCCCTCTCGTCATGGACCGTGGTCGTGTAGTCCAGTGGGTACATTTCCAGAATGGACGAATCGATGCGTCCGGCGGCCGGACCGTGGGGAAAAGAGCGGCATCCGTCTCGCCCGGTGGACGGTGAGGAGGCGCATCCCGAAACCACCAGAAGGCTGGCGGCAATCCACAGCAGTCTGGGGACGATTCGATCACAAGGCGCGGATGTCACAGGGCCGGTCCTCTCCCTTCTTCATAAAACGGTGGTGGGATTCTACCCGAAGGCTCCCCTGAGATCAATACGCCGGACCCACCCCTCGGCGCAGGCGGCAGAACGCCCTCGACTGCCGGACCCCATCCGCCTTCTAATGGTATTTCAAACGTATACCTTGACTCGAACCGGTTTTTGGACAATAAGCGAATACCAGCGCCGGAGCACTGCCGCAAGGGAGATGGCGCCTTTTTGCCCCTTTGACGGTACCGGGCTGAGCATCTCCCCCACGCCACATCTCCGCCCGGCCGACATCTTACACCATGCCCTCGTAGCTCAGTGGATAGAGCGCTGGATTCCTAATCCAGGTGCCGCAGGTTCGATCCCTGCCGGGGGCACCAATCAATTATTCCCCAAAGGCCCATACCAAGTCCCTGCCAACCGGTTGGTGCTTTCTTGGTTTCGATGGGCATTGAGAGATGTCTGTGCTGATCGTAGGAAACCCTCATCATCAATATCAATCGAATCGAAGGGTTGGGTGACCGATTCCCCTGGTTGTCTTTTTCCCATCCAATTGGTTTCGAATCGGGTCTGATCGAGCTGACTGACAAGGGTCGAGGATCGGGAAAATGGGGGGCATTGGTTGGGTGGTTACCCGATTGATTTCTATTGGCGAGGCAATGCCGTGAGCCTTGTCAGGGCATTTATAATGATTCCATCTCCTGGATGATCTCATATACTTTTTTTTCTGCCGCTGTTTTGGTTCTGAATTCAACTCTTCTGGATTTTTCTTTGTTCTCGATGCCTTTCGGATCAACGATCAATCGACTCGAAGACAAGCCATTGGCCGTAATCAAATGCTGTGCCCAGTTCTTTACCCGCTGATCGTCAATGAGTTCCAGACATACCTTCAATACTGATCGGGTCCGATCCTGGGAGAGTTCCATATTGTTGATATAGGCATCTTCTTCGCCGATGTTGTCGTCCCATTCGGATGACGTATGACCCTCTATTCTGATTTCTTCGATACTACTGTTGTATTTCTTCGCATTCATAATGCGGATATATCTTGGGAAAAAATCACTTAGGATACTCCGAAATCGATCTGAAACCGTTGAACTCCCCTGTTCAAACAACACATCCGGCTCATGAAATGTTATGGACAACGTCTCTCTATCGATCTCTGCCTTCCAATGGTTGAGATCATCTTTAAATTCAGAATACAAATCCGTGTATAAATCATTTTGCAATTCTTGATAAGCGATAGCGATATCCCTAATTTGCTTCTCTCGTATTTGAAGATTATTCATGTAGCAAATGGCGACAAATAAAAATATCATCATCAAACCGGCCATGAGATCAGAGATACTGACCCAATCGGCTTCTTGTTTTTTGCTATTTTCGTAAAATTTGAACATTCTAAACGCGCCTTGTACTGAACGCCACCCTGTTGGTTAACGAAATTGGAATGTTAGTGAGGCATTGATGGTCGTCCATTGGAATCATCATCCGTGGGCTGACGGAACATCCGATCGATAAATGGTAAGAATAATTCGACTATCGTTTTCGGCATATGGACAGACGCCATTGCCTGTTAGATACAAGGCGGTCGATCAACCCCTCAATCCTCCGCCCTGTTTCGGGGCAACCGATCTGTTTTCATCATTTCCTTTAAGCATCCTGAAATTTCGATCTCCATTCCATTCATATCCGCACGAATCCGTTCCAGCTGAGATACCAAGGAAAAGTCTTCATCGGATTGAAAACATCTCAAGAAGGTCGTGTTTATCGATTTTAGTTCCATCGATAGGGAGGAGACTTCGGTGACAATTTCTTTTAGAACGCGAATTGGATCATCCTCCTCGGGAGATGCATGCTTTAGCGACGCCTTGTCAAATAGACTATAAATGTATCTAAGCACCAGAGAGAAAAACATTCCAAATAACGAGGTGATAAACGCCGTTTTCAACCCCTCCAACAAAGAAGGAATGCTGGAATTGATGTCCGATGTATCAAAATTTTTCAATCCAAGATAAATCCCTAAGAACGTACCGAAAATACCCAACGAAATGATCGCGCTGGGGGATAGAGCGATTATCGGTCCAACGGGTGTCTTTTTTAGTAATGAAAATAAACGAAAACAGACACTTAATAAGGCAATGATCATAATGGTTCCGCAGACGATGGTGGTCGTGTAAGACGTCGATTCAAGAATACCCATCAACAATATCAATTTTCCAGAATAGATGGATAGATAAACGCCAAAGATACCCAACAACAGAATCGCGCATGTCGATATCGTTTTCATGACCGGCTTCATGTTGAACAATGAATAAAAATGATAAAGGATGGTAAATAAGGCCAACATAACGATGATGCCGCAAACCACGGATGTGGTAAAAGCGATCGTCTGAGAAAAGTCGCTGTATGGGATCATTTTTTTAAAGATTCTCCCCTATACTCCACATAAAAAGGATGCCGTCGATACGTATGGATTAAAGGTATTGGATCGCCAGCAAAGATCGCTGGAAATTCCAAGCCCACCGTTTGGATGGATTGCCGGGAATTGGCTCTGCCTACCATCCATTATCGGTCTTTAGAACCGATTGGTGAACCGACCCTCCGATCTGTATCGACACCATTCCTTCACGAAGTGAGGAACCCCATTGGTTCGCTCACCGACCCTTGAACTTCGGATGTCCCCAATTGGTGGGACGAAGTGAACCAAACCGCTTCCGGATGGCCGGCTGAGGCATTCTGTCAATGTCCTAATCCCTCGGTGGAGAGAGGGATGGTTTCCTAATCATAAACGTACCGGAGCCGTACCAAAATACCAGGCAAATCGATACCGCGGTCATCCGGTCACCCTCATTTTTATATAGCTCAACAGGGGTCCTTTTCAAAGGCGGTTTGAACCGACCTATCTCCAGAACGATCTCGATGACGATGGATTCCGTTTCAATCCCAGGAAGTCCAAGGGGGTTGGCAGAATCGATATTCGAATTGCCCAGCAGAGGTTGAGTCAACCCAAATTACCTGGGAAGAATTCTTATGGGAGATCGCCCCCTCTCGGAACACGTCGCGATTTGCGCTTTATCTGAAACCGAATTAAGTGATAGTGAAAAAACAGGCGTTGATCACTGGCCTGGGAGGATGGGCCGCTCCTATTGCCGCGCACCACCGAACCGTAACCCTTTTGATCTCAGGGAGTCGCTATGCCCCATGTCATCGTAAAGCTCTATCCAGGGAGATCCGAGGACCAGAAAACCAAACTCGCTGACGACATCGCGATGGCGGTTGTCACCATTGCCAAATGCGATGAAAAATCCGTGTCTGTCGCCTTCGAGGAGGTTGAAAAGGAGGACTGGGCGGAGATGGTTTATAGGCCTGATATCTTGGGTAAGAAAGAAAGCCTCTACCGGAAGCCGGGGTACAATCCGTTTGAGTGAGAAGACTCAACAAGGCTTCGCGCATTACGTTTCATTCGGCGTCGTCATCACGGGTGCTTTGAATCGGGGGCCTCATGGTGAATTCAAGCCTTGACCCTGTGTCCAGCGGATAGAGGGGATCCGTGAAAGATCGAACGGACGTTTAATTTGCCTGGTGACCTATCCGCTGTTCGTGCTGGTTATCGTCACAGAGCCCAGCGGCTGCCATCCCCTATTGTTGTGACTGCTTTTCTTTGGGGTATTCGCCTTTTTCTTCCTTCTTTTGACAAACAGAATCTCCCGATCCAAATATAAACGGTCTGACAAGAATATAAGGGCCGTTGTCGTCTCTTCAGTCCTGCTGGAGCTGGTCTTTGTTGTATTCACGGGATGACACAGATCCATCGGATAGGGGATCAGGTTCTTTTTGCTGCAGGGCCCGCTTGGGGACGAGGGGTCAGTTGGGGCGCTCCTTACATTTAACTTCGCTTCAATTTAAGTGGGAATTTCTTCTCCAAGAGAATAGGCTTCACCTCGCTGATCGGATTTGCCCACACTTGAAGGTATTGGGTTTAGAGCGCACCGATTCCCGTCGAATGCTATTGTCCCGCACCCGACGACGACCTCGTCGATCCCATCCACCCCGTGGAAGTGAATTTTCAATCCCTGATTTGCGGGGCCTCCCGGACGTTCGCCCGAAAAACAACCTCACAAGACGCTCGGCTGGAGGTATTGGCTTGACAGCGGTCGCAGCCGATCGGTATGGTTTTGCTGTCTAATTGGCCGATTCCGTCTGGCACTACATGTTGGGCACACGATCCGGCAGGGCATAACTCGGGAGACGGCAATCCGGACGGCGGCAAAAAGTGAGTTCCTATTCCTGAAATGGAGTGAACGGATGGAAAATTCGACGAGAAGTGCCTCGGATGTTATTTACCGCGCACGTCTCCTGGTACTGGTGGTCCTGGTCATTGTGATGGGTGGTGTGCGGATCGGGCTGACGACCACAGGCGATCTGGACAAGGATACCATTCCTGATAGCGTGGAGGATATAAACGGCAATGGCAATCAGGATGATGATGACAGCGATGGCGACGGCTTGCCCGATTACATCGATCCTGATGATGACAATGACAATATACCGACCGCCATCGAACTGACCGACGACCCGGATGGAGACCAGGTGCCGAATTATCTGGACAGCGACTCGGACGGCGACACCGTCGCCGATATTTTCGAAGGTCAGGCGGATGATGATTGTGATACCGTGCCAAACTATATCGACGCGAACGATTCGGATGGCGACTGCGGTGACTCCGATGGAGATGGAATCGCCAACAGCATTGAGATGACCATCTGCTCTGATCCCAACGACCGAGACAGTGACAATGACAGCGTTCCGGACGGCGAGGAATACGGTACGGGAACCATTGCTCGTGATACAGACGGTGACGGGATACCCGATCTGTGTGACCGCGACGACGACGGCGATGGTCTGCTTACCAGGGCTGAACGTGATCAATGCAACCATGGGTTCATGATTAGGTTGCAGCCGGTTCCCGGACTGCCCCAGCCTGGAACTTGCCGGCCGCTACTGATGGAAATCGATACGGACCAGGATGGGCAGCCGGATTATCTCGATACCAACTCTGACGGGGATGTGCTCGACGATGAGAATCTTGGCGACGCCGATAACGACGGTATCCCCAATGCATATGATTCCATCGACTTCGATGGTCCTGATGCCGATCCTGACATGGATGGGTTTTCCAACTCGGCGGAAGCCGCTCTGGGGACCTCGGGTACCAATGCCGACAGCGATTTTGACGGTATCCCTGACAATTTTGAGATACCGGACCCGGAGAATCCGGCTGATCACGACCAGGATGGAATCATCGATGCCCTCGACCCGGACGATGATAATGACGGGCTCCTGACAAAGGACGAAGGATTCGGAGATTTCGATCAGGATGGCATTCCCAGCCATCTGGACTGCAACTCAGATGGCGATGAGTTCTATGACATCTGTGAGGGTGGTCTCTTTCTCGATGTGGATGGTGATGGAACAGCTAATTATCAAGATTTCAACGATGCTGACGGTCCGGCTGCCGGAGGATTCAACTCCCATGCCGGCAGCGGCGACCGGGATTGCGACGGTATCATCGACCACAATGACCCAAATGACCAGGATGGTCCATGCTTTATCTGGGGCCCCCACGCCATAACTCCCAGGCCGGCGGATGACTGCAGCTACTGCCCGAAATCTCCTTATGCCGCAGTCGAAGAGGAATCGGAGCCCCAGGCCCGGCGGTTGATACAGCCCCAGTTCACCCGCCAGCTTAAGGTGCGTTACGGGGAGGTCACGTTCCCTTTGACCGGTGTCGTGCCGCCCCCCAGGAAAGTCTGCGGACAGAAATGCCGAAAGCAAATCGCGGATGTCTTGAAACAGAAAATCGGGCGCAGCAGTGTAACCTGTCAAAAGCGGCGATTTGTAGACGGGACCGGCATGTCTTGTGCGGTTGGCGGGAAGGATCTTTCCGCCTGGTTGATCGGTAACGGACTCGCTCGGGCATCACGGGATGCCCCCGAATCCCTCCAAAAGGCCCAACGGGAGGCGCAACGGCAAAACCTGGGGGTCTGGCGACGTCGGTAGCCGACAGGAAAGAAAAGGAAAGCGGTCAGGCATGCCTGATTATTGTGATTTTTCAGACAGTTGGCGAGTGTTGGAACCTATCGAAATAAGGTTGCCGATCGCAAGTTTAAAAGTAAAAAGCGTTTCCTATTCCCCCCAGTTCCCGCATCTGTCAATTGTTGACGGCCTGACCCCGTTTATATTGAATTTGGGATCGCCACGGATTTACGGGATGTTAATGAAACAATCCTTGGCATGTCGACACCATTCAGTCTAAAGTGAAGGGTTGACCCTGTTACCTTCCTCTGCTTCGTCACCTGGTAATAGCGGCAATGACTCGATCCGCCTGAGTTATTTCCCTTCCCTTCAGTTGATCTCTGATCTCTCTCAATAGCCGGACCCGCTCATTGATCTTGAAATACCAGCAGACCAGTTCACGGCATAGAAGAAATAGTATTAATACGATAGCGATCGTCACAAGAACGATTCGAATCGGAAAATCGATCATGCCAAGCATGCCCCTTTCCTCCATTTGTAGTAAATGATATATGGGGTTATTCTCATAACCTGAACGTTCTCATTATCCAAAGTTGAAAAGGAGTTTAGTCATGGACTTGATGGATTGGCTAAAAAATTACCAAAAGGGTTCCTGAGGGTCAAACCTTAACGATTCACTATTGGTCAATGCGTTCTTCGCCTGCTCAAACCGTTTTCTTAAATGCTGGTCTGTATCCATCCTCGCCCCAAGTCGTTTGCGGTTCTGGGATAGGGCGGACACGCCGATGCCACGGTCTGCGGCCGACGATGACATCGAACGCCTGACAGATAAATGCCGGCGGCAAAGCTCCAGGAAAATGGCGCGCTTATCTCGATATCGCGACCGTGGCCGAAGCAGATCGTCAACCGTCACCTTCACTATGGGTGCCAGCCGAGCGGCAAATTGTCGTTCGGCTCCCGATAACAAACGATCACGCAACCATTCCAGGGATTCCTCTGATCCCAAAACGCTCTGTGCTCTCACCTCCTCCTTTAAATAGAATATATGGGGTCCGTATAGACCTTTCTGAACAAATCGCCGGTAGGCCTTGCGGCTGGGAGCATCGTCCCCTGTGTCGATCATCGATATACGTTGCCACAATGAAGAAATGCCAGGCGTTTACCCAAATGGGTATCGCCCCCGTAACTGCTCCAGGGATAGCTCTGGAGAACTTCACGCTTTTCTGAAAGTCTATAGAGATGCGTTTGCCTTCACCCGGACCGGGCGGTCGGCATCATCGGAGAAAATATCCCGGCGTTCGTTACCCCGTGAGGTGACGGGATACCAGGTGCCGGGAAATTGAATTCGTAAAGGCCGTGCCGTAGAAATCTAACCGAATTTGGGATCGCCACGGATTTACTGGATGTTAATGAAACTATCCGTGGTATGTCGACACCCTTCAGTCGATAATAAAGGTTTGACCCTGTTGCCTCACGGATCGGTCGAACCTATCCGGGTCCGCCACCAGAGGTGGCGGGTTTCGATCAAAACCAATGTCACAGCTACGGAACGCTAAACTTGTCTTAAGAGCAAGGGCTTATAGGTTGGGCTATATCTCACCCTCACCCGGCGGCTCGCTCGCACAATAAACCACATAGGCTGGCGTTGTTGCTTCAGGGCTAAAGGTAACATAAATCGGCTTTTCATTGCGCACTAGGTCTAAATAGTACTGAAACCGGCTGAATTCCTCGTAGGCCACGCCGATTTTGGAACTTTCGTTATAGCTGTTATCCGGCATTCCCTCTAACGAACGAAACAAAATATATAACCGACAATCGCCACAATACAAATTGAGACGTCCCTCGTTCTCTCTTTTCCCCGGATACAAAAAAGCACTGTACCTTTGAAGCGTTTTGACAAAAGCCATGGTTTCCTCCTTAATCTAATGGGATTTTCCGATTTTTCCATTAAGCATGGGACCCCTTTATGCCTGGCTGATACGAAGAAAGTCACACACGGCAGAAACGCTTAGATTTTTTTAAGATCGGTTCTAGTGTTTGGACAGGAAAACCAAATCCCCGGCACTGTCACGCTCGAACCGGTAAATGTCCCACTGGCTTTTCTTGCTGCGCGGGCGTTCGATCTTGTAGGCAAAGATGGCCCTGTCCCCATCCGTGCGCATGTTGATGGCGCCAAAGACCGAGATGCTGCGTTCGATCTGGGCCAGTACTTTTTCATATTTGGTTAAGGCGGATTTGATTTTCCGATTGTCGCCGGTGTTACGGGCCGCTGCGAGCGCGGTCCCGGCATCGCGGATCTGCTGGCGGAACCTGTTTGGGTTCCGGATGGTCTCTTTGGCGGATCTTGAAAGCTCGGTTGAAAAAATCAGCGAGCGGCGCCCGCGGCTGTGCTTGCCGATGGTCCCGAGCGTGTCCGCTCGCGGGTGGGCATGCGGCTCGTCGTCACCCGAGGAGATAACTGTGGCGTGCGCATGGACGGCTTTCAGAAACAATTCGCTGAAGTCAGCCGATCCATGGTGACAGGATTTGGCAAAGTCGGACGCAAAGATCCTCCGCGCTTTCGCAACCAGGCGCTCTTCGGCCTCAACCGATCGAGGGGGGACACGTTCACCGGTGTAGTGCTCGAGAAGGTAATCTTCAGCTGGAATATTGAGATCGCCCCCAAGCAAGAAACTGATTTTACCGCAGGTAAGCCGCAGCACCACCGAATGACCGTTCTTGGTCTTGCCAAGATTGGACAGCCATCGCAGCGCCGGCTGACCGTTGTTCACGTTCTCGGGGACCGGCCCCAGGACCTGCAGGGTCACATCCGCGCCGGCACCGTAGCCGGGAAGATACCCGTCGGCGACATTGATCATGCGAATGTCCCTGACCCGCGGTGAATCGAGCGCCTTGCGCAGCATTCGAGGGTATTGCTTCTTGCCGATTCTGGCTCTGGTGAGGAGCCTGTCGAGATCGGCATTGGTGGCCACGAGTTCGGTAACGTAAGTGCGCCGACCGACTTTTTTGCGTTGGCCCAGGGTCGCGTTGGTCGAGGGCGCCGTGCGCTCCACCAATCCGGTGTGATAGACCGTCTTGACGGCAAAATCGGTATCATCGAACACGGGATCGAATCCGTAGTAGTGATCCTGGTCCGGGTGCGTGATAACGAAAGCGTCAAATAAGACAGGTTTCCGTCGGGCATTCCGATATTTGTAATTGAGAAACCGGACCATGTTATCGCCGGCACCGGCGTCGATGATCAGCTTGCGGTTGTCGGGCGTTGTCAGGAGGCAGCCGTCTCCCTGACCGATATCCAGAAACATGATTTCGAGGGTGCCGTCGGCCTGGGTGTCATCCTCGTGGACCCAGAATAAATCTTTACCAAGTTTGACCTCGATCCATTTTCCCCGGCGGTTGCCCGTGAGCGCCAGGTAACTGCCCCAAATTCTCTGAAGGGCCGCCTTGCCGTCCGGCGCATCGCGGAGCACGGCAGCCGGATAGCCTACGAAACAATGTGAAGCAGTCATGATGATGACCTCCTTGCACGCGATGATGCATTTTGCGGGAATTCAGTGCCAACGGGCCACATAGGGATCAAACCTTAACGATTCACTATTGGTCAATGCGTTCTTCGCCTGCTCAAACCGTTTTCTTAAATGCTGGTCTGTATCCATCCTCGCCCCAAGTCGTTTGCGGTTCTGGGATAGGGCGGACACGCCGATGCCACGGTCTGCGGCCGACGATGACATCGAACGCCTGACAGATAAATGCCGGCGGCAAAGCTCCAGGAAAATGGCGCGCTTATCTCGATATCGCGAACGTGGCCGAAGCAGATCGTCAACCGTCACCTTCACTATGGGTGCCAGCCGAGCGGCAAATTGTCGTTCGGCTCCCGATAACAAACGATCACGCAACCATTCCAGGGATTCCTCTGATCCCAAAACGCTCTGTGCTCTCACCTCCTCCTTTAAATAGAATTTATGGGGTCCGTATAGACCTTTCTGAACAAATCGCCGGTAGGCCTTGCGGCTGGGAGCATCGTCCCCTGTGTCGATCATCGATAATACGTTGCCACAATGAAGAAATGCCAGGCGTTTACCCAAATGGGTATCGCCCCCGTAACTGCTCCAGGGATAGCTCTGGAGAACTTCACGCTTTTCTGAAAGTCTATAGAGATGCGTTTGCCTTCACCCGGACCGGGCGGTCGGCATCATCGGAGAAAATATCCCGGCGTTCGTTACCCCGTGAAGTGACGGGATACCAGGCGCCGGAAAATTGAATTCGTAAAGGCCGTGCCATAGAAATCTGACCGAGTTTGGGATCGCCACGGATTTACTGGATGTTAATGAAACAATCCGTGGCATGTCGACACCCTTCAGTTAACAGTGAATGTTTGACCCTGTTACCTTCATGCCGTCTGGATCGCCGCCTCCTGAATGATGCCCTGCCGGATCGTGTGCCCAACATTTAGTGCCAGACGGAATCGGCCAAGTAGACAGCGGAACCATACCGATCGGCTGCGATCGCTGTCAAGCCATTACCTCCAGCCGAGCATCGTGCGAGGTTGTTTTTCGGGCGAGCGTCCGCAAGGCCCCGCAAATCGCGGCTAAAAATACCCTTCCACGGGGTCGATGGGATCGACGAGATCGTCGTCGGGTGATTAAATACCAATATTAGAGGCCAGCAGCCAATAAGGGGATGAACTCGGTTTGTATTATTTGACCGCATCCTGATTTTTGGAAAAATCTCAATACATCTGCAAGAGTTAATAAGCGAAACCGCCCCGAAAAAAAGGAAACATTATGTCTAACGTAACCCGAAGAAAATTTCTCGGCGCAGCGGCGGGAAGTACCGTCCTGGCCGTATTGAAACCATCAGAACTGTTTGCAGTGAAAGAAAAGTTCAGCCGGCGTCCATCGCCATCAACCGGAGGTAGCGGGTCATTGATGTGGGCACTGAAAAACCGCAAATCCATCCGTTCATTCAGCAGCAAACCCTTGCCCCGACAGATGATGTCGGACTTGCTCTGGGCAGCCTTTGGCGTCAACCGCCCGGACTCCGGAAATCGTACGGCTCCCTCACCCATGAATTCCCAGGAAATCGAAATCTACGTGGCCACGGTTAATGGGCTATATCTATATGAGGCCCATTTTCATCAGTTGGTTCAACTCGCCACCGAAGACATTCGCGGCATTTGTGGAACCCAGGGGTTCGTGGCCAATGCCCCGTTGAATCTGATCTATGTCGCCAATTTTTCCAAATTGGGAGACATGGAAGACGACAGGAAGCTTTTTTATGCTGCTGCGGATACGGGATTTATCAGCCAGAACGTATATCTATTCTGTGCTGCTTTTGGCTTGGGAACGGTGGTCCGTGATTGGGTCAATCGGCCTGCGCTGGCAGCAAAAATCAATCTGCGGGAAGGACAGAATATTATTCTGACTCAGACTGTCGGGTACCCCACATAAGGCGCATGGATAGATATGGGGAAATGGCAGAGGTAGAGATACCGATTTTATATCTTCGTTTGCTTCCTAAAAAATGCAAAAATCGCATATGTTGTGGTCACTCGAAATGCCGTCTTGGTACAGATACCATACCACTGGTTCGTAGACCAAGGGATTACGGACCTTGCTTGGCTGCCATTTGACATCATTCCGATTGCTGTGATTATCAAATCAATCTGGAATCGAGCCACAGTTGGGTGATGTATTTCAAAACTTTCTTGCCATCCCAAAGCGGCAAGTTCAGATTTGAAATGATACTCAGTAAATATCAGAACAGCAAGAATCTACATGTTCTCCAACATAGGTGTGTTTTCTATTTAATTTAAATTGTAGTTCTAAACCTCACTCGTTTCTTTTGGTAAAATCTACAGCCCAAAATGGTTCCGCCCCCAATCACGCATCATCATCATGACATCCCTTAAGCTTTCTCCAACATCGGTAAGCGAGTATTCAACCTTTGGCGGCACTTCCGCATAAACCTTGCGGTGGATAATGCCATCGGTTTCCAGTTCACGGAGCTGTTTGGTCAGCATGCGCTGGGATATACCTGGCATCACCCGTTTCAGTTCCCCAAAACGGTATGTCCTCTCCATCAGATGATAAAGGATGACCCCCTTCCATTTCCCGCCGATAAGTTCCAAAGTCGCCTCTACAGGGCATCCATTGTTACATTTATACGTGCTGTGCCGCATCGATTCTCCTTATTAGTATATTTTTTGTTACTACATGTAATAAATGTGCCTACTTGCTTTGTAAGTATGTACGAACTACTATACTGACAAAGTGGCTGACGTCAATCAAAAAGACAAATATTTGATTCAGACTAAAACTAAAGGAGACAACAAGATGAAAGCAATCGGATACAACCAGGCTGGGCCAATCACTGCGCCGGATGCATTGATCGAGTTTGAAACGGAGACACCTAGATTGGGGCCGCGTGACCTGCTGGTCGAGGTTCGGGGTATTTCGGTCAATCCTGTGGATGTGAAAGTGCGTTCAATGCCCCAATTGGGACCAGAGAAAGGTCAAACCAAGATCATCGGCTATGATGCCGCAGGTGTTGTTCGGGAAGTCGGCAGTGATGTCAGCAAATTTAAGGTGGGGGATGAAGTCTATTACGCCGGTGATTTCACAAGGCCGGGTACTAACTCCGAACGTCATGCCGTCGATGAGCGGATCGTCGGAAAAAAGCCTAAATCCCTCGGCTTCGCCGAAGCGGCCGGATTTCCGCTGACCTCTATCACCGCGTGGGAAATCCTGTTCGACTCCTTCGCACTCAAAGAAGGGGAAGGCAAAGGCGAGACTCTGCTAGTGATCGGTGCCGCGGGAGGCGTCGGGTCGATCCTCATTCAACTTGCCAAAAAACTCACCAGGCTGACGGTGATCGCCACTGCGTCTCGTCCGGACACCACAGAGTGGGTGAAGAAAATGGGCGCCGACCATGTGATCAATCACCATAAATCGCTTGTCGATCAGGTCAAGGTTCTGGGGCTTGAGCCACGCTACGTCGCTTCTCTCAACGGAACAGAGGGCCACTTTCCTGCCATCGTCGAACTTATCAAACCTCGCGGTCATATCGCACTAATCGATGACCCTCAGTCCCTGGACATCAATTCGATCAAACTCAAAGCCTTGAGCTTCAGCTGGGAGTTCATGTTTACGCGTTCGATGTTTCAGACGGACGACATCGAAAAACAGCATGAATTGCTGAGTCGGGTATCGGCGCTCATTGAGGACGGCACGCTGATTTCCACCGTGACGAACAATCTCGGGAAAGTCAGTGTTGAAACGCTCAGGGACGCCCATGTGCAACAGGAGAGCGGTCGTGTCATCGGCAAGAACGTGCTTGATGGATTTTTTAACTAAGTGAGCACAGCTCTGATGGTGGCACGGTGCCACCTTTAACTTTTCAATCATAAATAATCGTAAAAAGAAATATAGGATACAGTTATGGATTACCAAGGCTACACAACCTTCATGGCAGAGACAAACGAAGCAGTTCTTACGGTTACCTTTGATTACCCGCCGGTGAATGTTCAGGGCATCCCGATGCTGGATGATCTGAATCGTTTAGCGGAAACACTCGAAGGTGATCGCAGCATTAAGGTCGTTGTTTTCCAGTCTGGGCACCCGGAGATTTTCGTGGCCCATGCCGACACGAATTTCCTAAAAGAGATGTCCACGAAAGCGGTATCCCGCGAGGAGGTTAAACTGCTGTATCTACATACCACACTGGAGCGTATCAGCAAGCTGCCCCGGGCAACCATTCCGGACTCCCGCCATTAAACGTTTTACTGTAGATGATGAAAAAGGTTTCGAGAATGACATTGAAAACCAGCGTAACTGGAACGATGCCGTGATCGGCATTCAGGAGATCAAATAATGAGCACTAAACAAAAAACCATTCTTATTACCGGCTCCACCGACGGGATCGGATTGGAAACCTGCAAGATGTTGGTCTCGTTGGGCCACAACGTCTTGTTGCACGGCCGAAGTCCAGGAAAACTGGAAAAGGTGGAAAGAGCGCTCTCAGAGATATTGGATGGCGGGCAGGTCGATAGCTACGTGGCCGATCTATCACGTATGGCTGATGTCGAGGCACTGGCGAAGGCTGTCGCTGAAAGGCACGCTAAACTCGATGTACTCATCAATAATGCAGGCGTCTACATCACGCCTGATCTTATCACGCAGGATGGGTTAGATGTGCGGTTTGCTGTCAATACGATTGCACCCTATCTGCTGACAAAACGGCTTTTACCGCTGATTGAATCCTTTGGACGGGTAATCAACCTGTCCTCCGCAGCTCAGGCTCCGGTCGATCCGGAAGCGTTGGCCGGACGCGTCAAGCTGCCCGACGGTATGGCTTATGCGCAAAGTAAGCTGGCGATTACCATGTGGTCACGCAGTATGGCCCTTTCGCTCAAGGATGACGGCCCGGCCATCATTGCGGTTAATCCCGGTTCGATGCTCGGCAGCAAAATGGTGAAAATGGCCTATGGTGTGGACGGCGGCGATCTTGGCATCGGTGCGGGGATTCTCTGCCGCGCGGCCCTGGCAGATGAATTCGCAGCTGCTTCAGGTCGATATTTTGACAACGATTCAGGTCAGTTTGCCCCACCCCATCCCGATACGCTTGATCCTCGGAAGACCCAAGAGATTGTCGGTGTTATCGAGTCGGTTTTGGCAGAGATACAACGATAACAACCATAGGATATAAAATGGTTTACGAAGGAAAAGTATACCGCCCCTGGATGGAGGCCAACAGCCTGCTGATACAGACAACCCTGGGCTGTACCCATACCAAATGCACTTTCTGCGACATGTTCAGGGAGAAGAGATTTCGCATCAGGAAGATAGAGGAGATTTTTAAGGATATCGATGAAGCAAGGCAGATTCATCCTCACGTCAGATCGATCTTTTTCATTGACGGAAACGTACTGGCCCTGAAAACGGAGTTCCTCTTAAAAATTCTCGGAAAAATTACCTCAGTTTTTCCGGAATGGTAAAAATTGCCCTCTACGCCGGATTCAATGATCTCAGACGAAAATCCGTGGAAGATCTCAAGAAACTGAAGCAGGCAGGGCTAACGTGGGCTCTTAAGTGGGCTCCTAAGGGTCAAACCTTAACGATTCACTATTGGTCAATGCGTTCTTCGCCTGCTCAAACCGTTTTCTTAAATGCTGGTCTGTATCCATCCTCGCCCCAAGTCGTTTGCGGTTCTGGGATAGGGCGGACACGCCGATGCCACGGTCTGCGGCCGACGATGACATCGAACGCCTGACAGATAAATGCCGGCGGCAAAGCTCCAGGAAAATGGCGCGCTTATCTCGATATCGCGACCGTGGCCGAAGCAGATCGTCAACCGTCACCTTCACTATGGGTGCCAGCCGAGCGGCAAATTGTCGTTCGGCTCCCGATAACAAACGATCACGCAACCATTCCAGGGATTCCTCTGATCCCAAAACGCTCTGTGCTCTCACCTCCTCCTTTAAATAGAATTTATGGGGTCCGTATAGACCTTTCTGAACAAATCGCCGGTAGGCCTTGCGGCTGGGAGCATCGTCCCCTGTGTCGATCATCGATAATACGTTGCCACAATGAAGAAATGCCAGGCGTTTACCCAAATGGGTATCGCCCCCGTAACTGCTCCAGGGATAGCTCTGGAGAACTTCACGCTTTTCTGAAAGTCTATAGAGATGCGTTTGCCTTCACCCGGACCGGGCGGTCGGCATCATCGGAGAAAATATCCCGGCGTTCGTTACCCCGTGAAGTGACAGGATACCAGGCGCCGGAAAATTGAATTCGTAAAGGCCGTGCCATAGAAATCTGACCGAGTTTGGGATCGCCAAGGATTTACTGGATGTTAATGAAACAATCCTTGGCATGTCGACACCCTTCAGTTAACAGTGAATGTTTGACCCTGTTACCTTCTCGATGCACGCGCTGATGGGAATGTCCCAACCGGAGATGGCGCTGCGGCCGGCGGTGGGCCGGCGGACTGCTGCGTTCGGGATAAAGGGACTGAGGGCCAGCCAGGTGGTGCGGAGGGAGATGGATCCCCGCAGGCGGCACCCGGGGGGAATGGCACAATAAAAAACCCCCTCGGCAGCGAGGAGGAGGCCGAGGGGGGTTAAAGAAGGACTGAAGCGATATTGCATCTTCAGTCGCGGACCGCGGAGCGGGGATCAAGCGCTCCCGAATCCTTCCGCCCGGAGGTAAGTCAGGGCGTTATTTTTAGAATACGGCCTTTTTGACGACTGTCAACGAATTGATTAGAAAGGTTCAGTGGATAACAGACCCGGCTCGACAGGGATTGAGAGTCGGAACCGTGATCAGCCCCCCCACTCCCATTCAAAAAGATCCGATGGGATGCAAGGTTCAGAAGAGTCCGTTTCGGGGAAGGAGCAGAAAACATGTTCGGTGGCGATATCATAGGCGGCCTGATGGGCACTGGGGTAGTTGCCAAGGACCTGATCCTCGAACATGGCGTACCAGCGACCTGAAAAGTGGGCGATGGAGAAGGTGCCGATATCGGCTTTGAATACATAAAGGTTTTTATAAATGCTCATGGTTTAAAATATCCACCGTACCGGCAACCGTCAATTGACCGGCACCGGAGCTGACAGCATCGAGCCACGCCACCTCCTCCGATGGGCTGCGGCGGGTCAAGCAGCGGCATTCGATCGGCTGATGGCGCCCTTAAAACAGGGACGATGACGACATAAAACCAAATCGGGGGACAATGGCCATGGCAGGCAAGCCAACAGAGACAGACCCCGCTGCAGCGGAACAACTGGCCGTGTACCGTTCTGCGGCCGAGGCCTCCGGCATAACCGTAACGGCGCCCGGCTCTTCTCGAGCCAGCCGCGGAAGGAAAGCGACGGGAAGGCTGCTGAATGAAAACAGCGGATTGAGCTTCCTAGCGAAGTAGGCCCAGATTCTCCCCTTGAAAATGCCTTGGGTGGAAGATCGCTAAAAAATGTTAGCACACTTCAAGAATACTCTTCTTTCATCTCCGCAAATATCCAATAGATCAATATTTGGCCCCGGTTAAAATGACACCCCCCAATTCTGCCCCATCCAGCTTTATTTTCGTCAGGTTGGCGTTTGTAAAATTGGCCCCTGAAAGCTTGCTGTTCGTTAAATTTGCCCCACTAAAATCAGCGTCAATTGCAGTCACGCCCCCTAATTTAGACGCATGTAAGTTAGCGCCATTCAATTTGGCACCATTGAGGTTTGCGCCTGATAATTTTGCATAGCTTAAATTGGCTTCACTTAAATCGGATTCACTCAAATTAACCCCACTCAAATTGGCTCCTTGAAAATTGACACCGCTAAGATTCCTTCTTGATAAATCTTTGTTGCTTAAATCTTTATGATGAAAATTTTTCGTCGTTTTGAGAATCAAATCGATCTCACCCATATTTAATTGTTGTGCAATTGAATTGCTCATAAAAATAAACGATAAAAGAATAATGCAAATGAAGGTTATATGAAATTTCTTCAAAGATTATCCTCCTTTCCAAATAAAAAAGCAGTCAGTTAAAATGGATAGACGTGGAAGAAATGCGTGCATTCCTATGCGGTGAGTAGGAAAGCTGCTGTTTTGAGCCTATAGCGCTTTCATCTCCAAATAATCCTACCCAAAATGTCTTACCCTTGATCGATTTAATCGGCCAGCTCGACTGAAACGTACCATCAGCGTTTACCGTGATCTTGGAATAAGTTAAAAAATCTCCGTTTTCGATGACAGGAATGAGGGTTAAGTCATTATTCCTTAAAAAGTTGCCGATATCATCGACTCCGTTGATTTGGACGGTTCCACCGATTGGTATTATTCCTCTAAAATTTTTCAGCGTCTCCCCGTTGGGCGCACTTAGATGCAGGATGATATCTGAGGGATGCGTCGAAAGGAGTTGGTCATCTTTTTCCGACAAAGAGTATTTTTCTGTGTAATCGTTCAAAGAGGTGATGACTTTAGACGAGCTTTCAGTATTTGACGATATGACAATAGCTTTTAACTGTGATATTTCACTTTCCAACCCTTTATTTTTACTCTCCAATGTTGCAATTTCGACTTCCTGTTCCTTTGTCTTTTTTTTCAACTCATACGTTTTATAATAACCGTAGTGAAGGACTCCCCACGTTATTGAAATAGTGGTGATAACGATACCAACTACAACGGAAAAAAAATTTCTTTCGAGTATTTCTTTGTAATTTTTGGTCATTATTTAATGGGTTAATTCAGGGTGAATGATTAAATCAAATTTAACATATATCCTAATACGATAGCAGTTATCAAAATATTTATCCAACCCAGAACGCATAATTCATACTTTCGGACACGCGCAGGTGGATAGAAACCAAGGGATGAAAAAAATCAAATAGCTGTCGGGACCAATTTCATCAACGCGGGTGCGGACTGACCCTAAAGGATTTACCCAAAAAAGAACTGGCGTAGTGAAGAATTATGTACCGTCATTTTCAATTTATTGTCAATATATCTCGGGATATTTTAGGGTCTTGACAAATTTTTCACAAATGCCCGCTGTCAGAAATCGCGGTCATCTCCGTCCGGCTTGTTTGCCTTCCCAAAGGCGTCGGTTGGAATCAATTAGGGGGCTGAGCCAGATCAGCGCATGCAGGCCGCTTGCCGTTTTGGGAGGCAAGAGAAGAAACGGCAATCGACATGACCGCAATCCCCAACACCATCCATCACTCCGACAGACTCATGTCGCGGAATCGTTTGGCCGTGATGTTACCCGCAGCACAGCAAACCAGGGCCAGAACGGACCCGAAAATCACCAAAAACGGCAGGGTAAACCATTCCCTGAGTTGATTCTGTGCTTTCTGGAAATCCCCGCCGATGAGATGTTCCTCGGCACCGAGCGTCAACACGATAGCCACAATAAATCCGAGCCACACTATTGTCGGTAACACCGAGTCGCCAAGATACGGCAACCGCTTAAACCGCCCGCTTCCAACGTCTTTGACTATCACTCATAGTCGCATAGCAGTAAAGCCTGTCGTCCTTCGTCGGTCTTTTGAATATCCGTGCGCCCGATGGGGATCTGTCATCGACGCAACGGTTGGTTCCCGATGGCTGTTGGGCCTTGCGTGGGTTGGAAAAATCGCCACCGTCGAAACCCGTGAGCCGGGAACCCAGGACTGATTTCCAGACCGTTGCAGCGCAGGAGGCGAAGGCCTCCCACACCTTCCCTCAGACCGTTTCCAGAGCATCCCGAACCGCATGCGCGACGGCCCAAATGGAATAAGGCTTTTTCAAATACCCTCGAGCACCCAGACGGATGGCCTCATCGATCAGCCCCGATTCCGAAAACCCGCTGGCAATCACCACACGCTGATCAGGACGGCGTTTGAGAATGCGTCGAAGGGTCTCGAGACCGTCGATACCGGGCATCATGATCATATCCAGGAGAACCATAGCCATCGCCTCCTTTTTTAAAAAGGCAACAGCGCTTTCACCGCTGGATACGGAATGAACGCTGTATCCGAGTTCCTTCAACAGTCTTGTTGCGATCTCTCGCTGTTCCGGAACATCGTCTACCACCAGGACGGTTTGCCCCTCGCCTCTTGGATAGGAATCTTCCGATGAATTGGGTAAGCGAGGCCCGTCTTCGGTGTGTGGAAAAAACAGATCAAATCTCGTTCCCGATTCCGGAGAGGTATGAATTTCGATATGACCGTTGTGATCCTGCAACGTCCCCCAAACGACAGTCATACCCAGTCCTGTGCCGCTCCGTCCCATGGCTTTGGTCGTAAAAAAAGGCTCGAAAATGTGATCGACATCTTCAGGTGGAATTCCACTTCCGGTGTCGGCTATGGATAATCGAACAAAATCTCCTTTGGGTGGTCCCCGGGGGTTCGGGTTGGTGTCCACGGATATACAGTCCAAGGCGACGGTGATGACGCCACCGGATGGCATGGCCTCGGCGGCGTTGGTCATCAAGTTCATAACGGCTTTACCAAGATGAACCACAGAACCTTGAATGGTTGGAGCGGATTTGCAGAATTGGGTATTAACCGTTACGCCACTGTGAAAGGAGAGCAGTCTTTTAAACTCATGACTTTCCAAATAATCCGTTAGTACTTTCTTGAAATCGACGGGCACAAAGGTTGCCGTCCCCCTCCGAGAAAGCGTCAGAAGGTCCTGAACGATCATGACGGTCTTCTGGCCTGTGCTTCGGATGGTTTCCAGTGGCTCTCTCAATTCGCTGTCACTGGAGATTTTCATCAGCAATAGCTCAGGGTAAGTGGTAATTCCGGATAGGAGATTGTTCAAATCGTGAGCCACGCCGCCGGCCAATGTGCCGATGACCTCCATTTTTTGTGCTCGAACCAGCTCCCCTTCCAATTGTCGTCGGCGCTCCTCGGAACGGCTGCGCTCTTCAATTTCTCGCTTGAGCGTTTCATTTGATGATTGAAGCTCTTCCGTCCGCTTTTCGATGCGATCCTCCAAATCATCGTACGCTTTTTTTAATTCCTCTTCTTTGCAGCGAAGGGCAACAACAGACGATTCCAACTCGGCCTGTTTTTCAGTCAGGCGATGATAGGTCTTTAGCCGTGTGGTTTCGAAAAGATAGGCAAAGAGGAAAACACACAGTACTGAAGGAACAAATCGAATGATGAAATCTTGACTGTACTGGGGATCTTCGGCCATCCACTGGAGAACGAGATAGATCACCGACGGAAGGAACAGGAGCCCATTTGCCATTGAGCCCCATTTTTTACCCATCAGATAAAGGGTGAAAATTGGAAAGGTATAATACCACAGGTAACCTGTCTGATTCACACCCCCAGTGACGAAAAGATAGAAATATAGGCAAGTCATTATCGAGATGCCTACCGTCATTGGAATTTGGTGTTCTCCCGTCCGACGAAGGTAGACGATACAACATAAGAGCAATGCGGCTGCGGAAAGATCCAGCATCCCAACCAATAAACTCCCCCTGTAAACCGAAGCAACACCAATGATTGACAGGACCACGATCGCAAAAAGAGTGATGGAGTTAACTAAGATCAGTTTTCTTGCATCTTCAGAGTCTTGATGTCGCCCAAAAATCCCTATCAGGAATATGTTCTCCAGGAGTCGCCTGATGGGCTGGTGCATGTCGTCTCTATGGGGCGTTGGGTTTGGTTTCCATGTCCATAACTAAGGAATACAATAATGCATGCTTATGGAATTGTGAACCTCGGCTCATTCATGACGGCCGTCGGGAATACCACTGAGATGACACGGAACATCCAACGATTCCAGTGTGGTTTCGTGGTCTTTACATCATCGCTTTCGGATCGATCACCCTGGCCGCACCGCCGAACGGCTGTTTCTTCGAGATTCCGTGGGTTGGGGTTTCCTTCCCCTTAAGGTCCGAATTGAGGCCTCACCCCTGGGGCACACTCGAGTGGTCCATGGCAGTGCAGCGGACCTTTGGAAGCGGTGCTTGACCCGGTCCGCCTCTCCAATAACGACATGTCACTACCCTTGCAATGACAGTGCTAAATGATCGGCCACATGCCGGAAACCAAAGGGATGGTGCCCTTCAACTCAGGGGCACCGGGCGGATGGCATGGGTTTTTCTCAAGCTGAATTCGGTGCCGTCCCTCAGGGGAATTTTCGAAAACAGGTCCGGCAGACGGTTCGGGTCCCGGTTCTCGGTGAGCTCTTGGATGAAATACTCGCTGATCTGAACGCTGAAGCGAGGATCGTCGTCATCAAGATAGAGGTGGAAGTACTGTCCGGTGATGGCGAGGGTGAAAATCTGATGAAACAGGATCTGAATTCTGGAACCAAACTGCGCCTTCAGCCTCATAAAATCCATTTCAAGATCGAAAGGCTGATCCATAGCCGGTCCTCCCTGGTTACCGGTGAAGAAACAAGCCGGGCAGTTGTCGGGTTGGCGCCTGATATCCGGTCTACCAGAGGGATACCAAGTAAAACAAGTTGAGACGGGTAATGAGGGTCAGGGGCAAGGCGCCGCCACCGGTGCAGAATCGGGCGTGGCCGGGTATGACACTGTCAAGAGTCCCCTATTCCCGCCAATGCTCCGGTCGATTCAACACATCCGCAACCATGACTTTACCCCTGACGCTTCCGAGCGAGCCGGCCCGCAGCTCGCAAACCATCCATGCGTCGGCATGTTCCTCCGGAATCGGGTAGGGTGCATCAAAGCCCAGCGCCCCGGCCGGCTTGAACCCAAAGCGGGGGTAGTATTCCGGGTGTCCGAGGACGAAGAGTAAATCACCGCCGGATTCCGCCATCATCTTCATCCCTTCGTTGACGAGCTGCCGCCCGACTCCCCGGCCCTGGTCATCGGGTCTGACGGCAAGGGGAGCAAGGATCGACGCCGATCGGGATCGATCATTATCTGCAATTCTTGCCTTCGTAAACAGGACGTGCCCCACAGGCCGGCCGCCGTCTACCGCAAGGAGAGACAGCAGGGGCCTGGCTGTCGGGTCGATCAGCAACTCACTGACGAGGGATTCAATCTCAGGTCCCTTCTCTTCTCCAAAAGCTTCTCTTCCGACTGCCAGCACACTAGTCAAATCCGAGTCTGTGGCTTTTCTGATGATCAATCGTGTTCTCCTATGGGTTCCGAGTGCCGATCCCCATCGATGCGGGCTGACCATTCCTGCCGTTGGTAGATATGTCGTGCGAATGGCCGCCGGTATCGGTGACAGTTTAACCTAACCCACTGTAAAGTCAATCAATCGTTATAAAATATCGGTTTGGCCCGATAGGATTGTAAAAATCGGTCCGTCTGGGAGAATTCACGGATTGTTTTCTGGCGTGGCATCGTCCGGGCCCCGAGTGCGCTCTTGAAGGGCCGGCCTTGGGAAGGCCAGGGGCGACGATTCCGGTCGACGGCAGTGGCCAGAAATATGGAAGTCGCTCTTGCCTTCAGTAGAATGGTTCAGCGGGGAGCGTTTGAGTCAGTCAGTCAGGCCGCCTTGGCGCGGGGAAGCAATCGGGAAAGCTGCTCCCTTAGAAGATCGTAGGAGAAATGGCGCCTGGCAGTCTTGAAATTGGTGTCGACCATTTGGGTCTTTCTGATGTCGTTCGACAACAGGCGACGAATGCTTTCGATCGTCTCCCCTGTTATTTTGTCGTCGAACGTGATGAAATCGAAACCCTTGGGCTCGATATCCGTAACATAAATTTTATAGCGGTTCAGCACGATCGGCTTCTTGAGGTAGATCGCCTCCAGGAGCCCGTTGCCGAAGCCTTCCCAGGAACTGGGATAGGTGACGAGATCCGCGGCGGCGTAGACCTCCCAGAGGGAAAATTTTTCGGCTCGATCGAACCGGTTGGTGATGGGATCCGCCACCCGGTCGTGAATGAACCGGATGTCGATCCCTCGCTCTTTGCAGGTAGCGGTGATCCACTGATAATAATCCAACCCCTCATCGTCCACGCTGTGGGAGACGATGAGCTTGCAGCGAGGATCGTTGAGACCGGTGATGATGTCTAGGGTCGCCCCGACCCCTTTTCTCGCCACCAGACGAGTGGGCTGGAGAACCATGATATCGTCGCGGGCCAGTCCGATGGTCTCCCGGAGTTGCATCACACGGTACGGTTCGATCTCGGGCGGCTTCGAAAAATCCATGACATTGGGAATCAACTGGGATGAAAGGCCTTTTCTCTTCTTCAACTCGTTCTGCGCGAGGCTGTTGATCACCACATGGCGAACGGTGGGCAGTGGCGGCGGGAAGGCCTTGTGAACGATGCTCCGATAACCGTTGAGGTGGAAGCGGCTTCGCTCCCATAAAAAATCGTGGTGGTGGGCAATGGTGGGGATCCCCGACCTCGAAATGACTTCGATCAGGGCAAACCCAAGGGGAAGCTGCATCGGAATGGACAGGGCGTTTTCCACGATCAGAAAATCGATATTGAAGGTGTTGAGAAAACCAACCAACGCCTCCTGAAGCGCCGTTTTCTCCTCGAGAATCATCGCCGCAACGTTACAGCCGTTTTTTTTCTCCTGGAAAACACAGCCGTTGATTCGCTGGTTCAATCCGGTTTTAAAGTGCGCCTTTTCTGCCAGATAGGTCACCGCATCACTTCTGTTTGACTCGCCGGCAAACCAGTAGCACCGGTGGCCGAGGCTTTCGAATACTTCCGACCATTTAGCCGCCTCGAGGGATACGCCATCAATACCCGAGAATCGTGTTGACACAAATCCGATATTTAGCGGCATCATCCGTCCCTTTCGTGGCAAACAGCGGTTGAGGTGAACCGAGACAGGTCGATTATTCCTTGGGAGTTACGGTGACGCTTATTTTAATTCTCCACAGGTACAGCAAAAGTCATGCACAAAATTGGATTTTCACTTCTGTAATATATTCGAATATATACAAACATCTTCTTCTCGCTTTTTATGTCTTGCAGAGGGCAACTATTTCCAAAAAGCCATAGATGTGTAAAAAGATTTACCCATATGACTATGGATGATCCACAGGTCCTGGGGAGAGGTTGATGAGGACGGTGGCGTGGGAAACGCTGACGACCGATAGGGGCATGGAGAAGGGAGCGAACGGCGAATTCGCAATTGCTCGGGCCATGGTATTTTGACGGGCAAGGTCCCCTGAAGTGTCCCTTAGCACCGGGAGCGATAACGTCATTTCCCGGGCACGGAATTTACCCCGCCCGCCGTTATCGAAACCCGGCATGTCGAGATCGGTGAGACAGACCTCCAAGTGCCGGGTTCCCGGTGGAATCCCGATCACCCGGATTTCAGAGGAGAACTCACTGCGTTCGTTTTGTTTGGCCCAATTGAACTGAAGCGCCAACTCAACGGCTCTTTGTTTTGCTGACACGAGGCAAGGGCAGCCCACCCCATCAGGGTCAAGACAGCCGCCATCGGAGCTGGCATTGGAGAGATATAAAAGAGGGGGATGTCGGCAGCGCTTCCGTTATGGTGGAAAAGCCATTATTGTATAGTCAACAATCGGTCCGGCAACGGAGTCAGCCCATCGATATCCCATTCTAGCCCGGATATGTCACGTGTTGGCGGCGTTCATCGGCCAGGCATTCAAAGGCGCCGCCGACCGTTGGTAATGCAAGCCCTTGATCACGGCGCATATGGAAGCCTCCGACGCGCCCCCAGGGGGACTATTTTTGGGGGGTTTAGCCATTCCGCCGGGGGACAAACGGCTCCCGGGGCTCTGCTACCGAAACAGGCGCTTAACATAAGATATCATATATTATTTTGACATTTAGAAAAAATTGTCATGAACCATTCGGGCTAAACCGTTTGCGATTGTTCCGAATCCACTAGTCTGGGTCTTGGTCGCCCATGGGTATCACCGGAAACCGGCATCGCCACCGCGGCGGCCAATGCGACCCGTGGACCTCTTGAAACGGTGCTGCCACTCACCAAACACCCTCTAAGCGAGGAGTCAAGCGATGCCTTACGTCAACATTAAGATCACCGACGAAGAGACCCCCGTATCCGCGGATCAGAAGGCAAGGCTCATTGCCGACATCACCCAATTGCTGGTGGATGTCATCGACAGAGGCCCTCAATCCACTGTCGTGGTCATCGAGGAAGTCAACACCGATAACTATGGTATCGGCGGTAAAACAGTCACCGCCATTCGGGCCAAAGGGAAATGATCCCCCGACATCCCGGCACCGGCAGTCGGCCGTGGGGATGGGGTGTTCATTTGCTCATAATCTTGAAATAGTTTGATATGTAGCCGTTCGTGTTTAATTTTAAAATTAGAAGTTGCCGACCTTCAACACCAACAAAACGCCGTGCGTCGGTTTAAAGCCACCAAAGGCCATTTTATCAACTGGAAGGTTCGGCAACGTTTAAAGGCTTCCTGAAGGAGCTGGTCCCGACCGCGCTTCGGGAAGCCTTCTTCCTGATGTCGGCCGTCGGATCATGATGACCAGCGTGGCATCCGATGCGAGCCGCATGTGAATGCCGTGTCACCACTCAAGCAGGGTCCCGGAGGGCCCTGATCTCCGAAACCGTAGGATGCTGGAGTCGGTTCTCCCGTCAGTGCCGTCAACGCGCTAACGGATCGCCGTCATTTCCACTACGCCACCGTTTTCTCCACGACAAGCGCTTCCGGTATCCGGTCGCAATATCTTCGGAAACATCAGAACAGAGTAGGATCCGGCGAAAAGCCCCATGCCGTCGGCTGTGAGTCAACCTTTGGAAATGACGGGTCACGGTAGGCAGGTCCTAACCGATAGGAATACCCTTCGAAGAGGAGTCGCACATCAATGACATCACCGGAATTCAACGTGAGTCGTTCCAACATCATTCTTTACTGCCGACACTGGGCTGAAACCGTCTCTTTTTACCGGGACATCCTCAAACTCGACACTGCATCCAAAAAGGATTGGTTCGTGGAATTTCGGTTGACCGAGAATGCATTTTTAAGCGTCGCGGACCAGAAACGGTCGACCGTGGACAGCAGCAACGGAAAGGGGCTTACCGTGTCCCTGCAAATCGACGACGTGCGCTCAGCCCGATACCGTCTTGAAGATCTGGGTATAGAAACCAGTCCTGTCGAATGGCGCTGGGGAGCATGGGCCATTTTTCTTTACGACCCTGAAGGCAACCGGATTGAGCTGTGGTCGTAATGACGTCCTCGTCAGCGATGCCCACGGCATCCACCGTCGGTCGATGCCGATCGTCTGGGCAGCGGCCGGCGACCCGATTCTGGGACAACACGCCTATTCGATTGCCAACCCTTATGGAGGCAGATGATGATCGAACCAAACGATACCGACAGTAATGACCTGACAACACGGCTCCACTCCAAAGCCGCCCGGGGGAAACCCCAAGGGTATGGGAAACATGGAGGCGAACCCAAGGGGCTGCGCCTCAAATGCTGCCATTGGCCCCTGTCCATTCGGGTAACCCATGTCGATAGGGATTGGTACCGGTTTACCTTGGATCAAAAGGTCGACGGCGATGATAAGGAGTGAGGGCAGGTGGAGGCTTCAACTCCCAACATCTGGGGGAGTTCCCTCCATGTCAACGGCGGTGGGTCCTTGCCAATCTGGCATTCACGGTGCGGCGGTAGACGACGGAGAGAAACGGGCGAATCAGGGGCATTCCGATAAGCCGAGCCAATGGCCTCAACAACGGAACCTTGTTCATCAGCAGAACATAGGCATCCATTTCTGACACCACCCGGCGGGTTTCATCCTGAACGTGCAGTTCTCTTTTGGCCTTCCATGGATCGATGCCGCACCGTCGAAGGTCAGTTGTCGGATCGCTGATGTCGACCCAACGGATCCCTGTCCTTTTCCGGCCCGCCAGCTTTTCGTAGGTCTTCCTGTCTCTGATGCAACTCGCGCAGGCACCGTCATAGAAGACGGTGATCGGGTGTGGGTGGGCGTCTTCAGCCATTTTCCATCCAATGCTAACCCTCGCCGCTGCGGACAGCCGGTCGGATGACATCGTCGGCGCTAGTCTCTGGGGTTGGGATTGTTTTGGGTCAATCGAACCTTCCCCAGGAGATATTTTGAGATCTTCAACTCCTTCAAGGGTGCACTGGACCACTTGGAAATTCGGATCCACCCTTGCCGCCTTTCATCGAGTTGGCGTCTATCCGACCGTCGACGATCCGGTCCCGAATACCGCAGCCGCCACAGTGACAGACGTTTTCTCCGATCCTTTCCAGACCGCCTCTCAATGAACTCCCGCTGAATGTTCCCCATGATGGACCTCTCCTTTGTATGAGACAATCCACTTCCCTCTAACCGTATGTCCTCGATAGAATACCGCAAGTCGAAGGGAATATCAAAGCCCTGGGGGATTCCCCGCCCGAACCCTCGAGACCCATATGGCCAGGATCGTCAGGTCGACCTGGGGGAGAGACAACCAACTGTGGGCGTCATGGTACCTCACCGCCATGGAAGGGCCATCGATCAGTGCGTTCCACCACAGCCGTTTACGGCGCAGAGCAAGGCCGACCCCTTGCATCCAAGATCCGGCTGCCCATGGGCAAAGACGCCTACCATAGCGAAGGCATCCCTTGGAAATCGCCACGCCTTGGATTGATCCCCAAGACCCGGCGACCGGTGAACCCATTCACCCGTGCCGCCCATCAGCCAACATAGGCATCCGCTTCCATCTCCACCAGCATTTCGGGTCGAATGAGTCCACGGACTTCGACCATGCTTGTGGCGGGCCGAATGGCACCGAAAACCTCTTGATGAGCCTTGCCGATGGATTTCCAATCCGCAATATTGATCACAAACAGTCTTGTTCGAACCACGGTGGAACAGGAGGTGCCTGCCTGAACAAGGGCAGCCTCGATATTGCGCAGGCATTGAACCGCCTGGGCATAGGGATCGCCGATACCGACGATGCACCCACTATCATCGGTTGCCGTCGTGCCCGAGACATGAACATAGGGCCCCACCTTGACGGCACGTGAATACCCAACGATTGCTTCCCATTCGGTTCCTGATGATATATTTTCTCTCTTCATCGATTATCTCCTGATCGCCAACAACTTCACACGTGTGGTGCCGCCGCCAAATGCGGGTAGCCGCAGCCGCGCCAATAGGACAACCCACAAAGCGACCATGGAAGACCATGGACAGGGATCACAACCGCCCACTGCCACCACCTTGGATACCGATTGACATGCGGACGAAAATGAAACAGTATATTGGGTAACGATCGGTTACCATTCCCCTTTCCACTGTTCGGCCTTCCTCCAGACCGTCTCCTCGTCTGAAACCACACGTTATTTTCCACTGCCGACGATTGACGATTGATATGTGCTCTATCCGACATGGGTTATCCATCTCTTGAGGCAGCCGTCGAGTCGCCGCCGGGACTTCCGGAAGTCACGGACACCAGCGGCATCCATGTCACCGCACCAGAAAGGAGGCTCCAATGACCGTCAAAGTCATCATTAAAAGAGCGTTTAAAGAGGGGTTGCAGAAGGAGGCCGTCCGGGCGCTGAACATGGCCCGCTATGCCGCCATGGAGCAGAACGGCTACATTTCCTCCGAAACCCTGAGCAACATCGGGGATTCAACCCGGGTGGCCGTGGTCTCCATGTGGCGGGAACTCGATGCCTGGAAGACGTGGCGGAATAGCGACCGACGAAAGGCCATAGAAGCCGAGATGGCTCCCCTGATAAAACGTCCTCCGGAATACGAGTACTACAACCTGGGCATACCCGACCCATAGGACAGACGACGGATAAACGGCGCGGCTTATTAGCATCACCGACAAACGCCCCCTTCATATCCCGAGATAGGCATCGACCCGCAGCGGCGGGTGCGATGCCGTCGCGCCGGGTTTCTTATATCCAGAGCTCCGTCATCCTTTTTTGTCCCCATCCCTGCCTTGACCTTCCGCCCGATGCCGGATATTATCCGAAAATTGAAACCACCTCACGGGGGATACGCCATGAACGCCATCAGATGCCTGTTGATCTGCGGAGTGCTGACGCTGCTGGCTGCGGCAAGCGCGGCGTCCAACATCTACTACTGGACCGATGAAAACGGTGTGCGCCATTTCAGCAATACGGGCATCCCCGAGGGGGTCGATGATGTGGAAGAGGCCCCGGAACAGGTCACGGTCACCCCCCCCCCTGACCTCACCGAGGACGCCGATGCCACCGGTGGAGGCGCCGATGCTACCGATCCGGGCTCAGGGGATCAAAACGCCCCGTCGCCGGAACTCAACGAACAGACCCTCAAGGCCCGAGAGCGGCGCTATGAGGATGCCAGGCAAACCTATAATCAGCGGATCTCCGATGAGAGGGATCAACTCGAATCACAGATCGAGGCCATCGAAAACAGGTCGCCAAGCCGTTACTTCACCGAAGGTATGCGGGAATCCCAGCTGTCGCCCCTGAAAACACGGCTGAACCGGCTCAACGAAGACCCCGAGGGCTATCTCAACCAGAAGGCACCGGTGCCAGAAGATTTCGGCCTTCCCGAGGGCAAGACGCCCCAATAACCGATAGGCGGACATTCCCTGCCGACCCGCTGGTTGACTATAGGGTCATTAGTATCTGCTTCACCCGGTTGCCGTCCACTCTGGATCCGAAATGGGCCATGATTTTTCCCATGGCCTGCATTTTGTTTTTATAGCCGGAAAGGTCGACATTGCCGTCGATCCAGGCACGGATCTCGGTGTCGGAGGCCATGGTCGGCAAGTAGCTTTCAATAACAGACAAGTAAGCCGAACCGTCCCCCCCCTGCCTGGAAATCACTTCTTTTTCGGATTTCTGAAGCTTTCTGAGTACCCGAACGACCTCATCATCGGTCAGGGTCTTCTGGTCCATCCTGGCAAACTCCCCCAGAATCACACGAATCGCTTCTTTCTTGTGCGTATTTTTTTCCTTTATGGCAATCGTCAAATCGCCCTTTATCTTGTTTTGCAGCGTCACGATTCCCTCCTGCGCCTAAGTGATCGGAGCGTTTTTTCCCATTCCACGGCAACCGCCCTCGCTATACGGCGCCCCTGACCTGATCCATAGGGGTCATTCCCGATGGGTTCTATTGCCGTCACGAACACCGCCCCCTCCCCTGGGGCGAATCCTCATCATTGATCGGAGTCCGATTTTATCCTATAGGATGAGGCCTTGGCAACCACAGGCCGGGCGCTCCCCCCGATGGCAGCGGCGGCCGCACCATCGGGGTTACCCATGATCGATTCTCTCCGAAAGGTTGAGTTGCTGGCACCCGCCGGCAATTTCGAAAAGCTGGAAGTGGCTATCCACTTCGGTGCAGACGCCGTTTACCTCGGTGGGGAACAATTCAGCCTGAGGCACCAGGCCGACAATTTCGATCTGGACGCCATGGGGCGGGCGGTCGACCTTGCCCACCGCAACCATACCCGGGTCTATGTGGCCTGCAATATCTATTCTCGCAACAGCGACCAGGATGCCCTGTCCACCTATCTCCGACAGCTCTCGACCATCGGTCCCGATGGCATCATCGCGGCCGACCCGGCCGTCGTGACAGCCGCCCTGAGGGAAGCACCGGGAATCCCCATCCATATCAGCACCCAGGCCAACACCACCAATCACGTGACGGCCGGATTCTGGAAAGCCGTCGGTGCTTCCCGGATCAATGCCGCCCGGGAACTGCCCCTGGAAGATATCCGCGACTTGGTCCAGAAAAGCGGCATCGAGATCGAGGTGTTCGTCCACGGCGCCATGTGCATCGCCTATTCGGGGCGGTGTCTGATCAGCAGCTTTCTGTCCGGGCGAGACGGCAACCGCGGGCACTGTGCCCAATCCTGCCGATGGCGATACGCCCTGGTGGAGGAGAAGCGCCCCGGTCACTATCACCCCATCGCCGAGGATGTCCATGGGACCTATTTTTTCAACTCAAAAGATCTGTGTATGATCGAGCACATTCCCGAACTAATCGAATCGGGCGTCACCAGTCTCAAGATAGAGGGGCGTATGAAAGGCATTACCTATTTGGCGGCGGTCGTGAAAAGCTACCGCGCCGCCATTGACGCTTACACCCAGTCTCCGACCCGATATGCCGTCGACCCACAGTGGTTGGAAGATCTCGTCGCCGTCGGTCGCAGAGGGCACTGCACGGGCTTTTTCTTCGGGCACCCGGAGGAAACCGTTCCGGATTACCGGCAGCGCCGTGGTGCCGAAGAGCGTCGACTGGTGGGCAAAATCATCGAAAAGATAGGTGCCGACCGCTTCCGGATTGATGTCAGAAACGGTTTTCGTTCGGGGGAGCGCCTCGACGCCCTCAGCGCCCGAGGACCCGCGCAATCGGCGGTCGTTGCCGATATGGTCGATGGGGAGCAGTTACCCACGGACCGCGCCGTCGCCGGCGCTTTCGTCGTGGCCACCCTTCCCGGTCTGAGGGTCGAGCGCCTTGACCTTCTCACCCGAGGGGCCGAGCGGTCACCCTCCGATCAAAAAGACATGCCATCCTAGCCCGGATATGTCACGTGTTGGCGGCGTTCATCGGCCAGGCATTCAAGGGCGCCGCCGACCGTTGGTACTGCAAGCCCTTGATCACGCCGCATATGGAAGCCTCCGACGCGCCCCCAGGGGGAATATTCTTGGGGGTTATTGCCATTCCGCTGGGGGACAAACGGCTCCCGGGACTCTGCTACCGAAACAGGCGATAACCATAAGATATCATATATTATTTTGACATTTAGAAAACGTTTTCATGCTTAGATTCAACTCATAAGTGCAACACCCTTGGAGGTGAAGGAATGAGTTAACTGCTGTACAATAAGTGTTCCTTCTACCGCCAAGTGAAAGGTGCACTCATGAGAACGTACAAGCAGTTAACTCAATATCAGCGATATCACATTCGCATTTATTTGAAAGCTGGTTATTCCCAATCAAAAATTGCCACGCTTATAGGTGTCCACAAGTCAACTATTAGCCGGGAGACTCGACGCAACACAGATGCTGGACACTATAAGCCCCAAAAAGCCCATTTGAAAGCGCTTAACCGACGTAAGGCGGCGGCAAAATTTATCAAGATGCGACCGGAACTCATCTGTCGCATCGAGCAGTTGCTCGAGCTGGACTTTAGCCCAGAACAAATCTCTGGCTTTCTCAAACACCATGAGTATGTCCGGATCAGCCACGAGAGCATTTATCGGCATATTGGGGCTGATAAGGCAAAAGGCGGTCAGCTTTATCGACATCTACGATGGGGCCGTAAAAAGTATAGAAAGCGCTATGGCTCCAAGCAACGACGGGGGCAAATTGTCGGCGCGGTGAGCATCCATGAACGGCCCCAAGTTGTCGATACCAAAGCGCGCATCGGCGACTGGGAAATTGACACCATGTCCGGAAAAAAGCGAAAAGGAGCACTGTTGACCATCGTAGAGCGAAAGTCGAAGTTCACCCTGGTCAAACACTTACCCGATCGGCAGGCAAAACGCCTATCAAATGCCGTGATCAGACTGCTTCGACCGTTTAAAGACCGGGTGCTGACCATAACCGCTGACAATGGCAAAGAGTTTGCTCAGCACGAGCGCATCTCCAGATTGTTGGAGGCTCAGGTGTATTTTGCCCATCCCTATCACGCCTGGAAACGAGGTCTGAACGAAAACACCAATGGGCTGCTGCGCCAGTATTTTCCAAAAGGCTCTGACTTTACAAAGATCAAAGATGAGGCGGTAGCATTGGCAATGAAACGCTTAAATATGCGACCACGGAAAACGTTGAGATATCAAACCCCAAATGAGGTGTTTTGGAGTAATTGATCAAATAACCAGGTTAAATTTAAATGTTGCACTTGTTAGTTGAAACCGCGATGACATATTCGGGATAGCCGGTGAAGGAGACCCATGCGACTAATTGCCGATAACCTTCAGATGACCCTCCCGCCACTGGACCGTGCGGTCGACAACCGGGATCCCGGACCGATCCGACGGCAGGTCTCCGCATTGGAGGCAGCCGGTGCGGAAGCGATCGATATCAACACCGGCCCCCTCGGCCGGGCCGCGGTCGACAAAATGACATTCATCGTCGATGCGGTTCAACAATCCACCGTTTTGCCTCTGGTGGTGGACACCGCCAACCCCGAGGCCATGGCAGCGGGGGTCAAGGCATGCCATAACCCATTGATCATCAACGGGTTTTCCCTTGAACCCGCAAAATTGGAGCGGATTCTTCCCCTGGCGGTCGAAAGGGATGCCGACATCGTGGGGTACCTGCTGTCCCCCGAGGGCCATGTGCCCAAACAGATGGAGGATCGCTTGTCCCTTGCCGTCGATTTGATTCAGGCGGCAACGGATGCCGGTCTACCCATGAAACGGCTCATCATCGATCCGGTGGTGGCGCCGGTGACATGGGAGGAAGGCATCACCCGAAACCGGGACCTTCTCTCCATCTTGCGACACCTGCCCGATCTACTGGGCGTTGAGGTGCGCACCATGGCCGGTCTCTCCAATCTCACCACGGGACACGCCAACCGCCATCAGAAGGTATGTCTCGAGCAAGCCATGGTACCCATGCTTGCAGAGGCCGGGCTATCCATGATGATGCTGAATATCTTCCACACCCAAACCGTTCGCACCGCTCAAACAAGCCGCCTGCTGACGGGTGAGAGCCTCTTCACCTGGTCGTCCGTACCCTGCTGACCGACACCGTGGTTGCCGCCCTCTGGCCCTCCGGACAATCGCCACCGATCTAATGTCCGAAGGAGGATCCTTGCCGGAGCAGTCACCATCGGATACCACACCCGTCGCGCCGTCCCCGGCAATGGGGATCATGGGCGGTACCTTGGCCGTTGAAAGAAAGATCAGGTGTAGATCACGTTGCAACTCAGGGGAGGATACTTCCACACCCCCGGCTTGGGCAGCACGTGTTGGCCGCCGACTGTCTGCCAAGACAAATCGGGCTTTAAATCTCTTAGCTTTCCGTCGTCCGGGGTTCGGGATGAATCCGTGGTCATATAGGTGGCTTGGAACAGGCAGAGCCGGTTGTTTTTCTGGCGGGCCACGACATAATTTTTCTGGAACGTTTGAACCGGGAACCCGTTTCTCTCGGAGAGGTCGGCAACCTCGTTCGGAGTAAAGCTCATCAAAACGGTTTTGGACACCCCCCGCTCCGATATTCTGATGAGGGCCCGGGTTTCAGTGCTGCCGACGTAAACCGTTGAAATGCAGGACAGCTGCTTGAGATATTGAGCAGCGACCATGGCCGCGGTCCGGCGCCCTCCCACCATTACCGGCTGACCGTAATATTCGAAGAATTTCTTTTGGAGATCTTCGGCGTATTTGTCCCCTTTCTCGAACAAGTCCTTCGAGATGTAGCGGAGATCTCTTGCGAGATCTTCCGCCGCATCCGTTATCGGCCAGTCGATTCGAACGTGGAAATGCGACAGGGAGTAGCGATTCCTCGCCTTGCTGGTGGCATCCCGCTGAATGAGAAGCGCGTAGTCTACTGGCAGCAGCGATTTAAGAAAGGCCGTGAACTGAGCCGACTCCATGTATTTCTGGTTCCGTTCAAAGCGGCTGGAAAGTGGGAGACTCTTCGAAGAGAGTAGATTCGTCTTCGTCGTCTTGTTGACTTCAAAGAACCGGATGTATTTTTTGTGGTGGGGGGGGATGGAGTCTTCGACGAAGAGCACCAGAAACGCATTTTGCTTGTCGTATTCCAGGTCGGGAATTCTCGCCCTTGGCTTGAGTTCCCGTTTCTCGACGAATGGGTACGGCTGCCCCGCTTTTCTGAAATTGTCGAAGGAATCGATGACCGCATACTGAAGCATCACGGCATCCAGCTGATCCCGGAGCAGCTCGTAATAGGAGCGTCTAAGGCGATCTTCGTTGCTGAGTGCTTCTCTGACTTTCCAGTGTGTCACCGGCCCATCCCGCTGGCTGCGGCCACCGACTGCTCCTGCCACAGGCCCATCTTGTCAACCGTCAACAGGGAAAAGAAATGGAGGAAAGGAACTTCACTTTTGATAACACCGCAACGACAGAAGGTCAATGGGGATCGTGTTTTGAATTCTGCAGGTTATCGATCCACCGGTAGAGGTTGCTTCGGTACCGATAGACCCCGATCAGTATAATGGCACAGACGGTCAAAATGATGGCGAAGAGGCTGTACATCCGCTCGAACAGGAGCGCACCTTGAAGACTCAGCATGAGGGTGCCAGGCATGCGCCCGATGACGGCCATCGGCAGGAAAACCGACATGGGAAGTCGGGTCATTCCAAGAAAGAGGCAGAGATAATCCTTGGGAAAACCGGGAAATACGAACAGGGCGAAAATGACCAGTACGCCCTGGTGGAGAACATATCGGTCCATTTGCTCAAGGCGCTTGTCCGGAATCCATTTGCGGACGACGTGCCGGCCGAGAAGTCTCCCCAAGACAAAGTTGACCCAGGAACCCAATGACAGACTGATAGATGAGTAGATAAATCCCTGTAGAGCCCCGAACAGGTAGCCGCCGATGAACCCGGTCGCTTCCCCGGGGATAGGGGCCAGGAGAACCTGGAGGAATTGGATCCCCATAAAGGACAGGGGGGCGAGGGACCCCGAGCGGGCGATCAGATCCTGGGTTTTCTCCCGGTCGGTCAATAGGCGATAGGCGGTACTCAGCCAGTGGACGGCAGGGTCCCGATAGACCCAGAGAAGGACGAGTCCGGCAGCGGCCCCGAAGACGACCATCAGGACCTGAATCCGGATCTGTGGGGGAAGCCGCCTCACGGAGGGACGTCGGCGCCTAACCGGCGCTACGCTCAAGGGCTTGGACGCCCGGAAGGGGTTTCCCCTCCAGAAGCTGGAGAAAGGCGCCGCCACCGGTGGAGATATAGGAGATGTTCTTGGCCACCCCGGACCGGTGAATGGCGGCATCCGTGTCCCCGCCCCCCACGATGGTCATGCCCCCGGCGTCGCCGACGGCTCTGGCCACGGTCATGGTGCCGTTGCTGAATGGCTCTCTTTCGAATACCCCCATGGGGCCGTTCCAGATGATCGTACCGCAGTCCCGGATGGCCTCGACAAATCGCTGGATGCTCTTGGGACCGATGTCCATCGCCAGTCCCCACTCCGGGATTTGGTCGACATCGACGGTCTTGCTGTCATCGGCATCCATGGACTCGGCCACGATCACGTCGACGGGCAGAAAAAGCCCGATGCCTTTCTCCTCGGCGGCCGTGATGATCTGGCGGGCCGTGTCCACGAGATCTTCCTCCACAAGGGATCTGCCGACAGCAAAACCTTCAGCCTTTAGAAAAGTGTTGGCCATGGCGCCCCCGATGAGAAGCTTGTCCACATGAGCCATCAGATTCGTGAGGGCTCCCAATTTGCTCGAGACCTTTGCCCCGCCGACGATGGCCGCCAAAGGACGGGCAGGATTGCTCATGGCACTGTCAAAGGCCATCAGTTCTTTCTCCATCAGAAAACCGGCCACGGATACGGAAGCATGTCGGGTGATGGCGTCCACCGATGCATTGGAGCGGTGGGAAACGGCAAACGCATCGTTGACGTACCCATCGCAGAGGCTCGCCAGGGAGCGGGCAAACCCGTCGTCATTTTGTTCCTCCTCGGGATGAAACCGGAGGTTTTCCAGCATGACGACGCCGCCGGGAGCGGTGTTTTGGATTTCCCGGGCCACCGCCTCGCCTATGCAGTCATCGGCCATCAGAACGTCGACACCGATGAGTTCGGAGAGTCGGTCAGCGGCCGGCTTCAACCGAAACCCATCGACAATCCGGCCCTTGGGGCGGCCCAGGTGGGAGGCGACGACCACGACAGCCCCCTGCTCGAGCCCGTAGCGGATCGTCGGCAGTGCCCCCCGAATCCTCGAATCGTCGGTGATGGCCCCATTCTTGTCCATCGGAACGTTAAAGTCGACGCGGACCAGCACCGCCATGCCGGCAAGGGAAAGGTCGCGAATGGTTTTCATGATGGTCTCCTCAACGGTCGGATGATTTGTTCCCGTATTTGCGCTTCTTTTGATGGAGCCGTTTCCTGCGGGACCAGCGCTCCAAAAACCCCATGGTGCCCGAGGCATAGGCCCTGTCCATGACTTCCTCCCTCACCTTGAGGCCGTCTTCTCCCTTGACCGCATCGCGAAGGCACTCGGTCTTGCAGTGGCAGGGCATGCAGCTCTCCGGGGACTGCCTCAGACCGTCTTCGGTGAGGGGAAAGACGCAGTCCAGCTTTCCATAACAATAGGGTTTCTCGCCGCGCTCGTTCATAGACGTCATCATAATCTCCATTCGCGGGTTCTGCAACGGCCTTGGAGACTGAGGGTGCGAGGCCTACCCGAACGGACTAAAACCATTGTTGAATCTCACGCCTGATGTCGGCCATGCCGCCCTGGTCGGCGAAGCTGTAATACCCCGTCGTGCCGATGATCAAATGCTCGTGAACCGCAATGCCCATGACGGCGCAGGCCGCCATCAGCCGTCGGGTGATAAGGGTGTCCTCGGGGGAGGGCGTCGGGTCGCCCGACGGGTGGTTGTGAGCGAATATCAGAGCCGCTGCACGATGATCCAAGGCTTCCCTGATGATTTCCCGGGGGTAGACGCTGGTGGCGGTGAGGGTTCCCTCGAAGAGGCTTTTGATCCCGAGAACACGGTTCTTGGCATCGAGGAAAAGGACCAGGAACTGCTCTCGGGATTGTCCATGGAGGAGATGCCGCAGATAGTTGAAAAGCGTCCCCGCATTTCGAACCACGGGTTTTTCCGCAAGTTTTTCTTCCAGATAGCGGTCCGCGGCGGCCTTGACGAGTTTGATGCCCAGAAGGTTCCTGGGACCGACGCCGGCAATATCGGCGAGCTCCCGGGGCGAGGCCTCGAAGACCCGGTGGAGCGAACCGAACCGTTTCAGGGCGGCCTTGGCGGCGGGCTTGCAGTCTTTTCGAGGGGTGCCCAGGCTGAGGAGCAGTTCCACCACCTCGTAGTCATGAAAGCCCGACAGGCCCGCCGATAGGAATCGATCCCTCAGCCGCGATCGATGTCCAGCGCCTTTGTGGTCGCTGCTGTCTGCCAAGAAACACCTCCCTGGTGGGGGGCCCTGTGGTGGGCAGCGGAGAACCGGCGGCGGACGGCTACTCCAGCTCCGGCTTCAAGTCTCGGGTCATGAGTCGAAACACCGCATCCTTGGGATCCGCTTTTTCATAGAGAATACGGTAAACCTCTTCGCAGATGGGCATTTCCACACCGAGCTTTCGGGAGAGATTGTATACCGATTTGGCTGTTTTCACCCCTTCGGCCACCATTCTCATCTCTCCAAGGATGGTCTCCAGGGACAATCCTTCCCCTAGTTTTTTTCCGACGGTATGGTTTCGGCTGAGAGATCCGGTGCAGGTAAGAATGAGATCCCCGACACCGGCGATGCCGGCCAGGGTTCTTGGATCCGCACCCATACCGCCGCCCAGACGCTGCAATTCTGCCAATCCTCTTGAGATAAGGGCGGCGCGGGTATTGAGCCCCAGGCCAAGCCCGTCCACCACTCCGGCGGCAAGCGCAATGACATTTTTCACCGCACCACCGAGTTCCACGCCGACCACGTCGGTGTTGGTATAGACCCTGAAGAAAGGTGTGGAAAAAACACTCTGAACCCATTCGGCCACGTCCAGGTCCTGGCAGGCGACGGTGACGACCGTCGGTGCTTTTTGCGCCACCTCTTTGGCAAAACTCGGACCGGACAGGGCTGCCAATCGATCGGACGACAGGGAGGGAATCACCTCGGTCAGCACCCCGGACATGGTCAGGTGGGTCTGGTTTTCGATGCCCTTCGAGGCGGTAACCACGACGGTACCGGAATCGATCACTCCCTCCAGCCGGCCCCCCATCTGACGCATAAGGTGGGATGGCACCACGATGAGGAGCATATCCTTGTCCGCGGCCACAGCCGACAGATCGGTGGAGGGAGTCAATCGCCGGGACAGGGAAACCCCTGGAAGAAAGATGCGATTTTCCCGATGGTTGTCGATTTGGCGGCAGACCTCGGTTTCGAATACCCACAGATCGACACCGTAGCCTTTGTCGGCCAACAGGTTGGCCAGGGCCGTTCCCCAACTTCCCGCTCCAACGACCCCAATGCGGGCGCTTTCATGTGTGGCGAGTTTCATCGATCAACGCCTCTCTTACAGGGACCCCGCCGCCTCCCGACGGCAGAGAATCCACAGTTGGGCAGTGCCCTACCCGTCGTCCTCCAGGCTCTCCTCTTCAATGTCGTCCTTTTCGGACAGGCGCACGGCCGCTGCCACCGATTCCACCGCTTCCATTCCGATCAGTTTAACCCCCTGGGTATTGCGACTGATGACGGAGATGTCGGCGATGGCGATACGGATCATTCGGCCGGTGTTGGTTATCAGCATGGTGTCGTCGGATTCTTCCACCAGAAGAATCGAAACCACACGGCCGTTGCGCTCGCTGGTCTTGATGGTGATGACTCCCTTGCCACCCCGTCGTTGGACCGGATACTCGTCGATGGACGTCCGTTTTCCGAAGCCGTTCTCCGTGACCGTCAGGAGGGTTTTTCCATGGCTCATGACCTCCATTCCGACGGTAAAATCACCCGGAGCAAGACGGATACCCCGCACCCCCCTGGAAACACGTCCTGAAGGCCTGATTTCCGATTCGGGAAAACGGATGGATTTGCCGTTGGCCGTGCTCAGGAAGACATTGAACGCCCCGTCGGTAATCCGGGAGCAGATGAGTTCGTCGCCGGGCACCAGGTTAAGGGCAATGATGCCCCCGACTCTGGGGCGGCTGAAGGCCATGAGGTCGGTTTTCTTGATCAGGCCCTTCCGGGTTGCCATCATTACGAAGTAGCCGGGTTCGAATGCCGGGACGTTGAGCACCGTGGTCAGTTTCTCGCCGGAGTCGAAATCGAGCATATTCACAATGGCCTTGCCTCGGCTTGTTCGGCCGGACTGGGGAATGTCGTACACCTTTGCCCAGTAGACTTTGCCCATGTTGGTAAAGAATAGGAAGGTGTCGTGGGTGGAGGCCACCCAGAGGTCCTGAACAAAATCCTCGTCCCGGGTGGTCATGGCGGTTTTCCCCCGGCCGCCCCGGTGCTGGGCGTTATACTCCGTCATCGGGGTTCGCTTGATATACCCCTGACGGGAGAGAGTCACCGCCATATCTTCCTCGACGATCATGTCCTCCAGGGTGATCTCTCTGGACGCCTCGACGATCATGGAGCGCCGACGGTCTCCATATTCATTCTGAATGCCGGTGAGCTCCTCCTTGATGATGTCCAGCACCAGGCGTTCGCTGCTCAAAATCTCCCTGTATCTGGAGATGTCTTTCAGGATGTTTTGATACTCTTCCAGAATTTTCTCCCGCTCCAAACCCGTGAGACGCTGGAGGCGCATATCGAGAATCGCCTGGGCCTGAATGTCGCTGAGGGCAAAGGTCTCGGTCAGTTTTGCCTTCGCCTCGGCCGGCGATGTCGATGCGCGGATCATCGCAACCACGTCGTCCAAGTGTTCAAGGGCGATTTTCAGACCCTCGAGGATATGGGCGCGCTCCTCGGCTTTTCTGAGATCGTATCGGGTGCGCCGGATGACAATTTCCTTCCGGTGGAGCACGAAATGACTGAGAATCTCCTTGAGGCTGAGCAGTTCGGGTCTGTTGTTGACGACCGCCAGGAATATGATGCCGAAGCTGTTGGCCAGACGGGTGTGCTTATAAAGCTGGTTGATGACGACCTCTGCATAAGCGTCCCTTTTCAAACCGATGGCGATGCGCATGCCGTCCTTGTCCGATTCGTCCCGAACAAACCGGATCCCTTCGATGACCTTGTTGCGGATCAGTTCGGCAATTTTCTCGATCAGGCGCGCCTTGTTGATCTGATAGGGCAGCTCGGTGACGACAATGGTTTCGTATTCAGATCCCTTGTCTTTTTCCACGTCGACCTTGCCGCGCACCCGAATGATGCCCCGGCCGGTCTCATAGGCTTCCCGGATGCCATCGGTGCCATGAATGATGCCGCCGGTCGGGAAATCAGGTCCGGGAATGAGCGCCATGAGCTCCGATAGGGTGATGTCCGGATGATCGATAAGGGCCTTGATCCCCTCGATCACCTCGTTCAGGTTGTGGGGGGGGATGTTGGTGGCCATGCCCACGGCAATGCCGGCGGAGCCGTTGATGAGGAGGCTGGGGATTTTTGCCGGAAGCACCACCGGCTCTTCGAGGGACTCGTCATAGTTGGGGACGAAATCAACGGTCTCCTTTTCAAGGTCCGAGAGCATCTCATGGGCCAGCTTCATCATCCGGACTTCGGTGTACCGCATGGCCGCAGGCGGATCACCGTCCACCGAGCCAAAGTTTCCCTGTCCGTCCACCAGGGGGTATCGCATACTGAACGTCTGGGCCAGACGAACGATGGTGTCGTATACGGCCGCATCTCCGTGGGGATGATATTTACCGATCACATCGCCGACGATACGGGCGGATTTCTTGTAGGGCTTGTTGAAATCGTTTTTCAGGTCCTGCATGGCGAAGAGCACTCGCCGGTGGACCGGTTTGAGGCCGTCTCTCACATCGGGAAGCGCCCTGCCGATGATGACGCTCATGGCATAGTCCAAATAGGACTTCTTCATTTCGGCTTCGATACTGATTCCAGGGGGTGTTTCTAGTTCCATATCTACCTGTTCCTAGCGTGTGGTTTCAGATGCATGGGCTCTTCAAACGGCATGCCGCCGTCCGCATCGGACAGACGGACCCTATGGCGACGTTGGTTCGGACGATTGCTGATAGCTCGAATGGTACATATCCGTAAGCGTTAGAAAGGCGGTGACCACCAGAGGGCCATAAATGATACCCAGAATGCCGAAAAGCCTCAGACCCCCGAGAATGGACAGAAAGACCAGAAGCGTGTGCATCTGAACCTGGGATCCGACCAGTTTGGGCTTCAAGACATACTCGACACTGAAAGATACCACGGCCCAAAAGGCAATGAAGAAGCAGCCGGCGCCCCAGTTGCCCTTCAGCATCAGAAAAACAGCGGCCGGTAAAATGACGAATCCGATGCCGACAATGGGCAAAAACGCCAGCAGTCCCATAATCACGCCCCAGAGGATGGGAGACTTAAGCCCGAAGACGGCAAATAGGCCGCCGCCGAGAATCCCCTGAACGATCCCTCCCAGGCCGTTTCCTATCAGAATGGCGCCGGCCATGTCCTTGAACTTCCGGATCAGCTGATCGTCCTGGTCATTGGGCAGCGGAGACAAATCGGTCAGAAAATCCAGCAGCCGCCGGCCGTCCATCAGCAGATAGAAGGCAATGATCAGCATGAAGAAGAAATGGGCTAGAAATCGGAGAATATTGGTCGCCACCGTGTTGGCCTGTCGGTAGAGGTAATATCCCACGGTCTTTCCCAACTCCGACAACGCCCGGTTGATGTCCGCTCCGGTGACATTCAAGCCGAAGCCGTCAAGGAGCCGGTTGAGCCTCTCGAGGAGCATATTGTCGGAAAACAGCTGCTGCACCTGGGTGTTGACAGCCGTATTCCTGCCCATCTCATAGAGCTCCAGCGCTTCCCCAGCCAGAATGCCCACGACAAAAGAAATCGGCACGAAAACAACGATGAACACGATGGCACAGGTGACCAACGACGCCGCCGGAGCGGGAATTTTCCGGCAAAACCACCGGTATAGCGGGTTGAACAGTCCGGTCACCACCGCAGCCATTGCGATGGTGGACAAAAACGGCCAAAATAGCCAGCCGATCAGTACCATCGACATCAGAAAATACAGCAGAAAAGCCCAGAGGACGACCCCCCGGGAATGATTGGCCTTCATTGTTTGCCCTGGATGCTTCTGGAGACTCTGTGACTACCGCCCTGTCAGGGACCCGGCATCACGCTGAAGGGACGACCGTATCGGAACCGTTCCATAGGATCGAAAACCGGGGCCGGCGACGGCAGTCCCACCACTTCCAGCAGGTTTCCGTTGCCGCCAGCCAGGGCGATCGTTGCTGGTCAGTTGAAAAAGCCACGGTACTAGACGCCTTGACGCTAGGCAGTACCGTGGCCGCAATAGGCTTACCGCACTGGACGGCTGAATTATCGGCTGATGAACGAGCCGAACAGTAAAAGAAGAATCACCTGATAGATGAATACAATCTCGTAGGAGCCCCCGGTCAGGGCGTAGACGATACCGCCGCCGACAATAGCGGGAACGCCGCAAAAAACCATGATGCCCAACTTTCTTGCGATGCCCATTCTGTTCTTTTTCCTTGGGTTCGGATCCATGCCGACACATTCGCCATCGCCCGACCGACGTGTGGTGGGTTACCGGGCAAATGGCTTCCCGTTAATCCAGTGACAGATACCAGAAAATGAATTTGCCGTAAAGAAAAACATGGGATCGAGGACGTCTGATCAGCGTTCCACCGCCATTGCCATCCCCATTCCCCCGCCGATGCACATGGAGATCAATCCGGTGCCGTAGCCCTTGCGCTTCATATGGTGCATGGCGGTCACCATCTGCCTGGCCCCGGTGCACCCGATGGGATGACCGATGGAGATACCGCTTCCCAACTCGTTGGGACGGTCCTCCGGAATTCCAAGCTCCCTGCAGCAGGCGATGGCCTGGGCGGCGAAGGCTTCGTTCAACTCGATGGTATCGAGGTCGTTGATTGCCATGCCGGTCTGTTTGAGCACCTTTCTGACGGCAGGCACTGGGCCGAGCCCCATGTAGGCCGGATCAAGGCCGGCGCTGGCGAACGCCTTCACCTTGAGCACCGGTTCCAACCCCAGTTCCGCGGCCTTGTCGGCGGACATGACCAGCACGGCGGCGGCGGCATCGTTGATGCCGGAAGCGTTGCCGGCGGTGACGGTTCCGTCTTTTTTAAATACCGGTCTGAGGGCCCCCATCTTATCGGCGTTGGTGTCCATGGGACGCTCGTCCGTATCCACGATGACATCCCCTTTTCGACTGCTGATGGTCACCGGCACGATTTCCTCTTTGAACCAGCCCTCACTGATCGCCTTTCGAGCCCTCAAGTGACTGAGGGCCCCCAGTTCATCCTGTTCCCTTCGGCCGATGCCGTAAAGCGCGGCAATGTTTTCAGCCGTCACCCCCATATGATAACCGTAAAAAATCTCGTAGAGGCCGTCGAAGACGACGAGGTCCTGAACCGCCCCCGCTCCGCTCACTTCGAGCCGGTATCCCCACCGGGCGTTGGGAAGGGACATGGGTACCGCCGTCATGTTCTCCTGTCCTCCGGCCACCACCACATCGGCTTGACCGGCCACGATGCTGGCGGCAGCCAGGGCAATGGCCTTCAAGCCGGATCCGCAAACCTTGTTGATGGTAAATCCGGCGGTCTCCTTGGGATATCCCGCCCGAATCATGGCCTGCCGTGCCGGATTTTGACCCTGACCGGCCAGAAGAACATTGCCCATGATCACTTCGTCGACCACAATCGGCCGGGCATCGACATCCCAGGCCTGAAATTCCTCTTCGAGATCGGTAAGGCCGTGGTTGCCGAGGGTATCAGGGGCTACGGACATCATTGCGTCGCTGGGAACCGGTTTCAAGCCGGCCTTTTTGAGGACATCCCTCAATACCCAGGTGCCGAGGTCCACGGCCGACACCTTCTGGAAAGCGCCGCCGAATGCACCCACCGCCGTTCTGGATCCGCTGATAATCACAACCTCTTTCATAATGCCTCCATGTTGATTCCTTTTGGCTCAGGTCGTAAGGTGACGGCACCGGCACAAACCGCGATGGGCGGTTTCCGTCCGGCCATCCACCTAAACCCAAGCGTAATGTAGGGGTCGAATCATGTGTCTGATCGTCATTGCCAATCGATGCCACCCCGATTATCCGCTAATTCTCGCTGCCAACCGGGATGAATTTTACGAGCGCCCGACCCGACCGGTGTCGCGATGGCCGGATGCTCCAGACGTCATCGCAGGTCGGGACGAAAGAGGCGGCGGCACCTGGCTCGGAATGACCATCTCGGGGCGTCTGGCCGCCGTCACCAACTACAGGGATCCCCGTCGCCAAGCCCCTGATGCCCGATCCCGGGGGGAACTGGTGAAACACTTTCTGATGGGTGCGGACGACCCCGTGGATTACCTCGACGCCGTCCACCGGAACCAGGATGCCTATAACGGTTTTAACCTGATCACTGGAACCATCGATCGTCTCTACTATCTGTCCAACCGAGGGGGACCTATCATCCCACTGCCCACCGGTATCGTGGGGTTGTCCAATCACCTGATCGACACGCCCTGGCCGAAGGTAACCGCCATCAAGACGGCGGCACTGCGCCTGATCGAAAACGGCCACGCCCATCTTGCAGACCGATGGTTTGAATGCCTCGCGGACATCTCTCGCCCCCCGGACAAGGATCTTCCCGCCACCGGTGTGGGCCTGGAGACCGAGCGGATGCTCTCTCCGGTGTTCATCCATAGCGATGTCTATGGCACCCGGTCATCGGCCCTCATCACCGTTCATGCCTCCGGGCGAGTTCGATTCGTCGAGAAAACCCATGGCGTCGGCGGCGCCTCCGAAGGCATGACGGTTCAGGCCTGGCGTATCCCCGATGGACCCGCCGGATCACCCCCTCCGGTCCGTTGACCGCCCGCCAGGATCGGCTTCTTCGGAAGGGGGCGCGCTGCCGGACAGGGTCCGCAACACATCCGCCTTCCCTACGATCCCCACGACCCGCTTGTTGTCGACCACCGGAAGGGTGTGAAATCCATTTTCGACCATGAGGGTGGCCATCTCCTCCACGGTGGTGTCGGGGCCGACCGTTGCCGGTTTTCGGGTCATGGCGTCACCGACGGTGGTGGCGGCAATTTTCTTTAGCTCGTCATCCAGGTGCTTGGTGGAGGTTAGGGGAATAAAGCCGTCCAACAGGGTAAACAGTGAGGGCAGCCGAATGCGTTTTTGCTGAGCGATGAGATCGCTCTGGCAAAGAATACCCACCAGGGCCCCCGTTGCGTCGACCACCGGAAGCCCGTTGATCTGCCGGTTGAGCATGAGATCCGCCGCCTCTCCGATCTCCGATTCAGGAGAGACAGTAATCACCTCCCGGGTCATGATGTCCTTGGCCTTGAGCATGGACCGCCTCCTTTTCCTTTGTGATCGGATCCCTCTTCACCCATCGGGACACCGCGCCGCCCCTGGGACTCAACGGGTCCTGGCTTGATCCCCCATTGCCCGCCAGCGGTGAAGCCGCTCGCGGACCCGCGCCTCGTATCCCCTGTCGGTAGGCCGGTAGAATCGATCCGATTCGAGACCATCGGGCATGTGACTCTGGGTCACCACGGCCCCCTCCAAGTCATGGGCGTATTGATACCCCCTGCCGTAGCCCAAGGCCTTCATGAGTTGAGTGGGCGCATTTCGCAAATGCGTGGGCACGGGGAGGCTCCCGTGTTCGCGAGCCTTGCGGCCGGCGAGCTTGAATGCCGTGTAGACGGCGTTGCTTTTGGGGGCCGTCGCCAGGTAGATCGCCGCCTGGGCCAATGCCAGTTCCCCCTCCGGCGATCCCAGCAGCCGGTAGGCTTCGACGGCATCCAGACAAAGGGCAAGGGCCCGGGGGTCGGCGTTGCCCACATCCTCGGAAGCAAAACGGACCATCCGTCTGGCAATGTAGAGGGGGTCTTCTCCCGATTCAAGCATGCGGGAAAGCCAGTAGAGGGCGGCATCCGGATCACTTCCCCTGAGGCTTTTGTGCAACGCCGATATCAAATGGTAGTGTTCATCTCCGCTCTTGTCATACCGGAAGGCCTTTTTCTGGACGATTCGCTCCAGGTCCGCAACTCCGATCAGCCCGGAAGGCCTGTCGGCCCCCTCACCGTCCCCGATGGACAAAAACGCACCGATCCGTTCGAGATGGTTGAGGGCGGTTCTGGCGTCACCATCGCCGCTTGCCGCTATGAAGCCGAGGGCTTCGGGGGTCAACCGTCGGTCAAGATCCCCCAGTTCGCTGGCTGGATCGGCGAGAGCCCGTAACAGGATGCATTCGATATCCTCCGCCGAAAGGGGTTTCAGGGCGATCACCCGGCACCGGGAAAGCAGGGCGGGAATCACTTCGAAAGACGGATTTTCCGTGGTGGCCCCGATCAGGGTAATCAGACCGCTTTCCACATGGTGGAGAAAAGCGTCCTGCTGTGCCTTGTTGAACCGGTGGATTTCATCGACGAACAAGAGGGTTTGCCGGTGGTGGAAACGACGCTCCTGCTTCGCCAGATCGATGACGGATCGAATCTCCTTGACGCCGGAGAGGACGGCGGAAAACGCAACGAATTTCGATTGGGTTTCCCCGGCGAGGATCCGGGCAATCGTGGTCTTCCCGCAGCCCGGCGGCCCCCAGAAGATCATGGAAAACAAGCGGTCCCGGGAAAGGGCGTGGTGAAGAAGGGACCCGTTCCCAACCAGGTCCTCGTGGCCAACGAGGTCTTCAAGCCGCCGGGGGCGCATTCGTTCGGCCAGGGGGGCGCCCGTCTCCATTTCCTGCTTGGCGCTGAACTCGAAAAGATCCATGGCAGCCATTTGTTGCCGGTCAGGGTATAGGGGAAGGCGCCGGCTCGATCTATCGTTTCCGCGGTTTTCGACTACCGGGGTTTCGACGACGGGAAAAGTCGATTTTACCGGTTCGCTGTCTGAAAATGAGCCTGATCGGGGTTTTGTCCAGAGCCGCCCCTTCCCGAATCTGATTGATCAGGTAGCGCTGGTAGGAAAAATGAACCGCATCCGGAAAGTTGACAAAAACGACAATGGTCGGCGGTCCGGTGGTCACCTGGGCGGCATAGTAGAACTTCAGGCGGCGCCCCCGATGCAGGGAAGGCTCGTTTTTCTGAATCGCGGCCTCCACCATCCGGTTGAGCTGACCGGTGCCGATTCGCAACCGGTGCTGCCGGGCCACATCGTCGATCAATGCGTAAATCCGTTGAACACGCCGCCCGGTGAGGGCCGAGATCGTCATTGCCGGCGCAAAACTCAGGAATTTCGCTGCCATTCTCAGTTCATCATGAAACCGGCGGGCCTCGCGATCCCCGCCTTCCACGAGATCCCACTTGTTGAAAAGGAAGACACAGCCGCAGCCCCTGTCGTCGGCATAGCCGGCAATGCTGATATCCTGGTCGGTGATGCCCTCGGAGGCATCCAGGACGATCAAGGCCACATCGCATCGGTCTAAGCTCTTCAGCGCCTTGATCACGGAGAATTTCTCGATTTTCGCCTTCACCCTCCCTTTTCGCCGGATGCCCGCCGTATCGATGATTCGGTAGCTCTTTTCTCCCCTCACGATCACCGAATCCACCGCATCCCGAGTGGTGCCGGGCACATCGCTCACCAGGTGCCGATCCTCGCCCAGCAGCCGGTTGATGAGGGAGGATTTGCCCACGTTGGGACGGCCCACCACGGCCAATCTGATCTCTCCGGCCGACGAGGCCGTCGGGGCCGGGGGCAGGGCATCGACCAAGGCATCCAGTAGATCGTTCAGGCCGAATCGGTGAGCGGAAGAGATGGGATAGATGGTGTCGAGGCCAAGCTCGTAGAAGTCGACCAAGCCCGCCTCCTGCTCCGGACCGTCGATCTTGTTGACGGTATAAAAAACCGGTTTGGGGGCGGATCTGACCAAGTGAATCATCTCGCGATCGTATGGAGAAATGCCCAGTTTGCCATCGAAAAGAACCACCACGGCGTCCGCGTCCTCGATGGCCTGGATGACCTGGTCCTGGATGGCAGCGGCAAAGGGGTCGTCGATCTGGCCCGCAAAGCCGCCGGTGTCCACCAGTGTGAAGGCGATATCATTCCACCGGGCCTGGCCGAAATGCCGATCCCGGGTCACCCCCGGGAAATCATCCACAAGGGCGTCGCCCGTCCGGGTCACCCGGTTGAAAAAAGTGGATTTACCCACGTTGGGACGGCCGATAACGGCAACGACAGCGCTCATGGTCTTCCATCGGTTAAGGGTGACATCCGGCGAGGAACGATCGCACCCGGTATCCACGGGAGCCCTTAAGAAACCTGAAGCACCGGGGCGGTCATCCGTTTGGGCAGCCTATACTTCAGGCCCTCTGCCCTGTCAATCGACATCCCCTCAGAGGCGGGGAGCGCCTCGATGGGGCGAAAGGACCGCCATTTGGATCTCCTGACGGATTGACACCGAGATTCCCATTCGACTAAAACGAGGATCAACCTGATGAATACCCCTTTAGCCCGATTATGTCATGAAAATTTTTTCTAAATGTCAAAATAATATATGATATCTTATGGTTAGCGCCTGTTTCGGTAGCAGAGCCCCGGGAGCCGTTTGTCCCCCGGCGGAATGGCAAAAACCCCCAAAAATAGTCCCCCTGCGGGCGCGTCGGCGGCTTCCATATGCGGCGTGATCAAGGGCTTGCAGAACCAACGGTCGGCGGCGCCCTTGAATGCCTGGCCGATGAACGCCGCCAACACGTGACATATCCGGGCTAGGGAGCGGCCCTGTGGTCCGGGGAGACCACAGGGGGCGGACCATGCCGGAAACAAGCGCCCATCCATGGAATGACGGATGAATAGTGGATCTTATCACACATGCTGATCACCCAGAAGCACAAATACGCCCTAAGGGCACTGTTCGAACTGGCCCTTCATGCGCATTCCGGGCCGGTCAAGCTGGGGGACATTGCCGATGCGCAGGCCATCCCCCACCGGTTTTTGGAGGTGATCATGGGCCGGCTCCGGCATCAAGGGCTGGTGGAATCCAAGCGCGGCTATACCGGAGGATACCGTCTCCTGAAACCGGCCGATCAAATATCGGTGGGAGACATATTCAGGGTCCTGGAGGCACCGGTCGATCGCGGCCGATGCATCATCTGCGGAAATGAGAACGACTGTCCGCTCACCGGCCGCTGCGCCTTTCTGGCCCTGTGGAACCGGGTCCAGAACGCCATCGAAGACGTCTATGACCACACCACCATCGAGGACCTGGTTCAAGGCTGGGAATTGCCACCCGGGGGTGAGCAGGGAAAGGGGTCATGATCCCCATCGTCATCGCTCCCGTGGACGACGCCGCTGCCCGGACCGGAGGGTTGACGGCTTTGGAGTCATCGTCCGCCGTTGGAGGGCCACATACCGGGTGGCGTCTGTCTCCGCCAGGTCAGCGACACGATCTCCCGGGGGGTCTCCTGCCGTCACCGGCCGCCCTCCCTTCCAAGGCATTGAACCGGCCGCCTCGAGACCCTGGCGATGGAAGCGGCAACGTCAGGGAATGCCTATGCATTTCATCCTGAGGACCCCCAACGACGAGGACTGCCGCAAATGTCACTCCCGGGCCACAATCGTCTGCTTTTTGCCTACGGCACCCTCCAGGTCCCCGACATCATGGCCCGGGTCACCGGAAAACGCTTTGAGGGTATTCCCGCCGTGCTGCCGGACTACCAGCGGTCTCAAATCAGTGGCGCGGACTATCCCGGCATTGCCCCAAGCCGGGGTGTAGAGACCCCCGGTACCCTTTTCAGGGGCTTGGATAAGGAGGATTTGGACCGGCTGGACTGTTTTGAAGGAACTCTCTACCGACGCCGATCGGTAGTGGTTTTGATCGCCCCCGGCTTGCAAGTAGCCGCCTGGACCTATGTGGTGAAGCAACGTTTCAGACACCGACTGACAGGTCGGCCCTGGCATATGGTGCAGTTTATGGACACCGGCTATGGTCGCTTTTTGAGAACCTTCGTGGAGCGCCCCTGGGACCGTCGGCAGGAATGAAACGCCGGGGATTCCCCTTCACCGTGACCACGAGGGCGTTTCGATTCTTCGGAGGAACCGGACACCCATGATGGAATCCGCCATTACCCGAAAGCCGGGTTCCGATTTTTCCCAGGGCCTCACAACAACCTGGGGGCCGCCGCCGGTCTATGATCGTGCCGTTTTCCAGCACAAGGCCTACGTCGATGCCCTCGGGTCTCTGGGCCTAACCGTCCTGGAACTACCCGAAGCCCGGGGGTTTCCGGATGCCTGTTTTATCGAAGACACGGCGGTGGTCCTTGCCGAACTGGCTGTTGTCACCCGCCCGGGCGCCATCAGCCGAAGAGGGGAAACCGGAACGGTCCGATCGGCCCTCGAGCCTGTTCGCCCCCTTGCCGTCATCGAACCGCCGGGCACCCTCGAGGGCGGTGATGTGCTTGTCGCCGGACGGAGCGTCTTTATCGGAATCTCCAAGAGAACCAATCCCGAAGGCGCCAGACAGCTGGCAGGGCACCTGGCCCCCCTTGGGTATCGGTGCTGTCGGGTGCCCGTCGCCGGGGGCCTTCACCTGAAGTCCGGCATAAGCCTTGTCTCCGCCGATACCCTCATCATGGCCGAGGCCTACCGCCATCGTCCCGAATTCCGTCGTTTTCGCCGCATCATCCCGATTCCCGAGGATGTGGACGCCTGCAACTGCCTCTGGGTCAACGGGACCGTCCTCATGCCCAGAGGGTTCCCCAGGGTGCGGGATCTCCTGGATTCCCTCGATCTCCCGTTGGTGGAGGTGACCATCAGCGAATTCCAAAAGATGGACGGTGGACTCACCTGTCTTTCCCTCAGGTTTTAGAAGTCCGGCGGGGAATGACCCGGTTAGGGGTCAACCCATTCGAACCGCTGCCGTTTCCGCTCCGAATTCGGCGGACCGATGAACCGGCCCAGAAGGGCTTTTTGCCCCACCGCCACTTGCATTTCCGTCAGTTCGTATTAGGTTAGCCCCATCAAGTTGTTGTCTTCTTCTCACAAAACAGGACACGGCAAGGAGGGGGATAGAATGAAAGAGAAACGAAACCTTCATCTCAAGGTGCAGGAACTGTGCGACTGTTATTCCACAACCGATCCGCTGAAGGAAATGTCCAATTTGCGGTCCGATGCGGACAAGGAGGAGGCCGCCCTCAAATGGCTCGCTTTGACGGCATTGCACGGCATCAACAACAACGCAAAAGAGGTCACCATATCCCGCGGTCCGGATGGATCGATCCAGGTGATCGCCGAATACAGGAAAACGGAGCTGCCCTCCCCCGGCAGCGAGGTGGGTCAGAACATCTTCTCAGCGGTCAGAGACATCACCCACATCGAGGGCGACAAGGGAAAAACCCAGCTGGCCCTTGGCATGAAGGACAGCAGCATCGACCTCCAGGTCAAAGTAAAATCCGCAGCCGACAAGGAAAAGGTCACGATCAAATTCGGGGAATAGCCCGCCTGAAACCACCTCCTGGAGCGGTGACGGGAGGAAACCCGTCGCGCTCCAGGCGCCGGTCAATGACCGATCAACTACAGAGGACGACCCGAGGACGGGCTGACAATGGCCGGCACTGAGAGCCGAAGACCTCCGGAGATGGGGCCACGGAAAGCCGTCGTGGCTGCTCCCGGCCATCCACTATCCACCCTCAACACTTCCAACCTCAGAGCTTTCCGCTATGCCACCCGTTGACGACCTTCCGACCATGGAACGCTATGACCTCATCTTCCAGGGTGAAATCCAGGACGGTACCACCGTCGATCGAGTCAAAAAGAACCTAGCCGATCTGTACGGCGTCGATCCCCATCGGATCGACGCCATATTTACCGGAAAGCCCATTACCATCAAAAAATCTATGGACCTTGTCTCCGCTCTCGAAGACAAGGAAACATTCGAGGCCACTGGCGCCATCCTGAGGCTCGAACCGACAAAGGAAGCCGTCTCCGACGACGGGTTGGGCCCCGGGCCTAAGCAGGCGGCCGGACAGGCAACGGCCGCGCAAGGCGCCAAAGACCCAACGGAGGCGAGTCGATCCCCCGGTGCCGATCCCTCCCGATGGGCGTTCCACAAGGCCTTTTATTCGAAGCGGTTCTACCGGTCGGCAGCAAGCCGTTGGAAGCGCCATGCCGTCGTCTACCTGCTGGTATTGTCCCTTGTCTACACGATGTCGGCGGTCTATCGCCTGAAGGTGGAAACGGCGGATATCCTGAATGCATCCCTTCCCCTGCTGGCCAAGCAGATCCCCGAAATCACCATCGACAGGGGCAGGGTCAGTATCGACGCCGACGAACCCTATTTGATCAGGGGACCCCGAAACAACGAGGTCGTTGCCATTTTAGACACCACCGGCCAGTACCAAGATCTCTCCGGCACTGAATCCATGGTGCTCTTGACCGCCGATCGCCTGTTTGTCCGCCGTGGGATCGATACCGTCAGGGAAGTCGACCTGTCATCGGTGGATGGGTTTCACCTGAACCGGGACCGGATGATGTCGTGGATGAGTTCAATGGTGGCATGGATGCCCGTGATGGTGTTCCCCTTTGCCGCCGTCGCCGCTTTCGGCCTTCGCCTGTTGCAGGCTCTTTTCTTCGGCGCATTGGGAATGACCTTGGCTTCGGGGTTGAAACGGCCGATCCCGTTTCCAGCCGCCTTCAGCATCGCTGTGGCCGCCCTGACGCCGGCAATCATCCTCGATACCGTCTTCAACCTTCTCGGGGCGGCCCCCCCCTATTGGGGTATCCTTGCCCAGTTGGTAACGGCGGTGTTTCTAGTCTACGGCACAAAAGCGGCAATGCCCCGCGGAGAGGTGTAGAGCTGCCATGCGCCTGATGACGTTTCAACATGTGCCTTTCGAGGACTTGGGAAGTATCCGACAGTGGGCCGAGGGTCGGGGGCATTCCATCCAGACCACCCGGTTTTTTGCCGGTGACCGGATTCCCGAACTCCATGACCTGGATTGGCTGGTCGTCATGGGGGGCCCCATGGGCACCAAGGACGAGGATCGCTACGACTGGCTGGGACCGGAGAAGGCGTTCATCCGCTCCGCCATCCACCATGGGAAGACCGTCGTGGGCATCTGTCTGGGGGCCCAACTCATTGCCGAAGCCTTGGGAGCGAAGGTCTACCCCAATCCCCGTCGCGAAATCGGATGGTTCGACCTGAAGAAGCATCCCCACCTGTCATCCTTGCCCCTGGTGGAACGGTTCCCGGACCGTCTGGAGGCCTTCCACTGGCACGGCGACACCTTCGACATTCCCGAAGGCGCCGTGCTGCTGGCCAGCACTGAAGCCTGCAAGCACCAGGGGTTTTTGTGGGGCCAAAAAGTCCTGGCCCTTCAGTTTCATCTGGAGACCACGTCGGAGAGCCTGGAGCGGCTGATCACCCATTGCAACGCGGAACTGACGCCGGGGCCCTACGTTCAGACTCCGGAGACCATGAGGTCGCGTGCCGAAGGCTTCGACCGAATCAATCTGGCCATGAACCGGCTTCTCGACACGCTGGCAGAAACCTGAATCCCACGGTAAGGGACAATCGAGGAGACATCGCCATGGAAATTCGAACCCATCTGGACATTGATCCATCCCTGTGCGGCACCCCCGTTCGTCTGGAGGACGGCCAGTGCCGCGTCGAAATGACCCCATCCGCGCAAATGACCGCCGACGACAGCGGTTTGATTCATGGCGGGTTTGTGTTCGGCATGGCCGATTACGCCGCCATGTTGGCCGTCAACCACCCCAATGTGGTTCTCGCCGGCGCCGACTGTCGTTTTCATCAGCCGGTGCGAGCGGGCGAGCGCCTCGTGGCCGAGGCACGAATCGCGGAAGGGAATGAAAGACGCCAAACGGTGAAGGTCCGAGTGCTTCGGGAAGACGTCGAGGTGTTTTCAGGCCGCTTTGACTGTGCGGTTCTGAAAGATCATGTTCTCAAAGGCCGATAGGACCGATCCTTCGATTCGGTCCGATGCCGCCGGGAGGACACCCATGGGTTTGTTCGCGCGCCTCAACTCGGCCTTCGAGTCCCAGATGACCACATACTGAGCGAGTCTGTCAGGGTTCACCAGTCTGCTCATCATCCTCAATATCTCCCTATTCTTCGTTACCGAACTGGTGACCACGAAGGGGTACTACTACACGTTTTACTCCCTTTTGTATCTGGGCATCGTTGAGTTCGGGCTTCTCGTTCCCCTTGGTTTGATGCAAAAATTCTGGTACTACTGCCTCTATCTGCTCTTCGAGATCATTGCCCTCTCCTTTCTGGTCACCAGCGTCTGGTACTGGGTCCAGGTGAACAAACTTTAGGCTGGCACGTCCACCCGCGGGCAGCGGGTCGAAACAGCCGCGGAGCCTTCCCATTGAAACTCTACACCGGTACCGGCGACAAGGGAAAGACAAGCCTTTTCAGCGGAGAGAGGATACCCAAATCCGACCATCGCATTGAAACCTATGGGGACGTGGACGAACTGAATTCGATCATCGGTACAGTGGCAGCCGCCATTCCCAGGGAGGCCGCGGAGTGGATCGGGGAACTGAGTATCATCCAGTCCCATCTCTTCAACATCGGCGCCTGGCTGGCCACCACCCCCGAATCCCCGCGGACGGATGCCCTCCCCCCCCTTGAGGAATCCATGTGGCGGTTTTTGGAAACTGCCATCGATCGCCTCGATGACAAGCTGCCGCCTTTGGAGGGCTTTATCCTTCCCTCAGGCCACCCGGCGGCGGCGGCGGCCCACGTCGCTCGTACCGTCTGCCGCCGAGCCGAGCGCCGCGCGGTCAATCTGGTCCAAACCGATGCCCACACCGACACCCTTTCGGGTGCCCTGATCTATCTGAACCGGCTTTCGGATTACCTGTTCGCTCTGGCGAGGGGTATCAATCATGCCACCGGCCACGGGGACCGTCTCTGGAAGGAATAAGCCGTCGTGGCACCGCCGCACCTCCCTAATCCAGCCGTCTACACCTCTTCCATCACGGAGAGGACCTGGCTCTCCGAGTCCGCCTTTGAACTCACTATCGAGCGTCCCATCGGCTTTCGGTTCAACGCCGGCCAGAGGATCCGCATCTATTGCAAGGGGCTTGAGCGGGACTACTCCCTGGCCTGCAGCCCCGATGCACCCAGCCTCTCCCTCTGCATCCGCCGCGTGGCACCGGGCCCTGTCTCCTCCCTTCTCTCCGAGGCGCCCATGGGCACACCCATTCAAATAACAGACCCCTTAGGCTATTTCTGCCTTCAACCCTCGACCGCCGCTGTGGTATTGGTAGCCACGGGCACCGGAATTGCACCATTTCGTTCCATGGCGGCTGACGGTGCCGGCGGTTTCACCCTCCTCCACGGGGTCAGGACCGCCGAGGAGTTGTACTACCGGAGAGAATTCGAGGCATCGGCCGGGTACTACGTTCCCTGTCTATCCGCCCCGTCGGCTTCCCTCGAGGGGGCATGGACCGGTCGGGTGACGGACTACGCCAAGGGGCATCTGCCGATTCTGGACTACGATTTTTACCTTTGCGGGCGCCGGGAAATGATTCGGGACATGACCGAATTGATCGACGAGCGTTATTCCTCGTCGAAGGTCTATTCGGAAATTTTCTTTTAGGGTCCTCCTTAGAGAGTGCCGCCTACAGGCTCTCATTCGGCGGCAGTCTAAAGATGGATACCGCGGCCTCACCGAACCCAAGAAAGGTTGACGACATGCCCATCAGAAATGTGGTGTTGCCCGCTTCTGAAATGCCTCGGCAATGGTACAATATTTTGGCCGACATTCCACTGAATCCTCCCCTCAAGCCCGACGGCTCTCCAGTCGGGCCCGAGGACCTGGCTCCCGTTTTTCCGATGACCCTCATCGAGCAGGAGATGTCCACCGATCGATGGATCGATATTCCCGAACCCGTGATGGATATTCTGCGGCTATGGCGGCCGACGCCCCTGAGCCGAGCCTACAGCTTCGAAAAAGCCCTGGGCACATCCTGCCGCATCTACATCAAAAACGAAAGCACCAGCCCGCCCGGCAGCCACAAGCCGAACACATCGGTGCCCCAGGCCTACTACAACAAGCAATTCGGCATCGAACGCCTGACCACCGAAACCGGGGCCGGCCAATGGGGAAGCGCTCTGTCCTTCGCCTGCGCCCAGTTTGGACTGGAGTGCCGTGTGTACATGGTTCGAATCAGTTTCGATCAGAAACCCTACCGGAAGGCTATGATGGAAACCTGGGGGGCGCACTGCGTGCCAAGCCCCAGCACCGAGACCCAAGCGGGCAGAAACGCCCTTGAAAAGGATCCCGACACCCCGGGGAGTCTCGGCATCGCCATCAGCGAGGCCATCGAAGCCGCGGTGGCCGACACCACCGGCAAAACCCGATATTCCCTGGGCAGCGTGCTGAATCATGTCATGCTTCACCAGACCATCATCGGCCTGGAGGCCAAGAAGCAGCTGGCGCTGGTGGAGGAGGTCCCGGACGTCATCGTCGGCTGCGCCGGGGGCGGTAGTAATTTTGCCGGCCTGGCCTTCCCTTTCATCCAGGACAAGATCAACGGCAAAGAGACGGCGATTCACCCGGTCGAGCCCATGGCCTGCCCCACCCTGACCCGTGCGCCCTTCGTCTACGATTATGGAGACACCGCCGGCTACACCCCTCTGCTCCCCATGCACAGCCTCGGCCACGACTTCGTCCCTCCCCCCATCCATGCCGGGGGGCTTCGCTATCACGGCATGGCCCCCCTTGTCAGCCAGCTGGCGGCCCAAGGGCTCATCGAGCCCAAGTCCGTCTCTCAAACCGAGGCTTACGACGCCGGCCTATTGTGGGCACGCACCGAAGGCTTCATCCCGGCCCCCGAGACCACCAACGCCCTCGCCCAGGTGGTCAAGGAGGCCCGACAAGCCGAGGAGGAAGGAAAAGAAAAAGTGATCCTCGCGAGCTTCAGCGGCCACGGCCTTCTGGACCTCGGGGCTTACGAACGATACCTGTCCGGAACCCTCCATGACGTTTCCATGAGCGAGGAGGAATTAGAGGCATGCAGAACCGCCGTCAGGGGCCACCCAACGCCACGGATGCTGAAACACCGGTAACAGAAACACCGGAGCTTCTGGAACGCCGGTGCCCCCGATTGGGAGGTCCGGTACCCTTCGGGTATTGCCGATCATCCGAGGCTTCGTCCCACCCCTGTCCCCAGGTCTTCGATTGCTGGTGGGATCGCTTCGATGTGGTCGGTCACCTCCGCGCCATATTGACGGAAGCGGTATTCAACGCCCTTGGAGCCCGTGAACCGCAGCCCAAAGTCAACCGAATCCTCGACCTCATCGAGATGGCCAGAAAAACCCTTTCAAAGCATTGACGGCCTGTTTGCAACGGATGTGGCCCAATACCCAGCCCTGTCCTCCCGCCCCCTAGCATTGCCATCGGTGACGACCAGCATTATCTATTTTTGGAAGAAAAGTTCCAAGGATTCTCCCCATCGGTGGCGCGGTAGGCCAATGATGGCTTTGGTTTTAATCCGGAACCCATCGAGAAAACAGCCATGACCCTTTCAGCCGACGAGTCCCCAGCCGCTCTTAAATCACGATTGTCAAAGATAGAAACCGCTTATACGAAGCTTGAAAAAGACACCGCCGCTCGAATCCGGTCCATGGAGACGGAGTGCATCCGGAGTCGGCAGAAGGACGAGGCCCTGGAACTGGCCCGGGTCATCATCGACAACAGCCCCGTCGTTCTCTTCCAGCGGCTCGCCGGCGACAACCCCCGTCTTGTTTATGTATCGGACAACATCCGCCAGTTTGGATACGAGCCCTCCGATTTTATAGAGGAACGGATCCTTTTTCGGGACATCCTCCATCCCGATGACCGGGATCGGGTCGGAGATGAGATCGACTCCTTCATCGAGAAGGGGATGGAAACCTACCGGCAAAACTACCGGATCCTGACACCGGCCGGCGACACCCGCTGGATCGAGGACCGAACCTCGGTGGTCAGGGACGACGGGGGAAACAAAACCCATCACCAGGGGATACTGGTGGACATCACCGAGAGAACGCTGACCGAGAAGGCTCTGGCCCGCAGTGAAGAAAAATACCGGCGAATCATCGAAACCACCGGCCAGGGATTCGTCATGATGGACGAACATCTGACTATCCTTGACGTCAACGAAGCCTACTGCAGGATGCTGGGCTATTCGCGCCAGGAGTTGATCGGCAGGTCGCCCCTCGATCTGGCCACACCGGATTTCCGCCGCTTTCTGGATTCCAACCGGCGCCACCTGCTGGCCTCCGACGAACGAGAATTCGAAGGGAGCCTGGTTGCCAAATCCGGCAGGATCGTCCCGGTGCTCATCCACGGCAACACCCTGAAGGACGATGGCGGTCACCCCCTTGGCAACATTGCCTTTGTCACCGATCTCACCCAGCAGAAACAATCGCTTCTTCTTGCCGCAGAGGTTCAGCGTCATCTCCTACCCCAAACCGGTCCCTGCTTGAACGGACTGGAAGTGGCCGGACGAAGCCTGCCCTGCGACGAAATCGGCGGTGACTATTTCGATTTCATCACCCGGGGGGAGGGAGGAAACGGCCCTGTCTGCCTGGTTGTGGGGGACATTACCGGCCATGGGGTGGACGCGGCCCTTTTCATGACGGCATCCAGATCTTTCCTGAGACTCAGGGCCTCCCAGCCCGGATCCTCCACCCAAATCATTTCGGACATGAACCGCCACCTCTCCTCCGATGCGAATATGGCCAGCCGGTTCATGACCCTATTCTTCATGGTCGTCGAGCCCGAGCAGCATCGGATACGCTGGGTGCGGGCCGGTCACGATCCGGCGCTGATCTACAGTCCGGAAGACGACCGTTTCCACGAACTCAAAGGCTCCGGCATCGCCCTGGGCCTCGACCCGAACTACCCCTACGAAGAAAACAGCTATCACGATCTGACGACGGGACAGATCATCACCGTGGGGACCGACGGCATCTGGGAAGCACGAAATCCCGATGGAGAGATGTTTGGAAAAGATCGGTTGTGCCGCATCATCCGGGATAGCCAAGATGAAAGCGCCGACACCATCCTCAACCGGGTGTACGACGCCCTTTACCACTTCCAAGACGGCAGCCGAAGCGAAGACGACATGACCCTGGTCATCGCCAAGGCGACCCCCCCGGCCATACCCTGACCCACCGCGGGAAGATGCGGTTTTTCAGCGCGGCCCAGCCATGGAGCCGCCGGTCGGGATCCTGATCCCTTCTTTCCATGCCATGTGACAGACGGCGAACCCTGCATTATCATCCCTGGACCGGAAACGCCCCGGCCGGCTTTTCGCCGATGGCCTCCGTACCCTATGACATCTGGAACGAACCGAATGCCATGTCCCCAGCATCCCGACACACCTATCGTTTGACCTGGGTGCAGCAGATCGCCGACATCCCTTCAGCTGAATGGGATCGTCTCGCCCGGCCTTTGGCCGTTCCGTTCCTGGAATGGAACTGGCTTCGGTTGATGGAGTCGTCCGGCAGCGCGACGCCTGACAGGGGATGGCTGCCCCTGCACCTGACCGTTTGGTCCGATGATCGCCTCGTGGCCGCGGCCCCCCTATACGTCAAAGGAAACAGCACCGGGGAATTCGTTTTCGACCATGTCTGGGTGGACGTTGCCGAGCGGCTCGGGGTGGCCTACTACCCCAAGCTGATCGGAATGAGCCCCTTTACCCCGGCGTCGGGGTATCGCTTCCTGGTTGACCATGGGGAGGACGAAGGGGAATTGACCCGTCTCATGGTCCGGGCCATCGAAGAATTCTGCCGGTCCCAGGGTCTGTCAGGATGCAGCTTTCACTACGTGGACCCTGAATGGCGGGCGCTCATGGAGGCACAAGGCTTCCGTCCGTGGCTGCACCAGAGTTTCTCCTGGTTCAACCAGCGCTATCGGAGCTTCGATGATTTCCTGGCCCGGTTCAAGTCCAATCAGCGTCGGAACATCCGACGAGAGCGAAAAGCGATGGAGAATCAGGGACTATCCATGGCCGCCTTTCACGGGGACCAGATTCCCGAGACCTTTTTCCCTCTCATGTATCGATTCTACAGCAAGACCAACGATCAGTTCGGCATCTGGGGATGCAAATACCTGACCCCTGCCTTTTTCGACCAACTCCACGCGCATTTCCGGGAGCGTCTGTTGTTCACCGCCGCCTTCAACGGCGACCGTCGCGACCTGCCCGTGGCCATGGCCATGCTTCTGACCAAGGGAGACCGGCTCTACGGGCGTTATTGGGGAACGGTCAAAGACGCCAAAGCCCTTCATTTCAATACCTGCTACTATCAACCCATCGAATGGGCCATCGAGCGGGGCATCCGCCAGTTTGACCCCGGTATCGGAGGCTTCCACAAAATCAGGCGGGGTTTCGAGGCGGTTCCCAATTACAGCCTCCACCGGTTTTTCGATCCCCGGCTCCAGCAGGTGATGGATAACCATATCCACCAGATCAACGCCCACGAAGCCCACGACATCGACGCCATCAATCTAAAAATCCCCTTCGCCTCCCGCCCCGCATCAGACGGCTGAGACGAGGGCGTTCCCCCGCCGCCGATCAACGACGATCTCCAGCGTGGGCAGGGGGGATCCGCTGTCCGCCCTCTGTCTGATGGGTCGAAACGCTGGGGCAAAAAATCATATTCGAAGACATTTCCCTCATGGGGCTCCCCAGAAAAAACGGTGCCTGGGTCCATTTCAACGTCACAGGTTTCAACGGATTGCTGGGGGTCGAAAGGGATTAGGGGAAAGAGGCGGTATCGACCGGAGTCTTCATCGTCATGCTCGCCTGCGCAACTCTCTCCAGCGCGTTACTGAGGGTCATGCCGCTGGCGGAACGATATCTCAGGTGGATTGGGGCCGGATACATCTATCTGGCTCGCCATCGGTATATGGCGCACCCACTACGCTTTCTTGGAATCCGACAGGACAGCAAATGCATTCACCAAAGAATTCATTCTACAGCTTTTCGATCCAAAGGCGGCGGTTTATGGATTGACGCTCTATTCCACGTTTCTGGCCACACTCTCGGACCGTATCGCTGCGCTATCCCGGATATGTCACGTGTTGGCGGCGTTCATCGGCCAGGCATTCAAGGGCGCCGCCGACCGTTGGTACCGCAAGCCCTTGATCACGGCGCATTTGGAAGCCTCCGACGCGCCCCCAGGGGGAATAGTTTCGGGGGTTTTTGCCATTCCGCCGGGGGACAAACGGCTCCAGGGCCCATGGCTGCTTGCTGCACCAGGCCTCAATGGTCGCGGGGTCGACTTCACCCCCATCCAGATCGGGGTGCATGTCTTCATAAATCTCTTGCCGCCACTCCCTGATCATTTCAGAAGCCAGGGGAACTCCGGAACTCTTTGAGGCACCCGCACCCAAAAAAAGCGAAAACTGGCGTCGATCCAGCATTTACGATGATCCGGATGACTCTGCCCTGGGGCAGTCGTTCGATATCCATAGTCCCATCCCCAAAGGATCAGCGGCGATTTGAGTTTGCCTTAGCAACATATTGACGGGAGACGGTATTTCAATACCCCGGAGCGACTCTGGGGCGGACAAAGATGTTAACGACGACGAGGAGCGGGCGGCCCGATAGGGTGGGTCGAGGGAGAGGTCCCGTGGGGGGGTGCCCTGTCAGAGAATATCGATCCCGGTGTAGCTCTCTGGGGTGATGGTGGAAAGCTCGGCCTTTACCACCTCTGAAACCGACAAACCGTCGATGAAATCGGCGATCACTTGACGGGTGATCCGCTCGTGGGTTCGAGTCAGCCCCTTCAGTGCCTCGTAAGGTTCCGGATACCCCTCGCGGCGAAGGATGGTCTGAATGCCCTCGGCCACCACCGCCCAGTTATCCTCCAGATCCGCCCGGATGGCGGTGTCGTCCAGCACCAGCTTTTCCAGTCCCCGGAGAAGAGATTTCAGGGCGATCACCGTGTGGGCGATGGGCACCCCGATAACCCGGGTGACAGTGGAATCGGTGAGATCCCTCTGGAGCCTTGAAACCGGGAGTTTTGCCGACAGATGTTCCAGCAAGGCATTGGCCACCCCTAAGTTCCCCTCTGAATTTTCGAAGTCGATGGGATTGACCTTATGGGGCATGGTGGAGGAGCCCACTTCTCCTTTCTTGATTTTCTGCTTGAAGTAGTTCATCGACACGTAGGTCCACATGTCTCGGTTCAGGTCGATGAGAATGGTATTGAGACGTTTGATACCGTCGAAGAAAGCCGCCAGGTGGTCGTAATGGTCGATCTGAGTGGTGGTGCGGGAGCGCGACAGGCCCAGGGTGCCGTTGACCAAGGCATCCGCGAAGGTCGGCCAGTCGACGTTAGGATAGGCGATGTGGTGGGCGTTGAAATTACCCGTTGCGCCACCGAACTTGGCTGAAAAGGGTACCGCATCCAAGAGTCCCATCTGGGCTCCGAGTCGCTCGACAAACACGTAGAGCTCCTTCCCCAGTCGGGTGGGAGAGGCGGGCTGCCCATGGGTTCGGGCGAGCATGGGCACGGTTTTCCAGGCCTGTGACGCCGCCTGGAGGCGGTTGATCACTTCCTGATATAGCGGACGCACAACCGTCTGCCAGGCCTCCTTCAGGGCCAAGGGAATGGCTGTATTGTTGATGTCTTGGGAGGTCAGGCCGAAATGAACATATTCCCTTAATTCCGGGATCCCGAGGTCGTCGAATTTTTCTTTGACAAGGTATTCCACGGCCTTTACATCATGATTGGTCGTTGCTTCGATCCCTTTGACCCGTATGGCATCCTTCAGGGTAAAGCCCTCGTATATCCCCCTAAGGGAATCGATAACCGCATTCGGAACGGCACTCAGCTGGGGCAGGGGCAGCCGGCAAAGGGCGATGACATATTCCACCTCCACCCGAACGCGATAGTGGATGAGGGCGCTTTCGGAGAAATAGGCGGAAAGATCCGCAACGGCCCGGCGATAGCGGCCGTCGACCGGCGATATGGCGGTAAGGGGTGATAGATCCATTGGTCTGGTCGTCCTCGGTGGGGTTGGTTCGCTTTGCCCGACGGCACCGGCCACCGGGTGATGTCTTTACAGCCGTGGTGTCGTTGCTATAGTCGAGGCACGGCGCCAGTGTCAACAGCGACCCTTTGGGCCGTTCAACATGGGGAATGAAGGATCCCAAAAACCGGACAACCGCGGAGACGATGCCATGGATAATGAAGAGCGGCGACATCGGGAGCAAATACCCAAGGAGGACCAGTGGGACCTGACCCCCCTTTTCGGGTCCGACGAACAGTGGGAGACCCTTTTCGAAGATATTTCCTCGGCTCTCGAGGGATATGCCGGCCACAGGGGTCGCCTCGGCCAGTCGGCCGAAGCCCTGTCGGCCGCCATCGCTTTTGATTTGGAGATCTCCAGAAATCTCGATCGGCTCTACACCTATGCCCACCTCCGATACGATCAGGACCAGGGCCATCAGGGGTACCTGGGTATGCATCAACGCGCGGTGAGTCTTTACACCCGAGCTTCGGAACTGTCGAGTTTCATGCGGCCGTCCATCATGGCCATCCCTGAAACGGATATGGTAAATTACCTGGCCGAGGACTGTCTGGCACCCTATGGGTTCTACCTGGAGCAACTCCTCCGCTTCAGGGATCATACCCTGTCGGAGTCCGAAGAGACACTGCTTGCCATGAGCCGGGAATTGGCCCAGACCCCCGGACAGGTCTTCCGACAACTGGACAATGTGGACATGGATTTCGGATCGATCCGCGACCAGGCCGACAACACCGTCGCACTAAGCCACGGGAACTTCACCACCCTGCTCCAGAGCCCCGACCGCACCGTCAGAAAAACCGTTTTTCATCAGTATTACGACGCCTATGACCGCCACCGGAACACCATCGCCGCCGCTTTGACCGGTGCCGTCAAGGGGGACCTGTTCTACGCCCGGTCACGACGGCATCCCTCCTGCCGGTCCGCAGCTCTTCACCCGGACAACATGCCCGAAACCGTCTACGACAATCTGGTAGATACGGTCCGGAAAGGCCTGCCGGCACTCTTTCGCTACCTGGAATTTCGGAAAAAGGCCATGGACCTTTCCACCCTTCATATCTACGACACCTATGTGCCCATCGTCCAGGACGTACCGTTCACACTGCCTTACGACGAAGCAGTGGAAACCGTTGTCGCCGCGCTGGCCCCCCTGGGCGATGCCTACACGGACACCCTGAAGAACGGCCTCCTCGGGGGATGGGTGGACCGATACGAGAATCGGGGAAAACGAAGCGGCGCCTACTCCTCGGGCTGCTATGACTCGGCGCCCTATATCCTCCTCAACTACGAGCCGGCCAACATCAACAGTCTATACACCCTCATTCACGAGGCCGGCCATTCCATGCACTCCCACTATTCCAAGACCCACCAGCCCTATGTCTACCACGGCTATACCATTTTCGTGGCCGAGGTGGCGTCCACCTTCAACGAAATCCTCCTCAGCCGCTATCTGCTAAAGCAGCACCGGGACGATCCGAAGATGACCGCCTATATCCTGAACCGGGAGGTGGACAACATCCGCGCCACATTGTTCCGCCAAACCATGTTTGCCGAATTCGAGCACCGGATCCATCTGAAAGCCGAGGCGTCGGAACCGATCACCTTGGAAAGCCTGATGGACGGCTACCTGGAGCTCCTGAAAATCTACTTTGGCGACCATCTGTCCATCGACGCCCCACTGGCCCTCGAATGCCTGCGGATCCCTCATTTTTATTCGGCCTTCTACGTCTACAAGTACGCAACGGGTATATCCGCTGCCATCGCCCTGGCCCGGAAGGTCATGGACGGCGACGATAGGGACAGGGACGCCTATCTCAACTTTCTGTGTCTTGGGGGAAGCCGATATCCTCTGGACGAACTGGTAGCGGCCGGTGTGGACATGGGCTCACCCGAGCCGGTCGGCTCGGCGATCCGCCACTTCGAGGAGCAGGTTCAGCGTCTCGAAAGGGTTTGGGAAACCCTCGATCGCTGATCCGTGGTCTCTAACGCCTATCGGGCGGCGCTGGCGAGTGACCCCGGAGGAGTCGAGCTTTGACGGCCGGATTACAGACCGGCCAGCAGTTCGGTCAGAAAGCCGTAGATGTTTTCCACCGACGGAAGATGCAGACGCTCGTCGGGAGAATGGGGATTTCGGATGGTCGGGCCGAAGGAGATCATCTCCATCCCCGGAACTTTGCTTCCGATGATTCCGCATTCAAGGCCGGCATGGATGACTTCGACGACCGGCTCGCTGCCGGACCGACGGCGGTATGTGCGCTTGCATTGTGCCAGAATCCGGCTATCCGGATCCGGTTGCCAGGCGGGATATCGGTTGGCGGAAGTCACCGTCGCACCGGCGAGGGCGGCGGCGGCGCGCACCCGGTCGTTAAGCGCCTCAAGCTGCGACATGACGGAGCTGCGCTGACTGCTGGTAATCTGTACGGCGTCTCCACGGGTGCGGATGACCGCCAGGTTGCTCGATGTCTCCACCAGACCCTCCACCTCTGAGGACATGCGGGCCACCCCGTGGGGCAGGGACAGGAGAAGGTTCACGACCCGCTCTGCAGAGAGGGGAAGAAATGGCCCGCGGGTGCTCTCACCGTCTTTGAGAGAATCAAAAGAGATGCGGACGCCGGCCTCACGTCCTCCGGATTCGGATCGGACCCTCTCGTGGATCCCGGTGACCGCCCGCTCAAGCAATTCAGCGGCGTCTCCCCTGCACAACATCGTCGCTGCCGCATCCCTTGGGATGGCATTGTGGGCGGATCCCCCATCGATACTCAGGAGACGCACGCCGTCTATGGCCAAAGCCTTCGCCAGAACACGGGCGAGGATGCAGTTGGCGTTTTCACGATGCTTTTGGATGTCGATCCCCGAGTGGCCGCCGCGGAGTCCTCCCACACGGATCTCGAAACCATCCGACCCGGCAATGCCGTCTTCCCGATCGACAGCCAGATCGATCAGCAGCTCCTCGCCGCCGGCGCAGCCGATCGTGAACACCCCTTCATCCTCCGAATCCAGATTGAGGAGAATGCGTCCCCGGATGAGGTCCGGGTCCAAGTGATCCGCGCCGCTCAACCCGCTTTCTTCGTCCACCGTGAAGAGAAGCTCCAACGGGGGTCGGTCGACCTGCCCGTCCTCGCTGACCGCCATGGCAATGGCAAGCGCGATACCGTTGTCCGCCCCCAGGGTGGTCTGGTCCGCCCTCACCCATTCACCCTCGTAAACAAGCCGGAGCGGATCCCTCGAAAAATCATGAGTCGACCCCGGGGTCTTCTCGCAAACCATGTCCATGTGCCCCTGGAGCACCACCGTGGGAGACGACTCCCGGCCGGCGCTGGAAGGCACCCTGACCACAAGATTTCCGGCCCGATCCGTTTGGTGATCGAATTCCGCGGCTGCGGCCCAGTCGGTCAACCACAGCCGAACGGCCTCCTCTTTTTTCGAGCACCTGGGAATCCGACTGATCTCCTCGAACCGAGTCATGACCTTCCGGCACCTGTCTTCCATTTAATTTCTCCTGGCCGTTCAACCGTTACTCCGACAGCCGCTCTCGGCGGCCGGGTATCGGGAGACCTATTCCCCGCCTTTCAACCCCGGGGATAGTATGGTAGATTCCCATGGAAGTCAAAACACCTTTCATCACCCCCCAAGGAGCCCTGTATTGATGCCATCGGTCGCTTCCGGAATGCTTCTTGCGTTGGCGGTCTTGATCCTCATATCGGCCCATACCGTCTATTGGGGCATTCCCATTCATCTGCTGGCACTGCTCAAACTTCTTGAAAGCGATGCCGGTCGCAAGCAAAGCCTCACCCTGCTCATCATGGCGCTTGTTCAGGGGTGGATCACCGGGATTCTATGGATCCTTCGCCGTTTTTACCCCATTGAATGGGATATCCGGGGCGTGGGCGGCCTTCGTCCCCATGACAGCTGCGTTCTAATCAGCAATCACCAATCCTGGACGGATCTGCCGGTCCTGCTCCACGTCTTCACGGGCCGCATCCCGTTTTTCCGCATCTTCGCCAAGCAGGAAATCCTGTGGCTGCCCATCATCGGAACCTCCCTGCTGTCCCTGGATTTCCCCATCATGAAACGCTACCCCAAAGAGGTCCTCAGCGCCCAGCCGGACAAACGGGGACGGGACCTGGAAACCACCCGGCGGATGTGCCGGCGCTATCGCAGCGTTCCGGTGTCCATCCTCATCTTTTCAGAAGGCACCCGGTTCCGCAAAAAAAAGCACCGGCAGCAGCGGTCCCCCTACCGGCATCTCCTCAAACCCAAAATCGGAGGAATGGCCTTTGCCGTCAACGCCATGGAGGGACGTATCCGAAAATTGCTGGATGTCACCATCGTCTACACCCCCCCAGGGGGCGACTTTCTCGCTTTCCTCAGGGGGCGGCTCAAACGAGTCACCATCGACGTCCGACAGCGGGCCATCCCCGATACCCTGTTGAATGGGGACTACCTGAACGACCCACTCTACCGGACAGCCTTCACGACGTGGGTCAAGGAGCTGTGGATGGAAAAAGACCGACGGATCCACCACATCTCCCGGGGAGCGGACAACGGGGGATGCGGGGGGTCAAGGGACATTGTCGAGCAGACATCGACATCCGCCGTATCACTCCCCGTCGACGACGAACCGGCCCCAAAGCCGCAACGAAACGGTCAGAGAATCGGGGATGAGACATGAACCGTCCGCCGACCCCCCTCATTCTCGACATCGACAACGCCCTAACGATTCCGGCTCAAGATATCGACGACGCCCTGGCCCTGGCACTGGCATTGACCTCTCCGGAAGTGGATATCCTTGGCATTACCACCTGTTCCGGCAACTGTCGCTCCCATCAATCCACGGTCAATACCCTCCGGCTACTGGAGGTGGCCGAAACCGCAGGCATCCCCGTTGCAACAGGAAGACAGCACCCCTTCCTCAGGGACCGACGACCCCATTTCCGCTATCTTGAGGCCAAGTCAATGGGCCGAGAACGGATCTACTGGCAGGCCATTCCCCCACCCCTGTCGCCCCGGTTGAAGCCGTCGCCTCTCAAGGCCCACGAGTTGATGATCCATCTCGCCTCAGCCCAGAAGAGCAAGCCGACCATCGTGGCGCTGGGCTCCCTCACCAATCTTGCCCTTGCGATTCTGGTCCACCCCGACATCGTCCATCGCATCGAGGGGCTGATCCACATGGGGGGAACCTTCGAGGAGGATGGATTTGAATGGTCGACACCGGACATCCCGGCAGCCGCTTGGCGGACCATCCTGCGCTTCAACACCGCCTTCGATCCCGAGGCCTCAACGATCGTGCTGCGCTCGGGGATCCCCACCACCTTCATCCCGGCAAACGTCACCGTCACGGTTTTCCAGCGCCTCGCTGACGTCGACACCATCCGGATGACCGACACGCCGTTTCACCGGTTTACCGCCCGCTGGGTCCGGCCCTGGGTGGAATGGAGCATCCGGGAGCGAAAGCTCGATGGGGCCCACATGCATGATCCCCTGACACTGGGCGCTATCATCCGACCGGAATTATTCACCTTCGACACCATGGACATTGACTGGGACGCGTTTCCGTCAGAGGGGCACTGGCTAAAAAGAGAGGAACAGAGGGGGCCGTTCCGGGTGGCCACGGGGGTCGATGCCCCGGCATTCGAACGGTTTTTGTCCGAACGGCTTTCTGGCCCCGTCCTGAATCGCTACAAAAGGGATGCCGGATCCGAAGACACCCACGACTCTTCTCGGCAAGCCCGGTCGTAGTCGGCAATCACCCGCTGAATCCGCTGTCGGATGAGAGCCTCAGGGGTGTGTTCCAGGGTCCCGGAGCGGACGTCTGGGAACTGGTCGGGAAAGAACTGACTGATGAGGCTCGAGGGGATGGGCCGTCGGCCGAGATTATTGAATAGCCGGGCCAGGGCCTCTGCCACCCGAGGCTCGGACCAATAGTATCGGCAGCGGTCGGACCAGGCGTAACGGCGAAGAAACGCCTGATCGTCATCGGTTCCCCTGTAGTGATGCTTCCAGAACCCGGGGTCGTCGACCATCACCCGGTCGAGGACCCGGAGAAGATCCGAGATCACCACTTCCTTGCGACGGTTGAGCCATTCGACTTCGATAGCTGCCAGGGCGAACACAGCCTCCCGGAAGGCAAACGTCAAAGCAGGGCCTACTTTGAGGACGAGGAAACCGTCAGCCACCATCGCCCGCAGGGCACCGAGGGATTGAAAATCGGTGGAGTGGGCTTCGAAAACAAGGCGGGGATGGCGACGGAGGCGTTTTGTCAACGGAGCCGACCGAGCCCGGCGGTAGACAGACACCGACCGGGGAAAAAACTCTGCACCGGATTTGACGACAACGGCGATGACCCGCTTCCAAGCCGTCTCGAGGCCTTTGTCGGCAAAGCACTCCCGAGTCGATCGAAGGGTATGGTCAAGGGCGTCCGGATCGGTGACGTCACCGCCCCCATCGCCGTCAAAAAGCCCCCCCCCAGGCTGAGGAACGTCGCTGCCGATGACATACAGGGGCTCGGGTCCCCTACGGATTCGATCATAGGCCTTTTCGGCCGCCTGAACCAGCCGGGCACACCGTTCGGCAATGATCTCCACCGGCAGAATGCCGTCCCTGCCTGCGGGGTCCCCGCGGCAGGCCACCGATGGATCCACATGCAGTTTGACAAGGCCGGCCGCCACGCAGCTCTCCACGAACCCACAGGCATGTTCCATAGCGGCGTCGCCTCCCAAGTGGCCCCAAGGCATCGGCCCCAAATGATCGCCACCCAGAATCATTCGGTCCAGAGGCAGACCGACCACTTCCGCCTGCCGACAAACGCGATCCACAAATCCATCCACCGTCATGCGGGCATAGCCGCCTCCGGGGTAAATCTGGCTCGCTGTTGCCTCGATCAGGGCAGTCCCTTCACTCGTCGAAGCCGCGTATCGAAGAACGGCATCGATAGCCCAAGGGTTGGCGGTGCATGCCGAATATACCCCTCTGGCCGGGCGATGCCCGCCCTGGAGGGATGGGTTGCTCAGTTGCCGATAGAACAATGGATCACCTGCAAAGGATTGTCTCCCGAACGCTGAAAGAGATTGCAAACTATAGGGAGGCACTCGAAGGGACGCAACAGGAAAGCCAATTTCTTGACACCGGCGATGCAGAGCCATTATGATGCAGGGGGCCCGTTGCCGAGGCATACGGACCATGCCATCAACGCGCATTGAACCGATCCGCCGTTGTGACACGCCGACCCGTCCACTGATGAACGACAGCGCAGGGAAGGTGTGTATCGACCTTGTCAACGGGGTGCCCTCACGGCAATCCATCAGCGGAAGTCCGACGAAATTGCTCCAGCGGGTGAGCCGGGCAGCCTTCCGCCATCGTCAACCCTCAGCCAGCACTGTCCTATGTCCGGTCCGACTCAGCTACCTGCAGCGGTGGCGGCCATTCTCGTCTACAGCCGTCCCCTTCTTGTTTTCAGCGGAATGATCTGCGCCATTTCGGTGATGTGGACGCTGAATCCCCGCGCCTACATGCTGGGGGTCTGTTTTCTCTTTCTTTCCGCGACATTTGATCTGGTAGACGGTTGGTTTGCCGCCCGTTTCAGGCCCAATGCCCCCTTGGCACATTTGGCCGACCGCCTCATGGACAAACTGGTCTATTCGATCATTTTCCCGGTGATTGCCGTCGGAATGATGTGGCGTCTCGTGTTCCTGTCACCGGACCCCAGCCGGGGACAGCTTCTTCATGCCATTCTGGTCATCCTGTTGTGTGTGGTGGTTCTCATTCGAGATAATTTTGCCGCGTTCATGAGAGGGTTTGCCATCCGCCAGGGAGTGGAGCCCGAGCACAGCGAATACAACCGAATGCGCACCATTGTGGCCGCCCCTGTCAGCGCGCTTCTCTACGCCAATGCATTTTTTATCCCGGGCGGCCCGTCATCGGTGGTATATGCATGGACCTCGTGGCTCGGGAATTTTCCCCTTCGCGGATTGTTTTTTCTGGAAATTTTGTTTTTGATCATCAATCTGGGATCTATTGCCGGCTATTGTCGGAAATACGGCACCGTCTGCCTTGACGAATTGTGTTTCGGCGACGATGTCCTTCGGCGGAAGATCCTTTCCATTTTTCCCAATGCGCTGACCGTCATGAACGCCTTGATGGGTCTTCTGGCCGTATTTTTTGCCTACCAGGGACGACTGAGGGAATCCTACCTGATTATGATCGGGGCCACCATTTTCGACAAACTCGACGGGGCTCTGGCCAGACGGCTGGGGCTCACCGACCCCCTTCCGGACAGTCCTCCCCCTCGAAAAATCAATCTGGGAAGTCTGATGGATGATTTCGCCGACGCCATCAGTTTCTGCATCGTACCCGGCTGGATCTTTTATATCTGCATGACAGACCTGGCAGGGGCCCGGTTCGAATACATCCCCGCAGGCTGGATTGCCCTCGTCTACACCGTTATGGGGTTTCTCCGGTTGATTTATTTCACGTTGGACAAGCATCCCATTCCGGGATTTTTCAAGGGTCTACCCACACCGGCGGCCGCTATGCTGGCTCTCTCACCCCTGATCATCTTCGATCAAGCCCTGAGCGATGCGTCCCGATTTGTGCCTTTCTGGGGTTTCGTGGCCGTCGGGACCATGCTCTTTACCGCCGGCATCATGAACGCCTACCCTATCCGCTACCTTCATCTGGGCCGGTATATGAGCCGCCACCCCTGGTTCGCCCGGCTGAATATGGTGCTCCTCTTATCCTTTGCCTTTACGCCTTTTTTTGGCCATTTCTGTTTTACCTACATGACCCTCTACGTGCTGTCCCCGTTGGTTACCCGGAAAATAGACCCGAAGGAAGCGGCAAAGGAAAATCATCACACCGTCAAGGCGTGAGTCGTCGACAGGCAGGCACAGTTCCTTACCGCCAGGGGAAGCGGCCCTCACGGACTTGACAGAGCGGCGTCCATCCCGCTATAGCCCAATGCCGATTCGGAAGCCCTGCGAAGGGCTCCACCATGCCCATCCACAGGTCTAGACCACGATAAAGGAGAGCCCATGGCGACCTGCCCCTGCGGAACCGGACAGCCATTCGCCGACTGCTGTGAGCCGTTCATCACCGAATCACAGCGTCCGGGTACGGCGGAGGAATTGATGCGCGCCCGCTATTCGGCCTATGCGACCTCGGCGGTCGACTTCATTCACGACACCACCCATCCCAGTCAGCGGAAACACTACAACCGAGACTCCGTCGCCCGATGGTCGAAGGATTCAAAGTGGCTCGGTCTCGACATTCTTCGAACGGAAAAGGGCGGTCCGGAAGACAGCGACGGGGTCGTCGAGTTCATCGCCCGCTACTTGGAGAAGGAAAAGCCGGTGGATCACCATGAGGTCGCCGAATTCGTGAAGAGCGACGGACAATGGTTCTTTTTCGATGGCACGCCACCGAAACAAACCCAGGTGGTTCGCCAGGGTCCCAAAACCGGACGCAACGAGCCGTGCCCCTGCGGCAGCGGGAAAAAATACAAGAAATGCTGCGGCTAATCCGATTTTAAGGCACCAAATACCGGCATCGGAAAAAAATGACCGACGATGACCGGCATGGGGCCGGCAACCCACCAGCGAAGGAGGCGGATATGTTTTTAGATCTATTGAGGCAGCGTCGAAGCGTGCGACGGTTCTCGGACCGTGCTGTCGAGACCGAAAACGTATCTCTTCTTCTGGAGGCGGCCCTGCGGTCCCCGTCCTCCAGGGGACTTAATCCCTGGTCTTTTGTGATCGTCGATGATCGATCCCTATTGCAGAAGCTGGCCAAGGCAAAACCCCACGGCGCCAGTTTCTTGGCGGAGGCCCCACTGGGCATCGTGGTGGTGGCGGACCCGGAGCGCTGTGATGTCTGGATCGAAGATACCGCCATAGCCACCATTCTCGTCCAGCTGGCGGCAGAGTCCATTGGTCTGGGCAGCTGCTGGATTCAGATCAGAAAGAGGCGTCATGGCGATGGAGGAGACGCCGGGGACTGGGTTAAACAAATACTCGATATTCCTCAGCACCTCGAAGTGGAGTCGATGATTGCCGTCGGATATCCGGACCACAAGCCTCCACCCCATTCGGCTGACAGCCTTCTTAAGGACAGAGTGCATGTCAACCGATACGGCAGCGCGCCTGAATGGTATTGATCCGCCATCTCGGCAGATATCGACGGTAAATCGGGGAAAATGGACTCAGCGTCCATGATAAAAAGAAACAATCCTTCAAGCTATTCTTTCTTTTGCGGTTGTGCAGAATTCTCCAGTATGGGTCTTGGCGGCCCTTGGGCATCGGCTCTCCCACTGCCCAAAACTCGCCCCATAGGCCGCGTAAAGACGGTCCCTGAAGGACGTTCTTGAATAAAATCTCGGCTGACCGGCAAGACCCAGCCATCTGAAACCCTCGGCTTGCCACCGTCTGAATGCGGCCTATGTGGCTCAGACAGGTGCCCAGCATCCGATCCGACACCCATTGACCGCCGATGTGGACCATCTGGGCCTTTTTGGATAACCGAGTTTTCTTTTTCCGGTCATTTAAAAAAAATCGTAAAGGATTTTCGATCCCCGCCGATAGTATGGGGTAAGGGCACCGCCGGATCGTTCATCGGCCCTCCCGCTGAACGGCCCGGCATTGTAGCAATCTTATCTTCATAACCTTCCTTTGTCGCCGCCGGGGCGCTCGTCGCCCCGGCGTTTCTTCATCCCCATTCCTTTCTCCGGGGCATCCGTTACTCCGATTCCCCCTGGAGGTTCACCGATTCACCGGGTAATTCTTTCAGAAAATGATCGATGGATTCCCAATAGGCCTCGAAAGCCCCAATGTCGTTATGTCCGGCCTCCTCGATGATCACCGTCTGGACTTGACCGCCCCACGCCTCCCCGAGCCTGAGGCTGCTGGACCGGGGAATGACCTCGTCTTTTCCGGCGATGAGATTCAATAGATGAGAGGATATGGACGGGGCAGCCGAAACCGAATCGAAACGATGCCGAAGCATCCAGCGAACCGGCAGAAATGGATAGTGCCGGCGGGCGACGGTGACGAGGCTGTCGAAGGCCGTCACCAGAATGACCCCCTTCACCTGCCGGCGGCTGGCCACATGGACAGCAACCCCGCTGCCGAGACTCCGTCCCATCAGCACCACCTCTTCAGAACGGATGCCGTTTTCCGCCATGACCGTGTCCAAAATGTGGAGGGCGTCCGCAAAGAAAAGGGATTCACTCGGGCTCCCGCCGCTACCGCCATAGCCGCGGTAATTCATCAGCAGCAGGGAGCGGGGGGCAAACCGGTCGATGGCCAGCAAATTCTCGGACACATCCTCCGCGTTTCCGCCGTAGTAGACCACCAGCGGCGATTCGGGGGAGATCTGCTTCCGAACAAACCAGCCCTGCAGCTGTATATCTCCGCGTTGAATGCGGATCTCATAGGGGGCAAAGGCCTCCTGATTCCACACGGACGGACCGTGGGGGAAAAAAATCATGGAATCCTGAAACCAGTACAGCAGCGAAAGGCCGCCGATAACGGTCACGGCAGCCCCAATCATCAATCCGGACATATGTCCTCCGCGGCCCGTCATGTCAATCGTGGTTATTCACTTTCACTCAGGACGAGCGTGCCCTGGGCGGTTTGACCTGATCGGCAGCCTGCCGGATCAGGAGGTGGTATCCGGATGTCTCGAGGCGTCGGCACCCAACAGTACGAGCACGGCCCATATCAGTCGGTGATCGACGTCGGCGGCGGCACCGGAGTCAAAGGCCAGCATCCAGTCCTGAGCGGATGACAGAAGTTTGATCCTTCGGGAGCCGGTGGATGAGGCCATGCCCGGGGCTTCACGCCTTCGAATACTGGCGATCGGAGAGGCATGGCGCACAACGGTGTAGCGTTTCGGGGGGGGTCTCGATCCTCTGATGGAAAACGCGTTTTTCCAGCGATCAGAATCCATGATCCGCATCACCGGTCGTCCAAAGGCGTTGGCGATTCGCCAGCCTTTCATTCGCTCCCCTTCGATAACGGCGAACACCGCAGCGTCCGCCGATTTTCGCAGGTCATAGGTCATGTTGAGGATGCGGCCTCTAGCCGACATGACGAACTGTACCGGGGCGTTGCCGGAGCCGGCGCGAAAGGCCGTGGGTGCCTTGGCACAGTGGCCAAAGGTGTCGCAGTTGATGTAACATCTGCCACCCAAGTCCTTGATCAGATAGCTGCCCGTATACCCTTTTGACACCACCCCTTCTCGATACACCTTTTCCAATCGATAGCAGTCGGCCCTCATCCTTTACCTCCCTGAAATGGATTCCGAATGCCTCTCCGATGTCGTCAGCCGATTTTCGCACCAGGACGTCACCCGATGCGTTCGAAAGGGATGAACCCATTCGGGGTGCCGTTGCTCAGTGCCTGGGAAGAGTTGTGAAATTCAGCGCTGCCCCGGATATGCTCCAACAGGGATTCCCTGACATCGGGGGAGGCGAGATGATCGATGCCGTCGACGATGGCGTCGTCCCTCGCCACCTGCATCAGGAGGACTTTCGGGGTTGCCGCATTGCCGGACACGTATATCCGGGATCCCGGTTTGATGGTCCCTCGATCAGCGGCGTCGGCAACATCCCTGGAATGAATCATTTGTGCCTTCCTTTCCCCACGGACAGGGATTGCTGGCAGAAAACCGGATGAACGATATTCCGACAGGTTATGCGGCAGTCAAGCGGTAAGGCAAGCACGGATGGGGCAACCCGTCACCACAATAGCCCCAGGGCGGATCGAGGCCTTATACATGTCATCATCCACCCCACTCGGCATGAAAGACAATGATGAGGATAAAACGGGCCAGAAGCAACACCCCCACGGCGCAGATGACGGCAATAAGACCTTTTTTCACGGCAACCGCTCCACCGCCGGCGCGACTTCCCGGATCCGGCCAGACATGCTCGATCCGGTCAACCGCTTTTCTGCCGGCCTTTGATCGTCAAATCTTCGTGAAGAATGTGGCCCACAACCCACTGCTGGATGAGGCGTTCCATTTCTGATTTCAGATCCTCCAAATTGTTGATGAACTCGATTATTTAGGGCATCTCAGTAAGAATGACCTGGTGCTTGAGGCCTTGAATGGGCACTCGGTCTTATGCCATCTTCTCCAGCAGGGCCTTCTCATCTGAAAAATGATGGTAAATGCAGTGAATCAAGTCCTGCAATGCGGCGATCCGTGTTGATTGTTCCCGGGCGTCGGTTTGGGTCGGGCGATTGGCTAAACCGATCCATTCCCGGTGCTCCCGATCGATCTTTCCCCCAGGGATGGACAGATCCCGGTTCCATTCCAGCGGTTTCATGGACACCCTCCTTGAGCCGTGACCAAGCGTCGTGTCGACGACAAGCCGCCCTGATGCCCGGTACCGGTCCCACCCGAGGAAACGATGCCTTAAACGCCTATGGTTGCGACCCTTGACAACCCCGGTTCTCCAGTGCACTCTGGCACGAGGGCCCGGCGGCCTCTCGACCGAGTGATCGGGCCCCAGCGGGGAAAACGGTCGGTTTCCCGATGGCGACACCCCTCGAGCCCCACGCACCCTGCAGACCGGCCCGCCGACAGCGCCCTTTCGATCCGTGGCCCGTGAACCAGCGCTCTGGGCCCTTTGTTGAGGCGTCGGCCGTTGGGCAATCGATTCGAGAGAGGCAAAGGAGCCGAAATGGATGATTGGGTGGCACTCGAAGAGGGGGAATACATCGTCGTGCAGGCCTTTGTGGTATCGGCAACCGGCTCCGCCATTGCTTTGCACGATCCATTCATCGAAGTGTTTCGGGATCCCGCAGGACGCAAACGATTGACGATCCGTGCGTATGCCACGAGCCTTCAGTTGGTCGAACTGTTGGAGGATACCGACCACTTGGATGTCCTTCTGGATTTGGGAAACCAGTTTACGTATCGGTTGAAACAGCCCCGAATCTCTGGAGGAAAACTGTTTATTCCGGATGTCCGATCGGCGATTCAGATCACACCGGCCTCCCCGTGGGTTTCTCTGGACCGCGTCGCCTTCGACACTGAAATCGCCACCCTTCAGTTGATCTGATCCGACGTGTGACGGTGTCGGTTACGGCTATCGACCCCCACGGCAGGCATCGGCAAAGGCCACGAACAGTTTCCTTGCACTCTCATGGTCGTGGGCCAGCCACTCCGGGTGCCATTGCACCCCCAATAGGAATCGGTTCCCCGTCCCTTCGACGGCCTCGATGATACCGTCCGTCGCTCTGGCGGTCACCCTGAGGCTGTCGCCGACCCGATCGATCGCCTGATGATGAAGACTGTTTACAGCGATCTCGTCCTCTCCCACAACCGTCGAAAGTCGACTTTCCGGTTCGATAACGACCTCGTGGGTCAACTGATCCGGGGGGTTGTCCGGGTGGCAGTCATGCTTGCGTGCCCCGGGAACTTGCGCTGACAGATCCTGCCACAGGGTTCCCCCCAAGGCCACGTTGAGCACCTGAAGACCCCTGCAAATGCAAAACAATGGCTTTCCATCTCGGAATGCCCGTTCAAGCAGGGCTAACTCCATCCTATCCCGAGAAGGGGTCACTTTCCGTAGCATCGGGTGCCTCTCCTGGCCGTATTCGATTGGATCGACGTCGGGCCCTCCCGCCATGAGCACTCCGTCTACCCGGTCATAGAGGCTGCCGAGGGTCGAAATGGAACCGGACACGGGAATCAGCAAAGGAACGCCTCCGGTCAACTCCACTGCACGAATATAGCTGTCCGGCATGGCGGAACCATGTCCTCCCAGCAAATTCTCACTGTCGTGCCAGTAACAGGGAATCCCGATAATCGGAGATGTCGCGGGTGAAGAAGTCGTCATGGGTCACTACTTTCGCCGTCTTGCACCGGCAACACCCGAAACGGTCGTCGACCGATAGGATTGGCAGCCGGCTTGCTTGGTTATCGCCTATAGAACCACCCGAAAACCTTCACCCTGTCGGGCGGCGTCCCGTTTCTTGCCAGACCCGACCATCCGGAACTTGACGGGGTGGGTCGCCCTTATCTATGATATCTCTCTTGAATTTGCAGCCGTGTCAATCTCACGCCGCAATTAGCGTCCGGCACCAGATACTCAACCACCGATACGACAGGAGACAGCCATGCCAACCGCCAGGGTTCGTTGGGTCAATGATCACCAATTTGTCGGGACCGATTCGAGGGGACACAGTGTGGTTCTCTCCGGAGACGACGAGCCGACCGGGGTCAGTCCATCGGAAATGCTCCTGGTCGCCCTTGCCTCCTGCACAGCCGTAGATGTCGTTGAAATAATGAAAAAAAAACGTCAACCGATAGCGTCTCTTGATATAGTGATCACCGGTGACCGGGATCCGGAACCGCCATGGCCTTATAGGACCATCCACGTCAGCTACCGGATTCGGGGCAAAGGGCTGACGGAGAAGGCTGTGTCCCAGGCCGTTTCCCTGTCGGAAGAAAAATACTGTTCGGTTGCAGCCACCGTTCGCGGCGTTGCCCGTATCACTACCGCATTCGAGATTCTGGCTTCCGACGGTTGACCCTTCGGGTCGAGAGGGGGGCCTGTCTGGCAGGCGACGGCACCACCGGTATCCATATCCCATGGGATTTGCCTGCGCCATGGATGGGGCAATAGGCTGGACACACCTGCCCTCCCATGGTAAAGCGGAACATCGTTTTCGGTCCCAAGGTCTGGGTCTGGGTCCAGAAAACGGACCATCTTCTGGAAATACCCGATACCGGGAGACTGATCGCTTTCAGGAAGCAGGTGTATGCAGATAACCGTCTGGGGTTCGAGAGGTTCGATTCCGGTATCAGGCAGAGAATATCTCGTTTATGGTGGGGATACCACCTGCCTTGAAATCCGAACCGAAAGCGACGACATCATCATCATCGATGCGGGTACCGGTATCCGGCGACTCGGCAACTCTCTGATCGATGAGGAGCGATACCATTATCATTTTCTCCTCACCCATGGCCACTGGGATCATCTCATGGGCCTGCCCTTTTTCAAACCCCTTTACATGGATGATGCGACCATTCTGGTGCATCGCGGGCTGTTCCTGAAGAAATTCGTTGAAAACATGGTTTCCAGAGTAATGACACCACCCAATTTCCCGATCCGCTACTCAGAGCTCCGTGCCCAAATTCTTTATGAGGGGGGCAACCAGGAACGATTCGATATCGGCTCGGTGACGATCGAAACCATTCCCATCAGCCATCCAAACATGGGCAGCGGCTATAAATTTACAGAAAATGGAAAAACCTTCGTATTCCTGACCGACAATGAACTGGGATACATCCATCCCGGTGGCAAGACCATGGCGGACTACGTGGATTTCGCTGCCGGCGCGGACTTGCTGTTCCACGACGGCGAATACACGCCCGACGAATACGAAAACAGGGTTCTCTGGGGACATTCGTCCTATACGGAATGCTTAGACCTTGCAGTGAAGGCCGGCGTCAAGACCTTGGGATTGTTCCACCTGAACCAGGAGCGGTCCGACGAAGAGGTGGATGCCATTGTCGCAGACTGCAGGAGCCTGATCGAAGAGAAAGATAACGGCATGGAGTGTCTGGCCGTCGGCAGCGACATGACCTTTTTCCTTTAGGCCCAGATCACCCGGGAGGGGGGAGCCACTCCTCCCTCTCGATCCAGTTCCCCATCTGCCAAATATCCCCACTGATCTATTCGCTGCACCACCGTCCCTAATACTGCTGTGTGAGGCCGCCCTTGCCATTTAGGACTGGGCCATTAAATTCACGTCTTGAATGCGCCCGAACCTTTTGGCGCCGACACTTCACATCTGGAGGAACGAGCCATGGCCAAAGAAGTGGTTATCGAAACGGAAGAGTGCGTGGGCTGCGAGAGCTGTGTGGAACTTTGCAGCGAGGTATTCGCCTTCAATGAGGCCGAGGAAAAGGCGGAGGTGATCATGCCTGAAGGCGGTCCTGAGGATTGCATCGAGGAAGCGATGGATGCCTGCCCCACCGACTGCATTCACTGGTCCGAAGACTGATTCGCCTTGGAGATTCAACAGAAAACCGTTTTCCCAATTCGGAAACGGCAAAACAATAAAAACCGGGAGGCCAAAGAAAGGCTCTCCCGGTTTCATTTTTTTCGTTTGCTGCCGATGATGGTCGCTATCCAACAGCGGGCGGTCCCATCGGTTCGCCCCCCCTTTTTTGTCGAGGGCCACGGGCACTATCAGCTATCGGACTGCTGGATATCGGCCTTGTTCTTGAGGCTTTCCATGTAGGCTTCAAACCGCTCTCGTCTGTCATCCTGAACCAGCATTCGGGCGATGTCGGCCTCGGCATCCTTGTAGGCAACGGTTTCCTCAGACTTTCGGTCCGTCACCCGAATCAGATGCAGCCCGAAATCGGTCTGAACGACGGGGCTCGTCTCACCTGATTTCAGGGTAAAGGCGGCGTCCTCAAAGGGTTTGACCATTTTCCCCCGGGTAAAAAACCCCAAGTCTCCGCCCTTAACGTTGCTTGGGCCTTCTGAATGGGTCTTGGCCAACTCGGCGAAATCTTCTCCGGCATCGAGCTTTTCCTCAATATCCTTTATCTTCTTATTGGCTTCGGATGTGGTTTCCGGGTCGGCGTCGGGCTCGAGTTTGATCAGGATGTGGCTTGCCCTGACGGACTCTGGCGAGGTGAACATCTCCGGGTTGTCGGCGTAGAATTTTTCTTTATCCGCCTCCGTCGGGTCCTCTCCAATGGGTACTTCCTTTTCGAGAAGTGTTTGAATCGCCTGCCGCCGCTCGAGCTTCTCGCGAAGATCCTCCCCTGTCATCTGCCGCTGTTCCAAGGCGTTGTCGAACTCTTCCTCACTGGGAAACTGGCTTTTGATTCGCTCGATTTCACCGTTGACCTGGTCGCTCGACACCTGAATGCCCTGTTTTTTACTTTCCTGGACCAGCAGCTCTTCGTTGATGAGAGAATCGATGACCTGCTTTCTGAGCAGCATCCCCTGGATGCCGGACGGCGTCTGGCCTGCCGCAGCCATTCTCTCCATGGCGGCCTGGAATTCGCTATCAAAGGTCTGGCGAGTGATGGGGGTCCCATTGACAACGGCGATGGTGTCGGTTTCGGCAGCCGGGGAATCCTGGGCCGTACCGGTTACCGGGCCTGCAAGGAGGCAAGCGGCAGCCATCACTGCCGTTGTTAATCGGAAAAGAGTGGTCATGGTTGTTCTCCTGTTTTGAAATGGTAGCCTATCGTGGCGGCATGTGATCGACAACGGCGACTGATCAAGCAACCAGAAAGCCATTCGCGATAGAACATCCTCCGTTGCAGTCGATACCTATTACAATCCATAAGGACGGCGACTCACGGTCCTTGCCGTGGACCTTATCATCAGAATAATTTTGAATGGTCTCATACTTCAAAGTCAATTGCAATCCGCAACTCCAGGCCTCTTCACCCCAACGGCGCCGGTCTGGATCCGACGTCTCCGCCTTGAAGCCTGTCAAAGGAATGGTTACCCGTATAGGACTTATTGGCAGAAGGGTGGACACCAGGACCGTTCTTCATCGAGAGGCCTTCACCGTGACCCGCAGGGGATTCATCTACCGACTCTTCCAGGGATTCAAACTGGCTGCGATTATGGGCAGTGGTCTAGCCTGCGCCCGAAGCGGTGCCTCTTCCGGGAAACGGGATCGTGGCGGAGAGCAGCCCTTCATCCCCCTGAATGGGAAAAGCCTCAAATCCATCGCCCGAAGCAAACAGCACCACGGGGGCGAGCGGTTTATCAACCCCTTCAGCTCGGTGCCCAAGGGGGACATGCTCCGGGTCCTCAGATGGAAGCTCTTTGCCGAAAACCCTTTCAGGACCCATTACCACGCCGAACCCGTCACTCCCGTGACCATCGACTGGGAGGACTGGTCCACCCTGTCGGGGTTGTCCGTCACCTTCATCAAGCATGCCTCCGTCTATATACGTGACAGGGGCTTCAAGATCCTGCTCGACCCGGTCTTTGACGACATGTTTTGGGGGATCAAAGACTTCAGCCCCCTTCAGTTTCCAGTCGGTCGCATTCCCGATCCAGACCTCATTTTGATCACCCACGGCCACTATGATCATCTCAATACGGAAACCTTGTCCCGTTTCCCCAGATCCACCCGGATCGTCACCCCTCTCGGTTACGATGATATTTTTGGCACCCTGGGCTTTAGACACCGCAGCCAACTTGACTGGTTTGACAGGTTGACCATCGGCGGCGTCGAAATCACCCTGCTGCCATGCAACCACTGGACCATGAGAAACCCCCTTGAGGGACCCAATACCTCCCTGTGGGGCTCCTACCTGTTGAGAACCCGAAGTGGGGCCAACCTTTATCTCTCCGGTGATACCGGCTATTTTGACGGCTTCGATCAAATAGGTGACATGGTGGACATCGATCTGGCTGTTTTCAATGTCGGCGCTTACGAGCCCAGATGGATGATGGCCGCCAGTCATGCGAACCCTCAGGAGATCGTCAGCGCGTTTCAGGCACTGAAGGCCCGCAACCTCATGATCGCCCATTGGGGAACCTATCGATTGGGCGATGAGCCGGTTCATTTCCCCCCGATCGATATGGCCAATGCCATGGATGAAATCGGCCTGGGCCATAGGCTGATTCGGGTGGACCATGGCGATACCCTCCGCTTGGACGGCTCAGGAGGCCACCGAATCACCCCGCAGCGATCCTGACCCCCTGGCCATGCCCCGTTTATCCTTCGAATCGGTCGTTCCCCGCCACCGTGTGCCCGATGGATCATTTTAGGATGAGGGGTCATCCGTCATCACCGCCCTTAACCCGTCGCCTCGTCTGTTTAATGGCGCTGCGGCGCCGCTTGGCGGCAAGCATTCTCTCTCTGGAGGCTCGGGTCGGACGGGTGCGGCGACGCTTTGTCCGAGGGGTTGACGCCGATACGATCAGTTCAATCAGTCGACTCAAGGCATCCCTCCGATTGAGTTCCTGGCTCCGGTAGCGACCGGCACGAATCACCAATTCTCCCCGGTTATTGATGCGCTTTCCGGCAACCTCCACCAGGCGAGCTTTAACCGAATCGGTCAGGGATGGGGATCGGACCAGATCAAATCGAAGTTGAACAGCGGTGGCCACCTTGTTCACATGCTGCCCACCGGGTCCTGATGCACGGATATGGTCGAAGTGGACTTCGGTGTCGTCGATGGCAATATCAGGGGTAATGCGAATCATGTCGGCAACCAGGACATCGGTTTTTAGAGAGAACATAAAGACCGCGCGGAAGCGGTGTCACTTCGTGTCATCGGATACCGACTACCCAATTCAAGGGGGAATGGGTGGCCCCACGTCAGAAGGTGTCGGATTTCAGCGATTACAGTTTTTTCGAAGTCGGCCGATAATGTCCCTGATGTCAACCATCGGGATTTTCTATCATGACCAACGATCATACTGACGAAGTGGATATGACCGCGCTGCCCAGTGAAAAATTTGAGTCGATCTGCAAGCGGATCAGCCTCAATCTGCCTTCCAATGCCCGCTGGGCCTGGGATGAACGCTTTAACCTGGCCCTCGTCATCTTCGAACAGGAAGACTACGACTTGGTCTACATGCCCATCATCCTCGAATTCGAACATCGTTGGGACTATTTCAGCCTTCCCAGCGCTTTCGATCCCCTCAAAGATCACGCCGCCAATGCGTTCGGTCTGATTCCAGGTCAGGAAATATTTGCGGCGACCGACACTAACGGCGACGGCTCTTTTCTGTTTGCCACCCTCTGGCCCTGGGGGGACGGCAACCGCTTCTCACTTCGGGTGGGCATCATCTCTCCGCTAATGGACCGGGAAGCGACACGCCACCACCTGACGGATTGGCTAAGGATCGACGCCTGAGCCCATTTCACAAAAGCGGACAGTCTGTCCAGTATCGCATACGGCGGCTGCACCGCCCCGACATCTATCGGATCGAGCAGGCGTGAGTTCTTTTTATTTTCTGGACCTGCTTGCGCAGTCGTCACATGGGAACAGAACTTGCAGATATCCATTGGATTTCTCCGCGGCCACCAACGGCAACCAACAGGGACAGGGAGATCCGAATGACATCGAGAGGACTCAAAGCGGCAAGCCTTATCGGACTGCTCTTCTGGATTGCCCTGTCCCCTCATTCACCCGCCGAGGGGTCCACGACAAACCCGTTTCCCGTCCCGTCAACCATCACCCCTGCCGTTCGTTTCTGGCTCGACATCTATACCCGGTATCCCCTGACTGCGGGGGTCCTCCATGACTCCCGGTACCATCGCATTGTCTATGAAGTGATTGACCTCGTGCATCCTGACGCACACCGGGCGAAAAGAATCAACGAAAAGCGTATTAAATCCGCCAAAGCCCGATATCGGAATCTCCTTCGGCAGTTGGCTCGGGAGAGGAACCCAACCCACACCGAGGCCTTGCGGGTGGCAGCCCTGTTTTCACCGAAGGCCGGAACCGCCGACTATTTGGATGCCGTAACGCGCATCCGCTGCCAGGTGGGTCAAAAAGATCGTTTCCTGGAAGGCCTGATTCGCTCGGGAGCGATAATCGAAGAAATCCGAGACGCCTTCCGACGCCGGCAGCTGCCGGAGGATCTCGCCTTTTTACCCCACGTTGAATCCTCCTTTCACAACGGTGCTTACAGCAAGTATGGGGCCGCCGGCATCTGGCAGTTTACACGGGCAACCGGCAAACGGCTGATGACCGTCGATGATGCGGTGGATATGCGACTAGACCCCGTTTTCGCATCCACAGCGGCGGCCGCTCTCCTGGAGGAAAACTATCGAAAACTCGGCTCCTGGCCCCTAGCCATCACGGCATACAACCATGGTGTCACAGGCGTCTTGAGAGGCAAACGACGCCACGGTGACTACGAGGGTATTTTTTCACGCTACCGGACACGCCGCTACCGGTTTGCTTCCCGGAATTTCTACCCGGAATTTCTCGCCGCGAGAGAGGCTGCAAGCCGATACCGGACCTATTTCGGGGACATCGTTCTCAGTCAGTCCGAGCCAGCTCGGATTGCACGGATACCCGGCTATGCCCTCTTTCCGGACATTGCCGATCATTTTAAAATAGCCCCTGAAAGGCTGTCGGCATTGAATCCGGCTCTCCGTCCTGCTGTCGTCAGGGGACGAAAACGGGTGCCGAAGGGCTATCCCCTAAGACTCCCTTTCAACGAATGGCAGACATTTTTGTCCTGCCATGCCGGTTTTCCTCTCGACCGTTGCACCGGAAAGCAGCTCCCCAGTCCCGTCTACATCGTCAGACCCGGGGATACCCTCACCGCCATTGCGAGGTCCAACGGCATCGGGCTGTCGGATCTAATTTCGGCCAATGGGCTAAACCCGGGTAAACCGATTCACGTTGGTCAGCGGTTGAAGATTCCATCGGCGGATGCCCTCCAGGTCCAGCATGGGAGCCGTCCATCGGCACCGCCATCACCGCCAAAACCGACCCCCACCCCCGGAAGGCCTGGCACTATCTGCCTGTCGGAGGCCCCGGTGCATCCCCGGGATGTTCAGTCCATGTCCAAAATCCGCGATTTGCGGCGCCACATGGGGAAACCCGTTGGGACCCTCACAGTGGAAGCGGAGGAGACACTCGGTCATTACGCGGAATGGGCGGGTGTCGCGGTGGCATCTTTGAGACGGCTCAACCGGTTTTCATACAAGCGAACCCTTCGTTTGGGGGAGCCCGTGGTCATTCCCCTGGACCGGGTAAAGGGGGAAGCATTTGAAACCCGGCGGCAGCGGTACCACCAATCGATCCAAGATGCGTTTTTCTCTGTTCACCGGATCGAATCCGCTGTGCTCTATCGGGTAAAGCCCGGCGAAACCATCTGGACGCTGTCCTCCCACGTATTCAATCTGCCGGCTTGGCTGATCCAGAAGTACAACCCCGAGGTGGATTTCGGTGATCTTCGACAGTCTCAAAAACTGCTGATTCCGGTAGTCGACAAAGCGGCATAGGGAATGGCCGCGCTTTCTATACGCCCGTCAGCCTGATATTTATGGCTGATACGCCGTTTTTTTCAGGAACAGCCGGTTACCCGCCAAAATGATATCACAATGCCTTCGATTCGGATGGGATCAGGCGACGATTCGACACCGGGATACCAGAGTATTTGCCCTTCGCTTGAGATCACGGGCATAGGGATCTCCCCGATCGAGAGCCGTCTCGAGAGCCGACAAGGCGTCGTAGAATATGTTCCAGCCGGCCCTCTCCTCTCGGAGACGGTGGTGGAGGAGGCTGTGGCGGCCCTGACTGCAAAGGATGGCCCTGGGTATTCGTTCGGCCCCGATCCGGATGAAATTCAGGGCATCTTCATGCAAGCCGACCTCAAACAAGTGCTCGGCCTTGAGGACGAAGCGCAGGTATGCCGTCGTCAATGGGGTTTTAGAGATGAAGCTTCCGGTGAAGGGATCCATGATCCGCTTGATTTGGCCCAGAGGTGCGTCCAGAGAGCGAGCATACCACGAGAAATAAATCAAACGGACATAGTCGCCGACCCATTGCCCCATCTTTGCGGCCTCGATCGCTTCTCTTGTGAACGCCTCCTTGTCGTGTCTCATGACCAGCCCATCCTTGTGAAGGTAGGCAAGTCGGGGGCCTGTTGTTGCCAGTACGCTCATGAGGTAGGCTTGATCCTCTGCCCGGCCGATAAAAGAGGGGGTGAAGGGACGGTGCCGACGGAGGTGGTCGACCAAGATCCCGTTGGTGCCGCCGGTCACGTGGATCCGCTGTAGACAACTCTGCTTGCCGTCCAGGTCTGTCGACAGGTAACGGGTCCCCATCTCCGCTCTTGTGGACAGGGCCTGGGGCAGTCGACTGAAGAAAATATGCTCATCCAGACCGATTGCCGTGTTCGGATAGTCAACGTCCGGCGTGAACAAAGAGCCGCCGATGTCATCGGCATTGACCAGAGTACCGGCAATCATGCCCAGCTCAACCGGCTGCCCCCTGTCATCCTCTCCACGAGCCCCCCAAAGAGGGGTTCGAAAATGATCGAATGCCGAAAGGCCGGTTTCCCTCACCAGATGGTCCTGGGGAAACACCTGATCGAGATCGAATTTGAAGGTGCCGCGGATCTGGGAGTCGATCAAGACGGACCACAGGGCGGATACCGCTTTTAAGAAACTGTAATGGCGGCCGTATTCACCGTGGGTCCCGAATACCGACAGGATCCCATCGGCATTTTCTTTTCCTAAATACCGCCAGACCGCGGGAGCAAGAACCTCGTCGATCACCATGCGGGTGTCGGCTTCTGAAAATAAAAATACGGAAAGATTGCGGCATCCACCGTGCTTTCTCAGTTCAGAGGCCACATAAGGCCGGGCTATCTCCTCGAGCCCCTTGTGGGTGGCCGAGGCGGAAAGCACCACAGTGAGGAGGGCGTCCTGCGGGCATGCGCCTCGCCGTTTTTCAAAAGACACGGCATCGTCCAAGGCATGAAGCCCGTATACGATCTCGTTGTTCTCCGGTGGGACGCCGATTGGAATGGGGTGGTCGTACCAAAACAGTTGAGGTTCTGCGGCAACGGCATCGACCGTTTTCCTTAAGGGGGAATCGATGTCCGCATGACAGCCGTCCGGGAGGGTCAGCAGCACATTGGAAGTGAACAGCAGTTCCTGGATGGGCTCATGAATCGGCAGGGGATTGGGTTCGGTCACGTTGATGGTGCGACGCTTTCTCAAGCCGTCGCGCATGGCCGACTCGTTCCCCCGGATTCCCGCCGCTTCCGGATGAAACACCGTCCATGTCTTCTCCAGAGTGTCAGGGACAGAACGGGTATTCTCTGCGTTTTTCAACCAGTCAAATAGCTCGATCATGGCCATTTGAAGGGTGGCGTCATATTCCAGGGAATCGATTTCGAGGAGAACCCGTCGGATGCCCTCCAAGTAACAGTCGGAGATTGCGGACCATCTCGGGGACTGATCCATCACCTGCAGCATGGCGATTGCCCGTTCTCGATCCGGATGACCGGGGCCGGCAAGCGCAACCAAGAAGGCGGCATTCAGGGCCCTCGCCATGTGGGCCTCCCGTTGCTCACTGGGGATCAGGAGGGGGGAAAGGTTGCGCCCGAAGATGCCGCCGTCCCTGAAAAACAGTTCCAAAACGATATTCCGAAAAAGGTCGATCATGGGATCGTATTCATGGCGAATCCGCCTTTCACCTCTGAATCATGTCACAAAATGCCAGACTCTGTTTATCGGATCTGGGAAAAAAGTCAATCATACCCGCCGTGGATGGTTCCGCTCCTGCCCATGCTCCGGGGCGTCGACGACACCTCCACTCAAGGGGGGCGATGATGTCGGCCGACTGGAAAACGTCATCGGAACCGGAAATGGAACCCCATTTTCGACCCTCCGATCGAATGGCCGATCAGAGCGCGGCAATGCCGGTGTCAGAGACAAGGATACGGGAGCCCGTGGGAAACCGTTGACAGCTCCCCATCGCAAATGCTGATATGGATGACCGTTTGGCGATAACCGAATCCGCTAAGGAGGCGACCCCTGATGGTGCCAAGGCGATTGATTGAAATTATCGAAAAGGATGATGCATTCAGAGCTGTCATGGAAAAGATCTTTGAAACCGCCATGGAACACGCCTTTGATGCCATCATGATAACAGAAGCCAGTCCCGGCTATCCGATCCTTTATGTCAATCGTGCCTTTACAGATCTTTCCGGATATCCTCCCGAAGAAATCCTGGGCCGATCCCCATCGATTCTCCAAGGCCCCAACACCAGCCGGTCGGTTCTTGAAACATTGCAGGCGGATTTGGCCGCCGGCCGAACGTTCCACGGCGAAGCCGTCAACTACCGACGGGACGGCTCCGAATTCATTATGGAATGGAAAATTGCCCCCATTCGAAACGAAAACAGCGATATTGCCTACTACATCGCCATTCAAAGGGATGTGACCGAACTGAGACACTACCGGCAGGTGTAGGGAGTGTCTTGGTTCCAACAGATAGAGAGTGTGGGGGGCAGAACCCCTATTGGCCTGCTGGACCCCGCCGCCTCATGATTTCCCTGAAGATGACGAGTTTCTGCACATCCTGGGTGCCCTCGGCCAGGGATACCGCCCAAGCATCCAAGGGGAACTTATGAATCGGGTGGCTTTCCATGACCGATGCCGCACCGAAGAGATCGGCGGCCCAGAGGGATATCGCCCGCGCTGCTTCGACGGCCAGATATTTTGCACAAGAGGCCTCGAACCGGAAATCGTTGCCATTGTCCGCGGTATGGGCGGCATTCAAAACCGCCAGCCTTGCGGCCTCCAGACGCGTGTAAAAATCGGCGGTTTCGAAGGCTTTGGCTTGCCACTCGGAGAGCGGCCGACCGAAAACCCGTCGCCTCTCCAGCCGGTCTACAGCCATATCGAATGCACCCCGGGCGCTGCCCAATGCCAGACCGCTGATGGCAACGCGACTGTGGGTAAAGAGGGTAAGGAGTTGCTGAAGCCCCCGGCCCCGCTCACCCATGAGATGATGTGACGGCACCAGCACGTCTTTGAACTCGATCCGTGTCAAATCCGAGGGGATCCAAACCCGCTTGTTGAGACGCCGCCGAGTGATCCCTCTGCCCCGAAGGTCCACCAAAAACATGGACAGGCGCTTGCTCCGCTTTTCTCCGGGATCGGTGACCGCTGTCACCACACCGTAGTCGCTGATGAGCCCATTGGTGACATAGGCTTTGGTTCCGTTGAGCAACCAGCCGTCGGCGGCCTTGGCAGCGGTCATGGCGATACCGGCGGCGTCACTGCCGGCGATATTTTCGGTATTTCCAAGACAGATCAAGCATTTGCCGGCAGCGGCGTCGGCGCCCAATGCCGTCGTTAGGGATGGGCCAGCGAACCTCTCAAGACTGGTCAATCCAAGACCGGAAACGATAAGAAAGGTGGCGGCAATACCCGGAGAGCGGGCGGCCATCCGCTCCAGCAGCAGGGTTTCCCTCAGGACAGTTCTCGGTATGAGGTGCGCGCCATCCCAGGTCACCCCCAGCCACCCCCCCTCGGCCAGTGATTCGAAGAATCGTCTCGGCACCCGGTTCTTTTTCTCCCAGTCGCGTTGGCGAGGCTTGAGCGTTGCCTCCAAAAAGTCATCGAAGCGGTTCAATTCCTCCTGAAGAGGACCCGGAACAGACAGGCTCATGGTCATTGCTCCTAAGCATGTTGCAGTAATGGTTTCTGGGAGTATCTGCTCCTACAGCGACAGGGGAACTCATCCAGACAACGATACGCGTGACCATTCAACACATCAACGCCGTCTAAGCCTCCACATGGGACCAGAGAGTCTTCCCAAAGCCTCTGATGCCTCCAATTGTATCCCGGAATCCCCCGACAGCCAAAACAAGGTTTGGATAATCGATGGGCCCCTCGAAGGGGGCCCTATGCGGTGTTGCCCCTGATTGTCGAACGTGTCATCGATCCGACCATCGATACGCTCGGAAGCGGAGGGGGTGACGGCCCGCCGGCATTTGGGATACCGTTGTCCCGAACATCGAACAGCGGCTTAGACATAATGGTTGCCTAAAAAAGAGACCTGCCCCTTGCAAACGTGGGTTAGGATAAGTTTAACCACTAACCCCAGAGCCACACCAAGGAGGCAGGTCATGAAAGATTTTGTAGAATTTATCGGTTTGGATGTCCATAAGAAATCAATTTCCGTCGCTATCGCCTCCCAAGGGCGTGAGACCCCGGTTCGATACTACGGCAAGATACCGAATACCTTCACAGCCCTTGATGGCCTTATTCGCAAACTCAACCGCCCGGGCAGTCAGTTGCGGTTTGTCTATGAAGCCGGCCCTTGTGGCTATGTCATCTACCGCTACCTAAAGCGAAAAGGCATAGACTGCAGCGTGGTGGCCCCATCATTGATCCCTAAAAAACGGGGATCGGATCAAAAACGATCGTCGCGATGCCCGTAATCTGGCGTGCTTACACCGGGCCGGGGATCTGACAAAAGTTTATGTGCCCTGCGCCGAGGACGAGGCCATGCGCGATGTGACCCGTGGCCGGGAGGATGCACGCATCGTCTCTCGCAAGGCCAAGCAACGACTCAACAGCTTTTTGCTTCGCAACGGCTACCACTTTCCGGGTAAGACCCACTGGAGCAGGGCCTTTTTCGGGTGGCTGGCCGACATTCGCACGCCCCACGCGGCTCAGCAGATCACACTGCAGGAATATATCGATGCTGTGGCTCAAGCGCTTGAACGCGTTGATCGGCTGACGGATCAAATCCGCATTCTTGCCACTGAATGGCGCATGGCACCGGTGGTGCAAGCGCTTCAGGCCTGCCGCGGTGTATCGTTGATTACCGCGGTGACCTTCATTGCTGAACTGGGCGATCTACAGCGTTTTGAATCCCCCCGGATGCTGATGGCCTATCTGGGACTGACCCCCTCGGAGTACTCCAGTGGCGATCGCATCCGGCGCGGGGCAATTACCAAAACAGGCAACCGCCATGTCCGGCGCGTATTGGTAGAGGCGGCCTGGTCATATCGCTTCCCGGCACGGCAAACGCGCTATTTACTGCGGCGCCAGCGCGGACTACCTGAAGATGTCCGTCAGATCGCCTGGAAGGCTCAAGTAAGGCTGTGTACGCGCTACCGCCGCCTAAGCGCCCGGGGCAAGGAGGCGCCAACCGTCGTCACCGCCGTAGCACGTGAGTTGGTCGGCTTTTTATGGGACATCTGGCACCAGGTGCCGGTAACCGCAAAATAAAACCGTTGTGTTTGCCTCCCGGCTCACGCCGCAGATGAGATCACGGTCAAGGAGAATCCTCGTTCGGGCTAACGGATACAGCCAGCGGCTCAACTCCCGACATTAGACAGAGGCAGCTCCACGACGATAAAAAGTCATGCGGTAACCAATCCGCGCATATCAGCATGATCGACCGTCGTGTTAATTGATCTCGTCTGTGGCGATCCGGGACGCACCATATTGCGGTAACTTTTTTAAACGGGGCAGTGGTGTTTCTTGTTGACAAAGAGCAACCATATCAGCCCGAATATGTCATGAACATTTTTTCTAAATGGCAAAAACCCCCAAAAATATCCCCCTGGGGGCGCGTCGGAGGCTTCCATATGCCGCGTGATCAAGGGCTTGCTGTACCAACGGTCGGCGGCGCCCTTGAATGCCTGGCCGATGAACGCCGCCAACACGTGACATATCCGGGTTAGGATGACGGTTTTTTTTAGGGATCGAACCCAATTTTGGGCGTATTCATCCCGCATCGCTATCGCCGTCGGATTCGCCGCTCTCATCGCCGGCGCCGAGTGGCTGGTTCGAGGCGCCGCTAAAGCATCCTATTTCTGATGGGATCTGTGGGCTGATACCGTTTATCCGATCCACTCGGCAGATTCATTTAGGCCCCCTGAGCGCTGATGTACCAATCCATCAGCGAAATCCCCCCCTGCGATAAATCTTGTAGGCAAGAACAATCGCGGCCAGGACGGGTCGATCCTTGAGTTTAGGGCTCAATTCAACCCGCACCCCCGTATGCCGTTCGATCTTCCATTGGATGTAATCGACGCCGCCGGAGAAAGTGAACGCCCCTTTCATCAGACGAAATGCGGACAATAGCTTGCCCTGATAGAACCGAACACGCCATGCCTGCCGATAAAAGGTCCGTGTCCGGGCGGGTATCGTTGCATGGTAGACGATCCCCGACTCCCCCGTCACCGGTTCCACCGAACGGGACACCGCAGGCATGGCCGCCTGGGTGACCGCAACGTAGTAGTCGGCATAAATGGCCACCAGCCGTGCCAGTTTCTCTGGTTTCTCGGCCCTCAGTTCAGCCCGATAGCTCAGGGACAGCCCCTTGAACCAAAGATCCTGTGGGGTAAACGGCGTCTTGGTGCAGGGAATAACCCGTCGGATGAAGGTGACGACCGCCTGGCCCATGGCGCCGATGACACGATCGGCTGTTTCCGGGTCTCGGCAGTGGGCAAACGCCGACGGCTGAGCGAACCGGCCCCAGAGATAGGAATGAAACCAGTCCATGGAAGTGCCTTTTTCAAAGTCTTTCAAGGACAAGACGGCATATTTTGCCCTAACCCGCCGCCCTTCAAACGGCACTTCGAGATAAAAAACGTTCGGTGGGAGCAGTTTGTTGAGAGAGGCCCATAGTCGTACCGGATACACCGACCGATAGTCGTCCACAAGGACGTACAGATCCACCATTCCGCCCCGGTCGTCTCCGGCCCGCATGCAGGATCCGTAGAACAGAATGGCTGCTGGATCCCCGTAGCGTTCGATAAGCCGGTCCGCCAGGGCTTGGACCGACGGAAAGACGTGCCGATGGCTGTGTTGCCGAATGATGTCGGTCAATGATTCAGGACCAGTCATTGTCAGATCCGGATAAAATCGGCATAGCCGCCGACATCGATCAGCAGATCCCCTTCCCTGGAATCGGCAAAAAACCGCTCTCCATCCACGGCATAACCCCCGGTCAGGGACAATCGGATGGTGTGCCCGCTTTGGCTGAAAAACCCGTTTTTCTCAATCGCCCGGCGGGTGGGCTTTCCCCACAGGAGACTGGGCAGCGCAGGGATAAAGTGGCGCGGGTCGGCGCTGATGGCGGTCAGGTGAATGGGGCCGCCCTCCCTTGTCCACCGAGGTCGAAGCCCCATAATGAGTCGGTCGAGACTGAAGGCGGCAATCAGCAGAAAATGCCGGGAGGAAAGCCGCCGGTCGTCGACATGGATGAGGGCCGGCGCTGCTCCTAACGCCGCTGCGTTCCGGGAGACCAGAGCCGCCAGAAACCGGGATAGGATCAGCAGATGGGCCGGGTCGCCGGTCAGTCCCATACCGTGAACGCGGGAGTGAAACAACTCGATACCCCGATGAATGGCGGCGGCTCCCACAAACATGCCGAATTGAGGGGTGTGCTGAGACGGATGCCGGACCCTCATTACCGGACATCTGGCAATGGTGGGAGTTCCGGCACCGAAGCGGACCCAGCGAATCAGACGGCCCAGCGCATCAATCTGGCTGCCCTTACAACCAAGGTCCATATGGGTCATGTTGGTCGTGCCGCCGCTAACCAGGGCCAGAACGGGTAGCGTGCAATAAGGTTTATGATGAAACAGGGCTGTCAGGGCAGCCTGAACGGTGCCGTCTCCAGCATTGATGGCCACGAGATTGACCCCGTCCCTGGCAAAGGAATCGAGAACGGACAACACCGATTCCGGCGTCACAGCCTCGCGATATCGAACAGAGTCGCAGACGGAGAAAAGGCGACGGACGGCGGGAAGACGGCGGCGGTTGCTGCCGCTTCGGGGGTTGGTGACCACACCCAAACGCCAGGAGCGGGGAGCGGGAAAATCCTCAACCGTGATCTCTGAAGAATCGTCACTCAGAGGTGATGTCGATAAACCAGACACTGTTGGCACTGCTCCCGCTGTCCTGATTCAGTTCGGACCGGCCTTCACAAAGAGCGTCCCCCCATGGGGAAGACCGAAGCCTGCTGCCGGCCGCTTTTCTCCAGTGTTTGCAACCGGAACGTGAGGTGCTGTATATAAGCCACCATGAACTTTGTAAAGACCGTCCCCCGATCATTGGCCTCGACCCATCCATCCCGAAAACCACAAACCAGTTCGGGGCGAGAGGTCACCCTAGTCCATCTAAGCGATTTTCACCTCTTCAGATCAGATGGCGTCGCCCCCAGAGCCTTGGTCAACAAGCGGGCGCTGAGCTTTTTGTCCTGGAAGCTGAATCGCCGGAAGGAAAATCTTCCCCGGGTGTTGAGGATTCTGATCAAAGCGGTTACGGCGATGCCTTGGGACCAGGTCGTTGTCACCGGAGATCTGACTCATATGGGTCTGCCGGGGGAAATCCAACTGGCAGGGCAATACCTCGAGATGATCGGCACCCCGGAACGGGTCATGGTGGTTCCCGGCAACCATGACATGCTGGTCAAGCCCGTCGGGGAGGACCCGCTGATGGGCTGGCGCGGTTATACCGGCTCCGACCGGATCCTTCCGGAAGGATTCGATGATCAGACGGGAAAGCTTCCCGCCCTTCGGATCAGAAACGGGGTGGCACTGATCGGGATGTCATCGGCCTGCCCCACCCCTCCATTTTCCGCTGCCGGCCGGATGGGACGGAACCAGGGCCGGTCTCTGGCTCGGATATTGTCGACCGCAAGGGGCCAAGGCCTCTTTCGGGTGGTATTGATCCATCACCCGGTGATTGCCGGGTTGGTGTCCGGACGCAAATCCCTGTCCGACTCCAAAACCCTGCGAAGGATTTTACGCAGGGAAGGCGCGGAGTTGATTCTCCATGGCCACACCCATCGAAATATCAGTGGTGCCGTCGACGGTCCTTCCGGGAGCATTCCCGTCTTCGGACTGCCGTCGTCATCGGCCGAGCATTCCAGTGAAGATCGCCGGGCCCGCTTCCGGCGATTCTCCATCCGCCCGGTCGAAAACAAATGGCGACTGTCTATCGAAGACCACATTTTCAAGGATGGCATGATACGCAAAAAGGAAATCGGTGACCATTTTTTACCGATCCCCCCGTCGTGACCTCCTGCTGATGGGCTGTTTGATGAGACCCTCCCACGGATCCCAGGAAAGGTTTAGAGGGCCCGGCGCAAAAGCCTCACTGCGACTATCAGTAAGACACCAACCGGCAAGAGCGTAATCACCACCGGAGAGAGTTCGTAAAGAAGCCCGACATGACCCAGAATCTGGTTGATGAGATGGAACATAACACCAACCAGCATGGCACCGGCGATACGCTGTCCCGCACTCCATGATCGTGTCGAACCAAAAACAAATCCCAGTGAAAACAGGATCATAATCGAAATGGTGATGGGAAGGGTTATCTTTTGCCAAAACGCGAGAGCATAGCTTTCGACGTTCTGGTTTCTCGCCCTAAGATCTTGAATATATTGGTATAGATCCGTCAGTGACAGGCTGTCGGGTGGCATTTTTAGAATTTGCATCTGATCCGGGTTCAAAAAGCCATCAAGCCGGTAGGACGGCAGGCGCTGGTGGGAGATAACCCCCCCGTCTATGGTCTTCTGGTCCACATCCATCAGAAGCCAGTTTCTGCCCTCGAGCCAGCGACCGGCGGCAGCAAACATGAACCGCCTGATGCCGCTTGCGTCATCTATTTCGAAAACCTCGATGTTTTCCGCTTCCGTGATCGAATTCGGCCGGCCGACATGAATGAAGTTGTCTCCCTGACGCACCCAGAAGCCGCCCTTTGAAACCAGGACGTTGCTTCCGTAGCGGGCCTCTGATCGCTTGATCCTGGCGTGCTGGTAAAGTGGAGGGGCAATCCATTCGGAAACCAGAATGGCGAGCAACATCAGAACGACACTGGTTGAGACTGCCGCCGCGCTGATTCGCTGCACAGATATTCCCGCAGCCTGCATGGCGGTCAGTTCTTGGTGGTCGGCCATCAGCCCCAATGCCACGATGCTTCCCAGAAGAGCGCTCAGGGGCATTAGATCGGCAGCCTGTTTCGGAAGGGTCAATGTCGTGTACATGAAGGCATCGGAGAGATGGAACCCCCCCTTTCCAACATCGTTCAACTGGGACAACAATTCGATAAAGCTGAACAATACCGATAGAATAGTGAGAAGAAGAAGGAATCCCTGCAGAATATTCCCTCCCACGTATCGATCGAGCAGCTTGAAGCGACGTCGGGTCACCTTCGGGTAAATACCTCTCCTGAGCGAATCAACAAGGTGAATACCACCGCGGCCATGATGGCCGGAACCCACCATATGCCGATCTGGGGGGGCACGCCCCCTTTCTCCACTTGAGTTTTGGCAATGACAAACATCTGATAATACACCGCAAAGTAGATGATGGCCAAGCCCAACTTGGCATATTCCCCTTTTCTGGGGTTGGTTTTGCTCAGGGGGATACCGAGCAGGGCCAGGAGGATGGTGGACAGGGGTGTGGACAAACGCCATTGAAACTCTGCGATGTCTTCCAAAAGGTCCGAACGGAACAAGTAAAGGGAGGTCGCGGCCTTACGCCGGTATCGCTCGGATTGATTCTGGTCCTGCACAGGGTATAGGGCCTCCTCGAAGCGGGTCACCTGCCCACCTGTCCCATCGGATGCGTACTCCAGCAAGGTACCGTTCTTGAAGACCAATACCTTCTGACCGTTGGGTCCGGAGCCTGCCTGCTGCATTTTTTCCGCCTTGATAACCTGCCATTCACCCTTTTTTTTCACTCGGAAAAAAACATCCAATGCAGCGTGATTCTGCTGATCGATGTCTTCGGCGAAAAAGGCGTACTTACCGGAGGCCAGGTCAAATTCCATAAAACGATCCGCCTCCATCCTGGAAATATCGAACTCCGCTTTGGCCTGGGCCCTCAACCGGTAGATGGTTTCATAGGCTGCCGGTCGAATGACAAGCGAGGCGACTCCGGCGAGAACGGCTATCGGTACCGCCAAGACGACCACGGCCTTCAACACGTCTGCCAATCCCACACCGCAGGCCGATAGCGCCGTCATTTCGGAGTCTTTGTAGAGGCGCCCCAGAGCGATGATTACCGACAAATAAAAGGTGATTGGCAACAACACTTCCAGCGCCATTCCTACTTTGAGGGCAATCAGAATAAGGACCGATTTCGGGCTGAGCACGCCGACAACAGCGTCCGCCAGGTAGGTCACCGCCATATAGCTTGCAAAAATGGCAATCAGCAGACTGATAATGGTGACTGCGGGCTTTAAAATTTCACCGATGATGTAGCGCCGAAGGATCAACCGTCATTCCTCGTTAGTCAGAATCGAACCGGTTTCGTGAGTCAGGGTATCTTGCTCAGGAGATCCTGGACAAAATGCCAATCGTCGACGGTGTCCACATCCACGGAGGCTTCGGGATAAGGCATCAGGATGGCTCCCGCTCGAATGCCCATGCGTTTGGAGATATGATCGAGTCCGTCCGATAGGCTCAAACGACCCAGGAGGTATTTTACGGCCACCCGCCACCCCAGTCGGTTGAGCATCTTCCAGGGGGTCTTTCGATCGTTTTCCACCTGGCGCCAGATATCTGCGGCGATTCGACCCTCCGGCGTCATGAACCCATATAGATTGCAGCCGCAGAATCCTCCGTCCTTGAACCGAGTCGCTGTGCGCCTCATGCCCGGATAGGTAGCGGTGACCATCTCGTATGAGACGAAACCTGCAACGACATCACATCGGGATCGCCGTGCTTCGCGGCAAAAGTGGTCGACCATCTGAACGCTCAGCATCGCATGGTCGCCGGTCGTCAGCAAAACAGGGACATTCGGCGGCAGGCTCTGAAGCACCGAGTAGGCGCTGGTGCTGGGCGTTTGGTGATTGGGCACCCATCTGATACCCCCTGACCCGATACGCTCCCTGAGGTCCGGTTCCTTTTCAAGAATCGCTTTCGGAGGCCCGCAGAGGATCACCGTTTCCACATCCTCGGCGTGGGCCAAGGTATCCAGGACTCGCATCACCATGGGCTTGCCCGCTACAGGGACCATCACTTTGCAGCTGGCATTGCCGGCAATCGCTACGGGGTCTGGAGTGAGCCGATCCGCTGCCAGAACCACCGCGGTATATGGAGGGAGGGATGCCGTCACTGACATACCCGCTTGTGAGAGGTGCCGATCATCATCAGGCGCCTATTTGCTTGCATCACCGTTGAAGATGGCATTCCACACCCATTCCGACCGAAAGGAAACGTTCCACACGATCCCCAACCCAAGACCTTTGTCTTGGGTTGGGGATCGTGCACATCTTGGCGCCAGCCCCCATTGGATCGCCTGGGACCTTTACACAACTGCTATTGGCTTTCAAGCCCCAATAGGCATCCTGTGGGGTAAACGGGTCCCCACAAGATGGTCATCTCGACAGCCCATGAAAGACCACCACCGGTAAGGCAGCGACAACGCCGTGCCCTCGGCCATTCCGATGACCGGGTCCGGGATCAACCCTGGCCCAGGGAGTGATCATACGGACTGGGGCTGGATACCGTGGCACCCTGGATACCTGGCCGGTCATCAAATGGGGCACATGCAGGGACACGCCTTAAATAAGGATACATTTTCCGTTGAGGGTATTTCCAAGTGCCAATCCAAGGAATTGAAAACGAACCTATCAGTAATCCCTACGGACATCTGCACATCAAATTAGTTGTCGGAGACAGCTGTTATTATTCGGGGACTTGCAGTGCAGCGCCCCTCCACAGGCTCGATTACAGGGGAATCATGCCCATGGCGTTCCGTTTTTTTTCGTAATAAATCGTTGCATTCCATAAAAATCTACATTATTAAAACGGCGCAAATTGCCGATACTTGACTTTTGGTAGAAATGATTCATTTTTTCTTTTTTTACGTCTTTTGCCGTCCACTGGTTTGACAATACCAATAGTTTGACATAAATGAGAAATTCAGGTAGACAAATCTGCTAATAATTTTGCAGATTACTAAACGTGCATTGTGCGGAGCCGGCGCTGAGAGCATTCTTCTTTCAACACCATGTGATCAGCGCCGTAAGACGATTCCAGCAATGACATAAAAGGAAATTGGGATTGATGTTGGAGGCGACACCTACCAATCATGGGTTACCGCTGCGATATGGCAATTTCTCAACCTTAACCGAGGCTCTGGACTACGCTTCCCTCGGTGATACCGGTTACAATTTTTACAATGGTAAAGGTCAACTGGATTGCGTTCTCCCCTATTCTCGGTTGCGGGATGATGCGGTTGATTTTGCCCATCGCTTAGCGGGACTGGAAATCAAAAGGGGATCCAGGGTAGCCTTGGTGGCCGATACCTACCCTGGGTTCGTCCGGCTTTTTTACGCCTGTCAATACGCCGGTTTGGTGCCCGTTCCGCTTTCGGCCTCGATTCGTTTGGGAGGCCATAAACCCTACGTTGCCCAACTCCGCAGACTGCTGATGAACTGTCAGGCGGAGGTGGCCATTGCTCCCCCCCCCTTCCTGCCTTTCTTGGCAGAAGCCGCCGAGGGACTCCCCATTAGATTCGTCGGCACCCCCGACTCCCTCAAGGAACTGCCCAGATCGCAAACGGCACCGGTGGCCTCAGGAGCCGACGAACTTGCCTATCTTCAGTATACTTCAGGCAGTACCCGGTTTCCCCGCGGTGTGATGATCACCCATCAAACGGTGATGAACAATCTTGAAAACATCATTCGACACGGTGTCCGGATTCGCCCCGGAGATCGTGCGATCTCCTGGCTGCCCTTCTACCATGACATGGGGCTCGTCGGCCTTGTGCTGTCCCCGATGGCGTCCCAGTTGTCCGTTGACTACCTCTGCACAAGAGATTTCGGGATGCGGCCCCGATTGTGGCTGTCATTGATTTCGCAAAACCAATCGTCGATTTCCTTCAGCCCTCCCTTCGGATTCGAGCTCTGCATGCAGCGGTTGCGGGACGAGCCGGCATCCCAGTTCAATCTGAAATCCTGGAGAGTTGCCGGTATCGGGGCCGAGCCCATCCGACCGGACCCTTTGCTCAAGTTTGCGGAAATGCTCTCGCCAAGCGGATTTGACAAGAAGGCTTTTCTCGCCTGTTACGGTATGGCGGAATGCTCTCTTGCCGTGAGCTTTTCTCCCATCAATCAAGGCATCCGAGTTGACTCGATCGATCCGGAAACCCTGGCCCAAACTCAGAAGGCTCTCCCCGCGGCAGAGGTCGATCGACCGTCCTCTAAGACCAAAACATTCGTCAAATGTGGCTATGCGCTTCCAGGTCATCAGATAGAAGTCAGGGATGAAAATGGTAACACCCTCCCTGAACGACGGATCGGCACCCTTTTCGTCAAAGGCCCAAGCGTCATGTCGGGGTATTTTGGCGAAGAGGCCCTGACGCGGGAGGTCCTCTCCTCTGACGGTTGGCTCAACACCGGCGATCTGGCCTACATGGTCAATGACAGCGTTGTCATCACCGGCAGGAAAAAAGATCTGATCATCATCAACGGCCGCAATATCTGGCCTCAAGACCTCGAGTATCTGGCCGAGAGTCAGCCGACGGTCCGGACCGCCGATGCATCCGCCTTTTCCGTCGTCGGTGCCGATGGCCAGGATATGGCCGTTCTGGTGATCGAATGCCGAGAGTCCCAATCCTCAAAAAGAGGGGATCTTGTCACCCGGGTTCAATGCCTCGTCAGGGAGGAATTGGGAATCGATTGTTTCATCGAACTCGTTCCACGCAATACGCTTCCGCGCACGACATCAGGGAAGCTTGCTCGCTCTGAAGCGAAGAAGGACTTTCTCCAACGGGTCGTCGATGGGAAAACGACGCTGCCCGGAAAAGGGGATGACACCTACTGGCTTAAACACCAGGCCCTCTGTGCAACGGTGGCCCGGAATTAACCTCCCCGATCTGCCACATTGCGTGCGACGATGATCGGCACGGTGGCATTGACCGGAGCAACGGGCTTCATCGGGGCTTCCATTCTGTACAAATTAATGGAAGCGGAATGCCGCGTTCGTGCCCTGTACCGCCATCCATCTGCACGTCATTGTTTTCGAAGTCCGGGTATCGAGTGGGTTCAAGGCCGACTGGAGGATCTGCCCAGCCTGATTCGCCTTCTCGAGGGGGTTGACACGCTGATTCACTGTGCAGGGCTTGTCCGGGGAATTGACGAGGGGGCTTTTAATCGAATCAATGTTGATGGCGTGGCGCGACTGGTGCAGGCGTTAGAGCATTTGCACTCCTCGCCACGTTTTTTGTTGGTATCGTCTCTGGCAGCCCGATCACCGCAACTGTCTCCCTATGCAGCCAGCAAAAAAGGCGGTGAAGAGGTGCTTTCCCATGGGAGCATCCGGCTGTCTTGGGTGGCATTGCGGCCACCGGCAGTCTACGGACCCGGAGACCGGGAGACGGCCCCGGTTCTCAGATGGATGTCAAAGGGGATAGCGCCTCTCGTTGCACCGGACTCGTCACGCTTCTCTATGGTATTTGTCGACGATCTGGCCGACGCGGTGATAGATCTCATGAAATCGCCGGTGTGGTCGGGTCAGGTTTTCGAGTTGCACGACGGTCATGAAAACGGGTATTGCTGGCGGGAAGTGATCGATACGGTGTCGACGGTCATCCAACGGCCCATACGCCGCATAGTGATTCCGCCTCCATTGATATCGGCGGCAGCGGCTGTCAACCTGACGGCGGCTCGATGGCTTGGGTATGCCCCGATGCTAACACCCGGCAAGGTGCGCGAATTGAGACATCCATTCTGGGTAGCCAGCAACGAATCCCTGAGCCGTCAAACGGGGTGGAAACCCAAAATACCCCTTGCCGACGGCATGAAGAGGACGTTTGCGTCGCTGGCGGCCAATGAAACGGCAGCGGCCTTGAATTGAGGTGCCCCACATGAAGAATAATGAAGACATTCTGGAAACCGTCATGGAACTGATCAAAGCCCTCGTTCCCGGGAACAAATCGATTTCAAAATCCACCGATCTGGTCTCCGACCTCGAGTTCGATTCGATGAAAGTCATGAAGCTGGTGGAGCAGATCGAGGACCGTTTTGATATTTCCGTCCCCCTGAACATTCTACCGGATATCCGAACGGTAGAGGACTTTGCCGCACAGCTTCAACGCATTATCGATGAGGACTGACCATGGCCATCTTCGACAAGTTTCAACATTTGGCGGCCTCCCGCCGGGCATTGGCCGATTTTGGGCTTCAAACCGTCAATGTGGTGATGGAAGAGCTGCTTTCCCCCATGGAAGCCATCATCAACGGTCGACCGACCATATTGGCAGGAACGAACAACTACCTTGGACTCACTTTTGAACCCGAATGCATCAATGCCGCCTGCGATGCCATTCGAACTCAAGGAACCGGAACCACCGGCTCAAGAGCCGCCAATGGAACCTACAGCGGTCACGTGGCCCTCGAGGCAGAGTTGGCGGAATTTTTCGGCTGCCGATGCGTCATCGTTTTTTCAACAGGATACGTCGCCAACCTGGGGATGATCTCTACCCTCGTCGGTCCGGGAGACGTCATCGTCATCGATGCGGATTGCCACGCCAGTATCTACGACGGCTGTCAACTGAGTGGCGCCGATATCATCCGATTCCGGCACAACGACCCGGCAGATCTCGACAAACGCCTCAGGCGGTTGGGAGACAGAGCGGCAAACGCCCTGGTCATCGTCGAAGGGCTCTACAGCATGTTGGGTGACCGCGCCCCTCTGGCCGAGATCGTCGAGGTCAAATCCCGCTACGGGTCCTACCTGTTGGTGGACGAGGCGCATTCATTGGGAGTGCTTGGAAAAACCGGGCGGGGTCTCGCCGAGGAGACCGGTGTTGAAAAAGAGGTAGACTTCATCGTTGGAACCTTTAGTAAGAGTTTGGGCGCTATCGGCGGTTACTGTGCCAGCAACCATGAAGAGTTGGATATCATTCGTTTTGCCAACCGTCCCTACGTATTTACGGCGTCACCCTCTCCCTCGGTTGTCGCCTCTACCCGAAAAGCCCTCTCGGCCCTGCGAGCCCGCCCTGAGCTGAAAACCCGACTCTGGGAGAATGCCACCAGACTCTATGGACATCTCCAAAGCCTCGGATTGACCCTCGGTCCGGAAGTCAGCCCGATCATCGCCATCCGGATGGCGTCTCCTGAAGAAGCAATCCGCCAGTGGTGCGGCCTCTTAGAGCGCGGCGTCTATGTCAACCTGGTGTTACCGCCGGCGACACCCGACGGCGGCGCGCTTTTGCGGGCAAGCATGAGTGCCGGGCATACGACCGATCAGGTGGATCGAATCGGCAATGCATTCACCTCTCTTCAGCCACCGGTCAGCTAGTCCGTCACCATGGATCCATGTCTGCCATATACTCCGTAAATAGACCTAAATCCAAATACACATATGCATGTATTATTAATCATTTATAGACGTTACCCCGGACAAACTGTTGTGATGCTGCTGGCACTGCTGTTTGCCGGAATTGCCGAGGGTATCGGTTTGTCGGCCATGTTTCCGGTGCTGTCCATCGCCTTGGGAGACATGAAGCGCACCGGGGCGATTGGGCCTCAAAAGACCAATGCCGCAGAACAGATGGTCAGAGACCTATTCGACCACATCGGTCTGTCCCCAACCCTTGAATGGCTGCTGTTGATCATCTTCATTACGATGATTTTAAAGACAGTGCTCGTGTTGGTGGCCAACAAACGTGTCGGTTACACCGTGGCGCATCTGACAACCGATCTGCGCCACGAAATGCTGAATGCTTACAGCCATGCCAAGTGGGAATTTTTCGTCAAACAGCCCATCGGCAAACTCAAAGTCGCCATGGCCGGCGAACCTATCCAAGCCGCCAAAGCCTTTGCCGCAAGCATATCGATTATCGCCTCGCTGATTCACACGGTGATTTTCATCATTGTCTCTTTTCTGGTTTCCTGGCAGGCGACCCTGATTGCTTTGTCGATAGGGATTTCCCTCTGGTACCCGCTCAACCGGTTCGTTAAAAAGGCCAAAAGCGCGGGACGCCGACAGACCAAATTAAAAAAATCCTTGTCCTCGAAATTCGTGGACATTATTCAATCCATCAAGCCCCTCAAAGCCATGGCCCGTGAGGACAGGTCAGAAGCCGTACTCATCTCTAAGACCAATAAGCTGAAAGACGCACTGCGAAAGGAAATCACCAGCAAGGAATCATTGGCAGCCTACCAGGAGGGCATGAAAGTCACGTTCTTGCTGCTTGCCATTTACGTAGGCGTTGCCATCTGGAAGGTCACACCGACGACCCTCCTTGTTCTTGTGGTTCTGCTGGGGCGGATACTGGGGAAGCTAAGCAAAATCCAAAAAGACTATCAGCAGATGATGATTTACGAGGCCGGGTACTGGTCCATGAATGAAACCCTAAGAAGTGCGCGGAAAATGCGCGAGCAGAAATTGGGAGACCAGGCCCCGACGTTCGATCATCATCTCCGGTTGGATACCGTTTCATTTGCCTACAGCCACGAAAATGTTCTCGAAGATATATCGCTGGTCTTCCCCGCCAAAAAATTCACTGCCATTATCGGCAAATCAGGATCCGGGAAAACCACCATCGTGGACTTACTGATCGGGTTGCTTCGCCCTGACGCCGGGGGAGTCTGGATCGATGATCTACCATTGAACCGGGTCGATCTTTACCAATGGCGGCGGATGATCGGCTATGTGCCCCAGGAAACGCTGCTGTTGAACGAATCCGTTTTCATGAATGTCACCCTGGGCGATCCCAAATATACCGAGGGGGATGTAGAAGAAGCACTTCGGAAAGCCGGGGTGTGGGAAACCATCGAGACCAGACCGAAGGGGATCCACAGTTCGGTCGGCCAGCGGGGTCTCAAATTGTCAGGCGGCCAGCGCCAACGGATCGCTATCGCGAGAGCCATTGTGCACAAACCCAAACTGCTCGTCTTAGACGAGGCCACCACGGCGTTGGACCCTGCAACCGAAGCGGCCATTTGTCGGACGCTTCAACAACTGCGTGACGAAATCACGATCCTGGCCATCAGTCATCAACCGGCAATACTCGATGCCGCCGATCTGGCCTACCGAATCGAAGGGGGCCGGATTCGAGTGGAAAAAGACCCAGCCGGTCTAATTGATCGGGTAGCGGTAGCGCAACGCAATGGGATGACTTCTGAGGTGGATGCGCTGGCCGGCTGAAATGCCTCGCGCATCCACTTGCGCATCCAATGGTTATCCGGTGGCGAATCTGACGCCTCCGCGATGTGGGAGCTCATCAGATTGCAGCGCTCGGAGGCAACGCCAGTGACGTCGGCACCGATGGGGGCACGGGGACGCAGACGGCTTTTTTTCGGCCGAAGGGATACCAAGCGAGGCACCGCGTATCACACCGGTCTATATTTCAACCTAAAAACGCTTAATCAACTGGAGCAAGGGGGAGAGGGATCATGCGGACACTCACCATCGACGGCAAGACCATCCAGGACAACGGGGATTGTTACACGATAGCCGAGGTCGGGCACAACCATCAGGGCAGCTTGGAAACCGCAAGGGAAATGTTTAAGATCGCCAAGGAATGCGGGGCGGACGCTGTCAAGCTTCAAAAGCGGGACAATCGGGGTCTTTTTACAGAAGCCGCCTACAACAAGCCCTACGACAACCCCAACAGCTATGGCGACACTTACGGGGAGCACCGGGAATTTCTGGAGTTCGGCTGGCACGAGTATTCCGAATTGATGGCCTATGCCAAGGAACTCGGGATTTCACTCCTCTCGACGGCTTTCGATTTTGCCAGCGCCGATTTCCTGGCCAAATTGGACATACCGGCCTTTAAAGTCGCCTCCGGGGATCTGAAGAACATCCCCCTGCTCACCCATATGGCTCAATTCAAAAAACCAATGGTTCTCAGTACCGGCGGCGGCACCATGGATGATGTGCGACGGGCCTATGACGCCATCATGCCCATCAACCCACAGCTGTGCATCCTTCAGTGCACCGCCGGCTACCCGGCCGCCTTCGAAGAACTCAACCTCCGGGTCATCACCACCTATCGCGAACGGTTTCCGGACACGACTGTGGGCTTGTCCTCACACGACAATGGCATCGCCATGGCCCTTGCCGGCTATATGCTCGGCGCCCGCGTCGTTGAGAAGCACTTCACGTTGAACCACACCTGGAAGGGAACCGATCACGCCTTCTCACTGGAGCCAAACGGCTTCAGAAAAATGGTGCGGGACCTTCGACGGGTGAGAGTGGCTCTGGGGGACGGTATCAAACGGGTTTATGAAACCGAGATCAACCCCATCATCAAAATGGGCAAAAAGCTCGTTGCCGCCAAAAATTTGCCCGCAGGCCACGCCATCCAATCGGAGGATCTGGCCATCAAATGCCCCGGAGACGGCCTTCCTCCTTACGAAATTGACAAGGTCATCGGCCGGGTCACCGTCAAACCGATCTCCGTTGATGAAGACATCACCTTCGATGTACTGAACGGTCACAAGCAGCAGGCGGGAGCAAGCCGTTGACCGGTCAATTCCGTCTGGATCATGATGTGGCGGTGGTTACCGGGGCCCTGGGCAAGCTGGGACCGATTTGGGTGGAAGCACTGCTCGACGCCGGCGCCCGGGTTCTGGCCATCGACCGCCCCGGGCAGGCGCCCGGAGAGGCGTTTGCCGGTCTTTCCCGCCAGTTTAACGATAGCCGCCTGCGCTTAGCGGAAGCCGACGTCAGAGACCAATCGGCCCTCGAAACCGCCCGTGACGACTGTATCGAAGCCTTCGGGGTGCCAACCGTTCTGGTCAATAATGCCGGTATCGATCAGCCCCCTGATCAGCAGGCCGGCGGATGCCGGATGGAAGACGTACCCATCGAGATCAACCGAACCATTTTCGAGGTCAATACCCTGGGCCTCTTTTTGGTATCCCAGGTTTTCGGGAGCGTCATGGTCAAGGCAGGCCGAGGCTCGATCATCAACATCGGCTCCCTCTATGCCAGCGTTTCGCCTGACAACCGGTTTTACGATCACATCGAAAGCGAGCCGCCGTTCCTAAAACCACCGGCCTACGGGGCGTCGAAGGCCGCCGTGGTGAACCTCACCCGATACCTGGCAACCCAATGGGCACCCCATGGCGTACGGGTCAACACCCTGTCTCCAGGGGGCGTTCTTGGGGAACAGGACATGGATTTCAAAAGAAAATTCTGTGATCGGGTTCCTCTCGGCCGTATGGCGACGGCCGGCGATCTGACAGGTCCCATCGTGTTTTTGGCTTCCCGGGCATCCGATTACATCACCGGCATCAATCTGAACGTTGACGGCGGTTTTATGGCCTGGTGACTTCAGACATTCTTAAGGAAATACAATGAGCACACCTTTGTTCCCGAGCACGGCCACCAACTGGATCAACGGGTCCGAAGTAGGGTCTTCGGACGGCACCACTTTCGACAACCTCTCGCCGGCGACGGGTCAGCGGCTTTGCCAGGCAGCCCGGTCCAAGGCCGCCGACATCGACGCCGCAGTCACATCGGCCCAGAGGGCATTCCCAGCCTGGTCCGCCATGACACCGGTTCAGCGGGGAGACATCCTGATGGCGATCGCCCGGGAAATGGATCGCCATCGCAAGGACATCGCCGCCATCGTGGCAGCGGAAACGGGCATGGCTCCCACCGCCGCCCTTGGAGAAACCGGAGGCGCCATCGCCCAAGCGGAGTTTATGGCCGGCGAGGGCCGACGGCTCTACGGCCGAACCACCACCAGCGGTGTCCCGAACAAAACGGCCATGACCGTTCGTCATCCTCTAGGGGTCGCCGGACTGATCATCGCCGCCAATACCCCCATCGCCAATGTGGCGTGGAAAGTATTCCCTGCGCTGATCTGTGGGAACACGGCTGTTTTGAAGGCCGCAGAGGATACGCCGGCCACCGCCTGGTTCTTCGGGAAACTGGCCCACGAGGCAGGGCTTCCGGCGGGTGTACTCAACATCGTTCAGGGACTTGGAGAGGAAGCCGGTGCCCCACTGGTCGCCAATCCTGGTGTGGCGGTGGTCAGCTTCACCGGATCCACCGTTGTCGGCCGCCAGATTGCCGAAGTCGCCGGCCGCCGGCTGGCAAAAGTGTCCCTTGAACTGGGTGGGAAAAACCCCCTGGTGGTCTGCGATGACGCGGACCTGGATCATGCGGCAACGTGGGTGCTGCTGTCGGCCTTCAGCAACGCCGGTCAGCGGTGTGCCGCCGCAGGCCGCATCCTCATTTACGACGCCGTATACGATACATTCAAACACATGCTGATCGAACGGACCCAAGCTCTCAAAGTAGGTCCTTCGGACGACGATGATCTGGGGCCCGTTATCAACGAAAGGCAGCTTCATAATATGCTAACGGCCATTGAAGCGGCAAAGACAGACGGCGCCAGCGTTCTGATCGGGGGCCATCGCCTCACCGATCCGGGCCTCGCCGAGGGAAGTTACATGGCGCCGACCCTCATCGAAAATGCCGCCCCCACCGCCCCGATATCCCAAAAGGAGCTGTTCGGTCCCATCACCTGCCTCTATCGGGTGAAGGACTTCGAGGAGGCGCTCTCAATGGCCAATGACTCCCCTTACGGCCTGACCGCCTGCATTCACACCCGAAGCATTCATCGGTCCATCGAATTTACCCGTAGGGTGGAGGCCGGGGTGGCGGTGGTCAATGCCGGCACATACGGCAGTGAGCCCCACATGCCTTTCGGCGGCGTCAAGCAGTCCGGTAACGGGTCCAGGGAGCCTGGAGCCGAGGCCATCGATATCTATTCGAATTTAAAAGATATTTACATTTGCATCGATCCCGACCGGGTCTGATGGATTGATATGGGCGCGACCAAGGACCCGCCTGCGGTCATCGGTACTCAAACCAACCGACAACCCTGGCGGCCGCCCCATGAGGGCAGCCGCCAAGCCGATCAACACCCATGCGATGACACCATGACGACGGACTCCAGTTCCCAGCCCACCATTGTCGCGTTGATTCCAGCGCGCTCTGGATCGAAACGTGTGGCCGACAAGAACATTCGCCCTCTCGATGGCCATCCCATGATGGCCTACACCATTTCCGCCGCCATCAACAGCGGGATTTTCACGGATGTGATCGTTTCGACTGACGCCAAACACTATGCCGATATTTCGAGGTATTACGGAGCCAATGTCCCGTTTATGCGACCGTCGGAAATGGCCGGGGACACCTCTCCGGATATCGAATGGGTCGACTTTACGTTGAAGGAATTAGCTAAAAACGATAAGCATTACGACTGCTTTAGCATTCTCAGACCCACAAGCCCGTTTCGGCTTCCCCAAACCATCCAGCGGGCCTGGAAGGCCTTTTTAGGTGAAACCGGAGTCGATTCTCTGAGAGCCGTCGAAAAATGCTCTCAGCACCCGGGCAAAATGTGGGTCATTCGTGGCAATCGAATGATCCCGCTGCTGCCCTTCGGACCGACCGAAACGCCCTGGCACTCCTGTCAATATCCCTCCCTGCCGGACGTGTTTGTCCAGAATGCCAGCCTTGAGATCGCCAAAACCCGGGTGGTCTTCGATGATCAAACCATCTCCGGATCGGTGTTGATGCCATTTCTAACGCGGGACCACGAAGGATTCGACGTCAACAAACCCTACGACTGGGATCTTGCCGAACATATGGTGAAAACCGGAGAGGCAACCCTGCCTCCCGTATCGAAGGCGCCCTATACTTTTTGAGGAGCAGAACTGATGATGGACATTGGTATCATTCCCCATGACGACTTTCAGCGAATCCAGGCATCGCCTGTAGATTCCTTCGACAAACTATCACTCATTGCAGATATGTGCAGGGCCAATGCACTGGCCACGGTGAAGCGGGCCGGATCGGGACATCTCGGATCGAGTCTAAGCTCCCTGGACATTGTCACCCTCCTCTACTTCTCGGAGATGAATGTCCAGGCCCTCGGGATCGATCACCCGGACCGGGATATCTATTTCTCCTCCAAGGGGCACGACGTCCCCAGCCATTATGCCGTGTTCTACGCTATGGGTATTCTTCCGGAAGAGCGATTCATCAACCTGAGACGGCTCAACGGCACCCACGGTCACCCGGATTTGACCATACCCGGAATCGAGGCCAACTCCGGCTCTCTGGGCATGGGGATTTCCAAGGCGAAAGGCATGGCCTGGGCCAAAGCGTTCAAGGGGCACGGCGGCCGGGTGTTCGTCATGACCGGCGACGGCGAACTTCAGGAGGGCCAGATTTGGGAATCCCTTCAGACAACCGCCCATCAGGGAATTACCAACGTCAATGTAATCGTCGACGCCAACAAGATTCAAACCGACAAACCTCTGGACCAAATCGTCAGTCTGGGGAATCTCGAGGGCAAATTCGAGTCCTTCGGATGGCATGTGGAACGATGCAACGGGCACGATTTCAAAGCCATGGCCGACGTGCTGGCCCGGTTCAAGAGTATCACGGACAAACCGAAGGTGTTGATTGCCGACACGGTTAAGGGGAAAGGCATCTCCTTCATGGAAGGGCCGGCCGCCCTGGAAACCGGAGGCGGCCTTTACTGCTGGCATTCAGGCGCACCGGACGACGATACCTTTGAAGCCGGCTTTTCGGAGATCATAGACGGCATCGACCGACGGCTTTCCGCTTTGGATATCGCCCCCCTCAGCCTTCAACTGATCGAGCAGAGGGAGAAGAACCGCGCCCGGTTAAAGGACACGGCCGAGAAGGTCGTGACGGCATTCGGTGAGGCTCTGGTGGAAATCGGGCAGGAGCGGGACGACGTGGTGGTGCTGGATGCAGACCTTTCCGCCGACTGCGGCCTTCGTCCCTTTGAAACCGCCTTCCCCGGGCGGTTCATCGAAAGTGGTATCGCCGAACAGGATATGGTGTCCATGGCCGGGGGGCTGGCCTTGAACGGTCTGATTCCGGTGGTCAATTCTTTCGGCGTTTTTCTCGCCTCCCGGGCCAACGAGCAGATCTACAACAACATCACCGAAAAAACCAAGATCATCTATGTCTGCCACTTTGCCGGCCTCATCCCCGCAGGACCCGGCAAATCCCATCAAAGTCTGAGGGATATCTCTCTATTCGGGGCACTCCCGGGCATCACCATCCTTGAACCCTGCAACGCCTTGGAAACCCGGAAAGCCTTGAGATGGTGCATCGAACAGGCGAAGGGAAGCTGCATGATGCGCCTGGTCATCTCCCCGTCGCCGCGAACCATCGAACTGCCGGAGAACTACCGCTTCACCGTGGGCAAAGGGGCCGTCCTCAAAGATGGAACAGATGCCGTGCTCTTCGCCTACGGACCGGTCATGCTGAACGAAGCCATGAAGGCCGCGGAACTGCTGGAGAACAAAGGCGTCTCACTGAAAATCGTCAACCTGCCCTGGCTCAACACCGTCGATCCGGAATGGCTGGTGGAAACCATCGGCAATGGCCAGCACCTTTTCGCATTGGACAACCACGCCCCTTTCGGCGGCGTGGGCGATACCCTGCTGAATGCCCTCATGTCCCTCGACGGTTTTCGGGGGCGGCGTCTAACCAAATTCGGCATCGACGGCATTCCGGCCTGCGGAACCCCTCCTGAAGTGCTGGCGTTTCACGGTCTGGACGGAGAAAGCCTTGCGAAGCGGATTACCTCTGAACTCCAGTGAGCATCATCCAAATGACGTCCTGTGCAGCCCCCCGCCGGCAGCGGCGCTCGACATCGGGACGCCTTGAGGGCAACTGATATGGAGGCCTTTTCACCCCCATGAGCAGCAACGGTCTACTCTTCATTCCGGTAGAAAACCAGGTTCGCGAGCTCGATCCGAAGCTCTTGCTGGCATGCGTAGCCGCCCGCCAGGGGTTTTCGTCGATCATCGGGTCCCGCCGGGAACTGGAGATGCGTATCGACGGCTTCCCCCGGGGGATCTATCTCTCCAAAAGCATGACGATCCGGAGCCTGTTGTTTTTCAAGATTGCCCATCAACTCGGCCACAAGATTGTGTCGTGGGACGAGGAAGCACTGGTCCATTTGCCCCCTGAAACCTACTATTCGCGTCGTCTGAACCCCCAAGCGATACGGTTCATCTCCCAGCTCTTCGCCTGGGGAATCGACAACATGGACCTGTGGCGTCAGTACCCGGCGCTGCCCCGGCACACGCCGATCCACGCCGTGGGCAATCCCCGCAGCGACATGCTCCGCCCAGAACTCCATGGGTTCTATCGAGAAGAGATCGATATCATACGTCAGTCCCACGGGGAATTCGTTCTCATCAATACGAATTTCAACCATATCAACGCCTTCGGTCCGGATCTGAACCTGTTTAAACCGGCGCGCAAACCGGAAGACAAACCGACGTTCGGCCGGGCGGCACGGGGAATGAGCCTGCCCTATGCGAAAGGGCTCGAGACCCACAAGCGAGCCGTCTTTGAAACGTTTAAGGAAATGATTCCCCGCCTGAGCGGGGCATTTCCGAATTGCACCGTTGTCATTCGACCTCATCCGACCGAAAACCATGATGTTTATAACCAAATCGCGGCAGACAATGACCGGATCCGGGTGACCAACGAGGGCAACGTCGTCCCGTGGCTGCAAGCCGCTAAAGCCGTTGTCCACAACGGATGTACAACAGGAGTCGAAGCGTTTGTATTGGGGGTTCCGGCGATTTCCTACAGAGCCGCGGTGAATGACACTTACGACGACGGATTCTACCGGCTGCCAAACGGGATCAGCCATCAGTGCTACAGCTTCGATGAATTGAAGGACACCCTTCAAAAAATAATGGACGGGCGGCTCGGCGCCGCCGACGGCGATGAGCGCCAAGCCCTCATCAGCCGGTATCTCGCCGGTAGAAGCGGCTCACTGGCCTGCGAACACATGATGAACCTCTTGGAACCCATACAGCTGGAACTCTCTCAGGTGGATTCTCCCAAGTGGAGTGCTCGGATCCGGCGATGGGCCATTTCCAAAGGTCTTCACCTGGCGAGATGGGTTCAGCCCAAGCTGCCGGGATCCCATAATCGACCGGAATTCCAGCGCCATCGCTATCCCCATATCCCGGTAGAGGTCATTCAACGAAAGCTCAGGCGGTTTCAGAGCCTGCTTCACGATGAGCGACCGCTTCGGGTTAATGAAATATCCGATGTTATTTTTAAAGTTCATCCGACAAATTGAGGAAGGGATGTCCGGGTCAACCCACTGCCAGCGGCGTAAGGGTTTCACTCCACCATTGACTGTTGTCCCCCATTGTCGAGGCGATGAGGAATCCAAGGATCAGGTCGGATGACACACCACCCACACCTCATCATCCCTGTTGAGAACCAGGTTCGGGAGTTGGACCCCAAGCTGCTGTTGGCTTGCGTCGCCGCCCACCATGGGTTTTCATCCATCCTCGGCTCCCGGCGGGAAATTCATTTCCACATCACTGCGTTCCCAAGGGGGGTTTATTTGTCGAAAAGTATGACGGCGGCAAGCGACATGATGTTTCGAGTCATGCGGCATCTCGGCCATGACATTGTTGCCTGGGATGAAGAAGCCCTGGTTCATCTGCCGCCGGAGACCTATTACTCGCGCCGCCTGTCTCCGAAAGCCATGTCCTACGTGTCCCATTTTCTGGCATGGGGGGAGGACAATGCCGACTTGTGGAGACAATATCCCCACTTCCCCAAGGGGGCGGAAATCCACGTCACCGGCAATCCCCGCAACGATCTGCTACGGCCTGAAGTGCGTTCATTCTACAGCGAGGATGTGGAACGGATTCGCCGCCAGTTCGGCAACTTTATTCTCGTCAACACCAATTTCAACCACGTTAACGCTTTCACCCCTGTCCAGAATCTCTTCCAGCCGACGAACAAGCCGGAAGAAATACCGGCTATGGGGCGCGCCGCCAAGGGAATGAGCCGGGACTACGCCGATGGGCTCTTCCGGCATAAAAAAGCGGTTTTCAAGCATTTTCAAGAGATGATACCGAAACTCGATCAATGGTTTCCGAACCACTCGATCGTGGTTCGCCCCCATCCCACGGAAAGCCAGGAGGTTTATCACCGGATAGCGGATCGATGCCGGCGGGTGAAGGTCACCAACGAGGGAAACGTGGTGCCGTGGCTGATGGCGTCCAAGGCCCTGATTCACAACGGCTGCACCACAGGGATTGAGGCCTATGCAATGGATATCCCCGCCATATCCTACCGGGCGGCAGTGGATGACCGCTACGACGACGGTTTTTACCGACTTCCCAACATGGTCAGTGAACCCTGTTTCGATGCGGCTGAATTGAAACATACCCTGGAACGAGCCCTCGATGGGACGCTGCCGTCCCCCAACGATAGCGGGCGAAAGGATCTCATCGAATGGCATCTGGCCGCACTTAGCGGCTCCCTTGCCTGCGAGCGGATTGTCGAGGTTCTTCGCCAGATGACCTCCCATCGTAACGCCATGGCCCCGTTGTCACTGGTGAATCGCCTCAAGGGGAATGCCCTGGCAGCGATACGAACCGCTGTCAAGCGATACAAGGATTCGCGTCCGGGATCCCACAACCGACCCGAATTTCAACGACACCGCTATCCACGGTTGTCGGTAGAGGATGTGACCCATCGCCTCTCGCGATTTCAGCATCTTCTTGGAGACGCTCAAGAATTGATTGTGGAACCCTATCTTAACCAGTTTTTTATCATATCTCCAGGGAATTAGAGTGGATCAGGCCTGTTATTAACTGCGACTTGCCCTTGTGGGACAGCCTAAGATTCGATCAATGACAATACCGTCGGCAGGTTTTTTCGACAGAAACAGAGATGAAATCAAATGATGATAGAAGACAACAATTCAGTGACCGGAAAACAGACGACACCGAAGGTTCTCGGCATTATTCCTGCCCGCGGCTCATCCAAACGGTTCCCCAAAAAAAACATCAAACCACTGGCCGGCAAGCCCATGGTTGCCTGGACCATTCAGGCTGCGCAACAGGCTCGACGGCTGACGGAATACCTGGTGTCGTCCGACGATCCTAAAACGATCGAGGTGGCCAAGGCGTTTGGGGCCCCTGCGCCGTTCGTTCGACCCGCGGAATTGGCCACCGATACGATACGCAACATCGATGTGGTCGAGCATGCAATGGCGTACATGGAAGCGAAGAACAAGGTCACCTATGACATACTGATCCTTTTGCAGCCAACAAGCCCGATCAGGCGTTCGTCCCACATCGATCAGGCCATCGATCTTCTGTGGAAGTCTGATTTGGATTCCGTGGTCAGCGTCAAGGGACCTTTCAAGAAGAGAGACCCGATCCTGAAAGCGGTCCGAGACGGGGTTCTGGAGGATTACATCCCCGTCACCGACCCGGCTGCCGTGGAGCCGATATTCATGTACAATGCATCCATTTATGCGGTCAAACGCGATTTTTTTATTAAGAACAGAAAGCTCATCTCTCCAAAGCAGGTGCCTCTGGTGATGGATACCATCCACTCGGTAGATGTGGACACCGAGGCCGATTTTCTGGTGGCTGAAACCTATCTGAAGTTCCTGGCCAAGCAACCCGCCTGATGGGCACTTTGTTCAGGGAGAGGAATCGTCGACCGCCGACGCCTCGGGCGCCCGGAAGACACGACCATAACCATACCATCAAACTCATTTTAGAGAGGATAACCCAACAATGATCAAAACAAGACCCTTACATGGCATCGTACCGGTCGTCGATACACCGTTGACGGCTGAGGAAGATATCGACGTGCCGGCCCTGAAGCGGTTGGTTGAATTTCTGAACACGAAGAAGATAGGCGGAATGTGGGTACTGGGCACCGGAAGCGAAGACATGAACCTTTCTTTTGCCAAGCGCCTCAAGGCCGCCCGGGCTGCCTGCGAAGCCAATGCTGGCAAAACGCCGCTCATTCTGGGAGCTGGCTTCTTCGCTTTGGAAGATATTTTCAATTTCATCGAGGAGACAAAAGATCTCGAGTTCGATGCCTACCACGTCATGCCTTACAACCCCAAGCTCAGCCTGGACCGCGTCGACTGGTTTTACCGCCACATCGCCGACAACTGTCCCAAACCCCTATGGATGTATGTCAGTGGAAACTGGAGTCGACCGGTGACGCCGGAATTCGTCGCCCATTTGAAACCGCACCCCAACATTGCCGGATTTAAATTCAGCAACCAGGATACGGTGGCGATTACCAAAGTCACCGGTATGGCGAATGATGAATTCCAGGTGATAACGGCTGTGGCCAGTCAGCTTCACGCCTGCCTGTGCATGGGGGCCAAGGGCCATACGTCCAGTTTGTCATGCTGTATACCGGAGCCGATGATTCAAATTTACGAATTGTATTCGGAAGGGAAAATCAAGGAATCCCTGGCCGCCCAACACCGGCTCAACGCTTTTCTGCGCGAGCTTTCAAAAAATACCAAAAACGACAATTTCCTGTGGGCGGCCGACGAAAAATACATCCTAAAACTGAGGGGCATCTGCGACGAATACGTGACGTCATACTACCGTCAAATCAACGACGAAGAGAAGGCAAGGGTTAAATCGCTGCTCGACAAATACAGGTTTTTCTCCCTTTAATCCTGATCCATGGTTTCTCTTCTATCGGAGGCGCCGATGTCATGACTGCATCGGCTAAGCGGTTTTTTTCTGACAGGAATCATCGCGGCATGTCCAAAAAAGCCATATTCGCGCAGGCGGAACAAATTCACTGGGTTGATGTCGCAGCCACGCTGCGTGACCGCTACGGTTGGGAAATCTGCTATTTCATCGGGGGGAAAAAACAGGCGAAAAGAGCCGCTGCCTTGTTTCCGGATACGGTTTTCCACACCAAGGACATCGCCAGACTCAACCAATGGCCGGAAGACTGCGATGAAATCCCCTTTCCGCCTCTGGATGCCCCCCTGCTGTCGGCCTTGTCTACTTACGAGTCGATCTATATGAAAATGCTGGATCGAAACGATGCCGACGGATCTCTCACCTACCGAAAACGAATCGTTTCGTATCATTCCCAGGTGATATACTGGAAAGGCGTCCTCGACCACTTCAAACCCGATGTGGTCGTTTACCGAATTGCTCCCCACACCGGTTATGATTATGTGTTGTATGCGCTATGCAGGGTGATGGGCATCCCTACCGTTATGTTCGAGCGAACGTCTTTCCCAGGCCGTGTATACCCCGTGACCTCTTTCGAAGACCAATCGACGGCCATCGGAGAGGCGTATGCCCGAGAACTCGTGAAAGCGAAGGACTCGGCCCCGGACCTGAGTCCTGAGACAGTCTCCCACCTTGAAAAACTGTCGAAAACCTTCAGCCAGGGCATGCCCTACCACCTGAAGTACAAACTGAAGCACTATAAGAAAAGCGGGGATTTGGGGGGCATCTCATCCATTCTGTTTCGTTTCGCCGCCGAGGTGACCATCGCTGTTCGTCAACGGAAGGCCAACCGCCCCTACCTTGCTGGAAGATACCACGAGTGCATCGGGCGTTTGAAAAGAAAAAAGCTTCACACCCATTACCATCGCCTGGCCAGGTCGGTGGACACCCGCGTGCCTTACGTCTTCGTGGCCCTCCAGTGCGAACCGGAGCGCCAGACATGTCCGACCGGAGGGGTCTTCGGCAACCAGTATTTGATGATCGATATGTTGTCGAAACATCTGCCCGAAGGCTGGATGCTCTACGTCAAGGAACATGTCTCCCAGTTCAAGGACTATCAGGCGGCCGAACGGTCCAAAACCCTCGACTTCTACGACGTGATTGCATCGAGGCACAACGTCGAACTGGTTCCCCTGTCGACCACGTCATTTGAACTCATCGACAATGCCAAAGCGTCCGCGACCGTTTCCGGATCCGTCGGCTGGGAGAGCGTTGTCCGTGGCAGGCCGTCCCTGCTGTTCGGCAACAGCTGGTACCGAGACTGTCACGGCGTCTTTGTCGTCCATACCGTCAACGAATGCACAGACGCCATTCGACACATACAAAGCGGATTTCAGGTGGACAGAAACCAGTTGATCGCGTTTGCAAAGACGGTGGAAACCCAAACGGTAAGAGGATATATTGATCGATTTTACGGGAAATTAGGCCTGTTGTCCCCCGATGAAAATGTGGCAAACCTAGCGGAGGCGATCGATCGTTTCCTAGCGCAATGACCATCGGCCATCCATGATTTTCGGTGCTGTCGACTTACCCTTGAACTTCCGTTCGCTGGTTTTCCGACCGTCGTTTTCATCAACGGGTTTTAACGAAGAGTGTATGATGACCAAGTTCATGATCATTACGCAGCCAAGAAGCGGTTCCACCTGGTTTATGAGCTGCCTGAACAGCCACCCTCAGATATACTGCCCCAAAATTCCGACGGTGTTCAGCAAATACAACCTCTCACCGTTCAAAGGGTTCAAGCCCGGCTTTTTACAGGTGGACAATCCAAAATCCCCCTACTATGCATACCGATCAGCGTCCTTAAAAAGACAGCTTGCCCACCGATTCCGCAGAAAGAAGCTGGTGTATTCGTTTCTATGCGACTTGTACGCCGATCGCCGTGATGCCAAAGCGGTTGGTTATAAGATCAACTACTCTCAGATGAGAAAATATCCGGTAACCGTTTCCTGGATAAAAGAAAACAATGTCAGGATCATTCAACTGGTTCGCTACAACCTTCTAAAAAGGCTCGTTTCTCATAAAATCGCCAATGCGCGCCATTTATTGCACTCGAAACAATCGGTTGCTCCGATCAAAGTCACCATCGATCCGAAAATTCTGATCGATGATTTCCAGAGACGCGATAAGCGTTTCGAAAAATATCGGAAACGATTCATGGACGATCTGGGTGTTCCATACCATGAAGTCACATACGAATCGTTGCTATCGGAACACAATGCTGAAATGAAAAAAACATTACAATTCCTTGGGGTTGATCAGGATTTTTCCTTGAGCAGTGAATATGTTAAGGTCAATCCTGACTCCCTTGAGCAGCTAATAGACAATTTTGATGACATTAAAAAAGCGCTGGCCGATACGCCATTTAACACCTATTTGAATTAACGGTTTGCTCCGTTTTTTGGCTTTCGTCACGCATCCAGAGCCGGTCGACCCACAGGGATCATTTTTTTCTTTCTCGGTGATATCATCAATTGACCTTCTGTGAAGGCGGACGGGCAGAAATGTTTCGTTATTGCTCATCTATTGAGGGACGATTCGGAAGGATTCTCCGTGATCAAGCAATTCGTTATTGATACGCTGAGCCGTTTGACCTTGGGACCGAGCATGACGGCATCCATGCAATCCGGCTATGGAACCATCAGTCCACAGAAGTACTTCAAGTGCCGCTCTCGCATCAGAAAGATCACGACCGAATGCAGCAAAACCGCCGTCAATAAAGGTGACGGCCGCCCATCGGCAATCGGCGACATCATCCAGGTAACCGCTCCACTGGCATTGATTTCGCAAATCCAGCGTTCCGGGGGTTCCCTGTTGAGCCAACTCTTCGACGGCCATCCCCAGATACATGCCCACCCCCACGAACTGAAATTCGGATACCCGAAGAAGTACTATTGGCCGAAGATCGATCTCGCCGACATCCCAGAACGGTGGTTTCTGCTCCTGTTCGAAGATATCGTCATCGAGCATGCAAGGGAAGGGTTCAAGAAAGGTAACAAGTCGGATGTTGCCCATCCGTTTCACTTCGTTCCCTCCTGCCAGCGGGATATATTCCTGAACCAAGTCAAATCGGTTGACGCCTTGCGGTTGCGCGACGTATTCGACGCCTACATGACCTCCTATTTCAATGCCTGGCTGGACAACAAGACCATCGCCAAGGGACCGAAAACCTATGTCACCGCCTTCACCCCCCGAATGGCAATGCACCAAGAGAACATGGATCTTTTCACACGCATTTATCCCGATGGGAAACTGATATCGGTGGTGAGGGATCCTAAAAATTGGTTCCCTTCCGCGTATCGTCATCGGCTGAAGGATTATGGAGACATCGCCAAGGCTATCGATCAGTGGAATGCAAGCGCAAACGCATCGATACGAAACAAGAAGGCAATGGGAGATGGGATGTGCATCATCCGTTTCGAAGATCTGATCTCCCAAATGGAGCCGGTGATGAGGCATCTGAGCGGTTTTCTGAATATTGAATTTGACGATATATTAATGACACCGACTTTCAACGGCTCTCCAATCAGTGCGAACACCAGTTTCACTCTTGAAAAGTCCAAAATCATCGAAAGCACCCTGAGCAGATACAAAACCCTTCGTTCGGAGGAATTGACCATGATCGAATCAATGACGTCGGATCTCTATCAAACGGTGCTGGGTGAGGCCGTTCGTTTTTAACGATCAAGAAAAGGATAGCAATTGGGGTCAATTGTTAAGGACAGATTGACAGCTGATGAATCTTTTTGATACTCTTCTGTTGTGATTTAAGTATTGTCGAATTACATATCTTTTTTCTTTCTGACTATAAATTAAATGGCCTTTTTTTGACTGTCTAAATAGAGATATCATTGTTCATTAATCTACTTGAATAGCAGGTATATATCACATGAATTTAAGCTATAAAATTTCAAAAAGAGTTAAAAATAATATCATCGATCCGATCAGATCAAACTCTGTATTTCTTTCTGCCAAATCATCAATAAGGCTTCTTTTCAAGCGGAAAAAAGAATACTACAAGCTACATTATCCTCTTCTGGTGGTTTCGGGCCTCCAGAGATCCGGAACACACCTGGTCGAAAACCTGCTAAAGAATCATCCCCAAATTTTAAGCTATTACCGTGAACTTCAAATCGGTCATCCCAATAAATATTTTTGGCCAGATTTACACAATGAAACCAATATTAACAAACGATTTTCCGCATTGATTCCTCAGAATATGATCAAACATTTTTTAAACATCAATGCCCATGAAAATTTTGTTTTTGATTATTCTCATTTTAGGAAGATTTTTTTCGCTCTTGAAAAAGAGAATAATGATTTCAATCAGAGACAAACACTAAACAACTTTTTTACCGCATACTTTAATGCCTATTTGAACTGCAACCATTCAAATTTTTTTGATGAATACAAATACATTGTGACGACAATTCCGGGATTGTCCATCAGAGAAGAATCCATAAATCATTTTTTTAAGGACTATCCGGATGGAAGGCTTTTTGTATTGCTCAGAGATCCATATCTATGGAGAAACAGCGCACTAAAGCACACGAAACGGCTGAAAGACCATGGATTGAAAAGGTATAAAAAAACCCTCGAAAACGCGATGTGGGCCAGTGTCGAATACAAAAATCGGTATTTCCCGGTCAGTTTCGATCACCTCATCAGGAACACTGAGAAATCGATTCAATCCATATTATTACATGCGGAGCTGGAAAAGTCCGATCGGTCTTCCTATCCGAGCAATTTCCCCAATTATGCCAACGACAATTCGACCTTCGGACACAAAAAAACCAAGGCGGTTCTGAAGGACAAGGTGAAGAGAGAATTGAACATACCCGATGGGGACAGGGAGTACATTAAAACCGATATCTATCCCCTCTACGAAGAAATAATGGAACGCTATGCCATCAATGTTGTAGATGCTTGATCGGGAATCGACATCGATCCCTACCCTGACAGGTATCGACGCTACCAGCCGCAGGGGTCGAACCCCCTGCGCCAGCACTCTTCAGAACGGCAAGCATCTATTATCCAATGCCGGGTGGCGAGCATGACCAAGGCGGAAGCGGCGAGATGCATAGATGAAAGCAGAAAGACGCACCCGTCTCAGTCCGCGTCAACAGATGCCGTTTGACTCAATACCTCTCTGTAGAGCCCACCTGTCGTTCGCTCAATCAACGCCAATTCTTCTTCTCCAAGGATTTTATAACGATCGAGGGTTTTGTTGATAATGCCGTGCTGCTTTGCCTTGAAGCTGGTGTTGGCCTTGATCGGGTATTTGTTAAATGTCGGCGTCAGCAACACGTCATCAAATGTGATTCCGATACATTCAGCCAAGAACCGCATGACGGGCTCTGTTTTCCCGATCAAGTCCTCAAAGGTAAGCAGGCACACCCGATCCCCGTATTTTTTCTTGTTGTCGAGCATGGCGACGGCATTTTTTTTCCACAGCTCCAAGGACTCTCCAATATCGCCGTAGACCTGCGGTTTGTGCCTTGACGCGGATGGATACCAATTCTTGGGATCTCGGATGAGCGAAATCAAACGACCTTCCGGATAGATGGAAAAAAAAGCGTCTACATTTTTTTGGCTCATGGCCAGTCTTGCCGTAAATCCGGTGAGGTATTTCTTGTCACCGAACGCATTCTGATCGTTCAACCATGCCCCGAAATAGGAGGTCATGTACGCATCGAACACATCCCTGATCCCAAAGGTTTTCAGGGACTCGACATAGGCCAGAAAGATTTCCTTTTGGACAGAGGGTAGAAATATAAAGGGGAAGGTTTCATCGAGGTTTTTTTGCTTTCTATAGCCTGTCTTGAAGTGGTCGATGGTGCTGTCTTCATATAGAATACGCAGCCAGCGCATCGGTGAATCGTTTACATCGATGGGCGGCCAGTTGAATTTCCTTGGAAATCCAAACTTTAGTTCATGGGGATGGGCGTGGAGTTCGGGATGACCGTCAAAGAGCTGGCTCAGCAGGGAGCCCCCGGAGCGCTGGATTTCGGAAATCAGGACCAGAGGGCAGGTGATCGGACGGATGTGATTCAGGCACGCTGCGTGAAGGCTGTCCAGGTGGTCGATTCGTCGTCGAAATGCGGCATTCAACCGCATCACCCTTCTGCGGTGCTTGTTCAGTCGCTTGAGGGTGATCGGCCCATCCTCGGCGATCACGGAATGGGTGGCGGCCTGGCCGATCAGCAGCTGCGCGGCCTTGTCTATCAGATCCTGATATGTCACGCTATTTGTCCTTCAGGCTGCCCTGTTGCGGGTCACAGGGGTGAGGGGATGACGTCATGCCGCCACTGACGATGAACTGCTCATAAACGTCAAGGACATTTTTCTTCCTGCCACCGCCGAAAACGATTTCCGAAAGAAATGCATCGACGTGATCCCTTTTGTAGGGAACGTCACCAGACTTGTCTGCCAGCGATCGGATGGCATCCATCAACGCTTCCTCGTCGGAGATGGTCCAGCAGGCACCCATTTCTTCATACTGGGTCGTGTTCTCGTGAAGGTATTTCAGGTAGAGCACCGGCTTGTTCATCTTGAGAGGTTCGATGAGAATGCTCGAACCGATGACCAAGACGATATCCGCCCACTCACACAGCTCCACCGATGATATATCGGACACACTGCCCACGGGCAACCCATCATAGGCCTCGGCTTCCACTCCAGACCTCGTGTGGGGCTTGACCACCAGGTGAAGGCCGGGTACAGACGAGAGCCGATCGAAGGTGGCCAGCATTCGATCGACGTCGACCCGGTAGGCAAAACGTGTCGTCATGAAGACGGCTTTTAGCGTTGACGAATCGGCCCCGTTGAGCTTTCCGGTCCTGGGCAGTATCTTCCGGTTCTGTTCCATCCATTCGTCGGAGTAACGGGCACTGCCCAGTACATGTATTTTCATCTCTTCGACACCGGCCCGAACCAGGACGTCTTTGCGCAATCGGTTCTGTGTCACAATGAAATCGAAACAATTGAATTTGTCCAGACGGCTTTCCTCGGTTGTCCCGATCCTCACATGCCGGTTCGTGTAGATAAACACGCCGTGGGGCAGGGCAAAGGTTGGAATGGACAGGGCTCGGGCGGCGTCGACGATCGGCTGGACCACGTATCTTCCCGGGTTGATGTGATCGAAGCACAAGGCCCGGGCGGATGTATTGACAAGAATCGATTCAGCCCAGGATGAATGGTAGCCGTTTTTCCTTGATCGATTAAAGCCTTTCTTGCCGTATTTAAGCGCCCGGTTTCTCACCCATTCGACAACGGGAGAGCCTAGCGATGGGGCCACGCGCTTTAGGCGATTCGATATCCGGAAACACATGGCGCTTATCCGGCGAAGCACGCGGTGCCTCCAGTCCAGCTCCCTGGAGGGTTCATCGTAGAGGTGGGTGACACCAATACCCAACCGTTTCAAGAAGGCCAGGCGGTAATCGGTGTCGATGTCATATGCCGGTTCTAGGCAGTATACCGCAACGGGATACCCGTCACGATGCATTTTCCATATGATCGGCGTCATATGGTCGATATCGTTAAATTGCCTGATGAAAAACAAGACCATGGTTTCTGCTCTTTGAGGAACACCCCTGTCCGCAATGGGTTGTCGTCCGTCAGTGAAACGGCGGCGACCCCGGGCCGTGATACCGGCGCCCCATGGTTGATGCCGACGCGTCCTCGCCCGGATCTGAACCCGGGTTTGCTGACAATGGATTAGGTCACGTCCAGGATCACCTTCAGATGCCGATGGGTTTCCGTCAACGCCCACCCGCGTCTGAAATCGGAAAGCGGCACTATTTTTTCCTTGAAGGCCGTCATGTCGATTTCGGGCAGCAGTTCAATGGCCATGTCAAAGTGTTTGGCCGAACTGCCCACGGACCCGACAATGATTTTATCGTAGGCAACAATGCTCTCGAAAGTAAAACTCCGGTGGGCATAGGGTAGCCCCAGCAGCAGAATGGTAGCTCCTGCAGGGCTTTCGTTGATGATACGATCCAGGGCATCCGGGTCGCCGGTGGCCTCGATGATATGATCGAAACCGCCCAATCGGGCGAAATCCTGTGAAACGGAGACGGCAGAGCCCTCGAAATAGCCGAGGCGATTAGGATTTCGATCGAAAACGGTGACCTTGTGCCCCCAGACCGACAAGACTTGGGCGCACAGATGCCCCAAGGGGCCGGCCCCCACGATGGCGCATTCCTGGGATTCTTTTCTTTGTTTCTGCCGCCACGTCCGGCGCAACCGCTTGATCCCTTTGATGGCAACAGCCAAAGGTTCGCAGAGACAGGCGGCGACCATATCCGTGTCGGGAGGAAGCCGGTGCACGAATGTCCCGGGCACCCGCACGTACTCTGCGTAGCCGCCGTTCAATCCGATAACGCCCAACTCCGCCCGCTTGTCGCACCCGATGAAGTTCTCCCGCCGGCACTCCTTGCAAACGCCGCAGCTTTGAATGCACTCGACGACGACCGGATCTCCGATGGAAAACCCGTCGACGTTGGGTCCAAACCCGACGATCGTTCCGCTGAATTCATGACCGGGAATGATCGGATACGATGCCATCCCATTCTGGTAATAGCCCAATGTCCCCTTGTAGATCTCCAGATCGGTTGCGCAAACCGCCTCATAGGCGACTCGTATGAGGACATCGCCGGGCTTGATGTCCGGTATGTCGACGACTTCCATGGATGCTTTCTTGACCCCTCTGATAACGACGGCTCTGCCTCCCCGGTCGAAGAGGATATCCCGGTGCCGAAGCGGCTCCTTTCCGGTATCGCCGTTCAACAGCCCCTTAACGGTGCCCACCGTTTTGTGGTATCGAAATGCCATGGTCTCCATCACCTTCCAGCGCGTGGATGTCTCCGATGCGTTCGAGAGTCTGGGATTGAAAAGGAGATGACCGACATCCACCGCGGTTCGCCCGATCTCTTTTACAGGAGCGGAAACGGCATGTCGCCTTCCTCGGATTCCGATCCGGCGGGCGGCCACGGCTTCCCGGAAATACCGCCGCCTCACCTGCCAGTCGCTCTCCTCGTGAATATGGTAGAGAGCGGCCCGTGGCTCATAAACCACCTGGCGGTGGCGCTCCATCCAGTACTTTGCCCATTCGATGTCTTCCAGCCCAAGAAGCGTCTCGTCGAAGGGATGCTCAACCCACAGGGCTTTCGAAATAGCCGAGTTCGCATTGTTGGCAAAAAACCGGGGCGGCTTCAACACCATCCGGCGGGAACCGAACGTTCTTTCCATGTCCCTGGCTTCGCTAAAGGTGGATGAGGAACCACCCAGCTGGCGCCCGTAGACCATGGCGTTTTTTTCATCGTTGAGGGGGGCAACGAGCTCGCCCAGCCAATGCTCGTTCACCGGAAGCGTGTGGGCCGAGACGATGGCGATAAAGCGACCTTTGGTTTCCGAGATCCCCACATTGAGGGAGTAGCCGAAGGTGAAGTCGTTGCTCTGGATGGAAATCACCTTGTCGGCTTCTCGCCGGGCGATATCTACCGTACCGTCGACAGAGCCCGAATCGACGACGATGGTTTCAAACCCTCGGTATCGCTGGCGATTGATGGCGGCAAGAAGGTCCGGCAGGAATCTGGCTTCGTTGTAGGTTCTGATGACAATGGATGTGTCAGGTTGATCCATCTTCTGATTATTTCGCGGCCTTCAAGCCGTTCAGGAGATTGTTGATCGTGTTTTCATGCACCCTTTCCCACGCCATGGGGCTGCTATTGGCATTGTGCGGGGCAAACAGGCAATTGTCGAACCCCCGCAGCGGGCTGTTTGCCGGCAGCGGCTCATCCTCGAAGACATCCAGTGCGGCACCCGCAATTGACTGTTTCTGGAGGGCCTGAACGAGGGCGGGCTCATCGATCACCGGGCCCCGGGAGGCATTGATCAGAAAAGCGGTCGGTTTCATCCGCTTCAACTGTTCATCGCTCATCAGATGATGGGATGTGGGGTTGAGGTCGGTGTTCATGCTCACGAAATCGGCCTCTCGAAGCAATGCCTCCAACGTCACCATTTCGATACCGGTTTCTTCGATAAAATCGACAGGCAACTCGACGATATCGTTTCCCAGGACCCGCATGCCAAAGGCAATGGCACGGCGAACCACGGCTTTGCCGCAGTCTCCCACCCCGATAACCCCCAAAACGCACTCATTGAGGGCCACCAAATTGGGCTTCTCCCAGCGGCCTTCCCGGATATCCCTGTCCATCTGGATTGGTTGTCTGGCGAAACTGAGCATATAGCCCAAAACGGTGTCCGCCACGGGCTCAGAGAAGGCATTGGGTGTTCGATAAACAGGGATTCCCCGTTCGGCGGCCGCTTCGGCATCAATGGAATCGATACCGGTGCCCCATTTGGAGATGGCCTTCAACCGCGGGGCGGCATCCAGGACCCGGCGGGTGATACGGTCGTCCCCGCAGATGATGCCGTCATAGTCGCCGATAACTTCCAGCAATTCTTCTTCGCTCAATCGCTCATTTACTGTCGCCGGAACCAATTCGACACCGTCGAGTTTGAGCTGTCTCTGAAAACGATCGATCACCGGCAGCATATAGGGCGCCGATACCAGTACCTTCCAGGTCATGTCAAAACCATCCTTATTTTTTTAAACGAGATAGGTCGCTGTCAACGGGTCGACCCGAAGCCGCTCTTCCACTTGACGGCGGTCTTCTTCGGTATCGACGGCCTGGGTCTCATGGGCGGTCCCAACCATTTTCACCGTGTATCCGTGCTCGATAAATCTCAGCATATCGATGGACTCGGCTTTCTCCAGGGGACTCGATGGAAGCCGGTTGAAGAGCTTCAAGCTTTCAGTAGTAAAGGGAATGATGCACACCTGTTTGAAGGCCGATATGGACTCGAAGGCGCCCTTTTTACAATACGGGATGGGTTCCCTGGACATGTAGACGGCCCCCCCCTGGGTGTCCATGACCACCTTGATGGTGTTGGGATTTCTGAAGTCCTCCTCAGTGGTAATGGGGGCCGTGAGATTGACGCATTGAAAAGCGTCGCTGTCCGATCGAAAGGGCTCCACGGCCGCATCGATCATGTCCGGGTGGACCATGGGTTCGTCTCCCTGGACCATGACAGCAATATCGGCGTCGATAGACTCCAGGGTTTCGGCCACCCGGTCGCTGGCCCGCTCATGGCGAATGGAGGTCATGATGGCCTTTCCACCAAACCCAGCCACCGCTTCCATGATCTCGACATCGCAGGTAGCCACGTAGACATCTTCCAGGATCCGGCTCATCGCCGTTCGGCGGTAGACGTGTTCGATCATGGGGATTCCCAGAATCGGCGCCAGTGGCTTTCCCGGGAACCGCGTGGAACCCATTCGGGCCGGTATCACGGCGATGATCTTATTTGGATTCAACACCACCCGTCACTCCTTGATCAATATGGTCCTTGCCGGGGCCCCGTCGCTGCCGACCAGCTTGAGCGGCAGGCACACCAGCTGATAGCGGCCGGGGGTTACGGATGTCAAGTTCAGACCTTCGACGATGACCACACCGGCCTCCAACAGCACCCGGTGAGTGGTGGCATCCTTGTCGGTAAAGCGCTGCACCGACAGATAATCGACACCCACGAGCCGAATCCCTTTGTCAACGATCCACCGGGCGGCATCCGAGTCCAGGGCCACATAGTCCGGATCGAAATGGGGGGAGGGCGTCTCCCACAATTCGGAGTTGCGCGTCTTCAGCAGCAGTCGCTGAGTGTCCCGAGGCAGGTGGAGCGCCTCGAGATCGCCTGGAGTGACCCGATTGGCAAGGGGCAAGGACACCACCTCGGTGGGCCCAACCAGCACCGCCAACGGCAAGCGGTCGACCGACGCCCCCCCGTCGATAAAATGGGCAGGGGCATCCACATGGGTGCCCGAATGCACGCAGCAGTCGATCCGTGAATCGTTGCTGGCATCACCGGCGGATATGGCCCTGATTCGCTCCAGAACGATTTTCGGATCGCCCGGCCAAACCGGCAACTCAGGACTGACCGGCAGGGAGATGTCATGGATTTCCATGGGTTGATCCCTTTCGCCGGATCGGGACACGCCAAAAGCGAGTCGGCACGATTTCCTTTGCCGAAAAGAAGAGACAAGCCGCCCCGAATCCCGGACCGATTCGATGGAACTCACAGTAAAATCAGACGGAAAAGGCTCGGATCCTATACCATCATTGCCCTCCGATGACAAGAAGACTTCCAGCCCTCGAGGTGACCTCCGGCATTCCCCGATGACCACCCGATGGCGGCCACCCGTGTCCGGTGAAACCATTCGGGGACGTCGTTGGCCGTCAGCGGCGCCCCAGGCGGACTGGTGGTATTGGGAAGAGCGGTTGACGGAGGCATTCGGTGCCATGGCATTGGATGGTAAATCCGCCTTTTTCCCGTAGTTACCCTCGCAGTCGTCGTTAGCCGGAAAGCGGTATGTCGGTAGTACGCCCTGAATCAATGGCACAGCAATCTTGACATTTTCCCAATCCTATTGATAAATTTATATTTTTTTAATCAATCTTTCGGGAGCTTGACTCTCCCGATGGCGGTGGTTCAAATGATAATCGGCGTCAACGGTCGGTTTCAAACCGCCTAAAACGAATAGGACAACACCCCAGGGGGGAGGTCATATACGGCCATGGTTGCATCGAAGGCGTCTCTTCTCATTCCGATCGAAAACCAGGTCCGGGAACTCGACGCCAAACTACTGTTGGCCTGCGTGGCGGCGAGACGCGGCCTGTCTTCCGTCATCGGGCCCAAGCGAATCGTCGAATCCCGGGCGTCCACGTTTCCCCCGGGCATCTATCTCTCCAAATCCCTGCTCTACGGTCACAGCAAATTTCTACGGGATGCGTCCAAACTCGGCCACCGGATTGCGGCATGGGATGAGGATGCCCTGGTTCACCTCCCCGCCGACACCTATTTCTCCCGGCGTCTCTCTGGAGTGACCCTGGGGCTGGTCTCCTATTTGTTCGCCTGGGGGGAGGACAATGCGGCCTTGTGGCGCCGTTATCCCGACATGCCCCCGGACATTCCCATTTTCGTGACCGGCAACCCCCGCGGCGATCTGCTCCGCCCGGAGATGAGACCTTTCTATCGAGCCAAGATCGATGAGATCAAAAGTACCCACGGGGACTTCATTCTGATCAACACCAATTTCAACCATGTCAACGCCTTTACACCGAACCGGAATTTGTTTCTGCCGGGGTCACAGCCGGAGGAACCGACCGTTTTCGGGCGGGCGGCCCGGGGCATGACACGGGTGTTCGCCGAAAGCCTCAGAGATCAGAAGCAGGCCGTCTTCGAGCATTTTCAACAGATGATTCCCAAACTGGAGACGGCGTTTCCCGATATGCGAATCGTGGTAAGGCCCCATCAGGTTGAAAACCAGGCCGTCTACAAGGATATCGCCGCCCGGTGCCGGCGGGTGACCGTGGCCAACGAGGGATATGTGGTCCCCTGGCTGGGTGCCGCCAAGGTATTGGTCCATAATGGATGCACAACCAGCGTGGAGGCCTATGCCATGGGGGTGCCCACGGTGAGCTACCGAGCGGTCGTCAACAGGGATGTGGACGACGGATTCTACCGCCTGCCCCACGGATTGAGCCGCCAGTGCTTCAGCTTTGATGAACTGGAGGGTACGATAGGGTCTATCCTATCGGGTCAAACGGGTTCAGGGACCGACCCCGAGCGCCAGGCCCTCTTTGACTACCATCTGACGGCTCAGAGAGGCCCGTTTGCCTGTGAGCGAATGGTGGATGTGCTGGAGGAGGCCGCAGCGGAGCTGTCTACAGCCCCAAAGCCGGCCCTTTTGGATCGACTCGGGGGGTGGTATAAAATCACCAAGCGCCGAGTCCGAAAACGGTCGACACTCCGGGGAAAAGGGTCCCATCCCTCCCTGGATTATCAGCAGCACAAACATCCCGAATTGACCGTTGACCAGTTGCAGTCGAAAATCGACCGGTTTCTTGAGTTGCTGGGGGATGACAGACGAATCAGGATCGAACAGATCTACCCCCAGGTCTTCCGGGTCAATCCATAACCCATGAGTCACCGCCAAGGAGCTGATCCCTCGATCTGCGGCCACCGCCCAGTCACCGAGCCGTCAGGAGACCGGCTTCCGGATATGTGAACAGCCTATGTATCTCTTTTTCGTCAGGCATTTTAACGATATCGATCACATGACCCCGATCGCATGGACACTCAAAAAGGCAGGGTGCCCGGTCACTCTTTTTTGTATGAACCCCCGTTACGATATCTGGAGCGACTACCGCATCCGTTTCCTGAAAGATCTGGGGGTCCGGGTCGATTACGTCACCCATGGGTCAGAGCGATATCTGGGGAGGATATACCAGGGCCTATGCGCGCTGATGTACCGCTGCGTCGCCGAGGAGCAGTCATTGAAGAGCCGTCCGTCGACACGGCTCCGGCTGCTAAGCGTCTTGCCGGGGGCCATGGGGACCCTCATCTTCAAACTGCTTCGGGTTTTCTATTACGGCACCGATTGGGCGCGGGATATCTTAGAGCAAACCCGTGCCCGAGCGGTTCTCTTCGATCATATCATGCCGGCCCACTATGTGGTGGACGTCTTTTTGAAGGCGGCCAACCACCGTTCGATACCGACCATTACCCTCCCCCACGGCGTTCACCTGTACACGAACGAGGCCACCAAACCCAAATCGAAGGAAGACCGGCGCCTTCAAAAGTTCAACCGGTTTGACCATGTCATTACACCGAATCTCTTGCGGAAACAGTCGCTGGCCCGATCCGGAGTCTCCACGAAGAAGATCGCTGTTTTGGGAAGTGCCCGTTATTGTGCCGAGTGGATGAATCAAAACTGGCGTCTGCTGCCCAAACGATTGGAGAAAGAATCGGGGAGTCCGGGCGTCCTCAAGGTGGTGCTTTTCCCCTCCAAACCCCAATGCAACATGGATATGGAGAGGCTATCGACAACCGTTGAGATGCTCTCCGGGATGAATGGAATCCAACTGATGGTCAAACCCCACACCCGCGTCGGCGGGGAGAAGACCTTCAGGATCGACAGCCGATCCGACGCGTCGGGCATCCTAACGGCGGAATTGTGCGAATGGGCCGATGCCGTCCTCGTGGTGGGATCCAGCGTGGTCACCGAAGCCCTGATGCGGGGGAAAACCGCTCTCTACCTCAAATACCTGCATTCCAATACCACTCTCTTTGAGGAACTCGAGGCGTGCTGGGCGGTTCGTGACGAGGCTGAACTCGAAGCGGCGATATCCGCTCTCATAGGGGATCGCTTCGCTAAACCCTACCAGGACGCCGATGTGAGCCGGTATATTGATGATGTGGTCCACGGGGGCAACGGAGCGGGCGATGTGCTAGAACGGTACCGGCACTTCATTCAGACGGTGGTCGATGGGAGCCCGGACACTTCCTGTTAGACGACGCTAAAGCAGCCCTTCTTTCACGGTGACGGTACCCGCCGTTTTCAGTCATTGGAACGTCACCCGATGTCATCCACCGGGGCGAGGCCGTCAGCAACTGATCTTGAACAGGTTTCCAAAGACCGACTGGATCTTGAGGGACCGGGGGTTCCCAAGCACCTGCTGAAAACGATCCAGGCGGGAGGCAATGTCTTCCAGGGGGATGTCGGGATAGCGGTGCTGCTCGAATTCGGTTGATTTCGTCGCCCCCGGCAACCGTGATTTCATGCGCTGCCGAAGCCTGCGCCGGGTCGTCAGGAACCACCCTCGAAAGCGGGTGGTTGCTTTGGGTTCGGGGGTCGCCGTCAGGTGTCGGGCCATTTCCTCCAGGCCATCGACGATCCGCTCGCAGGCCAGGGGCCCATCCAGGGCGGCCAGATGATGGTCGAGGATGGCCTTTTGCGTTTTCCCCTCAGAAACGCTTAACGCTCCCCGAAGAATGCTCTCCAGCACCTCCCGCAGATCCTCAAAGCTGAAGCACTGGTGACTCAACCGATTCGGCAGGCGGTAGAAGCCGTCGTCATAGAGATCGTTGACGCTTGCGCGGTAGGATATGGCCGGCACCCCCATCACATGGGCTTCCACTCCGGTCGTGCACCCGTTGTGAATAACGCATCGGGCGGCCATTAGCCACGGCACCACGTTACCGTCATTGGTCACGGTCACCCGCCGGCACCGGGCGGCGATATCCTTGTATACGGCCTGGTTTTCCGTGGGATGAGGCCGCACCACGACGGTCACATCCGGAAACGCCCTGTCGAGGTCGGCGATGAGCCGTTTGAAGTCCCCGAACACCGCCAGCTTGTGATCCCGAAGGCCTTCGGCGTAGTCACGGGGCATTCCCCTTGCCGCCTGCCCGAACTCGGCCCTTTCGCCCCCATTCCCGGCCGGCAGAAACAAGCCCTGGGCCGGATAGAAGGCATTGACATGGTTGAAGTTGGTATTGACGAGGATGAAATCGCCGAAACGGCTCTGAATCCGATCCACGTCCCTGTCGTAATAGGCCCGGATCTCGGGCCTCAATAGGTCGTTGCGGGGATTGCCCGTGACGTGAATCGGGGTGTGGGAAGGAAGGTTCGGGTACTGGCGCCACAGGGCCGCATTGTCCTCCCCCCAGGCGAACAATCGGGAGACGAAATGCATGCCGGCCGCCGACAATCGACGCGGAAAATAAATCTCCGGCGGCAGGTGAACCAGGGCTTCCTCGTCCCAGGCCACGATCTCGTGTCCCAGCATCCGTGACACCGGAAAAAATTTTCGATTGCCGATTCGAAGGGACTTCGAAAGAAAGATGCTTCTCGGGAAGGAGGCGATGCGGAATTCGACTTCCCGCTTCGGACCGACGATGGATGAAAGCCCCCGATTGGCGGCGACGCAGGCAAGAAGCAGCTTGGCATCCAGTTCCCGGACCTGGTTCTCCACGGGAATCAGCAAAAGAGGGGTCTTGGACCATGTTTTCATCATCGATTGTTGCCGATACCAACCATCATATCAACGCTCCGGGCTGCCGGCGGTGGGTTTGGATCGTTGTCTCCGGCAGGCCGCCGGGTCCCTTCCCTCCCTTGGAGAGATCGGTTTGCAAGAGGCACTGTCTCCCTTGACGACAGAGCCTCCGGCACCCGATGGAGACCAGCGACGTCCGCCGAGACCAGCGGGAGCTTATCTATCCGATTTCATTGAACCGGTCAAGATCGTTGGCACCCCTCCGGAAAGGGGCGTCTACTCCTGAGGAAGGGACCGCGGCCGTTTGGGAACCGGTACGCCCTTCCGGGTTAAAAAAGAAACGCCAGCGGCAGCGAAAACAGTTGCCTATTGGGCGTAAAAATGCAATTAAATTCGTTTATTCCAAAAACAAGTGAAATGCCATGCCGTCAAGCGCCGTCTCGTCGTCGGGCGTTTCGGGACATTGGCCGTCAACACAAGGAGTCGAGAAGCGGGCTTGTGCCGGCCGCCCCGCTTTGGCAGCGTCATTGGACTGCCGTTTATGGAAAACGGCATCGATCGTCTCGGGAGGGATATGATGAAGATATTGATTTTGGGCCTTGGGAAATCAGGAACAACGGCCATGGTCTACAAGGTCGCCGGGGGACTCCCCAATGGTCATGCCTTTTCAGGCGGGATGCCGGGCAAATACGTCGGTGACTACGAAAACGCCGTCTACAAGCACACCTACGAGGCCAGAAAAGGAAAAGACTTCGATCTGTATCGGGAACACTTGAAAAAAGAAGCCTATGATCGAAAGATATGGATGGCTCGTGACCCCCGTGATGCCGCCGTCAGCCGCATGCTCTACCGCTGGCACAAAGGCCACCGTGGCCATAAAAAACAATACGATGCCCATTTTAGCCGGGTCCTGCAAAAAGAGAAAGACCCGGGTTCTATTTCTTTCAGTGACATCTGCCGCTATACCGGCCAAAATGGATGGCCCATCGACCACCGGGAGATCTTCGAGGAGGAACGCGTCCGCTATCAGGAGATGACGGAATTCGTCAGCGGCTTGGGAGACGACTGGTATCTCTTCACTTATGAGCAACTGGTAAACCTGGATTTTGATGACCTCAACGGGTATCTCGGGTTTTCCATCGCGGCGGACGCCAACATCCCCTCGAGTACCGGGAAAGACAAAGTCGTCCGAAAAAAAGCCATCGGGGACTGGCGGCAGTGGTTCACCAAAGAGGATGTCGAGCTCTACAAGCCGGCATACCTGCCCTACATGAAGGTCATCGGATACGACACGGAGGATTGGAACCTCGACCCCAAACCGGTCATCGAGCCTGAATATTCCTCCATGTACATCCAGAAACTGATGAAACGCTCCGCCAAAAACACCCTTCTTGGACTCAAGGACCAGACCATCCAGAGACTGTTCAAGCGATAAACCAGGTCAATGCCATACCGGAGGATTATCGCCCTAAACAGGGCTGTGCGGGGTCCCAACCCCTTGCTCCTTGGGGGGCTCTGCCCTACTTTCTGTCGGTACTGCTGGGATCGCATCCGTCCATCACAGGTTACCCGATTCGAAGATCGGCGCGCCTTGGCGTTTTGACCCAATAGGGATTCCGGGTCGGAACGGACCGGATAGAAAACGCCGCATCAGCGCCGAGGCCATGAAGTGTTACAGGAGCAGAGACCATGAGCAGCGACCCTCCCCATCCCCCCCCCTCCCGTCCGGCTGACGACGGCTCCTCCTTCCCTCGCCCTATTTCCGGGGGCTTTCGGTCGGGTATCGCCCGCCTGGACTATGGGCGGATTCAAACCCTTGGGGCCTTGCTGGGAAAACTGATCTCTGTGATGGTCCCCTACCTTCGGCACAACACCCAAAACAATCTGCGATTCATTCACCCGGAGTGGTCCGAGGTCGAGGTCAAGACCTTCTCCAAAAAGGTATTCCGTCATTTCGGAACCGTGTTGATCGAAATGGCTCAGATGGGATTTCTGACCCGGGAGGAGTGCCGCAACCGCATTCAATTGGAAGGCCGGGAGCATATTGCCGCCGCAGTGGAAAAAGGCAAGGGGGTGGTCATGATTTCAGCCCATCTCGGCAGTTGGGAGGTGGCCTGGCACTTCTACCCGCTTTTTTTCAACCGCCCCCTGATCGGGGTGGCCAAGCGGCTTCGGTTCACGCAACTGAACCGGTGGGTTCACCACCGGCGCACCCGCTTCGGCAACCGGGTGATCTACAAGAAAGGCGCCTTCGAGGAATTGCGGCGGACCCTGAGGCAGGGCGGAGCCGTGGCCCTTTTTATGGACATGAACCGGACCCAACAAGGGGTTCCCGTTCGCTTCATGGGTCATCGGACGAAAGCCACCCCGGCGGCCGCCATGCTGGCCCTGAGGTGCAGGAGCCCTGTGCTGCCCGGGTTTACGATCCGGCAGCCCGACGGGTCCTTCAGGCTGTTCTTCCTGGAGCCCATCGAGATCCGACGAACCGGGAATCTGCGTGACGATCTGCAGACCTACACCCAGGCCATTACGGACGTGATCGAGACCGTTGTTCGACGCCATCCCGATCAGTGGCTGTGGAGCCAGAAGCGCTGGAAATCGTTCCACCCGGAGCTTTACCAGGGGAGACACACCCTGTGGAAAAACCCGAGGATAAAGCGGCTGCTCAAGGGAAAGCCCCCCAAGGAAATACAAAACGGGAACGGGGCGAATGGCCCATAGGGTGGGGCCGTTTTTCACCCTATCCCTGGAAGGCTCCCACGACCCGGTGATGCCCCGGTGCCCGCCGTCAAATCGCCTTTTCGTAGATGCGGTATTTTTTGTAGAGTCTGCCGTCGATCGCCTCGTTGAACCGATTGATGAGGTCGTTGTCCTCCAGGTTCCAGGAAAACTCGGCCCACCGGTATCCCATGGCAGACCCCGCGATTTCGGTTTCGTAGTAGAGAACGGTGTTGATCCCGGTCCTGCGGTATTCTTTCTTAAGGCCAAACACCAGGCCTCTCAGCCCGGTGATCTTTCGGCGATAATATAAAAATTTGAGCAGGTTGACGGGTCCGAGGGTGCCGTTCAGGCGTTTGAACACCTGATTGTAGTCGGGCAACGTGATGCTGATCCCGGCCGGTTCCCCGTCGACCTCGGCAAAGAGCACCAGCTCAGGGACGATGATGGGCTTGAGTTCCCTGGCCATGAGCTCGATCTCCCTCGCCGTCATGGGGACGAATCCCCAGTTGAGTTCCCAGGCAGAGTTGTAGATGTCCTTTATCCGGTCCACCTCTGCCTCGAATTCCTTCATTCGGATCGGTCTGACGACCACATTCTCCTTTTTCTTGACCCGGTCGACGAGTTTGGCGATTCGTCCGGGAACCCCCACCTCGGGCTTGAGAAAGGCGTAGAGGTCTTTGGCTTTGCCATAGCCGGCCCCCTCTAATAGAGCCAGGTAGTATTTGGGGTTGTAGGTCATCATGATGACCGGACTGGCATCGAACCCCTCGATGAGAATCCCGCACTCGTCGTTCATGCTGAGGTTCACGGGGCCTCTGATGCGGTCCATCCCCTCCCTGGCGCACCAGTCCTCGGCAGCGGTGAAGAGCCTCCCGGCAACCGCATCGTCGTCGACACACTCGAAGAGACCGAAAAACCCGGTTTTTTCCCGGTGAAAGTCGTTGTGGCGGTCGTCGACCACAGCAGCGATTCGTCCGACGATACGCTCCCCCCGGCGGGCCAGGAACAACGCCATCCGGGCGTGCTCGAAAAAGGGGTGTTTGGCCCGGTCGAGCTTGAACCGGACACTCTTGATCAGCGGGGGAACCCAGTAGGGGTCATTCCGGTACAAGGTCCACGGCAGGCGGATAAACCCGTCGAGGGCCTTTTTGCTTTCAACGGTGTGGATGGTCAGGTCCGAGGTCGTCATTTCCATATTCTCTTGTGGGGTCGCTTTGTGGGCGGAAGACCCATCTCCCCTAACACACCCGTGGTAAAAAAAAAACGATTCGACGGAGGCCCCCCGGGGCGCCGGAAGCCATGGCATGCCGCCGCCGCCAACAGTCGGTTTTCGGCACCGGGGGGACTCGGCGGTCATTCGCTCCCATTTCTCGGGGTCTCGCGACGGATGGATTGAATCATGTCGTCCAGTTTTTGAAGAAACCGCGACCGGTCGCGTTTTCCTATGGGCGGGGGCCCTCCCGTGATCTCGCCGGCAACCCGGAGGTGGGACATCAGCTCCCGGGTGGCCAAAGCCTGGCCGATGGTATCTTCGGAAAACGGCTTTCCGGTCGGGCCCATGACGCGGGCGCCTTGTTCCAGACAGCGGCCGGCCAGGGGAATGTCGGCCGTAACCACGATGTCGTCGACCCCCGCGTGGTCGGCAATCCAGTCATCGGCCGCGTCGAACCCATCCGCCACCACTTCGAGGGTAATCCTCGGGTCGTCCGGGATCCGCATCCAGGCGTTGGCCACAAGGGTCACCTCAAGGCGATACCGTCTGGCTACCCGGTACACTTCCTGTTTGACCGGGCACGCATCGGCGTCGACGAAGATTCGCAGCATCGATAGATCCTTCCGGTTCCTATCAAAGGGCTTCACGGGTACCGAAATAGCTCCAAGGACCCCAACTGGCCGACGGGTGCTGTTAAGAGAATGATGACTGTCCGACAGTCCCTACCACTTCATCATGGGCAGGGGGTTCAAGGGAGTCTCCTTGAACGCTTTGACCGTCAATCGGATCAGATAGGAATGAAACCCGAGGTTTGGAAACCGATTCAACACGCCCCGCACATAAGACGGGGGCAATCCGAAGGATCTCATCCCCATGGTGACGTCGACCCAGTCCCCCTTTCTGAACACCTCGGCCAGGGGGACATCTTCGCGGTTCACTCTCGTGATTTTGTGGTGAAGACCGATCATCGAGGCCACTTCCGCCGACCACCCTTCCCTGCCACTGTCTTTTAGATAGGCATTGGCCAGTTCCATTGACGGTTTCAAGTAGTCAACGGTATGGTCCGTCCAGATGCCGAGATCGTGAAAACAGCCGGCAATGATGAGTTTTTCCGTTTCCTCCCGACGGCATCGACAAAAGGGGAAGCAGAAATGGACGACCCGGTACACGTGGTTTTTGTAAGGCTCGTAGTGGGGGCCGATCGTCCCGCGCCACTCACCCAACAGGCGCTCCAACAACGGAATGCGGTCGTCGAAGGGCCTTGGGAGGTTCAACGCTGTCCGCATCCTATTGCCTCCTTAGGTAGAATGCCCCTGAAGGGTCTTGATCAGTTGACCAACCGGTTATGGGTGGGCCTCGCCCTGGAGAAACGGAAGCAACACGTTCAATATCTGTCCGGGTCTTTCTTCGACTACCAGGTGCCCGGCATCCGGAATCACCCGGAATGTGGCACCCGGGATCAGCCGGCGCAGCGCCTCGCCGCGCTCCACCGGAATCCATTTGTCCTCACTGCCCCACAACACCAGGACGGGCCGGGATATCCTGCCGAAGAGGGGCTCAAGATCATCCGTGTACCGGGAATCGGCTTGGGCGATCTGCCGGTAGAATGCGGCTTTGCCGGAACTTCCCGCCCATGGGGCGACGATCTGGGCAAGGGTTTCCGTCGCGATCGGCTTGAAGGCGGCCGTTTCGACATAAGCCCGGACAATGGCTTCGTGAATATAATCGGGAACACCGGCAAAGGCAGCCTCGTGGGTTTTGACGTGACGGAAAAAGGGCGACCCCCAGGGGGACACCGCAACCGGGTCGATGAGCACGATTCTATCGAAATCTCTGTCATCGATCAAATGCGCCCGAAGCAGGGCCGCTCCACCGAAGTCGTGCCCGACGATCGCCGGCCGCTCGAGTTGCCAGTGGTCGAGAAGCCGGCCCAGGACCCGATTCTGGATGCCCAGAGACACATCGCCGGGGGCTTTGTCCGACTGACCGTAGCCAAGCATGTCGTAGTAGTAGACAGTAAAGTCTTTAGCCAACGCAGCAATGAGATGGCGGAGGCAAAAGGAGGACCATGGCGTGCCGTGAACGAGAACGACAGGGGGGCCGTCGCCGCGCACATCGTAGCGCACCGTGCGGTCGTCAAATTCGATCGTATTGGACAGCGTCCACACGCTCATGGATCGATCTCCGGATGGCGGCTGCCGTCAGCAGGTGTTGCGCTGCGGTCCATTGAGGTCGGGACCGTACCGGCATCACTCCCCGGCAACGGCGGTCAGATTCATGGTGATCAACACCCCCGGCTTCGGAAGTTCACTGACGCCGATCACGGTTCGTGCCGGACGGTGATTCCCCATCATCTCGACATAGGCGCGGTTCATGGCTTCGAAATCCCCCATGTCTTTCAAAAAAACGTTGACGTGGATCACCCGGGTCAGATCCGAGTTCACGGCATCCAGCATCACCTCAAAGGAGCGGATGATCTGGGTGGTCTGGGAACCCACGTCCGCTCCGGCCAGTTGTCCGGTGGACGGGTCGACCCCGGCGGTACCCCCGATGGTGATGAAGGGACCCGCCATTGCGATATGATTATAGGGGCCAATGGGTTCCGGGGTGTTGGCCGGTGTAAGGGTTTTCACGGTGGTCGTCATGGGACTTCTCCAAAGGTGTCGTGTCGGTTTAAGGCGCCCCGATGTCAATATGAGTGGCGGCAGGTTCCCCGGGGCGCGATTCAGGGACAGTAACCTCTTCACCATGGCCCTGGCCGCATCAGGTGTGTTGAATCACCAATCCCGGAAATCGGTTTATACGACATTCTGAACGATAGGGTGGTCCCAAGACCACTTGACGTCTATGGTATTCGTTTTCATGGGTATCGCCCCTGGGACTATAGTGCCAGCTCTCGGCGTGCGAGGATATCCCCTTGGTGACCCGTGCGTCCGGGATTTGTATGGCCATGTCAGTCATCGTATTTCCAGAACGTTGTGACTATTTCCGCAACGCCAATCACCAAGACCACCACCGCTATGAACCAAAGGAGAATGACGCCTCGAAGCGGAATCGGCAACGTCCCCGGCAACAGAAGCAGCAAAAGCGCCAGCCCCCCGCAAATATTGATGACAATGGCGCCCCCTAAACCAAGCCCTCGGATATTTCCAGACGCCCCGACCCATTCCACGAAGAGGGCAATCCCGATACCGAAAATAACGGCGCCCAGAATGACAGGGTAGAAGGTCGTCTCCGATTGCGGCAATCCGAGCACCTTGTCCATACCGGCGGGAAAACTGAGAAGAATGAGGCCAATAGCGAGATTGACGATCCCATCGATGACAAGAAGCCATTGGTGTTTACGCTTCATGGGCCGTGACTCATGGGTGTCGAGGCTTTCCCGGAAAAATGGCGGTTGCTTTAGCCGGGTCTGCCCCCTGGTGTATCCCCGGCACTGCCGGCCTGACCACCCCACCGGGATTGACGACGCGCCGGTACTTTAGCGCAAGGCCAGGGGAGTGTTGAGCGGTCCCGACACGATTCACTCCGTTGAGTCTTGATCCAGGAACACCGAGATCCGATCTTTGATTCTCTCGATCTCCTGCCGGGACCACGAGGATCCCGATGTAAACGCACACCCATCTGTCATTTCGACCTTGAGCGAATAGCTCGGCGACCCGTCGCTCCAGTCATGGGTGTCGATGCCAAGACACCGGACGGACGATAGTGAGTACTCGACGCTGCGGATGGGGACAATGGGAGCATTCCAGGCATAAGTAAACGTGCCCGGCTGCCTGTCGAATCGCATGTGCTTGTTCATGCCCGCCACTGCCGCCCATACAAAAAGCCCGCTGACCGCTATCGCCCCGATGGAAATAAACGAACAAAAGAAGAAAAAAGGATTGAGATAGTCGTTCCATTTGGGAGATAAACCAACTGGTAGGGCGCCAGAAGCGGAAACAGCGCCAGCAGCAAAAAACCCACCCTCGAAACCACAGACATCCTATTGCGGACGACAATGCTGTTGTTCGTTTCTAAAACAGTCGGCATTTGGGTTCCATCCCCGATGGCGTCGATTGATGGACGGTCACCTGTTCCAGACCCCTCAATCCGGCTCGCCGCCGCCACAATAACGTCGTTTTTGTCTCAACCCCGGAAACACGTATACTCATCCTTGTCTATGACCTCTAGAATCCTTTCCAAGGATTCGGACGTTGGGAAGGGCTCGTATCGGTGTCATTTCTTATCGGCTCTCATCCAATACAACTTCCAGATTTTCCTGCTTTTCACGTCAGTCGCTTTGGCAATGGCGCCTTCGATTTTCTTCGTCGAATCATCCCACCGGAGGCGTCCTTCATAGATCTCAAAGCTTTGCCCGGAAACCCGATACACCATATCGAGCTTGGTTCTGATGTGGGGAGCTGGACGCCGCTTTCAACGAACGACCCGTTTTTCGATTCGTTTGATCTCAAACCCGACACCCATGCCTGGCCCTCCAATCGATTGCATTCTTCCAGGAACCTCTGCCGCAACGCGTCGACCCGTCTTCGATTGACCCCTGAATCCCAGTATCCCGTGCGGGACGCAGAACGGACATGGATGCGTTGATTCACCGCATCCATCCTGAACTCCATGTCGTCCACGAACCGGAAAACTCTCGACTCGAAAATGGCCCAGAGGTAATCCCTGTCTTCCCGTTCGATGGTTCCGCCCATGGGTTGAACCAACCGCTTCAGGCATGACCACGCGGATTCAGATGAGCCCTCGAAGGCAAGGGGGGCGATTCGGGATGGACCCGCGTCGTCTTCGCTCGACACGCAATTGGGGGTTTCCGGACACATCGCCAGTCTGCCGTCGACAATGCCGGCGGGCCAATGGCCTTTTGAAGCGCAGGACAATACGATCATCGGCAGAACAAGCAATAGAAAGCCAGATTTGCAAGCAGTCGGTTTCGCTCTCATTTCTGTTACCCTGATCCTTGCCGGAGACTCAGATCACATCCGTGTCGATTTCCACCGTCACCGGGAAATGGTCCGAAGCAAACGGGTATTTCTGCCACATGTATTTACCGTCGGGCATGCGATGGTGAACCCTTCCATTACCAACCCAGGGCTCCGGCCGATTGTGTGAATAGAGAATGTGGTCGATCCACACCTTGAGGTAGGTGTGAAATATCGGATCCCGAAAACTCGTCGTGTAAATCGAGGAGAGATCGATGGCCCATCGGTCGTCTGGATCGAGGGCGTCATAGAGGGCATTTCCGAGGCATAAGGCCGGATTCCATACCGTGCCCATCAGGCGTTCGATTCCACTCGCGCCGATTCGCCGTTCGCTGGCATCCTGCCCTGGTCCGTCGTTGATGTCCCCGCAGATAATCAGGGGGATGGACTTGGTGGTATCTTCCGTCAGGTAGTGGTCGAGAAACTGCTTCCGGAGTTGGGTGCACTGGGCGATAATCTTCTTCCGGTTGGCATCCGCCCTGGACCACCAACTCAGCCATTCGTAGGATTTGAAAATCCCTTTGCTCTTCAGATGAAGGCCCACGACCCGAAAGCGCTTCCCATTCGCCGGCCGGATCTCGGCATAAAGGGGCTTCCGCTCGAATTTGTGGAGCTCTTGAATCTCGTCATCGTCCGTATCGAACGCAAAGTCGTTGGTGGCAATACTCAGCCGCTCGCTTTCCCCCCCCTGCCCCATGCCGATGTGAAATCGTTCAAACGGACTGTCCGCGAATAGCCCCCTATCCGTTCGGACGGCGAGCCCGATGATCTGGGACCCGCCTTTGGTGGGCTGAACATCGCAAACCCACGTACCGGTGACGTCGGTGTCGAAGAAAAGCTGGAGTTCGGAAGCCTTGTTCGGCCCCTCGACCACCACCAGGGCATCGAGATCGATGTCGTTTAAAACGCCCGAAAGGGATTCGCGTCGGTGTTTGACGGTGGGTTCGTCCCGATCCATGGTCGGATTGGGCCCACGGACCCGAGCGTGGTCGGCCTTGAAGGCAGGCCCATCGGTAAAGAGGTCGTTCATCCATTCCATGTTCCATACGCCGTAACGAATCGTTGACATAACCCTCTCCTTTCGACGAAAAGGTAGGGCGCCGACTTCGACGGTGCAGCGGTTTTAGGTTCTCGGAGGGAACCGGGTCGGCGCAGCCGATGTCTTCTGCACAAGACATATCGTGGGTCCGGGCGACGACAGTCATTCGCTGGCATAAGGACAAGACCGTATATGGCGGTCCCACGAATAGCGCATTTCGCTTTTATGTCCTGGGAGCGGTGGGCCCCGGCCTCCACCATCAGTGGCTGTCCCTAATGGGTTCCAGCCGTTTCTTGAACCCTTTGTACCGGTCAGGCGAGTAGCCCAGCGATTCGTAGAACCGATGGGCGCCGGTTCGCTCCGATTCGGTCACAAAAAGAATGGTGCTGCAGCCGCACTCGGAAGCGCGTTCTTCCAGCGTTCTCATCAAGGCGGTGGCAATTCCCAGCCGCCGGCTGTCTCTATCGACGATGACATCCTCGACCACCATAAACGGGCGACAATCGCCGTAGAGGGACTCGCAGACAATGCCCGTGACGGCACCCGCCAGTCGGTTTTCCCGTTCGGCCACCAGGAAAATAGGGTTGGGGTTATCCTTCAATCGGTCGAAGACCGCTCTCATTTTCTTGAGAGAGGACACCTCCCCCCAGAATTGCTCATAGAGCCTGCACAAATCGTCGAGGTCGTGTACTGTCAGGTTTCTTACTCTCATAATTAAAGCAGTGATTTTAGTGCTGTCCGGTCAACGGAACACCGCCCTTCCCCTACTTAATTTCAAGGAACTTGAAAGCCGCTCCGATCAGAGCCGCCTGTTCTTTGCTCATCTCGCCCAGGCTGCCGCGCCGCTCCGCCATGCGCCGGAAGCGGGTGAAATCGGTCGGCAGCGCCTCGGTTTCTACGAGGTAGGCGATCTTTTGGATGATCTTCCGGATGTCTTCGGGGTATTTGATCCGGCCTTTTATCTTGGCAAAGTATTCCACTTTGATCCGGCCTCTGTTTCTGTCAAATTCCAGGTCTGTGACCCGATGCACGGCGAGAATGACGTAATCGCCGAGGGATTGCCAGAAGATCTCATCGTGGTTTTTCCAAAACGGCAGGGAAAAACGCAACAGGGCTGGCTGTTTTTTTCCGTTTTGGGGGATGTGTCTATAGAGATCGACCGGAAAATTGTCTACCTCTCCATCACCCACCTTGTCGAGCATTTCAAATAACGTCAGTCTTTGCTGCTTCCGGTAGCGTTTGTCGATTTGGTCCAAAACGCTGCCCTGCCCGACACCGGAATGAACCTTCTCGAGTGCCATTGTGATTGAGTTTGTCATTGTGCGCTTCCTTCATCGTCATCACATGCTGGTGGGCGATTTGCCCATTCTCGTCCCAGGGACGAACACAACGAGGTGGTGGCCCCATCAGACCTCGCGCTTTGAAAAGATGCCCTGCGCCTCGGGATTGTCGCGACAGAAAGCCCCTCTCTGTATCGACGTGCCTCCCAGCCCCGTTACATGGACAGAAACACCTCTATTTCAGTGAGCGTTTCCTCCGGGGCCTCTTCCGCCAGATAGTGGCCGCAGTCCAATCCCCCTCCCGTCACATGGTCTGCCATTTCTCGCCACGGTGTCAAGACGTCAAAAAGCTGTCCAAGGATGCCCAGGCGCCCCCATAGGACGTGCAAGGGGCAGTCCAATTTTCGGCCGATGTCCTCCCGGTCGTGCTCCAGGTCGATGCCCGCCGCCGCTCGATAGTCTTCGCAGGAAGCGTGAATGGTTTTCGGGTCCTTGAAACAGCGAAGATATTCCTTCAGGGCCTCCGGCGTGATGGCACCATCGGTTTGCAGGCCCTTTTGAAATTTTCTTGTCAGGTAATGCGCCGGGTCTCCCCCGATCATCCGTTCCGGAAAATCAAAAGGCTGGATGAGGAAAAACCAGTGAAAATACCCCCGAGCGAATGCCATGTCGGTATGCTCGTACATGTAAAGCGTCGGCAGGATGTCGAGCATGACGGCTTTTTCGACCCGGTCGGGAAAATCCAGGGCCATCCGATGGAGGACCCTGGCGCCGCGGTCATGCCCCGCCGCAAAGAACCGAGGAAACCCCAGGGATTCCATCACAGTCACCTGATCCTTCGCCATGACCCGGAAGCTGTAGTTTTCATGGTTCCGGCCGCCGTCCGGTTTCGAACTGTCTCCGTAACCCCGCAGATCGGCGGCCACCACGGTGAATCGCCGGGCCAGTGAAGTGGCGATCTTGTGCCATATGACGTGGGTTTGGGGGTAGCCGTGGAGAAGCAGCAGCGGAGGGCCGGAACCCCCGATCCGCAGGTTGATCTCTAAACCATCGTCGATACCCACACGGCGGTGGGAAAAGCCTTCAAACACGTCACCCTCCCCTTCCCCATATTGTCGAAAAAACGCCCCTCTCCTCAGATCAGTGAAGCGATGGTCTCTCCCAATTGCTTGGTGGACGCCGTTCCCCCCATATCCGGCGTTCGATGATCCCCGCTTTCGAGAACGTCTTCGATGGTTGTTTCGATCGCCTCGGCGGCATCGGGATGACCGAGATGGTCGAGCATCATTGCCCCCGCCCAAATCTGACCGATGGGATTGGCAATGCCCTTTCCGGCAATGTCCGGGGCCGAACCGTGAACCGGCTCGAACATGGATGGGAATTGCTTTTCCGGGTTGATGTTGGCCGACGGGGCGATCCCGATGGTTCCGGTAACTCCCGGACCCAGGTCCGACAGGATGTCTCCGAAGAGATTGCTGGCCACGACTACGTCGAATCGATCCGGATGCATCACAAATTGAGCGGCCAAAATGTCGATATGGTACTGGTCCGTATGGATATCAGGGTACCTCGCCGCCATGGCCCTGAAGCGTTCATCCCAATAGGGCATCGTATGGAAGATGCCGTTGGATTTGGTCGCCGAGGTGAGATGCCTGGCCGGACGCGTCCGGGCAAGCTTGAAGGCATAGTCGAGGATACGGTCCACGCCCTTTCGGGTAAACACGCTTTCCTGGACCACCATTTCCGCGTCGGTGCCTTCATAAAGCCGACCGCCGATTTTGGAATACTCCCCCTCGATGTTCTCACGGACGATCATGAAATCGATCTCCCCGACTTTTCGCTTCACCGGGGCCTCGACACCGGGCATCAAGCGGACCGGCCGCAAGGAGACATATTGTCGGAATTCCCGTCGAATGGGCAACAGCAGCCCCCACAGGGAAATGTGATCCGGCACCCCGGGAAATCCCACCGCTCCCAGGTAGATGGCATCATAGCCCGCCAGTCGTTCGATCCCATCTGCCGGCATCATCCGGCCATGGTGTTGATAGTATTCGCAACTCCAGTCGAAGAAATCCCACTTCATTTGAAAACCGAACCGGCTGCCGGCGGCATTCACAGCCCGGATTCCCTCGGGGATGACCTCGTTTCCGATGCCGTCACCCGGAATGACGGCGATGTCGTATCGATTCATACCCACATCCAACGGATAAATCGGTTATTGAAATTGAAGAAGGGCACGGGCTCTGGTCAACCCTGTTAACCCGAATATGTCATGACCATTTTTTCTAAATGTCAACATGATATATGTTATCTAATTTTTAGCGCCTGTTTCGGTAGCAGAGCCCCGGGAGCCGTTTGTCCCCCCGGCGGAATGGCAAAACCCCCAAAAATAGTCCCCCTGGGGGCGCGTCGGAGGCTTCCCTATGCGGCGTGATCAAGGGCTTGCAGTGCCAACGGTCGGCGGCGCCCTTGAATGCCTGGCCGATGAACGCCGCCAACACGTGACTTATCCGGGCTAATGATATGACCGGAATGACGTGACGTCTATTCAAACGGGGTGCCGACAATGCCCATCGGTCGGTTGGATCGATCGGTTTGGCTGATTGAGAGGGGATCTCCCTGGCCATGCTTAAGGGTCATCGAAAGTCCCGAAAGGATAAAATCGAGAGATCCAACGCAAAGGTTTCTAAACCGACCGCTTTGCTGACCGCATCATGCCAAGAAAGAGAGAATAAAGAAGTGAAAAAGCAACGACGGCGTATTGAGACTTAGTGCGGTAAAGAGATTTCGGTGCTAGATCTGAGGGGTGTCGGCTTGCGTTGCCGCTACCGAAAAGGGTTGAGGGACGGATCTGTATAGATCTCCGGCAAATGATCATGTAAAAATCCCCCAATCAATACGGCTCCGGACACACGGTCGAGCGATATGAAAATTCGATTGCCGGGAACATGGTCCACCGGTCTTTCCTCCGAAGGGGTGCATGGTCCGATGGTCCGTGGGAAGGATTCCCGTCCTGTTCCACAGCGATCCTGGGTTCGGTCAATGGACCGTTAAATGATCCCTGTTTCTTTGATCAACCCGTCTCCAAATGATTCGAATACCTCGTCTCCTGTCGGCTCAAAATGGGCTGTCTCATTCATCTCCTGGCGAAATTTAGATAACTCATCGTACATTCTCAAGCGGGCGCGATTCTGATTGCCAAGGGGGCGATGTTCCGGCAGACAATGCCATGGATTCATCTTCAGCCCCTTGGCAAACGCAAACTGTGCCTCGGAATCAAATGTCTGCTTCGGGATGTGAACGGTGGCGGCCGGAATAAAGGGAGACAGCTTCTCCGGCCAGCGGACGGCGGCATTTTCAATCGGCATCCGAAATGGATCCGTCTGGATTTGAATTAGGAGGTCGAATTCCACATCTTTCTTGTTCAAGGTCTTGACCATGTTCTCCCGCAGATAGTTGAACGACACCTTGCCGAAGGGCAAGCCGGGAACCTTGGTGTCCACCGTTGTTTTTGGCAGGAACGAGTACATCATGGCCTGTCCTTCACCGAGCAGATACGGGGTACAGCTCCAGTAGCGCTGTCCCAAGGGGTTGTATTGGGTTTCATTCCAGAGGCTTTGCATGAAGAAGTCGAGAAGGTGGGTGTCTTTGGGGTTCAGAAAATAGTAGATCGGCATATCCACCAGGCTCCAGTACTGCAACTTGGCATTTTCCCTGGTATTGGGCGTGACAAAGGTCGGGGTGCAGATGGTGATAAAATCCTGGGTATACGTTTCCTCATCCATGAGTTTTTGGCCGGGGACATCCATGAGTTTGACGGCCATACTGGCAAACCCCACATCACGAATATCGGACGGCACGTCCGGTCCCGGTCCCGAGTAACGCACATAGGCGGGATAACTGCGGGGGGTGGCAAATATCCCCTTGCGGCAGTGGTCGGGCAAGTCGTCCCGAACGGTCACGGTGGCCCGGAGGATGCCGTGGGTCTTTGTGTTGCCGCCACGCTCATAGGCACCGGGTTTGAAATGACCGCGCATCTGGTCGGCCATGAGATCGATGATGCTGTCCAGGCTTTTTTTTTCATCGGGGGCGACGCGCTCCTCTGCCAGCTGCATCCCAACATCCGCGCGTTGGCGGTTGATGAAATGCTGAATAACCTCAGCTGTGGGTTCGCGGAACAAGCGGTTCCACTGGGGGCGGAACAGGGGTTCTAACCGGCGCTCGATATGGAGCATTTCGGTCATCATATTGTGGATGAATTTCAGCACTCGCGACGGGGGGGTCATGGCGTGGTGTCACCTTTCCGGGTGGGCGATGCAGCGATGAATTGCAGCGCACGCAGTCCTGGCAAGAAAAAATAGCCGCCACCCCGCACCGTGACAAACGCCGGCATGCCGCTGGTTTGGTGCCGGGGGCCGGTGGGATCGGAGCGGTTGAAATGGTCGGTTGAATCGCCTTGAATCAATGACTGTCGACCGCCGATCAAGGGATCGCTCTCCTGCTGGAGGCCGCTGAATGCCGTGTTCATGGACCAGGCGTTCTGGACAAATTCAAACTGCCTCAAGATATTGGCTGCCAGGGTGATGAACTGCAGGCCCCGCTCGGCAGCCGGGGCATCGGGTTTGACCGCGTCTTCCGGCGACAGAATGGGGCCGTATCCGCGGCCGCGGCGCAACAGACGGTGAAAGCGGGTGGAGGCGATCAGGTCGTCATCCGGACGGGTTAGCCCGAATCCGAGCATCTTGACCAACCGGGTGATGAGGCCGGTCACGACTGGTGGGAAATCTCCCGTGCGGGGGTTTACCCTGCGAATATGTGCCCCGATGGGGCATCGGTGACCCCGCGGGTCGAGTTCGTAAGTAAAGAAGTTGTTGCGGTCTTTCCGCGACAGACCGGGAATGGTCCGGGCGGCCAGTGGTGCCAGGGGGTTGCCGTTTCGTTCACGTCCCACCATACTGGCGGCCAATTGTTCGCGGTTTTCCGGGTCCGAGCCGCTCGCCTGGTCGACAAACTGCCAGAAACCGGGAACGTCCTGATGCAGCTGCCGGATGACGAGGTAGGACCCGTTGCGCCCGAAATCCTTCAAGGCGGGGTGGTTTGCGGCCTTCGGCAGCACGTCGGCCCGCCCGTCTTCCTGGGGATCGACGAGGGGCCGGACGGTGTACTGCCCGTATTCGTTAGGATAGCCGAGCACGAATTCGCCGGGAGCCACCTGGTTGGAATAGCTGTCGCGTTCATGCTTGTCGGTGCTTTGGCTATCGGACCAGTCGATTTCAGGCTGACTGATCCCATCGGCAAACCCGAAGGGTTCGATCATTCCGATATCGTCCGTCGGCAGGGTGTGAATCCGTTGAAACGCCCTGGAAAACGACTCATCTTCCACAGTATTTTTCCAGGTCTCAAGCCCCTCCTTGGCCGCATAGAGCAGAAGCAGCATGTGGGGCACCCGTCCGGGGTCGCCGCCCCAGTCCCAGTTTTCCGGCGCATTGCAGCCAACGTCCCCCAAACGGCGGGAGCGGCTTTCATCTCCCGACATGCCGGTAATGAACTCATCGGAAAAGCCCTCGATAATCGATTCCGGGAGTCCCAGCGCTCGCAGACCCTCCGCTGAAAAGGCCACCTGCAGGGCGGTGTCGGGCGGCGGGCGACGGGCAACGGCATTGTTGACCGGTGCTCCTGCCAGCCAATCGCGGGCGGCGGTGGCATCTGCGACGTCAAGCAGCATGAAGCAGGTATCGGTCAATTTCCCGTAGCCGAAGCGCAACAGGCCCTGCAGATCGTCAAATTCAACCGTGGATGCATCGTTCATGACAACACTCTCCTGCTCAGATCAGGCTCAGCCACTCGCGGATTTCCGCGTCGCTGGACGGATAGGTTTCGACGCCCTGGCGAATGCGGCTGTTTCGCGACAATTCGAATGCGGTCAATCCCGGGTAGGCCTTGTACCAGACCTCCGATCCCAATTGATGGCGTCTTTGGGTGTATTTGAACGGTAGCTCTCGATAGGCCCCCCCTTTAATCAGCCATGTTGTCGTGGGATAACCGACACCATTGCTGAAGGTAAGATTCAAACCCCAGCCGACCTTGTTGATGAAATCGTCCATGTAGCTTTCATGGCTGCCGTCGTAATTGCTGGCGAAAAACACTCGATGGTTATCGTCCATGAAAACCCAGCGGGCGAAGTGAATGGTTCGGATTCGAGAGAGAAAACCGCGGTTGAAAATATGTCTGGCAAAATAGTCAGTCACAAGAAGTAGAAACTTAAAGGTAAACAAACGGAAAAAGCCTGGCTTTACATCACCAAACACGTTGTATTGGTTGCTGACATCATGATCTTCCTGGACTGACATCTCACGGATATGGTTGCGGTCAGGCCGGATAAAGAGCTCCGGGTCTGAGCGTTCCAGCATCCGCAACCGTATGGCAAAGAAAGGTGCCAGAATCAGAAAAATGGGGGACAATAGCAGCAGGATCAGCGGCACCCCGAACTTATGCCCCAGATTCCGGATTTTCCACCCGATTGCCGTCGGTTCCGGTGGCGTTAGCGTAAGCCTACCTGCATGGATTTCGATTTCAACATGAGACAAAAGCTTTTGTCGCACAGCGCGGGTGTTTTCCCGACCGACGTCGTCGACAATTTTCTGTAAACAGGCCGATAGACTTTTGTGCAGAGCATCTTCTTCGCGCACCTGTTTGACGGTGCGTCCGATCCAGTTGATATAGGTAGCCGATGGCCGGATATTATGGTCGATCATCCATTCCAGCAAATTGCTCTCGCCCTTGGAGAAGCCTTCACAGGAAGAAAAAATGTTTTCAAGGCCAGCACGGGCATGGGTTGCAAGATCAGCAATAAATGAATCCGCGTCGCCATCAATATCACCCAAAAAAGATAGTGTCGGACGCCAGGGTCTTGGCGTTACACCAAATGCCTTAATTTCATGAGCCGTCTTTGCTTCGATAATCACAAACCGCGCAAAATGCAGACGATCGAACCGGCCAAATGGTATGAGATGATTTTCGGGATCGGCATGGCCGGGGCTATTGTTCATGGTGGCCAGCAGAGATTTCAGGCCCTCTAACTGCCCGTCACGAATAGGGGCGACAATCATGAAAGTGGATTGAGGCGTCATGGTTCCTGTCTCGGAGTCTTCAGTCTTATTGATGGAGGCTTGTCAGACTTAGGTTCGAATCGTTCGTGTCAGGGCAAAATCCAGAACCCGTTTCTTTCCCCACCAAACCTTTCCCAAATAAACGCCGGGTTCGATCTCTCGGATTTCATCCCTAATCACCTTGGCGACAAACGACGTTTTAGAGTAGTCGATGACGATGGTCTCTTTGCCGTCGAGCCAGCTGTTGTCGCGATAGACCTTGGCAACAATGAATGTCAAGCTGAAGGGTGTGATCTTGTTGATCAGAATGCCTGATTGGCGGTCCGAGGAAAACAGGTCGAAAACCTTCCCCTGCCAGGCATAAGTGCCGGCAAGTACAGCCACCATTTTTGAGAGGGCCGATCCTGCCAGGATGGCGGTGCCCTGGGTATCGCCATCGGGAATCTCTCCGGATTCGGCCCGGCGGTAAATATCGTCTAGTTCCTCGCGGGACTTGGACAGCCATGATCTTACCGTCGTATGCATCATCGTTGCTCCTTGTTGCGAAATGCGGCCGCGTTGGCATAAACTTCCCTCCGCACCGCGTTCATTCTTCCCAGGGGCTCGTGGGCCGCCAGGCTCTGCCAGGGATTGAAACTGCTTCGCTCGCAAGCGGACAAGGATTGCGTATTGTCAAAGTCCTGATGGTTGATGGTGATCGTGGCGACGGTCTGGAACGGTGAGACGTCTTCATCCCAGATAACGGAGGCATCCTCAATGGGCATCGTTTGCGGGTCTTTCTGCAACTGAACGCCGAAGTAAAAACAGGCGGCTTCCTTCTGAAGATGCGCCTTGATCGCCGCGCGCAACTGGTTCTCGCCGGGATTGACGGCTTCCGTGGTTTTGTGGCTGGAGCACGGGGTAACTGAATACTTGACAACCTGACCGCCAGTCTCCCCCAGCCGGAAGGGTACCGTGCTCCAGTAGCGGATATCCAGGGGACTCAGGTGGCGCATACGCGCCTTTAAGACAATCATCAGCGATTTCAAATGAGGGTCAAAGGGATTGATGAAGAATTTAAGCTCTTCACCCTTTTGCCGCGCGCGGATAAAGGCCAGGAAATCTTCAGGCGTGGGCACGAAGAGCGCCGGATAGCTGTTGAGCACAAAATCCTGAAAACCGGGCTCACCCCAGAGGACCGGCCCTTCGACATTCGATACCCGGATCGACAGGCCCCGGATGTCTTTTTTCGAGTCATCCATATGGCTGGCATTGGCAAAGCGCAGTACGGCGGGGTAGCTGGAAGGGGTCGAGAAGAGGCCGTGTTTCAGCTCAATGGGGATGTCCTCGTGCACTTGGAAATCCGCCGCGACGCAGCCAACCGTTTTGGGTTGGTTGAACCTGGGGATGATGTCGTTCGTTGCCTCGGCCAGGGAGATGGCTTCCACGCGCTGGCTCATCTCGGCAACCAGTTGGTCCAAGGGTATCTTCTTTGCCATGGCTGCTGCCTCCGGGAAATGTCATTTCAATGAGCGCGACCATCACCGGTAGCAACAGAAACCAGGGCATCCATTGCTACCCTTTTGGAAGGCCAAGCACCTATTCCGAAAAGGCAGGGTCCGACTCCGCGCCTGCCCGCGGTTTCCAGGCAAGACTGTAGTATTCCCCCCGGTCCCGCGCCCAGGGATCGAAGACATTTTTCACATGAATGAGCTCATCCGCGAGTTCGGGAACATTTCTCATCATCAGGCGCTTGAGCGGCGACACCGGCACGGTGTGCCCATTGACTGGTTCCGGTTCCATGCAAATCTGACTTCCGTCTGTCTGGACGGTTACCGGATAGGGGCATTCCGACAGCAATCCGTTGTTTTGAACCCAGTCGTATCCGAGTGTGGAGTAAAACTCTGGACGAAAACTTGAGGTAAAAAAGCGATCGCTGAACAGTCGGCGCGAGGCATTGAGGATAAAGATGTGAAACTGGGTTTCTGAGATGGCAAACCCATGAGGACGCGTGTACTCCGCCAGCCAGCCGACGATATTGTCCACGTCTTCAATGTTATCCACCACCGAGCCGTCCGGGTGTCCCAGGCAATCGTTGATGAAGGTGCCGTCGTCATTGCGCTGGACCTTGGAGATGATCTTGCTGGCATCGCAGGTGTGGGTGCCATAGATCTCCCGCATGATCCCGACGGTTTCTTCCTGATGTTTGCGCCAGGGGTCGTCCTTTTCCAGTCGCTGATCGATGAAATCATCGAAGCCGGTCAGGGTTTTGAGTCCGATCTGCCGTCGGAATTCGTTAAACCTCGGGATGCCGCGTTCACGGTCGCGAATCAGGTCGAGGGCAACAATGTCGAGCTTTTTCGTTGGCGAGTTCAGATGCGGCATGGGAAGGTTCTGGAGAAACAACGGAAGATTTCGCAGGTGCAGAACGCCCAGCCGTTGACGCCCCATGCTCAACGCCCAGTTGTCGATGCCGCGATCGTGCATCTGAGCCGTCGCGTCGCGCCGGATGGTCTTGAATACAGGGATATTCCGACGGATCTCGTTGGGCGCTTCTATTTCTCGGTATTCGATCAAATCGGGCACAAGCGCATGAAGGCGATAGACGGATGTGAACTCCTCGGGAAAGTTGAAGGGCGAACCGAAGTGATTGATGCCGCCATTGACATCCTCCTCGAGTTTGGTCAGATCCCAGCCGTCCCGCTCCCACCAGAGGACTCCCTGGGGCTTGCTGTTACCGAGGCCGAAAATACCCGCACCCGAAGCAAACACCGAATAGAGGGAGTGGGCTTTCTTGGCATCTGCCGAGTCCGAAAACCAGCCTGCCATTTTGGAGGAAACCCGGCTCAGAAGGTTTTCATCCTTGTTGAATACGCGTCGCAGCAATTGGGAGACACGATTTTCTTCCAGATTGAAAAGACCGAACCAGTTGGCGTTCATCGCCTGGTAAAGGGGCTCGTTGTACAACAGCTGGGTGGTCCATTCGATGGTATGGATTTTGGCAATTTCAGCGGAAACGACCAGCCTTGCGACCTGATACAGGCGTTCATTCGAGACGTCCTTATAGGCAATCACTTTGCTTGGGTCCTCCGGGTCCCTGAGCCCGGAATCGGCATGGGGCATCTCTTTTTGTCGATTTCTGAATTGGTCGACAAAATAATTGTGCTCCCGAGCGAACAGATTGTGGTAGAAACTCATGCCGATGTTCCAGTTGTCCGGAAAGCCGACGGCTTCCTGTCCCTTCCACTGGGGCTGAACAGGGCAGTCTTCAGTGTAGCTTTCACAAGCCGGCATCAGGGGCAAATAGTCGTTTTGCAGGAGCAATTTGGATAGGTCCCCGGGATCGCGTTGCACACGCTTTAGCGAAAGGGTGTCGTGGCCGTAGATCTGCGATGCATCCCACCAAGCGGTGACAAGGTTGTTGGTGGTTTTGGGTGCCCGCTTGAGGTACTGCTCACCGGCATTTTCAAAGGATTCTGCCGGGGTTTCCTTGGCGTAAAGGGACGGTTCGCGACGGTCGCCTTCGCGACATCCCAGTGATTGAGCGTCTTCGGAGGTACAACCAACGGGTCTTAGCTCCGGCTTGTTGCGACCTTCGGCGGTGTGGGAAAACCAATCGTGGGTCATGAATTGAATCCAGAAAGCCGCCAGAGTATTGAAGAAGGGCGCCTTCAGATAATCACACGACGCATCCGTCGAATACCCCGAATCCCCCATTCCCTGGTTGCATCCGTTACCTTCGGATTGTTCACGGGTAAACAATTTTCTGCTGATCAGCTGGGGATCGGGTTTGAGCAAACCGATTCGATCACCATGCCGGTTTTGCGTCAGTTCATTCAGTCCCAGTCTGGGAAAAGTGGCTTCAAACTGGGCATTCCGGCCAAAGGGCATGCCTGAAGCGCCCATCAATGGATTCGTTACATCATTGCAGATACCCGTCAGGGTTCGATAGGTAATCAATGATCCGCGACATAACTGCTCCCCATCACCGCCCACCTCCTGAAAGAATTCATGGCCGGGTGACAGTCGCATTTCATCCCACCGATTCAATGTCGAACCGTCCCGATCATCTCGGCCTTTTATGTATTGGTCGTAGGTGTCTTGATCGAAGAGATTGAATTTGATCAACTCTATTCGCTGAAATTCAAGGTCGAGCAGTGCCCCATCGATTCCCCTGCCATTGGGATAGAGATGTTCACCGATGGATGTAATCGCCTCCCGTCCCTCGTGCCTGCTGCTGGAATCGCCCGTCGCGTAATAATTCTGCCAATCGACCCATGGCGTATCGCGATAGCGGACAGCCGTTTCCCCCCCTCGACAACGGGCAGTGTCCTCCTCGACCTTGCCCATGAATCGTAGTGAACGATCATCCGGTACATCTAGCAATCCCCGCTTGGCGGACGAAATGCAGGCTTGTATTTCGCTTTCAGAATCCGAATTCTCAGAGTCAGAATGCACGGAAGAAGCAATCAGAAAAGGTGATAGAATTGAAAGGGCGACGATAGCGGCGAATGACAAAGACGGGTTGTGCTTTCTCATTTTTCCTCTCCCCAGTAAAGATCATGTGACGATTGAATGAAACAGAAAGACTTATCCTACCCTCGTATCGAAAACCTTTCTGTCAGGGAGCAACCGTTGTTTTAAAATGCAATTGTGCGAATCGTCTTGATCGGGGAAAAGGGGAGCGACGCTGGGTGACTCAAAGAGGTATTCTGAAACGCTCCAGCATCCAATCGATGAGACCGAATCTTATGAAAAGCCCTTGAACGTTAAATCTCTCATTGATGAGGAGGTCGAAATCGTATTTCCACATGGAATCAGTTTAGCTTATCGAAAGAAGATCCTCCATCATCGAGGCTCGATGACTTCTATCCAAGGGACATCATGAAACGGTCGAAAATGGACCTGTCGGAAAGTCATCATCATCAAAATTGCTTTCAACGACCTTCCGCGACTCGGCTGAATGGAGCAGCTCGTTCACCGAATGCATTGTCTCAACGGCGAACAGGATGACTGTAAACCAATGCTTTGCGAGTTCAGAATTGCCAGAGAGACAACATCGATTTCACTCAACAAACGCTATATGTTTTCCCCTTGCTGCCTTTCAGGGGCACACTGACAGTGTGATGCAGAACCGAAGTAGAGGAAGGAGCGTGAACGGTGACGATGTGACCCCTCGGGATCCGTATATCCGCCGGTCATCAGATGCCGAGGATCAAATCCCTTGATCGATTTGCTGACAACCAAATCTGGCTTGCGGTCATTTGTGGAGGAAACCTGATGGTACTCAATGTCTTATGCGGAACAGACGGACCCGCAATAAGTTGTATCTTGCCGCAAGCTTCATCAGTTATCGGGTGAAGGAGCGCTAAGTCCTTCGGTACCCCGAGAGAATCATTGAGAAGATATTGATTCCCATTCATAGGGATAGAAATGTATATGGATACCCAATTAGGTGTTGTCAAGAAGGTCTATTATTTTTCAAGAAAAACCATCACGCGCAAGATCAGGATTTGGGATGGTTTCTGAAAAGGCCTCGGTAGCTCCAGTCATTTTGAGTCGTGACCTTATCTGTCACCGACCTCCTAAATGTCGTGTCTTATCCATCGGTGTAGAAAACTGAGTGTGCTTAGTCCAAACGAACGAGAACGACTTCTTATCATCATCATTTTTGACAAGAGAGTAAAAGAAGCCGTCTTCAGTATCTCATTTGCAAATCGGACTTCCTGAATATATATTGTTTTTGGATAAATAATTGTGGATGTATGAAATGGGCCTGGCCTCATCAATGGCCGTGGGGCTCATTCAAAATAATGACAGGCCGCTTCGAAGCCTTTTAGCCAGGCGGCTCCAATACCGCCCATGAATACTATAAATCGCTTTTTCGTCACCGAAACGTTTGGATGAATGTTCATTTACAGGTTCACACGGGTACTGAAATCTCGTCTTGATTACTGGCCCCCCATTCTGACCTGAGTCCTTTCCTTCTCCATCTTACAAAGCAACTGCTCCCGGTACAGCCCACGTCAGCCTTTATCCGGCATTCGATGCCATTTCGGACTTAATACGCACCGTGAATAGGAGCGTTGTTGTTATATCTGGTTTTTGATTCGTATCGATCTATATTCACAAAAATAATTGATATAATTTGATTTATTTTGTGAATAACCCGCGTCAAAAGCCAGGAAATAAGGAGGATTTCTGACATATTCACTGGAAATAAAACCAACCGACCGATAAATGGCCCATCAAATAAACCCCGGAGGTTCAAAATGAGCGAAAAGGAGCAAACTCTGTTTGAGCGAGTCGGTGGGGAACAAGCTATCAGTGGTCTTATCAACGAATTTTATGATCGCGTCATCGCGGATCCCGAACTGAAACCGTTTTTTAGTCAGTCTTCTATGGGCAAGCTCCGCAGAATGCAGCGCGAATTCTTTAGTGCAGCGCTGGATGGCCCTATCACTTACACTGGCAGACCTCTTAGCTATGTCCACCATGGAAGAGGCATTAACAAACATCATTTTGCTCTGTATGTCGGTCACCTGATCGATACCCTTCAAGATCACGGGATCAATGAACACGATGTGAATGATATTATCGATCGTATAAATACATATGCAAACGAAATCACTGGTGAGCTAGGATCGGCGGGATAAAGACAAACATATCTTTTGATCGGGTACGATGACTGTTGGCTGAATGGACCTGCTTCGCCATTGCTCTTGGAGTGAATGAACCCAGATATGCTGACATTTCACCTAAACGTCGATGAATTGAGGAATAGCCAAATATGGCTTCATTGAAAATCAAGCGCTCGGCACAAACAGAAAAAATAAGACGCCATTTTCCACTATCCCAAAATGGTGTTTCAAGCCTTATTCCCCTTCTCTTTCGACCTTTCAGACATTCGTTTCCCAATTTGGCCGCGATCACAGAGGGCTCCGTTTCTTGATCGATTGATTGCTTCTGTCCGATCTGCATCACCATCCATGTCATTAGGGTGTTCAGAATACCTCCAACCCGGATATGTCGCGTGCTGGCGGCGTTCATAGGCCGGGCATTCAAGGGCGCCGCCGACCGTTGATACTGCAAGGCCTTGATCACGCCGCATATGGAAGCCTCCGACGCGCCCCCAGGGGGACTATTTTTGGGGGTTTTGCCATTCCGCCGGGAGACAAACGGCTCCCGGGGCTCTGCTACCGAAACAGGCGCTAACCATAAAATATCATATATCATTATGACACTTAGAAAAAATGTTCATGACATAGTCGGGCTAAGCAGGTGAGCGCTGCGGCCTTCGGCGGAACTAAGCCTCACGTCACATCTTAATTCATCATCCCGAGAAGCTTCATCTTTCGATATCGCAGTGTCGGATGGATCCCTAACATTTCCGCCGCTAAGGTGTTGCTGCCATTAACCTGACGGAGTACTTCTTCGATAATAGTCTTTTCAGCCGACTGCAGGTAAATATTAAGGTTCGTTTCTGCGTGGGAATCCGAGGCGATTACCGACGTCCCGCCGATTCCCTCGAACGCTTTCGACTCCAGTACACAAAGCCGTTTTGGCTGCATGTCGAGAGAAAGGTCTCCGATCTCGTCAAGGAAGATGGTTCACCATGTGGGTCAGATCGAATTTGCCGGGTTTTCCTTTGAGACCAGCGCCGGTTGAAAGCGCCTTTTTCATATCCGATCAGTTCCGACTACAGAGGATCTCGTGGAAGCGCCGAGCAATTGACGCGGACAAAGGGGTAGGCCCGGCGGGGGCTTGCGTGATGGACTGCCTGGGCGAACAGCTCTTTTCCTGTCCCCGATTCCCCGGTGATCAAAACCGGCAGATCACTTCTGGCAGCTTGTCGGGCATCGGCCTTGAGCCCACGAACAGCGTCGCTAACCCCGATGATGGGGTCGAATGGGTAGCGGGTTGTGTGGCAGGCCGCCAATTCGTTTTGAAAGTGCTTGAGTTTGGATTCCAAATAGGCGAGTTTTTTGACCAGATTGACGGCTGTTGATGCTGAATCGAAGAGCGCCAGTCCCAGAACTGCCACAACCTTTCCATCGAGCCTGATAGGGACCCGGTGCACGAGATAACCGATATATAAAAATTTATGGGGGTTGCTGATATAATTAATCGTGCAGATCGGCACCCGCAATGATGATGCCGATCTGCATGTTATCCAACACGGTCTTGAGGAATTCGGTTTGTTGAATGAGATCGCTTGGGCTTTTCACCGGCATGGAAATCATTCCCTCCGTTGCATTGGAATGGGCCACCTTAGCCCATTCCAATAGAAAGACAAGCATGGAGATGCCGGTTGCCGCTAAAGCGAAAACCAGTGTCCGCCCCGCAGCCGCCGGGGGGCAGGACTCAACTAACGAAGCCGTCTGAGTGTGGTAACGCAGTTGGTCGCCGCGGAACCGCCCACATTGAAGACCACGCCAACGTCAGGCTGTTTGTTAGCGGGAGCCAGACCGATCGGTTCTTCCACAAGCTGCTTATAGGCGAGTGCATGCATGGAGCATCCGGTGGCACCCACTGGATGCCCTTTGGCTTTGAGGCCTCCGGAGAGATTGACCGGGCATCGGTCCTCGTGGGTGAATCTTCCGTCGACATAGTCCCACCCCCCGCGACCGTCGGACGAGAGCCCCAAGGCCTCGGTGGTAAGGATCTGGTTGATGGAAAAACAGTCGTGGACTTCGGCGAAATCGACATCACCGATCCGGATGCCGGCCTCGTCGAAAGACCGTTTCACCGCCAGTTTGCCGGCAATCAGTTCGTACATGTTGGGGCGGACGCTTTCCGCCAGTCGCTCGGTCGCCATGCCGATCCCTGCAATTTCGACAACCCGTTCTCTGGTGCTTCGAACGTCTTTGGTGGGGGCCAGCACAACGGCAGCGGCTCCATCCGAAATCAGAGAACAATCGTGGAGGCGAAGAGGATCTGCGATAACGGGGTTGGCGCCTTTCCCAGTATCCGGCAAATTGAGGATCTTCTCCGCCTGGAAAAGCGCCATCCGATCGACGGGGCTTCCCTTGCCAAAATGGGCCAGGGGATTTTCCACTCCGTTGCGGTAGGACAAGGCGGATATCGCGGCAAACATGAGTCTGAGCTCACTTGGGTCAAGGTCGTAATGGGCCTTGTAGCCCTTTGCATACTCTGCGAACAGCCCTGGGAAAGTCACCCCCTTTGCCCCTTCCTCGGGCCAATAAGAGGAGCAGGCCAGCGCATGGGTGACTTCCGGCGTGGCCAGAAGACTCATTTTCTCTACCCCGATCACAAGAACTCGCTTGAACCGGCCGGACTCCACACCGAATAAGGCATTGTAAAGGGCCACGGAAGAGGATGCGCACGCCCCCTCCGTGCGGGTGGTCGGCACAAATCGCAACGCCTCCGGTGCCACCTCGAGCCCCAAGGGTCCCACATGCTCCTGGTTGATGAACATCGACGGGGAGCAGGATCCGATCCAGATGCCATCGATTTCTTTAGGATCCAGCCCTGCATCCTCAATTGCCCCCCGACCCGCCTCTGATAGTAGTTCATAAAAGGACTTGGTGTCCCTGACCGTTCCGGAAGCTTTGTCCTTCTCTACGAATGCGCCGAACTTGGTGTTATAGGCACCGATAATGCTCACTTTGCTCATAATGGCTTCTCCTGTATAAAGGGTCCAGTGACAGCGATGAAGAATCTCTTTGAATCCATTCTATCCTCTCGAGCCTAACCTCAATCCGCCGTGAACGTAGTAAACATCTCCGGCGAGGGCTTCGTTGCAGAAGGGCTCTCCCACCAAAGATGCGACCTCCATGGGATCGATCAAGCGCCCGATGGGAACATCACCCAATATTTTCTCTCGGACCCTGAGATTCATCCCTTCAAGTATGGGCGCGGCTAGATACCCGGGAGCCACGGCATTTGGACTCGTCCTGGGCAGCTTGGGTGGAGACAAATTTATTGAAAGAATACTGACATCACTTCCTTTCGGCGCCTACGGCATCCTGATTTTATTCTCTTCTGCGTTTTTATTCGGGCGTTTTTCTCGACTGGATCGAGATTGCACTGATCATCCTTCCTCTGGTCACCCCTGTGGTCGAGTCCCTAACGCTGCCGATTGACGGATATGGTGTAATCGAAAACCCCGCATTGGTCTGGTTTGCGGTATTGATAGCGGTAGCGCTACAGACATCCTTTCTCTCCCCGCCTGTTGGGTTTGCCCTCTTCTACCTGAAAGGCATCTGCCCGCCTGAGATCACACTCACAGATATTTACAAAAGTGTGGTTCCTTTCATCGTTCTGCAGTTGATCGGCATGGTGATCATCGCCATGTGGCCTCAGTTGGTGATCTGGCTGCCGGCCGTAGCCTACCGTTAGGAAAAAATCCTTGTCTTTTCACCGTCGGCTCAGGGATAAAAGAGGGATGAAGATGAAAAGAACACTTGCTGCCGCCGAGGCGGAACGCGCCGGCCTTTTCTCGATTGATATGGGTCCGGCCATTGCTAGCGACCCTCCCAACCTCAGCGGTACCGCAGAGAACTGACCGGGCCGGGGTCCTCGCCCCGAATCCCAGCATCCTCACCATGCCTGAGCTCTCGGCGGGCGAGCGCCTGCTTTCGACCGTGCCCAGCCACCACGATCACCGGATCGGCGACAGCACCGGCAGTCGAACCCGGCTCGATGACGGAAGCTGTCCGTCAAATCGAAATGCCGGCAACATCGTCGGGATGATTCCGCACTACTCGATGAGGGCTCTGATCCGAAGAATATCGATTCGTCAAATACAAATGAGACGCCTACGGGCCTTGGCTCGTCATCCGAATGCACCGGTCAATCTTCTACCGGGGGTTCAACGACCGGTTCCCTGTCCTGACTCAGCCAAGCCATGAACAGTTTGTAACCCACCGCAAGCACAACGGCCCCGACAAACAAACCGATAATTCCCGACAAGATAGTCCCGCCGATGGCGCCCAGCAGAATCACCAGCATCGGTATATCCATCCCTCGTCCCAAAAATAGGGGCTTTAGAAAGGTATCGCTCACCCCGACGAGAATGCTCCAGATCGCGAACAGAACCGCCGGAACGGTGGCCGCGACCGAGAAGACATAGACGATGATCGGCCCCAGAATCAGGATCGTGGGCAACTGGACGATGGCCAGCACCAGAACAAGAAGGGTCCACAACCCTGCCAGGGGAACACCGATGACCAAAAAGCCGACACCCGAAAAGATGGCCTGAATCAAGGCGACCCCCAACACCCCCTGGGCGACGCTTCGGATCGTGGCACCGGTAATGGCCACGATCTCCTTACCCTCCTTTTCGCCCGTGAGCCGACAGGCAATGGTTTCCATTGCCTGAATGCCGCTTCGGTCATAGACCATCAGTGCGCCTGCAATGATGATGGAAATGACCAACTGGAGAACAACGGCACCGGTGCCTGCCGCAATACCCAAAAGCATTTTGCCGGCGGCCTCCACTTGGGGCTTGAACTTATCCATCGCATCGCCAAGGTTGGAAGACGCCAATCGCCAGGTTTTATCCAGTTGTTTTCCGACCACCGGCCAGTGTTTTACCCCCTCCGACGGTGGTGGTATCGTCAGGGTTCCCGCCTCGATTTCGTTTGATAATACCTTCGCGTTTTCAACAAACGAACCGGAAAGCATGACGGTAGGAGTGATCAACAGGGCAAGGGCCACCAGGGTCATCAGGGTGGCCGTCACCTTCTCTCGCCCCCCGAACAGGGATCGCAATTTCTGGAATATCGGATAAAGGGCCACAGCGAAAACGGCCCCCCAGAGAACAGGCATAATGAAGGGCCTGACGATATTGAAACACCACAGTACCAGCAACGCCACAAGACCAATTCGAATGGCGGCTTCGAGCGCCCTTTTCTGAAACCTCCGTTCATCCGGGGACCCTGACGACTCATTCATGATCGCTCCTGTCGGTTCTTGATGGATAGATGGAAGAACATACCGTCGTGGAAGGGGAATTCAGGACCTCATTGCGATCCCGGTCTCATGACTCCCGCCCAGATCTCCGCCGGATGAGGATACCGCCCAATGGTGGACAGGACCGCGCGGTTCCGAAGAGATCTCCCGTTATGGCCGAAAGAATGCCAAGACACCGAAAACGGATAATGGATCGACCGTTAAATCGGGAAGTACCAATCGTCTGGTTTCGATCGTTGAATCGGCAGGTTTCCCAAAACGGTACTCATTCATGAATAAAAAAACAACTTGTCTGGGGTGAGCAGGAAAGCGAATCCAGACGATAGGTCTCCGATCTGTCGATCAATCGACGTCTTTCAGGACTCCGGTACTAAAAATAATATCTTGAGGAAAACAGAAAGCGGCTGCCGGTCCCGCTGCAACTTGCAGCCCTCGTAGATCATCGTCATATCCGTGGTTTTGTTCTGGACGTTTAAACGTCATAGGGCGCAGGTTGACCGTGAAGGGCGCCTAACACTTGAGCCCGGCATTGGCGCACGCGTCCAGCATTTTGATCATCGAGCTCATGTACGGGCCGCCGATGAACATGTTGCTGTGCGGGGCACCGCCGAGGTCCACAAGCTTATCGGCACCGAAGGTGTTGCCGAAGAGAACCAGGATCTTCATGAGCTTGGCCTTCTCCTCGCCGTCCTTACCATCGCGGATGCCAAATTAGAAACCTTATCGGCTAGGGCAAGGATAGGGCCGGGTAAAAGCCCTACGGCCCCACATGCCATCGTTGACCGTTTGATGAATTTTCTGCGATTCATGCGCTACACCTCCTTCTCCACGGTTCGATGAGACGAATTTTTCTTCGAATCCGTTTTCGATATGGTGGTCTTTCTCTTGCCAAGAAATGGTTCTTCTTCACGATCACTTCATAGGCATGGTCTGTTGATCGATCACCGAGGCGTCGGCTCCCACCATTGCCGATATCGTCTGGGTGACGACCCCGAGACGGAACATCCTATTGAGGCTGGAAACGGTTTGCCCGTGGGAACCAGCCACCACTTGGCCCGAATATGTCATGAAATATTCGGGTTAGGATGCGGATCTGGCGACGCCCTAAAGCAATCGACCAACGCACCGGTCACCTCGGTAATTCTCCTTTTGCTCTCGGCTATCGGCAGTGTCTGGATCTTACCCGATCATCCCAAAATCGTCTTCAAATCGTCCTCTGGAGAACCGATGGGCTTGATGTCGAAATGGGTCACCAGGGTGTCGAGCACGTTCGGGGTGATAAATGCCGGAAGAGACGGCCCCAATCGAATCCCCTTGATGCCCAGATGGAGCAGTGCCAAGAGCACGCAGACCGCCTTTTGCTCGTACCAGGAGATGATAAGCGAGAGGGGCAGGTCATTGACGTCCACGTTGAATGCCTTGGACAAGGCCAAGGCGATCTGGAGGGCCGAGTAGGCATCATTGCACTGACCGGCATCCAGAAGGCGGGGGATGCCGCCGATCTCTCCCAACTCCTGATCGAAAAAGCGATACTTGCCGCAGGCCAGGGTCAGAATGATGCAATCCCTTGGCACTTTCTCGACAAATTCGGTGTAGTAGTTTCTGCCCGGTTTGGCGCCGTCGCAACCGGCCACCAGGAAGAAATGCCGAATATCTCCCCCCTTGACCGCCGCAACCACCTGGTCGGCGACCCCCAGCACCGCATTGCGGGCAAACCCGACCGTGACCTCTTGGTCGACCCGGTCGTCTTCAAATCCCGGCATTTCAAGGGCCCGGTCGATCACCGGCTTGAAATTCAAATCGGTGATATGGGGTATTCCCGGCCAGCCCACCATACCGGAGGTAAACAGGTTGTCCTTGTAACTTTTCGCCGGTCTCTGGATGCAGTTGGTGGTCATCAGGACCGCCCCGGGAAAATCGGCGAACTCTCTGGTCTGTTTCTGCCAGGCGGTGCCGAACTGGCCGTAAAAATGGGGATAGGCCTTGAGTTTGGGATAGCCATGGGTGGGCAGCATCTCTCCGTGGGTGTATATAGTGATGTCCGTGCCGTCCGTTTGCTTGAGAAGTTCTTCCATATCCTTAAGATCGTGCCCGGAAACCAGGATGGCCTTTCCCTTCCTGTAGCCCAACGGTACCCGGGTTGGCACGGGATGACCGTAGGTTTCGGTATTGGCGGCATCCAGCAATTCCATGGCTTTGTAAGCCGCCTCGCCGCAGCGGAGCGCCATGGCGACCCATTCCTCGACCCCCATCGCGCTGCTTTGGATAGCCGCCAGTCCCTCGTGAACGAAGGCGTAAACGCTGTCGTGGGAATGCCCCAGTACCTGGGCATGGTCCGCGTAGGCGCTCACCCCCTTGATCCCGAAAAGGACCGTGTGCTTGAGCGACAGGATATCCGGATCGTCTGCGGGGTATGATTTGAGCCCGACCGCCTCACCCTGTTTGACCACATCCGGAACGGTGGCCTCAGGGATGAAGTTTGCCGATCCCTCTGGCCACTGGTCAGTCCCTCCGGCAGCCGCGACCTGGGCTTTCAGCTTCTCCCGCCAGGCAACCGCCTGGTCGATGAGGGATTTAAATCGAGCGGGGTCGAAATCCACGTTGGTGAGCGTGGAGAAAGCGGCTTTGACCGTGAATGCATTGACCTCCGGGTTCGAGATGCCCACCCGGCGGCCTTCCACCGCCACCTCGGACAATCCCATGAGTGAATAGAGAAGCAGGTCCTGCAAGGCGGCGACGTCGGGCTGCTTGCCGCAGACCCCCTGGACCGTGCAACCCGTGCCTTGAGCGGTTTGTTCACATTGATAACAAAACATGGTGACCTCCTGTGGGGGATGCGGGTTTCCGGTGCAGGCAGCAGATCAATGGGGATGGCTGTTATGGGGGTGAATCGAACGGCCGCAATGGTCTGCCTTGACAAGGAAGAACCACCGCAATCACAACAGCGCTGCTGCGCATCAACTGGAAAGGGAGTTTCTGATTATGGTTAACCTAAGCATGAACCCACCCCTTGACCATGCCCCAAGTCAACGGACGGACAACTCCATTGCCATCGATGCAGGCGATCATCGGCCGGTGGTGAATTCAATTGGTCGGATGCCCTGCCGACCTCGTCATTTCCCACCCACCGCAGAACGATTCCTTCACAGATCCTGAATTGCCGGGGACTGGACGACCGGAGGCAGCCTCGATTTCCATCGTCCCCGGAGTCTCTGACACAGAAACCGGCTGCAGGGTGATCGGGCATCCTCCGGGCAGGACCCCCTCCAGGATCGGAAGACCTAAAACCGGCCAGGAGGACGTTCAAAGCAGGGGAGACCAGAGCCTCAGTGCCCCCTGTTTGAGACGCTGGTAGGTCGAGCGGCGGGAAAAGCGCTCCGGATCGATTCGGACGGCATCTGAAAACAGGGTGTCGAAATGGGCCGCCATGCGACGGCAGCCGGCACCCGATCGGAAGAAGACGCCGACCTCGAAATTCAAGTTCATGGATCGGGCATCCATGTTGGCGGAACCTGCCAATACCCACCGTTGATCCGCAATCGCAAGCTTTGCATGGTGCATGGCCTTGTCGTACTCGTAGATGTGGACGCCCGAGGCCAGCAAGTCATCGTAAAAGGACCGTCCGATATCAACCAGAACCTTGAAATCGCTTTTTTTAGAAACCATCAGCCGCACTATCACCCCCCTGGCTGCCGAGATCTGAAGGGCGCTGACCAGGGCCGGCTCGGGCACAAAATAGGGCGTAAACAGATCCAAACGATCCGTTGCCTGGCCAATGATCGCCAACAAGCTATTGAGAGCGACGTCTTTTTTCGTGTCCGGCCCGCTCTCGACGATCACTGCCGGAATATCCCAGTTGCTATCGAATGATCGCAGATAGTCGTCGATCGGAAGCGCTTCTTCGGTGGCATAGTACCAGTCGTGGCAGAAAACCTCCTGCAGCTGGTTCACCGCATCTCCTTCGATCCGGATTTGGAAGTCTTTCCAATCACCGGTGGAGGGGTCATGGCCTTCGTATTCCCCCCCGACATTGATCCCCCCGACGAAAGCCAGGCGCCCATCGACAATCACCAATTTGCGGTGGTTGCGGAGGTTGAAAAAATATCGGTTCCGACGGGGATGAACCGTGTAAAACCACGAAAAACGACCTCCAGCGTCGACCAGGGGTCTGAAGAAGCGCTCGCTGACTTCCACGGAGCCGATTTCATCCACCACCAGCCTGACCGTCACCCCTCTTCGGGAAGCGTTCACCAGGGCGTCAAGGACTCTCTTTCCAGTGGTGTCGTCACGCCAGTGGTACATCTCTACATGGACAAAGGTTTCGGCAGCGTCAACCGAGGAGATCAGTTCGGGATAGTAGTGTTTCCCGCTGTAATACGCGTCCACGGTTGCAATCGTCGTGACCGGGTGCTTGCAGAGCCTCGAAACCGTTTTGAGAAGGCGTGTGTCGCCGTCATCCAACCCGATGAAATGCTCCCCGTCCCGGTGCGAGTGCTCCCGCTCCTTTGACTGGTACCGATGGCGCTTGAATCGCCGTCTTCTCACCCGGTCGTTTCCAATCACAAGGTAGCCAAGGAAACCGACCCCAGGGAACAGGAGGAGGACACCGATCCAGATCAGCATGGACACCGGCCGCTTCCCGGAAAGAAGCACATGGGGAACGGCGGCCAATGCAATGATTTCCAGGACAACGATCAGGGTAATCATTCAACCCCTCTTTAGCCGAATTCCACCGGTATTGTCTGCTAAGACGGTGCTTCGGTTGTCTTCCGGCTCCCGTCATCCCGGAAGTGAATCAGCCCCTTGAAGGTAAGAATCCGATAGGGAAATGGGATTTCGATCCCGGACGAAAAGACCCGATGCAATGCCCAGGCGAATGTCCTCGTGGGCGATTCCTGGTTTCCGGACCAACCATGACACCGGAGTGATTAATCGTCAAATCGTAAGTCGCCGAAGATACAGGCCCCATGCCGTGACAGCCTAGTTCTTGGTTTCCGGATTCCCTGTCTCGGCTTCGATTGCCGCCGCTCCATTGATTACCGTAAAGCCCTACTGGACTGAAGTTGGCAAATTGCATCACCGATCTTATCCTTTCAATGGTGTACAGGCGGATGGTCTGGATATGCCACTCCACCAAGGGTTCAGCGATCCCCCGAGGGAAAAGCGGGCTGACCCGGAAGGTTTGCGCAATCAATGCCTACCTCTGCGATACCCTTTGCGTCGCCCGTGGGGCCGACGAGATCGAAACCTATTTTCTGAAGACCACGAGCCGGGTGAACACCATGACGATGTCCATACTCGGTTACAGTCCTTCAGGGAATGGCGGGTATTCCCGATGGACCCTGACCATCAGTGCCGAGGAACTCTCGGGCGGAAGGTCCGTGGCCACTTACGGCATGTCTCACTTCCAATTCGACTGGGAGGTAAAAGTCTTTCTCCAACAGGATTTCCGGGATGCCTGCGCCGGTTTTTTTTGCTTCTGCCCGGGCCCAGGCAGATGTTCCCCCGCGTTCGCGATACCCTGTCGCCGTCAATCAGGGGTGAAGCGGAGGGGTGCCCCGCGCAACGGCAGTAGGATAACCCTTCAAACGGGCATACCGTCAGCGGGCGAGGGCACACCGGCCCGTCAGCCGATGCACCCGGTATCAATCACCAGTTGGGATCGGACCCCATGAAAGCGAAAATCAAAAGCCTGGCTGAAAAACTCTTCAACAATTACTGGTTTCTCCCAACCACCATGGCCGTCGGCGCCATCCTCCTATCTCAGGTGTTGTTGTATGTGGATCAGAACATGGGGCAACTGTGGTTTTGGGAAGGCAAGGCATTTTTCACCACGGGTATCGAAGGGGCCCGGTCCACCCTGGCGACCATCGCCGGTTCCATGATTACCGTTACGGGGGTGGTATTCTCCATCACCATCGTCAGCCTGTCCCTGGCCTCCCAGCAGTTCGGCCCGCGCCTGCTGCAGCATTTCATGCGGGACCGGGGCAACCAGTTTGTACTGGGAACCGTGACGTCAACCTTCCTTTATTGCATCCTGGTTCTGCGAACCATCGGTTCTCCCGGCCAAACGGCGTTTGTTCCCCACGGATGCGTTTTCGTCGCCGTCATCATGGCCGTACTCAATGTGGGTGTGCTGATCTACTTCATCCACCACACGGCGGAGGCCATTCAGGTCGGCAATGTGATCCACCGCATCAGCAGCGACCTCTCAACGGCGGTGCGGCGGTTGTACCCCGAAAAACATTCAACTGACGATGGGGAGTCGACAGGGTCTTCTCCGAAAAATGACCTGCCCCCCGACTTTGACGACCGGGCCGCCGTCGTCTGTTCAAACGCCGACGGCTACATCCAGACCTTTGACCCGGACAGCCTCGTCGAACTGGCGGCTCGGGAAGATCTGATCATCCGCATCCTCCGCCGGCCGGGCCATTATCTCGTCAATGGATCTCCCCTGGCGGAAGTCTACCCGGGCGATAAGCTGGATGCCGACATCTCCGCTTCCATTAACGACCAGTTCGTCTGCGGCTCCAAGCGGTCACAGGAATACGACTTGGAGTTTCTGGTCAACGAACTGGTCGAAATCGCCAGCCGCGCCCTCTCTCCCGGCGTCAACGACCCGTTTACCGCGATCACCTGCATCGACCACCTGAGTTCGTCCCTTTGCGATCTGGCCAAGCGGTCCGTCCCCACTACAGAGCGCTTCGATTCCGACGGCAACCTGCGTGCTATCGTCTACCCGACCGCCTTCTCGAAGATTCTGGATGCGGCCTTCAACCAGATTCGCCAATACGCACGCAGCAATGCATCCGTCACGATCCGTCTGCTCGAAAGTCTCCACACCATTACCGGGTTTATATGGAACACGGATCAGCGGGAGGCCGTCATCCGTCAGGCGATCATGATCGAAAAAGGCAGTCGGGAAGGGCTGCCGGAGGCCATGGATGCAAAGGACGTATTGGAGCGATATGGGTCGATCTACAAACGGATGCGGGATCGGAGCATACCTGCATCGTCCGGCAAGGAATAAGACACCGTGAAATTGAAGACGGGCATCGACAACCGCAATAGGCATTTGGGGCGTCGTTTTCGCCTGCTCCGGGCGGCCCTTCTGGCAACGTCCGTGGCGTTTACTCTTGGCCTGCCTCCCCTCTTCGCCCAGGAAGGCGATTCGCCCCCCGAAATCCCGGAGTCGCTCGTTTCGACTCCGGGCAGCCCTGTGGAAGTCCGGCCGGTATCGAAGGATTCGGACATCGATCGCCGATTGTCCCGCATCATGGGCTCGACCGGATGGTTCGACGAGATCCAGGTCGCGGTGAAGGAAGGAGTCGTCTTTTTTGACGGGAAAACGACCTCGGATCGCTACCGGACATGGGCCGGCGATCTGGCCGGAAGAATCCGCGGATCTGCTAGCCGATCATTAGCCCGAATATGTCATGACAATTTTTTCTAAATGTCAAAATGATATATAATATCTTATGTTAAGCGCCTGTTTCGGTAGCAGAGCCCCGGGAGCCGTTTGTCCCCCGGCGGAATGGCAAAAACCCCCAAAAATAGTCCCCCTGGGGGCGCGTCGGAGGCTTCCCTATGCGGCGTGATCAAGGGCTTGCAGTACCAACGGTCGGCGGCGCCCTTGAATGCCTGGCCGATGAACGCCGCCAACACCTGACATATCCGGGATAGGGAATGGGATTGCATCTCTTATCTGTGGACGATAGAGACCGATAAAGCTGCTTCAGCAACGCGCCGCCGGGCGATCAAGGTGGCGGCATCACCACCGGCGCCTTCGGCCGCGTTGAAACGGGAGTGTCGACGAATGCAGATTTTTCAGTGCGATAAATGCCGACAGGTGGTGTTCTTCGAGAACACCACCTGTGAGCGATGTGGATCCTCCCTGGGCTATCGCAGCGACCGGAATTCTTTTAACACACTCGTTCAGAAGTCAGGCGACTGGCAGGCGGTGGACGATGCCGGCAGGACCTTCCGCTACTGCGGCAACCATGCCCAAGCCGTCTGCAACTGGCTCGTCCCCGTCGACGGCGACACTCCACTGTGCACCGCCTGCAATCTGAACGGCATCATACCCGACAGTGGCAATCTCCAGCATGTCAACGCCTGGCGCTTGGTGGAGAACGCCAAGCATCGACTCGTCTACAGCCTGATCCGCTTCAACCTCCCATTGGAAAACAAGATCGACGCCCCCGGCAGCGGCCTCGCCTTCGATTTCCGGTCGGACGACCTGGCCCCATCCGACCCGGCTGGCGTCAAAACCGGCCATTCGGATGGCACCATCACGATCAATCTGGCAGAAGCGGATGCCGTCGAGCGTGAACGGACCCGGGAACGGCTGTCCGAACCCTATCGAACCTTGATCGGTCACTTCCGCCACGAGATCGGCCACTACTACTGGCAACATCTCGTCACCCCAAGAACCGACAGACTAGATGCATTTCGCCGCCTGTTCGGCGACGAACGCACCGAATACACCGAATCGATGCGACACTATTACGACCACGGCCCTCCCGACAACTGGCGGGACCATTATGTCACCGCCTATTCCGCCGCCCACCCCTGGGAGGACTGGGCCGAAACGTGGGCCCATTATCTTCACATCGTCGATACCCTGGAAACGGCCTTCGCGTTTCGTATCCGTCTAGGCTCCAGTCCTCGCCGTTTTGAAACCGTTGAGATGAGGGCCGATTTCGATCCCTACCTCGCGTCAGACTTCACCGTCATAGCGGCAGCCTCCATCCCCCTCACCATTGCCATCAACAGCCTCAACCGAAGCATGGGGCAGCCGGACCTCTACCCTTTCACCCTTCCGCCCCCGGTGATGGACAAGCTTCACTTTATCCACCAGCTCCTGGCGTCGTTCCGGACCGCTCTATCCACAGGCAACGGAGGGTAGTGATCGTCGTCACTGGTAATGCAGATGCAAATCCAACCCGGCAGACATCGGTCCTATCTATGGGACTACCTCAGCCCTTGCGGCAACCTGTCCATCAAACAGAATCGAAAGACCGGCAGTTGTGGTCGCAAAGAGGCAGCCTTGATCTTCATCCTGAAATAGGAACGGACATTTCAACTGTACTTTTCATAGGGGTTTCACCCATGCGGTTTTTCCCAGTGCTCCGATCACCCGAAACCTAAAACAGCCCATAAGATTCTATTAAACTCTTTTCTTGACATCTTTATTGGATTTTGATGATGTAAAGCCTCCAATAAAGCACGCCAACGGCAATATGGAATCTTGCTATGGATGGGTGTTTGGCCCACTTTTTTATAATTGGGGCTTTTCATTGACCATTGCTCACTAAGAAGCCATTGATTTTGATTGATCCGCCAGGTTGACCCTCTATCGGCTGGTCAAATTGGAAGTTAGCAACTCTCCTCCCACACACCTCCTGATCGGTGAATTCTACCTTAACCACACCCTCTTTTCTATTTGAGACAGCGCCTGGTATCCATTGATTCCTGGTTCGCCCGTTCAATCGGAAGAAAATCGACGGGTGCCAGCGACTAATAGAAAAATCGATCAACGGCATCCATCTTCCCGACAACACTAAACGTGAGTGGGGGCTAAAAGATGCTTTTGGGTATTCCAACCTCAGCGTATCGATATCAGGCCTTTATTTCCTATAGCCATGAGGCGGACGGACCGCGTGCTGCCGCTTTGCAGAAGACCCTGGAACAAATCGCTCGCCCCTGGTACCGCGCGCGCTCGCTACGCGTGTTTCGCGACGACACAGACCTCGCCGTTTCCCCTGGTTTGGAGACGGAGATCTTCAAGGCCTTGAAGCAAAGCGAATGGCTCGTACTGGTCGCATCGCCTAAATCCGCGAGTTCTGTCTGGGTCGCCAAGGAGGTGGAATGGTGGCTCACCCATAGAACCGTCGACACCATTCTGCTTGTGAAAACGGAAGGTGAGATCCTGTGGGATCCCATCCACCAGGATTTCGACTGGAAGATCTCGACAGCCATCTCAACGGCTCTTAAAGAAAAGTTCTCCTCAGAGCCCCTGTTTCTCGATCTCTCATCGTTCACCCTGCCGGAACAGTTAGACCCCAGAAATCCGGAGTTTCGTGGACAGGTATTGAAGATTGCCGCGCGACTGCTCGGAAAAAGCCCCGTCGACATCGAAAGCGAGGATCTCCGACAGGTTCGCCGTAACAAGGCCTGGGCAACGGTCGCGTTTCTGGCAACGGCAGTGGCCGCGGGGGTTGCCTTTTTTCAGTGGCATGTCGCCGAACGCCGGGCCGACCAGCTGGAAGCCGAGGCCCTCCGGGCCAGGTCCAGTGAGCTTGCGGCATCCGGCAGGACCCTGGCCACCTCCCGCACCCCGGACGCCGCGATTGTCCTCGCCCGGCATGCTCTGACAACGGACAGGAGCAATCCTGACGGTATGACCTCCACATGGTCAATATTGAAGGAACATCTGTGCACTCATACGTTTCGGGGCAACCGGGGCGCCATTCTTTCCGCGGTGTTCAGCCCGGATGGCAGCCAGGTATTGACGGCAAACGAGGATGGTACCGCCCAGATTTGGGAGATCGACAGCGGAAATGTCGTGACTGAATTCAAGGAGCACCGAGAGGCGGTCACTTCCGCGGTGTTCAGCCCAGACGGCAACCGTATATTGACGGCCAGCAACGACGGAACGGCCCGTGTGTGGCATGTCGGAGGAGGAGAGGAGATCGCAGTCCTCCGCGGTCACCGCAGCCGCATTCCACAAGCCGTTTTCAGTTCCGATAGTCAGCGCATCGCCACGGCGAGCTACGATCACACCGCTCGTATCTGGGATGTGTCAAGCGGAGAGTTGCTGTTCGAGCTGGGAGATCACCCGGGGCCCGTGCGGCTAGCGGCTTTCGATCCGGATGGATTTCGAGTGCTCACGTGCAGCCAGACTGAGGCCAAAGTATGGGACGTGGTCAGCGGAAAGATGTTGACCGTGTTCCAAGGACATAAAAACCTGGTTTCTTCGGCCGCATTCAGCCCGGACGGCAAGCGGATCGTCACCGCCAGTGATGACCATACCGCACGGATATGGGATGCTTCGACCGGAAGTGTGATTGTTGAACTAACCGGGCACCATGGAAACCTTTTTTCTGCCACTTTCAGCCCGGACGGGAGCCGGATCGTGACGGCCAGCCTGGACCGGACCGTCCGAGTGTTTGACGCAGACACCGGGGAGGAACTCGCTGAGCTGCGCGGCAATCATTGGGCAGCGGAGGATGCCCGATTCAGCCCAGACGGGGGAATGATCCTTACGATTCATCAGGACTTTACCGCCCGCCTGTGGGATATGGCCAATCAGGAGCTGCTAGTCGTTTTTGGGGGACACGGGGAAAAAATTACTTCGGCGGTATTCAGCGACAACGGCCAACGGGTGCTTACGGCAAGCCGGGACGGCACCTCAAGGATCTGGAGCGTGAGCAGCGCCGAGGTGATCGACATGTTCGCCGACGATGAACATTCAGTTCATAAGGTGGCTTTCGGAGAGGGCGGCAGGCGTCTACTGACCCAGAATAGTGACATTGTGCGCTCCTGGGATTTGTCTAATCGACAGCTGATTGGGGCGTTCCAAGCCGATATTCATCTGGATGCCATCGCTGTCAGTCCTGATGGCCGTCGCATTCTAACGGGGGACATGGATGGAGAGGCAACCATCTGGAACGCGGATACCGGAAAACCTCTCACCACAATAAAGGTTGGCGACGAAGCGATCATCGCAACAGCGTTTGCCCCAGATGGTCAACGGGTGGTTGTCGGCAGCGGGAAGATCGCGCGTGTCTGTGAAACCGGAGGTCGACAGGATACTGTCCTCTTCGAGGGCCACGATGGTGAAATAGAGTCGGCAAGCTTTAGCCCGGACGGAGGCTGGGTGGTGACGGCCAGCCAAGACGGGACCGCAAAGGTGTGGGCCACCCGGACCGGCCGTCTGTTCCTGACCCTGCAAGGCCACAAGGGGCCTTTGTCCTCGGCTGTCTTCAGCTCGGATGGACATCGCGTCGTGACCGCAAGCCATGATGACACCGCCCGGGTGTGGGATGCCCAAACAGGTCGCCCCTTAGCTGTCCTCAGCGGACACTCGGGGGTCGTCCTTTCAGCCCATATCAGCCCGGACGGACTGATGGTGGCAACCGCGAGCTTTGACTCAACCGTCCGGCTATGGGATGTGGAGACCGGCATCCTTCGCGCTGAGCTAAGGGGTCATCGAGGCCGAGTCAGAAAAGCAATCTTCAGTCCTGACGGCAGTCTGCTGGCGACGACCGCAATCAGGGATGACAATGTGCCTCTGGTCTGGGACGCCCATAGCGGCAGGCTGATTCTCGAGCTGCGAGGCCACCGACGCCCTGTGGAAGCCATCGCTTTCAGTCCGGACGGTCGCCTCGTCACAACCGGCGGCGAGGACGGCAAGACACTGATCTGGGATATCGGCCTCGCCTACGCGGATTCCGAAGAACTGATGGACCTCATGGATCATCGAATTGCCCGGCTCGGCGTCAAACTCTCGCCTGACCAATGCCAACTCTACTTCTCTTCTTTAATCGGGACAAGACCTGCTGAGTGCGCCCGAATCGTGGAGGCCTCTGCACCCACTCGCTGATGGGTTTGAGGGATGTTACCGGCTCTCGGCCGCTCTGACCCGGGGCCGCCCGCGAATGGATGGAAGGTCCACATACCGTGATCAGGTCGAATGGCTGACCTGTTGAAAGTGAATGCCAACCAGGGAGGTAACGATGAAAAAGAAGATCCCGATGATCTTGATGGTTGCATTGCTGTTGGTCTCGACTCTGGCTGTCATCTCGGTCCCACAGTCCAACGTCCCGGTGTCGGTATTAATTACATCGAGTGGATACCCTGAAGTGTCGAGTGGAAGGGAAGACGCGGAAACAACGACGGCGATCCGGGAAATCTACAACGAATATATGCGCCAGGTGATGGGGCATTTGGACGGCGAACTGCAGCAGATAGGCATCGCCTCTCGCACCTATTTCCACAAGGACGTCTCGAAATCCATGCGTCAGTCGGTCTTCGATTTGATGATAGAGGATCGGTTCGACGGCATCATTCAGCTTAATTACGACCCGGTGAATACGAGCGCCGAAAACAGTATGTATCTGACCGCCGACTACCTCATCGTGGTGTATACACCGGCAGCGGACGGTGGATCGGTTGCAAATTTCGAGCGGGGCTGCGAGGAGCGTTATCGAATCTGGAGCGAAGGGCTTCGGGGATCCCCATCGACAGGCGCGGTTGCATCCAATTTTATCCAGGAATTACGAACCCAAATGTTTGGCGACTGATCCCCCTGGCGTTGGGCCAGACCCCAGTCCTGTGAAATGACCGCCACAGGCATTGACTCCCGAGCAGTTGTCTTCTGCCTCTTCGGTGTTCACGGCCAAAGGGCAGGGTCGACGTCCATTCCATCAGGGGGGTGCTCAGCCCCGCACCGGCAGGAACAGTATCACGAACACCCCAATGGGATGAGCACGCCTGGTACATTTCCAAAGGGCGATTCCCAAGAATGCAGCGGGCTGCCACCTCTCAAAATCTTGATCGGTCGTCTTCAGGCGTTTTCTTCTTATTGGCACGAGTCTAAACCATCAAGGATTCCGCTTTTGTATTCCGTGATTAATCGCTCGGTTTTCGGATGAATGATGTTACCTGTTACCAGCGGAAAAGATGCTGCATTCCCCGAGGATGGCATCAATAATAAAATTTGATGCACCAGCAAATATCATAGCAATGAGGTGGACCCTCCAACGGAAAATCACAGATCTTTACACATCTGAGTTCTTCTCCTGATTCACATTGTTTCGCAGAAGGGGTTACCTGAATATTCCCGCCCATGGCTTTATCGCTGTCCACCAACTTCGTTTCTTTGACATCGCCATTATTATCAACCGTAATTTCAAGAGTTGCCCTGTTGATTTCCCCCTGGTCCTCGCATTCCACGGCATATCTCTGGGTGAAGGATTCTTTCGGCATGGATCCATCATTCTTAATGCTCAACAATTTATTACACGAAGAGTTTTGAACCACAATCTGGCTGTTAAGCCGATAGGGTTTTGCCGCGCATCCACTGAGAAGCAATAAGACTGTAAAGATCGCCAATACAGTACTCAAGTGACCCTTTTCCATTGTTCCCTCCTTTTGTTATTCATTTATCTCTTTCACTCACGATACAATTTTTCTCAAGATTTGAGTACACTTTATGGCGAGATTGAAATGGAAAAAGAGTCGTTTTAATGACGTTAGAAAATTCTGATGAGAATGCTGAAAAGGAGGAGAGTCATTTGAGTTTGAGCTTTATATTTTGGAAACCGATCTTTTATATTTTAAACCACTATTTGATAAAGTAATGCCCCATGAAACCATTATCAATGTGTGTAAAAATAAAACAAATAGAATATATAATTTATCAATATATATAAATATCGTTTAACTGATCATTATTTTCATATGCCTCATTTTCCCTATCTGCACCCTGTATAGCCAGACGGAAACTCCGTCAGCCACCACCACTTTAAAAACCTCATCGAAACCGACACTATTGGTTCAACATCCTGTGGCAGTCCACAACACGAAAATCGGGGATTAAGGCCACAACCGAATCAGAATGCCCCCGGAATCGTTTCAGTGATTATGTCATCCATTATAATCCCATCGCACCGAGGCGCATTGGCAGAAACTTCAGGGGAATCCTGCAGAAGGTGGCGTCATCTGCCAAAATCACCTGGGAGAAATCAAGTGAGGCATCGATCTTCTATCCAATTCCTTCGTCATTCGTGGTTTCCGTAATGCGGTTATCTATAACGCTCCAGATGGCCCAAATCGAAAGGCCAATGGGTGTCGGATCGGATGCCGGGCGGCTGTCTGAGCCATTCAGGCCGCGTTGAGACGGTTGCCACCTGAGGGTTTCAGATTCCTCGATTTTGCCTGTCAGCCAATATGTTATGCAAGAAAGTCCGTCAGCGACCGTCTTTACACGGCCTTTGTGGCGGGTTTTGGTTGGCGGCAGAACCGATACCCATGGGCCGCATAGAACCCAACTGGAGGATTCTACATAACCGCGTTCCGTAAAACCGAAATGCGGTATGCATTGAATACAGCCGTATATTATACCGTGATCAGCGAGATGCCAGGGTCTCTCGGTGTCTGTTCTGAAACAGTTGCAACCGATGTCAAAACAGAAAAGTCGTTCAACTGGAGATTTCAAGAGGATTGGGAGAAAGAAAGTCCGACCGTTTGGATCGACTTTTATTGAGAAAAACGGATGGGTTTTGGTTTTGTGGCTCAAGGGCACACTTGGAGAACGAATCAACGCCATCCTGAGTGCTGCTGGGAAGACCGTCCACAAGCGGCTGCGGTTCGCAGCGAACTTTTTGCGCCATTGGATCTGCTTGCTGATTGCCTGCCAAAGATCAATCGTTTACGTCGTCACTGTTTGAAAAACGTTTTCAGAATCGACTCATTAGATTTTAATGGGCCTGGAAAGAATATCCCGGTTGTTGAATTGTCAGACAACGTGGGCGGTTTCCGACGCATTGCCTTGTTCCCTGGAAAGGAAAAAAGTAACTTTGCACACCGGCCTGTTCATTGGATATTGTTTTCTGATGCTCACTGGAATCTCCCTGTGCTTTCAATAATATTTCAGGCCAATGCCGTAGCAAGCGGCGTCATCTGTTCCCAACGGTTTCGACCATCGGACCTCGGCAATTGCAACCATTCGAAACCCTTCGCTCAACCGCCGATCCGAAGACTGTGAGGGGCACCTTCTGATTCGGACCAGCAGACTTGCCCCCTCTTTGAAATCGACCTCCGATTCGAGGTACGCACCGCTTAAGCCGTAGTTCAGCATTTTCCCGTCAACAGCCGCGTTGGGTTTTCTAGTGGAAAAATATCTGCAAAGAACCGGCGCTTCTGTTTCTTGGCGTTCATCTTTTCTTTTTTCCATGGAGTCACCTCCTCGGATCCTCCCCACACCGCTGAGTGTCTTGTCCCCTGGAAGATGCGGGTGATTCGATAGGGCAGCCTTATGACTTTCGTGGTGGCCCCCCTGCCAGGGTCAAATCTAATCCGTGTCGGAATAGAGGTCACCCAGAGGAATTTTCTCTCCAGGCCGCCATATCACGAAATCAGAGCCAGTGAGAAAATCTCCCCGCCTGACGCCACCTTCCACCCAGACAATGCGTGTATGGCATTCTTCAACGCTTCGGTCCAGGGTACGCATCCGTTTGGCCAAGGCTTTTTCCGCCGTTTCCCGACGATTGTGCACCGAAATGACCTCTTTCTTCGGTTTTGAATGATCATAGTCGTCGTATATAAGCGCGTACATGGCGTCCTCCTTTCTTCAGGCAGGGTGGCTGAAGTGCTATCAGCGAAGTCAACCTGCCCACAGCCGTTGCGCTTTCTCAACTAAAAGCGATTTGAACCTATCCAGTGAAACCGGTACCATCCAGCACCACGGCTCCGCCGGCGTGCCATGGGAAATTTTCATTGGCCGCTTGAATCCGTCTGATCAGTTGCCGTTCCAGTTCTTGAATATCTTCATGGAGCCCCGGCGTGCTGTAGTAGAAAAGGTCTGTGTCCAGAAAGCCTTCATCTTTCAGGAAATCCAGTTCGATACTCAATGTGCCGCAGGAAACGATGGCGATTTTGGAAAATGACACATGGTTCATATCCATTTCCCTCCATTTTACCTCGAATCCCCAGACATGCTGGAGGTACCGGCCTGAATTTAGAAAGTCGCAATTTGAGACATTTAACGGAAAAAGCGCTGAACATCGGCCATCGACCGTTTTCAATCGACCACATGCTCGAGGGTCTTTCTTTGCTCAAAATCGGCCCGATTTTCCGATACGCCCTCGATACCATCGACGATCTTGTTAAATGCCTGGGTAAAGGCAAGTTCACCATTCTCCAGAAACGGCAACCGACCCATATCGCCTCCTTGAACCACTTCCGGCTCTATGGGCAGACATCCAAGAAATCTCAGGTTTTCCTTTCGGGCGGTGGCGATGCCGCCGTTCGATTTGAACAGATCGATCACTCTGTCGCAGTAGGGGCATTTAAACCCACTCATGTTTTCCACCAGACCGATAATGTCCATCTCGACCTGCCGGCAAAAATGAATGGATTTTCTCACATCGGCTAAAGAGATTTCCTGGGGTGTGGTCACGATCAGTGCTTTGGCATCCGGTATCGTCTGAGCCACGGTCAGGGGTTCGTCGCCCGTTCCGGGAGGCGAATCGATGATCAGATAATCCAGTCGGCCCCACTCGACGTCGGCAATGAACTGACGGATCGCGGCCCCCTTGAGGGGACCTCGCCAAATGGTCGCCCCGTCCTTTCCACCGGTAAGGGTCTCGATCGATACGACTTCCATATTGGGAAGATCGTTGACCGGGAGAATCTTTCCGTCGCCACCGCAAGCGCAACGTTGCCCCGTCAATCCCAACATGCGTGCGATACTGGGTCCGTGGAGGTCCACGTCCATCAGCCCCACCCGGTAGTGCCTCTTGGCCAGCGCAACGGACAAGTAAGCCGCCACACTACTTTTCCCGACACCGCCCTTGCCGCTCATCACAAGGATTTTATTCTTGATTTGCGTTAACCGGTCGCGAATTGCTCTGCGCTGCACTTCCAGCTGCGCTTTGCGGTTTTCTGTCTTCTGTTTGATCGTCTTCTTCTCCACTGGATGCCGCCTCTCCCTTGGTTGTAGTCGGAATCCATTACGATCATGCCGACTCCAGTTCTCTTCGCCCAGCCATATCCACCATGATGCGATCCCGTTTTTTATCAATGCCCAGAGCTTTCCGTTTCTTGTCGATGTGCGCGATCATTTTTTGCGCATGTTTGACCGGATCGATCTCAAGATCCCACATTCCGCCGTAAAGGGTTTCAAACTCTTTAAAGATATAGTTCTGAAACACCGGTGCACCCGTCACGGGCAAGCCGACGCCGAATACGGTGTAGACGCCCGAGGCAACGAAATAGTGCCCGATACTGATCGCCTTCTCGCTCATCCATTCAGGAGCACTGCCGGCGGCCGGCAGATCGCTGATGTCGCTTCCCAGCCCCCCGGCCTTGACCACTTCCGTCGCCGCCAGCAGAATACGGCTGTTGTCCACGCATGAGCCCAGGTGGAGTACCGGCGGGCACCCCACGGTTTCACAGACTTCGGCAAGCCCAGGTCCGCAATGAACCGCTGCCGACTCCGGCGTCAATAGGCCTTCCATGGCGCAGGCGATCCCGTTGCATCCCGTTGTCAGGACAATCACATCATTCTTGATGAGTTCTTTAACGACGGTGATGTGGCCGTCATTGTGACGGGTTCGAGCATTGTTACACCCCACGACACCGGCAATACCCCGGATGCGGCCGTTGATGATATTGTCGTTCAATGTTTCATAGGAACCCCGGAATATCCCCCCCAGATGGTACTGGATCGATTCAACCCCGAAGCCCGCCACCTGATAGCCCTTCTGATGGGGGATCATGATATCGGCACCCCGGTTTTCGAAATTATCGATGGCCATTTTGACGATCCGCTTGGCATCTTCAGCAGCATGGTGTTCATCGAACTCGATGTGAATAACGTTTTCCTGTTCCATCCTGGCGATGGGATGGGTGGTAATGATTTTGGTATGGAAGCATTTAGCGACATTGGCGACATTCTGAAAGATGCACTGAATATCGACCACCATCGCATCGCAGGCCCCGGTGATGATGGCCAATTCCTGCTGCAAAAACGTTCCGCAGAGGGGCACGCCATGGCGCTGGAGAATTTCGTTTGCCGTGCAGCAGATACCGGACAGTTGGATGCCTGTGGCCCCTTTTGATTTGGCATATTCGATCATCTCGGGGGTCTGGGCCACTGCCACGATCATCTCGGAGAGAATCGGTTCATGTCCGTGAATCACCACGTTCACATGGTCTTCCTTCAGGACGCCGAGATTCGCCTCGGACTGCACCGGATATGGGGTTCCAAAGAGCACGTCCTGCAGATCCGTTGCCAGCATCGATCCGCCCCAGCCGTCTGCGATAGCAGCCCGGGTACCCTGCTTCATGAGGTTTTTATAGTCCTGATCGACGCCGATGTGGGTGCGGTGCATGATTTCGACGATCTCTCGATCGATGTTTCTCGGGGCAACCCCGTTTTTCTTCCATTTTTCGTACAACGGCTTCGGCGCCCGCTTAAGATAGAGCAACTCGCCCTCGTTTTTTCCCCACTCGGCAATGGCCTTTTCCGCCACTTCCAACGCAACCTCGTCGATGTTCCGGTCCAAGGTGTCACCATCGACCTCAACGGTGGTGGCGACATCAAAATCCGGTGCGATGGAAAGCAGCTTTCTGGTGTCCTTCACGGTATAGTCTTCCGATTCTTTACGTGCGACCGACAGAAAGACTTCGGCGACACAACGACCGTGGTCCGAATGGGCGGCTGCTCCGCCGGCGATCATGCGGATAAAATTTCGGGCCGCAATGGTATTGGCGGTTGCGCCGCACAACCCCTTGCGCGCATCCTCCCCCTCGATACCGGCTTTGGGCAGCGGGAGTCGGCACGGCCCCATGCCGCAGTTTTTACAGCAGGTGCCCTGTGTGCCGATGTTGCACGGCTTCATGCTCATCGCCCGATCAAAGACGGTTTCGATATCCAACTCCTGAGCCCGCCGGATCATCTGCTGCGTGGCACCGTCGATTGAGGCCTGTTGCGGATCGGCCAGTTTTTTGGATTCGACTTTTTTCCCCTCTTTCATCCTTTACCTCCTCTTGATTGGTGCGTTTGGAAACCGCATCGTACCCCTTAAGATGGCGGCTTATTGGCCGCGGTGGGTTTTCTGAAAACCAGGAAACTGCAGAGCTTGCAGACATCGAATCCGGGATAGGTTTCTCCGGTCCGTGGGAAGGATACCCCACCGTCCCGAACGGTCCTCTCCAGCATCCACCTGACGGTGGGCTCAAGCTGGTTACCGGGCCAGACCCAATTGATTTCTCCCTGTTCTGTCTTTCCAGCCGTCTTGCTGCTGCTGCACATCGGTGTGATGTTCGGTGCATCTATAAGATGACAGTGGACGCATCCGTGGCATATCGACGAATTCATGGTCATGGTCATCGCAAAGGGTTGGGTATCGTAGGCCGTGCACCAATCGTTTCCAAGATGATAGGCCTGGAGCACGTCGCATATTCCGTGGACGACATCCGGTTCATAGGGTGCGTTGTGCAGGGGGGCCGTGGCAAAGGCGAGCAACCCTTCCGGCAGCCGCTTTTTGGTCTCGACAAACCGCTTTGCCTGGCTCCAGTTCCGTGTGTATTTCAGATGACTCTTGATTTCGGCCTCGTCCAGGGCTTTCCACCCCATGACGTATTTGGCGTTTGTGCAGCCGAGTTTTTCCTTGGTGCCGAGCAATATGTCGCCACGCTGTCTGGATGCAGCGACATAGTGGCAAAACGTATAGGGATGAAGTGCTGTTTTGTAGTCTATGGTTTTTTTGAAATTCTCCAGTTCGTCCTCTGAAAAAAAGTATTTTACCCCTACGGGATAGTATTTCATTTTCAAGAGGTTCCGCAGGCTGAACACGATATCCGAGACGCTGAGTACCCCTCCGTTTTGCTCCGCGTTTTCAAGCAGTGACCCGGCAAGCACCACATCATCCAGGTATTCAGCCGTATCGATCGTTTTGGATGGCCCCTTCAGCGGACCCGTTTGTGTAAGCGGCATTCTATGGTCCCTTTCCTGTCATTGTCTGTGCTTCCCCACGTTGATGATCTCTTTCTTAACGGCGTTTCCGGGGTTTTTGACGCCTTTCTCCATGGGATCACCGGGCGCTTTTTTGGGCATCGATTTCAGAATCCAGCCTGATGCGACAGGTATACAGACCGCATTTACTCCTCGTCGGTTTCGGTTTCGATCTCGGAGAGTCGGTTTCGGATGACATCCAGTTCCGACTGCAACGCTTCCGCCTTGTGCGTCAGGGTCTGCTGTTCCAGTTCCGGGTCCGGCTTCGAGGTGGATGCAGGCGACCCATAGGGCGCACCGTATCCACCAAAACGCATCCAACCCGGCATGCCGGTGGCATGGAAACCGCAACGCCAGCCGTGGCCCCTTTCGAAACCCGCTCCCCGAGACCCTCGGCTTCTGCCTAAGCCACCTCTAAAGCCGTGCCCAGGTCCAGGAGCATAGCCGGGCATGTCAGCCCCTGCGCAATATCCTGCTGCCCTGCCACTCATCGACCCCATTCCCGCCGGTCCGGTTCTGTCTCCTCTCGGCATGATTGCACCTCCTTTTTCCTATTGTCGCGTCATGGCAGCCCCACATTTCGAACACGGCTTCTGCATGCACGGTATCCCACGGTCATGGGGTTCCTGATGCCCGCATTGGGGGCACACACAAACGCCCTCTGTCTCCGAGGCAGCGGGTCTGCCCATGCCACTCGACTTCCGTCCGCCCCGTCCTTGACCGCCTTGACCGCGTCCACAACGGGTTCCCGTTTCACTGCGGTTTCTTCCACCCATGAAAACCCCTCCTTGTTGAGGTTCAACCATTAGCCGAACGGCCCCTTGCAAGGGCATATCCCCGGGTAACGGTTTCCCTTTCTCATCGATGATTGGTCCCGATTTGGATTCCACGACAATGATCCTCCGGACAACGTCGAAGACCAGGGTCTTTCGGGTGCTCAAACTCGGATATGTCGTTGTCATTGTCTGTCATCCTTCCGTATTGGATCTACACAACCCAAAAGCAGCATTCGTCGTGCCAAAAGGCAATCAGAACCCACTAAATTTTATAAGATATTGTAATAAATAATTATTTTTGATATTTATGGAGAGGAAACAACCAATCTATTGCCGCATTATTGCGACACTATGCGGGATGGTAATAGCAGAAAGGCGACTCTAATGCAGGCAGGCGACGACCACCCACAGTGTGTCCTCCGAGGCAAGACGAAAAAGATGAAAAACGGTGTTTCCGCTCGATCGACCGCCCTGCTGGACTGTGTATTCACTCCCATCGGTGGGCTCGGTGGTCCTCAACCGCTTTAGACTTTGGGTGGTGAAGAACTCCGCGACAGTCTGTCGCTTGGAAAGGTGTTTTTTCATTTCGCAAAAACCTCTCGATTCTCGAAGGTCAACGACTCCCTAGTTCTCTTTGCCATGGTAAGGGAATAGCGTGCTGATAGATATCAACGGTCACGGCAAATGGGATTCAGAGTAAAATAGCAGATACGTGTCGCCGGGAAGTGGGTGTCGTCTGAAATGACTGATCTCATCATCCGGTGTGGCTGTCACCGGTATCCGCTTTCGTCGATCGAAACGTCTATGAACATCTCATTTTAGAAGTGACGGTAGCGGATCGGCGCAACTGAGACGGCCTTCGCCGTTCGCTATAGCCGGATGCCGTTGGGGGTGGGTGGCGGCGGATTTACCAGTGCAACCTCCGGATGTCTGAATGGCGGATACCCTTCCCAAAGTGCTTCGCAACGGTTGTGATCTATCCATCATGTCTGCTGATCCGTGATCAAATGACTGGGCGTGCTGCCATACCAAGCACCACGAGGTCTATTCACTTGACAATCCATTGGCCATCTGTTGGGATATGACATTTCCATTTCCACTGGGACGCCACCGAAGAGAGAGACATGAACGCTCGCGATGCCCTGCTTCTCGGACCGAAGAAGCGGGGTTTTTTGGTTTTGAAGACCATCGGGTTTATCGGATCGGATCCTGTCAGGATTCACCGTTCCACCCAAAACCGAAAGGAGAAAACATGAGTAAGACGACGGACAATCTCAAGGCGGCCTTTGCAGGGGAGTCCCAGGCACGAAACAAGTACACGTTTTTTGCCGAAGCGGCCAGGCAGGAAGGGTATCATTACATCGCAAAACTCTTTGAGGAGACGGCTGAAAACGAAAAGCAGCATGCGAAAGACCATCTGATGATGTTGAACGGGATCGGGGATACCCTATCCAATCTCAAGGAGGCCATGGGGGGTGAAGACTACGAGGTAGAGAGCATGTACCCCGATTTTGCCAATGAGGCCGAAGAAGAAGGGGAAACCGCGGCCGCCATCGCCTTTAAGCAGGTGGCCAAAATTGAGGCCCACCACCGGGAGCGGTATAAAAAACTGATGGAAATGGTCGAGGCGGGAACGGTCTTCAAGCGGGAGCAGGCCATCAAGTGGAAGTGCGGCGTCTGCGGGTATATCTACGAAGGCAACGAACCGCCGCCGAAATGCCCATCCTGCAAGAACCCCAGGGAATATTACGAACCCGCAAATCTGGACTTTTGAGAGGCTGCGATGGCTGTCTACACATGCACCGTATGCGACACCGTATTTGACGAAGACAAAGAATCCCTTTCCTGGGATCGGCTTCCAGATGATTGGTCTTGTCAGGTGTGTGAATCGGGAAAATCCTTTTGGCGACAGACCGACGAGGCCTCCACAGGGGGCCTCATCGACTCGAAGGCCGCGTCTGGGGAGCCCGCTGAAAGAATGCCCGAGAAAACCCTGGACGATTTCGAGACCACCATGGCCGACATCCATCTCATGGCGGAAACCGGCCAATCGATCATCGAACCCATGCGAACGCGTCAGCCCACCTTTTCCTGGGACGATATTCTGATCAAGGGGGCTCAGCTGTCGAAGTTGCCCCTGAATCATGACCAGCCTGTCAATACGAAGACGGTGATCGGCCCCCGGGCAGCCCATCCCCTCGAGATCGAGTCGCCGGTCTACATTACCCACATGTCCTTCGGAGCGCTCTCCAGGGAGGCCAAGGTGGCATTGGCCAAAGGAAGCGCTGCCGCACAAACGGCCACATGCTCCGGAGAGGGGGGTATTTTGCCGGAAGCGTTCAAAAACGCCTATCGGTACATATTCGAGGTGGTACCCAACGAGTACAGCCTGACGGAAGCGAACCTGAAAAAAGTCGATGCCATCGAGATCAAATTTGGCCAGTCCGCCAAACCCGGCATGGGGGGTCACCTGCCCGCCGGCAAGGTGACCAAGGAAATCGCCGAGATCAGGGGATTTGCGGAGCACACGGATATCTTCAGTCCGGCGCATTTCAGGGACATTCTGACGAAAGCGGATCTGAAGGAGAAAGTGTCCTGGTTGCGGGAGATTTCCGACGGAAAGCCCATCGGTCTCAAATTTGCGGCCGGCAACATCGAAGCCGATCTCGAGATCGCGATCGAAGCCCAACCCGATTTTATCACCATCGACGGAAGAGCGGGGGCCACCGGGGCAGCACCTAAATTCGTCAAATCCGCAGCCTCCATTCCCACCATATTTGCCATTTATCGAGCCCGGAAATTTTTGGATTCGAACGGTGGGTCAGACATATCCCTCGTTGCTACCGGAGGCCTTCGAATCTCGCCGGATTTCGCCAAGGCGATCGCCCTGGGGGCGACCGCGATTGCCATCGGCACCACCGCCTTGATCGCCATCGGGTGCCGTCAGTATCGCATCTGCAACACCGGCAAATGCCCCATGGGCATCGCCACCCACGATCCCGCTCTCAGAAAGCGGCTGGACATCGATTCGGCGGCCAAACGACTGGAACGGTTTCTGACGGTAACCAATGACGAACTAAAAGATTTTGCCCGACTCACAGGCAATGACGACGTTCACCATCTGTCGATTCGTGATCTGTGCACGACGACCTCGGAGATATCCGAACACACGGAAATCGAGCACGTCTAAGCCGCGATCGTCCTTCATGAAAAGATCATGGCGAGGATCGCGGCCCCGCCCCGGCCTGTGCAGAGGCCGGCGGCCTATAAACGGCCCTTCCGCCTGCCTCTAAGGGCCCATAAGGCATCGCTTTTTCTTTTGACAGGTTCCCGTCCTAATGACAGGTCTCCCCCAGCCGCACCGAGACCACACCGCCGATCCGGCGTTTGTCGGCGGCCCCGTATTGCCGCTTCCGGTCAAGGACGATGGCCTGAACCGAGCCGATCACTTCGGGAGAGCGTAAGGTGTGCCCCAGATCCTCCAGGTCTTCGATCACCTCATCCGAGAAGCCCAACTCCCGGCGGGTGTCCCCATTGGCAACGGTTTGGCGCAGACGGGGCGCGTCCACGGATTCCTGAACGGTGAGCCGGTGGTCGATGAGGTTGATGGCGATCTGGGCGACCGTCGAAATGATGGAGGATCCCCCGGGAGAGCCGAAGGCCGCCAAGGGTCTTCTTTTATAGAAAATCATGGTGGGGGCCATGCTGCTTCGGGGCCGCTTTCCCGCCGCGACATCGTTGGCCCCCGGGTTGAAATCGTCCGGGTCCGGGTTGAACGTCGGGGTTCCGTTGAAATCCGTCAATTCGTTGTTCAGCATGAACCCATAACCCGGCACCATGAGCCCGGTGCCCCAGGCCGACTCGATGGTGGTGGTGCAGGTGACGATGTTCCCTTCCCGGTCCACGATGGTAAAATGGGTGGTGTTGAGCCCTTCATGGTCGGGCAATGCCTGGGATGACAGTTTGCCGTTGCCGTCACATGCGTCGAAGGGTCGCGGATCCCCGGCTTCCACATCGACGGCGGCCTGGGTTTGATCGATGAGGGCGCTGCGCGTGGCCACATACCGATCGTCGATGAGCCCTGCCACCGGCAGATCCACAAAGTCGGTATCGCCCATCCAGAGAGCCCGGTCGGCGAAGGCCAGACGGCTGGCCTCGATAAAGACGTGCATGGCCTGGGTCTGCCCGAAACCGAAGTCCCGGGTGCGGTCTCCCATGGGGAAGCGCTCGATGAGTTTCAATATCTGGATGACCGTCAAGCCCCCGGAGGACGGGGGCGGCATGGAAACGATCCGATACCCCCGGTACTCCCCCATGACGGGTTTTCGAATCGCCACCTCGTAGCCGGTCAGATCGGTTAAGACCATCCGGCCCACACCGTCAGGGTTTCCCGCCCGGGTTGCCCTTTGGGCCTCCACAATGGCACGGGCCATGTCGCCGGTGTAAAAGGCGTCGGTGCCGCCCTTGGCAATTTTCCTGAAGGTATCAGCAAGTTCGGGCTGAACCAGGAGGTCGCCCTCCTCCAGGGGCATTCCCCCGGGCCGGAATACGTTTCGGGCCTCATCGTAAGCCGGCATTCCCGGTTCGCTGTCGAGCCGGGAGCTAAGGATGCTGTCCGCCAGGCGGGAACTGACCCGAATGCCGTTTTCCGCCAGGCCGATGGCAGGGTCGAGCACTTCAGCCAGGGACTTGGTGCCCCAGTTGTCCAAAGCCGTCGCCATCCCCAGGAGGGTACCGGGAACACCCACGGCGATACCGCTGGTGGACCGCACACCAAAGGGCTGGCCCACGAACATGTCCGGAGTTGCCGCCGCGGGGGCGGTTTCCCTGGCGTCGATAACGAAGGTCTTCTTCAGTTTCGCCAGATGAATCATGATAAAGGCACCGCCCCCGATGCCCGATGACTGGGGTTCCAGCACATTGAGGGCAAACTGCACTGCCGCGGCGGCGTCGATGGCATTTCCGCCCTCGCGCAAGATAGCAGCGCCCACTTGGGCCGCCTCTGGTTCGCTGGTGGTGACCACCCCGCCGTAGACCCCCGGAACCCCGAGGGTTTTGCCCCATTTTCCCCAGCCCGATGCCGATGCCGGCGGGATCAGCAATACGGCGATCGCGAGGATCACGATGCTTGAGAAAGCGAATCGACTCTGTCCGATCTGAAGCCTTTTCATCAGTACGCCTCCTTGGTTGAGGGGTGAATAAAAACGGAGATCGGCCATACCCTGCCGCAGTCGCGACGGGCCGGTGATACCATCTGAAAAAGACCCGGACCCATGGGGCGGAGAAAACACGTTCCCCCCCGGACCATCCTTTATGTGGATCGGGTTACCGAGACCCGATACGGGCAGCTCTTAAAAAAGACAAAATGACGACTGATGGACGTTGCAGGACTGGAATCGATGGAGGAATAGAAAGTCGCAGGCTCGGAAACAAGGGTGGCGACGTTTTGAACATCTGATCTAAAACGGATTTGGGACTATTTGTCAACAAGGAGAAGCGGGCCCCCCCTTCAAGATCATGGGCACCCTTTTCATCGAAAGGGACTACACAAACAGCAGACGGCAGAGTAGCACCGGCGTTTATTGGGTTCGGGCATCTTCCGAAAGCAAGCCACATGCGGCTAGGCGACCCGCTTCTCAGGGTACTCGAACCATTCATTCAGAGAGCCGACTGGGGGGAGTGTCAGCTTCCTCTCAACTCGCTTTCTTGACTATTGGCATCGGAATCTCTCATCTCCCAAACCTTCCATCGATCCCCATACCCCGGACCCCAGGCGCCGCTCCCCCCATTCCCTCTTATCGGCTAGTGGCCCCGCACTCCCAGACGACCTGTTTTTCGGGCCCGGGATCCAGCGGGCGTACATGGGAGACACAGGGGATGGGCTCGGTTTCCCAAGGCCCCGCCTTGGCGTCGTCCCTCTCCGCCACAGGGGGTGGGAACGCTTCAGAAATGACGTCGTCGATGTGGTCAGCCGTCAAGATGGTCAGGTCGTCCATCACCTCCGACGGTATATCCTCGAGATCCCTTCGGTTCCGCTCTGGCAGGATAACCCGTTCGAGACCGGCCCTGTGGGCGGCCAAGAGCTTCATTTTGATCCCTCCAACGGGGAGCACCCGTCCACGAAGCGTGATCTCTCCCGTAACACCGAGCCCGATGCGAACCGGTTTGCCGGTAAAAAGGCTGACCAGGGCGACCACCATGGCCACACCCGCTGATGGGCCGTCTTTTGGCAGCGCTCCGGCTGGGACGTGCAGATGAACATCGGTTTGATCGAATTCCGCGGCATCGACGGACAACTCTGGGGCTTTCGACCGCACATAGCTATAGGCCAGTTGAGCACTTTCCGTCATCACCGCCCCGAGCTGTCCGGTGACGGTCAATCCGCCCTTTCCGGCCATTCGGGTGGCTTCGACGAACAGGGTGCTCCCCCCGACCGGGGTCACGGCCAGTCCTGTCACCACGCCCGGAATGGTGATGGGCTCGGAGAGCTCGGGTTCGAAGCGTTCTTTCTGTAGTAATTTCCGAACGGTTTTCTCCGTGATCACGATGTGGGACCACCCCGTTTCGCTGAGTTGGACGATGCTTTTTCGACAGATGGCGGCGATACGCCGTTCAAGGGACCGGACACCGGCTTCCCGGGTATAATCCTGGATGATTTTGAGGATGGCGTCATCCATGAAAGTGACCTCGTCCTCCCCCAGTCTGTGGGTCAGAAGTTGGCGGGGAATAAGGTGGCGCTTGGCGATCTGTTGTTTCTCCAATTCCGTGTAGCCGTCGATCCGAATGGTTTCCATGCGGTCCCGAAGCGGGCCTGGAATGGTCTCGATCTGATTGGCGGTGGCGATAAAAATAACGTCGCTCAGGTCAAAATCCACGTTCAAATAGTGATCGCGAAAGCCCTGGTTTTGAGCCGGATCCAAAACCTCCAGAAGGGCGCTGGCGGGATCTCCCCGCCAGTCGTTTCCGACCTTGTCGATCTCATCGAGCATGAAGACGGGGTTTCGGGTGCCGGCCTGTTTGATGGCGTGGATGATGCGGCCGGGGACTGCTCCCACATAGGTCCGACGATGGCCTCGGATTTCGGCCTCATCCCGGACACCGCCAAGGCTCATTCGGGTAAACGCCCGGCCCAGTGCATTGGCGATGCTGCGCCCCAAACTGGTCTTGCCGACGCCTGGAGGGCCCACCAGACACAAAATGATGCCCATGGCGGGCACGTCGGCGTTCTCCTGCGGCGAGGGCTCCCTGTCTGTCGTCAACCGACGAACCGCCAAAAATTCGATGAGGCGCTCCTTTACTTCGTCCAGGCTGAAATGGTCGTCATCCAGAACCTCTCGAGCCCTGGAGATGTTTGTATTATCCACGCTGGCGAGGGCCCAGGGAAGATCGCACAACCACTCCAGGTAGGTTCTGACACCGGGATATTCGATCGACTGGGGTGACATGTGCTCCAATCGCTCCAGTTCACGCATCGCCGCATCCCGAGCTTCGCCGGACATCTGTGCCCTTTCGATGCGCTCAGAGAACTCCTCGACATCGGTGATTTCGCCTTCGGTCTCGCCGAGTTCCTTCTTGAGGGCATTCAAGTGCTGTCGTAACAGATAGTTGCGCTGGGAATGTGTCATGTTTTGGCGAACCTCGGACTGGATCCGCTTACCGATTTCGAGAACTTCGAGTTCTTGAGACAGATGGGTCAGCAGCTCTTTCAGTTTTTGGTTGACCGAATCGGCTTCGAGAAGGGACTGACGAACCTCTGTGGACAAATTCATGTTGAATGCAGCGATATGGGCCAGCTGTAGCGGATCTTCTATGTCCGTCAGGGAATCGGCGACTTCTTCCGACACCTGGGTCGTGGCCGTCAAAATGTCCTTGATGACCCGCTTGACTTCACGCTGCAACGCCTCGGTTTCGGTATCCGAGTCGACGGCGTCTTGAAGTTTGACGACGTTTGCCCTGGGATAGGGACCATCGGTCAGCCACGCCAGGAGTCTAAAGCGTGAAAAACCGCTCAACAGGAGCGTGTAGGCACCCTCGGCGTCCTTCTTCGCATTGATGATCTTGGCTGCAGTACCCACCTCGTAAAAATCACCCGGAGTCGGTTCATCCACCGCAGGCGGCCTGAGGGTTACCAGTCCCAGAATCCGGTCCCCCTGAAGGGCATCATCGATGACGGCAGCCGAATGGGCAGTCACCTTGAAGGGCAGCTTCATCCGGGGGTAAGCAACCAGATCCTTAAGAGGCAAAATAGGCAAGGGTGTCGTTGGATCTCCGAGAGTCGGAGAATCATCTGAGCCATTGGTCTCGAGTTCATTCAGCTTGTCTTTATCGATCATTGGAGTACCGTCCGGTTATGAGGTTGTTGATGATAGATAGATTCGAAACATAATTTAGACAATAATTAGACATTGTCAAAGAAAAATGTATAACGGTACTCCGAATCAATAGGTAGTAATGACGACGGGCAGAGCAGGTCACCCCAAAAAGGGGGACATTACGTCCCTTGAGGATAGAACCGCCTGGGGCGGTCCAGCCCGTTCAGTTGTATTTCAACATGTTGGTAGATTCAGAAAAAATAGATTTTCAGGCAGAAAGTCGTCGCTAGGACAAAACAATTGGGTAAAGTGACCGCTGACATGGGCAACCTTTTCGACAATGAGTTCCCGAATGGCTGCTTGGCAGGTGTCATTTTACCGTGGAAAAGGTGTCTGGGTGGGCATCGTGACCCAGTGGAGTGTCGCATGATGAATTCGCATCCATTGTGACGCCCCGGGCTCCCAACCGCGTTTGCGGGCAGACCGGCAAGGGGATACCGGGGAGGGTGCTCTTATGTAAAGGTTTCTACGCCTGTCAGGCCGTTTATGGCGAAAATTATTATATAAATATATACAGGTTAGGGGTGTTTATTTGATATGTTTGTTTAATGCGCCAACTGGGACTACCGCGTTTGCAGACAACTCATTTTTACAGACGGGAGGTGCAAATGACAAACGGGCTTATATACTGCATGGGGACCGTTGTATTTGCACGACCCGTGTTCTGGAAAGGCGTTGACGGCTGAGGGAACCCAAACGCATTCAACACTTCAAATAGATTATTCACAAATATTTTGAATATTTGAATATAATTACATAAACCAATTTATTACAAACGACCATCGTTCATCAATAGGCTGGGTCGACTCAACTCAAATCCGGTGGGCCCTGTTGTATTTCCACTTGAGGGCTTTGGTCAAATCTGAAATGAGATCGAGAGCTTCCCCTTCGTTGAAGCGAATCACCTGGCCGCTTGACCTCAAGGTAAGGCAAACGCGATTGTCCATTTCTGTGGCCGTGGTGGGTTTGCTGTCATAATATACCCTGAAACGATCGTTTTCGTTGTTTTTCACGAATTTTGTTACAATGTTTCCATTGACCATTTGATTGCCTCCCCTCGCACTGGGGTTCGGATTTTTTAAAAGTGACATTCAGACGGCAAGGGGTTCCATGCCGTCTGCTTGTAAGGACCTATCCGTCATTCGTCATTCCGTGAACCTCCAAAAAGGTCGACCACTCGTTGTCGTCAATCACACCGTCCTTATTACCATCGATCATGTCATAGCCGGCACGGAGTTTCTGCTGCTGCCTGCTGCTAAATTCATCGAAGGTTACCACACCGTCACCATCAGCGTCTATTTCCGTCATGTTCCATGTGGACATATTGCAGCCATGGCCGTAGTGATGCCCGGCGAATGCAATCGGAGCGACAGCAACCATTGTCAGGGTCAATAAAAAAAACTTGATCGGTAGTCTCATTGTTTTATATCCTTGGTTTATGTTTTGGTATTCGTTTTCAAACTTAGTTTTGTCTAAGTTTTGTTTATTATACGTTCGAAACGTCCATTGTCAACAGGACATCGTGTCGAGACGATGCCGATGATCATGAAACGCCCATTAGGGTCGATATTGCCGGCCCTCTGAAGGATGCATGTCACCCGCTGCATGCAGGGGCCGCCCGTGAACCCTCAGGCCTCGATGGGCTGCGGACGGACGAACCGGCGGTGGGAGCGCAGAGGGTCCGGAGTCTGACCGGGGCTAAGAACTTTGGGGAATCGGTGGCGTGGATCGATGATGAAAGGGATAGGGATGATGCCGCTTGGGCAGGGAACACCCACCGGCAAAGCGCCGGTGGGTGTTCTGATCAAATCGACGGTCTCACGGGCCTTGAACCATCGACGTCGGGTGCTGTGGGGCGGTCCGTCGCCGGCAACCACCGGCGGTGTCCGACTACTGGGTGGAGAAGTCCGATTATTGGGCCGTGAAATGAATCACGGCGGCTGTCTCGAGGATACGAAAGGTAAAGGACTCCATAAAGTAGAGCTTTACGGTGGCGATGTCGTGGCTGTCGTAGCCGATCGCCAGATCGTTGCCGAGAATGATTTCGAAATCCCCGCCCCTTTGGGAAATCATGAAAGCCTCGTTTTCGTAGGCCCCGCTGAGGTAGGGACTCAACAGCACCTGGCCGCCGAGGATGTTCTCCGCCTGCATTTTGACGGGATAGCCCTGAAGGTGGGCGGACATCCGGCTCCACAACTTAGGTCCCACCACAAAGGAATAAGGCCCGTCGACGGATCGGCCGGCAAACACGGTGAGGCCCTCGGCGATGGCCTCGAGTAGTCCTTCAGGAGTCGACCCGATGGTGAGGCATTCATGATCCGCGCATTGTTTGAGTCCCCTGATGTTGGCATCGGGCAGCCCGTGATAGACAACGCTTTCCTCGAAGAGAGCGATGTCCAAGGCCGCCTTCTCCAGGTTGGACAGATCCAGGTCTTTGGCGCCCCGAACCGCATTGTCCATTTCGTTGATGTCGAGGGTGAATGGAATCCGCGTCTCCACCAGGTGATGCACCTTGTGGATCCCGTATTTCAATCCGGTGTCCGATTTCTGATCCGGAAATTCCAAACGCCCCTCCGGCACCCCCGGGAAATCCGGTCCCATGGGACCGGTGACGTCGATCACCTTTCTTGCCGACAAGATGGCTCTTAGGCTTCGGGTCGCTTGCTCGTCGATTTCAGCCCAGGCTTCGGCGGGTATGGGCGCCAGTTCCCTTTTGAATATGTCCATGGGTCCCCCTTTTAGAGTAATGGGTCGATGGGATCGCGGGCAGCCTGATTATCTCAGGCTGCCGATGCCAAGCCCCCGTGAGCCGGCTTTAGCGGACCTCGAACCGGTCGATCGGTCCTTCAGGGCTGCGGGCACTTCGGGAAGCTCGATAGTAAGCAGTCTCTGCTTGGCTTCAAGAAACAGTTTTCCAAGATCCAGCAGATCTTCAGGGGCCATAAGGGTTCGGGCCATGGGGAAGATGTCGGCCTCTTCCTCGTCGAGATGGTGGGTGGTGTATTCGCCCAGCCCCTCCACCTTGATGGGAAAGTGCTCGTGGGCTTTGGGAAAGCCCTCGGCATCCTTGATGATCAATTCGATGATGTGGTGCTCGTTCACGGCCTCCAGGGCATCGTGACGGGAATCGTTGATCTCCTGAAGCAGGTCGTAAAAGTATTTTTCTTCCATGGTGTGGTGAACGACCAGGTGCCGGACGAATTCGGGGAACCGCCCCGGGTCGTTTTCCGACTCCTGATAGAGCCGCCTGAGTTCTTGGTGGTGGTCGACCAATGCAGTGATGATGTCCATGATGTCTCCTTTGAAAACGCCCTGTCGGGTAATGACGATGGCCGCTAAAAATCGGCCGTTGTGGGAAGGAACGGAACCTAGGACGAGACACAGCCGTCGAAAGGCGCAGATGGGGGTGCCGTGGCCTTGAGGAAGAATGGGGTATTATTATCATATTGGGAGCCGGATGTCATTGGAGAAACCGCCTTCCGGCTACCATCGCCGCCCTACGAAGCGATGAATCGCTTCCCAGGCCAAAACGAGCGCTATGACCACCACGGCCGTAAAAAGGGAGCCGGCGATGACGGCAAACCAGGGTTGGGCGACTATGATGCGTATGGTATCGGTGTCGATCATCGGAGCCTCCTCATGGAGATGGTTTATGTCACCATAACGATGACCGGGGCGAACTCAAGCCCCTCTCGTCCTCACCGGCATTTTCAAAACGAACCGGCGGTCTGACTAAGCGGCATGGGATGCACATAGCGGCTTTACCCGGATACCGTTCTTTTTCCATCATGGTGCCGCCCGTGCAGAGTGCCGGGTTATCCGCATTGACAACCCATTAGGCGATATATCGGACCCGCCGCCGGTTTTGGCTATCAGTAACCCAATCAGAATGGTCCAAGAATACCAAAGAGATTGGAGATTTTTGCCGATAGACCAATTGATCCGGCTGGTGGGGGGATATAGCCAAGACCATCAGAGGCCAGAGCCATCGAACCGATGACTATTCAGCGATATGGAGGAGACCTTGGGGATTCGATTTAAAACAGTTATAATTATCGGTATCTTGGGAATGTTGAGTGTGGGGGGTATCGGGTATCTGAACTATAGTTTCTCAAAAAAGGCGGCCATTTCAGAGGCCAAAAGCAAGAGCCAGCTCCTTTTGAATTACGTTCATTCGACCAGAAAATACCTGAAAAATGTTCAGCGCCCTCTCGTCAAAGAGCTGATCGAGAAGGACCGCTTCTACCCGGAACTGATGTCCGGATTTGTCGTCGCCAGAGGAACCTTCGATATATTCAAGAAGGATCTCCCCAACTATCGGTTCAAACAAGCGACTTTAGACCCGTTGCACATGGAGAACAAGGCCGATGAAGACGAAATCGTTCTGATCAACGAATTTCGTGTCAGCCCGACGATCAACCAAAAGGAAGGCACGATCACGAAATCCGGGGAACAGTTGTATTACATCGCACAGCCCATTCGCATTGAAGACAAAAAGTGCCTCATCTGCCATGGCGACCCCGGAGACGCCCCCAAGGATCAAGTCGAAATCTACGGCACCACCAATGGATATTATTGGAATATGGGTGACACCGTCGCAGCATTTATGGTATATGTCCCTGTACAGGAAGCATTGGATGCGGCGCTCCGGTCCACGACCCAAATCGTCATGCTGGGCGGCGGGTTCCTTGCCATCGTCCTGGTTTCGATCTGGCTTCTACTGGATCGCAAGGTGGTGGCCCCGATTATTTCATTGAGTCGCCGCACCAATGAGATCAGCCTTGGTAAAAATCTCGACAAATCGATCGCCGCCAACTCGAAAGATGAAATCGGAATCTTATCAGAGGCCATCGACAGGCTCAGAGAGAGCATCAACGTTGCCCTCAAACGAAGCAGTAAAGGAAGGAACAGGCCCTGATGCGCTGTTGAGGGCTATTGTCTGCGGGGCTGCCATACTGATCGGGGCGGCCCCCGCTTTCGCCTCCCCATGTGACGACCTTTCCGCTAACATCAAAAAAGAGCGAAACCTCATTAAGCAGAAGCAACGGCTGGAATCGGCCATCCGTGTTTGCCCCGGGAGCGAATCCATTTATTTCGGCTACGCCTATGCACTGGAGAGACTCAGAAAGTATGAACCCGCGCTGACCTACTACCAAAAGGTCGACGAGCTCAGTAACGGCACATCCGACAAAGCCCTCTTCGGGATGGGGGATGTACTGGTGTTTTTGGGGCGGTTCGATGAGGCCGTGAAGGTCTATGAGAGGGGACTGTCAATCGATGGCGGGAACTACAGGGCCCAAAAAAGCCTGAACCTGGCCAGAATCAAACTGAGAGCGCAAATCGGTGAGGACATCACCACCGAAGAGTTTACCGAGGTCATGGAGGAAAGCACCTCCACAGGCCCGGGACGGAACACCGCTGCCGGTCCTGTATTGGCTATGCAGATCCATTTCCGGAGCAATTCGACGGATCTGACCGAAGAGGCCAAGGCTAAAATCGACATCGTCGGCCAAGCCCTTCAATCGGAGCCCCTGCGGGAAACCCGTTTTGAAATCATAGGACACACCGACAACATCGGTGATCCGGAAACCAACACCATCTTCTCAAAGGCTCGGGCCGAAACGGTTCGGGATTATCTTGTCCACCGATACGGCGTTACCCCCGGTCGACTTCAAATATCTTTCTTTGGCGACTCTAAACCGCTCCTGCCCAACACCTCCAAGGCCAAGCGGGCGATAAACCGTCGGGTCGAATTCAAAAAAGTCGATTGACAACACGCCCCCGGCCATGACCATCGGGGCACCGTCTGCCCCCTCTCTCTGGTCGCCATCAATACCGCCCGTCATTTAAACCGCCGTCACTTATTCCTCCGGGCATAGACACCCCAAAGGTCGAATGCGGCAGAGCGCTCCTGCTGCGGCCATCAGGAGCGACCCCGATGGCTATCCGTTCCACCCAATGGGCAGCAGCGGTAAAACGACTCGAACTGAAATGGGATGATATGGGTTCAATAAAACAGTCATATTGCCGATAAACGCCATATCCTGAAACCGCCCTGTCGACAGCATTTCAATCCGCAGTAGGGGCGTAAATGCTCTTGGCTCACGTGTTCACCTGGCTCCATGGGATGAAAGAACGGGTGTGCAGACCTCTTTAAACTGTTTTCTGATACTGACGGGCGCCGGTGTCATGCTGGCCAGCATTGTCTATGCTCGAGGGATCATGCAGACACTGCCGTTGGTCCACGAACGGTGTCGGGGTCAGATACGACGCTACCTGATGCTTCATCGCGGCTTAATGATCGTATTTTTGATTGGTTACCTGTTAGTTGCAGCTGCCCTCTGCTTCGGCTATGCACTCATTGGTGAGTTTTTCGTCAGTGTCATTTTTCTTCTGGGAGCGATTTTCGTACTGATCGGTGCCCTTGTTCAGTCACGACTGCTCACAGAACTGCAGGCAACGCTGAAAGGCATCCTGCCAATCTGTTCAAAATGCAAGAAGATTCGAAATACCAACGGCGATCCCTCCGATCATCGTCAGTGGAAAGACATCGAGGTATACATTTCTGAAAAGACCGACGCCGATTTCTCCCATGGATATTGTCCCATATGCTACAGTGAGGAATTGGAAAATATCTGTCACAGATTCGAATAGTGGATGTCATGATAACCGTTGAAGCGGATTTCCACTGTTGGTTGATGAGAATTGGATCCTGGTTCGCCTGTCTTCCCCCACTCCTGTCTTTTTCCCCTACGATTGGCTTTTCAACGGAAATCATGGGATATCAACGATACCCAAATCCGGTCGCTCCCGGCCTTTCAACCCGAATGATCCGTCCGGCCCGCCACTCCTATCGCGTTGACAACGGAAAGGGCATTTACTAAGACCAGTCATCGTTTTTAGGGTCCAGGAAGGAGTGCCGGGTATGATGGGAAGGAAAAAATCGTCTGCGGAAAGCGTGATGATACTGGGTCTCGGTGGGGTCGGCGCCTATCTGGCCAAGCGGTTGGTTCACGAAGGCTATGCCGTTACCGCCATCGAACCGGACAGTCAGCTGATCCGCCATATGGACGGCCACCTGGACGCCCGGCTGATTCAAGGCTCGGCCATGAGCATCGACTGCTGGCGGGAGGCCAATGCGACCAACATCGACGTGCTGATCGCCGTCACCGACAACGATGCGGTCAACATGCTGGCGGCAATGATCGCCGACCGCTTCGGTATCCCCCAGAAAATAGCCCGAATCCGCTCCATGGATTTCGGCGGCAAGGATTCCCTGCTCAACACCGACGATCTTAAAATCGACCTGATCATTCATCCGGAAGAGCTGGCTGCACAGGAAATCGTCCGGCTGGTCAAGCGAACCGCCGGAAACGAAATCATCGACATCGCCGACGGTGAAACCCAGGTCATGGCCACCCGCGTCCACGACACCTCGCACTTGGCCCACCAGAAGCTTAAAACCCTTTCCATGACCCACAGCGATTTTCCCTTCAGAATCGTGGCCATCGCCAGAGGGATAACCACCATTCTGCCCGGGGGCGACCACGAAATCCTTCCCCAGGATCAGGTACTCATCATGGCCGCCAAGACGGATCTGCCCAAGGTGATGGCCCTGACCGGGATGAAACAGCAGCGGCGGCATCGGGTCATGATCCTTGGCGGCGGCCTTGTCGGCTGCCGGGTAGCGGAACTCATGGGAAAACACGTGAAGGTGAAGATCGTCGAAAAGGACGAAACCCGGGCGGCGGAGCTCTGCCATCGCCTTGACCATGCCGAGGTGCTTCACGGTGACGGCTCCGATGCCGAAGCTTTAGACGTGGCGGGCCTGACGGACATGGACACCTTCATCACGGTGACCGGCGAAAACGAGACCAACATCATGAGCTGTATGCTCGCCAAGCACCTGATGACCGACACCAACGGGGACTCCCGCAGCACGGACCGCAAGACCATCTCCCTGGTGAGCAAGGAAGAGTACCTGGTGCTGGCCGCCACCAGCGGTTCGGATATCGCCCTGAACAAAAAAGTGCTGGCGGCCAACGAAATCCTGAAATTCATCCGGCGGGGGGAGCTGCTGTCGGTCGCCCATCTGCACGGGTTCGACGCCGAAGTGGTGGAAATCATCGCGGCGCCGGATTCTCCCATCACCCGGATACCGCTGTCAAAAATCGACCCGTCTTTCTACGGAAAAATCCTCGTGGGAAGCGTCTACAGGGACAACAGCTGGTCCATCGCCGTCGGCGACACCCGGATCCTCCCCAATGAACGGGTGATCGTGTTCTGCAAATCCATGCATCTCAAGGATGTCCACAAGCTCTTCGTGGGGTAAGCGGCCGACGTCGTAAACCCCCCGATCGCGGTGCTGCGTTCGATGGCGGTTTTTCTGCCATTACCCTGATCGGAACCGGTCGAACCCTGTCTGCGGGCCATGCGCAACTGGGTCATACGAATCCGCAAGCACGCAGCGACACCCGGGGATCGCCCAATTCTATCGGTACTCTTCAACAGTGCCCCGAGGGATAGTCTACCCGCTTGTCCTATCGGGCTGTGTCCTATTTTTGACCCCCGTCGCAATCGCCCCTGGAACCCGAGCATCAGATGTTCTGGATCGCGGCGCCGATCCACACCGCTCAGTCTTTAGAAAGAGGCCACCCATCGGGACATGGGCAAAGGGAATGGATGAGCGTTCCGCCCAACCACCGTATCTTGATCGCTCCCTACCGGCGGTCGCCTCATTCCGGCACCAGCGTCGGGCGGACACGCTCTTTGCATCGTCACCGTTTCCAGAATGAAGGGTAAAATATCACCAGGGCGGAGAACATTTCCAGCCGCCCCACCAGCATGTTGTAGGACAGGAACCACTTGCCCGCATCGGAAATAAACGCATAGTTTTCCGACGGCCCGACCGCGCCGAAACCCGGCCCGATATTCATGAGGGCGGCGATCACCGAACTCATGGCCGTCACATAGTCCATGTCGTCGGTGAGCACCATGACGCACCCGCCGCCGAGTATCATGAAGATATTCACGATGAAGTAGCACACGGACAGCTGGATGATGGAATCGTCCACCGGGCGCTGATTCAGCCGCACCGAGATGACCGACATGGGCTGGAAAAAAATCTTTTTGACGGCGGCCGCCATGAACTTGAACAGGACCACGTAGTGGACCACCTTGATGCCGCTGGTGGTGGAACCGGCGCAGGCGCCGATAAAGCAGACCGTATAGAGGAACATCTGGGCCGCCTGGGGCCATCGCTCGTAGTCGGCCGTGGTGAAACCGGTGGTGGTCAAGAGACTGGTCACCTGAAAAGTCCCGTAGCGGATGGCATCCATGAGGCCGTAGGTGTTTTCCCTCCACAGGATCCAGGAGACCATCCCGCAGAAAAACAGCATAAACCCGACATACCAGCGAAACTCCGTATTGACTCGCACGGCCCGCCAGTCCCCCCGGACCATCTGGTAAAACAGTACGAAGGTCATTCCCCCAAGGAACATGAACACAGTGATGACCCAGTCGAAGTAGGCGTTGTCGTAGTGCCCGATGCTGGCATTCCACGGGGAGTATCCGGAGGTCGATACCGTGCCGAAGGAATGGCACAGGGAATCAAATAGGGACATGCCGCCGACGCACAGGAGGACCGTTTCCGCCACGTTCAATACCATGTAGATAATCCAGAGGCGGACCATGGTGTCCCGGTTCCGGGAATGAAATTTCTCTTTGGTGATGACCTGCCCCGGCGAGGACTCCGCCCTGAAGATACGAAGGCCCCCCATTCCGTGGGGAAGGAAGATGACCGTGAGGGTCAAAAAACCCATGCCTCCCAACAGGTGGGTTTCGCTGCGCCAGAACAGAAGCCCGTGGGGAACCACCTCGATGTCCGTCAGGATCGTGGCCCCGCTGGTGGTGTAGCCGGACATCATTTCGAAAAACGCATCGGTAAAGGACGGAATGGCACCGTGGATCATAAATGGCAGACCGCTCAGGGCGGAGACGAGGATCCAGCCGAAGGTCGCGATGAATATCCCGTCCTTGATCCCCAGGTCGTGGTGCTTCCTGAACAGCCACCACAACGGAACGCCCAGACCAAGGATGATCGCAGCAGAAACCAGGAGCGCCAGGAAGTCCCCTTCACGGTAGATCAGGGAACAGACCAGGGGCAGCCCCATGGAGATGCCCGTGACCATGAGCAGGGTGCCAAGAACGTGAAGGATGGGGAACAGGTGCATGGGATATGGTCGCGGGATCGATCGATAAGGGTCAGAGGGATTGGGTGCGTCAAGACCCCTATAGCCCACGTCCCCTGAAAAAGCAAAAACAACGGCCGAAGTTCAAATACCGCCATTCACTCTTGGAACAGCAGCTTATGCAGAACCATTGCGTACAATCCAATGAATCGGCAATCGGTTTGCATACCGGTTCCCGGTTTCGTCACCCGAGGTTACGCTTCAACCGTCGACCGTAAACAGGGGAATCGGCGAGGGGCAGAGATCGTTCATTTCAATCAGATCCGCCTCGCTGCAGTATCCCTTGGACCCATAGCCCAGTGCCAACCCCTTTTGAGTGATCACCTGGACGTGGGTGTGGTAAAACCAGTTGCCGTTTTCATGGAAGTCGCCGATCTCGGCAAACACGCCTCCGGCCGGAATCCTTTCCCCGGCAGGCGGCAGGCGGTCGATACGGAGGTGTCCGAAGAAACTGTAGAACGTTTCAAATGTAGGGCTGTCGTGCCTCAACACCACATAGCCGCCGTAGTTCCCCTCCCCCGCCTCGTAGCCGCTGTCTTCAACGATTCCATCCAGGGGGGCGTGGAGGGGCGTTCCCAGATCCACGATCACATCCATCCCCAGGTGGATGAAACGCTTTTCGACAACCATCTGGGGGCAGTCGCCAAGGAGGGTGTCCCGCCGTTCGAGATAGGGGGATACCCCCCACCGTTGCCCTCCTTTGGCCATATCGGCGTCGAGGGCCGCCTGAAGTCCTACCTGATCCCGGGCGTCGCGGCCCTCGAGCAGGGGGCTATTCGACGATAGATCCGCCATGTAGGGGTCACCGTTCAGGCCGGAAAATATCGGTCTGTGATCGATGCCGGCGATGTAGAGCAGATATGGATAGATCATGTGGCGTTTTCTCATGTCCCTGAAATCGTTGTCGAAGGTGTAAGCAAACCGGGTACGGAATGACATGTCGTTGTGCCAAAATCCAGGGTAGTCCGATGCCACGACATGGTATCGGTCTGCGAGCCTCGGTATGGGGTTCCGGTACATGTGGGATGACGTCGGGAATCCGTGCAAGAGTAAAATGGCCGGATGATCCGGGGAACCGGCTTCCCGGTAAAAGAGGTCATGCGTGTGCTGAATTAATGGGTTTTCGGAATTGGATCCGATGTCGACGCCACCGCACCAAGACCTGCCACACGTCGGTGAACGAACTGAACCACCACCGATCCTTCCCCAACAGCCGAGGCCACCCGCTTGGTCGAGCCGCACCGCACATCACCGATGGCGAACACACCGGGCAGATGGGTCTCGAAAGCCGATGGCGCTGACCCGTCAGGCCAGTGGGATGCATCGAGCAGGCTACGGTCCAAGGCGTCGCCGGTGTGTATGAAACCGTTTTTATCGAGGGGAACCACCCCGTTCAGCCACTCGGTGTTGGCCGCCGCCCCGATGAACACGAAGACATGGGTCGCCGGGAGCTCGGATATCAGATCCGTTTGATGGCTCCTCACCTGGATCCTCTCCAGCCGCTTATCCCCCTCGAAACGGTCGATTTGGGTGTGTGGATGCAGCCGGACATTGGGCAGCGAGTCGATGCGGTCGATCAGATACCGCGACATGGAGCGATGGAGATCTCCTGAGCGAATCAAAATGTGCACCTGCCGAGCTGTCTGTGCCAGATACACCGCGGCCTGGCCGGCCGAATTCCCGCCGCCGACAATGGCGATTTCCTCCTGATGACACAAGGCGGCCTCCATCCGTGTCGCGGCAAAATAAATGCCCCGACCTTCAAAGGCCTCCGCATTTTCCGCCGCCAGTCGCCGGTAGTGGACACCACTGGCCGCAATGACCGAGCGGGCTTTCACGTCACCGCCGTTTTCGAGCACTATCCGGTAAATGGACCCGTCCGGCAGCAGTTTTACCACTCGCAAGGGTGTTGCAAATCGAACCCCGAATTTCTCCGCCTGGACCAGGGCGTTCTGGGCCAGCTCGGCACCCGAAATTCCCATCGGGAAACCAAGATAATTCTCGATCTTCGAACTGGTGCCGGCCTGACCGCCCGGTCCACTGGCATCCACGACAATGGTCTTCAGCCCTTCAGACCCGCCATAAACAGCTGCCGCAAGCCCCGCCGGTCCGGCACCGATCACGGCCATGTCGTAGATCTCATCGGAACCGAGATCCGAAAGGCCCAGTTCCTCCGCCAGGCGCTCAAGGGACGGATTTCGGCAAACCACCCCGTCTGATGTCACGACGGCAGGCGTTTCGTCGATAGTCAGCCGGAAACTGCGGATCAGTTGGTCGGCATCGGGGTCGGATTCGACGTCGATCCAATTGAAGGGCCGAGAGTTTCGCTCCAGAAATTCTCTCAGGGCATACAGCTTTGGAGAGTATCGCGAGCCGATCAATGTAATGTCTCCGTGGTTTTGGGCGACCAGCAGCCGGCGCCGGGCCAGAAAGGCGGCAAGCAGAAGATCGCTCAGCTCGGAATCCGACACCACAAGGGCTTTGAGTGTCTCCGGACAGACCTCTAGAACGGTGGTCGGACCCGATGCCATCCCCGCCACCACCGACGCTTTTGATGACAACAGATCGACATCGCCGGTAAATCCGCCGGGGCCGTGTTTGACGATGAGCCTCATGCCACCGCCGGGCAGGGGTTGGCGGATGTCCACGGCACCGTTGAGCACGATAAAAAACGATGCCGAACGATCTCCCACCGACCACAGGATATCCCCGTCAGCAAATTCCCGCAGGGTTGCCGACTGACGAACCCTGTCGATCTGTGGCTCTGAGAGTTGGGGAAAGGCCGCTCTCGATTCAGCGTCCAGAATGGCCGGGTCCAGTGTGCTTTCAGGCGCGAATACAGTTGACGCCTCCATAGGTACCCCTCTTCTGATGTAATGGTATGGCCAACCTGATGGGATTGGCGGTGCTGCATGATTCACCATGGGTGAAAAAAGCATTTTGCCCAGCCAATAACCGATACAGTGGAATTAGGGATGAAACCCCAAATGTCAACGAATCCCCCCTTGGGTCGGACCTGGGGGGGATGCATCGAAAAGGATTCGGAGGCCAAGGGCAACCTCATCGCCTAGGTTCCCGTTCTGGTCACATTGACCATTGCCACCCTGACCACCATCGGCAGATTTCTTCCCCTGCTGGTCTTCCGTTGGGGGAGACTTCTGGCCGTCTCTGTCGATCGTATTGGTGGGGGGTGTCGGGGGATCCATGGTGTTGGCCCTGGTGCTGGTCCCAGCCGTCTATACGCTGATCCACCCCCGTCAGCCGGAACGGGGATAAAAACGATCGGTTCCCGTTCTCTTCTTTCCTGAACAATCCCTGGCGTCAGTGGACGGCAGGCACCAATCGGAAAGCCGCCTCCCCTGCTGCAGAGGGATCAGGGGTTGTTTCCGTTCCGTTCCAAGGACGGATCGGTGACGGGCTGCTCAAGGATTCCCTGATAACGCTCGATATAGCGGTGGGCCGTCACCTTGTGGTTGAAAGCGGCCGCGCTCTCGGTCATGATGCGTCGGATATGACCGGCCTTGGCTTCCGCAGACAGCCGGTAAAATGCCATGGCCTGATCAATCGCCCAGCGAAACCCCCCGGTGTCATAGGTTTCAAAGAGAAATCCGTTTCCGATGCTCTTCTCCGCGTTGAGATGGCGGACCGTGTCCCGGAGCCCGCCCACGGCGTGGACCACAGGCAGAGCACCGTAGATGGCGCCGATCATTTGGGGTAAACCGCAGGGTTCGAAGCGGGACGGCATGAGAACAAAGTCGGCCGCCCCATACCCCAGGTGCTCCATTGCCGGATCGAATTTATGAACGGCGATTCGATCTTCGAATCCATGAAATGCGGTAATATCCCTGAATACCTGATGGTAGTCGCCGTCAGCCACGAAGACTAGCTGGAGTCCATTCTCCCAGTAAGTGGACATCACCTGATAAAGAATATCCGAAAGCAATTGGCACCCTTTCTGGACCGGGTCGAGGCGGGACGGCCAGAACGCCAGTGGGGCGGTGGGGTTCTTCGTCAGGCCCAGCTTTTCCTGCAGGGCCATCTTGTTGACGGCCTTGGATTCCAGGGCATTGTCAGGTCCGTACACCGCCGCCAGATGAGGATCCGATGATGGATCGAAGGATGGGTCCGGCGCATTCAGTATGCCGGCGGTCGCTCCCGACTCCCACTTCCGGAGCATCTCATTTCGCAGATGATCGCTGACCATCTCCTGGGACCCGGTGATGATCTCCGACAGAAAGGTGGGGCTGACAACGGTGACGGCACTGGCGGCAAAAACCCCGCTGACCAGAAGATCCACCGGATTGGCGGTCCGGCTGCCTTCGTAGCCGTTCGGCATCCGACTGAAATACAGTGACTCCCAGAATCCCGTGGGGTCGATGCCCCGCTCCTCGATGTTCGAAAGCAATATCTCCATGGTGTGGACGTTGTGCACCGAGAAGAGGGAGGGGATGCCCATCCGACCTGCGGCCGCCGGGATCAACCCTGTCATCCAATCATTGCAATGAACCAGGTCGGGTGCCACCCGGGGGATGATGGTGTTGATCACCTCCCGCTGAAAGGCCAAAGACAGTCGGATGTTGTCGTCACTGTCCCCCGCGTAGACCGTCATTCGGCGGGTAAATGCATGGTCTTCGGCGAGATGAAGCCGCTCGTCCGGAAGGATGCGACGCATGGTGCGCTGCTCTTGTTTTAGAATCTCCGAAAGACAGTCGCCGAAAATGGCCCGATAGTTGGGGATGGCCACATGGACGTCGGCCCCCTGACGGTAGAGTTCGCAGATGAGGGCGGCGGAGACATCGGCCAGCCCACCGGCTTTGGCCCTCAGGCACCCTGATATGGACCCCATGCGATCCGGAAGGTAGGTGACTTCGGGGGTAACCACCAGCACCCTCGGGAGATGCCGTTTCTTCTGGCCCATCGGTCCTCCTGACAATCCCCTCGTGTGGCCGCTGCCCGCCTTGGATGGCCGGCTCCGGGCTGGCCGGGACTCAACGCGCTATGGACATCCGCGATCCGAAAGTCATTCCCTTCTCAGGTAGTCACGGATACTCATGACAGCGGCGCTGCCCTCTCCTGCCGCACTCACCACCTGCTTTGTGCTCTGATCCCGAACGTCTCCGGCAGCAAAAATACCCGGGATACTGGTTTCCATCGGGAGTGGATCCCGCTGCCCGAAATTCTCGGGCGATGGATCGAGATGACGCAGTTGATGACCCGTCACGATAAAGCCCCACGGGTTCATGGCGATGCCGGACCCCTCGAGGAAACCCGTGTTCGGAACGAGGCCGATGAAGACGAAGACTCCCTCCACCGCAAGCCGGGCCTCTTCGGTGGTCTGGTTGTTGATCGTATGAAGCCGGTTGAGTTTTCCCCCCTTGCCGATGAACCCTTTGACTTCTGTGTGCCAATGGACGGTGATTTTTGGATGGGACAGCACCTTTTCCGACAAGATCGGGCTGGCGGAAAAATGGCCTTTCCGCACCAGGAGATCGATGTGGTCGACAAACTGAGTCAGATGCAGGCTTTCCTCCGTGGCGCTGTTGCCCCCCCCGATGACCGCCACCCGCTGATCCTTGTAGAAGGGGCCGTCGCAGGTGGCACAAAAATGAATCCCGGCGCCGATATAGTCCGCCTCCCCCGGCAGTTCCAGTCGCCTGTAGCGGCTTCCCGTGGCGATCAGGAGGGCTTGGGCGCTGTATTCGTCCCCCGAGGCCGTCCGAGCGTAGCGGTATCGGTCGTGAAGGTGAATCCCATCCACATCCTGGGCCTGGAGAATCTCCACGCCGAAACGCTCGGCCTGCTGCCGGAGCCGCCGGCTGAAATCGATGCCTTCCACTCCCTCCGGAAACCCCGGCATATTGTCGATCTGGCCGGTAGCGGCGGCCTGACCGCCCAAGGCCGCCCGCTCGATGACGAGAGTGTCCAGGGCTTCCCTCGCCCCGTAGATGGCGGCCGTCAATCCGGCGGGCCCTGCGCCGACCACGACGAGGTCGTAGTGGCTCCGGGCCGCCTTGGTCTTTAGGCCCAGTTTCCGGGCCAGTTCGGCATTGGTCGGTTCGCTCAAAAAGGATCCGTCCTCGAAGACGATCGTCGGAATGATGCGTTTCCCCTGGTTCTTATCCATTACCAGTTGTTCGCCCTCGGCATCGGTTTCGATGTCCACCCACCGGTAGGGGATTTGATGCTCGCCCAGAAACTGTTTGCTTCTGCGGCAATCCGGACACCAATAGGCGCCGTAAACCGCAAGCGTCGAGGATTTCATGTCCAGTCCTCCCGTTGTTCTTCAAGGTGTTTCGGCCCGGTTCAAAGCGGGTGCCGTCACCCGGTTCCGATCGGTCCTGTCTGGCATAGCCGACTCCCGACGACGGCCGCCCCCAGGAGGGCCGCCTTGTCGTTGACGATGACCCGAACCCCGATGGTCTCCATCACATTGGAAAATCGCCCCTTGTCCCTGAAAGCGTCCATGAATGGAGAGGATTTCAAGATGGGCAGAATCTTTGGAGGGATCCCTCCGCCTACAAAAACCCCCCCGGTGGTCATACCCGTCAGGGCCAGGTTGCCGGCAACGGCGCCTAAAATCCGGCAGAACCGCTCGAGGGTCTCCCGGCTCAAGGGGTCGCCTCCGTCGATAGCGGCCTCCGCAACGGCCCTGGCCGGGTCCTGATCGACCAACCGTTGCCGGGTCTCCGGCACCTCGGCAAACCCGCCGATGGATTTGAGCCCCTCGTAGATGTTCACGATGCCCTGGCCGGACAGAAGCCGCTCCACACTGACATGACCGAAGCGCCCTCTGAGATAGCGCCACAGGTTCATCTCCACCTCATCGGTCGGGGCGAAGTCCACATGGCCCCCTTCCGAGGGCAGAGGGAGATATCGGCCGCCGTGGTACACAAGCAGCGCCTGTCCCAGACCCGTTCCGGGAGCCACCAGGGCCATGCTGGCCTTCAGCCGCACGGGCGCCGAGTTCATGGGCTCGAGTTCCGTTGGCCCCATGAGGGGAATCGCCATGGCCGTGGCCCCGAGATCGTTGATCAGACGCACCCGGTGCCAACCAAAATGGGCCTCCAGCCGTTTTTCTGAAACCACCCATGGAAGGTTGGTGGTCGCCGCCTCCCCGTCGATCACCGGGCCGGCGATGCCGAAGCAGGCCGCCGCTATGGACGCCGGGTGTTTTTTCAGCATGGTGTCGATAATCTCTTCGATCCCGTCGACCGAACCGCTGGGAAAAGTCTCCGTGGCGACAGGCTCGGGCCGTCCCTTACCGAGGAGAAAAAGGCCCACATTGGTCTTGGTGCCCCCGATGTCTCCCGCCATGACGCAAGGGGCGTCAGCCGAAAGGGTCTTGCCTGGCCTCTCCATCTCGATTCACCTCGTTTCGTCTGTTGCATTCAATCCGCTGCGCCATCGTCTCCGTCTTCCACGTCAAGCAGCCGGGCTGCCGCCTCGTCCAGCATCCAGATCAGCCGGCCGTTGAGGGGTCTAATCCCCTGGGCCGGCAACCGTTCGGGCCGGTAAGGTCCGTTCAATACGTCGTTGACGATCGTCGCCTTTTCCGCCCCGGCGGCCAGAAAGACAATCTGCGCCGCCCGGTTGATGGTCTCAGGGGTCAGGGTGATCCGCCAGGCGCCAAGGGTATCGACGAAGGTCGCCGCGACCCGGCGGGACGGTTCATTGTCGCCGGCGGTACCGTCGGTCCGGGCGCCTGGGAAGATAGAGGCCGTGTGGCCGTCGGCACCCACCCCCAGAAGGACCAGGTCGAAGCGTTCAGCCGATCCGGCAAAAAAGCCATCGAGAACCGCCTCGTAGGCATCCGCCGCTTCTGGGGGATGACCCTCACCCATAATGGGATGAATGTTCCGGGCCGGCACCGGAACCCGGCTGAGGAGTGCTTCCGCCGCCATGCGATAATTGCTGTCAGGGTGGTCCGCCGGTACGTTCCGCTCGTCTCCCCAGAAAAAATGAACCCGCTGCCAGTCGATCCCGCCGGGCAGTGGCCCTTCGGCCAGTCGTCGATAAAGGGCTTTGGGGGTCGATCCCCCCGACAGGGCCACACTAAAGCGATTTCGCAGGGCAATGGCCCGCTCAGCGCTTTCCAGGAACCGGCGGGCGGCCGCATCGGCCAGGGCACCGGCAGTCGGGAATATCTCCACTGTGCAACCGGTATTATTCATGATCCGTGCACCCGGACTGCCACTGGTGGCCTTCCCGTCCCAGAAGTCCCTCAGCCGCTTCCGGCCCCCAACTGCCCTGGTCGTAAGGAGACAAGGGGGGGGCCTCGGCGGACGCCTCCCAACCGTCGATCAGGGGATCCACCAGCTGCCAGGCCCGCTGAATCTCGTCGCTCCGGGCGAAGAGCGACGCGTCCCCATGGATCGCATCCAGCAGGAGCCGCTCGTAGGCATCGGGCATGCCATTGTTTTTGAAGGCGTCCCGGTAGTGAAACTCCATGTCAACGGCTTGAATTTGCTGGTTGCGGTCGGGCACCTTGGCGTCGAATCGGAAATGAATCCCCTCGTCCGGCTGGATGCAAAGGGATAACCGGTTGGCCTCGGGGCATTGGAAGGCGCAGAACATGCTGTAGGGCGGTCGCTGGAACTCGATATTGATCTCCGACACTTTGCGGGCCAGGCTCTTGCCCGACCGGAGGTAAAAGGGAACCCCTTCCCACCGCCAGTTGTCCACGAAGAGTTTCACGGCGGCATAGGTCGGGGTTTTGGAATCGGCCGCCACGCCTGACGCCTCTTGGTAGCCCGAGTATTGCCCCCGCACGGTATCGTCCATCCGAATGGGGCGGATGGCGCTGAGCACCTTGACTTTTTCGTTCCGGAGGGTGTGGGCATCGAAGGGCGCCGGGGGCTCCATGGCCACGAGGGTCAGGAGTTGGAGCAAATGGTTCTGGAACATGTCCCGCATCACCCCTGCCTGGTCGTAATAACCGGCCCGGTGCCCCACATCGACGCTCTCGGCCACGGTGATCTGAACGTTGCTGATGTAATTTCGATTCCATATGGGTTCGTAGACCGCATTGGCAAAGCGGAAATAAAGGATGTTCTGGGCGGTCTCCTTCCCCAGATAGTGGTCGATCCGATACACCTGTTCTTCGGAAAACACCGAATGGACGGTATCGTCCAACCTGGAGGCGGAAGTCAGATCATGGCCGAAGGGCTTCTCGATCACGATGTCCCGCCGCCCGGGGCCCGGCCCGGCCAGACCGGCGGCGCCCAGGTTGGCGATGACCGGCGGAAAGAAACGCGGGGCGATGGCCAGGTAGTAGAGCCGGTTGGCCGCGCAGCCGTTCTCGATGGCCGTCATCCGCTCCAGGAGTCCGGCGTAGTCATCGGCGGCCCCCAGATCCCCCCCATGATAGTAGAGCTTCGGTGCGAAGGCCTGCCAGTGCGTCGCGTCGACGGGGCCGGCGAAAGTCTCGATCCCGGATCGCATCTCCATGCGAAAGCCCTCGTCATCCCACGGGCGGCGGGCAAAGCCCACGATCTGCAGCCGTTCCGGGAGCCGTTTTTTGCAGAAATTGCTGAAAAGGGCCGGCATCAGTTTGCGCCGGGTCAAATCCCCGGAAGCACCGAAGATGACGATGGTGGTGGCCGTGCAGTCGCTCATGATGAATCCTCTCTCTCAGACGTCGACTTCACACCGTGTCCGCCAAACTGATCGCGCATCGCGGCCAAGAGTTTGTCGCCGAAGGGCGCCTCGGTTCTGGACCGAAATCGCTGTTGCAGGGAGGCCGCAATCACGGGAATCGGCACACCCAGATCTATGGATTCTATCACGGTCCAACGCCCTTCGCCGGAATCGGGGACATAGGCGGCGATTCCCTCCAGCCGGGGATTTTCGGAAAGGGCCCTCTCGGTCAGATCCAGCAGCCAGGATCTGACGACGCTTCCGTGACGCCATATGTCCGCGATCTGGCGCAGATCGAGTCCGAAGTCCGTCTTGCTGTTCATCAACTCGAACCCTTCGGCGTAGGCCTGCATCAAGCCGTATTCGATCCCGTTGTGGACCATTTTGACGAAATGGCCGGCACCGGCAGGCCCTACATGCCCCCACCCTGTGTTCGGCGACGGGGCGAGGGTTTGGAGAACGGGCGACAGCCGCTCCACGACGGATTTCTCTCCGCCCACCATCATGCTGTATCCCTCGGCGAATCCCCACACCCCTCCGCTGGTGCCCACATCGACGAGATGAAACCCCTTGTCGGCGAGGGTCGCTGACCGCCTCATGGTATCCTTGTAATTGCTGTTGCCGCCGTCGATCAAGACGTCTCCCGACGTGAGATGGCGGGAGAGGTTGTCGAGGGTTTCCTGGGTGGGATCGCCCGAGGGCACCATGACCCACACGACCCGGGGGGCGGCGAGCTTGTCGCGGACCTCGTCCAGGGTGCGGGCGCCCGCAGCACCCTGCTCTTCCAAGCGGCTGACGGCGGTTTCGTTCAGGTCATAGGCGACCACCCGGTGGCCTCCCTTAATAAGACGCCGGGCCATGTTGGCCCCCATTTTTCCCAGTCCGACCATTGCGATATCCATTATATGACTCCTTTTCACTCGCCGTTACGGTCTCAACGGGGTAGGGGTGCGGCGGTATCGGTCAACGCCGTCAGGCGGCGCACCCCCCCCTCTCCTGCGATCATCAGGTCAGTGGTCATGCCGATAAACAGCCCGTGCTCCACCACCCCGGTCCGCGCCTTGATGCGCCCGGCCAGGGCCCCAGGGTCGTCGATTGGGCCGAACCGGCAATCCAGAATCAGGTGCCCCGAATCCGTCAGATAGGGGGCTCCCTTCTTGTCCTTCCGCAACCGAACCCGGGCGCCCAGCGCCTCCAGGTATTCCTTCTGGGGGCCCCATCCGAAGGATACCACTTCCACCGGCACGGCCCACCGGGTGCCGATGCGGTTCGACCATTTGGCGTTGTCCACCACGATAACGACCCTTCGGCTGGCCTGGGCGACGATCTTCTCCCTCAGAAGGGCTCCCCCGCCGCCCTTGATCAGATTGACGTCTCCGTCCACCTCGTCGGCCCCGTCGATGGTGACGTCAACGGCCGGGGTCGACTCCAGGGTGGTCAGGGGGATACCCAGCCGCCGCGCTTCCGCTTCGGTGGCCGTCGATGTGGGTATTCCCTGTATACTCTCAAGCCGTCCGTCCTTCAGGCGCTCTGCCAGCCCTCTCACCGCCCAGACGGCGGTGCTGCCGGTCCCGAGCCCCACCACCATCCCGGAGGTGACGACATCCAGGGCGGCTTTGGCGGCCTGCTGCTTCAAGCGCGTGGCACGATCCGTGGAATTATCGGATGGGACCATTGCATCCTCCGTCCAGCCGCTGATCGACCACGGAGATGAGCCGGGCGGGATCGTCCACGATCCACCGGCTGTCCAGCAAACTCTCGCGGTGAATGGCCTCCTTGGTAAAGGGGGTCGTCACGGCGATGCAAGCCATCTCTGCCGCGATGGCGGATTTGACGCCGACAGGTGAATCTTCGATGACCAGGCACCGGTCGGGGGGCACCCCGAGCTGCCTCGACACCAGCCGGTAGATTTCGGGATCGGGCTTGCCCGACCCCACATCGTCCCGGGACGCCACAAAGTCGAAGGTCTCCTTGAGGTCTAAGATGTCGAGCACCCGCTGAACCTGCGCACAGTAGGACATGGTGGCAAGGCCTACTTTTTGGCAGCTTTCACGGGCCCGCTTCAGCAGAGCCATGTTGTGGGGCCACTGGTGGCGAATGACGACGCGCGGATCCAGCAGCATGCGCTCGTAAATCTGCAGGCGCTCCTGGATGAAGGCCTGCCAGGGCGTGTCCACCTGGTAGATCTTCATTTTGGCGCCGGCGGCTTCTTCCAGTTCGAAACGCGCCATCAGATATTCGGCAACTTCACTTCGCGATAATCCCACCACCTGTTTGAAAGCCTCGACTACCGTATCTTCCGTAAGATCCGGACGAAGATTTACCGCAGCCCGGGCATCGGACAGGGCCTTCAGCTTTTCCGTCTGCACCAGGGTACCGTCCAGATCGAAAATCATGGCGTGAATCATGGCAAGGTCACCTCGCCCCTCTCAGGATTTTCGCTTTTTCCGCGATGCTGACCATCAGGGATTCAAAAGACGCGGCAAAGGCCTCGAGCCCTTCCTGTTGAAGGGTGCGGGTCACGGTCTCCATATCGATTCCCAAGTCTCTCACCCGGTCCAGCTGTCCTCGGGAGGCCTCCAAGGCCGCCTCCAGGGTGGGAGCCACGGTGCCGTGATCCACGAACGCCTGGAGGGTTGTCGGAGGCACCGTGTTGACGGTTCCGTCTCCAATCAGCCGGTCCACATAGTGGGTGTCGGGATAAGCCGGGTTCTTGGTGCCGGTACTCGCCCACAACAACCGCTGGGGGCGGGCCCCTTCCTTGACCAGCCTCTGCCAACGATCGTCGGCGCACCATTTTCGGTAGCAAGCGAAGGCAACGGCGGCATTGGCAATGGCGATTCGCCCTTTCAATTCGGCCGCTCCCAGGCGGTCCAGGTCCCCATCCACGGCCGTGTCCAGCCGGCTGATGAAAAAGGAGGCCACCGATGCCACCCGCGACAGGTCTCCGCCTCCGACCTTCAGGTCCTCCACTCCCGATCGGTAGGCCTCCGCCACCGCTTCATAGTGGGACATGCCAAAGATCAGGGTGACGTTGATACTGATCGCCTCACCGATCAGGGTTCGAATGGCGGTTATTCCCTCCGGGGTGGCCGGGACCTTTATCATGACGTTGGGACGGTCGATAGCGGCATGCAGCCGCCGGGCCTCGGTGACGGTGCCATCGGTATTCGCCGCCAGCCGAGGGCTCACTTCGATGCTGACGAAGCCGTCACCCCCCTGGGTCTTCTCATGGACCGGCATCAACAGGTCTGCCGTTCGCCGGATATCGGCCACTGCCAGGGCCTCGAAAATGCCCTCGGGATCCTCCTTGGACTGCAAAAGCCGGCGGATGTCGTCGTCATAGTCGTCGCTGCCGGCGATGGCCTTCTCGAAGATGGTGGGATTGGACGTGACACCGGTGATTCCGAGATCGATGAGATCCTGGATCTCGCCGGAGTCGATCAGGGAGCGCTGAATGTTGTCGTACCAGATGGATTGGCCCAATCGGGCCAGCTGATGAAGCCTGTTCATGGTCGTTTCTCCTTCCCGTTGGCCCCGGGATATCGAAGCAGCTCCCTTGCCGTATGGGCCACCCGGTCCGCTGTAAATCCGAATTTGTCCTGGAGGGCCTTGAGGGGCGCGGAAGCCCCGAAAGTCTCCATGCCGATAGAGATGCCGCGGTCGCCCACATACCGGTCCCACCCCAGGGTGGATGCCTGCTCTACAGATATTCTCGCCGTCACCTGTGGGGGCAGCACCGCCTCCCGATAACCCCTTTCCTGGGCTTCGAAGAGTTCCCATGAGGGCATGCTCACCACCCGGGCCCGAATGCCGTCGGTCTTAAGCGCCTCGAAGGCATCGACACAGATGGACACCTCACTGCCGGTCCCGATCAGAATGACATCTGGCTTGCCCTCCTCGTCGTCGGCCAGGACATAGGCGCCTTTGGCCAGACCGGTTGCCGATGCATAGCGGGAACGATCCAGGGTCGGCAGGTTCTGGCGGCTGAGAATCAGGGTCGCCGGCCGGTGGCTGAAGCCCATGACGACGCGCCAGGCCTCGACGACCTCGTTGGCGTCGGCGGGTCTCAAGACCACCAGATGGGGAATCGCCCGAAGGGAAACGATCTGTTCGACGGGCTGGTGGGTGGGGCCGTCTTCCCCGACGCCGATGGAGTCATGGGTAAAGACATGGATCACCGGGAGCTCCATCAGGGCGCTCAGCCGGATGGCCGGGCGGGCGTAGTCGCTGAAGATCAGAAAGCCGGAGCCAAAGGGGCGGATCTTGCATAGGGACAAGCCGCTCAATACCGCTCCCATGGCGTGCTCCCGGACGCCGAAGTGGAGATTTCTTCCCCCATGGGAGTCGCGGGTAAATACGCCGGCGTCCTCAAAAATCAGACGGGTCTTGGTGGAGGGGGACAGATCGGCCGAACCGCCCATCAACCAGGGGACGTTCCGGGCAATGGCATTGAGCACTTTCCCGGAAACATTGCGGCCGGCATCGCCCTTGGGGTCGGCAGGGAAGACTGGAAGATCCTTGTCCCAGCCGTCCGGGAGCTCCCGGCGCTGCATCCGCAGGAGATGGTCGGCCAGTTCGGTGTGGGTGGATTGGTAGGCCTCAAACCGGGCAAACCAGTCCTCGCGGAGATCGCGGCCCCGTCTCCCCATTCCGTCTCTGAAATGGGCGTAGACCTCCTCGGGGACAAAAAACTCGGCGTCCTCCGGCCACCCGTACCCGCGCTTGGTGAGGCGGATCTCTTCTTCGCCCAGAGGACTGCCGTGGGCGGCTTCGGTATCCTGAAGATGGGGGGCACCATAGGCGATGTGACTGTCGACGATGATCAGGGTGGGCCGGTCCCCCGTGGAAAGGAAGGTGTCGAAGGCACGGGAGAGCATTTCCAGGTCGTTGGCATCTTCCACCCGAAGCACATTCCATCCATACCCCAGAAACCGGACGGCGACATCTTCGGTAAACGCCAAGTCCGTCGATCCCTCGATGGTGATCTTGTTGTTGTCGTAGATCCAGCAGAGATTGGATAGCCCAAGGTGCCCGGCCAGGGATGCCGCCTCTCCGGACACCCCCTCCATCATGCAGCCGTCGCCGGCCAGGGCGTAGACATTGAAACCGAACATCTCGAAGCCAGGACGGTTGAAGGTGGCCGCCATCCAGCGGGCGGCAATGGCCATCCCGACGCTGGTCGCCACCCCCTGCCCCAAGGGACCCGTGGTGGACTCCACCCCCGAGGTCCATCGGTATTCGGGATGACCCGGGGTGCGGCTGTCCAGCTGCCGAAACTGCTTGATGTCGTCGAGGGAAACCGTCGGACGCCCCACCACCTCATAGACCGGATTTACCGTCCGTACACCGGTCAGGTGGAGCAGCGCATACAACAGGGTGGAGGCATGCCCCACGGAAAGGACAAACCGGTCCCGGTCGGGCCAGATTGGATCGGAGGGATCATAGCGAAGATAATTCTGCCAGAGGGTATAGGCGACGGGTGCCAGCGCCATAGGGGTTCCGGGATGGCCGGAGCCGGCCTTTTGAACCGCGTCCATGGCCAGGGTGCGAATCGTGTTGATGCTGGTCGTTTCTGTGGTCGTCTCATTCACGGATGGGGTTCCTTTCCTATTGCACCACTGCCGGAACCCTGTCCCTGAAATTCCCGCCAGGGGTCGAGGTGCCGGCTATACAGTGGGCTCAGGCGCTGTCGATCAGATATTCGCGATACGCCCTGAGCCACTCCCCCACGCTCCAAGCCTGGGCGATACACCCCTTTGGGGCATGGGGATAATCTCCGTCGAATATTTCCGAAATGCTTCCGATGCCGGCCTCGTGCACATGGGACATCATTCCATCGAGAATCGCTTTGACATGGGCCCTGCCGGTTTTGGGCCGCACCCGCATCAGGGCGTCCAGATAGGGCCCCAACAGCCAGGCCCAGACGGTTCCCTGGTGGTAGGCATGGTCTCTTTCCCACTGGTCCCCGGCATACATGCCATGATAAGCATCATCGTCTGGCGACAAACTTCGCAATCCGACGGGGGTGAAGAGGTGCCTGGACACGGTGTTGAAAACCCGTTGGGCTTTTTGACCGTCAACCAGGGGAAATGGAAGACTGAGGGCCAATAGTTGATTGGGACGAAGGCGGGGGTCCCGGGCATCACCGTCGACCACGTCATACAGATAGCCGCCTTCCGCATACCAGAACCGGTCGATGAATCGTTCCCTGACGACATCGGCCTTTTTGGTGATGGCGTCGGCATCCCTCCCTGACCCTGCCTCCGCCAGCAGGCGGGCACAGATCCGAAGGGCGTTGTACCAGAGGGCGTTGACGTCGACGGCATAGCCCTGCCGAGGCGTCACCACGACATCGCCGATCTTCACATCCATCCAGGTGAGCTGAAGCCCGGGTTCGCCGGAATAGAGCAGGCCGTCCTCCGTGACATGGATGCCGTGGCGGGTACCCTTCTCAAACCAGTCGACGATGTCCCCGAGGACAGGCAGGAGACGGGTATGGACGAAGTCCGCATCCCCTGTGTCATCAAGGTAGTGATGGATGGCGACAAAAAACCACAGGGTCGCGTCGACGGCATTGTATTCCGGCGCCTCACCGTCATCCGGAAATCGGTTGGGCAGCATGCCTTGGCTGACGCTGTCCGCATAGGCTTCAAGAATCTTTCGGGCCTCCCCGAAGCGCCCCGTCGCAAGGGTCAGCCCGTTGAAAGCAATCATGGTGTCCCGGCCCCAGTCCGTAAACCAGTGATAGCCGGCGATGATCGAACTCAAGGCCTCACCGCGTTGCACGATGAACTGATCGGCGGCCAGCACGAGGGTGCGGAAAATGTCATCTTGTGATTGGAAGGGTTCGATGAGTGAAGACCGGCGTCGCATCTCCCGATCCAGCAATACCTGGGCATCCCGCCCCCCAGGATCTTCGATGGAGATCATGACCACCACCTGATCGCCCGTCTCCATGAGTCGGCGGAAAGTCCCATAGGAAAAAAGATCTTCCCGGGCGTCCTGACCGCGGATCGCTTCACCGGGGTATTCGAAGCGGTAGTACCAATCGGGCTGTGCCTGAAAGGTGAAGTCCCCGGCCGCGATAAACAGCCGCGGCAGCCCGTCATAGGGCTGGACGCTGAAAATGCCGTTGTCCCAGCCGGCCTCGGATGTAATGTGGTCGTTGGCAGAAACCAGCGCATGGCAGTCCCGGGCGGCCACGAAAGGCCTGAGAACCAAGTGAATGGGCGCATCGGACTCAAGTACCGTGTATCGGACCAGGGTCGTGTTTTCGCCCCACAGGGCAATCACTTCTTTTCGAAGCACAAGGGCATCGGTGCGATAGGTGAACGTCGGCCAGAATCCCTTCTCAAAGGCCTCAAGATAGCGGTAGCCCTCGGGATCCAGGGCACCGGGGAAGATGTTGGTGCCGAGTTCGAACCGCCGGCCGCCCGTTTCGACGGTCTCGTCCATCTTGGAGAGCATGACCATGCGGTTCACCGGCGGGTTCAGCGCGGCCACCAGCAGGCCATGATAGCGTCGTGTGTTAGCGCCCGCGACGGTCGAGCTCGCCCAGCCGCCCAAGCCGTTGGTTTCAAGCCATTCCAAGCGCAAAAGCCCGTCGAAATTCCCTATGGGGTCGCTCTTCAGTTTGAGCATCTCGACCTCCCACATTCGGTGTGTCGCAAGTTCTGATCGCTGGAAAGTCCCTTCACGTCGCCCCGGCCGGCCTCAGCCCCCGGTGGCAAATCCGGGGTACAAGGTCATTCCGCCGTCGATCACCAGAGTGGTTCCATTCACATAATCCGACTGGTCGGATGCCAGCCAAACGGCGGCTCGGGCAATGTCTTCCGGCTCCCCGATCCGTTTGTAGGGAATCAATGTCAGCAGATCCGCACAGGCGTCGGGAGTCGACCTCATCCTCCCGGGATACATCGGCCCGATGGGCATAGGCGTGGGCGCCTTCTTCCCGGATCGCAGCGACCACCGACCGGGCCGCTTCAGCTTCGGCAACGTAATTGACGGCAACGGCGGCACCGGCCCGGCCCATGGCAATGGAAATCGCCCGTCCGATGCCCGAACTGGCGCCGGTGACAAGGGCGACCTGCCCCCGAAGAAAGGGCTCGGTCGATTGGGAAGATCGAGGGTCAGGCAGCGATGCACGGTGATCTTGGGACTCTTGGGTCATTGGTTTTCTCCTGGCGGTGTTATCCCCCGTCGTCGGAGGTCAGATACCCGCCTGACTGCTGAATCAGTTTGGCCACCAGCCCCGTCCAGCCGGTTTGGTGGCTGGCGCCGAGCCCGGCACCGTTGTCGCCGTGGAAGTATTCATTGAAAAGGATGAGGTTTTCCCAGGCGGGATCGTTTTGAAAAACCGCCGTGCCGCCGTAGATCGGGCGCTTTCCCGTGTCGTCCTTCAAGAACAGACGGATCAGCCGGTGGGACAGTTCGGCGGCAACCTCTCCCAGAGTCATCCGGATTCCCGATCCGGTCGGGCATTCGATGGTGAAGGTGTCCCCGTAGTAGTGATCATATTTCTGAAGGGCTTCGATCAGCAGGTAGTTGATGGGAAACCATATCGGGCCCCGCCAGTTGGAGTTGCCGCCGAAAAGCCCGCTTTCCGATTCCGCCGGCTGGTAGCCGATGGTATGCTCCTGGCCGTTTGTCTGGATACGGTAGGGGTGGTCGGCATGGCGGCGGGACAGGGACCGGATGCCGTAGTCAGAAAGAAATTCGTCCGGCGCCAGCATGATTGTCAAGACCCGTTCCAGGTGATCACGGTTGACGACGGACAAGAGCCGTCTGGAGCGACGTCCCTCCTCCTGGATGCAGGCCACATGGCCCCGGTCGCGAAGGTAAGACCGATTCTGAAAAAACCACTCCATTCTCCGGGTGAAGGTCGGCATCCGATCCAGCAACTCCTGCTCCAGGGTTTCCACCGCCAGCAGGGGCATCAGCCCCACTAGAGATCGAACCTTCAGGGGAATGTTGCTGCCGTCCGGCAGGTGGAGCACATCGTAGAAGAATCCGTCATGGTCGTCCCAAAGGCTGACGCCTCCATGGCCGGCCGGGGTCATGGCCTTCGCGATTCTCAGGAAATGCTCGAAGAACTTGCTGGCGGTGTCCTGGTAAACCGGGTTTTCCTCGGCCAGCTCAAGGGCGATCTTGAGCATGACCAAGCAATAAAACCCCATCCAGGCCGTGCCGTCGGACTGGTCGATGTGCCCCCCCGTGGGAACGGGGGCACTGCGATCGAAGACGCTGATATTGTCCAGGCCGAGGAAACCGCCCTGGAAGACATTTTTGCCCTCTTCATCCTTCCGGTTGACCCACCATGTGAAGTTCATCAGCAGTTTGTGATAAACCCCTTCAAGAAAACGCCGGTCGGGAGCCCCCTGGGCCTTGGCGTCGATCTTGTAGACCCGGTAGGCGGCCCAGGCGTGAACGGGAGGATTGACGTCCCCGAAGGCCCACTCGTAGGCGGGTATCTGGCCGTTGGGGTGCATGTACCACTCCCGGGCCATCAGATCGAGTTGGCGCTTGGCAAAATCCGGGTCCACCAGGGCCAGGGGAATGCAGTGAAACGCCAGATCCCAGGCGGCATACCAGGGGTATTCCCACTTGTCCGGCATCGAAATGATGTCGAAGTTGTTGAGGTGCCCCCACCCCTTGTTACGGCCTTGCATTCTCCCCCTTGTCACCGGGGGCATCGCCGGGTCGCCGGCCGTCCACTGCTCGATGTTGAAGTAGTAGAATTGCTTGCTCCATAGCATACCGGCCAGGGCTTGACGCTGAATCATTCGTTCCTCTTGGCCGATATTCCTCCGTTGAATGGCCGTGTAGAATTGATCCGCTTCATTGATCCGATCCTCGAAAACGGCGTCGAATGAGTCGAATGGGTGTTCTATCGGAGTCGATGCAAATCGAAGGCAGAAAGGTCGGGATTCGCCGGGCTTGAGGTCTGCCCTGTAAACGGCGGCGGCTTTCGTACCGACCCTCTGGGGGTTCACTGCGCTGTTATCCCCGTCGATCAGGTGCCGGTGAAACGCATCTTTGGCATAGGGGGATCGGCCGGTGGTTGCGGATGACCTGTCCTCGTTGGTCTCGTTTTCGGTGAAAACCCAATGGGGCGACCCGTCCCCATAGAGATAATAGCGGCCAAGACTCGAGTGATCGGCCAGCACCCGAGGCTCCTCGTTTCCATCGTCCGTGTAACGGAGCATCGGTTTGTCGGGGGTATCCCCCAAGGGGCCGGCCTCGTAACCCCAACTCCATGTATTGCGAAACCAGAACGTCGGCAGCACCCACAGAGGGGAGGGTTCGTCGCTTCGATTGGTGGCGGTGATCCGCACCAGAATGTCTTCCGGGCCGGCCTTGGCGTATTCGACCGTGATGTCGAAATAACGCCGATGATCAAATATGCCCGTATCCAGAAGCTCGTACTCGAAGTCGAGAATTCCTCTTTTCCGGTTCTCATCGACCAGGTCGCTGTAGGGATATTCAGACTGGGGATATTTATAGAGCATCCGCATGTAGCTATGGGTGGGCGTGGCATCCAGATAGTAGTAGTACTCCTTGACATCCTCACCGTGGTTTCCTTCGGTGCCGGTCAGTCCGAAAAAACGTTCTTTCAAAATAGGGTCCCGGCCATTCCAGAGGGCCATCGCGCAGCATAGATATTGGCGGCGGTCCGACACCCCGGCGATACCATCCTCCCCCCACCGGTAAGCACGACGACGGGCATGGTCGTGGGGAAAGTATTCCCAGGCGCTGCCGCTCGAACTGTAATCCTCCCGCACGGTCCCCCAGGCGCGTTCACTCAGATAGGGCCCCCATTGCTTCCAATTGGCCTTGCGTTGGCGATATGCCGCCAGTCGGTTATGTTCTGTCGAGGATGACATGGCAGTTCTCCTGAACGGTGTTGATCCTGAAACGGATAATGGCGATCGGTCGAAGGCATTCGAATAACTGCCGTCAATGATCTAGTAGTCGAAACAGGAAGACAAACCTTTCAAAAAAAAGAAAGTGAAAGGTTTCTCAGGCATCGCCGACTGAGCATTCGAAAACCGATGTCGGCGTTGTCGATGGTCTTGACGATGGCAACATAAACCAGGGGTCGGAGGGTTTATATGACGGCGCCTTGAATCGGGCGGAATGGGTGATTCGTGTTCTTCCGGGCACTGTCTGAAAGGGTTAGGGCTTGTTAGCAAAGAGCAGCGGATCAACCCTGTCGCATTTGAACGGGAGAAACGCTTCGACCTCTGAAATCATATGGAAAGGAACATAGTGATGAAGACATTAATCTCAATGGTGATCATTGGTCTCCTTTTGACCGCACCACTCACCTGGACCTCCAACGCATTTGCGGCCGGAGACGAGCCGAGCACGGTCGCTGCCGGGGGATATGATGTCGTTGCCTATCATACCGAGGAACTAGCGGCCCGGGGCAGCGGTTATCATGTTGCAACCTACGACGGCGCGGTCTATCTTTTCTCCAATAAAGCCAACCGAACCGCCTTTTTGAAGGCACCCGAAACCTACGTGCCCCAATTTGCCGGTTATTGCGCTTACGGTGCTGCCGTCGGAAAGAAATTTTTTGCCGACCCCACGGTCTGGAAGATTGTCGACGGAAAACTGTACCTGAACCTGGACAAGGATATACAGAAAAAATGGGAAAGCGATCTTTCCGGAAATCTGAAAAAGGGTCACGCCAACTGGCCGAAAATAAAGGATGACAGGCCCGACGGCACCTGATCCAGACATCGCAGCCGCCCTCCACTTGGACTGCCGCCTGCGGTTTTAACGCGCACTCGACAGCCCGGGAACCCGATCGGGGTACCGGGCTGTCATCGATGATATCGATGGCCCCATTATCAGGGGAAAAACCACCTGATCCCGGATTGCCTTAGGACGTCCGTTCCCTTGAGGGTCATTCGACGACAGTGTGAATGATCGCGACCGGCGTGGGGTGCGGCATACGGCGCCCGCGGTAGGGGATCACCGGCCCCTTTCGGGATCGTCATGAAGGGATCTACATCGCTGTCGAAGGCTGTCGGCATGCAGTCGCCCCTCGATGTACATGGCCAGGGCCCGGACCGCCTGATCGGAAGAGCGAAAAACAGCCATGCCTTTTTCCACCAGTTCGTCCACAAGGGGATCATAGAGCCGCCCGGCATCCACGACACCCACCACCGGCTTGTCGAGTGTAGCCGCCAGTTTGGGCATCTCCAGTGCGATGCTGCCCGGATCATCGAAATTGTACCGCCGGGACTCGCATTCCGCCAGGGTGCGCATGGCCGGCGACAAGGGATCCAGCCCGACCACCACCGCGTCCACATGGGGATCTTTGGTTAGACACCTGACGGCGGCGACGTGGGTTTCGTCGTCGGCAGCCGGATTGAGATCCAGGGGGTTCTTGATCTCCACGAGACGCGCGAGCCCCTTTTCCTTTAGCAACCGCTGCAACTTCCCCGTCGTTTCCTTCGAGAACCCGGCCATCTGCATCGTAAAATCGTCGGAGACGATGTTGTCAGCCATGCCAACCGCCTCGAAACCGGCGCCGCTCAGGGCCGCCAAGCGATTGCCGTTCACTTTCTTCCCGTGAAAGCGCTGGGCGAGCACCAGCAGATCCTCGAATTGGGAGAAGGTCTGGGCCACGATGCCGCCCGCCTGACCCACGCAAGATTCGCATACCATATAGTCTCCCGCCAGGGAGGCCGTGTGGCCGGATGTGGCCGATTTGCCCTCCGGCGTTCGGCCGGCTTTATAGAAAACGACGTCTTTTCCCGAAATGACAGCGTCTCGCATCGCCCGGGCAAAAACAAGCCCGTCCAATTCTTTGAACCCTTCGGCATACACCCCGATCACGTCGATTCCTGAAGCGTCCTTCAGGTATGACAGCATATCACCCAGGGTGAGATCGTTCTGGTTTCCCACGGAGATCACATAGGCGGGATCCAACTCGGGGCGTTTGCTCAGCCGTGTGACCATGAAGGCCCCGCTCTGGCTGAGGAAGGCGGCGTTGCGTTTCCCCTCCCCCCGGCGCCTGGGCAGTTTGGCCTCGGGAATAAACACGGTGTCGTACCGGCCAGGATGGGAGATCACCCCCAGGCAATTGGCTCCCAGAAAAACGGGGCCTCCGTCACGGGCAGTGTGGGCCAGTCTGATCCTGTCCATCAATTGGGAGGCACGCTCCCGGCTGTCCCGGGTCTCTCCCATCCCACCGGCAATCAGCATCACCGTCTCGGCGGCCTGGTGGGCGATGATCTGATCGACCAGGCCCGGAACGGCGTCCGATCCGACGGCAATGACCAGAAGATCGAGGGTGATGTCCAGTGAGGCCAGGTCCGGCACACATCGGATACCCTCGAAGGCCATCATTCCCGGTCGGACGATGCGGATGCTGCCGGGGTCGAAACCCCTGGCCAGGATGTTGTCGAGAATCGTGCGGCCGAAGTTGGCCCGCGACGTGGAGACGCCCACGATGCCGATGGTTTCAGGGTGCAGGAGGTTTGCGATCTTGTGAAACGGTCGCGGTTCCGGGGGGCTCTCAGGTGTTGAAAAGCGACACATCCCGTCCAGGGGCACCATGAGATAGTCGGTAAAGGCAAAGGGGTTGATTTCCAGTTCCTCGATCGCAAAAGGGCCGTCCGGATCGGTCGGCGAGTAGGTATTGGCCAGGGCGATAAGGGATGAGAAGCACTCGATCAGTTGCTCGTCGGTGACGATGCGGCGTTGTCCCCGTGTCAGACCGGCAAGCTTTTTGTAACAGATGGTCTTTCGAAACAGATCGAAAAACGCCGTCCCGTCGGTCATGGCCGCGGAAGCCGCCACGATAGCCTGCCCTTTCCGGAACCGTTGGGCATAGAGCTCGGTGTCCGTCCCGCCCAAACCGGCGCTGATCACCATGCCGAATTCGCGGGTGTTGCGGATCCCGACGATCATCTCGTTACCGAAAGCCTGGGAGTCGGGCGGCATGAACTGAACCATCAGCACACCGTGAATGTCCCGGATGATGGCCTGCCGCAGAGACTCCCCGAACCGGCCCCGGTAGTCTTCGGGGGCAAGGGTCGGGTCGCGCTCGATCATGTCGGCATAGGCTTCCGGGACCTCGACCATCATGCGCCGCCAGGAGGATCGGATTTTCTCCGGGGTCTTCTCGACCACTTTGACGCCGCCCACCTCGGTTTTGTGGACAATGGTCGGAGAGACGATCTTCATCACCACCGTTTCCCCCGGGAAGGCCATCAATGCCTCATCCGACGGTCGACTGCCCCTCCTCAGGAGGAAGGTTCGGGGCGGCGTCTCGGCCCCGGATCGCTTCAGCAATTCGTAGGTTTCGTATTCGAAAAGAAACCGACGGCCCTGGGCGTCGGCTGCCGAAAACAGCCGGTTGATCGCCTCAAAATCGATTGCCAAGGATGGAGGTGTTGGATGGGAACCGGGCTCCGTCGTCATGGGTACGTCCTTATCGTCCGTTCATTTTTTAGCGTCGTCGAGGGGTGGCACCATCCCGGCCGTCACGACCGTTGCGAGTGAGGCTTCACCCCCACAAAGCGGGTGGCATCAGGAGGCTCCCCAAAGAAGGGCGGGTGGTTACTGAAGATTGTCTTCCACTGGGATGTCTGTTATCGGAGACAATAACGCTCGGGCGATAGGGAACGTGCATCCGGAGGGCGTCATGGACGCATGCAAACCCGCTGCCGTGGGCGACACGGTTTGACCTCAACGGCCGGACGAATTGCCGCCCACGGCTGAGCCTTCCCCAGCCGGAATTTTCCTGCCTGGAGGTATCCCGTCGATTTCTTCCCGCATCAGGAGGTATGCCCGCCAGTAATTGAACACGCCCCCCAGAAAGAACAGCACGCTTCCGATCAGATATTGCCATGCAAGAAACCCATACAGAATCCTTTTGTCGGACGCCGCCACGTCCCACAGATAGGGCACGGAGGCAACCGTAAACAAAACCGCCCCGACCACGAAAACCACCGCCGTCAGGTTCATGAGCTGGAGCGTCACGATGGAGCGTGACTTGACGATTTGAAGCACATTGATGCAGGCGCCCAGAACGAACAACAGGCTTCCGATGACGAAACACCACGCCCCGGCATCGACCCATCCGACGATCGACAGGAAGAACACACTGCCTACGGTGAACAGGATCGTTCCCCACACGTAGCTCGCTGCGGCGGTGTATTCAAGGATTTCATCCCGATGATGGGTGCGCTGGGACCGCCAGTGGTGGCGGACTTCGACTAAATCATGGACGGTAACGACAAGATAGAGCAGGGAGCCCACAAAGAAGGTCCACGCCCCGATGTCGGCGTACTTTTCGAAAACCGGGAAGAAAAAAATGCTGCCGATGATAAAGGTGGCCCCGCCGATCTTGTAGAAAACCGCGTTGATCGTCTCCCAGCGAAACTGGGAACGCAAGTCCTCCTTCCCTGTGGTCAAATCGTGGAGCCGGGGCCTGTTGACGAACATGTGCGGCATTTTCTGCTCCTCCGCCTGACAGTGGGGAAGGGTCTCGATTTATCGATTGCGGTGTCATCCCATCTGATGGCGTTTCAAGGGCCGGGATCGGTATGCCGCGGTCCATGGACCGCGGCGTCGACAGTTGCCGGTCACGACCAACCCGCTAACCCGGATATGTCACGTGTTGGCGGCGTTCATCGGCCAGGCATTCAAGGGCGCCGCCGACCGTTGGTACTGCAAGCCCTCGATCACGCCGCATATGGAAGCCTCCGACGCGCCCCCAGGGGGACTATTTTTGGGGGTTTCTGCCATTCCGCCGGGGGACAAACGGCTCCCGGGGCTCTGCTGCCGAAACAGGCGCTAACCATAAAATATCATATATCATGTTGACATTTAGAAAAAATGGTCATGACATATTCGGGCTAGTCGGCGACCTCGAACTTGCGCTTCTCGGTATAGAGGAAGCGCACCAGATCGTACTCGAAGGGAGAGCCTGTTTCCCAGTAGCGGAACTTCACGTTGCTGCGGGTGTTGATGGCGTTCAACCCCATCATTCCGTAACTGATGGCATTGCGGGTGCTGGTCTCGTCGGATATCTCCCTGATCACCGCTCCCGTCCACAGGTTGTAGCCCACGGTGTCCACCACCAGTCCCCCCGTGTCGCGAGCGCTGGAGGGGCCCAACACCGGAAGTATCAAAAACGGACCGGGACCCAGCCCCCACACCCCCATGGTCTGACCAAAATCCTCGTTCTGTTGGCGGAACCCCGCATCGGTGGCCGGATCGAACAGTCCCCCGATGCCAAGGGTGGTGTTCAGGCAAAACCGCATCAGCGACGACACGCACCCCTCGGCCTTGCCCTGGAGAAGGCTGTTGGCAAAATTGCGAACCTCCGAGAGGTTCGAAAAAAAGTTCGTCACCCCCTTGCGGGCCACTTTCGGGGTGATGAACTCGTAGCCCCGAACCACCGGAAGGAAAAAATAGCGGTCGAAATAGGTGTTGAACTTGTATACCCCCCGGTTGAACCCCTCGAGGGGATCCCACACGTCCACCGGGTAATCGGCTTCCATATCGATAAACTTGCTCGCCGGACGGGTCACCGGCAGGTCCTCCTCGGCAAAGACCAAAGGGGCCGACAACGCCAGCACACAGCAGAGCAGGACCGGGATCGTCAATCGTATCACACATCGTTTCATGGCGGCTCGTTCCTCTCCCCTTGGGTTATTTCACAAAGTAGTCGACGATGGCGCTCAGGACCTGGCGGTGGGCCATGTTCCCGCAGTGGCCTCCCGTGGGGTAGATTTCCGCACGGTCTCCAAAGAGCGATTTCAGGTACTCGATCTCTCCCGGCGCCAGGATGATGTCGTCTTCGTTGCCCAGAAGCCCGATGTTCCGGTTCTCCCTCAAAAACCCCTCGATGCTCTTGAGGCTCATCTGATTCTTCAACTCGAGATCCGTGATCCCCGGATACCGTTTCTGATAGAAGGGAAGAAAAAACTCTTCGTAATAGTCCGTGAATCCCGTCTGCCCCAGCACCTTGAAATAGGTGGTCAACGAGTCTGTGGAGGAAAGCTCGCGGTTGGCAGGCACCACGTAGCCCGCCTTGGTCATCACGTCTGCCACGAAAATGAGATCCCGGGAGGAAAACCGGAAAGATACCCCGATCATGATCTCCAGATTTTCATCCTTGGGGGGATTGTACTTGTAGACGTCGTAGAGAAAGTCCCCCCCAAAATCGAGGCGATCGGTACGTTTGTAGGTCCGGGCGAAGGCCCCCAGCATTCGGTCGACATACTCTCTGCTCGCCTGGGAGTCTTTCGTGTCAAAGTTGCGGTAGAGCAAACCGTCCAAGATGCTCACCGAATTGTACAGGCTCACCGGCGGGTTGATCAGCAGCACCTTCTCGATGCCGAAGGCCTGCTCCTCCGCGTCGATCTTGGCAATGAAGGCCGAGTGGGCCGCCCCCAGGCTGTAACCCGTGATGTGGAAGCCGGACACCTCGATTTGCTCCTTCACCATCCCGTAGGCCAGCTTCATCACGTGGTAGAGATCTCTGGAGTCCTCGACCAGGTGACCGGGCACGGCCGTCGTGGAGGCGTTGATGATGAAGTTGGAGTGGGTCGGGGACGACAGGGTGAGCACATGAAACCCGGCCTGGTAAAACGCCTTTTGGAGCATCACCACCTTGCCCGATTTGAAGCTGCCCCCCGTGCCCGCCACCACGAAAATCAGCGGCGACTTCTCTTTCTGCCGGACCAGGGAAAACCGGAACCCCCGGTCCCACCAGAACACCTTGGGAATCTGACGATCCTCGAACACCGTCAGGGTGTAGTCTTTTGCCGGAATCTCATCGGGCAGGGGCGCCGCGTAAAAACTCGGCGTACCGAGCACCGTGGCCTCGTATGCATTGACAAACGGATAGTCGTAGGTGGCCGACAAACACACGCTCCACCACCCGAACACCAGCATCAGTATCCACAACAAGCGCTTAACCAAGCGGCACCTCCCTTACGGTTGGATGTTTACTCACCAAACAGGACCTCCGGTGCCTATTTCATAAGAGGAATCTTTGACGCCAGTTCATACTGCCCAATCGCCCGAATCTTGTTTTCGAGCTGATAGTATCGGGTCACTTTCTTTTCCGGAATGACCTTCCGGAACTTGGGCAGGTACTCCTGCTGAAGTTTCAGGCGGTCGCTCTCGAAGGCCATGTAGTCGTCGAGAAGGGCTTTCGCCTTGTCGTCGGTCATGGACTGGTAATGCTTGGCGAAGTCTTCGATGATCGCGCCCCCCGTTGCCGCCAGGGCCGCCTGATCGGCGACATATTGGTCGTAGAGGGGCCAGAAGGCCTTGCCCTCTTCATCGGTCAGTTCCATGTTGGCAGCCACGAAGAACTTCCGGTCGGCAAGCACCTTTTCCTTGACGATCTTCATGTTCTCCGACGCATCCTGAGCAGCGGAAGGCCCGGCAGACAACCAAACACCGGCCAGGACAATGATGAGGGTGATCGACAGGGTGATGGGCGTTCGCATGGGTATTCTCCTTTGGGTTGAAAAGGGGTATCGACTCGGTTGCCGCCGGCATCCATGGGCCGGACACGGTTGGTTTGCTATCAAGCTCCCCCTCCGAAATGAGGTAGATGACGCGATCTGCGCACCGTTCCAATCCGGAGATGTCACGTGTTGGCGGCGTTCATCGGCCAGGCATTCAAGGGCGCCGCCGACCGTTGGTACCGCAAGCCCTTGATCACGCCGTATATGGAAGCCTCCGACGCGCCCCCAGGGGGACTATTTTTGGGGGGTTTTGCCATTCCGCCGGGGGACAAACGGCTCCCGGGGCTCTGGTACCGAAACAGGCGATTAACATAAGATATCATATATCATTTTGACATTTAGAAAAAATGGTCATGAAACATTCAGGCTAAATGGCAAAGCAACATTAGGGGTTGGTCTTCTGGCCCGCCTCGTAGCCCTCCTTGTAGGCTTCATTTTTGGACTCCTCGTGCTTGCCGTATAGAAACCCCCCTGCCGATCCGGCGGCAGCACCGATCAAGGCCCCCATTCCCGTATTGCCGGCAATGGCGCCGACCACAGCCCCCGCACCGGCGCCGATGGCCCCTCCGCTGACGGTTCGCTGCTGGGTGTCCGACATCCCGGCACATCCCAAAAGCGACAGACTGATCGACAAGATCAAAATGATAGTCACTGGTTTCATGGTGCTCTCCATTCTATGGGCAGATGGGTGGGTTGCTGATCATCGGCAGGGCCATTGCTCCATCAGAAAACGGAACTCCGTCTCCACCGGCGGTTCGTTCATGTATTCCGGGTGGGCTTTGGCCCAGTCGACAAACTTATCGATGGCTTCGTTGCGGGACGGTTTAGGATCGGGGGGGCAGACCAGTCGCCTTCCCTTCGGCCCCCGGGCGATGGCTTCGTGATAGCGGTAGGATCCCACGAGAAAGCCGTGGCAGAAGTTGACTGCCTGGGCAAACAGGGGGTCATCGGATGCGGCCGTGCACAGATTGATCAGGTTTTCCGTCGTATGAACCTTGAAGTCCTCCTGGCTCACTGCGCCCGCTGCAGGGGGTAATACAAACAGACATATCAAAAATATCCAAACCCGCTGGTGTGTCATGGTTTCCTCCATCATTTTTGGCGAAGAACGCACAGACCGGTGAGCAATTGAGCATCGAGGTCGCCGAATCGTGGTAGCCCCTGTGTGACCAACAGACAGATGGGGGTGCCATCACCCGAAATGGCCCGGAAAAGGAGTGTGTCGACCTGATGCCGATCAACGGGATCGTGGGGAGAATAATATTTTCAGCAACAAACCGCAACCTCGACATTTCTGAAAAAACCAATCCCACGATCCTTCGCAACACGCATCTCGGGTGGGCCCCATGGGGCGGCACTCTCCGCCATACCGCGCCAGGAACCCGGTCCATCGCTTCAGTTCATCATGCCGATAGCCACTTCGACCCGACGGTTCTTGGCACGGCCTTCCGGTGTGCCGTTGTCGGCGATGAAATTCGTCGGCCCGTACCAGAGCACCAGTATCCGGTCGGGGTCGATGCGGCTTTGCTCCAGGATGAAGTTTTTGGCGCTCTGGGCCCGCATCTGAGACAGTTTAAGGTTGTATTCCGGTTCGCCGCTGCTGTCTGTGAAGCCGGCGAGGACGGCATAGGACTTGGGGTTGTTCTGAAGGAACTCCGCCACCTGCTTGAGATTGCCGTGGTCCCCCCCTTGGATCTCCACCTGATCGAAGGCAAAATTGATGTCCCGCACCTCCACGCTGACAATCTTTCGGTCGGTGACGGTTTCGATCTCCATGGTGGAATTGACGACGAAAAGCGCCCCCAGACCCCAGAGGGGATTCTGATAGAGGGCATCGAAGGGGATCACCCGGGAGCACTCGTTTAAGGCGGCCATGTCGTCGAGAAGCTTGGCGGCTTCATCGGTGGTGGCCGAACTGACCAGGTAAAAGCAGACGTCGTACTTGTCGACCAGGGGTTTGGCGGCCTCCAGGGGGCGTTGCTTGGTCACCTTGTCGAAGGTGTAGGTGCCGTCGCTGAAAATGAACACCACGGTCTTTCCCGTCAGCTGGGCCAGAATGGGATCCAGCTTTGCGATCCCCTCGGTCAGGGGGGTGGGCTGGCCGGCGAAGCTGCCCGCCGTTTCGGTGTTGGGCAGTTGGTCGAGGGCTCGCCCGAACCCTTCCCGGCTGTAGGGCTGCATGTCGAAGTAGGTCTTGAATGGGGTAAACGAATAGAGCCCGGCATTGTAGCCCAGTTCCGGGAGGATGGCGTTTTGTTGTCGGAGAATCTGAATCTCCGCTTCGATCTTCTTGACCCCGGCCAGGTAATCGTCTGCCATGGATCCCGAAGCGTCGTAGAGAACGATGAAATTGTCTGCCGTTCGAATCAGCTGTTCCTTGGTGATGATATTTTCTTTGAAATCCTCCTCGGTGATGATTTCAAACGCCCCCCCAGTGGAGGCCAATAGACACACGATTGCCACCCAAAGCACACCCATGAGAATCGTCGGTCTTCCCATCACATGATTCCTTTCCTTGTGAGTAGATATTGACGCTGCTGATAGCCGTATCAACCTATAACCGAGGGCTAGAAAAAGAAATAGCAGGGATTTAGTCGGGTCCAGGTGTCGGGTTTAAGATGTCGCCCACCGGGAATTCTGCCCCTGGCCACCCCCACGACAGTCCAAAGGGTTCAGACCCGTTCACCGTCCTGAGCCACGTCGAGGGGCAATCCCGGACGACAAAAACCCACTAGTGAATTTTCCCGCCGTCGCTTGTGCCGTAATATCGGGCAAACATGAAGGGAAAACGCAGATTCCCGGTGCCGGCCGGAAGCCCATAGCCTCGGGCAGTGTCCATTGCCGGTGGGCGTCGCAGACCGTCATCGACAATGGGGCCCGGGCCCTTCTCCCCGGTGGAATCATCCGCGTGGTAACGCGTTGCGGATCGCCCCCCTGACATCCCGATTCGGATCCCCAGAATCAGGCTGCGAACCGCCTCATCGGTCAACGTCTCTCCCCCGGAGCCGCAATAATAGCCGAACGCAACCTTGCCGGGCCGCCCCTGGGGATCTTCATAGATCGTGTCCCACTCGACCAAGAACCCGACGCAGGACCGCTCACTGTCGCGATGGGCATAGATGCGGTAAAACCAGGTTCCCAATCGATTGTCGACACGTCCGAGTGGCCCCCAGACGAGGTGTCGCCCGGCGTTGAAATTCCACGTCGACACCATGGCCTCAATGGGCAGTTGATAATCGAGGGCAACCGTGGATGCCCGGCTGGCCGTTGCGTAGATCATCTCCAACTGCCGGCCGCCGGCTCTGAAACGGGCGTATTCCTCCGTCTGCCACGTGTCCGTGTACTTGAGGCCGATGGGTTTGGTAGATCCGAACACCTCAGAGGTGACGGCAATCCCATGCTCATCGGCACCCACCCGGTCCACAGGAGGGTACCCACGGGGTGAAACGGTGCATCCGACCACTGAGGTCACCACGACCAGGACCGTGGCGAGCCATCGTTTACGATAACCATGTCTTTCCGAAAATAGTGCAGGGCGGGTGGCTGCGCCAGGAGCACCAGAAGATCCCGGTGTCTTGGCGCATCCCCGACGGCTAGCGGCCATTGGCGCCTGAATCGCCCCAGGCCTATGGTTGCGAGGCGCTATCGGCTTCATCCGCGCGTTTCTGATCTTCCCTGTCTTTCTCCGGCTCCTCAGCCTTTCTCAGGATGGTGAACTCGCCGTCCGAACCCGTAAAGAGTCCCTTCTCCGGACCCTCCTCCCGGTGGTTGCGAGGCTCGTAGGGCTCGATGCCGGCGCATCCTGTGAGGACCAGGAATGCCGCCAACAATGAGACCATCCACGGGGCCGCCCGGCCCAATGTGCCCAAGAATGTCATCAGAATTTCACCCGCATCCCGACGGTCCCCACATTGATGTCCTGAACACTGGGGGCGCCATCCCGGTCGAGGGAATAGAGACGGTACTGCACGTAGAACTCGGTGCCGAAGTCTTCGATCTGCTGGACCACCGCCCCGCCCACCGAATAGCCCTCGTCCCGGCCCGTGGGGAGATTGACGGATCGATCGTAATCGATGCCGAAGGCCGTCTCGCCAAAGGTGAAGAACCGGGTGAGCCACCCAACCTTGGCATAATAGTTATAGGCGTCGCTCTTGCCGTCTCCCTCCTTTAATCCGGAGGACAGGGTGAGATTGAGCCCCGTGGCCTCGTGGAGAAGGGAAAAGGAACCGTCGTATTGATAGTCGGTATCGTCCTCGTTGGGATCGGCGAACGCCAGTGCGCCGGCGGCTTTGAACCCAAGCCCCTGCCCCGCCCACCAGAGGGACGCATCGTAGCGCTGGTCGCTCACCAGGGAGCCCGACAGGTGAAACCCGTAAAAGGTAGGGGTGTCGTAGCGCAGCCGGGATTTTCGGCTCAATCCGTCCAGGTCCTTAAAGGCATCGGAGACGCTGACATCCGTGAGGGTGTCGCCGTTTCTCTCCCGGAAACGAAGCCCGCCTGCGATGTCCGCCACACTCGCGTACTGGACCACATCTGTCCGGGACAGATCCACCTCGGCGCTGTTGTCGGAAGCCGTGCTGCCTTTTCCCAGAGAGAGTTTGCCGAACCGCTTGCTGTCTAAGGATACCTCCGCCCAGCGCTGGTCCGTGAAATCGCCGCTCTCCTCGCTGTCCTGACTGACGTCCCCGGATTCATTCGGAGCAAAGGCGGCCTCGAGTCTCGTTCCGATGGTCAGATCGTCCGTCGCCTTGGCGGTGCCGACAAAGCGGACACGACTGTTGCTGGCATCGTTGTCCACGTAGTAGGCGGCCGTGTTCTTCCCGTCGTCGGCAATGTTCACAGCCCGATTGACCTGCCCCGATATGGCGAGCTTGACCCGCTCCTGGCCCGACGTGACGGTTTTCCCGGGGGCCGTTTCCGCGGACGTTTTGGCCGCTTCGGCCACCGTCTTGGCTTCGGTGGCCTCGCTCTTGGCATCGGCGGCGGTCTGCTTCAATTCCTCCAGCTGCCGCTGAAGGGATTCCAACTGCCGCTGCTGGGCCTCGATGAGCCGCTCGAGCCGCTCCACCGTTTGGGTGTCCACGGCTCCCGCCTGGGCCGCAACACGTTCCGCAAAGATCACCTGGACTGCCAGCAGCATGCAAACCACTACGCTGAGCACATTTCCTTTCGTTTTCAATGGTTCCTCCTTCTTTGGTTTTCCCGAAAAATGGGTTGCTCCGGCCACACTGGGTGCCGGGTGGGGAAACTTGCTGCCATATCGTGATATAAAGCGCTCAAGGAAAGAAAAAGCCCCGAAACGTGGTAAAAATGGGGTAGTGTGGACCGGCGATAGCACCACTTAGGGATCATCAAGTCGAGGGAATGCCAGCCGTTGATCCGAGTGTCGGTTTTACCTTATCGAACAACCGGTTCCGTGGCAAGATCGAAAACAGTTCCCTTCGGCCCAATCCCCTCCACATCCGGGCAATCGACACGTCAGAGGAGTAGACGTCCTTCCCAATCACCCGAGAACGCCCGAGGGAGGTCGACCCACGACCCATCAACAAATTAAATACCGGTAGGAGAAAGATCTCTTTCAACGGGTGCCATAGCCAAGCCAACCCCCCCTCTTGCATGGTGTGTTCCCGATCCGTTTCATCCGCGAAAACGGCGGTCATCTTTACGTCGGCTGTCAGCAATGGTCGATAGTGACAACCAATTACCCTTGAACAGCCATCGAAATCACCCCATGCCGTGGGGCCGGAAACCATGAAACCATCCTTTTTAAAAAGCGCCTGAGCCCCATGCCACCTCTCATGGCAAAGAACGGGTTTGCTTGGCTGCTTCTGACGCTCCTGCTGATGTGGATCGTGTCGCCTTTTCTCGAAAACGTGGAAACCCACCTGCACATCCTGAGTTCTCTGACCATGCTGATCCTGCTGGTGTCGGCCTGGGTCGTAAGCCGAGGCGCCGCCGAAAGACTGATCATGCTGCTCCTGGCGTTTGCCAGTGCCTGCGTCTTCTGGATCGGGTCTGTCGGGGGACATCCATGGATAAGCGCCGTCAGCCGGATTTGCTTGTTTGTGTATTTCGCGTTCATCAGCGTGATGATTTTGCGGCAAATCGACTCCGCCCTTGAAATCAATGCCAACGTCCTTTGCGGGGCCGCGTCGTTATTTATCCTGATCAGCCTCGCCTGGGCCGTTTCTTATTGGCTGATCAACGATTTGAACCCAAACACCTTCACCCCGCCCACTCAAACCGTCATACCGGAGATTAAATTTCATCATTTCCTCTATTTCAGCATGGTCACCCTCACCACGTTGGGCTACGGCGACATCACCCCGGTCGGTCACTTCACCCAGATGTGAGCCACGGTAGAGGCGGTCTGCGGCACCTTTTACATGGCCATCCTGGTGGCCAGGCTGGTCAGCTTGTATCGGCGTTGACCCATTTCCCCTTCTGTTGTTTCCTCACCATCTCAGGACGTATTCCCATCGCTGTTCTCTTCGATCCAGACCTGGGTCCGGGCCACGGCCTCATCGATGGAGGCGGTCATCACCCGCTGGGACGGGAAAATATTGTCTTTGCCGATGGCATCGATGATCCCTGTGTGCGCCAGGAGATCGAAGACCTGCGAGCCCACGCCCGCCAATAGCAGGAGATTGCTACCCTCCCGCAGATCCCGGTTGTAGCCGATCAGCCATTTGAGGGTCGTGCCGGGCAGGGTCTCCATTTGGCGAAGGGTCAGGATCACGGCCGCCTTTTTCACGCCATGCCTGTCGGGCAGCAGACCCCTAAGGAACATGATGGCCCCCACCAGAAAGGTGATGGTAAGCAGGGCCGGGGGGTGGCTGGCCACATCGATCCCGGCCTGCTGGATCACGCTGCCGGTGCAGATGGCGATCACGCTCGTGAGGGTGCTGACCATCAGAATCGTCCCGGTGGTCATGGAGGCCACAATGGGCGCCACCATGCTGGAGTAGAGACCGTAAACCGGGTTGACCCCCATCAGCTTGGCGTAGGCCATGCCTTCCGGAATACTGAAGAGGCCGGTGGTGAAACCGGCCGTCAGGTCGGAAAGAAGGGTTTTTCCATTCATTGGGATGCTCCCCGCGCTTTCGGTTATGCGATTATCTATAACGCTCCAGATGGCCCAAATCGAAAGGCCAATGGGTGTCGGATCGGATGCCGGGCAGCTGTCTGAGCCATTTAGGCCGCGTTGAGACGGTTGCCACCTGAGGGTTTCAGATTCCTCGATTTTGCCTGTCAGCCAATATGTTCTGCAAGAAAGTCCCTCAGCGACCGTTTTTACACGGCCTTTGTGGCGAGTTTTGGTTGGCGGCAGAACCGATACCCATGGGCCGCATAGAACCCCAACTGGTGGATTCTACATAACCGCGTTCGGTTATTCGGACTGTTGGCTGCGGCGGCCGAAGGCTTTGGCCCAGGGGTTTGCGGTAACCCCGTGCATCAGGATACTCATGACGATGGTACAGACCGCAGTCATGGTGATCGGCCCACTGTTGGGCAACTTGGCGTCAACCACGATAACGGCAAATACGATGCTGGCCAGACCGCGAGGTCCGAACCAGCCCACAAAAAGCTTGCTCTCGGTGCTCATACCCGTACCGGTGAGGACGAAAAACACGGGCAACATGCGGATGAGGGTCAGCGCCAGCAACGAGTAGAGCAGAATAAGCCAACTAAAATGCCCCACGGCCTGCCCCACCACGGCTGAGCCGAATAGTACCCAGGTAATCAACGCCAGGGTGTCCCCGGTGGCCTCTGCCGCGCGCAGAAAAACGTCCCGGGCTTGCCTGGCCAGGACGCCGAAGAGAAGTCCGCCCGAGAAGGCGGCAATAAAGCCGCTGCCGCCGAATGACTGGGCCACGGCAAAACACCCCAGCGCCAAGGCCACGACCGGAACCTGAATCCAGGTGTTCGTCAGCCATTGCTGCACCTTGGCGAACTTCAGAAGAAAGGCCGCCAGGGTGGTCAGTCCCAGACCCACGGCCAGACCGATGCCGAGTTCCTCGGCGACCAGTATCATTGCCAGATGCCAGGGCCCCTTCTCGCCGGCCTGATCAAGCGCCAGGGCAAGAAACACAAACAGGATCGGCACGCAGATGCCATCGTTCAAGCCGCTCTCGACATTCAGCCCTTGGCGGACATCCTCGGGCACGGCTTCGTTGGTGACCACCGCCTTTCCAAGGGCCGCGTCGGTGGGCGCCAGCAGGGTCGCCAGGAGGGCGATTTCAAACAGTGACAATTTGTCGATCAGAACCACCCCCAGCCCGAAACCAAGCAGGATGGTCAGGGGGAGACCAAGCAGTAACAAACGGATGGGCAGGGCCTTCGCTTTGCTCAACACACCCATGTCGGCCCCGGCGGCATCCGTGAACAGAACCATCGCCAGGGTCAATTCGGCCAGGGTTCGCATGGTGTCCCCGTCCGATTTGAGTGCCAACAGATCAAACCCGACAGGGCCGATGAACAGGCCAAAAATGGTAAATACAATTGGACCGCTGATCCAGGTGCGCTCAATCCTTCCGGCAACAGCGCTGTAGACGAGCGCAAAAAGGGCCAGAATGGCCAAATCCTGATACACGGATCACCTCCAATCAACCAAAGGGCCCAACTGCCCTTTAACCGGAGCAGCATCAAATCGAAAATAAAATGTCGCAAGCACACAGATGGCAAATTGGATTTTTCTTTGCCGAAGAATAATCTGATTAGATCTGATGGAAACGGACAAGGCGTGAGGTCTCGAAAGCCATGGATAGAATAATCATCCATCGACTTCATCGACCACACGCCTTAGGAAACGTTATTAGACCAATTCAGCTCAGTGAAACAGTTTGCCCCCGAAATGCTCCATGTATTCATCGACGAGGTCGGCGTAGTGCTTGATGAAATGGTCCATCTTGTCGCCTTCGGCCTGCATGACCTTCTCGCTGATCCCTTCGGCCTTGGTGTAGACCTTCTCGAAAGCCTGATCCTCCAGTCCGCTGATCTCCTTTGCCTCATCCTTCGTGATGTGCCCGGCATGGGCGAAGACAGATGCGAAGACGCCGGTCATTTCTTTGACTTTCTCTTTGGACATGGTTTTTCTCCTTTGGTTGACGGCCTCGTAAAAAGTCCGATACCGGCGTTACGCTTCAGCCCTCGTCATTGCGGCGTACCATAAGTACGCCTCATTCCTCGAACTTCGCAAGCCTTGATCTCGAACTTTTTTCGAGACCGTCCGAAGCATGACTTTTTACGAAACCGTCTTCGTTTTAGAGAGAGGATCCAAGGCCTCACGGGGTCAGGGATCCGAGGGTTTGTTTCCCAAATAATCTATCTGCGCTTTAACCCTTCTTTCGATTTATGACTTATTCCCATTCTTCAACGCGTTACAGCTTTTTATCAATTCACTCGACCCCTCGAACCCTCGGCCCCTCGGACCCTCAGAATATCATTTCACTTGGCCCCTCGAACCCGAAGGCTCATCCGCTTTTAGCGGTTTTCTTTTTCCCATCCTGATACGCACTGGCCTTCACCATCACGCCCGGTTTCACCTTCTGGGTGCCGTCCACGATGACCTTCTCTCCCTTTTTCAACCCCTTTCGGACGACCCACTGGTTCTGGTAGCCGCGGCCCACCTCGACCGTGCGGACACTGACCTTGTTGTCCTGGTCCACCACGAAGACCTGTTGGCCGATCTGGGATTCCACCAAAGCGGGTTGGGGGATCAGGAGGGCATCGGGCTCGTCCCCCAGGACCAGCCGCACGGGGGCATACTGGCCGGGAATCAGGTTGAAGTCTCCGATCTCCTTGTCATGTTTGTTGGGGAATACGGCCCGCACCAGAACAGAGTCGGTGGTCGGGTCGATCTGAAAGCTCACGAAATTGATCTTGCCCTGCTCAGGATATCGGCTACCGTCGGGCAGCGTGACCTCGGCCCGCATTTCTCTTATCGGCAGCACCTTGCCCTCACGCTTCAACAGCTGGATTTCGTATACCTGGGCACGGCTGATGTTGAAGACCACGTAGATGGGATCCATCTGCACCAGGGTCGTCAAAACGTCCTTTTGCTGTTCCACCAGGTTGCCGATGTTGATCCGGGTTTCCTGGACACGGCCGTCAAAAGGCGCCGTGATGGTCGTGAAACTTAAATCCAGTAACATGTTTTCGAGGTCGGCCTTGCCCTTGGCCACAGTGGCCACGGCCTTGCTGCGTTGGGTCAGGGCCTCATCGAGCTTTTCCTTGGACACCGCTCCGGCCTTGGAGGCTTTCTCATAGCGCACCGCTTCGGAGCGCCAGAAGGCCTGGTTGGCTTGGTCCAGCCGGACCTGCGCCTTGCCCGCATCCACTTTGGCCTGATAGGGGCGCGGGTCAGAACCTCCATCTGGCCGATGTCCTGGTCAAACCCCACATCGAACGTGACCGTGATGGCCGAATCCCCGTTGTTGGTGCTGGTGGAAGACATGTAGATCATGCCGGCGGCCCCGTTGATCTTCTCCTCCAGGGGGACGGTCACGGTGTTGTCCACCACGTCGGCACCGGCGCCGATATACTGGGTGGTCACCTGGACCTGGGGCGGCACGAGGGGGGGGTACTGGGCGATGGGTAGCACCAGCATGTAGATGGCCCCGGCCAGAATCATGACCAGGGCGATGGACATGGCGAAGATGGGACGCTGGATGAAGAAGTTCAAGGTCAAGCGCTTTCATATATTGGGTCTGCGAGAATGAAATTATCCTACAAAGCCGATCGTAGCACAACCATCGACATCGATAACCTGCCACCCCAAGGGGATGGGGACTTAGTACCGCATCAGCTGACAATTGTCGTGTAGATTCGGGACCACCGGCCCACGCTTTATTGACCTATCGGCCGATCGTATCTTCAATTGCCATACTTGCCAACCGTGCTTGCGACATATCCATCCGTCCAGAACTCACCCTCCCACAGCGTCTGTTTCATCTGGGGGGCAACGCTATCATATTTCCCATGCCGAAAGACGTTTCTTCATCGTTGCCATAGGGGTGACACGATGTCGTGGAGTCGATTGCACCACAACTCGGGATTGCCTGGACAATCATTCCCCCCCAACAGGGCGATCCGTCCACCGCTGATCACTGAATCCGATATTGCCTCTTATTCTGCTGTGCAAGGAGTCCACACAGGGCCAATGTCAGCAGCGGTCAGAATCGCTTCGAAAAAGCGCTGCGATGGTTATCCGACGTCCTTTTCAAGCATGCCCCTCGGCCATGAGTTCGGCAACGATCATCTTCCGGGCCATCTTCTCCTTCAGGTTTCGAGGGGTCATCAAATCCATCCGCTCCAGATATGGGTCGGCGGCCTCGGGTACCGATCGCACCTCGAAGGCGCGGGCCACCGCCTTGGCGGCGCCGCCCGGTGAGCCCAGTTTGGATTGAAGGGCCTGGAGGGTTTTGCCAAGAGCAATCTCGATGTCGGTCAGGTCGGTGCCGAAAGGAAAAGCCGGAAAGAGTCCCTGGGATTTAAAGCCCGACAGTTGATCCGCCAGTCGCTCCGGGCGATTGTTTCGGAAGGCATCCGGAATCCGGTGGTCCCGGGGCAGCTTTCCGTTCTTCTGGGCGGTCTGCATGAGGCCCTCCTGGAAACGGGAATCGGTAATGTTCAAGAGGGCGGCGATGATCTCCCGGTCGGTCCGGCCGCGCAAATCCGCAATCCCGTATTCGGTGATGACCACATCCCGCAGGTGCCGGGGAATGGTGAGCTGGCCGTAGCTGGCCAGAATGTTCGAGGTGACCTTTCCGTGCTTGGTGCGCGTGCTTCGCAGCATCAGGATCGACCGCGCCCCCGGCAGTTCGTGGGCCATGGCCACGAAATTGTACTGCCCCCCCACCCCGCTGACCACCCGTCCGTCTTCCAGCCCGTCGGAGCAGGCCGCACCACCCAGGGTCATCATCATGCAGGTGTTGAAGAAGCGGGCATCGGTTCGCTGAAGTGCGGCCAGGGTCTGCTGCCCGTAGAGCTGGTTCACGAACATGACGCTGGTCATGCAGAATTTCTTCCGTTCCTCCGGCCCCATGCTTTTGAGGGTCTTATAAAACTTGTGGGGGCCGAGGAAAAATCCCCCGTGCATGACGACCCCTTCCTTAAGTCGACCTCCCAGGCAGTGCTGGACAACGGCGTCCATGACATCGTCCTTTGTCAAATCGGCGCCAATGAGAAGATCCGGGCCTACCCGGATCAAACCGTCTTCATAGGCCACGTGCTCTTTAAAAATACCGAACTTCCGGAGCCAATCCACATCCGGTTGGGTCAGTTGGGGGGAGACGACATCGGCTTCCAACAAGACGTCCAGGCAGTGTTTATCGATCCTGGGGGTAATCTTGCCCTCGTTCACCAGTCGCTGGACGATCTCGTCCGGGTAGACCTCCCGCTTCAGAATACCGCTCTGGTAAAGCTCCAGAAACCCGTTGATGAACATCTCACTGGCGCCGTAAAGGCCCTGTTCGAAGACCTCCACACCGCCCATCGCCGCGATGGCGTCGCCGAACTTCGCCTCGATGTCCAGGGTCGCAAGAGCCGTGCGATAGGAGGCGTTGTCCTGATGGCGGAGGCGCAGGGCACAGGCAATCGCGTCCCCCAGGGAGCCGATCCCGATCTGCAGCGTGCCGCCGTCCCGGGTCAGGGTGCTGGCCAGAAGCCCGATCATGTGGTCGACCTGGCCGACCGCCATATTGGGGGGGCCCGGAAGGGTATAGGTGCACGTGGGGCTGTCCAGAACCATGTCGAAAACGGCCGGGTCAATCATGGCGTCGTTGACCATGAACGGCAGGTTCTCGTTGATTTCGACCGCGATGGCCACAGGCCGGCCCTGCCGTTCCAGGCCTTTCATCTGCCGGATCAAATCCAGGGTCAGGTCGGGATTGCAGCTCAGGCTGTACCAGGTCTTGCCGTCGATCGTTTCCCGGCTGACCATCTGTGCGAGGACATTGACGCCTTTGGCCGGCAGGTCTCTGACCACGTGGGTGTAATTGCTGCTGATGTAATTCTGCTGCGCGATGGCATTGTTCAGGCACTTGCCGGGATCCAGATAAAACTCCTGGATCTCGATGTTGGCCGGCAGCGTATTGGTGCGGCTCGGCGCCAGGTAGGCCAGTTCCGGGTAATCGCCGAAGACCCTGTCCATCAGGGGGCCCATAAAGCGCTTTTCCAGATCGTTGTGGGGCACGGGGCGCCCCAGGGAAAGGGCGGTCACGATGGTCAGATGAAGCCTGGCGTCCGCCGCGACCCGGCGGTAGAGGGCATTCATGATACGGCAGCCCTTGCCCAATCCCAGCGGAAACGCCAGCACGATCCGGTTTCCCACCTTTTCAATGATGCCATCGACAATATCGTCAACGTTCGCAGTGATGTAGGGTTTGTCAGGTGTCATATCGACTCCCTTTCCATGACGGTTCCGTTAGAAATCCGATCCTCCTGAGGCGGATAAATATCGGCATTACGCTTCGGATCTCGTCAATGCAGCGTCTGCAAAGCACACCTCATTCTTCAGGCTTCGCAAACCATAATTTCGAAATGTTTACAAAACCGTCTGAATCGCGATTTACCACAAAGTTATCTTCGACTGCGCTGTGACCGTCGGTGCGGTAGTTCTTGGGGTTCGCCTTTTTGGCGGATGACCCCGGACGGTCACGACCGGGTCACATGCTTAAACCGATTTTCTCGAAGACCCCCGGCCCTGCGGCTTGAAGAGCCCCGACGGCATCCCAGTTGTCCCAGGATTCCACCACCCGGCCGTCGGCCAGGCGATGGATGCTGATGCCGGCCACGGAGACATCTGCCCCGATGCTCGGCGCCCGGGCAGTCCAGCGGGTGGCGACCCTGTCGCCTTCCGCAATCTGGTCCTTCACCGAGAAATGGAGATCGGAATGCAGGGTCTGAAACAACGCCACGAACTGGGTGAACGCCTCAACCCCCCGGATGGCCTCCGGGGTGTGGGCGATGTGGGCAACATAGTCTTCGCTGTAAATTGCTTCGACCGCCGTCAGGTCGCCCTTGTTCCAGACGTCCTCAAAAATTCTGCCGACCGTTGCTTTATTGGTGTCGGACACGATGTTCTCCTTTCGTTGAAGAAGAGGGTTCAAGATTTCTTAATTGCAGTTATCTAAAAAGCTCCAGATGATCTCAATGGGAGGCCAATGGGTGTCGGATCGGATGCCGGGCAGCTGTCTGAGCCATCTAAGCTGCGTTTGGACGGTTGCCATCCGAGCGGGTCAGATTCCTTGATGGTGCCGGCAAGCTGAAACCTTCTGCAAGAACGTCTGCCGGCAGCCGTCTTTACGCGGCCTTGGTGGCGAGTTTTGGCCGGCAGGAGAGCTGATGCCCTTGGGTCAACCAGATCCATACTGAAGGATTCTGTATAACTGCATTCTTAAATAGATTAAGTCAGTGCTTTTCATTTCTTTCCGATTGATGACGTCGTCCGATTGTTAACCGTTTCGCATTCTCTTGGCATATCACTTGTCCCCTCGAATCCCTGGCTCCTGGACTCCTCGATCCCTCAAAGCGCGACAGCATGATCCACGGCGTCGGCCCCCGTCGCATTGTAGGGACGCTCCCCCCGATGGGTGTAATGGACTTTCCAGGGCTTACCGTCCCGACTTTCGATGAGACCGGCTTTGGCCAACTGCCCAGGGATCATTTCCGGCAGGATTTCGGGGTGGCGCATGGCATAAACCATTGCCAAGGGGCCGCGCATGAAAAGGCCCCCCAGTTTGGCATGGGCCGCCTCCCGCATCCAGGCTTCGGGCTGGCCCAGCACCGCTTCCGGGAGATGGTCCAGGTCCAGGCCGTCCGTGTGTCCCCGTTCCACCAGACGGTGGGCGGCCACGAGGATCGTGTAGCGGGCCAGGGTGGCGCAGGAGTGGACCATGGTGTTGTAATACTCCTCTTCCGAAGTGGACTGCAGCCGGGGATCGGAGTAATCCTTGGGCTGGTTCACATGGTCCTTCAGGAGCTGCCACAGACGGCGGGACGGCGGGTCCGCGCCATCATCCGGTGCATGCGCAAACCAGTCGTTCTCGCCCTCCTCCAGGAGGCGGGAAAGGGTGTGTCGGCCGACACCGTCTCCCAGTGCCAGCACCACCTTCAGCAATTCGACAAGCCCCAGATCCCCCCCCGGCAGGCTCAGGCGGAAGGCGTACCACCCCCGCCCGTGGAGCACTTCTTCCAGGAAACGCTGGGGGCCGGCAAAGGCCCTCAGGCTCAAGCGATAGGCGGATGAATCCAACCCCTTGATAAAATTGTAGTGCACATGGGGAGGGCTCCAGGACTCCCAGCTCAGGACCAGATCCGGGAAACGGGCGTCGGTGCCCGTTCGGACGCCGGCCAGGCTCAGCAATTCGGGATGGTGATCCGGCTGGAAAACGAACCGAAGCTGTGCGTGCTGCACCGGCGCGTGACGTCCCTGGCGGCGCGGCGGCACCAGGATGAACTCTGCAAACCGGATGCCCGAGAGGGGCACGCGGACCGGGTGAAGTACCGTGGTCCGTTCGATGGGATTCCCGCCATAGTTGACATTTCTGAGAACCACGAAGGGATCGTCGGCCCGGATCCGGCTGGCCTTCCAGTCCACCAGCACCGGCGCCATGGCCGCCATGTAACCCCCCGGCAGCACGTCGCGCGAGGTCCGCAGTCGTAAAACGTCGGTATCGCTGTCGGCTTCGGCGAGGAGTTCCCGCGGTGACAGGATGCGACTGTCGCTTTTACCGTTTGAAGATGCCATCGCCTCTCCGTTTAATGGGTTGGGGATTTTTCACTGCCATTCGTCCATGCGGCACCACCCCCCAAGCCGTCGGCAAACGGAACCATTGATCCTAAAAACACCGTCAAAGGTCCGGAAGGCAGGAACGAATGATATCGCTGGTTCTCTTTCCCGGTGCACCGGTGAGTTCTACCAATTCGGCCGGTTGAACAGGTGGTCGACCTCCTCCGACGGCGGGGGTTCCACTGCTTCCTCTAGTGAAAGCAGATCCCCCCAGTCGGTGCGGTTCTCCATTTCCTCTTTGATTTCCCGCGGAACGAAATCCCGCCCGAGGCGGATCTCCCAGCCCCCGCCCAGTGCCATGTAGAAGCCCACGAGCGCTAAAACCACAACGCCGGTCGTGGCCACCAGATTGTTCTGCTGCCGGACCAGATTCTGCTGGGCATCCAGCACCCGCTGGGAATCCACATCCCCCTTCTTGTACTGCAGGGACGACAGATCCACCGCATCTATGAAGGCCGCCACTGAATCGGCTAATAACGCGACCTGATCCTGGGTGCGCATAAAGGCGATCATCGCGTCTTCCACCTCCTAAACCGCCCGCAAGGCAGTGTTCTCGTATTCCACGGCCATTTGTTGAAACCGTGCGTCACCCTCAGCCCTTATCGGCTGGGAGTGACGCTACTTCAAATTGTCCGGGAAGATCTTATCTTTTCCACCCAGCACCTTGAGCGTCGACCATCCCTGGGTCTCTCGATATCCATGGTCTTGCAAATCTCACAGATCAACTCCCGTAAACGCCCTGCGATGCCGCCACCGAGAACCGGCTTGCGGCATTTCGTGATCCAGACCAAATGGCACTTGATGTCGTATGCGGAATGGAAAAGTTTACAATAATTCTCCACAATACCGAAAGGCTACAGAGATTTTGGCCTAATGGTGAGGGATTTTCCGCCATTCCCCAGGGAGGACATTAACCGCTAGCTTCCGCCGAGATTCCCATATTTTTTGATCGCCCTGATGCGTTGACTCCACAGTACGCGATAAAGCAGACAGCCCACCGCCCCAAAAATCGATTTCTCCCCATATACCGGTGGAATCTTCCGGCCCGGCAACGGACAGGACCCCAGAAAAAGAGCTGCTGTCAAGATACCATAAACCATACGGTTGACGATGGTGTCCAACCGGCGTTGCTCCAATGAGACATTGAAACTGCCGGCCCTCAAGCGCTGCAGGACTTGGGTCAGTTCGCCCGGCAGCGATGTGGTCATGGAGAACGCTCCGGTGGTGTGTGGTCTACCGGCGGAGAAACCGAAATTTTCTGGCCGACATCCCTCATCGGACCGCTGTCGACGAAATGCAGGTCTCGCTGGGGAAATGCGATCTCGATGCCGTTGGCATGAAACGCATCCCAGATCGCCAGAAAAACGTTGCTCTTCACCCGGCCGATCCCCTGGCGAGGATCTTCGATCCAGATCCGGACCTCGAACAGGACATTGCTGTCGCCGAATTCCATCACGTTGCATGTCGGCTCCGGAGCCTTCAGTACACGGTCGGTGCCCCGGGCGGCCTCCAGGGCCAGGGTGATGACTTTTTTCAAATCCGATTTGTACGAAATGCCGAAGGGAATGCGGAGGCGTACCCGGTTGTCGCTGTAAGACAGGTTCTCGATTTTCTGGGTGACGAACGTCTCGTTTGGAATGAGGTGTTCGGTGCCGTCCCGGGTGGCCAGATGCACGTACATCAGGTCCATTCTCGCAATCCAGCCATAGCGGGTTCCGCTGAATGCGTCATCCACGGTGACGACGTCCCCCTGACGGATCGGCTTGTTGATCAGCAGAATAATCCCACTCACCAGGTTGGAGCCGATTTTCTGTAGCCCCACGCCGATAGCGATCCCAATGGCCCCGCCGGTGACGGCGATGGCCGCCATGTGAATCCCGGCTGCGTTTAAGGAAAGCAGGATGACGATCGTGGTCAGGACGGCGTTGAATACCCGCTGGATTAGAACCCGATCCGAATAGGTCAAATGGGTGTTTCCGGCCAGCCAATGGCTGAAAAAGCGACCGGCGGCGGATCCGGCGGCCCACAGAACGATCAGGACGATGAGGGCCCTGATGACCCCCCACAGGGAGAAGCTGAGGGCACCAAGGTCGATGGTCATGCTGCTGAGCACCTTCACGACTGGCTGCCATAGGTCGAAGACCCGAAGCCCTACGATGACGAGGCACAGGCTGTAGGCGAACCGGGCCCAGAAGCGGCTCTTGATGAAAAAGGAGGCGAAACGCACCGCCAGCAGCGCCAGCGCGAAGTTGACAGCCATACGGAACGCCTCGGTGGGCATTTCGAGATGACTAAAGATCGTCTGACTGAACCACAGACCCAGCAGCCATATCAAGTAGCGGGCCACCTGGCCAAAATGAGCCGGATCGAATCGGATTCGAAGATGAATCCTGGTGGCGTCAACTTCCTTTGAGGACCAATGCTCAATCTTCCGGGAGAGGAACCAGGCCGGAAGGTAGGTGACAACGATGACCAGGATCTGGAGCACGCCCATGGTTTGAAAGATATTTTCGGACATCCACCGGTTAAATGCAGCGGCAAGCGACGTCAGTTGAGTGGTTTCCAGCGGTGCTGCCATAACAATGGTCTCCCTGGATGTTGAAGCGATTAGGGCTCAATGGATCTGTAAGATGACATCGCCCCTGATTCGGGTGCGGGTTTTTCTCTTCCCCACCTCGAGAATGAGTCACGGGAGCACTAACATGCCTAATCCTGTATCCTTTCTTCTCCGTCCGCAACGATTGCGCTGACGGAGAAGAAAGACGGTCGATCGACTTTTGTTGTGGGTTTAGAGCATGGGTGGAAGTACTGCCGACCATCTCTCAACGGACGTTAAATTTCCCCTATGCGTTTTTTCCAGATTCATAGTCTCCTTGCCAGGTCTCCCTTTTTGCGTCACGCGCTTTCTATGGAGAAAGCCTTCGGCCGCCGGCAGCCTCGCCAATGGCCGTCCCCCATGGGATGTCGCCCGCAATGGCCCTGTCAACATCCATTTTATCTCCACCGCTGCTGACCACTGACCTGCCGCTTGTAATCCATATTTCTCCGCATCACCAGTTACAAAACCCTCACATTGACAGGCTCTTGCGGAGGGGCATGCCTAAACTCAGGAGCGGGTTTCTTGATTCCGTTCGCATCTTCCCATGAAATCGATGACAGCCTCACAGAGCGGGCTGTTTGGGTCGTTCAGACCTTCGATAGCCGAAAAGTGATGCTTGCCCTCCTGGATCATCAAGTCTCCGCCGAGTCCGTTGGCCAGCCGGGCATCATGGTATTCCGTCGCCAGCCGTCTGATTTTAGAGGTTTCCTCGGAACCGCACGAAATCAGTAGCGGGGGCCGGAGGTCGAGACGTCGAGGCACGGGCTTTGACGCAGAATCACTTCGTGGGTGAGCTGCAGACTGGGCTGCAGATAGGAATACGGCAAGGCCGGAAGGTCGAAAATGCCGCTGATGGCGACACCGCCCTTGATCACGTCCTCGGGCAGGCCGTAACCGCCACCCCAGTCCGTGCCAGAAAGCATCGCGACCTGCTGCCCCCCTGCGGAATGGCCAGCGACGAACATGCGGGACGGATCCCCATTGTAGTTCGACACTTCGCCGTGCAACCAGAAGATCAACGCCCGACTCTGCCGTGTAATCTCCGGGATGGTAACCTCGGGGCAGAGGGAGTAATTCATTACGGCAACGGTAATGCCATGGCCAGCGAACCCGTTAGCCACCATGCTGAATTCCTTGCTGCTCAAACTACACCAGTAGCCGCCGTGGATGAAGACAAGCACCGGCAATCCCGGTTCTTTCGCGGGAAAAAGGTCGACCGTTTCCTCCAGGGTCGGGCCGTAGCGGACATCCAGCATACAATCGCGCTTGCTGCGTGCAGCAGCGCTTTGCTTGACGTAGAAATCGGCCCAAACGCTGACCTCGGGGACAGTCAGGGCGAAGTTATACTCCAGATCGATCTCTTTTTGAGTCGTAAAGTTTCGGTACAGGTTCATGGATATTCACTCTAACTGGATTTGAAACCGTGCGTCCCTGAAGCACGGTTCGGAGGCCCTCGTCGGGGTGGATGATCCACTACCGTTTGGCTTTCCCGAGGGAAAGGCCGATCGCCTCAGAACGTCGGTGGTGATGCACGTCCTCTTCTCAGGGAATGAAGCCCGCCGCCTTCACCGGTGGAGGCGTCACCGCCTGCTCCGCCGCCTCGACCCAGCTGCCCCCCATAGCCTTGTACGTATTGACCGTGGCACGAAAGAGGGCATTCCGGCTCGACGTATATGACAATTCCACATTGAATAGGCTGCGCTCGGCATCAAGCACTTCCAGATAGCCGGTATACCCTTCGTCGTAGCGCAGTCGAGACAGTCTGGCATAGTTGCGAAGCGCCTCGACCTGGCGACCGAGCGCCTCGAGACGCTCTCTGGACTTGGCGCGGTCGAGCAGCGAATCCTCCACCTCCCGGAACGCGTTCTGGATCGACTGGAGATACCCTTCAAGGGCTTGCTTCTGGAACGCCTCGGCCGCCTTGACCTCGCCGCCGATCCGGCCGGCGGTGAAGAGGGGTATCTCCACAGGGACGCCGTAGCGCCATTGCTTGGCAGGACCGTCGAACAGGTCGGAAAGATCCGTACTCACCTGACCGAAAGCTCCGGTGAGGGATATGGTGGGGAAATAGAGGGACTTGGCCACACCGATTTGGGCATTGGCCGCCACAATCGCCTGCTCGGCCTGCCGGATGTCCGGCCGGCGCTCGAGCAGGTCGGACGGCAGCCCCTGGGGCACCGCCGGCAGAGCCAGCTCGTCGATGGTCAGGCCCCGGGGAATCGGTCCGGGATTTTGGCCCAGGAAAACACTCAAGGCGTTCTCCAACTGACCGATGGCCAGCTCGAAGGAGGGGATGCGCGCCAGAGCGTCCTCGTACTCGGAAGCCGCCTGGCTGAGATCCACCTCGCCAATGATCCCCTTGTCAAAGCGCAGTTGGAAAAGATCCAGGGTTTCCCTTCGGGTGTCGGCCGTCTGGCGGGTGATCTCGAGCTGCTTGTCCAAAGCCCTGAGTTCGATATAGGTAAGTGCCACCGCACTGACCAGGGTCAGCACCACCGTTCGCCTGGCCTCCTCCGTGCTGAAGAGTTCGGCACGGGCCGACTCGGCCGCCCGGCGAAATTTGCCCCAGAAATCGATCTCCCAACTGCCGCCGATGAATGCCTCGTAAAGGTTGTAGGTGGTGTCCACCCCCGGGGGTATGGGGGTCGGCCCTTTTTCGCTGACACTTTCGCGGAAGGCGCTGCCACTGGCGCTGGCCAAAGGGAATTGATCGCCGCGGGTCGCAAAATAGCGTCCGAAGAATTCCTCCACCCGGGCCGTGGCAATGCGCAGATCCTTGTTTCCCTGAAGTGCGGCCTCTACCAGGGCGTCCAGCACCGGATCCTGGAACTGTTTCCACCACAGGGTATCGGCGACTTCACGCACCTCTTCCTCCCCGAAACGATAGGTCGCCGGTGTGTCGACGTCCGGAGGTTGATAGTCCGGGCCGACCGTCATGCAGCCGGTCAGCAACACGAACACGATGCACGTCAAAGAGACCTTAAGCATGGGTGTCTCCCTTCGTTGTCGTCGAGGACGGCGTTCCATCGGGGCTCTCAGGAGCGTCTTTTCGATGGGCCAGTTTTTCAAAGAGGTAAAAGGAGGCCGGCACCACAAAGATCGCGATGAAACTGGCCGTCAACATGCCGCCGATAACCCCCGATCCCATCACCCGGCGGGCGGCGGCCCCTGAACCGGAAGCGATGGCCAAGGGCACGCAACCCAGGATGAAAGCGAAGCTGGTCATCAGAATCGGCCGCAGCCGCACGCGGGCTGCTTCCAGGGCCGCCTCCCTGATCGACATGCCCTCATCGTATTTCATCTTGGCAAACTCGACGATCAGAATGGCGTTTTTGGACGACAGCCCGATCAGCATGATGAGGCCGATCTGGGCGTAGATGTTGAACTCCAGATGGCGCAGAAAAATTGCGGCGTAGGCGCCGAAAACCGCGATGGGGATGCACAGCAGCACGGAAAATGGCAGCGTCCAGCTCTCGTACAGGGATGCCAGGATCAGAAAGACGAAGATCAGGGAAAGCATAAAGATCACCCAGGCCGGCACGCCCTCCGAGGCTTTCTTCTCCTGGAAGCTCATGCCGAGGTAATCATAGCCCATTTCCCGCGGCATGGTCTGGGCGAACACCTCCTCCATGGCCTCCATGGCCTGGGATGAACTGAAGCCCGGTTTGGCCACCACATTGATCTGGGCCGAACGGTAGAGGTTGAAGCGCATGGTGAACTCGGGGCCGGAGCGCTGCTCGATTGACGTTACGGTCGATAGGGGCACCGGTTCCCCGTCGGCATTGCGAACGTAAAACTGGCCCAGCTGTTCGGCCCGGGTGCGGTATGCGCCCTCGGCCTGCACATACACCTGCCAGGTGCGGCCGAACTTATTAAAATAATTGACGAATTCTCCACCCATAAAGGCCTGCAGGATGGTATACACATCGCTCAGAGCCACCCCTTGCTTGAGCACCTTGTCCCGGTCCACGTTCACATAGAACTGGGGCACCGTGGGCAAGAAGGTGGTCGTGGCCCGGGCGATCTCGGGCCGTTTGTTGGCCTCTGCCAGAAACGTTTGGGTGTTCTCCCACAGAAAGGCGATATCCTTGCCGGCCCGGTCCTGGAGGATGAATGTCACGCCCCCGGAGGTGCCGATGCCCGGGATGGCCGGCGGCGAAAACGCAAAGGCAATCCCCTGGGGCACCTGCCTCAACTTCTGGTTCAGGCTCGCCATCAGGCCCGCATATCGCGTCTCGGGGGTCTTTCGTTCTCCCCAGTTTTCAAGCGAGACGAAGTAAAAGGCGCTGTAGGTGTTGGTCACCCCCGAGAGTAAACTCATTCCCACGACGCTTGTGACATACTCGACCCCGGGTGTATCCATGATCAGCTTTTCGACCTCGCGGGCCGCCGCCGCTGTCCGCTGCAGCGATGCCGCGTTGGGAAGCTGCAACTGAACGAAACAATAGCCCTGATCTTCTTCCGGCAAAAAGCCGCTGGGGACTTTTTCGCCAAGGAAAACCGTGCCGGCGGCCATAACGGCGATAATCACCAGGCTGATGGCAACCTTGCGGATCAGCCCTCCACAGAGCCTTACGTAGCCGTTGGTGGCCTTGCCGAAGGCATTGTTAAACAAGCGATAAAAGGCTCCCAGCGGTCCGCGCGCCTCCTTTTTCGGTTTGAGTATCAACGAACAGAGCGCCGGGCTGAGGGACAGGGCATTGAAAGCCGATATGAGAACCGAGATGGCGATGGTCACCGCAAACTGCTGATAGAGTTTGCCGGTGATGCCCGGGATGAAAACGGTGGGCAGAAACACGGCCGCAAGCACCAGGGCGATGGCCGCCACGGGTCCGGAGACCTCCTCCATGGCCTTGAAGGTCGCCTCCTTGGGGGAGAGTCCCTTTTCGATGTGAAGCTCCACGGCCTCCACCACCACGATGGCATCGTCCACCACCAGCCCGATGGCCAGCACCATACCCATGATGGCGATCGTGTTAATCGAGAAGCCGATCAGCGGGAACACGGCGAACGTGCCGATGAGGGAAACCGGCACGGCCAGGGCCGGGATCAGGGTGGCACGCCAGCCCTGCAAGAAGACAAAAACAACGATAACCACCAGCACCAGGGCCTCGAAAAGGGTCACAATGACTTCCCTGATGCCCTCTCGCACGGCCTCGGTGGTGTCCAGAGCGATGGTGTACTCCAGATCGGGCGGGAAGTGCTGCCCCACTTCCTCCATGAGTTTCCTCACACCGTCCACTGCCGCGATGGCGTTGCCTCCGGGCAGCTGGTAGACCGCCACGGCCGCCGCATCTTTTCCGTTGAAACGGCCGGACTGGGTGTAGGTCTGGGCGCCCAGCTCGATACGGGCCACATCCTTGATCCGCACGATCGACCCGTCCTCTTCCGCTCGCAGGACGATCTGACCGAACTCTTGCGGGTCCGTCAGCCGGCCCTGGGCACGAATGGAGTAGGTGAAATCGACCCCCGGCGGTGACGGCTCGCCGCCGACCTGCCCGGCCGGATTTACCGTATTCTGGGCCTGGATGGCATCCACGATCTCCGACACGGTGATATTGAGCTTGGCGAGTTGGTCCGGATTGACCCACATGCGCATGGCGTATTGACCGGAACCGTAAACCACGACGTTGCCGATGCCCGGCACCCGCAGGAGTTGGTCGTTCAGGTTGATAGTGGCATAGTTGGAGAGGAAGACGGGGTCGTAGGTGCCTTTGGGGGAAGAAATGGTGATTATCATCAAGGGCGAGGCTTGGGACTTCTTGACGGTGATACCGTAATCCCGGACCTCCGAAGGAATTTTCGAATCAGCCTGGTCCTTGCGCATCTGTGCCAGCACCTGATCGATGTTGGGATCCGTCTTGACGTCGAAGTTCACATACAGCTTCATTTCGCCGTTGTTGGCATTGAGGGAGTACATGTAGTTCATGTTGTCCACCCCGCTCATCTCCTGCTCGATGGGGGTGGCGACGGACTCCTCCACCGTCAGCGCATCGGCGCCGACATAGGTGGTATTGATGTAAATTTCCGGCGGCACGATGTTCGGGTACTGGGCCGTGGGCAGACCCAGGATCGACACGATGCCCACGATGACGATGACGATGGAAATACAGATCGCCACGATCGGTCGGTTGATGAAGAATTTTGACATGAATCCACCTTTCCCCTGGAGAAGCGAGGATGTCCTGGGCCGATCAGGATGAGGGTTTGCTGGCGTCCGATGGTTTGGGGGCGGTGTAGGGCTTGGGCGCCACCGTGACGCCGTCGCCCGCCTTTTGGGTACCTTCGGCCACCACCCGATCCCCGGGCTTCAGGCCCTCGGTGATCACCCAGAGGTCTTCGATGCGCTCGCCGACCTTTACGGTGGTGATTTTGACCGTGTCGTCGGCCCCCACCACCGCCACCTGGTAATTGCCCTGGAGTTCGCCCACGGCGCGCTGGGGCACCAGCAACGCGCCTTTCGTGGTGCCGATGAGGGCACGCACTTTGGCAAACTGGCCGGGCCGCAGGAGGTTGTCGGGGTTGGGGAACAATATCGCCACCCGGATCGTACCGGTCCCCTGATCGACCTGACGGTCGGCAAAGGAAAAGGTGCCCTTCTCCGGCCAGGTGCTGTCGTCGGCAAGAATCAGTTCGTAGGTGATCTTTCGGGATTCAGGCGTCTTCTCCTTCTTGGACGCCTCCGCGAACTTGAGGTATTCCCGCTCACTGATGGGGACAAAGATCTTGATCGGGTCTACCGTGGATACGGTGGTCAGTTCCAGGGACTGGGGGGTGCCCACCAGGTCGCCGATCTGGGCCTCGGCCTCCCCCGCAATCCCGTCGATGGGGGAGGTGATCTTGGTAAAACTCAGGTCGAGCTCGGCCTTGCGAACCTGGGCCCGGGCAGCCAGGACCTGGGCTTCGGCGCTCTGGGTGGATCCCTCGGCGTTGTCCTTGTCCCTTTGACTGACCGCATTCGCCGCCGCCAGGGGCAAAATCCGCTTCAGGTTTTTCTGGGCGGTCCTGAGGACTGCCTGCTGTCTGGCCAGGGCGGCCCTGGCCTCGTCCAGGGTGGCCTGGAAGGGACGGGGATCGATTTCGAACAACAGGGTCCCCTTCTCGACGTAATCGCCTTCTTTATAATTCTGCCGGATCAGGTAGCCCTCCACCTGGGCGAGAATGGTGGCGTTGACAATGCCGTCCATCGATGCCACCCACTCCTGGTAGACCGGAACGTCCTTCTGGAGGACTTCCGCCACCATGACCTCTGGTGGGGGCGGCGGCGCAGTGGCTTTTTTTTCTTCGGAGCAGCCGTACAGCCAGACAACTGCCGCCAAACCAAACAAAACGATACCGGATTTGCGTTTCACATTCTCCCCCTTTGGATCCTCAGAAAAACCATGGAAGGTTCACCGTCGACATTCCAATGTGGATACCGCTTCGGACAAGCGATGCCATGGTTGTGCGACATTCATCTCAACAATACCTTTGCGCATCATCGGTCCGACAACGATCATCCTTTTTGGGGCCATGGGCGGGCATCAGGCCATGATGCTGACGCCGCCGTCGACGTACAGGGTGTGGCCGGTGAGTCGCCGCCCGTATGGCGTTGCCAGAAAAGCACAGGCAAATCCCACATCCATGATGTCCACCAGTTCGCCCACGGGTGAGCGTTCCACGGCATCGTTCAGCAGCAAATCGAAGTCTTTCAACCCGGATGCAGCCCGGGTCTTGAGGGGGCCTGGCGAGATCGCATGCACCCGGATCTTCAGATGACCGAGCTCGTAGGCCAGATAGCGGCAGATTGCCTCCAGTGCGGCCTTGACCGGCCCCATCAGGTTGTAGTTGGGCACCACTTTCTGGGCCCCGTGATAGCTCATGGCAAACATGGCGCCGCCTTCGGTCATCAGTGGCGCCGCGAAGCGCGCCATGCGGATGAAAGAATGGCAGGAGATGTCCATGGCCGTGGAGAAACCGGCAGCGGAACAGTTCAAAAGCCCCCCCTGTAAATCCTCCCTGGGGGCGAAGGCGATGGAGTGCACCAGGATGTCCAGTTGCCCCCAATCCTTTTCGATGCACTCGAAAAGACGTTCCATCTGGCCGGGGTTGGAAACATCCAGCGGCGCGAATATCTTCGCATTCAATTCGGTTGCCAGGGGCTCGACGTGGGGTTTGGCCTTGTCGTTTAGGTAGGTGACCGCCACCTCGGCACCCAACTCGCGAAACGCCCGGGCACACCCGTAGGCGATCGAATGCTCGTTGGCAATCCCGACCACCAGGGCTTTTTTGCCTTCCAGGGCGTGGGGGGGGACTGTTGGTGTCATGAGGGTTTCCTTTCATCATCCCAGACCGCCACCGCCAGGGTTGGAGTAGGCGCCCAACAGTCGGCGCTTCGGCGCCGGGCTGCGGCGGTGTGAAGGGGTCAAATGTCAGTATTCAGTTTCAGGAGGAACGGGATGGCCAACCAACACTGTTGTTATTCCTGGCACCCGACAGTTGAAACCCGGTACCCGAAACCTCGTATGGGTTCCCACCCGTCAAATCTGGATCGGGGGACTTAAACGCAGAATCTTTCATCGTTCCATAGGGGCTATGCGCTTCAGGAGCAGTCGTTGCGGTGGTCCGCCGACGACCCTTTAATCCCCAGACTTTTTCCGTTGCACCTCCCACGGTTACTTAAATCGTATGTGTATCACACCTGCCCCTGGACCGGGAGGGCTGAAATCGCTGAACCTTTGACTCGCCAAATCAAAGCAACGCTCCCGGGACTCTGCTGCCGAAACAGGTGCTAACCTTAAAGATATCATGTATCATTTGGACCGTTAAAAAAATAGTCATGACTTATTCGGGTTAGGGCCTCCTTCCCCCACCACTGCTCGGGCGGTAGTATCGAGCGAACTTGAAGGGGAACCGTGAATTCCCCATCGCCAACGGAGGTTCATTCACGTCGGCGGTTCCGATATGTGTATCAGGTATCAAAACCCTATTGGCATCATCACCCTTGTCTCCGGGCGATTCGTGACCGACCGCCTTCTGGGCGGAATCCGCTGTCGGCATCTCGATACGGATTCCTCGGATCAGTGACCGAACCGATTCGTCCTCAAGGCTCTCTCCAACATTGCCGCAGCAATAGCCGAACACCACCTTCCCGGGCCTCGTCTGGGGATCTTCATCGATCTCGTCCCACTCGACTAAAAAGCCAGCGCAGGAGCGCCGAAGCCCATTGTGCGCGTAGGGTCGGTAAAATCCCGTTCCCAGCCGCGTGTCGATCCGTCCAAGGGGTCCCCAGACAAGGTCTTGGCGAGCGTTCAAATGCCACGTGGCAACCATTGCCTCGATGGGCAGTTGATAATCGAGAGCCACCGTGAATGCCCGGTCAACTTCTGCGTAGATCATCTCCAGCCATCTTCCGCCGGCGCTGAACATCCCGTATTCTTCTGTCTGCCACGAGTCCGTATACCTGAAGACAACGGGTATTGCCGACCCGAACATGGGATCGGTGACAACCACCCGATGCCCGACGTCACCCACCCGCTCGACAGCCGGTTTTCCGCGGGATGAAACAGCGCAGCCCCACGCGACGGCCATCACGATAAGCGCCGCGTTGAGGGCGTGCCTGGGACGGGGTGTCAGAATCACGATCAGACATGCCCTTCGGCAATGAGTTCGGCCACGATCTGCCCGCCGGGACGGGAGAAGTTGAGCGCAAAAGTGGGCATGTTGCCGCCCAGGTAGTTGACCCAGAAAATCAGGTCATCGGGCAGGTCCTCTTTGTCGCGCCAGACCACCCAGCCGACCCCCAGGGGCGCCAGGCCGAACTTGTGTCCCGAGGTGTTGATGGATTTGACCCGCGGCAGGCGAAAATCCCACTCCAGGTCGGGATCCACAAAGGGTGCCAGAAACCCGCCGCTGGCGCCGTCCACGTGGATGGGGATGTCCCGGCCGGTGTCCTTCTGGAGCTTATCGAGCGCATCACTAACCGCTTTGACCGGCTCGTACTGGCAGGTAAAGGTCACGCCCAGGGTCGGCACCACGCCGATGGTGTTCTCGTCGCAGCGCTTGACAGCCTCTTCCGGCGTCATGATCAGGCGATCGCCCTCCATGGGAATTTCCCTCAGCTCCACGTCCCAGTAGCGGGCGAACTTGTGCCAGCAGACCTGCACCGGACCGCAGACCATGTTGGGCTTGTCGGTGGGTTTGCCGGCGGCCTTCATCTTTTCGCGCCAGCGCCATTTCATGGCCATGCCGCCCAGCATGGCGGCCTCGCTGGAGCCCGTGGTGGAGCAGCCCAGGGTGTTGGCGGCATCCGGCGAGTTCCACAAGTCGGCCAGAATGTGCACACAGCGGTTTTCAATCTCGGCCGACTGCGGGTATTCGTCCTTGTCGATCATGTTTTTGTCGATGCATTCGTCCATCAGCTTGTGGATTTCCGGCTCTACCCAGGTCTGGCAAAAGGTGGCCAGGTTCTGGCGCGCGTTGCCGTCGAGCATGAGCTCGTCGTGCACCACCTGATAGGCATGTTTAGGGTCGTGTTCTTTTTCAGGAAATTTGTACTTGAGATCAGATGGGGTCAGGTCTTTTATTTTAGTATCCTATCTGACCTTCATCACATTTCCCTGTGCACCCAATTCTCCAGGCCGCTTTATCACCTGACCATCCGGGGCAATGCCCAACAGCCCATCTTCCTGGATGATCGGGATAGGCACGGATTTCTCAAGATTCTGGGCAAAACCCTTTCCGACTGCAATGGTATCTGCCATTCCTGCTGCCAGATGACAACCCTCCATCACCTGTTCATGGAAACACCGGACTTCCTGAGCACGGACGGGAATTATTGGCTAGTTCGCCCAAACTCGCCGTGAGCAATATCCTAAAGATCCTGCGCTAAAATAAGAGCCCTGACCCCATATCGTTGAATATCGTTTTAACAAACTGAGCAGCGTATCGAATGTAAAACGCCCCCTTTAATAAGTCGCAGCAACACCACAACGTTCTAAATGTGAGGACACTTGTCGCGCGAGAAGATTGGGATCCTGGAGAGGCGCTAAATGACGTACCCCCGGAAGCACAACGGCCTCGACGTTGACAAGGCATTGTCCTATGGCGTTCGCAAATATCGCAAAGTATAGGCACGTATCAGCACCCCGCAATAAGGTGACCGGTGCGGAGATCTCATGCAGGTCGGTGCAGGTGACTTTGGAAGGCGGCGCGGACAAATGCTGCGCGAGCGTATGCGCATTCTCGCGTATGACCTGCTGCACCACGCTGGGTAGGCTGTTGAAGCTGCCAGAAATGCCCTCAATCCAGTCCACGGCCTGCTTTACAGCGGCTACCTGCTGCCCCTGAGCAATTGTGTCCACGACGGGGGCCATTCCACTTCGCTCATCGGCTATGGTCGCCAGGTGCTCCGGATCGCTGATGGTTGCGGGCAGACCGGCAGGCTCATAAAGTCACAGGCTTTGCACCCAATGGGGTTTTACTACGGCCAATGCGAGCGCGACACCGCCGCCGTAAGAATGCCCAACAATGTGGGCGGGACACTGGACAACCTCCTCTAAAAAACAGGCCAAATCGTCCGTGTGCATTGCCACGGAGTATTGGAGGCCCTCCTGCGGCCAGTCGGCAGCGCCGAAGTACCGTTGGTCATAGGCGATGCAGCGCACTCTTGTCCCTATGGCCTTGAGTTGCGCGTTCCAGACGCGATGGTCGCAGACCATCCCGTGCACGAACACGACTGGGGTGCCCCGCCCTGAATCGACATAGCGAAAAGGCGCCCCTCGGAGGGTCGCTTCATGAAAATGGCTCACGGTAGAGCCTGTCGATATAGACATTACAGCCTCACACAGGAATGTGGAAAACGACGATTGCGACAAGGAGCAACCAAAATGTTCTCCATGCCATAATCCAGCTGTGCCATTGCATTACCATAAAACGGTGGTTCTAACCGAAACAAACCATTGCCCGGTAGGACCGCCCATGTACCACGGCTCCATTGCCCAACCGCAAATTAAATGCTTGTTATTAAACTTTTTAGTATTACTTGTGATCCGGCAAATCCCCCATGAAGGGGGGAAAAAGGGGTAGTGCCCGGGATGCGATCGCAGCCAGAGTGTCGCCGACTCGCGGTGAGGCCGCTGGAGGACTCTTGCAATGAACGTCAGCTGCAGAAGCAAATGAATCAGCAACAACGGGGCGGCGGGTAGCAATTGCCAGATATTTCTCCATCCAAAGATCCGACCTCTTGAATTGCTCAACTTGTATGCCCGCAGCAGCGCTGTTTTCAGGATCTCAAATCGCCCTTTGGGCTATTGGGCGACGTGTTCGGCATTCTCAGCCCTTACCAGAGCGTAATTATCCTTCTGAAAGGCTTTGACCAGGTCATTGACATCCGCCTCGGGTACGCCAAGATCTTTTAGCAGCATTGCCCCGCGGACCAGCGTGCTCTCGATGTAGCTCGTACATGCTTTTTTAATGCCCTTGGAAACCAGCCTATCCTGATCCCTGAGGGTACGCACACGGACGTAGGTGTTGAGCGACGGGTACAAGCGATGCAGCGTGAGCGCGAGGCCCTCGGCTCGTTCCGATTCCCAAACGGCCACAAATGCCGCCGACGCTTTTCCAAGACCGGCGGCCTCCTGGGTGGCGGTGCTGTACATGTTGCCAAAGTGGACATTGTAGCCCAATTGCTTGCCCTGTCTTACGAGATCGATATCCTGATCAAAAGCAACATAGGGAATTTTCGCCTTGTCTAACACCCGACAGATGAGCTGCCCCACCTCGTCGTGGCCGATGACGACAACATGACGCTGGAGATCGGCCGCGGGCGTTGCTCCCGTCGACACCGGCCGCCCCCGCAGGCGACCGGCCAGCCCATCACCAATCTTCACCATGAGCGGCGTCAAAATCATGCTGACGGCAACCACCAGCAGCGCCAAGGTATGGCCTGTAGCACTCAACATACCGGCTGTCGCGGCAGCACCAAAAAGGACAAAAGCGAACTCACCCACCTGCGACAGATAACAACCAGTGCGAACGGCGGCTGACCCGCTGATGCGGAATGCAAGGACAAGGGCGGTCAACACCACAGCCTTAATCAGCAGCACCGCGGGCACGTGGACCAGTAGCTTCGACAGGTCATGCCACAGGGCGCCGACATCAATGGACATGCCCACAGCGATAAAAAACAAGCCCATCAAGGTTTCCTTGAAAGGGTCCACCGTCGCTTCGATCTGATAGCGGTAATCCGACGCCGAGAGCAGCATCCCCATGACAAAAGCGCCCAGGGTCATGGAGATTCCGACCCAGTCCACCGCCCAGGCGGCGGCTATGACCGCCAGAAAGAGAAGGATCCCGAAGGCGTCCATTCGGCGCTGCTTGGCGGTATAGCCCAAGGCGGCAGGCAACAGGTAACGTCCGACGACGAAAATACCGGCCAGCACACTCACGACCAACAGGGCTTTTTCCCATATGGGTATGGCAACAGCTTGCGTTTTCCTATGGCCCAAAATGGGCACCAGGGCCATAACCGGAACGACCCAGAGGTCCTGGGCCATGAGGATGGCAAACGTCGCCTCGCCGTGTTCGCTGGCCAGCGCCCCGCGATCCTTGAGGGTTGTCATGATGATGGCGGTGGAGGACATGGCGAAACCAAAACCCAGTATGGTCGCCGTTGGCCATTGCACCTTGACGATAAACACCAGATAGAAGCCCAAAACCCCCGCGGTCGCCAGCATCTGGGCCGAGCCCAAACCGAAAAGCAGACGACGCATGGCCCAAACCTTGCGGGGAAGCATCTCCAGACCGACGGTGAACATAAACAGCACCACGCCGAGCTCGGCCACGTTCTGTAGGTCGTTCACGTTTGAAATGGCGACGGGTCCCGGTGTGTGCGGCCCGATAATGATCCCGGCAATGATAAGGCTCAGCACGGAGCCGAAACCAAGGCGCTCAACCAGGATGACGCAGAGCGCCGTGGCCCCGAGCATGAATACCAAACTGATCAGAATTGATGATAGTTCCATTTTCACGGCCTCATGGGTTCCCGCGCGCCGAGGCCACCGATGACCTCATCGGGCGACAGAATCCGCCGGTTTTTCCCAATCGGATACGTTCGCTTGACCCGGGCAAAGACGGTCGCTCTCATGCGGAGGCGTCAGGTTCAGCCGGCCAACGCATAACCGTATTCCGCGCAATGAGGGTGCGCGGGTGTCAAACATTGACGGCCTGGCGCGCTAAAGTTTCCTTTCCTCCCACCTTGATAAACCTGGAACCGATAGATTCGGTTCAATCGCCCCAACTGGGCTCCCACTCCCATGCGTGATTGCGGCATTCCTGGTTGAAGGGATCGTTCCTTTCCATTTCCCAGTCGTCTCGGGTTCCCGAAATCGTGCGGCAGGGGTGAAAATGATCGCCGTAGTCGTCGTGATCGTGATGATAGTGGGCATCATAGTAAAGCCCCGCATGGCGATGGGCGCCTCTGTGGTAGTGCGTGTGATGGTGGCCACCGTGGTGGTGGCCGCCCAAGCCGCCGTGGCCATGGCTGCCGCCATGGCCGCCCCCGTGTCCGCCACCGTGACCATGGGCGTGGACAAGGGCGGTACCAAACCCCAGAACCGCCAGGAAAACCAACCCGGCCCGCCGGGCGATCCGTGGTCTGCGATCCCATGTAGACATTATTTTCTCCTCATCATTAAGCTATGCTCGTCGTTGCTAAACGTTGCCAACCGGCGACTTGTCGGTCAGAGGCTGACGAACGCCTGATCGTACTGAATGGACAGGGGTCAGGCCATTTATTTTGGTTTTTTCGGTCGTCGTGTTTTCTCGGCTCTCCCTCTCCGGGTCGAATTCTCCGGAGCGCTCTGCCACCTCTCCACCCGGGGAAACGCTCGGCAGCCGATCATCATCGACGACGATGATCCTAAGCTTTTGTTCACCAACCCTTGCAGTCGTAATCCAGTGGCGGTCTTTCGCAGCAATCCCCAATGGGCGATGCTCAGCTGATGGAGAAAACGAAGAGAATACCTCCCAAAACGGCATCGATCATCAACGCAACGAAATGGGTCGTTGGATCGCCATGATGTTCGGTAGCGACGCCTTGAAACCTACCATTCATCCGATGGCACCACGCACCTATGCGATCGCATTGCCTCTTCCGCTGCACATGGTCAGGTCATCGACTTGACGTGTCGACCCAGCACAGCAGCTGCGATCGAGCCAATGGACCCGTTGGTATGCCCACGGCCAGCAGCGGGTGGCCGGCGTCACACCTTCAAAGCCGATTTCTTGAACATCGTCTTCCGGCTGCACTTCAAAAAGACGCAGCTCCTGCAAAGCGTATCTCCCAACTGGATCTCGAGAACCTCCATGTCCGCCTTTTCCTCGTTCGATGGCCCGTCCAGCGGGATGCCCATCCGGTCAAAATGCATGGCAGCTCGTTTGATCGTCAGATAATCCCCCACATGGCCCAACACACGGGAAACCTCTCCCAGGTAGTACGCCGGATCGATGGCTCTGGCGTTGATCGCATTCAGCTTATCCTCGACACTCTCGAGCAGTTTCTGCGCTTCGGCATAGGATGTTTGCCCCGTTTCACTTCGCCATTCCAGGACCATCCGATGTCTTTCACGGGCTATCGCGCTCAACTTGGCCCTCAATTCTTCTTTCAGTTGGCTGAGCTCCTCTTTCCGGGATTGTTCTTCGAGAATGCCTTCAAGCGCCCAATGCGCAAGAATTTGCAAAAGGCCCTTTTTCACGGCATCCTTCAACTTCACTGTGGAAGGCGAAGGGACCCTGAACTTGTGATCGGAGAACTGGATCGCCTTCATGGCCACATCTCTCTGAAGGATTTCCCCTTCTTGGCGGGATCCGAAAATCGTTTTCACCTCCCGACCCATGGTGAGCAAAACGAAGAAGGAATCGTCTGGCGCGCTGGGCAGGAAGGCTTTCACGTCAGGGTCGCCGGCGAGGGTGTTTCGCAGTTGATCCCTGTCCAGGAAAAAGGATTTGACCAGCACATCGTCGACAGCCGAATCAGAGGAAACATCAATGGGACCGGGAATTTGCTCGATCAGTCCGGCGATGAACCTCATTGCCGATTCGACCGGTTGCCTCAGCATCTTCCGATGTCCGCGAACCAGGCGTATCTTGGGATATGAATGGTCCAAAACCAACTCGATCGCTTCCTGAAGATCCGGAGGGGTCGCCTCTGACGCCAACCCCAGCTTTTCTTTAGCGATTCGCATCCAATTGCTCATCGGCGCCTCCTGAATGGCCGCACGAGAGAAACCCACTCGGCGTGCATGAATGTTTCTGAGGATCACTGCACCTGCTCGGCACGATCCTGCACCGTAGCCCCAAAAAATAGACTTGCAGCCTGGGACGTCGGGCGGCGTAATACCCCACAGCGGCTTCCATGGTCGCGAGAGGATTCAAAAGAGGCCAGGGCGCCGGCATCACCCCCACCCCCAAATCCGCCTCCCCCCACAGATTCGCTGTTGCTTTGCCCACGGGGCCGGCGACGGCATTACACAGCGGTGCGCAACATCGTTTACGGAAACATCGAAAAGATAAGACCGGGCTCGATTCGGCTCCAGGGTCGATGAGGCCGCACGGCCGATTTTTTTGAGGTACCGTTGTCACCGGATGGCCTCTCCGAGCCGTTCATCGTCTGGGGGTCCGGATCCGACGGTGTGGCCGAGCGTCCGGGCCAGGAGAAGATTGTAGATCGGTTTGCTCCTTAGCGACTGGGCGGTGATGCTGGCCGTCCGGCAGGTCAGCACCATCGCCGAAAGCAGCCCGAAGCTGCCGCTGAGTTCCGCCACCAGCACGATGCCCGTAGGCGACGCCCGCACCGTGGCGGCAAAAAGGCCGCCCATGGCGCCGGCCGCCGTCAGGTTGACGGCCTGGTGGAGCTTGACCTTACCTTTGTCGTCCTTGGTCACCACAACGACATCTTCCATATCGATAAGGTATTCTTTTTGAAGTTTGGCCAGCGCGGCCCGCATCTCGAACGCCGTGTGTTCGTCGTCGAAACCGATTACGATCAAGTCACTCATGGTGTTCTCCTTGTAGATTCGTTCAGTTTTTCCGTCTCAAAGTTAGCGGAACAATCCCAGGACTTCGCTGCCCGTCATGCCCACGCGCACACCCAACGCTGCCGCTTTTTCCGAAACCGCCTTCACTTCCTTATCCAGCATGTCTTCATGCGTCTTGACCCCGCTGACGATGGCACAGGTCTCGCCCGTTTTATTGCAGGTATCGACGGCGATGTAGGCACAGGCCAGAAACCCTTTCGTTCCCCTGGCGATGAGCAATGGAAGCTCAAGATCGATTCTCTCCCGCGTTAGTCCTGACCAGTCCATTTTTGTCTCCTTATAGTTTGAGATAACGTATCCCTAAACGATCAAAAACTCATAGTTGATCTGAGGGATTCCCCGTTCCGGGTTCCCGGTTCAGGGTTCGAAAGCTAAAAGGGATGAAATACGATCAACCTTGAACGGGGAACCTCTGAACCCGGAACCGAATGGGTTTAAACCGCAAACACGATCACCGGCCCCAGGAAGGTCAGGAACACATTGGAAATCGCGTAGCTGACGGTTTCGCCCCGCACTACCGTGTTGCTTCCGGCATGAATTAGTCGATTCTGAAAAAGTCACATATAGACCATGGCATTTCCTGCCCCTGTTCTTTGACAATACTGAAGGCAGAAGAAAATTCGGCGCAAAAAGTCCGCTGCCATGCGGACCAGCTTATGGAAATTCATTCCGGCCGCACTGAGGATGGCATTGATCCGGTCACCCTGGGTTCCTTTAAGGCGGTTACGATCCATTCGGTGCTCGCTTTTCAGATGGCCGATACCTGGCTCAACTGCGGCCCTGCGCTTCATCCAGCGCCAAAGACTTTTCGCTGTCCGGCCCCGACGTCGTTTGTCGACGTGAACGCCAACCTTACCTGTATAGCCGTGACCCCGATACCCCATATCGACAAACACATGTTCGGGACGACGGGTAATCCGCTCAACCTGTGCAATCGCATCCTTTAACGTGTGCCCGTCGTAAGGATTGCCGTGCAGCGCTTTGGCACCGACAAACCAGCCACCACGGCTGGTCGCCGCCACACTGACTTTACAACCAAACTCATAACGCTTGTGTGCTTTACCTTTGCTGATGCACTCGACCGCTGGTTCGTGAACACTGTAAGTCTTGTTTTTGTCCTTCTTTTTCTGGTTTCGTATCCGAGTGGCGATGTCTAATAATGTTTGCAGTTCACTGTCGGGTTTGGGGTATTTTCTTTCGATGTCGCGAATGACGCGGCCCAGGTAGGTGCGCAACTTCTTGGTGCAGCGCCGGGCGCGTTTCATCTGTTTGGCATGCGCATAGCGGCTTTGCTGGGCAAGCATCTGTTTCGACAAGCGGTTGTAGTTTTGCCGAAGTGCGATCTTGCGCAGCTTGGCCGCTTTAACCAGACGCTGCCTGGCCCGATCGTACGATCGGGCATCCGTTGGAAAGCGAATATTTTTCTCCTGCACCGTTGTATCGATATTCACGCGCTTGAGTTGATAGGCCTTCACGGCTTTGAGTCGCAATCCAGCTTCAATCGTTTCTTTCAGCAGTTCTTCGGCACCGGCTTCACCCATCCGCTTTCGCCAACGCGTCATGCTGGAGGGATGAATTGGCAGATCGTGTTCAAAATACTTCATTCCGCTCAAATACTGCCAATAAGGATTTTCCACCCAGGCTGAGACAACATCGTCGTCACTGAGATTGTGAGTGTATTTGAGGTAATGAAGCGAAACCATCAAACGTGTACTGATGCCTGGGCGACCCTGGTCAGGACAAAAAGACTGGCCGAACACTTCGTCCATGCGATCCCAGTTGACGGCTCTGGCCAGTTTAACCAGGCCATGACCAGGATCGATCATGTTCGTCAGCTCAGAGCGGAATAAATCTTTTTGTCGGCTCTTGTGCTTTGATTTATTTGGTTTCATGTCGAAAATTTGCAGGAAAATGAGGGATTATGGGATAAAAACCTGCAAATTCAATAGCACAAATCGTAAGATATTTACAGTATTATCTGATAGATAAATGCTTTTTCAAGATCGACGAATTAAGGTTCGGCTGGAGAAACCACTTCGACCAGCATTAGCACCGAACCGATAAAAAAGTGGCCTGCCCCGGTCAGCGTGAACAGGACGGAGAGCGCGGCGCTCCAGGCGTTTTCCGGTCCCGACAAGACGATGGCAAACGGTGCCGCAAGCATGAAGCCTATGCAGCCCAGCAGATTATTGAACACCAGCCACCAGGAAATGCTCGTTGGTTTCCAGGCCCAGTGGGCATGACATGTTTCGATGAAGGCCATGTATCCGGACGTCAGGAACAGGATCGAACCGAATATATTGGGTGCCCAGATCACAAGGTCTTCTTGAAACCAGGTGAGCGAGGGGATCATTGCGTCGAAGGTATTGATGTTGAACAAAATCGTTCCCGCGAACTGTAGTGCGCAACTCAGCCAGCCGATGTCGTGGGGTCGCCAACCAAAAAGCATGGGGCGCCGTGGCGACCGCGTGCCGTCATCGATAAAATCACCCGCATTGGCCGCTTGAAACAGTTGTAGATATGCGGCGATCGTGAATGGAATTGAGCCCGCGAAATAGATTGCATTGACTCCCGCGATATCCAACGACAATATCTTTGAAAGCTTTGGCGCCAAAAATAGAACGCTGGCCCACGCGAAGAACAGCGAGCCGAGGGCAAAGATGGCGCCGATCCACCAGTTTAACCGTCCTGGCATCCAGAGGCAGCGCAACAGCGTCAGCGCGATTCCTTCTGCCTCAACGGCGGCGCGAACCTGCAAGCTTTTGCGATGGTGTCGTGAACTCCAGACGAGTTTGCGTCCATCCGCCGAGTGAAAAACGCGCCGGGTGACAGCCGGCCAAGGGCCTTTTTCATCAACGATGGCTGGGGTTTGTTCGGATTGTGGTTGGTTCGAGTGATTCACGCGTCATCGGTTTCCTTATCCGTAATTTCCTGTTCCTCGAGGACGAGCACGAGGACAAGTGTGTGTTTCATCCGTCCGCGGCATTTTACTCAAACGCCAGTCATTTATTTACTATTTCTGTCACTTTTGAGCAGTTTTGATACTTTTACGAATATCGTAATTAATTCTTCTACTTCTTCATCTTTTCCCATTGAACCTTCGATGTTCATCTTTTCGGTTCTTCCCTCCCATCACCCCGACTTGGGCTACATGGCCAGCCGCTCTGGAACGCGGAGAATCCAGTGGATAGATTTGACGTGCCAGATGATCATCAAGAATTCATAGCTGACACGGATGAATATCGGTCTATGGATCGAGATTGTCATCGGGTTTTTTCTTCAGTCAATTATGCGCGCGATGCCGGAGCATCGGTTCGCAAGCCGTCGATTACCACCGCAACGGCTGCACCAGTTCCATCAAAATACTTATAATCAACCCCGGGCCGGGGTCGCCACCGGTGGCCAATACTTGCACCCGGACCGACTGGACACTGACCCATGACAGCAATAGCAGCACGGCCAGGTAGGCGACGCCGAGGCCGACGTTGACCCGACGGGGAAACGGGGATCGCAGCAGCGATACCACCGGCCCGGCATAGATCGCCAGAAACCATGCCACACCGCCGACAGCAAGCGCAGCGGTGTGGAGCAAGACAACCTCTGCGGCCTGATCCGGCAGTTTGGCGGCAAAGACTTCGATGGACCTCGACAGCGGGGCGAAGAACCCCGCCGTGGTGTGCGCCAATCCCAAATACATCAGCAGATCGCCAGCCACCAGCGACCAGTGGGTGCAGTAGCCCACCTCGTCGAAGGCGCTGGATATGATGAAGGCCACCAGCGCGATCAGCGACAGTCCCAGCGCCATGTACAGCGCCATGTCGGCCCCGACGTGCACCGCGTGATCCACCCCGGGGATCCTCAGACCGCCGGAACTCTCAGATAAATTGACGATCTGAAACGCCACGATCGCAATGTTGAACCCGATCACGGTCAGACGGGCGCGCATGACATTGACGGCCACACGCACCGGTTTAGCGTCAACAGTCATTCGTTTTCTCCGGAATCAAAGTTGATACAGGCCCGTATTCAATGTTGGCCATACGAATGGAAGATACCAAGCCCGACCGGCATTTCTGCCGATCAGGCTGTCGCTTAAAGGGCACCCGGTCCTTCATAATCCAGAACCAGGGCCCGAATCCGCTGAACTTTCCGCTATGTCAGGAAAAGACCATGGCGATATACGAAAGAATCAGCACAAGGCACGACGTCAGGGCATAGGGCACCGGGTAGGCCACCGCGCAGATGGCGCTCTGGCTGACATCCTGGACACCGTTTAGCGTCGGTGTACTGTTGCGACCACCGGCACAGGCCCCGGCCAGGATGATCGGGTTCATCTTGCGGATGTAAAGCCCGTAGAGCCAGGCCAGTAAAGGCGGAACGAGGGCACCGATCAATCCCAGCACGGCAATCCAGATAACCACGGTCCCCTGGAAGGAAGCCATGATCTTGGGGCCGACGCCGGCCGCCAGCACGGCCACGAACATGCTCAGACCGATGTCATTGAGAAATGAACGCGCGCCTTCGCTGGTGGGTCCGCCAAAATCCGGGTTGCGTGTGCGCAGCCACGACACGAAGATGCCCATCAGCATACAACCGGCTGAAGTCCCCAGTGCGAAGGGGATACCGCCGATCTTTACGCTGGCATGGCCGATGATAAACCCGGCCAGCAGCGCCACCGCCATGAAGGCCACCTCGGTATAGGCACTTTCAACGTGCGGCACGCTCTTGAGCGCCTTGGCGGCCTGGTTCACACACCAGGCCGGCCCGGCCAGGCGCAGCACGTCGCCCTTCTCCACCACCGTCTTGGGCTGATGGGGGATCGCCACACCGGCACGGAACATGGACTTGAGATAGACCCCGAAACCGATCTCGCGGCCGAGCTCTTCGAGGGTTTTCCCGGCATACTCGGTCTTGCCAATGTGAAGGTCGGCGACCTCGATGTCGACCTGTCTGGCCCGGGGCTCATCGGCCTCGGTGCCCACCACGTCCTGAGCTTTGCTGATAAGGCTCCCGTACTGGCCCATGACGCCGATGATGTCGCCCATCTGCAGCGTGGGGTTGTCGTGGGCGTCGATCACCTCGTCACCCCGCACCACCTTGAGTATGGCGGCATGCGGAAACTTCTTGAAAAGATCCTGCACCGACTGGCCCGCCAGTTCTTCGTGCTCGACCTTGTAGGAGCGAATCTGCTCGCCGGTGAACCCCAGAATCGACGTGCCGGCCGTGCCCGGCAAGGCGCCGCCGTCCTCACCGCTTTCGAAGGAAGCTTCGGCCTCTTTGGCCGCTTGCACCGGGTCATGGCCGAACATCGCGGGCAGGTACTTGACAAACAGGATGGTGAAGATCGACGACAGTACGTAGCTGATGGCGTAACCCGCGGCCATGTTGGCGCCGACCATGTCCGCCGTCAGACCGGCGGGCATCTTGAATGCCCCGCTGCTGACCGCCGAACCGGCAACCCCCATCACCGCGGTGACCGTGTAGCTTCCCGAGATGATCCCCGCCGCGTAGCCCGGTGCGAGGCCCAGCAGCTTCGCGCCGAAAAACACGAGCAGCACATTCGCGACGCAGACGATCAGACCAATCATGATGAAATCGAATCCGCCGCGCGCCAGGCCGGAGAAGAACTGCGGTCCGACCCGCATGCCAAGGGCGTACATGAACATCATCAGGAAGATATCTTCCACCAGGCCCGGGATCTCGTAAGTGATCCCGAAGACCGCGCTGGAGATCAGGGCGATGGCGATGCCGACCACCAGGGTTCCGGCCGTTGTACCAAGGCTGATACTGGCGACCGTGAGGCGGCCGAGCGGGTAACCCAGGGCCAGGGCCAGGAACAGATAGGCAAAGGGATTTTTGGCCAGGTAGTCGAGGAGGAAGCCCGCTATGCCGTGGGGTTGCTTCTTGGCCTGGGCGTCTTTTTTAGCAGCGGCTGCCTTGCCGCCAGAAGTTTTGGCATCCTTTTTGGCGGCATCCGCCGCATGGGCGTCGTTGGCGGCCAGCAGGATGCCGCTGCCCTGGGTGCCAATGTCAGTTGCCTGGGCTGGACCTGCGGACAGAATGACCCCCCAGGCCAGGATAAACAACAGAACGGCCCCGGTCAGGAAATGGGCGGCCGGGTGCTGCTTGTAGGGTTGAATTCTTATTTGAGCGTTCATGGTCGCTTGTCCTTCCGTCATGACTGACGCCCCCCGCTTCACAAAAGCTTGAGGGTTGCGTCCTGCGGTTATCGATGCATCGCAAGCTGTCCAGGTGGCAGATACCGGGTTTCAGGTGTCGGGTTTCAGGTTTCAGGAAAAACAGCATGGGGTAGGGCACATCACACAATTCTGACACCTGATCACTGACACCTTCTTCCCTCCTGAAACCTGAAACCAGCCGTCCGACCCTTATCAGCTGTGCTTGAAGCTGCCGGACTCTTCTTCGGTGCCCTTGTGGGACACCGGGTTTTTCTCGAAGTAGGCCATGCAGCTCTTGAGGTCGGTGACCAGCAGGTCGGCCAGGTCGCGGCTGACCCCGTGACGCACCAGGATGCGCATGATTACCAGATCCTGCCGGTTGGCCGGCATGGCGTAGGCGGCAATCTGCCAGCCGCGCATGCGGATCCGGTCGGAGAGATCGTAAAGGTTGAACCCTGGATCAACACCGTCTTTAAGCGACCAGCTCATGGCCGGAATGCCGCCGCGGCCATCATAGATGATCTTGAAGGGCCCCAGTTTGTCGATCTCGTCGGCCAGATACTGGGCCGTGTCGTAGCAGGCCTGCTGGATCTTGCGGTAGCCTTCCTTACCCAGGCGCAGAAAGTTGTAGTACTGGGCCACGATCTGCCCGCCGGGGCGGGAAAAGTTCAAGGCAAAGGTGGGCATGTTGCCGCCCAGGTAGTTGACCCAGAAGATCAGATCATCGGGCAGGTCTTCCTTGTCACGCCAGACCACCCAGCCGACCCCCAGGGGTGCCAGACCGAATTTATGCCCCGACGTGTTGATCGATTTGACGCGCGGCAGGCGAAAATCCCACTCCAGATCCGGATCCACAAAAGGTGCCAGAAATCCGCCGCTGGCGCCGTCCACGTGAATGGGGATGTCCAGCCCCGTATCTTTCTGTAATTGATCCAGCGCGTCGCTGACCGCCTTGACCGGCTCGTACTGGCAAGTAAACGTCACGCCCAGGGTGGGCACCACGCCTATGGTATTCTCGTCGCAGCGTTTGACAGCCTCTTCGGCGGTCATGATCAGGCGATCGCCCTCCATGGGGATTTCCCGCAGTTCCACGTCCCAGTATTTGGCGAACTTGTGCCAGCAGACCTGCACCGGACCGCAGACCATGTTGGGTTTGTCTGTGGGCTTGCCGGCGGCCTTCATCTTCTCGCGCCAGCGCCACTTCATGGCCATGCCGCCCAGCATGGCGGCCTCGCTGGAGCCCGTGGTGGAGCAGCCCAGGGTGTTGGCGGCATCCGGCGAGTTCCAGAGGTCGGCCAGGATGTGCACACAGCGGTTTTCGATCTCGGCCGATTGGGGATACTCGTCCTTGTCGATCATGTTCTTGTCGATGCACTCGTCCATGAGCTGATGAACCTCGGGATCCAGCCAGGTCTGGCAGAAGGTGGCCAGGTTCTGGCGGGCGTTGCCGTCCAGCATCAGCTCGTCGTGCACCACCTGGTAGGCGTGGCGCGGGTCGTGCTCCTTTTCCGGCATTTTGTACTTGGGCATTACCACCGAAAGATCCGAGGAAGCATACACATCGTCCAGAAGATCCGCTCTGATTTTGTCTTTTTCATGTAAGGCCATTGTTTTCTCCTTCTGCTGTGGTTGGTGATCATTCAAAGGGTTTTGTAAAACTGTGGTTTATAACCAAACCAGTCGTCCAGCCATCAATAAACGAACGCCGAATCGATGATCCAATGTCTGGAAGGCTCACTCCTCGAGGTGCTCGACCGAAAGCAACGGAAGATGCATCTCGTAAATGGTGTTAAGTATCCCGGTCAAAGCGGCCTGATCCGATAATCGGCCGACAAGGGTGGCGATTTGACTGCCACCAGGTCCCTGTTGGGTGGTAATATGCATGCCACCCAGCCAATCCGAACGGTCCTCGTCCAGAAAGCCCTTGATACGAATTCGGTATGTTCCCGGCCCATCGAAAGTCAGCTGATCGTTGGATTGATGCTCCATGACATATTTTCCTTTATAGCGAATAAATCCAATGCCACCCGTTGCTTCCGCCAACGGATTTCGTACCATCCGGGCGACCCGGGGATCATTTTCCCGTGGTGCGGGCGCTTTTCGATCTTCCGGCCCGCCCCGCTGGCCGCCGGGCGTTTACTCGATGGATTGAGCGTATATGTCGCCTTCAATTGCGACCAGGTGCGGGATCACGTTGCCGCTCCACCCCTTCTGGGCATACCGGTCGATCCGTTTGATCAGCCGCACCGGCTGACCCGCGGCGAAGTTGTAATCATCGAAATCGAAGAACACGTCTGACGGCGCAATCAGGGACCTGAAGCGATAGTGCCTGTTGGTCAGGTCCGAAATTGTCTGGAAATACGTACTGGCACCACCGTAGGTTTCGTTGGGGTCCGTAAGTGTGGCAACCAACTTCTTGACGACGTCTTTGTCTTCGGCCGGGGCCGGCAGTCCGGCGGGCATCATCGAGGTGGCAAGCGCTGAGTACATGAAGCCGTATGCGGTGGGAGCATCGTTCTTTCTCGGCTTCGGCAGATGCCTCAAGAAAAAGTCAGAACGGACAAAACGGTCGGATGCGGACCAACTGACCGGCAGCTTGTCTTGTGTCACGTCCTTGTACCTGGCGGCGTTCTCGAGCTCTTTCTGGTAGGACGGCGGGTTGGTCAGGATCCGGAACTCCGGGCCGTGGAAGATCTCGACCTTGCCCTTCTGGATCTCGACGATGGCCGAGTCGCCCGAGCTATCCGCCATGGCCAGATGTTTCGGCGTAGCATAACTGAAACCCGAGCCCTTCTTGCCCACCACGGAAACAACGTGAACCTTGTTTCTGATAGCGTCCACTGCGTCGGCAACCGTTGCGAAGTTATCGAGCACGAAACTCACCCGGTGATCCTCGTCCAGTTCCTTCTTATTACTGTCCGGTGCGACCGTCTCGTTCGGATCACCATCCACGTAGAACAGCGTGCGAGCTGTTAATCCTGCTTCGTTCATGCCGTCGTTCGGGAAACGGTTATTGGCATAGACAGCGACGTTGCCGTACTTGACCGTCCAACTGACCGATTTGGACCGCTTGGTTTCATCCGCCGTGCCATATCGCTTGACCCCGCGCGGCGTCGCGACGAAAGTGGGATGCGAGGCGGTGACATAGTCCTCGTTGCGCCCGACGATCATCAGACCCGGGTTGGTGTTCCAGAAAATCCGGGTACAGGCTTCGATTTTCGCTGTCATGCCCAGGAGCCAACCCAAACCTGCCGCAAGAACAGCATACAGGATTAATTGCCTGTTCACGTTTGCCTTCCTGATCGAAACACTATTTGCCCCTGTAGACTGTCTTGCCCTGCAAGACCGTCTGCAGCACCTTTCTTGCGGCCCCATGTTGCCCTCAGACAAACCGGGTATCCGCATTATTCATAGTTCTCCACGCTGCTGGCGGCCAGGGTGTAGCCGGCATCGACGTCGGCGGAACCGTCGACAAAATAGAGTTTACGGGTTATTTTCCCGACCGACATCTTGCCGGTCACCCAGACGGCCGCATATATTCCCTCGAGCTTAAACGCTTCGTCCGCAAGTACGTGAACCATCTGGTTTTCAGGGGGCGGCGGCACGTGGATACAGGCCCCGACGTAAGGCACCAGCAAAAACTCGATGACCTTGTTGTCTTCAAATTCGAGGGGCAGCACGTATCCGGGCATTCGAATCCGCTGGCCGTCCAACGCCGCTACCGGTTGGATCTGCCGGTGCTTTAACCGGCGCAGTTCATCGTACTTGGCAATCATCCGATCGACATCGATGCCCGCTTCCGTAAGCTGCCGGGTCAGCTCCCGGGCCTTTTTTACGATGGCATCGTCCAGCGGCTTATCATTCTTTGCCTGGCGGTCGCTCACCCAAATAATGTTTCCCAGGGCTTTGAGTTGATCCTGCGGCAGGGCTTTGAAGGGGTCCTCGACGGCCTGCACTTTGGGCACCAAGTCCGACCAGGTTAGCTGGCGAACCTGATTGGCCGCAACGGGCATAATCAGCCCGGGAATCAACAGCAGAACCACGAAAAGTTTGGCAATCGTTGTTTTCAACAGAGTTCCTTCTTTGGGATTTGGTTAAGTCGCTGATCGTTGGATTGATGCGCCCTGATCGAAACCCTATTTGCCCTTGTAGACCGTCTTGCCCTGCAAGACCGTCTGCAGCACCTTGGTTTCATGAATCTTCTGTGCCGGAATTTTCAGCAGGTTCTGGTTGATCACGATGAAGTCGGCCGACTTGCCGACCTCGATGGTGCCGGTCTCGTTCTCCTTCTGCATGGCCATGGCGCCGTTGCGGGTGAAGATCTGGATCGCCGTCTCGATATCGACACGTTCATCCGGGTTCCACTGGCCGTATTCGGGATGCCCCGGATATTGACGCGTCACCATGCCCTCGAGGCCCACCCAGGGATTCGGATCCGGGACGTTGTCCCAGTCGCTGCCGTAGGTCACCACGGCGCCGGCATCGACCATGCTCTTGATCGGCGTCTGGATGATATCAAACCGGTCGCGCCCGATCATCCCCATCCACTGATAGTTGGCGCTGGGATCCGGCACCCAGATGTTGAAGGGCGACACCTCGGCGATCATGTTGGACCGCTCGATGGCCAGCCGTTCCAGCTCGCTGGGGTAGATAAGCATGGAGTGGGCCAGGTGATGCCGCGGTCCACTGCCGTTGGCGCGCCGTACGGCTTCGATCGAGTTCAGGAAATGGCGCACCGACAGGCTGCCGGTGGCGTGGGCCATCACCTTCAGCCCTTCCTTGTCGAAACGCAGCATCCAGGTCGCGAAGGTCGACTCGTCGATAGCCGGCGCGCCGAATATCGGCGCGGTCACGTAGCGGTCGATCATCGGCGCGCCGCCCTCGGCATCGTTGGGCACACCGTCCATGTAGACCTTGACGCCGTCGACGTTAATCAACGCCGTGTTCTGGCCGCGCTTTTCGCGGGTCATGAAGGTCTTGGCCTGTTCCTCCAGCGTGGTGGTCACGTAGCGGGTGTTGAAATCCCAGCTCCCCTGGATGCGCAACGTCAGTTTGCCCTGGGATTCCAGGCCGCGGTAAGCCTTGATTCGCACCGGGTCGAGCTGCGGGGTGACGATCGCCGTGATGCCATGGCTGTTGAGCTGGTCGAAGATCCAGATCGCGCGTTCCTGCACCACCTCATCTTTCGGTGACGGCATGACGGCCGTGATCAGCCCGAGGGCCTTGTCGTGCAGCGTACCGGTGGGATTTCCCGAGCTGTCCCGATCGATGACCCCGGCTTCCGGATTCGGCGTGTCCTTGGTGATCTTGGCGGCCTTGAGTGCGGCCGAGTTGACCCAGGCCAGATGGTTGCTCCAGTCGTGCAGGAACACCGGGTTGTCGGGGGCGACTTCGTCCAGCATCTTGGCATTGAGCTTTTTGTAGTCCATGGCCCATTTGGAGCCTTCGATCCACTCGCCCTTCTTGGGCTTCTTTTCGGCAATATGCTTTTTGATCGCGGCCTTGATATCGTCGACCGACGAGCTTACGGGGAAGAGCACGCCGAGTGCCGTCAGCGCACCGCGCAACGCGTGGATGTGGGTGTCGACCAGACTGGGCATGACCATCTTGCTTTTGAGATCGACCGTCTTGGTGTCCTTGCCGGTAACGGCCTTCATGTCCTCGTTGCTGCCAACGGCGATGAATTGACCATCCTTGACAGCAAACGCCTGGGCGCGGCTGCGCGGGCCGTCCACCGTGTAGACGAAGCCTTTATGGTATACCACATCGGCAGGGCCTTTGGTATCGTCCTTTTTGGATGCATCGGTCGTCGCGGCGCCCAGCGGCAGCGCTACCACAATAAATAAAAGCGCACCGATTCCGGTGCTTTTGAGAATATGGCGCCTTGAACTGAAATGAATCATGGGATACCTCCGTCCCGCCCTTCGGGCCTTAGGTACGAATGGTTTTGGTCATCAGGATGAATCGGATGGATAGAACCTGTCGCAAATAGAAATCATTACGATTAATGTAATGTTTGACAGACCTGAACGAAAGGGAATCACCCGAAAAGTTGTAAAAAAGTGGTAGGAGGGGATGTTTATAGGTTCGGGGTTCTGGGTTCAGAGGTTCTGGAGTTCTGGGTTCTAGGTTCTGGGTTCCCTGTTCTGGGTTCAGAGTTCAGAGGCTAAAGGGAATCAACGCTCAACTTCGAACTTTCAACGTTGAACATCGAATACAGAATTCGCTCCGCTCTGCGATTTGATTTTTAAGTTCCCGTTCGACGTTGGATCCGCCGGAGGCGGACAAGTGCCTGCTCGCCTTTGGCGAGTTCAATGTTCGATGTTCTCGGGGTTCTGGGTTCAGAGGCTAAAAAGAATGAACGCCCAACTTCGAACTTTCAACGTCGAACTTCGAGTGAAGTCTCCTCCCGCAGAGCGGGAGGCCTCAGGTAGCCCCCCCCGAGAGGGGCTTGGGGGTACGCTGCGGCTGTTGGGGGGCATCCCCTTTGTCACGCGCCGAGCATCGACGCGGTGGACGGAAAAAGCCCGCGGGCTGTCTGAGCGAAGCGAGTTCCCGCGGGCGCCGGCCGCCGTGGCGACGCGCAGGATTAAGCGGGACACGGGCGTTTTCTTTTGGTTCGTTTTCTTTCACGGGAAAGAAAATGAACAAACCGAGCAATACACCGGATCGGTTGAACCTCTCAGGGTCCTCCACCAGAGGTGGAGGGTTTAGATCAGGACTAAGATCATCTAACTGAAATTTTATGCGTTTTGACGGGGTGGGGGGGTCTGTCATGCGTAAAGTGGCAACGTCACCGTTGACAGTAGCCTTCATGTAAAATATATTTAATTAACAAATTTGATAATTATATATATCTGATGAAATTTCTTGAACTGCATAAAATAGACAAATTTTGTTTCGGCTACGAGGACATATCCAGAGTCCTTGGCATCAGTCCTGCCTCGGCCAGAGTTACCGCGAGTCGCTACACGAAACAGGGGCTATTGCTCCGCGTGAAAAAAAACCTGTATGTCTTGCGGCAAGTATGGGACGCGGCTGGCCGGGAGGATAAATTACGGCTGGCCAATTTAAGCCAGGTCCCGTCCTACATATCGCTCATGACCGCTTTGGACTATTACGACATCACAACACAGGTGCAGCGGGATTTTTTCGAATCGGTGGCCGTAAAGAGGTCAAAGGAAATCCGTTTAAACGGCAGTGTTTTTCGGTATGCCAAACTGGCTGCGCATCTTTATGGCGGTTTTATAAAAGAAAAAGATCTATTTATTGCGACGCCCGAAAAAGCACTTGTGGATGCATTTTATCTGATGTCATATGGCCGATACAGCCTTGACATCTCCTCTTTGGATGCCGTGAAACTCGACCGTCGCGAAATCGAACGCCTGAGTCGAACATTTCCCCTGAAAACCAGAAATATGTTGGTGCGATATGGATATCTTCAGACAGCATGAAGTATTTGAAATCGAGGTTCTCGATAGAATGAACAGCGCAAGGCTGCTCGAGCCGGTTGTTTTTGGTGGCGGTACGATGTTGCGGTTATGCCATGAACTGCCGCGGTACTCTGTGGATCTGGATTTTTGGTTCATCAAGCGAACACCCCAGAATAAATTCTTCGATAATCTGCAGCGGACCCTTGAAAATGACTATGAAATTACCGATGCGCAGATTAAGCGTTACACGCTTTTATTCGAATTAAGGTCTTCCCGATATCCCCAAAGGCTCAAACTTGAAATACGAAGGGCATTGAAGGAATGCGATTATCAGAAAACAATCGCATTCTCCAGGTCCAGCACAAGGCAAGTGCTTGTCAATGCCCATACTTTGGGCCAAAGTATGCAAAATAAAATACAAGCCTTCCTCGACCGGGGCGAAATAAGAGATTGTTTTGATATCGAATTTCTGATCCGCAGAGGTGTTGCCCTGCCACTAACCCCCGCGAACGTTATCCCCGAACTTCAGAAAAAGATAGCCCGCTTTAAAGACGTAGATTTCAGGGTGAAGCTGGGATCCATCCTGGAAAAGGATATTCGCGACTACTATGTTGAAAATCACTTCAGCTTTTTAGAAGCCAAACTGGCGACATTGATTGCAGGTTCTTCTCTAAGTTAGAAATGGTTCTGGGGTTCCGGGTTCAGGGCCGAAAGGTTCGAAGGTTCTGGGTTCTGGGTTCAGAGGTTAAAAGGCAAAAGAGAATCAACGCCCAACTTCGAACTTTCAACGTTGAACATCGAATACAGAATTCGCTCCGCTCTGCGATTTGATATTTTTTTGTTCCCGTTCGGCGTTGGATGTTCAACGTTCGATCCACCGGAGGTGGACAAGTGCTTCCTCGCCTTTGGCGAGTTCGAAGTTCTTGTTTTCTTATCGCGGGTGCCAGGTTTCGGGTGTCAGGAAAAGCGACCTGGAAGCTGAAACCTGAACACTGACACCTTCTTCTGTCCTCAACCCGGAACCGGGAACCCAGAACCTAGAACCTCTGAACCGGGAACCCAGAACCTTTTAACCTTATCGTGGCGCGATGATCCCCATCTCTTCGGCTTTGGCGATCGCCTGGCGGCGCTTGTTCACACCGAGCTTCTGGTAGATGTTGTAGAGGTGTTTTTTGACGGTATCCGGCGAGATGAACAGTCGGTCCGCGATTTCCTTGTTGCGCAACCGCTCGGACAGCAGAACCAGAATATCCAATTCGCGGGTCGTCAGGGGATCGATCAGGGGTTGGGCAAAGGGGCGCTTGGCTGACTGACGATCCGATGCCGTTGCATCCCCTCTGAAAGCAATCAGGATTTTCTCAACGAAACCCACAGCCGTGTTTTGGTCGATCAGTCTTGCGAGCAAATCGGCCATACGGGGCCCCAGATCCACGAAAAGGCGGATGAATCCCTGCGGCTCAGCAAGACTTATCGCTTTGGTCAATGCCTTGATCGCCGCCGTTTCCCTGTTCTGGGTCGAGTGAAGCAGCGCCTGAAGTGCCAGCGCATCGATCAGGAATCGAGCGTTGTGAATACGGGTGAGAAAATCATAAAGCTGATCCAACAGATTTTGCGCTTTATTGCGACTAAGCGAAGTATCCTGAGCCAGTAGAACTTTAACGAGGGTCAACTGTGGCATATAGAACGAAACACGGGCCGGAATGGTTTGGCCTGGAACTTTTCCGCCCATTGGAAAGCCTCCGCGGCGCGCCCCTGCCGAATTGCCAGTTCCGCTTCGAAGGCCCGGGCCGTCTGCAGCATATCAACATTGTTGGTTTCAATCGAATCGGCCAATACGGCTTGGCTGATCTCCGAAGCCAGGCCGGGTTTGCCCTGGCCCTGGTAGGTCAACGCCAGAGCAAACGCACTGTGCGCAAAATTGATGGGGCTGGCCGCATAATGAGCGTCGACCACGTGCGCCAGGTTCTCTGCGGCGGGCTGCAGTTCGTTTCTGTGATAGTGGACGATCCCGAGAAAATAATGACGGTAATACGGGGAAATCATAGACGTCGGAGCGGCAGAGATGACGGCTTTGATACTATCGGCGGTTTGCTTCAAAGAAGTTAAATCGGCGTCTATCCAGTGGAAAAGGCCGAGTTTCGCCAGATACATGGCATGGTAATTAGGATCCCTGTTGATGTGACGCGCCATGGCCTCCTGGTAGAGTGACAAGCCGGTTCGTCCCTCACCGATCATCTGGTAGGATAGAATCTGCCCTGTATGTCCCAGGAGAATGGATCGCTTGTGCTGGATGGGGATAATCTTCAACGCCTTGTCAAACCAATCCAAGGCACTCTCACCCTCGCCGCGATTATAGGCCAGCACGCCGGTCATGAGTTCAATAAGGCCTGGCAAGTATTCGAGGTTGCCCCGCGTATCATACGCACCGAGGTTTAAAGCCTCGATTTTTTCCATGGTTGCCTCCACCGCGGCGAAATTGTGCCGGATATGGTGAAGAAAAGCCTCCAGGGCGAGCAACGCCCGATCCTGCTCCAACTGCTCCCGCGATAGCATGCTCATACATTTTTCTAAACGCACCCATTGCTGGTCATTCATCAACTGGTGGCTGAAGCGTGCCACCGAACGGCCGGCGCCGGCATGATCTCCGGCCGTCAGGGCGTGTGTAATGGCCTCTTCCACCAGATCATTTTCTGCAAACCATTCGCTGGCCCGGGCATGAAGCACTTTGATATCCTCGGCGCTGCGGCGACGTTCCAGCTGGTTCAACAGGAGTTTCTGAAAAAGATGGTGGAACCGAAACCACTTCTTCTCGGCATCCAGGGAAATCAGGAACAGGTTTTCTTTTTTCAGCCAGGCAATAAACGCCCAGCCCCCGTTTTCACATGTGAAGGCGCCCTCCTCGGACCAGCAAAGTGCCTCGCACAATGGTCCGCAGAATCGATCCAGAATGGCAATAGCTGGCAAATATCTTAAAATTTCTGGTGATTGATGGGAAAAAACTTCCGTGAAGAGGTACTCCATGACATATTGCGCGTTTACCTGAGGCGCCAGCAAGTGGGGATCGAGTTTTCCCTGGTGGCGCATGGAGAGAGCCGCCAGATGCAAGCCGGTCACCCAACCCTCGGTTTTCTTCTCTATGGCGGCGACAGTGGCCGCATCGGCTGGAATGCCCACAACCTGTGCAATGTAGGTCGCAATCTCGGCATTATTGAAACGCAGGTCCATCGCACGAATCTCGGCCATTTGCCCCTGGGCACGCAGCCTGGCAAGCGGCAAGGGGGGGTCATACCGTCCGATAATAACCAAGTGCATGTTTTTAGGGGGAACGCTCAGCAATGCCGACATGAAGTCGTGGATAACGGTTTCTTTGATCAGGTAAAAATCATCCAGCACGAGGATGTAAAAAGACTCGATCTGGCTCAACTCGTTCAGCATACTGGTGGTCAACGTCTTGGCGGGCGGAAGAACCAGCGCCTTCAACATGGCCCGGGTTTTCTGGCAGGCATCCGGGAACAGCGTCCTCAGGGCGGCAATGAAATAAGTGAGAAACGTGCGAATATCATTATCGCCTTTTTCCAAGGACAACCACGCCCCCGGCTCATCGCACGATTCCAGCCAGCAGCCGATCGCTGTACTTTTGCCATATCCGGCCGGGGCCGAAACCAAGGTAGCCGGTCTCTTGCGATTCTGGTCAAGCCGCCGCAATAGACGCGGTCGATGGATATGGCGATTATCTATCGGGTGGGGGCGCAGCTTTGTTTCTAATATTTGGAAGGTTGGCTTTGGCATCCGCCATCATTCTCTGTTTCAGTGATAAGAATAGAAGCCATTTCAAAACCCCATCTAACGCCAGACGGCGGTGTTGCAGCCTTCTTCAAAATGCTCACATATCTTAATATGCTCCGTCATGCTACGCCTTGCCCTCAACCGCGATCTGAGGTTTTGAAACCGCTTCTAACCCTATCGATCATATTCTTGTCATTCAGCCACTCTCATTTCAGGCAATATGTACCGTGACCGGGTTATCATCTCAATAAAAAACTCATCCCGGGTCACAAGGGGTCAGGTCTTTTATTTTAGTATTTTATCTGATAGACTCCTTACATGGCCCGACCGCTCCGCATCGAATTCCCCGGCGCGCTGTATCACCTGACCGCCCGGGGCAATGCCCAACAGCCCATCTTCCTCGATGATCATGATAGGCAATGCTTTCTACAGGTTTTGGGAAAAACCCTGTCGGACTGCAATGGCATCTGCCACGCCTACTGCCTGATGAGCAACCACTATCACCTGCTGGTGGAGACCCCCGAGGCCAATCTCTCCCAGATCATGAAACAGATAAACGGCATCTACACCCAACGCTTTAACCGGAAACACCTCCGCGTGGGCCACGTGTTTCAGGGACGCTTCAAATCGATTATTGTCGACAAGGACGCCTACCTGCTGGCCCTTTGCCGCTATATCGTGCTCAACCCCGTTCGGGCCGGAATGGTGGACGATCCAGGCCGTTACCTCTGGTCCAGTTTCAAGGCCACGGCCGGCAAGATAAAAACACCCGTCTTCCTGACCACGGACTGGATTCTCGCCCAGTTCGCCAAATCCCGCCCCAAGGCACAGGTCGCATACCGTCGCTTCGTCCGGGCCGGTATAAAAGAAGCATCACCGTGGAAAGCGCTCAAAGGGCAGTGTCTATTGGGCGGTAAGGACTTGATCGAGAAACTGTCGCCCTTCTTGCAGTCGAAATCTGCGCTCAAAGAGGTTCGCATTTCCGATCGCAAGGTTCATCGTCCTGATCTGGAGCACCTGTTCTCAAAATCAAACCGCAGCGCCAAATTACTTCGCAACCGCACCATGCGCACAGCGCATTTCGACCATGGCTACCGGCAGAAAGAAATTGCCGACCACCTCGGGCTGCACGACACCACCGTGAGCAATATCGTCAGGAAGAAATCCTAAAATAAAAGACCTGACCCCCTTTTTCAGCCCACGTATTCGATGGCCATGATGCTGGCATCGTCGCCGGGTCTGGTCGAATCCGCAAATGTTTTCAGCGATCCCTCAACTCTATCCATCAGGGTCTGAACAGGGCAGTCGGCGTGCTGCCGAAGGGTTTCGAAGAGTCGATCTTTGCCGAAGAACTCCCCTTCCGGGTTCGAATAGTCGAGAATGCCGTCCGTGTAGACGATCACCTTGTCTCCGCTCTTCAGCGGCACTTCTTCTCCTCGAAACGAATGACCGCTTCCAACTCCGATCACCGGCCCGTGACGGTCGAGAAGCCTAAGGGACCCGTCGGTACCCAAAAGAACCGGTGGGGGATGACCGGCACTGCTGTAATAAAGCGTTCCGCTGACGTAATGAACGGTCAGGTATACGATGGTGAAGTAGCTGTCGAACCGTTCAAAGGGGAAGGCTCTCTCCAGGTTGCTCAGAACCGCTTCCGGCTGGGGTATTTCGATGGTCGACACCGTGGGTTCGCAACTGGTCTGGAGAAACTGGGAGACGGCAGATGCAATGAGCGCAGAGGAAACGCCATGGCCGCACACATCGAACATGTAGAAGCTGATGGCGTTTTTACCGGTGTATTGAAAATGAAAAATATCTCCCCCGATCTGCTGACAGGGCTGAAACCGCCAGGCGAAACGGATGGGCCCGATGCGGGGGGAGTATTGAGGAATCAGGGTTCTCTGAATCGTAGCGGCCACCTCGAGATCTCTATCCGCCTGCCGCCGCTGTTGCTGCAGCTTCTCTTCCGCCTGCTTCCGCTCTGCGATTTGCCGTCTTAGTTCCCTGTTGATGCTGGCCAGGTCGATGGCCTGCCTGGCCAGATGGTCTTCGTCCGCTTTCCGCTTGGTCACGTCCCAGAAGGTGACGACAATTTGCCGGAGAACGTCCAGCTCGTCGAATTCCGGAAATGCATTGACTTCCACCCATACGACCTGCCGGTGTTTGGATTGATGAATACCGACCAGGTAATACTGCAACGGTTTGAGAGTCGCCATCACGATATCGACCGGGTACTCTTCGACCGGCATTCTGGTGCCGTCGCCCCGCAGAAAATACCATTCGGAATCCCTGTCCATCCTGTCGGCCATTTCCGTTTCCGAAATGCCCAAGAGCTCCTGGGCCCGATGGTTGGACAGCACTATCCGCGTGTCGGGGGCATGAACCACCACGGCGGTATCGAGATTGGCCAGCAGGGTGCGATACTGTCTTTCACTCGTCAGCAGAGCTTTCTCTGCCTGTTTGCGGTCCGATATGTCGACAAGGGAGCCGGACATGCGGGTCGGGCGGCCGTCGGCATCCCTGATCGCCGCGCCGCAGGACCTGAACCAGCGATAGTCACCGGATTTGGTTTGCAGTCGTAACTCGATGTCGTAGTTGTCGTCGTTTCTAAGATGGGCCTTGATCGCTTCATGGGCTCGGGACCGATCCTCGGGATGCAGCAGTCGGTTGAAACTGTTGAAACTCGACTCGATCTCGCCGTCTTCGTAACCGAGCATCTCGTAGAGGCGCAGAGACCACCAGACTGCATCCCGCTGTGTATCCGACCAGTCCCACAGGCCATATCCGGACCCCTTGGTTGCCAGGGCAAACCGTTCTTCACTGTCGCGAAGCTTCGCTTCTGCGGAACGGGTATCGGTGATATCGATTCCCGTTCCGATGACGTAGATGACGGATCCGTCAGGCTCGGTCAGTGCGGTATTCGACCACCGGATCAGTCTTTGGGAACCGCTTCGGGTCACCCAGTAGTTCTCGTGTTCGTTGGGGAAATGGCCCGATCTCAATCGGTTGAAAACCGTCTTCACCCGATCCACCTCTTCTTTGAGCAGGAAAAGGTCCCAAAAGGGTTTTCCCTCCACGTCATCGAACCGATAGCCGGTCATCTTCTCACAGGCCCGATTGAACCGAACGATTCGCCCCTGGCGATCGAGGACCACGACCAGGGCTCCGGCCGTCGAGAGAACAGCCGAGATGAAATCCCGCTCCTTGCGCAGCTCATGCTCCGCCCTTTTGACCTCCGTCATATCCTTGACATAGGAGATGAAATAGAGGGGGGTACCATCATCGTCGCGAACCAGCGAACTGGACACCTGCCCCCATATGATCCGACCGGTCTTATGGATATACTGCTTTAGAAACTCTCCATCGCTAACTCCGCCTTCAAGGGCCCGCTCAATGAAACCCGGGCTCACATCCAGAAAGTCCGGGTGGGTGATCTCGTTGACCGCCATGCCTTCGAATTCGGCCTTACTGTATCCGAAAATATCGCACATGCGTCGGTTGACCGTCAGCAGGCATCCCTTCAAGTCCACCAGGCACATGCCGACATTGGCATTCTCAAAGGCAAGGTGGATAAAATCCCTGGCATCCAGATGGGCGGACTCCCCTTCAGCCGGCAACCGAGTCCGTTGGTCCTTATCTTTCCTCATTTCCCCAGATCCTTCCTCTTTCGACATCGAGGCGATCGACTTCGCCATTTTCCGCGGCAATTTGCCCAGGGTCAAAGGCGGTTTGATTGGATTGAGCGGTTGGGTCCACCACTCACCGGTGGTGTCGGATCAAAGAAACCTCCAGAGGCGGTGCTTCGAACATTATGCGGCTGCAACGTCAGCGGAGGCCACACAAAAATCCGACGGCCCGATTTCGGCGGCGATATGCCGACCCTGTCTGAATGACGGTTGATGACGGATCCGTTGGATCCCCTATCTCATGTTGCTGGAAAACCACGTCACTGGTTCCGGCCCGCTTTATTTTCCCTTGTCGTACCCGATGTCGGTGGCATGGAGATGATTTCCGGAAACGGTGTCGATCCACGTGATGCCGACTTGCCCATCTGCCCCCCTTTGCCGGCAACCGTCTTTCCGTCCAAAGGCCCGGCCATGAACGGTTAAAGATTTAACGTCATGATAAGGAGAGACAGCACCACTGTTGAGCAGTCAACCCTCATCCGCATTCCCCACCGGTATCGAGATAGTGGATGGGCAAAGTGACATCGTCGATGAGAGCGTCAAGCGGAGAGGGGCAAATCTGACCGATAGGGAAACACAAGTTAACCGGATTGAATAAATGAGGATAGTCGTTGAAAAACAACGTGAAAATCAGCCTGCATATCCCTTTGTGAGATTACGTCCCCCTGTCCCATTGTCAAGGATGCCGGCAGTTCATGAAGTCAGGGGGTCACAAGGGGTCAGGTCTTTTATTTTAGTATTTTATCTGATAGACTCCTTACATGGCCCGACCGCTCCGCATCGAATTCCCCGGCGCGCTGTATCACCTGACCGCCCGGGGCAATGCCCAACAGCCCATCTTCCTCGATGATCATGATAGGCAATGCTTTCTACAGGTTTTGGGAAAAACCCTGTCGGACTGCAATGGCATCTGCCACGCCTACTGCTTGATGAGCAACCACTATCACCTACTGGTGGAGACCCCCGAGGCCAATCTCTCCCAGATCATGAAACAGATAAACGGCATCTACACCCAACGCTTTAACCGGAAACACCTCCGCGTGGGCCACGTGTTTCAGGGACGCTTCAAATCGATTATTGTCGACAAGGACGCCTACCTGCTGGCCCTTTGCCGCTATATCGTGCTCAACCCCGTTCGGGCCGGAATGGTGGACGATCCAGGCCGTTACCTCTGGTCCAGTTTCAAGGCCACGGCCGGCAAGATAAAAACACCCGTCTTCCTGACCACGGACTGGATTCTCGCCCAGTTCGCCAAATCCCGCCCCAAGGCACAGGTCGCATACCGTCGCTTCGTCTGGGCCGGTATAAAAGAAGCATCACCGTGGAAAGCGCTCAAAGGGCAGTGTCTCCTTGGAGGAAAGGAATTCATTGAAAAACTGTCGCCCTTCTTGCAGTCGAAATCTGCGCTCAAAGAGGTTCGCATTTCCGATCGCAAGGTTCATCGTCCTGATCTGGAGCACCTGTTCTCAAAATCAAACCGCAGCGCCAAATTACTTCGCAACCGCACCATGCGCACAGCGCATTTCGACCATGGCTACCGGCAGAAAGAAATCGCCGACCATCTCGGGCTGCACTACACCACCGTGTGCAACATCCTCAGGAAGAAATCCTAAAATAAAAGACCTGAC
>CALNZV010000002.1:0-41894 GCA_942491115.1 uncultured Desulfobacteraceae bacterium
TTACCAAGATCGCAAACTCCCTAACTAGTTAATATTTAACAGCATTCAAATCTACCCGATTTTCAATTCCCTTTGTGCATAGTGATTCTGATGTGTATTATATCAAATAGTTACGCATACTGTAGGCAGGAGTTGCTACACATAAGCCCATCGGATGGGGGAAGCAAGGCCGCCGCCTGCCCCAATCGACAATCGCATGAGGCTGCCAAGGGCAAATGAAACCGATAATGGTATTATTGAGAAACTTCTCAAATATCTGATGATAATGATGGTTGATTTTGTTTAGAAAATCAGTCCCACCATTGACAACGCAGAATCCCGTATAAATCACTTCTGCATTATTTCTCCCCCTTCGTACTCTTTTTTTCATTCGATCCGAATATCGCCCGGAGCGTGCATCACCCCTCAGGCAATGGCTTTCAAACAGGAGGGGCATCATGAACGGCACCCATCCATATTCTAGCGAAGATTATAGTGGTAGACGTACCGGCGGTGAAGGTATTGAATCAACTACGCAGCCGCCCTCCATATCCCTACCCAAAGGGGGAGGCGCCATTCGGGGCCTTGGAGAAAAGTTCGCCGGCAATCCGGTCACCGGCACCGGCTCCATGAGCGTGCCGATCGAGACGTCACCGGGCCGCGGCGGATTCGGCCCTCAACTGGCACTTTCCTACGACTCGGGCTCCGGCAATGGTCCTTTCGGGTTTGGCTGGAACCTGTCCCTTCCGTCCATAACCCGAAAAACCGACAAGGGGCTCCCGAGATATGGCAACGGGGATGATGAGGATGTGTTCATCCTCTCCGGAGCCGAAGACCTGGTGCCCGAGCTGGTCGACATATCCGGTCGCTGGGAGCGTCGTTTCTTTTCGCGCACGGTTTACGGAGAAGAATACGACATTCAGCGCTATCGACCGCGCGTGGAGGGGCTGTTTGCGCGGATCGAACACTGGACCAACACCCGTGATCCAACCGAAGTCTTCTGGCGGTCTGTTTCAAGGGACAACGTCACCACCTGGTATGGCAGAACAGATAACAGCCGCATTGCCGATCCGGATGATCCCACACGCATCTTCAGCTGGTTGATCTGCGAGACCCACGACGACCGGGGTAACGTTGTGGTTTACGAATACAAGGCGGAAGACTCAACGAACGTTGACCGCTCGCTGGCCCACGAGCAAAACCGCACGGACCGCTCCCGCTCAGGAGACCGCTATCTCAAGCGTATCCGCTACGGCAATCGAACCCCTTACTACCCCGACCTGACTTCCGCTTCTGCGGTGCCGCTGCCCGAAGCGTGGCTCTTTGAGGTGGTTTTCGACTACGGCGAGCACGATTCCGACCGGCCGGTGCCCGACGATACCGGTCAATGGCCGGTTCGTCTCGATCCTTTTTCCACCTACCGCGCCGGGTTCGAGGTGCGTACTTACCGCCTGTGCCAGCGGGTGCTCATGTTCCACCGCTTTGTTGAGTTGGGCGAGAAACCCTGCCTGGTGCGTTCCACCGACTTCACTTATTCTTTCGAAGAAAACCCGCAAGACGCCCGCAACCCTATTTTTTCGTTTCTGATTTCGGTCTATCAATCCGCTTATAAACGACAGGCTGACGAATCCTATCTCAAAAAATCCATGCCGCCGCTGGCGTTCGAATACTCCCAGCCGGTGATCCATGATGAGGTGCAGTGGGTAGATCTCGAAAGCATGGAGAATCTGCCCAGCGGTCTGGACGGGGCTCGCTTTCAATGGGTCGACCTGGATGGTGAGGGACTGTCAAGCATTCTGACCGAGCAGGGAAATGGGTGGTATTACAAGCGCAACCTCGGCCCGGTCAACGGGGGTGTTACGCCGACCGCCCGCTTCGGTTCTTTGGAACGCCTGGGCTCTAAACCCTCCCAGGTCGCCATCGGTATCGGTGACACCCGGTTCATGGATCTGGCCGGAGACGGTCAGCTTGACGTGGTGACGCTCGAACGGCCTACGCCGGGATTCTATGAGCGCAGCCATGAAGCGGGATGGGCAGCGTTTGTCCCCTTCACATCAATCCCCTTGCTTGACTGGGGGAGTCCCAATCTTCGATTGGTCGACCTGACCGGTGACGGCCACGCCGATATCCTCATCAGCGAGGACGAGGTCTTCTGCTGGCATCCTTCACTCGGGGAGACGGGCTTCGGGGCAGCGGAGCAGGTCGTAAAAGTGCTGGACGAGGAGAAGGGCCCCAACCTCGTCTTTGCCGATAGCACCCAGTCGGTTTACCTGGCCGACATCAGCGGTGACGGCCTGACCGATTTGGTCCGCATCCGGAAGGGCGATATCTGCTACTGGCCGAATTTGGGCTACGGCCGGTTCGGCGCCAAGGTTACCATGGATCACGCGCCTTGGTTCGACCACCCCGACCTTTTTGACCAGAGCCGCATCCGGCTGGCTGACATCGACGGTTCGGGCTCCACCGACATCATCTACCTCTCCAATGACGGTATTCACATTTACTTCAACCAGTCGGGCAACAGCTGGAGCCCGCCTTCTATCCTGTCGGCATTGCCTCCTGTCAACGACCTATCCTCCGTGCAAGTGGCCGATCTTCTGGGCAACGGCACCGCCTGCCTGGTCTGGTCGTCGTCGCTGCCCGGAGAAGCACAACATCCGATGCGGTACCTGGATCTCATGGGCGGACAGAAGCCGCATCTACTGGTGAAGTCGATCAACAATCTCGGTGCTGAAACCCATGTACACTACACCCCCTCGACGACATTCTATCTGGCCGACAAGCAGGCCGGCAAGCCCTGGATCACCAAGATTCCCTTCCCGGTGCACGTGGTCGAGCGGGTCGAAACCCATGACCGCATCAGCGGCAACCTTTTTGTCACCCGCTATGCCTATCATCACGGGTACTTCGACGGCAGGGAGCGCGAGTTTCGTGGTTTCGGGCTGGTGGAGCAGTGGGATACCGAAGAATTCGCTGCGTTCAACGAAAGTCAGGTGTTTTCCACCGGGGCGAACATCGACGCGTCGTTTCACGTACCGCCGGTTCTTACCAAAACCTGGTTCCATACCGGCGTGTACAGCGGGCGTCAACGGATATCCAACTACTTTGCCGGGCTCCTGGAGGATGACGCTGGAGAATACTATCGCGAGCCTGAGGCAGACGATACGGATGCCAAGGCGCTGCTCCTTGATGACACCGTGCTGCCAGCCGGATTAACCGTTGAGGAAGAGCGTCAAGCCTGCCGGGCGCTCAAGGGTTCCATGCTGCGCCAGGAGATCTATGCCCTCGACGGCACCGAGAAAGAAGCCCATCCATATACCGTTACCGAACAGAATTTCACCATCAAATGCCTTCAGCCCCGAGGCGACAATTGGCACGCGGTCTTCTTTACCCATGCGCGCGAGTCCCTCGGCTATCATTACGAGCGAAAATGGGACCCGGCCGATCCCCGTATCGCCCATGCGCTCACCCTGGAGGTGGATGACTACGGTAACGTAATGAAGTCCGCCGTCGTCGGTTACGGCCGCCGTCAACCCGATCCTGAGCTGTCGGCTGATGATCGGGACAATCAGACGGAGGTATTCATCACCATCACTGAGAACCTATTCAGCAATGCCATCGAGTTGGATGACGATTACCGAACGCCGTTGTCTGCAGAGACCCGTACCTACGAGTTGACCGGACTGGAGCTGACTGCAGGAGGCCAGCGCTTTACTCTGGATGACCTGCTCGATGCCACGATCAATGCGACGCCGTTGCCCTACGAGGCTGCACCAGCAATGGACGGGCTTGAAAAGCGCCTGATCGAACACCGGCGCACCCTCTATCGGCCCAACGATCTCGGCGAGGCGGCCGGCGATCCCGAGGCGCTGTTGCCGCTGGGCGTCGTCGAGTCCCGGGCGCTTGCGGGCGAGGCCTACAAGCTCGCTTTCACACCGGGGCTGGTTAATGAGATCTATGGCGATCGAGTGACGGAGAGCATGCTCTCCAGCGAAGGGGGCTTTGTTCAACTGGAGGGCAACAACGGTTGGTGGATACCGGCCGGCCGAATGTTCTATTCGCCCGATAGCACCGCGACACCGCAGGAAGAGCTGGCCGATGCCTCCGCGCACTTTTATCATCTACGCCGCTTTAGCGATCCCTTCGGCAATACATCCACCGTCGCAATCGATCATCCCTACGATCTTTTTGTTACCGAAACCCACGATCCGGTGGGCAATGTCGTCACCGCCGTTCACGACTACCGCGTGCTGCAACCCCGGTTGATGACGGATCCTAACGGCAACCAATCGGAAGCGGCCTTCGATACGCTGGGCATGGTGGTCGGCACCGCCGTGATGGGCAAGCCGGGTGAAAACCTCGGCGACACCCTAGCGGGCTTCGAGGCCGACATGAACGAGACCGACATCCTCGCACACACAGCCGATCCTTTGGCCGATCCCCACGCCGTCCTGCAGGGAGCGACGACCCGTCTTGTCTACGATCCATTTGCCTACTACCGAACCAAAGATCAGACCCACCCCCAGCCCGCCGTTGCATGCACCATGGCGCGGGAGATGCACCAATCCGATCTGGAGCCAGAGGAGCAAACCAAGATCCAGCACAGTTTTTTTTACTCCGACGGCTTCGGCCGCGAGATCCAGAAGAAGATCCAGGCCGAGCCGGGGCGGCTCGACGAAAACGGACCGGAAGTCGCTCCGCGCTGGGTGGGCACCGGCTGGACTGTCTTCAACAACAAGGGCAAGCCGGTACGTCAGTTCGAGCCGTTCTTCACCGATACCCACCGCTTCGAATTCGACGTGCGCCGGGGCGTCAGCCCGATACTGTTTTACGATCCGCTGCAGAGGGTGGTCGCAACGCTTAGTCCCAACCATACCTACGAAAAAGTGATCTTCGACCCCTGGCACCAGGAGACCTGGGATGCCAACGACACGGTGCTGGTCGAAAACCCGTCCGAGGATTTGGATGTTGTCGACCACTTCCGGCGTTTGCCCCAAAACGCCTACCTGCCCACCTGGCATGGGGCACGCATCGATGGCGCCCTCGGCACCCAGGAACAAGCCGCTGCGCAAAAGACCGAGTCCCACGCAGACACGCCTGCGATCGCCCACATGGATTCACTCGGGCGCACTTATCTCACCATCGCTCACAACCGGATGCCGCTCGGTAGTACTCTGGTCGATGAATTTTATCGGACGAGAGCCGTATTCGACATCGAAGGCAACCAGCGCGACGTCATTGATGCAAAAAATCGAACCGCTATGTCTTACGACTACGACATGCTCGGAAACCGTATTCACTCGGTGAGCATGGACGCTGGCGAGCGCTGGATCCTCAGCGACGTTGCAGGACAGCCGATACGGGCATGGGATGCGCGGGGGCACGCGTTTCGCACCGAGTATGACCATCTGCGCCGGCCGATAAACCAGTACGTGCACGGGACCGATCCCAATAAATCCGATCCCCGGGTGCTGCACCGTGAGGTGCTCTTTCAAAAGACCGTATACGGAGAAGGGCAGGTGAGTGATGTCGAACTAAACCTTCGCACCCGGGCCTACAAGAGCTGCGACAACGCCGGAATCGTCACCAGCGGGGCCTATGACTTCAAGGGCAATCTTCTCCACGGCAGTCGCCAGCTGGCAGTGGATGTCAGGGGGATACCGGATTGGGCCGGGTCGGTAGACCTTGAATCTGAAGTCTTTTCAAGCAGCACCATCTATGATGCCGTCAATCGGCCTGTCAGTGTAACCTCTCCGGACGGTTCTGAGGTGAAACCGACTTACAACCAAGCCAGTCTGCCGGAAAGGGTTCAAGCGCGAATCGGGGGGGGGTCGCATTGGACGACCTTCGTGGCGACCATCGACTACAACGCCAAAGGCCAGCGCGAGGTGATCGAATACGGCAACGGCGTCCAAACAACATACGACTATGACCCCTTTACGTATCGTCTGACCCATCTCAAGACCACACGACACTCGCAGGGCGATCTGCAGAATCTCACCTACACCTACGACCCAACCGGAAATATTACCCACATTCAGGACAATGCTCAGCAGACTCTCTATTTTGACAACACGCGGATCACCCCCGACGCCGACTACACCTTCGACGCGATCTATCAATTGATCAACGCCACCGGCCGCGAGCACACCGGCCAGGTCGGACCGGTAACTCACAACGATCCGGACCTCCATCCGTTGCCGCACCCGAACAACGTCGAAGCCATGCGGCCCTATATCGAGTCCTATGAATACGATGCCGTGGGCAACATACTTGCCATAATCCATCATTCAAACGGCGGTAGCTGGACACGCCGCTACCAATACGCCGCCGACAGCAATCGCCTGCTCGCAACCAGTCGGCCCGGCAACCATCCCGACGGCCCATACACCGATCAATACGACTACAATTTGCACGGCAGCATGACCCGTATGCCGCACCTGCCGGTGATGAGGTGGGATTTCGGGGAGCGCCTCCACGTCTCTTCAAGGCAGGTCTTCAACGATGGCACTCCTGAAACGACGTACTACGTCTACGACGCTGGTGGCCAGCGGGTGCGCAAGGTCACCGAACGGCAGGCCGAGGCCGGAAAAACACCAACGCGCATGAAGGAACGCATTTACCTGGGCGGGTTCGAGATCTATCGCGAGTATGATGGGACCGGCACAAATACCACGCTTAAACGAGAAACCCTGCATATCATGGACGGCAAACAGCGCATTGCCCTGGTCGACACCAAGACCATGGAGAAGCAAAACCCAATTCCGGATCCCGAATTCCTGATCCGCTATCAGCATGGCAATCATTTAGGGTCTTCTTCAATCGAACTGAGCGATCAAGGCCAGGTGATCACCTACGAAGAATACCATCCATTCGGGACAACATCATACCACTCTATGAATAACCAACTGGAAGCAAGCCCCAAACGGTATCGTTACACAGGAAAGGAGAAGGATGAAGAGATCGGGCTTTACTACCATGGGGCGCGCTATTACGCGTCTTGGTTGGGACGATGGGCGTCGGCGGATCCGGTTCCCTTCCCAAATCTCTACGAGTACGTGAGAAACAGTCCATCGATTGCAGCTGATCGAACAGGCCGGCAACCGGATGATGAGCCAACTGAAGAAATATTGGAAAGGAAAACCACTATTGCTAGACAAGCAAGGACACCAAAGCCTTCAGGGTCACGTGAACCAGACTCTACCATACACAATACGGGCAGGTTCTACGAGGGTTCAGATAGGGTGATAACATATCCCGATGGTCGTTCGACGGAAGAGAGGAGTCGACATCTGAAACGACTTAAGCCGGATGCTCCACCACCCAGAGGTCCTGAAGAGGTGATTACGGCTCCCTCTGGCGGGGATTTGGTGGCTGAAGAGGCCCCCCAAAGACGGGGGAATAGCCCGACACTGATACCAGAGGCAAAAGTAGAGTTAAAGAGGCCCAATCCGACTCTTGTGCCAGAAGTAGAAGAGGAGTTTTGGGGTGGGGGATTTGAGCATCGTAAGGAGTGGTCTGGAATTGACGGGGCACCCGAAGGAGGCGGGCAGCTTGCACCACAGAATTCGCCGCCGCGCGATACATGGTCTGAGGTCCGAAAAACCCGCATCCCCGGAAGCGCAACTAAAAATACGCCAAGTTTGGTGCCAATGCCAAATAGTGCTGCTGATGCACTAAATAAATCCCTGAAAAGGCTAGGCCGACCTTTGGTCAGGCAAGGGGTCAAAGCATTGCCGCTGGTAGGGATAGGAATGGGTATTTCAACTGCTGCCGAGGCAGCGGAACAAGGAAATTATGGCAGAGCTGCCCTCGATCTAGCCGGCACAGTGATCGACCCGATCGATTGGGTCGTCGGCCTATATGATTGGGCAACCGCTGTGGATGAATCCGCTAGACATGTTGAGAAACTTAAGGCGGAAAATCCAGCGTATAGAAGATTTGTTTCAGAGAATCGCGAGCTAATTGAAAGATCAACATCCACTTGGTCGCACAGTCCGAGATTCTGATTACTAAATAGCGATGGCTATCTAAAACGAGGATGACAAGCAATCAATCTGATAGTCGTAAAATGGTTAATTTTTGAGACGCTTGGGTTTCAGGTTTTGCGGAGGATATAACGATGGCAACCATACTATTTCACCTAACCGATGAGGGCGGCATAACTCTTGCCAACGCCAGGCTGGCCGTGGCCTGTAGTTTCAAGGACGGAGAGACCTGGAAAGGCGGTACCCTCACCGCGGATGCCGCCGGTGAGGCCCGGCTGGAGGTGGATGCAGCTCTTCTGAAGCGGTTCAATTGGTCGACCATGAGCCTCCAGGTCAGCCAGGCAGGGCGAAAGCTTCCGGTAACGGACACGGATGGGCCGACAAAAGAAGGCCGTGGAACTTACCGGTTTGCCGTTACGGTTTCAAGACCATCAGCGGCCGACAAGCCCGGTGGCTCATCGGATCTGTCGCCGGGGTCGTCGACCCATACGGGCGGAGGGGGAAAGCCTTCATCTTCATTTCCCGGCACCTCCACGCCGATCGATCGCTATGAAGTGAGCGGTACAGTCAAATCCGACCAGGGTCTGTCGCTGGCGAATCTGAACATCCGTGCGGTCGACCGGGGCATCGGCAAGGAAAAACCCCTGGGCAGCGCTCAAAGCGACGCATCGGGCCATTACCGCATTTCCTACCAGCAGGCGGATCTGCTCATACCGACATCAGGGGCAGCCAACCTGGTGGTGAGCGCCTTTACCAGCAGTCGCGCCAAAACCTTCATCGCCGCTTCGCCCATGAAGCAGAGCGCCCGCAAACGGGAGATCATTCATCTCGTTGTCGACCAGAAAGATTACCGTGCACCATCCCTGTTTGAGATCGTGGAAGGGAAATTCGAGGCACTAAACCTGGACACCGGCTATGGGGATCTGATCGAAGAAGATGCGCTTCTGATTGCCAAGCAGACCCAGTTGGATATCGACGACGTCCATTGCTTCATCAATGCCCAGGTGCTCTCCAAACAAGGTCAGGACTCAGCCGGAGAAGACATTGCCGTAACACCCCTGTTTGGTATTCTGCGAGCCGGTCTGGAGCCCACGACAGCGGCCTTTGCCGCTTCAAGGGATTCCATCCTCGTGAATCTTTTGAATCAGGCGGTGGATCAGAATTGGGTCGGTGAAATGCCTGCCGAGGCCGTGATTCAGGCGATGCGGCCGGCTCGTGCCAAACTCCTGGCCGAGATCGATCCGCGTGCGGTCGCCATGATCCATGGCGGCGGGGCAAGCGATGCCCAAACGATGGCCATTCTGGACCGTTACCTGGGCGGCAGTGAGAGCCTGCTTCAGTCTGTGCAGCAAATGGGCAACACGGGTGCATTGCCCGGAGGGGTGGTGGCGTCCGCTCAAGAATCCATTGCACTGCTGCAATTTACGGGTGGAAAGGCCCCATTGGTCACCGCATTGGCCGATGAATACGGCATCACCCGCAGCATCGAGCTGTCGCGACTGTCATCCCGGGAGTGGTCTGTTCTGGCAAAGAAATACTTCCCATCCGAGCTTGCCCGGATGGAGGGCAGCACCCAGGCGGAAAAAATCACCAACCTGGCCAACGAGTTGGCACGTCAGGTCGAATCGGCGTACCCGACGGCGGTCTTCTCACAGCAATGGAAGGCCGACAACCGCATGGAAAACAGCCCGATTCAGACCTACCTGGATAAAAATCCCCGGTTTGATTTTGCTTCGGAGACGTTGGCGGATTACTGGGCGCAGATCGGCAAAACCCCTGCTGCCAAAACCAAAACCCTGTTGGAGCGCACAGAGCGGCTGTTTCACATCAGTTCCGGGTATCAGCGGTTTTCTTCCTTTAAAGCCTGCTGGGATGCCGGAATCGGTTCAGCAAGTGACGTTCTCGACAAGGGGAGGGGGCGGTTTGTTCGAGACATGGCCGCTTTCGATATCGACGCCAGGGGCGCCAACGACATCTACCGCAGGGCTCAGCGCGTGTGGTCCCGCCACCTGCTCGAACTCGACCCCGCACCGGTCGCCGTTGTGGACGTAAACACAACCGATGACAGCACGGTCCCGGCGCGGATCAGCCCGACCATCGCATCGCTTTTCGGCGCACAGGGCGGAAACGGCTGTCCCCATTGCATTTCCGCCTTCAGTCCCGCCGCCTACCTGGTGGACATGCTGCGCTATCTGCAGCGGGCTGAGACCGACTCGGGGATCAACGGTCTGGATCTTCTTTTCCTGCGCCGGCCGGACATTGCCAACCTTCAGCTGGATTGCGAGAACAGCGACACCGTCATTCCCTACATCGACCTCGTCAACGAGGTGCTGGAACATGTGGTGGCGACCAGCCAGGTGCCTTTTCAGGTGCCCTTGGACTGGATGGTCGAGGACACGCTGGATCTACAGACCGAGGGCAGTGCAGACGATCTGGCAGCCCACCCCGAGCACCTCAATGTCGACGCCTACAACCGGCTGCGTCTGATCACCGCGCCCTGGACGCTGCCATACAACCTGTGGTTCGATGAGGTCCAAACCTACCTGGCCCAGATCGGGGTTGACCGGGGCGAGATTCTGGCGGTGCTGCGGCCGGATGAAGATCCGTACAAGGTGCTGGAAGTCGCAGCCGATCGCCTTGGCGTCGACGCCATAGAGGCCCTGGTCCTGTCCCTGCCGGCGGATTCCGATGAAAAACGGCTGCTTATCTGGCAGACGGCCGATCCGGCAGCCGATTTAAAAGGCCTGCAGTCGTTTTTGAAGCGAACCGGCTTCACCTACGAGGAGACAAGAGACATTTTTGCCAGGCGTTTTGTCAATCCCCGGGGTCGCGCGGTGCTGCCAACAGACCTGCGGGATTTGGACAATGCCGTCCTTAATCTGAAGCCGGAAGACAATGACGGTCTGCTCGATCGCTTTCATCGATTCGCCCGCCTGTGGCGCAAAAGCGGGTGGACAGCGCTGGAACTGGACGCCGTGATGCAGAATGTCGTGGCCACGGACCTGGATGAGAGCAGCCTGGCCGGCATCGGTATCATGGCGGAAATCCAGCATCGCTACGGGACGCCCGCAGAGGAGCTTGCAGCCTGGTTCGGCCCCATCAGTTCCTATGGGAGCGATAGTGCCCCCGCCCTCTACCAGCGCAGCTTTCTCGATGGCTCGGTCAACGGGGTCGTCGGGGACGGTGAAGTGGATCTCTTGACCGAGGTCTTCGCCCTGACCGGCTCCGGAAAATCCCGCGACCTGGTGGTCACCCAACCGTCAAGCACCCACGACAAGTGGCTTGCCCGCGAGTCCCAGAGCCTGCCCGGCGAGTGGGAGCTGCACCCGGAGTACTCTCCCATTGTCATGGCCGCGTGCAAATTAACCGCCGATACTCTCACGGCCATTGTCGCTGCCCCCGGGCTATTGCCCAAGCGACAAAAAACGGTTGCCCTCAACCTGTCGAATCTCTCGCAATTGTTCCGGACGGCATCGATTGCGAAGGCACTCGGCGTATCCGTCCAGGAGTGTATTGACTGGCAACGGATCATCGGTGAGCCCCTCGGCGTCACTTACACCCATTCACAGGATCCGGCTACCACCCTGTTGCTGCTGCTGGGTATTTCTTCCCAAACCGAGGCAGGCGTGAACGCGGCAGTGTTGCGCTACGCCCTGTTAGGCGATGATGTCGATGGATTGACGCCCACCGATGATGACATGGATGCGCTACTGGGAGACATTCACTCGGATCTCTTCAAGACCGCAGATGAGCACCGGGTCGACACACCGGTCGCAGAAGAGCAGTTGCGGCTGTGGTTTGGCATCGATCCGTCACTGGTGGTCGATGACAGCCAGGATGACGTCGCGACACTGTTGACCATGATCGATGGCAGTGCGGCCTATGATGGGAGCTTCCAGTCGGCACTTGATTTTCTCTCTGCGAACACCCGGGATCTCCTGTTTGTATCGAATACCCTTACCAACAAGGAAGAACGACTGCTCCTGGCGGCATCCGAGATACCGGTCGATCCGATGCGGCTCGCACAGGCGGATGCGCTGCTATGGGAGGATGACACCCTGGATGAAGCCGACATCACCGACCTGCTGGGGGTCATTGTCGGGGTATCGCCGTTATCATCGGCGGAGCAGACCGAGCTGGTGACCGATTTGTTGCCCTACCTGAGCGCGGCCAGCCTGGCGGTCACCAACATCGATGATCGTCTGCGGACTGTTTGCCAGGAGCTGTCCGATTACTGGGTACGCAGGCCCATCGTCACCCAACGGCTTTCCGCCGCCCTCGAGGTCACCGAACGTCACATCGAATTGCTGGCCGAAGCCGTCCCAGCCGGTGATCCGTCCGTCATCCAGATCCTGTTGAGCCCCGGATTTATGAACGAGCAGCCGGGCGCCATTTCCATGGCGATTCAGGCCGTTGAGCGGATGCACCGCCAATGCGCGCTGGTCAACGCCATCGATCTCGACGCTGGAGAAGTGGCATTCACACTGACCCACGGCCCCCAGATCGGTTTGTATGATTTCCACGCACCGGGTGAAGGGCAGATCCTCAATTGGCACGCGACCGTCACGGCGCATGAAATTCACGAAGCGGTGGGAAGTGAAGAAAGCGATCTCTACGGGGTGCTCGGGGCCGTCCTTGAGGGAGATCTCGATGAGGCTGGTGCGCAGGCCGAAATGGCCGCGTTGTTCGGGATCGCCGCTGCGGATCTGTCACCGCTGGTCGGGGAGGACGGATTGAATTTCGCCTTCCCGGATTCCTATCTCCGGGTGACCGGCATCAACCGGCTTTACCAGGCCTGCGGCTTTGTCCGCCAGACCGGCGTGGCCGGTGAACAGGTCCTGAGGCTCGCCGAGCCCATTCCAAATACCGGGCACGCCGGCATCGCCCGGGCCGCCGTTCGTTCTCACTACGATGAGAACAGCTGGCTTGAGGTGTCCGGTCAGCTGCGGGAGGGATTGCGGGAACGGCAGCGGGATGCGCTGCTGGCGTTTGTCCTCACCCGCGGCGGCCTCGATCTCAGCCACGAGCACGCCTACGCCTACTACCTGATCGATATGGACATGGCGGCATGTTACCAGACCACGCGCCTCAAGCAGGCCACCGCATCGGTCCAGCAGTTTATCCAGCGCATTTTGCTCGGCCTGGAGCCGGCCAATCTGGCATTCCCCAAGGAGGATGCGGCCGAATGGAAATGGCGCAAAAACTACCGGGTCTGGGAGGCCAATGTCAAGGTCTTTGTCCACCCCGAGAATTGGCTCGTGCCGGAATTGCGGGACGACAAGACGCCCTTTTTCAAGGCCTTCGAACAGGAGTTGATGCAGGGGGAGCTGACCACCGACCTGGGCGAGAAGGCGGTTACCCACTACCTGGAAAAGCTGCACGGCGTTTCGAACCTTCAAATTGTCGGGCTCTTCGAGGATGACGAGGATAGCTATGCCCTGCATGTCATCGGCCGCAGCCCCAATACACCCCACGACTATTTCTACCGGATCTATAACGGCGAGACCTGGACGCCCTGGGAGCCCATCGAAATGGATATCGAGGGGGACCACATAATTCCGGTGGTCTACAACCGGCGGCTGCGCCTGTTCTGGGCTACCTTTACCGAAGAGGTCGACGAGGAGGAATTGGAAAAGACCGGGATTCGGGACATGATCGACGTGGTCGAGGAAAGGATTAATGAGCTCGAAGGGTCAGGTGGGTTAATTGAGGCTGTTAACAGTGCTATCGATACATTCGAAGAAGAAATCAGTGATCTGGCAGATGGCGGGGTGACCCCTTCCGAAAAACCGATTAAACAAGCTTATGAGAATATTGTTGCCGTCTACAAAGATACGCTGAACGGCTATAACGCCGAGCTGACCGATTTGAAGGTAAAGCTGGGCGGGCTTGAGCTTGATCTCGAACGGGCAACAGAGAATGTCAGCTACCAGCTCGTTCAAATGAACTGGATCGTCCGCGACCAAGACGGTTGGTCGTCGAAGCGGGTGGTCAAGCATCTGCTCGAGGGCCCCTTGGGTTATGCCGCCGATGACTATCAGTTCCTTGGAACGACCCAGGGGGGCGGGTTGACGATTCAGGTCGTGGCCGGGGATTTTGATTTTTCCCATACCTCTCGGGATACGTATACCGCGGGCCTGTTCACCATGTCCGATTGCACCGGAGAGTTGATCATGGTGGATAAAAACCTGCCGCTGCCGCCGCCCCTTGAAGTTTTCGATAGCAACAGTCAGCTTGTCTTTACGCGCCACCTGATCGAGATGACCAACCCGTATTGGAATAGCCAACAATCCTTGACCGCATCGGGGGTGACCCTGCTCGATGATTCACCGCAAGCGACCGATTACGCCACCAAGCTTCATCAGGTTGTCACCCGGGCAACCCCCTTTTTCCTGGCCAGTGGAAAGCGCACCTTTTTTGTGGAGATGAAGCCGGCCGGCTTCGTTTTCGACGATTTTATTGACAATCCAGTCTTCGATACCTCCCTCGGCGGGATCAACAAGTCCCTGTTGAGCGCCCAGGACCTGACCCAGTCCACGGCGCAGATCAGTTACGGAGGCAACGAAAAACATCACTTCAGCGCCCACTACCACCCTTACACCTGTGCCTGCCTGCGCCAGATCAGGCGTTACGGTATCCCGGGTTTGTACAGCCCGGACCCGGACCTGCAGCCCGAGCGGGATGCCGCGGACCTTCTAAGGCAGACCACCCTTACCCAACCACGCTTCGACTTCCAGGTCAGCTACCAGCCCAACACCGAAGAGGTCAGCGGGGACCCCATCGATAAAATCGACTTCTCATTCGGATCGGCGTACAGCCAGTACAACTGGGAGCTGTTTTTCCACATCCCCATGATGATCGCCACGCGTCTGATGCAGGACCGAAAATATGACCAGGCGCAACAATGGCTGCACTACATTTTCGACCCCACCGAAAAGGAGGGCGCCGGGCTGGAGAAGTACTGGAAGATAAAGCCCTTCTACTATGCCCAGATGTGGGGATATGCCCAGCAAGACCTCGATGCGCAGCTGGACAGTGTGGACGAGGATGATGCCATCAGCCTCGATTCGATGATCGAGCAGTGGGAACAGCATCCATTTCAGCCATTTGCCATCGCCCGCTTCAGGATCGTCGCCTTCATGCGCATGACCGTCATGACCTATCTGGACAATCTCATCGCCTGGGGGGACAGCCTGTTCAAGCGCGACACCATGGAGTCCATCAACGAAGCCACCCAGCTGTACGTGCTGGCGGCCAACATCCTTGGCGAACGCCCCCTGATCATCGACGCCCTGGCGCCCGGCGGCGGCACGGTCACGGTGAAGGCTTTTCTCGACGGGCTGGCAAGAACAGCACTGCCCGCCGGACAGATGCCGGCCACACCGGGCGGGGTGTACGGCCAGGGGGCGCAGGGTATATTAGGCGTCATTGATCAGTTTTGCCTCCCCTACAACGACCATATGCTGGACTACTGGGATACCGTTTCCGACCGGCTGTTCAAGATCCGACACTGCATGAATATTGACGGCGTCTTTCGGCTGCTGCCCATCTACCAGCCGCCCATCGACCCGGCCCTGCTGGTGCGGGCGGCGGCCGCCGGACTCGATATCGGCGCCGTTCTCTCCGACCTCTCGCCACCCAGGCCCCACTACCGCTTTGCCTACCTGCTGCAGAAAGCCTCTGAGCTGGCTTCGATGACCCAGGGGTTGGGCAATCAATTGCTGTCGGCGCTGGAAAAGCAGGACGCCGAGTCCCTCGCCCGGCTGCGCGGCGATCACGAGGTTGCCCTTCTGAAGCTGGGCACCGCCGTGCGCCAGGATGCCGTCAAGGAAGCCAAAGAGCAGATATCCATAATCGAGTTCGGCCAGGCGGCGGTCGAGCTGCGCAGGGATTTCTACGCCGGCCGGCTTTACATGAACAACGGCGAAGGCCTCGATCTGGTGCTGCGGGGATATGCCTGGTACCTGAGAACATTGGCCCAGATCGCCCAGGCCGCTGTAACGCCCATGGAATCGATTCCGGTTGTTGTTTTTGGTGGAGCTGGCATCGCTTCGCCGGTTACCGTGACCCAAACACCCCGTCCCGCGGACAGCGCCAAGTCAGGAGTAGGCGTGATGAACGTCTTTGCCGACCTGACCCAAACCGCGGCCGGCATGGCCCAGACCATGGGCCAGTACGACCGCCGGCAGGAGGAGTGGGATCACCAGGTCGCCCTGGCCGAGGCCGAGCTGAGTCAATTCGAAAAGCAGCTGGCGGCAGCCGACATCCGCCTGGCCATGGCCGAAAAGGAGCTGGCCAATCAGGAAAAGCAGATCGAGTATTCAGAAGAGGCCCAGGCCTTTCTCAAGGACAAGTTCACCAACCAGGAGCTCTACTCATGGATGGTGAGCGAACTGTCCGGACTCTACTTTCAAGCCTACCAACTGGCCTATGACATGGCCAAGCGCGCGGAGCGCTGCTACCAGCACGAGCTGGGCATCAACGATACCGGCTTTATCCAGTTCGGCTACTGGGACAGTCTCAAAAAGGGCCTTCTGGCCGGCGACAGACTCCAGCTGGATCTCAAACGAATGGAAACCAGCTACCTGGAAAAAAATCTCCGTGAAATGGAACTGAGCAAGACGGTTTCATTGTCGATGCTGGATCCAGAGGCCCTGCTGCGCCTGACCGAAACCGGCGAGTGCTTTTTCAATCTGCCCGAGCAATCCTTCGACCTGGACTACCCCGGGCATTACTTCCGCCGTATCAAGAATGTCAGCCTGACCCTCCCGGCCGTGACCGGTCCCTATACCACGGTGAGCTGCACCCTGACCCTGCTGAGCGACCGCTACCGGCATCAGGCCAGCATCGGCGAGGCGGATGACGATTTTACATGGAACGTTGGCGCTACCCAGTCGATTGCCACCAGCAGCGGGCAGGCAGACAGCGGGCTATTTCAACTCAACTTCCAGGATGAACGCTATCTCCCGTTTGAGCGCGCCGGCGTGATCAGCAGCTGGAAATTGAGCTTGGCAAGGCCCGACCTGGCACAGTTTGATTATTCCACGATCAGCGACGTGCTGATCCATGTCAACTACACCGCCCGCGACGGCGGGGAGAATTATCGAACCGAGGTTGAAGATCGGTTGACCTCCGCCTTGAATTCCCTGATCACCAGCGACGGGGGATTCCCGCTTTTGATCAGCTTGAAAAATTACTACCCTGACGCATGGGCGAGAATGCGCCAGGCGGACACCTCCGTTCCCTGCGCGATGGATTTTGACATCAGCCCGGCCCACTTGCCCTTTTTTCTGAGGAATCGGGTCCAGGCCGCGAAGACTCTGACGCTGTTCGCCATTCCCAAAAACGATGCAGCGATGGATTTCACGGGCGAGCCGGTGATCCTCAACGGCGAGACGGGTGCGAACGTGGTGTTTGCCAGCGATCCGACGATCGGCGTGCCCATGGCGGCTTTTACCCAGGGAACCGATCTGGGCGCCCAAAACCTGGAATTCACACCTGCTGTGATCCAACGCATGGCGGATATCAAAGACATGATGCTTGTCCTCATGCTTGACGTCATATGAGACAGTGCCGGTTCACCCATTCTATCACCATCGGATATGGAATCCGATACTCGCGGATCGGCGAAGCAAAACGAGGCGCATCCACTTTGCCTCATCAGCATCGACGGGAGCTTCCGGCAGACACGTTCTGCATACGAGATAACCGATCGGTAAAATAATGAGGGTCTCCGGCGGGGAAGCTTCCCGTTTGGCGCCCTTCCAATTTTCAGCGGAGACCGCCATTCGACAGCCACGTCTTCGGATGTTGTGATGGCAGCGGATTCGACGGATCGATGCCGGGTCGGATGTTGACAATTACAGCGTGAGCCATAGTCTTTTCCTTATGTCGGATACGTTATGAGCGGCAAACCGGTTTGCGGATCGACCCTTTATGGCGATTGACAGACCGCCTCACACCGATAAGGTTTGATGCCGCCGTTAATATCAGAAAATAAGTTGACATCTTCCAGTCATTGACCGAACGCTCTCCGCTGTGCAGCGTCTTACCTGCTGACATCTGAACTGCTTTGAGCTTGATTTCTCTTTTAAGCCTCGCGTGTGTCGTCAACGTTGTCGGCCACGTTGTTCCTGACAGTTTAACCGTTCGTTTCGTTCTTCTTTTGCTCAATGTTGCCGGCTCCTCTTGATGACATGAGGGGCTCTGTTCTCTTGATCGCAGACCGATGGGTGTGGCCATGACAAACCTCATCGTCTATCCCCATTGCGACATGCATGTCGCCCTCAACACCACCGGTGACCTGCCGTTTCGGGTTTTCGAGCAGGAACGAGCAGGGATCACCGCAATGTTGCCGCCGTCCGAGCAGCCGCCTTCGTTCAACCCATACAAATTTGATTTGACCGATGTGACGGATGCGTGCACTTTCCGGCTTTTGGCCCCTTACAACGCCGTTGGGAACCGGTTGGAGGCATTCGTCACCATCGATCGGGATGCCAAAACCATTTCACCGGTGGCGACCGGCATCAATCTCGTCGTCATTCAGCACGGCGCGGGCACCAATGCACGCTACATCGTCGCTCGAATTCAGGTACACGATGACGTTTTGGGCTGGTGGTTCGGAAACCGCACCATCACGACGGCATTGGATGCCGACGTGGCCCACAGCCAGCCCTCGATCTACGCCATGTTCAGCGACGACGATTCACGCACCGATCGGGTGGGGGACATCACCGGCCACGGCTATGTCGCCCTGTCGTCGAGTGATGAGGCTATTTTCAAGGTGGCCAACGACCATAACGAAGGAAGGCTTCAAGGGCATTCGGCGGGAACCGCCGAGCTCACGGGCCAGTTTCTCGACATCTCTCGCAAGATCCCGGTTACGGTCGTCGACTATGCCAAGCCCCGCAAGAAATTGGTCCCCGTGCGGTTGAGCGACCGCGTGACCAAGGACCAAGACGGCAACATCGAGGATGTCGACCAATATCACAATATTCTTTTCCTGGCCGAGGGGTTTCGGGAGTCGGACCGGGCTCAATACGATGAACTGGTCGCCCAGGTCGTGGACGAGCTGCTCACCAAACCCCGCCATGAACCGTTTCACTTATTGGGAGACCGTTTCAATGTGTTTAAATCCTTCGATCCCTGGAAAGATCACCTGGTGACCTGCGGGTTCAAGGTGAACGATCAACCGGCGAAGCATGCGTCCAAAACCATACTGGCTAAAGGATATCCGATTCCGTATACAAGAAGAGTATCCCAAAAGGGAAAATACACCCTCGAGTCGCTGATCGCCCGGGTGGGCCTACCCCTTCGAGACGAAGATCGAAGCACATCCGACTTGATCGACCTGTGGAAGGAACAATCCCTTCATAACTTTGACGAGAATCGCGTCGACGTCAAGCTGGTCAAGGCATGGAAGAAATCGACATCCCTCGGGTTTCTGGAAGCGCGGGACACCTTTTTCGGTTTGATCCTGGGACGCCGCTGGGCGGACAACATATCTCGAAAAGGTGCCCCCCTGGACGAGGACCTCGAACCCCTCATCAAACGGGCCTACGAATGGTTCAAGCCCCGCGGCACCAGGCGGTCCCTGACGCCCGATCCCCGTCGCCATCCGCCGGAACTCTTCGAGCACAACGAGGAAAGCCGGGAAAACGCGATTCTGACCTACATCGACGGATTGCAAACGGATAAAGCGCCCCATCAGCAGATCGGCCCCGTGTGGATGCCCGAGAGCACCTTCAAGCCGAGTCGCGGCTTGATCGCCATTATCGTCAAGGAAGGAATGGATGGCGGTACGAGCTTCAATCGCAATACGATGACCGCCATCAACATCAATTCCTTCAACCGGCTGTCTTTCCAATACCCCAACAGCAATTCGGCAACCAAAAAGATCATGCGGCGGAAGCCGCCGGATGAGATCCCCATGGACGTTGACGGGACTATCAATACCGTGGCCCACGAATTCGGCCATTCCTTCCAGCTGGGGGACGAATACGAGACCAATAACGGCGACCGTCCGAACGCACCCGACAGCGACGACAACATCGCCGCCTTCAACAGCATCTTTCTGGGCGACGATCCCGACGACGCCCAGGGTCGCAAAATCGATCCGGAAAAGATCAAGTGGGCCCGACTGCCGCGAATGCAGCGATCGGTGACGACCACGCAAGATTCCACGGTCGTCAACGGAAAGATCCGGGTGACGATTAATCCCCGCCATACGCCCCGGTGGAGCATGATCAAAACCGAAGGCTTCGAAGTGCATCTGCGCAGGAGGCAGATCAGGGCGAACGGCCGACAGCTGCCCCTTTCGAAAGCAGACACCGATCTGCTGACGGATTTAACGATCGAGGACGTGGATCGGAAAAACGGCACCGTGCTGTTAGAGGCCCCGTCGGCAATCGATTCGTCTCTGGATCCCTTCCCGGCGGGATCCCTGCTTTTCGTTCCGAAAACGTCGGAGGGCGGTGACCAGCGATTTGTCGTCGAGAAAAAGGTATTGGACTTTCTTAAAGCCACCCACCTGCCCCTCAACAAGGACCCCAATCACAGCGAGGCGAGCAATGATCCGGACCACCCCAGGAAGATTGAGAACTTCAAAGCGCCCTGCAAATCCTCCCGCCTGATCGGGGTCTTCGAGGGGGCCGGCAACTACAGCGGCATGGTCTACCGGCCCGCGGGCACCTGCAAGATGCGCTCATCCGGCGGCGAAGACGAAAACGGCGAGTTCTGCCATGTGTGCAAATGGCTGATCGTGAACCGGGTCGATGGGGGCCAGCACGGGATGCTAGACCGGAAATTCTACCCGGAGGCCAAGAAAAATGACTGAACGGGGCGCCTTCGAGACCATCGTGACGGAAATCGGGAAGCTCCTGCTCCCGCTTCAGATTGCATTGGATTCGCCCCAGGCCTTCCAGAGTCTTCTGCTGAAACTGGGGTGGGAGTCCGACGTCATTCCCAAGCCGCTGCTCGACCTGTCGGCGGATCTGGAGATTCTGTTCGAAAGGCTTCAGAAGCTGGTCGGCGGGGGGCTGGCCTTCGACGGATCGGTCGGCCCGGAGGGGGTCTCGGCCGAAGTCGACTTTTCCCCGGAAGATGTCCGGGGCGCCATCGAAGCCGTTCGCCGTGTCGTGGACGGCATCGGGGCCCTTGCCTCGGCCCCGAATTCAGCATTTCCGGCCAACCTGACGGCGGACGGTTTCAAGACCCAATTCCCCAAGCAGCTGATCAGCCATCTGCTGGTCTCCTACCTCCGCAACCACAGACCCCGTTGGGGCTTTGCCCTGCAAGCCCTGGGGGTGGCCAAAACGCGATATGCCGGGGCGAGCGGGAACCGGCCCCCCTATGTCGACTACACCGTTGATGTTTCCGATATCCCCAAGATCTTCGAAAACCCTAAAATCCTGCTCGAAAACGCTTTCGGCTGGGGCGGCGATAATTTCGATTTCCGCTCCCTGGCCTCCCAGGTGGACAACCTTGCCTCCAGCCTTGGGTTGAGCGTGGTGCTGGACGAGGTGCCCACCGATGTCGCAATCAGCCTCGAGGACGGCGCCGACATGCCAGATGATCCCGTTCGCCGGCGGCTGCGCATGGTCTTTTTTGAGCGGGCCCGCAACAGCGGTCGGCTGGCCGCCGAGCTCAGCCTGCTGGCCCTGCCGAAAACGCCTGCCCAAAAACCGGGGTTTGCATTGATGCCGGCATTCACCGGCCTGCTGGATGTCGCCATGCAGCTTGGCCCGGGCATCACGGTAAGAATTGACAGCGACATGGACCTCCAGGGCGGCGTCGGTTTGATCGTGCGGCCGGATACCGGCATCGATATGATCCTGGGCTTCGAGGGCCAGGGGGCACCGACCACGGCCAAAGGCTCGGCCCGCGTCGATGTCGACGTATCAGACCCGGACGCCAAACCGACGATCATCCTGGGCTCGGGCGACGGAACCCGGTTGCAATACCAGTCGGTGAGCGGTGCGGGGGGGATCGCTTTGAGTGGGGGGCAGGACGTCGAAGTCTTTGCCGAGATCGACGCCAACGGGCTGGCGTTCATCTTCGATCCGTCGGGCTCGGATGGTTTCATCAGCAAGATTCTGTCGGGTGTCTCCTTTACCATCGAGTTCGACCTGGGAATGGGCATTGCCTATCCCAGGGGCGTCTATTTTCGGGGCACCTCCCATCTGGAGATACAGGTTCCGACGCATATTTCCATAGGCCCCATTGACGTCCAGGGCCTGACCATCGCCCTCAAGCCGCAGGATGGGGGGCTTCCGATCGATATCGGCACCACTTTCAAGACCCAGCTGGGACCCCTGGCGGCCGTCGTCGAAAATATCGGCCTGCGGACGGATATCGGCTTTCCCGATCAGGGTGGCAATCTCGGGCCGGTCGATCTTGATGTCGGGTTAAAGCCGCCCAACGGCATCGGGCTCTCGGTGGATGCCGGTGTCGTCAGGGGGGGCGGATATCTGTTTATCGATACCGATCGAGGCGAATATGCGGGCGCCCTCGAACTGAGCTTCCTGGAATTTCTGACCCTCAATGCCGTCGCGGTCATTACCACCAAGATGCCGGATGGATCTGAAGGCTTCTCGCTGATCGCCATTATCAACGTGGAGTTCAACCCCGGTCTGCAGCTGGGATTCGGATTTACCCTGATCGGTGTTGGCGGCCTGCTGGGTCTCAACCGCACGATGGACCTCGATGCGTTGGTCGACGGGGTTCGAACCGGCAGCCTCGACAGCGTCGTGTTCCCCAGGGATGTCGTTGCCAACGCGTCGCGCATCATATCGGACATGCGGGCCTTTTTCCCGCCCGAGGACGATATCTTCCTCATCGGCCCCATGGCCAAATTCGGCTGGGGCACCCCCACCCTGATCAGCCTGTCCTTGGGCATCATTATCGAGGTGCCCGGTAACATCGCCATTGTCGGAACCTTGAAGATAGCGATTCCGGACGAGAGAGCCGCCTTGATCATCATTCAGGTGGCCTTCATGGGCGCCATCGAGTTTGACAAGAAGCGGGTCTGGTTTTTTGCCAACCTATACGAATCCCGGGTCATCTACATGCCCCTCGAGGGGGGATTGGGGGTGTTGGCCGCCTTTGGAAATGACCCCAATTTTGTGGTGTCGGTGGGGGGCTTCCACCCGGCCTATAATCCACCGTCCCTGCCGTTTTCGTCGATAGCCCGGATTGCCGTCAACATCCTGAACACTCCGGTGGCGCGCATTCGCATTGATGCCTATTTCGCGGTCACCTCCAATACGGTTCAGTTTGGCGCCCGGGCGGAGCTCTATTTTGGCATTCGTATTGCCAGAATCGAAGGCCATATTGCCTTTGACGCACTGTTCCAGTTCTCTCCCTTTTACTTCATCATCTCCATTTCCGCCTCCCTGTCGGTCAAGGTTTTCGGTGCGGGTCTGTTCAGCGTTCGATTCAAAGGGTCTCTCGAAGGACCGTCGCCCTGGCACGTGGAGGGGTCGGGCGGCATTTCCATTCTGTTCTGGGACATCGATGTCGATTTCTCCCATACCTGGGGAGAAGCGAAAAACACCTCGTTGCCGCCCATAGCGGTCATGCCGATCCTGGCGGCGGAATTTGAAAAACTTGAAAATTGGACGGCGGAGCTCCCCAAGGCCAACCAGCTGCTGGTCTCCCTCCGGGACATCGACGCCTCGGCGAGTCTGGTGCTGCATCCCATCGGCGCCCTAAAGATCACCCAGCGCGCCATCCCCCTCGGCCTGACCATCGACAAAGTCGGCAACCAACGTCCTGACGACGCCAATTGGTTCAGCGTCGATGCCGATACCGAGGGTATCGAAAAACGGGGCAAGATCCTCGAGTCGTTTGCCATGGGACAATATCAGGGCATGAAAGACGGTGAAAAGCTCAGCGCCGCCGACTACGAGAAGGAGGAGGCCGGGCTGGCGCTTTCCATCACGGGTCGCCAGACCCGTTCCAGTGTGGTTACCAAGCGAATCATCCGCTGCGAGGAGATCATCATCGACAGCCATTTCAAGCGCACGGTCTTTCATTTCGTCACTCTGGTCAAGGGGTTCTTTGCCCACTTCCTGAATCATAACGCGGCGGCGCAGTCCCAGCTGTCCGCCAGGCGCAAGGAACAGATGCATCTTTTCGATGAGAAGATCTCCCTTCAACCCAACAGCTACGTTGTGGCCCATATGGCCGACAATTCATCGGTCGATGCCGCGCCGCAGGCTTTTCCGTCCCGGGCCAGCGCCCGGGAGTTCATGCGATCCGAGATGGAAAAAGATCCGAATCTGGCCGGAAAGTACCATGTGATTCGGCCCCATGAGATGAAAACAGCCGCCTGACGGCGCATATCAGAACCTCTACCCCACGGACCGCAAACGCGATGAGCGATGAGCTCGGGACATACAGCTTCCTGCCCTGGTTGCGGCACGGTATTGCCAACCAGATCCAAACCCAGGATCTGGATAGCAGCGTCAGGATACGTGCGGCCATCTCTGTCGACCTGAAACTGACCGGCAAACCCGTTGATGGGGAAGATGATCTGACCACCGCCATTTCCCGCGATGTCGCGCTGTACGGGCCCGGTGATATCGTCGGTATCGACCAAAGGGCGATCATCAAAACGGAACCGCTGCATTGGATCACCAATTTTGAGCCGAACTACCTGCCATACGTCGAATTCTATGACGAAGATTTTCCCTGGCGCTATACGCCGGCCGCCCCCGATGTGGCCAGGCACAGGCTTCGACCATGGCTGGCCCTGGTTGTTCTGAAGGAAGAAGAATTCAAAGACGGACCGCAATTCCACAGCCAGCCCCTGGCGGCCTTCGAGATAAAGCGTCCACCCCAGGATCTGTTTCCTCCCGCCAGGCAGCTCTGGGCATGGGCCCATGTCCATATCAACAAAGACCTGATCCGGGAGGACGGTGAGGTTATCTCCAGCGACATGGATCCGGTGCTGAACCGATTGAAAACCCTTCTCGGGAAGAACCCGGACCAGGCCTACTCCCGCATTCTCAGCCCCCGCAAACTGGATCCCGATACCGGATACCACGCCTTCCTGGTGCCGACCTTCGAAAGCGGCCGCCTGGCCGGGCTCGGTCTCGAGGCGTCTCCGGAAAATCCCGCTTTCTTTGCCACCTTATCGGCCTGGGCCGAATATGACGACCGTCCAGAGTCAATCCGTTATCCATATTACTACCGGTGGTATTTCAAGACAGGAACCGTGGGCGATTTCGAACATCTCGTCCGATTGCTCAAACCCAGGCCACCGGATAGCCGGCTCGGTCGGCGGGACATGGATGTGCAGCGGCCGGGCGCCAATATCTCCGGTATAAAGGATCCGGAATTAGAAGGCGTGCTGCGTCTGGGTGGCGCCCTCAAAGTGCCTGACGAGGCGTTGACCGGAGCTCAAGAAGCTGAGGCGCTGGCATATGAGGAATGGGATGATGCCCCCTATCCCCATGGGTTCCAACGGGGGTTGGCGGCGTTCATCAATTTGGCGGAAGATTACGCCGAGAAGAAGCCCGAGGAGGCCAACAGCGATGCCGGTGATTTGGATGAAGCGATCCGAAGCGATCCGGACCCGCTCATCACGCCGCCGCTATATGGCCGTTGGCACGGCTTGGCGGATCGATTGCTGTTTGCCTCGGATGGTACCGAGATCCCCCAAAACACCAACTGGATTCATGAGCTCAATCTGGATCCCCGCTGGCGGGTGCCGGCTGGTTTTGGAACCGCTGTTATTCAGGACAAGCAGGAAGAGTACATGGATGCCGCCTGGGAGCAGGTGGGCGATATCATCGACGCCAATCGGAAAATCCGGCAGGCGCAACTGGCCAAGGAAGTCTCCTCGGTATGGTACCAGCGGCATTTAAAGCCCCTGAAGCAGGCCAACAATGAGCGTGATTTTGTCATGACGGTCCCCGTCCAACGGAGGGTCGTGGCCCAGGGGGTGACGGTTCACCACGCGGTCCACGGAAGCATCATCCCCCAGGCCGCCGTATCACCGGCGATGCGCCGAATAACCCGTCCCAGGGACCATGTTGCAAAAACCCTTGGCTTCGGTACCCCGTCCGGTCCCGGAAACCTGCTGGCACGCATCAATGCAAAAGAGGTGAGTGCCGCGCCTCCGAAGATCACCCCTGAGAATCTGCCGACCGTCGAAGACGTCTCCCAGGCGCTTCGCCCCCCCGGGTTTATGGGGGAGCTGCTGGATTGGCTGAGAAGCAACCCATGGGCCAAATGGGCGGTCTTGCTGGTTTCCCTGTATGTGGCCCTCGTCTTGTTGCTGTTCGCGCCAGCCGGAGGCCTTGTTGCCGCAGGCGCGGCGGCGGCAGCCGGTGTCGGACTGTTCACGATCATGGTACGCCTGGAGCGCAGGGCCAAGCAAACAATCGCCATGTTGCCCGCTGCCCAGGCGCCGGGGGTGATCGATGACCTGCCGCGCTACCCCCATTTTGAAATCTCAGAACCCGGCAGCGGACCCGAACCGGTACCCGGGAGCACCGACAGCGGCGAAGCCGTCCGCTTCAAGACCGCCCTGAAGGATACCCATGCCGTGCTGTCGAATAGCGAAGCGCTCGGGGCGAAACCGAACAGGCCCTCGATCGATATCAACCAACTTTCAGCGGCGGTACTTACCGCTATCGACCCTGAAAAGACGATCCCTCGCTTCACCATGGGCAGCCTCATTTTCCCGGCCCGTATCGTTGCCCTGATCGGCGAGTTTTTCAAGGAGGCCATGGCCTACCCTGAATTCGACACGCCCATGTACAAGCCCCTCCTGGATCTGTCGACGGAGCATTTTCTGCCCAACATCAAAGCCATCAAGCAGAACACCATTACCCTTCTGGAGACCAACCAGCGCTTCATCGAAGCCTATATGGTCGGACTCAACCATGAATTCGCCAGGGAGCTCCTGTGGCGGGAATACCCAACCGACCAGCGAGGCAGCTATTTCCGGCAATTCTGGGATGTCAGCGGGGTCCGTAACACGGAAGGGCTGAGTCGCGATGAATTCCGGGAAAAACTCAAGGATATTCCGCCCCTGCACCTCTGGTCGAAATTTTCCTCCTTGGGAGACCATGACCACCGGGAAATCGGCGGTGATATAGAAGATGAACTCACGGTCGTTATCCGGGGACAGCTTCTTGAAAAATTCCCGAACACGGTGATCTACGCCCAGCGCGCCCGGTGGCAGCTCGACGACCAGGGCGAGATCGATCCCTCCCAGGAGCGGATTCTCGATACGACCGGCGACATGACGAAAAAAATCAAGACCCCCTTGTACGAAGCAAAAGTCGAACCGGATATTTACTTCCTGGGATTTGACCTGACCGCAGAAGAGGTCCAGGGCGGATCTGGACGGAGCGGCAGTACCGATCCCGGATGGTTTTTCGTCATGGAGGAGGAGCCGCCGGGTGAATCCCGGTTCGGCCTGGATATCAAGCGCAAGGGTCAACTGAACGTGTGGAACGATCTGGCCTGGCCCGATGTACTGGGCGACGGTGACGACGGGTTTCTTCAAATTTCCGACGCCACATCGACCCTGACCCTCACCGACCCGGAGGCGCCGGAATTACAGGAGAAAAAGGAGCAGTTCCAAGAGGACAAGGCGCTCCGCTGGCATGCCGGCACGAACGCCGCGGAGCTTGCCTATATCCTGTATCAGGTACCGGTGCGGGTCGCCGTGCATGGCAGCGAGATGCTGCCCCATTAAAGGATGGCTCGGGAGGTTTTCATCGGGACATATTGGGGCGAGTGGATTATCGGATCATCCATGGTCCATTCAACCTAACTCACGGTGAGGCCTCCTGATGGTGCTGCGGGCCTAACCCCGTCCAACCCCAATGGTGATCATCAAATGGTCGAGTTCAGAGACATACAGCAGAATCTCGAGGCCGCCCGAAAAGGCGCGTATGATATTTCGCGGCAGCTCTTCAAAGAGCGGCAGCGCCTGCAGCGCTGCAAGCGCGACCGAAAACGGCTGGAACGGTTTGTGGACCAACCGCCGCCACCGGGAGGGACCGCCGGCGTTCCGGAACTGGAAGCGATCGATGAGAAAATCAGCGGGCTGAATACCCGCATTAACGGGCTTATGAGCGACCTGACGGCCGCCCGCGACGTGGAGGTCAACCATCTGGCCCGGTTCATTGACTTTTCCGATCCGCGGGAACATATCGGTCACCTGTCGGATGCCGTTCCGATCCTGCTGATGCCCCTGCGCATCGAAACCCGTTTCAAGCCTGGAAACGAAACAGACGGGCGATCGGGGGAGTTGTGGGTGAGGGTTTACCCGGACGATATCGCCATCGATGTCTTCGAAGACACGTTGTCCGAAGGCGAGGTCATTCGACTCCAGAAATACTGGGTCAACATCTGGCGGGCCGGCGGCGTTGAGGCAGAGGAGCGCGGTGCCTGGAAGGCGCTGGTCGGCTCCCACGGATCCGGGCGGTCCTATTGGATGGTGGAGCAATACCGACCGCTCAATGAGACCGAACAGCCGATCAAGGACCCCGACACCCCGACCGTCATTCTGGTGATCCCCACCCAGCAGCCCCTCCTGGATCCTGAAAGAACGACGGTGTCCCAGTTCTGGGAGGCCCTCTGGCGGGCCGGCGACGATGCCGGGACGCAGCAGGCGGCACTGGACGGTCTCGTTGCTGAGGTAGGCGCCGATCGTGCCGCGGAAATCCAACGGGACTATGCCCCTGCAAACCTGGCCGACGGACCGCCCGCCGGCATCGATCGGTCGGATGTCACTGTCGTGGCCGTATTTGTCGAATTTCCACCGGATGATGCCTTGCCAATGCGGGAAGGCGGCTGGGCCCAGGCACCGCACGTCAATGTCATGCCCGAGCGGCTGGTGCTGATCGGCTACAGCCGGGGGGAGAAGACGATCGAGGTTCTCGGCAATCCGATTCCATCTCCCCTGGTCGTGGGTCCCGACCCTTCCGCCGAGGAAGAAAACCAAGTGGTGCCCGACGGCGACGATATTCGCGTGGGTGAAGAGATGGCGTGGGTGGTCGATTTTGAAAAAGCCATATCGGCCGGGATGGGATTTAGGATTCCGCTGACGCCGACCCAGTTCAGGCTGGGGTTCGATCAACTCCTTGTACTGGGTGTTCGATTGCGTGCGGATGAAGAAGGGGGGCGGACAACCCTGGAGGATCTCATCACCCATCACCACCGCTCCCGAGCGGGCTTTTCGATCCTGCCCCAGGGTCGTCCAACCAATAATGTCGAGGGGGAAGGATCCGATTACAGCTGGCGTGAGGACGCCGATGTCAGCTTTGATCACTATTTCGCCAGCGGCAACCCGGACGATCCGGAGGGATGGTTCGAAAAGCGGGATGGCCGGTGGCTGGCCGAGTGCCTGGGACTGCAAGCGGAAACCCTGAAGTCCATCCCCCACTACCATCGGAAGGATCTGTGTGAAGCCCGGGCGATGAATGTAGCCCTGTGGCCGGCAACCCTCGGCTATTTCATGGAAAGCATGATGGATCCGGTTTTTGATGAGGCCACCGTCAAACGGGCGAGATCGTTCTTTACGCGTCATGTCTGTGCCCGTGGCATGGTGCCGGCCATTCGCATCGGCAAACAGCCTTACGGCATACTGCCGGCGACACCGCGATCACGGATGAATTGGCTCTTTCCCCGCCAAACGGAAACCTCTACCGCAGCTCCCTTGCCGCCGGACGAAGACACCCGCTTCCATCAACAGCTCTACCGGTTGTTACAAAAGGTTGAGAGCGACTGGAGTGAACTCTCGGAAAAGGTTTCCCATATCGGAAAACCGGGCGATCAGCATCAAATTCTGCTGGATGTGGTCGGCTTTCATTCCGGTTCTGTCGAGCACCATCAACGCTACGCGGAAAGCATGCTGCAGCTCTACAACAGAATGGCGCTGCAGGGCGCCGCCGGCGCCTTTCTGGCCGCATTGATCGGCCTGGGCTATATCAAAAGCGGACTGGATCTCCTTGACGCATTCGGCTACGCCCACAATGACGACCAGGATATCCCCGACGTATTGGAAAAACTGTTCCTCAAGACGCCCCATCTGCTGAAGGGGCCCCTGATCGACGATCGCCCGTTGTCGGAAGTCGAGCCCATCCGCCCTTACACGGAGGCTGGCCTGAACTACATCCAATGGCTGATCAATGCCGCCGAAACGTCCCATAATGCCTTGCGGGTGCAGGAAGGCTTCATCGATGAAAAGCCTCCCACCGCGCTTCTCTACCTCATGTTGCATCATGGGTTGGATCTGAGTTTTGTCCAAACCAGCCTGCATCTCTTTCTCAGTGCCGGTATTCTAACGGAACCCCAAGTCAGCGCGGCCCGGCGGGAAGCCCGGTTTATCCACGTTCAGGAAAAAGAGTTGGTAGAACCAACCTCGGCCGGGGCGAGCCGCTGGCAATATCTGTATCGATCGGATCCTGAAATTACCGGTGATCCCGGACAGACAGTCGGTGAGTTCATCCCGACGGTCCTGACCACAATGGCGGCAACCGGGTACCTGAACCGCCAGTTGGCGGCGCTTAGACACCTTGAAGGCGCGTCGACGGCTTCCCTGGAGCGTGTCTTCAGTGAGCACCTCGATCTGTGTTCCTACCGGCTGGACGCCTGGTTCGGCGGCCTGATGAGTCATCAGCTGTCCCTTATGCGCTATCCCACCGATGCCGACGGTGAAAACATCGTGAGAGGCGGCATTTATCTGGGCGCCTATGGCTGGTTGGAGAATGTTCGGCCGGAACACAAGGTGATGACCCCGGTGGAATTGGATTCTGAAATGGCGGCCATCTTCGACAGGCCCGGCGATCCCCCGTTGACGAGCGACCCTGCGAACGCCGGCTACATTCACGCCCCTTCCCTGAACCACGCCGTTACGGCGGCCGTCCTCCGCAATGGCTATTTATCCAATGCGACCCCGGACAATCCCGGCAGCCTCGCCATCAATCTATCGTCCGAGCGGGTGCGCCTCGCATTGCAGGTTATCGAAGGCATGCAGGGCGGACAAAGCCTGGCGGCCCTTCTTGGCTATCGATTCGAGAGGGGTCTGCATGATCGCCACAATGTCGAAGTCGATGCATTCATCTACGATCTGAGAAAAGCCTTCCCCCTCTACGCCGATCGGTTCTCCACGACAAAGACCGGCAAAACCGATGAAAGCGGGAAGACGATTTCCATTCGCAAGATCGAAGCCCGGAATGTGATCGACGGTCTGAGTCTGGTCGAGCACATGAATCAAACCGGAAACACGCAATATCCTTTTGGTCTCGATGATCTGCCGCCGGCGGCCCCTGGCGAGGCTCAGGCCATCAGCGAAGAGGCCCAACGGATTGTCAATATCGCCGATGCGGTCGCCGATCTGGTCATGGCGGAAAGCGTGCACCAGGTGGTCCAGGGCAACTATGATCGGGCCGGGGCAGTCCTCGACACCTACAGCAAGGGCAAATTCCCGGCCACACCCGATGTCGTCAAAACCCCACGGTCGGGGGTCACCCTCAATCATCGCGTCGGCCTGCACCTGGAACCGGGACTCGCCCCGAACGATCCGGCCAACACGTCGCCGAGAGCCAAGGCGGAACCCGCCATCAACAAGTGGCTGGCGCAGCACTTGCCGCTCCCGGATAAAGTGGCCTGCGTCGTCACGGTGATCGATCCTCTCGAGGATACCGCAACCGATCACATCGTCCGCCAGTCTGATTTAGGCCTGACCCCGATCGATCTGCTCTACGTGGTCGACCCTGATCGTCGAAAAGCCATGAAGGCCCTCGATGATGTGATCGAGCATCACATTATCACCACACTCAATCCCCGACCTCTCGTGGAGATTTCCGTCCGTTACCGGCAGAAGGTGGCCGATATTGATGGCCATGTTTCCTTCTTCGAGTTGGCGGCCATGATCCGAAGCCTGCGGTCACTTCTTTTGCGGTCCAGGCCGCTGCGCGCCACCGATATGAGCATTACCCATGAGGCTCGCGAGGCGGATGATGTCGATGTTGTTCTCAATGCCGATCGCGTGACCTTGATTCGTGATGAATTGGCCGGCCATCTGGTAAACCTGACCGCTTTGCAAAGTGCTCTCCAGACCCGGATCGACAATGAGCAGCACACTGACATTATCGACGATATCGACCTGTCCATTTCAGGGTTTGCGGGTCTCGTCATGAACATCTCTCCCTTTGCGCAGCCGGAGGCGGGAATCGGTTCGGTGTTCGATGACAAACGCCGCATTTTTAAACGCCTGATCGGGAAGTTATCGGAGATGATCGACCGCTGGGAAGAGAAACTCTCCCGGTTCGATGGAGCGATCGCCGACTATGACGACTTGCCCGCCGAGGCGGGCGACGCGCAGAAGTTCTTGGACCTGCAGAAAGCCGAACGATTCATTACCACGGCCCCGACCGGCACCCTGCCGGCAGACCCGGATGATTTTCGAGACGACCTGGTGAACACCTCCCGGCTCCAATTCGCCAATCAGTTGGAAAATATCAAATCTCTTCATGACACGTCGACCTCCTTGAGCGATCTTTACAACGGCATTGAGGGCAGCAAGTCTTCTAACGCACTTTTTGATCCGACAGAAATCGATCTGGAAAAAGAAAAAGACCGACTGCTGGCGGTGGCTGAAGACATTGCCGCCCGGTCGGCTTTCCTGGTTAAGGACGTCGAAGGCATCATAAAGAAGGCCAGTGGACGAATCGATACCCACGACGCCGCTGTTCAATCGCAAGAGAAGGTGGACGCGTTGATCGCGGCGGGGAAAGCCCTTCTGGGAGACAATTTCCAGATGGTTCCCGAGTTCGGGCTGCCCGGCGAGCAAGCCGACGAATGGGGCAATGCCTGGGGCCCGGGGGCTTCAGCCGATCGACGTATTCTGCAGTACCTTGAAAACGATCTGTCGGTGCGGTTTCCGGTGGACGATTGGCTTTACGGTATCAGTCGCGTGCGGGAAAAGATGCACCACCTGGAAAATGCCATGCTTCTGGGTGAGGTCTTCTCCGGCGTTGGCATCCCGCTTCAGCCGCTGCAGTTTCCCCACCGGCCGGGAGATGACTGGCTGGCCTTGGACTTCCCGGAGAAACAACAAAACGGTGTCGATGATGTTGGGATTGATGAAGACAAGTTGCTTTATACCGCCCACTATGCCGTCCCGTTCAACAAATCCGCCCCTCAGTGCGGTCTGCTCCTGGACGAATGGACGGAGGTCATTCCCTCCAAGAGCGAAGAGACAGGGCTCACCTTCCACTATGACCGACCCAACAGTGAACCACCGCAGGTCCTCATGTTAGCCATGCCATCGCAATTTGTCGGCGCATGGCGATGGCAGGACCTGGTCGATACCATCCACGAAACCATGGAATTGGCTAAAAAGCGCGCCATCGAGCCTGACCACATCGACACAACCGCCTACGCCCGGTTTCTGCCCGCCATCATTTCTGCGGTGACCCTCCATCCCATCACCGCCTCCTTGAATTTGGCTTTTAACAACGATCTGGTTTCTACCTTGGCCGCAGCTGGGGGATCAGGAGATGAATAAATATATCGCGATCGGGGATATCGGCCCCATTCTAAGCGGCGAAACGATTTTGCCCACCATCACCCTCTGGAATCGGCTGGAGAGCCGTCCGCGGACCGATGATTTCAACCGTGCCCTGAAAGCCGAAATCCGCGATCCGTTGTGGATGCTGACCAAACAGTGGCAGATGGGTGAATTCGAAGGCGACGACGCCGGATCCCCCGTTCTTGCCAAAGTGCATATCGAAACCACGCAACTCACCAAATACTGGGCCGCAGCAAACGACGTCCAATCCTTTGAAGACAACGTGCCCCTGGAGACCAAGGTCGAACAATGGCTCATTCCCTTTCAGGCAGGCCGACCGGGACTCGTCTCCGATATTCGCCCTTACTCTCTCTCTCTCTCTCTCTCTCTCTCTCTCTCTCTCTCTCTCTGTCTCTCGCTCTCTCTCGCTCGCATCCTGCGGGGCGCCGATGGTTGCAGCTTGGTCGGAGATCTGGAACCGGGGTTGAAGCAGAAATTCATCGAGCAGTTCGGGGTGGCCGATCCCGATCCAACCTCCGAGTCGAATGCAACCGTTTGTGCCCACAAGAATGCCTGGCAGCAGGTATCCGCTGTCGCCGGGCGCGCCATGGACGGTTGGAAGCTTTACGACTACCTGATCGCGGATTCGACCCACCACGCCCTATGACGATATTGCCTTGGAGGACGATACCCTCAAACCGGCCATCGAGGCTGCCGAGGCTGAATTCATCGCCTGGTTCGAAAAAATGTTTTACCAGCCGCGGGATGAGAAGAACAATGCGTGGCTGCCGGAACGGCTGGAATACGCCTTTTCGTGTTCCGCGCCTAAGGATGGCGCTGAAAAACATCTCGTCGCGGATGAATATTACCATGGCCATCTGGACTGGTATAACCTTGATATCGATCCCTCTGGCGACGGATTGGGAGAAATTCCTGACGGCGACCCTTCCCCGGTCGATGTCGAGGATGCCATTACCGCCTCCTTTATTCCGGCACCCATCCAATTCGACGGAATGCCCCATACCCGGTGGTGGACATTTGAAGAGGGCCGGACCCATTTCGGTGACATCGATCCCGACACGACCGACGTCAACAAATTGCTGCTCATCGAATTCGGTCTGGTTTACGCCAATGATTGGTTTCTGATGCCGTTTACCGTTCCGGCCGGGACGATCGCCAATGTCAAAGGCATGGCGGTCACCAATGTATTTGGAGAAAGAACCTGGATCGAGGCTTCGGGAAGCGGTGATGACGAGGACTGGCAGCGCTGGTCCATGTATGCCCTCAATACCAAGGGACAGGAGGACATTCCCGCCGATCTCAGCCTTGTGGTACTGCCGAGTGTCCCCAAAATACAACAGAGCCAACCGTTCGATTCCGTTCGCTTCATCAGAGACGAGATGGCCAACATGGTGTGGGCCATCGAGACGACCATACCCCTGGCCAGCGGAGAAAACAGGTCCGGGCGAAGTGCAGCATTCGAGCTGCGCCGATTTCTTCGGCGTCTTGTCAGGAGAATCTCCCGGATGATTTGCCTCCGGTCGACGACCTCGAAAATGACGCCGCAATCCGTTATCAACTGATGACCCAGGTTCCTGAAAACTGGATACCCTTCATCCCGGTCCATATCGAGGGCAGCAACCGGGAAATTCAGCTGCGCCGCGCGGCGATGCCACGGATCATCAAGGATGACCCCAATCCTCCGAAAAAAATCCGACCGCGGACCGATCTTCTGAGTTTCGGCTTGGACCAAGACGTTGTGGAACCCTATAACTTACACGAAGAAGAGGTCCCGCGCGCCGGATCACAGGTCGCACAGACCTTCCAGCGAACCCGATGGTACAATGGACAGGTCTTTGTGTGGTTCGGGGCCCGCAAGCAGACGGGCCGCGGCGAGAAATCAAGCGGTCTTCGCTTCGATCGAATCAGACCCAAAAGGCGCTGACCCTGTAGCGCCTGACGAAGCTTTACCAACCCGAGGCGGACGAAGGATGGGGCGGGATTGCGTTTATGGCATTTAAGGCATTGGCCATGGAGTAGAACGTCTACAAACGCCTCGGTGTACGGAAATGATCGGATCGACAACCGCATGGTCCACTTCAAGGTTTTTCCCGTTCAGTGATCCGATGGGCATTGACACGCCTTCAATTCTGTCCTTTTTTTCATCAGAGTTGGGAAATCCACCTCTCACGATTCGAATGGGGTCAGGTCTCAACATTTGATGGAAAACATTCTGAAGTTCGTATAGAGAATAGAGGCTGTTAAATATTGAGACCCGACCCCGTGTCTTCTCCTCGCAGCAATGCCCAATCCCGTCGCAGCGTCCTCTTGAAATCCGAGGAAGAATACCGGATTGCAATGGATCGGCTTAAACTATTGTTAAACTGGGAGCGGTTGAGAATCGATTCGGATCTTGAGATTCTTCCCGTTGAAGTGCCCCAGACATTGCCGTTGAGTGTCAATGAAATCGAAGCGATCGAAATGGCCCTTGAGCACCGGCCTGAAATCGTAAAAGCCAAGAATGAACAGAAGATACGACAAGTTGATGAAGAACTTGCGGCCCATCAGCGCCTTCCCAAGCTTGATGCATTCGGGCGCTACAGCCTCAGTGGTTACGGAGATGATAGTTGGGGGGATGCTCGAGACGATATGGCATTGAATGATGAAGATGCATGGGAGGTGGGCATCAACTTTGAGTGGGCCATCGGCAACCGATCGGCCAATTCCCGATATCGTAAGAAAACACTGAAACGTCTTCAGGCTGAGTCACTGCTTGAACGTCTGGAGGATGACATCAAACTGGACGTCAAGCAAATTGTCCATGGGATTGTGATCGCCAAAGGTGAGATCGAGGCGACCCGATCGGCTATGGAGTCGGCGGAGACAGTGGTGGAAGGCGAGCTCACCCGATTTGATATCGGTCAGTCGACCAACGAGGAACTGTTGCGTGCCCAGGATCTATTGGCGATAACGAGTCGTAGCTTTGTACGATCGGTTGTGGATTACAACATTGCATTGCATGAATTTGCCCGGGCTCAGGGGGTTCTCCCTGACGGCGTCGTCATCGAGGAGCCTGTGAAGTGAATGGCTCCGATACACACGATAAATCCCCCTATGGCCCCGATCCGATGGCGCGCCGATCGGGCGCTTGTCATTGAAAAACCACAATTCCGCTTTCCAGGGGGGGCGGCCGACCTCGACCCCAACGCCAATGACTCACTGTCAGAAATACGTCCTTTGCTTCAATGGCGACTCTGTGGCAAGCGCTTTTCAGCAGTCGTTTGAACATCGCAGGGGGGAGCCCATTTCCCCGACAACCCGCACCGGCACCTTGTCCACTACCCTGTCAACATTCCCGTCAAAAGCGCCGACAACCATCTTTGAGCCCCAAACAAAAAAGCGGCCCACCCCTTGAGGCAAACCGCTAATTTATTTAAGATGATGTGGTCGGGGCGAGAGGATTTGAACCTCCGACCCCTTGAACCCCATTCAAGTGCGCTACCAGACTGCGCTACGCCCCGACACAAAGGCGGTTCATACCCTTTCAGATGTCGACTGTCAAGGATTAGATGCTGCCGGCTTCCCGGAAACGGACTATAAACGTTAGGTGCCAGCAATGCCCATAGACGCCGTCATTCCCCCTGCCGTCAAACCCGGCGACACCATCGGTATCGCGGCGCCTGCCAGTCCCTTTGATCGAGCTGCCTTTGAACGCGGGGTTGCCGTGATCAGGGATCGAGGGTTTCGGGTGACCGTTCCGGAGTCGGTGTTCGACACCCGCGGCTTTCTGGCCGGTGATGACCCCTCGCGGGCGGAGGCGTTCAACCGACTCGTGGCTGATCCAGAGATTAAAGCCATCCTGTGCGCCAGGGGGGGCTATGGCAGCAGCCGCATTCTGTCCTTGATCGATTTCGAGGCTCTACGAGCCCATCCCAAATTCATCGCAGGATTTAGCGACATCACCTTTATCTTAAATGCCGTTTTCAGCCAAAGCGGGCTCCAGTCCCTCCATGGTCCGCTGGTTACCACCCTGGATCAATTGGACGGGGCCGACTCACTGTTTGCCGCCATGACGGGGTCTTCGATCCCGGCCCTCAGAGCGGAGGATGGGGTCATTCTCCGCAAGGGTCGAGGTACCGGAACGGTGGTCGGCGGAAACCTCACCTGTTTTTGTCATCTTCTGGGGACAGCCTGGCAGGTGCCTTTGACCGGGCGAATTCTGCTGCTGGAAGACCGCGGAGAGGAACCCTACCGGGTCGACCGTATGTTGACCCACCTGAAGCAGGCGGATGATTTCGATAACTTGGCCGGTATCGCCATCGGCGGATTCGATGACGGGGGACGTTTGGAGGACGCCATGCTTGGGGTTTTCCGGGATGCCTTCAAGAATATGGATATTCCCGTGGTCAGTGGATTCCCGGTGGGTCATGGGGATCGAAACCTTGCCGTGCCCATCGGGGGAATGGCCACCCTCGACGCCAAAGCCCGAGAACTGAGGTATCACTGATGACGGCGTGGGCTCCCGACGATCAAGGGCGAGGGGGTATCCCCTCACCGAATAATCGTCAGCCGGTATCCGGTCACTCGCCGGTTCGGGCCCGTTTTACCGAAATCGCGATCCGCCGGTTGTCACCTCTCACCCCCTCATCCAAGGGATGGGATCGCGCCCTGGGGACTGACCGCCATGGTTTGGGGACATCATGACGCCCATCGATCGCATGTTGAGACTGGGTCAGAAAGGGGGTGTGTTTCCGGGAGCCGTGCTGCTGGCATCCCAAAGGGGGCGACGGGTGATCCAAAGCGCCTGGGGAGCAGCGGATTACGAGACCGGTGAGATGGTGTCGGATGACACGGTGTTCGACCTTGCTTCCCTCACCAAACCCCTGGTGACGACTCTGACCGTGATGAGGCTGATGGCGACGGGCCGGTTGAAACTGAATGACCCCATTGGATCGGTGCTGCCGTCCCTGTGGGGGACGGACAAATCCGAACTCACTGTGGAGCAGCTCCTTCGGCATACCAGCGGTCTCCCCGATTACCGTCCATACTACCTGAGGCTTGGAGGCGTACCCGCCGTCGAGAGGCCGGAAGTTCTGCTCCGGTGGATTGCGAGAGCCGCTCGGAGGCGTCTCCCGCACCATATACAGCGATTTGAAGTTTATTCTGCTTCAATTTGTTCTGGAATCCGTCGCTTCATGCCCTCTCGACAACCTGTTTTTTGGAAGAGGTCAGCCGACCCCCTGGGCATCGCAGACCCTTTTTTTCTCAATGATCGGGATGCCATGGCCGGCCGCAGCGTGGCGGCTACGGGAGGTTTGCCCGTGGCGCGGCGACGCTTCGGGGAGCGGTTCATGATGAAAATGCTTACTGCCTCGGGGGAGTGGCCGGCCATGCCGGGTTGTTCGGAACGGCGGCGGCTGTGGAGAGGCTGCTCGCAGAACTCATGACCGCCTGGCATGATGGAAATGGGGTGGGGCTATTCCCCGGGGATCTGGTGCGGCGGTTTCTCGATCGTCCCGGCGGCGAGGCGAGACCCCTTGGATTCGATGCGCCCAGTCCACGTTGTCAAGCTGCGGCAGGTGCTTTTCCCGTCAGACGGTGGGGCATCTCGGATTTACCGGCACCTCGTTCTGGATGGATCTGGAGCGTCAAATTATTATCGTTCTGTTAACGAATCGGGTGCATCCCTCCAGGGAAAATGACCGCATCCGCCGTTTCAGACCCTGCCTTCACAATCGAGTTATGTCTTTTCTATCTGAATGTAAATTCAAATAGTTAATTGACAGGATCCTGTAGGCGGCATCGGAAATTTAAAAAATCGGTTTTGATCTTGTAACCCGGCACGGTTTCTGCTACGTATTTCCTTTAATCTCAACGCTGTGCATACCGATTCCGGATAGCAGACCCACTGGTGCCCGAACCCGAAGGGGATCGTCGCCGGCGTGACCTTTTTGGCGGCAACTCCAATTCCTAAACAAGAGGCTATATGAACTTAATACTCGATGGTTTCCTGGGCGTTTTTTCAAACGACCTGGCAATCGACCTCGGAACGGCCAACACCCTTGTCTACGTCAAGGGGAAAGGGATCGTTCTCAATGAACCGTCTGTAGTGGCGGTCAGCACAGACAACCGCTCCAAAAACCGCGTACTGGCCGTCGGATCAGATGCCCGCAACATGTTGGGAAAAACGCCAGGAAACATTGTGGCCATCCGCCCGATGCGAGATGGGGTCATTGCGGATTTCGAGGTGACCGAGGCCATGCTCCGGTATTTTATCCGGAAGGTACACAACCGCCGTTCATTTATCCGTCCACGGATCATTGTGGCGGTCCCCTCTGGGATCACTCAGGTAGAAAAACGTGCAGTGCGTGAGTCCGCGGAATCTGCCGGTGCGCGGGAAGTATTTCTCATCGAAGAGCCAATGGCAGCGGCCATCGGAGCCAACCTGCCCATTACCGAGCCGACCTGCAACATGGTGGTCGATATCGGCGGGGGCACCACCGAAGTGGCGGTGATTTCTCTGGCCGGCATCGTTTACAGCATGTCGGTGCGGGTGGCGGGTGACAAAATGGATCAGGCCATCATTCAGTACATCAAGCGAAAATACAATCTGCTGATCGGCGAACGAACGGCCGAGATTATCAAGACCACCATCGGCAACGCGTATCCAGATCAACAAAATTTAGAAACCATTGAAGTCAAGGGCCGCGATCTGGCCTCCGGTATCCCCAAGATTCTCACCATCGATTCCGAGGAGGTTCGAGTGGCCATCTCCGAGCAGATCGATGCCATCATCGAGACGGTCAAAATCGCCCTTGAGCAGACACCCCCGGAATTGGCTGCCGATATCGTGGACAGAGGAATCGTTCTGACGGGAGGCGGAGCACTTCTCAAAAACCTCGACAAACTCCTCGGGGAGGAGACCAGCCTGCCGATCATCGTGGCGGATGACCCCCTGACCACGGTTGCCATGGGGTCGGGTCAGACGCTGGACAACATCGAAACCCTGAAGCGCGTTATCATCCAATAACCCCATGTTTTCCAGAAAGACGGTGGTGGTTTTAGGCGTGGTCGTTTTGATCATCGCCAACACGCTGATTTTGTCGGTACTCGGCAATCGAATTCCGACAACCGGCACCGGTCGTTTTGCGATTTCCCTCCTGGCCCCCTTCCAGGAGGGGGGGCTTACCCGTTCCGTCCGTTTCCTGCGTGATACCTGGAAGTCCTATTTCGATTTGGCGGGGGTCTCGAGGGAGAACCACGAGCTCAACAAACAGTTGTCCGAGATACTGCAAATCCGCAATCAACTTCTGGAAACGGAATTGGCCAACGAGAGACTCCGGGATCTTCTGAATTTCAGAAAAGGAATCAACGAGGAGGTGACGGTTGCAGAAATCATCGCCAAAGATCCATCCTCCTGGTTCAAAACCGTTATCATCAACAAAGGCAGCGATGATCGTCTGATGCCGGGACTGGCTGTCGTCGTCTCCGATGGTATCGTTGGTCAGGTGGTGGAGACGGCCCGTCATGCCAAAGTCCTCCTGATCACCGATCCAAACAGTGCCGTGGACGGCCTTGCTCAGCGCACACGCGTCCGGGGCATCATCAAAGGGGGAACCGCAATCAGTGCCGGTTTCATTTTGTTCCAGGAAAAAGAAGACGTCCAGGCAGGGGACACCATCGTGTCGTCAGGTCTCGACGGCGTCTATCCCAAGGCCTCGGGGTGGGTGCGGTTACCGCTGTTGAGATGGGGATCGCCGATATTTTCCAAACCACCATCGAGGTTCAGCCCTTCGTGGATTTTGACAAGCTTGAAGAGGTGTTGATCCTGCTCACCCCGCGAGGGCAGGAATTGGGGCTGATTCCATGACGCTCTTTCTGTCTGACGGCGGTGCTTCTTCTGATGGCCCTCCAGACGGCACTTCGATTGCACGTGCGAGGGATGGACAACTGCTTTGACCTGCTGATCGTCTATGTGGCCTTTCTCGGCCTCTACCGCCGCCCCAGGGAGTCCCTGCCCGTTGTTCTTCTATCCGGTATCTGCATGGACAGCCTGTCGGGGGGGCAGCTTCGGGCTCTTTTTGACCAGTTATCTCTGGTTCTATGTGTTGTTGAATCGGATTGTACGGTTTCTGCATCCGGGAAACCGGCCTGCTACTTTTTTTCTCAGTGGGAATCGGCGTGCTGATCGAAAATGCGGTCCATCTCGGCATTGCGTATCTTCTGCGGGAGGGATTTCCGGCGTTTGAACTCGTCAAGGACCGAACCCTGATTCAGCTGGTTTGGGCGCTGTCATTAGGGCCAATATTGCTGATTCTCGTCCATCGGTTTCATCGAATCTGGGAGCGATGGCTCAGCGCCGTTATGGTGCGGGACACCTAAACCCT
>CALNZV010000003.1:0-18575 GCA_942491115.1 uncultured Desulfobacteraceae bacterium
ATATATGGGGGGGGGGGGGGGGCTACGCTTTTCTTTTCGCCGGGCCTCCTGGCCGAGCGGCAGGCCGAGCCGGGTACTTTCCTCAAAATCCGGACGAGGCATCCCGGATTGTCGAGAACGGCTTTGACCGATGAAAAGGCAAGGGTCTGCTTTCTGACCTCGACACCCTCCACACAAGAATCAGCAACGGCCTTCCGCTTGAAGCTGAAACGCCGCTTCGCTGTTTCCGCCTCCTGCATGAACCGGAGCTGGGTCTGCTTGATCACCTCCATGTGGCCATGGAAGGTCCCCCATGAACTGCTCGACGGCATGCTGGCGCCTGTCCTGGCGGTAGCCGAACCTTTCGGCCAGTTCGACCTGATTTTCAAAATGGAGCTGATCGTATTTCCGGCGAGATAGGATGTGGAGCCCGCTCCGCACCTTCCAGACGAAGGCCAGGGCCCTCTCGAGAACCTGGAACTCCTCGTGGGAAAGATATCCGTGGTATTCCAGGTCCCGGGGCTTTTCCAGGTTGAACCTGACCCGGGAAAGCCACACCATGGCATGGTAATCCCGAAGCCCCCCCTGCCCGTCCTTGAGGTTCGGCTCCAGCAGGTAGGCGGAATCCCCGAAAGCACGGTGGCGCTCCCGGGTCGATTCCGTCAGCCATTCGGCGATTTTGCCGGTGCGCCTGAAAACGATCTTATCCCGGACCTGGCGACCATCTCCGAATACAGCGGCGACATGCCGCAGACGAAGCGGGCATCCAGGAGGGACATGAGCACTTCGTAATCCTTGGCCGCCAGGCTGATGCAATCCTTGAGGGAGCGGGTGGCGTGCCCGATATCCAGCCCGATGTCCCACAGGGGGTAAATGATCTCGCGGATGAGGGCTTCGGCCTTTTTGGGAAGTTCTCTTTTAAACAGGAAGAGGATGTCCACATCCGGAATGAACGCACTGTTCCTGGCGTCCATATCCCCCTAGACGCGATAATGGCATAGGGATTTTTATCGATGCTCATGCGGGGGCCGATCATGCTGTTTTCAAAGCTTTCACGGAAGTAATCATCGAGCAGTCGGGTGTAGTCCTCCATGAAATCAGGAGAACGGTCCGTAAAAAACCGGACATCATCTCCCGCTGATTCGCCTGAAGCGCCCTTGAGGCATCGACATATCTATTTTTTGAACTTGACTCCGGCATCGCTTTCCTTCAATTCTTGTGATGTTCATACCGTCCCGAGGTTGCCGTTCCAGACAGGGATGCGTTGGCGGGTCCCATCCGGAAACGGACGAAACGGCATGCGGATTTTTCCGTTGAATCATCTGTAGGACAATGATAAGCAAGCGTGCCACCAAAGGAAGATGTGTAACCATTTATAATTCATAAATATACAACAAAAAAACACACCAGTGAAATGCAAATAGGAGATTACAATTATGTTTTATTCATAAAAATATAATTACAATTTTGTTTTTTATCCAGGAATACGACCCAAGGAATATCGGATATTTCCCGGCCTTCTCCTCCGGCAAGGTGTTTCTCATTTGACTTTTCACCCTTTTTCAACAAGGGAACATGCACGTTGCCTTAGACGATGGAGATGCGGGCGCTGCCGCAGGAGTGGAAACAGCCTCCGTGTCGTTTCCCTTTTTCTGCGGCCAAACCACGGGGGAAATGGCACGACAGATGTTCCTAACTGTTCAAAGCGCATATGTTCTAAGGTTCATTAAGGAGAAACAGAAGATGTATAGAGTCATGATCCGGGACAACATGTCCCCTGTTGCAAAAGAAATTCTGGAAGCGACCGGAAAGATCGAGGTGGTGGTGGACAACGACAAGGCGACCTCGGACCCCGAAGCCCTCGCCGGGATCATCGGAGAATTCGACGGCCTCGCCGTCCGGAGCGGCACCCGGGTGACCAAGGATGTGCTGGAAAATGCCGGCGGGCTCAAAGCCATTGGCCGGGCCGGGATCGGCGTGGACAACATCGATCAGGAGGCCGCCACGAAAAAGGGGATCGTGGTCATGAACGCGCCCGGCGGCAATACGGTGACAACCGCCGAGCATGCCCTGTCCATGATGTTTGCCCTGGCCAGGAACATCCCCCAGGCCACCGCCTCCCTCCGCGCGGGAAAATGGGAAAAGAAGCAGCTGATTGGTGTGGAAATTACCGGAAAGACCCTGGGTGTCGTGGGGCTGGGCAACATCGGGCGCATCGTTGCGGAGCGAGCGCTGTGCCTCAAAATGAAGGTCATCGCCGCCGATCCTTTTCTAAGTCAGGAAGCAGCCACAAAGATGGGCGTGCGGCTGGTCAGTTTTGACGAGCTCCTGGCCCAATCCGATTTCATCAGCCTCCATGTCCCCCGCCTCAAGGAAACGGAAAACCTCATGAACACCGACACCCTGGCCAAGATGAAGCCGGGGGCCCGGCTCATCAACTGTTCCCGCGGAGAGGTGGTCAATCTGGACGACCTCCATGCGGCTGTTACCAGCGGGCATCTGGCCGGGGCGGCCCTGGATGTCTTTCCCAAGGAGCCCCCGGACCCCAGCCTGGCCGTCCTCAGCAATCCCAATATCATCTTCACCCCCCATCTCGGCGCGAGCACCGGTGAAGCCCAGGTCAATGTTGCCCGGATGATTGCAGAACAGATGTCCGCCTACCTCCTCGACGGGGTGATCACCAATGCGGTCAATTTTCCCTCGGTGTCCATGGAAGAGATGGCGCAGCTTCGCCCCCACCTGAGCCTGGCCGAAAAGATGGGATCCCTCATCGGACAGCTGGTCGGTGCGGTTCATGATGTCACCATCACCTACAGCGGAGAAATCTCCAACCTGTCGACCCGGCCGGTGACCCATGCACTCCTCAAGGGGCTTTTAGGCGCCTATACCGACAACCCGATCAATTACGTCAATGCCCGGGCGATTGCTCTGGAGAAGGGGATGCGGATCAGAGAGACCATGGATCAGTCTCCCGAGGATTTTTCCAGCCTCATCAAACTGAAACTCGAGGCACCGAAGGATCGCCCAACGAAATATGGGGAACGATATACGAGAAAAAATATCCGCGGCTGATCCGCATGGGCGACGTCTACCTCGACGCCATTCCCGAAGGTCGATGATCGTCATCGAAAATATCGATAAGCCGGGCGTGATCGGTCATGTGGGAACCACCCTGGGGCGGCATAATGTCAACATCGGCCGTTTCCAGCTGGGACGGCGGGACGACAGGGCCGTATGCATGGTCAATATTGATTCCCCGGCCGACGAGAAGGTACTGGAGGAGATCAAGTCCCTGCCGGTGATCCTCTCGGTCAAGCAGGTGCATCTGGGCTGATCGCCGCAGCGGACATTTCGCTTCTCCCCGGGCAGTCCCGGGGTGAAGCCTCTTAGCCGCCAAGGGCGGGAACACGACGATTTCTGACGTCAGAACAAAGGATCGGACACAACATGTTAAACAAGCGTATTAAAAATCTTATCATTGCGGGCATCGTCGGATACGGCCTTTATTTCGTGCTCACCCACCACTTTATTTATCTGAGCAAAAGCATCACAATCCTCCCGAAATCCGACGTCACCTTAACCCACACCCTCTTCAGTCCCGGGGATCGGAAAGAGATCCGCTACAAGGGCATCGACAGCATCCTCGAGAATGAAGATCTCCGTGACGCGGGTATCGGCGAACTTCTGGTGGAAAAAAACCTGATCACGGAAGATGAACTGCGGGCAGCCGAAGAAAAGATCGATTACAGCGATTAATCGGGAAGCGGCCTGAAGGCAGCAGATAAAGGGATGGGCACCGGAGCGATGACGGCTTCCCGACGGAAATGGACATGCACGCTTTTCTGGATATGCCTTGCCCTGTCTGGTATGGCTGCGGCCATATGCGGCGGAATAGCCGCTTTTTTCCCGCATATTTAGGGTCTGGCGCATTTTACCGCACCGTGACGGACGCCGGCATGCCGGATCTTCAATGGGAAGTCCGCCGCCTGGGGCCGTCTGGCGCCGACATCGAGCGGGGGGTGCGCATCGGCGCCCCCGACGCACCCGCGCTGCTCATAGACGCCGTCCGCCTGATTTTTCGCCGTCAGGTCTCGCCCACCGGAAGCTCGATCAGGCCTCGATCACCGGCCTGGAGATCTGGTGCGGCCTTGAAAGCGGCCATTTTTTCATCCGGGGCATCGATCTCAAGGCACTGTCGAAGCGGTTTCAGGCCGACTCCGGCCCGCCCCCATCCAACCTTCCCGGCACCCAAACGACCGCACGCCCCCCTTTCCTGCCTGAAACGATCGAGATCCGGCATTCCCTGATCCGATTTGCGTGGGGGAAACGGATGCTCCTTATCCCCGTAGACCTCCGCATCACATCCCCTCCCGACAGACCCCATCATTTTGAAGCCCGCATCGAGGCCGCCCTGTTCGGGCATACCATAACGTTCGAGGGAGACCTGGACCTCCAGACCGGTCATTCCCACTGGCGAATCTCCGCCTCCGGATTCCCGATGGGCCCCATCGTCCAGGCAGCGGGCCTGCTCAACCGAAGCCGCCGCCTCCGGCGCCCTGGATATGGTGGCGGACATCGCCTTTCGAATCGACCCCTTCGTCATGGAGGCCGCTGCCGTCCGCATCGACGCAAACCGCTACCACTTCGAGAGCGGCCCCATCGCGGCCCACAAGTCCGACGATCAGCCGCCGGCAGCTATAGACATCGCCCTGGCGGGCGACCGCCAATGGGATATCAGCCTCGCCGACCTTTCCCTCGCCTCTCCCCTGCCGGTCACCCTGTCTCGACTCCACACACGGCTGTCGCTGGCCGACGACGGCGTGGACGGCCGCGGCGAAGCAGTCTTCGTTTTTTGCACCACCCGAAACCGATCTGATCGACCGCGCGAGGGAAAGACGGCCGGGCAGCCATTCCAGTCGGGTTTTCATTTGGCCTGTCGCCTTCGGGCGCATGGCATTTCGTGCTTTCCAGCCAGAAGCACGTAAACCCTTCGGCGTTGTCGAGCGTCCAAGTCGATATGATGAAAATTCAAACGGCCGAACCCCGCGTCACCCTGACCGGAGAGGGGGCGGTCCACCGGGGGCACCGTCCACTATGCGATCGACACCGGGCAGATTCAGGCAACGGCGCCGGGCATCGATGTCCGGTCGAAATCCATGACCCTCGAAGGCGACATCCATTTCGACGGCCCGGGAAATGCCCGGGCCACCCTGGAGTTGCGGGGAGAAGAGACGACAATCTCGGCGGAAAAGGGAAAAGACCGGGTGGAGGCCTCCCTGCCGTCCGTTGCCGTATCCGGGGACGCCGGCTTTTACGGGCAGGAGGGGCTCCGTTTTGACGGGACGGCAGCGGTGACCGGCGGAACCCTCGCACTTCCGGAAAGCCGGGTAAAGGTCAACGGTATCCGCCTCTCCCTTCCCCTGGCATGGCCCTGGCAGGCGTCCCCGGACCAGGGGACCTGCGCCCTCTCGTCCGTCCGCTGGGACGGCCGGGATATGGGATCTCTGAAAGGCCTGGTCCAACCCCGGACCGAGGGACTCGGGTTCGATGTGAATTTTTTCAGCCGTCCGCTGCCGGGCCTGGTCCTGAAGATCACGGGGGATTCCCCGTTTCTTTCTCCCAAAAGGCCTTCCATCCTGTCCTGGTCCACACGCTACCGCCCGGCCGCACCGCTGGACATGGGACGCTTTTCACCGAAAGCCAGGGGGATGACGGCCGACGGAACCCTGAAGGTAAACGGCCGCATGAGCATCGGTGACGACGGTATCGCCGGCAACGCGAGGGCCGCCCTGTCCGACGGGCGGATCGAGATAAAGGACAAGAGCATAGAATTGGACGATATCCGCCTGGATCTGAACTTCCCGGACCTGCCCGCCCTTCGGAGCGCGCCGGAACAGGCCCTTTCCATCGGGAGGTTGACCATGGGAAAAATCCGGATCGAGGATGCCGACATTCGCTTCCAGATCGAGCCGGACGCGGCCGTCCTGGTCGAAAAGAGTCGATTCAGATGGTGCGGCGGGAATGTCAACGCCCAATCCATGAGGATCGCACCGGAAATGACGGACATCGATCTCATCCTCTACTGTGACCGGCTGAACCTCGCCGAACTGCTCGACCAGCTCGGGGCGGCCCGTGCCGAGGGCGAGGGTGCCGTCAACGGGCGAATCCCCATCCGCCTCCGGAAAGGAAGGCTGCAGTTTGACGATGGTTTTCTCTATTCGACCCCCGGGGACGGCGGCGTGATTCACGTCACCGGCGCCCAGGTGATGACGGCGGGCATTCCCCAAAACACCCCCCAGTTCGCCCAGATCGACCTGGCGGTCGAGGCCCTGAAATCCTACGAATACGCCTGGGCCAAGCTTAGAATCAACAGCGAGGGGGAAAACCTCCGCCTGCAATTACAATTCGACGGCAAGCCGACAGACGCCCTGCCGTTTGTTTATAAACAGGAATTCGGGGGATTCGTCCGGGTGGCGGCCAATCACCCGGGATCCCGTTTCCAGGGCATCCGACTGGACGTGAATTTGGGCCTTCCCCTGGATAAGATTCTCCGGTACAAGGACCTCATGGAGATGGTCCAGTGACCACATCGGAAATCCGGCGAATTCTGGTCTAATTATGTCTTGCCGTGCCCCTTAATTTTACAGGAAGGAGAAGGTGAATGGCCCCAAAAGCAGTGATCATGATACTCCTGTCATTTCTGTTTCTGCAGAGCTGCCAGACGTATCATCAGGTGGAAATCAAACCCGTCGAGGTGAAGCCCATCCATATCACCATCGACGTCAACGTCAAGGTGGATCGTGCCCTGGATGATTTCTTCGGCGACATCGATGCCGCCGCCGAAAAAGAGGGCGGCACCTCGACCCAGCCAAAACAGAAAAACTGACAGGGCGCCGCCCGGATAAAGGAGAAGATATCATGAAACAACGATGGATTATGTGGGGAATGCTTTTTTTCTGGGCGATGGGAGCCGTCTTCGCGCCTCATTCCACCCGAGCCCAGGATATCAAAGACCGCTTCAAGGACCGCCTGCCCGCCATCAACCAGCTCAAGGCCAAAGGGATTGTGGGGGAGAACAACCAGGGCTTTCTGGAGTTCGTCGGCGACAAGCGGGAGGACGCGGATGTTGTCGCCGCCGAGAACGCCGATCGAAGAACGGTCTACGCATCGATTGCCGCCAAACAGGGCACCACCGCGGATCTTGTGGGACGGCGACGAGCCATACAGATCTCAAAGATCGCCGAACCCGGTGAATGGCTCCAGAACGATGCCGGCAAATGGTACCGGAAATAGCCCCCTCGTCTTTGCGGCCGGCCTGCATTTCATCATGAACGGCTGAAAGGGCCGCCGCATGATACGAAAAAACATCCCGAGCCGAAACCGGCCCGGGATGTTTAACGTTTCGTCCTTGCAGACGATTCAGAACTCAAGTACCTGTTTAACGCTATTTATCTTTGACTTCCTCGAAATCGGCATCGACGACATCGTCATCCGGAGCGCCGCCGGCCTGATCGCCGCCGCCGGCTTCCGGTCCGCCGCCCGCATCGGCGTCACCGCCGGGCTGCTGGGATGCCTGCTGGTACATGGCCTCGGCCAGCTTATGGGATGCCTGCATCAGCTCCTCACTCAGGCGCTTGATCTCCTCGGTGTCTTCGCCTTTCATGGCCTCTTTGAGGTCGCTGCTCTTGCTCTCGACATCGCTCTTGATCGCGGCATCCACCTTATCCCCCAGATCCTTGATGGATTTTTCCGTCTGGTAGATCAGGGCGTCAGCATGGTTGCGGGCCTCGACAAGGTCTTTCTTCTTCTTGTCTTCATCGGCATGCATCTCGGCTTCCTTGATCAGTTTTTCGATCTCTTCATCGTTGAGACCGCTGGAGGCAACGATCTTGATCGCCTGCTCCTTGCCCGTTCCCAGGTCCTTCGCGGAAACGTTCACGATGCCGTTGGCGTCGATGTCAAAGGTGACCTCGATCTGCGGCACGCCTCTCGGTGCCGGCGGGATATCCGCCAGGTCGAAACGGCCCAGGGTCTTGTTGCCCGCAGCCATCTCGCGCTCACCCTGGAGCACGTGAATGGAAACGGCGGGCTGGTTGTCCGCGGCCGTGGAGAATATCTGGCTTTTCTTGGTCGGGATGGTCGTGTTCTTCTCAATGAGTCTGGTCATAACACCGCCCAGGGTCTCGATGCCCAGGGAAAGCGGTGTCACGTCGAGGAGCAGAACGTCTTTCACGTCGCCATGCAGCACGCCGCCCTGGATGGCGGCACCCGATGCCCACGACCTCGTCCGGATTTACGCCCTTGTGGGGGTCCTTTCCGAAAATTTCTCTTGACCCGCTCCTGCACCGCCGGCATACGGGTCATGCCGCCGACCAGGATCGACCTCGTCGATGTCTGAGTTGCTGAGTCCGGCGTCCTTCATGGCGACCTTGGCAGGGCATCTCCAGGTTGACCAGGGATCCGCCACCAGCCCTTCCAGCTTGGCCCGGGTGATCTTGATATTCAGGTGTTTGGGGCCGCTGGCATCGGCGGTAATGAAGGGCAGGTTGATCGTCGGTTTCCATGGCGGTCGACAGCTCCATCTTGGCTTTCTCTGCCGCCTCTTTCAGGCGCTGAAGCGCCATCTTGTCATTTCTCAGGTCGATGCCCTGGTCCTTCTTGAACTCGTCGGCAAGGTAGTCGATCAGCCGGAGGTCAAAGTCCTCTCCGCCCAGGTGGGTGTCGCCGTTGGTCGCCTTGACTTCGAAAACGCCGTCGCCGATCTCGAGCACCGAGACATCGAAGGTTCCACCGCCAAGGTCGAACACCGCAATCTTTTCCTCGGTCTTCTTGTCGAGGCCATAGGCAAGGGCGGCGGCGGTCGGCTCGTTGATAATCCGGAGAACGTTCAAGCCGGCGATCTTTCCGGCATCCTTGGTTGCCTGGCGCTGGCTGTCGTTGAAGTAGGCGGGAACGGTGATCACCGCGTCCGTCACGGCTTCCCCCAGGTATTCCTCGGCGGTCTTTTTGATGTTGCCCAGAATAAAGGATGATACCTCAGCGGGGCTGTATTGTTTGTCACGAATGCTGACCCTTACGTCTCCGTTGGAGGCCTTCTTGATTGCAAACGGCAGAATCTTGATGTCGCTCTGGACTTCGGTGGAATCGAATTTCCGGCCGATGAGCCGTTTTACACCAAACACCGTATTCTCGGGATTGGTGATCGCCTGACGCTTGGCGATCTGGCCGACCAGGCGCTCGCCCGACTCTGAAATCGCCACCACCGAGGGGGTGGTCCGCCCGCCTTCGGGGTTGGTGATGACCTTTGCCTCACCTCCTTCCATAACTGCCACACAAGAGTTTGTCGTTCCCAGGTCAATACCTATTACTTTACCCATTTCATCTCCTCCTTAAGGATGTATATTCGAATGCAATTCTCGCATTTGTTTATTCTTCGTCATTCGGGTTGTCGTCTTCATTCTCGTTCGATTCGAGACGGATCCGCCTCAACTGGGGCCGGCGGCGCCTTGGATACCACCACCATGGCCGGCCGTATCAGGCGGTCATACAGCAGATACCCCTTCTGGTACTCCCTCATAACGGTGCCGTCGGCGAATGCATCACTTTCTTCCTGCCCTACCGCCTCGTGAAAATTGGGGTCAAAGGGCTGTTCAAGGGCTTCGATCGGCTTCACGTTAAATCGATCCAGAACCTTCAGGATTTCGTTGAGGGTCATGGTTACGCCCTCTAAGATGCAGCTCTTAAGTTCTTCCTGATCATTTTCTTGGGATGATGAAGACTGGATGGCCCGCTCAAGGTTGTCGATGACAGGGAGCATCTCCTTGATCAGGGCCTCGTTGGCGAACTTTCGAAAGTCGCTGGTCTCACGGGCAGTCCGCTTCTTGTAATTTTCAAACTCCGCATAGAGCCTCAAAAAGCGGTCTTCATGCGCCTCGCTGGCCTGTCGGGCCGCCGCCAGTTCCGCCGTCAACGCCTCTATGGTCTTTTCTTCCCCGGTTTCCCCATCTATACTGGCGTCTTCCTCGGGGTTTTCTTCATCCACTCCTTCAAGGTCTTCTTCAATCGGTTTCTCATCCATTTTTTCTTCTGTCATGGGCCAGTGCACTCTCCCGGTTAGCCTGTGTAAAAAAGCATAAATCAATAGGGTTGAATATAAAATTGGAACCAAGGTACGCTTTTTATTTTACGATTAATAAGAGCCTAAAAAAAAAGGTTATATCCTCTAAATATTGTGTAGAAAATAAGACTGAAAAAAACGATGTCAAGGCGATATATTGTCAAACTTAATCATTTGTTTTATATATGTTTTTACACAATATTTCTGTATATCGATAAAAATCTAAAAAGCCCTTTCACGGGCCCCGCCGATATTCCACCCACCCAGGCCAGCCTCCCGAGGCGGGCTCAGGCCTCATCACTTCCGGAAAAATCGCCGCCCGTCTACCGCAGGACTCGATCTGTTTAGCTTCGGATGATATCAAATTACGCCTTATGGGGAGCGAAGCGCTGTGTGCCGCCGATGCGCCTTCATGAATTCAGAGGGGAAATAGTGCTATCTTTCATTGATTTTTAAAGAATCTTGATGTCTAAAGAACCCAGGCATCCATTTCTTTTCAAAGCCCTCAGGGACTCGGCAAGAAATAATTACACCCTCCTGCTTGCCTTTTGGCTCGTCTGCCGCGTCCCTTATGATTCAGAACTGAAATGAACCCTCTGGCGACGTTGAGATTCAAAATGAAATACCTTTCGGGAATTCAAACATGAAGCACATGCCGTATTTTTTAAGATATTTTTTTGTTTTTATCGTTATTTCAATCGCCTGTGTTCAAACTTCCGCTCTATCCGCTGAAAAAACGCTTCGCATCGGCATCTATCAGAATATTCCGCTCACCTTTATTGACGTGGAGGGGCAATGCAGAGGGTTTTTATCGATATAATGAAATATATCTCCGATAAAGAAGGGTGGGACGTGGAATATGTTCCCGCATCATGGCCGAAATGCCTCGAAAATCTCATCCAAAACAAGATTGATTTGCTCGGCGTCATTGCCTACACAAACGAACGGAGAAAATATTTCGATTATACCTACGAAAGCGTCTCGACCGAATGGGGTCAGCTCTATGTGGGAGAAAACTCTCAAATAGAATCGATCCTGGATTTGAACGGAAAGAAGGTGGCGGTCCTCATGGAAGACACCCACTACAGGGAACTCAGGGCCTCCTCTCCCGGTTCGGGATAAAATGCCGATTCATAGAGGCATTCGAATATGAAGATGTCCTGAAATTGATCGAAATAGGAAAGTGTGACGCCGGGCTGGTCAGCCAACTCTACGGGCTGCAGCATGAAGACAATTACGCCATTCGCAAATCCACCATCGTCCTGAGCCCCCAGAAACTTTATTGGGCCTCGGCAAAAGGTAAAAACGACGACATTTTGGATCACGTGGATTTTCATCTGCGTCATCTGAAGGCAAATGAAAGCTCCATCTACTATAGATCTATCCGGAAGTGGCTCAGCGGGGAAAAGGCATCATTCATCGACCAATGGTTGAACTGGATTATCATCGGTTTTTCAGGCGTATTGTCCATGGCCGGGGTCATCATTTTCGTTTTCAGATCCCAGGTTAACCTGCGAACGAAAGAACTCTACAATAAAAAACCAAAGACTTGTTTCTGAAATCGAAAACCGGAAAAAAGCGGAAAACGAACGGGCCGCCCTGGAGGCCAAGCTTCAAAGAGCCCGGAAAATGGAAGCCCTCGGCACCTTGGCAGGGGGGGTCGCTCACGACCTGAACAACATTTTGTCCGGCATCGTCAGCTACCCGGAACTGCTTCTTGTGGAACTGCCGGAAGATCATCGCTTGCACGATCCCCTTCTGACCATTAAGCGTTCAGGGGAAAAAGCGGCCCAAATCGTTCAAGATCTTCTCACCCTGGCCAGAAGAGGGGTTGCCACCGTTGAGGTCGTGAACCTGAACCAGATCATCGAAGCCTATCTGAGCAGCCCGGAGTTCACCACATTACAGAGCGCTCATCCACAAATAGGCCTGGACCTTCACTTAAACGACGACCTTTATTTTATCAGCGGTTCACCGGTCATTTGTCCAAAACGATCATGAACATGGTCATGAATGCCGTCGAGGCGATGCCGAACGGCGGCAACATCACCATTGCCACTGAAAACAGATATATCGACGCCCCCGTGAAAGGCTATGATGAAATTGACAAGGGAAACTACGCCGTCGTGACGATCAAGGATGACGGGATCGGCATTTCGGATAAGGACATCGACCGCATATTTGAACCGTTTTACACCAAAAAGGCCATGGGACGCAGCGGCACGGGCCTGGGAATGGCGGTTGTATGGGGAACGGTCAAAGATCACCGGGGCTATATCGACATCCAGAGCAAAAAAGGCCACGGAACGGCCTTTTCCCTCTATTTCCCGGCAAGCCGCCAGACGCGCCAGCAGTATCAGGATGTGGCCCTTGAAGAGATCATGGGCAGCAAAGAACGCATCCTGATCGTCGACGACGTCGGGGAGCAGCAGGGAGATCGCCTCCCAGATGTTAAACCGGCTGGGATACGATGTCGTCAGCGTTTCCAGCGGCGAGGCGGCCGTCGAGTATCTAAAAGAACACGAAGCGGATGTCCTTCTCCTGGATATGATCATGTCTCCCGGAATGGGCGGACTGGAAACCTATCGCCGGATCATCAACATCCGCCCGGGCCAGCGCGCTGTCATCGCCAGCGGGTTTTCCGAAACGGACAATGTGAAGCAGGCCCAGGCCATGGGTGCCGGCGAACATGTCAAAAAGCCGTATTCGCTAAGAAAAATCGGATTGGCCCTCAAAAAAGAACTGTCCAAAGCATCCGCTTGATACGTTTCTATTTCAGGACATCCAGGGGCTTGGCATATCCCGTCAGTTCCGCATACCCCTCTCCCGACACCGGCGCTCCGGCGCGGCTGCCTGACGCGGACACGCTTCCCTCCCAGTAGACGACGTCGGAGGCGCCGCCATCTGCCATCTCCTGATCCGGCAGATTCGCGCGAACGCTCAACCGCAGGTCCAGAGGTTCAATATCGACCTGCCATTTCGAAGGATAGACGGCCTGGGAATGGGGGCTTTCCCAGACGCCCTCGGACGTCACGAAAATATCGTTCCGGTCAATATGCCGGCTGCAGCCCATTTGGTCCACAAAGGTCCCGCTCGAGGCGGAGTGAAACGAACCGTCCGGGGTTCTCAGGAGGTAGATCATCACCTCGGTCCCGTCCGAGAGCTGGAGGCTGAACCAGTCCCAGCCGACCAGGCCCGTCTCCAGGGGTGCCGTGGAGAATTCGTGGTCCATCCAGGCAAAACCGGTCACCGGAAAGACCGTCCCACCCACGGCAACCGTGCCCCTCGGCCGAAAGACGGGTGAAGGAATAATAGCAGCTCGCCCGCTCGGGAAACGACCCCTTGCGGCTGTAGCCGTTGTCTCCGTGGAAAACCGGCGGTTTCTCCGGGCGGAGCGTGAGGTCCAAGCCGAAGTCGCGGGTATCGGCGGAAAGTCGATGGCGGTCCGGCCCGATCTCGAGGGACCATTTTTTCAGCGTCACGACCGTCCGATCCGCTACGGTTTCGGCACCGGCCATGCCGAGGACATCGCGGGCCGCCTCCCGGGCATGGAAAAACCGCCCGCCTGCCATATCTGAAACCGAGGCATGCCCCAGGATAATGTTATCCGCCCGCCACCCGGACGCGGGCACCGGATGGTCTTTTTCAACGCCCGGCGGCACGATCCGGCTGCGGAAAAAGGTGAGCTGGAACCCCAGATGCCGGTCCTCCGGCGTCCTGAGGTTGCCGGTGTAGTACCACCATTCGGTCTTGTAGTCGGGATGGGCTCCGTGGTCCCGGGGAAAAACGAGCCCGCAGGGACCCGTGACTTGAGCGGTAGTCCCCCAGCGTTACGGCCGGCATCAACAACGCCATAAGCAGTGCCGCAGCCCCTGCGGTCGATAGGGACCAGCAGGTATTTCAAACGTTTGTTGAACGCTCGAAAAAAGTAAATGAATTCACGTCCATTGATCCATACCCCTGATATGTTCCATGCATCCTTGATTATCATATGCTTTCATGCCGTCCAAGGGATCATCCCTCCCGCAGCACGACCGCGGGCGACTCGCGGAACGACCCGACCGCACCGCCGGCAGCGCTGCCAGCATGGCCGTGATAAAGATCAGGGGCAGGGACAGGAGGAGCGATGCCCAGTCCACCTGGTAGATGAAGGTCCACCCGAACGACTGGCGGTTGACGACAAAGACCAGGAGCAGCGACAGCACGGCGCCGCAGAGCAGCCCGCCCAGCTCACCGGCCGCCACCATGAGCGACGCCTCCCAGACGATCATGCGCCGGATCTGGCGGCGGCTGCCGCCCACGGCGTAGATCGTGTTGAGCTGGCGGGATCTTTCCAGCACGAGGACCGTGAGGGTGGTGGCGATGCCCAGTGCGGCCACCACCAGGGCAATCAGGAGGAGCACCGTCGTTATGGAAAAGGTCTCGTCGAAGACCCGGAGGATGTTCCGCCGCAGGTCCCGCCCGGCGATCATGTCAATCCGGTCGCCGCAGCTCGCCACGATCTCCTGTTTCAGCCGGTCGACCCGCCGTTCAATACCCGGTCCGTGTCCCGGAAGAAAAACCGGACCCCGCTCCACTCGGGCCTGCCCGGGTCCCCGCCGCCCCGACCCCTGATGGCCTCGTAATGCGCAAGGGAGAAAAACGCCACGCCGCCCTGGGACCGGTAGTCCCGTATCACGCCCACGATGGGGACATCCACCGGGTTGCCGGCGATGCGGTCCCGAAAAAGGTCGCCCACGCCAAGCCCCGTGTGGTTCGCGAACACCTCGGACACGATGATCCCCCGGCCCTCGAGGAGCTCGCCCTGCGCGGCTTCAGGATCGCCGTCGATCCAGATATAACTGCCGTGCCGGAAGAAGGGCGCAAAATCGATGGCCTCGAACTGGTACGGCACCCGGTCGTAGGTCAGGTAGAATCGACGGAAGTGGACCCGGTCCGCCGGGACGTCGATGGATTCGAGGGCGCGGGCGATCTCCGGCGAAAACGGGTTGCGGTGCTGGTTGATCTCGCCGAGCTTGGGCGTGACGAACAGGTCGCCGCTCACGGTCTGGTTTACCCAGAGGTTCACGGTCCCCCGAAAGCTGTGGACCATGATGACCAGAGCGGAAAAAAGCGCCACCGCCGTAATGAGGGACCCCACGGAAACGGCGACCCGGATGCCGCTGTCCCGGAGGTATCGACCCGCCAGATATGCCGGCTCCCCGGCCATGCGGCGGAGCAGAGGGGAGAGCCGGATGCTGATCAGCCCCAGGAAGAAAGGGGACATGAGGGCGAACCCCGCAAACAGGACAAAGGTCGCCACGTAGCCCGGCAGAGGAATGCCCGAGACGGCGGGCATGCGGGAGAGCGGCCAGACCGACGCCACGAACACTGCCCCGACCACGGCGAGGCGGTGGGCGATCCGCCGGACGGAAGTGCGGGACCGCGTCGAAGACAACGCCTCCCGTGGGGAGACCTGCATGGCTTCATAGGCCGGCTCGGCGGCCGCCAGGACCGACACGGCCAGGGTGACACCAAACGAGAGCACAACTTCCCAGGCATCCAGGTTCAGCTGATCGATGGTCACCCGGACAAAAAGGATGGAGATGGTCCGGCTGATGCCCTCGACCATGAGCCCCACCATGACGGCGCTGACGGGGAATGCCAGCGCCCACCCGAGGATGCCGAAGAAGGCCCCCTCGAGGAGAAAGAGGACGAATACCATCTGCCGGGACGCCCCCCGGAACGCAGGATGGCGAGCTCCCGGCGCCGGGACGCCGCATTCAGGGCGACGAGGCTGTAGACGAGGAACATCCCCACGAACAGGGACACGAAGCTCAGCACCGAGAGGTTGAGCTGGTAGGCGCGGATCATGCCAAGCCCGGTCTCCTTGGCCTGGTTCGGCCGGGACAGCAGGATGCCGTCCGGCAGCGACGCCCTGATGGTACTGGTCGGCATCCGGCGGGGCACCGGGCCGGATACGGATGTCGATCTGGTCGATCTCGTCGTATTCCCCGGTGAATTCCTGGAACGTGGCGATGTCCGTCACGGCAATGCGGCCGCCGTCGACCAGGGAGAGCCCTTCCCCGCCCAAAACGCCAAGCACGGTAAACCCAGCCTTTTCACGGGCGCCCAGCAGCGCAATCGTCTCCCCGGCCATCACCCGGAGCTCGTCCGATAGGCCCCTCCCCATGATCAGGGTGTACGGGGTGGTCATGAGATCCAGGGCGCTCCCCTCACCGCGCCCCTTCGAATTTTCCGGCGAGGTTTTCCGAGCCGGGAGTTTCTCGAGGAATGATCCGCGGAACCTTCTGTCGACCATTCCCGGAAGGGCCGGTCCAACAGAGGGTCTATACCGATGAGAAGAAACGGCGCCACGGATTCCGATGCCGGGCGGACATAGGTCTTGAGCAGGGGCGAGGCGCTGTCGACCGACGGATGCCGAAGGAGAACGGCCACCCACCTTTCGGGCACCCGGCCGCCGGGCCGCACAGCCGTCCAGTCGGCCTTCCCGGCGATGCGGTCCATGCTTCGCCCGAAAGCCCCGAGGGACGCGTTGATGGAGAGCCGCACACTCGTAAACACGGCGGCGCCCAAAGCGATCCCCAGCACCACGGCCAGGGTCCGGCTCCGGTGCAGCCTGAAGTTGCGGATGCTGAACCACCAGAACAGGCGCATCAGAAAGGTCAGCCGTCCCATTGGATTCTTCCATCCTTGAGGCGAATACACCGGGTGGCGGCCCCATCGGCCTGGCTGCCGTGGGTGGCGATGACCACGGTTTTGCCCGATGAACGGTTCAGTTCGGCGAGCAGATCGATGACGATGGCCCCGTTCCGGCTGTCAAGGTTTCCCGTGGGCTCGTCCGCCAGGATCACCGCCGGGATCGTTGATCAGCGCCCTGGCAATCGCCGTCCGCTGCATCTCGCCGCCCGACAGCTGGGCCGGGAGATGGGTAAGGCGATCCCCAGGTTCAGCCATTCCAGGAGTTCGGTGGCCCGCCCCCGGGCCACCTCATCCAGATGGCCGGCCAGGAGCGCCGGCAGGCAGACGTTTTCCATCACATCCAGGGTCGGCATCAGGTTGAAAGCCTGGAAGACCATGCCGACGACATGGCGGCGATAGTCGTCCAGCGACGGCCCCGAGGCATGGGTCAGGTCGCGGCCGGCCACGGTCAGCTCACCGCCCGTCGCCCGGTCAAGGCCGGCAAGAAGCGACAGGAGCGTGCTCTTGCCGGAGCCGCTGACGCCTTTCAACAGGACGAGCTCCCCCTGAACAATTTCCAGATCAACGGCATCGATACCGGTAATCCGGTTCTCCCCCAACGTGTAGGTCCGGGTCAGTTTCTAGCATGGATCATGGCCGCTGCTGGTGTTGTTTCCATATCCACCTGCCTCAAAAAAGATTGTAATTCAAACATAAAACGCTGCACTGCAAAAATCAAAGTCACCGTCAAAAAAAAATCATTTCCCAAAGAATCATCCTGTTCGGCAGGGCTCGAAGGATAGTTCACTCGGCCACAACGGCGGAACCGGGCGTTTCATAGACGGTCCCACCCTTGCCCCGCCCCCACGGAATCCATGGATTTCAAAGTTGTAAATTAACGAAAATTGTATTAGCTTTAAACAATCAAATCATCATATTCCAGACGGACCTCGGCTGCGTGTGGTTCACGGTTCCGCGGACATCCATGATGGCGCCGCTGGATCAGGTTCCAAAGGTTATCGTTTGGATACGGTCTGCGGACCGTTTTCCCTTTCAAGGGGTCTGTAAAATGAACACACAGGGAGCCGCCATGAAAAGACCATCACTGTTCTGCTAACGGTTTTCTTTCTGGCCGCAACGCCGGCAATTGTCAATACCGGCCGGGGCTACAACAACTATCACGGCTGCCGCGGATGTTATTACGGGAATTACGGCAACGTCTGGGCGGCCCTGGGTATCGGACTGACGAGCGGCGTCGTCCTCTCGGCGATCTTCACACCGCCCCCGCCCCGAACGGTTATCTACCAGAGCACGGCGCCGGTGGTGGTTCAGCCGGCCCCGGTCGTGGTTCGGGATTATGCCTACAGCACGCCGATTGCTGCCTCGGGCACCATATCGGTCAATGTAGAAGGCCTCAATGTCCGCAGCGGTCCCGGCCTCCACCAGGGCATTATCGGTCGGGTCGGGTATGGTGAAATCCTCACGGTGCTCGGCAGCTCCCCCGGCTGGTATAACGTCAAAGCCCATCCGGCGGGGTGGGATGGGTCATGGCTCAGTATACCGCCGCTCCCATGGGCTGAAGGTTCGACCGCACATGTCTATCCTGCCCTTGCCAGACATGCCGCCCTCCACCAAGTGATAATCCAGCCCGATTTTTCATATCGATTCAATATTGAGCCCGACCTCGTGGCCGCCCGTCAACGCAACTTTTCTGGTGCTGGTAAGGATCAGTGTTGCAGCAGATAATGAAACTGGATGGGTCTCTAACGGCCCGCTGCGGCACCCGTTACCATTTGCG
>CALNZV010000004.1:0-442783 GCA_942491115.1 uncultured Desulfobacteraceae bacterium
CATTTTAATCACCTCCTTTCTGTTTAAGCAATTAAGCAAACACTTAACTTTAAATCCAAAAAAAATTGCCTACTTTTTAAGGGGCTCCATCTCTTTTACCCTTTGCCGTACAACATTAAGTTCATTATTAAGCTCTTTCTCATATTTTTTTAGCGATTCCAAATCTGACCTTTCTGATTCAATTTCTCGAAATTTTCCTGTTCCTTGGCATCCGCATGTACAAACTTCATTTAATATTTTCCGACAATTTTCCATCGCTTTTTCATCTATCGAATATGGTATCCAGTATCCGTTCCTCTCGCTTCTGACAAGACCCGCTTGTTTTAATATTTTGAGGTGTTGGGATACGGCAGCAGTTGTTATGCCAATCGTTGCTGCAATGCCCTTAGCACCCAAAGGCCCTTGGCATTTAAGTAACTCGATTATTTTTACACGTGTTTCCACGCTCAGCACCTTAAATATTTCGGAAGGCTCGACATTCATAGGCCAAAATCTCATAATTAAGTAGTTAAGCAAATTTAAAAAAATGGCTTAAACATATAATTAAAAATTGATCATGTCAAGCTTTTTTTTGAAAGAAAATCATAGGACTCGATATTGGTAGATAACAACGGCATTAAGAGCGACGGAATAAATCGCCGCGCCTTATGCCGGGCGTTGGCGCCTCGCTGCGCTCGTCGCCAACGGGCGAGCTGAGCTGACGCTCCACCGCCCTGTTGGCTCGAAGACAATCGAGACCATCATCAATCAAATAACCAATAAAAAGTTGGCTTGATCGCTGATTCGCGGGAGCCAACATAACGCTGGAGCGTGTCACGGTCGTCACCTGGCAAAAATGCTTCGCATTTTCACCCGCTCCTCCCGTGCACCTCAGCTCGCCGATAATTAATAGTGAATAATAATATAAAAATATGAATGATAGATAAAATGTAAAAGGTGTGGATAAAGGTTGTGTGAATAATATATAAAAAAAATCGTTGGGCCACATAATCACGCTTGACGTTAATCACGTAATGCGTTATTATTTTCTATAATGATTCGATCCTTCAAGTGCTCCGATACTGAGGCCCTTTCCAACGGAAGCCGCGTCAAGCGATTTGCAAGCATTGATAAAATTGCCCGTCGGAAACTGAGACAGCTAGAAATTGCTGCAAATCTTGGCGATCTGATGGTACCTCCCGGTAATCGGTTGGAAGCGCTCAAGGGTGATCGATACGGACAATACAGCATCCGTATTAACCGGCAATGGCGCATCTGCTTTCGATGGACAGAAGCTGGTGCTGAGGAAGTTGAAATAATGGATTACCATTGAGGTGAAAATACCATGAAAAAACTCGATCCTGTAAGCCCCGGTGAGCTGTTGCTGGAAGAGTTTTTAAAACCGATGGGCCTGAGTCAGTATCGTCTCGCAAAAGAGATTGGTGTTCCGGCACAGCGCATCAGTGAGATAATTTCTGGAAAACGTTCTATAACTGCTGACACAGATTTGAGATTGTGTAAGTTTTTCGGTCTTTCCAACGGCTATTGGCTACGATCGCAGGTAGCGCACGATACAGAGGTGGCCGAAAGGCAGATGGGTGCCCTGCTAAAAAAAATTCGTCCATACACTGATGTCTTAGCCCAACATGGCGCTTCAGCCGACCACGATTCTCACGGCAACTGAACTTACCGTTAGTGTTCTGTTGAAGATGCAAGTCTTTTTCTATTGGACACACCACGGGTATTCGATCCCGAGGGATTGATTTTTTTAACGACCCTCCCACAACAGCGCGCAAACCGGATTGGGCGGCAAGGCCTCACGCGGGAGTTGCTCCCAACCGATCCTCGTAAGGCACGATTCGGGTTCTTCGCAATGGATGCGGACCCAACGGTTCTTTGTCCAGGTTTTTAGGAGCGGTGAGGGACCTGCACTAACGCTCTGGTTTTCCCCCACCTCGGTGGGGTCCGATGCAAAATTCAGGTTTCCCCTCACCGCCCACACCGGTATCGTGCGCGGCTGTCTTCAGGCGGCCTTTTTTTGAGCCTCGTAGAAGGCGGTTGTGGCGATATCGATTTGGGGCGCGTAGCGGTGGTGGTCTTTGAGCATTCGGAAGACCACCCGAAGGATTTTGTCGTTCACGGCCATCAGCGCTCGCATGCCAGCCGCTTTTCCCGGCGATTGTTTTCTTCTGCGCTGGTAGAGGGCGATAAAGCCGGGTTCAAAGGCAATAAGCCGCAGGGCATAGCTGTAGAGCCAGTGGCGCAAAAATCCGCTTCCCACATGGGAGATTTTAGGGCGCTTTCGGATACTGCTGCCGCTCTCGTAGCGGCGGATATCGAGCCCTGCGAGTTTGACGAGTTGTTTGGCATTGTCGAACTCGTTGATATCTCCGATGGCGGTCAGTATGGCGGCGGCGGTGGGCTTTCCGATCCGTGGCAGGGTCAGCAGCAGTTGGAAGTCATCGCGATGCTCCAGCAGTTCAATGGCCTTGTCCCGCCACATTTGAGCTTTCTCCACGGCATCGGCAAGGTCGTGGGTCAGGGCCTTAATCTCAAACTCGTGGATCCGGTGGGGATCGTTGAGGCCCACGGTGTTTTTGGCTGCCGCATAAATGGTTTTGAACTTCTCTGCCCGCCACTGGCCGCAGCGCCGTCTGGGCCGCCATTTATCCAAGAAACGCAGCCGGCCGTTGCGTTTGATAGACTCGGGTGTCGGGTTGGCCGTTAGGAATCGCAGCGATGTGGGAAGCGTCAGGTCCCGGATCAGGGGATTGAGCTCCGGGAAGGACAACTCCAGAACCCCCCGGATCTGATTGCGCAGCCTGCTCACGCGTTTTTTTAAGAACATGTGCTTTCGCATCATGCGGTAGGCGGCTGCGAGCTCGGGATCTCGGACCACTGGCAGGAAGAATTTTCCCTGGCAGAGCAGATCGTAGATGCTGTGGGCGTCTTTGCGGTCGGTCTTGCTGACGCCGTCGGCCATGGTTCTGCGGTTGTTTCTTACCGCCATGCAGTTGACCAGGCAGCAGTTGAATCCGCAGGCTTTCAGCCGTTCGTAGAGCGCATACCAGTAGATGCCAGATGGTTCCATGCCGATCAGCACCCGGCGGCAGCGCTGCTCGCTTTTGAGTTTACGGATAGTGGCCTCGAAGTTCTTGAAGCCGTCTTTTAGATTTTCAAATAAAATATGGCGCGCCAGGATATCTTCCTGAGTTCCGATGCAGGCGCTGTGGGTGCTTTTGCTGACATCCACGCCGATGATCAACAGGCCCGGTTGCTGGACATAGGCTTTACGCAAGTGGGGTTTTCGGCCATAATCCTTAAGTCTCATGGGACACTCCTTTGGTTGGATGGTTGTTGGGGAACATTCATCCTACCGGGGTGTGTCCTGTGAGATCAATTACTCCGCTGATCTCTTATACGATGGATTTAAAAGCCATATAAATAGCCATATTATAATATTGACAATAATATTCCTCCGCTGTATCTTATCCATATGACAAAACGATCTGATTTTGTATGGGATTCCACCAAGGATCTGATAAACCAAGAAAAACACGGTGTTTCATTTTCTTTGGCGCAGCTTGCGTTTCTGGATCACCAACGTATCATCCTGGAAGATCTGGACCACAGCCTGAATGAAAACCGATATTATTGCCTTGGTAGGGTTACGGGTGGAATTCTGACTGTAAGATTTACCTATCGAAAAGGAAAAATCAGGATCATTGGCGCCGGGTATTGGCGGAAAGGGAAAAAGATATATGAGAGGGAAAATAAAATACACGAATGAGCCGATGGGCAAAGTGAAGGTAATCTCCGATTTCCTGCCCTCACCTGAAGAGCTTGCCCTGAAAGATGAGACGGTCAAGGTCACGATCGCTCTCAGCAAAACAAGCGTTGATTTCTTTAAAAGCGAAGCAAAAAAATATAACACCCAATATCAAAAAATGATTCGCCGATTGCTGGACGAATATACAGCTCATCAATAGACCTTCCATAACCTGTCACTTGAGAACGACGCGAAAAAAAGCGCACGCGTCTCAGTTCGGTCGTTATGAGTGATGGAAGAGATGAACATCCAAGAAACGATGCAGAAAGCAATGACTGAGGATGGAATCAAACAAGAGTTCGAGCAGACTCTTTCGTCTCGGGTAGAACGCTACTTAAAAGTAAAGCCGCATGGAATTATTCCTTCCACAGAATTTGCGCCCGTGTCAGCCGAATGCACCTTTCTCTTTCGTGATGGGCATTTCTACGGTGCCATCGCTTTGTCTCAAGCTGTCGCTGAAGCTATTGTTAAATTTATTTGCCAAAAGAACGGTTGGAAACCGAAGAAAAACTTCGAAGGAAATGTTTTAAAATTGGAGACCAGACAATTTATATCAAAAACCATGAAAGAAAAGTTTCTATCGCTATGGGAAAAACGAGACGACTACCACCATTTGAATCCGACGATAGAAACCGATCGCCAGAAACTTGAAGCTCTCGCGTACGAGAAAGTTGCTATTCTAAAGGAAATTGAATCGGAAGTTTTCAAGTTTTCCATCGTTGACGGCAAGTTGGTACCAGAGAATAGAAAGTACTGGTCAGTTCAGGCAAACGGCACCGTTCCGGTATTCCTTAGGCTGGAATGAGTCGTCTCATAACCTTGCTGCTGCAGTGGATGCGCAAAAAGGTGCGCGCCCCTGAGCAGCCCGTTGGCGCCTCGCTGCGCTCGTCGCCAACGGGCGAGCTGAGCTGACGCTCCACCGCCCTGTTGGCTCGAAGACAATCGAGACCATCATCAATCAAATAACCAATAAAAAGTTGGCTTGAGCGCTGATTCGCGGGAGCCAACATAACGCTGGAGCGTGTCACGGTCGTCACCTGGCAAAAATGCTTCGCATTTTCAACCACTTCTCCCGTGCACCTCAGCTCGCCCGTTAGCGAAGAATAAGGGAAGAACAGCTATGGCTTTATACATGTTTTTCTACGTGGCACCTGATAGTCACTTAGAGTTTCTAAGAAACAATCCAAATACGTTTGATTCGTACCTTGGGGGCGAAACTCCAGATTTGAGCCACGGCCTCTTTTCTAAACTGTTAGGCAAAAAAACCCCTGAAGTTCCAAATGATTGGCCGAGTCATGAATTAAATTCTTATTCTCCTGAAATTAGTCATCGCCAAGTGAAAGACTTTCATTACATATTGAATGGCACAAAAGACTCTGTGGAAAATGTTGGTAGCATATTTCAAACCTGGTTTAAGCCCCGACACAATTCTCCTGCTATCGCCATTGATGGCGAAAATTTTGCGTTTTTCAGTAAGGATGTGCGGCAGTTGCTAAACCTGATTCAAGGTTTAACCCCTGAGTTGAGGCGTGATCGACTAGATGATTCTAAGCTCGCATCAGAAATTCGAGATAGTAGCGATTTCGTAGAATATGCATTCGATGTAATTGAGAAAGCATGCAACGAGGCCTTATCGAAGGGGCATGGTTTACTCTGGACAAATCGCTAACGAGCGCATGCAGTCGGACAAACCACTCGCTACGCTTGCGGTTTGCCGCTGAAGCGCGGCGTTATGTGGTGACAAAGAGAGCCTGCCCCAGAGATGAATACGACAAAACTATTTTTTGCGAATAGGAGAAAAAAAGATGAGACTGGAACCAGAATTTCTTGAGGTGCAGGAAAAGCGTTTGGTAGCGCTCTCTCGTGATTATACAATTGAAACGCGTAAGGATATTCCTGAGTTGTGGAATGACTTCTGGGCACGAGAGTGGACATTTGAGGGCATTGAGGAACAAGCCGCCTACGGGGTTTCATACTCCGTGCGGCCGGATGGGCGTTTCTCATATGCTGCTGGTAGAAACATCGATCCAATTCCAGAGCCCCTACCTGAAGGGGCCTGTATTGTGACTTTGTCTGCTGGGCGTTACGCGGTATTTCGTACTCAGGGCGCTGTAACTGAGATTCCAAAACTATTCGACGCTATATTTTCGCAATGGCTCCCAAATTCTGGTGAAAAACAGCGGGAAGGTGCGGTGTTTGAGCGTTATCCTTACGATGATAACGCCTCACCAAAATCGATGATATATGAAATCTGGGTGCCCGTGGCAAGCTGACTCAGGCTTATTCGCAATGCCAGATAACCAGCTGCTGTAAAGCGGACCGTAACGGATCGCCGCCAGTGAGCCTTGCCGTTATGTGTTGAAAAATTAAGAACTTCAGAATATATCTGAATGAATAAAGTAGAAATTGAAAAACATCTATCAAAGTTCAAGGGATCAGAAAGCAGTTATCCATTTGGACCCGAGGCATTAGTTTTTAAAGTAATGGGGAAAATGTTTGCTCTCGTGTCGCAAGGTGAAGAAATACCTAAGGTGACCTTAAAATGTAACCCTGAAGATGGGGCAATGTTAGTTGGCCAGTTTGAGTCTGTGGTTCCAGGTTACTACATGAATAAAAAACATTGGATTACAATTTCTCTTTTGGGTGAGTTACCGGAAGGGATGCTAAGTGAACTTGTGAAAGGGTCGTACAATTTGGTCGCAGGTAAACTATCCAAAAAGGATAAGTCTGCTCTTAACAACCTATAATTAAGATAAAATATCACATAACCAAACGCTTCAGTTGACCGCAAAAGAGTGTGGCAACTGAACTTACCGTTAGTGTTCTGTTGAAGATGCAAGTCTTTTTCTATTGGACACACCACGGGTATTCGATCCCGAGGGATTGATTTTTTTAACGACCCTCCCACAACAGCGCGCAAACCGGATTGGGCGGCAAGGCCTCACGCGGGAGTTGCTCCCAACCGATCCTCGTAAGGCACGATTCGGGTTCTTCGCAATGGATGCGGACCCAACGGTTCTTTGTCCAGGTTTTTAGGAGCGGTGAGGGACCTGCACTAACGCTCTGGTTTTCCCCACCTCGGTGGGGTCCGATGCAAAATTCAGGTTTCCCCTCACCGCCCACACCGGTATCGTGCGCGGCTGTCTTCAGGCGGCCTTTTTTTGAGCCTCGTAGAAGGCGGTTGTGGCGATATCGATTTGGGGCGCGTAGCGGTGGTGGTCTTTGAGCATTCGGAAGACCACCCGAAGGATTTTGTCGTTCACGGCCATCAGCGCTCGCATGCCAGCCGCTTTTCCCGGCGATTGTTTTCTTCTGCGCTGGTAGAGGGCGATAAAGCCGGGTTCAAAGGCAATAAGCCGCAGGGCATAGCTGTAGAGCCAGTGGCGCAAAAATCCGCTTCCCACATGGGAGATTTTTAGGGCGCTTTCGGATACTGCTGCCGCTCTCGTAGCGGCGGATATCGAGCCCTGCGAGTTTGACGAGTTGTTTGGCATTGTCGAACTCGTTGATATCTCCGATGGCGGTCAGTATGGCGGCGGCGGTGGGCTTTCCGATCCGTGGCAGGGTCAGCAGCAGTTGGAAGTCATCGCGATGCTCCAGCAGTTCAATGGCCTTGTCCCGCCACATTTGAGCTTTCTCCACGGCATCGGCAAGGTCGTGGGTCAGGGCCTTAATCTCAAACTCGTGGATCCGGTGGGGATCGTTGAGGCCCACGGTGTTTTTGGCTGCCGCATAAATGGTTTTGAACTTCTCTGCCCGCCACTGGCCGCAGCGCCGTCTGGGCCGCCATTTATCCAAGAAACGCAGCCGGCCGTTGCGTTTGATAGACTCGGGTGTCGGGTTGGCCGTTAGGAATCGCAGCGATGTGGGAAGCGTCAGGTCCCGGATCAGGGGATTGAGCTCCGGGAAGGGCAACTCCAGAACCCCCCGGATCTGATTGCGCAGCCTGCTCACGCGTTTTTTTAAGAACATGTGCTTTCGCATCATGCGGTAGGCGGCTGCGAGCTCGGGATCTCGGACCACTGGCAGGAAGAATTTTCCCTGGCAGAGCAGATCGTAGATGCTGTGGGCGTCTTTGCGGTCGGTCTTGCTGACGCCGTCGGCCATGGTTCTGCGGTTGTTTCTTACCGCCATGCAGTTGACCAGGCAGCAGTTGAATCCGCAGGCTTTCAGCCGTTCGTAGAGCGCATACCAGTAGATGCCAGATGGTTCCATGCCGATCAGCACCCGGCGGCAGCGCTGCTCGCTTTTGAGTTTACGGATAGTGGCCTCGAAGTTCTTGAAGCCGTCTTTTAGATTTTCAAATAAAATATGGCGCGCCAGGATATCTTCCTGAGTTCCGATGCAGGCGCTGTGGGTGCTTTTGCTGACATCCACGCCGATGATCAACAGGCCCGGTTGCTGGACATAGGCTTTACGCAAGTGGGGTTTTCGGCCATAATCCTTAAGTCTCATGGGACACTCCTTTGGTTGGATGGTTGTTGGGGAACATTCATCCTACCGGGGTGTGTCCTGTGAGATCAATTACTCCGCTGATCTCTTATACGAGAGCTCTTACTAAAAGGAATCAAAATGAAGGTGTTATCGATCTTTGGAGGTCCTCGGAAGAAGGGAAATACATCAAAAGTACTGACTTGGGTTGAAGATGAACTGAAAGAAAAAGGACATCAAGTCGAGCGAGTAAATCTATCGACCCAAAAAATAAATGGATGTTTAGGCTGTTCCAAATGCAAAGAGAATCCAAACGAACCTGGATGTATTCAAAAGGATGACGGAAATATTGTTATTGATAAGATGGTCTCAAGTGATGTTGTCATTTATGCATCGCCTCTTTATTATTGGGGATTCAGTGCTCAAATGAAAGCATTTATAGATCGTTGTCATTGCCTCTATAGAGGTGTCTGTGGTTCGGCTGAACATACTTCGTTTGTTGAAGGTCAACGCCAAGCACTGATTGTTACAGCTGCTGATCAGTTTGAAAATAATGCAGAGTTGATTCAAACCAGTTTCCAAAGGGTATTGGTTTACGATAAAGCGAATTCTGCCGGTGAACTATTTATCTGCAATTGTACAAAACCTGATGAGCTTGGGGAGGAAATAAAAGTCCAAGCAATCAATTTTGCACGGCAATTATTTAAGGATACAACAACACCTTATTCATTGCTAATACCAGGTGGAGCTCCAAATTATGTTCCAAAGTGACCTGAACGAGCTCTAACCTCACGTTTGTGTGGGACGGCTCGTACCTCGCCTCCCCACAGCTCACCGTTAGATCGATTTTACTCAAATAGAAAATTGTTTTATCAGGGATAAAACCATCTATTCCTCATAGGGGGTTACTCAGATGCAGGACAGCATAATTAAGCAAAGTGTTCTAAATCAAATGATAGCTAGCCTCTATATGCTTAAGGATTGTATTGATAGATGTCCTGAAAAAGACTGGAATGAGCATCATAATGATTACCCTTTTTCTCAAGTCGTCATTCACACACTTTTGGACATTGATTACAATCTTAGTGAAAATGAAAAAGAATTCGAAAACCAATATTTCCACCAGAACAATATTGAATTTTTTAAAAATTATAGAGATATTTTTGATTTTAAAGAAGAACACTTATTCGAACGCAATTTCATAAGAGATTATTTCGAATTTTGCTCGGAAAAAATTGAATCTACAATGAAAACTAAATACGACGCCGACTTCTTAATTCCCAATACTGACATTTATAGAGCAATGACGAGATTAGAGCGTTACATAAATGCAATAAGACACACACAACACCATACGGCACAACTAGGACTCCGGCTCCAATACATCACTAGCCAAGAGATGGAATGGATAAGTAGTGGAAATAATAATAGTGTTTAGCTTTTGATTAAAATATGGATGTTTAGAATCAAAAGATACCTTTTAATTACTATAAAAATAGCCAATTAAATGAAGAATTAATTTGATTATAATGATGAAATAGAATGGACGATCTAACAATCGCTTCAACTCGATTCAGCGCCCTAAAAACTGGTCCTACGGACATGAACCTGGAAGCACAGGCGCCTCACGAGTTAAGCGAAATGTTGGCGCCTCGCTGCGCCCGTAGGCGATAAAATAATCAGAGAATTGCATGAGACATAAAATGAAGAAAATAGGAATCCTTGGTGGACTTGCATGGCCAGCTACCGTTGAATACTACAAGGCTATTTGCCAATTCAGCCAAAGTTATCATTCGCAAATGGAATTTAATGGCCCCTCTCCAATGCCAGAAATGTGTATTGAATCTGTCAATATTAATTATTCTTTTAATCATAGAGGTCAGGTAGGCAATGATTCTTCATGGAAAGATTATGATGCATATTTTAATTCTGCTTTAAAGAGATTAGAAAGAAACGGCGTAGACTTTGCTATTATTACGGCTAATACGCTTCATACAAGATTTGAATCTATTACCAAAAACATTGGTATCCCAGTATTGAGCATTTATGACGCCATTGCAAAAGAATGCAAAAAACACGAGATTAACCAGTTTTTGATTCTGGGGACAGAACCAACGATGAAATCAAATTCATTGCCAGCATTTATGAAATCAAATGGAATTGATGCATTTCCACCACCTAACTCAGAAATACAATTAAAGGTGGTATACTTAATATCAGAACTATTTGAAGGAAAAACCGAAAACGGTAGGACCATATTAAACAAGGTGATTGATTCAGCATACCAGCAAAAGGATACAATAAAGAAAACTGTTTGCTTAGCTTGCACGGAACTACCATTGGCTTTTAGTGGTAAAGAACAATTGGCAACCTTTGCTGAAGATGATGTGATTTACCTAAATACTACAATTATTCACGCGAAAGCGGCATTTGATTATGCTGTGCAGTAATTCTCGCTAACCTACGTCTGTAGGGGACGGCGAAAGTCATGCCGACCCTAATACGTGACGTTCGCATACAGACATGGAAATTAAATATACAGAAGAGATACCGACCGCTACGGAGTATAAGGGTTTATTCGATACCACGGGGTGGAACAAGGGATACAAGGCATCCCCAAACGAACTGCACAAAGCGCTAAGGCTAAGCTGGTACATTTTGTGTGCCTATCATTCAGGCCGGTTGGTAGGGTTCGGAAGGGTCGTTTCCGATGGTGTGTTGTATGCGATGATCTATGATCTGATTGTCATCCCTTCCTATCAAGGGAGGGGTATTGGATCAAAGATTCTTCATCGTATCATAAGTAGATGCCAAGAGGCACGTATTCGTGAGGTGCAGCTTTTTTCAGCAGCAGGCAGATCTGAATTCTATCAAAAGCGGGGATTTGAGGTTCGGCCACCAGACGCGCCTGGGATGCGATTGAGAAAAAAATAGAAATACGAACCTGTCGCTTCACCTGACCCGAGGGCCTGGTGGCCCTCGGATCAGGTGAGCTTGGAGATAGACCTCAATACCCATAAACTAGGAGTTATCATGAAAGTATCTGTTGAAATAGTCAATGCATTCATTGACGGCGATACCGGTGGAAATCCCGCTGGTGTTGTTTTGGATGCAAATAGCTTAAGCTCCGAACAGAAGCTGAAGATCGCACAAAAAGTTGGACTTTCAGAAACGGCCTTTGTTTCACAATCACAAGTTGCAACGATAAAGCTGGAATTTTTCACTCCAGAACAACAAATCGCTCATTGCGGGCACGCAACCATCGCAACTTTTAGCAAAATGAGCGAGCTTGGCCTTGTAAAAAACGGTCGTATGTCAAAAGAGACAATAGATGGCACGAGAGAAATTATAGTTGACGGCTCAATGGCATATATGGAGCAATCCCGTCCAACCTATTCTGATGTCTTGAACATCGAAGAAGTACGAGCTTCCCTTAAGCTCTCAAGTCATGAATCGTTGGATTCGATCTCTATCGTAAATACCGGAAACTCATTTCTACTCGTCCCTCTCCAAAATGCTGCTTCGGTTGCAGCAATACATCCCGATCAAGCGCTTATCAGACAGTTAAGCGAACAATACGACCTGATTGGTTATTACGTTTTCTCAAATGAAACAGCACTACCTGGGCGACATGCAGGGGCTAGGATGTTTGCCCCACGTTATGGAATCGACGAAGAATCTGCTACCGGCATGGCTGCCGGTCCTTTAGCTTGCTATCTGCATGATCGCCAAGGGATTGATGCTACAACGCTATTTATTGAGCAAGGACGCCTCATGCAACCGCCATCGCCTAGCATCATCAGGGTTGATTTACGGATAGTTGACGGATCGATCAGTAGCTTAATGGCAGGCGGAGTTGGACGCTCAACTCGTCAAATAGAAATAGAAGTTTAACAACCGCTTGCACACGGATCGCAAAAAGCTGCGCTCGCCGCCAACGGGCGGGAAGATACAACCGATCTTGAACCTTTTCAATTGGGGATTACATGAAACAAAGTATTAAAACTGGTATCATTGGAGATTTCAATCCTGATTATCCGTCACACATCGCAACAAATGAAGCCATAATTCACGCTGGAGATGAGCTGGGAATTTCCGTCGAGACACAGTGGGTGCCAACCAAAACACTTGAAAAAAAACTGCCAACCCTATCGCAATTTGATGCCTTATTGTGCTCCCCAGGTAGTCCTTATCAAAGCATGGAAGGAGCACTTCGGGCCGTTCGTTTTGCACGCGAACATGATTACCCTTTCGTTGGTACGTGAGGCGGTTTCCAACATACTCTGGTAGAGTATGCACGCAATGTAATTGGGATTGAAGATGCCGATCACGAAGAAAGCCATTCGAAAACATCAAGACCATTAATTAGCAAATTGAGTTGTTCACTTGTGGGAACAAGTGAACGTATAAAAATTCAGACAGGCACTTTGACGCATCAAGTGTATGGCAAAGGAGAAACGGTAGAAAGATATAGTTGTAGTTACAGTCTGAACTCGGAATATCAGGAACAGATTAGCCAAGGCGAATTAAAATTTGTAGGCCGTAATGACGGTGGGGAGATAAGAGTAATTGAGTTAGAGGGGCACCGTTATTTTATTGCGAGTTTGTTTCTGCCGCAAATGAATTCAGACCCGGGCAGACCCCATCCGATATTTATGAAATATCTGGAGGAGGCCTTGAGATTTGGAGAATTGAGATAAGATATCGAAATGGGAAGAACCGTATAACAAGGCTAATTCAGCCGACGCAAAAAGCCGCGCGGCTGATTAGCAGCGTTATGCGAAAAGCCTTGACATTGATGTATTAATGATACATATATATGCATATGAGAACAACATTAAACATTGACGATCAGATTCTGGAAAAAGCATCGAAGCTTACCGGCGTTAAGGAAAAAACCGCCTTGGTGCGACTTGGCTTAGAGGCCTTGATTGCTCGCGAGAGTGCAAAGCGTTTGGCCAAGCTCGGAGGCACCGAGGGCAATCTGCGCCCCATTCCCAGGCGCAGAACTGGATAACGCCTATTATGGTGCTTGTAGACACTTCGATTTGGGTTGCACACCTCCGACATGGGGATCGGCGACTCGAACGATTGCTGATGGATGCCGAGGTCATTTGCCATCCGTTTATTATCGGCGAGTTAGCCTGCGGCAACATTACCAACCGCAATGAAATCCTGCCCTTGCTAAAATCTCTCCCGTCGGCTCCAGTGCTCGAATTCGATGAATTTCTGTTCTTTATCGATGAAAACCAGCTAATGAGAATCGGAATTGGTTTTGTTGATGTGCATATCTTAGCGTCTGCGAAACTATCAGGCACCCTTTTGTGGACAGCAGACAAAAAACTGAACTCAGCGGCGACCAACCTTTCACTCAATTACAAATAGCGCATAACCATTCGCTGGAGCAGACAGGGACATCTGGCGGGGTTTTACGTTGAGGCCTGAAGTAGCCCGATATATTTGCCACTGCTGCTCAGCTCAACCCGTTAGAGCTCACAATTTCATATGATAGAATCAATTAGCCATATTACGTTTATTGTAAGAGATGTAAGGCGTACTGCCGACTTCTTTGAATCGATTTTCAATGCCGAAGAAGTCTATGATAGTTCAGAAAAGAATTTCTCAACTTCATATGAAAAATTCTTTATCATAGGAGGCACTTGGGTAGCTGTAATGGAAGGCGAATCACTATCAGAACGGTCTTATAACCATATAGCGTTTAAAGTACCTGAGGCGGAATTTGATGACTATGAATTGAAAGTGCAACAGCTTGGCATTGAGATTGATGCGGGGCGTAATCGCGTTGAAGGCGAAGCTCGTTCGATCTATTTTTATGATTACGATAATCATCTGTTTGAGCTGCATACGGGAACACTTGCTGAGCGGCTATCACACTATATCAGTGAAAAGCAGCTTGAATCTGTTTGAGAGGGGGCCGGCCTTTGGCTTCCACGGTCTACGCGTCAGGCGCAGGGTGACGGTGTCGCCCATGGGAGCGACCATAGCTGAGACGCCCAAAGCCTTGGGGGAAATCGAGGGGCAGGTCGAGAGTTGGGGAGTTTCTACCGGCCGGAACGTTGCCGCTGCTTTACGGAGTAAACTGTTCGTGGATGGACGATAAAACGCCGAATCCTTGGCCCTTCCCTGGCCGGTCTTTGAAGGGCGTTGACGGAATCATTTCGAGGCGTAAGACCATGCAAGAACCATTCGAATCACAACGACCACTGTTGGCGGTTCATAACGGGCCGCCAGTGGGAGGGGATGAACAATGCCTCCATCTCGAAAAGATCCCGCTTGCTTCTAGCCAGATCCTGTGGCCTATGCCGTGGGCCACGGTTACATTTCATACAACCCTAAATGAGATGCCCAAAGGCCCATAGGAAGGGGTAGGGCTGCACTGCCGGAGGTCTCGCAAATGCCGTTTTTGGATAAGATGGTGACCCGAAGGGAGGCCAAAACGCAAAAAGGGGCTGCGGTGTCATCCGCAGCCCCTTGCGCTTGCTGGTAGGCACGATTGGATTTGAACCAACGACCTCTACCGTGTCAGGGTAGCGCTCTCCCCCTGAGCTACGTGCCTTCAAAGTACGAACCGGTCTCTTAGCATCGAACCCATTTACTGTCAACGGCAAATACATCAGGCTTCCGGCTCGGTATCATAGTGGCCCTGCAAGATCCCGAGACCGGTGTAGATATAGTGAAGGCCGGACAGGGTCGTCAACACCGCCGTCGCTCCGTACAGATAGGGTTTGGCCCCGGAAAACGGAGGCCAACGGATGGCGGCGAGGGTGAAAAACACGCTGGCCAGCTGTGCGGCGGTGGTGAATTTGCTGATGATTGAAGGGCTGACCTTGAATCGAATGTCCTTGATTTCAAGGATGGCGATTCCCAGGATGATCATCACATCCCGGCTGACCACGATGACGGACAGCCAGGGAGGAATGATCCCCTTGGCGGCCAGGGTCAGAAAGGCTGCCGTCAGGAGGGCCTTGTCGGCAATGGGGTCCAGAAAGGCACCTAATTCGGTCCTCTGGTTGAAGACCCGGGCGATAAAGCCGTCGAGGCCATCGGTAACTCCGGCCAGTGTGAACACCAGAAGGGCATACCCATGCGCCTCCCGGATAAGCAAAATGATGAATAAGGGGGTGATGAGGATGCGTGCAAGGGTCAGCAGGTTTGGCAGGTTGATTTTAAGGGCCGGTGCTCGCATCGAAAGGCTCTTGTCCCTTTGACGCCTAATCGGAGATTAACTCGACGCGCAGGGCGTTGTCTGCCGCCTGGTAGACGCGGATGTTGAAGCCGTCGTAGCGTTGCCGGACAAGGGTGTCGGCAAAGAGATCGGCGGTGCCGCGCCATTGAATGGACATCACGGCGGCATCCGTTCTCATTTCACGCATCTGAGCCGATTCAACACCGTCGAGGTCGGCCAAGGACCGGCGGAACTGAACGAAATGAGGCAGATCCTTGGTGCCCTCGACGGTGAGCTCGATGGCTTGGGTCATTGCGGTATCGCGTTGGAGAATGCCCTCTGATTTGAGCCGTTTTTCCAGGTCTGTCGCGGACACCGTGGCCTGGACCACCACCCGATAGTCCCTGTCGGTTTTCATCTCGTTGAGGACGCGGTAGTATTCGATATAGCCATCCGGCTTGAGGTAAAGGATCGTGTTGAGATCGCTGAACCGGTCGACCAGGGTTTCAAGTGGTAGGATTTCGGCCGCCACCAGCGCCACGGCCGTCACTTTCGCATTGGTAATGGCCGCGTTCTTGGCGGCTTCATGATTGTTTCCCGTCACCGTGCCCGTCCCGAGGACCACAACGGTTTTCGACGCCTGTTTTCGGGCGCATTCCCCGGCGGGAACCCCCACCATAGCCAACGAAATGATAAGGATCGACAAAGCCGCAATCGTCTTCAGGCAAGCAGTGTGCCCCATGGGAGCTCTCCTTTTGCGATGGACCGAACACGGGGTCGGTCTGGGAATCAGGCGTTTCTATGCAGAGCGTAGTCGGCGATATTCATGAGCACGTCTCGGGTATCCGACGGCTTGAAAATGGCTATGGCCTTCTTGGCTGTTTCAATGTGCTCGGCGGCCTTCATCCGAGTGTACTGGATACCGCCATGGCGTTCAAGGAGGACTTTCAAGGCCTCGAAATCATCGACGGAAAAATCGGTGTCGAGGATCATCTTCTCCATGCGTTGCTGATCCTCCTTCGGGGCGTTGTTGAGTGCCGCGATGACGGGAAGGGTCAGCTTGCCCTCCCTGAGGTCCGCGCCAGCAATCTTGCCCATGGCGGCCGTATCCGACACATAGTCGATCAGATCGTCCGCCATCTGAAAGCCGATTCCCAGATGAAGACCGTAATTCGCCAAGGCCTGAGCCCGATCGCTGTCGGCTCCCGCCATCAGCCCGGCGGTGAGGCAGCATGCCCTGAAGAGCATGGCCGTCTTTCGGCGGATCATCTCATTGTATTCCGCCTCAGACAAAGAGAGGTCGCCCTTCCGGCTGAGCTGATGGATTTCCCCCTGTGCCATGTCCTCGGTGAGCCTCGAGACCTCTTTGATGACGTCGATGACACCGGTGCCGGCGGCGAGGGAAAGGGCGCGGGCGAGGAGAAAGTCGCCGGTGAGAACGGTGATTTCATTTCCAAAAACACCGTGGGCCGCCGGTTGACCGCGGCGTAGGGTTCCTCCGTCGATCAGATCGTCGTGGAGAAGGGTCGCGGCATGGAGATACTCCAGGGAGACCGAGAAGGTAATGTTGGCCTCGGTTTGGCCGTCCAAGAGCTTCGCGCACAGCACATGCAGAAGAGGGCGCAGCCGTTTGCCGCCGCTAAAAAGGATGTGGGCGGCGACATCCCTCACCAGATCCAGGTAAGGGGTCAACTGTGCCCTGAGTGCCTCTTCGATCACAGCGAGATCTTCTGTGACCTCCGAGAGGATGCGGGCTTTCAGATCGGTCATCGGGCCTCTCCGATCAAATCGTATTCCAGGGTGTCGGTAATCACCACATCGACGACATCTCCCGGCCTCAAGAGCGGGGAGTCCGGCGGCGTGTGAACATAGGTCAGTCCGTCCACTTCGGGCGCCTGGAAGCCGGTCCGGCCGATGTACAGTCCTGGCTCCGAGAATTCGTCCACCATCACCGCCAGGCGCCGGTCGAGGTAGTCTTCGTTGATGGCTTCGGAGATGCGTTTTTGAAGGGACATCAGTCGCTGCCGCCGCTCCTCGGCAACAGCGGAATCGACAGGATCCGGCAGTCGGTGGGAGGGCAGATCGTCGGCATCCGAGTAGGTGAAGACGCCCAGGTGATGAAAGCGGACCGTGTTGACCAGGGATTCCAGAATACGAAAATCGGCCTCGGTTTCTCCTGGAAACCCCACAATGACGGTGGTGCGAAGCGCAGCATCCGGGATTCTGCTGCGGATCCGGTCCGCCATCGCCATCACATCCCCTCCCGTGTAACGCCTCCCCATCCGTTTTAACACAGAATCACTGGCATGTTGGATGGGGATGTCGAAATAAGAACACAGATTCGGGCGGGACGCAATGGCCTCGATGGCATCGTCCCCGAGGCTTTCAGGGTGGCCGTAAAGGGCGCGTATCCATGCCTCCGGGCACTGTCCGGCCAAGGCATCCAGTAGGGCGGCCAGGCTTTCCCCGGAGGACAGGTCGCTACCGTACCGGGTGGTTTCCTGACCCACCAGGATGAGCTCCCTGACGCCCTTCTTTACCAGGGCCCGGGCTTCGGCGCAGAGGGCCGCGGAAGGTCTGCTGCGCTGTCGTCCCCTGAGGCGTGGAATGATACAGTAGGTGCAATGCCGGTCGCAACCCTCCGTTATCTTGACGTAGGCCAGATGTCCGGTGGTGATCGGTCGGTCGGTTCCCGGGAGGCGGGCGTCCGGACGATCCGGATCGGGAAAACAGACCCCCTTGGCCAAGGGGATATCCCCTCGAACGGCATCGATAATTCGGTCGTAGGCACCGGTTCCTAAAAACACATCCACCTCCGGCAGGGCGGATTGGATATCGTCCCGGTATCGTTCCGGCAGGCATCCGGCAACGATGAGCCGCCGGCACCGCCCTGTTTTTTTCAGGGCGGCCAGATCGAGAATAGTGTCGATGGACTCGTCGGCAGCGGCCTCGATAAAACTGCAGGTGTTGACGACGATGGCATCGGCATCTTCGGGGTCGTCCGTCAGTTCGAGCCCGGCCCGCTGAAGCCCTCCCATCATGAGCTCGCCGTCCACCAGATTTCTGGCGCAGCCGAGATTGACCATATGTATTTTCATTGCTCGTCCTGTCGCTTCCCGTCGTCCAGGGGGCCGGGATCTTCGATCTCGAAACCGGAGGAGAAGTGATCGATGAGGCGTCCGTCCGTCCCTTCGACAATGATAACGGCCTCAACCCCATCCAGCCGGTTGACGAGGGCCATTCCGGCATCCGCTCCCATGACGACGAGGGCGGTGGCCAGGCCATCGGCCAGGGCACAGGTGGGGGCGGAGACGGATGCGCTGACGATGCCGTTGGTTACCGGGTAACCGGTCCTGGGATCGATGATATGGCTAAACCGCTGTCCATCGAGCACGAAAAAATTCCGGTAGTCCCCGCTGGTGGCAAAGGCACGGTCGGTGAGGGCGATGACTTTGTAGACGTCTTCGAAACCGGCATCGGTTCTCGGCAAACTGATTCCCACCCGCCAAGGGCTGCCGTCAGGCCGCACACCGGCTGCCATCACCTCGCCCCCGATCTCCACAAGGAAATCTGTAAATCCCAGGGCACGGATTTCCCTGGCCACGGCATCCACCCCGTATCCTTTGGCAATGGAAGAGAGGTTAAGGGTGACATCCGCGGTTTTTTTGATGAGGGTGTCGGGGGTGGTGAGGTCGATCCGGTCGAACCCCACTCGCCCCATGGCCGCCTTGATATCTCTGTCGGCCGGCAAGGCGGGGGGCTTTTGATCCCTGCCGAAGCCCCACAATTCGATCAGGGGATCAACGGTACCGTCCCAGGCGCCCTCTGTCAGGCGATGGAGCTGATGGGCGGTGTTCATGACCTCGTAAAAAGCGGCCCCAATTTCGAAAGCACGACCCGTCTCCTGAAATTGGTTGAAGCGGCTGATCTCGCTCTCCGGCCGGTAGGTGGACATGCTGGCGTTAATCGCTTCGAGGATGTCTTCGATGACCTTTTGGATGGGTCCGGTGCGGGTCCAGTACCCGGCCACGACCTTGATGTGATAGCTCGTGCCCATGGTCTTCCCCTCGAAGCGCACTTCCCTTCGGCCCGAACATCCCGTGACGACCATCACCATCAAAAAGGCAATGGCGACAAGGATCGGTGCCTTGGCAAGGGAAGTCTTTGAGGAGGCGATTCGAATCGATCGATCTGCCTGGATCATGGTCAGCAAATTCTCGGCAGCTGTTCGCCGGCAAGCATGTCAACGATCCGCTCCCCGCCGATCCGAGTGCGCATCACCACATGGCCATGGTGACGGTCCACCACCTCGCCGATGATTCGTGCCTCCTTACCCCGTGGGTCGGAGCGGATGATTTCGATAGCCGTATCGGCGGCTTCCGGCGCGACGAAGGCAAGAAGCTTGCCCTCATTGGCCACATAGAGGGGATCGAACCCCAGTAGGTCGCAAAGTCCCGCCACCTCTTTTCGAACCGGTATCGACGGTTCATGGATGACCACGCCCACAGATGAGCTTTCTGCGATTTCGTTCAGAGTCGTGCCAACGCCGCCCCGGGTGGGGTCTCGGAGGACGTGGATGGCGTCCCCGCATTGAATGAGCTGTTTGACCATGTGATTGAGAGGGGCGGAGTCGCTTTGGATCGGGGTGTCGAATTCAAGGCCCTCCCTGCGTGACAGGATGGTCATGCCGTGATCGGCGATGGTGCCGCTCAGCAGAATCCGGTCGCCCGGCGTGGCCCGTCGGCTCGATAGGTTCGCCCCCGGCAGCAGTACACCGATGCCGCTGGTATTGATGAACAGCCGGTCCGCCGCTCCCCGGGGGACTACCTTGGTGTCCCCGGTGACGATCTGAACACCGGCATTCCGCGTGGCGTTTCGGATGCTTTTCAGCACCGCTCTCAGATCGTCCATGGGAAACCCCTCCTCGATAACCAGGCCCAGGCTCAGGAAAAGAGGATCGGCGCCGCACATGGCAACATCGTTGACGGTGCCGTTGACAGCCAGGTCACCGATGTTGCCGCCTGGAAAAAAAAGCGGATCGACGGTGAAGGTGTCTGTGGAGAAGGCCAAGCGGCCGCCGTTGAGTTCCAGAATGGCACCGTCATTGAGCTCGGCAAGCATGGGATTGTCGAACAGAGGCAGAAGCAGTTCCGCCGTCAGGGCGTGGGATATCTTTCCACCGCTGCCGTGATCGAGAAGGATGCGGTCGGTCATGACAGGGGGTCCTCTCTGTGGAAGCGATAATAGGCGGCGCAGGTGCCTTCGCTGGACACCATGCACGGCCCGACAGGATTCATCGGCGTGCAGGCCTGGCGGAAAAGTCGGCACTCGGGGGGGATCTTGATGCCTTTTAGGATGTCGCCGCAGGCACAGCCGGCCGGGTCCTTGGAGGCAGGCACCTCGACCGGGATCCGGCGGGCGGCGTCCCAGTCCCCAAAGGTGTCCCTGATGGTCAGATTGCTGCCGGGAATGACGCCGATGCCTCGCCAAAGGGCGTCCGAGGGCTCGAATACGGTGTTCAGCATCTGAAGCGCCTTGGGGTTTCCCGTGGCCGACACCCCTCTTGGGTAGGCGTTTTCAAGGGCCGGTGACCCGGATTCGATCTGCTCGACGGTCATGGAGATGGCCTGGAGGAGATCCACCGGTTCAAACCCCGCTACCACGCTGGGGATGCGGTGGCGATCGAAGAATCCGGCATACCCGTCTGTGCCGATGATGACCGATACATGCCCCGGCAGCAGAAATCCATCCACCTGGATGTCGTCCGACGCCGTAAGCGCCTCGAGGGCGGGAGGCACCGTCTTGTGGGCGGAGGCCACCATGAAATTTTGGAGGCTTGCCTGCTTTGCCGACCAAATGGCAGCAGCCACCGTCGGCGCTGTGGTTTCGAACCCGACGCCTAGAAACACCACCCGACGGTCCGGATTTTCCCTGGCAAGCTGCAAGGCGTCGAAGGTGGAATAGACCACCCGAACATCCCTGCCGTCCGCTCTTTCTTTCTGAAGGCTCGAAAAGGAACCCGGCACACGAATCAGGTCCCCGAAAGTGGCAACGATGACGCCGTCTTCCCGGGCGTAGGCGATAAAGGTGTCGATGTCCTGTTGGGAAGTAACGCAGACCGGACATCCGGGCCCTGAAATCAGTTGGACGGTTTCCGGAAGCAGATGGCGGATGCCGTGGCGGAAAATGGAGACGGTGTGAGTGCCGCAGACCTCCATGAGGCGAACGGGTGTTCGGCTGGCCCTGTTGATACGATCTGCCAGTTTTCGGGACAGGTCGGGGTCGCGGTAATGGTCGGAGTGTTGACTGGTCATGGGAAAATCCGATGGTTGTTGGGTGATGCGGTGGCTCCGGCTTCGATTTGAGCCGCGGCAGAAACCGCCTGCCCCAGAGCGATTCCTCCGTCGTTTGCCGGAACCAGCCGGTGGGTGTAGACGTCAAAACCGCAGGCTTCCAGGGCCGGCACCATGGACTCCAAAAGAAGGGTGTTCTGAAAGACCCCGCCGCTTAAGGCTGCCTTCCGGATGCCACGCTCCTTTCCGATTCGAGTGCAAATGTCGCAGAATGCCGCCACGAGGGTATCATGAAACCGTCGGCTCATCACCCCAACCGCCACCCCATTTTCGATGTCGGAGACCACCCCGTTTACGATGGGCTCGATGCGGAGCCGGAAAACGGAATCGTCGGTCCATTCCCACGGGTAGGTGCCGGCCGGATTCTCTGCCGCCACCATTTCAAGGGCCATGGCGGCCTGACCTTCGAAGGCCACTCGGTTTTTGATGCCTGCCATGGCCGCAACGCCGTCGAAGAGGCGGCCAAGACTGGACGTCATTGGCGTGTTGATCCCGGCGGCGGCCATCTTGACGACGGCATCGATTGCGGCGGGATCCGTTCCGGAGAGAATCGGCAGACGCCGCTCCCGGAACCGGTCGCCGAAGGTGGCATGGAGATAGGCGACGGCCATCCTCCACGGCTCCCGGATGGCGGCAGCGGCGCCGGGCATGCCCACCAGCTCCAGGTGGCCTGCCCGGTCGTAGCCTTTGGCCTCCGCCACCAGGATTTCTCCTCCCCAGACCGTGCCGTCGTCCCCGTAGCCTGTTCCATCGAAAGCCAGGCCGATGACTGGCCCCTCGACCCGGTTTTCGGCCAGACAGCTGACAATGTGGGCATGGTGGTGCTGAATCGATACCACCGGCAGGGATTTCTGTTCCATGGCAAAACGGGTGCTGAGGTAATCTGGATGGCGATCACAGGCCATCACCGTCGGCTCGATGTCGAGAATACGACGAAGATGCCCCAGGGTTTCCTGGAAAAAGCCATAAGTGGCCATGTTTTCCAGATCCCCCACATGCTGGCCCAAAAATGCCCGGTCCTCCTTGGTGAGACAGACGGTGTTTTTGAGCTCGGCTCCCAGGGCCATGACCTGGGGCTGGGACCGCTTGAGGAAGACCGGCACCGGCACGTAGCCGCGGGAGCGCCTGATCAACCGGGCTTCACCTGCCGCGCAGCGCAGTATAGAGTCGTCACTTCGGAGGTAAATGTCCCGATTGTGGATCAGGAAATAGTCCGCAATCCCCCCAAGCCGTTCGACGGCCTCGTCGTTGTGGATGGCAATGGGCTCTTCACTCAAGTTGCCGCTGGTCATGACCAGACCGATGTAAGGCCCGTTCATCAGGAGATGGTGCAAGGGGGTGTAGGGAAGCATGACACCGAATCGGCGGTTGTCCGGCGACACGGCATCGGCAATGGGGGTGGGATGACGCTTTTCCAGAAGGACGATTGGACGCTGGGGCGACGAGAGACATTCGATCTCGGACGCTGACATATGGGCGATAGGGGATACGCAGTCCAGATCCCGGACCATCAGGGCCAGAGGTTTTTCCTCTCGGTGCTTGCGCCGGCGCAGCACAGTGACGGTTTTTTGATTGGCGGCATCCCCGGCCAAATGAAACCCGCCCAGTCCCTTGATGGCCAGGATGTGGCCCTCGGTCAGGAGCGAAACGGCACGGTCAATGGGATCCTCGCAGACGACGGGCCTCCCGAGGGCGTCCAGTAGACTGACCTGGGGGCCGCAGTCCCTGCAGGCGTTAGGTTGGGCGTGAAATCGCCTGTCCATGGGATTGTCGTATTCCTCCTGGCATTGACGGCACATGATGAATCGGCCCATGGAGGTCTTGGGGCGGTCGTAGGGGACGTCTTCGATAATGGTATAGCGGGGGCCGCAGTTGGTGCAGTTGATAAACGGGTATCGGTAGCGGCGATCTCCGGGATCGAACAGCTCCCTGAGACAGTCGCTGCAGACGGCGACATCGGGGGAGATGAGGGTGGAGCGGAAACCAGGATCGGCGGCTTGGCTGTGGACGATGTCAAAGGATCGGCAGTGGGTGAAGGGAACCTCCTGGACGTCGATGTGGGTGACGTGCGAGAGGGGGGGGGATTCGTCTGAAATCGCTCTGACAAAGGTCGCCAGTTGAGTCGGTTCGCCCTCCACATGAATTTGGACCCCGTTGCCGGTGTTGGCTACACTTCCCTTCAGGTGGCAGCGTTTTGCCAGCTGATAGACGAAGGGGCGGAATCCAACCCCCTGAACGATACCTTGAACCTTGATCTTTCTGGCCGCGTCGCTTTGGAGCATGTCAGCTAGATCACTGCCTTGACAGTTGACGCCCATCCCCCCGGGCGTTGGGCGGGACGGCGATTAATCGGATGCCCCGGGCCCCGGTTCGTCGTCCAGAAGCGAGGCGGCCTCTCTCAGGTATTCAAGGGATTCTTTGGCAATCGATTCGTCGATCCGCTTGATGGCAAATCCGGCATGAACGATGACCCAGTCACCGACCTTCGGCGCTTCGATCAGAAGCAGGCTTGCCTGCCGCTTCACGCCCGCCACGTCGATGGTGGCCATTTCGTCCTGAATATCGACAATCTTAGAGGGTATGGCCAAGCACATTCAACCGGTCCTTTTTTGGTAGGTGACGCCGAGGCGTTTCAGTTCGGCCAGCACACGGTCGACCATTTCGTCGACCCTGGCTGCCAAAACGGGTGTCATTTCCACACTGTGGGTGGTGATGTCCTCGGGCTCGGCCCCCAATACCAGGGTCTTCGGCACATGGTCAAGGGCTTCGCACAGGGTCAGAGTTTCCAGGAAATCCGTCTGATGAAGGGAGTTTTTCATCAGGATCCGGCATGGCAGCTCTTCCTGCTCTAGTCGGTAGAGGGTGCCCGGGGGCTGATTGTTCTTTACGGCATCCACCACGATCAAATGGTCTGATTCCGACATGACCCCCAACAGGTGAATACCGAGAACACCGCCGTCAAGAACCGACACGTTGTCCGGGAACGCATACCGTTCGTGGAGCCTTTCGATGACTCGAACGCCGAATCCTTCATCGGTCAACAGGATATTGCCGATCCCGAGGACGGTAATCCTCGGTAATGACGGGGTCTGGTTTTCCATCACGCCTTCAATCTCCCTTAGTTTACGCTAGGCAACAATAGACACGACTCCGTCCGGCTTCAAGAGGGCTATCGGCATAGATCCATGGGGCACCGGACATTCAACCTGCACAATGGACGGGCGGGTGGGATGCGGAGGATCGAAACGTCAAGGAAGGCCGAGGGGGGTGTGACCGCCGGCCCGAAAGGGCCGGCGGTTGGTTTGCGACTATAGTGCCTTTATCTTGTAGACTTCGTTTGAGTTGGGATCGATCACATGCACAGCGCAGGCAATGCACGGATCGAAGGAATGGACGGTTCGCAGGATCTCGAGAGGTTTCTTTGGATCGGCGATGGGGGTGCCGATCAAGGCCTCTTCGACGGGCCCTAACGTGCCGCTGCCATCCCGGGGACCGAGGTTCCATGTGGAGGGAACCACGTACTGATAATTGCCGATTTTTCCGCCTTCGATGCGGATCCAGTGGCCCAGAGAACCCCGGGGAACGTCGTTCCAGGCGTAGCCTTCGGCTGAGTCCGGCATCTCCCAGGCCTCGTAGACGGCGGTGTCGCCGTTTTTGATATTCTCCACCAGTTCTCCGATCCATTTCTCGATTCGTGCGCCAATGGCCAGTGTTTCGAGGCCCCTTGCCGCTGTCCGCCCAAGGGTGGAAAAGAGAGCGTTAACCGGCACGTCCAGCTGCTGCAAGGTGCTGTTGACCAGGGGAACGATATCCTCATGGCCCTTGCCGTAGGCGACGAGCACCCGGGCCAGAGGCCCGACTTCACAGGACAGGTTTTCGTAGCGGGGCGCCTTCAGCCAGGTGTACTGGCCGTCCGTGGAACGGTATTTCGGATCTTTCTGGATGGGTTTGGTCTCCCCCTGCCACGGATGCTTGGCGTCTCCTGGCTCATACCAGGCCCGGGTCACGTCCTCGGTGACCTTGTCCTGCTGAGCCGCTTGAACATTGTTGACGCCCCGGTTGGTGATCAGACCTCTGGGCATGTAGAGACTGTTGGGCTCATCGCTGGTTTCGGGAAATTCCCCGTAGGCCAGGAAGTTGGTGGTGCCGCCGATACCCCCCCAATCCTTGTAGAAGGAGGCGACGGCCAGGAGATCGGGGATGTAGACGTTTTTAATGAACTGCTGGGTTTCTTTAGTGATATAGAGAAATTCGGCGATCCGATCGGCGGTGAGATCTTTCACACAGGTCATGCCGCCGACCACCAGGGACTGGGGATGGGGGTTTTTTCCGCCGAAGATGGCATGCATGCGGGCGGCCTTGGCCTGAAGCCGCAAGGCCTCGATGTAATGGGAGGCCGCCATCAAGTTGGCCTCGGGTGGTAGCTTGTAGGCCGTATGGCCCCAATAGGCGTTGGAAAAGGGACCCAGTTGGCCGCTGTCGACGAATTTTTGAAGCCGATCCTGGACACTCTTGAAATAGGCCGCGCCTCCCCAGGGGGCGTTGCTGACGTTGTCGGCCAGGGCGGCGGTCTTTTTGGGATCGGCGCTAAGTGCGCTGACGATGTCCACCCAATCGAGTGCATGAAGATGGTAGAAGTGGACGATGTGATCGTGCTGGTACTGGGCACCATGCATCAAATTTCTGAGAATGCGAGCATTTTCGGGAATTTTGACGCCGACGGCATTTTCGACTGCCCTCACCGAGGACAGAGAATGAATGTAGGTTCAAACCCCGCAGGAGCGCCCCACAAAATGATGGGCATCCCTGGGATCGCGGCCCTGGAGGATCATCTCGATGCCCCGGAACATCTGCCCGGAACTCCAGGCATTAACCACTTTACCGCCTTCGATTTCCACCTCGATTCGAAGGTGACCCTCGATTCTAGTGATCGGGTCAACCATAATTCTCTTACCCATATGTCTTCCTCTCCTTTTTAAAGGGGGATTCGTTCAATGCCTTCATCCGCTGCGCCGGTTAGAGTTCCTCGTAGAAAGGCGTCATGTTGTCCCAGAAGCCAGGTTCGCTGCATCCGATACAAGGAGCGCCTGCTTCCACGGGCCAACTGGTGCCGTCATTGAATTTGGCCGTCGGGCAGTTATTGTAGGTTTCAGGCCCGCGGCACCCGACCTTGTAGAGGCAGTAGCCCATGGCGGCCTCTTCGGAACCGAACACTTCCACGAATTCGTCGTTTTCGAAATGACCCCGCCTCGGGCACTGATCGTGGATGGTTTTCCCATAAGCGAAGAGGGGACGCCCGAGATCGTCAACAGCCGGCAGTTTGCCGAGGAGGAGGTAGTTGACCACCGTGCCCACAAAATTGATGGCATTCGGCGGGCAGCCGGCGATATTGATGGTGGGCACGCCGATGGCTTCCTTGACCCCCATATATCCCCCGGGATTCGGCGCGGCGGCAGGAATATTGCCGTAGGCCGAGCAGGAACCGATGCAGATAGTCCCGGCGGCTTTGGGAATCACGTCCTTGGCGATCTCAAGGAATGTCTTGCCGGCCACCTTACCATAGCCACCATTGTACTTCGTGGCGATGGCCCCTTCCACCACACAGATAAACTTTCCGGCATGCGTCTTGACAGCGTTTTCAAGCTGTTCCTCAGCCTGATGCCCTGCCGCGGCCATGATGGTCTCGTGGTATTCGATGGAGAGGATGTCAAGGACCAGCTCATCGATCCATGGATACATGCTGCGCAGGAGCGATTCGGTGCAGCCCGTGCACTCGCCGAAATGCAGCCAGATGACCGGGGGCCTCTGGGCCGGTGCTGCAAAAACTTCCGCCACCTTCGGAACGAAGGACGAGGACAATCCCATTGTCGCTGTCAGGTACGTGCAGTACTTCATGAAGTCGCGCCTCGAGACTCCCTTCGCTTCCAGTCTTTCGTAAAACGCCTTTTCCTTCTCCATCAGCACCTCCTTCACGCGGTTAACACAATCATAAACGTCACAGAGAAACCGCCAGCATCGGCGATGACTCATTGGACCCCGTTCATTCAATCGATGGTGCGGCGTGCCCAGAACTAAAAAATCAAAAAGAAAATAAATGACGTTCAATCATTTATTAAATTGCCTGGGTCAAGTCAATAGCTAAATTGTAAACAGTTTACCCAAATGATGTAAGGATTTTCCCTACATAAGGCCGTTCAATACCGTCTTGGAATAGGCGTGGGAGAGGGGGGCAGACCCCCGCTTATCTCGACTGGGCATATCGTCGTGGTGGGGGGCGGGTAAGCCCCCTCGGGATGGTGATGCGGGCAGAGAAAGGGGGTGGTTAGAGGTCGTCTTCAACGTCGGGAGAATCGTCGTCGGCCACCTTGATGGATGAATTGAGTGCTTTGATGGGGGTTTCGTCTTCGGTGTAATCGTCTTCGAAGTTGTCTTCCAAAAGGTCATCTATTTCATCGGAATCTTCCTCGATTTCTTCCACCAGAGCTTTGGGCTGCTGTTCCCGGCTCAGCAGTTCCAAGTCGTCGAAAAACAGCTCCATGGAGTCACTGTCCGCAGATCCGACAAGGGTTTCGATGGCCTGGGCGATTTTGCGGGAGTAACGCCTTGGGGGAAAAAGGTTGCGCGTGCGGATGAGTTCGACGAGGGCTTCCGGACCATTACCAATGGCCTTTTGAACCCCATTGGCATCAAAGGTTTCCTCACAAAGAAGGGAGAGCATTTCTTTGTCGAGTTCACCATATTCTCGAATGGAGATCTGTCCGGTATCTTCACTGCGGGATATCGTAAATTTTTGTTTCATTGGGGCTGCTCCTTATAAGACGGTGTCCGAAAATTCGCTTCGGATTCAGAGTAATCAGGTCAAAAACCACATAAGCGCCTTCATGTCAACAACCGATCGACACCCCATTGGGATCCATCTGTCCTAATGGACCATCGGTCCAGACAAATGGGTTCCAAGTATCCTTAGGCATATGGTATAAAGTAATTGACATTCCACGAAATCGATGATTAATTAACTGGCTTGTCAGACGGAGGGATGGCTGAGTGGTCGAAAGCGGCGGTCTTGAAAACCGTTGAGGGTAACACCTCCGTGGGTTCGAATCCTACTCCCTCCGCCATCCTGACAACCCGGAGAGATGACCGAGCTGGCTGAAGGTGCTCGCCTGCTAAGCGAGTGTGGGGGTTATACCTCACCGAGGGTTCGAATCCCTCTCTCTCCGCCATCAGCTTTACAAAGCCCGCTTCCCAAGGATGCGGGCTTTTTCTTTGGCGTCAAATGATCGATCCTCAGCCCTCTCTTTTTCCCCAGAGGACTGACGTCTCGCCCACGGATCAACGGCGGATTCCCATTGGAACGACCCTGTCCATCCACCTTCCGATGACACAGGAGAGCCCCATCAGACAGTTTTCACCGTCGATGCCTTTTCAGCACGAATGGCGATTTAGGCTGGTATCTCCAACACCGATATCGATCGCCGATAAGGGTCATCAACACATCCGTCAGCACCGGAGGCACGACCCTGGCGAGGTCGACGATTTGGAGATCCAGTATGGTCTTCAGGGGGCGCCAATCCTTCCCTCGACAGCGCTCGAAAACCTTTATAGTTCTTGACAATTATTGCGATCCCGACTAATCAATGCGTTTTGGATATTCAGATGGTACTATCGCGTCGCGTCAGCGATTCAGAAAAACATCACTAAAGGAGAGGAGAGGAGAGCAAATGGCAAAATTAATCGAACCTCATGGTGGAAAAGGCTTGACCGTATGCCTGTTGGACGGCGCTGAGCTGGAAGCCGAAAAGAAAAAGGCCGAGGGCCTAAAAAAGGTCACGATTTCCCCTCGCGTCAAGGGCGACCTGATCATGATCGGCACCGGTGGCTTCAGCCCGCTGACCGGTTTTATGACCAAGGCCGATTGGAAAGGGGTTTGTGAAAATTTCCTGACTGCCGACGGCGTTTTCTGGCCGGTGCCGGTGAATTTGGATGTGTCCAGCGAGGATGCGGCGGGCATCAACAACGGCGATGAAATCGCCCTTTACGATTCCGAGGGCGATGAAGTCATGGCCACCATGACGGTCACCGAAAAATGGGAGCAGAGCGACGCCGAAAAGAAATGGGAATGCGAGAAAGTATACATGGGCGAAGGCACTCCCACCGCTGAGGAGTTCTGGAAAATCGCTGAAGAAGATCACCCTGGCGTTCAAATGGTCATGCAGCAAAAACCGGTCAACCTGGCCGGCCCGGTGAAAGTCCTGAGCGAGGGCGACTATCCTACCAAGTACGCCGGCGTCTATCACCGTCCGGCAGAATCCAGAAAAATATTTGAAGACCGTGGGTGGTCCGAGGTGGCTGCGCTTCAATTGCGAAACCCCATGCACCGCTCCCATGAATACCTGTGCAAGATTGCCGTGGAGGTCTGTGACGGCGTTTATATCCATTCACTGGTGGGCAATCTGAAGCCGGGGGACATCCCTGCCAGGGTTCGGGTGAAATGTATCGACGCTCTGGTTAAAAACTACTTTGTGGAAGAGAATGTGGTTCAGGGCGGATATCCCCTTGACATGCGCTATGCTGGGCCCCGTGAAGGCCTCCTTCATGCCGTCTTTCGCCAGAACTACGGATGCTCCAAGATGATTATCGGCCGCGATCACGCCGGCGTAGGAGATTTCTACGGCATGTTCGAAGCCCAGACCATTTTCGACAAGATCCCCTCCCCGTCCGAACCCGGCAAGGCCCTGGCGTGCACGCCCCTTAAGATCGACTGGACCTTCTACTGCTACAAGTGCGACGGTATGGCTTCTCTGCGAACCTGCCCCCACGCCAAGGATGATCGAGTGCTGCTCTCCGGAACCATGCTGCGTAAGATGCTCTCCGAGGGAGGGGAACTGCCGGATCACTTCGGTCGCGACGAGGTCGTTGCCATTCTTCGTGAATATTACGAAGGCCTTACCGAGAAGGTCGAGATCAAGACCCACAAGGCGGCTACCGGCGATTGACCCTCATCCGCTGAACCGCACTGGCACTGAATCGGTGTGACCTGTGAAGGGCCGTCAGGGGGGTTCCGGACGGCCCTTTTTTTGCGCCTCAAACAACATCATAAAAGGCGGTTTTGCAGAATCCTCCGCATGGCTCTTGGTGGTTCAGAGAGCTGCCCAGCACCTGATCCGACACCCATTGGTTGCCGATGAGGACCGTCTGGAGCGCTACAGATAACCGAAGAATAGAAAGAGGGGGCCGGAAACGGCCCCCTCTTTCTGGTCATTCCTGATTCGGGATGGGTGTTATCTCAGGAGGTAAATCCCCGGCCGGAGTATTCGGCGTAAGCCATCGCCACAGTCCGGTAGACCAGATGGGCCAGTTTGGAAAAGGGCAGATAGGCAAAGAGGTAGAAGACCGCGATCAGGTGAATATAGTACATGCCGAAGGAGGCGGCCTTCCACCCGGCCAGCCGCGTCATCTCGGTAAAGAGACCGGTGAAGCCAAGGGCCACCACCAGGCCGATCAAGGCCCAGTCCTTGAAGCTGCTGAGCTGATCGGTCTTGGCCATTCGGCTTTTCAGTAGTAAAACGGCGCCGACGCACAGGGCGATGGCGCTGATGTTGGCAAGCCATTTCACCGGATTGAGCTGAGAGATCGGTCCGGGCATATGGAACAGGTAGATGAAGGCCGCGGCGAAGGAGGTGACAATGAAAAGCCCGATAAAGGAGAAAAGGACCAGCATGTGGGCGGTTGCTCTCTCTGTATTGACGGTGCACTCCTTGAATTTGTCGTGCCTGAAGATGGTGGGGACGATGCGAATAAGGGCTTGAACGAAACCGGCGGGATCGATGGTGCTGACTTTCGTTTTGCCCTCCAGGATGGCATTCTGGTGCATGTCACCGATAAACCGCTTTAACCCCATGAAGAAACTCACCACCACCCAGATGGCCAGAGGAATGAAGGTCATGTCGATGAACCAGGTGGAAATGAAGTTGGTGTGGGCCAGTTTGTCCAGTGGGACCCCGTGGGTCCAAAGATCACCGAGACTGGCGGCAAGGCCGGGGCCGGCCACTTTGTTGACGAAGGCCAGAAGCGCGAACCAGATGGCAGGGATGGCCAGCAGCATGGGAAGCTTGCTCTTGTCGTTGACGGCCTTTGCGAGCGCTTTTGGGGCTGCATATTCAGAAATGGCATAGGCTCTTATGGCGCCTAAAACGTCTCCGGGCTTTGCCCCTCGGGGGCACATGGTCGTGCAGTCGCCGCAGTTGTGACAGAGCCAGATGTCCTGGCTCGCCACCAGCTTGTCCTTCAGGCCCCAGGAGGCGGTGATCATCTCTTTTCTGGGAAACGGGCGCTGGTCCGGAGCGATGGGGCAGACCACCGAACAGGTGGCGCATTGGTAGCATTTTTTTAGATCCTGACCGCCTAATCCGGATAACTCCTTGATAAATCCGACATCGGGATCAAGCATAATGGATTCCGCCATAATATCCTCCTCGATCGATCTGATGGGGCAGAAACGCTTGAAAAGCAGTGAGCGGCAGCCGACGGGGGGCAACGCCTCCATCGACTGCCGGTGATGGATCCCTTTAGAACCCCTTGAATGGGTTGGGTCCCAGTTCTTCGATGGAATCCACAAATTCGTTAATGATTTTTGGAACCTTGTCGTAATCGTCGATGGCCACTTCGAACTGGGCAACTCGTTCCTCTTCGAGGGCCAGGCTGGCAAGGGCATCGCCAATTTTTTTCATTCGGACGCTGGCCAGCTCGCTACCCTTGATAAAGTGGCACTGGTAGTCGTCGCCGTGCTTGCATCCGAGAAGGAACACGCCGTCCATACCCTGGGAAAGAGCGTCTTTGATCCAGATGACGTTGACGGAGCCCAGACAGCGGATCGGTATCAGACGAACATCAGCGGAGTAGGACAAGTTATTTAGGCCGACAATATCCAGGGCCGGCAGGGCGTCGTTCTCGCAGACCAAGCCGAGTATCCTGAATGGAGGCTCCGAATAGTCGTCCTCGGAGGGTACCTGAACGGCTTTTACCATGGAGCCGATGCTGTCGATATTGTAGTCGGCGAAACCGATGATCCGCTCGGGGCAGGCACCCATACAGGTGCCGCAGCGCCGGCAGCGGGTCGGGTTGGGTTTTGGAGTTCCTTTTTCATCGTCGTCCAGGGCTCCGAACGGGCATTCTTCCGTACAGCGTTTGCACTGGGTGCAGCGCTGGAAGAAAAAGTCCGGATAGGTCATGTCACCATAGCGTGGATGGACGGACACACCACGGTTGGCGGATTCCATACACTGAATGGCTTTCAGCGCGGCCCCGGCGGCGTCCTCGATGGACTCCTCGACCGTCATGCTTCGCCGTATTGCTCCGGCGGCGTAAATGCCGGTGCGTTGGGTCTCATAGGGGAAGCAAATGAAGTTGGAGTCCGAGTATCCGTTGAAGAGACCGATATCTCTGAAGGCCGGTCCCTGGCGATAGGCCAGATTGACAACCGGATCGCTCTTGGTGGCCGGAACCATGCCGGTGCCGAGAACCACCATATCCGCTTTGACCTGAACCTTTTCCCCAAGGAGTGTGTTGTCGGCCTCTACGATGAGGCCGTCACCGTTCTTGGATACGCTGACCACCTCGCCCTTGGTGAGAAAGATTCCTGGATCCTGCTGGATGGATTTATAAAAATTCTCCTGCAGGCCGGGCGTCCTCATGTGCTGGCTGAACACGTAGGCCTTGCCGTCGTTGGGATAGTCCTCCCGTACGTAGGTGGCCTGCTTGAGGGCCACCAGGCTGGTAACCGATCCGGCATAGTCAAAGTCGGCGTCATCCCCCTGACCGGGGCTTTGGACAAATACGACAGCGCTGGCGTTCTTGCCATCGGAGGGGCGGGTGATGGGGCCGGCAGCGGCGATCTTCTCGAACTGTTCATTGGTGACCACGTCCGGCAGCTGCCCATAGCCGAGGTGGGCGAATTCGTCCGCCTTGGGCTCGTAGGCATCCCAGCCGGCCGCCAGGACCACAGCGCCAAATTTTTCTCCGGCGGGATCGAGGGTAAGAATATCTTTTCTGCCTTCGTTGTAAGCCAGATAGGCCTCATGGAGTTTTTCGGCATCGAGCTCGTTTCCGCTGTCGTCGACCTTCATCTCGTCGGGGAGCGGGTAGGGCACGTCGAACTCGATCTTTTCACCGGGCTTTTTAAAGGTCACCGTAAAGTCGCCGGGCTGACCGGCAATTCGGGCCACCACCGTACTGGTCTTGACGGAAATGGTCGAATAACTGTCAAGAGCGGCGATGGCGTCCTGGACCTTGGGAGCGATGGTTGCGCCGTAGGGAGGGTCCATGGGGAGCTGTTTTCGCCAGTGATTGGCATGTCCCCCGAGCTGGGCCTCCCGCTCGATGATGGTGACAGCGTAGCCGGCTTTGGCAGCGTCCAAGGCTGCCGACATACCGGTCATACCGCCCCCGATCACCAGGATTTTTCGGCTCAGGCCCTCCTCCAGTTCATAAGGCTCTGGAAGCTTAATTTTTTCCGATCGGGCCATCCCCATTCGGAGATAGTCTTCAGCCATCATCTGGACGCGGTCGAAGTTGTCTTCGTCGTCCTTCTCTTCTTCAGTCAGTGCGGGAAACACGTCCCTGGGATGGGACCAGACCACCCCTTCCCGGAGGTTCACCCGGTCGACGAGGCAGCCGTCGAATCGAAAGGTGTCGAAATGAACCCGCCTGGAACAGGCACAAAGGATAAGGGTGTTGGTTCCTTTGTCAGCGATGTCTTTCTTGATGACATCGACCCCTCCCTCACTGCAGAGGATGGGATGCTCCTGCACTGGTAGCCCTTCTTCTTCTGCAACACCCTTCAGAGCTTCGATATCAAGGGCGTCCCCGATGCCGCAGCCCGTACAGATATACACGCCATATTTGTTCGCCATGGATTCCTCCTACCTCGTCGCCAGGGTTTGAATGGCTTTGAGGGCCATTCCAGTTGCATTCTGGTTGGAAGACACTACATCGAGGGGCTTGTTGGCCACACCGGCGGCAAAGAGTCCGCCTTTGGCATAGTCATTGATGAAAAAGCCGTCTTCCGTGGTGTTCAGGCCGGCGGGCAGTTTTTCGACAGCCGCGGAGGGTTGCATCCCCGTAGCCAGCACCGCCATGTCGACAGTCTGATGAACTTTCTCGCCGGTGACGGCATTTTCGGCCGTCACGGTGATGTTCCCGCTGGCGGGGTCTTCTTCTACCTTTGCGACCTTTCCCTTGATAAAGAAGATGTTTTCATCCTCTTTGACCTTCTTGTAGAAAGATTCATAACGCTGGCCGGGCGATCGGATGTCGATGTAGAAGACATAGATTTTGGCGTCAGGATATCGCTCACGGACATAGAGCGCCTGCTTGAGGGACGCCATGCAGCAGATGTAGGAGCAATAGGGAAGGTGATTTTCATCCCTGGAGCCGGCGCACTGGACGAAAGCCACGGTTTCGGGGGCCTTGTTGTCAGAGGGCCGTAAAATCTGTCCCCGGGTGGGTCCGTTGGGCGCCGCCAGTCTTTCCATCATCATGTTGGTGATGATGTTGGGGTACTGCCCAAAGCCCAAATTGTCTATTTTGCGGGCATCGTAAGGCACCCATCCCGTGGCGAATACAACGGCGCCGACCTTGACCGTCATGGTTTTGGCCTTCATATCCAGGTCCACCGCATCGTACTTGCAAGCCTCCTTGGCCCTGGCGGCATCGTCGGTGCCGATGATGCCGGGAGCCAGGATAAATCGGGACGGGAAGGCCATTTCAAAGGGCAGATAGGCACCCTTGACTTTTTTCATATCGAAGTCGAAGGCGCTGTCGACCTCGGTCTGAACGGCCTTGGCGCAATCGCCGCAGCAAGTGCACTTCTCGTTGACATAGCGGGGCAAAAGCTTGATGGCGACGTCGTAGTTCCCAGGCGATCCGTCGATTTTTTGGATCTCCGCCATGGTCAGCACATGGATGTTGGGATTGTCCTTGATTCGCCTGAAATTGATTTCCAACCCGCAGGTCGGGGGGCACAGTTTGGGAAAATACTGGTTGAGCTGTGCGACGCGGCCTCCCAGGTAGGGGTTTTTTTCGACCAGAAATACCTCGTACCCCACTTCAGCGGCTTCGATGGCCGTGGTTAGGCCGCTAATCCCGCCGCCGACAACCAGAATGCTTCCACTCGCAGGGGCTGTGTCTTCTGTCATGCTATCCCTCCGTGAATCGTTAGTGATATCTCCAGCGATCGGTCGTCCGATGCCGCTGATGGCCAGGATCCGAACGATATCCGTTTTAGGCTTGTGGCCACAGGTTGAGGCGTCAGCAGAAAACCGGCGCCAAAGCCTTTGACCACAGGCAGGTCGGTTCGGATATCGCCCGCCTGCCGCGAGATAGGCGGGCCCAAATGAACAAAAACCTCCAGGTGCCCCTCAGGGAGGCACCTGGAGGTGACAGGCTATCGACTATGCATCCGTCGATTGAGCATTAGGTCGGGATGATCTGGACATACTCTTTCTTGAATACATCCCACTTCTGCTCTTTCGGATCGAACTTCGAGTTGGTGAAGCAGAACCAGTTTTCGTCATCCTGTCCCGGGTAGTCGGATTGATAATAGAAGCCGGGATAGCGGGTTTCCTTGCGGAACTGGATATGGCGTAGATGGGATTCCACCGTCCAGATGCGGTGTTCGATTTCCCAGGCACGCATCAGTTCATGCAGGCTGCCTGCAGCCATCTTTTCGCAGTCTTCGCGCATGGTCTGAAGCATATCCATGATGATTTCGAGGCTCTTGCTGTTGGTCTGATAGTAGGTGGCGGTACCGGCACCATACTCATGGGTGGCTTTCATCAGCCGGTACATCATGCCCTCGGGCTTGATGTAGTTGGGGTTGAAATCCACATGGGTACTGAATTCATAGTTCTCCAAGAAGGTGCGGACCGGCTTGTAGACCAGATCGACCAGCTCTTCATTGCTCTTGGCCAGGGTCGGCTGGAAATCTTTGAAATCGCTTGCAAAGCGGACCATCTGCTTGGCGGCGATACGGCCTTCGGCATGGGATCCGGATGAAAACTTGTGTCCGGAGCCGCCGACGCCGTCACCGGAGGTAAAAAGCCCCTCGACGGTGGTCATCTGTTTGTAGACCTTGCCGTTTCTGGCTTTGATTTTGTAGACGTCCGGTACCCAGTCATAGTCGGGGCCGGAAACCCACAGGCCACAGCAGCCGGAGTGGGAACCCAACAGGTAGGGCTCGGTCGGCATGATTTCAGAGTTCTTCTTCTCAGGCTCGGTGTCAGTGGCACACCACAGGTTCGCCTGACCGCAGGTCATGTCTAGGAAATCTTCCCAGGCCTCGGATTCGAGGTGCTTTAGCTCCTTCTTGTCCATGGTCTTGCCGAGATCGGCCAGAGCCGTCACGGTGTCCATCTGGATCGGACCGCGGCCTTCCTTCATTTCGAAGAGCATCAAGTGATTCCGCAGGCAGGTCGGCGTAATGGCGGCCGTTCCGTAGGGAGCGTATTTCTCGAGCTCAGCCTTGGCGGCATCGCTGCCGGCGAAAGCCTCGCCCAGACCGTTGAGGGCTTTGGCCTTGAAGAGCAGGAACCATGCACCCACCGGGCCGTAGCCGTCTTTGAAGCGGGCCGGGGTGAACCGGTTTTCCATCATGGTCAGCTCCGCACCCACCTTCATGCACATGGTGTAGGTGGAACCGGCGTTCCATACCGGATACCAGGCTCGTCCCTTGCCTTCACCCACCGACCGAGGTTGGTAGATGTTGACCGCGCCACCGCATGCCACCATCATGGTCTTGCATTTGATGATGTAGACGATGTTCTCGCGAACGGAGAAGCCCACGGCGCCGGCGATCTGATTTTCGACGTTGGCGTCCAGAAGGAGCTCGACGATGAAGACACGCTCGAGAATATTGTCGTCGCCCAGAGCTTTCTTAGCGGCTTCAGCGACGATCCGCTTGTAGGATTCGCCGTTGATCATGATCTGCCATTTGCCGGTGCGTACCGGGGTGGCGCCTTCCTTCAGGGTTCCCAGCTTGAGACCCTTCTTGCCGTCGAGGTTTTTGCCGTCGTCGGTCTTCTTCCAGACGGGCAGGCCCCATTCCTCGAACAGGTGAACAGAGTCGTCAACGTAGCAGCCGAGATCGAAGATCAGGTCTTCGCGAACCAGGCCCATGAGGTCGTTTCGGACCATGCGGACGTAGTCTTCGGGTGCATTTTCACCTATGTAGGTGTTGATGGCGGAAAGGCCCTGGGCGACGGCGCCGGAGCGCTCCATGGCGGCCTTGTCTACCAGCAGAACGGTCTGGTCGTCGCCCAGCCATTTCTTGGCCTCAAAGGCCGTTCCGCAGGCTGCCATGCCGCCACCCACGATCAGAATATCGACTTCCTTTTCTACGACTTCCGGATCCTTGACGGCTTTGAGTTCGCCAACCGGTTTGTTTGGTAATGCCATATCGATTCCTCCTTAAAGGTGTTGAATTCAGAAGCGTTTCGCTAGAGACTTCAGCATGCCCTGACTGTCCTATACCTTCGGCGTGGGTAGCACGACGCCATCGGCTTCCTGGGTGGACAGCAGGCTGCTTTCGAGATCTTTGCCTTTCAGATCTTCGTAAGCATTGGCAGCACCTTCGGGAGTGGTCCGGATGGGGAACTTGAACCGTTTGATCGTGCCGTTGCGGAACTTGCAGGTCCACATCACGTCTTCGGTGCCCATCATCGGCATAATGCTGCTTCCCAGGGGCACGAAGTCGGCGTAACCACGAACTTCAATGGCCTGGGTCGGGCAAATCTTTACACAGGAAAAGCATTCCCAGCACTGATCAGGCTCCTGATTGTAGGCCTTCATGGCGGTGGGATCGAGAACCATCAGGTCGTTCGGGCAGATGTACATGCATGCTGTCTTATCACCACCCTTGCAGCCATCACATTTCTCTTGAATGACAAAGCTTGGCATTGACAATACCTCCTCACGTTGCTTCAAAATGTTGGTGTTTTGTCCGTTCGATGCGAATGGGACAGTCCTGAAAGATTTACACCTCCCTTCCCTTTTTCTTGAAATAACCGGCAACCTGTGCGCCGGATTTCCTCGGTAATAGCTCTATTGGTTCGGTTATTCACCGATGGGGCTGATGGGGGCTTGATTGTGACGGAGATTAAAGGGCTATGTAGCATGCACGCTGTATTTTTTAAAAGATTTCAGGAAGATATGTCACAAATAAGGCTAATTGAATACCATTGGTCATGGGTGTTGTCAAGAATTTTTGAGGCCTTGGGATTCCTTGAAATGGGTTGATGGGGAGGATCCGTCCCTTGAAGACCAGATCTTGATTGGGGCGACTCAGAGAATACTAGATCTAGTGGCGACACCCCATCGTTTTTTTGAAAATTCTCTGTTGGGCCGGTTGACAGGATCCATGCCCGTGATATGAGTGCGGCGGTGGCGACCATCGCTTTCCCGGAAAGGATATCCCATTGGAAACGGACCTGATCCCATTGAGGATCGATGAAACATTCCGGTTTGGCTGCTCACCGAAAGTGCCCTGCTTCAATGAGTGCTGCCGGGATCTCAACCAGTTTTTGACCCCCTATGATATTCTGAGACTGACCCATCGGCTCGGGATACCGTCCGGGGACTTTCTTTCCCGCTACACCGTCGAAGCGGTCGGTCCCGAGACCGGTCTTCCCGTGGTCAGCCTTCGGATGCTTCCCGATAAGGACTGGGCCTGCCCATTTGTCACCGATCATGGCTGCAGCGTCTACGAGGACCGGCCCTCCTCCTGCAGAACCTACCCCCTGGCCAGAGCCATCAGCCGGTCCCGGGAGACCGATGAGGTGACGGAGCACTTCGTCCTGATGCGGGAGGCCCACTGCCGAGGATTTGAGCAGCCCGGCTCCCAGAGCGTCAGAGAGTGGATCCGGGACCAGGAAATTGTCACCTACAACGCTTTCAACGACCGTTTGATGGAGATCATTCGGTTGAAGAACCAGGTGCTACCGGGTCCGCTGGATCTTCGCGGAAGGCAGTCGTTTCGACTGGGCCTCTATGATCTGAACGCCTTCAGAAGTCATTTGGAGACAAAGGGAGTGCCCCGGGCCATGGGACGTGATCCATCGGCACCGGATCTATCGATGGGCGATGATCTCGAACTGTTGAGATTCGGTCATGATTGGGTTCGGTTCGTGTTGTTCGGAATCTGATGCCTGCCCTGTCGTCCAACAAGCGACCCACACCGTTTCCGCCATTTTGACAGGAGGCTCCCATTGGCTTCAACCGCCACCACCGGCATTTCGAGGTCCTAGGCCATGACATCGACCACGCCCGTTGCCCTGGTATTGGGCGCCATTAAAGGAATCGGCAAACGGATCGGTATCGGTTTGGCCGAGGCCGGCTTTCGGGTGGTTTTCAATTGGTTTGACTGGGAGGATCACCTGTCCTCACTGGTAGAGGAACTGGCCCCGTTTGGAGAGGGGGTGTGGATCCGGCGGACCAATCTGCTCGACGCCAAAGCCGTCGGTGAGTTGGTGGAGGGGGTGATCAACCGTTTCGGGCGGCTGGACGTGCTGGTCAACAATATCGAGCGAGGCGGCTGGCCCGTGGTTCACGGCCCGTATGTGCCTGAACAGTGGGATCTTGAATTGGCCACGACCCTGAAGGCCAAATGGTGGGTCTTTGATACAGCACTGCCTCATTTGAAAGCGTCCGGGAACGGCTGCGTGATCAACCTGTCCTCCATTGCCGGTATCGTCGGCCGATCGGGGCCGGCGGGTTTGGTGTTCAACGATGCCTATGCAGCGGCCAATCGGGCGGTGTCTTCCTTTACGGAGACATGGGCCCGCCTCGGCGCCCCCGAGGTGCGGGTCAACGAAATCATGCTGGGCCTTTTCGATACCCGTCACGGGGAGGGCACCCGTGGGTGGAGGATTCTCTCGGAGGAGCAGCGGGAAGCCCTGAAGGCTCACACGCCGCTGAAGAGAGCGGGTTGCCTCGATGATGTGTTCAAAGCGGTATGGTTTTTGATCAAGGAGGCCCCGTTTATGACTGGAGGGGTGATTCGTCTGGACGGTGGATATGTGCTCGGCGGGGACGCTGTGAGCCCCATGCCCCGGGGCGTGCTGTAGCCGGCGATCGCGTCCCGGACGCCATACCGTGGACGGGTGGGGTTGAGGCGGGAAGCTTTCGATCAGTAAAACAGGCGGCTCGGCGTCTCACCGGGGATTGATCTGATCGGAGGCAATCCGGAACACAAAGAGCTTGATCCACTCGAATCCCAACAGCATGAGGGCCCGATCCCCCCGCCTGGCCTTGTCGAGGATCTTTTTCTGCACCCGGAATCGCTTGAGGAAACTGCTTCCGAAGACAAAATCCCGGAATCCATCGACGTTGTAAGCAGCCATGAACGCCATTTTCCCCATCGAGCCGCTCGGGCCTTCACCCCGCCAGGGATCCTGATGAAACAGGCGCCGGACTTCCGCCCATTGCCGAGTCATATCCCGGTAGCGCGTCGCCTCTTGGCTTTTTCCCCACTCCGCTAAAGATATCCGGGTATCCTCATGTTTTCCCAGGCAGAAATCCGGTGGCCGGTAAAAGTAAACGGGGACCGGCGGTCCGTTCTCCCGGTAGCGCAGGCCATGCTCGACCGGAAAACTGCGGCAGGTGTCCGGCCGGTCCGGATAGATGGTGCAGCCGTCGTCGGTTAAAAAGGGGCACGTCTTCTCCTCATCGTCCGCCATCCGCAGCAGAACATCAGGGAAAAAGTGGCCCTTTCTAAGCACCACGTCCACATGCCGGTCGATGAAGTCGTCCGAGCGGATGGAAAGGGCTTTTTTCAACCGGACGATATCGTAGGGATAGAGATAAAGATTGAGGTTCCGACAGCATTGATTGAAACAGTTGAGGGCGGCGTGGCATCGAAACCGGATCGTGTCCCCGTCCGATAATTCTCGGCCACGTCGGTCGTTGGGCTGGTTTGGGTCGATGGTCTTCATCGGTCGTCCAAGGGGGCTAAACCGTCGGTCGGACGGCCGGAATGGGCTGTAAATTGATGGACGATCATGTCTGCGACAGTCATGCGTATTCGCGTCCGAATTCCCGATGCGATTCTCAGGGACTGCTCGATATCGGCCAGTCGACGGTAGAAGGGCGTTCGATCCAGCCGCTTGGCTGGGGGCAGCGGTTGCAGGCGGTCGAACTGGCCGCAGCCGGGACTGAACACCTCTCCCTTGACCGGGTGCCGAAAGGTGCTTGGGATGCCGTGAAATCGGCAGATCATCGGTCGGCAGGGGTAGATCATGCAACGCCCCTTTGAATTGACCGGACACATGATCCTCCGCCCGGAGGTCTCCGGGGCGGACCATGCGGCAACCACTGAAATGGCCTTTTCAATCGCCGATTGTCGAATCGGGTCAGGAAGGGCGTTGATTCCCTGTTTTATATAAAGGTATTCGACCAGCGTGTGGTGGTGGAAACGGGTTTCGCAGCAATTGCTCTCGCATCCTCGGCATTCGAAGCCGGACGGCGCTGCCACTTTCCTGTAGGCACTATCCATATGGGAGAAGAGGTTAGCCAGGCTCTTAAGGGCATGGGCGAAATGGGGGCGGTCCGATGATTGGAACTGGATCATTGTCGTTTCCACGGCGGGACCGGGATCGTCTCCGCCTTCGAATCTCAAATCGGTGGCGACGGGAAAAAGAGGCGCCGGTAAAGCGTCATGGCATATCGGTCGGTCATGCTTGCAATCAGATCACAGACGATCTGATCCCTGGGCTGGCGACCGTTGCTGCATTGATCCATGGTCATGGCTTTCAGTTCCTTTTCGAGGACAGCCTCATGGGTCATCAAATGATGGTAAAGATCCAAGAGAATTTTTTTGGCTTTGACGAATTCGTTGTGCACTCTGTCGGAGCGGTAGACTTTTTCGAATAAAAAACCCCTGAGTTCAAGCATGGCATCGTAGATGTCATCGCTCATCCGGAGTTCGACGGTCCCATCCGGATGCCGGCTTGCCGATATCAAGTCCCGTACCATTGCCGTCGCCCGTTCGGAATGGGTGTCTCCCAGTGCCCGACGGCAGGGAGAGGGGACGTCGTCAGCCGTGACCACACGGCTGCGGATGGCGTCGTCGAGATCGTGGTTAAGGTAGGCCATCATATCGGCAAATCGAACCACCCTGCCTTCGGTGGTCATAGGGAGCACCCCGGGGTCCTCGGGGAGGATTTTACCGTATCCTTTGGAATGCTTCAGAATGCCGTCTCTGACCTCAAACGTCAAATTGAGCCCGCGGCCGTTGTTTTCGAGGTGGTCGACCACCCGCAGGCTTTGACGGCTGTGGGAAAACTGGCGGGAGTGAATCTCTTTCAGGGCGGTTTCGCCGCCGTGCCCGAATGGGGTGTGGCCAAGGTCATGACCCAGTGCGATGGCCTCGGTCAGATCTTCGTTCAAAAACAAGGCTCGGGCCACGGTTCGGGCGATTTGGGACACCTCGAGGGTATGGGTGAGCCGGGTGCGGTATTCGTCACCGAGTGGATTTAAGAACACTTGGGTTTTGTGTTTAAGCCGGCGGAAGGCAAAGGAATAGACGATTCGATCCCGATCTTGCTGAAAATCGGTCCGAACCGGACATGGGGTTTCGGTCTGCCTCCGGCCCTTGGAGCGATTGCTGGGACATGCGAACGGCGATAAAAAACGGTTCTCCCGTTCTTCGTACTGCTCCCGAATGGTGAGAAGAGACGCAAGCACGGACCGTTTTTCGGTGTCATTGCCGCCTTTACAAGGAAGGTCTGAAAGGCTATTTTTATTTCGTGTCAACATAATGTTAGGGTCGACGAAAATATAAACTTTATCGACACACCGCAACCCTTGTAAAGAGAAAAATGAAGGCATGCGGCACCCGTCGATGCCCTTTTCCGGAGGCGAAGGATGTCGGGTCACCACCTCATACTGGGCGAATTGAAGGATTTCTTGACCGGGGGGACCCTTCAAGATACCCACGACGAGCGATACCGTCAGAAGATTGCAAGGCTTCTGGTGATGTCGATGGGGTATCCGCCATCGAAGATCATTCCCCGATACCCGCTGACGGTGACGGTGGGGAGCCGAAATGCGATGGTTCCGGTGGATTTTCTCATCGGTCCTGCGACGGCGCCCCTGATGATCATTAAATACGGCCCTGGGTCGCTCACCACGAGGCACCGCAGTGCGATGGCAGCAGCGGTATTGATCGGGAATCGTAGAGTCCCCATATGCGTGGTCACCAACGGAGAGGACGCTGAGGTGCTGGACAGTCTGACCGGAAACGTTTTGGCCTCCGGTATTGCCGATATCCCATCGTGGAGTGCGCTAAAGCGTATGGCCGCCGTAGCCCATTCTGAGATGGTGTCTGATCGACAACGGGAGATGGCCGCCAGAATTCTCTATGCCTTTGAAGTGGATGGGAAATGCCCCTGCGACGATACCGTCTGCGAACTCTAGTGATGTGTTCCGTCCATCCGCCGCGAAGCCCCATCGCCTCCCTTGCCAGGGACGGCGTTGCGGGTCTGTCCTGGTCGGTGCCTGCGGCCACAACTGGCTCGTCAGTCGACATACCCCCTGGTGTGGGAACACGCCTCCGACAGGACACCCGGAATGGCGGATGACCTCCAAATGATGAATCAGGCGCTGGCCCAGGCCGAAAGCGCATTGGACCGGGGTGAATTTCCTGTGGGGTGCGTTATCGGGCACCAAGAGCGCATCCTGGTGACCGGCAGCCGCCACGGTACATCCGTACAATCCGATGGCATGAACGAAACCGACCATGCAGAAATGGTTGCCCTCAGGGGTCTTGACCGGGGGGAGAATCTGCCGCCACGGGAGGAAATGATCCTATACAGCACCATGGAACCCTGCCTGATGTGCTTTGCCGCCATTTTGTTGAGCCGGATCGGAAGGGTCGTCTATGCTTTCGAAGACGTGATGGGAGGCGGGACCGAACTCGATTTGGGCGGCTTGTCACCCCTGTATCAAGACGCGTCGGTATCGGTGACAGGGGGGGTGATGAGGGACGAGAGCCTTCGATTGTTCAAGGCGTTTTTTTCAGATCCGAGAAACGGCTACTGGCGAGGCAGCCTGCTCGAACGGTACACCTTGTCCCAGTAGTTCCCCATGGCGCCCCAACCCGCAGTGGGTCGGCGGATGCCTTTAACCCACTGTTATGCTTGATGAACGGATTTCCACTTGCTTTTTTTTCTTGCATTCTCTAATATCTTCAGCTATATGCCGGCGTTGCCGGATTAGCCCCAGGATGAACATCCTTGGATAACCATTGATTTTTCTTGGATTTCAAGTCCTGGTAACGACCACCCTCATACCTGCTTGGAGGTGAAAACATAGCCTTACCACGAAAACCAATTCGACCCATTCGGTCCGATCCGACTCGAATCAATACATTAATTCGGGCCAGGGAGGTGCGGGCGATCGATCCCGACGGCAACCAACTCGGGGTTATTCCCATCCAACAGGCTCTTGATGCGGCAGCGGAACTCGGCTTAGATTTGGTCGAGATTTCCCCCAACGCCGATCCACCGGTCTGTAAAATAATGGACTACGGCCGCTTCAAATACGAGCAGACAAAGAAAAAACAGGAAGCCAAGAAAAAGCAGAGCACCACCCAACTCAAGGAGATCAAGGTGAGGCCCAAGACCGGAGAACACGATCTCCAGGTAAAAATGGGTCATATCCGAAAGTTTCTCTCCAAGAAAGACAAAGTAAAGGTCACCGTGATCTTCCGGGGAAGAGAAATCACCCTGTCCGATATGGGCAGAGAATTGCTGAAACAGATGGCGACCGAGCTCGAAGATGTGGCGGTTGTCGAGCAGTACCCAAAATTTGAGGGCCGTACCATGATGATGGTACTGTCCCCCAAGGGCTAACGGCAAACGATCAGGCGGTCTCCCTCGTGTGTTCACGGGGTTGTCGTTTGAGAAGTAGATCCTTATGCGTTGGCGTGGGCTGCTGGTGTAGGGTGGCCGCGCCATCCGTTTTTTCCGATGACCCAAATCGAGCCGGAGTGATCGCTGGTGCGGCAAGGACTGGGTCTGCCAAAGGGGTCGATGGGAAGAAAGACTTACAGAAGGAGAATCTTCAAATGCCGAAAATTAAAACGAACCGAGCGGCTGCAAAACGATTCAAGAAGACGGGCTCAGGAAAATACGTCTACTCAAAATCCTGCGCCAGCCACATTTTGACCAAAAAATCCCGTAAACGGAAACGCTCACTCAGAAGATCGAGAACGGTCGATTCCACCAACTCCCGGGCGGTTCGGTTGATGTTACCGAACGGCTGAGCCGATCCGACGGTTTTTCCTGTCGGCTGTCTGCCCTGGCCAAAGGCACCTACCCCGCCTGATGTCGGGCATACGTGTTTGAGTGGATCATCGCCGATTGGAAACCATTTCTGCCTGAACAGGAGGCGAACATGAGAGTTAAAAGAGGGTATAAAGCCAGACAACGGCGTAAAAAAGTACTGAAGTTGGCCAAAGGATTTCGAGGCGGCCGCGGCAAGCTGTTCCGAACGGCGGCGGATGCCGTCGACAAATCCCTGATGTATGCCTACCGAGATCGGCGGGTGCGCAAACGGGAATTCCGAAAATTGTGGATCGCCCGGATCAATGCCGCTGCGCGGATGAATGAATTGTCCTACAGCCGATTCATGAACGGTCTCAAAAAGGCCGGTGTCGAACTCGATCGCAAGGTACTTGCAGACCTGGCAGTCACCGATCCTGCCTGTTTCTCCCAAGTGGCCAAGCTGGCCTCCCAGCAGCTTCAATAAATGCCCTCGCTCGGCCGGCCCCTTCGGCGGGTCGGCCGAGCGGAATCCCCAATGCCTTCACCTGGATGTCAGACGGAATGACCACCGTGGAAAACAGTTCCATTCATCGTATCTACGAAGAGGCCATACGGGAAATTGAGGCAGCTTCCGACCTCGATGCCCTTCGCGACCTATCCATTCGGTATCTGGGGAGAAAGGGCCGGGTTACCGGATTTTTGCGGGGTATTTCCAAACTGCCGCCCGAGGAACGGGCCGGCGCCGGGAAGCGGGCCAATGACGTCAAGCAGCAAATCGACGACGCCTTGCGGACAGCCGTCCGACGCATGGAAGAAACGGCCGCATCGATAGAGGGCGGGATTGATGTGACCCTGCCCGGGCGACCTTTTTCCGTGGGCTCCCTGCACCCTTTGAACCGTATTATGGGAGAGATTTGCGGTATCTTCCGTCGAATGGGTTTCAGCGTGGCAGAAGGCCCCGAGGTGGAGACCGACTACTACAATTTTGAAGCATTGAATGTGCCGAAGTACCACCCGGCCCGGGATATGCAGGATACCTTTTACGTGTCGGATGCCATCGTGCTGAGAACTCAGACGTCACCGATGCAGATCCGGGTCATGGAGACCCAGGCCCCTCCTCTTGCGGTCATTGCGCCCGGGAAAGTCTACCGGTGCGATTCGGATCTCACCCACACCCCTATGTTTCATCAGGTAGAGGGGTTGCTGGTCGACGAGGCGGTTTCCTTTGCCGAACTCAAGGGAACCCTGACCCGTTTTGTTCACGAAATGTTCGACCGGCGCACATCCATTCGATTCAGGCCCAGTTTCTTCCCCTTTACCGAACCCAGCGCCGAAGTGGATATTCTGTGCGTCATTTGCCGGGGGGATGGATGCCGGGTATGCTCCGGCTCCGGATGGCTTGAAATTTTGGGATCCGGTATGGTTCATCCCAATGTGTTCCGGAGCGTCGACTACGACACTGAACGATACACCGGGTTTGCTTTTGGCATGGGGGTTGAACGGATTGCCATGCTAAAATACGGTATCGACGACATTCGACGATTCTTCGCCAACGATTTGAGATTCCTGGGGCAGTTTTAGAATGAAAGTCAGTTTGAGCTGGTTGAGCGAGTTTGTTGATATCCGTCTGGATGCTGACGCCCTGGCAGAAGGGCTGACCATGGCAGGACTCGAAGTGGGGGCTCTCTATGATCGGTTCGACTATCTGGAAACCGTTCGGGTGTGCCGCATCCGTTCGGTGGAAGCCCACCCCCACGCCGACCGTCTCAAGTGCTGCCAGGTGGATACCGGGGAAGGGCTTTTGCAGGTGGTTTGCGGCGCTCCCAACGCCGAAGCCGGAATGACGGCGGCTCTGGCGCTGCCTGGGACCGAGTTGCCCGACGGGCGGCCGATTGCCAAGACCGTCATCAGGGGCGTCGAATCCCACGGGATGCTTTGCAGTGATATCGAACTGGCCTTGGGGGCGGATTCGAGCGGCATCAAGGTCCTGTCCGGAGCACTGACCCCGGGAACCGCACTCAACCGTGCCCTCGGCTTGAGGGATATGGTGATGGATATCGATCTGACCCCGAATCGACCCGATTGTCTCAGTGTGATCGGTGTCGCCCGGGAAGTCGCTGCTATTCAGAACACGTCAATCACTATCTCTGAGTCTACCCTGTCGAAACCGTCTGAAGAACTCGACCGGCTCACCTCGGTGAGCATCGAGGATCCGGATCTCTGTCCCCGTTATGCCGCCCGTCTTATCGAGGAGGTGACTGTCGGCCCCTCGCCACAGTGGCTCCAGGATCGGTTGCGGTCCGTGGGGCAACGGCCCATCAACAACCTGGTGGATGTTACCAACTATGTCATGATCGAGCGGGGTCAGCCGCTTCACGCCTTCGATATCGACCGTCTGGCCGGGAACCGCATCGTGGTTCGCCGAGCCCAATCCGGGGAGCGCTTCGTCACACTCGATCAGAAGGAGCGTTTGCTTGACGGAGAGATGTTGATGATCTGCGATAGCGAAAAACCCGTGGCCATCGGTGGCATCATGGGGGGGCTCAATTCGGAAATCGAACCCACCACACAGCGTGTTCTCCTCGAAAGCGCCTATTTCAATCCGATCAGCATCCGCAGGACGGCCAAGACCCTGGGACTCAACACCGAGGCATCCCACCGATTCGAGAGGGGGGTCGATCCGGAGGGAACCATCGCCGCTCTCAACCGGGCCGCAGAGCTGATTGCCGAACTGAGCGGGGGCCGTCTGGTGGACGGCGTGGTCGACGTCAATCCGTTTCCTTCCATTGCGCCACCGATTTCTCTGTCTGTGTTTGAGACCAACCGACTGCTTGGAACCGACTTCACGGCTACCGATATTGCGGGCCTGCTGACATCGATCGGATTCCAGGTCGATGAATTGGGGCCCAATGGGGAAGACAGCGAGACCCTGATCGTCCATCGTCCGTCAGCCAGGGTTGACGTCGCGCTGCCGGAGGATTTGATGGAGGAGGTGGCGAGGCTCTGGGGGTATAACCGCATCCAAACCCGTATCCCAAAGATCAGGGCGGCGGCACTCTCGGAGCCCCTCCAGATCCAACTGCGCTCCCAACTGCGCGGCTGGATGACCGGATTCGGGTTCACCGAGGCCATCACCTACAGCTTTGTCAGTGAGAGTGCTTCGGACCATCTCAATCTTCCGCCGGACGACGAACGGCGTCGCACCGTCCGGATTTTAAACCCGATTTCAGAAGATCAGTCCGTCATGAGATCGAGCCTGTTACCGGGGCTCCTTGAAACCCTCGCCACAAACCTGGCTCAGCAAACCCGAAATGTTCGTGTTTTCGAGGTCGGAATGGTTTTCTTGGCAGCCCTTCATGACACTCAGCCGTCCGAGAGGGAAATGTTGACTGCCTTGTGGAGCGGCAGTCGCGCCCGTGACGGGTGGTGGGGTCCAGCTGAATCCTGTGACTTTTTCGATATCAAGGGTGTTTTGGAATCCCTTCTGACCGGCCTGAAGATTGACGGGTCGTCTTTTTCCGCCGTCAATCCCGATTCAGCTCCCTTCCTGAAATCCGGCAGTGGCGCAGCGGTGACCGTTGGGGGACGACACATCGGTGTCATCGGGGAGATCCATCCGGATGTGTTGGCCGCCTATGACATCAAACAGTCCACCTTCGTTTTCGATCTTCACCTTGCCGCCATTGGTGATTGCGTTCCCGATGCCGTTCAGGCCCGGCCGATTCCACGATTTCCGGGAACCACAAGAGACATTACGGTCATTGTCGATCGGTCGATTGCAGCGGTCGAAGCGATGAATGGCATTGATCGGGTCAATGAGCCCCTCGTCGAATCCGTTGAGCTGTTTGATGTCTTTGAGGGCTCCCCCATTCCGGAGGGCAAAAAGAGCTTGTCGATTCGCGTCGCATACCGATCCCGGGATGAGACTCTCGAAGACAGCGTTGTCAACGGACTTCATCAACGGCTGACCCAGGGACTCATCGACAAGCTGAATGCCTCCCTTCCCTGACAGAGGTTGGAGGGCCCAGGACCATGAGAGATTCCATCGAATCGGAGGTCAAGCTTCCCGATAAACTCTATTTCCGGATTGGGGAGGTGGCCGCATTGACCGGTCTGCCCGCCTATGTGCTCAGATTCTGGGAGAGTGAATTCCCAGGCATTCGCCCAAAGCGCACCGAGTCCGGCCAGCGGCTGTATCGGCGGTCAGATGTCGAATTTATCCTGACCATCCGTCATTTGCTGCACGACAGAAAATTTACGATCCGGGGGGCCCGCCAGTATCTGAGAGACCGACGCCGGCAGAAAGATTCGAAGGAGATCGTCGAAATGATGCGCCGAGAACTCGAATCGATTCGAAGGCTACTTGATTGACCGGAATAACAATCCGTTAACGCCGATACATTTTTGATAGGATGTATTTAAAGATGTTGACAATGGCTTATTTTTATCCTAATTATTCCGGTCTGGAAGCGGGCATAGCTCAGTTGGTAGAGTACAAGCTTCCCAAGCTTGGTGTCGCGAGTTCGAATCTCGTTGCCCGCTCCACATTTTGACCGTCTTTCTTTTACGAGCGGGTAGCTCTGAGGTTCGCTTTTTTTGAGTGGATGTGATGGCGCAATGATGTTCATAATGGAGTCTGAAATGAACAGTTAAACCTCTCTCCATTATGGAATTGGGAACCTGAATTGAGAAACGGGCGGCTTGCCCGTTTTTGTTTTTATGATGGCAGTCAACGAAAATGACGATGATCGCCGCCCCATGGGGGATGGCGTCGGAATAGGGCCACAAATCGGAATGCCGGGAGATCCACGGGAAAACCGGATTGTCGCCCAGGTGTGGGCGCTCGTTGAACCCGTCTGCCGTGAAGAGGGCCTTGAGTTGGTTTTTGTCGAGTATCAGAGGGAATCCGCGGGTCGCGTGCTGCGGTTGTATGTCGATCGACCCCATGGCGTTACCCTGTCCGAATGCGTCGCTGTCAGCCGGCAGATCAGTGATCTGCTGGATGTACATATGGACGATGCAGGGCCATACAGTATGGAGGTCTCTTCACCGGGAAGCGATCGACCTTTGGGCAGGATGTCTGATTTCGAGCGATTCGAGGGGGAGGATGTGGTGATCAAAACGGTTGCCCCCATCGACGGACAGAAGAACTTCAAGGGGGTACTTGAGAGCCTAATCGGTCAGGGGGTTCGAATCAAGACGGCTGTGCGCAGCGTCGATATCCCGTTTGCGGAGATCAGAAAGGCGCGGCTTTTGAACTATAACGGAGAAGGCAGATGTTCGTAGCAGACATTAAACGTGTCGTTGAGCAGGTCAGCAGGGACAAGGGGATTGACCGGGAAGTGCTGATCCATGCCTTGGAGGAGGCCCTGAAATCTGCTGCCCGTAAAAAATTCGGCAGCAAGATCGACATCGAGGTCCAATACGACGACGAATCCGGTGAAATCGAGGTGTTTCAGTTCAAGGATGTCGTTGACGATGTGGACGATTCGACCGTGCAGATCAGTCTCAAAGAGGGGCGAAAGCTCGACCCCGATTGTGAGGTCGGCGATAGCCTTGGCACCAAAATGGACACCAGCACTTTTGGCCGTATTGCGGCACAATCGGCCAAGCAGGTCATTATCCAGAAGATGAAGGATGCCGAAAAAGACGCCGTCTACTCGAGTTTTATCGACCGGAAAGGTGAGCTCATCAACGGCATCATGCAGCGGATGGACCGCGGGGATATCATCGTCAACCTGGGGCAGACGGAGGGGGTGGTTCCTGTCAGGGAGCAGGTGCCGAGAGAGAATTACCGACGAGGTGACCGAATCCGAGCATACATCCTGGACGTCCTTCATGAAAGCCGAGGGCCTCAGATCATCCTCTCCCGGGCCCACACCAACTTTCTTATCCATCTCTTCAAAACCGAAGTCCCGGAAATCAGCGAGGGCATCGTCACCATCATGGAGGCGGCCAGAGAACCCGGGGTTCGGGCTAAAATCGCGGTGTCATCGAACAATTCCGATATCGATCCCGTCGGTGCCTGCGTCGGTATGAAGGGAAGCCGGGTTCAAAGCGTGGTCCAGGAGCTTCGGGGAGAGAAGATCGATATCATTCCCTGGCACCTGGATGCGGCCAAGTTTGTCTGCAATGCGCTGGCTCCTGCGGAAATTGCTCGGGTGATTATCGATGAGACCGCCCGCGCCATGGAGGTCATCGTTCCGGATGAATTCTTATCCATTGCCATCGGGAAAAGAGGCCAGAACGTGCGACTGGCATCGAAGTTGACCGGCTGGCACCTCGATGTCCAGAGTGAATCCAAATACAGCGAGGCGATGCGAAGTGGCTATGACTCCCTGGTGGCCTTGCCGGGAGTCGGTATCAGTTTGGCCGACGCGCTTTACGAGAAAGGCTTCTTCTCCGCAGAAGAGGTCAGCCAGGTCACGGTAGAGGATTTGCTTCAGGTGCGCGAGATCGACGAAGAAATGGCGGAGGAACTGCTCGATGCCGCCAAGCGCTTGGTGGCGGAAGCCAAAGCGGAAGAGGCGGAATTCGAGGACGGGGAACCCATAGAGGAACCGCCCCAGACCGATTCCCCGGATGAAGAGGTTTCCGAACCGGCAGCCTTGTCTAATGCCGAGGAGGCCGTCCCGCCGGCAGATGATACGGCTGTTGCTCCGGAAACATCGGATCCGGCTTCCGGAGCGTTATCGTCAGAAGATCTGCCGAATAGTAATGAACCCGAGTCCGCGTGATCGAATGGACTCCGTTTGAGAACGTTTGAGCCTTTTTCGCCGCGTTGAAGGGGGAGGAATGGCTAAAGTCAGGGTGTACGAGCTAGCCAGAGATTTGAATATGGCCAACAAGGTGCTGCTGGATGAAATGGTCCAGATGGGCATCGAGGTCAAGAGCCATATGAGTTCTCTGGATGAAGAGACCGTTGCTCAGGTCAGAACTGAATTGTTTGGTAAATCGTCGGCAGAGGTGGAGGAAACTAGGATTCGACCGACCGTGATACGGCGTCGCCGGGTTGCCGTCCCCGTTCAAGTAGAGGACGTTGCCGAAGCGAGCCCTGGGGATGAGACGGCTGAGGAGCCCTCCTCCGTTGCGGTGGAAACCTTAGAGACAGAAGCGGCGCTCGATGCCGAACCGGCTCCGGTTCCCGTGGAAGCGCCACCGGTGCCCTCGAAGAGAGCGGACGAACCATCGGCAAAAATCATTTCGCCCGCCTCTCCGAAGGCGGCGGAACCGGTGGCCGACGAGGACGCGGCCGAACCGCAGGACGTGTCGGCCTCTGAGGCGGCGGAACCGGGAGAGCCGTCCACCGAGGTCGTCCCACCCGAGGCCGGTGTCGAGGACACCTCCACCATCGCTGATGCCGAAGACGATTCAGAAACGACAAGCCGCATCAAGCAAGTGAAGAAACCATCCGACCAAGCGGCCAAAATCATACAGAGACCCGTGGTTCCCGTGGATCCTTCTTCGTTGAGGGCGCGGGCAAAGCCGTCAACGTCGACGCCTGCAGGGCCGGATGTGGTCACCGTGCCGGAACCGGTCACCGCTGACGGTGTCAAGAAGAAGAAACGGAAGCGTAAGGGCGAAGAGGACGAAGATCGAAACAAGAAATTCGTCAAGAAAAAGATTTCTTTCCGACGGAAATCCGTTGTCGAAGGGGCCGATCTCTACGATGATAGGCCTCGGATGCGCAAGGCCAGAAAAGACGCCAAAGCCAAGGCGTCTACCCAGAAGACGCAAATCACCACCGCCAAGGCCATCAAACGCCGAATTAAAGTCGACGAGGTGATTATCCTGTCGGACCTTGCGAAACGGATGGGCATCAAGGCCAACGAAATCATCAAGATGCTGATGGGAATGGGGGTGATGGCAACCCTCAATCAAAGCCTTGATTTCGATACGGCGTCCCTGGTCGCCAACGAATTCAGCTATGAAATCGAAAACGCCTCTTTTGAGGAGGATGCGGTGCTTCATGTCGAATCCGGCAATGGGGAAACACTCACCAGCCGACCGCCGGTTGTGACCATCATGGGTCATGTCGACCACGGCAAGACTTCGCTGTTGGACGTGATCCGCAAGACCCGGGTCACCGAAATGGAGGCGGGGGGCATTACTCAGCATATCGGCGCCTACAGCGTCGACACCGACAAGGGGCGGATCACGTTTCTGGACACCCCGGGTCACGAGGCGTTTACGGCAATGCGGTCTAGGGGCGCCAAAGTGACCGATATCGTCGTACTGGTGGTGGCTGCCGACGACGGCGTGATGCCGCAAACGGTGGAGGCCATCAACCACGCCCGTGCGTCCGAGGTTCCCATCATCGTGGCGGTCAACAAGATCGACAAGGCCAATGCCAATACGGATCGCGTCTACCGAGAACTGGCTGAAAACGGGCTGACGCCTGAAGAGTGGGGCGGCGATACCATATGCGTGAAGGTATCCGCCAAACAGGTGATGGGAATCGACAGTCTGCTGGATATGATTCTTCTGCAGGCAGAAATGCTTGAACTCAAGGCTAATGCCGACCGGCTTGCCAATGGGCATGTGGTCGAAGCCAAGCTCGATTCAGGCCGTGGGCCGGTAGCCACCGTCCTGGTAAACGAAGGCACGCTTCGGACGGGGGATCCCATCGTCTGCGGCATTCACCACGGGAAAGTCCGGGCCATGCTGAACGATGTCGGTGCCCAGGCAATCCAAGCCGGACCGTCGGTGCCGGTCGAGGTGATCGGTCTTTCCGGTGTCCCGGTTGCCGGCGACGAGTTGGTCGCATTGAAGGATGAAAAGGACGCCAAGCAAGTCAGTCTCCATCGTCAGCAGAAACAGAGGAACAAGGAGTTGGCTAAATCCAACCGGCTCAGTCTGGAAAGCCTTTTTGAAAAAATGAAGGAAGGGGAGGTCAAGGACCTTCGCCTGATCATCAAAACCGATGTGGACGGTTCCATGGAGGCACTGAAGGATTCTCTGGTCAAGCTGTCCAACGAAGAGGTCAAGATCAACGTCATTCATGCCGCCACCGGCACGATTACCGAATCGGATGTGTCTTTGGCCGCGGTCTCCGATGCCATCATCATCGGCTTCAATGTCCGTCCGACCCCAAAAGTCCAGAGCATGGCCCAGGAAGAACACGTAGACATGCGGTTTCACAATGTGATCTACGACGTCATCAAAGAGGTCAAGGATGCGATTGTGGGCATGATGGCCTCCCGGTTCGAGGAGCATGTTCTCGGCCGGGCCGAGGTTCGGCAGACGTTTCATATTCCCAAGATCGGCACCATCGCAGGCTGTTATGTGACCGATGGAAAGATCGAACGGGGCCAGATGGTAAGGCTTCTGCGAGAGGGCGTCATCAATTACGAAGGGAAGATATCCTCCCTGAAACGCTACAAGGATGACGCCAAAGAAGTGCAAAGCGGCTATGAGTGCGGTATCGGAATCGAGCACTACAATGACGTTAAACTCGGCGATGTCATAGAATGCTTCTACATGGAAGAGATTCGGCCGGAAATCAGTTAGGGTCTCTCCGGTCGGGGTGTCGGGTTTAGCAGAACGTCGATCATTGAAAGCGTGGTACGGTATGGTGACGGGTATCGGCCTGATGGTGTTCCGAATCCATGATTGCCGTTCACTGAAGGGCAAGCGCAAGGTGGTGAAATCGATGATTGCCCGACTACGGAACCAGTTCAATGCCTCCATTGCGGAGGTTGGAGCCAACGATGTCTATCAGCGTGCCGAGATTGGGTTTGCCTTTGTGGGTAATTCCCATCGGGTGATCAACACCAAGATGGACAAGTTGATCAACATGGCCGAGGATCTGGGGCTGGCGGAGCTCATGGATACCGATATGGAGATTATCCATTTATGACATCCTTCACGCGGGCAGATCGAGTAGCGGGGAAGCTGCAGCGGGTGCTTTGCGAACTGTTGACCACAAAGGTCAAAGACCCCAGGCTTCATTTGGTCACCGTGACATCCGTCAAACTGTCGCCGGATCTCAAATTGGCTAAAATATATTTTACTACCGCAGGGGGTAGTGCCAAAACGAAAGATGCCTACAAGGGGTTTGAAACCGCACGCGGATACATCAAGCGCTCTCTGGCCCAGGAACTTGGTCTTCGATACATGCCCGACCTTCGATTCTACTATGACGACAGCTTCGACACCAGTGCTCGAGTGAATAAACTGCTGAAATCCCTTAAGACCAATGAACAAGATCATCACACATCTGAAGGCCTCTGAGAAGGTATTACTGACAACCCATGAGAGTCCCGACGGCGATGCGTTGGGTTCCCTGCTGGCCATGGGACTGGCGCTCGAAAGCATCGGCAAATCGGTTGTTCTCTATAACCAAAGCCCGATTCCGGCCGTCTACCGATTTTTACCCGGTGTGGAGCAGGTGGTCGACGCCATAGGCGATGTGACCGGCTTCGATACGGCAGTGGTATTGGATTGTGGGGACATCGGTCGAATCGGCCTTGCTGCGGCGCGGATCGGCCGAATACCCGTAGTCATCAACATCGATCACCACATCACCAATACGGGGTTTGGCGGTTGCCGGTTGATTGATGTCGATGCCTGCTCATCCTCTGAGATCGTTTACGAGGTCCTGAAGGGCCTGGACGTCGATATCGATCGCCGGATGGCAACGGCCATCTATACGGGTATCTTGACCGATACGGGTTCGTTTCGGTTCGCCAACACCAACAGCCGGGCATTCGCCATCTGCGCCGAGATGGCGACTCTGGGGGTGGACCCTTACCACGTCGCCAAACACGTATACGGAACTTACTCTTTGGGTCGGATCAAGCTGCTCAATATGGCCCTGGATTCCATCGAGATTTCCACCAATGGGAAGTTGTCTCTGATGACCCTCACTCGGGAAATGTTCGAAGAGACCGACACTCAGCCCGAGGATGTCGACGGCATCATCAATTACGCTAAGCGCATTGAAGATGTCAAAGTGGCGGCCATGATCGTCGAACACATGAATGGTGAAAAAGCCCCGGCGGTGGGCATTTCCAGACGATATCATGTGAGTCTCAGATCCGACGGGTCAGTGGATGTGGCCGCCATTGCCAGTGCGAATGGAGGGGGGGGGCATCCCAATGCGGCGGGTTTCGGGATCCACGCCACTTTGGAAGAACTGAGGGGGAAGCTCCATCATCTGGCGGATGCCCTCCAATGAACGATGGGACAAACGGCATCCTGATTCTGGACAAACCCGAGGGGCTTTCCTCCGCCAAGGCCTTAGGGCATGTCAAACGGGCAATGGGCGCCAAGAAGGCCGGGCACGCCGGAACCTTGGATCCATTCGCCACGGGCGTGCTCGTCTGCTGTCTCGGGACGACCACACGTCTGGCCCATTTCTTTCTTCAGGGTTCGAAACGCTATGAGGGAATACTGAGGCTTGGTGAGGAGACGGATACCCAAGACCTTACTGGAAATCGAATCCGATCAAGCCCGGTTTCGAATCTTACAGAGAAGGAGATTGCGGGCGTCTTCAAGCATTTTACAGGAGATATCCAGCAGCTCCCGCCGGTTTATTCTGCCCTCAAACACAACGGCCAGCCCCTCTACCGACTTGCCAGGGCCGGTCGGCCGGTCCAAAAGTCTCACCGGACCGTGAGTATCCGCACACTGGAGATCCTGTCCATTGATCTGCCGGAGATCCGGTTCGATGTGGTCTGCACGGCTGGCACCTATATTCGAACCCTCTGCGCGGACATCGGCCATGAGCTTGGTTGCGGAGGGCATCTGCGGTGGCTGCGGCGAACCGCAAGCAGTGGTTTCGGCATTGATGAGGCTGTCGATTTCCAGGCACTGACCGGCGGCGTGGTCGGCAACGAGGTGCTCATCGATCCCGCCGACGCCCTGAGGGCCATTCCACCCCTACGGTCCGACGCGGAGACATCGGCCCGCATCGGTAGCGGTCAGCCGGTATCCTTCGCGGACTTCGACGGTCCGTCCCAGGGGGGGGAGGACGGGGTGTTCAAGGTGATCGCACCCAACAACCGCCTGCTCGCCATCGTGAAAAAAACCGCTCGGCACAGGCGGTTGGAGTATTGTTGCGTTTTCCCCGAGGCCTGGGCCGTGGGTTGAGCACAGGGCTCCCCAAGACCGACCAATGGCGGTCACCCGGCTCTCCAGGCCCAGGAATTGGCGTTGTTCAATTCATGGTTTCAGGCTATAAGCCTAACATTAGAGCGTGTTTTATTTTCGGGATCGTTTCAAATCAAGGAGGCAATAAAAAGTGGCGTACACAACCGAGGATAAAAAGCAGCTGATCGATCAGTTCAAACTTCATGAGACCGATACCGGCTCCCCGGAAGTCCAAGTCGGACTTCTGACCCACCGGATCACTTATCTTACGGAGCATCTCAAGGTCCATAAAAAAGACCACCACAGCCGCAGAGGGCTGCTAATGCTGGTGGGCAGGCGACGACGACTGCTCAATTATGTGAAGAACAAGGATGTCAGTCGATACCGAACGATCATCGAGACGTTAGGGCTTCGGCGATAACACCCGGCAACGCGCTGTGGCGCAGAGATGTCGTGTCGTCGTTACGGTGGCACCGGGTTAAATGTAAAATCCATTCGGTGCAATCACTGACGACCATGGACCCGATGCTGCCGCCGACAAGGGGACGCTACACGACCCCCGGGGGCGTTGTTTTACGGTAAACCAGGCTGCAGCGGGCGTATGGAGACCCAAAGATTCCCGCGCCTGCTCAGGAGGCGAAATGGAAAAAGTGTTAAAATCGGACTTAGGGGGCAAGCCCCTCAGCATCAAAACCGGTAAAATTGCCAAACAAGCTTCCGGTGCCGCCATTGTCCAGTACGGTGAGACGATCGTGCTGGTGACGGCGGTGTCGGCCTTTGATGAACGACCGGTGGATTTTTTGCCCCTGACCGTTGAGTACCAGGAGAAGATTTATGCGGCGGGCAGAATCCCCGGCAACTATTTTCGCCGTGAAATCGGAAGGCCCACCGAAAAGGAAACCTTGACGGCCAGGCTCATCGATCGGCCCATACGGCCGCTATTTCCAAAAGGCTACCGGTATGAAACCCAGGTGATTGCGACCGTTCTCTCCATGGATCAAGAAAATGATCCGGACGTGCTGGCCATGGTTGGGGCATCCGCCGCTCTCGGGTTGTCGGATATCCCGTTTGCGGGCCCTATTGCCAGTGTGCGGGTGGGGCGCTTCGGCGGTAAACTGGTGGCCAACCCCGCCATCTGCGAATGTGGCGACTGCGATATCAACATCATCGTTGCCGGCTCGAGAACGGGTGTTGTCATGGTAGAGGGTGGAGGCAATATCGTTTCGGAAACCGATATGCTTGAAGCAATTTATTTCGGGCACCAAGCCCTTCAGCCCCTGATCGATATCCAAGAAGAGTTAAAGGCCGCATTCGGGCAGCCCAAGCGGCCGTTTTCGGCCCCGGGAAAAGACCCTGGGCTGAATTCGAAACTGGAGGCGGATGCCTCATCGTATCTTAAAGAACGGCTTCTCATACCCGTCAAGACGGATCGCAGTAAAGCCATCCGAGAGGCCAAAGCGAAGATTTTCGAAGATCTGGGAGAGGCATATGCCGACCGGAGGGAAGATGTATACGCGGCCTTGAGTGATTTGCAAAAGCAGATCAGCCGCGATTTGATCCTCAAGGAAGGGCGCCGCATGGACGGCCGGCAGTTCGACGAAGTCCGGCCGATCACCTGCGAGGTGGGACTGTTGCCGAGACCCCACGGCAGTGCGCTGTTTACCCGGGGCGAGACTCAGGTGCTGGGCGTTCTCACCCTGGGATCCGGCCAGGACGAGCAGCGGGTGGAGACCCTGGTCGGCGACGAGTTCCGTCCCTTCATGCTCCACTACAATTTTCCGCCCTATTCGGTGGGAGAGGTAAAGCGGATGGGGGGACCGAGCCGAAGGGATATCGGCCACGGCGGTCTGTCCACCCGGGCCCTCGAACGGGTGCTCCCGGACAAGGAGGATTTTGACTATACCATCCGGTTGGTTTCCGAAGTCATGGAATCCAACGGTTCCTCGTCGATGGGCACCGTGTGCGCGGGAACCCTTGCCCTAATGGACGGAGGCGTTCCCATAAAGAATCCGGTGGCCGGAATCGCCATGGGATTGGTCCAGGAAGGCGACAAGGTGGTGATTCTCTCGGATATACTAGGCGATGAGGACCATACCGGGGATATGGATTTCAAGGTGGCCGGCACCGAGGAGGGCATTACGGCTCTGCAGATGGATATCAAAATCCTCGAGCTACCTCGGGAGGTCCTTCAGAAGGCCCTGGATCAAGCTCGAGATGGCCGGCTCCACATCCTGGGGAAGATGAAAGCGGTTCTTGCTGCGCCCAGAGGTAAAATTTCCCCTCACGCTCCGGCCATTTTGACCATGAACGTCCATCCCGATAAAATTCGCGAAATTATCGGACCCGGCGGGAAGATGATCCGATCCATTCAGGCCGAAACCAATACGAAGGTTGAGATTGACGATACCGGACTGGTCAAGATCGCCGCCATGTCAAAGGAAGAAGGCAATGCGGCGCTGGAACGGATTCGCGAGATCGTTGCGGAACCGGAAGTCGGGAAAATCTACCACGGAACGGTCGTCCGGATTATGGATTTCGGGGCTTTTGTCCAGATCATGCCGGGTACGGACGGTCTCTGCCATATTTCCCAGCTGTCTACCCGTCGCCTGACAAAAGTATCGGATTTCGTCAAGGAGGGGGATAAGCTCAAGGTCAAGGTCCTCGAAATCAACCGGGATGGCAAGATTCGTCTGAGTCACAAGGCGGTGTTAGAGGAAGCCAAATAGCCCAGATCATGGGAATAGCGGCCCAAAAGTCTGTCCTTCGCAATGGGATCACCATTGTGACCAAACGGATGCCCTATGTGCGATCTGTGTCGATGGGGGTTTGGGTGAATGTTGGGGCCAGGGACGAATCCCAGGAAGAAAACGGCCTGTCCCACCTCATCGAACACATGATCTTCAAAGGCACCACCTTGAGAAGCGCGTTTCAGATCGCCAAGGAATTCGATGCCATCGGCGGCCAGACCAACGCCTTCACCGCCATGGAGAATACCTGCTATCACGCCCGGGTGATGGACACGCACCTGGACAAGATGGTGGATATTTTGTCCGATATTTTCCTCAACTCGCTTTTTGACGAGCTGGAGATCGACCGTGAACGGCCGGTCATTCTCCAGGAGATCGGAATGGTCGAGGACAGCCCCGAGGATTTCATTCACATGCTCTCGGGGCGGAACTTCTGGGGGGAGAATCCCCTGGGACGATCCATCCTGGGGACACCGGAGAACATCACCCGCTTCAGCGCCACTGATATTCGAGGATTTTTTCAACGCTATTACCAACCTCAGCGCATTGTCATTTCTGCCGCCGGGAATCTTCACCACCATGAAATGGTGGAACTGATTCAGCCGGCGTTTGAGACGATCCAGCAGGGTGGCGATTTGCCGAGGCGCGACGCTCCCCAATGCCGGTCTTTCGTCGATGTCAACCACCGACAGCTGGAGCAGGTGCACATCTGTCTGGCCACCCGGGGACTTGCCACCACCGATCCACGCCGCTATGGATTTTCCCTCATGAACACCGTGTTCGGCGGCAACATGAGCTCCCGGTTGTTTCAGGAGGTTCGCGAACGGCGAGGACTCGCCTATTCGGTATACTCGTTCATATCCTCTTATGAAGATTCCGGCATGTTCGGAGCCTATGCGGGTGTCGAACCCCGCAATGTCGAAGAAACCACCAAACTGCTGATTCGTGAACTGCGGCGGCTGTGCCGTGAGCCTATCAGTGATGCCGAACTTCAGGATGCCAAGGAGTATACCAAAGGCAATCTACTGTTGGCCGCCGAAAGCACGGACAATCAGATGGTGCGGCTTGCCCAAGGCGAGATACATTTCGGCCGCCATATCCCCCTCGACGAGGTCATCGGTCAGATCGACAGCGTCACCTCGGCGGATATTTTGTCATTGAGCAGCGAACTGTTTGCCGACGATCGGATCGTGTTGACGACCCTGGGGGCTTTCTCCGAGGCGTCGCTGTTCGAGGAGATGCTGACTGCCGATAGCCATGGGCAATGGCTGTCCTAACCCAGGCCTTCGCGGGACCCCTTGACCATGGCTGATCCGCCCACCGTTGCCTTTCAACGCCTCAGACCAAAGGATGATGGGGATATTCCTTTGCCCCAATACATGACCGCCAAGGCTGCCGGGATGGACATCCGGGCAGCAGTGCCCGGGGATGTGGTCATCACCCAGGGCCGCATCTGCATGATCCCCACCGGTTTTGCAATCTCTCTGCCTTCCGGCTACGAGGCACAGATTCGCCCCCGAAGCGGGCTTGCCGCCAAACATGGCATCGGTCTGATCAATTCCCCGGGAACCGTCGACGCCGACTACCGGGGCGAAGTGATGATCCCGATGATCAATCTCGGGCAGGAAGACTTCACGGTGCGGCGTGGGGACCGCATCGCCCAAATGGTGATTCATCGGGTCACCCAGGCCCGGACCATCCTTGTCGAGCGATTGGACGACACCGAAAGGGGATCGGGTGGCTTCGGTCATACCGGCCGTCGATAACCGTTCAAACGACCTGTTTCTCCCAATTCACGGAACTGCCATGACCACGACGCCTCCCGGTTTTCCTCAAAAGCCCATCGCTGGCATCCCCCCCTCGATCACCTTTTGCGCCCTTGCCAGCGGCAGCCGCGGAAATGCCCTGTTCGTCTCCTCCGGCGGCACCGCTATCATTGTCGATGCGGGCCTTTCCGGTCGAGAGATACAGAAGCGATTGGCCTCACGACATCTTGCCAGCGAAAGCATCGGGGCCATTGTTGTGTCCCATGAGCATACGGATCACCTGCAAGGGGTCGGTGTCCTCGCACGCCGATGGAAGATCCCCGTTTACATGAGTCGAGAAACCCTACGGGCCGGTCGGCGGCAGCTTGGTCAAGTGGATCGGGTGACGGCTTTCCACAGCGGAAAGCCCTTTACGATCGGATCCCTCGACCTGACCCCATTTGCGACTTCCCATGATGCGGCCGATCCTGTCGGCTTCACGATCGGTAGTCGGGGCGTCCATATCGGCGTTGCCACTGACCTTGGGGTGGCAACGGCCAACGTCAAGATGCAACTCAAACGCTGTGCTCTGATCCTGTTGGAAGCCAACCACGATCATCGAATGCTGGAGCAGGGACCATATCCATGGCCCTTGAAACAGAGAATTCGGGGACGTTCGGGTCACCTGTCCAATGAGGATGCGGCTCGCCTGTTAAAAGAGATCCATCATGAGAATCTTCGGCATGTCCTGCTGGGGCATTTGAGCGAAACCAACAACACGCCGGAAAAAGCCCTTTCCGTGGTCGGTGGTGCTCTGGAGGGGACACAAACCCGTTTGGGGGCGGTTTGCCAGGATTGTAGTGGGCCAGTTCTTGAAATCTTTTGAGTTTCCCGCCATTCCATATGTTGTGCCAGTTTCGTTACCGTGCCACAAATAGATGTATTTCGAGAATGAAAAAATGATCTTTTCCATTGAAAAATCAATATGTCATGCACCGATGGCAGTTGAAGCGCCCACACTTCTGTGTTAAGCCAAACGGTAGCTGGTTTCGCGGCTACCTGTCGGCACCGGAAGTGTCTTTTGGGCGTTTGATTGCCTGTATTGCCTTTCAGCGTGGCAGTGAAACCGTTATCGGCGGAAACCCCGGTTGCCCCTGGCCATCCGTTGACCAATGAATTTGAGCGTAAGTGCCGACAACTGATTTAGTGCCGGCGTGCGGCATTGTTGTGGAACGACGGCTGCCCTCTCAATTTTCGTGGAGATGTGTCTTCAATGGTAACCGCCAAAAATCAATCTGCCCCCGTTTCCGTTTCCCTCGATGACAATCAGCAACCGGACATTTCCGAACCCCGCCCGCAAAGGGCCGGGAAGGTTTCCCGGTCGTATCTGATCAACAAGCTCAATTTTGTCAATTTTATGAACGGGACCGTCGATATCATTCTGTCCCACAACCGATACGACCGAAAGATCGTCTGCAAGGCCTATCCCATGCCCTGTGAGGGAGAGCGGCTATACTGCTGCTGGAAGAGTCCGGAACGGTTCGCGGCCGCAAAGGCCAATTACGGCGTCGATCACTTTTTTTTATCGGATGGCGCCAAAGCGCTCAAGGTGACTCCCATCGCCTGCCGATTGACCGAGGATGGCGTCGATTTCGATCTGCCGGAGCGTTGCCTTGAAATTCGAAACCGAAGAGACATCCGATATTCCTGCCCCAATATACCCATCCAGGTCATTCAGAACTCCATGCTATTCAAGGGCTCCCTTCTTGAATTCAGCACAGCCTCTTTCCAGGTGGAACTGACGGTCAAACCCCCTCAGACCTTTCAGTGCATCGATCCCAATCTGCCTCTGGAACTGTTCGTTACCATCGAAGACGAGATGGTGTACTCGGGAACGTTTCCCATCATCAAGCAGAGCGGTGGGAGATACACTCGATTGTTCATCCTCGCACCCAGTCACGAATCACTCCATCGCTTTCATCCCCGGGCGTTTCGGAGCACCCGCCTGCGGCTGGTGCCGAGCCCCAACCTACTGTTTCGGCACCCGTTGACCGGAAACACGGTCAATCTGAAAGTGGCTGACATATCGGGATCGGGTATGTCGGTGACCGAACGCCAGGGGGGGGCGATACTGCTGCCGGGATTGATCCTCCCCGAGGTGGAGTTGAGCTTTGCCGGCATTCTTCACATCCGGTTCAAGGCCCAGGTGGTCCATCGCAATATGATCGAGGAAAACGAGGCCAAAGGAGACGCATTCAGCGGGCTTGCCATTCTTGACATGGACAGCAACGAACACCTGAAGCTCTTGGCCATTCTCCACCAGGCGGAGAACGAAAAGTCCTACATCAACAACGAAGTGGACATGGACGCCCTCTGGGATTTCTTTTTTGAAACCGGCTTTATCTATCCCAAGAAGTACAAGTATATCGAAGAAAACAAGGAAGTGATAAAGCAAACCTATTGGAAGCTCTATACCCAGAACCCTACTATTGCCCGACACTTCATCTACCAGGACAAAGGGCTTATTTTGGGGCATATGGCGATGGTGCGGATCTATGACAACACTTGGTTGATCCACCACCATGCCGCCCGCAAGCGTGAGCAGATTCGAGCGGGCATCAATGTCCTTCACCAGATCGGCCGGTTCGGCTATGATTCGCACCGACTGTACTCCATGCACATGAAGTATCTCATTTGCTACTTCCGGCCGGAAAACCACTTTCCCAACAGCGTGTTCGGCGGCTTTGCCAGACACAATACCAATCCGGACGCCTGCTCCATGGATGCGTTCGCCTACACCCACTTCAATCCCGACACGGAAGTCGACGAGCCCTTGGCCGACGGCTGGGAACTCGCGCCATGCAGCCCAACCGATATCCGGGAACTGGTCACCTGGTATGATCATCACTCCGGCGGATTGACACTCGATGCGCTGGATTTAGATCCCCAACAATTCGACAGCGATCAGGTCATCCAGGAATACCATCGACTCGGTTTTACCAAGCAGCGGACGCTCTTTGCCTTGAGGCACCGACAGCATCTTTGTGCCCTTTTAGCGATTCATCAGTCGGATATCGGCCTCAACATGTCGGACCTTACCCATTGCGTCAAAGTGTTTGTGCTGGATTCGACAGCCCTGAGGGCAGGGACACTTCGGATCGCTCTGAAGGAGTCCCTTCACCGCATGGATCTCTCCGAGATGCCGATCCTGATCTTTCCTCAGTCCTATGCCGATCAGGAGGCGATTCCCTATGAGAAGATCTACAACCTTTGGGTAATCAACATTCGTTTCTCCGACCACTACTTTGAATTTGTCGACCGGATATTCAAGCGCACCCGAGGATAGGCAACCACGCAATGGATTCGATCCCATCGCACCCCAACTCGATGGATGTTCCCCTATACAACAGCCGAATTGTAGACAACTACGTCAAGCTGATTCGGAAGAACTACCCGAACATCGATCCCGTGGATCTGCTCAAATATTCGGGTATGACGTCCTATGAAGTGGCGGATCAAGGCCACTGGTTTTCCCAGCGCCAGATCAACCGATTTCATGAAATACTGGCCGAGGTCACCAACAATCCCAATATCGCCAGAGAGGCGGGGCGTTATGCGTCCATGCCCGACGCCATCGGTTTTATGCGGCCATACATTCTGGGAATGGTCGATCCCGAGAGCGCCTATCGAATGGTGCACCGGACCGCCCAAAAACTGACCCGCTCCACCCGCTACGACTCCAACAAACTGGCCACCAACAAAATGGAGATCACTGCCACTCCCAATAGGGGGGCACAGGAGCAGCCGTTTCAATGCGACAATCGTATCGGTCTGTTCGAATCGGTCACCATGATTCTGATCAACAAACTGCCGGTGATCAGCCATCCGGAATGCATGTTCCGCGGCGACCCTCACTGCCGGTATCTCATTTCCTGGGAAAATTCATTCTCGGATACCTGGAAGCGATTTAAGGGCGGGCTGGCGGTGGCGGCGCCGGTGCTGGCGATCCTCCTCTCCCATGCCTACCCCCAGGTGAGCGTGTCTGGAGCACTTCTGGTTGCGGCCACGGTTTACATGCTGTTTTCAACGATTTGCAATGTCATGGATAAAGGCGAGTTGAGGAAGAGCGTCACCCATTTGATGGATTCCACCGATACGCTGCTCGATCAGATCAACGTCAATTACAACCGGTCTCTGCTGACCAACGAGATCGGCAAGGCCATCAATTCCCTGACCAATGTCGAAGAAATTCTCAATCATGTGACGACGATCCTGGAAAACCGGTTAGACTTTGATCGGGGTATCATCATTCTGGCCGACCAAGAGAGGGCACATCTCACTATTCGAGCGGGATACGGGTATTCCAGGGATCAGCAGGCGATGGTGAATTCCACGTCCTTCAGTCTTGAAAACCCTGACAGCAAGGGTATTTTTGTGGTTTCCTACAAAAATCAAACTTCCTACCTTGTGAACGATATCGGTCAGATACAGGACGACCTATCGCCAAAAAGTCTGGAATTTGCCAAATCCATGGGGTCATTGGCCTTTATCTGCTGTCCGATCGTTTGTGACGGTGAATCCTTGGGTCTCCTGGTGGTGGACAATGTGAATTCCAAACGCTCCCTGGTCCAGAGCGACCTGGATTTGTTGAAAGGGATATCATCGGCGCTGGGGGTGAGCTTAAAAAATGCCGAACTGATCGAGGCGAAAGAGCGTCAGTTCAACTCCCTGATTCGCGTGCTGGGGGCCAGCATCGACGCCAGGGATCCCATGACCATGGGGCATTCGGAGAAAGTGACGGAATACGCCATGGGGATCTGCGAAGAACTCCGCATGGAGCCTGACTACAGGGAAGCGGTGCGGGTGGCGGCCCTGCTCCATGATTATGGAAAGATCGGCGTGCCGGATGCGGTCTTGAAAAAGCCCGATCGCCTGACCCGAAAAGAGATGGATACGGTACAGACCCATGCTCTGAAAACGAAACAGATATTGGAGGAGATTCGATTCGAGGGCATTTACATGGCCGTCCCTGAAATCGCCGGTGCCCATCATGAGAAGGTCGACGGCAGCGGTTATCCCCTTGGCCTCAAGGGGGAGGAGATCAACATGGGGGCTCGGATCATCGCTGTCGCCGATTTCTTCGATGCGATCACCTCAAAGCGCCACTACCGGGATCCTATGGATGAGCAGGAAGCGATCGAAAAATTAATCGGTCATTCGGGGCACCATTTCGACACAGCGGTGGTGAATGCATTCATCGTCTATTACAAGAGGGCCTATCCGGAGAGTTTCCAGCCCCAGGCCCTTTCCGCATAGCCACTCCCACCGGATGCGATTCCTATCGCTATCCCTGATGGCTATGGCCCGGAGCGCCGATAGCTCGCCACCTGGTTCCCACCGGCCTTCAGCCCTTCCAGATAGTCCGGGTCAAGACCCAGCCCCCAAAGCGATGCCCGATTTTTTTCGGAAGGTCTCCCCTTTGGATGGCTGCCTGCCTGGGCGAGCAGGATCCTGGAGCCGATATCGAACCACAGATCTTTAGTCACCACGTTCCTCGCGAGGAACGCGGCCGCATTTCCCAAGATCTCTGTTTCGCCCACATGGGTGCCGACCTGGCATCGCTTCCCGGCGGCTTCCACCATTTCCACCATTTTCCGCGATAACAGGAGCCCGCCGCATTTGGACACCTTGATGTTGAAGACGTCGCAGGCGTCTGCATCCAGGAGGCGTCGGGCATCATGGATGCTGCAAAGGGATTCATCCACGATGACCGGCAAGCCCACCTGCTCCCTAAAGGCTATAAGGCCATCAATATCGTCTGGCCGAAGGGGCTGTTCCACACCGGTCAACCCGAAGCCCTCGAGGGCGGCCATCTGCTTTAAGGCGGTCTCCAGGATCCATTTTCCGTTGGCCTCGACCCTGAGATCCAGTTCCGCTCCTCCCAATTCCCGTACCATGGCCACCCGGTGGATATTTTCGGGAATATTCTCTCCAAGGATCACTTTTGCAGCGTTCAGGGTCATTTTTTCCCTAAGCATGGGGAAGAGGTCCCTGATGATGGTTTCGTCAAGGAAGGGGATCGATAGAGATGTCAGTACGCGTTTGGCTGTCTCCGGTCGAGACAGCAGTTCGCTAAGAGGCTGGTCTTTCAGCTGCCCGAGGGCATCGATCAGGGACAGATCGACTGCCGCAAGAACACATTGGCAGGGGGTGAGTTGACGGGCCTGGCACTCCTTGCCCAGTTGGTCGAGGAGTCCGGTCACGCCCTGGATATCGCCTATATCGGCATCCAGGAGCAGAGGGGCGGCAACATGTCCAAGGGTCTCGATGACAGACTCACGGGTTTCACCGGTAACGTATTTTCTCGGCACACACTCCCCCCAGCCTGTCATACCGTTTTCGAGAACGATCGCCAGCAACAGGGAGTCGGCTCGAATCCGAAACGCCTGTGGTGAGTGAAAACGGATACTGAAGGGGCGGGAGAAATGATAGATATCGATCCGATCGATTTTCATGGGCGGCTGGGGCCTACTTTTTTGTGACCGTCACGGCGGAAGTGTCAGGATTTTCGGGCTTCGATGGCCTCCCGTTCGGCTGCCAGTTCGGAGAGAAGTCTGCCCAGGGGCCAGTGTTCCGAGGTGGGGGTCAGGGACGCCCAAAGGGGCCGGGGCATTGGGCTTTGGCGGTAAGCGCCGACGAGGGTGTGGAGCTCCTTTTCGGTCATGCCGGACATGACGATCGCCAGGGGGGCATCCGCCGGGCTGTTGGCCGGGAGGATGTCCTCCCGGGTAAAAAGATCTCCCACCTCATGGTCGAGATGATCCGTCCCTACGAAAACGACCGGTAAGTCACTGAACCCGAGGGCGGTGATGCCTTCCTGGAAGCTGCGGCGCAGGGCGTCATCCATGCCGCAAACCAGAAGGCCCCGTGGGCCGTACATGGGTGTTTGTGAGGACTTTTCAACTTTGGTGAAGGTGTCATTTGAATCGGTCATGCCGTCTCCTTTTGGCAAGGTCCCTGTAACGATCGACGGTTGCGTCTATCGGGGCTGTGGGACCACCATTGGGGCCGCCACCGAACGGGCCTTCTCTTCTCCAAAAAGTCTCCTCACCAGCTCGAGGGCAAATTCGAGGGCGGTCCCCGGACCCTGGCTGGTGGTCACCAGACCGTCCGTGACGACTCGGTCGTCTTCCGGCGCTCTGGAGAGACGTTTTCCAAAGGAGGGATGGCAGGTGGCCCGGACACCATCGAGAAGGCCGAAGGGCTCCAAGACAACCGCTGGAGCCGCGCAGATGGCGGCATAGGGTCGACCGGCGTCCCGGTGATCGTTTAGCATCGCTTTAAGCCCATGGGCGTCCCGAAGGTGTTCCGCCCCGGGAATACCCCCGGGCAGAACGATCATGTCGAAGGCCTCCTCCAGGCAGTCTTCCAGCCTGCAGTCCCCAGTGATGGTGACGCCCCGGGAGGCGGTCACCCGAAGGTCGCCGACGGATGCCACCGTGACGTGGGCACCGGCTCTTCGGAGGACATCGATGATCGTAACGGCCTCGATCTCTTCGGTCCCGTCGGCAATGGGAACCAAGACGGTTTTAAGGGGCCTGCCCATGGGTTTTCCTGACCTTTCCTTGAGTCGCCTAGTCGGGTAGATAGGGAGAGAGGTCCTTGACGAACTGGGTCAACACCTTGAATCCTTCCGTGGTCAGTGCGTCGACGGCCTTGTTTTTCACGTCGGGGGGCAAGCGAATAACCAGGTGGTAGACGCCGGGATGGGCTTTTTCCGGCCAGGCGAAAAAGCTGCGGATATTGATCCCCTGATCCCTCAACAGACCCGTCACCTGGGCGATGACACCCTTTCGATCACGAACGAGAATGGTAAGTCGTGCGCTCTCCTCTTCCATTCCAATGGCTTCCAGCAGCACCTTCATGACATCTCTTGAGGTAATGATACCCGCCAACTGGTCCTCATCGAACACCGGAAGGGCGTTGATCCGGTTGATCTGCATGATGCGGGCGGCCCGCTCGATCGTGGTGCCCAGGCTAACGGTAAGGGTTTTCTTCGTCATGATGGAGGCGACGGTGATTCGGTCCAGCAGGTAGTTCAGCTCGTTCCGGCTGAGGGTTGTCGCGGCCGATGCCCAATGGCGCTTGAGATCCCGATCCGAAACAATTCCCAGCAATTCCTTCTGCCCATCCACCACCAGGAGGTGATTGATCTGTTTCCTGTCCAAAAGGCTCTGGGCCTCGGCCAGGGATGTCCCCGGCGGCACGGTTACCAGTTCCGTGTACATGACCGTTCCGACGTACATTGGCGCCTCCAGCGTGGGGATCAATGGAGCGGTGTCGGTAGAAGGGTTACCGCCGGCACCGTTTGAAACGTACTGAGAAAATTATGGGATCCATTGATCGGTGTCAATAGAAACCGGATATTGCCGTCCGACCTCATTCGGAGCTGGCGGCGAGATCCAGACGGGAGACAACCGCGCTGCCACCAACGATCACGATTCCCAGAAGTGCGAATGCCGTAGGGAAATGACCGGCCTCCCCCAGTTGGCCGATGAGAGAAGGGATGACCCCGCCCCCGGCAAAGAACGCCAGGGGAACCGTAAAGGCGATGGCGATATTGCGGGTTTCTTCGGTGCTGATGGCCGCAATGGCCCGAAATCCTGCCGGGAAAAAACATACCGCCGCCACGGGCTGCAGGGCCACCAACGGCGCAATCCACCGCCCCCCGGCCAAGGCCATGAGCCCGGTCGCCGAGCCGGTGATGATGAAGACCCAGCGAAGGGTTCTGACGGCCCCGAACCGGTCGGTGGCCCAGCCTCCTGCGAGTGCCATGGGGATCGGAAGGATCCTCGATATCGAAATCAATGTGTTCGCCGCCTCCCTGGACATTCCGTGGGTGTCGATCAAGTAAAGGGGCAGCATGGAATACACCCCGAGCGTGCTGCTGATGGCGAGGCTGAAGAGGGCAATCATCAGCCAGAAGGACGGTTGCCGGATCAGCCCCCCCAGAACGGTGAATCGGGGCGGTGTGCCCCTGAATCGCCCTCCTTTGCCGACCACTAGATAGAGAGCACCCAATACCAGAATGACGCCTCCGGCCCGGCCGACGCCTTCCCGCCATGACAGCTCGGCCAGCAGCCATTCTGCCACGAGAGGGGCAATCGCAAAGGAGAGATTCGGGGCCAGTTCATGAATGGCGATCGCTATTCCCCAGTTGCGTTTCGGCACCAAGCGGGTGAGGGCCGCAATGGCCGAGGGCAGATAGAAGCCGGCGAAGAACCCCAGCAAGACCAGACAGGCCTTTAGCTGGCCTGCGGAGACGGCGCCGGACGTCAGTAACATGGACAGGCCGAGGCCGGAGACGGAAAAAAGAATGACCTGTCGGTGGGAAAGTCGGGCGGCCAGCAAGGCCGAACCCAACAGGGCAGGGAAATACCCGATGGTAATGCACAGAAACAGGCTGCCGGCGGCCCCATGGCCCAAACCAAGATCGGTTTCGATGGCAGGCATCAGGGGGGAAAGCAGAATCCTGGCCAGAAAATTGGAAAAAAAGAGCGCCGTCAGCATCATCACCTGGGGTAGCCAGAATCGGGTGGTTTCGGAGCCGTCAGTGTTGTCTGTCGACGGTATCGGTTGGAGGGACATAAGCCGTCCGTTATCCGAAGGACAGGCGTTTTGCGGAAGCGCCTGTCTGATTGAGACCCATTTGATGAAATCCCATGGCGTTGTTCATTCGCGGATCGATAGGGTTCTCCAGAAGACGAATGTCTCCGGGAAGTCGCTCGCTCAGCGGGGTGGCCAGCAGGCTGCCGCCACCTCCGGTGATGATGATCACATCGATATCCCAGTCGTCACGCCACAGTTGAGTGATGTTTTCCGCCAGGTCGTTTGCCGTCTGCCGAAAGAGGCGGTCTCTGAGATTCGCCAGTGAGTATTCCTGGCCCCTGACCGTAAGCGTGCCCATTCTAAGCCCCATCAGAAGGGCATCGACGGGAAGCGTCTCTCCGCTTTTTTCTTTGATCCGTCCGGCGGCGGCACCGAGGCATCTCGCGACACCGATGCCGAAAGAACAGGCGGCTCGCCTTGAATACCGGAGGCGGTCAAGGATAATGACATCCGTTGACCCATACCCGATATCAACGATACCGATTTTCCCTCGGGCAAACTCGTTTTGAAGTGAAGCACCGTCCGGTGCAATCACCAGTCGGGCGAGAGATCCCATGGGGGTGGGGTAAACGATGGCGCGCCGGATATGAAGGAGGCGACGGGCCACGGGGCGGTCTCCCGAGAACAACTGAATTCGGTGTCGGCCTATCAGGCTGGCGGCGAGCTCGGAGCGATATCTGGATATGTCGGATACCGGAAGGCCGGTGACGGCGGTCAGGGGGGTGCTCGGTTCGGGGAGTGAGGCCGCGGCTGCCAGGAGCAGGGGGCCGGTAACGGAGGAGAAAAACAGGGACCGATCCTCGGGAAGGTCGAGTACCGTCTCGGTCGGTTCGATACCCCCTGCCAACCAGTATCGGCGGCCATTGATGTCCAAACTGTTGGTGTCCCCTGGATCTCCAGACCTGGGGAGCGGGGGTGGCGATCCGGTTGCCTTAGGCGTGATGGCGGAGGGCAATATGGCATGATCCTGGCCATTGAAAGCTTTGGTGAAGGCCATGCCCATCTCCAGGCCCAGTATCGAAGACGATTCTGATATCATTTGACTCCGCAAGGATGATGGTGTGATTCTTAAAGTCCGATGGGTTGTAGCACATGGGGGGGCTTCATGATAGACTCCGACATCCATGCTGCAAGGGCCGAAAAAGGCGCCGGCAAGGACAATGGGTCGCTAGGGGGGTCTCGATGCTGCGGGGCAACGGAGGCGAATGAATTCAAGCTGTGGCGGCAATGTCGGCCGTCGCCGTGCGGAGAGCAGCCAATTTGGAAGGAGGGTGGGCATGAAGTTTCAGCCATTGGGATCGACAGGAATCGATGTGTCGAAAATCATCATGGGCACTTGGCAAGCAGGGAAGGCCATGTGGACCGGAATCGATGATAAGCAAACGGTCCGGGCCATTCAAGCCGGCATCGAGGCGGGGATCACCACTATCGATACGGCACCCGTATATGGAAAGGGCCATTCGGAGCGCATCGTCGCCAAGGCGGTTGGAGGCATGCGTTCCCGTTTGGTCATCGCCACCAAGATCTTCGCCGATCATATGAGCCGGGATCGTGTCAGAGCATCCTGCGAAAAATCACTAAAGGATCTCGACACCGATTTTATTGATCTGTTGCAGATTCACTGGCCATCGGGGAGTTTTAACACGAAATCGGTTCCCATCGAGGAAACCATGGGCGCCCTGGTCGAATTGAAGGCCGAGGGAAAGATCCGGGCGATCGGTGTCTCGAACTTTTCAAAAGAAGAACTCATCGAGGCCGCGTCCTACGGTGACATCGTGAGCCTGCAGCCGCCCTACTCCCTATTCTGGCGCCACATCGAGAAGGGCACTTTGACCTATTGCACCGACAACGGAATTGCGGTGCTGGCGTATTCCCCCATGGCCCAAGGGCTCTTGGCCGGGAAATTCGGACCTGATCACCGATTCCCCAAGGGGGATCATCGTCGGGGCAACCGGCTATTTCAGCCGGGACTGTTCGAGCGATGTCTGGCGGCCCTCGACCCATTGAGGCCTGTTGCGGACCGATACGGAGCGACCCTGGGGCAGCTGGCCCTGGCATGGGTGATTCACCAGCCCAACACATGTGCGATTGCCGGCGCCAGAGATGCCGGCCAGTCTGTTCAAAATGCCGAGGCCGGGCGAATTGAGCTGTCCCAGGAGGATATACAGATCATGGACGAGAGTAGCCGAACTGTCACCGACCATCTCGACGAGGACCCCATGCTGTGGCGGTGGTAGGAAGCGATCGTCTACACCGTGTCCATGACCGAGCGTATCTTAGATGCAAGGGTAGAGGCACTGTAAGGTGTTTGCATAAAACCGTCGCAGCCCCGTTCAAGGATACGGCTGGCCTGACCGTTGATGCTGTAGCCGCTGGATAGAATGACCCGTGCCCGAGGATTCAACTTGCCGGATACGATCGAAGACCTCTCCGCCCCCCACCGCCGGCATGATCATGTCGAGGATGACCAGATCGATGACATCCCTGTTGTCTCGATAGATGTCGAGAGCCTGTTTTCCACCCGCGGCGGTGAGGACCGAACATCCGGCCCGTGTCAGCATTCTTGAGGTGGTATCCAGCACCATCTCTTCATCGTCCACCACCAGAATGGTCAGGCCTCCAAAGGGTTGGCCGGGGCCTCCTGATCCCGGTGCACACTCTTCGAGCAGGCGGGCAGGTAGACCGTAAAAGTGGATCCTTGACCCGGTTCGCTGTATCCGTTGATGATCCCGCCATGGTTTTTTATAATTCCATAGACGGAGGCCATGCCCGGGCCGGTGCCCTTGCCGATGCCCTTGGTGCTGAAAAATGGATCGAAGATGCGCTCCTTTGTCTTTTCGTCCATGCCGGTGCCCGTGTCGGAAACGGATACCTTGGCATACAGCCATGGCCCCACCGGCATTGAGTCGAATATTGAGAAACACCAGGTCGATCTGGCCCCGGTCGATATCGACGGGAACGAGATCCGGCGTCCGCTCGATGTCGATTCGGATATCCTTCCGGGTACGTCCGAACATCTCGGTGCTTTTTGCGACGATCTCTCCAAGATCCGACGGTGTGACCTCGTATTTTCCCCCCCAGGCGAAACCCAGCAGCTGGCGGGTCAGCTCGGACCCCACTTCGGACATATTCCTCCAGGTGGTCCAGGGATTCGGCCACGACCGATCCCGTCTGAATCTCTGCCTTCATGAGAGACACATTCCCCAGAATGGCCATTAAAATAGTATTGAAATCGTGGGCAATACCACCGGCAAGCGTTCCAACCGATTCCATCCTCTTGGCCTCGTATAGCTTTGATCGAAGCACGGCCTTTTGGGCTTTTTTTCATTCGTTCCTGGGTGCTGCCGGTAGGCAGGGTGGTGATGTCCGTCATTTTCTTTCCCTTGAGAACGTCTTCGGGATCACCGTAAAAGGAGACGGCAGCCGGGTTGGCGTCGACGATGCGCTCGGATTCCGGGTCGACCAGCAGCATCACCGCCCGATTGGCTTCAAACAGTTCCCGGTGGTCCAGCCCGCCGGTTCCGCCGGAGGCCGAATCGACCACGGAGGCCTCTTCTTGGATGCCGGCGGGATGACCGCGGTGGGGGCAGTGACTCATGACGATCGGCTCCTATTCATCGGTTCCCTTCAGGCCCACGAAGGACGGTTGTACGCGGATGATCCCTGGTGAATCCCCGCCCCTGGAGACTATCGGACGGTCTCGACCTCCCGTATTCACCGGATGCCACCTGGTGGTCAATGCCGTGTCGGCGAGGGGGTCAAACCGGCGGTCAGGGATCGCCATCCTCGGGGCCGCGCTTCTCAAGAAATGCCGATACCGCTTTCATCAGATCGGCCGACGGGATAATGCCGGCGCTCACAGCGGCCACATACCGGAGGCCGTCCTCGATGGATTTGCCGATGCCATGGTTTAGGACGTTCTTGGACGCCTGAACCGCCAGGGAAGAGTTCAGAGCAATCCGCTGCGCCAGCCTCTCCGCACCCGTCATCAAAGCGCCGTGATCGGCGAAGACCTCGTTGACAAGAAGAATCGCCTTGGCCCGCTCGGCGGTGATGGTGTCGGCCGTGAAGGCCAGTTCTCGGGCGATGCCCTGACCCGAAATAAGGGGAAGCCGCTGGAGGACTCCCACATCGGCGACGAATCCCAAGGCGGCTTCCTTCAGGCAGAAAGTGGCGTCGGTGCTGCATAACCGGATATCACAGGCAGCGGCAAGATCGAGTCCTGCCCCGATACACCTGCCGTGAATGGCGGCGATGACGGGTTTACGGCAATTTTCGATTGCCGAGAACGCTTCCTGAAGCGCTTGTATTCGGGACAGGAGCCGCCACTTGATTTCACCGTGCTGATCACTCGACATGATTTCGGGAATGAAAGCGGCCATTGCCTGCAGGTCGATCCCCGACGAAAAGCAATCGCCTCTGCCGGACACGATCACCGCCCGTATGTCGGAATCCTGATCCAGATTCGCGAACAGGAGGGGGGGTTCGATCCAGGCGGGGGGGTGCATCGCATTTTTCTTGGCCGGCCGGTTGAGGTAGACCCATGCGAGGGGGGGACGTTTTTCGATCTGGTAGAAATCGTATGCCATCTCCGGAAACTCCTGAAGGGCGGGGTGCCGAGCGCTTGACAAATGGCCGTCTCATCGCCCGGAAACGCCCCGGGATTCGAGCCATTCATTCCCCCTATCTACCCAATAAGCCCGATGGGTGTCAAACACCGTCCGGAATTGCCGGGTCCCGTGTCCGGCGCGTCCTCGATCGGGATGTCGAATACCGGCAATCTCCCGATATAGGATTGACTTCTATTGGTGATCCTCTATTATGTGGACTCGCCGGATCGGCGCCCCCAATCCACGGATGGGCGTGGACATGGGGTGCTGATCCGGTTGACCTCCGGCCGGGGTGATCCTCCAGTGACTGAGACGAGCATTTATTACGTAGACGGGAAATTCGTTCCATCGGCAGAAGCCGTCATTCCCGTGGATGATTTGGCGCTTCTGCGCGGGTACGGGGTTTTCGATTTGCTGCGAACTTACAGAGGCAAACCCCTGTTTCTCAAGGCTCATATCGATCGCCTCGTACAATCGGCAGAGAAGATCGGGCTTCTCATTCCTTGGTCGAGAGAGGAACTGGCTCGAATCGTCATCGACACTCTCGGGCGCAATCCTCAACACGAGGAGTCCAATATCCGCATCGTGACGACCGGCGGATCGAGCCCGGATTTCATGACGCCCCAGGGGCAACCGAGATTGATCATTCTCGTCACCCCAAGGCCGATCCTTCCGAAAAGCTGGTATGAAGAGGGTGTCAAAGTCATTACCGTCAACACACGCCGCCGAATTCCCGGCGCGAAAAGTCTTGATTACCTGCCGGCCACCATGGCCCTTCAGAAAGCCAAGGAAAAAGGGGCTGTTGAAGCCCTCTATCTGGGGCGAAACGGCACGGTATCCGAGTGCACGACCAGCAATCTATTTGCGTTCTTTGGAGATTGCCTGGTCACGCCCGGCAAAGGCATCCTGTCCGGCATTACCAGAAAAGTCACCCTCGATGTGGCCAGAGACCATTTCCCGGTGGATATCCGAAGCCTCTCCATCGATGAATTGCTGACCGCCGACGAAGTGTTCATTACCGGCACCAACAAGGGAATGGTTCCGGTCATTCAGGTTGACGATACGCCGATCGGCTCCGGAGTCCCCGGGACTCGAACCCGTGGGCTGATGGCGATGCTTGAGTCCCACACGGAGAAACTCGCAACGGGGAGGTAGGGGGCGCCGATCGCCCCGGTGCAGCCGACAGGGTCAAGGGGACAAGGAGAGATAACATGTCAACGAGTGAAATTAACGATCTCGTCATCATCGGCGGCGGCCCAGGCGGCCTGTCGGCGGGGATTTACGCCATGAGGGCTGCCCTGAAGACGGTTCTGGTGGAGAAGGCGGTGCCCGGGGGGCAGGTGACCATGTCCGATGAGGTGGAAAACTACCCGGGCTTCGAGCACATCAGTGGTGCGGAGCTCAGCATGAAGTTTGCCCAGCATGCCCAAAACTACGGTCTTGACATCATATCTCAGGAGGTGGTCGAGATCGAACCGGGCCTTGACCACCATCGGGTCCACCTGGACGGTGGCGATATTCTCGAGGCCCATGCCGTCGTGGTGGCCACGGGAGGGTACCCGAGAAAGCTGGGGGTTCCCGGTGAAGATGAATACTACGGGAAAGGGGTATCCTATTGCGCGGTCTGCGACGGCTTCTTTTTCAAAGGCAAAACGGTGGTGGTCGTCGGCGGCGGCGACAGTGCCGCAGAGGAGTCTCTCTATCTGGCCAAGTTGGCCAAGCAGGTGTTTCTCGTGCATCGCCGGGATGAATTGAGGGCCGGTAAGATCCTCCAGAAGCGGGTGCTGGCCGATTGCAAGATCCAGGTGATGTGGAATACGGTGCTAAGCGCCATCAACGCCGACGAAGACGGTGTCTGCTCTGTTTCACTTCAGGATACGGTGACCGGCGCTACCCGTGAGTTGCAAACCGACGGCGCCTTTATCTTCATTGGATTTGATCCCAACAACCACCTGGTGCCGGCTGGAACGCGAATGAATGCCGACGGCTATGTCGTCACCGACGAGAAATGTGAAACCAACGTTCCGGGCATTTTTGCCATCGGAGATCTGCGGGAGAAATACGCCCGCCAGATTGTGATCAGCGCCGCTGACGGTAGCACAGCCGCCCTGGCCGCGGCCCACTACATCGAGACCCGGAAAAGCAGCCCGGACCACTGCGAGCTCCCTTCAGAACTGGCCGATGAAATCGCCGGTTGACCCCTCCCGGAACGCTTCCCGACGTTGGATCCACCCTTCCGCGCTGTCAATCGCCTACGATGAGCCGCCTCTTTCAGCCGGTGCTGTCCCGGACGATAGGCCCCTGGGGTTTTGTGACGTCCTCTGCCAGGGCCGACGATGACCGACGGATCCATGCAGAGGTATGCAGAGCCCGGCCTCCCGGAGAGGAAAACGGGCGAAACAAACGGAGTCTCCCGCATATGGGCTTTATTCGGGTCGATGGTCTTCCAGGCAAGGTCTTTATCCCTGATGAGAGTGCGTCCTCATGCCGGAAGCATCCCTGCCGTGACTGCACCCACTGTCAGCAATGCGCCGAGAGCCGGTGTGGTCTGTGTCGCCTGAATCGGGGGGAGACAGACGGTTGGCCGCCCGGCGGCGACGCGGCGGGGCAGTCCTGAAACGCCGTTGCTGACCCTGTGGACGCCCGGAGCGGGGTTGACAGGGTCAGCAACGGCGTTATCTTTCCCGCAATAAACATTTTACGTCGTCCCTATAAGTGTTTTGCCCCGACGAGACGAGGAGGTAATGCCATGGGAGCTTCAAACTGCTTGTTTGAACGGTTTTCGAATATGAGTACAGGGCTTATTTTGTTATTCCTCGGCCTTGGTTTGCTGGTTGTGTCCTTTACAGTTCTGCCCGTGATCGGTCTGGTGCTGGCCGTCCCGGTTCTGGTTGCGTCGATCGTTTTTTTCATCGCCCGTCGAAGTAAACAATGTTCCTTATGACCTGATGGTTATCGGTCTTATCGCTTCAACGGTCACCGCCCGGATCTCTTCCGGGCTTTTTTGCGTTTGGCCTATGGTAGAGATCCCTGCCGGTATTGCCGCCACCGGTTAAGCGATCCGACTTTCCTGGGGGTTGAGGTTGCGCCACCACCCACGACTGTTTCGTGGGAAGACCTTTTGTCAGTGAATGCCGGCTGGGATAACCGAAAACGGCGACGGGGTCATGGCAACCGACATCGCTCCTTTTTGAACTGAAGAATCAGGTCGAACTCATCATTGACGAACAGGAACCGGATCCCGCAGATCAAATGGGCGGTGCTCCTCGAAAGATGGGTGACGATGCCCTTGAACATCATGGGTCCGGATTTCAGAGTGATCACGATGGCGTCGATCCGTTCCCCGACGACCAAACGGGGCCCGCCCTCTTCGATGATGACGCCGATGCCCTCGCTACTGATATCATTGACGCGACACCGATGCCCTTTCAGCTCGATGGTGGTGGGCAGGATATCGGCTGTCCGATCACTTTTCCGTTTTCCTGGTGATCGTTTCTTCATAGCGTGACCCCCATGGGGTCCCGGTGAACCGGGCACATCCCTTTATGCGGCGGGCTCAAGGGATAAACCATTTCGTGCCATTTTTGCCCCCCGTGGGTCGACGCCGATTCTCCAATAAAATGAAATCCGCGGCGGCGGTAGAAGGTCATCCGGTCCACCTTGCACAACAGCATAATGGCGTCTTTACCCATGGCTCTGGCTTGTTTGGTGAACGACTGGAGCAGTTTTTCGCCCACCCCCTGCTTTCGAAACAGGGGCAGGACCGCCAGGGAAAATATGACCATGTGTCGTCCCGCCGGATCATGTCCTGTCATCCCTTTGAAGGCTTCATCGGAGATATCGGACTTTTCCGTCGAGGCACTGTTGATGTGCCCGATGATCTTTCCGCCCACCTCGGCAATGAGAAATCCTTGAGGAAAAAGGTCGATTCGCCTTCTGATTCTTTCCGCCGATGCCGCTTCCCCGGGTGGAAAACAGGCGGACTCGACCTTGTGGCAGCCGCCTGCATCCTTCCGTTGAACGTGGCGGATGATCAAGGAGTCATCGGGCCTTGTTGTCATTTTATCGGGGAGGGGGCTGTTTGAATTCCCCTGTTCCGCCGTGGTCATCATTCAACGCCCACCTTTCAAGTGGTCCCAGATATTGCCGTCATCGGTGGCATCTCCTTTGCTCTCCGACGGCCTAAGAGGGGGAGCCTGAGTCCCGCCGGTGGCCCGGCCCCGGAGTTTGGCAATGCGCTCCTCTATCGGAGGGTGGGTGGAGAATAGAGATGCCAGACTTCGCCCGGACAGGGGATTGACGATAAACATATGGGCGGTCGAAGGATTGGCGGTCATGGGGATCCGCTTGCTGTAGGCGCCCAATTTCCCCAAGGCTTCGGCCAGACCGTCCGGCCGCCCCGCAATCGCGGCGCCGGTGGCGTCGGCCAGGTATTCCCTGGATCGAGAGATGGCCATCTGGATGATCAAGGCGGCAAAGGGAGCCAGCAGGGACATGATGATCAATCCGAGTCCGCCTGCACCGCCGTTGTCATTGCTGGATCTGCCGCCTCCGAAGATGGCGCCCCATCGGGCCATGGATGCCAGCATCATGATGGCGCCGGCCATGGTGGCCGCAATGGTGCCGATCAGGATGTCGCGGTTTTTGATGTGGGCCAGCTCGTGGGCAAGAACCCCGGATATCTCCTCTTTGTTCATCAGCTTCAGCAGCCCGTCGGTGACCGCAACAACGGCATTTTCCGGATTGCGTCCTGTGGCGAACGCGTTGGGTGCCTCCTGGGGGATCATATAGACCTTGGGCATGGGAAGGCCGGCATTGGCGACCAAGCCCTGAACGATGTCATAGAGCTCTGCGCCTTCTGAGGGGCCAACCTCCCGGGCCCGGTACATTTTCAGGACGATTTTGTCGGAGTACCAGTAGCTGAAGAAATTCATGCCCGCGGCGAAAAGGAAGGCGATGATCATCCCTTGGCGACCACCCATCAGATTCCCGATGAGGACGATGACGGCGGTCATTGCCGCCAGCAGCAGAGCCGTCTTGAACTGGTTTCCCATGAGGTTTTCCTCCGGTTAATTAAAACCCATTGATATTATTTTAAACTGCCGTACCCTTCGGCTTCAGGAATATAATTTCAGACGCTGAAAATACAAGCGGTGTCCATGGATTGTGGTCTCTTGGCCGAATGTTTCTTGAAAACGCCCGTTGGCGTTGGTAGTTTGGATCATCAGCGCCAACTGCTGGCCAGCCAGTGCCGTCGGGAGATACCATCCGACCCCAAACCCGTTACGAGAGGGCATCATGAGCGATACCCAGGAACCGGAAGTGCCGGAAGAGGAGAGTTTCGCCGATTTGCTGGAATGTTACAGCTCCGGGATGAAGGACGACCTTCACATCGGCGATGAGGTTGAAGGCAAGATCATCAGTATCGGCAAGGATACGGTGTTTGTCGACACGGGCACCAAGGTAGACGGTGCCGTCGATCGGGAAGAACTGCTGGGCGAAGAGGGGGAGATGCCCTTTAGTGAAGGCGATGTCGTTACCCTTTACGTGGTGGGGATGGACGACAGCCAGATTCGACTGTCCAAAGCCATATCCGGGGTTGGGGGCTTGGCAATGCTCCGGGAAGCGCTTGAAAACCGGGTCCCGGTGGACGGCAAGGTCTCGGAATCCTGTAAAGGCGGCTATCGGGTCCGGATGATGCAGCGATCGGCATTCTGTCCGGGAAGCCAGATTGATATCCGTCCGGGGACCTCTCCCGAGGCCCACGTCGGACAGGAGTATCGGTTCCTGGTCACACAGCTGGACGAACGGGGTCGCAACATTGTTCTGTCCCGCCGCCGATTGCTCGAAGCGGAGCGGGAGGCCGCCCGAAAAGCGCTTCTATCCGAAATATCCGAAGGCGATACCGTGGAGGGAACGGTGGTCAAGCTCATGCCCTACGGCGCCTTTGTGGACATTGGATCCGGTGTCGAGGGAATGGTGCATATCTCCGAGCTGTCCTGGAGCCGAATAGAGACGCCTGAAGTGGTCTGCCGGGAGGGGGAACGATTGACGGTTAAGGTTGTCGCCATCGAAAAAGACGGCAAGCGGATTGCGCTCTCTGCGAAGCAGGTGACGGGAGATCCCTGGGCACGCATTGGGGATCGTTTCGCATCCGGTCAAACCGTCAGCGGCACGGTCACCCGGCTGGCGCCATTCGGTGCTTTCGTGGAGATCGCCCCCGGTGTCGAAGGGCTGGTTCACCTCAGTGAGATGAGTTATGTCAAGCGCGTGCTCAAGGCCGAAGAGATAGTGTCGGCGGGGGATGCCGTTTCTGTCGTGATCAAAGATGTGGATAGCGGCTCTCGGCGGGTCTCCCTCAGCCTTCGCGACACGGAAGGGGACCCGTGGAGCACGGTTGAAGACGAATTTCCGGTGGGCAAGCCGGTCGAGGGTACCGTCGAACGCCGGGAGAAGTTCGGGATTTTTGTCGGGCTCAAGCCCGGCGTAACGGGGCTGTTGCCAAGATCCAAGATCATCGCCTCCGGGGATGCCCAAACCCTGGATCGACTCAAGCCCGGCGATATCCTTACCGTCGTGGTCGACAGCGTCAATCTTCAGGAGCGCAAACTGTCCCTAAATCCCGCCGGCGAATCGGGCACCGGAGACTGGCGCCCCTACACCGAGTCCGAGGCCGGCGGGGGTCTGGGCTCCCTGGGGGATAAGCTCCGGGAAGCCCTCTCCGATCATCAAAAGAAAACCCCCTAGCCAGGGCTAACGGCCGCCACCGGACGATGTTTCTGAAGGGGGCAAATCGGCGGCTTTTTGGGCAGGGCACTGGAAACCGGAAACGATCCTCGGGTAAGGGTAAATCGTCCTATGGACCTTCGTGTGCGTCTGGCAGTATTCGAGAAGCTGATGGCCATCTACGATCGGTTTACGGCTACCCTGGGTCCATTTGCCTGCGGCGAGGGTTGCGCTTCCTGCTGCACCGGCAACGTGACCATGACCACTCTCGAAGCCTACCGGTTGATCGAGGGTGTGGCTGGGAGCCACCAGGTCGCAGCCATGTTCTCCCGCCTCAAGCCCTATCTTCGACGACATCGGTTTCAGCCGACTCTGACCACCAACATGCTGGCCCAGCGGGTCCGGGACGAAGAGCCGGTGCCCGACGAGGGTGGAGACCCCGAATGGGGTTCCTGTGCGCTTTTGTCCGATCTTTTCTGTCCGGCATACGAGGGGCGTCCCTTTGGATGCCGCAGTTTTTTTTCCACTAACTGCTGCGGGAATGAGGGGGTTGCCGATATGCCTCCGGTGCTGGTGACCGTCAACACTCTTATTATGCAGACCATCGAGCACATCGACCGCCCCGGGTGCAGTGGAAATTTTGTCGATGTCCTTCTGGCCCTGGAAACCGAAGACCGGCGCCGTCGATACGAGCAGGGCGGTTTTGACTGCAGCGGCGGGGGGCTTTTGGCCAATCAGCCGACGCCGGTTTTCATGATCCCCCCCGAGCACCGGACCACGGTCATGCCGGTGATGGAGGCCATTCGCTCGATAACGGTTTAGGCGTTATTGGCGTTTAACCGGTCAGTCCCAAGAGGCGGGCGGCGTTTTCACCTTTGATCTGCCGGCACTGGGTTTCGCTCATTCCCCCCTCGGTCATATCATCGAAATACCTCGAGGGTCGGATCAGGGGGTAGTCGCTGCCGAAGAGAATCCGTTCCATGCCGGCGGCGGTCGATGCGACGGACCAGATGCCGGGTCGGTAGAGATACGGGGAGGCGGCCGTGTCATACCAGACGTTTTTCAAGGTGTCCTCGGCATCCCTCTTCAGCAGATGGTATATGAACAGCCCGCCCCCCCAATGGGCCAGAATGATGGGAATATCGGGAAAGCGGTCGGCCATCCGGTAGATTTGATCCGGTTGGATGGGGGCCTTACCGGGATAGCGGTGCCCGACGGGTTCGTTGGTATGGATCAATACTGGGCATTGGTGATGCCGGCAGACCGCCATAATGGGCTCGAGCTGGTCGAGGGCGTCCCTGTCGATGCCGGATTCGTAGAAGGCCAGTTCGCCAATTCCGGACAGGCCGGCGTTCATGCATCTTGCGGCTTCGGAGGGGGCATCCGGATGGGCGGCGTCGAAACAGCCGAAACCCACGAGGCGGTCGGGATAGCGGTTCACACACTCTAAGATGTAGTCGTTGTGCCGCCGGAAGGTGTCTGAGGATTTCCACGGGAAGCCGAATACCACCGAGCGGTCGACGCCGTCTTCATCCATCGCCGTGAGAAGGGCCTCGGCGGTGACCAGCCGTGAACGGGGCGAATCATAGAGCAGTTCGAAAGCGCCCTCCGTGTCGAAATAGCACTCGCGCTCCTGGCAGATGGATTCCGGGAAAATATGCACGTGAGTGTCAATAATCATTTCTTCGGCCTCCGTTTCTGCGCCGGATTGCCTCCGGAAAGGGCTCCGGTCGACGGGCCCTATTCACAAAGGGAACACCCCATGTATTTGGATCAGCCGGGCAAAGTCAATACGCAATGGGGGATGACGGCCCTTCGCTTACCGGTCGTCCCACTGGGAATCAACGCACTCTTGGTTAAACCGGCCCATGGTTGTTGGCGCTTCGATATTGAAATTCAATAAATTATTATTAATTCCGATAGATTGAAATGAAAACGATTCTCCCTGTGGAATGGCGTTGCCCATGGCAGATCACCCGTCACTGTCCGTTTCGATCCTAGCTGTTCCCGAGCGCCATGTGGTGTTGGTCGCCCCCGAAGTGCACTGGAATACCGGCAACATCGGGCGGACCTGTCTTGGCGCCGGAGCGGTGTTGCATTTGATCCGCCCCCTGGGGTTTTCCCTGTCCGACCGCCATTTGAAGCGGGCAGGCTTAGACTACTGGCCGCAAGTGGATCTGCATGTGTGGGATGACCAGGAATCCCTTATCCGGGCGATGGCACCCGCTGAGGAAGAGGTGGCGCTCTTTTCCAAAACCGGCGGCAGATCCTTTCGGCATCTGCCGGATCCGGACCGCCTTTTTCTGATCTTTGGCTCAGAGACCCGGGGACTCCCTTCCGAGCTTTTTCACCGCTTTCCCGGCGCCCGCTATCATATCCCCATCAGCGCTCAGATCCGTAGCCTGAATCTCTCCACCGCTGTCGGCATCGCTCTCTTCGAGAGTCTGCGCCGCCGTCCCCGTCCCCATGGCTGGCCCGCCATCTGACCGGAAGCTGTCGCCCTTTCATTGACAAGGAGAAATCATTATTTTATTTTTCATTACTATTTATTATTATTGATTTTCGTAGTGAAGTGTTTATTTTGGTTTCGTAAGAATGACACATCACTCCCATGGAGGCCGAATGCGATTCGATAAATTGACTATCAAATCACAGGAACTGATCCAGGAGTCACAATCCCTGGCAGCCCAGAAATCCCACCAGCAGATCGACCCCGAACACCTGTTGACCGCAATGGTGGGGGAAAGAGACGCTTTGGCGAGTTCCGTCTTGAGAAAGCTCGGGGTGTCGCCGGATGCGGTCGCTGCGGATCTATCCGACGCCCTGGAGCGACTTCCGTCTGTTAGCGGCGGCACGGGAGAGGTCTATATGTCCCAGCGGACCCAATCCGTGATGGAGCGGGCGTTTTCAGAAGCCTCCAAGATGAAGGATGACTACGTCAGTCTGGAGCACATCCTGCTGGCCATTGCGGACGATAAAGGTGGCGGTGCGGGGAAGATCCTCCAGAGCCATGGTATTTCAAGGGAAACCATATTGAAGAGCCTGATGGATATCCGGGGCAATCAGCGGGTGACCGACCCGAACCCGGAGGAAAAGTACCAGGCGTTAGAAAAGTTCAGCCGGGATCTCACCGAGCTGGCCCGTCTCGGAAAGCTTGACCCTGTGATCGGCCGGGACGAAGAGATACGGCGGATCGTTCAGGTGCTGTCCCGCCGTACCAAAAACAACCCGGTGCTGATCGGAGAGCCCGGCGTAGGGAAAACAGCCATCGTCGAGGGACTAGCCCGGCGGATCGTCGAGGGGGATGTCACCGAAACGATCAAGAACCGGCGCGTGGTCGCCCTGGACATGGGGGCGCTGATCGCCGGAGCCAAATACCGCGGGGAGTTTGAAGATCGCCTAAAGGCCGTATTGAAAGAGGTGGAGGCCGCCGACGGTGAGGTGATTCTTTTCATCGACGAGCTGCACACCCTGGTGGGAGCCGGAGCCGCCGAAGGCTCTATGGATGCCTCCAACATGCTCAAACCCGCCCTGGCCAGGGGATCCCTTCGGTGTGTCGGTGCAACCACCCTAAACGAGTATCGCAAATACATCGAAAAGGACGCCGCACTGGAACGGCGCTTTCAGCCGGTTCTGGTGAAGGAGCCCACCGTCGAGGATACGGTGTCGATCCTTCGGGGATTGAAGGAAAAATACGAGGTGCACCACGGCGTCCGTATCAAAGATTCGGCCATTGTGGCGGCTGCCCAGCTGTCGGACCGTTATATTTCCGACCGATTTCTTCCGGACAAGGCCATCGACCTGATCGACGAATGTGCGTCGAAGCTGCGCATCGAGATCGACAGCATGCCCCAGGAGATCGACGACATCCAGCGGCGGCTCACCCAGGCTGAAATTGAGCGGCAGGCCCTGAAAAAGGAGGCGGATGCACCGTCCCGGGAACGCCTTCAGAAGCTGGAGCAGACCATCGGTGCCTTGAACGAAGAGATGACGGCCATGAAAGCCCACTGGCACAATGAAAAGCGGCTGATCCAGACCATCCGGGAGATCAAGGAACAGCAGGAGCAGCTGGGCACCGAAGCCGATCAGGCTCAGCGTGAAGGGAATCTGGCCCGGGTGGCGGAGATCCGTTATGGCCGAACGGTAGCGCTTTCCAATCGCCTCGAAGAGGCCCGCAAGGCCCTCGAAACCCTTCAGGACGAGCGGAAAATGCTCAAGGAGGAAGTGGACGACGAGGATGTGGCCGAGGTGGTTTCGCGATGGACCGGTATCCCCGTCAGCAAGATGCTGGAGGGAGAGCGCGAGAAGCTGATCCACATGGAGGATCGCCTCGGCAAGCGGGTGATCGGCCAGGCCGAAGCCATCTCCGCCGTTTCCAATGCTGTCCGCCGGGCCCGCTCCGGGCTTCAGGACCCCGACCGTCCCATCGGCTCCTTTATCTTCATGGGGCCCACAGGTGTGGGGAAAACCGAGCTGGCAAAGGCGCTGGCGGAATTTATTTTCGACAGTGAGCAGGCGATCATCCGGGTGGACATGTCCGAATACATGGAAAAGCACTCCGTCTCCCGGCTCATCGGTGCGCCTCCGGGATATGTCGGCTACGAAGAAGGCGGCTACCTAACCGAGGCGGTGCGGCGCAGGCCCTATTCGGTGATTCTCTTCGATGAAATCGAAAAAGCCCACCCGGATGTCTTCAACGTGCTGCTTCAGATTCTCGACGACGGCCGCATGACCGACGGCCACGGCCGGACCGTTGATTTCAAGAACACCATCATCATTATGACGTCCAATGTCGGAAGCCATTACATCGAGCAGCTGTCCGAGAATCAGGAGGAGATGGAACGGCAGGTCAGGACCGCTCTCAGGGCTACCTTCAAACCTGAGTTTCTGAACCGCATCGACGACATCATCATCTTTCTCAATCTGTCCCCTGAGGAGATCGTCAAGATTGTCGACATCCAGTTGAAGACCCTGTTGGCCCGTTTGTCCGATCGGCATATCGACTTCGACCTCAGACCCTCGGCCAGAGATCTGTTGGCTGAGCAGGGATACGACCCGGTTTACGGGGCGCGACCCCTCAAGCGGATCATTCAGCGATTGCTGGAAAATCCCCTTTCCATGGAGATACTTAAAGGGGCTATCCCCGACGGTAGCCGCGTGGTCGTGGACCGGGAGGGAAGCCGGTTGGCCTTTCATATCGCCTGATTGGCCTCCCTGGGTGTTCAGGCTCTGGTCAGCCAAAACCGTCTGTTTTGAAAAAGAGGCCAGTTATGACCGGGAGCCATTGTCATTCAAGGATACGATGGATGGCGACGGACGCCGCTGCCGAACCAGGGAACCGCTATGCCGATCTCGATGATGAGTAAGTGGCGGTCTAACCGCGATACCATCAAAAAGGAAATGGAAGCCATGGAGAACCCGATCACGTGTTTTGAACCGAAGGGAGATGGTCACACGGAAGGCGTCGCGAACCAGTGAAAACCGGGACTACCGCCGTCAAGGACGCTGCCTCGATGAGAGTGTCCACGGCAAGACTCAAGGCCCTGGACCCACGGCGGCTGAGATGGCGAAAGCTTTTCCCCCTCCGATGGAGCGGGGTGTTGCCGGCAACGAGGGCGATGAACAGAAAAGGGATCCGACGGATTCCTTTTTTTGCGATAGCGGGCAATGGTTGAATATTGCGGCCGTTGTTCATATAATACTTCCTTTCTGCTCGGTACCGAGCTTGCGTCGCCAGAATTATCGCCCATTGCGGCGTCCGGGGCCGAATCATCCCGTTCACCCTTACCGTTTCGGTCAGGCATGGTATGACATCATCTAAGCAGGAGAGGATTCGCCGGTTTTACGAGCGGTTTGACGGGGTCGACCAGGTGTTGATCCTCATCAATGCGGATCCCGATGCCATTGCCAGCGCCATGGCTGTCAAACGGCTGCTGTGGCGTAAGGTGGCCGGTATCACCATCGCCCATATCAACGTCATCCAACGGCCTGACAACCTGACGATGGTTCGGCTGCTGGGCGTCAACATGGTCCATATCCATGAGATCGTCGACGGATCCTTTACCAAGTTTATACTCGTGGATTCCCAACCCTGCCATCACGAAGACTTTCAGAAATACCGATTCGACGTGGTGATCGATCACCACCCCGATACCTCCCCGGATGCCGGTTTCAAAGACATACGTCCGCGATATGGCGCCACGGCCAGTATCATGACGGAATATCTGAGAGCGGCCCGGATAAAGCCCTCCGGGAAACTGGCTGCCGGGCTTTTTTATGCCATCAAAACCGATACGTCGGACTTTGAACGGGAAACCCAGATCGAAGACCTAACCGCATTTCAATTCCTGTTTCGCCACGCCAACATTCCCCTGGCCCGCCGGATTGAGCAGGCGGACTTGAAAATGGAGTTTCTCAAATATTTTCGAAAGGCCATTGAAAATCGCCGATTCCGCAAGGGGTGGATGTTCGTCCATTTAGGGATAGTCGACAACCCGGACGTCCTGGTGCTGATCGCTGATTTTTTCCTCCGGATCGACACCGTACATTGGACGGTCATTTCCGGGGTCTGTCAGCGTAAAATGGTGGTCATCATGAGAAACGACGGTATCCGGAAAAATGCTGGAAAAGTGGCCAAGGAAAGTTTCGGGCCCTTGGGCTCGGCAGGGGGACACCGCTCCATGGCCAGAGCTGAAATCCCAATGGCGGAGCTTTCAGGCACTGTTGACGCCAGGGTCCCGAAGAAGGTCCTCAATTGGATCATCGGCCGGATCCAGAGAAAGGCGGGTGTTTCCAAATGACATTTCCCATGACGGTGACGATATTGGGATCCGGAACCTGCGTACCCTCTCTGACGCGCAGTGCCAGCGCGGTTCTGGTGGAAGCCGGATCGGCTAAAATACTGATAGACATTGGTCCGGGAACCATTCGCCGGCTCCTTGAGGCCGGGCACCAGATCGACGAATTGACCCACCTGTTCATCACCCATTTTCATCCCGATCATACCTCCGAGCTCGTCCCGTTGCTCTTTGCCAGCAAATACCCGGAGGAACTTAGGCGGCGCTCTCCGCTGACCCTGGTTGCCGGCCCCGGCTTTCAAGGGTTCTACAGCGCTCTTTGCCGGGTTTATGGTCAGTGGATCGACCTGGGCCCGGATGTCATTCACATCGAGGAGATCCCCGGCGGTGTCAAACGTTTTGCCGATTTTACCCTTGTAACGGGACCCGTTGACCATAATCCGGAAAGCGTGGGCTTTCGGGTCGAGGACCCGGCGGGGCGATCCCTGGTTTACTCCGGAGATACGGATGTGTCCGACGGACTCGTGGCCTTGGCCCATAAGGCGACCCTCTTCATTTGCGAGTGTGCCCATCCGGACCCCATAAAGATGCCCGGGCACCTCACCCCATCCCTTGCCGGCAGGATGGCCGCATCGGCAGGCGTCGATCGACTGGTGTTGACTCATTTTTATCCGGACTGCGAGGGCGAGGACCTGGCGGCGGGCTGCCGCCGGCATTTCCAGGGACCCGTCATTGTGGCCGAGGATCTCATGACGTTGACCGTCGACTGATTTTTTGGGCGGCGGATCGACACCCCCTGGAAAGGGGAGGGAATGGAGTACTACCCGGTAAATCTTGACATCCGTGATCGATTGTGTCTGGTGGTGGGCGGCGGTGCCGTTGGTCAACGAAAAACCGAACGACTCATTCACTGTGGTGCCAGGGTGCACGTCATCAGCCCCAAGACCACCAACGCACTCGAGCGAATGGCGGCGGCGGGAGATCAGCTGACGATTTCCCTGAGACCTTTCAGGGAGTCCGACCTCGACGGTGTTTTTCTGGTCTTCTGCTCAACGGATGATCCCGACACCAACCGGTGGGTGAGCGAGGCGGCCGAGAGCCGCGGGTTGCTGTGCAATGTGGCGGACATGCCCGACCGGAGCCGGTTCATAGTGCCGTCTGTGGTCCAGCGGGGAGATTTGATTCTGACCGTGTCTACTTCAGGCAAAAGCCCGGCCGTCGCCAGGTCCCTCCGAAAAGAACTGGAAGACCGGTTCGGGGAGGAGTATGCTGGCCTGCTATCCTTGATGGGAGCGATTCGCCAACAGTTACTGGGTCAGGGCCACGACCCCGATGGGCACCGGAAGCTTTTTCGGCGTCTGCTCGACGGCGGACTGCTTGAGCGGGTAAAAAGGGGGGACAGAGCGGATATCGAGGCGTTTCTCGGACGCGTATTGGGGGACGGCTTCGACCCCCACGCCCTTCTGAACGCCCTCGATGCATAACCGTTTGTCGTCAACAAGGACATGCCGACCGGATGACCCTTCCCGGAATCCGGTGCACCTGCCTCCTTGTGAGGCCTGATCCGTCAAAGGGACCGCAATTCACTGGGGGCATATTTTGGATTGGATGAAACCGGTCATCAGCGCAACGACAATCATCTATCTGGCCAGCACGGTCAGTTATTTGCTCTATTTGATATTCCAAAAGCCCATAGCTCATCGAATCGGCCTATGGATGCTTGCCGGGGGCTTCTTTTTTCATACGGTGCTGATTGTGGGCGGCGGCGTCCACTCCGGGCAAATGCCCGTCAAGAATCTCCATGAGACCTTGATGTTCGCTGGCTGGGTGTTGATCGGGGTGTTTCTCGGTTTTCATCTTAAATTTCAGCTGAGGGTCTTGGGTATCTTTGCCGCCCCCCTGGCCTTCTTCACCATGGCGGCTGCGGCCCTGACGCCCTCCGCCCCCCGGCCGGACATGGAACTGTTCAACAGCGCCTGGCTGATCAGTCACGTGGTGTTCATTTTCGTCGGCGATGCATTTCTCGCCCTGGCATGCGGAATCGGGATTCTCTACCTGATTCAGGAACGGGATATCAAATCCAAGCGACCCGGTTTCTTTTTTCGCCGGTTGCCATCACTCGAAATGCTCGATAACGGAGGATACATCTGCATTGCGTCAGGATTCGTTCTGCTAACATTGGGGCTCATTACCGGTATCGTCTATGCGAAAACCGTGTGGGGGCGGTTTTGGAGCTGGGACCCCAAAGAGGTCTGGTCGGGGATTACATGGCTGTTGTATGCAGCGCTCATTCACGGGCGGCTGGCAGTGGGCTGGCGTGGTCGCAAATCGGCTGTGATGGCGATCGTCGGTTTTGCGGCGACGGTTTTCACGTTTTTGGGGGTCAACCTCCTGATGTCGGGGCACCATGGGGAATTTACGCGGTAGCAACATAGTGAATCGAGCCGGCATCCCGAAGAACAGCGGTTCAGCGATGCGGGAGATTCTGCTGGTCGGACTGAATCACAAGACCGCACCCGTCGAAGTCCGGGAATGTTTGGGGGTTGTCGGAGAGGACTTGGACAGCGCCCTCGATGCCCTCAACGATATCCCCTGCGTCCGGGAGGCCGTGTTGGTCTCCACCTGCAACCGGGTGGAGATCTCTGTGGTCGTGGACGATGTCGACTGCGCGATCAACGATTTGGTGGGATTTCTTGGGGACTTCAATCGGATCCCGGTTGAGCAGTTCAGGGGCAACCTGTATATCTTCAAAGGGGACGATGCGGTTCGCCACATTTTCCGGGTGGCGGCGAGCCTGGATTCAATGGTAGTGGGGGAGCCCCAGATTCTCGGACAGATCAAGGACGCTTACCGACGGGCATCCCAACGGAAAACCGCCGGGGTGATCCTCAATCGATTGCTCCACAAAGCCTTCTTCGTGGCCAAACGCATCCGTACCGAAACCGGCATCGGGGACCATGCGGTTTCCATCAGCTATGCCGCTATCGAGCTGGCTCGAAAAATATTCGGGGACCTGTCCGGCAAGTCGGTCTTGCTGATCGGTGCCGGCGAAATGGCCGAATTGGCTGTTGACCATCTGGTCCGCCACCGGGCCAAAAGGATTCTGGTGGCGAACCGAACCTTTGAGCGGGGCGTGGAACTGGCGACCCGATTCAAGGGTCGGGCTATCCGAATGAACGAGATCGGAAGCGCCCTGGAGGAAGTGGACATCATTATCAGTTCCACAGGGTCTCCGGATTATGTGCTCCGGCGAGATGAGGTGAAAAAAGCCCTCAAGAGCCGGCGCAACCGGTCGATTTTTTTTATCGACATTGCCGTTCCCAGAGACATCGATCCGCTGATCAACCGGCTGGACAATACCTACGTCTACGACATCGACGACCTCAAAAACGTCGTGGAGGAGAATGTGGAGGATCGGCAGCGGGCCGCCCATCAGAGTGAGCGAATCGTTGAGGAAGCGGTTATTCGCTTTCGTCACTGGTACGGGAGTCTGGATGTCGTTCCGACCATTGTGGCTCTTCGGCAAAAATGCGAAGCCATCATCCGGAACGAGGCCGAACGGACGTTGAACAACTTGGGCCTTGGGGACTCTGCGGAAGGGCAGTCGTCCATGGAGCGGATGGTTCAGGCCCTCGTCAACAAAATTCTCCACGAACCCACCGTTTTCCTCAAGGGCGAAGGGTGCCACGGCGACAAGGCCCAGTACCTGGACACCGCCAGAAAGCTTTTCGGGTTGGATGACTGACCCGCGACATTGGGTCGCAATGCCCCACTGCCTCCCCTCACGCGCCCCCCACCGATTTCCCGTTTAGACATAATGGTTGCCTAAAAAAGAGACCTGCCCCTTGCAAACGTGGGTTAGGATAAGTTTAACCACTAACCCCAGAGCCACACCAAGGAGGCAGGTCATGAAAGATTTTGTAGAATTTATCGGTTTGGATGTCCATAAGAAATCAATTTCCGTCGCTATCGCCTCCCAAGGGCGTGAGACCCCGGTTCGATACTACGGCAAGATACCGAATACCTTCACAGCCCTTGATGGCCTTATTCGCAAACTCAACCGCCCGGGCAGTCAGTTGCGGTTTGTCTATGAAGCCGGCCCTTGTGGCTATGTCATCTACCGCTACCTAAAGCGAAAAGGCATAGACTGCAGCGTGGTGGCCCCATCATTGATCCCTAAAAAAAGCGGGGATCGGATCAAAAACGATCGTCGCGATGCCCGTAATCTGGCGTGCTTACACCGGGCCGGGGATCTGACAAAAGTTTATGTGCCCTGCGCCGAGGACGAGGCCATGCGCGATGTGACCCGTGGCCGGGAGGATGCACGCATCGTCTCTCGCAAGGCCAAGCAACGACTCAACAGCTTTTTGCTTCGCAACGGCTACCACTTTCCGGGTAAGACCCACTGGAGCAGGGCCTTTTTCGGGTGGCTGGCCGACATTCGCACGCCCCACGCGGCTCAGCAGATCACACTGCAGGAATATATCGATGCTGTGGCTCAAGCGCTTGAACGCGTTGATCGGCTGACGGATCAAATCCGCATTCTTGCCACTGAATGGCGCATGGCACCGGTGGTGCAAGCGCTTCAGGCCTGCCGCGGTGTATCGTTGATTACCGCGGTGACCTTCATTGCTGAACTGGGCGATCTACAGCGTTTTGAATCCCCCCGGATGCTGATGGCCTATCTGGGACTGACCCCCTCGGAGTACTCCAGTGGCGATCGCATCCGGCGCGGGGCAATTACCAAAACAGGCAACCGCCATGTCCGGCGCGTATTGGTAGAGGCGGCCTGGTCATATCGCTTCCCGGCACGGCAAACGCGCTATTTACTGCGGCGCCAGCGCGGACTACCTGAAGATGTCCGTCAGATCGCCTGGAAGGCTCAAGTAAGGCTGTGTACGCGCTACCGCCGCCTAAGCGCCCGGGGCAAGGAGGCGCCAACCGTCGTCACCGCCGTAGCACGTGAGTTGGTCGGCTTTTTATGGGACATCTGGCACCAGGTGCCGGTAACCGCAAAATAAAACCGTTGTGTTTGCCTCCCGGCTCACGCCGCAGATGAGATCACGGTCAAGGAGAATCCTCGTTCGGGCTAACGGATACAGCCAGCGGCTCAACTCCCGACATTAGACAGAGGCAGCTCCACGACGATAAAAAGTCATGCGGTAACCAATCCGCGCATATCAGCATGATCGACCGTCGTGTTAATTGATCTCGTCTGTGGCGATCCGGGACGCACCATATTGCGGTAACTTTTTTAAACGGGGCAGTGGTGTTTCTTGTTGACAAAGAGCAACCATATCAGCCCGGATATGTCACGTGTTGGCGGCGTTCATCGGCCAGGCATTCAAGGGCGCCGCCGACCGTTGGTACCGCAAGCCCTTGATAACGCCGCATATGGAAGCCTCCGACGCGCCCCCAGGGGGACTATTTTTGGGGGTTTTTGCCATTCCGCCGGGGGACAAACGGCTCCCGGGGCTCTGCAACCGAAACAGGCTCTAACCATCAGATATCATATATCATTTTGACATTTAGAAAAAATGTTCATGCTAACATTCGGGTTAGCCGGCATCCGTCGAATAGACGAATTGCGACCCCGGCAGCCGCCTTCCTTAGACCGGGCGGGCGACACGAACAGAGATGGTGCGGGGCCTTACCCCGCCGTCTTGTCCGGATAAGGGCAGTATCGGCGGACGGGGCACCGGGGGCAGGCGGGTTTTCTCGCTGCGCAGATGTCCCGGCCGAAATAGATCAGATGAAGCCCGAAATCGTTCCAGGCGCCTTTGGGCACCAGTTCCATGAGGTCGCGCTCGATCTTGACCGGATCCTTGCTGGCCGTAAATCCGAGCCGCTGACTGATGCGGGCCACATGGGTGTCCACGACGACGCCGGGGATGCCGAAGGCGGCCCCCAGAACCACATTGGCGGTCTTTCGTCCGACCCCGGGAAGGGCGACCAGATCCTCCAGTACGTCGGGTACCGTTCCCCCATGGAGTTCCAGAAGGCACTTGGCGCAGTTTTGGATATTTTTTGCCTTGTTTTTGTAGAAACCGGTCGAATGGATGAGACCCTCGATTTCCTCGATGGGGCCATGTGCCAAGGCCTCGGGAGTGGGAAAGCGTCGAAACAGTGGCCCGGTGACTTGATTGACCTGGCGATCGGTGCACTGGGCCGAGAGAATGGTGGCCACAAGCAGTTCGAAGGGATTGGCATGGGTCAGCTGCGTCTTGACATCAGGATAGTCGCTTCTTAGGATCTTCCTGATCTTGTCCGCCCGCTGTTTCAGGGATTTCATAGGGTTTCCTAAGGGGGAGAAGTGGGCATCAATTGTGGCGGCGCTCTCTGCGTTCCGCATTATCCGATGGTTTGACCGAACGGCTTTCATACACAACTATGACGCGATCCACAAGACAGGCAAGGGGCCTGGGGCTTTGTTCAGGTGGTCTCGACAGCATGCTGGCGGGTCTGCTTCTTCAACGTCAGGGAGTCGATGTGCACTGGGTTGCCTTTGAAACCCCCTTCTTTTCGTCCGAAAAAGCCCGGGCGGCCTCACTGCAAACCGGCATACCGCTCATGATCCGAAACATCACCCCGATGTATGTGGAGATGCTGAAGGCTCCCCCCGCAGGCTTCGGAAGGAACATGAATCCATGCATGGACTGCCATACCCTCATGTTCCGTGTCGCCGGTGAGATCATGCGCTCGGAAGGCTTCGACTTTCTGTTCAGCGGCGAGGTCCTGGGGCAACGGCCCATGTCCCAGACACGGCCATCCCTGCGGTATGTCGAAAAGCACTCCGGGTTGACCGGTTACATCCTGAGGCCCCTCTGTGCCAAGCGGCTGGCCGAAACCCTGCCGGAGCAGTCGGGGGTGGTGGACCGAAACCAGCTTCTGGATCTGAGCGGACGATCTCGGAAGGCCCAGATTGCTCTGGCCCGGGAATTTGGCATTACCGACTACCCGGCCCCTGCCGGAGGCTGTCTGCTCACCGATCCGGCCTATTCGAGGCGGTTAAGGGATCTTTTCGACCATGGACATCGACTTGACAGAAACGAACTGGAGCTCCTGAAGTACGGCCGTCATTTCAGACTTGAAAACGGCGTCAAGATTGTGGTCGGAAGAACCCGGAAAGACAATCAGAGGATTCTCCAGCATACCGACGCCGGTGTCGATACCGTTGTCAAAATGAGCGTGGCCCCGGGGCCGACGGTTCTCATTCCAAATCATCGGGACCCGGAAACCATCCGAAGAGCTGCGGCGATCTGCGCCGGATACAGCAAACTGGCAGACGGTATGCCGGCAGAGGTCCTTATCACCTCACCTCGGGGCGAGGAAACCGTCACGGTTTCCCCGGTTTCTCCCGCCTCCGTGAAGCCCCTCATGATCTAACTGTAGTTGTTAATATTGTGCTGTTGTCGGAAGAACGGTGCGATAAGACGCACCCTCGGATCGAAGTGAGGGTGCGTCAGGGGGTCTTTTCGAGGGCTTTGGCCTTCAGCTGCCCACAGGCGGCTTTGATATCGAGTCCCTTGCTGTGGCGGACAACAGCCGTATAGTGATGATCGACGAGGATGCGCTGAAAGGCCTCGACGGCGCTGTCCGACGGGCGTCGAAATTCACAGCCCGGGTGTTCGTTGAAAGGGATGAGGTTGACCTTGGCGCGTACGGGTTTGAGTAGTCTGGCCAGTTGCCGGGCGTTGGCGGGTTGGTCGTTGATGCCTTCCAGCAGAATATACTCGAAAGTGATCCGGCGCCTCGGCGGGAGAGGATACCGGCGGCAGGCATCGATCAGTTCGGATATGGGATGTCGTCGGTTGATGGGCATCAGCTTGCTTCGGGTCTCGTCGTCCGTGGCATTTAGGGATATGGCGAGATTGACCCGGCTTCTGCGGCCGAAATCGTCAAGGCGCGACACCATCCCGACGGTGGATACCGTGATGCGCCGGCTGCTGAAACCGAGTCCCGATATCGAATCGGTCATGGCGTCGAGGGCAGCCAAGACGGCGTCGACGTTGGCCAAAGGCTCCCCCATGCCCATGAAGACGATGTTTGTCAGACGATCCGGACTGGCCATGGCCCCCCTGGCTGCAAGAACCTGCCCCAGGATTTCGCCACTCGTCAAGTTCCGGTCGAGGCCGCCGGTGCCGGTCAGGCAAAAGCGGCATTTCTGGGCGCATCCGGCCTGGCTGGAGATGCAAAGGGTGTCATGGTCCTTTTCCGGAATCAGTACGCTTTCGATGAGGATGCCGTCCTTAAGTCTGAACAGGAACTTTCGGCTGCCGTCCCGGGATTCATCCAGGTCGACCGTCATTGGAATATCGATGGTAAAGCCGGCCCTTAAACCAGAGCGAAGGCCCTTGGAAAGATTTGTCATCTCGTCGAAGGTTGTGGCGTGCTTCTGAAACAGCCACTGGCGGATCTGGTCAGCACGATAGCCGGCCTCTCCCGTTTCCGATAGCCGGCGTGCAAGCTGACGGCGGGACATGTCGAGAATGTTTGGTTTTTGAGATATCTCTGTCATTTCGTTTGCAATATGCCAGCAGTTACGATAAAATATCAAATCAGCAAAAAAACTCGCGACTTATAGCCCATGTCGGCGCGGCGATCACGACAGGGAAGACCGCGCGCGCGGTCGGTGCGGGTATTTCCCTTGACATATCATTGCCATATGTCTAAAACAACGATTTTGCTATTTTGCACCATACCTGCGCCAAAAGCGCGAGGATATCATGTTTGACAACCTGAGCAACAAGCTCGATTCGGTATTCAAGAAGCTCAAAGGCCACGGCAAGCTTACTGAGAAGAATATCGAAGAGGGTCTCAAGGAGGTCCGGATCGCCCTCCTTGAGGCCGACGTTCATTTTCGGGTGGTCAAGCGTTTCGTCGCGGACATTCGGGAGCGGGCCATGGGCCAGGAGGTCCTGGAAAGCCTGACTCCCGCCCAGCAGGTGATCAAGATTGTCAACGAGGCCCTGACGGATTTGATGGGGGCCCATCACGAAGGGCTCCGTCTATCCGGGCCGACACCGGCGGCCGTGATGTTGGTGGGGCTCCAGGGTTCAGGAAAAACCACCACCGCCGGCAAATTGGCGGTTCATCTTCGAAAGAACGGGCGCAAGCCCTTTCTGGTGCCGGCCGATGTCTACCGGCCAGCAGCGATCGACCAGTTGACCAAGCTCGGCGCTCAGCTCGGCGTGCCGGTGTATCCTTCCAGCGTCGATGGGGACCCGGTGGACATCTGTGACCAGGCACGGGTTGCTGCACTCCAGGCGGGTTGCGATACCCTGCTGCTGGACACGGCGGGTCGTCTTCATATCGACGATGCCCTGATGGAGGAACTCCGTCGGATCAAATCCGCGGTGTCGCCATCCGATATCCTGCTCGTGGCCGACGCCATGACCGGCCAGGATGCCGTCAATATGGCCGCCTCCTTCAACAGCGCTTTGGACATCGGCGGTGTTGTGCTGACAAAGATGGATGGAGACGCCAGGGGCGGTGCGGCGCTGTCTATCAAGGCGATCACCGAAAAGCCCATCAAGTTTATCGGTGTCGGTGAACAACTCAGTCAACTGGAGCCATTCCACCCGGACCGTATGGCCTCGACCATTCTCGGTATGGGGGACGTGCTCACTTTCATCGAGAAGGCACAGTCTGTCGTCGATGAAGAAAAAGCGGCGGCCTTAGAAGAGAAGCTCAGGAAGAATTCGTTTACCCTGGAAGATTTCCGGGATCAGCTTGTCCAGATTCGAAAAATGGGCTCCCTGTCGGATCTGATATCGATGATACCGGGAATGAATAAATTGAAGCAGATGAAGGGCTTTGACGTGGACGACGGGGAAATTGTCAAGGTCGAGGCCATCATCAATTCCATGACCCTCAAAGAGCGTCGGAACCACCAGATCATCAACGGTAGCCGACGTAAGCGTATTGCTCTGGGAAGTGGGACGCGGGTTCAGGACGTGAACCGGCTGCTCAAAGACTACAACCAGATGATGAAGATGATGAAGAAAATGAAAAAGGGCGGTATGCGGGGCATGGGCCGCGGTATGCTGCCGTTTTAGCCACAACGAAGGAGAGCGCAGAGGATGCCAGTTAAAATCAGACTAGCCAGGCACGGGGCCAAGAAAAGACCCTTTTACCGGATCGTTGTAGCCGACAGTGAAGCCCCGCGGGATGGGAGATTTCTCGAAACCGTCGGCACTTACAACCCGTTGCACGATCCTGCCGAGGTCACTTTCAAATCGGATCGAATCCAGTACTGGATTGACAAGGGTGCTATCCCTACCGACACCGTCAAGAGTCTTATCCGGAAGGAGGGCAAGCCTTCCACAGCTGAGTAGCCCCTTTGCCCACACTCTCACCCACCAACAAAGGAGACGGCGACATGAGAGATCTGATCGAATACATCGCACGGGCATTGGTAGACAATCCTGAAGACGTTATTGTTTCCGAAGTTGAGGGGAATCAGACATCTGTTTTGGAGCTCAAGGTGGCCAAAGAGGACTTGGGGAAAGTCATCGGAAAGCAGGGGAGAACCGCACGGGCAATGAGAACGATCCTGAGCGCCGCATCGGCAAAGGTGAAAAAGCGGACGGTTCTTGAAATCATCGAATAAGCAAGTGGAAAGTGCAGGCCCCATTATCATAGGAAAAATTATGGGGGCCCATGGAATCCAGGGCGCCCTCAAGGTTCAGTCCTATGCCGAATCCATAGATGTGTTCATGTCCCGCGAGACGGTCACCCTGAAGCGGCCGTCGGGTGAGATCGTTTGCTACGATATCGAAAAGGTGAAACCCCATTCAAAGGGGATCTTGCTGCAGCTGAAAGGCGTTTCAGACCGCTTTTCTGCAGACGCATTCAGAGGAACCTTGGTCCAAATCGACCGATCGGAGCTACCCGAACTTGAAGCAGACAGTTTCTACTGGGTGGATCTGATCGGGATGACTGTCGTTACCGAAGACGGGGAGCCTCTTGGCGAGATCGAATCCATCCTGCAGACGGGGAGCAACGATGTGTATGTGGTCGGTGGGGGAGACAGAGAGATACTGCTTCCGGCCCTGGGATCGGTCGTGCTGAATGTGGATATGACGAAACGGCGCATCCGGGTGCGCCTTCCCGAAGGCTTGTGAGACGAGACGACGTGGCGGTTTGATTCCATGTTTTTAGGTGTGCTGACTATTTTCCCCGGCATGTTCGATTCTTTTTGGGGATATGGAATCGTCCGACGGGCTGTAGAGAGCGGTATCATACAGGCTCAGGCCCTCGATATCCGGTCCTATGCCGAGGGGAAACACAAGGTTACCGACGACCGCCCTTTTGGAGGCGGCAGCGGCATGATCATGAAGCCTGAGCCCCTGGCCGGCGCCATTCGTGATGCTGCCGACAGATGCCCGGGCGCCGTTCGGATCCTTCTATCGCCCCAGGGCAAGGTTTTCGATCAACAAGCGGCTCAGGACCTTGCCGGGGAAGACGGCCTCATTTTCGTCTGCGGCCGATACGAAGGGGTTGATGAGCGGATCAACCGACTGATCGATATCGAGCTCTCAACGGGCGATTACGTGCTGTCTGGAGGAGAGATCGCCGCCATGCTGATCATGGACGCGGTTGTTCGCCTGCTTCCCGGCGCCCTTGGAGGAGAGGACGCTGTGGAGAAGGATTCCTTCTCCAGCGGTCTTCTGGAGCACGCCCAGTTTACCCGTCCTCGGCAATTCAAGGGCGATAGCGTTCCCGGCGTGCTGTTGTCCGGTGACCACGGGGCGATTGATCGGTGGCGGCGGGAAAACGCCTTGGTCAGGACGTTGCTCAAACGACCGGACCTGCTTGCTGAAGGGTCGATGTCGGCCGATGATGTTGCGGTTCTAAAGGAATGGTCCAGAACGATTGAACGCCTACTGCAAGCCCAGCATTTATGTGGGCCTGGTTCACTATCCGGTCATCAACAAGAACGGTGATGTTGTGGCCTCTGCGGTCACCAATCTGGATCTGCACGATATTGCCCGGGCTGCCAGGACCTATGGCGCCAGGGCATTTTATGTGATTACGCCGGTGGAGGATCAGGCGATCCTGGTCGACCGGATCCTCTCCCACTGGATACAAGGCGCCGGCGGTCGGTATAATCCGAAGCGACGGGACGCGTTGTCCCTGATCCAGGTGCGCCGGTCCCTGGGGGCGGCCATAGAGGATATTGCCCGAGCAGATGGCATGGCGCCGAAGACGGTTGCAACCGGCGCGGCCAGCCGTCGGGGAACGGTGTCCGTTGATACGCTTCGACGGGATTTGGAGAACGGCACCCCGCACCTCATCCTCTTTGGAACGGCATGGGGGTTGGCCGAGGACGTTTTTGACGCTGCTGACCGCATATTGGAACCGATTGCGGGCGTCGGCGACTACAACCACTTATCGGTGCGGTCTGCGGCCAGCATCATTCTGGACCGGCTGCACCGGCGTGACTATCAAAATACCAACGCGATTGGGGAATAAAATGGAAAAGATCAAACAGTTGGAAAGGGAAATGATGCGGCTGGATCTTCCCGAGTTTACTCCGGGAGACACCGTCAAGGTGCATGTGAAGATCAAAGAAGGGGAAAAAGAGCGAATTCAGGTGTTTCAGGGGGTCGTCATCGGACGGAAAAAAGGAACCACCAACGCCACCTTTACCGTCAGGAAAGTCTCTTACGGTGTCGGGGTGGAGCGGGTGTTCCCGATTCATTCGCCGGTCATCGAAAAAATTGAAGTGGTGACTCGCGGGCGGGTTCGCCGAGCGAAGATCTACTACCTGCGCAAGTTGAGAGGCAAAGCTGCAAGGATCCGCGAGCGTCGATTCAACTAACGGTTGGTGGCGACGCCGGTATCGGATCAGGCGTTTGCCTCCCTCGACGGCCAGTCGAGGCCTTGCCGCGAAGATCCAAAACGTCCGTTCTGGGGCGAGTCGTCCAATGGTATCGGAAAGGGATCTCTGGACATTCGAACGAGAATACGCTGACCGGGGCTACGCCATGATCGCCGGTGTGGACGAAGCCGGCCGAGGGCCTTTGGCCGGGCCGGTCGTGGCGGCTACCGTGATTTTGCCGTCGACCTTTGCCTGTGGCCACATCGACGACAGCAAACGATTGACCCCCAAACGGAGGGCTGAACTCTATCGCCGCATTTATGCCGAGGCCGACGGGATCGGCATCGGCATCATCGATCCCATCGTCATAGATAAAATCAATATCTTGCAGGCTTCTCTTCGAGCCATGGCAATGGCGGTCGACAACTTAATGCCTCTGCCTGACCTTCTTCTGATTGATGGAACGTTTCGCATCCCGACCCACCTGCCTCAATATCCCATACCCAAAGGTGATGCCCTGAGTGTTTCCATTGCCGCTGCTTCGATCGTTGCCAAAGAGACACGCGACAGGCTGATGGAGACCTATGACGGTATTTATCCGCAATACGGATTTTCCTCCCACAAGGGGTATCCTACTGTTGCCCATAAGGAAGCGATTCGGATTCACGGCAGCAGCCCGATTCACCGTAAATCCTTCAAGGGCGTCCTTTAATTGAGGGATTGAGAAACGGACTGCCCCGGCCGTCGCTTCTGCGTAAAGCCGGCTGAACTCCCCCACATGGAAGCGGAGGACCCTGGCCAGGAGGTCAACATGGCAACCCCACGGCAATTGTACGGTCAAAGCGCGGAGAAAAGGGCTGTCGGGTATCTTCGGCGGCAAGGCTATCGCATCGTCGAAACCAATTATCGGAATGGGATCGGTGAAATCGACATCATTGCCAGGGATGGGGGGGTTGTGGTGTTCATCGAAGTGAAAGCCCGTAAGACGCTCCGTTTCGGGAGCCCAAAGCAAGCGGTCACGCGCCAGAAACAGCGGAAGATTTCGATGACGGCGCTGGCTTATTTGAAGGAAACCGGTCAATTGAATGAAAAGGCGCGCTTTGACGTGGTGGCGGTGGCCGGGGAGGGCAAAAGTGCTGCCGTCGAATTGATCCGGAATGCTTTCGAGATCGCTTATGACCGTCTCTGAGACCACACCCGATGGACGCGGGGTTCTTTATGTGGTGGCGACACCCATCGGAAACCGGAAGGACATCACCCTCCGGGCCCTCGAGGTTCTCAAATCGGTGGATCTGGTTGCCGCAGAGGATACCCGCCATACGGGACGTCTCCTCCAGCACTACGGTGTCCGCACCCGGCTTGTGTCATATCATAAGTTTAACGAACGCCAGAGAACCCCCTTCCTTATCGATCAGCTTTCGGGTGGAAAGGCGGTTGCCGTCGTCTCCAGTGCCGGTACTCCGGGGATTTCGGATCCGGGAGGTATTCTGGTGCATGAGGCCGCCAGGATGGGCATCCGAGTGAGCCCCCTACCCGGACCGTCGGCGGTGGCGGCTGCTATATCGGTTTCGGGGCTGGCGGTGGACGGGTTTCTCTTCCTGGGGTTTCCCCCGAAGAAGACCGGTCGGCGACGAGCTCTGGTGGAGGCCCTCGCCACCGAGACCAGAGCCAGCGTCTGGTACGAATCCCCCCAGCGGGTCCTTCCATTGATTCGGGAGTTGACGGATCATTGGGGGAACCGCAAGGCAGTGGCATGCCGGGAACTCACGAAACTCCACGAGGAGATTATTCGAGGCCGCCTTGACGAGATTGCCGATCGTCTTCTTAATAAAGAAGATATCAAAGGAGAGTTTGTGCTCGTGGTGGAGGGGAACGACCGGAATGAAGCCCCCATTCCCATGGAGGAGATCAGAGGGGAGATTCTTGAGCGGCTGCAGACCTCCGAATCGGATACCAATCGGCTGGCGAGGGACGTGGCCAAGAAATTCGGATTGCCTAAAAAATGGGTCTACGAGGAGGTGTTGAAAGCGAAGGGGAAAAAGTGAGCGGTGGCTTCTACAGGCCAAAGTGCCGGTGGGTCCGCATCGACTTCACTCTTCGAACTTCCCTGACCCAAACCCGTTTCCCCGACATCTCAATGAGGTCATCTGCCTGAGCAGTCATTCGGCAGGGCGGCATGCGATACCCGAAGAAAGAGGAGTAAGCCATGGAGAGCATCGAAGCCATTTTCTCGCCCCGTTCGGTGGCTGTCGCCGGCGCATCGACAACCCCGGGAAAGGTGGGACACGATATATTCGAAAATATTCTAAGAGGCGGGTTCCAAGGAATCCTCTATCCCGTCAATCCAACCGCCAAATCCATCCTCAGTGTCCGGGCTTATCCGTCGCTCAAGGAAATCCCCGATGACATCGATTTGGCCATCATCATCCTTCCGCCCAAGGGAGCCATGGACGCCGTGGAGGATGCCATCGAGAAAAAGGTCAAAGGGATTGTCATCGTCTCGGCCGGGTTCCGGGAGGTAGGGCCCAAGGGCCGGGCCATCGAAGATCAGATCGTGGCCCTCTGCCGCAACGCCGGGATTCGTATGGTCGGCCCCAACTGTCTTGGAGTGATCAATCCCCAGTACATGGTGCGGTTGAATGCCAGTTTTTCGGCCCGAATGCCGGCGGCCGGCAATATTTCATTCATTTCCCAGAGCGGCGCCTTGTGCACAGCGGTGCTCGATTTTGCCGCTGACAGGGATTTCGGTTTCTCCAAATTCATCTCCATCGGCAATAAGGCGGATGTGGACGAGCTGGACATCCTCCGATATCTTCACAACGATCTCGATACCAACTGCATCATGATGTACATCGAAGAGCTTCGGAGAGGATCGGAATTCATCGAAACGGTGAAACAGATTACCTCCGGGAACCGACCCACCCCAGTTCTCGCCATCAAATCCGGACGAACGACCGCCGGTGCCCAGGCGGCAACCTCTCATACCGGCGCCCTGGCCGGCACCGAGGCCGTCTACGATGCCATTTTCGAGCAGTGCGGCATCATCCGGTGCGATTCCATCAATGAGCTCTTCGATTTTGCCAACGCCTTCGCCTACAAGGCAGAAAGCACAGTGGGCAAATGGATGCGGAAGATTCCCAGCGGCAACCGGGTTGCCATCGTCACCAATGCGGGAGGGCCCGGCATCGTAGCAACGGACATGACCGTATCCTCCGGCCTTCAGCTGGCCCGGTTCAAGGAGGAGACCATCGAGGCTCTCAAAAGCCATCTGCCGTCGACGGCCAATGTCCACAACCCGGTGGATGTGATCGGAGATGCGGCGGCCGACCGCTATGAGCATGCGCTCTCGGCGGTGATCAAAGATGAGGGGGTGGATGGCGCTCTGGTGATCTTGACGCCCCAGTCCATGACCAACGCCCTGGGCACGGCAGAGGTCATCGCACGGATTGCCATGCGGTCCCACAAGCCGATTCTCTGTTCCTTCATGGGCATTGTGGATGTGTCGGCGGGGGTCTCTTTTTTACAGGAACAGGGATATCCTGTGTATCGATTCCCGGAGAGCGCGGCCAAGGCCTTCGGGGCATTGTATCGTTATTCCCAGTGGCTTAACCGCCAGGAGCTGGCTCCGTTCAAGCTGTCCTACGACACGGCCAAGGCCGGCAAAATCATTCAAGACTGTTTGACCGCGGGACGGACGGCGATTGGAGAACTCGAAGGCATCCAAATCCTGGAGTGCTACGGGTTTAGGACCCTGTCAACCCGATTGGCCGCCAGCGAGGACGAGGCGGTTAAATGGGCGACCGACATCGGCTTTCCGGTGGTGATGAAGATCGCCTCCCCCCAGATTCTCCACAAATCCGATGCCGGCGGTGTTGTCGTGGGTATCACGGATGCCGACGGCGTCAGGTCAGCCTATACGCAGATTCTCGAGAACGCCAGGGCGTATCGTGCGGATGCAGTGATCGACGGTGTCCTGGTGGTGAAGACGGCCCCGGGGGGGCAAGAGGTCATTCTCGGAATGAACCGCTATCCGGGTTTCGGTCCCTTGGTCATGTTCGGCTTCGGCGGTATTTTTGTGGAGGTGTTCAAGGATGTGACCTTCCGATTGGCACCGATCGGAAGGAACGAGGCGCGCCGAATGGTGAAGGCGATCAAGGCCTATAAACTGCTCGAAGGCTATCGGGGAGGGCCTCCCGCCGATATCGAAGCGCTCGAGATGGATCTTGTCCGGCTGTCGGATCTGGTGACCCATCATCCGGAAATTCAGGAACTGGACCTCAACCCCATGCTGGCCCATCCGAATGGGGAGGGGGTAACGGTGGCCGATTGCCGGATGATCCTAACGTCGGCCGAAACCGACTAGTCCAACCACAGTGGGCGGGTGGCCGTCAGAAAGACCTTCCGCCCTTAGAGGTGCCCGTGCCCTCACTCTACCCTGTCATCCTCCGGGTTCCGTCAATCGTCACCGGCCTCAAGGGTCGTGACAAGGTGAGGGCTCTGAGTCATGTTGCCCGCACCGCAGTGGGCCGGTCGGCCGATCTTGCCCGCTTGCCGGCCGTTGATTTTCTGAAAAGCAACCAGGGTGCGCCACTGCCTTCCCGGGGCGTTTTCTGGTCCCTGTCCCACAAGCCCGAAGCGGTGGCCGGAATTGCCGCCCCGATTCCCGTGGGTATCGACATCGAATGCCTTCAGGACCGTTCCGCCGCCTTGTATCGAAAAATCGCCACGGCGGAGGAACGGCTGCTGCTGGATCGGATTCCGGATCCGGTTGTGGCCTTTCATCGGTGCTGGACCGCCAAGGAAGCGGTGTTGAAGGCCGCCGGCGTGGGGCTTGCCCGCCTGTCCGACTGCCGTATCCAAGGGGTTGTCGATGACTCGTCGACCGGGGTGGATTTTGACGGGCACCATTGGACGGTGTCCCATGTTCAATGGGACGGTCATATGGCGTCGGTGACGTGTAACGATATGGTGGTGAATTGGACGATGGCGGAGGCGGACGACATTGCCAAGAAGCCGCCGGTATAGGGTGGGACCGGTCCTTCCGGCATGCCCTCCGGTCTTTCGGCCAAGGGCTAAGGGGTGGATGAGGCCAGGGCTTCGATTTTAAAAATGGAGCTGCACTTTTTACAGCGGGTGGTAATGCCGATCTGATCGGGTCGAATCCGGTACCGCTGTCCGCAGTGGGGACAAGCGGTTTTGACGGTTTCAGCTTCGGGTTCGGCGGCCGCTCCTTCCTGGGCTCCTTCTTGGGCCTGTTCCATGGCTGATCTCAGATCCTCCGGATCAATAAGCCCATCGGTGGTATGGGACGCGTCTTCGAGGAGACGGCGCTTTTTTTCAAGAAAACGCTCGTATTTTTTGAAAATAATGCCACAGCGCAGGCATTCGGTGACGTCGTCCGGATTGGCGAAGTCGCACTTGGGGCAAGGAGTGGTTCCTCCTTCCGGAACTGCTTTTGGATCCGTCACTTGAAAAAGAGGCTCTGTTTCAGGGGCTGTAACTTCTGTTTGCCTTTCCGTGTCCCGGGCGGTGTCGGTGTCGTCTACCCGATGTGGCGGCTCGGGCGAATGGTCGCCACCGCCATCGGATGTGTTCGGCTTCCCCTGATGGTGATAGACCGGGCGCGCCAGTTTTTTTTCCACATAGGCGATATCGATGCCGCATCGGGGGCATTCCTTATCGTCGGGTTGTCTCGGCGCATCACACCTTGGGCATTTCATCGAGTTCTCCCCCCATGGCCATCCATTTCGAAAGATCATTCTGATTATCAAATAAATCCGGTAGTGTCAAAAGACGCCGGGTTAAACCTTGCAACCCGTTTGGCCAGACCGTATAGTCACCAGTGATCGGGCCAACCCATCGCTGCCTTGGGGTCATGAAAGCCATCGGCTCCGGGAGCACATCGGTCCGTTGGTCGACGCGGACACCGTCGTGCGGCCAGTGTGGACCATCACAGCGGGACCCCCCAGCCGAGGAGGCCACGGCCATGCGCGAACTTACCCTTTATGACGTCTACAAACGGAACGGATCGATACACGGTGGGCGAACGGCACTTCGTTGGGCGAACGACCGGATGACCTTTCGAGATCTGCTGATCGAAACGGACGGGGTGGCGGCAGGGCTTGCCAGACAGGGGCTTGCCAGAGGCGACCGTATCGCCATCCTGGCCAACAACCACTATCGGTTTTTCTCCTTGTTCGGCGCTGCAGCCCGAATGGGAGCTGTTTTGGTTCCACTGAACTGGCGCCTTTCCGATGAGGAGATTCGCTTCATCTTGTCCGATGCAGAGCCATCACTGCTATTGACGGACCAAGCCCACAGCGAACGGGCGAGACAGGCGGCCGAGGGCACCCCTCTGGCCGACCGATTGATCGGGCTGGACAGGGAGGCCGAATGGCCGGTCTCACTGGAGGATATGCCCCCGGAGCCGATCCAAACGCCGCCGGAGGGACGGGGCGAGGACTCATTTTGCCTGATCTATACGGCTGCGGTCGCTGGAAAACCGCGAGGGGCGGTCCTCAGTCAGAGCAACATGGTTTTCAGCAATCTGCAGACCCTTGCCACCTTGACCCTCGGCCCCGATGATAGGTACCTCAACAGTCTCCCCCTGTGTCACATCACGGGGCTCAATCTGTCCCTTGCGGTTCTTCATGGTGGCGGGGAAAATGTCGTCGTGGACCGCTTTGACGCCGAAGATACCGTCAGATGGGTGGTCGATGAAGGCGTCACCGTGATCGGCAGCTTTCCCCCGATGCTGACCCGGGTACTGGCGGCCTGCGAAGAAAATTCCTGTCGGTTATCCTCCCTCAAGCATGTGTTGGGACTGGATGCCCCCGATGTCATCGCCGCATTCGAAGCCGCAACGGGAGCCATATTCTGGATACTCTACGGCCAGACCGAAACCTCCGGTTTTGTGACTCTGGGGCCTGCCGGCGAGCGCCCGGGATCTGCCGGCAAGCAGGGCCTGATCATCGACTATCGGCTGGTCGACGGCGATGGAACCGAGGTCCCAGCCGGTGAAAAAGGAGAAATTGTGGTCCGGGGGCCACTGGTGTTTCAGGGGTTCTGGAAAAAGGGCGGAGGGCTGGACACATCATCGATCGTTGACGGGTGGCACCATACCGGAGACCTTGGAAGCCTGGACGAACACGGCTACCTGACCTTCGGCGGACGCAAACCGGAGAAGGAATTGATCAAACCCGGCGGTGAAAACGTATATCCGGCCGAGGTGGAAGCCGTCATTCTGGAGCATGAGGCCGTGGTGGACGTATCCGTCATCGGCGTGCCCGACCTCGAATTCGGAGAGGGCGTCAAGGCGGTCTGCGTGTTGAAACCCGGGGCTACCGTGACCGGGGAGGAATTGAGCCGGTTCGTGGCTTCCCGTATTGCCAGTTACAAGAAGCCCCGGTATGTGGCGTTTGTCGATCGACTGCCGAAGGGACCCGACGGAAAAACGGACAGGGAGGCCATCAAGAAACGCCACGGAAATCCCTGACCGGACTGGATACCGAATGGGTATTATCGTTTTTGGAACCTCAAACAGGAAATCGTCCCTATGAAAATGACCTTTTTGGGCGCCGTTCGCGAGGTGACAGGCTCCATGCACCTGCTTGATACCGATTTCGATCGAATTCTTCTCGACTGCGGATTGCACCAAGGTCGCCGGAAGGAATCGGATGAGAAAAACCGGACGCTTCCTTTTGATCCTGGCACCCTGACAACGGTTGTGTTGTCCCATGCCCACATCGACCATTCCGGCCGTTTGCCTTTGCTTGCCAGGGAGGCCTATACGGGAAGAATCGTGTCTACCCGGGTCACTGCGGATGCCTGCGGGTACCTTCTCAGGGATTCGGCCCACATTCAGGAGTCCGATGCGGAGTATCTGAACTACAAGCTGGTTCGGAACCATCTTGCTCAGCGTGAAAAAGCGGGAAAGAAGGCTGGGAAAACAAGGGGGATTCGGAAACGTCTCAAGTCAAACGGGCACCGGATCGACAGGGAACGGGTCGGGGAACTGGTGGACGAATACGGATTGGAGGGCATTTCCCCCCTCTACACCACGGCCGATGCCGAGGCTGCCATCGGCATGATGGATGGATATCCCTACCGGCACGAGGCGACCATCGGTAAGGGTGTCGGGTGCACCTTCTACGAAGCCGGCCATATTCTTGGCTCTTCCATGGCCATGATCCAGGTGGAGAACAACGGCCGCCCGCGCAACATCTGTTTCAGCGGCGATATCGGGCGATTCGACAAACCCATCCTGAAGGACCCATGCCTCGGCTTCAAGGAGGAGCATCGGGATGTGGATCTGCTGATCATGGAGAGCACATACGGGGATCGGGATCATGAACCGGTCGGCGACCTGAAGGGGGCCCTGAAGGCTGTCGTCAACACCACTTATGAACGGGGCGGCTGCGTTCTGATTCCCGCGTTTGCCTACGGTCGCACCCAGGAGCTTCTCTATTATCTCCACGAGCTCTATGACGAGGGCGACGTCCCAAGGCTGCCGGTATATGTGGACAGCCCTCTGGCGACCCGGTTGACCAAGGTGTTCGGCGAGCATCCCGAGGTGTATGATCAGGAGACCCATCAAACTTTTCTTCAGGACGGACGGAATCCCTTCACGTTCAAGGAGGTGAATTTTGTCGGATCCGTTGAAGAGTCCATGGCCCTCAACAGGGATGAACGGCCCCATATCCTCATTTCAGCCTCTGGCATGTGTGAGGCGGGGCGAATTCTCCATCATCTCAGACACAAGATTCACAATCCAAGGCACACCATCCTCGTGGTCGGGTTCATGGCCCAGAATACCCTTGGCCGACGGATCCTTGATCTGGGAATGGCCTACGAAGCGTCAGGGCGCCAGGGACCAGCCCCGGAGCTGCGGTTTTTCAACAACACCTATCCGTTGAACGCAAGGGTTTCCAAAATCGGGGGATTCAGCGCTCACGGCGACAGGAATGAGATGCTCCGCTTCCTGAAAACCTCCAACCTAAACATCAAGCAGATCGCCCTGGTGCACGGTGAGGAGTCACAATCCCTGGCCTTTGCGGATTTTCTGACAAAAGCCGGTTTTCGGGTGACAGTTCCCCACCTGGGAGATACGATGGATATCGGCTGAGCTCCATAGGGAGCGGAGTCTCTTTCGTGGTGGGAGCCGGCGTTGCCGAGGTCGATCTAAGCGCCCGTCATGCCCGTTGAACCGATGGCCCCAGCGGGGTCAATGTGGAGTTCATGACCATGCCCGACAACCAGGCCGTCATCAAAGACATTGTGGAATCGATTCGACAGCTCTATCGTGCGGTATACCAGGACGCCTCGAAGGTGGGGCGCCAGTTCGGTCTAACGGCCTCCCAGAGCGGCGTTCTCCGTTGCCTGTTCAATTTCGGCCCTTTGTCATCGGCGGATCTAAGCCGAAAGCTGTTCGTCACGCCGTCCAACATTACGGGCATCATCGACCGGCTCGAAAAAAAGCAGCTTGTCGAACGGGTAAAAAAGGTCGGGGATCGACGGGTGGCCCTCATTACCCTCACCGATAAAGGACTCGACATCAGCCAGGTGCTTCCGGATCCCATCGAAAGAAAGCTCATCAATGGCTTGACCCACCTGGATCCGGACCGGGTTGAAGGGTTGAGGTCGGCCATGGAACAGATCCTAACCCTGGTCGACGCCGACGATCTGGGGGATTCCCCTCTCGACATCTCCCAGGTGGGTGCTGAGAACACCGGTATCCTGCTTCACGACTGAAGAAAGCCGGAATCGGGGTTCCCCCTCGGCCCCTGCATTCCGACGTCGATTCCAACGGGATGGGCCATCATGGGACCGGATGTCTGGATCGTCGACGCCCTTGACAACCGGCACCGTTTTGGTCACTCTGGAATCGGATTCCGCACCCCCGACACCAGTCCCTCCGCCTGGCCGAACCGTTATCTTAGGTCTTCATCCCTCTGGCCCTCACTGGCGCTGCCATGCTTTCGTCGTCCCGGGTTAAACGCTTCTTTTCCTTCTGGCCACCGCACCGTGAAGAGAGCCCGTCGTTCTCCGCCGTTACATTGCACCACCCCCATCGGGGGCGGCTGGTATCCGTCCTGTGAATCGGATGCAGGACCGTCGACCCACCCATTGAGGTATTCAGTCACCCCACTGGAAAAGGAGGTGCCCGATGACACCGTCGCTGTGGTCCAAACTGTTTGTTTCAGCCAGCATCATTGCCGTTCTCCTGTCGGCGGCAGCCGTTAGGGCGGAGGAGGTGGTGATCGGCATCGTTCACTCGGAGGGTTTCGCTTACGCCGAGATGATGACGCGCTCCTACGAGATGGCCATTGAGGACGTCAACAGGGGCGCGGGTAGAAAGGGGCTCCGTTTCAGGCTCGAGTTTGCGGATGACCGGGGGAATCGACGGGGCGCTGAAGACGCCGTCCATGACTTGGCTCGGTACCGGGGGGCCTCTATTCTCGTGGGGGGGTATTCGAGTTCCAATACCCTTTATGCGGCCATGGCGGCGAATCGGATCGGTGTCCCCTTCATGGTCATCACAGCGGCCGATGACCGGATCACCCGCCGGCAGCTCTCCTATGTCTTCCGTCTCAATCCCCCGGCGAGCGATTACACCAACGGCTTAGAGGCCTTTTTGCAACAGGTCGTATCTCCGCGTTCCTTGGCCATCGTCTACGAAAACAGTCCATACGGCACTGGAGCGGCGATGAAGATGATGTGGTATTGCCGGGAAAACGACATCGATTTACTGGCGATCATCCCTTACATTCGCGGGCGGGCGGGCAATGCGTATTTCGATCGGATTCTTACCCCCCTGAGGCAAAAATCCCCGGATGTGATCTACATGGTGTCCTACCTCAAGGACGGGGCGGAGCTGGTGAAAAAATTGCGGGCCATGAATCTGAAATCCCTGCTTTGCGGGGGGGCTGGCGGCTTCACCCATCCCCGGTTTAAGGCGTTGAGCGGTGAGGATGGAAATCTGATGTTGACGGCGGCCCTATGGGCACCCGAAACGGGATTTAGCGGCGCCACGGCCTACCGAGACCGGTACGAGTCCACCTACCATACGGTTCCGGATTACCACGGCGCTGAGGCTTTTTCATCGATTCACGTTGCCGCTGAGGCAGTCAGAACGGCGACTTCACGATCGCCCGATGCCATCCGGGACGCCCTTGACCGGGTGGAGATGGAGACCCCGTTCGGCCCCGTCCGCTTCGAAAGCGGCGGCGACTACGAACGTCAGAACCGGGTCGACACCTTGGTGCTCCAACTCGTTTCCGGGCGCTATGAATGCATCTGGCCGGAGAGGCTGTCCACCATGGCCTTCGAGCCGCCCCCATATTGGAGAACCGACTGAGACTTCTCTGGGGTCAGTCTCCGGCAGGCCCCCTGTTGATTGACAGGAATGGCCAGCCGAAGGCCGACTCCCGAAAGTGGCTAATCATTCTTGCCCTCTCCCATGGGGCCAAGGGGCCCGCGGAGACGGGTTTCTGACGCTCCCATCCGAATGAATTTCCTCTTGCCCGGAGGAATCAATTGATGTATAAATGAGCATATGCTCGAATAGCGATCGGAAAGGAATGGCGACATGAACCAGCCCCTCAATGTGCTCATCATCGGCGGTGTGGCGTGTGGTCCCAAGACCGCCTGCCGGCTCAAACGGCTTCTCCCCGAGGCATCCATCACCCTCATCGACAAGGGCGGAATCGTCTCTTACGGTGCCTGTGGCCTTCCCTATTACGTGGAGGGCTGCTTCGAGGGTATCGATACCTTGACCCACACGCCGGCCGGGGTGCCCCGAAACCCTGAATTTTTTGACAAAGCCAAGGGGGTGACGGTTCTGACGAATACCGAGGCATTGAAGATCCATCGGGAGAAAAAAACCGTCAGAATCCGGCAACGGTTAACCGGGGAAGAGAGGGATCTTCCCTACGACAAGCTGGTTCTGGCCACCGGGGGGCGTCCCTTCAAACCCCCGATTCCCGGCATCGACCTGAAAAACGTCTGGTTCATGACCCATCCTGAGGATGCGGACACCCTCGTGAAGGCCATCGACGAACAGAAACTCACAACGGCGGTGATGGTCGGTGCGGGATTTATCGGTATGGAGATGGCGGAGGCCCTCAAGCGAAAGGGGCTCGATGTGACGGTCATCGAGATGGCACCCCAGATCATGCCCGGCATCCTCGACGAGGACACCGCTGCCTATGCCTCCAAATACATTCGAAGCCAGGGGGTCTCACTGGTATTGGGAGAGCGTGCCGTTGCCATGGATGGCCGAGAGCGGGTATCGGCCGTCCGGACGGACAAGGGGGTGTATCCTGCCGATGCCGTGGTGGTCGCGGTCGGGACCCGTCCAAACGACGAAATGGCCAAAGAAGCGGGACTGATGTGCCGGAACGGGATCGTCGTCAACGAATACGACCAGACCAGCGACCCGGACATCTATGCCGGTGGAGACTGCGTCGTCAACGCCTATGCCGGCAATCTTGCCGGAAGTCCTGTATTCGTTCCCCTGGGCTCGACGGCCAACAAGCACGGGCGAGTCATCGCCAACCACATTGCCGGCAGGCCCACGGCGTTTAGCGGCGTGGCCTGCACGGGGATCGTCAAGGTGTTCGACTTCACTCTCGGCCGAACCGGGTTGACGGAAGCGGCCTGCCGGGGCCTGGGACTTGACGTCGAAACCGCGACTTGGGCGGGGCCCGACAAGCCCCACTACATGGGGGCGAAGCCCCTGACGATCAAGATGATCGCCCTCAAACGGGACCGGAGGCTGATGGGCATTCAAGTGGCCGGATTGTCCGAAGCCGGCAAGGGATATCTCGACGTGGCCGCAGCGGTCATTCTCTTCGGGGGAACCCTCGACCGGCTGGCCGACATCGATTTTGCCTACGCTCCCCCTTTTAGCCCCCCCATCGAGCCCCTGGCAACATGCGCCCACGTGCTGAGCAACAAACTGGACGGTATCGCCAAAGGGATATCCGCCTTCGAGGCGAGGCGGCGAATCGAAAACGGTGATGCCCTGGTGCTGGATACCCGCACTCCGGAGGAATTCCAGGAGGTCCGGCTTCCCTACGACGTGGTCCACATCCCCCTGGGGGCCCTTCGGGAGCGGCTTCATGAATTGCCGATGGACCGGAACATCGTGGCCATGTGCAAGGTCAGCATGCGGGGGTACGAGGCCCAATTGATTCTGAACCACGGGGGCTATGATCGGGTCTGGTTCATGGAGGGCGGGATCGTCGGGTGGCCGTTTGAGCTGTCGGTCGGAAGCGCCTGACCCCGGGCCGGAAAGGCACGGATTCCGACTATCGCCAAGGGGACCCGGAGGGCGGTTAGGGCGATCTGCCCTCCCCGCCTTGAGCGTCAGCGCGGCGAATTAAGCGTCGAAGGAACGGCGGAAAAGGTCGGCGATGGCCGTCTTTCCATCCTCGGTCAGGTTTCTGGTGCCGGTGCCCACGAAGGTATCGTGTGAAATGACCGGGAGGTCCTTCTGCCATCGCTTGTCCGTCCAGGTGAACCAAGCGGCTTTTTCCTGGTCGAAGACACTGAGGGGCCGGTTGAACAGCTTGGCCAGCTCCACCGCCCAGCCTGTGCCGCCTTTCACCGTCTCATCCGACTGGATCCATCCCACGGCGAACACCTGATAGCCGCGGTTGACCATGTGAAAGATGGTTTGGATGACCTTCCTGATTTTCTCCACCCGGGCGTAGGTGCGATTCATGCGCATGGAGACGATTTCCATGCTGATATCCCCGTTCTTCAACTCCTCCGTGCTCAGCACCACCTGCCCCCGGTCCCGTGCGGGCGTCTGGCCGTCAAAGGAAAACGTCACTTCTTTCAATCCCCAATGTTCAGCCTGATAGCCGAATTCGGCTTCGGTGCCGCGGTGGCCGCCGCTGTATAGGGTGGTTTGACTGGGATCCGTCATCGTGAAGACTCCTTTTTGGAATGAATTGGAATGACCGTTGCCGACCCATCGGCAAAAAAAACACCCCGCATGGCCGTGCAGGGTGAATGGTTATCATAACACATCTCCACCCGGTTTCAACCCAACCATGGATAGCGTTCTGTTCATCCTGGCCTCTCATAAGGATCTCTGGCCAATCCGGATGCCCGTGATGTCATCGTCCCCATGGGCATTGCGGGTGGCGATGGGGTTTGAGCGGCCTCTATGGTTTGAAACCGTTGATCTGAAACGCAGGAGCCGCTATGGTCAAAAGAACCCCGACTCTTCGGGGGAGGACAGACGCCGGCGACTGGCGGTGTATCAAGAAAAGCCCTATCGCTGCGGTTTGCCGAATGGGATCGAAAACCATCCGTTGTCAACCGATGCTTATGACACCCCGTGAACGCGTCATAGAAGCTTTGAACGGTCGAATGCCGGACCGGGTTCCCATGGCTCTGGGATTCTATTCCCCGTGGATCGAGGCCATCGAGCCAATGACCCCGGAGGAGGCCTTTCCCCTCGACCTCCGCTTTCTGGAGTTCAATCCCCCACACTACCAGGATGGATTCCTGGCCTATCTCCAGTCCCTCCCTCGGGATGTTCATGTGGGTAACCTGGGCCAGCTGAAAACCTACTACGAGTGGGCCTATCATCCCGAGCGGGGCCGGGAGCGGCCCCTCAGTGGCATCCGGTCTATCGAAGGGCTTTCCGATCTGGTTCTGCCGGACCTGACCGACCCTGGGCGGACTACAGGTCTGTCGGACCGGGTGTCGGAATGGCACAGACAGGGGCTGGCCGTGGCCGGAGGCCCGCCTCATCTGGGTGGGGAACTCTTCGAGATGGGTCTGCGGCTTAGGGGGTTCGAACGGTTTATGGAAGACTTGGTGGCGCGCAAGGATCTGGCGCACCATCTGCTCGACCAGTTGGCCCGCATGCTGATCGACAATGTGGCCGTCCTCGTCGACACCGGCATCGACATCCTTCTGTTGGACGACGATGTCGCCATGCCTACGGGGTTGATCGTCAGCCCGGCGATGTGGCGGGAGTTTTTCAAACCGAGGCTCCGGAAAGCAATCCAGGCTGCCAGGGATCTGTCTCCGGATATTCTGGTCTTCTACCACAGTGACGGGGATTTCACTTCTCTTATCCCTGAACTGATCGAGATCGGTGTGAACGTGATCAATCCCCTTCAGCCCGATTGCATGGATGCCGTCGCGGTCAAGGACGCCTTTGGAGACCGTCTGGCCCTCTGGGGGACCGTTGGGACCGCCCTGATGTGGGATCAGGGCAGCTCCCAGGAGATACGAGACGAGGTGCAGCATCGGATCGCCACCCTGGGACCCGAAGGGCTCCTGGTTTCCCCCGCGTACGACATCGATTTTGCGCCCCTCGAGAACATCGAGGGCTTCGTCGAGGCCGTGGAAACTTTCGGCAGAGGGCATTGACGACCGGCGTGTTTCCGTTAAACGGATAAAAACACCGCCGGCCGATCCTATGGGGCTGGTGACAATGGATTCCTACCGCCGCCAATCCCCGTCGGCTCGACGTCGACAGGGGGACTGGGGCATCCAAAAAGGAGCCGACATGAACGTGACATTTATCGGTCTGGGGATCATGGGAAGCCGCATGGCCAACAACCTGCTGAAGGGGGGGGTGACACTGACGGTTTACAATCGCTCTCAGGAGCCCGTTCAAGTGCTGGTGGCATCGGGTGCCTCGGCCGCCGCCTCCTGGGGCGATGCCGTGCGGGATGCCGACGTCGTCTTCACGATGCTGTCGTCTCCGGAGGTGGTGGAACGCATTGCCCTGGGTGGCGGCGGGTTCGTTGCCGAGATGAAGAAGAACGCCATCTGGGTCGACTGCTCGACGGTGAACCCCTCCTTCTCCCGGAAGGAGAGCGACACGGCAGCGCGCTTCGGTGTCCGGTTTGTCGACGCGCCGGTTGCCGGAACCAAACCCCATGCCGAAAAGGGGGATCTGACCTTTCTCGTCGGCGGGGAGGAAGGGGACCTGGAGGCTGTCAGGCCCCTGTTGAATCACATGGGAAGCAGGGTCGTCCACATCGGGGACACCGGCAAAGGCGCCGCCTTCAAGATGCTGGTCAATTCGCTTCTCGCCCAGTCTATGCTGGCGTTTTCAGAAACCATACTCCTTGGTGAAGCGCTTGGATTACCGAGGGACTTTTTGCTCGAAACCCTTCCCAATTTGCCCGTTTCGGCCCCCTTCACCGGGGCCAAAGCGGAGATGATCCGTCAGGACAACTATGCGGTTCAATTCCCCCTGGAATGGATGCACAAGGATTTGCGCCTGGTGGCTCTGACCGCCAGCGAACTCAACCACCCTCTGCATTCGGCGACCCTTGCCGAGGCACTCTATGCCGAGGCCAAGGAGAGCGGTTTGGGGAGAGAGGATTTTGCCGCGATCTATAGCTACCTGAGACCTTAGAGGCATAGGGCGCCTCTGAATTCTGGACGACCACCGGTTCAAGCCTCATTTTCTCCGAGTTCTCGGTCACAGGGTCAGTGAACCGTCCAAAGGCCTGTGTGAACCGCACCTCCGTTTCGCTCCATTATCAACCAGATCGGATTGGGAGTAAGCCCATGACCCGATGACGGGTCGGATAGGCTGTTTTACCGACCGCCTGGCAGTGAATCGGCCGGTGTTCCCATGGGCTGTTGCGCACAGTGGCGTGTCCTGGAACCCGTTCGGCGATGAATAGAAGGCGGTTATACAGCGTTTCACGGGACCGTGGGACCGGCTGTCCCCGGACCCGCAGGAGCGGCACCAGAACGGTGTTAGACGATCCGGGTCGACACCGTCATGGACGGTCAAGGGGCCAGAACAGGGGGAGCACCAGGGCCACGACGATCAGCACCACGAGGGTCAGGGGAACGCCGGCAATGAGATAATCCTTGAACCGGTATCGCCCCGGGCCCATCACCATGACGTTTGCGGGATGGGAAATCGGTGTCATGAAGCTGGCTGAAGCGGCCATGGCCATGGCCATCATCATGGCGTAGGGGGAAGCGCCCATGTTCCCTGCGGTACTAAGGACGATCGGGGTCATGAGCACCACGAGGGCCGATGTCGGTATAACGCAGGTGGCGGCGAAGGTTAGGGTCATCAGCCCCACCATCACTGCCACAGGCCCCATCGCTCCCACGGCTCCTACGACCTTGGTTGCCACGAGAAGGGCGGCTCCCGTTGAATCCAGGGCCATGCCGAGAGGCATCATCCCGGCGATCAGAAATATGCCCTTCCACTCGATAGCCCGGTAGGCTTCCTCCATGGTCAGGCATCGGGTCAGCACCATAACGGCCGCTCCGATCACCGCGGCGATGTAGATGGGGGCCCAGCCCATCATGACGGGGATCAGGACCCCGGCCATGACAGCAATGCTGACCTTGGCTTTTTCGGTAGAGGGGGCCTCCTGGGCGGATTCGGTCAATACCAGGAAATCAGGCTCCCGGGCCAGAAGCCGGAGTTTTTCCCGGGGCCCGAATATCAGGAGCGCATCCCCGAACCGCAGCGGCATCCCGGCCAGAAACTCCGATTCGTAGGCCTGGCCCTCACGCCATATCGCTAAGACGCTCAATCCGAATTTTTCCCTGAAGTGGAGTTCCTTGAGGGTTTTGCCCGCGAGAGTGGTGTGGGGGGAGAGCATGGCCTCTGCCAACCCGAAATCACCGGATTCGATGGTCTCGAGCACCTTGACATCGACAGACCGGACATCCAAGGCTCCCAGATGGTGGAGCAGATCGAAGTCTTCCCGCCGTCCCAAGATTTGAAGCCGGTCGCCTGCCATCAGGGTTTCCGTGGGGGCAGGCATGGCAATGGCGGTGCCGTCTCGAACGATGGACAAAACGCTTGCCCCGACCCGCTCGCCGAGTCGGCTCTCCGCCAGGGACTTCCCCACCAGCAGGCTGCCGGCCTTTACTCTCATGGTCAGCAGGCGGTCTTCCAAATGATAGATTCGGCTCAACCGGTCGGGGTCGGTGGATTGAACATCCTCAAACCCGCCGGATTCCCAAAGGGCCTCGAAGGCGCTTTCCGGGCCTCGGACCAGAAGAATGTCTTCTGCTTCGAGACTCTGATTGGCGATCTGAGCCCTGCGGACGATGTTTTTCCGTCGAATGGCAAGAATCTGCATGCCATATCGATTCCTGAAGTCGATCTGCCCGATGGTCTTACCGACAATATCCGCTGCCTTTGTGATCCGGATTTCGGCAGTTCGGGTGCTGCCGTCGAGGACGGCGCCCACGGAGGCGTGTCCAGTGTCGGCGACCAACTCGCTCCAGTGGCTCAATTCGTCCTTCAGTGAAGTCACATTTCCGCTTCGTCCTTCGACAATCAGGCCGTCGCCGGCCATTAGGGTTTTAGACGGCTGGGGGGCGATCAGGAGGGCCCCCTTCCGGTCGATTGCCACCACATTGAGGCCTAAAATAGCCCCCAGACGGGTCTCGGCGATGGTTTTCCCAACGAGGGGAGACTGGGGGGGGAGGTAGAGTTGAAAGGTGCGCTCTTGGAGATGATACTGTTGAATGAGGTCCTGCCCCTGTCGGTTGCCGCCGCCGGTACTCTCGCTGCCCCGATCCGGCAACCAGCGCCTGCCGACGAGGGCCATGTAGGCAATACCGGCCGCCATGACGACGATACCGACGGGGGTGAAATCAAACAGGGAGAATGGCGTCAGACCGTTGTCCCTGAGGGCTTCGCTGACGATGATGTTGGGCGGCGTTCCGATTTGGGTGGTGAGTCCGCCTAGGAGAGAGCCGTATGCCAGGGGCATCAATAGTCTGGCCGACGGGGTGCCGGTCTGCCGGGCAATGTCCATGACCACCGGCAGCATCAGTGCCGCCACGGCCACGTTGTTCATGAAGGCCGACATCGCACCGGCGCAAGTCATGATAACGGCCACGAGTACCGCCTCTTGTCGACCCGATACCCTAAGGAGAAATCGTCCGATGATGCTGGCCACACCGGTTCTCGTCAATCCTCCGCTAAGGATGAAGACCGCCCACACGGTGACGACTGCCGGATTGCTGAAGCCTGACAGGGCCTGAGTCGGACTCACCAGTCCGGTCAGTGCCGATGCACCCAGGACCAGCAGCGCAGTGACCTCCATTGGAATGACCTCGGAGACCAACAACAAGACCGACAATCCAAGAATCCCAAAAACCAACACCATGTCCGGAGTCATAAGACGGATTCCTCTCTATCCCGCTAACATCCGGTGGTAGATCTCCTCAAACCGGAAGACGGGCCGTGATCCTGCAACCGTGTCTGATAGAATAGTGCATTTGGAGTTTGAGGCAAATCCGGATGACGCGAATATGTCGAGACGCGGTTTGAAGGGGAAGGTGGGAAGTCTTCAGGGGTTGAGCTGTCTGGCGGCGGCGATCAGTGCCATCCCGATCACCATGGCCAAAAATGCATTCCGGGTCTTGTAGGCGCACCAGGCGGTGGACATCGCCGCAAGGCATCCCCATAGGCCTGCAGACACAATGCCGGGTGCCACCAGAGAGAGCAGAATGGTTCCCGGCAGGGCGTCCATGATCCGCTTGAAGCGTCCTTGCACGGGCAGTTTCTCCGACAAGAGCAGTCCGCCGAGGCGAAGACCGTAGGTGACCAGAGCGGCGCCGGCGATGGCCGCCCAGGTGGCCAGGGGCTGTTCAGGTGATCCCATCGTTGAGTCCTTTGGGGTTCTCGGTCGATTCTGAACGGTCGGATTCAGGGGCCTGCTGTTCCGCATCCGACCGAGGGGCGTCGGAGAGGGCGGCGGTAAGGGCCCCGCCCAGTCCGCCGATCACGATGTACCATTTCCCGGGGAGCAGTTTTTCAACCGCCACGGCCAGCACAGCGGCCACTAACCAGGGGATCATATCCGTTTTCCCGCGCCAAAGGCTGACGGTAAGCGCCGTGAACACGGCCACGAACGCAAAATCCAAGGCAAAGGCCTCCGGGTTCTGCACCATGCTGCCCAGGCGGTGGCCGGTGAGGGTTCCCATGCACCAGACCGTTACCAGGCAGAGACCGCCCCCGAACAGATAGCCGGTAGAGGCTCCACCGCGGCGATAGGCGGCCATGGTGACGGCCCAGTTCTCGTCGGCCACCAGGTGCATCATCGACGCCTTGTGGGCCAGGGTCTTTCCCTGAAAGATCGGGTTCAGGGAGGCGCCGATGAGAAGGTAGCGGAGATTGATGACCGACACGGCGATAACGATTTCCAGAATGGGCAGGGGCGGCGTCCACATGTCCACCATCACGAACTGGGCGGAGCCGGCGAAGACGGAGAGGTTCATGACGAGAAGCTCATACCATGCGATGCCCTTCTGTGCCGCAAGAACCCCCAGCACGCTGCCGTAAGCGCCGACGCTTGCCGCCACGGGCAGGTTGGCCAGAGCCCCCCGTTGAGCGGGAGCCATCATGGTGAGCGCGGGGCGTGTCATGGCATCTCTTCCGAGAGCGCGAGGTCCACGGCCTTTATCCCATGGAGGGTCGTCGTGTCGTAGAGGGGGACGGCCGTATCTTCCTGGCGGACCAGGAGAGCGATTTCGGTGCAGCCCAGAACCACCGCTTCAGCCCCAGTTGCCGCCAGGGTGTCGATAACGGTAAGGTATCGGTCCCTCGAGGCATCCAGGATCCTCCCCATGCAGAGCTCCTCGAAGATGATTCGGTGGATCTCCCCTTGATCCTCCGAGGGCGGCACCGCCACGTCGATACCGTATTTTTCGGAGAGCCGTCCCCTGAAGAAGTGCTCCTCCATCGTGAAGCGGGTGCCAAGAAGGCCCACCCGATGGATACCATCGGCGGCAAGGGCCTCGGCGGCGGCATCGGCGATATGGAGTAGAGGAATCCGAACGGATGCTTCGATAGCTGGAGCGATGTGGTGGATGGTGTTGGTGCAGATCAGAAAGAAATCGGAGCCGCCGGCCTCCACCTTGCGGGCGGCATCGGTTAGGATGGTTTCGATCCTGCCCCAGTCCCCCCGGCACATCAGGGCCTCGATCTCGGCGAACGCCACGCTGTAGAGGCAGATTTTGGCGGAATGCAGTCCCCCGAGCCGCCGCCTCACTTCTTCATTTAAAATACGGTAGTAACTTGCCGTCGACTCCCAACTCATGCCGCCGAGCAATCCGATGGTTTTCATCTCGGAAAACCTCCCATCCGGCTGCGGGCAGAGCGCCCCCCTGCAGGAGCGCACCGCCTTGAATCCCTTGGTGTTGACAAATCGTTTACCACAGGCGTAGGGGAGTATAACAGATACAGATAATCAATAATACCACCATAACAGAAACGGTTTGCCCATGCCCCAACCGGTAGCCGCCTATCGCTACGTCCGACTGGCCGACGAACTCGAAAGGCAGATCAAGGATGGTGTTTTCAGGGCGGGGGAGAAGCTTCCCTCCATACGGAAACTGATCGCTGCCACAGGCCTCAGCCTGACCACCGTCTACCAGGCCTTCGTCGAACTCGAAGGGCGAGGTTTGGTGGAACCCCGCCAGAAGTCGGGGTATTTCGTCAAGCCGGTGCTGCAGCGGCTCCTGCCGCCCCCCCAGCTCAAACCCCACCGCGCCGTGCCCCGTCGGGTGAGTGTCAACACCCTTGCACGGTCGGTCATCGAGGCCATGGGCGACCCCGGGATGCTTCGCTTGGGGGGCACCGTGACGGCACCGGAGCTGCTGCCGACGCGACAGCTAAGCGCCATCATCCGATCCATTTCGGCCACTCGGATGACGCAGTTTCTGACCACTTACGAAAGCCCGGTGGGACACCTGTCCCTCAGGCGGGAGGTCGCCAAGCGCTCCATCGAGATGGGTCATCGGATCGACACCGAGGATATCGTCATCACCAGCGGCTGCATCGAGGCGGTGGGGTTCTGCCTCAGGGCCGTCGCCCGCCCCGGTGACACGGTGGCCGTTGAATCGCCCACCTATCCCTGGTTCCTGCAGTTGTTGGAGGATCTCAATCTTTACGCGCTGGAGGTGTCGACCGATCCGGCTACCGGTGTGGATCTCGATTCCCTGAAAAAGGCCGTGGAGGGAAACGACGTCAACGCCTGTCTACTGGTGCCGAATTTTCACAATCCCTTGGGATGCCTCATGCCGGACTCCAAGAAGGCCTCCCTGGTCGCTTACCTCAACGGGAGGAGGATCCCCATCATCGAGGATGACATCCACGGGGATCTCTTCTTTGGCAGGGTGCGGCCCACCACTCTCAAGTCCTATGATCGCCGTGGTCTCGTTCTCACCTGTTCCTCTTTTTCAAAAACCCTGTCGCCGGGGTTGCGGGTCGGATGGGCCCTGCCCGGCCGCTATGCCGATGCGGTGAAGCGGTTGAAGATGAACGCCACCATTTCGTCGCCGACCCTGAACCAATTCGTCATCGGCCAATTCCTCAAGAGCGGCGGCTACGACCGGCATCTCCGGCGGCTTCGCTCGGCCCTCAAAAACCAAGCCAGCAACATGTCCCTGTCCGTGGCCAGGCATTTCCCGGAAGGCACCCGGATTACCGCCCCGGACGGGGGCCTTACCCTCTGGGTGGAACTTCAGCCGAAAGTGGACGGGCTCGACGTCTTCAAGGCCGCTCTGGGGGCCGGAATCGCCGTCCTTCCCGGTTCCATGTGTTCGGGATCCAGCCGCTACCGACACTTCATCCGCCTGAGCTGCGGCCTGCCCTGGAGCAACGCCGTGGAGCGCGGCATCGAGACCCTGGGGGCCATCGTCGACCGATTGGGCAAGGGCGGCGGGGCGATCTGAAAGGCCACCGCTGTCACTGAGGCCCCTCCTCAGTCATCCATGCCCGTTCCCCAGTCGTACCGGCGCTTGATGTAGTTCAGGATTAGGGAGGTGTCGGTCCGGATGACGCCGTCGATGCCATTGATCTTCCGGTAGAGAAGGTCGTTCAGATCGTCCATTGAACGGGTGACGAATTCGGTGTAGATGTCCGATCCCCCCGTGGCGTGGACGATGAACCAGACTTCAGGAAGGGCCTCGAGCTCCCGGGTGATATGATCGATTTTTTTGATTTCCGCATGGATGCGGATAATGCCGACGATCTCGAAGCCGATCTTGAGGGGATTGCTGACGGCGACGATCTGGATGATGTTTTCGCTGGTCAGGCGGTTGAGGCGGGAGCGAACCGTGGCCTCTGAGATGCCGATGATTTTGGCGATTTCGGTGTTGGGAATCCGACCGTCCTTTTGCAGCAGGCGAATCATCTCCCGGTCCACACGGTCCAGGGGCTTCTTTTTTGCCTTCCTGGCATTCCGGGCGGGTTTTCGACGATCATTGGCGGTTTTCTTCGTGGTCATGGCGGTGGCGGCATTCCTTTTCGGGCGTTGACGGTTCAGGGGAAAGGAGGCGGCAGGGAGGACCCTAAAGGAATTGGGCGCCAAAAGCAAAGCCGAAATTATTGATCGACCGATGTGGTCGGTGAAAACACATTTATTCGTTGTAAATTAATCTTTATTTTTGCTTTATCGTCGTTTATAGTTCTTTTTAAAGTATATATCGTGACATTTATCTTTGTTTTTATCCCCGCCATAGCAGAGGGGAGAATCCGGTTCCAGCAACTGTGGAGGAGAGCCGATGAATCAGCCGGTGTTGAAGAATTATGTGGATGGTGAGTGGACAGCGGCCGATACGGACCGCTTTGGGGATGTCTGGTGCCCGGCCACCGGGGAGAAGATCGCCCGGGTGCCCTATTCGACTGGGAACGATGTGGACCGGGCGGTGGCGGCGGCATCGGGTGCTTTTGAGGAGTGGCGTGAGACGCCGCCGCTTTCCCGGGCGCGGACCCTCTTCCGGCTGAAAGAGGCGTTTGAGGACAACTTCGAGGATATTGCCCGGGTGCTGACCACCGAGCAGGGCAAGTGCATCGACGAGTCCAGGGGTGAGGTCCGCCGGATGATCGAAAATGTCGAACACGCTACCGGAGTGACTACCCTGCAATGCGGCTACACCCTGGAAGATGTGGCCAAGGGGATCGACTGCTACGGCCATCGCCAGCCTTTAGGAGTCTTCGCCTGCATCGCCCCATACAACTTCCCGGCGATGGTGCCATGGTGGTTTCTGCCCTATGCCATCGTGGCCGGCAACACTTACATCATCAAACCCTCGGAACAGGTTCCGATGACCCAGACCCGGGTCTTCGAGATCATCGACGACGTGGGCTTTCCCGAAGGGGTGGTCAACATGGTCCACGGCAGCCGTGACGTGGTCAATGCCCTGCTCGACCATCCAGGCATCGAGGGCATATCTTTCGTGGGCTCCTCTCCCACCGCCAGGTACATCTATGAGCGCTGCGGTGCCACCGGCAAACGGGTCCAGGCCCTGGGAGGGGCCAAGAACATCGTTGCCGTCATGCCCGATGCGAATCTGGAGGCAGGCATGCCCTCCCTTATCACGTCCTTTTTCGGCTGCGCCGGCCAGCGCTGCCTCTCGGGTTCCATCCTCGTTCCGGTGGGGGATGCCCCAGGGGTCGTCAAGACCGCCTTTGTCGAGGCGGCCCGGAAACTCAAGGTGGGCGACGGCCTCGACGAATCGTCCTCGATGGGGCCCGTGATCAGTGGGGCCCACAAAGATAGAGTGCTGGGCTACATCGAAAAGGGAATCGCAGAGGGGGCGGAACTGGTGCTGGACGGCCGGGATGTCCGGGTAGAGGGGCGCACGGGGGGATTTTTCATCGGGCCCACGATTTTCGACAAGGTCCGACCGGAGATGGCCATCGCCCAGGAGGAGATTTTCGGCCCCGTGGTGAGCATCGTGGCGGCCGAGGATATCGACGAGGCCGTCGATCTGGTGAATTCGAGGGGCTTTGCCAATGCCGCCTGCATCTACACCCAGAGCGGGGCCGCCGCACGGGAGTTCAAATACCGGGTAAAGCCCAGCATGGTCGGCGTCAACATCGGAATCGCCGCGCCCATGAGTTTTTTCCCCTTCGGCGGTGCCGGCAACTCCATGTTCGGCGACATCAAAGGCCACGGCCAGGAGATATTTCAATTTTTCACGGACACCAAGGTGGTCATGGAGCGCTGGTTTTGACCCGATGTCGGGATTCAGATAATCGCCGACCCAAAGAGACGAATACCTGTCGTACCGGCCCTGTGACTTATCGGTTGCCGGTTGCCCGTCACCGCGATGCGCCGCAGACCCGAAAAGTGAGGCCCTCATGCCCCTTTCCAGTTTTGGAGCGATTTTGACCTTTGCCGAGTCCATGGAAACCCAGGACGCGGCGTTTTACAGGGGACTGGCCGTTGTCGCCGTCGATCTGGCCTCCCTGTTCGAGCAGTTTGCCGCCGTTGGGGAGAAGAACGTCAAAACCCTTCAGCGGGTTCGCCGGGAGAACGTCACCGAAATGATCCTGGAGCCGATATCGGATTTTTCCCGGGCACCTTACGGGATCGATCCGGGGGATCCGTCGACGTTGGATCCCGGGCAGGCCCTGGCGGCAGCGGTCGTGCTGGAGAAACGGGCTGTGGACTTCTACCAGACGGCTTCTCAAAAAATCCGGGCCCTGCCGGAAGTCTCCAGCGCCCTCAAGCGGCTTGGGAAGAAGAGAAAAGATCGGCTTCCCATGGTCTCCTGAACCGGCAGGCAGCCATTAGACCCTTTACCAGCGGAGGTCCGCAATGACACCAAGCGTCCAGACAGCGCTTCCCGAACTGCCCCCGTACCCCCACACCCCCAGGCCCTACGACGGGCCGTCCTATGAGGATGTTCGGAAGCTGCGCCAGCAGCACCTCTCGCCGGCGCTTCTCACCTACTATCGAGACCCCCTGATGATCGTCGAGGGATCCATGCAGTACCTCTACGATTACACCGGCCGTCGATACCTGGACGGTTTCGGGGGGATCGTGACCATCAGTGTCGGGCATTGCCACCCGTATGTGGTGCAGCGGGCCAAGGCACAGCTGGACACGCTTCAGCACACCACCACCATCTACTACCATCCCACTATCGCCGAATACGCCAAACTTCTGTCCGGCACCCTGCCGGGAGATTTGAGCGTGGTGTATTTCGTCAATTCGGGAACCGAGGCCAACGATCTGGCGCTTCTCATGGCCAGGGCTTACACGGGGAACTATGACGTGGTCGCCTTGCGAAACGCCTACCACGGGGGCAGTCCAGGGGCCATGGGGCTGACCGCCCACAGCACATGGAAGTACAATGTCCCCCACAGCTTCGGCGTGCATCATGCGGTCTGCCCGGACCCCTACCGAGGCCCCTGGGGGATGGATGACCCCCATGGGGGGAGAAACTATGCCGAGGATATCCAAAGCGTGATCCGATTTGCCACCCCGGGGTCGGTGGCGGCCTTTTTTGCCGAAACCATCCAGGGGGTGGGCGGCAGTGTGGTGTATCCGGACGGGTATCTCTCCCACGCCTACGGCCATGTCAGAGCCGCCGGCGGCCTCTGCATTGCCGACGAGGTCCAGACCGGGTTCGGCCGAACCGGCGAGGCCTTCTGGGGGTTTGAGACCCAGGGGGTCGTTCCGGATATCGTCACCATGGCCAAGGGCATCGGCAACGGTGCCGCCCTGGCCGCCGTGGTGACCACGCCTGAAATCGCCAACGCCCTGACCAGCCGGATTCATTTCAACACCTTCGGGGGCAATCCGGTCTCCTGTGCCATCGGCAAGGCCGTACTTGAAGTGATCTTGAAAGAACGCCTCCAGGACCGCTGCCGGGATATCGGTAGCCACTTGCTTGACGGGTTCCGCGATCTCCAGGCCAGACACCCCGTGATCGGCGACGTCAGGGGCAAGGGGCTCATGACCGGTATCGAACTGGTGGAGGATCGAAAGACGAAAGCACCGGCCACCCAGGCCTGCCTCCAGGTCTTCGAGCGGGCCAAGGACATGGGGCTTCTTATCGGGAAAGGCGGGTTTTTCGGAAATGTGCTCCGAATCAAACCCCCCATGTGCATTACCCGGGCCGATGTGGATTTCATGGTGCAAGTGCTCGACATCGCCTTTTCGGAGATCTGATACTGAGCCGTCTTCCCGTTGACCGCCGCCGGTCGGGACATCCCCCTGTGCCGGCGCCCTCTTTCCCCTGTCCGCTTCCTCCCCCTTCACGTCCGGTCTACCCGCCGTCCCCGGTGGCCGTTTGGCCGGTCGGATGCGATTCCTCCGTCGAAAAGTCTTGAAAAACAGGTGACCATGGGAGATATCCGGAGTGGCTGTCACCGATTTGAACCGTCTTTTGACCGGCTCATGGTGGCGGCCCTGGCCTATCAGGAATCCGGCATCGACCAGACGAAACGCAGCCGGGCCCGGGCGTTCGGCGTGATGCAACGACTTCCCTCGACCACCTGCGGGTGACAGAAAACGCCGGGGACGCGATGACGCCCGGGAGATGAGGACGGCGCCACGGTCATTTTCTTCCCCGGCACCCGCATTCGCCGGCGCTTCCTTGGCGAATCTGGCGGGGCTGACCCTCATGGAAAGGCATTGACCGATGACCGGCGACGTCACCATCTCCCTCTGGCTTTTCCTTCTGCTTCTAATCATCACTATCCTGGCCGTGCTCGACCGGATCCTGATACCGAGCACACGATGGTTTCTGCGGCGGCGAATCAACCGTGTCATCAACGAGATCGGCTCCCGCCTGGACATCGGAATCCGTCCTTTCCAACTGACCAAACGGCAAGTCCTCATCGACCGGCTGGTCTACGACACCGAAGTGGTCAAAGCGATTCAGGACCATGCTCGGATCCATGATATGCCGCTTGAACTGGTCCAGAACCAGGCCATTCGGTATGCCCGGGAAATCGTCCCCTCATTTAATGCCTATCTCTATTTCAGGATTGGCTACTGGGTGGCCAAGCGGGTGGCTCGACTGTTCTACCGGGTCCGCGTGGGACTGATCGACGACGACCGGTTTGTCGCCATTGACCCGGAGGCGACGGTGGTGTTCGTCATGAACCACCGGTCGAACATGGATTACGTCCTTGTGGCTTTTCTGGCCGCAGAGCGAACCACCCTTTCCTACGCTGTCGGCGAATGGGCCAAGGTTTGGCCCCTTCAAATGCTCATCCGGGCCATGGGGGCCTTCTTCGTCCGCCGCCGGTCGGGAAACCCTCTCTATCGTAGAGTGCTGGAGCGCTACATTCACATGGCCACACGGGAAGGGGTCTGCCAGGCCATTTTCCCTGAGGGAGGGCTTTCCAGGGACGGTCGCCTCCAGGCTCCGAAGCTGGGGCTCATCGACTACATGCTGAGGCACTTCAATATGGACACGGACCGGGACATCGTCTTCATCCCGGTGGGCATCAACTATGACCGGGTGGTCGAGGATCGCAGTTTGGTAAGGGCCCAGGATCCGTCGGCGGAAAAGCGAAGCATGTGGTACGTTTTCCATACCACGGCCCGGTTTTTGCTCCGGAACCTGATGTTGATGATCTTCAGCCGTTGGCGGCATTACGGCTATGCCGTCGTCAATTTCGGAGCCCCCCTCTCCATCCGGGATTACTGTCGGGAAAACAGCGTCTGTTTCAACTGCCTCGAGAGAGCGTCCCGGTTCGCCGAGGTGGAGCGGTTGAGTCGATGGCTGATGACCGCCATCGCGGACGTGGTGCCTCTTCTGCCGGTGTCGATTCTGTCCAAGATTCTTTTGGAAGCCGGAGATGCTCCCATGGACTTTAGTCTTATCGAGACCAGGGGCAATCGACTCTGGGAGGAGCTTAGGACCAAGGGGGCGCCGGTCGTGGATGTATCCAGGAGCACCCGTACGCAGATCCTGGCGGACACCATCGATTTTCTCTTGATGCGGCATCTGGTTGTCAGGCGTGACGATGGGTTTTCTGCGGCGACCGGAGAGGAACCCATACTTGCCTATTATGCCAACGCTATCGGTCACTGGTGGAAGCCCGAGGACGGCGACCGGACGGTTCCGACATAACTCCCTAAAATCCGAAGAAGTCCCTCCCTCGAGGCGGTTTTCCCTGGGATGACCGACTGAAAAACGAATGGTTCCGACCCGCTGATTTTCCACCCGTTTTCCCGTGCTCGGACGACGGTCTGGCTGCCGCATAGATCCATGGCCGCCGGGTCTTTGTTGGCATTCGCCGTCGAATCTGATATCGAGTTAACGGGCGCTGGGAAACATCCCCCCCTTTAGTGGGTGATGCCGGCACCGGCGTTTCTGCCTGCCATTCAGGATCCGGTCGCGACCGGGCAGGCGGGCAATCTTCCCTGAAGGATTGCCCCCATCGCTATTAACCACAGGAGGTCACTATGAGGCGAGCCGGTGGGGTTTTTATATTCCTCTGGGCCGTTATCGGGGCGACCCTGAATGTGTCGGCCCAGGCGACGGCGTTTGCCGGGATTGTCAAAACCATCGATGGCGATGCGGTCATTGAGCGGGACGGTCAAGCCGTCGAGGCCATCGAGGGCATGACGGTACACATGGGCGATGTGGTGAAGACCCGGTCCCCGGGCAGCATCGGGCTCGTGTTTCGCGACGACGCCGTCTTGTCCATGGGGCCGGACAGCACCGTTGTTATCGATGACTACCTCTTCGAGCCCGTCGAAGGAAAACTCTCCTTCATTGCCAAGATTCTCCAGGGAACCGTCTCCTTCATTTCCGGGCAGATTACCAAACTCTCCCCGGAGTCGGTCAATCTGGTGACCCCGGCGGCCACCATTGGGGTCAGGGGCACCCGGGTGCTGGTGAAAGTGGACCCATGACGGCGTCTCGGTGTCGGCGGCAAGTCCGTGTCTTCTCCCTGATCAAAAGGATGACAGCGACAATGAATAACCGAACGGCGGCAGGCGCACTGGCCTTTCTGATGCTGGCGTTACTGGGGGCGTGCGGCCCGAAGACTCTCGTGGTGCTGGTGCCGGATCCCGACGGGTCGGTGGGGACGGCCACCGTCTCCAACACTGCCGGCGCGGTCAAACTGGATAGCGCGAACCAGGCGACGACCTCCAAAAACCCTGAAACAGCTCCCGGCGCTCCGGAACTGCTCAAAGAAGAAAAAATTCAGTCTCTTTTCTCCGATGCCCTGGCCATAGCGCCCCCTCGGCCCCTTCATTTCCTGCTCTACTTTCGATCGGATTCCATACGGTTGTCCAACGACTCCGAGAAACAGCTCCCTGAGATCTTGTCCGCCATCGAGGACAGAAACGCCATGAACATCAGTGTCGTCGGCCACTCGGACACCCTCGGCGACAAGGCCTATAACCTGGCTCTCTCCAGAAGGCGGGCCCAGGCGGTCCAACAGCGATTGGTCCGGATGGGGGTCGACGCCTCGGCCATCGAGACCACATCCCACGGGGAGGAAAACCCGCTGATCGACACCCCGGACAACGTCAGCCAACCCAAAAACCGACGCGTCGAAGTGATTGTTCGCTAGCCGGCGCGGCCAATTGGTGGCCCTATGCCGTTTCCCATTTTTTAACAATCCGATGACGATCTTGCCACTCCGAATTGACCCGTCCCTGAGGATGATCGCCTTTCTCTGGACGATTCTGGTTACCTTAGGGGGGTTCCTATACCTGGCGGCCCCCCCCGCTGTGGAGGTTTTCAACCAGAACCTCATGGATGCCATTCTCGAGAGGGGAGACCGGGGGCATTCTTCCGGCCGGGTTGCCGTCGTGGATATCGACGAGGCCAGTCTGGACGTCAACGGTCAGTGGCCCTGGCCACGCTTTTACTTGGCGCAGCTGCTGCGCAAAATCCAGGAGGCGGGTCCGGCCAGTGTTGCCCTTACCATGATTCTGGCCGAACCCGACCGGACGTCTCTTGCACGGGTGAAGGCGTCGATCCAGCGGGAATTCGGCTACAATATCCAGACCCCGGGGTTGCCGGCTCATCTGATGGACAACGATGCCGTCCTTGCCCGGGTTCTGTCGGAAGGGCCCTTTGTGCTTGGCCATGAATTCCTCTTCGGCAGGGACGGCGGATCGGCCATGGACTGCCGGCTTCATCCCCTGGAGATGGCCCTTGTCAAACGTCGACCTGGGGGCAGAAACACGGTCGACGTCTTCCGGGCCGACCACGTGGTCTGCAACATCGACATCTTCTCGGAAGCCGTGTCCGTTTCGGGATTTTTAAATGGTGCTCCCGACAGGGACGGGCTCCTGCGCCGGGTGCCTCTGGTCATCCAGTTCGAGGACCGATTCTACCCGAGTCTGCCCCTGGCAGCTCTGCTTCGAACCTCTGGAAGTCCAGCCGTCCAGTGGATATTGGATGACGGCGGCCAGTCCTTTTTGGTGGCCGGTGAACGGGCCATTCCTGTGGATCGAAACGGCAACCTCCGCGTTCGATTCTCCGGCAGCTCTGAGGCCGTCACCCGGGTGTCGGCCTCAGAGCTATTAATGGATGGGGACGTTGCCGACACCCTAAGGGAAAAGGTGGTTTTTGTCGGACTTTCAGCCTCAGGGTTGTCCTCAGTCTACCAAACACCGTCAGCAGCTTTTATATCCGATGCCTTGATCCACGCCCAGGCTGCCGATGCCATCATGGCCGGGCACCATATCCGTCGAACCCCCCGTATCATTCATGTCGAAGTCGCCCTGGCAGTTTTCCTGGCCATGCTGTTTGCCCTGGGTATAGTCCGTTTCGGGCTCATCCCTGTCGGATTGTCGGCGGTGCTTCTTATCCCGGGGCTTTGGCAAGGATCGATACTGCTCAACAGCCGCACCGGGGTGCTGATGTCCCCTTTTCTTCCGGTCGTTCTTGTCCTGGCCAACGTCGTCGTGCTCAGCCTTTTCAAATATTGGCGGCGCCAACGGATGGCGAGGAAAAACATCCATGATGCCCTGATCCTTTTGAAGTCCAGCGAGAGCCGACTAAATTCCATCGTGAAGACCATCCCCGACATCGTCTTTCGTTTGGATGCATCGGGTCGGATTACGTTTATCAGCCCGGCGGTGCTGAAATACGAATGCAGACCCGAGGACCTCATCGGGGCTCATATCCTGGAAATTGTCGCCGAGGAGGACAAGCCCCGGGCAACCTACCGAATCAATGAGCGGCGGACCGGTTACCGGGCCACCCAGGATCTGGAAGTGCGGCTGCTGCTGGCGGCGTCGTCTGAGGAGGATGACAGCCGGGCCAAGTACTTCAGTATCTCCGCAGAGGGGGTTTACGCCAAGGACAAGCCGGACGCCCGATCCTTTCTGGGCACCCAGGGTATTGCCCGGGATATTAGCAAGCGAAAGCGCCTCGAGCAGCAGCTTGAAAAATCACAGAAGATGGAGGCGGTGGGCAGCCTTGCCGCCGGCGTGGCCCATGATCTCAACAACATTCTGGGCGGCCTGGTGAGCTACCCGGAGCTGTTGCTGTTCGATCTGCCCGAGGACAGTCCCATGCGCAAGAGCCTCGAGACGATCCAGCAGTCCGGACAGCGGGCGGCGGCCATCGTCCAGGACATGCTGACCCTTGCCCGCCGTGGCATCACCGTAAAGGAGGTGGTCAACCTCAACACCATCATCACCGACTACCTGTCCTCCCCGGAATTCAGCAGCATCCAGAACAGCCACCCCAAGGTCACCCTTCGCACGAGGCTTTCCGAGGGCCTCATGAACCTTGAGGGGTCGCCGATCCATATCTCGAAGATTCTGATGAACCTCATCAACAATGCCGCCGAAGCCACGCCGGCGGGCGGGTGCATCACCCTCGTCACCCAAAATCGCTACCTGGACACGCCGAAGAATGCCTACGAATCGATCCCCGAGGGGGAATATGTGCGGTTGAGCATCATCGACGAGGGCGTCGGCATTTCGGCCGAAGACCTTCCCCGGATCTTCGAGCCATTCTACACAAAGAAACGAATGGGTCAGAGCGGCACCGGGTTGGGCATGACGGTGATCTGGAGCACGGTCAAGGATCACGCCGGCTATGTGGACATCATCAGCCGTGAAGGGGAGGGAACCCGTTTCGACATCTTTTTCCCGGCCACCCGGGAGGTGACGGCTGCCAAAGAGAGCCGGATCGTTCTTCAGGATTATGTCGGCAGCGAACGTCTGCTGGTGGTGGACGATATTCCCGAGCAGCGGGAGATTGCAGAGAAAATGCTCGGCAAGCTGGGCTACGACGTGGTGTCGGTATCCAGCGGGGAGGCGGCGGTGGAATACCTGAGGGAAAACCCGGTGGATCTCATCGTTCTCGACATGGTTATGCCCCCGGGCATCGACGGCCTGGAGGCCTACCGCCGCATCGTTGCCATGCGCCCGGGGCAGAAGGCCATTATCGCCAGCGGGTATGCCGAGTCGGAACGGGTGACAGCCATCATAGAACTCGGCGGCGGTGAATTCATCAGGAAACCTTACAGCCTGGAACGGATCGGTGTGGCCGTCCGAAAAGAGCTGGACCGGCACTAGCCCTTTTGGAGAGGCGCATCGATGACAGCGGCGAGAACGGCGAGGGGAATCGGTTGCCGGCTGTGTCTGATGGTCGTTTTTCTGGAGGCATTGATCGAGATCGACGTTGAGCGGCACGGGAGCGGCCTCAACCCGGACCCCCAGGGTTGAATCCGCCCCCTTCATCGCTATGTTCCCGGTTGGGTCGTTCTACCCATGATCGACAGACGGGAGAATCACTATGGAAAAGGGGATGAGAGCCTGTGGCCTTTTCTCGATTGCGGCTTGCCTGATGGCCGCGACCACCGCAGGAGGCCACGATTTGAGTTCGAAACCAACGGCGGCGGCAATGGCCAGGGCAGCCAACACGTATCTGGAGTCCCTGACCCCGGAGCAGTTGAAAACCGCCACGTTTTCATTCGAAGACAAAGATCGCTTCGACTGGCATTACATCCCGAGAAGCCGGTCGGGGCTGCCCTTGAAGGAAATGACGGAGACCCAACGCCGGTTGGCCCATCGGTTTCTCCAGACCGGCCTCAGCCGAGCCGGCTACCACAAGGCCCAGACCATCATGACCCTTGAGGCGGTACTCAGGGAGATCGAAACCTGGAATTGGCTCGGTCGGGATCCGGACAAATACTTCTTTTCCTTTTTCGGTGAGCCGTCTGAAATCGGCACCTGGGGGTGGCGTGTCGAAGGCCACCACCTGTCCCTCAACATCACGGTTGTGAAGGGCCGTCTGATCGCCGATGCGCCCCGCTTCCTGGGGGCCAATCCAGCCCATGTATCGGAGGGCCCCATGAGGGGAGTCCGTGTTCTGGCCGCGGAAGAGGATCTGGCCCGACGGCTCGTCCGATCCCTCGCGCCGGCAAAGCGGGAGCGGGCCGTATTCAGCGGGCAAGCCTACCGGGACATCGTGACTGGCACAGCGGAGACGGTGTCGCCCCTGGAGCCGGTCGGTATCGCCGCAGGGGAGTTGAGCGGTGAACAGAAGGCGGCCTTGATGGAACTGATCGATGCTTATGTGTCCACCATGCCCCCGGAGATCGCCCGGCAGCGGATGGCCGCCATCGTGGAGAGCGGCATGGGCTCTATTTTCTTCGGATGGGCGGGGGGCTTGGAGCCCGGTCAGCCCCATTACTATCGAATTCAGGGCCAACGGTTTATCATCGAATATGACAACGTTCAAAACGACGCAAACCATATCCATACCGTTTGGCGGGATTTCAACGGGGATTTCGGCCGGGATCTTCTGCGTGAGCACCTGAAGGAAGACCATTCAGGCGGGTAGCGGGATGTTATCCGGCCTTGCTGCGGGGCCACAGGGAGAGGACGACGATCCAATGACCAAAATCACGTTCCGTCCCGACGACAAAGAAAGAGATTGCGGCTGCCCCCACTCCTCCGAATCCTACCACCCCGATGCGAAGGTCATCAACCTGGCGATTCAGGGTGGTGGGGCCCACGGCGCCTATGCCTGGGGGGTGATCGACCGCCTTCTGGAAGACGGCCGTATCGAAATTGAGGGGGTCAGCGGCACCAGTGCCGGGTCCATGAATGCGGTGGTATTTGCCTTCGGCAACATGAACGGCGGCCGGGGCGGGGCCCGGGAGGCTCTCTATCGATTCTGGAAGCATATCAGCGAGGCCGGCGCCATATACAGCCCTCTGCGTCAGACCCCTTGGGAATACCTCAACAGCCATCTGAACAACCGGTGGAATCAGGACGGTACCCTGTCCTACCAGATGTTCGATCTGATGACCCGGATCTACTCCCCCTATCAGTTCAACCCCTTCAATCTGAATCCCCTGCGTCGGATTCTGGAAGAGGCCGTGGATTTCGAAGCCCTGCACGATTGCCAGTCCACCAAGCTTTTTCTCAGCACTACCGATGTCCGCACCGGCAGGGTCCGGGTGTTCAGAACCGAGGAGATAACGGCCGATGTGGTGATGGCGTCGGCCTGCCTGCCGTTTTTGTTTCACGCGGTCAAGATCGGGGAGGACCACTACTGGGACGGGGGGTATATGGGAAACCCCGCCCTGTTTCCTCTGTTTTACCACACCGGAAGCCGGGACGTGCTGGTAATCCACATCAACCCCATCGAAAGGGACGAGGTGCCCACCCGTTCGGCGGATATTCTCAACCGATTAAATGAAATCACCTTCAATTCCTCTCTCTTAAAAGAAATGCGGGCCATCGCCTTCGTGACCAAGCTGATCGAAGAAGACTGGATCAAGGAAGAGCACAAGCACAAGCTCAAGCACCTGATCATGCATTCCATAAGGGCCGACGGCGTGTTGTGCGATCTGAGCGTGGCCAGCAAATTCAACACCGACTGGCATTTTCTGCTATACCTTCGGGATCTGGGGCGGGACATCGCCGGGCAGTGGCTGGAGGAGAACTTCGAGAGCATCGGAAGCAGATCCACGGTGGATGTGCGGGCCGAGTTTTTAGAGCTGGGCACCGATCATGCCGGCTGAGTATGATGTCGCGTGGTCAGACATACCCGTTGGAGTGGGGAGTGCTATGCTGGTCTCTCCGGAAGGATCCGAGAGAATTAGGTTCCGGCAATTCTCTCGTTCGACAACCGTGGCATTGATGATGAAACGTTGTGGACGCGGATTCGACTCCCGCCGCCTTCACCATTTCACCCATGAATAAAATCAGGCAGTTGAAGGTTTTTTGATGCCGAATTTGGCGGATTGTGTCCCAAATTGTGACCAGCTGTGTCCTTGAGTTTGGCCACATGGTCCGCAACCTGCCGCGCAAAGGCGCTCCCATCCCGGCGGGTGAGGTTGGGGATTTACCGGCCGTATACCCGGTGCACCATTGAGGTGCCCGCATGTCCAAGGGTCCTGGGCATATCCGTGTCAACGGTAAGTGCTGCGGTAAAAAAGGGGTGGCAAATTGTCCTCAGTGAGAGATTGGTGCTGGTTGATCTATTAAATATAGAAATATGAAGGGCGTCCCCATCGGTCCCCATGCAATCTAATATTCGGTGAGCACGTATATGCAGAGAATTTAATCAACATAGGAATATCTCTTCAAGAATTCGCAACCATTTTAATTGCAATCTTAGCGTTGGCATTTAGTGGCTGGGCACTCTTTATACAAAGAAAACATAACAAGCTAAGTGTAAGACCACATCTAATCTTTGAGCACAAATGGGATGAGGGAGTTAGAAAAATATTTTTAAAGAATGTCGGCCTAGGCCCTGCAATTATTCTTAGCCATAATCTAAAGCATGAAAATAAAAATATACCTTTCGATATAGGCTATAATATTGAAGAATTGGCTGATGATATACTTGGTGGCGGTTTTTACAGTGGTGGTTATGCACTAGAAAATGGCAAGTTATAGAAAAAGGACTATCCATCAATATCTTGGGACTGTATTGGCACGAACAGCACGATTATCATGACGCGAAGGATAAAGCTGTTATATTTCTTGTAAACACTACTTTCCAAGTAGAATACAAAACTATGTATGGACAAAAAATGAAATTTGAAAAAAATCTTTTCAGTCCGGATGATTATAATCTTTAATGCATAACTAGGGGCTGTTGGCTGACTCGCTTCGCTCGCCGCAAAGCCCCGTCGTTAGCACTAACGAATCAGTTGGGACTGAAACGTGAAAAAAATCTTATTCATTCTAATCGTTGGTATAGTTGTTTATGGATTTATACAACAAGCACCAAACTTCTTTTCAACTGGTAAATATTTTAGTCCTGAATTATCAACTAGCGACAAAGCAATAGAGAAGGCTTTCCAAAATAGCCAAAGCAACATGCAAGTTGGTGGTTCAGGTAAAGTAATAAAAATTTTACCAGATGACACTCAAGGCAGTCGGCACCAAAAATTTATTATTGAACTAAATTCCGGACAAACTCTTTTAATAGCGCATAATATCGACATCGCACCAAGAATCAGCAACCTAAATGAAGGCGATCATATTAACTTCTACGGTGAATACGAATGGAACTCTAAGGGTGGAGTGGTGCATTGGACGCACCATGACCCGAGCGACCGCCATGAGGGTGGTTGGATAAACCATGGTGGAAAATTATACCAATAATCGTGTAACCATTCACTACACTGGATTTTTTACTCCGTTGCACTCCGTAAAAACCAGTGAGTTCAGTCGTTGGCGCCTCGCTGCGCTCGTCGCCAACGGGCGAGCTGAGCTGACGCTCCACCGCCCTGTTGGCTCTAAGACAATCGACACCATCATCAATCAAATAACCAATAAAAAGTTGGCTTGATCCCTGATTCGCGGGAGCCAACATAACGCTGGAGCGTGTCACGGTCGTCACCTGGCAAAAATGCTTCGCATTTTTACCCACTCCTCCCGTGCACCTCAGCTCGCCCGTTATACAGAGAGAACCATGAAGAGGAGAACCATGAAAATCGTAAATAAAGTCATAATTATCCCTGTGCTCACATTAGGCTTTACTTTAGGGCTAACGAATGTTGGCTTTTCAAAAGAAGAGAAGGTAGAAAGCAGGATTGAATCTACAGAGAAGGCTGAGCCCATGATAAAGGTAAGCTATATTATGAGGCGTCTTCCTGAGATGAGCAGGGAAGAGTTTTTAAATTATTGGGAGAAAAATCACTCCCAAAAAGTTGATCACGATGCAATCGCAGCATTAGGAGTCAAAAGGTATATCCAGCAACATGCACTGAAAGATGACGAAGCCCGTAAGATTTTAGTAGGCCCACGTTCTGGATTAGTTGATGAGTTTGATGGTATCGCGGAAGTATGGTTTGAAAATCTTGAGGTCTTCAAACGTAACTGGACAACAAAAGAAGCAATAGAAATTTATAAACAATTATTTGAGGATGAGCTGAATTTCATTGATTGGTCTCGTTCTACAATCATGATTTCGAAGGAAGTGGTCTTCATGCCATAAATCCTGTATAACACTTGGCTGGTGGAGATTTCGCTCCGCGAAACGCCACAGCCGACTCGTTATCTTCTTCCAACTGTGCCCAAAACGGTGACCATAGTAATATCGTTATACTGAAAATTACTGATATTGGGTGACATTCAGCCCTTGTACAGAAGCAGAGAAAAGCCGTTTCATATCGTCATCTTACATCACTTACAGATAAATTTAACTAACTGTTATCATAATATTTTCATGGATCTGACTCCCGCCGCCTCCGCTATCCAAAGATCGCCATTAGCCGATTTGTCAAAAGATTAGAGAATTTCCCCATACTTGTTTCACATCAGACAATCATTGCCTTTATCGAAGACGTTCCTTAAACTTATAGCTATCATTCTTTGCGTCATTTAGGATCGGGCGCATCAACAGCGACCGTTTTCCGAAGGAGGAAGCCATTGCCGGATCAACACCGGTCAAGTGGGTTATCGCTGGGCGTTTTCATATTCCTGGGTTTGGCTGTTCTCGGATACCTGCTGGCAAATGCGGCGATTCAATTCAAGGAATACGAACGGACCGTCAGGGTCAAGGGCTTGTCCGAGCGGGAATATGACGCGGATATCGTCATCTGGCCCATCCAGTTTACCGTGGCCGCCAACGAGCTGGAGGCCCTCTACGGTTCCGTCGAGGAGGGGACCTCGAAGATAAAAGCACTTCTTGAACAGAAGGGCATCCAGCCAGGCGAAATCACCTTCGCACCGCCGTCCATCACGGATAAAATCGCCCAACAATACGGGAACAACGTCAGGCCGGAGTTTCGGTACACCGCCGTCCAAACCGTCACCGTGTATTCCCAAAAGGTCGGCGTCGTGCGGACGGTGATGGGCTCTCTGTCCGAACTGGGAAAGACGGGAATCGTCTTCACCGGCGGCAATTACCAGTCCCAGACCGAATACCTGTTCACACGGCTAAACGAGGTGAAACCGGAAATGATCGAGGAGGCCACAAGAAAGGCCAGGGAGGTGGCGGAGAAGTTCGCCACCGACTCCCAGAGCACGTTGGGGAAAATCAAGCGGGCTTCCCAGGGTCAATTCACCATCAGCGCCAGAGACAACAACAACCCCCACATCAAAAAGGTGCGGGTGGTGTCGACGATCGAGTACTATCTATCGGATTGAGCCTCTGTGCATTCGTCATTTACCGATTCATTCGCTCCCACCGCGGGTGGCCCGACCGCATCCTTGATTTCAGCCTCGACATTCGATCTTGCCTGCATTCCCGGATTACGATATCATTACCAGCCATGGAGTCCAACCGACAGCGACTGGCGCAGCTATTCAGGGCTGCGGGTGACGTGAACAAGGGCTGCTTCAGATAAGGGCCAAGTGACCTTGATGGGTGACTTGGCTTTTCTTTTTTTGCGGTTCCCCAAAGGCGCCCACCTGGAGCACCCCTTTGATTCCTCGTCACAGGGGATGCCCGGTCCGTTGGCATCTGTTTGAATCATTGCTTCTTACACCGGCATTTTTGCTTGGGGGGTAGAGATGAGAAAACCCGCGCTTCCATGGCTGACCGTTTTGCTGATTCTAGCGCCTCAATCCCTATTGGCCGTGCCCCACATCATCAATAACGTTCCAAGTTATCGATGGTATCATGGCTGTGCACCGACGGCATCGGCAAGCATCATGGGGTATTGGGACCTAAACGGATACGGCAATCTCTTCGACGCAGCGGGCTGGGATGAGGTCAGACGGACCGAAAACGTCATGGACCACATCAGCTCCCCGGCACATAATGCCAAATACGACCCCTATCCTGACCATTCAGGGGTGCCTGACCCACCGGATACGTCGATTGCCGATTTCATGCACACCTCTGAAGGAAATCTCTCCATGGGGGCAACCTATATCCATTATATCGACGATGCCCTGATGGACTACCCTGCCTTTCGAGGGTACCAGTTCACATCCCAGTACGTTCCGACAGCGTGGGAATCCTATACGGGTGAAATTGATTCAGGCATGCCGGTGCTGTTGAATGTCGACAGCAATGGCGACGGTGACATCGATCATACCCTTGCGGGCATCGGGTTTGATGACCGTGGAAAAAACGGCTTGTGGTATGCGTCCTACAACACGTGGCACGAATCGGAAACGATAGACTGGTATCCGTGGCGGTCAATGAGTTCCGGGTATCGTTTCGGCGTCCACTCCATGATCAATGTCCATCCCTTGAACCGCGATGCACGGGTCAACCCAGTCCCTGAACCCTCACCCATCCTGCTGTTTGCGATCGGCATGATCGGAATTGCCGGGTGGGGGAAAAGGGCATTAAAAAAAATCGCCTAAATCCATCTCAACGATAAGTAAACCCAGACGCTTCTTGGGCACGGATCCCCGATAGCCGGTCAGCCTCCAACGGTTTCGGTCGGCTATACGGCCGGGGCTCCGACAATGGTTGAAAAGAACGTTGGAAGAAATTGTTTCGGTATTTCTGGAAATATGGTTGAAAAGAGGGGGCTCGGTGTGTTATCGATAGCCTATGGCACTCGACACCCAAACCGCCGCAGAATTATTAAGCCAGCTTGGAAACCCCACTCGACTCAGGATCGTTCGGGAATTGGTGAGGGTCGGCCGCAGCGGCATGCCCGTCGGGGAGATTCAACGATCCTTGAACATCCCCCACTCCACCCTCTCCCACCACCTTGGCCATTTGCGGCGCGTCGGGCTGGTTTGGCACGAGCGGCAAGGGGCCGTGCTCCGATGCTTCGTGGATTACGGAAAGATCGACAGCATCGTGGGGTTTTTAACCGAGGAGTGCTGCGCTGCGGAGAAGGCCGTGGCGGCCCGGAAACAATGATTTTTTTTGCCTTATAATTTTGATATTTCTGGAAATACAAAAACAAAAAAGGACGATTCCGATGAAGCCATTGACCGATGCCCTGGAACCCATGGCCCGCAAACCCCGCTTTCCACTAGACCGGGTACTCCTTGTGTTGATGGCGGGCGTTGCCGTGCTGGGGATAATGGATGTTAAGCAATTGCCCAACAGCCTTGCATTCACCATGAAAGCCATGATCCATATCGCCCCGTTTTTCCTCATTGCGGTGGTGTTGGCCGCCTGGGCCAAAGCCAGCGGCGCCGACCAGCTGATTGCCAGAGCCTTTTCCGGCAACACCGCGCTGGGCATCGTGGCGGCATCTGCAGCCGGAGCGCTCTCGCCGTTTTGTTCCTGCGGTGTGATTCCCCTGATGGCGGCCATGCTGGCCTCCGGCGTTCCCCTGGCCCCGGTGATGGCCTTCTGCGTGTCTTCACCCATCATGGATCCGGAGATGTTTTTACTGACGGCGGCGGGCATCAGTCTGTCTTTCGCGGCGGCAAAGACGGCGACGGCCGTCGGCATGGGGCTGTTCGCCGGAGGGGCCGTGGCGGGTTTGAAACAGCTGGGATTTCTGAGTCAGCCCCTGAAGGAGGCCACCGGGTGCGGTTGCAGCCGGCCGTCGGTTACCCCTGGACGGACCTCCCCTATTCGGTGGCGATTCTGGAAAGAGGCGAATCGCCGGGGGCATTTTACCGAAGAAGCGAGAAAGAACGGTTTCTTCCTCGGTAAATGGATGGTGCTGGCCTTTTTTATCGAAAGCCTCATGGTGGCCTACATCCCGTCCCAGTGGGTGGCCGGCCTGGTCGGAAGCGGCAGCAGCGCGGCCATCCCACTGGCCGCGGTCGTGGGCGTTCCCGCCTACATGAACGGGTTCGCCGCTATTCCCCTCATTTCAGGGCTCGTGGAAATGGGAATGGCCCCGGGGGCGGCCCTTTCCTTTGCCACTGCGGGAGCGGTGTCGTCGATTCCGGCGGCTCTGGCGGTATATGCCCTGGTGCGGCGTCCGGTATTTCTGCTCTATCTATCTATCGGCCTTTCCGGGTCAGTGGCGGCGGGGTATCTCTATCAGTGGAGCGGCGCCTTCTGAAACCCGTCTGACGACGGCTCTCCCGAGCCTTGGCGGTTGCCATGCAGGGCTGCCGGGCAGGTTGACAGAGGGGCCGGAAGACGATAGGAATTGATAATTCGTTAATTGGCGAAATATAGGAGATGACATGCGGGATTTCATGGCCATCACCAAGGCCCTGTCGGACGAAAACCGGGTCAGGATTCTCATGGCGCTGAAGGGCCGGGAGTTGTGCGTATGCCAGATCATCGACCTGATCGCCCTGGCGCCGTCAACCGTGTCCAAGCACCTGTCGCTCCTGAAACAGGCCCGACTGGTGGAGAGGCGAAAGGCCGGCCGATGGATGTACTACCGTTTAGCCGGCGGCAGCGCCCCCGGCACGGTCAGCGCCGCTCTGGCCTGGGTCGGTGGCGCTTTGGCTGAAGACGAACGGATCGCCGCCGATCAGGAGCGCGTGAACCGGATCGAGGCGGTTGACCTGGAGACGGTTTGTGCCTGACGGGGCGCCTGCGGGGTCATCCCGGTGGGTTTCATCAAATCATAACAGGACCCGATCAGAATCTGATTCCCTGTTGAAAAATAGAGAGGTTTTCATGGTTGAATCGGCTGGCAGACGGCTTTCCTTCCTCGACCGGTACCTGACCCTGTGGATTTTTCTCGCCATGGGGGTCGGGGTGATGGCCGGGGTTTTTCTTCCCGGCATCCGGGGGGTCATCAACACCTTCCAGGTGGGCACCACCAATATCCCCATTGCTGTGGGACTCATCCTTATGATGTATCCCCCCCTGGCCAAGGTGAAATACGAAGCGCTTCCCCGGGTGTTTCGAAACGGAAAAGTGCTGGCCCTCTCCCTCGTCCAGAATTGGGTGATCGGACCGGTGCTGATGTTCCTATTGGCGGTCGCCTTTCTCTCGGGCCACCAGGAGTATATGGTCGGCTTGATCCTGATCGGCTTGGCCCGCTGTATCGCCATGGTCATCGTGTGGAACGATCTGGCGGGGGGAGACCGGGAATATTGCGCCGGTCTCGTGGCGTTCAACTCTCTTTTCCAGGTTCTCTTCTTTTCGGTCTACGCCTACATCTTCATCACGGTGGTGCCCTCCTGGTTGGGGCTGGAGGGGGCGGTGGTGGACATCTCCATCGGCCAGATCGCCGAGAGCGTCTTCATCTATCTGGGTGTGCCATTCCTGGGCGGGATGCTATCCCGCTACATCGGCCTCAAGACCCGGGGGCGGGAGTGGTACGAGCAGGTCTTCATCCCGATGATCAGTCCCATCACCCTGATTGCCCTCCTATTTACCATTCTGGTGATGTTTTCCCTGAAAGGCGACTACATCGTTCGGTTGCCCCTGGATGTGCTCCGGATTGCCCTGCCCCTGTGCATCTATTTCGTGGTCATGTTCTTTGCGTCTTTTTTCCTCTCCATGCGGGCCGGGGCCGACTACGAGCAGTCTGTGACCTTGAGCTTTACGGCCGCCTCCAACAATTTCGAGTTGGCCATCGCCGTTGCGGTGGCCGTGTTCGGTATCGATTCGGGGCAAGCCTTTGCCGCCGTCATCGGCCCCCTTGTGGAGGTGCCGGTGCTGATCGCCCTTGTGAACGCCGCCTTCTGGTTCAGGCGCCGCTATTTCACCTCATCCGAGGGCGCGCCGGCCATCGGCAACCCGGACGGTGGGAAGGAAAGGGGAGGAGCGATACCATGAGAAGGGGCCCTTTTCCGGAAAGGAGATCATGATGGATCCAATCACCGCACTGCCCGACGGCGCCGTTCTACCCCGGGGGCCCATGTCGGAGCGGTTTCTGGCCATGGGCATCGATCGCTTCTCCGACGCCTGCCGGTACGTCCATGAACTCCCCTACGGCTACAACACGGACAGAGACGATATAGAGAGCCTCTTCAAGGAGAAAATGGGGTCCTGTACCACCAAACACGCGGTGATCGGCACGCTGGCCGTGGAGCTGGACCTGCCGGTGGTCAAAACCATCGGGATCTATTCCATGACCGAGGCCATCGTCACGGGAACGGACCGGATCTTGGACCGCTACGGGCTTCCGTATGTCCCGATGGTGCATTGCTTTCTGAGCAGTGGGGGGTATCGCGTGGATTTAACCGAAGGCAACCGCAACGGGAAAAACCGTCCCATCGAAACCTTTCTCTACACCGAGGACGTCAGTCCCGCCATTTCCGGGAAGGAGGAATACCTGCTCTACCGGCGGGCCCTGGCGGACCCGATCATGGGAAGGGAGGAATTGAAGGGAACGTCAATGAAAATCCTTCTCCAGGCACGGGAGGAGGGCATGGTACTTCTGAAGGAGGCTATTGGCACCTGAATCGCTTAAGACGTCCCATATCGGACTGGGCCTCACTCCCCTTTTTTTGTCGGATCGCCTTTCAGGGCGTCTTGATTCTTTTCCTTTGAATGGGGGCGTTGACCGCGATTCCCCCGATGTGTGTAGCTGATCGAGATCCTTTTTTAGCTCATCGTTCCCGAGGGGGGCGACCCCAGCCGGGCGCGCCGGCTGCCGTGGGTCAATCCGGAGAGCCCCCTTCCATCATGCCGGCCACGATCTCCTGAAAACCCTCCACGGGCGCTCCCAGAGCATCGGCCATCCGATCCATGAAGTTGAACAGTGCCGTTACGGCAACCGCTTCGAAAATTTCCCCATCGGTGCATCCCCCGTCTCGGAGGGATTGGATATCCGAATCGACCACTTTGTAAGCGTGGCGAGTGATCTTTTCTGAAAAATGAAGCAACTTTTTCGCCTTGTCGTCGATAAGGGTGGATCCGTCGATGTCCTCAATGATGCCCTTTACCTGGTCCTGTGTGAACCCTTGGGCCATGACCATGGCGCTGTGGGCATCCACTCAGTAGGCACAGGCGTTTAACTTGGACACATAGGCGGCGATCAACTCCTTTGTGCTCCTGGACAATCCGTGGTCGTCGATCATTAGCCGCTTGACATAGGTGACCATGGGCTCGAGCAGATCGGGACGGATGCTCTGGGCCACGAAGACCTTCGGCACCATCTGGAACATGCCTTCTAAGGCGCCGTAGGTTCGCTTCAGGGAGTCGCTGGCATCGTCGGGGGCGGTGGTCGGAAGGAAATAGCTCATGGGGCCTCCTTGAGATAAGGGATGGGATCTTCTGTCGATCCTTCGGGTAATACCATTAATCATCCCGGGAGCCTAAGCAAGCCTTGGAGGGAGGCATACCGTCGCCGGGCAATAGGCCTGTCGACCGTTTTCACCATCTCCTTTTGGTCGCCTTTCTGGACCATCGGTTGAAAAGTGCATCCAAACCCTGATATGAGTATGTCTGTGCATGGCTGTCGATATGCCCGGGCCGATGCCGGCCCAATAAGGCAGCACATGCGCCGACACACATTGGAGCGGCGTCGCCAACGTGGACATCGATAAACCATTAGGCCCTCCGGTCAAAGATGCCCAGCAGCATCCCCACGGGCCCCCGCGGTTCCCACAGCGATACGTCATCCGTGACATGGAGGGTGGCGGACGGGTTCTGAACTGTATCGAGGCTCCCAACATTCGGGTTCAGGTACAATCCGGACTTACCCTTTCCGCCGCCGCTGCCAAAAAATTCCCACCCAACACCATATTCCTGGACGGCGTGGTTCAATCCGGCCCTTTCCTCGATCTCGAAAAACAGATCTATAACTTCGACCACCACGAGGGGTGTGTGCGGCAGTTCACCCTGTCGACCTGCGAGCAGGTGCTGGTCATGATTCTCAAGGGGATGGATCTGAGGGGGCGCGACTGGAAAGTGCTGGCCAACGAGCCTGATCTGGATGTGATCCTGTCCATTTGGTTGATTTTAAACCATGTTCGGATCCAGCAGAGGGGGTTGGGCACCTGGGAGCTTATGCCTGCCCTGGTGCGCGTCGAGGGGGTGATCGACGCCCATGGCCTTGAAATGATGGATCTTTGCGGATTCTCCAAGTCCCGCATCCAGAACATTCGCAAGGCCATCGATTTCTTAAGGGCCGAGGAAATCGATCTTAAGCGCCATGCCATCTGGGAGGAAAGCGACTTTTTGGAGCACACGGCCCTGATTCTGCACAAGATCGACCGGCTCATTTACAAGACCGATGATTTTACGGATTTCAAAGACCTCAAGGAACTGGCCCGAGTCGAGATCGGCAACAACCGCATCGCCGTCGTGGTAGATGCCGAGCTCGGCATCTACGAACTGGAACCCTACCTCAACCGGCTTTACGGGGAGAGCCTGGGAATCGCGATTCTCCGGAAAGATGAGGATACTTACACCCTGCGGCGTTTGGACCCTTTCATGCCGGGGGATTTGAACGCGGTCTACCGCCGCCTGAACGACATCGATCCCGCTATTCGAAGCCGGACCAACGGCAATCGGTGGGGAGGCTCCAGCGATATCGGGGGATCCCCAAGGGGCATCGGGACCAAGCTGACACCCGAAGAGATCGCAAAGGCATGCCGCGATGCCTATCGGAAGTCTGGTATTGTTGGTAATCTCAAACGGTTCGTTACCGCCGCCGCCGCCGCCGGGGGAGCCGTCGCCGGCGCCATGATCACCCAGTACTATCTGAAAGCCCAGCTGTGGCTTGAGGGAACGACGACTTACCGCTTGTTCGAGGGCACCGATCTTTTTTTCTTCATCGCCCTCGTCGTTCTTTCCCTGGTAGGGCTGTTTTTCTTTTCCAGGGGAAAGATATGGCTTTTCGGCATCATCACTCCCTCCGGAAAAGCCTGGTGGCTGATCCTGCCTGCCGCCATGCTGGCTGGGGCGGCCGGTGGGGTCTACGTTCCTCCAGACCCTGCCGACTCCTTGTCTATTTTCCAAAAAGCCCTTTTTTACCTTCTGACGATTCCCCTCGCCTGCGAGGTTCTCTTCCGAGGCCTGGTTCACGGCATCCTTGCCAAAGACTGCCCGACCCAGAATTGCAGCAGCCGGTGGTTTTTTTCCTTCCCGTCCCTCGGCGCCGGCATTTTGTATGCGGTCTTTATCGCCGCACTGACACTCAGGCCCTATGGGGTCGACGGACCCTTTCTCCTGTTGTCGACCGTTCAATGCCTCTTTTCCGCTTTCGCCTTCGGCGTGGCCAGTGGTTTTGCCAGGGAGCGGTCGCAAAGCCTCCTGCCCCCAGTCCTTTTTCACGCCGCGACCATGATCGTGTTTTTCTTCTAACGGTCGATGTCCAATCCACCCCCATTGTCATGCGCCTGCAGGCCGTATCGACGTGCCGGATCGCCCCTCCACAGCGGCCTCTATGCCTTCGATGGCGGTGATGACAGATCGCTGACCGGTGGCGGATGAAAATCGGGATGCGGCCGCCACCTTGGGGCCCATTGAGCCGGCGTGCAACTGGCCGCTGGTCATGAGCCGGGTCGCCTCCTCCAGTGTCATGGCTTCGAGAAAGCGCTCAGTCTCGGTGCCGAAGTCAAGGGCCACTCCCTCCACGTCGGTGGCAATGCAGAACAGATCCGCACCGACCTCGACCGCCAGTTTTGCACTGGCCAGATCCTTGTCGATGACTGCATTTACTCCGCTGAAGGCGCGTCCCTGCCGTATGACGGGAATTCCCCCGCCGCCGCAGCAGATGACGATGAAATCCAGATCGATCAGTTGTCGAATCTCCCGGTTTTCGATGATGGTGACCGGCTCCGGAGAGGCCACTGCCCGGCGGAAGCCTTTTGGGGTGTCGATGACCGGAAAGGGTAGGCCGGCAATTACTGCTTGAGGATACACCGGGCCGATGGGCTTGCTGGGGGATGAGAAGGCGGGGTCATCCCTGTCGACGACCACGTATGTGATTAGAGTCACCAGGGGTTTGGGATCGTCGCCCTGGGCCATCAGTTCGCTGTCCAGTGTGGATTCGATCATGTAGCCGATCTGGCCCTCGGTTTGGGCCACAAGGATCTCCAGAGGGAGGTGGGGGACTTCTGGGCAGTATTCCTGCTGAAGGAGAAGGTTGCCGACCTGGGGGCCGTTTCCATGGGTGATGATGATCCGATGGCTCCGGGACAAGCGGGCAATTTGCTGGATGGGCATTTTCAGGTTCTCGAACTGCTCCTGGATAGTGCCCGTCTGACCTTTCCGGATCAGCGCATTCCCCCCCAAGGCTACCAGCAAAATGGGTTTGGAGGAATGGCCCACTCGTCATCTCCCTTCAACGGCCCTTTGGACACTCACCTTCGAGGGGGTAGTGCAAGCCATTGGCTAATCCATTTTCAGGCGCCCCAGGAGGGAGGACTCCAGGGTGGGGGAGCCGTGGTCCTCATATTCGTAGCGAATGCGGACCACCGGCCGGTCGATGCGCACCAACTGGGTGAGATCGATGGGGGTGGCGGCAACCACCAGATCACAGTCGGTGGCGTTGATCGTTGCTTCCAGGTCCTCGATTTGACGGCGGCTGTATCCCATGGCCGGCAGAAGAGATCCGATGCGGGGATAGTCCGTAAAGGTTTCCTTTAGGCTGCCTGCCAGGAAAGGGCGGGGATCGACCGTGTCGGCGGCGCCGAAGCGCCTGGCAGCGATGGTGCCGGCACCATAGGCCATTTCTCCGTGGGTCAAGGTGGGGCCGTCTTCGACGACTAGAACCCGTCGCCCCGCGATTTGCCGGGGGTCGTCGGCGGTGATGGCCGAATTGGCCAGAACGATGTCCGCCTTGGGATTGTGACGGGCAATGGTGCGGCGAACCTGTTCCACCATTTCCGGTTCCGCGCTGTCCACCTTGTTAATCACGGCGATGTCGGCCATGAGCATGTTGGTTTCCCCGGGATGGTAGGCGGTTTCGTGGCCTGCACGGTGGGGGTCGAATACCACGATGGCCACATCGGGTTTGAAAAAGGGGGTGTCGTTGTTTCCCCCGTCCCAGACCACCACGTCGGCTTCGGCCTCTGCCTGCCTGAGGATCAATTCGTAATCCACCCCCGCATAGACGACGGAGCCCATGGCGATCACCGGTTCGTACTCCTCCCGCTCCTCGATGGTGCACCGGTGGCTGTGGAGGTCCTCGTAGGAGGCGAATCGTTGAACCACCTGCTGGGTGATATCGCCGTATGGCATGGGATGCCGGACGGTCACCACCTGTTTTCCCGCTTTTTTAAGAATCCGGACCACCTCACGGCTGGTCTGGGATTTTCCGCATCCGGTTCTGACCGCGCACACGGATACCACGGTTTTTCTGGATTCCAGCATGGTATAGGGGGCGCCGATGATCAGAAAATCCGCTCCGGCGGCGGTGACCACAGAGGCTTTGTGCATGACTTCCTGATGGGAAACATCGCTGTATGAAAAGGCCACAAGGTCCACCCGATGCTCATGGATAAGGTCCGCCAGCCGTTCGTCCGGAAAAATGGGAATGCCCTTGGGATACCGGTCCCCGGAGAGCGCGGGCGGGTAGAGGCGACCCTCGATGTCGGGGATCTGTGTGGCGGTGAACCCCACCACGCGATACCGATCGTTGCTGCGGAAATAGACGTTGAAATTGTGAAAGTCCCGTCCGGCAGCGCCCATGATGATGACATTTTCTACCATGTCCATATCCGATCCCTATCGTCGGTTTTTGGGGTGATAGGTGTTCCGGCTGCCGGGGCTACCGGCCCCGAATGACGGCGGCGATTCGTTCGACGGCCCAGTCCACCGTCTCACGTTCGATGACCAGTGGCGGTGCGAAACGGATAATGTCGTCGTGGGTCTCCTTGCACAGCACGCCCTTGGCCATGAGTTTTTCACAATACTGACGGGCGCCCCCCACCTCCGGGTGGAACTCCATTCCGATCATCAGCCCCTTGCCCCGAACCTCGCGAACCGCTTCTGTTGCAATCTGTTTTAGGCAACTGAGAAAATAGGTGCCGGTTTCCTTGGCATTGTCGACCATACCCTCTTCCAGCAGCACCTTGAGGGCGGTCCGCCCCACCGCACAGGCGAGGGGATTCCCACCAAAGGTGCTGCCGTGTTCTCCGGGTTGGAGGACATCCATGACCTCGCTGTTGGAGAGCACCGCCGATATGGGATAGAACCCACCGGAAAGGGCTTTCCCCACCAGGGTGAGATCGGCTTCGATCCCACTGTGCTCTTCTGCCAGCAGTGTTCCGGTGCGCCCCAGACCGGTCTGAATCTCGTCCAGAATCAACATGATGCCGTGGTGGTTGCAGGCAGCCTTGACGCTCTGAAGGTAGTCTGCGGAAGGGATGATGACCCCCGCCTCTCCCTGGATGGGTTCAACGAGAAACCCCACGGTATTGGGGGTGATGGCGGCCTCGAAGGCTTCGGCATCTCCGAAGGGAACGATCTTAAATCCGGGAGTGAATGGACCGAACCCCCGACGGGAACCCTCGTCGGTGCTGAAGCCGACGATGGTGATGGTACGACCGTGGAAATTATTGGTGCAAACGACGATTTCTGCCTGGTTTTCAGGGACGCCTTTGGATTGATACCCCCATTTGCGGACGGTTTTGATAACCGTTTCGACCGCCTCCGCACCGCTGTTCATGGGAAGGACCTTATGGGAGCGGGTGGCATCGCACAGTTCTTTGTAAAACAGGCCAAGCTGGTCGTTTCGGAAGGCCCGGGAGGTGAGAGTGAGCTTTTTCGACTGGTCGATAAGGGTTTCCAGTATTCGGGGGTGACAGTGCCCCTGGTTGACCGCCGAGTAGGCGGACAGGCAATCAAGATAGCGGTTGCCGTCGACATCCCATACCCACACCCCCTCACCTTTCGACAATACCACGTCCAGGGGTTTGTAGTTGTGGGCGCCGTATGTCTGCTCCAATTCGATGTAGGTTTTCTGATCCATCGGTTCCTCCCCGGGGTGAGGGTTGGCGTTGAAGGGTTGCACCAATTTCTTATTATGCTATCATATAATCATTATATGATTATATGATTACAGGTCAATAAATGGATTTCCAAGGGTTGTCAAGGCCCGGGCGGCCGTATCGGATCGGCTTCACCGGATGAGTTGTACCGTCTTGACGGTTGGGGTCCGAATCCCATAGCATTGAAAATCTGAGTATACCCCTGAAATGGAGACCCAACGGCCCGATGATCACTGTCAACCCACACCGAAAATTATATGAATACGTGGTTGAGGAGGTTGGCCGGCGGATCGTTCAAGGACGTTACGGCTCGGAGGAAACCCTGCCCAGCGAAGACCTCCTTTGCCGCCAATTCGGCGTCAGTCGAGGCGTGTTGCGGGAAGCCGCGAAGGTCCTCACGCAGAAAGGGCTGATTCGTGTCAGACCCAAGATCGGAACTCAGGTTCAGCCCCAATGCCATTGGAATCTTTTCGATCAGGATGTGCTGCTGTGGAAACTCGAGACCGGTCGCCGTGGAGAGTTTTTCAAGGACGTGACCGAGGTCAGGCGCGTCATCGAATCCGAGGCCGCCCGACTCACCGCTCTGAGAGCCGACGTCGACGAGATCGCAGCCATTGAATCCTCCTATTGGGAGCTGGCCGACTCCCTTGCCGACGAGACCTCCTATGACTATGATGCCTACCTGATCCTCGACATGACATTCCATACGGCCATTATGGAGGCGAGCCACAACGCGCTTTTATCCCAAATCGGCCGCACCATGCGCGTGGCGGTTCAGACGGCCCGCCGGATGGACGTGAGGGATTTCCGGATGCAGCGGAACTCCCTGCCATTTCACGCCGCCATTGTCGAGGCGCTGGGCAGCCGGCGACCGGAATCGGCCTATCGTGCCTCCCAAGAGCTCTTTGACCAAGTTCAGCGGCATCCGCCCGGATCGGAAAACCCTCAGGACTGATCGATGATGCCCCGTTGGACCGGAGACCATTGACGGCTTGATCAGGGACCGCCTTCTTTGATCTCACAGTCACAATAGCCATCGATAGTCGATATTGTTACCGGTCGGTCGTGGTATGACCGGAGAACCGGCCGAACTCGTTCCCTGCTCCGCTGGGTTCCGAAAGCGGCGGGTTGGGAAGGATCGGATGCCGGTCGCTGTTCTTGTGGCGTCACTGACGGTCTGACGCATCGTCATGCTGTTGCCACTGCCCATCGACAGGTTGCCTGACCTATCGGCAACCGTTTTCCACCGGGGGAATGATGACTCCACGAACCGTCTACCTGTGTTTTGCGGTCCTTTACCTGGCGTCCTTTCTGATTCCCAGCGTCAGAATGTCCACGGAGTCTATCAGCGGCTATGATTCGGCCGTCATTCTGCTGTCGACCCTGACCTATTGGAACGGTTGGCTCAACTACGCCATGAAGGCGTTTCTAAACCTGTCCAATGTGGCCGCGGTGGTGGGGATCTGCCTTCAGTTTTTCGTTGGGATACACCGTCTCCGATGGCTTCAACTGGCGGCACTCGTTTCAGGAACCTACTGGATCGGTGCCGCAGCCTTTGGGGCCCTGGCGTTCAGGACACTCCACGTCGGGTTTTGGCTCTGGTATGGGAGCCTCGTCGGCATGACGGCAAGCGCGTGGCTCGGTCCTGCGGGGAGTCGGGGGGGGGGGAATGATTGAGGCCCCCCGGGGAGATCGCGGGGGGGTAGGGATGTCTCTGTGAAGGGTGTTTATCGAAGGATCGCCCCATCAGAAGGAGATGCCACAAAAAAACGCCGGGGGAAATCCATCCGGCGTTTTATGATCGTTTTGCGGCCCTGACGATGGCTTCAACCGCAGACCCTGCAATCCGTCAGGCACCGTTCGTAGTGTCTGTCCCGGTCTTCCGGATCGCGATCGTCCTCTCGATTTCCCCACCATTCTAAAATGCAGTTGCTGATGCAGGCCTGATCCTCTCTGGTTATCGTTCTGGTGTCTTTCATGGGAATGACCTTCCGTTGTCGCCCCAGCCGCAGGAGCGGTTTTTTTGTGATTGGACCCCCTGCCTCATATGACGCAGGGGACCTCATGAACCCATGAATACACAGTAATGAGCCTGGAGTCGTTTTCAAGGAGCCGGAGCCCTGATGACTGACCCCGTCCACACTATGGGCCGGTGCCGACGCCTGGGTCGCCTTTTCTCAAAGACGCCGTTCCACCGAAGCGATTTTTCCGTTGATCCGATCCGACGACCCTTCCCGGTAATCCGCTTTGATCGATATATTCAGGCGGCCGCAGTCCTTTTTCAACGCGTAGAAACATCGGTTCACCACAGCCATCACCGCTTCCCACTCGCCTTCGATACAGGTCCCCATAGGGCCCAGACGGTAAGGGAGTCCACTATCCTTGATAATGGCGACGGCCCGGGCGACATAGGGACTAAGGCTGGTGCCCTTGTCCATGGGGAAGATGGATAACTCGATCAATACGCTCATCGGGGGGCTCCTCTTGATATCGTTACCCCTTTTCCCGTCCACTGAGAGGGTCGAGGGGGGCGTTCGGCCAAAAGGTGCAGGGCCGTTTTCCGCTCTCCCCCCGGGGGGTGAGGGGCGGTGGAACCGGTGGCCGGCATGGTCCGATCATGGGCCTATTTTTTCAATAACCAGAGGATGATGGATACCAGAAGGCTTATCAGCACCATGGTTGTGATCGGGAAAAACACCTTCAGGTGGGGCCGGTTGATAACGATGTCCCCCGGCAGCCGCCCCAAGGGCAATTTCCCTAATATGGGCCAGAGCAGCCCGGAGCCGATGCACAGGATTCCGACGACGATCAGCCATTTTTGCATGGGGGTCTTTCCCAGAGGCCTCGGTGGCTCTGACGGTCAAAGTTGAAGGCATGTCTTTCGGGTGAGGGAAAAGGCGTTTCTGCTGGAATAATAGGCTGCCTCGTTGATAAACACCGGGCATAAGCCGTCCGCTCCCTCATAGCAGTGGGTGTGACCCTCGAGATCCTGAAACACCGGGTCTCCGCTCCTGATGGGCATGAAATCCCGCCCTTCCAGATCCCGATGGACCACCGCCGACACTTCCCCGTCGGAGGTCAGGGGGAATGGGACGCTGCTCTCGTGAATGAAGATCTCAACGTCCTCCCCCTCGTCCGGCCATCCGGACTGGTTAATGTCTTTCGCCGCATCCAACAGGGCCCCCACGGCATCCCGGGTCTGGTTGAGGACGTCGTGGCGGAGGACGCCCTGGGGCGTCGGGCCCACCTCGATGCCGATAGCGTGCCGGCCCATGGACCGCAATCCCGTGTGAATTAAGGTTTGCGGCCCGAATGCATAGATTCGCGCCCCGGTCAGCCGTCGGCGGCAGGCCTCCGCCAGCCTCAGGTTGAAGGGGTCCATATCGCTGATCAGGGTAATGCCCATGTTGGCCGTGGAGGTGTGCATGTCGATGATGAGATCGCATCGGGGGACGCCGTCGGGTTTGAACCGACGGGTCAAGGTCCGTGCCAATCGGTTTTCGTGACCGTCTAAAGCGGTGTTCGCCGTATCCACGGGGTCGAAGGCCCGATTGAGATCGCGGTCGATATACCGGCAGTTGGCTTCCATCGCGGACGGGTTGGCCAGCAGCAGCTCCGTGGTGATACCGGTGCGGGTGACGAAACGGGGCTGGGCCGTCCAGTGACGGATCAGAGCCTGGCCGGTTCGCTCATTTCCGTGGGTTCCTCCGACGATCAGAATGGTGCGGAATGTCATTTGCCGTATTCCGTCGATGGACCGTTCATTTGTTCTCCCTCATGCAGTCATCTGAGTCCGGAAGCCATGTCGACATCCGGCTCGCAGCCGGCCCGGTGCACCCGTCTTTAATTAGGATCTGTCATGGCAATGGTATGATCGGTAGATCGGCTGTGTCAACCGTCAGGAGCCACCCTTCAGGAGGCGACCGATTCAATAGTCTCTATCGAACCCCGTATCTGCCGTTGAGCAGGGGCATCGGGATGTTGAACGCTATTCGGTCGTTGCCTTTTTTTACCATCACGCCTACACTGGTTTCCATGATTCCCGATGGCTGCAGGGCGAAGGACCCTCTCCACTGGACGCGAAAGGTCACGGATTGAGCGCCCGTTTTCGAAACCTTGTCTGGGAATGGATCCAGAGATGGGACGCAGGGCCCGCTCCCAGCCGTGAGGACTATTTCCAGGCGGCGACGGCATTGACCCATGCCAGAGGGACGGGGGGGATATGGGACGCCTCTCCCTCAATGGTGACGGCCACTGTCGACGACGGACTGGGCCATGGCCTGGACGTGATCGAAGGGCTGGCTTTCGGCGTGGGCGTCCGGATTCATCGTCTGGGCCTTTTGGAGACCGCGGAAAGGATTGTCGATGCCTGCATCCAGCGGCAGCCTGATTTGTTGGGACTCACCGTGCTCCAGTTTGATTCGGATACGGATGTGGCCCGTGTTGCAGCTGCCATACCGCAACGGACGACCCTGGTGGCCGGTGGGGCGTCTTACCGGTACGACCCGGATTTCGCAGAGCGCACCGGCACTCCTGTTGTCGCTCACAACGGTGTCGAATTCCTGAAGTTTCTGTTGGCCTACACTCCCCAGCGACCCTGACGGTCTGAAACGGTACTAGTGATGTCCGGCAGCCAACCATCGCCACCGGCGGACATGCCCCTGTCAACAGCTCTCCTGACAGCCTTCCTATGCCTGCTTTTCGGGGCCAATGCCGTGGCCATCAAAATCAGTTTCGAAGGATTCGGGGTATTCACGGCTGCCAGCATTCGCTTCATAGCGGCTTCAGCCATCATCGCCCTCTGGGCCAAAAGCACCGGTCGGCCGTTTGTCGTTCAGAAGAATCGCCGGATCCACCTTCTGGCCTACTCTCTCCTGTTTACCCTTCAACTCTCGTTGTTTTATTCGGGAATCAGTCGATCCCAAGCCTCCCGAGCAACCCTCATCGTCAATACCCTCCCGTTCATGATTCTCATTCTGTCCCATTTCTTTTTGCCTGGTGACCGGATGACAATGCGAAAGTGCGCAGGCATCGCCCTTGGGTTCTTGGGAGTCGCTCTGCTCTCCCTCGATGGGAGTGCCATCTCTGCCGACTTCAGGACGGGGGATGCTCTCTGTTTTTCGGCCACCCTGATTTGGGCCTGCAACACGGTGTTCTTGAAGCGGTTCATTGCCGACATCAGACCGTTTCATGTGGTTCTCTACTCCATGCTGGCGGCCGTTCCTCTGGTATCCCTGGCCTCTGCGATTTTCGATCCCCTCCCAGTTATCGATCCCACGTCCGGAGCCCTGTTGGGATTGATCTACCAGACCCTGGTAACGGCCGTGTTTGGATTCATTGCCTGGAACACTCTGCTTCAACGCTATGGAGCGGCATCTCTCCACTCCTTTTTGTTTTTGTTGCCTCCAGTGGGTGTGACGCTCGGCGGACTCCTTCTGAATGAACCCGTCAACAGCCATATCGTGGCATCGATGGCATGCATCGTTGCCGGTATCGCACTGGTTCACGTGAAGACGATGGACACTCTTTCGGGCTATCCTCCTCGGTAGCTTCGGTAACCCCGGTATCAGGGCGTTCGGACCTGGTTGACGGGAGTGGCGACACTGTGTAAGGTGCCCCATCCCACTTGGCAGGCCATCCCATTTTTTCGGACGTCGAGGCGTTTCCGACAGCAATGCCCGTCACACACTGTCGACGGCCCAGCCGATGGCGGGCCTATTTAGGGACTGTCGACCCGACCTTGAGGGGCAAACCATCTCTGCTGGAATCGAAGACTGCCATCTCTATGGTGAGCCGAACCGTTAAATCCGATCTGCTTCTTCTTCTGACCGCCGGTATCTGGGGCTTTGCCTTCGTGGCGCAACGGGTGGGGATGGAATACGTCGGCCCGTTCACCTTTAACGGGGTACGATTCGCCCTTGGCAGCCTGTCCCTGGTGCCGCTACTTGTGTGGACAACCCGTAAAACCCGGTCCGACGAGGGGGAAAAGGTGTCGAACGGGTCCCCTGATTTATGGTGGGGAGGGGGACTGGCCGGCATTTTTCTCTTTTCCGGGGCCTCCCTGCAGCAGGTTGGCCTGGTCTACACGACGGCCGGCAATGCCGGATTCATCACGGGTTTATACGTAGTGATCGTTCCCCTGATGGGGCTTTTCCTGCGCCAGCGGACGACCACCGGCACCTGGCTCGGCGCCTGCCTGGCCGCCACAGGCCTTTATTTTCTGAGTGTTACCGATCAGTTCACCATTTCCTGGGGGGATTTCCTCGAGGTGGTGGGGGCGTTCTTCTGGGCCGGCCACGTTTTGGTTATTGGATGGCTGTCTCCACGGGTGGCCGCCCTAAAGCTCGCCATCACTCAGTTCGCCGCCTGTTCTCTCCTCAGTCTGGCAATCGCCGCGATTTTCGAAGAGATCGCCCTCAGCGGCGTGCTTGAAGCAGCCGTTCCAATCCTTTACGGAGGGGTCGCATCGGTGGGCGTTGCCTACACGCTTCAAGTGGTTGCCCAGAAACATGCCCATCCGGCTCACGCGGCTATTTTTTTAAGCCTCGAGGCCGTTTTCGCCGCTATAGGAGGTTGGCTGCTTTTAGGGGAGTTGCTCTCTCACAGGGGGCTTTTGGGGTGTGCTCTCATGCTGGCAGGGATGCTTCTCTCTCAGCTTTGGGGGGCGTGTCACCCTCCTGGCGCCGCTGTTGGGGAGGGGGCCTGGGAGGGGTAGGGCGAATGGGTTCCGGTACTCCGATCCCGTGTTTCCCGCTGCGCTCAGGGTGAAATCGTCATCTCGTATCGAACCGATCCGATCGGCTGAGGAGACGGTTTTTGCCCACCCGCCCTATTCTGGAGGGGGGGACAACTCTTCAAAATCCATCTGGCCTTCGGAGTTGAAGGGGATGGTGCCGGAGAACCCGCCGCTGCCGCCACGAAGATGCCCCTCGAGCCGGTAGGTATAGGTGGGGAGGGTGTCGGGGTCGGAAGATTCCTTGATGAGCCGATGGACGACACCCACCATGTCCAGCATCGATGTGAAAACCGTCACGGTTACAATTCCGCTGTCGTAGGGGGGGATTTCCGTTCGGGGATTGGCCACGCCCTGGGCGAATCGTTTCCCGTTGATGGCGAGCTCGCAGTCGATTCCGTCGATGCTCAAGGGACGGTCGCTGCGATTGAAAACCCGCAAATCGATCTCAAAGGCGGACTCCAATCCTTTGACCTCGAGAACCCGAATGTTGGCCAGGTTAATGCTCGGGGCCTCTTCCCATTGACCCCAGCCGGCGCATCCCGTGACGACCAGGAGCAAAACGAGACCCGCCACCCCATTGTTCAGACCGCCCGCTTTGGTAGGGACCATCGACCTTCTCCTTTGCTCCGATTCGGGTTGAACGGCTGTGTCCGGGAAATCTCCCCGTCGAACAACATTCATCCTACGTCATCATGACTGGGGAGGCAAGGCTCCGTCGCCGGCAGCCATAGGATTCTCCTTTCAACCGGCAGCTCTCTGCATGGGGCCCGTGGTCACAATACCGGCCCAGACCGCCTGCGATTCGAAATAGCGGTTGACGGACGATAGATAGGAGTCAATCGATCGAGCCTTGTGGACCGTTTTCTGGATGTGCCGGCCGTCGATGAAAGGGATATGGAAATATTTCCAGAATCCTTTCATTCGGTCCAACAGGTGGGCGGGGCCGGAGAGGACATCACGGTAGGCATGGAACAGATCGTCATGAAAGGTCTTGAACGCCGCCACGGGATTCGGAAGACTTTCATCCGGGCATTTGAGTTGTCCCGGAAGAAAGGGATTGGCCAAGACCCCACGGCCAATCATCCAGCGGCGGATCGACGGAAAACGATGGCGGAGGCGGCTGAGACTTTGCGGTGAAAGAATATCTCCGTTGTAGACGATTCGGTGGAGAGTCATGTCGAGAAGCATTTCAAGACTGTCGAGGTCCGGCTGCCCCTGGTACATCTGGATGCCCGTCCGGGGATGAACGATGATTTCGTCGAGGGGATACCGATTGAAGACCCGAATCATCCTGTAGATCTCGTCGAAACGGAATCGGCCCAGACGGGTCTTGACGGAGACCCTGATGGGGGAGGCGGAAAGCACCCGTTCGAGAAAGGCATCGACGCGGTCGGGATGGGGGAGAAGTCCTGACCCCTTGAACTTCTTGGCCACCTGAGGAAATGGGCATCCCAGGTTCCAGTTGATGCAGCGATAGCCTAAATCGTAGAGAACGTTCCCCATCGCAATGAAGTCTTCAGGCGAATTGCCCAGAATTTGAGGGATTACCCGCATGGCCGTATTGTTCTGGGGGGAAAGGCCCTGGATGTGGGCCGGCTTGATCTTGCCAGAGACACTGGAGACAAAGGGAGCGATCGCCACGTCAATGGTGCCGAAATGGGCCCCGTGAACCTGACGGTAGACGTGGTCTGTGAACCCCCTCATCGGGGCTAAATATAGTCGATGTTTCATTGGTCTCCCCTTAGAATAACGGACCTGTCGGAGCGAACCGGCCGTCCCACGCATTGCGCATCGGCGACAGCGGTTTTCGCTTCCCAATCACCAGGAAGGGTGCTATGGGCTCTGGCGGCAATGGGGGCTCAGCGTGTGAAAAGAACTTCTGACAAGGCAATGGCCTACATCAGTTTATTGATGGCAATGGCCATATGGGCCAGTTCGTTCATTGCTCTGAAAATGGCGTTCCGGGTTTACGATCCCATGGTCGTCATTTTTGCCCGAATGCTGGTGGCCAGCCTGTGTTTTCTTCCGTTACTGCCCTACCTTCTAAAGGAAGTCCGCTTTCGTTCCAGTGATGTCAAGTCCATTCTTCTGATGGCGTTCTGCGAGCCCTGCCTGTATTTCCTTTTCGAAGCCAAAGCCCTGGAGCTGACCTCCGCCTCCCAGGCCGGCATGATCACCGCCCTACTGCCGGCGCTGGTGGCCGTCTGCGCCCGTCTGGCATTCAACGAAAGACTGTCCGTCCTTGCCTATGCCGGATTCGGCCTGGCCATGGCTGGCGCCTGTTGGCTCAGTCTTTCAGGTCGGCCGGAGCCATCCGCCCCCAACCCCATGTTGGGCAATTTCTTGGAATTTATTGCGATGGTATGCGCTACGGGCTACATCATCAATCTGAAACGACTGACTTTTCGATATCCGCCGCTTTTCCTGACGGCGGTGCAGGCTTTTATCGGCAGTCTTTTCTATTTCCCGATTCTCTTTCTGCCATCAACCTCCCTTCCGGTTGTGGTCGAGGCCGTGCCCACAGCTGCAGTCATTTACTTGGGGGCTGTGGTCACCCTTGGTGCCTATGGGATGTATAATTTCGGGGTAAGCCGCATTCCCGTTAGCCGGGCATCGGCGTTTGTGAACCTCATTCCCGTTTTCACCCTTGTCATGGGGCGGGTGGTATTGGGAGAACGCTTCACACTTCAGCAGTACATGGCTTCGGCCTTGGTGCTTGCCGGCATCACCGTCAGTCAAATGGAATTGCGCCGGGCCAGGGCCGATGGGGCTGAGGCGACCGGGACCCCTGAAGATGAGCCCGGGCATTGAACCCATGGCCCGTCGGAGTGAACGGCCTGTCGGCTCCAACCGACAGCGTTCCGCTTTGGATTGACGGGCGGGCAGGGCCAGTGTCGAAGCCGTGGCCCAGTTGACCGCAGGCGGCCATGAGTCCCTGGCCCTTGGTTCTTCGCATCCGGACAAAAACCCGGCTGGCCACCAAGCGCCGGCGAAAGGCCTCGATCACCTCCAGGGGCGGCGGCTGATAGGGGCTTCCGGGCCCGGGGTTGCAGGGAATCAGATTGACCTTGACCGGCAGGCCCGACAGATAGCCCGCCAGCTGATCGGCATGGGACGCAAAATCGTTCATCCCGTCGATAAGGACGTATTCGATAACGATGCGGTTGTCAGGCTTGAGGGGGTAGCTGAGTAGGGCATCTTTCAGTAGAGCCATCGGGTACTGTCGGTTGATGGGCATGATTTTGGAGCGGACCTCGTCATTGGGTGCGTTCAAGGAAACGGCGATGCGGATCTGGGTTCTGCCGAGCCTGGCCAGGTGGTGTATTCCATCGATTCGGCCTGAAGTGGATAGGGTGATGTTGCGCTCGGCGATATTCAGGCCCCGTTGATCCTTGATCACATCGATGGCCTTGATGACCCCATCCACATTGTCGAGGGGCTCCCCCATTCCCATAAATACGACATTTTTTACGGAAACCCCAAGGTGGCGGCGAGCCGCATACACTTGATAGACGATTTCCGATGCCGACAGGTTTCGCTTGAACCCAATGGTGGCTGTCTCACAAAATCGGCACCCCATTCGACACCCCACCTGACAGGAGACGCAAACCGTGGCGTATCGATCCATGGGGACGATGACGGTTTCAATATGATATCCGTCGGAGAGCCTAAAGATCACCTTGGTCACACCGTCGTCACATTTTTGATCCGCAATGACCGCCGGTGGCAGCATCAGGCGATTCTTGATTTCCTGAAGCCATGAACGGTGTTTGAGTTGGGGAGGAAGGTGATCCAGGCCGGCCCTGCCGGAGCGATAGAAGTTCCGGTATACGTCGGCTGCCGCGCTGGAGCCCTTGCCGTAGTCATGGTGGATCCGATCGGCGAACGCCTCAAAATCCATGTCGAAGATCGTCATATCGTGTTTCCCGTAATCGCCCGGGAGGATTGGCTGCAGGCACGGTAAGAGAGGCGCCGAAAGGGGGTCGACCATCGGCGCAATAGACCGGAGAGCCGTCCACGGATCATCTGTGGGCTCGCTGACCGTCCTATTCTGCCGGATGATACCATCCCCAATCCCAGGAGAGGTTCAGCAGGCCAAGGTCACAGCTGCAGAGCGGTCATTTGGATACCTGTAGTTTCTGACCGGGGCGAATAATTTGACCGGAGCCGATGCCGTTTAGTTTTCGTATGGCATTGATGGAGGTATTGTATTTTCGGCTGATGGAGTAAAGGGTATCGCCGGGCTGAACGACATGAAAACGGCTATTGGCTTTAGGGGACGCGGGTGCTTCGACCTTGGGGGCTTTTTTAGCTGCCGGTGGCTCGGCCTTTTTCTTCTCCAGTGCGGTCACCTTTTCATCCAACTGATTCAAGTGAGCTGCCACCGACGACTCGAAGCGGGAGTATCGGCTGGTCATTTCCTCCAGTTCGAGTCCTTTGGTTTCCAGACCGTCGATTCGACTGCGGTAGGCCTCCACCTCTGCAAGTCTGAATTCCAGATCATCCAAGCGTTTTTCCAGTTCGGCGATCTGCGCCACAGCCCCGTCGCTCTGAGGCGTGGATCGGATAAAAAAGATAAGCAGAATTAGTGCGAGAACCCCGGCCCCTGCAGCAACATACACGAACAGGGATTTATCCATTCTGCCTTTTCCTTGCAGAGGAGAGTAAGGGTCGTAGTCGTCGTAAGCCTCGCCGCCTTCTTCCTTGTCGTGCCCGCGTTCCATCGGGGAGCCTCCTGTTATGGTGAATATTGAGTATGGTGTTTTTACCTTCTATGGCGTTAGGGATCAAGCCTCATTCGAAAGGTATGGTGGTTTGGGAACCCATCGATGGGCCTGACAGCCATTGCGCCCCGGGTCCGAAAGCCTGCGATTCGGACACCGTGTGGCAAAGGGAGGCTGGCCCCGAATAAAACCCAAGCGAAGGATGCGAAGAACGGCTCCTTGGGTTGCCGCCGGACTGTGGGGGGAAACCAGGGGAGAGACGGCAGGCATCAGATGATCCACGGTTGACAGTCAGTCCACGGAAGGGTTGAGCGGTTCCCTGAGGCCTCGGCCGAAAATGTCCAGAGCGGCCTCGAAGGTGTCGCGTAACTGATATCGGTCTTTGTTGATCAGCTTTTTGCTGTTTTCCCAGAGAACGATTCCGGAAAACAGGGACCATACGATATCCGCAAGCGCCACAGGATTTCTGTTGATGACCAGTCCCAGGTCGATGCCTTCACTGAACATACCGGCCATTGCCCTCAGAGATCGCCTTGCAAGGGCGTTGATGTCATCCAAGAGTTCCGGTGACAGGGTTTTCAGGGTGTCGCTCGACTGAAGGTGGAACATGTTGTTGAGGATCAGAGGATCGTATTCGTAGACGTCGATCATGGCCTCCATAAGGGCCCGTTGCTTGGAGAGATAGTCGCCGCCCGTTTCGTTGACCACAGCGTTGACCTTGATGTTGATATACTGAAGGACCCTGAGGCATAGCGAGGCGTAGAGTTCGTCCTTGCTTTTAAAATAGAGATAGAGGGTTCCCGGGCTGAGCTCGGCTTCCTTTGCGATATCCTCCATGGTGGATTTTTCATACCCTTTTTGAGTAAACACCCGCTTGGCCGCCACGATGATCTGCTGCCGCCGGATTTCTCTCTCCCTTTGTTTTCTTTCCTGGATTCCCATGCGGATTGCGCCTCGTGAGCCGTTTGAGCGTTCAACGGGGGGGAAGGGCCACTGTGTCCCATTGGCTGTCGGATAAAGCACCCTTAGAAACGATTGACTAAGGGAAGAAAAACCACCATACAGCAGTCTTTGCCGGTCATAGAAACATACTTATGCATGAACATCAATAGCCCATCAGATGGGGAGGTCTCACAGAGGTCCCATGGGCCGACGGCCCCCGCCCCGTGACCCTCATTGGCCATTGGCTCCAGGTCAATCCGAAACGCTTCATCGGACCGGGCGTTTTCATGGGCTGGCTGCTTAACAACCGATCTTGTCCAGGGAAAGGTGGCGTCGAGCATCAATGCATCGGGCACGGCCTCTGGGCCTGCCAACGTCAGCGGTTAGGTGAAATCCTGTGCCCCGACGATGAGGCGGTTTCCCAGAAATGCTCCGGTCCCTTCTTGAAGAAAAGATCATCGGTCGTCGCCTGGGTCTTTGACGGTCTCCTGGGGACTTACCGATCCGTTCTCTTCTTGCCCGCCGTGCTCCCTGCGAAAAGGGGATATGAGGGTGGCCGGAAGCCCGAACGTTCGCTTCATCAGGTTGACCAGGCTCGTTCCGACGGCGGCGGGATCCAATGGAATGATAGTGGGATCTGCAAGATCTCCGGTGACCCTTACCGGGATGGAGACAAGATTCCCGTCCAGAAGCTGTCTGATGATGGGCGTAACCTTGATGATGGTGTCAACGGTTTTCAATGGGGCAATCAGCACCGTGAGATCAGCGGTGCCCGCGGACAGATCGACCGACCCTCTGCCGACCAGTTCCATAGACGCCCCGTCGATGACGGCCTCATCGACGTTTAGGATTCCATTATCGATTCGTCCTTTGACCCTAAGGGTCTCATAGGCAAAGCCGTCTTTCAGAAGGTCGGGCAGTTTGCCCCGGAATATTTCGGTGACATTCACGACGGCAAGGATCTTAGACAGGGCATTGAGGCGGTAGATTCGTCCGTTACCGGCGGTCAGTTCAACCGACCCGCGGGCATGCCCGATCAAGTCCTGGCGGTTGTTGGATGAGAAATGGCCTCGAAAAGTAAACGGTCCGTCGATCAGGGACCGATTCTCGGAAAAGCAGGCGATGGGGGCACTGAGGTCTTCCCCATCGGATCGGGTTTCCAGCGTCAACTGCCACAAGTCTTCATCGGAAACCAGCCGGCCAGAGGTCATCATCCCGCAGTAGAAGGCTTCGGTAATGTCTGCCCGATATCCTTCCGGGTCAATGGTGATGTCGCCGCGAACGGCGGACCAGGTGATTCCATCATGGGTCAAACGGCCGACCCGCATGTTCAGGCTGCCATGGACGTTGAGGCGTTTAAGGAATTCCATGGGATTGGAAGCGGCTGCCGCGAAGGGGCCGCCAGGGGCATCGGGTCTGGTGGCATGGGGAGTCAGGTCCAGATGGTCGGAATCCACGCTAAGTTCTATGTCAAACCCCTCGCTCAAACGATTGATGGTGCCCGAGACCGTATGCGTCGTTCCATGACCGTTGACCACCAGGGGCGATAGAGTGACGGTATCACCAGTCGCATCGATGCGGACCTTCTCGATCAGAACCCCCTCGGACATCAGCTGAGGAACAAATAGGTCTTCCGCTTCGATTTGCCCCATTGCCCAGGAACGGTGGGGAGCGTTCAAATCGATCCGAGCCTCAAGAGTCCCGCGCATGATCCCTTGGGGCCCAGTGTCGCTGGCACTCAGTCGGTCCAGAGATCCGCCGGAGAGATTACCGGAAAAAATGACGGCAAGTTCTTCATCCGTGTAGCGAATCGAAAGCTCTGCATCGGAGCCTTCATCTTCCACGACCAGCCGTCGGATGTCGATGGTGGAGACCGTTTTCGATCCCTCCACGGTCAACTGGGAATCCCCGGGCACCGTCATTACTCCCGAGAATAAGACGGCATCGGCCCCATCCCAGGAAATCGTTCCTTCCCGGATGTCCACCGGTGCCGCCGGTCGGGTGGCTTCTGGAAGCGATGCCAATTGGGACAGCCAACCCACTGAACGGGCGTCGAAGTGGCCGGAAAATTGAAGGCGGCACGACGCCAATCGATTGGCTTGATAGTGGAAATTCCCATCCAGACGGGCTTCGGCATCCAAAAAACGGAACGCGGCGTCGGAAAAAGAAATGATGCCCCGTGTCCAGAGGATCTCCCCTCTCCATTCGTGGATCTCCCAGGGAAGCCTGTCGCTTTTCAGATGACCGTCTGCGATGGTTCCTTCCAGTTGAAACCCTTCTTCGAGAAGGGACGATGCCGGCCCTGCCGCGCGGATCCGGTTGACCGTCAGCCGCCCCCCGGCATCGGCTTGGGGACCGATCAGGGAGCCTACGGCAGGATAATGGTTGAGGACCGTCATCAATTCTTCGATCTTGATGACAGCCTTTCCGTCGGCGATTGTCAGCGAATAGGGCGGCGCGAGCTCGACGCTGGCGTTCACGTCCCAATAGGTGGATTCGCCGATGGTTCCCCTGACATCCCGCACGCTGACCGATCGGTCGTCATATCGGAATGTGCCGGCCTCGATGTGGATGGGAAGGGGGACTTTAGGGTATTGGCCGAACACGCGGAAATCGGTAACGTCTATCATCACCCGCATCCTGCCGGGCCGGCTGTCCAATACCATTCTGCCCAAGCCTCTACCGTCTATTCGAGTGATGGACTCAAGCTCCCTGACAAAGACGGGGTTGTCCACGAGTCCAATGAGAACGGGCGGAAGCTGTGCGAGGTCGGCATCCATCTTAAGATCAAGAAAAAAAGGGACTCCCGGCGTGTTCAGATCCAAGAGAAGCTTTCCATCCGACCCGGTGGAACTGCCGAAGACGGCCTTCAACCCGTTGCCTTCCAACACCCCATCCCTGATGGAGACCCCGCCGCTAACCGATGACAAGTTCAGGTTCGGACCCGGAGCAACAATGCGGCCATTGTCGAGGTGGGCATCAAGGGTCATGGACCGGAAACGAGCCAAGTCAGCAAACCGTTGACCGCTGACACCAAATGAGATTCTGGGAATCCGTCCTCCCCGGACCACCTGGAATATTCCCTCCGCCACCGGATGGCCGCTTAGAAAAAAGAGGGTGGCGTTGCGAGCGGCCTCTAAGTCCACATCCTGGCCATTGAGAGACAACTCCCATCGGGGGTGCGTTGGCCCCATTTTAAAGTAGCCGCTCATGCGAATGCCGGGGGATTCGAGCCGAAGGTCTCGAATTCGAATGGCTGCGGCCCCCGGGGATAGATAAAGTTCTGCCGATAGGCGACCGCTTTTAATCGATTGAGTTTTGGGCGGGCGATCGACGCGTATATCGTCGATGGTGCATTCAATTTCCGCCCTTATTTCTTTGCCGGCGACGCCCTGGAAGGTTGCCGCCAACAGATTGTTTCCGACATGCCTCAATGAGAACCCCGAATCCCTCGCCCATTGCTCGATGGGAGGGAGCGGTTTCAAATGGGTCAAACGAATGCTGCCGAAAAGTCTCCGAGTGGAGGAATCCAGGGCGAGTGTGATTTCCTGGTGATCCCAATGGGTCGAATGGGATTGAAGCCGGATGGCCAATCCCTTTTCATTATGACGGAGTCGCAAATTCAGTCCGGATATTCGGAGGAGGTGAAGAGCGGTATCCGGGAATCCGACAAAACCGTCCTGGATGCGGATGTCCACATGGGGAATACTGTCGGCATACGGAAAGGAGAGGTTGGCGAGCCGCCGCCATAAATCCTCCTTGGCAGAGGGTGCGGAGCGGTCGTCTTCTGACAGGGCTGGGGCCGGCAGTGAGAGGAGCCAGGGAGACACGTCGATGTCGGGGCGGGAGACGATGACCTTTGAAATGCGCAAATCACCCTTCAGCAGAGACCGCATTGAGGGGAAAATGGCGACGCTTCGGCAGTTTCCATTGATGATACCGGCGACCCCGGCCTCCACGCCTTCGAACCATATGCTGGGTCGCAGGCGCCACTTGATTCCCACTCGATCAAACGACAATTGCCCGCCGGTGGCGTCTTTAAAACGACGAGCAATGGTGGATTGGGTTTCCTCTGAGGCCAGCCAGGCAGTTGCAATCCTCATCAGCCCGGTGCCCAGCACCAGTGTTCCTGCCAAGACGAGAAAAGTGATCAGTAGAACCCGTTTTCGTGGACCCGCTATCATCATGGAATGCGATGACCGCTGGAGTAGGCGGTGACCCCAATGAAAGATATTGAAAACCCCAGAGGGCATTTGATCATCGAATCACAAGGAATGTCAAATTGCCTTCAATGAGGGTTTCCGGAAGTTTTTGGGGCGGAGCGGACTGAGGGAGGCGGCACTGACTGACGCTCTACCGAATGGCGGCCCCGACGGCAACCACCCCTTAGGCAAAGGAAAAGGATCGACGCATTAAAATCGGATGGTGAGTGTCAGGTAAGCGGCCAGGTTTTGATTCACCGGGCGCTCGCTGCATTCCAAAAGCCGGGTGTTGAAGACCTCCGCAGTATCCAGGACCTCGAACTGGATGGCGTACGGCTGATTTCGAGGGCCCAGAAGGCAAGTGGTGACATCGCTGACGTCGGGCTTGAGGGGCGTGAGGGCAGGGAGGATGTGGATGGGGTCACCTCCCGATGGGGTGGTGGGGCCTAACGATGAACACCCCGTTAGAATGGCGACGACAGTGATCATCAGGCAGAGATTCTTTATAGTCCGCATAGGATTGCTCCTTTTTGCAGTATTGACTACCACAATTTGTGCCATCGGATGCAAAGTGGGATAAAAGCCATTGACTTAGATACGTTATGCTTATCTGACCAAAGACCGATAATCCCTTGTGATGATCGCTATGCGGTGAAATTTAAACAATACCTATTAAATATAACTAACTTTAGTGAAATATAACATGTCTACCCTTCAGCTCTTTCGGTCCTTTTTCAGCGAACGCGACCCTTCAAGGCTTCAGCGGAAATTTCTCAATACCCTTCTGGATCTGCAGAAATGGCATCGAGGGTCCATTTGGATCCAGGAAGATGCCCATTACCGTTGTGCAGAGGCGGTGGGCGATCAGTGCGAACTGATCAAAGGGGTTCGTGTTTCTGCGGAAGATTCCAGCATCGTCGGCTGGGTGATTGAACATGGCGAAATGACGGTTGCAGACCCGAAGACCGACCCACGTCATTTGGGTAGCCTTGAGGACGCCTTGGATGTCAAAAGCCGTCGGATTTGGTGCTTTCCGCTGATCATGAAGAGCGGGGAGGTTTACGGCGCCGTCCAACTTATCGATATCGCCCCTGACGATTCCCATGATCTTATCGACGGTGGTCGCCTGGAGCGCCTTCAGGAACTGGTCAACATCGGTGCCGATGCCCTCGACAATGCCATTCTCTACGCCAGGGAGCGCAAAGCGAAGGCTGATCTTCAGTCGGAGCTCGATGACATCCGATGCGAGCCGTCCATTGTGGGGCAAGCCTCCGTGTTTCTGAATGCCATCGAGCTGTTGGAAACCTATGCCGGCACCGACTATCCCGTGATGCTAACGGGAGAGAGCGGAACCGGGAAGGAGTTGTTTGCCCGCCGGATCCATCGTCTCAGCAGTCGATCAGATCATTCATTTCTTGTACAAAATTGCAGCGCGATTCCCGAGACATTGCTTGAAAGCGAGTTGTTCGGATACCAAAAGGGAGCCTTTTCCGGTGCCACAAGGAATCGCATCGGAATGTTTGAGGCGGCGAATTCCGGCACCCTTTTTCTGGACGAAATCGGGGATATGCCCCAGGACATCCAGGCGAAAATCCTTCGAGTGCTCCAGGATGGAGAGATCAAACCCCTCGGTGCGACCGCCGCTAGAATGGTCGATGTCAGAATTATCTCGGCCACCAATCGAAACCTCAGGGACATGATCGACCAGAACACTTTTCGCCAGGATCTGTTCTTCAGGCTTTCTGTTTTACCCCTTCACCTGCCGTCATTGCGGGATCGAAGAGAGGATATTCCCCTGCTTCTGAGGCATTTTCTTAAGCGCGAGGCCTCTCGCCTGGGAAGCGACGTCAAAGGGATTCAGCCGGAGGCGATCAAATGCCTTTCCCGCTATCCGTGGCCGGGAAACATTCGTGAGCTGGAAAATATCGTTCGATATCTCCTGGTGGTTGCAGACGGTAGACGAATCGGTGTGGGGGATTTCCCGGAATACATCCCGGTACGGGAAGCCGACCTCGTATCGACGGGGGACGAGGTGTCGCCGGAATGGCCGGGAAGAAGAAAATCCGATCAGGCCCAGACATCCGAGGGGTTGACATTTGCAGATATGACATGGAACGCGGTGGACGAGGCTTACGCGTTGTATCTGGTCGACAGGTACCAGTGGAACCTTTCTCGAGCTGCAGAGGCGGCCGGCTTGAACCGATCCACCTTTGCCTCCCGGTTGCGGAAGATGGGTATCCGCAGACGCGGATAAACCGATGCCGACTATGGGGTGAAAGGGAAAAGACGTTTCGGCAGCAGGCGCCGCCAATGTTTCGGTGAGATCCAATTTCGGCGCTGCTGTTCCTGAACCAACTTCTCGCTGGTGACCCTAAGGCGCTCGGCCAGGGTCTCGGCAATAATCCGGTAGAGAATCGCACAAAAAACCATTCGATCCAATCCGCTCAGTTGGTCGATGTGGCGGGTGTCGGTGGCCAGGCAGACGGTTTCCGACTCGGCGATAGCCGAGGCGGACCGGTGGGAGCGGTCGATGATCCCCATCTCTCCAATGGTATCGCCCTGGCGATTGATGACTGCCAGCACCTTTTCATTTTTTTCAACCCGCACTTTTCCGTAGACGAGAAAAAAGATCCATGGGTCGATTTTGCCTTCTCGAACAATGATTTCCCCGGGGCGGTATTTCCTTATTTTGCTGCGCTTCAACAGGGTCTTTAGCTCCTTTTCGCCGAAGGGCCCCAGGGTTGGCAGGCTTTTCAGTGTGCTCAACAAGTTGGCATTTTCCTCCAGATAATCAGATTCGATCATCTTGACGCATTCCTCCTTGATATCGGTTACGGCCAGGGGTCTGGCAACGATGTTCGATCCAACAGATGCCAATGCTTCCGCCACTCTCGAGGTTGAAGCAAATATCGCGCCTTTGGGGAACCGTTCCCGGGGGCGCTGTCAAAACCATGGGCTGAAACGAATCGGGTATCATTGCATCCGCGTCATATGTTTGTTTATATGTTACCGATAATCTTTTAAAAGACGGACTCAAAGGGCCCGTGGACGCAGCCCCTTCAACGGTGGCTTTATAGCGCACCAGGCGTTGGTGGCATTCCCCTGTCGACACCCCCGATGTGGGGACCGCCGGTTTTTCTGAGGGGATGCCTGTATAGAAATAGTCACAGGAGCGTCTATTCGAATTCACTTGGCGGGATGTCGAGATACGGGGTGCACTTGAGGCACCGGTCTTCATTCTTTTCGACTGGAGAAAGGGAGGCGTTGCCCTTCGAGGCATACCTGCAGAGCGTTTTAGAAACAGTCGGCAATGGTTTGGGGCTGGAGTGATATCATCAGACAAGAATCCACAGGGAGGGACCCATGTCGAACATCCGGATGACCGGCGAAATGCGGACAGACTTCGATTGCGAAGCGATCGGGTTGCCTGCGGAGCGATGGGGAGAGGCGGTATTCAAAATTCGTGACGAGGAGATCGTCATCGAGGTCAGCGTCGAGGAAAGGGTCATCGTTGCCGTGATGGTTGGCGACGGAATCAGTTGGAAAGGCACGTTGACGGGATTCAAGCAATTGTTGAAGGATACCATGGGCACATCGCCCCCTTGAGGGTTGGGGCTGCCGGTGAATCGTTATGAAACCTGTTTTAGGGTGTCGACAATCGATTTCCCGAAGGCCACTTTGCGCCATATCCGAAGCTCCGGAATACGGTCCAGCGCTTTGACATCACTTGGGTTTTCCATGGCAATGGCTTGAATGAGTGTTTTGTTGATCACGAGCCCCGGATCCATGCCTAGTGTGTCGGCCTGGCAGTCTCTCCAGGCTCTCAAGGCCTGGACCCGGTGGGGAACCATGGCCGGCAGCCGCGGCGATGACTTCCGCGGATACCGGGGTAGATCCTTTTTCGGGGTTCGAAGTCCGCTGTGAACCGCTTCTAAAATAGAAAGCCCATACATCCGGATCTGTGCAGTGCTGACGGCAGTGGTCTCTTGGAGTGACTCCAGCGTTTGAGGAAGGTCGGCCGCAATTTTCAGTAAGGCGCTGTTGCTGACCACCTTGAACAGAGGCCGGTCTTTTTCTTCGGCGATTCGCCTCCGGAACTGCAGCAGCTTCTCTAATACCGCCAGTTTGGCAGGCGGCAGCCGCCCGGCGCCCTTAATGCTTAAAAAAAGGGGTTGCTCTTGGTGGTTGAGCGGGCGGACTCTGCTCAGATGGAAGCATTCCTCCTCAACCCATGTCAACCGATTTCGGCTCTCGAGTTCCGCCTCCAACTGGTGGGCCAAGGGTATCAGATGGAGGACGTCCCCTGCCGCGTAGGCAACCATTTCGTCGGGGAGCGGCCTTTTCGACCAGTCTTTTCGCTGAAAGCGTTTGTCCAGACGAACATTGAACCGAGAAGCCAGCAGTGATTCCAGGCTGCTTTCCTTCAGCCCTAAAAACCGTGCCGCCAGTTCCGTATCGAAGAGATGACGGATGTCGATGCCAAAGTCACGATAGAGGGATCGGACATCGAAATCCGAACCGTGAAAGATTTTCCGAATCTGTTTATCCCCGAACACGGGGCCCAGAGACGACAGATCGCCGCAGCTCAGAGGATCGATGATGCTGACGGACTGTTGGGTGGCAATCTGGATCAGGCAGACTTTCTCCTGGAAATGAAACATGGAGTCCGCCTCCACATCTACCGCGATCTCGCGGTGATCCCGAATACCCGACACGGCGCGTCTAAGCGCCCCGGGCGTCGCCACAAAATGGATCCGTTCAGGGGAGATACACTCCCCGCTTTTCTCTTGACCCACCGATACCTTTCCCTTAGTTTTCCGATTCGATACGGCAGCACCTGCCGGGGCAGATACTGGCCGGGATGGGGTGCACAACCGTCGTTGCCGTTAACCTGTCAACCCATGTGAGGGATAATGATCACCATATCACTTCCTGATGGAAGCTTAAAGACCTTTAGCCAGCAGTCGACGGGCCATGATGTGGCGTTGAGTATTTCGGAAGGATTGGCAAGAAACTGCGTGGCAATGGAGTTGGATGGAGAACTGGTTGATCTGAATCGACCGATTGGCGCCGATGCGTCGGTTCGGTTGATTACAACCAAAGATTCCGAGGCCCTTGAGGTGCTTCGGCACAGCGCCGCCCACGTGATGGCCCAGGCTATTTTGAGGCTTTTTAAGAACGCCAAACTGACCATCGGCCCCGCAGTCGACGGCGGGTTTTACTACGATATCGACATGGAACCGGTGTCGGAAGACGATTTTGCCAAGATTGAAGCCGAGATGAAGAAAATCGTCAAAGACAAGCTTCCCATCGAACGCCATGAGGTCGCCAAGGAAGAGGCAATGGCGTTCTACAAGGACGAACCCTACAAGCTCGAAATGATCTCGGAACTGGACGACGGCACCATTTCCTTTTATCGGCAGGGGGAGTTTACTGATCTTTGCCGGGGGCCTCATCTGCCTCATACCGGTTTCGTCAAGGCATTCAAGCTGATGAAGGTATCTGGTGCCTATTGGCGTGCCGATCAAGCCAAGGCGCAGCTGCAAAGAATTTACGGGACAGCGTTCTACGATAAAAAAGATCTGAAGGCCCATCTCCATTTTCTCGAGGAGGCCAAGAGGAGAAATCACCGGAAGATTGGTGAATCCCTCGATCTCTTCAGTTTCCACGAGGAGGCGCCCGGCATGCCCTTTTTCCATCCCAAGGGGATGGTGATCTGGAACACCCTGCTCGATTACTGGCGAGAAGCCCATCGCAGGGCGGAATACGTCGAGACGAAGACGCCCATCCTGCTTAACAAGGACCTCTGGATGCGCAGCGGTCACTGGGACAACTACCGGGAAAATATGTACACCACCGTGGTCGATGAGGTTGACTATGCCATAAAGCCCATGAATTGCCCCGGCGGGATGTTGCTGTACAATTCCCGCCCCCATTCCTATCGTGAGTTGCCTCTCAGGGCTTCGGAGATCGGCCTGGTTCATCGCCACGAGCTGTCCGGCGTCCTGAACGGACTCTTCAGGGTGCGGGCCTTCCATCAGGACGACGCCCACATCTTCATGAGGCCGGACCAGATTCGCGAGGAAATCCTCGGTGTCCTGAAGCTCAGCGAGGAGGTGTATAAAACCTTTGGTCTCGATTTCCATCTGGAACTATCCACGCGGCCTGACAAGTCCATCGGCTCCGACGAGCAGTGGGAAGAGGCCACCAAGGGCCTGAAGGAGGCTCTTGACGATTATGGCAGCGATTACCGCATCAACGAAGGCGATGGGGCCTTTTACGGGCCTAAAATCGATTTGCACATCAAGGATGCCCTTGGCAGGACTTGGCAGTGCGGCACCGTCCAACTGGACATGTCGCTCCCCGAGCGCTTCGATTTGACCTATGTCGGAAAGGACAACCAGCGCCGACGGCCCATTATGATCCATCGGGTGGTGTTCGGGTCTATCGAGCGCTTTTTCGGCATCCTGATCGAGCATTTTGCCGGCAAATTCCCGCTTTGGCTGGCACCGCTGCAGGCCATCGTCCTTCCCATCAATGACGATTTGATCCCCTTTGCCGATGCCGTATGTGCCGATCTGCTCGACAATGGCATACGGGCCGGCGTCGACAATCGGGCGGAAAGTCTCAACAAAAAAGTCCGGGAGGCTCAACTTCAGCAGATTCCACTCATCTTGACAGCCGGTGCGAAGGAAAAAGACAATCGAACATTCTCGGTACGAACCCTGGACGGCTCCGTGACATTCGGCGTGAGTCGTGAATCGTTCCTCTCGACGGTTCTTGCCGCCATTGCGAACCGACGGCTGACCCTCGACCTGTTCCCATCCGTTCAATAGGTGCGGCCGAAATCCCGGGGCTCTCTGATCGTCAATTACCGCATTGACAACAATCGCCGTTTTCTATAAAAATTTTACCTTATCCCTAAGGTTTGACAGGGTTCGATCCGCCATATTCCAAAAGGAGATCATAAACGATCATGAGCGACGCCAATATTCTGGTGATGAATGGGCACGAATTTACCTTTGAGGCCGATGAAACCATCCTTGATGTTGCCCATCGAAACGGTATTGACATACCGACCCTTTGCCACTTGAAGGGAACGACGGCAACGGGAGCCTGCCGTATCTGTGTGGTGGAGGTGGAGGGAGCAAGAAGCCTGCTGGCTGCTTGTGCCACTCCAGCAGGCCGTAACATGGTGGTTAGAACGGAATCTACATCGGTGATCGAAGCCCGCCGGACCATCCTCAAACTGATGCTTTCTTCGGGAAACCACAATTGTGCGGCACGGGGCTCGGACACGGGGGATTGGACGGATTTCCAACTCAAGGTGGAGGGAGACGACCACAGCCCAGAACTCTGCCCCATATGGGGGGACTGCCGACTGCAGGATTTGGCCTACCGCTACCAAGTCACCGGTGAAGATTACCCCCGCACCCCTTCGCGGTATCCCTTAGAGGACGTCAATCCCTTCATCGTCAGAGACTTTTCCCGCTGCATTCTTTGCGGCCGATGCGTTCAGGCCTGCAACGAGGTTCAGGTCAACAAGGCGATCAGCTTTGGATATCGAGGCGCGGGAACCAAGATCATTGCCGCCGGCGACAAACCTTACCGGGATTCGGACTGCGTTTTCTGCGGGGAATGCATCCAGGCCTGCCCGGTGGCCGCCCTGATGGAAAAAAATGTTCGCTACCGTCACCGCCCCTGGGAGATGATCCCGGTGCGGACCACCTGCACCTATTGCGGCGTCGGCTGTCAAATGCTGCTTCATGTCAAAGACGGAAACGTCGTCAAGGTCACCGGTGCCGAGGATGTGGCACCCAACTTCGGCAGCCTGTGCGTCAAAGGGCGGTTCAGCCATGACTTCATCCACTCCAGCGACCGGCTGACCACACCCCTCATCCGGGAAAACGGGGAGCTAAGAGATGCCTCATGGGACGAGGCCCTCGATCTGGTTGCCGCAACACTCGGCGACATCAAGGCGCAGCATGGCGCCGACGCCATCGGGATGCTTACGTCCGCCAGGATTTCCAACGAAGAGAACTATCTGGCCCAGAAATTCGCCAGAGGAGTGCTCAAAACCAACAATGTCGATCATTGCGCCCGGCTCTGACATAGCTCCACCGTGGCCGGTCTGGCCGCAGCTTTCGGAAGTGGTGCAATGACCAACACCATCGCCTGCATTGAAAAGGCCGACGTGATCCTGATAACGGGGTCCAATACCTCCGAAAATCATCCGGTCATTTCCTCCTTCGTGAAGCGGGCGGTCAGCTTCAAAGGCAGCAAGCTGGTGGTGGTGGATCCCCGACGTATCAAGATGACCCAATTTGCCGACAGTTGGCTGAGGCCCAATTTGGGAACCGATGTGGCCTGGATCAACGGAATGATGAACGTCATCATCGCAGAGGACCTCTACGACAAGACGTTTGTGGAAACCCGCACCGAGGACTTCGACGCCCTCAAGCAGACCGTGCAGAAATATACCCCTGATCACGTGGAGGAGATAACGGGCATCCCCGGTGACCAACTCGCCGAAGCGGCGAGACTGTTCGCCACCGCCAATGCGGGCAGCATTCTCTATTGCATGGGGATCACCCAGCATGTGAGCGGGACGGACAACGTCAAATCCCTGGCCAATCTGGCCATGCTCTGTGGTCACATGGGAAAAGTGGGGGGAGGCGTCAATCCGCTTCGTGGCCAGAACAACGTTCAAGGCGCCTGCGACATGGGAGGCCTGCCCAACGTCTTCACGGCCTATCAGCCGGTGACCAGCGATGACGCCCGCCAGAAGATGGAGGCGGCCTGGGAGGTGACCGACCTCTCCGATCAACCGGGGATGAAGGTCACGGAGATGCTGCCTGCGGCCCATGACGGACGCTTGAAGGCACTCTACATCATTGGAGAAAACCCCCTGGTATCGGATCCGGATATCGCCCATGCCGAGGCCTGCTTAGACCATCTGGACTTCTTGGTGGTTCAAGACATCTTTTTGACGGAAACCGCCCAAAAAGCCCATGTGGTTCTGCCGGCGGCCTGTTTCGCAGAAAAGGACGGCACTTTCACCAACACCGAGCGCAGGGTTCAGAGGGTCCGAAAGGCCGTCGAGCCCCCGGGGGATGCCATGCCGGATTGCCGAATCCTCGCCGGCATTGCCAAACGGATGGGGCATGAGTGGGTCTATCCCCACAGTCAAGCCATTTACGACGAAATCCGACGGGTCACCCCTTCCTATGCCGGGATCAGCTACGAACGGATCGATGAAGTGGGGATCCACTGGCCTTGCCCCACCATCGAGCATCCGGGTACCCCTATTTTGCACAAGGAGCAGTTCACCCGTGGCAAAGGAAAATTCCACGCCATCGACTGGATCCCCCCCGCTGAGCAAACGGATGCCGACTATCCCTTCTACCTGACCACCGGGCGGGTCCTCTATCAGTACCATACCGGTACGATGACCATGAAGTCCGAAGGCATCATGGATCGGGCTCCGGAGAGTTTTGTGGAGATTTCGCGGGAGGATGCCGGTTCCCTGGGAATTATTGACGGGAAAATGGTCTCCGTCTCCTCCCGCAGAGGGACCATCACGGCCGTGGCCAAAATCTCGGAAAAGGCCGTGGACGGTACCATCTTCATACCGTTCCACTACGCTCAAGCGGCGGCTAACCGGCTTACCAACACGGCCCTGGATCCTGTTTGCGGTATCCCCGAATTGAAGGTGTGCGCCGTTAATATTGAACCCCAGGCGTGAAACTATCCGCTTCCACTAGACCCCCCTGGCCGATAGGTTGGCCGGGGGGGCTAAATGGAATCGGTTAGTGAAAGCGATCTATAGGACGTTAGCAACACCAGCCCCAGAGTAACTATTGTCAAACCGACAACCGTTTATCAGTTGAGAAACCGCTTCCTGCCAGAAACAGCCACTCCGGTTCGACCCAACCCCAAAAGTGCCATCGCCCTGGCTCTGGAACCGGTGGTGCTTTGACACCAAAAGTGGCCCTGCCGACCGACTTTATCGCAGCGAGTGACCCTGTATTGAGCCTTGTCGTGAAGTGCCGCCGTCCCGATATCGGTTTGATCCGGTGGTGAGGTGGTTGGGGCATAAAAAAACCCCATCCCGGATCGGATGGGGGTCGATCCCTGCCCGCCGGCGACCTTGGGGTCTAGCTTATGGAGACCAGGATGCCGGTGACGTCTATTTCTTCTTCTGTTTCTCCTGGTATCGTTTTTCGTAAGGGGCCTGGACAATCATTCGTCGAATCGTGTTCTGCCACTGCATGGGTGTTTTTATCTTCTTGATGTCGTCCAGACGGCCTTGGGCCTCGAGGCGCTTATAGATGTCGAGCCAGGCGCAAGGGATATCTCCGGCCACCTCGCAGCTCGTGATGTTGGTGCCGCCGCAGGGGCCGTTGAAAAGACTTTTGGCACAGCGTGTGATCGGGCAGATGCCTGCCGTGTAGCCAAGAACACACTCGCCGCAGGCCCGACACCTCTCCTCGTATACCCCCACTTCCCGATCGATGCCGATGGCGACCGTATTGACGGCGGGGAATACCGGAATATCGGGGTAGCGTTCGGCCAGGAGTTGCACTCCCGCCCCGCAGGCCATGGACATGAGACAATCGTATCGTTTGACCCGAAGGTCCAGACTGTCCAGAAACTGCTCGTTGCACTGCCGCTCCACCGTAAATCCATCGACCCGGGTGGCCAGTCCACCGGCCTCGAATATCATGTTCAGCTGGGCGTTCAGATGCTGAATTTCTTTCTGACCGCCTGCCAGACAGACGGACACACACCCGCCGCAGCCGACATTCAGCACCCGGGTATAGCCGCTAACGGCGTCCTTGATTTCCTCCAGGGGCTTTTTCTTTGCTTTGATCAAGACAACCTCCGTTTAAAAAAGGCGATGGGTTCCGGGACTACTGGGGGATATGGCAGGCGCCGCAGAGCTCGGGCCCCGACCCTTTTCCGGATTTCCGGACCTCGATGTGACACCCCATACACTGGTAATGAAACGCTTTCTGCAGATCCGGCTGGTCGCCTGGACCATGACAGGCGGCACACGAGATATTCTCGTTGCCCTCGTAGAGTTCGTCTTCGTCCAGCACGTTCGTTTCCCCGTCGAAGTCGTGATGGCATTCGAGACAGTCGTACAGCCCCATGTGCAGATCGTGGGGGAAGGCGACGGGGGGGCGCGTGAGAAGACCGTCCTCATCCTCGTTCAGTATAAGAACGTCTTCCTGGGCCATGGCGGTGACAGGGGCTGCGACCAGTACGATCAGCAGCAACATGGCCACCGGTGCCATTCCGGTTCGGTTTTGCGTCATAATGGTGTCGATGCCTTTCGTCCTTGCGGCGTGAGCCGGTATTCAAGGACTTACTCCAGGGGCTCCGCGGGCCATGGTTCATCCCAGGTGTAGACCACGTCCTGGGAACGACAGATCGTTCGGGCAAGGGAAATCATTTCCGGGATGTCGATACCTAAAGGGCAATAGCAGCGGGTGCAGAGCACACAGCGCCGCCAGACGATCTCCTTGATAACGTCGAGTTCTTCCTGGCTGACGCGGCCCTTCTTCTTGTAAAGCCGTCCCACTGAGTTGATGACCTTGTGAGATGGCATGTATCGGGGATCGCCGTCGTGGACTTGGAAAAGAAAACAGCTTTCCGCGCATAGACTGCAGTGGGCGCAAACCCTCAGCGCCATTTTCATCTTCTGCTGGTTCGCTTTTAGAAGTGTTTGAATTTCTTCTACATTGACCGGCTGTTGCTCACTCATCGATATTCTCCGAAGTGCGATGGCGTCAGTTCCAGACGCGACTGCCCCCCCTGCCGAAGGTATTTTCATGGATCATGACGAAGCGGTTGATGAAGAAAAACGGCATATGGACCAGTTTGGTAAAGGGAATGGCGATCAGCATGAGCTCGCCGGCCAGCATGTGCAGAAACACGACCGCATCGTAGTCAAAGATCCTGTGGTAAGCCAAAAACCCCGTTACGAAGGGCGCGGTTGCCAGCATCAGGACCACATAGTCGTATAGGGCCGTAATCGCCCGAACCCGCCTCACGAAAAGCCGTCGATAGAGAAAATAGAGCCCCCCCGCAATGACCACCATCGTCAGGGCGTCGGTGATGCCCTCGGGCAGGCTGGGGAAACTGATTCCCCAAGACAGATCCAAAAGAATGTTGTGGCCGAGGACAAAAAAGGGCGTAATGACCAGACATAGGTGGAAAAGGGTCGTAATGACGACCATCACCGGTTGGCTTCCAAGAACGGTGAGCTTCAGCATTTTAAGCTTGTAGCCCAGAGACTGGGTTGGCAGCAGGCTGCTGTCGCCGGGGGGGCTATGGGGGAGTCTGAGGGTCGGTTTCAGCAGGCTCGACTGATAGAATCGGATGATTTGATACGCCGTGCCAAGGATGAAAACGAGAATGGAGACCCACACCAGAGGGCCACGAACGATATCGTACATGGACAGCTCCTGAAAAAGGGGATCGGGACCGCAGGCGCCCTGTCGAAAATCCCGATGGCACCGACGGGGCGTCAGACCACGGGTCGCGGCAACACTTTCGCTCTTTCGGCAATTTCCGGTACCTTGTGCTCCCACTCGATCGCCATCAAGTGGACGCCGGCAACCCCCTTCATCTCTTTGAACTCTTCGATTTGCTCGCAAGCGATCTGAATGCCTTCATCGGCCTGCTTTTTCTTGTCGACGCCCTGAAGGCGCTTGATAATGTCGTCCGGGACGTCCATTCCCGGGACCTTGCTTTTCATGTATCGGGCCATACCGAGGCTCTTCATCGGCGTAACGCCGGCGAGGATGTAGACCTTTTCACTCAGTCCCATATCGTTGGCCTGCTGAACCCACCGGCGCATTTTGTCCATATTGTAGATGCACTGGGTCTGGATGAAATCGCATCCGGCTTCGACTTTTTTGGCCAGACGGTGAACCCGCCATTCAAAAGGTTCGGCAAAGGGGTTGGCGGCGGCACCGATAAACATCTGGGGCGGGGTGTCGATTTTTGCACCCCCCAGAAAAATGCCTTCGTCCCTCATACCTTTGATCATGTTGATGAGCTGGATGCTGTCGATATCGAACACCCCTTTGGCATTCGGGTGGTCACCAAACTTCTGGTGGTCCCCTGTCAGGCAGAGAATATTTCGGATTCCGTGGGCATACGCCCCCAATATATCCGCCTGCATGGCCAGGCGGTTACGGTCCCGGCAAACCATCTGGTAGTTGGGCTCGAGATCCTCCTGGATGGCAATCAGAGCAGCGGCCCAGCTCGACATCCGAACCATGGCCGTTTGATTGTCGGTGATATTCACCGAGTCCACCATTCCCTTTAGCGGCTTGGCCTTTTCGCGGACCACTTCCACATTGGTACCCCGTGGAGGGCCCAGCTCACCGGTGAAGGCGAAGTGGCCGGCTTTGAGAATACTGGCAAGTCTGCTATCGCTCATAGTGGTTTATCCCTTACCTGCAATGGTCGCTTCCCGGATCGATGCCGTCCGGTTCTTGAAAATTCGATGGCTCTGATGGACGGCCCCCCGGCAAGTCTATTGGTGTCGCGGAACTGCTGGTGTCCGGGCGCCGGTTTCCAGAGCTTGGATCTATCGCACAGATCTTAAAAAAGTGTCAAGGAAGCAAGGGATATGACCTTGATTTTTTTGTTGAAATCGTTTGGAAAAATAATCTGAACGATAGTTGATAAATGGGATTCAATCCCTGGGCGCGAGGCCATTATTCCCCGATGATTTTGACCAGGACCCGCTTTTTCCGACGACCGTCGAACTCTCCGTAAAAGACCTGTTCCCAGGTCCCGAAATCGAGTTGACCTTCCGTAACGGCAACGACCACCTCCCGCCCCATGAGCTGTCGCTTCATGTGGGCGTCGGCATTGTCTTCACCCACATTGTGCCGATACTGGGCCACCGGCTCATGGGGTGCCAGTCCCTCCAGCCAAACGTCATCGTAATGACGGCCGGACTCGTCGTCATTGATGAAAACCGACGCGGTTATGTGCATGGCATTGGCGTCGTCAAAACGACCCTCAACATGGGATCCTCTTAGTGCTTTTCGTGAATCGCATTTGTGGGTAATCGCAGTCATCGCAAGATTAGCTAACATGCAGATCGGTTGGAGCTGTACGTAACGCTCGCCTGATGTGCGACTGGAGCAACGCGGACGGTTCCGCCCTTGAGGCGCTTAGCCCGAATATGTCATGACAATTTTTTCTAAATGTCAAAATGATATATGATATCTTATGGGTATCGCCTGTTTCGGTTGCAGGGCCCCGGGAGCCGTTTGTCCCCCGGCGGAATGGCAAAACCCCCCAAAAATAGTCCCCCTGGGGGCGCGTCGGAGGCTTCCATATGGGGCGTGATCAAGGGCTTGCAGTACCAACGGTCGGCGGCGCCCTTGAATGCCTGGCCGATGAACGCCGCCAACACGTGACAGATCCGGGTTAGGTCTTTTGGGCTCCGATTCTGTGGCCAGCAGGCGTAAAGGGCTAAAGAAAAGGCGGCGTTTCAGATAGTATTGAAACGCCGCTCTCATATGTTGCTAGTCGCTTCCGTTAGCGTTGTTCAAAACATCCGTCAATTCGTGGCAACCATCGCTTCCTGATCAACCGATTTGCAGTTCAGAGTGGGCTTCAGAAGCCCTCGAAAATGCTATACCCTATCGTTGCACGAAACAGATGGCAAAAGGATTGAAAAGCCATTTGAGCAACGAACAGATATCTTGATTGAAATTCATCCAAACAACGAACCAATGGTGCAATAGAGGATTGAGCCGACCTATGCTATCTTTTTCACCCTCCGGCTTTTGCAACGATAGGGCTTATGCGAGGTCGAAGCGATCAAGGTTCATGACCTTGTTCCACACCGCGACAAAATCGTGAAGAAACTTCTCCTGGGCGTCCTCACTGCCATAGACTTCCGCCAAGGCCCGGAGTTGGGAGTTCGAACCGAAGATGAGGTCGACACGGGTACCGGTCCACTTGAGTTCGCCCGTTGCGCGGTCACGACCCTCAAACACGTCTTCGTCTTCCGCGGTTGGCTTCCACGCCGTGCGCATGTCGAGCAGATTCACGAAGAAGTCATTCGTTAGCGTCTCTGGCCGCTTGGTGAAGACGCCGTGTTGGGACTGTCCAAAGTTGGTATTCAAGACGCGCATACCGCCAACCAGAACCGTCATTTCAGGCGCGGTCAGTGTCAGCAGTTGCGCCCGATCAACCAGCAGTTCCTCCGCCGATACGCTGTATTTGATTTTAAGGTAGTTACGGAACCCGTCGGCCGCCGGTTCGAGTACGTCGAACGACACCACGTCGGTCTGCTCCGGCGACGCATCCGTGCGTCCCGGCGTGAAGGGAACCGTCACATCGTGACCGGCATTCTTGGCCGCCTGCTCGACACCTGCGCAACCCCCCAGCACAATCAAGTCAGCCAGCGACACCTTCTTCCCGCCGGACTGCGCGCTGTTGAATTCCTTTTGGATTCCCTCGAGGGTCTGCAGCACAGGCTTCAGTTGGGCCGGCTGGTTGACTTCCCAATCCTTCTGCGGGGCGAGACGGATGCGCGCCCCGTCCGCCCCGCCCCGCTTATCGGAGCCGCGGAACGTGGACGCCGACGCCCAGGCCGTTGAGACCAGTTGGGAGACAGACGGTCCCGAGGCGAGGATTTGGCCTTTGAGGACCGCGATGTCCTGCGCGTCGATCAGCTCATGGTCGACGGCGGGCACCGGGTCTTGCCAGATCAGTTCCTCGGCCGGGACTTCCGGGCCGAGATAGCGCGAGCGTGGTCCCATGTCGCGGTGGGTCAGCTTGAACCACGCGCGGGCAAAGGCGTCCGCGAACGCCTCGGGATTCTCATGGAACCGCCGCGCGATCGGCTCGTATATCGGATCGAAGCGCAACGAGAGGTCTGCCGTGGTCATCATCGGCCGGTGCTTCTTCGATGGGTCGTGGGCGTCAACCACCATGTCCTCTTCGTCCACGTCCTTGGCCAGCCATTGATTTGCGCCGGCCGGGCTCTTGACCAGCTCCCACTCGTATTTGAACAGCACCTTCAGATAGCCCATGTCCCATTGGGTCGGGTTCGGCTTCCAGGCGCCCTCGATGCCGCTGCTGATCGTATCGCCGCCCTTGCCGCTGCCGAAGCTGCTCTTCCAGCCGAGTCCCTGCTCTTCGATGCCGGCGGCCTCGGGCTCCGGACCGACCAGCGCGGCATCACCCGCGCCATGGCACTTGCCGAAGGTGTGCCCGCCGGCGACCAGTGCGACGGTCTCTTCGTCGTTCATGGCCATGCGTGCGAAGGTCTCGCGGACGTCACGGCCGGAAGCGACCGGATCCGGGTTACCGTCCGGGCCTTCCGGGTTCACGTAGATCAGCCCCATCTGCACGGCGGCGAGGGGGTTTTCGAGATCGCGGTCGCCGGTGTAGCGGCTATTGGGCTTGTCACTCGTGGCCAGCCATTCATCTTCAGCACCCCAGTAGACGTCTTCTTCGGGTTCCCAGATGTCCTCGCGACCGCCGGCAAAGCCGAAGGTCGGCAACCCCATCGACTCGATGGCGCAGTTGCCGGCGAGAATCAACAGGTCAGACCAGGAGATTTTCCGGCCGTATTTCTGTTTGATCGGCCAAAGCAGACGGCGCGCCTTGTCGAGGTTCACGTTGTCGGGCCAGCTGTTGAGGGGTGCAAAGCGTTGGCTTCCGGAACCTGCGCCCCCGCGGCCGTCACCCATGCGGTAGGTGCCAGCGCTGTGCCAGGCCATTCGGATGAAGAGCCCCCCGTAGTGACCGTAGTCGGCCGGCCACCAGTCCTGGGAGTCGGTCATCAGCCCATAGAGGTCCTGCTTCAGGGCCTTCAGGTCGAGTTTTTTGAATTCCTCCGCGTAGTTGAACGCCGCGTCCATCGGATTGCTCAGGTGCGAGTGCTGATGAAGGATCTTGAGGTTCAACTGGTTCGGCCACCAATCCCGGTTCGATGTGCCACCGCCGGCAATGGGTTTGCTTGCCCTGCCCGTTACCGGACATCTGCTTTCGTCAGTCATAGCGCTGCCTCCTTTGGTTGTCTGAACTTATGCACCGTACGGCTATGAATAGCGTGCTTCGGTGCCCGTCTGGCTAGTTGACTTTAGCGAACATTTCGATTGATCTTGCTGACAATGGGAGACTTGAAGGATCGTCAGAAGAACAACGCACCATTTTCTGGAACGCCAAATCAGGGGCTGGCTGTCAATTCATATTAACCATCAGTGACAGGGCCACCAACATGATTGGTCCGTTTTTCTTTTCAGGCATGTTGACCCCCGACTTCATTTGTTAACAGAAATCAACTATCAAATGATAACAGATATCAATTAATGGAAAAAAAATATTAGACGTTCTCTGCCATGCAATTGCTGCATATCCCGAAAAAGTCCAACCTGTGATTCAGAATTTTAAACTGAGTCTCTGATGCGACCTCTTTTTGCATTTCATCCAGACTATCAAGGTCGGGGTCGACAATCTTTTTACACTTGATACAGATGACGTGTGGATGGGGGGTAGGCTTGTTTCCATCATATCGATTGCTCCCATCCGGGAAACCTAACTCAAGAACTTCACCAAATGATTTAATTAATACAATATTTCTGTATACAGTGGCGAGGCTCATTGTCGGAAAATCATTTTTTATCTGGACATGGATATTTTCAACACTGGGGTGGCCGTCACTTTTGGCAAGAATTTTAACAATGGCCAGTCGCTGAGGCGTTATCTTGTGGCCATTATCCCTTAATTTTTGGATGATGATTTCAAATCTTTTATTTTGGTCTGCCAACTGAAGCCCCTTTATCCCAAATAATAACTCTTATCAATTAACATTAATTTTCCTCATAGTCAACTCCCATTTCAATCCTTCTCACGTTATGGTATTTTTTCAGCTGTTAAAAATAATGATGAATTAACCAACGGTAAAACCACGACCGCTACTGTCTTCCCGAATCAACCACCGATCGCAGATCCGACCGGTCCCTATCTGGACCCAGCGAACCTCCCAATTATCCTTGATGGTTCAGGCTCTTCCGACCCCCACGGTGACCCCTTGACATTCGATTGGGATAGGGGCGACGGCAACAGCGAAACAGGGGAGATGCCCCCCGGGTCGCCATAAGCCGAAATGTGTGCTGGAAGACCGGGTTCACCACCGTACATGAAATGTTTGCTCATGTTTTCGGCATAGGGGCTGGCTTGTGGCCCATGGCCTCTGTCACCTCTCGAATGCGAATCGGAGCAGCGCCGCTGCACACTCCCAGGTACCGAATTCCTCGGCTCCTATCATCGGAAGCGAACCGCCGGATATCGTATCGGTTGCAGAACAGCGGATCCAGTGCCGTCGGAAACGTCCGACCATGGGGGGACGGATGGGTGCAACCGAAATGACGGCGGGGATCCCTCCGGCCGCCTGGATAGCACCCAAGGCGCAAAACGCCTTTTTCGCGTAGTAAAAGGTCTCACCGATGATTCGTATCTCCCCCTATGGGCATTGTCGGTGAAGGCAACCATGACATCAGATCCGGCATGCTGGAAATCGTTGTGCAATGCGGCCAGTGCTTCCGGGTGTTCCATGGCCACCTCCGGCACAAATTTTCCGGCGACCAGGTATCCCCGGCGCAGACTGGGTTATCCTTACATTGAACAAGCCAATGGTTGTCTGCTTTTGATTTTAGCAATATAAGAGAGAGTTGAGTGGCTTTCCTGCCGTGGGCCGGCTGTGTTTATCTGGTGGGGTTGGTTGCTCCTCGACCTCAACATAAGCCGGTCTTAACGGTGCACAATAAGGGTATTGGCTTTAAGAAGAGACCGATTTTGGGGTCAATTCGCCGGATCCGTCAGCGGGCGTTGATTGGGGCGGATATCTGCATCCCCATGCCCGTGAACGTCAATTTCAGTTCGAATCCTACCGCATTGATGACCCACTGGGTTCCGGTCAGATCTCTTGGTCTCGGTGTTGACCCGGTAGACAGAATATGTCATATTGTTTCAAGTGGATAGCGATATATAAACACATTTTTACGATAATTCCCTCAATGGGCTGACCGCTGCCATTGATGCTTATCGCTTTCATCATGTCAACGATAACACGCCGCCGGGAGCTGAAATGGACAAGGTTTTGCTTGTTGATAGTAACCGGGAATATTTAATGTCCTTGAAGGAGGGGTTGGACAAGATGCGCCAGTTTGAGGTGCTGGTTGCCGAAGATGCCCTCCAGGCCGTTGAAATTTTTACCAAACAGCAGATATCCGTTCTGGTAACCGACATCAATACCCCGAAGATGGACGGCCTCGAATTGATCGCCTACATGACCCAGAATCACCCGGCCATACCGGTGGTGGTGATGACCGACTATGGGAAACCCTGGTTTCGCCGCCGAATGGATCAGCAGGAGGTGCTCTATCACTTGGAAAAACCGTTTGAGATCGGTGCGTTGGCTTCCGCCATTTTTGTCGGCCTCAACCTCAAGGACGAAGGGACCTCCTACCGGGGGATGACCATGAGCAGCCTGCTGCCTCTGATCGAGGTGGAGCAGAAAACCTGTCGGATGGAGGTCAAGACCAGCGGCAAAGGCAAGGGGTACCTCTACTTTGACGAAGGGGTGTTGATTGATGCCCACTTTAAAGGATTCAGCGGTGAAAAGGCCGCCCTGGAGATGGCCAAGTGGGACCGTATCGCCATCAAATTCACGGAATTGCCAAGGCGGCGAACCCGGACCAAGGTCAAAACGGATCTAATGGACATGGCCGGCGCCACTTGGATGAAGGAAGACACCGACGACATCAAGAGGTCGGATTCGAGCACCACCAGAAGAGCACTTCTAAATCTCGATGACACGGCAACGGACGAGGACATCGCCTCCGGCATCTTGGAAAAGCATGTGGCGGAGTTCAGAAACATCAAGGGGTTTATCGGGGTTGCCATTACCGACAGCAAAGGCAGGGTCCTTGCCGAGGACTGCCCGGACGGTGGATATGATCTCGGCAGCGTCGCCAATGAGCTCCAGGACGTCGTCACCACATCCATGGAATCCGCTGAAAAATGCGGTATCAAAGAGCTGGTCGCCGTTACCCTGCACGCTGCCGACGGCATTGTTCTCGTCGCCAGGTCGCCCCTGCCTGCCACCGTTAACTATCAGTTGGTTGGGGTGACCACCGCCGACGGCAACTGGTTTTATATGAAAGTGCAAATGGAGAATCTTTTCCCGCGGTTGGCGTCGGTCTCAAGCGACGACCAATAGGGGCTCCACGGGGAATCGTGCCCCTTGGCATTCCGCTAATTATCCTTACCGTTGGGGTGTTGAACACAACCCTATGGGAGGACGACCATGACGGAAACGAAACCGCAAAAACACGACGGCACATGGCTGAAAGTCTTCTGTCCCGACGCCCGGTGTCTGACGGATGAAGAAATTGTCGCTATTCCAAAAACCAGCAGAGAAAAGGCGGAATCAGGAAATGACAAGGGGCTTTGGATGGAGGTGTTTTGCCCCGACGAGGCCTGCCTCCGAGCCGAAGAACAGATGGACCTACCCGTTCGAGAAGCCTCATCCGTCGTCAAGGACGGCGTGTGGCTGAGCCTGTTTTGCCCGGAAGAGCAGTGCGCCATCGATGACCCGACGGATTTGGCCTGACACCGGAGCCCACCGTCGGATGATTTCAGCAGCAAAAGGGGAGCCCATCCTCTTTTGCTTTTTTGTGCCGACGGCGCATCGGTCTGCATCGTCTCCTGGCGTCACCCCATATGATGAGCCTGTACCCATAGACCACGCCAGATAAGGAACCCGACCCATGTCGTGGCAATACTGGAATAGTGGGGTCATCTATGCCGGAGTCGGCCTTCTCTGGCTTCCCTTCATGCTCAAATACCGTATCACCCCATACCATCTTATCTATGCCAACCCCGGCCTCCCCTATGGCGGCATGGAAATCGGATCCAAAGGAGATGTGCTCGACCACCTCAAGGGAACCCCCTATTTCCTGGCCCATCAGAAGCTCCGCAATACCGTTGACGTTTCCGACAATATCAAAACCTTCGAACGCTTTATGGAGACATCCGGTTTGGGCTTCCCTGTGATCGCCAAACCCGACCTGGGCTGTGTCGGGTTCGGGGTCAGGCGAGTGGAATCGGTTCATGACCTGGCCCGGATATTGAAGCGTTCACCTGTCGACTACCTCGTTCAGGAGTATTGCGGCTATCCGAAGGAATACAGTATTTTTTTCGTCCGGCTGCCCGGAGCGCGCCGGGGCATCGTACCGTCACTCACCGAAAAGATCATCCCCACCGTTACCGGCAACGGGACCGCCACGACCCGGGAACTTGTGGCGAACGACCCCCGCTATCACCACAACCGGGCCGCACTCCTGGGACATGCCGAAAATCTCGACCGAATTCCGCCCGCCGGCGAGAGGGTTGAACTGCTGGTCCAGGCTTCCCACACCTATGGGACCTTCTTTTACGACCGAAACGATCGGGTGGACGATCGCCTTGCGGACTGGATGAATCGACTGTGCCGGGAGATCCCATCCTTTCAGTTCATCCGCTTTGATGTAAAGGCGACCGGTGATGCCAGCCTTACCACCGGTGAAGGGATCAAGATTCTCGAAGTCAACGGATGCATGTCCGAACCGATTCACATGTACGATCCGCGTCACCGCCTGGCCTTTGGAATCAAGTCGTTTTACCGATTTTACGACATGGCCTTCCAGTTGGCCAAAGCCAACAAGCCCCAGGGCGAGCAGCCGCCCGTCATCAGGATGACCAGTGCCTATCGGAGGTTCTTCAAAAACAAGCGGGAGATCATGCGGACCATTGGATAAGGCGAAGAAAACGGCCCCCTGTCAGGGGGGGAAACCGGATGGTCCCCCGACGGCGTCCACCTGCATCCGGTTCCTTACGCGCAACGTCATTTTAACGTTGCCGTTGGTGTTCAACCGCCGTTGATCGAGGGATAAAACCGTCTATCGGGATGCCATGGATCAGATGCCACGCTCCATTTGACTTTTGAACCCATGCCGTCTACCCTAAACACCCTCTAACATTTTGCTTCTTTCTTTCCCCGATACAGAAGAACCCTCATCGAAGCCGTTGCAGTGTCCGGCGGACACCAACGGTGTGCAATGCCAACCATCCTGGGTGCGGCGCGGTTATGGACAGAATCCATAATCGGGTTAGATGAAAGCCCATTGCCCCCGGCTCTGTTGAGTGCGCCGGCTGCCTATCGGCTGACGGGGATCGACGGAAAGGATAACCTGGAGGAACGGCTGTGGTCGTCATTGTTGGAGAAATCTTGCTGGACTGCTTCCCTGACTACCAGAGGATCGGCGGGGCGCCATTCAATGTCGCCTTTCATCTTCAGCATCTTGGTTTGCCGCTTCGCTTCCTGAGCCGAATCGGGGATGACGACGCCGGAAAGACCATTCTGGCTTTTCTGAACCGGCACCGCTTTCCAGCGGCGGACATCCAGGTCGATGCGGACAAACCCACGGGAACCGTCGAGGTCACCCTCGGCAAGAGCGGACCGTCCTACCATATCGTCCGGGATGTCGCCTATGATGCCGTGGTGGCCACCACCGCCGTTGCCGAGACCCTGAGAAACGATGCCGCACTCCTCTACTTCGGCACGCTGATTCAGCGCACCCTCAGCGGACAGGCTGCTATCGATCACCTCCTCGCCAGCCGTCATCCCCGCACCCGATGTCTCGTGGATGTGAACCTGAGGCCCGATTGCTACAGCCGGGAACGGGTGCTTCGGTCACTTGCCGCCGCCGATATCCTGAAGCTAAGCGGTGACGAACGCGATGAAATCATCGAGATCTGCCGCTCCGAGACCCCCGGGGTCGGATCGATTGAAACGATGATGGAGGCCTTCCACATTCAAATGGTGGCGCTGACTTTAGGAGAGGGCGGCAGCCGGATCTATGCCCGGGGCGAAACGACAACGGCCCCGGCGACGCTCCCCACCCCCTTTGTGAACAGCGTCGGCGCCGGGGACGGATTTACGGCCATTCTGGCATTCGGGGTTCTCAAGGGGTGGGCGCCAGAGAGAATCATCGATGCTGCGGCCGGTTTTGCCTCGGGGGTCTGCAGCCTGGAGGGAGCTGTACCCGAATCGGGATTTTTTTACGAACAGTTCCTCAAAGGAGTCGGGAATGGCAACGGAGACTAAACTCTACATTCAAATGTTCAGCATCCACGGGTTGATCCGGTTTTCCAACCTGGAAATGGGAAGGGATGCCGATACCGGCGGCCAGATCACCTATGTTACCGAGTTGGCGAGGCACCTGAGTCAGATCGAGTCCGTGGGGCGTGTCGATTTGGTGACCCGCCTGGTGGCGGACCGCCGAGTGTCAGACGACTATGCCCAGAGCGTCGAAGCCCTCAACGACGCCTGCAGAATCATCCGTATTCAATGCGGAGGGCGGAAATACATTCGAAAGGAACTCCTGTGGCCCCATCTCGACGAATTTATCGACAAGACCGTCAAATTCATCCGGCGGTCGGGCCGCATACCGGATGTCTTTCATGGCCACTATGCCGACGGCGGCTATGTGGCCATGGAATTGGCCAATTTTTTTGGCGCCTCCTTCCTGTTCACCGGACATTCCTTGGGGCGTGTCAAACGTCAAAAGCTCTTGAACGATGGGGTCAAGACGACCGAAATCGAGAAGCGTTACAAGATCGGAAGGCGCATTGCGGTGGAGGAGGACATTCTCGGCCATGGGGATCTGATCGTCACCAGCACCCGCCAGGAAATCGACGAGCAGTACCGCATGTATGACAACGGCGGGGTGTCGACCTTCAAGGTGATTCCACCGGGCCTGGATGTGAGCCGCTTCTATCCCTATTACCATGACCTGCTGCCGGAAAAGGAAAAACCGGAAGCCGCCACGTTTGCCCGCGCTTCCATGCTTCAGGAGCTCAATCGTTTTTTGATCCAGCCCGACAAGCCCCTGATACTCGCCTTGTGCCGACCGGACAAACGAAAGAACATCTCCGGCCTGATCCGGGCTTTCGGGGAGGACAAGGCGCTTCAAGCCATGGCGAACCTGGCCGTTTTCGCGGGAATCCGAAAAGACATCGAATCCATGGAGGACAACGAACGGGATGTGTTGACCCGAATGCTGCTGATGATGGACAAGTACGACCTGTACGGGAAAATGGCCATACCCAAGCGCCATGATTTTGATCTGGAGGTGCCGGAATTATATCGAATCGCCGCCGAAAAAAACGGTGTGTTCGTCAATCCGGCCCTGACGGAACCCTTTGGCCTCACCCTGCTGGAGGCCTCGGCCTCGGGGCTCCCCATCGTCGCCACCAACGACGGCGGCCCCAAGGACATCATCGCCAACTGCAAGAACGGCATCCTCGTGGATCCTTCCAGGCCGGCGGAAATCGCCGACGCCGTCAAGACCATTATTTCGGACCGGGAACGGTGGGATCAGTTCTCTAAAAACGGCTCCCTCCATGTGCGGGACCACTACACCTGGGACAGCCACGCCCAGTCCTATATCCACGAGATCAAACGGCTCAATAACAAACGAAAGGCAGCGGATCGGCCAAGCGAGTCCCCGACGGGCGCCATCGGGCGCCGGCTGACGCGTCTCAATGCCTTTCTCATAACGGATATCGACGATACCCTGATCGGCGGAGACGAGGCGTATCTGAAGGACTTACTGGCCTTCTTGAAAGATCATCACGAAACGGTGGGATTTGGGGTGGCCACCGGACGAACGGTAGAGTCGGCCGTCTCCCATTTAAAAGCTTTTGGCGTCGACATTCCCGACGTGGTGATTTCCTCCGTCGGCACCGAAATCTACTACGGCAGGAAACGCCATCCCAGCAAGAGCTGGAGGACCCATCTCTCGAACAAATGGCACCGGGAGAAGGTGCAAACCGCATTGAATTCTTTGAGGTATTTGGAATATCAGGAAACGGATGCCCAAAGGCCTTTCAAGGTCAGCTATTACATGAAGCCAGGTAAGGACCGGCTGGCTCGGGTTCATGAGACCCTCATGGGACGGAAACTCAGATACACCCTAGTCTATTCCCAGGACCGATATCTCGATATCCTTCCCTATCGGGCTTCCAAGGGGAAGGCCATCCGCTTTTTAAGCTACAAATGGGAGATCCCCCTGAAAAACATCCTGGTCTGCGGGGATTCCGGGAACGATGAAGAAATGCTGAAGGGGGAGACCCTGGGCGTCGTCGTGGGAAATCACAGTCCCGAACTCGGGAGATTGAAGGGCGCCCGGAAGGTCTTTTTCGCTAAACACGACCATGCCAGGGGAATTTTGGAAGGCATCGAAACCTATGGATTTCGACGGCTGGCCGAAATGGAGAACCGATGATGACCCTTCAAAACAAAGTCCAGTTGATCACCTATCCGGACAGCTTGGGCCAGAATATGGCCGAGCTGCATTACGTCCTCAAGCGCTATCTGTCCAAGGCCGTCGGTGGCGTTCACATTCTGCCTTTTTTCCCGTCGTCTGCCGACCGGGGGTTTGCGCCCATCACCTATGACGATGTGGATCCGCTTTTCGGCAGTTGGGCGGACATCGACCTGATCGGCCGGGATTTCGATCTGATAATCGATTTCATGGTCAACCACATCTCCAGACAATCGGAGTATTTCCAGGACTATCTGGAAAAAGGACCGGACTCCGAGTGGGCAGACATGTTTCTCTCTTTCGACAAACTCTCGCCCGACGGGGAGATCAGTGAAGAGGTGCTGGCCAAAGTCTATACCCGTAAGCCCAGGCCCCCTTTCACGACGCTTCATCGATCCGACGGCTCCCGGGAAAAAATTTGGTGCACCTTCGATTACGAACAGATCGATCTCGATTATCAATCGGAAAAAACCCGTCAAGTGATGCGAAATTTCTTGATCCGCCTTGCCCGGACTCGGGTCAAGATGATCCGGCTGGACGCGTTCGCCTACACCACCATCAAACTGGGCACCTCCTGCTTTTTTTTAGAACCCCAGGTGTGGGAGTTGCTCGAGTGGCTGAGTCGATTTGTCACCCCCTTCGGGGTCGACGTGCTTCCCGAAGTCCATGAGCATTACGAATTCCAGATCAAACTGGCTGAAAAGGACTACTGGTGCTACGATTTTTGTCTTCCGCTTCTGGTGCTGCACACCCTTTACCACCATACCCACAAGCGGCTGGCCGACTGGATCGATATCCGGCCCTCGAAATCGATCACCACCCTGGACACCCACGACGGCATGGGGGTCGTGGATGTGGCGGGCCTCATGAGTGGAGAGGAAATCGATCGGACCATCGATGGCCTCTACGAGAAGGGGTCCAATATCAAGCGCATTTTTTCCGGCGAAGAGTACCAGAACCTGGATATCTACCAGGTCAACTGCACCTACTATTCGGCTCTGGAGTGCAACGACGACTCTTACCTGGCGGCCCGCACCATCCAGTTTTTTCTTCCCGGAATTCCCCAGGTTTACTATGTGGGACTTCTGGCCGGGGAGAACGACATCGAGCTGGTGGAGCGGACGAAGAACGGTCGGGACATCAACCGCCACAACTACTCCATAGAAGAGGTGGATGATGCCCTGGCCCGCCCGGTGGTCAGGCGACTGCTTCGATTGATGGAATTTCGCAATACTCACCCGGCCTTCGGGGGGGAGTTCCTGCGAATGGACTCTCCGGAAAATCGACTTCTGCTGTCATGGACCCATGGTGTTCATCAGGCGACCGCCGACATCGATCTGGTCGAATACACCGTCAACATTGCCTTCACGGACGCGGAAGACGGCAGGGGGAGGGTCTTGACGGTGTGAGGCCTCCACCCCCAAGCCGGCCCTGCCGGCTCATCCGAAGGATCCATCGACTAATAGCGAATCAGACGCTTTTCGACCACGAAGAGGGGTTCATAACCGAAGATGGCGCTCAAATGGTGAAAGAAGGCATGCCCTCCTTCCTCCTGCCACAGCCGGGTCACCTCCCGGTTGATGATGATATAGTCATCGATGGTGCCGCCGAGTGAACCTGCCTGGGATCCGGGGGCGCCTTCTTTGCTGACCTGGTCGATGAGATCCAGCCACAGGATGCTGGCACCCATGATATAATGGGGCCAGGCTTTTTGAACGGTCAAGGGCCACTTGGGGTCGCTGGTGGCCTCTATGGCGCCGGGGGAAGACCCCTCCCAGGAACCCGTCAGCAGTTCGCCCAGCTGACCGCTCGCTTCCAGGCGGAGGACGAGAGGATCCTGCCGGATGGTCGAGAACACCGTCTCGGCCACCTCCGGGCGGGTGAAGAACAGAAAGCTGAACTGGTGTCCGCTTCCGTCTCGGCCCGCTCGCCTGTGGAACCGCCATAGCAGGAGATCCTCTTGGGTCATTGACAGAACCGGCGATATCACCCGATGGGCCAAATAGAGGTCCGTGTGCCATGCCGGGGGGGCTCCAGTCGGCCACGACAGGCGGAACCGTGCCTGCCACCATTGCGGATCGGCTTGGGATGATGGGTGTTGCGCTTCCGAAGGAACGGCAGCATCGGGCGGAGGGATCATCGAGCAGCCGGCACCGGCGGCCATCAGCCACACGAAGAGCAGCAGCGTCCGGGGTCGACAAAGGGAGATACCGGGCATCATGGCCTCCAAGGTGTTCTTGTTTTCAAGGGGCGGCTCTGGTATTAACACCGAAATAGCCGCGGTCGCCATGCCTGATGGTATGGGCTCCTCGCAATTTCCAAATGTGCAGTTGATCATCATTCAACCGCAAGATCAATACATGACTCCCGCGGACTGCCCCAACCGCCAATGATCCGCCTTGAGGACCTGACCGTTCGCTTTGGTGAACTGACCCTGCTGGACCGGGTTTCCATGGTGATTTCCCCCTCGGAGAAGATCGTGATTACGGGGGAATCCGGCAGTGGAAAGACGATCCTCCTAAAGACCTTTGTCGGCGCGGCGGCCATCGCTTCAGGGTCGGTTTTTTTCAATGGAGAACCGCTCACCCCCCAGACCGTTGCCCGTGTCAGGCAATCCGTAGCCTATATCGGTCAAGACCCCGTTCTTGGGGCGGATACCGTTGAAGCCGCCCTGCTGTTGCCCTTCTCTTTCAAGAGCCATCGGCATTCACGGCCCGGAGATGAGCGCATTGGGGAGGTTCTGGAATCCTTCCGACTCGACCGCCGCCTCCTCGGTCAGCCATGCACCCATTTGTCAGGAGGACAAAAACAGCGGATCGCCATCGCCAGGGCCTCATTGCTGGGGAAAACGGTATTTCTGGTGGACGAGGTGACTTCCGCCCTGGATCGGACCAACAAATCCGCCGTGATGGATCATCTCCTGATTCCGGCCCACACGGTCATCTCCGTTTCCCACGACCCGGACTGGATCGCACGGTGTGACCGGGTGGTTCGACTTAAGGCCGGACGGCTGGTGGAAGACCCAGATCATGGAAACAGCTGATATCAGCATCATGAGGATAGCGGTTCTCTACAGTTTGCTGCTGCTGCCGGTTTGGGCATTGTGGCGGCTGAAGATCGGGCTGACGAGAGACATTCTGGTCAGCATGATTCGAATGACGGTTCAGCTGGTTTTCGTGGGCCTCTACCTCAAACTGATTTTTCAATGGAACAATATCTGGCTCAACGGACTGTGGATCCTTGTCATGACCGTTGTCGCCAATCTTAGTGCACTGGACAAGGCGGGCCTGGTTCTCAGGCGGTTTTTCTGGCCCACTATCGCCGGTCTGACGGCAGGCAGTTTCTCTGTGGTGGCCGTTTTCATCCTCGTCCTGATTCAGCCGAGGCCCTGGTATGACGCCCGGTATCTGATTCCCCTCACCGGAATGATTCTCGGGAACTGTTTGAGCGGGAACGTGATCGTGATGGAGCGCTTTTTTTCGGGCATTCGCCGGCAGGAGACCGCATTTTTAACCTATCTGCTCCTGGGTGCAACCCTTCGGGAGGCGATCCAGCCTTTTCTCAGGGAGGCCATCCGGTCGGCCCTCGCTCCGACCATTGCAACGATGATGACCATCGGCATCGTTTCCCTGCCGGGTATGATGACCGGCCAGATACTGGGGGGATCCTTTCCCGTGGTTGCCATCAAGTATCAGATCGTGATCATGGTCGGCATTTTCATCAGCCTTACCCTCTCCGGGCTGCTCAATATCTTCCTGAGCCTCCCGTCGGCCTTTGATGCCTACGGTATGCTCAAGGTTGATCTGTTCAAAGCCCATCGGTGATCGACCATCAGCGACGGAAAAGGGGCAATTATTCTGGAAATGCCGGGGCCGGTATGAAAATCAATCCGTTACGCTGGTTTTTACCTCTGCCATTCCTATATTGATTCTGGTCAATGCCCGTCGTCACCATGCCACAGAGAATCGGCACCTGACCATCGGCGCTGACACGGACCAGAGAGATCCCGTCCGATCCGGCGCGTTCGAAAGGCAACGGCCGTCATGGAGATCCTATGAATAGAGACGAACTCATCGACCGCATTCGCATGGAGAAGGACCCTTGGGACATCATCGTCATCGGCGGCGGCGCTACGGGCCTCGGAGTGGCCATCGACAGCGCATCGAGGGGCTACCGGACCCTGCTTCTGGAACAGAGCGATTTTGCCAAGGGAACCTCCAGCCGGAGCACCAAGCTGGTTCACGGAGGGGTTCGCTACCTTCAGCAGGGAAACGTATCCCTGGTGCTCGAGGCCCTCAGGGAGCGGGGGCTGCTGATGCGTAACGCCCCCCATCTGGTTCACAATCTATCCTTCGTGGTTCCCAACTACGATTGGTGGGAAGGCCCCTTTTACGGCATCGGACTCAAACTCTACGACCTGCTGGCCGGAAAACACGGGATCGGTGCTTCCAAATCCCTTTCTCTGGAAAAGACCCTTGAGTATATTCCGACCATCGAAACCAAGGGTCTCAAGGGCGGGGTGATCTATTACGACGGTCAGTTCGACGATGCGCGGTTGGCCATCAACATGGCCCAGACGGCCTTTGAGCAAGGCGCCTCCCCGGTGAATTACCTGAAGGTCACCGGACTCGTCAGATCGGGAGGACTGGTAAAAGGCGTGACGGCTGTGGATGCCGAATCCGGGCAAGAATTCGACATTCGGGGGAAAGTGGTTGTCAACGCCACCGGTGTTTTCGCGGATGCCATCCGCCGGATGGACGACCCCGACGCCTCCCCGATGATTGCCCCCAGCCAGGGCGTCCACATCGTTCTCGACAAATCCTTTCTCCCCGGCCAGAGCGCCATTCTCGTCCCACATACCTCGGACGGTCGGGTGTTGTTTGCCGTTCCATGGCACGATCGGGTCATCGTAGGCACCACGGACACCAAGGTTTCCGAAATCCCCCTCGAACCGGTGCCCCTGGAGGAAGAGCTTGACTTCCTGCTCTCCCATACCGCCCAATACCTGACCAAGGATCCGACACCAGACGATGTGCTCAGCATGTTTGCCGGCCTCCGTCCCTTGGTGGACATGGGCAGCGCCGAGAGCACGGCGGCTATTTCCAGGGATCATACCCTTCACATCTCCAGCGCGGGACTGGTCACCATCACCGGCGGGAAGTGGACGACCTATCGAAAGATGGCCCAGGACACCGTCGATCAGGCCGTCTTGGTGGGCCTCCTGCCGGATCGCCCCTGTGTGACCGAAGAACTCAATATCCACGGGTTTCACCGCCATACCGACGGCTTCGGTGATTTTGCCATTTACGGCTCCGATGCGATATCCATTCGGGATTTCCTCAAGGACGAGGACAGCTATGGAGAGCGGATCCACCCGAATCTGCCCCAGCGCTTGGGAGAGGTGGTATGGGCGGCCCGACATGAAATGGCAAGGACCGTCGAAGATTTTCTGGCCCGCCGTTGCCGGGCTTTGCTGCTGGATGCCCGAGCCAGCATTGAAATGGCTCCGAAGGTGGCCGATGTCCTCGCCGCTGAACTGGGCAGGGATGCAGAATGGAAGCGGGCACAGGTGGAACGCTACCAGCGGCTGGCCGAGAGCTACCTGATGGGGTGAGAGGCCCCATGGAATGGTGACGGCTCTGGGAGGTGCCATCGCCGCTATCCGATAAAGGGCGAATATCATAAGGAACGGTTTATGGTGAAGGCATGCCTAAGCCCATCGGATTTTTCCATCCGAAGACTGTCGGCCCGTTTCCTGTCTCCGGAAGGCCTGCCGATAGACCGGGAGATCGAAATCCGAACCCATCCTGTCACCGGCCGGCAATGTCGAATCACCTTGAGCCGGGCCGAGGAGACCGAACCCGGCACGAATCGGCTTCCGCCACCCCCGCCCGCCGCAGGCGGGAACGATGACTGCCCGTTTTGCCCTTCCCGAATCGAGGCCATGACCCCTCAACTGCCGCCGGCCATTGCGCCGGAGGGGAGGCTTCGACAGGGCCGGTCGGTGCTATTCCCGAATTTGTTCCCCTACGGGTCCTTTTCCGCCGTGAGTCTGTTCGGTCCCGATCATTTCGTTGAAATCGGTATGGCCGACGCCGGTGACTATCGCGACAGTTTCATCAACTGCGCCCACTATGTCTCTCGGGTCCTGTCTGTCAATCCAAAGGCGGTTTTCACGGCCATCACCCAAAATCATCTGCCCTCTGCAGGAGGCTCCCTGGTCCACCCCCATCTCCAGGTTCATCTGGACCGGGAGCCCTCCAACCATCATCGAAGTTTAATGGAGACGGCGGCCGGCTATCGGGAAGCCACCGGCCGTGGTCTCTTCACGGACTACCTGGCGATAGAGCGACAGATGGGGGTGCGCACCATCGGCGCCTCCGGAGACTGGCAGTGGCTGAGCGCATTTGCTCCCGAGGGTTTCTACGAAATCTGGGGTATCCTGCCGGAGGTATTTTCGCTGCAGTCGGTCTCCGCGGACTCTTGGGAGGCCTTGGCGGTGGGAGTGGTCCGCATCCAGAAGCTGTATCGGCACCTGTGCCGCAACGGTTACAACCTGGGCCTGTTGACGGTCGAAAACGGATCGGAACATCTGGAATTGCGGGTGGTGATGACGGTGCGTTCCAACTACGATGCCTGGGTGAGAAACGACCACACCGGGTTCGAACTGATGCTGGGGGATATGGCCACTTTTACGCCCCCCGAAGACACGGCCGAGATGGCCCGGGTTTTCTGGCCAGGGTCCACGGGCACTACCATTGAGCCATCAGATCGATCTGCCGGTCCTTTTCCGCCCAAAGGTCGTTCATCCAGTGATTGAAGCGGCCTCTCGAGGGCCCCGTACCTCCGCCCGGCTCCCCGGTCGGGGATGGAACGGGTATCGATTGAACCTGAACCCGGACCGCGCCAACCCGGCCGCAGAGCATCTCCCAGAAGGTCGGGGCACCCCCGGGGTATACAATCGTGACGTCCACGACCGTCTCGATCCGATCCCCCATGATCATCAGCACTAGGGCCACACCGCCTGATTTGGGCTTCAAAAGATGGGTGTAGGGCGATTTCTGGACCCGGTGCTTTGCCCGGCTGAACCGGGTTCCCTCCACGAAATTCATTACCGACACCGGAATCTGCTTGAATTTCCCGCAGGCTTTTCGAGTGATCTCGATGTCCTTTCCCCGGCGGTCCGGATGCTTCTTCAGGTACTCCCTTGAATACCGTTTGACGAAGGGGAAATCGAGGGCCCACCAGGCGAGTCCCAGCACCGGCAGCCAAATGAGCTCCTGCTTGATAAAAAACTTGAGAAAGGGAATTCGCCTGTAGAAGATCTTCTGGAGAGCGAGGATGTCGACCCAGGACTGATGATTGGCAATGACCAGGTGCCATCCGTTTGAATGGATGGCATCGAGGCCCCGCACCTCCCAGCGAATCCGGCTAAACAGTCGCAGGTTGAGATTGTTGACGGCAATCCACCCTCCGGCGATACGGCTTAGGATCCGATCACAGAAGCGGCGCCAGAAAGGAATTGGTACGAGCAGTTTGAGCACGGCCAGGGCCAGCAGAGGCGGGGTCCAAAAGAGGGTGTTGAGAACGTATCCGGTGAGGGCGGTGACGCCCCGCAAAGCGTCTATCAGCGACGGGGCATTGTGACGGGTGCCGGTTTCCGGAGAGCCCTTGGTCCGTGACGCTGACCGGTGCCCGCCGTCGGCGCCTGACCCCGCTATGTGAGCCGGCGAAATGGCTCTTGCCCCTATTGATCCTTTGCGGTTATCCATGTCGGGTATCCTCGTTCCTTCTCGTGGGCTGCGCGCGGCCTTGAAACAAAGTCTCTTACTAATCTATAGTTCAGGGCTCGGCTCAGGAACAGGGCCTCTCCCGATATGACATTTTTTTTACAAAGGGCGGTTCCCCGTGCCTGGCAGTGTTGCCCGCCGTTTGACTTCAACCGGCCACCTGGACTAACTGGAACCCCATGAAACAGACCGCCTGGCTTATTCATCCGATTGCCGTTTTCATCATCTCGACCTTGACCCTTGTGGCCTCCTTCTTCCTTTACCTGTATTGGTATTTCGAGGTGAGTGAAGGCCTTAAGGCGGTGATCCGGCGCTTCAATCTGGATTCCTCCCAGGTGCTCGCGCCCCAGACCTGGATGGTGGTCATGGTGCTGTCAACGCTGCTGGGGCTCATTCTCTTGGGGATCTTCATCATTTTCAGCTACAGCCAAAAAGCACTGAAGCTATACCGTCTCCAGCACAGTTTTATCAATTCCTTCACCCACGAACTCAAGACGCCGGTTACCTCCCTGAAGCTGTTCCTGGAGACCTTTCAGAAGTACGAACTTCCGCGCAGGGAGCGTGAAAAGTATATTCGATACATGCTGCTGGACATCGACCGCCTATCGGACACGATTTCGCGAATTCTGGATCTGGCCCGTCTGGAGAGCAGGAGCTACCAGGCGGAGTTCGTGGACACCGATCTGGTAGAGGCGATCAATGACTGTATCGCCCTGCATCCCACCCTTCGCGAAAAGGCGGACATTGTCGTGGATCCGGGGGCGGTCGACCATCCGATCTACCCCATCGACCGCTCCCTGTTCACCATGCTGGTGGTCAATTTTTTAATCAATGCCATCACGTACAACCGATCCGAGCGTCCACGGGTGGACATCCGCTTTCTACAGGGACGGCGGCACCTCATGATCCAGTTTGAAGACAATGGTATCGGGTTGGAGCAGAAAGAGTTGAGAAAGGTCTTTCGAAAATTCTATCGTGGAATAGGCTCCAGAGGATCGGAGAAAAAAGGCACCGGTTTGGGATTGAATCTAGTGCAGATCATTGCCAGGCTTCATGGGGGCCGGGTGACGGCGGAAAACCGGAAAACCACCGGAGGGGCGGTGTTTACTCTGTTGTTGCCCCTAAAGAAAGGGTCATTGGGTACGTGATATGTCCACAACCCGAAAGCCACGAATCTTGATCGTTGAAGACGACCCCCACATCGCCGAAGGGCTTCGGTTGAATCTCTCTCTTCTGGGCTACGATGTCACACTGGCGGTCGATGGGGTGGCAGGAATCGATGCATGGCGTTCCACCCAGCCTGATTTGCTGGTATTGGATATCATGCTTCCGGGTATTGACGGTCTGTCGATTCTCCAGCATATCCGGCTCGAAGACCCCCACCTTCCCATCCTCATCCTTTCGGCCAAGGCCACGGTCGATGACCGCGTGAAAGGCCTCAAGCTCGGGGTCGACGATTACCTTGCCAAGCCTTTCGACCTCGATGAGTTCCGACTTCGCATCAAGCGGCTCCTGACCCGCTCCAGCTGGCAGCGGGAATCAGATATGGCCCCTCCGGATTTCACTTCCGGGACTCTGAAACGCTATGAATTCGGGGGCAACCGCATCGATTTCGAGACCGGTATCGCCCACTGCCGACAGGGTGAAATCCGCCTGACGGATCAGGAAGCCCGACTGCTCAAGCTGTTCATCACCCATTGTCGGAAGCCGTTGTCACGATCCAGAATTCTGGAGATCGGATGGGGGTATTCGGGGGAACTGACGACCCGGACCGTCGATAATTTTATCGTTCGGTTTCGGCGTTATTTCGAGGACGATCCGAAACAGCCGACCCATTTCCAGAGCATCCGATCCGTCGGCTATTTGTTCGACCCTGGAAAGTGACCATCGTCGGCGTTTCCCATAGCCACTATGAGACGTTGCCCCGAGACCCCCGCCCTGAACGTGTAATGGGGTGGTCGCCTACTGGAAACCGAGGACGGTATTCAAGTGGTCAGATCGGCCCTGGACGCTTATCCGATGGCGGATGGCTTGCAGAGATGCTCCTTTTCCATGGCAACCCTTCCGCATCCGTCGCAGACAAACTTCATCTGGGAGAGTTTTTCCGTGCAGACATGGGTCGCTGTGGTTTCCGGTTCGCCGCAAAAGGAGCATTTGCTTCGGTCGTTGCAGGGATTGCAAAGATGGCCAGGTTCCTTCGCCACCGCACCGCATCGCTGACAGGTGTAAGCCATGGCTTTATCCTTTCTGAGTCCGTATGGGCCCCCAGACGCTAGATACCGGTTGACCGGACGTCAACGTGTCCAAAGGGCCTCAATCGTGAACGCTCATCAGATATTACCTAAGGCTTATCCCGCGCATGTCAAATGGTGGTCGACGCTTCCGGCGGCGTCAGGCTTAGGGGGAGCCGGTGGCCTTCGAGAGGTGGGTCAGGGTGGACGGGGCGACCCCGAAATCGGCCGGGGGAGAGTGGTTTTGAAGCTTGAGAATCATGGCCATCATCGCGAAATGGTGCACCGTATGGCTGGCCAGGAAGACCAACTCCCGATGCACCGTGGAGGCCACGGGGACGTCATTTCCCTCCTGCCCTCCCGTGTCGCCGGAAACCCAGACGCGACGGTCCAGAGCGGAGGCATCCGGCACCATCTCAAGGATGGCGTCGATGATGGCGGAAATCCTGCCGGCGGCCTCCCGCCGATCGGTTTCCACCCTTAGGTCACGCTGCCGGGCATCGTAGTCGATGGGATGGTGAATCCCAGCAAGGAAGGCGCTGTAAAAATCGAGAATATGGCGCAAATGCTTCCCCACACCGCTCATGAATATCGGGTGGTCGTTAGACCGGTAAATGGCGTCGGGCAGGCTGTCGACCAATAGGGCGGCTTGATTCAGGTAGCCGATGTTCTGTTGAAGGGCCGGGATGTCTGAACCCATGGGGAACCCTCTCCTGAGCATGTCGATCGATACCTTTACCAGATCAACCATCGGTATGCAATCACGGCGGATAGGGCGGGTCAGCCCGCCTTTCGAAGGGAGGGCTCCTGGGAGTCGGTCAGGCCATGATAGGCGAGAATGGGTTGGTGTCCGGAATGCCCCAAAAGCCTTTTAACGGTCTTTGAGGCGGTCCGGGTCAAATCCAGAAGGATCAACCCGCCCAGCACGTTGGAGAATGCCCGGTCGATACGGAGCGCCGGCTCCCCTCCGAACACGTCGACCGGAATCACCTGGTCACGGAGGTGGGGAATCCTGCACAACAGCTCGTTGCCCAGTATCATGACATCCTCGCGAACCGATCGAATGAGGGTGTTTAAAACGATTCCGTCCACCCCGCCGAAGGGATGGTTGGCCACCACCACCAGTGGCCCCTTTCGGGGTATCTTGGCCATGTCGGCATCGGTGGCGACCGTGTCGATTTCCAATTCTCTGAGGACGGCGTCACAGAAGTCTCCGTCGGGCCCGCAGCGGACGATACGCCGGTGACTGGCGTTCAGGGCCCTAACGGACAACAACCGTTCGACGGGTATCGCAAGGGGCTTTAGGGTTGCCGGAAATGCTGTTGAAAGGTCGATCAGCTCATTGATAGTCCTCCTTGGCTGCCGGTGGGAATCGAAACGTGACGGTTAGACCCAAGCGTGCCACTTTGATAAGGAATTCTGTTCATTTGACTAAAATCGCATTAGTTATAGGTTAGTTATGAGGTGTTGTGGGCTGGGCGGCCAGAGTGAGGGGGGCCGCCATATTCGGGATCACCGGGAACGCCGAAAGAGCTGCTCTGGACGGAGGAGGATATCGATGACGCTGATGACGATGACGGACAACGTGGGGAGCGGAGGGCGTGACATCGCCGAAAGGGTCGCCCGGGTGACGGGTGTCCCGCTTTATGACGATCAGAGGCTTCAGGCCGCCGCCCTGGAGATGGGGATTCCGCCTACCGATGTCGATGGGATAGACGAGAGGGCTCCTGGCCTTTTTGACCGGATCCTCTCCCGCAAGCCCGATGTCTACCTGGAATTGATGGAATCCGTCGTCTTGTCCGTGGCCCGACGGGGCGAAGGGATCATTATCGGGCACGGGAGCCAGATGCTCCTCCGGGACTTCGAGTGTGCCTTCCATGTGCGTATTTTTTCGCCCAGGCCTCGACGGCTCAGACGGGTGATGGAATCCCGAGGGCTCCAGAAGGAGGCTGCCGACCGTTGGATCCGACAGATGGACAGCCGAAGGGAGGGCTTTTTCAGGTTTGCCTTTCATCGGGACCGGGAGGATCCGACCCTCTACGACCTGATCATTAACACGGCCAAAATCGGCACCCAGGCGGCTGCCGACCTTGTCGTCTCATCGGTACAAAATCCCCTCGTTTCCGAGTGCACACTGGGCGCCCTCGAGGCTATGGATCGGCTGTCCCTGGTCAAACGGATCGAAGCCCTCCTGCTGGACAAGGGGGTGGATTTGAGCCTCGTGACCATCGAGGTGTTGGAGGACGGCATCCTGGGTGTGACCGGACTGGTATCGTCGGAGGCGGTCAGGAAGGCCGCGCCCGGGTGGATTCGAGAGGTTGTCGGAGACCGGGTGGTTGCGGATATTCAGCTTTCCCTGATACCGGCGTCCTATTGAAACCCGATACGACCGGTTCCTGAGGCCTATTGGCGGAGGGGCCTCTCACGAAGCGCCGTCGGGCGGCGTTTCGCCCGTTGTCGAGCCATTACCGGTCAGTTTCGGATTGGCCCGATGGCGGTTGCCGTCCCGTTCGGTCTTTTTTCGCAAATTCGATAGGGCCGCCGTCGTCAAATCGATGCCGGTCTGATTGGCGATACAGGTCAGAACGAACAAGACATCCGCAAGTTCGTCGGCAAGGCCGTCGGGGTTTTCGGTGGCCTTGAAACTCTGGTCACCGTAAGTCCTCGCCATCAAGCGCGCCACTTCCCCCACCTCTTCCATCAAAATAGCGGTGTTCGTCAGCTCCGAAAAATAGCGGACCCCGACGGTCCGGACCCAGCGGTCCACTTCCTCCTGATAGTGCTTCAGTGTCAGTCCTTCCAATGGCCTGGTCTCCTTCGTTCCGGTCAATGCCGATACCCGCTGTCCGTCTTGATCCACGGGATGGGTCCTGTCAAGTTGGCGGTGTCCCCTTATGTTGACACGCCCCCTGGTTTGGGCCTACAGAGGGCTCTGGTTTCGATCTGTCAGCCGATAGCCGGCTCTCCCCTCTTTCCCTTAGGAGTGGCCCATGCCCGCCCTGCCCCATTTGTTTTCCCCCATCACCATCGGGGCCATGACCGTCAAAAACCGGCTGCTCATGTCGGCCATGAGCATCAATTTCGGCGTGGATGCCGACGGTTTCGTCACAGACCAGCTGACAGCCTTTTTCGAGGCCAGGGCCCGGGGGAAGGTGGGGATGATGCTGGTGGGCGGAGGTGGGGTCCATCCGACCGGCGTCGAGCTTCCGGAGTTGCCAAGGCTTTGGGACGACGGCTGCATCCCGGCCCTGGAGCGGATGGTGACAGCCATGAAACCTTACGATGTCCGTTTCGGCGTCCAACTCATGCACGGGGGAAGACAATCCTATCATGATCACAAGGTGGCGCCCTCGCCCATTCCGGCGCCTGCAGTGGTGAAGGGCATTCCCCGGGAACTGGCCGAGCCGGAGATCCGGGAGCTCGTCAGCGCCTTCGGGGACGCCGCCCGGCGCTGTCGGGAGGCCGGTTTTGAGTTTATCGAGATCCACGGCGCCCACGGATATCTGATCAACCAATTCCTCTCCCCCAATGCCAATGTCAGAACGGATGGGTACGGAGGCGGTTTCGACAATCGCATTCGCTTTCTTCTGGAACTTCTCAAGGATGTCAAGGCGAAGACCGGAGGCAATTATCCGGTCGGGCTGCGGATCAATGGGAACGATTTTATCGAAAACGGCTGGACCCTGGAGGATGCTATCCGGCTGGCGCCGATCCTCGAGCGGGAGGGGGCCGATTATCTTCATGTATCCGCCGGTGTCTATGGCTCGTCTCAATTGACGATACCCTCCATGTACGCGGCCCACGGCTGTTTCATCCACCTGGCCGAAGTCGTCAAATCGGTGGTGTCGATACCGGTGATCGGCGTCGGGCGGATCAAGGATCCGGTGATGGCCGACGGACTTGTCCGGGACGGACGGGTGGATATGGTGGCCATGGGGCGGGCTCTTTTGGCGGATCCGGAGCTTCCGGCCAAGGCGATGACCGGTCAATGCGATCGGATACGGCCCTGTCTGGGGTGCTGTCTGGGATGCATTCATGCGGTGTTGTCACTGGAGCCCGGCGGATGTGTGGTTAATCCCGAGGTGGGTCGGGAGCATCTGCTGGGGCCCTTGTCGGGCGGTGACCGGAATCGTCGAGTTCTCGTTGCCGGTGCGGGCCCCGCAGGACTGGCCGTCGCCCGAACCGCCGCCATGAGGGGCTGTCGGGTGAGCGTCTGTGAAGCGGGACCGATGGTCGGTGGCGCCCTTCGATCCGCCGCCCGGGCTCCCGGACGCGCTGAAGTGGGGGAGATCATTGATTTCCTGGAGGGAGAATTGAACCGTCTCGGTGTGGACATTCGGTTGAACACTCCCTTGTCCAACGGGCTGATCCACCGTTTGGCCCCAGATGTTCTCGTGTTGGCAACCGGAAGCCTGCCAGAGATTCCAGTCATCAGGGGGCTTTCCCAAACCCGGATGGCACTGGCCACCGTCCTGGATATCCTGAACGGCAAGATTCCCCCCGGGCGCAGGGTTCTTGTGCTGGGGGGCGGCCAAGCGGGTCTGCTCGCCGCCGATTTTCTGGCGGATCAGGGCAGTGAGGTGACGGTTCTCAATCGCCGTCCGCACTTTGCCGAGGAAATGTCCAGCAACGATCGCTTCTACCTTCGGGAGCGATTGAAGCGGGGAGGAATCCGCCTGGTCAAACAAGTGGCGGTCAAGTCGATCACAGGGGACGGCGCCGTGGTCAAGGTTGCCGGAGACGTCATCGAGCTATCCGGATTCGATACCTTTGTGATCGCCGAGAAAATGGCCTCCGTCAGGGACGCCAGATCCCTTCAGGCCGTCGACGGGCGAGAAGTTCATCTGGTCGGAGACGCCAGATCGCCCCGTCAGCTGATGGTCGCCCTGGCCGAAGCGGAAGAACTCGCCCGATCTCTGTGAGGTCCTCTCAGTCCCAACTGTCCAGCATGCCGACACCGCTTTCCGCCTCGGACGGTTTGACATCGGGACTCTCGTTTAAAATCCGTGCGCAGGTGTTCCAGCGGAGGATGGCGTCCTGATTGCCGGGAGAACAGGAGGTCAGCGCCTGCTCGTAAGCGGCCATGGCTCTCAGCAGCCACTCATAGGCCGAATGGCCGGAACCGGGTCCGCCTCTTTCCAGATGGACCTTTGCTCGGCGCTCGGCGATGATGCCGCCGAAATAGGCTTTGCAGTATTGATCGCTCAGACGCTCAAGCACCTCCTTGGCCCTCGAAAAGGCGGGGTTGAGTTCATGGGTGAACCGGTCAGTCAGGGCCAGTAACAGCGTGATCAGGGCCTCCTGATTGTCCGGATCGACCTTTAAAACGTCCAGGCAGATGCTTTCCGCCTCGTAGGATTCGTTGAGCAGCCGGTAGCGCTCGGCTTTTTGCAGAGCCAATGGAATGGCATCCTTGTTCAGGGCTTTGAGTTCATACATGGCAACCTCCTCTTGGGTTGGCGGTCCACGGTCTCTATCGGCGCATTGCGGGAACGCCCATCAAACGATTGATCGACGGAGGCGGCTCAGGTAAGGCCGGCCTTCTTGATGGCGCTTTTGATCCGTGTCAAACACTGGGTGATCGGGATTCCCTTGGGGCACACGTCGCTGCACCACCGCATGGTTTTGCAGCCCCAGGCGCCCTGCTCGCTGTTCAGGCTTTCCAGGCGGCTTTCATCCGCCCCGTCTCTTGAGTCGTATAGGTATCGAAAGGCCCTCAACAGGGCGGCAGGCCCCAGGTAATCGGCATCGGCCCGGTTGATGGGGCATGCTGCCGTACAGGATGCGCATAGAATACAACGGAGGGCCGGTTCGATGGTCGCCTGGTCGGTAGGGTCCTGGAGTCTTTCCTTCTCGGGGGCCTCCTCGCTGCTGACGAGATAAGGTTTGACCAACCGGTATTTTTCGAAAAAGGGATCCAGGTCCACCACTAGATCCTTGACGACCTCGAAAAGCGGCAGGGGCTCGATAACGAAATGGCCGCCGGTCTTGTAATCTTTGACCAGCTTCTGACAGGCCAGTCCGATATCTCCGTTGATCATCATCGCATCCGAACCGCAAATACCATGGGCACAAGATGCCCGAAAGGCAAGAGAGGCATCCTGGTCCCACCGTATTTTGTTCAGGCAGTCAAGGATCTTGTCGGTGGGCTCGGCCTCGACCGTGAAGGACTGGTAGCGGGGCTTTGCACCCGATGCCGGGTCGAATCGATAGATAAGGAACTGGGTTTTCATGTCAGTAGGTCCTCTCCTTGGGTTCGAAGCGGGTGATGGCCACCGGTCGGCTAAAGAGGGTCGGTTCGCCGGAGGCGTCGTGACTCACCATGGTGTGAACCAGAAATTTCCCATCGTCCCGCTTGGGGAAATCTTCCCTTGAGTGCGCCCCGCGGCTTTCTTCCCTCCACAGGGCGCTCATGGTGATGGCCTCCGCCAGATCGAGCATGTGGCCCAGTTCAAGATAGTCCATGACTTCACGATTGTACCGGGTCCCCTTGTCGGTCAACACCACATCGCGGTACTCTTTTTTGAGACGTTCGATGACGTCGAGGGCCGTCTTGAGGCCGGGCTCGGTGCGGAACACCGAAACGTGGGTCATCATCACCTCCTGCATCTCAGCCAGGATGGGGCCGATTCGCCGGGTTCCGGCCGCGTCCATCCGGTTGCGGAGCCGGTCTCTGACGGCGATCCCCGGGGCTTCCGAGATCTGGGGTGCAGCAGTGGCAAGAATGTCCTTGGCCATGGCCTTCCCGGCTCTGCGACCGAAAACGAGGGTGTCGAGCAGGGAATTGCATCCCAGTCGATTGGCGCCGTGGACGGACACGCAAGCGCATTCCCCGGCGGCGTAAAGCCCGGGGAAGGGAGATGCCGTCTCGTCCGTGATGACACGGCCGTCGGCATCCGTGGCGATCCCGCCCATCATGTAGTGGCAGGTGGGCTGAACCGGGATCGGCGAGGTCCTGGCGTCCACACCGGCGTAAGTACGGGCGAAGTCAATGATCTCGGAAAGCTTCGTGCCGATTACCTCCTCGCCGAGGTGGGTGAGATCGAGATTGACATAGTCCCTGCCGTCGATGCCGCGCCCGGCCCTCACCTCCTCGAGGATGCACCGGGACACCATATCCCTTGGGGCGAGATCTTTGATGACCGGCGCATACCGCTCCATGAACCGCTCGCCGTCCTTGTTTCGGAGAATCCCCCCTTCGCCTCTGGCCGCTTCGCTGATCAGTATCCCGAGTTTGTAGATGCCGGTCGGATGAAACTGAACGAACTCCATGTCCTCCAAGGGCGCCCCTGCGCCGTAGGCGATGGCCATGCCGTCTCCGGTGGATGCCAGGGCGTTGGAGGTGGTTTTGTAAATTTTTCCGGCACCGCCGGTGGCCAGTAGCACGGCCTTCCCAAAAAAGGTATGGATGTCGCCGGAGGCGATATCATAGGCTGTGACGCCGGCGCACCGGTCCCCTTCCACGACAAGTGAGATGATCTGAAACTCGTTAAAAAAATCGATTCCCTGGCGAAGACCGTTTTCCCAGAGGGTATCGAGGATGACCCTTCCGGTGCGGTCCGCTGCAAAACAGGCTCTTTTTACCGGCGCCTCGCCGAATCCCCGTGTGTGGCCCCCGAAGGCTCGCTGGGCGATTTTGCCCTCTCCGGTGCGATTGAATGGAACCCCGAGGTGCTCGAGTTCGTAGACGACGCGGGGGGCGTCTCGGGCCATGATCTCGATGGCGTCCTGATCTCCTAAATAGTCGCTTCCCTTGACCGTGTCGAACATATGCCACTCCCACCGGTCTTCCTCCTCGTTTCCAAGGGCGGCGCCGATGCCTCCCTGGGCGGCACCGGAATGGGAGCGCGTAGCGAATACCTTGCTGATGACGGCGATGCGGGTGTCTTCACCGAGTTCGATGGCGGCCCGCAGTCCCGCCAGCCCCGATCCTACAATGACCACATCATAAGCGTGTTCCATGGCATCCTCTGCTGGGGTATGGGGTAAGGGGCGAAAGGCGTGGCGACCATCAGACGAGGGGCCGGCGCCTCCTGCCGGTGATATCCGTCAATAGACAACTGCCGGCACCCCTGTGGGGAATCGACAGACATCGGAAATGGGTGCGGTTCGGTCTTGCTTGGAGCGGCGATCGCGTCGGCGTTGGAGAAATCGTTCGTCGGCCAGATGAAGACGGAACCCGTCGGCGAGCCACTGGGGAATCGAAAAGTACGCGGACGACTATCAGTTAACTTAGCCATTGCCGGCAGTCCTTGTAAAGGGTTTTTCCCGTTTACCGGGAGCGGGCGGGCCCTTTCGAAGGGAGCTCTCCGCCCCGTCGGAATCCGCCCTATACGGTTGACACTCAACCGCCGATGGTGGTTTGATGAAATCGATTGAACCAAAGGGCTGGCATCGGTAATCGTTGTTTTTCCCAAGGATGGAGGTGCAGATGGGTTCCGATCGTCAAATCGATCTCAACTCGGATGTGGGGGAAAGTTTTGGTCGCTATACCCTGGGAATGGACACGGAAGTCATTCCCCTCATCTCCTCGGCCAACATCGCCTGCGGATATCACGCCGGGGACCCCCAGGTGATGCGAAAGACCCTTCGGTTGGCCGCCCAAAATGGTACCGGACCGGGAGCCCACCCCGGGCTTCCGGACCTCATGGGATTCGGCAGGCGGTCGATGGAGGTCAGTCTGGAGGAGATCAAGGCCTATGTCGGCTATCAGATCGGGGCGCTTCAGGCTCTTGCCGCCGCAGAGGGCCTCCGGCTCCAGCATGTGAAGCCCCACGGCGCCCTGTACAACATGGCTGTGGGGACTCCCGAGATTTGGGATGCTGTGGCGGAGATAACGGCAGCCATCGATTCCCATCTGATCCTTTTTGTTCTGGGCGGCCCCCATCGGGAAACGATCGAGGACATCGGCCGCCGCCGGGGCATCCGGATCGCCTTTGAGTTCTTTGCGGACCGCGCCTACAACCCTGACGGGAGCCTTGTTTCCCGACAGCTTCCAGGGGCGGTTATCAGCGATCATGACCTGGCTGCCCAGCGGGTGCTGAAAATGGTGACCGAAGGTCGGGTCACCGCATTCGACGGTCGGGACATCTCTCTTTCCGGAGAGACGATCTGCGTGCATGGAGACAATCCCGACGCCCTGGCCTTGGTTCGAAAAATCCGGGAGACACTGGTTGCCGCCGGTGTGGCTATTGCACCGGTGGGGACCTTTCTCTGATCGATCGGGAGGCAATGGCGACCATCGGTTCGGGCCCGTTGACGTCATCATGAATCGGTATTAATATTTACTTATTAGCGGCAAATTCTGTTCGCTGGCACATCGCAACCGACATTCGGCGCGACCCAGAACAGTTGGCGCCCCCTATCACCTAACATAATCGATTCGCATCGATCCTCCCTCGCCGTCATGGCTGCTTCCGATCGACGATACTTTATCTCACCCGCTAAACAGACCGAGCCGTTTCGAATTTCGAATGATGCCGGGCTTAAATCCAATGATCCCCGGTTCGGCTTCGGACGGGGGTTATGGCGATAACCCATTCCCAGAGGAGGTGTGCGATGAAGTTTCAGGATATTTTTGTTCCCCGGTGGCAGAATTCCAATCCGGAAACTCGGATAAAGGCCGTGACGCGGTTAACGGACAAAAAGCTCCTGACCCAGATCATGGAGATGGACGATGATGAAAGGGTCCGCTCGACGGCCAGAGAAAAACTGACCGAACTGGAAGGTGAGGACAGTACGGTCACTGCCTGATAGCCCTGTGACGACCAGCTGTGTCGATAATCCGGAGGGGACGGTGGCGGTGATTGCCGACAGGATAAAGCGTCGTGGCATCCTGCTTGTGGGAGCGTAATAGGTAACCGAGGGTGCGATGGAGATGACAAGATCGTGAAGATTCTCCTCTTGTCAATAGGGGGCTGGCTGGCGATAGTCCTGGTGATCATCCCCGGCGGCACCGTCCTCCCAGCCCCAGAACGTCCGTCTGCCCACCCATGGGTGTCGGAAGGCTTGCAGGCCTGGGGAGGCCATCGGCTGGCTGTCGATTTCGGTCTGCGGGGCTTATGGAGTTATGACGGTTCCTGGATTCGTTTGTCCTACTGGAATCCCGAAGCCATGGAAGCATGGGGTGGGGATAAACTCGCCGTCAATTTTGGGCCCCACGGTCTGTGGACCTATGATGGGGTGGTGTGGATCCGCTTGTCCTTGCAACCCTGACGGTTGATATGGCCCAGGAAAAGGGCCAGGCCCTGGATTTTCGGCGGCGGACGCCCGGACGTTTCGTTCTTCCCGGTCCGGGCGATGGATTACTACATGCCCAGAAAAGCGGATTTGAACCGGTCGCTCGAAAGGAGCTCCGCGCCCGTTCCTTCCCCGACGATGCGCCCGGTCTGCAGGACGTAGCCCCGGTCTGAGATGTCCAGGGCCTCCCGGACATTCTGCTCCACCAGAAGAATGGTCATTCCTTCGTCCTTGAGACGGCGGACCGTATCGAGGACCTCGTCCACCAGCACCGGAGCCAGCCCCAGGGAGGGCTCGTCCAGCATGAGAATCTTAGGGTTGGACATCAGGCCGCGTCCGATGGCGACCATTTGCTGCTCCCCCCCGGAAAGCGTCGAGGCGGGCTGGCCGACCCGCTCCTCCAGTCGGGGGAACAGGCGATAGACGAACCGAAGGTTTTCCCGGATCCTTTCCGTATTGTTGAGGCTGTATGCTCCCAAGAGAAGATTTTCTTCCACGCTGATGGGACCGAAGAGCATTTTCTCTTCGGGAACGTAGACAATCCCCATGCGAACGATCGCCTCGGTTTTCTCCTGTTGAATCTCCCGACCCTTGAAGAGAATCCGTCCCTCATAGACCGGCTTGGCGCCCATGATGGCCCGAAGCAGAGTGGATTTCCCGGCGCCATTGGCGCCTAAAACGCTGACGGTCTCCCCCAGGCCGACATGCAGGGAAACCCCCCGCAGAACCGGCAGACCGGAATAGCGCACCTTGATGTCGTCAATTTCCAGCAGTTGGGTCATGGGTCAGGTTTGTCTCCCCCGCTGTGTTCCTGGACAAAGCGTTCGCCGAGATAGGCCTTGATGACCCGTGGGTCGCTGGCAACGGCCTCAGGGCTGCCTTCCGCAATCTTTTTCCCCGAATCGATGACGATGAGCCGATGGCTGACCTGCATGACCAGCTCCATGACATGTTCGATCAGGATAACGGTGATACCCAGCGTCTCGTGGATGTGCCGGATGTTCCCCATGATGTCTTCGATCTCGGTGGGATTGAGTCCGGCGGCGACCTCGTCGAGGAGCAGCATCTTGGGAGCGGTGCCTAAAGCCGTGGCCATGGTCACCCGTTTCTGGGCGGCAACGGGCAGTTCGCTCACGATTGTATCCGAGAGTCCTTCGAGGCTGAGATCGCTGAGGATGTCTTCGGCCCGCCGTCGGGCCTCGTGACGGGAGCGGGTCCTCATGAAGCAGCCGACCATGACGTTTTCCCTGACGGTGAGATCCCCGGAGGCCACATAGACTTGGAAGGTGCGGGCCAGCCCTTTCCGGGCCACTTCAGGGGCCCTCAGGGAGGTGATGTCCTCTCCGTCGAAATGGATGGTGCCCGATGTGACGGGCAGCTTGCCCGCGACGCAGTTGAACAGGGTGGTTTTACCCGCGCCGTTGGGACCGATCAGTCCCAGGAGCTCTCCGTTTTTTGCTGAAAAGGAAATGCGGTCGTTTGCCCGAAGGCCACCGAAATCCTTGACCAGATTGTCCACGACCAATAGCGTCATCGGTGTTGTCTCTGTCGTCGGGTTCGCTCAACAATGCCCCAAATGCCCCGGGGCTCTTTGGCGGATATGATCATGATGATGAGGGCATAGACGATCAGGTCGATACCGATCAATCCCGCCGTGCCACCCAGCCATTCCTTCAGGTAACTTTTCAGGGGAATCAGAATCCCGGCGCCGATGATAGGACCCCACAGGGAACCCGCGCCGCCGAGCATGGCCATCAGGGCGATCAGAATGGAGATGTCGAGGCTCATGGTGTCTTCGGGTTCGATGGCCTTGATGTAGCAGGCGTGGAAGGAGCCCACCACGCTCACGTATCCGGTGGCGATGGCGTAGGTTTTGATCTTTGACCAGTGGACATTGATGCCGAGGGATCTGGCCACATCCTCATTGTCCTTGATGGCCCGGAGCTGAAAGCCGAGGCGGGATTTCCTGAACCAGTTGAGGTAGAGAACCCCCACGACGAAAAAAACCAGAAGAATGTAATAGTAGTACACGTCCTCTTTGAAGATCAGTCGCAGGAAGTCCGGGGGGTGGTATTTGATTGGAGAGATCTCGAGGCCCCGTGCCGCTCCCACGAAATCCCAGACCTCGAAAAGGTCCTTCAGCACCAGGGACGTGGCGATGGTCGCAATGGCGAAATAATGCCCCTTCAACCGAAAGAGGGGGTAGCCGATGATGAAAGACCACCCCACCGAGAGGAGAACACCGAAGGGCATGGACACCCAGAATGGGATGTCCCAGCGAATCAGCAGTACCGCCGTGGTGTAGGCGCCGATACCCACGTACTGGGCCTTGCCTAAATCCACTTGGCCGCCGTAGCCGCCGATGGTGTTCCATCCCATCCCGTAGAGGGAGAAGATGAAAAACTGTATCATGGTCGCCATGGCGAACGCCGAGGTCGGGAGAAGAGGAAAGGCCGCCAGGGCCACCAGGATGACACCGGCAATGACCAGGTCGGTCCTGGGTTGATCGGAGAAGTCGAAGGCGTTTTTTATTGCTTCCATCCAAACAGTCCCCTCGGCCGCACCACCATGATGACAAAGTAGGCCACGTAGACCCACATGTACTTGAAAGACGTCATGGGGACGTCATACATCCAGTCGACATCCAGGCGATAGGTCAGAAAATCCCAGAATCCCGGTATTTCGGTAATGAGCCCCACTACGAGTCCGGCGAAGAAGGCCCCGGGCACACTGCCGAAGCCGCCCAGGGCCACGATGGCGAAGGCGATCATGGTGAACAGAAGGCCGACATAGGGATTGACGGACCAGAAGTTGACGATCAAAGCCCCGGCGATGGTGACCGAGGCGCCGCCGATTCCCCAGGCCAGGGCGTTCATTCTTTCAGTGGAAATGCCCATGTACCTGGCCCCTTGGGGGTTCAAGGCCGTGGCTGTGAGAGCCTTGCCGATCTTGGTGCGGTTCATGAACACCCACACCCCTGCGAAAGCGACGACCGACAGCCCCGCTGCGGCCAGTTTGGTGGCGGGTACGATGATGCCCATCCCGACATCGAAGCTCTTGTCCACCAGGAGACCATGATGCAGAGCACGGTCTTCGGAGCCGAAGAGCAGCAATGCGATGTTACGAAGCAGCAGCATGAGCCCGAAGGTGCCCAACAGCTGGGCCACCATGGGGCCTCGGAGCAGATACTTGACGAACCCCAGGTAGCAGACGATCCCCAGGGCAAATCCCACCGCTGCTGCGACGGGCAGAGTCAACAGGGGGTCGAGACCGGTGGCCTGGGCGGTCAGCAGTCCCGTGTACATACCGATCATCAGAAATTCGCCGTGGGCGAAGTTGATGATGTCCATGACCCCAAAGATCATGGTGAGACCCAGAGCGACAAGGGCGAAGACCATTCCGATCAACAGACCGGCCACCAGGGAACTGGCCAAAATCTCCACAAAAGCCTCCCGATTCGCACCCCAGGCACCGAGCGTATTTCCGGCCCATATGGCCGGACGGATCGATGGCTGGGGACTGGGGGGACCCGATCGCTTCGCGATGACGGGGGATCGGATCCCGTTGGCCCCAAGGACCTCCGTTCGGGTTAAAACCCTTTGAACGGATAGATCATGTCGGCCGACGCCACGTCGAAGGGATAGACGATCTCCATGATCATTTTGCCGTCCGGCCCTTTCTGGTACTGACCGATCAGGCCTGAACCCAGAATATTCTGACCGGGTTCCGGTCCGTCGGTGGCGAATTTGACGCCAGCCCAGGGTACGACCAGTTCGCTGCCGGAGATTTCGATGGCATTGGCGGCCGACTGAATGGCCTCAGGCTTTGCGGAGCCTGCCTTCTCCAGCACATGGACCCATGCCTGCAGGCCGGTGAAGGAGCGGGCCGAGGCGCCGCTGAAGTCATAGCTGGTTTTGGCCTTGTAGAGGGTGTTGACCTGGCCGGCGACAGGCTTGAGTTCGACGACCTTCGGTAGAAAAACCGTCCGGGTCAGCACCCCTTCGATGGCATCTCCCAGTGTCTCCCGGAATTCAGGGGTTTCGAATCCGGCATCCTGACCCCAGACTAGTTTTGCTTCGGCTTTTTGCGCCTTCAGTGTCTTGATCATGAGGATGGCGTCCGAGGTATAGGAGGCAAAGAGCATGGCGTCGGGCTTCGCCCCTTTCAAGGAACGGACTTCGCTTGAGAGGTCGGCCGACTTGGCGGCATAGAGCATGGATTTTCTCAGCTTATATCCGTACTCCTTGGCCAGGGTTTCGATCGTTTCCGTAACCATCGATCCCCACTCGGTTTTTTCGCAGGCGGATGCCAGAACGGTCAGGTCGTCGGCCGGGACCGCATCGACGCCCTTCACCTTTCCCGCCTTCAGGCCGTCGAGAAGCTCGAAGAGGTCTTTGGTAAACCAAAAATCATGGGGTGTGGTGCGCCAGAACCATTTAAAACCCCGTTTGGTGAGGGAGGGGGAGGTCGAGGAGCCGTTGATCATGGGAACCCCATACTGCTCGGCAACGGCAGAGACGGTTTTGGTCACCGAGCTGTGGTAGCAGCCGAGAAGACCGTCCACCTTGTCGTCGAGAATGAGCTTTTTCGCGAGATCCGCGCCCAGGGTGGGGTTGCCCTCGTGGTCCTTGAATATCAAGGTGATCTTGGCGCCGCCCATGCTCTGAATGCCGGCATTTTTGGCCATGGTCATGTCAATGTCGGCCATGGCGGTGTTGGCGATTTCTGCTGCCAGCTCGGCCCCGGCCCGCAGCTCCCGGCCCGCGGCGGCAGCCCCGCCGGTCATCGGGTAGAGGACCCCGATTTTGATGTCCTCCACTGCCACTGCAGCCGACGGAAGAATGAGCACGAGCAACAGAAAAAGCACCCATGCGGTCCTTGACAATCGTTTCATCGTAAACCTCCTTTGGTGGTCGATCGCTGGAAACCGGTTGGTTGAGGGGCAGCCCGCTTCAATGGGGCCGATACCGACCGAGTGCTTCCCGGCCGCCTTTTCCGGCCGGAACCGGTGGTCCGGGAAGAAGGGGGAGACGCTGCAGGGCGGAGCCGTTGACCCGCCCCGGCAGCAGGTGAAGGCAGCCGTGGGTGTAAAGTAAAACACCTCTAATTTGGGGACGAGCCGCCGCCGGTATTAAAATGAGGTTTAATCGAAAGCCGGACGGGCTGTCAACCCGAAGCCCTTCTGTCGTCGGGAGAGGAGAGGGACCGGCCAGGGAAGACAACGGAATGGATCACATCCTTCAGCAGGGCCGCCGCGGCTCCTTTGGGCGAGCTGTGTCCTCCGGTGACCGTTATCCGTCCCATGGTATCGGTAAGGTAGCTGATGGCCTTCTCCGAGCCGCTGACGGAAGCCAGGGGATGGGAACGGTCGATCGCCCGGGGCGCGACCCGAAGACCTCTGGCGCCCTCCTCCCAGCGGTAGGTGCCCAAAAGCTTGATGACTCTCCCTTCCGCGGCGGCATTCTTTATGGCCTCGGGCGTAACCCCCGTGATGCCGACCGTATGGATGGCGTCGGGTTCGAAGGTTTCTCCGGTCAGGCGGCTGGCGATAAGAAACAGTTTGTTTCGGGTGTCGAGACCCTCCACATCCAAGGTCGGATCGGTCTCGGCAATTCCCATCTCCTGGGCGGCTGTCAGGGCCTCTTCGTAAGCGCAACCGGTTTCCGTCATCCGGGAGAGAATGTAGTTGGTGGTGCCGTTCAGGATGCCGTCGACCGCGTCGATCCGGGCGCCGGCCGTGCTGATTTCCCCAACGTCCAAGGTGGGTAGCGCGGCGGCCGTGGCGGCGCTGATGTACAACCCCTTTCCCGCCAGGCGGGCGGCATCGTGGAGTCGCCGATAGAAGAGGACCACCGGGCCCTTGTTGGCGGTCACCACATCCATGCCGTTGTCAAAGGCGGCCACGATGTGGGATGCGGCGGGCTCTCCGTCCACCAGGTTGGTGGGCGTGGCCTCGATCAGAATGTCGGCATCCACCATGGCCATTGCCGCGACCCCGTTAACGCCGGGGTGGCCAACGGTTTCGGTCGTCTCGACACCTCCCCCTGCCTCGACCCTGTCGGCCATCCGGCTCCCTGAAAGACCCTCGACCCTGTCGATCGCCGCCCCGCGTATGTCGACGATGGCGGCAATCGTTGCGGCAATGCCGTATCGCCGACGCAGGGTCTCCCCCTTTTCATCGACCAGGCGGGCAAAGGCTCGGCCCACGTTGCCGAAGCCGCAGATGACGATCCGTTTTTGCGAGATCATTTGTAACTCCCAGATATCAGGTGGTGGTAGTCCCCGCCGTCGATGGACGCCTCGACCACGGCAGGGCCCCGGACCTCCCTGGCGAGGGTGAGGGCTTTCCGAAAGGATTCCGGTCTGTCGGCCTTGAATACGGGCACTCCGAAGAGCCGGTCCGCGGCGAGAAAATCGCCCTGGTACATGAAGGAGCTGGCGGTGTCGACTCCTCTCCAGCCTTGCTTGACCTCGATCAGACTGAGACTCCGGTCGGCCAGAACGATAACGATGACGGGCAGCCCCAGCCGTCTGGCGGTGATGAGTTCCCCTGCCATCATCAGAAAACCGCCGTCGCCGGTGACGCAGACCGTGCATCGCCCGGGCTGGCAGAGCGCCGCCGCAATGGCGGCGGGGATCCCGAATCCCATGGATGAGCCGCCGTTGGTCATGATCTGCAGGCCCGGTGCCGGAGTTCGCCAGAGCTGACCGATCAAGTGGGTGTGGGCGCCGACGTCGCAGGTCATCACCCCGTCTTCCGGCATGAAGTCTCTTATAACGTCGAGGGCGACCGCCGGGCCGAAGTCCGAATGAGAGCGGCGAAGGGCGTCGAAAAGATGCCGGCGGTGGTCAGCCAGCATGGCTGGATCCCAGTCGGCGGCCCTTCGGGGGCCGTCGGCCAAAAACGTAAGGGATGTCTCGAGATCGCCTACGCATTCGGCCGAAAGGCGGATGCTGTCATCCACATCCGCCGGTCTGGAATCGACGTGGACAAGGGCCACGTCGGGAAGCCAGGCCTCGTAGTTGAATTCGACGGGGTCGTATCCGATGCCGATGACCAGATCGGCCTGTCTGATCACCGGGGCCAGGCGTTCGCTCTGGGCGTGAAACAGGACCCCGGCATACAAGGGATGGTTCTCGGCAATGAGCCCCTTGGCCATAGGGGTCAACACGATCGGGGCTCCGATCCGTTCGGCGAGCCCTCTCAGCGGGTCGCCAAGCTTGAACCGGGCCGCCGTCAGCCCAGCGGCGATCAGGGGCCTTACGGCGGCGTCGATGCATGCCGAAAGTGCGTCGAGTGTGCCGACATCGGGCATCAGGATCGGGGGCGGCGTCGACGGTAACGGGTCGCCGTCGGCGGGGCTGTCGGCAATGTCCACCGGATGCCCGATATGCACCGGGCCGGGCAATTCCGACATGGCCACCGCCATGGCCCGTGAGGCCGTCTCGGCCACTGTCGATGCCGATAGCCGGGTCGTCCATTTGACGATGGGAGCAAAAAGGGCCTGATGATCGATGCCCATCTGAGTGGTTCGCTTGGCCATGTCCTGACTCAGTTCGGTCGTGACGGCGATCATCGGCGAGCGGTCCAGCAGCGCGGAGCAGACACCCGTGGCCAAATTGGTAGCACCGGGTCCGAAGGTGCCGTGGCAGATCGCTGGCACCCCCGTCAATCGAGCGGTCACGTCGGCCATGAAGGCGCCGCTGGCTTCGTTGGCCGTCAGCACGAATGCGATGCCCCGTTGGTTCATGGCGTCCATGTAGGGAATCCAGGGTCCTCCAGGGATTCCGAACCCGTATCGAACCCCGTGGCTGGCCAATGCATCGATAAAGCGGTGGGCGACCGTCTCCATGGTGCTGCCTCCTTTAGGGTGAGCGAAGAAGAAGCCGTGGACCGCGTTAGCACACCCCTCCGCCGTCCGCAAGGTCCATCGTCTCCCTATGGGTCTCCTGTTGACAAAGGCCATGTCGACGTTTAAAGCCTTGAAATCCGAGCCTTGTCCCGGTGATGATCGATTCCAGGAGACGACGGCATGACCCAAGACGACCGGAAACCCTTCAGCGAGTTCTATCCTGATTTCAAGGTCTACCATGAGCTCATGAAGGTGAAGATCAGGGAAATTCTCTTGGTTTCCAGCCCTTATGATGCCTTCATCATGGAAGAGGATGGAAGCCTGGCTTCCCGTATCATAAACGAATACAGTGGGTTGAATCTCAGCCACCCGCCCCGGGTGACCCGCACCGCATCGGCCAGGGATGCCTTTGAGTTGATGGCGCGGCGACCCTTCGATCTGGTCATCACCATGCCCTACCTGGAGGAGACCGATGCCTGCTCCCTTGGGGGGCAGATCAAGTCGATCCAGCCGAATCTCCCGGTGATTCTTCTAGCCAACAGCCCTCGAAGCCTTCAACTGCTTCCGGAAGACCGGCTGTGCCAGGGCGTGGACGATACGTTCATATGGAGCGGCAATTCGGATTTGCTTCTGGCCATCGTGAAGAATGTCGAGGACCGGGTAAATGTGGAGGTCGACACCCGAAAGGCCCAGGTCCGGGTGCTGATATTGGTGGAGGATTCACCGATCTTCTACTCCTCGATCCTTCCGCTGATCTACAAGGAAATCGTTCGGCAGACCCAGGCCGTTATCGGCAGCGGGCTAAACGAGGAGCACCGCCTGCTCAAGATGAGGGCCCGGCCGAAGATCCTTCACGCACGGACCTTCGAGGACGCCGTCTTCCTCTACCGTCGCTACCGTCCCTATGTCATCGGTGTGTTATCCGACACCCGCCTCCCGAAGGGCATGGGGTTCTGCGACACGGCGGGGTTCGAGCTGCTGACCCAAATCCGAACCGACTACTCGGACCTGCCGCTACTGTTGCTCAGCTCCGATGCGGCCAACCGGGATCGGGCATCCCGGATACCCGCCGCCTTTCTGGACAAGAACGCCCCCAATCTCCCGCAGGAAATCCACGATTATTTTTTGAACCATCTGGGATTCGGGGACTTTGTTTTCAGGCTGCCGGACGGCACCGAGATCGATCGGGCGTCGAGCCTGCGCTCCCTGGAACACAAGGTGACCCAGATACCGGATGCCTCTCTGTGGTACCATGCGGAGCGAAACCACTTTTCAAGCTGGCTCATGGGGCGGTCCGAGATCAGTCTCGGCTCCTCGTTTCGGGCGGTGAACGCCACGGAATTCGACGATTCCGACGCCCTCCGACATTATATCGTATCCAGCGTCCATACGCTCCGGCGATGGCGCCAGAAGGGCGTGGTGGCCCAATTCAGGGAAGGGCTTTTTGACGCCGACGTCATGGATTTCGTCAAGGCAGGCGGAGGCTCTTTGGGGGGAAAAGCCCGGGGGCTTGCCTTCATGGCGGCGCTTCTGCAGAAACACTCGGGATTGAGCGAGCGGTATAAGGATGTGTCGATCCGCATTCCCCGAACCTTTGTCATCACCACCGAAGGCTTCGAATCCTTCGTCGCGGAGAACGCACTGTCGGCTCCGTATTTGGCGGGACTCTCCGATGACGAAATCGCCCGGCGGTTTCTCTCCGCCAGAATGAGCGACTGGCTGGTGGCGATTCTGACCTCCTATCTGGATCAGGTCCGCTACCCCCTCTCCGTTCGTTCCTCCAGCCTCCTGGAGGATGCTCATTTCCAACCCTACGCCGGGCTCTATGCCACCTGCATGGTACCCAACAACCACCCGGACCCTGGGGGTCGGCTGAGCCAGCTCAGCGATGCCATCAAATTGATCTACGCCTCTACCTACATGGAAGGTCCCAGGGCCTACGCCAGGTCCACCGGCTCCCAGCCCCAGGAAGAGGCCATGGCCGTGGTGATTCAGGAGCTGGTCGGAGAGCGCTACGGTCGGTTCTTCTATCCCGCCATCTCCGGTGTCGCCCAATCCCACAACTACTACCCCATCGGTCCGATGAAGCGGGAAGACGGCATCGTCCAGATCGCTATCGGCCTGGGGAAAACGGTGGTCGACGGCGGACGGGCCCTCCGGTTTTCCCCGGCATTCCCGGAGGTATTGCCCCAGTTTTCCTCCGTCGACGACATGTTGACCCACACCCAGCGGACGTTTTATGCCCTGAAAATGGAAGGGTGCAGAGAGCCCTCGACCTGGGGGGAGGATCGGAATCTCGTCAAGCGGCCCATCGACGATACGGTGAATGAAGACCCCCTCCGGGCCCTGACAAGCACCTATATTGCCGAGGATCATCGGATCCGGGATTCCGGCTATCTCCAGGGACCCAAGATCGTTGCCTTTGCTCCCATCCTCAAGTACGGGCAGTTTCCGCTTCCGGAGATTATCAGGGATCTGCTTGACCTGGGTCGGCGGGGAATGGGCTGCCCGGTTGAAATCGAGTTCGCCGTCAATCTTGGGACGAGGCAGGCCCCAAAGCGGGACTTTTGTTTTCTCCAGATGCGGCCGGTGGCCGTCGGAAGCGACCGAACCCTTGTAGACATCACCACCGAAGACATGACGGCCGCAATCTGCTACAGTGAGCAGGCTCTGGGAAACGGTCTTTTTGGTCCCTTCGACGCCGTTGTCTTTGTGAAACCCGACGATTTCAGGGCCGAGGCCACCCGACAGATGGCCGAGGAAATCGGGAAGGCCAACACCATGCTTGCCGCAGAGAACCGCCCCTATCTTCTGGTGGGGCCGGGCCGATGGGGGTCCGCAGACCCGTGGTTGGGAATACCCGTCCTCTGGCGCCACATTTCCGGAGTCAAGGCCATCGTTGAAATCCGAGGGGATGGCCTGAACGCCGAGGCGTCCCAGGGATCCCACTTTTTTCAAAACATCACCGCCGTCGGCATCCCCTATGTCACTGTCGACAGGAAGGCAGGGGACTGGTTCCATTGGCAGCGGATTTTGGGTTCGCCGCCGGTATTGGAGGGAAGATATACACGAACTATCCGGCCGCCGAACGGCCTTGTTTTCAAAGTCGACGGACGGGAGTCGAAGGCGGTCCTGATCGAGACCAAAGGGCATCAGGCGGCGAAGGGCTGAATGTCAAGCAGCGGCCGGGGTGGGTCATGCCCCCGGCGTTGAAACCAAATGATAGGGAAACGATAGAGGGGGAATCACCATGCCAGAGATCTTACGCGTCATCAAGGACAGGGATCCCGGAGAGCGGGAGTTCCATCAGGCGGTGCACGAGGTGTTCGAGTCCGTCGAACCGGTGTTGGAAAGAAATCCCGAGTACCGGCAGCAGGCGGTCCTGGAAAGAATTACCGAGCCCGAGAGAGTCATCCTCTTTCGAGTCCCCTGGATGGACGATCAGGGGCAGGTTCGCGTCAATCGAGGATTTCGAATCGAGATGAACAGCGCCATCGGCCCCTACAAGGGAGGGTTGAGGTTTCATCCCTCGGTCAACCTCAGCATTTTAAAATTTCTTGCTTTCGAGCAGGTGTTCAAAAATGCGCTTACCACCCTGGCTATGGGAGGGGGAAAGGGAGGCTCCGACTTTGACCCCAAAGGTAAGTCCGATGCGGAGGTGATGCGGTTCTGCCAGAGCTTCATGACAGAGCTTTCCCGCCACATCGGTCCCAACACTGATGTACCGGCCGGGGATATCGGCGTGGGGGCCCGGGAAATCGGGTTTCTTTTCGGCCAGTACAAGCGGCTTAAAAACGAGTTCACCGGCGTACTGACGGGTAAGAGCCTGGGCTGGGGGGGCAGTCTCATTCGTCCAGAAGCCACAGGTTTCGGCAGCGTCTATTTTGCTGCAGAGATGCTTGCCACCGGAAGCGAAACCCTCGAGGGGAAGGTGTGCCTGGTTTCCGGTTCGGGGAATGTGGCCCAGTTTACCGCTGAAAAAATCATTGAACTGGGGGGCAGGGTGGTCACCCTTTCGGATTCATCCGGCACTATTTTGGACGAGGAGGGCATCGACGCCAAGAAACTGGCCTTCGTCAAACGTCTGAAAAATGTCCGCCGTGGGCGAATCCGCGACTACATCGACGAATATCCCCAGGCGGTCTACACCGAGACCGATCCTGCCATGGACCACAATCCCCTTTGGAACCACAAGGCAGACTGCGCCTTTCCCAGTGCGACTCAGAACGAGATCAACGAGAAGGACGCCCGGAATCTGGTGAACAACGGGGTCCGGCTCGTCTGTGAAGGGGCCAACATGCCCTCGACCCCCGAAGCCATCGAGGTGTTCATCGACAGCAAGATTCTTTACGCCCCGGGCAAAGCCGCCAATGCGGGAGGCGTGGCCGTGTCGGGTCTGGAGATGTCCCAGAACAGCATGCGGCTGTCCTGGCCACGGGAAGAAGTGGACGGCCGGCTCAAGATGATCATGAAGAGTATTCACCAGACCTGCCTGGATGCCGCCGCCGAGTACGGTCATGAGGGGAATTACATGATGGGCGCCAACATCGCCGGATTCGTCAAGGTGGTCAATGCCATGCTTGACCAGGGGCTCGTTTAGGCCTCGTAACGGCGCCGGTGGGTGACGCCGGGATTTCCCGGCCCGCATCGGTCTGCCAATCCGGTCCGATGGACGCGGCCATACCGTCAATCGCCAAACCGGATGTGGGTCTCGGCCACCGAACCGGTTTCAGAAATGGTGAGGGCCACCAGCTCCCCGGGACCTCTTGGGGGATGACTCGGACCGTCAAGACCCTCGTAGAGCGCCTTGACAGAAAGACTGGTTCCCACCCAGAGTATGGTTTCTCCCCGGTGCTCTGCCAGAAGCTTCTCTCCCAGTTGCCGGGCGGTGACAACACCGTAGAACTTTCGATGAACGGGCATGGGGCGGGGGACAAGGGTGAGACGGTCGGCCAGAGGCTTGATGGTTTGATAATTGCGGCGAAATGAGCTGAAGTAGATGGTCGAGATGTCGTAACCGGCCACGGCGGCAGGCAGGTCGTCGGCGCGGGCCAAGCCGTGGTCGGACAACCGGTCCATATAGACCGGGTTCGTCTCGGCATGGAGCAGCAGTAGCATCGTGGTGGGAGACGATACCCCGCCGGGGCCCACAGGACCGGTGGCGCAAGCCGCCAAAAAGCCGACGGCGATGATCATCAATGCCAGTTTGTGGGTCATTAAGGCGGCGTTCCTTTCAGTCTGATAGGCCCCGGGCCATGATGTCGACGACAGGGCAACCGGGCATGTCGCCGTCCCTTGACCAAGGGGGGTGACGTCCTCATTCTGTCCGTCAGGCCGGAAGGGGCTTTTTCAGCACAGCAAGCGGCCGCCATCCGACGGACGTCTATCCGATTCCGCTATCCCGTCATATGCCCACATCGGCGGCATCATTTCAACCGCTTTTGAATCGGTTCCCCCTTGCCGGCGGCCGGTTCATTCATATCGACAGCCTGTAGGAGAGCCCTATGCCCCGATTCATCAAAAAGGTGTCCCGGAAGGCCGGCCTGTCCCCCGGCACCCTGATCCACATCGGTGACCAGAAGATCGATGCCGTCCGCCTGTCGTCGATTGACTACAGTCCGTCGGCGATTTTCGAAACCACTCCCGCCAGCGTGGCCGAGGCCTTGACAGGTATCGGTGATGGCCGGATCCGGTGGCTCAACATCGACGGTCTCCACCAGGTCGATGTCATCGAATCGGTCGGCGCACAACTCGGTATTCACCCCCTCGTCATGGAAGACATCCTCAATACGGCCCAGCGGCCGAAAATCGAGGTGTTCGACCGTTACATCTATGCCGTCGTGAAAATGATTCGCTTCGATGGGGCGACTGCCAGGATCCGTTCCGAACAGGTCAGCCTTCTTTTCGGGGAAGGCTTTCTGGTGTCGTTTCAGGAGGCCGCCGGCGATGTCTTCGACACGGTCCGTGATCGGCTAAAAACCGCCAGGGGAAAGCTTCGCCAGAGAGAGTCGGACTATCTGGCCTATGCCCTGTTAGATGCCGTGGTGGACCAGTATTTTCTGGCCCTCGAGGGCATCGGGGACGCCCTGGAAGTCGTTGAGACGGCCGTCGCCGACGGGATGGATGCCGATGTCCTCCAGTCCATCCACCGGTTCAGGCATGATATCGCATCCCTGAGAAAACAACTCTGGCCGGCACGGGATCTGATGGGGGTCCTGAGAAAAATCGAGTCCCCCCTGGTTCACCCGGACAACGGCATCTACTTCTCCGACGTCTACGATCACGCCCTGCAGGCGGTGGAAATGGTCGAATCTCTCCGGGACCTGCTCTCTGCGATTCACGATCTCTATCTATCCCAGTTGAGCAACCGGATGAATGAGGTGATGAAGGTGCTCACCATCATTGCCACCATATTTATCCCTTTGAGTTTTATCGCCGGGGTCTATGGGATGAACTTCAAACGCATGCCCGAGTTGGAGATGCCCTGGGGTTACCCGGCGGCGCTCCTATTGATGGCGGCGGTCGGTGGAGGTCTTCTGGCGTATTTCAGGCGCCGACGATGGCTTTGACCGGCGTCTCTGCCCGTCGGATTACAACCGCTTCAACAGCTGGTTGGCCGCCGTCAGCATGGGATCCCATGTGGGACCGAATGGGGGGGCGTATCCCAGATCGGTTCGGGAGAACTGCTCGACGGTCATGTGGGCGTGAAGGGCCACAGACGGTGCATGGATACGATGGGCAACGCCTTCTTTCCCGATCATCTGAACGCCCAGAAGCCGCCCCGACAAGCGATCTCCGATCATATGGACCCAGATCTTCGAGGCGCCGGGATAGGCATGGGCCCGGGACCGGCTTTTGGTGACGACGCTCTCCGGCGTGAAACCGGCCGATGCGGCCTCCTTCACCGTTAGGCCGGTGCGGGCCACCTGGAGATCGAACACCTTGAAAACCGCGGAGCCCGCAATGCCGTGAAGCCGTTTGTCCCGACCGCAAACGTTGTCCGCCACCGCCCAGCCCGCCCTGTTGGCCCTGAGGGCCAGGGGGATCCAGGTTCTCTCTCCGGTGACCAGATGAAAGGCGTCGGCGCAGTCGCCGGCCGAGAAAATGTTGGGATCCGAGGTTCGAAGCCGGCTGTCGACGGCAATGGCGTCATGAACCGAGAGTTGAAGACCGGCCGCCGCAGCCAGTTGGCTGTTGGGGCGAATGCCTGCCGCAGCGAGGACGAGATCCCCATCGAAGGCGTCGTCGTCACAGATCACCGACAGGCGGCCGCCGACGGTGTCGATTCGTGAAATTCGGCGTCCGGCCTGAATATCCACTCCATGGCGTCGGCATTCTTCCTTTACCACCTCAGCCATCGAGGGTTCCATCCACGGAAGAAAGGCCGGACGGGGTTTGACCATGACGACGGATACACCCCGCGCACGCAGGGCCTCGCACATCTCCAACGCGATATATCCCATCCCGATGATAACGGTCTGTTTGACGGGTTTCCCGGCCAGGTGCGCCTTCAGAAGGCGGCCGTCCTCCAGGCTTTTAAGCACCAGGACGCCGTCAAGATCCATTCCGGGGATGTCGGGGCGAACGGCGGAAGCCCCCGTTGCGATCAACAGGCGGTCATAGGGGAAGACGGCCGATCGGCCGTCGGAAGTGACGGCGGTAACCTCCCGCCGGTCCCTGTCGATGGATTCGGCCCGGTGGCCGGTGAGCAGGTCGATACCCTGCTGGCGCCGAAAGACCTGGGCTTCTCGAACCACCAGATCCTCCATAGGGCGGTCCGGATCTGCAATATTGTAAGGCATGCCGCATGCGCTGTAGGATACGTCCCGGGTTTGCTCCAGTACGGTGATGGGGAGATCCGGGCTCAGCCGTCGCGCGCGGCTGGCCGCACTCATGCCGGCGGCATCGCCGCCGATGACCAGAAATGTCATGCTGGCCTCCTTTTTGACGTGGGTGGTCGATGTTCTTCCAGGTCAGGGACTCCCGGACCCGGTGCCCATGAGGTCGGTTGTCGCCTCCAGCGCCCAGCTGCCGGCCGGGATGCCGTTGACATCACGGCGCCTCCCGTATATGGGCTTCCCTGCGACGCCGGGATCTTCGGTGTTGCGGTCATCAACAGACCCAGACAACCTTCGATTAACGGCATTCAATGACTTCTGACCCCTCTCTATCCATTAAACCGCCGGCCGGATTGATGCGTGCGGTAAAGCAGCTGCTGCCGAAGGCCCTCGCCCGGGATCGACTGGCCGTCATCGAAATCCTCGCCCGGGAGGGTGGACGAGATGAGGGGTTGACCCGATCGGCGTTGCTGGGCCTGAAAGCCCGCCTGGAACGCTCTGTCCGTATCCGGAGCCGACGGGTGATGGCATTGCCGACACCGGAGTTGATGCCGGAATTGCCCATCACCGCCTGCCGGGAGGCGATTGAACGGGCGATCCGTCGCCACCGGGTGGTGGTTGTGTCCGGAGAGACGGGCTCCGGGAAGACCACCCAGATTCCCAAATTTTGCCTCGAGGCCGGTCGGGGGCGCGACGGTTGGATCGCCTGCACTCAGCCTCGACGCATTGCCGCCACTTCCGTCGCCCACCGGATCGCCGAGGAATTCGGGGAGCCTTTAGGCCGGTCCGTGGGCTACAAGATCCGCTTTCATGACCGGACCCCCCCCGCCGCCTATATCAAAGTAATGACCGACGGCATCCTGCTGGCCGAAGCCCAGGGAGATCCCCTGCTCTCCCGCTACGACACCCTCATCGTGGATGAAGCCCACGAGCGAAGCCTCAATATCGACTTCGTGCTGGGGATTCTGAAGAATATCCTTGAAAAACGAGATGATTTCAAGCTGGTGATCACTTCGGCCACCATCGACACCGAAAAATTTTCCAATGCTTTCGACGGCGCTCCGGTCATCGAGGTTTCCGGGCGCCTCTTTCCGGTGGAGATCCGCTACCGTCCCCTCGAAGCCGAGGACACCGACGAGGTGACCCATGTGGAGGCAGCGGTTCAGGCCGTCGTGGAACTGATGGCCGAGGGTCCCGGGGGGGACCTCCTCGTCTTCATGCCCACCGAGCAGGATATCCGTGAGACCTGTGAGATGCTGGAGGCAAGAGCAGTGTCACCCCCCATGATTCTCCCCCTCTATGCCCGTCTGTCCGCCGATGCGCAGCGCCGGGTGTTTTCCGGGACGGGTGCACGAAAAGTCATCGTGGCGACCAACGTCGCCGAGACCTCCATCACCATCCCGGGCATTCGATACGTGGTGGATACTGGGCTTGCACGGATTCCCCGGTATTCGCCTCGGAACCGGACTACCGGTTTGCCGGTGGTTCCGATCTCCCGGAGCAGCGCCGACCAGCGGGCAGGGCGCTGCGGCCGGGTTCAGGATGGCGTTTGCATCCGATTGTTCAGTGAGGAGGATTATATTGGACGTCCCCGATTCACCCCTCCCGAGATTCTCAGATCCAGCCTTGCCGATGTCATATTGCGGATGATCGCCCTCGGTCTTGGAGACATCGACGCCTTTCCCTTTATCGATCGACCGGACCCGAAACGCATCAAGGACGGATTGGCGATGCTATCCGAGTTGGGAGCCATCGAGGGCAACGGCCGGGGGGGTGAGCACCGTCTCACCCGGCGGGGCCGTCTCATGGCCCGGTTGCCAGTGGACCCAAGGCTTTCCCGGATGCTGATCGAGGCCCGCCGGGAAGGCTGCCTGGAGGAACTTGTCGTCATTGCATCGGCCTTAAGCATTCAGGACCCCAGAGAACGGCCATCCGACGCCCCCCAGGCCGCAGACCAGGCCCACGCCCGGTTCAAGGACCCGGAGAGCGACTTCGTCACCCTTCTCAATATCTGGAACGCCTATCACGAGGCATTGAGAGCGGGGAAATCCAGGGGCAACCTCAAGGGATTCTGTCGGCGTTCTTTTATTTCCTTTCGGCGGATGCGTGAGTGGCTCGATATCCACCGGCAGATCGCGCAGCTGCTGACAGAAACCGATCTGGGCCCCGAGGGGGACCGGCCCTCGGCCGCCGCTGATTCCAAGATGGAGCGTTTCGGGGCCCTCTACAGTGCCGTTCACCGCTCCATCTTGAGCGGATTTCTATCTCAGATCGCCCAGAAGAAGGAAAAGAATCTGTTCCGAACCTCACGGGAGAGGGAGGTCATGGTCTTCCCGGGGTCGGGTCTCTTCAATCGTGCCGGTGGCTGGATCATGGCCGCCGAGGTGGTGGAGACATCGCGGCGCTTCGCCCGAACCGTCGCCCACATCGACCCGAATTGGATCGAGCCCCTGGCCGGTGATCTCTGCCGGCGGATATACCTGGACCCCCATTGGGAGCGGAAACGGGGCACGGTAATGGCCAGGGAGCAGGTCACCCTGTTTGGACTGGTGATCGAACCGGGGCGACCCGTCGCCTTTGGCCGGATCGACCCCGAGGGGGCGACCGAGGTTTTTGTCCGCAGTGCCCTCGTCGAGGGGGATCTGCGCAGCCCACCGCCCTTCATGGTTCACAACCGGGCGGTGGCCGATGGGGTGGCGGACAAAGAGGACCGGCTTCGGCGGCGAGGTATTTTTGCCGGCGAGGAGGCCCTCTACGACTTCTACCGGCGCCGGCTCGACGCCGTTTGGGACATCCGGACCCTGAACCGACTGATCCGGAAGCGGGGAGACGGGTTTCTTCGGTTGACCGAGGACGATCTCATTCAGATCATGCCGGATGCCGATGAACTGGCCCTCTATCCCGATCGGGTGACCCTGGGACCCTCCACTTTTGCTGTGGACTACCGATTCGAGCCTGGGGCCGACTCCGATGGGGTGACGGTGTCGATACCGGCTGCGGCGGCCAAAGGCGTGGCATCCGGGGAGACGGAGTGGCTGGTGCCAGGGCTTTTAAGGGAAAAGCTGACCCTTCTGATCAAGGGGCTCCCCAAAGCCTACCGTCGCGGTCTGGTTCCGGTGGCGGACACGGTGGAGATCCTGATGAGAGAAATGCCCAGGGCGCCGGAGGGACTGATGGCGTCCCTGGGGGGCTTTATCCGCTGCCGGTTCGGTATCGATATCCCGGCTCAGGCATGGTCCCTGGACTCGCTTCCCGACCATCTAAAGATGCGCTTCGAAGTGACCGGCGCCGATGGCACGGTGCTGTTGTCCGGGCGGGATCCGGTGGATCTCAGGCAAAAGGCGCTGACGGGGCATCCCGATCCCCGGCCCCTCGCGGAAAAGCGGGCCCTCTGGGAGAAAGGGGGCCTGACGGACTGGACCTTCGGTAACCTTCCCGAATCCGTTGCCCTCAAGATGGACGACGGGGTGGAGTGGGCCCTCTTCCCGGGACTTGCCGTCCACCCTGGGGGGGCGTCGGTCGATCTTCGCCTGTTCGACAGCCGGGAGCGCGCGCTCAGGCATCACCGCGCCGGCGTGGGAACCCTCTACCGGATCCGGTTTGCCAAAGAGATTCGACGGGTGGGGAGGCAGGTCCGGCTGCCGCCCCATGTGGCCGGCACCATTGCCTATCCGGGAGGAGCGGGGGGGATGGCGGAACGGATCGTTACCCGATGTATCCAGATCCTTTTCCGAAAAGACATCCGCAGGACCGAGGATTTCGAGAGGCATGGCAGGGAGAAGATCCGCGATCTGGTGCCCACGGTCAACCGATGGCTGGAACTGGTGGTACCGGTGCTCGAGGCCGTGGATGAGACCCGGTCCCTGCTTTTCGATCTGGGGGCCGCCAACGCCGCCAACTCCCTGTTGTCGGATCTTCTGGTCCGACTGACCGGGGATCTGATGACCCTCATCCCAGAGCATTTCGTCATGATCTACGATTCGGACCGGATGCCCCATCTGGTGCGCTACGCCAAGGCCATCGGCATTCGCGCCCGTCGGGCCGTGGACCAGCCGGTGAAGGACAGGGCGAAAGCCGACGACATCGCCCCGCTGCAGAAGGCCCTCAGCCGTTTTTTAGAGGGGCTCGATGAGGGCTCCACCCAGGGGAAAAAAGACAAGATCGAAATCCTATTCTGGGGCATCGAGGAATACAAGGTCTCTGTTTTCGCCCAGGAGCTTGGGACCCCCGGGCCCGTCTCCCTGAAACGGCTTCAGCAGCTGATCCGGGACATCGATCGGATGCTTTGATGGGGCGATGGCGGCTCCGAGGCGGGTGGGGATGGGGCGGCCTTCAGGATTCCTGCCATCGTGGGTGGGAGCGGGCGATGGTCTCGTATCGATCCGCCTCCTCGTGCCGGCCCCGCTTTCGGCATCCGTCCGCATAGATCCGGCATTTTCGGCGAAGGACCCTGACGGCGGCGTTCCGCTGATCCGGCGTCAGCATACCGGCTTCGAGGCAGTTTTGGATGGAGCGGATCCGATATCGATCCAGCCCCCACCCCCCTGAGAGCTGGTCGCCATGGCCTCCCCGCTTGACCACCAGGGGCTCGTCCAGGAGCCAGATGGGGAACCGGCACCCGACCCGCAGCCACAGATCATAGTCCTCGCAGGCCGGCAGGGATTCATCGAAGGGTCCGACAGCCTCGATCAGTCCTCGGCGCATCATGACCGCCGAGGGGCTGACCATGCACATCTCAAGGGATCTCTCGAAGAACATTCCCGATGGCTTCCGGTGTTTTCGGGCCGGATTGACCCGCCGGCCGTTGCGAACCCAGATCTCCTCGGTCTGACAGATGAGGATATCGGGATGGGCATCCATGAAGGTCACCTGGCGCTCGAGTTTTGCCGGCAGCCACGTGTCGTCCGAATCCAGAAGCGCCAGGAGAGCGCCCCTGGCCATTCCGATACCTGCGTTCCGGGCCGCACTGACACCCCGGTTTTCCTGGCGTCGCACCCGAATCCGGTCGCCGTATACGTCCAGAAGCCTGTCGGTGCCGTCTTCCGAGCCGTCGTCCACGACGATCAGTTCCAGGTCATTGACAGTTTGGGCCAGGACCGACTCGACCGCATCCCCGAGGATCCAGGCCCGGTTGAAGGTGGGAATGATCACGGAAACCTTAGGGGATGCGTGATGATGTTCAAGGCTCATGGCGCCGACTCATGGGTGGGGCATCGTTACAACGACTCCTGGTGCCCTTAACTATTCAAGCGATCCAGGAGGGAAGTGCATCATAGGGGTTGCGCTCGACCCGGGGATTCTGTTATCCAATTACAATATACCAAATGTGACTTCAATTAAAAAACGAAGATTTATTTGCTTTTTATTCCGCCCCGAACAAGGCGGTCTTCAGTCGGTGACAGCGGATTGAATTTTCTTCAACCCGTTATTTATCACAATAAACAAAGGAGGGTGCAAGATGAAGAAATGGATGATGATCGGTTTTGCGATGTTGTTGGCTCTCACCCTGATGGTCGGCGCCGCTCCCACGGATGCCCAGGCCAAGACGGAATTCGTCACCATCGGCACCGGCGGCATCACCGGTGTTTACTACCCCACAGGGGGCGCCATCGCCAAGATGGTCAATGCCAAACGCAAGGATTACGGGATCCGGGCCACCGTGGAATCCACTGGGGGCTCGGTCTTCAACATCAATGCCATCATGGCCGGTGATCTCGAATTCGGGGTTGCCCAATCCGACCGTCAGTATCAGGCGGTTGAAGGCATTGCCGACTGGGAGGACAAGGGGCCCCAGAAGGACCTGCGGGCTGTGTTTTCCATCCATGCCGAAACGGTGGATCTGATTGTCGCCGAGGACAGCGGCATCAATTCTATTGAAGATCTCAAGGGCAAACGGGTCAATATCGGCAACGTCGGTTCCGGCTACCGCCAAAACGCCATCGATGCCCTCGACGCCAATGGGATAAACTGGGAGAGCGATTTCAATGCAGAGAGCCTGAAGGCCGCCGAAGCGCCGGGTCTGATCCAGGATGGCCGGATCGACGCCGCCTTCTACACCGTGGGACACCCCAGCGGCTACTACAAGGAAGCCACGGCCGGCGCCCGCAAGGTCAAATTTATTCCCATTCCGAACGCGGACAAGCTGGTTGCCAAATACCCCTACTATGCCAAAGCCCAGACCCGGATGTCCGATTACCCGGGGGCGGCCAATACGGAAGAGACGGTTGAAACCTTCGGCGTCAAGGCGACCTTTGTGACGTCCGCCAAGGTGCCCGACGAGGTGGTCTACGCCATCACCAAAGAGGTGTTCGACAATTTCGACACCTTCACGAAACTCCATCCCGCCTATGCCGGTCTGACCAAAGAGAGCATGCTGGACGGCCTCTCGGCACCCATTCACCCGGGTGCCATGAAGTATTACAAGGAGGTCGGGTTGAAGTAGGCGTGATCGGAAGACTCCTGCCGCCCGACGGCGGCATCGATTTCCCGCCGTCGGGTCGCAAAATTGCCATTGCCGGTTTTTGCCCTGCCGTTTTCCGGCGTGGGCGGCCATCTGAAGGGGATGCTGCCATCAATGGAAACGGCCTGTGACAGCGCCCCGGTATTGTCGACGGTGCCGGTGGCCCTCCGCTCCCCCTGGAACAGGTGATCGCTATGAGTGAAAAGGACATCCTTGAGAATGCGAAAGATGACGGCCTGGAACTGGCAAAACGAATGGCCGAAGAAGAGGAGGGGATCGGCCGGCGGCCCGGTGGATCATCCAAATGGGTGATTCCGACGATTTGCGTCGCGTGGAGCCTCTTCCAGCTGTCGATTGCCAGCTGGCTCATTCTGGATTCGACCTTTATCCGGGCGATTCACCTGGGGTTTGCCCTTCTGGTCGTCTACCTGAACTACCCGATGTTCAAAAAAACCCGGCTGGGCTTGGCGTTTCTGTCCGCCAAGGACCGCATTCCCTTTTTCGATTATTGTCTGGCGGCGGTGGCGGCCTTGTCAGCCCTCTACATTGCGATCGATTACGAGGGTATGTCCATACGCTACGGCGACCCGATCCTTCGAGATCTGGTCATCGGCGCCGTCCTGGTCTTCCTCTTGCTCGAGGCGTCCCGGCGAGTGATCGGACCGGCCTTGCCGGTGATTGCCGGCACCTTTATTTTTTATGCGTTCGCCGGACCCCACATGCCCGACTTGATCGCATTCAAAGGCGTCTCTCTCAACCGGTTCGTGGGTCAGATGACCATGAGCACCGAGGGCATCTACGGCATTCCCTTGGATGTGTCGGCCACCATTGTCTTTTTGTTCGTTCTCTTCGGCTCCATGCTGGACAAGGCGGGCGCGGGCCAGTACTTCATCCGGCTAGCCCTGAGCCTCTTGGGGGGATTCAAAGGGGGGCCCGCCAAGGCGGCCGTCATGGGCAGCGGGCTCACCGGACTGGTATCGGGATCGAGCATCGCCAACATCGTCACCACCGGCACCTTTACGATACCCCTGATGAAAAAGGTGGGCTACCCCGCCACAAAGGCGGCTGCCGTCGAGGTGGCCGCCAGCACCGACGGCCAGCTGGCGCCTCCCATCATGGGGGCCGCGGCCTTTATCATCGCGGAATATGTCAACGTGCCCTACGTGGAAGTCATCAAGGCGGCCGCGGTACCGGCCTTCGCGTCCTATGCCGCCCTGTTCTACATCACCCACATCGAGGCCTCGAAACTGGGCCTCCAGGGCATGCCCAGATCCGAACTGCCGCATTTTTTCAAGACCTTTCTTTCCGGCCTGCACTATTTGCTGCCTATTCTGATGCTGCTCTACGAACTGATCATCGTTCGCCACTCGCCTGAATTCGCGGCCTTCAACGCCATCTGGGTGATGGCCATCATCATGATGTTACAGCGTCCGGTGAAAGCCTACCTAAATAAGGAACCCATCGGGGGGGCTTTCAAACAGTCCATTGTCGACATTTTCGGTGCCCTGGCAGGCGGGGGGCGCAATATGGTCTCGGTGGCCCTGGCCACCGCTTCCGCCGGCATCATTGTCGGCGTGGTGGCCCTGGGCCTGGGGCAGTTGATCACGGCCATCATCGACACCCTTTCAGGCGGCAACATTTACCTGATGCTGGTCATCACCGCTATCGCCAGCCTGGTCATCGGCATGGGGCTGCCCACGACGGCGACCTACATCGTCATGGCCTCCCTCACGGCGCCGGCCATTGTGGAAATCGGGGCCTTCAACGATTTCATTGTCCCCCTCATGGCGGCTCACCTGTTCTGCTTCTACTTCGGCATCTTGGCCGACGATACGCCCCCGGTGGGTCTCGCCGCCTATGCGGCCGCGGCCATCGCCAAGTCGCCGCCCATCCCCACGGGCATCCAGGGGTTCATGTACGACATCCGGACGGCCATCCTGCCCTTCATGTTCATCTTCAACACGGACCTCATCCTCCACGACATTTACTCCTGGCCCCAGGCATTGCTGATTTTCTTCATGGCCTGCATCGGCAATTTTGCCTTTGCCTCCGCGACCCAGGGCTGGTTCGTGGCCAAGAACCGGATCTACGAGATCCCCTTGTTCTTGAGCGTCACCGTTTGCCTTATGCGTCCGGATCTGATTGCCAGACTTCTGGGTCTCCCCCACGATCAGCGGTACTGGACCTACCTGATCGGGCTAGCGGTGTTTGGACTCCTCTACCTTATGCAGCGGCCGAGAACCCCCAAGCCGGAAGCCGCGGCGGCTTGATACATAGGGACGAGAGAAGGAAAACGAATCATGGGTAAGAAAAAGCGAATACTGGTGGCGCTGGCGTTTTTCGACCATGCCACGGGAACGTTCTCCTTCGGCGCGGACTTGGCCAGGCGCATGGATGCTGAACTGATGGTGGCCAACATCATCAACCAGCGGGACGTGGAGTCGGTCCGGACGATATCGGCAATGGGTTACGACGTGGACGCCGAGCACTATGTCGAGACGATTAGAAAGGATCGGGAGCGGATGCTGGCCGAGATCGCCGGTAAAGCGGGCGTTCCCTTAAAGGACATTCGATCCCTCTTCCGCCTCGGAAACCCCGTCGATGAACTGCTCAAGGTCATCGTCGAAGAAGACGTCGACATCGTCGTCATGGGCCCGAAGGGCCGAACCAATATGGAAAGCGTTTTTTTGGGTTCGGTTGCAGAAAAGGTGTTCCGCCGTTCACCGGCCACGGTGATTTCCTATAGAGATCCTGAGACTTACCAACGATTCAAAAGGCGTATCGATCACGGTTGAAAACCGGTGTGACCACCTGCATGAACATCTGCCGAATGGGCTGTGCCACTTGCGGCCAGTCATCCATCGGAAAGGAGGGCGTCATGCATCATTGCCGGTTCAACATAGTGCTGATCGTCGTGATCGGGGCGGTCGTGTTCATTGGGCAGCCGGTGACGGGTGAAGACCGGTTTGTGGAAAACGGCGACGGAACGGTAACGGATCTCCAGATGGGATTGATGTGGGCCGCCACGGACAACCACGGCGACATCAGCTGGCAGCAGGCCGAGCAGTGGACTCGGTTTACCTTTCCCAGCACCATTCCGGCCCAATACGACAACTGGCGGTTGCCCACCCTGGCCGAGTTGAAGAGTCTTTATCGGCGAGACGAGGCCTATGACGGATACGAAACGGACTGTGGGCAGCGAGTCCTGATGACCCCTGCCATCCGACTGACCTGCGGGTGGGTGTGGGCTGAAGACCATGTTTCCGTCACAGCCACGGTGTTTAACTTCACCCGGGGGATCCACTACACCGAGCGAAAAGTTCACTCCCGTGCCCGCCGTGCGCTGCCGGTCCGGGATATCGACTGAGGGCTCGGTCCGGGATGGCCGCGGCCGGGGCACCACATCTCGAGCATTTTCATCCCCTCCCCCCTTGAATTGGGGCGGTTCTGCGTTATCATTCCAATGAATTTTCCTACCGACGGAGGCGTTCACGCCATTACAAACGCCGTCGTGCCGGTGGATGGTCCAGCCGGGTTCCCATTCGAATTGATCGGTTTTTAACCCATTATCCGTCGGCCGCAGCAGCACGCTCCAGCACCGATTGAAACGGGCTGCGACCTGCTCCCGCCGCCGACCCCTCAGAAGGAGAACGACAGGAGCCACCATGACCAAAGAAACCCGCACCTTTCAAACCGAGGTTCAGCAACTCCTCAATCTGATCATCCATTCCCTTTACTCCAACAAGGAGATTTTTCTAAGGGAACTGATTTCCAATGCGTCGGATGCCATGGACAAACTGCGTTTCAAGGCCCAGACCGATCCCGGTGTGATGGGAGATGACACCGATTTGAAAATTCGGATCATCAGGGACGGTATCAAACGATCCCTCGAGATATCGGACAACGGCATCGGAATGACTTACGATGAGGTGGTGGAGAACATCGGAACGATCGCCAAAAGCGGCACCGCCGCTTTCCTCGAGGCCATGAGTGCACTCAAGTCGGCGGATACCATCACCCCGGAGTTAATCGGTCAGTTCGGCGTCGGGTTTTACAGCTCCTTCATCGTCGCCGAAAAGGTGACGCTCGTCACCCGGGCGGCCGGTGAGGCGGAAGGGGTGAAATGGGAAAGTGCCGGGGACGGTAGTTACACCATCGAGCGTGTGCCCAAAGACTCCCGGGGGACTTCCGTCATTCTGGCGTTGAAGCCCCAGGAGAAGGACGAGACGGATTTCACCGACGAATGGGTCCTGCGGCACATCGTCAAGCAGCATTCCGATTTTGTGGCCTATCCCATTGTCATGGACGTGGAGACGACGGAGCCGCTTCCCGACAACGAGATCATCAAGGACAAGGATGGCAAGCCGATCGGCGAAACCACCCGCCTCGTCGTTAAAGAGGAAGCACTGAATTCCATGAAAGCGATTTGGGCCAGGGATAAAAAGGACATTTCAGAAGACGAGTACAAGGAGTTCTACACCCACATCAGCCATGACTGGAACCCGCCCCTAAAGCACCTGCATATCAAGCTCGAAGGCACGACGGAATACACGGCCCTCCTGTACGTTCCCTCGAAGGCCCCGATCGACCTGTTCCAGCCGGAATTCAAGCACGGGGTCCATCTCTATTGCCGGCGGGTGTTTATCATGGACAACTGCAAAGAGCTCCTGCCCGAATATTTTAGCTTTGTAAGGGGTGTGGTGGATGCCCCGGATCTCAATCTGAACATCAGCAGGGAAATTCTTCAGCAGGACCGCCTGGTTCGAAATATCCGAAAAAACCTGGTTCGAAAACTTCTCGAACTGCTCCAGGAGATGCCTCCGGACGACTACCATTCATTCTACGACGAATTCGGTGCCGTCCTCAAAGTGGGGATTCACACGGACCCGGACAACCGCAGCCGGCTGGCCGATCTCCTCCGCTACCGCACGGCCTCTTCGGGGGAAAAATGGGTTTCTTTGAAAACCTATGTGGAGGGCATGAAGCCCGACCAGAAGGACATCTACTTCGCCACCGGCGACGACCTGTCTGCCCTGGTGAACAGCCCACGCCTGGAACGGCTGAAGGAAAATGGGTTCGATGTCCTGATGATGACCGACCCGGTGGACGAATGGGTGGTTCAGTCCCTGACCGAATACGATGGTAAACCGCTGAAAAGTGCGGAGAAGGGGGATCTGGAACTGGATTCCGAAGAGAAACCATCCGAAGATGCGTTCAAGGATCTTTTCGGGTTCATCAAGGCGGAGCTCCAAGACCGGATCAAAGAGGTCAAGGCGTCGACCCGGCTGAAAGACTCCCCGGCATGCCTGTCCGGGGATGCGTTCGATCCGAGCGCATACATGGAGAAGATCCTGAAGGCTACGGGGCAGACGCCCCCGTCCGTGAAACGGGTTCTGGAACTCAACACCCGACACCCCGCTCTGGAGATGATTCGAGACCTCCACGCATCCCACCGCGATGATCATCGCCTGAAAGACTACGCTCATCTCCTGTATGATCTGGCTGTGGTCGGGGAAGGGGGTAAGATCGACAACCCCTCCCGATTCAGTAAGCTCGTGGGGGATCTTTTGACGGGAGCCGTTGCCCCTTGATTCCTGAAGGCAGCGGGCCCACAGTTCCGGTCCGCTGCTCTTCCCCTGAGGCCATCTTGCCGTTTCCTCTGGAGTCGGCGGTAAAACGGTCGGCGATCGATCACCAGGGGTCCATGCCGAAGACAGGCGGGCTAAAGGGAAGTCCGGCCCTGGACGAAAGAGGGCATCAAGCGGGTGTGGGGGTCAGTTGCGTCGGCGGTAGATGTCCTTCAATATCTGGAACCGCTCGTAGCCCAGAATTTTCCGGACCCCGACCACAAACTGATTTCGTTCCTCGGCAAGGCGCGTCCTGGCTTTTTCAAGCCTCTGAAACTGTCGCTCCACGGCGGCCTCGTCGAGGGTCTTCTTTTCCACCGCATTCTGGTACTCGAATTGCTCCTTTTCCACCCGGCTTTTCAGATCGATCAGTCGACGGCGGCTGCTGGTGAATAGCCGGTCCAGTTGACTGGCTTCCCCGGATGTCAGATTAAGCTCTTTGGCAATCCTGGGATTTTTCCACCATTTGCCGGAAGGCACATCCTGGGCCGCGGAGGGGACGGCCGCCGTGAGTATCGCAACGGCAACGACCATCATCATCGCTTTGCCCAGGCGCTCCAGACCCCGCCCATGGCTCCAGCGGCTAAAGGCCGTTGTGGCGTCAATGTGCCGGCACCAGCGGGTCGGGGGGCGGCTACGATATCGCATGGTGGCGGGTTTCCGGGTGCCGTCGATAATGGATCTGCTGGGCATGGGCCGCTGTTCCTTTCCGTGGGGCATCAGGAAACAGAGTCCTCGGTTAATGGGGGGATCAGGAAATCGATGAACCCTTCCTCCTCCGAGGCGTGTTGGTCGAGGCTTTCTGAAATGGCCTGATAGGATGACGGCATGGCATTTTCCGCCAGCATCCGAATGGTCTCCATTTCCGCATCGTCCCCAGGGATCGTCGCTATCGGGCCCGTCATGGACGGTCCCGGCGGCTGTGTCCCAGGGTTCCATGGGCTAAAGAAGAGAACTAAAACGACCAGTCCCGCAGCGGCGGCACCGATGCCGGTCCCCCAGAGGTAAGGGCGTCGTTGCCGGCCCCCGGGGATAGCTTCCGGCAGGGAGAGGGGCCGGGTTGGAGACGGTGCAAATCTTCGGGATCCGTCCCGGAGGCGGCGGATATCGTCTGTTAGTCGCGCCAGACGATGTCGGCAGCGTCCACAGTGATCCAGATGCTGCTGCTCGGCAGACTCGAGGGGCCTGCCGGTGGCCACGGTGTCGGTCATGACGTCGTCTGTCAGATGGCTGTCGGCAGTGGCTGTCACGGCACGTTCCTCTCCAGAAATTCCCTCAGAGAAGCGGCATTTTTAAATTTTTCGAGCCCTCGGTAGAGATGGGTTTTCACCGTGCTTTCGCTTTTGCCGAGGGTCTCCGATATCTCTCTTATACCGAGATCATCGAAAAATCTCAACAAGAAGACCTCCTTCTCCATCCGAGGCAACTGCTCCAGAAGTGTTCGGACCTGTCTCCAGAATTCCGACTTGAGCACCTGCGCTTCGGTGCCCTTGTCTTCGGGGGCCGCCTTATCCCAGCCGCCTTCTCCGTCGGTGTCCAGGAGCGGGCTGAACAACGAGCGGAACTTTTTTTTTCGGTAAAAATCGGTGATTCGGTTCATGGCAATTCGGTATAACCAGCCTTCAAAGCGGTCCGGATCCTTGAGTCGATGAATGCTGCGGAAAGCCTGCAAAAAAACCTCTTGGGAAATGTCTTCGGCATCTGAACGAGAGCGGGTGCGGAAGTAGACCATTCGGAAAATCCGCTGATGGTAGCTGTCGGCCAACCGGGAGAAGGCAAGCCTGTCACCGCCTTTGGCCCTGGCTGCCAGTTCGGCGATCGGTTTCCGGTCCGTCGGCGCCTTGGCATTGCGGAATGTCGGATGGTCCGTTTCAGGCATGATCCATTGTAGCGGTTTGTCGGATAACTGTCCATCGCTTGGGTCGTGCCCTCCCCATGCCCTTATCGATGGTATCGATACCGGGTGCGCGGACGGTGGGGGGCTCTGACGCGGTCATCGTGCTTGAGGCGGTAGATATGGCCGCTAGCCCGATCCAGACTCCGATCCAGGTGCCGCCGCTCTCCTCTGCTCAACCAGCCGTCACGCTGATAGACATCCTTCAAATACCGGATTCGCCGCTGCTCTCTGAGCAGGGCGGCGGCGGCGTTCACGGAAAGGTTTCCGCTGTGGATCCCTTCGGCAATGCGCTGCCTCTGATGAATCAAGCGGTCGTTCAGTCCGGCAATGGCAGGGATCACCGTGAGCAATACCGCCGGGATGGCGATTATAAGCATCGATACCTTCATGGTTTGCCTCCTTGGGTGCCGTTTTGATCGGTATGACGTGCCACACGCCTCAATGGTCGACACGACGACGGCGCCCACCCGCCATGCGGCGGGTGGGTGGACTCACCCCTTTCGAATCAGAGAATCGGGTATGGGGCTGTCCAGGCGACAGTGAGCCCCATAGGTGCCGAAGTGTTCGTCCTCGATGGCCACCACTTTGGCGCCGACCTTGACCGGCACCCGCTCCCCTTCCTGGGGCAGGCTGAAGGAGAGTTGCAAGGTCCGTCCCCACATGGCGTGCGCCGCCTTTTGGGTGGCTTTGATGCTGAAGGAGATCCCCCCGGAGGAGATGTCGTTCAATTCGCTTTTAAAGGGCTTGGCCACCGGTTTTCCCTCGCCGTCCAGCATCTGAACCGCCGCCATCTCCGAACATGGAAGCCGTTTTCCCGAGCGCCTGTCCATCCCGTTTCGGGCAAGGCGTTGGGGAATCCGATGGGTAGTCTCGCAATAGGAGAGCACCTTGGCCCGCAGTCCCGGCATCTCTGTTTTCCACTCGTCGATCGCCCCGGTGGGAAGGGTCCGGATCCTTCCATCGGTCTGGGCGGCCAGAAAGACCGTGTAAACCGTCTTGGTCAGAAGGCTCTCCTGGCCGACGGGAATTCCGGGCTCGACCGTCTGAATCAGACGATACCGATCGCCGGAACGATAGAACAGCTTGAACTGTCCGCTTTCCGGCAGCAGGAGACGGTTTGCGGCTTGCCCCTGGCGGATGATCACCTGGCCGGCCTTGCAGGGGGTCTCGGTGTGGGCAAAGAAAAGGGCGTTGGTCTCTTCAGGGGTGAGGGAGCCGTAAAGGGAGGCCCATGTCTCCAAGTGACCTTTGTCGAGAGCCGTTTCTTTCTCCGTCTCGATGATTTCGGCAGCGCGGATGATTGCCGTGAGAGCCATCTCGTCTATCGCCATGAGCCGCTGGCGCAGCGCCTCCGCTTCATCAAACCGCTTGGCCTTTGCCCGATGGGTGATCATCTCCAGAATCAGTGCTACCGCCTCTTCGGTTTTTCCTTCCTGGACGAGGGATTCGAGCCTGTCTTCATTGTTCACGAATGCGCTCATGTGACCTCCATTGCCGGTGGAGACGGCCCCCACCGGCTGATTCGGGGTTTTCCATCGTTCTTTCTTATGGGGTTTTCACCTTGGGATCAAGTCGCCACATGCCGAAATGGCGTGGATATCCGGTGTCGACCGCCTCTGGGCAGGCAAACGGCGAATAGCCGTTCTCCGTCGACCCCGTGGCCGAAATGGGCTTGCAAATAGACCGTAGAATGGGTATGGATTTCGCTTTAATGAATCCTCAGGAAAGGGTGGGAGATGACAACCTCCGGTATCATCCGGAAACAACCCCGGCAGATCGACATCCAGGCCGTTTGCGACTTTATCGCCGGTATCCAGAAACCAGATGGCGAAATACCCTGGTGCGAGGCGCGGAAGACCGATCCGTGGGACCATGTGGAGTCTGCCATGGGGTTGACCGTCGGCGGGCGATTCGCTGAAGCGCGCCTTGCCTACGAGTGGATGCGCCGGCATCAGCGTTCCGACGGCAGCTGGTATGCGACCTACCGCCTCGGCGCACCCGAGGACCGAACCCTGGACGCCAATATGAGCAGTTATATCGCCGTGGGGGTGTATCACTACTACCGGGTTACCGGAGATGCCGCCTTCATCAAGGCGATGTGGGAGACCGTCCGCAGGGCCATCGGCTTCGCACTGAGACTTCAGACACCTGAAGGCCCCGTCTACTGGGCCGTCAGCCCGGAGGGCCGTGTCGATCCAATGGCGCTGTTGACCGGGTCGAGTTCCATATATATGAGCTTGAAATGTGCCATTGCAATGGCGGAGCGGCTTGGGCATCCATCGGAAGAATGGCGCAAGGCCGCCGGTCGGCTGGTACGGTCGATTCAGCGAAAGCGCCACCTTTTCAATATGACCAAATCCCGGTTTTCCATGGACTGGTTCTATCCGGTGCTTTCAGGTGCCCTGACAGGCGTCGAAGCCAAACGTCGTCTGGAGACCTACTGGAGGAAATTCGTTGTCGAAGGCCAGGGGGTCCGCTGTGTCTTTGACGAACCGTGGGTCACGGTTGCCGAAACCTGTGAACTGGTACTGGCGCTGGTGGCTCTGGGAAACAATGCCCTGGCCAGGGTGGTTTTCGGGTGGATTGCCGACAAACGATACGAGGACGGGTCGTTCTGGTGCGGCCACACGGTCCCCGACACGGTGATCTGGCCCGAAGATCGTCTATCATGGACCAATGCGGCTGTGCTCATGGCGGCGGATGCCCTGTTTCAGCTGACGCCGGCCAACGACTTTTTCGACCACTCCTATTGGGCCGGCAAGGGGATGGCCTAAAACGCTTTCACCGACACGGACTGCCGCCGATGACCACCGCGTTCCTGTGGCGGCCGATACCGGTATTGGGAAAGGATGCCATCGGTGAGAAGGGACCACCGGCCATATGTCGTCAAACGGGCGTTTCTGCGGCTTGAAAACTTTTACGTGGACCGGTTCCTCAGGCCCCAGTTCGAGCTGCTGGGACGGGGACACCGGTTCATGCGTCCATGGTACGTCGAGCTCTTTGGCTCCCCCATCGACCTGGGGGATTTCGCCACGGTCATTGCCACCCCAGACGCCCGAGTCCGTTTTTCCATATGGCCTGCCAGTCCAGGCATGGGGGGTGTTGCCATCGGCAACTATGCCTTGATCTGTCCCGGGGTCCGCATCAGCTCGGGGGCCCGGATTCGCATCGGCCACAGCTGCATGCTGGCTCACGGGGTCTATATCACCGATGCCGACTGGCACGGTCTCTACGATCGGGTCAGCCAGGGAAAGGCCGTCCCGGTGACGATCGGTGACAATGTCTGGCTGGGAGACCGCGTTATGGTAGGCAAGGGGGTTTTCATCGGAAACAATTCGGTGGTGGGAGCCGGGTCTGTGGTCGTGAACAACCTCCCGGAGAATGTGGTCGCCGCCGGTAACCCCGCCCGGGTCATCCGCCGGCTGGATCCGGATGAGCCCTTTCGAACCCGTAAAGACTGGTACAAGGATCCGGGGACACTTTCCAGGGAATTTCGACTCTGGGACCGGGAGATGCTGAAGGGCAATACCTTAGGCCATTGGCTTCGGCACCTCATCAAGCCCGCCCCCAGGGATTGACGGCGGCACCTGTCATCCCCTTCGGCTCATCGGATGCGCCGGGGTTTCATCCGGGTGAGAAGCCACACCAGCCCCCCGCCCAGGACGGCGGCTGCCGCACTCATTCGAAAAAGGCCATCGGCTCCCCATCGATCATAAAGCGCCCCGTTGACCAGGAATCCCGCCATCAATCCGAGGCCGTAGGAAAGGCTGTTGTTGATGGCCTGACCCAGGGTTTTTGCCGAGCCGGAGGCCTGTCGGTCGATGTAGAGGATGCTGGCCATATGGAAGGCGGCGTAGCTCATTGCATGCAATGTCTGGGATGCCAGAATGACCCCGGGGTGGCCGGTGGCGCCTAAGACGGCCCACCGGAGGGCTGCAGCCACAAAGGCAGTGATCAGGACGGATTCCAGGGAGAACCGGCTGAAAATGCGCTGGGAATTGACCATGACGACGATTTCGGCCAAGACCGCCACTGCCCATGCAATGCCGATGAAAGGTTTGCCGAGACCCAGTTCCTCCAGATGGATAGAGAAGAATCCGTAATAAGTGCCGTGACTGAATAGCATGAGAAAGCCGGCGATGAGAAACAGGGTCGTCTGCCAAGAGAGCAGTCCGAAGGCATCCCCAAACCGGGTCGTGCGGGGATCGGTCATGCCCGGTCGGATGAAAAAGGCCAGCGCCCCGTGGATCACGGAGCCTGCCAGGATGAGAGGCACCACGAGAGACACCGAAAATCGTTCCATGAGATGCCCCATCAGGAGCACCACGAGAATGAAACTCACCGACCCCCATGCCCTGAGATGTCCGTACCGGCCCTTGCCATCCCCTAAAGTGTCCAGGGCGATGGCCTCCAGGAACGAGATGATGGGCGCATAGAAGATTCCGTAGGCAGCGATGACGGCGAGCATCACCGGGAAATCCCGGGTGAACAGTAGCAGGGTCCAGACGAGGGTGCTTGTGATCGTGCAGATGAGGTAAATGGCTCGGCGTCTCCGATATCGGTCGGCAACAATGCCCCATACCAGCGGAAAGACGACGAGGGCAACGGATCGAATGCCGGAGATGAGACCGATCTGGGCGCCGTTGAAGCCTAAATGATAGCAGTAGAGATTAAAGAAGGGAAGGTAGATGCCCAGGACCCCGAAATAGGTGAAGTACTGGGCGGCGACCACGAGAGCGGTCGTCATTTCACGTCGCCGATGCCGGCCGGGTGGGGGGATTCCGATTCGACGTCCACTGCCGCCTGTTGAATCGAGGCATTCAGGTGTGGTGCCATTTTTCTTCACTTTCATGGGCGTCGACACAGATACCGACGCGGTTCAAGCCGATGTCTTATCGTTTAATGGGCGTCAGGGATCCGCATTCCTTCCCTGGCGCCGCCGGTCGCCAGCTTTACAGAGTCTGTCATCGATGTTAATGTATATGGGTAAATATTCAATGGGTTATTTTGTCGCCAACCTGTAGTGACCGGGGGTCGAACATGGATTTTATCAAAATTCGGCTGGGGGGTGATTTTGGCAACGCGGGGTCCAGACTGGAAAAATCCCTCGACAGCATTTTTCGTTCCATCAACCCGACGTTTGCCGACTGCGATCACGTCTGGGTGCCGCAGATCGATATCTATGACAGCCCCCAGGAAATCATCATTCTGGCTGAAATTGCCGGTGTGGCCAAGGAAGATCTTAACGTGGAGATCAACAGCAAGGCCGTGAAGATTTCGGGAAGCCGGGCTCCACACACCCGACTGGAAAACGCCAGTTACCGATTGGCGGAGATTCAGTACGGCCCTTTTGAACGTATTCTTTTTCTTCCCGCTCAGGTCGACCCGGAGGTCGTGTCGGCAAGTTACTCGAATGGGTTCTTGCAGATTCGATTGCTTAAAATTCCGGTGGATCGACCGCGCAAGATTCCCGTCGCCGACGGATGACCCCAGTATTCACCGTTTTCGGTTCGTAATCAAGAAGCGTTATGATGTCAGCATCACTGAGATCAACGTGTGTTTTTGCGGAGGAACCCAATGATAGACAAGCAACCGTCTGAGGAAGCCACCACGGATAATCTGCCAGCCATCCTGCCCATCATGCCCCTGCATGAAACCGCTCTTTTCCCTAAGATGGTGTTGCCCCTGGTGGTGATTCAAGCCGAATCGGTGACGCTTGTCGATGAGGCCATGTCCAAAAACCGGATCATCGGTCTCCTGGTGTCCGAGCAACCCGATGAGGCCGACGATACTGGAAAGAGTGACGATGGGAATGGGGACGAGGACTCACCGGCGAAGGAGAGCAAGCCAGACCCCGACAAGAATTTGATGCGGGTGGGTACTGCGGCACTGATCCTGAAAATGGCCAAGAACGAGGAAAACCATGCTCAGCTGTTGGTCCAGGGGCTCAGTCGGTTCCGGGTGCGGTCTTTCTCGCAGCGCAAGCCGTACCTGACGGCCGAGGTGGACTATTTGAAGGAGGTGGAGGTCCAAGACAAGGAAGCCGATGCCCTCATGGGCAACCTGATCAACCTGTTCTCCCGAATCGTGGAATTGTCTCCCGCCCTGCCGGACGAAATGATCCAGATGGCAAAGTCCATTTCCGATGCCGGCACCCTCGCCAACATGGTCACTTCCACCATCAATGTCGACTGGAAGGCCAAACAGAAGATACTGGAGACGGACGACCCCAAGAAACGCCTTCACACGGTCACCCGCCTGGTGAACCAGCAGTTGGAAATTCTCGAACTCGGATACAAAATACAGTCCCAGGTCAAGGGGGATATGGAGAAAACCCAAAAGGAATACTATTTGCGACAGCAGTTGAAAGCGATTCGGGAGGAATTGGGAGAGACCGATGAGCCGAAGGTGGAGGTGGAGGATTACCGAAACAAGATCGAAAGCATAAACCTGCCCCAGGAGGCCAAGAAAGAGGCCGAGAGAGAGCTCGATCGGCTGGCCCGGATGCATCCGTCCTCGGCGGAATACACCGTGGCGACCACCTATCTCGACTGGATAACGGCCATGCCGTGGAATGAGAGCACCGAGGACAACCTGGACATCCTGGCGGCTCGAAAAATCCTCGATGTAGACCATTTCGGCCTCGAAAAACCCAAAAAGCGAATCATCGAACATCTCGCGGTCCGGAAGCTGAAACCCGAATCCAAGGGACCGATCCTCTGCTTCGTGGGTCCCCCGGGCACCGGAAAAACCTCCCTCGGCCGATCCGTGGCCCGGGCCATGGGGAGGCGGTTCCAGCGCATATCCCTGGGAGGGGTTCGTGACGAAGCCGAGATCCGGGGGCACCGCCGAACCTATGTGGGAGCCATGCCCGGTCGCATCATCCAGGCCTTGAGGCGAAGCGAATCCAACAACCCGGTTTTTATGCTGGATGAGATCGACAAACTCGGCGCCGATTTTCGCGGAGACCCGTCCTCGGCCCTTCTGGAGGTGCTCGACCCTGAGCAGAACAACACCTTCACGGACCATTACCTGGATGTCCCCTTCGACCTGTCCAAGGTGATGTTCATTACCACGGCCAATATGTTGGACACGATTCCCCCGCCCCTGCGGGACCGCATGGAGGTGCTCCAACTGCTGGGCTATACCGAGGACGAGAAGGTTAAGATCGCCACCCGCTACCTGATTCCCCGTCAGCGGGAGGCCCACGGCTTGAAAGCGAACCAGATCAAGATCAGCACCGGGGCCATCCGCCGCATCATTACCGGTTTCACTCGTGAGGCGGGACTGCGGAACCTGGAGCGGGAGATCGCCAGCCTCTGCCGGGGGGTCGCGAGTCAGATTGCCATGGAAGAGGTGGATTCGGTCAGCATCAAGATTGATGATCTGCCGGTTTACCTGGGACCGGTCAAGCTGACTTTAGAGACCAAGGAGAGAACTTCCACACCGGGTGTGGCCATGGGATTGGCCTGGACCCCCACGGGAGGGGAACTGCTATTTATCGAAGCCACCTCCATGAGCGGCGGCAAGGGGCTCACCCTCACCGGTCAGTTGGGGGACGTTATGAAGGAGTCGGCATCGGCGGCCCTCAGCTTCATCCGATCCAATGCCAAGGACTTCGGAATCGACAAGGACTTCTTCAAGCAGAACGACATTCACATCCATGTGCCGGCCGGAGCCATTCCAAAGGACGGCCCTTCGGCAGGGGTGACGATGCTGACGGCACTGGCATCGCTGCTCATCCAAAAACCCGTCAATAAAGATCTGGCCATGACCGGCGAGATCACTCTGAGGGGACAGGTGTTGCCCGTCGGCGGCATCAAAGAGAAGGTTCTCGGCGCCCATCGCGCGGGCATCAAAACACTCATTCTTCCCGCCTGGAATGAAAAAGACATCATCGACGTGCCGGAGAAGGTCCGAAACAGCATAACCTTTCACTTCGTCTCCAAAATGCGTGATGTGCTAAAAATCGCCTTGGATTTTTAACAGTGAGACTGCGGACGACGACAGGTGAAAAGATGCTGCTTTGGTCCGTCCTCCCCCTGGGAGCCGTCACGGGCACGCCTGATGGCAAACGGGTTCACCCCTTGAATCGCCTACGACCCGCTCCAGGGCAGGGGACATCCGCCTGGGTCGGCGCCGTCCTGCTTTGTATGCTGATCGCTGTCGGTTGCGCCCCAACGGTTCAGCAGGAATCCGGCGTCATATCCGCGCCAAAAAGCGTTCCCGAGGCTCAATATCCCAAACCCTACCGGGTGAAGGGAAAATGGTACCAGCCCATCCCGGACGCAGCTGGATTCCGCCAGCAGGGGATTGCCTCCTGGTATGGGAAACAGTTCCACGGCCGAAAGACCTCAAACGGTGAGGTCTATGATATGTTCGGTCTCAGTGCCGCCCACAAGACCCTGCCTATGGGAACGGTGGTCAGGGTGAAAAATCTCAGGAACCGGCGAACCCTTGAACTGCGAATCAACGATCGGGGGCCCTTCGTCCGGGGGCGGATCATCGACCTGTCCTATGGGGCCGCTCAAAAGATCGGGATGGTGGGCCCCGGTACCGCCCCGGTCGAGATCGTCGCCATTGCCGCACCCGCTGAGACCGTTTCCGGTTCATCGGGAGCGCCGGTCTTCAAACCCATCGACCTCTACTCGGGCAATTTTACCTTCCAGGTAGGGGCGTTTCAGGACCGCTCCAACGCCGAGAGGCTTCGCCGGAAGCTGTCGGCCCGCTATCAGAATGTCCACATTGCCTCTTTTGACCGTGGAGACGGCTTGTTCTACCGGGTCCGCCTGGGGCGGGCCGCCAATTTGAGGGACGCCGAACAGTTCGAGGCGGAACTGATCCAGCGGGGGTTCGATGTGTTTATCGTGGCGGAATGAGCCATGAGATCTGGGGCTGGGACAGGGGCCGTCTTCCTTGACCGGGACGGTGTCATCAACCGGGATTCCGAGGCTTATGTCAAATCCGTCGAGGAAATGGTGTTTGTCCCCGGAAGCCTGGAGGCCATTGGCCGCCTGACCGGACGAGGCGTCCCCGTCGTGGTCGTAACCAACCAGTCGGCCGTAGGCCGGGGAATGATTACCGAAGCGACCCTTGCCGGCATGCACGATTACCTGAAAACCGAGGTGGGGCGAGTCGGGGGGGATCTTCTTGACATCCTCCATTGTCCGCACACACCGGCATCGGACTGCCAGTGCCGTAAACCCCGAACCGGAATGATCCAAGAGGCCTGCCGTCGGCACGGGTTTGTCCCGGCCGCCAGCGTCCTTATCGGTGACAGTGACTCGGACATCGAATGTGCTCGGAATGCCGGATGCGGCCAGGCCATTCTGGTGCGCTCCGGTCTTCGCAATCCCACCGAGGCGCTGCGGCAGAGGGGACTATTCCCGGACCACACCGCAGACGATTTGTCAGCGGCTGTCAGCTGGTATCTGAAGCGCCTGCCCGCATGATGCCCGGCCTTTCGCCACCGTTTCCCCCCTAAGGACGACCATCCTATGACGGATTCTTACGACGACGTTGAGCTCAACGGACAGCTGGAGCGGATCACCTACCACAATCCCGAGAACCTCTTTACGATCGCAACGCTTCAACCTACCCAGGGCCAGCCCGTGGTTACCCTCCTTGGCCATTTTTCCCAACCGAGGGCTGGGGAAACGGTCCGGGTTCGGGGGCACTGGGAACGGCATCCCCGGTTCGGACAGCAGCTTCGTGTGACGACCATGGACGTCCTGTTGCCCGAGACGGCCGACGGCATTCGCCGCTACCTGGAATCCGGAACGGTCAAAGGGCTGGGGCCCAGACTGGCGGCCCGGCTGGTGGACCGTTTCGGGGCCGAGACCCTGTCGATGATCGAGGCCGCCCCCCATCGACTTCAGGATGTCCGAGGCGTCGGCCCGAGGCTGGCCGAACGCATTCACGACGCCTGGAAGAATCTTCACTCCGCTCGGGTGCTGATGGCATTTCTCCAGCATCATGGAGTCCCGACGGCCTATGGGGCCAAACTCCTGCAAGCCTACGGTGAGAATGCGGTTCAGGTGCTGACAGACGACCCCTTTCAGGCGGCCGAGGACATTCCAGGCGCGGGTTTTCTCGTGGCCGATCGGGTCTCCCGCAGCCAGGGGATTTCCGGAGACGATTGGCGTCGGGTGCGGGCCTGCATCGGTTACCTGTTGGATCAGGGTGTGGCCGCCGGACACACGTATCTTTTCGAGTCCGATCTGTTGGAGCAGTGCCGGGCCTCTTTCGACATTGATGAGGAAACCGGGGTGCGGGCCTTGGATGACATGATCGTCGACCGCCTCCTGTGGGCCGAGGAGGGCCTCAACGGGGAGGGCAGAAACGTCTTCAAGCCTCTTCTCTACGAGGCGGAAAAGAGTCTGGCCCGACGGCTTCAGACCATGATGTCCTTTCCGGCGGACACCGCCGACGTGGAGCCGGAAATCGTTGCCGATGCCGTCCTCCATCGGCTGGCGCTTCAACTGTCCGACGAGCAGCTCGGTGCGGTCAACGGGGTCATGAAGAGCCGGGTTTCGGTGGTGACCGGCGGACCGGGCACCGGCAAGACAACGGTCATCCGGTCCATCGCGGCGGTATGTCGACAGCGCGGCCGTCGGGTTTGCCTGGCAGCTCCAACCGGCCGGGCCGCCAGGCGGCTCTCCGAAATGGCTGGCGAACCCGCATCGACCATTCACAGGCTCCTGGAGGCCGGTGTCGGCGACGGCGGTTTCGGTCGTGATCAGGACAATCCCATCGATGCCGAGGTCGTGATCGTCGACGAAGCGTCCATGGTGGACGTGGTGCTGATGCACCATCTGGTAGCAGCGGTCCGGTTGACCGCCACCCTGATTCTAGTGGGCGATGTCTATCAGCTCCCGCCCGTGGGGCCGGGTGCCGCACTGGCGGACATTATCGGCTCCGGCCAGATTCCCGTGTTCCGGCTTGAGCGCATCTTTCGCCAGCAGAGGGAAAGCCCTATCGTGGTCAACGCCCATCGAATACGGGAGGGCCATCCGCCGATTTTTGCCCCCCCCGAGTCTCTGGCCGACAACGCCCAGTTTGTCATGATCGAGACCCATCGGCTTCAGACCGCCGTCGACACGGTGGTCGATCTATGCACCCGCTGGATCCCCGACCACTATCATCTTCATCCGTCAGAGGATATTCAGGTCCTCACGCCCATGCACAAAGGTGAGGTGGGAACCCTTCGTCTGAACCAGGTTCTCCAGCGGGCCTTGAATCCCTCCAGACCCGACGGCGCCGGATGGAAGGGGTTTCGGACGGGTGACAAGGTCATGCATCTGAAAAACAACTATACCAAAGAGGTCTTCAACGGGGATGTGGGCGTCGTTGTGTCCGTCAGTCCTTCCCAGGGGCGTATCACCGTCGGATTCGAGGGGCGGGAAATCCCCTATGAGATCTCCGAAATCGACGACCTGGCCTTGGCCTATGCCGTGTCCATCCACAAATCCCAGGGATCCGAATATCCCGCCGTGGTCATCCCTCTGGTGACCCAGCACTATCCGCTGTTGCAGCGCAATCTGCTCTACACCGCCATTACCCGGGGCCGCCGTCTGGTGGTGATCGTCGGCTCCAAGAAGGCGGTGGCAATCGCTTTGAATAACGACAAGCCGAGACGGCGCTTGAGCAGCCTCTGCGGCCGGTTGGGGGGGGTGGGGTAAAGACGATGAGAACGGGGGGGCGTATCGGGTGATTCCGCAGGGCGATCCGTCAGTCTTCCGATGGGTCTGGGGGAGCTGGAATTGGCATTTTGAAGAAGGGAACCCCTTCCTCCCGGAGGGTTTTCTCTTCCTGATCGCTGCTGGTTCCCCGTATGTTGCGGGGCTCCGATACGCCGTAGTGGATCTTCAGGGCCTCTTTGGTGAAGTCCGTTCCCACATTGTCGAAATGCTTGTCGACAAAGTCAACGATCTTTCGGTTCAATTCATCGATTCGGGAAGGGGGTTTGGGAATTAGTTTATTGGATTTTATTCCAAAAGTGGAAGGGACTCGAGAAATGCAAGTGCTGTCGCAGATGGGGCAGCTGACCAGCCCCTTACGCTGCTGCTGCTGATAAGTGTCAGCGTTTTCAAACCACCCCTCGAAGGTGTGTCCGCTGTCGCATGTCAGATCGTAGGCGATCATTCCCTTGAAACTCCGTTTGTGCGTCCGGCGCCGAAAGCGCCTCCGGTGAAGCGCTGCCTGTCTGCACCTCTGCTACCAATAGCATACCACCTGCTGCGCTTAAAGTATTGATTGACTTTCTATTGATTTTCAAACCATTATTGTCTTGGTTTATCAAGCGGTTTTCATGTGGTGCCCTGTGATTAAATGATAACGCCATTCGATGATGTGTCGACCCCGGAATCGGGATCGGACCGGTTCGGGAAGGGTCGCCCCATTGGAGCCGGCCTGCCGTCCGCCCGGCGTTTCGGAGCCGGATGATCAAGGAGATGCCCGGAATGTTTCTCAAGACAGTTTCAGCGCCAACGATGAAATACGCCACTATCGGTCTATGGATGTTCCTGTTCCTTGCCGTGGTACACTCGCCGGTTACGGCTCAGACCCGGTATGTCACGGACGAATGGTCCCTGCCGGTGCGTTCCGGACCCGGCACCGACCGTAAGATTTTTGCCTTTTTAAAGTCGAGCAATCGCGTCCAGGTGCTTTCCCAGGAAGAAGATTGGAGCAGAATCGTCCTTTCCGATGGTCGCGAAGGATGGGTGCTTTCCCGCTACCTTACCGTCGAAAAACCCAGCAAGCTTGTCCTGTCCGAATTGCAGAGCGAGCACAGCTCCCTGTCCTCGGAAACCAAGGATCTGACCGAGGAAAACCAGCAGCTGAAATCCGAAAACAAGACGCTCAGCTCTAAGCTTCAGGTTATCGAGCAGGAGTTCAAAACGCTCAACACCGAACACGATACGCTCCGTCAATCCGCCGACGCCAAACGGGAAGAGCTGCACAAGTGGATGGTGCTGCTTTTCTCCGGTGCGGGAATTCTCTTTTTCGGTATCCTGCTGGGTTTTTTGTTGAAAAAGCCCCGCCGGACTTCCGGACTTCTATAGCTGGAACGGCCGCCGTGAAGCCGCCTCGACCCCGGCACCGGACCCCGTTCGGCAACGGTCCGTCTCCCCACCGTGGATGACCCATGGACGTTCAAACCGATTTTTTGGTGATTGGCAGCGGGATCGCCGGACTTCAGTTCGCTCTGAAGGTCGCCCCTTACGGCTCTGTCGCCCTGGTCACCAAGAAGGCGGCCATGGACAGCAACACCAATATGGCCCAAGGCGGGATCGCATCGGTTTTCGACCGCCTCGACAGTTTCGACCTGCACATTCAGGACACCCTGAGGTCGGGTGACGGCCTGTGTGATCGGGATGTGGTGGAGATGGTGGTCAGCGACGGGCCACAGCGCATCCGGGAACTGGTGGAGATGGGCGTCCGTTTCACCACCGAAGATGCCGAAGAGGAGGTCGGGCCCTCGCCCCTTCATCTGGGCCGGGAGGGGGGGCACTCCAGAAACCGGATCGTCCATACTCAGGATATGACCGGTCGCGAGGTGGAAAGGGTCCTGGTCGAGAGGGTAACGGCCACCGACCGAGTCTCCCTATTTGAAAACCATCTGGCAGTCGATCTAATCATCTATTCAACCCGGATGCGTCGAGGCGGCATTACCACCGCCCACAACGCCTACTGCTGCGGGGCCTATGTCCTGGACACAGAGCAGAACCAAGTCAAGACCTTTATCGCACGGGTGGTTCTGCTGGCAACCGGGGGAGCCGGCAAGGTCTATCTTTACACCAGCAACCCCGATATCGCCACTGGAGACGGTGTGGCCATGGCATACAGGGCCGGGGCCACCGTCGCCAATATGGAGTTCGTCCAATTTCATCCCACCTGCCTCTACCATCCCGAGGCCAAGAATTTCCTGATTTCCGAAGCCGTCAGGGGGGAGGGCGCCGTTTTGATCGACCGATTCGGCCGTCCCTTCATGGAGGACTACGATCCCCAGAAGGATCTGGCCTGCCGGGATGTGGTGGCCCGTGCCATCGATACGGAGCTCAAGCGAAGCGGAGACGATTCGGTCTATCTGGATATCTCACATCGGGATGCCGAACACATTCGAGAGCGGTTTCCCAACCTGTGGGCCCGGTGCATGGACTTCGGCATCGACATGACCTCGGACCCCATTCCCGTCGTGCCGGCCGCCCATTATATGTGCGGGGGCGTTGCAACCGACCCGGAAGGTCGGACCGATATCCACGGTCTTTTTGCTGTTGGCGAGACCGCCTGCACCGGACTCCATGGCGCCAACCGACTGGCCAGCAACTCCCTCCTGGAAGCGTTGGTATATGCCCACCGGTCCGCCCGCCGGGCCGTCCAGGAGTTGACGTCGGAAGACTACCCCGACATCCCCGAGGCCCCGCTCTGGGACGATGTGGGCACCACCGACAGCGACGAGCATATCATGGTGACCCAAAACTGGGACGAAATCCGGCGGTTCATGTGGAATTTCGTGGGCATCGTCCGTTCCGACAAGCGGCTCGAGCGGGCTCAGCGCCGGATTGAAATGATCCAGAAGGAAATCCATGACTACTATTGGAACTTCCGAGTAACCGCCGACCTCATCGAGCTCAGAAATATTGCCGTGGTGGCCCAGCTCATCATCCAAAGCGCTTCCCATCGAAAGGAAAGCCGGGGGCTCCACTACAACATTCAATACCCCGAACGAAACGACGAGCGGTGGCTGAAGGGCACCCTGCTGAGACGGTCTTACGTGGGTTGATCGTTCTTGCCGGCCGCCTATAGATCCTCCGGCCTAAAGGCCACCACCTCATCGACCGTCGCCGTGTCGGCGAAGACCATGACCAGCCGGTCCAATCCCAGGGCGTTTCCGGTGGCAGCCGGCATGGTGTCCAGTGCCGTTAAAAACGGTTCAGGTATCGGCGGCTTTTTTTTCCCTTCACCGCCCCGTGCACGCCGCTCGATTTCAAAGCGGCGCCGTTGCTCTATGGCGTCGATAAGCTCACTGAACCCGTTGCAGATCTCAAGTCCCCCCATATAGAGTTCGAACCGCTCGGCGATTGCCGGATTGTCCTCCCGCAGACGAGCCAGAGCCCCGCAGGTCGCCGGATAGTCCATCAAAAACAGGGGGCGGTCCACCGGTAGACGCGGTTCGATTTCAAGGCCCATCCATTCGTCGAAACGCCCTTCTGCAAGGGCCTGATCCACCGAACCCGGTGCATATCGGTCAAATGCCTCGGCCACAGTCATCCGCCGAAACCGTTCCGAGAGGGTGACGGTTCGGCCCTGGTAGCGAACGGGGCTGCCATCGCCGACACAATCTGCCACCGCCCTGATCAGGGCTTCGGTTTGGGTCATCATGTCCTGATAATCCTGACCGGCGGTATACCATTCCAGCAGGGTGAACTCGGGCAGGTGGCGGGCCCCGCGTTCCCCTTTTCTGAAGCATCGGCAGATTTGAAAAATTCGGTCCAGACCCGATGCCAGAAGCCGTTTCATGCAGAGTTCGGGGGAGGTGTGCAGCCACCACTCCTCCGATGACAACGGTTCGATGTGGGCTTCGGGGGCCGGAGCCGGTATCCGGATCGGTGTCTCCACTTCCAGATATCCGTTCGAATGAAAGAATCGACGGATGGCTCGGATCATCCGATCCCTGAGGGATAGGTTGCGATGCTGCTGTTCGCGGAGGGAAGGGGGCACGGTTCGAGTCCCGGATCGAGGAAAGGGGCCGTGGACAGCCCGCTTCGGTTATTGTTGAACCCGGTAGGTGTCCGATGGCCGGTCCTGGAGGAAGATCATGTCGACGGTTTCCAAATCGCCCTTTTCATACCAATTCATGGCGGTCTCCCGACAGGAGGCGCAGGCCCCCAGTGGGATGTGGATCGCCAGAATTCGGCGGCCCCGGTCGGCCTTGGAGTCGATCCGAATGGCCCCGGCACAGCTGCTGCATACGGTGACTTCCTCATTCTGGGATTCATAGATGCCGTCGGTATCATAGAAAATATTGCGGTTTCGCCGACCGCAGTCGGGTTTGCCGCGGACCTCCTCCGCCACCCGATGCCGCTGGTCCCAATAGGAGAGGACCAGATCGCCGACCCGCTTGACGATGTCCGTGACGTCGGCAGATTGCCTGAGACGCTCGGGATCGTAATCCGGCTCCCTGATTTTGCTGTAGTCCAATCCGGCCATGGCCAGGATAATGCCCAGGTTGACGTAGGGAAGCGCACCCTCGATGGCGTACCCGCCTTCGAGAACGGCGATGTCCGGGTTTAGGATGCGTGTCAGCTCCGCATAGCCCCGGGCGGTGAAGTTCATGTTGGTAATGGGGTCGGAATAATGATTGTCCTGTCCAGCCGAGTTGATGACGAGGTCCGGCTTGAATTCCTTGAGGATCGGCATTACCACCGACTCGATGGTGTAAAGGAATCCCTCCTCCCCGGTGTTGGGGGGCAGCGGGATGTTGATCGTTGTGCCGACGGCATTGGGGCCGCCCAGCTCATTGGGAAACCCTGAACCGGGATACAGAGTCCTTCCATCCTGGTGGATGGAGATGAACAGGGTGTTCGGGTCGTGCCAGTAGATATCCTGGGTGCCGTCCCCATGGTGGCAGTCGGTATCGACGATGGCCACCTTGCCGACATGGTATGCGGCCCTGAGGTGTTCGATCATGATGGCTTCGATATTGACATTGCAAAAGCCCCTGGCCCCGTGGGCGACTCGCATGGCGTGGTGGCCCGGGGGCCGAACCAGGGCAAACCCTCTCGCCACCGAACCGTCCATGACCGCCCGGCCTATGGTCTTGGCCCCTCCTGCGCTGATAAAATGAGATTCCGTCATGATGCTCCAGACGTCGGGAACACAGAAATGGACCCGCTGGACGTCTTGGACATTGACGAGGTCGGGTTTGAGCTCGATGATGCCGTCGATGTCCAGAAGCCCCTCCTCCACCACCTGATCTTGGGTATAGAGAAGACGCTCCTCCCGCTCGGGGTGGGTGGGATCGATGGCCCAGTCGTAAGCCGGGAAAAAGACAAGGCCGATGTTTTCTTTGGTCTTTAGCATGACGGTTTTTCCTTGGCCCGCCGGGCGGGCGTGGTGGCTATAGAAGCCGACCGGCCACCGGATCGTACCCATGAATAAGGCCCGGCTTGACCTGGACGCGGACCCGCATGTTTCGGCCCGTGGTGCTAAACCCCCTGACCATGTTGAATTGGAGGTTTTCGGTGACCTCCATATCCAGGTGATCCGGATTCGCCCCTCGGGCAAGGGATTTTTCCCGCAGCCGTTCAAAGGCCATTTCAACGGCCATTTCGCGATTGAAGTCGCTGTCGATTTCCGCGGTGAAATCTTCCTGGGGTGCAAAGGCGAGTTTCCGCTGGGTATCGGCGTAAAGAACCACTTCGCTGGTGGTTCTGGCAAGGGCGGCGCCAATGGCATTGGCCACCTGCCATCGGGGGACGGCGCCGACCCGGTAGGACGACAACCGCTCGAGGTGCTCGGCGAAAAGGTGGGCCGGTCCTCCCAAGACCAGGATAGTTTTGGGGGCGATTTTTTTACCTTTCCACATTTCGTGGACAGTATAGACCGGCTTGCTGTTCAGACGGGCGATCATGGCATCGGCCGCTTCGAGGATCGACCGGCACGTCAGGTCGAACACCCGCACGGCGGCATCTTCGACCGATATCCCCAGCTCGCCCGCGATGGGGGCATATCCCTCCCGGGACCGGGAGGCGTCCAACCCCTTTATCCGCCCCATGATCGCCAGGGCATCGGTGGGCGTGGGCGCGGGTCCTCCATGGACCATCGCACGGCCCAATCGATCCGGGCCCACTGTGAGACGGCCGCTGTCCATCCGAACGGCACTGTCGCCGCCAATGCCGATGGAATGGGTCTGGAGGGCCCGGATCAGGGTCTTATAACCCCCGAGTTCGACCCCCAGGGGGTCCAGGAGAGGCACCTGGGAGGCCAGAATCGCCATGTCCGTCGTGGTCCCGCCGATGTCCATGACCAAGGCCTCTTCCTCCTCCGGGGCAAAAGCAATGGAGCCCATTACACTGGCGGCCGGTCCGGACAAGATGGTCTGGGCCGGATGGTCGATGGAAGCCTCGAAATTCATATTGCCGCCGTCGGCCTTCAGAATTCGGAAGGGCACCCGAAGCCCTTTTTGTTCGAGGGATTTCTTAACCGCCTGAAAAAACGTTCGATGAATCGGGTATACGGCGGTATTCAGATAGGTGGTGGCAATGCGCCGCGGAAAGCTCAAATTGCCTGAAATCCGATGACCGAGAAACACCTTTTCGAACCGGTCTCCCAGGATGTCGGCGATTTCCACCTCCTGGTCGGGGTTCCGAACCGAGAACTTGGTGACGACGCCCACATGACGGATCCCCTCCCTGATCAACCGGTCCCGCAGAGCAGCGATCTCATTGGAGCGGATAGGACTGACGATCCGGCCCCGGTGGTCGATGGACCCGGAGACAGGATAGTAGTGGTCATGGGTCCGGAAGAACTCCGGATCGATACCGGGGCCTCCCGACACGATCAGACCGACGGTCGGCAGTTTATTCTGAATGATCGTATTGGTGGTGAGGGTGGTGCTCATGACCACCCGGGCGATCTTTTCAAGATCGACCTCACGGGTGATGGCATCCAGGCCGCTGAGTACGGTGCTGAAGAGGTCTTTGGGATCGGTGGGGACTTTGACTTCGTTGAGGACGCCCTCATTGCCCAGAAGAACCACGTCGGTGTGGGTGCCGCCTACATCCAGGCCTATGATCATGGAGTCAACCGATCCGGTGGGGGGTCAACAGCGCCGGCGTCGGCACCGGGCGTCGATGCCGGGGAACCATTTGGGAACGTTAGCCAAATCCCTTTGACATGTCAATCCATTGCGGGGGAAACCCACAGCCATCAACCGATGGGGCCACCGATCCATCCCCCGAGGGTCCCATTGCCGGACCCTTTACAATCCGGCAGCCAGTTGGTACCCTCACGGGCAGTCGCCGTTCCATCGGGCATGGCGGGAGGAATCGCCTCTTGGCGGCACGTCGTATGGTCTCCCCCTATCAATGGCGGTTTCAAGAGGGCTTCGGGCGGCGGCGGCCGCTCGTGAAAGGATCGTCATCCATGGGCGCCGGAAATGGACTGCTTTCCTCAGCCAATCGGTATGCCTCCACCGATATCTGGCGTATCCGCCTCGACGAGCGTTCGGCTCCGGCGGCTCTCGGCATCCGGTTCCTTCGGGTCATCCTGCTGGTCATCAAAGGCTACCGGGAAGACCGCTGCATTCAAAGAGCCTCCTCACTGACCTTCTACACCCTGCTGTCGATCGTTCCCGTCGCTGCCATGGCTTTCGGCATTGCCAAGGGGTTCGGATTCGAAAGAACCCTGGAGCGGCAAGTGTACGAATGGCTTGCCGGCTGGGAAGACGTGGCCAAACAGGTGGTCGCCTTCGCCCACTCCTTTCTCGATACGGTTCAGGGCGGGGTCATCGCCGGCATCGGCCTGGTCTTGCTGCTCTGGACCGTGATCCGGGTGTTGAGCAATATCGAAACCGCCCTTAACGACATTTGGCAGGTCAGTGCACCTCGAAGCCTCGGCCGAAAGTTCAGCGATTACCTGGCCTTTATCCTGATCAGTCCCATCATGGTGCTCCTGTCGAGTAGTGTGACGGTCATGTTGACGAGCCAGGTCGCCCTCGCTACGGAGCGGTTTGCCTTCCTGAACGTCGTCAGTCCGGTCATTTCGCTCGGGTTCAAGTTCATTCCCTACCTCTTGGTGTGGCTCTTGCTCTCGGCCGTTTACATCTTGATGCCCAATACCAAGGTGCGGCTCTTTCCCGGACTTCTTGCCGGGGTCATCGCGGGGACGGGGTACCAGCTGATTCAGTGGGCATACATCACGTTTCAACTCGGGGCGTCGAAATACAATGCCATCTACGGCAGCTTTGCGGCCCTGCCCCTTTTTCTGATATGGCTTCAGACGAGCTGGGTCATCGTGCTTGTGGGAGCGGAGATCTCCTATGCCGTTCAGAACGTTGATGCCTATGAATACGGTCCCGACAGCGCCAATGCCAGTCCGGCACTCAGGAAGATCGTGGCCCTCCGAATCCTCCACCTGATCGTTCAGCGGTTTTCGGGTGACGCCATCCCTCTTACCGCCGAAGCGATCAGCGGTCTGTTGAAACTGCCCCTTCGACTTACCCGCCTGGTGATCGGGGAGCTTCTGGAGAGCGGTGTGATCGTGGAAACCACCATCCTCGGTACCCGGGGGCAGTGTACCTATGTGCCGGGACGCGATACCGATGGGTTGACGGTCAGCAAAGTGATTCAGGCTCTGGAAGACAGAGGTATTTCCGACATCCCCATGGATGAAAACACGGAAGAAACCGCTTTCGTCAAGGTGCTCGAAGACCTTCGCGATGCCCTGGAACAGTCGCCGGCTAATATTCGGATCAAGGATATCCGGCCGGCACCGTCGGATTGAGGGAGCGCATACCCCGCCGGAAAAGGAGCGGTAATGGCAACGACCCCTTTCTTATCGACCAAAGAAGTGGCGAAGTACCTCTGCGTCAACGAAAAGATGGTTTACACCCTGGTTTCCGACAAAGCCCTGCCGGCCACCAAAATCACCGGCAAGTGGTTGTTTCCGAAGCACCTCGTGGATCAGTGGATCGAGGCCAACACCATCAATTTCCCGGATTTCCCGGAACCGTCGTCGGCCCAGGGCCTCGTGGTCATCGCCGGCAGTGACGACCCCCTCATCGAACGCACGGTGGTGCTGTTCAACCGGCACCAGGCAGACATCCTTGCGGTCATCGGCAATCTCGGCAGTCTCGGCGGCCTCAGAGCACTGCGCCGGCATCTATGCCACATGGCTGCGAGCCATTTGCTCCAGGACGAGAACGCCGACGAGTACAATTTCGATGTCGCTGACCGGGAGTTGGACAAGCAGCCCGCCGTGGTGAACTTCTGCCGACGGGAGCAGGGGCTGATTGTGGCCGCGGGAAATCCTAAAGATATAAGTGGTATTGGTGACTTGAGCCGCCGAGATATCCGTCTGATCAATCGCCCCGAAGGAACCGGTACGCGGGTGCTGCTTGATCGAGAGCTCAGCGCCGCCGGATTGGATTCCGGCAGGATCGACGGTTACGAAGACCTCGCTCCCCGCCATCTGGACGTGGCCATCGAGATTCTGCAGGGGCGGGCGGACGTCGGAATGGGCATCCGTGCGGTGGCGGCCCTGCTGGGGCTGGATTTCATTCCCATCCGTTGGGAGCGGTTTGATCTGCTGATCAGCAAAGACCGGTTCTTCGAGCCGGGGATTCAGCGGTTTCTCGGTTTTTTGCATGAGCCGTCGTTTCGGGAGGCTGCTGGCAGCCTAAGCGGCTATGGCATCGATTTGTCAGGGAAGATGCTGTTTCCGGGGCAAGACGGCTGATTGGCCCAGGCGGGTGCTATCCGCCACCAAACCCGGCAATGCGGGACAGACGCTACCGCCGGTACACCCGGGGCACCCTGCCGCGGTTGGTAAACACCACTTCGTAGTTGATGGTTCCTAAGAGACCTGCCATCTCGTCAGCCGTCATGCTGGCCAGCCCCTGGCGGCCCAGGATCACCACCTCGTCCCCCGTCTGGGCTCCGGGGATCCCCCCCACATCGATCATGGTCAGATCCATGCACACGCGACCAGCAATGGGTGCCCGTTTTCCCCTCACCAGCATCCAGCCCCGATTGGAGAGGCGCCGCTGAAGGCCGTCGGCATAGCCCACCGGAACGGTTGCAATCCGGGTGGGTGCCTCGGTTTCGTGGGTCATCCCGTAGCTCACGGGAAAGCCCGCCGGAACGGCCTTGAGGTGGATGATCCGTGACTTGAGGCTCATGGCAGGGGTCAGGGAAATGCGGTTTCGGTCCACATCCGCAGACGGATAGAGACCGTAGACGGATATCCCCGGTCGAACCGCGTCCAGGTGGGTTTCCGGCATATCGATGGTGGCCGCGCTGTTGGCGGCATGGCGCATCGGCGGCTCGAATCCCCGGCGGCGCAGGTGGTCGAGGAGCCCCATGAAAAGGTCGAACTGGAGCCTGGAAAAGGATTTGTCCCTGCTGTCGGCATCGGCGAAGTGGGTATAGATGCCCTCCAGTTCGATATGGCGGAGTCGATCGATGTCGAGAATCTCCTCAACCGGCCCAGAGCCGCTTCCCGGTGACCCGCAGTCCGGCAGCAGGCCCAGGCGCCCCATACCGGTATCTATTTTGACATGAATGGAAATGGATTCCCCGGACCGCCGGGCTGATGCCGACAACCGGGATGCCGACTCAAGGGAAGAGACGCTCTGGGTGAGGCGGTATTCCCACAGGTGGTGGGTGATGGACGGCCCGGTTGGGCTTAGGACCAGAATCGGGGCATCGATCCCCGCTTCTCTGAGCGCCACGCCCTCGTGAGCCCGGGCCACCGCTAACCGCTCCGCCCCGTTGGCAAGGGCGATGTTGGCCGTTTCCACCGCTCCGTGGCCATAGCCGTCGGCTTTGACCACCGCCATGACTAGAGCGCTTTTTTCGGTGATTCGACGAAGCGCTCCCACGTTGGCAGCAATGGCGGCAAGATCGATTTCACACCACAGATCGGGGTCTTTCAACGGCACCATAGGACAGGACTCCAGGGTCGGGCAGCAGCGGTTTCCAACGGCGTCAGTCCGTCACCTCCAGGGCACAGGCCATGGATACGCCCCCGCCGCCGCAGAGGGTTGCCAGGCCGAGGGATTTTCCCCGCTGCCTCATGGCATGGAGCAGGGTCACCATGATCCGTGCGCCCGTTGCCCCCACCGGATGCCCCAGTCCGATCCCCGATCCCTTCACGTTGGTGATGGTCCGATCGAATCCCAGGTCCCTTTCGCAGGCGATGTATTGGGCGGCGAAGGCCTCGTTGACCTCAACGAGCTCGAAGTCGGGTATGTTAAGGCCGCCCTTGTCCATGAGGTCGCGAACGGCAGGAACCGGCGAAATCCCCATTACCGACGGATGGCAGGCGCCCTTGCCGACCGCCCGGATTCGGGCCAGAGGCTCAAGGTTGAGATCCCGGGCTCGATCGATTGACATGATGACCATGGCCGCCGCCCCGTCATTGATGCCGCTCGAGTTGCCGGCGGTGACTTTTCCGATATCTGGAACGAAGGCGGGCGGCAGCTTTTTCAGGTCCTCCATGGTCAGTCCCGGCCTCACGTGTTCGTCTTGATCGAAGCGAGCCGGTGGCTGGCGTTTTTGTGGAATCTCCACGGGGACGATCTCCTCTGAAAAGGTGCCGTCCGAGGCGGCCCGATGGGCCAGCTGGTGGCTTCGGAGCGCCACCTCGTCCATTTCCTCCCGGCTGATGTCGTAGTGCTGGGCGACGAATTCGGCCGTGTGACCCATGATATAGGGCTTGCCCTTGAAAAGGGAGAGGGGAGGCACCTCCGAATCGACCGGGCCGTCTTCCGGGTGGGGAATCAAGTGGGAGCCGCAGTGGAGGGCCCGAATCATGGAATCGACAAACACCGAGTCCTGAATACGGCATCCCCAGCGGGCGTTATCGACGGTATAGGGAGCTCCGGACATATGTTCCACGCCCCCGGCCAGAATGATGTCCCCCATGCCGGCCTGGATCATTGCCATCCCCGATAGCACGGCCTCCATTCCCGAAATGCAGACCCGGTTGACAGTCACTGCCGGTACGGTTTCCGGTATCCCGGCCATAAGGGCGCCGATCCGGGTAACATTGAGCGTATCCGTGGGTTCCAGACAACAGCCGAAGCGGACATCATCGATGTGGGCCGGATCGATGCCGGCGCGGACGACGGCCTCCTTCATCGCGATGCTGGCAATAACGGCAGCGTTCATGGGTTTCAGGGCGCCACCGAAGGTACCGATGGCGGTTCGGCAGGCGGATACGATGACGACATCCTTCATTTCCTTCTCCTTGGAGTAGGGGCATTGACGGTTGCCCCTCCCGCGATTTCCAACCATCGGGGGCAGGGCACTTCAGGCTTACAGAGGAACGGTAGAGGAAAGGCGCGAAATTGTCAAAACGAAGATCGGACGCAGCGGCCTTGGGCGACCGGGAGGCGGAAGGACGGGGACGGCCTGAGGACCTATCCGTGGGGCGTGGGCAGGGGTCGTCAGGAAATGGCGGTGTGCCGAACGATTTCCCCTTCGATCAGGTAAATCACTTCCTCTGCAATGTTGGTCGCATGGTCGGCAATGCGTTCAAGATGGCGGGAGATCAGATACAGGTTGATCAGATAGGTGATGTCCTCGGATTCGGGCTTCATCAGCTCCCGGATATACCGATAGGCTTCCCGATGGATTTCATCCACTTCATCGTCTAGGACGACCACCTTGAAGGCCCTGTCCTCATCCATATTGACGAGGGCGTCAAGGCTGGTTTTGAGCATGGACTCCACCTTGTCCGCCATGGGCGTGTAGTCGAAATAGAATCGGGACGACCCTTGTTTAGCCATGGTCGCCACCCGCTCGGCGATGTTGACGGCCTCGTCGGCGATTCGCTCCAGGTCGTTGTTGATTTTGATGACGGCGATCAGAAACCGCAAGTCGATGGCCACCGGCTGGTGAAGGGCCATCACTTTGAGGCATTCTTCTTCGATTTCCACTTCCATTTCATCGATTTCGAAATCCGACTGGATGATGCGACGGGCCACTTCGTCATCAATGCTTTCGATGGCCTGGCTGGCCCAGCGGACCCGCTCCTCCACCGTTGCCCCGAGGGAGAGGATCATTTTTTTTATCTTATCCAATTCCTTGTGGAAGTGTTTGGCCATTGGCGGTCTCCAGGGTTCTGCCCGATTGGGGGGTCATCGCCACCGCGCCTTTCAGGGACCCGCGGGGTGACAGGGATTCGAAGCGACGGTTCACGAGGGCCAAGGGAAAAGCAGCCCACTATCCATCCCTCAAACGTGCTAGAATTTCATTAGGAACGCATTTCCATTCCCCGTCATCGGCCCTGAAACGGCCCGGAGGGATCGTGAGCGTCCAAGATCGACAGACCTTGCGTCTACAGATCAAGGGAGCGCGGATTTTGCCGAGTGGGCGTCGGTCGATCGGCGCCCGCGTCTTTATAACACGAAATTACAATGGATTTAACGACGGATTAACATACCCGTGTGCCTATTGGGCAGGGTTGCGGGGCCCTCGGGTGCCGGACGGGTCTGGACAACAGGTAATCACCTCAACAAAGGCGGCTCTTGATGCGCATCGATTTGCACGTCCACACCAAATACTCCAGACGACCCTCGGCCTGGATATTGAAAAAGATCGGCTGCCCCGAGAGCTTTACCGAGCCGTTGGCGGTCTATCAGAAAGCCAAGGCCCGGGGCATGACCCATGTTACCATCACCGATCACAATCGGATCGATGGCGCCCTGGAAATCGCCCATCTGCCCGACACTTTTGTCAGTGAGGAAATCACCACCTATTTCCCCGAGGACAGCTGCAAGCTCCACGTGCTCGCCCTCGACATCACAGAGGCTCAGCATGAGGACATCCAGAGGCTGAGGCAGAACCTGTTCGACCTGGTGGCCTATCTCCGGGAGCAGGAGATCACCCATGTGCTGGCCCATCCCCTCTATGGCGTCAATGACCGGCTGACCGTCGAGCATTTTGAGCAGACCCTGGTGCTATTCAACCATTTCGAAATGAACGGCGCTCGAAACGATGCCGCCAACGACTGTCTGGAAAAAGTGGTGCGCCAATTGACGCCGGAATGCCTTTCAAGACTGGCCGATCGATACGGCATAGACCCACACGGAGACACGCCGTGGAAGAAGTGCCTGACCGGAGGATCCGACGACCACAGTTCCTTGAATATCGCCAGGACTTATACGGACATACCGGGGGCCCAGTCGGTCGCCGACGCACTGATGGCCTTGAAGGAGGGGAGGACCGCACCCGTCCGATGCCCCCCGACTCCGGAAACCATGGGCCACAATCTCTACAGCATTGCGTTTCAATACTACCGAAGTGAGCTCAATCTGGGGCGCTACACCTCTAAGGATCTCCTTCTTCAATTTTGCGACCGCACCCTCCTGGGCGGCGTCCAGGAAGAGGGACGGGGATTTCTGGCCAAGGTAACCTATTTGATCAGCTCCAGGCGTCGTTCGAAGCAGCGTTCCAAGGCCCCCGAAAACCTGTTGGATCTGCTCCGAAACGAGACCTGTCGTCTTCTCTGGGACGATCCTGGGCTCAGAGAGATTGCCATCGATGAATCGGACCGACAGCCCGTCGAGGCGGCCTTTTTCGATTTTGTCAACCGGGTGTCAAATCGGGCCCTTGCCAGCTTCGCCGACCAGTCATTAGGGCAACTGGTCGCCGCCAACGTATTCAGCGTCTTTAATCTATTAGGCACGGCCGGGGGGCTCTACACCTTTTTGTCCCCCTATTTTATCGCGTTTTCTCTGTTTTCGAGAGACCGCTTCTTTAGCCGGGAGATCGCCGATCGTTTCAATCTGCCCGGGACCACCCCCAAAAACCTCTGTGTAGCGGTGTTTACCGACACCTTCCATGACACCAACGGTGTGGCGGCAGTCCTACAACAGCAGGTATACCATGCACTGGCCATCGGAAAGGCCTTGGAGGTGATCACTTGCGATGGCGGCAGCGGTGATCGTTTTCCCGAGGGGGTTCGCTATTTCAAGCCGGTGGGCACTTTCGAACTGGCGGAGTACCCTGGTCTTAGCCTTCACTATCCGCCCATTATGGAGATTCTGCGTTACTGCTACGGTGCCGATATCGATCGGATCCACACAGCCACACCAGGGCCTCTGGGACTGGCGGCCCTGGCGGTGTCCAAAATACTGAAACTGCCCATTTCCGGAACCTATCACACGGCGTTGCCCCAATACGCCCAGTTCCTGACCGGGGATTCGGTCATCGAAGAGCTGACTTGGAAATACATGCTGTGGTTCTACGATCAGATGGATGTCGTCTATGTGCCGTCGGAGGCCACGAGATCCGAACTCATCGACCGGGGGCTCAGGGCCGACAAGGTACAGTGCATTCCCCGCAGTATCGACACCCTTCGGTTCTCGCCCGAAAGGAGAAACGGCTTCTACGAACGCAACTTCGGCATCCATTCCGCCCTCAAGTTTCTATACGTGGGTCGGATCTCAAAAGAAAAAAACCTGGACCTCCTGGCCGACGTATTCAAAGCTCTTGCCGAGTCGAGAGCGGACGTTCATTTGATCGTTGTCGGCGAAGGGCCTTATTTAAACGAAATGAAGGCCTTTCTCGACGGCACGCCCTGCACCTTCACCGGCCGTTTGGACGGGGACGAACTGGTGACCGCCTATGCCTCGAGCGACATCTTCGTGTTTCCCAGCACCACCGATACCCTGGGGAACGTGGTGCTCGAAGCCCAGGCCTGCGGCCTTCCGGTTGTGGTCACCGATCAGGGGGGGCCCATGGAAAATATGATTCACGACGAGACCGGGCTCGTGGTCAAGGCCAACAGCAAGGAGAGTCTGCTAGATGCCCTTCTCTACCTGCTGGCCAATCCCGACCGATGCCGACAAATGGGGATGAGGGCTCGTCGATTGATGGAGGAGCGGTCCCTGGAGCCCTCTCTTCAGGATGCCGGTTTTCCCGGAGAGCCGGAATGGAAGGGCATCGGCGCCGCAGCAGTTTAGCGATCGTGTGGCAACCGTCTGGAACCGGTGCTTTTCGATGCTCCCCAATCCCTCAATCCGGTAGACATCAGTCCCTTGAAAATCAAAAATTCTCTTGATTCCCTCCAATGCGATTCCCATACATGATATACTCCCAACGGTGTCGTCCCTGGGCGATGACACTGTTTGCCATCATCCGCAGGTGTCATCTGTGGGCGGCACCACCCGGTGCTGCAAATGCACCGGGTGGTGCCGATGGATCGATTCAAGAATCGCCAGAAAGGGAAATTGAATGAACCTAACGAAAAACTATGTGGTTGACACCAATGTACTGCTGGACGACCCGGATGCGCTTCTGAAACTCAGGAATGGCAACGAAAACAAGGTCTTCATACCCTACCACGTTCTTTTAGAACTTAATAAATTCAAGAAAAACCCAAAGTTGGGCCATCTGGTGTCGAGGGTCGTCACCCACTTGTCAGCGATGCCGGATCAGTTCGAGGTGTTGAAAGCGGAGACGGTGGCCGATTCCTATGTTGGTCTTGTGGATCGCCATATCCTCGAGGAAATCGAGGCCAGCGGCCTGTCCGAACCCATCCTGGTGACCAACGACCGGGTATTTCAGATTCAGGCGGGGATCCGGGGAATCAGGAGTGAAACCTACCGGGATTCAGCGCCCTCGAAGGTGGAGGCGGAGCAATACACCGGCTTTGTCGAGGGGGAGACGGATCCGCCGATCAACAGCTTCCGTTGGAACGACATCGGGAAACCGGTGTTTTATGGTTCTTCCGGAGAAAAAGTGATCGACTACCAGCATCGAATCTGGAACGTTATTCCACGCAACGTCTATCAGAATTTGGCGCTTGAGCTGATGACCCATCCTGAGATCCACGTGGCCTCTATCCAGAGCGACGCCGGATATGGAAAGAGCTTTCTGGCGCTTGCCACCGCCCTTTATCTCGTATTCGAGCGGAAAACCCACGAGAAAATCTATCTGGTCAAGCCCACCATCGAAATCGGCCAGAAACTGGGCTACCTTCCGGGAAAGCTCGAAGAAAAGATGGAGCCCTACACCCGCTATATTTCGGAGCTGATGTTCAAGCTTCATGGGCTCAGGCCGGCCAACCGGATTTTCGTCAGCACCGACGAGGTTCCCCCACGCTACAATCTCAAACGGTTCGAAATACTGCCCCTCGGCTACATCCGGGGAATGAACATCGAAAACGCGGTCGTCATCGTCGATGAGATGCAGAACCTTTCCAGGCCAGAGTGCCGTGCCCTTCTTTCCCGGATGGGCGAAGGCGTCAAGTGCTTTTGCCTTGGGGACATTCATCAGGTGGACAATCCCTATCTCAACATCGAGAACAACGGACTCAATTGGGTGGTCAGCAAATTTAAGGGAAGTAAGATCTATGCCCATCTGGTGCTCAAGGGAGACAAGTCCAGAGGGCCCATCACCGATCTGGTGATCCGCTCGGGATTATAGCCTCATTGGGCCGGATTGGCATCGATCGGCCAAGGGAAATCTATGATGAAAGGCGCAGGCACCTGGCTCCGGCGACTGGCGGCGGACCGTGCACCGGGCCAGTTGGTGATTCAGGTTACCGATCATTGCAATGCCGACTGCCCCCAGTGCGGAATGAACCGGAGAAAGAGGTATCCCAGAAGTCGCCTCGGCGTGGATGATGCCAGACGGGTCCTTGATGCCGCCGCTTCCAAGGGAGTGAGGGCGGTTTCTTTTACCGGTGGCGAGCCGCTGCTGTTTCTGGACGATCTCGTTACCCTCATCGACCATGCCGGTTCGGTGGGCATCCCAATGATTCGGACGGGCACCAACGGGTTTCTGTTCAGGGGGTGGGATCGGCCGGAATTCGAGAGCAGGGTCCACCGTCTTGCCGAACGGCTCTCGGCCACCCCCTTGCGGAATTTTTGGATCAGTATCGACTCGGCCAATCCTGCTGTGCACGAGGAAATACGGGGGTTCCCCGGGGTGGTGAGAGGCATCGAGAAGGCGGTGTCCATCTTTCATTCCCATGGTTTCTATCCCTCCGCCAATCTGGGCATCAACCGGCGGGTCGGCGGAGAGTCGCCGGCCATGACCGCCGCCGGTTCCGAGAAGGCTTTTTTTTCGCATTTTAAACATGGGTTCGACCGATTTTTCCGGCTGGTCGATCGCCTTGGCTTTACCATTGCCAATGCCTGTTATCCCATGAGCATGAACGATAGTGATGATACCGGACTCGCCCCGGTCTACGGCGCCAGCTCAACGTCCTCGATCGTCAATTTCCCGCCCAATGAAAAGGCTCTCCTGTTCAAAGCCCTCTTTGAATCGGTAAAGTCCAACCGGTCCCGGCTTCGGATCTTCTCTCCTCTCTGCGCCCTGCATGCCATCGGACGACAGTTATCCTCCGGGTCGGCCCGGGGCTACCCGTGCCGTGGGGGCCGTGATTTTTTTTTCGTCGATGCCAGTCATGGGGACACCTTCCCCTGCGGGTTCCGGGGAAGCGAGAACCTGGGCAAGTTCTGGCGGCTGAACGGCATCCCCGGAAACCGCGATTCATCCGGGGGGTGCCTTGCTTGTGAATGGGAGTGTTTCAGGGACCCATCGGAAATAATCGGACCCATTCTGGACGGGCTTCACCGGCCGGGGACCCTGGCCAGCCGGATCCGTTCGGATCCGGGGTTTTTCGGTCTTTGGGTGGAGGACCTCCGCTACTACCAGGCCTGCGATTATTTCAACGGCAAGGTGCCGCCGCGCCGCGAGAGGCTAAAGCGTTTCAAGGGCTCGAGCAGCCACTAGCGGTTGCGGCATCGATGCGGTTTCAATTCCCTCTTGTGCCCCTTTCCCCGTCCGAGAGCGCCAGACCGCCTTCCATTCGGTCGCACAGTGATTTTCTAGCGGCCGATTAATCCCATTCTAATGCTCGGTGGTTAACATCGGTGAAGAGCCTGTGGCGACGTCAGCCTTTCACGCCGCCCCGGGCGGGAACTTGACACCCCTGGAGGACCCCCATGACCAAGTCTCCATGTTTGGATTGCGTTTTGAAGGATGAAGACAAGAACAACAGCGCCTGCATCAACTGCAAAAAGCGAACGCGTTATGTGTACGGATTGGAGCGGCAACTTGAATTTACGGCCTCCTATGCGGGAGATCATGACCACGTTCTCCGGATTACCGGTTGACGACGACCCTTGCCCGAAAAGGGACCGACCGATGAGCCGCCGCCATTATCCACTCGGCCCTATCCCATCGCGGTGGAAACGGATAGCCACCGAATCTATCGATTGGCGGGGCGGAAGCGCTTGGAGGTCACTGATTTGGCGTGCCGCGGTCCACTGCGGGTGAACGCCTTCGACATTCCTGAACACCAAGTGGAAGAGACGCTTCCGGATGGATTTGTTAAGTAGGCATTCCCTGCTGAAACGGGATGCAACAAGAGATCTCCACGGGTTGCGTCCATTACCGGCCGTTGGATTTTCTACCAATGTCCATTGAAACCCTGGTCGCCCAATACGGTCTCCCGGCGGTTTTCATCGGCACCTTCTTAGAGGGCGAATGCGTCATCATTGCCGCCGGGCTCTTGGCGTTGAACGGGCAGATGGGATACCCGGCCGCGGCCGTGGCGGCCGTTTCCGGTGCTGTCGCAGGGGATATGGCCTTCTTTCTCATGGGCCAACGGAGCGATTCCCTGCCCTGGAGACGGTGTCAGTGGTGGCGGGGCGGCCTCCACAGGGCCGGTCGCCTGCTGAAGCGCCACGAGCGGATGACCCTCGTCGGCTATCGTTTCCTCTACGGGTTGAGGGGTGTCGTTCCGTTTGTGCTTGGGGCGGATGGCTTTTCGTGGAGGCGTTTCATGGCATACAGCAGCATCGGCGCAGCCGTCTGGACCGGGGCGAACCTGGTTGCCGTATATGGCCTGGGTCGGATCATGCACGTCCATGACCAGCCTGGGGCATTATCCCGATCGATCGGTCTGGCACTGGTGTTGGTGGCTGTCGTCGGTATCCTCCGGAGACGTCACAACAAGTCTCCCAAAGCTATCGGTCAGGATGGCGGCCGTCTTTCGAACGGCGCCTCCACTCGCCCCTCCCCCGGCCCGATGTGAGGACCGCCGGTATCACTGGAGACTCATTGGTTGTGACGGGGACTCAACAGCCGCCCCCGGCTGGGCGGCTGGGTCTTCGATTCCATACCCGGAAGGACGCCATCCATGCACGGAACCCCAGGGATCACCGCGGGTCTTTTTTTTATGTGGATTGTCGCTGCCATGCCCCCATCCCCGGGGGCGGTCATCCATGACTACCGGTACCGGGAATCCACCGGAGATGAGCACCGCTACTACCAGTGGCAGATGGAAACCGGCCCCCCCGTTATCGTGGTTTCCGAGGACGATCATCGACGCTTCACCAATTGGTGTGACCCTGACGGGGGAACCGTCCGGTGGGAGGTCCGCTCCGATACCGGCGACCGGGTGGTGGCCGAGAGACGGGACAACGCGATTTATCTCACGGGCCGCTTCCAGGGACGGGCGATTGACCGTCGCATGGAAATCGACGCGCTTCCCTGGTTTCAACCCCTATCCTTTTCACTGCGTTCCCTGACGACCGGGTCGGCGAATCACCGCGAGTTTTGGACCATTCGATCGGACACCTTGGACGTGCTGCCCATGAGGGCCGAACGAAAGTCCACCGAAATGTTGACGATCGGCGCCCAATCGGTTGAAGCGATACGAATCGTGGTTTCGCCTAAAGGATGGAGGGGGGCGTTGTGGAAGTCCCGGTATTGGTTTCGCACAAACGACAGTGTATTTCTCCGCTACCACGGCGTCCACGGCCCTCCTGGAACCCCGCCAACCATCGTCGAATTGATCCCCTGAGATCAACCGACCCATCGCGTGAACCGGTGCCGACCATGCCTGAGGCTTTCCCTGTGGTGCCCAAGATCGGCCCCGATGAGGGGTCAGATCCGGCTGCGGTGGACGTGAAAGGTCACTGTGGAGCCGGTGACCTCGCTTCTTCCCGTGAATAAGAACGTCGAGATCCAGATCAGTTGCAGACAGATGAGGGGTGCCGGGGACCAAAGGGAGGAAAGCCCCTCAACGATGTCGGGCGGGGCCGCATGCGGACCGGAGGTTCCGATAAAAACCGATATGCCGAAGCCGTAGACAATCGCGACGAGGCTCATCTTCTGGTAGGCTGAGATGCGTCCACCGCCGCGGTAATCCGCACGGAGGAATTCAGAGGCGAATCGCCAGGCTTGGGTCACCCCTAAACAGAGCATGAACGCGCTTGGATAAAACCCCTGGAGAAACAGATAGAGGCCGGCAAGTCCCGCCATGCAACAGAGTATACAGGTGATGGCTTGGACCGGTACCACCTCCACCCCCTCGAACCCCGTGGCATAGGCGATTTTTTTGGTGGCCCCATAGAACCTGACCCCCTTGGCCCCGGGCAGTCGCCGCATCCATGACGGACACTCCTGAAGGGGCTTTCCGTAACAGCACCCGAAGCTGATGCAGGCCAGCCGGCCGATTCCTTCTCCAAAGGTGTAAGCGATGGACACGGCCGCCAGAACGGCCATGGGAGCGACGTGCCCCATGCCCGCAGGCCAAACGGTGCCGGCCAGAAGAACCAGCCAGGGGATCAGCGCAATGCCCAGAAATGAGGCCCCACCGATGCTGAAGGTGTGCTTCTTCCCCTCCACCAGCCGCGCCACCAGCCGGGAGGCGGGAACGCAGATGAAAAGGACCGTCGCTACAAGGGTCGCGGTAATCGGGAAAGACACCCCCGAAGCGGACATCAGGACCACGACAACGGCACAGGACAGGGTGTATGCGGCGGCGTTGAAGGCCCCGTAATAGGTCAAATTGAGTCCCAACCATCGCCCGTCGCTTTCCTTGCGAAGGGGAAGGGACGCCAGGAATTGCCATTTCTCCTGGGGAAGTCTCTTGAAGCTCCAACGCAGCAATAGGAAGAGAAGAAACCCGAAGGCCAATATGATCCCCTCATTCATTCCCATGGTCATCTCCTGTGGCGCTGCCGATTCGCGTTCGAACCCGAAGGTCAGTCTCTACCAGGGGCCGGCCGAACCCCTTGGAAAAGCGGCTCGACGCCCCGGCGTGGTGCTGGTTGGCAATGATATCCGGATCGAACCTCACCCGGCCTCTTTCGAATAGCAAAACATCCACCGAACTCCCCGGTAGAAAAACGCTCTTCGGGCGTCCCTTGTTCAGAAACATCCCCGGGAGTATGTCCCGGGGTTCATCGTAGGCAACGTCGCTGTAGCACTGCCGTATGCCTCCAATCATGAGCGCCACCACTTCGATCATGGCCACTTTGCCGACGCCGGTCCCTCCGTCGACGTCCGTGTCGATGATCGTAACGACCCGCCGGTTTTTGGAGTAGGGAGTGGCCATGGCGACCACCGCGGCAGGGTTGCAGGAATGACAGGCGCCGTCGACGCCGTAGATATCGACAACCCTCCCCGCTACCGGTGTATGATTGTAATGGTATTTCTCAGGCGTCAGCCGGCAGACGGCATAGTCTCCCCCCCGAAAGAGGGTTTGCCAGGCGGATTGGTCAGACCCAATCAGTTCTTCGAGATCAAAAAACTTCTCCTTCAAGAAGACAAGGGAGGCCTTGGAAAGAGAGCCCACGAGAATGCGGGAGTCGGCGGGCGAAACCACGGCGCCGAGGGTGTCGGGCATGGGGCGGCAGTCCCAATAGCGAATTTGCCGCTCGAACAGGCGTCGCGGCGTGGTCAGCCGATGGGCCGGCGCCAGACATTCGGAGAGATCGATCCCCAGGGTTTCGATGAGCCGACCGGCACCTGTCATTCGAGTGCCGAGAGGCATGTCGTAGTTGATGAACCCCAGTAGCGAAGTGACCCTCGGCGACACCAGGGCTGAAAACAGGATGGGAATGCGCTCCCGGGCGGTGGAGTAGATGTGGCTGATCAGTTGATCGGAGAAGAGGGTTTCGGTGACCACCCGGCCAGAATCCCGTTCGATGAACTGATGGGAAGGCAGTTGAGCGGTTGCCACTGGTTAATGGGCTCCTTCCATTGCCCGGTCATCGGCGATGCTGAGAAGGGTGAAATGGATGAGACGCCGAAGCACCGCCTCCGGTGCTGTTTCATCAAGGACGTCTTTCCGTGCATTCCTGAGAAATCCTGCGGCATCCTGGCCTTTTAGAAGATCCAATAGGGGACGGTTGGACCGGCCGCTTCGCCACGCCGGCCACGAGTCCATGCGCTCCGCCTGATCCTGGAGCATGCCGAAGGCCTCGGCCATATGCCGCCTGCGCAGCGTCTGTCGGTAGTAGCGTTCGGCCGCACCGTTGTATTCCTCACCGTTGAGGCGGTAAGGCGAGGAGACGCCAGCCTCCTCGAGAATTCCCCGATTCAGGCGGCTGAATGCCGAATGCCCGTCGGGCATGCGGATCCGTTCTTCGAGATCGTCGACGACATCGGCCATGCCCAGCTGATCGATCAGTTCCCGTCCATCCTCACGAAGGACGGCCAATAGAGCCAGCAGATAGTCATGAATGCGGACCTTGAAGAACTTGGGGCGCCGGCGGCTGCCCCGGACGTTTCGAAGGTGGGTCATGAGTCGTTTGAGAAAGCGGTTTCGGGTTCCCTGTTCGACGTAGACGGCAGGAACGCCGACGGCCGCTCCGAAGAAGAACTGCCGGCGTTCGCTTTCCAGGCGGGGATGGTCCGGTATGTGAAAGTGGGTGGTCTGCCCCGACATGACATATTGGAAGGCGAGGGCGGTAATGAGACGCTGAAGGGCGGCCGCCATGCCGAGATCGTCTCTCAGGGATTCAAATTGACTGTAGTGGCGCCCTTCGAAGCCCGAAAACCCGCACCCGTCCATTGTTCTGAGCCGATACAGCAGATAAAGGGGCATCGCCGGGTCGAAAACCCCCAGGGCGGCGAGATCCTTTTTCAGCTCGAGATCGCTGCCAAGGCGGCCGTCGAGGGCCGATGAGTTCGGGGTGCTCATCAGACAGACCAGGTAGTCGATGAGCCTGGAATCCGGTATCAGGTCGCCCTTCAGCCCCAATAGCCGGCCGACCCACCGGTCGAGCCACTCCGGCCCGAATGGGGTAAGGGGCCATGAGAAAACCCTGAGGTGGGCCTTTTGCTTCCATTGCTTCCAGACCAGTCGAAGGTGGGTATAGTTGAGTTCGTGGGGCAGAAAGCCCAGGGCTTTTTCCGGATGAAAGTCCCAGAAATCCATCCGGTAGGGGGCTGCAGAATAAACCCCTGCGAAGAGGGGAAGGAAATGCTCGACGATTTTGATGACCAGGTCGCCGACATACTTTTCATCCCCGGCCTCGATCCCTCCTTCTCCAGATCGCATGCTGCGGGACAGCAGGCGGCTTCCGAGGCTCAAATGGGTGCCGTTGTTGGCAAGGCTGATATTGGATATGTTGGGCAGCACCACCAGGTTGTTGGCTACGATACCCGATTCTTTCAGCTTTTTGAGGATATTCATCTGGCTGCGGGAGAGCACCTTGTGGCAGCGCTCCATGTAGGCGTGCTTTTCTTCGCCTCGATCCCATCCCGACAGACAGGGGCTCATGAACAGCTCCCTGTAAAAGGCGTCGGATATGAGATCGTTCAAGCGCTGCTGACGGATCGGCGGCTGAGGGGCGAAGTAAGCCATGGCCCGCTGCCCGGATTTGAGAAGCCCGAATTTCCGGTTGGCATATTGGATCAGAAATTGGCAGAGCAGAAAGCGTTTGCCGGTTTCGGCGGCAATGGCCTCGCAGCTGCCCTGCCCCATCGTCACCGGTTGGAAGGAGGTTATTTCAGGAGACGTGTTGTCGCTCAGAAAATGTCCGTAGAGGGTTTCGGCAATCTGCCGTGCATCCTGTCGGGTATTTTCCTCGCCCACCGCGTCGGCCAGGGCGATTTTAAGCAGGTAGCTGATCGGAACCCGCAACAGGGTACCGCCATCACCCGTTTCGGAGAACCGGTCGCAGTCCTTCCTCAGGCTTCGGCAGCCGTTTTGCTTGTCTGCAAGAAGATCTTTGGCAAAGAGCTGGCGGGCATAGGGCGACAGGCGGTCGATGGGAAACCGGACCCAGCTGTGTTCCCAGACGTCATCGGCGTTGTTGTTGAGATAGGCGTCCAGGGCATCCAGCGACTGTCGGGGAAGATCCCCCGATTCGGCCATGCGGGCCATGTTCCGATAGGTCCTGGATCGACGGATGGTCCGAGGGAGATCGACGGTGTCGCTGTCTCCCACGACCACGACCTGAAGCTCGTTTTCCACCCCGGCGGTGGCGTCGCCGGCTCGGAAAGGAAGCGTTGCCGTCAGGCGCGATGGGTTGCGATAGTCGATGCCCAGCCGGTCTCGAATTCGATCGATCCCAACGGAGGAGGCCTCCTGAACCCGAGGGGCTGCGGCACGCACCGATTCCATTTATCGGGCATTCCTTTCTGATATACGGTTGCGCATACATCCATATCGGTCTGCAGTGTTTGGGGGGTATTAAAAATGGATTGGTATTCCATTAACCCTGTGCGTTATTATGGGCGGGTCCACCGGGCAGTGGCGCTGATATTCGGTCTCAAACCCGAGGGAGAAACCACTTCCGAAGTGCGGCCTTCGAGGGGGGGTGCCTGCCCCCGACACCCGATAGGTGTGGGGCGTTTTTCCTTTGACATCAAAATGAAAAGTTTCTTATACTCTCTGTTATCGATGGGGTTTCGGAGAACCGATACCCGGCTGGATTGGACTCTTGAAGCGGGCAATACAGGAAGGACAGGGCGATGGCTGGACCGGAGAAGCAACCCAACAAATCTGATGTGACGTTTCGCCTATTTGAGCTGATTACCGATATGCCGGAAGCGGAGCAGGTCAAACTGCTCGAGGAATTGGAGAAACGGCAGTCTCAAAACAAGCGCCGGCACGCCCGCAGGAAGTCCCAACTGACCGTCTACTATGCTACCCAGGATCGCGCCTATCGCGACGTGATTCAGAACATCAGCCCGACAGGGGTTTTTATCGAGACCCGGGAGCCCTTTATCGTGGGTCAGGAAATCCTGCTCAATTTCACGCCCAGCCGCCAGTCGGAACCCATTCGGGTCCGGGGCGAAATCGTGCGCATCAGCGCTGACGGCATCGGTGTCAAATTCATCCGCCGGGCTTCTGAAATCTGACACCCCATTCCTTCCCCTGAGGCGGTGAGGCCGCCTCACTTCTTAGGATAGCGGCATTTGCAGAGTGAAAGTGGTGCCTCTCCCCGGGGTGCTGTCGACGGAGATCTGCCCTCCATGGGCCTGGGCGATATGCTTCACAATGGCAAGCCCGAGGCCGGTGCCGCCCATGGTGCGGCTCCGGGCCTTGTCCACCCGGTAGAACCGTTCGAAGAGCCTGGAAAGATGCCGCTTGGCAATGCCTACCCCCTGATCCTTTACCTGGAGGGACAGTTCCCCGTTGCTGGTGGTCACCGTGACGCCGACGGTGCCTCTGGGGTGACTGTATTTGATGGCGTTGTCCATCAGGTTCAACAGGGCCTGTTCCATCAAGGTGGCGTCGGCCGTTGCCGCCGCATTTTCGTGGTCGTCGACCGCGAAGGTAATTTCCTTCGCATCGGCCTTGGCCTGCAGGACTTGGACAACGGTGGCGATGATATCTCTGATGCGGGTTTTCTTTAGCTGAAGTTCCTGCCTGTCGTTGCTTTGCTCCACCCGGGAAAGGGACAGGAGGTCTGAAACGATGGCGTCGAGCCGATTGACGTGTTTGATGATGATGCCCAGAAACCGCTCGGTTTCCTCCGGTGAATCCACCTGCCGATGATAGAGGGTTTCCACGAACCCCTTTATGGCGGTCAAGGGCGTCTTGATTTCATGGGAGACATTGGCCACAAAGTCGCTGCGCATGTTTTCGAGCCGTCGAAGGCGAGTCACGTCGGCCATGACAATGAGGGTGCCGATCCGCCCGCCGTCGGCATCCATCATGGCAGAGCTTTTCAAGTTAAGGATGATGTCCTTACTCCGGTAAAAAGACACGTCCTCCTCAAGGGAGGCGGCGCTTTCGCTTGCCCGGGAGACGAACCGCTGAAGCTGCAGGTTCCGGATGACTTCGGGAATGCTGCTGCCGAGGGCCGCTTCCTGGTCGCAGTCGAACATGTCGGAGGCGGACGGATTGATGCTGATGATGCGGTCTTCGGGCGTCACCGCCACCACTCCCTCCCTCATACTGAACAGGACCGATTCGATCTCGTCTCGCTCGTGGGCGATGGTTTGTATCTGCTTCCCCAGGGCGATGGCCATCCGGTTGATTCGGTCGACAAGAACCGCCCCTTCCTTCATCGGCGGTTGGGTCGTCGGAAGGCGAAGGGCGCCGTCCTCGCTGTTCGCCAAGGCGGTGGAGAGATGGTTCAAAAAGCGGCCAAGACGACCGGAGAACTGTATGCCGTAGCCAATCCAGGTCGCTGCGGTGACGGCAACCAGGGCCATCAGGATCAGTCTAAGCCGGGCAATCCATCGGTCCACGTGGGAAATCGAGTCCACCGCCCGAACCATGGGGGTTCCGGCGGCTTGATATCCGGCAGGCACCGCCACCGCCATGAGGTGATCGTCGATGTAGGGGTCTCGGGCGATGTGGTGACCGACCCTGCCCTCCCGGGCGGTCCTGACTTCCGGGAAGCGATTCCAGTCGACGATTTCCCTGGGATGGAATGTGGTTTCGACAAGCCCTGTGCCGTCATCCAGGAATACGGTAAGGCGAGTTCCGGTGGTTTGGGTGCAGTTTTTAAGAAAAGAACCGAGGCTTTCCGTTGATAAGTGGTCGAGGGCGGCGATTTTGGCGATCAGTGCCGCCTTTTCGGTCAATTCGGTGCGGGCGCGGTCGATGAGAAACCCTTCGGCGGCATGCGGTATCAGTGCTGTTAGAACCACCGTGAGAACGGTCAGTATGAGAAAGGCGGGGACAAGCAGATGCCATTTCAGGCTTCGGTGGTTCATGGGTTTTCGCTGAAGCGGTATCCGACACCCCTGACCGTTTCGATGTAGTGCCCGTAATCCCCCAATTTCTTTCTGAGCCCAACGATCTGGACATCGACGGATCGGTCGGTGACCGGATAGTCGTCGCCTCTGACCAAATCAACGATCTGGGATCGGGTGAATACCCATCCGGGGCGCCTGGCAAGGATGCTGAGAACCTGAAATTCCGTGTAGGTCAAATCCACCGGTTGGTCATCCAAGGAGACGCTCCGCCTGCCCGGATGAATTTCGATGTTGTGGATTCGGATGACCGCCGATTCATCGGTTGTCTCTCGGTCCTCCCGCCGGATGACCGCCTTTGTCCGGGCCACGAGAATCCTCGGGCTGAAGGGTTTGGTCATATAGTCGTCCGCTCCCAATTCCAATCCAGACACGACATCGGCTTCCTCTCCCTTGGCCGTGAGCATGACGATAGGGATATGGCTGGTTTTGGGATCTTTTTTCAACCGCCGGGTCACATCGAGTCCGTCCATCCCCGGGAGCATCAAATCGAGGACGATCAAATCCACAGCGTTGGATCTGGCCTTCTGGAGGGCGTTTTCACCCGTTTCCGCGCAGATCACCTCATAGCCTTCCCGGTCGAGATGATGCTGAACGAGTTCAAGAATGTCTTCTTCGTCGTCGACAACCAGAATTTTCTTTTTTGTCATGAGGGGATCTCTCTATCATCGATCAGGTTGTAAGGGTTTTGATTGAACGGTGTTAGATGCGGGTTAGGGCTGCGCTAGATTCTTGTTCCGGAGTCGATGTCTGAGGGCTGTCGTCGGTCGACGAGGCTCCCCCTTTTCAACTGACCACCCAAATGGCCTGGCCGCTGGCTCGGCCGGTGACATAGCGGGATACGCTTCCGGCGAAAAGGGACCGGCTGAGCCCTCGCCGACCGATGATGATGGTATCGTGATTGCCAGCTTCGGCCTGGGCGAGGATGGCCTTGCCCGGGCTCAGGAGCGCGTTCGCCGTCTTCAGCGCGATGCGGTCGCTGGTCAATCCGGCTGACAGGAATCGCTCCATGGCCTTTTGATGGAAGTTGTCGATGCAGTGCTTGGTCCCCCGTTGTCCAAGGGTCGCCAGGGGGGAGTCCTTGCCCGATACATCCAGAGGGCAGGAATCGGCAAAGCGGGGACTGACATGGAACAGGGTGATGGTGATGTCCGGGGCGCCCACCAGCATGCTGCTCAGATGTTCCGTCGCCCTTAGGGAATTCTCGGAGCCGTCCACCGCCAACAGGACCGAACGGAAAACCACCGAGCCTTCCACCACCCATATCGGGAGCATCCCTCCGGATTCCAGCAGGCCTGCGGTAACGCTTCCCATGAATACGGCCTTTAATCGGCTGGTCCGCCTGCGGCCGATCAAAATGGCCGCGCAGCGACGCTCCCGGGCGACGGTCAAGAGGTCCTTGGCCGCCCCCCGCATCGGATCTACCCGGTGAAGATCGACTCGCTCGTCAGGGATGCCGGCCGCTGTCATCAGCCGGTGAAAATCGTCAAGGATATCCTCGGGCCTTTGGCTGCGATCGACCGTGCGGTCCGTGGCTTGAGGGTCGGCCCCTCGGGGAGTATGATCAACCCCACTCTCTGAAAGGGTTTGTGAGCGGACATGACAGAGGGTAAAGGAGATATTGGGAAGCTTCAGGCCCAGGCTGACGCCGTAGAGGACGGCCTGTTCGGAGGGAGGGGAGCCATCGACGGCCACCAGCAGGTTGTGACTCATGGGGCACCTCGATCCTTGGGTTTGGGCCGGATTCGGCACCCATAACCGGGGAACCGCCGACCCGCGTTTTCCAATTCTCGGTCCGGAGATGGGACATGCCACCTTCACCGGAACGCACCGCCTCAGGGGGCAACGTCAAAACGCCTTCTCTCCGGCTTTTCGGCGCTCCTGATCGCGTTTCTGTCCCAACTCGATCTCCCGCTTCAGCATGGTTTCGATGTTCCGGGTGAACACGATCCGAAATCGGTAGACGGGGGTGCCAAATCGGTTCGGTGACACCGTGGCGAGGAGGAGGTCGGTATGGTCTTCCCACCAGAGGGTCTTGGCCTCGCCATCGCTCCACTGAATGGTACGGGGGGGGCCGTATTTTTCGATCAGGGCGTCCAAAATGGCCGGTCCGACCCCGGCCGGCTCGATTCGGAAAAGCAGCGGACGTTTGGTGTGGTTGGAGAATACCAGTTCGACGTAGTCGAACGGGGTCTCCTTTTTATGGGCCCGCCGGTACATCAATACGAGTGTGTCGTGCTCCTTTCTCTCGCCTAATGGGGCGTTCAATGCCCGGTTGACCCGATCGATCTCGGGGAAATGGTCGGCGAGAAACCCCTTGTAGTTGAAGTCCAATGAAATGGGCAACCGATATGCAATGGCATCGGAGCCTAACTGGCGTTGAAGATCCCTGCGGAGGGCGTCGTCGATTTGGGTGTTGACGCCGACATCAAAGAACGTGAATCCGGCAGGATGCTCCGACGGCGGCGCTTCACCTGGACGGTCGTCGGAGATCGAGCCGCTATGCCACACCCCATAGCCTACCAGTGTAAGCATGACCACGCCAAGGGCGGTGATAGCCGCCGGAATCGGGCGTATTTTTCCCAACCGTTCACCTCGTGGACCAGTCCGTAATTGGATGACGTACGGTATCCCTACATACCCATAGTAAAACAAATCAGGCCGGTTGGGAAGCGATTCAGGGCCGAATGGGTCCACGGACGCAGATGTCCCCACGGGAAGTCTCTCCTGCCGGTGATCCAAGGGTACCGGCAGGGAGTGGACAAGTCGCCGTCTATCCCGGAAGACGGGATCGGCCTATATGCCCGCAGGCTGTGCCTCGTCCTTTTCGACGCTCTTGGGAACCCCTTCGTGGGGTGTCCAACCGGTTCGATACTGACTGGGATCCCTGTTGGCCTTGAGGATCTCGATGCTGTTTTTCAATCCCCTGTACAGTCTGGCGGTCTCGAGGGCGATACCGGAGATCTGGGCCACGGCCTGAACGAAATTGACGTCGTCGAGGGTCACCTCCCAGGGTTCGGAGGTGTAGACCCGGATGGCGCCCACAGGCTTTTCCCTTGCAATGATGGGGACGGATAAAATGGAGGCGATGCCTTCCTTTTCGGCCTCCGCAGGATATTGAATCCGGGGATCATCGGCCACGTTGCTGATGGCGATCGGCCCGTCTTTCAGCGCATCGGCAATGGATCGAAGCGCGTTGATCGGGCCTTTGTCCAGATACTCGTCGCTCAGACCCGCGGAACTCACCAGTTTGAGCTCCTGGCTTTTGTTGTCGATGAGAAACAACGCCACGCCTTTGGCCATCAGCGCGTTTCGAAGGCCTGAAACCACCAGAAGGGTAACATCTTCGAAATCTCTGGACTGGGAAATGTGTTGGGTGATTTTCAGCAGGGTATCGTAGTTGGTCAGGCGTTTTTTCATGGTACCTCCTCGTTGGGTTGGCGGTTTAGGATCGGAGGGTTTCAAACAGGAAATCAGGGCTCCACGGACGATGCAGTCAAACGATAGGTAGTCCAACGGCCTTGGCCGGATGCCCCCGGTGTGTGGATTCCTCACTTTCCTGTTGTTGCAATGGCCAGAATGGTGTTGTCCCTTCGAGAAACCGGCACAGGGGCAGGCTGTGGAGGCTGTCGAAAGCCTGTAGCTGATAGCCGGATGGGGGGTGTCGGGTTGATGTGGAGGCGGAGTCGAAGGAGCGCCCAGGGGGAGATCAGAACCGCATCTTAAGCGTCCAGTCCTGGAAGGCAATTAGGGTCTGTTCGACAGGCGGCGAGATAATGGTAAAGAGAGGCGTTGGTATCAATCGGTTACAGGAATATTGACCAGACGGCTGGTGGTGGCAGCCGATACGCATAGGGGTGACGCCGTGGATCGATTTCCCGTGGCCGCGCGGTCGCGCCTCCCATCCGATTGATGTGAGGGAAGGGGGATATCGGCCGGCAGCCGACGGAAAGGGCGGGGCTTTAGGGGTTCATCGGGGTCGGATCCAGTCCGACGATCAAATAATCGGCGTCGTCGACCGTGACGTTGCCGCGGTCGATGCTGCCGGGGACTTCGGGAAGGATGACGGTGTAGGGCATCTGGCTGATTTCCTCGATTCGGGTGGGGATGCCTCCTTTTCGGGCATGACCCGTGCCGGCGATGATGACAAGAGTGGTCGTTGGCCTCGTCGACAGAAAATCGACGGCATTGGCCGCCATGGCTTTGTCCCAGACGAGTTGCGCTTCACAAAAGTGGGTGAAGTTCATGCCCCCGTGGCCATGGGCTCCGTGGGCGGCCTTGATGAACGCCATGTAAGCCTCGTCCACCTCGCAGGTTACCATCGGAAGTCGCTCCCGCTGCTGGTCGCTCAAGGACTGGAATCCGTGTTTGGCCACCTGCCGGGTGATGTCCCTTGGGACGTTCAGGCCCACCAGGGGTAGCCCGGCATCCCGGGCATGAAGGAACAGCATGCTGTACAGTGGCCACGGGAAATTCCAGTTGTCGAAATAAATGCGTTTGAAAGCCTTCTCGCTCAATTGCCCATTGACCCACGCATCGAGGGAGGGCGTCGCGTTTGAGCGGAACATCTCAAACCCTACTGAAACAGACCTTCCGGTGGATTCGAGGGATCGAATCACGTCGAGTTGGGCCTCATGGTGGCTCAATACGGAGTGGTGCTCGCCCACGAGGATGATCCGGCTCTCGGCCAATCGGGGCAGACTGTCGGCCAGGGAGACCTCCCGTTCATGCCGGATGTCGTATAGCGTCATGGTGTCCGGGCGGTCTTCGGCCCCGAGGGGAGAAAGCGCCAACAGAAGCCACAACATGCTGATCAATGGTATTTTCATCGGTATCTCCAGTCATTGTCCCGGGGATGGCGGGTCGGAGGCCCAGCGTGCGATGAGCGGCGATGCCGTCACCGGCCAGACACCCTTGGCCCGATTGGATGTCTCTGAAAAGGCCAAATAGCCGTAGCGGCCGTAATGGGGGATCTTTCGCGCCACCGTGACGCTGTTGGCAGGGTCGGTCGACAGAAAGACAGCCGCAAATCGCCCCGGGGAATAGGGGTGATCGAATACCCCGAATACGGCGTTTGCATCGCCCACCGTGGGCATGCCTGCCAGTTTGAGGGGGTACGTTGAGGATTCGATCAAGTTTTCGCTCACCTTCTTCAAGGCGATGGTTTGGGGAAGCCCTACAATGATCAGGGGGTGATTCTGGAGGAAATCGGTGTCGACGTCGGCCTCTTTCACGATCCGGGCCCTTTTGAGGGGCATGGCTCTAATCAGCATTTCCGCAGAAGGCGTTAAGGCTTCGGCCCCGGATGCCAGGACGATGGCAACGCCTTCCACACCTTTGAGGCGGTTTACCGAGGGAGGAATCTCTGAGGGGTGAAGCTTTCGAAAGAGATCCACGTCCGGGTCGGCTAGTATAGCTGTCGGTTGACCGGTCACTTCGAACTCGAAGGGCGTTTGCTCTCCGTCAAGGGATAATTGGCGGCGCTCCACCCCTGCCGCCGTCTCGATTCGAAAGGTGACGGTGGGAGAATACAGAGGGGGGGTTTGGCGGACGGCGCCCGACACCCGCCAGCGGCCGTCCGACCAGACGCGCTTCGGTTCCCTCAGGGCCATGTCCACGGCGCCCTTCCGATACACCCAGTTGTCAAAAAACCGATTCAGGTCCTCCCCGCTGCGCTGTTCGAATACCCGTTGGAACGCCCCCCAGGATGCCGGCTTGAAGCGGTGGCTGAGATACAGATCTTTCAAGCCGCCCCAAAACGCCGTTTCACCGATGCGTTTTCTAATCATGTGGAACACCATGGCTCCCTTGTCGTAGCCAATGGTTCGAGAGGCGGCATCGGTGCGGCTTAAAAATCGGGAAAGGGGGAAATCGGTTTCCTCGGTAACGAGGGCGGCATAATTTCTGAGGGTGTTCATTCGGTGATCAATGGCTGCTTCCCGGGACTGCTTCTCCTTGTAGAGGTGTTCGGCGACATAGGTGGTTAGTCCTTCGCTCCAGTTTCCCGATCCGTAGTCTACCAGCACCCCGTTGCCCCACCAGCAATGGGCGATTTCGTGTCCCAGGCTGGTCCCGATGATGAAGGGCAGTCTCAACACCTGTCCTCCGATCAGGGTGAAGGAAGGGAATCCGTAGCCGGTTGGAAAGAAGTTGTCGACAACGGCGAATTGATCGAACCCGTATGGACCGAAAAGCGTTTCGTACATGTCCAGGTAGCGGATCGATGCGTCGATATAGGTCTTCGATAGGTCTGCGGTCTCCGGTCTGAAGTAGGTGGCGACACTGATCTCGCCATGGTTCCGGGTGCCGATCCGATATCGGGATGCCGTCAGGGGGATGGCCTTTACCGGCCGCTGGACCTCCCACAAGGATACCGAGCGCCCCTTCTCCGTCCGGGTCCCGAGTGGCTTGCCGGCCGTCACGGCGAAAGTGCCGGCCGGCGCCACCACTGTCAACTTCATGGACATCTCGGCGGACGCCACATGGGGATACCAGCCGGAGCCCCCCAGCAGCAAGGTTCCTTCCGGCTGAATGGTGCCGACGACACCGTATCCGGGATTGTCGGTGTTTGCGGGTAGTCGAGGGGCGGGGTCGTCATAGACGGTATTGTATTGGATGGCAATGTCCACCGGCGTCCCGGTGGCACCGGCCGGCACGGTCACCGCCACCCGGCCGGCCTCAACTGCCTGCCTGACCCCGTTGACCGTGAACACATCTATTGTCGCAGAGGGTGACAGCAGCATCTGAAACTCAGAATCGCCACCGGTGTCGACCGTCAGCGTGCTGCGGCCGACCAGACGGTGGTCTTCCGGAAAAAGCTCGACCGCCAATTCCTGGGAAACGACGAGGGCTCGGGCCGGTGCCGCTGTCCATGCCGCCGACACCAACAGGGCGATGGTCGTAAAAATAGAAATGCTGGAGAGACGCATTGGCAACGGGGTTCTCCTGTCGTCATTTTGGAGTGACACTTCAGCTGCCGTACTCTAATGCCCCTTGAGCAGAAGTCAAAACAGTCGCGACACTGGGCGGATCGGTCCTGGGGAGACCGGCTGCATATGTCCTAAAGGTTCAGAAGCACAGGCCTTTTCGTTGACCTGAACCAGGAGATGTACTATCATTCTCAGGTCTTCCGGAGGGGTCATCGGTGGCCGCGCCGGAACGCCGGTCTTTTTATCGAAGGAGCTGATCTTCAACGCCATGGGCGCTACGGCCAACATCAATGTCGACCACCTGATCGGGACCGAGGTCGGCACCTCGACCCTTCTCAAAGAACTGGCCAGGGGGGGAATGGCCATTGTCTTTGTGGCCTACCAGCGGACCCTGAAACGCCAGATCGCCTTGAAGATACTACCAAAAGAGATCATGACGACCCGGACGGCCGACCGGTTTCAACAGGAAGCGGAGTCCGCCGCCATTTTGTCTCACTCCAATATTTTGCCTGTCTACGAAGTGGGTGAAACCAGCCATTTTCTCTACCTTTCCATGCAGCTGGTTCAGGGAGATTCTCTGGGGCGGCGAATCGAGATGGCCCGACGCCATCTGCTTCCATCCCGTCGTCATCTTCCCCTGGACGAAACCATTCGGGTCATGCTTCAGATTCTGGATGCGATGCACTACGCTCATGAAAACGACATCATCCATCGTGACATCAAACCCGACAATATTCTTGTGGAGAAGCATTCCCAACGCCCGCTGATCAGCGATTTCGGGCTTGCGAAAGTGCTCAGGGGCGAAGACGATTCAAAGCCCATGATTCAGGGTACCCCGGTCTTCATGCCGCCCGAGCAGGTAATGGGCAAATCGGTTGACGCCAGGAGCGACATCTATGCCCTGGGAACGATGCTCTTCAAAATGCTGTCGCCGGATCTTCCTTTCCACGACTTCGATTCGAAACTCTCACTGCTGAAGCAAAAGATCCTCCGGAAGGACGGGATGTTCACCAAACGGCCCTCCCAAATAAATCCCGAGGTGAACGAGGAGATGGACCGCATCGTTTCCACGGCAACCGCATACGATCCCAAGGACCGATTCGCCTCCTGCAAGGCGTTCATGCAGGCGCTCCAGGCCTATAAGAAGACGTATCTTTCCTGATTTTTGGGAGGCACGGCCATGGCCGATGCGAAATTGAAAAAAACCGCCGTCGAACGAATCGGACGAAACTTTGCCCTGCTGTTCAACAGGGCAACCATGTATCGCCACGATCATCCCTATTCGGTTCAGTCCATCGCAGAGCTTTACGGACATCTGTCACGGGGGCTGGAGGTCCAGAATCCCCTGGTCATCCTTTTGGGTCATGATCAGTTTTACATCGAAGACGAGGCGTTCGATCCGCGGCTGAACACCGCTCGCATGGCTGCCCACTTCGACAAGGCGGGGATTCAATCCGTTTCCTTCCACAGGGGGGTGTCGATATCTGAGCTTCAGGAGTTTGCGCGGATTTTTATCGATCTGTCCGGTTATCCGGATGTGGAGGCCATGAAGAACGGCCTGCTCAGAGCCGGTGTTTCCAACATTCGAATCAACCACGTCTTCTTTCAAAAAATGACCGAGGACGATGCCGTTGTCTCACGGGATCAGGCCCAGGGAACAGACACGGTGCCGGATATCGGGCCGTCTGATCTCGGCCAGCCGGATTTCATGGATGCCATGGCCGGGGGGCTCATCCTCGAAGAGCTGGAGAATGCCTTTTCCATTCGAGGCATCATCGAAAACCCGGCCGCGGCCTCCCGCGCCCTCATTCAAGCGGACATGTCCGCTGCGGTAGAAGAGGGAAAGGAGAATGCATCCGGTCCGGTCATCGTCAAGCATCTCGGTCACCTTCGTCAAGAGATGGACGCCGCCGCAGAGGGGATGGAAGGTGCCGGTCTGGCAGAGCTCGCCGAGGCGGTTTTCGACCTCAAGCGAAAACTGCTGAACGGCATCGATATCCAGAAAGCCGGCGGGGTGGTCTTCGAGGATGAGGAGCGGATCCGGGAAGAAGCCGATGGTCTCACCGACGCGGTGTTCGTCCGCCTTATCCGGCAGGAGTATCGGAAAGGAGAGGTATCCGTGAGACGGCTGGCCCAGATTGTCCGGCGGTTGATTCCGGACCCCTCCGAGATCCAGCGGCTCATGCCCGAGATGAAGCGTGCCCTATTGGATGAGGGAATGACGCCGGAGGACTTTTTAGCTTTCGGAAACGAACTGAAGAAGGAGCTTCAAAGCGAGGAGCTGGCCAAGCTGCTAAAGAAAAGCGCCCAGGATTTCGGGGTCGACGGCGAATCCGTGGTGAGGGAGGTATTGACCCACCCCCAAATGGCTGCCGAGATGATCTACTTGGCTTCGGAAATCCGAAAATCGAAAGGCGACGAGAATGCCCTTACCGACGTGCTCGTGGATTACGTGGAGCGTGTCGGCGAAAGTCTGGCCCTGGAGAAGGCGGCGGAAGACGGCGATACGGGGGAAGCCCACATTAAAGGGGTCATGGGTCGCATTCAGTCGGAGATGATCGATCGTCTGAAAACCAAGAATCTCGATGAGGATCTGTTGTCGTCGGTGGAAGAGCGGCTAAAGATCCGCCTCGAAGGCGTGATGGACAAGCTTAAGCGGGAGTGGGGCGGGGGGCAGTCCATCCCCGTCCGATCTGAGGACCTGAGACGATTTTCCATTCTGGGGGTCCTTGAAGAGGGCGCCGGCGACGACGAAGATCTGCCTCAGATTCTCGATCAGATCAGAGGCTCTCTCAGAAAACGGGGGGTTCATGACGCCAATTTCAATGCGGTCTACGAAGAGTTGGTGAAGGGAAAGATCGCATGGCAGAAGCGCGAGGAAAAGAAAAACCTGCCATTGGGTGTTCTCAACCGCAGCAGCATTTTATACTTCTTGGAAAAAGAAATCGGCAGGGCTCTGCGCTATGGATCGGTGTTTTCGGCGGTGATGCTGGCGGTGATTCGGGCCACGCCGTCCCGACGGGTGGAGCCGGAAGCGATCCGGCAAAAGGATATCCAAAAGGCCGTGCTGGACCGGCTGGTGGCCATCGTTCGCACCACCGATTTCGTCGGTACCCTCGGGGGCGGGAAGGTGATGGTGGTACTGCCGATGGTTCAACCCAACGAGTCGCGGATTGCCAGGCGACGCATCGTGGGGGAATTCCACGGTGAGCCGCTGACCGTCGCCGATACGCCTGTCGTGGTCAAGCTGGCCAGTTCCACGACGGATTTTCATCCCCAGCAAACAGCCACGCTTAAAGCCTTTCTGACCCGTGCGGAAAGCGGCCTCCAGGAAATGGCGGCCCGGCTTCGGCACATCCAAGAACTCATGTGACGGTCTCATCCGCGAACCCACCTTCCTCCGGGTCCCCCGGCTCAGGTGCCGCCACCGACATCTTGTCCTGCCTTTCATTGCCGGTTTTCGTCATCGGTCCGACGGCGCCACCGATGGGGATGACACTGGGGTACCGAAAGCGGTTTCTGCCGTCTTCGAACCCTCCACCAAGGGGAACGGAACCGAGGCGGCGACACTTCAACAGGACATGGGAGAAGACGAATGCTGCCCTTCATAGAGTTGCACTACATGCTTCGAATCGAGCCGGACCTGGCGCATTTTTCATTCAAAGGGGATCTAAGCCTGGAGATGGTGGCAGCCTCTCCGACCCGGGAGGTAGTATTGAATGCTCTGGATCTCGACGTGGCCGCCATCACCCTTCGAGACCCCCAGGGGGATGTCCCGGTGGACTGGCAGACCGATGCCGCCCGGGAAACCCTTTCTCTCGCACTGGGCCGGCCCGCCCGGGGTAAACTCCGCCTGTCCATCCGCTATGGCGGGGTGATCAATGACCGGATGGCCGGTTTTTACCGGAGTGCGGTGAGAACCGGTGACACCGTTCAGTGGATCGGGATCACCCAGTTCCAGGAAAGCGATGCCCGCCGCGCCTTTCCATGTTTTGACCACCCGGCGGCCAAGGGCATCTTCGACATCGAACTGGTGGTGGATGAGGGGCTCACGGCCGTGTCCAACGGCCCCGCTATTGATATTGACCCTCTGGGGGACGGGCGGAAGCGGGTGCGGTTCGGCACCACTCCGATCATGTCGACCTATCTGGTCTTCTGGGGGATCGGCGATTTTGAAACGATCCAGGATAACCAGGACTCAAGGGTGCGACTGGTGATGCCCCCTGGCCAGATCGACCAGGGCCGCATGGGGCTTTCCTTCGGCCGGCGATCTCTGGCCTTCTGCGAGAACGTCTTCGGAATACCCTACCCCCTGCCCAAGCTCGATCTGATTGCAGTGCCCGATTTTGCTTTCGGCGCCATGGAGAATTGGGGTGCCATCACCTTCCGGGAGAATCTCCTTCTGGACGACCCCGCCGCCACATCCAAGGCCGGCCGAGCCAGAATATGCGAGGTTGTCGCCCATGAAATCACCCATCAGTGGTTCGGTAATCTGGCGACGCCGGCCGACTGGTCCTTTCTGTGGCTCAATGAGAGTTTTGCCACCTATTTCGGTTACGGTATCGTGGATCACTTCCATCCCGAATGGGGCACCTGGGATCAGTTCCTTTCGGGCCAGACCCATACGGCCCTGGACCGGGATGCCCTCCTGGACACCTTCCCCATGGAAATCCCCGGTGGGGAGCACATCGTGATCAATTCGAGCACCGCTCCGCTGATCTACAGCAAAGGCGCCAGCATCCTGAGGCAGATCCACGCCTATATCGGAGAGGAGCGATTCCGGGCGGGGCTTCGGCGCTATCTTGATCGCTTTGCATACGCCACGGCGGACAGCAGCGACTTCTGGGCGGCGTTCGATGCCGAAGCGGACGAGCCCGTCAGCGGGATCATGAAGGCATGGGTGGCGCAGAAAGGGTTTCCCCTCGTCACCGTTCGCCGGGAGGGGCCGCGGCTTGTGCTGACCCAGACACGGTTTTCCTACCTGGCCCAGGAGGCGTCGAGCCGCTGGCCGATTCCGGTACTGTTGCGGTGTTTCTACGGGGACGGCACCGAGGATGTCCGGTCCATACTTTTTGCGGACGGCGAAATGTCGGTGGACGTCGGCGAGGCCGTCGCCTGGAAGCTGAACGACGGTCAGACCGGCTTCTACCGGGTGCATTGTCTGGATGCCGACAACCGAAACGCACTAGGACGGCTGGCCCGCGAGGGGGTTCTTTCCGAACCGGACCGCTGGGGGCTTCAGGAGGATGAATTTGCCCTGGTGCTGTCCGGCGCGGTATCCCTGAAGGACTATCTGGCGTTTGTCCGCTATCTGGAAAAGGATACGGCCTATCTGCCGGCTGTGGGCCTGGCTCGAAATCTGTTTCGGATATTCAAGGCCGCCCATCCGGACCGGCGCCAGCCGACCCGGTCCCTGGCCTCAAGGATCTGCCGACATATTCTGGAAACCATCGGCTTTGCCCCACGGCCCCAAGAGCCCCACACCATCGCCGCCTTAAGGGATCAGCTTCTATGGCACGGGGCGGTCTACGGACTGGAGCCGGTATTGAGCTTTACCGCCGAAAGATTTGACCATCTCATCTCAGGGGGCCAGGTGCCCCCCGATATTTTGCAGGGCGTTCTTCAAGCCGGGGCATTTCAAGGGGGATCCAGGGCGTTTGGGCAGCTGACGGATCGTCTCGAGCGTTCCGGCAGCGAACATGAGCGGCTGGCCATTCTCCATGCGTTCGGCAGCCTGAGAGACGCCGACGGCATCAGGGAGTGCTTCGACTACGTGGTCGAGAAGGTGCCGGCCCGGAATCGCTTCGTCCCCTTGGTGGCCATGGCAGACAATCCTTACGGGGCTCCAATATTGTGGGAGGTGTTTTCCGAATCCCAGGACCGCCTGGCCGACTTCCACCCACTGCTCTACGAGCGCGTGCTGGCTGCTGTCATCACCGGATGCGGGGTGCACGAGCCCCATCGGGTGAAACCCTTTTTCGAGGCGCATCTGGCGGCGACGGATGATGCCGGAGATGTGATTCGGCTGTCTCTGGAGCGCCTCGACATCCTGTTGCGGCTCCAGAGGGCGGCTTGAGGAGCGGGTGAGTGCCGGCTACCAGGGGCAGGCGCCGTTATTTCTCACCAGATACTCGGATAGAAAAGGGGTGAAGGTGTCCCTAAGGCTTTCAAGAGACTCCTCAATGGCCGGGGTCAGGTATTTTGCAAAGATATCCAACCGTATCAGTGCGTTGATGGCTGAGTCCGTTTTACTGGCCTTTCTCAGTCGATTGAGAACGGCCACGTTCAGTGTTTCGATATTCCGATAGATGGTGGCCATTCCTTTCATTTCCATGTCGAAACAGGGGTCGTCGACCCCCAGGAAATACTGAGAGAGAAGATAGGTGGAAGCCGCCCGCCATATGGTTTCCTCCTCGTCGGCAAAGGGCAGGTGAAAACGGGCCATGGGTTTGAAGAAATTGGTCCATGGGCAGCTGCTGGTGGCAATGAGGAGCCCCATGAGAGAACTGATGCCTCTCTGGGCGGATGTCTGCTGGGAGATGATTCGCTCCCTGGTGGTGACCTGGACGCCGATCTGATCATGGGAGATGAGGCGCTCTGAGGATTCAAGCATCTCTACCAGATTGACCGCGAGGGGACAGCGGGGGTGGAGTGCCTCCTTCAGAGGGCAGTGGGGGCATTGCTGAAAGGTCAGCCGCGTCCAGTCCGGTAGGCTTCCCTTGGGGGCCGCCTGCAGCTCAAGGGTATCGTTGTCGATCTCCAGATCGTAGGTTTCCATGGTCTGGTCCGGAAGGGTGAACCGGTATATGATGTGAAAGGTATGGTCAGTCATGGTTTTTTCCTTAACGGTTATGACTTGGGGCTGTAGAGCCGCTTCAGCCACTTGCTCAACCCCTCCAGGCCGGGGAATAGGACCCGCTCGGTCACATTGCTCTGGTCGATCTTGTCTCGCACTTCCCACTTCAAGGCTGCCGGGATGATGATTTTCCTGCCGATGTCCGGATGACTGCCGAGCCATTCGTCCATTCTGGCAACGGGATCCGACATGGTTGAAAAAAAGGCATACTGGTTGACGATGCGGTCGTCAATGGAAGGGGGCTCGAAAAAGATGACAAAGGGCTTTTTTGCCAACTTGGGCAGCTCGGTAAGGGATGTGACAAGCTGTGAGAGCATCCCCACCGTAAAGACGTTGGCACCCTCGTGCTCGAGGCCCCTTTTAAGGGGCATTGGAAGCAGCTGGTGGACTTTGACGTAGTTGACCGACCAAATGACGCCATCCAGGTGATACGCATCCAGGTTTGCCGTGGCAAAGTGCATGGCGACCAGAGGGGAGAAAGTCCAGTCCATAATCCGCGTGGGTAGGCCGTAATGTTGGGCGACTGTCATCCAGTGCCATACCGAATCCTTTTCGACCACATTGCGATGGGCGTATTTTCTGAAGTTTCTCAGCAGGTGCCGCTCCAGTTTTACATAAGGGCCGCCAAGCCTTGTCAGGGTGGTTTCCAGGGGGTAGTCCCCATCCGACAATCCCCTGTAAGCATACCGCGGACGATATCGCCCGATGTCGGGATCCCAGGAATCCTCGAAAAGGCTGTCCATCAATTCATTGAGGGTGTTGACCCGGATGGTTTGAATCTTCATGGCCGAAATACCATTGACGGTGTCCCCAGGTGACTGGAATGTCCTACAGGCTTGTGTATGAAAAAAATAAACATTTTCAAGCGCTTCCAGGTCTATTAACAGCCGTCCCTTGGGAATGGATGCGCCTTTGGGGGCATATCGATTCCTTCAACCCACGATTTTCACCCCCATGCCGTGGTAGATGCAAGGTTCATGCTAAAATGGCGTCGTCGGCCTGTCATTTCTCCGGGTCCCACTGGGGCAGGCAGGGATCGGAGTCGCAGGGGATCACTTCAACGGTGACATGGCGCAGATGGGAAACCGGAGAGAGCAGGTGTTTGTAGTGGTCGGGGGGCCTCGGATAGTGGGTGACCACCGAGAGGACAACGGCCAAGCTGTCCTCACTGATTCTCCAGACGTGGTGGTCCGTCACCCGGTTGTCCGAATCCCTTTCGATGGCCTGGATAATGGCCTGGGTTTTCTCGATTCCGGCATCATGGTCGAGAAGGATACGGCTCGAGTCTTTCAGCAGTCCCCACGACCATCTGAATATCACCACCGCTCCCACCACACCCATCAGCGGATCCATTTGCACCCATCCGAACAGCTTTCCGGTGGACAGGGCCACGATGGCCAGCAACGATGTCAGAGCGTCTGCAATCACGTGAAGATACGCCGCCCTGAGATTGTGATCATGGTGGTGGCCGCGGCGAGCGCCGTTCTCATCGTCGTGGGGATGGTCACTATCTCGACCATGAAGCAGCCATGCACTGAAGAGATTGACGGCAAGCCCCAGTATCGCCACCAGTATGGCCTCATTGAACCGGATCGGGGACGGATCGACCAGGCGGCGGATGGATTCTGCTCCCATCAAAAGGGCCGCGATGGCGAGGCCGACGGCGCTGGTATACCCCCCCAGAACCCCGATTTTTCCAGTGCCGAAGGTAAACCGGGGGTTGTCGGCATGCCGCCGGGCATACCCATAGGCGAATACCGCAATCCCCAGGGCGGCCGCATGGGTCCCCATGTGCCAGCCGTCGGCCAGGAGTGCCATGGACCCGTAGAGGACGCCTGCCGCTATTTCAGCGACCATCGTTAACAAGGTGAGAATGACCACCCATCGGGTATTGCGTTCCCCTCGGTCGCCTGGATTTGCAAACCGGTGGGAGTGGGTCCATTTGTCTATGTTGTGAATATGCATAGGGCTGTTCCCGCGCTTGTGACGACCCTCTCAACATCGGGATCGCCGTGGGTCCATCGTCGTCGACGGCGGCTAGTAACGGGTGAATCGGGCCTGATCCCCCACCTCGAGGCAATCGGCTTCGCTTAGATGGATCTCCAAGACCCATGCCACCGGCGATCCGCTGGGGATCGAGCGGGTCGAAAAAGGCTCCCCCCTGGCAATGGATGCGATGCGTCCGCCGCTATCGATAAAGACAATGGCAAGGGGCAGAGGGGTGTTTTTCATCCAGAAATGGCGCATCCTCGTGTCTTCGAAGAGAAAAAGGAGCCCTTTGCCTTGGGGAAGTCGTTGGCAGCGCATCAACCCCTGCTGCCAGTCCTTGGGGGTTTCGGCAAGGCCCACCTCGAAGCGGCAGGTGATCGCCCCCTCCCTTTCGAAACGGATGTCACCGGCAATCGGATAGCCGCAGAAGGGGTCTGCAACGGCTCCACCGACAACGAGGAAAACCACCGCGATAGCGGCAGTGACCATACGAAGGACATCAGCGGCCACGAAGGGCCTCCAATACCTTCATCGGATGGTCGGCGGCTCGGGTCACTTTCCGCCAGTGCTTCCTGACCTTGCCGTCAGGACCGATCCATACCGTGGAACGGATGACCCCCGTCACCGTCTTTCCATACATCATTTTCTCGCCATATGCCCCGTACCGTATCAGAACCGATTTATCGGGATCGCTCAACAGGCTAAACGGCAGGTCGAGTTTTTCGATGAACCGGGTGTGGGACGCCTCATCGTCGGGCGATATCCCGATAACGACAGCGCCAGAGTCGGTGATTTCCTCCCATAAATCCCGGAACGCTTCGGCCTCCTTGGTGCACCCGGGAGTGTGGTCCTTGGGGTAAAAATAGAGGATAACGTCTTTCCCTCTGAAGTCCAAGAGGGAAACGTCCTTTCCGTTGGTGTCCTTGAGGGTGAAGGGCGGAGCGGTTTTTCCTTCTTCCACAGGCATTGGGGTGCTTCCTTTCCGTTGAACGCTGTTTTCGTCGGTTCCGCGGTCATCCTATCGATGAATCCGGCAGTTGTCGACCGTGAGTCACTCACAGGGTTGCTATAGTCCCCGGTCGCTCCACCTTAGCCACAGCACCGTTGCCAGGCCCCATACGGCATTTACGGCCGCGATGACCACCGGTGTCAGGGCTCCCAGCCGCAGCCCCAAGAACCCTTTCCCCAGCACGAAGGGAAAGAGGTAGAGCAGGTGATAGGCGGTGGGACCGATGGAAATCACAAGTCCCCTCGCCAGAACCCGACGTTTAATCAAGGGCAGGAGAAGGAGCTGGGCCCAGATACCGCCCCAGACGATTTTGGGGTAAAGCAGACCGGGAGACAGCCCGGGGGACAATCGGACGTTCAGGTTGCCGGTGATGCCGTAGCGGCCCAAGCACCACAGCAGTATGGCGGCGATGACGCCACCCATGGCTCCCGCTGCAAAATTCATCGATATCCGCTTGAGTGCTCTGTTCATGAGAAAACTCCGGTCAGAACGGGTTTCAGTGGGGTCAACGGTCGATCTCCCCGATCAGGGCTTTTCCGACAATGATTTCTTCAACCGGACCGGTTCCGGGGCTTGACCTCGTCGTTTCAGGTTCAGCATTTCGACGCCAAAGGAAAAGGCCATGGCGAAATAAATGAATCCCTTGGGAATATGAAAATGAAAACCCTCTCCCAGGAGCGTGACGCCAACCAGAATCAGAAAGCTCAGAGCCAGCATCTTGAAGGTTGGATGGCGGTCGACGAAAGCGCCGATAGCGGCGGCCGAGGCCATCATGACCAGAATGGCAATACGATGGTCACGATCATGACTGTCACCTCTTTGGCCAGCCCTACCGCAGTGATGACGGAGTCCAAGGAGAAGATAATGTCCAGGAGGGCGATCTGGACCAGGGTGTTCAGAAACCCGACATGTCCCATCGGTTTGGCTTCCGTCGCTTTTCACTCCAGACTCCCATGGATTTCGAGCGTGCTTTTCACCAGAAGAAATAGACCCCCACCAACGAGGATGAGATCGCGTCGAGAGAATTCGAGGGCCCCCAGGGAGAGCAGAGGCCGGGTCAGGGACATGCCCCGGGTATTGGACAGCAGCAGAAGGAGTCGCATGCCCATCGCCAGGGAGATGCCGATGATCCTCGCCCGTTTTTGCTGCCCCTCCGGCAGCTTGGAGGTCAGAACGGTAATGAAAATAGTGTTGTCGACCCCCAGGACGATTTTCAGGATGGTCAGGGTCAGGAGCGCCATCCAGGCGGAAGGATCTGTCGGCCATACCTCGTCTATCCTTTCATCGATCATTGCAGAGGAACGAAATGGTGAGGGTGCTCGTGAACAACGGTCATTGAGAGGCTTAACGGATCGCCACGGATGCCCGAAGGCCGGTGACCACGTCTTCGGGCGAAGTGACGATTCGGGCCTGTATCCCGGCCGCCAGCGCGCCGTGGATGTTTTCCTCTGAGTCGTCGAAAAAAAGAATAGCGTCTGGCGGCGTGCCGGTTTCTTCGACAAGGGCTGAGTAAATGGCGGCTTCGGGTTTTCGGCAACCCATCCTGGAGGAGATGAAAACCCCGTTAAAAAGGCCCAGAAGCTCGGCGTGCATCGCCATCCAGACGGATTCATGAAGCGCGTTGGTGTTGGTGAGCACGTAAAGGGGTCCAAGGGTTGCCGCCAGGGACAGGGCGTCCCGAATCCCCGCTACTTCACCGCCGATAATCGACCGCCACCCTTCGGCAAATTGATCGTCGGTCATGTCGATCTGAAGACGCCGGCGGAGATGGGCGAAATAGGTCTCGGCATCGATTTCACCCCGCTCGTGCATCTCGTACATCTGGTCCAGCTGGAACCGGTCTGCGATCTTCCCCTCGCTGACCCTCGAAAACCGGGACCATAACGACAGGCACCTCTCGAAATGGACATCGATGAGGACGTTTCCGAGGTCAAAGACAACGGTTCGAATGGCTTGCATGGGTAGCCGTTTTCAAATGGGGTGGGTTCCGGTCGTTGATCAGGCGGTATCGGGATAGTGCCGCTCGAGGCACTGGGGGCAGATGGAATGGGAAAATTCGGTGCCGGTCTGCTCCATGATATGCTGCTCCAGGTGTCTCCAGTTTTCGGACAACCCGGCGTCATCGCCGTTGGTCCTGATTTTTTTGCAATGCATACAAATGGGCAGCAGCGTCTCGAGACGATTGAGCCGGCCCAGTGCCTCTTGCAGCGCCACTATTTTCTCTTTCAACGCCCGTTCATTCTGGTCGAGGGCGTCGACCATGGTGTTAAATGCCGTCGAAAATTCGCCCATGAAATCGATTCGCTGCCCATAGTCTCCCTGGGCGACCTGCTGGGTCTGCCAAGACATGTGACGCAGGCGAGAGTGAAGCTCCTTGACGGGAAAGGCCAGCCGATTCTCCCTGCTGAGGGAGATGTCTCTCAACTCGCCCATGGAGAGACGATGAAGGGCTTCTTTCATTTCTTCGATGAACAGGAACAGCCGGTTGAGGCGATCGATGAACGATTTTTCCAGAGGATCGGCCGCATCCTCTGGATTCAGAGGGGAAGCCGTTCGGCCCGACAACAGGCGGTCGATTCTCTTCGATGCGTCTTCTAACATAACCCTATTACTCGGACCGTTGGCGCGGCAGCGGTGTCGCCGTACCGAATGTTGTCACGGTGTCGATGGGCTTGGGCTGACGGGGTTGATGGAAAAACGGCAGACGCGATCTCCAGTGGCCCAGCAATCTATCTCCCGGACACGGAATGCCATGCCGGTATAGGTGCGAAAAACCCCCGCCAAGAATCCCTCATCGTATTCGCAGACGGTATCGTTTTGAAATCCCAGCCCTGAACAGTCCAAATCTTCCGCGATGGTAACGACCATGGACATCGATTCCGGTTCCATTTTTTCGACCCGGAGAATGCCCATCCGGTTGTCCTTCAAGACCTGTTGGAATTCGGCAATGAATTCGTTGGCATCCAGGTTGGTTTGAAGCATATGCTTGCAAAATTCGGAGCCGGCAAGATCGCCGGCCTTTTTGAACAGCCGGCGACCGGCATCGGGGCCTGCGGCCTTGAACAGGACGTCCCGGAATGAGTACTGAAGCAGGCGGTAAGCGAACAGGGGGACCGACTGCCCAAGGTTTGGACGGCCCGACGCCATATCTCCCATGCACTCCCAGTTAAAGGACGACGATGCAGTGCTCATGGATGAAGCCCCTTTTTGTCCACAAGATGTGGACCCTTTTGATGGCGCTATCACTATCACATCCAAAACCACGATGACAATACCATGGGAATGGCTTTCCGGCGCGGCCTGAATGAACGGGACTCGGACTGGGTTCCAACCCGTTTCAGGTCAGGGGGTCGACACGGTAAAACCGAAGACGCGGTTTTCGGGACCGGTGACCGATCTGGTTGGGGCTGTCACTGTCAGTGCCTGGAAACCTTGGGTCGCCGCATCAACGCTTTCCAACTGAATGATCGGTTCGGGACAGTCTCGAGATCCCCCTCTGGGCAGCGCGGAATCGAAAGCCGTTTCTTTTGACAGGTGATTTTGGGAGACTTACGTTTCTGTGTAACCCCCTTGGAGGTGACATGATGAAAGCCAAGACAACCACTTCCATGGTCGCCACGTTCTGCATCTGGACCCTCCGGCGGCAGCGGCTGATCGCCTATCGATTCCGCGTTCTCATTTGGTGTGGCACCGCCGTGGTATTGCTTCTGGCCCTGGCCGGGGAGATTGCCCTAGAAACGGCCCTGCACGGCATCGTGATCAGCCTGACCTCGATTTTCGTCCTGATCGGACTTCTGGTCCATGCCAGGCGCAGCAGCCTATTGAACATTCAGGATCCCGAACTCCGCGAAGCCGCCCATGAGGCGATGATCCTTTTGATGCGGGACCGCCGGCCGTCGCCGGCGGACAAGCGCCTGCTCCGGAAGCATTTCAATGACCGCCATTGCGACCTTGGGCACTGCCGCTGATGGGTTTTCGTCCCTCCGTTCATCTGACGCGCCCTTGCCAAAGTCTCCGTTAACCCCTTGAAAATGCCCTGTCCTCCTTTGACAGCCCAAGCGATATCCGTTATGTTGCATACCCTTTGCCCCGGACCCCTTTCCGAAGGATGCCCTTGTGTCGAGAGCCGCCGTTGTGCCTTCCGACTCCAATGCCATTGCGGGTCTTTTTTTCGCCGGATCGGCATTTTTCATCTGGGGGCTGAGTCCTATCTACTGGAAGGCGCTGGGCTCGGTTCCCTCCTTTGAAGTTCTCATGCATCGGATGGTCTGGTCCTTCGTGTTTCTGGCCCCCATGGTGGTGGCAAAAGGCCACTGGCTGGAATTCAGAGCCGCCATTACTCAGTGGAGGACCCTGGGCATTTTGACGGCCACCACGACGATCGTCGGGTGCAACTGGTTTCTGTTCATCTGGGCCATCAATAACGACCATGTTCTCCAGACCAGTATGGGGTACTACATCAATCCCTTGGTAAATGTACTGCTGGGGGTGTTGTTTCTAAAGGAACGCCTTCGCCCTCTTCAACTGACGGCCGTGGGGATTGCCGCCGCCGGAGTGATCTATCTGACGGTCAGCTATGGGGCGTTTCCCTGGGTGTCCATCGCCCTTGCCCTTTCTTTCGCCCTCTATGGATTGATCCGGAAAGTGTCCCCGGTGGGCCCCCTGGTGGGGCTGACGGTGGAGACCTTTCTCTTGTCGGTTCCCGCGGCGATCTATCTTATCCATCTGGAACACATCGGCCGGGGGGCTTTCGGAACCACGGGGCTTAACATCACTCTTCTTCTGATGGGCGCCGCCCTGATGACCGGGCTGCCGCTGCTGCTCTTCACCAAGGGAACCAAACTCCTCAACCTCTCGACCATCGGATTCCTGCAGTACATCGCTCCCAGCTGCACCTTTCTTCTTGCGGTCTTCGTCTACCAGGAACCTCTGGTAAACGCCCAGCTGGTCACCTTTATTTCTATCTGGGTCGCCCTATCCATCTATTCGACGGACGCTCTCCGGTATTACCGGCACCGCCACCATCTCGTGTCGGAAGGTGAAAAGGTCTCGTGATGGATCGATTGCGCATCCTGGCGGGATCGAACGCCCTGTCCATGATTCGAGACGAGGGCCTCAAAGCCGAAAGGGTTGCCATGGTGACCGGCCCCGCCGGCGGGCCCAAGTGGCTCGTGCTCTATCACATGGACCGGTCACTATTCTCGGAGTTCTTCGCCCCAAGACCTCACCCCTTGTTCCTGGTCGGTGCCTCCAGCGGTGCCTGGCGGTTTGCGGCTCTGGCACAGAAAAATCCCCTGGAGGCACTGGAGCGATTTCGACGGGCCTATGTTCATCAGACCTATGAGACCGCCCCCACCCCGGAAGAGGTCACCCAAGAAGCCGTTAGGATACTTTCCGACTACCTGAATGACGGAGCGGTAGAGGACATTCTTGGCCACCCATGGATGCGGCTGGGCATTCTGGCGGTGAGGGCGAAGTATTTCGCTGCCTCGGAAAACCCGTATTTGCGAGGCGCCGGTCTGGCGGTAGCCGCTTTTCACAACATCCTCGACCGGCGGCTTCTGGCCTTGTCCTTCGATCGGACCCTCTTTCTTGACGGGCGGGATGACCCGCGGGTGTTCTTTTCGGACGGCATCCCGCTGCGGAAAGTGGGGCTGTCCATGGAGAACCTAAGCAGAGCGCTTCTGGCCTCCGGAACGATTCCCCTGGTCATGGTGGGCGTCCGGGACATACCGGGGGCGCCCACAGGCTGCTACCTGGACGGTGGCGTCGTAGACTACCATGTGACCCTGGAGATCGATTCGGAGGACGCTTCCCTGGTGCTGATGCCCCATTATATCGACCGGATCGTCCCCGGATGGCTGGATAAGAAGCTGCCATGGAGAAAACCGGTGAGTGACCATCTGCGGAATCTGGTGCTCATCGCCCCGACGAGGGAATTCAGTCGTTCCCTTCCAGGTGGAAAAATTCCGGATCGAACGGATTTCAAGACGTTTTTCGGAAAAGATACGGAGAGGATAACGCTTTGGGAGTCAGCGACAGAGGCCTGTCGCTGTCTGGGGGAGGAATTGATGGAGTGGATTGCGTCGGGGAAGATCAGGAAGAAAGCTCAACCTCTGATTGCCTGAAGCGATCAGAGGTCAACTGTGCTTGATCTGAGTCTGGATTTGCCTGGTGACCATCAACGAATGGTACGGCGTGAGGCTGAATGAAGTAAGAAGGAGCGAAATAATCAAGAGGGCGGTAGGAGAGGCCGAGGTAATGATTAGAACCCACTCAAAAACCGTAGAATTTTAATGACCCAAGTTGAACCATCGCAAGGAAATTTGCTACGGGTAGTATCGAACAGCCAGGGCCGAAATTCTGAAGCCGTTAGCGGTGGCGCATATCTATCGAGTGTGGCGTGGGGGCCCGTGGGGGCCGGGGAGTCAGGTGAACCCCCTCTCAAAAAGTCGGGAGTTTGAGCACGCGGACGCGGAAAGAGTGCGTGGGCGCGGGAACCGAGAGGCAAACAAACGTTCAACTTTCCAGCGACGCCGGTATCGTCTGAGCTTCCTTCCATCTTGGGTGCGTGGCTTGCTGCGATTGCTACGATGCGGCGCGATCATCTCAACGCCGCGCTCGTCAAGGAGTTGGCGATCAAGCTGGTCGCTGTCGTAGGCTTTATCGCCAATCAGTTTCTCCGGTGCCTCACCGGTGAAGCACTTGTCCACAGTTGCTTGCGCCAACTTCACTTCATGGGGCGAAGCGCTTTCAACGTGTGCGGCGACAGGAAGACCAGCAGCGTCTGCGATGGCCATGATCTTGGTGCCTTTGCCGCGCTTTGTCTTGCCGACAGCAAGACCCCCTTTTTTGCCGGTGCGAAGCTGCCGTCGATGAACGCCTCTCGGATATCGATTTTACCGCGCTCATGCAGGTCTTCGACCAGCTCTTTGGCAATGCGCCGGAAAACGCCTTGCCGCACCCACTGCTGGAACCGTCGATGGCACGTTTGGTGCGGCGGATAGCGTGGCGGCATATCTTTCCAGGGAGCGCCGGTGCGCAAGATCCAGAAGATGCCGTTGAGAACCTCACGAGGATCTCTTGCAGGTCTTCCTCTGGGATCTTTGGATGGGGTTGACGATACGATGATGGGCTCGATCCGCTTCCATTGCTCGTTTGTCAGTTCCATCCTGATTTTATTACATATCTGTCACATAGTGTCTAGATTTTTTTTGAGATAGGTTCTAGTTGGATATCAGTCCTTTTGGAGGAGAGGGCGGTGTGGTATCTCCCCGAGTGTAGGGTATGGCTTGGGTTGGGCTGCTTTCGCCTGCGGTATTGTAAGCCGTTACCCAAAAATAATATTTTTTACCCGACGTTAGCGAAATGACATCCAAATTGTATTGGGTCTTGTTGCCGACATTGATCTTCTTTATCGCCGAATACGCTGAAGTACCATAGTAAAGATAATAGCCATTGGTCTCACCGGTGCTGGGTGCCCAGGATATGGTTGCGGCAGCGGCGGAATTCGCCAAGAAAAAACTAAGGAATACAGCGGAAAACCACAATCGATATCGAGCCATTCCATCCTCCTTAAAAACTGGCTTGTATTCCAATAGATTGAAACCCGGCCCAAAACCAAGGACTATGGATCATCCCACGGCGTGAATGGATGACACAAAGGAACATACCCGCTGGTTGCAAACCGTTTGAGGCGTCCCACAACACCGGAAAGGACGCCTAAATCATTGTCGAGTCGCTATTTATTACGGTTGAAAACTGCTGTCAACGCATTCAAGGTAAAATGAAACAGGCGGTGCTGGGAAAGCACCGCCTGACTTACGCTTTACCGATCTGAATAGTGGTTAATTTTCCTTTAGGCCAACCGGTGGAAACGGCGGCGTAGAATCGGCCGGTGTATAGGCTACGGTTGCACTTTGTTTGCTTTCGCCGACGTCATTGAAAGCACTGACGCAAAAAAAGTATTTTTTGTTTTCGGTCAGTGGCAGTTTGTCTATCGAATAGCTGGTGACATTACCCACCGTGACCTTAGTTGTAGGGGAGCTGCTGGTACCATAATAGATTTTATAGCCATCGACCTCCCCGGAACTTGCTTTCCATGACAGCGTCGCCGCCGTCAATGGTGCAGAGGAAATAGCGATCATCAGGGTGCCGGCAAGAAGTATATGAAGTGTCTTAGGAATCATTTGGTCACCTATATATAGTTGTTAACCAATCCATCCATTGGTTGTAATGGTTACGGTTGACGATAGACGTATTGCCCGGAGTTATTCGCGCTATAGACGGATTTGGTTCCATAGTAGCCGGAGCTCGTGGACGGGCTCCATGAACCGCTGGCGGAGGTGCCGGATTTGCCGTTGTCGATAATGGTTTTGTTGCCGTTGGGATAGGTCAGCCTGACGGCGTCGGCAACGGTGCTTCGGCTGGTTTTCTGGGCGACGACGACGACCTTGGGGGTGCCGGAGAAGGTGTATTTTCCCAGCACGTTCCACTTGCCGCCGTTTTTGGTCTGGTCGACCTTCACCGTGGCGATGAGCGTGGTGCCGTCGTAGATCTGGACGGGGACGGCGGTGTTCCGGTTCCAATGCTGGGTCCACCAGGCGGCGACCTCAACGGAGGAGCCCCCGGAGCCGGTGGTGCCGGAGTCGGCGGTTGACGTTGAGCCGGATCCGCTGCCAGCGCCAAAGGTGTATGTCCCGGAGTTGTTCGCACTGTAGACGGACTTGGTTCCATAGGAACCGGAGGCGGTGGATGCGCCCCATGATCCGGTTGCGGAGGTGCCGGATTTGCCGTTGTCGATGATGGTCTTGGTGCCGTTGGAGTAGGTCAGCCTGACGGCGTCGGCACAGGTGCTTCGGCTGGTTTTCTGGGCGACGACGACGACCTTGGGGGTGCCGGAGAAGGTGTATTTTCCGAGCACGTTCCACTTGCCGCCGTTTTTGGTCTGGTCGACCTTCACCGTGGCGATGAGTTTGGAGCCGTCGTAGATCTGGACGGGGACGGCGGTATTTCGGTTGAAGTGCTGGGTCCACCAGGCGGCGACCTCAACGGAGGAGCCCCCGGAAGTGGTGGTGCCGGTGTCGGCGGTTGTCGTGGAGCCGGATCCGCTTCCCGCCCCAAAGGTGTACTGCCCGGAGTTGTTCGCACTATAGACGGATTTGGTTCCGTAGGAACCGGAGGCGGTGGATGCGCCCCATGATCCGGTTGCGGAGGTGCCGGATTTGCCGTTGTCGATAATGGTTTTGTTGCCGTTGGGGTAGGTCAGCCTGACGGCGTCGGCACAGGTGCTTCGGCTGGTTTTCTGGGCGACGACGACGACCTTGGGGGTGCCGGAGAAGGTGTATTTTCCGAGCACGTTCCACTTGCCGCCGTTTTTGGTCTGGTCGACCTTCACCGTAGCGATGAGTTTGGAGCCGTCGTAGATCTGGACGGGGACGGCGGTGTTTCGGTTGAAGTGCTGGGTCCACCAGGCGGCGACCTCAACGGAGGAGCCCCCGGAAGTGGTGGTGCCGGTGTCGGCGGTTGTCGTGGAGCCGGATCCGCTTCCCGCCCCAAAGGTGTACTGCCCGGAGTTGTTCGCACTATAGACGGATTTGGTTCCGTAGGAACCGGAGGCGGTGGATGCGCCCCATGATCCGGTTGCGGAGGTGCCGGATTTGCCGTTGTCTATAATGGTTTTGTTGCCGTTGGGGTAGGTCAGCCTGACGGCGTCGGCACAGGTGCTTCGGCTGGTTTTCTGGGCGACGACGACGACCTTGGGGGTGCCGGAGAAGGTGTATTTTCCGAGCACGTTCCACTTGCCGCCGTTTTTGGTCTGGTCGACCTTCACCGTGGCGATGAGTTTGGAGCCGTCGTAGATCTGGACGGGGACGGCGGTGCTCCGGTTGAAGTGCTGGGTCCACCAGGCGGCGACCTCAACGGAGGAGCCACCGGAAGTGGATCCGCTGGAGCTGCTGGTTGTTTTTGCAGTTGCCTTGATTTCACCGGAATATCCGCTCTCGTTGCCGGAGTTGTCCACGGCGGTCACAGCCAGATAATAGGCTTTGCCGCTTTGAAGACCGTCGATGACATAGGAGGTCGATTTCCCGGCAGGAATCGGGGGGCCATAGGATCGCTGTGATGTCCCGTAATAAACTCGATAGCCCTGTATGTCCGGCTCGGTGTTTTGCTGCCACGACAAACTAATGCTCGCCCCGTATACGAGGGGACAAACAGCCAAAATCAAAACAGCCAGTAGAAGAATTCGTTTCAATACGTTCATGAATACCTCGCTAGTGATTCTTGCCATTCTTCCTTAGTCGTCTGCAGGTCAATGCAATAGAGATGCCAAGAGAATATTTGGACTGTATCATTCAGCCGAGGTGACCATGTGTGCGCCTGAATCGTGCCGATACGTCAATCAGTTAGAATGAAATAAATCGCCACAACCTTTGTGGCGCCCTTTTGCCAGCCGATTCCCGGTGTTCGACTGTTTTAAAAAAATCAACAATGGTAAAAAAAATATACAATTGGGGCGGCTTCAGGCCTCCGCCCTTCTGCGTACCCGTGAGGTCGATAACTTATGGATGGACGACGCATCTCTGGGACTTCTGATATTGAAGATAAATAATGAGGACCCGTTCGAGGAATGGTTGCTTCCAATGCCTTCAATGGCTGCCGTCGAGAATCTGGTTGAACACTTTCCGTCGGCAAACCGAAACCGACAGGTGGATCGATCAGATCGAGGCGCGAAGAATGCGTGCAAATTCCAAAACAAAACCCTGGAGCTCTTTTTCCTGCTGCACGAAGTTCTCGGGATCGATGGCAATGGAAAACCGAACAAAACCGCTTTCAGTGAATCCATCGACACGGCCGTTGATCACCATGTCTATCATCTGTCGGGTTCGATCGGCCACCAGCTTTTTATTGGAAGAAAACCAGAAATAGTAGACCAGACTGGAGTGGTTGGCTTTACGAACTCTGAAGGCACTTAATTCAAGGGCTTGATCACCACTACCGATGTCGACTCTCCGATCGATGGGAATTACCGACCACCCCTGGGATTTGTAGCAAATTGTGGGATCGTGGGCCCCCCACCGATCGTTTTGATGATACACCACAGCCACGTTTACCATCTCCCCATTCCCATTCGTGTAATCTCTAAATATCAATGAGTTTGGATCCAATGCCGTATATTTCCCATAGTCCATCTCGATATCCCGCAACACCTCCCAGCCGCTGATGGCTTTTGAGGTTTCAACGAGGTGGGGAATGGTTGATTTGATCTCTGGGGGTTCGAAGGTGGCAGCGTATGCCGCGCAGGCGATGAGAACGGTAAAAACGATGATGAGATTTCGATTCTTCATTGCGAAGCAATCCATTTATTCATGGCGATCAGGCTGATGAGGGCAAGCGCAAAAACAGCGATTCCCGTAAAGGTGTGCCAGAAACCGTCGGCGATCATGACCCCGGTCGTCTCCAGGATGACCCCGAAAACCACCACTCGAACGGTGTTCCACAGAAAGGCGAAGGGGATGGCCAGAGCGGTGATGAGGACTTTCTTGGGCAGGGTGGTCCTGGCAAAATAGGCTAGAACGGCCCCCACCGCCAGCAGGGAAATGAGCGAGCGAATGCCGCTGCAGGGGTCCGCCACTTCAAGGCTCCCCCTGCTCAACTGCAAAATGACCCCTTCCCGATAAATGGGAAATCCGAGCAGTTTGATAATCTGGTGACTGGTGACAGAGGAGAGGACCTTTAGAACGTTACCGACTTTGTCAATGACGGTAACCCAGAAAGGCACCATGAAGATCAGAAAGAAGATGGGGAAAACGAGGGACCTAAAAACGTTTCTACCGAAAACAGACCACACGATGCCGGCGATGGTCAGAATCATGGCGTAGGACTGCAGAAAGTTGACCTGCATTCTGATACTGGCCAAAAGCAGCGCACTTGCAGCGGCAACAAGAACAAGTCCGCCTGTTCCGCTGCTCTGGGGCAATGTCCGGAGATCCTTCCATTTCAGGTAGACGATAAAGGCGGATATGAGCGGTATCAGGGGGCCATGGGAGTAGTCCGGATTTACCATCCAACTGGACCAGAGCCAGGCAAGGTTGCGATGGTAGATGAAGCCCAGCAGAACCAGGCAGCCGGAAAGCAACCCATAGCTTATCGGTGTCGTTCCGGGTGGATGCGGTCCGGCAGGGTGTTCGGCGGAAGAGGTCATAGGTATCACCAACCCGTTTTGGGGTAAAGCGGCATTACCGCGATCTGATGGGTTTGGCGGGGATGCCCGCCGCAATGGTTCCGGCCGGGATGTCTTTCGTGACGACGGAGCCGGCTGCAATCACGGAACCGTCGCCTATGGTGACACCGGCCACCACCACGCAATTCGCCCCGAGCCAGACATCGTTTCCGATGACAATGTCCTTTTCGACAAAAGGCTGGACGTTCATCGGGATGTCCCTGCGCGCCGTCGTGTGGTTGGAGGAAAAAATCTTGACCCCGGGCCCCATCAGCAGATTGTCCCCTAACAGGATCCGGGAGTTCTCGCTCGCCCAGACGCAGCAGAACTGGTTGATGTGAGCATTTTCGCCCAGATAAATGTTACGGCCGCATCGAAGAGAGGCCGACGGGTGAATCCGCGGGTTGCCCTTGATGTGCATCTGGTTGAGCGGGGCCACGTGATCGTGCACGAAGTAGCCGGCCTTAGATGCGATGGACCGGAAAAAATTGAGGGTGAAAACGTTTTTTACGACTTCAAGGATATCATCGGTCCGAATCCGGTTTCTCGGTGACATGTGGTTAATTCCCCTCAATTCAATAGAAATACGGCGTCTTGCCGAAAAAACTTAAGCACTGCTCTGGTGCGCTATGGGAATTCCCTTTTCCCATCACTCCCCGTTTGGTGTCTGGCCTCACGAACGGCATCTATAAATGGAAGCCCTCGCATCACGGCGTCGGCAAGCGCTTCACCGTATCGGCACTGTCGCAGATCCTGATCGGAGTCCATGGGCGGCTGATCCGGACTCCACAGATGCTGGGCCGTGAATACGAGGCTTGTCAGCGTGCCTTTGTCTTTCATGGTGTCGTAGGTCATCGGATGGTAGTAGGACACGAACCCCCCGTAGCAGTCGAGTTTGCCTCGGGCCTCCCGCAGTTCGGTTCCCCGCTGCCAGCGCCCCAGGAGAAGGTGCATGACATCCTTGTACCCGTGCTCGCGGAAAAAGTCGGTCGTGGAAAGCTCCGGGTCCTGGAGGCGCTTTCCGCCAAGCCTCACCACACCCTCCCGAACGATGCCCTCTGACCAGTTGTAGATGAGAATCCGGCTTCGATTGTCGATGCGATCCACAGCCTTGTAAATGTTCCGGTACCAGCCCTGGTGTTCCCGGATCAGCATGCCGCCGCTCATGATGGGGATTTTTCCGTTTTCGATCACCCGCTCAGCCAGGCGTTTGGCAAAATCCGCCCAGAGCTCGACCGGGTCTTTCCCGGCACAGGCGCGACTGACCCCCCATCGCGACCCGTGCTGCTCCTGCTGCATCTCGTCGAGAGGGATGGCAAAGTGGTTCCCGCTCAACACGGCCATGACGTCCTCCATGGTTTCGAAGAGCACGGTCCACGTCTCCTCCAGGCAGGGGTTGGGGTTGACGCGGCTTTTCTTTTTGACCTCTGGCCGCATGCGCTCCCAGGTCTCGTCCGGATAGAGCTCCGCCAGGTGGGTGTAGCCGTAGTAGAGCCAGGACCAGTCGAGGGAGCCGTCCATGCTCAAAAACAGGTTCGATCCGTATCGGTCGAAGGCTTCGGCCTGTTCGAAGGTCAAAACGTCGTTCCAGGCCATTTCCGGGTGCCGCCGAAGAGGGAGGCACCAGGAGGTGCCCTGCACCCAGACATGATTGAGTTTCAGGTAGGACAGCAGGCGAAGGAAGCTCTTGAACTGAGCGTGGGTCATTTCGTTGGGCCGCGGGGTGCCCCTTGGAAACGTCGCCCGCATGCCTCGATAACCGTGATAGGGCCTGTCGATGATCGTTCCGCAAGCGAATGCGGCCCGTCCCGGTCCGAGACCCTCCAATAGCTGGAGAAAGGAGACCGCGCCATAGTAGGCCCCCTGGGGATCGCTGCCCATGATGACGGCGGTCTCCTCGCCGACCGTCAATAGGTAGGCCCCGGGAATCTTCGAGACTGCGCGTTCCTCGGCAGTAGCGGCTCCCCAATCCTCTCCGGCCGCCCCGGACAACAGGCCGATCCGAATACCCTGTCGAGGACGGTTCGCATCGCCCGCTTGGTCATTGATGGATAACGTTCCGTCAACTGCCCCGATAGCGCTTCCGATTTCAGTTGCCAGAAAGCGGGCAACTCGGTTCAGCCCCCTCGTCCTCCGAGTCGAGAAGCACCGGGGTCGAGGGGTCGACGGTCAATAGACCATCCACCGTTCGAACGGACATTGGCATGGGAAACACCAGGGGCTGGGTACCAGCGGCAGCCGTGACCCAGCCCCACAGCAGAAGGAGCGTCGCCACACACAGTGAGCTTGTCGATCGGAAATGGTTCATTCTGGTGGCATGGCTGCAACAGGGCTGGCACTGACTCAAGGTTCCGGCAGACGGCCGGGGTCATGGACAAGTGGGGCCACTAATACCGGGGCCATGTGCTAACCCGATCATCGGGTGCTGGCGGCAGACGTCCAGCGCACGAATTTTTTGCCGGTCAGCCAGCTGAGAACGCCAAAAAAGCAAGCGATGTTGATCAGCAGAAAGTAATAGGGAACGGTTAGGGCTTTGACGCGGATGCCGGATCTTTGGAGTCGGAAGCCCAGAATTCCGGACCCATAGAAGCACAGCTGAAGGCACAGCAGGGTGATGAAAAACGGGCTTGCCGCCAGTAGAACGTTGCTCAGCAGGGTGATCAGCATCAAGGGAAAGCCCAGCCATCTCAGTATCTTGTGGGAGAACAGGCAGATCCATGCATCGCGGCTGAAGGTTCCGGGTATTTTCATTGCGGCCGGAATGGCGGCGACGCTCCTTGCCACGATCCGCATCCGCCGGTTGAATTCCTCGCCCTGGTCTTCCGTGGGTTTTTCATAGGCCACGGCATGGTCTGAAAAGGTGGACAGATAGCCTTTTTTAAGGGCGACCAAGGGGTGAAAGAAATCGTTCGGCACATGGCTGGGCACCGGTTCGAAGACGCTCCGGCGGATCCCATAGATGGCGCCATTGGCCCCAACGGCGCATCCCAGCCTGCCCTCTAGCTTACGGAGCACATTCTCGTACCGGAAGTAGAGCCCCTCGCCTTTGGCGACGGAGGAATCCCCCTCGAGGTAGCGCAGCTTCCCCCCACACACAGCCGACCGCTTGCCGGTCAAAAACCGCGGCGAGCGCCTTTAGGCTTTCGGGGGCGAACATGGCATTGGAATCGGTAAAGACGATCACCTCACCCTTCGCCTTGGGTGCAAAGGTGTTGATCAGGTGGTTCTTGCCCAGGTTCTGATCCTGCTGGAAGCAAACGACCCCCTTACCGGCATAGCTGCCGGCGATTTCAACGGTCCGGTCGGTGGATCCATCTGATGCGACGATGATCTCGAGTCGCTCCCGGGGGTAATCCATCGCCAGGGCGTTGTCGATTTTTTTTCCGATAACGGCTTCTTCGTTGAAGGCGGGAATGAAAAGGCTGATAGCGGGCAGCGAGCGGGCTTCGCGTCTTTCCCGGGCCGTTTCCCGGCCGTGCAGCCGTAAAAGAAGCAGCAGCGGATAGCCCATGTAAACGTAAATCAGCACAAGGGCTGTGCCCCAAAACAGGGTCAACAAAAGCGTATGGAACATGGTTCGTTGGAATTCCGGGTTAGGAGGTCGTAATCAATCGGGCTTCATGCCGTAGCGTCCGCTTCCTTCGAACAACGCCAATTTTTGGCGAAGCACTTTCGGCGGCATGATGGTTTTTTCGTTGGCTTCAGCAAGGAGGTGCACCCGTTTGAGAAGGTCGATGTTTCGGGCGAGCCGGGTTCGATTGCCGTCATACCAAATATTGTCCTCGAGTCCCACCCGGACCCCTCCCCCGAATGAAATCGCCACCGAGTTGACGATCAACTGGGCGGCCCCAACCCCTCCTAAGCTCCAAATGCATCCCTCCGGCAGGTCGTTCAGAAGGACCCCGATGTGCAGCAGGTCGGCTTGGGCACAGGCAATGTTGCCCAGTATGCAGTTGAAGTAAAAGGGAGGCGTGATGAGCCCCTTGCCGGACAGGTAGCGGGCGTAGTTGATCATACCGGAATCAAAGGCCTCGAGTTCGGGCTTGATGCCATTGTTTAGCATTTTCCGGGCCAGTGCCTGAATGGTATCGGGTGCATTGACACTGGCCTGCCGATTGAAATTGAGGGAACTAAGGGTCAGGCTGCCCATGTCGGGTTTGAGTTCTCCAGAAAGATCCAGTGGCTCGGAGCGCTTGTCCAGGCTGTTGACGTCGCGCCCACTAAGGGAGACGCAAATAATCAGATCGCTGGCAAATTTTCGGATGCCGGCGATGATCTGGGCATAAATGTCTTTCTTGTAGGTCGGCCGGCCCGTTGCGATGTCCCTGGCATGGAGGTGCACCATCGAAATCCCGAGGTCGCAAGCCTGCAAGACATCATCGATAATTTCATCGGGTTGAACCGGCACATGGGGCGTCATGTCCTTTGTGGGGATCATGCCGGTGGGGGTGAAATTGAGAATGATCGAACGATGGTTCCATTGTTTCATGGCGGCGCGCATCCAAAAAATGAGTTCGGTTAACCTGACGAAGAGGATTATCGACCCATAGGGGATGGCGCTTGAGCGATAGCGAGCGGCCCTGAAGGAATGAAGCTAATAGGGATCACATCGGGAAGGAAGGTTTGGAAGGGTCCTCCTTAAAACCCGACAGGGTATAGGCGGTAGTTGCAATAAAAGGGTATCGCTATAGCTTTTTTATAAGGATATTTTTCCGGATGGTATTAAAGAGATTGATGTAAAGACACAACTCCACGGGTTTGGCGTTCAATTTGGCCTTGAATTTTCTCGCGGGGGTGTTGAAGTAATCGCTGTAGCTGTAGCATTTGTCTCGCCCCATGGCATTCAGCGCTTCATAGGTTTTGTACCGGAGAATAGGAGCGAGATTTTGCCCTCTAAATGGTTTCATCGTAAACATGTCAAATAGATAGGCCTCGTTACTCTTTAGTTTGAAATGCCGGTAATTGCATTTGCATTCCTCGAGATCAGCCCAGGTAAAGGCAGCGATTCGGCCATCTTTTTTAGCGCCATAGCATATTTTATTTTGTTCGAGCCACCCCAACAGTTGTTGCTGATCATAATGCCATGCACCGCTTTGACCGATTATCAACATCTCGGTAAGGCCAAAAAAAGTGAATTCGAAATTATTGTCGAATTTAGGAGTGTCCTTGAAGGAAATAAGCTTGATGCTTTCTTCATACCAGACGTAAGGTATAAAGACCAAGCCTGCAGAACCAAGGCGCCATGTGACGGCTTCGGAGATTCTGCCATATTTAATGCGGTTCCTTAAATTTGCTATTTTTGCCTTCATGAACATGCCTTAAGGGCAAAATGAAAATGATGAAAAAGTGTTCTAAAATAGATATTTGAACCTGGATATTGCATGGAGTTTTTTTAGAGCCATAAAGTATCCAAAATCGGGCACTGAAGAACCGCATATGAATTCATTCGAATGATCGGGAAAAAATAGCAAAATTGGACGTCCTCGTAAAGTTTTCCAGCAAGGCTGTGCGCATCTGTCATTTACCGGCAAATCGGTCACTTCTCATGCTGCCATGGCCATCGTTGCTCGTGTCATAGAACATTTCAATTTCCGCGAAGATTTGAAGCGGTGCGCAGGGATCTTGACGTCTCCACCCAGCATGCGATGTCGATATTTTTGGAGTAATGGATCTTGAACTTTCCTCAAGAAAGTAGACACGGTTAAAAGCAAGCAGCGGACTTTGCGAAGTTAACGTTTCCAGCGGCTAATGATTCCCTAGCTGAGGCCAAGATCGCGTTCGATTCCGGATTGGGTGTTGCCTGGCTCCGACGCCAGCCGCACAGCTTCGATTTTAAACTCTTTGTCGAACCGTTTTCCCATGGTGGAACACCTCCTGTAGCCTCATACAACTTGGCTGTTCGGTGTGTCCACTATTTTGAGAAGGCCCACATCACGACTAAAATACTCAATCTCCACAAATTAGCCACTAAAAATCGACCATATTAAAGTCATTGAAAAAAATAGTAATTTTAGATGCTTTTTTCATTTGCATAATTGTGTAATATGGTAAGGGTGTCTAAGCTTGGATTTTTACAAAATCATTGATAAGGTTAAACAATGCTTACTTTGAAATTAATAAATTTTTTCAACATAGATTTCTCCTCTTCCGAATTCGAAAATTTTCTCGACACTTTTAGTGGTAAGATCCTCAATAGAATATCGATCTTTTTGTACAATATAGCAATTGACGGTAGTTTTGTCGGTGGTTTTTTTGTTCTTATCCCCAAATGATACTTGAAACAAGTCTAGATAATAAAGCATTGTAAAATTGACAGGATTTCGAAATTTGATTTCGCCGATATTATAATTTTGTTCCTTTAGATATTGCGATAGTATGGGAGCTTCGGGAAAATTTCCAATGTCCGGATATTTGTTGAACGGATTCTTTACTACCATGTTTATGGTAAAGTAAATGGAAAAAAGGCAAAGGGAAAAATAGACTATGTTAAGTCTTTTTATATTCAAAATTTGAGTTGCATAAAGAAATCCATAGTCGCATGTGATGAAGAAAAAAATAAATAAATATTGCCAGATCCTGGTATGAGGAATGTTTTGCCTAACTAAAAGTAGTAGTAAAAACCCAAAAGAAACCGAAGGAAACAGCCAAAATAATGGCCAATTTTTTTGTTTGTAGGCCTTAATTTGTCCAAGCAAAAAGAAAGTGACAAGCGAAAAGGATATCGCGATCGGGATATCCCTGAATAATTCCTTAGCGGATGTAATAATGCTGGGTGGTAGCCGAGACCAAAAATGACTCCAAGTTAAGCTTTGAACCGCGCTATTGTTTAAAATTGTTTCAGACCCTCCGGATGCTATATAGACTGGTGTATACAATAGTGTTGTAAAAATAATATTCATCAATGCTAGTGGAACGAAAAAAGATTGAATAATAGTTCTAATGCTTTTAGATTTAATGAACAGAATCAGAATAACCCATAGGTAAATACCGGAAAGTGGATAAATCATCGTTGGAATTGTGAACATACCTAACGACGAAGTAAAAGAGATAAAAAAAACAGTAATCCTATCAAGACTTTTGGTGTATCTATAAGCAAATAAACACACAAGAATAGAAAATAAATTGATTAGAGAATATCCTCTAGCGAGTATTGAATAAAAAACAATGTAAGGTGTTATAGCAATACATAATGATGAAAAAAAGCCGGCTTCTTTGCCAGATATTTCTTTTGAAATATATTGTAAAAAAATGATAGATAATAAGCCAAATAAGATGGCTGGCAATCGTAAGGATAATGGATGCGGTCCAAATAAAAAAGTTGATGTTTTAGAAAATAAAGTAAACAAAACATGATTGTTTGGTAGTGGATAGTAAAATAAAAAGCTAAAATTTTTATCTATAAAGTTAATATATGTGTAGCCCTCATCGTATCTTATAGGTAAAGACAATAATGTGGATCTGATAAAAAGACCAATTGTAATAAGAAAAATTAAATGGAGGTTAAAATTTTTGTAATTACAGTAATAAATTATTGTTTTGCCGAAAAAATTCTGCGCCTCTGAAATAATATAAAATAATAATAGCTTGAATTTTCTAAAATATGAATTGCTTTAAAAGGTCGAGTAAAAATATAGATATGGATTAGAATAAAAAGAAAAGAATAAAAAATAACAACTTTTTTTATGGCATTGATAACTTTTGAAAAATGTTCAATTTTATCTAATGATAAGTTGGTTTCGTGTAGTTTTGCATTGATATTTTTATGGAGAATGGGGGATAATCTCAAAGTAAATAATGCAATTAAAGACACGCAAAAAAAAATTATAAAAATAGAGTATATTTTTGTTGTTAGTATTTTCATAAGTAAAAAATTGGTAGTTTTTTATCTTGTTGGTGGGTTTCAATTGAAAAAAATGATTTCAGTTGAACCGATTCAAAAAGGTCTCAACATTTTCAATATTAGCTATCTTGTAAAATAAAATTTCAAAAAATTTTAAAGCAAGATTAAATTTAAATTTGTATTTAAATGTTTTTTATATTTGCATAAAAATCAAAAAAACCAACTTTTGAGTTGGAATAAATAATAAGCTGAAAAAATTGATAGGAATGGCTCAAATGGTATTTTGAACCTTGAATCACTGCTGCCTGCGGCAACTGATAACAATGTAAAGTAGGTAATTATTACCATGAATAGTATAGTTATATCGCGATGGGCTTTCCATAATTGTTTAGCACCTAAAATAGATAAAATTAAAATGAATAAAGAATAGGAAACTGATAAAGTTTTAGCTTGAAAATCGTTTAAAAAAGTAATGGACTTCAAGTAGTTATGGCTATTCCCAAATAGAATCATTAAAAAATTGCGAGTTAAATTTTTTAAGGTTGCCGATGGATGTGATTGGACAATTTCTATTGCCATCTTTTTATAAACTTTATTTTGATAATATTTAAATTTAGGATCTTGCTTCGTTATGCCAAGGCTTTCTAATCTTTTTTCAGCTTCTAAAAATATCTTTTTTCGAACTTCGTTTCTGTTGTCAGCAGAAAAATTTTTTTCACTTGTCAGTATAGAGTCTGCTGCCTGATAGAACAGTAAATTATAAGCGGCAACCGATGAAAGTGTAAACACACCGGCTTGCTTGAAATTTCGAGACATCCATGTAATAGGTAAAATTAAAAAGGATGACAAAAAGATTATTGAAAAAAAAAATTTCTTTTTTTTTGATATAATAAAAATGTATATTATTGCAAAAATAAAAAAATAGAGACTTATTGGTCTAATTAAAACTGTCATACCACCGACAATGGCAGAGATTGCAATTAATAAAGGATTTTCTTTTTTGATGGAGTAATGAAAAAAAAATATAAAAATTAAAAATATAAAAGAAAAAAATATTTCGCTTAAAAATAATGATGAGTAAAGAGCCCATTGAAAGTTAAAAAGTATTAACGCCGAAGATAAAATTGGCACCGGCAATCCTACCTTTTGTACCCAAAAAAATACGCAAATACCTGCTAATAAAGAAATGATATTTTGGAAAAATATGACAGAGGAAAAATTTTTTGAAAGCAAAAGGCATCCTGCTAAGAAAAGTGGGTATCCAGGGGTTCTATTTATCTCTGGGCTATTGTTAGCGTTTAAAAAAGCCTGTTTTATCAAATTATTTTTTGCAGAATCTATGTAACCAGGAGAATCAGGTAACATTCTTTCTTCATCGGTAAGGCTTTGAAAAATTATTAGCCTAAAAGCAATTGAAAGAATAACGATAGTCGTCAGGATGAATATGGAATTTTTGTTGCTCATTGATATTTTTAAGTAAATTTAGAGGTTAAAATACTACTGTATGGTTAAAATTTCTTGAGAATAGCTTGTTTATCTGTTTGTACAATGATGATATTCAGATGACACTAACGCCCCGGGAGGGTCAAGTTTAAGCCGCTTTCATCATCTCGTTTTTACTTGCTTCGGGTTTGACGATGCCATTGTACGGCGGTGGACCCCAGAAACTGGACAATGTGCTAAGCTGTACGACATCTCTAATTATGGCACAATTTTCGATTTAAATGGGGTGACACTATTCCCGCCCTAACGATTTTGATCAGACCGTTTTTCAGCAACCATTGTTTGGCTGCGATTCTCCATTCCACGTTGGTGATTTTGGGTTTGCCAACTCGGGCTGCAAGCTCGGTTGCCAGGTCCCGGATCCATTGAAAGATACCTCTTCGTTCACGTCTCGAGTAACGAATACGATTGCCTTCAAAATAAGTCCTGCAGGCTGTACGATTCTCAAGACAGCGCCGGGGCGTATGATTCAACGTGTGGGCCGCAATTTCCGACAGCAGAAAATACGATTCCATTGTAGTGGCCTTCCATTGCCAACGTTTGACAAAATCCTTGAACTCCCTCTGGGTTCGCTCAATCGCTCCATTGTACGATGCCATTTGGGGCGGATTGTTAATCGGGATCACCCAGGCGTTTTCCAGCACCTCGGTTACGGTGGTGTGGTTTAGATTGCCACCATTGTCGCGCTTGCAGAACAACGGCGGGCCGAAGCGCTCGAACAGATAGGCCAGATGGCCGGCCACCTCCTCGCCGCAGGGCAGACTCCCCGAGGCAATCGGCGGCAGCTTATACCGCGAGCAAAGGTCCGTCAGGTTGTGCAGATGAAGCGTTCCGGAGACGGCGGTGTCGCTTTGGCGGCAATCGTCCAGGGCCCAAGCCAGGTTCGGCCGAAGCCATCTGACACGGCAGGCTTCGGCTTGCCGACGGCGGCGGGTTTCACAGCGGGCCTGGCGGACCAGCGCATTTAACTCACGGCGGGATATGGATCCGGCATAAGCACCGTGAAGCCTGCCGGTGCCGCGGCTGCGTTTGGGACCATGATCCAGATCCCGGATCCTGGCCTTCAGCCCGTTCAGATTCAACGGCCGTACCTTTCTCGGCCCGCGTTTCCCCACAGCAGGCATACCATTGGCAAGGCGCTCTTTCCACCGCATCAGCGTGCGGTAGCTGAGCCCCGCCTGGTTCGCCAGACAGGCATACGACAACGAAAAGCGCGCTTTCATCTCCTCGATCATGGCCACCGCCTGGCCGATCCGGTCATTTTTTTTTCGCCCGGTCGCCGCCGGCTTCGGGAAGCTTCAGTTCCATCAGCACATCCTTTAACGCCATCTTGCGGTTCAACAGCTCGATCTCCCGATGCGCCTGGGACAGTTGCTTTTCCAAATCCTGGATACGGTCGTCCGAAGGATGGGTCCGGCGGCCCGGTGGCTGGTCGGTCACATTGTCCAGCAGGGCAGAAAGGCCACGCTGCTCCCACTTGTAAAAGGTCTTGCGCGACACGCCCATCCGATCGGCTGCCTGACGGGCGGTGAGAAGGCCGCAACGAACCTTCATGATCATCTCGGCTCTCAATCGCGCGGTTTGCTGGTTTGGCATCGGTTCCCCCGGCTACGCTTTCTGAAGTGTCCGCAGCCGCTGCTCCAACCGGTCGTTGGGGCCGGACAGCTTCTTTTCGATCAACTTCGACAGCCGGCGGTTGATCGGCGGCACAGGATCTTTCTTCTTTGGGTTCAGCGCCTTGAGCATTCCCTCGATCGCCAGGTTCTGCCACTGGCCCAACAGCGTCGGGCTGATCTCCAACTCCTGGCACACCTGGGCGCTCGTGCGCCGCTCGCTCCAAATCGACAGCACGGCCGTTATCTTCTGTTGCGGATCGAATACTCTGCGGGTTCGTTGGCTTGTCTGCATGACCTATATCCTTTCTTGCGTCGTACACAAGTTCTTTTTGACGGCTAGTATGATCGTCCACCAGCATTTTCACTTTGCCTTTTTCCGCCCGGATGACCACGCTCTGCCCGCCCATGCGGCCGACCATATAGAAAGGATCCACCGGACGACCCCTAAGCGCCAGTTCCAGAACATTTTCTTCAACGCCCTTTTCCAGCGTCTTTTTCAGGTCGTGGGCGATTTCGAAAAACCGGTCGGCCGGGCATAAGCCGCCAATGCCCTGGTGGGGACGTTTGTGATTGTAATATTTGACCCAGAAGGCAGTACGTTCCACGGCCTGTTCGAAGCTGTCGAACTGGGCCCGTTGGAGAAATTCCCCCAGAATCGATTTCCAGAATCGTTCGATCTTGCCCAGGGTCATGGGATGGTGGGGACGGGAACGGATGTGCTTGACACGGTCTTTCTTCATCTCCCGTTCGAAACGGGTCTTGCCCCCCAGTTGGTGTACTGGCGGCACTTGGCAGAAAGTTTCTTCAATTCGGGGACTCGCTCAACTGCGATGTTGGAAGATTTCTCGCTTCGCTCAAGGCTCATCGCAAGCGTCGCAATGCAATCAAAGAGCAATGGTTGGAGATTGTTCGCGCTTCCAAAACAGGACACAGTATGAGAATATATCGTGAATTTGATAATCTACTTGAATTTTGCTTAAAAGCGGGGTTAATCGATTGATTAGGCGAGATTTAACAGTTCAGTTGCATCCTGTCGTTGCGAAATGAGTTTCTCAATGCGTCGTTTGGCCGTATCTGCAGAGTACTTTGGAACATTTCGTTGAAAGACATGAAACGTATAACGTGTTGTCACCAACAAATATGGCTGGCCGGATGACGATACATTGATATGAGAAAGACCATGGATCGAGTATGGCAGCTGAACTTTCCACAGCAGTTGATAGGACTTGTCATCTCGTTGCCGATAGACGTGGCATACTCCTGCGTGAGTTCCCACTGCCACCATATTGTTGGGTAACTTGTTTACTGCTAATATTGCATCCTCGGAATCCAAACTAGAATTCCAGAGTCCTTCTACCACCATCCATGGTCCTTTAAATTCTTGATTTTGCTCCTTTTTCAATCCACATGCAAACCCGCACATGGATCCCACTAGTAAATGTATTGTGCCGTTGCCCTTTTCTTGTGAAAGATGCAGTGCAATAATGGGTCCGTCCACAAGGACAGTGTGCGCTTCAAGCTTGGAAAAATGGAGGGAATCGCCTGTTCGAGTGAATCGAAACGAAATGATGCGGACCGTACCATCTTGACACCCCACAGCAATCCAGTGCTGCTGATTCTTTCCTTCCAGAGAATCCATCACCATGACTGGACTATCAAATGAAAAGGCATCTTTATCCTCCAGTGTCACTTGTTTGAAAAGAGCAACATTGTCGTCTTGTGTCGGAATGAAACATCGCAACTCGGAGTCGTCGGCACTTCCTACCCATGCAACTACTCTTGTTTCATCTTCCGAATAATGATTCATGGGACTTGTCAATACTGGTGACAGTGGTCGAAATGAAAGTGGTGCCGTAAAGGTTGGAGCAATTTCCTCTTTGGATCTTAACACGAGCCAAGCAATGGTCGTGTCGTCGTCATTGTTGTCGTGAGCTTGTTCTGTTGAAACTTCCGCATCAGCCAATGAACTTAAAGATGCCTCCACGGACCTCATGGATGATTCCAATGAAGAATGCGATACTCTTCGATTCGTTGACGAGGATGGTGCAGCTTGTTCCGTCGACTGTGACGACACATTTCTCAGGACTTGCTCGTCGTCTGAATCCAAAAACGAATACAAGTGCCACGCTCCACTTTGATCATGACCCACACAGTGTTCTCGTGAAGACGGTAGTGGGCCTGCTGAAACTTTGACAGTATCGTTTTCAACTGTGCAATGCAAGGAATGAGTTGTCGTCGCGAAAAAGCCATCCTTGTGACGACAGGCAGTAAAGGGCGTCGTTGCACTTGTGAACTGAGACACGTGCACTTCTTGAAACGACATGCCCTTTATGTAAACTGCAAGAGTTTAAGTAGAAAGAGGTTTAACTATGCATAGCATATTATATGGCGTTCGACGAGAAGCGACCGTCGTTAGATTGCCTCGATCATCTGGAGGGAGTTTTCATTCGTTAGAGTTCAGCTAGCTCCATCCTTCATGCTTGAATCTGATACTAGTACCTTTTTCGCGTCATTGCGTCGCGCGCATGTCGCACATAATTCATCATTCCTTTGCTCTCCTTTCATTTCATTACACACTCTCTTTCTATTACAACATGATTGTTGCAAATCCATCTAAACGTGGCGCCTTTGTTGTCTTTGAAGGCGTCGATCGTTGTGGCAAAACGACGCAATGCAGTCTCCTGCTCAAACACTTGCTCAGTGTCGGAATGGCGGCAGTCGCCATGCGCTTTCCAGATCGCACCACCTTGGTGGGGAATTTAATCAATAGCTATTTGGCATCCAATGAAAATTTAGATGATCGTGCCATTCACCTCTTGTTTTCCGCAAATCGATGGGAAGCGGCGCCAACCTTGGCCGAAACATTGAGTAATGGAGAAACCATCATTTGTGATCGTTATGCGTATAGTGGAGTGGCATTTACTGCTGCAAAGCAAGTGGATCCACCATTGACTATTGAATGGTGCCAAAGTCCGGACCGGGGTCTGCCGGCGCCAGATGTCGTGATTTTTCTAGACTTGACTCAAGAAGAGGCGGAAACAAGAGGAGGGTATGTATGAATCTACTTCTAAAGCGTGGTGCATCATTTGGAATTTACCCGTTTGCTTAGTTTGTTCCTTGTCTCTTTATGAATGATGTAGTTACGGCGAAGAACGTTACGAAAAACGCGACATGCAGATTCGAGTCAAGGAGCGCTTTACGGAACTCCGACAAGGCGACGACGTGGTTCCATGGCATGTAATCAATGCAGCACAAAGTATTGAACAAGTACAAGCAGATATTCTAGCCATCGTAGAAGATACAGTGAAACGAGTACAGGATGGTAAGCCATTGCCCAAGCTATGGATGGATGGTGATTATCCGCTTTCAAAGAAACAACAGGAGTAAGGGGGTTACCGCAGAGTAATACTGGGAGATTTTAAATCGATTGCTTAAGTGACAAGCTATTGCTACTGGCTCTCTGCCTATATATTATCGGTTCGAATCAAGAGCACTATGTATGTAGTGTGCTCTTCTCTCGGCGTCAGACGGTTGCCTCTATGGCTTGTCAAGATGTCTTGTCCGCGGGGGCGCTCGATTGTTGTTGTTGGCGGGCAGCTTCGCGTCGGGCTAAAAGCTCCTTTGATCGATTTATATCATTCATTCGAATTCTAAGCGCCACAATGAAGACAAGAGATTGTGCGCCGATCAAGACACGCCATTTGGTTGGCATTCGTCGTAGCCACGCAATTCGCTCCTTCATGATGGGGCGAAATAAGTGTGGCTTGTTTTCTATTAAGCTAGACTATAACGATACGCCTGTCTCTTCTCCGCTTAACAGTTTAAAGGGTTAAAGGACAGTGTGCTACAGCATCGCGTACAGCATCGTAATGCATGAGATGATGATGATCATCAACAGGCTATGAGCTTCAGTTGCACACGTGCTTTGCTGGATGTTCTTTGCATGACAAAACAGGAATCTGTATTCTGTATTACATGTATTGTTCAGCAAACACTTGCGTTAATGATCCTTCATAATTCCTGCCCTCGTTAGCAAACAAACAGAAACTTAAAAATAGAGAGCAGGAGAAGATGAACGAATGGGGGGGGGGGGGGCAGCTTTGTTGCGCAATCGGCAATGATGAGCATGAATCGTATTGTATGATCTCCTCAGGCTTGGCTTTCTTCTGGATTTCCAATCAAAGAGTCGAGGACGCAATTGGTTTTTTCAGAATTACGTGACACGACAAATGTTTCGAGTGAAAAGTTCATGTCAGATGACATAAGAATCATAGCTGCTCCTGCCTCCTCCTAACCTAGTTTCTGCTAGTAGGTTCTGATTTCTATTAAGCTATCTCCGCTTAACATAGGCATACATCTCGTGTGGTGAGCAACACATCGGTGTTGCACTTCGTTACTTAAACAGGCTATGAGCTTCAAATTTACACGTGCCCTGGATGTTCTATGGACAAAAAGGTCAAGCAAGCATGACTGAGATGACGCGCGAAAAGCAGGAGCGATGCATGACTGGAAACCAAGGCATGCGATGAGCATAGTAGGAAGCATAATAATAAGAAAGAAGAAAACAAGTTCGTTTTATATCTCATGTCGACTACACACCCTGCATCCTATCACGATACAAAAACTAGAAGGACTTTTTCAATTGAGGAAATGCGCGGTGATAAGACACAAATCGCGCTTCATGCAGCAGAGCAAATGGTCGAAAAGAGCAGGATGGCTGGAAAGCAACGTGGATGGGAAGAAGTCTCGTCAAACGCAAAAGATGCATTGGACGCACTCAAATCAGTGGAACGTTGTCTCGCTGAGCTCTCTTCTCATGAAGACAACGACGAGACTGAAAGCCGACGTATCAGGCATGAGATACTAACAGTATCATCCCTTGGCTACATGGGATTTGGTCTCATGAAGCAATCACGCTACAAAGAGGCTCTTCCTTTTCTCGAAGAATCAATCACGCGGAGCAGCACCGTCGAATCAAAGATTTTTAAAGACGCTTCAACTTTTCGTCGCCTCCGTCGCGAAACGGTTGCTGCTGAGAAAGCATATTCATTCTGTCGAGAACAAGTAGCTCATATGGATCACACTCCACTTTTCAAGTATCCTCGAACAGCTCACCTGTTTGATACTGGAGGCACAGCTGCGACGCCCGATGACTTGATTCTATCCGACAACGATGCTGCTTACGCTGTACTTTGTGATGGACACACAAAAGTTGTGATTGAAGAAAAAGTGGATGGAGCGAATCTTGGAATCTCATTTGATCCACTGACGCAAGACTTTCTCGTACAAAATCGAAGTCATTACATTTCCAATGGAGAACATGCTCAATTTAGCCGAATCACGGAATTCATCGAAGCCAATCGGGCCGCATTGCACCAAATATTGTGTACGGGCGACTATATCCAAAATGGTTCTCTGATTCTCTATGGAGAATGGCTAGCTGCACGACATTCTGTTCCCTATCACAAACTTCCAGGCTTATTTGTTGCCTACGACCTTTTCGATCGTAAACAAGAGAGATTCGTTTCACGAACGAGATTTCACACCATTATGAAAGATTCAGGTATTCCTGTTACTCCAGTGATTGATACGAGAACGTTTGGACCTTATACGCAGAAGCAGAAACGAGATGGTCACTTCCGATCCGAGCTCCTGAGATTTCTTGGCACACGGTCAGCCTTTCGCAACGACAATGGGACTATCGAGGGCGTCGTGCTACGGGTCGATGACTCGGAATCTCTTTGGAATCAACATCGATACAAGATTGTGAGACCTGACTTTGTTCGAGGATGTAACGATGGTCACTGGTCAAGCCGGCAGATTGAGAAACAGCGAGTTGACTTTGAGTTTGCCATGGACTATATCAACGACTGCTGTGTCTTGGCTGACAGTGGCAAAGACTGCAGCATTGTCGAGAAAGAAACCAAACTTTCGCCAGCAAAATTCATTTCGAAAGAAGCTCGAGAGTACAAGAAACAAAGAGCACGAGCTCGGCGTCAAGTGCCTCGTTGTATCATGTTGATGGGATTACCAGGGTCAGGCAAGAGCACCTTTGCAAATCGACTTGCAGCTTCCGACCCTGACAAGAATGCGATTGTAAACCAGGATCGTCTCGGTAAAAAGAAGTGTATTGAACTTGCTTGCAAGGCCAGCCGAAAGAATAGAATCATTTTGGATCGGTGTAACCCGAGAGAAGCAGAACGTCGCGAGTGGCACAATATCGTCGGCTCTCCTTCAAAGAAAGATTGCACACTTGTATACTTTGCAGCAAATGATGATACTTGTGTAGAAAGAGTGAAGAATCGAACAAATCATGAGACCATTCCGCATGGACTGGGTGAACGGATTGTAACGTGCGTGGCAAAGATGCTAGAACCACCTTCAATCAGTGACTCAAAACTATTCGGTACCATTGAAATTGTGAATAACTTTGCAGAATCCAACGCTCTTCTTCACAAGTGGGGCGTCGATAATACCAAAGATGTTGAATAAGCTAACATCAAACGCATTTTCACTTTCGAATCCGAAAGACTGCGTACATGAGGTTACTTTCATCATCTCCCATGAAACTAGTTTCAATGTCAAAGTATTCTTTTGCAGTTTCAAAGAATGCTGCTTCACTCGAGTCTCGATTTGGGTATCCTAAAAAGACTGGTGCTCTGGTTAGCTCTGAAAACTGTCGCATCGTATCCACGAGAGCACCATGACAGTTTAAATCATAAATGAGGTCAGTCCCAACAATAGCATCCAAGCCTCCACTTGAAAATTCAGCTGTTATCGCAGAAATGTGGTCCTTGGCACCCCAGTCGAGTATTTCAGTCTTGGCTCGACAAAGTAGAGTTTCATTGAGGTCAACGTTTTGGCGTAGCCAGTCGACATTTCCGGCATGATCCGTGAGCAACACCTCATTTCCCATGGCGGCAAGTGTTAAACCAAGTAAACCACATCCTGACCCAAGCTCTACTATTCTCAGTGACGTCTTGTCTTGTCTTTGTCCAAGCTGTTCCAGATCTTGACTCAGTCTCGTTACAATTGCCTTTGCTGTGGGCCACACGCGAGTACCAGTCATGTCGTTTGCACTAGAGACTGATCCCGGAGAAACTGTAAAGCTTTGCTTCAACCGTAGTTCGAGCTGTTGCTCCCTGCCTGGAATGGACACTTGTATTGGTTCAACTGATGTATCTTGTTGAAGGCGTCGTTGTCGAGTCAATGATGATGATGGCGGCACTCTCCAACCGGCGCCGGCGACGCTCGTAAACTCGGCACGAGGACAAGAAATCCGAGCTAAAAGCTTAAGCCTTGTAGAAAGAACCATGAGGTGAGACAGGTGTGTGCCATTTCCATGCAGGAGAGCATCAGCAATACATCCATGACGATACGTGATGTCATCTCCAGTGCAAACGTGACTGCGAATGGCACTCGTGACTCGAAGCGAAAATTGCCGCCAACGCCACAATTAACGCCGATTTGATGCATGTTTCATCATTATAAAACAAAAAGTCAAGAGTGATTAGTAATCAACAGCATGGAGTCTACTGAGAATAGTGTAGCGTCGCTTGTTCCTAGTCAGGCTAGTTCTGGTGGTGGGAGAAGGCGGCGAAATAATCGAGGGCGGAAGCAAGCGCAAACAAACGGTGACGACGCCACGACTGATACCCCTTCACAACAGGCAAATGGTGATGTTAATTCTAAAAAGAGCAAGCCTCGCAAAAGGAGAAACAACGGAAAACGAAATCAGCAGAGGAAAAAGTTTCCGTGGCGGCGGCACATTCCAAAGGGCTCGCTGGATCCCATTACCTTGGAAAGTTTAGTCTCGTTGCCGTATCCTCCGTTTGCTCTCGCAGCCACAGAACCTTATACACCTATCAAGGAGTGGCCAGAGCCAGAGGGGACTACTTCGCAGGAGCAACAAGAGGATGAGAAAATGACTGCCGAAGAACGCGAGAGACTCGTGATTGAACAACAGTGGGGACAACAAGCTGCCGCCGTCTTGCCAGTGACAACGGATAAAGACGACAGCAATAAGGAGGATGAGACGAGTGTAGCTGTCAAGAAACGGCATTACAACTTGTTTGATGGACGGGCCTTGGCGTACTATCTCGTGTCGCAGCTTCAATTTATCGATCCCTTTAATCGACGTGATCTCACTCGCGAGGAGATTGTCAACCTCGATGAATACCTCGTGCGACATGGGTTTACAGACTTGAAGGTGACTGAGGCTTATGATGCAAAGGGCGTGACATTGAGCAAGGCTGGATCCAGAGGCAATACAGACGAGGGACGTGCCGCCATTCTTCAGCAAGAAGCTCAAGCTTTGCTAAACAACATGTTTGTCGGATCGAATCAGCTTCAGCAACAATATGCTGCAAGTCAGAGACAACAACAACGACCATCCAACAACAATAGATCACGTAGACAAGAGACGGCAGAGGATACCGGTATCTATGGCTCGGACGCGTTCGTTGTGATTGACGACGACGAAAATCCAGGGTTACGTGGCCAAAGAGTTCGCGGTGCACCTAGCATCACCGAAGAAGGTCCCATTCCAACTGAAATTTCCATGGCACCAAACACCTTGTGGACATCAAATCGTGTCGCTCAAAACTTGAATTACTCGGCAAGGTCGCGAGCGCAAAACTTTCCAGCTTTGCCTACACCAACGACGAGTGGTGGCTCCTCCACTCCAAAGGAAGCGCAACCGGCAAAAGGTCCTTCCAAGAGCTTGCAACGAATCACAAAGGTTGTGGTACCAACAGATCCAGCTCAGCGAAAACGAGAAAAGGAAGCTAGAGAAGAAGCTCAACGGCGTTCAATGATGGCGAATCTAAACTTTGTTGCTCCGGGAACTCAAGTCTACGACAATACCGCCAATTCTTCCAATGGACTACTTCAGGCACCATCAAGAACTGATGCTGGTCCGACATCAGGACAGATACTTCGTAATCAAGCCATGGCGTCTGCTTTGGGAGTAGTACCTGCCACTGTACGTCAACAGATTAATTCTGGATGGAGACGGCCGACCACGGAGCTCGAACTGGACGAATTTGGAAACGAATTAAATGCAGCCCAGTATCCTGATTCGCTCATTGAAGAAGCACAAGAGAGAATGAATCAGCTACTCAAGTTGGAACGACGTTGGAAGACCTTTTTAGCCGACGATAAATCGGCTTCCCTTCCGCTTCGTGCAATGGACAAACCTCTTCGCACATTTGTTCATCACTATTCAGACTTTTGGCATTTACATACCGAAAGTTTTGATCGGGAACCAAAGCGTTACATCAATTGTGTCAAGTTGCGTGATACGTGTGTTCCAGTTCCATTATTGTCGGATGTCGCACGAAAGTGGCGTGGACCGGCTGCTCCCGTTATGCCACGTCCTGCAAGAGAGTTCACCATTGAACAGCAAGAGATGAAACAAGAAGCAGGTCAAACGACTTCGTCACGAGAGTTCCCTCCAGCTCCACAGCGAGAACCGCTGAGACTGAAGCCAAGGACGGTTCCGTCAGATGAAGAGGGAGTGCCCGAGGAACTCGAAGAGGAAACTGCAACCTCTCTGCCTGACAATGATGCTCAGCTCAACAATAGATTTGGCTCTCTCTTTACTGGAAGGGAACGACCAAAGCTTCAACTAGCAGCTCGCACAATCCCCGCGGAACTACCACCATATCAAAAACCTAAAGAGTACGATGTGTTGGCCGTAAGAGAACGACAACAGGCGGCAGTGGCCGAAAAAGCGCGCAAGGAGCGAGAAGAATCTGAACGAAAGGCGAAGATTTTAGCTGATGCCTTTGCCAGCAGTGACGAAGAATCTTTGGCTACCGCTGGCGGCAGTAGCGAGTGGGAAGAAGCTGAAGAACAGTATTCCGGTAGCAGCGATAGCGAAAAAGAATAAAGCTTTAGTCTTGTAACATAGTGAAAAGATAATACTTTTTCACGTATAGCTTGCTGTTGCTTGCATGCTAGGGCTCTAGGCTTGGCTCTACCCCATAGCATTCAGTTAGTGGATGCTTAAAAATACACTAAATGCACGTGTCCACCACGTGTTTCCAACTGATGGCGGCGACCCCCGCGGTGACACCACATCATCACGACACCACAATGGCGCAACGGGCAGGCTTCACTGTTCTCCTGACTACATTGCTTCGATTCAACAAGGGCAAATGAAAACATATGTGAACTGATGCAAAAGTAGAAAGTTCTATCGAGCGATTTATTTAAGCGATTCAACAATGAATCTGACGATACCATTCACAAGTATTTCGCTTTCGCCTCTGCATCTCTTCTTTTTGACTCTATTATGTGCATTTGTGCTTGCCGTTATCCAAGCGAGTATTGCAGTCGTTCGATATAGGAGAAATTTTGGTGACGCGCCCTTGCCGATTATACCATCACACGGCGTGGTCGTAGCCAAGCAGGCAAGTGGTCAGACAACACTAGGTCTACCAGACGAATCGCTGAGACTACTGTTGGTCGGAGATAGCTTGGCGTGTGGTGTCGGTCAATCGGTCCGATGTACCCCGGTAATGCCAGAGGTCATTTCTAGAGAGCTTTCTAGGGCTACTGGAAAGGCTGTCTTTTGGACTTGCCATGGAGAATCAGGCGCATCGGCGGGATGGATTATTCGCACGCTCGAGAGAGGAATGGATGTCGAAAATGAGACTGAACTCGAATATGGTGCTTGTAACTGTGATGACACACACATGGATGGTGTATTGATGGACAAAAATCAAATCATGGCGTGGCGCAAACGGTTGCGAGACTATAGAGAGCAATTTGATTCCAACGAACTGGGGCCTTATGACTTTGTCGTCGTTCTTACAGGCACAAATGACTTGAAGATTATGCTTTTTCCATACTTGATCACTGAAGAAGATAGGGAATTTCGAAACTTACGGCAAAGTGAAGGACTTATTGAAGACTTGCAGGCGCTTATTCAGACAATTAGCGACAGAATGAAGCGAGGCATGCAAAACATAAGTGAACGAGCAGGACGAATGTCGAGGCGATTTCGAGGGAGCACGGAAGAACTTGAATCGTTAGTTGACGTTAATTCAAGAATATCACCAAACACTGTACCAGAACTTGCGACTCTGGGCGATGACGAGGAACGCACCATTTGGAATGGTCGTTCACATCCGACACGAACTCCCTTGTTTGTGTTACCAGCCATGCCCATTCGCAGTTCTCCTTCAATACGCAAGATTCCTCTTCGATGGTTGACTATTCCAGTCTTTGACAGTATGGAAGCCAAGAAGCGGAAGCTTGCAGCTGCACACCCAGATATTCTGTGGGTGGACGATCCAACTCTCGGAAGCATTATCGAATACGGCGAGCATCAAGGTGTATTGTGGGAGCAACATAACCAGGCAGAGATTCTGCTATCATTGAGGTATATTCGAGATCGTGAATGCAGCGATATTACTGAAGCAATGAGGACTTACTACGCGAAAGAAAATGACTTGAACGAAGCTGTCAACGACCCCTCTCCGCAACATTGCCTGCCTTTACGACCCCTAAAACCTGATGGAACAAAGCTATTCTGCGGCGATCGAATACATCCGAACGAAAATGGCTATGAATGCTGGGGGATACACATAGCAAACGCCATTGTCACTGATATGAAAACGAGAAATGACCCAATCTTACTACCCGTACACAATTTCACATGAGGACAGTGTCGTCCAAAAACTTCAAAGGATTGAGCATGACTACTCTTAATAGACGAAGAGACAATATAAACAGGCTACAATTCACACATACAGTAAGATTCTACCGAAGCATTTTCACTCTTCTGTGGTAATGACCATTCCATCCTTTTCTTGAGTTTCCTGCCCATCAGGATCGGTCTCGCCATCGCTGGAAATGACCTGAGCTTCCACGTCTACTACCTTTTCTTCTTCTACAATAACTGGTATCTTCTTCACAATCTTTTCCTTCTTTGGGGCGACCACTCTCAAGACTCCGTCCGAGAGTCTCACCGACAAGTTGTCTGCGTCAACGTCTTTGTTCAAGCGAAACAACTGATCAAATTCCTTGACGGATCCATGGTGACGACGTGAGCCACTGACACTCAATAACGTTCCTTCTTCGAGGAGCTCCACGTTCAAATCTTTGACAGCTACACCGGGTACATCGACAGTCAGCTCAATCTCACCAGTAGACAATTGCTCGACGTGGTATGAATTATCCGACAGCACATTGTGCGAGGCCTGCTCTCGTTGTTGCTTCATTAGCGAATTGAAATAGATTGGAATGCTAAACATATCGCTCATAAGATCCATGCTGGGAGAGCGTCTGTGATAGTCGTAAGCTCGTCTCGCCAAAGCATGGCCTCGACCGAAATAATGTCCGTGGACCCTCGTCAAAAGAAAAGCAACTGCTGTAAGGCACATGGCCATCATTGACTTTCTGGATACCTTCATAGTGATGCTCGAATTGGCGTGCTGGTATGATAATAGTGACGAAGTTGATCGATCGTTTGATTTTGTGAACTGATGCGCGAGAAAAGCATGGCTAAGCATGACTCGGAAATCGACGCGTGGCATTTTACACGTGGAACAAAATAGGAGCTAGCATCCGATCCTCTATAGTCTAGGGTCCCTATCTCTTCATCTGCGAGAAAGAACATAGCAACCTACTGTAGACTGTAGACAGATGAAAGTAAAATGAAGATTCAACATGAACTAATACTATTTTACACCCCTACCAAGCAACCACTGCTCGCTCACAACACGTTTTGCAACGCCTTCTCACATGATACAGCAGGTTCCTCCCCCATATGCCTTGTTCAACTTCTTCATGTCCACCCAAGGCTGCACCTTTTTTGTAATGGGGTTCCACTGATTGTTCTCCTTCTTGACAATCCGATCGAGGTCAGTGTAAAAGCCTTTCCAGTCTGCTTGCGGATCAGGCACTGCATCGAACTGTCCCTCGCCAAACAGAAGTCCAAGAAATTCCCGTACTTCATCGTGTGTAAATCTTCTTTCGTCTAATAGATCAAACAATCTGTGGTGGAAGCCTAGCTCTCTGCATCGATGAAGAGGTAGTGCATAGTTTAACCACTTGTTGTGTTCGTATACTTCTTTGGCTTCCCCGATAAAATCGTCCAACACCTCCAAGCTCAATTCCAACTGTGAATCAAGTTCATTATAGAATTCGACTACATCGTCTTCATCAGTACACAGTCGAATAACCACCCAAACGGGAAGCCCTTCCAACGAACGCAGGGCCTCAACAAATTCTCGCTTGCTTCTCTGGTCAGCCATTCCACGGTAATCAGTTGGCAACCCATCTGTTGCCAAAATGATTGCTACTCGTGTTCCATCTTGCAACAGTGATGGCTCCATGGCTTGTACATTTTCTCGAATCTCTCGCACGTGATCCGAGAGGGGCGTCACGCCACTTGGCGAGCATCTCATTGTCTTGTGAGCAATCTGTAAGTCTTGTGGAATCATGACCTCACCTCGTTCTGCGATACTGAATTGCTGTGGACCATTAATGCTTCCAGGGTCATTCAAGAGCTACATAAACAATAATATGGTAGGATCAGTGAGAACACGATGGAATACATGGCAACACTATACACTCAGAAGACTGCGAGGCTTCTTACCCGAAAGACGGTCGGCGCCTGAAGTAAGGCTGACATTTCGGAGTGATAATCCACAGTCTCTTGAATCTCTGCCCATCTAGTGCTGTCAGGGAAGATTAGATAACGAACATGGTTAACTCACTCAAATTTCAATAGCAGAACTTACCAGTTTACGACTTTGACTTGATCCTTATTCTTTGTTTCGACAAAGCGATGGCCATCACCCTTGCTCATGCTACCGCTATTATCTACGACCCAAATTCTTAATGGGAAGGCCGCATTATTCCTTGTCATGGCTTCTGCTAACCCGGTTGAAAAACCTTGCTCTCTCATTTGCCGAATCTGAAAGGTATCCATCTTCTTACTGGACATTCTTGGAAGACTAATCCGTTCGCTTCTTCCTCGAGCAATACTTGGACGTGAAGGCGCATTTGCAGGCGGCGCCATTGGTGCTGCATAAGCGATAGGGATATCAGGGTCTGCCATTGTATTGATACCTTTGTTTGATGGTGGTGGTTCTTTTGTGGTGATGTCAACACCATCGTGAATGGAAATTCAGTCGTGCTCCGCGTCCGTGGGGGCGATGTCGTGCTTTTTGGGAACGCTCGTTGGCTCGTTGGGCAGACAGCAAGATCATTTTCCGGGTTCCTTTTATCCTATCCTATCCTACCTAGCTAGCTAGGGGGTCCCTACACCTAGCTTATGTCAAGCCCTACCGGTATCCTGTTCGGCGCGCCGGCACACCAAAACTCGATCCTTCGTCATTCGTCAAAACTCCCTCCGACAGCAAAATTCGAGAGCAAAAAACGACCATGACGACGACAACCGCAACTGCCGCCACTAAGCTTGAGGATGGCAACAGCAACAGCCAGAGTGAATTCGAGCAGCTTCGTGCCCGTAATATTCTAAGAAATAATGCACGACTGCGATCACTTGGGTTAATCACAAGGCGCGAAGAGGAACGAAGCAACGCAATCGCATTGGGCAAAACGTATTTCGAAGACCAGGAAAGAGAAGAAGGGAGTGACAGTGAATGGACTCAATCACCAAAGAAGAAAAAGCAAAAGAGAAAACATAATGCAGCAGAGGCGAGTCGAAAGTCTCTTCGGCTGCAAGGAATCACACCAACAACTACTGGAGAAATCATTGATGGCCCGCCCCTCGACACGCCCGAGGAACGACGAGAACGAGTCCGAGAGTGCCGCGAGGTTCGTCTTCGAGCAGCCAAAGCTGTTGCAGAGGCTGGAGCTGAAAAAGCTGCCAAAGAGAATTCCACCGCCACGTACGAGCACTGTTTGATGCGAGTCAGGAGCATGTCCGACAAGGCACTGGCGAATCGTGTCAAGGCAATCGAGAGGGCGGCGGGCAAGCATTGTGTTGTCAAAATGGCAATTTTCAAGAGCTGTTTACAAGATGAAGACATGTGGGACCTTGCAAAGCTTGCTAGTGATGGCCTTGAGCGACTTAAAGCCTTACAGCCACCGCCTGAAGAGTGATAAGATGTCTTATTCGAAAGGCGAGAAGGAAATATTATGACTACAACGAAAAACTATGCTGATAATATCACTCTATTGATTAGCTAGACTTTACTGTAAAGACTTCTGCAAGGAAGGAACTTTAATTACAGTCCCTCCGCTTCGTCAAGTCCCAATGCAAGATTCAGATTCTGCACTGCCGCTCCACTAGCTCCTTTTCCAAGATTGTCGAGTCGAGCACAAAGTAGAACTTGTTCTTCCTCATCATTATCAAAGACAAACATTTGCATCTTGTTTGTATTCGCCAAGGTATCGGGACGCAAAAAGGCGCCCCGCTCGAGCAACTCGGCATCCTTTGCTCCTCCCTCACCAAGGGGCATGACCTCGACAAACGTGGAACCCTCGTAGTGCTTGCTAAGTGCATCATGGATATCCTTACCGGTTGTCCCTTCTTTTAACCATGCGTAGTGAATTGGTACCGAGACAACCATTCCCTGAGCAAAAGACGATACCTGTGGTTGAAAGATTGGCTTTTTGTTGAGACCAGAGTACTTTGCCATTTCGGGAATGTGCTTGTGTTTCTGTGACAGCAAGAGAGAATGTCAGTATAATGATGGATAATCCAACGTGCATCTATAAACATTTTGCAATACAGTACTTACAAGACTAAAGCCATAGGATCCCCATGGTTCGGCTTCTCCAGCTTCATAAATTTCCATGAGTCCCTTGCCTCCGCCGCTGTATCCGGAGATGGCATTGACGGTCAGGGGAGTTCCTTCTTCTAGAATACCGGCATTCACCAAGGGACGAGTAAGACCGATAAAGCCGGTGGGGTAGCAGCCGGGGTTGGCAATACGTTTTGACTTTTTGATTTCTTCCTTTTGTTCCTTGGATAGCTCTGATGAAGCGCGTACAGTGGTTGCAGGTGTGATGAGTCAGCAAACAGTACAGCTTCTTAAACCATAAAGCAAACACTTCCGACATTGCTCTTACCTGGGAATCCATACGTCCAGTCTGGATCGATTCGAAAGGCAGTAGACGCGTCAATCAATACAGTCTTGTCATTGTCTGGTTCGACCCACGACGACGCTTCGATCGAGGCGGCATCAGGAAGACCTGAACAGATACAGATAGCAATGCGTGACATTGTAAGTAATGGCTCTATATCATACAATCTCATTCAGTTGCAAGGCTATCACTTACATAGAATGACAGCATCGGCTTCATTAATTAGTTTCTTGCGCGTCGCTTCATCCTTTCGCAATTCATCGGGCGCGGAAATGATTTCCAAATCGTCTCGTGCTTCAATACGACCACGAACCTGTAACCCCGTGGTTCCAGCTTCACCATCAATGAAAATTTTCTTATTGGCAAACAAGTCAGTGCTGTGTGTCGTTGTTGTTGGGAGACTTGCAGGTGCAAAGGCAGTGGCGGGGCCACTCAACAAGACGAGGAGAGCTGAATTCAACAAAATCTTCATGATTTAGAGCTCTGTTTGGGTTGAAGTGGAGTGATAATGTGACGATTGACGGCGAGCAATAGACAAGAGGTGTCAAGAAGGAGATGACATGGACGAGAAAGTGCAACAAGGTGCGAGGTGCGAAGGTTCGCGATCTTTTGCTTCCGATCTTTTGGTGGCTTTGATTGGGTCACGAACACTCGTGACTGATCCGGCGACCTCTCTCCAATGACGCAATTTTCATCCGTTTCAGACGTGCATTTTTTCAACACCCATTCATCATACTTCATCCACAATGTCCTTAAACGACAAGTCATTTCAGACTCACGCTTCCTTTTCCGAGCTTGTTGATTGCTATGATGGATTCATCTTGGATCAGTTTGGCGTGATTCGCGACAGTGACTATGCACTCGAGGGTGCCCCCGAATGTGTCGCTGAATTGGTCAAGAAGGGTAAAAAGCTCATTATTCTCTCAAACTCCTCGTCCCTCTCATCCGCGACTGTGGAAAAACTCCCAAAGCTGGGCTTTATGCCCGAGAATTTTGTCGGTGCCGTCACTTCTGGACAAGAAGCATGTCATTATATCAACAAACAGTATCAAGGAAAGAAGGCTCTATTCATCACGTGGAAGTCGGGAAATGTGTCGTCTGCCATGGTCTTTATGGATAGCTGTGGAAATATAGAAGTTGCTGATGGCGTGGAAGAAGCAGACTTTATTTTGCTTCATGGCGCCGAGGTGTTGCGCGGACCTGGTCTCAATGGCGAAGCTATCGAACAATCGCTGGGATCCTTTTCCGAAACGGGAGAAATGTCAGTCATTAATCCCATTTTGGAGAAATGTGTGGCTCAAAAGCTACCCATGGTGTGTTGCAATCCAGACTTTGTCATGGTGAAACCAGATGGAACACGTGCTCACATGCCAGGTTTGTGTGCGATAAGTTTTCGCGACGTTTGAATCGTTTGTGCATTGTTTGTTTCACTCACTCAATCTATTCATCACTTGTTCACACAGGAACGATTGCAGATCGATACAAAAGTATGGGAGGTGATGTGACTATATTCGGAAAGCCTCATGTCGAACACTTTGAAGCCTGTTTACGAGATTTAGGTTTGCCAAAAGAAAAGGTTGCTCATGTGGGAGATTCCTTACATCACGATGTTGTAGGAGCCAATGATACGGGTGTGGCGAGTATATTTGTTGCAGGCGGAGTTCATCGTGATGAATTGGGGAGTGAGTTAGGACAAGTTCCGTCGCAGGAAGCACTTGAAAACCTCTTTACAAAACACTGCACGACACCGACTCATGTGGTTCCAATGTTCAAACTGTAGTCTGCCGCCGCACGCGATTGAAGCTACAGTAACAGTTACTTCTAGCTAGTAGTATAACGAATGTACAAAGGAACTTAAGAACAACCACGGTTTAAAATGACTTTGAACGTATCGACTATCATAAAGATTGTCGAAACAAGGCACAATTCAATAAATACTCGTTTAGTTTCCCTTGGAGGCAAGAGGTCCAAGGAACTTGTCTTTTTCTTCGGCCGTCTGGAAGCGTCCGTGTCCAAGCTTGGAACTGGTATCGATAAACTTGAGATCAATCGTCTCAAGATGCTTGCGAGAGGTGTGGTTCATCAAACTCTTGCGAAGAATGAGAGGACGCTTCTTGACACCAACAATGGCACCCTTGAGCATGATCCAATCTTCATTGACCTCACCGTAATGAACAAACCCGCCCATGGGGGTAATGCTCTTTTCGGTAAGATCAGCAGAAGTCTGACAACTGGTATTGTCACCCTTCTTTCCGAGCTTGTACACCTTCTTGTTCATCTCGGTACGGTGAAAGTATCCGTTCTGACCGGCACGAGGGACAGTAGTCGAGACACGAGCAGGATGCCACGATCCAATACAGGCAACCTTGCGAAGACCACGGTGAGTCTTTCGGGGAAGACGAGTGACACCCCAACGAGTGGTGACACCTTCGTATCCGTGACCACGCGTGACGCCCATGACATCCACGTTTTCGTTTTCAGCAAAGACGGAATCAATCGTAATCTCCTTCTCAAAGAGAGACTTGGCAAAGTCAACCTTGGCCTTGGCATCGGCACCACCGTTAATCTGAATCTCCATAATGTGAGCCTTTTTGATGCGAAGATTGAGCTTTTTGACCTGAGTATGAGCAATCACACGAACGACGGTGCAAAACTTGGCAATACGGTCAAGTTCATGTTCAATATCCTTTCCACCATCCTTTTGGTACTTGAGAGCGTACTTGCTGTAAGCCTTCTTCTTGGACTTGTACCAGTTCTTGTAACAACGACGCTTGTACTCTTCACTCAAATGCTCCGCAAAGACGGTAGTAAGAGTACGAAGACCACTGGGAGTTTCGACATAACCAACGACACCCACAACCACCATGGGAGGAGCTTCGACAATGGAGACTGCATCGACGACTTCACGCTTGTGCATGAGGGCACCGGCACGGTCGACACCACGGACGACATGGGTCATGCCGGCCTTGTAGCCGCGAAAGGCCGTGAGATGAGGAGGATTGGCATCCGAATCACGAGGAAAGGAACGAACGCGACCAGAATGGTGCTTGGTACGCTTCTTGGGCAAGAACCCAAGCGATCCAGAGCGAGGAGCTTCGAACTTGCGATGAGCTGCAGTTTAGTAAGAGAGGTAAGGACGGTCAGTACTGGGCGCGCGTAGAATTCTACGAGGGAGAAAAAACTTGCATCCAACAAATGGCGCCGCTTTCAGTCAATCAGGAGACTTCCATTTTCACTTTCAACGATGAATTCAACTTGAAACATTTCAACCACACAGTATTTCAACTGATACATGTAACACCAGCAGGTAATGGCTTCATTTCGTGGACAACAAGGCACTTACACATCTTGACTGCAAAAAGTGAGATGAGTTGAGATTTGCGGTTCTGGTGATTCGAAGAGGTCAAATCACTTCCCAGTGTTTTCTGGTGAACCCATAGTGGTAAGATCGAGGTTAACGCTGGAGGTTAGCTGCCTGCGAGACACGAGTTTCCGGGACTCCTTTCATTGACACCTTCGGGGCGATGATGATGATGCATCACAATCATATCACTTTGATTATCACTTACTGTACCATAGCAACCTATAGTGCTAGCTAAGCCACTACAGTTATATACAAGCATGGTGAACGTTTCATCATCCAAAAGGCTATCAATTTTGGCAGTAGTAGCGATTGCACACTGCCGCCACGTCGGCGTTCTTTGTTTTGCCGTCGGCGCTACCGATTCCTTGTTGATAAGACGGCATTTACATACTTCTCTGCAACGTACTGCATCAAGCGATAAAGGTCAGACTCGAACCGTTGGGCTCTTGTCGTCTGCGAGCGGTAGTGCATCCAGTGAGTTTGAAGGGAACGATGATGACGCCGATGAGACGCTCCGGGGCGGCGGCGATGACACCAAGCCAACCGACATTGTTGCCGGTGCTCCGTTGTGGCCATGTGGAGATGCTCTGGATCAACGTTTGACAAAAATTGCGCTGCCATGTATTGCAAACTTTGCTATCAATCCTCTTGTTGGTGCTGTGGATCTGTTTTGGGTGAATAGAATGGTGAGTCTCTATTGTCTGATGTAATCATTTAGTTGATTAGAATTCAACATCTTTCTAGACTTGTTCGGTTTATACGACTCTCACACAAGATCCACGAAAACTATTAGGGAAATGCTCTTGCCGTGGCCGGTCAAGCTGCCGCTAATCAAGTCTTTAGCTCTGCCTTTTGGCTAGCGTCTTTTCTTCCGTCAGTGACTGCCACTCTTGTTTCCACAGAAAATGCAAAGGGCAACAAGGATGGACTACAAGATGCTGTATGCCAAGCGCTCTTTATTGGAGCTCTTATTGCGCTTATCGGAACTCCTCTTACATTTTTCAATCCTGAAACGGTGCTGTCGGCAGTCTTGCGTGATGGTTCACCTTCCATGCAATATGCAAAACCATACCTCCTGATTCGAGCTTTTGCTTTTCTGCCGTCTATTATATCGCTCATTGGCTTTTCTGCCTTTCGAGGAGTCTTGGATACTGTGACACCAGTCAAGATTAGCGCCTTTGCCAACATTTTCAATGCCTTGCTGGACCCCATTCTCATTTTTACATTTGCAATGGGTGTATCTGGTGCAGCTGGAGCAACGCTTGCGGCAGAAGTCATTTCGGCAATTGCGTATTTGTACATTATGAGAAGAAAGGAAATGATTCGATGGTCCAAAATCTTTCGACTTCCGGCATGGAAAAAGCTAAAGCCTCTGTTGCAGGGAGGAGCCGCGTTACAGTTGCGAAATGTGGCATTAAACTTGACATTTCTCGCCGTGACACGAGTCACGCAATCGATTGACGAGACTGGCGTATCTGCAGCTGCTCATGCCATGGCTATTCAGACATTTAATCTCGGTGGCTTTGTTCTCTTGGCCCTATCAACTGTGGCACAAACTGTTGTTCCAAACGAGCTAGTGGTCAAAAAGGACAAAAAGGGCAATCCAATAAGTGGTGGGGTTTTTGATTGTCGCACTCTTGTGAATCGATTAATGGCATGGGGTTTTGTATTGGGGGTTGCGTTGGGAGGACTGCAGCTTGGACTGCTACCACTCATTACAAAGTCAACACCACTGCAGGAGGTTCGCGATGCCGCATTAATGCCATCTATACTGGCAAGCGTGTTTCAAGTGATGAATGGTCTCGTCTTTATCGGAGAAGGAGTCATGGTTGGCTGTGGAAACTTCTTCCAGCTTTCGTTGAGTACCATCGTTGCTACTGCCGCTTGTTTGCAGGCTCTAAGAACCTTTCCGGCAATGTATGGAGTGACAGGTGTTTGGATGTCGTTTGGTGTCTTCAATACACTTAGGCTAGCAGGAGTGTATATCCATCAATCAAGAACCAGTCAGATTGCATGGCGAAAGCTACGCAAGATGAAACAAGCTAGTGACGCCGAGGATAACTCGTCAATATAGTGCTATGAAACTGTACAGCTACATGTATTTTGAATTTATCTATAATCCCGTCGCAACGAGGAAGAAGCGCCATGACCGTTCTCCTTGTTGCTTGACCGCTTTCGCTCGCCGTGACGACTAGAAGTACCCTTGTCGCTGGTCCGATGAGCTCTGCTTGCGTCGGACGTGGTAGACGTATGCAGCTGATTGATGTAGGAAACTGGACCACGTTGCTTTCGCTGTTGAGACTCTTTCCGTTCGTCTTCCAGCTTTTCCTTGGCTCGCTGAAGTTTTTTCGTTAATCTATCGCATTCGAATTGCAAATGACGTTGGTTTGCTTCTAGCTCGTCATTGCGACGACTCTCGATTGACGAAGATCTTCTAGCTTCTTGGATCGCCCGGTCCTTCTTTTCGACAATTCGGGCGATTTCATCTTCCTTGGTTTGATACGCTTGAGCCAAGAGCGACAGCTGCGAAAACGTTTCCTCGAGATCATCATGCAGCTTAGTGTATGCAACCTTGGTCTCGTTCAAGGCTGCTTGGTTCTCAGACAAGTGGCTACGAGTCGAACTGTGCTCTCCCTCTACTGTCTGTAAGAGATCCTTTATATTCGTAAGTTCTTCGAGCTGGTCCGAGCATTGTCGTTTTTGATCATCTGTCAAAGCGCGCTGCTGTTGAAGCTCTTGTCTCGTTGTCTGGAAATTGATTTCAATCTGGCGTAATTCGTCCTTGGCTCGCGCTTCTAGATCCTTGTATTCGCTGATACGATTCTCCGCCTCCTTTTGCATTTCCTCGACATGCTTGGCTCGTCTCATGCATGCCTCGGCTCGATTCTCGGCAGCGCGTCGTTCTGCTGCATGTACTTCGACAAGCGTCGTCACCTCGGCTTTTACCTTGCTTCTGGTACGCTGAACGTCTCGATCCAGTACAGTCGCCTGGCGCCTCATTGCTGTTCTGTATTTGTCCCGTTCTGCTTCTAGATGCTTCACTTGTTCGCGAGCCTCCTCCAACTGTTGCTGAACGTCGAGAAGTTGCTGGGCGTGGTCATTCTTCTCCTGCCGGCACAATAAATCCTCATCGACAAGTGAAGATACAATCATCATTTCGTTTTCCGTAGAAGATACAGCCAAGAGAGATTGCAAATGAAATAGACGTAGCTTTGTATCGGCAGAAGCCTGTGGATTGCCATGCAACCGCATTGACGCGACAAAATCGAGAACCGATGTACGAATCCGCGATTTCCAGACGGTTGCCGTACTTTCTGTCGGTTCCAATCCACCGTCCGACATGTGTACGAGAATTATGGCGACAATGACGCGAATCGTAATATCGAGACCAGTAGGAGGCTTGGCTTCTTCCTCCAGAGGCGTTTGTTCCACAAACGAGATTTGACTTTCGTCTAGACGCGACAAGTTGTTGACTGGAGGCGTGTGATGATTCATTTCTTCCATGGACAAACTCAAGTCATTGATGGAATCGGAACGAGCCGACATGATTTCAATCATGGATTCAATCTGCTCTGTAAAATTCTCCAATAGACTTTTTCGATTTCCTTCTGGAAACGACGCCAAGAGTTTGAGTACGTCCAGCATATTCACAATCAAGGGCTGACAAGCTCGCTTCGAAGTTGCATCACTAGTAGCAAGCTTGATTACACCATCAATGAGTTTATCGATTGGAAATGCGTCCAGTGAGGCCCACAGTGTTCGTGACAAGTCATCGTGCGTAATTGTATTTCGTCGATCTTTGAGCAATGTCACGAGAAGCGCAGCAGCAGATGCCGCCAACCCAATGTCCTTCTGTGAGATAAATACGGTAACAACAACAAACTTAGTTACAAACATGTCAATATGTAATCAAAATTTAGTAGAGAGATACGCACCTGTTGACAATGATTCATCAAGGACGCCACCAGAGTACGACACGACTCTGTAAGATCACGTCTCGCCAGAATATATCGCAGTGCTTGACGTGCTGGCAATCGTTGTGTCGAGTGTAAAAAGAGAAGACTTGGTAACTGAGTGGCACCTCTTGTCGCTAGTACAGCATTCCACGACTCTTGGACAAAGTTGGTAAAGCAATGATCTGGAATGGTTTCTTCTCCCGTGAGACTCCAAATTTGTAATAGGTTGAGTGCACACGGTCGTACATCAGTCGCGACGGGTCCATACGTCCACTGTGGTCCACTAGGACTGTTGGAATGAGAAGGAAATGCCACTTTACACACATTGGTGAGTAGTACCGAGTAATTGGGTGGCTCTTGTCCCATTTTCCAACGCAACAAGCAAAGTAGTCCGACACAGGACAAGGCAAGTCCTACCGATGCAGGTGAGGATAGCAGACTATCACACAATCGATTCATTTCTTGTTCAAGTCGGTCTGTAAGTCGCGTGACACTGTCCAAGCTGAGTAGCCACTCCTTGACGTCGTGCTGGAGTAGCAAGGAGAGGAAGGAAACGCTCGCGTTGCAAACAGTGTCTGGATCGATTGTCGGCAGTCCATCCGACATAGGAGCCATATTGTCAGGACTATAGAATTAAAAATGACGAAGAAAGAGTATTGTTAGTGCTGATATATTGTATTGTAACAAGCAGACACGTATGTCTCTTTTTCATTCTCACCTTGTAATCATCCGCACAGCAACATGTGCCATTTCATTCAGCTTTTGTGGTTCGACATGACTATACATCCATAAAGTATCGACAGTCTGCGACGATGAAAACAATCTTAATCGTTCCAGGGCTTCCCAGACTCGAACGACGGCAACAAGGGCAAGCGGCGACATGTCATCATTTTCTTGCTGTGCAAAGGCTCGTTCCATCAAGTGCGGCAAGTGCTGCTGCACCGCATAAATGACATGATCGTCCATGTCTGCCTTTGCTAGCAAGTACAAGAGATTATTACTCTTGTTGTTGTTGTTGTTGTTGTGAATGGAAGAAAGGAGTGTTTCTGCCATGCCGACAGTCCATGGCAAGGTGCCTCGAGCCATGCGATTCTCAAGCTTGATAATGGCATCGACGGATGGATTGTTCACGACGCATTGTAGCTCATGATCCATGTTAAATCTCTGAATACGATTACCTCGCAGTGGAATGAATACTGTAGAATACTCCTTTTATGCCATGAGCATCAACGACATGAACGTTGATGATGATGAGTGTGATGTGACGAGGATTCAAAAATGGTCCAAGGACAAATTCAAAAAAGTCCCACTCCTTACCGCGAGTACCCATGAACTGCAGCGTCTGTCCATTGTTTGTTCGTCCGATGTTGCTGTACACGCTCGTACGCACATCCTTTGAGCTCCATCCAACATCCTATTTTATTTTTCCGTCGCCCATCATTCATGCAACACCACCGAACGACGACCTTGCTGTCCTCCCATAAGCTCCAAGCCGCCCCATACACCTACTATACACTCTCTGTTTCTATATTTGAACCGATTTAGTCTTTAAAGTCCACTTTCAACAAAAAATGTCGTCGGCATCGTTGTGGATGAGATTTCGGCAAACCCTCGGCAAATCGCTTCGTGAAATGGGCCAAGCCGTGGATCGAGTGGGAGTTCGGGGAGAACAAATTGTTCATGGACGTAAACGACTGGTGGGGGATGATCCACACCTCTTTGATGATTTTCTATCACGGCATCGACACATGATGCCACTGTTGGAACGAGGTACTCCTCGTGTCGACGATCATGTCGCCTATCTGGCACCCTGTTCCACCTTGATTGGAAGTGTCCGAATAGGACCTGGATCGTCCGTTTGGTACAAGGCGATTTTGAGAGCGGATGTGTGTGAAAATGCCTATAATGATGATGTGGAACCGTGGAAACTAAATGAACAACGATTTCAGGATGGTTCTGCCTCTGTTGGAGGAGCCATTTATATTGGATCCGACTCGAATGTTCAAGATGCATGCGTCATTACCGCACGGCAAAATCATACAGTGATTGGAAATGGTGTTACCATCGGACATTTGGCTCAGATTCATTCTGCTACAGTCCATGACCACTGTCTGATTGGCATGGGAAGTATTCTCCTAGAGGGAAGTGTCGTAGAGGAGGAAGCCTTTGTAGCTGCAGGTGCAGTGGTGCAGCCCAATACAGTTGTTTCATCTGGTGAATTGTGGGTTGGTAACCCTGCACGAAAGCTACGAGACTTGACTGACCACGAGAGAGAAAAGTTGCATTACCAAGCATCCGAGGTAAGAGCAGTCATTAGGTGATTCTCGCAATGATGCAGTCATGTGATGAGACTCACAATAGCCTATATTTGTTGCATTCAATTATAGTATGTAAAGGTCGCGCAAGGACAACGAGGTGTGATGGAACTAGGAGGAAACTTGCCAGACTCTTTGATTGAGCACGCAATGCTTGCCGCACCAGAAGCAATCGAGGATACTGTAGATAATGAACGCGTCATGGATAGTGCGGAATTGGACCCCACAAGAACGAATGAAGCTGTAAAAGTGAGTGAGGTGCTAGATGAAGAACAGTTGGAAGTAGAGCAGCCTTTGAAAGCCGCAGGAGGTCAATGATGCGACGCAACGATTATCGAGAAGAAACGTCTCGCAAACCCTCCTAATACTTTATAGAAACGATGTGAGGAGATGTAACACCTATACTTATGCCTGCACCAGTACTGCAGTAGATATGATATCTAGCTAGAGGGAAAATCACTGTCACGAAATAAAGAGCGTCTAAAATGTTAACTTGATAGTGTATATGAGGAGTGCCGGACAGCCGGCCGTCGTATTTTCAGTAGCCGAAGGTATGTATAAACGATGCAGAGTTTGTAGATGTAATCTAACTTGATGTCTTTTTCTTTTGTGTCTCCCGTAGAGCATCCTGTTCCAAGTAGAGTGCTTCGTACTTGGCAGGGAACCACTTCATACTTGACGTCCCACACATGATATCGACCGTTTTCTTTACACGCACAAAGACACTTTCCTGAATATAAGGAACGCCGTGCTTGGCACAAATCTCGCGTACCATTGGTGCTGACTTTTGGTAGCTCAACATGCTGAGGTTAGGCCAAAGATGGTGCTCAATTTGATAGTTGAGCCATCCGTGCATAAAGTCTACAAAGTCAGTTCCCATGGCAAAATCGACGGATGCAAGTACCTGACGCAGGTAAAAGGATCCAGAGAATGGACGGCAGCCATCACGGAAACGGTACATGTCTTCGCCTGCGTGGTTCGTCACGACAGCAACAAAGCCATGAACATTGGTCAACATTTCAGCAAGAAACAAGTTCTTGACGGCATTCCAGTACATGACATCACCGGAACCAAGAACACGTCCAGCAATCAAGAGAGGAAGCGGAAGAAGGAAAAAGTGAATCAAGAGGTAAGGACCAATGACAATGCTAAAGAACTCCCAGGCAGAGTAGAATGGGTTCTCGCCCATGACAATAGTCTTGACAGTGACGGCATCTTCAGGGTTGACGCCTTCTGGGAGCTTTTGTCCTTCGCGTCGGAGCTTGGCAAGCTTGAGCTCCTTGTAGGTGTTTGGTGAATAGTAGAACCACTTCCAAGTGGTCATGAAGAAAGCAACGATTCCGTACTTGACGAGAAGTGGAGCCTTCATGTCTCTCAAGAACGACACGTTGTTCTCTACCAGATCAGGGTCGTGAACCTCCGAAAGATTGTAATGATGACGGTTGTTATGTTCTACGTTCCATGCTCTGTAAGAATGGGGTGGATTAGTATAAGACATGAGATTCAACGATGCGCGAGAGATTCAAACAACGAGAGTCACTCCAGTTTCAGACATCTTGAACGATATTACAAAACTTACTCAGGCATCATCCAGTCAAGCCAGTCACACATTCTTCTCCAGAGAGATCCGAGAGCAAACTTGAAACGACTCCATCGTTTAAGATTTGGATGGCAGTTTTGGAATCCTCCGTGGCATGTATGATGAGCAATGATGGTCCATCTTGAAAACGTCCACGTCGACAGAGCTACGATTGCAACGAGATTCACACTGTGGCCCATGGTCATGAATCCGATGGCCGCACATAGATTGCTCCACCCGATAATCTTATTCAGGTGCCGGACATCATCTTCACCTTGTTCACTTTCCAACTTTTTGCCAAGCGCATGAATATCGGCAGTAAACGCGTCGAGGTCAAAGGTCTCGATCCATTCTTCGCCTTCATTGAGATCAGCGGGGCGGCTATGAGCAGTGGCAGTTCGGCACATGATTGAAGAGAGTAAGTTGGATTTGTGTGCTAGTGGTCGGAGGATACGAAACAAGCTGCTTCTCTCTGTCCACGTCGGTCTTTGAAAATTGTGGTGGTGGTGGCGTGATGCGACGACGCGAGTTGGGCGCACCTCACTGCCACGGCATTGAAGAATCTTTAGCTTTTTATCAATACGTAGAATTCTACGCGACCGGCTGGCTCGCATCGTCGATAAATGACGTCACTTTTTGTGCCGACGCCGAACAAAAAAGTTGATGCCGTCATCGATTTTGTCATTGGTCGGCATTTGCTTCGATTATGGCATGGAACATGACAATGGCGACTCCTTTCCTGTTTGCGAGACGGTATCTGAGGCTGTAGATTTCATTCTGAAGCACTCTTTTGCCATCCATCGTGTTGACAAGGATACCGCAAATGCCATTTCAGAAGCATGGCAAGAGGGGCGACGCTTCTTTGATTCATCTCAAAAGTCGTTGTTTCATCGCGTCGTCAATGGTCACTTGCATGGTTTCCACGTCCCATCTGACGCGAAAACGCTCTTTCGGTCGTTTTGCGGCTCTTTGATGCAGCCATGGCCGAGCAATCAGTTTCAGCGCGCGTCCGAGCAGGTAGCAGACAAACTTCATAAACTGTTGCTTGATTGTCACGATGAAATGGAAAGAACCAAGCCGTCTATTACAGAAAAGGACGAAGAATCGAACTTTAAACGACTGAAAATGACGAGCTCATCATTGGATATCCCAAGCAACGCGTTGGAAGCAGACACCTGTCCTCTGGACTACTTTCTCTATCACAACAAGCATAATGCAATCAACTGCAGTGAACATGTTGATCGAGGAATCTTGATTTGTGTATGCTTAACCACTGTTCTTGGCTTGGAGGTGCTTCCGCGAGATTCGCACACATTCACGTGTCCCGAGATTCAAACACACAATGCAAAGTTGTATCGCGAACGACAAGCTTGCACGGACCTCGTCTGTATCATGGCTGGTGACCAACTGAAATACATAAACCCAGAAGCAACGGCGTGCGTTCATCGAGTCCGATATGAATTGATGCAGTCGCGTCTATCCATCACGTATGAGCTTCGAGCGAAAACGACGTAATCATATGCTGCAAAACAGTTGCTTACGCGTACTGTCGCTCTTATGGGAACTACTTTTACTCGAATAGTCTAGACATTGCTCCTTTACAAAACTTTTCTATCTGCCTTTGTTGACATACATAGAGACTGCTTCTAGCTATGGACCATACGTAGGCGATAGATACCGGTATCCATCAGAGAAAATATCAATATGACTTTGCAGTCATCTTCATTCACGGCGATGATGCGAGCGACGATGTGTTGTGCTTCAACAAAAGCAGCGCCGCAAGAATGAAAGGAGACGCGGAACAACGCGGATAGTAGTGTGCTTTGGCCTTTTTCAGTCATCAATATATCACAGTACTCGAGGAAAGTTTATTAAAACAAAAAAGAGCATGTTTGCCGTTTGCGTATTTCGCCGCTTTGGTCTCGCCGTCCCAGTCACTCTTCTTTTGGTGGGGTTTCTGCTGCAAGTCACCTTGGATCACAAACATGGCGATGGATATTATTCCAAGCATTCTTGGACGATTGGTCTCAGTCTCTTCTTGACGGGTATTATTACGGGAATTATTTCGTGCATTGTCGATCCTCCTTCCACGGCTAGTTCCGGCTACTCGTCCCTTTTGGAACTGAGCTCCGACAAAATCCAAGAGGCCGGCAGTAACGCGAGAGAGACGTTGGATCATTTTCTCACGGAAAATTCAGAAGAAGACCAGTTTTGCTACATTCCATTGAATCGATGCTCATTGGCGCTCACTGTACTTGGCCTCGTCCTAATCTGCCTGGACCCGTTTCTATCACAAGATGGATGAGTTCATTTTGTTTCAATCATATTCTATTGGTGTTAACAATAGATTGAATGTGTATATATCATTTCAGAGTAGTGTTGGCGCAGTTGCGCAGTTGCGAAAGCATTCCAGCTCCTTCGAACGATGCCCGTAGTAGAAAGCTCACTCGGAAGCTCATTCTGCACCTGACCACCATTTCCAGGCTGTAACTCAGTCCCAGTCTTTCCTTATTCCGTCTCTAGTGATTGCCTGCACTAAGTCGTTTTTGTCGATGTTGCTTACGCTTTTCTCGATGACTCGCGAAAGACAGCCAACGTGAATTGGTCTACTGCGCAGTCGAGCGCCCTGAGCTTTACTTTCTAGATTTAGTTGTCGTTAAATAGCATGTAATAGTGGATTCTTCTGTAGTTCACGTTGACCTATCTACTTAAGCTACAGTATCTACTTCAGGCGATATACTATATGACCATTGATAAAAATAACATGTGAAAAGTCATCTGTGGCCGTCGTCTCGTCGCAAATCACCTTGCGATGCATCTTATTACCGTAGGTGTAATTAACAATTAACAGCAAATGCACACTTTCTTATCATGACTGAAGTAGCAGAAGAAGAAAAGAAGTTTCAGTGGCCTCCACTCGAGAGCAATCCTGAAGTTTTTATCGACTACATGCATCGAATTGGCTACTAGGATATAGGATAGCATTTAATGAAAACACAAATGGAATCACTACTACATCTAGTAGTTCAATTGTTAAATCTTAATGTAGCTAATCTTGTTGTCCATCTTTAGCTTGTTGACATGAATCATATTACTACTGCTTTTGTATTTATAAATACTTAATTAAACATCAAACAGTGGAGATCCGTTCTCCATCTGATATTGGACAATGACACATACTGCTTCGAAACAGATATGGTGCTTCTTAATTCCATGACGGAATCGCTCCGACAGACATTTGAAATTCTTGATTTTACCATTGAATGTCTCATGACGAGCTCTAGCGCGACTTTTGAATAGACGCAATTCTGGCGAGTCATGTGAGTTTGGGGTGCTGATAGTATTGGGCTCACCACGGTATCCGTTATCTCCTATGGCTCTTTTACCTGCCGGGATCTTTTTCTTCAATTTCTTTTTGTATACGGACATGTCATGCTTGGACGCCGGTTTCGGTCCATTCATCCAAACTAGCTTGTTTTCATATACTGATATGCCAAGCTCATACGTCAAGCCCGCCTGTTTGTGTTTATGAGAGTAATACTTGGGATTCTTTGAAAGTGTCGGATGAATGGGTTCGTTGGTAGTGCAATGTACACCATCAACAGAAACGAGAAAGACAGGAGTGTCGTTGTCGTGCAGCAAAGGATGTCCGTCATTCCAGCTTTCTGGCCAGACAATCTTTTGTTTCTTAAGAGCTTGTATCTTTTTGGCATAAAACCATCCCCACTTACGAACTGTCTTCTCAGATACTTTGAAGGGGCCACTCCTCACTTCCTCCGACGATAGCACTTTAGGAAATTCATTGCTATCAAAAGTTTCTCGACGGATATTTTCTTCGAATCAACCCGAGCCTCTCTAATGTGAGTTGTTTGAAGATCCTCAATAATGTCGACATATACGACTGGATTCGATCCATACAATGCCCTGAACCGCCTCAAACACGTCTCTCGCTTCACCCTTTGCTGCTGTCGCCGATAGTCGAATCCACCAATTTCAAGTCCTTCCCGTAGAATCTCATCTGGAGAAGCAATGATCATTGTGAATGGCTTTGTCTTTTGTTGTCCCTTATGCTTATTTTGTGGCCCTTTAGTGTTGGCGCGCCCAAAAATGTATGTGATGTTATGCGATGAATGCTGATGGAATTCAAAGCAGCCGTGATGGATTGCCACTCGTCGTCTGCTGACATGATGAAGAGCAAGAAATTTTGTCACTGAGATCCGGGTCTTTTCATTTGATCGAACCGGGACTCCTTTTACAACAACGGTATCATACCCGGCGCGGGGCGCGGTCCATCACCATCCATTGGTTGCGATGCATCTTGGTGTAATTAACAGCAAATAGATACTCTATATATCATGACTGAAGTAGCAGAGGAAGAAAAGAAGTTTCAGTGGCCTCCACTTGAAAGCAATCCTGAGATTTTCACCGACTATATGCATCGAATTGGCCTTTCGCCGATCTGTGCCATTGGCGAAGTGTTTGGCTTTGATGAAGACCTCTTGGCCTTCCTTCCTCAACCAATCTATGGTGTTATTGTCGCCTTTGAACGTCTCAAGAATGATCGAGACAAGGGAAGTGCAGAACATATCTCCAAAGTACAATTCTATATGGATCAGACGGGTTCCCTCGACAATGCGTGTGGCATTATCGCCTGTCTTCACGCGTCGCTCAATGCGCCAGTCGACATTTTACCCGACTCTGTACTTGATCAATTTCAAAAGGAGAATGCAGACAAAACTCCTGCCGAGACATGTGTCTCACTTGAACAAAATGATGGGTTTAAGAACATTCACAAGAATTTTTCGGCCAAGGGACAATCAGAGGCAATTACGAGCAATCAAGACAAGGTAAAGCATCACTTTGTTGCCTTTGTCGTTGTGAATGGAAAGCTTATTGAACTAGATGGAACGAAAAAGGGCCCCAACGTCATTGGTGACTGTGAAGATGTTCTGCGAGGATCCATTGCTGAAATCCAAAAGCGACTTGCAGGAAAAGAAATTTCTGACCAGCTTTCCATGATGACTTTGAATGCTGCCGCCTTTTAAGGTTCAATCGAAACAAGGCTCAATGGTTTTGTTCAAGAATAGAGAGTACTCGGGAAAACGACAAATCTATAGCGATTCATGTTCAGCTAGCTACTCGTATGCAACAACATTCTTCAATTTATATTGCGATATTTCGTCAACGATCCTGGGCAATTGTAAGTGTACTATGAAATCATGTTCGTCATATTGCATGGAAATATTGCTGTCTCAAACGATACTGTTGCAACCGTCGATCCACGATTCAGATGCTGCCATCTAGTCGAGTCGTGTGTGATGGCATGACTGAAATGACGACGACGACGCTATTCATACATCTTGAAATGCAAAGACAATGTGTGAACATTCCATCCTACCGCTACAAAAGACACTGAGATTTTCAGAAATCAACAAGATTGAGAACCTTGAGGGTCGCGTTGATGAGATTGTTGATTTTATTGAGCAGAACCCGGTCTTACGTGAGGTCGTTGTCGACCAGCATTTGAATGTAAAAGTGGGGAAAATCTATACAGCGATTCTTTATAATAAGTCTCGTATTAGATCCATACGAATACTGCAAGTGAGCTTGGATGGGCACTTGGCGGAATGGATTTCTCGATTCCGTCGAATGGAAAATCTTGTACAGCTCGAGTTGAATGGTTTGCGCAAGATTACATTCAGTGAATTTGTATTCAACACTCCTGGGGAGACAAATGCTCGCAATGTCGCCTATATGCTACAAACAAATACCAAGCTACAAGAGCTGTCGCTAGTTGGTCTCCACTCTGATACGGCAAAGCTCTTTCTTCAGGCGTTGGCAGAGTTCTCTCGACCTCAGGCTTCGTTACGGAAATTGTCTGCCCTTCAATGTGGATCAATCCATGACTGTTTTCTCTATATTGGACAAGCGCTTGACAAGTTCCCTTTGCTTGATACTCTTGTCATTCGAGATTATCCGAATGACAGAGACGTTACACCCCCAAAACGTTTTGCAGAGGCTATTGAACGAAGCCCTTCCCTTCGAGTCGTTGACATTTGCACCAACCACTTTTCAAATAGAGGTGCTGAGCGAATCCTGCGCTCTCTTTGTGGAAAATCACAGTTGAAGACGGTTTCTGTTGGCTCTCTTCCCCGTAACGACGAAGTGTGTGGAAGACTGCTGGCTAGAATCATTGACGCAAACCAGTGTATTGAAGATATTTCCATTGTGAGGGGTAACGCTTCTAGACGTGCCGTACCAGTTTATCGGGGAGTGGACGTTACTGCTCTCGGCACAGCTCTAGATTCAAATCAATCGCTGAGGACCTTCACACTTCACGACTTTTCTAGCGACACAGCTGGGATGCATAGGCTTTGCGACATTCTCGCGAGAAAAGAGTCATTGGAATCGCTAACATTCCGAACAGACTCTTCACTTGATCAAAAAGGCATTCGTTTGATATCCAAGGTAATAGAGTATACGAGCAGTCTGAGGGAACTTAGCTTGCAAGTGCGAAAACTTGACTCTCCTCGGACGATTGATCTCTTGTTTCAAGCGATGGAAGGCAATTTGTCTATAGAACATCTTCAGCTCCATATCCCTGCCATGGATGATAGTGCAGTGATTCGAATGGGAGAGATGCTATACCGAAAGACGACACTAAAAGCTCTGTCTCTAGAGGCACATAAAAGGCTCCATGACCCATGCGTTCAGTCTCTGATCGAAGCTGTCAAGAGAAACAAGTCAATCACCAAGATTGAATCTTACTTGGGAGGTTTGTTGTTGGGAGAATCGCCGTTGCTTCGACGAGAGCTTGACTATTATCTCGAGCTCAACAAGGGGCCGAGACGTCTATTGCGTGCGAATACCCCAGTTCCAACGGGCCTATGGCCGTTGGCTTTGAGTCGAGCCGATACATTCTGTCGAAGAAACAAATGTTCACCAGACGTCCTTTACTTTCTTGTGAAAGAGAAGTGTGATCTTTTTTCTAACTACTGATCGTCGTAGGTGATATGGCTGTTCGAGCTTGGAATGCGAGAGTCTTCAAGAGACGTAACTAATACGAGAAGTCGATACTTTTGGGCTCTTCACCACTCTCCTTGTATTGTAACGCTAGGCATTGTGCCATGGATGATGCACTTTAATGTTTAGGTCTAGCGTTGTACTGTACTGTAGCACACGCCAGAACATGGCGACGATGCCTCCATTCGATTCTACAAACGACTGGGATTCTTAGACACTGGCAAACGAGTGCCAGTGCACAACAGTCCTATTGACGAAGTATTTCTAGAGTGGAATGTACAGTGACTGGGTTTCTCTCACGGCTACTTGTTGGAGCTACATGTAGCTCTCAAATTAAGGAAATCTTTTGTTACAAAGGTATCATCGATGTGCATCAATACCTAACTATGCCATCTACACCGATGCCGATTGAGTTCTAGAGGAAGTTATCCCGAATAGCATGCCAATAGAACAAATAATCGGTATTGCTATATTGCATTACATTGCGTTAATTACAAAACTATATTCTCTGCAGGGAACAGAGACCTCCCTTCTTTCACATTCATTTTTGGAACATTAAAGATATCCCGTGACTGGCTGCAATGAGGAAACTTTTCGGCAACAGTCTTGTTTGGGTTTTCCCAAACCTCACAGTTCTGTCGACGTCCTTTGTAGTCAGAGCAAAAAGCAGGTTGTCGCCTACCAAGCCAACGATAGACAATGGACAAGCGGATCTTACCCCGCTCTTTTCCCCTGCCAAAGAATTTAGAGGAATGCTTGTACCGTAGATCATCATTCATTCTCAGAATGTAGACAGAGCCATGCTCTGTTATAAAAGAATCAATCTTTTTCTTGTCCTTCCAAGGCTGGAAACACTGGCTGTCGAAAAGGCTGAGCGTCATGACCGACGAGCCAAGCAGCTGGCTGCCGTTCTCGGGCAGGGTTGGCGTCCGAGGGTTTGCATCATTATGCGGGTTGATTTCGCCACCAAGCAGACCGTAGTACCCCAACACGCTGGCTCCTGTTGGAGGACACACCTGCGACACTGGATCCAGTTCCGAGCGGAAAATTCTCCAGAGGGCAACACCAATTTCTGCGATGGCACGGTATCTGTGCTCGCGCATGCACCGAAGTCCCATCCAGCACCTTGGAACAAAAGAGTAACTGTAGGCGTACAGATGCTCAACATGACATTTATGCCGTTTGCTGTACTTTGGACCATTAATCTCCACCGACAGAGACAATCGACGTGGCCCTTTCTTGGTCCTGGATTGGGCGAGTACCTCACTCCCTCCGGAAGGATCTGTGCCAAGAACAGACACTATGAAATGGTCTTGCCAGTGACGCTCTTTGGACAACTTTTCGACAAGCTCATCCCTGCTGAGGTCGACCTCCCTCTTGTGCATTTGGAGCATGAACGGAGGTAAAGAATCCACCAGGCGCTCCAAGAGGGTATCCAGCTCCTCCGTCTTAAATGCGTCGTAAGAATAGCATTTTGACAAGCCAGTCACTTTATGCGCCTTAGTTGGAATGATGACCGTGTCCGGCATTGGTTCCGGTTGAACAATGTAGGAGAGATTGTGACGAATGTTCCAAGCAGGTTGGTCTTTGGTGCATTCGGTTGGTCGAATGTCTCCCACCTTCAAGTGCCGCAGCACATACTCATGAATGGACTTGCATTCTTTCCAAATTGAATAAGTGTCCACGTGGCGCGTAAATACGCTAATGTATTTTTCAAGTTCTTCCTCGTCTTTTGCGTTCTTTCGAGAACCCAGTTTGTCGACAACGCTTTTCCAGGGAGCGTAGTTCCTTTGAGGTTTGGATTTGCGGCCGTGTTGAGTTGCCTTCAGAACAAAGACGTTTATTTTCTCCAAGGCTTCCACGCGTTGCCGCGAGGCAGACGAGAGAACACCTTTGCTCTCCACGAATTCTCTCAGCAGCACCTTCCTGTTGTCCTTGACCCACTGATGCAATCTCTGGTGAGTCTTTTGCGTTGGCAACTGACCATTGCTCTCTCTCATGAACCGAGCCAAATCACGACACTTGGTGCTCCATGCTGCCTTTTGTCTCCTACCTGGTGGCCGCATGGTGCCTTATTCATTGATGTGAGAGGGAAAGACACGAAGTAGACTGACTACTCTACAAGACTACTTTGTGTGCACAAGGCACAAGACAAAAAATTCAAAAAGTGTCAATGCGATTTATTTATTTATTTAATACTATCAAAAATTCTGAATGATCAGAATTTTCGTTTAGGTTAGGGATACAAACACAAATTTCATAATCCAGTGCCAAGAATCAGACTTGTAGGACTTGTGAAACTTGGTGTCGAACATTGTATCGAGCTTGGCTCAGTACGCATGTGCAATTGCGGCGGGAATTTCCGGAGGAATCAAATGTGGATAAGCTACTCGATGAATGCCATTGCACTAATGAAGGGAGCGCCATTCTGGGTTCCGTCGACGCCGGAGGGAGGTCTCGAGCTCGGCGGCGTGGACGAAGGCAAGAGACCGTCCGCAGCACGACCCTCTTGTTCATTGCCTGGATCAATGACTACATCTATTCTCGTACATGACTTTGGATGCCGTAATCGATTGTCGGATGCATTGACTAGAATCTCGTCAAAAATCTTTATAAGGGCGGGTACAAGTCCGTACTCTTTTCGAACCATGCGAAATGGCACAGGTGGTTCAGTAGTATTGTCTGGTGAAGGTAGCGGATCCAAAACCCAACAAGTGTTTGGAGGAAGTCTCTCATTTGGTCCAACATACATGCCAGGTCTTAACAGGACGTGTTCGAGTGGTGTTTTGCGGCTGTACTGTTCCTCGACTGAGCGTTCGAGTGATGCTGGTTGGTGCGCAGCATCGGGCTCGTCAAAGTCTTCGTCTCGCACTACCGCACTGGGAGGCTTAGCTAGAACTGATGAAGTAGAATAGAATTGGGAATACAGGTGCAAAGGTCTGGAATCTCTAGACAAGAGGGACGTTGGTCCATGTTCAAGGGGAGAAATGACACGAAACGCCGCAGGGACCTGACGATGTTGTTCGAATCGCAATCGCCTCGAAAATTTTGTCAAAGAACTGGATGAGCCGCAAAGTCTGCCTCTTAACATGTTTTTAGCTCGAAAACACGCGTACTTACGGAGATGCAAATTTCGCTCATAACCTTTCCTCACGATTTTTCACCACAAGAAGTGGCGCGCCATGACGAACGGAAGCACGCAAGCAGCTTTCACCGCAACACTATCTTCTGCAGCTTCACTTGATGATTATACCAACTTTCATGGCATGAAATGAAGCCCCGCAACTGCCAAAAGATGTATCGAAACCTTTACTGGCACGGTTTTGTTCATGCCAGAACATTACTCGCAAAGCACCATTGAAAAGTACGACTGTAGCGGCGGTGAATTGAATTTGTGGAGTTATTATCTCTTGGTTATAGTAAGTTTCACAGGACTGTCCACACTGTGCAAGCAAACAAAGTTTCTCGTGGCAGAAAACGTGCCCATCCAAGAGCAAGCATTTACAGCCGCCGAGGACCTTGTTTCCGTGTACAATCCTCGACTCAAGGTGGATCAAAGCGTACTGAATTATGTCATGAAGCAAACAAGTTCATCTTCCTTACAATTAGCGAGGAAGTTTGAGTATCATTTCGGGTTGATTGTGCCGGTGTCTGTTATAATGTTGCATTTTCAATGCAACAAAGGCTTGCTTCATTTGGTGGAAGTATATCAAGTCGAACGAGGACGACGCTTCTTTGCCTTCATCACCGATACTCTGGGAGAAGCAGTTCGCTGGATAGTGGGGAAGAAGTGCTCAAAAGAATAGTAGCTTTTGTTATAAATGCGATGGACTATGTGTCAAGTGTCACGATCGATAGACGCAGTAAGGAAAGACTGACGGAAACATTTACTACATTTAGGACATATGCACACTGAATTTTCATCACCAGGGGCCACGACGCCCACGATTGGTTCTTAATGAATAAGAATAAGTGCCACCACTTCTTGGGTCGTCGTTGGAGATTACTGGTGGTGTCGGCAATGGAGTGGGCTGTGGGGTTGGCGATGAGCTAGGTTTTTGAGTCGGCGCCTTTGATGGAGATTGAGATGGCCTCATGCTTGGCATTCGGGTGGGGTTCGTTGTTGGCGACGCAGAGGGAGAGGAACTTGGATCCAAGGTCGGCAAAACAGAAGGCATTTCGCTAGGTGCCGCGCTTGGACTTCTTGTTGGGGTTGTTGTAGGTTCGTTGCTTGGTGCAGTACTCGTACTCGGAAATATACTGGACAGCAGAAGGGCTTTCACTAGGACTCAACGTCGGGGCATTCGTTGGTGTCGTAGATGACGATGGCTCCATGCTCGGTTCAGTCGAAGGCATCTTGCTTGGAAAGGACGATGGTTTCACAGTACTTGGGGCCAGTGATGGAAGTTGTGAAGGACTGCTCGTCACTGTTGGCGCCAAGGTTGGTGTCTGCGAGGGGCTCAAGCTTGTTGTTGGAACAGCAGTCGGTAGCGTCGTTGGTGAGAAACTCGGTGTGCTTGATGAATCATCGGAAGGAGACATGGATGGCCCGACGGATTTGGATGGAGCTGAGGTAGGACGTAACGACGGGCTGCTTGATGGTAGACTTGTCGTTGGTGAGGTGGTAGGTGCCACTGTGGGCGGAAGTGAAGGCTGAGCACTTGGCTTATTCGTATGGCTGAAAGAAGGTACCTCAGATGGCGAAGCAGTTGGTGCCGCTGTTGGAGCGATACATTCGTCATCAAAGGTTTCGCAGGATCCTACGCCATTCTCGATACTGTAAATTCCGTTACATTTCACGTTACTGTTGCCACCAATGGTATTGTCACATGCACTATTTCTTTCTTGGTGTGATTGTGCTTCCGGCGAGCCGTCGAAGAGAGCCGGTCCAAAGAATGTCGCTTCGTTTCCAGCGAATAAATTCTCACTCAAGTCCATCCTCGCTTGAGCGCCGGAAAAGATTGCTCCTCCTCCTCCGTTCTGTTCCAACAAGTTATTATGTGAGATTTGAGATGAATTCGCTGTCGATGTAAAGTCAATACCGCTTTTCCTACAAACACTTACCGTCGCGTGGTTGTCAATAAAGCTCGATCCGCTAACGACTGCTGCACCGAGATGGTATACAGCTCCACCATTTAACGCTTGGTTGTTTTCAAAGCGACTGTACATGAGACTGAGGTTGGATCTTTCGGCAGCATCAATGGCAGCACCGTTGCCACTATCTCTTCGATTGTGTGCAAAGACTGAATTGTAAGTCGTCAGGTACCCCTGTGGTTTTACTTGAATGGCGGAACTCTTGGATCCTTTTAGCGTAATGCCGTCAAGAGTCAACGAACTTCCAGGCATGACTGTAAAGTGTGCACCGGGACAGTCGATAAGACAGACTGATTCGCCGCCATCGAGACTTTGTGACATGGAATCGCACATGATGTAAAGCTCAGCTTCCTTGACTTTGTAGCCCTTTTCATCTTGAGGACAACCATTTCCGCTAATGTGAAATGGACAAAGTATCGCAAATCCGTACGAGCGATCCAACGCATCTGTCAGTCCGCTCCAAGAGTTGCCGCCAACCGTCTCACAAAGCTGAGCTGCGGCAGACGTCATCATTGTCATGAATAAAAGCACTCTTAAAAACAGTAGGAATCTTCGTTTATTGCTCACAATGCCATTGGCCATGAGGCTCCGGCGTAGGTTACTGGTTGCCATCGGCATGTTGTTGTTGCAGTTGTGTGAGAATGAAGCGATTCGATGGACGGTTGGCGAGCGCTTGCCAGGTCTGCCGATGCTTCCAAGACTTTTCAAAACACAAATCACGACAAACGTATTGATCGTGGTGGGACTAATGCTCAACAATATTGTGAGTAGCATTGTCATTGGCCTCATTCGTGACGATGATGCATGTGCAACGAATAAGTCTTGGATGCTTTCAGTCCCACTTTAGTACTCAAAACCTAATGTTTCTGGGCCAGTCGTTCGTCTTTCATCGTCACATCATCAGCGGCGTCTAATCTCAAAGCATTGCAATCGTCTATCCATACTGTACTATCCAATGAAGATCTTTGCAAAGCGAACACGCACAGTAGTAGATCCAGAGACTGCTGAAAAGCTGCGAAAGGAAGAGGCGGCACAAAAGGAGCGCGACGCGGACAAAGTAGTCGAGGAACTCTTGAAACTGGATCCTTCCACCCTAAACTCCAAGCAAAGGCGACTTGTCAAGAGGTACAAGGAAAGAAACGTCAATCCGAACGAGCTTAAGCCAGAGGAGGAGAAAAATGAGGCAAGTCGTTCCGACAAAGAGGAAAAGTCCGAATCACCGGAAGACGCCACCAAATCCGTTGCTCAAGTGGAGGACGGAGAATCTAGTTCAGATAGCAGTGATAGCCTCAGTGACAGTGACGATGAAGCAATGGATGAACCTGGTAATGATGAAGAAGAGGTGGAGGGTAAAATTGTCGACACAACAAGCGACAAGTCAGGATCTCCGGACGAGACTACCACCGCCCCCGCTCCCGCCAAAGATAATGGTGGTCTTGACGAGGATACGGTAAAGGATTTGTTGGAAAAGCTAAATTCGAAGCAAAGGCGTAAACTCATGCGACGCCTGGAACGAGAAGGAAGCAGCGTTTTAAACGAGATTCACGAGGAAGCCATGAATCTCTTGAAGGAAAGCGAAAAATCGGAACCAAGCAGCGAAACTGCATCAAAGTCGAATCCACAACAAGAGACGGAGAAAACCGAATCTGGGAAGAAGCGAAAGAAGGACTGGGGCGACTTGCCTCCCGAAGAACGTCTGCGGCGTGAAGAACAGCGACGGTTGCAACAGGAAGCCGCCGCAAGACGAGCAAAGGACCCAAACGCTACGAAACGCCACCCACTCAACTCGGAACGCCGAAGAGCAAATCGTAGGAAACCGAAATGGGAACGTAAGCGCCCAGTTGAAAATGAACACAATCTTTCTGGCTATCACATGCGTCGACTGAAGCAAGCTGGTGAAATATGATAATCTGGTTTTCCCTAGCTAGGACCGCCCGATGCTGCTAAGTCTCGTTTCTTAGCTGTTACTTTGAATGTTTCATTTACTATAAAATAGATGGATTTCCGCCTGAGTAGAGCGTACTGTAGGGACCTAGTTAGATGGCGAATGCTGGCTCAGGTTTGGTACGATTCGATCCGTTTAATGTCTCGTGACTGATGTCTCGTGACTCGCATCTTAATTAACAGAACACGTGTTACCATGTTCCCTCGACCATATTTTTGCCGCTTTGAAAACCGTGAAATTTTAATCGATTGAGTCGTCCGGGTCGTTCTTTGTCTTTTTGTCATTGGTGTCAATTCCAGTTTTCAGTTCAAATTTCTCTCTTTCAACGCGCCTCTGCTAAATCTCACTCATTTCACTCACAAATCAGTCATGAGAACGCTTCTCATCTTCCTTGCTCTAGCAATGTCAGCCAGCAATGGCTTGGCCGTCAAAAAGACGCTCCCCGAGAGAGTGATTGCCGGGTATTCCTCTCGTTGTGACGGTTCAGTGATTCGCGCGGTTGAACACGGCGTGAACGTGGTCATTTGGTCGTTTTTCCACGTTGCGACCCGTCAAGCCAACCTTCCAGTATCCACTGTCCGAGGTCGTCGACTTCAAGAGTCTGCAATTATTGAAACACCGCTCGATATGGACTGCGTTCGTCGCGAAATTAAGTACTTGAACCAGTTGTATGGCGACAGCGTTGTTCACTTGGCGAGCTTTGGTGGATGGAACGCTAAACATCTGGATGGAGGATATTCCAGTAAAGAGATTTATCAAGCTTGGAATGAGACTTATGGAGATGTCTTTGATGGAATCGATTGGGACTTAGAAGGCAATGACGATTTGACGAGCCCCTACAATCATTTCTCTGTTGACTGTTTGGACAAGATGGGAGAAATTAGTGAACTTGCACACAACGGTACGTCTCCTATTCGTACACGTAGACACTTTGGCTAGATTTGCACTCACAGTCTTTGCCTTTTTCGTTACAGATGGATTCATTGTCGGCATGGCGCCACCGCAGTCATATCTTGATAAAAGCTCAACACATTTCAGTCGCTATGTCAATCATACTCATCCTGGCCGAGAGTGGCACGGAGACTTTTCATATGCAGGACGCAATGTCTATGCATACTTGTTGGCTAAATATGGCGATGCGATTGATATTGTGTCCGTGCAATTGTATGAGAGTTACTCGAGAGCCGCCTATTCGATTTACGAGTTGGGCATGCCTGCGTCTGACTATCTCGAAAGCTATGTAGAGGATTTAGCCTTGAGACACGAACAGTTTCTTGTCAAATTTTCTCAAGACCCTCAACTTGGAATGGAGGATACGTTTGTGAGGCTTCCACTGTCAAAATTAGTGATTGGACTTGCCAATAGCTGGGCGAAAGAAGGTGACAAGACTCTATACGTCGACCCGTCCGATATTGGTAGAGCCTACAGTCGGCTTAACGCCCGGGGACGATTATTAAGGGGTTTCATGTTTTGGACGATTGACGAAGAAGGTTCCAATGGGGTGTACATGGCGGATGAGCTGAAACAGTCATTAAACGGTAACAAGCAGCCTATTGCAAAGGTTTCCTGGCCTGGAGAGAAGCACCCATAAGAAGACGCAGCATGCAGATACTACACAGGGCGTAGATCTCGGGAAATTTCAAGTCTACTGTGCTTTGGTTTGAGCCATTGGGTTGGTACTCGCGTGTCGCAGCTAGCTAGATAAGCGAAGGCTCGCGAAGACTGTTGCTCGTTCAAGGAGAGACTCAAATTATAATCATTCATCAATCTATCTAACTTGCTAGCTAGTCTTCTTGATTCCAGATCCTTCCACAAGAATGACATTGATATCTGGAAATGTTGGATTCGCCTCGATCTTTGGAGCCCCACGTCTCGCCCTTTGTCATTTCACTGGATCGATTCGAAATGTTGCCAGCGGTCGACACTTTGCTACTACCGCAAGAGCATTTGACTCCAGACACTCGATTCGATTCATTTCCACTACTCATCTTATATCGCTCGTTTGCCAGTATTTTAACTTCTTCCTGCGTTGGTTCCTTCATGGCCACATTCCAAATGTTGCTCCGTGAGGGTTTCCGTCGTTCGTACGGATTCACTTCCCGTGATGTTGCAGCAGCCGCAGTCATGCGTGCCGTTTGTTCCCGCTGAAGTCGAGCCTGGTCGTGTTGCGCCTGTATCAATCGCTGCGGTACCGGAACTTTGCGCATAAATCCACCCTGTGGTGTTTGTAATGTTTTCTTGGCCTTTGGTTTTCCCCGAAGCTCTCCGACAATTGCGAGAGGGTCTCCCTGTTGAAAGGCTCGTGCCGACTCGTGGGCCATTTCCTGTTGCAATTCCGAAAAGGCTTGCGCAAACACTTGTTGTACCCCATTTTGGAGTTGATCATTGACAATATCTTGATCCAAGACAGTCACTGGAGCGTGTCGAACCGCGCTGGTGGTGTAATAATGAGACGTGCAAAAGGGCGTTGGTTTTGCCTTTCGTGTCGTCAATTTCATTTCTACCGACACTGCTGCTGGTGCTTTCCCGCAGAAGGAACACATTGTGACTTTTTGTGTGGAAGAAAATGGTCTCTTTGAGCCGGAAGCGCCCGACGTCGACGACATCATGGTGACGTGAAAATGGCGCCACGATACGATTTTCTTGGAACTCATCCCTCCGCGCGCGACAATCCTCCCTCCGAGCTCATTTTTGTACGTGCGTACGTCAAGTGATGACTCATTCGCTTTTTGATGCTTTTTGCGGCGTCATCATCGCATCAACAGCACAACGAACACCTCCATTCTGATGATGCTAAAGTTGCCACAATTGATAACTCAGTATAGACAATGAAGATCCCAGCCTTGACAGTCGCCGTGCTGCTCTTGACAGAAACAAATGGGTTCATCACGCCTACAAGAAGAACACGGGGCCGCGCGCCGTTACGTCTGTCGTCATCGGTATCCGACACTACGGAACTCATGAAGGACATTCGCAAACAGATTGAAATGGACGAGGACGCCAATCTTGTGATTCAAGCCCTACGAGGCCAAGGAATGAATGATGATGATGCTGCCGTCAAGGGCCTGGAAATGAGATTGATTGATGTCGAGAGTGCCGACAAATCTCAACTCCCATACGAATACGACCCGACAGCCTTGAAGGCATTCTTTTCCAAACGACCATTGGTTGTGTTGTCTCGTATTGTGCAAGTATTAAGTGTAGGAGGTGGTGTCTTGTTTAATACAATCATGGATACTTTGTTGGGTCGAATGACGCCCGACTTGGAAGTCCAACGAGCTATTGAATTGAGAGATATCATTACTTCTCTCGGCCCCTTTTTCATCAAACTTGGACAGGCTCTCTCGATTCGTCCTGATATCCTCAGTCCGAGAAGTATGGTGGAGTTGCAGAAACTGTGTGATAAAGTACCATCGTTTGATAGTAAAATTGCCTTTGCCACCATTGAAGCCGAGTTGGGCAAAACGATCAATGAAGTCTTTTCCGAAATTACACCCGAAGCAGTGGCTGCAGCCAGCTTGGGCCAGGTGTACAAGGCGACACTCAGATCCACGGGTGAAACGGTAGCAGTCAAGGTTCAGCGTCCAGCAGTCTTGGAAACGGTATCACTAGACTTGTACTTAGCACGAGAGCTTGGAATGTTTATTCGCAATTTCCCCGCCTTGGCCGATAAGCTGGATGCGGTTGCTCTTTTGGATGAGTTTGCCTATCGCTTCTACCAAGAACTTGATTACAACCTGGAATGTGAGAATGGACTGCGAATCCAAAAGGAAATGCAAAAGCTACCAATGGTCAAGATTCCCGATAACTTCCCGGAATATACGTCACGTCGTGTGCACGTTGCCGAGTGGGTGGATGGAGAAAAGCTCTCACAAAGCAAAGCAGACGATGTTGGAGCGTTGGTGAATCTTGGAGTGATTACGTACTTGACGCAGCTGCTTGAGTCAGGATTCTTTCACGCAGATCCCCATCCAGGTACGTCCGGGAATTCTTTGTGTTAACTGTGTAGATTTTTGTAGTAATATTCGCGTTTTCCGGTCGCTGCAGGAAACATGCTTCGTACAACTGATGGAAAGCTTTGTATTCTTGATTTCGGACTAATGACGGAGATTGACGACTCTGTCAAATATGGAATGATCGAGGCGATTGCGCATCTCATTAATCGTGACTACACGGAGATTGGACAAGATTTCATCAACCTTGGGTTCATTCCCGAAGGAACGGATACCACTCCCATTGTACCGGCTCTTACCAAAGGTAAGTGAAACGAATGCATGTGAATTTCAACACGTATGTGATGACACGCACACACGCACTCATTTTTCTCCTTCCAAAATCGCATCACCCTATCTCCCTAGTTTTCGACGTTGCCCTTGCAGGAGGTGGTGCAAAGAGTATTAACTTCCAGGAGCTTGCAGCTGACTTGGCGGAGATTACCTTTCAATTTCCATTCATGATTCCGCCTTATTTTGCTCTCGTGATTCGGGCCATTTCCGTACTGGAAGGAATCGCACTCGTTGGAAATCCAAACTTTGCCATTATAGATGAAGCATATCCCTACATTGCTCGAAGACTCATGACGGACGACTCTCCTCGACTTAAAGCAGCGTTAAGATACATGGTGTATGGTGAGTATGCTTTTGTGCGCCATGATTAAAGCTGTTGTTGCTTCTGTTCACACGCATCTTTCGCGATCCTAACCACCCGTAGGTAAGGAGGGAACTTTTGATGCCGACAAGCTAATTGATTTACTTGATGCACTCGAAAAGTTCTCAGCTGTTCGGGACGAAGGTGACGGAAGTGCATTCAAGGTTGACGGCGTTCGTGGGTCGCGTGTAGTAGGATCTGCAGGTGACTTTAGTGGATCGCAACAAGTTGATCTTTCAGATAGAGACACCGATGTTGGTGACGGCCGGTTCAGAGTCACCACTCTTGTGGTGGACGAGGACGAGGCGAAACAACTTGAAAAGGATGAAACAACTGTTCGTGAAGCACTTCGATTCTTCTTTAGTCCAGAGGGCCGAGTCTTTCGAGACTTTATGCTGGAAGAGCTTGTGACTGTTGTCGATGCATCAAGTCGCGAGACGATACAGGAACTTACCAGAAACTTGGGCCTGGGAGGCATTCCAGTTCCTTCTCTGTTTCGTGCCTTGAACCCAAAGCTCTCCGAGAAGGATAGAACGGTAAGTGGCTTGACGACTCAAATATGATATTGTGTTGAGTGAATACATCTCATCATGCTCTGCTTTGTTCGTGATCTCAGATGGTGCAACAAGTAGGAAAGCTAGTTCAATTTCTCTTTGGCGATTTCGAGGGCTCTCTGGCTTCGGATCAACCGGATACTCGCGGACGTTTTGCCTCGGATCCGGTTCGTAATGATCGCATTCGACAATTGATTCCAGTAGCACGAGAATACGCTCCTCAGCTTCGAGAGTTTGGCACATTGTTGGTGCAAAGGTTAACTGAGAAATCAATTTCTCGGGGTTTGAATTGGGCCAGCGGGAGATTGCTCGGTGCTTCTCCATCACCGGTTACATAATACTTATACTAGTACATGCATGTCATTAGCTATACCAGATAAACCCAAAACAAAACTGAACTAGCTACTATATACATAGAACCGATGCCTTATTTCTTTTCTTCCGGAAGAATCCAATGGCGAGTCGTATTATCGAGCAAATAGTCTACAGCATTGTCAATCGGCTTGATAATGAAAGGTATCGAAGCCAATCCTACACCAGTCGGTCCCCATGCGGCTGCTACAACAGGTAAACTCGCTCTAGATGCAGCAAGCCGACTTGCTTTTACAATCACGTTGATTGTGGCTCCTGGAATCATGACACTTGCTAGTGCTACATTATTAAGAAAGAGATGCATACAAAGGTGAGAACATGGATTCTGTCACCAAGAGTATGCACAGACGACACATAATACATACTTTGCCATAACAGAGTATCAGCGGTAGCTACAAACGTGGCCATTTCTCTGGATTGTTGAGATGCGATAAATGATGAAGTCGTGGGAGCATCGCCATTCTCAAATGAGTTCCAGGCATGATGGCCAGTGGCGGCGGCGTCAGCGACACAATAGCCAAAGGCAATGCCATAGGATGGCTTCACAAATTTGGGAAATTGATATCGAAAGCTTTCTCCCACTTCATTTGTATACCCAAGATATCGGAGTGGTGAATCACGAAAGACGTTGTAGTCCTTATCTTGCTCATCATCCGACGTTGTGCCGCTACTGGTGGCAATCACCATGCGTTCGGTCGTGGCGCCATCGTACACGTATATGTTGCTACTGTATCGTTCTCTCTTTGTCATTGTCTCTATAATATACCAAGAAAGTTGATGAGAACGGTGATAGCTTCTACTTTCCTTCGCTTTTCTTTGTCATCGTCACTGCTCACACTGATGCTCATCGTCATCTTGGTTGAAGTTTGGAGCTCCCACCACGACTCGAACTCGTGAATGGATAGGCGCGATGGCGCGAAAACACCATCATGCACATCATCATCAGCCACGCAACAACGAAAGCAGCAAAGCATATTGTAGACTACATACATTAATGTAAAAATACCACAACCAATGAGTTCAATAGAAAAGCCAGAAAAAGTTCACATGGGCCAGATTGTTCCTGGCGTTTGGGTCGGAAGTTTAGGGGCACTTTCGCATCTCGATACGAGACGAAAGTGGAGTATCATTACGCTGCTCTCGTCCAATCAAATGGTAAAAGTAACGTGCGACTTGCTTTCGAAATCCAAAGCTACTGTACAAGAGCACATTGTTTGGATATTACGAGATGAGCCACAGGAAGAATTGTTATCCGAGGTGCATTTGCGCCGAATTTTTGCCCTTCTCGACAAGGCACAGACGCAGGATGCGTGTTTGATTCATTGTGCAAAGGGCTCGTCGCGATCCGTATCCGTGTGTGCGGCGTGGCTACTGTATTCACAAAAGTTTTCAACTTTGGAAGCAGCCTTGATGAGAATACGGCGTGTTCGACCGAATGCCAACCCCAACCTGGGCTTTTTAGCATCCTTGCGTGCACTGGAACAATGTGAAGGAAATGTGACGAAAGCACGAGACCGAATGGATCTATCATCATCTAATGAGAAACGTGGGGAAGACGGGAACAAAGAATAGTGCCAAAGACGAACAGAGGCAAGTAGCGAGCAGCAACAACTTTTGATGGTTTCCTTTCTTTTTTCCTAATCTGGAATAGCTAAATGGGTAGCTCTACAGCATTAAGAATAACGCTCGTATGATTTAGAAACTGTAATATTTCTCTAGCTAGTTATCGGCTCGCTCTACCCGAGTCAGGCTTCTCCATGTGGCCACTCTTACTCTCTCCCCCGATCTATGGCATAGAATCCTTTCTTACACACGTACGTCCGTATCTACAAAATGGTCTGTCGTTCTGTCCGTCGTGCGTTCACATCTCATCGCCGCGGCGGCGCCTGTTGACTTCGCTTCACTTGCTTCTGCAGTATTGTGATTGTTATCTTTCCATTAAAAGTGCAATAATGTAAGTGCCTTAATGGTTTGAAACGGAAAAAAGCGCGAAAAAAAGCGTCGAGAATTGCAAATTTTCATCTCTTTCGCCTGCGCGTAGAATTTTGTACTGACTGATGTTAGGTAGTCTCATTTCCATTTTTCTTGTATCTGCATCATACAGTATGGGTTATAGTGATCCCAAGTATCCCATTGTCAATCCCTCCCCAGAGGTGAATGATTGTGTCAAGTCTATGCGATTGCGCGATTGGTTTGTCTTGGGAGGTGTCACGGCAGGTTCGTGGTCCTATGGCTATTTGCTAGGAAAGCCTGTACGAGGCAGTGCTGCGGCCACGGCGGCATCCATTGGTTTCACCTTTGGAACCTTTGTCATTTTGCAAGATACGAGTGCCAGACTCATGGGTTACAAGGAGAATGCGAGAGAAGTAAGCAAGTTTGGCCTGGCGCAGTGGCAAGTGCCAGCGGAAGAAGCTATTAACGTGAGGAATCCAACAGCCAAACCCATGGTTACGAAACCAGATTTGGAATGGAAGAATTACAATTAGTATTCTAATGTAGCAAGAAAGTTATTAATACGTAGATGGAGTAAGAAGAGCAGCGACATTCTTGTCCGAGAGATGTGTTTTTCTACAAAAGCCTTCCCTCGCTACCGGTAGGCGCTAGATAGTCACGCTTAACTTTTCAATGCAACCCAGTACACATTATAAATGGTCCATCGTACTATTGTTAAGTGATACCTTGTCTCTCTGCTAAAGTAAAGCTCAGAAGCTTTTCACTTTTCTGTTTGGCCACTTTAGATTCGAGGAATAAATCGTTCAAAGTGAGGTCGCGCATTCTGAATATTCAATAGAGTAGCTGCCGTTTGGACATGAGGATTGGACACAATCACCATTATATAAGTATTGGCAGTAAAGGCATCAATATAGGCTGTAAATCTCGAGTTGCGACATTCCATTCCCTGAAACTGAGAAGCTGCCTTGCCGCACGATAGTTTAAACTGTTTGACAATGTTGCTGATCTTTTCAAATCGATGAGGATCAAAGTGTTGTGTTCTCTTGGTATGAGGAACGAGGAGTGAATCTTGTTTTTCCTCCTCGTCGCTGGCTTGGGCATGCGAAATGACGAGAAACGTAGCTCTCTCGAATAAGACAACTTCGTCAGCATCGCAAATGCGACAAAAGTTGTTTAGATGAGTTTCCAAGAGACCAATGTTTGGGATAAGATTTGTTACAATCTCGGACCACGCCTTGTAGAGAGTCTCATCCCAGATGCTTGTTCCATAGCACTACAGAAGACTGAATGTTAGAACAGCAGAATTTTCAGTAGCATCTGATACTCTATTCCGTACTTGCCTGAAAGTTTTCTACTCCACAACTTGAGCAGCTCTCAGAAATGAGTCTCTTGCGCTCTTCGAGAATCGTCTCTCGATCCTCGACCGCCACGAGATCCATCTTGTGAACGAGAACAAAGATGCGAGCATCAGGAGAGTTTTCTTCAATCGCCTCGAGAACTCCGCAAAAGTGATCAAAGTCCTAAACAGAAAGCGTAAGACGGCTGGGTTTCGAATCACTATACATATCACAACAAGAGACTCACCTTATCAGGTACATCACTCTCTATATCAAAAACATAGATGAGAAGCTCGACACTACGAAAGATGGTTTCTCGATCTCGTTCAAAGTACGATTCGTAAAAGGCATCTTGACCACCACAATCCCAAAGATTCAAGACTAAATCACCGAGAAACCGAACGTGATGATGCTCGACATCCAAGGTGGGGCTCAGACGAGTCGTGTCGCGTGCCAAGTAATTGGCAAAAATGATGGAACGCATCGAAGTCTTGCCAGAATGGGCTTTACCCATCAAGAGGACCTTCTTTTTCGCAATGATGTTTTCAACTTTAGGGAATAAACAGCACTCGGAGCGATCAGGTCTATAGGAATACAAAGAAGCAGTTGTCAGCACTGGACGAATTATTGATCGGGCGTCTTGGAAAAGTGTCGCCGCGCCGACAATCGACAAAACTCTAAAAAGGCAATTTCTGATCATTCTCACGCAAAATTGATAGCTGCGCTTCACACATACCTCTTATATTATCTACAGAGTGGGCAGACTCAAGTGGCACAAAGCTGGATAAAAGGGAGCAATATAAAGAGAGGAAAGTGACGACTGAGGTTTGGGACACGCGCGCACATGCGTACAGCTCTTATTAGTCGGAGCAGTCGACTTTCTTCGGAGTTTCGGAGTAATACTAGAGACATATGACCTTCTTCATCAGAAAGTTCCTAAGTATCTTATTTAACTATCGATTTAGTGTGAATCTGTCGGTGACATTATTATGCATCACGCACCGCGTCGCAACACTGTGCAACAAGATGCTGGCAATTTAAAGCCCTTGACATTCGTGATCACAATGATAGTGACTGATAACGAGTGGTTCTCGATACTCAGGACATTGTTGAGGCCCTTACAGCACGCGAGAATGCATTGACGATTCATTCGAGTTCCAGCGAAGTCTCAGTTCTCTCAAAAGACAAGAGTGCCGTGGCCCATGGCACTCACATGATCAACAAGATTGGTCGAGTATCTTCAAACTGAACCAATAGAAGTAGCAAGGACTCACGGGTGTGAATGGACTATCAATGGCCCCCAGGCGATCGAAGATGCTTCGCTTTGATTGCCTCGTGGTTTTTCGGCTTGACAGTTGTCACACAATCTTGACACCATTATCAAGGCAAACAAGTGAAACTGAAAGGCAATGAAGGCAACCACCACCCTGGGACAATCTGTCCTCCTCATTCTTCTCCTCTTTGCTCTTCTTCCTGGCGACAGCCGTGCCGAGGGAGGCGTGCGTGGAGACATCGAGAGTGACGACAGCGAAGACAAGGTGATTGTGAAAAGATTCCTCACGTTCGAACCACCCAAACCTCCTCCTCGATGCCCGTTTCCGAACGAAGATCCTGATGAGGTTCCTGAACATTGTACTCTCTTTCTCGACGAACATGAATGTTGCGGCGTTTGCTTTGTTTGTCCTTGTTTTGACGGGACGTTCTACGACTTTGACGGTGAAGTAATCACAGATCTATGCGAGAACGATTACTGTAACTATATGACCCCCAGCTGGAATGGCCGCTTTTGCGACGAGAATGCATGCGACGAGCGGCGTGAAAAGAGGAGAGAACTGACTGGCAAGTGTTGTGAGTGTACACTATGTACGGAGGGCAAGATCTTTGTCCTACCTCAAGATGATGAACGCTGTGAACCACCTCTGCCAACAACAACCACAACGACTACAACCACTCCCAAAACTACTACTACTACAGAACTACCAAACCACGAGACGATTGCAGATATGAGAATGGATATTGCGTTGGCCCATGTGCCAAGGGCGAAGGTGACTGCTTCAACAAGGGCGACTGCGAATGTTCCTTGGTTGCCCCAGAGACTTGTGCATGCAAGAACCCTTGTGACCAAATCAAGTACAAGACGCGGAGAAAAGTCAAGGTATTCAAATGTGACAAGGGGTTTTGTGACGACATTGAGTTCGCTTGTAGGCCAATGGAGCACAGCAACTATTGTGGATGCGAGCCTCTGGAGTGTACGAAAGTGGGCAACAAATGTGAAGGACCGTGTGACGAGGATAGCAATGAAACATGTATCTTGATGGATGACGGGGAATGTGGTTGTATGGAAGAAGAGATTCCAGAATGCGAGTATGATGAAGATATTGGTCGTTGTACTGATGGACCATGCAGCGATTTCGAAGATTGCATCTTGGTTGGCGAAGATGAATGTGAATGCCAGCCCGAGTGTGTATATGATGCATCTTCGGACGAATGCTTCGGAGAGTGCCCGTTCGACGCAGGTGACGGCGTATCTTGTGTCCGAACCGATTCAGACATGTGTGAATGTACTACTTGTGAAGATGCCTATCCCGAGGAAACTGCTTCCGGTAGGCTGGTCTGTAATGCAGAGTGCCCCGAGGGCGAAGGTCAAGGGTGTGTTCCGACCAGTTTATCGACTTGTGGATGCGGTTGCACATGGGACGAGGACGAAGATGAGTGTATCGGGTCGTGCCCATTCAACGCAGATGACGGCGTATCTTGTGTCCGAACGGGTCCAGCTATGTGTGAATGTACTACTTGTGAAGATGCCTATCCCGAGGAAACTGCTTCCGGTAGGCTGGTCTGTAATGCCTTTTGCCCAGCAGGCGACGGCGATACGGTCGGATGCGTTCCGATCAGTGAAACGTCTTGTGGGTGCGACCCTGACTGTGACGAAATTTTCCCTGATCCCAATGACCCGAACCGCATCCCCTGCAATGGAATTTGTCCAGACGACGGGGGAAGCGGGCCGGGATGCGAACCAACCAACAGTAATACCGCGTGCTCTTGCCCGATTTGTGAACTCGAAATTGTAAAGACTTGCAAGGTGGCACCCTCTTCACCACCAAGTTCGTCTTCCTCTTCTTCTGATGGTGGTAAATGCAAGGATCTATCGGAACTTACGCTCGTGTGGCGCGGCAGTAGTACTGTCCAAGTGTCCGCAGAAACTGATGACTTAACGCTTCAAACCGAGAGCGGAGACAGTTTTGTAGCGCCTGGTCAAATCATCACTCTTGGGCCATTTGACGGCAATGATCAAGTTATTAACGTCAACAGTGTAAGAGCCACAATATCTTGAATGCCGTGTATATGCATCAATTCAACTCATCGACAAGCTCACCTCGCCTATGCCTTTCCTTTAATTTGATTTCTTGTTTCTCTCTTGAAGGGTTCAAGCACTTTCCATATGAGCTGCAGTGATCCCGATATGAACTCGCCTGATGACTGTGATGAACCACAAGGAGATGGAAAGGATGGCAAGTCGAAGGGCGCTAGTCCCGTATTCAATGAATGGTTCATCGTAAGCCTTGTAGCGGACGAAGGAGGCCTCGTTTGTCCAGGGAACGACCCGAACAATGGAAGTGACGGCGATAGTGACGACGATGGCGATGGAACCGTCGAGTGCACCATCACTTCGAACAACCCCAACTGTGACTCTACCAATCCCGATCAGGTGTCCTGGAAATACAGCGGTGGATCCGTCCCGAGCGACCAATGCGCCAGCAGTACAATCAGAAATCTCAGGAATGATAAAGGCAAGGAGCACGAGGACTTTACTTGCGGACCAAGTAATGTTTCCGGACCAATCAGCGTGCAGGGCGACAAGGATTTCGTCGGCAACTTTGTTTTGGGTGACGCGTTTACGATGGATCTCAAGGAAATCAAAGGAGATGACTCTCACCGAAACAAGTGTCGGGCGCAACGTCCAATCGATGACTTTCCACACATCATGCTCTCAGGTACCGTTTGTCGTATTCTTACTCGGTCTTTTCTTCTTTATCTTGTTTCTCACGACGTCTCTCCTCGCGTTCTTACGTGCTGTTTGCAGCCACTTGAAGTAGGAATGACTGCAGGTGCATTGACACTTGTCGGCTTTGATAACAGACGTGGTTCAAATGAAGTCACGTATTTTTATGAGGTTCGCAATGTTGGTGCGGATGCCACGAATGTAGTAATTACTGATAACCAAATTGAAGGAGAAATTGGATTCATCCCGGTGTTGCTTACAGGTGAAAGCGTAACGCTACCGAAATCTGTAATCCTCGAGACTACGACTACAAACATTGCCACTGCCGTGGGGACTTCGAGTGGCGGAGAATGCCGTGGTACAAGTAACCCAGTCGAGGTTACGGTCATTCACTCTAGCGGCGGAAGCAGCGGCAGTGGCAGCAGCTCTCGTCGTTAGGCTTCTTATCGCTATCAAAGAGAGGTTTGCTTTACATGTTGCATGATTTTATCATCTTTAGCGGTTGATGATAATAATAAGTATTACGTTTTTAATCTGTTTCCAGGCTAGCTACAGTAGCTAGTAGCTAGCTTTTGGCACAAGACAGTGAATCCAAAACAAATTTACGTGTTCATATTATATATATTAGAAGTAATCCTAATGACATTGGTCCACTGGTGTTAACATTGCTAAATCCCAAACGAATCGTATCGAGCTTCGACAACTCGATTCATATTTAAACTCCGAAACGGTACTCACATGAGACGCCGTCCAGATTTCGATTTTGAAGACCCGCCCGGAGGAATGCCCGGAATACCCCCACCAACAGACACGGTCACCGAATCTTCGGCAACACACTCTGCTGTGCTTCCTACGGCGTTACCGGTAACAACAACGACATTAGTCAACGAACCAATGCTTGTCACAGGAATGTTATCGGTCGCCGTGAAACGCTGAGTCTCCTTTGGCTCCAATGTGAAGGAATCAGAAACAATGTCGCCAATCTGATCGTCAAAAACACCAGTCACCACGACATCTGCATCCATGCAATAGAAAGCGAAAAGGATTAGAGCAGCAAAGGAAAAGAAGATCAAATCTACAAAGAAAACGTACCAGTATCTCCAGTGTTTGTAACGTCGTAGGTGTATGTGACTTCATTCGAAATGAGGTTACCATCAAGTCCAACAATCGTCAAGGCACCAGCAGTCAAGCCAGCTGCAATGGGCTGAGAACAAGATGTATGGAACTCCATTGCTGACGAATCAAGAATGAATGGAAACGTTAGAAATATTATATAATACCACGGGAACAAAGCAGAATATGTATACAGACTTACATTGGACGCCACCAGCGTTGGACAGGCGGGTGTCCTTAATGGACTTGAGTTCGACAGTGAAAGTTTGTCCAGGTTGGACGGTGCCAGACGCACCATCCACTTGAACATTTACAGCGCTGCCTGGATTAACAAAGCCACTGCATTCAAAGTCAGTGTGGAACTTGCCCTTTGAGCTTGGCACCTTGTCGATCGTGCTAGACGCACATTGAGCGGCAGGGTTATTCGGACTCGAACCGCCGTTGAAGAGGAAGGTGATCGTATCAGGCTTACTAGTCTCGCAACTTGGAGGGTTCCTCGGAACAAGAGTACACTCGTCCTGGCCTCCTTCGGTATCGACCGGAGCGGTGTTACAGGTGAAACCTCCGCCTTTCTCTGACGCGAGACCTTCAAGAGCCCAAAGATTGATTCCTCCGTCATCTTTCTTGCCATTTCCTTGAAGCTTGCCACAATCCTCTGGGCCATCCATATCGTCATCACTGCAAGAAATGTGAAAGGTACTCGTACCCTAGAAAAACGGAAATAGACGAAATTTGGTGAGAAAGGTCAAGAAAGCAGCATGCGCCCAAAAGTGATTGCACATTCAAGAGAGAAACGTTCGCAACGATACAACTGACGAAAAGACATGTACACTTACGCTAATACCGGCTCCTTGCAAAAAGAGCTCCTGGTCATTGTCTCCACTGAGGTTGGTGATCGTGGTACTTGACCGGGCTGGACAAGACCACCTGGCGCATCCGTTGTCTGCCCTGACACTTGAACAGGCACACTTCCAGTCCAGATAAGCTGAAGGGTTTGAACTTTGCCGTCACAGTCACCACCAGTTGGAAGTGGAGCCGTTGGAACGACGCACTTTTTATCAACTGCGATGCTACAAAGAGTGGGTGCCTCGCAAACACATCCGCCTGTCGATTCGACACACGCTTGACCAGTCTCGGGGCATAATCCAGAACAGCCACCATCTGGACTGTCAAATTCACAAAGATCGGCACAACCGCACGACTCGTTGTCCTCACTCGGAACACAAGCTTGGCCTTCGTTAAAAGGACAAAAGCCACTGCACGAGAATATTCCATCACCAATATCCTCTGGCTCTCCGGCTTCGCAAGGTTCAAGGCACGCACATTCGCCGTCGCTTACTGCGCATCGTTCGCCAGTAAATGGGCAGACACCGTCGCAACCAGAATCTACAGTTGCTCGTTCACAATCGACTAGGCAAGAGCAACTTCCTCCCGAATTGACGCATTCCTGATTGGTGAATGGACATCGACCGGTACATCTACCGGCCGCGTTAGGTTCCTGGGCTTCACATCCTTTCGTGCACGCGCAACCTCCGTCACCATCGGGCGCGCAAACGCCGTCTTCTGCAGGGCAAATGTCTGGGCACTTTCCATTCTCGTCGGGTGTAAAGTCAGTACAAACTGGAATCGAAACGTCACACGAGCAGCCACCTGCTCCATCAGGTGAACATTCGCCATCTCCAGGGCAAATGTCAGGGCATTTACCAAAGTCGTCTGGTTTAAAGTCTTCGCAGATTGGGTCACATGTACAACCATCTTTGCCGTCGAAAACACTATAAGAAGAATGAAAGAGTCAGACGACTGATATGTACATATTGCAAGAAAGCGTACATATTACTCCGAGTAGAACTTACCATGCATCGGGTGGCACATCACGGGCGCAGAAACCAAAACACTTATTTTTCCTACCAGAGGGAATAGCGTCCTCGCACTCAGGTCCACAGGTGCAACCTCCGTCCCCATCGGGTCCGCAGATATCACCACTAACTGGACAAAACCCAGGGCATTTTCCTTTTTTGTTTGGCGTGAGAGATTCACACGGCTTTCTACAAGCGCATCTCTTGCCGTTAATGCTGACACATTCGCCTTCTCCATCAGGACAGGTGGCCCTGCAAATGTCTTGTCCATTAGGTAAGGTCTCTTCGCAAGTCGGAGGAGGCTTGGCCTCGCAAAGGAAGTGATCAGCTGGAAGAATCTCGAGTTGCTTGCACTTGGTACACTTGCAACAGTCGCCGGACCTGTCGTTCGCTTTGCAGGGATGTTCATGGTCCTTGGTTCCGCAGAAATCTTCAGTACACACATCGTCAATGAAGTTTCCTTTCTCAATCGTAAAACGTTTCCAAATCCCAGCAAGGACAAACGTAGCAGTACTTTTTACACCACTTGTCTGGCTTGTAGAGCGGAGTATCGTGGTCGTCACAAAAGTAATCGATATCGTCTACTTCTCCAGGGAATGGACAACGCTTCTTGAGTCGCTTCTTGGTGAGAAGTCTCTCCATATCGTCTTCTTCATCATCTTGTTCGTAGGCTTCAACTTGGCCATCCTCGTCGGCGACGAGGACAGTATCGACGGCGCCGTCTCCACGGCGAACACCTGCATTCGCGCTAGAAAGACAAGCAAAGAGAATGCCAAGCACCAAAAGCACGGCGTTGGAACTCTTCATGGTCAAGCAACTCAAATCACCTTGATCAAGCAACTTGTGTGATGACACTGTCAGTGAAAGAAAAAGGCCAAGATTCATAGTCACGAATTTGTTTCAATCATTCCCTTGACGAAACTCCATCGAAAAGCCCACTCTCTCAATGGTGACTGTGAACTATTCCTTGCAGAAATGCGTAATGGTTCACTCACAGTTGGCAATAGTCAATTCATTCTCGAACGTGGACGCTTGGCTCTGGCCCTCCCCAGTTGCTTCCGAGGCTTACGTGGTGGCGCCATAATGACATTTTGAGGGCAGTCCGAAAAGGGAATACAAAAGTCCTTGCGACATGTAGTAATGAGTGTAAAGACGAGGCTGAGCAAAACAGTGGCATAATAGTGTCAATCACGAGCGCGATCATCATCGAATCACCAACAGCGCCGCGTGATGCTGTTGGTGGGCAGTGATCAGTGGCAAATTGTCACGGTCACGGAGAATATTCTGAAACACGTTCTATAGAATCGCCTGACTTTGTCATTGGGGCACTTGGCGCTTCCCCGCCCGGAGCCTGGAGCCCTAGCTAGCACACCCTCGTGGCAGCTAAATTAAAGGACTCGCTCCAACTTATGATTTGTGCAGGTACATGTAAGTATAGCCTCTGAGTCTCCCGGTCCGTTGTCGAGTGCTGTTGTCTTTTTGCCTTTGCGCGCCCATTCTACACTCCTTACCGCAACCATCTCAGAAACTGTTTGCCTAATCTTATTATTGAGTGCAAGACAGACGGTCCAAAAGTCTTTACAGTGAGTGCGCCAAATTGTACTTATTGGTGCGACATTTTTAGTTGATCGAACCAAAGTCTCATCACAACAAAAAAGCCTGAACTGTTGATCCTGCCGTCGTTATCTCTGCTCATTATCATCTTTCACTTCCTTGATTACTGCATTATTTATTTATAATGTCAGAATCTCCGCTTGCTGAAAATCACGACGAGGAATTGCCGTCATCGGAAACCAACGAGACGGCATTTTCACGGTTTGGCGGTACCAATGCTGTTGCCGCGGCGGCTCCATCCCGACGTAAATATGGTTCATCCGCCTTGTTGGACGATACCTCCGATAAGAAGCCACTAGGAAATGTCATGAGATCATCTGATCTCTTGGAAATGTCACAACCAGTAGACAATTTAGGCGAATCATCCTTGTTTGGCAATGACGACGACGACGAACTTCCCTCCAACAACAGTGGCGCGTGTGCCATGGACAGTGACAATGACGAGAGCGACAAGGAAGAACAAGACTTAACTACCAACAAGGAAAATGATTTATTCATGGAAAATGAAACAGAGTTGAATGACAATGAGGAGTTGTCGGAAGCAACAATGGAAGAACCCAAGAGCCGTGGACGCACGAAAACGTCATTTCGATCCATTTTGGAAACTACCGGTACAGCTTCACCTTTAAGCAAGGAACCGGAAGCCGAGGATAACAGTACCACTCTAGATAATTCGTCCGTCTCGGACAACAAGAGTCAGGCCGTCACCTCTGAGACATTGCCAGACGAATCCACCGCCGAACCTCAAACTTTGGCCAACGACAGTACTACTCCAGAAGTCTCCAAGGAACAGCCCAATCATGAGTCACTCATTACTTCTATTGACAATCTCTTTGCTCATGCGGATATTGAGACGGTTACTGTCAAGGACATTGTCAAATCCTTGGAACTAGAGTACAATGTCAAGATTGAAAAGCCCACCAAATCCTTTGTCCGACAGCACCTCAAGGACTTAATCGAAGGCAATGTCGAATCGACAGTGGCAGGTACTGCGGAAACTGAAGAAGAACCTCCTTCAGAAAGTGAAGAAGAAGAAGAGGAGGTATCCGATGCGGAACAAGGTTTGGATTCCGACTCTTCCGACGACGAAGAACAAGTCAAAAAGTCTAAAAAGAGAAAAAAGTCCAAACGTATTTCACCCCGTCAAAACAAGGGTGCTCCCAAAAAGAAGAAACCGTCGCATGTTCGTATTCATGCCGAAATGCTTCGAAAGCGTCGTATTGAAGAACTGCGTGTCCGGAATGAAGAACTTCAAGTCAAGCAGAGTAAGGAGGATCAGAAACGTGCCGAACAAATTGCAGCCAAGTTTGAGACTGATACTGATGAATTGCGACTCAAGAGGTTGGAAGATCGTTTGGATCTCTTGCAAAAGCTGGATCAAAAGCGAATTCGAGTCGTTTCGGATGAAAGTAAGGGAACGGTGCCGAAAATGGAAAAGACGGAGCCCAAAGTGTTGGAGAAAGCATCACAAGCAGACGATCAAGTTCCGTCGTTTGCTCCCACTGATGACTCCTCTGATTCAGAGGATGATTTTGAGCTTGAAATTGTTGGCAAAGATGAATCTCAAATCAATAAAGAGCACGAGACGACGGTTGCAAAGGTAGCATTCTCCGGACAAGCAAATAATGTTGTGGCAAAGTCTTCGGCAATTTCCGTGCTCGATAGGGTTGGTGGACTCAAGCCTACCTCCAAGAAGCAGAAACGTTTTATCTCTTCTGATCAACCAGCGGGTTCGCCAGGAAAGAGCATGACGGCTCGTGCTGCGCTCCGAAATCGTCTACGAGCCAAGCAACGGAAGGGTGCCAACGATTGGCTTGCTCGTGAGCTCGGATACAAGACTCAGGAGGAACATATGCAAGATTGCATGTTGGTAGAGCAAAAGAAACGAGAAGATGTAATCAAAAGGGAAGAAGAACGTCTTCGTGCCAACGAACGGAAACAGTTGCGAGAACGAATGCTCATGGAAGGCAATCAGTATGAAGAATCTGAGGAAGAGGAGGAATACAACCCCAATGAAGAAGCTAAAGCGGAAACCAACGATGGAAACGAGTCTGATGAAGAAATGGCCCAGGCTCGTGAGATTGAGCAAGAGCAGGATGATGAGGGTGTGACGGAGGATAATTCTGATGTACCGACGAGCTCGGAAGAGCACCAACCGCACGACGAAGAAACTTCGCCACATTTAGACAATGACGCCGATGAACCTACAGTCGAGCAACACGAGGAAGATTCTAAATCCAATGAGCTCTCATCGACTGTATTTACTGCGAACGATTCCCCAGAGACGCAAAATGTGGCTTCCACGGAAACTACTGATGAAACGTCCGAGACAAAGGTTGACGATAGCACCAAGGAGACCATTGTCGATGGAGAGGTAGCCGACCCAACAGTGAACGACAATGAAGTATCTGCAGAGGAGACGATTGGCCAATCCAATGATACGGATGCTAGCACAGACGAGGAAAATGCCGACCACTCGAATAGTCCCGAAACACCGCCGTCGCCTATCGACAATGACGAAGACGAACCTGCCGTACCAATGGATGATGAGTCGGGCGATGACGAGAAGGAAACCGAATTCAAAGGCGATTCGCCGGGTTCTAAATCAACTTCTCAAGCTGCTCCCAAGGACAGAAACTCGGGATGGAAGGCCATGCTTCAGAAAGAAGCCGAGAAGCTAAAGAAACAAAAGGCTCGCAAGAATGGAAACGGTCTGGTTGAAGCGGAGGCTGACGAAGAGGAGGAAGAGGAAGTCGCGGGATTGGAAGATTTTGGCTTTTCGTTGGGTAACAAAAAGAAGGACGACGGTGAAGGAGAAGATGCAGACGCTGACAAGCTTACGGAGGAGGATCTCAAGCATGTCGTCGACGATGTATCGGATGACGAGGGTGACGAGGAGGCAGGCGAAGCAGCTCGTAAAGAACTTCAGCAAAAGGAGGAAAAGGAACGACACAAGGAGATTATTCGTCGTATGCGTGAAGGTTACGATGGACGACGCGGTGGTATCGCAGGCGGTGGCGCTGGTGCTAGGGGTATGCATCGCTTCGATCAACTCGTGGCGGCAGACAACCGCGAAGATGCCAAACGCCTTGGTCTATTGAACGACGACGAACTCGATAGTGATGACGAAGGCAATGGTGCCGGTAAAGGAGACGACGAGGAGGAGGACGAGACTGCTCTTTTGGACAAAATGCTCAAAGATCGGTTCTTGCACCGAAGTTCGGTTGAAGAACTCGAAGAAAACTTTTCAAGCGACGACGAGGAAGAAGAAGCTCAAGAAGGTGCGTGTATTAATCGTATTGATGATAATCTTTCACTGCAGTGGCAACTATCTTATCTCATACGTCCGTTCTCTGTCCTGAAAAGTCAATGATAACGACGATGATGACACGGACGTGAAGGAACAAGATCGGTTGGCGAAACAGTTCTCGAGGCGTGCTCGAATGCAACGACTTATTGAACAACATGGAGAAGACGAGGAGTTCTCGCAGCTTCGTCTTATTGACGAGGACGAGACCACGAGACTGGAACTCAAAATGATGAAGGTGTGTACAAGTATCCGTCGACATTCATCATGTTTTGCTCTTCGTCGTATTGCCTTGCTCACATTCTGCCTCGGTGTCACTTTACAGAGTGTTTCTAGAAAGTCTCGTGACATCTCCACTAGTTCGTCGTCCAGAGCGGCATCTCAGTCTGGAAGCGATAGTCAGGATTGTTCAGCATTCTTTGCAACGACAACAAGTTCGAAACGGTCATCATCGCTTGCTCTCGGTACGAGCAGCCTTTCGCTCGCCCTTCAAGCAAGCCGTGCTTCGAAAAAGAAAAAGACTAGTTTCCTTGGAGGAGTTGGCGCTTCGAAGGAAATGTCGACCTCGGTGCACAAGTGTCTCTCCATGGGTCATGTCGTCTTTAACAATGGAGGCGACAGCCAGCTCTCCAAAGGGGGGAAACAATCGAGAACGAGTAGCAATCTTGGTGGTTCTAGTCAGCTCAAAGGAAAGCGTAAACGGGAAACGATGCAAAAGAGTACCAGCCTATGGTCTGCCGTATCTGCAAATGGGTTCAAAAAGAGACGTAGCTAAGTCTCTACTACAATAGTAGCAAAGTATGTATGTCGAAGCTTATTGTCAATGCGATTCCCTAGCTAGTGACATTGCCCCTTTCAAACTGAACACACCCCTCCAATTCCCTTTCATCTACCCCATATCGAACAGTCTGAATGAAAGACTCAAAGACTCAGTCCTCGTCACCATTAGCATTGTTACTATTGCCACCAAAAATTGCCTGTCGAACCCCCCTTAGTACACTTTGATCGGAGCGAGCATTCTCTTCAAACGAAATCAAGTCATCGCCATCGAATTCCGGACGATGTACCCCCAGTCGACGTTCTCCAAGCCTTCTCACGATACCCAACCCTCCGACGACTGTATACGACACAAATGTCGCAATAAAAACGGGCGTGATTTGCGGAACCGTCAAGGAGAGTGCCATGGCCACATAGAGAACCAGAGTAAACGGTATCGGAACAAAAATTACCGTGGCACACGCACAGCAAGGTACAGCTAGTGATACTGGGAAAATGGACGAGAATGCCAAGCCGACACAAAGCCCGACAAAAACCATGGGAAACAGTGGCCCACCAACCAAACCAAAGCCCAAACAAAGTGACATGGATACAATCTTACAAAAGGCCATTAATACCAATGATCCGACTTTGATTGATTCTCGATTTTCAATAAGCTGAGCAACAAATGGGACACCAGATCCAACCAGATATGGATTGGATATTGCTAAGAGTCCATGGAGAGTTCCTGCTAGAGTAGGAAAAAGTACACGTCCAATCCACTTTGGAGCTCCCACCTTTTCTTCCAGTATATTACAAACCTGGACGCGAATGGTGCGAAAAATGCCAAGAAGAATCAAGGCAAGACTTGCCACCAAGCCACAGACAATCCCGAGAGGAACAGCTGCCGCCAAATACCAGGCATGATAGTCATTCCCAATCTCAATAACATTACCAAATGGAATATTCTTTGGCAGTAACGAGTGCAGCACGACATGAGCAGTGATTGCTGCAGTGCCTGCCAGTGTTACTTGTTCCATAAAGTCATGATCAACGACTGCTTCATTCGCCAAATTCTCTTTGGATACAATAGCGTCTAGTGTCATGCCATTGGGTCGTCCAGCAACGGAGAGCTCATGCACAAGTGTCACTCCCAAGATTGGTGAAGGAAAGAGTCCACCGAGTGATCCAGCCATGCTGCTAAAGACCCAAGCTGCTTCCGTACGACGATTGACGCAGAGTTTGGTGGCGGCAAACGAAGCGAGACCACTTGCAATCGCACCAAGCGCCATTTCAGGTCCAAGCGGAGAACCAGTGACCAAGCATACAAAACAGGCGAAAACAGAAAAGAGAGCTTGTACAGGATAACCCTTGAGATCAATAGCATCATGATACATGGTTCGGATAGTACCAACCGACGGAGCTTGAGGAATTAATAAAAGGATACTGCAAATGAACCCTCCTCCAGTCGTGACGGCCAACCACCAGAACTTGGGAGCATCCCCATTATCTGGTAGCTTAAACCACAAGTGTAAGCCTCCATGAACGGCAGTTAAAAATCCCAGGGTGAGCATTCCCAAGATTGCACCCAGAAGGGCTGCCACGGGCCAGTCACGAAACCAAAAGGTGCGAGGGACGGGCTTTCCGAGAATGCAAAGCGCCACCAGCTGCACCTCCGTTTCACAATCTGCAGTCTCCACACTTTCCTCTTGCACTTGTTCCTCCAAGGAAACTTGTGCTGCGGCTTCAACATTTCCATCTTGTTTCGTGTCGGAGAAAAAGTATGATCGCAGCGGAGTTGGATTCGATTCGGCGGCACTTTCTGTTTGCTGCGGCGTCGAGGGCTCCAAGAGAGAATCACTGAGCAAGGCGAAATCAGTTGAGCTTCCCACCTCCATCTCTTTACAATACCACAGATTTAAGGGCGATGAAGGAACGACGACGACGACAACGGCAGCAAGAAGATAAGACGGCGATGAATCATGTGCGCATTGCGCGAAGATCGCAGAAATGTCAATATGCCTTTTGACTTTTCTGGTCATTTCTTTGAAGTAGGCGATGCATGAATGATGGGTGATGGTTGCATACCTATGATTGCATCCCTGTCGAGGCAGATAGATACATACCAAGTGTATGATAGTCCGAAACCTCTTGATTTTGACGCACGCTTTTCCTCGAACCTGTGCCTTTTCTCGTCATCACGTGATGGCCGCGCGCGCAAGCACCAAACGGTCGATGCAAGAACTCGACGGCATTGAAGCGACTGTCAACAAAGCTCTAAAGGATGCTGGGATAACAAACACACAAACTAAAGATGGCTGGTGCTTAAAAGAGGGTTTGATTCACGTCTGTTCCGTCAATAATGGCCATTTATTGCCACTGCTTGAGCGACACGGACCTCCCACGTACTATCACAAGGAACAGCACTGCAAGCATTCCTCTGCATCATCTCCGACGGACAATCTAAAGGCTCCATCCAATGCCTTTGAATCGCTTTGTCGAATTGTGGCAGGACAGCAGCTTGCTGGTGCCGCGGCACAAGCAGTCTGGCGACGACTGTTGGAAACCACAAAAAACAACTTGACACCGGAAACCATTCTATCCTTGGCATCAGACAATGATGGACTTGTGGATCGTCTGCAAAAACCAGCAGGTCTTTCTCGTGCCAAGGCAAATGCCATTGTCGACTTGTCACATCACTTTACCAGGGGCGATCTTACAGAGGAAATGCTGCACTCGTCGTCGGAACAAGATGTTCGTGAGGCACTCTTGCAAGTGCGCGGCTTGGGACCTTGGTCGTGTGACATGTTTCTCATGTTTACATTGGAGAGAAGCAATGTTTTACCAGTGGGAGACTTGGGTGTTCGAAAGGGACTGAGCAAGGCCTTTGCCAGCATGCGTGGTGGTAGTGCCAAGGGAGGAGCGCTGTGTCCAAAAAAGGATCTCGGCAGTATCCAAGCGACTGCCGAGCCATTTGCACCGTTTCAGTCACTCCTGTCCTTTTTCATGTGGAAGGCGGCAGACACGGTGGACTTTTACAATGCCTCCCCTTTTAAGAGTACCAAACGAGCCAAAGTTGTGGTTACTCCGTGAGTATGCATAATGTGCCATCCTTTCAACTACGGAGTATGATACATATACATTACTCTATTAGTATATTCATTATTATTCATTAAGACTCTATTATACCACTGTATATTACACGCTCGCTCGCTTCGTCATGTTGGCTTTGCTGGCGATGGAGGCGGCTTGCTGCTTTCGCCAGGCAAGATTTGTGCAATGGATTCAAAAAATGGCGTCCCAAGTCCGCTCATTTCCATACACATTAAGATACATTCAAACAAAATCAACACGATGATTATCCATTCCAGAGTATTTGTCTTTTGACTGTGTAGCATTTCTAGAAAGAACTTTGCATTCTGTTGAATCATATCGAGCTTGAACTCAATGTTGTCAAAGCGGTGTTCAATCTCAAACTCATCCTTCATTCCCTCATGGACTTGCGTGTACCGAGTCAAGTTCCATGCTGTATCACTTCTCTCTTTTATACCAAGTTTGCTAATCATATCGATAAAGATTGCATTGTTGGTTGCCACTACTCGAAAGAGTGAATCCTTTTGCATTTCGGTAAACTTTCCAGTCCGTCGCACAATGGAATTGATATCTGCAAACGTCGATAGTAATTCTTCGGCAATATCATTATACGAGTCCAGTGCGACTGTTTGAGCCATAATGTTTGCCACGACGGAACAACTATTCAAATCGAGCGATTCCACAACACAATAGTCCCCCGTCACAACTTGGTCGTCTGGCAACTCCAAGTGCTCGAGACGCGGTTGAATCACAACTCCAAAATTTTCACGTCGTTCAAAGCCAGACGCAATGGGATTCTTGCCATGCAATTTAATGGCCTCGAGTAGTTTTCCCACCTCTCGTGTGCTCGTCATGTTGAAAAAGACGACACTTCCAAATCGATAGACGGCTACAAACCGAAATGGTTCTCCCGGAGATGCTGGTTTGAGCTGTACAATGAGACTAGTCTTTCCAAAGTAATGTCGTACGGGTGAAACAAAGACTTTTTGAAGAATTTTCACGACATTTAGCGTTTGTGCGGCATGAACTGCGCGAACTCGGACATGAATGGCTGGTGGGATTGGTCGTTCTTCCTTATTGGCTTGTCGTGTATCATCGCTTGCTGTGATGCGACTCTTTAACTTGTCATTACCAATACCTAGCTTTTGCAATGCTTCTTGTTGTGGTGACAAGACTTGCTTGACGGCTTGAGTGTCGACATTGGCACGTTTATCCAGTCGTCGCATCTTTCGTATGGTTGCATCAATGGACGAGGGAGACTGAGAATTGGAATGGTAGTGTGCCCTTGCAGTATTTGTGTGGAGTTCAAGTGGTGGTAACGCACAGGCACATGCGACTGAGGATGGTGATGATGCTGGATGCCCTTGATGTCGTGCCACTGATGGTCGCGATTGGAGCAAGGAACGCATGCTGACACTGGAACGGCTCAATGCCAAGCGGTTCCACATGCTTCTTAGAAAATGTTGAGCTGTAACCGATCAAAAAAGCCACGGTAGGAACCTACTGCATGTACAGTAGCTAGTGCCATTGCGTCATGATGATGGCGGCAAAGAAAAGTTCCCTCCAACGAAGCAAAAACGGACGGCGGCCAGAAAATAGGTCATGAGCATAAAGCTCTATTCTTCTTATAGTCATAAACGCACAAGAATATCATATATCGCTCTATTGTACATTCACGTTTCGTGGCCGTTTGGGAACCAATGACAATGACGATGCGGCTTCGTTGCCTTCGTTTTTGCAACCATTCAATTGAATAACCAAGTAATAACAACGTACAGTACATTCACTCACTGAATAAACGATGGCGCTGGATCCCATAACAAAGACGATTGGAGTGTTGTTGTTGGCACTCATTCTTCTCCCCTTTCTTTTAGCTCCCGTACTTCCCAAGCGATACAAGGGAAAATGCATTATTCAGCTTTCGTGCTCGGTGGAAAAGGCCTTTGAAATTCTCACTCAGGATCCTCGCAAATGTCCCATGCACAAGGACATGTGTGATTTAGCTGCTTCTAAAAAGGATGCCGATAAGGATGGCAAGCCACTGAAATGGAAAGAACAAGTCGTCAAGGGACGAATGTCGGATATTTACACTGTCGAGCAGTCCTTTGTGCCGCCCTCTGCGAAAAAGGGAGCCAACAAGGATGCCAGTGTGGTTCGTAACGCCAAACATGAAACGAGAGAAATTGAATCCGAGTGGACCTATACGATTGAACCAATGGGCACCAAGGGAAATTGCCAAATTACCTTGGTGGGATACACGGACATTTCGGGCTACTCGTTTAATGTGCCCATGGTTCGAATGATGTATTTCATGGACGGGACGGTCCGAAAGTCAATGATGCATAATCTTGACATGGTGGCCAAGGCTACAGGAGCCAAGAAAACGTGGGTTAAGTAAGCGAAGCATACCTAGATGTGTGGTGAAGAAGTGGCCACTTTACTTGCCAGTTTACTTAAAGCTAGCTTTGCCTTTATGTGCATGTTATATATAATCCAAATAGCGTCAGTCGCAGCATTACAGTAGTATCGGGCATGCTAGCTTTACTAATACTCGTATACTCCAGAGTAGTAGACTCAGCTTGCTTCTAGATTGGTCACGGCCGATCGAATCAGATACTTGTACTCGTCCGCCACCATACCCACCTCACTCGCCGGAGCTGGAACAATCACACTGGTTGGTTGCATGGAGTCAAGTAGTACCATATCGACCAAGACACACGTCATTGCCTTCCATAGGTTTGGATTCAACTTGGCCATTGGCTTTTTGAAGGACAGAGTCCGCAACAAATTGTCAAGTCTCATTTCTACTCGTCGCCGGTCATCTTGTTGACCAAGATTGCTTAATGTGGAAGGTAGATACATTGTAAGCATGGAGTTTAACCCCTTGCGTCGTGAGCTTCCCAAATCACTCTGATCGACTTGTGGGACTGATTCAGTTTCGGAACAGTCCATGGCGTCATTTTCTCTCCTCCACTGATGGAGCAAGGATATTGTTTCAGGAGTCGCCCAATTCGTAATTGCTTCCCATAATTTCATAAATGCTCTTGGTTCTGGTTGTGCATGTGTATAGTCGTCTCCCTCCTCGAGTGACGATGACTCGTGTTCGTCGTCCGACATGTCATCTTCCTCATTATCAAAAGAGTCGTCATCCTCTTGGTCAAACAGCTCATGGTTGTTGGTATTATTGTCTGGACCACCCGCCGTATCCGCATCAAGATTGAGTTCCATGGATTCGGCAGCACATTTGACAGTTTCGTCATACTCTTGAGACGTCATGCACGCAAAGGACAAGTCGGCTTCGACGACTTGAGGAGGAGAAGCACGGCTGTTCGAGTCTTGTTGCCCTGCCTGACTCATTAGTTGAGAAATGGACGAAACTACAATTGGTGTGTTGGATTCTAGTCTTTGGTGTATGGCCCTCTACCGCCAGCGCGTCTGCGAATAATGCTGCTGGTTCATTGGTGGCGGGCTCTTGTCGCTCCACGACAAGGTCCTTGACTGCCGCGCGCGGTTTTTCTTTCACCAAGGGCCTGGAGGAATCATTCACGTTAACATTCGTGTCTTTAGTGGATGTTTCGTTTGGTTGGACCGAGTACTTTGAAGTCTTGAGAATGCCCTTTTTGGGTTTGGCGGTTGGCGCTTTCAGTGGCGCCGACGTCGGTGGCGCCACCTGTGAAATGGAGGAAGCTGCTTGCTTCCCTACATGCTTGCGGGTCGATGAAATTTCCAATTGAGACTGAATCCGTTGTCGTGTATGCTCCAAGAGCTCATCCATGTCGGTCTTATCGGGAATGTCGTTCAATGATGGGGCGACAACAGCACGTTTGCTTCGGACGCGTGGTCGCACATGCGCTTGGCGTTTCTCTTCCATCCTATTCTGTTAAGCAGACTTTCTTAAGTCCTCTTATCGATTAGAAAGGGCGGCGTATGATGCCCCTTTTCTCATTCTATTGTGGATCCTGTGGGAATCGTGCATGCTGCTTCGAATAGGTTATCAGCTTGGAGGCAGTTGCCACCACACGTGCATCAGCTACGAAAATGGCGCCGCGCGTCCACAATCTGCGCTCTCATCATTATCATTTCTCCTTTCGCCTTCACCCCGTTTCCTTTGTTAAATCAGTTGCTACTATAGACTACCATGTCTTCTTCGGTTCCTTCTCATAATACTGAAAGCATTGCGGATCGCAAAAAGAGTCGCGAGCTTGCCGAGGCACGCCAATCGGGCGCCGTCGCTCCCGCGGTCGATGTCAAAACGGGGACCATGATTAATCCCCACAATCCCGAATTCCTCACCAAACGTCCTTGGTACTTGGGAGAAGGACAAGGTCCTTCGTTGGACCATCAAGTGGGTGTGGTGGAAACCAAACAAGAACTATCTCTGAATGAAGCAGATTTGCTCGTTCAACAAAAACGATTACAAGAGAAGCAACGTCGTCAAACTCAACAATTTCAAGTGGGAATGTGGGTGGAAGCACTCAAGAATAATAAAAAGCCATATCGCATTTGTAAAATTACCAAAATTGCCAAAAAGGGAACCGAATTTGACTTGGAATTTGAAGATGGCACGGTGGAACGTAAAGTGAAACTGAAACGAAATTGTATTCGAATGACAAAAACTGGCAATCGAATGATTCAATCCGAGAGTATGGAAACTTATGATTCGAAGCGAGATTCCTATCATGGATATGATCCCGAGGGACACATGAAACGAGCTGAAAAGCTCTATCAACAACGAGATGAATTTCGTCGACAGAAAAAGAGTAAACAAGAGTCTGGCGACGCCACCAAGGATAAGGACCGAGGATCGGATTCCGACTTTGATGATTCCGATGTGGGTTCTGATGACTCCGAGGATGAGTTTGTGCAGCGCGATGAAGATGCAAAGACATTTACCAGTCGCTTGGCTCGACAGGGTGGCGTCGGTGGAGCGCAAATGAAGGTGACGGCACGAAACCTTCGTATCCGAGAAGATACGGCCAAGTATCTACGCAACCTTGACCCCAGTTCTGCATACTATGATCCAAAGTCGAGATCGATGCGTGATAATCCCAATCCAGAAGCGTCTGTGGATGATGTGCCATTTGCGGGCGACAATTTTGCTCGAATCAGTGGAGACGCGGTTCAACTGGCTGATACTCAGCTCTTTGCGTGGGAGGCATCGGACAAGGGCGTGAGTGAAATTCATCCACAAGCAAACCCATCGCAGGCTGAATTGTTAAAGAAGCAGTTCAAAACAAAGTCAGCGGACCTAAAAGCAAAACATAAAAAGGCCGTACTGGACAAGTACGGTGGAGCAGAATACTTGGACGGTGCGGATGGCTTGGCGAATGCAGCTGGCGAACAAGACAAGCTAGAAAAGGCAACCAAGGCTGCAGCGGAACGAAAGGTTCGATTCGGCGTTAGCACTACCGAAGAACAATATGCTCCTGATGGCCGTTTACTCAAGGGAGGGGTCGCAGCAAAGCGAGTCGCCTTGACGTCCAAGTATGAAGAAGATGTCTTTATCAATGGTCACTCCACCGTTTGGGGTAGCTACTTTCATCGGGGTGCCTTTCGTTGGGGATACGCAGATGACCACTCTCTCACCAAGAATTCGTACTGCACTGGAGCGAATGGAAGAAAAGCAAACGATGAGTCCAATGAAATGCGTTTTGGCACTGGTGTAGCAGGTTCGGCGGCACTCGCACAAGCGAGAGAAATGCTAAAGTCGATTCCAACAGAAGAACGAAAAGGAAGTGCCGCACCACCTATGCATAGCATGTCCAAAATGTATGGTGAGGTCGCAGACCAACATGCAGAGTTTGAAAAAGACAAGCTAGCGAAGGCTCTCAAGAAGGTGGATAAGACTCGCGAACAGACGTCAGATGACCGAAAACGCAAGTACAACTCGGTAAGCGCTGAAGTGGACGTGACGGAAGAAGAAATGGAAGCCTACCGAATGCGAAAAGAGAATAGTGCCGATCCAATGGCGAAGCTTGCTGATAGCGACGAGATACTCGACTACAAATAAATATTCATACAGAGTATCAATAAAGAATGCTTATAGCTATGTCCATGTTATCCTTTAGTTACTATTGCGGCGGTTGGGGTACTGCTCGATAAGGAAATATGACTTGTCCGGGACCTGAAGTACTTGACTGTAACTGTACATTCAGAACAACCTCTTTTGACCTGAGTTCGTTCTCCATTGCTTCCACCCGACTGACAGTAACTTTAATTGTGTCCCCAGGCTTGAAGTTTTCGAGTGCCTCAAATAGATCTGCTTCTGTGTCAATCGGAGTGCCTTCAATCTTGGTAATTACATCGCCGATTTCGACCAGACCTGTTTCTGTTCGACGCGTTCCTCGCAGACCAGCCTTGGCCGCAGGGGTGTCGGCTGGTGCCTCCAATACGAGTACACCCTTTGTGATACCCAAGACCCGAGCCTGCTTTGAATTAAGGTATGTAATGCCAAGAATTGGTCGAATCACCCTGCCGTCCCTAATCAACGTGTCAACTATAAACTTGACCGTATCCACAGGTATGGCAAACGAAACTCCCGCACTGCCTCCCGAAGGTGAGTAGATTGCAGTATTCATACCAATAAGTTTGCCATTACTGTCCAGAAGCGGGCCTCCGCTGTTGCCTGGATTAATGGCAGCATCCGATTGAATGACGTTGGTAATTGGTCGTCCAGTCGGACTCTTTACTTGTCGCCCAATGCCGCTAATCACTCCTACCGTCAAGGTGTGATCTAACCCATAGGGATTGCCAATCGCCATGACGCCTTGTCCTACCCTCAAGCCAGTAGATGTGCCCACCTCTATTGGAAACAAGTCAAAGTCAGGCGCGTCCACTTTCAAGACACAAATATCCTTTCCAGGATCCACTCCCACGACTTTTGCTTTATAGACTGAACGTTTGTAATCCGTCACTCCTGAAATACTGGTTGGTCTCATTCGAGTCAAGGGATTGGTGGTTTCATCCGAGGCAAGTGTCAAGCTCTTGCCGGCGGCGCCAGGTACAACCTTTGTCAGGATAGCCACCTGAGCGGATCTAGCGTTTCGCACGACATGATAGTTTGTGACAATGTGCCCCTTGTCGTCCCAGACAAACCCACTACCAGATCCAAGAGGCACTTCCATTACATTTGTGGAAAACACATCCCTCTGTTCTGTGAAGGTATCGATAAAGACAACGGACGGAGCCGTTCGTTCAAAGACGGCGATTCGTCGCTCTTCCGAGTCGATGCAAATTGTGTCGGCGCGAGTTCGTACTGGTGTTGTTGTTGTTATTGCACTGGCATCCACAAACTTGACTGGATCATTTTCGGTACTGGTTTGAAGCACAATCTTGTTGTCTGCCTCTAGTGCTGCTGCTTGCCGAAAACTACCACCGACGACAAGGCCGGCAAGTAAGCTCGAAGATTGCTTTAATAGGTTACGTCGTTTCACATCATTTGGATCTATTGGGATATTGGCTTGATTACTTTGAGAAGGACAATCATTCGTTTCATCATGAGCCCAAAGGCTCGAAAGTGACGCATGATGCTGCTTGAATTGAATGAGAGGTATCGCGACAAAGCCTCTCGACATTATGGGCAGAAAAGCTAAAAGAATACATGCCAATGACTTGGTATTCATGTAAGCCATTGTTAATGGCAAACAGAGGAAGCTAGCGACAAGAGCAGCGGTTGCTAATATCGGTCGAAGAATGTTGGCATCATCATCAACATCGAGAAAAAGAGGCGCGAAGAAAATGATCGTGGGGTGGGGGGGGGGGGGGGGGGGGGGGGGGGGGGGGGGGGTGGCTATCGCTCGACACCTGCTCGCATGGCCTTTCTCAACCTGCTCGTTTGTGTCACAGAACCCGCTTAAGGCGTGCAACGGCTGAAAAGCGCAAAATCAAAGGGGGGGGGGGGGGGGGGGGGGGGGGGGGGGGGGGGGGGGGGGGGGGGGGGGGGGGGGGGGGGGGGGGGGGGGGCGCCCCCCCGGGGGCGCGGGCGGGGGGGGGGGGGGGGGGGGGGGGGGGGGGGGGGGGGGGGGGGGGGGGGTTCCGCGTGTAAAACTCGACCGTCCGGGAATCGCTCGTACGTGCGATGTGCCGATCAAAATCATCACGACTCGATGCGTACGAGCGTCAAGGGGGGAATCTTCATTTTCGGCATCATCCCATCATCATCAAAGGAGAGCGTCAAAGATACACCAAAAGCAACCACTGTTCATATTCTCACATTACACTCATGGGCACCTTAAGAACTCAACGCTTTGGATTCGTGTCGACAAACGTGAGGATTCTTCTAGCTTTTGCAACCGGAGTGTTGGTCGATCGGACGCTCCTCCATCCGACAGCATCACATCCAACTGGCCCTTTGCATGGTTCCATCAAACAGCTTAACGATACACCTACTCGTCCTACCTCGCATAAAGATCAAAACGGAAAGTCCATCATGAAACAGCAGCTCTTGGATGCCTTTGTCGTTCCAAACTTTGTTGGCTACTCGATTGCTACATTTGAGCCAGGCCAGGACATGATGCCTCCACATGATCACGAAAATCTTCACGAGTTCTTTTACGTCTTGAGTGGATCAGGAATCATTTCCATAGACGACACGGAACATGAAATGAAGCCAGGATCGTTCTATCACTTGATACCTCACGAGCGGCATGGAATAAGAGTACCAAAGGATCAAAACGAAGCAATGAAAATGGCAGTGTTTGGAGTTACCGTATGAGTTTATGTAATTATATACTTATTGACTCTTCTTACCACCCTTTTGATTCAAAAACTCTTGCTTCTTTCCTTCAAATCCTGCACGTGACAATCGACGGCGTCCCTTCTTTTCTCCAGTCGCATCACCCTCTTCTTGTGCAATTTGCTTCTTGGAAAGATTAGCTCCTGCAGCACCTCCCTCTTTACGCTTGTCTAAATTGTGTCGACGAATCTTTTGACGATCATCCATCTTCTCCTTCGTCTGTTCCATTCTCGACTTCCACGCCTTGCTGGATTTCTGTTTCTTGGCAACCTTTCTCTTGAGTTCCTTTCGAAGCTTGGCAGGATCATCCTTGACGCGTTCCCCACTCGCCTCCTTGAGAGTATCACCCCATTGAATATTACGGGCTTTGGTCTTTTCTTCTTGGCTACCCTTTTTCAACTCTTCCAAACGTTGCTTCTTTTGTTCGGCATCTGCCAACAATCTCTCAAGATTCTTTCCCTTGTTGAGATTGGCCAACGACTTGTTGTTTTGATAATGCTTGGGAGAAGGATTGAGACCTGCCAATTTACCATAATCCAACGTTTCCAAGTCACTTGCAATATTGGACGTTTCTTGGGAGACTTTAAACGTCTTCGTGGCCGTGTCCTTGACGTGAGACATGGCACGCTTTTTGGTCGCTTCGTGACGACGCTTGAGCTTTTCCGCACGTCGAGCGGCACGTTTGGACACCACGTTTGGATCACAAGGACGTTGCCCTGCCTTTTCGGCAAGTTTGGCATGGAGTTTGGCGCGAAGTGCTTCAATACGAGAATTTCCTCCACTAGTAGGAGGAGGTGGTGGTGGTGCGGGCGCCAAGCGTTCTTGGGCTTGCACCGTCGTTTCGGATTGCTCGGGGTCAAATTTTTGTCGCTTGGCAGCCTTACTACGAGCTCGACGAGCCTCTTTGGACTCTTTATGCTGTCCCTTGTGGTACTTTGGATTGTACTTGTCGTCACCTATAGAGAAAACATTAGAAAGGATGCACTTGCTCATCGTGTCTCCCAAAAAGAAAAACTCGTCCACGTACCAGAGTTGCCCTTGATGTAAAGCTTGGCAGGAATCATGTCTACGAGTTCATCGAAAAAGCCATTGTGTTCCTGCAGCTCCTTTAGGAGTGCTTGGGAGCTGTGAAGCGGGGGCATGATGTTGTTTTGCTCTCTACGAGAGTGTAATGCAGGCGTAAGAATGGTGTCGTGGTCGTGGTGTCACAGATTTCTGGCTCCAAGAGCTTCGCGCAATTTTTCAATGGCTCAGAGCGATTGGAAGAATATCCGACACACGTGGCTATCGTACTTCTTGCAGTTGAGGAATGTCCGATACACGTGGCCAGCGACCTTTCCGCGGAAACCTAGCTACTGTACAGCGAGAGCAATGAGATAAAACAGTGATTCAACCATAGACTACTACGTATCTATTATCTCATACTGTCTACACAAATAAGAGACGGGCGAAACTAAACACAAGTCTTTCTCGAGTACTGCTTGCTACGATACTGTTGCTCCCTCCAACGACTCGACTCGATCGTCACCTGTGTCCCATGCAAACTCGTACTCAGAATGCTGCCCAGTTTGATGCTTCGCTCGCATTAGTGAGCACTAGACTAGGACTGAGCAACGTGTATGGTCACTGTCGAAGCAAAAGGTATCGTTATACAATTACGTTTATCTGTCTGTCGTGCTCTTTTCAAGGAATGAGCGGTCGACCAAGACGAGCACTCTTCGTATCTTGCTGGTACGACTCTCTACTTACTTGGAAGCCACTTCGTCAGCCTTGACGAGACGGAGATACGGAATGTTGGAAGGAACATCGCAAGTGTGATGTCCGGGATAATGCTCCTTGGCTTCCTCTTCCGTCACTGTTGGGAGCAAGAAAACAGATCCCTTGAATTCCGTCGTGCGTCCATCGCCCATTGGAATGTCAGCATGATTCTCAGGCCAGTTTGCCGGAGTTGCAATACTCTTTTCATACGAGAGCTGCAAAGCCTTGACACAGCGAACAATCTCGTCCAAGGAGCGTCCAACACAAGCAGGATAGTTCAAAGACAGCATAAGCTTGTTTTCCGGGTTAATGATGAAGACAGCACGGATTGTAAGAGGGAGTTCTTGCTCGTCGAGGTTGCCGGGGTCAATCATGCCGTATGCAATCGAAATGGAACGATCCGGATCAGCAATGATTGGGAATTTCACTTCAATTTCATTCTCGCAATGAGCAACCACGTCCGAGAGCCATTCTTGATGAGACTTGACCGGATCCACACTCAAGGTCGCCACCTTGCAATCGAGATCCACAAGCTCGTCATACTTGAGTGCAAGGCGTCCAATCTCAGTGGTACAAACAGGTGTAAAGTCAGCGGGATGAGAAAAGAGAATGGCCCATTTGCCCTGTAATGGTAATGCGATGAGAAAATACAGTGAGTAAGATAATCGCTTGAGTGTCAAGCACTATTACAACCTCGAACGATCCCTACCTTTTTCCACTCGAGAAAGGAGTCCCAATGGCCATGCGTTGTGTCACAAGAGAAATCCGGAACAATGTTGCCGAGACGAAGGGCGCCGTCGGATGAACCCTCAGGATAGAGCGACATGTCTGTAACGAAACAGCGAGGAGAATCTTGTTAGTTACATGGCAAGGTTGACACCTACACTGGCATAAGTACGAAATTGAACTTACAAGTTGGAGTTCCGCTCTCCATGGTATCCATCGTGCTCATCAAACGGGCACTTCCTGCCGCCGCCACCACATTTGACTTGTTGGCAGCAACAGCAACCCGGCCAGTTGCGGCACGACTAGCAGCAGCACGAAAGGCTGGTACGGCACGTCTCATGGAGGAAAACATCGTGATGACTGACTATTGCGTTCGTCGATGACGTTGATTCGAAGAAAAAGTGAGCATTGCACGATGTATCGAGTATGCACGAACTGCCGTTTTTTGATTCGGAAGATTGGCGTCATTGGCAGCAGCATGTCGTGGGTTTTCACGTAGAATTCTACGAGCTCACCAAAAAACTTGCGGCCAACACGTCAAGCAGAATCTCGATCTGGTCGCCTTCGATCTGATGATGCTGATGAAGCAATGCATCGCCAACTCAATAGTCTCGTTAGATAATCACAGTTTACATGTAAGACATCCTATCAACCTCGCAAACTTAACTTACTCTGAGCATTGATTTGGAGAGCGCCACAAAGAGATACCATGTCACAAGACCGCCGAGCACTCGCACGGTCCAGCAAACCAATTCCTTGCTATGCAATTGAAAACTTACCGGCAAAGAAAGGCGGTGACGAGCTGTATGCCAAGCTTGGAACAGCAGTTGCCGATGGAAATGCAACGCTACTCGAAGAGCTGGAGATTTCACCTCGTGATGCTCGTTCCTGGAAAGTTCCTGCCGGTTGCCTATGGCGAATCACTTGTACCAAAGGTCCCCAAGTGGCGGACATGAATTGCTGGGCAGCCAATGATCCACAAGAACGCTTCTTTTCCTCGAAGACAAGGCAGATTCACGCCACTCATCTCACGACTGGCGACCGCTTGTGGAGCAACATGCCATACATGCGTCCACTGGCAACGATCGTCCAAGATACCATTGCCTATGGCTTTGATGATGATGGAGCTGGAGTGCATGATGTGATTGGAAGTCGTTGTGATCCGTATACGCACTTCTTAATGACGCAGCAAAACGACAATACGTGCTGTCATTCCAACCTTACACGACAAGCGTTGCGAGATGGTTTGCATGAGATGGATGTTCACGACGTGTTAAATGTATTCATGTGTACAGGCTTTACCAAAGACACGCATCAATACTTTACGAAACCGAGTCCTGTTCAAGTGGGAGACTACTTGGAGTTTCTTGCCGAGACGGACTTGCTAGTATCAGCGTCGACATGTCCGCAAGGAGATGTGAGCTTGGCGTGTGGCGGCGGTGGTACACCAGTTGTGTATCCTCTTGGAGTTCAAGTGTGGGAACCAAAAACTGGATGGTTGGAAAGTGAAGGATGGGAGCCATCTGTGAAAAGCGGATACTCTGGAAATCATGGTATCAATGTAGAAAGCTAAGCGAATGAAAGGATTGCAATTGCTCGACTTTTTGACAAATGCAAAAAATATAATCTCTAGCTACGCCGTGCATACTGTTTCGTAGCTAAACAAAAGTGCCAGGACCTAAACAATAACTAAAAACTTTTAAAAGCGACCCGATTCACTTTCTTTTCGGGATAGAAGCAATCATACAGGCAACAAGCCAGTGCTTCGTGACATATATTCCATTCTCGTCTTACACTCCAGGAAACTATTAGCTAATAATTCAAAGAGTCAGGGAGAGAGAGACGGTGAGCGCGAATATGCCAAATCAGTGCAAGGCCCGAGGAAGTTGACATGTCGACGACGCCAAGCAGGAACAAAAAATTGACGAGGATGATGGCAAGAAACCAAAGATTATTCTTTTCTTGAAAGACGACGAAGGCTGTAAACGCATGAGCCATCATTGCAATCCAAAAAGCCGCCAGTTGCCACAGGCCGGAGGCAGTCGACAAATCGACGGCGCCTAGAAAATCAAAAATTGACGACGGCAATTGCTTTCAAGCAATCAGCATGATCATCAATTGATGAACCCAGAAGGACGCTCAAAAGTACGTGGGTCATGGTGATGATCCACAAACATCGCCACGCGGGCAAGGAGCATCTTTTCGATTGATTTTTTCTTGTTGGAAGTCGTCATGGTGTTTTCACTTGTTCTCCCTGCACGCGATTGTCACGATTGTGATGAATGATGAGTGATGCATTGCGTCGGAAGCTTTATCGGTGCCGACCAAATTTTGATAGTCTAGCTAGGACTCAACGGATCGCAGGAAAATTTTTGAGGCATTTGAATCATATCATTGAATCTCAAATGAATATGTAAGATAGCTAAAAAAAGAGCTTTTCCTCTATCCCAGTCATTGCGCATTGAATGTACATGTGGGTCCCTACTGTCTTTGATGGTCGTTTGACCATCCAAATTTTTGTCGGTCATTCTACAAAATGTCAACAGTTTCGGTCATCGAAAAATGTCAATAGCGCTCATAATCGCGATGAGAGTGAGAGCGTTGCTCATGATAAAGACGCCGCTTTTCTCTCCTTTTCAGTAAAGAATTGCAATTATTACAATGAAGGACAATGAGGATTCACCATCCAGTGCCACGCCAATGTTGAAATTGTCACGTGTGAGTCGAAAACCTCGAAAACGCATTGCCGAAACGAATGCGCCAAAACCAAAAAAGAGACGGGCAAGAAAAAGGACGGATGTACCCATTCCTTCCTTTTCACCCGTTCATAAGTTAGACGAAATGGATATTTCTATATTGGATTCACCTGTGAAACCAAAAGAAGAGCCAGAGGAGCCGCTCGTGGTCTTGTTAAATGAGGAGAATGATGACGACGATGACGATTTGCTCGATGCTCCTCCCACGTTTGCACCGACACAACCAATGAAAAGTAGTCAAACTATCGACAAAAAGCCAAGTATTTCAAATAGGAGAAAGGGTGCAAATGTTACTGAGCAACAGAGTCAAGAATCTCGTGACAATGCCACTACTGAACCGGAACCAAAGTTTGATACCGACAAGCAAGCACTGGAAGAAGCCAAACAAGCACTTGCACAGGCAGATACTACTGTTGAAATACAGAAAGACACTAGCCGAAATGTACAAGAACCGGTTCAAAAGAAAAAGGCAACCAAAAAGCCCAAGGTCAAACCGGACGAGGCAGATCTCATTGTAGCAATTGACGGTCTCTTTGTTTTATCAAATACCAATGACACGACGGAAAAGGACTTTGTCGAAGCATTGGAAGGACAGTATGGAGCCAAGCTTTACAAGAGTTCGAAAACATTTGCCAGGGCACGATTAAAGGCATTGATACAGGGCACGATTGAACCGACGGTATCCTTTTCGCCACCTCCAGGCGCATCTGATGGCGTTCCCAAGGATGCACCGAAACCTAAGGAGCAAAGAGATGAAGCAGGCAAGGAATGTCATGATGATAGTGATGATGTATTTGTATTCGAGGACGAGGATGGTGCTTCGGCAATCACATCGATTCAAGTTGCGACGAAGCAACAAAAAATCGAGCCGACAAAGAGTACTGAAAAGCAAGTCGTTGCGTCTCCGGAGAAGACTTTACCCAAGACAATGCCGAAACGAAAAAGTCGTGCTCCAAAGAAACCATCTAATGTTGAAGGAGTAACTGGGATGGACGAGTCGGAATCAAAAGCAGGCACTGCAAAGCAAAACAAGCCGACGGAGAAGCCTGCCCCGAAAAAGAAAGCTGCTCCTCCAAGAAAGACGAGGGCACCACGAGTAAAAAAGGGAACGTGTGCCCTTTGTACAACCTGTACTTGTACTATTGGAAAAGAGACGAATGTTGTGGACGCCTCGGCAGTCATGTCTCGAACGGATGCTGAGATTGAGCGAGCATTGATTCGGAGGACTCAAAAACTCGAAAGGGTCGTCGACAAGTACGAAACGTTGCTGGATCAAGTCAACCGTGAGCTGAAGAAGCATCGTCGCAACGTGTTAAAGAAGCAAGAGGCGCAGCTTAATGATGGCAAACGACTTGCCTTTGGAGACTCGCGGTTTCTTCCGGACGCAAATGTGTGGGACGAGCAAGCCCAAGCGGTTGACTGTGTAGCTCTTCCAACACCTATCGTGGAGGAAGCACAAGCGACCTTGTTTAGTAATGGAGGTAAGTGCCTTGTGGTCCTATATTATATCGTTTGCATCTTGACGCATCTTTTACAAACACCCGCCCGTCCTATACATTGTATCAGATTGTCAAATCACTCTTACTCAAATGTTTGGCGGTGGCAACAAGGAAACGGACAAGAGTACTGACCAAGATGATACGACTAAAGAGGAAAATGCTCACTCGCAGACAGTCACAGACGAAGACAAGGAGGATGTTGTGGACGACACTAGCGTTGTAGACGCTGAATTGGAATTCGAGCCAGAGCCTGATCCTGTAGACCATATTCACCGCGTATCTTGGAGGAAAGGAGCTCTACTAGAGCAACAGACTCCGTCGTGTCAAGCTCCAAGAGCCTGGTCAGCTCTTACAACCAACAACAAGCTTGGAAGAAGCCCTCAGTCTCCAGCGTCAGTATCGTCTCCGACGTCAAAGTTTGGCAACATGTCACCTTCAACATCCACCAGCAAGTACGACTGTGCATGGGATGCTCTATTTTCAGCTGACGTTACCGACGATTCTAATGATGACGACTCAAGGATAAATCAGCTGCTGGACTTGTTCGAGAATGAAATGAGCGAAGAAACGCAACGAGAAAGTTTCACTCAAGAATCGCAGTTCGAGGCACCACTTCTTAGTCAACGCGGAGAGAATATCGCAGGTTCTATCGAGGATTCTATCGTGTCCGACTCGACTCAACTACAGTCCATCGAAGCGGCCTGTCCCAAATGGCGCGACAACATTCGATTCGCACTCGCGCATAGAGGGGAGGCAGAGATTCGACAAGCGTTGGAGCGAGTACAGCTTTCCATGCAGGCTCTACAAGCTACGAAGGAGAAGGTATCTACGGTGTGGAATAGACAGGAAGTTGTGCTCAAGCTGTTTGAAATGAGTTTGTCAGCATCTCTCTCGCGATTAGATCGACCTGAAGAAGAATCGTTGCAGAGCGCTTCAACGAAGGAGACGACAAGTGGCAAACCTACATCAATTACTCAAGGGAAAACGTCCAGTAGGCTCTCACCCGTAATTGAATGCGAAGAAGGCCTCTCCCAGTCCTCGCAGTAGTAGTCTAATTACGCTCATAAATAAATAGCTCGCGCTGTTACAGAATTCATTCCCTTGCGCTTTATACCGATGATATAAACCTAGCTAGCTAGACATTCATTCGACCAAGCAATGACTCGTACTGTACGATCAAGAACACATGTGCAAGCAACACGGAACATTCGTTTTATTGAGACTCGAAACGGGCATTCAGTAGGAAAACTACCGGGAGCTTTGCGACCCGCTTTAAAAGCGTACATGGCACAGCATGTGTAATACAGTATTTCGAGGTCTTTATGCGGCCTTGTGATTAGTTTGCTCGTGTCTGGTGCAATATCATTTCCTCCTGCTGTTTCGAGCGTGCGAATAAAGGCTTTCCGAATCTCAACTTCTGTGCCCTCGGGAAAGCTCAATCAGATTCTGCTCTAGAACCGCAATCGTCACCTTTCCCACATGAGGAATGTACTGTATTCCAGGAACATCCAGCAAAGACTCTTCGCACACATTCGGGTACTCTGAAACATTTACAAATGTCGATCCTTCATTGATCCACTCACAAGGAATCAAAAAGTCAGGAGAGGGAACTCCCGAGACAATCACGGAAGATTTACGTATACACATTTCAAGAGTCGTGGTACAATCATTGCATCGTCTCATTCGTCCGCCAGCCCGAAACAAGAGGATCGAATCAATGTCGACCGAGTAGACTGTAGCGCCGGCGTTGGCCAACATTGCCGCTAACGGACGACCGAAAATCTCGGACCGATTGACGATTGTAACCACTGTTCCTTCCCAAGAGTTGGGTATTGATGTGGCATGGTATGTCTCTAGAATTCGAAAGACTGAAGAAGCAGCACAGGGGTACAATTTGGTGTCGTGTCTATTGTTGACAACAAGGCTTTCCTTGCCTCGGGCTCGAAATAGCGAACGCGCATTGTATTCTTGACACAGTCCCTCTACATCTTTCGTATAGCACACTAAATCTCGAAGATAATCATCATAAGTCTTGTAGTATACTCCTGTCAATCTGTTTTTGTAAGGTCCTCGCTCCTCGCGATGGTAGGCTGTAAGTCTCTTTTTGAAAATGGGGTAGAAAAGTAGAATGCCATCGACATCAGACCGTTGATTGCCAGCAAGTATTGCCTTTTCGACATCAGGTGGTGTTTCTCCAAGTACTCGGCATTGCTCATAGTCAATGCCATCCTCGTAGCATGTTTCGGCAATGAGCTCCGAGTAGAGTTCGGCGTCACTTCGGTACAGCAGCCCGTCGTGCGCTAATATTCCCAACAGTTTGACTCGATTAGCTCCAAGCGATGTTGTATATACTCGAACCGACTCCCTCATGCGTTGTGCAAGGTCAGTTACGTCGACAATACCGCCTGGTGGAGGCTCCGTACTGCTGGCAAAAGATGTTTGTGGTCGTCGCTGAATGCCGTGCTCGATAAGACACCGATGACGTCCTCTAACAACCACTGGCGCACTTATGCTACCGCTTAGTGTCTTCACCATTTGTATCCGCTGAGACATGGCCATTACACTACATTGGAGTGTCATGTGTCATGCAGATGCATCGTCATTCATCAGATGCCGCGGGCCATCAAGATTTCAGATGGTTTTCTGTGAGTGCTCACGTGCGCTCGTACAAGTTGGATAACGGCCAGAATGTCAATTTCGGCATCATAATATATACCCTACTGTACATACGTACCTAGCTAGGTATCCTTCTCCTTCTACAGTATGCAATCCATCTATCGAAAGCTTCTTTTATCTTTACAATTCTACTATGTTCAAATGTATGCCCCCCAAAAGGGGCTCATACCTAGGTCATTCATACTCAAACGCACTGCATGTACCCATTCATACAAGCTAAGGACGAACATGAGAGTAAGTCATGCCCCCCTTAAGTGCATCAATGGCTGCTTTCTTGTCTTCTGCCTTGAATACTCCACCTCCGGCCACTAGAACGTTGGCACCAGCTTCAATTAGTTCGGGGGCGTTAGACTCACTGACTCCTCCGTCAACACTAATGAACAAATCGGGCTTTAACTGTCGAAGTTGCTTGATTTTCTCGACTGCTTGCTTGATATACTTTGGTCCTCCATACCCAGGATTTACCTATATTAGTAGAAATGCGTCAGATACAGTCATTAACTCTTGGATATCATCGAATGTGATCCGTAGAATACGTACAAGCATCACCACAGCTACATGACACTGGTCAAGAACATGCTCCACGCTACTGACACTGGTACCAGGATTCAAAACAACTCCAGGAGCACATCCTGCCTCGTCAATCATGTTAACGACAGCTCCAAGCTGAAGTGTCGCTTCTGGGTGAACAGAAATCACATCGGCGCCAGCTTTGACAAAATCCGCGATTCGGTGCTCGGGCTCGATGCACCCAAGCTTGACATCAAAGATTGTATCTGGAAACGAATCACGACAGGAAGCAACTATAGGAGCACCAAATGAGATTTTGGGAACCATTCTTCCATCTTGAACTGAAAAGTGAAGCCACTCGGCGCCTCCCGCCACTGCCGCTTTGAGGTCGTTTCCCAACTCGAGAAAGTCTGCCTTTGCAACGGAAGGAGAGACAATCACGCGGTTGTACGGAGATCCCAGGGGACGAGCTAGAGCATCTGTGCCCAAAATATGGGCAGCAGCAGCCAAGAGAGCGCAGGCGATACGGCAAGAGGGCGTCATTGCGAGAATCAGAACAAATACTCGTAAATGCCAAGCTTTTGGCGGCGTCAAATGACACGTCACATGAGAACCGAACATGTTCCTTGAAGTTGAAGCTTGATAATTTATCCGAAAGTGTCCCGATGCAGCCGACCACCCAACATGGCTACCGGTATCTGCTAATACAGTTAATGTCTACAAGGAGGCAGCATGTATAGTATACTAGTAGATGGCTAGCTAGTAAAGGCGGAACTCGGTTCGTGCCAAGACGGCATTGAGGTGAATTCCATAATCTCGTCGGTTCTTGGGTGAGTGAATGATAGCTTGTGTGCGTGCAGACAAAGCCTTGGACCATCAGGTCGCATAGGATCCCATTCAACCTTTTCATTTCCATACAGAGAATCACCTTCGATCGCACTTCCAACACTCGCACAATGAACTCTTAGCTGATGTGTCCGTCCAGTCAACGGTGTCAGCTGGAGCACAATTGAGCTTGGTTCAACACCAGTGGATCCGCAAACGTTAGCTGGTGGGTGATGAATCTTCCAAAGAGTAGTGCTAGGCTTACCACCATTCGATGCGACTTTCCACTTGAGTCGTTCCTCGCTTTGCTCCAATGGCAAATCAATGCGTCCCTCTACCATTTGTCCCTCGTGATATGGTTTCCACTCCTTCACTCTGGCAAGATACACCTTGGTGACTTGATCACGTTCTCGCCAGAGTTGACTCAGTTTCGACGCTGAGTCTTGATTCCGAGCAAACAGCATAACTCCAGACGTCTGCTTATACAGTGCGGACAAGGAAGGATTGACTCTCGTGTCAGCCGCTGGGTGCCGATATACATACAACTTGAAACCCATGGAACTCTATTCGACTTACCTGACAATCAAGCCGATGTACCACATATAGACTCATTTCATCTTTTCTACAATTCGGTACCTCTAGAGATTCGTCGTTCGCATTTGCGTATCCCATTAAGATGAGTTGACCAAACGCCGATTGCTCATGCGACGTCGCCTCTGGCAAATTCATGAGCGGTACCTGCCGTTTCCTAACTCGTTCATACATTTCGCTAGCTATTTCATCCATCTCTGTCTTATCCACTGCGTGAATCTGGTTCAAACGACATTGATTGCGAATCACATATCGACGAAATTGGCCCCACTTTCGCGGAATGGACGAGAGATTTCCAGTCTTGGAGAGACCTGATAGCCATTTGCTAGCTACATCAGTAATATCTTGATTCTGAAAGCTCAAAATGGCTCGAGTCCACGCTTCTTGACTAGTCAATCGGTTCTCCTTGTGACTCTTGGCGCGAGCAGTCGAGTTCACGACGGAAGGTGATGGTGGAGGATTGGCATGTCCAGGAACGGATCTGAGGTTACAGGGCTTGTCAATCACAATTATGTTGTCGTCTTTATAAATGATTTTGATTCTTAAGTACTCTGGGACATGTTCCATCCTCTTCGCATCGTATCGTCGCCCGCTATGTCGTGTCAGGTGTCAGTGAGTCCTGTCGATGCCGCTATTTTTTATAAAGGAACTGCCTTCTTACATAAACCCTTTCGCTTACCACCTCTGATGAATTAAAAGCTATAAGCGGCAGGATAATACAGCAGAGCGTTCTTGCTGAAGCAAAATTCAAGACCTGAGCGGAAGGCGGAAGGAGCGGAGAAAAGTGGCTGCGCAAAAAAAGCACACACACCACCACCACCACCACCACCACCGCCACCACTACCACGCGCCAACGTGAACGCTTCCCATCGTTCGTACTTTGCGATTTATCTCTGATTGACATGAAGAAGGAAGCATCCGAATGATAGGAAGTTAAATGGAGAACGAGCGACGGACGACGGACGGACGGACGAGCTCTGAGCTCTGAAATCTTTTCCACATCCACTCCACTGCTCTCAACTCGAAGAGACCAAAAGAAGGTAGTATTGATTATTGTGGTCGTTTGATTGCTGCCTACCGTCTTAAGCATCATGGCCACCGTGACTTAGGGCAATAAAGGAGAAGAAATGGTGACGGATGCACGCGTGGATGACATTTTTGCCTCCGTCGTCGACACGGCCGCGAAGGAGCGCCTGAGCACTCGGTTGCTCTTGTCCAAGCTCCAAGAACGAATAGAGAAGGAACTAAACGATTCGGATGATACATACCCGAAGAAACGAATGAGAGCATCAATTCGAGACACGAATGAAAGTATCCAGAACAGTTCTTGTTGTTGCACACAAGTCATGAGTCCATCATTCGATTCACGGATTGTCATTGGTGTGAATCGTGGGAACGTTCTTCGTGGGACAGATCCTCTATTGTTAAGGATCTTAACTATGGACGAACGTATTGGGAAGAAAACCAGTAAAAAGGACGTACAACAAACTACTTTAGCTTATAATTTTCAGATTGGACTAGTTGCACGTTTGCATTGCTTTGTTCAATTTGGGAATCGTTCCTGTGGAAGCAGGACTTTGCGCCGCTGGTTCATACCCAGTGTTGTCGTCGCATTCGTCTGCTGTAGGTTGGACTCCTGCGTGGTTGATTGCCAAGTGTCGCTCATACCGATACTATAAACCTTCCGAAGAGTAGTGAAGACTCTCTTCATTCGCCCCATCAAGTCGACGCCTCGTTCGTTCGGCACGAGACAACACAATCTTCGCCCTACTGCTCAGGTTGGGAGAAATGGCGTTTGGTGTTTTTCTCGCTCACGGCATCAAGTATCTTTCGAACGCTTACCTCTTTCCTTACTTTTCCCTGCTCGGCAGTATTTGTAAGGAAGCAGCAGAAAGAGCACTTACCGATCAATGCGGGAAAGACACCCACGTCTGTTGGCTGCAGTGACGAATCATGGCACAAATCGCGAGGCTCTCGTTTCAGTAGCCGACTTGCGAGGGTTTGAGAAATCCGAGAAAGAATCGAGACACCCCACCAATGCGTGGCCCTCACAAGTTTCAGACGCAATTGGTGATATTGACGTTTTATTTGAAGCAAGCAAAGGTGATAGCGTCATTTGGAGTTGCAAGCTCCGGGAGAACCAACGCGCTTGGAGCAATCATTTTGCGTTCCTCACTGGAGCTTCGAGGCGCCGCTACCGACAGAACATGATTCTTTCTCCGGACCAGATAGTCGTTTCCCCAAGCTGACCAGCTACTTCTTTTGGAGTGGTCGCTCCGACTGCTCGGTTGAACAGAAAACGTTGTGCAAGGCTGTATATGGCGCCAATAGCCTGCCCCTTTTACAAACGATGCCACCGCTTCATATCCATATCGTCCTCCGGCGTCGAAGTAGCGGAAAGATGGTGACTATTATCTCAAATGCGAGGCCAAATCAAATTCTGGGTGAAGACTATCGTCTTCCAATTGGATCTTACTCTCTCGATTTTCACAATAAAATCCCTCTGTCTATGCAAGATAGACTTTTTGTTAGTCTCGAATTCAATCTGGAGTGCACGCCTCTCGTGGAACGTGACGAAAGAGTTGATACCATTACCTTTCATACTGTTGCTGGTCGCAATGAGCCCCAGGATCATTTGAGTCTAAAAGTTTGTTTTGATCTCTCGGATATTGACGGTGGAGATTCGGTCTCCAACGAGGTCCTCGCAGCCATGCGTAATTGGTTTCAGAGATAGCAAGTCTTTTCCATTGATGTCATGAATGGGAAGGTTTGAAGCAAATCGTTGGATGCATGATTGACCCCTTGACCTTGCTCCTTATAGTCGTCTCCTCGTCTCCAGTTTTTGGCAATTACATGCTTCAACAATAAGCACTTGTAGTAAAGCTAGCTAGACTAGTTATGATTCTACGCTTTGCCCCCGTCGTCCTCTCTCTTTCGTTTGCCCGCTGCGGCAGGTCCTTTGGCTGAAGGGATACGAAACACGTTGAGAGTATATGCCACATATGTGTAGTAGCCCGATATACTAACAATTTCCACCAACACTGAATCTTTTCCATCCATGACCTTCTTTGTTGTCTCATAGGTTTCATCTGATACAGTATAGGAACCCAAAAGCTCGGCTGTAAACAACGCGATTGCCATTTCTCGCTCATCCTTTAACATGGGGACCAAGATTGACTTTACCTTTTCAAGACTAAACTCGTCATCCCTCGGAATGGCTTGAATAAAATCCAACGACCAACCTGCACGAAGTGCTTCTCCCACATGAATATCAAATTCAGCGTGACTCTTTGTCTTTGCACCAGTCAGTAGTATCACGAGTTCCGACTCTTTGAATGACAGTGATGTTCCGTATCGACAAGCCCTCCCGAGAGCCTGAGCAGGTTCCGCAATCGCAGGAACTGCCAGCCACGGTCCAAAGGGTCCTGACAAGCCTGTTCGCTTTCGAGTCGCTACAATGGCATCACGAATCTTTTTTTGTTCGTCCGTCATTTCCTCCTCCGAGGGCCCAGGATACCGGGCTTCGAATCCGACTGAAGTGACTGGATACTCTGGAATATCATCCGATGATGCCATGGTTCTGAATGTAGTGGGTGTTTGCGAATATCGTACACCTAAAGTCACGAGAGCAATGAGAAGGCAACATGAGCACAAAATCAATAGCGTCGGCATGTTGATGATGGCTGAGCGCGCCAATGAATCTACCTCGAATGCCAACCACAAAACAATGACGAGCAATCCAACAATGAGAAGCTAGCGCCCGACCAATGTTCAACAGCATCAATCAAAAAAATGGCTTGTTGAATTGCTGGTGAGAGACGGCGGCCCGCCATGCGGGACGGGAAAAACAAAAAAAACACATCACTGCCATGTGGCCTGGCGCCGCCAGCACGCCCTGCGCGCATCCCATCGTTCGACGTTCCACGTCCAATCGTGGAAATTCTGACGTTCCTTATGACTTACGGTAAGGAGTGACACGATCGATCCTTGCCGCGAGTCGTGGCGCAACTCACTCAATCATACCACGAATCATTCGACTCGGCAGTTCAGGTTCACTACAGCTCACAATGTCAGAAGCAACGCCAGCATCGTTTCGCTTCCGACACCGAGATGAAATTTTCTCTCCCTTTGACTGCAGCCTTGGCTTTCTTGAGCCCCGACTGCGAGGCGCGCCAACAGTCGTTTCTTCGCCGGACTCTAAAGGAAAAGGACGAAACGGCCTTTCAGAACGCCAAGATTATCACCAACAAGACGCTTCTCGATAATTCTACCGTCATCTTTTATGAACCTGAAGAAGGCATCATTTCTGCAGTCCTGGACTCGCCTCCGGAAGAAGACGACCAGTTGCTCCCGAAAGCGTTGACCAAACGATCTGGGGTCAGCCTATTCCTGCTCACTGGCAGACCTCGGTCGGGGGTTCCACAGGAACTCGCCGATGCCCAAACGCGAATGATAACGCTTGTCGCCCGAAGCTTGCCGTCTCCAACAAGTGATGCCACGAGCGAAGAACCGGTCGAAGAGCTGGATGGCCAACAGGCTATTACACATGGTCACAACTCGGTAACTGTGGAACCGTTAAATGGGAAAAAGACTATGGCTTGGGCAGACGCTCTAGCGCGCGCGTACTCCCGCAGCCTCAACTCAGTGCTTTGCTGTCGCGCCCACTGGTCAGTTAAACCATGTTAGCACTGGGATGGAGCGCTGGAAGGTAGCCATTAAGGATCGTGTTCAAGAGGGACGCACCAAGAGCATTTGGACTTACAGCTCCGCGAAGCAGCGCTTTTGGGTGGATCTCTTCAACGCAGAGAATGATTCTTGGAATTGGTACGTTGACTTTTACGATCACGAGCAAGTAGAGTTCAACATTGCCACCCAACGATGCAAGAATATTTACTAGCGGTCGCGGTGGAAGGACCGATTCAATTTTTGGACAAAAGAGGCGTGATGTGTATGCACAGATTTTGTTATATGAGAGATTTTTGAAATAGCGTTAGTACTCTAATATTCGTAGTACTGTATGTAAGGAAGCAATAAGCACAGCATAGCGGAGGTCAACGAAAGGACTGTTGTTAGTGACTACCGATACGAGCAGCTTCCTCATACGTATGCATGCAGCACATTATAAAGTTCGAATCGCAGACATATCTCCTATGGGGGGGCTACAGTACACCCTTTTCCTCTTCCCACAGCATTTCCTTGTTCTTCTAGACGTATCTGTTTGATTTTGTTGGTGAGAGCGTCAATTTCATTTCTTGCCCACGTGCGAGTCTCTAAACTCCGTATCCCTGCATAAGCCTCCAAAAAGTTTCGAACATGCGGTAATGCTTCTGCGCGTGCCGATTCTCTAGCGCCCGGCAAAGCTTTGTTTGAATCATTCTCGACAAAAGACCAGTCTTGCAGATCCTCAGTGGCTCTTGTACTTGACATTTGCTCTTTGACAGGTAACGCCTCTTGAGGAGCAGGCCGTTTCCTAGTGGGAATTTCCTCCGAGCAAAGTGGTGGATGACCAGTATGAACGGCGTTTCCAATGCCACACACTAGGAAGAAACTACACGCGTCAACTCCAATCATTAGCTTTGCCTTGCAATTTGCTCTATTTCTCTCTCGGTATAGCTTGTAATTGTTGCAAATCAAAACCATCCTGTCCAAACAGCCGGAGGATCCATTGCTTACCAACATTGATTTCCCTGACCTTGTTGACTCTGATTTAATATCGGACAATAGCTTTTTCCATGTCGTCCTGTTGTTTTTCATGCCGCCGGGAACAACAGGATATGTGGCTGGGTTAAATCGAGCAATCATTCCTCCGAGCCCACGAAACCCACGAGTGAACTCAAATAGATTTGATGATTGATACAGCATTTCATTAAAAGGCAATGGTTCATTTGGATTGCAATAAAAGACTGGAAAGAAAAGCTCGGCATTCCAAGAGTAGCTCGTCTCATCCCCAACATTGCTGGCTGAAGAAGAATCAGCGGCGGTACCATCAGTTGTCCTCGCATTGTCTCTCGGCGGCGGCGAAACTATGGAATCCTTGGCGCTTGAATTACCGCTATTATTCATGGTATTGTTTACACTTGAAACAATCCAGCAAACGACCCTCTTTTACTGAGTTGTTAAGATGTTGTTCTGCTGCATCAATTTCTCAATTCATAGTAATAGTACGTACAGTATGCATGATGATGATGATGTCACTCTGGCCTGGCGCCGCCACGCGTCATCCATGTACCACGTGCCATCAACTACCTTTTATCAAAGCACAATAAAACGATGACGGGCGAAGCTCGCGATCAAAGTACCGTCATCTTTCTCTCGTCCTTGCAAGATAAGAGTCCTAACAATGAAAGCAATTCAGTTATCACTGGCGCATTGTCGCATTCCAAAAAGAGGAATTGCAGGTGACGTCGTCGGTTGCTCGGCGCGCGGGATGGCATCACAAGCATCCACTCAAACGACACGCCTGGCCGAACAGGAATGCACTGACAAACAAGATTTAGTAGAAAGTATGCGTCCATTTGTGATGAATGAAACTCCTGTCATTGTGAGGGGAGCAGTGGCTCATTACGACGCGGTGGAACGATGGAAGTCTTGGGATTACTTGGAATCCATTGTGGACCGCGAAACGACGTGTCATGTCGAAGTAGGAGGCAACTACTCGCAATCTCAAAGGGCGGATTTGCAGTTTGGAGATTACATCATGTACATGCGCTTTTTTGAAGAGAACTATGGTCGTTCTGGTGACGTGATACCGCCAAGTGACGAGTTAGTCTATCTGGCACAGAACGATGCCTTTGAAGGGTTGTATCAAGATTTCGACATTCCAGATTGTTGTACTTGTCTTAAAGAGGAAAGTTCTACAGTACAATGGTTTTGGATTGGACCATATGGCTGTGTGTCTCCTTTGCACTACGATCCAATGGATAATGTGCTCATGCAATTTGTGGGAACCAAGAGAGTATTCCTGTATCCTCCCGAAGCTCATGTCTATGCTGGAGCTGATGGTAATCAGTCTAATACGTCACCATTGAATCCAGAGGGACCATTGGATCTAGCCAAGTATCCCCTTGCAGCTGATCTAGATCGACCTCTCGAATGCATCTTGCTCCCAGGCGACTTGCTCTACATTCCCAAATTGTGGTGGCATTACATCAGGACGATTGAAACTAGCATAAGTGTCAATTGTTGGTGGAGATAGACCTAATGTATTAGCTTAAGCTACTTAAGCACAGTTTATAGTAGCATGCATACCGGTATGCCGGTATGCATAGGAGGTGTGGTTGCAGTGTCTTTGGGCGTATGCGCGTATGGTGCTGGACAGACCTCGGAAGATTTTGTCCGGTTCCGGTCATAATAGAGCATGCATGTATGGATACAAACATGATAAATAATCCGCCAAGAGTCATCTTGGTCGGGAAACGAAAATTCGCTGGCCTTAGTTTTTAGCACACAAATTCACACGATCGTCATCAAGTTCGAGCACCTTTCGACCTACTAAAAAGTCTTTTCAACAGACGTTTCATCCCCAAATCCATCCCAAGATACTACCATACCAAAGCAACCTTAAGAGTCCTATACTGTAGCATGTCTCCTCCACGCCGCCGCGTTCACTTTGGTGATGAACAATCAGAGTCATCTGAACAGTCATCGACACCAAAAGAAAAAGTGGAAATCTTGGGCCCACTGTTAATGCCCTCCTCTGAAATGAGCATTATTGACAAGCGAAACTTGTGGTGGCAACCAAAAGAGTTTGATGCCTTTCTAGAGGATGCAAGGGTACTTGCTTCCGAGAGCAGGAAATTCGACTCTGAGAACGATACCGGATGTTATGCCGAGGTCATTCGAAGTATCTACCGGTCATGCAAGGATTCCAAGGCCAAAGGACCCACCCGGAAGCAGTTGAATAAGCTTTCTCAGTGGACCAAAGTCGCGCATACTCGTCGCGGGCTCGAGCGAGTCTGTGTACCAGGTAGGTTTCCATACCTGTTTCACTCTAAAGCTACTACAACCGATGCAACTCGATACTAACTCTAATCATGATACCCGCTCTTTTGTTGCAGAGGTTGGAGTCACGCGCTCACGACAAAAGCGAGACGCAATAAGGGGTACACTTCGGGCTCAACGAAAGCTTGAACGAAATGGTACCCAGGAAGATAAGGAGGTACTACTAAGTATGGTGTCCAAGACTCTATCGAGACCAGCAAGATTATATGCAGCCGTCATGGGAGAGGCTGATGCACATGCGTGCGGTGCGTCTGAAAAAGAGCAACCGTCATGGAAGAATTACGACCAAGAGCATGCAGAAACAGCAAAGCAGACGCCACTGGTGAGAATGTCCTCACTCAAGTTTGGTGCCCGAATTCTCCGAAGAGCATCTTACAATGGGACATCCAAGTCTAGTATACGAGAACGCAAACGAAGACGGCGCTCCACCTCTTGTTGACGACAACAACAAGTCATTCTCTACACCTCATTTGCAGCAAATAAAAAGTAGCCTCAACATCAAGTCTTTTCGTTTGTCGTTTCATTGTTTAGCAGTAGAGCACTCTTGTATTCTTGCAATACCATTGCATAATTTGGAATAGTTTGCAATACATGCTCCTTGACTCGATTGTCTTGAACCGACGTGTAATGGTTGATATTCTCAAGAACATGCTGATATTTACTGTGCACATTCCACTTGGAATCTTGTTCCCACGCGTATTTGGATTGAAATTCTTGTCGAGATCGTATAAAGTAGTGATGAATAGCAGCCACATTGCAATGTATGGGAATGGTAATGCCATTTACTTTGGAAGTGTGTGTCAGGAATTGTTGTACAGCACTGTTCTTGACAATGCTCTTGACTGTGTCGTACCAACATCCGTTGCGACACGAGAGGGAATGATTAAATGATTCGTGGAGACAGTAATGAGGTGCGCGTCGTGTATGTTGCAACACGAGTGAAAAATTGGTGGCGTGCTCCTCTCGAGTCTCGACATCGTTTCCGTGATTGAGGGCATTCAGGCTCACTTGATTGAACAATGATACGTATTCTGAAAATCGAACTTCTTGTTCAACAAGAAGAAACTCATCCACATCTGTTATAAAGATTCGGGCATATTTGTCGTCACGTTGTATTCCAAGACACTTTTGGCAGAGATCAAAGTTTTGATTCCGATCGTTGCGTGATGGAATGGTCGATACTGAAAAGGAGGCAAAGATTTCCGTGTAATCATTGGTCGACGCATCGTTAATGATGCAGACTCCGATGACATTGTAGACAAGTCGATAGTACGTTAACCATTCAATAACGTCCTCGGGAGGTTCGTCGCGAATCTGTGTACAGATCGAAACGTTATTGTCTAGAAGGACAGTTGACGTCCTGTTGGTCTTGACGACGGTAAAATTGAGAGTAATGTTGCGATATGATTTCGTTTTGAAAAGGGCATCACTTTCGTTCTTCTTTAGTGCATTGCGTTGATCCTCTTGTTTCAATTGGACAGCGTTCTTGTCCAGCGTCGATAGAGTGACGGACGCCGTTGTGACAATCAATACAAACACTGAGAGATAGCGCCCAAACAGTCGTTTCTTAATAAACCTCTCTGTCATTTTGACACATTCCTTTCCAACTGGCTTGATTCTTGCTTACTCGTGAGCACAGGAATGGCAGTGGTGGCTGGAGCAGCTGGCGCCTCGCCTTTTTCATCATTGTCGTCACAGGTGATGAGATGGTCGCCCTCTTCTTTCATCTTCGGCGCCACGACGGCCAGACGTCATTGGTGGGAGGTCGTGTGTGCGTGTGCAAGTTGAAGTTGGTTTCGAGCGCGAAACACAGTGCGGTGCCACGCAGCGAGTGCAGAGCATTCCACTTGCTGTTCAGTTAAAAGGGGCCTGTATTGTGTTGTTTCACCATGAAGGTTGCATGCGTGATTATCAGTTTGCTGTCTCTGTCGGCGACAGTGTCAAGTTTTATTCCCTCATCGCCAACGACGAGACGGTTCTCTCACCTCGCAGCGGGTGGCGAAGGCGGCGACAAGGAATGGGCCAAGGCACTTGAAGAAAGCACAGGTGCTCTTCCAGGAGAGTTTGAAAAGGAAATGAAAATGAAGGGTTTGTTGGGAAATAAATCGGACGGTGGCGACACCAAGCTGACTGCCAATGCCAATCTCATTCGTTGGTTGGAAGAGGAAGGAGAGGTGTACCTTTCGGAAACGTCGACATGGGGCGATGCGCCGCACCCAATGGCCATTTCGACCGATACAAAGGATGAAATTACCAATGAATCGTCGGGACGTGGACTGTTGGCGAGAAGAGACATTAATGACGGTGATGAATTATTAATGATTCCGTTGAAACTTTGCATTACCAAGAAATCGGCGCGGAAAGCGTTTGGCAAGGACGTATTGTCTTCGGATATTAATGAATATCTTGCAATGGCATGTCAACTTATTCGTGAACGATTTGTCATGGGAGATCAGTCGTTTTATAAGCCTTACATTGACGTTTTGCCGGAAGTCGGTGAAGTGAATCCAACCTTTACGTGGAGTGAAGAAGACTTGTCATTTCTACAAGGTTCGCCAGTGATTGCTGCTACAAAGAGTTTGCAAATGAAACTTCGTCGCGAATATGATTCTTTGCTTGGAGGAGAGGATGGACTCATTGCCAAGTTTCCAGACAAGTTTCCCAAGGAGGCCTTTACATTTGAACACTGGGAGTGGGCGTTTACAATGTTGTTTTCTCGTGCCATTCGTTTACGCAATCTCCGACAGGGCGAATCGCTCGCCTTGGTGCCATATGCCGATCTCATTAATCACTCTTGTTTTTCACAAGCCTACATTGATGCTAGAGAGGCGGGTGACTGGCTATTCAAGACTGGCGAAGAAGAAATTATTCTATATGCGGATCGTGGGTATCGCCGAATGGAACAGGTATGTCTCTTTGATTCTGAGTATGTGCATGTGTACGATGCTTGCACATTTCAAATTCGTCATTCATGCACCGTTTTATCATGTAGATCTACATTAGCTATGGGCCAAAGTCGAATGCAGAACTTTTGCTCTTGTATGGCTTTGCTGTCGAAAGGAATCCATTCAATTCGGTCGATGTCACTGTATCCATTGCTCCCAGGACTGAATCGTTTGTCAAGGAAATTGCTGACCAGGATATTGCGGTGGATCCTCTCGCCGACGAAAAGGTTGAATTCTTAACAGCCGCTGGTCGCGAAAAGACGGTCGATTTTCCGTGCTATGCAGATCGTTATCCCATCGAATTGTTGGAGTATCTGCGTCTTATGCAAATGACGCCGGAAGATTCCCGGTACGTTGCTGATTTCCATCTTTGTCTCGTTAAATATTGTGATTCCATGTATACTAAACGTATCACTCTCACCATTTTTGTCAATCCAGCGGAAAGCCTCTTGCAGAATTTGACTTTACACGACCAATTTCTGCCGCAAACGAAGCAGCTGTCCTAACATCAGTTGTTCAGGCCGTAAAAAGACAACTGAGCAAGTATCCGAATTCCGAAGAGGATGATGCAACCATGATTAAAGACAAGGCATTGTTTCGCCTCTTGTCGTACAACCAGAGAATGGCGGTTCGGCATCGTCGGAATGAAAAGAGACTATTGAAACGTACGATTGCTGCTCTTGAAAAGCAGATTCGGCAACAAGGGTTGGATTCCGAAGAGCTCGAACGTGCGGAGGGCAGTACTCTTGGCCAATCCTTGCGTGGGGATGGTCGTAAGCAACGAACGGCATTGGAGGAGCGTCTGGAGAAGATGGGTTTACCTGTTGATCTAAGATAAGGAGTTGTACTGGCTCGGCGGTCATCGTAGTTCAACAGATTGTACATTCCCTTGTGGTATGGTGTCGTGGGGGAAGGGGGCGACCCTACTCTGCAAAAGCCCGACTCGCACGAAAACGCGTCGTCTTTGAAACTTTAGTCGCGAGTCGTGCATGCCGCGATCGCGATTAATCATGCATCATATCCATAAGAAACGCCACATAACGCTTACAATACCAAAGATGACTGACATGAAGGCAACACGAACTCGTTTACAGTTTCGTCCAACAAATCCTCGTAGCAGCTATGCGGCCGTCGCCCCAGCTCTCGACGAGATTGAGGTTGGAGCGCCTTTTGATTGGAAGCCAATCATTACAACGATTCTACTTGGAGCTCGAGACGTGCATTCCCCGCTTCTACTATTGAGGGGCAAAGAACAAGACGTCATTCGAAGCATTTGTAAATTCTTGATATACAAGTACAAAGAGGGCGCAGTTACGTTGACACCGGCAGCATACTCAGCCTCGCGCGTGCCATACTTTGCACGCAGAGACGACCATGATGATGACATTGAAGAAGATGAAATTGAATTTGTCACCAACACCAGGCGGAGCATGGCATGTAATGCTCTCGTACCTATAAGGTATCAAGTTGAGACAATTAGTCGATTCGTGCGAGATCGACCCCAAATCGCCTTTTCTCCTTGTGGGTCCCAGATTAAATTCCCAGAGCCTACTGGAGTTAACGTGAACATGATGCCATTTGTCATGGGCGACCAATCGTCATTGCCTCGCGATCTTCAACCCTATTATGATGCAATCATTTCCAAGTGTCCGATTCATCAAGACGAGGCAGGCCAAGTCATGTTTCTGACTGTGCAGGAGAGCTTTGTAAAGGCAGGAGAAACACAACGCAGATCGGGACTCCATATCGAAGCACCAGCTGCATCAGTACACCACCAAAGCGGCGAGTTTGTCGCAGGACTCGAGCACAGGTGGGGCACATGCCTGTCATATTCTCCGGACGAATTCAGAGGTGGTTTGTACATTGCATCGAATACTAGTAACACGACTGCCGTTTGGGATGCATTGGTCGATCCCAAGTTTGGTGCTGTCGACACCCATGGTGGTATTGAACATTTGCGCCCGTATATTGCGAGAGGAAAGAAGCTTCCAGCCGGTCTGCTAGTATGGCTTACAGACCACACACCTCACGAAGCTCTACCGCAGCAGGAAGATGGATATCGTCAGTTCTTTCGACTTGTCACGGGAGAAGTATCTGTTTGGTTTGCTTCACATTCGACACCCAACCCAAAAGTTCCTGTGCCTTCTCATGTCAAGATTATCGGAGAGAGCAAGTTTCAGTGAAGTCTCATGTCTCATCCTAATTCGGCGACGAACGTTTTCGTCGATAATATATATGTAGTGCGTCGTCATAGTAGACCGCCGAGCGGTAGCTACTCCAAGTAGCACAATGCGCAGTTCATAGCATAAGTAAAAATAGCGAGCTTGCTATTTTTACTTACAGTATGTTCATAGCAACTCTCATCGCCCAGGCGTCGCATAATAGCATCGCGCAAAGCGTCAAAGAATGTGTGCGTATGTACGAACACTAGTATCATCCCCGAGCACGCACGTGCGCGCGGTGCGCGATGAGAAGATCATGCATGCACATCATCATCGAATCATGCATTCACACACCATCATGCCATCATCATTCGGCAACCTTAAGCTCTTCTGACGCAATGAACCTTCGGCTTAAAGTCCCTGTTGTGTTTATAGTTCTAAGTTTTCATTGTCTGTATAGCAGCTGCGACGCCTTTACGTTTCGTTTCAATTCCCTGCGGAGGCAACGTCATCGATCAACAAATCTGATGTCGGCGTCATCAGACACTAATGTCGCTCATGTGTCGTCGTTAGAGACGGACGCTACCAACTCTGCTGTTCCAAATTGGAGAGTATTGCATAAAAATGAGAGTGACCTGGACGAGATACTTTCTATTCGTGCACCCTGGTCACAGCGTCAGTATGAGGACTCACTCCAACTTCACGACGCACTCGTCACATGTTCGGATTCCTATGTAGCGCCAGGCATTCAAGAAGCGCTCAATTGTCTAGACCATGCCTATCGCCTTTATGGACCTGAATCTGTTGTTGTTTCTTACAATGGAGGAAAAGATGCAGTCGTGATACTTCATTTACTACGAGCAGCACATGCTCATTATCATCGACAACATGACGGTGATGCACCAATCATTCGACCACGAGCAATCTACTTTGATCACAAGGATGAGTTTCCAGAAGTACTAAAACTTCTTCATGATACGGTGCAAGATTATGACTTGGATATGATTGCCTTTGATGGAATTTCTTTCTCCGACGGACTTGGGTTGTTAGTGGACCACAACTTTCCTGCTGGATCGACGGCTGCCTTTCCCATGGCCTTTGTGCTTGGGACTCGCAGTTCCGACCCCAATGCTCATTCTCAAGGACATTTTGCGCCGTCTTCGCATTACATGCCTCCCTTCATGAGAGTCAATCCGATATTAGAGTGGACATATGGCCATGTATGGCATTTTTTGCGTCTCTTTCAACTGCCATATTGTTGTCTCTATGATATGGGTTACACAAGCTTGGGAACAGTCAAGAATACAAGACCATGTCCAGCATTAGCTGTAGCAGGTGTAGGGAACACTTCGGGAGATGGCGTTCCAAAGTACTGGCCAGCATACATGCTTCGAGATTGGGATCAAGAACGGGCCGGACGAATCAACAAGAAGGATTTGAAAAAGAACAAGTCTGAAAAGCAAACCATACCATCGGTGGGAACGATTGCTTCATCGGTTGGACAGTATTCAACACTGAGTAATGCTGTGGCTTCTACGATTGTCGATCCTGCTCCAAGTGCCGCTGTTCCGACATCTACTGGAAATGCACCTCAAAGCGAACAAGCATATTCCGACCTTGTCACGCCACCAATGTCCTTTTCTTCCAATGATAACCAGAGGACTGTCGGACTCTTGATTATTGGAAATGAAATTCTTAAAGGACTAACGGCAGACACGAATACTCTGACGGCCGCCAAGGCTCTGTGGAATAATACAGTCTTGTTAAATCGAGTCGTTGTCGTTTCCGATGACCAAGAAGAGTTTGTGGCCGAGGTTCGCCGACTCCAGGAAGAAGTTGACGTAATCATTACATCTGGTGGGGTGGGTCCGACCCATGACGATGTCACAATCAAGAGTGTCGCGGCCGCCCTAGATCGGAAAATGATATACAACCATGAAATGGCAAACCTTCTTCGTGACAAGATGAATACCAACGACACGGTAGAGCTCACGGAAGCGCAACGGAAAATGGCGACACTTCCAGCGAATTGTACTTTGCGATATCTATCCGATAATGAACAAGATTGGCCAGTCCTGCAATGTCGCAATATTTTTGTCCTCCCAGGAGTCCCAGAGTTTTTCGAAAAGAAAGTTCAAAGCCTTGCTTCCTACCTTTCGACACAGTTGGAACGCAGTGTCACCTACAAGGTGGTGCTGTCAATAGATGAAGCATCGATTGTGGATATTCTCAATGAAGCAGTCGATCGACACCCCCACGTTACATTCGGTAGCTATCCGTTTGTCAGTCATCCCGAGTATAAAACCGTCGTCACTTTGGAAGGAAGAATGGTGCAAAACAGTGGACGAGATGTCTCGTTTGAAGAGTCAGCTGGTGGTCGCGAGAAGGGCAAGCTCTCTTTAGCAAGGAGCAAATGGATTATCATGTGCGAGCTGCTCTCGATGAACTGATTGGAACACTCCCAGAGAAAAGTGTTCTGAGGGTCGACAATAACGATGGCATGCTCTTTCTCTGATACATTTTTCTATGCGCTACAGAGCTAGTCCACCTCAGATTCAATTATTAGTGCATACGTTAGAGCTCGATCGTCAGTAGGGACTACAGTACAAGTAGCTACGGTGATGAGCTGATGTTCGCGCTCGCCTGGCTAGGGAAACCAGTAGCTAGTAGGTCGAATGAGTCGATCGCTCGAGTCTCAAAATCCAGTGCGCCGCACAAAAATGACGGTGTCAACAACGAATGCCATTTTGAGTCAATTTCCAATTAGAATACCACACAACAAGTCTAAGGCATCCTTTTAGAATTATAGGAATGGTGACGCGCAAAAATCCCGTCAAAAATGGCTCGAAAGCCTCTAAGAAACCTATTTCTGTGGAGACCAATATTTTGATACCAGATTTGGCGTTGGATCGACTCTTGGAGCTCGCTCAATACGAACTCGACCAGGATCCGTACCGAGGAATGTTATCTGCCAATAGTCCATGGAGTCAGTGTCAAGTGGTAGACCAGATTGATGCTCACGCTTCCTCTGCAACGCGCAAAGTGTCGGCAGCGTGTGGATGCACGTGTCCGTCACTCGTGTGCTGGACAGAACAACATGAAGCGGAACAAAACAAACAGAGAAAGCGCAAACGAAACAAGGCTCCTATAGAAGAAGATGCAGATATCTTGGGGCATCGACCGCTGGAGCAAGACTTTCAATGTACCTGTGATTTCAATCCGGTAAGTCGAGTGTCGCAGACTCGCCAGTTTTACGTGTAATCTCTCGATTTTTTCCCCTCACTGCTTCACTCGCTCTGTAGCTCTGCTTAGCTTCACTCGGTGGTGTCATGGACGAACTTTTAGAAAAGGTTGCACAGAAAGTACAAGAAGACGAGGACTCCACCATTGCATCGCAGTCGCAAGCAGATTCGTCTCAAGACGTCATTGAGCTGGACGGCACTGCCTCTCTCGAACTACCAAAGCCAAAGCGTGCCAAGCCCAGTCCCTCAATCGAATATTCTTCGTCTGAGGATAATTCAATTGTGGAACCAGGAAAGCATAGGGCATCTGGAGTGTTCACGGTAGAGCTTGCCACGGAACACTTGGAACTCGATCCTGAAAAGGAAAACGCCATTTATAGCGTCGTTACGGCCGAAGAAATGAAGCAGGTGCGAAAAACGAGTGAGATTGATTCGGAACCTGTCCAGCTTTACGTAGAGGGAACAATACTGTCTCGCTTAGGCGAGAATTCTACCCTGTCCTTTCAATACTACATGAGAGAGTTGCGAGAATGGCACGAGTCGCTCTCCTTTTCAAATCCGCTCTTGGCGGCGACGCCTGCTACAAACGACAAGCTGACTATTGCATTGCCTCCGGGAATCAAGAACCTCGGTGCAACATGCTATCTCAATACTCAGTTTCAATGTCTTGCTCGCATGACTGCTTTTCTCAATGGTCTTTTTTCATGGACTCCAACGGGTGACAATCACGGCATGAACTCTGTGCTTTCCACAATGCAGCTACTATTTGCGAGAATGGTACATGGATCAGAAGCTCTTGTGACTACTCAAGAATTTTCGGACGCTCTTGGTTTGGAAAATGATGAAATGCAAGATCCAAACGAGTTTGCGCGACTCTTGTTTGAGCGGATGCATGAGTCGTTTCAACAATGCTCTGGTGAGGGAGTGTCACAGCTACTTCCAAAATTGTTTCATGGAGTCACAACATATGAAACGTCTTGCTTAACCTGTCGGAATGTAACCGAGAGAAGCGAAGGCTTTATGGATCTAAACCTTCCGATTGTCGACCCAAGCGAGGGACAAAAGAAGCAAACTGCTGCTGGTGGTCAGACCAAGATTACTGACACCTTTGCTGGTGGAGCAGCAGGAACAAATGTTCAATTTTGTTTGAATGAATATGTTAGCGCCGAGTCTTTAGACGGAGATAACCAGTATTTTTGTGAATGCTGTCAGTCAAAGCGAGACGCGCTTCGGAGCGTAAAGTTTGCTGAATTGCCGCCCGTTTTAAATGTCCAGCTGTCTCGCTACGTGTTTGATCGCAAAAAGTTTATAAAGAAGAAGCTAAGCGACAAGGTTCTCTTGCCGCGAGTTTTGACCGTGCCAATGAAGAACGTCGACTCTAGGTTTTTGCTTTGTGCTGTAATGAAACATCGCGGCACATCAGCGTACCAAGGTCACTACATTGCGGAGGCCATGGACTGGCAAAGCGGAACTTGGTTTGAATTCAATGACGAGCTAGTAAGCGTGCTCGAAGGACCGAGCAATAGTTATGTGCCAGAGGATCTTGAAAATTTGGACAGCAAGAAGGTCAAAGGGAGCCAGGATGCTTACAATATGTACTATGTAGAGGAAAGCTTCCTTTCCGAGTGTTCCGCAAAGTTCTTGACTTCGAGAGCTGGCATGGAACGAATGGATGTGATTGCAAAAGTAGGAGACGAACGGGGAAGTCGCTACACAATGCTTTCTGAGTAAGTATCGCAATAATTGTTGCCAGTTATCGCATATTGTAGCATGCGTTCGCCTCACCCAAATCATTTCCAGAATGTGTTTCAACGATGGAAAAGTTGCGTCACGCCTCTTGCGTCGAAGAGCTGGACTCATGAAAAAGCTCTCAGATGCGTTGTCGTCTCCGACGGGGGACGTTCTTTTCAATCAAGACATTCTCAGAGGGGAATCGCCTCAACCGGTATGGGTGGATGGCAGCATTCTTCGTCGTTTCTTTTCCGCCGACGTTGGTACGGATTCATGCTCTGTTGTTACCACCAGTGGACCGCTACTGAAGCACAAACATCTTCTTTGTAGTCATGGAACAGGCCTTCATCCACGTGTTGCCCGACGAGGCAAACTAGTACCACGGCCGTTGTATGATGTGATCGTGTCGCTTATGCTGGGGGAGAGACGCATGCTCAACGGGGAGCATGATTCAGAGGATACGAGTCAGATTGATGAGAACGTCGTGAACGATTGTATTATTACTCCTGCTCAAAATATGAATTGCGAGCACTGTGTTGATTCGTACAAAGCTGAATTGCGAGAGAAAATTGACAAGCTGCGTCGACTAAGACAGCTTTACAGCAATCTCGAGCTATCAAAATCGAAACTTGTATTCGAAGATGATGACGACGACGACGACGACGACGACGACGACATGGAAAGTGAAGCGAAGGATACTCAGTTTCTCGTTTCAAAGACGTTCGCTACGGCGTTTCGGAAACAAGTAAAGAATGTAATAACGTCGGCCGAGGCATCCGAGATACAGCTAATAGGGAAGAACAAGAAGACTGAAAATTGTTGCGAAGGAGTCGATGCTATCAACTGGTCTGCCTTCGATCCAAACAATTCGTCAAGTACTCTAGACTTTTTGGTCAACCAAGCCATTACATGTAAGTCCTTTGAACTTTGCCGCATTAATTCTTCCATGGAATTTCTTCTCACTTCTCGTTGTCATTTGTACAGGTGAACACAACAATTGCAAAGGCGTCAATGGCCGTAATTCCATGCGAGTTCCAGGCGAGACTTGGTCAGAGATCAATTACTTTTTCCCAAACGCAATATCCCATGCCGTCTGTAAAGACACTCAAAATTCTGAAATTCGTTGCGAAATCTGCGAAGAGAAAGATGTAAGCAACGAGGCGTTTGCCGGTGAACTTCACGAGTGGAGCAAAGCAGCAACGTCGTCGGAATTGCTGAAAGATATTGCAAAGAAGAAGAGACCCAGCGAGAAAGTGGAGGAAGCTTTTTTGTTTCAAGACAACGGCGACATTGACGACGACTCTCCTGAAGAAGAAGGATATCTGGTTCATGCTATGGATGTTGAAGCATGGAGACAAGCTGTCAAAGAGGTGAAAAAGAGTAAAGGAAATTCTTCTTCCGCGCTGACAGAAAAGCTTGTCAATGTGCTCGGGTGGTCGAATCGAAGTCACTTAGCCCACGATTCGCTCAACGAAGAGCAGTCAGCGGAACTAGACAAGGCTGGGGTCATGGATACTAGTGTCGATGTATTCGGCCACATGATCCGCAGTATGAAACATCTCACGTGCACGAATCACGCTCTACCCCTGGAGAGGGTAGTGTTCAAGCTTGACGCAGACCCGAAGCATCCTTGCATAAATCTTGTCAACGGCATCATCGAACCGCTTACATCTCTCGAATATGATGCGTTTATTCGATCAGTGTACGACCTCGGCATCCTCCTGTCCAAACACTTTTTAACAGACACTGATGAAGACTGCAACCTAGGGAATTCGGCCCCTCAAGTTACTCCTGAAATGGTGAAGCAGTTGAGACAAGTCCATCCGAAAGTTCAGCGCTCTCTTACTTCTGTAGTCCCTGATTCTGCATCACTATTCTCAGGCGAAATCGACATTGATGACGCGCTCAAAAAGCACTACGTTGACGGTATTTGTCGGAACGAGAAGTGCAACAAAGAGTTTGAAGAAGCCAATGACGCGTGTCTTGCCAAGGAGGTGGCTATACAAGATCCTATCGACGTAGATGTCTGTCAGCAAATGATTGAAGAAGAAGACCAAAGTGAAGTTACACTTCGTGCTTTTCAGCTTGACGCAACGGCAGAATCGAAGGATGTCATTTCGTCGATACTGGGACTGCCGAGGTCGAGTTCGACTGCCGCAAATGATGCTGCGTATGGCTCCTTGCGTCGATCGACCCGCAAGCGAAAGACTACTAATGAACACGTGCTACGTGAAGATTCCTTGGATGTTCAGGCTCATCTCAATATTGCCGCAGTGAGACTCATCCTCTTCGAGAAGCCCGATGGATTTCCTGTGGACGAAGATCTCGTTCTAGTCATTCCGAAATCCAAGAGTCAAGGTGCGTCTGAGGCCGCTGACAGCAACTGGGTCGACATGACGGCACCGAAAGAACCTTCGTCAAATGCCTATGTCGCCGTCACCATGCCTTTTACAATGGATTGGAACTTGAAGTCACTGGAAGACATTGTCAAGGAGAATGATGCGCATTTGACCAACGGTGCATTTCTCTACTGGCGAGCCAGCGTTGGAAAGAAGAAGGCCAAGTCGGGCGAAGATAGTCTCGTTTCAAACGATGAGCTCGCGATTGCGTTATCGGATGTGTCAAATGCCAACGATCTTGCGGAAGCATCTACTAGCGAAAAGAAGAAATCGTCGCGACAGGCCGAACGGGGCTTTCGTGGCACCTTACTTCATTCATTGTCAGCACTTTCCGGCAAGGAAGACAAGAAATCAAGTGATTCCGAAGGAAGCACCAACGAGAAAAAGACGGACGAGGACGATTCTGCCACACCGCCGCTCGAAAAGGAGCATGCAACAAACGGCTTGGATAAGTCCAGCACGAATGACGTGGTATCAAAACATTCCCCTGTCGTCGTTCTGAGCGAATCTGAAGACGATGAAACCTTGGACCAGGTCGGATCGAAGGAGGACCAGTCTATTTCAGTTCTTGTTTCGCATACCGACACTGCCTCTACAACAGGAAAGACTCGCCGCCAGTTGCGAAGCAGCGAGCACGACCCAAAGGAAGATGCCATTTTCGACAGGCTCGTGAGCAATATAGAATATTCTCCGGGCATGTTTCTGCACTTTCAGGCACAGTGTCGAAAAGCTGCGAAATGGGCAATCTCGTCCAATGCCGAACATGTCCCTGTCGACGAACTTGCTGATGCCGCTTTAGCCAAGTTTTATGAAGAGTAATAGGCTTGGAGCCCCCACGAGCAAGCAAGACCGCTAGCTTAGCGTAAGTGCGAGTATTTAGTAGCTCTTACGAGTACTATCATTGGCATTTGTGCCGAGGCGTTCCTTCCAACCGCTGCTGCATTCTCGCAAAAGGAAGAGCTTACCTTTCCGCGGTCCACTTGCATTCTAGCTACGCTACCATAGGAGCTATTGATACAGTACAAAGTACGATCCTTGATGCTGAGGCGACACATCACTCCCTTACGTTAGTTACGCTACGCGACCTAGCTACCTACATACCGTACATACGTCTGCCAGGAAGTCGGTCTGTACGTCGCCGCTCGTCGATGCGGACAGTCACAACGTTATTCCGTTATGGTCATTTGAATTTACGGTCATTATTTGACTCACTCGACTCAGCATTAAAATAATGTCATGACAAAACGACCGCAAATGAGGTTTGCTAACAAGATGGAATGACGTCTAAGGCGGCGAGCAGCAAGCTTCTTATTAGTGTTGAGAAGCTTAATGCATGGCGCCTCTGACGTTAATCGATCTAGAAAAAATGTTAATGATGCTCAACTTTTTATGCCATATACATGAACATATGTTATATTTAAATTCCAAATGACCGCCTTTCTGTAACGGAATAACGTTGTGACTGTCTGCGCCCGTCGCATCATCACCCATCACTTGACACCTTATTGCACTTTCACATCAGGCCTCTTTGCTACTCATTTTCACCGTATTCTACTCTAGATACACTGTTTATTGCATTCCATTCTATCTTGTTCAGCGCAGGGAATCTAAAGAGTGAAGAAAATACACAGTTTTGTCGAAATCAAAAGGATACCGCCAATCGCCAACACGCCAACACGTTTCATTTTCACAAAAGTCTCAGTGACACAATTGTTTTAGTATGGGTAATCAACCATCGGTCAATGGGGCAGAAGGCGATGAAACAACCCGTAGACCTGCAGAAACTCAAATTCCAGGAGGGGGCTTTGTCGCTCCTTCGGGAGGCGGCTACCTTCCCAAACCTGGCGAACAAAAACCAGCGACACGTCAACGCTCTCTTAGTGATGCCAGCATGACATTATTAGATGCACCCGACGCTGCCAACGAGGGATTAGAAAGCTGGTTGGACGATGACACTGTTCCTACAGTGTTTCGATGGGAGCATGGTGGTCGACAAGTGTACATTACAGGCACGTTTAATGGATGGAGTCGGCAAATTCCCATGCATCGATCAGGTAACGATTTCACGTATATCCACAATTTGAAACGAGGAAAACATGCATTCAAGTTTATAGTGGATGATGAATGGCGTTTTGCTCCTGATCAACCGACTGTGGCGGATATTGAAGGGCGAATCAACAATTTTATTGATGTCACTGATTTCAAGCCTTATACGGGCGATAAAGACTTTGAAAAGGAAAAGGCGGCATCGGAATATGGTTGTTTTATAACTGCTGCACAAGATGCAGCTGGTGTGGAAGGAGAGGGTCCCGACGACGTACCAGAAAAGAAGGACACGATGGATGGTCCTGATCGTGATGGAGATACCTTTACGCAAATCATGCCGGATGTAGATGAATATACAAAAGAGCCACCTCCGCTTCCACCACACTTGCGTCACATTATTTTAAACAAGCCACCGCAGCTTCAAGATACGGCAGCTTTGCCTGTTCCACAGCACGTGGCTCTCAATCACTTGTACTGTACGGCCATTCGGGATAACATGATGGTCTTGGGTATTACACAACGGTACAAGACCAAGTTTGTCACGACTGTGTACTATTCGCCATGCTAAAGGCACTACAAAAGCATATATACTACTACTTAATATCATCAATGAACCACACGTCTAGCTAGCTTGTTAGCTAGTAGGTATGGCAGTCTGTTTTGATTTCTACTACTAATACAAGAGCAAGACTATGCTGTTGGTGCCAACAAGTTTCCTTGGTGATGCGTCTCACTATAATGTGGAATACTACAGTATTTAGAGCGGTTACTCGTACGATAGGTACGATATAGTGTACTCGTTAGTATGGGCTGCTTCTTAGCAATACTGTACGTGTATGTGGCATCTAGCTCGCCGAGTGGCTGATCGTGCGTAACAGCAACGAGACGAACGAGGAGAAAGCAAAAACGACAATGTATGTTGTACTAATAGCTAGGTAAGATACTCCCAGTAAAGGAATCGCTGCAGAAAGTCAAGAATCTAAGCACAGAAAAAGAGACTAGATCTAGAAAAGTAGATGGCATTCATACATAACATGACTGTAGCCCTAGTGTCATTTATACTATTTAATCAGGAAGTTAAGACGGCGAATTTTTGGTAATGGCTGCTTCAATCGCTTCCGCATTAGCACCATTGACAACATCGACCTTGTCTCCATTAACAAAGTAGTGAAAGGAAGGAACCGATCGAACACCTTCTCTCTTCATGAGCTTGGATGCATCCGGCGAGGCGTCGCCAATGACCTACAACAATAGAAGCATAAAACGAAACAGAGTGAGAATACAATACTGCAAAACAGTCGATACTATGGCAGAGTCTTTCTCGTGGTGAAAATGGATACGGAAGCAATCTCGTCGTGATATCAACATTCGCACATCCATTCACTTCTTTCTACGTAAGAGCATACCTTAAGAAAGACTGCATCGGTGTACTTTTCACTGAATTCTTCAAATTTGGGTGCAATCACTTTGCAAGGTCTAGAATGAATATATTGGAAAGGAAAAGATGTCATTAGCATTCAGTCGATCGCAACCTACGTACGAGAAGTTTCACACGGTCATAATCTCTCGAAAAACGTACCCACACCACGTGGTTGAGTAATCAATCACAACCAGTGCTCCACCCGCATTGGAAATGGTCTTGTCAAAGGCAGCTTCGGAATCAACATCCACCACCTTCATTGTCAACACGCCATTGTTGTTGCTGCGGTGTGACGGTGATGTCGCAATTCGTGATCCTAAAAATGCCGTCGACGTAAAGGCCTCCGCACCTACCACCAACAAGGCAACTAGGAGAATAGAAAAGTAGCGAGCCATTAGAATAATACGAGGATTAATAGCAGTGCCTTTAGTAGTTATTGACACGACGACTGTTCCTTGCGCACCTGCCGTTGTTCGGCACTTTTGGCTGCATCCAAGCCGTGACGTCACATGCCAGGATTTGTTCAAGTAACCCCTTTTCTAGTGCGTCAAAAATATGTCATTGGAGGGAACTCATGATGAAAGTGCGCCAAAATGTGAGGCGTCAACATAAAAAGATCTTGTTGTTGTTGCGTTGATGCAACTGCACTACAGCACTGTGCCCCAAACACTTGCACACACTTTTTAGTTGAGCATGTGGTCCAGAGTTGTACCAAGTCGCGTGCTTATCGTCGCCTTGGCGTCTGCTTCCTCGACTGGAATCGCATCGGCGTTTCTCCCGCGCGCCATTCTCGCCACTCGCCCTTCCTACTCGACGAGTCGTTTCTCCTCTTCTACACAATCTACTGACAAGGACACTCCTGCCGTCCTCCCATCCTTTGATACCAAACAAGATTATCTATCCTACTTGCAAGAACGTTCCCAGCTACCAAAGGGATTTGCGACTGGAACGGCAAAGGGCACATTTGTGTCACAAGAAGCTCCCTCCATGGGAAAACTGCCCATTTCGGGAACCGTCATTCACCTAACCGAGGGACCTACCGAGAATTGGGCTGCCGTCTTTACCAAAAACAAGGTGAGCATCCTTGTTTCTACTTGTAAATGATGTATCCATCATGTGTGTGATACTCATTTTTGTTTTTCGTAGTTTCCAGGAGCACCAATTATCGTGGGTCGCTCTCGTCTCGAAAGTGGAAATGCACTACATGCACTCGTTATTAACAATAAAGTCTCCAATGTCTGTTCGGGTGGAGATGGTGTCGCCGATGCCGAACAAGTGTGTGAGGCAGTCGCACAAGCACTCGACTTGCCAGGCGGTGCGGGTTCCGTCCTGCCCTCGTCGACGGGAGTCATTGGATGGAGAGTTCCCGCCAAGGAACTTTCAGAGGATGTGGTTCCTCAAGCGGTGGAAAATTTGCAAACAAGTAGTGGATTAAATGCGGCCGAGGCAATCATGACGACGGATCGATATCCCAAATTGCGTTCCAAAACGTTATCGAATGGTGCTCGTATTGTCGGAATTGCAAAGGGTGCCGGCATGATTGAACCCAACATGGCCACCATGTTGGCGTATATAATGACTGATGCCACTATCCCCCGACTCGATTTGCAGAAAATGTTGACGGCGGCTGTCAATCAATCCTTTAATAGCATTTCCATTGATGGAGATGAATCGACGAGTGACACGTGTGTGGCCATTTGCTCCAATCAATATCCTCCTCTGGATGATTTACAAGAATTTCAAGAAGCATTGAATCAAGTGTGTTTGGGTTTATCAGCAGATTTGGTTCGAAATGGAGAAGGAACGGCCCATGTCATGCGAGTACAGATTGATCATTTTCCTGGAAGTGACTTTGAAGCTCGTCGATTAGGACGTCACATTTGCAATTCACCCCTTTTCAAATGTGCCGTTTCCGGAAATGATCCCAATACAGGACGACTGGCGGGTGCCATTGGATCCTTCATGGGGAAATTTAAAAATGATGAATCTGTCGCCAGCATGAGTCTCACATTGGGTGGACGCACCATTTTTTCCAACGGAAAGTTTGTCTTGGAAGGCGACACTGTGGAACAGGAACTGAGCAATCACATGAAGGATGCCCAATTGGGAGAAGAGGATGAATGGCCACAACATCAAAAGTTTGTGGAAATTGGAGTCGATTTTGGAGAGGGCAGTGGCAGTGCCACCGTGTTGGGCAGTGACTTGACGGCCGAATACGTCAGTGTCAATGCCGACTACCGATCGTAGCTACGTTAATAATAATAGCTTTACGAATATAGAAATACACAACTGTCTAATTTACAATACCGGACGAAATCCATCGCGTTTGTAGTTAAGCAGCCTTGCTGTCGGTAGCAGTCGCGCTTGCCTTTGCCTGACTCTTTTGCTTTTGTTCCGCCTTAATGACCTGCATTTATAATAAGAGGATAGAGAATGGTTGTTAAGGAAATGTAAATCAGGTGAAAGTCCGTTGTAGTTGAGCACACATTACAGACAGAATACAGAATACACTCACCTGTTTGAGCAACCAAATCATTTCATGCTTGGTCTTGGTCAAGTCTTCCACTTGTCGTTCTGCTTCCTGTTTCAAGGTGATCACATGTGAGATTCATACTACAACTTTGTCGATACTAATGTATAGACACAGGTATGCACGCATAGATTCTATATAAGAGAGACTTGCCTCGAGCTGTTTTCGTTTGGCGTCACTTGGTTTTGGTTCCGACTGTTCGGTTGGAACCGTTTCCTCATTTTCAGTACTCTTGGTCTCATTCTTATCGTCATTTACTTGCTCCTCTTGTTCCAGTTTCCTCTTCTTACTGGCAGGTTCTTCTTCGTCTTCTTGTGGTGGTGGCAGAGTATTGTACAATTGTCGACTCTGATGTTCCAGTGCCAGTCGTTGTGCCTTGATTTGTTGGGCAAATTCTCGTCGTTGTTGGACTTGGGAATTTTGCAAGGCACGTTCCAATTGTTGTTGCCTTAAGGTGGCAATCTCTTCCAAGGCTGAATGGCGCGCTGCCGTCAATTGTTGCACCCGCCGCGTTTCCTCCTCGACGCGTGCTTGACATGCCATCCATTCCGACTCGGCTTGATCCAACTGAGCGCGTTGGACCAACCAAGGATGCGTACTGGCAATGTTACTGCAATATAATAATGTGAGTGATTGTAGAACGATTTTGGGTGTACACTTCTTTATTATTTCAACGCGTAACGTACCTTTCCACAGCCGCCTGCAAACGTGGTTCGACGGGAGGAATTGGAACGACAAACTTCTTTTTCGCAGCCTCGGCACCGCGTCGGCCATGTGGATTTGGTGGTCTTCCCATTATACTGTGATGCTGTTGAAGTGTGTTTAGTTAGTAGTTAGTAGGAATGAATAGTCGGTCGCGATGCGTCGAGGCGACACGACTCGCACATTCTCTACAGGACTAGAGCTCATATCCTGTTAGTGATGTTCCGGCTAGCTGTAGACATTTTACTCTAGCCTAGCGCACTCGACGTGCTCCTGCCCAAACAAAGCTACAAATACTGTACGCTTTTGTTGGTAGCGTATTCAGTACGCCGTAGAGGTGCGATCAAAGGTTGCATTTATTTATGTGTCAGTCATGCGTGCGTGCTCATTGCATGCATTCGTACATATGCACGGACGCAACCACTCGACGAAGAACTACTCTTCATGTCACGTATCTAATTGAGTATCAGTCAAAGTGATTTTATGGAAGGTAACGGTTCAGAAGGTCCGTTCCGAAAATACTTTTTCAGCGAGCCCACAAAACAAACGACGGTGTTTCAAACGCGACAAAGAACTATGCTCTACAGTATGTCACTTTCTCATTATGTTCGTTTCCGAATGCTCCTTTTTCCGCCACTAAACGCGACGGAAGTTTTACTCACAAACCCACTTCAAACCGTGACATCGCGACATGCAGTCTCAATACAATCGCTCAAAGTGTCAGAGTCGGAATAACGAATCAAATCAGATGTATTTACAACATCAGTATGCTTCCTGTCTTTTCTAGACCACCTTATAGCCCCCTTGGACGAAAGGAGGCGACCCCTGATGCTCCGTCTTCCTCATCTCGGCCGGCGCCGCATGCCGGCTTGCGACACGAAAACAGAAATGGTTTAAACCACGCCGTCGCAAAGCAGATAGTACCTCGGAACGAACGTATGTCACAGGAGACAGAAAAGCTGCCACCTGGTTGGCAACCCTTTTTGCTTCCAACGCAGTTCCGCATGAACGAAACAAGTCCCAATTCTCAACGAGGTGTGGAGAATTTCTCTACGAATTCTGATGAGTCTCCCGACCAAGTGCTTCAGAGGAAATTGCCAGAAAGGCCAGTGGACGTGCAAGCCAACAGTATGAAACCGTATAACACCTTGATGGCTTCTTTTAGGGTTAATTCTGAACAACGCCCGCCTCAGACATTGACCCCTCACTCGCGAGATGCCGAATGGATTGAACATCCTGCGAAATTTGACATACTTTGTGGTACAGATGGGAGGCAATACAACCACCGTGAGTAGATAATTGAACCAATGAAGAGGTGAATTGCTTGGTTCTATTGTATGCTTGTGTTTCTGACATGGGTCCTTCGCTCTTGCTCCACTTTTGCTCCTCATGTGTAGCTGGCAACGAACGATTTCGAAACTATATAGATAGTAATAAGGTGAGCCGTTCCTCAGTGATTAGATATCAGTCTTTTCCTCACAAAACTGCAAACTTACACTCATCTTCTATCGTATATTGTACCCTTCTTGTTCAGGATATGTACATACAATGCAATGAGCAGGATAAGCTCAAGGTTTTGAAATCGGTTCTCATTAAGTTGAAGTCTATCAATCGTCTTTCAAGATTTCTCGAACAAGACTCTTGTACTAAAATGTGGCGTGAGATTAGTGATGAAAGGGCTCTAAGCAAGATTGCAAGAAGAATGCGAGATCCAAATGTTGCGGCCAAGCCTCCCCGACAAACCCCACAACCAAATTGTGTCGAGAATCCAGGTGATAACGATATTCTTTGTGGTAGAGTTGGGAATAGCTATGAACACCGTACGTAGGATATTTCATAAAGGGTGGAGGCGAAGAATCGAGTTTTGTTTCTACTTTTTCTCACTTTGTCCTTCTCTCTTGCTCTACTTCTTGCTCTTCGTGTGTAGCTGGCAACATTCTACTACGGAAAATTGCAGCTAGAAAGAAGGTACGTTGTTCCTCTTTGATTCGGTATCAGGTCTACACCGTTCTATTCCTCATGTGTAAATTGTTTCGTGTACAGGAGATTTACATGAAAAGTAGTAGGTCGAACAGACTCGAGGTTGTTAAATCGATTTTCTTGACTTTAAAGTCCTTGAATCCTCCTTCGAGATTTCTCGAACAAGACTCTTGTACTAAAATGTGGCGTGAGATGAGTGATGAAAGGGCTCTAAGCAAGATTGCACAAAGAATCAGAGATGCGAACAGATCCAAAGTTCCTATCAAAAACGCAAAGAGAATTCCCCTTCCGTGTCATCACGCACATGCACCCAATCTAGCTCATTCCCCGCCGAGTGTCTGTACACAAACAACACATCCACGGTATGCAATGCAAGCTAGAGGAGATCCGCCTTCAGTCAGCTTTCAAGTTCCATCAGGACGGATGGATGGACGAGCATTGCCACCGCCGCATGGACCTTTGACGCGGCTGCGCCCAGCAGAGGAGTTGATAAAAAGAATGATGACCTTGTGTGCATCCCTCGATGAAGATACCGCACTTCGGCTTTTGATCAATCTCGAATTGTCTCTCAAGTCTGTTGATTCGAGTCGACGACCTACCTTGACACGTACATATCCTCTACTTGGTCCGCCCTTTCTACCAAGTTCAGAAGGAGGTTGCTGTACTTTTCGGGTGCCTAGTCACTGTCCTACATGTATGGGACCACCGGTCGCGCGTCAAGCAAACCATTTTCAAGCGGAACGGAATGATCCTGAATACGTCAGGTTGTTGATTCTTGCACTGGCGACGCATCTCGACACTCTCCTTGTAGTGAGTCGGATCAACGCTAATGTACACGCTTCACTGCCATCCCATTTGCTCAAGCCTGTTGAAATGTCATTGTCGTTAAAGTCGCAACAAGCTCAGCCAAGCTCCCATTATCAACAGCTGCTTGGAGCTCTGGAGGTAATGCTCGAGTCCAAGCTGGCTTTCAATCGTTCAGACCTAGCGTTGCCTCTTGAAGACCTTTCTCCTGCTGCAAGAGAGACAATGACAATATATAATGGCGAGAAACTTATCGGAGCTCTTGCGCAACTGTTGCAACAGACGGTTATTGAGGACAGCACGTCGTTTCGATCGGCGTGCAAGCGAGGAGCTGCCGACTGTTCCCATGCTCCTTACTACGCGTAATGTTATTGCCCATCTGCACATATATGTTTTAGGAAATAATACTGTAAATTTAAGTGTGAATATAAGTTAGATTGTTCTATCATGACATCACTCTTACCACAGTAATTATATCATTACGATGAGCTTACGAGTAGCATTGCTGGTACTTACCATGCTCCTTTTGTTACTTCTACCTGTCACCTTATTGTTGATACTGAAGGGTGTTTTGAGAAAACGATACTGTAGAGGAAAGGCGTAGACATCATAACATAATCTTCTACCAGTACGCGATTGCCTCTCTATTTTGAGAATCATTTGAAAAACAGTTGAGGAGAATACTAGGCTTCGCTTCCTCTAGGTGTCAGTCAGCCATTACCAAGAAACGACACCATAGCAAGAGGCTCAGTAAGGACACCCAAGCGACACTCGAATCGCTTCACCACTCACACCACTTGATTCTTCGCTAGCGAGAAACAAAATCGTATTGGCAACTTCTTCCGGCGATACTACTCGTTTGGATGGATACAAGGAGGCCCTTTCTTTCCATACTTCTTCTTTTGTAGTTCCCCGTTCCTTGGCCTCGGCCTCTGCTGATAAATCTGCCATTTCCGT
>CALNZV010000005.1:0-18729 GCA_942491115.1 uncultured Desulfobacteraceae bacterium
ATGCCATTACCGGAGTTCGCTGGAGGAATCCCAGAATGTCTGTATTTGCGGGTTGAAGCTGCCCAGCCCTTCCGCTTAAGGAGAATATTACAACTATTGAGCAGGAGATGACGATCAAGACTCTGGCTCAGCATTTACCATCGCGAGCGCTCCATCTCAATGAATACGAACGCCAGTTTGCGAGTCTAAAATCAAGTTGAACAAGGTTTTTCTTCCGTTATGCTCCGGTTGTGCCATTAGAAATATCACATTTCGGCTAAGCTGCCGCTAAGGGCCTGCACTCCACCTGACTCAAGAAGTGATTCGTTCTCAGTTAGGTGCTCCGGTCCGACCTTCGTTAACCGCCCTCACCTATCGCTGTAACAGCCGGTGTCGAACTTGTGGGATCTGGCAGCGCCCACCGGGAGGAACCGCCGCTAGAGGATATAACCGCTTCTTTCAGACCAATAGCTGTTCATCCTGGCTTGATCTGACGGGAAATTACCCTCCGGAAGATTTTGTCGATATCTGCCTGGGCGGGATTCTATCCCTTCCCGATCTTATCTGTTCATTTCCCGACCCAACGGCCTTCTCTCGCAGCGCCTATATCAGGGGGTTTCCCGCATCCTGGAAGCTTCCCCTCGGCAGTTGGTGGTTTCAGTCAGCATCGATGGCCCCGAGGCCGTACACGACCGGATTCGGGGGGGGGAAGGTTTTTTCTCCCGCGCCGTGGAATCCTGGCGGCAGCTGAAAGAGCTGGAATCCACCCGCTTTCGGGTTTTTCCCGGAATGACGCTATCTCAGGATAATATGGGATTGATCCGGGAGACCGCGGCCGCCTTGAGTCGGGAGGTGCCTGGTTTTTCTCCGGAGGACCTCCATATCAATCTAGCCGAGATCTCTTCCCATTTCTATGGGAACGAAGGGATGAACACGCTTTTTCGGAAGGAAGCGCTCAAGGAATTGCATCAATGGCGAGAATTGGTAGGCTCCAGGCGATATACGCCTATCGGGATAATGGAGAGGGCGTACCAGCGTCTGGCCGGCAGTTACCTTGCTTCGGGGAAGACCCCTGTCAGTTGCCGCAGCGCCAGTGTCTCCCGTTTCCTGAACCCGGCCGGCGACATTTATCCCTGTGCGATTGATATATCCAGTTGGGAAATATCCGGGATTATGGCTTTGATTTGGTTCGGGCCTGGAAATCTGGATGTTTCAGGCTGTCCGGGAGATAAATGATCGTCCGGGGAGAATGTATGCAGTGCTGGACTCCCTGTGAGGCCTATCCAGACCCTGCTCGCCTCGCTTCCCACGCTACTGCTGCCGGGGTGTTTTAGGCCAGCTCAGATATTGAGGGCCGGCGATCGCCCCGGGCCGAAGTCAGCTTCGGCGGCGATGGCATCCCAGTTTTCCCGGAACCAGCAGATGGTTGCGTCCAGGCCTTCCTCAAAGCCGGTTCGGGGGCGATAGCCAAAAAGGCGCCCGGCCTTCTCGGTGGAAGCCAGCAGGCGCTCCTTGTGGTCCCAGCGGCGCCGGGGAAGATGGCGGATGCCGGCCCGAATTTCCGGTTTTTTGGTTGATCATATTGGCTAAATCTATGACCTTGGTCTCGATCCCGGAACCGAGATTAAAAGATTCTCCTACTGCCGCGTCGGCATTGGCGGCCTGGAGCAATCCTTGAACGATGTCTCCCACATAGGTAAAATCCCGGGTTTCCTCGCCCGATCCGGTGATGGGAAGCGGTTTTCCCTGCAGGGCCCAATAGATAAAATTGGGGATAACATTTCGATAGCGGCCGGGGACTTCCCCGGGCCCGAAAGAATTAAAGAAACGGGCTTTGACCACCTTGATGCCGTACTGCTTGAAGAAGTAGTTACAGTAGAGTTCCCCCAGCATCTTGGTGATCTGGTAGGGTGAGCCCAGCTCCATAGTGGTATTCTCTTCGAGCAGGGGCAGGGGGGCGTCGGGGGGTAGATGGCGCAGCCGGAAGAAGCATAGACGAAGCGCTCCGTCCCGGACATTTTTGCGTACTGCAGGACTTTGAGAATTCCCAGCCCATTCACGGCCAGGTCCTTTTCCGGATAATCAACCGAGTTCTGGTTGGCGAAGAAGGCGGCCAGATGGAAAATGTCATTAATCCCCTCGTTGAAGACCCGTTTCAGGGCGATCTCGTCCAGGATGCTTCCCCGGACAAATAGAACATTGTCCAGGGAGGGTATGTTCCAGGCGGCCGAGGCGCTGAGATCGTCAAGGACCAGGACCAGGCGCGCCCCCTCCTCGGCCAGGGCCCGGACCAGGTTGCTCCCGATGGCCCCGGCCCCCCCGGTGACTAGAATGGTCCGGCCTTGGAAAGCTTGGGCTTGCTGATCCGTGTTCATAGGAATATTTGAGCAGAGAAGTGTTTTTCGGTCAAGGGCGCAGGAGCGGAGGTTTATCCGGAAACCGGTTGGAAATGGCTCAGACCCTAAATGTTCAGCTCCAGCAGGAGTTTTTCGTATTCGTCAAGACAGCGGTCTCGGGCAAAGTACTCCTCAACATAAGCCTGTCCCGCTCGGCCTTGGGCTTTAGCTTGATCCGGGTGGTCGGCCAAGCGACTGATCGCCGCTGCCAGGTCCGCGGCGCTCCTGATCTTCTCCGCGGTGCCTCCGCCCGAATCCTCGATTATCCTGATCGCTTCGCTCTCGGGGTTAAGGGCTCCGATTACGGGGATTCCGGCGGCCATATAGCCCAGGATCTTGGAAGGGACCACCGGGGTCTTCATGCTCTGTTTCAGGGTGACCAGGCCGCAGTCAACGCTTCGGACCAGGTCGGGGTAGCGCTCCAGCTGGATGAAGGGGTGAAAAACTATGTTGGTCAGCCCCGCCTCCTCGGCTTGCTTCTTAATTGCGCTTTGTTGTGGCCCGTCGCCGGCCAGGAGAAAGAGAATGTCTTCTCGGTCCTGGAGGATTTGTGCCGCGGCCAGGATTATATCCAGGTCCTGGGCGTAGCCCATTACCCCGGCGAAGAGAACGCTGAATTTATCCCTTGGGGGGGAGGGAGGGGTCCGCGATTCGTCCAGGGGACATAGCCCGGGTTTATCCCGATACTTAGGCGGTGTCGATCCAGTTGGGTATAACCCGGAGCTTTTTCTCCGGGGCGCCGGCTTGGAGCAAACTGTCTCGGTTGGATTCCGAGTGGACGGTGATGAAATCGGCGTGGCGATAGATGAAGCTTTCGATTTTACGGAAGGCGGAGATGATGTGCTGGTTGTGCAGGGCCCCCAGGTCGATGGCGTTCTGAGGGAAGATGTCCTGAACATTGAAGATGATTCTGGTCCCGCGCAGGATCTTCATGAAGTAAGCAGCCAGGCCCAGGGTCAGGGGCGGAGAATAGATGATGGCGACGTCCGGTTTCTCCAGAAAAAAGGAGGGGAGGGCGAAGATCCCCGGGAGAGTCAGCTGTCCCAGCCCCCGGCGCAGGTGGTTGACATTGTGAAGGGGGGAGGGTATGGACGCGCAGGACATTGATCCCATCGATGGTCTCCCGGTAGAAAAGCCGCTTGGTCCCGGCCGAGGGCCAGTGGGAGAGGTTGTAGCGGGGGGTGGAGGTCAGCACCCCGACCTTAAAACCCCGCTCCTGGAGGTCCTGGGCCAGCTCGGCCATGAGCAGACTGGCCGAGCGAATCTCCGGCGGATAGGAATCGGTTATGAGAAGAACACGCATAGTACCTTAAAATACCCTAGTCTAGAGAAATCGGCCAGAAAAGAGATGAGTTTATGGCCGAAATCCAGCCTTTGAAGGATAAAATTCTAGAACATCAGGGAGCTGAGCCGGGCTTGGTTCGGGAAAAAAGGGGATATTCCGCTGAGCCGTTAAGGACTTGAGCCTATAAATCCTGAGGTTCGCCGGTCCGTAAGCTGGCTTCGATTTGGAAAGTAGCCAGGGAAGTGGCCCGGTAATCGGCGAAGGGAACCGGGGATACTCCCTCTCTTACGGCGCGGAAGAAAGCGGCAAATTCCTCCCGATGTCCCCGGTCCACCGTGGGGCGGGAGTACTTGCTGGTTTTGGTCTCTCCCGCGAAGCGGCTGGATTTGAAGTTCTCGATCTCCCCGGCGCAACCGGAGCCGAAGATCTCCACCCGCTCGCGGGGATAGGAGTGGGGGCCGCAGGCGGCATAGATAATGGTCCCCAGCGAACCGTTGTCGAGGGAGAGGGTGATGGAGAGGTTGTCTTCGGGGACAAAGCAGGTCCCGGCCATCCCCGCGGCCCGGGCATAAACCGCCTGGGTCAATCCTCCTCCCAGGTAGTGAATCAGGTCGATGAAGTGCCCCACTTCCCCGATTATCCGCCCGGCCCCTTCCTGGGGGTTCTGGACCCAGCTCTCGGTCGGGACGAACCCGGCATTGCAGCGGCAGGTGATGATCCAGGGGCCGCCGCGGGTTTCCAGGTGCTGTTTCAGACGCTGGCTGTGAGGAGAAAAGCGGCGATTATAGCCGACCATGAGCGGAAGGCCGCCGGCCTCGGCCGCGGCCGCGATCTCCGCGAGCTCTTCTTCGTTGATGCACAGCGGTTTTTCCACCATGACCGCCTTCCCGGCCGCCAGGGCCTCGATCACCATGGAGGCGTGGAGATTATGCCGGGTGGCGATCAGGACGCAGTCGATCTCCGGGTCGGCCAGGACCTGGTGGTAGTCGGTGGTGCAGTATTTAAACCCGAATTTTTCCCCGGTATAGGCCCCGCTGGCCCCACCGGCGGTGGCGATCCCCGTCAGGTTTATTCCCGGGATTGACTTGATCGCGGGCAGGAGGGTCCCTTTGGCAAAGAGCCCGGCCCCGATCAATCCCACCCCGAGAGTTTTCCCGGATTTGCCGGGTTGGGCCGCTGCCGACAGGGTTAGGCGATGAACGGGCTTGTGGGTCTCGGGATAAGTGAGTACCACCCCCAGGTAGGGTTCCTCTTTTTTCCCGGCAATCAGGTCATAGGCGGCTTCCGCTTCGCCGATCGCAAACCGGTGAGTGAGCAGCGGTTCGATCCGGACCTGTCGGGAAGCCACCAGGCGGAGGAATTCTTCCAGGTTTCTCCCGGCCGTCCAGCGGACATACCCGGCCGGGTAGTCCCGTCCGCGCACTTCGTAATCGGGATCGTAGATCCCCGGCCCGGCCGAGCGGGGGACTACCACCCGCAATTCCTTCTCGTAAAAGATTTCCCGGGGGACTTCCAGCCCCACCAGTCCCGGGATCGATACCACCCCCTGTTTCCGGCAGATGCTTCCCGGCCAGCAGGAGGGGGCCATTGCCCGCCGTGGCGGCCCAGATCACGGCGCCGTCGGCCCCGCGTCCGGCGCTGCCCTCGATTATAGCCGAGATGAAATCCGCTTCCGCCTCGCCGGCAAACTCAATCCCCAGACTCCGGGCCAGGGCGGTTCGCTCCGGGTCCGGATCGAACCCGAATACCCGGGCGCCCGCCGCCTGGAGCATCTGGGCGGAAATCAGCCCCAGCATTCCCAGCCCGATTACGGCCACGCACTCACCGAGACTGGCTTCCAGCTGTCTGGTCCCATGCAGGGCGATGGCCCCGACTCCGGCAAAGGCGGCTTCCTCGCTGGAGACTTCGGCGGGCACCGCTACGGCCAGGTTGGAGGGAATGGAGACTATCTCGGCATGGGAGGCGGCCCCGGCCCCGAAACAGGCCACCCGTTCGCCGGGACGAAATCCGCTGGTGCGCTTGCCGGTCTCCAGCACTTCTCCGCAGGAGCTGTAACCCAAGGCGACCGGGGTATCCAGCCGGGCCAGGGACTGCCGGTAAGCTTCCGCCAGGCCTTCGGTTTTGACCTTGTCGATTACTTTTTTTACCAGATCCGGCCGGCTTTTCGCCTTTCCGAGCAGAGATTTCTGGGCCAGGGCCAGCCCGGACTTTTCCGTGCCGGCGCTGATCACGGAGTTGATGGTCCGGACCAGGAGGTGCCCATCCTGAACCAAGGGGACCGGGACTTCCTCGACTTTCAGTTCCCCGCTGCGATAAATCTGGATTACCTGTTTCATCGGCTGTGTCCAATTTTGAACGTGATAGTAAGCATTTGTAGTATAGCAATCAAGCATCGCCTCTGACAGTAAAGGATTCTCGGAGAACCCCGGGCCGAAGGCAGGGAAATTCACATATCAAGTAAGGCTGAAGATAAATCTAAAATGACCTGAGACAAGATATATCACAATATAAAGTTCCCTCTCTGCCTGCTTTTTGAAATATTACACACGGGTAAACCCTCCCATGTTGCTCTTTAGTCCTGCCGGATTTGCAGCCCTGAAGGGCTGCGCTACGAAAGGCGAGAGAGGAAAACTGCCTTCCTCCTTCGCAGCTTTGCTGCTCCGAAGGACAGGTTGAATTTGCCTTTCGACCTGAGGGGTGGACACGGGGCCCCGCCCCTACGTGAATCGCTTTTTGGCAGGGGTTCCTTCGCTCTGCTCAGGATCTTCGAAAAGCTCTGCGCTACGAAAGCACCCATTTCGGTTGTTGCCGATCTCCTGGAAGAGCCGCAGGGTCTGAGCGGCGGTCTTTTCCCAGGTAAATTCGCCCCCGCGTTTCTTTCCTTTTTCCCGCAGTGAGGCGCTTAGTCGATCGTCATCCAGGATCCGGGCGATGGATCGGGTGATCTCTTCGGGGCGGTGGGGATCGAAATAAAGAGCAGCTTCTCCCAGGATCTCGCGCATGACCGGGATGTCGGCCGCCGCCACCGGTACCCCCGTCACCATGGCTTCCAGGGAGGGATGGCCAAAGGTCTCCAGGTAGGAAGGAAAGATGAAGGCCCGGGCCCCGGCATAGAGGCTGGGGATCATCTGATAACTATATTTTCCGGCCAGGAAAATCATTTTTCCCAGTTGGTTATCCTTGATGAAGGTGAGCATCTTTTGATAGTAAGGCGCATCCGCGTTCCCGCCGACGATGATCAGGGGGGGGAGGCTGTTTTGCCGCTGGTCCCGGAGCAGCCGGTAGGCTTCCATCAGGGCCAGGAAGTTCTTGTAGTGGTAGATAGTGGATATGCTCAGGAGGAATCTGCGGGGCAGCTGCCGGGGCAGGGCCTTGACGTTTCCCCGGGAAAAAGCCTCCGGATTGATCCCATGATGGATCGCAACGCATTTTCCCCGGGGGATCCTGAGCCGGGCAGATATCTCCTCCAGTGATTCCCGGGAAACGAAGATTATCCCGTCGGCTTTGGCGGCGGAGAACCGGGCCAGCAGCTTCATGATCCCGAGCCGGGCTCGGTTGGGCAGCCCCCAGCTCGAGGGGATGGTGGTGTAAAGATTGGGATTGCGCATGGCCAGAACTACCGCGCAGCGGGCCCGCAACGAGGTGATGTCCGCCGGGGAATAGAGCAGATCAAAATTGTTTCTGGCCAGATAGCGGGGAAGTAAAAACTGTTCATAAAGCCCGCGCAGGATGTTGGATTCCCGGGGGATTCTCACCCTGACTTGGTGAAAGTTTTCCGGGAGGTCCTGGACCAGCCCGGCATTTGCATAGGAGGAAAGGAGATAGTATTGATTTTCCGGGTCCAGATGTCCCAATGCGGGCAGCAAGTTGACCAGGTAGGTTACCCCTCCTCCCGAGCTGATAGAGAGTCCGTTAATCGCTATCTTCATGTTTTCTAATGGCGTAGATCCGGTAAATATAACCGATAAGTGAATGGACCGCGCTCATGATCAAGATCCAGCGGATCCATCGAATCGGGTAGCGCATGGCGGTATCTTCGAACCGTAGCAGGAGGGGGATGACCCCGATATATATGATCATACCATCTTGCCTAAGGGTGATGACCTTGAGAAAGACCGAGAAAAGCAGGGCGATCAGGAAAAAGAAGAAGATAATCCCGATGATCCCTCCGTCAGCGTAGGCGCTGGAGAGAGGGGTGCCCAGGGGATCGATGGCGGCCAGCCCGAAATGAGTGTAGATAACCGCGCCGATCCCGATTGAGGGCTTGTTCGGCCAGATCAATCGAGGCACCGTCATCCCCATGGAGACCAGGTTGGTATAGCCCTGGAGAAAAGGGACATCTCGGTTGAGCCGGGCATCCATAATCGCCGCTGGCCAGTCCAGCCCGGCCATCCGTTCCCGGGCGTTGTTTGTCAGCAGGGTTTCCAATGGTTGCAGGCTGAAGAAGCTGGGGGAAGTGATGATTCGCCCGGCGCGGGAAAAGATATTTTTTTCCTCCTGGGTGAAGCGGCCCACCCCCGGATCGGCCCGGGTCACGGTAGCCTTGGCCATACTCATGAGAAAGAAGACCGTCAGTGCGACCAGTCCCGTTGCGACAATTTTTCGAACGTTAAGGGTCTCCCGGTTGCTTAAGGCCAGGGCCGCCAGGGAGGCGAGGAAGCAGAAGAAAAAGAGCCGTCTTTGCTGGTAAGCCAGGAAGATGGGGATCAGGGAGACCAGCATCCCCACGGTTAGCCAACTCCACCAGCGCGGCCCGGGCCGAAAAAGGAGCAGGCTCAAAACCCCCCAGGCCACTCCGAGCAGAGCTGGCCCGGCTTGAGCGAAGCTGGTATCAATGCTGGATTCGGCCCCCACGAAATGAAGGGTACTCATCATGTAGTTGCGGGACATATAGAGGATAATTCCCATACAGGTGAGATACCAGGTGATGGCCATGGGGGGAATCAAAATTTGTTGGCGGGGTAATTTAAACGCGGCTCCGCAGCTTTCCAGGGTGTCGTTGATCTTGAAGAGCCGGACCATAAAACGGTAGGAAATATCGAAGACCACCAGTCCGACCATGGCCATGATCAACATGGGGGGATAGTATTCCTGGGAACCATAGGTGATCAGGACTTGTTCCGGAGCTGCCAGGGGGGGAAGGTTTCCCGGGCCGAAATAGATAAAGAAGTTGACCAGAATCGCGGTATAGGGGGAGAAGTAATTGAAAATTCCGGGGTGGACCGGGCTGGTCCACCAGCGGAAACAGAGAACCCCCAGGATCAGGAGGGAGATGGAGAATTGAAAGGCGGTCAGGGTGTCCTGGTTAAGCTGCAGAGTGACGAAGGATACGAGTCCCATCAGCGACGATCCCAGCAGGACCAGTTTCAGGCGGGCGGGAAGGGAAGGGCGATACTCTGCCTGGTTCATCTGCCCCTGCGCTCCTTGAGGATTCGGCGATAGTTCTCGTATACGCGCGCGCCGTATCTTTGCCAGGTAAAGTCATCGGCGACGCGGGCCCGGGCCGCGGCTCCCATCTTCGAGCACCTGACCCGGTCATGATAGAGGGTCCGGATTCGCTCCTTGATGGCTTCGGGGTCACGGATGGGGACTATGAACCCGTTAACCCCTTCGGAAATCAGGTCCTCCCCCCCAGAGTTGGGGGTACAGATCAGGGGCAGACCGCAGGCCATGGCCTGGACCTGGACCATGGCCATCCCCTCTTCGATAGAGGGCATGACAAAGACCGAACTCCGGGAGTATTCCCGGGGGAGTTTTTCCCGCGGCCGGCGTCCCAGCCAGGAGACGCGCCCGGAATATTTTTTCAGGAAAGGCAGAAACTCCGGGTCCGCTCCTCCCAGCAGGAGCAGTTCCGAGTCTTCCAGGTCCAGTTCGGAAAAGGCCTGGAGGAGGTACTGCACCCCCTTACGCAAGCAGAGCCGACCCGCATAGACTACCCGGAAGATGCCGTCATCGGGGACTTCATGCGGGTAGAAACTATCCAGACTGACTCCATATGGGACCTGGATAAGTTTTTCGTCCGGGATGCCGCGTTGCAGAAAACTCTTTCGGACGAAATCGCTGGGAATCGCGATATAATCGGCCTGGTCATATTCCCGCAGTTCCTTGGCGATGACCCGGGGATGGGCCAGGATCGGTTTGATCCCAAACCGGAGATATTCTTCTCGGAGCAGCTCGGTTTGCGTCTCGATGTGGGAGCTTCCCCGTTCCAGAACCGTGACTGCTCCCTGCTCTCCGGCTGATTTCAGAAGCCCGAGAGAAAATCCCGACCAGCCGACGAAAATATCACAGGGGGCCAGCGCCCGGCGGGCTTGCCGCTCAAAGAGCTCTCCGACCAGGTAATGAGGTCGAAATTTTTTCCAGGGCCCCGGAGGAAGTTTTTTCCAGCCCCGGAAGAGGATTTCCTTGGCCGGGAAAGCGGAGATTTTATCCCGCGGGATCCCGTGTTTGATTACTTCAAACCGGGGATAGGCGGTGATCAAGCGCCTCAGGGAACCACGGCATTCCAGTTCCCGGGCCAGTTCAAAGGCGTGAAACCGGCCGCCTACGCTGACAATGACCTGCATGGGCTCATCCATCTTATCAATCCAGGTATCCCAGGGCTTCCTACCGGGCGGTGACCTGTCGCCGTTCCTCCTGGTTCCATTGGTGATCCGGTCCGCCGGGGAGCGGGTAGGATTTGGTTTTTCCCGGCCCGTCCAGCGGGCGCTTCAAGGTTTGGTTCAGGACCTGGCCATCCGTTCCCAGGGGAAGGGGGATATTTAAGATGGCGCAGATGGTGGGGACAATATCCTCGAGCCGGTATTCTCCTTCCCAACCTTTTCGGAAGGACGGCCCTGATGAAATCAGGAGGCCGCGTCGGCGGTGGGTGGCGGCCGGTTGCGAGTTTTTGGGAATAGCGCTGAATAACCGGCCGCTCAGGGCTTCACTCCCTGTCCACTCCGGCGTGAATTCCAGGATAATATCGGGAAAGGTCTCCATGTAGGGACCGGGAAAGGCCAGTTCCCGGGGAATGACCCGGGTGAAAAACCGGTCCCCCCGGAGCATTATCGCCCAGTTCCTGAAGTCTTTTGATCAGCTGGTCCCGCAGTTCTTCTCTCTCCTGTCCCCCTGCCTGCAAACGGATGTACCCGGTATGATTCATGAACAGAGCAAAATGAGCCCTGGTGGCGGCAGGATCAAGGTCCCGGGCCTTGGGGCGGGAGGCCCTCAAAGTTTTCTCCTTGAAGGAAAGGGGAAGGAGCTTACGCAGTTGGGCGGCCAGGGGAAGTTTCCCCAGAGCCCGAATTCGGGCCGGGGTGAGCAGTTGTCTGCCTCCCCGCGGGGCGGTGGGATTTAGAACCAGATCCCCGGTCTCCACCAGCCAGGAGTTGAGGGCGAGGCTGCGGGTGGGAATTTTGCCGAAACCGTGATCGGAGATGACGACAAAGTCGGCTTCTCCGGCCCCGGACCAGAGTTGTTCCAGCTTGTGGTCAACCTGACTGAAATAGGAACAGATTTTTCCCTCCGCCTCGGACGGGTCCAGCTTCATCAATCCGTAGTAGTGCTGAATCCAATCAGTCCCGGATAAGACAAAGCTGAACAGATCCCACCTCTCCATTTCCAGGACCGTGCGAGCGGCTTCAAATTGCTTGTCGGTAAAATCTTTCAGATGTTCCAGGAAAACCTCCTCCCGGCTGCGATGTTCTTCAAACCCCAGGGAAGTCCGATATCCGGTCGGCAGTTTCTCCTTTAGTTCCGGCGGCCAGGTATATGTTTGTGCTCCCTCGGGGGTGAGAAAACTGCTGATCATGCAGCCGTTGATCTGAGAGACGGGAAAAGTCAGAGGAACATTGAGAGTCGCTGTTCTCAGGCCGTTGGCGGAGACGATATCCCAGATCCTGGCGGTCTTGACCGAAGTGGAATCGACCTCGATCCGGGTGGGGACAAAATCCTCCCGGGGAAAGCAGTTGACCCCGGTCTTGCCGGGGTTCATCCCGCTCATCCCGGTCGACCAGGCGGTGAGGGTGAAGGGAGGGAGGGTGCTGGCCAGCCCGCCCATGCCTCCCCGCTCAATCAGTCCGGATAGAAAGGGGAATTTGCCGCGGTGGGAAAGAATAAAATCCGGATCGGCCCCATCAAGCCCGAACAGGATGACCCGCGGCGCTTTGGTCTTTGGTTTCGTGCTCATCACCTTATTTGTGTCCAGGCTCGAATAACGGCCCGGAATTTTCAGCCGGTCCTACCGCCGAGTAAATCAATTTGCCGAAAGAATAACATTGGGTTGTTTTCCTGGTCCTTAATAAGTTGGGTTTAACTTCTCCTCAATCAGGGTATCACTCCAGCTGCCCCCCAGGACAAATTCAGTTGACTCTTTATCTCTCTTTTAGCCTGCCCGCCGAAGGAGAACCTTAACAGCACCAGTCTTTCCCTCTCTCCTCGCGCCTGGCCCGCGGTCGCTTTTTCCCTTTCTACATGACTACATGTGAATCGCTTTTTTGGCAGGGGGTCCTTCTCTCTGCTTAAGGATCTTCGAAAAGCCCTGCGCTACGAAAGCGCACCTGGATTTTCCTTTAGACACACCCCTTGCCCTGTCTTTAATTCGCGATAATTAGCGTAACCTGCCTGCCGGCAGGCAGGTTAGTTGAAAAGGTCCGTGGACCATGCCTGCCACCTTCAGTCTTCAGCCTAATAGCCTTTGCTTTTGACTTTCTACATGAGCTACATGGCTACATGTGAATAGAAGTTGCCCTGGCCTTTAATCTCCCGACCTATCTGTGCCTTTATTTTTCCGGTTTCAGCCGGGCCTGGTAGATTCTACGGTCACCTTCATGGACCGAGTCAAAACATATTCTCTCTCCAGTCCGGTCCCAGCGGGGATGCAGATCACAGCGGGACCCGCTCAGGTCCCAATCCCGGTCCAGGCCATGTTCCGGGGCGGGGAGCGAGGCCACCTTTGCCAGTCGGGAGATTTCATCATTCTCCAGGTCATAAAGCAGCAGGGCGCGGTCGGTGGTTCGGATCGGGATAGGTATCGGTCAGCATGAATTTCTGGTCCGGCGAAAAACTGCAATGTCCGTCTCCCGGGAATTGTCCCATCCCGATTTCCCCGCGCAAACCCTCCGGGTCCCGCCAGAGCAGGTAGCCGTCCCGGCTCACCATCCGGTGGAGTTGCCGGAAGCGGGAGAAGAAACAACGATATAAAGGGAGAAGTCCCCGGACCAGGGAGATCGCAGCCCGGTTTTTCTTCAGAGTGGTCATTCCCCCTTCTTTCCGGGCCCATCCGGCCAGCTCATTTTTGCTGCGCCACCCGCAATGGGTCACCAAACCGCTGTCGTGAAGACAGGTCAGGGCGGACCCATCGATGTTGGCCGAGAAAAGACGGGAATAGACCCCGCCTCCCGGCAGCTGCCAGCGGTGAAGGAAGCAGAATCGCCGTCCTCCGGGGGCGATCAGGATATGGTTGACCCAATCCTGCCCGGCTTGTAAGGAGGTAACCGGACGGAATTCACGAAGTTGCCGGAGGCTGATGATCTGATCAATAGTTCCGGTCTCGATGCTCATCCGAAGGATGCCGGAGCCTGGAACTCCGAATTCTCCGTCATAGCCGTAGGAGAGGCGTTTCTCTCTCAAGATCTGAAAATCCAGAGTGAGGGCATCTTTGCCGTCCGGGGTTAAGGAAAAAAACGGGCAGGGCCCGCCGCCGGGTCCGGTCGGTCTCAAGGTCCAATATCTCGGATTGCAGTTTGCCCGCAGCGGAGATGTTATAGATGATCCGTCGCCCCGAAGAACTGGGCAGCCATTGCAGGCGGGCTCCCAGCTGCCAGTTCCAGGCCGTGGTGGCCCCCAGGATTCGGTCCGGGGTTCCCGGCGTCACCAGAATTATTTCGGCTTGGTCTTGGCAGTCGGGAATCCGGTCAAGAAAGGTGGTTTTCAGCGCCAGGAGTCCCCGATTATCATAGTCCCAGGGGCAGATATCGTAGTATCCGAAGAAATAATGACCCGGCCCCGGGGTCAGGCAGGTGATGTCGGCAGAAAATTTCATGCGCTGCTTTTCCGTACGGCCGTGATGGCCCGGAGTGTGCCCGCAACTTCAGCGGGATAGGACCAGTCCTCTATAATTTCCCGGGAACGGAGCCCCATTCGCTGGCGCAGTTGCGGTTCCGCAATCAGCTGAGTCAGGTGATTGCGGATGGAGTCGATATCACCCGGAGGAAAAAGAAAGCCGTTTTCTCCATTTATCACCAAATCCCTGGCAGTGCCTACGCCGCTGGAGACCAGGAGCGGGAGACCGAAGTTCATGGCCTCGTTGAGGGCCTTGGGGGAGGGGTCCCACTCTGAAGCCAGGGCAAAGATATCGGCTTCCCGGTAGAAGCGGGATATTTGTGACTGATTGACGAAACCCGTGATAAAGACAATTTTTCCCCCTCCGGGGGAGGAGCCTCGATTTGTTCCTCTCGAGGCGCCATCGCCGACCAGGACCAGAGCCACGGGTTGATCCGGGGGTAAGTCCGATTATCGCCCGGGCCAGGTCGAGCGGCCGCTTCCGGGGGATGAGTTTTCCGGAGGAAACAATCAGGATGGTATTTTCTGGCACTCCCAGTTCCCGGCGCAGCGTGCGGGGGTCTGCTTCCGGTTGGGCTGCTTGCTGAAAGTACTCGTTATCCACCGCACAGGGGAAAAAGAACAGCTGTTCCGGACGCAACCCGAGCGAGAGAAAGAAATCCCGGTTGGCGCTGCAGGAATACAGCCCGGCGGAGGTGGCGCGCACTAAAGCTTTCATGGGGATCACTCTTGAAAATTTTTTTTATTCGGCCTCTTTTCTCAGGAGGTCGGTCTCTCCCTTGAGGATTACGGGCAACCCCAAGGTCCGGGCGGTAAAGATTGCCAGCCAGCTTGACAGGGTCATCCAACCGTGAACAATCACTACGTCCGGCCGTTCCCGGACCAGAACGGCAACCAGTCCGGGATTAAATTGCTCCGGTCATTCCGGAGGAGGGTGAGGGCTGAAGTTGCGCAGAAAACAATGGTGATAACCCTCGAGCAGGGGAATATCCCATGATATCTTCCAGCCGAACCCCGGGTCCCATGACTCTTTGTTTGATTCCAAAGTCCCGGCAATAGATCACGGTCAGGTCGATCTCTGCCGCCGCCGCCAGCCTCCGGAAAAAAGGGCTGTGATACTGGGTCGGGTGCGAAGTGATGAATAGGGTTTTTATCGGTGGCGAATTCATTTTAGTTGATGTAACCCAGGGTCTTAAGTTGTTTCAGGGTTTCTTTTCCCGGCTTGATCTTCGGGCCCGACTGGGCGGGAAGTACGGGATAGTTCTTCCCGCAGAATTTCTTTTTCCATCCGTTCCACCTCGCCGGGGGCCGTGGAGGCCAGATCCTCCAATTCTCCGGGATCCCGGCCAATTCATAGAGTTCAGGGCCGGGAGGATGAACCGGGATAAAGGGGGAAGTTTTCCCCGCTGTTTTTCGGAATTGATGATGAGCTTTTTATCTCCTTGCTGGAGACTGTACTTCTCATCTCCGAAGCTGGTGCCGGAAGCAAAAATATCCCGATTCTCCCCGATTTTATTTTGCAGGGGATTAATCCCGCTCCACTCGGACGGGGCCTGCTCAATCTTAACCAGGGCCAGGACGAGAGGGGCGATATCGGTCTGGAGGATTTTTCCCGTGATGTTATGCCGCTTCCCGCCGGGGACCCTGACCAGCAGGGGGATCGCCAGGAGTTCGTTATAGAGAGACTGCCCGTGCCCGAAACCGCCATGCTCCCAAAATTCTTCCCCATGGTCGCCGGTCAGGATGATAACGCTGTTTCCCAGGAGACGGCGCTCATGCATTTCCCCGAACAGCCGCTGAATGAGGCTCTGGACATAAAGCAGTTGGTTGTTATAGATGGTTTGCAAATAATCCCGGGTTTCCTAGTTTGCCTCCGGCCTGGAGGTTTCCTCGATTACCCAGTCATACTTAATCCCCTCCCGGGACAATATCCGCGGCTATTCCCTCTGGCCGCGGCGGATTCCAGGAATTGACATTATAGGAAGGTGCAGGTCCATGAAATGCAGCAGGACAAAAAATGGTTCTGTTCCCGCCTGATCGAGCTGTTCGACGAACTCCTTTATCACCAGGTTTCCATCCCGCGCCGGGGTTACTACCGGCTGGTCAAATCCCTGGCCGAATCCGAATTCGTCAGTCAGGTAAGGGTTTCCTCCATTTATAAAAGATGTCCGGTAACCATGTTCGCTCAGAACTTCCGGCAATGTCAGCAGGTTCCGGGGCAGGGAAGACAGGGGGTTTATGGCCCCATGCCTGGTGGGAGGCTGTGAAGTCAGGAGAGAGGCCATGGCCGGTTTAGTCCACGGTGCCGCCGCCCATGCCTGTTCAAAGAGCAGGGCTTCGCTCTGCGCTTGTTTGAAAAACCCGACGGAGTCGAGTCAAAGGTATCGGCCCGCAGTCATGACGATGAAAACGATATTGGGAGATTGAGACGGAAGGTCCCGGCGCGCGGCGACCGCCCCGAGATTGATCAGGAGCAGAAGAATAATAACGGCAGAGATAAAGACCGTTGTGCTTTTTTGCCACTGTTTCCGCGCCAACTTTGCGGAGAGGAAAAAAAGCGCCCCGGCCCCGATGATAAGTCCGAGAAAGAGGCCCATTATTTCCGGATGCCGGACCGGTAACTCGAGCAGATAGGAAAATCCGCGCGAGCCGAGCACCAGTTCGTTCAGGCGCTTGATGCTCCGATTGATTACTCCCGGGAGGCTGTAAATGGAGACCTGGCGGATGAACAACTCCGCCAGGTAGGCGGCACAGCTATCAAGCCGGTCATGATGGCCCAGCGTCCGGAGTTTTTCCCGGCTCCGGCTCGACGCAGGGCACCCCCGAGAAGGAGGCAGAAGACCGCGGCGGCCAGACCGTAGGCGGCGCCCTGGTTGATCCCGTTGCGGAATGAGAAAAGAGCCGTCCGATAGAGTTCCTGGGGAAGGTAGTTATTAGAAATTACAGTCCAAACTCCGTCAGCCAGGCCGACTAAGGTCATGGCCAAAAAAATACTAGGGCTTCTGCCCCGGCGGCAGGATTATCGGGTCGCTCAGGCATGATCCGGAGAAGTTCTCCTGGTTCGATAAAGAACAATGATGCTGTCCAAGATGAGAAGAATATCACAGGGCAACCGATACCGCGGATCGGAACTGTATATGAACAGGGGGATCAGGAAAAGCCCCAGAATAGTCCCGGCATAGATGGGTGACTTCCAACCGAGCCGTCTCCCCCGGGTCAGTCTCAGGGAGCCCCAGACGGGGAAAGGCAGGGCGATCATGGTTCTGGAGCAGGAAAACCAGATAGCGGGAGAAGAGGGAGGAGCCGGCCGTTACTCGGCGGTAATCCGGCCGAAAAAATATTGATTACCTTCAGTACCCCGAACCACAGGTATTGTCCGGGGTGTTGGCGGATAAAACTCAGACTCAGTTCCGGATAAATTTCATCCAAGTCCTCCCGAGTCGGATCCACCCCTAGACGGGTCAGGTTCCGAGGGGTGTAGCCTTCGGTATTAAGGTTGAGGATAAGTTGCTCCCCGGTCAGGGATTGGCTCCGGTGAAAAGAGTATAGCCTCCGTCCGTGGTAAAGAGCCGGATCTTGCCGCAAGTCAACCGGGTTATCCCGGCTGCCGCCATTAGACCGATGCAGACAAGCAGTCCCAACATCTTCCATCTTTTTCTCCAGGGGACTGAATTGGAACTAAGAATCAACCAGGGAATCAGCCCCAGGATGAGGATGTAATTCGGACGGGTCAGCCAGGTGTAGGCGCAGACGATCCCGGTCCAGATAACCAAACCGATTTCCCCTGGATTTTCCTGGTCCGGACCAGGAGAAAGACGATCATGAGCAGCAGCGCGGTGGAGAGATTGGTGTCGACAATCCTTTTAATGTTGGCCAGCAGGTAGGGAGGAAGGGAGACAATCATACTCCCGGCCAGGGCCCAGTTGGCGGGAGTCCCGATGATCCTCAGGATCGTATAGGCGATGACTGCCGTGAAAAAGTAGAGCAGGGCCTGCCCGGCAAAGATGCCGTTTTGCCCAGCAGCCTTCAGCCCCAGGAAAAGGAAAATCGGGTATCCGACTTTCTGAAAATCCGAAGTGATATGCTCTCCCCGCTCAAGGATTTGGGCGTCATGGATATAGTCCGGGAGGGGGACGGAGTATGGAACCAGGATCAGTGCTCCCAGGGCCAGTCCGGCCGCTAAGGCCGCGAGCTAGGAGAAATTGATATTCCCGGATAAAAATCATGGTTGGTTTTTCTCCCCCGGCAGCGCTGATTTCTGCATCGGGGCGGTCCGCGCGCCCGAGCTGAAGGATTTTTCTTAAGTTGCCGAAATCATGCTTAAGTATCCTGCGCCTCCATGAGGATGGGCCCTAGCCCGTAGCACCCCAGAAAGTGCGGAATTCCCAGGGCCAGGGCCTGGGCCAGTTGCTCCCGGATATGATCGGGGCATGCCTTGAGCAGGAGCAAGGCCAGCAGGCCAACTCCGGCTGCCAGCAGGGTCGGGGCTGTACCGCGCAGGAGCCGGACGGAGAGCAAGGTGCGGGTATGGTAATAGATCACCCCGGTTCCGATTACCATCATCAGGTCCAGAGTCAAGGCGGCGCCGGCGGTATCGAGCCACCTGACCATGGGGATTATTCCAACTGCGAAGATGGTAAACATGACCAGCAAACTGGAGAGATACTTTTTCGGAAATCCCATGGCCAGGTTGAATTGCCGGTTGAGGATCAAAAAATGGCTGAGCCACGCTCCAGAGCAGGGGAGCAGAAGGATCAGGGGTGCTGACCCCGGCCCATTGTTTCCCCCAGGATAAGCGTGACCAGGGGCAGAGAAAAATAGGAGAGCAGGAAGTAGAAGGGGATGGTAAAACGGAACAGGCACCGGGTCACAAATTCAAAGGCCAGGGCCTTGGTCTCGGCCGACAGGTCTTTGCGGGAGAAGGTGGCCAGGGTGGCCCGGTTTAAGCTGGTAATAAACAGGGCCTGGAAAATATCCGAAAGTTTCCAGGCCTGATTGTAGATCCCGAGCAAAAGCTTTTCCGCA
>CALNZV010000006.1:0-376065 GCA_942491115.1 uncultured Desulfobacteraceae bacterium
CCAGTCATTGTCATGGTGCTGGCCTTTCGAAAAATCCCGGCGGTCCCGGGCATTGTGATCGGAATTGTAGCCGCCGGTGTTTTAGGGGCCATTTTTCAGGGCAACACCTTCGGCAGCCTGCTGTCGGCGGCTTATGGCGGCTACACCAGCAACAGCGGCGTAGAAGCGGTCGACAATCTGTTAACCAAAGGCGGTTTAGAATCCATGATGTACACGGTGTCTCTGGTGATCTGCGCTATGATGTTCGGTGGCATTATGGAAAAGACCAACCAGTTGCGGGTCGTCGTGAGCGTCATTCTTAGAAAGGCCCAAACTACCGGCTCTCTGGTTACGGCCACCATCCTGACGGCCATCGGATCAAACTTGATTTTGTGCGACCAGTATATGGCCATCGTGATGACTGGCAAGATGTATGCCCAATCATATACCGACATGCGCCTGCACCCCAAGAACCTGTCACGGGCCATCGAGGACAGTGCTACCGTGACGGCCAATCTCGTGCCGTGGAACTCGGGCGGCGCCTATCAGGCCGCCACCTTGGGTGTTCCCACCATCGCCTATTTACCATTTAACTTCTTTTGTTGGATCACGCCGATTGTTTCCATGCTCTACGGCTGGTTCAATATCACCATTGCTCCCTTGGATGAGGAGGTCGAAACATCCGACGTGGCGACCCAATGAGGTTCCGTCTAAGTGCTTGACGCGCCATCGCTTAAGAGCGCCAGGGAAAATGATAAAGGAGATAGGGACATGGTTAAGCATATCGTCCTAAAAATGATAGTGGTATTCATGCTGTCCGGCTTGTGGCTGGCTCAAGGGGATGCGCCGGTGCTGGCGGCCGACGTGGCCTTGTCACCAGATTCGACGTTGGAAGGTATTTTACGGCGCGGCGAACTGCGCATCGGTTTGGAAGTCGGCTACATGCCTTTCGAGATGATCGACAAACGCAGCGGGCTGCGGCAGAAGGAAATCCGGCACGGGGGATTTCGGCGCAAGGGCCGTCAACTCAGCTTGATGGGTTTTGATATCGATATGGGGATTGAGATGGCCAAAGCATTGGGGGTCAAACCGGTATTTGTCGACACCCTATGGCCCAGCATTATTCCGGCCCTCAATTTAGGCCGTTTCGACATCATTTTCGGTGGGATGTCCGTTACCGAGGCCCGCAGGCAGCAAGTTGATTTTGCGGAACCCTTCATGACCGTGGGGCAGACCGTTTTGCTCAATGGCAAGCACAAGGATACAGTTAAATCCTACAAGGACCTGAATGATGCCAAATTTATTGTCGTATCCAAACCCGGCACGACCGGTGAGGAGGCCGTGCAAAGCCTGATTCCCCAAGCCACCTATGAAACCGCCAATACCGAAATCGAGGGGGCCATGCGGGTGTTCGAAGGTACGGCCGATGCGTTTGTCTATGACTATCCGTTCAATGCCGTCTTTCGTGCCTTGCATCCGTCGGATCAGCTGATCTTTCTGGATGAACCCTTTACCCGCGAGCCCATTGCCTGGGCGATTCGCAAAAACGATCCGGATTTCCTAAAATTTTTAAATGATTTTTTAGCCCTGATGAAAGCCGATGGTCGTTTCGAGAAGATTTATAATAAATGGTTCAACAGCACGGATTGGCATCGGTTCATGCGCTAGGCGCGAACCACGCCATCGACTGCAGCCGAGCCTTCAACGACATGCCCGTTTAGCACCAGATCGCTGCGGTTGGCATCCTAAAGCCGGCACCCGGAACCTGAACCGGAAATGTTGCTTACCGCTCTTCAAGGCGGTATTCGTAACCGTCGTCCAGGCGCCGGGTTTGACTATTCACTCCGATCGTGGTGTTCAATAGGCCGGTAAGGATTTTCGCAAGGTGATGCCAAAACATACTTTTAACCGTGTCTACTTTTTCGGGGAAAATTAAATCATTTAGAATGGAAGAAAGAGTTGCCACGATTTTACCAAAGGAGGTGTTATCATGAAACGCACGATTTTAGTTTCTATCACGGCTAGATTTTTGATGATGGCCTTGGTTTTTTCTTTATTTTCCCATGGACTGGCTGAACAAGCGGCGGCTAAGTCCATCAAAATCGGTTTTATCCTCAAAACCATGCAGGAAGAGCGCTATCAGCGAGATAAGGCGGTGTTTACCGAAAAAGCGGAATCTTTGGGTGCCAAGGTATACTTTGATTCTGCGAATAATGATGAGCAGATGCAATTGGCCAAATTTGAAAATATGCTGGCAAAAGGCTGCAAGGTCATCGTGATGCAGCCGGTTAATACCGGAACGGCCGGCAATATGGTGAAAATGGCCAATGAAGAGGGCGTTAAGGTGGTGGGTTATGACTCCATGTTAGTCAATGGCCCCCTCGATGCCATGGTCATGCAGGATAGCTGGGCGGTCGGAAAATTACAGGGCGAAGCCATGGTGGCGTGGCTTAAGGCCAAAAAGGGAAAGGTGGAAGGCAAAGTCGCCTTGATTATGGGGCAGCCGGGCGATTCCAATGCCATCGCCATGAGCAGCGGTGCCCTCGAAATTATTGAGAACAACCCCGGGCTGGAACTAGTCGCCAAGCAGGCCCATGAAGGCTGGTCTTCTGATAAAGCCATGGCCACCTCGGAAAACGTGCTCACCAAACACGGCAACGCGGTTGATGCATTTATTTGCAACAACAGCGGGATGGCCCGCGGTGTCATCGCCGCCTTGGATGCCCAGGGCATAGCCGATACGGAAAAAGTGTTCGTTGCCGGTTCGGATGCCGATCTGGTGAATATCCAGTATGTGGCCCAGGGCAAGCAGTCGGTTGAAATTTGGAAAAAAATCGCGCCCCTGGCCGAAACAGCCGCAGAGGTCGCCGTCAAACTTGCCAAAGGCGAAGAAGTGAAGGCCGATAAAATGATCAATAACGGATTTGTTGATGTACCGACCATCGTGACACCGGTTGTGCTGATTACCAAAGATAACCTTGACAGCACCATTATTGCCGAAGGGTTCTATTCCAAAGAACAGGTGCACGGGAACTGAGTGCCCTGAGAAAAAGATCCGCGGCTTAAAGGGCCTTTTCTTGAGGCCTTATCGCGGATGCCATTCAGTGTCACCTTTTCAGAAAAAAGGTTGATCATGGAAAGCTCGCCTTTTGAGAGAAAAGGCGGGCTTTTATTATGATCATTTCAAGGGGAGGTCCCATGGGCGAAGTCATATTGGAAATGAAAAATATCATTAAGGATTTTCCCGGGGTGCGCGCGCTGGATCAGGTTAACTTTGAAGCCCGTTCCGGTGAATTGCTCGCCCTGGTGGGTGAAAACGGGGCCGGCAAATCAACCTTGATGAAAGTTTTAAGCGGCGTCTGGCCCTATCCTACCTACCAAGGTGACATTTATGTCAGGGGGGCGTTGAAACGCTTTCGTAACACCCGAGACGCCGAAGCCTCAAAGGTTGCCATCATCTATCAGGAATTGAATCTGATTCCCGAATTAACGGTTGCCGAAAATATCTTTTTGGATCGACAATTCACTAATGCCCTGGGCATTGTGAATTGGAGCAAACTGTTTTCCGAAACCCAGAAATTGCTGGATGAACTCAACATATCCGAATTTAAGCCTACCGATAAAGTCAAGGAACTGACCGTGGGCAAGCAGCAAATGGTCGAAATTGCCAAAGCGCTTTCAAAGGATGCTGAAATTCTGGTGTTCGATGAGCCCACGTCGGCGCTAACCGATAAAGAGGTCGCAGCGTTATTTGAAATCATACGGAAATTAAAGCAACAAGGGGTGTGCATGTCGTACATCTCACATAAAATGGAAGAACTTCAGCAAATTGCCGATCGCATGATCGTGCTGCGTGACGGCAAAACCATCGGGACGGTGACGCCCATGTCCGAGATCACCCTGGATCAAATTATCAGCCGCATGGTCGGACGGGATATTAAGGATATGTTCCCCAAGCAAGAATTTCAGCGGGCCGAAAAGGTACTGGAAGTCAATGACTTTGAAGTCGATCATCCGCTGATCGCCGGCGAGAAACTCGTCAAAGGCGCCTCATTCAGCGCCTATAAAGGCGAGATCTTAGGTATCTCCGGGCTGATGGGCTCAGGCCGAACGGATCTGGTCACCGGCATTTTTGGCGCCTATCCAAAGACGGCCCGGGGAAAGGTCTTCCTGGAGGGAGAGAAACTCGATTTAAAATCTCCTCGAGAAGCGATCAGGCGAGGCATTGGACTGGTCACCGAGGATCGCAAAGCCATGGGGCTGGTGATCGGCCAAAGTGTTCTCCACAACATGATGATCAGTTCCCTGGAAACCGTGACAAATAAGTTGAGTATCATCAACAAAGCCAAGGAGCGAAAACTTGCCAAGAGTTATATTGAAAAATTAAACATAAAGACACCAGGACTCGATGTCGCCATCGATACTCTCAGCGGCGGCAACCAGCAGAAAGTCGTCGTGGCTAAGTGGCTCAACACCAAGCCCAAAGTTCTGGTCCTCGATGAACCGACGCGCGGGATTGATGTCGGCGCCAAGGTGGAAATTTACAATTTGTTGAACAAATTGGTCGAAGACGGCGTGACCGTGATCATCATTTCATCCGAATTGCCGGAGGTGATGGGCATGAGCGACCGTATTCTGGTCATGTGCGAGGGTGAAATCGCGGCAAACCTGACCCGCGCCGAAGCCACTAAAGAATCGATCATGGAATATGCAACCGGCAGCAAGAGACAGGAGGTAGAACGCCATGGGTAATACGATAGATAGTGTGACCAAACCGGGTGTTTTACAAAATGAGAATATTCAAATCGCTTTAAAATTCCTGAAAGACAACGGGACGCTAGTTGCGTTGGTGATATTGGCGCTCTTTTTCAGTTTTGCCGACGAAGCGTTTTTTACGCCCAGGAATCTAACAAACCTGGCCAGGCAGACGACCATCGTTGGCATTATCGCCGTGGGGATGACCATGGTGATTTTGATTAATGGCATCGATTTGTCCGTGGGATCGATTGTGGGGCTGGCCGCAATTACCGTCACGCTGTTGATGCAGAGCGGATTAAATATCTGGCTGGCAGTGTTGTTAACCTTGCTCCTCAGCGGTGCGCTGATCGGGCTATGGAACGGATTCTGGGTGGCCCATTACAACATCCCGCCTTTTATCATCACCTTAGGCATGATGACCATTGCTCGGGGATTGGCACTCACCCTGTCAAAGGGCGGTTCGGTACCTGTGACCAATCCAGCATTTTCGAAGATTGGCGGGGACTATATTCCAGCAGGGATTTCCGGGGTGATCATTATTGCAGCCTTAGGGCTGTATCTTTTGGCCCTGTATAGAGATATCCAGCAGAAAAAGAAATACGGGGTTAGAATCAGGAAGCAGGAGATTATCTCATCAACGGTGGTGGCGGTGCTGGGCTTGGCGCTCTGCTTCTACGTCTTTACCGCATATCGCGGCATTCCATATCCGGTGGCTATTTTTATTGTTATCGCCTTTGTCGGGATGTTTATCCTGCAAAATACAAAGTTTGGAAGAAGATTATACGCTATGGGGGGCAATGAAGAGGCGGCGAGACTTTCAGGTATCAATATTTATCGAATGAAACTGATTGTCTATGCCACTGTTACGGTTTTATCGGCACTCTCTGGAATCCTTCTGGCATCCCGACTCAATGGCGCATCTCCCAACCTGGGAACCATGTTCGAACTGGACGCCATCTCGGCGGTGATCATTGGCGGCACCAGTTTTTCCGGCGGAATCGGCACCATTGGCGGCACTGTCATCGGAGCCTTTATTATCGGTATCCTCAATAATGGCATGAGTCTCTTGGGCGTGCCCACGTTCTATCAATTGATCATCAAGGGGCTAATAATCATTCTGGCCGTGTGGTTTGACGTGCTGCAAAAGGGTAAGAAAGCTTAAATGCGTTACCCTTTTAAACCAATTGTTTGAGTTTGTACGTGAAAAGCCACAGGGAGGATATAAAATGAAGCTCGCAAGAATGACTTTGACTGCTCTATGGGCGGGTTTTGTGCCGCTATTATCGGCGCTGATGATTTTTTACCTGCCTTGTTACGCCAGCAGAGCTGATGCCCAAGACATTAAAGTTGGTTTTATCTTAAAAACCATGCAGGAAGAACGCTACCAAACCGATAAGACGCTGTTCATGGCAAGGGCCGAGGCCTTGGGCGCGCAAATCCTTTTTGATTCCAGCAGCAATGATGAACTTACCCAATTGCGGCAAGTTGAAAAAATGCTCGAAGAAGGTATCCAGGTTCTTGTTCTGCAACCTGTCAATACCGGAACCGCGGGAAATCTGGTGCGGCTGGCCCACGAAAAAGGCATCAAGGTGGTGGGCTATGATTCGATGCTCCAGGACGGCCCCTTGGATATCATGGTGATGCAGGACAGCTGGGCCGTGGGAACCTTGCAGGGTCAGGCCATGCTGGAGTGGTTTGAGCGGAAAAAAGGCAAAATTGAAGGCAAAGTTGCGTTGATCATGGGGCAACCGGCAGATTCCAATGCCGCCGCCATGAGCAGCGGCGCTCTTGAGATAATCAAAAACAACCCCGGATTGGAATTGGTGGCCCAACGGTCACACCTGGACTGGTCTCCTGATCTGGCCAGAGCGACAACGGAAACCTTGCTGGTCAAATTCAACAATCAGATTGACGCCTTTATTTGCAATAACAGTGGACTGGCCCGGGGGGTAATTGCCGCCGTGGCTTTGGAAGGACTTGCCGACACGGAAAAGGTGTTTGTGGCCGGTTCAGATGCCGACCTGCCCAATATTCAATATATTGTTCAGGGCAAACAGACGGTTGATATCTGGAAAAAGATTAAACCCCTGGCTTACAAAGCCGCCGAAATTGCGCTACTACTGGCAAAAAATCCGGACAAGGCCCTCACGGATATTGTTGAAGACGCACAAATGATCAACAATGGGTTTATGGATGTACCGACTATTATAACGCCGGTGGTTCTCATCACCAAAGAGAATATTGACGATACCGTTATTACCGGGGGCTTTTTTACAAGAGAACAAGTATACGGCAAATAAGGCGCGGCTTGCCGTGTCGACAGCAATGAATTTCCCGCAGCAAGCTGTTTGGCATCAAAGCGGACGGATATGGATACGCCCTTCATGGCGAAAAGGTGGTCTAATTAACCGATATGATTGCCCGTCTCGGGCGGGGATGTAAACCCCGACATCCTGCTTTCAATGTAAACCTCATCCGCATGTCATCATCGTTCAGCGCTTGACAATCGAGTTCGATAAAAAAGGGTCCGCCGATAATTTTAAAAACTGTAAAGGTTTTTAAATTCGGTTAAGGCATCCTGGGAAAATCGTAATCTGCTTGCCTTTTTTACATCCAATTCGTGAGCAAAAAGATTGGTATATTTAGGGGACATTCTATATTCCCCCGGTCAAGCTGTTTTTTTTATGACATAATAACAGGCAGATAGCTTCATCCAATTTGGCTCTGCGCACCTGTCCTCCAAAATCGATGTCTTTTTTCGGCGAGTATCTCTCTACTTCGGCGAACTCTTCTGCCTCAGCGTTACAGATATCCGAGATCCGGCCGTTTCCACCGGCCTCCAGCATTCCTTATCCAGGCTTTGAGTTCGAAAGAGAGGCCCTGGTCTTGTCCCTCCCGGAGTTCTTTCACTCCTACGTCCATGGACGGGCTCTCTCGCCGATACACGGTTTGTTTTACGCCCTCTTTGCGTCAGATGCTGAGCATTTCGGGATCAAAATCGGTTTGGGTTCTCATCATCGCCCAGGCGATGACCAACATCTTGGCAGCCAGCTTCACACGCATTTTCGTCCGGATACCCCGTTCCTTCTCACGGTCTTCCAGATAGCGGGTATACAACGCCCGAAAGCCGCTGTGGTGGTAGGAGGCAACCACGGCCGCCTGATAAAGCGCGTAGCGTAAGTCCGCGTTGCCGCGCTTGGAGATCACCGGAACCGCATCGTTGCTTCCCCGGCCGCTTCGCTTGGCGTTCAGATCCAAGCCCGCCAGCCGGATCACCTGCTTGCGTCCTCTGAACCGATGGGGGTTGCCGATCCTGGCCAGCACTTGCGAGCACACGTAAGGGCCAAAGCCAGGGATCGTCAGCAGGTGGTGGTAAGATGCAAAGCCTTGGCAAATGTGCTCTATTTTCGATTCGGTAGCTTCGATCGTCTCGTTCAAGTCCTGGTAGCGCTCCACCAGCGTTCGGGCTTCAAACACACTCGCCCCGGTCATGGGGCAGCCCACAGATTCAGCTGCAGCGTCGTAAATCGCGCGCAGACGCCGTAGCTGCCGTAGCCCACGATCCCGAGTGGTGACCCGGCTCACGAAGCTGTCGAAGGATAGCGAGGCGATCATGCGCGGAGCCAGACACCAGCGCACAATGGCCAGATTCTCCGTCAAACAGCTCCCCCAGTGGCGGTCGAGTTCCGGGAAGTGCTTGGCCACCAACCCATTGCGGATCTGCATGCGGATCGCGTGGGCTTGGCATTTGAGCCGTTTGCGTAGCGACAGCAGCGTTCGCAGCTCCAGTAGATCTTCATTGGGCGATTCAAAAAACTGGCACTTGCCCTGGGAGACCAGGTCGGCGACATTGGCGCTGTCCTTGGAGTCGTTCTTGTCCCATCGGCCGTCGAGCGTTTGACGGTTTTCGGCAATGGCGTGATTGGAGACCAGCACCAGCAGCTGCCCCTGCTCTAAAAGCCAGTGGGCCAGGGGCTTATGGTAGTTGCCTGTGGGCTCTAAGGCGAATACGGCTTTGGTGAGTCCATGACAGGTTTGAAGCTGCTCCACGCGCTCCAGCAATTGGGCAAACCCGGCTCGGGTGTTGTCAAAGAGCAGGCGCCTGAGCAGCGTCTTGCCGGTGGCGGTGCCGAAAAACGCGTGGTGGCGGTCCTTGGCCACATCGATGCCGACGATCACATACGCCGTCGAGCCCCTAATCTCGCGCCTAAATTGACAGAATTCGGTGTACCTGGTAGCGTTGCCTTTACCCATGATAGCCTCCTTGTAGCGCTTGCGTTGAAGGTTTCCCACCTTTGTGCTACCTGGAGGTTATCTTTTTTTCAAGGCGATAATTTCTTCTATATTTTCTACTCTCAGAGGTATATTCTCTAATTATTCCAATATATAACGCCCTTTATATTTATATATTTACTTGCGAAATCGTTTATGATACCGATCGAGCATGCCAAGGCGAGCGCGAATCGACGCACCGGGTGCGATCCACCATATCATTGTCAGGGGAATCGAGGGGCGCAAGATATTCGTTGACGACGAGGACCGCCATGACTTTGTAAAACGGCTGGGCGATGTGGTTCTTGAAACGCAGACCCGCTGTTATGCTTGGTCGCTGATCCCCAATCACTTCCATCTCCTTCTGCGAACCGGCAGCGCTCCCATCGCCACGGTCATGCGCCGTTTGCTGACCGGCTATGCCATTGTTTTCAACCGCCGTCACCGCCGAAGCGGCCACCTGTTTCAAAACCGCTATAAATCGATTTTGTGTGAAGAAGACGTCTATTTGAAGGAGCTGGTGCGCTATATCCATTTGAATCCTTTAAGGGCAGGGGTTTTGAAGGATATCAAGGTTCTGGACAAGTACCGGTTTTCAGGCCACAGCTACCTGATGGGAACGCATAGGAACGAATGGCAGACGCTCGACCGGGTGCTGGTGCTTTTTAGCGAGCGTGTCCCCCTGGCTCGACGCAGGTACCGGGAATACCTTAAATCAGGCATTGACCAGGGCAGGCGACCGGAGTTGGTCGGAGGCGGCTTAATCCGAAGCACGGGTGGTTGGGCCGTCGTCCAATCGATTCGCAAGACCGGTGTATTCTTGAAAAGCGACGAACGCATTTTGGGTAGCAGCGAATTTGTGGATAAGGTCTTGGCTGCTGCCCAGGAGGTCATGCAGAACAAGTGTGCACTGGCTGCTAAGGGTATTGGTTTTGACGAGGTTGTGGCTGCGGTGTCGAGACGGTTGTCGATTAAACCGCAAGCGTTGGTGGGTCCTTGCAAAGAGCGCATCATTGTAAAGGCCCGGCAGTTAGTGTGCCACTGGGCTGTGAGTGAACTGGGGTTATCGATGACCGAAGTGGCGAAGAGGTTGGAGATATCCGTGCCAACGGTAAGTGCTGCGGTAAAAAAGGGGAGGCAAATTGTCCTCAGTGAAAGATTGGTGCTGGCTGATCTATTGAATATAGAAATATGAAGGGCGTCCCTATCGGTCCCCGGTACTACTGATCTGACAAGTGAAGAAAAGTCGATTGGATAGGTCTAGTTTACCTCAACAGCTGTCAGACGTGAGTTTCGAACTGATAAGCCGATTAAGTGATACGCCTTCCTCTGCGGCTTTGATCGCCAGACGGCGATGTGCCTCAGGTGGTATCCTGACTTGAAATTTACCGCTGAAACGCTTGAGCGAAAGTGGCTCTGGCACCCGCTCGCCGCTGGACTCCAAATCAGTGACCACATCATCGACCAGATTTCGAATACCTCGGGCAGCCGCTTCCCACTTGGGTGCCAGCCAACTTAGGGACGGAAATTCCGCACATTGACCGACGAATTCGTCATCCTCGGCCGACCAAGTAACCCGATAAGTGTATTTGTCGGTGTATTCATGTGCCATTTTTTATTTTCTCCACAGCTCTGAGAACCTGCCTGATCTGGTAGGGTTTTGCTTTGCCGCTTTTACCTTTCTGAATATTCACGCGCGGGTCTCCAGCCCATGGTATTTTATAAACTCTATGACTCGATGTTCTCTGTCGTGCTTCCCCGAAATAGAAGTCACATATCTTGCACAAGTCAGTGTACCTGAAATTTTTGGGATTTTCCTTGGCTGCCTCAATGAGATCGCCAATTCTTTTGCTGCGATCACCGTTCATGAGCTAACAGTATTATTATTGATACTATTTGTCAACGCCAATCGCACCATTTGGTCCGGTTAAAAATATAGACATAACATACTGAAAATAATAGTATAAATGATCTGGTGCCGAAGATGTCACTTGGCAACGCGGTTTTTTGAATGATATAAAAACTACGTAATAACAGAAAGTTAAGCTGAAATAGGTTCTGCAGAAAGAGTTAAGGGAATCCGGAATAGATGGATCCCCTTAATATTATTTATAAAAACGGTTGGTGCCGAAGGCCGGACTTGAACCGGCACGGGTCTCCCCACTACCCCCTCAAGATAGCGTGTCTACCAAATTCCACCACTTCGGCACGAATGAACATAGGTCTATCAGTCTGCTGGGGATGTTTCGCCGCTGTCGGCAGGAGCTGTGGCAGCCGGTTCGGCGGGTGTTTCGGCCGGTGCCTGAACAGGTGTCGGTGCGTTTTCCATGATCGACCCTGATTCTCGGTTGCTGTAGATGTAAGCGAGGCTCAGGGATGTCAGCATGAAGACGATCGCGGCTGCAGTGGTGGCTTTTCCGAGAAAGGTCCCGCCACCGGTACTTCCGAAAAGGGTTTGACTGGATCCGCCGCCGAAAGCAGCGCCCATATCCGCCCCTTTCCCCGTCTGTAGTAAAACAATGAGGATCAGCGCGATGCAAACGACTATGTGAACAACGATAACCAGTGTTGACATCTTAATGGTATCCGATCAGCGCTATCGATTCTGATAGAGAATTATTTCCGCAAAAACTTCGGGATCAAGGCTGGCCCCGCCTACAAGCGCTCCGTCCAAATCGGGCATGGACATCAATTCGGCAACATTGCCAGGCTTGACGCTGCCGCCATAGAGGATCCGCAGGCCGTCAGCCAACTCCCTACCGTATTGATCTGCAAGCCGATCCCTGAGAAATCGGTGAACCTCCTGGGCCTGTTGGGACGAGGCCGTTTTACCGGTACCGATGGCCCACACTGGCTCATAGGCAACAACCAGCGCATGGGGATCTGTAAAGAAAACCTCTTTTAGACCCATTTTAATCTGTTTGTCAAGCACCGAAAAGGTCTCGCCCGATTCCCTCTGGTCTTCGGTTTCCCCGATGCAAAAGACCGGTATCAGACCGGTTTCCATGGATGACTTGACCTTGCGATTGATCAATTCATCGGTTTCGCCGAATTGCTGGCGCCGCTCGGAATGACCGACAATGACATACCGACAGCCGGCGTCGAGGAGCATTGCCGGAGAAATTTCACCGGTGAAGGGTCCCTCGGCTTCCCAATAGACATTCTGGGCCCCCAGGGAGATTTGCGACCCCTTGATCGCTTCCCGCACCGACGCCAATGCGGTGAACGGGGGGGCGATCATGATGTCTACCTGGGCTATTGATCCCGCCAGGCGGGCAAGTTCCGATGCCGTTTGCAATGCCTCCGGGCCTGTCTTGAACATTTTCCAGTTGCCGGCGATCAGCGCTTTTCGATCACTCATGGGCGATACCTCTCCTTTAAATGGCAGGGGCTACAGGTATGATCCGATCATGGCCGCCAGATCCACCATCCGGTGACTGTAGCCTGCCTCGTTATCGTACCAGGACAGCACTTTTACCAGTTGGTCCGTTACATAGGTGGTTGGGGCATCGACAATGGACGACAGCGGCGAACCGTTGAAATCCGTAGAGACCAGGGGCGCTTCGCTGTACCCCAGGATGCCGTTTAGGGAGGATTCAGAAGCGTTTTTGAGGACCTCATTGACATCAGTGACGGAGACGCCGGCCTTGTCCACATTTGCCACCAGATCCACGATGGACACATTTGGCGTGGGAACGCGTATGGCCAGCCCGTTCAGCTTGCCGGACAATTCGGGCAGCACCAGGGCGACGGCTCTGGCGGCACCGGTGGTTGTCGGGATCATGGACAGGGCGGCGGCCCGGGCTCGTCTGAGGTCCTTGTGGGGGAAGTCCAAGAGCCGTTGATCTCCCGTATAGGAATGGATCGTTGTCATCAGGCCGGCCCGTATGCCGAAGTTTTCCATGAGCACCTTGGCTACCGGAGCAAGGCAATTGGTGGTGCAGGAGGCATTGGAGACGATATGGTGTTGTTTGGGATCGTAATGGGTGGAATTGACTCCCATGACGATGGTAATATCCGGGTCGGCGGCGGGGGCCGAAATAATGACTTTTCGGGCACCCCCGGTCAGGTGGGCCCCGGCTTTCTCCCGATCTCGAAAAGCACCCGTGCATTCGGCCACGATATCGACACCCATTTCTTTCCAGGGAATTTGAGACGGATCTTTTATGGCGGTCAGATGGATGCGCTTGCCGTCTACTTCCATGGCGTTGGACGCTGCCGTCACGGTGTGCGGGAACTGCCCGTGGACGGAGTCGTAGGTGAGAAGATGAGCCATGGTCTCCGAATTCGTCAGATCGTTTACCGCTGCCACCTCGACATCCTTGTGCCCCATTGCAGCCCGAAACACCATACGGCCGATTCTTCCAAAACCGTTAATCCCGATTTTGATGGTCATGGTTCCTCCTTGAGATTCCTGCTCAGAACCAGGGCGTCTTCCCCGGTTTTTGGGTAATAATGGATTCGCCTTCCGATGATTGAGAACCCCAGTCGCTTGTACAAACAGAGGGCGGGCGCGTTCGTCTCACGGACTTCCAGAACGATCCGCCGAACGGGAATGGCGCCGATACGTCCCATGGCTTCGCGCAGAAGCAGACCCGCGATGCCGCATCGTCGACTTTGAGGCCGGACGGCAATTCGCATGAGGTGAAGCTCATCGACAAATGTTTTCAAGACAGTGTAGGCGATAACCGGACTGGTCGAAAGGGCCTCTGCTTCACGCAGTGTATATAGGTAGGCGTCTGGGGATTCGAGTTCGGTTTCAAAGCTGCGACGCCCCCACGGTTGCTCAAAGGAATCCTGCTCAATGGTAATGATTCCCTCGATGTCTTCAAGGGTGGTCGCCGAAATAACCCAGGGACCCAAGGGATCAGCTCCGCTTGTTGCCTTTCAGGATGGCGCTGGCAAGGGATATGCTTTTTTTCCCGAAAGTTTCGAGGGTGGTCGCCAGGGCCGGAAGAGCCTTTTTGCCTCGGGTATTGACTGCCTTGATAAGTATCGGCAGATTGACTCCCGAGATCACCTCGACTTTTCCCTCTTCCAGAAATGAATAGCTCAAATTGGACGGCGTACCGCCGAACATGTCCGTCAGAATGAGGACCCCTTCCTTCTTTTTCACCTTTCGAATGGCGGTAGAGATCTTACGGCGCAGGTCTTCCGGGTTCTGGTTGATGTCGATGGATACGGCGAGTGTCGCCTCGATGGGCTCGCCGGTAATAAACTCGGCTGCTTCAATAAGGGCGTCGCCAAGGCGGCTGTGGGTTACGATGACAATACCGATCATGTCGTTCCTCAACTACTGATGGATAGATGCATTTTCGCCATCGGGCCATCGTCGGTCGGATGCGGAGGCTGTCGATGGCGCCGGTAACCGATATCAACTACTCATGGACGGTGAAGACGGTTCCCGGGCTCCCTGCTGACCGATGTCCCGGTGCGTCAGACCCACGTTCAAGCCCTGCTGTTGGAGGTGATTGTGAATCAGGCGAGAGAGGGTAACCGAACGGTGTTGACCACCTGTGCAACCGATGGCGATCGTCAGGTAAGCCTTGCCCTCCTTTTCATACAGCGGAATAAGAAAGTCAAGCAGGTCGAGGTAATGGCGGAGAAAAATGTGGGTATTGGGATCTTTCAGAACATACTCACTAACGGCATCGGACTCGCCGTTGAGGATTTTCAGTTCGGGGACGAAATAGGGGTTGATTATAAAGCGAACGTCCATGATGAGATCCGCATCGTAGGGTGTCCCGTATTTAAAGCCGAAGGAAACGACGGTGATCAGCATCGTCGCCGCCTGGTGATTCTGACTGACGATCTCCTTGATCCGTGCCTTCAATTCATGGACGGTCAACGCGGTCGTGTCCAGTATTCGGTCTGCTGTGCCTCTGAGGTGTCGGAGTTCCTGTCGTTCGAGACGGATGTTCTCCAGGAGGCTGTTGCCTTCGGTCATCGGATGGTGTCGACGCGTCTGGCTGTAACGTCGAAGGATCACCTTCTCGGAAGCTTCGAGAAAAAAAACCTCAAGCTGATAGCCTTTGTTTTTGAGATCCGTAAACGTTTTTTCATATTTTTTGAGAAAAAGTTTTTCCCTGACATCCATCGCAAACGCCAGGCCGCCGATATCCTTATTGAATTCGAAGGGCATGTCGAGGAACTTCGACAGCAGGGCCACGGGAAGATTGTCGACGCAGTAGAAGCCAAGGTCTTCTAAGGCGCTCATCGTCGTACTCTTGCCGGATCCGGAAAGGCCCGTGATGATGATGATGCGGTGGTGAATCACTTTAGAACTCTTCGTCTTCCTCTTTGATGATGCCGTAGATTTCCTCTGCGTTGGCGGCTCCCATGAGCTTTTGCTTGAACGTCTCACTTTTCAACATTTGAGAGACCCGGGCAAGAACCTTGAGGTGCAGACCGGTGCTGTTCTCAGGGGTAACGAGAAGAAAGAAGATATAGGTCGGACGGCCATCCATGGATTCGAAGTTCACCCCGTTGCGACTCAAACCGAAGCCAAGAACCAGCGTGTCGAGATTCTTGAGTTTGCCGTGGGGAATACCGATGCCTCCACCGATGCCGGTGCTGCCCAGTCGCTCTCTTTCCATAAGCACCTTGACCAGTGCTTCTGAATTGACGCCGGCGATAGTGGCCACCGGTGTCACGAGTTCTTCTAAAATGCCTTTCTTGTCCCGGGATTGCAAATCGTCCAAAACGGCTTCTTTTTGAAGAACATCTATTATTCTCATGATTGAAACATCCGGTGCACTGGGTTAACGCCGAGGAAGGGATGTCGAAAGCCCCTCCGAGGGAGCGAACGTGAGAAAACGCGCGTCGACCTCTCGTCGGTCGGTCAACCGTGGAGGCCCAACGGGCTTACATGCTGGGCTGAATCAGCCCGAAATCACCATCATTTCTGCGGTAAAGGACGTTGACCTGGTCAGTTCTCGAATTAGTGAAGACAAGGAAACTGTCATTGATCAGGTCCATCTGTAGCACCGCTTCATCGACATCCATGGGTTTGTAGTCAATGTGCCTGACACGGACCTGCTTGGCGGATGGTTCTTCAAGGCCCATAGCGTTTTCAAGCATGCGTTCTTTACCGTGAGCTTTGGCGCCTCTGCGATCTCTGGTTTTCTGTTTGGTTTTCTTGATTTGAGTTTCGAGTTTGTCGAGGACGCTGTCGATAGCGGAGTACATGTCCTCTGTCTCTTCTTTTCCATTGATGGTCATTCGGTCGCCGATAATGTTGATTTCGGCGATATGGCGAAACTTTTCCACTTGAAGAACGACGTTGGCTTCAGCCGGGTTGTCCAGGAGGCGGTCAAATCGGTCAAGTTTTTCTCTGACGTAGTTTTTTAAGTGGTTCGAAGAATCGATGTTCTTAAACGTCACAGAAGTTTGCATAGCGACCTCCTTGTCAATGGTCATCTTCAAAACTGCTTGCGTTTATTTGAAGGCAGGACGCCGAGGATTTCCCGATACTTCGCTACGGTTCGCCTCGCGATGTGAATGTCGTCTTCTTTGAGCAATTTTGCAATCTTGTCGTCACTGAAAGGTTTCTTGGGGTTCTCTTCGGCGATAATGTCTTTGATCTTCTGCTGAACACTGGCGGAGGCGATCTCGCCGCCAAAACTGCGTTTGATCGAACTGTTGAAAAAATATTTGAGTTCAAAAAGTCCTTGGGGGGTGTAAGCATATTTATTGGTGGTGACTCGGCTGATGGTGGATTCATGCATGCCGATATCCTGAGCGACGTCTCTCAGCACCATGGGTTTGAGGTGGGCGATGCCCTTCTCGAAGAAGTCCCTCTGATATTTCAGGATACTTTCCATCACGCGGTAAACGGTTTTTTGCCTTTGGTGAATGCTTTTGATGAGCCACGCGGCGGAGCGGATTTTGTCCTGGATGTAACTTTCCGCGTCACCAGCGAGTTTTTCGCCTTTGGAGAGGCTTTTTTTGTAGAGAGAATTCACCCTCAACTTCGGCATACCGTCATCGTTGAGCATGATGACAAACTCATTGTCCATCTTGTAGACATGGATATCGGGGACGATGTAGTGGGGGGGCTCGTCGCTAAAGGGGCGGCCGGGCCGAGGTTCCAGGCCACGGATGACATTGACCGACGCCACGACATCGTCGACCTTGATTTTAAGATCCCTGGCGATGGCCTTGTAGTTTTTATTCTCCAGGTGATTCATGTGTTTGGAGATAATGTTTACGATGACCGGATTGTCGACACCGATGTGTCTGGCTTGAATCAGGAGACACTCGGAGAGATCTCTGGCGCCGACGCCAACAGGATCGAAGGATTGAATCAGGGCGAGCATGTCTTCGACCCTCTCGATGGACGACTGGCTTTGCAGGGCGATGTCCTCAAGGGATACATCCAGATATCCGTCCCGGTTCAAATTGCCGATGATCAAGCTGCCAATACTCTCTTCATCGGGGTCGGGGTGGGTCATCAGCAGCTGCCAGAGAAGGTGATCGTAGAGCGATTCTTTCCGGGCCACGAAGGATTCATACTTTGGGGCTTCACGGGATTCTGATTCGTAGTTGACTCGACCGGTGGAACTGTACTCGTCGATGTAGTTGCTCCAATCGATGTCCTCCTGGAGCTTTTCTTCAATGGTGACTTCCTTGGTTTCGGGTGCGGCTTCTTTCGCGCGTTCGGATTCGATTTCCCGTCGCTCTTCGGCGGTGATTTCCTGGACTTCCTCCAGGGCGGGATTTTCCTCAAGCTCCTGGTTGATCTGCTCCAGGAGCTCCAGCCGCGACAACTGAAGAAGCTTGATTGCCATCTGCAGCTGTGGCGTCATGATGAGCTGCTGGGTCAGTTTGAGCTGCTGTCGTAATTCGAGTGCCATCGTCGAGGCCTATGGGTTACATTCTGAATGCTTCGCCCAGATAGTTTCGCCGGGCGGTTTCACTTGAGATGATATCCTGAGGGGTTCCGGATACGATGATTTTACCCTCGTTGAGAATATACGCACCGTCGCAAACTTCCAGGGTTTCTCGAACATTGTGGTCGGAAATCAGAACCCCGATCCCCCGTTCCTTCAAATGAAGGATAATCTTTTTTATATCGATAACGGCCAGGGGATCAACCCCTGCGAACGGTTCATCAAGTAACATAAAGGTGGGGTCGGTGGCCAGTGCACGGGATATTTCGAGCCGCCGCTTCTCACCACCGGATAAAACCGCTGCCTTACGGTTTGCCAAATGGCCGATTCCCAACTCATCGAGGAGTTGATCCGCCTTCGCCTTCTGCTCGGCACTTGAAAGGGGCAGATACTCCAAGATGGCCAAAATGTTCTGGCGACTAGTCAATTTCCGGAAGACAGAGGTCTCCTGGGGGAGATAGCCGATACCTTTGCGGGCCCTGATGTACATGGGGTCCTGGGTGAGATCGCGGCTGTCGAGACGAACGGTTCCCGAGTCCGGCCTGACCAGTCCGACAGTCATATAAAAGGTAGTGGTTTTGCCGGCTCCGTTCGGTCCCAGCAGACCGATGACCGATCCGCTTTCCAGGACCATACTGACGTCGTCGACGACCCGTTTCCCCTGGTAGGCTTTGACCAGGTTTTGTATGGCTAATATCGTCATGGATGATTGAGGCCCACGATAACCCACGCTGTCGGTGTGCCGGAGGTAGGCGAGTTCATGGGCTGCTGTGGTTTCCTATCGGCTAATTTTGAGACCGGCTTGAGGGGAAGAATACAGCCTTGACACGTTCTTTCTTTCCTCCTTCAACAGTAATGCGGTCGCTATTTCTGTAAAGGGTAATCCGGGAGCCGGTGATAGAGTTCTCTCCGTCAACCACTTTGGAGCCGGGTCCCGTCAGTGTCAGAACCCCCTCAACTGAGCGATACTCGGCTTTGTCGGTGGTGGCCACCCGGGTCCCGAAATGAATGATCACCTCCTCTAAGGCCGTGATGGTGTCGATGTTGCCTCCGAGCCCCTGTTTCTCCTCGCCACTTTGGGTGTAGACGATCTCCAGTCGGCGGGAATCGATGGTGAGGCTGTCCTGAACGACCTTGACATTTCCCGAAAACACCACGGTGCGCTCCCGGTTGTCGGCCTCCATTTCGTCGGCGGTGATGTGAATCGGCTGGTCGTTGGAAAGCTCCGGAAGTCCGGATGCGGGGGGATCCGCCCCCCAGACCTTCGGCGCCCCGGACACCGCGGCCACCGTTAGCAATACGACTAGAACGCAGACCGACAGTCTATCAGTTGACAAGCTCACCATTCAATGTTCCTTTCACGCCACCCTTGAAAGTGGCGGTCTCCGTATTGAGATCGACCGTCATGGACTGGGCCGTCAGATCCATTCCGTTGCCTGCGATGCGCACACCGCTGGTGGTGGTCAAGCGGCGGGCTGAATGGTCGTAGTCCAGTTGGTCTGCTGTCAACAGGTAATCGGTATATCGGACCGTGACGTCTCCGGAAACAGTCATGGCGTTGGTCTCGGTGTTGAGGGTGCCCTCTATGGCCTCGAGTTGGACTTCCTCTCTGTCTTCCAGGAAATATTTTACCGACAGGTCGGTCAGCTCAGCCTTCCGGTTTTCCGGATCGTAGCGGCCGGACTCGGCCTCCAGGTGCCATTCGGCCACCCCGTCTCGGGTGGCCGTTTGTCGGATTCGGCCGACGGCCATCGTAACGCCTTCGGGGATTTTCTCCAGGATTTCCTGGGGCGAGTGGGAGCGGATCCAGCGGTTGGCGATAAAAAGGAGAGCCAGCGAACCGATGGAGAGGACGACAAACGCCACGGCAATCCTCTTCAGGGTTTTTTTCCCGATGGCCATTACTGAAACAACCGTCGGGCGTTCGCCCAGAGGGACTGGGACTTGAGTATCGACTCGGCAACCTCCCTGACCGCGCCCCGGCCCCCCTTTGCACGGGTGATCAAGACGGCCGCCGCCTTGACCTCGTCGACGGCATCGGCGACAGCGATGGGCGTGCCGACCCGAGCCATGGGCGGCAGGTCCACCAGGTCGTCCCCCACAAAGGCCATATGCTCAAGAGGGATGCCGCTTTCTGACCCAATGTCCTCCACGAGGGCGGCTTTGTTCCTGACGCCCATGTAGACCCATCGAATATTGAGTTCCGACGCCCGCCGGCGAACCGCCTCTGACTGGCGGCCGCTGATGAGACCCACCCCGATGCCGGCGTTCTGAAGCAGCCGAAGGCCCAGGCCGTCGCGGGTATGGAATGCCTTGAGTTCCTCTCCGCTGCTGCCGTAGAAGACCCGACCGTCGGTGAGCACTCCGTCGACGTCAAGAAGCAGCAGCCGAACCCGTTCGAGTCCCGTCGTCGTCATCGCAGCGCTCTCATCGGTCTTCGTCATTGTCATCCTTTCCTCTGACGGCTCTGCGAATAGCCAGTAACTGTCTGAGAAGGGGTTCGAGGGATACCAGAGGAAGGGCGTTGGGGCCATCGCAAAGGGCCTCGTCGGGGTTCGGGTGAACCTCCAAGAACAACCCGTCAACACCGGCCGCAACAGCGGCTTTGGCAAGAACGGGAGCAAACTCACTCTGGCCACCGGATCGGGCGCCTTGACCACCGGGCAACTGGACGCTGTGGGTGGCATCGAAAATGACGGGGAAGCCCGTTTCCTGCATGACGGGAATGCCGCGGAAATCGACGACCAGGTTGTTGTAGCCGAAAACGCTGCCCCTTTCCGTGATCAGGATACGTCGGTTGCCTGTCGATGTTACTTTCTCAACCACGTGCCCCAGATCCCACGGAGACAGGAACTGCCCTTTTTTGATGTTCACCGGTTTGCCGCTGGCTCCCGCCCTGATCAGCAAATCCGTCTGCCGGCAAAGAAATGCCGGAATCTGAAGGACATCGAGGACGTCTCCGGCGGCATCCACCTCCTCGGGGTGATGCACGTCGGAGAGGACCGGCAATTCGAACCGGTTCTTGATGTCTGAAAGAATTTTTAGCCCCTGTTCAATCCCCGGTCCCCTGAAAGATCCAATGGAGGTTCGATTGGCCTTGTCGAAGGACGCTTTGAAGACCAGGGGGATGTCGAGTTTGATGGACAACGCCTTGAGGGTGTCGGCGATGATGAAAGTCGTTTCCGGGTTTTCAATGACGCAGGGTCCCGCGATCAGCAGCAACTCCTCGCGGTTTGCGGAAAGGCGGGAAATGTCGGGAATCGGTGGCATCGATAATCAGCACTCCGGTTTTCGGGGCATGGTGGCAACGGCCTCTCAGGGGCCAGAAATATCGTTTCGCAATCCATCGTTGTCATGGTTCGAATCGGCTGGCTCCTTTCGGGGCTCGAATTCAGCGCCGGTTCCCGGATGGACGGGAGGTGTCGGACCGATGCCGACTCGATGCTTTACCTTGGGGGGGGGCAAAAGTCAAGAAACGAAACTTTCCATTGATTATCACAGCGTTAGTTGCTATTTTAGCAATTTAACTCTTAGATATATAAAGGAATTGCAGCCGTGAACAATAGGGGACTTTCCATGGTCAGACTGTTGGTTGTTTTAGTCCTGCTGGGTATCCTCCTTCCCGGCGGTTATTATCTGTTTACACGGATGGAGGGCGTACCTCCGGAAGTCACCCTAGATCCGGATCCCCAGGCCATCGGGATCGACCAGGAGCTTGAACTCACGGTAACCGATCCGGGAAGGGGTATTCGTTATATCCGGGTGGTCCTGGCCGCCAAGGGTATGGAGAAAACCCTCTTCGAAGAGACCTATGACGGCTCCGCCCTGACGGGTACCGGATACCACCAGAGCGTTTCGGTAAAGGTCCCTGTTCAGCCCAGGAAACTGGGTTTGCCGGACGGAGAGGGAACCTTGCGCATCGAGGCGGCCGACTTTGCCTGGCGCCGATGGATGAACGGGAATCTCACCGATATTGAAAAACCCGTTACCATCGATACGCTGTCGCCCCGGGTGTCGGTGCTGACCACGTCTCATTATATCAATCAAGGGGGTGCCGGGCTGGTGGCGTTCAAGGTGTCCGAGTCATGCCCCCGGCTAGGGGTAACTGTCGGCGACCGGTTTTTCCCTGCCCATTCGGGCTTTTTTGAAGACAGCGAGGTATTCGCTGGCTTTTTCGCGGTGTCCTACGACCAGGAGACCCAGACGCCGGTGACGGTCACGGCAACGGATAAAGCGGGCAACGAAACCGCGGCAACGTTCCCCTATCGGATACGCAAAAAACAGTTTAGAACCGATGTTCTCAACATTTCTGACCGGTTTATCGAAACCCAGCTCCTGGGCAGCTTCTCGATGGAGGGAGGGGAGGCGGTCTCCAACAAGGACCTTTTTCTCTATGTCAACAGGGACGTGAGGAAGGCCAATTACCATCTCCTGACGGAGGTCGGTCGAAAATCCGAGGCGGTCAAGCGCTGGGACGGGGTCTTTTTACGGCTGCCCAATTCGGCCCCCAAAGCAGGCTTTGCCGATCACCGGATCTACCGCTACAAGGACGAGGAGGTCGACAGGCAGGTTCATCTCGGAGCGGATCTGGCGTCGATCAAGCACAGTCCCGTACCGGCAGCCAACGGCGGTAAAGTGGTGTTCACCGACAATGTGGGCATCTACGGCCAAACCGTCATCATCGATCACGGCTTCGGTCTACTGACCAGCTATTCTCATCTCAGCGAGATCCAGGTCAGCCCCGGGGACACTGTCACCAAAGGGGACCCCATTGGACGGACCGGTTCGACAGGGCTTGCAGCCGGCGATCATCTGCATTTCGGAGTGATGATTCACGACACCTTCGTGAACCCTGTGGAATGGTGGGACACCGGGTGGTTGAAGGACAATATTCAATTGAAAATTGAACAGGTGGCGGCTCGCTAATCGTCCCGTATCTCCCCAAGCTTCTAACCAGCGTCAAGTGAGACAGCCCATGAGCAAAAAGAAGGTAAAGAAAACCTACGCAGAAATCAATGACCGCATTCGCTCCGGCCACGTGGTGGTGGTGACCGCTGAGGAGATGATCGACATCGTCCGCGACGATGGGCCTGAGGAGGCTGCCCGCCGGGTGGATGTCGTCACCACGGGCACCTTTGCGCCGATGTGTTCCTCCGGTGCGTTCATCAATTTCGGCCACTCGGTGCCGGGCATCAAGGCCTCCAAGGTATGGCTCAACGATGTGCCCGCCTATGGAGGAGTGGCCGCCGTCGATTGCTACATCGGAGCCACCGAAGTGAGGGAGGGCGATCCCTGCAACCAGGTGTATCCCGGGGAATTCAACTACGGCGGCGGCCATGTGATCCAGGAACTGGTCGCCGGGAAAAAAGTGCATCTGAGGGCCTGGGCCTACGGTACGGACTGCTATCCCCGGCAGGAGCTGGAAAAATCCATCACCCTCAAGCAACTGCCCAATGCCACCCTGTGCAACCCCAGAAATGCTTACCAAAACTACAACTGTGCGGTGAACCTGACCGACACCACCATCTACACCTATATGGGGACCCTCAAACCGAGGGCCGGAAATGCCAACTACTGCTCCGCAGGTCAGCTGAGCCCTCTCTTCAACGACCCTTATTACCGCACCATTGGTGTGGGCACCCGTATTTTCCTGGGGGGGGGGCAGGGGTTCGTGGTCGGACCCGGCACCCAGCACAACCCCGGTGTCAAACGGACCGAAAAAGGGGCGCCTCTCACCCCCTCGGGCACACTCTTCCTCATGGGGGATCTCAAGGCGATGGACTCCAAATGGCTGGTGGGGGCCAGTATCCAGGGATACGGAAGTTCCCTGTTCGTGGGTGTCGGGGTTCCTGTTCCCATTTTGGATGCTGAAATGGCGGCCTTCACGGGCGTCTCTGACGAGGAGTTGTTTACCCGGGTGGTCGACTACGGCAGCGACTATCCCAACGGCGTCAACCGGAGCCTCAGAACGGTTAGCTACGCCGAGTTGAAGAGCGGGGAAATCACCCTAAATGATCAGAAGGTGCAAACGGTACCCCTGTCGAGCATTACCGGCGCACGGGAGATTGCCGGAGATCTCAAGGCATGGATTCAGGCGGGTGACTTCCTTCTCGGAGAGGCCCAGCACCCGATGCCGGTCTGACGAGGAGAACATTGGCGCCACCCGAACCGACAGGGACGCCTCCAGGGACGTCCCCGGTCAGAATCTTCATCGCTCTTGAATTGCCATCCACGGTTCGGCAGTTGGCTGCCGGTCTGCAGGATACGCTTGCAGCCGAAGGGGTGAAGGCGCGCTGGGTGCCGGAGGCGAATATCCACATCACCCTTCGCTTTCTGGGATCCTTGTCCGACCGGCGGTTGTCTGCCGTCGGCCGGGCGCTTGAAACTGCCGCCGCCGGTATGTCGCCTTTCGAGCTTGAAACAGGGGGGGTCGGTCAGTTCCCGGTTAACGGTCCGCCCAGGGTGCTCTGGTTGGGGATTCGGGAGCCAACCGATCGGCTGTTGGGATTGAAGGCGCTTCTGGATACCGCCCTTGACGAGATGGCCGGTATCCCATTAGAGCGTCGGTCTTTCCATGCCCATCTGACCCTAGCCCGAGTTAAAGGGAGGACGGAAAGGGGAAGGCTTCGTCGGGCAATGGAACACTGCGGTCCCTTGCTGCCGGCCATCCGGTTCTCCCTGGAAGCGGCCGCACTCTTCGAAAGCCGCCTCGATCCAAAAGGGGCCCGGTATAGAAGGCTTCAATCCGTTCCCTTTTCCGCCGAAGGGGAGACCATCCATTCGGCCCGATGACAGAGCAGCGGTTCGGGAGGGTTCAATCAGATACGCTTTCATGCCGGCCTCCGGCCGGCTGTCGATATCTTGGAATCAGCCATCGACTTAACCTGAAGGACAGACGAGAAGGAGAGCGACCATGAGCACGGGCTCGGACAAGTCAAAGGCGGTGGAATCCGCAATGACCCAGATCGAACGTCAGTTCGGCAAGGGATCGATCATGAAACTGGGCAGCCGTCCGGTGGCGAAAGTCCCTGCCATATCGTCAGGATCCCTTGCTCTGGACAAGGCCCTGGGCATCGGGGGGCTTCCCAGGGGCCGAGTGATTGAGATTTTCGGACCGGAGTCCTCCGGCAAGACCACCCTGGCGCTCCATGCGGTGGCGGAGGCCCAGAGGCAGGGGGGAATTGCCGCCTTCATCGATGCCGAGCATGCCCTCGACACCGTCTACGCCAAAAAGCTTGGCGTCAACTGCGACGAACTGCTGGTTTCCCAGCCCGATACCGGAGAGCAGGCCCTGGAAATTGCCGATATGCTGGTGCGAAGCGGTGCCATCGATATCATCGTCATCGATTCGGTGGCCGCCTTGGTACCCCGAGCGGAGATCGAAGGGGAGATGGGGGATGCCCACATGGGGCTTCAGGCTCGCCTCATGTCCCAGGCACTCCGAAAGTTGACAGGAACCATTGGGAAAACCAATACCATGTTGATCTTCATCAACCAGATCCGGATGAAAATCGGTGTGGTGTTTGGAAATCCCGAAACCACCACCGGCGGAAATGCCCTTAAATTTTACGCATCGATTCGCCTGGACATCCGAAGGACCGGGGCCATCAAGGATGGCCAGGAGGTGACCGGCAACCGGACCCGGGTGCGCGTGGTGAAAAACAAACTGGCGCCTCCCTTTCAAGAGGCCGAGTTCGACATCATGTACGGGGAGGGTATCTCCAAGGCCGGCGATCTTCTGGATATCGGCGTGGCCAAAGGCATCGTGGAGAAGAGTGGCTCCTGGTACTCCTACGGAGGGGAGCGCATCGGGCAGGGCCGAACCAATGTCAAGCGGTTCTTCGAAGACAATCCCGATCTCTATGACGCTATCCTCGTAAAGGCCAGAGAGGCTTTAGGCTTTGTCGACACCTCCGAGGAAACCCCGAAACAGGACCCATAGACCAACGGGTCCCGCCCATTTATTGACAACCGGTCCGTGGTCGGAAACGCGCAAATGAACCGAACCGAAGGAGTTTTCCATGACGGGCAATGACGCAAGAAGGCGGTTTCTGTCCTTTTTCGAAAATAACAACCATCAGATCGTCAGAAGTTCTTCCCTGGTGCCGGCGGACGATCCGACCCTGCTTTTCACCAATGCCGGTATGGTGCAGTTCAAACGGGTCTTTCTGGGGGAGGAAAAACGGGGCTACATTCGGGCCACCACCTCTCAGAAGTGTGTGAGGGCCGGGGGTAAGCACAACGATCTCGAGAACGTCGGGTATACGGCAAGGCACCATACGTTCTTCGAGATGCTCGGCAATTTTTCCTTCGGCGACTACTTCAAGGAGAAGGCCATCGAACTGGGCTGGGATCTCCTGGTTAACGGCTACGGACTGCCCGCGGACAAACTGTGGGTGTCGGTTTACCTGGACGACGACGAAGCTCATGACATCTGGCATCGTCAAATCGGCGTCCCCACGGACCGCATTCTGAGACTGGGGGAGGCGGACAACTTCTGGGCAATGGGAGACACGGGCCCTTGCGGCCCCTGTTCGGAAATTCATTTGGATCGGGGCGAGGCCCACGGATGCGGGCAGCCGGACTGCGGCGTCGAGTGTGAGTGCGACCGCTACCTCGAAATCTGGAACCTGGTGTTCATGCAGTTCAATCGGGACGAATCCGGGACGATGACGCCCCTTCCAAAGCCCAGCATCGACACCGGTATGGGGCTGGAGCGCCTCGTATCGGTCCTCCAGGACGTTGCCACCAATTTCGACACCGACCTTATCCTGCCGATTATCAACCGCGCGGAGGAACTGTCCGGTAAAGGCCTCGGCAGCTCTCGGGAGACCGACGTGGCCCTCAAGGTGATCGCGGACCATAGTCGAGCGGCGGCCTTTCTGATCGGCGACGGCGTGCTCCCTGCCAACGAGGGTCGAGGCTACGTCCTCAGACGGATCATGCGGCGGGCCATTCGATATGGACGCAATTTGGGGCTGACCCGACCCTTTCTCTACGATACGGCCCGGGTCGTCATGGATATCATGAAACCAGCCTATCCAGAGCTTTCCGATGCCGACGCCTTCATCACGAGGGTGATCGAAAACGAGGAGCAGCGGTTTTTCGAGACCTTGGACAACGGCCTTCGCCTCCTCAACGACACCATCGCCGATCTCAAAGCCAAAGGGGCCGACCAGGTGCCGGGCAGTATTATTTTCAAACTATACGATACCTTCGGTTTTCCTGTGGACATTGTGACGGACGTGCTTCGGGATGAGGAGATGACCCTCGACATGGACGGGTTCGATACGGCGATGGCGGCTCAACGAGAGCAGTCGCGCTCCGTGGTAAGCTTCTCGGGCATCAGCGACAGTTACAAGCAACTGACCTCCCAAGGGGTAAAAACCGATTTTACGGGCTACGAGGCCTTGACCGCCGATGCCCAGGTGATGTTGATCGTCAGGGACGGTGAGTCTGTGGACGCCGCTGAAGCCGGGGATGCCGTCGAGGTGGTTTGCGGGTCCACACCGTTTTACGGGGCGGCCGGTGGCCAGGTCGGAGACCGCGGCAAAATGACCGGCCGCGGTGACAGCGATCTTCAGATCGACGTCGTCGATACGGTCAAGGACCCCACGGGTCTGGTGATTCACAAGGGCAGCGTGGCCAGAGGAACGGTTCGCAGGGGCGACACCGTCACTCTCCAAGTGGATGCCGAGGCCCGGCGGGCAACGGCCCTTAACCATACCGCCACCCACATCCTCCACGCCGAGCTCCGGGCGGTGCTTGGCGATCACGTGAAACAGGCCGGATCCCTGGTGTCGCCGGATCGTTTGCGGTTTGACTTTACCCATTTTTCCCAGGTGTCGCCGGAGGAACTGGCGGTGATCGAAACAAGGGTCAATGATCGCATCCGGGCAAACGTTTCCACCCACACCGACGTCATGGATCTGGACCATGCCATGCAGTCCGGTGCCACCGCGCTCTTCGAAGAAAAATACGGGGACCAGGTCCGTGTGGTGTCCCTGGCGGATTTCAGCAAAGAGCTTTGCGGCGGCACCCATACCCCTCAAACCGGAGATATCGGTCTGTTCAAGATGGCTTCAGAGTCGAGCATTGCCTCAGGGGTGCGGCGGATCGAGGCGGTGACGGGTGCCGCTGCCGTCGCCCGGGTCCAGGAGAGTGACGCCCTCATCAATACCGCCGCCCGGATGCTGAAGGAATCCCCCGACGGGCTTGCCGCCAGGCTGGAGAAGATAATGGCCCATCAGAAGGCCCTCGAGAAGGAAAACGAAAAGCTGAAGGCCGCGCTTGCCGTGAAGGCCGCCGGCGCCGATGACGACGAGATCCGCTCCGTCAACGGCATCAAGATGATCGCCCGACGCGTCGAGGTGGACAGCCCCGGCCAGTTGAGGAACCTGATCGACCGCTTCAAGGACAAGCTGGGCTCGGGTGTGGTGGTGCTGGGGTGTGTAAGCGAGGGCAAGGCCTTGTTAGCCGTTGGCGTGACCAAGGACCTGACGGATCGATGCAACGCCGGCGCCATCATTCGGGATGTGGCCGCGGTGGTGGGCGGCGGCGGAGGGGGGCGAGCCGATATGGCCCAGGCCGGAGGCAGCCGACCCGAACACCTGAATCAGGCCATCGAAAAGGCCTACGAAGTCATCGGCCGGCTCTGAGGGGGTTCCATCACGATGGTGTCTGCCGGTGGATGCCCCCCCGGGTATACGGATCGATGACGATACCGGGTTTGCCGCCGGCTCGCGGAAGCCACTGGATGGGGTGGCCTTTTCGAACGGAGTGGGGCGCGGGCCGGAAACGATCTGTGACGCGAAACCGCGGCAGGCGAAGATCTAATTTCCGGCCAGCACGTCCATCATGGTAAACACCCGCCCCGCTGCGCCCTCACTGATCTTCCTCCGGAGATAGTCGGCGGCGTCGAGGGTCCCCTCGGCGTAGATGTCTCTTCCGTTGATGTTGTGGGTGAATTCGAATCGAACCGTGCCATCGGGAGACTCGAGGGCATAGGTGTGCCAGGCGTGCCCTCCCAGGTATGCCTCGGGTATCCCCCACGCCGACCGTTGTGCCTCAGGGTCCCGTTCCATCTGAATCTCTTCCGGGGAAAAGGCCACCCCCATGGCATTGAAGGTGGTCACCATGGCCTTGGCCGTACCGCTGGTGTCCGCTTTCCCTTTTTGGTGGCTCTCGTTGACGATCAGTCGATACCCCTTGAAAAGACCGGGGAAGTGTTCGGCACCATAGGCCATCATGGCCTGAAACCCCACGATCTGTTTGGCCATGTTGGGGGCAATGACGGCAGCGATGGTCGAACGGGTGACGGTGGCCTCGAGCTCTTGACGGTCTCCGCCCGTGGTGCCCATGACGAAAGGAAGCCCGTTGCGGCAGTAGAACCGAGCGTTGTCGTTGACGGCGCTCGGATGGGTAAAATCGATGGCGATCAGGGGACCCACGGCATCGATAACAGCCCTAATTTCCCCATCCCGGGTGTTGGGGTGCAGGAGTTCGATGTCCAGGTCATCAATTCGGCAGCGGGTCTCCTGAATTTCCGGGCCGGTCAGGGAAAAGGGAACCATCGAAAACCGTCGGTCTCTTGCAATGTGGCGCACCAGCATGCGCGCCACGTTGCCGGGCAGTCCATTGATCATGACAGGGATAGGCGTCATGGGGGTCTCCTCCATACATCATTGGGTAAATGGGTGGCAGTGAGGGTCGGCGAGTTCTACAGCATTGGGCCTGAAGGGGCGACTGCCCGTGAACGGTCTCGGTCTGTCGACCGTCAGTATATTCTCTGTAGCAAAAACGGACCTGACGGACAAGGCCGGGCGGTGGTGTGTCTTCCGAGACCCCCGGGGACTCAGCCGGGCAGTCGGTCGACCAGGCGCGATAGGGAGGGGAACCGCCGGGTATCGGCCAGAAGGGGGTGGCGCTTCAGGGTGCCCAGCGCCGGGGGGATGGACCGTTCGAACCAGGATTTTCCCTTGATCCGGGTCAGAAAACCGAATGCGCCCAGCATCTGGAGATTTCGGGATAGACTGCACAACAGGTAATGGCTTCGAAGGCGTTTCCTCTCGACGCCGCTTGCCGCCGAGTAGTCGACCACAAACCGGCCGAGCAGCTCTGTTCTCAGGTCCTCCCCGATATCCGTGTAGGGATCGATGAGGAGGGAGGCCAGATCATAGGTCGGGGGGCCCAGGCGCCCTCCCTGAAAGTCGATGATCCTCAGTTGCCCGTTGGAGACCATCAGGTTTCGGGACTGGAAGTCCCTGTGCATGAACCCCCTGAGGCCGGGAGCAAGGATTCCGTCCGCCAGCCTCTGGAAATCCCCCTCCAATTCTTCGAAAGAAACCGGCATCTCCAGCCGGCCCCCCACAAAAGCCTCCATGAAATACCGGCATTCGTTATCGATAATCACCCTGCGGTCGTAGGACGCTGTCTGCCAGGTCCAGGCGGTATCAAACCCGTGGGCGCCGTGGATGGACAAGCGGATCAGCAGGGCCACCGCATCCCGGTAGATATCGGCAACAGCCCCGGGTGAGGCCGCCGATTTCACCTGATCCTCGAGGGACGTGTTCCCCAGATCTTCCATGAGAACCAGGCCCGAGAAAAGATCGGCGGCATGAATGGCCGGCACCGGCAGCCCTCGACTGGCCAAGTGCCGTCCGATGGCCACGAAGGCGTCCGCCTCGGCGGTTCCATCCCCTGGCCGGATACCGTGGTCTGCCATGACAAGGCTTCCATCGGGGAATATCACCCGAAGCCACCGGCGGTCGGAACCGTCCCCGGCAAGGGCCTCCCACCGGACGTCAGGGAAGGAAACCGTTGCGCCGGTATCCTCGAGATGGGCCGCCACCATGGCTCTCCTGGCCTCCTGGCCATACCGCTCCGGCGTTCCAAGATCCGACCAGTAGGGGTTCCCGGGGAGCCATGCGCAGATGTCCGCACCGTCATCGATCATGGACTGAAAGGCGTCGATACTGCTGGCAGCACCTTCAGACGGAAGGTAGTCCAAAACGGTGGGGTCCAGCACCTGAATCCCAGTAAACGTGAACCACCGGAGGGGACCGCCGGTCGCGGTTCCGGCGGAGGAATCGAATCCGACCACTCGGTTACCGGGGTCAACCGCCACCGTGTTGAACGCCGGGTCATCCACCAAGGCCAGAGTGGCCGGGTGCGGGTGGGTTTGATGATAGTCGGCGAGAGCCCTGAGGTCGATGTCGGTGACAATATCGCTGTTGACCACCCAGAAGGCACGGTCATCCCAGAAATCCGAGAGATTTCGGATGGCGCCTCCGGTTCCAAGAATGATCGGCTCGTGACGACTCATGACCGGCACTGGGTACGGGGTTTGTCGAAGAAACGCTTCGATCCTGGGGTGAAGATGGTGGGTGTTGACGGCGATGGCGTCGGCACCGGCGTCGATCAGCCGTCGGATGGCGATGTCGAGAAGTGGACGGCCGTTCAAGGTGAAGAGGGGCTTGGGGGTGTGATGGGTATGGGGGCGAAGCCGCGTTCCCAGCCCTGCGGCGAGTACCAGTGCCTTCATCGGCCTACCGGGGTCGGTCGTCTCACGTCAGGAATCTCTCCAGATATCGTCGAATCTGAGTGCCGTAAGGGGCGATGGCCGTGTTGTCCTCTCGACCGAAGATGCCTCGGGCGTTGAAAAAGGCCAAGGCATTTTGGAAGGTGATCCGGGAGAGGCTCTCCTTCAGACCGATATCCTGCCGCTTGAACATCCGTTGCCCATAGGCGTCGATTCCCTTCAGATGCTCCCCGGCGGACAGCCCTTCCGAGGCGTGTTGCTCGACGTAGTCGACGACCACGCTGTAGGCCTCCAGAAGGGGTCGGCAGAAATGGGCAAATAACCGCAGGGTCCGCAAACCCGCCGACGTGATGTTGTAAGTGTCTGGCAGGGTCGGATGCGGCATGAGCACCGCGTCGTCGATGAAGGACTTGATGGAGCGTCGAACGAAGAATTCAGGAGATTTCTCCAGATCAAAGGAAAATTCGAATTTGAAGAGATCCTGAAGGAACCGATACCCGGCGGCGAGATCTCTGGAGGAAAACTGGAAGGCATCAAGAGAGAGAATCGTCATTGCTGTGAAAGCCGCCGGCACAAAGGGGGCGATGCCGTTGTTTTTGTAATACTCAAGGCTGGGGCGCCTGGCCTCGGGAATGGTGTAGCGGCATTCCGGGTCGGAGGCGGGGGTGTCCTTGGATACCCGCTCCACCCACTTGCGGTGACGGTAGGATTCGAAGGCCTGATTCAAGCTGCGGGAGGGATCCACCAGCAGGGTGTCGGAAAGCTTGGCCCCGCAGAACTGGAGATGTCGGCAGTAGATATCGGTGATATCGGCGATGTGGCCAATGGTAAAGCGGTTTTTGGAGCCGTTCAGCAGGGCAGCCGCCATAATGGAATGGGGGGTGATTACCGCCGCTCGGTTGAAGGCGTTGATGGTGCGGTGCCCGATGTAGCGGCAGAAGGCCTCCTTGTCGTCTTTGGTCGCCGAGTCGAGGGCAAGGCCCCGGCTTTCCAGAAGGTCGCCCAACCGCATGGGCTCGGCAAACTCGATGTAGATTTTTCCAAAGCGTTTTTTCAGGAACTTTCGTGCTCGAATCATCTGGGAAAGGCTTTCGGGCTCCTTTTTACCTCCCTCGAGCTCATGTAGATACGCATTCTCCTCGGGCACCTTGTCATAGCCGATAAAGACCGGCGCCAGGACCAATTCATCACAGGATCCCTGAGTGAAGGCCTCCAGAAGGATCGACAGAAACCCGCTTTTCGGCGTCAGGGGTTTACCGGTGCGGCTTCTTCCCCCTTCGATAAACACCTCGATGTTGAATCCTTCCCGAAGAAGCTGGGCCACATAAGCGGCAAAAACGGCGGCATAGAGGGCTTTGCCCTTGAAAGTGCGGCGGATGAAAAAAGCGCCGGAATTTCTGAAAATGGGGCCCATCGGCCAGAAGGACAGGTTTTTACCGGCAACGATGTGAGGGCAGGGCATCGCATTGTGGTGCATGATGTAGGAAAGCATCAGGTAGTCGATGTGGCTCTTGTGGCAGGGCAGCAAAATCAGGGGGCCTCGGGTGGCCATGCGTTTGATTTGATCCAACCCCTTTTGGTCGAGGAGCACCCCGTCAAACATATTTTTGATGGTCCAGGTGAGCACCCCATCGAACACTTTGATGACGTTTGGATTGTAGCTGGCAGCGATTTCTTCGAAATAGGCGTCGGCCTTCTGATGCACTTTTGGGATCGGCAGATTTTCTTTTTCGGCAAACGCGTCCATGAATCGGCTGAACCGAGGTGCTGTCAGCAGGTTTTGCTTGATGTCTATACGTGATTTCAACATCGGCCCGATGATGGACTGCCGGTGGCGATTGATCTGACCGATCAGTTCCCGTCGAATCGCCATAGACAGTTCGGCCGGATCTGAATCCGATCGGTACCTTTTGGCCAGGGCCTCCTTCAGGTCGACCGGTTCGGATATCTCTACGAAAATCTGTCCGGGTTTTTTCAGCAGGGTCAGGGTTTTTCGAAAAAAACTCGGCTGCCTTTCGGGTCCAGCAAGAAATTTCATCATACGCGACGGCGATTTCTCGGGCCTTTTGGTAAACATCATCAGATGGGGCACGAGGATGATGGGTCGATCGATGGTTTGCTGCAGATCGATGAGAAATCGAATGGGATCGGTGATTTGTTTGACGAAGCGCCGTTGAAACTCCCTGGGGCCGGTCAGAGTCAGCAGCCCGGCGCTGCCGGACAGCAACTCCCGGCGGAGATATCCCGACTCGTATGGGTCCGGCCATTTCCGGTTGGTGTAGAGGCTGCCCATGGCCCCGACGATAATGCGGATCAGGCGCGTCAGGGGCTGCCAGAACCAGATGCGCTGGTCAAAGGCGATGGTGGGGGCGGGGTGCCCCGTTTCCTGGTAGCGGGTGTAGTAGAACAGATGTTCGAACCGACTCTCGTGCTTGCACACCAGGATGATCACGGCATCTTTGGGCAGGGACCTGAAGACAGCGGTTTGTTTCGGGGACAGGGAAACCCCTTTGAAAAAAAGCTTCAGCAGCAAAGACGGAATGGCGCCGATTTCCTTGGGGAGATCACAGGCGTATTGATCCTGATTCCGGGCGGCGAAACGCCGGTTGAAGGACCGCACGGGGTTTGGTGTGTTCTTGAATCGTTTGTTCTTGAACCGATGCGTCATCGATGGGTGCCGGGTGGCGCTGACGGGTGTAAGGCAAACGGGACGATTGATCCCACCTGACATCTAACAGAATCACCTCTCCTGCGCAATGGCCTCATCATGGGGCCCCGCGAATCCCGGGGCAAAAATAGGCTTGTCTTAGAGGGGGGGATGTGCTATCCCCATTTCATTTCAGCGCAGCAATGCCGCGCATGCTGCGGATTTCCTCAAGGGATTCCATCGAATACCCTTTGTGCTCTCAACAATCAGTGGTATCCGAAATCAGGCACCGTCGGGTCTGTTTTTCTATCGTACAACGGCCTTGTGCCAACAAGGCGGATGTTTTGGGTCGAGCCTGACCATTCAGACTTATCTTTCAAAGGAGGATGATATCACATGAAGACATTAGTGGGTGGGGCAGCAGCCGCGATTCTGGGTCTAATCGGACTTGTCGTCTGGTTCAAACCGTTCATGCAGCTTCTGGCAGGCGCCATTCCCGCAATGCTGTTGTTGGGCGGAGGGTTGGCCATCTATCTTGGATTTGATGAGCTGAAGGATACCTGGAAGAAAGACGACAGTGTGGGAAGTCCGGTAGGCAGCGATGACGATGTCGACAAATACAAACAAGAGATCGATGATCTGAAGCAGGAAATTGAGAGCCTGAAGAAAGCGTAATATCCCTTCGTTTTCCTGCGGTTTCCTTTCGCCCCGCCGACGTCCTGTCGACGGGGCTTTCTTTTTAGCGGCGGCCGAAGCCTTGTCGTCATTCGGCAGCACTGGACCCCATCCGGGCCGAAGAGAACCGGCCGCGGTTGGAAGGATCCCGGAGTTCTATCGGACGTCTCTCAATGTCCGCCAGGGAAACCGGATGGCGATTCCTGCCCGTGCCCGTCGGTTATTTCCTCGGAAGGCGCTCGTTATCCTTCCCGCGACTCCGCCCCCCTTGGCTGATTTAGTCATTTCAGGGGGACCTTCTGGTCGATTGATAAGACATCGGGGACTGTCCGGTAGAGTCGTGGGCGGTCTAATAGAGGTGAAAGGTCTTGGCCGTGGCGTGAAACCCCGCCAACGGAGCCGTCCAGGATTGAAAGACGCCGTCAAGGGATATCGGGGCCTCGAGTTGCCGCCGCAGGGAGCGGCTTCCCAAAATGAGATCGATGGGTCGTTTTTCGTACTCGTATTCGTAGGGCGGGGGCTTCCACTCGAAAGCGTCCGGGTGGAGGCGCATGATCGCCTGAAGGAGGTTCAGGCTGGTCTGATAGGATCTATAGCGCTTGGGGTCGGTAACATGGAGTTGAAAACCATTGCAGGCGTTGCCGCCGTGTTTGCCGGAGGTGGGTTCGAAGCGGCAGGGGCGGAATACGGCACCTTCCGTCGCCGCCACCGCTTCATCCGAGATCAGGGCATGGACATCCAAGTAAGGGGATCCGAAAAGCTCGAAGGGCTGGGTGGTTCCCCGCCCTTCGGAAACGTTGGTTCCCTCCCAGATGACCTGCCCCGGATAGACCAGGGCCGATTCCGGCGTCGGCAGATTGGGGGAGGGCGCCACCCATGGCAGCCCGGTCTGCCGAAAGGTCATGGATCGCTTCCAACCGGTCATAGGTACCACGTCCAGTTGGGCGCCGATGCCAAAGTGATCGTTGAAGAGGCGTGCGATTTCGCCGATGGTAAGCCCGTGGCGCATGGGAATGGGATAGCGCCCGACGAAAGAGGACCACTTGGGTTCCAGGAGATTGCCTTCTAAGTGAATGCCATCGATCGGGTTGGGTCGATCCAGGACCAGCACCCGGCAGTGGACGTCCCTGGCCGTCTCCAGACAGTAGGAAAGGGTATATATGAAGGTGTATACCCGGGTGCCGACGTCTTGAAGATCTACCAGGAGAACATCCAGCCCGTCGAACATTTCTTTAGTGGGACAACGGGTCTCCCCGTAGAGACTGTAGACGGGCAGCCCGGTGACGGGGTCAGCCATATGGTCGGATTCGATCATGTTGTCCTGCTTCTCCGCAAAGAAACCGTGCTGTGGAGAAAACAGAGACACGAGCTGGTCGGGAAACCGTTCCTGGATCAGCTCTCTGGCATGTCGGAAGTCCGATCCCACCGACGCGGGATTGCACAGCAGCCCCAGGCGGGCCCCGTCGATCCAGGGGTGGGGCTCGGTGATCAGGTTTTCCAGTCCGGTCCGGACGCGCATCATGGTCTCCTCTGTTCTTCTGCTGTTTGCGTATCCATAGCGGGTTATGGCTGGATTTGCAATCCGACCGGGAGGTAAAAGCATTATCGTCAGGGCCTGCTATCCATGACTCCTCTTCATTGAATCCACCTTGACAAAGAACTTCAGAACCAATAGAGAACATCGTCTGGTGACGGGCGAGAGGCCGGTTCGGCCCACCCTCACCTTCAGGCCGGTATCGACGGTCTGATCCAATGAGGTGGCTTATTGGCTGATATAGCAGACGGTATATTTGTCATTGTCGGTAACTACGGCAGCGGCAAAACAGAGGTTGCCATCAACCTGGCGTCTCATTGGGCCATGTCGGGCGCCCATGTGCGGATCGCCGATCTGGACCTGGTCAATCCCTATTTCCGAACCCGGGAGGCCCGGGAATCCTTGTCCAAGGTGGGCGTCGAGATGGTATTGCCGCCCACCGCCTATCTCCATGCCGACTTGCCCATTCTTTCACCGGCCGTGGCAGGCATGCTCCGACAGTCGGAAGGGGTGAACATTCTCGATGTCGGAGGAGACGACGCGGGCGCGACGGTCCTGGCGGCCCTGAAGGATATTTTTTCTGATTTGGACTACCGGATGCTGCAGGTGATCAATCCCTTCAGGCCTTTTACCCAAAGCCTCGAAGGGTGCCTAAAAATCCGCTCGGTAATCGAACGCGCATCCACCCTAACGGTCAACGGCCTTATCGGCAATGCCCATTTCATGGATGAAACGCTCCCTGAGCACATCCTGGACGGGTATCGATTCGTCAGGACCCTGGCGATGGAAAGCGGCCTTCCCCTGGACTGGGTGACTGTGCCGGACGCCTTGCTGCCCCGGGTGGCGCTGGAGATTACCGACTGCCCGATTTTACCCATTCGAAGACAACTGGTTCCCCCCTGGAAACCTCGGGAGGCTCTGAAGCGCTGAGTGCCCATTGCCTGGACGCCGAATGGGAAAGGAGAAACCATGACCTACGACCATCACATCGATTCTGAGAAATGCAAGGGGTGCTCTCTTTGTGTGTCGATCTGCCCCAAAAACGTTCTCGACATTGCCAAAGAGTTGAATGCCAAGGGGTACTATCCTGCGTACCGGGCGCGGCCCGAAGACTGCATTTACTGCGCCATGTGCTGCCTCATGTGCCCGGACGTTGCGATCACCATTACCGGGTCGGACGATGCTTCCGCAGCCTGACGGGTGGCGGACATCGGTCTCCGAGAACGCCCCCGACGGCCATGCCCAGGAGGGGATCGGATTATAGGATCTGAATAGACAAGCCCAATGGGGCGGCCTAAGAAGGACCTGCCAAGGGAGGAATCATGGCCAAAGTACTCATGAAAGGCAACGAGGCCATTGGCGAAGCCGCCATTCGAGCCGGTTGCCTCAACTATTTCGCCTACCCCATCACCCCCCAGTCAGAGGTGGCCGAATACCTTTCCCGCCGTTTGACGGAAGTGGAAGGTGTCTTTCTTCAGGGGGAAAGCGAGGTGGCGGTCGGATACATGATCTTCGGCGCCGCCGCCTGCGGCGAGCGGGTGTTCACCACATCGTCAAGTCCCGGCATTAGTCTGATGAGCGAGGCGCTAAGCTACATTGCAGGGGCTCAGTGCCCGGCGGTTTTTGTCAATATCGTCCGGGGAGGACCGGGCCTCGGGGGCATTCTTCCCTCCCAGGGCGATTACTTCCAGGCCACCAAAGGCGGCGGCCACGGCGACTACCACCTCCTCGTCCTTGCGCCGGCCAGCGTCCAGGAGGCTGCGGAAATGGTCATGGAAGCCTTCCCCCTTGCTGAGAAATACCGGGGACCCGTTATGATCATGGGCGACGGTCTCATCGGCCAGATGATGGAGCCGGTCGAATTCCCTGACCACCTCAAGGCCAAACCGACGGACAAGAGTGCGTGGGCCACTTCGGGGATGGCCTTCCGCAAATCGGAACAACGGAATCTGGTGAAGTCCCTCTTTCTCGATCCGGAGCAGTTGAACAACCACAATCTGATGCTCCGGGAGAAATACGAACGGATGAAGCGGGAAGACATCCGTTTCGAAAGATACAATACCGATGTCGACTATCAGGCCCTGATTGTGAGCTATGGCACCATGAGCCGCGTCTGCCGGACCGCCATCGATTATCTCAAGGCCGAGGGCCTGGAGGTGGGTATGGTGAGACCTCAGACCCTGTTTCCATTCCCGGAGCAGGCGGTGCGGGAAGCCGCGGAGAAACCCTCCTGCCGTGTGGCCGTCAGCATCGAGATGAGTATGGGGCAGATGGTGGAGGACGTGGAGCGATCGGTCAGAGGTGCCTGTCCGGTTGAATGGTTTGGCAAGTGCGGGGGAGAGGTTCCCACCCCGGAAGAAGTCATGGAAGCGGTCCGGAACTTCATCGACGCCTGATCGACATTCCGGGTGCAAACGCCCGGCTGCCGCAACCAAAGGAGCAACTGGAATGGGAAAAACCTTTCAAAAGCCCGAGAGTCTGACCGACGTGCACACCCATTACTGCCCCGGGTGCACTCACGGGGTGATCCATCGCCTGGTGGCCGAGACCATCGACGAGTTGGGCATCCGGAAGAAAACCGTGGGTGTGGCCCCGGTGGGATGCGCCGTTTTGGCCTACAATTACTTCGACTGCGACTTCCAGGAGGCCGCCCACGGACGGGCACCGGCCATGGCCACCGGTATCAAACGGGTTCGTCCGGATCTGATGGTGTTCACCTATCAGGGAGACGGCGATCTGGCCAGCATCGGAATGGGTGAGATCATCCACGCCGCCAACCGCGGAGAAAAATTCACGACCATCTTTGTCAACAATGCCATCTACGGGATGACCGGCGGACAGATGGCCCCGACCACCATGCCCCTCCAGCGGACCACCACCAGCCCTTTCGGCCGGGACGTCTCAAGCGTCGGAATGCCCATCAAGGTGGCTGAACTGTTGGCAGCCCTCCAGACCCCCGCCTACATCACCCGCCAGACCGTAATCAAGCCCAAGGCCATCAATCGGGCCAAAAAGGCGATCAAGCGGGCCTTTACCTATCAGATGGAAGGGCGCTGCTTCAGCCTGGTGGAGGTGGTCAGCACCTGCCCGACCAATTGGGGGATGACGCCCCTGGAGGCGGTCGAATGGACGGAGAAGACACTGCTGCCCTACTACGAGATCGGGGACCTCAAGGTTCCGGAAACCCCCGAGGAGGTCTAATGCAAAGCGAAGTGATGTTCGCCGGGTTCGGTGGTCAGGGTATCTTGTCCGGTGCCAAAATTCTTGCCCATGCCGCCATGGAGGAGGGCTATCAGGTGGTCTGGATTCCCAGTTACGGACCGGAGATGAGGGGAGGGACCGCCTATTGTATGGTGGTGATCAGCGATCGGCCCATCGGCTCCCCCATCATCCGCAATCCTCAGCATCTCATCGCCATGAATCGACCATCCCTCGAAAAGTTCGCTCCCCACGTCAAGTCCGGCGGGGTCATCCTGATCAACGGCTCCTTGATCCCTGTCCGATCCGGCCGGGATGACGTTGACGAAATGATCTTGTCGATCAACGATATCGCCCAGGCGGCGGGAAGCGTTCGATCCGTCAACATTGTCGCCCTGGCGGCTTTTGTGGCGAGATCGGGGATCCTACCTACCGACAGTGTCCGTGAGGCGGTCCGGAGCGAATTTCAACAGAAAGCCAAGCTGATACCGGTCAATTTGGATGCCTTCGATCAAGGGGCTTCAGCCGCGAGGGTTGACCAGCGGTGAATCGTCCCGGGCCCTCGACAGGCAGGGCGTACCGGATCCCCGGGCCTCCGCCGGGCCATCCGTCATCCAGAAAGGGAACCCTTTGTCCATGAAATGGCCGGTGCCGGAGTATATCAGGGCGATCCGCCCCTATGTCCCGGGGAAACCGATCGAGGAACTCGAGCGCGAATTCGGGATCGCCGGATCCATCAAATTGGCCTCCAACGAGAATCCCCTTGGCCCCTCTCCCAAAGCCATGGGCGCCGTGACCCAGGCAATGGGATCCCTTCATCGATATCCGGACGGGGCCGGCTACGGGCTGGTGACGGCCATCGCCGATACCCTCGAGGTGCCGACCGACCGGATTGTCATCGGGAACGGTTCCGACGACATCATCTCGCTTCTTGCCAAAGGATTCCTTCAGCCGGGAGACTCGGCGGTGATGCCCGTGCCGTCCTTTCTGATGTATGAAATCAGTGTTCGGGCCGCGGGGGCGGATCCGGTCTTCGTCCCGTTGAATCAAATGGCCATCGACCTGGATGCAATCGCCCATGCCGTCACTTCCGACACCCGGATGGTGTTCCTCTGCAATCCCAACAATCCCACGGGCAGCATCATCCGCAAGGACGTCTTCCTTGGGTTTCTTGACCGGCTGCCGGATCCCGTGATCGTCGTGATCGACGAGGCCTACATCGAATTTGCCCGAGACCCCGACTGCCTGCAGGGACTGGCGCATGTGGGTGAGACCCGTCCGGTGGTGGTGCTGCGCACGTTCTCGAAGCTTTACGGACTGGCCGGCCTTCGAGTCGGCTATGGCGTCATGGCCCCGGCGGTGGCGGCGATTCTTCACCGAATCCGCCAGCCATTCAATGTCAATTCAATCGCCCAGGCCGCCGCCGCCGCTGCACTCGGGGACGAGGCCTTTGTTCGGGAGACCTTAGAGCTGGTTCACCGGGGTCTCGATGATCTCTACCGGGGACTGGATGGCTTGGGGCTGGCCTATGTGCCGAGCCAAGCCAATTTTTTCCTGATCAAGATGGAGAGGAATGCCGACAGGGTGTTCGAGGAAATGCTCAAGCAGGGCGTCATTGTCCGCTCCATGACCTCCTATGGATTTCCTGACTGCATCCGGATCAATGTGGGGTTGCCCGACGAAAACCGCCGGTTCTTGGATGCGCTTGCCGTCGTATGCAAAATGGTGCCGACCCATATGTGACAACCCAAGGGGCAGGCGGCTGGTGGCGCCGGTCCACTGATGACCCAAAGGCATGGCAATGGATCGAAAGCTCGTGATTACCATCGACGGTCCCGCAGGGGCTGGAAAGACGACCGTCAGCCGCCGGCTGGCGGCTCGTCTGAACTACCGGTACGTGGATACCGGCGCCCTTTACCGAGGGGTCGCCCTGTCGGTTCTGCGACGCGGCATCGATCCCAAGGACGACGGGTCCCTCGCGGTCTTGCTGGAGCGGTTGACCCTCCAGTTTGTGCGTCAGCAAGGGGAAACCCGGCTTATGAGCGATGGAGAGGACATCACCGACCGCATTCGTACCCCTGAGATTTCCATGCTGGCCTCTGCGGTATCGGCCCGGCCGGTCGTCCGACAGTTTCTGTTGGATGTTCAGCGTTCCATGGGGCGGGAGAAGGCCGCCGTCTTCGAGGGCAGGGATATGGGAACAGTGGTTTTCCCCGATGCGGACGTCAAGTTTTACCTGGATGCCGATCCTAAGGTGCGCGCCGAGCGCCGGTTCGATGAAATGGCCCCTAAGACCGAGGTAACCCTGGACGCGGTGGCGGCGGATATGCGAAAGCGGGACCAAAACGACATGACCCGTGATGTCGCTCCCTTAAAGCCTGCAGACGACGCCATCCTCATCGATTCCAGCGGTCTTGAAATCGATGAGGTGATCGATCGGATGGTGGAAGCGATTGAACGCCTGTGACGATTTCTTTCGGTTCCAAGGGGCAGGCCGACAATAGGGGCAGGGATACGGATCGGTTCAGATCCCTGGATTCTTCATATTTTTGTTGTGTATTTATATTCAATGTGATAGCCATCCTTGTTTATGCTGACCAGAAATGGCAGCAAAAAAAATTCGGCTAAGGGGGAATATAGTTATTCATGGAAAACTTAGTAGAGAACGACACCACTAACCCACTCGACAATGACGAATCACCGGATGCAGCGCTCTCCGCCGGCAGTGATCCCGTGGAAGAGCAAAGCATGAGCGAACTCATGGACCTCTATGAAGAAAGCTTCAAGCGGTTCGCTGAAGGAGAGGTGGTTACCGGTAAAATCATTTCCGTTGACAAGGACCATGTGCTGGTCGACATCGGTTACAAATCCGAAGGCCAGATCCGAATCCATGAGTTCATGGACGACAACGGGGACATCAAGGCCGATGTCGGTGACGAGGTCGAGGTGATGGTGGAATGGTGGGACGACGAGGAAGAGCGAGTCGTCCTGTCCAAGGAAAAGGCCGCCAATGTAAAGGTTTGGGAAGAGATCAAAGTCACTTACGACGAGGATGGAACCATCGAGGGAACCATCACCAGCCGGGTCAAGGGAGGGTTTTCCGTCGATATCGGCGTCCAGGCCTTTCTGCCGGGCTCCCAGGCGGATCTCAGACCGATCCGCAACCTGGATGAACTGGTCGGAAAGCGCTTTGAGTTCAAGATCCTGAAGTACAACCGCAAGCGCAGCAACATCGTCCTCTCCCGCCGCGTCCTCCTCGAGGCCGAACGCGAAGAGAAACGGGCGGCCACCCTGGCCACACTGGCCGAGGGTAAGGTGATGGACGGTGTGGTCAAGAACATTACCGAATACGGTGTGTTCGTGGACTTGGGCGGGGTCGACGGCCTGCTCCACATTACCGATATTTCCTGGGGGCGTGTCAAGCATCCCTCCGAACTCTTTTCGGTCAGCGACGAGATCACGGTCAAGGTGCTCAATTTCGACATCGAAAAGGAGCGGGTATCCCTCGGCATGAAGCAGCTGAGTGAAGATCCTTGGAATTCGGCGGCAGAACGTTACCCTGTGGGGACCCGGGTTACGGGTCGTGTCGTCAGCCTGACCGACTACGGTGCATTTGTCGAACTCGAAGAGGGGATCGAAGGCCTGATCCATGTGTCCGAAATGTCCTGGACCCGAAAGGTGCGGCATCCTTCAAAGGTCGTCAGTGTCGGGGAAGACGTGGATGCGGTCGTACTGGACATCAAACCCGACAACCGGCGGATTTCCCTCGGGATGAAGCAGGTCAAGCCCAATCCATGGGACGTGATTGCTGAAAAATATCCCATCGGCACCACCATTGAAGGCAAAATCAAGAACATTACCGATTTTGGCCTTTTTATCGGTATCGATGAGGGTATCGACGGGTTGGTTCACATTTCCGACATCTCCTGGACAAAGCGCATCAAGCATCCATCGGAAGTCTATAAGAAGGGGGATGTGGTTCAGGCGATCGTCCTGGATATCGAGAAGGACAACGAGCGCTTTTCTTTGGGAATCAAGCAGCTTCAAGATGATCCTTGGCGGAGTGTGGCCGAACGATATGAAGTGGGAAAAGAAATCACCGGAACCATCACCAACCTCACCGACTTCGGGATTTTTGTCGAGCTCGAAGAGGGGATCGAGGGACTGGTTCACGTTTCCGAGATCAGCCAGGAGAAGATCAAGACCCCCGTCGGGCTGTTCAACGTCAGTGATGTCATTACCGCAAAGGTGATGAACATCAACAGCGACGAGCGGAGAATCGGCCTGTCCATCAAGCGATTGGAAATGGACGACGATCAGAGCATCCTCAGCGACTACGTCACCAACATGAAATCGCCGACATCCAGCTTCGGCGAACTGCTGAGAGAGAATCTCGCCGAGAAGCTTTCCGGAAACGACGACGACACGGCAACAGACGCGCCGGAAACCGAAGAAAACTGAGTTGCCCACATCGGTTTGCGGCGCGGCAACACCGCGCCGCAAACGATCCCACTTTCCGACCGGCGTTCCTCCTTTCTTAGCCAACCGGCGGGCACCGCCATAGAGCCTTTGCCATGTTTTCACGCAGACACCCATTCCTTTTTTCATTTCTCGTCCTCTCCGCACTGGTGTCGGTCACCGCCATTGTACTGTCGCTCTTGGTGTATCTGGGCACCCGGGATCGGGGATTTGGGGGGTTCGGCTCGATGAGGGGGGAGACACTCGGGATTGTGGACATCAGCGGCGTGATCACCCAATCCAGAGACGTCGTCGACAGTTTGAGGCGTTTCAGAGAAGACGACAGAATCAAAGCCATCATCCTGCGCATCGATTCTCCGGGAGGGGTGGTGGGACCCGCCCAGGAGATCTACCGCGAGGTGGAGCGCACCGTGGAGAAGAAAAAAGTGATTGCCTCCATGGGGTCGGTGGCCGCCTCGGGCGGCTATTATGTGGCCGCCGGAGCCGATGGCATCATTGCCAACCCCGGGACCATTACCGGCAGCATCGGCGTTATCATGGAATATACCAATGTGAAGGACCTGCTGGATAAGATCGGTTTGACACCGGTGGTGGTCAAAAGCGGCGAACTGAAGGACGTGGGCTCACCGGTGAGGACAATGACCGATCAAGACCGGCAGTTTCTCCAGGATTTCGTGGATAAGCTGCACCGTCAGTTCGTTGCCGCGATCGCCAAGGGCCGCGGGATGGATATCAAAGTCGTTGAGAAGCTGGCCGACGGTCGGATCTTGACCGGGGAAGAGGCTCAAACCTTGGGGCTGGTGGACCGGATCGGCAATCTGGAGGATGCCATCTCATGGACCGGCCAGCTGGTGGGTATCGACGGGCGCCCGAATGTCGTCTACGCACCGGAGAAGAAGCTATCCTTTCTCTCCTCCCTGGCGGAATCCCTTTTCAGGGGATGGAAACCGGATAGTGGTTCGTCCCGGGTGACCGCCTCCTACCGATATGCCCCGATGGATCAACACTGATAGCGCTTGACGGTTTTTCGTGACCGATCAGGATCATTCGAATAGGCTGACATCGCCGGCACCATGGCGAATCACCTCGGGCTCGTCCGCGATCAAAGAAACGATGCTCGACTGCTCCCCTCTGATACGTCCCCCGTCGATGACGGCGTCGATTCGTGCCCCGAAATAATCGTGTAGGAGCGATGCATCCTCGAAAATGTCACCATCCGGTGCGGTGGCGCTGGTGGTGATGATGGGGTTGCCCAATTCCCGGATCAAAGTATGGCAGATGGGGTGGTCAGGAACGCGGATACCGGCGCTTCTTCTTCGGGTCAGCATGATGCGCGGCACCAAGCGCGACCCTTCCAGAATGAAGGTATAGGGCCCGGGCAGGAGCCGCCGCATGGTTTTGTAGGCATAGTTGGATACTTTGGCGTAGTCACTGATATTGGTCAGATCCGAACACATGAAACTGAAAGGCTTGTTGCGATCCTGCTGCTTGATGAGATAAACTTTCTCGATGGCCTTCTTGTTCATGATGTCGCACCCGATCCCATAGCAGGTGTCTGTCGGGTAGGCCACGACACCACCACGCTCGATGATGTCCACGACCTTTCTGATGAGCCTTGTTTGAGGATTTTTCGGATTGATTGGTATCAGCATGACCGGGTATCGCATCAAATGGGTTAGGGAGACGAGAGCCTTTGGCGCCGGAGTTCGAACCGAACGGAGCAAAGGCCATCCATTAGTACGAGGCATGGGGGTTGTCAATAATGGTGCCCAAATAAGGGATTGCGAAAGCCCCGTCCTTCTGCTATGGGTGCCAGTCAAATCGGCCCGGACAGGTCATTGGCCTTTTGCTTGCCAACGGTTGCCGGGTCGCTCCAAAGTGCCTGATCCCGCTGAATAGGCACTTTTTCATTTTCCAATTCCCAAAAGAGATACCGGAGGATTCCATGAGCAAAATCCCTCCCGAGGAGGCTTATTCCTTCGATGACGTCTTGCTGATTCCCAGCTATTCGGACGTGGTTCCGAAGGATGTCAGTGTCACCACCAGACTTACCCGAAATCTGACCCTGAACATTCCCCTGGTTAGCGCTGCCATGGATACAGTGACCGAGGCGGACACCGCCATCTGCATGGCCAGGGAAGGGGGGCTGGGATTCATCCACCGAAACCTGAGCATCGAAGACCAGGCCCGAGAGGTCGACAAGGTCAAAAAATCCGAAAGCGGTATGATTGTCGACCCCGTCACGATTCATCCGGAGCAGAAGGTGCAGGAGGTGCTCGACATCATGGCCCGATACCGGATCTCAGGGCTTCCGGTGGTCCGGGATGAGCAGCTCGTCGGCATCGTCACCAATCGCGACCTCCGATTCGAGACGGATATGGACAAAACCGTCTCCCAGGTGATGACCAAGGATAAACTGATCACCGTCTCTGAAGGTATCGGTCTGGAGGAGTCAAAAAAGCTCCTGCACGAACACCGAATCGAAAAACTGCTGGTGGTGGACAACAACGGGCGGCTGAACGGTATGATCACCATCAAGGACATCGAGAAAATCAAAAAATACCCCAATGCCTGCAAGGACAGCCTGGGCCGTCTCCGCGTCGGGGGAGCCGTCGGGGTGGGGCCGGACATGGAATCCCGTGCCGAGGCCCTGATCCGCGCCGGTGTTGACGTACTGTGCATCGACACCTCCCACGGCCATTCCGGAAACGTCATTGACTCGGTCAGGACCCTGAAGGACGCTTTCCCGGATACCGATCTCGTTGCCGGTAATGTGGCCACGGCAAAGGGCACCGAGGACTTGATCAGCGCCGGCGCCGATGGGGTGAAAGTGGGGATCGGTCCCGGGTCCATCTGCACCACGCGAATCGTCGCGGGCATCGGTATTCCTCAGGTGACCGCCATCATGAACTGCCGCCCGGTTGCCGCCAAATCCGGCGTCCCCCTCATCGCCGACGGGGGCGTCAAGTATTCCGGGGATGTGACCAAGGCGATCGGCTCCGGGGCCCATTGCGTCATGGTGGGCGGCTTGTTTGCCGGCACCGAAGAGAGTCCCGGCGAACTGATTCTCTTCCAGGGACGAACCTACAAAGTTTACCGGGGAATGGGCTCCCTCGAGGCCATGAAGCAGGGAAGCAAGGATCGATACTACCAGGGAGACGATGAAGATGCGGACAAACTAGTTCCCGAGGGGATCGTCGGCCGTGTGCCCTACAGGGGCTCTTTGTCCTCCAATCTCCATCAGCTGATCGGCGGTCTGAAATCCGGTATGGGGTACGTGGGATGTCGGACATTGGAAGAATTGAGGGAGAAGGCTCGGTTCGTGAGGATCTCCGGTGCCGGACTCAAGGAGAGCCACGTCCACGACGTCATCATTACCCAAGAGGCCCCCAACTACCGGCTGGAGTAGGCCTGCCTGTCGATCCCGGCGACTTTCTGGGATCGATCGTCCATTTCTCCCCGCCCCCCCGCTTTGGCTGACGAATGTCCCAAAGCCCCTGTAGACGGTTCCTTGGCGTCGATGACCCCATGGACCCGAACCGATGGAGTAACCCTGATGGCACACCCAGCACCCCAATTCGTCCACCTTCATGTTCATACCCAATACAGCCTGCTGGACGGCGCCATTCGTCTCGATTCTCTTCTCGATCGAGCCCGGGACTACGGCATGCCTGCAGTGGCGGTCACCGACCACGGCACCATGTTCGGGGCGGTCGAATTCCACCAGAAGGCCCAGCACGCCGGGATTCGGCCCATCATCGGCTGTGAGATGTACCTGGCCCCCAGGCGGTTGGACGACAAGACCCCTGCAGATACAAAGGGGGTCAACCATTTGGTCCTCATCGCGGAAAACCAGACTGGTTATCGGAACCTCTGCAAACTGGCGTCCATCGCCCAACTGGATGGGTTTTACTACAAGCCACGTATCGACAGGGACGTCCTTCAAGCCCACTGCGAGGGACTGATCGGACTGTCGGCCTGTCTCCAGGGCGAGATTCCCATGCGGATCCGGGAGGGACGAATGGATCTGGCGGAGGAGGCCGCCCGCTGGTACGAGGGGGTTTTTGGGGAGGGCAATTTTTTCCTGGAGGTCCAGAACAATGGCATCCCCGCTCAGGACGGAGTGAACGACGCCCTGCTCGATATCAGCCGGAAGCTGTCGATTCCCCTGGTGGCCAGCAACGATTGTCACTACCTGGATAAGACCGATGTCCGTGCCCATGACGTGCTGCTTTGTATTCAGACGGGTAAAACCGTCAACGAAACCAACCGCTTCCGCTTCAGTACCGACCAGCTCTATTTCAAGGCACCTGCCGAGATGGCGGCCTCATTCGGCCACTATCCGGGTGCTTTGGACAACACAGTGGCCATTGCCGAACGCTGCGAATATGCATTCGATTTCAGCTATCACTTCCCGAGGTTTCCCACTCCGGAAAACCAGAGCGTGGACGATCACTTCGATTCCGTCGTCCGGGAAGGCTACCGACGTCGGCTCGGACAGATTCGTGCCCGGCGGCCGGACATCGACCAGAGCGTCTATGACGAGCGCCTCGACTATGAAATCGGTATCATCACCCAGATGGGGTTTCCCGGCTACTTTCTCATTGTCGCCGATTTTATCCAATATGCGAGGGAAAACGGCGTGCCGGTCGGACCCGGCAGGGGGTCCGCCGCCGGAAGTATCGTGGCCTATGCCATGGGCATTACCGATCTGGATCCCATCGAGCACGGACTCATCTTTGAGCGGTTTCTGAATCCCTCCCGGAGTTCCATGCCGGATATCGATGTGGACTTTTGCATCAACGGCCGGGAAAAGGTGTTTAAATACGTGGTGGACAAATACGGGGGCGGTGACTACGTCGCTCAGATCATCACCTATGGAAAGCTCAAGACCCGCGCCGTCATCAGAGACGTGGGGAGAGCCCTGGACATTCCCCTGAAAGAAGTGGATACCATCGCAAAAATGGTGCCGGACGTCCTCAATATCAAACTGGCCGACGCCATCCGCCGGGAGCCGAAATTCACCGAAATGGCCAACAGCAATCAATCCGTTGCCGACTTGCTGGATATCTGCCGGGTACTGGAGGGGCTTCCCCGGCATGCGTCCACCCATGCCGCAGGCGTCGTCATCGGCGACCGACCCCTCGTGGAATACCTCCCCCTCTATCGGGGCAAAAAGGGGGAAGTCGTCACCCAGTTCGACATGAAGTATGTGGAGAAAATCGGGTTGGTGAAGTTCGATTTTCTGGGACTGAGAAACCTCACCGTCATCGATCACACCCTTCAACTCATCGCCCAGCAGGGATTGGTTCCGCCGGATATGTCCACCCTGGATCTCGAGGATACGGATACCTTCAGCCTGTTGTCGGCCGGGGACACCACCGGTGTCTTCCAACTGGAAAGTTCGGGCATGAAGGACCTTCTCGTCCGACTCAAGCCGGCCTCCTTCGCTGACATCACGGCCCTCGTCGCCCTGTATCGCCCCGGCCCCCTGGACAGCGGAATGGTGGACGATTTTGTCGAGCGCAAGCACGGCCGCAAGCCCGTCGAGTACCCGCTTCCCGAGCTCGAGTCGATACTAAAGGAGACTTACGGGGTCATCCTCTACCAGGAGCAGGTCATGAAGATCGCCGCTGTTCTGGCCAGCTACACCATGGCCGATGCCGACGGTCTCAGGAAGGCCATGGGAAAGAAGATTGCCGAAAAGATGGCCGAGCACCGGGAGACTTTCATGGAGGGGGCACGGAAGAACAGCCACCCCGAAGACAAGGCGAAGGCCATCTTCGATCTCATGGAGAAGTTCGGGGGATACGGTTTCAATAAGTCCCACAGTGCGGCCTACGCTCTCATTGCCTATCAGACGGCCTACCTGAAGGCGCACTACCCGGTCGAGTTTTTGGCAGCGCTTCTAACCAGCGAAATCACCTCTATCGACGGCGTGGTGAAATTCATCGCCGAGTGCAAGAGTCACGATATCGAGGTTCTTCCTCCCGACATCAATACCAGCAGCAAGGTGTTCTCCGTGGACGAGGGCCGGATTCGGTTTGGTTTGGTGGCGGTCAAGAACGTCGGGGGAGGGGCAATCGATGCGATCATTCAGGAGCGTGAAAATGCCCCTCTCACCTCCATCTTCAACTTTTGTGAGCGGGTGGATCTCCGAAAGGTCAACCGGCGGGTGATCGAGGCACTGATCAAATGCGGTGCCTTCGACACCACAGGGGCTTCCCGTGCCCAGATGCTGGCAGCCCTGGACGAGGCGATGGACTACGGACAAAAGGTGCAGCGGGAGCGATGCGATCCCCAGATGGGCCTCTTCGGTGGCGACAGCTGCCCGGAGCCCATGAATGCACCGGAGCTGCCCCCGGTGGAAGAATGGGACCCCCGGCAGCTCCTGGCGTTTGAAAAGGAAGCCCTTGGCTTTTACTTCAGCGGTCATCCCCTAAACCGCTTCCGCGATATCATCGACAAGTTTGCCAACGCCAATGCCGTGACCATCAAGGAAGCGGAGGACGGGGCGCCGGTGCGTATCGGAGGGTTGATCAGTACGTTCCGGAATCTCAGAACCAAGAAGGGCGATCCCATGGCGTTCGCAACCGTAGAGGATCCTCAGGGAACGGTGGAGGTGGTCGTTTTTCCTGAGACCTATGCCGCCAGCCTGCACTTATTGGAAGAAGACCGGCCCGTGCTGGTACAGGGACAGATCCAAAAGGAGGAAAACGGGGTCAAGATCATCGCCGAGCAACTCGTTCCCATGGAAAAGGCCGAGGAAGTGTGGACGGCGAGCGTTCGCCTGACTCTGGACATGAGCCGCATCGACGTCGATCGGCTCAAGGCTCTCAGGGATCTGCTGCGCCGGCACCCGGGGGGGTGCCCGACATATCTGCACCTCGTCGATCCGGGCCAGACGGAAACGGTGGTGGCCGCGGGAGCCGGCTTTCACGTCAAGGCCGGCATGACCTTGCACAAGGATGTCAACGGGCTTCTGGGTTACCCGGCCGTAGAGACCGTCTGTGCGCCGGCTGCTCTGAACGGGGGCAGCAGCCGAGGCGACAATGCCCCATACAAAAAACCCTCAGGCCGCTGATCCGATCTCTATCCGCCGTCTTCTCCTTTCGGCGGGACTTTCCGACAACCACCGTCCGGTGACCTTCACGAGGCGTTTGCCCACTTAGACGGCGTTGCGATCCCGGCGGCGTCCGTAAGCAGCGTTGGCCTCGGCAACCAGTTCTTCATCCCGGTTTTCGTAGCGGGGGGAAAAATGGAAGACCGTGAGGCCCCCAACCTCTGCATCGGCAGCCAACCGGCCGGCCTGGGCGGCGGTCAGATGGTGTTTTATTGCCGCCATCGATCGGTCCTCATGGAGAAAAGCGGCTTCGATAAAGAGGTGGTCGACCTTCCTGGTTAGGGAGAGAATTTCTGCCCGGTTGGCGTCGGTGTAAGCCACATCGGTGACATAGGCCAGGGACTGGCCGGAAGAGATTCGGGTGACCGACGGAGCCAGTTCGCCAACGGTCATGGAACATGACCGTTCGCCGTCCCCGGCAAGCGGTATCTCGATCCGGGTGTCCGGCGGCTTTTCGGAATATAGCGCCTCTTTGAGCACCCGCAGCCATGATCCCGTTGGCAGCCCCAAATGGTCAAGAGCCGTCTTCATGACGTTGATATGAAAGCGTTCTCTCAGGGCGAAGCCGAGACAAGGCGTGCCGTGATCCAGGAGGGCGGCGTGGATGTGAAGGGAGGGCTCGGCCAGCAGCACGCCATCGAAGGGCTGCACCCGCCGGCGCTCTTCGAGACGAAAACCGTTCCGGCTCGACAGCTCGCCGGTGCGACGTTCCTTTTCATGGACCTCTGTGACCCGAAGTCGCAGTTCGCTATCGAAGGTGTGGGCCAGGTTCCACGTGTAGCTGGACAGTTTGCCTGCCATGTGGCCCAAAAAGCCGGGGGGACCGAAGACGTTCAGGATTTTTTTCCGACCTAAAAAAAGACGCAGAAGCCTATCGAACCCGCAGAAGTGGTCCATATGGGTATGTGAGACAAAAATGTGTGAAACCCTCAGCAGGTCTCTGGGCGTCAGGCGGCCCAATTCTCCTGCGTCAAAGAGGAAGGCACGACGTTCAAAGGCAACGCTGCAGAAAAGGACGGGGTCCCCGAAAGGCCCATTTACCAGGCGGGGGTGAAACCGCGGTCGCATGGGAATTTAGGATAGGTGTTTTTTGATCTGGGTGTCGATGCAGGCGTATATTTCTTCGTCTGATCCGTAGACATCAACCGTGTCCTTGTGATTGATCACTTCTTCCAGCACAAAGGCGGTAAGGAACATGCTCACCACGTGGGGATTGGGTACCAGGTTTCTGTGGGGTGCGATTTTGTAATCGATATCGAAGTCGTCCGCGCGACCGAGTCTGTCGAGGCACTTGTAGAACAAATCCTCCAGACCGTTTTTGTTAACGGTTTCGACCAGCTTGTGCTCCACCAGTTTGGATGCAAGGGCGTTGGAAAGGGGATCGATGCAGGAGGCGATGCCGGCGAGGGCCGAGCGTCGAGCGTGGTCTTTCTGGGATTCGATTTTTGACAGAATGCTTGATTCCCGCGTACTGGGACGAAATACTTTAGCCATTGGGTGGCTCCCCCTTCCTGTCCGGGTCGGCAAATGACGATCGACTGATCCAGGGGACCAGCGATCTTCTAAATTTTGAGCATAATAGGGATAAGCGGTTTGCTTTGCAAGAAAAAAATCGGTGCGATATCAGATGCCTGTTGGACTCGGAACCGATTGTCCGGAGGGCGTCGCCACCTCCGCTAGGCAGGGTCGAACCCACAGATGACCGCTTGGAGCGACCGGGTTCCGTTCCAGGTGTTCCACTTCAGGTGAAAGGCGGCTCTGGAAAGTCGCTGTGGCAGCGTTTCCTCCAACCGGCTGTTGAATTCAATGGCAGGAATTCGCGCGGTTCGGCCCCGCACGCTCTGCACCAAAACGAACCGCCGATGACGGCCGCCGACCACACGGCAGTTGTCGGCAAGCAGGTCGCGGCTCATGAGAACGGGTTCGGGATTGCCTTGTCCGAAGGGCTTCAAACGCTGGAAATTATCCATCATCCGAGGGTCGATCTGGGTAAGATCGATTTCCGCGTCGATGGAGAGGGGATCGACAACCGGCACTGCCGGCAGGATTTCCGCCACGACGGCGTCAAACCGGTCATGAAAGCGCCCGAGGTCACCAACCTTCAACCGGAGGCCGGCCGCCATGGCATGGCCCCCAAAAGAGATCAAATCCGCGCGGCAGCGATTCAAGGCCTCGTAGAGATCGAGTCCGCAGACACTCCGGCCGGACCCTTTGGATAGCCCCTCATTGACGGTCATCAGAATCGTCGGTCTTCCATAGCGCCGGACGATTCTGGAGGCAACGATGCCGAGGACCCCCTCATGCCAGTCCTTGTCCGCCATGACGATGGTGCTTCTGTCGAGGGCTCCCGGGGTCGATTCCAGGACATCCTCGATGGCCTCGACGGTCCGCCTCTCGATGTCCTGTCGTCGGCGATTGAGTTCATCTAGCCGCCGGGCCTCCGCGGATGCGGTTATCGGGTCATCGGTCAATAGGAGTCTCGCCGCAATGTCGGCGTGGTCCATTCGTCCTGCCGCATTGATCCTGGGGGCCAGACGAAAAGCGATGTCATCGGATTCCATGGGGGACGATCCCAAACCGCTGACAGCCATCAGGGCTCGAATGCCGGGTCTCAGCCCCTCTTCGATGACCCCGAGGCCTGCACGGGTGAACGCGCGGTTTTCCTTCAGCAGCGGCACCATATCGGCGACGGTGCCCAATGCCACCAGATCGCAAAACCGCTTCAAGTTCGGTTCGGCTCCGTTCTGCCAATATTTCCGTTCCCTCAAACACTTCCGCAGCAATATGAGCAGATAAAACGCCATGCCGACGCCGGCCAGGTGATCGAGGCAGGCTTCACAATCCGCCTGTTTTGGATTGACCACTGCCACGGCTTCGGGAATACGACCCGATGGGGTGTGGTGATCGGTAATGATGACGTCGATCCCCATTTGGGTGGCTTGCTGAACGGCGTCGAAACTGGTGATACCGCAATCGACCGTCACCACAACGGTCGCCTGGGACGGGATGACGACCCGGTCGATATGGTCTGGCTGAAACCCGTAGCCTTCAGACATCCGGTGGGGGATGTAGTAGTCGACAATTCCCCCGGCATGGCGGATGAAATCCACCAGAAGCACCGTGGCTGTGATACCGTCCACGTCATAGTCGCCAAAAATGAGAATGGTTTCCCGGCCCTCGATGGCGCCGGCAAGCCGGTTCGCCGCTTCCTGGAGATCCTTGACGGCGTCCGGTGGGAGGAGGTTGCCGAAAGAGGGATTCAAGAACTCGGCAGCCGCCACGGGAGAGCCCATCTGGCGGTTGATCAAAACGGTGGCAGTGATCCGATCGACACCGGAGGCGTCGGCGAGTCGAGAGACCGCTTCGGGGTCGGGAGCGGCAACGATCCAGGGACGTTTCATGGGCGCTGCTTATAGCCTATCGCCCGGAAAACGACAACCGATACCTGGCGGGATGGCCTTTGGGCGCCGACGGTGGTCGGGGATATTTAGCTTGAAAAGCAAGCGGATATGGTTATAGTTTTCGATCACGTCCTTTGACTCGATTTCCCCGCCCGCAGGGTCCCGTCGGTAATCCGGGGTCATGCCGCCGGACAGATTGCTGACGACAGATGGATCGAACCCTGAGATCTTCGGAACGCCTCATTCGAGTCGATCGAAAAGAAATCGGCTACCTCCGCTTCATCTTCGAGGCTTACGACGGCCTTGCGGTGCTGACGACTCAGCACCCCCAGGACGGTATCTTGCGTCTGATCATTGCGCCGAATCGCGAGGCGGAGGTCGACGAATTGATCCATCGACTGGGCGCAGACGAGCGTCTTCGAATCGAACCCCTAACGCCTAATGATTGCTGACGGCCCATGGATCACCGTAAATTATTCATCAACACCATCGGATGCCAGATGAATGTGAACGATTCCGAGCAGATCGCCCGGGTCCTGGCCCCGGTGGGATTCACATCCACCACCCGACTTCAGGAAGCGGATCTGGTGATCGTGAACACCTGTGCGATCCGTGCAAAAGCAGAGCAGAAAGCGTTCAGTTTTCTGGGACGTCTGGCCAAACTGAAGCGCCGGAACCCCCGAATGATCGTCGGCGTGGCCGGTTGCGTCGCACAGCAGGATGGCGAGAAGATCCTCTCCCGGATGCCCATGATCGATCTGGTGTTCGGCACCCACGCCATCGAGCGGCTTCCCGGTCTGATCGATCAGATCATGGCTTGTCGACAGCCCATCGTAGATGTGGCATTTACGGATGCCATCAGTGAGTTGACCAGCGGGTCACCTCCCAGAAAAGGTGGCGGTGTGACGCGTTTCGTCACCGTCATGCAGGGATGCGACAATTACTGCGCCTACTGCGTGGTACCCAACACCCGGGGAAGAGAGATGAGCCGTCCGCCGGACCGGATCGTTGAAGAGATCCATGGGTTGGTGGAATCCGGTGTTCGTGAAGTCACCCTCCTCGGACAGAACGTCAACAGTTACGGTCAAAAAGAGGGACTTTGCACGTTTTCTGAGCTGCTGGCGGGGATCGACGCTATCGAAGGGCTCCGTCGCGTTCGATTCACCACCTCCCACCCAAAGGATCTGTCCGAAGATCTGATCCGGTCTTTCTCGAATCTGGAAACCCTCTGTCCCCATATCCACCTCCCGGTCCAATCGGGATCGAATGGAGTCCTCAAGCGGATGAACCGGCGCTATGATCGAGGGACCTACTTGAAACGGATCGAGGCATTGAGAGCAGAATGCCCCGGCATTGCGGTGACTTCCGATTTCATCGTGGGATTTCCGGGGGAAACCCCATTGGATTTCAAGGCATCTTTGGATCTCATTCGGGAGGTCCAGTTCGATGGGCTTTTTGCCTTCATGTATTCAGACCGGCCGGGAGCGTCGGCCTCTCGGTTCAATGAAAAAGTGGACGAAACGGAAAAAAAGGCCAGACTCCAGGAACTATTGACGGTTCAAGAGGCCATTACCCTTAAAAAGCACCGGACCCTGGTGGGAACCACTCAGCGAATACTTATAGAGGGCAAACGCGACGGTGCCCCGCCAGGCCGGCACCGCTCGATCGAAGTGGCGTACCAATGGAACGGTCGAACGGGTACCAACCGCATCGTCAATGTCGATCACATGGAGAAGGGCCCCTTCCGCGACGCCCTATACCCCGGTCGTTTAGTCGATGTTACCATCGAGGAGGCGCTTTCCCACTCTTTGGTGGGGGTTGCGGTGGATGTAGAACCATTTCAAAACGCGGTTAAAGGAGAAATCTGCCATGTTGCATAAAGCCAGTATTGCTGGGCTGACCATGGACCCGACCACCAATACGCCCATCATCATTTTAAAAACCGAGGATGAGGATCATGCCATCCCCATATGGATCGGGCTTCTCGAGGCCACCTCGATTGCCTCCGCTCTGCAGAACGTTTCTTTCGAAAGACCCATGACCCATGATCTGTTCAAGGCCTTCTCCGACCAATTGGGGGTGTCCGTCGGCAGCATTGAAGTCTGCGACTTGAAAAACAACACCTTCTATGCCCGGATCAATTTTGTTACTGAAGACGCGACCTTCAGCCTGGACTCCCGTCCCAGCGATGCCATCGCCATAGCCCTACGGTTTCAGGCGCCTATTTTCGTCGATGATGCCGTCATCGACAAATCGAAGCATTTCGACGCTGAAGCCACCCCTTCGGACACCAGCGAAGAAGGCAAGAAGTGGGCCGAATATCTCGAAGGACTCTCCCCGGAGGATTTTGGGAAATACAAGGTCTGAACCTCCCCCTTCCTCTGAATCCTGTCCCTGGCCCTTCGGGAGATCCGCCTATCCACTCCTACCCGGCGCACCGGTCGGTTGTCTTTTCCACTCTGTCGATCAAAACCCTTCCATCACCACCGTGAAGCCTCCGGGTTTCGAGCCTTCCGCCGCGGGTTTGGGCGATTCCGGAGCCGTGTTTCCCAAGACGGGTGGTTGATACCATATATTGCGGTGAGAAGGGTCGTCCCATGGAACATATTGTTGACAAAGGAGGAGGCAGATGATAGGAAAAATTCCCGTCTGCCCACGGTCCTCGTGGAGCCCTTGTCTGTGAAACGATCCATCGCTGCCTTGAAAAGCCATTATGAGATACGGGAGATTCGACCATGTGCTCGGTGCTGGTGATCGATGACGATACGGCTGTCAGGGAGATTATCCGTCACACACTGGCTGGGGAGGGGTTTTCTGTTTTGACCGCTCCTGACGGTCAAAGGGGTCTGGATCTATTTATATGTGAATCCATTGATGTGGTGGTTACCGACGTGAAAATGCCGGATATGGACGGCACCGAGGTGCTGATGCACATCCGGCATTCCGAGCGTCCCAAAACCCCGGTGGTGGGGATATCCGGGACGCCTCGCCTTCTCACCCATGCGGGGTTTGACCGGCAGTTCGTCAAACCCTTCTCGATGGGGGCACTGGCGGCTGCCGTAAGAAGCCTCTGCTCGATTTCCGATTTTCTCCTTAGCGCATGAACCGCCCATTTTCGTAGATGACGATTTGGCGTCCGTTCATCAGACCGGCGGTCACGCGCTTTTTCTCCGTGTTGACGAGATCCCAGTGAAGCGCCGAATCATTGAACCCCAGTTCTTTTTTCCGTTCCGGTGTCAGTGCCGCGGGATCACCATCAAAGGTATCGCTGTAGGCCGATCCCAATGCCATGTGGCAGTTGCCGAATCGGCCGCCGTAATTCTCGTCGTAGAGGGTGTTGGCCATGAACCCATCGATTTTTGAAAACCGCTTGTCGGTGAGGGAAAATTCACCCACTCTGGCGGCACCGGCGTCCATCCGCACCTGCTTTTTTAGAAAGGCTTCTCCGGTTTCAGCCTGGACGGCGGTCAGCCGGCCCTTTTGGAATTCGAGGCGTACGCCTTCGACTCGGTTCCCGTTTCTAAAAGACGGCTGATCGGCAACATACACCCCGTGGGTGCCACGCCAATCCGGGGAGAGAAACAATTCGAAGCTTGGGATGTTGTGACCGGATAGACCGATCCAGCGACGGTGCCGTCCCGGGGTGATGACCAGGTCGGTTGTCGCGGATTCCACGTGAAGAGAGGTCATGTCCAGACCGTTCAGCCATTTTTTGATCCGCTGGGCGTTCCTGTAGACCTTCCGCCATTCTTCAACCGGCTGGGTCCGGTTGAGAAAGCAGGCCCGAACGACCTGACCCACATAGGCCTTTTCGGTCATGCCGGAATGGTGAATCAATTCGGGGGTGGGCAGCAGGCAAAGGGTCCAGCCGAAGGCACCATCATCATCCCGGCGATCCAGGATGTCCCGGTAAGGTTTTCTGACGATGGCGGCCCGGGCGATTCGGGCGGGATCGATATCCCCGAGGTGGGTGATGGACTCAGGGGCGTACAAGAAGATGCTTCCGTTCAGTGATTCAAAAAGCGATTTTTCACCGGGTGGTACGAAGTCGAGTTGCCTGGGGCCGGCCCAACGGAAAAAATCCTTCTCCATGACGGGGGTCGGAGACAACCGCAGGATGGTGTTCATCCCCGCCTTGATGAGCCGTTCGTTGATGATTTCCGCCAACCGAACGGCGGGCAGATGGAAACGGATCAGAATGGTGTCGCCTTTTTTAAACGGTCGTTTGCGTGCGGTTTTAAGGGCCCACACCATGACATCTGCATAGCGTGATAGGTGCCGTTCGGTCAGCATGTCGTCCTCCGCGGTTTAGGGGGGTCAACGTTTGAGAAAGAGCCGATGGTAGTCCGCTTCATCGAGATGGCGCTTCATTAATCGATTGACCAAGAGAAAGAGGGATTCCATTTCGGCATCGGAGAGCCTGGGAATCAAGGTTCCCATCAGTCCATCGTCGGAGAATTTTTGAAGGTAGACGATCAGAGTGCTCTCGTCGGTGGGACGATCCATTCCATAGCCGACGAGGCCGTCGTAGGATTCCACAAAGCGGTGGGAATGGGATGTGGCCATGTGATATCCTTTACGGTTGATCCTCTCCCGCCGAAGAGAGGGATTGAAGGAGGCTTCAGACCGACACCCGGGGTTGAACCTTCTGGGTCTGTGCCCAACCGGAGAGCAGTTGGTTTTCGGCAGCCCTTCGAACCGAGGAAAGATCTCAGATGGGGTCGAACGGCGGCCTGGGATGGATCGGGCGGACGGCATTCGAATCCACAGGAGCATAGGGCATCCCCATTCACTGGTCAACGGCCGGCCCCTGTCTTTTCTGTTGAACCCTTACCTCACATGGCTTGGATATGTTCGATTCCTTCGACACGTTTGTGACCGACGACGGCTGCCTCATCCGCTGGGCCTTCAAGGCACCCCGGTCGCCCGAGGTCGGCTCGGTGGTGCTGGTGGGGGGAAGAAGCGAGTTCGCTGAGAAATACGGCGAGGTGGCTTGTGAACTCGCCGGCAGAGGCTTTTTCGTCTGGACGATGGACTGGCGGGGGCAGGGAGGATCGTGCCGGCTGCTGTCCGATCCGATGAAAGGCCATGTCGGGTCTTTTGAGGACTATCTCGACGATCTCGACCGGTTCTTGAGGGATGTCGTCCTGCCTTCCGCCCCAGCGCCGTTGATTCTCCTGGCCCATTCCATGGGCGGCCATCTTGGGCTGCGGTTCCTTAAGCGCAGGCCTGAGGTCTTTCACCGAGCCGTCCTGACGGCCCCCATGGTGGATATTCATCTGTCTGCGGCCATGGGGCCGTCTATCAGGTTGTTGAGCCGACTCATGACCCGCTCCGGCTTCGCTCATGTAAGTGTGCCGGGCACCGGAGACGAAGGGGACAGGCTTTGGCGGTTTGAGGGCAACCCCCTCACATCGGATCGGGCCCGGTTTGAAAGAAACAATCAATACGCCCGAACAGCGCCACGGCTGGCTGTCGGCGGGGTCACTTTCGGCTGGGCAAGGGCGGCATTCGACTCTATCAGGGAACTGGGGGCTGCGGGTGTGGCCGAATCCCTGTCCGTCCCGTTATTAATGGTGAGCCCTCAGGTGGACACGGTGGTATCCGTCGATGCCCAGAAGCGCTTCTGCCGGCAATGCTTGGTGTGCCGGCAGGTGCTCCTATACGGCGCATTACATGAAATCCTGATGGAGGCGGATGCCCATCGGCGCCTCTTTTGGAATGCATTCGACGGATTTACTGACATCTGCCCTAAGCCTGTCGACAGCGGTTGACCAGCTTTTGAACCGCTTCGAGGTAAGGCTCCAATCCCCTGAAAAAAATATCGTTGTGGTTGGCTCCCGGTATTTTAAGCAGGACTTTCCCGGGGGATGACACTGCCTTGAAAAGCGCTTCGCCGTCGGTGAAGGGAATGATGTGATCGTACTCGGCGTGAATGATCAGGGTAGGGCCTTCAAAGGCCCGTATTTTCTCCAACTGGTTGAAGCTGCGTTCTTCTCTGAGACCAATCCCGTCCATCCTCACCCCCAACAGTGACAATAAGGGGCCTGCATAGGCAAAGCCGCTTTCGATGATGAGCCCTTTGAGGGGGGTGTCTGGCCGGCTGGCCAGTTCCAAGGCGGGTGCACTGCCCAGGGAACGGCCCATGACGATGAGGGGGCCGGTGGCGCTTTTGCTTTCCAACCACTGCCGGACCCTGTCGAGAACCCGGTGGCAGTCGGCCAAGAGGGAGGCCACTGTTGGGCTGCCTCCGGAGCGGCCGTAACCGCGGTAGTCGACGGGGATAAAATTGATCCCCAGTCGATTGTAGACCGGCCCCAACTCGTCATAATCCGAAACGATCTCTCCGTTTCCGTGGAAGAACAGGAGGGTCGGCGACGATGGGTCCGCCATATGGCAGCGGGCACCGATGTCGATTCCGTCACCGACATCGATCATGAGATCAACGGCCCCTTCCGGTGGCGAGGCATCATCGGGCTCGGGTCTGGGGTGAAAAAGGACGCGGAGGACTTCTGGACGATCCAAAAGGGAGATGTCGGCGTTTTCGGTCATGGGGTCCTCACTTCATGGTGCTGGTGGATCGAGAAACAATGTCCACGGGGGTATAGGGTAAACCCATGGGCCCGGGGGACCCTATGGACGATTCTGTCAGAAAGTCCGGGGTGAAATCGAACCATTGATTGAAGAGATCAGGATCGTCGAAATGGGCCCTTCCCACCAGTTTGATGGGGTGGTGGCCCCGCTGGCGCATACTGCCGACGGCGGGAATGCCCATGGAAAAGAATAACAAGGGTTCGATGCGGCCGCTGCCGTGGGCAATGCCGTCGGCATCGAACATGCTGCGGCGCTGTCCACCGCCGTAGGACAGGGTTTCAAGGGCTTCGTACGGGCGAAGCTCATAGGCCACGCTGTTCCCGGAGTAAGGCGCCGCCGCGATGTGGTTCACCTGGTGCTGGCCTGAACTCACATAGAGGCTCAGCGGGTTTTCAGGAAAACCTCCCGGCAGCCAAGAGGGCACCAGGGTGTCCGGACCCCATTCGGGGTGATGGATGGCAGCAACCCGATCGGCCGAAGGGACGAAAAAATGGTAGCAGCCGCAGGTGTTCATCAGGTCAACCATGAAGGGGTCTCCATGGGTATCCAGGTTGATGCGGACGGTAAGTCCGTCCAGATGACCGTGCTCAAACCATGGAGCATTGGGACCCGACCGGGAGGAGTACCAGAAGCAATAGGAGATCTGGACATGGGGCGTCGACCCCAAAAGGCCAAAGCCGACGTAGTAATAGCCGGTGGGGGTGTCCCCGTTGACGACAAGGACGTCATCCCGCCAGGCCACCGCTCCGATCCGATCGTAGTCGGCGGCGATGTCCTGGATCATGGTCGGGGCATAGCGGGCTGCCAAGCGGTGGGCATCGGGCGGCGAAATGATCGGTATCCCCAAAATATCCCGGTTCCCCGGATGGAAGAGATGGGCAAGGGACGTTTCAGGTGTCGGTGTGGCGGTGTAGGCCAGCCGGGTCCCGGACCGGGGAAGGGACTCCAGGGGCTGCTGGTGACGGTGCCTGATGTCGTTAAAAACACGGTTCGACACGGCGGTCACCGGCAGTGATATCAGGGGGTAGATGCCGATCGTTCGGCGCCACAGGGAGTATTCGCTGGGGATATCGATGGCGGCCGACACCCGATGGGCCAATTCCGGATCCTCGGCGGCCAGTCGGAACCCCTCGTCGGAGCAAGCCAGAACCCGGTCGGTTGCCTCGGTCCTGGGTTCGGGCAAACCGCTTTCAATGGCCAGGCGATGAAATGAATCCCCATCGAGGACAGCCATTTCCTTCTGTCTGGCCTCCAGATCCAGAAGGTGAAGATGAGCGATCCAGGCGGATCGCTCATCATTGGTGGACAGCCGGTCCCCCATTGACGCCAGAAACCGGCTGGTTCTGAGATACGGGTAGCCTCGAATCCGAAAGACGGAGGTGTCGGTGGCATCGGCGTGGTCAACGGCCTCATCCATTTTGGCCAAAAGGCTCCCGCATTCCAGAGGCGTTCTTGCGGTGGTCAAGGCGCCGGGACCCAGGCAGGCCGAGAGAAAAAGTAGCCATAGGGAGACCACCCAGCCGCCACGGATGCGTTTCAGTCCGGACGCATCGTGGGTGGGGGAGATACGATGGGATAGGGTCGCCGGCAGCATGGACGTCTTCATCCCTGCCACAGGGGTGGGTCCTGGGGAAGGGGGCTGTTGGAAAGCGTGTCGGCGGGGGGAGCCGAGACGGGATCCGAGTCCAGGATTTGGCGGATTTTGGCGTCCAGTTCGTTTCTGAACACCGGTTTCAGGAGGATGTCCGACACCCCGCGGGACTGCAGATCAGTGGGGGAAAGGGTTTCACTGACTCCGGTGCACAGGAGCACCGGCATCTCGGGATATATCCGTCTGGTTGCTTCCGCCAGTTCGATGCCGTCCATTTGCGGCATGGCATAGTCGGTAATCACCATGTCGAATCGAACTGCTGGGGTGTTGATCAGGTTCAGGGCTTCGGTTGCATTGTGGGCAACGCTCACCTCGTAGCCCAAACGGTTCAGCATTTTTTTGAACATGCCGAGATTGGTCTCTTCATCGTCGACGACGAGAATGCTCTCGCATCCTCCCGTGATCTGCGGAGGGGTCTCCGCGGCGGCGATATTGCCAGGCGGATCGATACAGGGCAGATAGACCGAGAAACGGCTGCCCCGACCCAGGGTGCTGCTAATAAATATCCGCCCTTTGTGGCTGGTCACGATGCCGTGGACCACCGACAGTCCCAGTCCGGTGCCCTCACCCTGGGGCTTGGTGGTGAAATAAGGATCAAAAATCTTGTCGATCATGGTTTTGTCCACTCCGCAGCCAGTGTCCTCCACCGACAAAGACGCATAGGTGCCCTGGGGCATCCTGTAGCCGTCTTCCGGAGGGGCATCGCCGAAAGCGACCTCCTCTAATGCGATCGTCATGGTACCGCCTTTGTCGGCCATGGCGTGGTAGGCGTTGGTCGCCAGATTCATGATCACCTGATGAATCTGACTTGGATCGCCCAACACCGGCCTGCAGGTTTTGGATATGTTGTTGACGATATCCACTCTGGGAGGGATGGAGGCCCTCAGCAGTCGAATGGCCTCTCTGGCCACGATATGGATTCGAATGGGTCTATATTCGATTTCGCTCTGCCGGCTGAAGGCCAGAATCTGGCCGACGAGGTCTTTGGCCCGGGACGCGGCCTTGATGATTTCTCTGAGGCTTCTCTGCAACTGGCTGTGGTCGGGAGCTTCCAGAAGAGCGATTTCCGTGTGACCGATAATGGGGACAAGTATATTGTTGAAATCATGAGCGATGCCGCCTGCTAGGGACCCAATGGCTTCCATTTTTTGGGCCTGCCTGAGCTGTCGCTTCAATTCGCTCTCCTGGGTCATGTCCCTCTGGACCGACACATGATGGGTGATGCGGCCGTTGTCGTCCCGGATGGAGGCGACGGTGGCCTCTACCTCAAAAAGGTGACCCTGTTTGTTTCGGTCGACCAGGCGACCCGCCCAGTGCTCTCCGACACTCATTTTTTGTTTGATATCGGCAATGTAGGCGGCGTCATGCTGATCGCTGAGCAGCTGATTGGCAACGAGTCCGTTGACCTCGTCCCGCCGGTAACCGCTGATGCGCTCAAAGGCTGGATTCACATATTGAATTCTGGCATCGGCATCGGTGATGACCACCGATTCGCTGGCCTGCTCGATGGCTGACCGAATGAGGCGCAGTTCTCTTTCCGTCTTTTTCCGCTCCTCGATTTCCCGAACGAGTTCACGATTGGCTCTGGCAATTTCTTCGGTTCTCTCCTGGACCCGTTCCTCCAGTTCGGCATTCATTCTCTGGACGGTGTCTTTCTCCTCCTGCAGCAGGGTTGCTAGGAAAAAATCCCTTCGCTCCATCTTTTCGATCGAGTAGGCGGCGAACATGCCAATGACATTGGCGCCGACAAAGAAGAAATTGTTGTTGATCAATACCGGCAGCGGCGTGTGGGTGAATCCGATAGCGGCGATTTGGTAGAGGAGAACCAGGGTCCAACAACCGGCGAGAGCCCAGATGAACCGTGCTTTGACGAAGGTGTACCCGATAAAGATGACCAGGATCAGACCGGCGTAATAGACGTCGGTCACCGGCTGCGGTGCGGTGACGATCATGATGATGATGCCCATTCCGCAAATGAGGATCAGGGCGGAGAGGCACGGCTGCATCAATAGGCGAAACTGTCGATGGCGGTGAGACATGGCGACGGTGATTACCATGGGAGCGATGACCGAGAAGCGAATCAGCCAAAAATGGAATTTGTGAGTCGGGGCGAGAACCGCGTCCAGAATACCGAAGAGGGCGTAGATACCAATGCCTAAAATCAGAGAAAACCGCATCTGGGTCAGAGACTTGGCGTAATAGTGCTTGAGGAAGTCCAACTCGAGGGCTGCACTGGGCCCGGAAAACGACAAGGTAATGGGGTTGAGCACCATCTCCGATTCTGAACGATTATAGCTCATCCCGTCGTCACCTGTGTGGTTTCGCCATCACCGTCGACGGCGCGTCTAACGGATGCCATCGCCGGTGCGGGGTCAAAAAAGGTTAAACCGCCCCAATGGGATCATTGGCTGGAGGCGGTCGGTAGCCCTGAACGGTCGATGATTTCATTCAAGAAGACATCCCCATCGCTCATATTGCCGACCTGATAGTACACCTGTTTCAACTGATCTTCATCGTCGTAGGCGATAGCGATAAAGGTCGGTGTCCGCTCGGCTTTCAGTGTCTTGGATATCTCCATGGAGGGGTCCGCAAAAAGCGGGAATCCGATATTGTAGGTTTTTCTGAAAATATCCACTTCGTACTCATTGTTTCCGACACCGATGCCGATCATCTTGATTCTGTCCTTAAGGTCGGTCCGAGCGATGATTTGATCGAAGAGACGATTGACGTTGGGAGCCTCCCGCTGGCAGTGAGGACAGTACATGGAAAAGATTTCGATAATGAGAACCTGGGTATTGATGTCCTTCAGTGAAAAGGGGTCCTCGGCGCCGATGCCCAAGTAGTCCCTGGCTTCCGCTGTCTGAGGGATCGGCAGCTGGATATCGGAAAAGGAGTCCGTGGGCAAAGCTGCTTCTTCGGCTGTCGGCATGTCGATCTCCGTCCCCTGCCCAGACGGTCCCGGCGATGCGCAGGAGACGAGCGCCATTACCGTTCCCACCAGTACCATACCTATTCCCACTGCTGTTGCCCGTTTCATGGTTCCTCCCTTGCATCGGCGTCGAGACGAAGCCAGCCCGACCACCCCATTAGCGTATCGGTTATTACCGCTATCATAGATCCAAAGCAGAGGGTTTGCAAGTCCTTGAAGATACCAGCGATCGAGATCTTACCACCGTCGATTCCCGGTCAAACCAACGTGCAGAGCGGCGCAGGCGGCCAGGGTGAGGCCGGCTGCGATCCCTGCGGTCAACGTGATGCCTCCGGTTTCCCAAACATGGCCACCCAATAGTGCTCCCGCCACCCGACCCATGCCGGCGGCGGCGAAATAGGCGGACATCATCGTCGCCCGATGGCCGGGAATGATCTCGGTCGTCAGGGATAGGGAGGTAACAATCGTGAATTCTGTGGACAAAAACACCAAAAACAGACCGGCAAGCGCCAAAGGCAGGGATGTTTCCGTCAGGGGAAGAACGGCGCAGGCCGCGGTGGCAACGAGGAGACCTCCGATAAGGGCCGATTTCTTCCCCAGCCGGTCTCCGAGCACCGCCGTGAGGCATTCTCCGCCCAATTCGGCAACCCCGATCAAGGCGGCACCCATTCCCAGCGCCGCAATTCGGAGCTGAAAGGTTGTTTCGAACCACACCCCGAAACTCACGAAAAGGACGTCGTTACCGGCGCTGATCAGAAAGGCGAAGGCCAGCAGGGCGACGGCATGGCGGTTGTGAACCAATTGGCTCCAGGGGCGGCCGACACTCGGGGTATGGGCGGTAGGGGGGCGGCGCCCCGGAGTCGCAGCAGGGACCATGGCCAGCCCTATGAAGCCAGCCACCCCGAGTACCCCCAGAAGCCAAAAGGCTGATCGCCATCCGAATGCTTCGATCAGAAGCCCGATCAAGGGAATGCCGACAAGGGTGCTCCCAGCCCATGACATTTCTATAAGACCCACTACGAGCGCACGCCGGTCATAGGGAATCTTGTCACCGATGTCCGCTTGGATCGCCGGGTCGAAGATACCCTTTCCCAAGCCGGCGAGGGCCAGTGCCGTCAGGACGCCCCCGTATACTGGAAACGAAGCGCCCAGCAGCATACCAACGCCCACAAGGGCAAGGCCTCCCAGCATCATTGCCCGGTAGCCGATCCGATCTCCGATGGGGCCCAGCATCAACACTGCCAGCCCGGCCAACTGGTTGACGGCAATCACCGCGGTAACGGCGTTCAAGGGAACGTTCAGCCCCCTGCTGATGGCGGGTGCAAAAGGGTAGGCAAACCGTCTGGCCGTGTTGAGAATCAGGCGGCAGCCGCCGATCAATAGGAGATAGGGCCAAAGACTGCCGTCAACGGGAGGCGGCATCTCAATGCCTGTTTCAGGGCTATCCTTGGGGATGTGGGTGGAATTGATGGGAACCCTCCGAAAGCCGCCGGCAGCCGATCGCACACCGATGACGATACTCAGATACCATTGCAAGGGGCGGCGAAATACCGACAGCCGTTTGTTTTCAATAGTTTGAAACGGATCGGCGGGCGTGACGGTCCGCCTGCGTCCAGCCGGTGGCGGGGGCGGATCATCGGCTGCCGGTAGCCGACATTCTCCGGATGAGCAGGAGAGATGATCAGGATCGGGTCTGTCATTGACAATCGTTTCAGCATTGACTAAAGACGTGGCTTTAGTGAGCGGTTAAAGTCGATCGGCTGCCTGGCTGATGATTTTTAGGCCGAGATTGCAGGGGGCTGCAACGCGCCTGGTGCAATCTGACGCATACGGATGGGTAGCCGACACATCCCCTGTGATCTGAGAGCCTGCTTTCAGCGCCGTACAACCACCAGGAATCATTACCCCAATCGGTCGGATAATAAAATGGGCAAAAAAAAAGACCTCATCAAGACGGCGATCCGGTTGTTCTCCACTCAGGGTTACGACGGTACCACAACCCTTCAAATCTCGAAGGAAGCGGGTGTCACTGAACCCTTGATCTATTACCATTTCAAAGGCAAAGAGGAGCTGTTCACCCATATCTTGAGCGAGGCCTTCGACACCTACTACCTGCGATTGCAGAGTCTTGACCATGAGGGCGGAACGGAAATGTCGAAGATCGAGGCCCTCATCCATCTCAATCAGCAATTGGTGGAGGAAATGCCGCGGCGCTTGCGGCTGATTCTGAGCGCCTGTCCCGCCCGCATCAAGGATCCGGAGCATATCTGCCACAGTAAAATGAGACGTGTCTTCGACTGGCACTACGGTTTTCTGACCCGATGTCTGACACGGGGGATCGAAACCGGGGAGTTTGTTGATCTGCCTGTCGAGGAGACGGCCGCCATTCTCATCTGCATGCTGAACGGCTTCAGTCGTCGGCGGTCCCTCTATTCGAAAGAAAACATCCGAGACTTACGCCAAGCGGCCATCGATTTTTGCAGACGAAGCCTTCTTTCTCCGTCCCAGTGACTCTGGCAGTCCCCATGGGGCTTGAGCCTCACTGTCGGCCGTTCACCCCCGGTCCTGCCCGCTGGATTGGACGGGTTTTCGTGTGGGGTGGGCCGGATGGGTTGGGTGTCGGATAGGGTGCCCCGGCTTGGGATCCGCGATCGACCGGGACCGATCCGATCGGCGCTTCGAATCTGGCCTTCGGAGGATCGATCGGGTCTTTCAATGGTCCGACAGGGCCGGGTTCGACAGGGGCATCTTTTTGTGGTAGCCGTTTGAAGCAGCCTAGGAGTTCCACTTCGATCACCAGCGCACTTCCTGGTGCTGATGCCGTCAACCGAAGAAATGTGAGCGGTTTTTCCGGAAACGACCGGATGTTCACCTCATCTCAATCCGTGGAGCGGATCATGGCGCGACAGAAGATCACCCCCTTGAACGTCCTTACGCATATCTTAGTCACACCTGACACCTACCGGGTCATGGCCGGCGTCCTGCTGGGGGTCCTCCTCATGCCGAGCCTGATCCCGGAGCAGACGACGGTGCTTGGCCGGTATGTTCTCTTTATCATGCTGGTGTGCATTGGCTGGGCCGTGTCCGCAGTGCCCGCCCGTTGGATTGCCAGAAAGCTTCAGGAGATGGTCCCGCGGGAATAACTCGTCTGCCCTCGACCCTTTCCCTCGCTTCAATAGGCATATCGGTAAAAAAGAAGGCCCAGATACTCGTGGAGGGCCGTGGATAGTGCGGCATAGTTGCCCGGCAAATAATCCGGCCATCGATAGGTTTTCCCGCTCCAGGTGATGAAGCCGCAGGGGAAGGGCCGCACCGCCAAACCGACTTTCTCGAAACTCAAGAGGGTTCTTTTCATGTGAGCCGCCGAGGTGACCACGATGGGCCGCTCAAACCCTTTTTCTTCGCAGATTGCTTTCGAGAACAGTGCGTTTTCGATGGTATCCCGACTGTCCCCTTCGAGGAGAATTTGTGATTCAGGCACTCCCAGATCCACCAGCATCCGCTTATACACCGGACCCATGGCGTCTTCGTCTTCATAAACCCGACCACCGCTGAGGATGACTGGCGTGTTCAGTCGTTTCTGAAGTCTGGCCGTGGTGACGAGCCGATTCCACGATCCGTCGGTCGGTATACCGGTGCCCGTTATATCCGGTGATCCCTCCTGAATGGCGCCTCCCATCATGATGATGACATCTGCCGATGGCGCTTCGGGGATGTGAAGCCCGGATTCGAGACCTCGATAGGCCATATCGGCTGTGGGACCCAGAGAGAGCCCCCAGAGAATCCCGCCCACGACGAGATAGGAAAGGGAGCGCTCAAGCCGGCCCCGGTATAGTCCCCACAGGCCGCCGAGCAATAGGATGGCAATCAATATGCCTGGCAGTGCCACAAAATGGCCGGCTATTTTTTTGGCAATAAACCAATCCATTCGGTCATCCTCCTTCGGATCAGGACATCGTTTTAAAACCCGCCCGCCGACGTGTCCGACGGTGCGGAGTAGCAGGCCGCCGTCAGATCTCAAGGGGCCTCAGCGAATCCGCCTGACATTTCATTGACACAACTGATTGATCTTTTTATAGTCTTTGGTATATAATTCCCCATTTTGAATATATCATGCCCGATTGATCAGATGGTGGGGGCGGCAGCGATCGACCCCCGATACCATGACTGTGACAGCACCTCGTTTTGACATCCTGAGGGGGAACGCCGTGAGTCGGATCGCAACAGAGACTATTATCGGTCAAAGTCGAGCCATCCAGAAGGTTTTTCGACTGATTGATAAGATCGCTCCTAGCGACAGCACCGTTTTGATCACCGGAGAAACCGGCACCGGCAAGGGGCTCGTCGCCCATGCCATCCATTCCAAGTCCCGGCGTCACAACGAATCGATGATTTCCATCAACTGCGGCGCCATTCCGGAAAATCTTCTGGAGAGCGAGTTGTTCGGGCATGTCAAAGGGGCCTTCACCGGTGCAACGGTCACCAAGACCGGTAAGTTTGAGTTGGCAAACGGCGGCACCATATTTCTCGACGAAATCGGTGATATGAGCCCGGATCTCCAGGTGAAGATCCTTCGAGTGCTGGAAGAGGGAGAGTTCGAAGCCGTTGGCGGCAATCGAACCCTACGGGTGGACGTCCGAATCATTGCCGCGACCCATAGAGATCTGGAAAAACGGGTCGAATCCGGGCGATTTCGTGAGGATTTGTTCTATCGGCTGTATGTCATTCCCCTGAAGCTCCCTCCACTTAGAGAGCGCACCGAGGACATCCCACTTCTGGTGAATTACTTTTTGGACCTGTTCAACGAAAAAACCGGTTCCGGGGTGGAAGGGGTATCCGCCGAAGCGCTGAACTGCCTGACCGCCCACTTATGGCCGGGCAACGTCCGGGAACTGAGAAACATGATGGAGCGTCTGGTGGTGTTGAAGGACGGCGGCACGATTTTACCCGAGGACCTGCCTCCCAAGTTGAGGGGGCGGCAGGAATTCTCCTTTCAACATCCCTCGATTGCGGTCACGGACGAAGGGATTTCGCTGAACACGGCTGTGACCGAGTTTGAGAAAGCTCTGATTATACAGTCACTCGAGAAAACCAACTGGGTGAAGAACAAGGCCGCAAAACTGCTTAAACTGAACCGTACCACTTTGGTAGAGAAGATAAAGAGATATCGGCTCGATGGGGAAGGCAACTCAATGAATGCCCAGTGAGACTGGCCTCCGAACCCGATTGGGGATGACTCTGATAGCCTTCATGAACCACTGCCCAGAAAGGACCCCGTTGCCGACGGACTCGGCGGCAGTAGCTCTGCACTGGCTTGGCACATACGCATTGCGATTGAGAAAGGCGCACAGTCACAGTGAACGGCGATACGGCGACATTTAGACTAGGGTTGCGATTTCCATAATTGACTGCCGGAGATGATCCCATGGATGTCAGGATTTTGATTGCAGATGACGAGGATAGCATACTGGACCTTCTTGCCAGATTCATGGAGAAGCTGGGCTATCATGCCGACCTGGTAACCAATGTCGGGAGTGCCCTCGAACAGATGCAGCAGAATGAATACGATATCATTCTGACCGATAAGAATATGCCTGACGTCGACGGCAGCATGGAAGGGGGGATGACTCTGGTCCGCTTTGCCAAAGAAAACATGCCCTCTGCCGAAGTGATCATGATCACCGGTTATGCAACCGTGGAAACGGCCGTCGAGGCCATGAAACTGGGTGCCTTCGACTACATCATGAAGCCGATTCCCCTCAACGAACTCAAAGAGAAGATCGAACGCATACTCGAGTACAAGAAATTCATCAATTCCGGGTATACGCTTGGCATCTATCGAACCCTGTATAACCAGGTGCTGACGCATTTGGAAAACCGGGAGGATCTTCCCGAAGACAAGGTTCAACAGATTCTGAAAACCCTGGGCGCTAAAATCGATCAAGTGTTCGGGCTTCAGAAAGAGTACGAAACCATTATTCAGGCCCAGGCCGATGCGTTGGAGAAGATCGAAGCGATTTTAGGATTTCTCGAAGATGCCATCCCTGAAGACAGTCCCTACTACGAATTGCTCGATCAGATTCGGGAAGAAGCCCGAAAACGAATTTAGCATATCCGTTAACGGCCCCATCGATTCTCTTGGCTTCAGGTCGTGGCTTTGCCCCCGGCGACCTACACCCCCAACACCGGCGATGTCGGTCGACCCCAAGCAGACTGACCGGGGGATCGCTTGCCGACAACCCGGCCGGTTCGGCCTCAACCTTGAAAGGCGATTCAATGGCAGATTCCAATAACACAGACCATATCAATCTCAATATCGATGCCAGTAACCTATACCGAGAGGAAAACTATACCGATCTTCAGGTGGGGGCCATTCGCAGACTGGTGCCGGTAACGGTGGGCGGCGGTGCCGACGACAGCCGAACCGAGATCTATATCGGCAGTACCCAGCTGATGACACCGGGGGGGCCCCTGCCTGTTCAGACCCGATTGATGGCCAATTCGTTCGAGGAAGCTCTGACCGTCTTTCCCCAGGCCATGGCCGCCGCCATAGAGGAAATGATGCGGGAAATCGAGAAAATGGCTGCGGAACAGCAGCAGGAGGACTCCCGTATCATTGTGCCCGGTCGCTCGTAAACCGGGCCTTCAATTTCCGGCGAGGTCGGAAACGTCCTCCGACAGACCCGATGCCAGCAGCCAGCCGGGTGTCGGCTTTCAAGAAAGTCCGGTGCTCCGGATATCCCCAGATCCGCGCTTTTCGAGGGTTACCGGTGATCGGGGGCTCCGGCCCCGTTGCAAAGCCTTTACATCGATCACGAATGGCTTTACGTTCCAGTCTGTTCGTCATTCCCGTAGGCAACCCGTTAAATCGCCTTGGTGCTGTTGACCCCGACCCCCCTATCCGATGATGTCCACCTCAAGCTTACCGATTATCAATGCCTACTGGGTGTCCCCCGGACAGCTGATGGCTGGAGAGTACCCGGGCGCCAAGGACCCCATGGAAGCCCACCGCAAAATATACGGTTTGCTTCAACTCGGGATTCGCACCTTCATCAATCTCATGGAGCCGGGTGAAATAGACCGGTATGGAAGGATCTTTTCCCCTTACGAGCCCATAGTGGAGCGGATCACCGGGGATCTTGGAATTCCGGCCACCTGTGTTCAATTTCCCATCCGTGACATGGATGTGCCCGATATCAAAACCATGAGCGCCATCCTCGGCAATATCGACTGGGCCCAGGCTGCCAATCGCCCGGCATATGTCCATTGTCTGGCCGGTTTGGGGCGCACCGGAACCGTGGTTGGATGTTGGCTCATCCGACATGGGATCGCCACCCGTGAAGATGCTATCGACCACATCGAGAGGCTCCGGCGCTATGCCGGCAACGCCCACCTCTCCTCTCCCCAGAGCGACGTCCAACGGCACATGATTACCCACTGGCCGGAATAATCCCATCGAATTCATCTTTTTTTACCTTCCATATGCGAAATCGACCTACTGCTGGGTCGTTTCCGGATCTATTTTCTCTCCCGTATCGAATCGATGATTCATCCGGTTTTACGGTTTTCTTCCAATGGCCAATAAAAAGGGCACGCGGTGACATCTATTTAAAAAAAGAATAAATCCAACTTCTGGTTATCTAAATGGGGGGTGAACCCCAGTTCGACGATATATCCATCACCGAGAACCTGCCCCGGCGCCCTGTCTGGTCCCCATTTGTCTTCATCGGCCCCGATTCCTCTTGAAGTCCGCTCTGGGGTTCACTATCCTCTTGTCATTCAGTCCATTGTCCGGCTGTGATGTCTTGGTATTTGGCGATATTCCGAGGACGGATGACGCACTCCCTGCTGATATACGGAGCCAACGGTTACACGGGCCGCCTCGTGGCAGCACAGGCTGTCGAAGCGGGCCTTCGCCCTGTGCTGGCCGGCCGAAACCGAGGTGCCGTGGCCGGAACGGCCGGGGCACTCGGACTGGACTATCGAATCGCCGATCTTGGAGATGGCGCCGGTCTCGATGTCATCCTCGGCGACGTCTCGGCGGTTCTTCACTGCGCCGGGCCCTTTATCCATACGGCCCTGCCAATGGCCGCCGCCTGCCTCAGAACCGGCACCCACTATCTGGATATCACCGGAGAGATTCCGGTTTTCGAGGCCCTTGGTCGATTGGATGGCCAGGCGGCGACGAGGGGGATCGTCATCCTTCCGGGAGCTGGGTTCGATGTCGTTCCCTCCGACTGTCTCGCCGCTCATCTGGTCCACCGCCTTCCCGGGGCGACCCATCTCACTCTGGCCTTCACCGGTCTGTCTGGCGGCCTTTCCCGGGGAACGTCAAAGACCATGGTAGAGTACCTGGGGCAGGATGTTCTCGTTCGCGAGAACCATCGACTGAAATCGATCAGACCGGGAGAGCGGGTGCGGTGGATCGATTTCGGTGAGGTCCGCCGCCTCTCCACCGCCATTTCCTGGGGGGATGTCGCCACCGCCTATGTCAGCACCGGTGTCCCCAATATCGAGGTCTTCATGGGAGTGCCGGGCTCGGTGCCGGCGGTCCTCAGGCTCAGTGGTTTTGTTGCGCCCATTCTCCGAACCCGATGGATGAAACGACAGATTCACCAATGGATCGAGAAGCGCATCATCGGTCCGACGGACCAAGAGCGTCACCGTTCCCGGTCCCTCCTGTGGGGACGGGCCGAGGGACCCGGAGGCAAAGCGGTGGAGTCCCGTCTGACCACCCCCAACGGGTATTCCCTGACCGCTGCTACGGCCGTCGAGATTGCCTGTGCTGCAGCCGCCGGCCGCATTGATCCGGGATTTCAGACCCCGTCCCTTGCCCTGGGGAAGGATTTTATTCTGACCATCGACGGGTGCTACCGCCGCGATTATCGGCCATCGGGCGGCAGGGAGACCCACCCAGGGGACGCGACTTAGACTGCTGCCGTTGAGGCGGATCGCAACCGGAATCCAACGGCTGAACCGATCCCTAATGCCTGTCACCTGTGTTTGAAACCCTCTATCCGGACAAAGACTATCACCCCCTCTATCTCGGTGAGATCCAGGCCTATTTGAGATGAAAGGGTCGACCGCCGCCGGAGTCCCGTGAGCGGTGGGTTCCGATTGCCCGAGACAGCGGCCGACCGTCAGGTTGGGAAAGCGATAGTCACTTGGTGCCGACCATTTGACCCATGGCCTCGGGGCTCCTCGGGCCTATTGGTGGGCTGGATTCCGCCTCCGCTTGGAGTCGATGATCACGGTGCGTGTCGGTGACGGCACTGATCCCGCCCACCGCCGCGAGAGCGCCGATGATGGCCAGCCCGACGGCGGGAAAAAGAATCACAAACGCCTCCGCCTGGGTCGGTGCACAGACGGCGGTCAGAAAAACGGCGGCGATGATCAATACGGCGGTTTTTTTCAGCATGGTATCCTCCTGATCCTGGTGGGCACAACAGGGAGTGCCCGTTTGGTGAGACCGGCAGCCAAGGCCGATCGTTACCTCCAGATCAGGCATAGATCGTGCCAGATAAACAAAACTAAAAATATCAGGCCTTTAAATAGAAAGCCGTTTTTTGCTGTTAAATTTGACAGAAATGACTATTATTTTTGATAGATTGTTCGATATTACTGTTAAATATTGCAGATATTGGGGGCGCCATGATCGACGACAAAGAGTTTTTCCGGGAAGCCACGATCCGAATTTGCGGCAGTCTCGAAATCGAAAAAGCCCTCTGGCAGCTTCTTACCTATCTGGCCCGTTGGATGCCTGTCGACATGATGGCTTTTCATGTCTACGACCGGGAGCAAGGCATGGTGGAGACCGTTGCCATGGCCTCTCACGATGGTGCCCAGGCCATGTCCGTCAAGACGATGCTGCCCGGGGCCATGCGGGAGGAAATGGAGGCCAGGCATCGATCCCCATATTGGATTGCCAAACGATGGAGCGATTCTGGCACTGCCAGCCTTGTCATCGAAAGCCTGGGTCGCCTCAACTCCCAGGTAAGTTGTGCCGAGCTTTGTGGAGCCATGGGATCGGGCATCGTCCTGCGGCTCACCGTGGAGGGGGATCCTGTCGGTGCCATCGATATCAGCAGTTGCGGCGAAGACCAATACACCGAGGAGCATGCAAGGCTCCTGGCGCAGTTGAACGACCCCCTGGCCATTGCCTTGTCAAACAGTCTCAGGTACCGGGAAGTGTTGGAGATGCAACGACTTCTGGCGGACGACAAACAGTATCTCGAAAATGAGCTCAGGGACACCCGGGGCAGCGAGGTGATCGGAGCGGATTTCGGACTCAGGGGCGTGATGGACTTGGTTCGGCAGGTGGCTTCCACGTCCAGTCCGGTCCTGCTCCTTGGAGAAACCGGCACCGGAAAGGAAGTCGTCGCCGGCGCCGTCCACCACGCCTCCCGGCGACGAGAGGGTCCACTTATAAAAGTCAATTGCGGGGCCATTCCCCAGACCCTTATGGACAGTGAACTCTTCGGCCACGAGAAAGGGGCATTTACCGGGGCCGTCGCCCTCAAGAGAGGGCGATTCGAGCGGGCCCACTTCGGCACCATTTTTTTGGACGAAATTGGCGAGTTGTCCCCGGAGGCCCAGGTCCGTCTGCTCAGAGTGCTCCAGGAAAAAGAGATCGAACGGGTAGGGGGAAGCGACACCGTCCCTGTGGATATTCGGGTGGTGGCGGCCACCCATCGGGATTTGTCTGTCATGGTGAAGGACGGGCGATTCCGGGAAGATCTTTTTTTCAGAATAGGCGTTTTTCCCATTGCGATTCCGCCCCTTCGTCATCGGCGGGAGGATATCCCTACCCTGGTTCAGCATTTCATGCGGAAAAAATACCGGGAGCTGGGCCTCAAGGGAATCCCGAGTCTGGCACCGATGGGCATGGATGCCCTGATGGCCTATGAGTGGCCAGGCAATGTGCGGGAGCTCGAAAACGCCGTCGAGCGTGCGATGATCCTCTATGACGGCCGCCATCTTTGCTTTGACGATTTGGGTGTCCCCGGGACGGCAGAAAGACGTCCCTTATCGCCACCTGCGCCTTCCGGCCCCTACCGGCTGGATGACGTCATGGCGGCCCACATTCGAAAAGCCATGGAGACCGCTGGTGGCCGTGTCGAGGGCAGGGGAGGGGCAGCCGAACTCCTTGGGGTCAAACCGGGCACCCTGCGCCATCGAATGCGAAAGATGGGCATCCCCTTCGGCAGAACCGTCGATTATCCCAATTGAGCGCCTTCCCCAAGGCACCCGATTCCCTTGAAAAGACTGGACAGGGTTTGCTGTTTGGCGTATAGCCCGTGGGCTTTAGACTCTACACTTGGAGAAAACCGTGACACCCCAAAGAGCGTTCAACGACAGGATACGGAACATCGCCATCATTGCCCATGTCGACCATGGAAAAACCACCCTGGTGGATGCCATGTTCCGTCAAAGCGGCCTTTTTCGTGACGGCCAGATGGTAGCCGAGCGATTGATGGACAATCTCGAACTGGAAAGGGAGCGGGGCATCACCATCGCTGCCAAAAACTGTTCGGTGATCTGGAACGATGTCAAGGTCAACATCATCGATACCCCCGGTCATGCCGACTTCGGCGGGGAGGTGGAGCGGGCCCTTTCCATGGCCGACGGTGCCCTCCTGTTGGTGGACGCCTCGGAAGGACCCCTGCCTCAGACCCGATTTGTTCTGGAGAAAACCCTTGCCGCAGGGCTCAAAGTGATCGTGGTGATCAATAAGATCGACCGTAAGGATGCTAGGGCCATGGCGGTCCTGGATGAAATCTACGATCTGTTCATCGATCTCGATGCCAATGAGAAACAGCTGGACTTTCCCTATCTTTTCGCTATCGGTCGGGATGGAACGGCCCAGAAGACTCCGGAAGGCAAGGGCGAGAACTTGAAACCCCTCTTCGAGATGGTGTTGTCGGAAATACCGGCGCCGGGGTTCGACCCGGACGCCCCTTTCCAGATGCTGGTCTCGGATTTGGGATATTCCGACTACCTGGGGCGTCTGGCGGTGGGGCGGGTGGTGAACGGGCGGGTGCGCGCCAACGAGAGTCTCGTCTGCGTGGGGGAGGACGGGAAAGAGCTTCCCTTGAGGGTCTCCCGACTGCAGACTTATGGGGGGCCGGCATTGACGTCGGTGGAAGCTGCCGATCCCGGTGACATCATCGTCCTCTCCGGGATCGATAACGTGAAAATCGGAGATACCATCTGCACCCGTGGACAGTCCCGGGCTCTCAAACGCATCGCAGTGGACGAACCCACCGTCTCCATGAAGTTTACCATCAATTCGTCCCCGTTTTCCGGGCGGGAGGGCTCCCTGGTGCAATCCAGCAAGATCCGGGAGCGGCTGCTCAAGGAAACCTTGATGAACGTGGCCGTTCAGGTGGAGGAAACCGAAAACCGTGATGTCTTCCTCGTCAAGGGGCGGGGAGAATTTCAGATGGCGATTTTGATCGAGACCATGCGGCGGGAGGGATTCGAGTTGTCAGTGGGTCGCCCCGAAGTGATTTTCAAGGAGAAGGACGGTGCGCGGTTGGAACCCGTCGAAAAGCTCTTCATCGACTGTGATGAGGAGTTTTTGGGTGTCGTCACCGAGAAGCTTTCCGCCCGCAAGGGTCAGCTGACCACCCTGGTCAACCGCGGCAGCGGCCGGGTTCGACTGGAGTTTTCCATCCCTTCCCGGGCCCTGATCGGCTACCGGGACGAGTTTTTAACCGACACCAAAGGCACCGGCATCCTCAATACCTATTTTGACGGATACGATGCCTTTCGGGGGGATATTCCCAGTCGGTTCTCAGGCTCCATCGTCTCGGACCGACAGGGGGCGGCCGTGGCCTATGCCCTTTTCAACCTGGAACCCCGTGGCCTGTTGTTCATTCAACCCGGCGACCCGGTCTACGAGGGAATGATTTTCGGCGAGCACAACCGGGCCACCGAACTCAATGCCAATCCTTGCAAGGAAAAAAAGCTTACCAACATCCGGGCGGCGGGACGGGACGAAAATGTCATCCTCTCTCCGGTCCGGCCCATGACCCTCGAACGGGCCATCCATTTTATCCGGGAGGACGAAATGGTGGAAGTCACACCGAAATCCATCCGTCTCCGGAAATCGGTGCTTCCTGCCTCCCAGCGCCATCGGATGCGCCATCAGAAATAGCGACCTGCCCTCCGCCGATACCCTCACATACAGCACCCGACGCCTTTGAGATCCGCTGTAGCGCCGGTTAAACGGTCAGGATTGCCGGCGGCTTTTCAGAACCGCACCGGGCTCAGGGGGTATGGGGTCTATTGCCGGCGCCGACGCGAGAGATCCCGATCTCTTCTATTCATCGGGACTGGCGGTCCGCCGGGAGACGGCTGGATCGGTTGACGGGGACAGAGAACCGGCTTAAAGAGGAGGGTACCAATTGATGCGGAACGCTCAGCCGCACCCGCATCCTTCAGGGAAATGATAGAGAAACCGCCAAACAGGGGGATACCCATGACGGCACCGACACTTTCCGACCATCCTTCAGACTGGGTCCGGCAGCTCATCGGGTCTTTCGTCAGCAGTTCCAAGGGCAACGATCTTAAGTATCTGAAAATGGAGCCGGCCTTCGACGCCCCCCTGGTGGGTTTTTCGAGCGGTGCCGACCCCCTCTACGATGAGTACGTCGCCCACATCGGGGATTTTTATCTCAAACCCGTCGATATCTTTCAGAAAGCCTTTCCGGACCAAACCGGTGTTACCCCCGAGGATCTCACCGTAATCAGCTGGATTCTTCCCTCCACTGCCAAAACCAGGGAGGAGCAATCCGCCCGGGACAAGCGACCTTCCCCCCGATGGGCCCGAACCAGGGATTTCGGGGAGTCATTTAACGAAGCGCTGCGTCGGCATGTGGTGGACGCGTTAGACCGATCGGGAGTATCCGCCGTCGCTCCGATGCTGGCCGACTTCTGGGAGAAAAAGATGGAAGGACCCTATGCTCCCTGTTCCAACTGGTCGGAAAGGCATGCTGCCTACGCTGCTGGGCTTGGCACCTTCGGTCTTTGTGACGGTTTGATCACCCCGGTTGGAAAAGCCGTCCGAATCGGCTCGGTGGTGGCCAGGATTCGGATCCAACCATCCCTCAGGCCATACAACGATCCCCATGCCTACTGCCTTCACTTCTCACAGGGTACCTGCGGAAAGTGCATCGACCGGTGTCCGGTCAATGCACTGAGCCCCGAGGGTCACGACAAGAGCCGCTGCATGCAATACACCGAGCACGCCATGAGGGAATTCATGGTCCGCGAATATCGGATCGACACCCATGCCTGCGGCCTGTGTCAGTGCGACGTTCCCTGTATGGACCATATCCCCCATCCCTCCGAGGGATAAGACGATTTTCCGGGAGGCGCTTTCCGCCGGTCTCGAATCCGTCGGGTGGGTGACCCATGGCGCTGACCCGGCCGGTTTCGATTTCCCATGCATCGCCCTTGCCAACCCTTTTTGATGCGCCAATGTTGATAGGGTCAGTCCGGTGATCGCCTGCCGACGCCGATTTCTTGCACCCTTAGAATTCTCTGCCGGTGCCTGCCGCTGCTGCCCCTTGCAGGGGGGACCCGACACGACACCTCTCGACATGGAGGGAGGGGGAATGGACCCGCACACTGTTCAACGCCCGGTGCTCGTCGTCGAAGACGATGCCAATACCGCTTCTTTGGTGGCCACCTATCTCAAGCGGGAGGGGTTTGATCCTATCGTTGCCCGAGACGGAGAAACCGCTCTTGAGATGGCGCGCCGACACCATCCGGTCCTGGTCATCCTGGACATCATGCTGCCTCGGCTCGACGGATGGGAAGTATGCCGTCGGCTCCAGCAGCGCTCCGATGTGCCGGTCCTGATGCTGACGGCCCGGGGTGAGGAAATCGATCGGGTGGCCGGCCTGTCTCTGGGAGCCGACGACTACGTGGTAAAGCCCTTCAGCCCCCGGGAGTTGGTTGAGAGAGTCAAGGCCATCCTAAGGCGCGCGCGACCGACACCGCAGGAAGAAAATCGCCGGTTGGCCTGGGGCGGCCTGGTCGTGGACATGGAAAAACTGCGGGTGACGGTCGACGGTCGACCGGTATCCCTTACCTCAACGGAATTCAAGCTGTTGAAGGCCCTGATGCAGTCTCCCGGCCGGGTCTTTTCGAGAGATCAGCTTCTGCATCACCTCTACGGGGAAGGAGAGGCGGTCATCGATCGCGTCATCGATGTGCACATCGGCAAAATACGACAGAAGATCGAGGCACAGCCGTCGACACCCCGTTACATCCTGACCGTCAGGGGATTCGGCTACCGGTTTGCGGACGATGAGTCGCCATGAAACGGGGATTGCTTTGGAAATTGCTGCTGTTCAACATCCTGCCGGTGATCGCCATGGTGGTGTTGATCATATGGATGGCCATCGATCAGTTGGCTGCGGATTACTTCATGGCCCTCATGGATCAGTATGACGTTTCTCCCACCGAAACCCATCAAATGTTCCTTGCGGCCATCTATCGATACCTTCTGTGGGCGGTGGCCGCGGCTCTTGGACTGGCGTTGCTCCTGAGCTATCTGCTCACCCGGCGGATCTTGAAACCCCTCTCCCAGATGGTGGCGATCACACGGGAGTTTGCCGCCGGCCACTTTGCCGCCAGGCTTGACGTGACCTCCCAGGACGAAGTGGGAGAGTTGGGGATCGCTTTCAACCGCATGGCCGACAGTTTGGAGCGAATTGAGGAGTTGAGAAAAACCATGGTGGCCGATGTCGCTCACGAACTCAGAACACCGTTGACCAATCTTCGCGGCTACCTCGAGGCCCTGATCGATGATGTGGTGCCGCCTTCGGAAGCGACTCTGGAAATGCTTCAACGCGAGATTATGCGGCTGGTTCACCTGGTGGAGGATCTTCAGTCCCTTGCCCGGGCCGATGCCGCCAGGCACTACCTGAAACGGGAACCCCTGAACCTGACGGCCCTATCCCGTCAATTGATCGGCCTCTATGCCGCTGCCGTCGACCGGAAGAACATCACCGTAGTCACCCGTTTCGATCATGGCGAGCAGCCGGTGCTCGCCGACAGGGACAAGCTCCTTCAGGCCTTGGGAAACCTGATGGACAATGCGTGCAAATATACACCGACCGGGGGCGCCTTTACTCTCTCGACCCGGCTGGAGGGGGAGGCCGTTCGCATTACCTTTGCCAACAGCGGCGGCGGCATCGCCGAGGCGGATCTTCCCTTTGTCTTCGAACGGTTCTATCGGGCGGATCGGTCCCGATCCAGGGACCATGGGGGCGCAGGTATCGGACTGGCAATCGTCAAGGAGTTGATCGAAGCCCACGGCGGACGCATCGGGGCCGAAAGCGTTCCGGGGGAGACGCGGATCTGGCTGACGATTCCAATGGAAAGAGGCTCCCGGTCAACACCCTCCCGTCCGTCCGTTCAGACCCATGGCAACAAATGACGGATGATCCCACCCCGTTTCGACCCCAGGGCCGCCCCTCCTTCATTCAATCTTTACCTGATGGTTACCATGGGTTTACGTCCGGTCACCATGCTTAACATGTCGATCACCTGGTTTCTGCCGGTCTTCCCCAACAGCGCTGTCCCTTTGATCGCTTATCGGGAAGCGGAACGGGGAGGCGGAAATCGTAAACGACAGTGAAAACCTGTATCCATGAGCAACCCGTGAGGAGGCAACATGAGAGCACTTACGATGGCAGCAATCCTGTTTTTAGCTTTCCTTGGCTTCGCCCTTTCCGGTTGGAGTGAAATGACCGATGACAGGGCCTCGGCAACGTTTGCGGTCGGCTGATACGACGTCGGACAAGCCGCCCTGGAAGGGCTGCCCGGTGTCGAATCCGTGGAAAAGGGCTGGTCGGGGATAAGGGAGATCAATCGTGTGGTCTACGACCCGGAGCAAATCAGTCTTGAAGAGATGGAGGAACGGCTGAAGGCCTCCGGGACCTATCGACGTACGCTAATCCCCGAAACGTCCCGGTAGTGGTCCCCGTTGATCGGTGTCGACCCCAGTATTCGTATCCTATCGATAAAGGAGATTGTCATGAAACGCTATTCCATAGGGCTTTTGGTCCTGGTTTGTTGGCTGATGAGCGGTGCGCCCGCCTGGGGAGAGTCCACGGCCGATGCCGGCGGATCCAAAATGGAGGTCGCCATTTTCGCCGGCGGTTGCTTCTGGTGCACCGAATCGGATTTCGAAAAACTTGACGGTGTGGCGGAGGTGATTTCAGGGTATATCGGCGGACACAAAAAAACCCCTACTTACCGTGAGGTGTCCGCCGGCGGCACCGGGCATGCCGAGGCCGTAATGGTGCGCTTCGATCCGGAAACGATCAGCTATGAAGCGCTGCTGGATCATTTCTGGCGGCATGTCAATCCTACGGACGCCGGCGGTCAGTTTGTCGACCGGGGATCTCAGTACCGATCCGCCATTTTCTATCTCACCCCCGATCAGCAGCGGCTGGCGGAGGCGTCGAAGAAGAAGCTGGCCTCGGAGGGGCCTTTCGAGGCGCCCATCGTAACCGAGATCGTTGCCGCAACCGAATTCTATCCGGCTGAAGACTACCATCAGGACTACTACAAAAAAAAACCGGTTCCATACACCGTCTACCGAAAGGGGTCCGGTCGAGACCAATTCCTTGAGAAGACCTGGGGACAGGGGGAATCGAAGAATCCCGGCTCCTGAGTATCCTCTCCCCGTGGCCGCCAGCGGCCCAGGCGGGTGGAGATGCGGCGCTTCTCTTGCCCGGGTGGCATTTGGTCCATGACACCCCGCTGTCGGTATGGTACCTTTCCCGCGGATGTTCACTAAGGAGGTGTCTGATGGTAGCGGCGGCATGGGCCGCCCCCATAGACACCATGGATCCAGGGAAAGGGGAACGATCGTGGGAACCTTCAGAGACAGCCGGACGGCGACGAATCTGCTCATATCCTTTGCCGGGGAATCTCAGGCCCGAAACCGCTATACGTATTTTGCCCGTCAGGCAACAGACGAAGGGCTGGTGCAGATTGCCGCCATATTCGAAGAGACGGCAGGACACGAGTGCGAGCACGCCCTGCGGTTTTTCAAATTTTTCAACGGAGGGGAATTGGACATCTCATGGCGCTTTCCTGCCGGTGTGGTCAATCGCACGGTGGACAACTTGATTGCCGCCGCGGACGGAGAACGCTATGAGCACACCGACATGTATCCGGGTTTTGCCCGGGTGGCCGAAGACGAAGGCTTCCACCGGGCGGCAGACGCCTGGAGCGCGATCTGCGAGTCGGAACGGCAGCATGAAAAACGCTACCGGGAACTGGCTGCCAATCTCATGGCCGACCGGGCATTTGCGCGAACTGAGGAATCGGTGTGGCGATGCCTCAACTGCGGCTATCTTCATCATGGGAAAGCGGCCCCGGAACAGTGCCCCGCCTGCATCAAACCCACGGGGCACTTCGAACTGCTGTGTGAAAACTGGTAAAGCGGACGGCCTCCGGCGTCAGAAGGGATCTCCCCGAGCGGCGGATCGAGCGATAAGGGCCATTTCTACCTGCTGCCGCCATTCCCTCTGGTTCAGCTGCCAGTGGTCGCATTGCTGGGGATCCGGATCCCGGTGAAACGCAGATCTCAGTTCTCTCAGGGACAGATGGTCGTAACACCAGGATGCAAAGGAGTCATCCGCTAGAAGGGCGGAGGGGCTTTCGTCCGGGTCGGCGGAGAGCCGGGATCTCAACTCATCCGGGGTGGCGGCGGGCATGGTCGACCTCCTGGAAGAAATAATGGCGTGGCCACATAGCCCGTTTACCACCCCGAACAGTTCGGGTATCGGAACCCAACCCAGGCGGGCGTGCACAGCACGCCGCCTGGGTTGATGCCGTTGGCGAATGGTTGCCGACCGTCAGGGTTAATCGGTGCCGTACCTGAAGGAGACCTTGACCCGGGCCCGGTAAGCCGCTACCTTGCCGTCTTCGATTTTCATGTCGAGGGTGTCGATTTCCGCAATACGAAGATCTCTGAGGCTTTTGCCGGCGATTTCAACCGCCTGCTTGGCGGCATCCTCCCAGGAAGTCGTGCTGGTTCCCACCAATTCGATGATCTTGTAAACGCTCTCGGCCATGATTTCCTCCTTTTCGGCTGTGGGTAAAGAGGGGAGTGCAGATATGGGGCGCAGGGCCAGGTGGATAGCGGATTGTGGGTCATGAACGCTGGAGAGCCGCTGAGAAGGGGGTATCTGCGATTGACGTATAAAATAGCGATGAGTGCGCCTGCCTGTCAACCGCCTTTTCATGATGAGCCTCTGAAATGGTGACGTCCCGATATCGCTTCTGCCGGTTGTGTCCTGGGACCGGCGGGCTAAATAAGACCTGGAAGGTGGATCGGCGCGTCACAGCCTGGAACGCGGTCCGGCCATCGAGACATCCATAGACATCTAAAAAAGGAGGCGCTGTACCATGGCCATTATTACCCGATATGTGGTGGTTCGCAACGGCGTGGAGCTCGACCGGATTTTCGAGGTGAAGAAAGAGGCCGAAGCCTACGACCGATTGCTCGATGCCGCCGATGGGTTGTCGGCACTGATCAAATCCGCGTCATTCGAAAGCCGACTCACCGATGAAGACATCGATGAGATATCGGTCTTTCTGGCAACAAACGGGCCCGAAGTCATCCGAATTCTGAAAGGGGTCCGGCCCCTGAAAGGCCCTGCTGCCCCGGGAGACCCAAACATCAGCGATCCCCAGAGACCGGTATCGGCGTCCAAGAAAACCGGCGGTCCAAAGCGCCCTGTCAAAGAGAAGAAACATCGGTCATGACGAAGGCGGGTAACAAAGAGGCCGACGCCTATGATCGACTGATGGATGCAGCCCTTTCTCTCGTCCAGCTGATCGAATCCATGGGGGGAGACTTGGACGAAACAGATCTGGAGGAGCTGTCGGTCTTTCTGGCCAGCAATGCAGCCGTCGTCATCGGAATGTTGAGGGGCGTGAAAGGGAGGACCACCGCTCAGGAGGGTGCCTAGCCTTGAGGAACGGGCCGCCTTTTCCTCGGCCTCTTATTTTGAAAAAAAGGCTTAGTGTGATATACTATTTAACTTTTGTCGAAAAACTTTTTCATTGGAGCGAATGAGCGCAGCTTATGGACAAGATCCATCAGAAAGAGGTGAGCCGGAGACGCACCTTCGGCATCATCAGCCACCCTGACGCCGGGAAAACCACCTTGACGGAAAAACTCCTCCTCTTCGGCGGCGCCATCCAGCAGGCAGGGGCCGTCAAAGCGAGAAAAGCCGCCCGGCACGCCACCAGCGATTGGATGGCGATCGAAAAGGAGAGGGGCATTTCGGTTACCACCTCGGTGATGAAATTCAACTACCGTGACTTCGAGATCAATCTTCTCGATACGCCGGGCCACCAGGATTTTTCCGAAGACACCTACCGGGTGCTGACCGCCGTGGACAGCGCTCTCATGGTCATCGACAGCGCCAAGGGGGTGGAGCCTCAGACCGAAAAGCTCATGGAGGTTTGTCGGATGCGCAACACCCCGATCATTACCTTCATCAACAAGCTCGATCGGGAAGGCTTGGCACCATTGGATATCCTCGGTGAAATCGAAGACAAACTACAGATCGAGTGTACCCCCCTTTCCTGGCCCATCGGCATGGGCAAACGGTTCAAGGGGGTGTATAACCTCTATCATCGCCAACTGCATCTGTTTTCACCTGGGGGGGAAACCCGATACCAGGACGGTGCGGTCATCGACGATCTGTCGGATCCCCGACTCGATGAACTGTTGGGATCGCTGGCGGCTAAGCTCCGGGACGATATCGAGCTGATCGAGGGGGCGTCCGAACCCTTCGACAAGGCTCACTTCCTCAAGGGAAATCAGACCCCGGTTTTTTTCGGCAGTGCCATCAATAATTTCGGTGTTCGGGAGATGCTGGACGCCTTCGTAGAAACGGCCCCTCAACCGGGACCCCGAAAGGCGGTTTCCCGTGACGTCTCTCCCCACGAATCGGCTTTTAGCGGATTTGCATTCAAGATTCAGGCGAACATGAACCCCGCTCACCGGGACCGCATCGCTTTTGTCAGGATATGCTCGGGTACGTTCAAACGGGGGATGAAGGTGGTTCACCACCGGATTGGAAAAAATGTTGCCATTGCCAATGCCACCATATTCATGGCCCAGGATCGGGAGAACGTCGAGGAGGCATTCCCGGGAGATATCATTGGCGTCCACAACCACGGAACCATCAAAATTGGAGATACCTTTACCGAAAAAGAAGTCCTTCAGTTCACGGGTATTCCCCACTTTGCTCCTGAACACTTCAAGCGGGTGCGGTTGACAAATCCCCTAAAGGTCAAGCAGCTTCAGAAGGGGCTGACCCAACTGTCCGAGGAGGGAGCGGTTCAGGTGTTCAGACCCCTCATGGGCAACGACTATATCCTGGGTGCAGTGGGCGTTCTTCAGTTTGAAGTGACCAAGGCGCGACTCAAGGACGAATACGGCGTCGACGCCGATTACGAAGCCGTCGACATCGGAGCCGCCCGATGGGTCGGATCTCCCGACCCTAAAAAACTGACGCAATTTTCGGATCAGAATCGATCCAGCATGGCGATGGATTCCGAGGGACGGCTGGCCTATCTGGCAGCCAGTGATTGGAAGCTGAACTACTGCATGGAGCAATGGCCGGACATTGCGTTCTTCAAGACCCAGGATGTGGTGTGACCCCTGTCCGGCCAAGGGACGATAGGATCGATTTCACCTTCCAAATAGATAGAGCGACTCACCGGACCACCACCTGAAGCCCGGGGTTCGATTTTCAATCGGGCCCCTCTCGCCCCACCACCCGTCCTTGACGTCTCTACCGGAAGCTCTATACTCTATTCCACGCGACGGCTGCTTCTACGGGGCTTCCTCCGAAGCTATTCCTTCTGAGGGCCGTCGGTTCTCTCTTCCTTAGGCCTGGATCAGTGCTGCCTCCGGTACCGACAAGGGCCGTGAGTGACAACCTTGCCTTTGGGTGCATCAGGCGGCATCGGCCTCTATCTTGTGTGGTCCTCTGAATTTGGACATATGACGGATAGTCTATGACGGATTTAAAAGAAATCATGCGTCAGCTGTCGATCCTGGTCAGGCGGGTCAATGCCCTGGAAGAAAGCAACGATACCCTCAATCGTGAGCTCGGCCGCTATATCCAGGTATTCAACAACGCTCAGGAGGGAGTGATTCTGCTGGATGAAAACCATAGGATTTCAGCCGTAAACGACACCATCACCATACTCCTGGGCTATAATCGAGAGGAATTGATCGGAATTAATCCCGATGGTCTCTACGACAGGGAACATGTGGATGTCTATTCCGCGAGCCGCAACCACCTCAGCTTTGAGGCCCGTTTTCGTGCCAAAGACGGCCGCTCGGTTCCCATGCTGTACAACCGAACCACTGTTCGAAACGATGACCGCAGTGTCTCGGGATTTGCGGCGTTTCTCATCGATCTGACCGAACTGACATCGGCCAGGGAAGATCTTCGAAAAAGCGAGGAACGCTACCGGGAACTGTCACTGAGGGACAGCCTGACCAGCCTTTTCAATACCCGCTACCTCTATCAGCAGCTCGATGAACTGACCTATCGCAGTCGCTTGTCCGGTACTCCTTTTTCCCTCATTTTCATGGATATGGACAACTTCAAGAAAGTCGTGGACACGTTTGGACATCTGAACGGTAGCCGAGCCCTGCAGGAAGTCGCTGAAACGATTCGGTCCTGCCTGGACGATCCGTCATTTGGCGTGGCATACGGCGGGGACGAATTTGTCGTGGTCCTCCCCGATTGCGGTCAATCGAAGGCTCGCAAGATAGCAGAGCAGATCCAGTTCCGCATGAAGGCCTCCACCTACCTCACCGCCGCCGGTCACCACGTCAAACTGAAAGCCAGTTTCGGTCTTGCCACCTGTCCCGATGACGGGGACAATCGTACCGATTTGCTGGCCTTGGCCGATCAGGCCATGTTCCGGGTCAAGGAAGGCGGAAAAGACGGGATCGCGGTCTGCCGGAGCGATTCGGCAGCGGATTCGAACTGACGGCCCGCGTCCGCCTTTTTCGGCATTCCTTCACACCCCCCTTACGGCGTCACCACCCGAAAGAACCTCGTAAAAAGCGTGGTCTGCCTATCATAGACAGTTCACCGGCATCTACCGGCCGGGTGAAACCGCCAAGGGGTGGGGAATCGGGGGTGGGGGTGCCTGCGCTCGGGCATGGTTATGGGGATGGGCTCTCGCTGTGCCCCGGGCGAAGCGATGCCGACGGTGGCCGCATCTGTTGGCAGGGTCAGAGAGATGGAGAAGACAAACATAGAGGGCCAGGTCACTATCCCGGCAGTCGTTTCCGGAGATTAGGAGACCCCTGTTGCGGATCTCCTAATTAATTGCCATCAGTCGGCGACTGGCTCTTCCCCGTGGGATGTGATGACCATCTGGCTCTGGCAGTGGGGGCAGAAAACCACGGCACAGTTGTGCTCATCGATGCAGGCTTCCTGGGGCAGATACAGGGTGTAGGAATGGTCGCCCTCGTAAGGGCACGATTTTGATTCGCAGCGATATTCCATGTCGGAAATGGTCTCCTTGTTATTCGCTTCGGAGCGGAAGCCGCCTTGCATTGAGGCGGCCGTTGCCGGCCTTGCATGGTCGCCCGGCCCGGATGCCAGTCCGATCGATCCTGTCAGTGGCACCCCGACGAGCAGCCATGCCCTCCGTCGTCGCCTCCGGAGCAGTTACAGCCCGAGCCGCAACCCTCATGGGCTTGGGTTGGTGTCTCACTGATACCTACGACTTTGATTTCAAAGGTCAACCGTTCACCGGCCAATGGATGGTTAAGATCCACCTTGACCTCCTGATCGTCGACCTTGACGATCCGCGCAGGGATCTGTCGACCATCGGGGGTTGTAAGAGCGACGGTCTGTCCCTCCTCTGGATTCATTTCAGCAGGAACCTCTTTGATGGGAAACCCATGGATCAGACTGTCATCCCTCGTGCCGTAGGCATCTTCAGGTGACAGAGAAAACACTTTCTTTTCGTTCATCGACATGCCCATCAACTGGGATTCGAAGCCGCCCAGCAGTTGTCCAGATCCCATTTTAACCTCCAGGGGGTGACGTCCCTGGCTGGTATCGAACACATTGCCGTTGTCCAGAGTTCCTTTGTAGTCGACGCTGACATACAAGCCGCTTTCAACTGTCTGCATTAAATTCTCCAAATAATAGGGTTAAAGTTCCGAGGAACGTAACCCCTGATTCGATCAAGTCAACCTCAGGGCGATCATAAACGATAGTGATTTAAAATGGATATTTCTCAATAACCTATTCTCGCTCTCCGGTGGTCCCATTTCGCTTTAGGTCGCGAAAACGCCATAAACGGGATCAGCACCCACCGGTGATTTGGAGAATGCCGACCGGAGGCGAAAGGCTTCTTAATCGATGTTGCCCGTTGCGGGTTGACCACGCCGGGGAGCGGCGTCGTAAAAAAGGGGGGTGACGGATGGCCGGCGTCGGCTCCCAGAATTGAAACCGGCGGAGCGTGGGCGGTTATCCGGGGTGACGTTGCATCGGGTGACGGACCGAAGGACGATAGCGATGATCTATCCTATTCAGACAGCCCGTAGTGAAACATCTCATAGGTGGTATTGCCGCCTAAAAGGCCGTCGATTTGGCTCTGTATTTCCTGTCGTTCACTGCTTAAGAGCCACTTTTCCCAATCCTCCGGAGACTGCCACGAACTAATCACCAAAAACGCATCGGGTCTGTCGAAGCTTTTCAAGGTCTCTCCGGAAATATATCCCGGCTGAGCGCTAGCCAGGGAGCGCATCTTTTTTAAAAAGTGAACCATATCCCTGAGCTTGCCTTGAGGCACTGTTCGAATAATCAACACCTTGATGGCCATACGGTCCTCCTTTTCGTGAAATGCCGGATAACGGCAGATGCGCTTGACCACACCATTCTTCTTCTGTCTCTTGGGACAGCGTGTGCCGAGGTATAACGGGGCGATAGCGATTAGAAATCCGTCGAACCGGCCAGAATACAAACTACCGGGACCCCGTCAGCCGATATTCTCTATCACACATAGAAATCTAAACAGAAATGAGGTGGGTGTCAAACGGAATCAGAGCCCACAAGAAAAGGGGGAGAAGCGCATTCCTGTTGACCGTTATGGTGTTAAGGCTTAGAAGGAGTTCTGGGGCTCCTGTCGACATTCCCGAAAACCCCCACCCTTCCTGTCGAGCCGCCACTACCAAGGTGACCGATCCCGTTGGCAGCCGACTACCGAAAGCGATTGTAGGGCATTCCTTCCCGTGCACGCTCTGGCGGGTACCACCACTGTCGTGACCCGATCGAAGAATCCCCTGCCAGCGAGCACACCGGAGAGGGGCGTTCCCGGTGGGGAGGACAGGGTATTGTCTCCTCCGATGGGCCGAGCGATCACCCTCTGACGGTTACCGGCCATAGGATCACCAGAAAGGAGTTCAACGGCATCATGACCAATCCCCGCCATTACCTCTATCTTATCGTCATTTACCTGGGTATTGCCGCCGGCGTCTGTGCCCTGTTATTTGTCCCCCTGAAATCGGCATTTATGGCCAACTGGGGGTTCAACCTTCTCATCCTGGGGGCATTGGTCGTGGGTATCGGCATCAACATGCACCAGATCCTCAGGCTGGAGCCGGAAATCAACTGGATGAAAATATTCAGGACCGGAGATTTGGGGCTTTCGGTGGCCGAGCCGCCGGTTCTCCTAAACCCCCTGACCCGTCACTTGTCAGACATCCACCGGGACCGCTTCCGGTTGTCGGCCCTCTCCCTGCGAACGGTGTTGGAGGGCATCCGAGGCCACCTGGACGAATCCCGCGAAATCTCCCGATACATGATCGGGCTGTTGATATTTTTAGGGCTTCTGGGGACCTTCTGGGGACTCCTTCAGACCATCGGCGCCGTGGGTCAGGTCATTGGGGGGCTTGAGGTCGGCAGCAGGGATTATACCGCGGTCTTCGAAACCCTGAAAGCCGGTCTCCAGGAACCCTTGAGCGGAATGGGAACGGCGTTCAGCTCTTCCCTGTTCGGCCTGGGAGGATCCCTGGTTCTCGGGTTCATCGATATCCAGGCCAGCCATGCCCAAAACCGGTTTTTCAACGAGATGGAGGAGTGGCTCTCCGGTGTGACGCAGCTGGTCGAAACCGACGATGGGGTGGCCAATGGCCTCGGCGCAGCACCGGATACCTCGAGTACTATCGGAGATGATCTCCACGATTTGGTTCACGAGATCCGGAGGCAGAATCAGGCCATCGAGCGTCTGATTGAGCGGGGGAGTGATCGCAGTGGCGGGGAGCCGGTATCCCCCCAGGGCCGCTAGAAGGGGGTAACCATGATTTCCCGATCGAGGCGACCGTCAAATGCCGTCAGCGTCTGGCCAGGGTACGTGGATGTCCTGTCCGCGCTGCTCATGATCGTGATCTTCGTTTTGCTTCTCTTTACGGTGACCCAATTCATGCTGAGCCAAATATTGTCGGGCCAGGAAAGCGAACTGACCACCCTTCATCGCCAGGTCACGGAACTGACCGAGCTGCTAGGTCTCGAGAAGGTAAAAAGTCGGGACCTGACCCGAGAGGTCGGCAACCTGTCACAGATGATTCTAAGCCTGACCAACGAAAAGGAGATGTTGGGCTCCGAAATCATCGATCTCGAGCGTCGGTCCGATGCCGAGCGGAAGACCATTGAGCAGCAGTTGATGACCCTGGCCAGCCTCAATGAAGATATCCACGCCCTGAGGAAGGTGCGCGATGCGCTGGAAAAACAGGTGGGTTCCCTGTCGACGATGCTCGATGACAAGGATCGGGAGATTGGGGGCCTTAGAGACCGATCAAAGGCCTTAGAGGCAAGGATCGCCGAAGACGCCGAGCGAACGCTTCTGGCCCAGAAGGAGCTTGAAGAAAGGGATATTCGTATTCAAGCCCTGTCGGCTGTGGTTGGCGAGCAAAAGTCAGCGATCGAGGAGGAGCGGCAGCTGTCGGCGGATGCGAGGGCCGAGGTGGCGCTCCTGAATCGACAGATCGCTGGCCTCAGGGGCCAACTGGAGGCCATCAGCCGGGCCCTGAAACTGGCGGAGGAGACGACACAGGGCCAGGAGGAGCAGATCGAAGAGCTGGGCAGGCGTCTCAACATTGCTTTGGCCCGTCAGGTCGGGGAACTTGAGCGGTACCGCTCCGAATTCTTCGGGCGCCTGAAGGCAATCCTCGGAGAGAATCCCCTGGTAAGAATCGAAGGGGATCGGTTCGTCCTTCAGGCGGAGCTCCTGTTCGCATCCGGGTCGGCAACCTTGGGCCAGGAGGGCAGGGCGCACCTCAAGGTATTGGCGGCCGCTCTGTTGCCGCTCTCCCGCCGGATTCCGGACGAGATTCAGTGGATTCTTCGCATCGACGGCCACACGGACCCCATTCCGATCCGCAATGCCCCCTTTTCCTCTAACTGGGAGCTCTCCACCGCCAGAGCGGTGTCGGTGGTGGAGTATCTGGCATCCGAGGGGGTTCCCGAGGAGCGAATGGCCGCCGCCGGCTTCAGCCGGTTTCATCCCGTCGATCCGGCCCCCACCCCCGAGGCCTACCGGAAGAACCGGCGGATCGAAATTAAGCTGACCTCCCGGTGAGGGGGCCGGCCGTGGGATAGGCGACGGAGGCTTTGCAAAAGATCATTCGGGAGACTATGGGGAGAAGTACTTGGGATGCGTACGGTCTTCAGGTGTCATCAAATGGCGTGTCCAGGCGATCCAGGATACGAATGCCGACCAACCGGAGCCCTTTGTATTTGGAGCGTTCCATCTGGGTCATGTGTCGGATTTCCACCCTGAACATCCCCGATGGTTCCGACCCTTTCGGTGAGATGAAGTTTACATCCATCACCTGGCCAACCGCTATCATTCTCATGAAACCGGAGTTTTCGTTGATGAGGATGCCTGCACCCGCGGTGGACACATCGGTCACCCTGAACTGGTAAATGGGAGCTCCTGCAAGTTTGATTTCGATGCGGTGGTTTCTGAGGGTTGGCGATCGACGTTCAACTCTTTTTTCTTCAGAAGTGTTTTCTACCGAGTCGCTGATCATGAAAACCGGTCCTGTCGATGGGTTTGTGATAGCGCCGCTGTCTAAAGTGGTTGTCGGCAATCCGCGGGAAATTGTTGACCAGTGAGGTTCCAGCCGGATAATGCTCTCCGGTTGGTTTCGTTGAGCGGCAACGTGCCAACAGTTACGCCTGCCGGAGCGTAACGATGACATCGGTGATATAACAATTCTCGGGTCGGTATCTCCTGTCTAATGGCCGGAAATCTATGCGATTTACCGTTTGATGTCAATATCTCTGAAGTCATTTCGTATTGATGATTGAATCATTGGTCCACCCCGCCGATTTGGGGGAAACGGAAATCATTCCCTGCAATCCGGCGGCGTTGCCGTATCTCCGCGGCGACAGTTTGCGAGACAGGTCTTCTGACTTCCGGATTGTCCGAAGATCTGCACCTTCCCAGCCCGATAAAGCGGGCAAGTGGCGTGTCGCCGATGTCGTCCCCGGCTGCAGCGGCGGGACCGCTCCCGATTTCCACGGGATTCCCTTTTGAGCCCGGTGGGGCACCTCACCTGACTTGTTGAGTTAATTTTCTAAATCGATCAATGCCATTTTGGTAGACCGATCGGGTCAATCGACCGGCCATAGAATGGTGCAGGGATTGCTTTGGTTCATTTTGGGATTATACTTTTCAGTTAATATCATTAAAATTTGCGGTTATCTATAACGCTCCAGATGGCCCAAATCGAAAGGCCAATGGGTGTCGGATCGGATGCCGGGCGGCTGTCTGAGCCATTTAGGCCGCGTTGAGACGGTTGCCACCTGAGGGTTTCAGATTTCTCGATTTTGCCTGTCAGCCAATATGTTCTGCAAGACAGTCCGTCAGCGACCGTCTTTACACGGCCTTTGTGGCGAGTTTTGGTTGGCAGCAGAACCGATACCCATGGGCCGCATAGAACCCCAACTGGTGGATTCTACATAACCGCTTTAAAATTTACTGCCGGTTTACCCCAAAAGAAAGGGATCGGTGAATCCCAACCAGCAAATATCAAAGGGTATCGGAATCGGGTGGATTATTTTTCTTCTTCTTCCGCTTTTCTTCTTCCCATTTCCGGGTCTCATCGCCGCCCACGGGGGGAAAACCCACGACGATAAGGAATTCACCGCCTTGAATGCCCTACAGGAAAGCACCGCTCTCTTCGAAAAACTTCTCGTCTCCGGCAAATTGGAAGACTCCTGGGAGACAGGACTCTCCCAGGTGGAGATCGTCGTGAAAGATAGGAGTGGTCAACCAGAGTACCGGGTCTCCTTCACGCGGTCTGAGGGTGACCCGAGCACGGTATACATTTTTTTCTCCGAAGATGGGCGTTACACCGGATCGAATTTTGATGGAAATTGACTGCATTACCCCCTTAAATCATTGTCCGGAGGTTTTCCCATGGCGACCGACCGCAACGCCCATGACGCCAGATGGCCCACCCTTTCCGGGATGCCGGTTTTCGTCAAAGTTCTGTTTGCGGTCCTGCTATTGACGCTTGCCCTGGCCATGATGGGAGCTCTCGGTCAGATCATCGTCCACGACATCATCCCCACCTTTTTCTCGACATCCGGCTCCCATCAGGGCGCAATGGCCCCTGACTTGTCCATGGTTTCCTCCGAGGACGGCAGAGGAGACTTGTTTTCCGATGCCCCTTTTCAGGGGGAAGCACCGGGGGAGGCAGCCCCCCTCTACCGGGATGACCGCTTCATCTGGACACTCAAATGGAGCCACATCCACCTCTTCGGCATGAACATGATCTTTTTTTTCCTGGGTGTCGTAACGATTTTTCTCGACATGGCGCCAAAGGCCAAAGCATGGCTGGTGGTGCTGCCTTTTATCGGCGTGGCGGTCGACATCGCCGCCATCTGGCTGAAAGGGTTCGTCTCACCTGCTTTTTTCTGGCTGCACATCCCCGGCGGCGGCCTTTTCGCCGGGGTCTTCCTATTCGTGTTCCTCAGAGCCTTTTCAGAGATGTTCGGCCACGCCCCCGGGGGGTGATTCCACCCATCGGCATCATGTCGACGGTTGTGCATGTGCGTCTTTTTTACCCGGACGTGCCGGACGGCCACGGACAACCGCATCATTTTTACACGGTTCCCTATGCGGCCTCAATTCAAACCCTATGAAAACAGTATATATTAAACAAATCGAATAACTGGTACGACACTTGCTGCTCACTAGGTGGAGAACCTTAGCGATGAACGGAGAATACCTGATGAACGAGCATATCATACCCCGTTGGATTGCCGCCGCGTGGGTCTTGGCGACCATCCTGCTGCCGATGGCGGCCAGTGGGGCGGTGCTATATGCACCGCCCAAGGGGCTGACGAGTCTGCTGGAGGAGGCCTACCGATCCAACGACGGGTTGAAGGAAATCGAAAAGGAGATTCAGGCCCTCGAGCAGGAGGTGCCGGCGGCAAGCTCCCTGGACGATCCTCGACTGACCCTGGGCGTCAACGCTCTGCCCACGGACTCATGGAGTTTCAGCCAGGAGCCAATGACCCAGAAGCAGATCTTCATCGCCCAGAAGTTCCCCTGGTTCGGCGAGTTGGATCTCAAGGCCCAGAAGGTGGTCCTGGCGGCCGCCCGGAAGCGTGAGATTCTGCGGGGGCGGCAGTTCGAATTGCGCCGGTCGGTATCGGAGGCCTATTTCGATCTGGCCTTTGTCCAGGCCTCCCTCGCCACCAACGCGGAGCTCAACCAGATGGTGGGGCAGATCCTTCAGATTGCCGAGGTGTCCTATGCCAGCGGCCGGGGGCTGCAGCAGGACGTATTTCAGGCACAGGTGGAACTGGGAAAACTGATCGACGAGCAGGCGACGCTGCAAAGCCGGAAGCGGCAGCTGGAAGACCGGCTGAACGAACTCATCAATCGTGAGATGTTTGCCGGCATTGAACCCGTTCTGGATTCCGACCGTTTCCCGGAGGTCGACCTCTCCAAGGAATTGCTTGTGAACCGGGCGCTCCAGTTCAATCCTGCTCTTGCGGCCCTGGAACTGGCTATCGATTCCGCCCAGGTGGACATCGAACTGGCGGAGACGGACTACTGGCCCGATGTCGACGTCCGTGTGGGATACGGCCAGAGGACCGAGGACCGGCTGGGCAATACGCTTTCCGACTTTGCCTACGGTTCCGTGACCCTCAACCTTCCCATCTGGTTTCAGACCAAACAGGACCGGAGGCTGCAGGCGGCCCATATCCGTCGGGAGGCTGCCGAGAGCGCCTACGAGGAGTTCCGGAAGCGACTTCCCCACAAGGTGGACGCGATTCTGAGCGACATCCGTGCCATCCAGGACAATTTTCGCCTCTTCCGCGAGGCCCTTCTGATCCAGACCGACCACTGGAGCCGTGCATCCCTCTCAGCCTACGAGGTGGGCAAGGTGGATTTCGATACCATGGTCAATGCCCATCTCCGGCGCCTGCGGTTCGAGCTACAAGCCGTCCGGTACCGGATGTCCATGTATCAGGCGCTGACCCGCCTGGAGGAGTTGACAGCCGCCGACCTCAGGCCAACGGTTCGATCCCCGGATTCCGGGGAGGGCGGGTCTGCACGGTCCGCCGCCTCAGCCATCGAACCGGTACGAACCGCCGGCTGGCAAAGCGGCGACACGGAAGGGAACTAGCGCATGAGACGTTATCCATTACCCATCGGTGCTCTGGTAGCGGCGATCGTTGTGCTGACGGCCCATCCGATCGAACCCAATCCCGTCAACGGGGGTGCGTCGATCCTTCAATGGATGTCTCCCGCTTCTGCCGCGGCCCAGGAACTGAAGGCCGGCATGGTGGATCCCAAGACCGGCAAAAAAATCAAATATTGGGTGGCCCCCATGGACCCCACCTACATCCGGGAGGAGCCCGGTCAGTCGCCGATGGGAATGGATCTGGTGCCTGTCTACGAGGAAGAGGGTGACGAAAAAGAGTCCTCGTCCACCATCCGGATCGATCCGGTGACGATCCAGAACATGGGCATCCGAACCGAGACGGTTACGATGGGGAGCCCCGTCAAGACCATTCGTGCCGTCGGCACCGTTACCTACGACGAGACCCACATATACGCCGTCAACACAAAGTTCAACGGCTGGATCGAAAAGCTGTATGTGGATTTCGAAGGGGAAACCGTCCGGAAAGGCCAGCCCCTTTTCGATATCTACAGTCCGGAGTTGGTGACAGCCCAGGAGGAGTACTTGCTGGCCCTGGAGCAGTTCCGGAGTCTGGGCGACAGCGGTTTCGTCCAGGTACGACAATCGGCCGAACGACTGTTGAAAGCCTCCAGCACCCGGCTTCGCTACTGGGATGTCAGCCAGGCCCAGATCGATCGCCTGAAACGCACGGGACGGGTCCGGAAAGCCATCACTGTTTTCTCGCCGGCGGCAGGGGTGGTGATCAAGAAGAACGCCTTTCTTGGTCATTACGTGAAGGCCGGAGAGCATCAATACGAGATAGCGGATCTCTCTACCGTATGGGTGGATGTGGAAATCTACGAGTACGAACTGCCCTGGGTGAAAAAAGGGATGCCTGCGGGGATGGAATTGAACTACATGCCGGGCCGCCGGTACGAGGGACGGGTTCTCTTTATCTACCCATATCTCAACGAGAAGGCCCGGACGGCCACCCTGCGCCTGGCGTTTGCCAATCCCGACAACCGGTTGAAGCCGGACATGTATGCCAACATCTTTCTCCAGTCTGCACTGGAAGAGAAAAGTCTTCTGGTTCCCCAGGAGGCGGTGATCGACAGCGGGGTCAGAAAAGTGGTTTTCGTTTCCAGGGGCAAGGGAAAATTCGAACCCAGGGACGTGGAACTGGGCCTGGAGGTCAACGAGGGCAAATACCAGGTTCTCTCCGGGCTTTCCGAAGGTGAGGAGATCGTGGTCTCCGCCCAGTTCATGCTGGATTCCGAAAGCCGCCTGCGGGAGGCCATTCAGAAAATGCTGGAGATCAGGAAAGGAAAACCCGACGCCAGCGCCGACGATCTCGATCTGTCCGGCATCTCCATGGAGGATGATCTGGATATGTCCGGGCTGACCATGGAGGATAAGCCGCCTGAAAGCCCCGGCAATTGACGTGGACAGGGATTTGCTCATCGACATCGACCACTAGGACCATCCGCTATGATCGCCAAAATCATCGAGCTGTCCGTTAAAAACAAATTCCTGGTGATCCTGGGAACCCTATTCGTCATTGCCGCCGGTGTCTACGCCATGGTCAACATTCCCCTGGATGCCATCCCGGACCTCTCCGACGTTCAGGTGATCATCCTGACCGAGTATCCCGGCCAGGCCCCCCAGGTGGTGGAAGACCAGGTCACCTATCCCCTCACCACCGCCATGCTCTCCGTTCCCTTCGCCAAAGTGGTTCGGGGGTTTTCCTTCTTCGGCATTTCTTTTGTGTATGTCATCTTCGAAGACGGCACCGACATGTACTGGGCAAGGAGCCGTGTTCTGGAATATCTCAACTACGTGTCCGGCCGGCTGCCCAGCGGGGTGACGCCCACCCTGGGTCCCGACGCCACCGGGGTCGGCTGGGTCTATGCCTACACCCTGGATAGCGACCGCCACGATCTCTCCCAGCTTCGGTCGATTCAGGATTGGTTTCTCCGCTACGAGCTCTCCGGTGTTCCGGGGGTGGCCGAAGTGGCCTCCGTCGGCGGGTTCGTCAAGCAGTATCAGGTCATCGTGGACCCCAACAAACTCATGGCCTATCGAATGCCCCTTCAAAAGATTCAGATGGCCATCCGCCGCAGCAACAACGATGTGGGCGGCCGCCTCGTCGAGATGGGAGAGACCGAATTCATGGTCCGTGGACTGGGCTATCTTCGGGGGGTGGAGGATATCGAGAACATCTCCCTCGGGGTGGGCAGCGGGGGAACTCCCATTCTTCTCAAAAATGTGGCGACGGTTCAGATCGGGCCCGAGATTCGTCGGGGTATTGCCGACTACAACGGCCGGGGAGAAATCGTCGGCGGCATCGTGGTCATCCGGTTCGGTGAAAACGCCCTGGAGGTGATCCGCAATGTGAAACAGCGTATCGAGGACATTCGAAACGGGCTTCCGGACGGGGTCGAGATCCGGGAAGTCTATGATCGGTCGTCTCTGATCCTCAGGGCGATCGATACCCTCAAACGGACGCTTCTTGAGGAATGCCTGATCGTGGCGGTCGTCTGTACGGTGTTTCTGCTTCACCTCCGGAGTGCTTTCGTGGTGATCTTCACCCTGCCGGTCAGCGTATTGATCAGCTTCATCATCATGGAGCGCCAGGGGCTCAATGCCAACATCATGAGCCTGGGCGGCATCGCGATTGCCATCGGCGCCATGGTGGATGCGGCCATCGTCATGATCGAAAACGCCCACAAGCACCTCGAGCACGACGGCGGCAAAAAGCCCCACTGGGAGTTGATCACCGATGCGGCCACGGAGGTGGGACCGGCCCTTTTCTTCTCTCTTCTCATTATCGCCATCAGTTTTCTACCGGTGTTTTCCCTGGAGGCTCAGGAGGGGCGTCTCTTCCGCCCCCTGGCCTTCACGAAAACATACGCCATGATGGGGTCGGCCCTTCTGGCCATCACCATCGTGCCCGTACTCATGGGCTACCTGATCCGGGGCAACATCCGGCCTGAGCATAAAAATCCCGTCAACCGTTTCCTCATCTGGGTCTATCACCCTATCATTAAAGTGGTCCTCAGGGCCAAAGTGCTCGTGGTGATTCTGGCCGTCATCATCCTGGCAGTGACCTGGTACCCGATGAAGCGGATCGGTTCGGAGTTCATGCCCCCCTTGAACGAGGGCGATCTTCTCTACATGCCGACCACCCTTCCTGGCATATCGGTCACCAAGGCGAAAGAACTTCTCCAGCAGACCGACCGCATCATCGCCACCTTTCCCGAGGTGGCCCACGTGTTCGGAAAAATCGGCCGTGCGGAAACCGCCACCGACCCCGCGCCGCTTTCAATGATCGAGACCACCATCACCTTGAAGCCCCCGTCTGAATGGCGGGAAGGCATGACGATGGATAAGCTCATCGAGGAACTCGACAAATCCATTCAATATCCCGGGCTCACCAACGCCTGGACCATGCCCATCAAGGCCAGGATCGACATGCTCTCCACCGGGATCAAGACACCGGTGGGGATCAAAGTCATGGGGGAAAACCTCCAGGTGCTGAGCGATATCGGGGAGCAGATCGAGGCGGTGATCCGGGAGGTGCCCGGTACCGCGAGCGTCTACTCCGAGCGGGTAACGGGGGGTAACTTCCTCGACTTCAAGATCAAGCGGGAGGAGGCTGCCCGCTACGGACTCAACGTGGACGATGTTCAGGCGATCATCATGTCAGCCATCGGGGGGGTAAACATCACCCAAACCGTCGAGGGCCTGGAGCGCTATCCGGTGAATCTTCGGTATGGATCCGAACTCAGGGATTCTCCTGAAAAACTGCGGAGAATTTTGGTCCCGGCGCCTTCCGGGGCCCAGATCCCCATCACCGAGGTGGCGGACATCACGATTCGAAAAGGGCCGCCTGCCATCAAAAGTGAAAACGCCCGCAAGACCGCCTGGATCTATATCGATCTTGCCGGAATCGACGTGGGCGGCTACGTGAAGAGCGCCCAGGCGGCCGTCAGGGAGCGGATCGATCTGCCGGCGGGCTACAGTCTGATCTGGAGCGGTCAATACGAATATATGGTCCGGGCCCAGCAGCGCCTGATGATCGTGGTGCCCATGACCCTCATCATCATCTTTCTCCTCCTCTATTTCAATTTCAAGGACGTCACCGAGAGCCTCATCGTCATGCTGAGCGTTCCGTTTTCCCTCACCGGAGGCATTTGGCTCATGTACCTTCTCGACTACAACATGAGTGTGGCCGTGGGGGTGGGCTTCATCGCCCTGGCAGGGGTGGCCGCCGAAACCGGGGTGGTGATGCTGATCTATCTCGATCTGGCCGACGCCAAGTACCGGCGGCAGCACGAGGACGATTTCCATCGGGGCCACCTCAACATGGCTATTGTCGAAGGGGCGGTCCAGCGGGTGCGCCCCAAGATGATGACCGTCGTATCGACGATGGTGGGGCTCTTGCCCATCATGTGGAGCCAGGGCACCGGCTCCGAAGTGATGAAGCGGATCGCCGCCCCCATGGTCGGCGGCATGGTCAGCGCCACCATTTTGACCTTGATCGTGGTGCCGGCCATCTATGGTATCTGGAAGGGCCGGGGAATCGATAAACCGCCTAAGTCCTCGGAAGACGTCACCCAATGACAACCATCATCCATCATCCAAGGAGACGAATTGCTATGAAACGATTGATTCCATTGACGATAGTGAGCCTCATGTTTTTCACGGCGGCCGCTGGCTTCGCCATGCAGGGACACGGCAGCGACAAGGACGCCGGCCACGGGGACATGAAAGACCACGCCATGAAGGGGACGTTCATGCACGAGGCCGTCTCGGAAGGCGTCCGCGCCGAGTTCCAGGTGATGAGCCTGGAGAGCATGAACATGAAAGACCCGGAGGGCAATACCCATCACATCATGGTCAAACTCTTCCCGGAGGGCTCGGATGAGCCCATGAAAGAGGCGGTGGGCAAGGTGAAGATCATCAGCCCTTCCAAGAAGGAAACCACCGCGACTCTGAAGGACTACAGCGGCGTTTTCGCCGCCAATTTCACGGCCGACGAATCAGGGGAATACGGGGTCATCTGTCTCCTTAAGGTGGCGGACAAGAAGCCCTTGTACAAATTCTGGTATCCCCACATGCAATAGCCTTTCCCTTCATTGTGTCTATCGATGGGCGACGGCGGCCGTCCGGTCGGAATGAACAACGCCGGGCGGCCCCCTCCGCCGGGTCCGGGAACCCATGATTCGATCCCTTGAAAAACGATTTCTTCTCTTTCTCTTCCTGCCGGTGACCCTGCTGCTGCTGGCAATGGGGGTGGCGGGATTCGTCTACGCTCGCAGCACGATGCTGAAACAATGGGAAGAAGCGGCGCTCTTGAGACTGCAGCGTGCCGCCCACGTGGTGGACATGCGATTGGCCCGACCCAAGGAGTTGATCGGGCTTTACCTGGGAAGCCGGCCGGGACTCGGGGGTCAGCCGGTCCGACGGGCCATTCTGGAGCAGCTCGAGACGACGCCCGGAGTGATCCGGATCCATCATCGGGGCAACCTCAGGCGTCCAGGCGGGAAGGATTCCGGTCGTGCCGACAGGACGGGCAATGGGAACAGCCCGATGATGATGCCCCCGCCCCCCGGAGTCAACGGCATGCCGGCCCACAGGGACAGCCGGGAAATGATGATCACTGCGCCCCGTCTGGATCCCGGCGGGAGCGGGGAGTCCGTTTCCCTCATCGCCCAGTTGAACGGCCCGGATGGAAGCGCAGTGGAAGAGCTCGAGGTGGTGATGCGCTTCGATTTTTTGATCGAGGATCTCCCGCGCACCGGATGGTGGCAGACACGGCAGTATTATCTCGTGGATGAATCCGGCCGGGTGCTGGCAGGCCGAAGTGAAGACGCGACGCGCCGCCAGCTTGGAAATTCCGGGGATCCACTGGAAGCGGAGGTGCTGACTGCCCTCGGTTCGGAGGTGTCGGGTACCCGACGGGGGAGGGGCCATCCCCCGGATCGCATCGGCGGCTTCTATCGGCTGATGGAGGCTCCCTGGAGCGTCGTGGTATTCGCACCCGGCGATGAAATCCTCAAACCGATTATCGGTTTCCGCAATGTCTACGCCGCCACGCTGGCAGGTTTCATGTTGGTGATTCTCTTTCTGATTCGGAAAAACGTCAGCAGGGTGACCCGGGCGGTCAGGCAACTGTCCGCTTCCGCCGATCAGATCTCCAGAGGGCGTTTCGATGACCCCCTGCCGGTGGAGTCTCGGGACGACGTCGGGGAACTCGTCCATAGCTTCAACACCATGTCCCGACAGCTAAAGGAGCGCATGCAACTGAAGCGCTCCCTGGATCTTGCCAAAGAGGTCCAGCAAAATCTCATCCCGGCTGCGGACCCGAGGATCGGCGGTCTGGATATAGCCGGAGCCAGCCGTTACTGTGACGAAACCGGCGGTGACTATTTCGATTATCTGAAGGAATGCGGGTCCAGCGGGTGCCGGCTCCGAATTATTGTCGGAGACGTGGCGGGTCATGGCATCGCATCGGCGCTGCTCATGAGCGGCGTCCGGGCCAGCTTCAGGCAGCGTCATGGGATGGGGGGGAGTCTCGAAGACATCACCACCGACGTCAACCGCCAGGTGGCATTGGATGTGGGTGACAGCGGCCGGTTTGTGACCCTTTTCGGTCTGGAGATCGATGCGGTGAACCGATGCGCCCGATGGGTTCGGGCAGGCCACGAGCCCGGGTTGCTGTTCAGGGCCGAAGTCCGACGGTTCGAGACGCTCACCGGTGAGGGTGTCCCCCTGGGGGCAATCCATCAGTACCCCTTCACGGGGTATTCGGTGGACGGCTTGTCGACCGGAGACATCTTCATCCTGTCGACCGATGGTCTCTGGGAGGCAAGGGATGCCTCAGGCCATATGTTCGGCAGAGAGCGGTTGAAGGAGCTGGTTCAGCAGTATTGCCGCGACGACGCCAATACCCTGCTTACCACGATTTTCGATGCGGTCGATGCCCACACCGGAGGGGCCCCTCCCGCCGATGACAAGACCCTCATCATCATCAAGATCGAACCGGCGTCGAAAGGGCCAAAGCATCATACCGGTTAAGGGTCTCTTGATCTTTTAAACCAGAACAACCGATGCCGTGTCCCAAACGATGAAAGATCGGCTGGGGATTGCGGTTTCGATCCCCGGGAAGAGCGATGATCAATCCGCCTTGGGCCAGCGATCGTCCTGCCGTACCCCGGCATTCGACGGGGTGTCATTCCACTTCAAACTGTTCGATGTTTTCCCCTTTGAGGATGAACGCCGTCAGGGCCGAATAGGCCTTTTCATACGCGGCCATCACCGCCCTCATTTTGTCGCCCATGGGATCGCCGCCGCCCAGGTCATCCATCATGTCGTCCAGCAGTTTCCTGCCGCTGTTCAAATGACGCTCCATTCTCGTATTCAAGGCTTTCCGCGACGTATGCCGGATCCGTTCCTTTTGAATCAGGGGCATGAGGTGTTGAACCGACGCCTCGACCAATGCATCCCGGCAACCCTCTCTGGAGCGGGCGACGTCATCGGGAACCTCGGCGGCATCCCTGCCGATGACATCGGTTTTAGTCAGCCGTGGTTCATGGTCGGTGTCGACTTCCTTCGCCTTGAAGGCGATGGCGTCGAGGGTTTCCGATGCCTGAACCATATGGTCGAACAGCGACCTGGGCTTCAATCGCAAATGAGACCCAAGGATGCTGATGGCCTCGATGCATGTAGGATGACAGCTTGAAAGAAGCGCGGACGGACTGCCATCCTCCCAGATCGGTTTCTCGGTCACTGTCCTGACTCCTGTTGGGATAGACAATATTACTTGTATGAAAAAATATAAAAAAATAATGAAATGAAAAAGTCTAAAATATTATTGACAGGTTTTTATTCGTAACTAAATTTCTAATCAAAGAGAAACCGGCGAGATCATCGCAGGGATTAAACACATTTACACAGGAGGACTCGGATATGATTTACCGCAGCTCATTTGGTGTTCCCACTTGGAGAATTCGCCGTCCGTTTGATGAGTTGGATCGTCTACAGCGCCAGATGACGCGACTCTTCGATGCTTACGGCGGCAGTCGTGAGGGGCAGGCCACCGCAGGGGTTTTTCCTCTCGTCAATCTAAGCGAAGACCCGGAAAACTACTTCATCCGCGCCGAACTGCCCGGCATGGAGGCCGACAAGCTTGACATTCAGGCAACGGGCAACAGTCTCTCCCTGTCGGGTGAGCACAAAATTGCCGAGGAGGGCAACGATGTTCGGTATCACCGCCGTGAACGGGAAGGCGGCAGCTTCTCCCGAGTGATTACCCTTCCCGGGGACATCAACGCAGAAAAGGTGGATGCAGAGCTGGTCAACGGCGTCCTGACCGTTAAGGTCGCCAAGGCGGAAGCGGCAAAACCCAAACGAATTACGGTTCGCCAGTAACGGCGTTTATTGGAAGGAGGTAAGGAAATGGCTGCCACAGATAGCAAGGAGCTAAAGGTCCGTGAAAAGCAGGAGGCCGACTATCCTGTCGAACAGACCCGGCCCGGTGTTCATTTCACGCCCAGCGTTGATATCTTCGAAACTGACAAGGAAATCACCTTGCTGGCGGATATGCCGGGTGTCAATCCGGACGACCTGACCATTGATCTGCGGGAAAACACCCTGACACTTGAGGGGGATATTTCGCCCCTGGGCGGTGAAGGCGAAGCACTCCTTTACCAAGAATACACGACCGGACGGTTCTACCGTCAATTTTCCCTGTCGGAGATGATCGATCAGGGTAAAATCGATGCCAAACTTCAGGGAGGCGTGTTGCGGCTGTCCCTGCCCAAGGTGGAAAAAGCAACGCCACGCAAGATCGCCGTGAGGACCGATTGACGAATTTCAGTGCGGCAAGCCCTTGAGGGCTTGCCGATACCCTTACCCATCGCTATTGAGGAGCGGTTGTCGTCGACGGCCCGCCTTGTGCACCGCTCGATGACAGTCGCGGTGGAGGATAAGGATGCCGAGAGATCACTATGTGGCTTTAGGCATTGAGCGGGATGCCGATCTGTCCCAGATTCGACGCGCATACCGCAAAGCCAGCAAGCGCTGCCACCCGGACGCGGTGGGCGATGGCACCAACCCAACCGGGTTCTTTGAGATTCGAAACGCCTTCGAAACCCTTTCCGATGCACGCAAACGCCGCGCCTACGACGCCAAACTCGATCGGCAACGTAATTCCCGTCTTACCACCGTCGAGCACTGCAGCGGCCGGCGGGGTCCGATCCGGAGCGGGTTCGAGGGCATCCCATCCCTGATGGAGACATTTTTCGGCAGCGTTGACCGGGAATTCCCCGTACCCCCTCCATCCTTCCGATCGTCGCCGAGGAACCTATACATGGAAGTGGTTCTGTCCCCGGAGGAAGCCGTGAGGGGAGGGACGTTTCCAGTGAGCCTTCCGGTGATGGACGCTTGCCCCGACTGCCGTCGCGTCGGATGGCCGACCGAGCGACCCTGTCCTCGTTGCCTCGGTGCCGGCACTGTGCAAGGGACCCGCGGATTCAATCTGACGATTCCTCCGAAGATAAGGGATGGCACAGTGGTTGAGATCCGATCGGGCGAGCTCGGGGGTATGGGCGTTCACTTGATCGTCGATGTCCGGATCCGTGACCATCCCATCGGATGAGGGCCCAGCCCCAACGCAGGGTTAAATGCGTCGGGATCCCGACGCCGTTTTGGGGACGGAATCGTTGCCACTAGACAAGGGTCGAAACGATGGGGGAAGGGAAGGACGCCAGGTACATATGGCCCCCGATCCCATTGCACCGGGCCCTCTAAAACGGGATCGACACCCCCCCGATATCTTCCTGTTCGACTATAAGCGATTGACCTCGTTCCCGGCCCCGTGCAATGATTCTTGAGATATGTCCTTGCACCGCCGTTCATGAAAAAGAAGCGAAACGCACTGCCAATCACTTGTTTCGATAACCATGGAGATGTCAGATGAACTTTGGAATCAGTGGGAAAATAGCCCTGGTGACGGCTGCAAGCCGGGGGTTGGGGCGAGGCTGCGCCGAACAGCTGGCTGCCGAAGGGTGCCGAGTGGCCATCTGCTCCCGCGACGGCGCCGAAGCCAAGCGGGTTGCCGGAGAAATCGCAGGGGAAGCCGATACGGAGGTGCTGGGGTTTGGTGCAGACATGATCGAGGCCGAAGACGTCAACCGCCTGCTCGAGGCCGTCAGACAAGCCCTGGGAGATCCGGAAATCCTCATCACCAATGCCGGAGGGCCTCCACCGGGAACCTTCGCCAGCACTGCCCTGGAAGCGTATGAAACGGCCATCGATCTGAATCTGATGAGCGCCGTTCACCTCATTCACGGCGTCACGCCGGCCATGAAAGCCAACGGCTGGGGTCGAATCATCGCCATTACGTCCATTTCGGTCAAACAGCCCATCGGGAATTTACTGTTGTCCAATATGGCCAGGGCCGGGCTGACGGGATTTTTAAAAACCGTTGCAACGGAATTGGCGCCCGATGGCATTACCGTAAACGCATTGCTGCCAGGCATCCACAAGACATCGAGAACCGAGCAGTTGGCGAGACACCGGGCGGCTCTGGAGAAAAAATCACCCGAAGACGTCATCCTTGAAATGATGTCCGCCAATCCCAGCAAGACCATGGGTGACCCATCGGATTTCGGGGCTGCCGCGGCCTTCCTGGCCAGCGAACAGGCTCGATACATCACAGGCCAGAACCTCCTGGTGGACGGCGGCGATTATCCTGGGCTGCTATGACCTCCCGCACCAGTGAGAATACCCGACGTCCTTCTTGACGGCTATCGGTGGCGGAGGACGGCGGCGGGGGGGGTGTCCTGAGAGGCGCTCTAAGGTGCCAGAGGGTCCATCCCCAGACGTCGAAGCCGTGGAGGTTCCGCTGCGGTGATCACCATTCTGATATCGACATCCATCCGGAAGACTGCCCGCCACTGGTTGCCGATATCCCCCTTAAAAGAGAGCCTATCAACAGCCTATCGGTCAACTCTTCCCGTGACGCGGCCAATCAAATCCTCCCATCCCCATGGACTCACTACCCACGACCTTTGCGTCTGGCCGTCATGGCCTATATGGTCACTGCGGCTAAGCCCAAGGCAAGGACAATGGGGACAATCAGCTGCAACAATCGGACAAAAAAATGGTCGATGAATCGCTCACTGTCGAGCAGGGCGCCCTTGACCATTCAGTTGCCGGCTTGCCTCCAACTCGAGCATGGTCGTCCGGCGCTCCGCCAACAGAATATCGATCAGTCGGTTCAACTCCGTTTTCAGTTCTTTGACGACCACTCCGCGCTCACGACTTTGATATTCCAGGGTCGCCTTGCGCTCATTGTCGATCTCCAAAAGGACGGCATTACGTTCTTTGGTCAAATAGTCCAGTGTCGCTATTCGTTCCCTATCGATCTTCTTTAAAGCTGCAATACGCTCCTGCCTGATGTTCCAATGAAAGGCTTTGATGGGAAAAAGGCTGGACCGGGACCCGTCTTCTGTCGATTCGTCAGCCGGGTTCCCGGTTTGGTACGCTTCGGAAATCGGCGGCGTTTTTCCGAATGGTTTTGTCGTTGCCGCTTTCGCAGTGGAAACGATGCCGAGACAGAGACCGGAAAAAAGGAGACATGGACCCACCATCCTTGCACTCACCCGGGGTATAAGGTCGATCATCATCTTCCCTACACACTGTCGATTTGACGTTTTGTGCCTGGTGGGCCTGAAACACAGGCGGGACAGGAGACTATGGGCACTCCGGTTCTTTTCTGTCAACGGGTTACGGGCTGCCGAAGCTCAGCGGTCTTTTCTTCCGGCCCCTGGCTGTCCTCCATTGACAAAGAGCCTCTTCGATACGACGTTAAAATGATTGGACACCGTTCGGCGCGCTTTCCCCAATCGCCTGTCCACCATCCTATCTGTTTCTAATCTTAGTGATGAAACGCATTCATATTTACCCCTTCCTCCTCACCTGTTGCGGATATCGTTGAGCACCAAACCCGCGTGGGGCAAGAGACCCCCCGTCCAAACCAGTGTTGTCAGGGACGCCCGGATCACCTGATATCCGTCGGTCACCGTCGGATGGCGTTTGCGGCGGAGACCTCGAAGCCCGAAGACCTCTGCCGGGATTGCCGTGAGTGTAGATCTTCCTCGGCTCCGGGTCTTCCAAACCGCCAGATAAGGAGGATTGGCCATGAAACGTCCGAAGCATACGATTGGAGCTTTTCTTTTAGGGCTGCACTGTGTTTTCATTTCAATGATGGCAGTACCTTGCCGGGCTGAGACACAGATCGAATCCAGCATGTTTTTCCGGATTTATGTGGCGTTTAAGGTGCCATCGGAAGCGGTTCTGTCCTGGCTTCCCGGCTCGTGGGAGGCCGTTCAGCTGCCGAGGGGCCCCTTCGAAGGGGCCAATTTATATGTCATTTTTGACGATAAATTTGTAAAGATGGACGGTGAGGGGGAGCCATTCAAGGATGGCACCTACTGTAACGCAGCCCTGCTTGCTTTCGGCAAGCATTCGGAGAGCGGAGAGTTTGCCCCGTTTGTCATTCGGATATACTGGCCGTTTGACGATCCGAACGAATACTACCAAAACGCGTTTAAGGCATCCGTTCGTCGGGAGATGTCACAAACAGATTCAGACACCACGGGCCGGATGGCCAGGGAGGACTGGTTCGTTCAGGATCAGAAGGGGGGTCTGATCACCTTTTCCATGGAATACCAGCGAAGCCCGTCCAAAAGGCAACAGGGCGAATTCAAAGTCCGTTCCAATATCCGGGCGGACGGCTACCTCATCTACCGGGATGACTATGCCTCCGAGTTGGTCAAGAGCATTCCAGCCGGGGTCGATCGAACAACGGGGCTTCGATTTCGAACGACCATGGCCGAACTTCGCGACCTGTTCGACGGATCCGAGGAGATGGTGGGGGTGTCGGTCATGCCGATCCGGGTTCGGGAGGTGTTCTTTCCTTGAGTTACCCCCATCCCCGGGGGAGCGAATGAGGAGACTGGGTTGGAACACCGCGTCTATAGTTGTTGCCCGGACAGAATTAAGGGACATTTCAAAAAATATACCGCTGTGAACCGGTATGATGGAGGCAAGGATGAGTGAGCGACCAAGGACGATGCGAGGGGTTTGGCTGACCGGTCATGGGGCGATGGACCGACTGGACATTCGGCAGGACATACCGGTTCCGTCTCCAGGACCCCGGGATGTATTGATTCGGGTGGCTGCTGCGGGGGTCAATCCAACCGATATCAATACCCGGACGGCCTGGTATTCGAAACAAGCCGGTTCCGTGGAAGATGCCGGCTGGTCAGGAGGGCCCATTCAGTTTCCGCGCATTCAAGGTGCGGATGTCTGCGGGCATATTTCCGCGGTTGGAAGGGAAGTGAACGGCGGCAGGATCGGCGAGCGGGTGTTGGTCGAGCCTTGCTTGAGGGAAGCCCGCGGACAAGAACTCCGTCAGCCGTGGTATTTAGGCTCGGAGTGCGATGGCGGATTTGCCGAGTATGCCGTCGTGGCCTCCCGTCATGCACATCGTGTCGAGAGCACCTTGTCTGACGTCGAACTCGCCTCTTTCCCCTGTTCCTATTCGACTGCTGAAAATCTCCTGACCCGCGCCGGGGTCGCCGAAAGGGATCGTGTGCTGGTGACCGGGGCTTCCGGGGGGGTCGGATCCGCAGCGGTTCAACTGGCAAAGGCTCGTGGTGCGACCGTGGTAGCTGTGACCCGGCAGGACAAATCTGCTGACGTGCGTCGACTGGGAGCCGATGAGGTGATACCAAGGGAAACGGACCTTCTCGACGGGGCCGGCGGTTCCAGCGTCGACGTGGTGATTGACCTGGTGGCGGGGAAGCAATGGCCTTTGTACTTGAAGATTTTGCGCCCCGGCGGCCGGTATGCCGCAGCTGGTGCGGTTGCCGGCCCGCTGGTGGAGTTGGATGTCCGGACCCTGTACCTGAAAGACCTCAGTCTACTCGGCTGCACGGTTCTCGATCCCGGCGTATTTGAAGCGGTGATTCGTTGTATCGAGAGCGGCACCGTATCTCCCGTCGTTTCCAGGACCTTTGCTTTGGAAGACATCCGTGATGCCCAGCGCCTGTTGATGGAAAAAAACCATGTGGGCAAGATTGTGCTTACCCTCTGAACGGGTACGATCCGTCAATGAGCCCCATCAGAAGTTCGACAGTCAAACGGCGGCGACGTTGGAACCCGCCTGTCGAGAAGACAGTCCCGCACCTAAGCCTCGCGTCCTTCAATGGGGGCGCTTCCAGTGAAAAATCTGCAACAGTTTTTGGCTTCCCTCCCGAGACAATCCAAGGTCATCCCCATGGCTCTCCAATTCGTCGAGACTTCCGTGACCTGCCAGATACCCATTGACTCTGGCGGCGGCGGTGGAGTTCATCAGACCGTCCGGATCGGAATACATTTTCTCGAATTCCAGCAGAAGATCCCGCTCCCGCCGCAATTGGTATTTCTGATGGTAGGTTTCTGCGGGGTAGAAACGCTCGACGGGCTGGACCACCGTGTGAATGTCGGTCCCTCTATTTTGTCGCTCCCGATCGCGGCTTCTTTCCACCAGACGTCTCTGTTCGGGGTTGTGATAGAATACGGCGGACATATACTGCCGGGACCAGGGCGCCGATGTGGCGTCGTGGGCTTCCCAGAAGATGTCCAGAAGGTCGTCGTAGGAAAGCACGGCGGGATCGTAGTCGATCTGAATCGTTTCCGTGTGGTCTCCAAGGCGATGGTAGGTGGGAGCCGGTGAACTGCCACCGGTATAGCCCACGCGGGTTCTGACCACACCGTTCAGGCTCCCGAACCGGGAGTCAGGGCCCCAAAATCAGCCCAGGGCAAACGTGGCGGTTTGGGTGTTGGCAGGCGCCGCCAGGTCCATGGGCGGCAGTCGCAGGCGTTGGGTGTCTACTGCGTGGGTCGTTTTCATTGGCGATGGATCTCCGGATGGGCCCCCAAAGGGGTTCATGTCGCATCCAGCAATGGCGGATATCAATACCGCCGACAGGATTATTGCCGCCATCTTTGGAAGCCCGTTCGATGGTTGTCTGAACAGCGCCCGGACAGGGTCGATCCGCTTACGCGTCATCAGGGTGCCTTTCTTCCCTTTATACCGAAGGCATTTTGAGGCATTCGATCCACAGGGGAATGATTGTCAGCTGAAAGAATAAGGATCCAAAGCCGACTATCAAGGCAATACCTTCCTGTATATCGGCCCAACCCAGATGGACCCGGGTGGGCGGAACTAGTCCTACCGACGGATCTCCTGTCGGAACCGATTGAGGCGGTGGCCGATGATGTGCTATCTTCAACAACTACTGACCCGTTGTCGCCCGCCGAATGCCAAGAAACCGACCAAAGGACGTTTCAGTGGAGTACCCGGATCGGAAACCAGCCCCCGCCCGATCGATTCTTTACCTGGAGCCGGAACCGCCGCCGCGAGACGCCGTCGAGCGATATTTCGGTTCCCGGCGGCTCCCCGGCACCGTGCCGATCGCTTCCAGAAAAAACCGCCCCGATCTCTTCCAGGACACTCTCGCCTCGCCTCGTTCCTCCTATTCAGCATGGTTGGAAAAGACCGTCTCCCAGTCTACAGACACCCTCATGCCCGGTCGGTCCCTATCCGATAAGGACGCCTCCCGGCTGCTGCGGGGCGTCAAAGAGATGCTGGGGCAGCCGGTCGAGGAAGGGATTTCCCTCGAAGGGTCGATCCCCCAGCAGATGGTCGAAGACGTATTCCTTCGTATGGTGCGATCCCTGGTTCCCGAGGGCAAAATTTCCGACGGCAGACATCCTTATGAAGCGTTTAACGCCCTTTGCCACCGGGTGGCCGTGCTGCTTCTACAAGAAATGGCCCGGGGGGGGTGGATCCGTGGCTCTTTTGCTGCCGTTGCGAAACTCATTCATCTGGCCGTATTGTCCGGATACGTCGGAATCAATCTGAAGAGCACCGCTTCCGCCGCCTCGGAACTGCTGAACCGCAATCTGGTCCCCATTCCCGGGAACTGGGTCGCCGGCAGTGCGACCGTTCAATCCGTTCCGGAAGAAAACCTTCTGGGGGTTGCCCGCCGACTGATGGCACTGACGCGGCTGCCGGAGGGGCAGTTCGGCCTCGAATCCCTTTCCGTCTATCGCAAAGAGGTGGTGAATGCCCGGGACCCTCTTTTGCTGGTGTTCGTTTCCGACGACTACATGGAATCCCTGATCGATATGAAACGCTTTGAGGTGATGGTCCTCCGGAATCCGAATCTCATGGTGTTGTTTGTTCCCCGAAACGGGCGCTACGGCAACGACCTGGCCGTGGAAGACATGGATGCGATCCTTGAAGAACCGGTCCTCGGAGGGTTTAGAGATCTGGTCCGGCAGGGGCGGATTCACATCAGCGCCGACGGTCCCCGGGCCGGATGCCTCGACCCGAGAGACCTCAGTGGCCGATTCATAACGACCCTCGACCGGTTGGCCGAAAACCGACAGGTGATCCTGGAGACCAAAGGATGCCGGAACTTTGAAATGCTCAAAGGGGGGCTTCCCATCCCCTGGTATGCGTCCTTCAACTGCAACCGGGCCCTCAGCATCCGCACCGTGGGAATCGACGGCCCCCCTGTCTTTTTGAGGATTCCCCCTGGGGCGATGGCCTACGACGGTTTTTCCCGCCCCCGGATCGGCCGGAGTCCCTCTTATCGTACGGCGGGCGTGCGGTTCGCACGAATGACGACCCGACAGCTCTATGATGTTCTGCACTCTGAGGCTTATCATCGATTATTGGAGCGGTCCGGGAACGAGTACCGCCTGAACACCGCCCTGACCGAATGGGGGGACCGATGGGGAAAGACGTTGGTTGAAATGATGAAATGGATAGACGCCTCCGGTTACGACGACTCCCGCCCCATCACCGGTGGAAGCAGGGAAGGCGCCAGGGACTGCCCGTGAAGACTCAAAGACCCCATGGCAAGGCCCCGGGGAATGGGACCAGGATTCACCGCAATATCACCTTGAGGCGCCTTCTGCTGGACGGGCTTCAGTACGTGCGGTCCCAGCGGCACGTCACCCATCTTTTCGGACCCCCGTTTCGCCGAAGCCGCCGTGATGTTGAAATCGACATCACCTACCGGTGCAACCTTCGATGCGCCAATTGCAACCGGTCATGCACCCAGGTGCCGTCAACGCTTGACATGCCGGTGGACCGGATTCGATCGTTTCTGGCTGAGAGCCATGATATGGGGATCGAATGGCGGCGGATCCGTTTACTAGGAGGGGAGCCGACGCTTCACCCCAAACTGCCGGCCGTTCTTGAGGCGCTGGCGGCCCACCGGCGCACCCACCATGCCGGAATGCGGATCGTTCTGTGCACCAACGGGAGCGGGGGCCGGGTGAGGCGTGCCCTCGCCAAGCTCCCGGAGGGTATCGAGGTAAAGAACACGTTCAAAGGGCCGAGGCAGCGGCTCTTCCGCCCCTTCAACATGGCTCCGAGGGATCTGAAGCGATACCGGTGGGCCGATTTTTCGAGTGGGTGCCGGATTTTGGAAGACTGCGGTATGGGGTTGACCCCAATGGGCATCTACCCCTGCGCCATTGCCGGCGGGATCGACCGGATCTTCGGCTTTGGTTTGGGTCGCCATCACCTGCCTGACGCCGGCGATGACATGGCTGACCAACTGAACGTGTTCTGCCGGCTCTGCGGGCATTTCGGGTTCGCGTGGCCGACACGTGGGGCGAGGCGAACGGGAACATGGGACATCGCCTACGGAGCACATGTCAGGAGTGAGGGCACGATATCGGGATCCGATGCCGCCTGAGGCCTTTTCAGTCGTTGGGACGAATCCGATGCAGGCAATTGACACCGATTGGCATCAACCTTATTTCTACTGTCGAGGAACAGGATTCAATCCGGCGCTATCCGTCAATCAAGGGGGCGCCATCCCAATGGAGGACCGTGACCATGAATTCACAATTGGATACCGTGCTCACCCGGATTGGTGATCGATATAAAAAAGACATTTCGATAGGTGCCAGACATTACCTGGAAGTGGATATCGGAAAAGAGGCCGAGGGACTTGGGTTCGACAATCTCGTGGACCGGTACCGACGGGTCAGAGCGGTGGTGCCGCTCAAAAGTCCCGTGCCGGGAATGAAAGTGCGAATCGATGGCCGTACCTTTGTCAACTATACCCAGTTTGATTCCGGAGTGGTGGTTCCCGGATACGTGGCTGAAGATGCAAGCCTTCCCCGACGTCCGTGGGAGCCCAACGACAGCATGATCCTCAATTTCAATTGACAACGGACTGATGCCGAAGAGCCGAAAGCCGCCCCTGCCTCGGGCGGCTTTTCTATTCACCGAAGAGGCCGGACCACCCACTCCGAGCGAGGGGGCTAATCGGGCTTGCACTCGATGATATCGCACTCGATCCGCCGGGATAGCTCCCAGGCCGTTTCCATCGCCTCGTTGATCTTGAAAAATTGGATTTTGAGGGTTTTGAGGCTTGCCGGCGTGGCTTTGATGGGAATATCTCCGTCGAGCCAAGACTGAAGCTTCCGGGCTTTTTCGCTCAAAGCGGTCAGCCGTTCTGAAAAACTGGATATTTCCACGGCCCATTTTTTCCGATCGTCGGTGGGGAAAAGCATGGGGCTTCCGTTCAAGCCCTCCACCAGATTTTCGATGCCGTAGTCCTTTGGGTCTGCTATGATCTCATACTCTGTCATCGGATACCTCCTTTGCCTGATGAACCGGGTTTGATCGGGCACGAACACCAACGGATGAGACCGGCAGTGACGCCTTTCCGCCCCTACCGTCAACGGATATCACACGGCGGTCGGACTGTCATGGGGTTATTCACCCCGGAGGCGGAGTCCGGTGGGGCCGACCCTCGGGTCACGGCCTTCCCTCGCTTTTCACAAGGAGACAAAACCCATGACCGATCGCCGAGAAGAGATCATCCGTCAGCTCAAACAGAACGGTGACGACACCGTGGTTTTTTTCCGGTCCCTTTCTAAGAATCAACTCGATTTGGTGGTTTACGACGACGAACCTGGATGGACCCCACGACAGGTGCTGGCCCACCTGGTGACCATCGAGAAATCCATGCACTGGGTGTTTCAAAACATTCTTGAGGGAGGGCCGGGTTCACCGGAGAATTTTGATATCGACCGCTTCAACCGGACCCAACCCCGGAAGCTGGACGGTTTGCCCTTAGAGGAGGTGATCCGCCGGTTCCGGGTCGTCCGAGACGAAACCGTCCGTATCGTCGCCCGCATGGAGGAAGAGGATCTGGGGCGGGAGGGCCGCCACGCCTTTCATGGGCCCGGGAAACTGGAGCGCTTCATCCACTGGGCCCATGAGCATGCCGCCATTCACCTGGACGATATCCGCAAGGTGATGGTAACCGACCGCCCATGACCGCTGCTTCCAGTGCAACGCTTATTTGAAGGCGGGGTGAACGGCTGCCGTCATCGTCACGCCTCGGCAATCGATCCGCCCCTCTCCCACGACACCCGATAGATCGTGGACGCCGCTGACGCGAACCGCTACGCCGCCGCCGTTTATTCAATAGAGCCAGGAGGCTAATGGATCCGACCGCCACCGATGACTCGACCCTGTCCTGGCCGTATCGCCTCCGTATTATCCTGCCGTTTGCCCTGGGATATTTCCTTTCCTATTTATTCAGGGTCATCAACGCAGTCATTGCCCCGGATCTGGCTGTGGCCATCGGCCTCGACCCTGCCGATCTGGGTTTGTTGACCGCCGCCTATTTTATTACTTTTGCCGCTTCTCAACTGCCCCTGGGGGTATTGCTGGACCGATTCGGTCCCCGTCGAATCGAGGCGGGCCTTCTCGTGGCGGCGGCCATAGGGGCCTTTGTCTTTGCCAATGCCCACTCCCTGGCAGGTCTCGTGATCGGCCGCGGTCTTATCGGGTTAGGCGTGTCGGCCTGTCTCATGGCGGCCTTCAAGGCATTTGTCATCTGGTTTCCCCGTCGGCAGCTGCCCCTTATCAACGGATTCCAGATGGCCGCCGGGGGAATGGGGGCACTGGCGGCCACTGCGCCGGTGGAGACCGTGCTGGCGTTTACCGACTGGCGCGGGGTCTTTTCCGGCCTTAGCCTTTTTACAGTGGCCGTGGCCGCTGTCATTTTCCTTTTCGTTCCCGATCAGAAGGAGAGCTGCCGGAATGACGGTCTGGGAGACCTTTTCCATGGGGTTGGTGAGGTTTTTACCAACACCACCTTCTGGAGAATCGCCCCCTGGGCGACCCTGTCCCAGGCAGGCTTTTTGTCTATTCACGGGTTGTGGTCAGGACCCTGGTTGCGGGATGTCGCAGGACTGGATCGGTCTGAGGCGGCGGGGCTCCTGCTCCTGGTGGCCGGGGCGATGGTGGCCGGGTTTCTGGTGTTCGGGACCGTCGCCGAACGACTGGGCCAGATGGGGGTTTCCACCATGGCTGTCGCCGGCACCGGTATGGGACTGTTTATGGGGGTGGTACTGGCAATGGTGGTATTGCCCGGCCGATGGGTCGACGTCCTATGGATCCTGTTTGGTTTTTTCGGGACGTCGAGTATTCTCGTCTATGCGGTTTTCTCTCAACATTTCCCTGCCCATTTGTCCGGCCGGGTCAGTACGGCTCTCAATCTCATGGTGTTTGTGGCCGCCTTTGCGGCCCAGTGGGGCATGGGGGCGGTTATTGGCCGGTGGCCGATCTCGGCTTCCGGGGGCTATGCGCCGGAAGGGTATCGGGCGGCCTTCGGTGCCATTCTGGTGCTTCAAGGGGCGGCGGTCCTCTGGTTTGCCGCAGCCTCGGCGGTTCTGCGGCGCCGCCGTCCGAAGGATCAAAGGGATAGCACCGGCGGTGCGGCGCTTTCAGGGAAGAAAGGCCGGCCCCGGCTGTGACGGTGAGTCCTTTTCGGGCGCGTCGCTCGCCACCGCTTCGACCCGCTGAACGTATTTGATCCAGTGGGCACCCACGGATCCATCGGCCACCAGCCTCAAAGGAAATCCGTGGGGTTCGGGTAGCATGATGCCGTTGACCGTGTGGGCCAGGAAAACCCGGTCTCCGTGGATCTCCTCCAGTGTGAACCGCTGAAAGTGATTGTCAGGCCCGGTGATGTCCACATGGGTGGCATCCTCTGAGAGTCCGGCCTGCTGGAGAATACCGGATAGTGACACCCCCTTCCATCGGGCATGATACGCAAAGGTGCCGGGGCAGATCAACAATGAGTTGCGCTCCACCGTCTCCAGGGCCCGAATCTCATCATAGCCGAGGCTGAGGGGACGGGCGACCCTGCCGGAGATCGTTAGATTCCAGTGGTCGATGTCAACCGGGTGTTCGGTCAGGCCCGCGGTATCGAACTCATCGACCGGTGTGATCGGCAGCATCCGGGCGTCTATTAGGGAGGGGTTCTCATAGATGAGAGTGCCCAGATCGGTGTCCGGCCTCAGCCGTCGTTTGCTGACGGCTGCCCAGACCCGGGCGGCCAGGGGGAAAAAGGGGCTGAGACTGAGGAGGATCTGACCGCCCGCCCCGGCCAGGATACGGTTGAACTGTCGTCGCTTCATAGGGATGATGTTCCCGTCATCGAACGGTAATAGGTGGCTATCATTTGGGGCGGCACGGCAGAAAACGGCGACCGCCGACGGCTGGAGACCGTCCGCCCGGGGTATTACGGGTCTTTGGATTCCGTCGGTTCCGGGTCATGGGTGTCGTCCTCGTAAGCCTCTGTCGAACCGGATTTGGAAATGTGGCTGTCCGGCAGCAGCTCGCTGAAGGCCACGCCGTAGATTTCCCACACCGTGACGAAGAGGGCCGCCACGATGGGGCCGATGATAAACCCCACGAAGCCAAACATGAAAATGCCCCCAAGGGTACCAAAAAAGATCAGGAGTTCGTGCATCTGGGTATCTTTGCCTACCAGTTTCGGCCGAAGGAAATTGTCGAGACTCCCCACCACCACCCCGCAGAACAAAAACAATCCGGCTGCCTTGGCCATGTGACCGTTCGCAGCAAGAACAATGGCCGCCGGCACCCACACCAAGGCTGTTCCGATTCCCGGCAGAACCGACAAGAGGATCATAATGACCGCCCAGAACACAGCACTGGGAATACCGACCGCAAAAAAGGCCAATCCGGCCAGCCCGCCCTGGAGGATGCCGATAACCGCCGTCCCCTTCAATGTGGCCCTGGCAACGGAGGTGAAGCGGTCCAGCATCTGTCGTTCTTCCCGGTTCTCCAAGGGCAGGTAGTAGAGGATCTTCGAAATCAGCCGGTCACCGTCCATCAGGAAAAAAAACATGGTGTACAGAAAGACAAAGGTCATGAAAAGAAAATTGACGGTATCGATGGCAGCGGACTGGAGGCTGTTGATGAGGAATCCGCTGATTTTTCCCACCATCTCGCCGGCTTTTCGGAAAATGACGTCCCGGTAAGGAGCAATTTGGTCGAAGAAGGGCAGTGCCTCCAGCCGGGAGTAGACATCACCGGGCTCCGCAATCTGCTGTTGCACCCAGGGCTTGACGGAATTGCCGACCTTGATGGCCTGGGCGGTGACGATCCCTGTCAATCCGGTGAGGGGGAGAACGACAAAAAGGATGATGAGCAGCAGGGTGGCCATAGAGGCCAGGGAGCGGCGTTCCTTGAAAGCGGTATTGAGTCGTTTATACAGGGGATGGGCGAGTGCGCTGAAAAGACCGGCGAGGAAGATGGCCATCAGAAAAGAGCGGATCATCGACATAAAAATGGCGGAAATGAGCGCCACCACTCCCAGAAGGACGAATTTGTTGACGTTGTCATGGGTCATTGTCGGATCCTCGTTGTCCGGATGCACTGGGATGTCGGCTCGGTTTGCCCCTGTTGCCATTTTTCCGATGACGCCTATGTTCGGAGTGTCGCAAAACGGTTAGCCGGCGAACGGTCCCGTTGTCTTGCCGGCGGAAAGGTGAAAGTGGTCCATGGTAATCCGAAAGGAAATTGAGATCAATGCTCCATTGGGGGTCGTCTGGAATGTCTTTTCCAAGATGGAGGACTGGCGGGAATGGAATCAGGTCTGCCAAAACTGCTGCTACGTGGAGGGTGACCGCATGGCATTGGACACCTGTTTTTCTTTTGAAATTTCACCCCTGTACATTCCTATGCGGGTAAAGCCCCGAATTGTGAAGTGCGACCCGGGAAAAGAGGTGATTTGGACCGGCGGACGTCTGGGTGTGAATGCCGAGCACACCTTCCGTTTCAGCGAGACCGACAACGGTGTTCGGGTGCTGAGCGAAGAAGTGTTCAAAGGACCCCTGCTGATCATCGGAAAGCTCTTGAGGGTTCCCCAGCGGCTTCATCACCTCACTGAGATCTTCATGAACGCCATCAAGCACCAGGCCGAATCCTGCGCGTCATAGCCGAGAAATGGCGGTCATATCCGGTCCAGGTTCGACGGCAGCCAGTAGAAGGAAATCGCATCGTCGAGGACATCCGGAATGCCGTCGTGGATCGAGGGGTAGACCGGCAAAAGGCCTGTCGCGTCTTTGATGGTGCCGGCGGTCACCGGGAGTCGGCAGTTCCAGGATGCCACGGCCCCGCTGGGATAGGGATTGGCTTTCCCCATGATACCGAAGAGACCGTCCAAAAACCGGGTGCCTATGAAAGACAGGCCCTGGGGCACATGGGCCACACGAAGACGGGGATAATACGTTCGAGTGGTCTCAAAAAAGTCGTTCCAACTGCAGGACTCCTCGTCGGCGATGACCCAGATGCCTTCGATATCGCTCTCGGCCGCCCGAATCAGGCATCTGGCGGCATCCTTCACATGCAGATGCGCGAACCGATTGTCGCCCTTTCCCGGAAACATGATGCGACCGTGGCGAACCTGATCGAACAAAAGGCTGTGGGCCCCGTAGACATGGGGCAGCCTGAGGGAAACGAAACGAATCCCCGCCTCGGCGGCAAATGCCGACATTCGTCTTTCGGCCTCGAGTTTGGCACGGCCGTATCCGGAGAGGGGGGCCGGTGGCGTCTGCTGGTCGATGAGGGCGTCACTATCCCGATAGACGAGAAGACTTCCTCCGAAAACGAAGTGCCTGACACCGGCCTCGGCGGCGGCTTTAATCAGGTGCATGGAACCGTTGACGATGGACGGTGCCACATATTTGTAGTGTTCGAAAGCAGCCCTCGCCCCTAAGTGGATGACCACATCCACTCCGGTAAGAATCCGGTGAAGGCTCCGGGGGCTGGTGAGATCCGCCTGCATGATCTCCGCACGGAGGTGTTTCAACATGATGCCCCTCAAGGGACGTCGAACCATGAGTCTCGGTGTGGATCCGGAATCGGACAACTGCCGGGAAACCTCGATTCCAATGAACCCCGTCGCTCCAGTCACCAAAATGTTTCGCATCCGTCCTCCCTCCGATTGGAATTCTGTTCAATGGAAGCGCCGCCTGTTCTCCAGGGGCTGACAAGAGGGACCATCTTATCGGCGCATACCAGCGACACAGGCAGGATGACCGAAAGTAAGGGCTTGCCGATGGTGCACAGGATCTCATTGTCTGTGGCCAATCCCGGAGAATCAGGGCATCGCTTGATCTCTCACCGCCACGGCGCGGTCGGGAAAATCCGTGAAGAATCCGTCCACTTGATAGATCTGGAGGAAGGCCAATACCTCTTCTTCCAAGGATCGGTATTTTCTGGGACGGGTGTCGGATTCGGCCCGAAAGGTGTAAGGGTGGACAAGAAGCCCTCGGGCATGGGCGGCCTTGACCAAGGCATTTCGTTGGACGGCCTGACCGTCCTCGTCTTCGATCCGGCGCTTGCTGGGTCCGATGCCGTCCGCATATCTGGCGATATCGTCCAGACCCTTCGGGGTGACCATCCGGTCGAAAAGCATGCCCGGGCCCGATCCACCACCGATGAGCTGTACCAGGGGCAAGCCGGTCTTCAACTCGAAGCGCATTTTTTTTAAGCTCTCCGGGTCGAAGGACTGGACAAACACTCTGGCACTCTGGTCCCGGTAGCCGTACCGGTCCAAAAGCGCCAGAAGAGGCGCCTCCATGGAAACCCCCGCAGCATCGTGAAACGCGGGCTCCTTGGTTTCCGGATACAAACCGACCTGGCTTCCGGTCAGACGGTTGAGTTCCTGCACCATTTCGATTACCTCCTCGAATGCGGGCACCTGAAACCCCCGGCTGTCTTGCCGAAAGCGGTGACTGAGGCGTTCTTTCACGGATAGCCTTTTGATCTCCTCCAGGTCGAAATCGATAGCATACCATCGGCCGTCCTGCCGCTTACGGCCCGGAAACACCTGCGCCACATCGGTGACCCCCTCTAAATGGATGTCGTGGAGGCATACCAACACACCGTCACGGGTCATCACCAGGTCCGGCTCGATAAAATCGGCGCCCATGGCAAAACCCAAGGCGTAGGCCTCCAAGGTGTGTTCCGGCAGATAGCCGCTGGCCCCCCTATGGGCAATGACGATGGGGTGTTGGGCCGAAGGGAGAGCATCGGCCGGGGTGAGGACAGCCATGATCAGCATCAACACAATGGACATCTGATTCATTCGGGTTACCTTTATCAGGGAGGTGAAACCTACAGAGACGGTTCCCACAGGTGTTTTCGGAAACCCTCCACGACCAGGGGACGGAACCGTCCGCTGATGTCGGGACACCCGCCGACCATCGACCACAGACCCAACATACTCATTGACAGTCCTTCCAGGCAAGCAGTGGTTTTGACAAGCCCATGGTCTTTTATTATCAGTTGGGTTATTTGCTTATGCTTGAAACGGTGAATCAACAGGCGACGGAGCAGCATTGGGTGGCTCCGGCTAACACCGGTGGTCCATTGATTGTCTCAGTGCCGCATGGGCAGAGCGTGCCGGCCGGCCCCCATCCGATAAACCAAGGACTCGACGATGACGCCCCTTGAAAATGGGAAAAAGAGGTCTTTCCCCGGCCGGTTTAAATCGGTATTGAAAAGCCGTTGGTTTCTTTCCGCGACGGTTTTGTTGCTCTTGTATGCACTGTCGGGATTTCTACTGGCCCCTTACGTGATCAAGCGCACGCTTCCCCGGGTGATCGAGAAGACCCTGGATCGCAGGGCAGCCATCGGAGCGGTGCGCATCAATCCTTTCCTGCTGACGGTAGAGGCCAAGGATTTTACCCTCGCAGAGAGGGACGGCGAGCCGATCGCTGACTTCAAGCGGCTCTTTCTGGATTTTGAAACCGCCAGTCTGTTCCGGTGGGCCTGGATGTTTCGGGAAATCACTCTTGAGCAGCCCGGGGTCAATGGGATCATCGACAGGGACGGCGAGTTGAACATCATGCGGATGCTTCCGGATGAGACGGAACCGAGCAAGGCGCCCGATTCATCTCCGGCTCGGCTCATCCTCCAGTCCGTTCGCATCGTCGAGGGGACGATCGACGTGACGGATCGTCGGCAATCCACGCCGGCTACGGTGACTATCACCCCGTTGAGCATCCAGCTAAATGACATATCGACATTGCCCGATCGAGATGGGCCATACACCCTGTCCGCCGCCACGGGCGATGGCGGATCGTTCAGCTGGTCTGGAGAGGTCCGTTTGCATCCGTTTCGATCCTTCGGAACCCTTGGCTTCAAGGACATCCAGCTGGCCACCCTCTGGGAGTTCGTCAGGGACAGCGTGAACCTAAAATCGCCAAAGGGGGACATCGATGTAACCATGGCATATGATGTCAGCGTGGCCGATGAAACCGCCCAACTCGCTCTAAGCGACGTGATGGTGCAGATTTCCGATCTGGCCTTGGTTCTGTCCGGTGAAAAGACGCCCTTCCTTGACCTGAAGACTATCGGCATCGATGCGGCGACTTTCAGTCTTCAAAACCGACGCCTTGACTTGGGACGGGTGAGTATTGGAGACGGTCATGCCCACCTGGCCGTCGATTCCCAGGGGATTCTCAATCTTCAGCGGATGACCGCGACGACAGGGGAAGGGGAGCCGCCTCGGGCCGAATCCGGAGCGCCGGCTGGCGACATCGCTCCATGGGAGGTGAGCACCGATGCCGTCATCGTCACGGACGTGGGTATCGACTACCACGATCTCAGTCGCCGTCCGGAGGTCAACGCCGGTATCGAAACCATTGGGGCGGGGTTTTCCTTGAATGCCGCGTTCGGAGGAACCTCACCCCTGGTCGCTGTCCAGGGGATGGCCGTTGAACTCGAAACGCTTTGGATTGCCGCCGAAGACATTTCACGGCCTCTCGTTCAAGTTCATCGCCTGAACCTCGTCGACGGCGGCTTCGACCTCGAAAACCAGGCGTTCACGGCATCCCGAATCGGTCTTCAGGGAGGCGCGATCGATCTGGTCCGCGAATCAGACGGCCGCATCAATCTGGTTCCCCCCGAAAAAGGGGCCGTTTACCGCGAGGCGGAACAGGCCGCGGCGTCCGACACGCCATGGCAATTCAAATCGGCGGTGATCGAGGGGGCCGATCTGTCGGTTGTCCTATCGGACCGGACCGTGAAACCGGAGGAGCCGATGCTGACTATTAACCCCCTCAGCTTCGCCCTCGGCAACGTCGACCTCACCTCCCCCATGGCGGTCGAGGTATCCTTCACCGTCAAGGAAGGCGGCAGTGCCACTCTCTCGGCCACCGTGGATCCGTCCATCCCTTCAGTGACTTCCGATATCGAATTGAAGCAGTTGGCACTTCCTCCCTTTCAACCCTACCTGGATCCCGTGGCGCTTCTGCTCCTCGAGGCGGGGACGGTTTCCACACAGGGGAAACTGACCTATGGAAAAGAGGGCGGCGATTCCATGCTCGCCTACGATGGGGGCTTCAGTCTGGAGGGCCTGAATCTGGTGGACCCCGGTTCCGACAAGACGCTATTCGGCTTTGACCACCTCAAAACCTCTCAATTGACCTTGACACTCGATCCCAATCGCTTGGAGATTGACGATATCCGGCTTCACAAGCCCGACGGGGAAGTGGTCATCGATGAAAAGGGGTCGCTCAACCTGGTGAAGGTGATCAAAGAGCCGGCTCAGGGCGACGCCCCGTCCGGTTCGGCAGGGGGTGATGCGGAGGAAGATCCCTTTCCGGTGCGCATTCGAAAGCTAAGGATCGACGGGGGAGATCTGCTGTTCGCCGATCTGAGTCTGGTATTGCCGTTTTCCACACGGATTCACGATTTCGGCGGCGCAGTGATCGGCGCTGCCACTGAAAACGACTCCCGAGCCCAGGTGGCCCTGGACGGACAGATAGACGAGTACGGAACGGCAAAGATCGAGGGCGAGATCGATCTCTTCGATCCGAAGGGGTATACGAATCTGGGGGTGGCTTTCGACAATGTGGAGATGTCCAATCTTTCCCCCTATTCGGGGAAATTCGCAGGCCGGCGAATCGATTCCGGAAAACTGTCCCTGGACCTCAATTACCTGATCCAGAAGGGGCAGCTGCAGGGAAAAAATCAGATCGTCGTCGACCGCATCGAACTGGGGGAGCGGATCGACAGTCCAAAAGCGGTGAATTTGCCCCTTGATCTCGCCGTGGCCTTGCTCGAGGACGGCAACGGCGTGATCGACATCGGCCTTCCGGTTAAAGGCGACATGGAAAGTCCGGAGTTCAGCATCGGACATCTCATCGGAAAGGCGCTTGTCAATCTGATCACCAAAATAGTCAGCTCGCCCTTCCGGGCCCTGGGTGCCGTCATGGGGATGGATGCCGAGGGGCTGGAATGGATTGCCTTTGCCCCCGGCGACGATGACGTACCTCCGCCGGAGGTGGAGAAACTGGTCACCCTTGCAGAGGCCTTGAACAAACGGCCCCAACTGACCCTTGAGGTCCAGGGGCAGTATGCTCCCGAAGCGGATCGCCGGGCGCTCCAAGCGCTATCGCTCAGGCGGACGCTTTCCGACCGCATGGGGCTGGAACTGGCACCCGAGGACGATCCCGGTCCAGTGGACTACAGCAACCCCGACGTACAAGCAGAACTGGAAGACCTGTTCAAGGATCGGCACGGCCGCAAGGCCCTCAAGACATTCACGAGCGGGGTGGATGGGAAATCGGATGCGCCGGCAAAAGCCGAAGGCGGCGGGCAAGAGGCCGTCGATACAGAGAACATCGATCCGGGGAAATGGTCAAAGGCATTGTTTGCCCGTCTGGCCGAGGACGAAATGGTTCCGGATGCCGCTCTGTTGACGCTGGCCGATGCCAGGGCCCAGGCGGTTGCCGGTATCGTCACCGGTGATAAGGGGATCGCCAAGGAGCGGGTATCGACCCAACCCTCGATCGCCGCCAAGAAAAAGGATCGGGTGGCAGCCCGGTTGTCCCTTGGTGTTGCTGGAAAATAACCGCCACCCCCGACGATAGATGACCCGCAAATACAGGAGGATATTGATTGAAAGCCCTTATTAAAATGAAACTGATTGTCGGTTTGACGCTGCTGGTTGTTCTGTTGCTATTTCTTCACTACAATCTTCCGCGAACGGCGGTGGTTCAGATTTCCGGAACCGATATGAAACGCTCCGACAAGAGCTCGAGAACACTTCCGGGCCAGGAGGAGTCTGCACAACAGCGCACCGCCACGCTCCAAACCGTTGATGTCCGGTTTGTCAATACAGTGTCACGGGAAGGGGAGGTGATGGTATTCAGAAACGAGGATACCGGATGGGGATGGCCGCCCTATTTCAAGTTCGACAGCGCCGACATCACCGCCATGGCCCAGGCCTTTGCCATCGATCCGAACAAACCCTGGGTTCGAGTCAAATACTACGGTTGGAGAGTTCGGATGTTTTCGATGTTTCCGAACGTCATTCGTTTGAAATCCGTCGACAAGGACAGTTCTCACTTTCCCCTCTTCAATGTGACGATTCTTTTGCTTCTGGCAGGATCGGGGTTTTGGTTGTACCGAAAAATCAAGGGCGTGTCCGATCGCCTAAAGCGGAGAAAAGAAAGCTGACGGCCAATAACCGTGGAATGCGGCCCATACCGTTACCCCCAGGTCCTTCCGGAACTGGACCCCTTCAATCCAGTCTTCCGCCGTGAGCCGTCTCCGGGTCCTGCCAATAGACCGCTCGGCGGAACGCCCTTTTACCGTTGTTTTCGACGGTGGGCCTACAACCGACATCGCAGCCAAGGTCTTCCTATGCCGCGCCTCTATTTAAAGGAGTACCAGCACGCACTTTTGGGAAAGCAGGTTTGGATAGCCTGCCGCGAAGGGATTCTGCGGGATCATTTCAATCATATCGTCTCCGATGTGAAATTTCTTTCCCGCCAGGGCATTCAGACCACCCTCTTTCACAACATGGCCAACCGGTTTGCCAACCAGAAGCATTTCATCCAGCTGAAGGAGCGGCTTCCCGATTCCACTGTCTGTCGTCTATCGGCGACTTCAGATTTCTATCAACAGGTCTTGGAAAGACCGCTTCCTGCTCACAAGCTCATTTTTCTCGAGAGAAAATACCTCTGTGATGCCAAAGGCCGACGGATCAACGCGCTGACGACCCGTGACGTCGCTGACAGGATAACCGATCTGATTGCCAATACCAATATCGCCGGAGTGTTGGCACAGATATGTGCCAAGATAGACGACGGCGCATACGATCGGGTGCATATCCTCCCAGCTCGAAAACTCAGCATCAAGCACGAGCTATTTACCATCGAGGGAACGGGGTCGCTGATTGCCAACAATTTCAAGGAAACGTTTTGCCCCGTCGTCACTGACGACGATGTTCAAATGGTGGTGGGAATTCTTGACACCTACAAGAAGCAAGGGTTTTTGAAGCCGAGAAGCAAATCCTATCTGACATTGAACAGAGACCGGTTTTTCATCACGAAGATTGATGATATTGCCGTCGGATGCGTCGAGCGAAAACCCATTGACGAGGAGACGGTGGAATTGGGGGCACTGGCCATATCCACTCGGTTTCGCAGTCAACGGGTCGGGGTCTATACGGTTAATGCTTTTAGCGAGGTGGCCAGTCGTATGGGTTTTCGTCGAATCATTTCGCTGACCAATAATCCGCGACTTCAAGTGCTCTACAAACGATTGGGATTCGAACAAAAAAGCCTTCCTGAATTTGCGAAGCGGCAGGCCGAATCTCCAGGCGTCGCCATGTTCTACAAGACGATGTTACCCCAGTAATTCATACTACCCTCAACATATAGGGGTCTCTGCTCCCGGTCACACCCAGATGATCGGTTTTCACGCCGAAGTGACGGGGACGACGGAGGGCCTCTCTCCCGGATCGAACAACCACAGGGTTTCACCCCCCCGGATCCATTGGATATCGATGTCAATAATTTGGCAACTGTGCCGATATTTGTCAGACGCATTGACAAATTACGGCACCTCTATTGGCCATCAACCACGGCTCAATTTGCAAATTATAGATATAATTATGCATAATATGATGCAAAAAGATGGCATCCATTTTGCTTAAACTCCTCCATGTCTTCATTGCACCAGAGGAAAATCGTTTCTGAGAGGATTCCAGACGACCGGAAAAATCCAAGGGAGAGTGGAATCGAGGCGAGTGAACCCTGCCGTATTTTTGACCATTAACTCAGGAGAAGGTGCCACCATGCAATTAGCTTTAGATCAGCGAATTCAGCCAGAAGAAGCCAGATCAGCCTGGAAGGAAGAGCTCATGATGCAGTACCTTCCCCAGGTCAAACGCATTGTCAACCGACTCGCCGCCCACCTTCCTCCCAACACCGACCTCGAAGACCTTTACAATGTCGGAGTGATCGGCCTGATTCAGGCCGTCGATCGGTACGATCCAGATAGGGACAACACCTTCATTACCTACAGTACCCATCGCATCAGGGGTGAAGTGTTGAGTGAACTCAGATCCCAAGACTATCTTTCCCGGTCCAGTCGAAGAAAAGTCCGGACCTATGACCGGGCTTATGCCAAGCTCGAGCGCAAACTCGGCCGCGATGTCCATGACAACGAGGTGGCCGATGAGTTGAGCATCGACATGAAAGAACTGGATGAAATCAAGCGACTCTCGAGCATTTCCTTCGTCAGCTTCGAGGAACTGGGCCTGACCGATTCCAACGATAAAAGTAAAATGATGAAATATCTCGTGGACGGCGACATGGACGCTTTGAGCCACGCCTCGTTCAGCCAGCTTCGAGAGGTTCTCGGGCGCGCTATAGACGATCTTCCGAAAAAGGATCAGATGGTTCTGTCCCTGTACTATTTCGAGGACATGACCATGAAAGAAATCGGCAACGTACTGGGAATCAGCGAATCCCGTGTCTCCCAGATTCATTCAAGGGCTTTGATTCACCTGCGTCGGAAATTACCCAAAGAAGATGTGCTGATCAACTGATATGCATCGCACTCAGGATCGTTTGCGGGTTGAGACACCGTCGCCGGCGGCCTGACTGACCGCCAGGTCATTTGGTTACACGGCAGAGTTTTGATTCGGGCATCGCGGGAAACCGACGATGCCCGATTGGTTTTGGGGGCGTGGTATCGGGAGATCATGCCTCAATGACGGTATGGTGACCATTCAGACCGCTTGCTGCGATACGGACTGATATAGAGGTGAAATATCTCGAAGTGTCGAGACCACGCTTTGAAGCGAGGACAGGAACTCGCGGATGTCCGATGCCGTGTTGTCCTTGCCCAATGAGATGACCAAGGTGCCCTGGGCGTCGGCATGGCTGAGCCCAAGGGAAATCAAGACATGGGATGCCCTAAGGGAACCGGTGGCGCAGGCCGACCGAGTTGATACGGCGATGTCGTCGTCGTCGAGCATCAGCATGACGCTCTCCCCTTCAATGAATTTGACTGAAAGGGACAGCATGTTGGGCAGACTGTGTTCCGGGTGGGTGTTGATGATGTATTCATCGATGACGTTCGGCAGTTCGGCGATCAATTGGCGTTTCAGACCCGCTATGTGATCGTACCAACTGCCGATGCGGGCCCTGGTGATATCAGCCGCAACGCCAGTGCCGATGATCCCGATCAGATTTTCGGTGCCCGCCCGCTTGTTGTTTTCCTGAACGCCGCCGTCGAGCAGCGGGAACACCCGCGCCCCTCGGCGGATGTAAAGTCCCCCCGTGCCAGCCGGGCCATAGAATGCGTTGGCGGCAAAGCTGAGCATGTCCACTCCCAATGCCTGCACATCGATGGGAACGACACCGACGGAATCGACCGCGTCCGTGTGGAAAAGGATATTTTTGTCTCGAGTGATCGCGCTGATTTCTTCGATGGGCTGAATGGTCCCGGTCTCGTTGTTGCTGTGCATGATCGACACCAGAATGGTTTCCCCGGTAATGGCTTTTTCCACATCCTTCGGGTTGACCCGCCCGTGCTTGTCTACGGATACGGAGGTGATGTGATACCCCAGTGACTTAAGTCGTTTGGCGCTTCGAATGGCGGCGTTGTGTTCGATGTTGGAGAGAATGATATGTTTCCCTTTCTCCCCATTGGCTAACGCCGCCCCTTTGATAGCGTGGTTGACGGACTCCGTGCCTCCGGAGGTGAACACCACCTCTTTTAGGTGAGCCGCATTGATCAGCCGCCGAACCGATTCCCGCGCGGTGGCCACTGCTGAAGCGGCCTCCTCCCCGGCTTTGTGCTGGCTGGCAGGATTGTGGTAGTCTTTTTCGATAGCCTCGATCATGGCCGCCTTGACCTCAGGAAGCATTGGTTTGGCTGAAATATGGTCCAGATTGATCATTTTATTCGCTTTCCTTAATCATAACGATGTTCAGTGTTCTTCTTCGAGATCCGACTGGCAAGCCTCGCAGAACTCGGAGTTTTCCTTCAATTCGATGTCGCAGTATGGGCAGTAGCATTTCCCCCCATGGCTGTGCTCGTGCTTTTCCACCCGGAGGGGCTCGGGACGCGTTTTGCCCGCCAGACGATCTTCATAGTCCTGAATGGCCATGTGAAGGGCGTCGGCTCCCAGGTTGGAACAGTGAAGTTTGTTCTTGGGCAGGCCTTCGAGGGCCTTGGCAACATCTTTGTTGGTGATGGTTTTGGCTTCCTCCAGGGTCTTGCCTTTGGCCATTTCGGTGAGCATGCTGGAAACCGCAATGGCGGACCCGCAGCCGAAGGTTTGAAATTTGATATCATCGATTCGGTCGTTTTCAATTTTCAGGTATATCGTCATCATGTCGCCGCAGATCGGATTTCCAACTTCCCCGACGCCATTGGCATTTTCGATAACGCCCACATTTCTGGGGCTTCTGAAGTGTTCCATTACCGTCTTACTGTACAACATTGGCTTTCCTCCTTGGATTCCGTTAATAAATCAGTCAAAAGGTAAACCATTTTATCGGCGAGTAAAGAAGACGCATGCGGATGTATTGATCATTCCATCCCGGGCAGGGCATGGAACCGCCCTTACAGTATCTCCGAGTCGTCTAATCGTTCATTCCAAAAAGGAGGTCCCAGCGGAAATGGGCGATAGGGGTTACTTGGAGATGCCGAACCATTGCAATGGCAGAGACTTCTTGCTGTCCGGTTTGCTGCCTTCTAAAATGACCACATAGTCCTTGAGGACCTCCGGACTCGATAAAATCGAGTCATGATCCTCATTGTACCCGATCATCCGTTGGGCATCGTCCTGGGCGCGACCATCCAGGACGCTGGCCAATTCGACAGCACCATCGTTGTTTTGCATCCAGATGCTGCAGTTGCCCTGATAACTGAAAAGCAAGTGGTATCGGACCTGAGGCGGCAGGGGTCTCTCGAAAATAGACGCGATAAACTCGCTTTCAGGGACCATGTCGTACCAGCTGGGTATGGCTGCCGGGGCGCTGTCGACGCCTTTTGCGGCCATTCGGTGCCCCGCCCACGGGGTGGACATGGAAACGAATAGGGTGATGTAAGCGTTGCCACCGTCATAGACGTTGCGTTGGATGAACGATCGGGCCACAAGCCCCCCCATACTGTGGGCCGTCACATACAGGTTGGTGAATCCATACTGGGAATGGAGCCTGACAACGAGTCGGTCTAAGGCGTCCGCCACTTTTTTTAATCGAAATCCGGACGGATAGTAATAAAACCAGGGCTGATATCTATCCCTATCCATTGCGTCCACCAGCGGCTTCCATCCCACCGGTGTACCGTTCGCCCCATGAATAAACAGGACAGGAATTTTATCGGGATCATAGGGTTCGAGAAAATAGATGCCGACTCCGAGCTGCTTTAGAAAAGTCAGAGGCTTCCAGTAGCCTAAATAGCCGTTTTCCTGTTTGAAGATGTCGTCATCGAGGGAGGCTTGACGTCCCAGTTTTACAAACTCGCTGTTGGAAACCAGGGTGGGGGCGGCGTTTTCGGGCAGATGGTCGGGAAATGACGCCATCGGGACGAGATCGATGATCAGGTTCGTTGCCGGATTCTTTTCGCTTTTTTCCATGCGCGGCCATGGAATCGACATCGATTCCTTGTCGAGCGCAAACCCAGCAGCCTCTCCACGGTCGTGGACCAAATTGTTGTTGGTGTCTTCGAAGGCCCCCACCACATAGGTTCCTTCTCCTACCAGAAACGAAAACAAGCCGGTTTCTTCTGCGATGGTATATTGGGCGATCTCAAAACCGTCAGGGCCGTTCCTATAAAGCAGCACAACAACCAACCCCTCCGTGGGCGACGCTGATTCGATATCCCCGGCAATGGCAAAGGTGCTATCGATGCCGGCAATTTCATCCTTGAGTGTATAGAACGCGCAGCCGGCAGTAAGGATGGCGAGAGAAAATATGAGCATATAGAGCGATGGATTCCTGGATTTTGTTGTACTAAGGGCTACTGTCATCCATACCTCCTGGCGCCGCTGGCATCTCTGGCGGGACGGTTTAACAGCATTGGCACCGTTGACGGTCATCGGGTTGCGTATCGTTGGTAAGGACGTTGACGGGGCTTAGCCACGGATCGGTGTGGAGACCTCATATCCAAAAAGGAGACAACCGACACCGTTCCGGAAAATTGGATAGATGAACGTTCAATCGTTGCTTAGGCGCCTGATCACGGCTTACCATCATCAGGGTCTGACTCGTCGCGCTTTGCCTGAAATGGAAGCGTTTCCATTCAGGGCCGAGCTGACGAAAAATTCCAGATGGTGGGTGGCACGGCGACGTGATACAGTCGGCACTATAGAGGGCATTCCTTTTTCAGGCAACCCTGTTTGACGATAGCGATGGAAAGGGAACTGGCGGTGACGCCTGGACTAGGATGCGGCTGCAAATCCCAGAGAGAACCGCCGGCAAAAGGATGACGCCGTCCATCCTCATTACAGTTGCCGGCAGTCATAATCGAACCGACGGAGAGACGATGATTGATCAAATCAAAAAATTTTTTAGCCGTATGCCCGAGGGAGAAAACCAAGAGGGGCGTCAGCGCTCACAAGAACAGATCCATTTGGCCACCTGCGCCCTGTTTTTAGAGTTGGCCCACATCGATGAATCCTTCAGTCGTGAAGAAACGACATTGATTCTATCCCTCCTGGAGAAGGATTACGGGCTGTCGCCCGAACATGCCGAGGCACTGATCGACGAGGCAAAGGCCGAGCTGGATCAAAGTGTCGACCTGTGGCAATTTGCCAAGCTGATCAACGAGCACTACTCACCGACTGAAAAGATTACCATCATCGAAACCCTCTGGCGGCTCGTCTTTGTCGATGGAAGGATGGATGCCCATGAGGATTATCTGATGCATCGCTTGGCGGATTTGCTCCGGCTGAGCCACAAGGATCTCATGGATGCAAAGGTGAAGGTGCTCCGATCCCAATAAGATTTATCGTTTTTAATCGAATATTTATAATTAAAACCTTCATGCCATACACTATAAAATATTTCCCAGAAATGGTTCTTCATCTCGTTGATGAATTCCGACCTCTTCTGGGGTCTTTGCGGTGCCGTGAACGGACGGCGTCAATGGGATCATCGACAGAAGGATCCCAGGCTAAAGCCATCGGGGGTTAGGGGACACTCCACGGTTCTTCGGGAAAATGATTTCACCGACTGGTGGAACGAATGGGTGTTCCGCTGTTTTTTTAACATCGCCAGACCCCATGAAAGATCAGACAAACGGCTTTTAGAACCGGTTATCATCGGAGGTGGGGGGCTGTTCTCAATCCCGGCCGAATCGAAAAGGAGAAGGGGAGGGCAGACGGGTCCAATCTGGGGATTCCGATAAGCGCTAAAGTCGGGACGTCCTGCAGTGACCACCACATCACCGGTTGGATGCAATGGACTCCGTTTTCATGCAGACGTGTCGGTCGCTTTGTCATCCATCACTTCCGATGGCTCCGATGCGACTGAGGGCTGGGGCTTCGGATCAAGCAGGACCTTAAAGCGCTCTGAATCCGATCGGTAAAGGTCGATAGCGGTCTTCAGGCCTAAATCGGACACCACTTGGATGCCCCGATCCAGATAACGATATTTGGCAAATTGATCCCGGTGCATGACGTCCGCGGCATGCTCGGCCGGTGGATTGGGTAGAAATCGATCGTAGATCTCGGGCAGCAGATGGCTCACGATGCCCCCCACAATGGCTTCCTCGACGGCCATGCACTCCTCTATGATGGCCTCTACTTCCTGCAATTTTTCGGGTCGGGTTCGCTCAAGGGTTGTTCTTATGGTCTTTTCGGTCGACTCGCGGAGAGCGATGTGAAGGGTTTCCTCAATCGGAACGATGAAAACGTTCAAGGGGTTTTTGGCGCTGTTTTGCCAGAGGGTGTAAGGGTTGCGAATGAATTCATACTGATGATCGTCGCCGATCAAGAGGTCAGACGTGTAGGAACCCACCACGCCCGAATATACCCGGTTTCTTAGCTTGATCTTTATTTTTTTCTTTTCTTGGGAACGGCTGGAGAATATGTACTCCTCGATGTATTCATCGGCCACATTGTGAACGAGATAGGCAGTGATATGCTCGTTCTTGTCAACGGCGTGGTCACCCGGAGGACCGCTGAGGGTAGCGATGGACTGGTAGGGATTCGGGAGTTGGGTGCGGGAAAGGACGTAGTCCACGACGTCCCTGCAATAGCGCTCAAAGAGGTCCGCATACTCGGAACGGCCTTCCGGCACGATCATCAGACGCTTGGATGCAGCACCGAGCCGCCATTCCAGTTGATCGCTGTTCAGCCGGCTGCGGATGCCGTTCAGGAGATCCTGGTTGTTGCTTAAGAAGCTCAGGTTTTCCGCGTTCATTATTTTGTCGACGGGGGTGTCGTACCGGGAAAATTCCACCAAAGGGCTCTGGAGATCTTCGGTCTGGATATAATGGAGGAGCCTTGAGTAGTCTCCCCCTTTTTCCGGTGCCGGGGCGGTGCTGGCAGCGGCCGATCCCAAGCCGATCATCGTGCCGATAAGGACAACAGCGACAATAAGGCTTGCGGGCCTTTGGATTGTGGACTCGGCGCCAGGGAATCGTTGTCTCATCGACTGTGCCTTTCGGAAATCTGGAGTCAGGACTCAACGGAAATATGTTATCCTTTCTTTATTTGTCGGCAAAAAGCAGGCCAACCTTGCCTGTTTTTTTCGGCAGTCGTCGCCCGAAGCGACCTTACATAAAATAAATAGAATAATCAGTGAGATAAGGGAGTATTTCGATGGATAGTGTTTCAATCGTCCATTGTGGGCAATCAGTGCCCGGTCTCAGAAACCCGACGCCATGAATGGTTCGCTGGCGTGACGCGTCATTTTCCTGGCGCCGATCGGGATGATCATCGCCATTCACCGAATCGCCGGGTGTCGGTGACTAGGGTGCCGATAATGATCGCCAAGAAAGGCGGACCCATGGCCAAGATGGAATACACCATGCCCGTGATATCGGAAAGACGGGCGTTCGCGCTGACTTGGGAGGCCCACTGCTGGAGGGCTGTGCCGGTTTTAAGGGTATCCCATTTCCGATCGGAGAGCACCGATCATCGACCGCTGACCTGGGCGAAATTGGGGTACAGCGCCCACGGATTGACCGGTATGTTCAGGGTTCACGACCGGTTTGTCCGATGCGTCCGGACCGGCTATCAGGAGGCGGTATTCAAAGACAGCTGTGTTGAGTTTTTTGTTCAGCCCCTGGAGGGGAGGGGATACTTCAATTTCGAGTTCAATTGCGGTGGGGCCATGCTGGCCTCGTACATCACCAACCCAACCCGCACGAATACCGGTTTCAAAGCGTGGAAACCATTGAGCCTTGGGGACTGTCGCCGGGTGGACATTCAGCACACCCTGCCGCCGGTGGTCGAGCCCGAACGGGATGCCCCTACCATCTGGCACCTGGCTTTTTTTATCCCATTTTCACTGCTGGAAAATTATGCGGGTCGCATCCCCACGGGTTCCGGTAACGTCTGGCGTGCTAATTTTTACAAATGCGGTGATGATACATCCCACCCGCATTGGGCAGCCTGGTCTCCGGTGGATCGGTTGAACTTTCATCTGCCCCGGTGTTTCGGCCGAATTCGTTTCGGTAGCTAGAGGTGGAAAGAGTCGTTTTTCTTGCCATCTCGATAAAAGACCGAGCGCCTTCCCCGCGTCGCGGGTCATTTTAAAAGGCTCCCACCCGCAGGGATGTCAACAGAACTTCCAGAATGCGCCCTGCATCCGCAAGGGCCGTTTCCGTATCCTCGCTCTGGGCAATCCAAACGGCGGCCTCATCCATCGCCCCGGACAGCAAATGAACCAGAGCCTCGATCGGCAGTGGTTGAATGATGCCGTCCTCCATCAATTCCTGAAGACATTCCCTGAGCAGGGACTGCCCCCCGTCCGGCAGGGCAGCGTCCACCTCTCGATAGGTTTTCCAGTTCAAGACCGCCGGGCCGTCGATGACCAAAATTTGCTGTCGCTTGGGGTCGGCACATGCTTCCAAAAAGGCGCGGCACCCGGCAACCAGCTGATCCCACGGACGGGCGAGGGGCGCCACGGCCGCCTCGATTTCTCGGCCGATGTCCCGTTGGATTTCCTTAAACACCGCCAGAAAGAGGTCCTGTTTGTTCTTAAAATGGTAGTAGAGAGCACCACGGGTGACACCGGCTCGGTGGACGATGGTTTCGGTGGAGGCTCCTGAAAACCCTTTCTGACTAAACTCCTCTGCGGCCACCCCAATCAGTTTTTCTATTGTCGCCCGCGACTGATCTTCCTTGATGACCGATTGATAGCGCCTTGGCATAGGATGGAAACTCCCTGAGGTTGACATACAGGATGTATGTTACTGTCGATATGTGAATACATACTATATGTATATATGGTTTCCCTACGTAAATCAATCCATTACATCCAAGGAGCAGCCTATGAAAACCACAAGCGTTTACCCGGTCATCCTTTCTGCTGATGTGGCCTCATCGAAACAATTTTATGTGGATTACTTCGACTTCGAGGTGGTTTTCGACGCCGACTGGTACGTCAGTTTGAGATCGGTTTCTGCACCCGGCCAAGAGCTTGCCTTCCTTGATGACCGCCACCCGAGTCTGCCCGCTCCTTTTCGAATCTCTGCAGCCGGAGTGGTGATTAATATCGAGGTCGACAACGTCGACGTCGAGTATGAGCGGCTGAAACGGGAGGGGATCTCCATGGTTCTCGACCTGAGATCGGAAGATTGGGGGCAGCGGCATTTCATGGTAACCGACCCCAGCGGGCTGCTGGTGGACGTGATCCAGGAGATCCCTCCCGCCGAGGAGGCCGCACCACACTTCACATCGGTTAAGGATACGAACGGAGGATCAGACGTCGGCGCCTGAATCGAGAACGCCGGTTTTGGGGAGGGGAAAACCGTCATATCGTTTTCCCCATAGGGGGCTACTCCCGTTGGTCATCCCGGGGAAATGCCGTCGATTGACAATCCACACTTGGGTGCGATCTTTCACTTATATTCCCGTGAACGCCGATATCTCTGGGCGGTCTTGGGGAGGTGACCATCGCAACCGATAGTGGAAAGACCCTTTTTTCAGATTCATAATGGCCATCGGCGGGCGGATGCATATTCGAATGACAGGTCGCAACAGGGCGTGGGTCGGCTTACTATTTTCAGCATTGCTGCTGGCAGGGTGTCAGCTGGCAGATCTCCGTCCCGACATGAAAACAGCAGATGACCCGATCGCCGGTCGCTCCCCGGACGCGGTAGCTCTTTACCTGGCAGCCCTCGAACGAATGGGGGGCGGCGCGGGGCATGCCGTTGCGCCGCCGGCCATGTCACTGACCGGAGAGGATCGCTGGCACGTTTCCGTTCTTCGGTGGCTGACCCCTCTCACCGACTCCCTTCAGCAATTCCGGTTCCACAGTCGTCCCGAAAAACCGGAAATTCTCTATCAATTCACAAACGGCGGGCGGTCCGGAGAGATCATTGGCATCGACGCCCTGGGCACATTTGAAGAGGATGCACACGGCGGGCGCCGGTACCGGGATTCCTCATCCATCCGGCTCTATCTCGAACCCATGAAAAACTATGTGGAGTGGCCGATCTCCCTCTTCAACAGCCCGGTTCTGGTGGCGGCCGGACATCGGGTGATCAACGGTGACATCCATGACATTTTGTTTGCGTCGTCAAGCAGCGGCGCCCCATCAAAGGTTCATGATCAATACCGTCTTTATATCCATAGGGAGTCGAAGCGGGTGGCATTCATCGAGTTCACCCTCAGAGCGTTGTGGCCGTCCTACAAGGGGGCTTTGCATTATGGAGACTTCCGCCACATCGGCGGCATCGTCCTTCCATTTCGAATCGCGGTGTCAGGATCAGTCGACGATACGGAGTTTGTCCACACATTTGTCTTCGATCACATCGAATTGATTTCCAGCCGACCGCCATCGAATGGTGGTCCAGGGGTGCCTTCTCACCGATCGTCAAAGGGGCTTGAGCCATGAACTCTCTGGTCGATCGGCGAGGTGTATTTTCTCTTTTCAGTTCTGTCCGGCAAGAGGGCGGTAGCCTGAACAGGATACGCTTGTTCCATTCGAACCGACTGAAGACCGTTCTAAAAGCGGTCCGGGACCGGTTCCAACAAACCGTCGATCCATCGCTCGGGAAAGGCCTGAATACCGTTGGCGGCTCCCAGAATGCCGCCCAAAATGGCCCCGCGATGGGCGTTGTCCCCGCCTAATCGGGTATTGGCTATCAATCCCGCTTCCGGATTATCCTCATATTTCAACGCCAGATACATCACTGCCGGCACCGCATCCTCCACGTAGCAGGCGCTGCTTAGCCGCTGCCCGATGACGTGGTCGTCCCTGTCCTTCAGCCACCGATAGATGGGTCGGGATAGAAAAGGATTTCGCTGGCTGGCGATTTCCTCCTCCAGGACCTCCCGGAGCGGGGAGCCTGCCAAGACGTTTAGGACAATGCCGATGAGACCGTCGGCGGCACCTTCCATCAGGGGGCCGGTGTGGGTCAGGGTTAGATGACGCCGTGCGGCTTCAGCCGCCGTCGGGGGGTGGTGTCGGTAATGGACCAGCAGCGGTATCGTTCCCACCAGCCCTCCAATGTGCTTTTCCGCTATGCCGCATCGGCGCGGGGAGATTCCGGCGGCCAGCCGACGGAAAAAATGGCGATGACATTCCTCGATATAGGTATCGCGATGACGGCCTGGCGTCGTCATGAAATCGATGTAACGCCGGAGGAAATCATCGGGGTCGTACTCGCCCACTTCAGAGAGGGATGCCAACAGCAGCCGGCATATTTTGAGAGTAAGCGTGTTTTCGCCGGCTTGAAGATACTGGTGGTAGTGGATTCCGGGCATCCCCCAGAAACGGGCCTGGTCGTGGAGGATATCATACCCGTCGGGAAGCCTGTCGAATCGGGAGCGCCAGAGAATGCTGTCCGGGTGAGGATTTTTCGGTTCGAGATAATCGACGACACGCCCGTAATCCCTCTCCAAGGATTGGCGATTGTAGTACCAGTGGACGGGCATGGACAGGGCATCACCGATAAACATGCCCCACAGCGCCCCTCGAACCCGATCCCTATCGGTCGTGGTGGTGACCATGAGCAGACCCTTTCATCGATCGAGACAACGCTTTTCCGGCGAACCGAACCCCGAACCACGACGTCGAAGCGGCCACAGATGCGGTGAGTAGGGTTCCCCAGGCCATATCCACCGCGGCCACGGCTACCGGCCAGTCCCTGATCAGGGCCAGATTGGTCAGGTCGAAGGCGCCGTAAGCGACCGCTCCAAGAGCCGCACCCCTGGTTGCCGCCACTAACGACGAGTTGACGTTGATACCTGGAATGACGGCGAAGATCATCAGCCCGGCGATGTAGATGACATAAAAAAGCAGCGCCGCCCACCAGTTGACCTGGGGTTTCAGGAGTCCCTGCAACTGCCGCGAGTAAAAGTTGTCGGCGACGGTTCCGATCCACACCAAATCGATGACAAGGAACATCGCGGCCGCAAGGACATACAAACCCGCATAGGTCCTTATGGGGATCTTCATCGAGGCAGGCCTCCTGTCAGGATACTTCCCTCTGAATGGCCAGATAATGGGTGATCTCCTCCGATGCATTTCGGATCGGGACGATTTTCCATTCCATCATGAACTCCGAACCATCCTTGCGGTAGTTGATGGCCCTGCCGTGAAAAGGGCGTCCCAGCGAAATGTCCTGTCCGAGGCGTTCGATCACTTCGGGATCGGTCTTAGGTCCCTGAAGAACGCTGGGGGATTTCCCAAAGATCTCGTGGGGGCCGTAGCCGGTCATTTCGCTAAACGAGGGATTGACGTATCGAATCGGGTACCCTGGACCGGATTCGGTGATCATGATGCCGTTGAAGGAAAAATTCATCGAATCCTCCAACAGTCGTTTCATCACTTCCTGAAAATTTTTATCCTCGTCAAAAATGTTGAAGATGTCCGTGTTGGCATCCATGGGTGTCTCCTTTCATGACATAAAGAGGGGGTCTGCGGTCTCTCCAATACCATTGGAATGGAAATCCTCTTTGCAACCTATGGCCCCGGACTTCCATGCCCCGGTGGCAAGCTCCGGGAGCTGCTGGGGATGCCGTGAGCGGATCGTCTGAATTTAAGATCCATCACTGTCGGCCCATAGGACAGCGGGTCGTCCGGCAGCCTCTGGCCGTCCCGAGCGTCGATTACCGACTTAGGAGAGAATGAAATGCGCTTTCCGCGGAAAGAGGAATAGGAAGGGGTATGGAAACACTCGATGACGGGCACCGATGATGGTGTTTAGCCGTCATTTCCGGGCTCGGTACCGTCACCCGTGTCTGGAAAGGGTCTTCGAACCGGTGGGAGCGGATCGTCAAGGCCCTGTCTTGCGGCGCCGCCCCGGGTGTGCCAGACGCCAGCCGAGAAGATCGGTGTCAAGCCATCCATAGGTGCACACTGCCAGGTCAATGCCGGCATAGCGGATCTGGCGTGTCCTCAATAAGATACCGTTTATTCTTTCGTAGAACGTCCGGCATGGATTGGCCTCAAGCACGTTGACCCTTAGCGTGTAGACGTCGATCTGATTCAGTGCCTTCGCCAGTGCCTCAACCAATCGAAGCCCCAACCCCTGCCGCTGGAAAGAGGGGAGAACATAGAGGGTAAAGATTTCCCCCTCGTAAATGCGGTCTTTGAATGGCCGGCATCCCCCGGTCACAAAGCCCACCACCCCCCTATGGTCATGTTCCGCAACATGAGAAAGGTGGCCGCCGTCGGTGATCTCTGTTTCAAAGGATGTTCGAATGTCGCTGACCCGCATGCGGCCAAGATAGGCGTCGGGAAGGATACCGACATAGGTATCCCTCCAGGTTTCGACATAAACTCTGGCAATAGGAGTCGGGTCGGATAGGGATGCCGGTCTGATTTTCATATCCATCCGTCAACCGAATCGGTGGTCATTGGAAATGATGGTTCCCGGGACGACGTCTGCCTGTAGCGGATTCAATCTAATACCGAATTCGATTGACGGAAATAGGCAGTTGAGTGTTGATCGCGGGAGAAAGAGGCATATGGAAGGGGACGCGCCCGCCCTGCACATGGGTTGGTTAACGGTTGAAAGGATCTGAGCGCTTGGGCTGCGCCCGGTGGTCCTAGTGAGGGAGCTTTGGGGAATGGGGTCGTAAAAAATCGTCGGTGACCCTTCATCCGTCAGTTTGACCCGGAAGGAGGGGCATTATCAGTCGGTTTCCCGGTACAGGGCCAGAATGCCTGATCGGGAGAGCTTTTTGATACCCATGGGTTCCAGCAATTGGAGAAGAGCTTCGATTTTTTCCTGTCTGCCCGTCACTTCGAAAATGTAATGGGTCTTTCCGGTGTCGATGATTGCGGCGCGGAAATCTTCGATGATATGCCTGATTTCGCTCCGGTTCTCAGGTGTGGTCTGGACGCAGACCAATGCCATTTCTCGCCGTACAGCGGCCGCCCCGGCCATATCCCGGACCGTGATGACATTGATGAGCCGACGGAGTTGTTTGATGATCATTTCAAGCTGTTCGGACGTCGCCCGCGTGGTGATGGTAATCCGGGACATTTTCGGGTTGGCGGTTGGCGCGCCGCATATGGTTTCGATATTGAACCCCCGGCCGGCAAACAGGCCGGTGACTCTGGCGGTGACCCCGGGTTCGTTTTCAACCAGCATGGTCAAGGTGTGATGGTGTTTGCTCATGAATGGCTTTCAGTGGTGTGTTGGGGTGGAATGGTGTGGATCAAATGTCTCCGTATTTAACAGAATGCGGTTATTCAGAATCCTCCCGTATGGGTTTTGGTGGCCCAACACCCGATCCGGCGCCCATTGGCCACCGATATAGACCGTCTGGAGCGTCATAGATAACCGAATAACAGAAAACAGAACCAGGGGCAATTGTCGACACTGCTTCTTGTGCGGGGGTGGCTGAACAAGCAATGGGTGCCGGCATAGAGTCAGTCGGCCTGAAATCTGGCCGCCCATAGAAAACAGACTCTGGCGTCGACGCCGGGATGGTCAATTCAACCGACAACGACATCACCGCCGACGCACCCCTGGGTACAATCCCTTGTTCAGCTTCCGACGGAAGCCGTGAAGGCCCCCATGGATGAAACGGCGCTTTGAACCCCATGCCGCATTTTGGACTATTGACCCCTCAGCTTGCCTCGTACCCTATCCAAGTGGGCCTGCCAGGTCCTCATGAGACAACCGTTGAACTGAAAAACACCACTTCGGAACTGTCCAAAATGATTCCCTATCCTAAATAGTATGAAAAGTTTTTCATTAATTTCCAATAATTGTGAAAACAATTTCACTGTTTGAGCCTGATTCGGTAACTCTTTAAATAGACTTATCTACCTAAAATTCAAACGAAATAAGGATAATTTCACAACTATGCCATCTTGGCAGGCTATTTGCTGTCTATAAGCACAACAAAATATTTTCCTAATCACCCTGTGCAGACGTTCACATTAGAAAGCGAGGAGAGCTATGAATCGAAAATGGGTCATTTTAGGAACGCTTATCGCAGCCGTGTTTTTCTTGAGTACCACATCGTTTGCGATCATTTTGGACTACGACTATTCGAGTATGAACAAGAAAGGAAAGATCAAGGATTTCATCAAGGTCAAAGGGAAAGCCTTCGATCAGCCCTTGGATATCGGCCCGGATGATATCGATGGTAAAATTGCCGTTCGAATTACCCACGCAGGCAACAAGGCGAAAAAGAAAGAGTCTTGGTCAATTGCGGGGCAGTTGCTGTCCAAATCCAAAAATAAAAAACCGGTCACGGATACGTTTTTTATCGATCCCGAGGACTTGGACGAACTGGGCGCATTTCTTGAGGACCTCGGAGACAAGAAGAAGAACAAGCTCAAGCTTTACGGCGTCAGCGCCCAGCTTGATTATTTACCTATAACCCCTGCAACTTTCATTGAAATTGAACCCGGACCTGGACCTGGACCTGGACCTGGACATGGAGGTGGTGATCCTGCACCGGTTCCGGAACCCGGGACCCTGGCGCTGCTGGGTGTGGGCATGGTGGCGATGGGAGGCGTGATTCGCCGCAAAATCCAGCGTCAATAAGCTCATCGGACCGTCGGCGACAAGTCGTGTCGACGGTTTGAATATGTGGTGATCAAACCCGACGATCGATGCTTGGCATTGATCGTCGGGTTTTTCATTTCGGCAGGCCTCCGGGTCCGGTGCCTTGTCGATACTGGAGGATATCGGCAACCGTCTTCTCTCTGCCCTGAAGGGACATCGCTTCCTGTAAGAGATGAGTATCCATTTAAGGGGACCGACGCCCTGTGGATCGTGAGCGGTGAGGACCTCTCCAGGTCAAAGGACGGTCGATTTCGATCAAAATACCAGCAGAGGCAAGGCCTCTGGCCGCTTGTTTCTGTCGATCGGCAGAAACCGCCTGGATTCCTGCTGCTGCCGATCGGCAGTTTCGGTGTTCACTTGATCGGCGATGGGTGCATAATAGAAGGCCAGCTTCATTCGATTATCGGACTCACCATGTTTCAGTTTCATCCGGATTTGGTGGTAGGTCCATTTGTGAGTGGTTTTTTCACCGGCCACCGACCACTGGGTTTTCGGAAATCCGTATTTCGATTCCATGTAGGACTGGATGGCCTTGAACGCGTCGATGGAATCGATGTCGAGGTAGGCGGCAAAGAATTGATGCATGAAAGTGCCGTAAATGACCCGGGGTATTTCGATACCATCGATTTCCCTTAGGGTATCCGGCTGGCTGTAATAGCGCAGATCCCCCTTCGAGTAAACGAGAGTAAACCCCTCCAGGTGCCGGAGATCCGCTTTCCAGGGGATGTCCATGAAGCCTGAGTCGAGATTGGCGGCAGGGGCCGCCGCGGACACGCCAGCCAACACAGCCATTATCGCCGTCCATAAGAAAACCCACTGCCGCATTTCCCTTACCCCCGTCCCATTGAATGCCTATGAGCACGCCACCGTCGATGCGTCTTCTATAGGCGTTTCACCGGGCGAATAATGGTGATATCTCTGTGAATGCTGAAGCGGATCGACAGCCTCTTGGGCTACTGACCTTCCTCAGCCGTCGACCCAGGTCCTGCAAGAGGCTTGAACCTTTTTTTGGTGGCACCGCACACCGGACATTGCCATTGGGCCGGCAGCAATTGGAATTGGGTGCCCTTTGGCACCTTCCCCCGGCGGTCCCCCCGATCGGGATTGTAGATACAGCCGCAATTCACTGTTTGGCACTGGTACATGTCTTCAGGGTTAGCCATATTCGTCTCCGTTTGTTCATCGGACAGAAAAAATCCGGTGATGTTTTGCTGAATCATCATTAGCCGGCAAGCTTCTCACCCACAGATTTTCCATACTGCTGGCAGGCTCTCAGGCCCTCGTCGGATCCCAAAACCTGTTCTTTCAGGTTCAATGCGCCCAGATCCACCATATCCATTTTGAATACGTGGAGCATGGTATCGAACACCATGGGACCAGCCTCTCCACTGTGGGTATACGAGCAGAATGCCCCGCCGACTTTACCCACCAGGTTGGCCTTTTCGGCCAGAAACAAAAAGGTTTTCATGGTGCCGATCATATCCCGGTGATAAGTGGGGCAGCCGAGAATGACGCCATCGTAGACCTTGAGATCCACTTCCGACTTAATTTTGGTTATCGGTTTGACATCTACATCGATCCCCGAAAAGCGGACCCCTTCGGCAATATACTCCGCCATCTTTTCCGTGTTTCCGGTTCTGGTCGCATAGCCGATGAAAACTTTTCGCATTGATTTCCCTCCTGCTGATGAGTTGCCGAGATTGCCCCAGGGCGGGGTGCCGACCCATTGACGGACCCGCTGGGTAAAATCAGTTTCGGTTCTATCGATATCCTCGGGGCGCGTCTATCAGAGCGTCCCCAGTCGATCGTGCCACGCACATCGATCACAAAAGGCCACGGTGTCCTCGTCCGTATCCGGTTCATACGACGATGGGCCGTTGTCGTCAAATTGAACGTGGCCATTCTTGATTTCGAATTCATAGGTTTCGAAGGGGTCGTCCGGGTCTTTGACGAAAAACCGCTCACAACCGCATTGAGGGCAGATTCCTTTAGTCATATCGCCTCCTGTTTGCTGGGGGTATCTCGGGAATGCCGGAGAACCCGGTGGAAGAAGCAATCGAAAGTATTTAAAGATAATACCCACGTCCTGTTCGACAACACTCAAAAAGACATATTCACAGCTGGGCGATGGCACGGGTATCCTGTCAACGACTGACGGACGGGGCCATGGGACATAAGGGAGACAGTGGGTCTGCCTCGATCTCCAATGGCGAATCGTTAGAGGCGCAGCGACTCCCCTTCGGCTGTTAAATTCCGATCCATCATGATAGGTGTTATCCTGCCATGTGGACAGAGGGTGCTTCCCTTCTCCTCGGGGGGGAGGTCATGGATGATTTCATTGGATAGCATCACCATCCCGGGAAGGAAAACGAAATGATCCTTAATATCGCCCATCGGGGTGCTAGGAGCCTTGCCCCCGAGAACACGCTTCTGTCTGCTCGCAAGGGTTTCGATTCAGGTGCAGACCTCTGGGAGACGGATGTGGTCCTGACCAGCGATGGCGAACCGGTCCTCCTTCACGATGCGGACTTGCGCCGCACTACCGATGTGGAATTGCGTTTTCCGGATCGTTCCGGCGATCCGGTGACCCGGTTTACTCTGGCTGAAGTCCGGTCTCTGGATGCGGGGTCCTGGTTTTTGGAAACCGATCCGTTCGGTCAGATCGCGGCCGGTGCTCTGGCCCCGGCTGACCTCAATGACTGCAGGGAAGAGCCGATTCCCACACTCGAGGAGGCACTGGTCTTGACCCGCGACTTGGACTGGCGGGTCAATCTCGAACTCAAAGCTCTGCCGGAACCCATGGGCCGATTCCCCATGGTGGAGCGGGTGGTTCGGAGCATCGATCGTGTGGGCATTCCTCAGGAGCAGGTCGTGATCTCCTCCTTTCATCACCCCTGGCTTCAGGAAGTGACTGCGCGACGGCAAGGCCTCGGCGTCCAGGCACTTATCGGCGATGACGACGATCTTTCTCTTGACTGGGGAAATGGGTCCTACGCCACTTACAATGTGCTTTGGACCCTCATCAGCGATAAGGAGATCAGGGAAAAGACCCGCCAGGGGGTGAGCATCAATCTTTTCACGGTCAATGACGTTCAGGACTTCCGTCGCTTCTGGAAAGCCGGGGCTAGCGGTCTATTTACCGATTTCCCCCAGCGGTTGACGGCTTTCAAAAGAACCATCACCAATGGCCAGGCGCTTATCGATTAAGGACACCATGGCGGGGGAGACGAATAAGGTCGATGACCCAAGGGAGGGACTGGGGATTGCCCGAAGATTGGTTCTGGGCCAAGGCAGAGCCGCTACCTGCTGGCAGGGGTTACACCCGGATCTTCTGCGATGGTTTTCGTCTTCAGGGGACGCCCTGGTCGGATATGCGAAATACCGCGGTGTTCGGGTGGCTGCCGGAGAGCCCATTTGCCCGCCCGAACGGATGGCGGAGGTGTGCGGGGAGTTCGAAAGGGATGCGGCATGCAGAGGAGATAAGGTCTGTTACATGGCGGCCGAACCAAGGATGATTCGGGCGCTGGAAAGGGCCGGCGCCGCCCATACGGTATTACCCATCGGCGCCCAGCCGGAGTGGACGCCGGAGTCGCTGCTTCGCCGCTTCCACACGTCATCGTCTCTTCGCTACCAAATCCGTCGTGCCCGGCACAAGGGGCTTGTGATCTCAGAATGGAATGATCAGGCTCCCCCGAAGCCGGCCCTCGCCATTTGCCTGGATGAGTGGATTGCCGCCAAATCAATGCCGCCGATGGGTTTCATGACAGACCCTCATTTGCTGGAGCGATTGGCGGATCGTCGGGTTGTGGTGGGAACGGTAGCAGGGGCTGTGGTCGGTTATACAGTGATGACGCCTGTCCCCGCCCGAAATGGATGGCTGATCGAGCAGATCGTTCGCTGCAGGATGGCCCCCAATGGCATCTCTGAGAGTCTGGTGGAAGGGGCCGTCCGGTTGGCGGCGACCCGCGGAGATGCCTTCATCACTCTCGGAGCCTCACCCCTTTCCCGCCGATTGCCATCGGGATCGAAGCCGTTTTGGCTGGCCCTGATGATGTGGTGGATGCGGGCCCATGGCACCCGGTTTTACAACTTTCGAGGACTCGACGCCTTCAAAGCCAAATTCCATCCGGATCAATGGATTCCCGTTTATCTGGTGGCGGCTGAGCCGAGGCTAAACCCGGCAACCCTCTATGCCGTCCTGGGCGCCTTTACCCTGGGGTCTCCCGTGAGAGTCATTGGGAAAGCCCTGGTTGGCGGGGCGCTGTCGGAGGTGAGGGGCTTTTTGGACAGGAAGCCACGGCTCCATTCGCGGAAGGGTCCTTGACTGATGGACAGGCCTTACTCTCTTTCCCCATAGGCATCCTCGTTTCCGTTGACCGGCTTGCCGATGCCGGTTGACGGCTCCTTTTTCGTCTCCTGCACCTTAACAAATCGATCTGGATGCTTATCGTTTCTTCATTGAACGTACCGACCGCCAAGGTCTTCTGTATCTTACGATCACTCCTCATGATGCGGACCCCATTGAGAGCGATAAGGAGCGAACGGATGACGTTATCAGACTATTTTGCCAACCAAAAAGGCATCGGTGTCCTGGCCACAGCCGACGGTGACGGCCGTGTGGATGCCGCCGTCTATTCGCGTCCACACTTCATGGAAGACGGAACGTTGGCATTCATCATGAGAAACCGGCTGACACACGACAACCTCAACTCAAACCCCTATGCCTCTTACCTCTTCATCGAAGAAGGTAAAGGCTACAATGGAAAACGGCTTTTTCTCCGAAAAGTAGGTGAAGAAAAAGAGTCGAAGCGCCTCTACGAGCTGCGCCGACGCTCCTATCCCTCGGACAACAACCCGGAAAAGGATCCCAAATTTCTTGTTTTTTTTGAACTGGAGCGGTCCCTGCCGCTACTGGGTGACGGTGGAGACCCCTCCCACTAACTTGATAGCGGGAATGACTCCCGCCCGACAGCCCTTACCCTCATTTGATTGGAAAGGAGACACCCATGGATGTTAAAGACTTTTGTTCCGGCATGGAAATGGAGTTGACTGCATGGAAGGCCAAGCTTTACGATACCTGGAGAAAGTTCGACAAGCTGGGCACCGCCGAAAGAGAATCCATCCAGCCTAAGATCGAAGATCTTCATATGGTGCTGGAAGAGCTCAGTGGCCGCTTGGACGAACTGAAAACCGAATGCCCGACGGACTGGAGCCCCATGAAAAAAGACATCGAGACGTCCTCGGTGGACATGAGGGGTAAATACGAGGAAACCATGGAGGCCATCGGGAAGGCGTCTCCCGTTTCCATCGCTGGATAACCGCAAGCATCGGCGCTTATCGCCGGGCCGGGCTGCCGGATGCAGCCCGGCTTTTCTTTGTTTGAGTGGGGACGGTCTCTACTCCTCTCCCGCCGCCCCAAGCCGGCAACGGCCGTCATTCCAATCCGGTGAACCTCTCCCTGAGCTGAAAAGGCCTTCCCTCTGAATGGGACTTGAAATGATGGTCCCTGCCGCCATATAATCTATCTGACCCTGGTGGTCGGATCCCATGGGACGTGGATGGACACGTCGACCATTGCCCTGTTTGCTGTTCACTAAAGGATTGTTCACCCATGACGACGGTTTCCGTATGGCTGCTATCGCTGCTTGGGTTGTCATCTTTTCTTTCCCTGTGGCTATTTTACCGGTTCGTCCGCGGTGAGCATCGGCTGGCGCGATTCGAGGAAGAGGCCCGGGCTTCCCGTGAATCCCTGTCGCTTCTGAAGCAACGTCATGATGAAGTGGTCAAGGACCGCCGGCAAACGGAGGACAAGCTCCGGGAATATCTTCAACTGCTGGACACGCTGATCAATACCATTCCCAATCCCATCTATTTCAAGGATGCCGATGGCGTCTATCGGGGATGCAACCGAGCTTTCAGCAAAGAGGTGCTTGGGCTTTCAAGGGATCAAATTATCGGCCGGAGAAATCAGGAACTGGGGTCTCGGATGCCCCTGGACTTGGCTTCCGTCGTCCAAAAGCATGAAAACACGATCACCGACCGCAGGGGGGTGCACACCTTTGAAGCCGAGGTCCCTTGTGCCGACGGACGGACGCGGGTGTTTCACTTCGGGATCGCTGCCGTCAACAACAACGACGGACCGTGGGCAGGCAGCGTTGGGGTCATGGTGGATTTGACCGAAACAAACCGGGCGGCCGACGATCGTATCCAAAAGGAGAAGTTTCAGGGAGTATTGGAAACCGCCGGTGCCGTTTGCCACGAGTTGAACCAACCCCTCCAAGCCCTGTCCGGATATGCCGAATTGATTCAGATGGAGGGTGGACCTGACCGACAGGTGTTCTCCCTGGCACAGCAGATCCTTGATCAGGTGGAACGACTGGCGGATATCACCGGCAAGCTGCAGAACCTGACTCGGTATGAAACCATCACCTACCGGAACCAGTCGCGAATCATCGACATCCACCGATCCTCCGAGCCGGATGCCTGCAAACGAGGGCGCAAGTCACACCCCGCAGAGACTCCGATCCCATGACAAACCAGGACATTGCCGACATCTTTCTCTCCATTGCACGGATATTGGCAGTGAAGGGAGAAAACCCGTTTAAAATCCGGGCGTATCAGAGGGCGGCGGATACCATCACCGGAGCGCCCTTTTCCATTGCCGACAGCCCCGACCGGGATGCCGTGCGGCATCTTCCCGGTATCGGCGACGCCATTTTCGAAAAGATTGCGGAACTGGTTGATACCGGACGACTGACCTTTTTCGAAAACCTTCTCGACTCCGATGAGGCCGGCCTGGTGGCTTTTCTGGATATTCCCGGCATGGGTCCCAAGCAGGCCAGGCTGATCTACGACACCATGGGCATCAAGACCCTAAACGACTTGAAGACCGCCGCGGAAAATAACCGGCTGAGAACCATTCCCGGGTTTGGCCCTAAAAAGGAGAAGAATATCCTCGATGGTATCCACCAGGTGCTTAAGTACAAGGAGCGTATGCCCCTGGCACGTGTCTATCCCAAAGCCCGCACCGTCGTCGATGCCCTTAGAGGGGAACCCGCCGTCGACGACGTCCTCATGGGGGGATCCCTCAGGCGCATGAAGGAAACGGTGGCGGATGCCGATATCCTGGTCGCCTCGAAGGATCCCGAGACCGTCATGGCCGCTTTTACAGGCCTTCCCATGGTAGAGAAGGTCCTATCCCGGGGCCTCACCAAATCAAGCGTCCGCCTGTATGGGGGCATTCAGGTGGATGTGCGAGTGGTCCCCGGGTCGAGCTTCGGTGCGGCGGCCCAGTATTTTACGGGCTCAAAGGCCCACAACATCCGTATTCGTGCCCTGGCCGCTGGCATGGGCCTCAAGGTCAACGAGTACGGAATTTATCGGGGCCAGGAAAAGATTGCGGGGAAAAGCGAAGCGGGAGTTTATCAGGCATTAGGGCTCCCGTTCATTCCTCCAGAGATTCGCGAGGACCAGGGCGAAATCGAAGCCGCCCAGTCGGGATGTCTGCCGGATTTGGTATCACCGGAGGACATCCGAGGCGATCTTCACATGCACAGCGACTGGTCAGACGGTCACATGGGCATTCAGGAAATGGCCCAAGCCGCAAAGAATCGGGGATACCACTACATTGCCATCTGCGATCACTCCCCGTATCTGGGCGTTACCAACGGGCTCGATCCCTCCCGTCTTCTTCGCCAGGGGGATGAGATCGACCGGGTCAACGGGCGCCTGAGCGGAATCCGTGTCCTCAAGGGAATAGAAGTGGATATATTGCCCGATGGTCGTCTGGATCTGCCCGATGATGTGCTTTCCACCCTGGATGTCATCGTGGCGTCGGTACACAGCCGGTTCGAGCAAACCCAGGAAGAAATGACCCGTCGACTGATTCGGGCGGCCGCCCACCCCTTGGTCACGGTTATCGGGCATCCAACCGGCCGACTCATCGGTAAAAGAGAGCCCTACGAATTGGATATGGAGGCGCTGATGGCGGCATGCAGGAAGAGCGGCACCATGATGGAGGTCAATGCCAATCCGGAACGACTGGATTTGTCCGGACGGCATTGCCGGATGGCCCGATCCGCCGGCGTGTCCATCGTCATCAATTCCGACGCCCACCGCGAGGCCGAACTGGATCTGATGGCCTTTGGAGTGGCCACTGCACGCCGGGGGTGGATCGGATCCTTCCAGGTCGTCAATACCCTCGAATTACATCCTCTGCTTTCCCATATACGCGGCAGCCGGGAAGGGCGCCGGTCGGTGACCGAGGCAGTGTGAACACGGGTGCCATGGTGCCGATGGTGAATGATCGGCCCTTGGGTAAAAGTTTAGCCAGTTGAATGAAAATAAATCTCTATTTTGACGGTCAGTAGAGATGCGGTCAATCATAACTATTCGATATAAAACAATAAAAAATTTTGTCTGCTGGTATGAAAATTGAACGATCACCTATATAGCTATGGAGATCGGTCGATCTATTGACACACCGCCGTTGCTGGCAGCTGACGGGTGGCGTGGTGTATTTTGTGGTATTGATCCTTGGACTGGCCTTGTCTGAACGGTGTCGGCCATGAAGCGGATGATGATCGGAAAGGGCTGGCGGTGATCCGATACTCAGGACCGGAGCGACGTAAGGGTGAAGATCGACGGCTTGGCCGGAAGGCGTGGATCCCTCCCTTAAGAACCGAGGGTAGGAGGGTTCAACTCCGGCGCCAGTCGGATCGGAAGCGGATATCCCTGCTGGACAGGTATGGCTCGTCCGTATTTGCCCTGATCATGGCCATCTTGGTTTTAAGCCTCACCGACGCCCTGCTGACGTTGATTCTCTTAACCCACGGGGCGGTGGAAGTAAACCCGGTGATGGCCTTCTATATCGATCTCGGCCCCGAAGCGTTTCTGATTACCAAATACCTCCTGACGGCGCTGCCCTTAGTGCTGATGCTTTTCTTCAAAGACTGGCTGAACCGGCGCTTTGCCTTGGGGCATCTTTTCATGCCGGCTGTCGCCGGCATCTTCGGCAGCATCATTCTCTGGGAACTCTATTTGATGTCGAAAGTGGGCAGTTAGCCCTTGGTGGCGGGTTTCCTATGAGGGCGCATCGTTCTTCCCAATGATCCTCCCTTTCTGGGGTGCAGCGCCATGACCCTTCCCGCTATTGCCATACCACTCAGCATGGCACCTTCCACCCTCGATCCGTGGCACCAGTCTCCGCATGCACCGATCCGGTCTCCGGGGTCCCATACGCAGCCGGCTGCCAAAGGATTGACGGGCGCGGCATCTTGCCATAGATACCCTGTCGCTCGGGACGGCGATTTGGGATCAAGGCCGACCGAACGAAAAAACGCCTTCAACATTTTATGGGCGACATCTTCTGGAGGGGTGTGAGCATTGGCCTTGGACCAATCGGCATCGGCGTGCAAGACCCAGGTTTCAGGGGAAGAGCCGATCCTCTTGCTGCTGTCCCTGGCCGCCCATCGGACCGGACTGTCGTTGATAAAGGCGCCGTCGAATGGGGCATCGATTGGGGTGCCGAAAACCGCCGCCGCTGACCAGCATGGGTTCATGGTTACCGGTGTCACAGCCGCCGCCACCGGGTGGTTTCCTTGAAGGAGGTCGAGGACGGCGGACGGCGGCGCGGCGATAATCACGGCGTCGAAGAGATCAGGGGTCCGGGCTCCCGAAAGGGACAGACGCCATTGATGGTCTTCACGGTCCAGGGCGATTGCCGCAACCCTGCAGATCACCCGAAGGTCCGAGGCCAAATGAGTGGCAATGCCCCCCATCTGGGGAATCCCGACCCAGCGGTCTGGGTGGTTCCGTTTGGTGCGGATCCGGCCACTTTCGACTGAAACGATACGTCCTTTCCAACGGGAAAGAATGCTCTGGTCCGTCCATGACCGCACATAGGGTATGATTCGGTGGTCTCGGGCTGTCATGTATTGGGCGCCCATGTCCATTGGATGCGGCTCCGCCCCGGGTACCCCCAAGCGTCCTCCAGGCCCTCTTTCTTTTTCGTATACCGTTACGTCGTGGCCGTGATCCGACAGTATCCGCGCAGCGGTGAGACCCGAAACCCCTGCTCCGACAACGGCAATGCTGAGGACTCGGTCTTGGGCCGGTCTGGATATCCGATGTCGGTAAGCCGCCATGTCCAACCGTTGGGCATGGCTTCGGGTGGAACGGGGTCTCAAGCGCCCTTGAACGGAAAGATCCGGATAGAACGGTCGGTCGAACAGACCGAGGCACCAGAGCAGGCCCCCATATGAACTGGGATCGTTACCGTCCATGGCGTATCGATGGTTGAGGTCGATCAAGGTCTCGAGAGCCGATTCCGGATCGGGTGTCCAGTGGAGAATCGCTTTGCCCCAGGTCATCCGCAGGTTGTTGTGAAGTTCTCCGTGTCGGAGCAAAGAGGTTTGAGCCGCATCCCACACCGTGTCGCCGGTCTTTCCCCGGGCCAGCTGTTCCCAGGAATACTGGTTGTTGCGTGGGTCGCCACGGTGATCCTGCAGTGTCTTACGCGCCCAATCCGGCAGGGCGTCTAGGCGGTCAGGATTCGGTTCATGAAAACAAAAATGATGCGCCAGTTCTCTCCAGACGATCAATTCATCCAGAAATTTCCTGGGTCCTTTTCCCTTGACCGCAGCCGCCTCTCTGGCCATCCGGAAGGGAGACACCTGCCCGAAGTGAAGATAGGGAGACATCCGGCTGACCCCCTGGGGAAAGGCCACTGCCGCATCGTTTCGGAGGCGGGCATAACCCTCGAGCCCTTGTTCTTTGAACCGGTTCCAGCGCGCATACCCTTCGGTGGAGCCCCCCGGTGTGTGGGACACCGGTCCGATGGAGTGATCGATGTAGCGCTTCGAACACAGGTCCGAGATATCGCTGTCGGCCAGCGACAGGGGGTGAAATCCGAGGTCTTGTTCGAAGGGGCGGGGGGTGAATGGATGGGCCGGCCAGGGTATTGACAGCCTGTTGTTCATTTGATCCTTGACGGCATCCCGGAACCGGTAGGCTCGGTCGAATGACCCGAGGCTGGACATCATCGGGACGATGCAGGCACAATCGACAGCCCACACCGCAACCCTGGCGGTTGAGGCAAGGACAGTCAGCCCATCCTTGAATGGGGGGATCGGCATTTCCTCTGCGACAACCAATGCCGCCCGCCCTGCCAGTCCAAGAAGCGGACTTTTCTGCCCGGGCGTGTCGGGCATGAAAAAGACGTAGGGTATGCCCCGGTCCCGGAATGACGCCTCGAGGTCGCGGGCGCCTTCGAGGATGAAGGTGACGTGTCTGTCCGAGGCGTAGGGGGACCCCACACCCAGTTCTTGGTAGACGAGGGTGGGTACTTGAAGAACCTTTCCCATAATCAGGGCCACATCCAGTGCGGGGTTTTCATGGTCCCGCATGGCATGTTGCATGAAGTAGAGGACAAATGCTCCCCGTTGATCGGTGGGGACGTCGTTGGCCGTCCGTATCCTCTCCGTCAAGTGAGCCACCGGGGTCCCTGAGTTCTCGAGCCGCTTCATTCCAATGAGGTTCTCCCCGTAAAGGTGGCGCCGCAGGACGTTTAGCCGTTCTGCGACGCCGGCTGGGACTTAGGAGGTTGCTTACAATCGGCAACTGAGGCCGGCTAGACCGTTACGGGACGAGGAATCGTTATACCGTCAACCTCCTGGGTACTGAGAAGGTTGCTTTCCAGATCCTTGCCCTTGAGGTCTTCGTAGGCATTCGCAGCGCCCTCGGGTGTTGTCCGAATCGGGAATTTGAAGCGCTTAATGGTCCCGTTTCTAAACTTGCAGGTCCACATGACGTCTTCGGTTCCCATCATCGGCATGATGCTGCTTCCGAGGGGTACGAAATCTGCGTAGCCTCTAACTTCAATTGCCTGGGTGGGACAAATTTTAACGCATGAGAAGCACTCCCAACATTGATCCGGCTCCTGATTATAAGCCTTCATCTGGTTAGGATCCAAGACCATGAGATCGTTGGGACAGATGTACATGCATGCGGTTTTCTCCCCACCTTTGCACCCATCGCATTTGTCTGCAATAACAAAGGATGGCATCGATTACCTCCTACTTGGTTTCGACCGACGACAAAGTCTCCGGAAATCGGACACTCCCGCCAGCCGTTGTGCCGGTAGGCACAATCGGATAAATTACCTGTCTTGAGTGAAACCCTCCACCACCGCAGAGACCCTTCTTAAGCTTCCTTATGCACTTAATCGTTCTGGGCGCCCGGTACAGGAAGGTCATGGAGAGCGCTCGAGCCAGAACCATTTGGGTTGGTCTACAGGGGGCGAGGCCGATAACCGCTGATTGACCTCGAGACGATGGCGGCGGTTGTCAAGGGCCATTCAGTGTCCATCCGCCCCCCCTGGTGAGCCATTGCCGCCACTTGGTCGGCGGGTGGAACCCTGTTTGGCGATACTTAGTCTAATTATTGTCAATAATATGTCAATTGTTGGGTCATTGATAAAGGTAGAGGGATGACCCGGTCTGTAAAGGGGGATGTCTACCGATTGAAGTTGCCCCGGGGCCGGGCGGAAGGGAGCTCAACGGTGGGTGGTTTCCCCTGCGATATGACCCGATATGGGCTGAGGTGTATCGGGGCGATGGATGGAAGGGAAAAGCTATCGATCTCCGGGCTTCTCACGCGTCTCCAATGCTTGAAGCGCCAACAGGACGGTGTCCCGCTCGTCTTCCAGGACCAGCAGAGGCCCCAGGTGCTGGGGCTTTATGGAATGGGCGGCCAGGCACCCATGGTGGGGATTATTTTCTGTGAAACCTGCGGAACTCCGAGGATCGTTTCCCGAATTGGGTCTGCAAACGATAGTCGGCTGAGGAGTCGCTGAGGGTTGTTATCTCTAATCTCTGTGACTTTCACTACCACGGATTTCATGCTACCACTGCCGGCAGCTCCTTGTCCCTTTACTTTCCCGAAGCGCGCGACATGGATTACCATCGTTTCGACAGCCGCCCAGGAGAATGCATGAGTCCCGGAGCCTTTTATTTGGCGGTCGCTGTTGCCGGACTTCTCCTGGCGCTTTCAGGGGGGTTTTGGGCGCTGTTCGACAGGGAACTGCTGGCATGGATGGACGGTTGGAAGGGACCGAATCTGGATGTGGTCTTCACTGCGGTCACCTGGGCCGGGTCCCTGGCTGTCCTGATCCCGTTGACCATCATTGAAGCCTCGATGCTGCTCCTTGCAGGAAAGCGGACGGAAGCCCGCCTTCCTGCCATCGGGCTCGGGGGGGCCGCCCTGGCCGCCTTTGCCCTGAAACGGCTCATTCACAGACCCCGACCCGATCTGTATCCACCGGTGATTCCTGTGCCGTCGGATCCCTCATTCCCCAGCGGCCACGCCGCCCAAGCCGCGGCCTTTTGTTTTTGTCTTTTCCTGATTGTTTGCCGATTTCCGTTGAGAATCGGATGGGGGTGGATCGGTGCGGTCGCCGTGACCCTGACGGCGGCGGTGGGGGCCTCCCGGATCTATCTCCAGGTTCACTACCCGTCGGACATTCTGGCCGGTGTGGCGATTGCCATTCTCTGGTGCGCCGGCGTTGCCCGCTTCGGAATCGGGGAACTGCCCCGAATAAAAAACCCTGAAAAGACTGACCGCTGACAATGACCGATCGATAGAATTGGAGCCATCGATGATCTCCGACACCACTGGGGCCTTGAAGCATTTTTTGCGGGAAACCCTGTCCGGAACGACCGGACCCGTGCTCGATATCGGTTGCGGCGGTGGATCCATTGCCCTCTATCTCGGTTCGCGCCGAATTCGGGTCGTCGGAATCGATCCCGATATCGATGTCCTATTCAATGCCTCTGTAGCCCGGCAATCGCCGAATCTGTCATTTCTTGTGGGTCGGGGGGAGTCGCTATGCTTTTCGTCGTTGTCCTTTGCGGGCCTTCTGTTCTGCCAGTCGCTGCACCACATCCCTGTATCCATTCAGACGGCTGCACTCGAGGAGGCAAACAGAGTGCTGGCCCCCGGTGGATGCCTCGTCATCATTGAACCGGTGTTCGGAATGGGAGCATTGGGAGCCATTTTAGCCCTTGCCAAAGGCGAAAAACGGTCAAAGACGCATGCATTGCGTCTGGCGGCGGGGATGGGCGGTCGGGGATACGAGTCCGTCTCGACTACCCGGTTTCGGGTTGACTGCACCTGTCGAGGATACGAGGAGATTCGCCGTTTATACCTTGAAGGGGACAACGCCGAGGGAAAGGCCCCCGAACTGGAGAAACGGATCAAGGCTATTCTCGCAGGCTGCGGGACGTCCCCGACAGGAGAACTCGTCCTCGATTATGCCGTCAACGGATTTGTCTACCGGAAGCTGGCCGTCGCCCCGTCGACCCCTGGGATTTCTTATCGATAAATCGTTTTCTGGAGGCACCGTTTGGTCATCAACGACCGCCCTTCCTGCCCTCGCCGGAAACGTCTGGGCAGCGACAGCCGGACGGCGGTAAACGGGATGGCGGTGGCTTCCATCAACGGGATTTGCGGTAGAAGGGGAGGCCTCTGATTTTGGTTTTCATGATGTCGTTGGCGGCCTCAAAGGCAGTTACCGATTTCTGGTCGTCGGGGGGGGCCCCGGGAACGGCCACCACCGGGCGGATGTGGCGATATCGACGTTTGGAAAGACCGGAGCCCTGGGTTTCTTCGATTTCAAGAATCCCCAGAAGGGTGTAGCGGGAAGGGGCGGAAGACAGGACATCCATCAACTCGGGATGGCATCTGAGGCGGTTCAGGAAGAGATCCAAAGGATTTCGGGTCCAGCGGCTGCTGAAGACCAGTTGGCTGATAGATCTCTGGTAGCCGGCCAGCCGCCACTGGGAAATCCTGCGGTTGTTGATGACCGCCACTGCGGAAAAGGTCAGGGTGCGGTTGTCTTCATCGACGACCTGCCGATTGAAATTGAGGTAGCGGAGGTTTTCGCTTGCCTCGGGCATTCCGCTGACGATGAGAACTTCCCTGAGACGATGGCCATCCGGAGTAATTACCCGGTCCAGAGCGCTTACCAAGTCATTGACGAAGTCATGGCCCATGAAAAACCGCCTTCGATTCGAGGGTGCGGGGCAGGAACGGTTCAGAGATCGATCTGTCGTCGATGGGAGAAGAGTTTACCTTAAATCGATCGAGGAATCAATTCCCAATGCCGGAGACGCGTCATTCAATGGCTTGGAATTTTTTCATGAACCGGCGGTCGATAATGTCTTTGATGAGGAATGCCGGTTTTCCGCCAAAAGTCAGCCATCGTTTTCTGAGGACGCCTGTGGCGCCCCCGAGATTGAAGATCAGAAGATAGTCTCCTCCAGGATCGAATGCTTCCAGTGGATCGCCACCCAAGGCTGCCAGCAGGTTGTGATAGAGAATCGGATTTTCTCGAACCGCGTAGACACCGACTTTGTCGAGGGGCTGATCTTCGAAGTAGATGCAGTCGCCTCCGCCAAAGATCTCAGGATATCGGACGCATTGAAGGAACCGGTTCACACGTAGCCCCCCGTCGGGACCTGTAGGCAGACCGGATTTCGAGAAGATGGCAGAGGGCTTGACCCCCAGGGCAAGGAAGATGACATCCGCCCTGTGGCTTCGGCCTGACCGGGTCGCCACTGTGCCGTCGGCGATGTTGGTGACATGATCGCCGTCGATGATCTGGATGCCCCGACGCACCAAAGAGCGGCGGATTCGACGTCGCACCCCCTCCGGAAAAGTGGTCATCAGCCCGCTTCCGGCAAACACGGTGATTACCGGCAACCGCCCGCCCGCCTCTCGAACCAGCTGCCAGACGTTGCCGGCAATCTCGGCCGCCGACGGTCCGCCGCCCACGATGGCAATCTGAAGGTCTTCCCGGGTTGAGCGTTCTTTAAGGCGTTCCCGGGCTGATAGCAGTCCCTCAATGGGCTTCGTTAGATAGATATCGGCGTCTCCGGGAGTGCTGACGATATCTTCCGGGACGAAGCTGCCGGCGTTGACTGAGAGAACGTCGTAGGAAACCGCCTCACCCCCGGCCAGTATGACTTTTCGACCTTCAGGGTCGATGGCAGCAGCCGATCCCAGGACGAAGCGACCGCCCTGGGAGTCAACCACACGGCGGGTGGCGAACCGGATGTCTTCCGGACGATACGTCCCCCCGAGCATTCCCGGGCCCATGCCCGAGTAGTAGTGGTGGGATGACGGCCCGATGACCGTCACGCGGTGGCCCAGGGTGACCATGTGGTGAATGTTGGCCAACGTGACCATGTGGGCGTGTCCGCCCCCGATCAGCACCAGGTGTCGGCCCATGAGTTCTCCTTGTTGGAAGGGGTTGTGGATTCATCGTGTCCGTCCCCGGGGTCGGGGATTGACATTCGCCATTGGTCAGATCAGCCGTTCGATGAGTTGGCCGAGTTGCTGAAGATGGGCCTTTTCCTCATCGGCGATTTGGACGAAGTGCTGGCGGGTGTCGGCATCGACGGAGGCCCTGGCGGCTCGAAGGTAGAGATCCAGGGCCTGGGCCTCGATGGACATGGCCAGGCCGATCACCTCCTGGGGGGAATCGAGGTTCGGGGCAAACAGGCGGATGTAATCGTCCGTAGTGAGGCCTCCCTCCACTATTCCCGCGACGGTGCTGTCCACGAACGCCTCCCGGGACAGGGGGGAGTCCGTGATGCGGAGGTAGGTGTCGAACAGACGGTCCTGATGCTTGATTTCGATGTCGGCCAATTTTCCAAACAGGGCCTTGACGTCACTGTTGTCGACGGTGGGCACCATGGATAGGTAGAAATCCCGGAGACCTTGCTCCAGGGAGTAGGCCACGACCAGGGCTTCCGTTGGGGTTTCTCGGCCGGTAAAGAGGTTCATGCCGATTTCCTCAAGACCAATCGCCGCATTGCCGTTCCAAGCCTTGAACCCGCCGGCCATGTTGAAGACGGATTCGAAGCCCCTGCCGACCAGCATCTGGGCCGCCACCCGGCTTCGTCCCCCTATGGCACAATAGACCACCGTGGGGCGGTCGGTATCGAGTTCGTCCAGTCGATCCCCCAGGTCGGGCAGGGGGATCAAGTGCGCCCCTGGAAGGTGGCCGAGTTCGTATTCCCCCGGTTGACGAACGTCGAGGACGGTAAGCCCCTCGGTCGGGGTGGTATCGATCATTTCCATGGCACGACGGGTGTCGATGGATTGTACCGGTGTGAAGAATTGCCTCCAGCGCATAAGATCTCCTTTCTTCCGGCAGGCGGACGTCTTCCGCCGATCATGGGTTCATGCGGCTCATGATACCCCTGACCGCTGCCGGAATGTCCGCCGGCAGCAGCACCATCTTGGCATTCTCGGAATTCGACAGGGTTTTTATGGCCTCGATATACCGTTCTCCCAGCAGGTAGATGACGGGCATTTCCTGGTTCTGAATGGCTTCGGTCACTTTCTGAATGGCCCGCTGGCTGGCTTCGGCCAGAACCACTTTGGCCTGGGCGTCGCGCTTGGACGCTTCCAACCGCCCCTCGGCTTCGAGGATGGCGGCGGCCTTTTCCCCGTCCGCACGGGTCACCGTGGCCCGGCGCCCCCGCTCGGCGGCGGCCTGCTCCTCCATGGCCTTCTGCATGGTGTCGGATGGGTTGATATCTTGGATTTCGACGGTTTTCAGGGTAATGCCCCAGTCGGCGATGTCGTCTGAGATCGCTTCCTTGAGTTTGGACTTGATCTGGTCCCTCGATGACAGCGCGTCGTCCAGGTCCATTTCTCCCACAATGGAGCGCAGGGACGTCTGCACCAGATTCTGAATAGCTATCCGGTAGTCTTCGACCCCGTAGACGGATTTTTCAGGGGAGATGATGTTGATGTAGGCCACCGCATTGGCGATGATAACGGCATTGTCCCTGGTGATGACCTCCTGGGATGGAATGTCCAGGACGATGTCCTTGGTGGTGACCTTGTAGGCCACGGTGTCGATGTAGGGGACGATGATATTGAGCCCCGGAGGAAGCGTCTTGTGAAATTTCCCCAGCCGTTGAACCACGTGCTTGCTGCCCTGGGGAACGATACGGATGCCCAGAGCGATGGTGACCACCACCAGAAGCGAGAAAAAAATCAGAACCACGGTGCCTTCCATAGTCAATTCTCCTTTTTCCTTAACCGGACTCAGCCGCTCTGGCGCTTTTCCACGATCAGGGCGTTGCCGGACACATCCTTCACGAACACCCGGTCTCCCACCATGACAGTGGTGTCGCAGATAAACAACCATTCATCGTTACCCAAAAGGGGAGTGGAGAACCGGACCACCCCCCGTCTGTCCTCTTCAGGAGCCCGGATGACCTGGCCGCTTTCTCCGATCACGGCTTCCCGGGAGATACCCGCCGTTGTGCGGTCCATCATCAGAGGTTTGATAAACTTGAACCAGAGGAAGGTAAATACGGCGGAGGCAACCGTCCAGATAAACAGCTGCCAGCTAAAGGTCATGGACGGCAGGATCCAGAGAAACACCGCCACCGTCATCCCCCCCAACCCGAACCAGAAAACCGTAAAGCTGGGCATGAAGAGTTCGGCCATCACCAGGACCATGCCGAAAACCAGCCAATGCCAGGGTGCTGCCTGAAATGTCATTTGTCGTTCTCCCCTTCGGGATCCTGCCGGATTGCCGTGCTTCCGATGGTTATTTCTTGGCGATGATCCAGACGGCGTGAACGATGCCGGGGACATAGCCCAAGAGGGTAAGAAGAATATTGAGCCAGAAATGCAGGCCGATGCCCACCTGGAGGAACACACCCAGCGGTGGGAGGAGAATGGCCAGTAGCATTCGAAGAAGATCCATGCTTGAAGGATTCCTTTCCATTGGGGTTGGTTGCCCCAGAAGCGTTTTGCCCCACGACGGCGGTGGAGCCGTCATCGGTGAGATGTCCACCAAGCCTCTCGTTCTTTGTAGTGGCAGACAATGCCCATTTCAACCCTAATCTGGTTTATGACGGTCTTCCGTGCCCCAACGATTGACGTCGGGAAGTTTCATTGCTACCGATTATAATAACTATTTATCGACAGAGAGGGTGATTATTCGACCGGTGTTATACAAGGAAATCGACAGCGTCTGATCCCATCGCACAAGGAGGACCACATGGAAGCATCGGTTAAAGCGGCAGTTGCCATTTTTTCTCTGTGGGTGCTCACTGCGCCTTGGGGACACCTGGTTGCCTCCAACGGACCGGTCAACGGCGGCGATACCGCTTCATCCCTCAGCCGATCAACCGAATCAGGGATGACGATGTTTTCTCCCCCCGGATTCACCCGGGACGGATCGGTCAGGTCCTACTGGCCCGACACCCTTTTCGAAGCCATTGACGGTGACGCGGATCTCTATCTGAAATCAGGATTCATCCGCCTCGAAACCCATCGCTTCGTCTCCGAAGTCCGGCCATCGGAGTGGTTTGAGGTCTTTTTATACCGGATGGCCGACCACCGCGGCGCTTTTTCCGTATTCAGCCTGAGAAGAGGGCGTGATGCCGTTGCCGTGGATCTCACGGCGTTTTCCTACCGGTATGCCCGAAACCTGTTTTTCGTCCACGGCCCCTATTACGTCGAAATCCTCGCCGAGGACCCCACCGATCGAACCAGTGACGCCATGGATCTGTGGGCGAAGGATTTCGTTGCGGAAACGGCAGTGATGCCGGAGGACATTGCTGAACTGGAATGGCTGCCCGGCGAAGGTCTTGTCCGCGGTAGTGAAACGCTCCATCCTCGAGGAGCCTTCGGATTCGATGCCTTCGAGGACCTGTTCTCCGCCCGATATGATGTCGGGGGCGGGCAGGCCACGGCTTTTTTTCAGATTTGTCCGTCCCCGTCCGATGCCGCCCGCCTGGCCAATGGCTATCGGACCTTCCTTCTGGAATATGGCGGGGAGGCCGTTTCCATGGAATCGGTGCTTACCAACGGGCAGCTGATTCGAATGCTGGGGCGATTTGCTATCATTTACACCCAGGGTAGCGCAATGGCGGGGGTTCAGGATGTCGGGTCGGCTGAGGTGGCTGCCGCCCTGGTTCGACGCCTGAACCAATCCCTTCCCGATTCGGCATCGCCCTGATGGGGTCAGCGCATTCGACCGGGGGGCCACTGGCGTCCCAGGGCTCCGCCGCTCTCACCCGATCCGAAAACCAAAAACTACAAAGGAGGTTTCGGCATGAAAGCGCGTAACGGCAAGAAATGGAATCGAAGGGGATTTCTGAAAGCGGCCGGCCTCTCCGGGGTGGGAATGGCGATCGGCTCCTCGGGGATCGGATCGATCACAGAGGCTGAGGCCGCATCGCCTTCCATGCCGGCCAGGGCCTTCGGGCGTTCAGGGACGAGGGTTCCCATTCTTTGCCTGGGCGGATCCATGAATTTCATCGACCGTCAGACCCTATTGCGCCAGGCGCTGGCCATGGGGGTCAGCTATTGGGACACGGCGGACAACTACAGCGGGGGTAGAAGTGAGGAAGGGATCGGTCGCTATTTCGACCGGTTTCCGGAGGACCGTAAACGGGTGTTTCTGGTCAGCAAGACCAGCGCTTCCGAACCGGAGCGGATGGACACCGACCTCGCGGCCTCCCTCAAGCGGCTGAACACGGACTACATTGATCTCTATCTGGTTCACGGCCTCTCGGCCGTTGACGGCAGGCTCTCCTCCGGCACCCGGCAATGGGTTGAGCGGGCAAAAGGTGACGGGCGCATCCGGCACTTCGGCTTCAGCACCCACCGGAACATGGCCGAATGCCTCCTCAAAGCGGCCCGTTTGGGCTGGATCGATGGCATCATGACCACCTACAACTATCGCCTCATGACGGACCCGGAGATGTCGACGGCTGTGGATGCCTGCTCGGAAGCCGGCATCGGTCTCATCGCCATGAAAACCCAGGGTCGAAGCTTTTCATTCTCCAGTTCCGATCGGGGGAGCGAACTCGTCGAACGCTTCATGGGCCAAGGCATGACCGAACATCAGGCGAGGCTCAAGGCCGTCTGGGAGGATACCCGATTTGCGGGGATCTGTTCCCATATGGACAGCATCGCGCTGCTGTCCAGCAATGTCGCGGCCGCCGTCGACGGCATTTCCCTGAGCCGTGAGGATCGCCGCTGCCTGCACCGCCATGCCCGACGGACGTCATCGGACTACTGCACCGGCTGCGGCCATATCTGCGAAGAAGAGTGGGGGGGGCGGATACCGGTGGCGGATCTCATGCGCTGTCTCTTGTACGCCCACTGCTACAACGACTATCAGATGGCCGGTGATGCCTATGCTCGGCTGCCTGTGGGCCTCGCCCGCCTTCTCAGGAAAACCGATTTTTCGATGGCCGAAGCCAAATGCCCCAGGAACCTGGCCATCGGTCGCCTCATGGCCCGGGCGGCAGAGGATTTAGAAGGCGGGTGAGATCGGCGGCCTCGCCGTCAGATCCGCGAAGAGAGGGAGGCCGGAAAAAAGAAAGGAGACGGATGACGGACGCCGAGATCACTATTTCCGATCCCACGCGAATCGTTGTCGGTGACGGGTTGTCCCTTTCGGATCGCCGGGAGGTCCACCGGCGCCTCGGACGCCAGTTGGCAGCCGAAGGCGCCTGGCACGCTCTGGTGACCGCTGGCTGCTTCTGGTTGTTGCTGATGGTCTTACCGGTGACTGGGGCCCTGGGATGGCTGGTCCTTGCAGGCACCGTCCTGATTTGGATTCACATACGCCTCCACCGGCAGTCGATGGCCCTTCATCTGATGGGATCGACCGGCCTGCAGTGGGCGCTGGGAGGGGCGAACCGACTGACCCTGGCACGAGGGTTGTTCGTCTCTTTTCTGGCGGGGTTTATACTCGTACCCGAGCGCCTCATTGTGGGGGGGGGACCTCTTCTCTCCTGTGCGCCTTCCGTGCTTTATCTGTCCTCGGCACTCTTGGACGGCGTCGACGGCGCCTGGGCCCGCTCCAGGGGCCAGGTGACCGAACTGGGCCGGAAGCTCGACACGGAGATGGATGCTTTGGGGCTTCTGGTGGCATCGACCCTGGGGGTTTCTCTGAACCGCCTGCCGGCGGTTTATCTGGCGGCGGGCGCAGCGTATTATATCTTCCAACTCGGTATCCGGCGGCGGCACGCCAAAGGCCTTCCTGTCCTTGCCTTGCCGAGCCGTCCCTTTGCCCGCACCGTCGCTGGTATTCAGATGGGTTATGTCGGTGTGGCTCTGATGCCGCTCTTCCCCGCTGATGTTGTCGATCTGGCCGGATATTGCTTTTTGCTGCCCTTGCTGGCGGGCTTTGTCTGGGACTGGTGGGTGGTGAGTGGCCGATCGTCTCGAACCGCTATTCGCCGAGTCGTCCGATGGTGCCGTTGCTTCTCCCGTTGGATCCCCCTGCTGTCCAGGGGCCTTCTTCTGGCCTTGGCGCTGCCGGCGACCCGATCCCTGGCGGGGGTATTCCCGGTGTCCTGGTCCCTCGTCTGGTGGGTGCTTTGCGCTCTGATGATATTCGGCGCGGCGGGTCGTGTGTCGGGCATTCTTTCCGCGTGCCTTCTGGGACTGTCCGTCCCGGGGGGTGATCCGTCGCCCGAAACGCTGCTGGTTTTCAGTGCCTCGCTCATGCTATTGGTTTTCGGCACCGGGGTCTGGTCCTCTTGGGAGCCGGAAAACCGGATTCTGGCCCTGCCATTCGGAGCCGAGACATGAGATCGATACGGTCAGGCCGCAAGGGATCCCAACCCCGGTCATCGTTTCTCCCATCGGGGGGTGCACCCATGGATGCTCACGGCAGAGCGTCTGCTTTCCGGGGTCGGCGGTGGTCCCGTTCTCTGGCCCTGGCGGCCGCAGGGGCCGTGGTCACGGGCTGCTGGATATCGCTTTCCACGGTGGATGTCCGAGGGGCGGTTGCGGCGCTGACCCGGGTCGATGCCGCCGGGCTGCTCCTGCTGGTTGCCGTCAATATCGGGATCGTTGCGTCCATGTCTCTTCGCTGGCATTTGATGCTCCGTCGTCTTGGGCGGCCGGTGTCCCTTATTCAGCTGGCACTTTGCCGCATTGCGGCCAACAGCATCAGCTATCTGACGCCGGGCCCCCAATTCGGGGGCGAACCCTTTCAAATTCATTACCTGGTCCGTTTCCATGACTCCCCCCTTGCCGCCGCCACGGCTTCCGTGACTACGGATCGAATGATCGAGCTCCTTGCCAATGTTCTTTTTCTGGCTGTGGGGGGCGCCTTTGCCATCCAGCACATCGCCTCCTGGGGAGGTGCCGTTTGGCCGGCCGGTGCAGCCCTCGTCTCGATGGTCGTGACGGTGGCTGTCTATTTGTGCCTGCTGTCGACGGGGGCGGCCCCGCTTTCAGCCCTTGTGGATCGAATGCATCAGAAGGACGACCCCCACTCCCGCCGGGCAATCCTCTCGGCCTGGCTCGGCGCCGTCGAAGACAATGCCACCCGGATTCTTCGACAGCCCCCCGGTGTGTTGACGGTCTATGGGTTCGTGGCTCTGTTTCACTGGATCGGCATGCTGGCGGAACTGTGGCTGATATACGCCCTTTTAGGGCTGCCCTTGGGTGGATGGGCGCTTCTGACCCTGGCCGTGGCCGTGAGGCTGGCATTCCTGATGCCGATCCCGGGTGCTCTGGGGGTGCTCGAAACCAGCCAGATGGCGGCCCTCCACGGGTTGGGTATAGATCCGGCCCTTGGGCTGTCGGCCTGCCTCATTATGCGGGCGAGAGATCTGGTGCTGGTGACGTCCGGTTCCGGGCTCGCCGCTTTCTGGTTTTGCAGGAGAGTCGATTCTCCTGCTGACCCTGACCGTCCGTGATGGGCAGGATATAGGCCCCAGGCGCTGCCGGAATGCGGACCTTGACACGGCTAAACCGACAGGAGAGCGATGACACCCCCGATTCACAGCATCGATGATCTCGAAAGGGTCTTGTCCGGCGCCCCCGCTTTTGAAAGGGCGACAAACCGGCCATTCGTAACGGTTTCCTATGCACAAAGTATCGACGGCAGCATCGCCACCAGGGACCGCCGACCCCTTCGCCTCAGCGGAGAGGCGTCAATGGTGCTCACCCATCGGCTTCGCGCCGCCTGCGATGGTATCCTGGTTGGCATCGAGACCGTCATTGCCGACGATCCTCAATTGACCGTCCGAAAGGTCCGGGGGAGCAATCCCCAGCCCATCGTTTTGGACACCCGACTGCGAACCCCCCTTACCTCGAAGCTTTTGGGTCGAAGGGACTGTTGCTCCTGGGTGGCCTGTTCACCGGGGACCATATCCCCGGCTCGGGAAGGCGATATCGTCCGTAAGGGGGCGGCGGTGCTTCACTGCGACCTGGATGCTAGGGGTCGAATCGACCTTCAGCACCTCATGGGGATAATCAGACAGAAGGGAATCAACAGCTTGATGGTCGAAGGGGGCGCCAGGGTCATCACCAGTTTCATCCACGCCCGCCTGGTGGACCTTTTCGTCATCACCATCTCCCCGAGGCTGGTGGCGGGGCTTCAGGTCCTGGAGGCCCCACAGGCCAGATCAAACGGTGCCCTTTCCCTGTCGGACATCTATTACGAGCAGATGGGCACAGATATGGTGATCTGGGCCTTGCCCGACTGGAGCGGTCCATGAAGCGCCTGGGCGCCGTTTTTAAAAAGCCCCTTGAAGTGGCCGTCGAGGCCGGTCCCGTTCCCAGACCGGGGAAGGGAGAGGTGCGGGTCGACGCCCGGCTGTCCGCCATCAGTTCAGGAACCGAGATGCTGGTTTTCAACGGGCGCTGCCCCGAGAACCTGACGGTGGACGACACCATCGATTCCCTTTCCGGTGGCGGGTTTCACTACCCCATCCGTTACGGTTACAGTTCTGTCGGCGTGGTGTCGGCGGCCGGTGCCGGGGTGGATCCGGCCTGGGTCGGTCGTCGGGTCTTCGCCTTCCGTCCCCACGAGAGCCACTTCACCCTTCCGCCGGAATCCCTGATCCGGATTCCGGACGGTATTGCCGATGACGATGCGGTGTTCCTGGCCGGAATGGAGACCGCGGTCAACCTGGTCATGGACGCCCGCCCGGTCATCGGGGAGACTGTCGTGGTGCTGGGTCTGGGACTGATTGGATTGTTCACAGCCTCCCTGTTGGCCCGGTTTCCCCTGGCCTGTCTCATCGGGATCGACCGGCTAGAGGCAAGACGGGAGGCGGCCCTGGAGGTGGGGGTCCATGTGGCGGCCACGGGATCTGGCGGCCAGGGGGACGGGGATCGCCGCGGAAGTCCGGAATACTGGAAAGACGGCGTCGACCTCGTCGTCGAATTGACGGGCAGTTCCGACGGCCCCAACCTGGCCGTGGACTGGTGTGGATTTTCCTCCCGGATCCTTCTTGGGTCCTGGTATGGGAGGGAAGCCACCCCCCTTTTCCTTGGAGGACGGTTTCACCGGGACCGCATCCGCATCCTTTCAAGCCAGGTGAGCACTGTGGATCCGGGGTTCAGGGGGCGCTGGACCAAAGGCAGGCGCTTTGCCGTCGCCTGGCAAATGCTGGGGGCAGTCCGTCCCTCGCGATGGGTGTCCCACCGGTTCCCGATTCGTGACGCTCAAAAGGCCTACGATCAGATTGCCAACAGGCCGGAGGATACCCTGGGCGTTCTCTTTGAGTATGGTGGCGCGGAGGGTGGGAGATCATGGTGATTGAAGCCGGCTTGCCGTTCGATGGCGTTGCCGCTCAACTGGCGAGTCTCAGAGGTGCCGTGGTGGCGACGGTCATCCTTCAGACCCTGGTTTTGGTCCGGATGCCGGTGCCGAGCCCCGTATCGATCCGCCGAACCCATGACGGTAGAAGCGGCTTCTTGGCTCGCGGCCTTTTTTTGACGGCCGTTTGGGGTGGCGTGATACCTGTGGCGGTTTCTGTTTTCCCCCCCCTTTACCGTCATCTGCTGCCCATTTCCCTGCTCCCTGAAGGGGTCGCCCCATGGCTGGGAGGGGGGCTCCTGGCAGGGGGAAACGTGGTTCTCCTCCTGGCCGTGGTCGCCCTCCGGCGGCATACGGGTTTTGGGGCGAACGGCGAGAGCGAGCGATTGCTGACCCGGGGGATATACGGCCTGCTTCGGCATCCGATTGTTGCCGGTATGGGTGCCGTCTATGCAGGATGCCTCCTGATATGGCCCACCCTGTGGGGGGTTGCGGGCATTCTGGCCTTTTGCATTCATCAGTACCGTTGTCTCGAGGCGGAGGAGGCCCTTCTCGACCAACGGTTCGGTGAGACCTACCGTCGGTATCGGGACCGCGTGGGACGGTTCTGGCTGAGGCGCCGCTTCGTCCCGTCCCGGGACCCCCGCCGGCACGATTAAGGACATCCGATGTATACATTGGCTCTGCAACGGGATTTTACGGCCAGCCATTTCCTTATCGGGGGAGACTGGGGCGATGAAAACCATCTCCACAACCACTCCTATCGGGTGGAGGTGCATCTCATTGGCCGCCGCTTGGACGTCCACGGCTACCTGGTGGATCTGGACCACCTCGAAGCCATTCTTGAACGGTGCGTGTCCCGATACCGGGGCCAGACCCTGAACACGCTTCAAGAGTTCCAGGGGATCAATCCCAGCCTGGAGCATTTCGCCAAGCGCTTTTTCGATGCTCTCTTTCAGGAGATGGATCGCGATCGTTTGGACGGTGGTGAAATCAGGATCTGGGAAAACGAAGCGGCCTGGGCCTCCTACCAGGAGACGTTTTAGTGCGGGTGGCGCTGGTGGTCTACGGTCGGATCGACACCCTCACCGGAGGCTACCTGTACGACCGCATGGTGATGGATCATATAACCGCGCGGGGTCATGGGGCCACGGTTGTCTCCCTTAGAGGACCACCCTATCCGAACGGGCTCCTGGAGAACTTCTCATCGGCTGCTCTCGACCAGATGATGACATCGGGGGCGGATCTGATACTCCAGGATGAGTGGTGCCACCCGTCCTTGTTCTACCTGAATCGTCGGCTGCGAAGACGGATAAAGGCTCCTCTGGTCGCCATTGTCCACCAGGCACGATGCGACATCCCCACCCCTGGATGGCGTCGTCGTCTCCTCTCCCTATGCGAGCGGTTATATCTGGATTCCGTCGACGGGTTTGTCTTCAACTCGGAGAGCACCCGGGACACCGTTTTCCGTCTGACCCCGTCCAATCGACCTTTCGTGATCGCACCGCCGGGAGGGAACCGGCTCGCCGGGGAGTCCTCATATTCCAAAATCCGGGAGCGGGCCGGGCGTCCAGGTCCACTGGTACTGCTGTTTATAGGGAACGTGATCCCCCGAAAGGGACTGTTGCCCCTGGTGGACGCTCTGGCAGCGGTCCCGAACCGCGACTGGCGGTTGGACGTGGTCGGCAGTCTGACCATGGACCCGGCCCATGTCCGGAGGGTGTCTGAGCGGATCCAGGATAAGGGGTTGTCGTCACGGATTCGGTTGTTGGGCGTCCTCGACGGCCCGCCTCTGGCCCGGCGCTTCTCCGGGAGCCATCTGCTCTGTATGCCGTTTGCCTACGAAGGATTCGGCATCGCCACCGCGGAGGCCATGGGTTTCGGTCTGCCGGTGATCGGTTCCGCCGACGGGGCGACTCGGGAGCTTGTCGTTCACGGAGAGAGTGGTTTTTTGGTCGCCCCTGGGAATACCGCTGCACTGACGTCTGTTTTGGAACGATTCCAGGGGGATCTCGGACTTCGGATCCGGATGAGCGAGGCGGCCCGCCGTCGGTTCGAACGCCTGCCGACATGGGAGGCCTCCATGGATCGGATCGCGAGGTTTTTGAAAGGCTTGACCAGGGAACGTTTCTGAGATGCTGAAACCGGGTGGACGATCGCCCGTCATCGGTTCAAGGCCATCCAGCCGGGGAGATCGTCCCCTGCCGATGCCGGGAGGGAAGAATGGAACGAGGGGATGAAAACGCCTACATTCGATATCTGACGTCCAAGAAGGCGGTGGATGACCGTGCCCTCGACCCCGGAGTCTGGGATGCCATGAGGCTGGCGCTTCCCGGCGGCACGATTCGGGTCCTGGAGGTGGGGGGAGGCATCGGCACCATGGTCGAGCGGGCCATCGACTGGGACCTTGCCCCCGCCATGGACTACACCCTGACCGACGTAAACCCGGGTTTCGTGGAAACGTTTGAGCGTCGCATCGGGCCATGGTGCCGGCGACGAGGACTCCTCGTTGAGGAAACCCCGGAGGGCGCCATCCGTCTTCGGGGGCCGACCGGGGAATCCACCCTTCATACCTCCCTGGTCGACCTCATGACACCGTCGTCATGGCCCGATGCAGACCTTGGCTGGGATCTGATCATCGCCCACGGGGTCATGGACCTGGTGGACATCGATGGGGCGCTGGAGGCCTTTTCGCTGTGGCTGAAGCCGGGAGGACTTCTCTACCTTTCCCTCAACTATGACGGCGAGACCGCCTTTTTCCCCCCTTGGGATTCTCCCATGGATACCGGAATCATTGAGCGCTATCATTTTTCTATGGATGCCCGTCGCGTCAACGGGAGAGCCACCGGGGGTAGCCGGACCGGAGAACGACTGAATGAGGCGCTGACGGCCCGGCCATTCGACCTTTTGGCATCCGGCAGATCGGATTGGACGGTCCAGCCGGGGAGGGATGGTTACCCGGCCGAGGAAGAGGTCTTTCTGAGCGGTATCGTCGAGACCGTCTATCGGGCCCTTTTCGATGATCCCGAGATCTCCAAAAACGCGCTGGTGAACTGGGCGGAAAACCGGCGGCAGCACATCCGTTCCGGGGAGCTGTCGTTCCATGCCCGGAACCTTGACTTCCTGGCCTCCCGGCCGCGGCCGCCCCATCCCGGGGATCCCCGAAGCAGAGCGGGACAGAGACCATGACGGCTATCCTGTCAAGGCCCCCTTGGCGGTGGATAGCTCCGGTTCTCGCCGCGGGTTTTCTGAATCTCTTTATCACTATCGATGCGCCGGCCCCCTCTCCGCCATGGTCTCAGCTTCTGCTGCCCTCCCTCGAGGTGTGGGGGCTTCTTCTCCTTTTGAGCCTCCTTCCCCTTCTGGGCATTGACCCGTCCCGCCGGGTGGTTCTTCCCATGCTGGGTATTCTGGTTTTCTGCCGGCTGTTCCGGTTAGGGGATGTATTGGTGCCTCTGTATTTCAACCGCCCCTTCAACCTCTATATCGACTCGGGCTACCTGCCGGACCTGATTCATCTTCTGGCGCACTCGTTTTCACCCGAAAGGCTGGCGGTGCTCGGGGGTGGGGCTCTGGCGGCGAGTGTCGCCGCATGCTGGGGTGCCTACAAGGCCTTTTTCGTGATTGCCCGGGCCTTCTCCTCGGCACGGTGGCGAATCGGGTTCTGGGGACTCACCCTGGCGTTGTCGGTCCTGGTGGCGGGATACCTTGGGGGCAGGTACCCGGCCGGCCTGCCGCCCCCGGCAACGTCTATTCTTCCCCGACTGACCGCCGAGCTCGATTTCATGGGTCGGATCAAAGCGGTCAAAGCCCGGGGACTTTCGGCGGTTCAGATGGCGGCGGCGGCCATTCCGGCATACGACGCCCCCCTGGCGGGACTGGAGGGGGCGGACGTCCATCTGTTTTTGGTCGAATCCTACGGCATGACCCTGTATCAGCACCCCGAGCACTCGAAGCGCTTCAGGCCGATGAGAGAGGGGTTTTTGTCCGATCTCGGGGAAGCGGGGTTCCACATGGTGTCGAGCTGTCTGCGATCCCCAACCTTCGGCGGCACCTCGTGGCTGGCCTTCGGGACATTAGAGAGCGGGGTGTGGGTGTCGGACCAGCTTCGATATCACTTCCTCCTCAACAGCCGGGTGCGCCCGATGGCGGCTTATTTCCGGGAGGCGGGCTACCGAACTGTTTCCGTCATGCCCGGCACCACACTGCCCTGGCCGGAAGGGGCATTCTTCCAATATGAACAACCGTATTATGCCAAGGATCTGGACTACCAGGGGCCATCCTTCGGTTGGTCCCCCATGGCCGATCAGTTCGTGTTGAATCGAATCCGACGGTGGGAGATTCAGCCGGGTCACCGGCCGCTGTTCGCCCGCTACGTGTTGATCAGCACCCATGCCCCTTTCCACATTCAACCGCCGTATGTCCCGGACTGGGAGGTCATCGGCGACGGATCCGTCTACCACCGATTGGCGCCGGTCACCTATCCCATCAACTGGCCGGACCTGACCCGCGCCGGTGGGGCCTTCGTCCGCTCCATGGGATACGAATTGGATGTTCTGGAAGACTTTCTGACGCGTTTCGTGGAAAGAGAGGCCCTCGTCATCATCATGGGGGATCATCAGCCCAACGCCCAGATCACGGGCGACGACGCCCCATGGTTGGTGCCGGTTCATGCCGTTAGCTCGAATCCATCCCTGCTGGTGCCGTTTATTGAACGGGGATATGAACCGGGAATGGTGCCCGCAGACCTCTCCGCCTGCCGCGGGATGGACGAATTCCTTCCCAACTTCATGGCCGACTTCAGCCGCTGATGCCGTCATCTCCGGCCTTCCAACGGGGGGAAGGGCAACGAGACAATGGCCGGGAAGGCCCGCTTCGGATCCTCCTCAGCGGTTTCGGGATCCCATGCGAATCTGTAACACCTCGGTTTCCGGTATCCCCAAAGAGACCAGAAACCCATGGTGGTCCTCTGGAAACAGCCGCTCAAATTCGGCGTGCCATCGGCCCATGTCCCTGTCGTCCATTCCCGAGGCTCGCAGAAGGGCCACCCATTTCCTACGGGTCAATCCTTTCGCCCTGCTGGGCAGTCCGTTTTGCTTTAACAGGGCCATGATCAGCTGCTGCTGGCCTTTCAGTGCCTGAATCTGTCGGTTCAGATCCGAAAGGCGCTTTTCCAGAATCGGAGCGATGCTCTCTTCATGGGGCGATTCGAGAAGCCCGGCAATGGCGTCCAGGGATAGACCCGTCTGCCTGAAGCCGCAGATCTCTCCGAGTCGACGGCAATCCGCATCCGAGTACAGGCGATAGTTGGCTGCCGATCGGCTCGATGGCCGCAGCAGCCCGATCCGGTCGTAGTAGAGAAGGGTGCTTCTCGACAGGTCGAATTGTCGTGCCAGCTGGCTGATGGTCTTCATGGCGCTCTCCGTTTTCTGAGTGCCGGACCTCAATGCCCATCCGTGGTTGCCTTGAGCGAAGAGGAGGTGGCTTGGGTCGACTGCATCCGACCGGTGACGAGATAGTGGTTTAGCATGCCCTCCAACCCTCTGATTTCCTCTTCGTATTCTTCCTGGACCATTGATTCAACCACTTTTCTTCCCCGGTCGCCTAAAGCCGTGACGGTTCGATGCCACATGGCGATGGTTTGGTCTCCTGTGGGGTAGAGGTGAACATCGAGGCGGGTGAGCTTGATCTCCGGGGTAAACCGGACAAACTCGATGGCCCGGACGGGTTCATAGTGGGACACCGTCCACGTCTCCCGTCCCCGGTCACCCGGAAACTCGGTCCGGAAGATGCAGTTGTCTTCTGCCCTGCCAGAGTCCGAGTAGATCATTTCGCATCGCCAGTAGGGAAGCCAGTCCACCTCCCGAGCCGGGCACAGAAGGGGAAACACCTCCGCGCAGGAGGCGGACAGGGTCATCACGGCGCTTTGGATGTTGCGGCAAGGATTGACGAGGGTCATGTGAGTCGTCCTTTCGATAAGGGTTCCGGTTTTGTCCAGTTTCGAACCGGAGTCGCTGCTCAGGGCAGCCTTTGGATTCGAACCCTTACACTGTGAAGCTATAGACGGGTCAATCGGTTTTTTTTCGGTGAAGGATTACAGACATCGGAGAGGATCCCCCTGAAACGGATCCGCAGAATACGAAACGGCAGGGCCGATGACCGGCCCTGCCGTGTGAGGACGTTGGGTATACTTCGTTATATAGTTAGCGACGGCGGTGGCGCCGTCGATGGGCAATCTTTACCGGTTCAGCCCTGAATGTCGATACCATGATCGCAGCCAAGGTGACGGAAGATGCAATGAGGCCCAGAAGTTCGATGTATGGTATCGGCATGGACTTCCTCACTTTCTGTCATTATCTTGGTCGTTAAAATGATCGTTACGTTAGCCTAACCAACCACTGTCGGTAGTCAGCTCTTCACTGTTCAACAATCATTACCATGAAAATCGGGCGGGCAACCCCGTGGTCGAAAAAGAAGGGAGATGACCATCCGTTGATCGAATACCCCCAGGTCTTCTTTTTGCTGGGTAACCCTTCCTAAACATGACCAGAGGAGGTCACATGAAAACCCAATTGGTAAAAGATATGATGGTGCCGATTTCCGATTATGCAACGGTGTCAAAGGATGCGACGCTCTTCGAAGCCATGAAGGCATTGGAGAGCGAGAAAAGACAATTCGACAATGGGGTCTATCGACACAATTCACTGGTAGTGATCGACGAGAACCGACACGTGGTGGGCCGGGTCAGTCAAGTGGACCTCATGCGGGCGCTGGAACCGAAATACGACGAGGTGGGGGACCTCGGGAAAACCGGCCAGATGTACCTCAGCAGTAAAATGCTGGTGGCCATCCGGGAAGAGCTGGCCCTCTGGGAGCAACCGTTGAAAGACCTGTGCCGGACGGTGTCGAAGGTGCTGGTGGCCGACTTCATGCAGGTTCCCACAGAGGGAGAATTCGTCAAGGAAGCCGATACCATGGACGTGGCTCTTCACCGAATCGTCATGGGTCAGCACCACAGCCTCCTGGTGACCCGGGACCGGGAAATCATCGGTATCCTGCGATCGACGGATGTGTTCAACGGGTTGTGCAAAATGATCGACGAGTGCGCCCTGTGATATGGCGGGTTTGGTATGGACTCAAGAACGGGTCGCAGTATGTGTTTGATTTCTAGCTTTTTCACAGAACTAATGCAGGGTGCGTTTGTTCAAGGTGAACATGGGCAGAAAAACGGCTGGAATACACATACCACCAGCCCTAATCACCAATCATGGTTTGCTGCTATATCCCGATTCGGAATTCGGTTATACCGGCTCTTCGAAGGAGATGGATATGATTCTACTGCCTAAAACGATAAAGAATCGAGAAGCTAAATCCAAATCCGTCACTCGAGGACGGTTTTTGGGCAGGGTACATCGACTGATAACGACCGCGAAGCTATTCCCGTTAGCCATACTGATAGCGGCGATGACGGCCGGTTGCGCGACCGATATCGAGTTTACTGTAAACACCTTCGAAGACTTGTCCGATATTGATCCCGGCGATGGCATCTGTGCGGTAAACGATGCGGGCAGCCTCTGCTCTCTGCGGGCAGCAGTGGAGGAAACGAACACCACCCAGGATGCACTCCGAGTGCTGATAACCGTTCCAGAGGGCACCTACGTGCTGACCATTGCAGAGGCTGCGGGCTTGAGGCTGACGCGTGGACGCACGGCGATCAGGGGCGCCGGTCGGTCCCAGACCGTCGTCGACGGTATGGAGGACAAACGGATTCTGACGATTGAAGGCGTTGACATAGGGGAGGTGAATGTCGAGAACCTGACGTTTAGAAACGGCCGCGTATCAAACGCCAGTGGCGGTGCGGTGCGAATCGACGCCAGCAATTATCTTGTGACTTTTTCCGGGATGGCCATAGAAAACAGCATGGGAGACTTCCGCGGCGGAGGTATCTATGCCCAGGGTAGCGGTGTGGTCAATGTCATCAATTCGCTGATCGCCAACAACCAATCGACGGCAATGTTGGAAAGCTGCTCGAGCGGCGGGGGCCAAAGCGGCGGTGGCGGTATCGCGATTCAGGGCCCGTCGGTGAATGTGATTCAAAGCGAAATCCGCGACAACTGTGGAAGCGACGGCGCCGGAATACGGATTTCCGGCGGTGGCAATCATTTGATTCTTCGCTCGACGATTGCAGAGAATATCGGACCGAATACGGGCGCTGGCTTATACGTCATCAGCACCGACGTCCGGATCGAAGACAGTACCATATCCAGAAATCGCATCACCGCAAATGACGCCATCACAGAGGGGAGTGCAGCTGGTGTCCATGCGATCAACAGCGAGATAACGATTCTCAGCACAACCATCGTCGAGAACGAAAACCCCTTTGACTCGGTGGACGGCGCCGGGGGTATTCTTGTGGACGACAGCACCGTCACCATGCGCAACTCAGTGCTGGCGGATAACGCCCTCGCGGGTCAGAGGGAGTGTTTCGGGACCATTATCTCGTCAGGAGGCAACTTTCTCGGCGAAACCGACGACAGCTGCGATTTCGACGACCAGCCATCCGATACGCTCGATGGCGACGATCCGGGTTTGGGTAGCTTGGTATTCAACGGCGGTTTGACGCGGACCATGCTTCCAGCGGCATCGAGTCCGCTTGTCGACACCGGCATCGATGGGTGTGAGCCCATCGACCAGAGGGGGCTCGATTTTCCGGCGCCCAACGGCACTGCCTGTGACATCGGTGCCGTGGAACGATGAGGGCTCGGGGCAGCAGCCGAATGTTGGAAGCGTTTTGGGCTTCGGTGGTATGGCGGCTCGCGCGCAGGAATCCCGGAAACCTTTCCAGTCGACATCGACTTGGAATGTAAATTATAAACGTTGACCCCAGCGCTCAAATGATAGTAGTGGTGCATGCATTGTTGCAAGGATTGATGATTCCTATAACCGGTCCTGCGTCGCGACTTTGCTCGGCTAAGATTCCAGCCTCTGTGAATTGACATCTTGAATCATCGTACGCCTTGTAGCAGTGCCCCTTTCATTGGTCTTAGATTCAAAACCCTAGCAAAAAGGAGAGCGAAAATGGACGTCAAAGACTTTTGTTCGGCAATGGAATCAGAGATGACCGCATGGAAAGCCAAGATGTATGATGCTATGCGCAAGATCGACAAGCTTGGATCGGCTGAAAAAGAAAAGATCCTGATGAACATCCAGGATCTCAACATGATAATGGATGACATGGCCCAGCGGGTCGAGCAACTGCGCACCGAGTGTCCTTCGGACTGGAGCCCTGTCAAAAAAGAACTGGAGCAGGGTAGTGTGGACATGCGCGGTAAGTATGATGAAACCATGGAGGCTCTTGGAAAAGCTTCACCGGTTTCAATCGCTGGCTGATACAGGTTATTGATGATAATCGCATGGTCGGAAGAGTATTGCCGTCCATGCTTCGTTTAGGTGTACAAGTCAAAAACCTACCGGACAGTTCGTCCTCTCAGATTTGTGATGGTTAGGCGGCCTCCTTAAGCAATTCATCTCGACGGACTTTGCCTAACTCAAACGTTTCCATCGGACGGCGTCCCTGGTTGCGATAGCCACGATGGGGCCGGTCGTGGTTGTACTCATGGAGCCACGCATCCAAGTCTTTTTGCAGCGCCTCCACAGATTCATAGAGCTTCTTTCTAAACGCCGTCCTGAAGAACTCTTCGAGCACCGTGCGGTTGAAGCGCTCAACAAAACCATTGGTTCTCGGCGTGGCCACCTTGGTGGTGCGATGCTCGATGTCATTTAGCTCTAAAAAGATTTCGTACATGTGAACCGTGGGACGGCCCTTGTACTCGGTACCGTTGTCAGTGAGGATCGCTTCGATAGTTAAGCCATGGCTTTTGTAAAAGGGCAGCACCCGGTCGTAAAGAACGTCAGCGGCGGTTTCCTGGCGCTTACTCGTGTAAAGCTTACCAAAGGCCATGCTGCCATAGGTATCAACCACGGCCTGAAGGTATATCCGGCCGATGCCTTTCAAGCGCCCCACATAAAACGTGTCCTGACACAGCAGATAGAGGTAACAGGGTCAAACCTTCACGATTCACTATTGGTCAATGCGTTCTTCGCCTGTTCAAACCGTTTTCTTAAATGCTGGTCTGTATCCATCCTCGCCCCAAGTCGGTTGCGGTTCTGGGATGGGGCGGACACCCCGATGCCAAGGTCTGCGGCCGACGATGACATCGAACGCCTGACAGATAAATGCCGGCGGCAAAGCTCCAGAAAAATGGCACGCTCATCTCGATATCGCGACCGTAGCCGAAGCAGATGGTCAACCGTCACCTTCACTATGGGTGCCAGCCGAGCCGCGATCGCACCCGGGGATCTGAATTGAATCCCTAATGCCCTGGCCGCGGGAAGTTCGGCAAATTGTCGTTCGGCTCCCGATAACAAACGATCACGCAACCATTCCAGGGATTCCTCTGATCCCAAAACGCTCTGTGCTCTCACCTCCTCCTTTAAATGGATCTCAGCTCCATAGATTGAGGCACTCTCGGCCAGGATATCCAGCAATCGGCTGCGGTCGGCATCATCGGAGAAAATATCCCGGCGTTCGTTACCCCGTGAAGTGACGGGATACCAGACGCAGGGAAATTGAATTCGTAAAGGCCGTGCCATAGAAATCTAACCGAATTTGGGATCGCCACGGATTTTCTGGAAGTTAATGAAACAATCCGTGGTATGTCGACACCCTTCAGCCAATAGTGAAGGTATGACCCTGTTACCCGTCCCATGCTGGTAGCAGCTCGCCTCCGCCATATTGGCGGTATGCGTTGGGGAACACGTCGTTATCTCAATATGGATCTTCTCAAGGAGATGGAGAAAGAAGAAGTCGCAGCCTAAACCATAACGTCACCGCACTAAAAAGTGCGAAAGATTCTTGACGCTACCGAAGCCGAAGCACCTTTTGGTGTGTTTTAGGGGTGTGTTTTAGGGACATTCTATATTCCCCCGGTCAAGCTGTTTTTTTTATGACATAATAACAGGCAGATAGCTTCATCCAATTTGGCTCTGCGCACCTGTCCTCCAAAATCGATGTCTTTTTTCGGCGAGTATCTCTCTACTTCGGCGAACTCTTCTGCCTCAGCGTTACAGATATCCGAGATCCGGCCGTTTCCACCGGCCTCCAGCATTCCTTATCCAGGCTTTGAGTTCGAAAGAGAGGCCCTGGTCTTGTCCCCCGCGGAGTTGTTTCACTCCTACGCCCATGGACGGGCTCTCTCGCCGATACACGGTTTGTTTTATGCCCTCTTTGCGTCAGATGCTGAGCATTTCGGGATCAAAATCGGTTTGGGTTCTCATCATCGCCCAGGCGATGACCAACATCTTGGCAGCCAGCTTCACACGCATTTTCGTCCGGATACCCCGTTCCTTCTCACGGTCTTCCAGATAGCGGGTATACAACGCCCGAAAGCCGCTGTGGTGGTAGGAGGCAACCACGGCCGCCTGATAAAGCGCGTAGCGTAAGTCCGCGTTGCCGCGCTTGGAGATCACCGGAACCGCATCGTTGCTTCCCCGGCCGCTTCGCTTGGCGTTCAGATCCAAGCCCGCCAGCCGGATCACCTGCTTGCGTCCTCTGAACCGATGGGGGTTGCCGATCCTGGCCAGCACTTGCGAGCACACGTAAGGGCCAAAGCCAGGGATCGTCAGCAGGTGGTGGTAAGATGCAAAGCCTTGGCAAATGTGCTCTATTTTCGATTCGGTAGCTTCGATCGTCTCGTTCAAGTCCTGGTAGCGCTCCACCAGCGTTCGGGCTTCAAACACACTCGCCCCGGTCATGGGGCAGCCCACAGATTCAGCTGCAGCATCGTAAATCGCGCGCAGACGCCGTAGCTGCCGTAGCCCACGATCCCGAGTGGTGACCCGGCTCACAAAGCTGTCGAAGGATAGCGAGGCGATCATGCGCGGGGCCAGACACCAGCGCACGATGGCCAGATTCTCCGTCAAACAGCTCCCCCAGTGGCGGTCGAGTTCCGGGAAGTGCTTGGCCACCAACCCATTGCGGATCTGCATGCGGATCGCATGGGCTTGGCGTTTGAGCCGTTTGCGTAGCGACAGCAGCGTTCGCAGCTCCAGTAAATCTTCATTGGGCGATTCAAAAAATTGACACTTACCCTGGGAGACCAGGTCGGCGACATTCGCACTGTCTTTGGCGTCGTTCTTGTCCCATCGGCCGTCGAGCGTCTGCCGGTTCTCGGCAATGGCGTGATTGGAAACCAGCACCAGCAGCTGCCCCTGCTCCAAAAGCCAATGGGCCAGGGGCTTGTGGTAGTTGCCTGTGGGCTCTAAAGCGAATACGGCTTTGGTGAGTCCATGACAGGTTTGAAGCTGCTCCACGCGCTCCAGCAATTGGGCAAACCCGGCTCGGGTGTTGTCAAAGAGCAGGCGCCTGAGCAGCGTCTTGCCGGTGGCGGTGCCGAAAAACGCGTGGTGGCGGTCCTTGGCCACATCGATGCCGACGATCACATACGCCGTCGAGCCCCTAATCTCGCGCCTAAATTGACAGAATTCGGTGTACCTGGTAGCGTTGCCTTTACCCATGATAGCCTCCTTGTAGCGCTTGCGTTGAAGGTTTCCCACCTTTGTGCTACCTGGAGGTTATCTTTTTTTCAAGGCGATAATTTCTTCTATATTTTCTACTCTCAGAGGTATATTCTCTAATTATTCCAATATATAACGCTCTTCATATTTCTATTTTTGTGATGTTTCCTAAAATATTCTGGTGATTATTGGAGTTTGATCGATTATTGTATTTTATCTTGGAATAGAAGGAACAAGTTGCAGGTAAATGCAGAAATCTAAAGGGCGTCCCGCTGGACCCCCCGATTCTCAGCACAACCATCGTCGAGAACGAAAACCCCTTTGACTCGGTGGACGGCGCCGGGGGTATTCTTGTGGACGACAGCACCGTCACCATGCGCAACTCAGTGCTGGCGGATAACGCCCTCGCGGGTCAGAGGGAGTGTTTCGGGACCATTATCTCGTCAGGAGGCAACTTTCTCGGCGAAACCGACGACAGCTGCGATTTCGACGACCAGCCATCCGATACGCTCGATGGCGACGATCCGGGTTTGGGTAGCTTGGTATTCAACGGCGGTCTGACGCGAACGATGCGACCAGCGGCAGCGAGCCCCCTTGTCGACGCCGGGATCGACGGGTGTGAACCCATCGACCAGCGAGGGCTCGATTTTCCGGCGCCCAACGGCACTGCCTGTGACATCGGTGCCGTGGAACGATGAGGGCTCGGGGCAGCAGCCGAATGTTGGAAGCTTTATGGGCTTCGGTGGTATGACGGCTATATCGGATGATATCCCGGCGAACCGGTCGTGGGATTGCCGGTGTCGGCTGGATCCGCTTTATGAAGCCGTCTTGCCGGGCACGTTCCAAATCATTGAGACCGATACCATGGACGCGGCCCTTCACCGAATCGTCATGGGTCAGCACCACAGCCTTCTGGTGACCCGGGACCGTGAAATCATCGGTATCCTCCGGTCGGCGGATGTGTTCAACGGGTTGTGTAAAATGATCGACGGATGCGCTCTTTGATATGGCGGGTTCAATGTCTGCTGGCTACTCAAGCATCTTCCATCCGATAGGGTGACACCGTTGGGATGTGAGAGCCCGGCCGGTGAAAACGACAATAATAGAGTCGATGTGATGTCATTCGGGCTGCATGTTGTTCCATGTCGAATGCGGCAGTCATGCCAAGATCGTTTTTTAGTTGCGAAACGGTTTTGGAGTTCCTTTCCCGTGCTTATCAAGGAATCAAGCCGGGTCAACCCAAAGAAACCTTCCTTTATTCGGCTCGCAGAAGCAGAGTACTTGTAATGCAGCTCGTAAACGGCATCGTCATTTTGGCCCGTACCACAGTATATTTGAACTTGAGCTGAGACAACGGGGGTGTAGGACTTACTGGCCCGATTACTGTGTCCTCAATATATTTGAGATGATGGGCATATTTGGTTGTCTCATCAATTCCAAGATGGACAGCTCGAAAATGATTTCGTAGACAAAACAGGGTACGGGCTTCTTTATTCAACTATATGTAATTAGTTTCATTTAGGAACTAAATTCTATGTAAAATAGTAAAAAATTACCAGCAATTAGCTATAACTATAGTATGGTATCAATCCCAAGTAATTGTTATTTCGTTATAATTTTTATATGTTTTTTCTTCTTCAAGGCATGTTTTTTGCTTTTCCATCTTTCCAATAGAAAATCTCCTTCCACAGCTGGTCTGGCTTTTCGTCACAACCGAATCCATCTGCGCTTTACACCACGTAGTCACTATTCCGTCATTCTTTCTCCTCGGTTTTTTCGTGATGGTCTCAATTTACTACCATCGACTGGCAGAAGTTCCACTGCACGTTAACAGATAATTCGAATTCATGACGCCAGTTGTTTGCATGGACAAACGCGAACGTTCCCTAATGGAATAAAAAAAGGAAGGAGGTCAGAATGAACGAAGAAATGTGTAGAGAGGAAATTCTTGAAAGCGAAGATATTCGAAAAGGCTTTATAAAAGGGATGACCTTCGACATCAAGCCGATCGAATACACTGTTGTGGATGGCATGGCCATCTTTGAAGGGGACATTGTATTGGGAACGGCCGACGAAATGGACCAATTCGCAAGAGATGTCCAGACGGCAGCAGATGCGGCAGCAGACAATACGCTCGAAGTTCCCCCAGGTGTCGAATTCGGTGTCGGTATCACGGGTGAGCGCTATCGCTGGCCTCACTGCCGGGTGCCTTATAGCGTCGATCCTAGCCTTCCGAACCAACAACGTGTCACCGACGCCATATCCCATTGGCAGCAAAAAACCAAAATGCGATTTTTGCCGCGAAATAGCAGCAATGCGAACAGCTATCCCAACTACATTTACATCAAGCCATCCAACGGTTGCTGGTCCTATGTTGGCATGCGTGGCGGCCGGCAGGACATTGGCTTAGCAGGCGGATGCGGCACTGGCAGCACCATTCACGAAATAGGCCATGCAATCGGCTTGTGGCACGAACAAAGCCGAGAGGATCGTGACCAATTTATTCGGGTCCTATGGGAAAACATAACCCCTTCGGCGCGGCACAATTTTAACCAGCACATCACGGACGGTGATGATTACGGCAGGTACGACTACGGTTCAATTATGCATTATGGCCGTTTCGCATTTTCCCGCAACGGCCAGCCAACTATTGAGCCTCTCCAAAGCGGAGTTACTATTGGTCAACGAAATGGTCTAAGCACCGGGGACGTGGCAGCAATCCGCATCATGTACCCAAGTTGTGAACCGTCTCGAACGTGGTTAGGTGTCCAGTTCCAAGGAACGGTGAAAGCCGGCAAGACCCAGTGTTGGTTTACTCACAGTTGGCCGGCCTATTGGCATGTGGATTGGACAGTTCAACCGCTAAGCCCCCCTCGTGACGCAGGCGCTCAAATCGAGTGGACCGTTAAAGTTGCAAGGCAAACCGACCGGTTGGTAAAATACTTTATTTGTGTCAAAAATCTGGTCAATTATGACGTTAAGATCGAGGCTCGCTACCATGTGCTTGGCTGGCTAAGATAAACCACAAGCCACGAAAGGAAAAAAAGGTGACCTATGGAACAATCAGAAAAAAATGCCATCGAAGCATCGATCGATACCGGTCCGCCTCCCACTTCGATAATTGATGAGGTGGAAGGGGAGGGCTTTGAGTCAACCGAAGAAGCCACAGGCGAAGAACTGCAAGGGATTGATGCTGGTCCTCCTATCGGTTCTTTGCTGAACGAAATAGAAGGTGGTGGTCTTTACAATTCAGAGGCAACAGAAAGAGAGGAACAGGATCGCATAGATGCCGGCCCACCTCCTGCTTCACTTGTCGATGAGATAGAAGGTGGTCTTTTGGCCACAACCGGAGTCTCGGTATAATGCCGGAGTGCTTTATACCCGGAATCGAAATCGAATAGGGTTCTTTCAAGGAGAAAGTCATGCCAATCGTTTGGGGAGATATCGTATTCGACAAACCGACTTTTTTTTCAGGTGCAACAGCGTATATCCGAATTCTGGATGTTAGTCTCGCCGACGCCCCGTCGGGTGTGGTTGTCGAATCGATTCTCCCCGACCTTACTCAAAGCGAAGAAAGCGCTCATCCCATAGCATTCTCGATCGCCTGCCCTCAACTTGACTACCGCCGCTCCTATGCCCTTGAGGTCCATATCGATGTTGATGGGGATGGAGACGTTACCATTGGTGATTTCATTTCTATGGAAAGTTATCCTGTTATGCCGTCAATACCGGATGTCCATATTGACGTTAAGGTAAGACGAATTCAATGATCTTTATTTAGAAAAGAGAAATAATATTTATCATTATTTTATTAAAAACCTTCTGTTATAAATTCAGCTAAATCGAAAAGTTCCGTAATGAAAAGAATGAGATTAATCAAGGTATATTGGATTAATAGCTACCCGGCTTCTCACCATCCATTTCCAACTCCCTTTGTATTCTCCTCGTAATATTTGACCACCATTATTTTTCAGATAACATTTCTAATCATTTTCTGAATATTGTTTTATTCATATCGTTTTAGCATTCATTTACATGCTGAGTATTGGTTAAACCAATACATTAATGGAAGCCAGAAAGGAGGTGAAATCCAACGTAGACCAATAACCAAAACGATAGTAGATACTTTTTAAAATGAGGGAGGTGAATCATGGAATCCAGGCTGCTGGTTGGAGACAATTTTGAGATCATCCGAATGCGGGAGTTTAAATTAAAAACAGAATATAAAAGCGATCGTGGAGAAGATCCGGATTTGGAGTATCTCAAGAGGCAGATAGAAGCAGAGAACAAGTGGGCACTCAGCACTATCAATGCTGAAGTAAGGGCAGACCGATCCAAGCTAACGGATATAAAAACGATGGCGGAAATTCGTCGAACGAGTGTAGATGTCATCAATAGAAAGGTTATCGAAGAGGAGACGCGATCTTATGATGCCTTTTTAGAGGCGAAATCAGAAGTGTCCGAACCCAATTTCGACATGGTTGAAATACAAGAGAAAGAGCTGGCTTTAGCACAGAAAATTGAAGCCGAATTGACCTCTTCTGGGAACCCATACGCTCAAGGTTACCTTAACAATCCTTCCTACGCTGGCTGGTGGTCAAGTTGGAACGGGGAAAGCGAGGAGCGGCCAAGCCATCAATATTGGTCAGGCCCAAGGAACATGGATGTAAAAGCGCAGGCATTCGGCGAAGGGTGGTACGATTCCGACTACAGTAAAATCCACGGATATCTCGCCTACAAGCTCAACCCACCTTTCTACGGCATCCTTCGTATCACTGTTTGGCCATGGGTTCATGCATGGTGGAGTTTGTATTCCAATGACACCTGGTATAGCAGCAAATACGCCAGGGTCTCATTGTACACTTGGGTGGACCTTCATCAGCACTGGTGGAGGAGTCGACAGTATGCACAGCGTTTTACCAAAGGTGGCGATGAAATCCACCCGACTCAGCGGGGAAGAATTGATGCAGGTTACTTCCATGTATACGAAGCGAATGTAGCCCACAGTGATACCGTTACTATTCGGGTTGGTGTTCAGGCGTATGGACGGGCGAAAGGCGGCGGAAGTCACGCTGCGATGGATGTGATGAGCGGTTCTGGTAACTATTTCTATGTTCCTCATGTGCATTGGTACCTATACCGGTGAGGTATTCCTTTGGATACCGCAGGAAGCCCAGTACATTTTTATCTTTTAGCATAAGCGATTAATCGGCGAGGGCGTCCCTCATGTCATCTTAATTTCGATTCAAGACCTTTTCCCAGGATACTTTGCGAACGGTTCAACCGTACCTACTGAGATGAAGTGCTGGTTTTTTAGGTTTTCTCAACGTGAGCGGAGTTCAGGAGTTCACTGAAGGATGGATTTCTGAATTCAACCGGCAGCGCCCCCATGAATCCCTGAACGACCTCACACCATCGGAGTATCTTGGAATGAATTCGCCGAATTCTCTACAAATTGCGGCACTAACTTGTGGCGGTTTACAGACGGCTTGGCAGTTCCGAAACACTGCCAGGCTGGCTGCATTCCCTGATACCGCAGCACATATCCCCACCGATGTCATCGATGAAAGGTCTTTACCCCACAATCTGACCATTCTGATCAGAACGACAGCGATCTGACCCCCTCTCCCTTTGAGGACTGGATGGGGTCAGGAAGTATCCCCCTCCTCTAACCGCCGTTTCCGATACCATTCCCGATTCTGATCTAAATCCTTCACCTATGGTAGGAGGCCCCTGGAAGGTTCGACCGGTCCGGGGAGATTAGGAGAGATTAGGGTCAAACCTTGATTAGTGATTAACAATTGAGAATTCATGCAGCCCGTGCTACAGGTTTTGACATGGCACGACAATGGCGTATCGAATATCCTGGCGCGCTTTACCATGTGCTGTCACGTGGTAACGGGCGGCAGGATATTTTTTTGTCCGATCAGGATCGGAATGCTTTTCTCGATCTGCTGGAAGCGGTTTCCGAGCGGTATGGCATCGATATCTATGCCTATGTTTTGATGGACAATCATTACCATCTGCTGCTTAAGACCCAAGGGGCCAATTTATCCCGGGCCATGCAATGGTTCGGAACGGCCTATACGCGCCGCTTTCATGGGCGCAACCGCACAAGCGGCCACTTGTTTCAGGGGCGCTTCAAAAGCATTCTCGTAGAAAATGACGCCTATCTATTGCGCCTGTCCTGCTACATTCATCGCAATCCCCTGAGGGCCGGCACCGTCACACGTCTGGCCGACTATCCCTGGAGCAGCTATCGCTATTATGCCTATAGGAAAAGTCCGCCGGCATGGCTTAAAACCGGTATGATCCTCGATCAACTTGCCGCCGCCAACCCGCAAGCCGCCTACCGTAGAAAAGTCCGGCAGTATTCGGAAGAAAAAGCCAGTTTTTGGGAAGATGTCAAGCACGGACTGGCCCATGGGTCAGAGGCTTTTCTGAATCAGCTTAAAGAACAATTTCTCAGCGAGAGGCTGGATGCCGAGCTTCCCCAGCACAATCGCCTGCTGCTGGATATCGACCCCCAAGCATTGGCGGGGCAGGCGGCAGCGGCCTTGGGGTTGGATTTGCACAAGGTGCAACATACGCGGCGGATATCACAGCGTGTCAAAGAGAAGCGCGATATGCTGATTTTTCTTTTATGGGAGACTGGGAGGCTGAGCAACCAGCGCATCGCATCGCTATTGGGGTTGACCTATTCCAGCATCAGCCGGCGTGTAAGTCTGTTCAAAACCGAGATGGCGAATAACAAGCGTTTGGAATCAGATTACCGTTGTTTTAAATCACAGATCAAGGTTTGACCCCAAAACCCCCCCTTATCCCTGTTGGTGATCTTTCGCAGCACGTTTTACTCAATATTTGCTATATGCTTCAGAACGGTTTGGTACTTTACGATGACATCAATAAGTGCTCCGTTCCGGGTATTGAGCAGTTTGAAGATATTGTGGACGTAGCAAATGTCTGGCCCATCACCTTTGTGGAGCAATGGTCGTTATCGGAGTTGACCGTCGAACTCGGGACAAGCTGCTATGCCGGTGTCTTGATGCTCCAGGCTATGGGTCTTGGGGGATGGATGTTCAACGGAATCGACCCGTTTGCCATGATGGGTGCCAGTGGCGACCCAAAAGTGCCAGGCCTGGGATTCCGGTATGACAAGGATGATCGGTGGCCCTACCCGAACCCCACTGGACTGCAGGGTGTGATGGAAGGCTACTGTCCGCCCCATCACCAGGATATGCGAGCCGCCGTGGATACACTTTGTGAGCGCAAATTTGGACCGGGAGGACCATTTCATCCTGACACGCCCGGTCCGTGGAAGGACAGTCGTAAAGTACGTTCGGCCGCGCAGGTCCATGGCGAAAGGTTTAGGGAGTGCGTTGCGCTCCAGACCCAGTACGTATACGACACCTTTGGCAAGTTTCCTGGTACGGTGCCCTCCATGTTCCTCATCATGTACTTACAGGCACATCACCTCGACCTGGATTTTTATGACAAGTTCTACAAACCTGGAGCGTATTTAAAGGCGCACGACATGCATAGGGCACATTGGCACTCGGACGACTCAGCCTGAATTTATGGAATAGGCTGTACCAGATCCTGTAAAATGACAAAAAGTAGAAAGGCCTAACAAGGCGCTTGCAGTCGGACGCGCAAAAAGCCGCGCGCCGCTGATGCTGAGCGTTGTGCCTAAAAGAAATATTTCTCCTTGAAAAATGTGCATCCCAGATATATACTCAAGACATGGATAAGACATACATGGGCATATTGAGCCAATGTGAAGGCTTTGAGTGGGATGGTGGGAATATAAATAAAAATTGGCTGAAACATAAAGTCAGTCCAGCAGAATGTGAGCAGATATTTTTCAATAGACCACTCGTAATCCAAGATGACACAAAACATTCAGAGGAAGAAAAACGGTTTTATGCACTTGGAAGAACTGACTCAAAAAGAACCCTATTCATTGCCTTTACTGTCAGAAACAAGCGTATTCGTGTCATTTCAGCAAGAGACATGAGTCGAGAAGAAAGGGAGGTATACAGTAATGAGTAAACGAATACCGAAATTTAAGAACGAAGAAGAAGAAAGAGAGTTTTGGGCAACTCATGACTCCACTGATTACATTAGCTGGGATAAAGCTGAAAGAATAACATTTTCTAATCTTAAACCTTCAGTTAAAAAAATATCCCTTCGTTTACCGGAAACTATGATTGAGGAGCTCAAACTTCTAGCAAACAAAAGAGATGTTCCATATCAATCTCTTTTAAAAATCTTTCTTGCTGAGCGTATTGAAAAAGAACTTAATGCGAATTAACCAAGAAAACGGCGGTGGAAGAAATGAAATGTGTAAGAAAGAGACCATAAGGAGGTAATGGAAAAAAAAGGGGGAACACCTCCCCAGAACCCTCCCATCCCACATCACACGCAGACACGACACACACCACAAAACGAACGCGAACAGAGAGAACACGCACAAACAAAACCCCCCAAACCTATACCTCTCCCACCACCCATCCCCTCCCGCAAGGGAAATCCTGAACCTTCCCCCAGGCGGAACTATCAAAGAGAAAAAAATTGCACAACCAAGCGTTTGAGCGGACGCCATGATTGGCGCCGCTCAACTCCACGTTATGCGGCTTGAATAGGGAATAGAGGAAGTGAAGGTCAAGGAGTTGATCAAAAGTATAGAGAAGGATGGCTGGGAGATGGTCAGGATGCGAGGAAGCCATCGTCAATATCGGCATCCTGAAAAGAGCGGGACGGTCACTGTAGCTGGGAAGCCAAGTGCCGATATACCGCCCGGTACATTGGCGAGCATCCTCAAGCAGGCTGGTCTAAAATAGTCGCGAGGAACATGTTATGAAATATATGGTAGTTATCGAGAAAGGCGAGGCTGGGTATGGTGCGCATGTGCCTGATTTACCCGGATGTATTGCCGCAGCTGAGACGCGGGAAGAAGTTCTGGAGCTTATAAAGGGCGCCATCGAGTTTCATATCGAGGGCCTCATTGAAGCTGGTGAGCCTGTTCCGCCGCCCTCCTCAGTCAGCGAACTCATTGAAGTTAACGCCGCATAACAAATCACCGAAGCCGACGCCCAAGACCTACGCTCTTGGGTTTCCTCCGCTTCGCTCCGGCGCGGCTTGGTTCAGCCGTTATGTGCTCATCAGAATAGTGTCATGAAACATAAAACGACTAAAATGCATTCAGGTGGGGTAGCCCTTATACTTGATCCGAAATCGACTTGGTCCAAATTCCTCAAACGTTCGAGATTTTGGGCCAGTAAATTGCGGGCAGAAGTAATAGGAGAACCAGTTATTACCGTTGATGAATGCATGTTAGAGGTCAAATTAGATGGTGGTTTTTTTTTGATAACATATGATGATTTGTAAAGCTCAATTCAATTGGAACCTAAAAAACCAGAATTTAATGAAATTGTTTTGAATATCCAATCAAAATTGAACAGTAGCACATAACAAGTCGCTGGAGAATCGACGGGAAAACGCTGGCGCGTTTCCCGCGTCTCAGCTCCAGCGTTGGCGCCTCGCTGCGCTCGTCGCCAACGGGCGAGCTGAGCTGATGCTCCACCGCCCTGTTGGCTCGAAGACAATCGACACCATTATCAATCAAATAACCAATAAAAAGTTGGCTTGAGCGCTGATTCGCGGGAGCCAACATAACGCTGGAGCGTGTCACGGTCGTCACCTGGCAAAAATGCTTCGCATTTTTACCCACTCCTCCCGTGCACCTCAGCTCGCCCGTTAGTGTTCTGTTGAAGATGCAAGTCTTTTTCTATTGGACACACCACGGGTATTCGATCCCGAGGGATTGATTTTTTTAACGACCCTCCCACAACAGCGCGCAAACCGGATTGGGCGGCAAGGCCTCACGCGGGAGTTGCTCCCAACCGATCCTCGTAAGGCACGATTCGGGTTCTTCGCAATGGATGCGGACCCAACGGTTCTTTGTCCAGGTTTTTAGGAGCGGTGAGGGACCTGCACTAACGCTCTGGTTTTCCCCACCTCGGTGGGGTCCGATGCAAAATTCAGGTTTCCCCTCACCGCCCACACCGGTATCGTGCGCGGCTGTCTTCAGGCGGCCTTTTTATGAGCCTCGTAGAAGGCGGTTGTGGCGATATCGATTTGGGGCGCGTAGCGGTGGTGGTCTTTGAGCATTCGGAAGACCACCCGAAGGATTTTGTCGTTCACGGCCATCAGCGCTCGCATGCCAGCCGCTTTTCCCGGCGATTGTTTTCTTCTGCGCTGGTAGAGGGCGATAAAGCCGGGTTCAAAGGCAATAAGCCGCAGGGCATAGCTGTAGAGCCAGTGGCGCAAAAATCCGCTTCCCACATGGGAGATTCTAGGGCGCTTTCGGATACTGCTGCCGCTCTCGTAGCGGCGGATATCGAGCCCTGCGAGTTTGACGAGTTGTTTGGCATTGTCGAACTCGTTGATATCTCCGATGGCGGTCAGTATGGCGGCGGCGGTGGGCTTTCCGATCCGTGGCAGGGTCAGCAGCAGTTGGAAGTCATCGCGATGCTCCAGCAGTTCAATGGCCTTGTCCCGCCACATTTGAGCTTTCTCCACGGCATCGGCAAGGTCGTGGGTCAGGGCCTTAATCTCAAACTCGTGGATCCGGTGGGGATCGTTGAGGCCCACGGTGTTTTTGGCTGCCGCATAAATGGTTTTGAACTTCTCTGCCCGCCACTGGCCGCAGCGCCGTCTGGGCCGCCATTTATCCAAGAAACGCAGCCGGCCGTTGCGTTTGATAGACTCGGGTGTCGGGTTGGCCGTTAGGAATCGCAGCGATGTGGGAAGCGTCAGGTCCCGGATCAGGGGATTGAGCTCCGGGAAGGACAACTCCAGAACCCCCGGATCTGATTGCGCAGCCTGCTCACGCGTTTTTTTAAGAACATGTGCTTTCGCATCATGCGGTAGGCGGCTGCGAGCTCGGGATCTCGGACCACTGGCAGGAAGAATTTTCCCTGGCAGAGCAGATCGTAGATGCTGTGGGCGTCTTTGCGGTCGGTCTTGCTGACGCCGTCGGCCATGGTTCTGCGGTTGTTTCTTACCGCCATGCAGTTGACCAGGCAGCAGTTGAATCCGCAGGCTTTCAGCCGTTCGTAGAGCGCATACCAGTAGATGCCAGATGGTTCCATGCAGATCAGCACCCGGTGGCAGCGCTGCTCGCTTTTGAGTTTACGGATAGTGGCCTCGAAGTTCTTGAAGCCGTCTTTTAGATTTTCAAATAAAATATGGCGCGCCAGGATATCTTCCTGAGTTCCGATGCAGGCGCTGTGGGTGCTTTTGCTGACATCCACGCCGATGATCAACAGGCCCGGTTGCTGGACATAGGCTTTACGCAAGTGGGGTTTTCGGCCATAATCCTTAAGTCTCATGGGACACTCCTTTGGTTGGATGGTTGTTGGGGAACATTCATCCTACCGGGGTGTGTCCTGTGAGATCAATTACTCCGCTGATCTCTTATACGATGACTTAAAAAGGAAAGAGAACCTCCAATGTCCATGTTTATTACCATCATTACAGGTGTAGTAGTTTTCGTTATATCGCAATATTTTCTTAAAATTATTATTGATCCAATTGTATCTTTAAAGAAAACGCTTGGAAAAATTTCAGCTTTATTTTTACGCGAGCAACGGAAAATAACAAGTGCAAGTGCAACAGTTGATATTCAGGAAAAAATATGGGCTTTAACTGCTTCGCTTATGGCTAAAAGTACAACTATCCCATTTTATAAAAGAATTTCTTTTTTTATTAATCTTCCATCGGAGAAATCGATCAACAATGCTTGCGAGTCATTGAATTGGATTGCCTACAATATCGTAAAATCAGAAAATGCTGACTTCGCTAAAATAAGTAAGCATATGAAAAAGATAGCAAGTGAACTCAATATTAAAATTGAGTACGTTCAATTGTCATAACCAAGCAGTTCAGTGGACATCCAGGGCCGGTGGATTTTTGAGAGTTCATTTGTAATTGGAATAATCCGTTTTATTAAAAAATCAGTGGAAGCCCTGGCTGCTCACTGACTGCCAAAGTTCAGTGGTGAAGATAATACTTTAGGCCACTAAATTAATTTGATGAGAATCAATAATATTTAAATGGTGAATTTGGTATTGAACACAGTACTATTTAGCTTGAAAAGCATACTGAAAGCTGTAATTTGATGCTAATTGCGAATAGATATCAGACAATGTTATCACTATTTATTGAGGCAATTCAATGACTTATACTACCAATGAAATCTTGTTTGCTTTTTCCCTTACGTTATTTGCAGGACTTGCAACAGGTGTTGGCAGTGCACTCGCCTTTTTTACGAAGCAGACAAACACCCGTTTTTTAACCGCTTCGCTAGGATTTTCAGCGGGGGTGATGATTTATGTTTCAATGGTCGAAATTTTTGTCAAAGGGAGGGACGCCCTGGAGTCAGTCGCCGGGCCGTCTCTGGGCTATCTATATGCAACACTTGCATTTTTTAGCGGTATTTTAATTATCGCAATTATCGACAAACTCGTCCCATCTTTTGAGAACCCTCATGAAGTCCGTGATTCAAGCGAGATGACGCCAGTTGATGCTGCAGAATCAAAAAAACGAAAAAACCTGCACAGAATGGGAATGTTTTCTGCCCTGGCAATTGCCATACATAACTTTCCGGAAGGCTTGGCAACTTTTGTCGGTGGTTTACAAGACCCAGCACTTGGTATTAGTATTGCTGTTGCTATTGCCATCCACAACATACCGGAAGGAATTGCTGTTTCAGTCCCCCTTTATTTTGCAACAGGTAGCAGAAAAAAGGCATTTTTCTACTCCTTTTTATCGGGACTCTCGGAGCCGGTAGGTGCAATGATTGGCTATTTTCTATTGCTCCAGCATTTCAACGACTTTATCTTTGGGCTTCTGTTTGCGGTTGTCGCTGGCATCATGGTTTTTATATCATTAGATGAACTCCTGCCAACAGCAGAAAAATATGGTGAGCATCATGTTGCAATGTATGGCGTTGTTGCCGGTATGGCTGTTATGGCAATAAGCTTGGTACTTTTTGTTTAAGATTTCATTAAGAGCTTTTTAGATTCTCAGATTACTAAGCCTGACGAGGAGTCAGGTATCGCGAACCAATTAATGTCACGGATAAACAGAGAAACAGCGAAACGTTAAACCATTCATATGACAAGAGTGAACTTTTAATTTTGAGGCAAACACGGGTAATCCCAAAAAAAAACGTCAAAAATCACCGAACAAGCACATTCACCAGACCAGGAGAGGCACTTTTGTTTTTCTGGTCATTCAGTGGCTGGCTGGTGATGTAAACGATGGCAAGAAAGAGCACAAAATCCTGGTTATTCTGGATAGTTGTAACTTGTAGCGGCCTATCGATATGTGCGACCTCAATGTATATGCTAAGCATTCGTCTTTGATATGAGCGAGACTTTAAAGAACTCGAGGGAAAGCTAGTCGCCGTTAACGAATACCCAGACGATCGGGGCTTTTGGCGCTCCCCACATTTTACTTTCAGATCAAATTCCGGCGAACTAATTGAATTCAAATCTGGGTTAGGCCATGTCTGGCTCAATTACAGCGTGCTCGACGACGTTACAATTCTCTACGATCCGCACAGCAAAGCGGCGGTTATGGCCGGATTTGAGGAATTGTACGTACCAGTGCTATTTCTCGCACTCGCTGGGGTAGTAATTTAGGGAGTCTTTGTATTATTTCCGTTGTTAATATATCGATACATATACTCACGTAACGGTTCTCAAAAAGAGAGCAATGGAGTCGAAAGGTAACAAAGCGTTTGAGCTGACTCACTTCGTTCGCAGTTCAACTTTACATTATGAAAACGGGGCAAGGGATGTCTGAGCGACGATTGAGTAGAAGAAGGCTCGTATTACTGATGGGGAATTTTATCGCTTTCCCATTGCTCTCGATGCCTGCCTATGGGTTTATTCAACACATGGACTTGCGTGGATACTACAAATTCACGATCATCGGTTGGGTCGGCCTGATTCTAACAGCCATTTTTATCTGGCCCATGGCCACTCGTCGCTCAGGCCTGCGCAGCTATGTGCATCTGCTGATCGCGGCATATGCCACTTGTGTCGTCGCTTGGGTCGCAGGTGTACACAAGTTGATTATTCCTATTACCGATCTCCAGCACGCTTGGCGTGCAACGATCTTCGCGTTGCTAATGGGAGGTCTTGTGACAACTTGTTATTGGATTCCTGCATCGCTCTTGAACTTAATCGTCTTGCGACATTGCGATAATCGCCGGCGTGATTTGCCAGGGACATGAACACCGTTACACCACTTACGGCTTCAGGCGACCCGACGCCGATGCATGGCTTCTGACGCCTGAGCCAAACGTTGGCAACAGAATCATTTTAAGGAGAGACACCGATGGGGTTTGCGGAAACGAAACTGAAATCCCTGGCTTTGAGTAATGGCGCTGATTTGGTTGGTATAACCACAAGGCATGTTCTTTCAGACGGGCCACCCTCCGCCGATCCATGCTACCTATTGCCATCTGCAAATTCGGTTATTTCCTTTGCGGTCTCGCTGGATAGGGATATCGCAATAGATTTTATCGGCAAAAACAAGTGGCGACCTCACTGCGACAACCGAAAAGCCATTGCGCAGAAGCTATATAGAATCGGCGATGCACTTGTCGGACAACTTCAATCGGAAGGCTACGAATCCGTCAATGTAGATCTCAACAACAACTATCGACCTGAGAAGGCCGCTGCCGATATGACCGAGATGACTGAGTTCCATCCAGATTTTTCTCACCGTTACGGAGCCCTTGCAGCAGGAATTGGGCGTTTAGGCTGGAGCGGTAATTTGCTGACCAGAGAACACGGTGCGCTAGTTGAGCTCGGGAGTGTTTTGACGTCTGCTACTTTAACGCCTGACACACCCATTCCAGACAAAGAACATCCCTGTGACAGATGCAAAATGTGCAGTTTGGTGTGCCCTGTAGGAATGATTCACCCCAAGGCATCGACCCAGGTCACAGTAGCTGGCGTTACTGAAGCCATATCCCGCAAGAGGCCCAATACCTGTTGCTGGATCGGCTGCACCGGATATGAGGGATTAGCTGCTTCCAAGACTTGGTCGAACTGGAGTCCCTACCGTCTCGGTCGACCGATGCCCGAAGATAAGCAGGGGCTTGATGCGCTGTGTATCAGTCTGCAGAAGGCCGACCCCCAGATGCAGGCCGCCGACAACTACTTTTCCGACTATCGACAAGCAGTCTTCGATCCTGACTGGTTCTACTATACGGTATGCGGCTTCTGTCGCAGTGTCTGTGCACCCCGCCGGGAAGAACGGCTTGCCAACCGAAAGCGTATTACCGATTCAGGCACCGTTGCCCTAAAGCTGGACGGCTCCCACCAAGTGACCGACAAGACCGCCGTAGAATTGCAAACCCCATTCGGCCTGCGCGTTGTTGTGCCCTGGGAGGAACTTTCAAAAGGAAGGGCAAAGACCCGGGAATGGCCAGGTCAATTCCCGCTGGATCGAGAGGTAATAAAATACCTTTGCCAACAGGTTAATTCAGCGGACGCAAAGGCCTGCTCCGCTGATTAACGCCGTTCATCCAGATTCGCATTGTGTCCGAAACTGTGAACAAATGAGTGTCGTTCTATTGAAAATTACAGATATTCGGTGACATCCAGCCCTTAAACAGAAGCAAAGAAAAGCCGTTTCATATCGTCATCTTACCTCACTCAAATACAAATTCAGCTGTTCGTTATCATAACATTTTCATGGATTCGACTCCCGCCGCCTCCACCAATCGAAACACGAGTAGGCAATGAAAAGGGGTAGCGTCAAGAATATTTCGCGTTTCCCAGTGCGGTGGCCAGTCGGTTAAGCGACGGCTTCTTATTTTTGCATTTCCTTGATCAAATTCATGTTGAGATAGCGTTTCATGCCATAGCGGGTTGCAGCGATGTGGCGAAGGCGAGCAAATCGGTCCCGCGAGGTGAGGCCATAGCAAGGGGAAAGGACTTTCAACTCAAACGAAGTTGAAAAGTAAGTAGCCATCTGCCCCCTGGGCGAAGCGTCGCCGCGGCCCTGCCGGCATCATCAGGGTTGGTGCTATCAGGAAATGAAATTAATCATGATTTCAGACAGTCACCGTTACGCGAACGGTTGATGTTGTCATTAGCTAATGCAATTTTTGTGGTCTTTCCTTTCTAAGAAGGTATACGATAAGTTGTCAGGTTATAAATACGCAGACGAACACGGCAAGGATGATGGAGGATACCATTGGACAGGATATTGGTGGTAGATGCTGATCTTGAGACGCGAGGCCAACTAGAGCGCCTGCTGATCGACTCCGGCCATCGCGTCGTTATGGCGGAAGCGGGTGAAAAGGTGCTTGAAATGGTCGGCCGCGCGCCCCTTGACCTGATCATCATGGAAGCCCGCCTGCCCGGTCTCAGCGGGTTGGGAACGCTGGAAAAACTGCGTGAAACCCATCCAAGACTGCCGGTCATCCTGCAGGCCGATACCGCTACGACGGAAGATGTCATCAAAGCCTCGAAACTAGGCGCGTTCGAGTATCTCCTGAAACCCGTAAGCGACAAGGAATGGTTGCGCCTGGTGGGTGCGGCGTTAGAGACCGGCCACTTTACGCGCCATTCGGTCACCATCTCCCAGGACATCGGCGAGGTCGGCGGCGACAATCTTCTCGGGCGGTCCCAGCCCATGCAGGAGATCTACAAGGCCATCGGCCGTGTGGCGCCGACCGATGCCACTGTATTAATCCGCGGTGGGTCGGGGACGGGAAAGGAACTGGTCGCCCGCGCCGTTTATCAGCACTCCAGAAGAGTGAAAAGGCCTTTTGTGGTCGTCAATTGCGTGGCGATTCCGGAGAATCTGTTGGAGAGTGAGCTGTTCGGCTATGAGAAGGGCGCCTTCACCGGTGCGGATAGACAACGGATCGGTAAGATCGAATACGCCGATACGGGAACCGTCTTTTTGGATGAGATTGGTGACATTCCATTGGGCATTCAGGCCAAATTGCTGCGGCTTCTCCAGGAAAAAACCATCGACCGGATCGGGGGCAGAAAGCCCATCCCAACGGATGTCCGGATCATCGCTGCCACCAACGCCGACCTGGAGGACAAAATAGAGGAGGGCCTCTTCCGGGAGGATCTCTATTACCGCATCAATGTCGTGACCCTGACCTTGCCGCCCCTCAAACAGCGTCCTGAAGACATCCCGCTGCTGGCGGACTATTTCATGGCCAAGTTCTCCCAAAACTTGGATGTCAGAAACCCCGGGATTTTGCCGGAAGCCAAAGATATCCTGGGAAACTACGAATGGCCCGGCAATGTGAGAGAACTGGCAAACACCATGGAAAAGTGCCTTATCTTTAGCAGAGGCCGGCCTGTCGGCCAGGAGGACGTCTCCCATCTGCTCTCCGATGGGAAGGAGACTCCGTTGGTGGCGCCGGAGGATTTCGATGAACATCTCAACAAGTGGATTCAGGAGCATCTGGGCAGCGGGCAGAGCAGTCTGCTGACCGTGTTGACCGATCATGTGGCCAAGCGGGTCATTGCCGAGGCGCTGGCCGCCTGCAACGATAACCGAAGTCAGGCCGCCAAACGTCTGGGGATTTCCCGCCCGACCTTGCTGTATCGGCTAGCCAAATACGGGCTCGATACCACTCCGGAGGGAAAAACTGATAAATAATTATTTAACGCTGTAAAAATTTTTGACACCATTTCTTCCTGTCCACCGTTTCCCGTCCAACCCATATCCAGAGACAATCATTTCCAATCATTATAGTTAGCTAAGCCCTTAATGCCGATGGCTCATCAGCTGGTCATGGCACGAAGGTTGCTCAGGGCATGTGTTCCTGTGGATTTTCAATATCCATCCGGCGGTGAAGGGATTTTCCAACGGCAGAACCAAGGTGTGCCCATGCAATCCAGTGCATTTCAAGATCGCCAAGAGCATCCCAAAGTCAGAACCATGGTGTTGACCGTGATGCTGGTCGCCGGTATCCCGCTACTCCTTATCGGGCTTTTGGTCATTCAGCAGTTCGGTGACGCCTATCGAACCAAGATCACCGATCATCTGACCCTGTTGATGAGAAAACACAGCCGGACCGTCGATGGTTTTTTAGCCGACCGGGTCGGCGATATCCGTGTGCTGGCCAGATCCCATTCGATCGAGCAGTTGACAGATCAGGATTTTCTGACCCGAAAACTGGCCATTTTGCGGGAAGAGTACGGTGGTTTTTTCGTGGATCTGGGACTGATCGATCCCCAGGGCATCCAGCAGGTGTATTCGGGTCCCTTTCATCTGGCGAAAGCGGATTACGCTGGTGCTCCCTGGTTTTCTGAGATCAAAAGGCGGCAATACGCCATCAGTGATGTGTTCTCCGGATTGCGGGACTCCCCCCATTTTATCGTAGCCGCCACGATACCGAGGGGTGACGAGGGGTGGATTCTGAGAGCCACCGTCGATTTCAACGCCTTCAATGCACTCGTTTCCAACATCAGAATCGGATCGACCGGCCTGGCCTATATTCTGAACCGGTCGGGAGAGCCCCAGACCCGATCTCCGTTCGAACGCGGCCCCCTGGGCGGCCCCAAACAGGCCTTTCTCGATACGAACCTGGCAGCGGATACGGTCCTGATCGAGGAGCATCCGGATGCCGTCGGCAAGGACAGCATTTTTGCCGTCACCCCCCTCAACAACGGGCGATGGATCCTGATTTACCAGCAGGAGATGGCGGACGCCTTCGCGTTATGGAATACGACCAAGGCCCTGGCCATCGTTCTTTTCGGCTTCTGGGCGGCGATTGTCGGGCTGTTTACTTATTTCGTTTCCAAACACATGACGCTTCGGTTCGAAGAGGTGATCGTCCAAAAGGATAAGATGAGTGACCAGGTGGTCGAGGCCGGCCGGTTGGCCTCCATCGGCGAGTTGGCCGCCGGCATTGCTCATGAGATCAACAATCCGGTTGCCATCATGGTGGAGGAGGCGGGCTGGATTCAGGACCTGCTGGCGGAGGATGATCCCACCACGGCCGAGAACCTGGCGGAAATCGACCGGGCTACCAACCAGATCAAGACCCAGGGAGGGCGTTGCAAAGAGATCACCCATAAACTGCTCTCGTTTGCACGTAAAACCGACCCGACCGCCAAAAAACTCGATCTCAATCAGCTGATAGAGGAAATGATCACGCTCATCGATCAGAAAACCCGCTATGCAAACGTCAAAATAGACACCCAACTGGATTCTGACTTGCCGCTTTTTTTGGCATCGGCCACTGAATTGCAGCAGGTTCTGCTCAACCTGCTCAACAACAGTGTCGACGCGATGGATTCTACGGGAGGACACATCCAGATCACCACCCGGTTGGTGGACAATCATATTGTCCTCGACCTAACCGACAACGGTATCGGTATCGCCGACGCCAACCTTGCCCGGATATTTGACCCGTTTTACACAACCAAACCGGTTGGTCAGGGAACGGGTCTTGGCCTGTCGATCTGCTACGGCATCATTCAAAAATTGGGCGGAAAGATTCACGTCCAAAGTGCCAAGGGGAAGGGGTCGACCTTCACCATCTTCTTGCCGGTTAAGACAGGCAGTGGCGGTGGTCCTGAAGACCTGGATCATCGATCAGGGACGGAAACCGCAGATCTTGTGAACACCCCTCGATAGGAGGCAGCCATGAATTACAGAAGCCAGCATCTAATACCACCCGCCGTACTCCTGGTGGACGACGAAGTCTCTTTTGTCGACACCCTGGCCAAACGGATCGCCAAAAGAGACCTGAAAATCTCGACCGCTTTTAGCGGACAGCAGGCGCTGGACATGCTGAAGGTGAGTGGCGGCGCTTCAAGCATCGATGTCGTTATCCTCGATGTCAAAATGCCCGGCATGGACGGGTTGGAAACCCTTGCGGTGATTAAACGGAAACACCCCAACGTGGAGGTCATCATGCTGACCGGTCATGCCACGGTGGAGAGCGCCGTCGAGGGGATGAAAGCCGGGGCGTTCGACTACCTGATGAAACCCTGCGACATCGATTTGTTGTTGGCGAAAATCGACCGGGCCGTCGCCAAGAAGCGCGAGCATGAAGAGAAGATTCTCCAGGCCAAAGCCCAGATGATTGCCTTGAGAAAAGGCGACTAAGTGACCATGACCAACGACAACTTCAAGATCCGCCTGCTTCTGGTGGACGACGAGGTCGGGTACCTGGAGGTACTGGCAAAGCGCTTCCGAAAAAGGGGGCTGGATGTCACCACTGCCAGCGCCGGGGAGCAGGCCATCCAGCTTCTGCGGCACAACGATTTCGATGTAGCGGTCGTCGATCTCAAGATGACGGATATGGACGGCATCGAGGTTCTCGGGATCTTCAAAAAAATGGATCCTGACCTGTCCGTGATCATATTAACCGGGCACGGATCGGAGCAAGCGGCCCGCGAAGGGATTGAAAAGGGGGCGTTTGACTATCTCACCAAACCCTTTGAGTTGGAAAGCCTTCTGGACATCATCACCGCGGCCTGTGACAGGTGTCATCAACCGAAGCCACTTGACCACTGATAGGGAGAAGACGTGCTTCTGAAAAATAAATACGTACAATTGGGCATCGCACTGGCTCTCGGATGTATCGTTATGCTGCTCCCGCGACCGGAAGGAACGACGTTCGAAATCACCGGCGACCCGGAAGGTAAACTGGCAGCCCAAGTCAGTGCGGACTTTATCATGGACAGCGATGACGCTAAGACCTCCGAGGCATATCTTTTGAGGGCCCGCGACCCCGGACAGTCCGAGACGACAGCCGAACGGCTCGAAACCGAGGCTGCCGGTCTGGGGCTGACCGAGGTTAGGGTTGGGTATGTGGACGGGCTGTCGCCAACGGCCAAGCGATTTCTGGCCATCCTAGCTTTCCTGCTCTTCTTGTTCATCTTCGAACCGATTCCGTTGGAGATAACCGCTGTCTGTATCGGCGTGCTCATGATTCTCACCGGTGTGACCGACGTCAAAGACGCCTGGGCGCCGTATATGCATCCGGTCGTGGTGTTCATTCTATGCTGTCTCGTCTACGCCATTGCCCTGGAAAAGGTGGGGCTGACTCGGCGTCTCGGCGAGGCCATCGCGCGTGCGGCCGGCGACAGCGTCATCCGGTTTACTTTTATCCTCTCCGTTGGGCTTGGCTATTCGTCGGGACTGTTTCACGACGCGGCCGCGGCGGCCATCGGTATTGCCACCATGCTGCCGCTGATGCGGGCGGCGGGCATCAAGCCCCATACCAATACGGCCAAATTCATGATGCTTTCGGTGGCCTTCGCCTGCTCGGCCGGGGGGATGGGCACCCTGGTGGGCGGCGGCCGCAACATGGTGGCGGCGGCCTTCCTCAAAGAATTCACCGGCATGGAGCTCACCTTTTTCGACTGGATGAAATTCGCTTTTCCGGCCGCCCTGGTCACCGTGCCTCTGGCCGTAGGGTCCCTTTACCTGGTCTACCGGCCCGACAGCCGTTTCAAATTGCCCAGGTTCGATGAAAAGATGGGGCCATGGACGATGCTGGAGAAAAAGACGGCCGCCATCCTGGTCCTTGCCTTCGCCATGTGGTTGACTAAAGGCATGCATGGTCTCGATTATTCAATCCCGGGCATCCTGGCTATCGCCGCCCTGGTCCTTGCCGGCGTGCTTGAGTGGGAGGACATCCACAAACATCTGGAATGGGGAACGGTGCTGTTTATCTTTGGAGGCGGCATCTCCCTCGGTCTGGGGATGGACGCCTCCGGGGCGGCGCGTTATTTCGCCAACCTCTTCTTTCCCCTGTTCGAAGGGAGCGGCTGGCTGGTCATGTTCATCGGGGTGGCCGTGTTCGGGGCGGTGGTCACCAACGCCATGGCCAACGTGGCAGCGGCGGCATTGATCCTGCCCATCGTAATTCCCCTGGCACAACTGGAAGGCGTGGACCCGAGGGTGCTGACGCTCTGCCTGGGCATGGCCACCTCCTTTGCTCTGCTCCTGGTGATCGGGTGCCCGCCCAACGCGATCGCCTACTCTTACCGTCAGTTCAAATCGTCCGATTTGACCAAGGCCGGATTGGTGGCAACCCCCATCCTGTTGACCGCCTTGATTCTGGTGTGTGCCGTCTGGTGGAAGGTGCTGGGCCTGGTATAGGAGGCGATGATGTGGCGCGGTGAACGCAGAATCCGAATTTTGATTGTCGATGACGAAAGCGGTTTCCGTGAAAGCCTGGCCCGGCGCTTGGGAAAAAGAGGCGCCGTGGTCAATCAGGCGGCCGGCGGGGAAGCAGCGCTGGTCTCATTGGCGCAGGAACCGGTGGATGTGGTCCTTCTCGATGTCAGGATGCCGGGGATGGGCGGGCTGACGGTCCTCGAACGCATCCGTCGGGAACACCCGGACACCGAGGTGATCCTCATCACGGGAAACGTGAGCACCGAAGACGGTGTGAACGGTATCAAAGCCGGCGCTTTCGACTACCTGACCAAACCGTTGGACATCGAGCGCCTGTTGAGCAAAATCCGACAGGCATTCGACAAGCTCATCCGGGAGCAGGAGCAGGCCAGCGAGGCCGAGTTCCGGTCCAGAATGGAGCAGCAGCTCATTGCTGCCGACAGGCTGGCTGCCCTGGGAACGCTCTCGGCGGGCACGGCCCACGAGATCAACAATCCCCTGGCGATCATCAATGATGCCGCCGGCTGGCTGCGCAGCCGGAGCATAAAAGACGAAACCATGTCGGATGCCTTGCGCAAGGATTTCGATCTGGCCCTGGAGAAAATCGAATCGAATGTCAAGCGAGCCCGCCGGATCACTCACCAATTGTTAAGTTTTTCGCGGCAGACCGATTCTATGGTAAAAGAGTTTAACCTGTCGGAGTTGGCCGCCGAGGTGATCGATTTAACCCGGAAGACAGCCTCCGATCATCAGGCCGAGGTGAGTGCGGCATGTGAAGTAAAGGATATGCGGCTCTGGAGCGATCCATTTCAGGTGCGTCAGGTGTTGATCAATCTGGTCACCAATGGGTTGCAGGCGGTCACGCCCGGGGGAAGGGTAGATCTGACGATCACCGGCAACGACGCCGAGGCCGTTGCCATTGTGAGGGACGACGGACCGGGCATTCCTGCGGAAAACCTCGAAAGAATATTCGAACCCTTTTTTACGACCAAGCCGCCGGGGGAAGGAACAGGCCTCGGGCTGTCGGTTTCACGGGGCATCGTCGAAAAATTAGGCGGGCGGATCGAGGTCGACAGCAAACTGGGCCGGGGGGTCACCTTCAACGTGATCCTGCCCAGAAAGCCGGTCACATCCGCCCATAAGGAGAAAATGAATGGTCAAACTGCCGATCAACATACTCATCGTCGATGATGAGCGTGATTTCGTAGAAATGCTTTCTTTGCGATTTATCGACGCCGGCCACCGCGTACGGGCGGCGTACAGCGGGAAAGAGGCCTTGGCGGTCCTGGCTGAAACCGAAGGCGATGCGCTGCCGGAAATCGATGTGATCATTCTCGATATCCGAATGCCGGGCATGGACGGCATCGAAACCCTCCAGCAGATCAAGACCCGCTACCCCGTCGTCGAGGTCATTCTACTGACCGGTCATGGTGCCGTTGATACGGCGGTCACGGGATTGAAGCAGGGCGCCTTTGACTATCTCTTGAAGCCGGCCGATTTTGACGATTTGACTGCCAAACTGGAGGCGGCACGCAAACAAAGAGATGCCCATGCAGAGCGTCTTCGCGAAGCGGAGGCCCGAACCCTCATGCGCCGCAGCGGGGGGTTGCTGACCCACGAATAGCGCTCAAGCCGGTTGAAAGGGGCCAAGGGGGAGCGTCCCCAAACTGGCCCGCAACATTTTTCTTCGCCAGACTGGTGTTCAGCCGCCGCTACACACCAGCGGGAGAGAATTGCGTTCATCCAGATTCGCATTGTGTCCGAAACTGTGAACAAATGATTGTCGTTCTACTGAATATTGATGATATTGGGTGACATCCGCCCTTAAACAGAAGCAAAGAAAAGCCGTTTCATATCGTCATCTTACCTCACTCAAATACAAATTCAGCTGTTCGTTATCATAACATTTTCATGGATTCGACTCCCGCCGCTAATAGGGTGTTGGAGCTAGCCCGGATATGTCACGTGTTGGCGGCGTTCATCGGCCAGGCATTCAAGGGCGCCGCCGACCGTTGGTACCGCAAGCCCTCGATAACGGCTCATATGGAAGCCGCCGACGCGCCCCCAGGGGGACTATTTTTGGGGGTTTTTGCCATTCCGCCGGGGGACAAACGGCTCCCGGGGCTCTGCTACCGAAACAGGCGTTAAACACAAGATATCATATATCATTTTGACATTTAGAAAAAATGTTCATGACATATTCGGGCTAACCTATACTCTTCCAAGCGGGCAAACTGAAACCGTGCGGTACCGCGGCGCCAGCGCAAGCATCAACGGGTTCGGATCCCGAGAGGAACGCGAGGGGGAATTTGAAAGGGCCCTTTCTACGGCGATAACGGATATTCAATCCGGTGTATCCAAAAGGTGCCATTCCTAATACTTAATTTTCAGGGGCGAACACCTCTTGGTCGGCCTCGGGGGGCGATTTGACCAAAAGAACCGTCGCGTCGGTCCGGTTCAGCACTCTTATGGGCAGACTTCCACGGGTTTGTCGGTAGACATCGTGCCGCAGGCTGGCTCCCATCATGACGATCGCATCGCTGCCGGCGGATTCGACGATGAGCTGAGCCGGGGGGCCACCCTCTGGTCTGCTTAAGGAAACCCTTTTTCCGGCGGCCTTGAGCCAACGTCTAACATCTTCGAGATATGCTTCCGTTTTAACTTCGTCTTCGGTACCCGCCACCTTGGTTTTTACCCATAAAAATTCGATGTCCTGACGGATGGCCGGCAGCAGTTTTTTCAACAGGGGGAACTTTCGTTTGGAAGCGGTGGATCCGTCGACGCAGATCACAAAGCGGCTGTCGGCGCTGCCTTCCCTGACCAGCAATACAGACGTGTGAAGCCCTAAGGCCAGCTTCCGGGACGTGTCCCCCCTGAAAAACCGTCTCAGACGACTCCGCCGGGGCGGGGCGATCACCAGAAGATCATAGCCATGTCGATCGATTTCCTGGTTGAGGGTTTCGATAAAGGGACCGAAGCACTCGAAAAAAGGGATTCTCTCCTCATCCGGGGCCTTGCAGACAAAGTAGGTGCTGTGGATCGCCTCTTTGAGGGTTACCTCTTGACGGTCGCTGAAAAGGCCAAGGGAAGATAGGATCCGCGCCGCGTTCATCAGCACCTGAAGTCCCGGGGGCAGGTCCGGGCGGTTTTCCAGGGACAGCTTCACTCCTAGTGGCGGCGGCTCCTCGATGGCGCTGGTGCCGTGTCTGACCGTGATGACCGTCAGTTCAGCGGTCAAGCGCTGCTTCAAATCGGCAGCGAATCGAAGCGCCTTCGTGGACCGGGACGATCCGTCCGTGTACACCAGTATATTCATCAGTCCTCTTCCTTGTATCCCCTAAAGAGGCAGGGCATCGGAGGCCTAAGGGTTTCGGCTTTCTAAAGGCAGTCGGCAGTCCCTTGGCAATACACCCGTTCCGAAAATTTCCCAGTTTCCGGATTTGAGCTCCGGGCACTCTTCGAATATCGTCACTTCGCAGGCCGCACACTGGGCCGGACAGAAATACTCCCGCATGGCCTGACGAATGGCGTTTCGGGTCGAGGCGTGCACGTGGGTCTCCCCAATGTCCTTCAGCAAGGACGCATTTTTCAGAACCATGAACACCCGGTGGTTGACCCCGGAGAAGAAAATACCGCCTCCCCGCTGTCGAATATCCTCCAGGACGATTTCTATAAGATGAACGCCACTGGCATCCATGGTATTGACATGGTGCATCCGAATTAGGAGATTGGCGCTGCCAGGGTGGCTGCGAAGCCGCCGCTGAAGGTCGTCCAAAACAGCGGTGGCGGATCCGAAAAAAACAGACCCTTCGATCTGGATCATGATCATCTGACAGCAGCCGTCGTCGTGGTCGGATGCCCGCATCTTTCCGGTCTCCAAATCGGGTATCACCCCATAGATTCGCGGGTGAGAGGTTTTGGCCAGATGGAGACCGATGGAGAGGAGCATCCCGACGTAGATGGCAAATTCGATGTTCAGCACGAGGGTCGATAAAAAGGTCACCATCAAAACCGCAGCGTCGGACCGGGTGGCCCGTATGGTTCTGGCAATGTCTTTTACCCGGACCAGGTCATAGGCCACGACGATCAGAACACCGGCCAGGGCGGAGTGAGGGAGGACGGCCGCCAGGGGGGCGGCAAGGAGAACCGTGGCAGCGATCGCCGCCCCCGAGACGACACCGCTTACAGGGGTTTTTCCACCGGCCCGGAAATTGACGGCGGAGCGTGTGAATGAGCCGCTCACAGGGTAGCCGCCGAAGCAGGCCGCTGCCATGTTGGCCAACCCCTGGCCGACGAATTCACGGTTGATGTTGAGCCGCTGTCGCGTCTGGTCTGCAATGGTCTTGGCAATGGACACCGCTTCCACCAAGCCCAGGATGGCAATGGCCAGGACCCCGGGGGCGAGTTTTCCCAGGTGCTCTATGGCGGAAAAGGAAGGGAGTCGGAAAGATGGCAGGGCTCTGGGGATGGCGCCAACCACCCGGACGTCGCTGTGGTGAAGATCGAACCCGGCCACCAGGGCGCCCACCAGGGTCATGGCCATGAGGGTGCCCGGCCAGTTGGGCCGAAGGATTTTAACGGCAATGATGACAAGAATGGTAAGAAGGCCCAGGGCCAGGGTCGGAATATTCACCTGGTCGAGTTGGGTGACCAGGCCAATGACCTGAAGGAGGAAATGTCCGCCCTTTTCGACCTGGATTCCCAATAGCCCCGGCAGCTGCTTGAAGGCGATGAGAACGGCGGCTCCCGCCGTAAATCCCAGCAGCACCGCATGGGAGACGAAATTGAGCAGCCCTCCGAAACGGGCAAACCCCATCACGACCTGAAGGGCTCCGATCATCAAGGCCAAAAACAGGCAAAGATCAAGATAGGGCAGGCTTCCCGTCTGGGCCAGGCCGCTTAGAGTGCTGAAGACCACCAGGGATACGGCGGTGGTCGGTCCGGTGATCAGCTGGGCCGAACTGCCCCAGAGGCTGCCGATAATGGCGGGAACGATGGACGCATAGAGGCCGTATTGCACTGGCAGGCCTGCAATAAGCGCGTAGGCCATGGATTGGGGCAGGGCCACGACGGCAACGGTAAGGCCGGCAAAGACATCGGCTTTGAGATGGCGCCTGCCGTATTGACGGGCCCAAGATAAAAACGGGAAAAAGGCGTCCGGATGAACATGCACGGTTTGCGGTCCTTGGCCTGTCATCTGACAGCGGGTTTTCGGGCGTGTTGTCGCTAAATCCATGCCATAGGGCAAAATCGATCGCTGGTTCTGAGCTGGCGGGCCGGGGGCCGCCCAGATGCATTGTCAATCATCGGATCGTGGTTGGGCTATTTTCATGGCACGTGCCGACCATAGTGCATCACACCGGAGGTGCCATAAGGGGTATTGCGTGTCAACCATCTTCAGAGATGTGAGGTGATATCATGAGCCAATCTTCCAAAGAAAGGGATCTGAGCTGTTCCTTCAAGTGTAACCAGGAATTCCTTGGCTGCATGAACAGTGGCGAGGACGAGTCTGTCTGCCCCATGAAGCGGGCCCCCTGCGTCTGCAAATGCGATGGGACAGACTAGCGCATCACACCGTGTTCAGAGTGATCGATTAGCCCAGATCCACCAGGTAACGGCGGCGGATGATGATCCGCTGCCGTTGCTGTTTTTTCAGGTTCAGATGCTGCCGACAGCTATTCCAACCAGGGTGTCGCCCTCTCGATGGCATCGAAGAGGTCATTGAATTCGGTGGCCAGCTTGTGGCGGGGATCCAGAAAGGCCAGGGGTTTGCCGACCTGATGTGACTCTCTGATCTTGACGGAGAACGACAGGTAGGCGGACAGTACGGGAAGATCCGCTTCCTTAAGGTCGTCGACCACCTGTTTGGGAAGGTTGGCGCGGGACTGGAACTGATTGATCACGATTCCCCCCACCCCTAGGGAGTTGTTGTGGTCGAAACGGATCTCCCGGATGTTTTCCAAAATGGCCATGAGGGCGGCTCTGGAAAAGGCGTCGCAGTCAAAGGGAATGAGGCATCGGTCACCGGCGATCATTGCCGATCGGGTGTAGAAGCCCACGGCAGGAGGGGTGTCCATGAACACGGCATCGAAGCCCTCCAGAGCGTCGATGGCCTCCTTGAGCTTGAACATCTTGTAGTGAATTTCGAGCCGCTGTTCCAACTCTTCCAGGGACGGATGAGAGGCCAGCAAGTAGAGATCGGGGAAGGGGGTTTCGACAAGAAAGTCTTCGGTGGCCGAACGTCCCGAGAAGTTGCTGAGGGCATCTTCAAAGAGATGGGCAAGGGAGGTGTCCGGCGGGCGGGACATCCCCTTGGTGAGATAGTGGGTGGCATTGCCCTGGGGATCCAGGTCCACCACCAGGGTTTTCAACCCCCTTTTGGCCGCCACGGCCGCCAGATTACAGGCAATGGTCGTCTTTCCGACCCCGCCTTTTCGATTGCAGATAACCCATTTCATACGACAACTTCCCTTTCTCTGGGGTGACATGCGATGATGGTCTGAAAAATGGCCGGTGTCAATGGCGGGAGTCCCATTGGGTGCTTTTGCCCACCGAATCCCCCGGTCGGGGCCGCCACCGATTGATCGTCGGGGCGGCGATACCGCCAATCCGAGACTAAGGGCGGATTTCCACTTTGCCGTCCAGGTAGAATTTTACCCGTTCGATGGGCACCTCGTTTCGATGGAAAATGCCGGCGGCCAGAGCGCTTTCGGCATCGGTGCGGGTAAACACTTCCACAAAATGGTCTTCGCAGCCAGCGCCGCTCGAGGCGATGACCGGTATGGAAACGGCGGCCTTGACCGCATTGATCAATTCGGTATCGAAGCCCTGGCCGGTGCCGTCCCTGTCGATACAGTTGAGGAGGATCTCGCCGGCGCCCAAGTCCTCGCAGGCCCGGGCCAGGGAGATCGCATCCAGGTCCCGGCCCTCCCTGCCGCCTTTTACGGTGCACTGATACCAGCAGTAGCGCTCCCCTTCGGGGCCGGGAATGGCGGTTTCGATCACTCGATGGGCGGTGGCATCCGGGGACGGCACATACACGCGCCGTGGATCGATGGAAATGACCACGGCCTGGCTGCCGTAGACCCTCGAAATCGCTTCGATGGCGCTTTTTCCGGTTTTCTGTCCGGATTCTATATAGGCCTGGGCGATATCGACGGCATCACTGCCGATGGAGACCTTGTCCGCGCCGGAGCGGAAGTACTCCGCCGCCACTTCCAGGGCCGAGTAGCGTCGGCCGTCCTTGTCGGTGTAGTCCCTGATGCCCCCCCCGATGGTGAGGGGAACGAAGACGTTTTCAGAGGTTTCCTTGAGGACCTCGAGCATGGGCATGTCCTCCAGGGGAAAGTCCCTGAAGCCGGTAATGTTGAGAAAGGTGATCTCGTCCGCCCCGTCACGGTAATAGCGGCCGGCCAGTTCGACCGGTTTGCCGAGATTTCGGACTTCGCCCGATTCCCGGACATCGTACTGGTCGCCCTTGGTCACCACGAGATCCCCCCGGTCGTTGGCCCGGACGTCGAGACAGGCGATGATCCGTTTGGCCAACCGGGATTCCGTCAAGGCCACGGGGGGACGAACCGCTTCTGCCCCGTCGTTCAGAAAATTTTTCAGGACGATGCTTCCGGCATTGCCGCTTTTTTCCGGATGAAACTGGGTGGCCACCAGGCGTCCCTTCTGGATGGCGCTGACAAAGGGGGTGTCGTAGTCCGTCGTGGTGAGGACAATGTCGTCTGCCTTGGGGTCCACATAGTAGGAGTGAACGAAGTAGAACTTCTCGTCGCCTTTGAGGCCCTTGAAGATGATGGAAGGCTGCCGGACGACGAGGCCGTTCCACCCGATGTGGGGCACGGAAAGCGCGGTGTCGAAGCGTCTGACCCGGCCTTCGAAAACCCCGAGCCCTTCGACGCCGGGGGCTTCGTCGCTGCCCTCGAACAGGGCCTGGAGACCGACGCATATCGCCAGAATGGGCCGTCCCGATTCGATATAGGCCTTTAACGGCTGCGCATATTGTTTTCTATGAAGAACCTCCATCATGCTGCCGAAGGCTCCCACGCCCGGGAACACCAGTTTCTCAGCGGCCATGATATCCTCGGGGCCGTCCACGGTCCGGACGGTTTCGCCGAGCCTTTCGATGGCATTGATGACGCTTCGTACGTTTCCCGCTCCGTAGTCCAGAAGGGTGATCATGGGTTTTCCTTCCTTCGAGAATGATTCTGAAATCAGACTTATTATCCCACTCCTGCAAACGAGGCAAGGGCCGCGAGGGGGGAACCCGGCAACGGTTGTGGACTGGGGTGGAGTTGCCGGCGGTTAAAGGCGTTTTGGACGGGAACGGGAGCGGTTGCCCGGAGTCCGTGTGACCCATGGAACGCTTGATTGGTGTCAAATAGACTTGATCTAAGTCCGCTCCTCGTGTAGGCCAGTTCAGTTTCCATCTTGCGGGAGGTTTTACCGATGACCGACAACAGTCCAGACCTGTCCAAGGCCGACAGGGTTGAAATCGATATCGAGGCCGGTGATACCCTGCCCCAAGGGGCGGCCCGCCACGGTCATGTCATCCGCCAGGACTGCGGAGGCAAAGGGGTGTGCGGCCAATGCCGAATTGCGGCGGCTCCGCCTGAGAACCTCACCCCCATGACGGATGCCGAGCGGCGGCACTTATCCGCCGACGAGATCGACCGGGGCTATAGACTGGCCTGCCAGGTTCGGCTGACGGGTCCGGTCCGCCTGGGGATACCGGAAACGTCTCTGACCCCTGCGGACGTGCATGGAAAGCCGTCCTTCTCCTGTCAACTCGATGCCGATCCCATGGTAGAGCGCCTGTTTCTCGACCGAGCCACGGTGCCCCTGGTGATGGAAGGTCACGCCCTAAGCCTTGCCGGCTGGCTGGGCGAGCGGGTGAGGGAGACCTCGGGGGTGCGAATCCGTCTGCGTGACTATCGAACGCTTAGCGCCTTGGGGGTGCCGGAGGGAGCCACCGGTCCCATGACCCTCATCAACCACGCTGAGCGTGGCGTGACCGCCATTTGGCCAGGAAACCGCTTTGAAAGTATAGGATTTGCCTTCGATATCGGGACCACCACCCTTGCCGCCTATCTGTGCGACCTGACGACCGGCGCCGTGGAGGCCAGCGCATCGGCTGCGAATCCCCAGGGGTCGGTCGGGGGGGATGTCATCAGCCGGATTTCCTATTGCGACAGGGAAAAAGGCGGTCTCGATCACCTGCGCCTTCAGGTGGTCGAGGGAATGAACCATCTGATAAGGAAGTGCCTGAAGGATGCCGGCATGACGATGGCGTCCGTCGACGAGGTGGTTGTGGTCGGCAACCCCACCATGGCCCAGATAGCTGCCGGTCTTCATCCCCATGCCATCGGGGTGAGCCCCTATCTGCCTCTGACGTCCCACATACCGGATCTCACGGCCGAAATCATGGGCTTCGATCTCCATCCGGGAACCAATGTCCATTTTTTCCCGGTGATCTCTGGTTTTGTGGGTGGGGATACCCTGAGCGCCGTCCTTGCCGACGGGCTTCACCGGGGAGAGGATACCGCCCTTTTGGTGGACATCGGCACCAACGGCGAGGTGGTCCTCGGGGATCGAAACGATCTTTGGGCAACCAGCTGCGCCACCGGGCCCGCCCTGGAGGGGGCCCAGATATCCTGTGGAATGCGGGCATCCGAAGGCGCCATCGACCGGGTCTTCCCGGATGCCGGAGAGGGCATCGGCTACCGTGTCATGGGTAGGGAAGGGATCCGGCCGAAGGGGATCTGTGGCTCCGGTATCGTCGATCTTATGGCCACCCTCAGGCGGGTCGGGGGGCTGGACATCAGCGGCCGCTTTGTCCCAGATTTCCCCGGTGTGATCGTCGACGAGAAAGGCGTTGGACGGAAGGTTGTGCTGGTGCCGTCGGCCGACACTGCCCTTGGGGGTGAGATTGCCGTCACCCTCAAAGATGTGCGGCAGTTTCAGCTGGCCAAAGCCGCTATGGCTGTCGGCATCGATTTTTTAATGGGCCGTATCGGCGTGTCGGCCGTATCCCGCACGGTGCTGACCGGGGCCTTCGGCGCCCGTTTCGATTGGCGAAGCGCGGTTGCCACCGGTATGCTGCCGGCATCGCTGACACGGGGCCGGATCGAGCCCAAAACGAACCTGGCCGGCGTGGGGGCGGTCATGGGCCTGGTGAACCGATGTCACCGGGAGGCCGCCCTGGAGCTTCAGCAGCGGATTCGCTTTGTCGAGATGGCCGGCGATCCGACCTTTGCCGATCGGTTTGCCGCTGCCACGGCTTTTCCCGATCTCCAGGACATGTCCGATTTATGGGAATCGTGAGCCATGCCACTTCGTCGAGATATCCCTATAGACGTGACCGCCGAGGAAGTGATGACCGCTGTTAGTCGAGGCCGCAGGGATACTTCCTGGATGGTGGCGTCCGCCCGTGAGGCCGTCGAACTGGCCTTGGGGCTCATCGACCCGGTGATACTCTACGATTGGCTATCGGTATCCGGAGTGGATGGAGAAGCGGTGGAGATCGTCACGGACTCCGGAAAGAAATCCCTCCATCTTCGACTCGGGCCCAATGCCCACCTGCTGTCCCGCGCCCGGGAGGCCCTCGTGAGCGTCAACTCCATCGGAGGGCGGTTGGACGATGCCGTCAAGGCTCTCAATGCCGAGGGAGACGCCCTTGGGGGGTACCTGCTGGATTGCGTGGGGGTGGTGGCTCTCAGCAAGGTGGGAGATGCCGCCGCCCATATGGCTGAAGACCGGGCCCGGAACCTGGAGTGGGGTGTCGGCGCCCGACTGGCGCCGGGGTCTTTGGTGGGCTGGGATACCCACCACCAGGGGGAATTGTGCAGACTTCTCCCCCTGGAAGACGCCGGCATCAGCCTCACCGACAGCGGTCTCATTGTTCCCTTCAAATCGGCAACGGGCATGATCGGCATAGGGCCGGGCTACCAAGAGACAAGGGTCGGCTCGGTCTGCGGCCTTTGCAGCCTCAAGGACAGCTGTTGGCGTCGGAAAGACTGACCACGTATTCCGGGGGCGCCCGTTGCAAAGACGATGGGATCAGTCGGGATGGGGCCAGGGACTGGTGTCGCTTTCCTCCACCAGATAGCAAAACCGGTTCCACTCGAACTCCCGCTTGGAAATGGGACACCGGAGCTTGACCTTCCGGTCGCTGACGCCAATGACCTCCCAATCGCCCTTCCTGGGGCCACCGTCGATGTAGATTTTCTTCCCCACCTCAAATGGGTAGGGGCGGAAAATGCCAACCCGTTCTTCACTCATCGATAGAATCCTTTCTCCCAAGCCTTGGCTGGTTCTGCGAATTATCCCTCAGTCGTTTCCTCAGGGGGTACGTCTTGGTAGAACACCGTTTCGGGGCCGTCCATCATTTCAGCCAGCGGTTCATCACCACACAGGCAGTCAGATCACCCGTGACATTGACCGTCGTTCGACTCATGTCCAAGATTCGGTCCACCCCGATGATGAGAGCAATCCCTGGGGGGGCACGCCGATTTCCTGGAGGATGGTGGCTAAAACGACGATTCCTACCCCCGGTGTGCTGGGCGTGCCGATGGATGCCCCGACCGTCGTGGCCGCGAGGGCGATCAGGTTGAACAGTTGAAGTTCAATGCCGTAGACCTGGGTGAGGAATACCGCGGCGCTCACCTGGTAGAGGGCGGTGCCGTCCATGCTGATAGTGGCGCCAAGGGGGACGATAAACTTGGCGATGGGCCCAGACACTTTCAGTTCCCGTTCGGCCGTCTCCATGGAATGCGGCATTACCGCCGCTGAACTGGAGGTAGAAAACGCCAGAAGATGACCCTCTCGACTCCCTTTTAAAAACCGGAAGGGAGACATGCGCCCCGGAAAGAGCACCACCAGTAGGTAGAAGACTATGAGCAGCAGGAGACCCCGCAACACCGCACCCAAATAGGCGGCCGTCCCCCGCAGGGCGTCGAAACCAACCCGCATGGTCATGGCGCAGATCAGACCGAAAACGGCAATGGGGGCCGGTTTTATGGCCCAGTCGATGATCTTGGGGGAAATTACCTGGACGGCACGAAACAGATTCAGCAAGGGGGCGGTGGCCTTGCTCCGGGAGGCGGCCATGGCGACTCCGATGAACATGGCCAGGACCACGGTCGCCAGCATGTCCTGGATCAGGGCGGATTTGACGTAGTTGCTCGGAATGCGGTCGGTCATCCGGTCGGCAAGGTGGACGTCGTCATCGACGTCTGCCGCCCTTTCCGCAACCGGGTTATCCTCCATGAGTTCTCTGATCATTTCCCTGTCGATATACTTACCGGGAGCCAGGGTTAAAGAAAGGAATATACCGATGGAGATGACTACGATGGTGGTGGCAATGACATAGGGGAAGATCCGCATGCCGACTTTTTTCAAAACCTCGGTGTCATCCGAGGATACCAGACCCAGAACAATAGAACTCAGCACCAGGGAAATCACGACCATCTCAATGAGAGAAAGAAAGAGATTTTCGGAAGGGGCAATCCATGGGGCCGCCATTTCAGCTGTCGTTTCCGGAACGATGCCGGTCCCCGAGGGCGAGAGAAGTATTCCCAGAATCAATCCCGCCGCCATACCCACCAGAATCTGAACCCAGAGTTTGTCCTTTAGATGGCCCACGGTTAACCCTCTTTCCGAAACGTCAAAAAGATCATGTCAAGCTGACCGGCCTCCGGCAGGGGATGGGTCTATTCAAATGATCGAAAGCTGCGGGCTTGGCATGAAAGCCCTGCTGAATGGATATGGTGATTTGTCTCGTAACATAGGTAACCGGATCTTCCGGGTCAACTCGGAGTCATCCTGAAAGATCCGGTGGATCACCAGCTCTGGTTCGGCATGGGCTTGCAAGGATATCCCTTTGCCTTTCCATCGATCAGATCCAGTAGAATGGGATCTGTTGAGAATGCACAGTTTTTCTGACGGTATGCCCTGATTGCAAGGCAGTTGTCACCGATTGAACAGTCGTTGGCCCTGTCAGGTTCCCACGATCAAGGGGATCGACCGCACCTAACAGCCCCATGTCGGCGTCTGACGAGCAGTCGCTCATCGACCCGTTGGTTGAATTGAAAATCGCTGTTTATTGGCATGACTTTTGGTCTTAGGGGAAGCAAATCCATACACGAGGTGCCATGCCATGACGAAACGATTCGTCCGTCATATCTGTCGTTTGGTTTTTCTTCTTCTTTTCTGTTCTTCGCGATTGCACTCCGCCGAGGATTGCACGGTCACCTTCCCGGAACTCACCGTTCCGTCCGTAAAGATAGACGATATCGTGGCCGTCGGGGGGCGTTCGGAGCAATCTCTGGGTCTTGTCGCCGTTTTGAATCATCCCCGTGCGATGGATCACATGACAATCCTCTGGAGCATCATAGAGGGAGAAGATGGGGCCAACATAGAGCCTGGAGACGATGGAACGGCGGTTCTCGATATGGGTAAAACGAAAGACAAACTGACGATTAGTGCTTGCCTGACTGACGGTGTCCAGACGGGCGGTTGCATGAGTGCGGAATTAGATGTGGAACGCATCGATGCCCTTCGTTCCGAAAAGAAATGGGAGGAGATAGAGAACCGCGATTGGGAAGAAGACGTCTGTTTGAACAGCGATGACGATTCTCTCCAAAATGTGTTTTACGCGGTTAGCTCGAGAGTAAATACCGTTACGGGGCAATACCACAGAGAGCACGAGGACCTGTCCGTCAAGGTGCCTGGGGGATATTTATCGGCGTTCAGGCGTTACAGAAATCAGCGATGGGAATGGGATCATGTGAACAGGCAGTTGCATATCGATTCAGATGTCGACGACACGACGGTCTCTATTAGAAGGGGGCAGGTCCGATATCTTAGGGACAGGAATAACCCCTTTGAATATCGATCCCGTGGGAGTGTCATCACCAGAGCCGAGGGATACTGGCTGTGGGAGAATCGAATCGGTGAGTGGGAGCGGTATGATGCATCGGGACGGCTGGTGTCGTTTGGGAATCGATTGGGTCTGAATGGGCGGTGCGAGTACGAGGAAGACGCGATGGTTGCCCTGATCGACCGAAACGGCAAGAAACGCCTTCGGTTTTTCTACAACGCGGAGGGGCAACTATCAACGGTTACCGATGGCGAATCGGCGTGGGTCGACTATCAATACCTTTTCGGAAAGCTAAGCAGGGTTGGTTTTGCCGATGGGCGGTGGGTGCGATTTCTCTATAATGAAAAAGATCGCCTCAACCGTATCGATTACCCCAGCGGTAAGACGATCCACATTCGATACGATCCATCAGGCAAAGTTTGCGATGTCAGAAATGAGAAGGGGAAAGGGTATGCTTTCACCTATCGATACGATTGGAATGCCAACCTTTATGAGGCTCGCTCGGAGTCTTCTTCAGGTAGAATTCAGAAGACCTGGTTCAGCAAGAGTGGTGAAGCCAAAAAGATAACGATCAACGGCAGTCTCCATCGAGAATATATCAAGAATGAAAACCGACTCGACATCATCGACGGGGCGGGGCGTGTCACGAAAAAGAGCTTCGATGACCTGGGGAATCTCACGGAGCAGGTGTTTAGCACCGGAGACCGGGTTCGCTTTGAATACGATCCAAGCGGCCGGATGCCGACTCACTTCGAGAACGAAAACGGTGTGCAGTCCCGATTCCATTATGATCCATCCGGGCGATTGATCGAATACATCGAAGCGTTTGGATCGACGGTCGAAAGAACAACTCGATTCGATTGGGACTCCGACGGAAACATCGTGCGGGTGACGCAATGCGCAGGCAGTCCCGATGAAGCGATTACCCACATCGCCTATGATGATAACGGCAATCCCCAATCGTTTTCCGACCCCGAAGGATCTGTCCACCGGATACGGGTCGATGCACACGGGAAGATCGTCTCTGTGGACACTCCCGAGGGCGCTAAGTGGGTTTTCGAGCGCGATCCTGTCGGACGATTGCTATCCGTTACCAATCCTCTAAAACAAAGAAAGCGCTGGAACTATGATGTCACTGAAAATCGGGAGCGCCACATCGACGAACGTGGCGGTCAGACAACAGTCGTATTGAATCCTGAAGGCACCATTGCGCGAGTATTTGATCCTGAGAAAGGAGACCATCGCTACGACTATGACTCGGAGGGACGATTGCTCCGTTTCTTAGATCCCGCGGGAGTGAAAACCCAATTCTTCTACGATGCAATGAATCGCCTGCTCCAGGTTGAAGACGGCGCTGGACACCGGATCCAATTGGAGTACGATGCCGCTTTCCCTCCGAATTGCGCCACTTGCAGCAATCCATTTCCTGAAAACCCCACCCGGATTATCTACCCGACCTTCACGAGAGAGCTGATCTACGATCAGAGAGGACGGCTGTCGAAACGGATGGACATCGCCCGGACCGGCGAGGTGCGGACATTTCGTTATGCCTATGACGCCGTGGGGAATCTTGTTTCTGTGGCAGACCCTGCCGGCAGAGAGACACTGATGGGCTATGACGAGCTTAATCGATGCACACGTGTGGTGGATGCGAAAGGGGGGATGACACGATTTGTTTACGACGGCAGGAACAACCTGGTTTGGTTAGAGGACCCCAACGGCAACGGGTTGTCCTTCGCGTATGATCGAAAAAATCGGTTGATCGAAGAACGCCGCCCTGGGGGGCAATCCACCCGGTATCGGTATGACGGCTCAGGAAACCTAGTGGAAAAAGAGGGGCCGACCGGCAGGACCGTCCGCTTTGATTACGATTTGGTGGGCCGGGTAGTCCGCGCCAGGTTTTTCACCGAACCCGCATCGCCATCCCCTGAAAACGACATTCAATTCTCCTATGATAGCGCCGGAAATCTCATTGCCTATGAGGATAGCGAATCCTCTGGACGGTATCGCTACGATGCCATCAATCGAAAGGTCGAGGAGACCATCCAGTACGGGTCATTGATGCTATCCAACCATTACCAATACGATCCATCCGGGAAATTGGAGGCGTTTACGGGACCGGATGGTGACTCCTACCGATTTACCTACGATTCCGCCGGTCGTTTGGTCAATATAGACATACCAAAGGCCGGACAAGTTGCCTATTCCAAATACGGAATCCATGGACCAGAGAAGGTTCTTTTTCCTAATGGTGTCTGGAGGGCGCTTACCTATGACTCCTTTGATAGGGTCTTGTCCATAACCGACAAAACGGAAGCATCCAAGACATTGTTGGAGAGCCGGTATGAATATGATCATTCAGGCAATATTTCCACAATCGAAAACGAGGAAGGGAGTTTCCGCTATGGCTACGACAGCCTGAACCAGTTGACTCAGGCCATCACTCCTTTTGGGAAAGAGGAATTTTCCTACGATCCCGTCGGCAACCGGTTTGACTCTGGAAATGGAGGGTCCCCATGGCATTACACCGCCAACAACGAACTGACGCGTACCACCGACAGCCGATTCGCCTTCGATGCCTTCGGCCGAAGGGTTTTTTCCGAGTCGCCGGAGGATAGTCGTCGTTACGACTACAATGCGGCCGGAAGGCTCGCTGCCGTTTCCATCGATCATGGCTCGAAACAAATATCTTATGGATACGATCCTTTCGGGAGGAGAATATGGAAAGAGGTGGATGGCAAAAGGATTTTCTTCCACTATTCAGATCAAGGCTTGATTGGCGAATACAACGCCACGGGTAAGCCGATAAGGCGCTATGGCTGGAAGCCGGGGAGGCCATGGGGAACCGACCCCTTGGTAATGAAGGAGAGTGGGAGAACCTATTTATATTTAAACGACCACTTGGGAACCCCTCAACAATTGGTGGACCGATCCGGGGAAGTGATCTGGTCCGACAGTTATAAATCCTTCGGTTCCCCGAATGACATTTTTAATACAAAGATCGCCAACAACCTGCGTTTCCCCGGTCACTATTCGGATCAGGAAACCGGGTTGCACTATAATTACTTTCGGTACTATGATCCGGAAATTGGACGATACCTGACACCGGATCCCTTGGGCATCGTTGGTGGGATCAACTTCTATTCATACGTCCAGAACAATCCGGTGGCCGAGATCGACCCACTGGGCCTGTACAAAAGTTCTGATTTTCTGCGCGCTGTGGTTCCCGGTCAAGTGTCTTACGATTACGGGAGGACAGCGATTGAGAGTGGGGAATATGGGCTTTCCGCCCTCTACTTCGGTGCAATGGTGGGGGAGCAGGTTATATTTGCTCTTTCACTGGGCCAATCGAGTGCGTATAGAGTAGGGGGGAAGTGTGTTGTTTCGAATAGTGTGAGGCATGGTCCGTTAAATCCAGGTGTACTAGATGATGCGACTGCTGCAACATTTAGAAGCGGATCTTATACTACTACAAGAATTAATAAAACAACTACTCTTTACAGGGTCTATGGCGGAAACGCAAAAAAGATTGGTCCATATTGGACTCGGACAGAACCAAGCGGTCCGCTTCAATCTCAACTGGATTCTGCTCTCGTTCCAGAGTGGGGAAATACAGCAAATAATATAATTACTATCCGTGTACCAAAAGGTACGACAATATATGAAGGTGTCACTGCTCCACAGTCGACAGGTGTTGGCCGAATATTGGGCGGTGGTAACCAAGTCTACATACCACGTGTAGATCCTAAATGGATTCAATAAGGGTAGGTAAGTTATGGAAGCATTGGTTCAATTGCTTAAAACTTGTGAAACACTTCTAAGGCAAGTCGGTGAAACATTTTGGGCAGAAAAAATTAATCATATTATTACAAAGAGCAATGGAAGAATAGATATTTACTGTGCACAAGAAATTATTTCTTGGTATGGTGGTATGGGATCGTTTAATGACCTTACGATCTCATTGCATAATGACCATTCTGTTGAAGAAGAAAATGAAGGTACATTTAACAAAAAATTAATCGATCTTAGAAGAAAGATTTATGAGGAAGCAAAACGTCTTCAGTATAAGTGATATTTGTTGAGATTGATATTTAAATCTATGAAACCTGCTACAACTATCCATTCAGACACTATACGGACTTTTAAACGGATTGCTTTTTATTCACAACCTATCGCTTGAATTTTGACCAGTCTTCATAGAAACGTTTTTACCATAAATGTGCCATTCATCACAAAGTTTCAATACTTTGTGTGCATTGTTTAAATTCAACTCCATCTGTTTGAACATATTTTTACGAACAATTTATTTGAGATCTCTGCCAACACAGAAATTTCAGAATAAGTATTGGTAAGTATATATGATTCTTCTAACATTCTAAGCAGATTGACAAATAAATCAATTTGTGAGATGAGAATAAAACTTTCCACTTAAATCCTCTTTCTGCGCATTTTACTTTTATCAAAAATAGCTGTGATATGTTGGTTTCTTCTTTTTAATATGTTGTTTGAAGTGATATAAATACTGCCTTAATATACTATTTATAACCGAAGGTAATAAGATTTAAAAATTTTAAGGTCATCCATTCACGATGATTTATTATTTGCTGATTTGGAGAGTCTGGAATGGTACATCAAAAATCTAATTCTTCTTTGGCCTATGAAAAATTAATTGAATTGTTTGAGAAAAAATATCAAAATCCAGAAAAAAGCATCATCTTGGTCGTCATTGGCGCAGGGGCTTCTTTTTCTTCAGGATTACCCCCATGGAATAGCTTGATAGACGATATCTTAAAATGCGCCAAAAATTGTTATCGAAATTCAAATGAATTTATAGAAATTTTATACGAAAGAACCAGCAATCTATTGGGTATAATTCAAAATGAAAAAAATATTAAGACTAAAGAAAGATTTTTGAAGGAGAAGGTTTCTGTTGAAACAATTCTTAGCATTTGTTGCGAATCTTCAGTTGTATCTAACAATATCTACAAATTGTTTTATGATCACTATAACTTTGACGGTAATCATGGTGGGCCGCCACCTCAAATTGGGTATGAAATTTTGGCCCATTTGTTAAAACATCATTATATTGATCATATGATAACCTTCAATTTCGATGAAATATTAGATACAGCGGTTAGAAATGAATTAGGGGTGGAAGGATTTGAGCTTATTGAATCGGATCATTCAGTCGTACAGAATATTCAACCCAATAAGCCTCGGTTGATTAAGCCTCATGGATCAATAAGTAAACCACAAACAATGAAATTTATCGATTCAAACACTCAGTATATGTCAAAAGAAATGATTTATTTACTTGATAATACATTAGGATTTGTTTCAAATATTGATCAGGATATTAAAAATAAAAAAAAGGTATATATCCTGAGTATCGGTTATGCTTGGAGAGATCTTGACATCCTCAATTGGCTGAAATCTAGACTTGATAAAATTAGTAAAATATTTGTAATCCGGAAAGAAATCGATGAGGAAAGCCTCATAAGCCAAATCAGTTCTTCAATGGTTGACATCATTTCAACAATGGATCTGTCAAAATTCTCGGAACATTTAAACACAACAGTCCGAAGGGCAATAGATATTGACCAGTTATTATGGGCATTTATTGATTCTATCGAAAATAAATTAAGCCGACAAAGAATACCATTTATCTCATCCGCAAGACATAAAATTCTGGGTGTTTTATTTGGGGCTAAATATTTACCGCCTGGAATCCTTCCGTTGAACCTTAAAAAAATAAAAAAAGGAATCGAAACCAGTACAGCTTTCGAAAGGTTTCGTATGGAAGCAAACCTTCATCTGATTAAATGTAAAGGGATGATCAATACCTCGGTAATGGCTGAAGACCCACGCCTAAACTATTATCATAACATTTTAAAATATCATAATATCCGAAAATCAGGCAGTGTTGAAAAATCCACGCTGCCCATTGATGAATTGAATGAGATCAAATCTTCCGACTTCGCGGACGTCAAGGAAACCTATTTCTCCGTCGTATCGAATAAGCAATCTATGTTCGAAAACTTATATTATAAAAATAATCCCAATATATATCCCAAGATATAACCAATCCGATGGGTTTATTCATATTGAAAAATATCAAAAGAATAAGTTTCTTGAAGAAAATTTAAATATCATTTTCGGAGGACCTGAAGTTGAAATCGTACCTACGGCAGACAACAGAGCTCATTGGATTTTCAAGGATCCAAAAATTTTAGACAATTATTATCGATTACAAAGCAAGACAGCTGAACTGCTTAAAACGACCTGGACTCATTTATTTGTTATCGCTGAAACTGGTGCGTGGTTATTCAACGATGATATCGTCAACCATATGAGAAGTCGATTGAATCTTAAATGGTTGAAATGCAATGTGATTACAATTACTGCCTCCGATGAACACACAGAGGAGTGGGATATCAAAAATGCAATACACAAAAAGTTAAAAGAATTAGAAAAGAAAAAATTCAGAGATAAAATTAAAGTATTACAAGCTGAAATACCTTGGTGGGAACATAATAGACATCTGACATTGGCGTTTGATATAAGAAGAGGTAAATTCCATGGGGGTATCTATTTCAGACGTCGATTGAAAGCTAGCCGAATCACTCCAGTTTATGTGGAGTCAGAAAGAGATTGTAAAGAATTGTTTGTCACTTTTCTTGCCTACTTAGCTAGGCCCATAAGAGAGATTAAATGTGAGAAGGCACGCGGTAAAATAGAAAATGAAGAAAGTATAAATGAGATTATTAGAGAATTGAAACCTATTCTAAATATTGTCAAAATATCGGGAAAGGATAAACGACGATATTTGGATTTGAAAAAAACAATTGCAAGCGATGATGTAGACTATTGTCGATATTAGTAACGAAACGCTTTTCTATGCAATTTATTTATTCAGCCTAATGGCATTCCCTACATTCTTTGACCGCCTCTATCGGTTGTTGAAAAACCATCATATCCTAAACTCCCTAGTCTAACAGAACCATTCAATTTATCTTTCATTTTATCCCTATACATCCAAAAGCAGAATCCAGCAAATCCATTGAAATACGCTACCTTGACTCGTATATTGCCTCTGTACAGTGCAATCCATCAAATTGGAGCCTCCATGAACGTTTTCATCGTCCACGCCCACCCCGAACCTCAGAGCTTCAACGGCGCCCTTTCTGAAAAAGCCCGGGAAGTGCTGACGGGCGCCGGACACGAAGTCAGGATGTCCGATCTGTACGCCATGGGGTTCGATCCGGTGTCGGATCGCCGTAATTTTACCGACGTCCACGATCCCTCCTTTTTTAAACAGCAGGCCGAGGAGATTCATGCATCGGAAACCGATGGATTTTCCATCGACGTCACCCGGGAGATCGAGGCCCTGGAATGGTGCGATGCCTTCATCATGCAGTTTCCTCTCTGGTGGTTCGGGCTGCCGGGGATTCTAAAAGGCTGGGTGGACCGGGTGTTTGCCATGGGTCGGGTTTATGGCGGCGGCAAGTGGTACGACAACGGCGCGTTTAGGGGTAAGCGGGCCATGCTCTCCGTTACCACCGGGGGACCCGAATCCATGTACATGCCCGACGGGTTGAACGGGGACATGAATCATATCCTTTTTCCCATCAACCACGGTATGCTGAGGTTCACCGGGTTTGACGTGGTTCCCCCATATATCGCCTGGTCGGCTGCGCACGTTGGCGACGACATCCGTCGCGACTACCTGGACGCTTACGGGAAGCGGCTATTGGGTCTGTGGGAAGCAGCGCCGATCCCCTATCCACCCCTTTCTGCCTATGATCCGGAAACCTTTCGATTGAAATAAAGGAGACGATCAGATGAAAGCCATCGGTCCTGTCAACGCCCTCTATCCCATGCCGACCACCCTTGTCGGGGCGACGGTGGACGGAAAAGCGAATTTTCTGGCTGTCGCCCACGTCGGTATCCTTAATCACGGATCCCCCCAGTACCTCTCCATCGGACTCCATAAAAGCCACTACACCAACGGGGGCATCCGTGAAAACAAGGCCTTCAGCATCTGCCTTCCATCGGAGACATTGATGATCGAAACGGATTTTTGCGGCATCATGACCGGGAAAAAGACCGACAAGGCCTCGCTCTTCGATGTGTTCTACGGAGAAATGAAAACCGCGCCAATGATCCGTCAGTGCCCCGTCAACATGGAGTTGACGCTCCACCAGATCCTGGACTTCGCGGCCCACGAGATCTTTGTCGGCGAATTGGTCCAGACCTACGCCGATGATGGGATTATGACTGATGGTGCCATCGATATCGCTGGGGTAAGGCCGCTTCTTTTCGACATGGCCAGCAAGAAATACTGGTCTTTGGGCGGGGCCATCGGCAACTGCTGGAATGCGGGAAAAGCGCTCAAATCCAAATAATCGGTCGAGCCACCCCCATGCGACATTTAAGTCCACGGGATGAAACCGGGGAGACAAGCGCCCCCCCGGCCTTTGGTTAGCCTACCCGGACGCCGATCATCGGGAGCCGCTGATGCCGATGGAAAAGGAGAAGGCGCTTTCCGACATGGATGCCGATGCCTGGTAGCTGTCGTCCTCGTAAGCATCGGTGCCACTGTCGTTGTAATAGTTGTTGATCTGCTTCACCACAACCGGACGGCGTCCCGGCCAGTGACCGCATCTGGGATGATGGCGGTGAAAGCGCTGTCGATGGCCCCACCGGGGGTGGTGCCGGAACCGGTGACCGCTGTTATGGCCGTGAAATTGACGGGCCGGCCCGTGTCCGCCTCTGTAGTAATGACCGCCATGGTAGGCGCCACCTGCCCATGAATAACTCGAAACGGCCAGAACCATTCCTGCCAGAGCAATGCCGATAATGATGAGTTTCTTAGTCATGGTTTTCCCCTTTGTCTTCAGGTTTCAATTGCCTGCCGGGTTGGTTTGACCTGTATGACGCCCCACACCGGGGAAAGTCTACAATTGCCCCTTTTTTCCCTTGCGCCCTACCCAAAACTCGTGAGGGTTCAGAAATGGAAGGGGATGGCCGACATTCTATAGTGAGTTGATTGGTTGGCGTCGATTCACCGTCTGTCGGCCGACAAACCGGAAAAAGGACGACCGCCAAGTGCCGGCGACGTCCTACCGGTTGCTCGTCAATGCATTCAGATATCCATACCGTGGGATCCCTCCCCCTCGGTCTGCCCTTTTACCTAAAAATAATGCAGCATGGTGAACAACGAGGTCGCAGCCCTTGTGCCGAGGCATGTCCAATGGGATCAAGGCGGATCAACCCCTCTTAACATCATGGAACAATCATATAATTCAATGTTTCGATACCTTACATTAAGTCCCGGAAGAGTTGCCGCCCAACCGCTCGCCACGAAACGATACCCGCAGCGTGAAACGGGGAGAGGATCGAGCAGGAGAAAGGGCCCGCCATGGAAATGACGCCCAGTCAGGACCCGTCGGAAACGAAGGCCCTTTTCGACGATGCCCCTCTGGTCATGGTCCTTCTGGACAGCCATCGACGTGTGCGCCGTTTGAACAAGGCGGCGGTGGTGATGTCCCGACGTCCTGAGGCGGCCACCATTGGTCTTCGCCATGGGGATGTCCTTCGGTGCGCTAACGTTTCAGATCACCCCCAGGGGTGCGGCTACGGCACAGTCTGCGGTTCCTGTGTGGTCAAAAACACGGTGGACACCACTTTCAGGACGGGGAGGGTACAGCACTCCGTCGAAGCCTGCTTTCCTTATGATGCCGAAGCCGGAAATGTCATGCTGTGGGCACTGGTGTCGACCAGCCGCCTGCGACTGGCCAAAGAGGAGAGGGTGCTGGTTTGTGTGGAGGACATCACCACCCGCAAGGCTTTGGAGTCGCAGCTTCAGCACGCCTTTAAAATGAAATCCATCGGCACGTTCGCCGGCGGGATCGCTCATGACTTTAATAATTTCTTGAGCGTCGTAATCGGAAATGCCGAGTTGGCCCTGACGGATGTGTCCGATTGGAATCCGGCCTATCATTGTCTTCAAGAAATCAAATCGGCCGGCCTCAGAGCCAAAACCATCGTCCGGCAGCTTCTCGATTTCAGCCGCAGAGCCCCCTTTGATTTGTCGCCCACGGCGGTGGTCCCGATTATAAAGGATGCCGTAGATCTCCTTCGGTCCACCATGCCGTCCACCATCCAAGTCCGGCTGACGATCAAGGACGACAACGGCATCATTCAGGGGAATTCGAGCCAGATCAAACAGATGATCCTGAATCTCGGCGCCAATGCCGCCCAGGTGATGAGCCGCACGGGCGGGGTCTTCAGCATCGATATCGACCGGGTCACCTTGGACCAAGACACCGTCGGACGCTTCCCTGATATGCACCCCGGCCAGGTTGTCCGGGTGACGGTAAGTGATACGGGCCCCGGCATCGACCCGCTGATCGTCGACCGTATTTTCGATCCCTACTTTACCACCGAGGATCTGGGGAAATGCGCCGGTCTCGGGCTCTCCGTTGTCCATGGCATCGTCAAGAATCTCGGCGGGGCCATTTCTGTCGAGAATTCTTCTGAGAGAGGCATTCGATTCACCATTGTATTCCCATCCCTACTCCAGCCCAAAGTCGAAAGCGAGACGTTCGACAGCGCTCCCGGTGGAAGCGAGCGGGTTCTCTTCGTGGACGACGAAACCGCCATCGCATCCATGTCCCGTGAAATGCTGGGACGGCTTGGATATGAGGTGGAGATAAGAATGAACCCCAATCAGGCCCTCGAATTGTTTCGAGCCCAACCCCATAACTTCGATCTGGTGATTACCGACATGACCATGCCCGAGATGACCGGTTTGGCGCTTTCCGAAAAGCTAATGGAGGTACGACCGGACATACCGATTATTTTATGCACCGGCCACAGCCCGATGGTGGATGATGAAAAAGTCAGGCGGGCAGGAATTGCGGCCCTGGCCATGAAACCCATCGAAATTAAAGATATCGCTAGAACCATCCGGAAAGTTCTGGACTCTGCTTGATGTCAACTTTTCTCAAGTTCCTGAGTCTTTCACGCAGACAATCCGCGCCAGTCCTCACAGATTTTTAACTTGCGTTTGTCGCCAGACTACCATAGCCTCTCATTTTCATCACTTGAACGTCTCTTTCTCGTCCTCTTCTGCTCTATCAACTTCTGCGGTTTTCTTGGATTCAAGCCGTTCCCGAACTGAAACCATTATCCAGCTCCCACACCGGGTGGAGGGACAAAATGGCAACCCTGGCCGTTGCCACGCTGAGAACAATCTACTGGTGATGATAATGCCCCAGACCGATGTCATTCACCGGTTCACGGGGAGACGGCAACCCAAAACCATCGGTTTTCGATGATTCCCGTCCTTTGATCGGGCGGCTGGGACCCGGGTCTGTAACTGTGGCCTCCGATTCATACGCGTTCGCCCCGCTCCACAAGACCCATCGCCGGTCCCGACGGATCCGCAAGGAGACTACCCATGAACCACCGCTTAATGCGTGTCTACAAGCGAACGGCAGTCGATGTCCCCTTTCAGTATCGCATATCCAAATCCAGCCCGTTTCGTATCTCGCGTCTGATCAACGTCAGCGAAGGCGGTTTGTGCTTTGAGACCGAGCGTCCGATAGCCTCGAACACCACTATCGAAGTTCTCACTTCTAAACGGCCCGACAAAACCCATAAGGGAGACCCCCATTTGAGCTGCCGGGCAAGGATACGATGGTGCCGAAAGCTCGAACGGCACCACCGCCAGCGCTATGGTATCGGCGTCGAGTTTTACAAAGCCCCCCTTTTGCTCCCTGATCTCCCGCCTCCAGGAAGGATCCACCGGTGTGATTTCTGTGACGAGAAAGCGGCCGCCGACATCATCTGCAGCACCCATGGAGTCCTATGCCTCTGTCCTCCATGCGATGGACATCTTGAAGCGGTCCCCGCCGGCAGGGTAAAAGAGAGTCTTGTCAGATTCCTCGCCGGCAATGTGGTCTGACCCACCTCTTCCGCTTCCCTCTGATTCGGGCCTCCGGCGATCTTGGAGGATTGGCACCCTTGCGCCATCCGAAAATCACATTACTATCATTGAGACATCTCCTTATACTTTCTTATCGGATTCTCCTGCCCTCGCCCCATGATGCCAAAGGATGAGCGGCCGATGTGGAAGCCGTCCCAATTTTCCAAAAAAAAGGAGTGCGTAACGATGAAAAACGTATCGTTAGTTGTTGTCCTGATGATCCTTGCCCTCGTGTCCGGCGCCTATGCCGCTGGTGCCGAGGATTATTCGACCACCATCGCTGTGTTCAAGGGCTCCCCCGCTGTGGTGGAATTTTTTAATAACTCATATGGATATGCCGTTTTCCCCACCATCGGAAAAGCCGGGTTTATCGTTGGCGGATCCTACGGCAAGGGGCAGGTGTATCGCGGCGGTGCGGTGACGGGAAAAACTTCGGTGATCGAGGGGTCCCTCGGTCTCCAGATCGGCGGCAAGGCCTTCAGCGAAATCATTTTTTTTCAGGACAAGCGGGCCTATGACGAGTTCATCGCCGGCAATTTTGAGTTCGATGCCACCGCCCAGGCGGTCGCCGTAACGGCCGGGGCCGAGGCCAAGGCCGGAACCGCCGGAGCCACTGCGGGTGCTTCCGCAGGGCCAAAATCCGGTGTTCAGGCAGAAACCAAATACTACAAGGGGATGGCAATCTTCGTTCATGCGAAAGGTGGATTGATGGCCGAGGTCTCGATCGGCGGTCAGAAGTTTACCTTTGAGCCGATGTAGCGGTGATTGTGGGGTGTCGGTGAGATATTGAAACCAACAGGGGTAAGCCGGCATCCGGTCGGATCATCCCCGGCCTGGTATGGAAGAAGCCATCGGTCGAAACCAAGACCCAGACGCCCGGTGAGATACAACATGCCGCCCTTCAGCAGGACCGCGCCTGCAGACGGGTCGTTTCAGACGGTCAAGGTGACCGTCCAGACCCGCATGGGTTACATTGGAACTGGACAGGGATGCCCTCGCCCATTCAACCTGCCACGGCGTTGATCCTGGCCGCTGTGGCCGCCCTGTCGATCTGAAGGGCAGTAGAAATTCCCCCAGCTTTCATGCATTTGATGTTGACTATGTCCACAAGTTCTCTCTTCGCCAGAAGACGGATGTCCTTTAGGTCCATCGGGCTCTCATCGGCCATGACCCCTATCCCTCGATCTTGAAATAGGCTCTAATAGCGCCGATGATGGATTTCATCCAGGCTCATCACTTTTAGGTCTTCAACCATCGCCACCAGATGGGCGATCATGACCTCCCAAATCCGTTCTCCTTTTTGAGCGTCGGCCACCGTTGGATCTCCCATCACGCCATTATCGGAGATCTTGTGGGTATACGCATACCAAGACACGCCCCGCTTTGATGTAAAATCCAGATATCGACTGGAGAAGACCGGCACTGACTTTCTAGCCCGTTCCATTTTGACCAGATGAGGACGGACGGCCAGGGATGTGCTGGTTTCGATGTCTCCGGCATGCACGTCGTTTGGGGTTTGGATCAGGTCTGCAACGTCTGAATCGGACGTTTCCCCGGTGTCTACGCAAACGAAGATGTGGGCATCCCGGTTGATCATCTGAGCGGCATAATTCAAGGATGGCGCGTTGCCGCCGTGACCGTTGATGATCACCAACTTGCGAATACCGTTTGCCGCAGCGCTCATGCCGATGTCGTAGACCAGCCGAGACAGGGTGTCGTTGGCAATGCTGATGGTGCCGCAGAAGTCCCTGTGGTGGTAGGAAACTCCATAGGAAATCAATGGCAATACGGCCGGTCGGGGGAGGCTGCAGGCTTCGGCCACCCGATGGGCCAGATAATCCGCATCAAAGGCATCCGTGTCGAGGGGCAGGTGCGGGCCGTGCTGTTCAATAGCACCCACCGGCAGTAGAGCGATATCCACGGCACTCAGGTGGACTTCGGCATCGGGCCAGGTCCACTCGCCCCAGCGATGTTCGGCCCGGCGCTGTCTTCCGCCGCTGGCGCCGACATCGGTTTCGCCCATGGGGTGTGTCTCATTGGCATAGGGAACTTGAAGATTCGGGTGGGTCCACACGTCTTTTGGAACCCAGCGGCGATTGTGCCAGTAGACGGCGCCGGCGGCGTGCTCGAGAAAGATGGCAAAAAGGGGCCGCCTTAAATCCACCGGGGTGGCATCCATGGGCGATTTCTCCGGGTGGAACCGCAGCTTCACAATTTCGGATCTCTCCTTCAATGAATGGAAGGGTTTGTCCGGTGAGGGCAGAATTCCACGCTGATTCAGGAGAAAGAAGAGCTGCTCGGCCCCCTCCGCCTCCTGGTGGACGCCTTGGGCCGCCAGGTTCTTCATCGCCGTCTGGATCTGGCGCGGTGAATACCCGCAGGCTTCTGGATCCCCCCCGATGGCCAGCAGCATCCCCACGATTCTCCGGCATTTTTCGCAGCGACCGCAGGGAAGCACCCGTTCATCAGACATGGTCGTGGCGTGGCAGGAGGTTTGAAGTCGTTGAAGTGCCGGGTATCGTTCCACCAGTATCTTCTGGATCAGCAGTTCGGAAAGCGGTCTCAGTATGGAAAAGGCGCTGATTGACCACCCTTTTTGGAGAAAATACCGCGAGAGAATCTGATCGAAATGGATGCTCTGGTCGAAGAGGCCGTCGTAATGACGGATGCCGTCCCGGGTGGCGCGTACCGTGGTGTCGAACTCATCGCCGATCAGCAGCCGACCCAGACGATTTTTTCGCATTAGGGGAAGAATGCCGAAAAGAAAAACGGCAACGGTCCATAGGCGGATAGGATAATTGTCCGAGCGAACATCGGCAAAATCCTTCCGGATGAAGGGCAGCCGCCGGAGCATCCAGGAGAACAGCCGGTCGCTGTTCACCCAGACCCGGCCGGTTCCCTGAACCCGATCCCGCATATGACGGTAGGCATTCAATGCCGTGAACCAGTGGCGGCCGGATTCATTCACGAAAAGGGGGTGTACCGCCGATGGCATGCCGTTTTCTGAGGCAGCCGGGCGGGATGTCCTCAGTTCATCGAGCAGACCGAAGGTGAGGAGGCTGTCCTTCCCGCCGCTCGAAAGGACCGCGCAGCGGGTTCGGTCGGTATCCCATAGCTGCCACCGAATCGGCCGTTGAGGATGAGGCTCGAAGGTCAGCCGGGATTGAAGATAGGTCTTCCGTCGTTCCGGTGGCAGACCAATGGCTTGATCCGTCAAAAACGGATTGTCCGACAGAATTTTGTTGACATAGATCTCTCTGGCCGTGTTCTCTGACATTTGTCGAATCAAGCGGCGGTCCTGACGGTCGTAGAGGCCGTGGAAAACGATTTCCCGGCAGAATAGGCCATAGTTGATGGCGACCTGAGCGGCTATCATCGATGCCAGATTCTGGGATTCGGGTTCTTCCGGGGAGAAAACGGACTCCTCGTAGCTGTAGACCAGCTCGGTTTCGAACACGTCACCATCTTGGTAAATCCGGTAGGGTGCCTTGAGGCGCTTGGGCTCGATGCCGATTGGCCCCACTTCCAATCGGTCGATGACCTGGAGTCGAGACAGGGGCGCATCGCCGCCCGATCGGGATACGGCAGGGGTTGTTTTTTCAGAAGACCGTCGATTCATGATTTCTCCCTTATATACGGCCGGATCGTCTCTACGAGATCTGCGGGACCGTGCTTCAGAACGTCCATGGCGGGACGTCCCGTTTTTCGGACGACGGTGTCGCATGCGTCGGCAATACGGTGGGGAGGGATGCCCTCGTGATTGATGGTTACCGCCACGACCCGCTTTCCCGACAACAGCTCCATGACCTCAATCTGGCGGGTCAGGGGATGGATGGGGTATCCCGGAAATCCGTCGTACTCTTTGCGACCCGGTGCGTGCTGCAAAACGAGGATGTCGGGTCTGCCGGCGGCAAGGATTTCGAAGCCCCCCGGGTAGGCCGGATTCATGAGGCTTCCCTGTCCCTCGATCACCAGCACATCCGGTCGTTCGTTTTCCCAGGCCGACCAGACGGCGTGTTCGATTTCACCGGCCACGAAGTCATTGACAAGAGAATCCATCACGATGCCGTAACGAGCCCCCTGAAGCCAGGCGGTTTGCCCCGTCCCGATTAACTCCGCTGAGATTCCTGTTTTCCGGAGGCCCTGAACCAGCAGCCATGCGGTCGTTCTCTTGCCTACTGCCGAATCCGTTCCCATCAGGGCGATTTTCAGTGCGGACACCTTCTCGATCTTTCCGGAAAAAAAATGAAGGTCCGCCCTTGGCGGAGGCTTTCGAATGTCTCGTATTCGAAGCCCTTTTTTTCCGGCCAGAGCCGACATCTTTGGGTCGTCGGAGATAAAGTCGTGGAGGCCGTTGTCCACATGGAGTCCGGCGGATAGAGCGCTGTGAAGGGCAGATCGGTGAATTCCCTCCAGTCGGCCGCCGTCGGGAGCAAGGCCCACGACACAGTGGGTGGCCGGCGACGATACGTCATGGCTGTGGGCGATGGCGGTGGGCAGATCCCTGAAAATGGGAATGCCGTTGGGGGCATCATCGACGACAGTGCCTGCGTCTTCTCCATGATGGCGGGAATCGACGACGGAGATCACCTGATAGCGGTTCGTGAACCGGACGAGGCCATGGGCGGTTTTCCCGTTTGGCGTGCCGAAAGCGCCCTCGCAATATACGATGGCGTTGCCTTCGGGGTCTCTGTGGGGTGACGGCATCAGGATTTCCTTCCTGTCAGGAGAGCCACGTATCGGTCTCCGGGCAATGGGTGTTTAATGTGTTGATCGATGAGAGAGATCAGCCCCGCCGTCGAGGCGGGCAGCACCTGAAGCCCCTCTTTTTCACTGAGCATTTTGGAAAACCGTCGCATGGCCTTGTCAGAGGCGTTGCCGGCCCAACCCTCGGTGTCGCGAAGGGCCCGAAGGGCCTGATCGCCGTCGATGGAGTGCCAATTGATTAGGGGTTCGTTGACGGCCGTTTCCTTGATGGACTCGGGGCTCAGATCTTCACAGGACTGCCTGCCCTGAGCAAAGGACTGAACGATCGGATTTTTCCGAAAAGAGGACCCTGCGACGATCCGGGGCATTCTGGATGTCTTGCCTCTGCGGTAAAGACTGAGGAATCCTCTGTGAAGTCCAGCCAGGGTCGTTCCGTTGGAAACCGGCACCGCCACCACCGAGGGGGCATCCCTCAATTCATCGTAAATTTCATAGGCGATTTCACCGTAGGCAATGAGTTGAAGAGTGGTATTGTTTCCACCCGGATTGGCGTCGTAAGAGTCCTTGCTGTCGGCAAAGGCCTGGGAAGCCTCGACCGCATTTTCGTAGTCGCCCGGGACCCGGTGGATTTCAGCCCCCAGATCTGTCATCTCCGTGATCCGTCGAGTTCGATAGCTGTCCGGAAGAAATACCGCACAACGCAGGCCAGCCAGGGCGGCGGCCATGGTCATGGCAACGCCGTAATTGCCGCAGGTGGCCACGGTAATCGAATCGAATCCCCGCCTGAGTGCATCTTTTGCCTGGGCAAATGCGATTCTGTCCTTTTGGGTTCCGGTGGGGTTGCCCCCTTCAAACTTGAGAAAGAGCTGCCGGAGATCCGTTTCCCTTTCGATATTGCGGGCTCTCAGCAAAAGGGTGTCTCCAACCTCCGAGTCGATGATATCCTCATAGGCCTCGATGCGGTCTTCCAATTCCGCATCCGGATCGGCGGATATCCGTTTCTTCGGTCCCATTTCGCGGACCACCTGGGCAACTTCTCCGGTGGCGCCGTCCATGAGATGGTAAGGTCTTTTCAGTTCCGTGTCAGACATTCTTTTCCTCTTCCCTGTGACCATGAGGGTTTTGTGGGCGGGGAGATGGGGATCCTTCGTGATCCGCTGCCCGCGATGCGGTATCCTGCTGGAGATACCGCTTTATTATCCGGTTCCCCAGATCGCCATAGTCCTGGGGGTTTTGGCGCCAACGGTGGGCCACTGTTTAGCATTTGCTGTGCCAGAGTGGTAACCGATTGACTTCTTTCCCTGTTCCGGTTAATGGAGGGCATTTCCGGAAGTCCGAATTCCGCTTTTGACGATCTAATGGGAATTTGAGGTACTTGGTTTCGATCGACATTGGGGAGTCTGGACCGTCGTCATTGCAACTATAGGTGAAGGGGATGGCCATATCATGAAAACGGTTGTTCTGCTGAGCCGGTTTTCTGATCACTTTGCGACCCTGAACGAGGGGCTGCCGGCGGCCAGGCATATTCACCTTAGGGACGTCGACGAGGCGTTGAATTGGGTGGAAAATCACCCGGTGGACTACGTGTTTTTGGATGTAGACATTCTGGGTGGTGGCAACCAGCCATTGACGGCGGACACTTTCAAGACGGTATTCGCTCGGTTCTGGAAGCGGAGACCGGCGCTCCAGTTCATAGTGCTGACTCCGGCCGATGGGGCCGTCGATGCCGTAACGGCTGTCAAATCGGGCGCCAGCGGCTATTTGAAATCACCGGTCAGATCTGAAGAGGTTCGCTTGGCAGCCCGGGCGGCGGATGAAGATATCATCAAGGATTCCGAGATCGACTATCTGAGAGAACGGTTCTGGGAAGCCGACGACCGCGAGACCATTCGAACCGAGAGCCAGGCTATGAGGACGGTCTTCGGCCACATCCGCTCCGTCGCGCCCACCCGGACCACCGTCCTGCTGACCGGAGAGACCGGCACGGGGAAGAGCCTTCTGGCCAAGCTCATCCATCGGCACAGCCATCGAAAGGACGCCCAGTTCATCAGCGTCCATTGCGGCGCCATTCCGGATACCCTGATCGAGAGCGAACTCTTTGGCCATGAAAAGGGGGCGTTTACCGGCGCAGATCGGCGAAAGCTCGGCAAGTTTGAAATTGCCAACGGGGGGACGATTTTTTTGGACGAGGTGGGAACCCTCACGTCCTCGACCCAGATCAAACTCTTGATGGTGCTTCAGGAAGGGTTTTTCCAACGGGTCGGCGGTGAAACCACCTACAAAACCGATGTGCGCGTTATCGCGGCAACCAACAGCGATATCCAGGCCATGAGCGAAAACGGTCAGTTTCGAATAGACCTGTTTTATCGGCTGAACGTATTTCCCATTCACCTGCCGACCCTAAGGGAGCGGAAAGGCGACATTGCCCATATAGTCACTCAGTTCATCGACCGGCTAAACGCCTTGTATGCCAAAGACATTCGCGGCGTTCATCCGATGGTTCTCGATGCCCTGGGGGCCTATGAATGGCCTGGAAATATCCGGGAACTGGAAAACGTGATCGAACGGGCATACATCTTGGAAACGTCCCACACCCTTTCTCCTGAAAGTTTTCCGAGCGATTTTTTCGACGACAGGGATATGGCCACCGAACTGATGATGACATCCGAGATGACCCTGGCTCAAACCCGTTGCCAAGGAATCCAGGAAATCGAGCGGCAATACCTGAAAGGCCTGTTGTCACGGCATTCCGGACGAATCAACCAGTCGGCGACAGAAGCCGGCATCACGCCCCGCCAGCTCCACAAATTGATGAAAAAGTACGGCATTCGAAAAGAGGACTTCAAGCCGCCGTTCGGCAAATCGACCTCCTCTGCCACCCCCTCCTGAGAGCTGTCGTTCCGAACCTTAGGTTGACTTCCCCATCTTCAGATGCGATCCGAACCCCGCATCCGTCGTCTCCCTGAACGGATCGGCATCACTTTTTCTATCTATCGGACAGTCAACGCCTTGAGCCGCTCCTATGAGAAGATCTGGCACGGAATGTGTCCGTGTCGGGTGGCCAGGAGAAGATCAATTATGGCGTTGTCGAGAGAACTTCATCCATCCATTTTCAGGGAAACGGTCACCGTCGACGGTATCGTTGTCCCCTCGGCCTGGAATGAGGACGGCGCCATCACCGGTGTTTCTATCAATACCTTTGATGAACGGTCCTATCGGAGGGTTGACAAGGGCGTGGGTGAAAAAACCACTGTCTCCAAGCCGTTTCGGATGAAAATAGCAGGCGGTCTATAGCATCGCCGCTTGCCGGCCACTCAAAACCAGGCCGTTTCCCAGGTCCCTTTGCCTTTTTGTCTGCCTTTTCGGTCCATCTCCGCCAGTGCGCTCTTGATCTTGTGCTTCCGGCAGTCATGGCACCTTCTGGGCGGGTCAAAGCCCAGTCGATCGTAGCGCTCTGCATCTCTGGCGGAAAACATAAAGGGTCTTTCGCACTGCTGACAATACAATTGTTCATCTTCCACTGACTTCACCCTTGGCCTTGGCTTTTTTCTGTTCGATTCGGTTGTTTCTATAGCGGTCCGCAAAACCGTCAAAATCAACCACTATCTTCACTTAGCCAAAGCAAGGAAAATGCCAGGATATGAATCGGATGCCCCAATATAGGGGTGGCTGAGCCTCTATTCAGCATTCAGGCATTCGTCCGTAGCCATATGTCCGCCTCCGAGCTTTCGATAATCGACTCCCACTTCTCCTCGAGGCCATCCTTCGGTAGCCTCGGTTCCGGTTTTGTGGATTTGATCGGAACTCGCGGTTCCGTTCCCACCGTCCGGTCCAAAACCCGGCGACCCGAGAATTCGGCTGTTTTTTAGGTCGCTATCGGGGGCGGTTCGTGTGGAACGGAATCGGGAATTCCGGTTTTTCGAAAGATATTAAAAAAAGTTAAATATTCAACGTATTAAAACTTGGCATGACTATTGAATTGAATACGGAGAAATCGATCGGTGGCGACGACCGTTTTCAGAAATGGGACGGTGGATTCGTCAACGACCGTTGCGGACGAAGTGGCCTATTCGATCGAGATATGAAGGGCACCCGGATGGTCAGCGGGGCGTCCGGAAGACATTGGGTCGGACATTCAAACAAGCGAGGCAATACGCCATGTTTAAATTTTGGAGTAAAAAGAAAATTGCAGACAACGCTCCATCCCCATTTCCGAAGCCCAAAGAGATGCCGGATCGAGTGGGACGGTTTCTTGTGGTGGACATGAAGGTCGACCCGGATGTGGTTTGGAATTGGAAGGTGGTTTCCCTACCGATTAACGAATCCGGGACGGAAAGCGAGATCCGCGTGTTCAGTCCGGACAAGGTCGGGCAGGCCGGCGTTTCCGTAAAAAACTATCATTCTTTGGACGACCATCCCGCGTTGATTCTCTATTCGGGTCGGTTCGACAAAAAAGCCGGCAAGGTCTCACTGAAAGCCCATGCGCCTCTGGCGGCGGCCGTCTGACGACTGCGGGGCGATCGGGAAGATGATTGTGAAAGGGCTGGAGAGCCCTCACTCTGATTGTCGCTTTGACACAGGCGCCGACCACGAGAATGATCCACCCATTCCGGCGTTGCCTGGATGCTCCATCTATTGCGGGGAAGACATGACACTGAACCAGAAGACCTTGAGCGCACCCCTTGAAGGGTCGAAAACCGCTTTCTATCCCGGATGTTCCATCCCGGGTTTGGGGCCGTCTCCATTGGGCATAGCCCGTCGGAACGCCACCGCCATCGGTTTGGATATGATTTATATCGTGAGCGGTTGCATTCTATTTGTCCTTGGAATGAACGGGCTTCTGATCCCTCGGGGATTTGTGGCGGGGGGATTGGCGGGTGTGGCACTGCTGTTGAGCTACAGCGTACCCTATCTGGGTGTGGGGTGGTGGTATCTGCTCCTGAATATCCCCTTGATGGTGCTGGGCCGGCGATCCATCAGTCCCAACTTTTTCTGGCTGACACTCTTTGGGATGGGGGTTTTCTCCACGGTCGCCAACTGGGTCAAGCCGACACCCTTCGATATCCAGGATCCTATCCTGGCAGCCGTTGCCGCCGGTGTTCTATGCGGTGCCGGAGCCGGCCTGGTGTTGAAGTCCCGGGGGTCAGCCGGGGGACTGGATATCCTGTCCGTCTATCTGAACCGTAAATGGGGGTTTTCCCTGGGGTCGGTGGGAATGGCCATGAATGGCCTGCTTCTTGCCGTAGCTGTGTGGATCTACGATGTTAACGTGGCCCTATATTCGGCGCTTTTTTTCTTCGTCTGCAGCCGTATGGTGGATACCATTCTAAGAGGGATCAATCCCCAGAAGGTGATGCTGGTCATATCGGACAACGCCGAAGAGATCGCTACCACCCTCATGACAAAGTTGAACTGCGGCGTGACTTTTCTCAAGGGGGAAGGGGGATACGAAAAAAAAGAGAAAAAGATTATTTACTCGATCGTTCGACAGATGAACATTCCCCGGTTGAAAACATGCATTACCACTGTCGACCCCGGTGCCTTTATCGTCATCAACCACTCGTGCGAGGCGTCGGAGCGGCGAACGTTTGCAGGAATCGGCGTTGTTCACTAAACGCGATTGACAGCCGCGGAGGAGCACCGTCGGGGTCATTCCCCGTTGACGGTCAGGAGGGTATTCCGATGATTTCTAAAGATGATACCGCCTTTTTCAAGGACCTGTTACGCAGCCAGCTGGTGGAACTGGAACGAAAAGCAGACGGCACTGTGAGTTCTCTTCTAATCTCCTCCGTCTATACGGCCGATCCGTTGGACTCCGCATCCTTGGAGTCCGAAAGAAACGTCACCCTTAGAATTCGCGACAGGGAAAGCAAACTGATCCGAAAAATCAAGGATGCCCTCCATCGCATTGAAGAGGGGACATACGGGGAGTGCGATCTTTGTGGAGAGGATATCTCCGTTGCCAGGCTCCGTGTAAGGCCCGTCACCAACCACTGTATCAGATGCAAAACCCAGCTCGAAGTGCAAGAAAGCGTCAGCGGATTTTAACGCCATAAAGGAAGCAAATCGATCCGGCAGCAGAGGCGCTGTTGGACGGCCCCTGGTCCAGAGCAGACGGCCATCTAACCGGTCCAGAGGATCTATACCCACCCAAAGATGAAGAAAATGAACGCCTTCAAAAAGATTATGGTGGCTGTTGATTTCTCCGACCATTCCCTGTCATCCGTGCGCCATGCCGTTCGGATGGCAAGGGTATTGGGGGCCGAACTGCTGCTGGTCAACGTCATCAACCAGCGGGATGTTGAGATGATTAAGCAGGTCGCCGACAAAGCCATTAATTTTTCTCTAGAAACCTACCTGAAAGATACCGTCGTTGATCGCAAGGAAGCGTTCGAATCCCTCATTGATCAGTCGGAGTGCAATTCACTGACGGTCAACACCCATATTCGAGTCGGTCATCCCTACGAGGAACTCCTCAGGGAAATCGACGAGAAAAAACCGGATCTCCTCGTAATGGGGGTCAAGGGAAGAAGCAACTTGATGGACGCGGTCATCGGCTCCTGTGCCCAGAAGATGTTCCGGCGCTGCCCGGTGCCGCTGCTAAGCATCCGATAACCGCCGGTGACGACGCTTCGCTCAAACCCCATCCTTCCCATGATCCCTCGTCAGTCCCCAAGAGGTGACCCTCCAGGATATAATCGAGATCCGGAATACCCTATAATCCCTCTGATACCGCCGATGTTCCTATTATTCTGATCTAAACCTTCCACCTCAGTAGGAGGCCCCGGGGATTCAACCGGCCCGGCCTTCTTCTGATCCGTTGTTCCTTTTCTGTGAGCCCAGAAAAGAAACCCAAAAGAGGGCGCCTGCATCCCCGATGCTCGACCTCCGGGAACATTGGGGCCGGTTGTCGACGGCCATTCAAAAACAATCCGCTCTCCTTTGGGGTGCCTCCTGATGCCATCCCCTCTGGGGGTGGCGCCTCACCGTCTGATGCGTAAATCCGGGTATGGAGAAAATTGTCAAAAATACCGACGCTACCATCGGAAAGGGTCCACAGCGGCGGCCGTTTTCCGGATCGTCTTCGATGGGCCGTTATCGGAAAGGGAAGATTGAACGGACATCTGGTTTGGGAGAGGAAAATGATGAAGCGGATCGGGACGGTTGTTCTCTTGGTTGGGGTTTCCCTGGCGATGATATCTTGCGCAAAACCCCATGTCGGCAAACGGATCAATACCCATTCAAGCGGTTTTTGTAGGTACGCCGCGATCGACAACAACGGCGAGAAGCGCTGCTTGTTGAGAGACGGGCACTTGGTCTTCGATTTTTCTATCAAAAAGGGCGAGCGCGAGGGGGAATACATCATCGATGGGACCATGGACCCCAGTCAGGGCGATCTTGCCAGCATCAGCCACCTGGTACCGGCGAAATCCCGCTTCAACCTTCTCGTGATCAGAGACGGAGTCATCGTCGACAACGTGGGGTTCCGGCCGCGGGCCGGTTTTGGGAACACCGACCGGCCATGGCCCTTCACCATCAACTTAGACATGCCGGAGGGGCTTGACGGCGTTACCCTTACCTATTTCATATCGGTTAGGGGGTAACCATTCTCCGATTGATAGGGCTTCTTGCAGACCAGGGGGCTCAGGTTTCGAGGTTCCGTCTGATGCCCAAATGGGGTGAGGATCGGCTCCACGGTGATGGGAGGCATCGGGTCGGCCCAGCCGTCATCCGATAAAATCAAGAAGGGCCCGGTCCCGTTCCGGCTGCGGTTGAAATACGATGCCGTAATGGTTCAGGCCGGCCATTTCCATGGCGCTTGCCCGGGGAATTTCCCTCAGCATTTGTGCCAGAGTGGTTGGGGGGAGGAGATGGCCGTCATTTCCCGAAAGACCTACGGATGCCTTAAGGATCAAGGTTTCGCACTGGATGTGGGGGTATAGATACCGGACGTTGGTTTTCTTGAGGTTTTCCGATTCCATTGCCATGTGGCGGGGATCGATGTTGCACCGGACACCGTCCGGCGTCTGTTCGGTTTCATACCGGTAGCAGGCGTCGATTACCGGGTTCCATGGTTGAAGGGTCGGGGTTTGCTTCAGGGTGTCGATGTATTCGGACTGGGATAAGAAAACAGTGCCCAGCCGAAGAAGGGCAGGGCGGATTCCCTCCATGACCTTACCCAGCTGTTCCTCCGTCAACTGTCCCCCGCCGTCGAACAGAACCAGACGTTCGACCCGTTCCGGGTATCGTGCTGCAAAACCGAGGGCAATAAAGGCTCCCAGGGAATGCCCCATCAAGACGGCGTTAGGGACGGCAAGCTCCTCGAGAAGGCGGTGCAGATCGCCGATATGATCTAACAGGGAATAGCCCTGTTCGGGCTTGCCGGATCCGCCGCGTCCTCTGAGGTCCACGGCCACGGCCCTGTGGGGCGGAGAAAGCGCCTTAAGGACGCCGTCCCAGCATCGGCAATTGGCGGTCAACCCGTGAATACAGAGGATGGTTTTGCCGGTACCTTCCCAGAGGGCGTATCGAAGGTCGACCCCGTTGCCCCGTGCAGATCGAAAATCCGGCTGTCTGGCCATGGCGATTATCCCCGGTTGGTTGAGCCGTTCGAGGGCGGTTGACCGAACGGAACCCCATCGAGCGTTGCTGCGTGTTGTAGCAAGGAAACGCTGGTTGATCAATCGATCATTTGAGGAATGAGAGGCCGTCCCCGATCCCCAATCGACCCATCCCACCTCCGGCTTTGACAACCCCTGTCATCCCGGCTTAGGATGGCCCGGTACTCGATACCTGTTCCCCATATGAACCTGAAAGTCCTCCAGCCCCGGGGCGCCGCCTCCCGAAAGGAACCCACGGCCAGATGCCCGAGCCCCTTTTGGACATCCTGTTCATGGACGACGATCTCGTCGCCGTCAACAAGCCTCCGGGCATCAAAGTGCATCGGGGCCGGGCCGACCGGAGAGAGAAGTGCTACCTGCTTCAGCGTCTTCGAGATCAGATCGGCAGGAGGCTCTATCCGGTGCATCGTCTGGACCGACCGACATCGGGAGTTGTTGTCTTCGGGTTGAGCCCCGGATCCTCCCACGAGATCGCGAAGTGCTTCTCGGGCAAGATCGTTCAAAAGATATACCTAGCCGTGGTCAGGGGGCATGTGGCGCTGGACGGCCTGATCGATGCGCCCCTGAACCGGGTGGACGACCGGGGGAGGCGGTGCGAGGATCTCCAACCGGCCGTCACCCGATACCGATGCCTGGAGACCGCCGAGCTGCCCGTGGCCGTGAGCCGTCATCCCACCAGCCGGTATTCCCTGGTGGAAGTCCATCCGGAAACCGGCCGGATGCATCAAATCCGTAGACATTTCAGAAGAATATCCCACCCGATCATTGGCGATCGACAGCACGGTGACAATCGTCACAACCGATTTTTTGCAACAGACTTAGGAGTGGGACGGATGCTGCTGGCCGCCGTAGAGTTGCGCTTACCCCACCCCCGAACCGGTGAGCCCCTCCGGCTGGTGGCACCGGTCGACGCCCCTTTCCATTCCATCATCGATCGGATGGAGTGGAGGCAAGCAGTTCCGGTTCAATGGACGCCCAAAACGGCCGATGGCGGGATAGAAGGGTAAATGCCCCGGCCGTGAAGCAGCCGGGGCGTTTTGCAGGGGAGGTGGTCCTGCCTGCCGAGCAATCGTGGTCGGGTCAGGTGCCCGCTGATAGGGAGCCAGGGGGCTTCATCAAGGCCATCAGGCGGCCGGCATCCGATTCATCCGGTTCCAGGGGCAAGCGGGCTGAAATGCCCAGCCCTTCGCTGGCCTCGTGAAACGCTTCCTTGGACAGGCCCGTTGCCACGGCCGTTTGTATCCAGGGATTGCCCTGAATGAGGCGTTTGACCAGAGATAGTCCGCTCATGTCCGAAAGGGTCTCGTCAATGACGGCCAGATGAGGGGGGGTGGTTTCGACGACTTCCAGGGACGCGCGGCCGGTCTCCGCCCATGTGATCCGGCAGCCCGTCAGATGGAGGGTCATCTTTTCAAAGGCTTTGGGGCGGGAAGTGACAATCAGTATCTGATCCATTGTCGTCCTTTTCGGTGACGCCGCATGGGCTTGACCGTTTCCGATTTTGCGGAGAGGTTCCTATCAGCACTGGCCGCGGCACCCAAGGCGGCACTCTCTACCGTAACGGACCTCTTTTCCGTTCGTCATGGGCTCTCCGTTGCCAGTAATGGGCATGGACGGCCGTCTTTGAGGCCTTTTGGAAACGGTATGGCTGGATGCAACGCTCCGACGGCGGTTAGTGGTTGCCGCCGCCACAGGTGTTCTCCTCTTTGAACGCCGGCAGTCTTCCCTCGATGTAGCCGTTTACCGCCTCCTCGACGGTTCGGGACTCTCCACCGAAATAAACAGAAATGCCGACTTGGTGAAATCCCATGAGGGGTCTCAGGCCCATGCCGCCGGCGATGAGGGCCTTTGCCCCTTTATTTGCCAAGTACTGAACAGGCGCCATACAGCCGCCTTGCTGGTGAGGGACGTTGGGGATGATATCGACGCTGTCGATGCTGTCGTTGCTGACCGAGACCAGGGTGTAGAGATCGCAGTGGCCGAAATGGGCACCCAAAGGCGCTTCCAGGCCTCCGGGTTGGGCGCTGGGAATGGCAATGATCGTCGACATGTTCGTTCTTCTCCTTTTCAATGACTATCGATGATGGTGAAAATGATGATGGGGGTGGATCAGGCAGCCTTCAGACGGGCTGCTTGTTTCAGCAGGGTTGCCCAGGCGGTCTCGATCCGTCGGGAACACTCCCCGTTGCTGAACTCGGTAATGGCCTTCGATTGGACCATGGCATCGGTGACGGCGACATCGTAGGGAAACATGCCGGCGACCGGAATGCCACGATCGCTTAAGAAATTTACAATGGTATCGGTGTTGCCGGTATCGATGTCGCACTTGTTGACCAGTACTGCGGCCGGAACCCTGAAATGGGTGCAGAGATCGAGGATCCGCTTGAGATCGTGGATACCGGAGGGAGTGGGCTCCGTGACGATGACCGCCAGGGTTGCACCGGACAGGGAACTGATGACCGGGCAGCCGATGCCCGGGGGGCCGTCGGATAGAATCGTGGGGCTGCCTTCGGCCTCGGCAAGTCGCCTGGCCTCCTGCCTCAGAAGCGCCACTAGCCGGCCCGAGTTTTCTTCGGCGGGGAAGAGTTGAGCGTGGACCATGGTTCCGAATCGCGTTTTCGAGCGATACCAGTTCCCACAGTGCTTTTCCGGAAACGCAATGGCCGACTCGGGACAAAGGGCAACGCAGAGTTTGCAACCCTCGCACTTCAGGGTATCGACCCGATAGGGCATGGTGCCGGAGACGGCTCCGAATCGACACATTTCCGCGCACAGTCCGCACCCGGAGCAGCGATCCGGGTCGATGACCGCCTCGTTTCCGGAAATGAAGAAATGGGTGGACAGGATCTGGGGCGAGAGAAGGAGGTGGAGGTCTGGGGCATCCACGTCCAGGTCGCAGAATACCGCATTTCCGGACAAGTGGGCAAAGGCGGCGGTCAGGGATGTCTTGCCGGTGCCGCCTTTTCCGCTCAAGACGACGATTTCATCCATGGCAGCACTCCTTGGGGCTTCCCGGGGCCGTCTCCCCCAGTAAAATGGCCTCGGTCGACAACCGGGTGAAGCGATCTCGGGCGTCCCCCGAGACATCGGCAATGATCCGCCCGGCGGCGTATGCCTCGGCGATGCCCCGGTCGTAGGGGATTTCTCCTAGGATCGGCAGCCGGGTCTCCCGGCAGTAATCGTGGACAGCCATCGTCCCCAGCCCCGCCCGGTTTATCACGACGGCCATTGGTTTCCCCAGCCGGTCGAAGGCTTCCCGGGCCAGTTTGAGGTCGTAGAGGCCGAAGGGGGTGGGTTCCGTGACAAGAAGAATGGCATCGGCATCCATTACCGCGTTGACGGCCGGACAGCTGACCCCGGGGGGAGCGTCGATGAGGATATCGGTTTTCTCAGATCCGCGAAGCGCCAGGGCGTGATTCATGACGGCGCGAATGAGGGGAGGGCTCATGGCCTCTCCAATCCTGAGGCGCCCCATGACCATTTCGGTATCGCCGGTCCTCCCCCAATGAATGTCTCCCAGTATTCTCGACCCCGGTGAAATGGCATTCTCGGGACAAATGGCCATGCACGCGCCGCAGCCGTGGCACATTTCGTCGAACACCATGACAACATCACCCAGGACGGAGATGGCCTTGAACTGGCAAATATCAGAGCAGGCCCGGCAGCGGTTGCATCTGGCCTCGTCCACCACAGGAATAGTGAGGAGAGCGCTTCGGGTTCCGCCAAACCTGGGGGTGAGGAAGAGATGAAGGTTGGGAGCTTCCACATCCAGATCCGCTGCCATGACCGGACGCGGCCACACCCGCACCAGCGAACTCGACACCGTCGTCTTCCCGGTGCCCCCCTTGCCGCTTGCGACTGCCAGAATCATCGCCCGTGCCCTCGTCGATTGGGGGCGGCGGCGATGTCGACATTCCCTTTCCGGTATCGATCGAGGGCGTCTCTGACGGTCATATCTTCCAGATTCTGACCGATGGTGATACCGGCCCCAGTGAGGGCTTGAAAGGCCTTGGGGCCCACGAATCCCGTCAAAAGGATCGAAGCGCCCGCGCGGGATATGACTTCGGCCGCTTGGATGCCGGCACCCTGGGCCATGGTCTGGGCATCGCCATTTTGGATATAGCGGGTCGCCTGGGACTCCTCATCAAGGATGAGGAATCCGGCTGCACGGCCGAAACGGGGATCCACTCGATCGTCGAGGGATGGCCCTTCGCTCGAGACTGCTATGGTCGTCATCTATTGCCTCCTGTGTTGCCTGTGGATGTTCTGTTTCCGGTCCTCCCAACCGGCAGTCGGCCATGAGGGCGGCACGATCGGCTGAAGGACGATTCCAAGGACCAAATAATGAGCATATGCGCAAATAGAAACTAACCCCACCGACGGGTCGTGTCAAGAGGAATTTCGAGATTTTGCTCATTAATTATTTCAGGAGGCACTCAGGGACTGAGGGCGCTTCAGGAAGATCGCCATGGTATGGCGGGAGGCGCTTCGGGTAGAATCGACGGGAAGGCACCCTTGCCGCAGGATGTCCAGCCAGGGACTCTATCAGGCTGGAAGGGGTGAGGAATGAAAGACCGGTCTGCAAGAGCTCCGCAGGCCGGGCAGTGGGCTGGCCGCCCCCTAGTCGCGCCGATGGGCTTCGAGATCGGAAAGGTCAATCACGTCCAAAACCGATTCGTGGGTCGCTTCGAGAATCACGGGTGGGGCGACTCCGGCCTCAAGGGCCTCTTTCCATCTGCCGGCACAAAGGCACCAGCGATCGCCCGGTTTGAGACCCGGAAATCCGTATGGAGGGGCTGGAGTGCTGAGGTCGTTGCCGAGGGCGCGGGTGTGGATCAGGAAGGCATCGGTCACTTCGGCACAAACGCCGTGCCGGCCCAAATCCTGGGAGTCGGTTCGACAATCACCGGTTCGGTAGAATCCGGTTTTTGGAGACAGGCTGCATGGTGTCAGTGGGGTTCCATATACATTGTGTTGCCGGGTCATCGTATCACCTCCTTATTACGGTTGAACAGTCCTCTGATTCTATAGTTATAAGACCGGCTAGGACCGACGGAAACCACCGGTCCCTCCATGGGGCATCACCCGTTGGGACGGGAGGCGGGCTGCCGGCGCCGAAGACAAGGGGGAAAGCCCTAATGCCAGAAGGCCGCCGGTTAGGGCTGCCAATCCCATGATCACTAGCACCCAGTCGATGCCGGCTATGGCTGCGACCCAACCGAAGACGCCGAAACACAGGGCAATGAGGCCCATGAGACTGTTTGAAAAGGCCACGTAGGTAGGCCGCTCGTCCGGGTCTGCGGTATCGACGAGATAGGTTTTCCGACCGAGGAGAACCCCTGATTCCGCAACCCCCAAAAGAAGGATGGCCGATCCGAAGAGATAGGGGTTGGGGGCGAAGTGGGCGATGGCTATGGCCATGGCAGCGGCGCCCGCCGCCATCAATCCTCCCATCGTCATCACTCGGTCGCTGGCCGTGTCGGCGAAACGCCCCCAAAACGGGGCACTGATTGTTTGGGACAGGCCGGCGACGACCACCAGCAGTCCCAGCATCTGTGATTGGTCGCCAAATAACTGGTGGGCGTAGAGGACGTAGAACGGAAGCCCCATTTCAACCGTCAGCAGAAGCCCCCTGACCACGATAAACCGCCTGAACCACTGACGGGATTTCATCAACTGAAAGCCGAAGCGCGTTTCCTTAAGGGGATTCCTTCCCCCTGCAGTGGCTCCCGGCTGCTCCCGGATGGCTGCGAACGCTATAGCTGCCAGGGCCCACAGTGCCATGGAAATTCCGATCAATATAATCGCTGCCGCAAGATCGCTGCGGTTCCCCTTTAACTGGCCGATCAGAAGGCCCGCCCCAAGGGTGAGGAGGCCGCCGATCGCTCCTCTTGCGGCCAGAACCTTGCCGCGCCGGCCCTTGGGCAATGTCTTACCCACCACGTCCTGGAAGGATATGGAGCCGACTCCTCTGGACATGCTGTAGGGAACAGAAAGCAATAGAATGACGACCACGGCGGCTTCCGGCTTCAACAACCACACCGCACCAATCATGGATCCCAGTGCCAGGATTTGAACGAGGGCGGAGGCGACCCAAAACCACTTGCGTATGGGAAACTGCCTCAACTGGCCGGAGATTGCCAATTGAGGGACCAGGGCTCCGGCCTGTCGTATGGGAGCCAGAAGACCGATCAGGGCCGGCGTGGCACCCAGGGCGGACATCACCCAGGGAAGAATCAATTTGGCGCTGCACAATTGTTCGGCTAGCTTCCCTGCAGCTCCGTTTAGAACGTTCAAGCGGGCATTGACGGGGTAGGCGGTGCAGCTGGACTCAGGTATATCCTTGCAGATCCTGTCCAGGTGATCGTCTCTGGCGATAACCGCACGGGTTGTCTCTGATGACCGCTGCATGAGGCGAGAACTCCTTCTCGACGACCATGGTCAGTTGACTGCCGCCCCCTCAAGGGCCGACTTGAACATCGAGAGGGTATCGACGTGCATCGCTCCGATATCATCTATGGTGGTCCGGACGGTGTCCGAAGCCCGTCCTCCCACCAGAAGCCGAACGGAAGGGTCCAATGCAAGATGAAGGCGCTTTAGTTCTCGACCCAGTTGAACCGGCTCGGCACCGAAAGTGATGCTTAACGCCACCACCCGTGCCCCGACCTGGCGCGCGGCAGCGGAAATCTCTTCTGCGGGTAAATTCGGGCCGAAAAAATGGGGGTGCCAGCCGATATCGGCAGCAAACACCGCTGCCACCAAAGCCCCTAACGTACACCACTGTCTTGAGGGCGTGGCGATGACGACGGCAGGGCGGTTCCCGTTGGCGCCGGAACCCCTGAGCAAGTCCCATAAAAAGGAATGAACCAACGTTGATGCCATGTGCTCGTTCAGTATCCTGAGACTTCCTTCCGACCAGCGATCACCGATCCGGGTCATCAGCGGAGCGATGACGTTTTCCAGCAAACGTAATCGCGACAGCTCCGTTGCAGCGTTATTCAACGCCCGTTCGAGACGATCCATGTCGAGGGATTCGACGGCATCGATGCACACGGACACATGATCTTCTGCAGCACCCGAGTCGGTTGGTGCCAGGCCGAGGTGGTTGCCCTCGGGCAATATGTTTGCAAGCCGGTGAAGGGTAGTCCGTTCCATCCGCGCCAGCTGGGCGATGCGGTGACCCGACTCCACGGCTTTCTGAAGGGCGTTGAGTAGGCGGATGTCGTCGTCGGAGTACAGCCGCCGGTTGCTTCCGGAGCGATCGGGCTTGACCACACCGTAGCGTCTCTCCCATGCTCTGATCAAGTGGGGGGAGAGACCGGTGACCTTCGACACGTAGCCGATGGGATGAAGTTTAGGATCCATTGACATCCCTTTCCTTAGCGATAGAGTGAGACGATTCGTGTCCTCTATTCCATGATCTCGGCCAGCGCGATCGCGCAAGTCTCCATGGCATCGTCCGGTCCATCGAGGTTGACCACATGCTGGTCGAAATCCACGTCGACCAGACGGCACCCATGGCGTTCGACGGTGTTTTTAACCAGATTCAAAAATACTGAATCATCCATAGCGACCGCCTTCCTACCGATTCAACTCGGTTTCGAGAATGGATTCTACGCGCATCTGCTGGGAGCGCCAGAGGTTGTTTTCATTGGCAAAGGATTCGATGTTCTGGTTGGTGAGATGGGTTACCATCCGGATGTCGGCCTCGGCGTCGTCGGTACGACCCATTTTGGTCAGTAGGGTGGCGCGACTGTAGTAAGCGGCGCCGTATTCAGGTGATTTCTCGATGGCCCTGCCGAAATCCTGAAGCGCGTTGTCGGCGTCGCCTTCAGCCTCCCAGGCCAATCCTCTCAAATGATAGGCCCTGGCGTAATCGGGATCGACTTCCAGTGTTCTGTTGAAATCGGAAATGGCTTGCTTCGGGTTTCCCGTCTTGAGGTGGGCAGCCCCTCTCGCAGCCAAGGCCAGCCGATGGGTGGTGTCGTTATCGATTACTGCCGTCAGCAGATTGATACTCTCGGTGTAGTCTTCACCAGCAAACGCTGCCATTCCCTCCTGAAAAGTTTCCGTTGTATTTCCTATAGTCGTCATGTTGACCTCCGAATGTTTGTTGTTTTTTCTTGACTTCGTCCGAATGTGTCGAATTGTTGTACAAGACAATCTTAGACAATCAATAAGTTTGTCAATGATATAATTATCTTTCTAGAACAGAATAAAGTGATTCTCAATCTGCAATTAATGCTGAGGCGGTATTGACCGCCACTCCTGATCGATATACCCCAACAGCCGTGAGCATCTCTCTGTTTGGGGTCAACATCATCAATCCGCAACGGTGGCGCTCATTCACCGCTGCGTAACACGGAGGTTAATTATGAAAGCGTATGCCATTATCATAGGTGTGCTGACAATCCTACTGCCAGTTACCGTTATCGGCGGAAGCTACAGCAAGACAGCAAGCACCATGGCGTCCGGCTCAATGGACGTCGTGGACATGGCTGCCCATACCGGACAGTTCAATACTCTTGTCGCTGCGATTCAGGCCGCGGACCTCGAAGAGGTCTTAAGGGGTGAGGGACCTTTTACGGTATTGGCACCCACCGACGATGCCTTTGCAAAATTACCTGCCGGCACGGTGGAGGATCTTTTAAAGCCGGAAAACAAAGAAAAGCTCCAGGCCATTCTGACCTATCATGTAATTCCGGGGCGGGTTTATGCCAAGGATGTGATGGCAATGCAGTCCGGCAAAACGGTCAACGGTGAAGAGGTTAGCTTCAAGACCGAGGGCGGAAGTGTCTATGCCGACGACGCCATGGTCACACAGACGGATATCGAGGCATCCAATGGTGTCATCCATGTCATCGACACCGTCATGATGCCCTAGTAGTTGGCTCTAAACAAGCCGCGGCCGGGGCATTAGCCCCAGCCGCGGTGGAATATTTGGCCGCTTTATACCTGCCGGACCCAGCTATAGCAGCGGCTTCTGCTCCCTGGTGTTGCCACCCAGTGAGAGTCAATCGGTTTCAGGGAAATACCGGAGCCGGTCGATAAGGGCCATCCAATTGGTTTCTCTTCCGAAAGCCGTTTGCCTGTACTGATCGCGGTGGGCATCTAAGACATTGTTCGGGATGCGGTGATCCGGAAAATAAATCGATATACCGCCGGATAACCCATGGTCACTGTGGCGGCCATAGACGGTCAATTCCTGCTTTAGAATCGTCAACGCGGACCGGGCCGCCGCTGTGACGGTCCAATGAAGGTCAAGGTCAACCACCTCTTCCAACAGGGCCTCCAAGTCAACATATTCGAGATTCATGAAACTCCGGTATCCCTGAATTCTATCGGCGGACGATCGAAGCCTGGAAACGGCCGCTCCATCCAGACTCTCACCGCTGTCAAGGCCGCTAACGATAGCACTGGACAATTTTTCCAATGCCTCGACCATAGGGTCATAGTGGGCGCAATCGACGGCCGTCAACACACCGGGATAACGAACCCGACGGGCGCTGCCATCGGTGTCGGTGATTATCACCCCCCTACGGTACTGGTCGACGTAGTCTTCGACGACGGCACTTGCCGCTGTGGGCATGTCGATCCACGGGAAATTGTCGATCAGGTCGACCAGTTTCTCGAGACGGACGCCCCTGATTTGAAACCGGCCCGGAGGCGAGTCAACGAGATGAATCACACCCGGGCTGGCGATTAGGTATCGGGTGACGTCTTTAAAGGCGTATCCCACCTCAACCATGTTCGTCAGGCAGGAAAAGAAAACCATGAGGTCCAGTTTTTCCCCACCCATTCCGGAGTGGACGCTTTGGCTGAAGGCCTCGATGGTCATGGCACTCCGGCTGGTGTCGTCCGGACAAATGGAACCTGGCCGGCCGGCTATGCGGGTGTTCAACTGTCGATAGTCGATGATGCCGCGCCCATGGGTAAAGGTGGCGAACAGGTAGCGTTTTGCAGGGAAACGGGTGCGGGCATAGCGAACAAAGCCCTCGAGGGTTTCCGGGTCGGCCATGTCCATTTCTTCAGGCCCCTCAAGGCAGACGGATGACAGGGTTCCGATCCGGTCATCAGCGGTGATATACAGCATGCGGGTTTTCGCCCAATCGGGGGTGCGCTTGCCGATAGCGTCGGGATGGGTGTCAACCATGACGATGAGGTTGAGATCGGGGGATGAGCCAACGGTTTCCAGCATATCCACGGCGTGTAGGACTTCCCTGCCAAGGTCGTTGTCGCCGTTCATGTAACACATGACGGTCCAGGTTTTGGGGTCTGAAATGGGCCCTGAAGCAGAGGTTTCCGTTACGGCGGAAAGCACTACGGCAAGAATGGATACCTGTATGATGCGCTTGAGCATCGATCGCCCCGGGAGAGAAGTGCCAATGAATATAGATTGACAATGATATGGATATGATCGGCCGTTTTTGGCGAGAGGTTTAATGGGTATGATTCACCCCAATTTGGGGGAGGTAAAATGCGAATGACGATCATTCGGTTTGACCGGTGGTGGTAATGGCCTGCCGTCAGCACCTCATTTATCGATGGACCGGGCGCTAATGGGGAGGATCCATGGGCCTTGACGCCGACGTTATCGTGGTGGGTGGGGGAATTGCCGGGCTTTCCTGCGCTCGAACCCTTTGTGGTGCCGGGCTATCGGTTCGGATTCTGGAGGCATCGGAGTGGATCGGGGGAAGGATCCGGTCTGATCGGATGGACGGCTTTATCCTGGATCGGGGCTTTCAGGTGCTTCAATCGGCATACCCCGAGGCTCGTCGGCAACTTGACTACTCGTCGTTGAACCTCATGCCCTTTGAGCCCGGAGCCATCTTCAGAATCGGGGAGCGGTTCCACACGGTGTCCCATCCCTTACGTCGTCCTCTGGATTTTTGGTCCACCCTGGCTGCACCCGTGGGTACCCTCGAAGACAAGCTCCGTTTAGTGGCGCTGGCTGCCGGTATTCGGAGGGCCCCCCTGTCGGATCTGTTTGAAGCTCCCGATGTAAATGTTAAAGAAAAACTTAAAAATCAAGGATATTCATCAATATTTATAAAGCGATTCATTAATCCATTTCTTTCCAGTATTACCCTTGATTCCCGCGCGGAGGTTTCATGGCGGTTCTTTCTGTTCGTTCTGGCCATGTTTTCCACCGGGGATGTGGCACTGCCCGCCGATGGAATGGGGGAAATCCCCCGGATATTGGCGGCAGGGCTTCCCGCGTCCTGGATTCAAACCCGCTCTGCGGTAAGGGCGGTTTCGCCCGGAAGGGCCACGCTGTCCGACGGCCGGCATTGGACCGGCCGGGCCGTCGTGGTCGCCACGGATGAGAGCGCTCATTTCCGGTTGTTCCACACGGGGGGCGCCCGGCGGTGTATGCCGGCCACCTGCGTCTATTACTCGGTTAGCCGCCCCCCATTTCACCGACCGTTTCTGGTGCTGAACGCCGATGAAGACGGACCCATAGCAAGCGTCGTAGTGCCCAGCTTGGCGGCGCCAAACTATTCGCCCCCGGGAGCGCATTTGGTGGCGGTTACCGCGCTGAGCAAAACCCAGCCCCTTTGGCCGGAACTGGCGGCCGCCATGGAAAGGCAGCTCAGGAGATGGTATGGCGAGCAGGTGAGGGAATGGCGGCAACTGGCGGCCTATTTCATTCCCCATGGACTGCCGGCTGTAGCCCCTCCGCTGCCATCCCCTTATCGACAGCCGGTCCGGATGGAAAAAGGGCTTTTCCATTGCGGTGAAACAATGGGGGTGCCATCCATCCAGTGGGCGCTCTATTCAGGACGGCGGGCGGCGGAGGCCGTTATCGCCGAACTAAAAGGAACGTCGGACGGATCGGTCAATGCTTGACAACGGCCTTGATATTGTCCAGGTGGTTGGACGAGGATTGGAGGATGACCATTTCGATCAGTTGTCCGGCGGTGATGGCGCCTCCGGCAGCCCTCATGGAGCCTTCGCGCTTCAAGTCCTCCTCATCGAGGGATGACACGACATCCAGCAGTTCAGCCCCTTTTTGCCTTATGATATCGATCACTTCTTCCCGATTCGTGTCTTTGTGCTCCAAGGCATGACGGTTGGCCGAGCGGACCAGATCGTCCATGGTCAGGTCCGGGAGATGCCCATCGGCCACGATAGCTCGAACCAGGTCGATCGCGCTGAAATGGCCTGCGGCGATGTGCCTTGCGGTGACGCCGACGCTCCATTCCTCCCAGGGGCACTGTCGTTGCCAGTCTTCTTCCGAACAGGCGGCGACGACCCTTTCCAGTTCGTCGATGAAACCCTTGATGCGTTCGAATAGCGGCTGGATCGTATTCATAGGCGGCCTCCCCTGATAGGCGGGTTTGTGCTGGCGGTTTTGACCGCTTAGGCCAGAGGGCCGTTTTGGGCCCGGGCACCCTGGAGAATCAAACGCTTGATCCAAAGCAGACTGCTCAGGTCGATGGTCATGCCACGATCGGCATCCACCGGCCGTATGGACCGATCCGTCCAAACAGTGATATCCTCAACGGAACCGGAATCGAAATTCGACTTTTTTGCGGGTTGTCCCACGCGAACTGCGGGGAAGCGGGTCGTGCTGCATCAGCCCCCGGCGCTTCGGGGGAAGAGGATAACGTGGCCGCCCTTGTTTTTGATAAAGGATTTGGCTTTGGAGGTGATGTGTATCATGATGGGCTCCCGGCTGCGGTGTCGGTCATATGACACCCAAAATCATAACGCTGAATCCCGTGATCGCAACCAAAGAAGACCTGATCGACCTCGGCAGCAGGCGGTCCCTAGTTGATCCCAAGGAGTATCCGTGGCTCCAGCAAAACCCACCCGGAAGGCTTCCGTCATCGGGGCAGCGCTTCTTGCCCTTTTTTTAGGTGCCCTTGACGCCCTGATCATGACTGCCGCCATGCCCACCATCGTGGCGGAACTGGGGGGGCTTCATCTGTACAGCTGGGTCTATTCCGCCTATTTCCTCGCCAGAGCGGTCTGTCTGCCGATATTTGGAAAACTCTCGGACCTATTCGGCAGCCGACGTCTCTTCCTGTCCGCCATCGGATTGTTCGTTCTGGCTTCCGTTGTCGCCGGCTTTGCCCATTCCATGGGGATTCTTATCGCAGCACGGGCGATCCAGGGCGTCGGTGCCGGAGGTATATTTGCCCTGGTTTACATCGTTCTCGCAGACGTTTCGACGCCCGAAACCCGAGGGCGAACCCTCTCCTTTGCGTCCTCCATCTGGGGCATTGCAAGCGTTCTGGGACCGACGCTGGGGGGATTTCTGGTCAGCTATGTGTCCTGGCGGTGGATATTTTTCATCAATATCCCCTTGGGAATCGGGTCTTTTTGGGGCGTTCGAACCCATCTGAGGGATCGCCGAAAACGCGGAGGAAAGGTCTCCCTGGATATTGCCGGTGTGGCAACGCTTACGATAGCCATTGTCTCTTTCCTGATGGCGTTTCTCTTGGGCGGGAGGTCCTTTCCCTGGGCGTCGACGCCTGTATTTTGCCTATTCGGTGTTTCCCTTATCGCGGGCATTGGGTTCATCCGTGTGGAGAGCCGCGCCCGGGACCCCATTTTATCCATCGGTTTTTTTCGGAACCGGGCGTTCAGCACCGGCAATGGCGCCGTCTTTTTAAGCAGTTTCACTATTTTTTCCCTGTTCGCCTTTGCTCCTCTTTTCATCCAGGGTGTCCAGGGAAAATCGCCCATGGAAGTCGGGGTTGCGATGCTCTCCCTCAGCCTGGGGTGGTCTGCAGGATCCCTTGCCCTGGGACAAATGGTTCATCGGACGGGAAACCGGTTTGCCGCTGCTTTGGGGGGCGGCTTTCTCACTGCCGGCTGTGGATTGACCCTGACATTCGTCTATGAAACCTCAATGTTATATGGTTTTTGGGTTTTTTTCATTGTCGGTGTCGGCATGGGATTCGTGTCCCTGTCCACCCTTTTGGCGGTTCAGGCCGGCGTGGACGAGGGGGATTTAGGAGTGGCTACGTCGTCCCACCAGTTCGCCCGAACCCTTGGCGGCACAGTTGGTGTCGGGATTTGCGGAAGCTTTATCTCGAACCGGCTGCTGTCTCTCCAGGAACGACTGGAGGCGGCCGGAGCCCTCAAGGGATTGCCGTCCATTGCCTCCGAAACCGGCCACAACCAGCTGGAGAGTCTCCTTCGACCGGATGTCCAGGCGGCCCTATCCCCAGACCTTCAACACCTGGTGGGCCAATCGATTGCTGAGGGAATGAACGGGGTGTTCTGGACCGCAACGGTTGCGGCGGTGATTTGCATGGCGGTCTGTTTTATCGTACCGGCGGGCAAGGCGTCTTCATGACCCGCTGTTGGATGGTCCCAATCGAGGGCCGGCACAACCGGGGTGCGCTTACATGGATCCTAATGAATTCACTCTGTAAGGTTGTGAGGGCTCCGGCGCCGATTCATCCGATGGGGGACATTTCGTTGATTCACACTCAGGAGGGCCAACCCCAATGCCACCGAAACGTCAGCATTCTAATCCTGATAACCATCCGAGCATCGATAAGAGGAGGGCGTCCCGGCGAGCGGCGTTGCTGATCGGAAACGGGCGGGTCGGGGATGCCAGCGCCAACGGACACACCCTGGATATTCCGGGCATCGACAAGGATCTCGCTGCCATGGGTGAGATCCTTGGAGACGAGGAGTTTGCCGGGTTCGAGGTCACAACCCTGATGGAGCCGACCCTGATCGAAGTCCGGCGACGGATCGCCGCCATTGCCGGAGATGCCGGTCCCGATGACACCATATTGATTTACTACAGCGGAACCAGCGCCGTCGGCGGCGACAATCTTCTCTATCTCCCGGTGAGCGATTCGGACGTCAACTTCCTCGAGGCCACTTGCCTGGACAGCGACTACGTATTGTCCTGCCTTCGTCGGAGCCAAAGCCGCCGACAGGTATTGATCATCGACGGGTGCCACAGCGGCGCTTTTTTCGCCAACAACCGGGGCATCCCTGACGGCTTTTGCGCCGTGACCTCCTGTGGTCCGGGGGAATTCTCCTATGGCGACCAGAACGGGGGGTTCTTCACTCGCCTCCTTGTCGAGGGGCTTCGGGGGGCAGCCGCCGACACGGACGGCGACGGGTGCGTCACCGTTCATGAGCTCTACCGCTACGTTTTGCCTCGTTCTCAGGCCTTGACCACGCCATCCACCCCACAGATGTGGTCTTGGAACCTTCCCGAACCCATCCCTCTGGTCCGGGTTCGGCAGCATGTGTTCGTCAGTTACCGCCGTTCCGATTCACCGATTGCGGATGCCCTCGAAAAGCGCCTCGAGGATGCGGGATATGGGGTCTGGCTCGACCGTTCCGATATCGGTGGGGGAAGCCCGTGGCGGTCGGAGATCGAAGGGGCTCTGCAGCGGGCCGATGCCGTTGTTTTTCTGCTGTCTCAGCAGGCTCTGGAGTCGGACGAGGTCTATAGGGAGTTGAAGCGGGCAAAGGAATTGGAAAAACCCATCGTGCCCCTGCGTCTGGACCAGGCGGCGCTCTTCGGATGGTACAAGGAGACCCTTGGGGCGATCCAGCACATCGACTACGATGCCAAGGACGCCGACGGGAGGTGGTGGCGCGATCTCCTGGCTGCCCTGAGGCGGACGCGCCGGTTGTCCATCCGGGGCGGTTCGCCTTCGGAAACCGGGGGAGAGCCGGCCTCACGCCCCAGATGAAAACCGCTCCCAGGGATGCCGGCGGGTATCGAAGGGAAATGCCCTTCACGATCGGTTCAGATATGTCATGATCGGATACGGCCTGTCATTGGTTTCCGCATTCAGCTTGGCGTCCGCGGACGCCTTGACCAAGCGCTATTTCTCGGATCTCTCGCCCTATGGGATGGGCCTGTCGCGGTTGCTCTACGCTCTGCCGTGGCTGGCCTTGTGCTGGCCCCTGGTGCCGCGCACATCCCCTGACGGCGTATTTTATCTCTGCGTTGCGGCAGCCCTTCCGTTAGAGGTGACAGCCTTCCTCTGGTACATGAAGGCCATCCGGACCTCGCCCCTGTCCCTGTGCCTTCCTTTTCTGGCATTTACCCCTGTCTTTCTTTTGGGATCCGGATGGGTGATATTGGGCGAAATACCTCACCCGATCGGTATTTTTGGTATTATTTTAGTAGTTACAGGATCTTATATCCTATACATTAAAGAAAAAGATCGGGGTCTTTTGATTCCGATCAAGTCGATTTGGACCGAGCCCGGCTCCCGGTTGATGATGGGGGTGTCGATGCTGTATGCCATTACCGCTCCACTGGGGAAGGTGGCCATTCAGCACTCCAATCCTCTTTTTTTTGCTTGTGTATATTTTGCCCTGGTGCCGGGGGCCATGATAATTCTAATGCCCTTTCGGACATTCCGTGAAGGAAACGGTCGACTCCTGGCCCCTATCCGGGCGGGTGTGCCCGTCGGTCTTGCGGTGGCCGTCATGGTGGTCAGCCATATGATCGCTATCGACCTCATCGACGCCGTCCTCATGGTCACCGTCAAGCGGACGAGCCTCTTGTTCGGAGTACTCTACGGGGCCATCTGGTTCAAGGAGGAAGGGATAGGAGAACGGCTGGCCGGCGCCCTCGTCATGACGGCGGGGATTGCAGTGATCGGCTGGTGGGGCTGACGCGGGCCAGTGGGCTTACCTGACGACTGGCAGCTGGCGTTTCTGCCAGTCAACGATACCGTGTCGAAGGTTGTAGATCCGGCTGAAGCCGCGGTCGATCAAGATTTTCGAGGCTACCGTGCTTCGGTTGCCCGTCGCGCAGTAAATCAGGATGTCCGAATCCTTGAAGGGGGCCAGTTCATCGACCCGGGCCTGAAGCTCTTGGAGGGGGATCAACATCGCCTCGTCCAAATGAACCGACCGGAATTCGCCGGGCGTTCTCACATCCAGGATGACCGGTGAGATATTGGCGATCATCTCCCTGGCCTCTTGGGCAGTCAGCTCGCGATAGTGATCCTCCCGGTAGTCGATGACCACCAGCTCGCCCTTGGCATGTCCCAGGGTGAACGGGTATGTGCCCGCCGTCTTCATCTTGAAATAGGGCATGTCCTCCGGCGAGCTCGGCAGGGGTTTCTCGATGCCCAGGGCCGGCACCGAAAAGACGAGATTGTCCCCGGGACCGGTGATGTTGAACTGAATGTAATCTCCCCGGTAGACGGTCAGCCGTAGATCCGATGCGGATGTGTCCACCGAAATGACGCGCAGCCCCCCCGAGACGGCGCCGGACAGAGGAGGCGCCGCCCCCAGTGCGGGTGAGGGAAGGCCCACGACCAGAATGAAAAAGGGAAGAATGACGGCGATAGCAGGCAATCGACAGGGTCTCATGATCGGTTCCTTTTGGAGTGCGGGTCATCGGTTGAAAAGTTTCGAAAAGGTAATGCTCATTGGACGGCTGTAAACCCGATAAGGAGTGCCCCCAGCGGTTCCGAAAAGGAACGGCGATGGCGACATTGGCTGTCCGTGACCGCCGGGTCGCCGGCCGGGCGCCGGGTGCGGGGCCTGTGGAAGGTCTCTTTGAACCCCGATCTCGACTTGGAGGGAGACCTCCTCGGACCACAAGTCAGAGGGGCCCAAAGGCAACCCCGCCCGACAAGACCCGGCAGTTGAAGTGGTCCCGGCTGATCTGGCTCTGCCTTTTTCTGACGGTAGCGGGGTGTGCGGGGAAAACCCATACCGGAAGTGTCCCGAAGAATACACCGGGAATCCTCGACCGGTGGCATTTCAAGGCGGTGGTCTCGGATTTCGAGGGTTGCGCCCGCGACCGTCTGGCCGAACGGGGTTCCGGGCCCTCGGGAAGCGGTCCGGTGGTGAGGGCCATGGTGGATTGCCGGGAGATGCTCTACCGCCTCTATCCGGCGATGGAGGCCTCGGGATGCTGCACGGCCCACTACATCGAGGGCTATGTTCAGGGAAGCTGGGGAGCTGTCAGGCGGCGGCTGGAAAATAAAACAAGCCCCCAAAAGGGCCTGTGATCTGACTAACCTATCAGCGGGGAATACCCGGCCGAGCCCGGCATGTCACTTTGGCCTCCCAAACGGAAGCCGCTTAAGGACCCGAATCCGGCATGAAAAACGGGTTGAACCCTAAGGACTTGGGATGGCAGGCGCCCGTGGAAAACCGGCCCCTGCCAGACATCTGATGTCCAGCGTCGATGTCACCCTTGACGGCGACGCTTCAGCCCCATCACCGCCAGCAGCCCGGAAGCGAAGAGAACAAGGGCTCCGGGGACGGGCACCGGGTTGTAGCCAGCAATGGACTCGAGGATATAGCCGTCAATGTTTTGAGTTTGACTTTCGTCGTTCCACCAACCAAAGTGATTGAATATATTATCCCCCGGGTCTCCCCCGGGTACATCGCCCCCTAAAGAATACATAGCTAGATAAATACTATCCCCGCTTGGCTCGAAAACGGAGACACTGGGTTCCCATGGACGGGGGCCGGTTTGCCAATTCGTATATCGGCCGATGTCTCCCGCAGACTGTTCGGTTATATTGCTGTATGGTCCGGTGCCATTCCAGAACTTCGGTCCATCTTGAACCATGTACCCAGGACCTTCGACCCAATACCAGCCGGCACCTTCCGATTGTATGCTGCCATCGTTGTAAAAGCCCCCAAGCCAGTATTCTCTGTTGTTCGACAAATCACCGTAGGTTTCGACCATTCCCCAGACAAAATCATTCTCTTCAAGGGATTGAATGGTGGCAAGGTGGTAATTCGGGTCATTATTCGATTTATTTAGGGCAGTCGGCCATGCAATATTCGACTGATCGACATACATGTACCAGTTCCCGTTATCCGGGTTTTGATACTCGGTCAGGTTCATGCCATCGAACAGATAGGCATTGACGGAGGCACAGGTGAGGAAGACTCCGGTCACCACGGCAGCAAAAACAATCGGCATTTTTCCTATGCCCCTTCGACGTCGGCTACAGTTCATGTCGTCTCCATTCATTAGGCTCAGCTGTCCCGCAGGAGTTTTAAGCACGATCCGCCTGTGGTGAAAATCCCTCGTTTCCTCGTGTTTATTTAGAGGAGACGAAGGTCCTTATTACTGTTAATACCTTCGACCCTCCATCGAATACCGGGGAATCCTTACTGGTTCAGAAAATCCATTGACCCAAAACGGGACGTAATGCGAATTGCTGCAAGGGCCTGGTCACGGTGTATTTCAAGAAACCCGTCGCGGGCGTGTCGTCAGAGGTTCGCCCGAATACAGTGATCTACGTTAGACTCATCACAATATGCAACTTGTATTCCGATCGCATCAGTTACTGTAAATTCAGTTTTTTACTAATTATATTAATAATTTATAGTTCTGTTGCAACCCAGGCAGTCCATATCTTTTGGGTATTTAAATACCCAAAGAGAAGCATATTTCCCTAAATGCCATAAGAATGCTCAGGCCTGCCCTAAGGGCCCACTGACGCCGGTGTGAGCCTGCGGCCATGACGGCAACGACTCCGGCACGGGTGGATGGATCAGCCCAGATAGCGCTTTCTCAGGCCGACCAGGCCGATCAAGCCGGAGCCGAACAACACCACCGCACCGGGAATAGGCACAGCTTCCGCGACGATTGCCTGACGGTTGAAGGCTGTCCCCTCATCGTTCCATAATCCCCACTGGATTCTGGAATCTCCGTTGGGTCTCGTTGCCCCCCACATGGTCAAGAGAGCACCGACATCGCCCGAGGGCTCCCCGCTTTGCCAGTTCGTGTAGGCGCCGCCGATGGCCGTACCGGTACCTGCATCCCAGAAATCGGGAGAAGAATTGTCGGGATTGGTCCAGGACCACACGTCACCGGAGCGCTGAGCACCAAGAACGTAGCCCCTTGAATACCCACCCGTATTCTCTACGGCCCCGATCTGCTGCTTGATGAAGTCGTTTTCCCCACCGGAGGTGATGTCCGCCAGAAAATAGCCTGCTGGAAGGTAGGTCTGTGCCTCTGCGAAATTGTCAATCGGATTGGTTGCGTAAATGATGAGGTAATCGTGCCCGTTTCCAGACCAGATCGCAGCCTGGGCCGGTGAGAGGCAGACAATCACCGCCAGTGCCGCCACCGCCAGAAAGACGGTGGGACGACAAGATTTGAATACCATCATTAACAGTCTCCTTTCATTCCTTGTGGGATGTGTCAATGGTTACTCCGTGACCGGATCCCGGAAAGCGTAAAAAACGAAGATGTAGGAGAAATGGTTTGCCGGCACCCTTATCGCGGTGAGGGCCGGATCTATCGAAGCCGATCCGGAGAGGCGTCACCGGTGACTGAGCTTTAGGATCGATAGCCTATTTTTTTGAGCCTAAATAGTCATAAAAATAACCGTCTATCAAGGGGAAAAACACCATTCTCGACTCTAAATCGTGGTCTATCGGATGTGCGGATTCCTTAATGTAAAGACAATTTCTCATTACCCGTTTTGACGATCGGGCGACATCGTCCGTTAAATCGAGTCGTTTGAAGTCTTTATACGAAACATCCATGGGTATTTGAATTCGAATTTTTACATTAAGTTTCGGTAATTACGCAATATATGTTCCAGTACGTCTTTTTGGGAAAACGATCAATTTCTATATAATATCAGGTATTTTTGATGCCTAAAAAGACTTACAACGGACTGAATCATGAGTAATTGTTTTCAGTGTGGGAAATCGTTTCCTATAAAGGTGTGTCTGGAATTTCCCAGGAATTCATGAATCTTGTCAATCGGTCAACCCATGCCGCGTGACTGGCCCCAAAACATTCAACTGATACGATCGGGCTGCAAGCTCCTGCATCGATCGACCGGGGCTTCAGTTAAGCGGTTTACACCTTAGGGGGGACTCCTGCCATTGCCAGCGCATCAGCCCTGCAACGGGCATCAATTTGGCGGCTTCCTATGGTCCATGAAGATTCTCTGTAGTCGTTCCGCTTTGCCCCCAAATCGACGGAATTTTCTTATACTGACGCCGGGTCAGCTAGTCAAAAGGCGCTCCTTCGGACGAATCCTGTTGCTCAGCTTAGCCTGCGGATGCGCCTCGCGCCCCTGTCACACCCGATAACGCATCAATGCGGATGACGGTATCCTGGTTTCGGTCTTGAGCAGCGGTTTCAAAAAGGCATCCGCCGACAACAGAAGCTGTTCTGTGGTTTCCCATGAAATGCAGGGATCCGTGAGCGATACCCCGTATTGTAACTCGGAGCTATTGCCGGTCAGTTTTTGGCTGCCCTCGAAGAGGTGGCTTTCCAGCATGAGGCCCACGATGGCGTCGTTGCCGTCCACTCGTTGGTTGATGACGTCCCGCCAAACCACCGTCTGCAGATCGGTTTTCTTTCTCGAGTTGGCGTGTGAGCAGTCGACGACGATCGCCTGATTGAGGCCTTTGGACGCCAGCATCTCCCGGGCCTCGTAGAGACTTGCCGAATCGTAGTTGGGACGGCTGCCTCCCCTCAGCACCATGTGGGTGAAGGGGTTGCCTTTGGTTTTGACGATACTGGCGACGCCGTTGGCATCGATGCCGAGAAAACTCTGGGGGGAGCCGGCGGCGATCATTGCGTTCAGGGCTGTTCCCAGTTCCCCGTCCGTTCCGTTCTTGAACCCCACCGGCATGGACAATCCGCTGGCCATCTCCCGATGGGTCTGAGATTCGGTGGTCCTGGCGCCGATGGCGGTCCAGCAGACGAGCCCGGCAATATACTGGGGGGTGATGGGGTCCAGGATTTCCGTTGCCGTGGGAAGTCCCATTTCGGTGATTTTCAACAGCAGCGCCCTGGCCCTGTGCAACCCGGTGTCCATATCGTAGGAGCCGTCCATCCGCGGGTCATTGATAAGCCCTTTCCAACCCACCGTGGTTCTTGGTTTTTCAAAATATACCCGCATGACCACCAGCAGCGTCTCGTGGATCTTGTCTTGGATTTCCCGCAGCCGGCGGGCGTACTCGAGGGCCGCTGACTCGTCGTGGATGGAGCAGGGACCGGTGATGACCATCATCCGAGTGTCCGCTTTCGAGAGGATCCGGCAGATGGCTTCCCGCCCGTTAATGACGGTCTCCGTCGCCTTCTCCGACATGGGGATCGCTTCTTTCAGCAATGCCGGAGAGATCAGGGGTTCAAATCGTTCAACCCGGATATCGTAGGTGGGTTTCACCATGGTTCAGGTTCTCCTCAAATGGGGGCGAGTGGTATCGGGGTCGCTTGGCCTCAGTCATGTCAGGGGCTTGCGAATTGACCGACGGGATTAGCCCCTTGGCGCCGTCTCTATTCGGTATCGACCGGGCCGGTTGCCGCGGAGCAAATGGCATTCAGACAAATAGGTGTGTAGCATAGGCCTATTTGCGGTCTATTTCAAGCTGATGGCGGCAAAAAGCGGCCTTCCCATCGGCCCGGTCCGGCATCGGCCCGAAAGGTGTTGTTCTTCCGGCGCGGGCCTATGGCGATTATGCCTTTGATCCTTTGGTCGCAATCTGTTACCAGAGATATGGCGTCCCAATCCCGGAGAATTTTCCCCTCGGAGAAGACCACCGGCGGGTGTATCGGTTCAGAGGCGGCGTCGGGAGATGGATAGATGACGACACCTATGGCAACCGAGGATCTGAAAGCGGTATTGACCGGCGATGTGGTGGCCTCGACCCGTCTGCCCCTGGAGCAGCGAGCCCATTTCCCCGCCCTTTTTGAAGGACTTCCCCGATCCCTGGCTCCTGCGTTTGGGGATGACCTGCTGCCGTTCGGCGTGGACACGGTAAGAGGGGACGGGTTCCAGACACTGGTGTCCCGACCCGCCATGGCTCTGCGGGTGGCGCTGTTCATCAAGGCCTCCGTGCGGGCTCTAGCCGAGGTTGGCCACGCCCACCTCAGAATTGCCATCGGCATCGGCACCGTCGATTTTATGGGCAATCGGGTGTCCGAAGGGTTGGGGGCTGCTTTCCAACTGTCCGGGAAGCGTCTGGACCGGATGAAGGCCGACAACCGGTTGGGGATCGACTGCCGTCTCGACGGTTTCGATACCGGCACCTGGGACATTGCCCTCGGTTTGATGGACGTGCTCGTCGATACCTGGACCCCCAAGCAGGCGGCAGCTGTCTGTGGAGTTCTCAAAGGGTGGACCCAGCAGACCATTGCCGACCGGTGGGATGTTCCCATCAAACAACAGACGGTTGCCCGCCACCTGAAACGGGCGGGATGGGGAGCCCTGATGACGGCGCTGGGTCAGTTTGAAAACAGCTTTTCAAAGATGTTTTTATAAATAACAGCCAATAAGAGCTGTGCTGATACCGCCGGCACATCGGTTTTAAATCCCAGGAAAGGCAGTCCCCAGCCATGACCGGAATCGGCGTTGAACTGATGGTGGCTTTGGGCTCGGCCCACGTGGTTGCCGACTACCTGCTTCAAAACGAAACCATTGCCGTCAACAAGCACCGGTTGCCGGTATTGACCGTTCATGCCCTGGGGGCCGGTGCCGCCGCCTATATGGCCTGCGGGCTTTGGAGATTGTGGTGGATATTCGCCCTGACGGCCCTCAGCCACGGTTTGCTGGACTGGGCGAAGCTGCGAACCACGCGGCCGCGACTGAAGTCCTTTCTTCTGGACCAGGCAGCCCATCTGACGGTGGTCGTTTGCTTGGCTCTGGCTGCCGCGGAGGCGGCCAGCAGCACGTCCGTCTGGCCCCAGCTTTCCGACGTCGGTCGGCATTATCTGCTTAGATCTCTGGTACTGGCCGCCGGCATCCTGATGGCCGGCAAGGTTGGCGGGATCGTCATCGGCCTTTGGGTGTATCCCCATCTGGTGTGGATGAAACGGCAGACCCGCCGAATTCGCCGCCACGGATCAGGGTCCGAGGAAATGACCACTTCCGGGCAACCCCTAACTGACGATGACAGCCGCGGACTTCCACAGGCCGGGCGAATCATCGGCCAGATGGAAAGGCTTCTGATCTTCATGATGGTGTTTTCCGGGGAGCCCGGGGGCATCGGGTTTCTGGTGGCGGCAAAATCCATATTCCGGTTTGGCGAGTTGAGGGATCCGTCCAACCGGATGGAGGCCGAATACATCCTGATCGGCACCCTGATGAGTTTTGTCTACGGCATCGCCGTCGCCTATGGGACGAAGGTGCTCTGGAGCATGGTCTGACCCTGAACCGACCCATGGCCCAACCCCGTTGCCTCGAAAGCCGCTTAACGGTGATTAAAAAACCGCCCCAGCTGGTTGTCCCCAAAGAGAAGGCCGTCTTCTGGATGGATGCCCGGGGCCGCTGGTGCAATCGCCACGGCCGGATCCGACACCCTAAAGTCATCGCCCATTTCAATGCCAGTATCCGCCGGGATGCCGATGGCTATCACCTGTTCCAGGAGCGCGAGGGCGTGCAGGAAAAGGTGTACTTCCGTTATGAGGAAACGCCACTGTTTGTGGTGGATGTGGTGAACGACGCCACGGTGATGCTGGTGACCAATACCCGGACCCGGTGTCCCCTCGACCCGAAGGGGCTCTATATAAAGGACGACGCCCTCTACCTGGAGACCGGGGGAGAGGTGCTGAAGTTTGCGGAGGAGGCCCTGGTTCGCTTGTCACCGTGGATCGAAGAGGAAGGAGACACCGTTTTCCTGAGACTCGGTGAGAGGAGATGGCGGATTACCGTCCGGAAGTGACGGGCAGGTCGGCGGCGATGGCCGGTGATCCCCTACCTTTCCGCCGGTTCAACAGAAGAGAGGATTTAAATGAAAAAGGATTTCCTTCATGTGGACGATTTGACCGCGGATGAGATCTTCGAACTGCTGGAACTGGCTGCGGAGGTAAAGGCACGATTCCATCGACGCGACCTCTTTAGGCCCTTTGAAGGGCTTACCATGGCCATGGTGTTTGCCAAGCCATCGGCCCGAACCCGCATATCGTTTGAAACCGGTTTTTTTCGACTGGGCGGACATGCCATCTACCTTGGCTCGTCGGACATCGACCTGGGCCATCGGGAGCCGGTCAATGACGTGGCCCGGGTGATCAGCCGATACAACGACATCATCATGGCCCGGCTGTTCAGTCACGACCATGCGGTGGAAATGGCGGCCTTCGCGACGGTGCCGGTGATCAACGGCCTGACCGACTACAACCACCCCTGCCAGATCATGGCCGACATCTTCACGATTCGAGAGCACCGCGGCCACCTGAAAGACCTGACAGTGGCCTATGTGGGAGACGGGAACAACATCGTCCATTCCTGGCTCCGGCTGGCATCCAGGATTCCCATGGGGTTTACCTGCGCCTGTCCGGAGGCCTACATGCCCGATGCCGAGACCGTGACACTGGCCAGGGCCCGGGGGCTTTCCCGTGTGGAGATTCTCCACGACCCCATCCAGGCCGTGGCGGGTGCAGACGTTGTCTACACGGACGTCTGGGCATCGATGGGAAAGAAGCATGAACTCGAGGAGAGAAAGCGCCATTTCGAGGGGTTCGTGGTGAACGACAGGCTCATGGCAGCAGCAGGGGACGGGGCGATCTTCATGCATTGCCTGCCGGCCCAGAGGGGCCTCGAGGTTACCGACTCGGTGATGGAGTCCACGGCGTCGGTGGTTTTTGACGAGGCCGAAAATCGGATGCACGCACAGAATGCCATCATGCTCAAATTGTTGGGCAAGGCCTGAGGGCAAAGGGAGATTTGGCCGCCGGTGAATCGGGCGCGGCTCGGTGCGGCGTTATCCGGTGACGGAATCCAAAGAAGGGGGAGACATGGGGAACAGACGCTTTCCGTTGCAGCATGTGGTGGAATCCCAGCAGTTCGACCGAGAGATCCTCGACTGGGTCTTCAGTACCGCCAATGCCATGAAAACCGATGTGGCGGAAGGCTCTCCGGCCTACGGAAGGAGCCTATCAAAAAAAATCATGGCCTCCCTTTTTTACGAACCGTCAACCCGGACCCGGTTTTCCTTCGAAGCGGCCATGAATCGCCTGGGAGGCCGCATCATCACCACGGAGAACGCCAAGGAGTTTTCCAGTGCGGCCAAGGGGGAGAGCTTGAGAGATTCCATCCTGGTCATGAACGGCTATGCCGACGTGATCGTCATGCGGCACCACGAGGCGGGAAGCGCCCAGATGGCCTCTGAAATCTCCCGGGTGCCGGTCATCAACGCCGGAGACGGCCCGGGCCAGCATCCCACCCAGGCGCTTCTGGATCTGTTCACCATCCAGGATACCTTTTCCAAGATTTCGGGGTTGAGCATCGCCATGGTGGGTGATCTCAAATACGGTCGGACCGTGCGATCCCTGACCTATCTGCTCTCAAAGTACAGGGACATCCGGATCCTGTTCGTCTCGCCCCAGGTTTGCCGGATGGACGACGACATCAAGGCCTATCTGGACCGCTGCGGGGTCAGCTGGCGGGAGGAGGCCGATCTCGATTCGGTGTTGCCTCAGGTGGACTGTGTCTACATGACGAGGATCCAGAAGGAGCGGTTCAACGATCTGAACGATTATGAAGAGGCGTCCGGAAAATATATCCTGAGACCGGAAAGTGTCGAACTGATTAAGCCGGAGGGGATTATCATGCACCCCCTTCCGAGAGTGGATGAAATTCCTCAGGAAGTGGATGCCAACCATCGTGCACGGTATTTTGATCAGGCCCACAACGGCGTCTATGTCCGCATGGCCCTCTTGTACCTGCTGCTGAACGGCTGACACGAGGAAATCGGCCCCGTTCCCCCGTGGACGGGCTAATCGTATAGCTGTCCGAGGAAGTAATTCATCTGGCGATACCACCAGGGCCAGTCATGGTTGACGTCGTTCCCCCACAGATCCACCCAGGCGCCGATGCCCTTCCCATGGAAGAGCCTTTCAAGGGACCGGGTGTCTTCGACGGCCTCCTCTTCCCAGGCCCCTTGCCCCGCACACACGACGATCCGGCTGTCCCGGTACCGGTCCAGGTACCAGGGGTCCTCAAGATCCGACAGAAAGCTGATGGGTGAGTTGAAGTACACGGCGCCCAGATCTGCCGACGACAGGCCGAACTCCTTCCGGTCAAGTCGGTAGAGCCCGCTCAGGGCAAGGGTTCCCCCGAAAACATCGGGGTGCTTGAGGAAGGCGTTCACGGCATGGTATGCCCCCATGCTGCATCCGTTGGTCATGATCCGCACCCTGGGGTGGCGGCAGTGATTCCTAATGAAGGGAACCGCTTCGTCCACCAGGTAGCGGTCATAGGCGTCGTGGCGGCGGTTTCTCTCCCTGGGCGCCAGATCGAATCGGTACCAGCTGTCGCTGTCGATGCTGTCCACGGTGAAGAGCTTGACGACACCCCGGTCGATAAAACCGGAAATCGCATCGATCATCCCCATCCCCTCGTAATCGAAATACCGGCCCCGAGAGCAGGGAAAAACCATAAACGGCTGACCCCAGTGGCCGTAGACCTTGAGTGCCATCTCCCGATCGAGATGGACGCTGTGCCATCGATGCTCTTCGATATGCATGGAGCTTAGGTCTCCGTCAGATGAATGGCCCGGACTCCGTCCAACAGAGTGTCGAGATCGGGATGGCGGAGAATGAAACCGACATCCCCCAAGGCGCTCCGGAAGACGTCGGGGACGCGATCCACCTGGATCAGATCCGCGGATATGCGGGATCGGATGTCCTCCTCGGAATGGCGGTAGCGGTGGTGGGATTTTCGACTGGCATAGCAGCAATGGTAGGCGGGCCGATAGTCGATTTCGGCGGTTCCGTTCATCACCACCTCCGCCCAAGCCCGGTAGACGTCCGTGTCGGCGGCATAATTCATCATGTCGGTGGTAAACCCGCCGGGCGGCCTGACATTGACCTCCAAGGGGACATAGATCTGCTCACCGGTGTGAAAGAACTCGATGTGAAAGAACCGCTCCCGGATGTCGAAGGCCCGAACGCAGGCATCTCCCGCCGCCGCGAGGGCTTCAGGGATACGGCGAAGGTTGTAGTAGAAGATGTGCCTCCCCTCATTTACCGTTTCCATGATGCCCTGGCTGAAATAATGGGCGGTTATGAAAACCGGTTTTCCCCTGGCATCCGTAAGCCCGTCGTAGGAAAAGAGTTCGCCCTTGACGAATGCCTCGAGGAAATAATCGGCATCGGGTTTGGCTCCCAGAAACGTCTCGAGGGCCTGGCGATGGTCGATGCGAAAAGTGTCCAGCGCGCCCACCCCGGCGTCGGGTTTGGCGATCAGGGGATAGCCGGTCTTTTCTGCGAAGATGATCGCCTCTTCCTTCCCTCTCACGAGAATACCGGGCGCCACCGGAAGGCCGGCACTCTTGAAAACGGTCTTCATTCCGGATTTCCGCCGAAGGGTTCCGATGTCCTTTGCACGGATGCCCGGAATATTGAAATCGTCCCTGATGCGGGCATCGGTATCCAGCCAGTATTCGTTATGGCTCTCGATGCGGTCTATCTTCCCATAGTGATAAGTAAAGTAGCCGCACGCCCGAACCAGCGCATCGTAATCGTGGAGATCATGGACGTGGTAGTAGTCGGTGAGGGCGTTCCGGGTTTGCTCGGACAGGGCGTTGCCGTCCACATCGCCGATACCGAGAACCCGACCGCCCAGGGCTTTCAGGTGCCAGCAGAATCGGTGATAATGGGTGGGAAAGTGTGGCGAGATGAATATAAGGTTCACGATGCCTTTTCCTGTGACTATAATGGGATTGATGATAAAAATGGGCTGGAAGGACACAGACAACCGGCTATCGAGCGAGCGCTTATACGCTGCTGACCCCGCCAGTGCACATCGATTTTTCAGCATGCGTTTCTGGAAGCATCGGTTGGGTCTTCGGGCCGTGCATCGGTTACGTCGACAGGCCTACCGCCGTTTGTGGTGATAACAGAGTTACACTAATGAATGTAGGGTCGATGTAAAGGGCGGATCCCAAAATGGGCAAAGGACGAGAGCCCTATTCGCCCATCCTGGAGGATATGGCGCCCAGGCCGGGAAAGAGGGATCCTGACGGTGTTGTTCGCCGTTGAGGTTCGGTCGACAGCAACCGGGGAGATGGGCCAGGCAGGATTACCTGTTGTCGAAATAGCCGGCGGTTTCCTCCACGATGGCGCGCCTGAGGCTTTCGTCTCCCCGGAAGGTCAACCGGTCGAGACTTTTGTCGTATTTAACTCGGCAGTCGTATTTGACGGCGGCGCTGTTCAGCAGTTTCGCTATGAGTTCCAGGTTGTGATTTCGCTGGTGAATCGGTAACTGAGGCATTGGTTCCGTCCTTAGACAGTGAAGTCCCGATAAGCGTATCGGGCTAGGTGGATTATCGGCGGTTTTCCAAGAGTCTTAACGGCCGCTTTTTCTATAGACTGAGCAAATCGTGTGCCATTGATCCGGTTTGATGTGTAACAAACTAAAATAATTATTAATCGGATAAGATTGGCTTGTGGAAAAATATAACGGTTTTGAAATATTAAAATCGAACGTCTGACACTTCTGTCAGGAATGGATCGGTTCCTTGACGGTCGGCGCAACCAAACCCGGATATGTCACGTGTTGGCGGCGTTCATCGGCCAGGCATTCAAGGGCGCCGCCGACCGTTGGTACTGCAAGCCCTCGATCACGCCGCATATGGAAGCCTCCGACGCGCCCCCAGGGGGACTATTTTTGGGGGTTTTTCCCATTCCGCCGGGGGACAAACGGCTCCCGGGGCTCTGCTACCGAAACAGGCGATAACCATAAGATATCATATATTATTTTGACGTTCAGAAAAAATGTTTATGACATATTCGGGATAAACGGCCCATCATCAGGAGGCCCTTGATGTCGACATCCGGGAAAGACCGCCCCGATCATCCTCGATTCCGGGTGATCGATGGCGGGCTGCGGCGGGAAATCCGTCTGAGAGGGGTGCGGGTGGTGGCAGCGCCCCAGAGCGCCCAGCCCTTTCCCGTGGATGCACTGGTTCTGGAGGAGGATACCTATCTGGTACTGTCTGCCGATCCCAAGGCTGTTTCCCCCGTGGTCCATCCGGTCCGACTGATGACGGGCGTTTTTGATTTCTCCCCGGAGACCCCAGGCTCGGTAGTGGTTCAGGAGTCCCATCCCTTGCGGCTGCTTGCGGTGGTGAACGACGTCGATCAGGACCCCATCTGCAAGGAGACATGGATCGCCCAAGCCCTGAAAGCGGTTTTTCGGATCGTGGAAGATCGCCGCCTCAATGCCGTTGGTTTTCAAATGCTGGGAACCCACCATGGTCGAATACCCCCTGTGCGGTCTGCAGAGCTCTTCCTCGATGCCTTCTCCGGTCTACCAGACGGCGCTAGTCTGAAGCGTCTGTGGATCGACGCCCCTGTCCCTCTGAACAGAGACATCATTGCTGTGTTGGCCCCGGATCGTCCTTTATCGTGATTCCCGTCGTCGACCGTTGATTCGTCACCGACCTTCCTTATGTTCTGATTTCCAGGCAACTCTCCCTTTGAAAGCAGGTAAAATGAGCGATATCGATTATCTGGCGCTTCAGATCAATCACAACTGCGACATCTCTGATGCCCACTACGCCGGCATGTTTTCGGTGTGCGGGCTGGCGCTTCGGTTCAGGGACCTGTACAAGTGGGAGGTCGATCTGCCCCCGTGGGAGGAGCGGGATACCGCCAGCATTCTGGACTGGATCGGGGAGCGGGAGGACCGATGGGTCGGTCTGGGCGATGAGGAGCTATCTGCCCTCAGCTTCGACGGCCAATCCTGGGATCCATTCGACACCCATGGGTTGAACGAAAGGCTCGAGCCTTTGGGGTATTTCTACGGGGCGGGGTTGGCCCACGGGCTGAAACCCTCCTTTTTTCTGGCCTCGGTTCTCAACACCACTTCCATCGAGTCGCTCTCCGTGGTTACGGTCGGCAGGGAACTGGCCAGGGACCTGCTTGCCTTACCGGCTCTTGTCCAGGATCGACGAATCCTGCTTCGTCACCACACGGCGCTATCTTTTTTCTGGGATCAGATGGTCTACGTCAACCCATCCGGGCGACCGTTTCTCGTCCACGCCGTGTCGTCACTTGGCGGGACGGATGCCTCCATGGAATCCCTTCGTCACCACGCCCAGGGGCTCTTTGACGTCCAGCGGGACATTTTCCTTCGGCATGAAATCGGAGAACTCCTTGACACCACCTTTGACATCGACGTCTGGCGCGAAATCATTGCCGAACACGCCCACACCCCGGTCGAACTGCTGGCCAGGGCCCTGAAAGATCTGCTGGCCGATACCCACCCATGCGGAACCCTTCCCCATCTTATCCGCAACCGCAACAAAACGGCTCTCAACCTATACGCCGCTTTCCTTGGGGGGTTGATGAAGCCGATGTTGAAGGAGATCGCGGCCGGCTGCGAGACGATGATGCAGTCGGGAACCTGGGGGGAGATCGAGGACGCCGTTCGAACGGGCAGGTCGAAGGCCGTCGAACTGACCCGGCAGATGATTGATCTACACCGTGACCGCCGTCGAGGGGGAGACCCCAAGTGGGTCGGCGAGCAGATTCGGAACCGCCTTCTGGCGCCTCTGGTGGCCGCCGGAGGTACAGGTGTGCTCGATCCCTGACCGTTTCGCCGCTGTATCCCAAAGGAGAATACCGTGATGAATCACCATCGACCTACCGCCGCACGAATCGTAGCGGTTTCGATTAGCGAAAAAAAGGGAGAGAAGAAGAAAAACATTCCGGTCGGGCGGCTGATCGAAAACCGGGGTTTGGACCAGGATGCCCATGCCGGGGACTGGCATCGGCAGGTGAGCCTTCTGGACATGGAGAGTATCGAAAAGATCCGGAATAAAGGAATGACTGTCGGTCCCGGGGATTTTGCCGAAAACATCACCACTACCGGCGTGAGGCTCTGGGAACTGCCGATTGGTACCCAAATCCAGTTGGGGGCGGAGGTGCTGGTGTCGGTTACTCAGATCGGCAAGGAGTGTCACAGCCGGTGCGCCATCTTCCATCAGGTCGGCGATTGTGTGATGCCGAGGGAGGGGATATTCGCCCGGGTGATTTCAGGTGGAGAGATCCAGCCTGGCGATGCGATAGCGGTACTAGGCCCGGGTGAGCCGGAGGCGTCTGAGCCATCCGCGACCAATTGACAGGCGGTGGGTGATATCGCGACCCTGAAGTCGCCTTAAACCCACCTGGCGGCTATCCGTGACGGCTGCATCTACGATCGTCGCCAGCGGAACATGGCGTTCCATCTGACCCCTTGCGGGGCTGTCTGGCTGGGAGTTTCGGATGCCCACCCCGAAAAACCTATCCCAAATACAGCGCCAGTTTTCTCTTTTCCACCTTCGTGGATTCGGCGATTATAGACCAACCGATCCCCTTTCCGAACCCATCCATGCGAAGGTGAACCAGGGGGTGAAGGGGGTGTCGTCCCGGCATATACAGCGGGTAAAAGATGCGCATCCTCAATAGGGCGTCGATTACGCTGGAGGACAGCCGGTTCTTTTCTTCCCTCTCGGCATAACTTTCCATCGCGCCTTTGGTGCCGTTGCTGGCTGGTCTAACTGTTGAGAAGACCCACGGCGGCCAGCCCCATCGCCATTCCGGCCCATTGCCTGGCGTTCAGTCGCTCCCGAAACAATACGGCCGCCGCAAGAGCACTCAATACAACCACTCCGATGCTGTAGGTCGGAAACACCACCGAACTTTCCCATCGATCCAGACTCAATAGGCGGGTGAGGGAAAACAGGGCGCTGTAGTTGCAAATCCCCAGAAGCAGTCCGGCCAAGGCTTGTCTCAGATGGAGCGGGCTCTTCATCGGACGGCGGCAGAAACCGAAAATACCAAGGCTAACCACCAGGGCGAAGAAAAAAGCCGACATCACATAGGTATTGTGCTGATGGAGACCGAGGTGGAAATGCTGCACGTATTTCAGCAGGCTGAAATGAAAGCCGAAGGCCAGAAAGACGACGACCGGAAGTCCAATCCGGCGCAAAGACCGCCCGGATGCAAGGCCTCCGGGTTGAATTGAAAACAGGAAGAGAGAGACCCCGGCAGCTGCCAACCCCGATGCCTTCGAGAGCCCCAACCGATCTCCATAGAGAACCACACCCAGAATCACCGGAATCGCTACGGAGAGCCGGCTGGCCAGCGCGGCGGCGGCAACCCCCGCCGTGCGGGCGGTGTGGCCGAGAAGATAGAAATTCCCGGCCAGACAAATCCCCTGGAGTGCGGAGAACCACCACCAGGGTTTGGGATGGAAGGCCGTCGCCCCCTCGCCCCTGCCGGTCAGAAAGAGGCCTAAAAGCACACAGACCAGATAGTTGACGGGCACCGCCCGGACCATCTTGACCCGCCAGTCCCCGAACGCTTTGAAGATGAGCGGAAGACTGGCCGAGAAGAAAATGCTCGACAGCAGATAGATCATGTGGGGGCGTCTCCGTGAGCGGTGCCGGAAATGGTAGACCATTGCAACCGTCGGAGCGTATTGAATATCCGATGGGAACGGTGGTGTCCAGAGTCCACGGCGTGTTGTTCGGATCTGTCTGGACTGATTCTCGACTTCCTGAAAGAACTGGGGCTGATCGCGACGAGCCGCACAGCCTCGGTGTCCTTCTCCGGGAGGCATCGACAGTTCAGCGTCCGGCGTCCGACCCCCCCGGGTGCTTTAGATCTATCGGCTTTGTTTCCTTAAGATCGATCCGGAAGCCGCCGAAGAAAGGACCTGCCGACTTGAGTGCGCCGATGTCACCCCAAAGATCACCCCCGGGAGTCTTTTTGATGACAAAAGGAAAGAAAAGGGGAACCTAACCTATCGATTAGATTCCCCTTTATAGTGGCAGGCCAGGAGGGACTCGAACCCCCAACATTCGGATTTGGAGTCCGACGCTCTACCAATTCGAGCTACTGGCCTGTATGTCCTGCAATTCCCCGAAAAACGGCCGATTGAAGAACCTGCTGCCATTTTCCTGAAGGATCACCTCATACACCATGTGAGCGTCTCTATCAACCCCCTTGTGGGATTTCTGATCGATCGCCCTTTATCCCTTTCTGATAGCCCCTGTCAAAATCAGGCGATTTCTGGGGAGATCTGAAAAAGACTTGCTGAAGGCTTTGGTTGATCCCGAGGCAAAAGCATGGTTTATTAGTCGAGTTTACTGGCTCAGGGCCTCCAAAACCGATTCTCGACAACCATTAAATCCGGCGCCCCTGGGGTGCCGATCATCAGCCATCGGATCCTTTGATGATGTCCTCGACCCTGATTGCCTGCCATGAATGTGATTTGGTTCACCGTCTTCCCGAATCTTTCGACAGGGGCGTCGCCCGATGCACCCGCTGCGGGTCGGTGCTGGTGCGCCGAAAAAAAGATGCGGTCAACCGAACCGTCGCCATGGCCATCACCGGGCTGATTCTTTTTATCGCGGCCAACGCCTTTTCCTTCCTCACCTTCAAGATGGAGGCCGATTATCAGGAAACCACTCTCCTGACCGGTATTGTGCTTCTCTATCGGCAGGGGCTGTGGGGGCTTTCTTTGCTGGTCTTCTTCACCACGATTTTTGCGCCTCTTGTGCAGATTGCCGGTATGCTCTACGTAATGGTTCCTCTCCAGGCGGGACGCCGAGCCCCGGCCGCCATGTGGGTGCTCAGGAATATCCGACAATTCCAGCCCTGGGGGATGATGGAAGTCTACATGCTGGGGATTCTGGTATCCTTGGCCAAACTGGCAAAAATGGCAACGATCGTCCCGGGTATCGCCGTTTTTGCGTTTATGGCCCTGATTTTCACACTGGCCGCCATGATGGCGGTCTATGACCCCCACCAGATTTGGGCGGACATCGAGAGGCTATCTTGACGGTCGAGGGATTGACTGCCAAAGAGATGGGGTTGATGAACTGCCACACTTGCGGGCTGCTGGTCAGCCCCGGCACTGCAAGACACGTGGTATGCCCCCGCTGCGGCCAGACCCTGCACTGGAGAAAGCCCGACAGCATATCCCGCACCTTTGCCCTTTTGATTGCGGCGATCATTCTCTATATTCCCGCCAACCTCCTGCCGGTGACGGTGACCTCCTCTCTGGGACACAACCAGTCCGACACCATCATGAGCGGGGTCATTTATTTCGTCAAATCCGGCTCCTGGCCAATCGCTCTGGTCATTTTTGTGGCCAGTATCTGTGTGCCCATGCTGAAGCTGGTGATTCTTTGCTATCTTCTTATTTCGGTGAAGCGGGGTTCAAAACGGCGCCCAAGGGAGCGAACGCTGCTCTACCGGATTACGGAGATTATCGGACGGTGGTCCATGGTCGATGTGTTCGTCGTGACGATCCTGGTGGCCCTGGTCCGGCTGGGCGCCTTGGCCACCATCGAGGCAGGCCTGGGGGCCGTATTCTTCGCTTCCGTGGTGGTGCTGACCATGCTGGCCGCCATGAGTTTCGATTCCAGATTGATATGGGACCATATGGAGGAGTCAAGGAATGAGTCATGACCCGTTGCCAAACGAGCCCCCCGAGGCGGTCGTCCAGAAGCGGAGAACCTTTTCTGTTGTATGGCTGATCCCTCTGGTGGCGGCCCTGGTGGGGGCTTGGTTGGTGGTCAAGGCGATTCAGGAAAAAGGCCCTGAGATTACCATCACTTTCAAGACCGCCGAAGGCCTCCAGGCCGGAAAAACCAAAATTCAGTACAAGAATGTGGAGGTCGGTCAGGTGACGAGAATCGATCTGAGCGAAGACCTCTACCATGTGATCGTGACGGCGGCGATGGAGCCGGGCGCTGCTCCCTATCTGACGGAAAACGCCCGGTTTTGGGTGGTAAGAGCCCGATTGGGATTCGGTGAGGTGTCTGGGCTGGGAACCCTTTTTTCCGGAGCCTACATTGCCATGGATCCCGGAAAAGAAGGCAAATCAAACAAGCACTTCGAGGGGATGGAAGCACCGCCCGTGGTGGATGTCAGCATTCCCGGCAGCCACTTCAACCTTCGGGCCGACAATCTGGGATCCATTGACGTGGGAGCGCCGGTCTATTTTCGTCGCATCCCGGTGGGGAGAGTGGAAAACTACCAACTTGCGGACGATGGCACCTCAATCGATATCGGGGTGTTCGTGGAGGCCCCCCACGACAAACGGGTGCAAAAGAACACTCGCTTTTACAACGCCGGCGGCGTCGATGTGACCGTGGGTGTCGATGGCATTCAGGTCAACACCGAAGCCCTGGCCTCGGTACTGATGGGGGGACTTGCCTTCGAAACGCCCACGAACCTGGAGCCCGGCGGGACCGTCGACAAAAATCATGTTTTTGATCTCTACCCCAATCGACAAAGTATCAACGAACCCCGCTATACCCGGAAAAACTATTATCTTCTCTATTTCGACGAGACGGTGAGAGGGCTTGCGCCCGGCGCCCCCGTCGAGTTCCGGGGGATTCCCATCGGCGAAGTGATGGACATCAAGCTTGAGTTCGATATCGACCAGGTCTCGGCGCGGATTCCGGTTCTCATCGAAATCCAGCCGGACCGGCTAACCGTGGTGGGTAGCGACAATTACGACGATGAAAAAGTGAACGAACTTCTGGTCGCAAAAGGATTGAGGGCCCAACTTAAAACTGGCAGTCTTGTGACCGGCAAATTGTTAATCAACCTCGATTTCTTTCCAAATGCCGATCCGGCCGAGATCGATTTCAGCGACCGCTACCCCGTTTTGCCCACGGTGCCGACGCCAATCACCGAATTCACGGCCAGCATCTCCCGTTTCTTTGACCGGATCGAGGCGCTTCCTATCGAAGAAATCGGAGACAAACTGAGAGCAGCCGCCGACGGTGTCGAACGTCTGGTCAGCTCCGGCGAACTTCAGGAGGCCGCCCAAGCCCTCAAGGGCACCCTTGAAGGCGCCCAGGAGGTCACACAACTGATCAACAGCGAACTGGGTCCGACCATCAACAACACGATGGTCAAGATGACGGATTCCCTTGAGCAGATGGAGGCGTTGCTTCGGCCGGAAGCGCCGATCCAGCAGGAACTGTTGAGAGCCTCGAGTGAAATGGCCGCCGCTGCCCGGGCGATTCGGCAGCTGGCCGACTACCTTGAACGCCACCCGGAATCACTGCTCCGAGGAAAGGATGAGAGTAAACAATGAGAAAACAACGGATGTGGATGCTGGGGGTGTTGCCGGTCTTGCTGGCGGCGACGGTGATGTCCGGCTGTTTCGGAAAAAGTCAGCGCTCCACCTTCTATCAGTTAAGTCCCGAAGTATCTGACTCGCCAGCCGCGAGAGCACTTCCGGAGACGGTTGTCGTCGTGGGCTTGGGCCCCGTCCGTATGCCAGATACCTTGGACCGTTCCAACATCGTGACCCGGACGGACGCCAATCGGCTAGATATTTCCGAGTATCACCGGTGGGCGGGAAATCTGAGGGAAATATTTCCCAGGGTGATGGGAGAGAATTTGGCGCAAATCCTTTTACCCACGCCTGTCGTTGTGTATCCCTGGGCCGGGATGGCCGTGCCGTCACACCGGGTTGCGCTGGATGTCATCCGGTTCGACGGGGTTCGGGGTGATCGGATCGTTTTGATGGCCAATTGGTCCATTTCGGGACCGGAGGGCAGCGGCTCCCCTCGGATTGGACGAAGCCGCGTGGAGGAGCCCATTGCCTCAGCAAGCTATGACGACTACGTTGTCGCCCAGAGTCGCGCGCTGGCAACCCTCAGCCAAGAGATCGCCGCCGCCTTAGTCGCCGCCTTTTAAGGAACACGGCTGCCCCGTTTTGATCTCTGGATGGAAAAGGACCCGTTTTCGATTTTCCAGTGGGGGGAAAGAGGGTATTTCGGCCGGCGTTGCAGCGGAAGGGCGGTTCGAACTCGCTGGCCGACCAGGAGATTGGTGGCGTCGAAATGAACGGCGCCGGAAAACGGGCCTGCCCGAGCACAGGGGCATCGCTTTCCGGCACCGAATCCTGGACCAGATCGTCCCGATCTAATCGACCTTGAAGAAAACCTGCTTTTTGGCATGACACACCGGACACTCGTCCGGTGCTTCGCCCTCGACAGTGTATCCGCAGACGTTGCAGACGTAGATGTCTGTTTCTTCCAGATCTCCCATCTTCTCCATGGCCTTGGAATAGAGGGCGGCGTGGACTTTTTCAACTTCGTTGGCGTAGGTGAACGTGCGTTCAGCCTGGCTGTTGCCCTCTGATTTGGCGGCTTCGATCATCGGCGGGTACATGGATTCAAATTCGAAGGTTTCCCCGCCAATGGCCTCCTTCAGGTTTTCTGTCGTCGATCCGACCCCTTTCAGGACGCGAAGGTGGGAATGGGCGTGGACGGTCTCGGCTGCGGCGGTGGCCCGGAACAGCTTCGCGACCTGTTTGTACCCTTCGCGATCGGCCTTTTCGGCGAATGCCAGGTATTTACGGTTGGCCTGGGACTCTCCGGCAAAGGCTTCCTTTAGGTTCGCTTCGGTCTGACTCATGGGTTGTCTCCTTTCAAAAGGTTAGTGGTGTTTATCGGATGGAACCGAATAGGGTTGGTTATCAGCCGCTGCCGGTTGGTGGTCGGGCCATGGCTGAGGATGCTTCGACGGACAAGAATCTCCTAATGGATTCGATGGCCGAGTAAAAAGATCGGGGACGTTCCATTTCGGCCGATGGTTTCCGAATAAGAGCATCAGGATGCCTCCTTCTGGCAATCCGGACAAATACCGTAGACATCGACCCGTTGGCCAAGAATTAGATAGCCGGTCCGTTTCCCCAATGTCCCCGCCATTTGGGGCATAGGATCCAGGTCCGAGTCGACGATGCTCCGGCATTTCAGGCAGATCAGATGGGGATGGGGGCGGGGACTCCGGACGTCATAGCGGTTGTGATCGTCGCCGAATCCGATTTCCATGGCCTCGTTCAGGCTTTTCAGCAAAGAAATGGTTTTGTAGACGGTGGCGAGGCTGATGGTCGGTAGGGTCGGTTTGAGGGATTCGTAGACCGATTCCACGCTGGGGTGGTATCGGCTGTCGCCAAAGGCGCGGAGGATGGCCAGCCGCTGAGGGGTCACTCTGTGACCGTTGGTTTTCAGCGTTGAAACGAGCTCTTGGACTCGGTTGGATAGGGTCGCCATGGGGTGATATAGGCCTTCCGTTGTCATCGGTTGAGAGCCTGTGTATGGTTAGTGACGGGTATGGACGATCCGGTAGTTGATAATGGTTCGCTATGGAGAACGGTTTTCCATTTATCTAAGTCGACTAATATTGTCAAGAAAGAAAACCGGACCCATGGCAATGATGAGTGCGGAGAGGGGAGATCGGGTTTCCCAGCACTCGGGGACGGCGCCGATGGACCCTTAATAAGTCCAAACGCCGTCCAGCCTAAATCGATGGCTGGGGGGTCGATGACCGCCCATGCTCCTTCCCCCTTTAGCCATTGGTCCATGGGATACGGATGACTGCAGCCATATGGATTGGAGGTGACCATGGTCAGTTGGAAACCGATGATAGCAACACGCCCGCTGTCGCCAGCCTTTCTTCGATTGCTGGGAGTCATCGTTTGGGTGATGGCGTCGCCGGTGGCGGCCGGCCAGGAAGATCCCTGGTTGCTGGCCAGGGAGCGGATGCTCGAGGAGATCCGAGACAGCGTGGCCGACACCCGGCACTGGATCGACCGGGAAACCCTCGATCCCCGAGTGATGGCCTCCCTGGGGAGCACGCCGCGCCATCTTTTTGTTCCCTCCGATGCGATGAGAAGGGCCTACGAAAACCGCCCTCTGCCCATCGGGCACGGCCAGACCATCTCCCAACCCTATATTGTCGCCTTGATGACCGATCTCATCGACCCTGAACCGGAGGACAAAGTGCTCGAGGTGGGCACCGGGTCCGGGTATCAGGCGGCGGTTCTTTCCCCCCTTGTGGCGGAGGTCTACACCATCGAGATTATCCCCCAGCTGGGCATACAGGCCAAGGATCGTCTGGAGGCGCAAGGGTATGACAACGTCAGATGTCGAATCGGGGACGGCTATTACGGCTGGCCGGAGGCTGCGCCCTTCGATGCCGTCGTCGTCACCGCCGTAGCGGGTCAGGTGCCGCCACCCCTGATCGCCCAGCTGAAGCCTGGGGGAACGATGGTCATTCCGGTGGGGCACCGATTTGGAACTCAGCACCTGATGATGGTGGAGAAGCAGACAAATGGGGAGCTGGTCACCCGACAGGTGCTTCCGGTGCGGTTTGTGCCGCTGACCGGCACCCATTGAGGATGTCCGAATGGCTCAGGGATCCCCCTACGGGTATTTCCGGATGCGCCAGGAGCGGTCGCCCCTGGTGACCGTAGCGTTGACCTCTGCGTCGGCACTGGCATACGAACTGCTGTTGATGCGACTGTTGGCCGTCGTTCAGTGGCACCATTTCGCCTTTCTGGTCATCAGCTTAGCCCTGCTTGGATATGGAGCCAGCGGGAGTTGGCTGGTGCTTACCCCCGGCGCCTTTCGCCAGGGCTATGACCGGTTTTTCCACCTCTCATCGGTCGGATTGCCCGTCAGCATTTGGTGTTCTACCGGGGCCGGCATTCAGGTGCCCTTCAACCCTCTGGACATCCGCTGGAACGCCTTTCAGCTGGTTTATCTTCTCCTTGCCATCGTGCTCTTTGCCGTGCCGTTTTTCTTTGCCGGTGTGATCATCGGTTCGACCCTGAGGCGGTTCAGTCATGATATCCCCCGGGTCTACGGGGCCGATCTGGCGGGAGCTGGTATCGGCGCCATCGGAATCGTGGTGCTTCTGCACATGGTCGACCCGCTGGAGGCTCTCACCGGCGTTATCGGGTTGGCGGGATGCGCTGCCATATCCGCCGGTGTGGAGCGGCCTTCCCGACTGGGAACGGCCACGGCGGTGACAGCTTTGATGGTTGCCTTCCTTGCTGCCGGAGCGAGTGACCACGACCTGGCCGGGCGGCTGTCGCCATACAAACCACTGCGCCAGGCCCTGGAAATTCCCGATACGAGGATTCTTGAGGACCGCTCCAGTCCCCTGGGCTGGATCGCGGTCGTGGACAGCCCGACAATCCCGTTCCGGATGGTCCAGGGTGCAAGCCTCCTCTCGACGGCCGAACCCCCGCCCCAACTGGGGGTTTTTACTGACGGCGATCAACCCGACCCCATCAACCGCTTTGAAGGCGGCCGGCAGGAACTGGCTTTCCTAGACCAGACGTCGACCGCCTTGGCATTCCACCTGATGCCGTCGAAGGGAAGCGCACTGCTCCCCATGGCCGGCATGGGGTCCACGGTTCTGCTGTCTTTTTTTCACGGTCGATCCCCCATTGACGCCCTCGAGTTAGACCCTCGCAAGATCGATCTTCTGACGGGTCGCTTTTCGCCGTATTCGGGTTGGCGTCATCTATCCTCCCATACGCGGCTGATTCCCAAAGAGATCAGGGGATATCTGGCGGGCAGACACGACCGTTACGACCTGATCCTTTTCCCTCCGGTTGGCAGCGGCACCGGACCCGGCTCCCTGTCCCTGACGGAAGACTATCACCTCACCGTGAACGCCTTTCGATCCTACCTGAGAGCGATAGCCTCCGGAGGATACCTAAGCGTTTCCTGGCGGCTGCGACTGCCGCCCCGGGATGGACTGCGGCTGGTGGACACCGTACTGACTGCGATGAGGGAAGGGGGAAACACCCGACCGGCCGATAGTCTGGCCGTGATACGCAGTTGGAAAACCGGCACCCTTGTCGTTAGAAAAGGCGGTATCACTCCGGAGGATTGCACGATCATTCGGTCGTTTTGCCGGGAGCGCGGCTTCGATCCGGTTTTCTTCCCCGGCATTTCCGACCGTGAGGTCAACCGTCGAAACATCCTACGCAGTCCTGAATTTTTCGATGGGATCACCGCCTTGACCAGTAAAGACAGGGCCCGGTTCCTTAAAGACTACCCTTATGACGTCGAGGCGGTTACCGACGACCGTCCCTATTTCCATTTCTTCCAGACGTCTCCGAACCTGTGGATGCAGGCAGGTGACCAGGAGGGGGCGGGGATGCCGGATTGGGGATATCCGGCGATCGTCCTGGCGCTGTGGGCCGCCACCCTGCTGAGTACCGTATTGATTTTTATACCGCTTCTCGCAAAGCGAAGGCTGCTGGGCGGTCCCGGCCCCGGGCGGTGGCGGCTGATGGTGTATTTCGGCGGCATCGGTTTCGGGTTCATCGTCCTGGAAATCGTTTTTATCCAGATAGGGATTCGGTACCTTCACCATCCGGTGCTGGCGGCCTCGTCTGTTCTGGGGGGCTTTTTGGTGTTTGCGGGGGTGGGAAGTCGAATCGTTTCACGGTGGACCTCAGAACGCATCAAGGGGGTGCGGGTGGAGGTATGGGCGGCGGCGGGGGTGGCCATGGGTTCGGGGATCGCCGTGGGTCTGTTCGGTGCAGCGGGTGATCGGCTCGTCGAGGCCGCACTCGGATATCGGATTGCTGCCGTCGCTTTGTCCACGGCGCCGGTGGCTTTTTTCCTGGGCATGCTTTTCCCCATCGGGATGATGCGGTTGTCCCGAACCCGACCCGACCGCATTTCGTGGGCCTGGGCGGTCAATGGGTGTTCCTCGGTGATGGGAGCCGTGATGGCTGCCATGCTTTCGCTTCATCTGGGGTTTTTGCGTCTTACCCTTGCAGCGATAGCCCTCTATGGATTGTCCGCATTGGTGGGACCGAGTTCACGGCCATCCGGTTTACAGGAGTAACCGGGTCAACCTCCCCGTGATCGTCCCCATCTCCGTTCCGAAAAAAGGATTGCCTGGAGCGACCCTCTTTCCCCCTCGGCGGTATCGGGTAGCGAGGGGTGGCTGGCTGCCGCACCCGATGGGTCTCGGCTTTCGGATGGCGTCGTCCAATGGAAGATATTGCTTCCGACGGGATCCTCCGTCAGGAGGCCAGAGAAACGCTGATTTCGACGGATCCACTGAGGGTGTTGCGGACAATGCAGCCCTTTTCGGCAATCTGAACCAGTTTCTTCATCTCTTCCGACGTGACTCCCCGGTAGGTGACTTCCAAGGCGATTCGGGTAAAACGGGTCGGCTGACCCTCGAGGGTACCGGTGACGGTGGCCGCAAGGGCCGTTGGGGACAATTCCCTGTTCTCGGCAGCGGCGATCAGGTTGCTCATGAAGCAACCGCCGAAACTGGCCAGAAGCATTTCTCCGCCCATGGCTCCAGCATTTCCGCCGCCCTTGGACTCCGGGCGATCCATGACCACGCGGTGATCCCTGACTGCGGCTTCGGAGGCCGATGTTCGTTCGATTCTGGAAACGCAGATGGTGATATCGGTCATGTGAGTTCCTCTCATAGATGACCCCCGGGATCGATGGCGTGGAGGTCGGAAGGGACGGCTGCCAGGTATACCTTCCTCCCAACGGGTGGCTTCCCCCCCCTTTTACGAAACACGGTAGAAATAAACCGGGTCGCCGTGGAGACTGCCCGGGGGGTGAATCACGAAGGAAGCTGTCGTTTCTGGCAGCGGGAAATTGAAAGATATCAGAACGGCCCCTGTTTTGAAACGACCATTCCGAAGGTCCTGGGACAGATCGCCGAGAACGTCCGGGAAGAGATAAAAGGTCACGATGTCGGCTGTGGATAGATCCACGCGCCTGAAATCCTGAAACCGGATGCGGATCCCCTTGTCGGACGCCGATAGGCATTTGGCTTTCACCCACGCAATGGGATTGACTTCGTATCCAACCGCCCTGATACCGTAGTGTTTTCGTGCGTAGCGGAGGATTCGCCCGTCTCCGCAGCCGAGGTCCACTAAAAGCCCGTTTTTTGAGGGCTGAATGGCATCGAGAGCCACTGCTATTCGCCGTTTCGATGAGGATACGAAGAGTGCCCCCCGGGTCTTGGGTAGGGCCACTGCCACACCAAGCCCATAGGCGGCCTTAGCCGCAAACAGCCCGATCCATACCGAAAAAACGATCAACAGCCAGACAGGCAGGTTCATTGGGATCTCCTCCCGGGTGTCGTCTCGCGCCCGGTGAAGGGTCCTCTGTTATCGGGGCAAATCGATCCGCACCAATGGGGCAGGGAGGTTTTCCGTGGTAACGAACACCGAGCTCCCGTCGGAAGAAAAACAGATCGCCTCTCCCTGAGAGAGCCGGGGTAAGCCCACGGCCTCCGGGATTCCCGAAAAGGCATTCCTCCAGGTTTCCCAGGGCTTTTTGGTGAACAGAAACGCATCGGTGTAGGTCAGCACCATCGCCCGGCGACCCTGGGGGTCGATGTCCATCGCCGTGGGCTGGTTCCTGATGAGCCATTTCCCAGAGATACTCGGCAGCGGGTCACTGCCCGGTGGTATGAGCCCTTTCACTTCGGTCACCCGTTCCGCCATTAACAGCGTCCGACCGGGGGGCGGAATGAGGTCCACACGATAGAGGACCGGCGGGGTCGTCCGCTTTGTGATGATATAGACGCGGTTGAGATCCGGAACCACGGCAACGGCTTCCCCGTCCTTGGCGCCGTCGGGATACTGAAATCGGACGGTGCCCGTTGGGCGAACCGATCCGACGATGGCGGCGGAGTCGTCTGTCAACGGCTCCTCGATGATGTAAAGCCTATAGTGGCTCTGTTTGGCGGCATTGTCTCCGATATCGGCGATGAGAAGGTAGGCTGTCCCTCCAAGCTTGAAAGCCGCCAAGTCTTCCCAATCCCGGTTCTCCACGCCCTCCACCTGAACCGAGCCCAGGTAGGTACCTGTGGTGTCGATAGCATGCAGGGTCGGTCCGTTGCCGCTGTCGTTGACGATCCAAAGGAGGTCTTTTCGGATGTGAGACGAGGCCATTCCGCTGGCTTCAGGGATAACATCCGCAGTGATCTCTCCCACGATCTCCACCCGGGCTCCGGGACCCTGGGGCCCGGTCGGTCTTGAAGACGGCGTTTGACAGCCGGCGGCATACAGAGCAAGGAGCAAAGCGCCTGCTGCCTTTCGAGGAGCAATCATGGTGAAGCCTCCTATTGATCCATTCGCATGAGAACGATCTGAGGACTGCCCGAGGTGGCTTCTGCCGCCGCCGCGTCGAGCCATGTCGGTTCCCAGACGCGAAGGCGGAAAAAACCTGATCGGCATTCTGGAGTATAGGGGCTGCGGCCGGTTTTTTTCAAGGGAGATACCGTTAAAATGGGGCTACTCGTCCAGGTCAAGGCGATAAATGAAGCGAACCATGATCGGCGCCGATGGCGGGGAGGGAGGTGCCGATCGACGGTTTCTTGTAATAGGAAAGCCGCGGCCATGGGCATGGCTGCGGCGATTATAGGGTGGGGGGTACAGATGGTCTGACCGATGCGGATTGTCGTCAGGCCGCTTGATAGTTGCAGGCCGATTCGTACTCTGCCCGAAGGGTGTCGATGAGTTCTTTGACCGAGATAATTTCATTGACCCGGTAAGCGTTCTGGCCCGCGAAGGCAAATCCGTTTTTCAGCTTCCCCTGTTTGGCGCACAAGAGGGCGAGACTGATACAGTAAGGGCTGTTTTCCGGATCACAGGTCTTGATACAGTGGTACGGACACCGGAATGGTTTTTTCTTCCCGCTGCTGACATCATCGATGAAGGCGTTGCGGAGCGCCCGCCCCGGCATCCCGACCGGACTCTTGATCACCACGAGGTCCTCTTCCCTGGCATCCACGTAAGCCTGCTTGAAGGCCTTGTCGGCGTCGCATTCATGGGTCGCAACGAAGCGCGTCCCCATCTGGACGCCAGCAACGCCCATGCTCAGATATCGGCAGATGTCCTCTCCGGAATATATACCCCCGGCGGCAATGACGGGGATACGCTTTCCGTGGGCGGCTCCGATTCGATTGACCGTCTCCAGGACTTCGGGAACCAGGTTTTCCAGGGCAAACTTCGGATTGTCGAGCTCTTCCTCCTTGAAACCCAGGTGCCCTCCTGCCATGGGACCTTCCACGACGAACGCATCGGGGAGATAGGAGAAACGGGCGAACCACTTTTTGCACAGCAAGGCGGCCGCTCTGGCTGACGACACGATAGGCACCAGCTTGGTCCTGGCCCCTTCGGTAAGGTATCCGGGTAGATCCATTGGGAGTCCGGCGCCGGAAAAAATGACATCGATGCCCTCCGATATGGAGGTGCGAACGAGATCGGCATAATTGTTTAAAGCGACCATGATGTTGACGCCCAGGACGCCGTCGGTATTGGACCTGGCCGTTTGAATTTCTCTTTTCAGGGCGCGGATATCGGCTTGGGTGCTGTCGGAGGACGCATCAGGCTCGCTGATCCCTGTCATTGCACCTGCGATGACCCCGATGCCCCCCTGCTGGGCGACCGCAGAGGCGAGGCCGGAGAGGGAAACACCGATTCCCATGCCGCCCTGAATGATAGGAATTCGGCAGGTGAGATCGCCGATTTTAAGTGCTGGAAGTGACATGATTTTCCTTTCGACTGACCGTTTTCGATAGTCGGTATGCAATCAATCCCTAATTCGGATTAGATACATCTCTCTACGGAGAAACCCCCTGTCATGACAAGGAGAATCGGTGGTTTGACAATAGTTTTACATTGACGGTCGCGGCCAGCTTTTGACATCCGTATCTCCATGATCGTCTTCGGTAGTCCAGAGGTTTGGCTTAAGCTCTCAGGGTTGCCGTTGCCTGAGTCTTCATCGGGGGTATCTCGGGGCGAAATGAGCTGTTTCCGGGAATGGGAGGCCCTGCTTGATGCAAATGCCGATAAGTGACCGAATAGATACCGGTCGGTCACCGGAACAGCGATATGAGCAGTGGCGCTGCAATGGCGATGAGAATGAGGATGCCGGGAATCGTCAGATACGGGGCGTACCACGACTGCCCCTTGGCCCGCGCTGACCGTAGCTCGGCCAAAAACCAGTTGCCCAGTATGGCGGCTGCGGCCAGGACAACCACCACTTTTAGAATTTGCAGAAGACCGTTCATTGTGCCCTGTCAGTTCATGGTGATCGTGTTTCAGGTAGAAAAAGGGCAGGGCCGGCCACCGGATAACGGGGGGGGGTCAATCGTCGGAAATGTCGTCGGTTGTCTCTTCCGGTCCCTCTTGGCTCTCTGTTGAGAGCGGTTCTTCAATCTCGGGTTTGAGGGTGTCGGCGGCAGTATCGAGAACTTTTCTGACGGCAGTGGCCAGGTCCCAGCGAGTCAATGGTTTAAGGAGGCAGTCGCGGATGCCCAGCTCGTCGAAGCGCTCCTGGCTGAGGAGATCGCTATATCCGGTAAACAGGATGATAGGGATGTTTTTCCGAACCTTCAACATTTCCTGAACCATCACATCCCCTGGCATGCTGGGCATGGTCAAATCCGTGATAATGAGGTCGAATCGATCCGGCTCTTTTCGGAAAAGGGCCAGAGCCGATTCACTGGATGTCTTCGTTTCAACGCGATAACCCAGCGTTTCGAGCATCTCTTGACCGATGGCGGCAAGGGTGGGTTCATCGTCAACAAAGAGAATTCGCTCATTACCCTTGTGGGGATGGTGTTCTTCTTCAAGTTGGGCCTTTATGGTGGGCGCTTCCCTGGCAGGAAAATAGAGGTGGAAGCTCGTTCCCTCACCGACCTTGCTTTCGACTTGAATGGCGCCCTGGTGGCTTTTGACGATGCCGTGAACGACCGCAAGCCCTAGCCCGGTGCCTTCCCCCTTTTCCTTGGAGGTAAAATAAGGATCGAAAATACGCTCCATATGCTCCGGAGGTATTCCCATACCCGTGTCCCGTACCGTAAGTTTGAGGTAATCCCCCTGGGAAAGCTCGGTGAATTTGCCGGCGGATTCCTCGTCGATATGGACCGACGCCATCTCGATTTCGAGAATGCCGCCTTTTTGCCGCATGGCGTGGTGGGCATTTGAGCACAGGTTCATCATGACCTGATGAATCTGAATCGGGTCGGCTTCGACGACCGTTTGGGTATTGAGGTTCTTCCCTTGAATTTCGACGGTGGCGGGAAGGGAGGCCCGAATCAGCTTGAGAACCTCTTTAACAATGATGTTGATCTGGATGGGCTTGCGCTCCTGCTCACTCTGGCGGCTGAAGGAGAGAATCTGGTTGATCAGTTCCTTGGCCCGCTGGCTGGCTGTTAGGATATTTTCCAGGCTGGCTTTGGGATCCCGGCCTTTGGCCATCTGGAGCATGGTGATTTCCGTATAACCGATGATGGCCTGGAGGATATTGTTGAAATCGTGGGCGATGCCCCCTGCCAGGGTACCGATGGCTTCCATTTTTTGAGCCTGTCTGAGTTGGTCCCGCAGCTTGGCTTTTTCGTTTTCGTTTTGGATACGTTCGGTGATATCACGAGCAATCACTAGTACGGCAGGTTCGTTGTCGTACTCGATAGCGCGGCAGCTTGTTTCCACGGGAATGACCGACCCGTTTTTCCGCATCAGGGCGGTTTCAAAAATAATGTGGTTAAGGATCTGGAGCTCTTCCATTTTCTGAGGCCAGGCGGGGGAGTACTCCGGGGAGATGATATCCATCGTGGTGGCGTCTTTGAGCTCGCTACGGCTGTAGTTGAGCTGTTCGCAGGCAATGCGGTTGGCATCGAGGATCTGACCGTTCAGGTCGAGGAGGAAAATGGCGTCGCCAGCACTTTCAAAGAGGGTTTTGTAGCGGTTGGTCGACGCCATCAGCGCTTTGATGGTGGTCACATCAAAGGACAGACTTCGAAAATCTTCGAAACCCGGTTGGCGCGATACTTTTCTCATTATGGGTTTCCCGAAGCGGTTTTCAAGCTATCGATCGCCTGTGGGACAGAGTCTCAATTCGCTGTGTGCGTAGCATTCAGCATTCCTTATCGGCATCGCCCACTGGACACTTGAGAGCGTCCGGACGACCGGCCTGCGAGGGCCGGGGAGTGCCTTGAAAGGAACGCCGGCAACCCTCGACCAATCGAAAAGAGCCGGTTTTTCAGTATCCACTCATCGACGCCTGGCCTCCGGGCTCATTGGTAAGAAAACGAGGGAGTGCCGATCGAATTGGCGGTTCTGGCACCGATGGGCGATTTGACGAAAAGAGACCACCCTGCAGGAAAACCGTTATTTGTTTATACATCAATTGGTATAAATTTCAATAGGAATCCGGTGGTTGAAATCGATTGGATGGGCGTGGACGCCGGGAAGGGGGGGGGCTGCCTGAAAGACCTGTGGATAGGATGAAGAAATGGCGTATAATGACCGCACATTCGGTGGATGCGAATGGCTCCAAACTTGCTCTGGTATCAATTTTATGGTAGACAAGCCATGATTTGGCAGCATCATCGACATCTGACCACCAGCGCGCGGGATCACGGATGCCATCCCGAACCCACGCTTTTTATTTGGTGGCTATGCCTGCCAACAAAAAGCCGGCGGTTGCCGGCCTCGGATATAAGGCCCCTGGTACGCCTGGCAGGATTCGAACCTGCGACCCACGGCTTAGAAGGCCGTTGCTCTATCCAACTGAGCTACAGGCGCTCGAAGAGAGCCAATTCGCTAACACAACCGTCGGGGCATTGTCCATAATAAAATGGGTTGCGAGGCGGCACCCCTGGGCGCCGATAGTGCTTGCCATGGCAGCCGGACATCACCTGCTGAAACACTGACCCCAAATGGGGCTGAGAATAGGGAAAACATGGCTGCGGTTAAAACCAAAAATAGCAAGAAGTCACCCAAGAAATCTGCGAATCGAAGTAAAGCAGCATCAAAACGTCCCCCCCGAGGATCCTCGACGAAAGATGACCAAATAGAAGAAAAAAAACAAGGGGTCAAATCGATGAAGTCGAGACCCGCGACCCCAGATAAAAAGCCGGCCTCAAAAAGCATGATCTCCAAGGCCGACCAGGAAAAAGACAAGGCGCTGGTCAAGTTCGACCCGCTTCAACGCTACCTTCAGGAGATCAGCCGCTATCGGTTATTGACCCGTGACGAGGAACGAGAATTGGGCATCAAGGTCCAGGAATACGGCGACAAGGACGCTGCCTATACCCTGGTCACATCGAATTTGCGCTTGGTGGTCAAGATCGCTTTGGAATTCCAGCGGGTTTGGATGCAAAATCTCTTGGACCTTATACAGGAAGGCAATATTGGACTGATGCAGGCGGTCCGGAAGTTCGACCCATACAAGAACGTCAAGTTCTCTTATTATGCGTCTTTCTGGATTAAAGCGTATATTCTCAAATTTATCATGGACAACTGGCGCCTGGTCAAAATCGGAACCACACAGGGCCAACGCAAGCTGTTTTTCAAACTGAAGAAGGAAAAACAGCGGTTGATCGAGCAGGGTTTCGATCCCAAGCCCAAGCTGCTCTCAGAGCGATTGGGGGTATCGGAGAGGGAGATCATCGATATGGATCAGCGGCTCGACGGATGGGATGTTTCCCTCGATGCCCCGCTGAAGGAGGATTCCGATACCGAGCGAATCGAGTTTCTGAGCACGGACTCGACCTCTGCTGAAGACCAGGTGGCCAAAAAGGAAATAGAGAACCTGCTTCATACCAAGATCGAGGAGTTCCGGAAAACCATGACCGACAGGGAAATGGAAATATTCGATCTGCGGATCTTCTCGGATACACCCGTCACCCTTCAGGAGATCGGCGACCGATACGGGATATCCCGCGAACGCGTTCGGCAGGTGGAAAAGAACATCATCAAGAAGATGCGGGAATATTTCAAAAGAGAGATACCGGATTTTTCCGCCTATTCCGACGAAGAATCGGACGCATAAAGGGAGTTTGCCATTCGCTGATACCGACCCCAGCCAGGCCGGGATCCTTAGAATAGGGCGCAACCCTCGCCCGATAACCCATCCCCATTCCCGTTGTCAGGAAATTGATCTATGCCCACGCCTTTTGCTCGGCTTTGTCTATCGGTGATCGCGGCAGTTTCGCTGATCGGGTGCAGCAGCGGAAAACTGGCATTGCCGATCGGCTCCGATTCCTCGGCCGAAACCATCGAAAATGCGTATTTTTACTACCTCGAATCCCATGAACTCGTTCGTCAAAACCAGCTCGACGGAGCCGTGGATGCGCTTCAAAAGGCGGTGGACCTTGATCCCCAGTCCCTTTATCTTAAACGGGAACTGGCAAACCTCTATGCCCAGCAGGGAAAGGTGGCCGAGGCGCTGACACTTCTGACTGAGATCGTAGCGGAAAACCCGGAAGATGCCGATGCCTTTTTGCTTCTGGGTCGGATCTACCAGAATCAGAATCGATTGGACGAGGCAAAGGGCGCCTATGAGGAGGCCATCGCTGCGGGTGACCAGGATGAAAACGTCTATTTGGTTTTAGGAAATCTGTATTTCCAGGATCAGCAATACGACGATGCCGAGGCGGTTTTCGCGGAACTCGTGGAGCAGATACCCGATTCCTATGCCGGTTATTTTTTTCTGGGCCGCGTCTATGCCGAAAAGGGGAGCGACGAGGCGGCGGAGAAAGCCTTTGTCAAAGCCCTCAGCCTTGAGCCCGAGCTTGAAAGCGCCCGCTTCGAGTTGATCGATCTCATTCGTCAGCGGAAAGACACCCCTGGCAACCGAAAGCGAATCGTTGACCTCTACCGAGGAATTTTGGAGCAGGATGCCTTCAACGTGCAGGCCGCAATCGGGCTTGCCGCCTACTACAACGACATCGGTAACCCCAAGGCGGCCGAAGATCTCATTCGGGACATTGCCGAGAGTGCCACCGACGAGGAACTGTTTCGATCGATTTTGAAATTCTTTATCGAACGGGACCGGAACGAAGAAGCGGCCTATGTGTTGGAGACTCTGCTGAAAATCAAACCCGGCAATTCCGATTACCACTTCCTGGCTGGCCTTGCCTTTGAGCGATTGGAATCGGTGGACAAAGCGCTTTGGCATTACCAACGAGTGTCGCCAAATTCTCAACGTTACAGAGATGCGGTGCTTCAGGCGACATTGCTCTACCATAACAATGGTCGAAGCCAGGATGCCATCGATTACCTCTCACAGGTGATCGAGCGAGAGCCGGATAATGCCGAGCTTCGGCTATATATGGGGCAGCTTTACGAAGAATCCGGCGACCTGGCTGCGGCGGAAAAAGAGCTTGTCAAGGCCATCGAACTGGCGCCTGAAAATGACAAGACCTATTTCGAGCTTGCCGTTCTCTACGATAAAATGAATAACAAAGAAGCGTCCATCGCCAACATGAAAAAGGTGCTCGAAATCACCCCCGATCATGCCAATGCATTGAATTACTTGGGCTATACCTATGCGGACCTTGGGATTCATCTGGACGAGGCCGAGGCGTTGATTCTAAGGGCGATGGAACTCAAACCTGGCGATGGCTATTTTACCGACAGCCTTGGATGGGTGTATTTTCAGAAAGGCCTCTACGACAAGGCGCTGGAGGTGCTTCTCGAAGCCCATCGACTTGCACCGGAAGACCCCATTATCATGGAGCATGTCGGGGATGCCTACCGAATGTTAGGCGATTCTAAAAAAGCCCTCGAATACTACCGGCGTTCTCTTGAAACCAAGGGGGACGACCGAGAAGGGCTGGTCGAAAAGATACGGAAGATGGAATCCCAGCCCGCCGGAGCCAAGGGATCCTCGTGACCGGGCAGGCACCTCGGCTTTTCCATTTTTCTCGCCCCGGAAACCAGCAGCGGCCTCATGGATTGCCTGTTGTCCGCAAAGGACTGACCTCCCCGCTGCGGATGGCCCTTTGCATGGCCCTCTGGGTGTTTGCGACGGGCTGTGCGGTGTTTTCAGGCCCATCCCGGGAGCGGTTCTTCGAGGGCGATGGGACGCAATTGCTCCATGACGAACTGACCGCGATCAACACGGATTTGCCTTCCCTGAAAGCCGTCGGAAGTATCGCGTTGAGGATTCCCGATCAGCGGCGGGTCAACGAACGGGTGGCTCTGATCCTGCAGCCTCCCAGTCAGATCCGCATGGCTGTTCGGACGATTTCCGGCCTTCCACTCATTACGTTTGCGACGGAGGGCAGCGCCGTTTACCTTGTTGATCACCGCGAGGAGCGGTTTGTGAAGCGCTCCCTGGAAAGCGATCCGCTCAAAAGACTTATCGGCCTGTCGGTCACCCCCGAGAATTTGATATCATTGATCTGCGGTCGCCTGCCCATGATCGATTTCCATCGGGCCCGGCGAACCAGAGCCCCCGAAGACCAGCTGGAATTGGAGACCCGATGGCAAGAGCGGCGCTACCGGGTCTCCTATGCCGTTGCTTCCCCGGAGCCCATACTGATCCAGATGGAGTCCATCGGAAAAGACGGGGAACTGAGATGGCGTGCCCGACTGAGCGGACATCGCCTGATCGACCGCTACCGTCTCCCCTCACGAATTCTGATGGAGGGAGGAAACGGGTCCGTTCTCGATCTCGAACTGGAGCGGGCAACGGTCGGCGGGCCCGTCGGTCCTCAACTGTTCATCCTCAGCCCCGGTGGGAGTGGGCTCTGACCCCGCTCTTGTCGAAACGCCGGATGCGAGGGGAAGCCTATGGAAAAGGAAAAGCGGCGGATTGCCCTTGGAGCCCGGCTGCGCCGTTGTCACAATGTCATCACCCTGGGGGTGAGACCTAATTTTGATGATTACGCCCCCGAGGAGCAGGAGCGGATCACCAGCGCCGATCGCATCTACTATCCGACCGCTTTCTATGCCGATCTCTTCGATATCATGGGTAAACCCACCTTTCCCAGCTATCACAACTACAAGCTGGTTCAGGACAAGATCCGTCAGACGGCCATGTATACCATTCAGAAACTGCCCCATCCCCGAACGCGGGTGTTCTACGGCAAACGGGCACACCGGCAGATTCCAGGGTATTTTCACTTCCCTTTCATCGGGAAAATCCCTCGAGGCTCCTCACAAGGCCGGGGGGTGTTTCTTATCTCAAACCACTGGGAATTGGAATCCTACTGCCGACGGACCCATGCCGCTTACATCCAGGAGTTCCTGCCGGCGAGGCGGAACATCAGGGTGGTGGTTATCGGCAGACGTGCCGTTCATGCGTACTGGCGTGAGGCCCAGGTGGGTGAATTCAGAACCAACCTATCCGCCGGTGGCCGCATTTTTCTCGACCCGGTACCGGAGGCGGCGACGGCTCTGGCGCTGCTGACGGCCGACCGATGCGGTTTCGACGACGTCGGAATCGACATCCACGAGCACGGTGGGCGGTTTCTCGTGATCGAGGCCAATATGAAATACGGGCGGGAAGGATTCCGACAGGCGGGAATCGACTACCATCGACTGATGGAAGGCCTGATCGACAGAGGAGAGATTTAAAGTGGACAGTTTGGACATGATTCGAGGGGCGTTGGAAGAACGGGAGGAGGCGTTTCTCTCGCCGGTCGCCACACCGAGCGCCAAAGGAGAGCGACGTCAACCCGAACCCCGTCGCTCCGGAACCTACCGCCAGGCATTTTCCCTGGACGTCGACCGGATTCTGCATTCCCTGGCCTACACCCGTTATATCGACAAAACCCAAGTCTTCTATCTGATCCGAAACGACCATATCACCCACCGCGTCCTCCATGTGCAGCTGGTCTCGAAGGCCGCCAGAACCATCGGCCGTTTTCTCGGGTTGAACGAGGACCTGATCGAAGCCATCGCCCTGGGGCATGATATCGGGCACACGCCTTTCGGTCACGACGGGGAGCGGTTTCTCTCGGAACTCTGTATAGAAAGCGGCATCGGGCACTTCCATCACAATCTTCAAAGCGTACGGTTTCTCGACCGAGTGGAAAGAAAAGGGCGGGGCTGGAATCTCTGTCTCCAGACCCTGGACGGCATTTTATGCCACGACGGGGAAGTCCACAATCAGTTGCTCAGGCCGAAGCGGCAAAAATCCTTCGAAGACTTGGATGCCGATAGGGAAGCCAAAGCCCGTCGGCCCGACACCGCCCTGACCCCGATGACCCTCGAGGGATGTGTGGTACGGATGGCCGACACCATCAGCTACATCGGCCGAGACATCGAGGATGCCATCCGCCTCGGGTTGATCCGCCGCCGGGACCTGCCCTCGTCGGTAACCTCCGTCTTGGGAGACACGAACGGAACGATTGTCTATCATCTGGTGACCGATGTGATTCGACAGAGCTTTCACCAGCCGTGGATCGCTTTTAGTCCCGAAGTGTCCGATGCCCTGGTCCGTCTCAAAGGTTTCAACCTCGAACACATTTACATGAACCCGGCCATCAAGCGCCATACCGATCAGATCCGCCGCCTGTTTCGACTACTGTTCAATCGGTACATGGACGACATCGAAACGGGAAACCGAACCTCGGTGATTTTTGACGGATTTCTCAGGGGAATGGACGACAGCTACATGGACCATCACCGCCCGGCGGAAATCGTCAGGGATTTCATTGCCGGTATGACGGACCAGTATTTTCTCCGTCAGTGCCCGGAATCCCTTCGTCCAAGCCCCGAAATCCGATAGCCCGACAGCCGGGCCCGGAGTCGCCCTTCGATGACCGCTTCCACCAACACCTCTATCGTCCGCCCTGGAGAAAACCGGAACTACCGGAGGGTCGGCGGTATTACCGGGCTTCATTCCTACCGTATTCGCGTCGAAGAAACCGATCTGCAGGTTCAAGCCTCCGTTTCGGAACACGACCGATGCCGGGAGGCGGTGATCGAGGCCAGAGAACAGCTCCGGGGCTTCATCCGGGAGCATCCGGGGTTTTTGACGGCAATGGTGCCCTGGTCCCTGAGAACGCCGGCCCCTCCATTGATTCGATCGATGGTGTCGGCTGCCGCCGTCGCCGGGGTGGGGCCGATGGCCGCCGTGGCCGGGGCCATCGCCGAAACGGTCGGATACGCCCTCCTTGAGCGCTCCCGGGAAGTCGCAGTGGAAAATGGCGGCGACCTCTTTATGGCCCTCGACCGTGACACCGTTGTCGGGATCTATGCCGGCGATTCCCCACTCAGCATGGCCATCGGCATTCGTCTGGAGGGACCTGTAGGCCCTCTGGGCATTTGCACGTCGTCGGCCTCGGTCGGGCATTCCGTAAGCCGGGGCCGGGCGGATGCGGCCTGCATCCTGTCTCCATCCGCGGCCGTCGCCGATGCCCTCGCCACGGCAACGGCCAATCGGATTTGCCGCCGGGGTGACATACCCGCCGCCGTCGATTGGGCCCGATCCAGGGACGGTGTAAAAGGGATTCTGGTGATCAAAGGGGATCGCATGGGCGCATGGGGCGCCGTCGAAGTGGTTTCCTTAAAGGGAAAAAGGGGTTGAAATTCTAAGGGAAAAAGAGTAGTTGAACTAACGCAAAGTCCGATGAATCTGCCGTTCCTTGAAGGATGCGCATACCATGAAGACCATGTGGGCCCCGTGGCGCATAGAATATATCCAGGGAGAGAAGGAGGGCGACTGCATATTTTGCAGTGCTCTTGGGGACCTGGACGACCTCACCCTTTTCAGCGGGCGTCTGACCATGGTTGTCATGAACAAGTTCCCATACAGCAACGGGCATCTTTTGGTCGCCCCGGTTCGGCATCTGTCGACGCTCCACGAGCTAGTCAGGGATGAAATGGCGGCGCTTCTGGGCATGGTGGAGGCATCCGTCGGCATTCTCAAGAAAGCCATGAATCCCGACGGTTTCAATGTGGGACTGAATCTAGGGAAAGTGGCTGGCGCCGGCGTGGAAGAGCACCTTCATTTCCACATCGTTCCCCGATGGTTCGGGGATGTCAACGCCCTGACCGTTTTTTCGGATGTGCGGGTGATTCCCGAACACATCGAATCCACCTACCGGAACCTGAAACCCCACTTCGAGGCCTTAACCCTTACGTTAGAAAGCGGAGTCCCCGAATGAAAAAAATCAAGATCGTTCTGGCGATACTTATCCTGGCTTTTATCGGCATCGTGATTTTTCAAAACCAGGGGTTCTTCCTCACCAAGCAGGCCATCGGATTAAACCTTTGGGTCACCGACCCTTACACCACTCCCGACGTCCATGTCGCCGTTATCTTTGCGGCATGCTTCATGGCCGGGCTGTTGATCGCCTATTTTTTCGGATTGTTCGAACAGTTCCGAAAAAACAAAATCCTCAAACAACTCAATGCCACCGTCGATTCCCAGCAAAAGGAAATTTCATCCCTCAAGATGGAGCTAGAGGCCGCGAAGGCAGCCCTGACGATGGCCCCCGGGGAGGAGCCTCCAACCGAGATCGCTGATGACGCCGAGAAAACCCAACCGCTGGATGAAGCGATCGATTCAACCGACCGATAGTGTTTCGATCCAGGACGGTTAGACGGGGTTTTCCTATGAGTGGAGACCCACTGGATCCGGATTGGTATACCCCTTCTGTTTGTCCATGAATCCAACCAAACTCACCCCCATGCTCAAGCAATACTTGTCCATCAAGGAGGACTATCCCGATGCGATTTTGCTCTACCGGATGGGGGATTTCTACGAAATGTTCTTCACCGATGCGGAGGTGGCCTCCCGGGTGCTCGAGATTACCCTGACCTCACGCAACAAGAGTGATGACAAACCCATCCCCATGTGCGGCGTTCCCTATCGGGCCGTCCAGGGCTACATCTCCCGGCTGATCGAAAACGGTCATCGCGTTGCCATTTGCGATCAGGTGGAGGACCCCGCCAAGGCCAAAGGTATCGTCAAACGCGAGGTGGTCCGGGTGATCACTCCCGGCATGATTGTGGAAAATGAGTTTTTAGATGCCACGGTTCCCAATTATGTCATGGCCTTGAGCCAAATCGGAGACGGGGCGGGGCTTGCCTATCTCGACATCTCCACGGGCACCTTCCGGCTGACCGAGGACCCGGACGAGCAGTCGATATTGAGCGAGGCCCAGAGGGTCAACCCCAAGGAGATCCTGATTCCCGAGGACCAGCGCCATCTGTCCTTTATCCGGAAAGCCGAGGCGGCGTTTCCCGAAACGGCCGTCACTTTCCTGGAGGACGGGGCCTTCGATCCGGTGCGGTCCAGAGAACGGTTGCTGAATCTCATGGGGACCCTGTCTCTCGAAGGATTCGGCATTGAGGGTCAGCGGGCCGGCGTCAGTGCCGCCGGCGCCCTGGCATTCTATTTGGGGGAAACCCAGAAGCAGCCGATCGAGCATATTACCGGAATCGAAACCTACCGGTTGTCCAACTACCTTTGGGTGGATGACCGCAGTTGCCAGAATCTGGAACTGTTGGCCAACATCCGGACGGGATCCAAGCAGGGCACGTTGTTGAGTGTCATCGACCGGACCGTGACCGCCATGGGCGGTCGGCTGATCCGACAATGGCTTCGATACCCGCTGATGGACATCGTCAGGATTTCCGGCCGCCAGGATGCAGTGGCGGAGGCGCTCGAGAACCGGCCGGTGCGGGTCGAACTCAGGGACGCTCTGACATCGGTCCACGATATGGAGCGGCTCCGAAGCAAGATTGCCATGGGCCACGGCAATGCCCGCGATCTGTTGGCTCTCAAATCGTCGCTTCAGGCATTGCCAGGGATTCTATCCGTGACGACGGGGCTTGCCTCTGCCTTGTTTCATCCAAATTTCGATCCGGAAATGCTCTATGAATTGGCCGGCACTCTGGAGGCTGCCATCCGGGAGGATGCACCGCCGACCATCAACGAAGGCAGCATGATCAAACCCGGCTTTCATCAGGATCTCGATGAATTGATTCGGATCAGCAGAGATGCCAAGGGGTGGCTGGCGGAGCTCGAAACCCGGGAAAAAGAGGTCACTGGGATTGGTGCCTTAAAAGTACGTTTCAACAAGGTTTTCGGGTATTTTCTGGAAGTCCCCAAGGGCCGTGCAGAGGAAGTGCCGGCCCACTATGTCCGAAAACAAACCCTGGTCAACGCCGAACGCTACATCACCGATGAACTGAAGACCTTCGAGAACAAGGCGCTCAATGCAGAAGAGCGGCGGGCCACCCTGGAGTATGACATTTTTCTGGGTCTCAGACAGGAAGTGATGACCCGCCATCACGCGATTCTTCAGGCTGCCCGATTCCTGGCTGAGCTCGACTGTCTTTTAGGGCTTGCCGAGATTGCCGAGAGCCAGCACTATTGCCGTCCGACAATCGGGACCGACGGGGTCATCGAATTGGAAGCCTCCCGCCATCCGGTCATCGAAAAGGTCGTGGCCGGCGAACGGTTCGTGCCCAACACCATCCGTCTGGACAACGATAACGAACAGGTGCTTGTCATCACGGGCCCCAATATGGCGGGGAAATCCACCGTTTTGCGCCAGGTTGCCCTGACGGTCATTCTTGCCCAGATGGGGTCCTTCGTGCCGGCGGAAAAGGCGTCAGTAGCTCTGACGGACCGAATTTTCACTCGGGTCGGGGCGTTGGACAACCTTTCCCAGGGGCAAAGCACTTTTCTGGTGGAAATGCAGGAGACGGCCAACATTGTAAACAATGCCTCTGAGAGCAGCTTGGTGGTACTGGATGAAATCGGGAGGGGAACCAGCACCTTCGACGGACTAAGCATTGCGTGGGCCGTGGCCGAATATCTCCATGACCTCCGGGGGGCCGGGGTAAAGACCCTTTTTGCCACCCATTATCATGAATTGACCGAACTGGCGATCCGCCTGCCTCGGGTGAAAAACTACCATTTTGCCGTCAAAGAATGGAATGATGATATCATCTTTTTACGGAAACTGGTTGATGGCGGGACCAATCGCAGCTACGGTATTCAGGTGGCGAGGTTGGCCGGCATCCCCGCTCCCGTAATCGAGCGATCGAAAGTGATTCTCGCCGGCATTGAAAACGGAAAGAAGATCAGCCGGTCCGGATCCGAAACCAGCGCGAGACAAACGCAGTTGGGGCTTTTTCGACACCAGGAAGAGGAACTGGTCGACAACCTTAAACGACTGGATGTCACCCGAATGACGCCCATGGACGCCATGAACTGGCTGAGCGATCTGGTTGACAAGGCCAAGGCCATTTAGAGGGACAATGAGGTTTCTTGCGCGACCCATCATAACCGGCGTCATTCTGATTGGACTGATCGGCGCCATTGGGGCCCCCCCGGCGCTGACGGCCACCGTCAAGGACTCGTTCTTTCAGGCCGACAATGCTTACCGCAGTCTCCTGAAATCCCCCACTCGACAAAAATACCGTGAGCATTGGTTCAATGTGATCCGTCGGTTCGATCAGGTGTTCCGTATGGACCCCGACGGTCAATGGGCTGCAGCAAGCCTTTATAAAATGGGTGAGCTTTACAAGGGAATGTACCGGTATTCTTATAAAAAAGAGGATATTCAAGAAGCTAGGGATATCTTCGAGAGAATCGTCAGGCGGTTTCCCCGAAGCGCATACCGGCACAAGGCGTTGGCCGAGTTGAAGGCCATGAAGGAGACCAAATTCGTCGTTTCGTCATCGCCCCCGGCGACTAGTAATCCGCCGCGAACATCCCCGGCCCATCAGCGGGCCTATGAAACCGCTGAGAAATGCGCCCAGCGGCTGGCGGTCAACAAACGGAGGGAAAAACACCGGGATATCTGGCTCGAGTGCATCGAGCAGTACGAAAAAATAGCCGACCACGCGTCCGGCCATTCGATAGCCGCCGCCTCCCTGTTCAAGGCCGGCGGCCTTTATCTGGATCTCTATAGTTATTCCCGCTCATCGACGGACAAGGAAAAAGGCGACGCGTATCTCGAGCGGGTCAAGAGCGACTATCCCAACAGCCGCTATCGGCCAATGGCCGAGGCCAGACTGGGAGAGCGCTCCGAGGTCCCGGACGCCCCGCCGTCGTCACCTTCGGATCCGGTGGCGGCGTTGATCGACGAAGAAACGTCGGGTGGGAAAGGGGGGCAGGGAGGCACATCTCCGGCAGCGGCGAGAATGGGAGGAATGAGACGGGTGACGGGACTGCGATTTTGGTCCAACCCAAGCTACACCCGGGTGGTCATCGACGCCGATAACAAAACCCCGTATTTTCATCATTTGCTCAAAAAGGACCCAAATCTCAAAAAACCCCAACGACTTTATGTCGATATCAGCAACACCCGGATGGGGAAGGACATTCCAAAACTCATCGATATCAACGACAACCTCCTGATTGCAACCCGGGCCGGGCAGTTTGCGCCAGACACTGTAAGGGTTGTTGTCGATATAAAGTCATTCCGAACATATAAGATATTTTCTCTCATGAATCCGTTTAGGATCATCATTGATGTCTGGGGGGATGACAGCTCCACGGTTGCCTCCCGGTCGGGTCCGGCGGTCGTCCTCCCCAAAAACGGCAAGATGCCCCCTGGAGCCCTTGCCAAGCAGTTGGCGTTGGGGGTGAGACGAATCGTCGTCGATCCTGGACACGGGGGAAAGGATCCGGGGGCGCTTGGGTATCTGAAGGGGGTGAAAGAAAAGGACATCACCCTGTCGATCAGTAAAAAGGTTTCCAAAAAGCTGCGGGAGCAACTGGGCTATGAAGTCCTCATGACCCGGTCCAGGGACGTTTACCTGACCCTGGAGGAGCGGACGGCATTCGCCAATACCAAAAACGCCGATCTGTTCATTTCCATCCACACCAACGCTCACCGGAACCGCGATGCCCATGGGGTGGAAACCTATTTTCTGAACCTGGCCACCGACGACGATGCCATCCGGGTGGCCGCCATGGAAAATGCCACTTCCGCCAAAAACATCAGCGATCTCCAGACCATTTTGACCGATCTCATGCAGAATGCCAAAATCAACGAATCCAGCAGGCTGGCGGCTAGTGTCCAGACGGCCATGTACGGCAAATTGAGGCGGCAGTACAAAGGGGTGAAAAATTTAGGGGTCAAGCAGGCTCCGTTTTACGTCCTGCTGGGCGCCCAGATGCCGGCCATTCTCGTGGAAACCTCCTTTATCAGCAACCCCCAGGAATGCAAGCGACTCGTGGACCCCCGCTATCAGGACCATCTGGCTGATGCCATCGTTGCAGGAATCCAGCACTATATCCGGGAGATGCAGCCATCGGCCTATTTCCGTTCACCGCCCCGGGGTCACTCCTGATGGCTGATTCAGACCGTCGGGAAAGGAGTCCCGACCGCCGCCCTATATCCGGAGTTGGGTGCTGAGGTGACAGGCAGTGGAGGGATAGCTGGAGACCGCCCTCGTCTACCCCCTTATGTCGTCATGGCTGTTGGCATTGCCGCGGTCTCCACGGGCGCCATTTTCGCCCGGCTGGCCGATGCCCATCCCATCGTCATCGCTGCCTATCGCGTTGGAATTGCGGCCGTCCTGCTCTGCCCCTTGGCCCTGTGGAAAGCCCGAGACGAACTGAGACGGGTCCGACCGGGCTCTCTTGCCCTGGCTGCGGTATCCGGGGGGGTTCTTGCCCTTCACTTCGCCACCTGGATTTCCTCCTTGTCTTTCACGTCAGTGGCCAACAGTGTTGTTTTGGTCAACACAAATCCCCTCTGGGTCGCACTCTTGACCCCCCTGTTTACCCGTGACACCATCAGCAAGAGGGTGCGGCTCGGCATCGCTGCCAGCCTTCTGGGCGCCGTTGTGATCGGCGCCGGAGACTTTCACACGGATCCCGGCACCCTTATAGGGGACGGGCTCGCCATTCTTGGAAGCATCTGCGCTGCCATTTATTTGTTGATCGGCAGACGGCTCAGAGCACGGCTGTCTCTGATGGCCTATATCCTGATCTGTTACGGAGGGGCTGCACTGGTGCTCTGGGTCATGGTGCTTCTTCTCCGACTTCCGGTATCCGGGTTTTCCCCCACCACGTGGGGAGCCTTTATGGGGATGGCCCTGCTCTCCCAGCTTGCCGGTCACAGCTGCTACAACTGGGCGCTGAAATGGGTCAGTGCCAGCGCCGTTGCAGTGAGCCTCCTCGGAGAACCCGTCGGCGCGTCGATCCTGGCCTATTTTCTCTTCGGAGAGGCTTTGGGCATACCGACGGTGGTCGGCGGTGTCCTGATTTTGAGCGGTATCTACCTGTCGGCCTCTGATTCTGCCCAAGACGGTCAATGATGCGGGATACTCGCGGATGAACGACAGCAGGCGAATCGGATGCTTGCAGTCCCTTTGGGCGATACGCTATATATTCACCTTCAACACTGGCGATCATCAGAAACCATGGAGAGATTCCAATGGACTACGAGACCATCTTGTTTACCGTCGACAGGGGAATTGCCACCATTTCCTTCAACCGTCCGAAATCCCTCAATGCCCTTAGCTCAGGGCTTTTGTCGGAATTCACCCAGGCCCTCGACGCCGTCGAGACCGACCCCGGTGTCCGTGTCCTCGTCCTCACCGGTGTCGGCGACAGGGCTTTTGTCGCCGGCGCGGACATCACGGAAATCAACACCCTCAATGTCCTCCAGGCCAAGCTTTTTGCCCGCAAGGGGCAGGAGGCCGTCTCGCGGCTCCAGGATCTGTCCATCCCCGTGATTGCCGCCGTCAACGGCTTTGCTCTCGGCGGAGGGTGCGAGATGGCCCTTGCCTGCGATTTCATTTACGCTGCGGAGTCGGCAAAATTCGGTTTGCCGGAGATCAATCTCGGTATCATCCCCGGATTCGGCGGCACCCAGCGGCTCCCTCGTCGCATCAGCCCCGGCAGGGCGAAGGAAATGATCTTCACCGGCGCCATGATATCCGCCGCCGAGGCCGAAGCAATGGGACTTGCGAATCGGGTCTTTCCGGCGGATGAGCTGATGGCCGCGGTGACGGCCACTGCTGCCACGATCGCTTCCAAGGGGAGGGTCGCCCTGCGGGCGGCCAAGCAGGCCGTCAACACGGGGCTCAATGTGGATCTTGCCTCGGGGCTCTCCTTTGAAGCCGAGGCCTTTGCGATCTGCGTTGCCAGCGAAGATGCCAAGGAGGGGACGGACGCGTTCCTCAATAAGCGAAATGCCCAGTTCAAGGGGTCCTACGAGCAATGATTTTTTCCTTGACAACGGACAAAGGCATTCGTTAGTTTCTGGGTCACTTTAACCGAAGAAATGGCATGCGCATGCATAGGGGATTCCTCCACTTTTTCTTTTTCGGCTGGCTTGGGGGCTTTCGGTTTAGAAAGTCTACCCATGGGCGGCCTCGGTAGGATCCTCCTCCATACAAGCCAACCATCATGGGTAGACTCACCCGGGAGTCAGCCCCATGGGATTTTTTAGCTGCGGGCTGAACACCCCGCAGCTTTTTTTTTACCTGCCGGACGGGGATTGTTCCCTGCCTGAGGAACATGTCGAGGGAGGAGGGAAGAGATGATTTACGACATCGAGTACGAGACCATGCCCCGCGAGGCCTTGGAGGCCATTCAGCTGCGACGCCTGAAAAGCACGGTCGAGCGGGCTTACGCCAATGTGCCGTTTTACCGGGGACAATTCGAGGCGGCGGGGATCACTCCCGGTGACATTTCCCGTCTGGACGACCTGAAACGGCTTCCCTTCACCACCAAGCAAGACCTGCGAGACAACTATCCCTTCGGCATGTTTGCGGTCCCCATGGAAAACGTGGTGCGGATCCATGCCTCTTCCGGCACAACCGGACAGCCGACCGTGGTCGGATACACGGCGCGTGATGTGGATACCTGGGCCGGACTCATGGCCCGATCGCTGATGGCCGGGGGTGCTACCCGAGGCGACATCATCCACAACGCATATGGTTACGGACTGTTTACGGGAGGGCTGGGGGCCCACTACGGCGCCGAAAAACTCGGGGCCTCGGTCATCCCCGTGTCGGGAGGGAACACCAAGCGCCAGGTGGTGATCATGAAGGATTTCGGCCCGACGATTCTGACGGCCACACCGTCCTATGCGCTTCATCTGGCAGAGGTTGCCGAAGACATGGGGGTGTCCTTCCGGGAATTGAAGTTCAAGTACGGCATTTTCGGGGCTGAGCCGTGGTCGGAGAGCATGCGGGGAGAAATCGAAGATAAACTTGGGCTGGTGGCCGTTGACATCTATGGTCTCAGTGAAGTCATCGGGCCCGGTGTCGCCATGGAGTGCCACGAGGCCAAGAAGGGGCTGCACATATTCGAAGATCATTTCATCCCGGAAATCATCGACCCGGAAACCGGCGAGGTTCTCCCCTATGGTGAAACCGGCGAACTGGTGTTCACGTCCATCACCAAAGAGGCCTTTCCGGTGATTCGATACCGCACCCGGGACATTACCTCCCTGAATCCGGAACCCTGTGTCTGCGGTCGTACCATCGCTCGCATGAAAAAAGTCAGCGGTCGATCCGATGACATGCTGATCATTCGGGGCGTCAACGTCTTCCCCTCCCAGATTGAAAGTGTTCTGATGGAGATGAATAACGTGGAACCCCATTACCAGCTGGTCGTTGACCGTGAGGGGCAGCTCGACATCCTGACGGTTATGGTCGAAGTATCCGAAGCCATGTTCTCCGACGAAGTGAAAACCCTTCAGGGTATGGAGAAAGAAATCACAAAAAATATCAAAGACTATTTAGGCGTTTCCGCTAAAGTGAAACTGGTGGAGCCGAAAGCGATTGCACGCAGCCAGGGAAAAGCGGTGCGGGTCGTCGACAACCGGAAGATTTAACGACGGGTCAGCCCGAGCAGGTGCGGTCGAATCCGATTCCTCCGCCTGATGGACTCCACGTCCCATTCAGGTGGGATTGCGAAAACGTCAATCTGAGGAGGCAACCATGCGAGCAGAACAAATATCCGTCTTTCTCGAAAACAAGGCCGGCCGGCTGTGCGAAGTCACGGGCGTTCTTGCCCAGGCGAAGGTCAACATCCGGGCCCTGGCATTGGCCGATACGTCGGATTTCGGGGTATTGCGGTTGATTGTGGACGATACCGAAAACGCCAAGAATGTCCTGAAAAAGGCGGGATTTACGGTGGGAAAAACCGATGTCCTCGCGGTCGAGGTCCCCGACCGTCCCGGGGGGCTGCACCATATCCTCAATCTTCTTCAGTCCTCCCGCATCAATGTTGAATACATGTACGCTTTTGTTCAGCAGAGCGGCAGCAATGCCGTCATGATTTTCCGTTTTGACAATACCGACGATGCGCTCAAAGTCATTCAAGAAAACGGCTTGAGGGTAATCGACGGCAAGACCCTCTACAGCATGTAAAGGCTCGATGTACTGTTCACCAGCGCTTCCCTCGGTGCTCGATGGATCACGGATATGGCCGGAAGGCCTTTTCCCGGCACCGAGCGGGCGGATACGAAACTCACCGGTCGATCCGGTGGCCACAGACCAGGATGAAGGAGGTCAAGATGACGATCAATCGATACGGACGCACTGTCGCCCTGTGGGCAGTGATAGCATTGGCAATCGGCGGGATGCTGATGCCGGCATCGCCCCATGCGGCGGGAACCTATAAGATTGGCGCCATCCTGGCGGTGACCGGGCCGGCATCGTTTCTCGGAGGTCCGGAAGCCCGGACCTTGGAAATGCTGGTGGAGCAGACCAATGCCGCCGGCGGTATCAACGGCAAACCCGTCGAACTGATTATCAAGGATTCCGGCGCCAATCCGGAAAAAGCAATTTCCTTTGCCAAACAGCTGATCGAGGAGGATCAGGTTCTCGCCGTTCTCGGACCGTCCACCTCGGGAGAGACGATGAAGATCAAGAAAATCTTTGAACAGGCCCGAACCCCCCTGGTCTCCTGCGCTGCGGCGGAGGTGATCGTCAATCCCGTGGCCACATACGTGTTCAAGACCCCTCAAAAAGATTCCTTTGCCGCCCAAAAAATCTTTCAGACCATGAAAGACATGGGCATTTCCAAGATCGCGGTACTGGCGGGGAATACCGGATTCGGCAAGGCGGGAAAGGAGCAGTTGCTCAAGATTGCCCCCGAGATGGGTATCGAGGTCGTCGAGGCGGAAGTCTACGATGCCAAATCAACGGATCTGTCGGCCGTTGTGGCCAAGATCAAGGCGAATAAGGATGTGCAGGCGGTGGTCAACTGGTCCATCGTCCCCGCCCAGGCCATCGTTGCCAAAAATATGCGCCAGGCCGGCTGGGACGTGCCCCTGTTCCAGAGCCACGGCTTCGGAAATATCAAGTATGTGGAAGCGGCAGGCGCGGCCGCTGAAGGCATCATCTTCCCGGCCGGCCGGCTGCTCGTTGCCGATCAACTGCCGGATGATCACCCCCAGAAACCCCTGTTGACCGAGTACATCGCCGCCTATGAGGGAAAGTATAAAGAGGCGGCGTCAACCTTCGGCGGTCATGCCTACGACGCCTTTATCATCGTCAAGGCCGCCATCGAAAAGGCGGGAGCGGACAAAGCCAAGATCCGGGACGAGATAGAGAAGATCAAGGGGCTTCCGGGAACCGGAGGCGTATTCACCTTCTCGGCGGCGGATCACAACGGTCTCGACATCGACGCATTCGAAATGATTACCGTCAAGGACGGCGCATTTGTCCCCTACGAGGGCATGTAGGCTCCCTGAGGGCTGAATGGCGGCAGGGGCCCGAATCCCGTTGGGTCCGTTCGAGGGGCCGGATGTTCTCGGCCCCTTTCAAACAGGGGGGATGTCCTTCGGACGGCACCCTCAACGCCGGGATGGCCGGAAGTCGCATCAGCGGGTGATATGACTGTCGAACTGTTTATCCAATATGTGTTTGCCGGCATTACCTATGGCTCGATCTATGCCATCGTCGCCATCGGTTTCAACATTATTTACAACACCACCGGTATCATCAATTTTGCCCAGGGCGAATTCGTCATGCTTGGAGGGATGATCTCCATCTCCCTGATTCCGTTGATGCCTCTTTACGCCGCCATTGCGGCTGCCGTAGTCATCACGATGGTTTTCGGAGCTCTTCTGGAAATTTGTTTTATCCGATGGCTCGACAATCCGGGGGTGTTGCGGATGATCATCATCACCATCGGGCTGTCCATCCTGATCCGGGAGGCCGCCCTTCATGTCTGGGGTGAGTCCATCCGGTCGTTGCCCTATTTTGTCGGTGATGAAATCACGACGGTGGCGGTGCTCGGCGCCCGGATTTCTCCCCAGGTCCTCTGGGTTGTCGGGGCCTGCGGCCTCATGGTGGTTTTGCTGAGCGTCTTCTTTCAAACGACATCCGTGGGCCGGAAGATGAGAGCCTGTGCCGCCAACCGCAAGGCAGCCATTCTCTGCGGGATCAACACGAGAAACATGGTGACGCTTTCATTCATGCTCAGTGCCGGCATCGGCGCACTGGCCGGGTGCGTCATGTCACCCATCACATCGACCGGCTACGATATCGGCACGGGGCTGGCGATCAAAGGATTCACCGTGGCCATACTTGGCGGTCTCGGCAACGCCATGGCTGCCGTCGGGGCAGGGCTCCTTCTCGGCGTCCTCGAGGCCTTTTCGATATCGGTGGTGCCCCTTGCCTTCAAGGATGCCATTGCCATTTCTATTCTGTTGGTGATTCTCTTCGTGAGACCCCATGGTCTTTTCGGATCGAGCACGGCTGCAAGGCTCAAGGAGTTTTGATCATGAAGAAAATGCTCCCCCTTGCGGCTCTCGGGGTCATGGTCATCGCGGTTCAGGTGTTGACCGGTTGGACCGACACCCGCTTTTACCTGACCCAGTTGACCATGTCGGCCTATTACTCATTGCTGGTCATCGGGCTGTGCGTCGTCATGGGGTATGCCGGGCAGATATCCATCGGTCATGCCGGTTTTTTCGCCATCGGTGGATACGTGTCCGCTGCCCTGACCACCAGAAATTTGGTTGCCTATAACGACAGTGCCCTGATCGGAATGCTCGATGGGCTTGGCGTGCTGGTTTCGGGCCAGGATATCTATGGTGACGCCCTCATGGTGGTGACCCCGTGGGCGGCTTGCGGGGTGGCCGTGTTGAGTGCAGGGGTGATTGCCTGGGTCCTCGGCATACCGGTGCTTAAACTCAAAGGGCACTACCTGGCCATGGCAACCCTTGGCTTCGGTATTATCGTCTATCGGATCGTTCTCGCCAGTGAGGTTTTCGGCGAGGCCGACGGCATCTCCGAGGTGCCCCCTTTTCCTCTGCTGCCGGGCCTCACGGTCAGCGGTGACTTCGGTGCCAGAGAGGAAAATTACTACATCGCATGGGGGCTCTTGATCATCGGTATGATTCTGCTCAGAAACGTGATCGACAGCAGGGTCGGCAGGGCACTCCGGTCGATCCATGGCTCCGAGGAAGCCGCAGCATCGGTGGGTGTCGACACGGCACGCTTCAAGCTTCAGGTATTCGTGCTTTCCGCGGTGTTTGCTGCCGTGGCTGGCGTTTTCATGACCCACTACAACGGCGGCATCGGGCCCTCCGAGGCTGGCGTAATCAAGTCGGTGCGCTATGTGGCCATTGTTGCAGTGGGCGGGATGGCCCACCTCTGGGGCGCCATGGTCATGGGGGTCGTTCTCAATTTTTTGTCCCTCAGAGGGGTCTTCGGGTCATATGATGATGCGGTTTTCGGGTTCATTTTGATCGTCATCATGCTTTTCGCGCCGAACGGGATACTGAGTCTCAATTGGCGCGAATTCTTTGACAGGATGTTTCGCCCCGGAAGACTTTCGGAAGGTGTCGGGAGGGAGAACTGATGGCGCTGCTCGATGTCTCCCGGCTGCACAAGAAATTCGGCGGACTGCATGCGGTCAACGACGTGTCTTTCGGTGTGGAGAAGGGGGTTATCAAAGCCGTCATCGGACCGAATGGGGCCGGGAAGACGACACTGTTCAACCTCATTACGGGCTCCCTCGGGGCAACCGCCGGCACGGTGATGTTCGAGGGGAATGTTATCCACGGAAGGAAGTCTCACCAGATTGCCGCCTGCGGAATTGCCCGGACGTTTCAGAACATCAAGCTCTTCCACGATATGACTGCCCTGGAAAATGTCATGGTGGGACGTCATCTCCGCAGCCGTGCCGGGTTTTTGGCATCCATGCTGAACATGCCCTGGACCCTGAGGGAGGAAAAGCAGATCCGGGACAGCGCCATGGATCTGCTGGAGCTACTCGACATTGCCGCCTATGCCGACGTGGAGGCAACCAGTCTGGCGTTCGGCCAACAGCGGGCGGTGGAGTTTGCCCGGGCATTGGCCCTGGAGCCGACGCTGCTATTGCTGGATGAACCGGCTGCCGGACTCAATATCTACGAAACCGCGGAGATCGGCAGACTGATCGTCAGGATTCGGGAACTGGGTATTACCGTCCTGCTCGTCGAGCACGACATGTCGCTCGTGATGGATATATCCGATGAGATCGTTGTGCTGAGCTTCGGTCAGAAAATTGCCGAGGATGTGCCGACTGCGATCCAGAACCATCCGGAAGTGATCAAGGTGTACCTCGGTGAATAGATGCGATCTCAGGCCGTGTCCGTTGTCCAATCCCTTCGATGGCCTACTGTTGAGACGACGTCCGGGAGGGTAACGGCTCATGCTGAAAATTCGAAACCTCCAGGCAGGCTACGGCAAGCTAAAGGTCTTGAAGAACATCTCCATGCACGTGGCCAAAGGGGAGATCGTAACGATTATCGGCGCCAACGGGGCCGGCAAAACGACCCTGTTGGCCACCATTTCGGGGTTGCTCAGGTCCACTTCGGGGGAGATGGTATTCGAGGACAAGGATATCAGCACCATGGCCCCTCAGAAGATCCCCGCCTTGGGCTGTGTCATGGTTCCCGAAGGCCGACAGGTTTTCGCCTCCCTTTCCGTCGAGGAAAATCTGATTTTGGGCGGACACGTCCTAAAGGAGGCTGGTAGAAACACCTTGGAGCGGCAGCTGGAGGACCAATATCATCTGTTCCCGATTTTAAAGGAGCGCAGGAGACAATATGCCGGAACGCTCTCCGGAGGCGAGCAGCAGATGCTGGCCATGGCAAGGGCCCTGATGTCCAAACCCTCCCTGATCATGATGGATGAACCCTCGACAGGGCTTGCTCCGCTGATCGTGCAGGATATCTTCAAGGTTATCGTCACCCTGAGAGAAGAGGGGAAAACGGTGCTGCTGGTGGAGCAAAATGCCAAGGCGGCACTTCAGGTGGCCGACAGGGGATACGTTTTAGAAACCGGGAAAGTGGTTCTCCAGGGAACGTCCCGTGAACTGCTGGCGGATGCCGAGGTCAAGCGGGCCTATCTCGGAAAGGACTACAGGGAGTTTACCGATGGAAAAATCTGATTTAGGGGTTTGCATCCCCGGCGAGCGGGAGCAGATGGTGATCGAACGCCTGCAAAGCACCCTAAACCGCGCCTTTCGACACGTGCCATTTCATCAGAAGCGGCTGAGAGAGACGGGCATCGATCCGTCGGCGGTTCAGCGGGTGGAGGACCTCTGCCACCTGCCGTTTATCGAACGTCGCCACCTGAGCGAAAATTACCCCTACGGTCTTTTTGCGGTCCCCCTGAGGGACATCCTTCGAATCCATACCGCTCCGGGAACCGGAGACAACCCAACGGTGAGCGGATATACATCCCAGGATCTATCCCTGTGGCAGGACATCGTGGCGACGGCGCTTCGTCACGCCGGCGTCGGGCGGGAGGATATCCTTCTGGTCAGTCTGGATCCGGGTCTTGCCAACTGGGGGAGGGACTACAAGGGAGGGGCAGAGGCCATCGGCGCCAGCGTGATCCCCAACACCTTGTTGTCATTGAATAAGCAATTACGGGTGCTGAGGGACTACAAACCCTCGGTCATGGTGACCACACCCTCCTATGCCCTTCGATTGCTCCGTCATCTGGAGGAAACAGGTTTCGAGGTGTCCGGCCTTGCCCTCACCACCCTGATCCTGGTGGGAGAGGCTGCGGAAGACCCCACCCGCGATCTGCTGGAGGAGCGCCTCAATGTGGTGACATGGCAGCACTACGGGCTCACCGAGATTCCTGGCCCCGCCCTGGCCTTTGAATGCGAAAGCCGAAACGGCCTGCATGTCAACGACGACCACTTCCTTCCGGAAATCATCGACCCCGTGACCGGCATGGTATTGCCTCGGGGCGAAACCGGGGAATTGGTTCTGACCACCCTGACCACACGGGCCTATCCTCTGATTCGGTTCAGAACCGGAGACCGGGCTAGGCTCCTGGAAACCACCTGCGCCTGCGACTGCCGACTCACCCGAATCGAATGGCTTCCCGGGCGGACCGATGGCCTCATGGTGGTGCGCGGGGTTAAGATCAGCCGGCATCAGCTGGAAAACCTGATTTGCGACGCCCTGGGTTTTTGCGCCGAGGGGTGCTCCTTCGATGTGACCCAATACCACGGGCGTCCTTACCTGGAGGTTCAAATCTCGGTGGGAGAACGGTTTTTTTCAGATGAGATCAAAGTGCTGGAAAACCGGGTGGCGGTCATCCGAGAGCGGATCGAAGAGGATTACGGGGTTCCGGTGGTGGTTAAGCTAAAGGAAGAGTCGGCGTTATCCTAGCCGCTCACGTCCATTACCGTTTCCCAGGGCCTCGAGGCGGATCTCCGGCTCCCGGGTCAGCGATACCCCCCTTCCGGTCTCTTGTCCCATACCCCTCTCGCCTCAGAGAACCGCCGTGTGGGCGTTCCATGGGGTGCGTCAACCGCATTCAATGACGGACGCAGCCGCCAATACCGGAACCCGGCGGTTCATCCGGTGGATTGACGTGGACCCCGTCTCGGGGCATAAAATCCTAAAGTTTTTACCTCAGACAACCGATTGATATTTTTAGCCTATCGATTCCGGTGACCACAGATGAAAAAAAACCCATCATCTCCGCTTCAAGGATGTTTAGGCGCTGTCTATATCGTTGCCGGCACCGGTGTCCTTGTCTTTTTGCCCCGTCGAATGGGAGAGATCGCCGAGGCCACCAACCGGGATCCCGCCTCGCTCGATATGCTCTTCCAATGGTTCTGCTTTGGTCTTATCGGCGTTTTGCTCATCGGCGGTGGCGTAAAGAAGATCATTGCCTGGCATCGCGCCCGTCAAAACAAGTCCTAATTCGAACCGTCCCGGCACTGTAACGGAGAAATCATGAACAACCGATCAGAAGGGCTTGCGGCCAGCAGTTCAAGCGTTCAGACCCTCAAGTCTGAAGTCGCCTACCGGACGCGATTGCAGGATATATGCAATAAAATCTACTCTGCGACCAACCTGGATGAAATTCTTATCGATCTAAAAGAGGAGATTACTTCTCTTTTCGATGCCCAGCGGCTCACCGTCTTCGTCGTGGACGGAAAATCCAGGGAGCTGGTGTCACGTTTCAAATCGGGAATGGAGATCTCCGAAATACGGATCCCCATATCCAACACCAGCATTGCCGGCTACGCCGCACAGCGTCAGCAGTTGGTCAACATCAAGGACGTTTACGATGCTGGAGAACTTGAGGGCATAGACGGTGAGCTTAAGTTCGATTACAGCTGGGATCAGAAAACGGGGTTCAAAACCGGTCAAGTTCTGGCCTATCCGATCGTATTCAAAAAATTCCTCCTGGGGGTCCTGCAGCTTATCAACCGAATCGACGGCAACCGCTTCACCCTGGAAGACGAGCAGTCCGTCGAAAAAGTGGCCGAGATTATCGCGATCGCCCTCTACAACCAGAAGCGAATTGCCGGCAACCGCCCCAACCGCTTCAGCTATCTGCTGGACAATCAATTCCTGACCCAGAAGGAGCTCGAGAAGGCCATTTCGGATTCCAGGCGTCAGAAGCAGCCCATCGAAAAGGTCTTGATGAAAGATCTCCGGATTCCCAAACGGGATATCGGGCAGTCTCTCTCCAACTACTACGGTGTGCCCTATATCGAATTTCACCGACAGGCCATGGTTCCGGTGGATTTGATGAGCGGGTTGCGAATTCCCTTTCTTGAAAGAAATTTCTGGGTGCCCCTTCGTCGGGAGGGAAACAAGGTCATCATCGCCATCGACAATCCCCAGGATCTGCAGAAAATCGACGAAATTAAAGCCCTGTTCCCCGGAAGGGAGCTGTCCTTCTGTGTTTCCCTCAAAGACGACATATTAAACTTCATCAAGCTCTTTACCCAGAGCGACCGAAAGCTCGAGGGAATCGATGAGATCCTGGCCGACATGCAGGAAGAGGAGCGTCAGGTCGAGGAGGCCGAGTCGGCAGTCGCCGAGTCGGACAGCGCCATCGTCAAGCTGGTCAATAAAATCATTGTGGACGCTCAGGAGCGAGGGGCATCCGACATTCATATCGAGCCTTATTCCGGTCGTCAGGATACGGAAGTCCGGATACGGGTGGACGGTGCCTGTTCGATCTATCAGAAAATTCCCTATGCCTACCGAAATGCGGTGGCCTCCCGCATCAAGATCATGGCCGATCTCGATATCTCAGAGCGACGAAAACCCCAGGACGGCAAGATCCGTTTCAAGCGGTATGGCGGCAAGGACATCGAACTGCGGGTCGCCACCATTCCCACCCAGGGGGGCATGGAAGATATCGTGCTTCGGATTCTTGCCGCCGGTGAGCCCATCCCATTGGATCGTCTCGGGTTTTCAGAACGCAATTTCGAGGGTTTCAAGACCTGCGTCACCAATCCTTACGGCATCATTTTTGTCTGTGGACCCACCGGATCGGGGAAAACGACAACCCTTCATTCGGCCCTGAGTTACATCAACACCACCGATACCAAGATCTGGACCGCGGAAGATCCCGTCGAAATCACCCAGAGAGGCCTTCGGCAGGTTCAGGTGCAGCCGCGAATCGGTTTGGACTTTGCTGCCTGCATGCGGTCTTTCCTCCGGGCGGATCCGGATGTCATCATGGTGGGAGAGATGCGCGATCAGGAAACCACTCACATCGGAATCGAAGCGTCCCTGACGGGCCATTTGGTGCTATCCACCCTTCATACCAACAGTGCCACGGAGAGTATCACCCGACTGCTCGACATGGGGATGGATCCGTTTAACTTTGCCGATGCCATCCTGTGCATTCTTGCCCAGCGGCTGGTCAGAACCCTTTGCGGGGAGTGCAAGAAGGCCTACCATCCCTCTGCCGCCGAATATGATGAACTGGTGAGGGAATACGGTGGAAAAGAGGTCTTCATGGAGAAAGTCGGCATCGCCTATGCCGAAGATCTTCAGCTCTACAAACCGTCAGGGTGCGAAGGGTGCGGCAATTCGGGATATGCCGGTCGGATGGGCATCCACGAGCTGCTCCTGGGAACCGACGAGATCAAGAAGCTGATCCAGATGAAAGCCACGATGGACAATTTGAGGAAGCAGGCCATCGAGGATGGGATGACGACCCTCAAGCAGGACGGAATTGAAAAGATATTCCTGGGCCACTGCGACCTGCTTCAAGTTCGGAAGGTGTGCATGAAGTAGGCGAGCGCTCCGCAGCCGGCATCAGGGGGTGTATCGGAAAAAGGTGACACCCGTCGCCGCCGCAGTCGGTCTTCTCGAATCATTGCCGGATCAAATGGACCGTTTGCCCTTCCCCAGCATGTTTCTGAATCGCTCGAGCTGCTCCTCGTAGTAGGCGCGGTTTTCTCCCGCGCGCTCCACGGCAAGCGCCGCCGTCGCAACCGCCGCTTCCACATCGTTGTTGGCGAAATAGCTTTCCGCCAGTGTATCCAGAGCGTGGGCGGACGGAGACAGACGAACGGATTCCAGGGCCAGATCGAGGGCTCTTTTCGGATCCTGGAGGGATTGTTCTTCGGCTGTCGCCAGAAGCCAGGCCAAGTTGTTCATCACCTGGGCGTTTCCGGGTTCCGATGCCAGAGAACGCTCATAGGCGGCTGCGGCGGCCATCATGTCTCCTTCGCCGTATCGTCGATCTCCCAGATACTGATACAGATGGGCCCTGGAAAAATCGTCTCCCATCTCTCTGATCAAGGCCTTTTCGTAAAGAAATTCACTCATCGCATACTTTGCGGGTCCGAAGTTCAACTGGTATCCGAAAGCCACGACACCGGCCAACCCGAGGAAAAAGACGACGAGCCATCGGTTCACCATTCCGCTGTGCCGAGCGACGAGATCCCGATCCTGCTCGCAGTTTTGGAGAAATTGGATGCGTTCCAGGATGCTGAAATGATGCCAGTTGGGTTTATCCGGTGACTGCCCGCTGGTTTTTGCAATTTTCTGAAATGTCGACACCATCGGGGCTGCCGTATTGAAAAACTGAAAAGCGAAGCCGTCCGCCTGCCGTTCGAAATGGCGGATGAAAAACCCAAACATAAAGCGGAAATAGAGAAAAAAGAGCAGGATGACGACAGCACTGATGAACAAATGGGGGTTTGCCTTTAGATAGAGCCATTCCATCAGGGCCGCGAGTGACGGCAGATAGGAAATGACGATCAGGGGAATCCAGTCGTAGAAGAGAATCTGAAGCAGACTCACGATGATCATGAAGCCGATGACAAAGAGCATGTAGAACAGCAGGTGTCTTTTTTTGACATGGCCGATCTCATGGGCGATGACGGCGTCGAACTCTTCCGGTGTCAGCCGCTTCATCAAGGCATCTGTGACGAGGATGTAGCGAAATCGGCGAATGAGGCCCATCACCCCGGCCGTGATCATCCGGCCTCCAAAAATGGGCCAGTAGAGAATGTCCCGGTATCGCACCCCTGCCCGGGTGCATAGGGCTTCGATCCGCCGACGGAAGGCCCCTTCCTCGAGGGGCTTGCACCCCCAGAACCATTGGATCACGACTGGAGCGAAGACCGCAACCAGGAGGAGGAAAACCAGGAAATAAGCCGCCTCGCCTTCCGCCGAGGACAACACCTTTCTCGGCCATTCGAGGGGAAGCGCGAGTAGAAAATCGGAAACACCGGAGATGACCAGCCAAGGGAGAAGGACGGGCAGGGAGAACCTGAGGTTGGCACCGACAAGGGCTTTTCGGCTGACCCGTGAGTCGTAGAGCTTCCGGTGGGCTTTCCAACTGTGAAACCAAATGAGGGACAGAAGACCGATGAACAGCCCCATGAAGGGCAGGGCGGAAAGGGTCGGACTGACGGCAAACAAGCGGTAGCCGGCGACCGCTGATGGGGCCTCGAGTCCGTGAACGATAACGGCAAACACCACCAGCGCTGCAATGCTGAGGCGGCTGGTGGCCGTCGAAAACCGGTGATCGGCCCGGTAGAGCTCGCCCCTGTCGGCCATCAAACAAATCCGTCGGAACTGATATCGCACCGCAGACGAAAACAAAAAAAACAAAACCGCCGTCGTCATGACAATCTCAATGGCGGTCAGGGTCGCGGTTTCCGATGGCTGGTAGGTGGCGACGATCAGCAGCGCCAGAATGAAATAGATAAAATTGGCGAACATGGAATGGGGCCGTGGGGTAATCTCGGGGAAGGGATGCCCTCAGGGGCCGCCGGATCCTTCTCTCCGATGGGTTTTAACCGGCTGCGATCGTTTGACATATCGCTCTTTTTCGCTGTAGATGCATCCGCAGTACTGCTGCCGGTAGAGTTCAAGTCGCTTGGAGGATTCGATACCCTCCCGCCAACCGGATCTGAAATCTCGATAGATGAAGGAGACTCCGACGGTATCGGCAAGGGCTTCTCCCATCTCCCTGATCAGATCGTGGTTCTGGTACCGGCTGTAGAGGAGGGTGCTGGAATAGGCATCGAACCCGCGTGTTTTGGCCATCTGGGCGGTCGTTAACAAACGGTCGTGATAGCATGCTCGGCAGCGCTCACTCTCCCGAAACGCAGCGCCCCTGATAAACCCTTCGAGATCGTAACCCTCCTGAAGCAACAACACGAGATCGGCGATGGCCGCGTAGGTTTCCAGGGCCTCCTGGCGCTTCACCATCTCCGTGTAGGGGTGAATGTTGTGCCGGTAGAAAAACCCCGTCACCTCAGCCCCTTCCCCTCGGAGGACGTTGAGGGGATAGATGGTGCAGGGACCGCAGCATGTGTGGAGGAGAATGTTCATTGGCGCACTCCAAAGATGGCCGTGCCGATTCTAACCAGGGTGGCGCCCTCTTCGATGGCCGCCTCGAAGTCACCGGTCATCCCCATGGACAGTACTTCCATGTCGACGCCGTCGATGGCCTCTTCGCGAATGCGGTCCCGAAGCTCCCTGAGCATCCGAAAATAAGGCCTGACCTTCTCCGGTGCGTCGAAAAAAGGCGGCAGGGTCATCAGACCGCAGACCTTCAGGTGTTCCAATCGGCTGATCCGTTGGACCAGCGCCATGGCTTCCTCGGCACTTGCACCGCTTTTGGTGGCTTCGTTACCGGTGTTTACCTGAATGAGGATCCGTTGGCACTTTTCCACTTTGGCCGCCTGTTTGTCCAATTCCACAGCCAGTTTAAAGCGATCCACCGAATGGATCAGATCGAACAGCCGGACGGCGGTGTTGGACTTGTTGGACTGAAGATGGCCGATAAAATGCCAGGTGATCTGACGGGTGCCGAGCTTGGCCGCTTTGTCCCTGGCCTCTTGAATGTAGTTTTCCCCGATGGCATCGACGCCGGCATCGATGGCCGCCGCTACACGGGATGCCTCCACCGTTTTGGTGACGGCAACCAGACGGACACTGTCCGGCGAGCGTCCGCTTCGCTCCGCCGCCGCCGCTATTCGGTTTCGAATGGTGTTGATGCGATCGATCACGGTGTCAACTCTCACCGGTAAAGTGGGAATGATGGACGGTTTCTTCAAGGGCCATGACGCCCTCCCGGATCAGAATTTCAATGACTTCGCATACCGGCAGACCCACCACGTTCGTGTAGGAACCGCTGATGGAGCGGACGAGAAACGTGCCCATGCCCTGAATGGCATAGGCGCCGGCTTTGTCGAAGGGCTCGCCGGTCCGGACGTACCAGTCGATCTCGGCATCGCTCAATGCCTTGAAGGTGACATCGGTGACCACGGTGTCCGAAAAGAACCGGTTTTGGTCCTGACGGCAGATACAGAATCCTGTGAACACCTGATGGGTCTTTCCGCTCAGCCGGCTCAGCATGGCTCTTGCCTCCGCAGGGGTCGCCGGCTTGCCGAGAATGCGGTCGTCGACGTTGACGACGGTATCGGCTCCGATCACCCACCGGGACGGGAAACGGGCGGCGACGTCAAGGGTTTTGGCCTTGGCGAGGGCCAGCACGTAGTCGGCGGGTTCGGTTTCCGGAAGGGAGGATTCGTCGATGCGGCTGGGATGGACCTCAACCACGAGTCCGGCTTTTTTCAGAAGATAGCTCCGCCTCGGCGACGAGGAGGCGAGGATGAGGCAGGCGTTAGATACCACGGTTTCTGTTCCCCGGTAAGGTAATCGTTGTCTGCTGAACCGAATCGGTTTATCGTCGGTAATCGGTCGCAGCGGCGATGTCGGTTCTAGCAGATGACGCCGGGTTTGACAAGGTGAAGTGAGGAAGAGCACCATCGGTCGAGGTGGGGATGGCAGACGCCCATAACAGTCGCATCTGGATTATCGGTGCCGGAAAGGTCGGCCGTCTTGCCATGGAGCGCCTGGGACGGCGGTTCGGTTTTGAACGGTGCCTGGTTCTGGACCGGGATCGAACCCGGTTGGATCCTTTCGCCTCCAAAGGGGCCCCCGTTCATCTTGGGGATGGGGTGGACTATCTGAGGGCCCATCTGACACCCGAGGCTGCCGTGGAATGGATCGTTCCCGCGGTCCCATTTCACTTGGTCGCCCGATGGGTCCGGAAATCACTACAAAGCCGACTGCGGGTGAATCCGATCCCCGTGCCCGAAGGGGTAATCCGCCACCTGCCCAATGCCTTTTCAACCGAGGATGGGGGCGTCGTCGCCAGCAATGCGGCCTTCTTGTGCCCGGACGACTGCCCGGAGCCCCCCCGGCTCTGCACCCGAACGGGCGAGGCTCACCCGCGGGTGATGTTCGACTATCTGGCACGGTTGGCGCCCCAATGCTGGCGGTCCGTGGTGATTCGGAGCATCCAGCTGGCCCCCGGCATCGGGGGAATCCCCCCATCGGTTCTGTTCGATGTCTTGGAGCGAATCATCGGGATAACGGGACGATGTCTCATCGGCACGGCCTGCCGTTGCCACGGCATTCTTCATGCCTTTGACATCGGACCGGCATCCGACGGCGGCCACCCGATTGACGGCGCTGCCGGTCACGATGCCTTGATATGAAAGGAGGTCTCGCCATGCCCGACGCCCGTTTCTACCGCCTGCAACTGGAACGCATCTTTCATGCGGGCCTCCAGCGGGTAGACCCCTATCAAATGCTGATCGACCGTGTGCGTCTCGACGGCAACACCCTCAAGGTGGCGTTGGAAGGGCGACTGATGAATATCGATATCGGGGCCTTCGACAGGATCCTCGTCATCGGAGCCGGCAAGGCCAGTGCGACCATGGCCAAGGCCATGGAAACCATTCTGGGGAACCGAATCAGCCGAGGTCTCGTGGCGGTCAAATACGGCCATACCGTCCCGCTCTCCCGGATCGATCTTTTGGAGTCCGGCCATCCGCTCCCCGATGAAAACGGTGTCGCCGCCGCCGACCGCATCGGACGGCTGGCAGACAGCGCCGATGAGGGAACCCTCGTCATTTCCCTGATATCGGGTGGCGGATCTGCCATCTTACCGTCTCCCATTGCCTATCTCTTCGAAGGGAGAAATACTCAGCTTTCCCTGTCGGACAAACAGGCGGCTACCCGGGCCCTTCTGGCCTGCGGCGCCGATATCCGTGAAATCAATTGTATCCGGAAACACCTCTCCGGTTTGAAGGGCGGACGGCTTCTGGTGCGCATTGCGCCGGCCCGAAGTCTCAACTTCATCCTCTCCGATGTGGTGGGGGACGATTTGAGCAGCATCGCCTCGGGAATGACCACCGATGATCCGACCACCTATGCAGATGCCCTGGCCGTTATCGAGAAATATAAGATCGCCGATCGGATTCCCGATTCGGTGATGGAAGTGCTGAGTCTCGGAGCGACGGGGGCAATTCCCGAAACCATGAAGACGGATGCATTTTCCTCCCTTCAGGTGGACAATCTGGTGGTCGGCACCAATCGTTCCTCCCTCGAGGCCGCAGCCGAAAAGGCCGCCTCCCTGGGATATCGGGTGAGGTGCCTTACTTCCCGGATTACGGGGGAGGCGCGAGAGGTCGCCAAACTTCTGGCCGGGATCGCCATGGACGTCAAGGCTCACCAGATGGCCGTAAAAAGGCCCGCCTGCATCATCTCCGGCGGCGAACCGGTGGTGACCTTGAAAGGGAAAGGGAAGGGGGGCAGAAACCAGGAGATGGCCCTGGCCTTTTTGTCGGAAATGGCATTGGAGCCGGCCCGGTGGGACGGTATTTTTTTTCTGGCCGCTTCCACCGACGGAAATGACGGGCCGACCGATGCGGCCGGGGCGTTTGCGGATGTGTCGCTCCTAACGGCCGCCAGGGGCCAGGCTTTGAGTATCCGGGAGTATCTCGGAAACAATGATGCGTACCGGTTTTATGAGGCTATCGGGGGTCTGCTGAAAACCGGGCCCACCAACACCAATGTCTGCGACCTCCAGATGGTGTTGGTGCCCTGACAAACGGAGGGTATCATCGGAGCGCTTCACCCTCGCTCCGAGGTGCATCGATCGAGGATGTTTCTAATCTCCCGGGACAGCCGCTTCAGGTTGTATGGCTTTTGGATAAACCCGTTGCATCCCCGTGACAGGATATCCGAGGCGCTTCCGTTGATACTGTAGCCGCTTGAAAGCAGCACCTTCACCTCCGGGTCCAGCTGTCGAAGGCGGTCGAAGGTTTCTCCACCGGCGGTCCCCGGCATGACCAGATCCAGGACCACCAGATGAATGTCCTCCCCGTGGGCTTCGTAAACGGCCAGGGCCTCCTGTCCACTCTTGGCCGTGTAGACTCGATATCCAAGCTTTTCCAGAAGTCGCCTTCCCGCATCGATGGGTATGTCCTCGTCGTCCACCAGGAGAATGCCCTCGCTTCCACCCCGCACCCCGGTCGCTTGACGGCTGACCGTAGGAGGAAGGGCTTCGGTTGCGGGCAGGTAAACCGTGAAGGTCGACCCCTTGCCGGGTTCGCTTTGAACACAAATGGTGCCGTTGTGGTTGCTGATGATGCCGTAGGCAGATGCCAGGCCCAGCCCCGTGCCCCGGCCCATGCCCTTGGTGGTAAAAAACGGTTCGAACACCCGTTTTCGGGTGTTTTCGTCCATGCCGATTCCCGTATCCGTGACCGTTATCCTGACAGTGTTGCCGGCATCGAGAGCGCCGGTGTCGAGAGGGACATCGTTCAGGGCGATGTTTGCCGTTTCGATGGTGAGGTTGCCCCCATGGGGCATGGCCTGCCCGGCGTTGACGAAGAGGTTCAGCAGCACCTGTTCGATCTGTCCCCGGTCGGCTTCCACCGCCCACACATCCGGGTCGCACGTAATCGACAAGCGGATCTCCTTTCGGGCGCGGCGGAACATCTCCGACGCCCCGTAGACGAGCTCGTTGATGTTGACGGGTTGAACCTGGTACTTGCCTCCCCGTGCAAACCCCAATAACTGGCGGGTGAGATCTGCCGCGCTGTTGACATACCCCTCGATGCTTTTCAGATGGTCATGGGCCGGGTGGCTGCTGTTGGTATCTAAAAGGGCGAGGGAAGCTCTTCCCTGAATTCCCAACAATATATGGTTAAAATCGTGGGCGATACCTCCGGCAAGCGTGCCGACGGCCTCCATCTTCTGGGCGTGCAGAAGCTGTGACTCCAGGTGCTTTTGGTGGGTGATGTCCCTCACAAACTCCATTACGCCGGTGATTTCTCCTGTCTCACGATCCGCGATTGGATAGCTGAACAGTTCGATCCATTCAACGGCGCTGCCCGCCGGACCTGGGACCACATTCCTCTCGGTAACGCCACTTGCCAGAGAGCGGAGGGTAGGGCAGGGGGAACAGGGGGCGGTTCTGTGGTGGTAGCACTCGAAGCATTTTCGGCCCACAAGAGGGGTGTCTTTTTCATACCACTGTTTCATCACGCGGTTGATGTAGATGATATGTAGGTCCCGGTCGAGTACACTGATACCGTCCTGGATGCTCTCGATGAGGTCCTCCAGGAAGGCCTTGTTTTTTTCAGGGCCGCTTCGGCGCGTTTCCGGTCGGTGATATCGCGTCCCACGCCGACAACGGCCTCGACTTGCCCCTCGTCATCCAGAACGGCCGTATCCGCCCAGGCAATCCACCGCCAGCCACCCCTTGTCATGGCCCGCTGCTCCACATAGGCGGTGTGGGGGGGCGCGCAGAGGGATTTCATGGCCTCGTCGGTGGCTTCCCGGTCGTCTTCATGGACCAGGGGCATGAAGCGGTGTCCAAGCAACTCGTCTTCGGTTTTGCCGAACAATCGGCAGTAGGAGGGGCTTGCGAATAAAACCGGCCCTGGGTGTCCACTTTGACAATGAGATCCGTCTGGTTTTCAACCAGAAGCCGATAATGCTCTGCCTTGCGGCGGCGCTCAGATATCTCCTCCTCGCACTGCCGGAGGATTTGACGGTCGGTTTCCGGACTTGGGCTGCTGTCGGTGTCACATGCGGTCATTGAAAGCGGTCTTTGTCATCGTCTGTGGATAGGGGGCGAAAAAAGTCAGTAATAAGTGTCGATGGTCAGTTCAAAATCCCAGGCGGGGAGGGTCTCGTTCAAAATGCCCTCGATCCGTGTCTTGATGTTTTCCTTGTGGGTTTCAGGAGCTTTGAGTGCGATGGAAACCTTGCCGTCGGTGGCGGAAACCGATGCGCTCGGGAACTCGAAAAGGGCATTGCGAACCTGGGCCGCTGCGGACAGGTCGGCAATCTGTCGACGGGAGGCGGCAGTCGGTTGGAAGCTGGGGCGACGAACGGCAGCCTCGATGATGTCGATGGCGTCGTCTTCGGTCAGGGGGTTGATCTTGATGACCAGGTGATAGGTGATGGGGTCGTGAATATCGATGCCGTAGAGGAGCATGCACCACTTCCGGCGCTCCTCGTCGTCGGCAAGCAGCAACCGCCGGGACTCCTGACTGCTGAGACCGGATCTGCGGGACTCCTTTTCGACGCGGTCGTCGATATCGGCGACGATCCTGACCTTCAGCACATGGGCAACCGATTCTGCAAAATGGTGACCGGCCAGTCCATGGTAGACCACGTTGTCGGTTTCAAAGCGCTTCAGAATGGCCGAGCGCATGGCCGTGACGAACCGTTCTTTGCCGTTTGGAAATCGCTCGAGGACGGTAAAGGCATCGTAGAGGTTGCGGACGAGATTGATTTCCGGCAGCTGGAATTCTTCCAGGTCGGCGATGATGTCATCCCTCGACAGACAGGCGTATCCCAGTTTTCCGGCGAGCTTTTCGGCCACGGCCTTGGCCCGATGGTAGCTACCCCTTGAAATAGCAATGATGGGCATGTGGGCCTCCTTAGGTTGTGAAATTGCATGCAACCCATGAAGTGGTTGCGAATCACAGATAACTGGCGGCTGATAAAAACAGAATACCCGATTCCTGCGGGTTGTCAATTTTTCATATGGGCTCGACCCTATTCCGTTTCCAATGGTGTGCGTAAAAGCAATGGTTGACGATTGCTTTCAGAAGAAAGCACGCTGGAAATCAACGGATAGGCCTCGGCGGCGGTGATAGGGGGCATGAAAAGCATCCATCAGCCTTGCCTGGACGCCGCAGCCCAGTGGGGGCGGAATTACCCGTACCGGGGGGGATAAGGAAGACGAAAGGGACTCTAATTTTGATATTGACAGCCATGCAGATATCAGATATATCAGATATTAAATCACTTCGACACCGTCCACTTTGTAAGTCTTTTTTTACACCAGATAGCTGCACGTAAAAGATCATTTTTGGCAAGGGTGAGGCGTGGCGGAAGACCGGGCTGATTATTGCGGTCTTCTGTTGCATCGGCAGCATTGTTTCTATTGATAATGGTGTACTTAAGGAGGCAGCAATGACTAAAAGGAAGGTATTTCTCGGCATTCTGGCAGTGGCATTTTGTGCGGCGCTTTTGACCGCCCCCAGCGCCATGGCAAAGGACTACACCCTCAAAATACAGACCGCGGTTCCCAGTGCCAGTATCTATTACATGCTCGTTGAGCGCATGGCCAAGCGCATCGAGGAGATGTCTGCCAAGCGGCTCACCATCGAGGTGCTGCCCGCCGGCGCCGTGGTTGGCGCGTTTGAGATCCTGGATGCCGTGGATCAAGGCATCGTCAACGGCGGTATGGCCTGGACCCACTACTGGTCAGGCAAGCATCCCGCCGGATTGCTGTTCTCCGCTCCTACCGCAGGTCTTGGAATGGGCCTCGACCAGCTGAGCACGGTTTCCTGGATTTATGACGGCGGTGGCGACGAACTGTACCAGGAATACTTTACCAAGGTTTTGGGATACAACATCAAAGGCTTTATCTGCATGCCCATGGGCCCCGAGCCCTTTGGCTGGTTTAAAGATCCCATCAATTCAGTGGCCGACCTCACCAAAACCAAATTCCGTTCACCTCCCGGTATTCCCTCGGAATCGCTCAAGCTGATCGGTGTCCCGGCCGTTTCCATGCCCGGCGGTGAGATCGTCCCCTCTGCCCAGCGCGGTGTCATCGACGCTGCCGAATGGATCAGCCCTGCGGACGACCGTAACCTGGGTCTTTCCTCCGTATGGAAGAACTACTACCTCCAGGGGCTCCATCAGGCCATCTCCATCGGTGACATCTACATCAACCTGGATTGGTGGAACGACCTGCCCGCCGACCTGCAGGCCATTTTCAATGCCGGTATCATGAGCTGTATTGCCGACAGCTACAATTGGAATGTCAGTCAAAACAGCACCGCTCTCAAAGAGTTGGTGACCAATGAAAACGTCAAGATCCAGGACACTCCGGACGATTACTACCCAGCCTACATGGCAGCGACCCAGGAAATCTTGGACAAATACGCCGCCAAGGATGCTTTCTTTAAAAAGGTCCTGACTGCCATGCAGGAGTGGGCCAAACTGACGGTACCTTACGAGGCCAGGGCCAACGGGGTCTACTACAAGATGGGCCAGAACGCTCTCGACAAGGGGGTTGTGGGTTACGACAAATAGGCGGAGATAGCAATACCGTGTCGGAGACGGAAAGTCTCCGGCACCGTACTGCCCGTGAATACGAAAAAGGCGGCTCATGCCTTTCAACGCTCGGCCCGCCTAACCGAATAGCGTGTAGCGCGCAGTTTCAAGGATTGGGTGACCATGGAAAATCAAAGTTCGCAGCATTCCCCTGAGAACGGTAATGGTATCTCTGCGGCATCGCCGCAAGGACTGCTCAAGGCGATTAGCGTGATTGATTCGATCAGCATCTGGTCCGGCCGAGCTGCCGCCGTGCTTATCTTTCCCATGATCTTCAGCCTGGTCTGGGAGGTGACCGCACGCTACTTTTTCAACGCTCCCACCATTTGGGCCAATGACCTGTCGACCATGCTTTACGGTGCGTTGTACATGATCGGTTCCGCTTACGCCTTGCAGCGCCAGCAGCATATCCGTACCGACTGGCTCTATGAAAAATGGTCCATCCGGACCAGGGGGATCGTCGACTCAGCCTGTTATATCCTCCTCTATTTCCCGGGATTGATCATTTTTTTGTGGGTGGGATGGAAATATGCTCTGCGTTCCACCATGCTCCAGGAGCGCATCGTTTCCAGCCCATGGCTGCCGTATATCTGGCCACTGAAGTTGTGCATCCCCATTGCGACCCTGTTGTTGTTGATCCAGGGAATCTCCGAATTGATCAAGAGCCTATATGCCGTTAGGACCGGCTTGGATATCCACGAGGAAACCGAAGGCGTCGAAACTTAGCCACAAGGAGCGTATCCAATGAGTCCCGAAGTTCTTGGTTTACTCGCCCTGGCGAGCCTGTTCTTCTTCATTCTGGTCGGTTTCCCCATATCCTTTACGTTGATTTTTCTCAGTCTGGTGACCGGCTATATTGGCATTGGCAAGGTCGTCTTTCACCTGATGACCCTTCAATTTTATTCAGTGATGACTGATACGGTGTTGTCAGCCGTACCCTTTTTTCTCTTCATGGGCTATGTCCTTGAAAGCTCGGGTCTGATGGACCGGCTGTTCAAGGCCTTTCAATTGATGCTGGCCCGGCTTCCCGGATCGCTTTATCTGGCCGTGACCTCAACGGCGACCATCTTCGCGGCGGCCACCGGCATCGTCGGCTCCTCGATTACACTGCTGGGTGTCATGGCGGCGCCGACCATGCGCGAAAGCAAATACAACGTGCGTCTTTCCGCCGGCTGCATCTCCGCTGGCGGAACCCTTGGCATCCTGATTCCCCCCAGCATCATGCTGGTGGTCATGGGTCCCGTAGTCGGCGTTCCGGTCACCGACCTGTTTGCGGCAGCGATTTTTCCCGGTCTCATCCTGGCGAGCATCTATATCGGCTATACCCTGATCCGTTGTTGGATCAACCCCAAACTGGGCCCGCCGCTGCCGCTGGAATTGCGAGCCGATTCCTTTGTCTGGGTCCTCAAGGAGTTGTGTCTCGGCGTGATCCCGGTGCTGAGCCTGATCCTGGCCACTCTCGGCAGCATCATGGCCGGTTTGGCGACCCCCACCGAGGGGGCCGCGGCGGGGGCATTCGGTTCCATGGTGTTGACCTTGATTTACCGCCGCCTGACGTGGTCCGGTCTCAAAAACAGTGTCATGAGGACCGTAGAGATCTCGGCCATGATTCTGCTTCTGGTGGCGGCATCCAACTTCTTCGGATCGGTCTTCTCGCGCCTGGGCTCCGCCACCATGCTGACCGAAGTGCTCATGGGTCTGCACCTGCACCCCATGTTGATGCTGTTGTTGATCCTAATGCTGATTTTTGTTCTCGGCTGGCCGCTGGAATGGGTGCCCATCGTATTGATCATCGTCCCCATCCTGATGCCTTTGGTGCGCCAGATGGACTATAACCTGCTCTGGTTTTGCACCCTGGTGGCGGTCACCCTGCAGACGGCCTGGCTGTCGCCCCCGGTGGCTCTATCGGCCTACTTTTTAAAGGGGGTGGTGCCCAACTGGCAGCTCAAAGATATCTACGTCGGCATGATGCAGTTCATGGTTCTGCAGCTCGTCGGCATGGCCCTCATTCTCCTGTTCCCGGCCATTGCCACCTGGTTGCCGGCTTTCCTGAACCGTTAATCGGTTGCCGGTTCGTCAGCAAAGGCTGTCCCTTGCTGGGCAGCCTTTTGACGTTGTAAGCCGATCGTTACCACCGGCGGTAAGATGTCTGCGAACGTTGATCCTTTATCGTAACCGGATCAACCATTAATAAAGATTTCATGGTGAAGTTACGGGTAGTGGATTCAGGCAGTTCTTCCTTCACATCCAAACGGATCGACATGTGCCACATCAGAGTTCTGGCAATTCCCACCGATGAAAAGTTGGTGATCGTCCGCCAGAAGGCTGATAGGATAGCAAGTGGCAGCATTTAACGATGCGTGGCGCATTCGGGCCGCGAGCTACGCTGCGCTGAAGTTTTTAGGGCATCATACGCCAGACCCATTGGATAGGACGGCTGCAGTGCCTGGATCTGACGATGGATCGCGTTCATTGGCATTGCGTGGGTAAGGAGCTCAAATGGAACACTCGATTGTCGAATGGATTGGAAACGAAGCCCTGCTGCATGAGTTGATCGAGGGGCTGCCCGTGTATGTATTGTTAGGCATCATCGTGGCCTGTATTCTTCTCCTGTCCAAAGGAGCGGACTGGATGATCGACGGAGTGGTGGACCTGGCGGAACGCACCGGGATGCCACGGATCGTCATCGGAGCGACCATCATATCCCTGGGAACGACCATGCCTGAGGCCTTTGTCTCGGTGATGGCAGCCTGGATGGGCAACCCCGGCCTGGCACTGGGCAACGGCGTAGGCTCGATCATCGCCGATACGGGCCTGATCTTCGGTCTGACTTGTATTCTCGCAGTGGTTCCGGTCAATCGCTTTATTCTCAACCGCACCGGATGGGCTCAAGTGGGGTCAGCCACCCTTTTAGTGCTGATAGCGGTCATTTTGCTGATAACCACTACCGGCGAGCCGGTGATCGGCCGCTCCATCGGTATACTCTTTCTTTGCCTGCTGGCCTGCTATCTCTATTTCACCTACCGGTGGGCCAAAGTCGGAGGCGAATCCGCGTTGGAGGGCGAGACGGAGCGTGAGAGCCAGTCCCGGGATGTCTGGGTCTGCTGGGCCATGATCGTCGGGGGCCTCTTCCTGGTGATTCTCGGCGCAAGAATCCTGGTGCCGAGCGCCTCCGAAATCGCCGTCCGCATGGGCGTTCCCGAGGATGTGATCGCCGCCACCATGGTGGCCTTCGGCACGTCGCTGCCCGAGTTGATGACCGCCATTGCAGCGGTGCGCAAAGGGCACCCCGAGATCACCGTGGGCAATGTCGTGGGAGCCGATGTGCTCAACTGCCTGTTTGTCATTGGTGCGGCGGCCACGGCCAAGCCCCTGGCCATTCCGCAGAACTTCTTCTATTTCCACTTCCCGGCCATGCTGATCATCTTGTGGTCCTTCCGGATCTTTATCTCCATGAACAAAGAAGGTCGGTTTAAGCGCTGGCAGGGGTGGTGGCTTTTGTCGGTTTATGGTTTTTATGTCATCTTGCAGTATGCATTAAATGTAGACGGTATCCATGGATAGTTCGCTGTTAATGACCATCATCTATTTAACCGACGGGCGTCACCGGAGATGATTTTGATGAGTCAGTGAACCCACTGATGGCAAGCAGAGAATTCCAAAATAGGAAAGACACGCTACCAATGATGACGAATCCAAAAAAATCGGAGACGATCTTTGAGGTCCGGTCCCTGCGTGAGCAGGTGTACGAGTATCTTCGAAATGAGATGTACCATGGTCGGCTGGAGCCCGGGGTCTTTATCAACTTGAACGAGATCAGTCAACGACTGGGAATCAGCAAAACACCGTTGAGGGACGCTCTGATCCAGCTCGAGTGCGAAGGTTTTGTCAGCATATTGCCGCGTCGGGGTGTCCTGGTCAAAAAGCTGACTATCGAGGATGTGAGAAACATTCTTGAAGTGGTCGGTGCCCTTGAAAGCGCCGTCATCCTCTCGGTTTTCGACAAGATCGGCCCGAAGCAAATCAAGCGTCTGGAGACGTTGCACGGAAAAATGTTGGAAGCCGTCGAGGGGGAGGAATTCGACACCTATTACCAGTTGAACATCGATTTTCACGACGTTTTTCTGGACCTGAACGAAAACGCCGATCTTCAGCGAATCGTGACGCCCCTAAAGCAGCGCCTCTACGATTTTCCACGACGAACCTACATCAAGGAGTGGGAACTCATCAATTGCGGTGAACATCAGCAACTGATCGAGTATGTCAAAGGCGGAAACTCTGAGAAAGCCTCCAGGCTCTGGCGCGATAGCCACTGGTCGTTCAAGGCCTACGAGACGTTTATTCGGCGGTTTTACGCGGATTCCGAAGCCCATATCGCCTCGCATTTGGCCTGGCGCTGAGGGGTGAACCCTTAAGTGTTGGGGACGGCTACTGACGTAATTTCATTGTTCAGGAAATCTTCCGCTCGTCTGATCCGATAGCCTGGTCGATCGAATCCATACGGGGCTCCAATCCACGATTGGGTTAACCCCAAGCAACCCATACCGATGGCGGCGACACTGAACAAGTGGCAGCGATGATAGGGGATGGGGTTGCGGCACGAACCTGATTCCGGCATGAGTAAATAGAACGGCCGTCCGGGAATTCCCGAGCGGCCATTCTTGTGTGAAAGCGATCTGGTGGAGCGGCTAACCCGGATATGTCACGTGTTGGCGGCGTTCATAGGTCTGGCATTCAAGGGCGCCTCCGACCGTTGGTACAGCAAGCCCTTGATCACGCCACATATGGAAGCCTCCGACGCGCCCCCAGGGGGACTATTTTTGGGGGTTTTTGCCATTCCGCCGGGGGACAAACGGCTCCCGGGGCTCTGCTACCGAAACAGGCGCTAACTATGAGATATTATATATATTTTTGACATTTAGAAAAAATGTTCGTGACATATTCGGGATAGTCATGACGGTTTCGTCAAAAGACCGATATCGGCGTTACGCTTCATCCCTCGTCATCTCGGTTTACCGCAAGTACTCCTCATTCCTTGGGATTCGCAAGTCCTGATCTCGAACTGTCTACAACGCGGTTATGTAGAATCCTCCAGTTGGGGTTCTATGCGGCCCATGGGTATCGGTTCTGCTGCCAACCAAAACTCGCCACAAAGGCCGTGTAAAGACGGTCGCTGACGGACTTTCTTGCAGAACATATTGGCTGACAGGCAAAATCGAGGAATCTGAAACCCTCGGGTGGCAACCGTCTCAACGCGGCCTAAATGGCTCAGACAGCCGCCCGGCATCCGATCCGACACCCATTGGCCTTTCGATTTGGGCCATCTGGAGCTTTATAGGTAACCGCATTCTTCAAAACCGATTGAAGCTCGACTGTTTACGAATCCATCAGTAATTGGCCTCTAAAAGGGCGATGACATCGTTTTCGGAAACACTTCTGGGATTGTTGCTGATCAAACGGGCAGCACCGATGGTTGCCTTGGCCAGGTCGGGAATCATCTCCCGGGGCACGTCGTAATTGCTCAGACGGTAAGAGATGCCGAAATCATCAAGCATCCTCTTGACGGCCTTAACGGCCAGGCCGGCGGCTTCCATTTTATTGAGGCCGCCGGTGTCTTCATCAAAGGCATGGGCGATATTGATGAATTTTTCCGGGCAGGCCATCAGGTTGAACTCCATCACCCATGGACAGATAAAAGCGGTCAAGAGCCCGTGGGGCAAGTGGAAGCGACCACCGATCGCCAGGGCAATCGCATGATCGAGGCCGTTTTGGGTGTTCGAGAACGCCATACCGGCCACACAGCTGGCCTGCAGCATCTGTGTGCGCGCTTCGATATCGTTGCCGTTCGCGTAAGCGCGACGCAGATTTCCGGCGATCATACGGATCGCCTGGAGGTTGAGGGTGTCGGTCAGGAAAGATGCGCGCACGCCGGTGTAGGATTCCATGGCGTGAACGAAGGCGTCCATGCCGGTCATGGCGGTTACATGCTGGGGCAGACCGAGGGTCAATTCGGGATCCAGGAGGGCCACCCGGGCAAACATGTGCTCGCTGACGATTCCTTTCTTGACATCATTCTTGGTATCAGAAAGTACGCAGATGGAGGTCATCTCGCTGCCGGTGCCGGCAGTGGTGGGAACCAGAATCAGGGGCAGTCCAGGGGCGGGGACCTGCTCCATTCCGAAGTAGTCTTCAACGACACCGGTATTGGTCAACATGATCGAGGTCACCTTGGAAATGTCCAGGGCGCTGCCACCGCCGAAGCCAATCACGATATCAGGGTTGAATGATTTGGCCGCAGCGACGCTTTCGGCAACCACTTCGACGCGCGGATCGGGTTCCACCTCGGCAAAGACGTGGTAGGCCAGCTCTGATTTTTCTAAGACGGCCATCATTTTGTCCACCAGTCCGGCGGCCTTGATGCCGGGATCGGTTACCACCAGCACCCTGCTGCCCTGCTGCCGTTTGATTTCTTCCCCAATTTCCTGCAGGGCGCCGACGCCGAAAACGATTCGCCTGACCGCATTGAATGACTGAAATTTCATAGCGCACACCTTTAATGGTTTAGAGTTGAAATGAGATGTGTCGCCGCGACAACGCTCCCTCTGTGGCAACGATACCGCCCAGGTAAAAGGATGCTTGGCGCACAGTTATCTGATCCTTGATATCTAGTGTATCAGCGTCCAGAAAGCCTGTCAATGCTCAATTCTACTGATTTGGAACCGGACGGTGGCGGTCCGGAGACGATCGCTGAGGTCCGGTCCATGGGTGAACAGGTGGGCGAGTATCTTCGAAATGAGATTTACCATGGTTGGCTGGAGCCGGGGGTCTTTATCAACCTGAAAGAGATCAGGCACCGACTGGGAATGAGCAAAACGCCGATCGACAGCGAATGGTGACGCCTCAAAAGCAGCGCCTCTATGATTTTCCACGACGAACCTACATCAAGGATATGGGAACTCATCAATTGCGGTGAACATCAGCAACTGATCGAGTATGTTAAAGGCGGAAATCCTGAGAAAGCCTTTAGGCTCTGGCGTGATAGCCACTGGTCCTTCAAGGCCTATGAGACGTTTATTCGCCGGTTTTACGCGGATTCCGAAGCCCATATCGCCCTCGCATTTGGCCTGGCGCTGAGGGGTGAACCCTTTAGCGTTGGGGGTGCTGCAAACAGGCCGCAGCTGATGGGACGATCCCATCTAACGGTTCGGGTTTTTACTCCATATGATTGGGGGAATCGGTAAGTCCATAGAGCATTCGCCTTACCGCAATTACTTCCATATCCATTCCTCCAGTTGCGTCTGTAATTAACCCTTCGAGACGTTCAAAGGCCAGTGAAGAACGAACGACACCGAAAAAGCGAAATCCAAAAATAAACCTTGACAACCAAATTGATATCTGATGTATCAGACTCGCTGATTGCCATTTCGCAATATCGAATTTCCTTTTCGGAATGAAAAGGGCAAACCAAGGAGGGATAATATGGGTAAAATTAAAATGACCACCGAAGAGGCCTTTGTAAAAGTGCTCCAGATGCATGGGATCGAGCACGCATTCGGGATTATTGGCTCGGCATTTATGCCGATATCCGACATATTCCCCAAAGCGGGCATCACATTTTGGGATGTCGGGCACGAGGGCAATGCCGGTATGATGGCGGATGGATTCACCCGCGCATCCGGCAAGATATCCATGATGATCGCCCAAAATGGCCCCGGCATCACCAACCTTGTCACCCCTGTGAAAACGGCCTACTGGAACCACACCCCTCTGCTGCTGGTCACCGCTCAGGCAGCCAACATGACCATGGGCCAGGGCGGTTTCCAGGAAGTCGCCCAGATGGCCGTGTTTGAGGAGATGGTGGCCTACCAGGAAGAAGTACGGCATCCATCGCGCGTGGCGGAAGTTCTCAACCGGGTCATCATTCAGGCCAAACGCGCGTCGGCCCCGGCCCAGATCAATATCCCCCGCGACTTCTGGACCCAGGTAATCGAGGTTGAACTGCCCGCCATTGTTGAATTCGAGCGTCCGGCCGGCGGCGAGGAAGCCATCGCCCGCGCGGCCAAGCTTTTGTCCAACGCCAAGTTCCCCGTGATCCTCAATGGCGGCGGTGTTGTGATCGGCGGCGCCATCAAGGACACCGTGGCCCTGGCCGAGCGTCTGGATGCCCCGGTTTGCTGCAATTACCAGCACAACGACGCCTTCCCGGGCAGCCACCGCCTGTTCGCCGGTCCCCTGGGGTACAATGGCTCCAAGGCGGGCATGGAGCTGATTTCCAAGGCCGACGTGGTCCTGGCACTGGGCACCCGCTTGAACCCCTTCTCCACCCTGCCGGGCTACGGTATCGATTACTGGCCCGCCAAGGCGTCACTCATCCAGGTTGATATGAACCCCGACCGCATCGGCCTGACCAAGCCGGTCACCGTCGGCATCGCCGGCGATGCCAAGAAAGTGACCAACGCCATTCTGGCCCAACTTTCCGCCACGGCCGGCGACGCCGATCGGGATGCGCGCAAGGCGACCATTGAAAAAATCAAAACAGACTGGGCCCGGGAATTGGCCACCATGGACCACGAAGAAGACGATCCCGGCACCACCTGGAACCAACGCGCCAAAGACAACGAACCGGGTAAAATGACTGCCCGCATGGCCTGGCGCGCTATCATCAAAGCGCTGCCCAAAGAGGCCATCATCTCCTCGGATATCGGCAACAATTGCGCCATCGGCAATGCCTATCCGACCTTCGAGGAGGGCCGCAAGTATCTGGCCCCGGGCATGTTCGGGCCTTGCGGCTACGGTTTCCCGGCCATCCTGGGCGCGAAAATCGCCAAGCCTGACGTTCCGGTGGTGGGGTTTGCCGGCGACGGCGCCTTCGGTATCTCCATGAATGAGATGACCGCTTGCGGCCGCGACGAATGGCCGGCCATCACCATGATCATCTTCCGCAACTACCAGTGGGGAGCGGAGAAACGAAACACCACCCTCTGGTATGATGACAACTTCGTGGGGACCGAGCTGGATACCAATGTCTCCTATGCCGGCATTGCCAAGGCTTGTGGCATGGAGGGCGTTCAGGCGACCACCCCGGAGGACCTGACTGAGAAGTTGAACGCGGCCATCAAAGCCCAGATGGAAGAAGGCAAGACCACCTTCATCGAGGTTTTAAATAACAAGGAATTGGGCGAACCGTTCCGCCGGGATGCGATGAAAAATCCGGTTCCCGTTGCCGGCATCGACAAGGCCGACATGCGTCCTCAGGAAGGTGTCTAAGGGAAAATTAACCGTCACAAATGCCATCGTATCGGGTGAGGTATGCCTGCAGAGCCTTTTAAAAGGACTGGTTTCACCACACCTGCCAGATATCCGGGGAAAAACCGTGTGGCCACATGTAAAATAAATCCATGAGGATCGACACCAGGAGAGACGCAGATAACCGCCTCTCCTGGTTTTTTTTAAAAGTATTTTCCATAGATTGATGGAGATAAAAAGATGATAGACCTCAAAAACATCCCTTCAAGCAAGGAAGATCTCGATCGCTATGAGGTGGAGAACAATTTTCATTCCTGGTCTTATCAGCCGGCCCAGTCACCGCCGCGGGTCGTGTCCGCCAAGGGGGTCCGGTTCACCACGGAGGACGGCCGGGAGCGGTTGGACTTCAGTTCGTGTTTCGTCAGCCACAGCATCGGCCACCAGGACGAGCGCGTGGTGCAGGCGATCTGTGATCAGGCGAAGATATTGACGTCCTTTGCGCCGAGCCTGTCCAACAAACCCCGCGCTCTCCTGGCCAAGATGCTGGCGGAGGTGACTCCCGGGGATCTGGAGCGTTCGTTTATTTCCCTCGGGGGCACCGAGGCCAACGAGGCGGCCGTCAAGATCTGCCACCAGTACACGGGGCGGCGTAAGATCGTCACCCGCTACCGGACCTACCACGGTGGCACGGCCACCTCCATGAGTCTGTCGGCGGGTGATTCGCGCAACTGGGCCCAGGTTCAGGGGGGCGCTGAGACGGTGAAGGTGCCACAGCCATACTGCTACCGGTGTTCTTTCGGTCTCACCTATCCGAGCTGCGAGCTGCGCTGCGTCAAACACATCGAAGAGGTGATCGAGCTGGAGGGGGGGAGCGATCTCGTCGGGGGGATCATCTTCGAGCCGGTCACCGGTGCCAACGGGATCATCGTACCGCCGCCGGAGTACTTCCCGATGCTCCGAGAGATCTGTGATCGGTGGGACGTGCTGATGATTGCCGATGAGGTCATGACGGGTTTCGGCCGCACGGGGGCGTGGTTTGCCATGGACCACTGGAATGTGGTTCCGGACATCATGACCATGGCCAAGGGCATGACCTGCGGCTATCTGCCTTTGGGGGCGACGGTGGTGCGAAAACCCATCGGCGACCGGTTCAAGGAGCAGTTTTTCAGCCACGGGGCCACCTATGCGGGGCATGCCCTATGCTGTGCCGCCGCCCTGGCACTGATCCCCATCTATCAGACAGACAATCTGATCGAGCGTTCCGCTCAGATGGGCCAATACCTGCTGGAGCGCGCCATGGAGCTAAAGGACAAGCACCCGTGCGTGGGGGACGTCCGGGGGCTGGGTCTGTTTGTCGGAGTGGAACTCGTGAAGAACAAAAAGACCAAGGAGCCTCTGACGAGAGTCGACGCCAAGATCCGCAAGGGCACCGACCCGAAGATGGAGATCGCCAAGAAGCTGGGTGAACTGGGGATGATGGCCATGGCGGCCAACCCGGTGAACGTGATCGCTCTGGCGCCGCCCTTGATCATCACCAAAGATGAGATCGACGAAGGCATCGCCATCATGGACAAAGCCCTTGAGGTTGGCGATGCTTTTGCCGAGCGATAAGCCGGCCCCCATTGCCCCTATTGGCCGCAGCACAGCATTCCTCGGTGCTGCGGTCCGGCAATTAAGGTCTCTGGACAAGATTCCAGGCCCCTCCTCGGGCGGGCGGGAGCAGTAGGAGAAAACGTCTCATTGGGACGACGCCGTCAGGGGACCTCGAAGGACTGTCCACCACCGGGGAACGACACGATGATGATATTGGTGATCAACGCCGGCAGCTCATCGGTGAAATTTACCCTCTTCAGATCCGAAGACCTGCACCCGACGGCCTCCGGTCTGGTGGAACGGATCGGCATGGCGGGCACCGCCGTCCATTACCGTAGCGACAGAGGGGACCGGATCACCCGATCCGTTTCGGTGGGCACGATCCGTCATGCCCTTCGTCTGATATCTGAGTTGCTGAGGGAACCGGGGACGGGGGCCATTTCCTCCGAAAACGACATTTCCGCCGTCGGCCACCGGGTCGTCCACGGCGGGGAGCAGATGACGGCATCGGTTCTGATCGACGAACGCGTCAGATCGGTGATCCGTTCCTGTTTCGATCTGGCACCGCTCCACAACCCACCGAACCTGGCGGGCATCGAGGCCTGCACGGAGATGTTCCCGGGGGCCCCCCAGGCGGCGGTTTTCGACACGGCCTTTCACAGTACTCTTCCAGAGCATGCCTATCTCTATGCCTTGCCTTACGCGCTCTATGAGACGGAAAAGATCCGGCGGTACGGGTTTCACGGCACGAGCCACCGGTATGTCAGCAGAATGGCATCGGAAACGATCGGTGATCACCCAACAGCACTTCGAATGGTCACCTGCCATCTGGGAAACGGTTGCAGTATCACCGCTGTTGTCGGTGGGAAAAGTCTGGATACCAGCATGGGCCTCACCCCTCTCGAGGGGGTTCCCATGGGGACCCGGAGCGGGGACGTCGATCCGGCCATCGTGTTTCACCTTATCCGGCAGCGGGGGCTTTCCGTGGAGCAGGTGGATACCCTGTTGAACCGCGAGAGCGGATTTTTAGGCTTGGGTGGGATGGGGAGCAGCGACATGAGGGATATCGAGGCCGCCGCAGGGGATGGCGATCCGGGGGCGCAGCGGGTGATCCGGGTCTTCACCTACCGGGTGAAGAAGGCTATCGGCGCTTATGCCTTTGCCATGGGAGGATTGGATGCCATAGTCTTTACCGCGGGCATCGGAGAAAATTCTCCCCTGATACGGGAGCGGGTCTGCGAGGGGCTGGAAAGCCTCGGTATCCAAATCGATCCGGATCGAAACCGTTCCGAGGATCGCTGTATCCGTGAGATTAACGGCCCTGACAGCCGGGTCAGGATACTGGTGGTTCCCACCGACGAGGAAAAAGAGATTGCGATGCAGACCCTGAGCCTGGTGTCGGCAAACGCCTGATATGGCCGGGACGGCCCCGTATACACTTATGGACTGGACAGCAAGAAGATCGATTTTCACCTCTATTTTCAAACCACCCATCAAAAATAAAGCGGTTATGTAGAATCCTCCAGTTGGGGTTCTATGCGGCCCATGGGTATCGGTTCTGCTGCCAACCAAAACCCGCCACAAAGGCCGTGTAAAGACGGTTGCTGACGGACTTTCTTGCAGAACATATTGGCTGACAGGCAAAATCGAGGAATCTGAAACCCTCAGGTGGCAACCCTCTCAACGCGGCCTAAATGGCTCAGACAAGCTGCCCGGCATCCGATCCGACACCCATTGGCCTTTCGATTTGGGCCATCTGGAGCGTTATCGATAACCGCAAAAATAAAAAAATTTGAAAACATAAAAAAAATTGTTGCCATCCCCTTTTTGTTACGGTAGTCGATCGGTACCATTCTTCAAATTCCGGCCTTGAGAGTGAGGAAATCCCGTTTCGAACCATGCCAGGAGGGGCAATGACCCAGAACAAGGCAGGGGTGTTCGATAACCTCAAACGAATCGCATCGACACTGGTCCAGACATTCGGACGCAATTGCGAGGTCGCCATCCACGACTTCGATTTACTACCCCACTCCCTCATCCACATCGAAGGCGATGTCACCAACCGAAAACCGGGAGCCCCCATTACGGACCTCGTCCTCAGGGAGTTGCGATCGGGAAAGGGCCGGATTGAAGACATCCCCAACTACCGGACCATTTCAAACGAAGGCCGCACCCTCAAATCCTCAACCACATTTCTCTTTGACGACAGCGGAAAAGTGAGCGGCGCGTTCTGCGTCAATTTCGATATTACCGACCATTTGAATGCCATGGCGGTGCTCGAAGAGTTTACGACGACAGCCGATCCGAACGAAGACCCCCGTGATGAGACCTTTGCGACATCCCTGGGCGAAACGATGGCGTCGCTGATGGAAGAATCGATCCGAAAGCTCGGAAAGCAACCGGCGACCATGACCCGGGAAGAAAAGGTCAAACTGGTCCAGAGCCTTGAATTTCAGGGGGCGTTCATGATCCGAGGGGCCGTCGAGCATGTGGCCAAAGCCATGGGGGTGTCGAAGTTTACGGTCTACAACTACCTCAAAGAGGTGAGGTCCTGACGGGGCCGAAAGGACACGCGGAGGAGAACGGCGGATGGCGACATATCTCAAGAAGGCAGCCCGGACGGCCCAGAGCAAGGAAGCCGAGGTTCGAGCCACCGTGGCGCAGTTGTTGGAAACGATTCGGGACGGCGGCGAGACGGCCGTACGAGAGCTGGCCGCCAGATTCGACGGCTGGACCCGGGACGTTGTCATTGCGCCCGGGGAACAGGAGCGCATCATCGCCACGGTTCCCCAGCGGGTCAAGGACGATATCGCTTTCGCCCACGACCAGGTCTACGGGTTTGCCGTCAAACAGCGGGAGAGTATGAGGGAATTCGAGACCGAAATCACCCCCGGGGTCACCCTCGGGCAAAAACTGGTGCCCTGCCAGTGCGCCGGCTGTTATATTCCGGGGGGGCGATTTGCCCACGCGGCATCCGCCATCATGAGCGTGGCCACGGCCAAGGCCGCCGGCGTTCCCTTTGTGGTGGCCTGTTCGCCCCCGAGGGGAGAGAGCATCAATCCCACCGTGGTCTACGCCCTGACCCTGGCCCGGGCCGATGTGATCATGGCCGTGGGCGGGGTGCAGGCCATCGGATCCATGGCCTATGGCCTGTTTACAGGGAAACCGGCGGATATCATCGTCGGACCGGGCAATGCTTATGTGGCCGAGGCCAAACGCATGCTTTTCGGTGAAATCGGCATCGATGTGTTCGCCGGTCCCACCGAGTCGCTCGTGATCGCCGACGACACGGCGGATCCGCTGCTGGTGGCCGTGGATCTGGTCAGTCAGGCCGAACACGGTTACGATTCGCCCGTGTGGCTGATCACCGATTCCCGTCAATTGGCGGCAACGGTCATGGAACGGATGCCCAAACTCATTGACGATCTGCCCGATCCGGAAGTGGCCAGGACGGCCTGGGAAGACTACGGAGAGGTGGTGCTCTGCGCTGACAGGGAGGAGATGGCGCGGATCAACGACGACTACGCGGCCGAACATGTCCAGGTGATGGCCGCCGATCTGGACTGGTGGCTGGACACGTTGAAGAACTACGGCTCCCTGTTTCTGGGGGAGGCCTGCACCGTCGCCTATGGGGACAAGACGTCCGGGACCAACCACATCCTGCCCACCAAAAAAGCGGCACGGTACAGCGGCGGCCTGAATGTCGGAAAATTCGTTAAAGTCCTCACCTACCAGCGCATGACCGAGGAGGCCAACCGACGCATCGGGGCGGTGGCCTCCCGCATCTCGCGCCTCGAGGGGATGGAAGGGCACGCTCGATCGGCGGACGTGCGCCTGCGAAAATATTTTGCCGACGAGGCCTTCGATTTCGAGGTCTATCGGCATCAGAAGGATTGATGATCCGGGCCGGCGCCCCAGCGCCGCAACCGAGAGGCGATATGAACCCATCACAGACGCCCCCCCTGGTGTTTACCAAGGAATTTACACGACAGGAGCCCATCCCGGAGGAAGGAATAGCCCGGGCCCTGGAATTGATGCGCAGTGGACGCTTGCACCGTTACAACACGGCGGCCGGGGAACCCTCCGACGTGGCCCTGCTGGAAAAGGAGTATGCCGACGATGTCGGTGCCGCCTATTGTGCGGCCTTCAGTTCCTGCGGCAGCGCCCTATATGTGGCCCTAAAATCCGTGGGGGTGACACCGGGTGACTCGGTCCTGTGCAATGCCTTCACCCTGGCGCCGGTGCCGGGGGCGATCGTCAATGCCGGCGGCAAGGTGGTATTGGTCGACATTACCCCGGACTTGATCATCGATTTAGACGATCTGGAGCGAAAGGCCGCATCCAGCGGCGCCCGATTTCTCATGCTTTCCCACATGCGCGGACACATCGCCGATATGGATCGGGTCGTGGAGATCTGCGGGCGAAACGGCTTGTGTCTGATCGAAGATTGCGCCCATACGGTGGGATGTCGCTGGAGAGAACGGGCCACAGGCACCTTCGGCACCGTTGGATGCTACAGCACCCAGACTTACAAGCACCTGAATTCCGGGGAAGGGGGACTTCTGGTTACCGACGACAAGGAGGTGATCGCCCGGGCGATTCTCTACTCCGGGTCCTACATGCTCTACGAGACCCATGTGGCACGCCCGCCCATGGCCGTGTTTGAGCGCTACAAGAAGCAGATTCCGAATTTCAGCCTTCGGATGACCAATCTGGCGGCCGCCATGATCCGCCCCCAACTCAGGCGCCTGGACGAGCAGGCCCGTCGCTGGAACCGTCGATACGCGTTGCTGGAAGATCTTCTGGCGACCATACCCCAGGTTCGGCTTCCCCGGCGCCCCCCCGAGGAGCACTATGTGGGCAGTTCCATTCAGTTCACCCTTCCCACCGTAGACCGGACGCAGATCCGGGAATTCCTGAGTCTTTGCGCCGAACGGGGGGTGGAAATCAAGTGGTTCGGGGGTGCGGAGCCGGTGGGATTCACCAGTGCCTTCGACAGCTGGACCTATCTCGAGGAGATGCCGACCCTGCCCCGGACCAAGGCCATCCTCGATGTGATGTGCGATTTTCGCATTCCCTTGACCTTTTCTCTCGACGACTGTGAGTTGATTGGAAAGATCATTCGGGCGGTGGCGGGGGAGGTCTTCTGATCGACCCTGCCGGAAGCGGGCACCCGCCTGCCGGCAGTTAACCCTTCACCCCAAACAAGGAGCACAACGTGAAAAGGACCATCGTCAGCACCGACAAGGCACCCGGCGCCATCGGACCTTATTCCCAGGCCGTGAAAACCGATACCATGGTGTACGTTTCCGGTCAGCTGCCTTTGAATCCGGCCACCGGTGACCTGGTCACCAACGACATCTCGGCCGAAACCCGGCAGGCCATGGAAAATGTAAAGGCCATCCTCGAGGCCGCCGGAAGCAGTCTGGCACAGGTGGTCAAGATCACCGTCTACATCGCCGACATGGACGATTTCCCCGCCATCAACGCCGTTTATGATACCTTTTTCGACAGCGATCCACCGGCTCGCGCCTGTGTAGAGGTGGCCCGTCTGCCGAAGGACGCCAGGGTGGAGGTCGAAGCCATCGCCCTGCTCAATCCATAACCTGTTATTGAAAGCGCAGATCCTATGTATGTCAGCCATCTGGAATGCCCGAAGTGCCTTGAAACCTACGATAGCGAGCAGCCCATCCAGCTGTGCCGGTGCGGTGCACCGCTGCTGGTTCGATACGATCTGGCGCGGATCGCCGCTTCCCTCAAGCCGTCAGACCTGATGACCCGGTCTCCTGACTTGTGGCGCTACCGGGAATTGCTTCCGGTCCGGTCTCCGGATCAGGCGGTATGTCTGGGCGAAGGCATGACGCCGCTTCTGCCCATGAATCGGCTGGGGCCAAAAGTGGGTATTCCCCGTCTCTATCTGAAAGACGAAGGCATCATCCCCACGGGCACTTTCAAGGCCCGGGGGGCAGCCGTCGGCGTGTCCCGTGCCAAAGAGCTCGGCATCGATGTCCTGGCCATGCCAACCAACGGCAATGCCGGAGCGGCTTGGGCGGCCTACTGCGCCGCCGCCGGTATCAAGGCCGTCATCGTGATGCCGAAGGACGCGCCGCCGATCCCCCGGGGAGAGTGCGCCATCACCGGCGCATCCCTCTACCTCGTGGACGGGTTGATCAGCGATGCCGGCAAAATCGTCGGCCGGGCGGTGACGGCCCACGGATGGTTCGACGCCTCCACTCTAAAAGAACCCTACCGGATCGAGGGAAAGAAGACCATGGGGCTGGAGATTGCCGAGCAGTTCGGCTGGGAGCTGCCGGATGTTATCCTCTATCCCACCGGTGGCGGCGTGGGCATCATCGGTATCTACAAAGCCCTTCTCGAACTCCAGGAGATGGGCTGGATCCGGGGAAAATTTCCCCGGCTCGTGGCCGTTCAGGCCTCGGGGTGTGCACCGATTGTCAAGGCATGGGAAGAAAAGCGCAGCGAGTCCGATTTCTGGAACCATGCCGAAACCCTGGCCTTCGGAATCACCGTCCCGAAAGCCCTCGGTGATTTTCTGGTGCTCGATGCGGTTTACAAAACCGATGGATGTGCGGTATCCGTCGACGACAGCGAGATTCTTGACGCCGAGGCGCTGATCGCTTCCACAGAGGGGACCTTTATTTGTCCCGAAGGGGCGGCAACCCTCAGTGCCGCCGTCAAGCTGGCGGCCTCGGGCTGGATTCAGCCGGAAGACAAGGTGATACTTCTCAATACCGGATCCGGAATGAAATATCCGGAAACGGTCATTACCCGACCCCCCGTTCTCGGGCCGGAAGACGATCTGCCGGCCCTTGCCGCCGGCGGATAGGGGGCAGAATTCCCGGCATCCGAACGGGATGCGACGGTGAAACTTTAGGGACGACCATTTTCGGAACCGGAATCCATTCCGGTCTCCCGACTGACACTGAAACCAGATCAAAGGAGGTGATAGGGCTCGGGCCACGGTGGCCACCATGAATTTCTTAAACCTGTGAGGAAAAGGAAGGGGCGTTGCAAATGAAGAGAACGAACAGATGGACTCGATACACGGCTTTGGCAGTAGGTCTTCTGATGATTTGCGGGGTGACGGCGGTTCACGCAAAAACCGAGTGGAAGATGGCTCTCGGTGATGCGGCCGGCGGCACCCAATGGGCGCTGGGCGAACGTTTTGCGAAGCTCGTGGAGGCCTACACCAAGGGCGAAGTGACCGTCGCCCTGTTTCCCAATGGACAGCTTGGAAGCGAACAGGAAACGGTTCAAAACTGCCGTCTGGGAACCCTTGATTTTTCAGTGGCGGCCATCAACAACATCACCCCTTTTTCCCCGACCGTGGGGTTGTTCACCCTGCCGTATCTGATTCAAAGCGTGGATGAGGCGGTGACCCTGACCCAGGGACCCATCGGTGACGAACTGATCGACAATACCGTCAAGTCGGCCGGGGTTCGGATCGTCGGGTGGTCCTACAGCGGATTTCGGCGGTTGAGCAACTCAAAGCGTCCGGTCACGAAACCCGAGGATCTCAAGGGATTGACCATCAGGGTGCCCAAAAACGCCATCATGATCGACTCCTACAAGAGTTGGGGCGTGAGCCCGACCCCGATGGCGTGGGACGAGGTGTTCACGGCCCTTCAGCAGAAAGTTCTGGACGGCCAGGACACCCCCCTGATCACCCAGTACGTGATGAAGTTCTACGAGGTTCAGAAGTACATCACCAAAATCCGGTACGTGTTCCTATTAGAGCCCCTGGTCATCAGCGAACAGCTGTTTCAGCGGCAGACCCCCGAAATGCAGGCATTGATCCTCCGGGCCGGCAAAGAGGCCCAGGAATACTGCCGCCAGTTCCTGATTCTCTTCGAAGACTCCATCGAGACCGAATTGAAGGGGAAGGGTTTAGAGATCCTGGAACCGGCCGACGGGGAGAAGGAATGGATCGAGAAGGCCACCACGGAAGTGTGGCCGAAGTTCTATGACAGTATCGGCGGCAAGGAAAAAGTCGACGCCGCACTGAAGGCCGTGGGGCGGATGTAGCCCCTCTCATCGGGATCTCCCCCGGCTGGAAGCGGCCGGCGGGGATCCGGTTGCCTTCCGCAGCGATTCTACCGGACCGGGAAAAGCGCCGGAGGCGGTTTCGTCGACCCTTGACGGAACACCTCCGGCTTTTCCGCCCGGACGGTTATCCTCCGGGTATGGTTCCGGGGTCGTCGGGAGCGACAGCGAGGGACAGTGGTCTGCCGACGGGCCTTATACCATTTGGCCCCCGGCGGAGGATGGCTTCAGCATCCGGGGGTACCGGCGTCGAATCATCGTGGCCAACAGACGCCCGTCCGTAGGGGCGAACCGTTACCGGGTCATCATTCCAGAAAAGGTGCAAGGATGGATACGAAAGCATTCATATTTAAGGTTCTCGACAATCTGGAAAGCTATGTCTGCCAGTTCCTGCTCAGTTTCTTCATCCTCCTGCTGTTCATTCAGATCATCTCCCGAGAGGTGTTCGAGGTGAACATCTCCTGGGGGGAAGAGCTGGCGAGGTTTTCCTTTGTCTGGTTCGTATTTTTTGGTGCCAGTTTCGCAGCCCGTCTGGCGGCCCACAACCGGGTGACCTTCCAGTTCCGCTGGCTTTCAAAGCGGACTCAGAACTACATCGAAGCCTTTGCCGACGCGATCTGGATCCTTTTCAACATCGTGATCATCTACAAGAGCATCTTTCTGATCAAATCGATGCTTCAATTCCCCTACATCTCCCCGACACTGGGATGGTCCATGGCATACATCTATCTGATTTTCCCCCTGAGTTTTACCGCGATGACCATACGGATCATCCAGGTCAACTACCTGAAACTGGTCAAAGGGGTCGACATCCGCGATCCGGACAAAATCGACGTGGAGGCGGAATTGGCTACTGCCAGAGGCAGTGAAGACAGACCTTAGGCGATCGAGGGAAGCGAGGCGGAGACCATGAACGTTGTCACATTGTTGTTCGGATCTTTTTTTATATTGCTGGTTCTGGGAGCGCCCATCACCCTAGCGTTGGGCGTCGCGTCCATGTCGGCGCTTTACTTTTTGGGCAACGACCTGGTGTATTTGGTTCAGGTTGCTTACACCTCCGTGGATTCCTTTCCGATCATGGCCCTGCCGGCCTTCATTCTCGCCGGGGCTCTGATGGAGTACGCGGGGATCTCCAAGCGTTTGGTTACTGTGGCCGAAGCCATTGCAGGTCCGGCCACCGGGGGGCTGGCCAGCGCAACGGTACTGGCGTGTCTGTTCTTCGGTGCCATATCGGGTTCCGGACCGGCCACCACGGCGGCCGTGGGCATGTTGATGATTCCGGCGATGATCCGGAGGAACTACGACAAGGGCTACGCCTCGGCCATCACCGCCTCTTCGGGGGGGCTTGGCGTGGTGATTCCCCCGAGCATTCCCATGGTGATCTATGGGGTGTCCGGCAACCAGTCCATCGCGAAGCTCTTTATCGCCGGTTTTATCCCGGGACTGCTGATCGCCGGCGGACTGATGGTCGTCAACTATCATCTGTGCCGGAAGCGGGGATACAAGGGCACCGGAATGAAATGGTCCACCAAGGCCGTGGGCAAGGCTCTCCGGGAGGGATTCTGGTCGATCATGGCCCCACTGGTGATTTTAGGCGGGATCTATACGGGCTTTTTTACACCGACCGAAGCGGCGGTGGTGGCGATTTTCTATACGCTCTTCGTCGGCATCGTCATTCACCGGGAGCTCCGGTGGGACGGCTGTGCCAAATCCCTCGAGGCCTGCACGTGGCTCACTGGGCGGGTGCTCCTGATCATGTTCACGGCCCGGGCGTTCGGGAGGCTTCTGGTCCAGTACCGGATTCCCGAGATCGTCGCCAATGCGCTTCTGGCCCTGACATCCAACGTGTTCATCATCTGGGCCCTCATCATCGCTTTTTTGATCTTCGTGGGGATGTTCATGGAAACCCTGGCCACCATCATGATTCTCACCCCGGTGCTCCTGCCGGTGATGGTGAAGCTGGGCGTGGATCCGATTCACTTCGGAATCGTGCTGGTGTGCTGCTGCGAAATCGGCTTCGAGACGCCGCCCTTGGGGGAGAACCTGTTTATCGCCTCGGGCATCGCCGACACCTCCATCGAAGATATTTCGCTGAAGGCCATACCGTTTTCAATCGTGGAGATCGGGGCGGTGTTCCTGATCGCGTATATTCCGGAGATTTGCCTGTGGCTGCCCAGAATGCTGGGCTACTGAGTCCGATCATGGGGACCGTCGTCGGTTGAGGGCGACGGCCCGGGGCTTAAATTGGAGGGTGTCCTGACGCCCCTGGCGAGGGTCGGGTCATCCGGAGCGGATCACTCCTTTAAGGCGTCGCCCGTCAACTTTGATGAGAAGGGGGGAACCGGTCCTCAAATGAGCGACAAACGCCCCTTTTTGGACCACTGGCAGTTCGGCGATCCAGGCGTCGTCGAGGATGCCGTCTTCCGGGGTCAGCACCGTGAAATAGAAGATGTTGAGGGAGGTCAACTGCTGAAAGAAGTGGGAGCCCTGGGAGGGCTCGGAGGTCAACAGCGGGTGCCCGGCCTCCACGATGACGGCCACCCCGTTGATGTCCCGCCACCTGACCGGGATGCCCAACCAGGGATCCGCTGACCCCCATCGGCCGGGTCCGACCAGCAGATACCGACGTTCCTCGGACGCAAGTCGGGCATTGACGGCCGATATCTCCCGGGCAATCGTCTTCGTTTCCCCGGGGTCGAAACGGTCCGGCATGACCACCACGATATCTTCCACATCCCCGCATACGCCGTTTCCCAGGGCCTGAACCGAGGTGCAGACAGCGCCCGCCGCATCCGCCTCCTCGATCACCACCACGGCGTGTTCCTCCCGGCTTTCCATCGGACGAATTCGGAGCAGGACCATGTCGATGGACCCTGTCGCCTCGGGTCGGACATCGGCGGCGAATTCGATCTCCACCGGGCATCCGAGACCCTCGCTGCCCAGGCTCAGCAGTTTCCATAGCAAACGGTTGAAGGCATAGACGCCGGTTTTGGTCAGGTTGGCAAAGGTGATCACCTTTGCGCCGTCTTCCGATGCAGAATCCCGGATGCGGTGCTCCTCGGGAATATAGGTGCTGGTGATGAGGCGAAAGTGGGGGGCGTCGATGATGCCGTCCACCGAGATCGAGACGGTGCCGACATTTCCCTTGCCGCCTTCGGTGGCGGCCGGGTCCAGATTCAGGGCAAACAACCGGTGCTGTTGGTTGTCTAGAATATCTTCTACTCTCGAGCGTTCCGGCTGTATGGAGGGCCGTCGGGGAGAGAAGCGAAAGCCGTTTTCACCCGCTTTCATGGCATGGCCCAGTCCCGCCACCATGGTCACGATCCCCTCCTCGGTTTTCATCTCTCCGAACGGATAGTAGTTGATCGACTGGGCAACCCCCGAAAACAACGGGTAGAAGATATTTCCACGGGAGGTGCCCACAGCCTGCTGAACGACGATAGCCATCCGTTCCTCTTCCAGGCGGTGACCCACCCGTCGGGCAAACCGCATCGGGGCCTCAAAATAAGTGGACGCATAGACCCCCTTGATAGCGTCGACGAGTTCCGCCAGGCGCTGGGCGGGATCGGGAGCACTGTTGGGGAGAAGGAAGGTGGAGTAGAGGGCGGCACTGGCGTGAAATTGAGCGTCCTCCAGCAGGCTGGAAGGTCTCACGGCCAGGGGCCGCCGCCACTGGAGAAGCAGGGTCGCCAAGTCCCTTTCCACCGCTTCTGGAAACCCCGCCTCCAGAAACCGCTGGAGAATTTCCTCATCGGACAGCTGCCAGTTCGGGGCATCGGTCAGGGCGTTTTCCTCGATGAACGATTCAAAGACCGTGGTCGATAGCACGAGGGTTTGGGGGAGGAAGAGCCTAACCTTCGGCGACAACCCCAGCTGGTTTTCATGGCGCTTCAGGAGGTCGGCCATGAAGGCGATCCCCCTGGCCTTTCCGCCCAAAGACCCCCGGCCAATCTTGGCGATTTCGAAGTCCGGATCAAATCCGTCGGCAATGAATTCGACGATCTCTCCCCTGAGGGCCCACCGGCGTCGCTCTTCGAGGCTCTCCACGAGATGCCGGCGCATGCGGTCGATGTCTCCTGAGAAATCGTCCGAGGTCACCGGTCGCATGCGAGACGCCACCAGGATTTCCGTTCGAGCGAAGAGCCAGCGGGAAAAATCGTTTCGGCTCCAGTGATAGGCGAAGACCTGCTCGGGGATCTGGGCCAGGGCTTTTTCGAATCCCAGCAGATTGGAGGCGCGGGCGATTTCCTCTCCGTCGGGGGTCTGAAAGACGAAGTCTCCGAACCCGAACTGGCCCAGCAGAAACTGCCGCACCTCGTTGTGAAGGGTGGGGGAATTCTTGTGGATGAAGGCTGCCGGGATGGCTTGGGCCTTCCGGGCGTTGGAAGGGTCGGCGCTGGTCAGTAGAAGGGGAATGTCCCAGCGGTCGTCTTTGATCCAGGACAGCAGCGAGATCCCCGCGGCATCGTCGGGGTGACCGCCTTTCGGGAACTGGACGTCTGAAATGATGCCCAGAACAAAGGGCTTGAACGACGCGTAAATATGGACGGCCTCCTCGTAGGTGTCGGCCACCAGGATCTTGGGGCGGGCCCGGGTCCGCATCAACCCGTGCTCTTCGTTCAGGCTTTCGGCAACCACTTTCCGGGTCTGAAGGAAGATTTCTTTATAGAGAATCGGCAACAGCGAAGACCGGTAGACCGGCGAGTCCTCAACGAAGAGAATGACGCGGATTCCTGCCAGCTCCGTGTCCGGCACCACGTTTAGCCGGTCTTCGGCCGCCTTGATCAGGGCGACCAGGATGTCCGGGTTTCCGGACCAGGCGAAGCTGCCGTCGATCCCGTCCATCGGGTTCGCGTCCGCCTCCAGGGAGGGGAGGACCTGGTGGTTGAGGAGAATCACGGGAAGCTCCGGAGCGGCGGCCTTGATTCGCCGCCCCAATGAAACCGGGTCCAGACTGCCCAGCCGGGAGATGACGATCGCAAGGCCGTATGTTTTGCGGGCGATTTCGGCCAGGGCGGCATCGGTGGACGACACCCAGGTCAGGCGGGGGGGATGCCCCAGGTTGAGCCCCCGGTAGGCATGGATGATCTGTTCGGATATGGGACTGTCCCTCTCCATGATCCACGCATCGTAGGGGGTCGACACCAGAAGAATGTCGCGGATCCGGTGGGGCATGAGATCGTGAAAGATCCGGATGTTCGGATGGACGGAACCCAGGGGCCTGTTCGACGCACCTTGCATGGGACACCATAGGGATGTTCGACATTGGGTTGACCGCCTCACCTCCGCCGGGGGGCGAGTCGCCCCGGAAAGGCTATTCGGCCAGTTTCTTATCGATGAAGTCCGTGAGTGCTTTTTCGGCTTCGGAGTCGAGGAGCGTTTCGGGGCAAGACGCCAGGATGGTTTTGTACCGTCGGTTGGCACGCACCACGATATCCTCCTGGCCTTTCATTTCCCACTCGGAGAAGTTACCCCAGAAGGAAACGGTCGGTTTCCAGTTGCTCCGGCAGTTGCGGAAGGTGGTCGGGTGCATCAGGTAGGAACCGCTGTGGCCCACCTCCCGAATCACGTCCATGGCCAGGGCCTCGTTGCTGGCATTCAGACCCTTCAACATGCGAAGGCACCGGTCGATCATTTCCTCATCGATGACGAATTTCTCGAAGGAAGTGGTCATGATGGAGCCAAGTGCTCCCAGGCATTCGTTGATCAAGTGAACGCCGGCGAGCATCAGCATCATCAGGTTCTGCATGGTTTCGTAGCCGGCCTGACAGTCGATCACATGGGCGTCGGTGAGGCCGGCCATGGAGCGGCAGGGCAGTTCGTAGAGTTCTCTGGCCAACTGAAGACCGGCGATGTTGATGAGGTTCGATTCGGGGGAACCAGTGACGTAAGCGCCCGTCGCGAGATTGGGGACCGCCGATGCCGGGGAGTAGACATAGGGGGTCTCGGGGCTGATCAGTTGGGTCAGCACCAGGCCGGCAAGCATCTCGGCATTCTGGATCACCAGGGTCCCCATGAGGGTCACGGGTGCAGAGACACCGGCCATGGCGCAGGAAAGGGTGAACACCGGTTGCCGGTACTCGGCATAGGTCATGAGGGTTTCGCACCCCTCTTCGTCGTATTTCAGGGGGCTTAAGGGGTTTACGCTCACCCCGATGTAGGGTCGGTTGTGAAGAATGCCGCGGCGGCCAAGGGCGATTTCCAGCATGGTGAAGGTGTCGAGGATTTGCGTCCTTTCCCCAACGAACCCGATGAGGGGCTTGTCCACGTGCCTCAACAGCTCGTAGGTGATCCGCAGGTGCCGCTCCTCATTGGACACGTCGCTGGGGGCGACGGGGATGGCCCCGATGATGTCGCTGACCGGAGAGGCCTGGCAGAGCTTGTAGAGCTTAACCAGGTCGCCCAGGGTGCCCAGGCGGCGGCCGCCGTCCATATCCTGAATGTAGATCGGCCCTTGGGTCGGCGATACGTGGGGAAGCTCCTGCTCCTCGCCAATGTAGACATACTTCATCTCGTTTCGGGCCCACCACTTGAAGATCGGGGGGGCCGACTCGATGGCGTCTTCGAGCATCTGGCGGGAAATGAAAACGATGTCGCCGTCCACCTTGGCGCCGTTTTTCCTGAAAATCTCCCGGGCCTTCTCGGATTTGAAGCTGACGCCGATGTCTCTGAGGATCTCGACCGTGGCTTCATGGATGCGGGTCAGCTTGCTCTTGGTGAGGAGCCGGACGGAACTGGCCAGTTGCATGGTCACCTCATCTAGCCCGGATATATCACGTGTTGGCGGCGTTCATCGGCCAGGCATTCAAGGGCGCCTCCGACCGTTGGTACAGCAAGCCCTTGATCACGCCGCATAGGGAAGCCTCCGACGCGCCCCCAGGGGGACTATTTTTGGGGGGTTTTGCCATTCCGCCGGGGGACAAACGGCTCCCGGGGCTCTGGTACCGAAACAGGCGATAACCATTAGATATCATATATGATTTTGACATTTAGAAAAAATGTTCATGAACTATTCGGGCTAAAGAGATCCGGCGGCTGAGACCACCGCTTCATATCTTGCCCTTCCATAGGAAGGCTTTTCTATCGAGCTATCCGTCTCGGGCACTCCTCACATTTTGAGGCCGGACTCGACATTCTGATAGACCGTCAACCATTCGAGGAGCGCTCCTTTTTGGAAGAGGCCGCCACCTTCCTTTCCCGGCATGGTGATCTCTGATCCTTCAAAAAGACTGCCCCGTCCGTTGGGGCAAAGAATCCGGGAACGATATGGAACACGGAGTGGTTTTTTCCCAGCCCGAAGGGCAAGACCATCGGGGACGGAAGTATTACGAAGGACATCGGTATTGCATATGGATGGGGCAGAGGCATGGGAGTTTCCCTAAGTCGACTGCCTGTGAGACCTGTCATCCGTTAAAGATGATCGGAAATGCCAGACAATCATTTAAAGGATGATCCATATCTGATGTGTCAGATATGGCTAAAATGTCAACAAAAACTTTTTTATTTGCTTTCCCGGAAGAGGCTCGCAATGAAACGGCGAATACCCCCAGCGGGGGCGATAGGAGCAAGGATGGGAGGCGGACCCCTTGGCCGGTCCACCCACTTTTTTCGCGATGCCCCCTTGAACCCCAAAGCTACCCTGTCTAGGTTATGCTCAAATAAGTTCCCGATCGACCCTCCGGACAGCATCGGGGATGCAGCCGTCCCCCGGATGGGAGGTCGTTGCGATGAGACACAAGGGAGGCACGAATATTGGACTACCAGTTAAATGGAAAAACCGCGCTTGTCACCGGCTCCACCGCGGGGATTGGATTCGACATCGCCCGCCTCCTGGCCGCTGAAGGCGCCATGACCATCATCAATGGCAGAACCGAAGACCGGATCAAAACCGCTCGTGATCGTATTCTCGAAGAATTTCCAGAGACCCGGCTCGACGGGTTCTCTGCCGATCTCTCCACTGCCGGCGGGGTTCGGAAGGTCATCGATGCCGCCCCCGAGGTCGACATCCTGGTCAACAACATGGGTATTTTCGAACCCAAGGCCTTCGAGGACATTCCGGATGAGGACTGGCTGCGGTTTTTTGAAACCAACGTCATGAGCGGGGTGCGGTTGAGCCGTTATTACCTGCCCGTTATGAAGCGAAAGAACTGGGGCCGAATTCTGTTTATCGCCAGTGAATCGGGGGTTCAGATCCCCGCGGAGATGATCCACTACGGGATGACCAAATCGGCCCAAATCGCCGTTGCCCGAGGGCTGGCCGAGACCACCGGGGGCACCGGCGTCACCGTCAATACCGTCCTGCCGGGGCCGACCGACTCAGAAGGGGTGGGCACGTTCGTCCGGCAGATGGCGCGGGAGCAGGGAAAAACCGTCGAGGAAATGGAGCAGCAGTTTTTTAAGGAAGTCAGGCCAACCTCCCTCCTCGGCCGGTTCACCACGCCGACGGAGGTGGCCCACATGGTGGTCTATCTGGCAAGCCCTCTCGCTTCGGCCACCAACGGCGCTGCGGTTCGGGTGGATGGAGGGGTGATCCGCTCGATGATCTGAGAGGATCAGTGGGCCCATCAGACAGGGGCGACTTGAGGCGAGGACATCACCCCGCCTCTCTCAATCGAAATGAATGCTAACGTGGCAGGGCAGCATCCAAGGGAGGGCGTCATGGGCCAGATGAAGGGCATCGTCAACGACATGGAGGAGCTGAAAGCATCCTTCAAGGCCTTCGTGGGAAAGGGGCTTCCCGAGGGGGAAAAGGAAGACATGGACGCACTGGTCGATGCCTTCTTCCAAGAGGAGGTGTTTCCAAAGCCCCTGGAACGCATCGAAAGAGACTTTACGTCCATCAACAGCCTGATTCTTCACTTCAAGCGGTATCTCGGCGGCTCCTACCGGTAACGATTTCCCCCTTCGGTCCTCTCGTAGTTCATCTAACTGGATGTATCCCCATTTTTCTTCCGCTGGTTGATCCCGGAAACACACTCCCTGGTGGGCACCCCCCACGGGGCTTGAAAACCGCTGCGCTTTGATATATCAAAGGGGCGCTTTTTAGCGGAGTCACAAGCAGCGGATCGAGTCAACGCCCGGGTGGCGGAACAGGTAGACGCAAGGGACTTAAAATCCCTCGGCACAACGTGCTGTACGAGTTCGATTCTCGTCCCGGGCACCAGTAAAATAAAGGATTCATGGAATTCAATCTGTGGATCCGTTTTTATTTTTAAGGGTTGTACAAGGTCTCTGTACAAGGATTTTTAGAAACGAGGACAGATCCTTCGGAGCAGAATCAATGTCATTTGTTTGATTATCCGAGATCCGAGCATCTCCACCCGCCTCCAGCATTCCTTGTCCAGGCTTTGAGTTCCGAGATAGGCCCTGACTATTGTCCCCCCCGGAGTTGTTTCACCCCTACGTCCATAAAAGGGCTCTCTCGCCGATTCACTGACTTGTCTGGGCACGCTGTCAGATGCTGAGCATCTTCGGATCAAAATCCCTTTGAGCTCGCACTATCATCCAGGCAATGATCAGCATCGTGGCCGCCAGTTTGGCCCGGGAAGAGATCACTAGGGACGCCCAAGAAACGCCCTCAAATCGGCAAATCACGATCAGCAGTCACCAGAAACCATCACGGCAAAGATGATCGATGTCTACCTGCTGTATCTGAAAGACGACAACGGATACCGACAAGTCCCAAAAGTCCGGAGCCAAACAACCACACGGCGGCCGGAATCGGAGTGGGAACGAATTCCCCCCCAGTGGGGGAGTATGACCGCAACCAGTTTGCATTGTCAAAGTCTTCGGGGTTGGCAAACCTTTCCTGAAAACCCACGGCCCAAGCAATACCACTGCCGCCGGCTTCCTGAAACAAGGCGTCAGCGATCATTACACTGGTGTCACCGTTTACGAATTTGCGGGTGATGTCCCAGTTGCCGATCGTATTCGGATCCCCAAAATTGCTCAATGTGAAGCGATATTCTGAATCCGGATTCCAGGTTCCAGGAGCATCCCAGCTGAAGAGCCACTGATCGCCTTGCTTTTCCCAACTCAAGGAGTTCATGTCGGGTCCATTGTATGCTCTCATGGCATAATCGACCTTAACATACTCATCTCCAACCCTTGCTCCCATGTCGCCAAATATCTGAACACGGTTTATCGAAACATCGTCGATTTTAGCTCTGTAATAAACGCCGTCCTCGAAGGAGGTGTCGCCGGCCTTCCAGGACTCCTTGTACCGGTCTGGTCTACAAAAGTCGATTGTGTGGTCAGAACCATCACTGCCGGTCCAGACCACTGACATTTCAGCTGGAATGCCGCTGCCCGTATCATGCATTGTCCATCCGACACGGACGTGATCCGGGCCGTCGATGGTTCCGTTTCCGTTGAAATCCCGAACGGCGGTGTGGTAGAATTCGTAGGTAGAGGCATGGGCAAGGGTGAAAGAAAAAGAAATCAGGGATAGGCAAAGTAGAAAGAGATAGGAGCGTTTCATGGTGTTGTTTTCCTTTCAGTTTAGTAGACCCCGAACGGCAAAAAAGTAAAAATCAACAAAACAACAAGCAGCAATCGCTTCATCTCGAAAAATCTCCCCTTGATTAACAGGCCAGCAGATAAACAGATTCCGGACAACAACCAAATACGATGGGTCATCATTAGCGTTAACCGTTGGTGGGTAAACGCAAGGAGTGTGCCCATCTGTAAAAGAAGAGAATATCCAATAATAATCTCGGGATAAGGTAATCCGAAACATATTTGAGTGATTTAACTATGAAATATAATACCCACTATATGTAAAACTATTACCGATATTGTTGTAGGTAATCCGCATATGCGACTGCATAAATCTAACGATGACAATGGTTTGTATCGATAATCACTTGATCATTTACAAACTGAGGAGGACATTTGGGGGGAGAATAGGGGACATTCTTTATTGTTAACAAGAAACTTCTAGTTAAATGGTTGAATAATTGATGCGGACCAGAGCTATTCACCAGTCGCTTGTTGATGACAAAAAGGAGGCTGGATGAGTCACATAGGCCAAGCCTTGAGGGTAAATGGCAACGCCCATTATGGGTGGGTCATCGTGCTTACAGGCATGGCCGTTCTTTTCTCTTGCCTCGGACTGGGCCGATTTTCATTAGGCATGCTATTGCCATCCATGGGGATCTCCCTGAATTTGAATTATTCACAAATGGGGCTCATCGGCACAGGTAATTTCGTAGGCTATATGATTTCTGTTGTCCTGGCCGGTATGATTGCAAAGCGTATTGGTGCAAGGTGGACCATTTCCATTGGATTGGTTCTTGTCGGCGGTTCGATGATGCTCATCAGCCAGTCTATGGGATTTCTGACGGTGATGTCCTTTTACGTGGCTACCGGTATTGGGTCAGGCCTGGCCAATGTCCCTATGATGGGTTTGGTTTCTCATTGGTTTTTAAAAAGCACCAGGGGTCGTGCCGCTGGTATGATGATTTCGGGAAACGGCATTGCCATTGTGTTTACCGGATTGCTCATTCCATGGATCAATGCGACCTCAGGGGCTGAGGGCTGGCGTACCGGCTGGTTGATCATCGGCGTCATATCGCTTTTCGTTGCGGTCGTGGCAGCCTTTTTCCTTCGCAATGAACCCAGGGAAAAAAATCTCATGCCTCTGGGTGAAACCGATGCACCAGCGGCGTCAACCGGGTCGGGGGCCCAAGAGAGGAAAAAATCCAACAAATGGACCATGGTGCATCTGGGATGCATTTATGCCCTCTTCGGGGCTACCTATGTGGTATATGCCACCTTCATTGTTACCGCCATGGTCAATGAAAGGGGGTTTGGTGAGAATACCGCAGGGACTTTCTGGGCTGTTGTTGGAGGGCTATCGATTTTTTCCGGACCTCTGTTCGGATGGCTTTCCGACCGCCTTGGTCGAAAAATTGGCATGATGGTGGTTTATACGTTGTTCACCATCTCTTATGTCCTGGTCGCCGCCGATCTTCCGAATCCGTTTTTATATGCATCCATTGGCATTTTCGGTTTGGCAGTTTGGAGTATACCCACGATCATGTCTGCCGCCGTCGGAGACTACACAGGGCCTGTTCGGGCTGTTAAGGCTTTTGGTTTTATTACGTTGTTTTTCGGGGCCGGCCAGATTACGGGACCAGCGGTGGCAGGGTATCTGGCGGATATGACCGGAACATTCAGCATGGCCTTTTGGCTTTGTTCATTATTAACGGCCAGTGCTGTCCTATTGACGTATTTTCTGAGACCGCCTTCTAAACCTTAAACGCGAGATGGTGGAATAATAAAGCAGGGAAAAATGGAATCACTTCCTACTTTCAAAATTGCCATAGGAATGTAGACTGAAATTTGGTGGCCTTCAGGGTGGGTAAACGGGGTCGGGTCTCCACATTTCACATGGTGATCATTTTTTCAATCTTATCCACTTGCCGTCCCAGACGACGATCTGTCTTAACCTCATTTATGAACCGTGAACTAGGATTGTGCCGCCGCAGAATCGCCGATCACGAAGCGATCCCCGATGGCTGCAAGGCGTTCCGATAACTGCTTGCGGCAAAGGACTATTTGAACTTTTCTGGACAGGCGCGGGGTGTCGCCGAATACGGAGGCAACCGCTTGGCAGATACCGGATATTGACACTTGACCGGCCAATTGACCCAGGGCCAACCGCATTGCTCTGGTGTCTTCACCATCTTCGCCCGGACCGGGTTGAGATGAATATAGCGCGACAGTTCTTTGGCGAATTCATCCCTGCAGGAATGCAGTAAGTTTAAAAGTAAAGAGCGTACCCCACTCCTTCGTCCAATCCTTAACGATCAGCTCAAACCGGTCGGCACCTTCTGCGAAAAGACGGCCAACGCCTTATTCGATACGATTATGGAAACCGCACTACAATGTGGCAGCTTGTCAAAAAACAATGCGGTTATCGATAACGCTCCAGATGGCCCAAATCGAAAGGCCAATGGGTGTCGGATCGGATGCCGGGCGGCTGTCTGAGCCATTTAGGCCGCGTTGAGACGGTGGCCACCTGAGGGTTTCAGATTCCTCGATTTTGCCTGTCAGCCAATATGTTCTGCAAGAAAGTCCGTCAGCGACCGTCTTTACAGGGCCTTTGTGGCGAGTTTTGGTTGGCGGCAGAACCGATACCCATGGGCCGCATAGAACCCCAACTGGAGGATTCTACATAACCGCGAAAAACAAATCGGTGATCGCTTAATTCCGATCCCGAAAGTTGAACATGAATATATTGAACGGTTGCTGATGACACTCCGAAAAAATAGCAGGAATGTGTTGACAAGGCTGCCTAAAGAGTTTAATAGTTTTATATATGTCGAACAATAATAACATACCCGTCGATGAATTTGCCGAGATCTTTAAGGCATTATCCAATGCCAACCGGTTGCGGATATACCTCCGTTTGGCATCCTGCTGCAAGCCCGGGACCGTGGGCTTTATGGATGAAAGTGCGATTGCATATATCGGTGAACTTGGGGAAGAGGTTAATGTGATGAAATCGACGGTGTCGCATCACATCAAGGAACTAAGGCGCGTCGGGTTAATCCGGACCGAACGGCAAGGACAGAAAATCGCCTGCTGGGTCGATCCCCATATGGTGGATGCGCTAAAAGCGTTTTTTTCGTTTTAGAGATTTTTTTTATCAACAATGTTCGATATATATCGAACAATCAAACCGAAAGAGGAGATATGAAAGAACAATCATCGGATACGATTCGACAACTTGTGAGGGAACATTATCGGAAGGTGGCGGTAGGCAGTGGATGCGGCTGCGGAGCCGAACCAAACGTGGGATGCTGCTCGCCTGGTATTCAAGTCTCCGATTCCATCGGTAAAGCCTTGGGATACAGCAATGAAGACTTTGAATCGGTGGTGGAAGGTGCCAACATGAACCTTGGGTGTGGCAATCCTGTGGCTATCAGCAAACTGAAAAAAGGAGAAACTGTTTTGGATTTGGGAAGCGGAGGAGGCTTTGACAGCTTCCTGGCGGCTAAAGCGGTTGGGCCTCAGGGCCGTGTGATCGGCGTGGACATGACCGCTGAAATGGTCACCAAAGCAAGGCAAAATGCCCTGAAGATGAAAGCCGCTAATGTGTCGTTTCGACTTGGAGAAATAGAGCATCTTCCGGTGGTCGATTCGACGGTGGACGTGATTTTATCAAACTGTGTCGTCAATCTGTCCCCGAATAAGAAAAGGGTGTGGCGGGACGCATTTCGGGTGCTTCGACCTGGCGGTCGAGTGGCAATCTCCGATGTAGTGGCCACTGCCGAAATCCCCAAACCCATGAAGGAACAAGGTGAGCTGTTGACTGGCTGTATAGCAGGGGCCGATCAGGTGGACAAGATTGAAGCACAATTAAAAGAAGTCGGATTTGAAAACATCAGTATCGAGATTCGACCGGAAAGCAAACAGTTTCTCCAGCAATGGTTTCCTGACAGCGGTGCGGAACACTATGTAGCTTCTGCCAATATAGAGGCCCGAAAACCGAAACATGCTTCGTTGATACTTCCAGAAGGAGAAATATGGATTCAGGTCGTTCGGCAAAAGGTTGCAGAGAATATGACCCGAAACGATAACTGCGCGCAAAGCATCGTTGCTGCGTTTGCGGAGGTGTTTAACCTTGAAGATAGCCGTGTGCTCAAGGCGGCGAGTGGCTTTTGGGGCGGTATGGTGTCCTCTTTAACTTGCGGTGTTCATTCGGCAGGTGTGATCGTCATAGGGATGATCATAGGGCGCGAGCGTTTGGAAGAAGGACTGGACGGTTTGCTGCCGATGGTGGTTCCCACTCAGGAATTGATACGGCGCTTAAACGAGCGTTTGGGTTCCCATTCCTGCAAGGAGCTCACCGGTGTGGACTTCACGGATCTGGAGCAGTGCATGGCCTACCGTGCGTCGGATGAGCATCAAAAATGCATCGCACGTGCGGCGGACGGGGCAGAGGAGATCGCAAAACTGATCAAAGATAAATATTTGGCCGGAGAAATATTTTAATTAGGTTCAAGTTTACGTCCTTCGCAGCTGGTTGCTTCGGTGAACAGGCAACGTTCATGGGTCAGGGTTTCTGCACATCGTACCTGTTTGCATAGACGATTGTCGAAAAACGTCGAGCGTGGTGAGGCAAAACCTAAACCATTACCAACAGGGGCAGGAAGGAGGTATAGGATGGAAGCATTTTATAAAGGATTGGATATTGAGACTCAATTGTTGGTGGGAATCGGTGCAGCCGTGGCAGCTGGTTGCATTCCGTGTCTGGAAAAAATGGTGGAATTGGCGAACGGGTGTGACTTGGATGCAAAGAAGCTCAAAGCGGCGGCGATTATCGGTCAGTTCGTCAAAGATCAACCGGCGGCGCAAATGAAATCTGCCGCAGACAACCTGTTGGGAACGCATCTTCAAAGAGTAGAAACGAAAGTAACATGCCCGGTCGAGACACCCGAAGATCAAAAACATGATTGCGGGTGCGAGACCGAAAATGAGTCATGTGCCTGCGGATAGAAGCTATCTCAATAAATCTCTATAATCTGCCATAAATGGATTCAGAGCCAAAAGAAAGTGACGTGAGACGCTCCCCGATTGGGAGGCCTGAAAGAGGGGCACCCTTGGCTAGTGAAAGAGGGACACCTTTAACTTTTAAACGTTTAATTCTTCGAAACATGAGGGCTTGCGAACCTAATGGGTGACCCCCCTTATCTATTTACCAGGACCAGCTAATCTATCTTCCGGACGCCCTGCGGCTCCCTCGTAAATGAAATCAAAAACGTCACAAGCTGAACCACCAATAAGGTATAGGTAATAGCAAAAATTATGAATTGAACTGGGGTTGTCTGGATTCGGATGATAGGCAAACCCTATTGATAGAAACGCCAATAGAGCAGCCACGTTCAGCAGTTCGATTACTCGATTCATCACCATTGAAAACTTGACGGCTAAGGAAAGTAAGAACCAGATAAAAACCGTTGCCGTAAATTTTGGCTCGATCAGCCATGATCGATCATCTTCTAGGATAAATACATAAGAAAAGAGGATCACGATATACGTCACTATATATATCAATCCGATCGCTTGCCTTGGCCTGTGGATATAAGAGGTCATTATTTCTCCTCGCCATCCCTCAGAATTTTACGGTGATAGAAAGAGACGTTTCATATCGCCTTCATTTTCGTCAGGGCCTATGGGGTCATGGGCCAACGGGGTCGGGTCTCCACATTTCACATGGTGATCATTTTTTCAATTTTATCCACTTGCCGTCCCAGACGACGATCTGTCTTAACCTCATTTAAGAACCGTGAACTAGGATTGTGCCGCCGCAGAATCGCCGATCACGAAGCGATCCCCGATGGCTGCAAGGCGTTCCGATAACTGCTTGCGGCAAAGGACTATTTGAACTTTTCTGGACAGGCGCGGGGTGTCGCCGAATACGGAGGCAACCGCTTGGCAGATACCGGATATTGACACTTGACCGGCCAATTGACCCCAGGCCTAGTCCGGATATGTCATCGCGGTTTCAACTAACAAGCGCAACATTTAAATTTAACCTGGTTATTTGATCAATTACTCCAAAACACCTCATTTGAGGTTTGATATCTCAACGGTTTCCGTGGTCGCATATTTAAGCGTTTCATTGCCAATGCTACCGCCTCATCTTTGATCTTTGTAAAGTCAGAGCCTTTTGGATAACCGGGTTGAAATAAGTCGTGCAGGCGCCGTTGACATGGTGGATGATCTGGGAGAGATCGCCGGCAGGCGTTTCGAGCAGGAGGTGATATTGGTTGCCCATCAGACAACAGGCGTGGAAGACCGACTGGTATCTTTGGGTCGCGGTCTCAAGGAATTTCAAAAACGGTTCCCGGTCCGGCTTGCTATTGAAAGCGGCCTTGCGCTCGTTGCCACGGGCGGTGAGGTGATAAAAAGGGCCGGGAAAGGCGATTCGAAAAGGACGCACCATGTTCGCATCTATCGCAAACAAGATGTATGCGAACATGGCTGGCCCATCTACCGATGACAGATGTGGAGACCTGACCCCGCGTTCTTTCTGAATTTCGGGACCCTTCATGGACTCGACCAACTACAGTGTCGAGTGTTTTCCTTGGTTGGTCCGCACCAAATTGGTTGGCTGATGCATGACATTGTTGCAAGTCGGTCTGTCGCCTGTGAATTCAGCCATGGCGTTTAATAGCTGCTGGTCATGTCCGTAAATATCTTCTCGAAAATGGATCTCTCCGTTTTCTTCCACCCAGGCTGTTAGATAGGCCAGATAAACGGGGACTGGCTGTTCAAGCACAACGACGTGCCGTTGCTTAGAAGCCACCAGGCTAGACAACCGCACTTCATTCCAATCCTGTCGCTTTAAGAGATAGGCCATCAGCTCCAGCGGCTCCTCTAAACGGACGCATCCGGAGGATAAATGGCGGGATGACCTGTTAAAAAGGCCTTTGGATGGTGTGTCGTGGATATACACACTACGTTCGTTGGGAAACATAAATTTGACGCTCCCCAGGGCATTTCGGGAATCGGGTTCCTGCCGGAGGCGAAAAGGGAAATGGGTTTTGCTGAAGGATGACCAGTCGATGGCATAGGGGTCGAGTTCCTGAGCATCCTCGCCCCAACCATCAAAAACCCGGAAGTGTTGACGGATGAGGTAGTAAGGATTTTCCTGGATTTTGGGTAGTAAATCCATTCGGGCGATTCTGGATGGAACATTCCAATAGGGGTGAATTTCAAGGTAAGTCAACATGCTCGAGAGTACCGGTGTCGGTCGGCGCTTCTGTCCCACAATGGCGCGCATGGTCCTCACCAGTTGACCCGACTCGACAATATGCATCTGAAAAGCCGGGATGTTGACCAGTATGTAAGGAGATCCAAGGTCTTCAGGCATCCAGCGCCAGCGCTCGAGATTCAGCTGGATTTGACGGATGCGCTGCCCTATCGGGACATTCAGGGCGTGCAGGGTATTGGCCCCCACAACTCCATCCGCCTTCAATCCGTGTCGGCGCTGAAATTCTGCCACCTCTGTTGCTAGTCGATCGTCGAAGCAGGCGTGCATCCATTCGGAAGTGAACGGAGCCGTGGTGGTGGGAGCCAAACGGTTTTTTAGCTGGGCAACCCGGAGGCCACAATCGCCACGCCGTATGACAGGTCCATCGTCGATGACCGACCAACCCCCTTCCGATTGGATGCTCTGGTATCGCTGCAAGCTTTTTCGCAATGCATGGTAGCCCCCATCCCGCGGCCCCAAGGCTTCCAAAAATTCCGTCAAACGGCCCCTGGCCAACATTTTCGTTAGTTCGCCTGCCAAATCCCGACATCGGTTGGTTTTCGCTTGCTTTCCGTAAATCAATAAATTGGGAGCGGTGCGTCCCATCGTGCGGTGATAGGCATACCGCAGGATCATATCCGTCAATGCCAAATCGAGCTGGATCTGCTTTTTATTTTTGGTCGGCCCGCTGATGACCGGCATTGTCATCAGGTCGTCCAGCAGATTGTCCAACCAAGGACGTTGATAATCGGAAGAAAGCAATCCATGGCTGCCGGCCTGTTGGATAGCCCCCATGGCCATGACGCCTTCGGGCTGAAGACCGTTGGAATCCACCCAGGCTAATTTATAGTGACGAATTTGGTAAAATCGGATTAAAGCGGCACAAGGATCAAAGTCTTGATCGCTGCAGCTTTGAGCAACGGTCACCGAGTGGGGGGCGAGCCACTGCTTCATCGTGTCAGCTGCCTCTATCCCCCAATCATTTGCCACTGCACTCGAGAACATACCCGCAATTGCCAGCAAATGAGCGATTGTTAAAAACCCTATTCCCCTTAACACCTTTCCTATCATCACCCACTCATCCGGTTATAGCCGCACCCCGCCAGCAAGGAGAGGATCTGGATTGCAATGGCAGTTGAACAAGGCCACAAATTGAATGATCCGCCTATTGCTTATCAAGAAACGGGCCAACGACATTAATCGAAAAAATAAGTGATTAACTATATGTTTTTATGGCGTTTTATGATCTTCCTACTTTTTGACACCGATAAGAGGACACCTTCACATTGAGAGGTGGTTTTCCCAACAATGATGAAAAAAAGGTAAGAATGGGAGGGGACTCATCGGGGCGACATTACCGACTTGACTGGGTAGATGACCTGCTTTCCATAAACTGGGCCGAATACCGATACGTTGGAGCTGCAAGTAATTTACGTGTTTCTCAGTGGGACGGCACCGAGTCCACTGAAGACATTTATCTTTCTGGAAGAAGGTTGAAACCCAACTTGTCAGATGCGGAAGCGCTGATTCTTTCGATTTCCTGTCTGATGATATCCTGATGGAAATAGTGGGGCAGGTGCCCGGCGTCTGGCAGCATGATATATCTGGCTTGGGGCACTTGATGTTTAAATCCGGCGGCATGGGAAAATTTGGCAATAATCTGATCCTGATCACCGTAGATCAGGCTCACCGGTGCTTGTATTTTTGAGTACAACGGATACGACGCATCGAGGTAAGGGCGAATTTGGTTGAGGTCTTCGGCATTGGCCAAAAACCGGTCGGGAGAAAAAAGTAGCTCAAGGCAGGATTTGTCTGAATAGTCTTCAATAGCCGCTTGAGGAAAAAAGTTTTCCTGAATGATTTTCGGAGAGATAATCGAAGCCAGAGCGGGTACAATGGCGTAGCGGAATAGATGGCCCAATCCGGGGAATGTGGCCAGCTTCGTGTACCAGGAAGACCCATCCCCGATGGGATAGACCGCCCCCGCTATAATGACAAGTCCTCGGTAGTGTTTGGGATAATCGGTGAGCAGTCTGGCACCGATCACCCCACTCAACGAATGCACGACCAAAACCGGTCGTTCCAATTTCAGCGCCTGAATGGTCTGATGGATGAGTTGTACCTGACCCTGTATGGTTAGACCCGGTTCTCTCTCGCTATGCCCCAGTCCCGGTCGGTCGATCGCTACCAAATGAAACGTGTCGGGAAGATGGTCAAACAGGCTGTGCTGCCACTCTCTGGCGTTGCTTGAAGCGCCGTGCAACAACACCACGGAAACGTCGCCATCTTCTCTTTGGATATAGTGAAGTTTGTTGTGATCAAGGGAGATAAACTCCCCGGGTGCCTGACATCTTTGGGCAACGTCGTATTGTTGGAAATACCCATATAAATAGGCCGCCCCCAAAGTAGCAAGACCAACGACACTGATGATTAATAGGAATTTTTTCATGCGCTTTCCGTCTCAATGGGGTCAATGTTCTATCACTTCCAAGCCGATTTATATTCTTCGAACTTCTTCGGAATCAAGGCTGTGCAACATGGGTCGGACAGCCCGGAGGCCCTCTGGCATATAACTCGAAAGAGGATAGAGGTCACGTCTACACGATTAACGAAATGACAGTCATACCGTAACAACATACGGATGACGCGCCCCCTTCGCATCACCTCGCCTGATGCATTTTACCGCATCACCTCCCAGGGTAATGACCGTAAAGCCGTTTTCAAAACCAAGGCCGATTGCCTGAAATCCCTGGCCTACCTGGAATTCGCCGTGGAAATGATCTCAGGGCGGATCACTGATTAGACAAACCAATGGGTAAGGCATTTTCCGCGCTTGAGCAATTGCGGGCGCAGCCATGGACGATGCAGATCGAGGCTGCCGCGGAGGGCGTCGTCAGTGACGATCCCAAACGGGTTAGGAACTTGAAGATATTTTTCATCTCTAAATATAGTGGCGCCAGCTTGAAAACGATGGGGAAGCGGTTTGATTTGGGCGAATCCGGTGTATCCCAGGTCTGCCATCGCATCAAGAAGCGAAAGACCGGTAAGGCCCCGTGTGGCAGACCGATAAAAAAGGATCGACAAGAAAAGCAAATTGTCAACAGTGGAGACCTGCCCCCGGATTTTTCTGCGCTGTATGGATCGGGGTAGAAAAAAAAGGGGCAAGGCCCGATGCCTTGCCCCAAGCGAGGGAGGTGGTGATAAGTTTGCCTGTACTGCACACCCTGATGATATCATCGACACTATAGACACAAGACTTTAGCCCTTTTCGGACCGACCCCGTCCGAAAATGAGTCAACGGACAGGGTTTAGAGGCGATAATGATCCCCCGTGGGGGCTCAAGGGGGGGAAGTGAATGTGACTGATGAGTGATGGATGATCTACCTCCAACGGATTGTTTGATCGGCAAAATGGATCGAATAACGCGGTTATGTAGAATCCTCCAGTTGGGGTTCTATGCGGCCCATGGGTATCGGTTCTGCTGCCAACCAAAACTCGCCACAAAGGCCGTGTAAAGACGGTCGCTGACGGACTTTATAGCAGAACATATTGGCTGACAGGCAAAATCGAGGAATCTGAAACCCTCAGGTGGCAACCGTCTCAACGCGGCCTAAATGGCTCAGACAGCTGCCCGGCATCAACGTTCAATTTGTCTGATCCACCTTTCCAAGTATCGAATACTTTTCATAATATCGGCTCATTTGATCAATTCGATAACACAATGGAAAAGGGGAGGCGTTAACGGTGCGCTCCCCAGTATGAATGAAATGAATTAGAAAACCGCTTCGTCCTCCCCTGTTGGAGACGTCGGATGTCACAACCTGTCAACAAGCCTTTCCATCTTTCTCTTTTTTAGGCGAGACCGTGGCACGACTCCACAAAAATCGTCTGAGATATATCCGGGGGGCTTGATCCACCGTGCCGGTGGTTGGGATGCTTGCCAAAGCCAACGAACAGCTTTCCGGTCAGGCACGGTTGGAGGCACGGCCTATGGACTGGAATTTTGCAATGGCGCGGGTCGCAACGCTACTGAATCTGAAGGCCGAAGCCGTTTGGTGCCGGAACAAGAGCCAGAAACGTGTGTAAGCCCGTCGCCTAATTTGCCGTTATGAGCACGACGAATGGGGCCAGTCCATAGTCGCTATCGCCAAACATCTGCACATCACTCAATCGGTCGTGAGTCGGGACGCTCGACGGAGCAGGGCTACCCCGGAAGCGAAAGACTATTTCTTGATCGACAGAAACTCGCAAAAACATCGACATTCCCATCTGTCGCAAAATTGTTTGACCTCCATCATATTACCTATTGGTATTTGACCATTAGGTCTTTTCAGTATTAGACTTCAGGGGCTAAGGATAGGTCAGAAAGGTCTGTCGATTCAGTCGACACGTCCTTTATGGGTTTGCAGCACGGCACGTCTCAAAGATGCCGTGTGTTTGTGATCGAGCCGAATTATTCGATAACCGGATGTTAAGAAAGGAGTGGACCATGAAACAGGTAAGCATGTGCGCCGTCGTATTGGTCATCGTGGTTTCTGCGGTCAGCGCCTTCGCCGAAGGACGACTGGTCATCTATTGTTCCAACGAACCCTTTGCCTGCCAGGCGGTGTCCGACGCATTCGCCGAGAAATACGACGTCAAAGTGCAGATGACGCGATCAGGGTCCGGATCCACCTATGCCAAAATCCTGGCAGAAAAAGACAATCCCAAAGGGGATGTGTGGTACGCCGGTACGCTCGATCCCCATTCCCAGGCTGGCGTCAACGGATTACTTGAACCCTACGAGTCGCCGATGTTGGTGGAAATCGGAAAGGAATTCAGGAATCCGGCTACCAGCAAACAGCATCACAGTGCCGGCGTGTACGCGGGAGTGCTCGGTTATTCGGTGAACACCGAGGTGCTCAAGGAGAAGAACCTTCCCATGCCACAGTCGTGGGAAGATTTAACCAAGCCGGAGTACAAGGGCCTGATCCAGGTCGCCAGTCCCCAGAGCTCCGGAACGGCTTACACTGTTCTGGCCACCATGGTGCAGCTAAAGGGTGAGGACGACGCATTCGAGTATCTGGCCAAACTGCACCAGAACGTCAATCAATACACCAAATCCGGTTCCGCGCCCGGCAAGGCGGCCGCCCGCGGCGAAACCATGATCGGCATCGGCTTCCTGCACGATCATGCGCTCCAGAAAGCCAACGGATTTCCGCTGGAGCTGGTGGTCCCCTCAGAGGGCACCGGTTATGAAATCGGGGGTCTGAGCATCATCAAAGGTGCCCGCAATATGGAGAATGCCAAGCTATTCGTCGACTTCATGCTGAGCGCCGAGGGTCAGGAAGTGCCCCAGGAGGTGAAAATGTTCCAGGTACCGACCAATGTGAATGCCAATGTCCCCAAAGAGGCCATTCGATTGGACCAGGTCAAGCTGATCGATTACGATTTCGTCACCTATGGTTCCGAGGAAATGCGCTCGCACCTGATCGACCGCTGGGCCGAAGAAATCAAACCGGTAGCACGCTAGCCGCCGACAGGTTTGCAGCTTGCTGTCATGAAAACCAAAACCAACCACTTACCGGGTGACATCGGCCCATGGGTCGTTTTCACCTGGCTGTTGATCGCCATTTCGGCTTACGGACTCCTGCCCTGGACAGCTCTCGAATACGGCATCACCGACTTTACCCGAGATGAGTGGATCGACGCTTTAGGGTGGAATGTCAGCAGCGCCAGCTTGGTATTCCCGGCCTTGCTGACGCTGCTGGTCCCCTTGGCGTGGATCCGGCCTCCAGGCAAAGGCTTCGCCTGGCTTTTGACGGTCGTCACCGGCCTGGCCATCGGCGCCATGCTGATCAGCTTCATCAACACCAGTACGTCCATGGGCTTGGGGGCCGGTGTGGTGATCCTGTGCCTGGCGGCGTTGTTCGCCATTGGCATTTCAGAGCTCGGCTTCCAGAGGGGCGATACCTTTATCGCCGGGGCCGTCATTTTTGTCGTCCTCATGGTGTGTTTCTTTATCTTCTTTCCGGTCTGGGAAATATTTCGTAATGTGCTGTTTGACAAGGCGAATGCTTTTGTCCCGTTCCAGTTCTTCCATATCATTACCTCTTTCGGTGTGGGCCGGGTTATCGGGAACACATTGATCCTAGCGTTCTCCGTGGGGCTTGCCACCACGGTCTTCGGCCTCGTCTTCGCTATGTATTCGGTCCGGGCCACCACACGGCTACGCTACCTAATACGGGTTTTTTACATTCTGCCCATTATTACGCCGCCCTTCGTGGTGGGGATGTCCCTGATCCTGATTTTCGGTCGGGCAGGGATGATCAACGACGCGCTTATGTTCCTATTCGGTCCGGCCGGCTTGTTTACTCCGGAAGGAAACCCGGGCCTTTTCGAGCGCTCCGGCTATATCTATGGGTTTTTAGGAATTTTTCTGGCCCAGACCCTTTCCCTGACACCGATCAGTTACATGGTCATCAGCGGTATGCTGACCTCAATCAATCCGGCCATGGAAGAAGCCTCCCTCACCATGCGGGCCAGCCGCTGGGGAACGTTGTGGAAAGTGACATTGCCTCTGCTCAGACCGGGGATCGCCAATGCCTTCCTGCTGGGGATGATCTCCTCGGCGGCGGACTTCGGTAATCCGCTTGTGCTGGGCGGTGAATATGACGTGCTTTCCACCGAGATATATTTTTCCATCGCCGGTGCGCAGCTGGACTTTGCCAAGGCGGCGGCCTTGGGCATCATTCTTCTCATGTTGTCCCTCTCCATTTTCTTTATCCAGAAAAAATGGATCGGCAAAAAGTCGTATGTCACGGTCACGGGGGTTGAGACAGCGGGCAATGTGACACCGCTGCCTTCAGCTCTGCAGCGCGGCATGACCTTTTTCATCGTCTTGTGGTTCATTCTGGTTGGGGCCTTGTATCTCAGCATATTTCTGGGCGGGTTCGTATCACAATGGGGTGCGGATTACACCCTGACACTGTCCCACCATATCGAGTTGTGGTCGAAAGGCCTAAAGTCGGGTGCATGGCCATCCTTTGTCAATTCTTTGTCCTACTCGATCCTTGCCGCCCCGCTGACAACGCTCGTGGGGGTCCTCATCGCCTACATCCTCACCCGCAAACAGTTTTATGGCCGCGGCCTCATTGATTTCGGTACCGTGCTGATCTTTGCGATCCCCGGCACCGTCATCGGGGTGGCTTACATCCTGGCCTTCAACACGGCACCCATCGAGTTGACCGGGACGGCCGCTATTCTGATCATCACCATGGCCATCAGGGCCATGCCGGTGGGCATTCGGGGCGGCATGTCCGCTTTGAGCCAGATTTCAACGAATCTGGAAGAGGCGTCGCTGCTCCAACGGGCCGGCAGCCTGCGAACCATCCGGTCCGTTCTGTTGCCCCTGTTGAAGTCGACCATCGTTTCTTCCATGGCTTATAGCTTCATTCGCGCCATGACCACCGTTTCGGCCGTTATCTTCCTGGCAACAGCGGGAACGGATGTGGCGACAACCTATATTCTATCTCGTGTGGAAAGCGGCGATACAGGGGTTGCCGTGGCGTACGGCTCGGTTCTTATCTTCACCATGCTGGTTTTCACGCTTCTGGTTCAGTTTTTTACGGGCCGTTCCCGGACCGACAAGCAAGTGAAGACCCTATGAGGCTGAAATGAGTGATTCATCCATCAACATCGTCCTGAAAAATGTGTCCAAGCATTTTGGAAAAGTGCGCGCCCTGGACGCCGTTGACATCGAATTTGGGCCGGGGACACTGACGACCCTCCTGGGGCCATCGGGTTGCGGCAAGACGACCCTTCTTCGTCTCGTGTCCGGTCTGGAGCCCGTGACGTCGGGGGATATCTGGTTCGGCGACGACAACGTGACCAACCTGTCGGCGACGCGCCGGGACATCGGTATGGTGTTCCAGTCCTATGCGCTATTCCCTCACATGACCGTGGAGCAGAATGGTGGCTACGGTCTGAGGGTGTTGAAGAGGGCCCCGGATGAAATCCGTGCCCGGGTGCGTGAGGTGCTCGACATGGTCGCGATGGATGGTTACCAGCGTCGCTATCCGGACGAACTCTCCGGCGGCCAGCAGCAGCGTGTGGCCGTTGCGCGGGCCATGGTGCTCCGCCCCAAGGTGTTGTTATTTGACGAGCCCCTTAGCAACATCGACAGCAAGCTGCGCCGCAGCATGCGCGATGATATCCGGCGACTGCAGCAGGCGTCCGGAATTACCTCCATTTACGTTACCCACGATCAAGCCGAAGCGCTGGCCGTTTCCGATGAAATCATCATCATGCGCAACGGCGCCATCGAACAGCAGGGACCGCCGCATTCGCTCTACCATTGTCCGGAGACATCCTTTGTGGCGAATTTCATCGGTGAGTCGAATGTGGTGGACGGCGAGCTGACAGGCGAAGGGAAGGGCAGGCAGATCGTCTTCGGTGGTGCGACCATCAACCTAACCGAGGGCAAGCAGATTGCACATGCCAATGGTCCCGTGAAACTCTCTCTCCGACCGGAAGTACTTGAAATCAGGCAAAAGGAAGTCGTCGTGCCGCCTCAGGCCCTTCATGGCGTGATCGTGCAACGCGCTTACATGGGGCCGGTAACAGAGTATTCCATCAAAACCAACGCGGGGGTCCTGTTCACTCGGGCGCCGGCCTATGCCGGTCAATTCCAGGCCCAGGAAGAAGTAAGCGTGCACATCCGTCCTGAAGAAATCATCATTATTCCGGATAATGACCGGCCCGATTGAATGCAAAAATAAGTAAGGAGTCAGGTCAACACTGTTGACATTCGATTTTCTTCTCGATTCCTCCCATCAACCGACCGAACGCCATCCGTTCACAAACTAGGAACCTTCAGAGCCGATGCGCCGCTTTACGGCGTAATAGGCGACGGCTACGGCGACAATTAACGCGGCCATACCGATCGTTGTAAGGCCATCGTATTTTTCGAAATCGAGAATGATGACTTTACGAGCGATGGCAATGAGGGCCACTTCAAGGATGATGCCGACATGCACGACATTGTCGATCAGAAACGCGCGGATGGTTTCCAGAAACTCCATGCCGATCAGAACCAGTAAAAAAAACCCGAAGATCTCCTTCAGGTCAGCAATTGATAGTAAAAACAAGGGCGGTTTCATTAAATCCCTAATGATGATCCAGCCCAGTTCCACGGTGGAGACGACGATGACGAGAGCGATCATAATAATCAGCGTGCTTAGAATGAATTTTTCGAGCTTTTCGATGACTGGGATCATCATGTTTCTCCGGGAATAGTGACAAATATAAATCAACGCGGTTATGTAGAATCCTTCAGTTGGGGTTCTATGCGGCCCATGGGTATCGGTTCTGCTGCCAACCAAAACCCGCCACAAAGGCCGTGTAAAGACGGTCGCTGACGGACTTTATAGCAGAACATATTGGCTGACAGGCAAAATCGAGGAATCTGAAACCCTCGGGTGGCAACCGTCTCAACGCGGCCTAAATGGCTCAGATAGCCGCCCGGCATCCGATCCGACACCCGTTGGCCTTTCGATTTGGGCCATCTGGAGCGTTATCGATAACCGCATAAATCAATGAGGGGTGTTCGGACGTTGATTGACCAGTATGACAAAGTTTAGAATAAAACGTTTCAAAGGTCAAAGAGAGATAGCCCACTCTGAATCGTTAACACCAGGCGGTTTGCCCCACTCCTGGTAGAGGCAAAGAGGCAGACCATCAGACAGTTCGTCAAAGACCCGAAACGGTCATGGCAGGCGTGTAAGGACGGCAGCGTGGATGACCCGTCCGGGAAAGAAACAGATCGCTGTGGCTCACACGAGCGGTACTTCACCATATATGGATAT
>CALNZV010000007.1:0-1092679 GCA_942491115.1 uncultured Desulfobacteraceae bacterium
ATGAAGACGCATTTACAGCCACGAGCAGTTCTTTCTGATCTCAAGACCGATTTCCAGTGCTCGACGGAATTCGTCACAGAAGAATTGCGTTCCTGACGGCTTTCGTCCCGGGCGCTGACGACCTTGATGAAATGTTCGACCAAATCCTGATCGAACTGACCGCCGCTGCACCGGCGAAGTTCTTGTAGGCCTCTTCGTAACTTCGGGCTTTGCGGTACGGGCGATTGGAAACAGAATCGCATCGAAGGCATCTGCGATGTTGAGAATTCTTGCCCCCAGCGTGGGATATCCTTCCCCTTGGGCTGGGAAGGATCGTCGGTTGAGCTGCTGTCGTGACACAGTAACTGTATTTTTGACGATCTCCACCAGTTCGGGAGACAGAAAGGTCGATGCGATCACATCGACGCTCCTGCGCTCATGATCCCGCATGACCGCCCACTCATCCGCCGTCAGGGGTCCGGGTTTTAGCAGAATCGAGTCGGGAACCCCAAGCTTTCCCATATCATGCAGCAATACCGGCGATTTCGAGAACGAAGCACTCGTTCATCGACATCAGCTCGTGTGCCGTTGCTACACAGAGATCCCCAACCATTCGGGAGTGCTCCGCCGTCGGAACATCCCGGTGCTCCAGTGCCAACATGAGCGCCTTCACCACATGGTGGGGAATGTGTTGACTGACCTTGTTCTGGTTCGACTCGCCGTTTTCAGACTCCTGTGGCGTTTGTTTAAAGAAACGATCAATGGCTCCACTATGGCAAACCACGTTGTTTCTGCCGCTGCGCTTGGCCTTGTAGAGGGCTTTGTCTGCTTGGCTGAGCAATTCCTACGGATTCCCAGGGTTTGATTCCATGGAGGAAAGGCCGAGGCTGACGGTGATTTGAACGCCGGATATCAATTTGGAGGCAACGGTGGCGCGAATTCTCTCGGCCGTTGTGTGCCCGCCCTGCTTTCCGGTTTCAGGCAAAAGAATACAAACTCTTCCCCGCCATAGCGGCATATAATATCACTGTCTCTCAGGCAGCCGCGAAGAATCTCGCTCATCTTCTGCAAGCACTTTGTCGCCAAAGGGGTGGCCGTGGTTGTCGTTTATGGATTTGAAGTGATCAATATCGACCATGACACAGGAAAGGTCATGCTTGTGTCGCTCAGCTCGACTGAACTCTGCCTCGAATCGCTCAAAAAAGGCCCGGCGGTTCAAGCAGTTGGTCAGGGGATCCTTTGTGGCCAGAATCTGCAGTACCCGGTTTTGTTTGTGTACGGCATCGCGAGATCTTTTTAGGGCATTCAACGTTTGCTGAAGTTGTGTATTCTGCTCCTCGAGGGTTGTGATGTCATCAAAGGTCGCCAAAGCACCGCGAGTCTTGCCACTGCCATCGAGCATGGGAGCCCCATTGACCATAAAGGTGCGGATATCGCCCTCTTGGTCATTCAAGGACATGGCAACCGATGATCGACAGACCCGGCTACTCATGGCTTGCTGCCAGGGATAGTCTTTTACTTGCTTCCGTGATCGCGGATCCGTCCAATTAAGGGTCGACGCCTTCTGACCCACCAACGGTTCACCAAAACCACCCATTTTGTTTTCGAAGGATTTGTTGACCATGACGATCCGCTCCTGATCGTCCATCAGAACCACCCCTTCCACCAGACTGTCCAGAGCGACTTTGACCCTTTCCGGCACCACGGTCGTGGGATCGAGGTGGCGGAGGGTTTTTTTTATCAAAAGATAAAAGCCCAGAAATGAAACCGGGATGACGATGACCATGAGTTTTACGATCGATTTCTCCCAAAGGCTCATCACCATATTCGGATGCGGGGGTTTGAAACACACCTCGAAGGTCCCCCATCGCTTTTCACCTTTCAATATAGGAACACGCACATTCGTCGGTGTTGACAACTCGTTATCGAATTTCCCCCAGTTCGAGTCATGATCCCCGGCTTCCGCGAGAACCGTTCCGGAATTCCTGCGAAGCCCAGCAGAGACGATATCGCCGTTTCTCTGCTTCAATACATCCAGTGTTTTTTGTATGGAGTTGAAATCGTCCTTCTCAACAGCTAAAGATGCGAAGACAGCCAAAGACTCGCACGTTTTCTTTCGCAAATCGAGAACCGCTTTGTTGGAATCCGGGAGGATGCCCAACATATCCACGCACAGCAATATCGTTGTGGTAAGCAGCACTAGCCCCAAGCTGATGCGAAAAGCAGGCGTTACACGGAGATGTCTCATGTCAGCTCTTTCCCCGTCTTGATGATGGTATCGAGGGCTCGGATTGCTCCGAGTCGAATAACTCCTGGATGTGCTTTTCTTCTTCTTTCACGTCGTTTCCATCGATACCGTCTTCATTATCTTCTTCTTTTCTTTTTTTCTCCTCAAGAAAAAGAACCGGAAGCGGATCGAAGCACCGCCACATGGGCATGGCTGAAACTGCACCCAACAATAGAGACGCGCCTCTGAAAACCCACACGACATACCCAACCATGACCGATGCTCCAATCCCCGCTGCAGCACCGATGACCAGTTTCCCCTGGTTCGCTTCCATTTCGAGAGTCTCGTCGATCTGCTGCTGGATGCGATCCAATCCAAGGGACATGGCCTCACTTGAGAAATAACTTGTCGCTGCCGGTGAAAATTGGCCTCTATCCGGTACTCCCGCGGCGTGTCCGCTGATTCGCTGCCGAGAAGTTCGACGCCGTTTCGATCCCCTTCCTCCGTTTTGATCAGTGAAATCGTCGGGGCAAACCCGCGAGGGCTTCCATTTTAGGCCCGTGATTTCAGGGATATTCCTTGACCCCAAAGTTGGGGTATTGATGTCTTCCGGGGGAGAGGATCCATCCTCAGTCGGCAGTACCGCTTCCTCCTCGGGTTCTGGATCGACATCTGGATCGGGGTCCGGATCGACATCAGGGTCGACATCAGGGTCGGGTCCAGGATCCGTGCCACCGGTATCGATCGGTCCCGGTGAATCGTTATCATCACTGGTACCGGCGCCATCGATGGTAATGGTCACCACCTGGGTGCTGCCATCGGTGGCCGTGAAGGTATAGGTATCGGTCAGACTGTCCCCGGCATTAAGTGCCTGCACCGCTGCGAGCCCCGTGTTCAGGGTGTAGGTCCAGGTGTTGCCGGTGATTGAAAAGCTCCCGTAGCCGTTGTCACCGGCCGTGGCGGGCTCGTCCACAAATACAATCGGGTTGTCGGAAATGTCGGTGTCGGTAATCGTCAGCGTCCCGCCATCCGTCAGAGCGGTGTCTTCGGCCACAGAGCCGGTAGAGGTGCCACCCACCACAGGGGTGTCTTCAGCACCGTTGATGGTGATGGTTCACTCATGGGTCGTGCCGTCTGCCGTGGTCACGGTCAAAACGTCGCTGACGCTCTCCCCCGTATCCAGTTGCCGGATGGCAACCTGGGTGTTGTCCGCCCCATAACTCCAACTGCCTGCCGCATCGATAGGCAGGCCGCCGTAAGTGCGCTCACGATGGTGGGCGGGCTGGAATGCTGATTCTCCAACGTCGGGATCGGAAATGGTCAGAACACTTGCTGACTCGATAGCCCCATCTCCATCCGGGTCGATATCTTCACTTACAACTCCCGTGCTAAGGCCACCGATGATGGGCGCATCATTCACCGGCGTGATGTCAAGGGTCGCCGTGCCGGCCACCAGGTCCATGCTGTCGGCGATGGTGTAGCTGAAGCTGACGGCTGTGTCGCCGTTCAGCGCCGGGGTGTAGGTCCAGGTGCCATCGCCGTTATCCAACAGGTTCCCAGACCCCGAACTGATCGCAAGGCCGTGGCGGTTAACGCATCGCCTTCGATATCGCTGGCATTACTCAGGAGCTCCGCCTGGGTGATGATCCGGGCACCACTGTCTTCGGCGATGGGTCTGAGCGTTACCGAAGAAGTCGTCGGCGGCATCGTTCGTGCCATCGATCCGGATGGTGACGGTGCTGCTGGTACCGTCGATGCCGTGACGCGTGTAGATGGGGGGGGGGGGGGGGGGGGGGGGGGGGGGGGGGGGGGGGGTCTCGCTGACATTGTCCCCCACGTTCAGGTTGTCGAATGCGCTGTTGGCCGTGAAGCTCCAGTTGCCGGATCCGCGTCGATGTCAAACGTGCCGATGGTGCCAACGATGGTGTCGGCGGTAAAGCTGTCGTCAGCGTTGTCGACGTCCGTGCTGGTCAAGGTACCGGAGGTGGTCAGCGCCGCATCGGTCTCGGTCAGGGTCTGGCTGTCACTGCTGACCGTGGCGGCATCGTTCGTGCCATCGATCCGGATGAAGACCGTGCTGCTGGTACCGTCGATGCTCGTGACCGTGTAGATCTCGCTGACGTTGTCCCCCACGTTCAAATTGTCGAAAGCGCTGTTGGCCGTGAAGCTCCAGTTGCCGGATCCGTCGATATCAAAGGTGCCGATGGTGCCCACAATGGTGTCGGCGGTAAAGCTGTCGTCAGCGTTGTCCACATCCGTGCTGGTCAAGGTACCGGAGGTCGTGAGTGCCGCATCGGTCTCGGTCAGGGTCTGGCTGGCGCTGGAGACCGTGGCAGCATCGTTGGTGCCATCGATCCGGATGGAGACCGTGCTGGCTGGTACCGTCGATGCTCGTGGACCGTGTAAAGATCTCGCTGACGTTGTCCCCGACGTTCAAATTGTCGAAGGCGCTGTTGGCCGTAAAGCTCCAGTTACCGGATCCGTCGATGTCAAACGTGCCGATGGCGCCAACGATGGTGTCGGCGGTAAAGCTGTCGTCAGCGTTGTCGACATCGGTACTCGTCAGCGTGCCACTGGCAGTGAGAGCCACGTCGGTCTCGGTCAGGGTCTGGCTGGCGCTGGAGACCGTTGCGGCATCGTTCGTGCCATCGATCCGGATGAAGACCGTGCTGGCGGTGCCGTCAGCACTGGTCACATTAAACGTCTCGCTGACATTGTCCCCCACGTTCAAATTGTCGAAGGCGCTGTTGGCGGTAAAGGTCCAGGCACCGGATCCGTCGATATCAAACGTGCCGATGGTGCCAACGATGGTGTCGGCCGTGAAGCTATCGTCAGCGTTGTCGACGTCACTGCTGGTTAACGTGCCGGAGGTGGTCAGCGCCGCATCGGTCTCTACCAGGGTCTGGCTGGCGCTGGAGACCGTTGCGGCATCGTTCGTGCCATCGATCTGAATGAAGACCGTGCTGGCGGTGCCGTCCACACTGGTCACGTTGAAGGTCTCGCTGACGTTGTCTCCCACGTTTAAATTGTCGAAGGCGCTGTTGGCGGTGAAGGTCCAGTTACCGGATCCGTCGATATCAAACGTGCCGATGGTGCCAACGATGGTGTCGGCGGTGAAACTGTCATCCGGGTTGTCCACATCACTGCTGGTGAGTGTTCCGCTGGTGGAGAGAGCTGCATCGGTCTCTGTCAGGGTCTGGCTGTCACTGCTGACCGTGGCGGCATCGTTCGTGCCATCGATCCGGATGATGACCGTGCTGCTGGTACCGTCAATGCTCGTGACAGTAAATGGTCTCGTTGACGTTGTCGCCCACGTTCAGGCTGTCGAAGGCGCTGTTGGCCGTAAACGTCCAGGCACCGGCCGCATCGATATCAAAGGTGCCGATGGTGCCCACGATGGTGTCGGCGGTGAAGCTGTCGTCAGCGTTGTCGACGTCGGTACTCGTCAGCGTACCGGAGGTGGTCAGCGCCGCATCGGTCTCGGTCAGGGTCTGGCTGGCGCTGGAGACCGTGGCGGGATCATTGACCGCCGTCACATCCACCGTCACCGTGGCGGTTTCCGTCACTCCACCGGAGGTCACCGTATAGGTGAAGCTGTCAGCACCGTTATAGTTCAACGCCGGCGTGTAAGTGATCGTGTTATCCCCATTGATCACCACCGCCCCATGGGACGGGCTGCTGGTGGCGGTCACCATCGGTATGCCGTCAAAACTGTCGTTAGAAAGCACCGCGATAATGGTGGCCGTGTCTTCCACCACAACAACGGCAGGGTCATCGGCAATATCCGCCACCGCCGCCACCGCGAACACCACATACTGGCTGACACTCAACCCACCGCCATCCGTGGCCGTGAAGGTCAGCGTCTCACTCCCGTTCCAGTCGGCCGTCGGCGTAATCGTGGCGATTCCGCCGGCAATGCTCACATTGACCGCCGTGTTGCCCGACACACCATAGATCAGGGCGTTGTCTGCGGTCTCCGCATCGGCAAAGGCCGCATTCAAGTCGATCGTGTAGCCGGCAAAGTCTTCGCTCAGGGACTGGTCGGCAATCGTGCCCTCGATCGTCGGCGCATCGTTCACCGCCGCCACCGCGAACACCACATCCTGGCTGACACTCAACCCACCGCCATCCGTGGCCGTGAAGGTCAGCGTCTCAATCCCGTTCCAGCCGGCCGTCGACGTGATCGTGGCGATCCCGCCGACAATGCTCACATTGACCGCCGTGTTGCCCGAGACACCATAGATCAGGGCGTTGTCCGCGGTCTCCGCATCGGCAAAGGCCGCATTCAAGTCGATCGTGTAGCCGGCAAAGTCTTCGCTCAGGGACTGATCGGCAATCGTGCTCTCGATGGTCGGGGCATCGTTGGTGCCGTTGATGGTGATTTGGACGCTACTGGCGGTGCCGTCCACACTGGCAACGTTAAAGGTCTCGCTGACGTTGTCCCCCACGTTCAAATTGTCGAAGGCGCTGTTGGCCGTGAAGCTCCAGGCACCGGCTGCATCGATATCAAACGTGCCGATGGTGCCAACGATGGTGTCGGCCGTGAAGCTGTCATCGGCATTGTCAGGATCACTGCTGGTTAACGTACCGGAGGTGGTCAGCGCCGCATCGGTCTCGGTCAGGGTCTGGCTGTCACTGCTGACCGTGGCAGCATCGTTCGTGCCATCGATCCGGATGGTGACGGTGCTGCTGGTACCGTCGATGCTCGTGACCGTGTAGATCTCGCTGACGTTGTCCCCCACGTTCAAATTGTCGAAGGCGCTGTTGGCGGTAAAGGTCCAGTTACCGGATCCGTCGATATCAAACGTGCCGATGGTGCCAACGATGGTGTCGGCCGTGAAGCTATCGTCCGGGTTGTCGACGTCCGTGCTGGTCAAGGTGCCGGAGGTGGTCAGCGCCGCATCGGTCTCTACCAGGGTCTGGCTGGCGCTGGAGACCGTGGCAGCATCGTTCGTGCCATCGATCTGAATGAAGACCGTGCTGGCGGTGCCGTCCACACTGGTCACATTAAACGTCTCGCTGACGTTGTCTCCCACGTTTAAATTGTCGAAGGCGCTGTTGGCGGTGAAGGTCCAGTTACCGGATCCGTCGATATCAAACGTGCCGATGGTGCCAACGATGGTGTCGGCCGTGAAGCTGTCGTCCGGGTTGTCCACATCACTGCTGGTGAGTGTTCCGCTGGTGGAGAGAGCTGCATCGGTCTCGGTCAGGGTCTGGCTGGCGCTGGAGACCGTTGCGGCATCGTTGGTGCCGTCGATCCGGATGGTGACCGTGCTGCTGGTACCGTCGATGCTCGTGACCGTGTAGATCTCGCTGACGTTGTCCCCCACGTTCAGGCTGTCGAAGGCGCTGTTGGCCGTAAAGGTCCAGGCACCGGCCCCATCGATATCAAACGTGCCGATGGTGCCCACGATGGTGTCGGCGGTGAAACTGTCATCCGGGTTGTCCACATCACTGCTGGTGAGTGTTCCGCTGGTGGAGAGAGCCGCATCGGTCTCGGTCAGGGTCTGGCTGGCGCTGGAGACAGTCGCGGCATCGTTCGTGCCATCGATCCGGATGAAGACCGTGCTGGCGGTGCCGTCCACACTGGTCACGTTGAAGGTCTCGTTGATGTTGTCGCCGACGTTCAAGTTGTCGAAAGCGCTGTTGGCCGTAAACGTCCAGGCCCCGGCCCCATCGATATCAAACGTGCCGATGGTGCCCACGATGGTGGCGGCGGTGAAACTGTCATCCGGGTTGTCCACATCCGTGCTCGTCAGCGTTCCGCTGGTGGAGAGCGGCGCATCGGTCTCGGTCAGGGTCTGACTGGCGCTGGAGACCGTGGCCGCATCGTTGGTGCCGTCGATCTGAATCGTGACCGTGGAGGCGGTGCCGTCCACACTGGTCACGTTGAAGGTCTCGTTGACGTTGTCGCCCACGTTGAGGCTGTCGAAGGCGCTGTTGGCCGTAAACGTCCAGTTGCCGGCCCCATCGATATCAAACGTGCCGATGGTGCCAACGATGGTGGCGGCGGTGAAGCTGTCGTCAGTGTTATCAACGTCGGTACTCGTCAGCGTACCGGAAGTGGAGAGAGCTGCATCGGTCTCGGTCAGGGTCTGGCTGGCGCTGGAGACCGTGGCCGCGTCGTTGGTGCCGTTGATCCGGATGAAGACCGTGCTGGCGGTGCCGTCCACACTGGCAACGTTAAAGGTCTCGCTGACGTTGTCCCCCACGTTCAAATTGTCGAAGGCGCTGTTGGCCGTGAAGCTCCAGGCACCGGCTGCATCGATATCAAACGTGCCGATGGTGCCAACGATGGTGTCGGCCGTGAAGCTGTCGTCGGCATTGTCAGGATCACTGCTGGTTAACGTACCAGAGGTGGTCAGCGCCGCATCGGTCTCGGTCAGGGTCTGGCTGTCACTGCTGACCGTGGCAGCGTCGTTCGTGCCATCGATCCGGATGAAGACCGTGCTGGCGGTGCCGTCCACACTGGTCACGTTGAAGGTCTCGTTGATGTTGTCGCCGACGTTCAAGTTGTCGAAAGCGCTGTTGGCCGTAAACGTCCAGGCCCCGGCCCCATCGATATCAAACGTGCCGATGGTGCCCACGATGGTGGCGGCGGTGAAACTGTCATCCGGGTTGTCCACATCCGTGCTCGTCAGCGTTCCGCTGGTGGAGAGCGGCGCATCGGTCTCGGTCAGGGTCTGACTGGCACTTGAGACCGTGGCCGCATCGTTGGTGCCGTCGATCTGAATCGTGACCGTGGAGGCGGTGCCGTCCACACTGGTCACGTTGAAGGTCTCGTTGACGTTGTCGCCCACGTTGAGGCTGTCGAAGGCGCTGTTGGCCGTAAACGTCCAGTTGCCGGCCCCATCGATATCAAACGTGCCGATGGTGCCAACGATGGTGGCGGCGGTGAAGCTGTCGTCAGTGTTATCAACGTCGGTACTCGTCAGCGTACCGGAAGTGGAGAGAGCTGCATCGGTCTCGGTCAGGGTCTGGCTGGCGCTGGAGACCGTGGCCGCGTCGTTGGTGCCGTCGATCCGGATGAAGACCGTGCTGGCGGTGCCGTCCACACTGGCAACGTTAAAGGTCTCGCTGACGTTGTCCCCCACGTTCAAATTGTCGAAGGCGCTGTTGGCCGTGAAGGTCCAGGCACCGGCCCCATCGATATCAAACGTGCCGATGGTGCCAACGATGGTGGCGGCGGTGAAGCTGTCGTCAGTGTTATCAACGTCGGTACTCGTCAGCGTACCGGAAGTGGAGAGAGCTGCATCGGTCTCGGTCAGGGTCTGGCTGGCGCTGGAGACCGTGGCCGCGTCGTTGGTGCCGTCGATCCGGATGGTGACCGTGCTGCTGGTACCGTCGATGCTCGTGACCGTGTAGATCTCGCTGACGTTGTCCCCCACGTTCAAATTGTCGAAGGCGCTGTTGGCCGTGAAGGTCCAGGCACCGGCCCCATCGATATCAAACGTGCCGATGGTGCCCACGATGGTGGCGGCGGTGAAACTGTCATCCGGGTTGTCCACATCCGTGCTCGTCAGCGTTCCGCTGGTGGAGAGCGGCGCATCGGTCTCGGTCAGGGTCTGACTGGCACTTGAGACCGTGGCCGCATCGTTGGTGCCGTCGATCTGAATCGTGACCGTGGAGGCGGTGCCGTCCACACTGGTCACGTTGAAGGTCTCGTTGACGTTGTCGCCCACGTTGAGGCTGTCGAAGGCGCTGTTGGCCGTAAACGTCCAGTTGCCGGCCCCATCGATGTCAAACGTGCCGATGGTGCCCACGATGGTGGCGGGCGTAAAGGTATCGTCCGGGTTGTCCACATCCGTGCTGGTCAGGGTGCCGGAGGTCGTGAGCGGTGCATCGGTCTCGGTCAACGTCTGACTGTCACTTGAGACCGTGGCCGCGTCGTTGACCGGGGTGACGGTGATGGTGACCGTTTGCGTGGCGCTCTCACCACTGGCCGCATCGGTGACCGTGCAGGTAAAGCTGTCGCTGCCGTTGTAGTTGGCCGTCGGCGTGTAGCTGAAGCTGCCGTCGGCGTTGAGCGTCAGGCTGCCGTTGGTCACATCGGTATCGAGTGAGTAGCTCAGCGCCCCGCCCGAGGTGGTGCTGTCATTGGCGGCAACCGTGTCGCTCAATGTGGTGTCTTCATCCACACTGAAGCTGTCGTCGGTGGCCGTGAGATCGACAACCGGGTTGACGGTGATGCTGATGATTTGGCTTTCTACATTGCCGTCATCATCGGTCACGGAGACAGTAAAACTGTCTGTGCCGCTCCAGTTGGCATTGGGCGTATAGCTCCAGTTGCCCGTGGTTGCGTTGATGGTCGCTGTACCGTTTGTTCCATCCGTGCCGATGGTGTAGTTCGGACTGCTCATGCCGTCGGCGGCGTCGGTGAAGGTAAGGGTGCCACTGGCGCTGTTGTCTTCGTCAATGGTTGCACCAAGGTCGCCGCCGAACGTACCGGCATCGTCCACCTGGCTGACGGTGATCGAAATGACCTGGGTCTGGGTGTTGCCGTCGTCATCGGTCACCGTGACCGTGAAGGTGTCGTTGCCGTTGAAGTTCGCGGCCGGTGTGTACGTCCACGCCCCGGTGCCGCTGTTGATGGTTGCGGTGCCGTTGCCCGCCACGCCGGTGACGGTAAAGTTGGGTGCGGTAGCCCCGTCGGCAGCGTCGGTAAAGGTGAGGGTGCCGGTGATCGCCCCACCGTCTTCAGTGCCGCTGCCCGAGGTGTCGCCGCCAAAAGAACCCGCGTCATCGATCTGATTAACGGTGATGGTCACACTCTGGGTGCTGGATTCGCCGCTGGTAAGATCTGTTACCGTATAGGTGAAACTGTCAGCGCCGTTGTAATTGCCATTTGGATCATAGGTGAAACTGCCGTCAATATTAAGGGTGAGGGAACCGTTGCTGACATCCGTTGCGATGGCATAGCTTAAGGTGCCGCCTGACGTGGTGCTGTCGTTGAGCGAGACATCACCGGAGAGAGAACCGTCTTCATCAACACTGAAGCTGTCATCTGCTCCGGTCAGATCCCCTGCAGGGGTGACGGTAATACTGATGACTTGCGTCTGGGTATTGCCGTCGTCGTCCGTGACGGTCACGGTGAAGGTGTCGGTGCCGTTGAAGTTGGCATTCGGGGTGTGGGTCCATGCGCCGCTGCCGCTGTTGATGGTTGCGGTGCCGTTGCCCGCCACGCCGGTGACGGTAAAGTTGGGTGCGGTAGCCCCGTCGGCGGCGTCGGTGAAGGTAAGGGTGCCGGAAATGGCCCCACCATCTTCAGCCCCCGAGCCGGATGTGTTGCCTCCGAAGGTACCCGCATCGTCCACCTGGGTGACGGTGATGCCGATCACCTGCGTCTGGGTATTGCCGTCGTCGTCGGTGACGGTGACCGTGAAGCTGTCGGTTCCGTTGAAGTTGGCGTCCGGGGTGTAGGTCCATGCGCCGCTGCCACTGTCGATGCTGGCCGTGCCGTTACTGGCCGTTGAGGTGACGGTGAAGTTGGGGGTGGTGGCGCCGTCGGCAGCGTCGGTAAAGGTGAGCGTGCCGGTAATGGCTCCGCCGTCCTCGAGGCCGCTGCCGGATGTGTCACCACCGAAGGTGCCTAAGTCATCCACCGGTGTGACCGTGATGGAGATCACCTGGGTCTGGGTATTGCCGTCGTCGTCGGTGACGGTGACCGTGAAGCTGTCGGTTCCGTTGAAGTTGGCTGCTGGCGTGTAAGACCATGCACCGCTGCCGCTGTCGATGGTTGCGGTACCGTTGGCCGCCAAGGCGGTGACGGTGAAGTTGGGTGCGGTAGCCCCGTCGGCAGCATCGGTGAAGGTCAGCGTGCCGGTAATGGCCCCGCCGTCCTCGGCCCCTGTCCCGCTGGTGTCGCCGCCGAAGGTGCCTGAGTCATCCACCGGGCTGACCGTGATGCTGATGACCTGGGTCTGGGTGTTGCCGTCGTCGTCCGTGACGGTAACGGTGAAGGAATCACTGCCGTTAAAGTTGGCTGCTGGCGTGTAGGTCCATGCACCGCTGCCGCTGTCGATGCTGGCAGAACCGTTGCTCGCCGCACCGGTGACCGTGAAGTTAGGAGTGCTTGCCCCGTCGGCGGCATCGGTGAAGGTCAGGGTGCCGGTGACGGCGCCGCCGTCCTCGGCCCCTGTGCCGGATGTGTCGCCCCCGAACGTTCCCACATCGTCCACCTGGGTGACGGTGATCAGTATGAACTGGCTGATCGAGTTGCTGCCACCGTTCGCCGTTCCACCCGAGTCGGTAACGTTGAATTGGAATGCCGTGGTACCGCTCCAGTCACTGGCCGGCTTGAACTGCATACCCTGGATTTGGGCCAGGGTGTAAGTGCCGGTCGTCACTCGCGTGGTCCCGTCGGCGAGGAAGATATCGCCCGAGGTCGGTGCCGGGATCACCGTAACCCCGTAGGTCAGTGACTGACTACTCTCATCGCTGCCACCCCCCGGACCATAGCTGACACTTTCCAGTCCGAGAGAAGTCAAACCGGAATCTTCGCTAACCGTGAGATTATTGACACTGCCGGTGAGAAGAACCGGTGGGTCGTTGACGGATAAGACCTCGATCGTAACGGTGGCCGTGTTACTGTCGGCAGAACCGTCGTTGGCCTTGTAGGTGAAAGTATCCGTGCCGGAGAAATTCGCATCGGGGGTGTAGGTAAAAGAACCGTCGGCGTTGAGCGTGAAAGACGATGCGTTGGTCGGCCCAGAGACCAGCGCTGCGGTCAAACTATCATTCTCGGGATCCGAGTCATTGGCCAACACGCCCTGGTCGGCGGCGACGGTGAGGCTGGAGTCTTCGCTGAGTGTGTAGCTTTCGCTGGTCGCCGCCTGCATTGCCTGCAAATCGGACAGGCTGAGTGCTCGGTCAAACACCGCCACCTCGTCGATGGTTCCATCGAAGTAGCCGTAGCCATTGGGATTGGCGCCGATCATCACCGTTTGCGTCGGATCTTGATCAACCGCGCCGCCCAAGCTGTGAATCTTGCTGCCAACTTCGACGCCATCCAGAAAGATGCGCATCGCGCCGGTCGTTTCGTCGTATGTCGCCGCGGCGAAGTGCCACTGATTGATTTCGATGTTTCCTGTCGACGCGATCAGGGTATCGGTCGTACCCCCCGCTCGGAGTCTGAAGCGGAGCACAAAGTCGGAGCCGTTGTCATAGGTGCTGAGCATCCACCAGTGATCTTCAGTCGCATTGCTGCCCGTCGATAGTGCTTTGCTGATGATCCGCTGGTCATCGGTGTCAAAGTCGTCCACATTGATCCATGCGGAAAGGGTGATGCCCGTGCCATCGACATCAAACGTTCCCAAGTCGACGTGGTCGTCGGCGCCGTCGAAATCCGCTGCCGTGTCGCCGCCCGTGCCAGGGATCCCGGCTTCTCCCAAGGTAGCTCCGTTGTAAATTCCGTCGACACCATTGCTGCCAATGTTGACCGCCGTCGTGCCGCTTGATTCACCCAATTGCCAGTAGCCCACGGGCCCCTGCGACAATACATGGGCGTCGTAGCTGCCAGGATCATCCGCTGCGACGGGTGCATCGTTGACCGGGGTGACGGTGATGCTGCTGCTGGCTGTGTTGGCACTAAATGCTGTGACGCCACCGGTACCGTCAGCGGTCTGGTAGGCGATCTGCACATTATCAAAGTACAGGTAATTGGATTCACCCGCGTCTGTCGTGCCGGAGCCTACTAGACGGATCCAGGTGGTTGAAGAGGCGTAGGCTGAGATGTCATAGCTGTAACCGGGTGACGAATCCGGTGTGTTGACCATATCGAATTCTTCCAGTTCGACCCAGTTGCTGCCATCGGCACTGACCGAAAGCGACACCTCGGAGTTATCGGTGTCGTTGCTTCGCCAGACGTCGAGCGTCAGGGTGGCCGATGTCGCGGCAGATAGATCGACCTGGCGCTGCACACCATCGCCGGTAATGGTAACGGTGTCGTCGCCGCCAATAGCGAGCGCTTCGGGGGTGCCATCGGCCGTGACCGTACCTGCGTTGGCACCGTCGGTTTCACCGATTTGCTGCCAGGCCCCGGTCCAGCTGACGCTGCCATCGTCACCCGTGAAGCCGTTACCCGAGGTAAATTCGTCGCGCACTGTCACGGTGCCGGTCAGATCGGCGGTACCGCCGGCGGTACCACTGGTCTGGTCCCAGGCATGGAAGGTGATGCCGCTGCTGACCGTGCCATTCCAGTTGGCATCGGGCACGAAGCGCACATAGGTATTGGCATCGGCAGCGAGCAGTCGCGCCGCAGCGGCATCGACCGCGCCGAAGGCAGTCCAGTTACTGCCGCCGTCGGTGGTATATTCCCAGGTGCCATTGCTGTCATCGACCGCGATCACCGCGATGCCTTCCACCGCACCGCTATCGACGTCCGACACCTGGCCGGCAATCAGATCCGAAACCAGGGTGCCGCTGTTTGTGAAGTTGTCCTCGTTGATCGCCGTTAAGGCATTCGCACTGCTTAATACCGGCGCCTCGTTAGCAGCATCGACGTCCACCGTCATGGTGTTGAAGGTCAACTGCTGTACGCTCACATCGTCGAAGAACGCTTCCACCCATTCGTCGGTGGCGGTCGCTCCGTTGTTGTAGGCGCCGATCGTGATGGTGTGATTGCCGGCGGTCAATGCGATCTTGAATTCGTCGTACAGCCAGCCGGTATCATCGGTTCCGCCGCCATTATCGTTGCCGTCGACGTGTACCAGCGAGATGTTCGTATCGTTGCCGTACTTCGTGCCGTCGATGTCAAGTATGACTTCGCCGTACTCGGTTGTTTCGTACCCTTCTCCCATGAGCATTCTATAGCGGAGGGAAACGGTGACGGTGGCGTCCGTAGCGAGGTTAAAAGAATCTGACCAACCACCGGACGTGGCACCCCCTGTGGCAGCGCCTGCCAAATAGACTCGCAATCCCCCGCCACTGTTGCCTCCCGCCGCCTCGTAGGTTCCGGCCGCATAGGCGGGAAGGCTGGTGCCGAAGGTATCGTCGGCGTAGGTGAATCCGTCCGAGTCGGCGTCAAAGGTGGCGTTCACAATGGACACGGTCGACGCTGCGGCGCTGTACTCGGTTCCGTCGTGGACCCGGAACTGGAAACTGTCGTATCCGGTCCCACTTTCACCGGCAACGGGCACAAACTTGAGGTATCCGTCGGTAATTTGGGTGGCGGTAATTGTCTGATTGAGCGTCACCGGCGTGCCGGACAACTCCAGCGAACCGACCGATTCCAGGGACGTGATCTGAACGTGATCCAGCGGATCACTGTCCGCATCGTTGTAGTTGAAGTCGGCGACGGTGAAGGTGTAGGTGGAATCTTCGTTGGTCGTGACCGTATGGTCAGCCGCTGTTGGCGCGTCGTTCACGGCGGGGGTGTAGGTCACGACAAGTTGGGCAGCCGTCGCCGGGTCGCTATCATATGACTGAGAGGCACGGTGACCGGTTCCTGTGATGATGATCGCTATATCATTCCCAGATGCCCATGTGCCCTGGTCTACAATTTCCTGAACCACGGAAGCGATGTCCGGCGAATTGTAATCCGAGCCAGTCGTCCAGGCGGTTGGCGCCCAGGCGGTGGAAGCGTTGGTCAGCGTCCGACTGCTGATATCACTACTGGTGCTCGTGAAAGTCGGCGCATCGCCAATCAATTGCCCTTTCAGAGTCAGGCTGGTCGCATCACTGTTTGACATTCCGGGATCCGCTGATACGGCTCGAAAGACGAGGTACGCGTCGGTAATGGTCGCACCCACAGGAATATCCATTCCCGCAAAACGGAGCCCGATTTTCTGTACACCGGCAGTTGGAGAATCGAAATCGCTTACAAGCTCGATATCAGAACTATCAAGCCACATTCTATTGGGGGTAGTGCCAGTTGGGCCTTCTTCTTCGGCATCATCACTGTCTGCTGCCACCCTTTTGGTCAAAGTGATCGCGGAAGTGGCAGCGATGTCCGGGCCGAACTCGGAGGTGTCAGTAAAATTGGCGTAAGTCGCGTCGCTCTTAGTGGCAGTGGCACTGATGACGGCCCCATCCGCGACGTTGACTGTCAAAAGGGCATTAAACGTCGCGTCGCCTGAACCATTGGTGGCGACATTGGCAAAGCCAAGATAGGTCTGACCCTCGCCATAACCAGAAACGTCACCACTGGTGCTAGCGAAAAATTCAATACGATAATAGCTGTTGGCGTTAGAGGTCAGACCGCCTGTGATGGTGATTTGTGAACCCGTGGTGCTGGCTGTACTCAGTACCGGAAAGTTCTGCAGGTTATTCCCACCCGTATCGCTATCGTCGCCGTCGTTCTGGGTCACTCCGTTGGGGTCTTCGGTGCCGCCCTCGATATCGATCGCCAGACCAGCGTTGTTGTGAATGGCGTTACCCAGAACGGAGTTACCGGTACCCGCGGCCGTGCTATTGAAAGCAACGCCAACACTGTTGTAAGCGATGACATTCGCCAACGCGGTGGTCGTCGAGCCGATCAGGTTTCCGCTCGAGTTGAAATCGAAATGGATGCCCTCCCAGGCATTGCCCAGATCGTCGTCGGTTGCGTTCGTGCCGATCCAGTTGCCCTGAACCTTGTTGTCGTCCCCGGAATTGACGTTCACGCCGACCTGCGAGTTTCCGCCGATAACGTTTCCGAGATTCGCAGTTTGGTCGCCACCAATGGTGTTATTCGCGGCGCCGCCTTCGATTCGAACACCGTCAAAACCATTACCGAGGGCCGTATCGCCCGACGCGTTGGTACCAATCAAATTACCTTGCACCGACACATTCGTGGTCGAAACGCTGAGGTAGACGCCATGAAATGAGTTACCTGACACCAGATTACCCAGTCCGGCCGCGCTGTCGCCACCGATGACCGTGCCGTCGGCATCCTCGTTCACGATACCGTGATGATTCGCCAACGCGGCGGTTCCGGCCGCATTGGTACCGATGCGGTTGCCCTGAATCAGATTGTTGTCCGTATCGTCACCGGCGATTCGTATCCCGACGTTGCCAAAGCCGTGCCCCGAGATGACGTTGCCTTCCCCGGCACTCCAGTCGCCCCCGATGATGTTGCCTTGCGCGCCGCCGAAGATGTGAACACCCCCACCAGATCTGTTTCCGATCTCCGAGGTACCGGCCACGTCCAGCCCGATGTAGTTGCCCTGTAAGTAGTTCCCGGAAGTCGTTGTTACGCCATTTCCGTCAATGACGACGCCCCACTCGGTGTTGCCCGAGATGATGTTGCCCTGCCCCGTCCCGTTGCCGCCGATGAGCGTTCCCTGAACCCCGTCATAGATCACTACACCGTGTCGGGCATTGGGGATCTCCGATGTTCCGTCGAAGTTAGTGCCGATGTAGTTGCCGTAAATCTTGTTGTTGTCCGCACCGGCGTTGTCGATCTCGACGCCATCGGCGTTGAGGCCTGTCTGACCGGAGATCACGTTGCCTTCGCCGGCGGTGCGGTCACCACCGATAGTGTTGTTGTTGGCCCCGCCGCCAATCACGATACCGTCTGCGCCGTTTCCGAGACCCGTGTTACCTGTCGCGTCTACACCGATGTAGTTGCCTTGGATGACATTAAGCGTGCTGCCTGCGCCCCAGATCGTGATGCCGTCAAGGGTGTTGTCCGCTATGACATTGCGATCGGCCGCGGTCGAGCCGCCGATCTGATTACCCCATGAATTAAGGATCTCGATGCCGTAAGTTGAGTTACCTTTCTGAGCTGTGCCCGCAGCATCCGTGCCGATATAGTTGCCGACAATGGTGTGGTTGCCGGAATCCTCCAGCTTGATGCCAGCGTCACCAAAATTATTGATGACCAGCCCGCGGATGGTGCTGCCGTCACTGCCGGCCGCTAGGATTATTCCATCAACTGCTCCGGCAGAAGCTCCGTTGAGTTCAATAATCGGCACTGTGGCTGTTAATGCCCCATATTGAGAAAAACCATCGATGATGACAGCTTCACTGATGGGGTCCAATGGACTGAGTAGGTTGATCGTCTGTTGACTGCCGTCAGCCCCGATATTAAAGGTGATTTGATCCGGCCCCCCAGCGTTTGCACTGGCATTGGCATCAATAATTGCCTGTCGTAGGGAACCCACTCCCGAGTCGTCAGTGTTGATTACGACAAACTCAACGGCCTCGGTCAAGGAAACAGTGAAGGCCTCGTCATACGTGTTACTGCCGTCACTAACCCGCACGGTAACGGAATGGGTGGCATTGGTATCGTAATCCAGCAATGAACCGTCGGCGACGGTGATCTCACCGCTGTCGGCATCAATGGCGAAAGCGCCGGCGACAGTTTGTGATTGAATCGTGTAGGTCAGCGGATCGGTGGCGTCGAGGACATCGTCGGCTTTCCATTCGATAACGTAGTCATGTGCCGACGGTGCCTTATCATCCCACCACTGTCCGGTCGAGGTGTTTAGTCGAACGTAGTCTTCATCTCCAACATTGTTTGGCTGCGACGCCGAGACCCAGTTTTGGTAAGCGCCGTTGACCGCATCCCCGGTTTCTGCTCCAGACCAGAACTGATCCGCCTCGGCGCCCGATTCGATCCACCGCCACTCGCCTTCCACCGTCGCATCCGTTCCACCAATCCAAACGCTAGTACCTGCAGACGCCCCAATGTTGGAAACCAATGCATTCTCGTAAGCGCTACGAATAGTCACCAACTGACCATTAACGCCATTTAACGCGGTGCTCTCGGCGCTGGTTCTTGCGTCGGCGGGCAAGGACGATATATCCACGACTTTGTAGAATTTGCCGGTCTCGGCTGAATAGACCAGATCCGGATCGGCGGCTAATAGCGAGGCAATCCTGGCATTACGATCCGCATCGGTGCCGACAACGCTACCAATCACCGTGCCATCGACAGCGTTTTCATCGACCGAGAAAGTCAGCTCGGGAGTGCTGGGAATGAAGCCGGGGCCTGAGGCGTGCTTCACTGTAAGGTTGTTGCCGCTGACCGTATCGGTGATGACGCCATCAGTGGATAGATCGTTGAAGGTCCAGTTGGCTGCCAGGCCTGTCTCGTCAAACGGCAGGGTACTGTTGTAGTTCGCTGCGATCTCCATGTCCGATCGAACGACATTGAAGATGCGCGCATCGTACAGCGTGGCGGCCGCCTCAGACGTCGTATCATAACCGCCGTCGACGCTGTCCTGATCGTTGCCCATCACCAGGGTGCCACCACCCGCCAAGGTGACACCGGACGCAAGTGTCGTACCATGCGTTGCTGAGTCGTCGACCGAGACGCCGTCAACAAACATCTCCCAAGCGCCGCCCGCGCTATTCCAGGTCACCGACAGCGTATGTTGGTCGCCGTCCGCCAGGGTGCGGAAGTCCATCGCCGAGGAAAAAATGTATGTGCTGTTGATAGCGAAACTCAGATTGCCGTTGTCGCGGATATTGAACTTGAAGACATTGTCGTCGCTGCCAGTCGCGTAGGAGAAGAAGTTCGTGCTATTAGGGAACGCGTCCATCGAGAAACTGACTTCTGCCGTAAGTGCAGTCAGTCCGCCGAGGATCGCCCCGCCATCGTCGGCGATCAAGTAGGCATCATCCCCGCCGTCTTCGTTGATGCTCAGACCGCCGTTGGCCGTTGATGTGATCTGAAGGTCACTCGGAGCTGCCAACAAATGAGTCCAGTCTTGTTGTGAATCAGAAGGGACTAGACTTTCTGTTTCTATAGCACCTGAAACGTATTCCAGTTCCCAATCGCCACCTTTTTCTAGATCGCCGGTAGGATCAACTGAGGCGCTGACATCGGCACCTGTGATTGAGGCGATATTATCCAGCAGGGTTTGTCCATTGCTGTCAGCGGCGATGTTACAACCGTAGAAGAGCATATCCCCGGTTTCGCTCAGGGCCTTGCCCCAACCGGCAACAGCATCGCTGTTTTGCTGCAGGGTGGTGCTGGTCAACCAATCGTTGCCCAAGCTGATCCGCCCGTCGGCCCCGTGGGTGATGACATGCACAGCCGACAAGTTCGAGCGATCGGAGAGAACGGCGCTGACCTGCTCGATACCGTCGCGATCGGATTCGAGAACCACGACCTCGAGCACCCGTTCGCCGTTCTCTCCGTTCATTTCAGCGATAAGCTGCTCGTAATCGGCCACATTGTCATTGACAAATACTACTTCTTGGTTGAGGACCTTTTCGATTGGACCGTCCCGACGGTCGAGCTGGCGAATGCGGTCGACGACATCTTCGATGGCGGTGGAGGAGGGATCGGTGGGGGCAAAGGCGGTTGGACCCGCGTTCGGTAATACTTCCGCAGCCGGTTCGGTACCGACGGCATCGGCGGTATCGTCGGAATCAATCGGTTTCAGAGGGGGTGCTTGTGCCAAAACATCGACAACGGCCCCGGTGCCGGGGACGCTTTGGCTATGTGTCAGCCCATTCGGGTCGGCGATATCGGTTGGATGGAATCGCTCAACGGTTTCCTGGGCGAAAGGATTCTGGCCGTCGGCCTGGGAATCCGGCCCTGGACCCTCGGCGCCGGCTCCCGGACTTCCGGAAAGAAGCAACCGGGGCTCCAGAGGCTCAAAGCAGATGCCGACATCCCCTGAATGGCGCTTTATCTTGATTTTCCTACGCTTTTTCCCCATACCCTCACCTGCCGACCTATATACCGAATGAAGTAATGAATGCTTTCCCATAACATCGGTCATTTTGGTCTTTTCATAAGAAAAATCGTTAGAAAGGTGTTCCTTTCGGTCGTCCGAACCGAGTTGGAAAAAAAAGGCCCGAAACTTGCTATCCCCGAAGTGGAAGGCACATATAGTGCCAGGGCTTGAGAAATGAGTAAACTATTTGAAATATAACTATTTACGACAATTTCCATTCGTTGATCGGAAAGTGCCAGAATTGACATGAAATCCACTCCAAAACTGAGAAAAATACATATAACAATCTGGAATTTATTATTATTTTGGCATGGTGCCAGAACCGGCATCAATCGTGTCAGATCCGATCCGGATTCCTGGCAAACGGAGACGGCGACAGCACCAATACGATCGAACCGGGAGATCGACGGATTAAAATCGCTGAAGATTTTCCAAATTCAGTCGATAGGGATAAACAGACAGCAGACGTGCTGACAACCACCAAGACCCACGAGGACATCGATGAAGGAAGCCACGGCAGATCCATCGCAGCCCCTTGTACTGGTCGTCGATGACGACGAGATCATGCGGGCTGTTGCGCGCGAGTCCCTGACAGAAGAGGGCTTCCAGGTAACGGAGGCCGACAACGGCATCCGGGCATTAGCGGCATTGGAATCGCTTCGTCCCGATATCATCCTCCTGGATGTGATGATGCCGGAAATGGACGGCTTTGACACCGCCCAGGCGATTCGTCGGCTCCCGGGCTATGAGCTGGTGCCCATCCTGATCATGACGGCCTTGGATGACCTCGAATCGATTCAACGTGCCTATCAGGTGGGGGCCACGGATTTCATCACCAAGCCGATCAACTGGGTGATCCTGGTTCAGCGGGTTCGTTACATGACCCGTGCCGTAAAAATGATGAACGAGCAGAAGCGCCTGGAAAAGGAACTGCAGCAAGCCCAGAAACTGGAGGCCGTCGCCACCCTGGCCGGGGGCGTCGCCCACGATTTCAACAACCTGCTACAGACCATTCAAGGGTCCTCCGAACTGCTCATGCTGGACATAAAGAAGGACAATCCTTGTTTTTCTCAACTGATTCAGATCCGGAGCGCCGCCGAAAGGGGCGGCGAACTCACTCGGCAGCTGCTCACCTACAGCCGCAAGATCGAGAGTCAAAAACGACCCGTCCACCTCAACATCCAGGCTCGCCAGGTCCATCGGCTGTTGGAGAGAACCATTCCCAAGATGATCGATATCGACCTCCGGCTGGCAAAAGACCTCCATCAGGTGAATGCCGATGCGGTCCAGATGGAACAAGTGTTGATGAATCTGGCGATCAATGCCAGGGATGCCATGCCGGACGGGGGACAGTTGATCATCGAGACGGCAAATGCAATGTTGCCCGAAAATCATGGCGCCGACACCTCCAAATCGGCCCCGCGGAAAGGGGTGATGCTCAGCGTCACCGATACCGGGCACGGCATGGACGCCAAGACCCATGAAAAGATCTTCGAGCCGTTCTTCTCCACCAAGGCTCCGGGCAAAGGCACCGGCCTCGGCTTGTCCATGGTCCACGGGATCGTTCGAAACCACGACGGCCGGATCACATGCCACAGTGAGCCGGGCAAGGGCACCTGTTTCCATATCTATCTGCCGGCGCTAGATAGTGTGCCGGAAGAGAAGCCGATCGAAGACAACGCGGGATGCCCGGGAGGCGATGAAACGCTGCTTCTGGTGGATGACGACGATGTGATTCGGGATTCCTGCAAAGAGCGCCTCGAAAAAGCCGGCTACACGGTGCTGACGGCCACCGGGGGCGAAAAAGCGGTGGAGGTTTATCGACAGAGAGCCGGCAACATCGCTCTGGTTCTGCTGGATCTGATCATGCCCGGAATGGGTGGCATCAAGTGCTTGCAGACACTGCTGCAAATCGACCCGGCGATCAAAATTATCATCGTCTCCGGATATGCGTCCAACGACCCTGCCATGCAAGCCATCGAGGCGTGCGCCAACGCCTATCTTCGCAAGCCCCACTCGGATAAACAGCTGCTCGCCACCATCCGGTCGGTATTGGACAGAGACCAACCGATGCTGACCTGCGCTGGGAGCCCGTCACTCTCCTTTGCATAACCTGAAACCCTCAAGTCTCCCTCGCTACCGTCAGTCCGATCCCCCCCGACCCAAACCAACCCGGCTTGACAAGAAAGGGCGGTCTGCGTACCACTGGGACCAAACGCTTTCGCCATTGTCACTGATTTGAGGTGCCGCCATGCAGCCGATTCAGCACTTCCCTCCCGCCCATCGATCAACCATTCGCTATGTCTTAACCGATATCGATGACACACTGACGGTCGAAGGCCGACTGCCCGCAGCGGCGTATGCGGCCATGGAGCGCTTGGACAAGGCCGGGATCGACGTCGTTCCCATCACAGGCCGGCCGGCCGGCTGGTGCGACCACATGGCCCGCATGTGGCCGATCGCCGGAGTGGTGGGGGAAAACGGCGCTTTTTATTTTCGGTATCATGCCGGGCGACGCCGAATGGAGCGCCGCTACTGGAAAACCGACCGTGAGCGGCAGGAGGACCGCCGGCGCTTGGGGGACCTGGAAGCAACGATTCTGAAACGGGTGCAGGGATGCCGGACATCGGCAGATCAACCTTACCGGGAAGCGGATCTCGCCATCGATTTCTGTGAAGACGTGCCCCCGCTATCGATGCCGGCGGCAATGGAGATCAAGCGCTGTTTCGAGGCGGCCGGTGCCCGGGCCAAAATCAGTTCCATCCACGTCAACGGCTGGTTCGGGGACTACGACAAGCTGGCCATGACCCGAGTATTTTTCCGCGAGCAATTCAATGGTGAGTTAGACGCCGTTCGCAACGACGTGGTATTCGTCGGCGATTCGCCCAATGACGAGCCCATGTTCGCCCATTTCCCCCATTCCGTGGGCGTGGCCAACGTGCGCCGTTTCGGAGATCAACTGGTGGCCGCTCCCGCATGGATTACGGAACAGGAGGGCGGCAACGGGTTTGCCGAGATGGTGGATGTGCTTCTGAATCGATGACGATCGATTTCCATTCCACAGCGGCCAAACGGAGGAGATTCAACCGTCGCCTCTATTTTTCCCTTTCCACCAGGCCTTTCACGAACCAGCGCTGCATGAACAACACCACCAGAATCGGCGGCATCATGACGATCAGAGCCCCCGACAAGGCCACGTTCCACAGAGGCACATCGTCGATCTGAGGGATGAGTTCCTGCAGCCCGATCACCGCGGTGGTCATGTCCGGATCGGTGGTGATCAACAGGGGCCACAGATACTGGTTCCACCCGTAGACGAATTCGATCACCACCAGAGCGGCGATATTCGTCACCGACAGGGGAAGAAGAATCTTCCGGAAAAACATCATGGCCGAAGCGCCGTCCAACTTTGCGGCCTCGCAGAGTTCTTCGGGCACGGTCAGGAAAAACTGGCGGAAGAGAAAGGTGCAGGTGGCCGATGCCACCAGCGGCAGGATCAAGCCCGTGTAGCTGTCCAGCAGACTCCATTCCAGGGTGAGGTCGACATCGTTTCCCACCCACCATTCGACCAGGCGGTTCAAGTGCAGAATATCGATCAGCCACTGCAGCGGTCCGAAGAGGTTGGCCGCGATCTCATAGGTCGGCAGGATGCGCACCTCCACCGGCAGCATCAGGGTGCAGAAAACGGCCGCGAAGGCGACCTTGCGGAAGCGGTAGTCGAAATACACGATGGAAAAAGCACCCAGCATGGAGACCACGATCTTGCCGATGGTGATCCCCGAAGCCATGACGAATGAGTTCAGCAACTGGCGCCCCAGGTTGCCCTTGGCCCAGGCGGCTTCCATGTTGACCAAAAACTGGTCGCCGGGCATCAGAGGCATGGGCACTTTGGAGACTTCCTCCAGGGGCAGGGTGGCGGCCACGAAAGTATAGAATATCGGGAATCCGACGATGCAGATGCCGACCATCAGAAATGCATAGGTCAGGGTGTCGAGTATGGGCGTCCGTTCAACCATGGTTGCCTACATCGTGTATTGCACCTTGCGCTCCACATAGCGGAACTGCAAGACGGTTATCGCTACGATCAACGCCATGAGAACGACGGACTGCGCCGCCGACGATCCCAGATTCAAGCCGATGAAGCCGTCCTGATACACCTTGTAGACCAGTGTCGTGGTGGCCCCCCCGGGCCCCCCCTGGGTCACCGTATGGATGACGCCGAAGGTCTCGAAGAAGGCGTAGATGATGTTCATCACCATGAGAAAAAACAGCGTGGGCGACAGCAGGGGAAACGTGATGGCCCAAAAACGACGAAAAGGGCCGGCGCCGTCCATGGCGGCCGCTTCAACTAGAGAATGGGGAATGGCCTGCATGCCGGCCATGAAAAAAACGAAGTTGTAGCTGATCTGTTTCCAGGCGCTGGCCAGCACGACCATGACGAGGGCATCGTTGCCGTTGAGGACCGGGTTCCAGTCGATGCCCAAACGCCGTTTGAGAAAAAAGGCCACGACACCGAAGGAGGGGTGCAGCAGAAACAACCACAGAATGCCCGAAATGGCCGGTGCCACGGCATAGGGCCAGATGAGCATGGTGCGAATGACGGCCTTGGCCCGCAGGGCCCGGTTGGCCATGCTGGCGATGAAAAGGCCAGTCGTAATGGCGGTCAGGGCCGTGGCCAGACTGAAGCCCAGGGTAATGCCGATGGACTTCAGATAGAGCTGGTCCGAGAAAATCCGGATGAAATTGTCGAACCAGACGAAGCGGCTGCGCTGCCCGAAAGGGTCGCTCAACATCAGGGACTGGAGCAGTCCCTGGGCGGCCGGCCAGTAAAAAAAAGTCAACGTCACCAGCACCTGAGGCGTGATCAGCAGGTAGGGCAGGGTTCGGGATTTGAAGATGGAACGCTTGACCATAACCGTTGCATTCGATTGGAGTGGATGGCTGATGATGCTGAACGCCGTCGGGTCACGGCGCCGTTCTGAAGACGCGATCACCGCCGCCAAACCGGCGTTCCTGAAAGGGCCGGGGCCGTTTCCGGGAACACCGGATCGGGACGGGTCGGCTCAACGCACCCTATTTGTAGGTTTGTTCGAACTCACGCAGTTTTTCGTTGCTGCGTGCCACGGCGGCGTCCATCGCCTCCTGGGGGCTTTTGCTGCCATTCCAGAGCAGCTCCATTTCCTCGTTGATGATATTGCGGATCTGGACAAAATAGCCCAGCCGCAAGCCCCGCGAATTCTTGGTGGGATTCCGCCGGGTCATCTGCTTGATGCCGACTTCCTGGTAGGGATTTTCATCGAAATAGCCTTTGGCTTTCAAGGCGTCATATGCGGTGATCGTGATGGGGAAGTAGCCGGTTTCCATGTGCCACAGTTCCTGCATATCGGTCTGGGCCAGGAAATCCAGAAAGGCGGCCACGCCTTTGTAGTCTGCCTTGGAGTGGCCCATCATCACCCACAGGGAGGCCCCGCCGATGATGCTGTTCTGGGGCGCTTTCATGCTGGCTTCCACCGGCAGTGGAGCCAGATCCCAGGCAAAGGTGGCATTCTTCTTGACGTTGCCGATGCCGCTGATGGACTCCATCAAAATGGCCGCATCCTGGGCGATGAAGGCCGCCTGGGGACCCTGGTATTTTTGCCCCTCGTAGGAGAAGCGTCCGTCGGCCATCCACGTTTTGAGGCGAGTCAGGTGGTTGACGACCTGGGGGTTGTTGATCAGCAGTTCGCAATCCAGGCCCTCGTAGCCATCGGCCTTGCTGGCAAAGGCCAGATCATGAATGGCGCTGTAATTTTCCACCTGCACCCAGGACTGCCAGGAGGTGACCATGCCTTTTTTGACGCCGGAGGTCACCAGTTTGGCCGTGATGTCGCCCAGCTGGTCCCAGGTCAGCGGTTCGGTCTTGGAGGGCAGATCGATACCGGCCTTTTTGAAGAGGTCCACATTGTAGTACATGACCGGGGTCGATGAGTTGAAGGGCATGGACAGCAGGTTGCCGTTCTCATCCACGTAGTAGGAGAGCACGGGTTGCAGATAGGTGGACCAGTCGACCTGGTAGCCCTGATCCGCCATCAACTGGTAAACTGGGTAGATGGCGCCCGAAAGCATCATGGTGAGGGTACCGACTTCGAAGGACTGCAGGATGTGGGGCTGTTTCTTGGCCCGGTACGCCGCCACGCCGGCGTTGACCGTTTCATCGTAATTCCCCTTGTTGGTTTCAATCACCACAAAGTCGCTTTGTGAGGCGTTGAAGGCGTCCACGATCTTCTTCAGGGTTTCGCCTCGGGCTCCCCGCATGGCATGCCACCACTGAATTTCGATGGGTTTGGCCAGCACGTCGCCAGCCGCGAAAATGGTCACCATAGCCATGACGACGAGCAACACTGCAATTCGCGATTTCATGACCTTCCTCCTCTCCCATGAGTGCTATTGACGATGAGAACCCGCCGGTCGAGTTCTGAAGTCCACATCGGTTTTGGAAATATGCCCATAGCAATTTACAGGCATATCGGGGTTGTGTTAATGGAGTCAAGGATTAAATAGCACCTGGCGGGAAGAATACTCTCGAGATGGGATTTCGAAGGATTTCTATAAAAATCAAAGGGTTGAAGTCATACCGCCGGGAAATGGAAGATGCAAGACCAGATTAGGGACGGCAGGCCCCAGGCGGGGCGGCCGGTCTGGGGACGGGAATGGGGCGATGGCGCGTGTCGATCTGAAAAAAGTGACCAAACGATTCGGTAGCGTTGAAGTGGTACACGGCATCGATCTGGAGATCAAAGACGTCGAGTTCGTCGTTTTGGTGGGCCCCTCCGGCTGCGGCAAGTCGACGACGCTGCGGATGATCGCGGGTCTGGAAGAGATCAGCGATGGAGAAATCTATATCGACGACAAGCGGATCAACGATGTGGCCCCCAAAGACCGCGGCGTGGCCATGGTGTTTCAGAACTACGCGCTCTACCCCCATATGAACGTGTTCAACAACATGGCCTTCGGTCTCAAGCTGCGCAAGACCCCCACATCCGAAATCCAGCAACGGGTGGAGAGCGCCGCCGACACACTGGGGCTTAGGGAATTTCTGAAACGCAAGCCCCACGAGCTTTCCGGCGGCCAGCGACAGCGGGTGGCCATGGGTCGGGCGATCGTGCGAAACCCAAAGGTGTTTCTCTTCGATGAACCGCTGTCCAACCTGGACGCCAAACTTCGCACCCAGATGCGCATCGAGATCAAGCGCCTGCATCAGAAAGTCCAGAACACCATCGTCTACGTCACCCATGACCAGGTGGAAGCCATGACCTTGGCCGATCGCATCGTGGTCATGCGGGACGGGTACATCGAACAGGTGGGCACCCCCCTGGACATCTTCGAAAAACCGGTCAACACCTTCGTGGCCGGATTCATCGGAAGTCCCCCCATGAATCTTGTGCCGGCCCGGCTTGATGCGGCGGCCGACGGGTTGGTCCTTTCTTTCGAAGGGGGGCTTCAGATCCCGGTCCCCGCCAGGGAGGACGCCGATCTACGGGCCGGATTGGAGGTGGTGATGGGGCTGCGGACCGAAGACATCACCATCGACAACGGTGACACCAAACTGCCGGAAGCATGGAAGACCGAAGGCTTGGTGGAGGTGGTCGAGCCATTGGGAAGTGAAGCCAACCTTCACATGGACTTGTCCGGCGTCAAAATGACGGCCAAAAGCGAAGGCCGAAAATTGGTCGGCGCCGGGAAGCGAATCCAAGTGGCCATGAACCTCAACCATCTCTACATATTCGATGCCCAAAGCCGAGACGCGATCTATTGACACAGCCGCTTTGATCGACCCTGAAGTGCTGACATCTTCCGATGCGTCACCTTTACCGATCTGTCGCCAGTCCGCGCGATCTTCGACTAAAGCACCGATATCCGTGGAGTTGCCAAAAAGTCGACCACCAGGAGAGCCGCCGGGACCCCATCGTGAGCCAGCTGCTGTCGACGCTTTTCGCCTCGCCGGAGCCGGTGGACAACCTCACCAAGAAGATTCCGTGCCGTGACCTCGACGCCCTCATGGCCCACACCCGCATCATGTTCATGCGTTACATGTTCTTGTTCTTCGAATGCGGTGTATCGGAAGACCATCGGACTTCGGAAATTTGTGGGATGCCTGGTGGGAATAGATGCGAGACTCGACCGATAGGGAGTCTTTGACGCGAATCCTGGCGCTGGCCGACGATCGGTTGCGGAAAATCGGATCCTTCCGCGATCAACCATGTCTGGCGATTTTTTATACGGTTGCCATTGCCGCCGTGGGTGGCATCAACTATAGCCGACATCGCTCAATCGTCTTTGCCATGAACCCCGGGAGCCGAACCAAAAAGAGATCATTGCTTCCGTTAGCCCGGGGGCCCTGTTTCCTGAAGACCCTTGAGTTCCCTTTCGCGCTTTCCTTCCCTGTTCTATCTAAACGGCCTCAGCTCAGAGGCTGGGAACCGTTTAGATCACTATCTTAATCCATCCCATTGATTGCCGTGCAGGCGTCTTGATTTCCCAAGTGACATGCCGATCGAAGCGCACTGTCGGCTTTCTCCGTTTCATTCAAACCTTGAAAAGCGATGGCCTTGGCAAATAATAGGGCTCCCCAGTCAGAATACTTTCTCTCAAGGTGATCAATATATATAATAGCCATTCGCCAACGCTGTTTGCGGATATAGCCATGCGCTTTGGACAACTCTTACCCCGGCATCATCCGGGGTGATATCACCGGAGTCATCTCCTCCTGCAACGACAAGTGGGACTCCTCCTTATCAAGGGCCGCATTCGTCATTTCAGCTCTCAAATAATCCGTCAATGAGAGCCTGCTTTTAATCTTTACCGTGTAAGTAAGGCGATCTTCAGAAAACGACTCATCAATCATATTAAACGGTAGGTCACTCGCCAAAAGGTAAAAAACCTCACGGTGCCGATCCCAAGAATCTTTCAGCCAGTCACCCCCAGCCAAGCGTTCGATTATAATGACAACCGCCTTGTATTTGGCCCCGTAAAGGGCAAGCGACCGGGCAATTTCTATAGGGACACTTGGACCCGCATGGTTTGAACACTCGGTAACCACAACTGTTTTCTGGGCACTTGGTTCCCCAAAAGACAAGACCGCAGATGGGAGCATAACCGGCAGTAGCACCACCGCGAGAAGACTTTTCGCTGCCGCAACGGGTGTCATTTCTCGTCCCTTTTTCCTTACGCGGATATGTAGAATCCACCAGTTGAGGTTCTATGCGGCCCATGGGTATCGGTTCTGCTGCCAACCAAAACTCGCCACAAAGGCCGTGTAAAGGCGGTCGCTGACGGACTTTCTTGCAGAACATATTGGCTGACAGGCAAAATCGAGGAATCTGAAACCCTCAGGTGGCAACCGTCTCAACGCGGCCTAAATGGCTCAGACAGCCGCCCGGCATCCGATCCGACACCCATTGGCCTTTCGATTTGGGCCATCTGGAGCGTTATCGATAACCGCATTTCCTTATTCTCTCGCAATGTTGGCTTTAAAAAGCGGATTGTTGGATGAGAGCTATGCCAGATAGATATTCCCTTGGGATGGGCTCAACGTTAATGGGTCATTGCACGGAGTCAAATCCTTCTCCAAATGGTGATCAGACCCTCCGGTTTTTTAGAGGATCCGACAGCCTGGATACCCGACCCTGGTGCCGTTGACACACTGCCGGATCCACAGGATAGAACGGCACCACTTTGCCAGTGTTCGGATCCCATGATTGGCGTCATCGGAAATCCATTTATGATTGGCCGGCAGACACCAGAGTTTCTGTGGTCCCGCTATGCAAGAAGGACAGTTTGAATGTCGATCCATTGTCATCCCAAATCTGACGAAAAGACCACACTTCGGTCTTACCGGCCTCCATTTCCACCCTGACCTTCACCACATATGCATCCTTATCAATATTTTCCACGACCGCGTTATGGGCATGCCCATCGACAATCAGCGACTGTGGTTCGTCCTTCAGTTTGATTTCAACGGTACGAGCGTCTTTGTCACCCTGCCATTTGCCGCTGATTTGGGTCGCCAGATCTCCGCCATTGCCGCACCCGATGATCATCATCAAAAACAAAAGAAGAGATAGAGTCGAAATCGTTCCATTCAGGGCAATTACCTTCTGGTTCATGTCAGTTCTCCTTTGACAGTAATGGGTTTGCCGGCGATCAGAATTTGCGGGCACAGCACCGATTAAGCGGTGAAACAAGGTCTGAAACGGTTGCCGGCAGAATTCAGCGTTAAGGGTTAAACGTAGTTTGACAGCTATGTGGCAGGATACAGGGGAATCGACTTCGGCACGCCCGGCTGGCCAAGTTATTGAATAAAATGGATGCGTCCGATTGAGGCATCACACCACTTTAACCGATCGGCCTTCGGCGTTTGCAAGTCGAAAATTGCTGAATCATAACCTCCTTTTTCAGGCAGCTTCAATGGCAATGTTGCCGTTGGTTTCCAATATCACAGCCGAAGTCTTTCATTCCAGATCGTATTGAGACGGCCTAATCTGCTTATGGCGGGTTTTCGACCAAGTGGACCGCCACCAACGGCACGGTAGCGCGGCCGATACCCACAGCCCGGGGGCAAGCGTCACCAGTCCTACCACGCTTTGGATTTGAGAATATCCCGGATTTTTTCTTCGGTGCCCTTCTCCACCAAAATCATCTTTTCGGCCTTCGCCTTCTTGATTTTCTCGCTCAACTCGTTGATGTCCGCAGGTTTTTCGAGCAAGTCCATCGCCCCGAGCTTCATGGCCTCGATCCCCTTCTGGACCGTCGCATGACCGGTCAGGAGGATCACGTGCAAATCCGGGTTTTTCTCCTTCAACACTTTTAAGGCTTGGATGCCATCCATGCCCGGCATCAGGAGGTCGAGGACGATGACGTCATAATCCCCGGCATCGGTCTTGCCGATGGCATCGGCCGCCGACGAACTGGTCGTCACTTTCATCCCACGGTTTCTCATACGGTCGGCCAGCGTATCAAGAAACTCTTCTTCATCGTCGACAAGGAGTACTCTTTCGTCCATGGCTTCTCTCCCATTGCTGTATGGTGTTTGTGATGATTTACTTTCTATGTACGGAATTCTTCTCCTGCGAGCGCCGCGCTTGGTGCCTTACGGAAGCTATGGCGCATTCAGAGCGGAAAATATCACTACCAGGGCCTTAGACGCCGTATCTATGGAGAGTTCGGCATTCAAGACTCCAAGAACGTCCGTCGTGGATGCCAGAAGATCGGCACCGCGGCCATCCCCGGGCAGGTCCACCAAGGGCCCGATCCGAACCGATGCCCCCCCCACGGATGCCTCCACGGCGATAGGCATTACGGTGCTGTCTCCCACACACCCAACCGCCCACTGGATACCCGACCAGATCAGCAACTGGGCCAATAAGGGACGGGTGGCAATCACAACCGGCGGCTCGGGCGGCCGAACCACAGCTGAAACGCCGGCGTTGGCAAGAAGGCGCTGGGCCAGTTGAACCAGCGTGACGACCATCTCGCCCACATCCGTTGGGGCGACCGGATGATCGACACTGTGGGCGAACCGGTTGAAGCTTCGGATGATGCGGTCGGCCTTTTCCACTTGGCCTTTCACCTGACCGGCGACCTTAGCAATTCGGCCCATATCGATATCCTGGCCGCGTTGGGCCATGACGCAGAAATCCTCCAGGAGCCCAGCACTTTCATTGATGATGGACAGATTGTTCTTCAGGTCGTGTGTCACCGCCGCAGAGATCTTACCAAAAAATTGAAGACCTGTGCTCTCCCCCGTATCGGTGGTTTCCATGGGTCGCTCCTATGCTTGATAGGTCTTCTTTAATACCTCAACCAATTCATCGATTTGGATCGGCTTTATGAGATAATGCTCTGCTATGGATTTCCCGGCAAGGAAATCCGCTTCCGATCCATGGCCGGTCAGAAAAATGAATTTGGTAGCGGGCGACAGTGCCTGGATCTTTTCTTTTAAAGCGATGCCACTGATTTTGGGCATTTTCACATCCAGAACAGCGATGTCGTAACGAACGTTGCGGACTCTGTCCAGACCGTCCTCGATAGATGTCGTCCAATCCGCTTCGATCTCCCTGAGTTTTAGCCGCTCGGCAAGAGTCGACACGAACTCCTCTTCGTCGTCTACGAGTAGTACACGCATTGGGATGAGTCTCCCTTTTCTTTCAGCCGCCGTGGAAGCTTGAGAGTAAAACACGTCCCCACGCCGAGCTGGCTTTCAACCTCGATCCGACCTCCTATCTCTCTGACCAGTCCATAGGTGATGGACAATCCAAGGCCGGTGCCGCCCTTGCTTTTTTTGGTTGAAAAGAATGGATCGTAGATCTGCTTCAAATCCGTCTGGGAAATTCCGCAGCCCGTATCCCGAAGGGCAACGGAGATGAGGTCAAGCTCTTCACGGACGGCGGTGATGGTCAACTGCCCGCCGTCTTCCATGGCCGAAAACGCATTGTTGATGATATTCAGGAAGATCTGCTGCAACTTTCCACGATCCGTGCGGAGCATCGGCAGGTCTTCCGGAATCTGCACCGTCACGCCGATGCAGCGATACTCTGCCTCTTTACCGAGAAACCCCAGCACCTCCTCTATGAGCTCCTTCAGCTCGATATCCTGGATACGGACATCCATATGCCGGGCGAAGTTCAACAGGCGCTTGGTGATGGTGCCGCAACGCTCCACGGAGGAAATGATGGAATTGACCTCTTTCATCAGGCGGGGATCGTTCTTGTGCTCCTTTTTCAGCTGGAAGATGTCCCTGATGAGCCCGGCCTTTTCGTTGATGATGGCCAATGGATTGTTGATCTCATGGGCCACTCCTGCCGCCAGTCGCCCAATGGACGCAAGCTTCGATGCATACTCGATTTCGTGCAGGGTCATCAGACGCTTTCGGTCGGTGAGGTACACACTGTTGACCAAATAGGTGCCAACCGCCAGAATAACGGTTAGGATAACGGCAACACTGATCACGAGGAAACTGATGAAGTCGAGCCGGGTTTTGTACCAGGACTGCATCACTTGCTCGGTCTGCTTGACGATCATGAGAACGAAAGAGGTCGATGGGATGTATGCGTAACCGATGATGAGTGGAAGGCCCTCGGCGGTCTGGGTCTCGTAGACCTCGGTGTGCTCCGAGTAGACCGGCACCTTCAGAGGGCTCTTTTCGAGCACGGTTCCCATATGTCGGGGCGGGGTCTGTATGATGCCGTCGCGGTTGATCAGAAAGGCATCCCCGGCGCCGCTGATCTCCAGTTCGCTTAAAATCCGGTTGAACTGCCCGGTGTCAATCGTGGCCCTCAGTACGTAAAACGATCCGTCCTCAAGGGGGTATTTTACAGCAATGACCATGTGTGGAAGCTGCCGGTACCCCAAAAAGACATCACTGATGTGGATGCCTTCTTCCACGACTTCCTTAAACCACGGCTGGGGACTGTAGTCCTTGCCTTCGAGACGGTAAGGGCCCACATAGGTGGTCTGACGCCCCTGGGCATCGATGACGCCGAGATCTGCAAATCCGCCGAAACCGTTTTCAAGATTCACCAGGATATCACCCAGTCGATCTTTGTTTTTTAGCGATTCCGGATCGTTATCGTGGACAACGAAATCGAGTGCCAACTTATGGGTTTCCAGGAAATACGAGATAGCACGCTTGGTGTTGGAGGCCAACCTGGAGGTGCGCAGAAGGATTTCCGACTTTACAGCATTTTGGGTCACTCGGTAGTCGAAAACGGTGACGCAGATCAGAGGGATGACGGCAACACTAGCCATCAATAATATCGCCACCTGCCACAGTCGAGTGTAGTTGAAGAGGTAGCGGAATTGCTCGGCCTCCTCACTTCCGGATTCGAGAAACTGCGGCCTCAGGTTTTCAAGTTGTTCGAAGGATATCATTTGTTTGATCCGGCCATACAACCTGAAACGGGATTAGGATGCCCCTTCGCTGGCACCTTTTCGCTCCAGGATTTTCTCGTTCGCCTTCTTCAGGGTCTCGCTCAGCTTCTCGATGTTTACCGGTTTGTGGAGATAGGCAAACGCCCCCAGATTCATGCAGGTTTCCCTGTCCGCCTCCGACCCGTGACCGGTGAGAATGATGACTTCGATATCCGGCCGTGTGGCCTTCACCCGTCGGAGCACCTCGATCCCGTCGATTCCGGGCATCTTGAGGTCCAGAATCATCACCTCGGGTTCTTCCTCCTGGACCATGGCCAGGGCCGATTCGCCGTCGTAGGCCACGGTGGAGCCCATATCCCGCATCAACAGCCGCTCGGAGAGCGTCTGGACAAACTCCCTTTCATCGTCCACAAGCAACACCTTGGATGGCATCTCGAAATCGACCCTGCGGTAAATGTCCGCCTGATGAAACCCCTCCCCCACTTTGGTTTCCACTGTCCTGACTCCTTCCACCTTTTGAACGATGGTTTTTAATTCCTCTTCAAGACGGCTCAGCATGAGCACCTGTTTGTTGATAGTGAGCGTGACAGCGCCATCATGGGTTTCAACCCCCACGTTGTGGCCCTCTCTTGCTAAGGCCACTTCCACCCGGGCGGTAAATCGGAAGTCGTCCGACGCCCTCTGGATCAGCGGGGTATAGGTAACTGCCCCAGACCGGGCGTATCCGCAAACGAGTTCAACGGCCGTTTCGACACCGTCTTTGTCCATGGGTATGGTGATATCGTAGAGGTGGCTGCTCCAGGGGTCCTTCACGCCCTCCACACTCGCCACCCAGGCGCTACGATTATCGTCTTCCGCATGAATGAGTCGTAGAGCCTCGCTTTTGCCATGCCCCTGCTTGTCAGCCACCGAGAGGCGGTATTTCATATCCGCGATCAAGCAGACCCGAAGCACATGCTCGACGCTTCTTGGGATCAACAACCCGCAATACCCCTTGTATAGGCAGCCGTCGGTCAGATAACGATCAGCCATGGCGAGCTTCATGAAGGCGATCGCCCGTTCCCGCTCATGGGTGAACTTGTTGAATACCGAGATCTTCGATGAAAAGGCACGCTGAATCTTGTCGGGTTCCAGTCCGGAAAGCCGGGACGCCTCTGCGACGATGTCGTTGTCGTTAACCAGCTGATAGCCGGTGCGGGCCGCCAATTTTTCGACGACGGAATCTTCGAAGCAAAAGGACCCGCTGAAAATGCTGATGCTTGACATGGAATGGTTCTCCTTTGGTGGTAACGATCAGGCCAACCTGCAGACCGTTGTCAGAGGACATGACACTTCATGGCTATTCAGATGCGCCCCCCCATGGATAGCAGCGATGGCTTTTTCCATGGTCGGAAAAATATGATCTTCGCCGATCTTCGCGACCAGATACGTGCGCTTCAGCACTTTCATGACCGACTCGTTGACGCCGCTGAATGACAAATCAATCCCCGCGCTCCGGACCCTGTCAACGAGCAGGGAGAGAATCTCCTCCCCGGAAGCGTCGATGTCGTTGACGCCGTTTGAGACGATGAGAATGTGTTTCAATTGCGGCTTCGCCTGCATCCGATCGGTGATCTGGTCTTCAAGATAGCTCGAGTTGGCGAAAAACAGCGGGCCGTCGAAACGGATGACGGCAATGTGGTCGCATTCCTTTAGACCATGCTCCTCGACGCAGCGCAGGGCCTCGTCCTCGTGCCGGGCCAGGGAGGCCACTTTGGGCCGCATGCTCTTGTAAAGAAATACGGCCAGGGACAAGACTACTCCCACCATGATGCCCTTGTCCAGATGAGGCGCGAAAAGCAGGGTGCAGACAAAGGTGATGATGGAGATGGCGCCGTCGTACCACTGGGCTTTCCATGCGTGCATGAAGCCCGACACGTTCACGAGCCCAATTACCGCCATCATGATGACCGCCGCCAGAACCGCCTGGGGCAGATGATACAGCAGGGGCGTAAAGAAAAGCAGAACGATCACCACTGCCAGACTGGTGAACACGCTCGACAACCCCGTCACGGCCCCAGCCTGGAGGTTGACGGCGGACCGGGAAAAGGACCCCGAGGTGGGATAACTCTTCCCGACGGCGCCACACATGTTGGCCAGGCCTTGGCCAATGAGCTCCTGGTTGGGGTCGAGGCGTTGCCCGGTTTTGGCGGCCATGGCCTTGGCAATGGATATCGCTTCCATGAAGCCCAGAAGAGATATGATGGCGGCGTAGGGGAAGAGACCAATCATTATCTTGAGGTCGATTTTGGGCACCGACAGGGTGGGCAGGCCCTTTGGCACAACCCCCACGACAGCCCCTCCCCCCATCAACGGCAGCCGGCTCGTATCCACGGTAGTGTTGCCGATTTTAATCCGCCACACCCTGCCGTCGGTTTGGACCGTTTCCGGGAGGCTTCCCTCAGGATGAAACGTCAGCTTCCCGTCAGCCCCTTCAACCGCCGAAAACAGCGAAGACCTTATGGCTTCTCGATAGATGTGCGCCTCGTGTTTGAGACGCTCCATTTGGGTCGATAGGATCTTGACCGTGTGCTCGGCTTCCAGGACCTCAAGCGGCTCATTCTTGGCCTTGGCCGCCTCCGTCACAGAAGTGGCCTGCGCCCGCCTTTCGGAAAAAACAGGAATCTCCGAGGTAGCGCTATTGAAAGCGAGGATATTTTCCTTTACTGCCGTATCCTGAATAGCATCGATCGGCATGGTGGTGTCGTGCTGGAAACCTAGGGCCCACGAAAGAGTGGTTGTGACGGCAACGGCTACCAGAACATTGGGAATCCTGGGATTCAGCCGTTTCAACCCGTACATGATGCCAAAGGCAAGCACACCCATGAACAGGGTCGGCCAATGGGTGTAGTGGGCGGCCGCCTGGCAAACGTGGATGATGGTTTCGTAATGGTGAGAGGCCTTGTCCACGTAGACGCCAAACATTTTTGAAAGTTGTGAAGACGCAATGATGATCGCCGCCGCGTTGGTAAACCCGTTGACAACGGGATGGGACAGGAAGTTGACCACCAGCCCCAACCTTAGGACACCCAGAGAAAACTGGAAGACCCCGACCATCAGAGCAAGGAGAATGGCATAAGCGATGTAGCCTTCGCTGCCGGCGGTGGCCAAGGGCTCCAGCGAAGCGGACGTCATCAGAGAAACAACGGCAACTGGCCCGGTCGCCAGCTGCCGGCTAGAGCCGAACAGGGCTGCGACCATGGGTGGCAGAAACGATGCGTACAGGCCATAATAAGGTGGCATTCCGGCCAGCTGTGCATAGGCCATGGACTGAGGAATCAAAACCAGCGCAACCGTGAGACCCGACAGGGCATCTCGTTGGAAACCATCCAATCGATACCCCTTGAACCATCCCAGGAATGGAAGAAATTTAGTGATCATGCCGAGGCTCAGGTTCATTTTTCCGATTTTCGAGCATTCGTTGGCAGAGCGTGACCAATTCATTGAATAGTGCTCCCGCATCGTAAAAATTATTGTTTTTGATCCTTACAAAACCATCTACCATGGAAAAAAGGATGAGCGCTGTTTTCCTGACCGGCAAATCGGTCATTGACTCATCCCGCTGCCCGACTAGGATGGTCTCCTCGAAGATATCGACCAGTCGATTGTAAATGGCTTCGAGGTGCACGCGGCATTTCGAATTCGTCTGGGCCATCTTGTTGGTGTGGGGCCTCTGGAGCAGCATAAACTGCGCCTCGTATTTCGAGGCCATGTAGAGATAGAACGCGATAATCTCCTGCAGCATCTGAAGACCCGACGGGAAAGTCAGTCCTTGGAAATAGCTTTCGAATTCCCTGTCTATGGCTTGTCGGATATCCTCCAATATAGCGAGAAAAAGCCCCTCTTTGGTTCCGAAATGGTAAAAAATGGTGCCCGAGGCCACACCGCAGACCTCGGACAGCTCGAGGGTGGTCGACTCGGCATACCCCTTGTTTGCGAATAGCACCGTGGCATATTTGAGAATGTGCTCTTTTCGTGTCATTTTCATGGAAATTTCCCTAAAAACTGACTGACTGATCAGTTATTATAATGATATTTTTGTCCTGTCAAGAATTTTCCCAATTCCTCGACAGACCCGGTTTCGCACAGCACCCGACCCTTGAAACCATCCTGGTGACCACAGTTTACTCTAATCATAACTGTCTGTATTTATATTTTATTTAAGAATTATAATATCGAAGGACGTCGATTGATCCGGGTGGAAAATGGACAGCGATTGCCCATCTGTGCGGTTTGGTCGCTTCCGCGGGGCTTGGATTTTTCAGAGGAACCCCGGCGGAAACCACCCCTGCCGATGGAGGTGTTGGCTATCCGGTGAGTTGACGATCAGCAGAATCGTCGATGATCGCACTGCTCCAGTTGATTAATCGATACTCCGGATATTTCACGTGTTGGCGGCTTTCATAGGCCAGGCATTCAAGGGCGCCGCCGTACGCTGGTACTGCAAGCCCTTGATAAAGCCGCATATGGAAGCCTCCGACGCATCCGCAGGGGGCATATTTTTGGGGTTTTTTGCCATCCCGCCGGGGGACATACTGCTCCCGTGGCTTTGCTGCGAAACAGGAGCTAACCATTTAGATATCATGTATAATTTTGACCTTGAAAAAATATTCATTAAATATTCGGGATAAGCGGAGGGAATGATGCTGTCCGGATGCCCAGCGGAGTGGGATGGTGGAATCGTCGCCGCCGCGAGCGGACTTTCCGGACATTCATCAAAGAGGATAGACGCGCCACCGCCTGGTGACGGCTCATGGGGAAAATGGATGTGACCGATAAATAACTGAACACCCCTTAACCGTTGGATTTTTCCGAATCGGGTGGTGTCGATTGCACAGCGCCGACAGTGAAGCGCAAGCTCGGCGCCCCGCAGCGCTCCAAGATCGTCTATGAAAAGCAAGGACATTTTCGCCTTTATCCTCTCCGAGGCTACGGGCCTGGATTTGATCGACATCATCCGCCTCCTCAACCGCTATGAGTTGGACGAGACCATCGGCAACAGCCTCGCGGACAGCATCACCAGAGAAAAAGCACTGGTGGTCCTTGCCCTCTGGAACCAGAGAAAAACGCACATCTTCCAATCCATGATGCAATCCGCCAGATCACCGGTCCGAAAGTCGGACCTGTCCTGATGAGAGCCTGCACAAGAACCCTTTCCCAGCCCTTCAACACCCTTGACGATAACCGAGAATGACCTTGGTAGCGTCTGTCGACCGGAAAAGGTCGGGCTTCTATTCTACCTTTCTTCTATTCACCTGCATGCGGCGCCACCCACTCGTGTCGAGCGACGGTACCTTCTGATCTAATTCCACCCAAAAAGAGCCTGGAATCCTCAGTCTAAAAGCGGACGCGATAATGCAGGAGAACCCGGTCCTCCCCAATCGCTTTCATTTCCAGCAGGGAAAGGTCCATCGACAGTTCGTGGTTAAAAATGGAAATGCCCTGACCGAAGATATGGGGGGTGACGGTAATCATCACCTCGTCGATCAGTCCGGCTTTTTCGAACAGGCTGTTGATGGTGGCGCCTCCGGCCAGAACCGTCTCCGTGAACCCTTTTCTTTCAAGATTTTTTAGAATAGCGTCGGGGGAGGCATCGGAAAAAACCAGGTTGTCCCATTCGGACCGTCTGGACCGGTCTCGGCTCATGATCACATGCTGCCGTCCGGGAAGGGGCTTTCCCAGTGTATCGAAGGTTTTCGACCCCATAATCATGACCCCTGCCCTGCGGGTGACTTCAACAAACAGGCGCTTGTCCGCTTTGCCGGTCCAGTCCGGAAAATGATTCGGATGCCGGGCAATTTTCCCATCGAGGGATTGGGCAATCATTAAAATGGTTTTCATTGATCGGCTCCCGGTTTTCAGTTGTTATGATACGGGGTTTGATGCTAAATAAGTAAGATTACGGCCAGCCGTCTTGCCGCAACCGACCTACAAGAATACCAACAGATTGGGTAATGGCAAGCACATAGAGCAACTCATTTCGTTAGAATAGGAAAAGGTTTGTCTAATTCCAGCGGTTTTGCCATCCGGAAAAAAAGATAACCCGTTGTTATTGATCGCTTAAAAAAACTGAGACTATCGGGCACAATCCTTGCATATCTCCCCTACCAGTGCACCGATTGCGATATCCCCTACACTTATCAAGCGGAGAATCCACATGAAGCACATATGGACACCCATCATTGCCGTCGTGATTATCTTTTATACGTTGATCGGCACTGCCAGCGCGGATTGGATTGCCCTGGTGATGCCCAGTCAATCGCCCATTTCCGAACCTATATCCATGGCGATGCTGGGTTCAGGAATGATCGGTGTCGCCCTATTCATTCGCAAATCCACAGCCGACAGCCAATCGGATGAAGTCAACCCACTCACCACCCCTTCCAAAACGTCGACCTGAGCGCCGCTGGGGGGCAGACCGTCGACAATACAGCTACTCTACCCACTACCCGGAAAGGCGGTCGGGGGAAGAACGTCGGGCTCTCCTCCGGGCCGGGAAGGATAACGCCAGCCGTTAGGACGGTTAGTCAGGCTCCCCTGTCGGGGAGATGCCATCGATGGCACTGACCCCTCTTATCCCTCCTGCCATTCTGCCGGTCAAAACGGAATGTCTTACCCGCCGCGAATATGGACAGCCCTTCAATTGCTTTTTCACATTTACATTTACGGCGTTGTTCCTTAATAATCAAGCGTGGGTAACCGGCAGCCGTTCACCGGCCGGTATGAATGCAGTGAATCGTTTCTACCATCAGGTATCCATCGGCCGGGACGTCCCTCAGGCAATCGACGGACTTCTGCCGGTGCCCGGTCTCGCGACCCATGAAAATCGCCTATTTCATGCCCTTCAAACCCCTCGGCCATCCGCGTCCCTCAGGGGATTTGATGATCGGGACCGAGCTTTTCGAGTATCTTGCCCAGAATGGGCATGACATACGACTGGTTAGCCGCCGCCGGTGCCGCTGGATATTCTGGAAGCCATGGCTGTGGCCGGTGTTGGCCACCGAGTCATTTCGGATCCATCGCCGATCCCGCAGATGGTCGCCAGACCTCTGGCTGAGTTATCATTCCTACTACAAGGCGCCGGATCTTTTGGGGCCCACATGCAGCCGATGGTTGCGTATCCCCTATGTGATCTTCCAGGGGGTTTTCTCCACAAAGCAACAACGGCGAGCGATGGCACGGCCCGGGTTTTATCTCAATCGGCGATCACTGATGGCCGCCGACGCGGTCATCGCCAACAAAAACCGGGACCTTTTGAATCTTCGTCGCATCCTGCCCCCGGATCGCCTGCATTATGTGAGACCCGGAATCCGCCTGAATTCCTTTGTCCCGGATCTGGAAGCCCGTGCCGACCTCCGCAGGCAATGGAAAGCAGGCCTTAAACCGGTCATCATGACCGCAGCCATGTTCCGCCCCGACGTCAAGACCGCCGGCGTGCTCCAGGTCATCGACAGCTGCCGGACACTTCAAGAAGAGGGCGTCGACTTTCTGCTAGTGATTGTCGGCGATGGCAGTGAAAAGGACGTCATTCGATCGGCTGCACAACAGCGCATTCCCGGCCATTTCATCATGACCGGCAGGGTACCCCGCCACCGTTTGCCAAATCTATTTAGCGCGGCCGACCTGTTCGCTTTTCCGGGCGTTAACGAAGGACTCGGAATGGTTTACCTGGAAGCCCAAGCCTGCGGACTGCCGGTGGTGGCCCTCAGGAATTGGGGAGCTTCCGAGGCGGTAATCCACATGGAAACCGGGTTGCTCGCCCCGGCCGAAAACCCGGATGGGTTCACGGATGGGATTCGGGTTCTGGCCAAACACAAGCCACTCAGGGACACCATGGGCAACGCCGCCCGCCGGCATATCGTCCGCCACCACGACATGAACCGCAACTACGAAGCGATCGAACACATCCTGAAGGCGGCCAGGGCCTCCGTCCAGGTTGGATCGCGGTAGGCCCGCAACGTCTCTGTATGGTCAGGAAGCCCCGTCCCGCCGCCAATCCGCCGAAGGACTTCCTCCCGGTTACAACCGGGGCCGGGAGTCAGGCTGCCAACCAAAAAGCGTGCCCCTTTACACAATTCTAACATGAGGCCTATAGGATGCTTTTTTGGGTCTACTTTCAGTCTGTTTGCAGTTTTAGGGGCTGTGTTAATGGCAACGGTGCTTACCCACAAACCGATTGACGACTGCGAGACCGTTGAATCGCCTCCTAAAACGGTGACCGATTCGGATCGGAAGCTCTTTTTCGACATCACCGACATCCGTCTCGACAGCCGTCAGGAAACCGCCGTCACGACAGCGCCACAGGTCTATCCCGGCGACCGGTGGGTGCTTGCCACCCATTGGCATCCGGAACACATCCCCATGCCGCTGATCAAAGAGCGGGTAACCGCCATGTTTCCGTCGGCTGAGGAATCCCTCGTCATCCCCACCCAGCACAACCAGATCACCACGTTCGGGGATTATTCCGGAGTAGAGATCGACTGCTACTCCAGAGGATTCAATCAGAAAGTCCAGCTGCTGATCCATCTGAAAAACGATCGCCTGAAATCGGCAGGCCGCCTCGAGGCCATGCTGGCCCACACCTTCAAATACCGGTCGTCTCAACTGTTCGAATTCATGGCCAGCTTTACCCGACCGGTTCCTGAGCGCCTGAATCTTGCCGCGGCCGAAACCGGAGCATCCAGGGATCTGGTGGAATTCGTCCGCATCTATGTCGGAAAAATCGAAAGGCTTCTGGAAGAAAACGGCGATCAACTCACTCCCCTGATGATCAAGAACAAGCTGTTGAGGAATTTCATGGACGGCCTTTCCCCGGTCTACGGAGCGCCCATCATCGCCAGAGCGCAGGTCTTCCTCAACGCGGTCAAACAATTGGTAAAACGGGACTTCTCCCTTGACTACTTTTATCGAACCTCGGAGGTCATCGAAGAGGCGCGGTCCATCGGCGCCGGCATCGTGATTCCCCATCCCGAGCAATTCTGGCCCATTCTGCTTCGGGAGTACGATGTGGACGGATGCGAAATCTGGAACCCCCAGTCGCAAAAATACACCCGTTTTCTCGTTTCCATCATCGACAGGAACAACAAGCGACTCGCCGCCAAGGATCGGCCGCTGATGATTTTCATGGGCGACGACACCCACATGGCCGAGAAAATCAGAGACCCCGGCGCCCAGGATACCGAAAAGGCCGGAAGGGAAATCGGTGTTCAGCCGGCATGGGAGGATTTCGAGATCAAAAAATCCCTCATCAAAGCGGATACCGACAAGGCCAAAGTCATCCGCGAATACCGGCAGCGCCTCGACGGGTAGCCGGCTGAAGCGTTTCCCCGTCGACCGGGTTTGACGCCGTCATCCACGGCTGGCAGCCCCCGAACCCCGAGGAGCACTCAAACCATGTCAGAAGAAAAATTCGATTTCGACGCGATGCAGGATTCGGAGGCCGTCGGCAAACTTCTGCAGGCCCTCATCGATGGTCTCGAGAAGGGAACCATGGTGCTGACATCCGGGGATGACACCCTGGAGCTGTCCCCTGAAAAACTCGTCAAATTCTCCCTCAAGGCCAGAAAAAAGACCGAATCCAGCAAACTGACCATCAAAATCGCCTGGAAGCATCCTGATCGGTTTTCCGCTTCATCCCCGTTAACCATCGAGTCGTGAAATGAAAACAGACGGTTTCTTAAGAGAAAACCTGCGATTTCTGGTCATCGAGGTCGAGGCTCAGGTGCTGCAGACCAGAAACCTCCTCAGGGATTACGATGTGGATCGTTTCGAGAGCATCGCCGCCAAAGACGACTACATCGACAACCAGAAAACCACGATCGAAAACGAATGCTTCTCCCGCATCCACGGCCAGGCTGCGATGGCGCCTTCAGAGGTGGACCGGATCCGCTCCATCCACGTCATGTGCGTCAACCTGGAACGCATAGCGGATTTCTGTGTGAACATCGCCCGTCAGACCGATTATCTGTCCCAATATTCTTTTCTGGACCGATTTCCCCTCGATCGATACTTCAGCATCATTCAAGCCGCCCTCGCCGACATCACCACCGTGTTCGGCAAGCAGGACATGGCCGGTGCCCTTCGGATCTGCCGGTCCGAGCACGAGTTGGACCGGCTCTATGAGGACGACTTCAGGGAAATCTTAACGGAACTCAAAACGAGTCCCCACGTTCAAAACCTGATTACCGTGATTTTTATTCTCCGCTATCTGGAGCGGATCGGCGACGCCCTTCTCAACATCGGAGAGGCCATCCTTTTTTCCATCACCGGCGATCGGATCAAGATCCGCCAGTTTGCAGCTCTCGAGAAAACCCTCAAGGCCTCCGGTTTCCAGGGGTCGGTTACCGACGTGGACTGGAATTCCTTCTGGGGCTCGAGGTCCGGCTGCCGGATTTCCAGAATCGAGGGAAAGAACGGCATTGCCTTGGAAAACCAGGGGATCTTCAAAGAGGGTGCACTGAAAAAAATCAAAAAGGAAAAGGAAAATATCCTCAAGTGGGAAAAACTCCGCCCCGGCCTGGGCCCAACAGTCTACGGATATGAAGAAAACGCATCCAAGGCCTCCCTTCTGGTCGAATTCCTCCCGGGCCAGACCCTCCAGGAAATCATTCTCACCGGCGGACCCGAGGAGCGTGAAAACGCCCTTGCCAACCTCGAGCAGCTCCTGACGACGGTCTGGACCGCTGGAATGAAGCCGGGGGCATGTTCGACGGACTATATGTCCCAGCTCAAAGCTCGAAAAAATGCCGTATTGAAGGTGCACCCTGACTTCTGGCGACATCCCAAAAGTGTCGGCGATCTCGTGATGGCCTCATCGGACGACCTGATCAAGAGTTGCTCCCGTGCAGAAAAAGACTTGCCGGCTCCCTTCAGTGTCTTCATCCACGGTGATTTCAATGTGAACAACATCCTGGTGGAGCCGGCGGACGCCACCATCCACTTTATCGACCTCTACCGTTCCAAAATTGCGGATTACGTTCAGGACGCATCGGTATTTATTCTCTCCAACTTCAGGATACCGACCCGCGACTGGCACATCCGGGAGCGCCTCAACGAGGTGATCAACCGCTTCTGGACCTTTTTTAGCAATTTCGCCGAAAAAGAGGCCGACCACACGTTCCAAGCAAGGATGGCCCTGGCCCTGGCACGCTCATTCTATACGTCGACCCGGTTTGAAATGAACGCCGCTTTTGCCAAAGTCATGTATCTGCGCGCCATGTTTCTCTTGGAAAAAATCGACGATCACAGGGGACGGCCATGGGAGGCCTTCACCCTGCCGACGGAGTCCCTCTACTACTGAGGCCGGGACGTCCTCTCAAGCCCCCGGCAGAAGCCGGGATCTTCGGTCGCCACATCAATTTCATATCAGGGTCAAGGAAGGTAAACATGCCAAAAATTGGCGTTGTCGGAACACCGGGCGGGTGGTCATCGGAACTGCTGGCCGACACGGTGGGGGATCGGACCGGGTACCGGCTTCTCATCGATCCCCAACAGATTCGTTTTGACATGACGGCCGGCAAGGCATGGCACGACGGCACAGACCTATCGGGTCTGGACGCCGTCATGATCAAGAAGATCGGCGCCCAGTACGCACCGGAACTGTTGGATCGCCTTGAAGCCCTCCGGCTGCTGAATGAGAGAGGGCTGCCCATGTTTTCCAAACCGATTGCCATTATCCGCGTATTGGATCGGCTGGCCTGTACGGCTACTCTCTGCACTGCCGGGATCCCCATGCCGCCGACAACGATGACGGAAAGCATCGATGAGGCGGTGAAGACCGTCGAGGCTTACGGAGAAGCCGTTTTCAAGCCCTTGTACACGTCCAAGGCCAAGGGTATGGCCGTAATCAATGCCGGTTCAGACGCCCGATCCGCGGTGGAGGTCTTCAAGCGCTACAACCAGATCATGTACATCCAGAAAAAAATCGATCTGAACGGCCGGGATCTGGGAGTGGTTTTCATGGGAGGCCGCTACATGACCACCTACGCCCGCTGCTCTTCGGGGGAATCGTGGAACACCACCACCCGCTCCGGGGGCAAATACGCCCCCTACGATCCGGGACCCGAAACCATGGATATCGCCCACAGAGCGCAATCCCTGTTCGGTCTGGATTTCACATGTGTGGACGTGGCCGAAACCGCCGAAGGTCCAAAGGTCTTCGAGGTGTCCGCTTTCGGGGGGTTCAGGGGAATTCAGGATGCCAGGGGCATGGACGCCGCGGCCCTGCTAACGGACCATATTCTGGAGAAAATCAGCCAATGACCCCACTCCCATCCTGTAAGGCCGCCATCGAATCCGTGCGGCGGCGACTGCCAGCCGATCGGTCGCTGACCGTCACCATGGACGGCTACACCATTCGCCTGTTGGCCAACGACCCCGCCATCACAGCGGCCTTGAGGGACTATTTCACCCCCTTCCTATCCTCGACAGACGCCGAACCGGCGGTGACGATCACCGTTCACGAGGGAACGCCACCATTGGCCGATGCGCCCTTCACCGTCAAGCCACCCGATCCGGGCAAAGAAAAAATCAAGGAAGAATTCCTGGAGCTTTCCAACGGCGTGAGCGTCAGAAAGCGACTGACCGGCATGGTGTTTCTATTCAGCGAAAATGACCACTTAGCCGTCGGCCCCTGCAAGGACAACCTCAACCAGGTCATCAACTTCGTCAACAACCGATTCATCCAATGGAAGCTTTGCTCCGGATCGCTCCTGGGGCATGCCGCCGGCATTTCCATCCACGGCCGCGGCCTCGCCATGGCCGGCTTTTCGGGGGCCGGCAAATCCACACTCGCCCTCGAGTTGATGCGCCGCCCCGACTGCGTATTTATCTCCAACGACCGCCTGATGATTCAGCCTTGCGACGGCGGCCTCGAAATGACCGGCGTTGCCAAGCAGCCTAGAATCAATCCCGGAACGGCTCTGAACAACCCCAACCTCTCCTCGATTCTCTCTCCCGAAGACAGGGCGCGCTTCTCGTCCCTTCCCGAGACCGAGCTCTGGGATCTGGAGCACAAGGTCGACGTCCCCCTTGACCACTGCTTCGGAACAGGCCGCTTCTCTTTAAAGGCACCGATGAAAGGACTGGTGCTGCTCAACTGGAAGCGGAACCAGGCCCCCCTGACGGTCGGGGAGGTGGATCTTTCCCAGCGCAGGGACCTGCTGCCGGCATTCATGAAGTCCACCGGTCTTTTCTTTCTGAAAAGCGACACCTGTGGGATGCCGGAGCCGACCGAAGACGCCTACATCGACATGCTGAGCCGATGCAAGGTATGGGAATTCAGCGGAGGTGCTGATTTCGAGGAGGCCGGCCGTCAATGCCGGAAGCTTTTGGAATTGCCCCCTGCCGGGTCGGCGGCGTGATTTCGATCGATCTGAAAAAAACCATCAGGATTCCGGATCGGGTCAAGCTGGCCCGGTACCGGAGGAGTCCGGATCTGGGACCTAAAATTCTCTTCTTCAGCGGCGGCACGGCCCTTCGAAAGGCAAGCCAGGAGCTTGTTCACTACACCCACAATTCCATTCACATCGTCACCCCGGTAGACTCCGGCGGCAGTTCCGCCAAACTCAGGGATGCCTTTCACATGCCCGCCATCGGCGATGTCCGGAATCGCCTGATGGCGCTGGCCGATCGAAGCCTGTTGGGCAACCCTGAAATCTTCGATCTCTTTGCCTTCCGGTTCGACAAGGAAAAAGATCAGGCGTCGCTTAGAAAAGAATTGGGGCTCATGATCGACGGAACGCATCCCCTGGTGCGGCAGGTCCACGACCCCATGAGAAAAATCATTCGAAACCATCTGGATCTCTTCTTTCGCAGCATGCCGGGGGATTTCGACCTCAGGGGCGCCAGTATCGGAAACCTGATTCTCACCGGAGGCTATTTGGGCAATCACCGGCACCTGGACCCGGTGATCTACCTTTTTTCCAAACTGGTCCAGGTCAGGGGAACGGTAAGGCCCGTCACCAACGAGGATCTTCATCTGGTGGCCCGTCTGGAGGACGGCGAAACCATCGTTGGCCAACACCGTCTGACCGGCAAGGAGGCACCGACTATCCGTTCCCCCATCCGCGAGGTCTTCGTCTCGAGACGGTGCTCCCCCCACCAGCCGGCAACGGTTCCGATTCGCGAAAAGATGCTCAATCTCCTCAGAGAGGCCGACCTCGTCTGCTACCCCATGGGCAGTTTTTACTCGAGTCTGATCGCCAACCTCCTGCCCGAGGGGGTCGGTAGGACCCTCGGCACCCTACGCTGCCCCAAAGTGTTCGTTCCCAGTACCGGAACGGACCCCGAATGTTTCGGCAAATCCCTCATGGACCAGGTGACAGAGCTTCTGGGTTACCTGAAACGCGACTGTCCACCCGCCACCAGGGCGAACGCCCTGTTGAACGTCATCCTCGTGGACAGTCGAAACGGCCGCTACACCGGCCGGCTGGACAAAGCGGTCTTTGATGCATGGGGGATCAAGGTTCTCGATATATCCCTCGTATCCGGGGAAAGCGACCCATTGATCGATGAGAAGCGCTTGATGCCGTGTCTGTTGTCATTGACCTGACGGGTCCACAAACCGAATCGGATGCGGCGGATTGCCGGAAAAGGGTGCGTTAGAATTTCAGTGGGGTGAAGGGCTAACCCGAATGAAAATTTTTTCTAAATGTCAAAATGATATATGATATATTATGGTTAGCGCCTGTTTTGGTAGCAGAGCCCCGGGAGCCGTTTATCCCCCCGGCGGAATGGCAAAAACCCCTAAAAATAGTCCCCCTGGGCGCGCGTCGGAGGCTTCCATATGCGGCGTGATCAAGGGCTTTCTGTACCAACGGTCGGCGGCGCCCTTGAATGCCTGGCCGATGAACGCCGACAACACGTGACATATCCGGGCTAAAATCGCCAGGATTTCCCAAATCCGATCCGATTTGGAATCTGCTCCTCAAGGGAAAATTCCTCGGTGGCGAGTTCGTCGGGTTTGGGCTCGTCGAAGAATAGATAGGTGCCATCGCTGTTCAGGTTCAAGTAGTACCAATCCTCGTCGCTGTAGAAACTTTGGGCGTCGGCCTCCGTTTGGCCCGAGGCCACCGCCTCATCGGGCAACAGGGGAGGGGCCGCCCCCTCGCCATCGGCATCGACATCCGGGTCCGCCTCATCCACATAGGACTCTGGATTGATAATCAACACGGATGGATGGGGGCGGCTGGACGGTGCCGGTTCGATTTCTGAGGGCATCGATATCAGCAGGGGGGTGCCGCCGCTTTCAAAGACCGACTGCAGCAGTCCCTCGAGGGTTTCGGATCCCAGGGCGCAGCCGGTCAGGCGTTCGATGGATTCATTCTCCAAATCCCCGCAAAAGACGGCGGCGGCGCCCATGGCAGGAGCCATCGTCACAAGCATCAATCCCCAGGCGATCGATCCTACAAAACGGGCGAGTCGCAGGGGGAAGCGGTCGTTAACTTTCCGGTCGTTCATGGGTGTCGCATATCAATGGTTTGGGTCATAGGCGATAAAGCAGTATGTATAGTAATTCGTATTGACGGATAATCAAGATGGGAAGGAATCCGGCAGCCATCACCCCCCGAACCCCCTGTCACCCCAGTCCGGGAGCCTCATATCCACCGGAGCAGTTCCGCCAGCCGATCGGTCGCCTCGTCCTCGGTAAAGCAGTAGGCCATCTCGACAAAAGACGCCCTCAACGCCTTCACCGAATCGGCCACGGATTTGCCGTCATGGATGCAATCGGCCATCAACTGAGCCAGTGTTTCGAAGTCACCCGCCCCCATGCCGAACCGCGTCATTTCCGCTACCCCCATCCGCAATGCACCCGAGGCAGTGAACCCTTCCTCGTCCGGTCCCGCCTGGTAGTTGACGACGATGTGGTTTTCTTCGAGGTGTCTGGCGACTTCAGGCCCCCGGCCGTAGCCGACCCGGACAATCACCTGGTGGGTTTCCGTATACCCGATGGCCGGATCTCCGGCCACATCCAGGCCGCAGGCTTTCAGGGCACCGGCAAAGGCTTTGGCGTTGGCCACGACCTCACGCTGATAGTCATCCTTGAAGGCATTCATTTCGTAGGCGGCCATGAGAAGTCCCACCAGAGAGCCCAGGTGGTGGTTGCTGACGTTGCCCGGGAATGCCCGCCGCTCGATGGCCTCCCATAGGGGATACTGGGCATCGCCTTCAGCCACGTTCGACGCCACGACGCCCCGCTGGGTGCCAAAAAAGGTCTTGTGGGTCGAGCCGGTCACCAGATCCGCCCCCTCCGAGAAGGGCTCTTGAAAGTAGGGGCCCACCAGACCAATGACGTGGGCCATATCGTAGAGCAGCACGCAGTCTATGCCCAATTCGTCGACCATGGCACGAACCTCCCTGACCGGCTCCCGATGCAGAATCATGCTTTTCCCGAGAATGATCAGCTCGGGACGGGCCTCTTCCATGGCGATTCTGCAAGCCTCGAGATCGATCTGGTAAGGATTGTCCTGAAGGACCGGGAAATTGGTCACTGCCGGTCGCTCGGTTCGGGTATCCCGGGCCACGAAATCCCGCAGGGCTCCCATGGGCTGGGCACTCAGATGCCCCCCCTTGATGATATGGTGATTCATGACCGATGACATTCGGCGGGGTTCGCGTTTGCGATCGGCCCGGTTGATGAAGTCCACCATGGCGCTGTAGAGGACCATGTTTGCCATCTGCCCCGACACCGGACGGGTTTCGACTTCCCGACAGCCGAGAAACGCCTTCATCTCGGCCGCCAGGAGCGCCTCCACCTCGGCAATGAAATCGGTGCCCTGGTAGTAGAACACTTCGGCATCCTGGAAGGCGGCGACCGCCTTGTGCTCCGCATAACGCCCCACCGGATCCATAACCGACAGCGCCTTGACCAGGGAGGAGGGGCTTTGCTCCGAGGGAATCAGGTTGATGCACTCCCGTTGCCGCCATCGGGTGTTCTCAAGGGCGTTTCGGATCAGCCGGTTGGCACTGTCGAGTTTCTTCAACGCAGGATCCGACAGCCGGCGCCCCTGCCGGATGTCGCTGTAGAGCACTGGACGGGCCATCGGCGGGGCCTCGCTTCGCAGATGGTAGGGAACGATGACTGCCGGCACCCGGCGCCCCCTGACGTCCACCTCGACCGCATCTCCCTCGAGAAGACGGGAATCCAGAAGAGCCAGAGCGATGGATCTGCGGCCGTGACGCTCGGTGATGACGGAGGCGATGCCGTTCCCGTCAAACACCCAGTAAGGAACCATGGTGCCGCTGGTGACCACCCCCGCCGGTTTGTCATTCCTGAAAACCGGACAGCCCGCTCGGGCAATTCCCTTACCCGTAACGGCAATGGGCATGATGATGCGGTTGAGCACCGCGCGGTCCGTCTGACGCCTCTCGAGAATGGCCTTGAACACCTGAAACTGGGCCTCCAGCACCTGGCGTCCGATAAAAGCCCCTTTAAGGGGTGAAAAGCTCACGGCAAAACGGGCCAGAGGACAGGCAAAAATGGGAATTTCCTTGCCGTCTGGATCCGTTCCCAGTTCGTGACCGTAAAGAGGGAGGCCTGCCTCCAAGCGCAGAGTGTCCCGGGCACCGAGTCCAACGGGGACAACCCCCATCGTCGTCAATGAGGCCCAGATTTCCGCCGCCGCATCGGCCGGCATGAACAGCTCGAACCCCAGGCTCTCGCCCGTATATCCGGTGCGCGCCACCCAGATGTCTGCTCCGGCCATGATACCCATGCTCAGGGCGTTCTTCTCCGGCTCGGGTATGGCGCCCCCCTGGAGACCTTCGGAGAGACGTTTCTTGGACTGGGGCCCCTGGATGCTGATCATGGCCAGTTCAGCCGTCCGGTCTACAAGGTGCAGGTCCTCGTAGTCCTCCGCTTCGTTCTGAAGGTGCTTCCAATCCGTTTCCCGGTTGGCGGCATTGACCACCAGCAGATATTCGTCATCGAAAAACCGGTAGAGGTAGGCATCGTCTAAGGCGCCCCCGGTCACCGACGGAATCATGGTGTACTGGCTCTGCCCCACGTCCAGTGCCGCGGCATTATTGGTCAGGACCCGCTGGAGAAACGCCAGACTGGAGCGGCCCCGAATGATGAAACGCCCCATGTGGGAAACGTCGAAAAGCCCTGCCCCTTTTCGGGTGGCGAGGTGTTCGGCGATGATGCCCTCCGTGTATTGCACCGGCATCTCCCACCCTCCGAAATCCACCATCGTGCCTCCCGACTCAATATGCTTCCCGTAAAGCGGTGTCCTTAGCAAAGATGCCATCGGAGATTTCCTTTCGTTGTGGATAACGGCGGCAAGAAACGACGTTGGCTCCGTCTTCCCATATCCGTCATTGGGTGGCCGATCCCGCTGCCTGGCGGGCCGTTGATGTTCCAAGGGGATAACGATTGACCATAGACAGAGATTCGAACCGGATTCAAGCCCAAGTTGAGAAAAAAGACCATTATTCAAATGAATCTCAACCCTCTGACAGAATTCCTGTCATCCGGCCAACCGATCAACGACACGTTGCCGGTGGCGGGCACCGGGAATGGGGATGACAACCGGTCCATGGATGGATCGGGGTGCCCTTCTCACGAATTGGCCGATGTCGCGGGGATAGCGGTTTTCCGATCCGGCCTGTGGCCTGATCGAAGGGGTGGGCGGCGTTAGAGCACAGCCGGGGGCAATTGGAGGAAGCGGTGGGAACCGATAGAGAAAGCGACCGGTGAGGCACATGCAGGCCTCCCCTGCCGGTCCTGGAAACAGGCGCCCTGTCGCTTCGATTCTCAGTACCAGTGCCTGTTGACCGGGTGTCGCCCCAGGTCAACAGAAACCCGCCGTCAGGATAACCGAAAGGATTGATCAGGAGCGTCGATCGGGATGCAAGAACCCGATACCGGATTGGACATTGCCAACTGTCCCAGAGATGATTCCAATGGATGGTTCCGACGTTTCCGAACGGTGACCCACTGGCATCCCTTGCCCCTGATATAGCCGGATATCGCCTGGCCCATTGGGAGGCGATAATCAGATCGGAAGCCCCCGCTGCCGGTTCGTCGATCCTCAACTAAGTGATGAAGAACACTCCTGGTGAACTGTTTTCCAGCTTAGCCTTCACCCGACGAAGGATGATCAACGCCGGGTCGACATCCGGCCCGCTGGCTTCGATTTCTTTAAAACAGGAGTGAAGCAGTTCATGGTTTCCAGTCCAGATTTTGAACTCTTCCAAGATGATCGTAGCGACTTCCCGATAGAGAGCAAGAAATTCCTTTTCTTCCATCAGGCTCAGCTTTTCGACTTCACTTGCCATAAGATCGGATATAAGGAGTTCCGCCACTTCATCGACAGTGGTCGGAGCAACAATTTCTTTCGGCTTCTCGTACATGATGATCCTCTTTTTCCAAATGAGCGCTTGGTGGTTTCCGTAGTCATCCGATGGGGGCGGCCCCTCTTCGGTCTTGGCGCAGAGACTATCCAAATATCATGCCACCAATGACGCCATTCGAAGCGATTCACACCGCGCACTGATCGCCCCGGGGTTCACCTTCCGTCGGCAATCGCGGGCGCCGCCTTTATATTACATATTTGTTTATTAATTGGCCATACATATACAATATTGTCATATCTTTGGCGGTTGTCACCCATGGCGCGATGGTCTCGATGGCCAGCCGCTCCTTTCGATCCCCGCAAGCAGAAACCGCCCTTATCGGTTGCAGGTTGACATGACTGCGGATTCACATCTATTTTTGAGTCGTCACCAGAACTCATCGGTATCGGTTTTGTGCCCCCGGTTTAACGCTTGCCAAGGCATTCTCCGGCAATAGGCAGCATGCCGGCCGGAAATCGAGAGCCGCCCATGAAACTGTGCCAAACCTGCGGTCAGATGGTCTCCGAAACCATCTCCGTCTGCCCTTCCTGTGGAGATTTCGTTGGGGAGGGCCGCCGGAGCATCGATGAGTATCGCATCCAAGCCGTCGTTCATGAGGGGTACTCGAGCACCCTCTGCAAGGCCGTCAGTGATCAGACGGACGGACCCGTGGCCCTTCGGATATTCAATGCCGCTTCGGGGGTCGACGAACGAATTGCCAATCGGCTGAAAAGCGAGCTCGAGAATCTTAAAGCGCTCCCGGAAGCCTTTTTTGTCCGTCACATGGAGATCCGACAGTCTTCCGACGGCCTTTGGTACCGGGTTAGCGAGTGGGTGGACGCCATACCGTGGAGTGAACTGCTGAATTCCGGTCGTCTTTCGGACACCCGCCTTCTGATCCGCCTCTTCACCCGCATCGCATCCATACTCGACGGCCTGCATCAGATCGGCCATTTCATGCCCCACCTCATCCTGGCCGACATTATCGTCCTTAGGGAAGAGAGCGGATCCGACCTCCGACTAAAGATCGACTACAAGGTATCGCGATTTCTCGATCCCCATATGGACCGCCCGGGACCGATGCTGAAAACGCTGCTGGAGAGCCATCCTGACATCCTGAACAACCGCCCCCTGGATTTCCGAAGCGATATATGGTCCCTCGGGAAACTGTTCGTTGAACTCCTGAGCGCCGATATCGAAATGACGGATTATCATCGCCGCCTGGAGTCCCTTCCCGTGCCTGCCGATCTTAGACGGCTGATCCGCTGCATGCTGGCCGAGGAACCCGGCCTGAGGCCCCAGACCATGGCCGAAGTGGCGGAATCCCTGAGGGCCGTCAGACCCGAAGATATCTCTGACGTTCATCGCCAGTGGGAAGCGGCGGCGGAACCGCGACTGATTTTGAAGGTTCTTCAGAAACGGCTCTTCCTTTTCGTTGCGCTTCCCCTGGTCACCCTCGGTATCGCCCTGGCCATATGGCTCCATGTCGCCCGGCCATGGGAGGATGACGAAACCCGGCTGAGACGCGCGGCCAATCGCTATGCCGGTTCGGTGGCGTTCGTAGCCGTGGAGTATGGACTGCTGGTCGGCAATGACACCGCTTATCGGAATTTGACCGAAGGTACGGCATTCCTGGTGGACCGCGACGGCTTCCTGCTCACCAATCGCCATGTGGCATGCCCCTGGCTGGAGGACGACCGCCTCTTCGCCCTGATAGGCCAACTCAAGTCCCAGGGACGCCCCCTTCGTTTCCACCATCGGGTTTTTCTGTGGTTCGAAGGAGAAAAGGCGTTCAAGCGGATTCCAAGCCTGTCGACCAACAGCATCATCGAGGACCGCTACCACTTATCAACGGCCTACCGATCCGACGGTGCACCGAGGGTAACGATCGCCGGAGTCGCCAGGGCACCTGAAAAAACCTGGCAGAAGATCCGCTCTCCGCTAAAGAACGATTTCGCCGTTCTTCACATCGATTCCGTTCCTCAGAACCTGGAGCCTTTGCCGCTTGACGCCGATATGGTCGTAAAGGATATACCCAGGCTCTCGCCGGTCATCACTCTCGGGTTTCCTTTGGGCAGCCGCACACAGGAGACCTCGGTCAACGTGAGTGTGACCACCGGCCATGTTCGCCGCACCTTCGACACCCTGCTTCAGGTGGACACCTCCCTATACAAAGGGAACAGCGGCGGCCCGCTCATCGATGCAAGGGGAAAGGTCATCGGAATCACTTCCAGCGTGGCCGTCGAATATGCCGTCGCGCCAATACCGGTGGCCACCTTGCTTTCCGATATCGGCATGGTGCTGCCGATTACCCAGGCAGCCCAATTCCTGTCGGACATCAAAGCCGGCCAGTTCAAATGGAACGGTGTCATCGATCCCGGCGCCGAGCAACTGCTAAAAGACATCCTACAACTGGCTCTCCAGGGAAAATGGAAAGCGGCCCGGGAACTGTCGGAAGCGTCGGCCCGGAACAGCACGGATCCCGCTCTTGTTATGACGGCGGCCATGATGGCCTTTTGCACCGAAGACGCACCCAACGCCCGCCAGCGGTTCGAAAAATGCCTGTCCATGGACGACGGCAACCAGACCGCGCGGTTCATGCTCTTCCTGGCGGACTGGCTCGGGGGGTCTCAAGAAACCGGCACCCACCGTCGGCGGCTGCTCGCCCTCGATTGGCGCTCCCCCTATGAATTCATGGGGCATGTGACGGCGATTATGGAAGAGCAAATCCAACCTGAAAAAGCCATCGCAGGAGCCTACTCCGATGCCGAAAGAAGCTGGATTCATTTCGCCGCCGGACTCCTCCACGAGCGGGCAGGCGACATTGACAGCGCCGAGGCCAGCATGCGGCAGGCGCTGCTGTACGGGGAAAGACTCAACTGGACCACTTACCTGGCCCTGAGCCGGCTCCGGGATATTCAATCGGTGCGGACATCCCGGATGGACGATGACGACGCCCGCCGCCGATACCGGAAGGAGACAGAAGCGTTTTCAAGGGCTTTCGGATCGGCCATCGAAGGGAGGGACCGGCTGAATTCCCGAATCGCCCCGCTGCGAATGCAGCTCATCCGGGGAGGAATGGGCCTTTCGGAACAGCGGCGTCTGCTGGAAGCGATTCGGGCCATGGATCCCCAAGACAGTGAACTACTGGTTGAGCTTGCCTTCGTCTCCACCATGTCCGAGGACTGGCACCACGCCCTGAGCGTCACCCGGCAATACCTTGACATAGAGGGTCGCGAAAGCCCGGGTAGGCTCCGTTTAGGACTTCTCGAGCCACAACTTCTGCAGATTGCCGGCAACGGGCGGGCGGCCGTCGACCTACTCAACGACTATCCAGCCACCTATCAGGACGGCTGGTATCGCACAGTGGCAAAATGCCTGTTGACCGATACCGGTGAAGCGAGCCTTGCCGGCAAAGCCGGTGAAGACCCTGCGTTCCTGGTCACCGGCTATGCGGCACTGGGCCTGTGGGCTGAGGGTTCAGGTGACACCGGCGGTGCGCTTCGCTTCTACAAAGAGGCGTTGGGGTCCTACATGGATGACGCACTGGAATACGAATTGTCCAGGGAGCGGATTCAACGGCTTCAGCAGAATACACGGCCGGGACACACCCCAGAAACGCCTCCGACAACCCCATGAAAGACCAAGGAGAGGGTCGATGGCTTTCATGGTGGATGGTGTTGGAGCGGCGGTTGCCCTTACACCCCCGGCAGCCGATCGTGTCACAGGAACGCTCACGCCGACGTTGCCGTCGTCTACGCCCCAAAATGCCGAAGCGTCCCACATCGAAAGGATACCTGCCATGGCAACCGGGTACTGGTTGATCAAATCCGAACCGACCACCTTTTCCATCGACGACCTTAAGAACAGCCCCGGATCCACCGACCATTGGGACGGGGTGAGAAACTACCAGGCGAGAAACTTCATGCGAGACGACATGAAAAAGGGCGACCGTGCGCTCTTCTACCACAGCGGGAAACAGCCGTCGGTGGTCGGCACCGTGACGGTTCTGGGGAAAGGCTACCCCGATCATACGGCCCAGGATCCGGCAGGCGACCACTACGACCCGAAGAGCACCCCGAACAATCCCATCTGGTACATGGTGGACGTGCGCTTCGACGAGGCCTTCCCCCATGCGGTATCCCTCAAAGCCCTAAGAGCGGTGCCGGCCCTCGCCGACATGCTGCTCCTCAAGCGGGGAAACCGACTGTCCGTCATGCCGATTGCAAAGGGCGACTTCGACATCATTTCGGAGATGGGGAGGGAAGGCCCTTAGCACCGTCGTCTTGGACTCAGGGAGACATGGTGTACACGTCTGCCAGCACCGCCACATGGTCTTTCCACACGGTGGCGAACCGATCCGGGTCTGTCGCCGGCTTTCGAATCATCTCCAGACACAACGCCATCTGCTCCGGGGTGCTGACGGTCTTCTGGTAGAGGTCGAGGGCATAGGCCGAAAAATCCCGAACCAAGACGTCGAAAATCTGATTCAGAAGCGCTTCGGAGACCCCCTCCATAGCGGCGTTCTCGATGATCAACTGGCCATATGCCACCAGGGTGAAGAGTTCCCCCAGACTGAGGAGAAAGTCCATATCCCTGGCCTGCTCGCTATCGGGGGGCGAGGTCACCAGCAAGTGTTTCAGGGCTTGGATCTGCTCCCTGAACACCGCTATGTTTGGGAGGTCGATGCTTTCGTAGGCCAGGGCGGGATCGTGAAAACGGATCTTTCCAAGGCCCCGGGTCGGGCCCTGATCAAAAAGAAAAGCGTCGTGAAGTTGGTGGTCCTGCCGTTGGATTTCCGGAAACCCATCGGGGTTGAACAAATAGTTGGCCATGAATTTCACGATGAGTGCCATATTGACGTGAACCGTGCCCTCGAGCTTTGGCAGCGCCCGTATGTCCCTGGCCGCCATTTCGAAATAGGTATCCTTTTCAAAGCCCCTGGCCGCGATGACATCCCAGAGCAGGTTGATGACCCTCTCTCCTTCGGTGGTGACCTTCATCTTCACCATGGGATTGTATAGCAGATAGCGCCGGTCCTCCAGGGAGGCCGACCGCATGTAATCCGCAGCCCTGGAGGAGAAGAGCTTCATGGCCATCAGCCGCACATAGGCATCGGTCAAAAGCCGTCGGACATGGGGGAAGTCGGTGACGAACCGGTTGTAGAGATTCCGCCGACTGGCATGGGCGATCGCCTCGTAGAGGGCATGGGTGCAGATGCCGATGGAGGCCCACCCAAGATTGAATTTGCCGATGTTCACCGTGTTGAGCGCGGCGTCCCAGGCATCGTTTCCCGTGGACAGAATGTCCGCCTCGGACAGGGGGTATCCATGAAGAACGAACTCGGAAACATACATCTGGGAGTTGACGAGATTCTGCACGCATTCGTAATTCGGGTGGTCGGTTTCCACCGCAAAAAAGGCGTAGCCTTCCGTCTCTGAATTCTTTCCGAATACGGACAACAGCGCTGCCTCATTGCCGTTTCCGATATAGTATTTGCCGCCATCTGCCCGGAAGCTGCCGTCCGGCATGGGCGTCAGCATCATTTCACTCGAATAGAGATCCGCGCCATGGGCCTTTTCCGAAAGCCCAAATCCAAAGATGCCCCCCGTCCTCAGACGTTCCGCCGTCTTCCTTCGAACGGCGTCGTTCTTGCTCATCCAGATGGGGCCGAGGCCAAGTATGCTCACCTGCCATGCGTACCAGTAAGACAATCCGTAAAACCCCAAGATTTCATTGAACGCACAATTGCGATAGGTGTCCCACCGCGCATCCGGGTCGTCACCCGCCACATCCGGTGGCGTCAGCAGGGTGGAGAAGATCTTTCGGTCCTTCACGAAATCCAGAAAGTCCCGGTACCACAAGCGATCATGATCGTCCGCCTTCAGGCGGGCCTTTCCCTTCGCTTCAAAAAAGCGGATCGTCTGGGACATGATCTCCCTGGACCGCTCGTCCAGGCTTTCGAAGGTCTCGGTCGACGGATTGAGCAGCATGGCACAGGCCTCCTTCCGGTAGTGGCGATACCGGGTATTGATGTTTGCATACCAACCGTTTTCGACGGGTTTACCGGCAAAATGACCCGATCCCCCCGAGTGCATGGGTCACCGGCATGGGGGGACAACACCCGTGATGATCGCCGCCGCCGGTAATGGCTTCAACTCATCAGTTCCCGAAGAAACCGCTTGAGAAGGACCCTTTCTTCGACGGCGAAGCCTTCGAGAAGAACATCGTTGGTTCTGATCCGAACCGCAATCAATTCGTCCTTCGCCAAATCGGCCTTGGGAGTGGTATAAAGCCTTGATACCCGACGATCCCCATGGTCCGGGCGTTTGACGATCCACCCTGCCTCCTGCAGTCGATCCAGGACACCCGACAGGGTGGCCTTGTCGAGCACCAAAAGTTTTCCCAACTCCGACGCGGGTTGACCATTCTCATACCAGAGTCCCTCCAGCACCAGGTGCTGGAGGCTGGTAAGTCCAAAAGGCTCCAGGGCTTTTTTGAAACGACCCTGAGCCTTTTGGTAGGCCTTGGCAAGGAGAAAGATAAAACAATCGGGTATCGGCTTGCTTGGCGTCGGCATGGGCGTCTATTCCTTCGTATACGAACTGTTATCTCAAATTGAAACGACAGTCAACACCGATACGATATGGTCTTTGCCATCTAACCCGGAGATGTCACGTGTTGGCGGCGTTCATAGGCCAGGCATTCAAGGGCAACGCCAACGCGTGACATCTCCGGGCTAAATACCTTTTTCAACCCAATCACCGCCCCCCAATTGACCCTTGCGTTCTGTATGAAACGACTTTGAAACTATCGATTTACTTCACATGACTTCAAACCAACCAAATATACAACTATCCGTTATATTAAGACATTTTATCCTACGAAACCATTTTTCATCTGAAAATCAAATCCGGGCATTTTTTCATTTCAAACGGTCAAAACGCCGTGGGATCTTGTGCCATTTCTTTGATAAATAACCGGACAAGATGGATTTGCGTTTACAATTCAAACGGCAGGCGTCACCCTATGGGAAGAATGCGTCGGCGAGGTCTTCTTGGTCCGGGGCAACCACCTGCCACGGGGGATAACAGCGCCAGGAGAGAAATCGGGTGGAGCGGTGGGGAGAGGTGCCGGTATGATTATCGGGAGTGGAAAAATACCGTCGCACCAAACAAAAAGAGCACCCCTTCAAAATGGAAGGAGTGCTCTATTTGTTTAGGGCGTGAATTTAGACGACAGTAACGTTTGCTGCGGAGGGACCCTTCGGTCCATCTTCCACATCAAAGGTCACTTTGTCTCCGTCGTTCAGGGATTTGAATCCGGTGGCGTTTATCGCTGAGTGATGAACAAACACATCAGGTCCGCCGTCCTGCTCAATGAATCCAAAGCCTTTACTATCGTTAAACCATTTGACGATTCCATCGGCCATAATGACAACCTCCTTTCTTTGGTATTTTCAACGTCACAGACTGGAGGGTACCATTTGTGCAAATGGAGTGCGCCTACAGAAAGAAACCGCCTCGCTATTTAGGCGAGGCTTCATTGAATATGGATATTTTAATCCTTTAATCGAATAAAGCAAGCGAATTGTTATCGATTGGCAAAATAATCGCATGATTTCTTAGTCAACCGCCTTCGGCCCATGAGATTCTCAACCGATCCATCGCCCGATTTCCTGTCCCCCCGACCGGATCCTCCTTCAATAGTGGCGATATTGAGTGGGTTGACATTTAGGGGCATACTCATATAAATTAAAACCGGTTGGTATTTTATATGATTGTTGCTTTGCTGACCATACAACGGTCGATACCTGACTCGACCGCCCCATAAACGGAGCCGCCCCTTGAGCAAAAAAGGCGATCAGACCCGCCAGCGAATCATCGAAAAGGCTCTTCAAGTCTTTTCTGTGAAAGGATATTTCAACACCTCGGTCAGCGATCTCCTCGACGTGACCGGCCTCACCAAAGGCGGCCTTTATTGCCACTTCAAGAGCAAGGAGGATATTTGGTATGCGGTCTACGACGAGGCGGTCGCCATATGGCGCCAAGCGGTTTTTAAAAAGGTTGAGGGCATCCGCGATCCGCTTGAGCGAATCGGACATATCGTCGACCGTGCGCTAAAGGACTATTTGGGGGGCGATCTCTTTGAAGGGGGATGCTTCTTCGTCAACATGCTGGTCGAACTGTCGGACCAGTCCTCTTCCATGAGTCGACACATCCTGAAGGGCTTCGTGGATTTCTCGCGGCTATTCCAGATGTGGCTATTAGAGGCTTCCCAGCGCGGTCTCATCCCACCCCATACGCCCCACCGGGAGGTGGCCGATTTTATCGTCGTTGCCCTGAATGGCGCGGCCACTCTTTATGTGTCCAGCAGGGATTCAGCCGTCCTCGAGGAGACCCGGAACCAACTCCATTTTTATATTGACTGCCTCAGGGCATAAGACCCGAAACCGTTGACAGAGGTTCGGCTGTTTCTTGGCACATATTAATACCAACCGGTCTTTTTTAAAAAAGAGGAGGAGGAATGGACATCAACCACCTATTGGCCAACCGGGTGAGAGGGTTGAAAAGCAATGCCATCCGCGAAATCCTCAAAGTGGCCGCCCGCCCCGGAATGATTTCCTTGGCGGGGGGACTTCCGGCGGCCGAAACCCTCCCGATCCATCAGATCGAGGTACTAAGCCGGTCGGTAATCGACACCTTTGGCGCCAGGGCTATTCAATACGATATGACCGAGGGGTTCATGCCTCTCAGGGAAGCCCTTTCGGGCTATCTGGCAGCAAAGGGCATCGTCGCTTCCCCGGAGGCCATCCTGACCGCAAGCGGTTCACAGGGCGTATTGGATGCGGTGGGAAAGGTATTTGTCTCCCCAGGCGATACCGTGGCCGTGGAGGCGCCGACCTACCTGGGCGCCCTTCAGGCTCTCGGTCCCTACCGCCCGACCTTCCTCGACATCGAAACCGATGAGGACGGGCTCATTCCGGATGCTCTGGACAGGGCCGCGGCCCGCAGGCATTTAAAGATTCTCTACCTGGTACCCAATTTTCAGAATCCCACCGGCCGAACTCTCACCATCGAACGGCGGCGGTCCATCGCCCGGATTCTGAAAGTCCGCGACCTGCTCCTGGTCGAAGACGACCCCTATGGGGACCTTCGGTATCGGGGAACGCCCATCCCCCCCATTCATAGCCTGGCACCGGATCACGTCCTTTACGTCGGGACCTTCTCGAAGATCTTCGCACCGGGGTTGCGAGTGGGGTTCTGTGTGGCTCCCCCTGGAATTCGCCCCTGGCTGGTCCGCGTGAAACAGGGAACCGATCTTCACACCGGCACCTTTAGCCAGGCTTTGGCAGCCGTATTTTTGCTCCACGGACACCTGACCAGCCACCTGCCGTCCCTTCTCTCCCTCTATCGGAGTCGGCAGGAGGCAATGCTGAGGGCCTTGGAGCGGTGCTTCCCGCCCGGGTTCAAATGGTCGGCCCCGGATGGCGGCATGTTTGTCTGGGCAAGCGGCCCCCCGGGATTCGACGCCGACACGCTTTATCGGAAAGCCATCGACAGAAACGTGGCTTTCGTGCCGGGCCGGTATTTTTTCTCCCGACCTGACCAGGGAAATGAAACCCTAAGGCTCAATTTCACTGGCGCCGATGGCGGCGGCATTGAAAGAGCCGTATCGACTCTGGGGTCCCTGCTCGAGCGCTTGCCCTCCGGTGTCTGCGGACACCACACGGTGGCGGTATCCTAGTTTGGGCACCGACGCCGGAAGGATACCCCGACTCCATGGGCTATGGAGATGGCTATGGTTCCCGAACCACCAGGATTTCCAGACGCGCCGCGAGGGCGGTCAATCCCTCGTCGCCCATAAATTCCCCAGCCAGTTGAAGCCCCAACGGAAGTCCGCCGGGTCCGTTCCCCGCCGGAACGGTGGCCGTCGGCAGACCGGCGTGGGTCCATGGCAGGTTCATGAGGGGACTGCCGGTCGTCTCTAGTCCCGGGGGAGCCTCCCCGGTGGTGGCCGGGCATACCCAGGCATCCAGCCGGTGGCGGTTCATGATCTCCGAGAGACGGCTGCGAAGCCGGGGGCAGGACCCTCTCAGTTCCTCCAGTTCCCGCTTCCCAACCACCATTCCGGCAGCGATAAGTTCCCTTGTGGCGCGTCGATACCGGTTTGCTTGCCGAGCGAACCATGATGAATGCTCCCGAGCAATCTCTCCGGCGATGAGGCGCGTGTGCCGATGGTTGATATCGGCGATATCTTCAAAAAGAGGAACCTCGACGATGTCACATCCGGTCTCCCGAAGTCGTCCGACCTGCTGGTGGAATGAAGACAGCGCCGGCGTTTCGGTCTGGGCGAGGTAGGGGCCGACGGGGATGCCCAACCGAATGTCCCCGGGCGGCGCCGCCGGCCGCCAGCGGTCGTCGAGAACGCTCAGAAGAGGCGCCAGAGAAGAAATGTCCCGTGAGAAGACACCCACGTGATCCGCAGTGGGCGAGAATGGAACGACCCCTGTTGTGCTGATGCGTCCGTGGCTGGGCTTTAACCCGGCAATTCCGCAGTAGGCAGCCGGTCGGATGATGGAGCCGACGGTCTGGGTGCCCAGGGCATAGGAGAAAAACCCGGCGGCGACCCCCGCTGCGGATCCGCTGCTGGAGCCTCCCGGCGTGTGGCCAGGATTTATGGGGTTGCGGGTTGGAGCCGGGGCAAAATAGGCGAACTCCGTAGTGGCGGTTTTCCCCATTATCACTGCACCCGCCCTCTTGATTCGCGTTACCGTAGCAGCCTCCGGTCCCTGAAACAGTTCCGGTGGCAGCTCACTGCCGCAGCGGGTGATGAATCCGGCACAGTGGAAGATGTCCTTTATTCCTACAGGTACGCCGAACAATGGGGGGCGTGCGGCGGTTGCCGGATAGCGGGCCTCCAGGGCATCCACCTGGGCCAGGACTGCCTCCCTGGAATAGGTGCCCGGCACAAAAACCTGCAGGGTCCCCTCCTTCGCCTCGATGCCATCACAGAGGGTTGCGAAGCGCTCTCGAAGCCCATCGGAAGTCTGTCGCCATCCACTCTCCCCCATTCCGTTACCCCTCTCCCGGCCTTGCGCGTCGGATTCGACTCCCGCCGATTTATCATCGACAGATTCTATACAGCCTCTATTGATTCCTGGGGAGTGTTCTTCCCGGATATCGGCAAGATATCTCAAATTTTGACAATTTATGGTGTCGTGGGATATTCTCAATATATCTGTTTTTATTGAGCCTACTGTAATGCATGTCATGGATAATGACTAATTTTGGTTCGGCATGATCAACCTAAAAAGGAAAGAGGTAAGAAAACGTATGTTGTGAAAGCGATGGGGATATAGAGATTTAGCCCGAATATGTCATGAAAATGTTTTCTAAATGTCAAAATGATCTATGTTATCTAATTTTTTGCGCCTGTTTCGGTACCAGAGCCCCGGGAGCCGTTTGTCCCCCGGCGGAATGGCAAAAACCCCCAAAACTATTCCCCCTGGGGGCGCGTCGGAGGCTTCCATATGCGCCGTGATCAAGGGCTTGCTGTACCAACGGTCGGCGGCGCCCTTGAATGCCTGGCCGATGAACGCCGCCAACACGTGACATATCCGGTTTAGATATCCTAAAACTACTAATCATATCCTTGTAGAAGCTTGCCGTTGCCAGGAGATATCATTACCACAATTTGTTTAACTGGAAGAAATCAGGAACTCGGATGCCCGCATACGATTTTATCATTGTCGGTTTAGGCACAGCCGGCTCGGCAACCTGCATGACGTTAGCTCGTAGGGGTTTCAACGTACTGGGAATAGATAAATACAGTCCTCCCCACAACAAGGGCAGTCATCACGGCGCCTCCCGGAGTATACGCCGCGCCTACTTAGAAGGGACCTCATATGTACCGATGGCGCTTAGATCATGGGAACTCTGGCGGAAGTTGGAAAAGAATTCAGGGCAGGAACTGCTAATCAAAACAGGCAATCTAACCATTGGTCCACCTGAAAGCCCTGCTGTTTTAGGATTTATAGCAAGTGCACAGTCATACGAGATCCCCCACGAGTGCCTTACCGCAAACGAGGTTCGAAAACGATGGCCCCAGTTGTCCCCGCCCGATACATTTGTTGCCGGGTTGGAAAAAGAGGCCGGTATCGTGTTCCCGGAATTGAGCATTGTCACCTTTTTGGCTGAGGCAGAAAAGGCGGGGGCCGATCTGATTGTGGATGAACCGGTGGATCGGTGGTCAGAGCGCCATGGCTGTGTCCACGTTCATACAGCGCGAAATACCTATGAAGCTGGCCGGCTGCTAATATCGGCAGGTGCTTGGACGAATAGGCTGCTCGGTTCACCTGGTAGTCCGCTGATGCCAAAACGTGTTCCCGTGCACTGGCTGCAGGCGGAGGAAGATAGACGTTTTCACCTTGGCCGTTTTCCAGTTAACTTTTGGCAGGTTCCAACAGAAAAACATCCGGGATCCCTTCAAACCTATAGAGAGTTCTACGCCTTGCCGGTGATTAGTCCGGCGTCTCAGATAAAAATGGCATTTCATAATGAGCTTGTCGATTGCGACCCGCTGACGCTTAGTCGAGAGGTTTTACCGGTCGAGGTAGAGGACATTAAAGCCATCATTTCACAATTCTTGCCAAGCCTTCATCGTTGCCCCATTACTTCCGAAGTGTGCCTCTACACAATGACATCCGACGGACATTTTTACCTCGGAAAGAGACCCGGATCAAATCACGTTTTTGGGGTAGCTCTTGCTGGGCATGGTTTCAAGTTCGCTCCTGTTCTTGGGGAAATACTAGCGGATCTTATGGTTGACATATCCCCTAAGGTCGATATCGAATTGTTTTCACCGAATCGATTTGAACCATAGATGCAATCCAGGGATACATCGTTTTGTGTGTTTTTAGGGACATTCTATATTCCCCTAGTCAAGCAGTATTTTTATTTTGTAATATCAAACAAATAGAGTCACCAGCTTCGTCTCTGCGCACCGCTTCATCAAGATCGAGATCTTTCTTCGGCGAGTATCTCTCCTCTTCGGCGAACTCTTCTGCCTCAGCGTTACCGCTATCCGAGATCCGGCAGTTTTCGCCAGTCTCCAGCATTCCTTATCCAGGCTTCGAGTTCGAAAGAGAGGCCCTGGTCTTGTCCCCCGCGGAGTTGTTTCACTCCTACGCCCATGGACGGGCTCTCTCGCCGATACACGGTTTGTTTTATGCCCTCTTTGCGTCAGATGCTGAGCATTTCGGGATCAAAATCGGTTTGGGCTCTCATCATCGCCCAGGCGATGACCAGCATCTTGGCCGCCAGCTTCACGCGCATCTTGGTCCGGATGCCCCGTTCCTTCTCACGGCCTTCCAGATAACGGGTATACAACGCCCGAAAGCCGCTGTGGTGGTAGGAGGCAACCACGGCCCCCTGATAAAGCGCGTAGCGCAAGTCCGCGTTTCCGCGCTTGGATATCACTGGAACCGCATCGTCGCTTCGCCGGCCGCTTCGCTTGGCGTTCAGATCCAAGCCGGCCAGCCGGATCACCTGCTTGCGTCCTCTGAACCGATGGGGGTTGCCGATCCTGGCCAGCACTTGCGAGCACACGTAAGGGCCAAAGCCAGGGATTGTCAGCAAGTGATGGTAAGATGCAAAGCCTCGGCAAATGTGCTCTATTGTCGACTCGGTTGATTCGATCGTCTCGTTCAAGTCCTGGTAGCGTTCCACCAGCGTTCGGGCTTCAAACACACTCGCCCCGGTCATGGGGCAACCCACGGATTGAGCTGCAGCGTCGTAAATCGCGCGCAGACGCCGTAGCTGCCGTAGCCCACGATCCCGGGTGGTGACCCGGCTCACAAAGCTGTCGAAGGATAGCGAGGCGATCATGCGCGGGGCCAGACACCAGCGCACGATGGCCAGATTCTCCGTCAAACAGCTCCCCCAGTGGCGGTCGAGTTCCGGGAAGTGCTTGGCCACCAACCCATTGCGGATCTGCATGCGGATCGCATGGGCTTGGCGTTTGAGCCGTTTGCGTAGCGACAGCAGCGTTCGCAGCTCCAGTAAATCTTCATTGGGCGATTCAAAAAACTGACACTTGCCCTGGGAGACCAGGTCGGCGACATTCGCACTGTCTTTGGCGTCGTTCTTGTCCCATCGGCCGTCGAGCGTCTGCCGGTTCTCGGCAATGGCGTGATTGGAAACCAGCACCAGCAGCTGCCCCTGCTCCAAAAGCCAATGGGCCAGGGGCTTGTGGTAGTTGCCTGTGGGCTCTAAAGCGAATACGGCTTTGGTGAGCCCATGACGGGTTTGTAGCTGACCCACCCGCTCCAGCAATTGGCCAAACCCCGATCGGGTGTTGTCAAAGAGCAGGCGTCTGAGCAGCGTCTTGCCGGTGGCGGTGCCGAAAAACGCGTGGTGGCGGTCTTTGGCCACATCGATGCCGACGATCACATACGCTGTCGAGCCCCTAATCTCGCGTCTAAATTGACAGAATTCGGTGTACCTGGTAGCGTTGCCTTTACCCATGATAGCCTCCTTGTAGCGCTTGCGTTGAAGGTTTCCCACCTTTGTGCTACCTGGAGGTTATCTTTTTTTCAAGGCGATAATTTCTTCTGTTTTTTCTACTCTTAGAGGTATATTCTATAATCATTCCAATATATAACGCCCTTCATATTTCTATTTTTGTGATGTTTCGTATAATATTCTGGTGATTATTGGAGTTTGATCGATGATTGTATTTTATCTTGGCATAGAAGGAACACGTTGCAGCTAAATGCAGAAATCTAAAGGGCGTCCCGCTGGACCCCCGCGAATTAATTCCCCAATAACTATAACCGAGAATTAATTCTCACTACTCAGTAGTTAGCCGACAAAATTCAGGAGTATTCATCCATGGCATCCAAGAAGAAAGAGCAAATCCGCAAACTACTTAAAGGTATTGAGACAGGTGACCCAGAATCTGTAACGGTGGTCAATGAAGACAAGTATATTCAACACAACCCTCTAACTCCGGAGGGGAGCGAAGGGTTGGCGAACCTATTCAAACGACTATCGAAAACCTCTCCCCGCGTCAATATTGTGCGTATTTTCGAGGATAGAGACTTTGTCTTTGCCCACACCGATTACGACTTCAACGTATTGGAAATTGGCTTCGAAGTCTTTCGTTTTGAAAAGGGTTTGGCCGTTGAACATTGGGACAACCTCCAACATAAACACAGTCGCCCCAATCTTTCGGGGCACACCATGATCGATGGGCCAATTGAAGTAAGCGACCTTGAAAGAACTGAAGAGAATCGAGAACTCGTCAGATCTTTCGTTGATGAAGTTATTATCAATGGTAAACTTGATAGATTGGAGCAGTACATCTATGCAGAGGAGTACACGGAACATAATCCGCACATGTCTGACGGCATTTCAGCACTGCGTTCAGCGCTAGCAGAAACTGATTCTAATGGCAAGTGCATAATACAATACAATAGATTGCATCGTTTACTGGCAGAGGGAAATTTCCTGCTAAGTGTTAGTGAGGGATACCGTAACGGTGTGCACAGTTCCTTTTACGATCTTTTCCGCGTAGCCGAGGGCAAGATTGTGGAGCACTGGGATACAACCGATTCAATCCCTCCGCGATCTGAATGGAAAAACGAGAACGGTAAATTCTGACATCTGAATTGAATATGACTGGACAGCGCCTACATGAAAAAGAATAACCAATAAATGGGAGTACAAAATGATAAAATTAGTGATGTGTTTACGCCGCCATCCCAACATGACCCGTGAACAGTTCCAAGATTACTGGAGGAATAACCATGCACCTCTATTTATGAAAAATGCGCATGTGATGCGAACGAAAAAATATGTTCAATCTCATACGATTACCAACCCTCTGAACGACGGCATGAAGGCATCGCGAGGAATGATGGATGCGTATGACGGTGTGGCGGAGGTCTGGTTTGAATCAGAGCCTGAGTTGATGGAAGCGATGGGCAGCGACGAAATGGCCGAACTGGGCCAAGTATTGATGGAAGATGAAAAAAAATTTATAGACCATAGTACTTCATGTGCATTCATTGTTACCGAAGTCGAATTTTGAAACGGCTAACAAATCGCTAAACTCGGATTGCCAAAAGCCGCGCCGCTTCGCTCTGCACCTTTTAGCAACCGGTTAGCTCAGACGTTAACCGGCAGGAATAAAGGATAGAGGCTTGAAAAGCTGTAAGGTATGATATATTGTCATACCGGAGGTGATCAAAATGGCAGCTTCGAAAATTGCAATCACAATCGATGACAAGCTACTGAAACAATTAGACATTTTGGTGAATTCAAAAGTGTATCCAAACCGCAGCAAGGCGATCCAGGAGGCTGTCGCAGACAAGCTTCAACGCCTTGAGCGAACACGCTTGGCTCAAGAATGCGCTAAACTCGATCCGGTGTATGAACAAAATATGGCGGAAGAAGGACTTGCCATGGAGATGGATGAATGGCCGGAATATTGAGAGGGGATATCCATTGGACTGATTTAAATCCTGTCATTGGAAGCGAACAGGGCGGTTTCCGCCCTGTTCTTATTTTAAGCCATAACATTTTCAATGATCGGTCTGGTACCGTCATCGCGGTGGCGATAACAAGTCAGCCACAGCGTGCAGGATTCCCGCTAACGCTTGAGCTTTCTGACACAAAACTTCCGAAAAAATCTTGGGCGAAGATCCGTCAGATCCGAACGCTTTCGACAAAAAGAATAGGGAAAAGGATAGCAAGTGCTTCTCCTGAGGAACTGGCCAGTATTATCGAAGGATTGAATGAAATCATCGGCGGTTAACATGTCACTGGTGCGGCCGCAAAAAGCTGCGTCGCACAGTTCAGGCGTTATGGAAGTTAATAATTAAAATGGAAATCGTTGTAAAAGAAGCGGAATTAGTTGATGCATCAGAAATTTCCAAGATCGCCATGGAAACTTTCGGGCTATCCTGCCCTAAAGAGTCTGATTTGTATGAGCTCAAAACATACACAGAGAAAAATCTGAATCCAGCCTATTTCCAAAAAGTGATTCGTGCAAAAAATTCTTATGTCGCTTGTGCATTCGCAGTAAATGAAATTGCCGGTTTTATCGTTCTTAGATTCGGAAGCACTTGCCCTGACATTCTTAATTTAAAAAGACCAGTAGAGTTGCAAAAATTTTATGTGAAATCCAGATTTCACGGAATAAAAGTGGCTGAAAAACTTATGAATGAAGCGAAAAGTGTATGTGCAATGAAAGACTATACAGATATTTGGTTAAGTGTATTCAGTGGCAACAATAGAGCAAAAAGTTTTTATACTAAATTTAAATTTTCTGTAGCAGGAACCACAAATTTCATTATGGGTAGTGAGACTCATTTAGATAACTTAATGGTTGCAAAAATTGCATAACAAATGTTTGCACCGGACCGCATATCGCCGCTGCAGAGCTCAAGTGAAGCGATTTTGGCAAATTCATCAATGGTCAACCATCGGTGCGGCGGCTGGTGAAACTGTTGTTCAACTGGATTCACATTGTGTCAAAAACGGTGACCCAATTAATGTCGTTCTACTGAAAATTACAGATATCGGATGACATCATCCCCTTCCCTTCAAATCCCCTCCCACCGGTTTTCCGTCATCTTCCCATCGAATGCACCGCTCGGGGGGGCAGGCGGCCCTGGGGGAACCGTCACCGGTCCAGTTCGTTTCGCACCGCCATCCCGATCGTTTCCAGCAGATACGGCTTTTTGATGTAGACACCAGCGCCTAAGGTCTGGGCCTTTCGAACCCGGACGGTTTCCGAATACCCGCTGGCAATGATGGTTTTCAGGCCCGGTCGGATCGAGATCATTCGCCGGTAGGTCTCCAGTCCGTCCATCCCCGGCTCCATGATCATATCCAAAATAACGAGATCCGCTCGATGGCCGTGGAGATAGGCCACGGCCTCTTTGCCGCCGGCGGCGGTCGCCACCCGGTAACCGAGTTTTTTAAGCATCTTAGAGGCAATCTCAAGTTGCTCGGGCATATCGTCGACCACAAGGATGGTTTCCCCCCGCCCTTTGAACGTCTCGATGGAACCAGTCGACGGCTGTTTGAGGATTTCCTGGCGGCTGGCCGGCAGATAGACGGTGATACGGGTGCCGAGCCCGACCTTGCTCTCGACGTCGATATAGCCTCGATGGTCTTTGACCGTGCTCCAGACCACGGCCATCCCTAAACCGGTCCCGCTTCGGCCCATCACCTTTTTGGTGTAGAACGGCTCGAAAATCCGACCGATATCCTTCGAGGCGATGCCGATGCCGTCATCGGTGACGGTTACCGCCACGTAATCGCCGGGGACGATATCGTCATAGCCTCTGACGGGGGTGTCGACGTAACGGTTTTGGGTCTGGATGGTGAGGATACCCCTGCCGGCCATGGCTTCGATACCATTGGACACCAGATTCATAAGGGTTTTAGAAAGGTGAACCGGCGATCCGGCTGTGTTCAGTAGCCTCGCATCGATGTCGAGTTTCACGTCGACGTCCAGGTGGTAGGTTTTAAGCTTTTCGAACTCCGGCGTCTCCAACAATTCCCGAACCAGATCGTTCAGGTTGACCACCTCGGTCACGGGCACCCCTCGCCGGGCCAGGGTCAGAAGGTCCTGCACAATGTTGGCAGCCTTCTCCCCCGACCGCTGAATGGTCAGCATCGGCTTTCGCATCGGGCTGTTCTTGGGAAGGTCCATCAGCAACAGTTGAGGATAGCTCACAAGGCCGGAAAGCACGTTGTTCAAATCGTGGGCGACGCCTCCGGCGAGCATCCCGATCGCCTCCATCTTCTGGGCCCTGCGGAGTTTCTCCTCGAGTCGGTCGCGCTCGGCCGCCGCCCGTGTCTGTTCGGAAATATCCCGGACGATGGCGACCACCTGTTCGTTGGAAATCGCCACCAACCGGCTTTCGAAATGGCGGCCTTCCCCTTTGATCTCCAGTTCGTATTCGAACACCTGAATGCGAGCGCTCCTGATGGCCCTCTCCAGTCTCTGGATCATGGTGGAAGCAATATCGGCCGGAAGGACATCGGCGACATTTTTGCCCATAAACAGCTCGGGGGCCGCCATCAGCAACTCCGGATCCCCCTTGAACTCCAGGAAAGTGCCCTGGCGGTCGAATCGGAACATTAGGTCGGGGATGGCATCGAGAAGAGCGCGGCTCTTGGCCTCGTTTTCTCTGACGGTATCCTCTGCACGCTTCCGCTCCGAGATTTCCCGCTGCAGCGACTCCTCCCTGTCACGAATGGTGGCGGCCATATCCCTGAATCGTCCAGCGATATCGGACAATTCATTGTGATGCACTTCCTCGAAACCGTAGTCGTACTCTCCCCTGGCAACCCGGTCGATGCCGGTGTGCAATGCCGCCAGGGGCTTTCGCATAAAAACGCGCAGCATGATGCCGGTGGTTACCAGAATCGCCACCAGGGAGGAGGCCAGCATCAGAAAGATGACGTTGCGCATCAGGACAAGCTTCGATGCCTGCTCGTCAGGAGACAGGAAAAGAACCATCCGCCCGATGGTCTGCCCCTTGTGAACGATGTCGGAACGGCGCTCGATGCGGCGGCCCCCCCCAGGCTCTTTGCGGGCCTCAAAAAGCACATTGCCGTCGGTATCGGCGATCAAAAGCTCGTGGACGACGGGATTGCGGATATAGCCGGTTCCGATGGTTGCGATCTGCTCATCGTCGTAGTCCCAGAGCGGTACCGCCAACACCTGGGCCAGGTTGTCCGAATAGGTGTCGGCCAGGGAATCCAATTCTCTCAGGTTAGAACGGTGCTGGGTGGTGTAGACGACCGCCAGTAAAATGCCTTCGAACAGAAGCACCATCAGCATGAGACTGAGTGTCAGCTCCTTTGAAATCGAGCGCCGTTTGAACCCTGTGAAAGGTCCCCTCCCCGCTGACAGTGATCGTGTGTCCACAGACCCCCCGGTGATTTACGGGATGGAATAGTTGTACTTTCGGGCGATACTCATGTAAGTGCCGTCCGTTTTGATCTCATCCAGGCTCTGCTGCCAATCCCGGACGATCGCCAACGGAGTCCCCAGGGAAAAAGCGATATAATTGGATACCCTGCGGATCGGAACCACCGCTTCGAGGTCGTCCGGGTCATAGCCGGCCTGACTGACCAGATAGGGCATATTGAAATCCGAGCTTGCCCAAAGATCGATCCTGCCCTTGATCAAATGACGGATGTTGCTGGTATTGCGATTGGCGTTTACGAGATTTTTAAACCCGATACTCTGCAGGTACTGCCCTTTGGCGTCCTTCAGGTAGGTGCCGATACGCCCAATCTTTTTGGCCTCCTCCAGGGAACGGATGCGGATGCCGCCCCCTTTTCGGCCGTACAAAACCCAGGTCTGGGAATAGAGCGGGCCGACCCAGTGGAACCGGTCTTCTCTTTGTTCCAGGCGGCTTGCGGAGAAAAGGCCCACGTTGGGACCACTCTGGGCCAGGGCGTATCCCCGTGACCAGGGAACAATGGCGATGGTGTCCGGCTGTCTTCTTCGCTTCAGAATTTCGCGGACGATGTCAACCGCGAACCCGGCCGGCTTCCCGTTGTCTGAAAAACTGCCGGGAGGAGAGTCTTCGGTATAGAATTTAAGCGCCGGTGCGCCGTCGGAATAGGTCTTCGCAGCAGTGAGATCCGGGATACTCTCGGCGGGAAGCCAACGGTGGTTGATGTCGAAAAACGTCCCGTCTTCGACTATCGCATGCAAGGCAGCCTGCCACTGCCCGACCGTTTGCTCCGATGTCTGCCTGGAAATAGCCACATAAGCCTGATAGCTCTTGAACGGCCATACCAACTCCAGCTCGGACGGGTCCACATTCTGCTGTCGCGCGATATCCGACACGCCCACGTTGTCGAACAGCCATAAATCGACCCGGCCGGCCATGAGTTTCTTCAGATTGCTGGCCGGGGATTTGGAACTGTCCAGGTTGTCGAACCCCATGCTTTTGAGCAGTTGTTCCTTGACGTCGTCCTTGTAGGTCGCGATCGAACCGACTTTTTTGGCGTCTTCCAGGGAATCGATCTGGAAACGGCTGCTTTTTCTGGCGTAGAAACCGTAGTGAACCGTAAACAAGGGGCCGACCCAGAAAAAGAGATCTTCGCGCTCAGGTGTCCGGGTGGTGGAAAAGAGAGCCACATTGGGCTGGCTGTTGAGCAGTTTGTAGCTGCGGGCCCAGGGAAGCACCTGGATATTGTCCGGCTCTCCTAAGCGCCTGAGGATCTCGCGTACGACCTCGGTCGACGATCCGGTCACATGGCCGGCCCGGGTAAAATTGTAGGGCGGAGATTCTTCGGTGAGGACCATCATTTCCTGGGCATGCACGGGTCCCGCTAAAAAAGCCAGGGCCGTCAGAATGCCGACAGCAACTTTGATCGTCATTCATCTCTCCTCACGGCCGGCGCCAAAGCGGCCGATTGCTCGAATGGCAACCGAACAGATCATATCGTTTACCATCGGTGAACGGCTCGTCACGACCATCGATTATAGTCCAATGGCACCATTTGTAAATGCCGAAAGCCTTTATCGTCCAGGACGCTTTTCTTCCCTAAGCCCGACCGGGCTTCGCCGGTCGGGTCCCTATCCCGAATATGTCCCGAAAATTTTTTCTAAATGTCAAAATGATATATGATATCTTATACTTGGCGCCTGTGTCGGTAGCAGAGCCCCGGGAGCCGTTTGTTTCCCGGCGGAATGGCTAAACCCCCCATAAATAGTCCCCCTGGGGGCGCGTCGGAGGCTTCCATATGCGACGTCATCAAGGCCTTGCAGTACCAACGGTCGGCGGCGCCCTTGAATGCCTGGCCGATGAACGCCGGCAACACGTAACATATCCGAACTAGGTTCCTGAAGACGCCTCCTGGCATGACGACATAATGACCCAGGGTCATCGGCCGGCAGTGACATTTCTGCCGTCAGTAAAACGGATTGGGTTCAGGAGTCGAGGCCCGGAAGGAAAACGATGAAACCGAGGCGTCGATAAGCGGCTCTTTGAGGGCGTGTCAAAGGGGTCCAATTACCTGTTCGGCAGCCTTCGGTGGGGAAGAAAAAAAGGGGGAAGCGCCCATAAATCCCGGCACCCCCTCTGGCTGAAAAACCGCGTCAGAGAATGGGCGCCAGCAACCGCGCCGAGCGCGCCGCTAGCCTGAACTAAAAAGATCGCCCGGTGTATTCCTCTAACTCAACGAATCGGCTGCGGTCGAAATCCGCTTCCAGCATGCGCTCCACCGCGCTGACGAATGCGGCGTCGTAGTTGATGAGGGTCAATTCGAAATTCAGGCGAAAGGACCGGTTGTCCAGGTTGGCCGTGCCCACGGCGGCGCATTTCCGGTCCACGAGAAACACCTTCTGGTGCAGAAAACCGGCCGTGTAACGGTAGAGCTTGATGCCCGCCGGCAGAGTATTCGAATAGTAGGAAATGGTCGCCATGTGCACCGTGCGATGATCCGGTTTCTCGGGGAGAAGAATCCGCACATCCACCCCCCGAAGGACGGCCAGTTTGAGGGCGCCCAGGATCTGTGAGTCGGGAACGAAATAAGGGCTGGCGATCCAGATTCGTTCCCGAGCCATGTGGTTGGCCTGGGCGAACATGAGGCCGCAGGCTTCCAGGGGATCCGCCGGTCCCGAGGCGATGATCAGGGCATCCTCGGATCCGCCAGGGCTGGGCTTCAACGCCCAATTCAGATCGGGCACCCGGCCGGTGGCCCAGTGCCAGTCTTCGACAAAGCAAAACTGAATGGATTCCACAACCGGTCCCTGGACCTTGACATGGGTATCGCGCCAGTGGCCGAACTTGGAGCTCCGGGAGACGTATTCATCTCCGACGTTGTGCCCCCCGACGAATGCGGTTTCGCCGTCAATGACGACGATTTTGCGGTGATTGCGAAAATTGAGCTGGAAATGGTTGGTTTTCCCCCGGGTACTGTGGAAGGCGGAAACGCGGACGCCGGCATCCTTCAATTCTTCAAGATAACTGACCGGCAGTTTGTAGCTGCCGATGTCATCGTAGAGAAAATAGGCCCTCACGGCCCCTTGTGCTTTTCGAATCAGGTGATCCTTCAGCTGGTGGCCAAGAGAATCATCCTTGATGATATAAAATTGCACCAGGATATAGGATCGAGCCGCCGCAATGCTTTCGAAAATTCGGGTGAACGTGGCGTTCCCATCGATGAGAAGCTCGCTCTGATTGAAGCCCACGATGGGCATGTTGGCCAGATTCACCATCGCCTGATCAGCGTCCGATGGGGGCCTGCGGGTCATTTCTTTGGCCAGTGCTTCGGTCTGAATATCCTCGATAAAATGATGAACCGCTTCATCCTTGGCACTGCGCATACGGACGTAACCATGAAATTTGTTGCGCCCGAAAAAGGCATAGAGTGTGAGGGTTACGAAGGGCATGGCCACAAGGGCGACGGCCCAGGCCGGGGCTCCCTGGGAGGTCCGTGAGTTCATTATGGCGTGTACGGCCGCCGCAATGCCCAGGAGTTCTACCAGGGGAACGGCAATGGCAATGATCGTCAGAAAAGGGTCCACGTCAACCACCATCCATTCTGTGGATCCGCCGACGGCGGTTTGTCGGCATTTTCACCTCCGGGAAGTTGAAGGCCCCCTATAGTCATTTTCTAGTTTTCCGCCGTTTAGTCAAACCGAGTCATCTTCCAGCCGTCCCTCAGCGCCAGGGCGAAATCTGTCCGGATACCGATATCACACCCTCAAGTCCAATGCCACCGCACGAATTGCCGCAGGCTTCGGTCGCGGGGGGGATGGGCCGCGACAGGTCACCATTTCTGATGTCTTGGAATGCTTGCAGATCCAACCATCGGGGCGTAGAATCGAAACAAACAAGTCTCTAAGGCTCGACGTGCCGGGGAGGAAGCATCATCTTGTCTTTCAAGACCAATACCCACCGGAAATAAGAATTTGCGGTTTTGCAGAATCCTCCAGTATGGGTCTGGTTGACCCATGGGCATCCGCTCTCCTGCCGGCCAAAACTCGCCACCAAGGCCGGGTAATAACGGCTGCTGGCAGACGTTCTTGTAGAAGATCCCGGCTCGCCGGCAGAAATCAAGCGATTTGAACCCCTCGGCTGGCAGCCGCCTTTACTCGGTTTAGATGGCTCAGACAGCTGCCCGGCATCCGATCCGACACCCACTGACCTCCCATTGGGATCATCTGGAGCGTTTTAGATAATCGAATAATCATTTACGGGTTGCTGCCCGAAGGTCTGGTCTTTTTCCGTTCTGGTCGGTCTTTGAATGGTCAGACAGTGACAGGTTTTCCCGGCTGTCGCCCCGGAGACAAATCGTCCGGAGAGAGGAAAAATCATAGATGAGGCATTTCCCCCTGAAAAGAAACGCCCTTCTGATCGGTTGCCTTTCTCTTGGTGTCCTTGCCTGTGTCGCCGCCACCGATCCCTACCTGGTGGTTAGCCGGGGCCCCGCCGGTGAAATCATCGAAGCGGCGACCCCATGCCATCCGGGTCTCCTGGACGGGCTTGCCGACGACAAAGACCGACGGTCGAAGGCCCTCGATCCGGAGGGCTTCAGCCTGATGGTCTGGAATATACTCAAAGGCAACCGCCAGGGGTGGGAAAAAGACTTCACCAGATTGGGCCGGGAAACAGATGTCATTCTTCTCCAGGAAGCCTATCTCACCGATGAGATGCGAAGCGCCCTGGGTGCCCTAGAAATGGACTGGGGCCTTGCCGTCACCCTAAATATCAACGGCAATCAAGCCGGCGTGATGACCGCTTCGGAAGACGCCCCCCAGGTCATCTGCATTCAACCGTCCATAGAGCCCCTGTTGAATGTTCCCAAAGCAAAACTGTTCACCCGGTTTCCCCTGTCCATCGACGGGCGTCAACTCGTCGTCGTCAACGTCCATGCCATCAATTTTACGATGGGGACGGCCCATTTCCGAAAATCCTGGCAGGAACTGGCGGCCACATTGACGCCCTATCGGGGCCCCCTCATCGTTGCCGGCGATTTCAACACATGGAATTCGGAGCGTCTGACCATCGTGGTGGAAACCGCCGAACGCCTCGGGATGCAGCCGGTGCGGTTCACGCCGGATCGTCGGACCCTGATTTTCGATCAGCCGGTGGACCACATCTACTACCGCGGGCTCGTGCCCGTGGAAGCCTCGGTGGATGAGGTCGCCACGTCGGACCACAACCCCATGCGGGTGACCTTCGCGCTTCCGGGTCGACCCTCAGGAGAACACCGCTGATGATATCCCTGTGGTGCCGATGCCTGATCCTGGCGATCGTCCTGACCCTGCCCGCCGATGCCATGGCAGAGCCCACCGAGACCGAGAGGGAAATCCAGCACCGATCACCCACATCGGCAACTCGGAATGCCGCTTTGTCCGAAATGGGAAAGACTACGATGCCGAGAAAGCCCGGGAGCACATTCAGATGAAATACGACCGTGCCCGCAGCCGGATCGAATCGGCCGAACACTTTATCCGGCACGTTGGCACGAAAAGCAGCATGACCGGAAAACCCTACGGCATCCGCTGCGGTGATCGAACCGTGGCCTGCGGCGACTGGCTCCTGGAGGAACTGGAGGCGTTCCGGAAACAGCGCCGGACGGGCACCTGAGGACACCGTCGGCCGGAACCCCCATCAAAGCGCGGTCTCATCCGGAACCGAAGCGCTCCTTCTCCCTTCATTTCGCCGCTGACGGGTCGAGGGCTGGGCAAAGACCATCTCCATGGAAAGACCGCACCGGTCGGAGGGCGGTTCCTGGGGAAGCGTCGCCCCGGCCGTCTTAAGGCGGACTGCCGCCACGGCATTGACCAGGGCATCCAGGATATCGTCCCGGGCTACCGTCCTCCGCGGAAATCGTCCCAATGCGTCGTTGAAAACCTCCCGGGATCGGGGATAATACCGTTCGAGAACACCGAGCCGCTCTGCCCATCCCTCAGACTTTTTCTTCGAGTAAGCCATCGGATGGAAGCCGGCCAGGGCCCAGTAGCAGATCTCCGGGTGGCTCTCACGAACAATTCCCCTGGCCTCAGGGGTGGTCCGAAGAAAGGCATCGACTTCTTTTATCTTCGGAAGAATGTGCCAGGTCTGGATCGACACCTTGGAACCGCAGACCTTTTGATTGATGCGGCAGGCGTCCCTGTAAGTAACGGCTGAAAGCGTCTGTCTGCAGGGGGGGGAGAAAACGCTGCGATGCCGCCAAGGCGCCAGGGCCTTCCGTGCGAGTGAATCCGCCGTGCGCCCCTCCCCGGACTCCGATACGAGTCCGATGGGAATGTCGATCAGGATGGCCTTGGCCCCCTTTAAGGCGCGCCACAGGGCGGCCACAGACCCGTGGCAGCCCATGGTGACACCGCCATCGGCGCCCATGACCACGGCAAACCAACCGCCTTTGCATCCGTCCACGCCGACGTATCGTTCGATCGTCGTCTTTCGGAAACCCGCTTTCCGCCCCGCTGTCATCGAGGGCGACCCATTGATCGCATCATAGAAATCGATTCCACCCCCGGCAAGAAAAGAGGTGGCTCCTTCCGCTGTCCATCCCCAGGTCCCATTGCTGAACCGCTTTTCACGTGCTGACCGACGATTGCCCATCTCCTGAGCCTTCCAGGGTAACTCCTGAGGAATGGAGTCACCCATCATGGCCGCTTAAAGCACATCCATTCCAGCCTCGATCCCGATCCCTTTTTTAAACGTAACCCGGCGCCGTCTACCAGTCCATCCCTGGATGAGTCCTGAAGGCTCTTGACTATAGCAGCACTTTAAAAGTACGCTGATAACCGGTTTTGACTCAGCTCCCCGGATCGATACCCTTGGCTTTCACCCCTAAGCCCGGTGGGTATCCTCTAGCCGATGGTTGCCCCGTCGACAATCAACAATGGCTCAGCAATTCATTTTAAAGTGGCCTGGGGGCAACAGCCCCGGGATTGGAACCAACATCGACCCTGACAGCCGATAAGCGCCAACGCCATGGGCAATGAACGGCCCCGGACGGAATGTGCCGGTAGCGCCGGTTCACATCGGTAGATCACTCGCCGGACAACGAATTCCGAAAACAAGATCGCACCTGTGCCCAGACCCGGTGCAGCAGAAGGCAACCTTTTGAAAATCGTAACCGCCGATCACTGGACGGAGCATTTGGCGTTGACCCGCCCCTACCGCATCGCCAACCGGACCATCACCGATATCGAGAACCATTTTGTGCGGTTGCGGACGGACAATGGCCTCTGCGGTTATGGCTCCGCATCCCCCGGTGACGACGTGACGGGGGAATCCATGGCCGACTGCGCCGACGCACTAAATCACCATCTGGAAGCGAGTCTGCTGAACAGGGATCTGCGCTGCTTTCCCGCCCTGACCCGACGTCTGCGGACGGTGCTCTCTGCTACGCCGGCGGCCCTGGCCGCCGTGGATATGGCGCTCTATGACCTGGCCGGCAAACTATTTGAAACCCCCCTGGTCGAGCTGTTGGGCCGACGGCACCGGAGTCTGCCCACCTCCATCACTCTCGGTATCCGTTCAAATGACGAATCAGTGGCCGAGGCCGAGGAGTTCATCGGCCTGGGATTTACGGTTCTCAAGGTCAAGATCGGGGAGGCTCTGGAAGAAGATATCGAACTTCTAAAACGGATTCGTGAGACGGTGGGGGCCCATATCGGCCTGAGAGTAGACGCCAACCAGGGATATTCGGTGGATGAGCTGCTTTCCTTCCACCGTCGGACCCGGCACCTGAGCCTTGAGCTGATCGAACAGCCCCTTCAAACATCACAGCTTGAGCAGATGCGGGCCCTGCCCCCGGAACTCCGGGCCCTGTGCGCTGGCGACGAGAACCTCTGCAACCCCGGGGATGCCTTGCGTTGCGCCCATCCGCCCCATCCGTTCGGAATCTACAATACCAAGCTCATGAAATGCGGCGGTATCACATCGGCGCTGGAAATAGCCCGGACAGCCCGACTGGCGGGCATTCAGATGATGTGGGGCTGTAACGACGAGAGCTGTGTGAGTATCACCGCTGCGCTGCATGCGGCCCTGTCAGCCTCCGCCACCCGCTATCTGGATCTGGACGGCAGCTTCGATCTGGGCCGTGATGTGTTTCACGGAGGATTCGCCTTGCACAATGGCGAACTGAGTTTGACGGACGCGCCCGGATTGGGCGTCGCACCGGTTACCTGAAGAGACAGTGAACATGCCAGCAACCGCCATGGTCATCACCAACGGTCATCTGGGCGATTCTTACGGCAAAACAGCCCATGGCCTGATACGGGGGTCGGAGCGCTTTGAGGTGGTGGCCGTTTTGGATCGGCAATTCGCCAACCAGGACGCCGGTGAACTGATTGACGGCGTGCACCGGGGCATTCCCGTGTATGCCACCATCGACGAGCTGATCCAAGGAGCGGCACCACGACCGGACTATGCCGTCATCGGTGTGGCTTTTGAGGGCGGAATCCTGCCGGATGGATGGAAACCGATTTTACTGGAGGTGCTCGAACGGGGGATATCCCTGGTGGCCGGCCTGCATATTCAACTCGCCGTCGACCCAGTCCTGGCCGCAGCGGCAAAAAAATCCGGATCCACCATCATCGACATTCGCAAACCGAAGCCCGTAGAAGAACTGCACTTCTTCAGTGGGGACATCTACCATGTCGACATCCCCCGTATCGCGGTATTGGGCACCGATTGTGCCGTTGGAAAACGCACCACCTGCCGCATGGTCATGGAGATGTGCCGAAAAAACGGCATTAACACCGACATGATCTACACCGGTCAAACCGGCTGGCTGCAGGGATACCCCTATGGCTTTATTCTGGACGCCACACCCAATGATTTTGTCAGCGGTGAATTGGAGCGGACGATCGTTCAATGCGCTACGGAATCCATGCCGGATCTGATTCTGTTGGAAGGCCAGTCCGCATTGCGCAATCCTTTCGGCCCCTGCGGGTCCGAGCTCATCCTCTCAGGCAATGTCAGGAACATCATCCTTCAGCATGTGCCCTTTCGCTCCTATTTCGAAGATCTGGAAAGACCGGAGTGCCGTATCCCCGCGGTTCACCAGGAGATCGAACTGGCGCGGTGTTACGGGGCTGAAACCATCGCGGTCTGTCTCAATGGGGAAGGCGGCACGGAAACCGCGTTAATCGCCTACCAGGAAAGGCTTCGGTCGGAACTCAACATCCCGGTCATCCGACCCCTGAAGGAGGGTCTGGAGGCGCTACTACCCAAGGTCCGCCGGATAACCGGCTGAGACACATATTCTTTTTCGTGGCTTTCTGAATCGCTTCAATGATGGTGCAGCAGATGGGGCAATCGATCACCATCGCCCAAGAAGAAATCAAATGAGGCATCGATCCGCAATCAGTAACCGTCTTTACGTTCGTTTTGCAGACAGCCGTTTTTTTTGCCGGGTGAGTGAGGGTTTGATGGGTTTGTAAACCGGGTATCGACAGATCATTAAAAGGAGGAACAAATGCGTAAAGCACTGATGGGTATGCTGCTATTGTTGGTTTGCACCTGGGCAACCGCACCCCTGACCTTAGGGTCCGAAATCGTGATTGCCACACCGGAGGAGATCGAAGGGACCGATATCCAACAGATTGAATGGGAGAATATCGTTCATTCTCTGATCACGGTGCCCATGATCCGCTTCAATCAGGATATGAGCGGGGTGCAACCTTTTATGGTCTCGGACTGGTCCCTGTCCGACGATGGAAAAACCATGAGACTGACCATTCCCGAAGGTCTTACTTTCTCCAGCGGCGACCCCCTGAATGCCGAATCGATCAAGGCCTCATTTGAGCGCTATCTCAAACTCAGCCCTTACGCCACCGACCTGGAAGCCCTGGACAAAATCACGGTAGAGGGTGAGGTTCTGGTGATGCACTGGAAGGCTCCCCCGGTACCCGCCCTGGTTTCTTTGGCATCGTCCTACGGCGGATTGGTGGATACCGATGCGGCCGCCAAGGTATCGGCCGAGGAATTCAACCGCAAGGTGGTGGGCTATGGCCCCATGGTGGTGGACGAGTGGGTGCAGGGCTCCCATATCGCCCTCAAGCGAAACCCCGACTTCAAGTCCACCTTCCCCGGTGCAAAGAACACGGGCGCCAGCCTGGTGGACAAGATCACGGTCCGCTTCATCCCCGATGACTTCACCCGGGTCACCGAGATCCAATCCGGAAACGTGGACATCATCTGGCGGGTGCCGCTGGAGAACGTGGAAGATCTCAAGGCCGACGACAACATCGTCCTGCACAACTACCTGCAGGCCGGCTGCGTCATGTTCTACGTAAACCCCGAGGCTCCGAACCTGACCGATGTGCGGGTTCGGAGAGCCCTGCAAAAGGGGGTCAACCGGCAGGAACTGGTGGCGGTGCTGGCCAACAACGCCCAGGTGCGCCACGGCATCATGTCGCCTTCCATGGCCGGATTCAGCCAGGCATATGAAGACACGTTTGCCAAAGAGTACGGCTATGACTTCGAAGCGGCCAGCGCCCTTTTGGATGAGGCTGGGTGGAAAGACACGGACGGCGACGGCATCCGGGACAAGAACGGTCAGAAGCTGACCATTACGGCCATGATCGGCACCGACTACCCATCGTCCAAGAAAACCGCGCCGGTGGTTCAGGCTCAATATAAAAAACTGGGTGTGGATCTGAAACTACGGGAGTTTGAAGGCAAATACATCAAGCAGGCGGTGCGGGACAAAACCTTCGATCTGGGAGCGCGGAGATATCAGTGGGCGGACGGCGATATGCTGACCTACCTGTTCCACACCGATTCCAACAACTACTCCTTTCCGGACATCGACGACCTCGTCAACCAGGGCCGCTATGAGTTGGATCCTGCCAAACGAGCGGAGATCTATGGAAAGGCCCAGGCCCTGGTGCTGGAAAAAGGACTGGCGATTCCCCTGATAACCAACGTCAACTATGTCGCGGTCCGCAAGAACATCGATGGGTTTGCCCTGGCAGTGGATGGCCAGCCCTATGTGACCGATCTCAACAAAAAGTAAGGCGCCATCGACCTGAGCAGCGAATGAACACCATTGCGGATTCAATCATGGAGGGCCTCTGCCCCCGGTGCACACCGGGGGCCTCGCTTCTTATCGCCAGGGGACAGGATATTCTGCTCCACCGGGGATATGGCCTGGCCGATGTGGCAGACGGCGTTTCGGCCGGACCGGAGACTCCATACCTCATCGCATCCATGACCAAACCATTTGTCTGTGCGGCCGCACTGCTCTTGGTCCAGAACGGGAAACTAACGCTGGATGCACCCATTGCGCACTATGCTCCCTCGCTGCCCGGGTACGCGCGCCAGGTCACCCCACGCCATCTCATGAATCACACCTCAGGGATTCCGGATTATTTCATCCCACCTTTCATCGAAGAATACTGCCGGGATGACAGCCCGGTTTTGGACCAGGAAACACTGGTGGATTACATTGGCCAGCGCTACCTCACCCTGGATTTCGCCCCCGGAACGGCCTGGGCCTATAGCAACTCAGCCTACGTCATCCTTGGCCAGATCATCGAGCGAGCCGGAGACAAACCCCTGACCGATCTTCTAAAAGAGCGAATCTTCGACCCTCTAAATATGCACCATACTCGGGTGGGGTCTTCGACCGTCCGCCCTCCGGGCATGGCCCTTGGCTATCGACGGGATCCAGGAGGCGGGTTTGAACCCACCGCCTTCAACCGTACCGTGGTCGGCTGGGCCGATGGATGCATCGTCAGCACCTGCGGCGACTTGCTCAAATGGCAGCAGGCGATTCAGAACGGGGACATCCTCTCCCCCGCCTCCTGGGAGCAGGTATTCACTCCGTGGCGACATCCGGGCGGGAAAACCAGTTCTTACGGCCTGGGGTGGTTCGTGTGGAACCGCAGGGGGCAGGACGAATACTGGCACACCGGCAGCACGGTGGGTTATCATGGACGGTCTTCCTGCTTCCCGGAATCCGAGGTGAGCGTTATCCTGCTGATGAATTCGAGTTCCGGGAGCATCGGGGACCCGAACATCCCCTTTGGCCGGCTGATTCAAAACGTCATTGGGGATCGATTGGAGCCCCTGCCCTCCTGGCGACCTCCACCCAGTGGGAATGCCCAGGCCTGGGTCGGCCCATGGCATGCCCAGGGCACCATTGGGAATCCGCCCACCCGGTTCCGTATCCGAGCAGAGACAGGCGGACGGTTGATGGTCGCGGGAACCATTCGGGGCAGCACCGGTGACTGGCCGCTGTTGCCCCAGGACGAGAATCACCTGTGGGTGGATTCGGATACGGATTACTATCTGAGTCATTCGGAAGCCCATGGCGTTCCGGCGTTCATGACCCTTCATTGCCACGGCCGCAGGGTGTCTTTAAGCCGCCTGACCGAAGGGGACTATACCCCAGGGGGCAGCATTCCGAATTCATGGTGGGATCAACCCAGGAGCACAACGCGGCATGAACGACTTGGCCTCATACGCGATCCGTCGGATTTTTCAGAGCGTGTTCATCGTTTTGGCGGTTTCCATCATGCTGTTTGCCATCATGCACATGATGCCCGGCGATCCGATACAGCTCATCGACAGCCCCCGGCTGGATGAAGAGACAACCGCCAGGCTGCGTGCGCGCTGGGGTCTGGACAAACCGGCCGCCTTACAATATCTCTACTGGCTATTCAATGTGCTGAAGGGTGACCTGGGCCGGTCGATCACCAATGGGCAATCGGTATCCGTCCTGCTCGCCGCGAGGCTTCCCGCCACCCTGCATATCACCTTTGCGGCGCTGCTGCTGCAATACCTGGTTGCGGTGCCTTTAGGGCTCATGGCCGGCTATCGCCAGGGCTCGGCCTTTGACAAACTGTCCGTCACCGTGACATCCATTCTGCGTGCGATTCCCTATTTCTGGCTGGGAATCCTCCTGATCATCATCTTTGCCGTGTACCTGAGGCTCCTGCCCGTTTCGGGCTACCGGGGATTGAGTTCCTTGATACTGCCGGTGCTCACCCTCACCCTGCCTGCCCTGGCCGACACCCTGCGCCTCACCCGGTCCGAAGTGTTGGAGGTGATGCGCGAAAAGCATGTAACCACGGCCGTGGCCAAGGGCCTCGGGCAGCGACTGGTTATCCTGCGACATATTCTTCGCAATGCCCTGGTACCGGTCACGGTGATGTTTTTTCTCTCCGTGCCCTGGCTCATCGGTGGATCGGTCATCGTTGAAACGATCTTCGCCTGGCCGGGCACGGGCCGCTTGCTGTGGAAAGCCATCTCAGCCCAGGACTACCCGGTGGTTCAGGGCATCATCCTCCTGATCACTCTGCTCACGGTGATCAGCACGACCATCGGTGACATTTTGACGGGGCTTCTGGATCCCCGTATTCGGGCCGAACTGGGAGGCAGATCCGTATGATCAGCCTGTGGAAGGCGTTGCGTGATGCCTGCCGAAGCAAATCTTTTATGGTCGGACTGACGATTTTGCTCAGCCTCATATTCACAGCGCTCTTTGCCGACTGGATCGCCCCATATACCTATGACGAGATGGAGATCGTCGAGGCCCTCACCCCTCCTTCGAAAAAGCATCTGCTGGGCACGGATCATCTGGGTCGGGATTCTTTTTCCCGCCTGGTCTACGGCTCACGGATCGCCCTGAAAGTCGGAACGATAGCGGTGGTGATCCAAACCCTGGTTGGTGTTGTCCTGGGGCTTCTGGCCGGTTATTACGGGGGATGGCAGGACCGGATCATCATCTTCTTCACGGACGTAATCTGGGCGCTGCCGCCCATCGTTTTAGCGATTGCCATCTGCACCTTGCTGGGACCCAGCCTGACCCATGTGATCATTGCCATCGCGGCGGTAAGCTGGGCCCAGTTCACGCGAATTGTGCGATCCAAAACCCAGTCTTTGAAAAACCTGCCCTATATCGAAGCGGCACGGGCATTGGGAGAGAGCGATTTCAGCATTATCCTGCGTTACATCCTGCCCAACGTGATCCCGGTGACCATCGTTCTGGCGACGTTGGCCCTGCCCGTTGCCGTCGTCAACACAACGGCCCTGGGTTTTCTGGGCCTTGGGGCGCAACCGCCCCAACCCGACTGGGGAGTGATCCTGTCGGAGAGCATGACCTACATTCGTAAAGCCCCCTGGATCAGCATTTTTCCCGGTTTGGCTATTATCTATGTCGTATTGGGTTTCAACCTTCTTGGCGAGGGATTACGGGACACCCTGGACCCTCGTCTGAAGGTATGAGGAGCCAAATGAGTTTACAGCCGGCGGCCCTATCGGTGAATCATCTGAGCATCGAATTCCGTACGCTTCATGGCATGGCCCAGGCGGTCGAGGACGTCTCCTTCGACATCCACTCCGGGGAGATTTACGCCCTGGTCGGGGAATCAGGCTGCGGCAAATCCAGCGCGGCTCACGCCGTGATGCGACTGATCAGCCGAATCAATGCGCCGGGCCACCGCATCGGCGGCCGGATCCTATTCGAGGGCCGAGACCTGCTCGGCATGTCGGAGGAGGAGATGTGCGGGGTCCGGGGCAAAGCGATCAGCATGATCTTTCAAAACCCCCTCGACTCCCTCAACCCCCTTTACCGGGCCGGCTATCAGGTCTACGAAGCGATTGTACTGGATAGTGTCAACAGGGTAGAGGCCTGGCGCCGGGTGTCGGATCTCTTCGGGCAGGTCAGAATATCCGATCCGATAGCACGGATGCAGAGCTATCCCCATGAACTTTCCGGCGGTATGCGCCAGCGGGTGATGATCGGCATGATGCTCGCTCGAAATCCCCGAATTCTGATTGCCGACGAACCCACCACCGCTTTGGACGTGACGATTCAGGCCCAGGTACTGGAACTGATTCTGGCCCTCCGTGACTCTTTGGGCATGTCGGTCTGGGTAATCACCCACGACTTTGGCATCGTCGCTGAGATCGCAGATCGGGTGGCGGTCATGTATGCCGGAGCCCTGGTGGAGGAAGGAGATGTCTTCAGCATATTCGACGACCCCCGCCACCCCTACACCCGAATGTTGATGGAGTCGCTTCCCAGGGGCCTGAAACGCGACGGCCGTCTGCAAACCATTGCCGGTTTTCTTCCGGACCCGACCAAGGAAATAGCCGGATGCCGTTTCAGGGAGCGCTGTCCCGAACATATGGAGGTCTGCAGGCTAACGCCGCCCCCGATGGTCGAGGTCGAACCGGGGCACCGGGCGGCCTGCCACCTGGCGACGCCTCGGGAAGAGAGCCTGCAGCCATGAGGCCGCTGACCCAGGTTTCCCGCCTGAAGAAATATTTCGAAATCCGCAGCGGTATTCTCCGTTCGGTGTCCTCCCACGTCAGGGCGGTGGACGATATCAGCTTCACCATCGATCATGGCGAGACCCTGGGATTGGTCGGGGAGAGCGGCAGCGGTAAAAGCACCGTCGCCCGCCTGATGCTCCGCCTGATCACTGCCACCAGCGGCTCGGTGCAGTTGGACGGCAGAGAAGTCACTTCGGCCGATGCTTCAGCCATGAAAGCGCTGCGCCGCAAGATGGGCATCGTCTTTCAGGATCCGGCGGCTTCGATGAATCCCAGGGCCCAGATCAAATGGTCCCTGCGGCGGCCCCTGATCACCAACGGATTCGATCGGTCCCGGATCGATGACCAAATCTTGGCAATGCTTACGAAAGTCAACCTCGGACCGGAGCTGCTGAGCCGCTACCCCCATCAGCTGAGCGGCGGCCAGCAGCAGAGGATCAGCGTGGCACGCGCCCTTCTGCTGCAGCCCCAGTTTCTCGTGCTGGATGAACCCACTTCGGCCCTGGATATTTCGGTGCAGGCACAGGTGCTAAATATTCTGCTGGATCTGCAGGATGAATTCGGATTGGCCTATCTGTTTATCTCTCACGACCTGAACGTGGTGCGATATGTCAGTGATCGTGTGGCCATCATGTACTTGGGCAAGCTCATGGAGATCGGGCCCGTGGATGCGGTGTTGAACGCTCCCCTTCATCCTTACACCAAGGGGCTCGCCTCATCCTCTCCGCCCCTGTCCCCCCACCACCGGGGGCGCCACCGGCTGTTGCTCTCCGACCAGCCACCGAGCCTGATCAACCTGCCCTCGGGTTGTCGCCTGCATCCGCGCTGCCCATACCGGAAAGCACTCTGCAAGGAGGAACTGCCGGGACTGCGGGAATTGGAATCCGGCCACTGGGTCGCCTGCTATTTTGCCGAAAACATGTAAGTCCACGCCCGGTCGGGCGCAGACGCTCTCATCAGGGGGTACCGAGATGTTGGATCTCATCATACGCAACGCCAAAATCATCGACGGTTCGGGCAATGATGCGGCAATGGCCGATATCGCCCTGGCCAAGGGTCGCATCACAGCCATCGAACCCGGGTTGGGTCGGTCGGCGGCAAGAACCATCGATGCCGATGGCCTGGCGGTCTGTCCGGGCTTCATCGACATGCATTCCCACTCGGATTGGTCCCTGTCGGCCTATCCCCGGGCCGAAAGCAAAATCCATCAGGGTGTCACGACGGAAGTCGTGGGTAACTGCGGCAGCAGCCTGGGGCCCGTATCCCCAGGGCATTTCGACGATTTCAGGACTTTTGTCGACAGCCACGGCGGTATCTTCAAGTTGCCCGATGACGGCGGGTATTGGAAATGGTCCGATCTTGCCGCGTTCTATGCGGATCTGGCCACTCGGGGGATCGCTCTGAACATTGCCCCACTGGTGGGGCACGGAGCCCTTCGATGCGCGGTGATGGGCTTCGAGAGACATGCACCCGATCACGATCAGCTGGCCAGAATGCAGCGGCTGCTGCAGAGGGAGATCGATCAGGGGCTCTTCGGACTGTCAGCCGGATTGATTTATCATCCCGGAGCCTTCGCCGGCCTGGAGGAACTCACCGCCTTGGCGGAGGTCGTCGGCCGCGCAGGGGGCCTGTTCACCCTGCATATGCGAAGCGAAAGCCATGGCGTCATGGATGCCATTCAAGAGGCCTTGACCATTGCTGAAAGATCCGGTGTCTCACTGGAAATATCCCATTTAAAATGCGAACTGCCCGCCAACTGGGGGCGGTCCGCCGAGATTCTCGACCGGCTGGACCAGGCCCGCTGCCGGGGGGTTCAAGTGGATTTCGATCAGTATCCATACACCGCCTATTGTTGCGGCCTTTTGGAAATTTTTCCGCCGTGGGCCAAAGATCAGGGACCGACATCCATGATCGAGGTGCTGAGGGACCCGGAAAAGCGCCAACGGGTGGCATGGGAGATGACCCAGCCGCCTTTTGACTGGGAAAATCCCATGGAGGGCTTGGGCTGGGACAAGATTTTATTGACCGGCTTTACTTCGCAGCAAAACCGTGCCTTCGACGGTCATCATCTGGCGACAATCGCCATGGCCCTGAATCTCAGCCCGACCGAAGCCGTCTTCCGGCTGTTTGAAGAGGAGCAGGGTGGTTTGGCGATGATCGTTTTTTCCATGTGTGAGGACGACGTGGAGCGAATCATGCAGCACCCGGCCACCATGATCGGTTCGGACGGCTCCTCCCTGTCGGCCGGCGGCGTCATGGCCGGACGAACGGTGCATCCACGATCCTACGGAACCTACCCCCGGGTTTTGGGTCGCTACGTTCGGCAGAGACAAACGCTGACCCTGGAAACGGCGGTATCGAAGATGAGCGGACTTCCGGCCCGCAAATTGGGCCTGTCCGATCGTGGCTATGTGCGTGAGGGCTATGCCGCCGATCTGGTTATCTTTGATCCCGATTCGGTGGAGGATACCGCAACCTTTGAGGCCCCGCATCGATACCCGTCAGGGATCCATTACGTCATCGTCAACGGTCAGATCGTGGTCGAACAGGGCGAACATACCGGTTTATTGCCGGGATCGGTCTTGCGGCGATAGGCCTGCTGTAGTGCGGATACTCCGTCCATACGCGGGGGTATTCATTGTTGAGACTATAGGTCAGGAAAGAGCCGGACATCGCCAAATTTACCTGGGAGGTCTTCCACCAAATCAAGATGGGCCAGGAAGAGGGATGCCCATTCCCCTGATGTCTGCCAAGCTATGGTCACAAATCCGCGCCGGGCGTGGTTTCCTATCGTCCATCGCCTTTTTCACGAAATCTATCCACCGCATTGATCAGAGAGAGATCTCCCCCGGGGGCGGTCATCGGCCCCCGGAGGAGATGGGGTCGGCAAAAGGACGTCGAACCCTAGTTGCCGTCGATGGCGACGACCCGACCCTCGCCGCCTTCAGGATAGTCGACCGTCGCGACAAGGCCGCCCAGGGCGGTTTGGATGTGGTTGCTGAGGGCCTGCTGATAGCTGACCCCGACACTGGTAACGGGGAGGGGGTCCCCGTCATCGCCACGGAAAGGATACTGATCGCCGCCCCGGGCCAGAAAGTCGATGGTGGCCACCGTCAGCTCGGGGCCGGCAACGACACTGCCGTTTTGAACGATCATCGTGCCGTCGTCAAGCACCACCTCCATTAACCGGCTGCCCGGGTTGATGACCATGTCATCCGCGTCCTCCAGATAAGCCGTATCGGCCGTGCCGCCCGTCCCCGTAGGTGAAAGAGGAGCCCACCACCTGGGCGATTCGGCAGCCGCCATAGGGAACGGATATCGAAGTCCCTGCTTCGATACAAGACCAGAATGCACGGGGCTGAAACAGCCACCAGAAGCAAACTAATACGGTGGGCCAGAATGTGCCTGACGAAATAGAGGCAAGCGGGTGCGACAAAAAAAAAGGGCGGCCATTTCACCGGGAAGCCAGATGCGGAACCCCATTCGATTATCACTCATCCTTCAAATACTCGCCCCTCCTTCACCATGTTGGGCGTCTGAGTCTGCCAGGTTGCTGCCGCTCCGACCCATTTGACTGGAAGCAAGACGGAACCAACCAAATGGGAGCCACTGGATCCGACTCCGTTCGGGTCTCCCCGACACGGACCGCTATCGCAACCCCTGGCGATGTGTCGGCCCAATCGGTGATGGTCCGCAGCAGCCCCCGTTGACACATCCATTTCCGATGGGGGTCTTAGCGGTTATGGAGAAAAGGGAAATCGGATGTGTCTCCGGGTCAATTCGCGTAGGTCGGAACGGCGGCGGGTGACCGCCTCACCGAAAACAGAGCGTGGGGGGCAGCACCCTCGGTATCGACCGCATGGCCACCCCGCTGCCAAATCAATGCTGGGCACCCTTGTACTGGACGTAAAGCTCCCGCACCCGACGCTTGAGGGCTTTGATCCTCTTGGAATCCTCGTCACTGGACCATCTGGGCTCGCTGATCATAAAAAGAGCGTCGTTGATTTCATCGATCACATGCTCGGTGGCTTCGCACCACTCGGCAGTGCATCGGTGACTCATGTCCGCGGCCTCCTCTATGTCTTTTTCAAGGTCGCGAATCGACGTTTCCAGGGCGGTCATATAGGCGCCCCAGGCCTCCAGGGCGTCTTTTTTAAATTGCTCGTGAATGTGGTACATGGTTGAATCTCCTATGAATAGCCGATTGGTCGGCGATGGTGGAATAATGGATATGGCGGAGCTTGTTGCACGTTGCCGAACCGCCTTTAGGGGATCCTAATCACTCCGGGGGCGGGTTCAAGCCTTTCACCGTAAATCGAAAGATGCGCCCCGCTCACGGCCTCTGTTCCGAAAGGGCAATCCATTTGCGCCGCTCTGAAAGGGTGCCTATGGTTCGTGTTGTCCTTTATAAACGGAAGGATTCGATGCGAATCGAAGAGAAGCTGACCCTCCTGGCCGACGCCGCCAAATACGACGCCTCCTGCGCATCCAGCGGCAGCCGGCGGATCAATTCCGGTCGCCTGCTTGGAAATGCCGCCGCCTCCGGCATCTGCCACACCTACACCGAGGACGGCCGCTGTGTGTCCCTACTGAAGATTCTTTTCACCAACGTCTGCATCTACGACTGCCTCTATTGTATCAACCGATCCGGAAACGACATCCCCAGGGCCATGTTTACGGTCGGGGAAGTCGTGGCCTTGACCATCGACTTCTATCGGCGCAACTACATCGAGGGGCTCTTTCTCAGCTCGGGGATCCTGAAAAGCCCCGACGACACCATGGAACAGCTGATTCGGGTGGTCAGGCGTCTCAGGGAGGATGGCTTCAACGGCTACATCCATCTGAAATGCGTTCCCCACGCCAGCAGGGAGCTCATTCGGGAGGCAGGACGCCATGCCGACCGGCTCAGCATCAACATCGAGCTGCCCTCCGAAGACAGTCTGAAGCGGTTGACTTCCGATAAGACCTATGCTTCGGTCCTCGATCCCATGGGGGTCATCCGTGAGGCCATCGCCGAAGCTTTAGACGGTCGCCGCCGGTCGAGACACGCCCCCGCTTTTGCCCCGGCCGGACAGAGCACCCAGCTGATCATCGGGGCCAGCCCCGAATCGGACCACGACATCCTGAGCCTGGCCGATCGGTTGTACCGGGAGCAAACCTTAAAGCGGGTCTACTACTCCGCCTATGTTCCCGTGCAATTGCCGGGAACCGGATTGCCGGATGTCTCCGATCCCCCCCTGGGTCGTGAAAACCGCCTTTACCAGGCGGACTGGCTGATGAGGCTCTACGGCTATTCCATCGAGGAGATCGTCGACACGCGCACCCCCTATCTGGATTTGGCGATCGACCCTAAACAGTCCTTTGCCAGTCGTCATCCCGAACAGTTTCCAATCGATATCAACACCGCCGAGCGCGAATGGCTCCTCAGGGTGCCGGGGATCGGATTGACGTCGGCCAACCGAATCGCCAGCCTGCGCCTTAGGGGCCGAATCCGATTTGAGCACCTGAAGCAGCTGGGGGTCGTGGTCAAACGTGCGCAACCCTATATCCGCTGCGATGGCATGACGGGGGGACAGTGGCTGGGCCAATCGTATCCCGCGACAACAGAGGCCACCTCTGTCGATAGAAACCGAGAGGGAAGCGCCAACACCTCTATCCTTAAACCGCACCGGGTATTCGTGACGGACGGATCCTTCGAGGGGCTTCTGACGGCTATTTTCGAGTCCTATTCGAAAAAAGGCCCCCCTCACATCATTGAACCCGACTCCGACGTCCAAACGCACCTTTTCGACTGCCGGGTTAGGATATCGACCGACGCCGGCAAATCCGACCGTGTGTGGGCGGGGTTGAAGAAGCGCTTGGGGGCGGGCCCGCGACAACGGTTATTCGAGGCCTATCTGTCCGGCAGCCCGGGCGTCGAAACGATGATTTACCGGCTCGTACGGGAGGCCCTGCCCTCACGAAACGATCCTGGATTCAAGGCCGATCTGTCCTGTCGGATCGAGGTTCAAAAACTCTCCGGGAAAGTGAGGAGGGAGGCTCACCGCATGAAGGGCTTTTGCCGCTTTCAAGACACCGGAGGCGAACGGTACCTGGCCGTGATCGCTCCCCGCTATGACGTCTTGCCCTTGATCCGGCGGCATTTTGAATCGCGCTTCGCCGATCAACAGTGGATCATCTACGATGCCAAGAGGCACTACGGGATCTGCTACGACCGGCAGACCTCCCGTGAGGTGACTCTCGACACGGACGAGGTAGCGGCGGCTCAAAGCAACGATACCCCCGGGGAACAGATTTGCCAAACCCTGTGGCGCCGGTACTACGAAGCCGCCACCGTTCCCCAGCGCCGCAATCCCAAGCAGCACCTGGGCAAACTGCCGCGCCGTTACTGGCGATACCTAACGGAGAAGAGCGGTGAGGACAGCGGAAATGCCGCTCTTTCCTCTCCGGCCACCGCCAACCCCCATGGGGATGCCCCGAAATGACTTGTCGAGCCACCCTGGTGTTATCCAACCACCGGCCTGAGACCGTCCACAAGGCCAGTCGTCTCATGGCCCGGCACGACGCGGTCGTTCTCGAGGAGCCCCCGGACCCCGGGTTTGATTCGATGCTGTCCCGCCGCATGGGCATCGATGACTACCTGGAGACCCTGGACCTGGAATATCCGGAATTCGGCCGTCTCATGTGCAACGCCCTGAGGGAGCTCCACCAAAACGGCAAGAGACTCTACCAGATCGACCCCTTTATGGGGATTCTGCTCCGGATTCACGACGGCTTCGCCGACGGGGGCAGCCCGTCGGATCTGATACCGGGATCCGCCACCCACCGGGTCTACCTTGTCGAACGGGAGGCCACCGCCGCGCTCATCGCTTTTTACTCGACGTCGGTTCAGGGCACCTTCGAGGACACCGTGGACGCGGTCAAGCGGTTCTCCCGGGCTGATGCCCGGCGCTTGGCCTTGCGGGACCGCATGCGGGGGGAGGCCATCGCAGGAGTGATGGCTGGAGGGGGCACCTACCACATCGAAGCCGGTCCGATTCACTACCCCCTCTGGCGGGAGCTCAAGGAGAGGCTTCCGCCAGACGCCACCCTGACCGTCAAATTCCTCATGGCCGATGCGGTTCGCGACATGGGGCTCCGGGGGCATCCATACGGTCCCGGGGACCTGCTGACCCTGCTGCACCGGTTTCACCCGGACCGCTCCAGCCCGAGGGAAGATCTTCTCGCAGCCCGTGCCCTGATTTACAACAAGGTAATCGCCAAGGAAGAAATCGCTGAAGACGCCGAGCCCTATCCCCATATCCGCGACGAGCTGATGGCGGCCGACACCGTTCGCGGCCTCTCCCTGACCGACTGCCGCCGCCTATTTCCCCTGATCCGCCGGGCATCGACGGCAACCGCCCGGGAAACCGTCCGGCGCTACCTGGCCGGGAAAACCGGGACATCGGCACTACCCGATCCGGAGGCTGATCGTGACACCCCGCCATGACCCCTACGGCATATTCCGCGGCAGCCGAACGCCCCCGGGTATCTATGCCCGGCAAAAATGGCTGGGGGAGGCGGACACCAGCGGGTGGCGGTCCGACTTTGAAGGCACAGTGGAGGCTCTCAACCAGGGCCGCTCCCCGGACGGCCTCTGGCAGAAATCGCCGATCGTTACCATTCATCGGTTGTTCGGCCTCCATCTCACGGTCCGGGAGTCCGACCCGGTGATCGATCAGAGCCTGAACCGGCTGCTGGATGCCGCCTCGAGCGTCTCGCCAAGCCTGAGGGATCCGCCCGTAAGGCCGGAAGATCTGACCGGTCTTCCCTTTGCACCGGGCGCTTCGGCGACGGTCGTCCCCCCGGCCACAGGGTTTCTGGCCGCCATCTTTGGAAGGGCCTCGGATCCGAGAGTCCTGGGGCTGGTCGACGACCTGGCTGTCCACCTGATGGAAACCGCCATTCCCAGTGGGAACGCGAAAGCGGTTCACAACCTGCTTCGGGCCCTGGTGGTCAGACCGGACGAGGCATTTGAGGATCCTAAGGAAGCGGCTGTCGCCTTCCTTGGGGAGCGGCAGACCCTGGGGGGCGACTGGGAGGCGGACATCCCCTTCTACCAGTGCCTCAATGCCCTGGCCCATCTCAACACACCGGCATCCGCCACCCAATGCCGGAAGGCCATCCATCGGCTGCTGAGAATTCAGAACCTCGACGGCTCCTGGGGAGACACCCAGCGGGAATGGTCAACCTTTCTATCGATCCATGCCCTCAGAAACCTGGGCGTTCTCGGGTGACCTGCCGCGGATAGCCGTCCTGGCATCGAGCCTGCTCGCCCGGCGGGGACCGGTTCCTCTTGCCGTCTTCCCATGGAAAGAGTCCGCGGCACCAGAAGCTAACGATCTCCTAACACGCGTTTCCTAATTCGTTTTCATACCTTCATCCGTCACGGATTGCCGTTCGAACCGATCCCACGGCCCCTGTCTCCACCTGGCACCACTTCGGTTAGGCGGTTCTCTTTCGGGAGCTTCCGGGGCGCCTTCTGTCGATGAAGCGGCCTTTATCTGTTACCCTTTCAATATTAGGAGGAAAACGAATCATGCGCATCGCCCCAGGAATCATCGCCCTAATGGTCTTGCTGATGTTGGCAGCGCCCGTGATGGCCGACACCCCGAAACCGTCGCCGGTGCCCGAGTTCAAAGAAGTGAATTTTCCCGTCACCGACGAAGACAAACGCCAGATCCTCGCCAGCGAATCGGTGACGGTGGACGGCAGTTCCCATGCCATCGGGTTCAACACCATCTTGCGAAGCGGCGACAAGGCGGGCAGCGGCGTCTACGGTCTGCTGCTTGATCAAAACGGCGAGCCGGTCAAAAACAAGGACGGCTCGACCCACATTTCCGTGGACAACGATTTCGCCTCCCTGCTGCCGGTGGGGGACAAACTCTTCATGGTCTCCCATTTCGAGAGCCGACCCGGGGCCATGTATCTGACCGAGTTGGCCCAGGACAGCGGAACCGGGAAGCTGTCCGCCGTCAGCACCCGGAACATCGATTTTTCCGAATTCGGGGGCCTCTGGGTGCCCTGCGCCGGCAGCGTCACCCCATGGAACACCCATCTGGGCAGCGAAGAATACCCGAACAATGCCAGGCTGACCGAAAACGCCGCGTCCATGGACGACATCGAAGACTACGACAAGCCCATGGCGCGCTATTTCGGCGTGGATCCCTACGCCAAAAGCACCACGGTGGACCAGTTCCGGAAGGTCTTCAAGCCTTACCGCTACGGGTACCCGGTCGAAGTCAAGGTGACCGAAGGCGGCGAGGCCGAGGTTCAGAAACACTATGCCATGGGCCGAACGGCCGTCGAACTGGCCTACGTGATGCCGGACAAGCGAACCGCCTACATATCCGATGACGGCACCAACGTGGGCTTTTTCATGTTCGTTGCCGACCGCGCCGGCGATCTTTCCAGCGGCACCCTTTATGCCGCCCGCTGGGAACAGCAGCACCCCGGCAGCGGAGGGTCCGCCGAGCTCACCTGGGTGAGCCTGGGGCATGCCGACAACGCCGCCGTCAAGGCCGCCATCGACAAGGGAACCCGTTTTTCGGACATCTTCGATGTCGCTGAAGCCGGCGAAGACAAGACCTGTCCGGACGGTTTCACCTCGGTCAACACCACCGACGGTCACGAGTGCCTGAAGACCAAAAGCGGCATGGAGCGGATCGCTTCACGGGTGGAGACCCGGCGCTACGCCGCCATGCGGGGGGCCACAACGGAGTTTCGAAAAGAGGAAGGCATCACCTACGACCCGGACCGCAGGCGGCTCTACGTGGCCATGAGCGAAGTGGCCAAAGGAATGGAGGACAGCGCCAAACAAGACGCGGGGGGGCCCAATCACATCCGGTTGCCCGTGAACAAGTGCGGGGTCGTCTACGGCCTGGACATCCTGCCGGACCCCACCGTCGGCAGCGATTATGTGGCCCAAAACATGTACGGTGTTGTTAACGGCATCATGCGCACTTACCCCAAAGACGGCGACTACGCCAATAACACATGCGACATCAACGGCATTGCCAATCCGGACAACGTCACCTTCCTACCGGGACGCGACACCCTCATTATCGGTGAGGACACGGGATCGGGGCACCAGAACGACGTCATCTGGGCCTACAACGTCTCCACCCAGCAAATGGTCCGCATCCAGACCACACCCTACGGCTCCGAAACCACGTCTCCCTACTTCTATCCCGACATCAACGGATTCGGCTACCTGATGAGCGTGATTCAACATCCCTACGGGGAATCAGATGAGGACAAACTGTCGGATCCGGCTGCCGCCATGGCCTATACCGGCTATATCGGTCCCCTACCGCCCATGGACGCTCCCATGTAGGGGACAGGGACTCGGATGGTTTTCCGACAGGAAGCCCATCCGCTATCGGAAAACCCGATCAAGGCGGGCTGATCAGCAAGCCCGCCCTGTGTCACTTTTCAAGTCAGGGAGACGACGCCATGCGCCAGGGTAACCACTTGGGTTGGTTGATCGCCGGTTTGGCCGGCATCTTCGCCGCCGCAGGGCTGCTCCATGCCCTGCCGGACCCTGTGAGCATCGATCTCACGGACACGGTGCTGAAAAACGAGACCGCCACCATCCCCTCCCAGTGCTACACCAGGACCCGGGACGGCGACGGCCCCATTCAAAACCCCTGTTACGTCTGCCACACCCGATCCGTCGAGCCCAATTATATCAACGACGCGGATCTGCAGCTCAGCTATGCCTTTCCCGACACCCACCTGGAAAACCCGTGGACCAACCTTTTCGAGGACCGGACCCGGCGCATCGCCGCCATCACCGACGAGGCCATCCTCGACTACATCCGTCAGGACAACTATCTCGACGCCGACGGTGGCATCCGGCCGGCCCGGCGATTGACCCATCTGCCCGCAAACTGGGATGCCAACGGCAACGGCCGATGGGACGGGTACGCGCCCGATTGCTATTTCGACTTCGACGGCGAGGGGTTCGATAGAGACCCCAAGGGCAGACTGACCGGCTGGCGGGCCTTCGCCTATTACCCCTTCCCCGGCACTTTCTGGCCCACCAACGGCTCTATGGGCGACGTCCTGATCCGCCTTCCGGAGACCTTTCGCACCGACAGGGACGGAACCCCCGATCTGGAGATCTATAAAACCAACCTGGCCATCGTGGAGGCCCTGGCCAAAGGCCGTGACGTGCCCATCCCGCCTACGGAAGAAAACCGGCTTGGCATCGACCTGGACAAGGACGGCCGGCTGGGAATCGCCCGGGCCATCGTATTCGACTGGGCGCCCCTTGAAGGCCGGACCATGACCTACGCGGGCAGGGCCGGGGATCTGCAGCAGAATGGACGGCTGCACCTGGCCAAAGGCCTCTTCCCGGAGGGAACCGAGTTTCTCCACAGCGTTCGCTACATCGATATCGGGGAGGGGGACGCCATCGCCCTGAGCCCCCGTTTGAAGGAGCTGCGCTACATGAGAAAGCGCACCTGGCGGAGCTATGCCGACCTCGAGGAGGCCGCCCTGGGGGAGATGAAGGAAAAAGACGATTTCCCCAGCCGCACCCGCCAAATATTAGGCAATGGGGAGCAGGGGGTCAACAACGGCAGCGGCTGGCTCCTCCAGGGGTTTATCGAGGATGCCGAAGGAGAGCTGCGGCCCCAAACCCTGGAGGAGACGGCCTTTTGCATCGGCTGCCACGGGGGGGTCGGCATCACCACCGACAGCGTCTTCTCCCTGTCGCGAAAGATAGACGCGCCAACACTCCAGAACGGGTGGGTCCACTGGAGCCAGAAGGGGCTGAAGGGCATTGCCGAACCCAAGATCGAGATCCGCGGAGGCGGCGTCTTCTACGAGTACACCTATTATCTGATGTACAACCACACGGGAAACGAGTTCCGGGACAACGACGAGGTCAAAGCCAGGTTTTTTCTTCCCGACGGCACTCTCGACCCCGACATGGTGGACGCCCTTCACGACGATATTGCCGTGCTGCTCCACCCGACGCCCGAACGGGCCCTGAAATTGAACAAGGCCTACCGCACCATCGTCGAGGATCAGGACTTCATCCTGGGCCGGGACGTCACCATCGCCCCCGTCGCCACCGTGCACGACCGGGTCGAGGCGGATCAACCCACCGGGCTTACCCGCACCACCAGCATCGATCGGTTCCAAGGGCGCTTCGCCGCCATGACCGCCTGCCCGATCCCCCGGGCCGCCACGACGGCGGGGCCTATCGACTCGGCCGTCAAGGGCAACGGCATGGCCGGGCCGGACGGCCTCCGATACGGGGTCAACTGGCAGGGTGAAATCGGCAAAAGCCTTTATAAGAAAACGGATATCGAGGGCGTCCAATTGACGTTTCCGCCCCGGCTGACCCTGCCCACCCGGGTCATCGTCCCCATCGGCAACATGGCCCTCTGCTACGGGTGCCACCGGCTACCCTATCCAAACGTCCCCCGGGACAATCGGATCACCACTCCCGTTGCGGTGGCGGCAACCGAGTCGGCGCCCCCAAGCAGCACACGGCTCACCACGGATCCGGGAACGGACCAGGGGGGCGTGTGGAGCCCGGACGGACAGTCCATCGCCTTTATTTCCGATCGCAGCGGCACCCACCAGATCTGGATGATGGGGGCGGACGGCGGCGATCAGCGCCAACTCACCCGGGGCCCCGCCGCCCACGGCTGGCCGGTCTGGCATCCGTACGGCCGATCCCTGGCTTGTTGGTCCTTCGACCCCCGGTCGGCCACCCACGCCATCAAGACGATCCGGGTCGACGGTACCGGAGAGAACACCCTCGTCGAGAGCCGGGAACATCTCGACCGCCCGGCCTGGCACCCGGACGGCTCCCGGATTGCCTATGCCGCCCTCAATCAAGGAAACTGGGACCTTTGGGTGGTGCCGGCGGACGGCGGACGCCCAACCCGCCTCACCACCGATCCCCAGATGGAAACCAACCCCCTGTGGCGCCCAGACGGACTGGCCCTGGCCTACAAAGTGGCCCCCGTGGGCGAGTACAATCTGACCGGGCAGTATTTCATGACCTTTGAAAAGGGTGAAGATCACCCGACCGTCCACACCTGGGAAGGGCCGGAGTCCATCCAGATGAACGCCTGGCATCCAGACGGGAAGGCCATCGCCTACACGGCCGAGGTGATCAGCGACGCCTCCGGCGCCGATCGGGTCACCTACGGGGCCATGGTGTCCGACGTGACATGGAGGGCTGAAGCCCACGCAACCGCGTCCGGGACGGTACATATCGCCAAGGGGTGCACCCTGGGGGACCGGGGACCGGTGTTTTCACCCGATGGCCGAAAAGTGGCGTTCTGGGCCTGGGATCAATCCTTTCACGCCTCCCTCTGGCTCTACGACCGCAATACCGACAACACCGTTCAACTGACCAGTGGGGGAATCGACCTTTATCCCCAGTGGAGCCCGGACGGAAAAAAACTCCTGTTCGATTCGGGCCGAGGGGGCAATTTGGATCTCTGGGTACTTGAGATCTCCCCGCAACAGATGGCGAGCCTTCGACCGTGACGCCCTGCCCCGGTCCCTTCGGGCATCCAGGATTTCCGCGACATGGCCGTCCGGTCGGATCAATAGGGAACCCGGATAGGGGCAGCCAGGCGGCGGTTCCCCTTCAAGCACATAGGCCACATAGGCCCAGGGAACTGTTGGGGGAGAAAAGACCCCCTTTCTCCGATGGTGATGACCGTCACACCGGGCCCTCCCCGACGGTGACCTGGGAAACGAAGCTGTCAAGCCCATCCCCGCTGATCCTCAGATCCCCGCTTTCCTTCTCATCAACCGAATACACCACACCCAAATCCAGTCTCGGAATGTGAAAACCGATCACGATCGGCCCCGGCTCTCAGTTGTCCGTGCCCATTGTGGCAGGGTGCGGCTTGGGATCATCTCCTCCCGACATGCCGCCCCCGAAGGGACCGCTGCCAAGAGATGGGCCCGGTTGGCCAACCAGACGACGACGACGTGGGGATAGGTCATACTGGCAATGCCGATAAAGACGACCCGAACTATTAGGGAATCGTTAAAAATCAGTCCGCCTAACCCCCAATACCATCCGCCGCCAAGGGCAAGGGTGGCGGCCGTCACCGGAGCAGCTGTTTTCAGTAGTCGTTTCCATCCACTGGTGGGCGGACGGGCACTGCTTGCGCCGGCGACCCCTATCATGTGTCGAAGGGAGTGGAGGCCATTAAAGTAAAGAGTGAATGCCACCAACGCCGGAAGTGTCGAAAACATGACCGGCAGCATCAGCAGTTCAAGCGACCGGATGAGATCGATGCCCCGACGGTGAACGACGAATGCCCACAAGCCATAGAGCACATTCACTGCCAAACACCCGGTCAGGAGGGGTAACCCTGCCGTCATCACATCGACGATCTCAATGGCTCCCGCTTCCGGGGCCAAATACGAAAAGAGCAACAGAACGACCTCACGGTCGAATACGGTGGGGTAGGCGAGGACGACGCCGCCGCGGCCTAACACTTCGGCCCATCTCAAGGTCCACGGCGACCGTCGGTCCGTGAGAGCATCTCCGGATCCGAAGTGGAAGAGGGTCAGAATCAGAAAGGCGGCAAGACTTGCGGTAGGCGCCATCCACCAGCAGACGATCACCCCGGTCATGGCAGCGAGATAGGCGCCAACAAATCCAGTAGCCCAGGCCCTGCCAAAGCGCGGACGAAACAATCTTTTGGCCAGATCGTAGTCCAAGGCCCCATGGGGAATACCCAGAAAAGGCAGCAGCCACAGCAACAGGAGCAAGTGAAAGGATGTGGAGCCGACACCGACCGTCATCCCGACACCCGCGGTCAGGAGAGCGGTCCCCACAAACCCGATGCTTTGGGCCATTATCAGGCGGTAGTAGCGCGAAGCGGTCATCAGCCAGAATCCTCTGCTGGCAGCCATACCCGGACGGCCTGTTGAATAAACGGGAGGGTCGGCATGGAGGTCACGACCGCCGCCACGTCCATCGCTTTCGGCTGATCGGACAGAAAGCGAACGAGCCGTTCTGCCGGCACGCGTTGAAACAGCCGTTGGAAGACCTCCGGTGCCCGCTTGGGGTTGGATTCCAAAAAGGCGAGAAAAATCCGGTCCAAACTGCTGGACAGCCTTGAGCGGGGAAGCCGGGGAGGACCGGATGATCGGCCCACGACCGACTCGACGACCGCCCGGCACCATTGCTGAATGGCCAGAAAGCCATATCCGGTGCTGCCTTTGACGACCCCGGCAGCCGTGCCGATGGGGATAACCCTGCCGAAGGACGTTGGCGGCGTGATGGTTGCCGACATGGGGATAACACCTGCTTCCTGGAATCCCACATCGAAATGGTCGACGTCGAACCGGCGTTTTAGATAGCGGCGAATCAAGCCGGTGTAGATCCCGGTTCCAAGAGGGAAACGGGAAAACACGGTTGGCTCCACCAGCGCTTCGGTTTCGGAGAAGGGCAGCAGGTAGACAAAGGTGATCCCATAACGCTGGGTCACATCGAAATCCATCAGGGTCATGATCCCGGGGTCGAACACCGGCGCCCGGGTTCGTATCCTCTGACCGGCGTAATGCTGAAGAAGACAACCACGGTTGATGTGGCTTTCGGGTGTATTTCGGCCGTCGAAGACCACGCGGGCGGTCAGATCTTCACGGTCGGTTTGGATGTGAACCCGATCACTGGATTCCAACAGACCCAGAGCACGGGTTTTTAGTCGGAGATCGGCGGACGGGAATCCATGGATCACGCGGAGGGCCGCCGCGTAGAAACGGTCGGACGGGAGATATTGGTAGGAGTAATGCAGCGATTCGTGGGTAACGTCATTTCCGCCAAGGCGAACCCGCCACCTATTCCAGTGATGCGTTACGGCTGCCTCGAAGCCATGGGGCACTGTGTTCCAGAAACACCATATGCGATCCATGGTGAAGGATTCCCTGGGGTCGATGATGACGACGCGGGTTTCTTTGGGGACAGTCTTCATCAGTTCGACTGCCAGGGACAAGCCTGAACATCCAGCGCCGAGGATCGCGTAGTCAAAATGATCGACCATTACCGGGTCCCATTGATGCCGGGAAGGCCCGTAAGAGGCCTGTGGAGTCTGGCGTCGTGGACGGGACGGGGACCAACCGGCCAAAAAGACGGATCGAGGAGAATGCTTCCGAAAGCCCGCACCGTCTGTCGTATTTTTCCCGAAGTACCGACGAATGCCCTCTCTTCCCAATTGATCCAAGGTGACATCAGACAATCTCCGATCGCTTCATACACGCGGGAGGCCGTCACGACGGCCAGCCGGGCACGGAAGGGAATGTATCTCATCCCCTGGTCGGCACTGCGATAATAGGCGAAGGCACGATCGAGAGCTATTTTCCTTGCCCGGGTGATCTGCCGCCGCATCCATGGGGCTCCGGTGAGCAGCCGGGATGGGGGAAGATCGTCTCCAAGCCATTCATCGGGAAGATATCGACGGTCGCATCGGGCGTCCTCCACCACGTCCCGAGCGATGTTGGTCAGCTGCATGGCAATGCCGAGGTCCACAGCAAAAGGATAAGCGGCCGGATTTCTAACCCCCATCAGATCGCACATCATCAAGCCGACCGTGGATGCCACACCGTAGGCATAACGCGCAAGATCGCTCCAAGATGCCATCCGTACGGGGCCGCAGTCGGATAGTACGGCATTCATCAGCAATCCGGGAATACGGGAATCAAATTGCCTGCGGCGGGCCAGATCTATGAATGCCTCAACCGGGGGAATCCGACTGCGCCCTGCATCCACATCCTTGCGAATGGCTGCCAACTTCCGACGAGCCGGAATAGCCGGCTGGTGGTCGGCGATGTCATCGATCGCTCTGCAAAAGGCGTAGAGAATAGCGGCATCCGCCGCCGTCTTTCGATCGAACAGTGTGGATGCCCAATGAAAGCTTTTGCCGTTTCGGGCCAGAACAATACGGGCCGGGGTTTGGGAGTCTTTTATCAGGGGAGCTGCCACAACAGATCGATCGCTCATTTTGCCTCCTTATGCCGCAGAGGGAAAGGCCATGTCCCTATGGACAGCGTTTTCGAGCACCTTGGCTGAACAAAGCACGCCGGGGACTCCCGCTCCGGGATGGGTACCGGCACCGACAAAGTAGAGCCCGTTGATGTGTCGATCTTTGTTGTGGAATCGAAACCACGCCGATTGACTGAAAAGCGGTGCAATGGAAAACCCGCTTCCCCACAAGGACAAGTAGTCGTGTTTGAAGTCAAGAGGCGTCATGTAAAAGTTATGGACCAGATGGCGGTTTAACCCGGGCAGCAGGTGCGCCTCCAGCGCGTCTAATATTCGGTCCCGGTATTGATCCCCGACGGCGTTCCAGTCCACATCTCCTTTGAGATTGGGGACCGGAGACAGCACGTAGAAACTGTCGCAATGCTCCGGCGCCATCGATTCGTCCGTGGCCGTCGGTCGATGGAGGTATAGGCTGAAGTCATTGGCCAGATGCCTCCGGTGGAAGATATCCTTGAGCAGTCCCTTAAAGCGTGGGCCCATCCATATCGTGTGATGGGCGATGTCGTCGTATCGCCGATCGGTACCAAAATAGAGCACGAAGAGGCCCATGGAGTATTTCATCGTATTGATTCGCTTCGCCGCCCATCCCCGGGTTACCCCTTTCGGCATCATATGGGTGTAAACGTAAGGCGGATCGGCGTTCATTACGACGGTATCCCCCCGGAGATATCGACCGCCAGACAAGACGACGCCGCTCACCCGGCCATCCTCGATGGCGATGCGGTCGACTGTGGTACCAAGCCGAATGTCGATACCATGGCGACCCATAAGGGCGGACAGGGCATCGACCATGGCCCCCATCCCCCCCATGCAATAATGGATGCCCCAGCGTCGTTCCAGGTAATGAATCAGGGTGTAGATGGATGGGGTATCCATGGGATTGCCCCCAACCAGCAGGGGATGGATACTCAATACCTGCCGAAGATGAGGGTCTTTGATGTACCGAGATACCATGCCATAGACGCTCCGGTAGCTTTGAAGACGCAGCAAAGCCGGCACCTGTGCAATCATGTCTGACAGCCGGTGGAAGGGCTTGTCGCCAAGGGATTCGAATCCGACTTCGAAGATTCGCCTCGACATGTCCAGAAGACGCAGATAGCCGGTTTTGTCCTGTTTACGGAATCGTTCGATCTCCTTTAGCGTATCGGCGATGGAGCCTCCGTAATCGAATGTCTTCCCGTCGTGGAAGGCGATCCGATACCATGGATCTAAAGGTTTCAGTGTCACGTCATCGTGAAGGTTCTCATTGAAAAGCGAGAATAATTCTTCAAACAGAAAGGGGGCTGTAATGACCGTGGGCCCCGCATCATAGGTAAACCCATCTCTTTTAAAAACCTGAGCCCTTCCCCCCAGACGCGCCATCCGGTCGATCAGGGTCACGTCAAAGCCCAAAGCCCTGAGCCTCAGAGCCGATGCCATGCCTCCGAAACCGCCCCCCACCACGATGGCGGAGTTTTCGGGTGTGCTACCTGGCTGATCGATCTTTGAAGAGATCGGATTGAGTTTTGATATGGATGCCTTGATCATATCGGCTCCTTTTCAAGGCTCTGGGATCGACTCCGAGAAATGTCTACGATCGCTCGGTGCTTCTTTTCAGCGGCGGATAGGAGCATCTGCTTCCCCCGTATGATGACCCCTCGCAAGGGTTCGGGCAGCGCGTTTACAAAGCGCGACGACTTCTCGACCATATCGAAAAAGGATCGACGGCACCGATCCACCGCGGATGACTGCCTTAATCGGTCGATCCAATAACGGGTTTCGGGTTCGCTGGGTGTTTCGGTGGTTCCGATGTAGGCTTCAAATGCCCTTCGGTCCCGATCTTCGGCATCGGTGAAGTAATAGAGAACGGGCAAGCTGATGCGGCCTTCGCGAAGATCGCCACCGGGCTCTCTGCCATCTTTTCTTCCGAACAGGTCGTCAAGGTCGTCTTGAATCTGGTAAGCTACCCCCATCCACTCCATGGCGCTTCGCGCTCGGTGGACGATTGTCGGTGAGGCATCCGCCAGCATCAGAGCGCCAACCACAGGCAGAGCCATCAGCACTCCGGATTTACCCATGGTGATCCGACAGTAATCGTCCAGATCGATCGAGAATCGGCGAGACATTGCCATCTCTTCAGTCTGTCCGACGATCACGCGGTGTGTGCTCTCCGCGAAGTGCGAAACGAGCCGAGGGACGATGGCTGTAGACGAATCGATATGGGAGAGGGTCAGATAAGTGCTCGTGATGAAAAAATCCCCCAGATTGATCGCCGTTTCGACGCCGAATCGATGCCAGACCGTTGGCTTGCCGCGACGAATTTCATCCCTGTCTTGAAGGTCATCGTGGACCAGGGAGGCATTGTGGAGCAGCTCCGTCGCAACCGCCAGGCGATGGAGCGATTGATGATCGCCTTTAAAGGCCTCACCCACTGCCAGAGAAAACAGCGGTCGCCACCGCTTACCGCCGGTGGACAGGTGATAGGCCGCCGCCTCACCGATGATTCCCGGTGCCGCCGTATATCGTGCTAATAGTGCCTCAACCTCGACCATTTGCTCTTTCGCCCACCTCCACGCACGATCGGACAAAGGAGTAGTGGCTCCAAGCGCAGATAGCGTAGGACCGTTAGCTACCGTGTATTTTGTTGTATCGATTCTCGATTCCATTGATTCCCCGAGTGTATCATTTGAGTGCCCACGATTTCACCCGCACGATTGAATATTGACTAAGGACTTCGGATGAAAGTGAGTAATCGCGTCGTTGTTCTCTTAACCCATTGTGCGGCGGCTATGAGGGATGGGGAGGCAACAGGTGTGCCAGAGGTGGAATCGGCATCCCGTTACTCCCCATCGACGCCAAAGATCCGTCAGGCCAATTTGAAACCCTTTTGCTCACTGAGCATGGTTGCAGTGACCGCCAGCATGATGCCATAGATAACCTTTGAGGCGATGTCGGCAACGGTGTAGATCACCTGCTGACTGACAATCGTCAGCTCGTAGGAAACCCCAACACTCATGAGGATCGGGGCGGCATAGGCGATGGGATAGAGCCACCATGATACGTAGAACAGGGGTAGAATGGCAGCGAAAATACGGCGGGGCGTCCCCTCCATATGAGCCTTACCATCGTTGATGACCTTGGTGATCAGCACCAGCACGTAGATGAAGAAAGCGGTGGACGCGAGACCCCAGAAGCTCCACAAAAATACGTTTTCGTTGAGTCTTCCCGGCTCGTAGAACTGTCCAATATATCCAAGGATAATCATAAGACATCCCGCCAACGAGAATCGGGTCATGTACCGGGCACGGTCAGTCCCTGTAATCTCGGCGACGAACAAAATTTGTATCAGCAACATCGGTACGTCGATAAGCCAGTTGAGATAACGGTATCCGTTGGTAAACAGATCCTCTCCGGCCTTCAGGGTGTATACTTGACCTGTAAATGCGTAAGCAGATGTCCAGCTTTCCTTCTGTATAAAGAGAAGTAAAAATGCCGATGTCATTACCACAACGGAAATGACAGAAGACATTCGGTATTTAGGAAAACTGTTGTTCTTGGTAAGCACAAAATATAGCAGCGCGGCTGCCATCGTTGCATATCCGAGAGTAAGGATATGATTGACGATTTCATAACCCTCTACCGATATGGATAAGGCCTCAATGTTCATTTAATCCTCCAAAGTTATGTCTACGGTGCAGTGAATGCAGCCGGTTGTTGATGGTTTTGTGTTTAAAGGCAACAACAGTAGATGCAGGCTGTGAGCAATCGGCTTTCCCGTACCGGTTAATTTTGGACCTTACATATTCCCTCTCCTAGCTGTCTTTTTCCGCTTTCCGCATGGATGGAGACCAGTGATATTTTCAGTAGCAGTCATCGTCGAGATCGGAGGGTGTTGGTTTGTTGTGCCGTCAAAGTGACTGTTGGATTCACAATTCTGCATAATAGAAGGTATCGTATTGTCGGGTTCGAATCATATGGTTTGTTTATCTCCATTCCAAACAGTGGGTGGGTAATGCCTTGGATGACAAAATCCGTTGCCTGACAGAATCGAACATGATGCCGACCAAATTTCTATGCTGGTCCCGCATCGAGCCATCATTTTAAGTATTAGAAACACTATTTGTCAACTTTAAGTCTATATTAATTTTGTACAAAATATTGACAAAAAATGTTTGGACACAAAGTTTCCTTCTGAGTCGCTCAAAAAATCTCCCAGTAAATTGGAGCTCGGAGCCATTGATAATGTCAGAGACGGCCGTTGCCCATAGCAATATCGCGCTGGTGAAATACTGGGGAAAACGCTCGGGGCACAATAACGTGCCTGCTGTTGGCTCTATCTCCATGACTATCGATGCACTTTGGTCGAAATCCGACGTTACTTTTCGAAAGACCATGAAAAACGACCGATTCTTCCTAAACGGGCAACTTGTCCCAGGGAATCAGATGATTCAGGTGTCTGCTTTTGTGGACAGATTACGGCGAATGGCGGATACCGACCGACGTTGCGAAATAAACAGCGTCAACAACTTCCCAACCGCTGCCGGTCTGGCGTCTTCCGCCTCCGGGTATGCAGCGTTGACGGTGGCCGCCTCAAATTCTTTAGGTCTGCATATGGATCCGACAGCGCTGTCTGCATTGGCGCGTGTCGGCTCGGGGTCCGCCGCTCGTTCCATTTTCGGGGGCTTCGTCGAACTCCCGGCGGGCCTCGACGATATCGATTCGCCGGCGGCGGTTCAGCTAGAAACCGAGCATTTCTGGTCCCTGGCAACCGTCATCGCCATCACTGCCAGTAGCGCCAAACCAATCAGTTCCAGGAAAGCCATGGCCCTCACTAAGAAAACAGCTCCTTATTTTGAAGCGTGGATCATGGCCTCACATCAAGACCTGGACGACGTTCGGTCGGCTATCCGCCGCAAAGATATTCATGGAGTTGGAGCCGTCGCCGAACACAGTGCTCTGAAACTTCACGGGCTTATGATGTCGGCTAGACCGGGGGTGCTGTATTGGAATCCGGGGACGGTAGAGGTTATCCGGGAAGTTCTACAAATGCGGGAAGACGGCTTGGCCGCCTATTTCACAATCGATGCGGGCCCGCAGGTGAAGGTCATCTGCGAATTGAGAGATGCCCACGCTGTTGCCCACCGACTAGAGTCGTTGTCGGGGGTAATGGACGTCATCATTGCGGGACCCGGGCCATCGGCCAAACTGATGGAGAACTGACAATGCCGTTTTCGGCCACTGCACCGGGCAAACTGATTCTTATAGGAGAATATGCCGTTCTCCATGGAGCACCGGCACTGGTCTCCGCCGTCGACCGCCGGGTAACGGTGGACATTTCGCCAAAAAACGGCGCGTCGACCCTGACGATACCCCACATTGGCCTGTTTTCCGGAAAGATGGACGATGTCGATAACTTGTCGCCAACCGTCTCAGCAGAGTCGGCGCCCTTCGCCGATCCACAGCTTCGGTCGGTACGGAATATCATCAGCTGTTTTCACAGAATGATCGGACCGCAATCCGTCGTGCTACCGTCCATGGCCTTGACCATCGACGCCCGGCCATTATTTGCCCACGATGGATTGAAGTTGGGCCTGGGATCAAGCGCTGCTCTGACTGTGGCGCTGCTAGCAGGCCTTTTTTACCATACGTTTGGCAAGTTGATCGGAAAAGAGTTGCTGCTCGAGTGCGGTCAGGAGTGCCATCGGTACCTGCAAGGGGGGATGGGGAGCGGAATTGATGTGGCCGCCAGTATCTTCGGTGGCATCGTCGCATACCGGATAGACCCTGGTTCCAATGCGGAAAAACCCAGGGTAAATAGTTTAGATCCGCTCCCGGCGCTGAGTGTTGTCGCCGTCTGGAAAGGACACTCCGCCTCCACCCCCCGATTGCTGTCAGGGCTAGATGATTTCAACCAAAGTCATCCATCTATTTTCCGTAAACAGATGGACAGACTGTCTGCAGCGTCCCAGTTGGGGGTGGATGCCTACAGGAGCATGAACCACGTGGCTTTTATGGAGTCCATCGATCGTTTCTTCAGTCGGTTGATTCAATTTGCCGATATGAGCGGCCTGCCCATTGTCACCGGGGACGACATGTCCCTGGCCAATGTCACCAAACGCTGCGGGGGTGTCTACAAACCCTCCGGAGCTGGGGGTGGAGACGTCGGATTGGCTTTCACCAACGACCCATCGACAGTGGGTCGTCTGAACCAAGCGTTCACGGATGCCGGCTACCATGTCCTCGACCTCAAGACGACTGCCAAGGGCGTTGAGCTATAAATACAGGAGATTCAAATGGATACGGGAAACTTTTCAAAATTTTACCACAAACCACTGGCGGAACGGCTGTCGGTGCTCGAACGAGAAAAGATCATTGACCGGTTTGATGCCGATATGCTGCGCGAGGGAAAGCAGGTGTTGCAAACAAGAGAAGCCGATCGAATGATCGAGAATGCCATCGGCGTTTTCGGTTTACCCCTCGGTCTTGGTCTCCACTTTCTTGTCAATGGCAGGCGATACGCCATTCCGATGGCTGTCGAAGAACCTTCCATTTTGGCTGCCGTCAGCTCGGCTGCCAAACTTGCCGGCGCCTCTGGTGGATTTGCGGCGGAAAGCGGCGATCCAATTGCTATCGGTCAGATCGTCGTCGAAGCGGTCTCCGATCGGCCAGCTGCGATGGAGCAAGTGATGGTGCGAAAAGATGAAATCATCAACCTCGCCAACAGCCTTCACTCAAAACTGGTCGCCAGAGGCGGGGGCCTCCGCGATATCGAAGTCGGTATCTCTGACGATCCAGGCGACCGGTCAGACACCTTTTTTCTCCACTTGATGGTGGACACCCGCGATGCCATGGGGGCTAACCTGGTCAACAGCATGTGTGAAGGTGTTTCTGAGTTGGTCGAAGATATATCAGGCGGTCAGGTGCTCCTAAGAATCGTTTCAAATCTGTGCGATCGTTCCATCGTCCAGGTGAACGTCATCATTCCTGCCAGCCATTTGGGAAGAAACGGCTTCTCCGGGGAGGAGGTAAGAGATCGAATCGCATCGGCTGCCCGGTTTGCCCATCACAACCCACACCGAGCAACCACCCACAACAAAGGAATAATGAATGGAATCGATGCCGTCGCTATCGCCACGGGCAATGATTGGCGTGCCATCGAGGCTGCCGCCCACGCCTATGCCGCCAGAAGCGGGCGCTACAGGTCTCTAACCCGCTGGGAAGCGAATGACACCGGCCATTTGGTGGGTCACATCGAACTACCCCTAAATGTCGGAATCGTCGGCGGAAGTCTTGAATCCAATTCGGCAGTTAAACTGGCCCTCAGGGTGCTCGACGTGAAATCCTCCCGCGAGTTGGCCGAGATCATGGCGGCCGTCGGTTTGGCCCAGAATTTCGCAGCCCTCCGCGCACTCGTCACCGACGGCATCCAAAAGGGACATATGAAACTGCACGCTCGAAGCGTGGCCCAAGCGGCGGGCGCAACCCACGAAATAGCGGATGCGGTCGTCGACCACCTCATCGAGAGCGGGGATATCAAGGTTTGGAAGGCAAGAGAAATTATTGAATCGCTGAATCAAAATAAGCAGAATGGCTCGGCAACGCTGTTGAAGGCATCCTCGCCCAGCACCGAAAGGAAAACAGCCTCGGCAGCCGGCAAAATAATTCTCTTTGGAGAGCACGCGGTCCTCTATGGCAGTCGAGCATTGGCGGCACCCATACCGCTGGCCGTTCACGCTCGGATCTCCAAGCACCAGCCTGGTATTCGCTTGGTCGCTCCCCAATGGAAAATCGACACTGCCTGGGAGCCGAACTCCCTACACCGCTATTCCATCCTGAAAGCCGTTGACACCATTCTACTTCGCCTCGGCATATCACGCCCGGCAATACGAATAGATCTCTTTCCCCAAGTACCCCGTGCCATGGGGCTTGGATCGTCAGCGGCGGCAGCAGTTGCCGTGATTCGCGCCCTCGCTGACTTCTACCAATTGGTTCTGAGCGATGCCGACATCAACCGCATCGCCTTTGAATCGGAGCGGATCGTTCACGGACGAAGCTCTGGCCTCGACAATACGATAGCCTGCCTTGGAAAACCGCTATTGTATCGTGGGGGCGACACACATACTGCAACCCCCATTGAGGCGCCGTCGCCTCTTTACTTGATTGTGGGATTGAGTGGAACGGAAAGTCTCACTGCACCGATGGTCGCCAGGGTGCAAAGCGCCAGACGACGGGATAAAGACCGATACGACGCAGTGTTCAAACAGATTGACCACATGACCGGTGATGCCCTGAGCGCGATCAGGCGCGGAGACCTCGACCGGTTGGGATCGCTTATGAACGAAAATCACGCATTACTTCGGACCCTCAACGTGTCCACTCCGGAATTGGATGAAATGACCCAAACCGCCCGCCGTTATGGCGCTATCGGTGCCAAATTGACCGGCGCTGGCGGAGGCGGGGCCATCATAGCCCTTTGCCCGGATAAAACGACAAGGGTGGCGGAGGGGCTAAACGCAGAAGGATGGAAAACCATCGATGCCACCTTGAAGACTGATCAAAACCAGCCGTCTTCTCAACAGAGCACCAAAGCGCCAATTGTCGCTGGGGAGCGGTTGATCATGGTGAGCGACGATGACGAGATCACCGGCTACTGTACGCGTGAGGATTGCCATGCCGGTGACGGGATTCGGCACCGCGCCTTTTCCATATTTATTTTCGATGGAATGGGGCGATTGCTGCTACAGAAAAGAAGTAAGGAGAAACGCCTCTGGCCACAGTATTGGTCCAACAGCTGCTGCAGTCATCCCCGAGAGGGAGAATCTCTCACGAAGGCGATCTATAGGCGATTGGAAGAGGAACTCGATATATCGACACCCCTGACATACGTCTACAAATTTCCCTACCAAGCCCGGTTCGGAACCGCCGGTTCGGAAAACGAACTTTGCTCAGTATTCATTGGCCAGACCGATCAGCAAATACAGTCGAATCCACATGAAATAGAACTGTGGCGCTACGTGTCGGTGACGGCATTGGAAAAGGAGTTGGCCGCATCTCCCGATCGATTCACGCCATGGTTTAAGATGGAATGGGAGCGGCTGCGGCATCACCCATTGGTCATAGACTTGCAACAGAAGAAAGCGGCTTCCGATTAGAATATGCGGTTATCTATAACGCTCCAGATGGCCCAAATCGAAAGGCCAATGGGTGTCGGATCGGATGCCGGGCAGCTGTCTGAGCCATTTAGGCCGCGTTGAGACGGTTGCCACCCGAGGGTTTCAGATTCCTCGATTTTGCCTGTCAGCCAATATGTTCTGCAAGAAAGTCCGTCAGCGACCGTCTTTACACGGCCTTTGTGGCGAGTTTTGGTTGGCAGCAGAACCGATACCCATGGGACGCATAGAACCCCAACTGGTGGATTCTACATAACCGCGTTAGAATATTCTATCGGGTCCTTTCTATCGAATAGCCGACCGTTGATTCTCCCTATTCATTCTTGAATAGACCAGTGAGCGGGCGACGGAATCGACGTTCGGCTTTGACGGTGTCACGGTGATACAATAGCGAACGATCGGTATCGTTGGAACCGGCCAAGTCGGCGTTGCTGCTGCCTTTGCCATTTTCCTGAAAGGCCTTGCCAGCGAAGTCATTCTTATCGACAAGGCCCGGGCTGAAGGCGAGGCTATGGATTTGATGCACGGCCAGGCGTTCATGGACAGTATCACCGTCCAATCGGGGGATTATGAGGATCTGTCGTCGGCTCAGTTGGTCGTCATTACAGCGGGTGTCGCCCAAAAACCCGATGAGACCCGATTCGACCTTTTGAGCCGAAACGTCCCGGTTTTCAAGGAGATCGTAAAAGAACTAGATATCCACGCTCCCCAAGCTGTGCTGATCATTGCCACCAATCCAGTAGACATTCTCACCTATGTAACCCAGAGCGTCAGTCGCAGGGACCCCGCACGGGTCATTGGCACCGGCACCCTCATCGATACCGGCCGGTTTCGTGCCTTACTCGGACGCCGCTACCAGATTGATCCCCGATCGGTGCATGCCTACATCATCGGGGAGCATGGTGATACCGAAGTCCCCGTATGGAGTTCTGCCAGTATCGGGGGCCTATCCCTAATCGACACCGCCGTTTTGGGGACCGCTTTCCAGTCCGAGGAGAATTACCGGCTTTTCTGTCAGGTGCGCGATGCGGCACACGAGATTATCAACCGTAAAGGGTAAACGAACACCGCCATCGCTATGGCCATCGTCCGTCTGGTCGAGGCGGTGATGGAAGATCAAAAGTGCGTATTGCCGGTCAGCCGGATGCTGACCGGCGAGTACGGCTTGACGGATGTCTGTTTGAGCATTCCTTCGGTAATCGGCATGGGTGGTCTGGAAGCAGTCATTCTACCAGTCTTAAGTGATGGTGAGTTCAATGCTCTCCGCCATTCGGCGGACACCTTGAGGGAGAGCCCCAATCGACTCGACCTATAATAACGGGGCCGCGGTGGCGCGTTAGGTTGAGAGAGAATTGGCATCGAACAGTCCACCAACGGTATGGACCGGCGAGTTCACTCAGAACGCCGCCGTATTAAGTGTCATTCCAGGTTCCGGTTTCGAATTGGGTCAGGCGGCTAGGGTCGAAGACTGTTGCGCCGTTCTTTACACACCTGGCACCGGCCATTATCGTTCAGCAGGAAGCTAGCCTCCGCTTCCACAACAACCCAATTGACAGACGGACGCGTCTATGCCTCCATTTCCCACCATACTGATGATGACCGCCGCAGGTATCCTTCTCTCGGCGTCCACGGTTGCGGGCGCCGATACGGGCGACTACCTCTGGAAAAACCGGCTTCTGATACTCTTCTCCCCTGCCCCATCCAATTCAGCTTACAGGGCGTTCGACCGCAGCCTGTCAATGCGTAGAGCGGAAGCAAGGGATCGGGATCTGATCGTCTTTCGGGTGTTCGAAAACGGCCCCTCATCGGTCGAGGAGCGTCCCCTGCCGCCGGAAAACGCAGAGGGGCTCCGGCACCGTTTCGGTGCCGAGCCCGGCCGATTCTCCGTGACCTTGGTCGGTAAAGACGGCGGCGTCAAAATGATTCAATTGGACCGGGGGGACCTTCAAAAGATCTTCGATCGGATCGACACCATGCCGATGCGGCAGCGGGAGATGAGGGAAACGTCAGGAGCTCCTTGACGACCAATTATGCCGGTGCACCGGCAGTACCCCGAAACGGGGCCATGGTTGACCCTCCCCCCTTCCTGCGGGAGAATACTCGTTTTCCCGACTTGGCTCTGGGAGACCGGTTGGAGGGATGATTCGCTGCGGGTCGCCGGGCATGACGAACCGTTTGGGGCGCCACCGGGGGCGACGGGACACCATAGTCGAATCCTTCGACGGTTCGCCGCTCGATCGGGGTTCCGAGAACCCGGTCGATGGCGTGGGCCTGTCTCGCATCCTCTCCCGTTACCAGGGTGAAGGCCTCACCGGTATTGGCCGCCCTCCCCGTTCTGCCGATGCGATGAATGTAAGCCTCGGGGGTGGATGGTATGTCGTAGTTGATGACGTGGGACACCTGGCGGACATCGATACCCCGGGCGGCGATGTCGGTAGCCACCAGAATCTGGAAGGTGCCTTTTCGAAACCCGTCCAGTGCAGCCTGGCGCCGTCCCTGGGACAGATTCCCCTGAAGGGACGCCGACCGAAAGCCCTCCTTGGCCAGCCGCTCACCCAGCCGTTTGGCCCGGTGCTTGGTACGGGTAAAGACCAGAACAGAGCCCGTTTTCGTCCGGTTCAGGAGATTCAGGAGCAGGGGGGTCTTTAGGTGGGCGGCAACCGGATACAGGGCGTGGCTCACCGTTTCCGCCGGTGCCGACTTCCCGGCCTGAACCGTCACCGGATGCCGCAGAATGTCCCTGGCCAGCCCCCTGATCTGAGCCGGCATGGTGGCCGAAAAGAGCAGGGTTTGCCGGTTCTTCGGCAGATGCGTCAATATCCGGCGGATGTCGGGCAAAAAGCCCATGTCGAACATCTGGTCCGCCTCGTCCAGCACCAAGGTCTCGATACCGGAGAGATCGATGGTGCCCCGGCCGACATGATCGAGGAGCCTGCCGGGACAGGCAACGACGATGTCCACGCCGCGTCTCAGGGTCTGGGCCTGGGGATTGAAGCCCACGCCGCCGTAAATCGTGACGGTCCTGACGCCGGACCGTCGCCCCAACGTTCTGATGGCCTCGTCGATCTGCTCTGCGAGCTCACGGGTAGGGGCGACGATCAATGCGCTGATTCTGACACGCCGCTCTTCGGCCAGCCGATGGAGGATGGGCAGGGCGAAGACGGCCGTTTTACCCGTGCCGGTCTGGGCCAGTCCCATGACATCGCGGCCGTCCATCACCGGTGGAATGGCCTGGGTCTGGATCGGGGTCGGCACGGTAAATCCTGCCCCTTTAATGCCCGCCGCAACGGCGGGGTTGAAATGAAATGCGTCGAAATTCATTCAGTCCTTCTTTCTGCGTTCCATAAAAAAAGCCCCGGATCCATTCCGGGGCTCACAATCGTTTCGATTTCATCCAGGAACACTAAATCTGAGTATCTCTATCAGCTTTGAGGCTGACTGTAAAGCAGGAGTTGATATTCATCGACGAAAAGGTCGATTTCTTCGATTACCTCCGGATCCGGGCGACAACCTCCGGATCAATAGGCTTTGACCGGCTTCACATTGTAGGCTTGCTTCCCTTGTTGGGTTTCCTTGATTTCAAAGGTTACCGCGTCGTTCTCCTGGAAACCGAAATGCCCGAACTCCTTGATTCCCGAACGGTGGAGGAAGATATCCTCTTCCTGGGCGGTCGTGATGAAGCCGTACCCCTTTTTGTCGTTGTACCATTTGATTCGGCCGTCGGCCATGGGACTCTCCCTTCTTTGTGCCATGTACAATAGCTTAGGAGATTATTTTGGGGAAAAGCGGACGGCATCGAGCGGTTTCCAAAACAAATCCTAAAAACGTGCACAGTGGATGGATGAATAAGCGCTGATATAAAACCTATGTGATGGCAGGAGATATGTCAAAGTAAATCCATTGGGGACCCCGACGACGGCAGAGGGTCGGCGCCAATAATCCGCTCCGTATTGCGCCTGTCCGTCCGCCGGGGGTGATCGCTGAACCGATGGGGTTTCACCCCCAACCGCCGGCAGGGTGCCGGCGAGTGGGAAAAAGAAAGCAACCGTTTCTGGTAACGGTTTATTCCAGAGATAGGCTGACATGAATCGCATTCGCATCGGCGGTCTTTTCCATGGGCAACCCGCTGTGCTCGAAGACCTTGATCATGGCTTGGTTGCCGGGAAGCACCTCGGCCACGAAGGCGGCAATGCCCTTTTCCCGGGCGAGGGCTGCCAGGTGGCGCAGCAGGCGGGTGGCGATGCCCTGGCCGTGATAGTCCTCCTCTACGGTGAAAGCCACTTCCGCCATGGGCGGAGACCCCGGCGACTCATGAAGACGGAGATAGCGTCCGCCACCGATGATGATCTCTTTATCCCCTTTTTTCACGGTCACCATCAGGGCCACGACGCTCTCAAAGTCCACCTCGGTGGCGGCCTTCAACTCCTGGTCGGTCAATTGCTCCTTCCGGTAGAAGAAGCGCTTGTAAATCGTTTCGGGATCGAGTTCCCGGAATGCGTCTACCAAACGGCTCTTGTCATCGGCCCGGACCGAACGGACGACCACCTCGGTGCCGTCTTTAAGGGTCTCCACTACCTGAAAGTGTTTCGCATCGGTCATGACATCCCTCCCTGGTGTCTGATCGCGTGGGTCTTTGTTCTCCCTCGAACTCCCAGTGCGGTGTCTCCGGGATCCCGGGACCCTCGAGATGACTGGCCGCTTTCCATTCCCTGGTATCCCCATCCCTATGTTGTCAGTAAACAACGAAAAAAGCGACCGTAAACAGAATAGCTCATGGCCGGTTTTGATCCCCAAGGCGTCGACCTCATGGTCACATGGGAAAGGGTCATGGGGTCCGGATCCTCTGTGATTCAGGGAAAGCATTGCCGACTTCAGGCATGGGGGCCTCCGTCGAGGCCACGTCGTCAGGGAATCAATTCGGATTGAGCATATCAAGAGACAGCGCCGCAAGAAGGGCTTCCGGGTCTTTTTCTTCGACCCGGTTGATTTGTATCAGTGCGCCTAGCTGATCGTTCAGCGCCTCATCGGACAGATCGGCCATCGGCGTCTCGATCCCCTCAAAGACATCCAAATGGTTGCTGACATCCAATAGCGCTCTTTCGGCATGGGGAGATCCCCCTCGCGTTGCAGCCGATCGGGCCGCCTTTTTCAGAACGCTCCTGGCATCCATGCCATTCCGGGGACCACGGGTGGTCGATCCCGGTGCAGACATGATTCCGTTGGTCAACCGGTAGAGCTCCACCTGCGTTTCAAAATTACCTTTATAGGCCTGGATCAGATGAAAACGATGGGGCCGCGTCAGATCCGGCGATACGGCGATCTGCTGAATCAAGGAGAGAAACAGGCGATCCGCTTCGACGGCGTTTCCTTTGAAGACCTCCTGTTGAGCCCGCTTGTAGGTTCCATGAAACGGCATGGCGGTGTAGTCGTTTCGCCGATCCCGACGAATCACCTCGATGAGACAGAAGTCGTGGGACTGGAAGATGTCCTCAACTCCTTTTTTCTCCCCCGTGTTTAATTCGATGTGGGTTTCTTTTCAATGCGCAGTGATCGCCATTGGGGACTCCATTAGGAACGGCTCAAGGTTTCGATGCAAACGACATCTTCATGCCGCATCGGTTGCGAGGGAATTCCAGGGCACCGATTCGTCGACTTGGCATCCGAGGGCATCATTACTCCGGTGTCGCCCCGATTCATTTGGATAAACACCATAGTGGAAGGTCAATCATAGGCCTGTGACCCTGGAAAAAGCGATGCACCGTCATCGAAACGGGTATGGGACACTTGAAACGAGGACACCGGATGGTTTGTAACCGACGAAAAGAAACCCATGGAGACTCAATCAATAAAATCCCCAGCGCGGCGGGGATGAACTCCTGGGAGATGCTGCGGCTCAAATTGGGCTTTTAACGCTATTTCTTCCACTGGTTTAAGGCTTTGTGACACCGAATACCGTGATCTTGGAATGACTTATTTCAGAATCCGTTAAAACAATGTCAAAACGGATTGAACGGCTTGTGACGCCAGGCTCAAGCTAGTATTCCCCAATTCCTGACGAATCTGGAGCATCAGCATATTGGCTCCCTCTTCGTTCAGATCGGCATTGGTCAGGCTGGCCGCTCCTTCACTCAGGGTGTCCACCATGTCTTGAGTAAAATTTATCCGGAAAGTGATGATATTGAGACTGGCGGTCAATATTTCCGATTGGGATCTAAGGGTGGACAAAGCGGTTTCCAGTTGATCTACCGCTTTTTGAACATCAAGGTTGCTGGACCATCTGCCCGGGGCGACTGCCGGATTGGCTTTGTTTATTGAATCAGACACGACATAACTATAGGTCATTGAGATGGATTCCCCCGCATTAAGATCACCGAGGTCGAAAGCAATTCCAATGGCATTATCGCCATCCCCAACGTCTGTGCCGGCAAGATAGTCAGACGGCTGATTTGACCAAGGTCCAGTGATACCGGTGTTATGGACATGGGGGGAATCGGAGTACAGTCCTAAGGACACACCCGTGACCGCACCTTGTGAGAGAACCCAGTTTTCAGATGCAATATCACCAGGGTCCGTAAAATCACCGTTCATATTGACATCCAACCCACGTGAATTGAGAGTGTTATGACTATTATGGGGTGCATAGGAATCCGGATCAGGATCAATGGCTCTTAAAAAAGTAAGCTCGGTTAAATCACTCGTGGCCATGATCGTCGTTCGCATGCCGATGTATTCGTCACCATCATTAAAAAAATAATCGGTTGAAATCCGGTATGCACCCGCGACATATCCTTCCCATCGAAGATGGTTGTCATACACCGAGGTAGATCTTAAGTCCGTCACTCCAGAGGATGATATACCGCCACCGCCACCCGTGTTATTGTTAACCTTTAAACCGGTTTCGCCGGACTCTACAGCAAATACTTCCCAGGCGGTTCCGGGGGTCAGATAATCAGCGACCCCAAAAGTTCCCGTTCCAGTGGGATCGTGTTTAATGCCAGGGGCCGTTGTATTTCCAAAGCCCAAGCTTCCATCGTTGCTGACTGCTGTCCTGATATAACTGCCCTGCATAATGATGGATTCACTGTGGCCAGTGTCTCCTGTGTCGAGATTTTCATCGATGGTCTTGATTCCCAGTCCAGTATACGTGGCGTCAAATCCGGTCAGTGTCAGTTTAGAGTCGGATTTTCGATCGAAATTAACTTCTATGTTTTCATCACTTCCCCTTAGGAGATTGATTCCCAAGTAATTGGAGTCGTCAACAATCATATCTATTTGTGCGAGGGTTTCATCAAACTGAGCGGCCAAATGATCTCTTTCTTCACCGGAATTCGTTGAAAGTGCAGAATGGGTTAACGATTTGGCCTGGTCAACCAGAGTGTATATGGCTTCGATACCGTTGGTAGCCGTTTCAATAATTTTAATGGATTCCCGCATATGATCTTTGCGGAAAGTGAGGTCAAGGGCACGCTGGACATGCCCTAAGGCAGCAAAAAAATTCACGGGATCATCGAGTGCAGAATTGATGCGTTTGCCTGTGGCAAGACGCTGTCGACTCACATCTGAAAGTTTGGCGGAAGCCTGCAAATGAAAGAGATTGTGGCGGATCCCTGCCGATAAAGATATCTTGTCGGCTAACATTGGTCATTTCCTTTTCTTGGATTTCAATGGCATTCTGCCAAAGTGATCACCCATGGGAAATACAGTTTTATAGAGATCTATTTCAGCCCATGCGTAATCGTTTTTCATCTCCGCTAAACGGATGTGAACTGATTATCGGTCATGGCTAAAATAACTTAAAAAGGGTTTATCAGCTCTTTTAATGGTCTATCGGTTCTGGCCGCATCCATATTGACTGTTCCCTATTGATCCCGATCAATGCAACCGGGGTCTCCGGTTCACAAAGCGAATGATATGAAATGTTACGCATGCTCATATCAGCGACCGTTATCTTTCTTCAGGTTGGCATTTTGCGGTTAGGTCATAGAACTCTATACAGCGTTGATACGACTTAGGCCACGCACCTAAATAATAGTAATTATTTAGGTGCGTGGCCCCTTGAACCCTCAGATTCACGCCAACTGATTTGGAGATGACCCAAAATGAAAGATCGTTGTCTTAACCGCAATAGCGGAAAAATACTTTTGGAGGGTGAAGAAATAAGACGGTCTAGTCTACGATCGATGTCACGATAGCATAGACCATTATGGACCAAATGGAAGACGACACAACGTTTTTTAAGAGCTAAATGACAATAGTGTCTGGCGGGCTCCTTCTGGTTTGTGGGGTGGTCGCACTTCCCCACAGCTGCAGGTTACCCATCGAGTCCTACCCTTTAATTCAAGTGGTAAACGTTGACGTTAAATTTACCCCATAAAATGCTGATTTTCATTCCATTTTTCAAGTCACTTTCTCAATCCCGACCGTTGAGTAGCGTCGTTAAACGGCTATCGTTCATCGGCCCGGACCGAACGGAGGACCACCTCGGTGCCGTCTTTAAGGGTCTCCACTACCTGAAAGTGTTTCGCATCGGTCATGACATCCCTCCCTGGTGTCTGATCGCGTGGGTCTTTGTTCTCCGTCGAACTCCCAGTGCGGTGTCTCCGGGATCCCGGGACCCTCGAGATGACTGGCCGCTTTCCATTCCCTGGTATCCCCACCCCTATGTTGTCAGTAAACAACGAAAAAAGCGACCGTAAACAGAATAGCTCATGGCCGTTTTTGATCCCCAAGGCGTCGACCTCATGGTCACATGGGAAAGGCTCATGGGGTCCGGATCCTCTGTGATTCAGGGAAAGCATTGTCGACTTCAGGCATGGGGGCCTCCGTCGAGGCCACGTCGTCAGGGAATCAATTCGGATTGAGCATATCAAGAGACAGCGCCGCAAGAAGGGCTTCCGGGTCTTTTTCTTCGATCCGGTTGATTTGTATCAGTGCGCCTAGTTGATCGTTCAGCGCCTCATCGGACAGATCGGCCATCGGCGTCTCGATCCCCTCAAAGACATCCAAATGGTTGCTGACATCCAATAGCGCTCTTTCGGCATGGGGAGACCCCCCTCGCGTTGCAGCCGATCGGGCCGCCTTTTTCAGAACGCTCCTGGCATCCATGCCATTCCGGGGACCACGGGTGGTCGATCCCGGTGCAGACATGATTCCGTTGGTCAACCGGTAGAGCTCCACCTGCGTTTCAAAATTACCTTTGTAGGCCTGGATCAGATGAAAACGGTGGGGCCGCGTCAGATCCGGCGATACGGCGATCTGCTGAATCAAGGAGAGAAACAGGCGATCCGCTTCGACGGCGTTTCCTTTGAAGACCTCCTGTTGAGCCCGCTTGTAGGTTCCATGAAACGGCATGGCGGTGTAGTCGTTTCGCCGATCCCGACGAATCACCTCGATGAGACAGAAGTCGTGGGACTGGAAGGGCGTCAACCCGGAAGCGGACTCCCCAAGAGCCAACCGCCCGTCCCTGACCCAGAGATGCTCGGGGTTGACCCCGTCTTCGGGACCATTCATGTAGACGAGATAACCGGACCGCAGCCGGCCGGGATCCTCTTTCCGGTCGCTGAAGACGTGGCGGCGTCCCATCTGAAGCCGGACCTTCTCGTTCATTCCAAGCAGGCCCGAGAGTCCAGAGCCTACCGCTTCGGCAATTGGCAGGTATGAAGACAACTGAGTAACATCGAAAACCTTGATAATTTTTTCCAGGAAATCGAACAACTGTTGGGACAAATCGACGACCTGGGTCCGGAACAATCCGATGAAAAGCGCCAGCTCACCGCCAAGATAAGGATGGGGGCCCAGAATGTTCGTGTTGATATATTCCACGTATTCATTAGACACCGGCGCCTCTATGGCTTTCAACTGATTGTTGCCGATGTAGACGGGCACGGACCTCACCCCGTCATCGTGAAGAAAGTCGACGCTGGCGATGGTCATGGGAAGGAATCCCTGCCAGTAGCGGCGCTGGTTTTTAAGAAACATCTCGGACAAGCGGATCTGAAAGTAGCACTCTTCCGGCTCGAATTCGCCGGACTGGGGATCCGCACCAATGACCCTGTCCATTGGAAGCCGATAAAACAGCTTGCGAACGTGGGTCGAGCCGGTCAGTTGATCGAGAAAATCCGAAAGGCCCATGGGTTTCTCCTCCTCCGCCCTGGTCCCAGGGCAACTGTCGGATTAGCTGCTGGTTTGCAGGACAAGCATCGGCGCCGCCCAGATGGGATCGAGGTGATTATTATCGTAAAATTCTTTTCGTGCTTCCAATAGCGCGTATTCAAGGGAATTTGTTTTATGAAACAGGTGCCGGTAGAAGCTCTCGGCGTACTCGGAAGCGCGTTCATCGTCGATATCCCACCGGAATCCAAGGATGGCGGGGATTTTCTTGCTGGCCAATTCGAAGACAAAATCCTCTTCGGAGCTGTGGCAGCTGCTTAAAAACACGAATTGGGTCTTCGCCTTTCGCAGCCAAATGCTCAGCTCCTCGATGTCGACCACTTCCGGGTAATCTTCACCGGGAAGAATGATATATCCTTTTTTGGCATCGGCATCGTAGTAGGAATGACCGGCATAGTGGACGAGATGATAGCTTTCCTCGCTCAATACCCTGCACAGGGTCTTGGAGAAGGTGGAACCGGGATCGGGTTCCTCCAGAAGTGTGACCGTACCGATTCCAAGCTCTTTTTGCCTTTTGGAAAGAAATGTGTTGAGAAAATCGGCTTCTTTTTCGATATTATACAATTTTTGAAATCTCGCATCGAACCGGTCCACGTATTCGTGAACATCTGACTTGATGATGAGGCAGTTGATGGTCCTTGGGTTGCCTGACCGATCCATGAACAGCTGATGATATTCCCCGGAGACCGCAACTTGACGGCAGATCGGGTACCGCAGCATCCAGAAAAAACCCTCATCTTCCTCAAAAAGGGCTTCCAGGAGGACGGGATAAACGGTTTTTCCAACTTTGAATTTAAATCGAAATTGCTTTTCTGGTACGATTTTCGCCATGAATTTGAGGAACGGTTTGGAAAGAATCCAATTGTTTTGGAATAACTCTGCGAAGAGATCTCGCCCGATCCGCTTGAGTTCCTTCTCCCATTTTTCCTTTTTTAAAACCGGCAGATTGTCTGCCGAACGTTCCTTCAGATCCTTGATTTTCTGTGCATCGACCTGCAACAGACCTTCACGATCAATGATTTCATTGTCGATGGTTCCTTGGATCTTAAACATCCAGCTGGTATTCGACTGCTCGGACCCATCCGCAACGTGAATCTCCAAGCTAAGAGAGACACTGTCATTGGGTTTTTGCCCACTGAAAATATCTTTGCTCATTTCCACCAGCAGGTCACAAAATCTCTGGCCCAAAGACAGCGGCCAGCAATTCTGCAATTTACCGACATTATAAGCCAGCATGTCGTCTCGTTCAGGAATGACGATGATGCTTGGAATCCCCAATTCGTTTTGCTCCAGATACTTGACAAACTCGAATCCAGTTTGGTCGTCGGCGACCGATATGCTGGCTCCATCGGCAGGAACATACTTATCCACAATCAACATATCGTAGGGTCGCAATCGGATATTGCGCTCTGCCGCGGCTACGCTGTACTCCCTATCGATGATACCTCGCAAGTCTCCTTTGAAGACCTGTGAATAAAGAATCTCCATTATTTCATGGACAAGCGCTTCTTTGTTGCGATTAAAAACAAGAAGAACATTTTTATTCATTTGATCCACCTCCATTCGACTGTTGAGATCTCATCTGTATGGAGATTTGGACGGGGTTTTCAGCATGAATTGAAATTTGATGTGAGAATTTTGGACCCTGTGCGGCGTGTAGAGCCCACCACTCATTTGGATAAAGCTTTCAACAATTTTTTCTCCAAGTGCCATGTCCATCAGTGTTTGCGCCATCGTCAGCGATGCCGATCGATCACCCGATTCACCAGGCGTCCCGGGGAAATACCCTTTGATCGATACCTGCAGACCGTCATTCCCGAATACCGCCTCCATCTCTACGCACTTTTCATCGGGTAAAAAACGAAGCAGGTAGGAAAGGATGGTTTCAAAGCAGAACGTGATTAAAAAGGGGTCGCCCCTGAGGTAATGACTGTCGCCCGATACAGACCAGCGAATGCGTTCCATTTCCGAGGTTGGGAAGGCGCCCTCAAGGTAATCTCTGATCTCGTCAAAATCGAATAGCATTTCATTGTAGGGGACATCTGGAACCTCTGTTTTGGACTGGTCGTACATGGCCAAACGGTTGAAAGTGAGTTCGATTTTTCGCAGCTGTTGCAGGGTCTTCGCCATCATCTCCTGAATTTTGGGATCTTCGCTCTGTGCCCCCGCTCTTCTGAGCCAGCTGAATGCGAGCGTCAGGGGCGTCTTGGTCTGGATGGCGATCTCGTAGTAGAGTTTGCCGATATACTCGAGCTCCTGAACCCGGTCTTCGAGAGAAAGGTCCTTGGCGATGATGATGTTGGAGCTGAATTCCTCGTGAAGCTGGAACTTTGACAACAGCAGGCTGATTTCCCTGCCCGCTTTGGTGTTCATTTTAACCCGCACGTTCGGGACTCGTTGCGAATGAATGAGATGGTCAGCCATTTTGTCGTCCACCAGAAGGTTTCCGATCGGTTTTCTGTCGAGTTCATCTTCCGTGTATTCGAGCATATATTGAGCCGCCGAGTTGGAGAGTGTCACAAACCCCTTTTCGTCAACGACAAGTACCGCATCGGAGGTCGACAGCAGGGATTTATCGAGAAAACTCCTCAGCCAGGTGCGCTCTAAAAATATCTTGATCTCATCAAGGATCAGCCCTAGAGCGTTTTTTTCATCCTCGGAAAAGGCGTTCGTCCTGGAGTCCTCGATATTGAGCAGCCAGAACAAGTCCCCGGATTCGATCGGCATGCAGAGCTCCGATCGGGTCTTAGCCACTGTGCATCGGTAGATACTTTTATACTCTCCCCGGGTGACGTCTCCGATAACGATCGGCTCTTTTTTCCGATAGACCGCCCCCAACACGCCCTCGTCGATGGGCTGTTCGTAATCGTCTGGAATCCGGAATTCCTCGGAAAGAGTGGTTTGGCTGAGCAGTTTGATGCGTCGGTTCATTCGGTCGACCCTGAGAAGGGTAACGCTTTCCCACTTGAAATGTTCAGCAATCCGTCCAACGATAATCGCCGCCGTTTTTTTCACATGATTGCCCTTTGAAGAAATCTCTTTGAGCAGATTCAACAGAAACATGAAATGCTCATTTTCCTCAAAGTGCAGCGCAGAAAGAACAGCGGCTTCAAGGGGCAGACGCGCCATCTCTTGGCAGTCTTCATTGGTATAAGGTTTCTCCGACGCACTGTAGATAACGATACAGGCAGCCAGGTGGTTTTCTTTTTTAATCGGATAGTAGATAAACGTCTTAAACCGGTCCATGATGTCCTGAATGGTCCGTTCTTCCCTGAGGTGCTTAAATTCCTCTCGGCAGTAGAATTCCTCGACACTTTCTACAGGAACCGGATTTTCCTGCGTCGACCACGACAGCATATCCGGAGTCATTTCCCACCAGCGCTTGTCCAGAACAGGAACACCGTCAGGCGAATAGGTGAATAAATTTCGAACATGCCGCATATCTTTGCTGAAAACGGCCACATAAAGTCGATCGAAGGGAACCGCCGATCGCAGTAATTCGGAGACGGCGGATAGAAGCTCCTCGCCGTTTTTGAGACTTTCGATATACGTGTGCATCCGTTCACTGACGATCGAACGAATGATGCCCATGGTGCCGATCACGTTTCCCTGCAGGTCTTTTTCGGGTGAACCGGAAATTCTCACCGGAACGGTTCGGCCGTCGTCCTGGCGAAGGAGTCGTATCTCATAGTCATCGCTCTCCCCTTCCCAACGCTTATGAAGCTGTGCTTCGATGATGCCGAGGTCCTCCGGGTGGACCAGAATATCGAAATTTTTCCCCTTCCAATACGGGTCTTCAATGCCCAGCATGGTCCGAATGCTTTTATTCGTGTAGATAATCCGCTGTTCTTGGTCGAGTTGGATGATCCCAAGCAGGAATTGATCGAATATCTCATGCTGGAGTTCCATTGGTCGCGTCAAATCGGTAATGTGGGCATAGCTGCCGATGGTCTCCCCCTCGATACAAACCGTGGACAACTCAACCCCCACTGGCACGACATCTCCCGAACGGTGACGGATTTGCAGCTGCTGAAATATGGGTTTACTGCCCGGTTGACCGCTGAAGGCAGAATGAATGATTTTCCGGTCGTGGCTAGCGAACATCTCCACCAATGGCTGTCCATTCAAATCAGAGCGACCCGTCATTCGCTGCAATTCGTCGTTGGCAAATAAGATTCTTCCCATCGGATCGGTTTGACAGAATCCAGTATTGCAGCGCTCGATGACATGTTCATAGAATTCAGCGGTGGCCCGAATGATACTCTGGCAAACATCGCCCAGTGATTTTCGCAGCGTATGGGTTGCCTCTTTGAAATCGCCAACCTGTTCAACGCGTTCGTCCGCCGTGGCCCTGCCCAAAGCGATGTGAAGGCTGTTCCATTCTTTGAAGAAATCAGAAATGGAATACTTTCTGGTTCGCATACGGCGAAGTAGGGATTGGGTTTGGGTGTCGAGATTCTCCTTCCCTGAGGTCATGGCCTCGCTCGCAATGCTTAAAAGGTCACTTCCACCGCCGATTCCTGCAGGCACCTCTCTTGTTGAAGACTCCTCGCCGTAGACCTCGCGGATGGATTCGATCCAATACTCGAGTATGACCGGTCGAAGCTGTTGGAAGATATTCGCCGCTGAATGGGGTTTGGAACCGGTTACCCCCGTTTGCATAGAAACCATGGCATTCCTCCGTTTGTTGGGCAGCGTGGGTTACTGTGGTCTGTCGCGAAAGGGGGCGATCGGGTCTCTCTCACCGACGCAGTGCGATGAATGAGGTCGGGCGCAAAGGGAAGATATTCCAGTGGTTCCGGCAGATGGGTAACGCTCAGTGCAACCAGCACATCAGGAGGGGTCCATAGGATGCCCGAAAGCTCGATATCTTGCATCTACCGTTTATCACTACACAATTCAAGTAAAAAGCAAATATCATGCCTTATGAGACGATCACCTGAAATCCGACAGATCCCCCGAGGCCGTAGTCGATTCCACCCATCATGGTCCGCCTCCCCTGTCCAGCAAGTAGGCAGATGGGGAAAGAAGGCACCAAAAGCGTTGACACCGGTTGGTCACATTTGTTGCCATTATAGCGCCTGAAGGAGAAGAGGCGGAATGATACTAGAAGCGGTTGGAATTGGTTGGGCAGAAGGCCGCAGACCCATGGGAAAGGAAAACACCCTCGTCAGCAGCGCTGACCGATTGGTGACCGCAACTATTTCCGGGCGGGGGCGTGTTCGTGGAGGATAAAGATGCGGACGGATGCCTGCAGCCCTATCGTGAGTTACCCGGTTGGTGGTTGTGATTGGATGTTTAACGGACCGAAAACCAATGCCAGGGGCTTATTCTGAGCGTCGTCCGGGGATACTGTTTTCCCCCCTCATGCCTTTTCTTCGATCGTGCCGGTCGTTTCCTCCGCTGAACCGCCGGCACCCGATACCGGATAACGGAATTATTGGATGTAAACGGAAGGGATGAGAGTTGGCCTACAGGCGTCGCCGTAGAATCACCATATCCAGGAATTTGTAGATGGTGCTGAGCCGTGGTGGGGTCAACGGAGATGGCGGTTACCGCCGAAAAAAAAAGGCAGAGCCCCGAAAGACTCTGCCGTATTGTGGTCTGGCTCAATGAGTATGTCTGGTGTCAGATCATTCCAATTCAGGGGGGTGGTGGAAAAAAGAATAATGATTCAATGCCGACCATGCTATCCTGGGACATCGATATTCATATTGCATCCCAGATGCTCGTCTTTGATGTTGCACTCAAAATGATGGTGACGCGTATCGACATGCCCGTTGTCATCGTCGTATTCCCAGCAGCTGTCTCTTCTAATTTCTACGACTAAACTCTTGCGGACGATTTATTGTATTTTTAAAATTAACTGAAGATACTTATGCAATCATCATTGACAAGAGCCTATTTAAGATGGGTTTATGATAGGCAATATCTATCATTTTTATCAAAACTGTCAATCCGTCATCCGTTGCAAGGGGGGAGGCGACCCATCGATATTGCCCTTGAATCCCTGCCAAAGGTGTGAGTAGAATCCGTCAACCCATAAATTCAAGCAATGGAGGGACCCATGACCACCCTGTTCGAAGAGACCGCCATCAATGGCATGATCCTGGGCAACCGATTGGTGCGCTCGGCGACCTGGGAAGGCATGTGTGATTCGGATGGACGGCCCACCACCCGTCTGATGGACTGCTATCATCGCCTGGCCGAAGGCGGGGTTGGACTCATCATTTCCGGATACGCCTACGTCCGGCCCGACGGCAAGCAAAGTCCGGGGAAAATGGGAATTGACAATGATGATTTTGAAGGGGAGTACAATCGGTTGCTTGATGCCGTCCATTCTGCCGGCGGTCGTCTGGCGATACAACTGGTCCACGCCGGGGGGCAAACCACCGCCGCCATGGCCGGTCGGCAGCCCCTGGCGCCGTCGGCAACGAAGACCGATCAGTTTCCGGAGATGCCGACCGAACTTACCGGGGACGACATCGAGGCCATTGTCGCCGCTTTCGCCGACGGCGCCCGACGGGGGAAAGCCTGGGGTGCGGATGGTATTCAACTTCACGGTGCCCACGGGTACCTGATCAACCAGTTTCTCTCCCCCCTCACCAACCGACGAACGGACACTTACGGCGGGAGTATCGACAACCGCTGCCGGTTTCTGATGGAGGTCTATCGGGCCGTCAGGGCCGAAGTGGGGGGCGGCTATCCGGTGATGATCAAACTCAATGCCTCGGACAACCTCGAGGGGGGATTGAGTCCCGAAGATGCGCTCGTGGCAGCCCGAAAACTGTCCGAAGCCGGCATCGACGCCATCGAAGTCTCAGCCGGAACACCGGCTTCCGGCGCCAGGAGTCCGGCGCGCCAGAAGATCAACACACCCGAAAAAGAAGGGTATCATCTGGAACTGGCCCGGCGGATCAAAGCGACAGTCACTTGCCCCGTCATGGTGGTGGGGGGGTTCCGTTCCTATGACATCGCCGAACAGGCCGTCGCGGTGGATGGGATGGATTACATCGCCCTGTCCAGGCCGTTGATCCGTGAGCCTGATCTGCCCAACCGTTGGCGGCGGGGGGACCGGACTCCGGCCCGATGCATCTCTTGTAACGGCTGCTTCAAACCGGCATTGGAAGAGGGCGGCATCGCCTGTGTGGTGGAGAGAAAGGAGCGGGAAAAGGCGGCACGGAAATGACTGCCTGCCAGGAAGGCTGAGCCCTTCTTTCAGCCTCCGAAGTAACCCACCAACCGCCCCAGAATCAGAGCTGTCAGCCAGACCGCCAGGGACAGACCGCCCATGATCCGGATCCCAGGAGGCAGCCAATCGGATTCCTCTGATACCCGCCATGGGCCGGCGGACACCATCCAGTGGAGGGCAAGCGCGTTAGCAACCCCTGCGGCCACTGCCACCATCTTGATAATGAAAAGGGGTGACTGAACGTACGCCGTGGCCCGTGTGATAAACAACAGGGCTCCGAAACCAACCGCCAGTATCAGCCCGAGGCTGGCGGTACGGGTCAGTACTTGCCACAGAGGGGACACGGGCAGCCGGCGCCACACGCCGATAAGCCTCAAGTCCAGAGGGAGGATCCCACCCACCAGAAGCGTCACACCAAGAAGGTGACCGGCATTCACCAGGGGGTAGGCCCAGACGGAGTGACGCAGCGCCGTGGAGAGTTCGCTTGCCTCCAGGACGGAAAGCCATTCTCCGATCATTCGGCCTCCACGTCGTCAGGACTTCCGATCCGGATAGAGATCGTAGTCTTTTCCCTCGACCACCACCCGTTCGGCCTTGATCAGCTGTTCCCCTTCTTTGGCGGACCGATGGCCGTGGACAGTGATGACCCGGCCGGCACTGAGCAATGCCTCGGTAAGTCCCGCCCGCTCATTTCGCCAAGGCTGCCCCACTTCGACGACCCAAATCTCGCCCGCTACATTCAGCGTCACCTCGCCGTGGGGATTGCCGAGCCGTACACCGACGATTTGGCCTGTGATTTCGATCTCTTCGTCGGTCGCCCAGCCCCAGCCGTGATGGGCCGTCGAGATCCGGGGCAACACAAGCCCGATGGCTATGGAGAGCAAAAGGAATATCCCTAAAGTCGTTCGTTCAGGACGCCGTTTCATGACCGGACCTCCGTTATGGGTTTTGCAAAAAGAGTAGCGCCGATAGCGGCATTGTAAAGGGAGTGGCGAGACGATCTCACCTCCGTTGGCTGATGCCGGGGAGGCCATACCAAACCCTCGGCCAGCGCCGTTGAGACCTTCCGGGAAACCAAACGGCCGCCGTCGACAGGAACCGATTTTTGAGTGCAGTCCCGATTCCGCTCCTGTGGGTAAATGCGGCAGATTCAAATGACCAACCGCAATCCGTCGCCGGTGATAATCATTCCTACCGATCCTCCGGAAGAGCAGAGACGTCTGCCGGTGACCGGCGGATTATCAGTTTCGGAAAGACCTGTTATTCGGGAGATTGCTGTTTTTCCTTGATCAGCCAGTCAATGATGGCCCCGGGATCGGAAGCGTCGAGGCTCGGGGATATGGGAATGGCTGCCGGTTCGATCGATGGCAGGCGATCTGGCTCGGGATTGTTCGGCGGATCATTCGGGGTGCTGTCTGCGCTGACAGGTTCAATGGGTGTCTGGATCGGATCCAGGGTCTCTGGCGCCGCCCCGGGCGCCTGTGATTGAATTTCCAGAATCGGCGATGGGGAAGCAGCGACTTCTATGGGGGGATGGGTGTCACCTGCGGAAATCGGGCCTCCGTCCGGGGCATCCGGCTCCGACACCGATACCGGTTCCGTCTCCATCGCCGATGTCAATGAGACCGAGGTCGCCTCCACAGCAAGGGTGGTGGACGGTTCCATCGGCGCCGGAGAGACATTCTCCTGGGGGAGCATTTGGTCGCTTTTCAGGCCTTCGGAAGGAGGCTCAGCCTGCGATAGATTGGGAGAAGCCACGGAAACAGCCCCACTGTCTGGCGCATCGGGCTCAATGCCGCCGGAAGCGGGGGTGGCCCTCCGCTCGGTCTCGGACCAAATGGGCTGTTCGAGTTCCGTCTCCTCCCTAACCCTGCCCTGGAAGCCGGGAGACGCGATCGTCGTATCCACTGCACTTTTCTTTGAAACCTCCGAGGGAGGATGATAGACACGGGCTTCCCTTCTGAACAACTGGGACCATGCCAGCCCCAAGCGATCTTTGGCGACCACCACTGAATCCAAGAATCGTCCGTCGCCCCCTGCCATGAAAAACAGAATGCCACAGACCATCACCAACGCGCCTGCCGTGACGGGCAATTCACTGCGAAGCCAGAATGGGCGGTTTTGAGGACGATTCCCCCGGGGAGGCTGGGGCTGAAGACCATGGGTCTTGACCGCCGCCGGGATGGTGTACCCCAGGCTTTTAATCTGAAAGCGTTCGGCACAGTTCTTAACCACTTGGTGGTCAATGAGATCCACGCCCTTTTGATAGCCATGGAAAAGAGAGAAATCGCAGAGAGTGTTGATGTCTCTTGGGATGCCGCTGGAGTACAAAAAGATATCAGCCACTGCGGAACGGGTGAACAGATTTCGAGTGGCGCCGGCGATACGGAGCCGGTGCTGAATATAGGCTTCGGTGTCCCGGGCGGTCAGCGGATCCAGCCGGATAACTCGACAGGCTTTTCGACGAAGCAGACCTCGATTAAAAGGCGTCTGGAGCAATTCCACATCGCATTGCCCAGCCAGAAGTATGTTGAGCGGGATGGCTCTCTGCCGTTTTCTTGCCGCAATCCGCTGTATCACCTTCAGTATTTCCGACGGCATCGATTGGGCTTCGTCGAGGACCAGCAACGCCTGATGATTGTTCTCGCGGAGTTTCTCCCCGAAGCGATCGACGGCTTCCACGAAAGCATTCACGTTGTCAACCGAATCGTCCCATTGGAAACCAGCGGCAAGGGAACGGAAAAAGGCTTGAATGCCGATATCGGCGTAGGGTAGCCGAACAACCACCCTATTCTTCTGGACGGCAGGGATGACGGCGTTCAATAGGGTGGTCTTGCCGATGCCGAAGTCAGTGCTGAGCAACAGCACGTCCTCGGCGTCCAGCAAGGCCGCCGCCAGGGTAGAAAGCACCTTTTTCTGTTGATTTCCGGTCCAGAAAAACCGCGGATCAGTATTGAGTTGAAACGGCTTCTCTTTAAGGTTGAAATGCTTTAGATACATGGTCAGTGGCCTGTCGATCGATCTCCTCACCCCCGTCCCGCACCACGACGCCCTCCGGGTCTCTTCCAAGCCGTCATCAAAATCCCCTATAACAGATACCAATGCCGGGGACGTGGCTACTCGGTCAGCATCTCCCTGATGGCATCCATGACAGGGTTGTACTTTGCCTTTTCTGAAGATGCCGTCATTCTGGTTCCGGTCAACTGGCTCTTGACGCAATCATACTGTTCCCATCCCTTGAGGGGATAGTTCAAATCAACGGACTGCCACTTGGGATGCCCATTTTCTTTCAACCAATCCATTTTTTCGTATATCAGCTTGGCAGCCTGTCCCACCGATCTACAGTGGTACTGCTTGAAATCGTAGGATACGAGCACGGCTTTGACCGCCGCGGTACTGACGGCTGTCGACTGCCAGCTGTAAGCGTTGGCTGGGATTTCAGACGGTGGATAAAATTCCAGTATGCTCTTGTTGGTAATGGGAATAATCGAGAGACCGTCTTCGGCCATCACGTTGTCGGTGAAGAGTTTGACCGGGTATCCTGCGACATAAAACATCGCGTCGATGTTTCCCTTTTTCAGTTCCGACAGAGCGTCGCTGGTTCCCAAAGTGAGCTTTTCAGCAGGCTCGATCCCCGACACCTTGAAGAGGAGTTCAGCTGTCATGAAGGTTCCGCTGCCGTCTTTGCCGATGGCAACACGACGACCGGTAAGATAGTCAAATCCCAGAATGTCGGGTTTACCGACCAGGTGAATTTCTTCATTGTACAGGGGAAAGACCATCTTGGTCTTTTTGGCGATACCCTTCAGCACGGGATTGGTCTGTACCTTTGAAACAAAGGCCAGAACATCCGACTGAACAATACCCAGCTGGGTTTGGGGGCGCTGATACACCGCGTAAATGTTTTCAACCGAACCATTGGTGTTGTCGACACGCAGATCGATGTTGGCCGGTTTGAGAAGATTCTGGAGATCCAAGCCGAATTGATAATAGGTGCCCGTGGGTCCTCCAGTGACAACCCCCATCTGTATCGGTTTCGCACTCACAGCCGCAGCGGAACCAAACAAGAAGAATACGGCCAATCCGGCCGCCAAGAGGAAAATGACCGCGGTTTTCACATCGAGCCGACTCGTCGCATCGTGATCTGTTTTCATTTTGCTATCGGTTCTCCTTCCTGTGGTGCTCTTTTAAAGCAATCATAGGGTTGAAAGGCATTCACAACTCAGACGTTGAAACGAACGATCGAGTGGTTCCCACTCATCGCTCTCGCGGGGAACAAGTCGATTTTACTTGCAAATTCCGTGCTCCATCTAAGAATTTTGTTAACCATATGATATCTATAGGCATTCAACTGATCCGATTGGCAAGACACCATTGGTTTAACAATGTCGGTGACAAACCGGTACCACTGACTATGAAATTCATTTCCCACTTTTCCGGAACGGGCTCCTTTGGAAGAATCGCTGGGGCGGTCCAATACCAGGGACGACGTCGACGATGTTTAGGGAAAACAGGATGTCAGGACGCGACATTTCCTTACCGTTGGCAGACAGGGGAGACAGTGACGGCATGGGATGGATGGTTATTTAAGAAGTTAAACCTATTTTTATTTCCCACCGGCCCCGAATAAGGATGACGACGACCGAAAAGGGAAAGAATTGGGTTTAAATTTATAGCAATATCAGGTATATGGAGTCAAAAAATCGGTGGGGAACCCTCTATAATGTTCGGCCAGACGCATTCTCAGGCACGGTTCCTCACCGCCGGTCAGCCATGGTGGGAAAAACCGTTTCTTGCAGCCAGCTTCCAAGCTTTCCCTGTTCACCCCAAATGATCCGGCCGTTGGGCGTCAAGGAACACTATCCCCTAAATGGGAACCGGCGTGTGACCGAACGGGGTCATTCGATTTCCGGTGCCCGACTCGTTGCCACGACGGATTCGGTATCGGATATCCGGCGTTCACCTGGCGATAGGATTCCCCAGTGGTGTCACTGGACCGTCCGCAAAAGGAAATGGGGCACAGTTGAAGCGGAAACGGCAGCGTACGGTGCGGTATGGCTGCCTCACAAGCGCCCTGTACTTCTCCCACCGCCATGTGGATGGTGTCGCGGAGACGATGAACGGGTTGACGCGGGCTTCCGGGTCGGCCTAATTGGCCAGTTCCTTTTCACCCATGGCTGATTCCCGCTCCAGGCGCCGCCCCACCTCGCCGGGCATATGGCTTCCCCGGGAGAGCAAGCTATAGGCGACCGGCACCACAAACAACGTAAAAAGGGTTGCAGACAACACACCGGATAGGACCACGACGCCGATCACCAAGCGGGTTTCCGCTCCGGCCCCTGAGGACAGGATCAGGGGGATGGTCCCGGCGGCAGTGGTAATGCCGGTCATGACGATGGGCCGCAGCCTGATTTCGGCCGATTTGAGAATGGCGCGATAAAACGGCACGCCCTGCTCCCTGAGCTGGTTGGCGAATTCGACCATCAGGATGCCGTTTTTCGCGGCCAGGCCAACCAGCATGATCAGCCCAATCTGGCTGTAGAGATTCAAGGTGCTGCCGGTGGCGTAGAGACCCAGCAACCCGCCTGCCATCGCCAGCGGAACCGTCAGCATGATCACAAAGGGATTGACATAGCTTTCAAACTGGGCGGCCAGCACCAGAAACACCACAAGAATGCCCAAAAGGAAAACAAACCCGATGGACTGGGCCGAGGTTTTGTAGTCCTGGGATTCTCCCTTGTAATCGACGATCACGTTGTCCGGCAGATGGGCGTCGACGAGGCCCTCCATGAAAGAGAGGGCATCGCCCAACGCCAATCCCTCGGCGAGATTGGCCTCTATCGTTATCGCCCTGACGCGGTTATATCGGTTGAGGGTGTTCGAATCGGCGAACTCTTCCAGGGAAACGAGGTTGGCCAGAGGAATTAGGTCGCCGCTGCGGGAAGACCGCACATAGATATTCTGCAGGTCGGTCGGCGTGCGCTGGGAGTCCCGCTCCCCCTCGAGGATCACGTCGTATTCTTCGCCGGCATCGATATAGGTCGTCACACGCCGGGAGCCCAGCATGGATTCCAGGGTCCTGCCGATGTTGCCGATGGTGACCCCTAGTTCGGCGGCGCGGTCATAATCGATGTTCACCTGGAGTTGGGGCTTGGTCTCTTTGTAGTCCCAATCGGTTCCGACCAGACCCGGGTTGTCCAATTCGATTTGCTGGAGCAGGGTATCCCTCCACTGGGCCAGTTCCCCATAGGTCCCGCCGCCGATGACGAACTGCAGCGGCTTCTGAATCGAAGCGCCGAAGCCCTGGCGCATCACCGGAAAGGCCCGCACGCCGGGAAGGCCCTCCAAATCGGCCCGCACGTCGTCCATGATGGACCAGGCCGACCGCCGCTTGTCCCAATCGTTCAAGACAAAAATCACGATTCCGGTGTTGAAGGTTTCAATATTCGAAAAGGTCCGGGGCGCCCGGACCAGCAAGCGAGTGGCCTCGTTGCTGCGGACGAAGGACATGAGGCGCCGCTCGATTTCATCCATGTATTCTTCCATGTAGGCGTATGACGCCCCTTCCGGCCCGTTGACGATCACGAAAAACGCCCCCCTATCCTCCTTCGGTGCGTATTCGGTGGGAACCTGTCCGAACAGCCAGACGCTGCCGCCGATCAACAGGGCAAAGAAGCCCACTACCATGAGCGGACGCCTCAACGTGGCCCCGAGCAGCCGGCGGTAGTGCCTCCGGGTGGTCCTGAAAGCCCGGTCCATTCGGGTGCTGGTCTTTCTCTTCCCGGCCCTGGGCCGTATCAAAATCTTGGAGGCCAGCATGGGGGAAAGGCTCAGGGCCACAAGGCTGGAAAAACTGACCGCCGCTGCCATGGTGATGGCGAATTCGGAAAACAGCCGACCCACATCCCCCTGCAGGAAAGCGATCGGCACAAACACGGCGATCAGCACCAGGGTCGTTGCAATCACCGCGAACCCGACCTGGCGGGTGCCTCTGAAAGCGGCTACCAGAGGGGATTCGCCCTTATCCTCGATTCGCCGGTAGATATTCTCCAGGACCACGATGGCATCGTCCACGACCAATCCGATCGCCAGGACTAACGCCAGAAGCGTAAGCAGGTTGACCGAAAACCCCAGGGCGTTCAACACGATGAAACTGGCAATGATTGAAACCGGCACGGTCACGGCGGGGACGATGGTCGCCCGGACGCTGCCCAGGAAAAGGTAGATGACCAGAACCACCAGTCCGATGGCGATCAGAAGGGTCTTGTAGACTTCGTTGATGGCCCCCTCGACAAATACCGACGTGTCGTAGCTTTGTTTGAGTTCCATTCCCTCGGGGAGATTGGGATTGAGGCGATCCATCTCCGCCTTGGCGCCCCTGGCCACGTCGATCGTGTTGGCTGTCGATTGCTTGATGATGCCGAGTCCCACCATGGCAACGCCGTTTCCCCTGAAAAAGGTCCGGTCCTCCTCGGTGCCCCGCTCGACCCTGGCGATATCGGACAGGCGAACCAGGTAGCCGTCGGGGCCCCTTGCCAGGGCCAGTTTCTGGAAGTCTCCCGCCGTTCGAAAGGCCCGTTTTACGCGCACGGTGAAATTGCGCTCGTGGGACTCGATGCTGCCGGCCGGAAGCTCCAGGTTCTCGGCCCGCAGGGCGTTTTCGACATCGGCTACCGAAAGCAACCGGGCCGCCATGGCTTTTCGGTCCAGCCAGATGCGCATGGCATAGCTCTGCCCCCCGCCGATTCTCACCCGGGCGACGCCGTCTAATACGGAAAAAAAGTCCACGAGATACCGGTCGGCGTAATCCGTCAACTCCGGCACCGTCATGCGGTCGCTGACCAGATTCAACCACATGATCACATCGTCGTTTGAGTCGACTTTCTGGATCTCCGGAGGATCCGCCTCATCGGGCAGGTCATCCAGTATCCCCGACACCCGGTCTCTAATGTCGTTTGCCGCCCCATCGACATCCCTTCCGGTATCGAATTCGACCGTCACCGCGGACCGGCCGTCCTCACTGGCCGACTCGATAAAATTGATGCCCTCCACGCCAGCAATCCGCTCCTCGATGATTTCGGTGATCTGCGTCTCCACTACCGCCGCGGAAGCGCCGGGATAGAGGGTTTCGACGGAGACAACGGGCGGATCGATATCCGGGTACTCGCGAAGGGGCAGCCTGCTGAACGCCACAAGACCAAATACGATCAGCAGCAGCGAGATGACGGAGGCAAATACCGGCCGCTTGACGGATACATCCGACAGAATCATTCCGTTGACCCTCCAGAGGTCTCGTTTAAAAGATGATCAAGGGGTTGGTCTCCCGTATCCACGGCGATGACCGTTACCGGCTGCCCCGGCCGGGCGCGGAGAGTCCCGTGAATCACCACGAACTCCCCGGCCTCGAGGCCCTCCAGAATTTCCACCTCACCCGGCCGGCGGCCGCCCGTCGCCACCTTGCGGCGTTCGACAACGGGTGGATCGGCGGATTGGTCCAGGACCAAGACGTGATTCTCCCGGGCCGATGGAATCAGGGCTTCTTCGGGTATCACAAGGGCGTCCCGGGGATTTTTGAACAACTCGACACTCATCAGCAGACCCGGCTTCAGCAACCCCTCGGAATTGGAAAGCACGGCCCTGGCCGTCACGGACCGGGTGGTCGCCTCGATCCGGCTGCTGATGCTCGAAACGGTTCCCTCGAAGGTGCGGTTGGGAAAGGCAGGCGCTTTGGCTTTGATGGGCAGTCCGATGGTCAGGGTTGCCAGGTGAATGGCCGGCACAGTGAAATCGAGCTTCATGAGGCTGTCGTCGTCTAAGGTCGAAACGATATCTCCCGGCTCGATGAGGGCCCCCACGCTGATGTTCCGCAGGCCGACCACGCCGGAGAAAGGGGCGATGATCAGACGGTCCTGAAGCCTCGATTCGACGGCACGCAGCCGGGCCCTGGCGGTCTCGTATTCCCTCCGCCGCTCGTCCAGAAGGGTTTGGGATGCGGCCCCCCTCTTGGCCAGAGGCCGCACGCGCTCGTACTGCATTTTGGCTTCGGAGACGGTCGAGAGGGCCTCTTCGAGCAGGGCGTGTTCCTCTTCTTTCGTCATCTCGACCAGGATGTGGCCGGCTTCCACCCGCTGTCCGTCGCTGAAATGGATAGCGGTCACCACCTCGGAGACGGTCGCCGTCAAGTCCACGCTCTCGTTGGCACGAAGGGTGCCGAGGGCCTCCACCCGGTCAACGAATCGATCGATCGCCACTTCCTTGACGATGACCGGAACGGATTGCCCGGACGCAGGGATGGCGCTCACCGTCAACAAGAAGCACACCAATGCCGGCAGAAAAAGGTTTCTAATGGCCTGTTTGACCCTCATCTTTAAATCCTCCAACCCTGCCGGTCGGGTGACGGACGCCCCACAGGTGGTAGTAGGTGTCGGGAGATACCGTGTCGAGAGCGCCCCTAACGGGGCGGGTCCACCCTGCCCCCCAGGGCCCGGTGAAGTCGAAGCCGGAAGCCCACCAGCGCCCGCTTTTCCTGAACGATGATCCGCTCGAGGCGCTGCAATTCCTGAACGGCGTTCAAAACGGGCAGAAAATCCGTCAACCCGTTCGTGTATCGATCCCGTGTTTCGTCGACCGTTTGGTCCAGAATACGGCGGCGGCGATCCAGCCGATCAAGGAAATCTCTTTGCCGGAGCTCCTGGTAAAGGGCATTTTCAACGTCCTCGACCGCTACCAGATAGGCCTGCGAAAACGCCGCCAAGCGTTCGACGTAGAGCGCCCGGTTTCGTTCGACCTCCGCCTTTCGCGCCCCCCAGTCCAGCAGGGGCTGGACCAGGGAACCCAGGAGAAAGGCGACGGGACCGGATACGCCGAGGCCGTCTTCGTAGAGATAGGATCCGTCCAGGGTCACCCTTGGCAGCCGCTCGGCAATGGCACGGCCGATCTCCGCGTCGGCGGCGATCAACTCGTTTTTGAGCGCTCTTAGATCGGGTCGGTTAAGCAGGAGATCAGAGGGAATGCCCAAAAAGGGCAGATCGCCTATGGCCACGAAGCCGTCGCTGTCGTCGACCCGGTTGACCCCGTCGGGCGCCCGGCCGGTCAACACGTCCAGGCGGTTTTCCGACACCCGCAGGGCTGCCTCGGTCGGGGGGACAAGGCTTTCGGTTTCCGCCAGTTGGCTGCTTTGCTGAAGGACATCGACCGATGCGGTCAGTCCGCCGTTGAAGCGAAGCTCTGTGAGCTCCAGCAGGTCCCGATCGACATCGATCTGTTGCTGGAGCAGAGCAAGCTGGCGACGCTGCTCGACCGCATCGAAATAGGCCTCGGCCACGTCGGCAGACAAACTGAGACGAATCGCTTCAACATCCTCCAGACGAGCCGTCTGCTCGCTTTGCCGGGCGAGGGCTCCAGATCCCAGGCGATTGAATGCATCGATTTCCCAGTCGAGCGCCCCTCCGGCCCGAAGGACCCGTTCCAGGCCATCGCCGTCGACCCACTCCTTTCGGATATCGGCCTCCAGGCTCACCTGGGGAAGCCGGGCGGCTTCGGCCTGACGGGTCAATGCCGCCGCCTGCGCCAGCCTGGCCCGCGCCTGGAGCACATCGAAACTGTTTTCCAATGCCGTCCGAATGAGGATATCCAGTTTGGCATCCCTGAACGCCTCCCACCAAACCCTGTCGGGCACCGGTGACATCGGGGATTCGATGCTGTAACGAGGCTCCCCACTCTCCTGTGGCACCGGGAACCGGTCGATCCTGTGGGTCTGACAACCGATGGCGAAAAGGGCGCTTGCCGTCACCAGGAGAAATATCCGTGTGGTCGACCTGACGAACATGGCTTTTCATGCCATCCCTTTAGAGATTAAAATCACGCTCCACGCCTATCGCCTGTAACTCGATGGACAGATGCTGGGTGTTGAGGGGCCATTGTCAACTCATGGCGATCCAGGCGGATATGATGAAGGTAGCCGATGCTCAAGAGAATTCCCCTTTTCCCCATGGAGACACACCGGAGCCTCAGAACCCGGCGCCATCCATTAGTCAGTTCGGGATTCTGCTTGCCGAAAGGCTCCTGCTGATGGCCATGGGCGGGAGGGGCGAAGTCCTGTTCAGGGCATGAATGGATTGAAATCCGGTCGACGATAAAAAAAAGGCAGAGCCCCGGAGGGCTCTGCCGTGCGTCGGCTGTCATTCGATCAGCCATGAAAATGTGTCGCCACTATTTCCAGTGCTCTGCCTTACTGTCTACCCTGCCACGTCGATACCCAGGTTGCATCCCAGGTGCTTGTCTTTGTTGTCACACTCAAAATTGCTCTCACGGGTGTCTGTGTGTCCGTTGTCGTCTTCGTATTCCCAGTAGTCTTCTCGTCTGTTTTCCATGGCTGACCCCCTCTGTTGGGTTACGGTTATTGTCTTCAGATTCGCTCTTAGTCAAAAATAAAATAGGATCATGAATCCGGTTGGCAAGCGCTATACATTGGCAGTATAATGATAGGTATAACCTAATATTTATCATTCCCATTAGTCCCGACCATTACATTTTGAATGACTCGGTTATCCAAAAAAGCTCCAGACGGTCCACATCGGCGGTCAATGGGTGTCGGATCGGATGCTGGGCACCTGTCTGAGCCACACAGGCCGCGTTCAGACGGTGGCGAGCCTCTGGTTTCAGATGGCTGGGTCTTGCCGGTCAGCCGAGATCTTATTCAAGATCGTTCCTCAGGGACCGTCTTTACGCGGCCTTGGTGGCGGGTGTTGGCCAGTGGGAGAGCCGATGCCCTAATGCCGCCAGGACCCATACTGGAGAATTCCGCATCACCGCATTTAATTAGAATACTGTGTTATTTCAGAAAGTAATATTACAAAAGCGAAGACCATCGCACGCCGACAGTGACCTGCTCAAAGTCGTTGCACGGTCATACCGGGTCGCATCCGAAAATCACCCGCTTCCCCCTCTTACCCCTGAGACAGACATCCCCTCCGCATCGACATCCCTCGGGTGCAGGCGGAATAGGAAGGGTATCGGCAAAGGTCGTCGAATTCGCCCGTGATGGCGGAAGCGACGGTCTTTCCCGTTTTTGCCATCAGCAGTTCCCTGATGTGGATCAGCGTTTCCAGGGGCAGACGGTCTTTGATGAATCGAAACGATGACTTGGAGAGGCGAAAGCCGGTCTTGTGGGTCAACGGAAGGATGCGATAGGCGATTAGACCCTAGTCCGGAATCAGGCAGCTGTTGAAATCGATGAGGCGCCCGTTTATCCCGACTATGTCATGAAAATTTTTCCTAAATGTCTAAATGATATATGATATCTTATGATTATCGCCTCTTGCGGTAGCAGAGCCCCGGGAGCCGTTTGTCCCCCGGCGGAATGGCAAAAACCCCCAAAAATAGTCCCCCCTGGGGGCGCGTCGGAGGCTTCCATATGCGGCGTGATCGAGGGCTTGCAGTACCAACGGTCGGCGGCGCCCTTGAATGCCTGGCCGATGAACGCCGCCAACTCGTGATATATCCGGGTTATCCCTTCGGTGCACCCCTTTTCCAGCAGTTCCCCGCCAGGGATGGCATGATGAATGGCATTACAGGTGAAATCGACGCCGGCCACCAGGTTCTCCACCGTGGGGTCGAGATGGTAGGTATCGATCACCAGAAAATCCGGAAGCAGACACTGGTCGAAGGACAAATCGGATGCCTCGGGATGCCGGCGCATGCCCTTGAGTCGGTTCGATCTGCTGACCCTTTGGAGCTTCTGAAAGGGAGACACCTCGATCGAGCCCGCTGATAAACATGTCGATGGGATAGATAACCATTTGACCATTTTTCGGTCATTTTCCGGTTAGAATGGGCGCTTAGGATGCGTTCATAAGTCACTAACACACAAGTGACTTCCTCCTTATTACCCAATCTTCCTTCTCTCCTCTCGGGGCAAGGCGACAACGCTTTGCCCCGCCTCCTTTCCGAAAGCGGCGGCCCACACAATGGCTCAAGAATCCTGCCCGTTGGGCCGATAGAGGATATAGACGCTGGAACAGGTTAACGTTTCAACATCACTCTCCTTCCTTGGGGCAAGGCCAAAACGCCTTGCCCCTTTTTTTCCTCCTCGCAACAATCGATAAGTCCCGGGTGTATCTGGTTGGCTTACCGTGGCAGGCCAGGCGGACTATTGGCCAGGACGACCAATGCCGCCCTTGCTTACGGGCATAGTTTTTGGACATCTGCCGATCCACTTTCATCCAATATCACGTCCGTCGTCCCGTATGCGGACAGGTCGTCTGCACATACCCGGTGGATATTGACCCTCGCCGTATCCGCGCCAAAACGGAATGCCGCGGCAGTCGGCAGGTCGTTCGGGGCGTCGGGATTGGGAGTGTACTCCGCTCCGGCATCCACCGCCTGCACGGATGCATTCTTTATTCTGACGTTTCTCGAATCGGTCAGAATGTCGAAGCCGATCGCTGATCCGGTTCGGGCCCGGAGGTCGTTTACTTGGCTATTTTTCACACGCACCCTGGTAGAACCTGAGAACGTGTACCCGCGTGCTACGGCACCACCGTATCCCGACAGGGTCGCCTTCGGGTGGGATTTGTCGTAAGGTCCGCAGACATCGACGCCTTCATCTCCCAGATTGGCGATGCCGGTGGCGCTCGTGTCCTTCAAGCGCACCCCTTTGACGGCGTCCATCTTGAAGGCGATAACGCCCTTGTTGACGTGAAACATGGAGTCGCCGTTACAAAAGTAATCGGCCTCAGAGGGAACGAGGCTGGCGAGGGTCTCTTTTCCGGACTTGGCCTCGACGAAGTCAAGGACTTCACGGGTGATGTTCAATCGTCTCAGATCCAGGGGCGACCCGTCGAAATCCCCGTTTAGAAAGGCCTTGGCCACGAGGGCCTGGGCGTTGGCGACCACGTTGCCCGCATAGACGGCCTGGGTGTCGTCCAGGCTTGAGATGGTGATGGGAGCTTTCGTATCCGGGTGGCGGTTGCGCAACTGGAAGACAGCGCCAACGGGATCGATCACCGGTTGCCCCTTCTGGCTGACGGCAGGAATTTCATTGATGAAGGCGACCTGATCCACCACGTGGACATTGCTCAGTTTGACGTTTCTGGCAGGGGCGCCCGTGCGGCGGTCCGGCTTGAATGGGAATCCGTCGACAGCGACACCCAGTCCGTTGACGAGATAGCCGTAGGCGTTGCCGTCGATGACGCCGAAGGGGTTGTGAAACAAGGCGTACTCCTCTGGATGGTTGGTCTCATCGATGGCACCCAATCCATGGACGATCAGGTCCTCATGGACGTCGTTGATGCTCTCCCTTAAGGCATCTCGAACCGCCTCGGCGTTAAGGGTCGTGCCGTCGACCGACAACACCGTTGAGGCATTCGTTCCCAGAAGATATTCGATGTAGGGCCTGATGAACAAACCGGCCGACCAGATCCCCAACACACGAACCGCCTTGCTGTTGGTCGCTGTGGAATTCCGGATTCTTAAACCGTCCACACCATTCAGGGCGACCGCTGCCACTTCGAAATCCTTAAAGTCTACATTCTCTATAAGAACCCGTCGGTTTCCGTTCCCATGAATGCCGTGGTGGGAGCTTCTGCCGATAGTGCCGTTTTTGATGACCACGTTCTTGGCCGACAGCAATTGAGGGCCAAAATCCGACGGGCCCTGCGTGGGAATGAACGGCTGATCGGCCAACTCGATGACGGCAAAAAACCGCATCAAAAGCGCGTGCTCTTCGCTCTGGGCAATGGTGTGCCCCGCCAAATCAAGCACGACGCCTTCAGCGGTAATGGCGATCGCGGCGAAAAAACCGATGCCGAAGGCTTTCGGATCATAGGGGCCCGATGGGGCAAGCTGCTCTGGCCGTGGAAATCCGGCGCCGTAAGCGTCCGTTCCCAGCATCGCCGGAGAATTGGGATTGAAGGAAATGTCTTCGGCAAGCCGATAGACGCCGGGTGTGTCGATGATGTAGGTGCCCTCCTCAAAATCAGACTGGTAGAGATCCGTCACGATCTGATTTTTTGATCCACGGGCCCCCGATTGGGAAGCAAACGCTAAAAGGATCGAGAAGACAACAGCGATGATCAATACTATTTTTATATAGGGAATAGAGAACATGACAGCCCCCTTTCTCTTCTGCACTCAGTGTATGGCAAAGATACGCCGGTGAGCCTGTGGGGGCTAAGCAGCAGGAAGTGTGCCAGAAAATGTCGTTCCGAAGAGACCGCTTCGGTCCAAAGCGTCAATACGCCGTATCATAAGACGTTTTTCAGAAGAAAATGGAGGAGAGAATGAGCATTAAGAGAATTACCTCGAAAATCCTGTCCAGCAAGTAGACGCCAACCCGTTGACATCGTCAAGTTGGTTGACCGGTCCTAAGCATTCGGTCTCTCTCGATGTCGTCGTTTGATGAAGAGATAGCCGAAACGCGGGTCGTATTTGGCTTACTCAAGAATCATCCAGGCGTTCACTGACTTTTTTTGACCGGCCTATGGCCTCATCGGACATCTCGATATCCGTCATATCCGAGTGTCCGCCTGTGCTCTCGTGACCAACGGTGTTCTTCCAGGTATCGACGCGACCGCTATGATTCCCGAATACCGGAAGTCTTCTCGTCACCGGTGTCATGAACCTGACTCTGGGTCGACTACAGTATCAGTGAGGGTTGCATGCCGTGTAGAACCCCGATCGCGAGGAGGTGCCATATGCTGACTGCAGAACAGGACCGGTTGGATTCTTTTATAGAAGGCTTCAAGCGTCGCAACCCCGGGCAGCCCGAATTCCATCAGGCGGTCTACAAAGTGGCCCTGGATGTCATCCCATTTATCCATGACAACCCCATTTACGCCGAGCATCGCATCCCAGTGCGTTTGACCGAACCGGATCGGATCATCATCTTCCGGGTCAACTGGGAAGATGATAGCGGCAACATGCGCGCCAACATCGCCGGTTTCATCCGTCTGGCGGATGCCATGGTGGCCTGCGGGAATATCTAACGGGAAAAGGGAGTCGAGACGCCGATACCTTAGCGATTGTTCGGCAGACACGATGCCGACGCCTGTGCTGCGGGGGTTTTCCAGCAATTGGGCAACATTCAGAGCCTCCTTCCGATTCAGTCCTGCGGCATGCTGATGGAAGATCTCAACGGTATCGGATCCAAGGGACATCGGTATCACATTCAGCCACTCGTCAAGGTGATCGTAGAACTGGGGCAGGAGGGTCGACGGCTCGGGATCGCCCCGGCCAATACCGCCTCCACCAGGGTTTGGGTATTGGCCTTTTTTCTCGGACTGGCATCGATGCCGATGGATGCCGATGACCTTCAGGGGGGTTCCTTTCCAATGCCTTTTTGTTGAATGCGGTTATCTATAAAGCTCCAGATGGCCCAAATCGAAAGGCCAATGGGTGTCGGATCGGATGCCGGGCGGCTGTCTGAGCCATTTAGGCCGCGTTGAGACGGTTACCACCCGAGGGTTTCAGATTCCTCGATTTTGCCTGTCAGCCAATATGTTCTGCAAGAAAGTCCGTCAGCGACCGTCTTTACACGGCCTTTGTGGCGAGTTTTGGTTGGCAGCAGAACCGATACCCATGGGCCGCATAGAACCCCAACTGGAGGATTCTTCATAACCGCGTTGTTGAAAGCTACTTCTCAGCGCTCTCCTCTAGTTGTTTCATCCGGTCTTTCTGCTGGTTTTCAATCTCGCCGATATCTTTTTTCATCTCGTCCATGCGCTCGAGGGTTTTCTGTCCGCTGAGCTCTTTGACGGTGTCATCGATCTGCTCACGGGGTTCACTCCCCTCGCAACCGAAGAGAATCGGGGCCGCACATAAGACAATCAGGAATAGGAATTTCTTGATCAACCACGCCATCGGTGCCTCCTTTGGTATTGCCCAATCCGGGGCCGTCGGAAACCCCTGTTCATCCGGCAACCGCTGCCGCAGGCCTCACGCTTTCAAGCGGCTGAGGGTAACCTCTGCATATAACCATCACCGGCTCACCGACGGCAAGTCCCGCTTCCCTCGTCTTAGGTAGACATGCTTGCCGATACGTTTCACCCGCTCCAACTCTCTCTCCGTCAGCGGCCCTTGGTCTAAAACAGCCAAATTTTCGGTCATCTGGTCGATGCTTCCGGCCCCCATCATGCACACATCCACCGCCGGGTTGGACAGGGCAAAGCGGTAGCATTCCGGAGCAGTCATGGGCTTTTCGCCAGGGGGCATTTTTTGGGGGTTGAGAAGCCGTCGCCAGTCCGTGGCCGTGAAGCTGACGATCCCGGGGCGGTCTTCGCCGGTTAGGTAGGGAAATGTCTCGGTTTCGGCGCCACGGTGGGCAACGTTGTAGCGGATGTGAAAGACATCGATTAGGCCTCCTTTGGCCAATTCGGGAAACACCTTGCGGTTGTGACTGGTGAGGCCGATGAAGCGCACCAGGCCCTTTTCCTTAAGTTTAAAGGCGCCGTCCATGATGTTGCGTGGCGGACGCCTGGGGAAATAGCCCAACAGCAAGACATCGGCGTAGTCGAGGTGAGCAGCCTTCAGGCCCTTGATGAAAAATTGCTCGGTAAGCCAGGCGTTGTGGGCGTATGTGAGCATACCGATCACCAGGTCGTCGCGTTTGCCTGCGGCGACAAGGTTGCGGATGGCCTTGCCCATGGCAGCGGAACGGCCTCTAACGAAAGTGCCCCAGGTGAAATAGTTGCAGCCCCGCTCGAAAGCCAACTCAATCGCCACGGCCGGAGCCCCGAAACTCGATGAGATTCCCAGACGGCCGACATGGAGGCCGGTGCGGCCAAGGGTGGTGGGTTGGGCAAAATTCATGCTGACAACCTGTCGGTTAGGCCACAACATCCGCTGTTGGTTCACGCGACGGGGCTGAAGGCCCCAATAGTCGTTTGTCCAGGCATCCCTAAACCACTTCGATGATCTGCCCTTCAAAACGGACAACTTGACCTTTGCGGATCTTGCAGCGTTTGCGCTGCTCGACCTTCCCGTCGACGGTGACACGGCCCTCGGTCGTTACCAATTTGGCAATGCCGCCGGTGCTGCAAAGTCCGGTGGCCTTGAGCAGCTTGATCAATTCGATGTGCTCGCCCTTGATTTCAAATGGCGTGGTCAAGGAAGATTGACCCCTTTCAACTGTTTTTCCCCAGTTTGCCTTCGAACATCCCCTGGGTCTATTGTTTTTCTGGACGGCTCGATTTTTAGCATCTCTCGCGTCGAGCGAATAATGAGCATCCTCGTTCAATCACCGTCCCCGCGGGAGATGAAAGACCCATAGGGCCGGGGGCGTCGATGCCGGGTTTTCCAAGCATGGGTTGAAAGTTATCAAAAGGACGCGTCGTAAGCAACGAATTGAGATACCGGTTGGACCGTTGACAACGGCCAGGGCCGCGATAACTTTATCGGACTGTCGGACCTGCCGTGGTCTGCTTTTAGGCCCCTGGGTAGAAGATGCTCTTTTAAAGCCTGGAAACGAAAGCCCATGGCGTCAATGGTTCCCGCTATAAGACACCTCAGGAACTCCCTTCTGATACCCAGGTGAATCCCTCGGAGTCGACCAATGCATCATCTAAAACTGCTCCCCGCCATCGCCCTTTGCGGATTGATCGTCTGGGGCTGTTCTTCCGAAAAAAACTGGCGCACCGCCAGCCGCGAATCCGCCGGGATCGCCCCCGATCCCTCGGTTACCGATGAAGCGGTTCTTCACGTGTATGGTGCCTCCACCTGGGGCTGGCGCGGCTGGTTTTCCATTCATACCTGGATCGCGGCCAAACGGACCGGCGAAACCGTTTATACGGTCTACGACGTAGTTGGATGGCGTGGCTACAACGGACGGCCGGTCCTGAGAATTGGCACGGACATCCCTGACCGCTACTGGTACGGGGCCAAACCCCGGATACTTAAAAAGCATACCGGCAAGGGCGTTGACCAACTGATCGATGCCGTCCACCAGGCCGCTCAAGCCTACCCCTGGAAAACGACTTACAAGGCCTTTCCGGGACCCAACAGCAATACGTTCACCGCCTGGGTGGCCAAACATGTGCCGGGACTGGAATTGAATCTACCCCTGACTGCCATCGGCAGCGGCTACGTGAACTAGGAGGGCGACCAGAAAAGGTTGACTTTTTGAATCGAATTCTGGAAAGTGGCATTTATCAATCACAGACAGACAATGGGACTGAGAAAGCGACCCCGATGAATACCCCGATCCCCGCCACTGCCAAGACCCCGAACGGCACCAAGCCGGACTCCAAACCATGGACCGGTCCAGGGGGGCGTTGGTTAAGGAGACGGCATTAGGGATTGAATGCAAACCAGACCAAAGCCTCTTTGAACCGAAACCAGGGTTCTCAGAGGCTTTTTTCGTTTGAGGCGACAACCTTTCACCGGAAAAGAAGGAGCGATCAGATGAATCGTGTCGGCGTTGTCGGATGGCGAGGAATGGTGGGCTCGGTCCTCACGGACCGGATGGTGGCGGAAGGGGATTTCAAGGACTGTGAGGCCGTTTTCTTTTCCACATCCCAGGCCGGACAGAAAGGTCCGGATATCGGTGTCGAGAGTCCCCCGGTGGAAGACGCCCACCACCTGGAACGGCTGGCGGGCATGGACATCATCGTGTCCTGTCAGGGGGGCGCGTACACCGAATCCGTGCATCCCAAACTGCGGCAGGCCGGATGGAGAGGGTTCTGGATCGACGCCGCCTCGACGCTCCGGATGCACAAGAGGAGCGTCATCATTCTCGACCCCGTCAACCGTGGCGTGATCGATCGGGCTTTGGTCGACGGCATCAAGGATTTCATCGGGGGCAACTGCACCGTTTCCCTGATGCTGATGGCCTTGGGGGGACTGTTCGAAAAAGACCTCGTGGCGTGGCTCACCTCCATGACCTACCAGGCCGCCTCCGGTGCCGGAGCGAAAAACATGCGGGAGCTGGTGGCCCAAATGCAGACCATCGGGACGGATGCGGCGGCGCTGCTGTCCGACCCGGCAAGCGCCATAAAGGACATCGATGACCAGGTCACCCGCACGATTCGAAGCGAAGCCTTCCCCACCGATCAGTTCGGCACCCCTCTGGCCGCGAGCCTTATCCCCTGGATCGACCGGCCCATGGAAACCGGCCAGACCCGGGAGGAATGGAAGGGGTATGCCGAAACCAACAAAATCCTGGGGCGTGAGGACCATCCGGTTCCCATCGACGGCCAGTGCGTGCGCATCGGGGCCATGAGATGCCACAGCCAGGCCTTCACCATCAAACTGACGCGGGATCTGCCACTGGACGAGATCGAGGCCATCATTGCCGATCACAACGACTGGGTGACGGTGGTACCGAACGAAAAGAACGTGACGCTGCGGGAGTTGACGCCCGCACGGGTCACCGGCACCCTGACGGTTCCGGTGGGAAGGCTCCGGAAACTGAATCTGGGCCCGGACACCCTGACGGCCTTTTCGGTCGGGGATCAGCTTCTCTGGGGGGCGGCCGAACCCCTGCGGCGCATGCTGCGAATTCTCCTGGAGCATCTGGGGTGATCCCAAGACGCCTTCCGACGCCGGGTATGGGTCTGCCGCGACTTGCCCACCGGAGCGTCAACCGGTATTTGATTCGTCCCGTTCCTAAGATCCAACAGTGGCCGCCCGAATAACAGCCACGGGACTCCTTCTTTGTAACCCTTTTAAATCGGTGGGCGACATCCTGTATAGAAGGGTGACATTGGATCCTTCACATACCTAATCCCCCTCCCCGCGGGACAGGGCCGCTCCCCTTGTCCCGCTCCTTTTTCGGGAGCGAGGTTCTCCGTGGTCAGACGCCCTTCATGAGTTCCCGGGAATTGTTCCGTACCGAGTTGACCGCCGTCGACACCGGATGGGAAATAAGATCCCTTCTGACGTGGGTGTGGAGAATTTCCATTAAGACACCTTCGGGGGTGCCCTCGTCCAGCCAGTCCCGGTAGGCCTCCCGTTTCAGAATCACAGGCATCCGATCATGAATGTCCTGGATCGATGAACTGGCCCCCGTGGTGAGGACCGTACACGTGAATAGGGTTTCCCCGGCGCCCCCCCTATTGTCCCAGAACTCCCACAGCCCGGCAATGCCAAACGGTTTCCCATCGGACAGGGTAATATACATCGGCTGCTTGTTGCCCTTGGGACCTTTCCACTCGTAGAAGCCGTCAGCGGGAATCAGACAGCGCCGCTTCTTGAAAGCGGTGCGGAATGCGGACTTTGAGCGCACCGTCTCGGATCTGGCGTTGATCATTCGACTGCCGATAGAGGGATCTTTAGCCCAGAAGGGCACCAGTCCCCAGCGAAACATCCGGAGGACGTGCTGATCAGCGGTTCGGACAATTGCGGGTATCATCTGAGTCGGCGCGACATTATAGTTGGGAGACACTTCAACCCCCTTCCCTACCCGCTCTATCGGGAATGCCTTTCTGAGTTCTTCGATGTTTCTATAGCCGACAAACCGTCCGCACATGAGACGCCTCCTGGTGTATCGATTTATTCAACCAGAATGGTAAGGACGATGAGCCGGAATGGGAAATGTGTGGCGGTCGCCAGAGGTTCACGCATTCCAAAAATAAACTGAAATATCCGTGTGCGAGATCCTGCACTGGCTGCTAAGGGTATTGGTTTTGACGAGGTTGTGGCTGCGGTGTCGAGACGGTTGTCGATTAAACCGCAAGCGTTGGTGGGTCCTTGCAAAGAGCGCATCATTGTAAAGGCCCGGCAGTTAGTGTGCCACTGGGCTGTGAGTGAACTGGGGTTATCGATGACCGAAGTGGCGAAGAGGTTGGAGATATCCGTGCCAACGGTAAGTGCTGAGGTAAAAAAGGGGAAGCAAATTGTCCTCAGTGAGAGATTGGTGCTGGCTGACCTATTGAATATAGAAATATGAAGGGCGTCCCTATCGTTCCCTAAGCTTGACCCGCCAGGGGCGATAGTGTCAGGTGAATACTATTCTTGTACAGATGATCGAATACAACGAGCAGCGCCCGCACGATTCTTTAAACGATCTGACACCTGTCGAGTATATGGAAAAGAACGCTGAAAACTCTACTTATAAACTGTCTGCTTGACGGGGATGCTTACGCGGGCTACTATAAATCTTATGGGACTGTTATTTATGTTATTTTCCATATGTCAAATTTAAAAAAGATCATTATCCAGAATTAAAGATGAGAGAGAAATCATCCCGATAATCTCCCCTTTATCCTCAACCGGGGCCCTTCGGATGCCGGCACGATAAAGCAAACGGGCTGCATAGCGGATATCCATATCCGCCGGAACGGTGATAATGGGCTTTGTCATGATTTCATAGACATTCACATCGTCTGGGGAACGACCCGGTATTAACACCCCTTTGACAAAATCCTGAACAACAAGAATACCCCATGCATCATGTTCATGCCTTTTTTCAACAAGAAGAGAAAACACTCTTTCAGAACGCATTCTGGCAGCAGCTTCCCTGGCTGTAGCCATACCGTCAACAGTTAAAATCTGCTTATGCATCACGTCCCTTGTGCGGACTGTTTTAATGTTTTCTGTTACCATAACTACCTCCTTTTATAAAAAACCATTATTCAAAAATAACTTTTTTGAACGTCTTGTATAAATTTTTCCATCTGACTCTCCAAGCCCACAACATGTTCAACGGGAAGCACAAAAGCAATGCCTGTGCCAGGCTTATGGAATTCTCCCGCTTGTTTAATTGTGTCCAAGATTTTAGTAACAATATGCTCTTCAACAAGGAACATGACAATGTCGGTTTGTGCCTCCAGCGTGAGACCAAAAAAAGTTTTTGCCTCATGAATACCGGTTCCCCTGGCAGGTATGATCGTTGCCCCAGTGGCCCCTGCCTTTTTAGCCGCATCAACAACCTTGTCGGTGATATCCGGCTTTACCGAGGATAATATAAGTTTAAAGCGCATTTTTTTTCTCCATGTATTTAATTTTGCGTTGAGTTGACCATTGCATAAACTGAGCATAACCCATAACGGTTATAATTGGAAATAGGCTGGCAAAAGCGATAAGTCCAAATCCGTCCAGTGCCGGATTTCGTCCAGGCACGGTGGCGGACAATCCAAGGCCAAGCGCTGCTACCAGGGGCACTGTAACTGTTGACGTCGTTACCCCACCCGAATCATACGCCAGGGCAATGATATTTTTTGGGGAAAAAATGGTCTGTACAATAACAATCATATAGCCCACAAGAATATATAGAAAAAGAGGCGTGCCCGTGACAATCCGAAACGTTCCAAGGCTGATTCCAAAAGCAACACCTATGGCGACTGTGATTCTTAAACCCCATTGCTTGATAGTTCCGGCGGATACCTCGTTGGCTTTAAAAGCCACTGCAATAAGAGATGGTTCGGCAATTGTGGTTGCAAAACCAATCATGGCTGCAAAAAGATAGACCCAGCCATATGCCTTCCAGTCCGCATGGGTAACCATTTCTCCCGGGCCATAAATAAAGGCCGGATCAGATAGCTGTGTAGCCATAATATTTCCAAGTGGGAAAAGTGCTTTTTCAAGTCCTGCCAGAAACAGGGCAAGCCCAATGACGACATAGACACCGCCCACAATAAGACGGCGCAGATGAGGAATTGGCTGCCGTAAAACCAGGAGCTGAAAACTGACAATAAGAATAACGATCGGTAAAACATCTTTGCAGGTGGCAAGCAATATTTTGCTAAAATCATATATGAAGTCCACGAATACAAGCTCCTTTTTATCCGAAAATAATAAGTCCATATCCCATAACGAAAATCATAGGAAGAAGAGAAGCAAAAGCGATGAGTCCAAACCCATCCACAAGAGGGCTTCGTCCTCTGATGGATGAGGCCAGGCCTACTCCAAGAGCTGCAACCAGAGGGACTGTGATGGTGGATGTGGTGACGCCGCCGGCATCATAGGCTATTCCAATTATTTCTTTCGGAGCAATCATGGTCATCAGCATAACAACGACATAACCACTGATGATCAGATAATGAATCGGCCAACCGCGGAGAATGCGCAAGACCCCCGTAAGGATTGCAAGTCCCACGGAAAAGGCAACAGACATACGAAGTCCAAAGGCATATTTGTTTAAAGATTCCCAACTTGGGTCAATAAGGCCTCCCTTGCCGGCAATTTCTGCTGCTTCCCAGGCCACGGCTATAAGAGCAGGCTCTGCCACAGTGGTTGAAAAACCCAAGGCAAAGGAAAAACTCAATAACCAGAAAAGACTGCCTTTCTTTGCTAAGGCATAGGCCATTGACTCGCCAAGTGGGAACAGACTCATTTCAAGTCCCTCAACAAAAAGGGTAAGACCGATCACCACAAGAAGCGCACCAAAAAGAACCTCCCCTATTTGTGGTAAAGGTTGTTTTAGTACAACAATCTGGAAAAAAGCGATCACCAGAATAATTGGCAACAGATCTGTGAAAGCACGTTTAATTTTTATTAAAATGAGTTTTTTAATCATTTTTTTTCGGACCTATAACCAATAATAAGGCCAATGTATTTTAAGCAGTCATCAGGCAGAAAATTCCACCATTTGCAGATCTTCGGACCTTTCGACCGGGTGCATGCATCAACAACGATTTAAGCATGGAAAGTGGTGGCAATCGTATCATTACAATTTTAAGTTCGCCTTTTTTGTAACCTTCAGCTCTGGTTCACTCTGATTCCAACGAAAGCCGATTTCATTCAGGTAACGGGACAAATGCTTTTTACTCAAATAATGTTTCCTATTATAAGCAGAAGACCACCTTCAGATCGTCTTTCCGAAAGGGGATGTGGCTATCTGTCATTTGGGCCGATCTGGAAATAGTTGGATATCAACGGTTGTCACGTGCCGGGGTAGGTTGGGGACGCCCTTCATTTTTCCATATTTACAATCGCTGCTATTTTTAGTTTTTCACAATCCACCAATTGCGCACCTCTTTGGACCGCCAGACTGACGGTAGCCAGAGCAACCCCCAACCTGCGTGCCAGATCGGCCACCTGCAGGGGCGCCCATGAAATTATGCTTTTCTCTCATCATTCTGCTTCGACAAGATAATTTTCTATTTTTAGTTCTAACCGTTCCGCCAGATAACGGCAAGCAGCCCTCAGCTCACTCAGAAGCAACCTACCCTCTTCCCGGTACCGATCAATCCTTTCAGCATCCCAATGCCCAGGCGGCGGCTGAAAACCCCCTGCTCAAGCTCTTTTAGCGACATATTTACATTTCGGGAACTGCGGACAACCCCAGAATTTTTGGCCTTGGTATTTCCCCTTCTTTGCAACACGGGGCAACAAAATCGATCCGCATTTAGGGCATGTTGGTTCCTCAACTCGATTGGGATGGGGTGAATCGACGTTTTCTTCACTGTTGCTGTCGGTACTTTTTTCTGGATCGATGGACTGGAGGCCTTGTGCCGAAAAATCGTCAGCAAGCTTTATATCCATTTGCGTCGAAAGAAGGGTTTTTATATCGTTCGGTGTATAAGTGGAAGCCGCCCGAATTCTTACTAACGGAATACCGGCAGCCTCCAGAATCTTGTCGACCACCACGTCACGATCTATTCGTTTTCCCTGCTTGTGGGATTCGTCGTCCAGTTCGATGGCACCGACGATGGCCATATCGTCGATTTTGCATATCACAAAATCGACGTGCTTACGGCTGATAGTGTTAAAAGCGCTCTGCCAGGCAGCCCGACGAAGGCCTTTATCGACTTGGACGATATCAGCCAGCCGCACCTGCACAAATACGCGATAGTTACTTTTAGTCAGAACCTGATCAAGAACACCAAAAAAGGACCTTTCTGAGGGCGAAATCAGGAACTCTTTGGATTGGTAGGGATACGAAAATGGCTTTTTCGGTGATTTGGGCTTTCGCAGAATGACCAAGGCAACGACGATTGCCAATAAAATCAAAACATATAATAAATTTGGCATCAGGTGATTTAAGTGCCCTTTCTTGCAATCCCCTAAATAGTTGGCTCACCAAGAGCGACTGTCGGTGTCTACTCCATTGATTGAAATTGGTGGTGAGTTCTAAAAACTTTTTAGTTTTCATCAACGAAGCTGTCAAATGATTTCATGATACAATAGTTTCCAATCATTTCTCTAGATCAGACACTATTTATGCCGCATCTCTTGCGTGAGAATGTATCGGGAGGCCGACGATAGAGGGGTTTGCTATGCTTTGGGGATGAGTGAATCCATTTTTAATGCTTCAATATTGCTGCGCTGCAAAAACGAAAATGGGTTACAGAGAAAATCTGTAACCCATTGATTTGATTGGCGCGCCCGGCACGACTCGAACGTGCGACCTACGGATTCGAAGTCCGGCGCTCTATCCAACTGAGCTACGGGCGCCTGATCGGAAAAGCCGCTGCACAGTCGGCAACGGCCTGAGGATGTTTGGATGGGGTGAGTGATGGGACTTGAACCCACGACCCTCAGGGCCACAACCTGATGCTCTACCAACTGAGCTACACCCACCACAAGTGAAGATGGAAAACTAGCAGATTCCCCCACTGAATGCAAGGGAAATATGGACCGATCGAGGGTTGGCGGAGGCGCTCCGCTACCAGGCGCTATTGACCCGGATCACCGACTGCTATAAGACTATCGCATTTCCGAAGTCAAAGGAGACGGGTTTGAACGGATTGAGCATATTCGTCATGAGGGCGGTGCTGGGGCTTGTTTTCGCGGTCATCCTCACCAAGATGTTCCGGGGCGCCATCGACCCTCTCTACGTGGCCGGGCTGGCCGTCATCCTGGTGGGGCTGGCGTACGGGATGGAGTATCTGAGACGCCGCAAAAAATGACCGTCCCAGGCAGCACCCGGCCTCGGCGTTGCCCCTGTTCCACCCCCTCGCGTCACCGGGCTTAGGGGCCGCCTCCTCCTTGCGAATACGGTCACCCTGATCCAGGCCGTTCTGACAGTCGGCGGGATCGGTCCCATTCTCTGGGTGGGGCGTTTCTTTCCGATCGATCATTCTCTGGACATCACCAGACGGACAAGAGTCAACCGGCCATTTTATCGGACCTGACAGGGTAACGGAACACTCATTCGGCACCCGAACCATCGTATCGGTATACACCCGACCTCCCCTTACCGAACCAAAGGAGTCTCTAACCCCTTGAAGCAGATCATTCTCGGCACCGCAGGACATATCGACCACGGCAAGACAAGCCTCGTCAAGGCCGCCACCGGCATCGACACCGACCGCCTGAAAGAGGAAAAGCTAAGGGGCATCACCATCGAGTTGGGCTTCGCCTCCCTCGACCTGCCCAGCGGCCAGTATGTGGGGATCGTGGATGTTCCCGGTCACGAGAAATTCGTCAAGAACATGGTGGCCGGCGCCACGGGAATCGACATCATGGCCCTGGTGATCGCCGCCGACGAGGGGGTGATGCCCCAGACCCGGGAGCACATGGAGATCTGCACCCTGCTGGACATCCGGCACGGCTTCGTGGTGCTCACGAAGATCGACATGGTGGACGAGGAATGGCTGGAACTGGCCATGGAGGATGTGAGGGAATTCACCGCGGGCACGTTTTTGGAGGACGCGCCCATCGTACCGGTATCGTCGACGACCGGCGAGGGCATCGACCGGTTCGTCGATACCCTGGACGACATCTGCCAAATCGTACCGGCGCGGAAAGCCAGCGGCATCTTTCGCCTTCCGGTGGACCGCGTGTTCACCATCAAGGGGTTCGGCACCGTCATCACAGGGTCCCTGGCCTCGGGCCGGCTGGAGACGGGACAGACCATCACCATCTATCCCTCGGGCGTCACCTCCAAGGTGAGGGGCATTCAGGTCCACGGCAAAACCGTTGTCGACGCATTTGCCGGCCAGCGGACCGCCGTCAATTTCCAGGGGCTCGAACGGGAGGCCATCGACCGGGGAGAGGTGCTCGCCCTGCCGGACACCCTCAAGCCCAACTACATGGTGGATCTGTCCTTCAACTACCTCAAAAGCAACCGAAAGCCCCTCAAGAACCGGACCCGTGTCCGGTTTCACACCGGTACCAGCGAAATCCTGGGAAACCTGATTCTGTTGGAGGCCGACGACGTTCAGCCGGGCACCACGGTCATGGCCCAGATCCGCCTGGACCAGCCGGTGGTGCTATTAAAAGACGACCGCTTCGTCGTCCGGAGCCTGTCACCGGTCCGCACCGTGGGGGGCGGTCGGGTGCTGAATCCCATCCCCCCGAAACACAAACGGTTGGATGCCGGTGTGATCGCGGCACTGACATCCCTGGCCCAGGACCCCCCGGAGGCCGCCATCCCCATCCATGTCAAGGCCATGGGGGTCAAAGGAGCCAGCTTCGGGGATCTGCGACTCACCACCAACCTGCCGGAAAAGGCCCTGGAAAACGCGGTCGGCACCCTTCTCAGCCGAAAAGATCTGATGATCATGGACAGGGAAAACCGCCTCTATATTCACGCAGAGGCCTTCTCCTCCGTCTGCGCCGCCATCGACCGAACCCTGACCGGCTACCACGCCGCCCAACCCCTGAAACCCGGCATGGGGCGCGAGGAACTCAAATCCAAACTGCCTCGGGGGATCGGCGCAAAACTCTTCACCCTGGCCGTCAACCAGATGGTCAAGGACGGACGCATCGCCATGGAGGCCGATCAGGTGCGTCTGAAGGGCCACAAGGTGTCCCTGGGGATCGACCAGGAAGCATTGAAGAAGAAAATCCTCGCCATCTACGTCGCCGGCGGCCTCATGCCCCCCTATTTCAAAGAGGTGGTCCAGGATCTCAACGTGGATCCCTCACGGGGAAAAGATGTGCTCAATCTTCTCATCGGCGAAGGGCGCATCGCCAAGGTCAAAGAGGACCTGTATTTCCATCGCGACGCCATCGATGATCTGACGGCGAAACTTACGGCCTTTTTACGGAAGAGAGGAGAAATCACGACGCCTGAGTTCAAGGATATGACTGGAGCTTCACGGAAATATGTGATACCGTTGGCGGAGTATTTCGACGCCTGCCAACTGACCATCCGGGTCGGGGATATCCGACAGCTCAGAAAAGGATGATCCACCCATTCGACCCCCACATTATCCGAAACAGGACACTGACATGGACGTTAAAACGGCCCCGGAACCGGAAAAGAACCAAGGGAAGGGATTCAAACGATTCGCCACCGTTCGCATTCTTGCCGGCGCCATCGCCACGGTAGGCGTGCTCTGGCTGATCAGCCTGGTCATCGGGCACTTCGACAAGAGCCCGTCCGCCCCTGACGCCCATACCTCCGGACACTCGACAGTGGAAACGGCCGACAGCCACGACGCCGCGCCCGACCACGGCGACACGGCCGAGCACTCGCAAGCCCCAATCCATCAGGCCGTCGCTCTTCACGGGCAAGCATCGGATCAGGAAGCGGCAGCCGGTCACGATACCGACCCCCTTCACGGCCAGGCACTGGACCAGGAACCGGAAGCCGATCATGGAGCCGGTTCCGCTGTTCACGATGGGACCGGAGACCACGAAAAAATAGGGGCTGAACCCGCCCACGGCGATGCGCCCCAGGGAACTGCAGTCCAATTGGCAGCCACCGATACCCATGATCAACCCCCATCCCACGGATCGGAGGCGGAAACCGATCACAGTGCCGAGCCAGCCCATGGAGACAGCGGCGGCAGCGATGCCGGCCATGATCAGGCGGCGGCAGCCCATGGGGCCGATGATGCCGGGTCCGGCCACGGAACCCCTGCTGCGGGCGGCCACGGGGCAGCGCCGGCGGAGCCTCTGGTCAAGGGCGTGGCCTTCATGAACGCGTTCATCAAACCTATCAACGATGAAATCAACGAACGGTTCTGGGGATGGCGGCCAAACGACATCATCGAGTTTACGGACAACGTCAACAATTATCAGCTTGGCGTCCTTGAAACCAGTCGGCGGACCGTCGAAGCCCTCCACGAGCACATTTCCCGGACCGGCAGCACCCAGGCCCACAACAAGCACCTGGAGAACGCCCGCAACAACTTTATGATCGGGGCCGACGACTACATGCTGCCCTCGGCGGAAAACAGCTATTCGGAGGCCATCGATTCTCTCCGGGAATACAAGGAGCAGCTGGAAAACGGCACGGCCGCCTTCTACACCCGGACGGCCAACCTGCTCCCCCTATTGAGAGCCTACGAATATCTTCTGGGCAGCTGCGACGACAATCTTGTCAAAACCCGCGAAGAGGACGGGAAACCCGTTTCCTTCACCAAGGCGGACGACTATTTCTATTATTCCAAGGGGGTGGCGTCCGCCATGTTGTCCATCCTCGAGGCGGTGGCCGTCGATTTTTCACAAACCATCGAGCCCCGCCGGGGAACCGAGGTGCTCCATCACGCCATCGAGGCCCTCCACCACGCCTCCGAGGTCGATCCCCTGATCATCCTGAACGCGGGGTCCAGCAGTTTTCTGGCCAATCACCGGCTCAATTTGGCGGGCCCCATCAGCCACGCCCGGTTTTACATCGGACTGTTGATCGAGACCCTTTCCACCTAAACCGGCTCCTGTCCGCCTCCCCGGCTTGGACATCGCCGGCTGAAGGAAAATCAGAGGGCACCGATAAGCCGGCGGACGACCCCGTCGGCCACCAGGAGCCCTGCCGGCGTGAGGGCAAGCCGGCTCGGCCACCGAATCACCATCCCCTCCTCTTCCAGCCCCGCCAGGACCGGCCCCAGAAGCGGTTCCAGCCGCTCGCCAAAACGCCTCTCAAACCCGTCAATGTCGATACCGTCGATCAGTCGAAGCCCCAGGAATAGCGCCTCGATCATCTCTTGCTCCCGGCTGAGGGTCTCGCGACCGTCTTCGGGCACCTGCCCCTTCTCCAGGCACTGCCGATAGCGATCCAGATCCCTCGTGTTCCAGCTCCGGTGAGGATCCTTGTAGGAATGGGCCGACGGTCCGAACCCCAGGAAGGGAGCGAAGGTCCAGTACTTCATGTTGTGGCGGGACACGGTCGCCGGAGAGCGGGCAAAGCTGGAAATCTCATAGTGACGGTAACCGGCGGTGGTCAGAACCTCCCTGGTGAGGGTGAAGAGGCTGGCCTGGTCATCGTCTGGAAGCGGCGTCGTTCTTCCCTCACGGCAATCCCTTTCCAGAGGCGTCCCCGCCTCGACCGTCAACAAATAGCAGGACAAGTGCTCGGGGGAGAGGGACACCGCCGTCTCGAGCTCCTTTAGCCAATCCGACGCCTCCTGGCCGGGCAGCCCGTAGATGAGATCGACGCCCAGGTTCTCGACACCCGCGTTCCGGGCGTCCTGAACAGCGCGAATGCCATCCCGGGCGGTGTGGATCCGACCCAGAAATGCGAGGGCATCATCGGAAAAGGACTGTACCCCGATGGTCAACCGGTTGATGCCCGCCTGTCGGTAGGCGGACAGGGACGCCCTCGAAACGGCGCCGGGATTGATCTCCATGGTGCATTCGACATCGGTCTCGAGGTGGAAATGATCTCCCAGGGCGGTCAGGATGCCGGCCACCCCATCCGGGGGCATCAGGGAGGGCGTTCCACCGCCCAGGTAGACGGTATCGGCTGATAGCCGGGGATCTCCGCGAAGGGCAATCTCCGTTTGAAGGAGATCCCCGAAGCCCGACATCGACTCAAGGCGATCCAGGGAATAAAAGTCGCAGTAGGGGCACTTGCGCCGGCAGAAGGGAATGTGGACATAGAGACCCGCGGCCCTCGAAACGGGATTCGGGACCCCCGGGTCGAGGATGGCTGGGGCGCTGCGGGTGGGCGTGGCATCCGGCATCACAACTCCAGGGGGTCGGGGCGAAACCGCGGTCGGAAGTCGGCGGTGGCGGAAAAAGAAAACCGGAGCCGGCGTCTGGGCCTGGCTCCGACAGCGGCTTCCGTCAGGCCGGAAGCATGTGAGGGGCACCCAGGGCCATGCCGATGTCGACGGCCTTCTGGTTGATATCGATAAAACCGGCGGGGATTCGCTCCTTCAGCACTTTCATCAAGGAGTCGGGCTTGACCAGGTTGGTGATGGCCACCAGGGCTCCCAGCATGCAGATATTGAAAACGATGGGCTTTCCGATCTGGGCCATCACCTCCTGATACATGGGCAGGGAAATCTGTCGGGCGTCCACCTTCTTCTCCAGGGTGACGAACCGGCTGTCGGTCAGCAGCAGCCCCCCCGGACGGATGATCCCGCTGTAGTTGTGATAGGCCTCCTGAGTCAGGCACACCAGCAGGTTGGGCTGAATCACTTTGGGATAGTTGATCTCCGACTCCGATATGATGATGTCCGTCCGTGTGGCCCCGCCCCGGGCTGCCGCACCGTATACCTGTGACTGGGTGGCATTGAGCTCTTCGTGGATTACCGCCGCTTCTGCCAGAATGATGGCCGCCGTGATCACCCCCTGGCCCCCCGAGCCCGAAAACACCAGGCGCATCCGTTCCATAGCCGCCTACCCTTTCATCGCTGTCTGAATGATCCGCTCGTACTCCCGGCAGTATTCCGGCGAGTCTTTCTGAACGAAAATCCCCCGCTCGATGAGCTCGGGATTCTTTTTCTTGGCCTCAGAGCGCACCGGCGTCGTCATCTTCTTCAGCCGCTCCATCATGTCCACCGCCGAGCCTTCGCGGTTCTTGCGGCCGAAATGGGTTGGACAAGGGGTGAGAATCTCCACCACTGAAAACCCGTCGTGAAGGATGGCCTGCTTGATGTAGTCGGCGGCCTGCTGGGCATGGTAGACCGTCGTCCGGGCGACGAAGGTGGCGCCGGCGGCCACGGACATCTCCACGACGTCGAAGCTTCGGTCGATGGTCGTGAAAGGGGCCGTGGTGGCCATGATCCCCGGGCCCGATAGGGGCGAGTACTGCCCCCCCGTCATCCCGTAGATGCGGTTATTCATGACGATGGCCGTGATGCCGATGTTGCGCCGGGCGGCATGGATGAAATGGTTGCCGCCGATAGCCAGGGCATCGCCGTCTCCCATGGGGACGATGACATTCAGCTCCGGTTTGGAAAGCTTTACCCCCGTGGCAAAGGCCAGGGCCCGGCCATGGATGGTGTGAAGGGTGTGGAAGTCCACATATCCCGAGATCCGGGCCGAACAGCCGATCCCCGACACCATCACCAGTTCGTTTTTGCTCATACCCAACTGCTCGACGGACCGCAGCAGGCTGTTCAGAACGATGCCGTGGCCGCAGCCGGGGCACCACATGTGGGGGAAAAACCGCTTACGGATGTAGTCTTGTACCGCCATGGGTTTCTATACTCCCTTCCCCTGGATCAGTCGGAGAATCTGCAGAATATCGTCGGGGTTGATGAACACGCCGTCGATGCGGTTGGCCAGAAACACGTTTTCAGGGTCATCCACGGCTTTTTTCACTTCATGGAGGATCTGTCCCATGTTCATCTCCACCACAACCACGCTCTTTGTCCCGGCGCATGTTTCCCGGACAATCCCGGCCGGAAAAGGCCAGAGGGTCTGGAGTTCCAGAAGCCCCAGCCGTTCCCCCCGCCGGCGACGGCTCTTGACCACATGCAATGCGCTTCGGGCCGCAGATCCGTATGCAATCAACACGCGCTCAGCGTCGTCCAGATAGTGCTCTTTGTACCGGGCCAGAAGGCTTGCCCGGTTTTCGATCTTGTCCACCAGGTGCCGGATAAGGCCGTGAACCACCTTGGGGTCCGCCGACGGAAAGCCCCACATGTCGTGATAGAGCCCGGTGACGTTGTAGCGGTGCTCCCCGCCGAAGTCGCTCATGGGAAGGCGTCCATCCTCCCGGGGCAGATAGGGGTGGTAGTCCACGCCCCCCTTCACCGAGGTTCTCAGCCGCTCCACCGTGGGCAATTCCCCTTCCTCGGGAATCTCGAGTTTCTCCCGCATGTGCCCCACCACCTCGTCCAGCAGGAGAATCACCGGTGTTCGGTAGGTTTCCGCCAGGTTGAAGGCTTCCACCGTCATGGAGAAGACGTCCTGGTGGTTTGAGGCCGTCAGGGCGATAATGGAGTGGTCGCCATGCACCCCCCACCGGGCCTGGTAGACATCTCCCTGGCTCACCTGGGTGGGGACCCCCGTGGACGGGCCTCCCCGCTGAACGTTGACGATAACGCATGGGATCTCCGTCATGATGGCGTATCCCAACCCCTCCTGCATCAGGGAAAACCCCGGGCCGGAGGTGGCCGTCATGACCTTGTGCCCCGTCAGGGAGGCACCGATGATGGCGCAGATAGAGGCGATCTCGTCCTCCATCTGGATGAATTTCCCCCCCTTCCGGGGAAGCCTCCCGGCAAGGAGCTCCGCCACCTCCGAGGAGGGCGTGATCGGGTATCCCGCGAAAAATTCCACCCCCGCATAGAGCGCCCCCTCTACACAGGCTTCGTTGCCCTGTACGAACTTGATTCGGCTCATTCGTCCGTCCCCGTTTCGGTTTCGATTTCGATCGCCAGATCCGGACATCGGATCTCACAGAGCTTGCAGGCGATACAATCCTCCAGCCGGGCGGCAACGACCTTGTCCATCTCGTCGAGCTCAAGAACGCTCTTCGGACAAAAATGGACGCAGATCCCGCAACCCTTGCACCATTCCCGGTTGATCCGGTGCTCCTTGAGCTGTTTCTTCGTTTTCTTTTTGGCTTCTTGAGGGGCCATCAACGGTTGCTCCCTGTTACGGCGGGGCCTTTAACGGGACTTGAGGGGAAATCGCCGTTGCCCGCCCCACCTGATGGTCTGTGGCGTCGGCGTCTTCATCACGAATTCGGAAGGCCTCTATAGAAGGCCGCCCCGGGGATGTCAAGGAATTCCGGCAGGGCCGAGAAGAAACCGAAAACCGCCCCCTGGCGACCCCGGGGTCAGGAAGTTCGCATCATCTTCCGCAAGACGAAGGGAAGAATGCCGCCGTTTTTAAAGTAGGCGACCTCCACATCGCTGTCCAGGCGGGCCGTGACGGTAAAGGACACTTCCGCGCCGTCCGACTTGACGGCCTTGACCTCCAGCTGATTCCTGGGTCCAATATCCCTGACCCCAGAGATGCTAAAGGTCTCCGTGCCGTCGAGTCCCAGTGTGTCGACGCTCTCACCGTCGGCGAACACCAAAGGCAGCACACCCATCCCCACCAGATTGCTTCGGTGGATCCGCTCGAACGACTGGCAAATGACGGCCCGGACGCCCAGCAGATTGGAGCCTTTGGCCGCCCAGTCCCTGGAGGATCCCGTTCCGTATTCCTTTCCGGCCAGGACCACCAGAGTCGTGTTCTCCTTCTGATAGGCCATCGCCACATCGTAGACGAAGCCCTCTTCGCCCTCGGGGAATTTTCGCGTAAAGCTGCCCTCCTTGTCACCGACCAGGTGGTTTTTGATGCGGATATTGCCGAAGGTGCCCCGCATCATGACCTCATGGTTGCCCCGCCTCGCTCCGTACGAGTTGAACTGCTCGGGCTCGACCCCGAGGGAGACGAGATACTGCCCGGCCGGATAGTCCTTGGGAATGGCGCCTGCCGGAGAGATGTGATCCGTGGTCACCGTATCTCCCAGCACCATCAGGGCCTTGGCTCCCTCGATGTCCGTGGTCTCGGGCACGGCCATGTCAAATCCCTTGAAATAGGGCGGCTCTTTTATATAGGTGGATGCGTCGTCCCATGCATAGGAGACGCTCTGGACGTCGGGAAGCTTCTGCCAGAATTCGTCCCCGTCGAAGATGCGGCCGTACTCGATGGTGAAGAACTCATTTTTTAGGTGACGGGAGACGGCGGTCTTGATCTCCTCATCGGAGGGCCAGATGTCATCCAGGTAGACGGGCTCTCCGTTGGGATCAAGGCCGACGGGCTCGAAGGACAGATCGATGTCCACGTGCCCGGCCAGAGCGAAGGCCACCACCAGCATGGGTGAGGCCAGGAAATTGGACTGGACCCGCTGGTGAATGCGGGCCTCGAAGTTGCGGTTCCCCGAGAGCACCGCCGCCACGTTGAGATCGTTGTCGACGATAGCCTTTTCGATAGCCGGATTCAGGGGGCCGCTATTGCCGATACAGGTGGTACAGCCGAAACCGGCCAGGTGGAATCCCAGGGCTTCAAGGTAGGGCAAGAGCCCCGAGTGCTCGAGGTACTGGATCACCACTTTGGAACCCGGAGCAAGGGACGTTTTGACGAAGGGGGGCACCTTCAGGCCTCGCTCCACCGCCTTCTTAGCCAGAAGCCCCGCACCGAGCAGCACCGACGGGTTGGAGGTGTTGGTGCAGGAAGTGATGGCGGCAATCACGACGCTGCCGTTCATGAGCCGGATCGGGGTGCCGTGAAGGTCCACGTTGCAGCTCCCGTTGGTCACCGGGTAGCATTTTCGGAGCCGGGACGTCTGGGTGCCCGATTCCTCGTGGAACTGGGAGATGCGTGCCATCTCCTCGTCGCGGTCGTAGTCGCAACCGAGGATATCGGCGAACTTCGCCTTGAGGTTCCCCAGCACGATCCGATCCTGGGGGCGGGCCGGCCCGGAGACGCAGGGCTCGACCGTGGAGAGATCCAGTTCCAGAATGTCTGAGTATTCCGGGGCTTCGCTGCCGGAAAAGAAGAGGCCGTTCTCCCGGGTGTAGGCCTCCACGAGAACCGCCTGATCGGCGCGATTGGTGGCTTGGAGATACTCGATGGTCTTTTCGTCCACCGGGAAAAAGCCCAGGGTGGCGCCGTATTCCGGAGTCATGTTGGAAATGGTGGCACGATCGGGTACGGTCAGGGCTTTCAAACCGGGGCCGAAATACTCCACGAACTTCTCCACCACACCGTAATTTCTGAGCATTTCCGTCACGGTGAGCACCAGATCCGTTGCCGTGACCCCGGGGTTGAGCCTTCCGGTCATGCGAACCCCGATCACTTGAGGGATGGACATGTAATAAGGCTGGCCCAGCATGACCGCCTCCGCCTCGATACCCCCCACCCCCCACCCCATGACGCCGATAGCGTCGATCATGGTGGTGTGGGAGTCGAGACCGACAAGGGTATCCGGATAGGCCATATCACCGTCGGCAATCACCACACGGCCCAAGTGCTCAAGATTCACCTGGTGACAGATGCCCGAACGGGGGGGCACCACCTTGAAATCATCGAAGCTCTTCTGGGCCCACTTGAGAAGGGCATAGCGCTCACCGTTTCGCTCGTATTCCTTGGCCACGTTCCTGACCACTGAATCGCTGGTGCCGAAGTAGTCCACCTGGACGGAATGATCCACGACAAGTTCGGTGGGCACAAGGGGGTTGACGGTCTTGGGATCGCCCCCCAGGGCCTCAACGGCGCTTCGCATCGCGGCAAGGTCAACCACTGCCGGGACCCCCGTAAAGTCCTGCATGAGGACCCGGGCCGGATGATAGGGAATTTCCACCGGTGATGGATAGGTCTTCTGCCAGTTGGCGATATTGAGGAGATCCTCTTCTTTGACCACACTGCCGTCCAACTTTCGAAGCAGATTTTCCACCAGGATGCGAATGGAAAACGGCAGGCGCTGGATATCGGCAATTCCCCGGCGCTCCAACTCCTGGATGTCGACCATCCGGAACGTCTGTCCCTCTGCCTGAACCTCGCGGATGTATTCTTCTCTTTTCATAATAGTCCCCGTTGGTTGATAAGCCTAAGGATAAATCGGCGCGCGCCTGATGCCCGTAGCCGGTCAACCGCTGCCGGGAGACGCCGGTGGGCTTTCTTCGGCGCCCCTGCCCCTATACCAGAGGTTGCACCGCCGGTTCAAACGAATCCATCTGGGGCGATAGGGCCCGGCGTCACATGCTCTCGACAATCACTTCTGCAAAGGCGGAACAGCTCAGCTCCTTGGCCCCCTCCATCTGCCGGGCGAGGTCGTAGGTCACCATTTTCTTCTGGATCGCGCTGACCACCCCGCCCCTCACCGCATCGGCTGCCGGCTGCCAGCCCATGTACTCCAGCATCAATGCGCCGGAAAGGATCAGGGAGCCGGGGTTGACCTTGTCCATGCCGGCGTATTTGGGGGCGGTGCCGTGGGTGGCTTCGAAGACGGCAAAACCGTCTCCGATATTGGCTCCGGGTGCCATTCCCAGGCCGCCGGCCATGGCGGCCAGGGCGTCGGACATGTAGTCCCCGTTAAGGTTGGGCATGGCCAAGACGTCATATTCCTCGGGCCGCAGCAAGATCTGCTGGAACATGGCGTCGGCAATGCGGTCCTTGATGACGACGCGTCCTGCCGGCGCCTTCCCGTCGTGGTGCTCCCAGAGGTCCTCTTCCGTGACGATCCGATCGCCGAAGACCTCCTTGGCGACCTCGTAGCCCCAGGTTCGGAACGCCCCCTCGGTGTATTTCATGATGTTGCCCTTATGGACGATGGTGACGCTGGGCCGGTTGTGGTCGATCGCGTACTGGACGGCCATCTTCACCAATCGACGGGTGCCGAACCGGCTGATGGGTTTGATGCCGATGCCCGATCCCTCGCGGATCCGCCGCCCCTCCTCCTTGTCGATGAAGTCGATCAATTTTTTGGCCATCTCCGAATCGGCCTTCCACTCGTAGCCGATGTACACATCTTCCGTGTTCTCCCGAAACACCACCATGTCGACGGTCTCCGGTGATTTCATGGGACTGGGGATGCCCGGGATGTAGCGCACCGGTCGGACGCAGCCGTAGAGGTCGAGCACCTGACGCAGTTGAACGTTGACGCTTCGTATGCCCCCGCCCACGGGTGTGGTGAGCGGTCCCTTGATGGCCACGCGATAGGTCCGGATGGCCTCCAGAGTCGTCTCGGGAAGCCATTCCCCCGTCTCGTTGAAGGCCTTCTCACCCGCCAGCACCTCTAACCACTCGATGGTTTTCTTTCCGCCGAATCCCTTCTCTACCGCCGCGTCGATCACCCGCCGGGTCGCCCGCCAGATGTCGGGGCCGGTGCCGTCTCCCTCAATGAAAGGAATGACGGGCGCATCCGGCACCTTGATAGCGCCGTCTTCTGTAAACGAAATGGTGTTGGTCTTTTCCGTCATCGGTTCACCACCTTATCATCCGCGTTGTAAGTAACGTCGATTATCCCAGTGGCCAGGGCAGCTGGATCAGCCCTTCGGGCCAGTCCATGCCGAGCACCTGTGACGCCAAGGCCAAAAACCCCAGGCCGGCCGCTCCGGCAACGATGGAAGCCGTCCAAGAAGCTTTAGCGATATATCGATAAAAGAGAAAGATGAAAATGGTCAATGTCAAGGGATAGCCGATCAGATAGATAAAGAGGTAGACACCCAAAATAATCCCCACGTAGAGGCCGAAACGCTTCCAGACGACATCCATCGGGATATCCCAATCGACGCTCAAATCCGAACCCGCCGACGCCTCGTGAAGCCTCCCCGCATTGTCGACCACTTTTCGAATCTCAAAGAAAATGCTGATGACGCCAAAAACGAGCAAAATAAGACTGATGTAAAACGGGAATATCTTAGCGAGGTAGGCATAGCTGCGTGCTTCCCATACACCATAAGCAAACCAGACGATCAGGAACAGGGAGAACAGGTTCTTCGGGGTCAGAAATCGTGCCATGGTCACCCTCCTTATTCCTTGGTAGCGGTCTGGCCGGCCATCTTGAGCTTCCGCTGGTAGACGATCGAAGCGCTCAGGGACGCAATAATGATCACCGTCATGGTGATCACGCCGGGTCGGGTCAACCAGTCGATGCCGTAACGCTGCACGGATATGAACAGGTACTGCTCCAGATTTCCTGCGAGAACAAAGCCGATCAGGGCAGCCGGCCGGGGCCAGCCGAACTGCTTCATGAGCCATCCCAGAATCCCCATCAGCAGCAATGCGATGAGATCCCCCCAGCTGTAGGTCGCCTGGTAGCAGGCAAAGGTGATGATGAGAATCATGAAGGGCGCCAGGTAATTGAACGGCACCACCGTCAGTTTGGTAATCGGCTTCGAGAGCAGCAGGGCCAGTCCGGCGCCGAAAATGTTCGCCAGAGCCAGGCTCCAAATCGCCGTGTAAAGAAGATCGACGTTTTCAGTCACCATGGACGGCCCGGGTTGAATGCCCAGTATCAAGAGCCCCCCGAGAAAGACCGCCATGGAGCCGGATCCGGGAATGCCGAAGAGAAAGGTTGGGATCAGGCCCCCGCCTTCCTTGGCGTTGTTGGCGCTTTCAGGAGCGATAACCCCCCGGATATCCCCTTTCCCGAACTGCTCCCGGTCCTTGCTGGTCTGGATGATGTGGCCATAGGCGATCCAGTCCACCACCGATCCCCCCAGTCCGGGGATAAATCCGATGATGACCCCGATGATGGAGCAGCGCAGCACGATCCACTTGTGGCGGATCGTGTCACGCACCCCGTCCAGCCAGCCTTTTCCCAGCTCCGCCTTTTCGGCAATGGGCTTCCCCTTGATCAGGAGGTCGATGATCTCGGGAAAGGCAAAGAGCCCCAGGCCCACGATCACGAGAGAGACGCCGTCCATGAGGTAGTCGATCCCGAAGGTGTACCGGTATTCGGTGACGGCCGGGGCATCCCCGATGGCGCCCAGCATGAGACCGATGCCGGCGCCGATGATCCCTTTGATGGGTTGATCGCCTGACAGCACGCCCACCATGGACATCCCCAAAACGGCCAGCATGAAGAGCTCCGGCGAACCGAAGGCCAGCACCAGGGGACGGGCGATGGGAATGATCAGGGTCAAGACGGTCGCTCCGATGAGGCCCCCGATCAGGGAAGCGGTGAAGGCGGCGCCCAGGGCCCTTGCCGCCTCCCCTTTCTTGGCCAGGGGGTACCCGTCCATGATGGTGGCTTGGGAAGCAGAGGATCCGGGGATTCCCATCATCACGGAGGGAAACGTATCGGAGGTGGGGATCACGGCGACCATGCCGATGAGCAGGGCGAAGGCGTTGTGGGGATCCATGCCGTAAATGACAGGAAGCAGGATGGTCATCCCCACGATCCCCCCCAGTCCGGGCAGAATCCCCACGGCCAGGCCAAGCAGCACGCCGGACAACAACAGCAACAGATGGGACGGTGTCATCAGTGTTGCAAAGGATTGAAAAAAGGCCTCCATGCCATTCCTCCCCTCGTCCTTCGGAACCGGCGATAGGGCTTCGAATCGCCAATGGTCGGGTCGTCCGGCCGGCGATGACCCTCACCGGCCGGAGGGATGGGCTATTTCACTTCGACACCGTAATTGTCCTTGATCCACTGGATCACCCAGGCTTTGTCTTCCTTGGATACGCCCAGAACCTGCTCGAAGGCCTTCCGGGCCTTCTCGCCCGCCAGCTGAGGGTAGCCCCCTAAGCTCTTCTCGACAACGGCCTGGAATTCGGGATCCATGATCACCTTGGCCGCGGCCTCCCGGTAGGCGACCACCACCTCTTCTTTGGTCTTCTCAGGCAGCCACATAGCCTTCTGGACACCGAAACCCGCTATCATGAATGCCTTCCAGGCATTCCAGGCCTGACCGGACGGTTTTTTGCCGTGGACCATTTCATAGACTTCCGGGAAGCAGGGCAGATCCGGCTCCACGGGATCCCTGACGACATTGCCGTCGTCGTCCAGAATGCCCCAGGTCATGAGGGGAATGGCCAGCTTCTGATCCACGAGGGGCCGCACGTTCTTGATGTAGGCGGTGGTGGTCTGATAGTCGATATTGACCTCTCCCTGTTCAAAGGCCACCCGGCCCCCTCCCCTACCCTTGTAGCCGAAGATGGCTTTCACGTTGAGCCCCAGCATATCGAAGGCCAGCAGGGGGACAATGTCAAGGGATGTGGCTCCCTGGGACGCATAGGAGAGTTCCTTGTCGAAGCCCTTGAGATCGGCCGCCGAGGACACGCCCATCTCCGGTTTGATGTAGGCCACACCGCCGGTGGGCGAGGCAAATACGATGTGATACTGGGCGAAGTCATACTTCACCTTGCTGTTTCCCAAGAGGTAGGGGAAGCTGGTCGACCCCGAGGACCCGAAGACCGTCAGTCCGTCGTCGCCCCGCACCCGGGTGTGAAAGTGGTTGCCGCCGGTGATGCTGCCCCCGCCGGGCATGTTTTTCACCGCCACTATCGGATTTCCAGGCAGGTATTTCTGGAAGAAGGGGGCATACAGGCGGGACCACACATCGCTTCCCCCCCCCACCTTGAAAGGGATGATCCAGGTAATCTGTTCGCCCTTAAAGTCGACTTCCGCGTTAACAGTGGGAGCGCAAAGCGCCAATGCGATAATCAATGCTGCACCGATTGCGAAACCCCGATGTTTCATTGAAACCTCCTTTTCCGGTTTGCTGTGGATTGGGAATCCCTCCACCTTTTCTTCGGTCGCCCTCGGCAGCCTGGTCGTGCCGTTCAAGCCGGGTCATGACTGTCGATGGATATCCTGAAGGGGTGATGCTGTCTCTGATGATAATGATTGTCTATCATGAATCATGCCAACGCAAATAATCAACCGATTTATGGCAGAGGGCCGGCAGACGGGCAAACCATGCCAAAGACGCCCATAGAATCTGAAATAATGTTAAATTCCATTGACGAAAAGTTCATGTTTTGAAACAAATAGTTTAAACCATTCACCGACTGTGGAAACCGAACCAATATGCCCTCCAGAAAATTTCGAATCGGTATATTTGCGTCCAGCCGGTCCCTGATCGACCGGGTCAAAACCATCTCGGCACGATATCAGGACCATATCTACATCAATACCCAGGGGCTGGACGACGCCATTCCCATCGCCATGGACATGGAGAGAAACGGCATCGAAGTGATCATCAGCCGGCGGGGCACGGCCCACCTGCTTCGGGAAAACCTTCGCATTCCCGTATTGTCGTTTCCTCACCGGTCCCTGGATATGCTGGTCAGCTTGAAGAAGGCCGCTACATTCGGAAAAAAAATTCTTCTTCCCGTGTTCCGTCACCCAATGACCGGCATTGCCATTCTCGAAAACCTACTGAATGTGGAACTCGTCCAGGAAATCTACACGGACAGCAACAGTCTGAGACGTGTGGTCGCAAAAGGGAAGCGGGGCGGCTGCAGGGTCGCCGTCGGCGGCAGTTTGACTCAGCAGGCAACCGAAGCGGTCGGAATGTCGTTTGTCGAGATCCAAACCTCAGATGAAGATATAGCCGTTACAATCGAAAATGCCAAGTCCGTCGCCCTGTCGGCCCGGGAGCAGGAAGCCACCTCCAGGCGGTATCGATCGATTATCGACGCCGCCTCGGACGGGATTATTTCCGTGGACGAAACGGGTGTCATCACGACCATTAACGCCACGGCCAACAAAATGCTCCGGATCGGAAACCATGACATCGTCGGCCGCCCGATCGCCCATGTGATCCCCGGCTGCCCGGTGTCCAGGGTTCTCAAGACCAAAGAGGCCATCCACGACCGCCTCGCCCAGGTCGACGGGGACCGCTTTGTGTTCAACCACCTTCCGATCGTCCTCGATGGCGAGGCCATTGGGGCCGTCTCCACCTTCCGGGACATCGGCAACGTCATGCGGACGGAAAGCGTGGTGAGGCGATCCCTTTCCAGGGGACTCGTCGCCAAATACACCCTAGACGACCTGATGCATGAAAGCCCCGCCATGCGGGATATCATCAATATCGGGAGACAGTATGCCAGAACCGACTCCACCATTCTGATCATGGGAGAGACCGGAACCGGAAAGGAGATCTTCGCCCACGGAATCCACCACCTCAGCCGCCGGATGAACCATCCGTTTGTCTCTGTCAATTGCGCCGCCCTTCCCGAACAGCTTCTGGAAAGCGAACTGTTCGGCTACGAGGAGGGCGCCTTCACCGGATCGAAAAAGGGGGGAAAGCCCGGGCGATTCGAGATCGCTCACCAGGGCAGCATTTTCTTGGACGAAATCGACACGACCCCCGAAGCCGTCCAGATCCGCCTGCTCCGCGTGATTCAGGAAAGAGAAGTGATGCGGGTGGGCGGGGATCGGAAAATTCCCGTCGACGTACGGATCATTGCCGCCGCCGGCAGAGATCTCAGCCTGGCCGTCAGAGACGGGAAATTCCGAGCGGACCTGTTCTTCCGGCTCAACGTCCTGCGTATCCAAGTGCCGCCCCTGAAAGCACGCCGGGAAGACATTCCGCTTCTTCTCGGCTTTTTTATCGATCACTTCTCAGATCGCCACGGACTCGAACCCATTCGCCTGCCGGACGCCTATATTCGCAAGCTCAAGCACTACGAGTGGCCAGGCAACGTTCGACAGCTCAGGAACTTTGCCGAACGGGTGGTGATGAACTGCAGCCTGCGCTGCAGCCACGACATGCTCGACGTCCTCTATAACGAGTTGATCGAATACATGCCCATCTCCGAGCCCCGCCGCCTGAGCCCCGAACGCCAGATATCCCTCAAACGGCGCTTGAAGGACCAGTCCCATCAAACCGAAAGGGCCATCATCATTGAGGCCCTCGAGCAGGCCAGGTACCGCAAAGGCAGGGCCGCCGAAGCCCTGGGCATCAGCAGAACCACCCTGTGGCGGAAAGTCAGGGAGTTGGGCATCGAGTAGCTGCGTCAGTTTCGACCGCCTGCCTTCCTGGCATTTTTTTTGCTTCGGTATTGACCCATTAGGTCGTCGAGATCAAGGGTCTATTCAATGACACCGGGCCCCCAACACCAGCGCCCGGCAACCATCAACCACAGGGAGCCAACAGCCATGCAGAAGCGAATCCCAGCCGTACTGATGCGTGGAGGAACCAGCAAAGGATTGTTCTTTCATAAGAACCATCTGCCGTCGGATCCCGCCATCCGGGACCGGGTGCTCCTGGCCGCCTACGGAAGCCCGGACCCCAACCGTAGGCAGATCGACGGCGTGGGCGGGGGCGTCAGCACCACCAGCAAGGTGGCCATCATCAGCCCTTCCGAAGACCCCCGCTACGACGTCGTCTACCATTTCGGGCAAGTATCCATCGATCGGCCCACCGTCGACGTCAAGGGCAATTGCGGCAACATTTCTTCCGCCGTCGGTCCTTTTGCGGTCGATGAGGGTCTGGTCAGGGCCGAAGCGCCCGTCACCCGGGTACGGATTCACCAGAAGAACACGGACAAACTGATCATCGCCGAAGTGCCCGTCAAAGACGGACGATTCGACGAGGATGGCGACTATTCCATCGACGGCATCCCCGGCACCCATTCGCGGATCACCCTGCGGTTTGCCGATCCGGGCGGGTCCCTGACCGGCAAGCTCTTCCCCACCGGAAACCGGAAGGACACCATCGAGGTTCCGGGTCACGGAACCGTGGAGATCACCGTCATCGATGCCGCCAACCCCGTGGTCCTGGTGAGTGCAGAGGCTATCGGGCTCACCGGCTTCGAAATCGACGAGATCGACGCCAGCGACAAGATCAAGGCGACCTTGGAGGCCATCCGCTGCAAGGCCGCCGTCCTTGTCGGCTTGGCGGCGTCGGAGGAGGAGGCGACCCGGGAGAGCCAGGCCGTGCCCAAGATCGCCTTTATTGCAGCCCCCGGGCGGTATACCACCACAAGCGGACGGGTCATCGAACCCGGAGACATCGATCTCGCGGCGCGCATCATGTCCATGGGAACCCTTCACCGGGCCTTTGCCGTCAGCGGCGGGGTGTCCACCGCCGGCGCCGCCATGATTCCGGGAACGGTGGCCTCCGGTTTGATGGAGACCGGCGGCGCTCAACAGGAAATGCTGCGAATCGGGCATCCGGGAGGCATTATCGACGTCGGCGCTGTCATCGATGTCGACGGGGACCGCTGCGATTACAAAGAGGCGGTTCTGGGACGAACGGCCCGCCGGCTCATGGAGGGCTATGCCCTGGTGCCCGAGAGTCAGTTCGAATAACGTCCGGATCGGCTGAAGCGCTGCGGATACGCCACCAGGCGGGGTGAGGTGTGATCGGGATTTAACCCTTTTTCGCCCCGTCGGGGCATCGATTGGAGGCACAGGGATGTCAAACAGCTACTGTGTCGTGGTTCTGCCGGGAGACGGCATCGGACCCGAAATCGTCCACGCCACCCTGGAAATCCTGGAAACGGTCCAGGCGCTTTCGGGCCGCTTCGCCCTGATCTACGAATTCCACCAGGCCGGTGCGGCCTGCTACAGGGAAACCGGGGCCACGATCACCCCCGAGGCCCTCGAAGCCTTCCAGAACGCCCACGCCACCCTCAAGGGGCCGGTGGGGCTGCCAGACGTCAGGCGGCCGGACGGCACCGAAGCCGGACTGCTTGGCGGCGAGCTGCGGGTGCGATTCGATCTGTTCGCCAATATCCGCCCCATCCGCCTCTTTCCGGGCGTGGGCAGCCCCCTTCGCGGGATGGCACCGGACAGTATCGACTATGTCATCCTGCGGGAAAACTGCGAAGGTCTCTATCTTTCCCGGGGCGTGGGGATCACCACCCCCCAGGCGGCCGCGGACACCCTTATGGTGACGGAGCGCGGCTGTACGCGCATTTCACGCAAGGCCTTTGAACTGGCCCGCAACAAGGAGCGGGGGGCGCCGGCCGACGGGAAAAAGCGGGTCACCCTGGTGGACAAGAGCAATGTGTTGCGCTCCTTTGCTTTCTTCCGTCGCATCTTTCTGGAAATCGCCACCGAGTTTCCCGACGTCGAGGCCGAATGCCTCCACATGGATGCGGCCGCCGCCGCCCTGGTCAACCGTCCCGGGCATTTCCAGATCATCGTGACCGAAAACATGTTCGGCGACATCCTGAGCGATCTGGGCGGGGCCACCATCGGCGGGCTGGGCATGTGCCCGGGGGCCAACGTCGGCGAAAAACTCGCCTATTTCGAGCCTATCCATGGATCGGCGCCGGATATCGCCGGGCGAAACCTTGCCAATCCCACCTCCCAGATCCTATCGGCCGCAATGATGCTCAAACACCTCGGGGAATGGGGAGCGGCTGAGCTGTTGGAAAAGGCCACCTGGGAAGTCTACGCGGCGCAACGCATCCCGCTGACCCCCGGCGGTGCGGTGGAAGGCGGGCCGACCATCGTGACCAAAGAACTCAAAGACATGCTCAACGTGCTCGCAGATCGACTCTGAGCGAATGGGCGGATCGAAACTGAAAGGAAGGCGTCATGACCCCGAATCTCGGATGGCTGGCCTATGTGGGACTTGGCACGGTAGGCGGCCTCATCGGATCCAGGCTGAAAATCCCGGCCGGCAGCTTGATCGTGGCCATGCTGACGATCATGGCCTTCAAGATGATCACACGGATCCACTGGGACATGCCCAAAGGGTTCAACTTCGTCCTGCAGGTCGCCCTCGGGATCATGGTCGGCGCGTCCTTTCAGCCGGGGATGCTGCCGGTGCTGAAAAAACTCTTCTTTCCGGTTCTCGCCTCCACAGTCACTCTGGTCGGGACCGGAATCATTCTCTCCATCATCTTCACCCGAATGGAAATTCTCGACGCACCGGCCGCCTATCTGAGCACAAGCCCGGGCGCCATGAGTGCGTTGATCGTCTTGGCCTTCGAGAGCGGATCGAGCGCCACCCTGGTGGTCTGTTTCCACTTTTTCAGGGTGGTGTTCGTCATCCTGACGGCACCGCTCTTCCTGAAATTCTTCTCCCATTAGGTGCCGTCAATGGGGACCACCTTGATTACTTCTCGCCTCGCTGCTCCACGGCGTTTCTCACCAACGCCCCGTAGCGGTAGATTCCGTGGACGAATTTCCCGTAGGGCATGGTCAGAAAGAGCCCGGCGACGACCCCCAGGTGGATGGCCAGCAGGCTTCCCATGAGCGGCGTGGCCCTGAGGCATAAAAGCAGCAGGCCGGTCAGGCTCGTCAGGAAGAGCAGGGCCGTGAAGGCCACGTCCATGCCAATGGTTTCCGTGGCCGCCGGGGCCCGATCCATTCGCCGTTTGAGGGTGAGCAGCCCCCCCGTGCCGACGAGAAGCGCCAGGCCGCCCGCGGTGCCCAGAACGACCGGCCAGCTCCAGAAGGGATAGGGGGCGGGTCGGTGCAGCAGATGATCGTAGAAGAAAGCCACCGTGGTGGAGGCCAGACAGAGCATGAACCCGTAGAACACCCCATGGTGAAGGTACCGGCGGCCCATGCTGAAGCGGTCATCGGGGTAGTTGCACCCGTGCCCCCCGCCGTCCAGATACTTGAGCCGCAGGACGTCGCCGATCGCACGGAAATGGGCGGACCACTGGCGCAGGGATTCCGGCTGGCCGCCAGTGGCCCGCCATTGGTTGACAAATCCTTTCCACAGGCTCACCAGCGCAAGCCCGGCCAGGGCCGAAAAGGGCACCACCATGGCGGCATAGGAGATCACCCGGTAGAACGCGCCAGCACCGGTGTGGATGCCGAACACCACCTCGTGCCCCTGAAAGAGAAGGGTCAGCAGCAGTACTGTGGTCACGCAGAGAGCGGCCACGAGAGACACCACGAGCCCGTTGTTTTGAAAAACAGTTTTCAAGGCCTGGGGCCAACTGTATTCCCCGTAGGTTTCCTGCCTGAGTGCGGCGAGGGTCCTGGGTACATTCACCGCAAAGGGATGGGGCGGCGCATACTGGCAGGCATAGTAGCATCCCCGGCAGTTGTGGCAGAGGTTGGCCAGGTACTTCAGGTCCCGGTCGGTAAACACCCTTCGCAACTCCATGGCCGGAAACACCGCACAGAAGCCCTCACAGTAACGGCAGGCATTACAGATCGTCATCACCCGATCAGCTTCCTTTAAGCATGTCGATGACATGTCGCACCGCCTCCTTTCCCGCCAGTCGCCCGAAAACCGTTCCGATGGTCATTCCGAAACCGGCCATGTATCCCCGACCGAGGATGTTTCCCGACATGATCTCTCCGGCGGCGAAGATGTTCGGTGCCGGCCGGCCGTCGGTCATGATGACCTGAGCCTTTCGGTTCACCTCGACCCCGAGGTAGGTGAAGGTGATTCCGGGCCTGAGCGGATATCCATAATAAGGTGGGGAATCCAGGGGCCTTGCCCAGTGGCTTTTGGGCGGGTCCACCCCTTCCGTCCGGCAGTCGTCCAGCTCCCCGGGATCGAAAGCCCCCGGTCTGACGGCTCGGTTAAAGCGGTCCACGGTCCGGGTCAGGGTGCCCGGATCGAGCCCCAGCTTTTCCGCCATCTCCCGGATGGAACCGGCCTCGATGGGGGGGAAGACCGAGGGCATGAAGAGATCGATCGATTTGGAATCGATGATGGCATAGGCGATCTGGTCCTGCTGGCCGGCCACCAGACGGCCCCAGATGGCGTAGCGCTTGGGCCAGAAATCTTCACCCTCGTCGTAGAACCGCTCGGCGGAGGTGTTGACGACGATGCTGAAGGGAACGCAGTCGAGCCGGGTGACGATCCCTCCGTCGAATTGGGGTGCCCTGGCGTCGATGGCCACGGCGTGGCACTGACGGGGATCCCCGACCGTATTGGCCCCCTTGTCGATCAGCACCTTGAGCATCCGGCCCTTGTCGTACGGGGTGCCGCGAACGATAAAATTCTCGGCCGCCTCACCCCAGTATTCCTTGAGCCAGTCGAGATTGGCCTGAAACCCGCCCGACGCCACTACCACGGCCTTCGCGTGGACGGTGCGGGCAACCCCGCCGGTTTCGAAGGTAGCGGATACGAACCGGCCTTCCCGGATATCGAGATCCGTTGCTTCCGCATCGTAGCGGATGGCCACGCCCAGGCTCTCGGCGGCGGCATAGTAGGCGTTCATGAGGGCCTTTCCGCCGCCGAGGAAGAAGGCATTGGTTCTCGACAAATGGAGGGTGCCGCGCATGGACGGTTGGAACATGCATCCGTGCCGTTCCATCCAACGGCCGAGATGGTTCGATTCACGGATGGTGAGCCGGGCCAGTTCCTCGTTGGTGTGCCCTTCGGTGACGCGCATCAGGTCTTCCCAGAACTCTTCCTCTGGGTAAGGGCCGGTCAGGAAGGCGTTCCCCCTGTCATGAAGGTATCGGAGATTTCGGGTGTGGCGGCTATTGCCGCCCCGGACCTCCTTCGGGGAGCTTTCGAGCACCAGCACGCTCGCACCGGCTTCCCGTGCGGTCATCGCCGCACAAAGAGCGGCGTTGCCGCCACCGATGACCAGCACGTCGATGGGCTCGGTTCGATCGGTGGAGAGGGGCGTCTCGGCTGTCATGATCTCCTCCCTGCTCAGCCGTCAGGCTGATGGCGTTCGTCCGTGATCGGCGGCCATCCGAACACAACAACCCGGGTGGCGGCCGTCCCCCGTCCGGTCCATGGGGATCACGGTATGGGAAGCTCCCTGTCTGCAACAACGATGCCATCTTCATCGCAATAGACCCATTGCCCCGGACGAAACTGAACGGTGCCGAACTGAACCGGCACATCGATTTCTCCCTCCCCATTCTTGCGGCTCTTTAGAGGGTTGCTGCCCAGGGCCTTGATGCCGAAATCCAGGGTGCCGAGGGTGACCGTGTCCCTGACCACCCCGTGGACGACCACGCCGGACCATCCGTTTTTTCTGCCCAGTTCTGCCATGAGGTCCCCAAGCAGGGCCGTCTCCAGGGACCCGCCTCCGTCCACGACCAGCACCCTTTGATTGCCGGGGGTTCCAAGGATTTTTTTGATGAGCACATTGTCATTTTGGCACTTCACGGTGCGGCACTGCCCCCAGAAGGCCATTTTGCCGCCGTAGTCGACAAATTGAATCGTGCAGCTTTGAAGCTCCTCCTGAAAATCATCCACCAGGTCTGCGGTTTTCATCGATGGGGTCCTTTCGATGGCGGCAATATCCGGCCAGACAGTCGTTTGGCACTATTACCGGAACGTTGAATTAACCGTCGGTTTGCCTGATTCGAATGGGTTTACGACGGGTGGGCATAAACCTGGCCCTCGCCGGTCCGGCCGGAATTGGGGGCCGCGATCCTCCAAAAGAGGAACAATACGTTTCAATAGCCATTCACTTTGTTGCAACAGTTTGTTCCTCCGTCCTGAGGCCACCTCAGAGGCCGGTATTCGACAACGGGCATCCTTTTAGCACGGGAAATGGGACCGAATACCCTCCGCCCATGGTCCTGATCGAGGCCGGTCACCCTGCCACGGATAACCGGCAGAGGACGCCCACGGCGGATTTCGATACAGAGGTTAGGATGCCGACACGGGGTCGGGAAGCCGAGTACCGGCAAGGGTAGCTTCCTTCCGGAGAGCGTCCACGACATCCATGGTGACGGGAATCCCCTGCTCCGATCGTTCCAAAAAAGTGCGATGTCCGGGCTCTCCCGGCACCAGAATGTCCTCGAAGCCCTCGGCTAGGGGTTGATCCTTGATCCGGCCGATGAAGGCGTTCATTCGCGCCTCGAAAACCTCCATGGGCATGAAGAGATCCGCCTTAAGGGCAATGAAGCAGTGTCCGGTGCCCTGGGGACCGTCCAATCCGGTGAAGGGATTTTTCACGTCGCCCCCGAAGGCAGCCCCCGTCAGAACGCCGCTTAAGATCTCCATGAGCATGGAAAGACCCGCCCCCTTGACGCCCCCGAAAGGCAGGACGACGCCCTCGAAGGCCTTGCCCCCGTCGGTGGTCGGCCGACCGTCTTTGTCCAGGGCAAGACCCTCGGGTATGGCCTCCCCCCTCTGGGCGGCAAACTTGAGCTTTCCCCTGGCCACCACCGAGCAGGCCATGTCCAGGAGAAACGGCACGGATTCCCCCGCGGGAGCTCCGACAGCAAAGGGGCTGGTGCCGAGAAACTTGTTCCGCCCCCCCCACACCGGCATGGCCGGTGAGGCATTGGTAAAGGCCATGCCGATGCAGCCGGCCTCGACGGCCTGAAGGAGGTATAGGGCACCCATTCCGTAATGGCCGCTGCGCCTGACGCCAACCATTCCAATCCCGCATTCCCGGGCGATGGCGATGGCCTCGGCCATGCCCCTGGGGCCGACGACAAGTCCCAGGCCGTCGTCGCCATCCAACAGGGAGGCCGCCTGGGCCACCCTCGTCACCCGGATGGCCGGGGTCGGATTGGTCACCCCCCTTCTCAACCGCTCGCAATACATCGGCACCCGGGCGATGCCGTGGGAATCCACCCCCCGAAGGCTGGCCTCCACCAGGGCATCCGCCGCCACGGCGGCATCCGTCTGGCTCAGCCCATTGAAGGTAAAGACGTCGGAGACTAACCGTCGAAGGTCACGATGATCCAGCACCATCCGGTGAGGAATCGAATGCTCTTGGCCCATGGGTCAAGCCCCCCTTCCCGATGAAGCGGCGACGATATTGGTCGATTTAAGACCGCCCCGCGGTCCGTATTCGGGTGAAACGATTCAGGCCGGACGTCAAGAGGAGCGCCCCGGGGACGTGTTCCAGAAGATATCCTGTGAGCGGGATTCCGGGTCCTCCCGGGCGACCACGCCCTCCGGATTCAATACCAGAATGGCCACCACCACCTTGATGCCGCAACGGGTTCCGGGCGACAGATGGCCGCCCATGGTGACAATGGACGGTCCCTCCACCATGGACGCCGAAAAATGGGCGTGAATCTCTGGGGTTCCGTCCCCTCTGGGGGCAATCCAGCCGCCAAGAGACACGAGTTCCATGGGCCTTTCGACATCGAGGTAGAGGCGGTCGTCGTCACCCACCGGATACGTCTTTGGGAAGCGTTTGAGATTCCGGAAAACGGCCCGCTCGAGGGCGCCAACCCCCGAGACGATCACTCCCGAGCCGATCGCCTCCTCCCGGCTGGCTTGCTCCAGGGTTGCCAGAAGATCCGAGCCCGGCCTGGCCCGATAATGGACCACCCGTTGCACCCCACTGCTCCCCATCGTTTCGATCCCGCTTCCCATGGCCATCGTTCCCTTCACATCCGTCCGTCTCCGGCCGGTGTGTCAGATGAACCGTTTCATGATCTCTCCGATTACCTCGTCCATGTTCTCGGGCGTAATTCCGTGGGTTCGGCAGGCGCTTTCCACGTGGGCCCGGCGGGAGGGGCTTTCGAGATCGGCCAGTTCCCCTAAATAGCCCATCCGCCTCCCTACCTGAAACAGCATCTGCTCTTCGGGGGGGAGCGCCAGAAACCGGCGGATGGGATCGGTCATCTTCTCCTTGTCGTCGGGGAGTTTCCCCTCCACCTCCTGAAACAAATTCAGGACGTGGTCGCTTTTGACGGTGCTCTCGATGCCCTGGAGGCTCTCCAGGAAAAGCAGAATCTCTTCGGCGATCTCCCGTCCGGTCGGCTTTTCGAAACGACCCTCCTCGCGGTCCCCGGCCAGTTCCGTATGACCAGGAATCGCAAGGGTTCGGAGACGGATGAAATCCGCATCGATCCGGTTGAGGGCATCGGCGGTCTCAAGGGCATGCTCCCGGCTCAACTCCCGGCCCCCGAGACCGGGCATGACATACTCCGATAATTCCATCCCCGCCCGTTTGATCTTTTGCCCGGCCCGGATATGACCGTCCTTGGTGACGCCCTTGTTCATGCGCTTCAGAACGACGTCCGATCCGGATTCCATGCCGATGTGGATGCGGTTGAGCCCGGCATCCGCCATGAGGCTCAGGTCGTCGTCGGATATGCGGGCCACGGTGTGGGAACGGCCATAGGAGGTGATCCGCTCCGTCCACGGAAACCGGCTTCTGAGATGCCGCAAAATGCGGATCAAATCCCTGGGCGGAATGATGAGGCTGTTGGCATCCTGAAGAAAAATGGACGTCATTCCCCCGGAAACCCAGTGGAGAGCGGCGTGAAAGGCGCTCCTGTCGCCCGGTGAAACCGATTCGCCGATCTGTTGAAGATCCTCCCGTGTCAACCGCCGGCTGTGTCCGATGGGACGGATCGCCTCCACATACCGATGGACGGCGTCGATGTCCGCGATCACATGATCCATGGGCCTGAGGGAAAACCGATCTCCCTTGTATACCGGGCAAAACCGGCACCGGTTCCAGGGGCAGTTCCGGGTGACACGGATGAGAAGGCTTCCGGCCTCGCTAGGTGGCCTAATAGGCCCCTGCTCGAATCCGTCGTAGGGGATGCTGCCGGTGGATTGGGGTGTGGCCATTGGGGGCTCCTGGTCGCTCATGGGTGATTCGGGCAGAGGCTCGGCGGCGGAATGAAACCCGTAAGTGGCACCCGCCGTCGACCCCTCAGCACTGGCTAGTAAAGCACCTGATGCCTAAAATCAAGAAAATCGAGGCGATACCACCCGGAAACAAAGACCGCTACCTGCCCTTCGCCCCTTCCGCAGCGCCGGGAGAAATGAGCCGCATCGGATAATGAAGGAATCCACCGGGTGCCCCCGGTTGGGCACTCGACATCGCGGTCTTGCTCCTCGATCGGCGTTTCTTTTCTGGAAATGCAGGCCTCCTATTCGACGGAATCGGTCAGGCCGACCGGTCTCATTTTGAGCCTACCGAAGAGATGGGGCATCGCATCCCTTGTTGGATTTTGACAACCCGCCGGATTTGGCATATGACTGGCCATTCCCATGAGCGAGAAAGACTCTACACCCCCACCGCCCACACCAGCACCGCGGCGCCCCCTTAAGGTCGTCATTCCGGCACTGGTGCTCCTGATCGTTGCCGGCGCCTTCGTTGCCGTTCAGGATATCCGCCTTTACGCCGAAAGGCCGGTGCCTCCGGTCAGCGGGAAAGAGCAGCTCCTGACCATTGTGCCCGGGGAAAGCTTCCGCTCGATCACCCGAAAGCTGTTGTCCCTCGGGCTGATTCGCTCCCCCCTGAGATTCCGGATCTTGGCCCGGGTTTCCGGCCATCACCGCAACGTCAAAGCCGGGGAGTACAGCTTTGACGAGCCCAGCAGCCCCCGGGACATCCTCGAGCGCCTCGTCGAGGGGAAAGTCAAGCTCCACCGTATCACCGTTCCGGAAGGCTACACCCTGGCCCAGATTGCCGGCATCGTCGAGACCAGCGGATTGTCCGATCGGGCCGCCTTTTTATCGGCAGCGGCCGCCGTCGATCCCAAGGGTACTTACGGCATCGATGGGACTTCCCTGGAAGGTTATCTGTTTCCAGACACCTATCACCTGCCTAAGGACAGCTCGGCCGCGGACATTATCGACGCCATGGTGAAGCGATTCAACGCCGTGATGACCGACAAGCGCCGAAAGCGGGCCCAAGACATTGGCCTTAGCGTCCACGAAGTGGTCACCCTGGCCTCGATCATCGAAAAGGAAACCGGGGAGCCCTCCGAGCGACCCCAGATTTCTTCGGTTTTTCACAACCGGCTCGACAGAGGCATGCGTCTTGAAACCGACCCAACGGTGATTTACGGCATCAAAGATTTCGACGGCAATCTCACCCGCAAGCACTTGAGAACCCCAACGCCCTACAACACCTATCTGATCAAGGGGCTGCCCCCGGGCCCCATCGCAAACCCCGGTGAGGCGGCTATCGATGCGGCTCTCTTCCCCGCCCGGACCGGTTACCTGTTCTTTGTTTCCCGGAAGGACGGCACCCACCACTTCTCCACCTCACTGAATGAACACCAGAGAGCGGTCCGCAAATATCAGCTGGGCGGACGGAAACGAAACACATCAAAAGGCGGCAGTCAGTGAAAACAGCGGAGACCATGACGGTTGAGGACCTGGCCGGCCAACGGATCATGGCCGGATTCGAGGGCACCGGGATGAACGACGACCTGGCTCACCTCATCGAAGACCTGAGGGTGGGCGGCTTGATCCTGTTTTCCCAGAATATTCGGACCCCGGATCAGGTGGCCGATCTCTGCCGTTCCGCTCAACAGCGAGCCAGAGAGTGCGGGCGCCCGCCGCTGCTTATGGCAGTGGACCAGGAAGGCGGCGTGGTGGCCCGCCTCAAGGCCCCCCACTTCACCGAGTTCGACGGCAACCCGAGCATGACCGGACCGGAGGACGCCGACCGGTTTGCCCTCACCACCGCCAGAGAACTGCTTTCCGTTGGCTTGAACATGGACATGGCCCCGGTCATGGACGTCGCCCCCCCGGCCGCTGAAAGCGTCATGACGGATCGGGTTTTCGGCACCGCTCCCGGCCACGTCGCCGAAATGGGAGCGGCGGTGATCCGGGGCCTCCAGGGGTCGGGGGTGATGGCGGTGGCAAAGCACTTTCCAGGCATTGGACGGACCCTCCTGGATTCCCATCTCGACCGGCCGATTTTCAGCGAACCGGCCGAGTCCATCCACGCCTTCGACCTCCCCCCCTTCAAAGCCGCCATCGACGCTAGCGTGGCCGGCATCATGCTCTCCCATATCGTCTACGATCAGTTGGACCCCCACTGGCCGGCCAGCCTTTCTCCGACTGTCGCCCGGGACTTGCTTCGGGAGGAAATGGGCTACCGGGGCGTGGTCATGACCGATGATCTGGACATGGGGGCCATCGCCAACCACTACGATATCCACGCCGTCGTCCATCAGATTCTGGAAGCCGACATCGATCTGGTGCTGATCTGCCACAAAGGCCCCAACATCGACCTGGCCTGCCGGAACATTCGGACGCGCCTGAAAGGAGACCCCGACATGCAGCAGCGGGGGATCCATGCCGCCCGCCGAATCCTCGATCTCAAGGCACGGTATATCGATCCCCTGTGACCCCTCCGTCCCCCCGGTTTGAACCCGGCGATCCGTACCGCCATCTTCGTTTTCAGAGTTGGATCAGCTCAAGGATTCTCGAAAATAAAACCGACATCGTGCCAAATTTGGACTTGATTTTTAATCGGAACACCGATAATTTATCTCCGTCAAAAATGGACCCATCCCTTTGGATAGGATGGGTCGGGTTCGTTCTGAAGGTTGTTTCCATTTGTAAAAGTGGCGCCTCCAGTTTGGGACCTCAAGATCATCATTTAGAAAGGAGTGCGTCACCATGCCTAACGGAACAGTCAAGTGGTTCAACGACCAAAAGGGATTCGGATTTATTGAGCAGGAGGACGGGCCGGATGTCTTTGTCCACCATTCTGCGATCAACGCCTCGGGCTTCCGTTCCCTCAATGAAGGCGACAAAGTGACCTTCGACATCGAAGAGGGTCCCAAAGGCCTCGCCGCGGCCAATGTCTCTGTGGTCTAGTTCCACGGCTTTCCCCCATTTTTAGCGGCCGCCCCTCCCAGGATCAAACGGGCGGCCGCTTTCCTTTTTCCAACCCCATTGAGCCTCTCCACCATTGATTGCCCCCGCCCCGACCCCTAACGTCCGCCTGACACGGTCCTGCCATGGATGCCGGAAGATCGTCCCGACATGCCCGGGATCCAGGAAGGGATGCCGACAGTGACACCCCTTATCGTCGATTCCCCCGCTGATGGCCGCCCCCTGACCGCCCTTCGCAGTGCCTTCCTCCAGTATGCCTCGGCGTTTATCACCAACGGCGAAGGGAAAGACCCGTCGCCCTATCGCCTCAAGCGCGACCACAGCCTGCGGGTCTGCGGGCTGTCGATCCGTCTGGGCCGAACCCTGGATCTCAAGGACGGCCACGCACTCGTTGCCGGGGCCATCGGGCTTTTCCACGACATCGGCCGTTTTGATCAGTATCGTCGCTACCGGACCTTTTCCGATCACCGTTCCATCGATCACGGGCATCTCGCTGCCGAGATTTTCCACGGTTCGAATGCCCCTGACGTTCTGCCCCCCAATGCCCGGCCATGGATAGAGACCGCCATCTACCACCACAACAAATTCGCACTGCCCGACGCCATGACGGGAAACGCCCTCCTCTTCACCCGACTGATCAGGGATGCGGACAAGGTCGACATCATGGGTATCGTGGCCAGAGATCTCCAGGGGAAAGTCCCCTTGCCTCCGGGTATCGACGGAACGGATGCCGTCGGCACCGATGCCCCCTCTGAAGGGATTCTCTCCGCCCTATCGGCCGGATGCACCGCCGATTACCGGCTCGCACGCACGGCCACGGATCACCTCCTGCTCAGATTGGGCTGGGTGTACGACCTGAACTTCAGGGAGAGTTTTCGGATCCTGGCTCGACGGGGCCACCTCGAGGTGCTCCTGGATGCCGTGCCGAAAACGCCTGGGGTTGGGCCGGTGTTAAAGAAGATCAGGCGTCATGTGGATGCCGCCCTCGAGGGCCGAGGCACGGTCAGCATCTGACAGAGGGGGGAAGGCAGGCCATGGTATCGACGGTCCTCGCCAGGGGGAAGGCGTCCGTGGCCCACCGACGAATGAGGGCACGGTCGGCTCCGGGGGGGGACCGGCGGATCAGAATCCTGCGTCGGCATTCACCAGAATTACCGATATCCGCCCTTTGGGAAACGATTTTTCGGTTATCGTCCAGTGGTTGCAGATGCGATCGGGGCTTTTGCAGTCATGGCAGTAGCCCGTTTTGGCACAGGGCGTTTTTTTGTCCAGACGCATGGTATTGACCGGAGCGGCGTATGCCTTGACCCGGTCCATGGCGTCGTCCAGATCCTCGACGATCTTGTTGCGACCGGCGATCACCACCACATGGCGGGGTCCGAAAGTGATGGCGGCCACGCGGTTGCCGATCATATCCAAATTCACCAGCATGCCGTCTTCGGTGATGGCATTGGTGCCGGTAAGAAATAGATCCACCAGGAGGCTTTGACGTCGCCGTTCGATCATGGCTTCAGGGGAGAGGGTTTTGTCATAGGTGTCGAGGACCTCGAATCGGGGGTCGTCTTTCAACCGATCGTATAATCCGGTCTGCACCAGGGTCAGGGAGCCTCCCCAGGAAAGACTATTGGCCGTCCACTTTTCCAGGATTCCGTCCATCACCAATTTCGCCGCTGCCTCGAGGGAGTCGGCAATCATGGCATCAAAGTTGTTGCTATCGAGGGATTCCTTGACCCTCTCCAGCCTCAGCTTCCAGTAGGTCTCCGTCGGTTTCTCCATCGAGGCCATCTCCTTTTCTGTCGTCGTCGGCATCTCGGGGTGCCATAAAGCCGACCCGCCCCCAACCGGCCGGCGGGATCGTCAGGCCGGATCGATCAGGGTTTTAATCTGGTCAAGGAGATCCCGGTTGGAAAAGGGTTTGGTGATGTAGGCATCGGCCCCCAGGGTCACGCCCTTTACAATGTCGGCGTCACGGTTTTTTGCCGTCAGGAAGATGATTTTGATATGGTCCCATGCCGGGTTGTCCCGGATCATCCGGAAAATTTCGTAGCCGTCCAGGTCCGGAAGCATGATATCCAGAAGGATGAGGTCGGGCCGGGTTTGCTCGATCTTCTCGAACGCCTCTTTTCCACTCTGGGCAATGACAGGGTTGATCCCGCTCTTTTCAAGGAGAAACCGCAATGGCACCAGAATACTCAACTCGTCGTCGACAATCAGAACGGTTTTTGATGTTGTCATGGTTCCCATCGTTCCCGCACCCGCCCGGCAGCTCTCAGTCGATGCCAGCCGTCGAAATCCTACGAAATCAATTTGACCTGAACTGTCGATTGAACTACGCTTCCTTGGGCTAGCACAATCGCATCCTGGGAATCAACCCCAAAAACCCGGCCGGTTCAAGGAGACATCGCCAGCCTCCCAGCATCCCCTGCGGCCGACAGAACGGGAAGAAAGAGATCATGGAACGAGAAGGAGACCGGGGCAAGCGTCTGGTAGGACTCTTTTTGTTGGGCTACCTGCTCTTCAACTACCCCCTGTTGTCTCTGTTCAATCTGCCGAGACTGGTCGCGGGGATTCCACTGCTTCTCGTCTATATCTTCTCCGTTTGGTTGGTTCTGATCTTGTTGACTTGGCATTGGGCCAGAAACCGCCCACCCGCCTCCTGATTCCGGGCAACAAAGGGGGAGGACCCATCGGCCATGTTTACGATGGCTGCCGTCGTTTCCGTCTCGTTGATCTATATCGGCCTGCTCTTTGCCGTGGCCTATTGGGGAGACAAGCGCGCAGTCGACGGCCGGGATGTCACCAACAACCCGTATGCCTACGCTCTGTCTCTGGCCGTTTACTGCACGGCCTGGACCTTTTACGGCAGCGTCGGCCGCGCCGTTGAAAGCGGACCGGGGTTTTTGACCATCTACATCGGCCCCACCCTCACTGCCATCCTTGGCTGGTTTGTGATCCGGAAAATCCTTCGCATCAGCCGTACCCATCGGATCACCTCGATTGCCGATTTCATCGCATCGCGCTACGGTAAAAGTGTCGTTCTGGGGGGCGTGGTGGCGGTCATCGCCGTTCTTGGCATTGTTCCCTATATTTCCCTTCAACTCAAGGCCATTTCCAGCAGTTTCCGTATTCTGGGCACTTTTCCGGAGCCCGCGGCGGCCCCCGGGGTCGGCGGGTTCAATGTCCTGGAAGACACCACATTCTACATTGCCATCATCCTGGCGGCATTTGCCATCCTATTCGGAACCCGGAAACCTGAGGCCACTGAACGCCATTCAGGTTTGGTGGCCGCCATCGCCTTCGAGTCCATTGTGAAATTGTTGGCCTTTATGGCGGCCGGCATTTTCGTCACTTACGGCCTCTTCAACGGATTTGGCCACCTTTTCGAGCAGGCCCTGGCTCACCCGTCCCTAAACCTTCTTTTTACGCTTCCCGACCGGCCCGGCGCCTTCATGGACTGGGCCTTCTACATCGTGTTGTCCATGATGGCCGTGCTGCTGCTTCCCCGGCAGTTTCAGATGACCATCGTCGAAAACGCCAGCGAAGCCCACCTGAAAAAGGCCATGTGGCTGTTTCCCCTCTATCTGCTGGTCATCAACATCTTCGTGCTGCCCGTCGCATGCGGGGGTATTCTTCTTCTCGACAGCACCGACGCGGATATGTTCGTGCTGAAGCTGCCCATGGCCTACGGGCAGGAGGTGTTGACACTGCTCGTATTCATCGGGGGCATATCGGCGGCAACCGGGATGATCGTGGTGGAGACCATCGCTCTGTCCACCATGGTTTCCCACAACCTGGTGATGCCGGTTCTCCTCAAAATCGACTCCCTGCAGTTCGCCAAACGCGGGGACCTGAGTTCGTGGCTAAAGGCCATCCGCCATGGGTCCATCGCTCTTCTCTTGCTGATGGGCTACCTATACCTGCACCTGACAGCGGAACTCTACCCCCTGGTATCCATTGGGCTGATCTCGTTTGCGGCCGTCACCCAGTTCGCCCCGGCGGTACTCGGAGGCATCTTCTGGAAGGATGGCACCAAAGCGGGCGCCCTGTGGGGCCTCATCGGTGGTTTTCTCGTGTGGGGATACACCCTGGTGCTGCCCTCTCTCATCGAGGCCGGCCTGTTCTCGGAGGCCATCCGTACCCAAGGGCCCTTCGGGCTCCATTGGCTGAAACCCACGTCTCTATTCGGGCTTTCGGACGTCGACCCCGTCACCCACGGTGTGTTCTGGAGTCTGCTGATCAACGTCGGCGGCTACGTGGCCGGTTCCCTCTTCACCCAACAAAGCGCCCTCGAACACACCCAGGCCAACCTGTTCGTGGACATCTTTCGATTTTCCGGTCAGACCGAGGAAGCGCTTTTCTGGCGGGGAACGGCTCTGGTCCCGGATCTTCGCTCCCTGCTGGAACGGTTTCTCGGCAAGGACCGGACGGACGAGGCGATCCGCCGATTCGCCCTGGACCGTAACCTGGAAATCAATCCATTGCTTACCGCCGAACCGGCATTCGTTACCTACGTGGAAAAACTGCTGGCCGGCACCATCGGCTCCGCCTCGGCGAGAATTCTAATGGCATCGATGGTGAAGGAGGAGCCTCTCGGCATCTCCGAAGTCATGGGCATTCTCGACGAGACCCGGCGAGTGATCATCTACAGTCAGGAGTTGGAGAAAGCCACGGCGGATCTTCAGTCCGCCAATGAACGCTTGAGGGAGTTGGATCGCCTCAAGGACGACTTTCTATCGACGGTGTCCCACGAGCTCAGAACCCCCCTGACGGCGATTCGATCCCTCGCCGAAATCCTGAACGACTATCCCGAAACCGACACTGCCGAAAAGCAGCAATTCCTGACCATCATGATCGAAGAAATCCAGCGCCTGTCCCGGCTTATCAACAAGATTCTCGATTTCCAGAAGATCGAATCGGACCGCATGCAGTGGCGGCAGGAGCCCGTCGACGTCCGACGGGTCATCGAAGATACCGTGGCGGCAACCTCCCAGCTCGTTTCCGCAAAGAATATCCGCCTCGACCGGTACCTGGCGCCCACATCCCCCCCGGTGATCGGCGACCGGGATCAGCTCATTCAGGCCATGGAGAACCTCATTTCCAATGCCGTCAAGTTCTGCCCTTCAAGCGACGGTCTCATCACCATCTACCTGATCCCGAACGACAATTTCCTTCGAATCAGCGTCCGGGACAACGGAATCGGCATCGAACCGAAGGACCAGGCCATCATCTTCGAACAGTTCCGCCAGGTGGTTCCAAGGGGGCGGGGACGCCCCCCGGGCAGCGGACTGGGGCTTGCCATCACCAAGCGCATCATTGAAGCCCACGGGGGAGAGATTTCCGTTTTCAGCCTGCCGGGAGAGGGGGCGACCTTCAGTTTCACGATCCCTATCCCGGGCTCTGCCAGGGCCGTCGACGAAGCCGCCTCCGGGCGGTGACCCGCCACAAGAGCCGAGGCAGCCCCACTCCGGAGGAGATCGGCTGTAGGAAAGCCGTCCCAGTGGAAGAGAAAGGCATCAGGGGGGGGGGACGCGGGAGAAGACATCGTCATCGAATCGCCCCTGATGACCGGCCTTCAGATGGTGGTAGCCCGCCGCCGCCATCATGGCGGCATTGTCCCCGCAAAGCGTCACCGGGGGGATATGCACGGTAAGCCCTCGGTCCCCAGCCCTCTCCCTGACCACTTCCCTTAACCGGCGGTTGGCGGCAACGCCGCCCACAATGGCCACCTCCCGGCACCCCGCGGCCTCGGCCGCCTGAAGAAGCTTGAAGGCCAGGACATCGACCACCGCCTCCTGGAAGCCGGCGGCGATATGGGGGGCCAGGGCGTCCAATTCTTCACGATGGTCCTTGGCGAAGCGGTTGACGGCGCTCTTGATGCCGCTGAAACTGAAATCGAACCGCTCCTTATCCAGGAAGGGCCTCTTGAACCGGACCCGCTCGGGATCTCCGTCGGCGGCCAGGCGATCGATCACCTGTCCCCCGGGATACCCCAACCCCAGGACCTTGGCCACCTTGTCGTAGGCCTCTCCGGCGGCATCGTCCCGTGTCTGTCCCATTACGGACATCGTGACGGGGCCACGCACCAGGTAGAGGCTGGTGTGGCCCCCGGATGCCAGGAGAGCCACGAAGGGGAATGCCGGGGGACTGTGGGTCAGAAACAGGGATTGAATGTGCCCTTCGAGATGATTCACCCCCACCCAGGGGATGCCGAGCCCGAACGCGAATGCTTTTGCAAAAGAAAACCCGACCAGCAAGGACCCGACCAGTCCGGGGCCCTGGGTGGCCGCCACCCCGTTCAACTCGTGCCTTGCAAGCCCGGAGGCGGCGATGGCGTCTTCAACCACCGGGACGATGGCCTTGATATGCTGTCGGGAAGCCAGTTCCGGCACGACGCCCCCCCATCGGTGGTGCACCTCCACTTGGGACGCCACCACCGATGACAGAACGTGACAGCCGTCCTTCACTACCGCGGCCGCGGTTTCGTCACAGGAAGACTCGATACCCAGAACCATCATTGATTGTCGATCCTATTTAATCGGCGCCCGGCATCTCCGGGATGTCGGATGCGGTCAAACGACTCCGCAAAAAACCGGAACACCTCTCATCAGGAATTCCGGTGCCATCAGATGAATGGTTGCCTCAGGATTGCCGGTCTGTTTGTCGCGGTGCCGTTTTGGACCTCACGGGTCCGGTGGATTTGGGGGGTCACCCGGTACAGAGAGGGACATGCCGTTGGCCGTCGGCGATCCAGGCCAAGAACCGGCCCACCCGCCTGAGAATTCCCTTGAAAAAGCGGTCAGCAGGCCCGGAGGTCATCCGATACCACCCAGAGCATCCTGTTTTCGGGTTCGGACAGGGCGGTCACCTCCCCCACCAGGAAGGCCTGCTCCTCCATGCCGTGGAGCCGGTCGAGCACCTCCTGAACATCCGCCTCGGGCACGACGGCGATCATGCCGAGGCCGCAATTGAAGGTGCGCCGCATTTCGGGTTCGGACACGTTTCCGGCTTCCTGGAGGTAGCGGAATACGGCCGGCACCTTCCAGCTGTTTTCGAACATGCGAACCCCGCAGGAATTCGGTATGATTCGGAGAATGTTGTCCGGTATGCCGCCGCCGGTAATGTGGGCAAGACCGTGAATGGGAAGGTCCTTGATGAGATTCCGGACGGCATTGGCATATATCCGGGTCGGCGTCAGGAGCGCCTCTCCCAGAGGCATTTTCAGTTCGGAAACGTAGCTGTCCACGGTGAGCCCCAGATGGTCGAAGCAGATTTTGCGGACCAGGGAAAACCCGTTGCTGTGGATACCGCTCGATGCGATGCCGATGAGTTTGTCCCCCTGCCGGACCCCGGAGCCGTCGATGATCTTTTCATTGTCGACGATGCCGACGGCAAAACCGGCGAGATCGTACTCTCCTTCGTTGTACAGCCCGGGCATCTCTGCGGTTTCTCCGCCGATCAGCGCACAGCCGGCCTGACGACAGCCCTCTCCGATGCCTTGGATAACCGTTTCGGCGACCCTTTCGTCGAGTTTTCCGATGGACAAATAGTCAAGGAAAAAGAGAGGTTTTGCCCCCTGGACACAGATATCGTTGACACACATGGCCACCAGATCGATGCCGATGGTGTCGTGACGGTCGGTCATGAAGGCCACTTTGAGCTTGGTGCCGACACCGTCCGTGGAGCTGACGAGCACAGGATGGCTGTAGGTTTCCGTATTCAGGGAAAACAGGCCCCCGAAGCCGCCGATCTCACCCATAACGCCGACTCGGGTGGTGGTGTTGGCAATGGCCTTGATGCGTTCAACCAGACGGTTGGCCTTGTCAATATCGACACCGGCATCTGCATAGGTCAATCCCTCCGCCATGGGGGCGCTCCTTTGAATGGGGGGTTGCGGGCAAGGCAGTCTCAAGAAGACTAACCGGTGTGCATAAAAAAGTCAAAACAAAATTTTGACATCATTAAGCGAATATTGTAAACAATCCTGTATCTTAGAGGACATTATCCACCGACGGAAACCCTGGGGCGGCCTTGAGTGGTCACCGCCCGGAGGAAGCGAACCTCCGGCCGATGATGACCGGACCGTGCGCAACCGCTCGCGTTATCAGACCACCACCGCCACATGCACCCCTTTCCGCCGAGCCCTCCTGCAGCAGGCCTCGGCAGCGCTGCCAATTGTCAACCCATAGCCAAAAGGGATCCGATGACCGCCCGATTTGCCAGACTGGATCGACTGCCGCCCTATGTTTTCGCCAGCGTCAACGAACTGAAAATGGCCCGCCGACGGGAGGGAGAAGACATCATCGATCTCGGCATGGGCAATCCCGATCTGGCCACCCCCGACCATATCGTTGAGAAACTGGTCGAGGCCGCCCGCAAACCTCAGAATCACCGGTATTCGGCTTCCGCCGGCATCACACGGCTGCGCTCCGCCATTGCCGACTGGTATCGGCGTCGATACGATGTGGATATCGATCCCGACACCGAGGCCATCGTCACCATCGGTGTCAAGGAGGGGATGAGCCACCTCGTGCTGGTGGCTATCCGCCCCGGGGACGTGGTGTTCACCCCGACACCCACCTACCCTATACATCCTTACTCGGCCATCATTTCCGGCGGTGACGTGCGGGGCATACCGGTGGGACCGGAGGAAGATTTTCTGGACAACCTGGAATCGGCCATTCGCCACTCCTGGCCCAAACCGAAGCTTCTGATCATCTGCTACCCCCACAACCCGACCACCGAAGTCGTGGATTTGGATTTCTTTCAAAATATCGTGGACTTCGCCAGGGAAAACGATATTCTCGTCATCCACGACTTCGCCTACGCCGATCTGGTCTTCGACGGCCACAAGGCCCCCAGCTTCCTTCAAGCCAAAGGCGCCAAAGACGTCGGTGTGGAATTCTTCTCCCTGTCCAAGAGTTACAGCATGGCGGGCTGGCGGGTGGGTTTCTGTGTAGGCAACCGGGAAACCATCTTCGCCCTCAAGCGGATCAAAAGCTATCTCGACTACGGCATCTTTCAGCCCATCCAGATTGCCTCCATCATCGCCCTCACCGAAGACCAATCCTGCGTTGGAGAAATCCACGCCACCTATCGGGACCGCCGCGACGCCCTCATCCAGGGGCTGGCGCGAACCGGATGGGACATACCGCCTCCCAAGGCCACCATGTTCGTATGGGCGAAGATTCCCGAGGCCTTCTCCCACATGGGATCGGTGGAATTCTCCAAGTTTATGATCCGGGAGGCCAAGGTGGCGGTATCCCCCGGACTCGGTTTCGGCGCCAACGCCGATCAATATGTCCGCTTTGCCCTCATCGAAAATCAAATGCGGATCAACCAGGCGGTCCGCGGCATCCGAAAAATCATGCGGTAGCCCACTGCCGATCGAAGGACGGACGGACCGAAACGCTCCTCCCGGGCCGGGGGCGGCCGACGGTGCCCATGGGAGGCTCCCCTCCGCGGAACCGAAAGTTGCCATTTTTGCCGGGGGTCAATTAGCGGTTGACAGATCCTCCGCCGGTGTTGGAAAACCCTTCTACTTTTTCGCTTTAACGGACCGAAAGGGCTGGAGACATGACATCCATCAATATCGGGCTTCTGGGATGCGGAACGGTGGGGACGGGCGTGGCCCGGATGCTCATCGATAATGCGGATATATTGAAGCGGCGGGTCGGGGTCGATCTCACTCTCCGACGGGTGGCGGACATCGACACCGATACCGATCGAGGCGTCGCCTTTCCGGATGGGGTCTTCATCGGCGATGGGGCCCAGATCGTGTCGGACCCGGATATTCATATCGTGGTCGAAATGATCGGCGGCGAAGGCATCGCCAAAACCCTCATGCTGGAGGCCATCAGTAACGGAAAGCATGTGGTGACCGCCAACAAGGCGCTCTTGGCCAAACACGGGGCCGAGGTGTTCGAGGCGGCAGCGGCCGCGGGGGTGGATCTGGCCTACGAGGCCAGCGTCGGGGGCTGCATGCCGGTCATCAAGACGATCAGGGAATCCCTGGTGGGAAACCGCATTGAATCGGCCACCGGTATATTGAACGGCACCTGTAACTACATCCTTTCCCGGATCACCGATGAGGGCATCAGCTTTGAGGACGCCCTGAAAATGGCCCAGGCATTGGGGTTCGCGGAAGCCGACCCCACCCTGGACGTGGAGGGATTCGATACCGCCCACAAGCTGGCCATCATTACCCAACTGGCCTTCGGCACCCCGGTGACCTTCGATGATCTCTTCATCGAGGGGATCACCCACATCACCCCAATGGACATCGACTACGCCCGGCAGTTCGGATTCAGGATCAAGCTTCTGGCTATCTGCAAAGCGGTGGACGGGGGTGTGGAAGCTCGGGTTCACCCCACCATGATCGATGAAGACAACCTCCTGTCCAAGATCAGCGGGTCCATCAACGCGCTGACCATCACCGGGGACGCCGTGGGGGATGTCATGCTCTACGGCCACGGGGCCGGAATGATGCCCACCGCCAGCGCCGTGGTGAGCGACATCGTCGACATCGCCAGAAATCGCATGCTGGGCGGTGACACCGGGCGAGTGCCTCTGCTCTCGTTTCAACCCGAAAGCAGGGTTCCCTTGCGAATTTTGCCGATGGACGAGATCACCACCCACTACTATCTCAGGATTCACGTGCTGGACCGCCCGGGGGTTCTCTCCCGGATTTCAGGCATTTTAGGCGAATCGGGCATCAGCATCCAGTCGGTCCACCAGAAGGGCCGGAAGGCACGGGGGCCGGTCCCCATCGTCATGATGACCCACCGGGCCCGGGAGGCGGACATGCAAAAAGCCATGAATGCCATTACCGACATGGACGTGGTGGCGGAGCGGCCGGTACTGATCCGGGTCGAGGACGAAAACAACGATTGACGCCCCGGGGGGTCTCCGGTAGGCCCTGAAACTCGGCGCCGCCGGGGAAACGACCGCCGTGACCCTTGGGATTGGATCGATGACGGCCCTCATGCCGACCCCGTGAGGCCCCCCATCGTGCCGACAGCAATGAAACAACTAGGAGTATCGCTCCCAAAACCAACGGTATCGGAAGACGGGGGAAAAGCCACCGCATCCCCAGGGGGACACCGTCATGCCGAATCCGGTGTTCAGCCGCCGGCAAGGCGGGTGCACCCGTTTCCGATACCCGACAGGATGCCCCATGCACATCGTCTGCTCCGACCTGGAAGGCGTTTTTGTCCCTGAAATCTGGATCAACGTCGCCGAAAAGACCGGCATCGACGAGCTTAGGCTTACCACCCGGGACATTTCCGACTACAACGTTCTGATGAAAAAGCGACTGTCCATCCTCGATGCCAACGGTCTCCGCCTGAAGGACATCCAGGACGTGATCGCCACCATGGAACCACTGGAGGGAGCCGGGGCGTTCCTGGACTGGCTCCGGTCGGTAACCCAGTTGATCGTGGTCTCGGACACGTTTGTCGAGTTTGCCGATCCATTGATGGCAAAACTCAATCGCCCCACCCTTTTTTGCAATTATCTGTCCGTCGATGACGCCGGCCGGGTCTCCGATTACCACCTTCGCCAGACCGATGGGAAGCGACGGGTGGCCGAGGCCATGAAGGCCCTCAATTTCACGGTTATCGCCATGGGGGATTCCTACAATGATCTCACCATGATTCGGGCCGCCGACCATGGGATTCTTTTCCGGCCCCCCGAGGCCATCGTCCAGGATTGCCCGGATCTTCCGGTGGAAACCCGCTACGACGACCTCAAAATCCGCATCAGTGAGTTACTGGCAGAGGCCGACTGACAATGACCCCGTCGATATTCTCTCTTCTGCCCCGTTTCAGGAACTGCCGACTTCTGGTCGTCGGGGATCTCATGATCGACGAATACCTTTGGGGGGAGGTGGATCGAATCTCCCCGGAAGCCCCGGTTCAGGTAGTGGGAGTCCAATCGGAGGAGTTCGTCCTCGGCGGCGCCGGAAACGTGGCCAGCAACCTGGCGGCCCTGGGGGCGAAGGTAGCGATCGCGGGGGTCATCGGCACGGCGGAGGACGGCGGGCGGCTGCTCGATCTTTTCAAGGCCCATGGCATCGATGCCAGGAGCGTCATTCCCGAGCCCGGCCGCCGCACCACTCGAAAGACAAGGGTCATCGCCTCGAACCAGCACGTCATTCGAATCGACCGGGAAACCCGCCGCCACATCTCCGAAGCCACCCTGAACAAACTGGGCAGTGCGGTGGAAGCAAAGATGACCCAGGTGGATGCGGTTCTCATCTCTGACTACGACAAGGGGCTTCTGACCCCTTCGCTCTTGAGAAAGATCATCGACGCCGGACGGGCGGCCGGAAAACCCATCATCGTGGACCCAAAGGGTATCGATTTCGGGAAGTACACGGGGGCCAGCCTCATCACCCCCAACCGAAAAGAGGCCAGCCTGGCCTCCGGTGTGATCATCCTGGGAGAGGACACCCTCGCCGAAGCCGCCGAGCAGTTGATGGCCATAACGGGCTCGGAACGACTTCTCATCACCTGCGGAAAAGACGGCATGGTGCTTTTTCGCCGGAGCGGGACTCGGCACCGGGTGGCCACCCGGTCCCGTCAGGTCTACGATGTGTCCGGTGCCGGGGACACCGTTCTCTCGGTCATGGGGCTTGCCATAACGGCGGGCGCCTCCTGGGAAGAGGCAACGGAGATGGCCAATGCCGCCGCAGGGGTGGTAATCGGCAAGGTGGGTACGGCCACCCTGACCATCGGTGAACTGGAATCGGCGCTCATTACCAACGCCGGAAGCGTGTTTCAGAAAGAACATCGACTGGAGGACCTTGAGATTCTCTGCCGGGAGGTGCGCCGAACCGGTCGCCGGATCGTGTTTACCAACGGCTGCTTCGATATCCTCCATGCCGGTCACATCCAGCTCTTTTCGGCCGCCCGGGCCGAGGGGGATTTTCTCATTGTCGCCATCGACGATGACGACTCCGTCAGAAAGCTGAAAGGACCCGACCGGCCGGTCATCAGCGAGAGGGCCCGGGTCCGTATCCTGAGCGCTTTAGACAGTGTGGATGCCGTGGTCGTTTTTTCGACGGATCAGTTGGAGCACTTGATCGAGCGGATCCGCCCCGACGTTCTCGCCAAGGGAAACAACTATCTCCCTGATGCGGTGGTGGGGAGGAGGATCGTCGAAAAGAACGGCGGCCGGCTGGCCCTTTTGCCCATCGACAGGGAGTGCTCGTCGGATCGAATTATCGAGTCCATCCGAAACGGGGGCAGCCGGGATGGCCGCAGGCGGCCGTCATCGCCATGAGTCTTTTCGAGGATCACAAGGAGGGGCTGGTCCTGAATGTCCGGGTTCAGCCCAAGGCATCCAGGAACCAAATCGCCGGTCCCCACGGCGACGCCGTCAAGGTGATGCTCACGGCCCCTCCGGTGGACGGCGAGGCCAACAGGCAGTGCATCCAGTTTCTGGCCAAGGTGCTCAAGCGGCCCAAATCCACCCTAGACATCATCTCCGGGCTTACCAGCCGGAACAAGCGGGTCCTTATCCGAACAGGCCCTGGCGCCGATGAGGCGACCCTCAAAAAAACCCTGGAATTCCTCATCGCCCCAAACGAATCATCTTGACAGCCATTTTTTAATGCATTATTTAACTATTCCCTAAATTGATGCGGGGTGGAGCAGTCTGGTAGCTCGTCGGGCTCATAACCCGAAGGTCGTTGGTTCGAATCCAGCCCCCGCTACCATAAGTAAAAACAGGGACTTAGAAGCAATTCTAAGTCCCTTGTTTTTTGTCTTAAAATTTTGACACCCACCACTATACCCACCAGCCAGCTTATATATCCAAGTAAACCCAGGTAAGAGCGATGGTTAAAAACGCAGCTTCCTGCGCATGGAGCCAGAATCTCGCAGCTACAACCTCAACTCTATCCACGCCGCATTAGACCCTTCACCCGTTCATAGATCAACGGTCTCACCATCAAACCATCCTCTTAACCAACCAAAACACACCCCGACGCGCGGCCCGAGGGGGGGGGGGGGGGGGGGGGGGGGGGGGGGGGGGGGGGGGGGGGGGTGGGGGGGGGGGGTTGTCCGGTAACTATCCATGGCCCGGCACCCGGACGCCTCCAGCACGGGTCAAAGTCCCCCCCGGGGAAGGGGGGGGGGGGGGGGGGGGGGGGGGGGGGGGGGGGGGGGGGGGGGGGGGGGGGGGGGGGGGGGGGGGGGGGGGGGGGGGGGGGGGGGGGGGGGGGGGGGGGGGGGGGGGTGGTGAGGGGGGAGGGGAGGGGGGGAAGGACGGGAGCGGGGGGGGGGGGGGGGGGGGGGTGTTTGGGGGGCGGACGTAAGGGGGGGGGGGGGGGGGGGGGGGGGGGGGGGGGGGGGGGGGGGGGGGCCGGGGGGGGGGGGGGGGCGGGTGTGCGGGGGGGGGAGGGGGGGGGGGGCGGGGGGGCAAGGCGCGCGAATCGACGCACCGGGTGCGATCCACCATATCATTGTCAGGGGAATCGAGGGAGCAGACCGGACGACGGCCCGCCGGGCGAAGGGGGGGGGGGGGGGGGGGGGGGGGGGGGGAAGGCGGAGGGGGGGGGGGGGCGGGGGGGGGGAAACCCGCTATAAAGTGTGAAGAAGACGTCTATTCTAAGGCGGGTTACTTAAGGTTAGGGGGAAGAGGCACATACCCGGCGGCACGACAGGGAACGAATGGCAGGGCGCCGCCGGTGCCCGCGCGGCCCGGCTCGACGACGGAATCCTCAGGCATTGACCAGGGCAGGCGACCGGAGTGGCGCGCAGGCGAAGCACGGGGGGGGGGGGGGCCCACGATCGATAGGCCGGGGGCGTCAGCACACGTATGGGGCAGGAGGGAGGTGGCTGGGCTCGCGACGGGTCGGAGGGGGGGGGGGGGGGGGCTTGCACTGGCACGAGGGTTTCGACGCGGGGGGGGCGAGGGGGGGGGGGGGGGGGGGGGGGGGGGGGGGGGGGGGGGGGGGGGGGGGGGGGGGGGGGGGGGGGCTTTAGTGGGGGGGGGGGGGGAGGGGGGGGGGGGGGGGGGAGGGGGGGGGGGGGAGGGGGGGGGAGGGGGGGGGGGGAGGGAGAAAGGGGGGGGGGGGGGGGGGGGGGGGTATGTTTTCATCCATCTTCCACATTTTTGTCTTGTGTTTTATAGTGTTAGGAGATAATGTTCACATACCGTGTTTTGCATCTTTGGAAATTAAAGGAAATTTATAATTTTTTTATCTTGAATTTGTACGAAAATAGGGTGACCTCTTTTGGAAAAGGGGAAAAAGGGCCATGGAATCAAAGGAAGGTGGGAAAAACCGGAAGGGAACCAAAAAATCCTAGGGGGGGGGGGAGGAAAGAAAAAACTAGCCCATCAAGTAAGTGTAAGTAAGGGGGGGTTATCCGATGAGCGGTGGGGGTGGAGGACGGGGGATATGAGAGGGTAGATGGGAAGTGAAGAAAGGGGAAGGGAGGATGACAGTTAGAACCTAGAGCGATGGAGTGGAGGGGGTGGGGGGGTGGGCGATATTGAGAACGAGACCGATGGGAAGGAATAGAGGATGCAAGAAAAAGAAAAGGAAAGGAAGTAGAGTAAAGGTGAGTTAGGAAGTAGGTCGGTGTCGGGGCTCGAATCGGAGGTTATCTTGGAGCGACCGGGTGGGGAAAAGAGGAAGAAAAGGGGGGGAAGAGGGGGGAAAAAGAAAGAAGGAAAGAGGAAAGGGGGGGAGAAGAAAAAAGGGAGAGAGAGGAAAAAAAAAGAAAAAAGAGAAGAGGGGAGGAGGGAGGGGGAGAGAGAGGGAAAGAAGGGGAGAGAGGAGGAAGAGGGAGGAGGAGAAGAAAGAAGGGAAGAAGAGAAGGAAGAAGGAGAGAGAAGGAGGGGGGGAGGAGAAGAGAGAGAAGAAGAGGAGGGGGAGGAGAGAGGGGGGGGAAGGGAGGGGAGAGGGGGAAGAGGAGGGGGAGGAGAGGAGAGAAGAAGAGAGAGAAGAAGGGAGAAGAGAAGAGAGAAGGAAGGGGGAAAGAAGGGAGAGGGAGGAGGAGAAGGGAAAAAGAGGAGGGGGAAAGAGGAAGAAAGGGGGAAGAGGAATGGGGGGAGGGGGGAGGGGAGGGGGGGGGGGAGGGAAAAGAGGGGGGGGGGGGGGGAGGGAAGGGGGGGGGGGGGGGGAAAGGGAAGGGGGGGGGAGAGGGGGGGGGGGGGGAGGGGGGGGAGGGGGGGGGGGGGGGGGGGGGGGGGGGGAGGGGGGGGGGGGGGGGGGGGGGGTTTTTTGAATCAGGGTATTTAGGGGACATTCTATATTCCCCCTGTCAACAAAAAAATAAAAGATGAATTATCAATAAGTTATCTTTTTAGTCGGAGCCCACAAACACTTCTCCCGTCGGTATTGTATGTCGGCGAGTTTCTCTCTTCTCGGCGAACTCATGGCCTGATCGTTACAGTTATCCGGTGTCCTGCCGGAAACGGCGGCACCCATCATTCCTTATCCAGGCTTGGAGTTCAGAGAGAGGCCCGGGGATTGTCCCTCCAGAGGTTATGGCCTCAACGTCCTTTATCGGGCTCTCTCGCCGAACAAACTGCTTTGATTGTTAAAAGCGCCGCTTACACTTGCAGCAGCGCGGGATCATAATCCGTATTGTCGCGCATCATGCACCAGGCAATCACCAGCATTTTGACGGCCAGTTTCACCCGCATCTTGGTCTTGATGCCGCGCTCGCGCTCCCGCCCCTGCAGGTAGCGCGTAAACAAAGCTCGGAAGCCGTCGTTGTGATACGTGGCAATTAGCGCTGCTTGATACAAGGCATAGCGAAGGTCGCCATTGCCGCGCTTGGAGATCACCGGCACGGCCGTATCACTGCTCTTGCCGCTGCGCTTGGCATTCAGATCGTAGCCGGCCAGGCGGATAAGCTGCTTCCTGCCGGCAAAGCGGTGCGGGTTGCCGATGCGGGCGATCACCTGGGAGGCGATGTAGGGGCCAAAGCCTGGGATCGTTAACAGCCGCCGGTAAGAGGCAAAGCCCCGGCAGATGCGCTCGATGCGTTCTTCGGTATCCTCGATGCGTTCGCGCAGGCCGTTTAGGCGATCCACCAGCTGACGGGCTTCGAACCGGGCGGCATCATCCACGGGGCAGCCGACCGACACCGCAGCAGCCTCGTAGATGCGCTGCAAACGCTTGACCTGCCGTAGGCCCCGATCCCGGTCGGTGACCCGCCGGAGAAAATCGTCAAAGGATATGGCGCTGATCGTGCGCGGGTCCAGACAGCTGCGCACAATGGCCAGATTCTCTTTAAGGCAGCTGCCCCACAAGCGGTCCATCTCGGGGAAGTGGCGGACCAGAAGTCCGTTGCGAATCTGCATGCGCACGCTGTGTTCATCGCGTTTGAGCCGCTTGCGAAGCGACAGCAAGCAGCGCAACGCGGTAAGCTCCGCCGAAGGTTGTTCGAAGAACTGGCATTTGCCCTGGGCCATCAGATCAGCCACATTGGCGCTGTCCTTGGTATCGTGCTTGTCCCAGCGGCCGTCGAGACTCTCGCGGTTGTCGGCAATGGCTTTGCTGGAGACCAGGACCAAAAACCGTCTCTGCTCCAAAAGCCAATTGGCCAATGGCTTGTGGTAATTGCCGGTGGGTTCCAATCCGAAAGCGACTCTTGTGCAGGAGTGGGTCACCATCAGTTGTTCAACGCGTTCGATGAGCTGTTCAAAACCGGTGCGGTTGTTGTCAAAGATCTGGCGCTTTAAAAGGGTCTTTCCGGTGGCGGTGCCGAAGAAGGCATGGTGGCGCTCCTTGGCCACATCGATGCCTACGAGCAGATAATCCCGGCAGCCGCGCACAGTGGAGCGAAATTGACAGAATGCCTCATACCTGTTAGCTTCTTCGTTACTCATGATAGCCTCCTCGTAGCTCGTGTTGAAGGTTTGCCCACCTTTGTGTTACCTGGAGGCTATTTTCTTTTCAAGGCGATAATTACTTTTATTTTTACTACTCTTGGAGGTATATTCTCTAACTATTTCAATATATAACGCCCTTTATATTTATACATTTACTTGCGAAGTCGTTTTTGATACTGATCGAGCATGCCAAGGCGAGCGCGAATCGACGCACCGGGTGCGATCCACCATATCATTGTCAGGGGAATCGAGCGGCGCAAGATATTCGTTGACGACGAGGACCGCCATGACTTTGTAAAACGGCTGGGCGATGTGGTTGGGCCGTCGTCCAATCGATTCGCAAGACCGGTGTATTCTTGAAAAGCGACGAACGCATTTTGGGTAGCAGCGAATTTGTGGATAAGGTCTTGGCTGCTGCCCAGGAGGTCATGCAGAACAAGTATGCACTGGCTGCTAAGGGTATTGGTTTTGACGAGGTTGTGGCTGCGGTGTCGAGACGGTTGTCGATTAAACCGCAAGCGTTGGTGGGTCCTTGCAAAGAGCGCATCATTGTAAAGGCCCGGCAGTTAGTGTGCCACTGGGCTGTGAGTGAACTGGGGTTATCGATGACCGAAGTGGCGAAGAGGTTGGAGATATCCGTGCCAACGGTAAGTGCTGCGGTAAAAAAGGGGAAGCAAATTGTCCTCAGTGAAAGATTGGTGCTGGCTGATCTATTGAATATAGAAATATGAAGGGCGTCCCTATCGTTCCCGCTAATGCCAGTACCGACCGGGTACGGCGGGGTGACACCATTGGCTATGATGGAGGGGAATCTCTCTGGTGACGGATAGAAGGCCACGAGACCCGTACACTGCGACGACCGCGGCTTGTCCTGAAGGTGGAATTCGAAGGATAAGGAATACGATATGACGTGGCCGGGATTGTCCAGAAAAAGACGCCGGGGGATACGTTACTTTGAATATGATGAGTAAGCGAAGACCGCCGAGATTACGGATCTTCAGAAGATATGTTTATACTAGATACGGGAATGGAATCGGGCGGATAGCGGGTATTTCTGACCTTGGAACCGTGATTATGATTACGACGCCCGCGGCCGTTTATACAAGAGACGTAATCTTGAAAACTACGTGTTAATGAAATTTTCTTTGGGGCAGGTTGAAAGCTATATATCCAAAGATAGACGTTGAGTTTCCCGCGGTGTGATGGGAGGATATAGAAGCAAAGAGTAAATTAGGTGCGGATATGGATTGTTTCGGTATGGCGTTTAATTTTGGATCGCCGTCGGATTTATAACCCGGAGGCGACACCATGATAGCAGTATGGATTGGGTGCTTGAGGTGGTAACGGGAGTAGATGGAGAGGTTTACCACGATGAAATGGAACGTGAGGGTGTAATTGGACGATTTCTGCCTATAACCAGACTACCAGTATGATGCCTAATGCTAATGATAGACAATATCTGGGAATTTGATACGCTAGAAAAGTGGGCAACGGTGACGGAAGAGGGCAGCAAAGAAATATACTACACCGGATCAACAGCTGGCTTGTGACGGAGACATACCAGATGTTGTGCAGGATGCCGCCGGCAACACAACCTCCATCGGCCAGATGGATCTGATCTACAATCAACGGAATCGCTTGATCAGGGCCGAAGACAATGGGGTGGTGGTGGGGGAATACGAGTACAATGCCATGGGACAGCGGGTTACCAAAACCATAGATGGGGCGACGACCGTATTCATATATGACTTTGATGGCAATATCATCGCCGAAAGTGACATAGACGGCACCTTGCAAAAGGAATATATTTATATTTTGGGAAACCGGTTTGCCATGATCGATTCGGCAACCTATTATCTTTATTTTTACCATAACGATCATTTAGGCACCCCGATACTGATGACAGATGTTTACGGGGACTTGGTGTGGGAGGGCAATTATGCGCCCTTTGGTGATGTCGAGATCAGCGAGGCATCATCTATCGAGAACAACTTCAGGTTTGCGGGCCAATACTATGACCATGAGACTGACCTGCACTACAACTACCATCGATACTATGATCCGGCCACTGGAAGGTATCTCACGCCCGACCCGATTGGGCTGGCTGGGGGGATTAATCTGTATGCGTATACTGAAAACAATCCGATCAATCTGATTGATCCTTTGGGATTGGACACCACCACCAATAGACTTAATTTTACATTCATTTTTGGAGATATAACCATAGGTAGGGCAACTGATGACAAAGGTAACTCTGGATTGGTTTTCTCCGCCGCATTAGGCTTTTCCGCTTCAGTGGGCGTAACTTACGGGAAAACTACTACCAATGCGCTACTATTGATAGCCTCCAGGGATGGGGTTCCTCTGCCGGAATAGCCGCTGGAAGCCCCTTATTATTTTTGGGAGCTGAAGTTAATAAAGTAAAAACCGGGCGATTGAATGAGAATACTTACATGGGTGAGGATTGGGGTGTCGGCTTAGGAATCGGCCTACCATCAACAGGGCAGGTATTTACAGGGATTACAGCTCTATATAAAATGGAAGCTGAGGCTGAAAATGTCAACTGTGATTAATTCATGGCCTATTTGGGGATACTTATTATTCTTTATTTATCTTTACTATATAATTGTAAAGTTCCAGAATACGATTTCTGATAAGTATCCGGATGATGCTGATAAACTTATTGGAACAAAAAGAATATGGGGGATCAATCAGAAATCCGGATTATTCTTTTTATGGGACAATAATATTAAACAATTAATTCAGAATGATCATGACGTAGTCAGCCTTAGAAGAAGGTGTGTAATATCTTTTTGGATTTTTCTTTCCTTGTTAATTGTTTTGCCATTCACGGACATTATTGGTGGAATACTATTCAGGTAATAATGCTTAATTTCTAATTGAGTTATCCATAAAGCTCTTTGAAATATTAGTTAGATATGCGGCCAATACTTCGAGCGAGACAGGTTGATTACAATTACACAGATATAGATTAAGATTGGTAGGTATATTACGGACGATTGGGTTGGTGGGGGGATAATTGTATGCGTATGTCGCATCAAAACTAATGATATATGGGTTAAATACGCCGAGAATATGAGGTTAGGTGTATTGAGGAGGAACTTAGCCGTGATTATAGTCTGAGATGTGCTTATTGGCGGGAATGTTGTTATGGAAATTGGCGAGGAAGGCATTGGGTGGTGAATTGGGTATGGAGTCGGTTGATTGTAGATTGGTGGATGGGTGAAGATGACGATGATAGTGTCATATTTGGTTGAATAATCTGGAATGCTGATCGATGATGATGAAACATAAAGTGGTGGTAGAAAATTGACAAGAGAATGCGGATATTTTGGAAAACAAGACGTGAGGTCGGTAGAGCTTGGAGGCTAAAACGTGAGAACGGGTTACAATAATTCACAAACACGTATTATGAAGAGGGAAACGTGGTCGATAAAAAAGGTAAGTAATCGACAATTTGTTGAATTACATGCACTAATATTTTAACGAAAACGAGCGCTATATGTCTAATAATAATCGAATGAGTATAAGTTTGGAATCCGTGGAGATGCTTTGTCGCCTAATGAAATCACTACGGTCTTGGCAATTTCTCCGACAAAAGCATGGGAAAAAGGGGCTGTATACAAATCGAAATATCAAGATAAAGATGGTTCAGTAAAAAATCGTCAAGCTAATAGGCCCTGGGGCATTTGGGAGCTATCGTCGACAGAAGAGACATCCTCTGAAGATATTGAAGACCATGCCCAAATAATTATTAAGAAGTTGTATTCTGCACAAAATATAATCAAAGAGTTGATAAAGAAACCTAGTTTGCAAGTTTATATCAGTGTTTGGTGGCAACCTGAGGGCGGATATGGTGGGTTTACATTAACCGCAGATAGTATTAATAAACTTAGTTTATTGTGTAGAGAGATGAATTTCTATTTTTCCTGAGGAACCGAATAGGGTCGCGCCCTAATTATTCGATTGATACGGCGGTTGGAGACATTCTTCTTTAACCGCCGTTTCCTTTTTGGGGGAAGTGCGCAGGTCTGCCGCTGGCGGTTCATGGCCTGCAGGGAGCGAGCTTCGACGGCAAGGAGACATAATGTTGGTTATTAGCGAAGCGAGGGCAGGCGTCCGCGGGGCGGTGTTTTTGTTTTAACGCAAGCGGCTGCGGAGGTGCCACGGCGGATAAGGCGGCTTATGGCCGTGCCGAGTGAAGCGACTGCGCCGATGGGAGCGACGAGGAGGCCGCTGTGGCAGCCGGAGCACGGGCGGGCGGGGCATATAGAACAGACCCGATCCTTATTTGGGCGGATGGGCGGGTATTGATCGTCAAATCAGACGCGGCTGCGAGCGCAGGCAGCGTAATCCGCCGCAGGCGGATGAAACCCGAGCACGCAGACGCCCCGCATCTTGTGTTCATTGCGGCTCGCATTGATCCGCCGCATAGTCTGCTTCACCGGCTTCGATGGCTGCTTTAGCCCGTTTGTATGCCCATTTAAACGTCTGCGGGCTGGACTGGTTAAGATCGTCCTTTTTTAGCAGTTCTTTATTTTTTTACGATGTCGATTGTTGATCGCTGCCGCCAGGTCGATTAAGAAGATGCGTGCTGGTTGCGAAGCGCATTATATTTATTCCCGGCCATGTGGTGGGCGTTTGCACGCTTGTTGGGGTTTAGAAACGTCATCAGCGCAGTCAGTGCTGTTACAATTATAGCGAGGTATCCCGCCAAAGAGGTGTTATCCTTAAACGCCGATGCACTTGCGATGGCCGCAAGTACAGCGGTCGGCAGCCCAGGCCAAAATGCATCAGTGACCAGATGCGGGCAGTCTCAAAATGCCGCTTGGCGGAAAATAGAGTATCTTCTATTATTCGTTGCGTCTCTTTCTGGATAGCGACTCGAAGCTGGACATCCATTTGCTCTAATCCCTTTTCATCCATAGGTCAGGAAATATCCTTCAAATATTTTCTTCCATTCTGCAAAAGCGCTGCTGGTGTATCCTTGGGCCTCATACATCTCGGCCTTTATCGCTCTGTTGTACGCCGTCTCGAACCTGCTCTGGGCGTCTTTTACCGTAGAGACATAGTTTAAGCCGCTTACCTGTTCGTCGTTAAGGCCAGCAGGATCTATCATTTTAAATTTTATTCTTTCTCGCCCTTTATCGAATACATATCGCACCCCTGATGGATAGCTGGAAATCGTGACTCCGTCCAGGATGCTTTTGACCATCAACTCCAGGTAAAACCCATAGAATGCGTTTGAGATGCAGCGGCTCCAGCCTTTTATCATCTTTACCAAGGGGACAAGGTTGCCGTTGTGCCAGGTGTTTGCTTGCGTCATTTGGCTTTCATGAACCGTTGGGTCGGTGGATATCCAGCGGCTGCTTATCGAGTCCGGAATCAGGTAGCCGCCACCCTGCCTGTAGAAATGGGGACGACATCAACCATAAAGTCCGTAAACGTGATGGTCACCGCCTGGCCGTTGCGACTTATCCTGGGGCTTTTGGGGTATTTAGGGGACGCCCTTTATATTTATACATTTACTTGCGAAGTCGTTTTTGATACTGATCGAGCATGCCAAGGCGAGCGCGAATCGACGCACCGGGTGCGATCACCATATATTGTAGGGGAATCGAGCGGCGCAAGATATTCGTTGACGACGAGGACCGCCATGACTTTGTAAAACGGCTGGGCGATGTGGTTGGGCCGTCGTCCAATCGATTCGCAAGACCGGTGTATTCTTGAAAAGCGACGAACGCATTTTGGGTAGCAGCGAATTTGTGGATAAGGTCTTGGCTGCTGCCCAGGAGGTCATGCAGAACAAATGTGCACTGGCTGCCAAGGGTATTGGTTTTGACGAGGTTGTGGCTGCGGTGTCGAGACGGTTGTCGATTAAACCGCAAGCGTTGGTGGGTCCTTGCAAAGAGCGCATCATTGTAAAGGCCCGGCAGTTAGTGTGCCACTGGGCTGTGAGTGAACTGGGGTTATCGATGACCGAAGTGGCGAAGAGGTTGGAGATATCCGGGTATTTAGGGGACGCCCTTTATATTTATACATTTACTTGCGAAGTCGTTTTTGATACTGATCGAGCATGCCAAGGCGAGCGCGAATCGACGCACCGGGTGCGATCCACCATATCATTGTCAGGGGAATCGAGCGGCGCAAGATATTCGTTGACGACGAGGACCGCCATGACTTTGTAAAACGGCTGGGCGATGTGGTTGGGCCGTCGTCCAATCGATTCGCAAGACCGGTGTATTCTTGAAAAGCGACGAACGCATTTTGGGTAGCAGCGAATTTGTGGATAAGGTCTTGGCTGCTGCCCAGGAGGTCATGCAGAACAAATGTGCACGGGCTGCCAAGGGTATTGGTTTTGACGAGGTTGTGGCTGCGGTGTCGAGACGGTTGTCGATTAAACCGCAAGCGTTGGTGGGTCCTTGCAAAGAGCGCATCATTGTAAAGGCCCGGCAGTTAGTGTGCCACTGGGCTGTGAGTGAACTGGGGTTATCGATGACCGAAGTGGCGAAGAGGTTGGAGATATCCGTGCCAACGGTAAGTGCTGCGGTAAAAAAGGGGAAGCAAATTGTCCTCAGTGAAAGATTGGTGCTGGCTGATCTATTGAATATAGAAATATGAAGGGCGTCCCTATCGTTCCCTATCGTTCCCCATTTTAAGCATCGGAATATGAGGAGGTAGCATGCTCATTCAGGTTCCCTTCAGATCATCAACCAGGGTGTTAAGGCTTGGGGTAAGTGGAGATCAATGAATCGATCTTTGGTTCCGAATCTTAGGGGCGCAGACCTAAGCCATCAAAACCTATGTGGAGTTGACTTTAGTAGAGCAGATCTCAACGTTGCCAATCTCAGGAATACAATGCTCTGCAAGGCTGATCTAAGTGGAGCAAACCTTTCTGAAGTAGACCTAAGCGGGGCAGATCTTAGTGGTGCAAAGCTCTTTGGACTAATTTTACAGAGGCTAATTTGAGCGGTGCAAATTTATCTAACGCATCCATCAATTCCGCCTCCTTCGCAAAGGTGAATCTTTGCGATGTTGATGGATTAGATACCATCTATCACAGAGGGCCCTCTTCACTCGGTATAGACACGCTCATCAAGTCCAAAGGCAAAATACCAGAATTATTCCTCCGTGGATGCGGTGTTCCAGAATCAATAATCCAATACATTCCAACTATGATTGGCAGCGCGATCGAGTTTATACATGCTTCATAAGCTACTCCCATATAGACAATCCTTTGCCAAACGCCTACACGATACTCTTCAAGGAAGGGGTATCAGATGCTGGCTTGACGATCACCAGATGCTCCCTGGTGACGATATTTATGCGCAAGTAGACCGTGGTATCCGCCTCTGGGACAAAGTCCTTCTCTGTTGTTCTGAGCACTCTCTTAAAAGCTGGTGGGTGGACAACGAGATCGATATTGTTTGAAAAGAGCGCCGGTTGATGACGGATGAGGTAAGAAGTATTGTCTCTGATTCTTTGACCTTGACGGATACTTTTTAGTGACGCCTGGGAAGCGGCAACAGCAATAATCGCTGCTGCTGATTTACTGGATGGGAATCAGACAATGCAAGTTCGAGGCGGAGGTCGAGAAAGTTGTGAAGCGCTGAGGGCTGATACGGGGGTGAGGTGCCGGAGCGAACTTATCATTACCAAGGAGGTTGTGGCTACCAAGACCATATTACAGCCTGATCATGGTAATTTGGATGAGTGAGAGAATCCTGATGTGATTCAGATTTTAGGATGAAAACTCCAGAAAAAGTATCTTAGAAGGTGGATTTAGCGGGGCAGATCTAGTGGAGCGAATTAAGAAAACAAGACTTGTGGAGCGATTTTGCGGTGCAGACCTTGAGGACAACTCGGAAGCTTTTCCTGTATGCAAACTGAGGGAGCTAACTCAGGAGATCTATCTTTCGAAGCGAGCTTCATATGCGATTTTATACGGCGCTATCTCAGAGGGCATGCATTAGCGGATTTCAGAGCGGACCTCAGTGGGGCAGATCTTAAGCCTAAAGCTCGGGGCGAATTTATAACTGTGATGTTATGGTATTTTGTTGGGGTGTATACTCGAAGGCATCAAGGAGCAAAAAAACCTCAGAGTAACCCCTCCAAATGACCGGCGGTCTACATCGATAACCTCGAAGTCGCCCAGTTCGTTTACCTCCTCCTCAACAACGATAAGATTCGCAGTGTCATAGACACCATTGGAGAAAAGGGTGTCCTCATCCTCGGGCGTTTCACGCCCGAGCGCAAAGCTGTCCTTGATGCCATACGGGACAAACTGCGAGAATTTGGGTTTGTCCCGATGATGTTCGACTTCGATCCATCTGACAAACGAGACTTCACTGAAACGATACGGATTCTCGCAGGAATGAGCAGATTTATCATTGCTGACATCAGTGAACCGAAGTGCATTCCCTTGGAGCTACAGGCAATTGTTCCTGACTATGCCATCCCTTTGGTACCGATTTTCCACGTCCAGCAAGAGCAAGAAGCCAAAAAGCCTTTCGCTATGATCAAAGACCTTCAAAAGCATGATTGGGTCTTCGATGTACTTGAGTATGAACATCGGGTATCCTCCTGATTCGTTTGAAGAGGAATCGTAACCCAGCTAGGATATGGCTGACAGCTTGTTGCTTCAAAAGGTGGAAGGTATACGAAAAAGACGACTTGGGGAAGGTAAATAAGGAACTTATATGACCTTTCAATCCCTGCTCGACTTCGTCGAGCGCAAGATGACCCTGTCCCACATTTATCAGCCCCTGATGCTCCGCATCTTGATCGAAGCTGGTGGGACCGCTACGATTAGACAACTTGCTCACGGATTCCTTGATCACGATGAAAGCCAACTCCAGTATTACGAGGATCGCATCAAAAAGATGCCCCTGCCGGTACTCAAACGGCGGGGAATAGTCTCTCGAGACGGTGACCTCGTCACCCTGAACTGCAAGAAACTGACTTTCGAGCAGAAGGCGCAGGTTCTGATGCTCTACGAACAGCGTATGCGTGAGTTCATCATGAAGCGGGGTATCGACCTGTGGGGTTACAGGCTCCTCGATACCGATCCTATCCCCGGTAGCCTTCGGTATCAGGTTATCAAAGAGTCGGATGGCAGGTGTGCGCTTTGCGGAGCCACCAAGAAAGAGCGCCCTCTGGACGTGGACCACATCATCCCTCGTTCAAAGGGCAGTAAAACCGAGTATGAGAACCTTCAGGTGCTATGCTCCAAGTGCAACCAGGAAAAAGGCAACAATGACGATACCGACTTCCGAAACGATGACCAACCCGAATCCATGCCAGACTGCACGTTTTGCTATAAGAACATCAAGTCCCGCATCATCAAGGGCACTGATAACGGTACCGTATTCGCCATCAAGGATGCCTATCCGGTTACCGAGGGACACACCCTCGTGATCCCCAAGAGGCACGTTGCCGAGTATTTCGACCTCTCGGATGCCGAAAGGCGTGATGCCGATAGCCTCCTGAAGTACCTGAAGCAGAAAATGACCAAGACAGATCCCAGTATCACCGGATACAACATTGGAGTGAATTGCGGGGAGTCGGCAGGGCAGACCATATTCCACCTGCACTATCACCTGATTCCCCGGAGGGATGGGGACACCGAGAACCCCAGGGGTGGGGTCCGAGGGGTGATGCCGGGGAAACGAAGCTACTGAACCAACGGGAACCAACCATGGCTGACGTATTCATCAGCTACGCGCGCGAGGATCTCGAACGGGTTCGACCCATCGTAGGTGCCATTGAGGACGCTGGATGGTCTGTTTTTTGGGACAGAAAACCCCTGCGGGTAAGACATGGCGGCAATATATTGGAAAAGCGCTCGATGAGGCTAAATGTGTCATCGTTGTGTGGTCAAAATCATCGATAGAGTCTGACTGGGTAATGGAGGAGGCGGATGATGGTCGTCAGCGAAGGATACTGATCCCGGTTACGATTGAAGATGTGGTTCCTCCGCTTGGTTTCCGGTCAATACAACACGAGAACTTGAGTGACTGGACAGGAAACCCGGAACACCGGAGGGCAAAAAGCCTGCTGCAATCAATCGAAGGGATCGCTGGGAAATCCCCTCAGGGAAAATCGCCGGTTGAGACAGTTCAAAAAGAAACCACCGCAGAACCCTCCACCGAAACCGGCCTCCAAAGACAAAAAATCTGCCCCGAAGCGCAAGACCCGTTTCTTCTTCAAATTGGGACCGATGGTTGTCTCACTTACGGTCGCTGCCGTCGCCCTAACTGTCGGTTATATCTGGTTCGGTGACAAAGAGACCAGCATTGCCCCTTCAACTCGCCCGCTTCGCAAGAAAAGTTATCTGGCGATGTCAGTGACGGTGTTGGACTTGAGGCGAAAACCAAGGGTAAACCTTTCGAAGAGCTAAGCGAGGAAGATCCAAAAACACCCAGCGAACTCCCAAAATCCCTTACCAACAGCATTGGGATGACATTTGTAGTGGTTCCTGCGGAACATTAGTGATGGGTAGTGATGAATGAGACGGAGCAGCCGGTTACAGGTCACCATCCGGAACCTTTTTACATCCAGACTACGGAGGTGACTCAAGGGCAGTGGGCGGCGGTCATGGGGGAGAATCCCTCGCATTTCAAAGATTGAGGTGACGACTGCCCAGTTGAAAATGTGAGTTGGGATGGTGTCAAGGCGTTTATGCAAAACTCACGCATGGAGGACGGGGATACCGCCTTCCCACCGAGGCTGAATGGGAATATGCGGCCCGAAGTGGCGGCAAGGATCAGACTTATGCCGGCGGCGAGAACTTGGACGAACTGGGATGGTACCTCGAAAACAGCAATGGCCAAACCCACCCGGTGGGGCAAAAGAAACCCAACGGCCTGGGGATCTACGACATGAGCGGCAACGTGTGGGAATGGGTGGAAGACGATTGGCATATAAATTACGAGGGTGCCCCGGAGGACGGTCGTGCCTGGTCGACAAACCCAGGGGCGCCGACCGGGTGATCCGCGGCGGCAGCTGGGGCGTCAGTGCCGGGGTCGGCCGCGCGACGACGCGCGGCAGCGGGACCGACATTCTTCGCGTCAGCGGTCTGGGCTTTCGTCTCTCCAGGTCCGTTACCCTTGGCCCTTGAGCCCTTGGACCCTTGGCAGGGGTTTGCCCGCGAAGCGCGATGAGAAAGCGAATAGCTGGCGTAGCGCCAGCCGCCAAGAGGGGGAATGGGGACGCTCTCAACAGTTACAAATTTATTGAGGGATAAGGCTACGCTTCTTATCCAATACGACCGTCTCTCCCCTGCTAACCGATTGGCTGACGGCCGTTGGTGACATACTCAATGGTTGAGATAAAAAGACCATGGTCATCCCGAATTCCCGGACCGCCCAGCAGCAAAGAAGACGTCTCGCGCGAACCGTCTGGCGATTTTAGAACAGATAGCTCCAGCCACGATGCCGACGGTAGAAGCTCACCGACGCAACCGGTAGGCAAACGCCGCATAGCGCTGCCCAGCGGCACCGATCCGGTTTTCAGCAATAGGTGAACTCAAGAATCGTCGAGTCGTCGTTAATAAGGATTGGCCTTTTTGACGATCCGACCCTCTGAGTCAACCGTCGTAAGAAAAGATGTTTTCCGATGCAGATCGTTGCCTGAATAATACATTTGGCTACCTCCTTTGGGGTTGTGATTGGACTCACACCCTATCTTAGCAAATGCGCTAAGGGGAGGTGGCTTTTTCATATGATCAGCTTCCGGATATGTCACGTGTTGGCGTCGTTCATAGGTCTGGCATTCAAGGGGGGACGACTTGGGGGGATATTTTGGGGGTTTTTGCCATTCCGCGGGGGGACAAACCGCTCCCGGGGCTCTGCTACCGAAAAAGGCGCTAAACACTAAATATCATATATCATTTTGACTTTTAGAAAAAATTATCATGACATATTCGGGCAAACCCTTTCCCCTTCTCATCACCAATCCTGACCCACACACGACCTTTCTTATAACATCTAAAGTTTTTTAGCACCTGACACGATAATTATGCAGGCCGACCATAGATCCAAATCCCTCGATTCGATAGGCAACAGAAGACCCGCCGGGAAAGAACATCTTGGATGATGGCATCGTTGTTCACTCAAACGCCGAATGGCGTCCTTCAACGCCTAATCAATGACCATAAAAAGTAAAATAACCTCCTGGTCGACTCGCCTTGTGGTGGGCTATTCCGTGGAGAGCGATGACCCCAATTATCGCCGCAGAATAATCATGCTCAATGTGATTACGTATATTGCCATCGCCAGCCTCATACCTTTAGGCGTCACAGCCCACACTTATGGGAACACTGTTCTCGGCCATCTTGACCACCTCATGGCTGGAGTGCTGATTGGGTTGCTGGTGCATCTTCATTTCAGCAGGCAGTACTATTTTGCAGTGAGCGTCGGCAGCTTTTTGATGGGACTGTTTTTTATCTATTTATTTGTAACGGGTGGGCAAGACAATTCGGGGCATCTGTGGCTCTATACCTTTCCACTGTTTGTCAATTTTCTTTTAGGGGCTCGGAAAGGACTCATCTCCAGTTTTATTCTTCTCATTATCTGTGCGGTATATTTGTTTGCTCATCCCCAATGGTCATCAAAGCTGCAAGCATATCCTGATAGCTTCACATACCGCTTTATTGTGTCTTATCTCCTCGTCCTTATCTATTCATTTGTCTTTGAACAGCTGCGAGAAAGGAGTTTTAGTCAGTCATTGCAGAGGACCCAGGAGTTGGAAAAAGCCAGCCGGGCCAAGAGTGAATTTCTGTCGACCATGAGCCACGAGTTGCGCACACCACTCAATCACATCATCGGATTCACGGAACTTGTGATGGACCAGCATTTCGGGACATTGAATGAGACCCAGTCCGAATATCTCAACGATGTACTGTCGAGCAGCAAGCATTTGCTGTCTCTGATCAACGATATCCTGGATTTATCTAAAATTGAGGCCGGAAAGATGGAACTCAGTATGAATCCCATCAATCTCTCGGATTTGCTGAATCGGTCTCTGCAAATGATCAAAGAGGAGGCCGAAAAAAAGCGCATAAGGATTGAGTCACAACTGGAGAATCTTCCCGATCCATTCATGGCCGACCAAAGAAAGGTAAAACAAATACTCTACAATCTGCTATCGAACGCATTGAAATTCACACCGGAAGAGGGAAAAATTACGCTTTCGACCACGTCCCATCGGAGCATGGTGGCCAACGCTTCTGAGCCATTGATGGCTAATAGGCCTCGTGTCGCCGGACAGGCCAAGAACGACGGTGCTGAAAATTGGATCCAGGCGGTGGAAATCATTGTATCCGACACCGGTGTCGGGCTAGAAAATGAGGATACGGAACGCATTTTCGAGAAATTCGAGCAGATTGACGGCACTTATAGCCGAAATTTTCAGGGAACAGGTTTAGGATTGGCATTGACGCGCAATCTCGTCAATCTCCATGGCGGCAGCATTTGGGCAAGAAGCAACGGCGTCGGCACGGGTTCCAGCTTCCATGTCCTTTTACCAAGCAAGCCGATCCGATGTGAGGGGATTTCATAGCGGCCCTTAACCGATCAATGCCAAATCAGCGCAGCCCCTTCTTTCTCGACAATCCCAGCGCCCCGCGTAACCGACGTCCAAACCGCTGGGGGGACGGCGGCAAGGGAGGAGAAATAGGAGATGGAGGGGCGGTGATGCTTTTAATGACATATCCGCACGCCCGGGGCGTCTAGGGCGCATCGATCGGCCCCGATCGTCACCCAGCATCAGGGCCTCCCGGGGGGTGGTCCCGGCTCCGCCGCTGGTTCCAGACGATGACAACTTGATTTGGCGCCGCCGACCTGTCTTTATACCCATCCGAAAAAGGCCAAGCCTCCATCGGCCATTATTGAAGTATCCTGAACTCCCTGAACCATCTTTGCAGGCTTTCATGGTAAAAATGCTTGGCATAGGCGGGCCCATTGTAGAACCGGGCCATGGCTTCAAAATCCGACATGACCGGATCCGCCTGTTCCACCACGGCCCGTTTGCCGGCAATGAATCGGGCAACAAAAAGGACCTGCTCCTCCGTTGAGCTATAGAGCATGGCCTCCGCCGTGGGGGCCCCCACCCGGCGGTGGTTGAATCCCATGATCTGCCCCAGACCGATGCTCATCGACTGAACACGCAGCTCGGAGAAGGATGCGCCGGGGCTGGCGGTGTTCAGCTTCGACAGCTTATGCTGTTCGAAACGCGGTCTGGCGATTCCGGAGGTTTCCTGTTTGATGATGGCCAACACCCACTCCGGCCGGATCGACACCTCTTTTTCCCTCCCGATGGTCTCGACGGCCAAATGGACCGCTGCGCCATAGCGATCGAGAATGTCCCGGCAGTTTAGCCCGCGTCCCCGGTGAAGGCTGTTCAGGTGAAAAAGCGCATCATCAAAATTGCCGAAGGGGATTCGGTTCCTCGCCATAGCGCTCACGGCAACCTCGATCATCCTCTCGAGGGTGGGCAGGTCGAGGGTTACATCGGGAACCGCCGTAATCCTGCTGCGGGCGTTTTGAAACGAACAGGGATAGCAAAGCGCGTCGCGGGTCGCCCTGGATCCCAACCCATTTTCAAGTTGAAACTGCGCGATGCCGCGGTTGGTGCCTCTGCCGAAATCCCCGTCAATCAAAAACGCCCCCGACGATGCGGTCGAATATCCGAGGAAGACCAGCAGCCGTTGGACCGCTTTGATAGCCGATTCACCCGCGGATTGGCGCGTCAATGAAACATCCCCCCGTTCAAGTCTCTCCAGGTCGTGCCGCCATTTGTCTTCATCGGTATGGACGGAAAGTATCTGTTGAATGCGTTGATCATTTAATTCCATGGTTGTCCTCTTTTCCGGTTCCTGTGGTATTTCCCAACCCGGCTGGCCCCCTGCCTTACGCCGGCATCGATCAGCCCTCAACCCGATGGCTTTTTAATGGGCGCGTTGAACGTCTTCTGCCATCGGATGGCGCATCCGCCCGTGATCAAAACGGTTTGACCGTCAATCGTCTAAAGAACCAGATCACTGGCGCCGATTCTTCTGGCTGGATGAACCGCTGCAGCCCCGCATCCCCATCGCGGTATTTGGCTTCCAATGATACCATTATTTTACTGATCATGGGCGACGTCAAAATCCCGGGCATGTCGATCCATTCCCTTTGATTTTGATCCGGTTTTGGTTTTTCCGATACGCGGTTATGTAGAATCCACCAGTTGGGGTTCTATGCGGCCCATGGGTATCGGTTCTGCTGCCAACCAAAACTCGCCACAAAGGCCGTGTAAAGACGGTCGCTGACGGACTTTATAGCAGAACATATTGGCTGACAGGCAAAATCGAGGAATCTGAAACCCTCAGGTGGCAACCGTCTCAACGCGGCCTAAATGGCTCAGACAGCCGCCCGGCATCCGATCCGACACCCATTGGCCTTTCGATTTGGGCCATCTGGAGCGTTATCGATAACCGCATTCCGATATAATAAAATAACGATGAGCCCTTTTCCGTCACAATCAAAAAACACCGGTCTCATCAGCAGTCTTTCATCGACTGACTGACATTGGTATTGGAACATTTTGGGAATTGTCATTCACCAAATGAAAAAAGGCAGGGAATTCATCCCTACCTTCTTCGGTATTGAATCAAATCAATTTTGTTCAAGAATTTGGGCTTCCCAGTCACCGTTTAGCCCATCAATCCAAAAGATATCGCCCCGGCTAAGGCTCGTTACAGGGATTACCGGGCGTCCCTGTACAGAAGAAGGTTTCCGCGATGGTCTGGTTCCCGTTGTCTGCGACGGCCATCACTTCGTACTTGTAAATTTTGCCATTTTCAATGAACTCGTCAGGGACCGCCACCCGATTAAAGCTGGAAAACGCCGGAAGGATAATCTTAAATTTGTTGCCGGAAGCCAAATCCTCGACCACGACGTGATAGTTTTCGATGGTGATCGGATCCGAAATGGGGCTTCGGCAAGCATCGCCGGTGTCGTTCAACGTCGAATTCACAGCATCCCACAGGATGTCGATGCCTGAGGGTCCCACGGTTTCTTCTGAGGGCGACAAATTCTGGGGGGCACAGGGAAGCTCGTGTGACAGCCTCGCCTCCCCGGTGAGTTTTTCACCCGCCACCGATTTGCTTTTGAATTGATATGTCCCCTCAGGGAATAGCGCCAAGAGTTCGGCCTGGGTCATTTCAGAAAAATCCGGATCCCCGCTTCGCGAAAAGAGCTTCGTCAGGCCGATCTTTTTCAAATGTCCTTTGGCGGTGATATTGAAAACCTTCCTCCCATCCGGGTTGACGACACTCATTTTCTTCCACCCCTCACCGCCAAGAGATACCTGAATGCCTGCCTTGCCATCCGTGAAGTGGGTTGCAATAATGAGCGCCGTGTCGTCCGAAGGAGAGGACGCCTCCCCACAGAATACCAAAATGCCGGTGACAGGGTCGTTAGGGACGGAGCCACTGCCGTTTTGGACCCGACAGCTCTGTTCGGGGTTATTGGGATTGGCGGTGACAGTGACGTCGAAGCTGCTACCTGGTATCAGGGGCGTGTCAAAGGTAAAGGGACCGTCGGCGTCAATGGTCAGGTCATCGCCGCCGTTGTTTTGCAGGACAAGGCCGCTGCCTTCGAGGCCCGTGACGATGCCGCCAACAGTGACCGACACGGGCGCCGGATCGTACCCTTCGAATGACTCAAGAACATAGCCATCGATATTATTCAGTTTTCCTTCGTCGTTCCACCATCCCATATGATTGTATATATTATCGCCGGCAAGAGAATACATGGCCAGATAATCGCCACCTCCGCTGGGCTCAAAAACCGAAACGTCAGGCTCCCATGGGCGTGGGCCGTTTTGCCAGTTGGTGTACTGGCCGATGTCACCATCCGGCCAATTGCCGGTGCCGTCCCAGAATTTGCCTTGGTCGTCTACCCAATACCAGCCGGCACCTTCCGCTTGAGCGCTGCCATCATTGTAAAAGCCGCCGAGCCAATACTCGAGATTGCTGCTGAGCGGGTTGCTGCTGCTCAAATCGGGAAAGGTTTCGATGATGCTCCAAATAAAATCGTTTTCACCCTGTGTCTGGGAGGTTGCCAGATGGTAATCGACGTTCGAATCCCAGGTAAAGGCGGCGGCACTCCAGCTTTTGTTGCTGATTCCGACCGCATTGTAATCCACCACCATATAGTAATGGCCGGTGTCTGGGTTGTAATGCTCAACCAATTCCGTGCCGTTGAAGAGATACGCATGGACTGGGCCGCCGATCATAGCCGCAAAAACCAAGGCGGCTGTGAGGGCAATTGGCCATTTTCTGTGGCCCATGGCGATTCGCATTCCGTTCATGCTTTCTCCTCTGCTCGAATTCAGTCGCGCAATCGTGGTTGATCGTCAATCGTTTCACCGAAGTCAGCTTGTTTGAATTCGGCTGTCAAATCGGAGTCCATGAAACCAACATAGGGTTGCGATCGGTTATTGCCGATACGATAGGGCCATTCAAAATCCGGCCATTGGAAACGGACAGTATGTCAAATGGCCTCAATCGAGCCGAAATCCGGTTAACCATTAGAAACGGATGAGTGGTTTTTAGATATCACCAAACCGCCATCGGAATGACTCAATTGCAGCACCGCCGCTGGTCTTTAGGGTTAGCCACCCCGAATATAATGAAAGAGGGTGACCTCGTGCCATCCCCTGGTCTCGCCCACAAGGCCGGAGATGGCGCTTCTCGTCACCCTCAAATGGTCCGGGAAGATCTTAATCGTATCTGTTAAACCCATCAAGTGGAACATCGGATCGATCTCTGGATACGTCGCAGCTCAAGCGTCACGGATTCGCGTGTCTCGTAAATGTGATACACCCCAATATCATTTTCCCCACAGTATGGAAAGTCTATAGGGTGTTTCCTGTGAAAGATCGCTGACAGCCCCAAAGGGGCTGATATACTGCCGTTTTAATACATACCTAAGTGAACCACAGATTCGTTTCTCTCCCGCGTCGCTGGTGGTTTGCCCCAGCTGTGCATATTCCGCCGCATTCCCCCCTAACGGTCCATTCCAAAACGAAAATCCCCGAAGGCACGATCATCGAGGGAAGCAACCCCTAAAGCTGCTCGTCCGGCAACCCCTTGCGGCTTGAATTGAGTCGGACCTAAGTGGTAGTAGCTGATAGCAAAACATGCTGGATCCAAGATCCAAGTGGTCTTAACCCCTCATGTCGGGAGCCACCATGAAAAGAAAAAACATTGTCTTCACCCTCTTGCTGGCGGGAGTACTGGTCCTTGCAATGTCCGCTTCGGCGGGCTCTATCCTTGACCATATCCTCCAAAGCAAGGAGCTCAGGATTGGCACGAGCGGCCAGCAACCCCCCATGACCGCAACCAACAAGAAGGGAGATATCATTGGGCTGGATATCGATATTGCCAAGGCGATGGCGGACGCCATGGAAGTCGAGGCGACGTTCGTCGTCTTGCCCTTCAGCGAGCTTCTCCCGGCCCTCGAGGCCGGCCAGGTCGACGTGGTGATTTCCGGGATGACCATGACCGCCAAACGAAACACGGCCGTCGCTTTTGCAGGGCCCTATTTTGTTTCAGGCAAAGGAATACTTGCCAAGGCTGAAAAATATGCCCGCCTACAAGAGGCCAGCGGATTGAATACACCTGAGGTGAGGGTCGCGGCCTTGAAAAGTTCGACCAGCCAAGCCTTTGCCGAGTCGCTGATGCCCGAGGCAAAGCTGGTTCTAACCCAATCCTATGACGAAGCCATCGAGCTGCTCTTCGAATCGAAAATCGATGTTCTGGTGGCCGATTTTCCCTTCTGCGCCCTATCCGCCTATCGCCATCAGGACAAACGGCTGTTCGCGGGCAAATCGCCCCTTACCTTCGAGCCCCTGGGCATTGCCATGAAGGAAGATACCCTGCTGATCAACTGGGTTCAAAATTTTTTAACTACTTTTCAGGGCAGCGGCCAATTGGAGAAAATACAGGCAAAATGGCTCAGGGGTGGCACGTGGGTGGATGAATTGCCATAGTTCTTTTTAGCACTCCCGATCCCAATGAATGCACCTGGCAGGTGTGGGAAAACCGCCTCTCGGGCGATGGATGTCGTGCCGATAACCCGCCCGTGGTATCTCGCCATCCCTTTCCGGTTTGTATCCAGCCAGGGCGGCCCCTCCAATCGACACCCACCCCGAGAGATGTCATTGGAGCAGTACCCTGATGGGTCGTCGTCATCCCTGCCAGTTAGCCGCTGGTGGCATATGCCCTATCAGAACTCCCAGGCATCAGGCACGGACCTTGACGGGCGCACCATGGGATGTCCAAAGCCGCACCTCCACAACCACCGATCACGGTTCCCTGCCCAATCGAGGCCAATGGCAGCGAATTCCCCACGGAGGCGACGGACGGTAACGATCCCCTGCGACCCTGTGATCCGAGTATCCTCCGGTCAACGGCCCAAAGAAGCACTGTTTGTTATTCCGGATATGGAAGGTAAGAGAGATGCCGACTATCCTCCAGCGTAAAATGATGCGGGAAATGGAGACAAAGGATCTATTCAGGCAAGCCCAATCCTGTGCATTCGAATACGCGGATCAGCACCGTGAAAGGCCTGTTTTCCCGACGGATGAAGCCATTGCGTCCCTGAACGTGTTTGATGAGCCCATGCCTGAAAAATCGGCGGATCCATCGGACGTCCTAAAAATGCTCCATGACTACGGATCGCCGTCGACCGTCTCACAAATGGGGGGCCGCTACTTTGGCTTTGTCAATGGCGGCATCATACCCGCATCCCTTGCCGCCCGCTGGCTCTCTGATTTCTGGGATCAAAATTCCGCCTTGTATGTCATGTCTCCCCTCGCATCCAAGCTTGAGGTGATCTGCGAAGCGTGGCTAAAAGACCTATTCGGGCTGCCGGAGCGGGTCGTCGCGGGATTCGTCAGCGGCTCTTCCATGGCGATCTTCTGCGGTTTGGCTGCCGCCCGCTACCGGGTGCTTAAAGACAGGGGCTGGGATATCAATGACAGGGGACTTCGCGGGGCTCCGAACGTGCGGATTGTCGCCGGTCGGCAAGCCCACGGAGCGGTTGCCAAGGCAGTGGCTCTCCTGGGTTTTGGCACCGGAAACATCGAGTGGGTGGAGGCGGATGCCCAGGGTCGGATGATGACCTCCCGGGTTCCCGAGTTGGATGAACGCACCGTCCTGATCCTTCAGGCGGGGCATGTCTCCTCAGGCGCTTTCGACCCCTTTGAACCCATTTGCGAAAAGGCCCGGGATGCAGGCGCATGGGTTCACATCGACGGCGCCTTCGGACTCTGGGTCGCCGGCTCGAACACACTGAACTATTTAACGAAAGGAATGGAAAAGGCCAATTCCTGGTCGGTAGACGGACACAAAACCCTCAACACCCCCTACGACAGCGGTGTCGTTCTCTGCGATGACAGGGAGGCCCTGGTGAATGCCCTCCAGGCCTCCGGCTCCTACATCACCTATAGTGAAAACAGGGACGGCATGCTCACCACGCCGGAGATGTCGAGGCGGGCGAGGGCGGTAGACCTGTGGGCGGCATTAAAATACCTGGGCAAGGAGGGCGTCGATGCGCTGGTGACCGGTCTTCACGAAAACGCCGTCCAACTGGGTCGAAAGCTGGCGTCCGAAGGCTTTCAGATTTTAAATGACGTCGTCTTCAACCAAGTGGTCGTTGCTTGTGACAGCGACGACATCACCAACCGGACGATCCACCATATCCAGCAATCCGGCGACTGCTGGGTGGGGGGAGCCGTCTGGAACGGCAAAGCAGTGATCCGGGTCAGCGTTTGCTCCTGGGCGACCACCGAAGCGGATATCGCCCATTCCATCCGTGGATTTTCCGCTGCAAGGGATATGGCTGTAGCGTCACTGAATTCCCCATAACCGTCGAATCCATTCTGGCCGACAGCCGCCCACACGGCATTCCCAGGGCGGTGTCGGATGCCGGCCCTCCGTCTTTCCCCGCCCACACCTGCCGAATCGACCTCTTTTCCACCCATCTCACCCGCCCCTGCTCCACCGGCGGTGATCCTGATGATTCCCAAACGGCCGCATGGAATGTGACCCCCTGGGGCACACCACTTTCCGGCCGTGAAATTGTCGATTCTCTAAATCATTATTATCAATAGTATATTCGTCGCAAACAACCGGAGGGAAACGACCATGAGTATTCGATATAAGCTTCTACTGATCCTTCTCGGGTTCAGCATCGTTCCCCTCTTGGTCTTTTTCTCGCTCAACGCAGGGCTGTCCGCAAAGATGGGACAAACCATCAGCGATGTCGCGACGAAGCAACTGATCCTGTTAACCAGCCGTGGGTTGGAGGAGGTTTCAGAGAACTATGCCCTTGCCCTGAATCGGGAATTTTATCGGATCGAAACCGCGATCCGCGGCGCATCCGAGAAGATCGAGGGCGGCTGGACGACCGCGCGCCCAGTCGATGGATTCCGTGGTACCGACGACAGCGTGCGCCAGTCGCAACCGATTCTTCAGCAGCTCTTCGAACAGCTGGAAACGGTCGACAGCGGCCTTCTTGGGGTCTATCGGCTGATGCCCGACGGCAAAATTTTCGCCTACCCGGAAGCCGGGTTCCATGAAGACGCCACCCGTCGGTTCCTCGGAAGAAAACCACACCCCGCACTAGGCGGAAAGCCGGCGCCTCTGAGGGTGGTCACCCGCAGCGTTAAAGCAGACCCCTCGATACCCACCGTCCTGTCGATCACGTTGTCGATATCCGGGGAACACCTCCAGCCGGATGGCGTTATAGGGGCCGATTATTCCATGATACGCCTGCTCGAAACATGCAGGCCCGCCTCCCAATGGACCCCGATGATGGAAACCCTGTTGGTCATCTGGACCGACGACGACGTCCGGGGGTCTTTGCCACCGGCCGTCCTTTTCCGGGCAGACGGTAGACAGGCTGACCCCTCATGGCGCCCGTCCCCCTCCGCCTCACTCATGGACGGGCCGGAAATGGATACCTTTCTCCGTAAAAGCAGACGGTGGGGAAAAGGACATGCCGTATTGAATACCGACGGAACAGAGTCCATCTGGGCCTACGCCCAGGCCTTCCACAAATTCGGATTTGCCAGCATTCTGCCGACCCGTGAGCTACAGTACTTCATGACGAGGAGCCAACGACGCCTGATTCGGTGGCACGCCATGGACACCTTTTTGGCGGCGATGGCCGTGGTTCTGCTCATGCTGGTCGTCGCCGGCTTCCGCTCCCGCAGGATCCTCAGGCCTTTTTCTGCCGTCGTCGAGGGATTCCGGCAGCTGTCAAAGGGGGATTTTTCGGCCCGCCTCTCCTTCGATGAGACGGACGAACGGCAACTCGTGGCCGACGCCTTCAATGACATGGCGGCTCAGCTTGAAACCAGCATGCAAATCCGCCACTCCTTGGAGGTGGCCCGGGAGGTTCAGCAAAACTTCCTCCCCTCCGCCCATCCGGCATTCCCGGGATTCGACATCGCGTCGACCGTCCGGTACTGCGACGAGACCGGCGGCGACTACATCGATTTTATCCAGAGGGGAAATGGAACCCTGGGGGTCGTGGTGAGCGACGTCACCGGCCACGGCATCGGCGCGGCCCTTCTGATGGCAACGGCCAGGGCCCTGATACGAGGCCGCTGCGACATCAATGAAAATCTCAATGAGACCATCGGCGCCGTCAACCGAGAGCTGTCTGCCGACGTTGGCCCATCCGGAAGATTCATGACCCTCTTTTTCCTGGAGATCGATCCCATCGCTCGCCGATTCCAGTGGATTCGCGCAGGCCACGATCCCGCATGGCTGTTTGCCGATCAAGGCGAGACCATCGCCACCCTCGGCGGCGCCGGCATCCCTTTGGGCGTGGAGTCCCGCTATGCCTATCCGAAACCGTCCAGCCGGCCCTTTGGCAAGGGTGATGTGGTGGTCATCGGCACCGATGGGATCTGGGAGGCGGCAAACGCCGACGGCGTCCTGTTCGGTAAAGATCGATTCGAAGCCCTTGTGGGTCGCCACCTCGCGGAGCCGGCGGCCGACATCTGCCGGGCGGTGATCGACGCCGTGGCGTTATTTCAGGGGGATTGTCGGCAGGAGGACGACATTTCTCTGGCAGTCGTCAAGATCATGGAATAGTGGGTTTTCGACGGTCATGGCGCCTTCAGCTTTCCTTCGAACCAGCTTTCCTCATGGGCATCGAACCAGTACCATCTCTTCTTGGTCCACAGGAAAGTGGCCTCCGCTCGATCGTCCCTGACAACGCCTTTCCACTCGATCACCCCATGGTCGGGGCTGACCACCACCGATTCAAAGTGGATGCCGTCGGTCTTTTGAACCGCCGTGTAAGGGGCGGTTTCGAAGCCATACTTGACGCAGGAGGTCGAGAGGAAGAGACCGTCCCGGAAGATGATCTGGTCTTCCCCATCCGCATCCTCTCCTTTCGGACCGGCATATCCGATGAAGACCATGCCCTCCAGTGGATGCGAATCGTCGCTATCGGAAGCGGCGGGCACGGCGTTTTCAACCAGCAGGAAACCCGCTAAAAATACCAGACAAAAAACCGATGACAAGAATCTGTTCATGGCAACCTCCCCACCGATAAGGTCGAACCGTCCGACGGCACTGTTTGCCGGTTGTCACCTTAGGCCTCTGTTCTCTTCGGCATGAGATACCAAAGGACAAATGCCACAAGAAACAAGGCCGGGATATCGCCCAGAAGGTTTGCCCTTTCGGTCTCATCGACGAGCGCTTGAACCAGCATTATGCCACCGTGGACGATGCTCGACCAGATCGTAAACCAAATGAGGCTTGCATTGGCCAAAGGGTCTTTCGCAGCCCGAATCAAAAAGACCCCCAAGACCGCGTATATGCCCATAATCATTTGCTCGTATTCGGGTTGCCGCGGCGTCCAGCCCCAGCCCGAAGGCCATACCCACATCATCATCAAGTAAATGCCGACGATGAAAATGACGCCAACCACGATGAGCGCCGATTTAAGATACCTGAGTTTGTCTTTTTCATGCATGGGGGGCTCCTCAGTTGCTATGGGACCTGTCAACAGACTAATGGAGCAGCTTGGATTGTCAAGGTGTCGGAGGGAATCGATACCCGCCTGGGGAGACCCCGGAACGGAAGATTCCATTGGCGGTAGGCGCTTGTTCTGCGAATTCTTAATCGTTCGCAAACAAAACGAAGGCAAATGTAGGTTTTCGGCGTTGTCTTGGAAGAAACCGGAGGGCTCTGCTCGGCAGGGGGGCCCGCACACCCCAAACATATCCATTCCAATGGCTGGCTATTCCACGACCGAGGATCCATACCAGACACCCATCGGCCGGTTGACCGAATCATGCGACAGCGTCCCTCCGGAGTTGCGCGTCCGGAAGGTCAAGCGCCTGGTGGAGGCGAGGGGGCCCATGGCCGCCATGGCGGTCACGGATGGAGACATCCCTGTAGGACTGGTCATGAGCATCCATCTGGACCGCATCCTGAGCCACCGCTACGGGGTATCCCTCTTCGAAAATCGTCCTATTCGCGATATCATGGATGCCTCTCCCCTGATCGTCGAGGAAGATGCCGCTCTGGAGGAGGTGGCCGATCTCGCCATGAGGCGGGACCGGCGAAAAATTTACGACCACGTGCTTATCACCAGCAAGGGGCGCCTGACCGGAATGGTGTCGGTTCAAACCCTGCTGCTGAGCCTGGTGGAAAGCGAGAAAGAGCGGACCATCGAGCTGGTCACAGCCAACCGAATGCTCCAGGAGGAAATCAGGGAGAGAAAATCCGTCGAGCAGCAACTGGTCCACTACGAACGAATCGTTGCGGCATCGAAAGACCACATGGCGTTAATGGATCGCAGCTACCGCATTATAGCCGTCAACGACGCCTGCCTGAAGCTCTTCAGGCAGCGGCGAAGCGAGGTGATTGGGCAGACATTGCCCTCGCTGCTGGGACAGAACGTATTCGATCGAAAGATGAAGACCCGGATCGATCGGTGCCTCGAAGGGGAATCCTTTCGATTTCAAAGCCACAACCATTTCTCCCAAGACCGCATCCGCCACCTGGATTCAGCCCTCTATCCCTGCATCGAAACCGATGGTCATATCTCCGGAGTGGTGATGAACGCCCGGGACATTACCGAACTCAAAGAGATGGAGGCCGCCCTCAAGCAATCCCAGAAGATGGAGGCCTTAGGCACCCTTGCCGGCGGCATCGCCCACGACTTCAACAACATCCTGGCCGCGATTTCAGGCTTCTCCGAGCTGGCCCTTATGGAACTGCCTTCGGATTCCAGAGCGTCGGACTCCTTGAACCAGATTCTGAAGGCCACTTCACGGGCCAAGGAACTGGTCCGCCAGATCCTGTCTTTCAGCAGAAAAATGGACCAGGAACGCACCGTGGTCGACTTTGGCGACATCGTGGAGGAGACCCATCAGCTGCTTCGGGCATCCCTGCCCGCCACCATCCGCATAGAGGTCGGGCAAGAAGCAGAGTCCACTGCCATCTTGGCCGACCGCACCCAGATGCATCAGGTCCTGATGAACATCTGCACCAACGCCGCTGTCGCCATGGAAGAAGACGGGGGCATCATCACCCTGACCCTGAGGAACCTTTCCCTGCCCTCCGAGCAGCACCCATCCATTCAACACCTCAATCCCGGCCGGTACCTGGAATGTGAGATCCGGGACGAGGGCAAGGGCATACCCTTCGACATCATCGACCGTATCTTCGATCCCTTTTTCACCACCAAGCCCCAGGGCAAGGGTACCGGTATGGGGCTGGCAGTGGTCGACGGGATTGTGAAAACCGTTAACGGGGCGGTCACAGTGGCCAGCAAACCCCTTGCCGGAAGCACATTCCGCCTGTTTCTTCCTTTGGCGGAACCGCCGCCCATGGAATCGTCGGCGGCAGCGGCAGCGCCATTGGAGGTTCTTCACGGCAACGGCAACATCATACTTATTGACGACGAGGAGGATCTGATCCGCATCGGCACACAGATGCTGGAACGCTTGGGGTACAGGGTCAGGGCGTTCAGCGATCCCGCTAAGGCCATCGACGGGTTTTCAGGGGAACCGGACTGGTGCGATCTGGCCATCACGGATTGGGCCATGCCCGGAATGAAGGGGGATCGCCTCACCCGGAAACTCAAGGAAATCCGCCCCTCCCTTCCGGTCATCCTGTGCAGCGGCTACGCCAGCCCTTCCGATTTGGCCGTGGGAGACTGCCGGCAGCTGGGGTTTGAGCGGTTTATCATGAAGCCCTTTTCCCTCAGCATTCTGTCAAAGACCATCGGCGAGGTCCTGGGTGATCGGCACCCGAAGGGCCGGTTCGCTGCCCGGGCCTAACTCGACCCCTTCCCCGGAAATCCAGCCACTCAGGCCCATTTCCATACATTTGTAACCATTTCATTCCGTTAATGAAAATTTCATTGTCCCCTAACGATCTCCTAACCGCGTTGGACGAGATATCACATGTTTCAATGTCTGCATGGATCGACCATTGAATCGACAATATACATTGGAAAGGTGGATTGATTGTTATGGGATACTACGTTCACAGCGTCCCCGGGAGAATCCGGGTAAGAATTCCAGAAATCAGACATCAGACCCATCTATGCAGGGAAATAACGGAGGAAATTTTGAATCACAGAGGCGTCCACGCAGTGGGCGCAAATCCGGTGACGGGAAGCGTCAAGATTCAGTACGATCCGTCAGTGGTCGACGAACAGCATTTTTTAAACCTGCTGCAGTATTGCGGGTATTTCGACGCCGAAAAGGCTGTCGATCTCGATAGGACGATTACTTCGTCCGCAACCCGGACCGGGCAGGCCTTCGGCCGGGCAGTGGTATCCTGGGCGGTCGGTCGCGCACTGGAATCAAATGGCCTTGGCCTTCTAGCCGCCCTGATCTAAAGCAACCACAACCCGTCGCATCGCTTCATCGGCTCCTTCCGCCATGGCCGCAGCAACGACGCCCGGGGGTTACCCCCGGGCGTCGTCGTTACTGAAAAAGGTGCCCCAATCAAAACCTCAGCGCCACTTGATAAACCGGCCGATCAACACCCCCCCCAGAAGGCCGGCAGCGAGAGTGGCCAAGGTCGGCCAAAATCCCACCTCACGCCGCGGCGCCTTGGTGCTGCCCTCCATAGTCGCCGCCGCGCCTTTCCGGCTCTTCCGGGCCAAGGGGTCCTCAACGGCATCCTTCAACGCTCTTTTGGGTGGCATTGGCTTATCCTTCCTCGTAGGTCATCAATTCATTGCAAAGGTTGATTGACTCTCTGGCGGCCGCACTTCTTGGAGAATACCGGTGAACCGGCAGGCCAGCGATCATGGCCTCCACATAGGCGATCCGCTGGGTGATTTCGGTTCGGCAGGCCTCTATCCCAAAGCCTTCCATGGCCTCTCTCGCCTCCTTGCCGACCCGGGTATTGGGGATTTTCCTGGAAATCAACAGCAGGGATCTGCGCTTAAGGCCTTTCTTCCGTGTTCCCGAAAGTCTTTGAAGCGTTTCACGGCTGGACCAGATATCAAGGGGGCTAGGACCGACGGGGATGAGGGTCAGGTCTCCGATGGCCAACACCCGCTGGGAGATGGCCTCGAGGGCCGGAGGCGAATCGATGACGATATGGCCATAGCCCTTGCCTGCGGATCGAATCTGCCGGCGGTCGGAAAGCCCCGGCAAATGAACGACGTCAAAGAACTTCTGCGTTTCCAACGAGGCCCACTGCAGCACACTTCCTTGGGGGTCAGCGTCCACCAACAGGACTCTCCTTCCATGCTCGGCCAGGGCGCCGGCGAGATTGACCGCAATGGTGGTCTTTCCAACTCCGCCTTTTTGATTGACGATGCCGATGATCATGGGATCCTCCCGCCCTATGCGAGTGTCGATGCTTCTACAGGAAAGTCTTCAGCCGTTCCAAACGGTCGGTCCGCTCCCAGGGAAGCTCCATGTCGTCCCTGCCGAAATGGCCGTAAGACGCCAGCCGCTGGTAAAACCGGCCGCTGTTTTGCGCCGGAAGGTTTCGGAGGTCGAAATCCCGAATTATGGCCGCGGGCCTGAAATCGAAGTGGGTTTGAATCAGTTTGGCAATATCTTTTTCCGGAATCACACCGGTACCGAAGGTTTGGACCTGAAGGGAAACGGGCTGGGTGATGCCCAGGGAATAGCTGAGCAGCACTTCGCACTCGGCGGCCAGACCGGAGGCCACGATGTTTTTCGCCGCATGCCGCGCGGCATAGGCCCCGACGCGATCGATCCGGATGGGGTCTTTTCCGCTGAGAGCCTTTCCGCTGTGACGGGCATACTCGCCATAGGTATCCACGGCGTTTTTCCGGCCCGTGAGTCCAGAGTGGTGGGGTGGGCCTCCCTGGTAGGGACCTTCGGGGTTGATGTTGATTCGTGTCTTATCATCGGGTTGGATGTCGAGCTTTGCAAACACCGGCTCGATGACCGAGGCCATCATATCGCTCCTCAGGGTCCGGATGCCCGGCTTCCGGATATCCCTTTGATCGGCGACCAGGGTGACGCTGTGAATTCTTGTGGGCCGGCGGTCCCGATATTCGACCCCCACCTGGACTCTCCCGTCCGGCATAAGATAAGGCAGTACCTTGAGGCGCCGAACCGCAGTGAGCTGGCGAACCAGCCGGTGGGCGACCCAGATGGACATTGGCAGGAAAGCCGGGGTCTGATCGCAGGCAAAGCCGAACACCGTCACCTGATTTTTGGCTGGGATCCGGCTTATCTCAGGATCGGAAAGGAAGCGCTCGTCAAACCGCATTTTAGGGTCGATGGGCAGTACCTTCGGCGCCGTAAGGATGCTGCAGATTTTCTCGTTGAACTCCTCCTGGTCGTAGCCGATCTGTTTGATGATCTTTCGGGCCACGTGGGCGAAATCCATTGTCGTCTCCGACCTGAATCTAGCCGCGATAAATACGATGGCACTCGAAACGGCGCATTCGGCCCGCACCCGGGCAAACGGATCGTGGGTCAGAAATCGATCGACAATGGCATCGCTGATCTGATCACAGAGTTTGTCCGGATGCCCCTCGGTCACGGATTCGGATGTGAAGATAAAATGTTTAATCATGGTTCCGTCCGGGTATGGGGGTTAGGGGAGGGGTGAAAGACCATAGGCAGCAGGGATGCTGCGGCGATCACGCCGAGATCCCCGATCCCCGTCGGGGCCAGGCCGAGCAGCCGCCTCAGGGGGGGAACGACGAAAGTCAACCCCTGAAAGGCCAGTGAGCCCCAGACAGCCATATTGAGGTAGGGGTTCGGGGGCAGCGGATCCGCCGAATGGATGGCGCCGGATTCCCTGCGGCAGTTGAAGGCATGAAGGAGCTGGCCCAGGGTAAGCGCCTGGAATGCCAGGGTTCCCGCCCTTGCCCCCTGGCCATATCGCAGCAGTCCGTAGCCATAGGCCCCCAGGGCTCCACCGGATATGGCGGCTGCCGAGAGCATCATGGACCGGTACTCGTCCCCGGTAAAAAGTGGGGCGCCCGTGGGCCGGGGGGAACGCTCCAGCACGTCGGGTTCGGGCGCCTCCATTGAGAGGGAAAGGCCGGGAAAGATATCGGAGATGATGTTGATCCAGAGCAGCTGCATTACGTTCAGGGGAGAGCCGATCCCGAGGCCGATGCCGGCCGTCATGACCATGATTTCGCTGAAATTGGTGGCAAGAAAGAACCGGACCGACTTTCGGATGTTCTGGTAGATACCCCGACCATCCTTCACAGCGATGATGAGGGTGTCCAGATTGTCCTTCTGGAGGACCACATCGGCCACTTCCCTTGCGATGTCAGTTCCGGACTGCCCCATGGCGATGCCCAGATCGGCGGCCTTGAGGGCCGGGCCGTCGTTGATGCCGTCTCCGGTCATGGCAACGGTCTTTCCATTGGCCTGGATCGCCTGGACGATTTTCAGCTTGTGTGCGGGGCTGACCCGGGAATAGACAAAGACGTGTTTGGCGATGGCCTGGAGCACCTCGGAATCCAGGGAGGTCAACTCGGCGGAGTCCAGAATCTCCAAAGGTTTGTGGCCGGCGATATTCAGGTGACTGGCGATGGAAAAGGCGGTTGGACTCTGATCTCCGGTGATCATAATGGTGTCGATGCCGGCCCGGTGGAACACCGGAATCAAAGCGGAAACCCCTGGCCGAATCGGATCGGCCATGCCCACGAGCCCGATCCACACCAAATGGCCGTTGACATCCGACGGTACCGCCCCTTTGAACGTCCCATAGGCAAGACCAAGAACCCTCAAGGCACCGCCAGCCATCTGGTCGTTTTCCGACTCGATCGCATCCCGCATCTGTCCGGACATTTCCTCCAATCGACCATGGACAAGGGCTTCACCACAGAGGCCCAATACCTCCATGGGACTGCCCTTGACAAAAACGACACCGCCTTCCGGGGCCGCGTGGCGAGTGTCCATAAAAAGCCGGTTTTCCGATCGATGGGTGATCTTGAGCATGGGATGGGACGCCCGGAGCTCTCGGACGTCGACTCCCGCCCTTGCGGCCAGGTGAACCAGGGCATTTTCCGTTGCTGAACCGTGAAGGAGGAGGTCTCCACTGCCGTCGATGCCGTTGATTTCAGATTCGTTGCACAGGGCGCAGCAATGGATAAGGGCCTTCCGATTGGCCGGATGGATCCTGCCGACAGCGGACCGCACGCTCTCCTGGCTGGCCCCGTCGACATCCGTTCGTTCCATGGAGGTGAACAGGCTCGTGACGGTCATTCGGTTTTCCGTCAGAGTGCCCGTTTTGTCTAAACATATGGTTTCGATGGCGCCAAGGGTTTCGACCGCCTGAAGACGCCGGATGAGCACATGGTGTTCCCGCATCCGGCGAATGCCCAATGCAAAATTGATGGTCGCCGCCGCCGGAAGCCCCTCCGGCACTGCAGACGCCGCAAGGGATATGGCCGTTCTCAGCATAATCAGGAGTCCGTAGCCCCGCATCAGCCCCAGAACGAACACGGCCCCGCAAATCACCCCGAAGGCCATGACCAGTTTGTCTCCCATCACCCGCAACTGTCTTTCGATTGGCGTTTCGGGAGTTTGGGTATCGTCCAGCAGCTTCTGGAGGCGCCCGATCTCGGTATCCGGCCCTGTGGCCACCACCACTCCCCGGCCCTGTCCGCCGGTGATGAGGGTGCCCATGAAAGCCATGTTGCTCCGGTCGGCCAGGGGCGTTCGCTTGATGCGCAGGGTGCCGGGGGTTTTCAGCACCGGCATACTCTCTCCGGTCAGCATGGACTCGTCGATGCTGAGATGGTCGGAATCGATGACCCTGCAGTCTGCGGCCACGTACATGCCGGGTTTGAACTCGATGATGTCCCCCACCGTCACGTCTCTGGCGGAGATGTCCGTGGCATTGCCGTCGCGAATGACGATCGCCCTCGGGTTGATGTAGTGTTTGAGGGAACTGATGGTTTGCTCGGCGCGCCGCTCGGTGACAAAACCGAGATAGGCATTGGCCGCGACCACTCCCACGACCACGATGGCATCGATGACGCCGCCGGTCACCATCGACACGCCGGCCGCAGCCGCAAGCAGATACACCGGTAACGAGTTGATCTGCCCCCAAAGGATATCCCCTCTGCTGCGGGTGCGGGCATCGGGAAGGGTGTTTGCGGGAAGCCGCCGGAGGCGGTCAAGGACGATTGGCGTGGTCAATCCCCTGTCAAGGTCGGTATCCAGATGCTCGATGAGCCGACGGTGTCCCATGGTGTGCCATAGGGTAGTGTCCTGCTCAATCCCCCCGTCGGCATGGAAAAGACGCAGCGTGGTCTTCACTATCTCCTTATATCGCGAAGCCGTTTTTTCGGACGGTTCGGTCCCTTCTTTCGAGACCGGCGGGGAGGACGTCGCGGACGCTGCAAGGAAGGCCCGCTGTTCATCCAGAGATATCGCCTCTGTGGTGATTACCTGGTGGATTCGGTCGGCGAGGGAACGGCTGGACCATGCGCTGTCATACCGAAGGAGAAGGGTTCCGGTCGTATGGCTGGCGCGGATGCGTCGAACGCCGGGCTCTCTTTTCAGCCGGGCCTCCAGAAATCGCTTCATCAGGGAGGACCGGTGAAGCCCCTCGACCTTGAACCGCACCCGACCAGGAACCGCGTCGTGAACAGTCGCCACGGTCGCGGTCGGATTCCCGTCCTTTCGCCCAGCAGTGGGTTGGGTTAGGGCGGGGCTTCGCCCCGATTCCGGGCGGCCATGGGCCGGCGTCGTGAAGTCGGAGGTTTTCTTCATCAGATACCACCATAACAGAAGCAAGGGAGAAAGGAGTACTCAGCGGCCGCTGCGGCCGACCTCGGAAGCGGCAGAGCAGAATCCGGCAGTCGTCAGCCTCCGGACGCAAAACGAACCCATCGGCACGTCTGACGTCAATCCAATGCATCATACCTTGTATGCCGCCGGCTATCAGTCGGCGGACGGAAAGGGGTCGGTGTCGATTCGGTCCAGGATGGATTTGGTGAAAATGCCGAACGCATACCAGAAAGCTGTGTACCAGGGAGGCAGTCGCAGATTGCCCCGGAGGATCTGAATGATGCCCGTCGTCATGAGTAAAACGAAAACGGCGCCGAAGATATCCAGCTCATCGTTGGTAAAGCGGCGTACGTGACGGTTTAGGGCACCGATAGGGGCGACCACATAGGCAGCGGAGGGGGCCGCCTTTCTGCGACTGACTACCGTCAGGTCGAAAGACCGGGTTCGCTCCCCCATGTCCTTCGCCCACTCGGGCGAGGCCAGATCACCCGTAATCAGTATACTTCCGGTGATGGGCCTTGCGGCGGCAATGGCGCCCTCGTCCCTAAATCGCTTCTCCAAGTCCTCGAAAAAGGCTCTGTCACCCTTTCGAGAGGAGACCCTGATGCGAAGCCGTTCACCGGTATGATGAACGACCTCGGCTTCCGGCAGATTCACGCCTTGGCCCCTTTGGCCGACACTTTTTTAGGCTTGGCCGATGAACCGCCCTTGTCAGAAAGCTCCGATTTGGCTTCGGCGGCGAGGTCCTCAAGGGTCTCCATGGTTTCGGCAGTGGCTGATTTAGCCTGCTCGTAGGCGATCAGACCGCCTTTGATAATCGACTTGGCCACCGGCTTTAGCACGCCGGCAATCACCGGAACCACAATCGGTGTCAACAGCACAATGCCTGCTCCCGTGGCCAGGGTTCCCAAATTCACGCTAGCACCCAATAATTTCATTTAAAACCTCCTTTGTGAATATCTCCAACAGGGCACACGATCAACAGTGAACCAAAAGAATCATGCATGGGGATGGAGAACCCGACTGTGCTCCATCACTCTCAACTTAAGAAGGACATCTAACCCAAATGCCGCCCCGATCATCGCAGTCCATATCATCGGTGCGTTGGTGCAATTGATGGTGAGAGAAATAATTAAATGGGCGAAGATGGTGGTTTGAAGCCTTGATGAACGAATATACCGTAAAGTAATGGATATTAATTATACTTACGAAACCGAAATCCACAATAGTTTAATTGTTAGATTAATATTAGAATATCGTTAGCTTTTCACTTATTTTTAATTGTAATGAGAGTTGAGGGGAGTATTTCAACCCCAGATCGCAGCCTGATTCGTTAAGGCAATCCACTATTGTTCTGTGGATTGGCTCCTGGGAGTTGGCGTGTATTGAGACAGCTCGCCCTTTCCGTGGTGCAGTCCAGACCCGGAACCGAGGTTATAGCCGTGCAGATCTTTCGATTTGCCGAAGGCGGTCTCTGGGGCAAACTCTCCGCATTGGGGATCATGATGATTGCCATGTCGACTATGCTGGTCGCTGCCGCGTCCCTCACCGGGGCAAAACTGACACCTGTCAAAACGGAAGGTCAATAAAGAGCAAGAGCGATCTTCATGGATCGGGAACGGATCCTTTGACCCTGCGACAGGGCAACCGCGTCCACGCCGTTCCCTGAGCCATGGAGGCGGTCGACACGCCTCCCCTAGTCGTCGTTTTCACCAGGTCCACTTCTTACAGCCGCGAATCCAAAAGGGCCGAATGCGTCTGTAACCGTCTCAGATGGTCAGAACGGCCGGGCCGTGTCCGACCAGCGACGGCTCATACTCTGAGAATCTGAAACCGGATGTCTCTATGTGGCAACTCCTGGGCGGCATATTTCTCGGATGGGGGCTGGGCAGCAACGACTCTGCCAACCTTTTCGGTACGGGTGTAGCGGCAAAGGTGGTTCAATATCGAACCGCCATTGTGCTCATTTCCATTTTCGTCGTGGGAGGCGCTTTGTCTGAAGGCTACAAAAACATGAATACGGTGGGCGCCATGTCGATCATGACGCCGATCTCCGCGTTCATTGCCGCCTTCTCTGCAGGGATCTGCGTTGCCGTCTTTTCATACCTGTCCCTTCCGGTGTCCGCCTCCCAGGCCATCATGGGGGCGGTGTTGGGTATCGGGATGATTTCCGGCATCCCCGATTTCACTCGACTCTATAAGGTTGTTTTATGCTGGGTCCTCACTCCCATCGGTTCGATGGGGCTCTCGCTTCTCTTCTATCCATTCTTCGCCTATTTCTTCAGAAAAATTCTTTCCGACCTTAACCGCCGCAACCGATTTCTGAAAACAGCGCTGATCCTGGCGGGGTGCTACGGCGCCTACTCCCTCGGTGCAAACAATGTGGCCAACGTCACCGGGGTCTACGTCGCCACCGGCATGCTGACACCCTTTCAAGGGGCGCTCATCGGCAGTTTGAGTATCGTATTGGGGGTATTGACCTACAGTCGAAAAGTCATGGACACCATCGGGAAAAAAATTGTGGAGCTGGACGGATTCTCTGCATTCATCTCGGAGTTGTCGGCAGCGGTGACCGTTCACCTCTTCACACAAATCGGAGTGCCGGTCTCCACATCCCAAGCCATTGTGGGGGGCGTGGCAGGAGTCGGCATTCTAAAGTCCGTTCGCACGGTCAAAAAGAACACACTCGTTGGGATCGCCATGGGTTGGATATCCACACCGCTTACCAGCGGAATGGCCGCCTATCTGCTCATGCGACTGGTCCTGACGATGGGGATCGGCGCATAAAAATCAGAACTCGTTCGGGGGGAATCCACAATGATATTTAAAAAGGAGAAAGAGGTCATTGGGCAGATCAACAGCTTTCTGGATGAGTTGGAAAACTGCCTTCTGACTTCAGAGAAGACGATTCTGCTATATCTTCAAGACAGTGTTAAAGAAGCCAAACGTCTGGCCCGGGAAGTTCGTAGAATGGAAACCCAAGCCGATGTGAGACGTTACGAAATCCGGGATAACCTTTATCTGGGGGCTTATTTGCCTGGATTGCGTGAAGATATATATCACATCGTCGAGCGGATCGATAAAGTCGCCAATGCGGCTGAGGCATGCTGTAATTTTTTTCTAAATCAGAGGCCTTTGGTAATCGGCAATCTCAAGCCTCACTTTGCTTCCGTTACCCGGGAGGCATTCGGGGTGAGAACGCCTCTCAAGGACGCCGCACTGTATTTTTTCAACAGCGAATCTTCCATGGATGAGATTCGTCAATTTACCCAACAGGTATGCCTTGTTGAATCCGATGTGGATAAAAGCGAATGGGATCTCACCAAGCTCATCTTCACGTCGTCCCTGGATCGTGGCCATAAAATGCATCTAAAGCAATGCCTGGACAGCATTGTGGAAGTGTCTGACCGCGCTGAAGACGCCTCGGATCAGCTCGAATTGGCCGCCCTGAAATCGAAGGTATGAAAAAGGTATCATTCCCGGAACCTGAACTGCCAGGAAGAAAACGCCGAAATGGCGTTTGGGTGACGACTGGATTTTCACGACCTGTCAATCGGTGGTGAATCCTTATTCACCACCCCACGGACGTCGAAAGGTGTTTATCTGCGGGAGCTGAGGGTCTCAGGCCCCGGCTCCCAGCGCCACCCCTCGTATCTCCTCCACCTCCGGCAGGACTCGGCTCCAGACGCCCCCTTCCAGAGGCCGCTCCCACAATGCCCCGTTGGAGAGGATCACAAACAGACGCCCTTCCGAGAAGAAGAACCGGTCCACCATGTGCCGGGGCCATGGGGCATCCATGCTGTCGGAAAACGGACGCCAATGGTTGCCCCCGTCGACGGTTCTCTCGATACGTCCCCCCCTCGACACACCGTCAGCGGGACCCGCGATGATGTGGTCGGGATCGGCGGGATCGACCCAAACCGCCCGGACATAGTCGTCGTGCAGCCGAACCCATGATGCGCCGCCGTCCTTGGAGCGGTAAAGCCCCCCGCCGGTGGCAGCGGTGATCATCCCCGTGACCGGGTGGGCAGACAAGGAATGAACATCGGGATGAATCCCGGTGCCGAGATCCCGGTTCAGTTCCGGGTTTCCGTCGCTTCCGGGGACCAATGCCCAGGAGCCGCCTCCATCGGTCGAGGTCAGCACCCCCCCGACCTCCACGGCGGCGTAAAATCGATGGGGGCCGCCATGGCGACCAGCGCCGAAATCCCTGACACAACCGGCTGCCGGCGAGTAAGGCAGCTGCCAGCCGTGTTCGTTGCGAAGCCGGGAAACACCGGATGCCTCGTGCCACGTGGCCCCACGGTTCGTCGACACGTATATTCCCGCCGGCTCCGCGCCGGCCAGCACCGTTTCCCCAGGTCCGTCGACCCAGACCATCCACCGGACATGGGGAGTCGTGGTTCCGTCGGAGACCGCCTGCCAGTGATTTCCGCCGTCGGTCGACCGCCAGATACCCTTCTCTCCCCCCGCCAGAATCGTCCCGTCGATCACGACCACGGTTTTTAGAGCCCGATCTGAAAGGACATGCCGCCGAACTGTCCAACCGCCGTCCATCGGATCGGCAATGAAGAGTCCCGAGGCCGTTGCCAGATAGAGAACCAAGGCCATTGTGCCCCCTCCCTTCGTCACTGGGGAATCCGCCGATGGCGTCACGACGACGCCTATTCGAATGGTAACGGTGAAACCGGTACCGTCAACGGCGATGGGGGCGACCGTTCCCATCGGTCCTGGTTGCCAGAAGGCAGCCAACTGGGATATGGTAACCATCCGTTGTAAGGTTTTGATCTTAATAACGGTCACCGATGGAGGCCACATGAAACCGTCAACACGACTGTCGCCGCTTTGGATAACCGCCGTTGCCGCCCTCTGCCTGTCCGGCTGCGGATACAATCAGCTTCAGCAACTCGAAGAGGCCACGTTCAAAGCCTGGGCCGACGTGGAAGCCACTCTCCAGCGACGGACCGACCTCATTCCCAATCTGGTGGAAACCGTCAAGGGCTATGCCGCCCACGAGCGGGAAACCCTGGAGGGGGTGGTCGAAGCCAGGAAGAGGGCCGTCTCCGTACCGTTCTCCTCGAAGGACCTTTCCAATCCCGATGCCATGGCCTGGCTTCAGGCCGCCCAGGGAGAGCTGTCGTCGGCCCTGTCGCGTCTGATGGTGGTGGTGGAACGCTATCCGGACCTGAAGGCCAGCCACAATTTCCTCGACCTCCAGAATCAACTGGAAGGCACCGAAAACCGCATCGCCGTCGCCCGACAACGCTACAACCAGGCCGTTGAAGCCTTCAACGCCTCCATCCGAAAATTTCCCAACAACCTGACCAACCGGTTTATCCTGAACCTTGACCGAAAAACCTATTTCAATGCCGACGGGGGACCCACCGCCGTTCCGACGGTCACCTTCCAATAGGAACCCCACAGTGATCCTGGCTTGGCACAAGAGGATAAGGGGCGTCTGCACCTCTGCCCTCCTGGTGTGGGGGCTTGCCAGTGGTGCCGCAGATGCCTCCTTCTCCGTGCCGCCCCTCGAAGGCCGGGTTACCGATTCGGCCGGAATGCTGTCGTCGACCACGGTCCGACACCTGGATGCCGTTCTGGAGGCGCTCGAAAGGACGGACGGCACCCAGATCGCGGTGGTGACGGTGCCCTCCCTTGACGGAGAAGCCCTCGAAGCGGCCTCCCTCCGGGTCGCGGAATCGTGGAAGATCGGTCAGCGAGGGCTCGACAACGGTGCCCTCCTCTTTATAACACGCAGTGACCGCAAGCTCCGGATTGAAGTGGGCTACGGCCTCGAGGGGCGTCTGACGGATCTGGTGGCCGGCCGCATCATTCGAAACGTGATCGTTCCGCGGTTCAGGGAGGGCCGATTCGATCAGGGAGTCATTGGCGGCGTGGAGGCCATGATCGCGGGCATCAGGGGCGAGTATACGGCCGATGGCCCTTCCAAGTACCGTACCGGCAAACCCATTGCATTGGAGGCCGGAATCTTCTCCCTCATGGCGGCAGCGATCCTGGCGGGCGGCGTCGGACGAATCCGTTTGTTGCTTGGGGGGGTGCTGGGCGGGATTGCGCTGCCCCTGATCGTCCGCTTTTTCTTTGGGATCGCCTTTCCTGCCGTTCTTGCATTTGTCCCCATCGGCCTTGCAGGCGGCACGATCCTGTCGGCATTCGTCCGAAAACACGAAAAGAAGCGGTCGGACGCCGACCGGCGGCGGCGGTCCGTCTCCGGGCCTTTCTCGGATGGCTCAGGAGGAAGGGGCTTTTCATCCAGAGGCGGCTTCAGCGGAGGAGGAGGAGGCTTCGGCGGCGGCGGCGCCTCAGGGGGATGGTGACCGTGAAGGGGATTCTGACAGATGCCGACCAGGAAAAGCTGAGGGATGCCGTTCGGATGGCCGAGGCCCGGACCTCGGGGGAGATCGTCGTCATGGTGATCCCCGAGAGCGATCCTTATCCCGTGGCCGTTGTCACCGGCGCCGCCGTGGCATCCCTGGTCGCGGCCGCTGCCCTGACACCGGTGGCGGGGGGCTTCTTCTGGATGGGTGAACAAAACATGTGGGTATTTCTGTCGCTTTTCATCGTTTTCTTTACCGGATTGCTCCCTCTGTTCATGGCCGCACCGGGCCTGAAACGGCTGTTTGTATCGAAACGGGAAATGACCGAGTCGATAAAAAAGGCGGCCATGGACCGCTTCTACCGTGAAAATATCCATGCCACCCGGGAAGCCACCGGCGTTCTCGTTCTGGTGTCGGTCTTCGAGCGAAGGGTTCAGATTTTAGCCGATCGGGGCATCAACGATCGGGTGCCCTCCGACACCTGGAACCGTCTGGTGGCAGACATCGTCTCCGGCATCAAATCCGGCGAGGCAGCGGCCGCTCTGTGCCAGGCCGTGGGCGGGATTGCCGATATCCTCGAACGCCATTTTCCCTGTCCCCCGGACGATCGGGACGAACTGGAGAATCTCATCATCGAACCGTGACCGGGACGGCCGGCAGCAAGGGTCCGAACGCGTCCGTCGGTTGACAAAACTGTCGCCAGCTTTTACACTTTGCCGTCGATTTTCGCCCTGTCTCCGGTTTTCTGCCTGATCGTTCCCATAGCGGCATGAACCGATAAGATAGCAGCCGACAGGCGTTTCCGGGGTGCCTCCGGAAACGGCCTCGCCCCCTACCGGGGTTGATTCGGTCCGGAAAGGCCGGCGCTACCCCGATCACCGACATCCGAGAGGCATCATCCATGCAACCCGTTGATACCATTGGTGCACTGTCCCCCTGGGTTCCCGGCGTATTCAGTCTCGGGGTCTACACACTGGTGGTAGCGGCCCTCGTCGGCTTGCTGCTGGCGGCCTCTTCCTTCATCGGCAAGCGAAAGCCAACGGCAGAAAAGCTTCGCCCCTACGAATCCGGTATCATTCCAACGGGAACGGCCCGCCTCAAGTACCCGGTTCCGTTTTACCTGGTGGCCATCTTTTTTCTGATCTTCGATGTGGAGGGCGCTTTCATTTTCTCCTGGGCCATCGCCGCTCGGGAGCTGGGCTGGGCAGGGTGGCTCCAGATCACCTTTTTCATTGCCGTACTGCTGCTGGGCCTCGCGTACATATGGGAAAAAGGGGGACTTGAGTGGGGACCCACCCTGAAAAACGACCGGACAACCGGTTCCTGAGTACGACGGATTACCTGATCAACTGGTCCCGCCAGTACAGTCTATGGCCCATGTTTTTCGGGCTGTCATGCTGTTTTGTGGAAGAAGCCACCGCCCTGACGGCCCGCTACGACATGGCCCGTTTCGGGGCGGAAGTCATGCGCCCGTCTCCCCGCCAGGCCGACCTGCTCATCACCTCGGGAACGGTCTTCAAGAAAATCGCCCCGGTCGTCCTGCGCCTTTACGAACAGATGGCCGAACCGAAATGGGTCATTTCCATGGGGTCCTGCTCCAACTGCGGGGGCATGTACGATGTCTACAGCGTGGTTCAAGGCATCGACCAGATTCTTCCGGTGGATGTCTACATTCCCGGCTGCCCCCCCCGGCCCGAAGCCGTGCTTCAGGGCCTCACCGTGCTCCAGAAGAAAATTATGAGCGAGGAGCGGCCGACCCGGAGCCTGTTCGGCCTTTCCGGAGGCACCCAGGGAACCGTCAGCCCCGTGCTGGTCGACGGTCAAACCAAGTCCCGGGATCCCCGGGGACCAGGGATGGAGAAAACCGCCATCCGGGGATCCGCCGTTACTCCGCCCTCGTTCACCGCCAGTCGAAGCGACCTCATGTGGTCGCCCCCGGCCCGACGGATCGAGGTTTCAGAAGCTGACGCCGGGATCCTGCAACAGCTTGTCGATCGTTTCGGAGACGCGGTCAAAGAGCCGTCAACCGTATCGGACATGCCCACCGTCGAGGTGGATCACCGCCGGGTCAAAGATGTGCTTCGGTTCCTCAAAACCGACGCCTCCACCCGATTCCGGCGACTGGAAGACCTGACGGGTATCGACGAATCCGCCCGCAAGGATCGCGATCGCTACCCGGATTTCACCCTCGTCTATCACCTGCTTGCTTTCGAGCCGGCGACCCGGATGCGGGTAAAAGTGCCTCTATCGGGAACCCAACCGGTGGCGGAGAGCGTGACGGACCTTTGGCCGTCTGCCGCCTGGTACGAGCGGGAAGCCTTCGACCTGATGGGTATCGGTTTCGAGGGCCATCCCCATCTGAGACGACTCATCATGCCCCCCGACTGGGAGGGTCACCCCCTGAGGAAAAACCAGCCCGGGCGCGCCACGGATATGCCGCCATACACCACTGCCGACGCACAGGACAAGCAACCCTTGGATGCCGGCGTCTACGTCACCTCGGCCGAGGGCCGCGAACAGCTCATCCTGAACGTGGGTCCCCACCACGTGAGTACCCACGGGCTCATGCGCTATATCGTCACCCTGGACGGGGAGGAAATCACGAGCCTGGACATGGACATCGGCTACCATCACCGGGCAGTGGAAAAAATCGGCGAGCGGCAGCACTGGAACCAGTTCATCCCTTACACGGACCGGGTGGATTACCTGGCCGGAGCCGCCAACAACCTGCCCTACGTCATGGCAGTGGAGACCCTTACGGGCATCGACGTGCCCGAACGGGCCCAGGTCATCCGGGTATTGTTGAGCGAGCTGTTCCGGCTCAGCAACCACTTGGTGTGGTTCGCCACCTACGCCCACGACCTTGGGGCCATGGGGCCCAACTTCTACACCTTCCGGGAGCGGGAGATGATTCTCGACATCGTCGAGATGATCACAGGGGGAAGGCTGCATCCGTCCTGGTTCCGTATCGGCGGCGTGGCGGCGGATCTGCCCGACGGGTGGAAGGAGGCCGTGGATCAGTTTGTAGGCATCTTTCCCAGCCGACTGGCAGAATACGAATCCCTGATCCGGAACAACCCGATCTTCAAGGCGAGGACCATCGGCATTGGAACGCTTTCCCTGGACGACGCCATCGATTGGGGCGTCACCGGACCCAACCTGAGGGCCTGCGGCCTTTCCTGGGATCTCAGGAAGGCATTCCCCTATTCGGGATACGACCAATTCGATTTCGAGGTGCCCACCGCCGCCGAAGGGGACTGTTACGCCCGCTATCTCGTTCGTGTAGAGGAGATGCGCCAAAGCCTGTCCATCATCCGGCAGGCAGCCTCGCTAATGCCAGGGGGGCGGGTGAAGACGTCGGATTACCGCTATGTGGTGCCCGATCGGAAAGATATGTTAAACGACATCGAAAGCCTCATCCACCACTTCATCAACGTCACCCGGGGACCGAAGATCCCCCGGGGTGAGGCCTATGCCTCCTGCGAGATCCCCAGGGGTGAGCAGGGCTACTATGTGGTGAGCGACGGCCAGGGCTATGCCTATCGGATGCGGGTACGGGGGCCGGGGTTTGCCAACGTCCAGGTCATGCCCCTGGTGGCCGTCGGCGAAACCATTGCGGACCTGATCACCATTATCGGGTCATGGGACTACATCATGCCGGATATCGACCGATAGCCATGCTGCCGAAGCCCCTCAAAGCATCTCTCACCGACCGGGTGAATGCCGCAGAGCATCCCAAGGAATTGATCGTGGACGTCCTCTTCGCGGTCCAGGATCATTTCGGATACCTGTCCGATGAGGCCATGGCCGAAGCGGCCGCCATCATGGAAATGACGACCCTGGAACTGGAGGAGATTGCCACCTTTTACACCTTCCTCTTCCGGGATCCCCTGGGGCGCTATGTGATACATGTCTGCGACAGCGTCGTCTGCTGGATGGACGGAAGCGAGTCTCTTCGGGATCACCTGTGCGCAACCCTGGGCATCGAACTCGGCGGCACCACCCCCGACAGATTGTTCACCGTGCTGCCGGTCTGCTGCATCGGCTACTGCGACCGGTCGCCGGCCATGCTGATCAACAAAAAGGTTTACGGTCACCTGACGCCGGAGAAGATCGAGGGCATTTTGGAACGGCTTCGCGCCGAGGCCCACGAAAAGAGCGGGGAATCGCCGCCGACGTGACGGCCGGCACCCCCCTGAATCGAAACGGGACATCAACCACTGGACAGGGAATGGGCTACCCCCAGGTACTGCTGAAGAATCGACAACCCGACCGTATCGCCACTCTGGAGGAATACCGGGCAAGCGGCGGCTATCAAGCCCTCGAAACGACCCTGGCCCGCCAGAGCCGCCAAGAGGTTCGGGAGAAGATCCAGGAAGCCGTTCTTCTCGGCCGGGGGGGGGCGGCCTTTCCCATGGGAATCAAGCTTCAGACCGTTGCCGAGGACGCCCCCCACCCCCGGTATCTGGTATGCAACGCCGACGAGATGGAACCCGGCACCTTCAAGGACCGGGTGCTCATCCATGCGGACCCCCACATGCTTATCGAAGGGATGGCCCTGGCCGGATACGCCGTCCTCGCCTCCAAGGGCATCATCTTCGTCCGTCCGGAATATGAAAACGCCGCCCGCATCCTGGAGAGAGAAATCTCGGTGGCGAAGGATGCGGGATACCTCGGGGACAACATCCTGGGAAGCGGATATTCCATCGACATCGATGTCCACCGCAGTGCCGGCAGATACATCTGCGGCGAAGTCACGGCTCAGCTGAACGCCCTCATGGGCCGGCGCCCTAACCCCCAGCAGCCGCCACCCTACCCCACGGAGAAAGGACTCTGGGGCCAGCCGACGGTCCTCCAGAACGTGGAGACCCTGGCCAACGTGCCCCACATCGTCCGAAACGGGGCCGAGTGGTTCAAAGACCTGGCCCTGACCGACACCGGGGCCGGCACCAAGCTGTTCTGCATCAGCGGCAAGGTCAATCGCCCGGGGTGCGTCGAGTTGCCCCTTGGGGTTCGACTGAGCGAGATCATCGAGGACCATGGGGGAGGGATGAAAAACGGGGCGGCGTTCAAGGCCTGTCTTCCCGGCGGCGCCTCCACAAGCTTCATGCCCCGGGAATATTACCACATCAAGATGGACTTCGAGAGCCTGAAGAAAGAAGGCCATCGACTCGGCACCGGTGCCATCATGGTGTTCGACGAGAACACCTGTCTGGTAGCCGCCACCGTCAACCTGATGGAATTCTTTGCCCGAGAATCCTGCGGTTGGTGCACCCCCTGCCGGGAGGGGCTGCCCTACATCAAAGACATTCTCACCCGCATCGAGAACGGTGACGGCAGGGAAGAGCATATCCCGATGCTGCAGCGCATGAGTCAGCACCTGTGGAAGGCCTACTGCGCTTTTGCTCCGGGGGCCTCGTCACCACTGACAGGACTTCTCAAATACTTCGAGGACGAGATCCGGGAGCATATCTCCCAGAAGAAATGTCCCTTTAAGGCGTCATCTTGACCATGCCCACTCTGACCATCGACAACAGGACGATCAGCGTCCCCGACGGCACGAAAGTCATCGACGCCGCCGAAAGACTGGGAATCATGATTCCCCGGTTCTGCTACCATCCCGCCCTTGGATCGGTGGGTGCCTGCCGGGTGTGCGCGGTCAAGGTGGTGGAGGGCGCCCTCAAGGGAATCCAGATGAGCTGTATGCTGGATGCCGAAAATGGAATGGTGATATCCACCGATGATCCGGAAGCCATGGATTTCCGCCGCCATGTCATCGAATGGCTCATGGTGAACCACCCCCACGACTGCCCGGTTTGTGACGAAGGGGGGCATTGTCTCCTCCAGGACATGACGGTATCCGGGGGGCATGGGATTCGGCGATATGCCGGTCTGAAGCGGACCTATCCGGATCAGGATCTCGGCCCTCTGGTTCAGCACGAGATGAATCGCTGCATCCACTGCTACCGATGCTCGCGCTTCTACCAGGAGGTGACGGGCTACCGAGACCTCGGGGTCATGCAAAACGCCAATCGGATCTTCTTCGGCCGTTACGAGGAAGGCATCCTGGAAAGCCCGTTCGCCGGCAATCTAAGCGATATCTGCCCCACGGGCGTCTACACGGATAAGCCCTCCCGGTACAAAGGCCGCCGGTGGGACTTCCAGCGCTCCAATACCCTTTGCATTCACTGCTCCATGGGCTGCCATACCACCACCAGCGCCCGGTATCGGGAGGTGGTTCGTCAGGAAGCCCGCCGAAGCGACATTGTCAACGGATGGTTTATCTGCGATCGGGGTCGCTTTGGCTTTGCCTATGCCAGCGCCGACGACAGGCCCCGGGAGGGGAAGGTCGACGGTGGGAAGACCTCCTGGGAGGGCAGCATCCGGGCCGTCGCCGAACGGATCGATCGGGCATCCCGCCAACAGGGGGCCGACGCAATCGCCACAGTGGGCTCTCTGCGAAACAGCCTCGAGACCATGGCCATGCTGAGCCGCCTGTCCGCCATCAGGGGATGGCGGTCGCCGGTGTTCTGGATGAACCGGGAGTCGGCCGTTGCCACCGGCGCTGCGGTCTCCCGCCTGGAACAACCGATATCGGTAGCCCTTGGCGATATCGCCGACGCCGATGTCATTGTGCTGGTGGGAGCCGATCCTCTGAACGAATCGCCCATGCTGGCGCTTCACCTGCGGCAGGCCCGGAGACGAGGCGCCCGCATCTTCGCTCTGGATCCCCGGCCCATCGCCCTTCCTTTCGATGTCGACCACCTCCCGATCCCGCCGGCTCACCTGATGACGGTATTCGAGGCGTTAGTCAAAGCCGCCGTTGATTCCGATGCGGTTCGACAGGGGAGACTCGGTCAGGACCGCTACGACGCCCTCCGGACATTCAGGGGGAGTCCCCGGGAATCGACCGCTTGGATCGACGCAGCGGCGGGCGCCCTGTCCGGCAGTGAGCGCCCTGTCATCGTCTGTGGAACCGACATGGGCGGCCCCGGCATCCAGCACCTGGCTGCGGACGCCGCCCTGTGGCTTCGGGCCGTGGGTAAAACCGCCGGTGTATTCTACATCATGGACGGCCCCAATGCCCCAGGCGCTGTTTTGATGGACAAGTCCCTGGAGGACATGACCTCTCTGATCGACGCCATCGACTCCGGATCCGTCACCACCCTAATTGCTGTCGAAAGCGACCCCCTGGGCCGCTATCCCGACAGGGACAGGGTTGCGAACGCCCTGAATCGTCTGGATCTGCTGGTCGTTCTCGACCATGTGCCCACGGCCACCGGTGAAAAGGCTCACATTTTTCTGCCCACTGCCACCCTTTTCGAGGCGGGGGGCTGCTTCATGAATCAGGAGGCGCGTCTTCAGTCTTCCGACATCGCCCTTGAGGTCGGTACACCCATCCGGATCACCGGCGACGGCGACCACCCGCCCCGCCGATATGATACCGGCATCCCCGGCGCCGATATCAAGCCCGCATGGCAGACCTTGGCGATGATTGCCGATCGTGACGAACTGCCGGACAGCACGACGGTGCGTGAAACCATATGGAAGTGGATCGCCGGCACCCAGCCCCCTTTCGCCCATATTGTCCCGGCCGACGGCATCCCCCATGAGGGCATCGCCGTAACCCCAACGGCCGTCGATCAGCACCGTTTTCAACCGACCGTGACCGATCGGCCGCCGGCCACACCCGGGGATTTCGATCTCATCCTGACCGAGTGCACCTTCGGGACCGAGCCTCTCTCTTCTCTCTCCCCCCATCTCCAGCAGGTGGAAACGGCCCCCGCCTTAGCCATCAACCCGACCGATGCCGACCGGTTGGGCCTGACGGAGGGTGATACGGTGGAACTGACGGGTGGTTCCGGCTCTGTCCGGCTGCCCGTTGTCGTCAACAACAAAACGGCGGAAGGCGTTCTGGTGATGCCACGGCACCACCGGATCGACTGGCAGGTTTTCGGCCCCGGGCCCATTCGGATGCCGGCAGACCGGATACGGAAGGCATGACGGCCGTTATTAAAGGAATCGAAACCCGACCATGATCGACTGGATAACCGGATTTCTCGTTCTCACCGCTAAACTGGGGGTCGTCCTCGTGGTTCTTCTCCTCGTGGCGGCTTACCTGGTGCTGATCGAGAGGAAACTTCTGGCAAGGCTTCAGATTCGCTACGGCCCCAACCGTGCCGGGCCTTTCGGCCTCTTTCAGCCCATTGCGGACGGCATCAAACTGATCGCCAAGGAAGACATCGTTCCCGAAATGGCCGACCGCATGATTTTCCTGCTGGCGCCAGCCGTCGTGACGGTGACGGCTCTTCTCATGTTTGCGGTGGTTCCCTTTGGCGAGGACATCACCCTTTTCGGCCGGCAGGTACCCTTGGTGATATCGGATCTCAACGTGGGGCTCCTGTTCGTCTTCGCCCTGTCGTCCCTGGGGGTCTACGGCGTTGCTTTAGGCGGCTGGGCTTCCAACTCCAAATTCAGCCTGCTGGGGGGAATTCGCGGGGCCGCCCAGATGATCAGCTACGAACTGTCAATCGGGCTGTCCCTGGTTCCCATTGTCATGCTGGCGGGTTCCTTCAGCCTGGTGGACATCGTCAACGCCCAGGCCCGCTATCCGTATATTCTTATCCAGCCCGTGTCCTTTGTGATTTTTTTTCTTAGTGCCATGGCCGAAAGCAAACGGATCCCCTTCGATCTTCCCGAGGCCGAAAATGAGTTAGGCGCCGGATTTCATACCGAATACAGTGGCATGCGCTTCGGCATGTTTTTTTTGGGGGAGTACGTTCACATGCAGGTGCTCGGGGCATTGCTCGCCGTCTTCTTTTTAGGGGGATGGCGGGGGCCCCTGCTGCCGGCACCGGTCTGGCTCTTCATCAAGATTATCATCGTCTCCCTGGTCATGATCTGGATTCGGGGCACCCTTCCCCGTCTTCGATACGACCAGCTCATGGCCCTGGGATGGAAGGTGCTGGTGCCCGCGTCTCTCTTCAACATTCTGGCGACCGGAGCTGGCATCCTGCTTTTCGGGGGGCCGTCATGATCTCTCTATTCAACGATCTGAAGGCTCTGGCCGAAGGCTTTGCCACCACCTTCAGGCACCTGTTTCGAAAACCGATTACCGAACAGTATCCCGAATACAAACGGCCCCTGCCCGAGCGGTCGAGGGCCATCATCGTCCTGACCCGGGATCCGGACGGCAGGGAGCGATGTGTGGCATGCTATCTGTGCTCGGCGGCATGCCCCGTCAGCTGCATCTCCATGCAGTCCGAGGAGGGGCCCCACGGCAGGCGGCAGGCCGCTTGGTTCCGGATCAACTTCGCCCGGTGCATCTACTGCGGTCTCTGTGAGGAAGCCTGTCCCACATCGGCCATCCAGCTAACACCGAGCTTTGAAAATTGCCGGCGGGACATCCTCCACTTCGTCTATGAAAAGGAAGACCTGCTGGTCGATCACGGGGGCAAAGACAAGGACTACAATTTCTACCGGCATGCCGGCGTGGTGAGCGATGTGGGCCGCAAAGGCGAACACATCCAGGAAGACCGGCCGGTCAACATCCGCAGCAATATGCCCTGAAGGCGCCCATGAATTCATTTTCGCTGATATTTTATGTGCTGGCCGCCCTGATACTGGCCACCACCGCCATGGCCGTGACCCGGAGAAATTTGATCCATGCGGTGCTCTACCTCATCCTCTCTTTTTTCGGCTCCGCCCTGATGTTCTACCTCTTCGGCGCCCCTCTGCTGGCCATGCTGGAAATTATCATCTATGCGGGGGCCATCATGATCCTCTTTTTGTTCATCGTGATGATGCTCCGGGTGGACGAAACCCAAGAGCCCCTTTTCCCGACCAGTCAATGGGTCCCGGCGGCGATCATGGCCGCCGGCTACCTGGCGGTGGTCTTCTCAATCGGCAGCATCGAAAGCACCCGGACCGATGTCCTGACGCCGGCCGTCGCCTTGCCCAAAGCCTTCGGGCTGCACCTGTTCAAGACCCACTGGCTGTCCATCGAAATCGTATCCTACCTCTTGCTGGTCGCCTTGGTGGGCGCCTTGTTTCTGGGCATCAATTCGGGCAGGAGGGGACACACCGGGGGGAGGAACGGATCATGAGCGTACCTTTCAATCATGTGCTGATTCTGTCGGCCCTGTTGTTTCTGATGGGCATGGGGTGTGCGGTCTGCCGGCGAAACCTCATCATGATCCTCCTCGGAGTGGAAATCATGCTCAATGCCGCATCAGTGCTTTTTGTGGGCGCGGCACTGCTCCACCAGGAAATGAGCGGCCAGGCCTTTGTTATCTTTATCATGGCCATTGCCGCAGCCGAGGTTTCGGTTGGGCTGGCCTTGATCGTGGCCCTGTATCGTCGGAAGGCTTCCATGGACCCGGCTGACTATAATCTCTTGAGATAGCGAACGGATAAGCGATCCCCATGACACCGCCCCCAATACCCATGAGCTCGCTGGCAGCGGCTATCCTGACGGCGCTGCCGCCCCTGGTGGCCTTCGGCGTCATCATGGTGTTCCTGAGGACGCGCCCCAAGGCTGCCGCCGCCACCTCCCTTTGCGGGGCAACCCTGTCCCTGGCGAGTGCTCTCTTTCTTCTCCTGACTCACTGGGACGCCCCATCGCCCCTGGTGTCGACGTCCCGTTGGCTGACCTCAGGGACGTTCACCCTTCCGGTGGGGGTTCTGCTGGATCCGGCCAGTCTTTTGATGCTGTTTGTGGTGACATTGATCTGTTTTCTGGTGCAGACCTACTCCATCGGTTACATGGCCGGTGACCCCGGTTTCGGGAGATATTTCGCCTACATGTCCCTGTTTGAATGGGCCATGACGAGTATGACCCTCTCCCCTACCCTTCTTCAACTCTACGTGTTCTGGGAACTGGTGGGACTGGCCTCCTATCTGCTGATCGGTTTCTGGTTCGAAAAATTCAGCGCCAGCGAAGCCGGGAAGAAAGCCTTTGTCATGACCCGCCTGGGAGACGTGGCCTTTTTTCTGGGACTCCTCCTGGTGCTGTTCAGCCTCGGCAACGTCAATATCCTCGACATGAACCGGCCGGAGACCTTTCACCGAATGCCCATGGAGAGGCTCACCCTGGCATCCCTGCTGATCTTCGGGGGCGTGATGGGCAAAAGCGCCCAGTTTCCTTTGCTCACCTGGCTTCCCGACGCCATGGAGGGACCCACGCCGGTAAGCGCTCTCCTTCACTCGGCCACCATGGTGGCGGCCGGCGTATTTCTGTTCGCCCGCCTGTTTCCCTTCTTCAGCCTCTCGCCCACCACCATGGGAGTGTGCCTCGCCATCGGCACCATCAGCATGCTCTTGTCTTCCACCATGGCCATGGTCGCCCGGGACATCAAACAGGTGTGGGCCTATTCCACCATCAGCCAGCTGGGATTCATGATCATGGGACTGGCAGCCGGCGGCTATACGGCCGGGATTTTTCATCTGACCACCCACGCCTTTTTCAAGGCGCTTCTATTCTTGTGTTCGGGCGTCTTCATTCACGCATACGGCACCAACGACATGACGGAAATCGGCCGCAGGGGGGGGCGGGGGCTCCGCATTCCGATGCTGTGCATGGGTGTTGGGGCGGGGGCTCTGGCCGGACTCCCCCCCCTATCGGGCTTCTTCAGTAAAGAGCTCATCATGGGAACCCTGGCCGACCTGGACAACCCCCTGTGGCTCGGTGCCGGATTGCTGGGGGCCTTTCTTACCGCCTACTACACCTTCCGGCTGATCTTTTTCATCGCCTTCCCGTCGATCCTCGAGGAGGGAACCACCGGGCATCAGGGGCACGAACATGATCACGGGGCGCCCGCCTGGGCGATGTCGGCCCCCCTGCTTCTCCTGGCCGGCCTCACCCTGATCGTCGGTTTCGGTCAATCCGCCATTGAGCGGTTCCTGCTCATGGGAGCCACCCCCCACGCTGGAGGGCACCACGGGTGGCTGCCCTATACTGCTGTGGGGTTGGCCCTGGGCGGCATCCTGATCGCCTGGATCGAGTTCGGGCGCCAGGGGGCGGCCCGGATCGGTTTTGTGGAACGGATGCCGGCGATCGAGTCGCTGTTTGCCAACCGATGGTACATGGACCGCTTCTGGCGCTGGTTTCTGGACATCGTGATCTACCGCATTCTTTCACGGACATGCACCAACAACGACCGAAAGGTCATCGACCGGGGTATCGACGGGATGGGCTCAGGAACCATCAGGACCGGTCATCTGATGTCCCGGCTCCAGAATTCGATGTTTCAGTACCGGTTGGTCATGATGTTCCTGGTGATGGTGTTTTTGAGCCTTTATTTCTTTTTTTAAGGAGTCCGACGCCCTAAGAAGCCACCAAAGATACCAGGGCCGGAACGATACCGTTGGGTCAGCCGAAATGAAGGGGGCGCCCACCGGCAGCCCATCAGCCCAAACCGTCAAGGACAAACCCTTATGCAGATGGCCTACGCCGACATCCCCTATCTCTCGATATTGCTTCTCAGCTGCGTGGCGGGCCTGCTGGCCATCCTCTTTACTCCGTCAGAGAACACCAAGGCCATCAAATGGATCAGTGCCGTATTTTCCGGAATCACCCTGGTGGTCTCCGCCTATCTGTTCATCGCCTATGACCGGTCCCTTGGAGGTCTCCAGTATGTCGAGCGGGTGCCCTGGATTGAATCTATGGGCATCTACTACTTCAATGCTGCCGACGGTTTCAGCCTTCCCATGCTCCTTTTGACCGGGATCGTTTTTTTCACCGGCGTTCTGACCATGTGGGAGCTCGACCTCCGAGTCAAAGAGTTCTTTGCCCTCGTGTTTCTTCTGGTGGCAGGCGTATTCGGCCTTTTTATGAGCATGGATCTCTTTTTCATCTTCGTCTGGTATGACGTTTCCCTCTTTCCCATGTATCTATTGATCGCCATCTGGGGATCCACACGGAAAGAATACGGCGCCATGAAGCTGACCCTCTACCTGTTGGCGGGCAGTGCCCTCATATTGCCGGCGATCGTCTACCTGGTGGTCAATGCCGGTCTCAACACCTTCGACATCACCATTCTGATGCGGCATGCCGCCTTCTCACCGTTCCAACAGAAACTCGCCTTCCTTCTCTTGTACATCGGTTTCGGAATCCTGGCAGGCATCTGGCCATTTCATACCTGGTCACCGGTGGGCCATGTGGCCGCACCGACGGCCGTCAGCATGATCCACGCCGGGGTACTCATGAAAATCGGTGCCTTTGGCGTGCTGAGGCTGGGGATCTTCTTGTGCCCCGAAGGCTGGCAGTACTGGTCCGGACTGATGGCGACCCTCGCCGCCATCGGCATCGTGTACGGTGTGTTGGTCGGATTGAGCCAGAACGACCTCAAATTCGTCATCGGTTATTCCAGCGTCTCCCATATGGGAATCGTCGGACTGGGCCTGTCGACCCTTACCGTGGACGGCCTCAATGGCGCCGTTTTCCAGATGTTCGCCCATGGCGTAATGACGGCGCTGTTCTTTTCGGCGGTCGGATTTATCTATGATCGGACCCATACCAAAATGATGAGTGAGTTGGGGGGCCTCAGCCGGGTCATGCCCATGGCGTCGACCTATTTCATCATCGCCGCACTGGCCGGCATCGGTGTCCCCTGTCTGGCCAGTTTTTGGGCGGAACTCCTGGTGTTCATGGCCTCTTTCAAGGTCTACCCCTTCAGGGGAGCCATGGCCATCGCCGCTCTGGCCGTCAGTGCCCTCTTCATGCTCCGGGTGATTCAGAAAACCTTTTACGGACCCAAGAACGACGCCTTTGCCCACCTGACGGACATGACGCTCCTCCAGGGCGTGCCGCGCATCATCCTCGTCGCGGTTATCGTTGGTTTCGGCCTGTTTCCGGCCATCATGCTCGACATGATCGAAACGGCCTCGATTCCCCTTTTAAGAGGGCTGCCATGACACCGTGGATCTTATTCGGACCGGAAATCGTCTTTCTGCTGACCGCCCTGGGATTTCTTTGCGTGTCCATGACCCGGCGGCGGGACGGCATCGCCTTTTGGGCGCTGGTATTGGCGGCTATCGGTGTCGCTGCCTGTGTGGCGGGTGCGGGGCTCGAAGGGGAGCTCTTTTACGGCACTTACCGCATCGACCTTTTTTCCCAGGTATTCAAGGCGCTTCTGGCCATGGGGCTGTTCCTGGTCGTCTGCCTGTGCCCCAACCTCCAGGGGGTGGCCCCCGAACGTCACCCCGAGCTGTTTGCTCTGCTGTTCACCTGTACCCTGGCCATGATGCTTCTGGTGAGCAGCGTTCATCTGCTGACGATGTACGTGGCCTTGGAGCTCTCCAGCTACTCTCTATACATATTGGTGGCCATGCGGGACCAGCGGGCCCAGACCATCGAGGCGGGTCTGAAATACTTTCTGACGGGTGTCGTGGCGTCGGCGGTGATGATTTTCGGGTTGGCCCTTCTCTACAGCGCGACCCAGGCCGTATTCGTGGATGAGCTGGTCCGGGTGCTGCCCGCCGCCGTCGCCGACCCGGTGGTGGCCATCGGGCTTCTGCTGACCCTGTGCGGATTTTTCTTCAAGCTGGCGGTGTTTCCGTTTCATTTCTGGGCCCCTGACGTCTACCAGGGGGCCGCAAACCAGGTTACCGCCTATATCGCCACAGCCTCCAAAGTGGCGGCGGTGGCCATTCTAACCCGGATTGTAGCCCTGACGGGCAACGGCAGTCCGTATCTCGTTCACGCCATGGTGGCACTGTCCATTGTCTCCATGACGGTGGGCAATCTGTCGGCAATCGCCCAGAAAGACCTCAAGCGGCTTTTTGCCTATTCCAGCATTGCCCATGCCGGCTACGTGCTGATCGGCATACTCAGCATGAGTGCCAGCGGGTATGCCGCCGCCGTCTATTATGCCATGGCTGTCCTGGTGATGAAATTCACCTGTTTCCTCGTGGTGGTCAAGGTGGCCGACAACGGAGAGAATCTGGACATCGACCAACTGGCGGGACTTCACCACCGATCGCCCGTGTTGGCGATGGCCCTCATGATCTCCGTGTTCGGTCTGGCGGGCATCCCTCCCACTGTCGGGTTTACTGGAAAACTCCTGCTGTTTACGGCGGCCATGGAAAACGGCTACCTCACCCTCATTTTGATTGCCATGGCCAATGTATTGATTTCCCTGTACTATTATCTACTCGTGGTCAAAGCCGCCTACCTTACCGAGCCGGAAGTCCCCCAGGGAAGTCTGTCCGTTTCATTGCCGGAGCGGATTCTGGCCGGCGGTCTCGTAGCGTTTATGGTAGTGGCTGGCATATACCCGTCATGGTTTATCGATCTGGCGAGGGAGGCGATTCGATCCCTCGGTTGACCGCCTTTGGAAGCGGCCCTGCTGGAACCCATGAGAAATAGATCCCAACCATCGGCGACATGTCCCGACTGCCGTACCGGCATCGATGCCGGCCAGTCCTTTTGCGGCGCCTGCGGCCGGCGGCTTCAGAGCATCTGCCCGACCTGCGGGGCCCCCAATACTCCCCATTTTCAATTCTGCGGTCAGTGCGGCGGCCATTTGTCCCATCACGGCTCCCTGGTCATCGATTCCGGAGGCCTCATCCGTGAGGTGAACGAAACGGGTGCCGCCATCCTTGGCCTCCCCGAAGAGGCGCTCGTCGGGAAGCCCTTTTCTCTGATGGTTGACACCGACGATCTGGTCATCTTCTTCACCCACTGGAACCGGTTGATCGGGTCGGGACAGCCCCAGGGCCTGGCCATCGATCTTCGCTCCTCACACCCCCTCCTGCGTCACATAGAGATCGAGATGCATCCCCACACTCCCAACCGCTCCCACAGCCACTACCGTTTCGAAATCAAAGATATATCCGACCTGCGCCGCTTTCAGAACCAACGCCAGGACAAGGAGGATCTGGTCAATCTCATCGAGGAAATCATTGACGGCCAGTCGACCCCGTCTCTCGAAGGCCGGCAAGCTGCAGCGAATGACCACCTGTCCAAGATCTGTCTGTATGTGGGGAGTGGGCGAGGGTTTGTCTACCGCATCGATACGGACCGCCGTCATCTCCAGCCGGTCATTGAATGGCGGCAGCCGGAGGAAACGCGATATCATGGGCTCCGACCCGTAGCGGTTGACCGCATCCCCACATTGTGGCGCCGCCTCGCTCAGGACGGGGACATCGTCCTGGACGATTCGACCCCCCTGCCCCCATCCGAGACACAGGAGTTGAGGACATGGCAGGGCCCCGATGAAAAGGCGTTCGTTTGTCGGTTGATGCATCGAGACCGCAAACCCGTCGGTTTGATTGGATTGGCCGGCCACCGGATCACCCGGTGGTCCCGGGATGCCGGTGCCCTGCTGAAACTGGCCTCCCGCCTCCTGGAAGGGGCGCTTCCGGGACAAGACCCCTCCGCCGGCGGCCACCGCCGGCCAAAAGAGACGTCGACGGCCACTGGCACCGATCCGAAACCCGGGCGATACAGGATCCCCCTCCTGGACCTCGACGACCTGAAAGAAATCACAAGTGAGGCAACGGTATTGGACTCGACGCCCCCCCTCCCGTCCGGCTCCGCTCCCGGTGCCTCCCGATCCGAACCGAAAGCGCTCAGAATGCGCTTCAAGACCGACCCGGTGCAGGATCGAAAGGAGCGGCGGCGGGTCTTGCCAAGGGCGGACGGGCGCCTTCAGGTGATATGCCCGGTCTGCGGTTTTCGGGAGCCCGCCGCTTCAGGCCTGTTCGAACGGCTGGGATTCGCCCTCCGGGTCAAATGCCCAGCCGGGCATATCTTCTCCATCATCAGGGAGCAGCGAAACGCCTTCCGGAAGTCGGTTCAACTGGAGGGTTATGCCAGCCGAATATCGGAGACGGACTCGACACCGAATGCCGACTGGTGGCCGGTCACCATCACAAACCTGTCCAAGTTCGGACTTCAATTCGTCGTCACCCATCCTCGAGGTCTGGCGGTCGACGACCGGGTGATGGTGAGATTCAATCTGGACAATCCCAATCATAGCCTGATCAAAAAATCCGCAACGGTCAAAAAGGTCAACGGCGGGGTGGTGGGATGCCGGTTCGACCGTCAAGATCGGTTCGATGTCACCCTGGGGTTCTATTTGCTATAGCCCTGTCAGACAGTGACTCCGAAGCCGGTTTCGCCTTCTTCAAACCCTCCTCGGACAGATCCCGGTCGGCCTGCCCTTGTTTTCCCTCTGGCCCGTGTTATTCTGAGTCAGTCTCCTGACCGGCTGATCGATCGGGAAGCACCGGTAGAATCGATGATGGATCGTTTCTAGTTTACCACTCTGCGGCGGGCCTTCCCTTCGAACCCGGCCAGGCCCTTTCCCCTTATCGTCGAGGCTCATTCATGGCGAAATCGACCGTTTCCGCCTTTGTAGCGGTACTCTCTTTCATACTTCTTTGCCTGGTGTCGTCGAGCACCGCCGATGCCCCCATCGACGCCCTCCGATTGGATATCGAGGCGGCCATCGAAGTGTTGAACCGGCCCGATTATCAGAACCGGGAACACCGCAACCAGCAGTACGCGGAGTTGCAGCGTATTCTCCACCGCTCCTTCGATTTCGAGGAATTTGCCAAGCGAACCCTCGGCAGGCGAGCGGAAGTCTTCGATCCTGGAGAAGTGCGGGACTTCGACCGCCTGTTTTCCAGCTTTCTTTCTACCTTCTACCTTCGGCAGCTTCAAGACCGATACACGGACCAGACCATCCGCTTGGAGCGGCAGCACCTTTTCAACGATCGCCTGGCCATCATCCGTTCGACAGTGGATCTCAACTACATGCAGGTGCCGGTCGACATTCACATGATCAAAGGTAGCTCCGGCCGATGGAAGGCCTACGACGTGGTGATCTATGGGATCAGTGCTCTCCACAACTACCGACAGCAGCTGGGTGGGCTGCTCCGCACAGACAGTCTCGAGCCCGTTAACAACCTGCTCGAAGAGAAATTGGCAGCGGAAGAAAGTAAAAACAGAGGGTAGGGGATAGTCCTCTTCGCGACAGGTCAATGCTCAGGGAATCGGAGACAGTCGATATCCTAAAGAGGGCAGGAGTCTGACGATACCGCTGTCACCGGCGAGGTGAAGGGCCCCGACAGCAACAAAGGCACCGCCGGATTCGAGATGGGGCAGCATCCTCGCCACCATCCGTTCGTTTCTCGAGGCGTTCAATCGATTCATATATCGCCTGGCCAGTGCCTCTCCGCTCGATCGGGAGAGTTCACGGGCCAGCCTGTCAATGGCGCTCAAATCGTTCGCCAGGTAGGTATCAATCATGCGCTCGTGAACGGAAGGCATGGTCTCGATCTGGTCGAGGGAATCCTTAAGCAGAGTGATCTGATCGGCCACACTCATGCCATCGAACACCTCGATCTGCTCTTCCGCCGTCTCCAGACCAACCACGGGCTTCCCAGCCGATATGGCATTTTGGTAGAGCACCAGATCCAAAAAAAGACCGTTGGGCTGTATCGGCTGGCTGATGAGAGCCATCGCCGCCCAAGGTTTTAGTTTTCTAACCATCGGTTCCGGCAAAGGGAAGGCGGAGAGGGCTGCGGTCAGCCTTCCGAAGTCCCTGACCCCAAGCATCCGCTTCAGATCACTGCCGTCAGTGGCCATCATGGCTCCCCCGAACTGAAGGAAGCTGTCCGTCTTGAGAACCATCTCCATTACCAGAATCTCAGATGCCTTGAGCGCCCGCGTGACCGAGGGGGGAAGCGCGGTCACCCGGGGATCCGATGAGTGAATCGTGCCCAACAGGAAACTGGGTGTCGTGTCCGGCCGGTCGATGCGCCAGAAAACACCCCCGGCGACACCCGGCGGGGTATCCGGAACAACCCCGGAGACCTCCTCGTCGGACGGCCCGGCTGGAAAACGATTGACCCCGGCGTCCGTCGATGCCGGAGGATTGTCGGAAAAGTGCAGCACCCCCTGTGCATCCCGCCACCGGTAGATGTCACCGGCCTCGGGCAGATCGACCATCATCAGGGTCGCTGCCAGAAGGACGCTAGCGCCGAGCACCACTGTCGCCGAGGCCAGCAGGCCGCCGGGGGAAGGCAAAAAACACCGTCTCATTGGGGATGGACGTTCCAGAGCAATCCCTGACCGTCAAAGGCGGCTCTGGTCGGTGCCCTCCTTTCGTTATCGGGCATCTGTATAGGGACGGGCCGACACCCTGGTCAGCCCGTCACGGGGGGAACACGGCTCAGTCGGTATCCTCAAAGAGGGAACGGTACTGGCGGTAACCTCCGGTTTCCAGGTCCTCCTTTGCAACAAATCGGAGGGAGGCCGAGTTGATGCAATATCTCAAACCGGTGGGTGCCGGTCCGTCCGGAAACACATGACCCAGATGGGAGTCGCCGTGTTTGCTGCGCACCTCAACCCTTGAAACGAACAGTTTTCGATCTTTCCGCTCCACGATGTGATCGGATTCGAGGGGACGACTGAAACTGGGCCATCCGGTTCCCGAGTCGAACTTGTCCGATGAACTGAACAGCGGCTCCCCCGACACAATATCCACATAGATGCCCTCCTTCTTGCTGTCCCAGAACGCATTGTTGAACGGAGGCTCTGTGCCTTCTTCCCGGGTGACGGTGTATTGGGTCGGTGTCAGCCGCTCACGAAGGATGTGGTCATCGGGTTTTTCATAACTACCGGTATTCTCGACCGATGTTGCTCTTTTCTCCATTCCTTTCCACACGGATTCCAGGAACCGGTCTCGTCCGGAATGGAACCGATAGGTCCGGTAGTGGTCCGGATGGGTCTGATAGTAGTCCTGATGGTAGTCTTCGGCCGGATAGAAGGTGGTCAGGGGCCGAATGCCCGTCAGGATGGGGCCGCCGAACGTCCCCGACTGCTGAAGGGTTTTTTTGGAGGCTTCTGCCAGCCGTTTCTGGTCCTCGTCGTGATAGAAAATGGCGGTGCGATACTGAGGTCCCCGGTCGACGAACTGACCGCCGTCATCGGTAGGGTTGACATGGCGCCAGAAGTGATCCAGGAGTGCTCCGTAGTCGATTCGGGTTGGGTCGAACCGAACCTGGATGGCCTCCAGGTGACCGGTCGTTCCCGAGGAGACTTGCTCGTATGTGGGATTTATCTCCCCCCCCGGTGTAGCCCGAAACGACGTCGACAACCCCGTCGAGATGTTCAAAATCCGATTCCGTACACCAGAAGCACCCCCCCGCGAAGGTGGCTGTTTGTAGAGGAACTGTGTTGATATCCATGGTTTCTCCCTATAGGCCTGTGTCGGACGCGGCCGGGATTACGCCCGTTCGGTGGCAATCGACGGACCGGAAAAAGGGCCCGGCGGTTTCGTTTCGCTCTATGGTCTCTACTAAAAGGCAGGGGCGGTCGATCACCACGTGGCACTCATAACCGTCGAATCCCGCCATCCCCATCAAGCCGGCACTCACCATCATAATGCGTATTCGCGACCCGGGCATCCCCCTTGTTGAGATTTACCCGATACCCCCCTCGGCCATTCCAGGCCGATCTCGATGGCTCGCGATGAACCAGGAGGGGAGAGGAATCGGCCCATCGGACGACACAAGGGTATCCGGTGGCCGATTGACAGGCGACCACACGAACACAACCATTGGGATACAATGGCATTCATGAATTCACAGAAGGAGGCCAACCCATGCGACACACGATCATGCCTCCCCTCATCGTTCTGGCTGCTCTGGCATTAACCGGCATCGCCGTCGCGGGGGGGAAATCGGAAATCAACACCAACTGGAGAGGGCTTGCCATCAGCGGCTACGATCCCGTCGCCTACTTTGACGAGGGACGGCCGGTCAAAGGCTCGGGGGATCACGAATTTAAATGGAAAGGGGGCAAGTGGCGGTTTTCGAGCAGGGAGCACCTGGAGCGGTTCAAGGCGAACCCGGAAACCTACAGCCCCCAGTACGGCGGCTATTGCGCCTGGGCCGTCTCCCAGGGAAAGACGGCCGGCATCGACCCGGACCGATGGAAGATCGTGGATGGAAAACTCTACTTGAATTACAACAAGGATATTCAGCAGCGTTGGGAGGCGGACATTCCCGGGTTCATCCGGAAGGCCGATGCCAACTGGCCCGAGGTATTGAAATAGACCAAACCCGCCCTGTTCGCCACACCGACTGCCCGGCTGAAGAGCATCAGCCCCGGCCGAGGTCGTCCAGAGGCCCTCTTCCGTCTTGACAATGGGGGGGCGGCATTCCATCCTACCGGTCGAGCCGATTCAAGGGCCGGCGGCGTCTTGACGCGGTCAGCCCTGCTGAATTTTCTGAAGATCGGGTGCCTTACAACAGAGAGGGGGTCGCCGATGAGGTGGACCAGTGGGAGAAGAAGCCGCAACGTCGAAGACCGCAGGGGATTGAGGATCGGCCGAAGGGGGGCGGCCGGTGGGGGAATCGGGGTCGTTGTTCTGACTCTCATCGCCCTGTATTTCGGTGTCGATCCGGGAGTCATCTTCCAACAGACCGGCGGGCCGGTGTCGGTAATCGAGCAGTCGACCGGAAGCGGTTCCCCATCGCCCGAGGACGATCGGCTCGCCGATTTCGTCTCGACGGTTCTGGCGGATACCGAAGACACCTGGCACGCATTGTTCCAAGCAGGGGGGGGGACTTACCAGGAGCCCAAGCTGGTTCTGTTTTCCGGCGCCGTGGAGTCGGCCTGCGGCTTCGCCCAATCGGCCATGGGCCCCTTCTACTGCCCAAGGGACCAAAAGGTATACATCGACCTCAGCTTCTATCGAGACTTGAAAAGCCGGTTCAATGCACCCGGCGACTTTGCTCAGGCTTATGTCATCGCCCATGAAATCGGTCACCACGTGCAAACCTTGATGGGGGTTTCACAAAAAGTCCAGGCCTTGAAGCAGCAGGTCGACCGCGCCCAGGCGAACCGGCTCTCGGTCATGCAGGAGTTGCAGGCCGACTGCTTCGCCGGCATCTGGGCCCATCATGCCCACAGGAGCCGTCAAATCCTTGAATCCGGTGACGTCGAGGAGGCGATGGCCGCCGCTAGCGCTATCGGGGACGACCGTCTCCAGCAGCAGAGTCGAGGATATGTCACGCCGGATTCCTTTACCCATGGCTCCTCCGAGCAGAGAGTGCGATGGTTTAGACGGGGTCTGAAGTCCGGTGGTTTGAATACCTGCAACACATTCTCAAGGGATACCCTCTGACCTGCCGGTCCGTTTCAAGCCCTCCTCGCGCCGCCGAGTTGCCGGTTTTCATTCCTTGAAAACGGGCGGGTTCGTGCCGAAGGCGGACGGTAGGCCGTCCCATCGATGCCCATCCAGCATCTTTCGGGGTTAAAATCAGTTGACATTTTACCTATTCGCAATAAGATCAGACTGATAATTACCTTTGTTTTCTTTGCTCCCCCGACTCCGGAGGCCCATCTGCCATGGCATCTTCAGCGGATCCGCATGCCGCGAAGGATTCATACGACATCGACGCCTTCAAATTGATCGACATCCTGGACCTAAAAGAACTCCAGCAACTTCAAGATGCCTTCGCCCTGTCCAACCAATTGGCCACCACCATAACGGATACCTTGGGAAGTCCCATCACCCGCCCCAGCAATTACAGCCGTGTCTGCCAAATCATTCGAAACACGGAGGCCGGCCTTGCCAACTGCATGGAATCCGCCCGCTGGCTCGGGCAGATGTCAGGCATAGAAAAGGGTCCCGTATGTCACGCCTGCCGAAGCATCGGCTTCATCGATGCCAGCGCGCCCATCATCGTCCAAGGCCGTCATGTCGCCAACTGGCTGATCGGGCAGAATTGCGTGGGAGACGTGGATGAAGAGCGGGTTCGTCAATATGCCGCCCACATCGGCGCCGATCCCGATGCACTGGCGGAGGCCTTTCTGGGCATGCCGAAACACAGCCGTGAGGCCTTTCAAAGTAAGTTGGACTTCCTCTGGCAGATGGTCAGACAGATTTCCACTCTGGGTCTGCGGGGTCTCAGGTTGTCGAGACTCAACGATGACCTTCAGCACTCACAGGAAGAACTCAGCCGCTACAAAGACCACCTGGAGACCCTGGTTGAGGAGCGCACCCGGGAATTGCAGCAGGCCCTTTCCGAAATTAAACGGATGTCCCATACCGACTCCCTCACGGGGTGCTTCAATCGCCGGTATCTGAACGAAAACCTCCCACGTGAAATCCAGCGGGCTTATCGATACCGGCGGGAGATGGCCATCATTCTATGTGACATCGACCGTTTCAAAACGGTAAACGATCGGTTCGGCCATCAATTCGGCGATCGGGTACTGATGGAATTCGTGAACGCCGTTCAGGCCTCCATTCGCCAGTATGCAGATTGGCTGGCCAGGTACGGTGGGGAAGAATTCATATTGGTCATGCCCGAAACCGATATCCGTGCGGCCGGGATCGTTGCGGAACGCTTGAGGCAAAGCATTGAAAAACTCAGCATTCAGAGGCGAGACCAGGTCATCCGCTTGTCAGCCAGCTTCGGCGTGACCGGTATCGGGTCCGGTGAGAGCCAGAACGGACTGAGGGCAGAAGACCTTATCAACAGTGCGGACGACTATCTCTATGATGCCAAGAACACCGGACGGAATCGAGTGGTGTGGGGTCCACCGCTTCGGCCAAGCTCATCCCACCTGCCCTCGGGATAGGGACGGTTATGTCATCGGTACGACTACAGACCTTTTTGAACCTGCCCAAGGAAAAACAACAGAGGATTCTGCGGGTGGCCCTGGAGGAATTTAGTGAAAACGGCTACGAGCGGACGAGCATCAACACCATCGTCAAGCGGCTGGGCATCGCCAAGGGATCCATCTTTCAGTATTTTCAGGATAAGGAAAATCTGTTTCTTCACCTTTTCACCATCGCCCTCGACACGGTCAAAGGTCGCCTGAAACAGGTCCGAGACGACTCGGTCGACAGGACGTTTTTTGAACGCCTCGACCAGACCCTTGACGCCGGTGTGCGTTTCATCAATGACCACCCTACCATCTATCGCCTCTATCTCAGGGTGCTCTTCGAATCCCGAATGCCGTTCCGTCAGGAGATCCTGACGTCGGTCCGGCATTACAGCCACGACTACCTAAAAGGACTCATCGACACCGGAGTGGAAAGGGGGGAGTTGCGGGACGATATCGATCCTAACCTCACTGCGTTCGCTCTGGATGCCATCTTAGACCGGTTTCTCCAGGCCCAGTGCGTCGAACATCTGGATGCCGGACTCGGCCTTTTCTGTTTGTCGGAAGCCTCCACACGGCGGTGGACAACAGGGATCGTCAACATGGTTGCCGCCGGTCTGAGAAAGCCCGACGGCAGTTGACCACTGGTATGGAAATCCCCTTTGTCTGTATTTTCTGTTGCGTTACCCCGTTCACATCGGGTATATCCCTACTCCGTGTGTGACCACCTGGTCACAATCGCCAGGCTCTTGAACCCGTTTGAATCCGTTGCCCGCACTCTAGCGGGTCCGGATGCGGGCGTTGCCAGAAACCCGACCGGATATCGTCACTTCAGCCATCATGAGCGCCCGCCCAACATTGCGGTTGGGGTTTTCGCCATGCCCCAACGACACCTTCATGTTCCACGGTATCATCAGCGGCCGAACCCCTATTGATGGGTGGCGCGTGGCAGAAGAGCTCCACGACGTCGAAACCCTCAATCGGAAGGCCATGGACGGGCAACTCGACGTCACCAAGCTATCCTTCTTCGCCTGGCTGACATTGAAGGATCGATACCGGCTGCTGAATGCCGGAGCCGCCCTCGGATACGGGTGCGGTCCCGTCCTCGTTACACTGGCCCCGATATCCCCATGTGAACTGAGGCGATCTCGGGTGGTGCTGCCTGGGGAATGGACGACTGCCCACCTCCTCTTCCGACTCTGGGCACCGGATGCCCACGACCGAATCTTCACCACTTATGACCGCATTCTGGATACCATCCGATCGGGAAGGGCCGACGCTGGAGTGATCATCCACGAGAGCCGCTTCACTTATGAAAAAGAGGGATTTCAGGCCATCGTGGATCTGGGGGAATGGTGGGAGGAGGAAACCGGCCTACCCATCCCGCTAGGATGCATCGCCGCCAGCCGCACCTTAACCCAAGAAACAGTGACGGCCATCGAAACATCACTCAGAGCCAGCATCCGGTCGGCCATGGCAACTCCGGATCGTTCCCTCTCCTATATTCGCCGCCATGCCCGCGAAATCGCGGCGGACGTTCTCGACCACCACATTCACACCTTTGTCAACGACTTCAGTCTCGACCTCGGCCCCGACGGCCATGCAGCGGTATCCGCCCTGGAAGAGAGGGCCGCTGGGGCGGGGATCATTCAATGATCGGGGTGCTGTTTGCCACCATGGCCGAGGCCGAACCCTTTCTCGTGGTCTCGAACGCCGAGCCCGCGACACCGTTGCCGATTCCCGGATTCATTGGAGCGCTTCCGGAAATCGGCAGGCCCCGTTTGCGCATCGGCATCATCGGTATGGGCCCCAAGGCCGCCGGCAGGGCTGCAGAGATTTTTCTGGCAGCTGGCCCTTTGCAAGCCGTGGTCAACGCTGGCGTCTGCGGTAGCCTCAACAACGAAGATGATCTTACCCCCGGCGTCATCGCGGGTATCCGTGAATCGGTCGGTGTGGATTCCGAAAGGCGATACCATCCGGTTCTGCCCCCCCATGGGGCAGGACCATGGAAGCACCTCCCGTCGGCCAGACTGGTGACCGTGGACAGACCGGTTTTCTCCAAGCGACGCAGGGATGACCTCTCCTCGATCGGGGATCTGGTCGACATGGAAGGAGCGTCGGTGGCTCTGGCCGCCTCAAATGCCGGCGTTCCCTGCTGGATGATCAAGGGGGTCACCGATCTCGCCGGAGACGGAGACCGGGAAACCCTTTACCGCCACTTGGACTGGGTGTCCCAGAGACTCGCCCGCTGCCTCTTGGAGGGACTTTTACACTTGCCAATGGAAGGGGGGGAGCAGCCGGTGCCGTCCCCCCTGAAGGATTTTGTTGATGACATCGACACGTTTTAATGCCGCCGTGGCCAAAGGTGCCGCCTGTGAGCGAATCGACAGATGCGATGCCGCTTTGCTCATCGACAACCTCACCCCAGACAGGGTCCATGAACTGGGATGCGCGGCACTGGCTAATCGCCGTCAACGGTATTCGGACCGGGCCACCTTTGTATTCAATATCCAAATCAACCCCAGCAACATCTGTGCATCCGGCTGCACCTTCTGCAATTACGCCGCCACTCCAGAGGATGATCATGCCTATGTGCTCGAGGAAGACGACATATTGAGGGAGGTGGCCGCCGTTCAACCGACAGAGGTTCATATCGTGGGCGGCCTCAATGCCATCTGGAACTACGATCGTAACCGTCGTCTTGTCGCCGAACTGCGCCGTCGATTCAACGGGCTCCATATCAAGGCCTACACAGCGGTCGAAATCGCCTACTTCGCCCAAACCACGGGAAAAGATGCGCTTGACATTTTAAAGGAGCTCAAGGCCGCCGGTATCAACGCCATGACGGGTGGAGGGGCCGAAATGTTCTCGGAGCGACTCCATCGCATCCATTGGAACAACAAGATCGGACCCGAGGACTGGATCCGCATTCACCATATGGCCCATTCCCTGGGTATTGCCAGCAACGCCACCATGCTATTCGGGTTCGGGGACACATGGGGTGAACGGATCGATCATCTTCTGCGGTTGCGGGAGGCCCAGGACCGATCAGGGGGATTCGAGTGCTTCATTCCATTGGCATTCCAGCCGGGGCGAGACGCCCCCGAAAGCGAGGGGCCTTCTCCGGGGGACATACTGGCCGTCATGGCCATTTCCCGGCTCCTTCTGGACAACATCCCCCATATCAAATCCTATTGGCCAATGAGCGGTCTTGAGACCGCCGCCGCCGGTCTGAGCTGGGGGGGGGACGACATGGACGGTACCATCCGAAAAGAACGGATCGCCCACCTTGCCGGTGCCAGTTCCCCGGGAGGACTTGCCAGAGGACAGATGATCGACACTATTCGAGCCGCCGGGTTCGTTCCATTGGAGCGGGACGGACGCTTTCGACCCGTCGGCGCCTTCCCGGGCCCGGCCGGATTCCCGAAGGCCCCCCATGAAGGATCGAAACCATGACCGACTATCCCGTTGCCATGATTCCCTATGCCAATATGGCTCCTTTTCGAGCGGCCGGGACGCCTAAAGGCTGCCGATGGGTTCCCCTCGTGCCGTCGGAAAGCGTCGCCGCCATCAGCGCCGGACGGGTTCTGGCGGCAGCGATTCCCGTGGTCGCCTTGCCGGCACTGGGAGACCACATCGAACCCATCGGCCGATTTGGAATCGCCGCCAAGGAAGCGTCCATGAGCGTCCTTCTTTTTTCCCACGTCCCGATCCAACACCTGTCTTCCTGGGACCGGATTCGTGCCACCCAAGAGTCCACCACAAGCGTCCGACTCCTGGAAATGCTTCTTCACCGTCCCGTCGCCGGGGGCCGGCAACCTGCAGCATCGAGCCCCCTTACCACATCGGCCGCCGAACTGATGATCGGCGACCGGGCTCTGGCAGGTCTTCACTACCGGCAAGGCGGAGAGGTACGCGTTGAGGAAGCACGCCGTTTGGCCGCCTTTGCCGATGTGACGGATTTGGCCACCGAATGGTTTGAATGGCAGGGGCTGCCGTTCGTTTTCGCGAGATGGGTGGTGAGAACAGACGCCCCTGAAGACTGCCGCCAGGCCATAGGAGAATGGCTTTCACGGTTCAAGGATGGAGAAGCACAATTTGTCCAGCGATCCATACCGGCGGCAGCGGCGGCCACCGGGCTGCCTGGGGAACTCATCGACCACTATTTTGCCGTTATTCGACGAACCCTGACCGAGGAGGACATGGCAGGTCAGAAACGCTTTCTGGACGCTATGGCCCGGATGCCCTCCTTCCATTCACAATCTCCTCGGCAACCAACACCCTCTGCTGCTTTGGGGTAGCCATGACCACCATGACCCCTCCCCCAAATAGCCCGTCGGCTCCTCAACGGTCGAGCCATCGATATGACGCCAAGGACGGCTTGGTCTTTCTCTCACAGCTGCCCATGGGCGAACTGATGGCCTTGGCCCACGCCGAACGAAAACGCCGCTATCCTCGAGACGTCGTCACCTTTGTGGTGGATACCAACCCCAATTACACCAACGTTTGCGACACCCGTTGCGACTTTTGCGCGTTCTGCCGGCATCCTGAAGATCCCGATGCCTACACCCTTACCCCCGAGCAGGTGGCCGAGAGTGTATCGACGGCTCACCGGGCGGGGGCGACGACCGTCTTGCTTCAGGGGGGAAATCATCCCGAAATCGGCCTGAAGGATTGGGTCGCCTATATCCGAGCCATCCGGAAGGCCTGCCCCTCCATTCACATTCACCCTTTCAGTCCTGCGGAATACGTCTGGATGGCCGGGCATGAAAACCGGCCGATAGAGAGCGTTCTTCAGACGATCTACGATGAAGGGATTCGCACCATTCCCGGGGGTGGGGCCGAGATCCTGGTGGATGAGGTCCGCAGGAGGATCGCCGCGACCAAGGCAACGGCGCAACAGTGGTTGGATGCCTGCGAATCCGCCCATCGCATCGGGTTTCGAACCACAGCAACCCTGATGTTCGGTCATCTGGAAACGGACCGGGATATTATCGACCATCTGATGCGGTTGCGGACCCTTCAAGACCGAACCCAAGGCATTACGAGCTTTATTGCCTGGTCTTTCAAACCCGGGGGCTCCCCCTTGGGTAAGGTCGTTACCAAACCGGCCCACCCGGCTCGCTACGTTCGAATCATCGCTACGGCAAGGCTTATGTTGGACAATATCGATCACATTCAGTCGTCCTGGTTCAGCGAAAGCACCAAGGCGGGACAGTTGGGCCTTCTGGCGGGTGCAGATGATTTCGGCGGCGTGCTGGTAGAGGAACATGTGCTGAAAACCGCCGGGCACTGCCGGGCGGCCTCCGTGGAGGGGGTCAAAGGGCTGATCCGGCAAGCCGGCTTCACCCCTGCCCAACGGGATTCAGATTACCGTGTTCTGGAAATTTTCGACAGGGATTACAATGGAAGGTCGGTCGAGGCCATCGGGGGGAAGGAGACGTCGATAGAGTAAAACACCCGTACCATCGACTATCGGGAAACCCCCGATCGCTCAAGGAAAGAGCTCATCCGGGTCGGTCCCGAACGTTGCGCTCCGGATCGATACTCGAGCGCTACAGGAACAACAACACGCAGAACGCCAGCAGGGGCAGCAATTCCCAGATGGCGGTGGCGACGATCCGCCGCCCTAACGATTGTCTTCTGTAACGGGGCATAAATCAACCTCCCACCAATCAGCCGTCTCATCGAGTGCTTTATCGGCAAGAGATTGAAGCGCCTTTAATTCTGAAATCCCCAGAAACAGAAGATCGTCGGCCCATTATCCATCCAATGCCTTATTGGATAAAGGGTTACCGCGATCGATTGGTTGTTTTTCGCAGCGACGGACAGGCTCTCCGAACCGTCTTCAGTCATGGTAAACGGCAGGCCCCTGGGGGGATCTAACCCAGCACGTCATGATGAGGGGAGGAAATGGCGTTGCAGCGTAAAGCAACGACAATGGCCGAGGCCAGGTGGTCGCGAGCTCTCCACCTGATCGTTGGCGGCGCTCCCCGTTTCGCAACAAAGACGCTTTAAGATTTTTTTATATTTTATTCCGACATGTTACATCATTATCAACAACGCACTCTCGATTATCGCTCAAGGTTTTGGATGGGGACGTCGAAAACCTTATCCACTGACGAAAAGCGAATTCTGATCTCTCCTGAAGGTGGATGCCGATTGCCTCCTGTCCTGATTTCGCCACCTAACCCCCTTTTCGTCACCTTCAGTTCCTCTCAGCTGATCCTGACAGCCGGAAATGCGAGTTTTCTCTACCCTGAAGAATACGACAAATCCGGCGGGGATCCATATGGGGGAAAGGCGCTCGCCAAACGAAAAAATGCCCCTGATATGCTTTCAAGGAACACTCAAGACATCGACGGGTAGTTCAATGGGTATCTCCCCTCTCCCTTCTCGCAATCCAGCAAATCCTGAAACGTGGTATTGTCGTAAATTTTGAATATGGCGTCTTTTACCTGTTTCCACATGGGAAAGAATGCGCATTGCCCCTGGAAAGGGCAATTGGCCTCCGGGATCGGGGCCATGCATTCCACCGGATTGAGGTCCCGGGTGAGAAACCGCATGAGGTCTCCTACCCGGAACCGATCCGGATGGGGCACCATCTCGTAGCCGCCATTGAATCCCCGTTTGGATCTGACAAACCCCCCTTTTTTGAGTTCCGCGAGGATGACTTCCAGAAACCGCTCCGGTATCGCCTGGGCATCGGCGATTTTCGATATTTTCAGGGGCCCTTGTTCAAAATGCTTGGCCAGCTCGAAAACAGCGCGTAATGCATATTGATGCTTTTTGGTGATCAGCATAATCCCCCTGCCAGATCGGGATGGGACGAGGCGTCGATCGATCGCGGGCCGCCTCCGCCGATACCGTCGACCCACCGGCAGAATCGACGTGTCACGCCCCTATTGATTCACCGCTGTCGCAATCCGTTGACAACATCTGCCGGTATAGGCGCTTCGGCAGCTTGGAATGGAAATGGTTGCATAAAAACCGTTTAAAACCGATCAGCACCTCCAACCGGCCCTCCGCTCTCCGGCGGTCCTCCCCTGAGAGATCCGGTCCGGCCAGGTCCTGAGTCACAGCGTCAATCCGGTTGGTAATATGGCGTTTGATATCGAAAAAAAAGGAGTGGGACATGTCTGTTACCCTCTGAGTGAATGGCCATGGATCCTCAATAATACCGCTGACTGGTCAGATCGAAATGGTCGGACAAAAAGCGTCTCAATTGCCGCCATTCATCCATCTGCCCCTCGCAGAAAGCGGACTCCATCCTGTTACCGGCATGGTGAGCCTCCTGCCGACGCCGCTCTGAAAGGGCCATTTGGCGTGTGATGTGTTCGTGGCAGTCCACCAGATAGCTGTTTGCCATGGTGTATCTCTCCTTTCAGCGTCCGAGAATACGGTTGCGGATCTGCTGAAGTTCGCTTCGTATATCCTCCAGGGAATCCTCCCCTTCGCAGCGGGTGCAGAGGTAACTTGTGCTCGGCGAGGGATGGTTTCCGCATGCGATACAGATTCCTTCTGCAGCGCGCGCGCTCTCGACATCAGTCCAGTTATGCTTCTTGACACTGGGCGGTTTACCGCTTCGACGCTGTGCTTTTAGTATAGAAAAAAAGGTCATCGACAGCTCCCTTCGACGATCAGTCTGATTGGCTCCTCTCTTGCTCCAGGGTTGAGGTATCGACGGATGGTGACGCCGTCTGAGCCGGGTCGACCTCGGAAGGTTTGGGCAGGCGATTCCGGGGGAGCCGGATCCGAAACAGAGTGCCCTCTCCTGGCTCGGATTCGTAGTCGATTCGCCCCCCGTGTTCATGGATGATCTTCTTGGTCATGAGCAGACCCAGCCCCGTGCCCCCAAGCCCTTTGGTGGTGAAGAAATTGGTGAAGACTTTATTCTTGATCTCGTAGTCCATGCCGCAGCCGTTGTCGGAAACCTCGTAGACGATAGTCCCGTCGTCTTCGAACGCCCTGACCGTGACTCGGAGACCGTCATTTTTATCGCTCATGATGCAGGCGTCGATGGCATTGCCCACCAGATTGGTCAGGCACTCATGCATGCTTTCGTAGTCGATGGCTGCCGATTCCATCTCACCGACCCGCTCATGGCGGAGGATGATGCCATGCTTTTTTGCCCGGGTGGCATACATGTTGACGACCTCCCTGGAAATATCCGCCGGCCGGCTCTCGGCCGCCCGAATTTCCCTGCCTCGCGAAAACCCCAGAAAGGCATTGACGAAAAGGGAAATCCGTTCGATGTTCCGGTCCAACATCTCGATCCCCTTTTGCACCCGGCCCAGATTGCTTTTGTTAAGGCCCGTATTGAGCATGTACATCCCCCCCTCGAGGGCCGTGATGAGATTCTTCACCCCATGAGCGAGGCCGGCAACGGTTTGTCCCACCGCTGCCAGCCGCTCGGCCTCGAGCTTTTCGTTCTGGAGGGTCTTGATTTCGCTCAGGTCCTGAAGGGAAAAGGCCATCCCCAGTGAGTTCCCATCCATCTTGAGTTTGTTTCCCACCAGCCTAACGGGACGGTTTTCCCCCCCGGTGGTGGTGATGGTGGTGTCCGGCAAATACACATGCTCCGATGAGTTGTTCGCCTGATCCAGGACGCCCTCAGGCAGCATGCGGCTGAGGTCCCCTCGGGTCAGGGGGCGGTCGGAATCGAGGTGAAAGAGATTTCGGGCGGCCGGATTCAGAATGGAGACCTTGTCCTCGTTGTCGACCGCAAGAATCCCGTCCATGGAAGTGGCGATAAGGGTCTCCAGAAAGGAGTGGGCAAAATCAAGTCCGCTTTGGAGCCGGATGGTTTCGGTGACATCGACGGCCATTTCCATGACCATGTCGAAACTGCCGTCGTGAAGCCTCAAGGGAACGGTGATCACATGGAGATGAACGGTGTTTCCATCCCGAGTCTTCCAGACATGGTGGCCGGTGTGAAGCTTGCCGTCCTCGAAGGTCTGCCGTGCCGTGCACTCGGTGCACCGATGGTCGAATCCTTTCAGCCCCTTGAAACAATACCCGCCTTCGAGTTCCCCCAGCATCTTTTGAACCCGCTGGTTGGTTTTGACGATTCGAAACTCCCTGTCGATGAGAAGAATGTTGCAGGGAACCTGATCGAAGAGCAATTGGTACTCTCTTCTGATCTGATCGGTCTCGGTCACATCGGTGCAGAGTTCGAGCAGATAGGGAATTTGACCACTGTTGTCCACAATCGGAATCGTGTGTTTGATGTATCGGGTGAACCGGCCGTTTTTATTGTACCCCACCTCCTCGTTGACTCGGGAGACACCGTCTTTGAACGCTTCGGCTCCCTTGCACTGCGGGCAGATCGTCGACCGATTTTTGTAGACCCTGAAACACTTTTGGCCCTGCCACCGGCCGAACATGTGCTCGAAGGCCCGGTTGGCCTTGACCACATTGAAGTCCTGGTCGATGACCGCTATCCCCATGGGAACCGCGTCAAAGAGATGATCCTTGATCCAGTCGTTCAAATCCTCAATGGGAAGACTCACGGGTTTCTCCTTTCTTGTCGAGAAGGGCGGCCACGACATCGATCAACTGCGCCATGTGAATCGGCTTTTCGATGAACCCATCGGGCGGTGCCACCGATGAATCGCCGATCCGATCGCTGAAAGCACCGTTGAGGATGCCGGACGCCTTTTCGATCCCGCTGATGAGGGCCACCGGCAGGTTTTCGATGCCGACGGTTTGCCGCAGTTCGCGATACACCGATATGCCGGACTGCTCCGGCATCATGATGTCCAGAAGAACCAGGTCCGGTCGGCAGCGTTTCACGGCTTCGACGACGTTTTCGGCCCCATCGGTTGTGCACGTTTGATAACCGCAGTCTTCCAGGACGGCCGTCAGATAGATCAAAATATCCGGTTCGTCATCGATGATCATGATGGTCGCCGTCATCGCATCTCCTCCCCAAGGCCGTCCAATAGCCGCGCCTGATTCATCGCTACCCCTGTTCACCTCCCCCTGACGGACCGTCACTATCCCCAACGTCTTCGGTTGGATAATCGCCGGAAACCCTTGTCTGGAGGTCATTTAGAAAAACCACATTTTTTGGGGTATTTTTTTCTTGACAAAATTATCGGGAACACTTTTAATCTCGACTAATTTAGTATAGATTATATTTATATCATATTGCAAGTCCAACTTTACGCGAAGGCAAAACGGTCATCTGAAGGAACCCGGTGGCGTCCATGAGTCGGACTCAACCCAGCCCCACATGCCTCCAAAAGCCGATAGCAGTCCGGAGCGGTGGCTCTTCTGACGCGGTAGCCTGAGCAGATTCCATTATCTCACCGAGGAGGACACCATGAAAAAAATTCTCATTTTAGGTTCCGGCGCCGGCGGCACCATCGTCGCCAACAAGCTGAGAAAGGAGCTCAGCGCCACCGAGTGGCAGATAACCATCATCGACAACGATGAGATGCACCACTATCAGCCGGGATGGTTGTTCATTCCCTTCGGCATTTACACCGCCGAAGATTGCATGAAACCCAAGCGCGACTTCATTCCGAGGGGGGTCAATTTTGTTTTGGACGAAGTGGTGGGGGTGGATACCGATGCTCGGAAAGTGGCCTGCAAAAGAGGCGATTACAGCTACGACTGGCTCGTGATTGCCACCGGATGCCGAATCGCCCCCAACGAGGTCGAGGGCCTTGAAGAGTGGACACCGGACCCGAAGCAGAACGTCCATACCTTTTTCACCATGGAGAGCGCGGTCGCCCTTTACAAGAAAATGAAATACTTCAGAGGGGGCAGGATGGTGTTCAACCTGGCGGAAATGCCCCACAAGTGCCCGGTGGTGCCCATCGAATTCATTTTCATGGCGGACTGGTTTTTCAAGGAAAACGGAATCCGGGACAAGGTTGAAATCGAATTCGTCACTCCCAACACCGGCATATTCACCAAGCCCATCGCATCGAAGGTGCTGAGCGTCGCTGCCGAGGAAAAGGGGATCCAAGTCACCACGGACTTTCATCTGGCCTCGGTTGACACCGAGCGCGGCGTTATCGAGTCGGCCAACGGTGGCGAGGTGGCTTACGACCTTCTGGTATCGACCATGCCGAACCTGGGTGCGGAGTTTGTCGATGAGTCCGGGCTGGGGGACGGCATGGGATATGTGCTCACCGAAAACTACACCCTCAAGGCCGAAAAATGGGACCGCATCTATGTGGTCGGCGACGCCACCAATGTCCCCACATCAAAAGCCGGTTCGGTCGCCCACTACGAGGCGGAGATCGTGGTCGACAACATCCTTCTTGAAATCGACGGCCAGGAGCCCAGGCCGGCGTTCGATGGCCACTCCACCTGCTTCATCGTTTCCGGCTTCGACAAGGCCTACCTCTTTGACTTCAATTATAAAACCGAACCGCTTCCTGGCAAATACCCCTTCCCTGGCCTCGGGCCCTTCGACCTAGTGGGCGAAAGCTACTCCAACTACTGGGGCAAGATGATGTTCAAGTGGGTATACTGGAACCTGCTGCTGCCGGGTCAGGAGCTGCCCCTGGAACCCCAGATGACCATGGCGGGCAAGAGCTGGCCGACGGTTGAAGTCGAATAGGAGGCCTCCATGACAAACGAAGAATTGATCCTTCAAAAGATCGAAAAAATCGAAGCCCAGATGGCGCCCATCGTCCAATCCCGGGAAGCCATCCTCGAATTGAAGGAGGACCTGATTCCCCTGAGCAACACCGCCGTGCATCTGTTCATCCAGGAGCTCCAGGAAATCGAAGCCGGATTTACCCTGGAGGATCTCCTGCAATTGTTCAAACACAGCGCCAGAAGCATCCGCAATTTCGTTTGGATCATCAGGATGATGGACAATATCATCGAATTTGCAACGGATGTGGAACCGCTCTTGAAATCGGCCGTGCCCCTGGCTATCGAACATCTGGATCAACTCGAGCGGCGGGGGGTGTTTCGCATACTCAAAGCGATGATGGATGTGCGAGCCAAGGTGGCCGATGCCTATACCCCGGAGGACGTGGATAAAATCGGGGACGGGGCCGTTGCACTGCTGAGAGTTCTCAAAAAATTCTCAGATCCCAAGGCATTGACTTTCCTCGAGAAAATGGCCGATCTGCCCGCCAATATAGACCTTCAAAATGCTCAAAAGGCCGGCTTCTTCAGGATGGCCGCCGCCGGCTTCGACGGCGAGGTCAAGGAAGGTCTCGGGGTCATGCTTGAGCTCACCAAGGCCATGGCCAAACTGAAGACCAACGGTCAGGCAGTTCAAACCGCTGAAACGGAAACCCAATGAATTGCCTGAAGAACAGCAAAGGAGAAGACCCATGCCACATGCCTCGGAAAAACGAATTCTGGTGGTCGACGATGAGCCGGATGTCCGCAATTTCCTGGCTGCATGCATCGAAGATGCGGGTTTTATGGTGGAAACGGCCAAAGATGGTGTCGATGCGCTTGAGAAAATTGAAGTGAATCCTCCGGATTTGATGACCCTGGATATGGTGATGCCGAGGAAATCCGGCATCAAGGTGATTCGTACCCTGCGTGAAAATGAACGGTGGGCGTCCCTTCCCGTGATCGTGATCACCGCCCATGCCCATGACGAGTTGGGCAGTGAGGACATCAAGGGGTTCAATGCCTTTACTTCAGGACTTCGTCCCCGCTACACGATGGAAAAGCCGGTGACCCCAGACAAACTGGTAAAGGCGATCGCCGACATTCTCGAAGTGGATCTTGAGGATGGGGATGGCTGCGAGGGCAATCCGGAGTGCGAAGCCCTTGCGGACATGGTCAGGCAGAGCGACCCCGCCACACTGGAAAAGATAAAGGCGCTGCTCAATCGGTAGATCGCCCAAGGCCCTTCGAAGACAACAGCCGTTTCGACCACGGGGCGGCTGTTGTTTCAAACGCATCCGGTTTTCCGCTTCTTGGCAATCCGGCTGCCGTCACCGCTCTTCACAAAGGTTGCAGGATCGCAGAGCAGGTCTGCGATGGTGATCGTGTCCAACTTTTCGTAGAGAGCATCGGTGGCGTCTTTCCATGCCAGACGAACACGGCAGTCAGTGGCCATGTCGCATACGGACGGCTCGCTGATGCATTCAACCAGTTCGTATTGCCCCTCGAACAAACGGACCAGAGAGCCCAGTGAGATCTGATCGGGCGCTTTGGCAAGAATGTGCCCTCCCCGTGCGCCTCTTACGCTGGTGATCAACTCGGCCCCTTTGAGGGTGCGAATCAGTTGTTCAAGATATTTGGCCGGGATATTCTGCTGGCGAGAGATTTCACTGACCTGAACCGGTTCCCCCCCTTTGTGACGGGCAAGCTCGACAAGAATCCGAGTGCCGTACCGACTTCGCGTTGACAGTTTCATGGCCCCTCCACATCAGTAGACCCAGTCATCCGGTGGTCACTACAGGATGGTGGACGGAAAAAGGGTCATGGCCACCTGTTCCGTTGGTTCACTGAATTCAAGGGCTCCCGCCATGGGGACCAGCCCATCTAACCACAGATACCGGACCCAAGGGATTCCGTCAACTCACCGATTTTCTGGTGATGGGAAGAACCCGTGGGGGGGAGGCTTGCCATCAACTGGGATTCGGCCGTGGTCCGTCACCTCCGGTTTCCATGGGGTCTGCTCTATCGGGGCGGCTTGTCATCCACCGGGCATTTGTAGGGGCAGAAGTGGTGAAAGCAGAAGCCCCCCACGCTGCCGTAGGGCCTGCCGGTTTCCGACAGGCATCTGGCGATCATCTGTTTGGAGGTGTCCTCATAATCCGTCCGGACTTCCTCTTTCTTCTTGCAGGGCATGCACACAGGGTCGTGGGTGTAGACGGACAACACCCGCTGCTGACGGTCTTCGAGTTGCGCACCGCAGTTTGAGCATTCGGTGGCGCAGGCAAGCGATTTCTCCCATTGATCCATAATCGGGATTCCTTCCGTTGAAGGTCGATTCGAAATAACCAGGACGGACGGATGCCCACATCCGGTGGGTCCGTTCTCAGCCCAGTCGATGGTTGTCAATGCGATCGGCCATTCCCCCGAAGGCAAACTGCCGAACCCGGGGTTTATTGAAAAAATCATGGGGAAAACCCAGATCGATTCGGCTGGCTGTGTTGAGTTGGGCCATGTGATGGTCATCGATGTCGACGTCCACCGAGGTCAAGTTGTCCTCGAGTTGTGACAGACGGCGGGCGCCGATAATCGGAATGATGACGCCGGGCTGTCTGCGCAGCCATGACAGGGCCACTTGTGCCGTCGTGCAGCCCAAATCGCGGGCGACCGTCATGACGGCATCGACAATAGCCCGCTTGCGCTGGTCGATGACGGCAATCGCCTTCATCGAGGGGTGGTCGAACCGTCGGTCGCTGTCAGTCTCTTTTTTATCAGCATATTTCCCGGTCAGGATACCGCCCGCCAGGGGTGACCATGCGGTGATGGCGAGATCCAGGGCCCTTGCCATTGGCACCAACTCCCGCTCGGGCGTCCGTTCGATCAGGCTGTATTCGATCTGCAACCCGACGAAGGAAGACCACCCCCTCAGCTCCGCCAGCATGTTGGCTCTCGATATCACCCAGGCGGGGGCATCGGATATGCCGATGTAGACGACTTTACCCTGGCTCACCAGATCGTCGAAGGCCCGCATCACCTCATCGACGGGGGTCGTAAAATCCCAGATATGGAGCCAGTAGAGATCGATGTAGTCCGTTTTCAGACGACGCAGGCTGGCCTCGACGGATTGCATCATGTTTTTCCGGTGGTTGCCACCGGCATTGGGATCCTTTCCCGGCGGGGCGTTGGTATATTTGGTGGCCAGGACCATCTCATCCCGATGCCCGGCCATGAACTCGCCAAGAAAGGCTTCGCTGACACCGTTGGTGTACAGATCGGCCGTATCGATAAAATTGCCACCGGCATCTACATATCGGTCGTAAATCCGGCGGCTGTCAGCTTTTGTCGACCCCCAGCCCCAATCGTCGCCGAAGGTCATCGCTCCCAGGCAGACTTCGGAAACCCTCAGGCCGCTGCGGCCGAGCAGTTTGTACCTCATCGGCTGACCTTTCTTATTTGCGGTGTTGAAGTATCTTCCCGTCTGGGTCCGGGCGGCCCATTGGCCTCCGATACGAACCTTCTGGAGCTTTTAGGATGACCGGATTCCTCTATGCCGTCAATGGCTCAACACAAACTGAATCCATCAGTAAATATGGGCATTCACGACCCATCGTAAAGGGCACCCACCGATGGGGCGCGGTTATCGTCCCCGCCAAATGCGAGTGGGACAATGGGTCAGTCATACCATGTCGCCATGTAGTGGAAATGAAGAAGCGTCGATCCGGATAGAGACGGCGAGCCGCACTCTGAGCCTCAAGGCGAGGAAGCGGCCCCTATACTAGTCCTTCCGCCACCGCTCCCTGTGAACCCGATCGGCCCTGTATCGACGCTCCGATGTCGGATTTTCGGCCGGATGACCGATGACAAGAAGGCCTAAAGGAACCACATGCTCGGGCAGCCCGACGAGGGATTGAAACCCCCGCACCCGGTCTTCCAGGGGATAGATCCCCGTCCATACCGAACCCAGTCCCATAGCGTGAGCGGTCAAGAGCATGTTCTGGATGGCAGCCGAACAGTCCTGAACCCAAAACCCTTGAAATTTCTCGAGGGAAAGATCACCACAGACCAGGATGCTTACTGGTGCCCTCTTGGCCATGGCCGCATAGGGATTGATGGCACCGGCGGCCTCGAGGGTATTTCGGTCCCGGATTACCACGAACTGCCAAGGCTGAGCATTGCCGGCGCTGGGGGCCATCATGGCGGCATCGAGAATGCGGTCAAGGGCATCCTCTGACACCTCAAGGTCGGAAAACTTTCGAATACTTCGGCGGTGTTGAATAGCGTCGAACACATCCATCGTCTTCAGATCCTTTCCACAGGTGGAGGACCCCATCCCGGACCCGCCGTCTCAGGTCGGCTGTCTGGAGGGCATGACCAGCAATCGGGGAATGACTACATCTTGAGGCTGCTCCAATATGAATTGGATGCAACAAGCGACCGCATCAGCAGGGATCATCCCTTCCTCCGGAGAAAACCGCTGCTCGGGCTTCCAGTGATCGAAGAGATGGGTCTGGGTGCGTCCGGGCTCAACACAAGCCACCCTGACACCGGTGCCGGCAAGTTCCATGCGAAGGGCGTCCGAGAATGCCTCGACGGCGAATTTGGTGGCGTTATAGGCGCCGATGTTCTTGAAGGTCTTGAGCCCGGCGAAGCTGGATGTGTTGACCAGGAAGCCGCTCCCCTGCGTTTTGAAGACCCTTAGTACCGTATAGCTGGCCCTGACCAGTGCTTCGACATTGAGACGGATCATTCGGCAGACCGCATCGATGTCCACCTCGTCCACCGTCCCGATGTGCATCACACCGGCGTTGTTGAAAAACACATCCAACCGGCCGTAGGCGGAAAAAGCGGTATCGATGATCCGGTCGGGCATGGCGGGATCGGTCATATCGCCAGGGCATGTGACCGCCGCCGGAACCTGTGAAGCGATGGCATCAAGTTTGGATTCAGAGCGGGCCGATAAAACGCATTTCATACCGGATCGCCCCAGGCGCATCGCCGTCGCCTCCCCGATACCGGCGCTGGCGCCGGTGATGGCGATCACCTTTCCTTTCAGTTCCATGGCGGATACCTCCTGCTCTGGTATGGTTGCCGGCAATGAGGCGGGTCGACAGAAACGAGGGGAGGATCATCCGGTCACAGGGCAGCCGTTGGGTCGAACCGCCGGGGGTGGCGACCACTGAAGGTCCACGGATTCCTCCCTCGAGTAGAGTGTCGGATCGCTGGGAGCCGGCCCCCACGCTCGATGGGCAATTCCATAACAAAGCGATTCAGCTGTCCCGCCCCCCGTCCGTTTCGCTTTGAGTCAAACGGGTGAGAGCGCTGTGGGCCTCTTCGGAACTCTCGTAGATATGGGAGGCGACTTCGCGTTTTTCCAGCTCATCGCCGAGCTTCATGCGTAAAAATGCACTGGTCGTGTACCGGGTGACGCCTGAATAATATCGATCGCAGAGCCGTTTAACCATCTCCGTGTATGGGGCCAACAACTCGCTGGTGATTGAAAAATTGTCGTAGTTGACGATCGTGTAGACCTTCTTTTCCAGCGGAGATAGAATGCTCCCCACCATCTGTTCCACATCGTCGATCTCCTGGTGGCTCCTGATCTTATACCCCTCGAAGTTCACAAAGAACAGATTGTCTGGAGCCGAATAGGTCAGCCGGTCCTCGAGACCGATGGCGCTGATGTCTTCCTTCAGGCCCATGGGTTCCGGCCTGAATATGCGCGAGTCCATCAGGGGCAGCGGATCCCGGACGATGGGCGTAAAATCCATCCGATCCAAAACGTCCTTTTGCAGGTCCACGCCGGGCGCAATTTCCACCAGTTCCATCCCCTTATCGGTCAGCGACATGACGCAGCGCTCGGTAATGTAGACAACGGGCTGGCGTTTTCTGACCGCGTATTCTCCACTGAAGGTAATGTGCTCCACCGCATCGACAAATTTTTTGGCTTTTCCCTCGGAAGCGATGACCAGGCGTCCGTCGTCGACAGCCGTTTCAAGTCCGACGGCCGTGAAGGTGCCCACAAAAACCACCTTCTTCGCATTCTGGCTGATATTGATGAATCCGCCGGCACCCGCCAGCTTCGGACCGAATTTACTAACATTGAGATTTCCGGCCCGGTCCGCCTGGGCAAGCCCTAAAAACGCCAGATCCAATCCGCCGCCGTCGTAAAAATCGAACTGGGCGGGCTGGTCGATCAATGCCTCCGTATTGATGGCCGCGCCGAAATTGAGTCCTCCGGCCGGCAACCCCCCGATCACCCCCGGTTCGGCGGTAAGGGTCATGAGATCAAGGATTTTCTCTTCGTTGGCGATCACTGAAATCCCCTCGGGCATTCCGATGCCCAGGTTGACCACGCTGTTGGGCTGGAGTTCGAAGGCGGCTCGCCTGGCAATGATCTTCCGGCTGTCCAGGGCCATGGGCTCGAGGCTCTGGGTCGGTATGCGCACCTCGCAACTGAAGGAGGGATTGTATTGGGTCCCGAAAGTCTGCCAGTGGTTCTCGGGTTTTGAGGTGATGACGCAGTCGACCATGATTCCCGGAATCTTGACCTGACGGGCGTTCAGGGTACCGCTTTCGGCGATCCGCTCCACCTGAACGATCACCATGCCGCCACTGTTGCGGGCGGCGGTAGCGATGGCAAGCGCCTCCAAGACCAGCGCCTCCCTTTCCATGGTGATGTTACCGTCGGTATCCGCCGTGGTTCCCCTCAATATCGCCACATTGATAGGAAAGGTCCGGTAGGCCAGATACTCTTCGCCATCGAAGTGAATCAGTTCCACCAGATCCTCGGTGGTGATGGGATTGATTTTCCCACCTCCGTTACGTGGGTCCACGAAGGTCCCGAGTCCGACCGAGGTGATGGTCCGAGGTTTTCCGGCCGCGATATCCCGAAACAGATGGGATATCACCCCCTGGGGAAGGTTGTAGGCCTCGATCCGACCCTCGACAGCCATCCGCTGAAGTTTGGGAACCAGCCCCCAATGCCCACCAACCACCCGTTTGACCAACCCCTCATGGCCAAAGTGGTTGAGTCCCCTCTCTTTTCCATCCCCCTGACCGGCCGCATAAACAAGGGTCAGATCCCGGGGACGGTTGTGCGTTTTGAAGTAGTTCTCGATGGCAATGGCCACTTCCTCCGGAAATCCGGTGCCGACGAAACCGCCGGTGGCGATAGTGTCGCCGCTTCGTATGAGTTGAACCGCATCCTCGGTGGAAACAACCTTACCCTTTTTGGAACGGTCCGGTGGAAGCTGGGACAGCATTGGGTGCTGATGAACGTCTTGCTGATTCATGAGATGACCTCCTGGTAACCCTATCAAGGTTGGCTGCCGTCGTCCCTCTGCATCCGACTGCCGGAGGACCACTCAGCCCATAGAAAAACCCCTCTCGGCACCCCGCCCGGTAACGCCCGGCTCATATCGGCGGTGTAGACTGTGCCGATACCCATCGCCCCAGAATTCCCGAAACCGTCGATGCCCGTCGCTACAATAATACCCTTGGGCCGATCACATCAAGTCCCAACAGGAGAAGATCGCGGTTGTCAACACGTATCTTCCCCGTCGACGGACACTGGAAAGGGCCGAGTTAGCCACTATGTTAGTAATAGTTGTCGTTCACAACAACCAGAGACCTCAATCCACAATCTTATCATGAAGGAGGACGCGACATGCTGAATATCGAAAATGCCGTAGCGGTTATTACTGGCGGAGCCAGTGGAATCGGTCTGGAGGTGGCCAGGTATTGGGCTCGGCAAGGGGGAAAGCTGGTGCTGGCCGACGTGGCCGAAGACGCCCTGAAGAAGGCCGCTTCCGAACTCGATGCCGACCTGGTCACGGTGGCGGGAGACGTCACCAACGAAGAAGACTGCGCCCGCCTGGCCGATACGGCCATCGAGAAATTTGGGCAAATCAATCTCGTCGCCCCATTCGCCGGTATTATCATGGACGGCTTGATGGTGGCAACCGATCGAGACACCGGAAAAGTCAGCAAAAAAATGTCTCTCGAACAGTTTCAGAAAGTGATCGATATCAACCTAACCGGCGTCTTCCTCACCGTCAGGGAGTGTGCCCAGCGCATGATCGACCACGACTGCAGAGGATTGATCTGCCTGGTATCTTCCACGGGATCGTTGGGCACCGCCGGTCAGCTCAACTACTCCTCCACCAAGGCTGCCATGTCCGTGATGCCGAAAGTCATCACGGCGGAATTCTTCCGGCGCAACCTGTCCGGCAGAATTCGCGCCGTGGCCATCGCTCCGGGCTATGTGGGCACCCCTATGGTTAAGAACATGAACCAGAAGGCCTTGGACAAAATCCTAAATGAGATCCCTATCGGTCGGCTGGTGGAGCCAGAAGAAGTGGCCTCCCTGGTCGGCGAACTCTACCGGAACGAAGCCTTGGCGGGAGACACGTTTTTTATCCACGGCGGACTTCGCCTGGGGTCCAGGGGGTAACCCCTGACATCCCCGCGTTGCCGGCATCTGAATCGTCCTCTTCCATCCCGCATCCCCTTCCGGCCTCCGTTCGGTCGGAGGGGGAAGGGAGGTGCACTTACCGTCGCTCCCGCCCGCGGCCGGTCACGGGGATGTCGATGACTCCGACTGGGATTCGAAACCCTTGTCGGCAGGGAGATTGTTTCGGTCCATGGCTATGTTGGCCAGCCGATCGCAGCGCTCGTTCAAATCGATGCCGGAATGGCCTTTCACCTTAATAAACACGACATCGTGGATGTCGCACAATGCCAAGAGCCGGCGCCAGAGGTCAGGGTTCAACGCCGGCTTGCCGTCCGCCTTTTTCCAGTGGCGGGCTCTCCAGTTTCTGGCCCACCCTTTGGTCATGGCATTGACGACGTAGGCGGAGTCCGAATGAAGCGCCACGCGCTCTGGGGACGACAGGTGCTCCAGGGCCGAAATGCAGGCCATGAGTTCCATTCGGTTGTTGGTGGTATAGCGGAACCCGCCGGATCGCTCCTCGTTGCCCCCAGGCCGGACGATGACGGCACCGTAGCCGCCTGGGCCTGGATTGCCCCGGGCCCCGCCGTCGGTATAGACGATGAGACGACCGGTGACGTCCTCCGCCCCGGATGCTGCCGCCTGCCTGGCGCGGCCGGTCTCAACCGGGGCCTCGTCACCCCGGACGAAAGCCTCGGCCTCGACCCGGGTGCCAAAGCCTTTGTATCGAGCCCCTGGGTACCCTCGAACCAGTTCGGCGGTTGTCGCCCAATCCGTAAAAACGCCCGTTCGCCGGCCTCGGGCAACGGCATAGTATTTTTTCTTTTTAGCTGAGGCCATCGTGGGAATCCATTCGGCGGATGTCGGGATCCCGGGGCGGCAACTGCCGCCCTCGTCACCGGGATCAGTTGGTGTCCCGGGCAAGGGCGCTGAATGGGACAATCCCATCGAAAAAGTCCCTCGGCCTCGTCTCCGGGCAGGTCCGGGGATCGTCGCATTCCGGGCAGGCGACAGCTGGTATGGGCTCTCCCCTCAAGACCACCCGCTCGAAAGAAAGGCCGCACCCCCGGCACAGGTATTCAATCATTGGCATGGCAGGTGCTATACCCGAGACATGGCGGGGCCGTCAACCGCCCTGAGATGGCCCTGTCGCCCGGACGATAGGCACCTAAATGCATCGCTTTCTCAAAAAGGAACTGCCCAGGTCCACCAGGCTGACAGTGCCCACGATGACGATGAGCATGGCAGCCGTTGAACCATATTGGAATCCCCTGATCGCATCCCAGAGAAGCATGCCGATACCGCCGGCGCCCACCATCCCCACAACGCTTGCAGAGCGGACATTGACCTCGAATCGGTATAGGGAATAGGAAATCCAAAGGGGCAGGACGCGGAATGACGCCGTAGACGATGTCTTCGAACACCGTGGCTCCTGTTGCCCTGATCCCCTCCACTGGACGGGGATCGATGGCTTCAACCGCCTCAGAGAAAAGTTTGGAAAGGGTTCCGGTGGTGTGGACGAACAAGGCGAGAGTACCGGCCATGGGCCCCAGTCCTGCCGCGGCGATGAACAGCATGGCAAAGATCATCTCATTGATGGCCCGCGCTGCATCCATAAGGCGGCGCACCGGCTGATAGATGATAGCGGGGACAATATTGGACGCCGACAACAGACCGAAGGGGACCGAATTGCAACCATCTCTCCCTTGCCAATCGCTATACTGACCCCATTCAGGGCCTTTTGGGAGTCAAGGGTCTTGCTGAGAGTTTCGATCTCGACCGCTGGCAATTCCGCAGAAGATGGATGCAGAACAAGATTCCCCTGCATGTTGAACGCTGGTTGAGGTTAAGGTTCATTTTCTCCCTGCATTCTGTCGGGGTGGGATTGGGACCAGGTTAACAAAGGGTGTGAATTCGGATAGAATGGTATGTGTGGGCCGGGTCGAATGCCTCAGGGGTGGTCCGTGGACGTCATGGGCGGTGTCGCCCTTTTTCAAGGGGAAAGCGGCTGGCAGCGAATACGGCCGCCTGGTTACATAAGAAAGACATGAGGATCAAACCGGGGATGGCGGCAAGCACCCATCCGAATGAACGGGTCTCGCGAAACACCATAGAAATAGCGGCAATGGCGAAGACATAGAAGAACGTTCGACCGCCGTTTTCCACCATCACGTCCAGAAACGGAATCTTTTCCAGCATCGGCGGCCTGTTGGCGCGGTAGATGACGGCCAGGTCCGTGACCGCGTCTTCCTTGCCCGTTTCGGGGTCGTCGCCACCGGGAGCGGTTGCCATGACGATCCGGTTGAACCAGAAGTCGCACCCAAGGCTCAAAACGATCGAGACGACAGCAATGAAGGGTAGTATATCCATCATGGCTATCATACCCGATGGCGCCACTCTTAATCAACGGGATAGAACAAACCATGAACTGCCACGACCCTGTGAAAAATCACCTTCCGGGGTCGTCGATCGGTTGCGGAGACCCGAAAACGGCATTAATATAATACGTGATCGACGTTCCATTCGTCGATACCACTGGTTTGGAACTGTCGCCTCCAAACCTCATTCTACCCATGACGGGGGCAGGAGTCATCCTGCCCTCGTCTCATTATTTCCCAAGTTCAGCACGCCTGCAGGCCCCCGTTTCCAAGACCGAATATCGTCACCTGCTCCGCCACAGGCCAAAAAAACCAGTGATCGACTTGATCTATCGCCTCCTGAGGTGTTTAATCTGGCATCGGATATTTGACCCGACCCCAAACGAGGCCGACCGTTGGACAAACTCCAGCAAGCCGTCATCTCCGTTGCCCTGTCTATCGCCCTGCTGGCCCTGGGCTCCATCGGTTACATGGCCATCGAGGGATGGGCATTTCTGGATGCCCTCTACATGACGGTGATTACCCTGGCCACGGTGGGTTACGGCGAGGTTCAGATCGTCAGTCCCAAGGGGCGGATATTCACGATCATTCTCATCCTGTTGGGGGTGGGCTATTTTTTGTACGTGGTAAGCGGCATCATCCAATTTCTGGTCGAGGGTCGCATTCGGTCCGTACTGGGGAGACATAAATTGGATAAACAGATCAATAAATTGGACAACCATTACATCGTCTGCGGATATGGCCGAATGGGACGCGCGCTGACCCGCTTCCTGATTCAGCGCTACCTCAACGTGGTGGTGATCGAGCAGGACGAAAACCGAATTCCAACCATGAACAGTGACGGAATCCTGTATCTGGTGGGAAAGGCCACGGATGAAGACATCCTGTTCAAAGCCGGTATCGAGAGAGCCCGTGGACTTCTCACCGTCGTCGGTTCCGATGCCGACAATGTATTTATGGTGTTGCTGGCACGCCAAATCAACCCGGACATTTTCATCGTTTCCCGGGCCATACAGAATTCAGCCAAGAAAACCCTCTTGGCCGCGGGAGCCAACAAAATCGTATCGCCCTATGACTTAGGGGCTCGGCGCATGGCCCACGCCATCCTGAGACCGACGGTCATCCAATTTCTTGAAATGGCCTTCGCCGATGACAGTGCCGACATTCAGGTAGAAGAAATCCCTGTTTTTGGGAAATCCCAACTGGCAAATCGGTCACTTGTCGATACCGGCATCCGGAAATCCTTCGACGTCATCATTATCACTATCAAAAAAGCGGACGGTACCATGGTCTTCAATCCCGGTGCCGACACCCGACTTGAAAGCGAAGACACTCTGGTCGTTGTTGGCAAGGCGGCCAATATTCTCCAACTCAGCAAAACCCTGGCCGGCGGCTGATCGCCTCTCCCCTCTACCGCCCCTGCAGCACGTGGTTCGTTGGATGGCGGTGAACAATGAAGAAAGGCAGACCCAATTGGTCTGCCTTTCTTGCCCAGACCCCACCGACTGAAAGGTCCGGAGGGAATCAACCACCGGGGACGTTTACTCCGCCTGTTGCGGAGGCTTGAGGAATCGTTCCCTTTTCCTGGGATGCACCCTCGATGATCAGAACGGATTCGTCTACCAGTGGCGTCTGTTTAGAAACATATTTTTGGCGGCGGGTGGTCGATAGGCCTTGCTGTATCGGTTCCGGAGGTGGTGCCGATTGACAAATCGACCATGATGACCGCCGCGGTATGCCGGGCCATGGAAGCGCTTTTGGTAAGAACCTCGATGGCCATGGCGGAATCCCGGGCGCCAGGGATTCCGATGGAATTGTTTCGGCCGGTGATGCCTGGTCGATGGTCGGTGGCGGTATCTTCCCCACCCCTTGTGGGTCGGCCCCTGACGTTGGAACCGCGGTTTGTGGGATTGACCGCTGTTATGGGTTGGGCGGTGGCCGGGACGCTCCACCCGTTGCCGCTGAACGTCACCAGTCCGATCCCGATCCCCTCTACCCTCCCTTGCAGCCCAGGACGGACTCGACAGCGCGGCCAGAAATCCCACCAGTATAAAGCCGGTCATTGCATGTGTTCTTTTCATGACTCTTCCCCTTTTCATTAGGATTGTTGGAATGTCGGTTTATCAGGTTTGGCTTGTATGACGGGCGCCAATCTCTAAAAGTCGACAATGGAATGAAAAGGGCTTCAGCCCTCACGAGAGGGGATGGAATGGCCGCTGGCAACCGCCCCCGGTCCCGGCGGCTCGATGGATTTAGGATTCATGCCTTTTGTGGTTTTGCCGATGATATCCGCCACCAACCCCGGGGGGATAAATATGAACGGCAAATACGAATGTCGCATCGGTAACGACCACGTATTTATTTCGATCGCCTATGATGTGTTGGACAACGGCAAGACTGCTGTGCGGGCGGCACTTCACATGGGAAAGGATGGCTGTGTCGGTAAACAGACCATCCGGCGAATCGTCGAAAACGGTCAGACCAGGGCAGAACTCGAATTTCAAATCGGGCGGGCATGGCATTGGCTGCACATGAACGGTGTCAGGCTGTCCAATGAGGCCAACATGACGTCCATATCCACGGTCACCGCCCTGCTGGACAACGTCCGCACCACGGCTTAGATCACCCTCTATTTATCGACATCCTTCCCACTATCCATGTTCTCGCGGATGAAACTGACAAATTCTGTCATAAGAATATGACAAATTCTGTCAAAATCAGACTTAGTCCCGTTCAGATCAAATGAATAATTGCTATTTTTTTCAGATAATTAAGAACATTTTCATATTAAGGTTTAAGATTTGCATACACCCCTTATCCAAGAGTGAACGCATCAGCGCCGTTGGGCATCTGTTTGCTAATTGATCCCATGGGAGCATCTGAATCAATACCATACCCTGATATCATATTGACCAATCTCGCATTTGGCGATTGCACTTCGACTTCGAGCGCGACATCTCATTTCCAACTGCAGTGGGAGGGAAAACATGAAAGGGATGACAACAATGGTATGGGTCGTGGCCGTAATCATCGGCCTGGCGCCGGGTGTATCCGACGGGGCGCCGATGGGGGACGGCAGTTTCCTCTACTATGACAATTCCAAGGATCTCACCTGGTATTACGATGTCCCAAACACTGGACCCATGACCTGGACAGGGGCCAATGCCTGGGCCGAAGGCCTCACCATCAACGGAAACAGCAGTTGGCGTCTGCCCACTGCTGATAGTGGCACTGGAACGTCTCCACCGCTATTTTCAGAAGACAGGCAAAGCGAAATGGGGAGCCTTTTTTATGACAGCTTGGGGGGCAAATTGTTAGACCCCCCGTTAAGTGAGGGCCCTCTGAGCAATATGATGCTGGATAAATATTACTGGACCGGAACTGAAACCGGCAGTGCCTTCGCCATTACCTATGGTTTTGACTTCAATTATGGGTGGTCGATTCAGGTGGGCTCGAATGGAAGCGCCTATGCAATGGCGGTTGCTGAAGGAAACATGGCTCCTGCCGCCCATGTCCCCATCCCGGGCGCCGCAGTGCTGATGGGATCCGGGCTGGCGGGTCTGGCTGTTTTTCGCCGCCGGCGGGATAGAAAGGGGTAACAAATAGCGTTCGGTAGCCAAACGCAATGTTCATTAAATCGAGATCTTTAGTTTTGGTTCTATCGATAAAGAAAGACACGCCTGTGGGACACTGAGTGCAATGGGGAAAACAGGGTTCACTAAAACGCCTGCTGGGCCCCTTCCCTAATGCCTTAACAGACGGGGCAAGGTTATTGGACCTTGCCCCGTTGGCGTTGATCCAACCGTATTGAAACGGGGATTCAACCCTTTCACCTATTTCCGTTTTCCTGCTCGATAGTATCGTCATACCAGCACTCGGCACCCACTGCCGGGTCCTGCTGCCTTTTACACGTCATTACGTCGCTGAAGCGGATGGCATCCGTCTCGTCTTCGACGTTGATCAGCAGATCGCCTTTCTTTTTATACGTCACATTGAAGCCCAGTTCATGGTCCCAGCAGATCAGATAATACCGGCCGTGGAGATGATATAACTCACATTCCTTCATTGAATTCCAGCCTGATGAACCCTCCCCCCCCAGGGCAAGGTTGAGGCAACCGTTTTTCTATGACCGGAGCAGCGAGCGGCCGACATCTTGTTTCCGAATGGGTCAAAGGCGGCAAACGGAGACCGTCCGCCTCACCCTTACCGGTTTCGATTACCGATATCCCGACAAGAGCTTCATAATAGTCACCTGGATGCGCTTCGCAACCCTATTGAGAGAAAACCATGCCGGCAACCCGTTGTCCACGGATGCCGACATCCACTCCATGACCGAGGCGTCTTACCTGGAATGCACGCCGACCAGTGACGGTGAGCGGGCGCCGGCGGCCAGTTCATCGATCAGTCGGCGATGGGAGGGCCGAAGCGGGAAATCAACCGTCAGGGCCCTGGTTTCCAATGCCCGGACAAACTGGTGGGGCACGGCTCTCAATCCCAGATCCGCCAGAAAGCCGGGAATCCCCCCCCTTGGGTCTACCAAAAGCATAAAGCTGATCCACGTTTTCCCGTTTGCCGTCGGCGCCAACCGCGTAAGGCTTTGATGCATGTGGGCCCGGATCACTCCCCGGCGCGCCGGCTCTCCATCGATGTCGAGTGATCGGGCATCGGCGACAAGGGCACCTGCCTCCCGGTCGATATCCAGGCGGCTGACCAGCAGGATCTCGCGATTGTCGAAGGGAAACGGGACCTGGTACTCGCTGATGGTGACCACTTCGAATTCACCCGATTCCTGGAGCACCACCTGGCGCTTCAGGTGCGGAATCCATTCCTCCGCGATGGCGGTATTTCCGAGAACCGCCAATACCCGGTCGATGGGGGCATCGATAACGCCATCGGCCTTGAAGGCGGTTCGATGGGCGGTCGATGACCTCTGGGCGAATATGGTTAGGGATCCCTCTCGAAAAAGGGTGGCCCATCCGTCCTCGGTGAGGCCATTTGCCACCGAAGGGGCATCGACAGCCTTGACCTGCAGAGTCATCGCGAAAAATACCGCACTCACGGAAAAAATGAAGACTATCGATTTCATGGGCACGGGTGTCTCTTAGATCGCCACAGGACCATTTCGCCGGGGCGTCATCGCCTTTGGGGGTGGACTATCGCCCAATCGCATTCAGGCTTGAACCGGAAGCTCTTTTTTGACATCATCGCCCGTGAACGGTCAACCCCTTGCATGGGCTTCGGCCCGCCTCCAGGAGATCGCGTCCCATGGACGGTACCAAATGACCACAGTCGGTCACAGCTTGGTGGGGATTGCCATGGGAATCGCTGGCATTCCCTCCGGGAGCCCCCTGTGGAAGCAATCCGCAGTCATAGGCATCTGCGTTGCCCTGGCCAGCATGCCGGACTGGCCCCTGCCATTTTGGGGTCACCACCATCTCGCGGTCAGCCACAGCCTGTTCGTCAATCTGCTGATTTGCGGAACGCTGGCGTGGATCATGAGTCGTCGAGACGGGTTCAGATCTCCGGAAAAACGGCTGCTGCTGATTTTCGCCGCCTCCGCTTGGCTCAGCCATTTTCTCCTGGACTCCCTGTACGGGGATATTCCGGGGGTCGCCATCCTCTGGCCCGTCAGCGATGCCCTGGTTTCCCTGCCCGTTCCCTGGCTGAACACCCTGCCCCATGTCCCCCCACCGTTCGGGATGGACATCATCACCATCCTCGGACTGGAGGCCCTAACCTTTTCACCCCTTGTGATTCTATCTCTCGTATGGAGACCCGGCAATCCGTCGTAGCAGAAGCGAAGGCTGTTCCACCCTTACCCCAACCAAGAAATAAACCGACGAGATCCCCTCACCAGAGGCAGGGAAAAAACCGTTTGCTCCTGTGGATGTAAGCTTGTCGTCCGCCCCGAATACATCCACATTCTCCTTTTCCTCCACCGCTGATGCCACAACCACCATCTCTGTCGTAGCCCCGACTGTCACGATGCTTGCAGCGGAAATGCGTTTCAGAAAAACACCCCGCGCCAGAAGAAAAAGGGAGCCGTACATTGGGTGTCGAATGTATCGGTAAATACCGTTGGTGACAAGGCTTCCGGTGTTTTCGAAAGTGAAATTCTCCGGATGACGATGGTGGGTGCGCCGACCGCCCGATTTTTTGAGTTGTCGGAGTCCGGATAAAACGAAGAGAATGGACAGGGCCGGCAGCATCAGAAACGCCGTCTGTTGAAGCCTTAAGGGGTCGTCAAACCAAAAGGGACCATTGAGCAAAAAGAGACCAAGGATGCCCTCGAAAACAAAAAACCGGTAGAAGCCGTGGGACTGAGGATTGGCTAAGGGATGGCGGGGCCACTATTGGATCTCCCGATAATAAAAGCCCAATTGAGACCATGTGGTTGAGAGATATGGATGTCAAGGGAAAGAATCCACCTTCCGCCATCCATTCGAAACGGGCGGAAAGGGGCGCGGAGGCCGTTTCATCCGGCCAGGGTTCGGGAATCCTCAAGGTGGATTTCAAGCCGTGCGATCTCGATGTCCGACAGGCCCAGTAGATCAACTTCGGGGGTGCCGGTCAGCACGAGACCCGGATCCTCGGCAAGGCCGATGCCGATCTTGTTGCATGCCTTGTCAGCCACCCGAACCACCGCCAGAAGAATCTGTTGAGGATCAAGATCCGTCTGGTGGTGGTCTCTCGCCACAGTGGCATAGGCGTCCGGTAGATTCCACTGCTGCATCAGGTTGAAGCCGAGTTCACAATGAAGGCTCGAGAAGACTTCGTCGACAACGCCTTCGGAAGGAAGAAAAGCCTTGCCGTGCTCCTTCCTGATTTCTCGCAGCACGATCAGAATAAAAAGTTTTCCAACGTCATGGAGGAGGCCCGCAAAAAAGGCCTCTTGGAGAGGCGCCTCGAAGCGGACTTTCTGCGCAATCCAATGGCAGCCAATCGCGCAACCCACTGAGTGACGCCAGAGGCGGTCCATGATACCCTTGATGAAGGGGTCATCGGAAATAAAATAGCGCCGGTGACTGACCATGGCGACGATGTTGGACACCTCTTTGACACCCAGCCTCACGATGGCGTTGCGCACCGATGCGACCTTGGTCAGCCCCTTGAAAAACGAAGAGTTGGCCAGCCGCAACACCTGACCGGCCATCGCCGGATCAACGGTGATCATTCGCTCGACCAACTGCATATCCGGGTCTTCCTTGGCCAATTCCTTCTGAATCTTCAGTGCCGTCCGATCAAATACCGGCAGGAAGACATCTCCTTTTGCCATTCGTTCCTGAACCAATTCGACGACGGATTTCTGTTCTTTCATCGTTACATTCCTATGGATCGCCATATTTCAGTAATCGACCGGGGTCTCTGAAGCCTTGGCAGACAACGCAATACCTCTTCAAAGGTGGTGACGCCGGTGGCCGCTTTTGCCAACCCATCCTCCAACAGTGAAATCAGGCCGGTGGACTCCATTGCAATCTTTCGGAGCTCATACGTGGTCCTCTGCTCCAGGATGGCGTTGCGAATCAATTCGCTGGGAATCAAAAGCTCGTAGACTCCTACCCGCCCCTTGTAGCCGGTATAGCGACACTCAGGGCACCCCGTCCCTTTCATCAACCGGGCGCCCTTGAGCGCCTCGGCCCGATATCCGATACGCTGAAGTTCGACCGGCCGGGGAGAATAAGGCTGTGCACATGCCGGACACACCCGTCTCAACAGTCGCTGAGCCAGCACACCGACCACCGTCGACGCTATGAGGAAGGCTTCGACGCCCAGATTCAACAAACGAATCAGTCCACCGATGGTGTCCTCGGAGTGAAAGGTCGTGAGCACCTGATGGCCGGTCAATGCTGCCTGCACCGCCACTCCGGCCGAAAATGGGTCACGAATCTCTCCGATCACGATGATATCGGGGTCCTGACGCACAATATGACGCAGTGTTTCTTCGAATGTCAGATTGATCTTTGGGTTGATCGAGCACTGGGACACACCGTCGATCATGTGTTCCACGGGTTCTTCCGCGGTCAAAATACTGGTGTGGGGGTTGTTGAGACGCTTTATGCTGCTGTAGACAGTGGTCGTTTTGCCGGATCCGGTGGGACCGGTCACCATCAAGACACCGGAAGGCTGATCGAGGGCCTCTTCGATAAATCTATCCAGCGTTCGGGGCGCCATACCCAACGCTTCCAGGTCCGGCAGCTCGTTTTGGCGGTTTAAAACCCTCAGTACGATTTTCTCACCGTGAACGGTGACATAAAATGAGGCACGGAGATCGTAGTTGACCCCGTCTCTCTGAAAACACAAACGCCCTCCTTGGTGTCGACGTTTTTCCGTGATATCGACATCGCACATGATCTTCAAGCGGCTGGTAAGGGTTGGGATAAGGTCCCGGGGAAAATCCCGATAATGAACCAGAACACCGTCCTGCCGAAATCGAATGCGAAGCCGGTCCTTCAAGGGTTCGATATGTATGTCGCTGGCACCGTCTTCGATGGCGGCAATCAGGACCCGATCAACGATGCCAACGACCGAATCGTTTACACGACTGATGGGACGGGCATCATCCAGCCCCATCCGCGCCCGCTCCACCGCCCTTTTAATACTGCCCGGTGAGGCAATGGCGGGGAGGATCGTCTCACCCAAAGCCTCTGCCGCCGCGTCAAGCCCCCGTTTGTCCATGGGATCCGAAAAGGCCACGACGATACCATCTGGTTCCCGACGAACCGGGAAAAGATGGTAGAGGTCGAACCAGCGGTCCGGCACCCGGGAAAAAAGCGAATGATCCACGGGCGCCATTTCAAGATCGACGAAGGAAAAGCCCAACTGAAGGGAAAGTGCCTCGAGGAGTTCCTTTTCGGTAAGGAAGTTATGGGCGACCAGCACCTCACCAAGTCTTTTTTTGGGGGACTCGCTGTCCTGGATAGTGATAGCGTTATCGAGAGCCTGCTTGGAAATCAGTCCCAATTCCACCAGCAAGCTGCCAAGTTGAATCGCCACACGGTTCTCCCGAATGGCCTTTTTTATCTGATCGCTCGAGATGTAGCCCAGCTCTTTCATCACCTCCAACAGAAGCTTGGGCTCCTCAAGCTTCTGTTGAACCCGTTGAGCGTAGGCTACCTGCTTTTCATTTAAATAGCCTTCATGGACGAGCATGGCGGAAATGCTGCCGTAGGCGCCTTCTTCACCGCCGGTCTCCGCCGCGCCATCTGATTGGGTTTTTTTCAATGGGTTTGACATATGTGCCTTGGTCGATTTTCCAGGAAACCGGTACCGATAAATGAGTATTGCAGTCCTGAACCCAATATTTCGGTAAATGAGCTGAAATCTTTAATTAAAAACGGCAACTCCCGTCACGGAAGACCTGGGACCGAGGGCCGCATTGAGGGGGGCGGAGTCCGCTTGGGAACGTCACCGCCTCATTCGCAGCATCGCCCGATCCCAAAGCGCCGACCCCATTGGCTCCTTTTGTGGTCCTCGGCGGTGGACTCGGGGATCCCTTCCATATAGCGCCGTTGAGAAAGGATTCAATCGATTAATCCATTTCAAGAGACTGCCGATAAAAGCAAAAAGATCGCACCCAATAACATACCCCCTCAGGGAAAGGGGTTTTTCCGGAGAGCAATGATGAATTGTGTGGACCATCCCGCAAAGAAAGCCGTCGGCGAATGCTGCGACTGCAAAAAGCCGCTATGTGACGTTTGTGCAATGCCGGCTGGTGCCGGTGGCTTCACGTGCATCGACTGCGCTGCCCAAAAAGCCGCTGAAAAGGTCGCGGAGATAAAGCACCACAGACAAACCGGCATGGTGATCAAGGAGGTGAGGCGGAAGCAATTCCAGTTTTACTCCCGACTGGCGGTGCTCTGCCTGTCGCTTGTAGTCATGGCTGGCAATATTTATCTGTACTGGAAAGGATCGGCAATCGACACACAGCTCTACCCAGCCTCCGAGGAACCTCTGACCGACACCATTCTCGTTGATTCCGCCCTTCGGATCTACGCCGAAGAGCATGGCGGCCAATACCCGGAAAGCCTGGATGAGGGCCTTACAGGCTATTTGCCCACCCACATAACCGATTCCGGAGATCTCAACGCTTTTACTTACACGCGGTCGTCGCCTTACAATTATCAGTTGGCATCCCAGGAACTCGGGGACACCCCATTCGACGATCTGGTTTTCAATGAAGGGGGGCCGTCCCATGAACAGAAGTAAACGACAAAGTAGAGCGACGGGCTTCACGTTGATCGAACTGATGATAACGATGGCGATCATCAGTGTTTTGGCGGGAATTTCCATCCCCAACTTCATCCGATACCGCCAGAAAGCAGAGCTTGCGGCCCTTCAGCGCACCATGCGGAATTTGATGGATGCTCAGGACGTCTATTTTTCAAATAGCAATCACTTTTATCCGAAAAATGGTGTCGTCCAGATTGGCAGCGGCGAGCAGAAACGGATCCCGGAGTTGCACTATACGTTCAACGGTAGACAACACTCCCAATATATGGTCTACGGCCTCAACAGGGACTTTGGGTCATGGAAATATCATTATTCCATCATCATCGCTTACTCCCCGTTTGACTTTAACAATAACGGGCAGAAGGACTATTTTGTCGCCATATCTCTTTTCATGAATGGGGACACCATCTACAATAGGGAAATCTTCCATTATGGATAACCCCCCATGACGGGCGGTATCGACCGACGGGCAAACCGATAGTCGGAGACCCCACGACACCCATCGGTCGGGATGACCTCGACCGTCCCCGATGATCGGGGATTCCGTTCGATATCGATGCCTTGTCAGTCCTGATTGGCTCAACCCACAACACCCCTTTCGATGTACTGTCTTGACAATATCACCGACATCCATTACCCACACACAGTAAATCGACTGCGGCTTCTGGTCGAATCCAAACTGGTGATACGATTTCTCAATGGGAGACGATTCCCCAGCGCCGAGCCGCTTTTTGCCCCTTTCCCCACTGCCGAAAAATGATGTTTCCCATCACCCAACCGAAGGCGTTCATTTGGGTCCTCCTGTCAGCCGCCACGGCTCTGATACTATGGGGCTGCTATCCAAAGGCGGTGGGCCCTCCGGGAGCGGACGGGAAGCCTCTAACCTGGCCGGAAATGACCCTGGAGCAGCGCAAGGCGCACATGGGAAACGTGGTGCTCCCTCGCGCTGCCGTGGTGTTTCGGAACTGGCGCCCCGAACGCTTCGAGAAGACCGATTGCACCCTGTGCCACGGCCGGGGACCTGCCGCCGGAAACTTTCACATGCCCACCGACCACCTTCCCAGGCTCAGCGGCGAGCTGCTCCTGGGGCCCGAGTTCGACAAGCACCCGGACACCACCCGCCTGAAATTGGACCGCCTGGTTCCCACAGTGGCCGAGGCCCTCGGTCTGAGGGTATTCAGCATAATCACCCGCACCGGATTCGGTTGCTACTCCTGCCATTTGGGTACTGACGGACCCAGATTCGGAAACTGACGAATCTTATCCCCAGATCGATCCCGGAATCGGCCCATCCGCCGGAAACCCACTTCACGGTACGCAACACTCCCCGTCGTCCTTCCCCCACTAGTAATTGAACGGTGCAAGGTTCATCAGGGATAAGCGACTCAGTGACGGGTGGCCGCTTGGCCGCCGGACCGTTAGTCCTGGAAAAGGAGTCTTCCATGAATCGAATACTGACCATCACCCTGTGGATCCCGTTCCTATTCACCCTAAGCCTCGGAATGCTGTCGATCAGCCCTGCAGAGGTCCTTCGGGAGCAACGAGGCACTTTCCTCGTGGATCGCACCGGCGAAAAATGGGATGTCACCCAGGCTGAATCCATCGGATTCGACCCCCACGGGTTCCAGTTCGGCATCGGCAGGGATGCCATCCGGCCCCTGGACGGATCCAGTCTCGAAAAGGACCCCAAGGGGGGACTGGACGCCGACGCCCCCATCATCGGCGTAGAAAATGAAGACGATGCTCAGGCCTATGTCATCCGGAAACTGACCCGACACGAAATCGCCAACACCCAGTTGGGCGGCCATCCCATTGCCGCCGCCTACTGACCCCTCGTTGATCTAGCCGCTGTGTACAGCCGGCAAATCGACCAACGAACCCTCACTTTAGCGCCTTCGGGGTGGACCTATCGACACACGTTTGTTCTCTACGACAAGGAAACCGAAACTCTCTGGTACCCATATGAAGAAGGACTGATGGGAATCCAAGGGCATTTTTTCAAGCGATGGCTGCCGGTCGTGGACTCCCAGGTCATCCCATGGGGCGAGTGGGTGGACCGGCATCCTGAATCCGAGGTGTTGCGATAACCGCTTCCAGGCCCTCTGTATAAGAAACAGACCGCCTCTCACTGCCATGCCGTTAGGGGAGTCAATAGAACTCGGACTGTCATTTCGATGGGGAATACGCTATTATCTTCTCTGGTCGCGGCCGCCCACAAATTGGCCGGAACCACTCAATGGGAGTCATGCCCCCCATAGCCAAGGACCCTCCAACACCCCATGAGATCGGAATGACAGCTCCTTCCCCAATACCGCCCGGCAGCTGCCATGCGGCCCCATCCCCTTGCGATGGCGGGCCGAGCTGCGGACCGTCGACAACTGATGGAGCACCACCCCGGGACCCCTGCTGCGGCCCCCCCCCTGCCGAGCCCCGGGCCTCGGACGACATCCCCGGCTATATCCTCTGGCATTTCGTGGACGCTTTCCTGCAGACCCCGGTCGGCCCGGTCCCCCGGATCAAATCCACCTGGCAACGTCAGGACTGGGCGGGAACCCTGGCCGTTCGTCTCGGCATCGGCCGTTTTCGTTACGAGATCGCTCCCGGCCTTTACGCTGTCGGCTCTCCCGGACCGGAGGACCCCGTTCTGGTGACCGCCAACTTCAAACTCACCGTCGACAGTCTCCGCCGGGCGCTTGCCGGGCGGAATGCCTGGATTCTCGTGCTGGACACCCATGGGATCAACGTTTGGTGCGCCGCCGGGAAAGGGACCTTCTCGACGGAGGAAATCATCCGCCGGGTGAAAGCCGCCGATCTGGAGAAAATCGTCAGCCATCGCCAGTTGATCGTCCCCCAGCTTGGCGCTGCCGGCGTGGCGGCACACAAGGTAAGAAAAGGCAGCGCCTTCAAGGTCATCTGGGGTCCGATTCGGGCCCGGGATTTGGGGGCATTTCTGGACTCGGGGTGTAAGGCGTCCCCGGACATGCGGCAGGTGACCTTTGGCTTTCTGGAACGGCTGGTGCTGGTACCGGTGGAGATCAACAACCTGGCGAAACCGTTTTTATGGTTGCTGGCGAGCCTCTTTCTTCTTTCTGGCATAGGGGTCGGTTTTTTTTCGCTTTCATCCGCCGCATGGCGCACCGTGATGGGGCTCACCGCAGGGATTTCCGGTATCGCCGCCGGAGCAGTGATCGCTCCCCTGCTGCTGCCGTGGCTCCCCGGCCGATCTTTTGCCCTGAAAGGCGCCGTCACCGGGGCTGTCGCGGGCATTCTTGTGGCGATCGGGTTCTGGCAAAGCGCCATATGGCCGGAGCGCCTCGCGCTTGTTCTATTCACAACGGCCGTCAGCAGCTTTTTAACCATGAATTTTACGGGCTCGACCCCGTTCACGTCGCCCACCGGGGTCGAAAAGGAAATGCGCAGGGCCATTCCCTGCCAGACGGCAGCCGCAGGGATAGGGGTTGCGGCATGGGTGTTTTCCGGATTTCTGCGGTGACGGAAAAAGAGAATAGACACGACAGCGGTTGCCATAACCACGCCCAATGCGGATCTTGTTGATATCGGTATCGGGTGGAAAGGCGGGAGAACATGAAAACATTTCGGTATATCGACGACGTGGCCACTCTCGAGATCAACTCGGAGGCCTGCATCGGCTGCGGAATGTGCGCCGAGGTCTGCCCCCACGCCGTGTTTTTGCTCGAAAACCGGAAAGCCCGGATAGCGGACAAGAACGGGTGTATGGAATGCGGCGCCTGCGCCATCAACTGTCCGACCGAAGCCGTCCGTGTGACCCCCGGCGTCGGGTGCGCCAGCTACATCATCCAGGGCTGGATCAAAGGAAAAGACAATGCCTCCTGTTGCTGCTGACCGGCCGCCGCCCTCCTTACAAACAGCGGTCAATACCAACTGCCGCCCCCTGATCGGATACCGTTTTAAAATGGGAATCGTCGCCGCCGCATCCGTGGTTTCCCCCTGGTGACGGCGCCTCTATGACCGGTCTTCAGGCGCTGCTTCACTCAAGGCGACGGATGCGCCCTCTGGTGTCCCCACGGAATCTGTGATTGAAAATTTAAAGTATTTTCGAAAGTCTACAACCCATTTTGAATTGACAACCATGACCGCCCCCCTTTAAAATAGCCCTGTTTATCGTCCGCCAATGATGGTTGAATTCCTTTGATATCGCAGCCAATCATGAAAAAACCGACCTATGAAGACTTGGGAAGGCGAATCCGCGAGCTCGAGGAGGAACGTCGATGCCGCAGCGAAGGATGCAGAAGGGTGGAAGATAGCACTCCTTCCCGTGATTACTGCTGTCGGCTCCTTTTTGACCATACCAACGATGCCCTGTTCATTGAAAACGGGAAAGAGGAAATCCTTGACGTCAACCATAGCGCCTGCGAGCTGGTCGGGTACTCACCTGAGGAATTGACCCGAATGCGGGCCATCGATATCCAAGCCCCTGAGTGCCGAGGCAAGCCGCCCGGAATTCTCGATCCCGAGAGCCCCACCCATATCACGAAGCCTTTCGAATCCGTCTTTCTTCACAAGGATGGTTCTCGAATTCCCGTCGAAATTACCAATTCCCGACTGGCATGCAACGATCTGATCCTGAAAATCGTCCACGACGTCACGGCCCGCAAACAGGCTGAGGAGGCTCTGCGAAGAAGTGAAGCCAAATTCCGCAATCTTACCGATTTTGCCCCGATATCTATATCCATCCTCAGACCGGATCGATTTGTCTACGTCAACAAAGCCTGGGAGAAACTGATTGGCTACAGCCATGTAGAAGCGGTGTCTATGAGCCCCCTGGATGTGGTGCATCCGGAAATGAGGGAGATGGTCATGCAACGGGCCGAAAGCAGGCTGAAAGGCGAAACCGTACCCGATCGCTACAGGTTGAAAATCATCACGAAGTCGGGAGCGGTGAAATGGGGCGACTTCATGGCCACCCTGATCGATCTTGAGGGCAAACCGGCTATTCTGACGGTCGTCAACGATATTTCGGAACAGATAACAACCCGGGAAGCGTTGGCGGCTTCCGAGCAGCAATACAGAGAAATATTTGAAAACGCCCCTCTCGGCATATTCCGCAGCACCGAGGCCGGGCGCTTTGACGATCTAAACCCGGCACTGGCCCGCATGATGGGGTTTCAATCGCCCCGGCAGGCGATCGAAGCCATCCACAACATCGCCGAACAGGTGTTTGTCGACAGCGACCTTCGTAAAGAGATTATTGCCGTCTGCGCCGCCGGGGACGGGTACCATGTCAGCGACGTTCTCTACCGGCGTGCCAGCGGTGAAAAGTGGCTGGGCAAGCTGCACATGAGGGAGATCAAAGGTCGACCAGCCGGCCAGCGCCTTTTCGAGGGGTTCGTCGAGGACATCACCGAAAAACACATCGCCGAAACCGCTCTGTTGGATGAAAAAGAGCGCCTGAACGTTACCCTTCGCAGTATCGGCGATGCCGTTATCACCGCGGATCGGCAGGGAAGGGTCACGTTGATGAATCCCGTCGCCGAGAAGTTGACGGGATGGAGGGAGAAGGAGGCATTGGGCAAGCCCTTGGAAAGGGTTTTCCAGGTCGTCAACGAGCACTCAAGAGAGCCCTGCAAAAGCCCCTTTGAGGCCGTGATCGATTCGGGTGAGGTGGCCGTTCCGGCCAAGGACACACTGCTGATCAGCCGCAGCGGAGACGAGCACATGATCGCCGACAGCGGCGCCCCCATCCTGGATGCCAACCGACAGATCATCGGGGTCGTGCTGGTATTCCGCGACATCAGCGCAACCCAGCGCATGGAAGCCGAAATGCTAAAGGCGGAAAAACTCCAGTCACTGGGGGTCCTTGCCGGCGGTATCGCTCACGATTTCAATAATTTTCTTGCCGGGATCGTGGGCAATGTTTCCCTGGCCAAACTGGATGTTCCCCAGAGTGACCCACTTTTTCCTCTTCTCCAGGAAATGGAAAAAGCTGCCATGCGTGCCAAGAACCTGACCCAGCAGCTGCTGACCTTTTCAAAGGGGGGCGAACCCGTTAAAACCGTTGTCGACCTTGGCCAAATCGCCCGAGAAACAGCCGCTTTCGCCATGAGGGGGTCCAAGGCGCTCTGTCAATTCGACTTTGCCGACGATCTCTGGATGAGCAAAGTCGACGGCGGCCAGATGGCGCAGGCGATTCACAATTTGGTGATCAATGCTGATCAGGCCATGCCCGAGGGCGGCACCGTAACGATCAGGGGCCGAAACATGTCCCTTGGACCGGACAATCCCCTCGCCCTCGCCCCCGGCAACTATGTCTGCCTGGGCGTCGAAGATGAGGGCACCGGCATTCCTACAGCGTTTCTAAAAAAGGTTTTCGACCCCTATTTTACCACCAAACAGAAGGGCAGCGGACTCGGACTGGCGGTGGCCTATTCCGTCATCGAAAAGCACGGCGGCAAACTCACCGTCTCTTCAGACCTGAGCATGGGAACCATCTTCGAGATGTATCTGCCAGCGATGACCGAGACGTTGGTGGAAAAGATATCAGACAGGGACACCATTTTAACCGGTGCCGGACGAATTCTTGTAATGGACGACGAGGCGCTGGTTCGTAAACTGGCAAGGGCAATGCTGACCAAATTGGGCTATACGGTGACCCTGGCCGAAGACGGTGCCCAAGCCCTCGACATCTATGCGAGGGCCATGGCATCCAACCAGCCCTTCGATGCCGTCATCCTCGATCTGACGGTATCGGGGGGCATGGGGGGAAAGGAAACCATCCAAAGACTCCGCGAACTGAACGAAAATGTGAAAGCCATCGTCTCCAGCGGATACTCCAATGACCCGGTGGTCTCTCAATTTTCAAAATACGGATTCAAAGCAGCCGTTAAGAAACCATATCTTGTCCATGAAATGGCTCAAACGATTCATTCTCTGATCGCTGGAACCGATAGTAAATAGATGCAGGGGCCGGATGACCGGCCCTTCCACGCAACAAGGCTGCCTATAGCTGCCGTCAAACGACCAACATCCAGTCGTTCTTACCGTCCTCTTCAAAAATTCCACTGCGCCATCTTGGTTAATGCCACCCCATGTGTGTCAAGGCCCCTTCAGGTTATTGCCTCCGATACAGTCCCACCAGTTCGTCCTTGGCGAGAACATGGCCTTCCATTGCCCTTTCAAGGGCTGCCTTGGTTGGCTCCTTCAAGTCGGGCAGGACGGCATCCAATGCGAAAAGCTTGTGGAAATATCGATGCTCGCCTATGGGCGGGCATGGGCCGCCATAGCCAGTCCGCTTCCAATCGTTGAGTCCCTGCAGCGTGCCTCTTGGCAAATCTGTGTCCGCTCCGCTTTCCGGCAAGGATCGCACCGACCCTGGAATATTGTAGAGAACCCAATGAACCCATGTCATCTTCGGGTGTGCCGGATCGGGCGCATCGGGGTCGTCAACGATCAGTGCGAAGCTCTTGGTGCCATCGGGAATGCCAGACCATTCCAATCCAGGAGAGAGATCCTCACCGTCGCAGGTAAACCGTCTTGCCATGGGTTTCCGGTCTTCAAAACCGGGTGACATGAGCCGCATCATGGTCATAGCCTCCTCTCATGCATCACTGTTGACGAAAGCAACCCGGCAATCATGGTGACGGGTGGGCCGCCGTGCGGGAAGGTGAAGATACCTTGGGAAACGGCATCAAGAACGACCCCGGACCGGAGCGGTTCTTCGAGGGCCCCTGCTGCCAGCCGGGGTAAGCGCATCCCCAATCCCCGAGCCTTAAACGGCATCCATCAACCAACCTAATGCCGCTCGGCCCGGGTCGCAACGCGCATTCAGGGCCTTGAATGGGCGCAGCTGATTCCGCAAAGTCCACGGAAGCCCGGCGTGTTAATCCTGTCCTAACAAATCGACCGGATACTGTCTGGTAGTGTTTTCGACAATGCTTCACGATGAGACGGAGGGAGTGATGCCATTTATTCGACGATGCGCCTGCTTGGCGCTTCTTTTGGCGGCTGTCGGCGCGCCCGCGGCCGGGATCGCACGGGATCATATCGAGATCGCCGGTTCCTCAACCATTTTCCCCTTCACGGCACGGGTGATTCATGCCGTATCCGCCACCGGCGTGACCGTCGTCAACAACAGCACCGGCAGCGGAGGCGGCATCCACGCATTCTGCAGCGGAGCCGGGGACGAGTGGCCCGACATCACAGCGGCATCCAGAGCCATGTCGGACGCTGAGCGCCGGCGGTGCCGCCAGAACGGTGTCGAAGGGATTACCCAGTTGTCCATCGGCTACGACGGCATCGTCCTTGCCAATTCCGCCGCTGCCCCCCAGGTGGATTTCACCCGCCGTCAGCTTTACCTGGCGCTTGCCAAAGACATTCCCAAGGAGGGCGCCATGGTCCCCAATCCCCACTTCAGCTGGAACGAAATCGATCCATCCCTGCCGCCAGCGACGATAGAGGTTCTGGGACCTCCCGGCACTTCCGGCACCCGGGACATGTTTGAACAGCTTGCGGTCAAGCAGGGCTGCGGTTCAGGAGGGGTCATCGCGGGGATGACACCCGAGAAACGGGAGGAGGCCTGCACCGCCATTCGTCAGGACGGCCACTACGTGGCATTGGGGGAGGATGACATCGAGATCGTCAAACGGTTGAAGCTGTTCGAAAATGCCTTCGGCCTTTTCGGCTACTCCTACCTGCTGCGCTATCACGACCTCGTTCAAGCCAATGGGATCGACGGCGTCCTGCCGACGGATCAAACCATCGAGGATGGGTCCTACCCTCTCAGCAGGCCCCTCTTCCTCTATGTCAAAAACCAGCGGGTGCCGATCACCCCCGGAATGGCCGACTTTCTGATGGAGTATACAAGCGATAAAGCCATTGGCGATGAGGGTTACCTTCTGGACATCGGCCTTGTCCCATTGAACAGCCGACAGCGAACCGCTGTGCAAGCGGCGCTTCTGGAACTGCTTGGGCCCTGATCCCCGGGCGAGAATTAGACCTGCCCCCGTTGTGATATAGCGGTATCGACCGCTTCCAGAGTCGATCGCCTGTTGGCATACCAGGGGCAGGGGTCATGAAACGGCTGTTATTTCAATATTTTCTGAAGCCGTTGTTCCATTCAATATCGACGCTCAGTTCTTGGGGGTTTTACTGTTTATGCCACCGGTTGGGGCCTCGCTACTGCCACCTTCCTGTCCATAGACGTCTTCGATTCTTTCCATGAATGCGTTCATGGCCTCCCGGTAGAAACCTCGTCGCTCCCTGAAGGCATCCGTCCACTCATCCACCATCGCCCAGCCCTTGTCGGATATGGCTGGCATTTGATTCATCATGATCTTCATCGCCGATCCGGTTTGATCCTGAACCAATGCCACCGTATCAAAGGCATTGTTCAGCGTCACTTTCTGAATGCCGATCATCCGACTTCCCACGGTTGATGTGGTCATTTGCCTTACCTCCATTTCTGTATGTGGACTGTGTTGACATTTAGCGGCGGTGCTGGTGAAAGCCCCTCCGGCACCGCCGCTGGACTATGGATACACCTGGGGGGGCTATGCCTAGCCGCAAAACACATCCCGCTATCGCATCCGGAATTGGATCGAGGGGGAGGATGCTAATCCGCTTCAGCGAATCCCCGGGGTCGGTCAGAGGCCTTGTGGCTCCGGCGACGCGAGGGAGATCGCCGTCGGGAAATCAATGCCATTCGAACGAGCACCGAGGCGGCTAGCAGCCCCAGACCCAGATGAAAGGTCGTCACGGGTTCCAGAACATGCTTCCAGGAACCGGGAATGGAAGCCGAAACCGCAATCGGGGCGACAGTCCAGAACAGCAGCAACAACAAAAATGCACATATGTACCGGAAGGGCATTGTATTCTCCTTGATGAACAATCGACACGCCAACGCTAGCCACCATCGATTAGGATGCGGTGAGCACATCGTTATAATCTCATGGGATAATGGGGTACTTCGGCATGCTGGCTCGGTCTCGGATTCCACGCCCGCCCCTGTTAGGGGTGTGGTTTCCAAACGGAACGATCCATCCGTGCTGGAGGGATGACCGGTTTAAGCGGCGGTTTTGGTAAACCGGAGAGCTCAGAAATAATGCGGGCGGGGCATGATACCCCGCCCGGTGGGAAATGGAGGAATGTAGGAGGATCGTCCGTTCTAACCTTTGCAGAGGGATTATCACCGGCGAAGGGATATTCTGTGGCCAGGCCCTGAATCGATAAGGGGCGTATAGCCCCCGGCCCGTTAGCAAATAGTTAACCCCTTGTTAGAAATCGATGGGAGCAGCCAGATATTCCTATCCGTGACCGTTGTCATCGTTGCCCTGTTGCCACCAGGCCTTTGCGCTGGCCCCCTGATCCGAGAGATCTGCCTCCGCCTCTTCGGACAGATCCTCAAGGACCTCTATGGCTTAAAAAGCAGTGGTTTTTACAGCGTTGTCGGCAGCAAGCGTCAGATCGATGATGACGATGCTCATCAAAGAACTGATTAACGGCCAACTCCAATGGACAGAGTCAAAGATGTCTATAGGTCCACGGGTCTCCGTGGCAGTGAGGGTTGGGCGATATTTGGGATTTCGGTTCCACTTCCAAGAAGCCGCGGGATCGGCTCCTGGGAAGAAAAACCAGGGTGCGTGGCGGTATCTTCAAGGACGACCGGTACCCGGAGGATCTGAGAGTACTGTTCCGGTTTGCAATGCTCTGCTGCGCCGCCGATGCCTTTCCCGTCGGCATCCTGGTCCGCCCGCAGGAAGGGGCCCCGGCCATGGTGAACGACGACTGGGTCCGAATCGAGGGAATTCTAAGAAGAATCCCCGTCAACGGAGCCCCCCACCCCGTAATCGAGGCCGTTCGTATCGAAGTGCTGCCGCCCCCGCCCCCCGGCGACCGCTATCTGCCCCTGATGTAAGCGGATCGCTTGACCCGCAGTGGCAGACCGCATTTGAGCTTTTCCAACCGCCGCCGGTGACCGGGGTGTGGTCACGGTGAATCGCCGGCCTCGGTTTTGAGGCATCGCTTGCAAATGCCGTCGAAGCGGACCTCGACGTGTTGAATCTGGCCGGGGAAGGTCCGTTCCAGGCGGTCGGCGCTCATGCTCAGACCGGCCGGATCCAGGCAGGCCATGTCCCCGCATGAGGTGCAGTAGAAATGGGGGTGGGAAAAATGATGATCGTTGGGGGCAATCCCGTAAAAAGAGGCCCTTCCGCCTCCGCTGATCCGCTGCACCAGTCCCCGGTCCACCAGAGCGTCCAGGATGCGGTAGACGGTCACCCGGTTGATGCCGTGGCTTCGACTGAGGGTGGCATAGATGTCCTGGGCGCTGAGGGGGGCCGTGTTGTTGCCGATGACCTCCAGCACCCGCAGACGATGGGGGGTGGACCCGAGGCCTGACGCTTCCAGCATCCCGCCGTAATCGCACCGATAGCACATCCGAGGACTCCTTTGACTCTATTTGGGAAGTCGGCCGGTACCGTTTCCGGACCGGATCAGGGGGCGGACGGTCAGGACAAGGAGAAAAACCCCGCCCCCCACCAGGATGATCGACGCTCCCGATGTCAGGTCGAAGGTATAGGAGAGCCAAAGCCCGGCTACCGTCATGGCGGCCCCGACAGCACTGGCCAGTGCCATCATACGGACAAGGGACCGGGCAAAGGGCTCGACAATCAAGGGAGGGATGGTCAGCATGGCGATGACCAGGATCAGTCCTACCACCTGGATGATCATGACGATCCCCAGACAGAGGGTCACGATCAATAGGATGTAGAGCGCCTTCACCCGCACCCCCCGGATCTGGGCGAATTCCTCGTCGTAGGACATGGCCAGAATGTCCTGGTAGAAGACGACGACAAATGCCATAACGGCGATCGCCACCCCCCCCATGATCCAGAGATCCCCGGAAGGCACCGTGAGGAGGCTGCCGAAAAGATAGCTCATCAGATCCACGTTGTAGCCCGGCGTCAGGTCGAGAAAAAGGATTCCCGCGGCCATGCCCACAGCCCACATGACACCGATTACCGAGTCGGCCCGGTGCTTCGTGCGGTAGCTCACGCCGGCCATGGTCAGTCCCGCTGCCAGGGTAAACCCAAGGGTTCCCGCCAGATAGGGCCATCCAAAGAAAAAGGCCATGCCGATACCGCCGTAAGCCGCATGGGCAATGCCGCCGGAGAGGAAAACGATCCGGTTCACCACCACAAGGGTTCCCATAATGCCGCAGATGATGCTGGCCAGAAGTCCAGCGGCCAGAGCGTTTCTCATGAATTCGAACTGCAGCGCCTCCAACATGGCTCAGTCATCCTTGTGACGGTGGACCACACGGTGGGGAAGACCATGGGCAACCAGTTCCACCGGGCAGACCTCCTCGTCGGTGCAAGGGTACATGGTTTCCAGCATCTCACCGGTGATCTCCGCCTCCCCGTGATAGTGCAGCCGCCGGTTCACGCAGGCCACCGACTTCACGTGGGTGGAGATGGTCATGAGATCATGGCTGACCACGATGATGGTCATGGTGCGGTTAAGGTCCTTCAGGATCTGATAGAGCTCCACCTGCCCCCGGGTATCGATGCTTGCGGTGGGCTCGTCCAGAAACAGGAGGGTGGGATCCGTGGCCAGGGCTCTGGCGATCAGCACCCGCTGGCGCTGTCCCCCGGAAAGCTCGCCGATTCTTTGGTTGCCCCATTCTCCCATCTGCATCCGGTCGAGGGCCTCCCGGGCAGCAAGACGGTCCCCTGAACCGGGTCTTGCCCACCCTCTCCCGGGTTTGAGCCGCCCCATCTGCACCACGTCAATGGCCGAGATGGGAAAGTCGCTGTTGAAATGCACGTTCTGGGGAACGTAGCCCACCCGATGGGAAACCGCCGCAGGGAAGTCGCCCAGGATCCGCACCGATCCCCGGGAAGGCGCGATCAGACCCAGCATGAGCCTGATCAGGGTGGTTTTCCCGCCGCCGTTGGGCCCGATCATGGCCACAAAATCCCGTTCCTCGACCGAAAGGTCCACGCCCTCCAGAACGGAATGGCTGTTGTAGGCGAACCAGAGATCTCGAATCTGGATGACGGGTGATGTCATGGCGCTGGTTTCAGGGCGGCCTGGAACCGCTCGGCCTGCCGTCTTAGGTTATCGGACCAGTCGGCGGCCAGAGGGTCGGCAAACACCACCTCTCCTGCGATTGCCCTGGCCACTGTCGCCGCGCTCTTTTTAGAGAACTGGGGCTGAACGAAGACGACCCGGATTCCCTCTTTTCGGGCTCGGGTGATCAATGCCTCCAGGTGGGCGGGCTTGGGCGATTTTCCCTCCAGTTCGATGGGAACCTGCCGGATACCGTAAGTATCGGCGAAATAACCCCAGGATGGATGATATACCAGGAAGGCTTCGTCCTTTCTGTCGGCAAAGATGGCCGTCAATTGATCGTGGAGTCGATCCAGGTCGTGAATGAATGCATCATAGTTGCTCCGGTAGCTCTCCCCATTGTCCGGGTCTTCGGCGATCAAAGCCTTCAGGATATGCCCCGCCTGCACCTTGACCAGAGGCGGCGACAGCCAGATGTGGGGATCAAGCCTCCCATGGTCATGGCCGCTGTCTTCATGGGGTTCACCGTCTCCACTCTGCTCCCCTCCGTCATCGTGGCGGGCGGACATGGGAACCTTTCGGATGCCGTCTTCGGTGTGGACGATTGTCAGGCGGGGATTGGCGGTTTGGATCTCCTCTAACCAAGCCGACTCGAACGGCACCCCGACGGCAAAGTACAGTCGAGCTTTGGACAGCACCGCCATCTGTCTGGGCTTGGGTTCGTAGTGATGGGGGCTGGCCCCGGGCTCCACCATCACCTGGACATCCACCCGCTCCTTGCCAATCTGTTGCACGAAATACCTCTGGGGAAGGATGCTAACGAAAACAGACAGCCTCTCCGCGAAGACCGAGACCGAGGACGTCGACATAAGCAGAAGAAGAGCAGTGGCGATCCGGATGACTTTCAATATTGCCAACCGCATGATGTAAACCAATCCCTCATTAGTCTGTGGGATCAAGAACCGGCAGTCGCGTTGAGGGTAACTGTCCACACGAAATGAAAGTAAGTTGCATATCGAGACTGTCAACGACGGGACGACCCCGGCGGGACGAGGAAATAGGGGAATCAATCCATGGGATCGTCATGGACCGAGCCCCACACCCTCGGGTGAGCCTCATCGATCCGATCCCGCCCACAGCCAAAACCGAAAGCGCCCCGGCTGTCGCAGCAGCGGGGCGGTTTTGGCGATATCCCATGTGGTTGAACTGCTGGGGCGGACTCCCAACCCTATCCGTTGGCGGCCTGACGAAGGTAGTGGATCCCCTCCCCTTGCTTTCTGTCTTTCGTCGCCGCCTTGCAGTTCTGCCGTTCGAGGTAATCCTTTTGGGCCCTGGAGCGCGACAGCTTGCCCGAGGTCGTTCGAGGGAGGGTGTGGCGGAGGACGATTTCAATGGTGCAGGGTATCCCCTGCTCGCTCAGCACGAGACTTCGAATCCGATCGGCCAGATCATTCCTTGTCGCCTCATCCGAAGGCTTGCACTGGAGCACCAAAACCGCCTTGTCCGATCCGTCGCATCCCTCCACGGCAAAGGCCGATGCGTCGCCCGTACGTACTTCGGGCTGGCCCTCCGCCAGTACTTCGAGATCCTGGGGCCATATATTGCGGCCGTTGATGATCATCATGTCCTTTTCCCGTCCGGTGATGATCAGGCGGCGACCGATCCGGTAGGCCAGATCCCCGGTCTTCAGCCAGCCGTCCGGGGACAGGCTCGCGGCGGTAGCGTCGGTATCCCCGAAATACCCTTTCATGACGGAGGGGCCTCGAACATACAATGCGCCGACCGTTCTCTCCGGCACCGCAGACCCGGCATCGTTTCTGATCTCCACCTCGAAGCCCGGCAGCGGTTCGCCGCAGTCGACAAGGGTTTTGCGGGCCGCCGCCTCCCGAATGGTGTGCCCCTTGCAGGAACATGCATGATGGGTCTTGGCCAGTAAGTCACGGTCCACATGGTCTAGAATCAGACCCTTTCCCAGTGGTGAGAAACTGACAGCCAGAGTGCATTCGGCCATTCCGTAGCCCGCCAGAAAGGAACGAGAGTCGAATCCGGCGGGAGCCAGCACGTCGGCAAAGCGTGCCAGGGGCTCGGGGCGTATCGGTTCGGCCCCCAGGCCGGCCACCCGCCAGGGGGTCAGATCGAGTGCAGCAATATCCGACGGTTTGAGGCTCTTCGCACACAGCTCGTATCCAAAGGGGGGACTGAAAGACAGGGTGCCCCTGTTGCGAGACATGAGCGCCAGCCACAGCCGGGGCCGCATGACAAAACTTCTCGGACTCAGATAATCGACCGATCGTTGAGCCGCCATGGGGGCCAGGACAAACCCGACCAGGCCCATATCGTGGTAATATGGAAGCCATGAAACCGCCCGGTCCTTAGACTTGACCCGCATCCCGTGACCGACGATCATGGCAAGGTTGTTCATCACTCCCGCCTGGGTCACCATTACCCCCCGGGGAAAGCGGGTGCTGCCGGACGTGTACTGGAGATAGGCAAGGTCGTCCCCACTCGATGGGTCCAACTGAACCGGGACTCTCGGCAGTTCGTCGACATCTTGCGCCGTTCCCAGAAACCGCAGCCGGAAATGCTCGGCAGCCTCTTTCAGCAGCGGCAAATACGCCTCCGGGGCGACGGCCCCCGAGGCTTTGCATGTCGCCAGCAACCGCCTCAAATTCTCAACGTAAACCTTGTGCCCACCAATGTGGATGGCCGCCGGCACCGGAACGGGGACCAAGCCGGCATACTGGCACGCAAAAAAGAACCGCATGAACTCGGGCCCCGTTTCCGCCACGATCGCCACCCGCTCTGCCCGCCTGAAACCCATCCCGAGAAGCCGCTGGGCCAGCAGCCTAGCCTCTTTCCTGAGGCTCCTGTAAGGCAGAACCGACAGAAGCTTCCCGGAGCCGCTGTAAAAATTGAATCCGGTATCACCCTTTGCGGCATAATCCAGTGCAGCGGTAAGATTGGAAAAATCCGCCTTGCGCATCGGCAATGAATGAACGGTTGGGGTTGGGTTCATGACCTTTCGCCTCCAATGACCCATGCATCGGTATGTGTGCCGTCAACAGACCCGGTGCCTGGATCTCTTTCGTTGAAACCGGAATTCCCGGCTCAGACTCTCGGCGCATGAATATTTCTAATATCGAAGTTTTTAAATTCCGATTAAATTACTATCTGATATATTCAATTGTCAATAATTTTTATTATTAAAATATATTGATTTGAAATTTATTTGATATTAATATATTCGCATCCAGAATATTAAGCATTAATTAACAGTTTGGATATTAAGACTAAGGATTATAGTCTACAGGCAGTTTCCCCCCGGATCAGGGGAAGTCGGGCCGTTCCCGATGCCACCAGAGGGATAGCAACGTCACCAGATGCAGCGGCTAAAGAGACCCGCTAATGGCGAAATCGATAGAGATGGTATTAAGTGAAATGAGTTTAAGGGTGCGGCTGTTCATGTCGGCGGAAAACGCCGGCAAACGCATTGCCGGGCTGACTGAACGGGAGACCCTGTTGCTCGAGTTGATCGGTCTCAAGGGAGAAATGAGCATCTCTGAGATTGCGCACCTCTGCGGCGGTGTCAGCAGCAGCACCATTTCAACGACGATCACCAAACTCTGGCGGAAACACAAGCTGGTCGACAAAACGATCCTGCCCCAGAATCAGCGGGTCACCATTGTGAGCCTGACGGACGAGGGAAGGGCATTGCTGACCAAAATCAATGAAGAACAACTGATGATCTACCAAACGGTTACCAAGTCCCTCGATATCTCCAAGGAGCAAAAGGACTATCTGAAGACGATGCTTGAAAATTCCATCCGGTATTTCGACCAAAAGCTGGGGCTCGAGAAAAAGCCCTAGCCTCCAACCCCGGAAAGATCCGCCTGCCGGGGTATCCTCCTCCTATGGGATCGCTTCACCGGCAAACCGCTGACGGTGACCGGGTATGGGTTAGACGCGCTCCATCCGTTCTGCACCCCCTCTTAACCTATGGCTTCAGGATGTTTGACGACACTCCCGCCGCCTGAGGTTGACAGGGTGACGGCCATCCTTTATTGATCAGCTAATTTGATTCGATCCGACATCAACTGGAGAGCTGCATGGGCGTGTCGCTGACAGGGGGAAACCGGGCTATCGGCTGGGGGGCGCTGAAAGCCGGCGTCCATTTTTTCCGGCGATCCCATTGCACCGGCAACCACGATTTATTTGTCTTCACGGAATGAATCTCTCCGAGGAGAATGTCGTCATCGTGACGGACATCGGGTGCTCCGGTTCGCTCGACACCGATGACGGCACCTATGGCTCTCACGGTCTCCAGGGACGGCCCTTCACTAGCGCAACCGGGGTCAATCTGGCTGGGCCTTTTCCCGGGGAACCCCCCGTAAAATGCGCCACTCTCGCCATGGAGATTTCAGGGGCCTGCGGGTATTCCACCAAGTACCCGGTGGCGCGATTCCACAGGGATGCCCCGACCGACACCACGGTGGAATGGTCTTCCCACATCTGCAATTGGATTATCGCCCTGGACCCGCTGGGCATCCGACAGGCCGACCGGTAACGCCGTCATCCCGGCGGAGAGAGAGGAGGCGGCATTGACGGAAGACATCGCTGAAAAAACCAAGAGGACAGCCGCCTTGTATTTCCAGGGAATCGAAGGAGAAAAACCCTTCGACCTCTGGAAGGCGTTCGACAAGGACCTCGCCAGGGACCTGTCGCTTTTTATCACCGGGCGCATGTATGCCAGAGAAAAGCTTCCCCATCCCATCCGGCAGCTGGTGGCCGTGGCGGCACTGACCGCCCTTGTCCAGCCCGACGAACTGAAGTTACACATCCGGGCGGCCCTGAATGTGGGATGCGATCCGGCGTCGATTGCCGAAGTCATTTTTCAAACTGCCGTCTACGCCGGGGTGCCGGCGACCAACACCGCTTTGAAGGCGCTTCGATCGGCGCTCATGGACGCCGGTATATGGCCGGTTCATGATGGGGATGGGCCGCCCCCTTGAAACGGGGGCCATCGACCCAAGAGCGGTCAACCTCTGGCAATCGCTGGCTGGATCGCCTGGCCCACCCTCGGTATCCCAAATCTTTAGGAGTCCAAGATGAGATCCTATTTTCAGAACATGCCGACCGTCGGTACTCCCCTGAACGACGGGCAGATGAAGAGCACCGAAGCGAACATGAAACGGATTATCGAGGCGGAAAACGAAATCCGGCAGGCCGTTGAACAGGTCAAGAGTACCGGCTTTCCCGAAGAGAAAATCAACGCTCGGGGCCAGCTCAGCATCTGGCAGCGGCTGAACCACCTGGTGGACCGGGGAACCTGGTGCCCCCTGCACACCCTCTACAACCCCGACGACAATGCCGAAGGCCATACCAATGTCTTCGACGGGCTGGGGAAAATATCCGGGAAGTGGGCCGTCATCATCGGTTTCGACAACAAGACCCTGGCTGGTGCATGGATAGCGGGTCAATACGAAAACATCCTTCGGGTCACCGACCTGTCCAAGCGGCTCAACATTCCCCTGGTCTGGCTCGTCAACTGCAGCGGTGTCAAACTGCCTGAGCAGGAACAATTCTACGCCGATCGAAGAGGCGGGGGAACGCCGTTTTTCCGTCACACGGAACTTGAACAAGCCGGTATCCCCATTCTGGCAGCCGTCTACGGCACCAATCCGGCCGGCGGCGGATACCAGAGTATCAGTCCCACCGTTCTTTTTGCCCACAAGGACGCCAACATGGCCGTGGGGGGCGGCGGAATCCTCAGCGGCATGTCACCCAAGGGGCATTTCGACATCAGTGGCGCCGAGCAGCTCATCGCCGCCGCCAAGCAGTTCAAGGCCACACCACCGGGGTCGGTGCCCATCCACTTCGAGGAGACGGGATTCTTCCGATATGTCTTCGATACCGAGGAGGCGGTTCTGGACGGGATCAAGGACTACATGAAGGACATGCCGGCCTTTGCCCCGAAATTCTTCCGGGTGGACGCTCCCAAGGCGCCGCAATTTCCGGCCGAAGATATCTACCGCCTGGTGCCCTTCAACCAAAAGCAGATGTACGATTTCGACGAGGTTCTCGCCCGCCTCGTCGACGGCAGCGAGCACATGGAATTTCGACCCGGAAAGGGGCCGGAAATCTATACCGGACTTTGCAAGGTGGATGGCTTTTTGGTCGGCGTGATCGCCAACCGGCAGGGGTATTTAGGTGAAGACTATCCGGAGTATGCAGACTATCCCGGCATCGGCGGGAAACTCTACCGGCAGGGGCTGATCAAGATGAACGAGTTTGTCACCCTATGCGGTAGGGATCGGGTCCCCATCATCTGGTTTCAGGACACCTCGGGCATCGATGTGGGGGATATCGCCGAAAAAGCCGAATTGCTGGGGCTCGGGCAAAGCCTCATCTACTCCATCCAGCAAACCGATGTTCCCCAGATGCTTGTGGTTCTGAGAAAAGGGTCAGCCGCCGCCCACTATGTCATGGGTGGTCCGACAGCCAACCGCCACAACGCCTTCACCCTGGGAACGGCCACCACGGAAATCTATGTCATGCACGGCGAAACCGCTGCGGCCGCGGCCTATTCCCGGAGACTCGTCAAGGAAAAGGACGCCGGCAGAGACCTTCAGCCGGTGATCGATAAGATGAACCAAATGGCTCAGGAGTATCACGATAACTCCAGGCCCATGTATTGCGCCAGGAAAGGGTTTGTGGACGAGATTTCCGACCTCGTCTCCCTTCGGGATTACCTGGTGGCATTCACCGGGGCCGCCTACCAGAACCCGAGATCCATCTGCCCCCACCACCAGATGATCCTTCCCAGAATCATCCGCGGATAGATCCCTGGATGTCTTTGCAGTAGGATGCGGACGTTAAATTCCCGGTGGTTCCGATGCCAGTCATTATCTCCGGGGAGTATCCGATGCCAGGGGATGCGAACTTGCACAGGGGTCCGCCCCGGCGGCAACCAGTTTGCTTCGGAGCATTTCGATATGGATCCGCATATCGTAGAGCTCCTTCGAATACCCCAACGGGACCGTGGTTTCGGACAATTTCTGTTCAATCCAGTTCAGCCGCCTCATGCTCTCATGGGTTTGCCCTCCGGAATCCCCGTGGAGCATCTCAAAGTCGATCTTTTCGAGAAGCGCGTACCACCGGAATATCCGGCGCCGCACCCGCCATCGATAAAAGATTGGCAGCAGCTTCATCAGAGGAATGACGAGGGCCAGCAGAGGCAAGAGCATTATTTTCATGCGGATGAGAAAATTGGCCAGCCAAAAAGGAAGATACCGCCGAAGAAAAGGAGGCCCACTTTTATAGAAGCGTCCGGCCTCGCTGCTCAATGGGAAATCCATAAACATCGGGGCAGGGAATTCCCCCGCCGTCTCAAACAGCCCGTTTGCCGTCCCAATTTCTCCGGCCGCCTGGAGGATCAAATCCACCAGGGCGGGATGGAAGTCATCCCGGGTCACCAGTTGCGCCGTCGGGGCCAGCAGACGAATGTCCTCCCCTGGGATATTGTTGGTGAAATCGACAGCGCCTTCCGGAAGGGTCAGCATGGTAAGATAAGGCAAACGGGCGGCGTAGGCAGCTCCCCGGCCAAAATTCATCAGGGTGATATCCGGGTCATAAAGGAGTTCCTGCACCGCCCGCCCTCGATAGCCGACAACGAAAAACGCGGCATCGATCGCCCCCGCCTTCAACCGGCTGATGGTGTCGTCTCCGCTCACGCTCAATAGGCGGGAATTCTCAGGGGTGACACCGTTCAGGGTGAGTAGCTGCAACGCCAGTTGTCGGGTGCCGCTTCCCTCCAGGCCGACGGCCACCTGCATGCCTTTTAAATCGGTCAGATGTCTGACCGTCAACTCCCGCCGATGAAACACCCACAAGGGCTCATAGTAGATGCTGCCCAGAGAGACCAAATGATCGGCAGATGCCGTCGATCCGACACCGCCCTGCATGATGATGACATCGATGCCGCTTTTCCTATCGGCGAGGCGCCGGAGGTTTTCAACGGAACCCGACGTTTCCACCACGGTTAGTGACACCCGGTCCCGGGCAAGGATCGCGCTGTATTTCTGCCCGATATCGTAGTAAACGCCGCCGGTCGGACCGGCGGCCAGGGTGATCTGCCTCGGGGGTGCGGGGGCCACGAACTGGTAGGCAACCAGAAAGCCGGCGACGGTCAGAACCATCCCGGGGGCGAAATACCCCAGATAATTCTTGATGGAATGCTTTCTCACTGCCAATTCCTCCCGTTGACTTGGAAAGGGGAGCAAACGGCGACCCGGGGACGGGACGACGCCTTGCCTGATAATGGGCGCCGTTCTTCAGCGGTCCCGGGCTGTCGATCGACCACCATCCAGTGAAATGCGAAGAACACAGGGAATCCGAACCACTCGGGCGATGTCTCAGGATAAACACCTTTTGATGTCATGCCAGAGGCACTGGGGGGATCGATTCCACCGATCATCTGTTATCGGTGCAGGGGGGCTTTGAGAAAACAGCCCGGACCCCATGAGGGCCATCGGCAGCATCAGGCATGACCGCCGAAGATGTCCGCCAGCGATCCGGCACCTGCCCCCCAGCGAGTGTAAACGTGATCGACAGCTCTCGGATATCCGTCGCAAGCCAAAGAGGCGCCATCCCCCAAGTCGTCGGGGAACGGTTAGGACGGTATCGTCATGGGTTATCATCACAAGGAATGTGGCATCCTTCGGACCATGACATGATTCGCCTTGTCTTCAAAGGATACGGGAACTATAGTTTAGGCGTTACCGAACCTGATTCCGAGCGCACCTCACTGTCACCTGGATTTTTCCGCTGTCGAGGAGACAACAGCATCCCACAGGCAGTGTCCATTGAATCCGTCCTCCGAAGGGGGCGGCGCCAACCTTCATGCCAAAAACCGGGGGCATCGATCGAAGCGAGGTCACATGAGCAAGCTTATCAGAGAAGATGGAGAACAAGGGAGGCTTCACATCGACACCCCGTTAATGGGGGAATCCCTGGTCAGCAAGACCCTGTTGGAGAAAACCGAAGCATCGGACTATTTCAGGATGCACCCGGATGTGAACGTCCTCAAAATAGGCGGGCAAAGTATCATGGACAGAGGCGCCACCGCCCTCCTTCCCATTCTCGACGCCCTGATCGAGGCCAAGGACGCCCATAAAATTCTCCTCATGACCGGAGGGGGGACCCGGGCTCGCCATGTCTACAACATCGGAATCGACCTCAAGATGCCGACGGGTGTCCTGTCCAAACTTGGCGACAAGGTCTCCTGGCAGAATGCAGAGATGCTCTCCGTGCTGCTTGCAAAGCATGGCGGGGTCAAAATCGGCCACGGCGACAATCTGGAGCAGCTGACCATGTTCTGCCGACTGGGCTATCTACCCATCACCTATGGAATCCCCCCCTACGGCTTTTTCGAACACCCGGCGGATCTCGGTTCAATTCCCCCCCACCGCACCGACTGCGGAGCATTTCTGCTGGCCGAAAACATCGGGGCCCGATCCCTCATCTACCTGAAGGACGAAAAAGGTCTATTCGAAAAGGACCCGAAGAAGGTTCCCGAGTCGGACCGGAACCGGCTGACCTACTACGATCGGATCTCCGCAAAGGCCCTTATTGAACTCGATCTGGACGACCTGATCATCGAAAGGCCCATTTTGCAGTTGCTCCAGAAAGCCAAATGCGTAAAAGAACTCCAGATCATCGATGCCGTTCGACACCCGGAGCACATCCTTAGGGCGCTCAACGGAGAGCAGGTGGGCACCATCATCTTCAAGGAGGGATAGCGCCTTCAAACCCGAAAAGCGTGGGATCACCCTAACAGAAAGCCCATGTCGGGCAGCGGAATGCGATGCCAGGAAAGCCCCCCACAAAAAAACCGCGAAAAGCGGCCCGCCGACCCGGATCCGGGAAGTCGGAAAGATATATCCAGCCCACTCTCCTGCTGGCCCTGATGAGCAAACCCTCTTACGGGTATGAATTGATTCAGGACATTTGCCGGTTTGGGTTCATCGAGGGCCAGGCGCCCCCCGGCATGGTTTACCGCCACCTCAGGGACCTGGAAGAAAACGGCCTGGTGGTCTCCGAATGGCAAACCGAGGAGAGCGGCCCGGCGAAGCGAATCTATGAACTCACCCCGGAAGGATCGGAGGTGCTTTCCATCTGGATAGAGTACATGGGGCTTCAGGCGAACCGCCTGTCAGACTTTATCGATACCTACCGAAGGCTCCGGAGGGCACCGGATTAACGAGGCAAAACCGGACTGTTGTCGGTTCCATGGGAGTTGACCCGCTTGTAATGAAGGTTCTCCCATTCTCCCCTTCCCCTCGCCTTGACGAGCATGACCGCCTGTTTTCCCATCAATCGCGGACGCAGCCAGCGGCGGGTATAGACCTTGTCATCGGGTCCGGGGACTTGTCCATCCCGATCCATCGACATCACCCTGATACCGTCTTTCCCGAGATCCGAAACCAAGACCACTTCTGGATAGGCCCGAAGATTTCCGAACTCGATAAACCGGCCGGACCAACCCGAGGCAGTGAGCCCCACGGCCGCCGCCGCCCCGATGATGCCGTCGCAGGTGCCGCCATGGCCAGACAAGTGGGCGTACCTGGCGGCATCGATGGCTTGGCCCTGTGAGACAATAGAATGGGTGCAGAACCTCCCCAACCGGGTTAGGTCCGGGATGGACGGGCAGACCTCATCGGCCACGCACAGGCCAGGGTCGCTGCCCTCCAAGGCAAACTGCCGGATATGCTCCACCGCCAGGTGGATGATTCGATCCACCCGCTGATCCCCAGGCATGTCGACCACCATACAGGCCGCACTGTTGTGGGAGGTGTAGGGAATCCCGCTGGAGACCAGCAGCTGCTGTCTCACCACGCCGATACAGGTAAACTCCCGGGGCAACTCCCTGCGAAACCACCTGACCAGCTTCCCGGTACCGTAGCTGGATCCCTTGTGGTCGGTGTCGTCAAATCCCACATATAGTTTCACCGGTTCATATCCAACGGATCCGCTCCGGCCGGTAGTAGATGCTCGTCTGGCTTCCTGGAAAAATGCCCATGGCATCGACGGCCTCTCGGTTCAGAGGTGCATAAAAGCCGAGATGACCCACCAATACGGTGGCCAAAACCTTTCCCGAACATCTCTCCAGATTGAGAGTGGTGACGGTTCCTTTAAGCGAATGGAGGCCATTCCCTCCACCGGCTTGTCCGTCCAGGGGCATCACCTCGACAACGGCCGTGGCATCGGGCGTCGGTGGGGGAGGGGTCACCAGCTCCTGGTCGTTGCCCAAGGGCTTTTTCCAAAACCCGTTGTCGCCCTTCTGCCAGGGGCCAAAGACGATGGTTTCACCCTTGGTGGCGATCATCCTTCCCTTGAAGAGATGGAAGACCTCGTCGCAAATCTCCGATAGCCATTGCCGGTCGTGGCTGGCAATGACTAGGGTGGTTCCCCAGTTCTTGCGGGCATTGAGAGAGGCGTCTTTGATCAGCTGGGCACTGAAGGCGTCCACGTTGGCGGTCGGCTCGTCCATCAACAGCAGCTTGGGTCGAAGGGCCAGCCTCGCAGCCAGGGCCACCCGCTGCGCCTCTCCCCCGGAAAGGGCGTACCACGGCCGGCGCCGGAAACGACCGGGATCCAGACCGACCCGTTCGAGCGCCTTATCCACCGCCTCCGCCAAATGGTCGCGCTGACCCCTCAGCTTCAGCCCGTAGGCCACATTCCCGAAAACACTCCGTTTGAGAAGAAAGGGCTGCTGAGGAAGAAGTGAAACTCGAAACCGCGCCTCGTCCGAAAACGGCTTGATCAGACGGTTGTTGAACCGAAGGGTTCCTTCGGTGGGGGATTCAATGAGTCCCAGAAGTTTTAGAAGGGTGCTTTTCCCGCTGCCGTTGGGTCCGACAAGTCCGATGATGGCAGCCTCCGGGATGTTCAGATGGCCGATATCGAGGACGGTACGACCGCCGTAGACATGTCTCAAGGACCTGATCTGATAGAGGGGACGGCCCATTCTCATGACTTTCTTCTAAGAAACGATACGGACAAATTGACCGCAAATGCAATGGCGAGGAGAACCAGCCCCAGGGCAATACCCAAAGCAAACTGCCCTTTGTTGGTCTCCAGGGCAATGGCGGTCGTAATGGTGCGGGTATGCCATTTGATATTGCCACCCACCATCATCGAAATCCCCACCTCTGTCATCACCCGGCCATAGGCGGCGATGGCTCCGGCAAGGAGACCGTGGCGGGCTTCCCACAGAATGCTTAAAAAGAGTTGGCGGCGGCTGGCCCCTAAAGACACGATGGCAGCCCTCAGTTTTTCATCCATATTCTCGATGGCCGTTGCACTCAGGCCGATGACGATGGGCAGGGCCAGGATGGTCTGGCCGATGGCGATGCCGGGAAGCGAGAACAATAGACCCAGATGGCCCAGAGGGCCACGGTAGGACAAAAACGCATAGACCACCAACCCGATGAACACGGTGGGAAGGGCCATCAGGGTGTCCACGAGTGTCCGGACCGATCGTTTGAACCTGAAGTTGAAATACCCGAGGCAAAAACCGAATGGAATACCGATTGCCAGGCTAACTCCCATCGAGTAGCTCGACACCACTACCGTCGCCGAAACCGCGGAGTAGGTCTCGGGATTGCCGGTAAGGAGAAGATGAAAAGCCTGCTTGAATCCGTCTAGTAGATAATTCATCGCGGTACAATGGCTGCGGCAGCGGAAGGGCGACACCGGTGGTAAACTGTGGCCCGCCGGTGTCGGCAGACTGGGTGATGGGTGGGGCGACAGCCGCCGTCAGCCGTCATGCTCTCAGGGCAGTCGGCCCCATACCGACAGCACCGACCAAAGGGCCCGAGGGCCGGCAATATCAATGACCTATCCGCATATATCACTGAGAAGCGTTGGGGGTAAACAGGGGTTTCCCCAACAGTTTGAACTCCTTGATGGCCTCCTGGGCTTCCTGGCCCGTAATCCAATCGATGAACGTCATGGCCGTGTCGTTGTTCACATTGCTGCAATGCCCGGGGTTGACTGCAATCACGCTGTATTGGTTCAACAGCACCGCGTCACCCTCTACCAGGATCACCAGGGGAGGATTTCCCTTCATGGTGTCTTCGTATTTGATGTAGGTTCCCCGGTCCGTCATGGTATAGCCATTTCTTTCGGCGGCGATATTGATCGTCGCCAGCATGCCCTGTCCGGTCTGGACATACCAGGGTGCGTTGTCCGGCACCGGCATATCCGCGGCTTTCCACAGAGAAAGCTCCTTTTTATGCGTACCGGAATTGTCGCCGCGGCTCGCAAAGGTGGCCTTGGCTCCCTCTACCGCCAGAAAGGCGTCTTTGATGGATTTGCCTTTGATGCCTGCGGGGTCGTCGGCCGGCCCGATGATGACAAAATCATTGTACATGACCTCTTTCCGGTCGACACCGAACCCACTGTCGACAAACGCTTTTTCTGCCGGAGGCGCGTGCACCATGAGGATGTCGACATCACAGTTTTCTCCCAGTTTCAGGGCTTTGCCGGTGCCGGTAGCCGTCCATTGCAGTTCGATACCGGTGTCGGCCTGGAATTTGGGTGCCAGGTAGTCCAAAAGCCCGGTGTTGTCCGTACTGGTGGTGGTTGCCATCATCAGTGTTTCCGCTCCGGCGGCGGCAGACGACATGATCAGCAGGACAATAAGGATTCCGGCCCATCGCATTCGGTTGACCCTACTTCCCTTTCGCATTTTAAACATCTCCTTTGAATCCTGGTAACGGGGTTGGAGAAGATCCACCCACAAGGGCAAGTCCTGTGGCGTCGGCCTTTTTCAAGGTAGCCATCATGAATGTGTTGGTGAAGACGTACCATTCACCGGCCGGCTCGACGCCTGCCGCCTACCAGATAGCCATCTCCTTCTTGTGGGTGCCGGAATTGTCACCGCGGGAACAACGCATGCGACCATCCGCATCCCAATACGAAACCGCATCCGTTACCCCCCCTTGCATCGATCCTTGCGCAGCCCAATATCGATGGGAATAAAAAGTCGAATTTACGTATCCAATTCATAGTTATTAGTCAATAATTCTTTAATTAACCTTAAAAAACAATTTATGACCATTTTTGATAGCAAAGAGAGGGCTAAGACCGGTCAATCCGATCCTCGCCGCGGTTAGGATTCGTCGATGGAAGGGGGACCGATGGTCGTTTAGGGGCGTTGCCACGGAGCGATAACCGGATCAAACGAATTCCAGGCCCAATCATTTAGAACATCCACGAGAGCACCCCCCTCGGGAGACGTCTGGGATACCGATATCAGATGGGGGTTTACCGCCATAGAAACGATGCAGACCTCAAACAAATTCTATAAATAACCAAATATGACGAATAACATCGATGGAATTGCCACATGCGTGGGGTCCAGACCCGAAGACAGGGATTCCCGCATAATCGGTACCATTCTCTTGCTGCCCGGGAATCAGGGGTGAGCGGGCGTATGCGGGCGTGGAGCGTGCATCCGGTTTTCCCCCGACAGCTACCCATGGCTCAGGCTCGCTGGGGAACCGGCTCCGAATCCATTGTCGACATTGACGAGGAGCGCTGCGGGGAAGCACAATGGCTCAGGATGACCAAAGAAACGGCGGTACCGTCAAGTTGGCCCATAGCCGACACCGGTCGGCACACCGATGACCGGGCAGGACACCAGCCCGCCAACCACCCTGGCCAAGGTGTCCTCCATGACCGCCGCCACAATGGCCACTCGGGCGAAAAACAGGTTGTCCCATGGGCACAGAAGGCGGTGACGGCACTAAGACTACCGTCTTCCTACCCCTTTCCGCTTTCCGGAGAAGGGCCTTCAACGCCACTGAGTTCATCGACATCGGTGTGTTTATGGATTGGGGCTCGCAAGGTGTTGGATTCCATCCGACGGTCGGTCCGTCGGCCGGGCAACAACCGCTCGGTGTCGGCCGAAACGCCTATTCAGCCAGGGTCGGCGGCGACTACCGAGCAGCAGGAATCACCATCACTTCAAGGGGGGTCGACCCTGCCGTCCATGTTCTGCCCAGACGTCTTTGAGGAAATTCAGGACATCGAGGGGGATCCAGGCTCCCCGCGACCGCACCGGGTCCACTGCTTATAGATGCGATGTTTTTGAAGCCGCCATCGGAAAAGAATGGCTTGGGATTTTTCCTCGGTCAGGGTCTCCAGCAGCCGATTCGTCCCCTGATAGGTGTCGTCATAGTGGTCGAGAAGCCGCTTGATGTCCGCCAAACCGTGCCCGGTCGCATCGGTCAGGATGATGCAAAGAATATCCTTATAGGTCATCACATCCTCGGGATTGGCGTTTTGGCTTTTTCATACTAAAATGATATGATATAGGCAAGCCCTTGCGGCAGTTTTGTTTCGATGCAGCGCGGTTGCCGGTAAAATACCGGCACGGATGGTTCCACCCACAGTGCCCTATAAGCTCGACACCAAGTGTAAAGGCGGTTGACATCTGCCCCCCATCCTACCGTTAGTGACGCGTCCGCGCGAATCCACAGCCACCCATAACCTCTTGGATTCAAATCCAAAACCGTCGTGCTGTCGGATCGCCGTTGAAATGGCGGTCATGGCACGTTAAGTGCAGGGTCATAGATCAAACAGAGTGGTCTCTGATTCACGTCATCCCTATCGTTCTCGTCTTCGATCCGATTATTTGCTGCCGATCCTTCTGACCGCAATGTTCCCATTACCTCTCTTCTCGGCTCAAAAAAAATGTGATTTCTTACCCATGGCAATGATCATGAATGCTTCAGTCAACACCACCACAATACCCACTGAACGGCGACATTCCGAACGGCTGCCATACACCACATCCGTGCGCTATCTGATCGAAGCGGAGATGGGGATCGGAACCGTCAAAAACATCAGTTCCGACGGCATGTTCCTGGAAACCCATCCACCTGCACCGGTCGGATCTCTCATTTCCATCGATTTCCCTCTTCGCCACAGCAAATCACGGATCGGGATCATTGGTGAAGTGGCCAGGGCAAGCCATCTTGGCGTCGGCGTCAGGTTCACCCGATAAGGGGCTAACAGGTCATGCCGCTCATCGGACTGACCTGTCGTCAGGGTCTTGTCACCCTGTCAGTTTCATCGGGCGCGGTTCCTCGTCGATCGACACCGGCACCATTCACCCCTTGACCCGACCCTTCCTCCTCCTGTCGGAATCAGATCGCTTTCCGTTGTTCCCTTAATCGGTAAAGGCCTCCATCAGACCCAATGACGAAGCGGTCACCGCCAAGACGATAAACGGTAAAAGAGTCCCTCGGACTGCTTGGCTGAAGGCGGGACCAACGGCGACTTCGATTTTCAGATGTGGGGAAATGACGTCTCTATGGGGGTAAAGTCCTCGGTTACGAGGCATACCTATGGGGATGGGTCATAGTTCGGGGCCGAGATTGATGGTACGGACGATTGAAAAGACGTGGTTGATGTCGAAGAGGATGACATCCCCTAGGCGGGTGCCTTTGATGGTTTTTTTGTCATAACCGGGAAAGCTTCGGATTTCCCCGATGAAAGTGGTGTCGTCGGACCGTTGGATGGAATCGACCAGAACGTCCTTTTTCTCCTTTCTGAGAGTAACGAAATCCCCTTGACGTAAAGTATCGGATTGGTCCATCTCCTGGCCGGCCGTCAGGGTATAGGTAATCTCAATGACATCAGCGTCATCTCTGATTTCAAAACCTTCGTTCGTTGCATCTTTGGGTTTTCTCATCAGAACGTCCACCTCCTAAAGCTAAAACACCTCATCGACATTTTTGAAACTGATCTACAATCGTAGTCCTTTTTTCCGATTAAGTCAAAAGAGTTATATTTAATTTAATAACGGTGGGTTATATCGCCAATCCAGTGAGTCGGTCTTTAACGTATAGGGGGGGTTCTCTTTGACGCGTCTGCTCGTGTCGAAGGATTCCTCGAAAATAGACAACCATTGCAGGGCCTGTTCGCTGATGTTGAGGCAGTCATTGTTGATCCCGTAGCAAGAGGATACTCAGGCGGGCTTTGGAGGCTCCGGATCGGTGTCTATCCACCTGGTTTCGATCGAAATCCTCAAGGTAGTTCTTCAACTCGACGTCGTGGGCGGCAGCAAGTGTGTAGGCGTGGAAACTGGCCAGAGGGACGCCGACTAAATTGACCAGATCGCTGGCGGCAAACGCCATGGCAAGAGCAAGGTTCCCGCCAGAACGATCGGTTTGAGTATGTTGATCCGGGACAGCACCGGCGGCGTGATAAAGGAGGCCCCCTTACGCCCCCTTGATCAGAATGAAATAGGAGATCACGTCTTTCCCACCGCGCAAAAGCGACGGAAGGAAGGCGCCGGATGGGGGAGAAAAGATCTCACGGAGGCCGCCAGTAATCCATTCCCACCGGTCGATCACCGCCGAAGTTTCGAAAGAAAAGGGTGGTGACGGATCCCGTTGCCGGATAGCGGTCGGGAAAGCCGTGGTCGCGAAGATCAAGCCGCCGGTCAGGGTGGAGATCGACGCCTTTGGCCCAGAGGATGGTAAAGGCAACCACGTCACCGTGGGTGACGGCGACGGAGTGTTGTCCCGAAAGACGCCGTCGGGTTCTGTCGATGAAGCGGCGGACCCGACGGACGATGTCTGCCGGCTGTTCGAACTGGCAGCCCGCGCCGTCAAACAAATTCCATTTGATGCGATCGGCTTCCGCGTTGGGCCGACCCTGGAAAGGAGAGCATATTTCAATCAACAGTGTCGAAATGCTGAGACGAATATCCCGATGACTGGTCATCACCAGTTTGGCGGTTTGTCTGGCTCTCAACATGGGGCTCGTAAAGACGGCGGCGATGGGTGAAGCGGCCAGCCTGCGGCCGGCCGCTCCGGCCTCTTCGAGCCCTTTCTCGCTGAGACGAAATCGGGGAAGCCGGCCGTAGACGATACGCTTCGGGTTGAATACCTGGCCATGTCTCACAAAAGAGATCCGTGTCAGGCGATCCGGATCAACGGGCCCCATAGCGTCCATCCGGTTGAAGGTTCACCACCACATCCTCCCTGGATTCGAACATAGGCTCGCGCCCATCAAGGTAGAGCGTGACACCGCCCTTGCCCAACACTCGCCACCGCTGCAGGGTGCCGTCATCGATCATTCCGGTTTCCTCGTCGACCCCGACCAGGACCCGCCCTGGGAGCGCTTTCTGAAGACCGGGAGCCCACTTGCGGCCGATGGTATCGTGATGGGGAAGCAAGCATCCCCCGGATAGAACACCCAATCCCTCGCTGGGCCCATTGGTTTCCGGGTCGAAAAAGGTATCGAAGAGAACCATTGCACCGGCGCTGCTGCCGGCGATCACCCCTCCGGACCGATAGACGCCGACAACCGCCTTCAACGCGGCTGTTCCCCTGAGCGTGGATGCCAGATACCCTGGAAACCCACCCAAAATAAAAACCAGCCTCGCACCGGCAATCGCTTCGCAGACAGCCGAGGAATCGGCGCTCTGGCGGTCGATCAGAGGAACCGAGCGAACGTCGCTGCACCCCAGGCGGCCAAACCACGCCACGCCATTGTTACCGGCGCGGCGATGATTTCCATCCGGGGCCGCCGCGGTAGGGATGATCCGCACCGGGGCGTCGCCGCCGCCAGCCAAACGGACGGCCTCACGATCGGGGACAGCCATTTGGCCGCCAAACTCGCCCCCGCCCTGTAAGAGGATTCGTCCCATTCTCTTCTCCATTTCCGGCAACCGAGAGGAATCACCGCCGCCAGTGTCCAGCGGGGAAAAACCGCCGGCGACCGGCTTGATGTTTCCCGTCTAATTCCACTATAATGACGTCCTGATACGGCCACCCCCGAGGGGGGATACCCTTCACCGTTCACTGCTCAACAGGATCGTCCGTCACCCGGAACGTCACCCTGACGATCGGTTGTCCGGGCTCGCGGATCGGAACGCGGCCGGTTGCAATTTCATTCACAGGAAGCACCTTTGGCATCAAACCAGTAACCGTCAACCGTATCGGGAAGGGTTTCGGAATGGATGCACCCAGGGGTAGCATCGTCATCATGGGATCGGGCGAATTGACGTCCACAATGGTTGAAGTCCACAAGGGGCTCATCGCCCGGCTTACCCCCCCGACCCGCGCCGTTTTCATCGACACGCCGGCTGGCTTTCAACTCAACGCCGATCAGATATCCGAAAAAGCGGTGGCCTACTTCGCGGATCGGATTCAACATCCCATGACGGTGGCATCCCTGAAATCGCCGGATACCGGAGACTATGAGAGGGGGCAGGCCTACCAGTCCCTCCGCCGCGCCGACTATGTTCTGATGGGTCCGGGAAGTCCGACCTACACGGTCCGGGTTCTCGGTCATTCACAAGTCCCGGAGATTTTGGTTCAACGGGTATTCGGGGGCGCCTGTCTGGTGGCCGCCAGTGCCGCGGCATTGACCATCGGTCGCTTTACCCTGCCGGTCTATGAAATCTATAAGGTTGGCGACCCTCTCCGATGGATCGACGGTCTGAACATCCTTGATGCGTTTGGTCTTGGGTTGACTGTCGTTCCCCATTGGAACAACGCCGAAGGGGGCACCCACGACACCCGATACTGCTACATGGGAAAATCCCGATTCGACCGCCTGCTGGCCCGGCTGCCCGATGACCGCGCCGTTTTAGGCCTGGACGAGCACACCGCCTGCATCATCGATTTTGGCACTGGAAACGCCCGCATCAATGGGTTGGGTCGGGCGGTTCTGCTGAGAGATGGAAAGAAACAGACCTTCAGCAAAGGCGATACCATTCCCCTCGGCATTCTCCGCGGCGAAACCCCCTTGGAAGGGAACCCGTCACAGAAGGCGTCGGCATCCACCATCCAGGAATCATCATCGGCCGGTTTCCAGGACGGCTTTTGGGATCGGATTCATCGACTGGAAGCCGATTTCCAGAAAGGCCTCGACACCGGCGCGCCCAAAATCGCCGTTAACGCACTACTGGAAATCGACCGACTGGTCTGGCAGGCTCACCAGGATCTGGAAAGCGAAGAATTCATTGCCCAGGCTCGCGAAAAGCTAAGGGACATGCTGGTAATGGTGGGTCAATGGACGGAGACGCCCGCCGATACCCCGACCGCCTGTTTGACCCCTCTGGTCCAAGGATTGGTGGATCTGAGAAAACGTTTTCGTGAAAACGGCCAATGGACCGAAGCCGATGCCCTGCGGGACCTTTTGAGCGGGGCAGGCATCGTGATCGAAGATACGCCGGACGGTCCTCGCTGGCGATCGAAGGATAAGGGAGATCAGAATGACGGAAACCGGCAAGGAAGGGAGCCATAAATGCTGCAACAACCCACCATTTCAGTGCTTGCGGTATCGGATGCGAATGACCGTCGCCTTGAGACTCTGCTCCGTTTTCTTGAGGGCTCGGCATCGGTGGTCGTCCAACGCCTCAGTTCGGTCCCTGGAGATCTGTCCCTCTTCGATGCCGTCATGACAGTGGATATGGATGCAGGCGACCCAGCAGCATCCCGGCTTCTGTCGTACGCGGAATCGGGTGGAGGCTGGCTCTCCTGGATCACGAATGACCGCGTTATCATCCCCGATGCTTTCGGCGTTGCCCTTTCCAGTGTCAAACCGCCCTGCGAACTCAGGGTCCTCTTCAAGGATCGAGAGCATTGGATGGGCCACCGACTGCCCGACGCCATCTACGTCGACGGCCCCCTCATTCCTCTGGAGATCACCCGGCCGGAAACCGAGATCATCTTATACGCGGACTGGCACTACGCCCATCAGTGGGTGATGGCCGGACGAAAAAAGGGTGAGGGCCGGCTCGCCTGCACCACCATTGCCGACTTGAGCCACCCCGTCGTCCGTCAACTGGTCCTGCGACAGCTGCGGCAGTTGGCCGGTCTGCCGATTCACCCACGCCCCATGGGGGTCGGTATCCTTGGCTATGCCCCCTCCGTGGGGAAGCTCCATGGAACCGGGGCCGACCAGACCCAGGGACTGATCCTCAGGGCCGCCTGCGACCTCGATGCTGGCCGCAGAACTCAGGCAAGCGCAGACTTTCCGGGCATCACCCTTCACGGAACCCCGGAATCCATGGCGGCGGACCCACAGGTCGATCTCGTGATCGTTGCCACACCCCCCAACACCCATGCCCGTCTTTCCATCCGGATGATGGAGGCCGGCAAGCATGTCGTTTGTGAAAAGCCGATGGCCATCAGCCGCTCGGAGTCAGAAGCCATGGCCGAGGCGGCAGATGTGCATCGGGTTCACTTGAGTTGTCATCAAAATCGACGTTGGGATCCGGATTATCTCGCCATTAAAAAGGCCCTTGATGACGGACGGATCGGCGATCTGTTTCACATGGAAACCTTCGTGGGCCACTATCACCACCCCTGCGGCTACTGGCATTCCCATGTCTCCGTCTCCGGGGGAACCCGCTATGACTGGGGTGCCCACTACCTGGACTGGATGGTCAGCCTCATCCCGGAGACGGTTTCAGGGGTTTTGGGGACGCGACACAAACGCGTATGGCACGATGTCACCAATGCAGACCAGGAGCGGATCACCATTCGGTTTGCAGGAGGGCAGGAAGCCGAATTTCTCCATTCGGATATCGCCGCAGCCAGGAAACCCAAGTGGTATCTTCTGGGGACAAAGGGGGCCATAGTAGGCAGGTGGAAAGACGTTCCCGTATATCAGCTCCACCCGGACCACTATTATGACCGCAACGATATTCCGGCCACCGAGATGCCGCCTGAGTTGACCGCCTACGGCCGTGAGCGGTCCGGCAACATCACCAGCCGCCGGTTGGACCTGCTCCCGAGGGACCCGACCGCATTTCACAAGAACCTTGCCGATCACCTGCTTACCGGCGAAGCTATCGCCGCTCCGTTGTCCGACTCGTTGAAAGTGGTGGCTATCCTGGAAGCCGCCGGGCGGTCGATGGAAAACGGCGGGAGACTGGAGGCCCCCCATGGCCCATAAGGTCCGCTGGGGAATCCTCGGGAACGCCACCATCGCAAGGGTGTGCGTCATCCCCGCCATCCGCCGGTCAAGAAACGGCGAGGTCGTGGTCCTGGGCACCCGTCGTCCAGATGCCGCTGCCCCGCTGCAAAAGGAGCTGGGTATCCCCCGCCTGACCGACGCCTACGACGCTGTATTGACGGACAACATGGTTGACGCCGTTTACATCCCTTTGCCAAACCATCTTCATCTTCCCTGGACCCTCAAGGCACTGGAACACGGCAAGCACGTCCTCTGCGAAAAACCCCTTGCCACGGATGCCGCGGAAGCTCAAACCATGGCCCACAGGGCTGAAAAGGCAGGCCGGCTGCTGATGGAGGCTTACATGTACCGCTTTCATCCTCGGATGGAAGACATTAGACGCCGAATTCGAAACCACGAGATTGGGAATATACGCTCCATCAAAGCGGCATTTGGTTACCCAATGACCAGCACCATTTTGGAGGAAGCGACCCATTTCCGGCTACGGCCTACGGGTGGCGGCGCCCTCCTCGACGTGGGCTGCTACGGCGTCAGCGTGGCCCGGTGGTTCCTCCAAGACGAACCAGACCGCGTCCAGGCTCAGGCCCGCTTTCATGCCAACGGGACCGACCTGCACCTGACGGCTCTCTTGGGATTTGGAGGCGATGCCATTGCCGTCGTCGAGGCCAGCTTTATCTCTGCCCTGCAGCAGACCGTTGCCGTCATCGGCGATAAGGGCGCCATCGAACTCCCTCACGATGCCTTTATCCCCTGGTCCAAACCCGCCCGTTTCACCGTCAGAGGGATCGAGGAAGAAACCGGCGGCACCGTAGTCGTCCCGGGAGCCGACGAGTATCAGCTCATGGTCGAGGCCTTTGCCGATGCGGTTCTCAAACGGCGACCACTGCCCTATTCACCACTGGAAAGTGTTCGAAATGCGGCTGTAATGGATGCGCTTTCCCGAGCCGCCCGGACCGGTGCCACCGAAACGCTCCAACCGCGGGCAGGCCGCCAATGACGCCCGACAACCCGTCTAAAATCGTCGTCACCGATGAATCCTTCGACACGCTGCACCGCTATTGGGAAGACGGCACCGGGAGTCTCGTCTGGTCCAGCCCGTTTTCACTTCCCTTCTGGATGGCCGCCTGGCATGACGCCTTCGGTGCGGAAAACCGATTGTGTCTGAAAGCGATCTGGTCGGAAGACCGCCTGATCGGTGCCGCTCCCCTCATGGTGGCAAATGGCGTGGGAAAACTGGTGGGAGACCCCGAGGTATGCGATTATTTGGATTTTGCCGTTCACCCGGACCATTCCGCCCTTTTCCTCCATGCCCTGATTGGTCATTTGCAAGAAGACGGCGTCCGCCACCTGTCCCTGACCCCCCTGAGGGAGGAGTCCCCGTCAGCGCGCCATCTGGAAATGCTGATGACGGCGAAGCAGACACCGTTTGAGGTCACCGCACAGGGCTCCAGCGCCGAGATGGCGCTTCCAGATGACTGGAACACCTTTCTCGATGGTCTAGCCGGAAAAGAACGGCATGAGATACGCCGGAAATTCAGGCGTCTGAACGAAGCCGGGAACGTGGCCTTCACCTGCTGCAGAGACCCCGAGATGGCGGAATGGGGCATGGATCGGTTTATAGCGCTCTTCCGAGCAGGCAGGCCGGACAAAGTCGACTTCATGACACCCTCAATGGAGGCCTTTTTTCGCCGCCTGGCGATGGCAGCCGCTGCGGCCGGTCTTCTGCGGCTTTTCCTTTTGTCCATCGACCGCAGCCCTGCAGCGGCGGTCCTTTGCTTTGACTACGGAGACACCCGCTACCTCTACAATAATGGTTATGACCATCGCTACCGGAGGCTCAGTGTCGGGCTTCTGAGCAAGGTGGCTACCATTCGCGACGCCATCGAATCCGGACGCCGTCGGTATGATTTCCTCAAAGGAAACGAGCCCTATAAAAAACGACTCGGGGGCAGGCGGGTAAGGCTTTGCGGACTCGAACTCCCTTTGGGCTCTGTCGCCGTCGGCCATGACTCGGCGGGGGACCCATGAAAGACCATCGACCCCGGGGACCGCTGCACATCGCCATGCTGTCCATCCATTCCAGCCCTCTCGGTCCCCTGGGATCGAGAGATACCGGCGGAATGAGCGTCGTTGTCCGGGAGTTGGCCAGAGAGCTTGGGGCCGCCGGCCATCGGATCGATATCTTCACCCGCCGCCAGAACCGGGTCGATCCGGAGCAAATCGATATCAGCCCCGGTGTGCGACTGATTCATATCCGGATGGGCCCCCTGGGCAGGATAGATAACATCCCCCTCCTAAACGAAATGGAACCGGCGGTTTCCGGCCTCTGCCGCTACCGGCAGACTGAAGACCGGGGCTATGATCTGATTCACTCCCACTATTGGATCTCGGGAGCATTGGGATCGAGGGTCCAGCGCTATTGGTCCGTCCCTCACCTGGTGACGTTTCACACACTGGGAAAAATAAAGAATTCGGTAGTCATGGCCTCGGAGCCTGACATCCGTCTTCGGACCGAAGCCAGGTTGGCGTCGACTTGTCAACGCCTGCTCGTGCCGAGCCGATTGGAAAAGCAATTGCTGTCTCGTTGCTATGGCACCCCGGAATCAGGCATCGGCATTGTTCCCTGCGGCGTGGACCTGACGCTCTTCAAACCAGAGGCCAAAGCCAGCGCCCGCCGAAAAATAGGTCTCGACCCCCGAACGCCCCTTCTGCTCTTCGTTGGCCGCCTCGATACCATGAAGGGGCTCGATGCGCTGATTCAGGGGATGAGGCATCTGCGTGCCCTCCCTTCGATGACGCTTCTCCTTGTCGGCGGGGATGGGGAGCATTCGCCAGAGGCCCTACGGCTTCGGGATATGGCCACTGCAAACGGCGTCAGCCACCGCGTGGTTTTTGGGGGGCGAAAGGAGCAGTCGGATCTGCCCGCCTTCTACAGCGCAGCAGACGCTCTCGTTCTGCCGTCCCTCTATGAAAGCTTCGGCATGGTGGCCCTTGAGGCAATGGCATGCGGCACGCCGGTGGTGGCCACCCGTGTCGGGGAAATGGCGGCGATCATTTCCCCCAACGGCAACGGTCTGATCGCCGACAGCGGAACCCCGGAAAGTCTTGCAGCAGCCATCACCTCCGTACTGGAAAACCGGGCATCGATGCAACCCGCGGCGATCCGCGATACGGTTCGCCCTTACACCTGGAGGAGCGCCGCCGGCCGTCTTCTGGGACATTATCGGCAGGCCATCGCCGCATATCATAGAACGCGCAACACTCATGATGTCAAATCGGAACCGACCCTCGATCCGCTGGATTGACACGCTTCACCCGGGTGGTCAGCTTAGCGCTTTGGAGCAACGCCTTTATTGCGGAATGGCCGAACAGGAGGTGATCTGTGAACCAAGAAACCCACGCCCTGGTGATCGCGCCCCACCCGGACGATGCAGAGTTCGGTGCTGCCGGCACCGTAGCCAATTGGACCCGGGAAGGGAAATCGGTCGTCTATGCACTTTGCACAAGCGGCGAAAAGGGAACGACGGACCCGGCTATGGCCCCCGTGGAACTGGCGCGGATCCGGGAAGCGGAGCAGCAGGCCGCGGCTGATGTCCTGAAGGTTCGAACCGTCGTGTTTCTAAGATATCCGGATCAAGGGTTAGAAGATACGGCAGCGTTCAGGAAAGCCATCGTTCGCCTGATCCGGCAGTTCAGACCTCACACCGTCCTGACCACCGATCCCTACCGACGCTACCTCTGGCACCGCGACCACCGCATCACCGGTCAGGTCGTCTGCGATGCGCTCTACCCGTTTGCAAGGGATCACCTGGCCTATCCCGATCTGATAGAAGACGGCCTTCTTCCCCACAAGGTGCGGGAAGCCCTCTTCTGGGGCGCCGAAGATATCAACCACCGCACAGATATATCAGACACCTTCGATTTGAAATTAGCCGCCCTCAAGTGTCACAGGAGCCAGATCAAAGAATTCAACATTCCCGATTTAGGCGACTGGTTGCGTCGACGATGCAAGGATATGTCGGACGGGGAGACCGTCGGTCTCGTAGAGGGGTTCCACCGACGGGTGATGCCCCCATGATGGTGTCCTGACCGGAAACCAGCGGCTCCATCCCAGCCGGCCTGCCGGAAATCAGGGCGGATAGTGTCCCCATCAGGGGCTGTTCAACCAACGGATGGCGTGAGCAGCCTCCGTCCGGTCAAAATAATCGATCTCCACCCCTGAAAACAGACTGAACAATCCGAGCACGGTCTTCTCGTGGGTTTTGGCACCGATCACCGCTACCCGGTCGATACTCTCCGCATGAAGTCTTACGAAGTGAAGCCCCTCGAGGAGGGATTCGCCTCCACCCGAGGGGCGAATCATCTCGATGGTCAAAAGCAGGCGAATACGACCCATCGCCTGAATCTGCTGCTGAAGCATTCGACTCAGCCGCCGTGTTTCATGGTCGAGCATACGGCCGAAAAACCGGACCACTATGACATCATCCCGGAGGCCCCTCAGCGCTCCTTTGCCTTGTTGTTTGTCCATGGTCTGAGAATAACGCCTGGAGAAGGAGTTGCAACCATTGACCGGTCAGCCATAAGTGAGCGGTAGCCAGAGGATATTCTTCCATCGGGGGATCGAATCGGGAGCGCACGGAGCCGATACGAAGTGTTTCTTGGACGGGAGATCCTCGCAACTACGGTGGAGGGGAGAGGAGGGAGAGCCGGCGGCGGGTCAATTCGATACCCTGGTGCTGAAAGACTTTTTCAGTGCGTGGGCGAGATCCGAGCTGTCGAACGGTTTGGAAAGGGTCATGACGGTTTTGAAATCCGAAAGCTCTGCTCCCGAAAGCCGGTCAGAATATCCGGAGCAGATGATCACCGGCAACTCGGGACGGATGGCAAGCACCGCTTCGGTCAGGGTAAGTCCATCCATTTCGGGCATGGTCATATCGGTCAGCAGCAGATCGACGCTATCCGGACTTTCCTTGAAGCGTTTCAATGCTTCAAGAGGGTTTGAAAACGACTCAACTGCATACCCTAACCTTTCCAGCATGAGCCCCATGGTCTTCAGCAAAATCGTTTCATCGTCAACGAGAACGATATGCTCCTTACCCCGCATCTCCACTTTCTCCGGCCTGGAAGCCCCACGGTCAGGGGTTTCGGCCACGGGTAAATAGACCCTGAAGCTGGTTCCTCGATCCGGCTGGCTGTCGACCGTAATGACGCCGCCGTGGCCTTTGACGATGCCCTGCACCATGGCAAGCCCCATCCCGCTGTTTTTGCCTGCCTTTCGTGTCGAAAAATAGGGATCAAAAATATACTCAACCATATCCGGGTCGATGCCGTGCCCGCTGTCTTTGATGGTGAGTTCGACGAACTTTCCAGGCCTCAGGTTGGGGAAGCGGACGGAAACAGTGGCCTCGTCCAATGTTACTTTTTCGATGGTAATATCGAGGTCGCCCCGTTTTTTTTCCATGGCCTGAAATGCATTGTCAAACAAATGGATCAGCATCTGCCGAATCTGATCCGGATCGCCGGAAATCGGCTCATGGGGAACGGGGAACTTGGATTTGATTTTGATATGGGGGGGAATGGACGCTCTCATGAGCCTGATGGTTTCCGTAACCAGAGGGGCCAGGCTCAGGGTTTTGCGCCCGGAAGGGGTGCGCTGGCTAAACATCAGCAGTTGCCGGACGACGTCACGGGCCCTCAGCCCGGCATCCAGAATCTCCTGAACAAAAGACCTCCCCGTGCTTCCCAGGGGCAGATCGTCTATAGCAAGTTCTGCATTGCCAATGACAATACCCAGGATGTTGTTGAATTCGTGGGCGACACCGCCAGCCAATCGGCCGATGGACTCCAGTTTTAAGGATTGTTGAAGCTGAAAGGCCATCTGCTTCTTGTCGGTGATGTCCCGGTAGACGACCACTAACCCTTCGACGCCCGGTGTGTCAGGCATGTGGGTGGCTTTGACCTCCATTGAAACCCAGCCCCCCTCTTGGTGTCTGAACCGGGTTTCCAGGGACAGCAGGGTTCTACCGTCGGCTCTCTCGACCCGCTCCAGAAAACCCTCGTGATCAGGCCAGTCCTCGGGATGAATGATGTCCTCGGGACGTCGACCGATAAGACTCTCCGGGTCCATGCCGAGAAGATTCTCTACGGCCGGGCTGATATAATGAAACACACCGCCTCTTAATAACGCGGTAATATCTGCCGTGTTTTCCGTGATAGCGCGAAATCGCCCCTCACTGATGCGCAAGGCATCTTCCATCTCTCGACGCCGAGAAATATCATGAAAAACATGGACGCTCCAGCGCTTCTCTCGACCCGGCCTTCGAAACGGGGTCACTGTGGTGATGAAATAGCCGCCCAATTTGGGTTCGTAACGTTCCAACTGGAAATAGGATTGATCGATAGGAAAGGGGGGCCTGTGGGGGCAGTCTTCGAGCACCGAATCGCGCCCATGGATCAGGTCATAGCAATTCCGACCGAGACACTGCTGGGGTTCGATTCCCAGCCGATCTGCCAAGGCGCGGTTGACGCGAACGATGCAATGATTCTCATCGATAAGCGCCATTGGATCGTGGACGGCGTCAAAGGTCTGCTCCCATTCCTGTTTGGCATGGATGAGCGCCTGTTCAGTATCACCCGGCAGACTGGCATCCCTTAGCGAAAGCATCAGCGACCCATCAGGATACCGATTCCCATCAACATCGTGGATCGTATCTGCAGCCCTCAATTCGACCACTGTGAGAAGCGTCTTGCCGGCAGGGGGCGTGTGAGCGATCGCGATAACGCACCCTCCCGATGAGTGGTCTTTCTGATGAAGCATCGACACCCATCGTTTTTGATCTGCCGGGTCAATGAACGTTCCAAAGTCAAGTCCCTTCAGGGTTTCGACATCCCTGCCCAGGATGGATGACAATTGTTGATTTCCCCTTAGGATAATGCCTTCGGAATCAATAATGCCCCAGCCACCGGGGGCATTCTCGAAAAACGAAGCATTGTTGCTCAATGCCGCTTTCAACCGTGCGCGGGTCTCCGCCAACGTCAGCCGAAGCTGTTGAGCCTCCTCTTCGGCCCCTCGATAGTCAGAGTCGGTATCAATGGCTATGTCTTCGGAGCCACGGACATTCGATACCCGATCCGGGCAGCCAGAATAGTGATCGATGGAATTCTTGATTGGGTCGGTCATGGTTATCGCCGTATTCCTGGTCATCGATTTATCCTTCTCATCCACTACCCAGGATAAGACCACGCAGCGGAAAGATGGCGCGCTCGGATGCGAATCGAAGAAGGAACGGCAGATCAGATATCAGAAGGCACGGAGAGGCAGTGTCGAATGGGGCAACGAGCAACGTCACGCAATTTTTTGAAAACATGTCGATCGTATCCATTTGATACGACCGTTACCGATACTCGAATACATCCTGACTTTGGAAGGTTGGACAGCACCAAACTGGATTCGTGCACCGATGGGAACCCAGAGAAAAAGCCCCCAGGCGCTCCACCTCAACCGTTATGGTCTGCGAGGGCTTCTGGTTCCGGCTGCCTTGCATCCGTATATCCCAGAATGCATCGTCCTTGATAAAACGAAAAGGACTGCCGGATGTTCCGATCAGCCCTTTTCGTACACTTAATGAGGAGTCATGCTTCAAGGAAATCGTAATTCGTATGAGTTAAGGTGGCCCCAACGCCCCATCCCGGCTTTTGGAGAGTTGAAACCACCTTGGGGAGAAACGCCTTGTTCGCTATCCCTTTGACAGCAACCAAGGGAGCCTGAAGCTCAATTGGAGTAAACAGCAATTCGCATACCAAAAAGCTGAAAACCGTATCGATGGCATGAGAATTAAGTATTTTTCCCATAAATACAGAAGGTTAATAAATTAAAAAGCCCATGGAATGGAAAACCCAGGAAAAGAAAAGCCCAATTATGTATACAATAGTACTATGCCTGGGTATTCAGGACTATACTGCCCACCTGTGGCCATGTGGACCGTGGGGCGATAAAAGAGCCTGTTCGGTGGATCATCGGTCGAGGGACACTATCGAGGCCCTGCCGGTATGGAGAAGGAGGACGATAGTGGATACTTTGACTCGATCACACCGCAACCCCGCCATATCTTGGGCTGGAGATGCTTGCGCCCGATGATATTCCGGAAATGGGGCGGACGCTGCTCTCCTGGAGACTGGGGCGACCCTCGATGAGATTCGACATCTCTTTGACCATGGGTGTCGTCTGCTCGGCCTGAGCGATCAATTCTTCCGATGTGCCAGCCGGTTCTTCCGTAGCGGCTGCATTCCACTGGGGCACCTGATTGATCTCGTCCGCACCGGATTTGACATTTTTTATACCTCTTGATCGATCCCCAGATGACGCGACAATTTCAGTGATGAAATCCCCAATTCTTGAGGTGGTATCGACGACTCTACAGATGCCATCCCCGGTGGCGTTGAAAGCTTGAATCCGCTGACAGACATCTTCTGATGCTATTTTTTTATTTCAAATAGTTGCAATGACTATTGGGAGATAGGAATGAATGACAACGCGTCCTTGCATTTAAAAGAAGAATAGAATAATAATACTATTATAGAATAGAAGAAAGGATTATTGATGCGAAAGATTGCCGTCGCAATGGCCAAAGGCGGTGTCGGCAAAACCACGACAGCCGTGAATATCGCCCACGGCCTGTCGGACATGGGGCGACGGGTGCTCTTGGTTGACTGCGACACTCAAGGTCAGGCATCCAAATTTCTGGGTGTTTCCCCCCGCCACGGGCTCTATGAATTTTTAACAGGGCACGACGAGGAGGGCCAGAGCATTTCTCGGAACGAAAGTCTATTTGCAGCAAGGGACAATCTCTGGCTCCTGGCTGGGGGGATAAAGCTGGTGGAATTGAAGCATTGGATCGGTGAGCAGCCAAGGGAAATCAGGCAAACATGCATCAAAGAGAGACTGGTGCCCAAAGATGGGGCCTTGGACTACCTGATTTTCGATTGTGCCCCGGGGTGGGATGTGTTGAGCGTAAACATTTTAATGGCGGCTGATGAAGTCCTGTGCCCGGTTGCTCTTCAGGCCCCATCGATGGAGGGCCTGAAAACCTTTTTCGGATACCTGATGTCGGCCCAACGCCTCAATCAGGGATTGGAACTACGCTATATCCTTCCAACCCTTTTCGACAGAAGAACCCGTCAAAGTTTTGACATTTATCGGCAGTTGAAACGGCTTTTTCACAAACAACTTTGCGAACCGATCCGGTACAACGTCCGACTGTCCGAGGCCCCGGCAGTTGGCAAATCCATCTTCGAATATCGAAAGAACGCCACGGGTGCAATCGACTATGCCCGTCTCATCCGGAGGATTTTAAACGATGACGGCAGAAAAAAAGGATGTCCCTGACTTATTTGAAGACAATCCCATTGATCCGATGGGCACCGCCACCGGCGCGCGGCAACCACCATCCTCAGTTCACGAGGCGATGACCCATCGTAATGGACCGGAGAAAAAAAAAGCCGGGTTTTACCTGTCCATCGACCTGATCGGCCGCTTTGACCGAAAATTCCATGAGCTCAAATTGGAGGGGCGCCCTATCGCCAATAAATCAGGGCTTCTGGAAGCCGCGCTCATTTACGCCCTCGACGACATGGATCGAGGCAAGGATAGCCGCATCCTGCAACATCTTGAGCCTTGTTCACCGGTTGTCGACGCAGATGCAACCCGGATCAGTGATCACTGATTTTAGGGATTTTCCCTAAATGGTATAGGCGAGTAAGGGTATCTACCACCGCGGGATCGAAGTGGGAGCCGGATCGTTCGCGAATCATATCGACAACGGTGCTCTCGTCCATTTTCCGCCGGTAGGTTCTACCCGAGGCCATGGCATCGTAGACGTCGGCAACCGCAAGAATCCGGGATAACATCGGGATGTCTTGCCCCCTCAATCCATCCGGGTATCCGGTACCGTCGAAGTGTTCATGGTGGGAGCGAATAATTTCCCGCTCTCGGTCCCACAACCCCAGCTGACCCACGATATTTGCCCCGATCGCCGGGTGCTTTTTGATGATTTCATATTCTTCCCCGGTCAATCCGCTGGACTTTAGCAGGATATCGTCTCGGATACCGATCTTTCCGATGTCGTGAAGGTGCCCCGAGAAATGGAGGATGTCCAAATCTTCCTGGGGGCATCCCATGGCTTCTCCGATAATCACCGAGATTTTAGCTACCCGGGAAGAGTGCTGGCGGGTGTAGAGGTCACGCGCTTCCAGGGCGTTGACGAAAGCGAAGAGGGTGGAGAACAAATTCTGGTAGATATTTTCATAAAGAGCAAGATTTTCAACGGATCTCGACGCGCTCTCGATGATGAATGACAAATAGTAGAGGTCTTTCTCAGAGAAACAGGTGCCGTCATTGAAATTGGCAGCGACCAGCACACCAAAGCCTTTCTGGCGAATGGACATGGGGACAAACACGGCGGAAGAACAGCCATCCGCCAATGTCGAGGCGCTGCCGTTTCCCGGCACCAGCATCGGCAACTGATCCCGGGCCACATCGGCGACCAATTCCTTGATCCCACCTGAGATAATGGTTGCCGGATAGGTGTCGAATCCGGGAGATGCTGCGCTTGCCACATGAAAGGGATCGGCGATATGGTCGTTGGACAGTACAAAGACGGCCGCATGGGCGTGGGCCACATCAACAGCCATTTCAACCACCCTCTGGAAGGTGTCGGCGGTTGAGTCAACCCCGGAGAATTCCCCCATGATGCGGTTTAGCAGGTTGAGTTCTTCGACCTTACGAACAAGCTGACGGTTGAGCCTCTCGATTTTCTCCTTTTGTCGCAGTTCCTTTTTTAGCAGAAGGTTTTCAACGAACATCCGTCGTTGACGCAGCACCCGCTTAAGTGCCAATTCCATCTGCTCGAGGTTCACCGGTTTGATCAGAAAATCGACCACACCGTTTTTTAGTGTGGCCAGGGTGTTCTCCAAGGAGGGATAACCGGTCATAATGATGACCGGGATGGTGTTGTCTTGTTGATGCAGGTACTCGGCGAGTTGAAGGCCATCCATCTCGGGCATGTTGATGTCCGAGAAAACACAGTCGATGCGCTCGGACGCGAGCATCTTGACGGCTTCACTTCCGTTTCGCGCCGTCAGGGCATGATAGCCCTTAAACTCGAAATACTCCCTGGCGACCTCGAGGATGTTTTCCTCGTCATCGACAAACAGGATGCGTTCATTCGAACCTGTTGCACTCATGGACCGCCACCGATGCTCTATTGTTAAGGTCCGCTAGTGATGAAGCGCCCGGGCACGGTGACAGTGGGCGGCGCTTCGAAACCATAAAAAGGGTACATTTCACAACCCCATAGGCATGTCAACCGGAGACCCGAACCCCGTTGAGATTGCATCCGATGGATTATCATAACCCTAATTTTCAAACAGACAAGCACACCGACACCCCCGGTGATCGCCGTATCCTCTTCATGGAACCGTTTTTTGGCGGCTCCCACCGGGATTTTGCCGAAGGGCTGATCGCCTCCTCTCGGCATCAGATCGATCTGGTGAGTCTTCCGGATCGATTCTGGAAGTGGAGAATGAGAGGGGCCGCCCTTCAGTGGGTAAAAATCATCGCGGCCTCGACACCCTATGACGCCTGGATCGTCACCGATCTTGTCTCGTTGGCCGAACTCAAGGGAATTGTCGGCCCTCCGTTTCCCCCCAGCTTGTTATACTTCCATGAGAACCAATTGAGTTATCCCCTCTCGCCGGGAGAAGCCTTGGACGTTCAGTTCGGGTTTACCAATATTGCCTCGGCCCTGGCAGCGGATCAGGTGGTTTTCAACTCCCGCTACCAAATGAACGCGTTTTTCCATCGGTTGCCGGCGTTTTTGAGACAAATGCCCGATCATCGGCCGGGTTGGGTCATCGAAGCCATTCGAGCCAAAGCCACTGTGATGTACCCCGGATGCCGTTTTCCCCCAGGGCCGGCACCGGAAACACTCCCGAGAATCGGGAGTGAACCGCCTCTGATATTGTGGAACCACCGGTGGGAGTTCGACAAGAATCCGGAATTGTTTTTCCGTGTCCTCGACCGAATGGAAGCTTGGGGACTGCCATTCCGTTTGGCCCTCCTCGGCGAACGGTATCATAAAATCCCAAGGTGCCTTGCCGACGCCCGCAGGCGGTTAGGCCACCGCATTGTCGTCGATAAATTTGAAGAGGACAGAGGCCGATATCGGCAGTGGCTTGAGCGCGGGGATGTGGTGGTCAGTACGGCGGATCAGGAGAATTTCGGCATTTCAGTGGTCGAGGCCATGCGCCACGGCTGCATTCCGATTCTGCCAAGGCGGCTGTCCTATCCCGAAGTGCTTCCCATCCATTTCCACGATCAATTCCTGTACGATTCCGAGGAGCAATTGACCGAGCGCCTCGCCTTTTCTCTCACCCGATTGGAGACGGCCAGACAACTGGCTGTCGGTCTTCCGGAAGCCATGGAGAGATTCGCCTGGAGTAAGCGAATCGACACATTCGACACCGCACTGGAGGTCTTGATGGGTCCGTCTCAAGCCATCAGTCCCGGGAAAGGGAACCCATCCGATGGCTGACACGACGCCTCGGATGACAGTACGCGCAAGACCCTGGAAGGAAAGGTTCGACCCAGATCCCTTTCCAGTGCGGTCGACAGACAGGCCACGGCCGCCTTGTCGATACCGGTAGCTATGCCGAGGGAATCCATGAGATGTACGGTGTCCTCGGTGGCAACGTTTCCCGATGCGCCTTTGAGAAACGGGCACCCCCCCAGCCCCCCCAGGGCCACGTCGAATTGTCTAACCCCGAGTTCAAGGGCCGTCATGATGTTAACGAGTCCCAGTCCCCGGGTATCGTGCAGATGCAGTACCAACCGCCGAGGGTCTAATTGCGACAGCACCTTTGGCAGCAGGGAACGGAGAGTCGGCGGCGTTGCCATGCCGGTGGTGTCAGCAAGGGCAATGCGGTCAGCCCCGGCGTCCAAAAACCGTTGGACAATCTGAAGAATATCGGCTTCGGAGATCTCGCCTTCATGGGTGCAGCCGAAGGTACACTGGATCCCGGCTCTCACCTCGATCCCCCGGTCTTTTCCCCGCCGAATTGTGGCAACCCCTTCCCTGACGGCCTCTGCGGCCCCCATGTTGACATTTCGACGGCTTTGATCATCGCTGGGGGAAACCGATACTTCCACGGAGGTCGCGCCCGCGCCCAATGCCCTGTCCAGGCCCCGGGAATTGAGGACGAGGACATTGAACACGACACCCTCCTTTTTGGGGAGACGGTTGATCAGGGTGTCGGCATCGGCCATCTGAGGCACCCATTTCGGGTGGACGAAGGCTGTCGCCTGTATTTCCCTGAAGCCGGCATCGACGAGTCCATTGATGATCTCCACTTTCCGCTTGGTGGAAACGGTTTGCGGCTCGGATTGAAGACCGTCTCTGGGACCGACTTCGATAAGGGTGACGGCTTCCGGCAGGGATAGGGTCATCGGATCGACTCCTTTGGTCATTCGTTATGCCATTCGGCGCTTCGGCGGCCTCGATGCCGGCCCGGCCGCCCTATCAGAACCTATCAATGGCGCGCTCCGGTTCACCGGGTTCCCCCATCATAGTGCCGGTCGTCCGGCGATTCAACAGGCGCGGCGGCGACATCCGTCCAATCGCCGCCTGCTTTGAAAGCGAATCCAGGGCAAACCGGCCCTTCCTGCTGAAAGCGCTTGACCCCAGGGCGATCAATCGATAGGTTGCCCCGTTGGCGCCGGCACATGGTCGGCAGCGGGTGAACACCAACCAGTCGGGCTCTCCGGCCCGCCTTCATTTTATAAATGCCATCAATCGGATGCCAAGACCGGCTACGGATCGCCCTGTTGAGCTACCGCAGCAACCCATACTGCGGGGGACAGGGCGTCTATCTAAAAAATCTGGCAAAGGGCTTGACGGACCTGGGCCACGACGTTGAAGTGTTTTCCGGGCCTCCTCGGCCCGTTCTGCCTCCGGAAATTCCAGTCACCCTGCTCAACGGACTCGATCTATACGATCCGGCAGATCCCTTTCGCCTCCCCCGCCTGAGCGAACTGGTCAGCCTATTGAATCTCTACGAGTGGCTCAACGTCTCCTCAATGGGATTCCCCGAGCCGTTTCTTTTCGGCTACCGAGTCCATCGACACCTGTCGAAGTATCTCAGCGACTTCGACGTGATCCATGACAACCAGAGCCTGTCCTACGGAGTTCACAGTCTCAGCCGACGCCTTCCCACGGTGGCCACCATCCACCACCCCATCACGGTGGACCGTGCCATTGCCGTTCGATCATCCTGCCACAGCCGTGACAAGTTCAAACAGTGGCGATGGTATTCCTTTTTGACGATGCAAAAGCAGGTCGCCAAACGCCTGGAGCGCATCATCACGGTATCCAAAGCCTCGATGGCAGACATTAGAAAAGATTTCAAGATCTCCTCAAGCCGATTACGGATTGTCCCCAACGGTATCGACACGGAACTGTTCCGTCCCCTGCGCGCTGTTTCCAAAGATCCAAACCGCATCATTGTCACCAACAGCGCGGACACGCCCCTGAAGGGACTCGCCATTCTGATCCATGCGGTATCCGCCGTCGCCCTCACCCATGACATCCGGCTCGTGGTTGTTGGCCGGCCCAAGGAAAATGGGTCCATCGAACGGCTCATCCGGGCTCTCGGCATCGGTCGCCGGGTGACGTTCACCGGCAGAATCAGTGATGAGGAATTGGTGAGACAATATGCCCGGGCATCGATTGCCATCGTTCCCTCCATCTACGAGGGGTTCGGATTGCCGGCTGGAGAGGCCATGGCCTGCGGCGTTCCCGTCATCAGCACCACCGGGGGAGCACTTCCCGAAGTGGCAGGAGATGCGGCGATACTAGTACCCCCGGGCAATGTGGACACATTGGTGAGGGCCATTGTGGACCTCCTGTCCCGACCCGAAAACGCAGAAGCCATGGGCAATGCCGGATATCGACGGGTTCAGGAACGGTTCACCTGGAAGCGGACCGCTGAGCGCACGGTCTCCGTCTACAAAGAGGCCATCGATGGTCACCGCCGATATAGATAGTCTGGATATTCGTCCAGGCCACCGGGTGCTGGACGCCGGTTGCGGCAGCGGCCGACATCTAGCCGCCCTCCACCGAACTCCAGGAATCAGCGTAGTGGGGGTGGACATCGATGCCGACGATCTCGAGCAGGCTCGCCATCGGATGGAATTTCACGACCGTCTGGGGGAGCGGGGAGGAGGGCATTGGGGCCTTCTGGCGGGAGATCTCCAAGCGCTTCCCTTTGCGAACGATGCTTTCGACCTGGTGATCTGTTCAGAGGTGCTGGAACACATTCCAAACCACAGCCGCAGTGCCCGGGAACTCGTCAGAGTACTGAAGCCCGGCGCCTCCCTGGTGGTCAGCGTTCCCAGAACAGTACCGGAAGCCATCTGCTGGCGACTGTCAAAAACCTATGGCACCGAACCGGGTGGGCATATCCGCATCTACAAGGCCACTGATGTCATCGGCCTGATCGAGAAGGCCGGCGCCCGCCACAACCGAACCCATTATGCCCATGGCCTTCACTCTCCTTACTGGTGGATGAAATGCCTGGTGGGACTGGACCGGGAGACGGCGCTGCCGGTGCGACTCTATCATCGGTTCCTCGTGTGGGACTTGATGAAAAAGCCACGGTTGACCCGGTGGTTGGAGTGGATAGTGAATCCCCTCATTGGTAAAAGCATGGTTTTTTACTTCACGAAAGTTTAAGGGGGACGGCGCTAGGTCCAAACCCCGCCCTGCCAGAGCCGCTGCAGACCGGGTATAACCAACCGGATGCGCTCCCGGCACGATAGGCACCCCTCGGCCTTTTGAATCCGGGTGGCCTATGGGGCTGAATCCCGTTTCAGGACTCCCAGGGTATTCACGATGCCCAGATCCTCGAAGCGTCCAGATGACCGGGCCCGCTCATAGATCTGCCGGGGGGCCTGTCCCCCTTTGTCTGGATCGAAGAATATATCATGGATGAGAAGATATCCCCCGGCCATGAGATGACCGGACCAGGCCGAATAGTCGGCGGCGGCGGCTTCGGCCGTGTGGCCCCCGTCGATAAAGACGAGGGCCAGCGGGGTTGCCCAGCACCGTGCGACCACGGCAGAAGGGCTGACAACCGGAATCACCGTATCTTCGAGTTCAGCCGCCTCAAGAGTACCCCGAAACCATGGAAAGGTGTCCACCCGGCCCGAGCCAGCGTCGATGAGCTCCGGATCGCAATATTCCTGGCCCGGCTGCTGCTCATCACTGCCCCGGTGATGATCGATCGAAAAGAGGATACCGCCCCCGTTTCGACAGGCGGCTCCGAGATAAAGGGTGGATTTCCCGCAGTAACTGCCGATCTCGAGACAGGGGCCCAGGCGGGTCGCCTCCAGAGCAACCTCATATAGCCTGAGCCCTTCGTCTTCATGGAGAAATCCCTTGGTGTCCGCCAGAAGCGTTGGGTCGATGGGCAGGACCGTCATTTGAGATCGTCGTAGCGGCGAACCAGCACTTCCCTTGGCTTGGCGCCGTCAGCCGGACCGACCACTCCTTCCCTCTCCATGGTTTCGATAATGCGAGCGGCCCGATTGTAGCCGATTCGGAGATGTCGCTGAACCATGGAAATCGATGCCTGGCCACTTTGGGTCACCAGCGCCACCGCATCGTCGTAGCGCTCGTCGTAGTCCGTATCCTCTTCAGACCCGTCCTCCTGGGGCGGCGGCGTCTCGGTCACCGTTTCGAGATAGTCGGGCTTGGCCTGGGCCTTCAGGAATTCCATCACCTTTGCGATCTCCCCCTCGGAAATATAGGCGCCGTGGATGCGCTGAAGCCGACCCGTCCCCGGCGGCAGAAAAAGCATGTCCCCCATCCCGAGGAGGGACTCGGCGCCGTTGGTGTCGATAATCGTTCGGGAATCGGTTTTGGACGACACCTGAAAGCTCAACCGTGTAGGGAAATTGGCCTTGATGATGCCGGTCAGGACATCCACCGAGGGCCGCTGAGTCGCCAAAATGAGATGAATACCCGCCGCCCGCGCCATCTGGGCAAGCCGTGTCAGGGCCACTTCGACATCCCGGGAGGCCACCATCATGAGATCTGCCAGTTCGTCAATGATGATGACGATATAGGGAAGGAGCTCGGGAGGCTTTTCGTCCTTGTCGGGTTTTGCTTTGAGCATTTTGGTGTTGTACTGGTGGATGTTGCGGGCTTTGTGTTCGGATAGCAGCTGATAGCGGCGCTCCATTTCGCGAACCGCCCAGTAAAGGGCATTGGTGGCCTTCTTGACATCCGTGACCACCGGGGTGATGAGGTGGGGGATCCCGTCATACATGGACAGCTCGATCCGCTTGGGATCGACCATGATGAGTTTGACGTCGGTGGGCAAAGACTTGTAGAGAAAACTGCAAATCATCGTATTCAAGGCCACGCTTTTTCCGCTCCCGGTGGCCCCGGCAATCAGCAGATGGGGCATTTTATCCAGTTCCGCCACCACCGGGTTGCCGACGATATCTTTCCCCAGGCAGAGGGTCAGCTTCGATTTGGCCTTGTCAAACATGCTCGAAACCACCACTTCCTTGAACCGGACCGTTTCCCTTTCCGGGTTGGGGATTTCGATGCCGATGGCGGCCTTGCCCGGAATGGGGGCAACGATGCGAATGCTGGTGGCCCTTAGGGTTAGGGCCAGGTCATCGGACAGCCCGACGATCTTGTTGATCTTGACGCCGGGGGCCGGCGCATATTCGAAGGTGGTAATCACCGGACCCGGGGTGACGGCAGCCACATGGCCTTTCACACCGAAGTCTTCAAGCTTCTTTTCAAGAAGTTTGGACTGCATCCGCAAATTGTCTTCGCTGATGGATGCCGGACGGTCTTCCGGGTCGTCGAGAAAATTGACGGTGGGCAGCAAAAATCCGCCGTTGGATTTGCGCATGAACTCAAAAACTTCCTGTTTAGGAACCGGCTTGGCTTTCGGTTTGGGAGTGGGCTTTTCGATGCGGATGGGGGGCACCGGGCGTTTTTCCTGTTCCTTGATCCGCTCGGTCCGCTTGGCGGCCTTTTCCCGCCGCTCCCGATGCTTCAGGTAGACGGTTTGGAACCGATCCCCTATCTTCAGGACCAGTTGCCAGGTGCGCCCCCCGAAGCTCATCAGGGAAAACCCGGTGGTGAGAATAAAGCCGATCAACCACAAAATGGCCAAGAGGATGGTGGCGCCGGCGGCATTCATATAACGGATCAGAAATACCTTAAAGGGAATACCGACCAGACCGCCCGCCGAAAACCGGTTTCCAAAAATGACGTAGCTGTCCTGCTGAAGGGCCAGCAGGCTTCCCGTTGTCACCACCAGAAGGAGACCGCCTCCGAAGATGAGCCAGAGGGTCTTTCCCTGGTTTTCGCCGAAAAAATGGATGCTGGCCAGCAAGAAAAGAATGGGAAGCCAGAACGCACCGAGACCGAATAGCCCGATCAATGCGCCGGACACATACCCACCCGTTTTACCGAAGAGATTGTTGACCGGTCCAGCAGGACCGGCTTTCAGAAGGGATGGATCACCCGGATGATAGGACACCAAGCTGATGAGGATGAACACCACTAGGAAAAATAGAAGGATACCGATGATTTCTTTTCGCATATCGATGGGTTTTGTCTGTAACGTGGTCATGGATTGGCGTCTTGCCACCCGGAATGGTGCCGGCCGGGGAGGGCTCTCCGTCGGAATGCACTCCCCAGGGGGGTTATACCTCGACAACAATCGGAATAATATAGGGGCGTCGCCCAATCGTAAAAAAGAAATACTGCTTCAAAACCGTCTGGAGTCTTGCACGGATTTTGTCCACCCGGTTTTGCGCCTCGGGTCCGATATCCTCGACGACCTCGAGCACGACACAGATCGCGTCGTCTAGCAGATGACCGGTTTCGGTCTCGAATACAAATCCACGGGAGTAAACCTCCGGGCCGTGAACCACGGTTCCCGTCTCTTCGTCCAAGACCAGGCTGACCACCACCAGGCCGTGCTCCGAGAGCATGCGGCGCTCCCGGAGAACGCTCCGCCCCACATCCCCAATGCCCTTCCCGTCCACCAGGACCCTCCCCGTTGGAACCCGATCACGAATCCGAGCCCCGTTGGCATCGAATTCAACCACCTGACCGTTCTCGGCCAGGACGATGTTGTCTTCGGCCATACCGATCTTCTTGGCCAGGCGGGTATGAAGCAGCAGATGTCGGTATTCTCCATGAACGGGAATGAAAACCTTGGGCTTGACCAGGTTGATCATCAACTTCAACTCCTCTTGAAACGCGTGACCGGACACATGGATTGCGGAAATCTTTTCGTAGATGACATCGGCACCCAGCCGATAGAGACGGTTGATGATGGCCGTAATGGCCTTCTCGTTTCCGGGAATGAACTTAGATGACAGGACGATCGTGTCTTCCTTGCGTATTTTGATATGCTTGTGGGAGCCGGACGCCATTCTCGCCAGTACCGACATGGGTTCACCCTGGCTTCCCGTTGTGACCATGATGATCTCGTCGTCTGGATAGTAGCCGATGTCGTCGATGCCGATCTCGAGCTCCCTCGGGATGTCGAGGTGACCCAATTTCTTCGCGAGGGCCACCGTGACCTCGATGCTTCGCCCGTTGAAGACGACTTTCTTGCCCCTCGTCCTCGCAATGTTCACGATCTGCTGAATACGGGTCACGTTGGATGCGAACAAGGCAATGATAATACGACCCTTGCTGTTCTCCGTGATGCGGGCAATGGTTCTTCCGATTTCCTGGGCGGAAATCGTGTAGCCTTCCTTTTCGACATTGGTAGAATCCGAGAGAAGAGCGAGAACCCCTTTGGCGCCCAATTCCGCAAACCGGTTGACATCGGTAGCCATGCCGTCCGAATTGTCATGGCTGATCTTGAAATCGCCGGTATGAACAATTCGCCCAAAGGGGGTCTGAATGGCCAACCCCACCCCATCGACAACGCTGTGGCGAACCCGGATGAACTCAATCTCGAACGCTCCAAGCTTGATCCGCTCCCCGGGATTGATTTCATGGAGGCGGGCCGTTTGCAGCTGGCCGAATTCATCCAGCCGGTTTCGTACCACTCCCAATGTAAACGGGGTTCCAAAGACCGGCACATTGGCCATTTTCAGTACAAAGGGCAGAGCCCCCACGTGGTCTTCGTGGGCGTGGGTCAGAATCACCGCCGTCACACGAGACGCATGTTGCCGGATGTATTCCATGTCGGGAATCACAAAGTCGATCCCCAGCATGTAGCCCTCGGGAAACATCAGACCGGCATCCACGATAAACAGAGTATCCCGGTCTTCAAAGGCCATCATGTTGAGCCCGATCTCTCCGAGCCCTCCCAGCGGTACCATTCGAATCATGATGACCTGGCCTTATTCCTCTCGAGGCAAATTGCCGTTAGATTGCCGGAGTCAAGACCATCCGGCATCGACGCCACTGATCATGGGGGGTATAGACTTGCGGCAGCAACCGTTCAGATTCGAATCTCAAGTTCCTGCAGCATGGCATCGACGATGTCGATGAGCCAATTGCGCTGCTCAACAGTCGCATAGGACATGCAATCGCAACGCACCTGCTGACGGCTGCGAACCAGAAGTTCGCACACCAGCCGCCCGTCTTCCAGTTCGATGGCAACGCAATGCGGTTTGCAGGATTCGTGGGTCTGCTGGAGGCTACTGAGCACCGAGTCTTCGACCGGCAGCCAGTAGAGTCCGTCGACACCCGACAGCGCTAAACGGCTGTGGAGGTATTCTCCGATCTTTTCAATCTCATCTCCGTGAAGCTGATCAATCACATACTGTTTCATGGCAGCGGTAGTTACCACAGTTTGAATAGGCAGGCAAGGTTAAGAAAAACACTATCTTAGCTGATATTTTCGACCCGATGGTCTTCGACCATCGTCCAATAGGATCCAGGCCGGAACCGCCGGTTCATATCCCCTTAAGCCATTAAAAATCACTTATTCGGCAGTCTTTTTTTTTGACATCAGGGGGGGGATGATATTATGTTATCTCTCAAATGTCATTTGCCTCACAAATTGCAACGCCCTTGTCTAACAAACCATTCGAGAACGGAACATAAAAAACTGAACAAGAGTAGTGAGGGGCCAGGTAAGAGTTGCGCCTGAATCAGTCTGTCGGTATCACTTTGTAATGGTCATCTACCGTAGCTGATACAATGTGTCGATTGGATTCATCTCGAAAGAAAGGCCCCCTATACATATACATAATGGTAGATTGAGGACACCCTAACCCCAGACAGCGAGGTGAATTATGCAGAGAAAACGGTTGACAGTTCTATTGGCATTAACGGGCTTTTTGTTAATGATCGGCTGTACGGCGGCACTTCCGCCCAAAACCGAATTTTCGCCTGTAGACCTCAATTCCAAGGTGGCTTCCGGTGAATATGAGGCCAAGGTTGATCAATTTTACGTGGTCGTCGACGCTTCCTCTTCGATGAACGAAGCCTATCACGGAAGTGTCCACAACGGTTATCCCAAATTTGACGTGGAAAAAGACCTAGTTAAACGCATGTATCAGACCCTGCCCAACCTGGACATTATGGGCGGAATGGGTGCTTTCGGTCTCCACCCCAAGGTTTCCCGGAAACTGGCCATCAATCTGGTCGGGCCCGCCACTTATAACCAGACGGAATTTATCGACGGACTGAATCCCCTGTCCCAGGCGGGAGGTACGACACCCTTAGCAGTGGGAATGGAGGAAGCCAGAGAAAAATTAATGGAAGCCAATGTCCAAGGCAGTGTGGCACTGGTCCTATTCAGTGATGGAATGGAGACGTCTTACTCCGGCAAAGGCCTCAAAGCGGTGGAATCGCTAAAAGAGGCCTATGGGGATCAACTCTGCATCTACACGGTCTGGGTTGGCAACGAACCCGAAGGCAAAGCTCGACTGGATCAATTGGCAGAAGCCGGCGGCTGCGGGTTCTCTACGACAGCCGACGAGATCATGTCAGCCGACGGAATGGCGAATTTCGTCGACCAGGTCTTTCTGGCGAAGGCACCCCCCAAGCCCATGCCCGCTGCGGCGCCTGCACCCAAAATTACCTGGATCCTCTCTGACGTCAATTTCGACTTCAACAAGTGGGATCTCCGACCGGACGCCAAACAGACCCTGGATCGAGACATTGCCATTCTCAAAGAGAATCCTCAGATAAAGGTAGAAATCCAGGGCCATACCGACAGCGTCGGGCCCGAAGAATACAACCAGGTTCTCTCGGAGAAACGGGCCGAATCGGTCAAGAACTATCTGATCGAACAGGGCATTGCATCAAGCCGGCTTACATCCAAGGGCTACGGTGAAACCCGTCCGCGGTTCCCCAACGATACCGAAGAGAACCGGTTCCGTAACCGCCGGGTGGAAATGGTTCCCTTCGAGTAAACCACAACCCCAATAGACGGCTGTATCGACCCTGCCGGCGGGTTCAATCAGGCCCGGCGGCAGGGCACGTCTACAACTGTCACCGTTTACGACCACAAAAAAAAGGGGGCCGATAATCAGGCCCTCCTTTTTTTTGTGGTCGTAAACGGTGGATCAACCGGTAGAAATCAGCCTCACCCCCTCCTGTCTGCAACGGGGCCGCCCTGCTCTAAACGAAAAGACCCCGGCGTGCCGAGTACGGCAGCAACGGGGTCTTCCCAGTGATCCAATCCTTCAGTTTTCTTCTACGACAATAGCGTCGGGTTCACACACCTCGATACAGCTTTCGCAGCCGAGGCATTCTTCGGCGTTGACCGGGACCGATTTCCCATCCTGCATCTCGAAAACCTCTACAGGGCAAACGTCAACACACTCTTCACAGCCTTCGCATTTCTCTTCATCGACAATCGGATTAAATGCCATCAACACGCCTCCTTTCAAGGGTTATATCGGTAAGGCAATGACATGCTGCCATTGGATACCATTTAGGGCAAAGTCCTTATCCTATAAAAAATGCCGAGTCAAGCTTTGAGAGAAATTTTTCCGACGGCGTCCGCTACAAGTATATCAATTCGAAATTATTGAATATTATTATATTGAGGCCCGGTTTTCGCACCCCGTCTCCAGCGGATATGGCCGATCCCGATCCGCTGCTCCGGAGGAAGATCGATCTTGCGGACATCGACACCGGCGAGCTCGCCCAACACCGAGGCCGGTGACCGGAAGCCGGCATCCCAAACCGTCACCATCATGTCTTCGTCTTCAGACCCTGTCGACGAGCCGGCCTCCCATTCACCGGACTGCCGTTTAGGGTCGCCGCCGGGTTGAAACGCCGCATCGAGCCGCGACTGAAGGGGAAAGCCGTCGGCAGGGGCCGACACTGCCGGTAAAAAAAACCTCTGGACCCGATCGCTTTGACCCCTAAGGGTATCGACGGTCACCTCAAACCCCTCCCGGCTGTCGGTAATGAGCATCGACGGGGTATCTTTACCCCAAAACCCATCGATAGCGTTGGCAAGCCTTGCCCAGGCCCGGAGACGGTCGCCCATTTTTAACTCGAACGGATCCGGCATGGTTTCCGATTCAGGGCCCCTCGGGGTGGCATCGGACTCCGGCCCCTCTTCGGAGAGCCATCGACTCAACTCGGTCTCTGAATCCACAAGAGCCTGCAAGTCTATAGTGAGCTCTAGTTGCTGCTGATCGAGTCGATGGGCAAGCGATAGGAAAAGCTTGTCTCTGAACCGGCCGTCGTCGGTCTTTTTAGGGGCACCGCTAGGGGAAACGATGGCGGACCGGATGTCGTGAACGGACGGATCGGGAAAGAATGGGTGAACACCGGCCGAGGAAATATAGTGGCGAATCTCCTTTTCCGTGAGACCGGCAGCCCATGCAAGGGTTTCCTCCAGCGCGGCCTGGACCGATGGATCGATCTCCGGATAGGGGTGCAGCAAATGGATGAGACCATCACGGCGAAGACGGTCAAGATCCTCGGTAGGATCCAATGGGATCATCAGGTGGAATGGCCCGGCCGCCTGGAACAACTGCTCGGCAAGGTGGGTACGGATATGGGTGAACGGGAAGAAAATGATTTTCATTAGCGGGTCTCCAACAGGGGGGCGCCATGGGTTCAAGTGCCGACCGCACGCTACAACTTGGGGTCCTTGACGACAACCCCCAGGGATCGAAGCTTCTCTCGGAGTTGATCTGCCAGCACCCAATTCCGCTCTGCTCTGGCTTTCCGACGCCGCTCGATCAGATTCCTGGCCTCTTTCGTCAGTTGCCGGGAGGAAAAATCGAATAGGTTCAATGTCCTGTCAATCCTTCTGAAGGCATCGAGCACCTTCTCAGCGCCACCGGCGTCTATCATCCCTTTTGCAATCAAACCGTTGACTTTTCGAATGCATTTGAACAGGACCGAGGTGGCTCCGGAAATGTTCACATCATCATCCATGCACAGACCAAATCCGGATCTTAGATCATAGAGCAACTGGTCGAGTTCAGCATAGGGGCGCCCCCCGGTCAGCAGAAACAGCGATTGGACGCAGTCATCGAGACGCTTCAATGCGGAACGGGCATTTTCCAGTCGACTGAGGGAGTAGACGAGGGGTTTTCGGTAGTGGGTGGACAGCAGCCAGAAACGCACGTCGCGGCCCGAGAAGCCAGGGGCCATGAGATCCGTCAGGCTCGCTGGGATATTGTCTCCTCGGATGCTTTCACAGTGAAGCCAGAATCTGGCGAGGGGCTTTCCGGTGGCCGATTTGGCAATGGCGATCTCATTGTCGTTGTGAGGGAAGATGAGATCCCTTGAGCTGATGTGGATGTCGAAGCTGTCTCCCAGACAGGCCATGGCCATGGCCGTGGACTGGATATGCCAGGAAGGACGGACCTTTCCCCAGGGCGATGGGGAAAACAGACCGCGTTTGAGTTCGGAGAGGCGAACCCGCTTGAGAAGGGTAAAGTCCCGTGGATTGTCTTTAGCGTAATCGTCCAGATCGACCGTATGGCCGAGGCGGATCTTTTCCAAATCGACGCCCGAAAGCTGACCGTAGCTGTCGAACCGGGAAATATCGAAATACAGGGATCGCAGTTTTTCGTAGGCAACCCCCTTTTGCACCAACCGTTCAGCAAGACGGATCATGTCATCCAGGTGATCGCGGGTGAGGGGGTAGGCCTCTGCCGGCTGAATGCCAAGAGTGTGAATGTCTGACTTGAATGTCCGGATGTGCCGGTCGGTGAAGACATCCAAACTCTCCCCTGCCGCTTCCGAACCCGATATGGTGTTGTCATCCAGGTCGGTGATGTTGACCACCTGGCGAACGGAATAGTCCCGCAGTTCGAGGTATCGCCGAAGGAGGTCTGCGAAGACGAACCGTCGGCATTCGTTAAGCCCCATCGGCGCATGGGCGGTGGGTCCGCTGGTATAGATTGACACCGTTCCCGGCTGGAGGGTTTCAAGAGACTCCTGCACCCGTCCCAGGGTGTTGAAAAGGGCGATGTCGGCCTTCTCGGGCACAGTGAACAGAGAGGTGCTGAGATATCGCTCGCCGCTGTCCGGCAGGATGGCGACAACAGTGCCCGAATCCATTGCCGCCGCCTGTCGGATCGCGACCGCGGCGGCGGCTCCACTGCTCATACCGACGAAAAGGCCTTCTTTGAGGGCAAGTTGACGGGCGGTTTCAAAGGCCTCTTCGTCGTCCACGTAGACTTTTTCATCCAGGTGCCGCTTGTCGAAAATTTCGGGACAATAGGATTCCTTGAGGTTCTTCAGTCCCTGGATACGGTGCCCCATATAGGGTTCGACCGCGATGATCCGAACCTCAGGACTGAATTCCTTCAGCCTGGCCGACAACCCCATCACCGTCCCGGTGGTGCCCAAAGTCGCTACCACTGCGGTCACTTCTCCCCGGGTTTGTTCCCAGATTTCCGGGGCAGTGCCATGGTAGTGGGCCATGCAATTGGCCGGGTTATTGAACTGATCGGTCATGAAATAGGCGTCCGGATTCTCCCGGACCCGTCGGTATACCTCCTCTATGGCCCCGTCGGTGCCCAGGTGGCCCGGTGTCATCAGGAGCTCGGCCCCTCTCCCCCGCAAAATTTTCTGACGCTCGAGGCTGACGTTCTCCGACATGGCCAGCAGAAGCCGATAGCCCTTGACGGCGCAAACCATGGCCAGACCGATCCCGGTGTTGCCGCTGGTGGCTTCGATAACGGTTTTTGCCGGCGTCAGTTCCCCGCTTTTCTCTCCGCTCTCTATCATGAACAGTGCCGCCCTGTCCTTGATGGACCCGCCGGGATTGAGGTACTCGAGTTTGGCCAAGACCCGGACATTCGGGTTCGGGTTCATTCGGCCCAGTTCTACCAGGGGAGTATTGCCGATCTGTTCGAGCAGTGAAAATTCCATAACTAATCCATGTCGCCGAATCCAATGGCAACGGGGTCGACCGATGGTGCCCTTTCCCGTCGGATTGTCCCGTCTGTTCTCAGGGAAATCATCTAAATGGGATGGTTGAGAACATCGGTCGTGATGATTTGCCGGATTTGCTCCCTGACTTCGGGAATGGTGACGCCGGCATCGATGATTCGATATCGGCCAGGATCGATATCCGCCAGAGCCCGGTATCCCCGTCTCACGGTCTCGTGGAACGCCAGGGTCTCGGCCTCGAATCGGGATTCTGCCACCGCCCGCTCGCCGCCGTCCAACTGTCGCCAGGCACGGGAGAGACCGGTCGACGGAGACAGATCGAACAATAGGGTCAAATCGGGTTTGAGATCGTCCAGGAGAAGGCGATGGAGGTTCCGGATCAGTTCGATCCCCAACTGACGGGCCACGCCCTGATAGGCAAGGGTCGCATCCACATACCGGTCGCAGACCACCACCCTGCCCAAATCGAGGGAGGGGAGAATCCGCTCCCGCACATGCTGACTGCGGTCGGCAAAATAGAGGAGCAGTTCGGTAATGGGGTGAATGTCTCGGCTCTGGGGGTCGAGGAGAATCGACCGGATTTTTCCGCCGATAACGGTTCCACCGGGCTCCCGGGTCACCAGAACATCATACCCGTGTTGCCGCAAAAGCTCCTCGATAAAGGGGACTTGGGTCGATTTGCCGGATCCTTCGATCCCTTCAAGGGAGATAAACATGGTCAACCGTTCGCGGTCAGTCGTTAATCGACATCGTCGGAGTGCGGCATGAGAAAATGCCTCTCCAGAAGGCGGTGGTAGGACGTCCAAGGCTCCGACGGATCTGCCTTGGCAATGAACTCCCGGATGGCATTGACCTTGGAATCCATTTCGTCGATGAAATGAAGCAGAACGGCTTCAAGGGTTTTCGGGGGTTCGAGGGCTCCGAACTCCCGTTCACCGTGGTGGCTCACCACCATATGTCGGAGCAGATCCGCCTGGTCTTGGGGCACATTGTCCACCTCTCTGAGTGTGGCGTCGATCATCTCCAAGCCGATCACGATATGGTTCAACAGACGGCCCCGGGTGGAGTACTCCAAATGGGAGTCGTACTCGAACTCCTCCAATTTCCCGATATCATGAAGGATGGTGCCCGCCACTAGCAGATCGCGATCGATCCCGCTGTAGTGGGAAGCGATCTTCTCGGCAAGCACCGCCATGGAAAGGCAATGGACGAGAAGGCCACCCAGATAGGCATGGTGCATCAGCTTTGCGGCCGGTGCCCGCTTGAAACGATCCACCACGGCGGGGTCGGACCATAGCCGTTCAAAAAAAAGCCGAATCCACTCGGTTTCCATGGATGCGGTCATTTTTTGAAGCCGGTCAAACAGGGCGTCCACGTCCATGGTGGTCGCCGGCAGAAAATCGGCGGGGTCCGCAACACCGGTATCGAGTTTTTCGAGGCTGCGAACCACCAGTTGAAGAGTGCCTCTGTATTCTGACACCGCGCCTTTTACGTTCAATGGATCACCGATTTTCAGGTCCGCTGCGACCGCTGTATCGGGCTCCCACATGACCCCCTTCACGACCCCGGTCTTGTCCGACAACGACAGGGTGAGATAGGGGCTACCATCACGCTTTTGGGCCAGTCGCTTCTCAGACAACAAAAATACGTCGTCAACGGAATCCCCAGCCGAGAGCGTATCAATGTATTGTGTTTTCATTTGCTTATCTGAAGGGCATTGACTGTTGTCATTGCCGGCGCAGGATCCGTCGAACCATCCTTACCCAATGGGCGTCACCCCTGCTCCGCTCTAAATGGCCGCGTCAGAGAACCACCCAGATCCCATTCGCAAAGGGCATCCAGGATCCCATGGTCAGTCGTGTCGCACTTGATGGGGGTAATTGAAATGCAATGCTCCAGAATGGCCCGTCCATCGATATCACCCCGGGGCTCGAAGGTTTGGGTATCCGCTCCCTGCCAGTAGTAGGTCCGGTTTCTTGGGTCGGTCCGTTTTTCAAAACATTCCGAAAGGGTGCGGATGCCCTGTCGGCTGATACGCACGCCGGCCGTCTGATCGATGGGCAGACCGGGAAAATTCACATTCAGAAAGGTTCCAAAAGGCAACCCTCGCTTAACGACCTGATGAATCAAGGTTTCTGTAAAATCGGCGACGCCGTCGAAAAGCCCCGGATCCTGGGAATCCATGGACAGCGCCACGGCATTCAACCCGTACAGAGCTGCCTCCTTGGCCGCGGCGACGGTGCCGGAGTAGTTGACGTTGACACCCACGTTCGGCCCTGGATTGATGCCCGAAAGAACGACCTGGGGGCGCTCGTTCATCAGTTCCACCACTGCCAGCTTGATACAGTCCGCCGGGGTTCCGTTGACGGCATAGCCCTCGATGCCCCCGGGAAGGGTGACTCGAGAAGCCCGGAGGGGCTGGTGCAGGGTGATACCGTGACCGACGGCACTTCGCTCCCGGTCCGGAGCCACCACGGTCACCTGGTGCAGGGGGGAAAGCCGTCTAAGAAGGGCAAGCAGCCCCTGGGCATAAATACCGTCATCGTTGGTGAGCAGCAGTTCCATGGTCGCTTCTTCCTTCCATCGCATCCCCGACTGAACAGGTCACCTGTATACTCAAAAAACACTGGGTGCGCAAGACAGCCGCCGCCGGACGACGATATCCGGAGAAACTCCTTTCATGGCCGCCGGATCCGATCCGTAGAATCCCTTTGTGCCGCTTGACATTTCCAGGGCTCTCCGCTTTAAGGGGATGAACCTGAGCCCTCCTCGGCCCTGACGAGGACCGGCGGGGCTTGACCCGCTGTTTCACAAACCGCCACCCCATGGACCAGACCACCATCGGCTCTATGTCGCCACCGGATTCCCATCGAAAAGGCCCCCTGCTCCTCTTTTTGATATTTCTCATTCTGTCACTGGCATGGACTCAGTCGGTTCCCGTTGTCTGGGCCCAGGATGTCGACGCCTTCGATCGCCGACTCCTGGATGACGAGTCGGAATCCCCATGGGAGATTGTCGCCGACGAGGTGAGTTTCGACCAGCAGACCGAAACCTATGTGGCCCGCGGGCAGGTGGAAATCAGCAGGGACGACAAGAAGCTCACTGCGGACGTCGTCCGTTTCAACCACATCACCTATGACGCCGAAGCCAGAGGCCATGTGGTTCTCAAGGTCGGCAAGGATCTGCTGTTTGGCGAACACCTCGACATCAACCTGAAAACACAAAGAGGACATCTGAGGGACGGCACGATCTTCCTGGCGGACAACCATTTCTACATCCAGGGCGACCGCATCGAGAAGGTGGGCGATTCGTCCTATAGAATCGAGGGTGCGGCCGTGACCACCTGCGACGGCAAGGACCCCGACTGGAAGATCACCGGACGCAAGGTGGATGTCACCGTCGAGGGATACGGCCTGGTGCAGCACGCCGCCTTATGGGCCCGGCAGGTGCCGGTATTCTATTCACCGGTCATGGCCTTTCCGGCGAAGCGCAAGCGACAGACGGGGTTGCTCTTTCCCGAGTTCGGTATTTCAGACCGTAAAGGGAACTTTTATATCCAGCCATTTTTCTGGGCCATCAACGAGCAATCGGATGCCACCTTTTATGAGGACTACATGAGCAAGAGGGGGCATAAAGTAGGCGCCGAGTACAGGTATCTGATCGACGACAACTCAAAAGGCGTCGCCATGGTCGACTATCTGAGGGACCGAAAGGAGGACGACGGCACCAACAGCGACCAATATGGGTTCACGGGAGATGACTTTCTCAGGGAAAACCAGAACCGCTACTGGTTCCGGATGAAGCACGACCAGGGGCTTCCCCTGGACATTTCTGCCCGGTTGGATCTGGACATCGTCAGCGACCAGGACTATCTGACCGAGTTTCGAACCGGTATGACGGGTTTCCAGGAAACCAGGGCCTATTTCGAGAACACCTTCGGCCGTGAGATTGACGCCTACACGGAAACGACCCGGACCAACGAGCTCGTCTTCAGCCGTCTGTGGGAGCGGTTCAGTCTTAACGTCGGAAGTGTCTGGAACGATGACGTGATCGCCAGACAAGACCTGATCGAGGACGACACGAGCCTCCATCGGCTTCCGTTTATCGAATTTGACGCCATCAAACAGCCCATTTTAAGCTCCCCCCTTTTCTGGGATATGGCTAACCAGTACGATTATCTGTACAGCGAAGACAACAGCCAGGGGCACCGGATCGACCTTTACCCCAGGGCATACCTGCCCTTTAGACTCTGGCGCCACCTGTCCTTAGAGCCGTCTGCCGGTTTCCGACAAACCGGCTGGTGGATCAATAACTACCAGGACAACGTCGACGGGGAGTCGGACAAGGACCACACCCAATACCGATCCACATACGATCTGAGGCTGGACACGTCCACGGAATTTTTCAATGTCTATCAGGTCGGCGCGACATCCATCGACGCGGTCCGGCACACCATCAGACCCCGGGCCATCTACCAGTACATCCCCGACAAGAATCAGGATGATCTGCCGGGATTTTTTGCCATCGACGAGGATGGGAAAAGGAGTCGGTTGAATGACGGGATCAACCGGATCAATCGAAGGAACCGAGTCACCTATGGCCTGACCCAGAATATCACCGCCAGACGTAAAACGGGTGACGACAGGGCCGGAGCCGACGACTCGCAGGCGTCCGGCGACGACGACCCCGAATACCGGTACCGCAATTTGGCCTATTTCGAGGTGAGCCAGAGCTATGATATCTTCGCCGAGCGGACCAACAATCCGGACAACCGAAAAAGCGGGGATCAAAAACAACCCTTTTCCAACATCAATGGGGACCTGGAACTCAATCCCACCGAAAACCTTCGGATAGACGGGAAAATGCAGTGGGACCCCTACGACAACCGTGCGGTCACCCGGAACGCCGCCGTCAACTGGAAAAGTTCCCGGGGAGACGAACTCCGGGCCGAATACCGCTATGATGAAACCGGAAAAGATGATGACAATGTCGGCAATAACAAGAACGAGGTGGTAGAGTCCCTCATCGGCAGCCTCACCGTAAAGCTGCCCTATCACCTGACAGCCTACGGCAGTTATGAGTACGATCTGGAAACCGATGACCGAATTGAAAGTACCTTCGGCATGATATACGAATCCCAGTGCTGGGCCCTGGACGTCCGGTACACCGAAGAGGAGGACGACAAGGAGGTGGCTTTTATGATCCGCCTGGTCGGTCTGGGAGAATTGGGAACCTTATAGGTACCGCCGCCGGCATCCCCCGGCGGTTTTAGGATAGGTGAGCGTGAGATGGCAACCCACGAATGGCGCCGCGAGTGGTACGTAATCCACACCCGAAGCCGGTTTGAGAAAGTGGTCTTCGACGGATTGTCCAAAAAATCCGTGGACAGTTTTCTCCCCAAGATTCCCCAGCGGAGCAAACGCAAAGACCGGCGTGTCATTTTGAATGTTCCGTTGTTTCCCGGTTATGTGTTCGTTCGGTCGGATCTTCATCCCGATCGGCACCTGGACATTCTCAAAACGGTCGGGGTGGTTCGGCTGATCGGCAACAAGGACGGGCCCATTGCCGTGCCCGATGAAACCATCGAATCCTTAAAGATCATGGTGAGCGCGGACAGCCCCATCCAGACCGGCTTCCGATTTCAGGAGGGTGACCGGGTCATGGTGATCGCCGGTCCATTCACCGGCGTCGTCGGCGTTTTTTCTCGATACGGAGGCGCCGGGCGGGTGATTGTCCACATCGACGCACTGGGTCAATATGCCGGGGTGGAAGTGGCCGAGGACGACATCGATCTGCTTCCCCCGGGTGAGTTCCCCTCCTGACAACGACAGTAGCGACCCTGCCCCTCCCCTCCCTCCCTTCTCAGACCGACCATGACGCAAGAAATATCCGTAATATTCGGCTGATGGGAGGAAACTCCCGCCATTCGTCGAAAAGTGGCTGCCTTAAATGGGAGGTTCGCTGCAAAACGATGGTAAATCTTGACGAACATGCCGTTTTTGTTTAAATAAATGAGTGGGAGAAATGCCATACCTCAACGCAGCCACCTTAGGAGGCCATATGAATAAGCTCGAACTGATATCCGCGCTCAAAACAGAAGCCAACATTTCAAAAGCCGAAGCCGCTAAAGTGGTTCAGCTTTTCTTCGATCATATGGCCGATGCCATGGCTCAAGGGGAACGGGTGGAGATTCGCGGTCTTTGCAGTTTTTTTGTCAAAGAATACAAAAGCTATACAGGAAGGAATCCAAAAACCGGCGCCAAGGTGCGCATCAAGCCCAAAAAGCTTCCTTTCTTTAAATCCGGGAAGGAACTGAAGGAGCGGGTCGATCAGCCATAACGTCAACAACGGGAAAGCAGCGTCGGCAGTTATGGTCGACTTCGACGGCATCAGGGGCCAAGAGGTGCCCGTTCGACTCCTTAAAACCCTCTTGGTCAAAAACTCATGGCCCCATGCCGTGTTGTTCAGCGGCATCGACGGCATCGGGAAGACCCCAACAGCCAGGGTGTTCGCCATGGCTGTCAATTGCGAAATGCGACAGCGCCTATCCTCATCCCCCCAGGGGACGACGGTCGGTGATGCCATCGAGAGTGCCAATCCATGTGGGACATGCCGTTCCTGCCGGCAGATTGCAGGGGGGCACCATCCTGACATCTACGAGATCGAACCCGATGGGGCTTACATCCGGATTGCTCAGGTACGGGAACTGTTAAACCGTTTTGCGTTGAAACCCCACGGCAGCGGCTATCGGGTGGCCATTATCCGGGATGCCCATCTGATGAATCTCGAAGCCGGCAACGCGCTTCTAAAGCTACTGGAGGAGCCACCGGAAAAAAGCCTGTTGCTTTTGATCGCGAATAGAATTTCCGATCTGTTGCCGACCATTGTCTCCCGCTGCCAGTCCATCCGTTTCAGACCCCTTAGCCCCAGCACCGTGGCCGAGATGCTGGCCGCCCGTGAAGGCATGGACCCGGGGCAGGCCGAAGGATTGGCCGCCATCTCCGGGGGCAGCATCTCCAAGGCGCTGGCCATGAAATCGGCCGGCTGGGTCGGACGCCGCCGATGGCTCATCGATCGAATCGACCGTATTGACGACATGTCGATCGGATCCCTACTGGCCTTCTCTGAAATGCTCAGCAAGGATCGGGATCATCTACCCACCGCCATTGATCTCATTGCCGCCTGGTACCGGGATCTGGCAGTGGTCATGGATGCCCCGGAAACCGTCGACAACCGGGACATGATTCACAGGCTATCGTCATCTGCGTCCCGGATCGGGCCGGAACGCGCCGAATCGGCCATTCAGATTCTGCTTCAAACCGCCCGATCACTAGCGGGGAATATCAATTTTAGGCTGGCCGTCGACGTGATGGTGATGCGGCTGGCAGGGTTGTATGGAGCCGTATGAAAAAACTCGTTGGCATTCGTTTCAAACCCGCCGGGAAAGTGTATGACTTCAACGGCGGCGCATTCGTTCTTTCCACCGGCGACCCCGTCATAGTAGAGACCGAAAACGGACTGGGCTTCGGCATCGTCGCCGTTCCGCCCACCATGGTGGAAGACGACCAGATCGACAAACCACTGAAGAAAGTGTATCGACTGGCCAATGAAAAAGATTTCAAACAGTTGGAAACCAATAAGACGACCGAGAAATATGCCCACGAGTTCTGCCTGAAGTGCATCAAAGAACTCAACCTCAAGATGAACCTCTTCGAAGTGGAAAGCAATTTCGAAGCGGCCAAGCTGACGTTCTTCTTTACCGCCGAAGGGCGGGTGGACTTCAGGCAGCTCGTCAAAAAACTGGTGCGAAAACTGGGGGTCAAGGTGGAGATGCGCCAGGTCGGTATTCGAAACCAGGCTAAGATGTGTGGAGGCATCGGCAGGTGTGGACGGGAAATCTGCTGCTCGAAGTTCATTGAAAAATTCACCCCTGTCTCCATTCGAATGGCCAAAGAGCAGGGGTTGTCATTGAACCCCACCAAGATATCGGGCCAGTGTGGCAGGCTGATGTGCTGCCTCACCTACGAATACGAGACCTATAAAGCGCTCAAGGCCAAATTTCCCAAAATCGGTAAAACCATCAATACGGTCCACGGCAGGGGCAAGGTTATCCGACATCAATTGGCCACAGACAAATTTGTCGTTCGTCTGGCCGAAGGCAAAGAGATGGAACTCGGCCTGGAGGATATGGCCAAGGAGAAAAAGCAAAGCCAATGACTTCTAAGTTCTACATCACGACCCCGATATACTATGTCAATGCCAAGCCCCATTTGGGACATGCCTATACCACCATCGTCGCCGATGTCGCCACCCGGTACAATGACATGGCCGGCAAAGAGACCTATTTCTTGACCGGCACCGACGAACATGGGGACAAAATCGTACTGGCAGCCAAGGACCAAGGACTGAGCCCCAAGCAGTATGCCGATGCCATCAGCAGCGAATTCAGAAACCTCTGGCCACAGTTGAGGATCCGGAACAGCGATTTCATCCGGACCACCGAGACCCGACATATCAGTGTCGTCGAAAAAGTCCTCCAAAAGATCTATGACAAGGGAGAGATCTACTTCAGCGAATATGAAGGACTCTATTGCTTCGGCTGCGAGCGGTTCTACACCGAAAGGGAGTTGGTGGACGGCAAATGCCCGGACCACGACAAGGCCCCGGATGTCATCAAGGAAGCCAACTATTTTTTCAAAATGAGCCGCTACCAGGAGTGGCTAATCGATCACATCCGCAGCAATCCGACGTTCATCCGCCCGGAAAGATACCGGAACGAAGTCTTGGCATTCCTCCGGGAACCCTTGGAGGATCTATGTATTTCCAGGCCGAAAAGCCGGCTGCAATGGGGGATTACCCTACCCTTTGACAAGGAATACGTCTGCTACGTCTGGTTTGACGCCCTGATCAACTACATCTCCGCCCTGGGTTACCCCGACGACGACCGCTATCGCTCATTCTGGCCCTGTGCCCAACACCTTGTGGCCAAAGATATCCTGAAGCCCCATGGCATTTACTGGCCGATTATGCTGAAGGCGGCCGACCTCCCCATCTATCAGCATCTCAATGTTCATGGATACTGGAATGTCGACAAGACCAAAATGTCCAAAAGCATCGGAAACGTCATCGAACCCCTTGCGCTCATCCAGGTATACGGCATCGACGCCTTTCGCTTCTTTCTCCTTAGGGACATGGTCTTCGGTCTCGATTCGGGGTTTTCGGAGACGGCCTTGGTTCAACGGATCAACTCGGACTTGGCGAATGATCTCGGGAATTTGTTTTCCCGTGTGGTCACCATGACCCATAAATACTTCGACGGCATCGTCCCCGCCATCGATAGCGTCGCCGACAGGGAGATTCCGCTGGGAATCGAGGCTGCCGCCGCAAAGGCCTTGGTCGGCTATGAGCGGGCCATGGACGATTTCGAATTTCACAAGGCCCTATTGTCCGTCTGGGAGTTCATCGGCCAGATGAACAAAAGCATCGATGTCTCGGCGCCATGGATACTGGCCAAACAACCGTCCAACCGCCGTCAGCTCGAGGCCGTTATCTACAACCTGCTCGAGGGGCTGCGGATCATATCGGGCATGATCTATCCGATAATGCCCGACACGGCGGCCGTGATGCAAAAGCACCTGGGACTTGACCCGAAAGAGCCCTTTTACCGAATCGACTCACTCCGTAAATGGAGGAGTTTGACTCCCGGCAACCGGCTGCCAAAATCCGTTACCTTGTTTCCCAGGGTGGAGCTTAAGCAGACCGACGCTGGAGCATCCAAGAGAGGAGACCGTCGCCCATTGTCGTTATCCCCCCCCCTCAAACCGGCGATCACCATCGATGACGTAGCGAAGCTCGATCTCAGAGTCGGTCGCATCATTGCCGCCGACTCGGTACCGAAGGCGAAAAAACTCTTGAAGCTGCAGGTGGATATCGGGGAAGAACGCATCGTCGTCTCCGGTGTCGCTGGATCCTATAAACCCGAAGACCTCGTCGGCAAACAGATTATACTGGTGGCCAACCTCAAGCCCGCCACCATCATGGGCGTTGAATCAAACGGGATGATCCTCGCTGCATCGGATGGAAAGACAGTGACCATCGCTACTCTGGAAAACGCCGTTGCTCCAGGCGTTCCGGTCAGTTGACGCCAGAGAATCGTTGATTCAAATCCGCTTACGGGTAAACCATGAAGAACCGATACCGATTCGGTGTGCCGCCAGAACATCGGGAAAACCGTCGCCCGACCTGGAGAGAATACCAAGCGCGCCTGGGCTCCCATCGCCGCCGCCACCCAAGACGCTACGTGGTATTGGGTGGGGTATTGGGCGTCGGCCTGCTGGCTGCGCTCATGGGTTTTTACGGATTCGTCGGGGCGATAGGGACCTCATCAACGACGGCAAAGAACGACTCGGACCAGAGTGCCATGGGCCCAGCCCCATCCCCCCTGCTGGACAAGACCGACGTGCAGGATCTCCTGGCGGCCGAACCCGTCTCTCAGCTAACCCGGGATCGATTCCCGGTTCGGTTCGGGGACCGTCGCCTAATCGTCGAGACCACTATCGACAGCGGGCTTCAGCAGCAACTGACCACCGGTTTCGACAAGAGACACTCCCGGTATATCGCCATCGTCGTCATGGACGCCGCCAATGGCGACATCCTGGCCCTGGCGGGATTCGACCGGACCGGTTCCGACCTCAATCCCTGCATCGACAAGCGATTCCCGGCTGCAAGCATTTTTAAGATCGTCACCGCAGCCGCTGCGGTTGAAACCCATGGAATGACTGCGGGAACGCCGCTGGTGTACAACGGTGCCAAACACACCCTGTATAAATCCCAACTCAAGGACAGCCGCAACCGCTATACCCGGCAGACCACGCTGAAAGACTCGTTCGCCCAGTCCGTAAACCCCGTTTTCGGCAAACTGGGGGTCATCACCCTGGGTCAGGAGAACCTCAAGCGATTCGGGGAAGCCTTCGGATTCAACCGCCAAATTCGCTTCGAAAAACCGATATCGCCAAGCGAATTGACCGTGGAGGATGACCCCTACAGCTGGGCTGAAATCGCCAGCGGTTTCAACCAGAGTACCCAGATTTCCCCCTTGCACGGCGCATTGATGGCGGCAAGCCTCGTCAACGATGGCGCAATGATGGAACCCACCATCGTTCGACGCATTGTTGACGAATCGGGCAGCATCTTGTACCAGAACCAGGCGTTAGAGATGAACCGTCCGGTGAGTGACAAAACCTCCGCAGTCATCAGACGGCTCATGGCGGAAACCGTCAGAAAAGGAACGGCCAGAAAATCATTCAATGGCTACCGCAAGGACAAGATTCTTTCCCGGTTGAATATCGGCGGCAAAACGGGCTCTATCGACAACCGGACCCACGATGTCCGCCTCGACTGGTTCGTCGGGTATGCCGAATATAGCGGAGACAAAATTGCACTGGCTGCGGTGGTGGCCCACGAGGACTATATCGGCAAACGGGCGGCTGCCTATGCGAAGACTGCGATGAGTGCCTATTTCCAATCCAAGGTCGACAGCTGAGACATCCCGTCAAGGCCCTCCAGCAATGTCCCCCATTTTCCGATAACAGGAAGAGACACCGGCAAATGACAGCCTCTGTTTGCTACGGCATTATCCCCGCCCGCTTCGAGTCGTCACGGTTTCCCGGAAAACCGCTGGCCCACATATTGGGTACGCCCATGATTGTGAGGGTTTACGAGCGGGCCAGACAATGTGGAGCCCTCGAGGACATCGTGGTGGCCACAGACAGTCGTCGGATCGCCGATGTCGCCGCGGCGAGGGGCATACGGGCAATCATGACCCGGTCCGATCATGCCAGCGGATCCGATCGGGTTCTTGAAGCCGCCGAAACCCTTGGCTTGCCCGACACCGCCGTCGTCGTCAATATCCAGGGTGACGAGCCGGCGCTGCAACCGGTGATGCTCTCGGAAGTCTTGTCACCGTTCTCGGATCCCGCAGTGGAAGTGGCAACGTTGGCATCGGTCATGCCTCCTGAGGCGATCGGGAACCCCGATCAGGTCAAAGTTGTCCTATCCGCCGGAAAAAAGGCCATTTACTTCTCGAGATCTCCCATTCCCCATTCTAAAGACGGGCAGTACACGGTCTACTACCGCCATGTTGGACTGTATGGATTCAGGCTACCCACCCTGAAACGATTTGTTGCAATGGGGCCCGGTCGGCTGGAGGAGGCTGAGCGGTTGGAACAACTGAGATTTCTTGAAGCGGGAATCCCTATCGATGTGGTCATCACGGAAAGTGTGTCTTTCGGCGTCGACAGACCAGAGGATATCGACACCGTCACGAAAATCATCCAATCCCAGGAAATGGAGTAATGCATATGGCATCTGTTTACCGGTGGTTTAAAGCCCTTTTGCGGCGATCCAATAACCGATGGCATGACGGGAGCAGTATTTTCATGCGACGGATCTTCTTCGGAAGGGACCTCGCTTCCTTGCCCGACGGTGCGATCGTGGTTTTTCCCTATCTTCCCGCTACCGCCCTGTGCGGCCTTGCTGGTATCGTGGTCTTCAAGAAACCCGCGGTATCCTACTGCCCGTTGAGCATCGCCGAACTCGAACAGGCTGTCGAAACACTGGAGAAGGGATTGGTCGGTATCGATCCCTCCGGGACGAAATCATCCACCGTCGCCTCTCCAGTCGGATGCCCGACCATTGCCTCACTGATGGCGGCTGCCCGACATCTGAAGTCCCGTGATGCGTTCGTTCAGTTGTTCTCGTCCCCGAAACTCCAGGGCAGACTATCTGCCCTGCTCAGTCGCCTTCAGGATCTTGCCAAATCCGAAACCGCAGCCCTGTCCAAAGAAATCGGCCGCGGCAATGCCAAGAGGGTGGCCTTACTGACCGATGCAGTGGAAGGATTGAAAGATGTCGCCTGGTGCCTTGATATTGAATTGTTGAACAATATCGAAAAGGTAAAGCAGTTGATGGCTTTCGAACCGGCGGGAACCGACACGGCGATGATCGCCTTCTTTTCAGATCTCAATCGGGTTCTCAGCAGCATCGATCGTCTTGAGGTGAGAGGCCGGGATTCAGCGGGAGTGTCCCTCCTGTTTCAACTGACGGCCGATCGATGGGACGCGTTCGAATCCTCTCTCAAATCATTCATCAGTGACAACCCTCTGGCGGATCTCGAGCGACGGACGGACAACGGCATTCTGATCAACAGGAGTGTCCGGGTACAGAGACTGAAGGACAATGGAATTCCCCCCCTCGTATCGGCCCTTCTCACTTACAAAGTCGCCGCCGAGATCGGCCGCTTGGGAGACAACATCCGATTCCTCCGCCAACAGATCCAACAGGATCCCCTTCTTCAGGCAATCGTTCGGCAACCCAGTGAATTCGTCACCATCTCCTCCCACACCCGCTGGGCATCGGTGGGCGCCATCAACGAGGCCAACTGTCACCCGGTGGACGCCCGTTCACTGAAGAATCCCACAGAATCACCGGCTCCGATCCACGTCTGTCTCAACGGCGATATCGATAATTTCATGGACCTAAAGGTCGAGTTCGAAGCCAGCGGCGACCGCATCCCGGAGGAAATTACCACCGACACCAAGATCATTCCGCTCCAGATCCGAAAGTACCTACTGACGGGTGAGCCCATTGCAGAAGCATTCCGAAAGGCGGTTTGCGATTTTAAGGGGTCCCATGCCATCTCGATGCATACCCCGCTAGCGCCCGGGAAGCTTTTCCTTGCTCAGCGGGGTAGCGGCCAGGCAGTTTTTATCGGGATTGCCGAGGACCACTACATGCCGACATCGGAAGTCTACGGATTTATCGAGACCACGAATCGGTACATAAAAATGGATGGAGAATCGGTTGTCAACGGTCCCAACGGCCCGGTTCAGGGCCAGATCTTCATCCTGGACCAAGAAGCCGAAGGCGGTCTGTCCGGAATAACGGTCATGCGGTACGACGGCACTGCCGTCACCCTCTCCGACGCCGACATCAAGACCACCGACATCACCTCCCGGGACATCGACCGGCAGGCATTCCCACACTATTTTCTAAAAGAAATCAACGAGTCTCCCGCATCGGTCGAAAAAACCCTGCTCAACCGCTGGAAAATCAGCGAAAAGGATCCCGATCGAAAGCAGGTCACCTTGGACGATGCCACCTTCCCACCGAGGCTGAGGACGGCGTTCGAAAGCGAAGAAATTCGACGCATTTTTCTCGTTGGCCAGGGGACGGCCGGCATCGCTGCCGTCGCCTGCGCCGACGTCATCCGTTTCTACCTGAATGCTCCCCTGTTGACGGTGAGCGCTCTCAAGGCCTCCGAACTGAGCGGCTTCCTTCTGGAGGTATCCGATAGCCCCTCTGCCCTCTCGGATGCTCTGGTGATCGCCATCAGCCAGTCCGGCACGACCACGGACACCAACCGGGCGGTTGACATGGTCAGGGAGCGAGGCGCTCGAACCCTGGCCATCGTGAACCGACGGGACTCAGATCTAACGTTCAAAGTGGAAGGTGTCATGTACACCAGCAGCGGCAGAGATATTGAAATGTCTGTCGCATCCACAAAGGCCTTCTATTCCCAAATCGTGGCCGGCATATTGATCGGCCTTCAAATTGCAAAAGTGGCCGGTCGTCGCTCCGATCATTTCATTTCCGATGAAATCGACCAGCTGATGCAGCTTCCCGATATGATGCGCAAGGTCATCGATCTGAGCGACGCCATCGCCGCATCTGCGCGCCGGCTCGCCACCGCCAAAACTTACTGGGCCGCCGTCGGCAGCGGACCTAACAAAGCCGCCGCAGACGAAATCCGCATCAAACTGAGCGAGCTCTGTTACAAAACCATTTCATCGGACTATGTGGAGGATAAAAAACACATCGATCTGTCCTCAGAACCGCTGATCATCGTGTGTGCTGCCGGTACGAGAGGAACGGTGATCGGTGATATCGTGAAGGACACGGCCATATTCAAGGCCCACAAAGCCGCCCCCATCGTCATTGCAGATGAAGGAGAGATGCGTTTTTCCAACTATGCCGAGGACGTGTTTCACGTTCCGGTCACAAGCGAACACTTGGCACCCATCCTCAATACCCTGGTGGGACACCTGTGGGGCTATCATGCCGCCCTTGCCATCAACGAGAGCTCCAGATTCCTTCACGATTTCCGAGACCAGGTCAGGCGATCCATCGAAACCCAGACTGCTGAAGGAATGGACATCTATGAGATCGTGCTGGAAAACGCCTTTAGGCAGCTGTTTGGAGAATTCTACAATGTTTTCAGGAAGCGGAAAGTGGAGGGCGGCTTCCCTGCGGCAATGGGGCTCGAGGCAGCCTCGGACCTGACACTGCTGCTGAAGTACCTGTCCGGTCGACTGCCGGCTTCGGATTTCGAAATCGATTTTGGCCAGAAGGGCACTGCCCGGAATATCATCGATACCTTCTTCCGAACCATCGGCAGTTGCATCAATGCCATGGCCAGACCCGTCGATGCGATCAAGCACCAGGCCAAAACGGTCACTGTCGGCACCAGCCGCATCCCAGAGCGCATCGAAGGCATTCTTTTCGACACCATCGATCAGCACGGCATGGCCGTGTCCCAGATCATCAACAAAAACGTCATGGTCCTCAGGAACCTGCAGTGCATCGTTTCAGAAATCAAAGGCTCCATCCTCTACCGAATCGACGGGCTGGACGTGCTGGGAGAAATCACCGGGGACACCACTATTGAAATCGTCAAGAAGACCGGTGTCCTCGCCCCGCTTGCATCCAGGGTCGAAACCGACAACCGCCTGAAAGGCACAAAAGCGATCATCCTCCGCAGAGGCGATGTCTACATCGGAAAAGGCCGGAAAGACCATCGAAGCATTACCATCATACCGGTCATGTCCGATTCGGCGGAGAAGCCCAACGCCATCGAATATCTTCTTCTTCTCAACATCGGTTTTCGGCCGGGCGTGCCGCTGTCGGATAAAATCAAGGCACTGGGCGGAAAATACCAACATATCCGCAATATTGTTCAGGAAAACAGTCTTCCGTGGGAAGACCGGTTCTTGGAGTTGGTCGATATGGAAGAACTCTTTGGCCGATCTGCCGAGAAGATTGGAGAAGCGATCGCAGGGAAACTTGCGGAGAAATGACCGGGAGCCACAGGCCCGGTTGGTTACCGTTATGCCGGGCCTGCAGGCCTCTTCCCGGGGGCCTGGCCGTCAGGAAGGGTTCAGGAGTGATCCTCTCGGCGCCGCTTGGCAACCGCCGCGGCAGCCGCGATAAAATCCCTGAAAAGGGGGTGGGGTGTCATTGGCCGCGATTTGAACTCAGGATGGAATTGACATCCCAGAAACCACGGATGGTCGCTCAACTCAACGATTTCCACCAGATCACCAGACGGTGACGTACCGCTAACGACCAACCCGTTGTCTTCCAGGCGGTCACGATAGTTGTTGTTGAATTCATACCGATGGCGGTGGCGCTCGGAGATGTTCTCGATTCCATAGGCCTTGTGGGCCCGGGTGCCCTTCTTCAGCCGACAGGGATAGGCGCCCAAACGCATGGTGGCCCCCTTGGCAGAATCCTCGTCCCTTTTTTCCACACGACCCGTCCGCTCATCAAACCATTCCGTCATCAGGTAAATGACCGGATGGGGTGTGGTCAGATCGAATTCCGAGCTGTTGGCCCCCTCCAGCCCCGCCACGTGACGTGCAAACTCGATGACGGCAATCTGCATCCCCAGACAGATGCCGAAGTAGGGAACCTTGTTTTCCCTGGCAAACCTGGCGGTGCATATTTTACCTTCGATACCTCTGGACCCAAAGCCGCCGGGCACCAGGATGCCGTCGGCCTCATTCAACTCCTGGCTGCAGGAATCGCCATTGATGGTTTCCGAATCCACAAAGTGCAGAGTCACCTGACATCCGTTGGGAATGCCTCCGTGATATAACGCCTCATTGAGGCTTTTGTAGGATTCGGTTAGATCCACGTATTTGCCGACGATGGCGATATGCACATCGGGCCTGGGCTCCGTGAGATCTTTGACCAGCCGCTCCCAGTTTTCAAGTCGCGGGGCCCGGGTCCAGATTTTAAGCAACTCGACGATTTTTCTATCCAGGCCTTCATTGTGAAACACCAGAGGGCACTCGTAAATGCACTCCACATCCTTTGCCGTGATGACCGCATCCTCTTCCACGTTGCAGAAAAGGGCGATTTTCCGCTTGATGTCCCTCGACAAGTACCGGTCGGTTCGGCACAACAGGATGTCCGGCTGGATGCCGATGCTTCTCAACTCTTTGACGCTGTGCTGGGTCGGCTTCGTCTTCACCTCACCGGCCGTGCTGATGTAAGGTACCAGGGTCAAATGGATGTATATGGCGTTGTCCCGACCGACGTCCGCCTTGAACTGCCGGATCGCTTCCAGAAACGGCAGGCTTTCGATATCGCCGATGGTGCCGCCGATCTCGACAATGACCACATCCACGTCTTTGCCGACCGATAGAATGGACCGTTTGATTTCGTCGGTGATGTGGGGAATGACCTGCACGGTCCCCCCCAGGTAGTCACCCCGCCTCTCCTTGTCGATGACGGCGTGGTAAATCTTCCCGGTGGTGTAGTTGTTGTCTTTCCCAAGGCGGGCGTGGGTGAACCGCTCATAGTGACCTAAATCCAGATCGGTTTCCGCCCCGTCATCGGTGACGAATACCTCCCCGTGCTGAAAAGGATTCATCGTCCCCGGATCCACATTGATATAGGGATCGAGCTTCTGCAAGGTGACGGTGAGCCCGCGGCTTTCGAGCAAGGAACCGATGGCGGCGGATGCCAGTCCCTTGCCCAGGGAAGACAACACGCCGCCGGTGACGAAAATGAATTTGGTGTCCGAACGCATGCATCGACTCCATCGGATTGCGGTCGCCACAGCAGACGACCAGAACGGTCAAAAAAAGGGGACCGCGTTGGCGGTCCCGGTGTCCATCACGGTGGGGGGGAGGCTGTCGTGCCCTCGTCTTGTAACCGCGGCCCTGAGGGCGGCGCCGTTCCACCTCCCCCAGTGCTGCTGGGATCCGGCTCCTCGGACACCTTGAGTGCTCCGGCCTCCGCCATATGCTTCCCAATGCTGAAAACCTCGAGAGCAACGGGTGAATCGAGTGTCGTTGATACCACCTGGATGTCGTCGGTGGTGATGGTGTTCTGTCGGATCTCGATATGCTTGGGATACCACACATTCCCGGTTTGAAACCATTCGAGAAAGCGATATTCAACGGTCGGCGGACTTGATGCCTCTGCCGACGGCGCCTTCACCAAAAGCCGAAAGGGTCTGAAATCCGTCTTGTCTACCCATAACTGGGGCGCAGTGTCGTCAGGGAAATGGGCGCCCACCACATAATATACCCGGTCGCCCTCCCGGGCCAAGCTCGAAATATCGATCGCCACGCCCAAGGATGTCAGACAGTTCAACAGAAGCGTCCGCTCGCGATACAGCAGCAGTTGGGTGTAGTCCCTCGGCCGGCCCTTCTCCTCCGCGACCGGCTGGTGATTGATGAAAAGGGCGCTCTGCCCTCCTTCAATGATGAAGACGGTGCCATTCGCCCCGTCGAGTCGGCATCGGTCCGGGAAAGCAAAATTCACTGTTTCCAGGGTCGGAGACACGGGATCGGTATCGACACGCCCGAGATCGGATCGTTCCTGTTCCACCTGAAGGCGATCAGAGACTCCCATGGCCTCGATCATCAGTTGGAGGACATGTTCACCTTGGAGCACATAGGCGTTCGCCGGTGGCGAGCCCCACCCCAACATGAGGGCCAGCCAGATGACCCCACAGGCTCTTCTCCCGACCCCACCGGAAGAGGCCGTGGTACGGCCGCTTCTGAAGTACTGTCGGCGGTGGCCGGGCATCGGCAAGGGTTGGTTGGAACGCATCTCAGAACAAATCATTGCATAAACAACCCGCAGAGCCCAGCGCTTCCTCGATGCGGATCAGCTGATTGTATTTGGCCACACGGTCGCTTCGGGACATGGATCCCGTCTTGATCTGGCCGCCGTTGACCCCGACGGCAAGATCGGCGATAAATGTATCTTCCGTCTCGCCAGACCGGTGAGAGATCACCGTCGTGTAGCCGGACTGTTTGGCCATCTCGATGGCGTCCAGGGTTTCGGTCACCGTCCCGATCTGGTTCAGTTTGATCAGGATGGAATTTCCGATGCCTCTCTCGATGCCTTCCGCGAATATCTTGGGGTTGGTAACGAATATGTCGTCTCCCACCAGCTGAATTTCGCCTTCCAAGCGGTCGGTCATCATCTCCCAACCGTCCCAATCCTGCTCGGCCAGTCCGTCCTCGATAGAGAGGATTGGATACCGGTCGATAAGGCCGGCATAATAATCGACCATCTCCTCGGAGGACAATGTCCGTTTTTCGGACTCCAGCCGGTATTTCCCTCTTGTGTAGAATTCGCTGGCCGCCGCATCCATCGCAATACCGATATCTTTTCCGGCGTCGTATCCCGCAGCCGCAATCGCGTCCATGATGAGTCCGATAGCCGCCTCGTTGTCGGACAGATCCGGTGCGAATCCTCCTTCGTCCCCCACCGCCGTATTCAGTCCTTTTTCCTTAAGGATTTTCTTCAGACTGTGAAAGGTTTCTGCCCCCATCTGTATGGCTCCGGCAATCGATTTGGCTCCCACCGGGATGATCATGAACTCCTGAATATCGAGGGTGTTAGCCGCATGAGCGCCGCCATTGACGATGTTCATCATGGGCAGGGGCAGGTAGCGCGCATTAATCCCACCAATGTATCGAAACAGCGGCAGGCCCATGGCGTTTGCGGCCGCTCTGGTGGCCGCCATGGAGACCCCTAAGATGGCGTTGGCACCCAGCCGGTTCTTGTTGGCCGTTCCATCCAACTCGATCAGCCGGCGATCCAGGATGATCTGGTCGGCGGCGTCCAGCCCCAGAATGGCTGATGCAATCTCGCCATTGACGTTGGAGACCGCTTTACCGACGCCCTTTCCAGCATAGCGTTTAGATCGTTTGTCTCTCAACTCCAGTGCCTCGCGTTTTCCCGTCGAAGCCCCGGAAGGAACAGCCGCACGACCCAAAGCGCCGCTACCGGTAATGACATCCACTTCAACCGTTGGATTACCTCTGGAATCCAGAATTTCTCTTGCAACCACATCTATGATTTCAGTCATCGTCTTCCCTCTCGCGAACCTGAGGAGTGGTCATCGTCAAAAGTCGCAGCTTGCTTTTCGGGATGCCGCAAGCCTCCGGCGGCGTCTGATCAGAAGCCTCGGATCCGACTCGTGAATCGCCTTCGGAAAAAGTAATGGGAATGCCGCTCAGAGCCGTTTTGATGGTTAAGTAGGGCGCCGGCGACCGCAAGGGGCGGGACCGGCGCTCGCTTGACAAAAGTGCCGCAGATGTTACTCTCCTAGCCTGTCAATGTCAAGCTGCAGAGACCTTCGACGACACCCTCTGTCGGAAGAAATATAGATCGGAAGCGTCGGTAAAAAAGACCTGCGGCCTGATCGTCGCCGTTTCGCCCGATTCACCTCCAACACGTTACGGGAAAGGGTCCGATGGCTTCATCGATCGTCTATGGGGATGCTCATTTGTTCGTGGCGGCCATCCGTGTGGCCGGGCACCGTCACCAGCGGCCGCCGTCAGTATCGGATGTCTGCCAGCTGCTCAATTTGACCGGGGAAAAAGGGCACTATCTGTGTCGCCACCTTGTCGATCGAGGGATTGTGGAATTGATCGAGGGTGCCTACGGGGAGCGGCTGTACGTTCGGGATCACCTTCGCCTCGAGGACATCGATCAATCCGCGTCCGCCAGTACCCTCGAGGACGAGTTGAAAAAATTCCAGGCCTCTCAAAAAGGAATGGCCGACAAGGTGAAAACCATCAAAGCCGAACGCGATGAAAAGCGAAAGACGCTTTTCGAAGAAATGGAAAAAAAGCTGAAGGCGCAGTTGGAAAAAAAGTAGGCCCCCCCGTTCCGCCTCCCGGATTCGCCTCACAGTCGACCGCCGGTCAGATCCTTATCGCGGATCCTCGGAAGGGATCTCCGAAAAGGATTTCATCCGTTCGCCGGATGCGGTTGTACTTCCGACCAGGGCTTTGGTGCGCCGGAAATAAGGAATGTGGTGCTGAATCTTGCCGAAAACGATGCGAACCAGCACGTACATTGGAAGAAAAGTAAACCCAAATCCCACCTGATCGCCCACTGCCAAAAAGCCGAAGGGCAAATCGAACAACACCTCTCCAAAACGCCCTTCGAGCCAGGCCATGGCAAATGGAACCGGCCACAGAGAGGCGGAGCCTAAGGCCACTTGGTAGAAAAACACTTTCCCGAATGCCTCGTTGGCCTCCCGGTTGCAGGCCTTGTAACTGTCGCCGTCGCCCGCCTGAATGGCATCCACCGACAGATTCTGAAGCCGGACCAGTTCGTTGTTGTCATGCGCGATGTAATGCCGGTTGAACCGGTAGGCCAGAGAAATAGTCCATTCCCCGGCCACCACGCACACCAGGGACAAAACCGCAATCCCCAAAAAATACCCAGCGACGGGATTATCCGTGAGGCGGAAAAAAAAGATAAAAAATGTATCCAGGTAAGTGAAAATCGTCTGCCACAAAGTGCCCTACCGATTGTCTCCGACGGCACCGGCCGACGCTTGGCGCCGGTACCGTCGTCGATTGACCGTCTTCATGCCCTCGAGAGCGACGACCGAATCGGTCGACACCCCTTAGAGCTCAGACGGACTTAGAACGGGGGTAAAATACTGTAACCAAGGAATCCCTTGGTGGTGTACCGAATACCCACGTAGAACGCCAACACAACGAATAACCGTTTCAGCCAAATGTCCGGGATGAACTTGGAGGTGCGGGGGCCGATCATCGATCCGATAAAAATCCCCACCAGCTCCGCACCAATCAGACCCCAGGCCACCGGAACGCCCTTGCCGACCATGTAGCTGAAGATGGAGACAATCATCCCCACCAGAACCACCAGAGCGCTGGTGCCGGCCACGAGGAACATGGGCAGGCCGGCAACCGAGGTCAGGAAAGGAACGAAAAGAAACCCGCCGCCGATTCCCAGGAATGCCGCGATGGCAGCAATGGCAATACCGCCCAACATCGGGATATAGGCCTTGAAGTTGAATTCGACGCCGTAGAAGGTGAATTTGATGTTGCCCGCGAAAAACGTCGTGATCCAACCGGCGAGGGCGAGGCCATAGGCCACGACCTTCATGCCCCCAGCGAGGTTGGCCCACAAGGCGCTGGCAACGACCAGGCCCAGAGCCACAAACATCACCGCCCAACTGCCTTCCAGCACCTTGACCCCTTCGTCGGTGGCTGCACCGGCCTTGGCCTGTTTTTCAAATGCAGCCGCTGCCTCCTTGGCTTTCTTTTTTTTCGCCTGTCCGCTCGCTGTGGTTTCTCTGAGAAGCATGAATCCCAGCAGCAAAACGATGAGCCCGAAGTAACCGATATATGACTTGAGATTGATCTTGCCCGCGGTCAAGGCCGGGATGACCCAGGATCCTCCAACGCCTCCGATGGCCAGGCACAGCCCCAGGGGAGCGACCAGGCGGCCCATTCGATAATAGTTGGTACTGGATATCAGACCGCTAAGACCGACCAGCCACTGGTTGGAGGTTCGGATGGAGTCCGTGACCAGAGAATTCATGGGTGAGCCCTTGCCAAAGCTTTTGGCATAATCACCCAGACCGAAAATGGTGATATGGCCGACACCTGCCATGATACCGCCGAAAGCACCGACGGTGGAAAAAATCCATCCGACCCAGATCGCCCAGAAGAAGCCGACCACCAAATTCGGAGACGGCGCCCCGGGGATACCAAGAAATCCGGGAGGGGCCTTGAGGTCCAATTTACCGTTTTCAGCAGCAGTGTTGATGGCCGCCTGGAGATCGGCAGCGTCAACGGCATTAGCCCCCAAGAACGGAATCACCAGCATCACCCCCACGACCAAAAGGGGCAACCAAACCCTGAACGATTTTTTCATGCGTCTTTCCTCCATCCTAAAAGTATATAGGTATCCACACCGTATAGGTTGACCGGAAAACGACATCGCTTTCCAGCGCTTTCATCATTTTCGGGAAGAGCGCCGGTCATCGGCGAGTGCCCCATTCCGAAAGGCCCCGACCTCGGAGACCTATAGAGTCAAGTCAAAACAACATTCATGCCAGAGGGGAACCATCCAGGCTGATTTATATTAAACCATTGAAAAAATTATAAATAAAGAAACAACACCGGAGAGCCCCACCAAACCGAGGAACAACTGGATGCAAGGATCAGATGACAGTCAAATGGATTCATTTAATTTATATAACAATTACAAAGCATTATAAAATTGGCAGTCCATTGCCTGGCGCCATCATTTTTTGGCACTTTCCCGGAAGGACTCGGAACGAATGCGGCACTTTTTCATGATTTGCTGGAAGGACTGGCGTTCCAGTCCGCTGGCAAGGGCGGCACGGGTCACATTTCCGCCGGATTTTTCAAGGGCCTCCCGAACATAGCGCCGGTTGAAGTCATTCATCAGCGCTGTTTTGGCATCCCGGTACGGCTGAGAGGTCATCGCCCCCGAACACACCGCGGGAACGCTCGCGGTTCGCGCCCAACCGATATCGGCGAGTTGGACCACATCGTCGGGGGCCATGATAATGGCCCGTTTGATGAGATTCTCAAGCTCCCTGACGTTGCCCTTCCACTTGTGATCGAGGAATTCGGTCATGATCTCCTGGCTGACGGTTTTCCGAGGCCGCTCGTAGGTTTTGCAGTACCGGTCGATGAAAAAATCGACCAAGAGCGGAATATCCTCTTTTCGTGCGTTGAGGGACGGCAGCGCCAATTCTACCACACAGAGCCGGTAGTACAGATCTTCTCTGAACTCTCCTTCTTCCAGTTTTTTCTGGAGGTCCCGGTTGGTGGCGGCAATCACCCGCACATCCACCTTCACGGACTGGTTTCTTCCGAGGGGTTTGAATTCTTTTTCTTCCAGAACTTGGAGAAGCTTGGTCTGAATCGACGGACTGATATCTCCGATTTCATCCAGAAACAGGGTTCCGCCGTCAGCCTCCTCGAACAAGCCCTTCCGATCGGCAGTGGCATGGGTGAAGGCCCCTTTGGCATAACCGAAAAGCTCGCTCTCCAGGATATTTTCCGGGACCGTGGGACAGCTGACCCGCACGAAGGGACGCCCGCTTCGATTACCAAGATCGTGGATGGCCCGGGCAGCCAGGTTCTTCCCGGTGCCCGATTGGCCGGTGATCAGAACGGTCACATCGGTCTTGGCTAGCATGTCGATGGTGTCGTAAGCCTTGGCCATCGCGGGACTCGCACCGACGAACCCCTGCCAAGTTTCCTGTTCCCTTATCCGTGCCCGGAGATTCAGATTTTCCCGGATAAGCCGACCGCGCTCCAAGGCTTTTTCAATGTGATGGATCATCTCGTCATGGTCGAAGGGTTTGGTGATAAAATCATAAGCGCCCTTTTTGATGGCCTCGACGGCCACCTCGATAGCCCCATAGGCGGTCATCATCAGCACCGTGAGCCACGGGGCGCGCTCCTTGAGATGGACCAATAAATCCATGCCGCCCATGCCTGCCATTCGAATGTCCAGAAGCGCCAAATCGAATGGATCGGCCTCGAAGCGTTTCAATCCCTCCTCACCGCTGCTTGCGGTTTCGATGTCGCAGTCGATCTCTCTGGAAATGGCCCTTTTAAGCAGCCTCAACATATCCGCTTCGTCGTCAACGATCAGCAATCGTGGTCGCATGGTGTCGGCCGTCCTCCCCGTTGTGGTGATTTTCATTCGGCAGATACACCGTAAACACAGCCCCCATTCCTTCTTCGCTGCTCACCTCAATCCCCCCCGAGTGGTCCTGGATGATACCGTAGCTGACCGACAAACCGAGCCCTGTGCCCTGTCCGGTCGGCTTGGTGGTGAAAAAGGGATCAAAGATATTGTTCAGAAACTGCGATGGGATACCCGGTCCGGTATCTTCGATGGAAAGGTATATCCGTTCTCCGCCGTTTTCCAACCCCGTCGACACGGCGATCTGCCCATCTGAGCCGATGGCCTGCCGGGCGTTCATCATCAAGTTCATCCATACCTGTTTGAGCTTCTCGCCGTCGCCGCTGACCCGGGGTAGACCGTCAGCGAAATCGGTAACGATCTCGATATCATCAAGTTCCAGTTGGTGAGCCATGACGTCAATTACCGCCGATACGGTATCGTTGATCGATACTTCCGAAAGGCGTGTTTCCGTCTTTCGTGCAAATTTCAGCAGGGCTTCGACAATCTGCTTGCAGTTTCTGACCTGCCTTTCGATGGTTCGAAGATCCTCGAGGCGATCGTCATTGCCGGTATCCTCCCGGATCAATAGCTGAGTATATCCCAGAATCAGTCCCAAGGGATTGTTGATTTCATGGGCGACGCCGGCCGAGAGCTGACCCAAAGAGGCCAGTTTGTCGGCTTGAAGCAGCTGGTTGCGCATCAGCTTTCGGCGGGTGATGTCCTTGACAACCCCGTCGTATTCGATGATATCGCCGGCCTTGTTTCGTCTGGAGGACACGCTCATCAGAACATCGAGCTCACTTCCGGTTCTCGTCACCATTCGGCATTCCCAATCCCTGACAAACCCCTGATTCTCGAGAACCGTCAGCAGAGGCGCCGTCGAATTCGCCTCCCTGACCACGGACGAGAGCGGTATCTGCCGTAGGTGGTCGGGGGCGTCGTGGTATTCCAACATCGACACCCCGGCAGGATTGATATCGAGGATTCGCCCGCTGCTGTCGGCGACAAAAATCAGGTCCATGGACCCCTCGAAAATCCGGCGGTATTTGGCCTCGGATTTTTCCAGTGTTGCTTTTGATCGCGCCAGTTGGTCGATGTTGTTTTTCAGGGCAACCGTGACGGCGTCAAAGGATTCGGCCAGCTGATGGATTTCATCCCCGGTGCGGGTCAACTGAACCGAATGGCCGCCGAATTCCTTGGACAAATCCCCGTCGAATCTCCCCTCCCCGGATTCCTCACCGTCAACCATCGAACCGCCAGGCGTCACCATGTCCCTCACCCGAATGTTCAGGTCTCCGTCAAGAATCGCTTCAGTGGCTTCCTGAAGCGATCGAACCCGGCTGGTCACGTTCCGGGCGAGGGTAAAACCGACGAGATCGGCGATAAAAACAGAAATGAGGATAAACGCAAAAATCGCCCACAGAAGCTCATTAATGGTTGTGTTGATCTTGTTGCTCAGCAGGCCAAGCCGAACGGTGCCCACCTGATAGGGGCCGGCCAGAACCGGGGCGGCAAAATCATAGATCCGGTCGCCGTCGGCATCGAGGTGCCGAATGCGAAAAGGCTCTTCGGTGGACACATCGTTGGCGGTTTTGAGCTGAAGCGGAAAGCCCTCTTGAAATGAATGGCTCAGGATATCCCCAGAGGCGTTTTGGAAAAAGGCATAGAAAATATCTTCCCCGGAACCGACCGCTTCATCGATGAGGCTTTTCATTCGAAGAAAATCCATGGCCAGAATGGGATCCTCTCCCCGCTTGGCTAAAGATACTGCCATACTGACGCCCCGCTTCCGATAATCGTCGGAAAGAGACCGGGATACGATCTGACTGACGGGAACGGCAATCAGAAGGCCCGTCAATAAAACGATGGACACGATCCCCCCGTAGATCTTGGTGCGGAAACTAAACTGAATGGGAGGTCGTTTCACGGAAGGCCTCTCACCATTGATCACCGTTGGAACCCTCGCGGTTCTCAACCCGGGTTCGAAGGATTTTCCATAGGTCGCGGACCGATTCGAAGTCGCTATCCGTTGCCGGGATGATGCGTTGAAATTGGGCGGCCTCCAAGATGTGCCGTTCGGAAGGGGTCGACGGATCGAGGGCGATCAGAGCGTCTCGTATCTCATTGACGTTGCCGGCAGCCACTCCCCTCCCGGCCGAAAATACCCAGCCCGGATACCATGGCGTCCGGGCAACAATCCGAATGTCTTCGGGATTGATTTTATCGGCCACCACACTGATCGCTCCCTCCCGAATGGTTCCCATGTCGAACTGGCCGGCATGGACGGCGAGAACCACTTTTTCCTGCTTTCCGCCGGGACCGGGGGCGAAGGCGATATCCGAGAAATCTTCGGGAACAATGCCGTTTTTTAAAAACATACCCATGGGGAACAGATAACCCCCTGCCGAGCCCTGATCGACAGCGATCCAGCTGAGACCTCGAAGGTCTTTCAATTCATGGATCGAGGGATGGTCCACCCGGCAGATGATCTCCCCCCTGAAAAAGGCTTTCCCATTTTTCTCCACCACTCTTGAAAAAGCCACAGAGCCATAGCGATTCGCCATTTTCACGTAAACGAAGGGGTTCGAAAAGGAGATGTCGATCTTTCCCTGCCCAACCATGCGCATGTGTTCATCGAACGTATCCGGAAACACCTGCCGGATTTTCCGGCCCGTCGCCTCGGAAAGGTACCGAATCATGGGGTGATGCCGCTGAAAAGAGACAGAATGAGAAAACTGGGGCAAGTAGGCATAGGTGATGGCCTCCGGATCCAGGCGGACGCTCACTTCTTGGCGGATACCCATATCCACGTTGACGATGTTCTCGTTGTCGGTGCAGGCCGAAATGGAGAGCATCATCATGATCGCTGTCAGAAAAAGAAGCAGGCCTTTGGCCATTCCGTATTCGTCCTCCAAATAGGTAATTCGATCGCCGATCGGCCCCTGCTGCGTCAGGGAAGCCGTCGACATCAATTTGTCTTTGACTTCCTTATAACAAATGTTAAAAAGTAAAGACAGACAACAAATGCCAATGAGTAAAGACAGATACCAAATGCTGACACGCAAAGATAGTTCACCGTTGCCCTATCTACCTTTCCGTGGATATGTTCAGGAAAAGGTCTTATTGAATTGGCGTTCCATCGGCGCTTTGCGTCCTGCCCGCCGCAAGGGCATTCTTGCCGCCCAACTCCTCTTTCTGGCTCTGTTGGTCGGAATCATCGCCTACCCGCGCTTAGCCCGCTGGTCCATCGAACGCCGCGTCGAAACCCTCTTCGGCGGCTCCGTCCTCATCGGATCGATGCACTTCAGCCCTTACTCGTTCACATTGGACATGGAAGACATTCGGTTTCCGGGCGACGACGCCGCCATGAAGGGACTCAGCGTTGACCGCTTGAGCGCCGGCGTCGGCATCGGAGCCCTGGCCGGAAGGACGATCACCCTCGATGCCCTCCATCTTGAACGCCCGGTTCTTGAACTCGACGTTCCATTGACGGACGTCACTCGTATTTTCGATACCCTTGCTGACGTGGGAGAACGAATCATCGATCGGACCGCTGGCCTTGCCGTCACCCTCAACAATGTTCGCATCACAGACGGCAGAGTCCACTATCGATTGCCTGGCAGCGGCAATGGCGCAGCCGTCGAGGCGATTGAACTGGCGTTGCCTCGTGTCTCAACCCGTCCTGATCAAAAGGATCGATTCATCCACCCCTCGATTTCAGCCAGCATCGGGCGAAGCCGCGTGGTTCTCAATGGCCGCATGAAACCCTTCTCCGAGCATCTGGAGACCCGACTGGACATCGCTATCACCGGTATCGACCTGACCGGTGTCCGGCCTTTCGAGAGGCATGTCGTCGAAATGGCGGCCGGTCAGATGGATGTCCATGGCCATTACCTGTACACCCGGCCCCCAAGCGCGCCTGCACTGGCGGTATTCGACGGGCTTTTATTCCTCCAGAACACAGTCGTCCAGACGGCCTCCGGGCATTCATTGCTGGCACTGCCCAGCGCTCTGGTCGATGTCCGGTATTTCGATCCTGCCGGTGGTCGCCTCAATATCCGCTCGGCGGTTGTCCAGGGCGCGGTCGTGGACCTCCGGAACCATGGCGCGGATGCAGCCGTCGCGGCGCTGCTCGCGGAGCTTAGGAACACCATAGATATCAATGCGGATTCCGTCGAGATGATCGATTCTCGAATTCGGATCCACAATCATGTATTCCCGGAGCGTGCCGCCCCCTCCCCCGACTTGCCGGCGCCAGAATCCCACGAGCTGCTGCGATTGAATCGGTTGGCGATGCATCATCTTCATCACCGGTCCGGCAGCCGGGCCGCACTGGTCGAAAAGGTGGAGGCCAGTGGGGGGGTTGTTCAGTTTAAGAAAATGAGAGACGGAAGCGTCGACCTCGGTCTTCTCACCGGCCTGCTTCCACTGTCTTCAGGTACCCTGACCCCTGCCTCCCGGCCCGATGTGACCATCGGTGAACTGACCCTTCTGGATTTTACCGTTCGAAACGAATCCGACGCCTCGGATCCGCTCAATGGATTCTCCGTCGAAGACTTGACCCTGACCGCCATCGGCACGACCACCCGTGGAGAAGAGGAAACCGCCTTCAGCGCCAATGGCCGGGCCAATGGTGGAGGGCACTTTACCGTATCGGGTCGGTTGAGGGCCGGCGACAGCGCGGACCGCCTTCTCGTGGAGGCCTCCGATATCCCCCTGCCCGGCTTTTCCATAGCAGTCCCCGATGCTGGCCCCGTAAGCATTGAAACCGCCCTTTCTGCCAATGGATATCTCTGGATCGGCGCCACGGAAGCGGGCCGGAGAAGCCACCTCCAAGTCGATGGAAATCTGACCGCCAGCAATGTCAGGGCAACAGACGCCTCAGGCGGTGCCCCCCTGATGACGGCCGACGCGTTATCAGCCTCCGGTGTTCAACTGGATCTCTCCAAGCGGACGTTTTCCGCCGACAGTATTGATCTCCACGGCGTCGGGGGACATCTTGGTCGGGATGCCTACGGACGCTGGCGGCCGGCCGCTTTGTCAGGGGCGGAACCCAAAAGCGCACCGCCATCGGGTCTCAACACGCCCTCCCTGCCCTCTGCTGTCCGCGTCGGTCGACTCGTCGTCCACCAGGGAAATCTGCGGATTTCAGACGCCACCGTTTCTCCGGCATTTGCCGCCATGGTCTCCGGCATCCGGGGCCACATCGACGGGATATCGACCCTGAACCCAGGTTCCACTCGATTCCAGTTTGACGCCAGGATCGACGGAAGAGCGCCCCTGTCCATGAAGGGAACGGTCGACAAAGAAGGCCGATCCCCGAAAACGACCCTCGCCCTGTCGATGTCGGCCGTGGATATGCCCTCTCTCAGCCCATACAGTCGACGTTACCTTGGGAGCGCCATTCAGAGAGGCACCATGAGCGTGGACGCCGACTACACCATCAGGGGCAGGCGCCTGAACGGCGCCCATCAGATCGAAATAGACCGACTGGAATGGGTCAATGATCCGGGAAACCCTAAGGACGACTCTGAGTTGGCCCTTCATCGTGGGACAGCCCTTTTGGGAGGGCGCGGTGAATCCATTCAACTGGCGGTAACCGTGGGAGGAAGCCTCGACGATCCGGCCGATCGCATCGACGCCCTCATTGCCGAAGCGGTTGGGAATATACTGAGAAAAGCCTCGGGTTCACCGGTTGACATCATTGCACAAAACCTCGGCGGATCCGCCCTCGATCCTTTGATCTTCGAACCAGGAGCCAGCGGGCTTTCCCGACATGTCAGAGATCAACTCGACCGGGTGGCTGATGTGCTTTACGAAAAACCGGCCCTAACGCTCGAAATCACCGGACTGGCGGATGGCTTATCGGACAGGGACGAGTTGGCAAAAAAGCGTCTCATGGCTGCTCTCGAAGGATCGGCGACCTCCGTTAGCCGTGATCGATCAAAATCCGAATCCATCCCGGGGCTGATCGACGATGAGAATGCCCTGTGGAAGGTTTACCGGGAAGCGCCTTTTGAAAAGCCCAGAAACTTTTTGGGGATGGTCAAGCGGCTGCCCCCAGCGGATATGAGAGCCCGCCTGCTGGACTACCTGCGGCCCCCGAGCAGAGACCTCGAGCGCCTGGCCCGGGACCGGGCCAACTCGGTACGGAATTATCTGGTGCAGTCTGGGAAAGTGGGAACCCATCAGTTGCTGACCAAAGCCTATCCGGCCCGCCAACGCCGCCCCCATGACCGTCTGGGGAAAACCCGTGTTGAGCTGTCTATCCGCTGATCAATCGTGGGGTTAGGAATCGCCTGTCGCCCCCAGAACGGTCACCTCGACGATCCGCTTCCGGGGCCGATTGTCGTGATTGATGACCACGACCTGCTGCCAGGTGCCCAGCACGAGGCGCCCCTCTCGAACAGCCACACCGACGGTCGGTCCCAACAGTGCCGCCTGGACATGGCTGTGCCCGTTGCCGTCATGCCAGGCCCGTTCATGGGCATAGTCCATGTCCGGGGGCGCCAACCTCTGGATGGCGGCTTTCAGGTCGGCCACGACCCCGGGTTCAAACTCGATGGTGGTCATCGAACCCGTGGAGCCGACCGTTGTGGCCCAAAGCATGCCGTCGGACACCGTCGATGCCGACAGGACGCCTCTCAGGCGGTCGGTGATATCGACGATATCCGGACCCGTTTTCATAGGTATGGCCATGTCGTAGAAACGCTGAATCAACGGTGCCATCGGTCTTCCTTGGGGATCACAGTAGCCCCTGCTCCCAATTCCAGATACCCGGACGCCGCTTCAAGTGAACTTTTCGTGGAACAGGCTCATCGAGATGGAGAAAAAGCCGGAAGCCGGCGTTTTCAAGATCGCGGCGGTTTTCGGTCAAATCCAGACGCCAGTTGGGGAAGGTCCAGTAGGTGCCCCCGTAACGGCTCACCCAGGCCTGTTCCCCCCTGGGACTTGAAAACGGGGTGCCGACGTCGATAGCGCTCGATACGACCCTGGACAGACATAAAGGCCAGATGCCGGACAGCACCACCCCCATGGGCAGCCGGGAAACCTTTGGAAACGAAAGCAACTGCGGGGCTTCGAGTTCCGGGCTCGCCACGACCCCTGTAAATCCCATGTCGGCAAGGACATTCACGGCGGCAGGATTGGCGATATTACAAAACGGTCCCGCCCACAGCTGGACCGATGACGGATCGGAGAAAAAGGCCACCTGCCAGGGCTGGTTCAGAAGGAAGCGACGGGACCCTGCGCCTATCACCTTGTCGATTTGCCGGGTCAGGGCGGCCTCTTCTTCGGGCCATATCACCGGGGGCAGCACCCACCAGAGCCTTGAATGCCCCCGGCTCTCCCTTTCTTGGGAGGGGGCGCCCGACATCCAAAGGCCGATGTCCTCGCCGGACCCCTTCCGGCCAAGGGTCCGTTTCACCCTCAGCGCTGTCGTCCTCCCCCGCCGACAGGCACGGGAAACCCACTGAACCTTTTTTCCAGGTGCCGGCAACTCGGGCACCGTGGTCCCATCGAGGGCCTTTTCCAGTGCAGTCATTTTTTCCACCAGAGCCGCTTCCCGACGATCCACCAGGAACACCGGAGTTCCCTTCGGCAGGGGTTTCTCTTTGCCGGCCGACAGCTGGTAGCGGCCCCTGGCCGGGATTCCCTGCCGCATTCGGTGAATCCGATGACCGGGGCTGTCTTCGTATCCGATGCGCAGGACATCCCCCGGCAGAAGCGCCCCCCGGGGGGCGATAAAGGGCCGGATCGCCGTTCCCTTGGTTCTCCCCATATAAAGCCCCGAGCCGGTTTCGCTATGCTCGACAGGATTGTAGGGCCGTTGGGGTAGAAAATGATAGTGGGTGGCCGGACGGCCCAGGGACCTGGACAGCAGATCGAGAGCCGCTTTCTTGATGCCGGAATCATGGCCTTCGTCTCGTAGCATCCGATACGCGGTTACCGTATAGTAGACGTAATGAGGGCCCTTCTTTCGACCTTCGATCTTCCAGGTCTTCACCTGGGGAATCTGCCGAAGCACTTTCACCAGCACGTCAAGGCTGAAATCCATGCAGGAGAAATGCCGACCGGGCGGGTGTCCTTGGGAGAAGAGCCGCCGGCAGGGCTGAACACACCGCCCCCTCAGGCCGCTTCTGCCGCCGAGGTAACTGCTCCAGTAGCACCTCCCCGAAACCGCATAGCACAGCGCGCCGTGGATAAACACCTCAAGCCCCAGTCCGGAGGGGCAGGCGTCACCCATCTGTCGGATGTCGTCGATAGAAAGCTCCCGGGGAACCACCACCTGGTCCACCCCCAATCGATGCAGGGCTTTGAGCCCCATCGGGAAGCTCCCATTGGCAAGGGTCGACAAGTGAAGCTCTCCCTGGTAGCCGGCACGCCGGACCACCTCTATCATGGCCAAATCCTGAAAAATAAGGGCATCCGGCGGCGACACTCGATTCAGACCGTCAAGCAGCGTCAGGGCCGAGTTGATCTCCCCCGTCTTGATCAGGGTGTTGAACGCCAGGTGAACCCGGACGCCTCTGCTGTGGGCAAAGGCGATGAGGCGGGTCATATCGCCCGGATCGAAGTTTTTGGCCTCCATCCTCGCCGAGAAGGTTTTAAGCCCACAGTAAATCGCATCGGCGTCAGCGGCAACAGCCGCCAAAAAGGCATCTCGGCTGCCGGCGGGCGCCAATATCAAGGGAAGTTGGGATGTCTTCCGGGACGATGTCATATCAACCTTTTCGTCTTATCAATCGGGGGCATCGGGGATCGACCCAACGGCCACTGCTGATTTGGCTCAGTAATAGCCCTCATGACCACTGGAGGTCAACCGGGTATCGAGACAGACACACGGTCCGGCGACACCTTGAGGCTTGCCGCCAACCGGCACTGTATTATAATAGATGGTTACGGTTAAGTCAGTGGACAGGACCCTGCTGAATGCGCTAACCGTTTCCATCCATTCAAGCCGACAGTGAACCCCCTACCCAAGGAGACACCCTTCCATGAAAATTGCTGTCAGCGGCAAAGGCGGTGTGGGAAAAACCACCTTCTCCGCCCTGTTGATCCGAGCCCTTAATGCCAGCGGAAAATATGTCCTGGCCATCGACGCCGATCCAGATGCCAATCTCGGATCGGCCCTGGGTATCGACGGCGCCGATGCCATCATCCCCATCGCCGAAATGAAAGACCTGGCATTCGAAAGAACCGAAGCCCAACCAGGGAGTATCGGAGGATTTTTCAAACTGAACCCGAAAGTGGACGATCTTCCCGACAGCCTGTCGGCTCGTATGGAAAACATCAAGCTGATGCGTCTTGGGGGGGTTAAAAAAGGCGGAGGCGGATGCATCTGCCCGGAAAGCACCCTGCTCAGGGCCCTCATCAGTCATGTCGTGCTGTCCAGAGACGAGGTGGTGGTCATGGACATGGAGGCCGGAATCGAGCATCTGGGGCGGGCCACTGCCCAGGCTGTGGACCGATTGATCGTTGTGGTGGAGCCCGGCCGCCGAAGTATCGACACCGCCGTAAACATTCGGCGCCTAGCTTCGGAAATCCGCCTGGACCAGATCTCAGTGGTGGGCAACAAGATCCGAGGAGAAAAGGACAAGGCGTTTTTGCGGGAGCATCTTCCCGATTTCGACCTCGTGGGATTCATCCCCTACGACGACCGATTGATCGAAGCCGATCTGAACGGTCAATCCCCTTTCGATACCGATTCCACCGCCATCGCCGAAGTTCAATCCATACTGGCCGGCCTTTGAATCATGGGGCGACGGTTTCGATATCCGTCCAGAAAGCGGTCCTCCCGTCCGAGTGACCGCTTCCCCGTGGTCCCCGGTGCGGATTCGCTTCTCAAGCCGATCTTCGCCGAGATCGGCGTCCCCAATCCCACGCCCTTTGTTCCGGATCCCTATCAAAACAGCGCTGTCGACGCCATCTCATCGGCAGACTGCCTGGTGACCGCTCCGACGGGAGCCGGTAAGACCTGGATTGCCGAAACCGCAATCGAGAGGATTCTCGGTGGCGGAGGGCGATCGTGGTACGCCTGTCCCCTAAAAGCCCTGAGCAACGCCAAACACGCTGAGTTTTCCGAGCGTTTCGGCGCCGGCAACGTGGGCATTCTGACCGGAGACCGTCGCGAAAATCCCAATGCACAGGTCATTGTTGGGACGACGGAAATACTAAGAAATCAGCTCTACGACGCCATGTCCACCGGCGGCAGCCTGGACGCGGATTTCGTGGTCCTGGACGAAGCCCACTTCCTGGGGGACGAAGAGCGGGGGGTGGTATGGGAAGAGACCATGATCTACCTGCCGACACGGATCCCCCTGCTGCTTCTATCGGCAACCATTGGAAATGCGGAACAGATCGCCCGCTGGCTTTCTGGAATCAGGGGACGTCAATGCCGGGTAATCGCAGAACACCATCGTCCCGTGCCTCTGGTGTCCCTGTTCTTTCATCCGAAGGGCACGTTGATGCCGCTATTCGCCGGCGACGGCAAGGGACGGCGGCCCCGGATCTATAAAAAGGTCGTTGACACCCTGAACGCCTCCCGGAAACCATCCTTCGGCGCCCCCTGGCAGCTGCCCCCGTTCGGAGCCATGCTGAAGGTTCTCCGTCGCTACCAGCTGTTGCCAGCCATTTTTTTTCTCAAATCCAGGTCCGATTGCGGCAAAGCCATCGGCCTCTGTCTCGACCATACCATTACCGACCCCGACCGCAAAGCGCGCCTGAGCCGCCGGCTCACGGAACTGACCCAGGCTGCTCCCAGGCTCCAGCGGCACCACCAGCGCTGGCAACTGGAGAATTTAGGCGTGGGGGCTCATCACAGTGGCCAACTGCCCGCCTGGAAGCTTCTGCTGGAAACCCTCATGACAGAAGGCTTGCTGGACGCTGTCTTTGCCACATCTACAGTGGCTGCCGGGGTCAATTTCCCCGCCAGAACCATTGTCTTTTTCAATTCGGATCGATTCAACGGACGGGACTTCGTTACCCTGAGTCCGACGGAATTCCACCAGATGACCGGTCGCGCCGGTCGGCGCGGCAAGGACAATATCGGTTTCGCCGTTGCGGTACCCGGAAAGTACATGGATATCCCGAAGGTGGCTCAGCTGGTCACATCCAAGGCCTCCGATGTGGACAGTCAAATCCGGATCGATTTCTCCATGGTGCTCAATCTCCTGCTTTCCCACACCCCCGAGCAGATCAACGGGCTGCTAAGGAAGTCTTTCGCCACGTATCAAGCCATGCAGAGGGCCGGACGAAAAGCCTCCCCGCGAATGCTCGAAGCCGCCCACGGCCACCTGTGGGAGGCGTTTGAACGTCACCTCAATTTCCTTAGGGAGATGGGGTACGTCGACGGGGACAATCGTCTGACGTCGGAGGGCGCATGGGCGTCTCAGCTGCGGGTCGACCAGCCGCTGCTCATTGCCGAGGCGTTTCGGCGGGACGCACTGCCGTCAAAAGACGTCGCCCTATTGGCAGGACTGGTCACCTGTTTCGTCAACGAAACGGAGTCGAGAGATCAGCTGACCCGGAAACTGGCGCCTCGAAAACTCATGAACGCCTACGGCCATCTCAAAAAGAAACTTACTCCGTTTCAGCAGCACATGGCCCACCGGGGCTTCTATTCGCGCCCACTTTACAGCCGACCGGCCCTGACACTCTATCTTTGGGCGTCCATGGAGCCTTGGGAGAACGTCGTCACCGTCTCCGAGCTCGAAGAGGGCAACCTGGCCATGCTGATACTCCGAACGGCCGACAACCTCAGGCACATTGTTTCCCTCGATCCCATCTTCCCGGAAACGGCCGACACCGCAAGGGCCGCTATAGAGGCGATCCTGAGGGATCCTGTGGTTGTCGACCTGCCCAACCCACCCCCGGCTTCCAACGGGGAGGCTCCCCCACACAGGACTCCCTGACCCCTAGCACAAATCAAACATCTCTCGTTCATCATATGGGAATGAGGTTGATTTCCCGGTTGGGTGCCGCACCCCGGCGCCAGTGCCGACGGTGTGGAATCAACCCGCATTGACACGCCAATTCGGAGGCAGTTTGACAGCAGCCGCTTATCCCCGATTGACACCGGAGGAAATCAATCGAAAACGCCTCCACCTGGCGGCCCTCCTGATGCCGGCGGGAATATTCTATCTGCCCAGGCTCACCCCCTTGCCACCGGCGGCCCCCCCTGTAATACTAGGTATTTTTTATGCGGCCGCCATCGGCGTCGATATTCTCCGATTTCGGTTGCCGGCGGTCCAAAGACGCTACTACCAGGCATTCAAATCATTGCTGAGAAAAGAAGAGATTCATCGGTTCACCGGTTCCACTCATATCATCGGAGCATCCTTTTGGTGTTCCCTGGTGTTCATCGATGCTTCTCATCTCTCGTTCATGGCGCTTTCCGCATTCATTATAGGAGATGCGGCCGCGGCTCTCGTCGGTATCCGCTTCGGCAGACACCGCATCGGAGCCAAATCCGTCGAAGGCACCGTGGCCTGCTATTTTGCGGGTATAGCCGTTTTTTCAACCTACCCTCTGCTTCCGGGCCTTCTCGATGCATGGGGCGGCACCATGTCTTCAGGGGTTTTTTTCGGGGCCCCCGCCGGCATGGCCCTCCTCGAGCTCTCTCCTCTGCGTATACGACGGTCTATTAGGGTCGACGACAACCTCGTCGTTCCCCTTCTAACCGGCCTTCTGATTCAAAGCCTTCACACCCTTTTTCACTGAACCTTCCAAAGACGCAATTGAGTCATCCAGGGATTTGTTATAGTATAGAAGGCCAATAGACGGCCCCGGATTTCCGAGGGCTCGACCGATGGGCTTGGCCGGCATGATGCCGGAAGCGACGACATTGCTGCCCCATCGGAGAAAACCACCGGACCAGAAAGACTGTTATCTATAGCTTCAGCGAATCATTTCCGCTTCCCGATGCCATGAGTCAGGGGATATTGCCGACACCACGGGCATGTCCGGTGGCCCTGCTCAAGGCGTCCGAGCCCCTTCGGACGGGAACGCGAACGCTCGACAACGACTGACCGGAGCCGATACGCAATGAAACGTTCAGCGTCCTTTGTCTTTTTGATGATCCTGTCATGGGGTGTTGGCCTCTCGCCGGCCGCCGGCAACGAATGGTTCCAGGAGGGACTGGAGGCATTGAAGGCCGGAAAATACGCCGAGGCCATCGAGGCCTTCACCATGACCATCCAGGCTGTCCCCCACGATTACGAGGCCCTGAACAACCGGTGCTTTGCCAGAATTTTCATTGGAGACTACGTCGGGGCCGTCGACGACTGCTCCCAGGCCCTGAGCATCAATCCCCAATCGGCAAAGTCTTACAACAACCGGGGCTTTGCCCGCATCTTCCAGGAAGACTACGATGGCGCCGTCACCGATATCAACCGGGCGATCGATATCAATCCCCGTTACGTCGACGCCTACTGCAACCGAGGTCTGGCATGGCTTCGCAAAGGCCACTACGAGAAAGCCATCGAGGACTGCACCGCAGCGCTGAGAATCAACCCCAGATCATCCAAGGCCCTATACAACCGGGGATATGCCCTGGATAAGATGGGGGTTCCGGGCCGGGCGCTCCTGGACTACGCCCAGGCCCTGACCATCAATCCGGACTACACCGAAATCTACAACAACCTGGCATGGATTCTGGCGACCTGCCCCGATCACCGCTACCGTGACGGAAGGCGGGCGGTTGCGTTCGCCAGGCGTGCCGTCGACCGGAGTCCCGCCATTGGGCATCTCGACACGCTGGCTGCGGCCTATGCCGAAGCGGGCCAGTTCGAAGAAGCGGTGGCCATCCAGAGCCAGCTCCTCGCCATGACCCTGACGCCGGGACAACAGAGCGACACCCCCACCACGTATGCCGAGCGGCTGAGTCACTATGAGGAGGGTAAGCCCTATCGTGAAACCTATTCCCCGAAGCCCGGTGGAAACCCTCAGGAGGTGTGGCAAAAAATCGCACCTCTGGACCGCATTGTCGATCTTCAACCGGAAGCGGATCGCCCCGGAAATCCCAAGGTCGCGGTCGACACGGGCGCCAACCACCCTCCGGTTGCGGGTCGACTCTTCTACGAAACCAGAGAAGACGAACCAGTCGATATTCTGCTGACGGGTAAAGACCCCGACGGCACCCCCATTCAATTCGAAATCACCGCTTCACCCACCCGGGGAACCCTGTCGGGGGCACCGCCTCGGTTGGTGTACCATCCGGAACCGGAATTTGCCGGTACCGACCGTTTTCAGTACCAGGTCCTGGATGGTACCGACGCATCGGAGACGGGAAGCGTGGTGGTTCGTGTGGAGGCGGTGAACGATGCTCCTGCTCCCGTTTCCCAGACGGTCGACGGTATCGAGGACCACCCCATTGCATTTCAATTGGCGGCCACTGATCCCGAAGACGGTTCCGTTCGCTATGAAGTCGCTGACCCACCCACCCACGGGAGACTGCGGGGAAACCCGCCCGGGCTTACCTATCAGCCGGATCCCGATTTTTCCGGCGAAGACCAGTTTACCTTTCGGGCAACCGATGGGCAGGCCGTTTCATCTCCGGCGACGGTTCGTTTGACTATCCGCCCGGTCAACGATCCGCCGATGGCCGAAGGGCGTCAGGTCCTTGTGGGTCAAGACACCGGCATCGCCCTCGACTTGTCGGGGACGGACCCCGACGGCGACCCCCTAAGCTTTTCTCTTGTCGAGCACCCTGAGCACGGCACTATCACCGGCACGCCGCCCCGCATCCGATACCAGCCACACGAGGGTTTCATGGGGGAAGACCGAATCGTTTTCCGGGCATCGGACGGCCAGTTGGCATCGCCGGATGCGGTGATCCACATGACGGTATCCGACGCGGTTCCGACGGCGGCGAAGACACCGGGTCCCGCCGCTGCAACAACGACCAGGGGCAGGCCCGTAAAGGTTTTCCTTCTCCCCAGCGGCCTGGACAACGCTCAATGGGATGTGATCATGGAAACGGTGCCGATAAACGGCGTTTTGTCCGGCACGCTTCCGGATCTCATCTATACCCCGAAGCCGGGATTCATCGGAACCGACGAATTCAGCTACCGATTGACCGACGGCTCCAATCCAAGCGAGCTCATCCGATATTCCATCGTCGTCGTCGAGTCCATCCCCTCCGAGAATGATGGGCAGAAGCGTCCCCTTGAACCGGCGGCACCTCCGGACCCAGACGTCTCCGGGACATCAGCTCCCGAATCGGAGACTGCCGATGCAGACCGGCGGGAAACCGATCCCCCAGCCGAAGCGGCGGGTGGTTCCAAAGCCGCCGCCGCCGTCCGAATCGACAAACCGGCGTTTGCGATTCAGGTCCAGTCAGTCAAAAACAGGGAAGACGCAGAAAAAGCCGTAAGTGAGCTTGCCGGCAGAGGATTTTCGTCTTTTTCCCGAGAAGTCGTCATCAAGGATCGCGGCACCTGGCACCGAATCTACATCGGCCCCTTCGACACCTCGGAAGCGGCAAAGCGGGTGGCCGGCCAGGTACGCAAGTCCCTGTCTCCAAACGCCTTTGTCACCCGCCTTGGCCCACCGGAAGCCAACCGGCGGCCGGATATCCCGGAGATGGCAAAAACCGCCCAGGAAAGCCCCTATGCCTATCAGGTGCGGTCTTTTTCCAAGCTGAGTGAGGCAAGGCGGCTGGCAAAAACACTCCGTTCCAGGGGTGGGAAGGCTTTTATCGGGCAAGCCAGCGTCAAAAAGGGCGAAACCTGGCATCGGGTCTACATCGGGGCTTATTCGAGCCCGTCGGTCGCCGAGGCCGCCAGGAAAACGTTCGGCGGCGATGAACTGGCCGGCGTTTTTCTGGTGTATCTTCCCTACTGTCTGGGATTGTCCGTGGAAGGCGGCGCAGAATCCGTCGACGACATGGAAAGGGCCCTATCGGAGGCGGGATTCGTCCCCTATCGGCTCCCCGACCCATCCGTTCCGGGACGGCATCGACTCGCCGTCGGGGGATTCTACAAGAAAAAAGACACTGCCGAACTGCGCCAACAGCTCGAAAGTGCTGGATTCTCTCCCCGTCTGACTCGCCGGTAGCCCAAAGGGGGTCCTGTCCCCTGTGCACAAAGGATCGTCCCGCCCCAGGCGGGATCGGGCGGGCCCGGTCAGTGAACCACCGACGGTTGGCTTTTGAACCGCCACCCAAGGAGACCGGCGCCGGCAAAAATCATCAGAAGACAGAGAACCTGGCCCATGGAAAAGGGGCCAAGAACATACATGAGATGGGGATCCGGCTCCCTGAAAAATTCGATGCCGAACCGCACAACCCCATATCCGATAAAATAAACGGCAAGGAGGGAGCCGTCGGGCAGGGGTTTTCGACGGATCCACCACAGCAGTCCGAAGAGAACGATTCCCTCGAAGAAGGCCTCGTAGAGCTGACTCGGGTGCCTCATTTGCCGTGTTGGATCCATTGGAAACACCATTCCCCATGGACCGGTGGTCACCCGACCGTACAACTCACCATTGAGAAAATTGCCGATCCGGCCAAAGGTATACCCAAGGGGGACGGTGGGGATGACGAAATCCGAAAACGACCAGAAGGATATGCCCCTTCGCCGGCAAAACCACACCGATGCCCCAAGAACACCGATAACCCCCCCATGGTAAGACATGCCCGATAAACCGGTGAAGCGAATGCCGTCTGAAAAATCCACCGGAAGAAAGATTTTGAGGGGATGGCTCGAAAAATAGGGCCAGTCGTAAAAGACCACATAGCCCAACCGTCCCCCGATCATGACGCCAAGGATGGCCCACACCATAAAATCTTGAATAAACTCCGGTGAAAAATCAAACGCTTCGGCCCGGGTCCGATACCGCATCAGTCCATAGGCGACCGCAAAAGCCACGATGTACATGAGCCCGTACCATCGCAGCTGAAAGGAACCGACGGCAAACAAACTGGGATTGATGTGCGAAGGCAGCTCATTCCACCAATTCAACGCGCTCTCCTCGTGACATGTCCTCACCCCAAAATGGCGTCGCTAGTCGGCAGCCGGCAGGGGCATCAACACCTTTATGACCCCGACGGGCCCGTCGATCAATCCTTGTTCGACCATGATGCCCTCGGTCTGTTCCCACGCAGCCACATCGATGGTCCCCAGAACCGAATCCTCCGATGGCAGGACGAGACGGCGGGTCACATCCAGCTGCTCCCTGAGAAGGTCCGGGGGGGTATCCTTGTCCACCGTCGAAAGGATGTGGATGGCCATATCGGCCTTTTCCGGGTTCATCGCCTCCCGCCAGCCATCCAGCAGCGCCTCGACAAATGCCCGCACCATATCCGGCTCCTGTTCGATCATCTCCCGGGACGTCACCACCGAATTGGCCACGAATTGAACCCCGAAATCCGCCGGGTTGAAAAAGCGAACCGCCTCCCCTTCTTTGGCGAGTTGCCGCTGAAGGAAGATGCCCTGGGTGTTGCGATAGACCGGCCAAATCGACACCTGGCGACGATAGAACGGCGTGTAGTCGTAACGGACGCTGAAAAGAGCGACATCGGTCTCGGACAGACCACCCATGGCCAGGAGCGTCCGAAGGATGGTTTCATCGTTTCCCCCAAAGGTGACCCCAATGGTCATTCCTTTGAGTTGAATCAGTTGCCGGATGGGCGCCCCGGTTTCACGGTAGATCCACTGGAGCGGATTGATTTGAAAAAGCTGCGCCAGCACCACCACCGGGGCCCCTTTGGACAGGGCCCGGATCACCTGGTCGGCCGATGCCACTCCAAATTGGGAGAGCCCCAGCTCGAGTTCCTTGATAGCGTCCCGCTCAGGCCCCCCCGGTTTGACGGTGACCTTGAGACCGGCCGCCTTGAAGTGTCCATTGATGTCGGCAGCCAAATCGCCGACCACCGATGTGTTGAGTATCCATTTCAGGCGATAATTGATGTCTTGGGCGCCGATTACCCTCGATCCGGCGACCATAAAGAATACCAGGGTCGCCAGCCCGATGTGCCCCATCAAGCGAGGAAAGATTCTGGCCTTCATGGTGGATGACCTCCTCACCGGAAATGGGTCTGGATCCGGATATGACGACAGTTGGACTCGCCCGCCCGGAATCGATGGACTCACTCCGCGGCCGAAACCACGGCCGCCACAACCCGTCCCTGTCGACAGCCCCGCTTCCGTGACTCTCAATGGCTCGCCCAGGCTCTCCGGACCAGACTCCCGGCCCACTCCAAAAGCCCCTGATAGACCGAAAGGGAGATGCCGATCAGAAACAGTGCAATCAATATTTTGGCCAGATCACTCTGGTACAAGGCGATTCGAATACTGTAGCCGATACCGGCGTTGGCGGCAATGAACTCGGCAACAATGGTGCCTGCCATGGCCAGTGTCGCACTGCCTGCAACCACTGTGGTGAGTTTGCCCAGGTTCTCGAATGCGCGAATTTTGACTTCCAGCTGCCAGCGCATTTTGCCGGTCATTCGGTAGAAATGTTCGATATCGTGAACCGGTTCCACCATGATTCCGAGAATGGACAGAAGCAGGGGGAAATAGCAAATCATGGCGGCAATCAGCAGCCTCGATATAAACCCGTCACCCAGCAAAATGAAAATGATCGGGGCGAGGGCTACGATCGGATATGCTTGAACATTATAGGCCGCTACCTTCACGAAAGAACCGAACCAGGTGGTCTGCCGGCCGGCAATACCCACAAGAAACGCCATGCAGACAGAGAGCACTTGGCCGATGACGGCTATCCGGAGGGTGTCGAAAACGTCCGAAAGATAGCGGCGGTAAACCTCATGGCAGGTGGTCCACATATCGCCAGGGCCGGGTATCACATAGTCGGACAACCCAAACGCGTATTTGATGCTCAACAGAAAAGCAATGCCTAGACTGTAAATGATCAGAAACTGCAACATTCGTCTAGGCAGCATTCATGATCTCCAGCATGCTTCGCTCAAGCGCCGACTGGTCAATGGAAGACCGGTCCAGGATGTCTAGACCATCGACCACCACTCCTTGGGGAAATTTCCCCGGGCTCCTTAGCACCAAAATCTTCCGACAGTACGAGGCCACTTCAACGATATTATGGGAAATGTAGAGGAAAAGCTTATCGGGATAACGCTGTTTGATATCAACGATGATTTTTTCACGGGTTTTCTCGTCCACGTTGGCGAGACTCTCATCCATGATGAGCATGTCGTAGTGCTGAAGCAGATAACGAATGAGATTGATCCGGTTTTTCTGCCCCAGAGAGAGTTGGGAAAATCGAGAACCCCGAACATGGGACAAGCCGAAAAGCGTCAGAAGCGGCTCTCGCTCCTTTTCCATGCCGTCGGCAGCCACCCGCCTCAAATGGGTGTCGATGCTCCCCCAGTCCGGAAGTCGTTCCAAATTGTAGGAATACAGGGTGTGGTCGATGTCGGTTTGATGAACGGTGCCGGTCGTCGCCTGAATCTGCCCGGCAAGCATCAGGGCCAGAGTGGTTTTACCCACGCCTGAGGGCCCGAAGAGAGCGTGGAACCCGGGACCGTTTATGGTGAAACGGAGCCGGCTGATCAAGGAGGCGTCCGCTGCCGCATACCGGTAGCCGATATCTTTACATTCCAGGCGCATGAGGCTTGACGTCCGCCACTGGTTAAGGGGTCGATTTCGCCATCACCGGTTTTCTCTGCCGAAAAACCGTTGGCGAAACGAAGCGGGCATGTCAACACTCTTTCTTGAGCCGTAGTCAAAGAAAACGATTTCGGTTTTCGCCATCACCGCCGGGCGACCGTCCCCCAATCTGAGAAATCGGTAAAAGATATCGCAGCGCTTCGCCTCGGCATTGCCGACGGCAACTTCCATCCGAAGCCGTTCACCGGCAAAAATCTCCGCTTTGAAGCGGACGGCCAACCCAGCGACGATGATGCCCGCGCCGCCGACATCCATATCGCTGATCCCGAAATGGTGAAAAAAACGGGGTTGACACTCGGCAATCAGGATGACGGCCTGTTCAAAGCCCAGGTGACTGCCCCGATTGGTGACGGAGGCAGGGATGTCGATTTCTTCGTAATAGATGGCAGGCTCAGGAAATATGATGGCGATTGGAGACATGAATGGCGACTCTGTAACGATGAAATGGTTTTCTCCGGCACCACTGCCGGCAGAGGGCACGTTGCCGCATCGACCCGCCTCTTTTCTATTGGAAAGACCCTGTTTTGTCAATTTGGTATCCATCGACTCCGGGTTGCGGAGCGGCGCTGTCGCCCGTCTCTACGGGCTGCCGAAAGGCCTTTAAAGGTTTCGGTTGGAACAGTCGATACCGACATACAGATCCCAACCTCATCGATTGCGATAAGACTCACTTGCCGATTGACATTGGTCCGACGGAACCGACCAGGTGCCGCGACGGCCAAGGCATGATCCATTGCCGCTGACTTTGGATCTGATTCACAATCGGATTAATGGTATGACCAAAATACCTATTCATGCGCGATTTTAGCGACGATATCGATTCAAAACCCCTTCGGGATTCAAGGCCGCTCTATATATGGAATCAATCTGGGTTGCCGTATTGACTCAACTGTAGGAGCGGTGTAAAAAATACCCGCTCTGGATTGGTTCGACCAATAAAAAGATTGCCATTCCATCGATCCGATGACCACGGACATGGTCCCAATCAACCCAACCCACGACCTGGGCAATGGCTTGTGAATCGATGGGGATTTCATGAATCTGAGCCGATGCCATCACTCTCGAGCAATCAGCCGCAGGGCCAACACCCAATGGTCCAGCTATGGCCACGGAAGCCATCGGCGAAAAGGATAAGGCAATGACCCCTCCTACAGATGATATTTCCGGCCTGGTATTCAAACGATCGGATAAGGCGCAAGAGGGTGAATTCACGCTGGACGCCGATACCTTGAGAACCCTGCTGACCCTCGACGGCAAAATCCCGTTGGGAGAAATCGCCCGCCGTTTGAGCATGGACATGACCCGTATCCGGCAAATCATGACCCGACTGGCCAGAATGAATCTGGTCGTCAGGGTTGCCATCCCCCAAGCGGTGCTGACGCAGTCGTTCGTTTCCTTTTTGAAGGCGGAACTGGCAACAGCCATGGGACCCATTGCGGAAACCCTCCTTGAGGACGTGCTGGATGATATGGGTCTCACCGCCGGAGGAATTCCAAAGAGCAAAAGTGCCGAACTGGTGGATTTGCTGGCTCAGGAAATTCCCGACAATCAGCGACGGATCGCCTTCATCAAAGCAATGCTGTCCAGACTACAGTAGAATCGACAGATCCCGGGAACCGATGCATTGCAATGGTTGGATGTGGCCTTAATCAGGAGAATTCACATGAAAAAGCTGTTTATCCTCTCAGCCCTATGGGTGGGACTGACCGGACTGACGGCCGGCTGTTCCCAGGCCCCGGCGCCGACTTCCCAGACCAAAGAGACGGCTGCCCCCTTATACACCATGAAACCGCTGCCCCTCGAGGAACGCCAGCGGGTGCTGTTACTGCACAGCTACCATGAAGAGTATATCTGGCTTAAAAATGTCAATCAGGGCATCTTGCAGGCCCTGGCCGAGGAGCGTTACTTCCCCGGGAAAAATATCGAGATCGACACCTTCTACATGGATACGAAACGAAAAACCTCGGCCGAATGGAAGGTGAACGTCGCCCGGAAGGCCATCGAAAAGATCCAAGCGTGGAAACCCCATGTCGTCATTGCCTCGGACGATAATGCCCAGTCCCATGTGGTCGGTAAAATGGCTGGAACGGATACCCCTTTCATCTTCCTGGGCGTGAATGCCGATCCGATGACCTACGGCTACATCAATAGCATGGCGGTGCCCGGAGGCAATGTCACCGGTTGTATTGAAAGGGAGCGGTTTGAATTGACCGTCAATCTGCTCAGGCAAATGGCGCCGGACATGTCGAAAATCGCCGTCATCTGCGACGATGGTCCTACGGGCAAACCGATCCTCGAACGGGTCAAAGCGAACGCGGTATCGGCGGGTGTTTCCATCGTTGCATCGGCCCAAATCGGTAAGTTCAGCGAATGGAAACGTTTCGTCATGGATGCTCAAAACAAGGCCGACGCCCTTCTCGTTGTCGTTTACCATACCCTGACAGACGACAATGGAAATCATGTCGATGCCGATACGGTGCTGAACTGGACCGTCTCCAACAGTCGCCTGCCGGACATGGGATTCTGGAAATGGGCGGTCGAGGGCGGACTGCTCTGCTCGGAGGCTATCTCGGGCTACCAGCAGGGCCATTACGCCGGCACTGTCGCCAGCTACGTCCTTGCCGGACAATCACCGGGGGAATTTGCCGTTCAGATGCCACGCCGGGGCGAAATTTGTATCAACAAGGCCCGGGCGGAATCCCTTGGCCTTTCGATTCCAGAAGATCTCATGAAATCCGCAACCATCTATGACAACATCCAGTCGGCCGGATGATGCAGTCGCCGGCCGCATCCGGATCACCACGGTTTTCCTGCGGCCATAAAAGGAGTCGACCATGATCGTTATCTGCGAGGAGTGCGGCAGAAAATACCAGCTGGATCCCACCTTGATCCGAAACGACGAAGTCCGGGTGACCTGTAAAACCTGCAGGCATCGGTTTACCGTTCATAAACCCACACCGATACGGGTGGATCCTGCCGATGAGGAGATGGGTGATCTGCTGGACTTCGTATCGGTCGAAGAGGCCCATATCGAAAACATCGAAAGTGCCCGGACAGAGACCCTCGCCACCGCCGTTCAAGAGATGGCGGTGGAAGCGCCCGGTAAAAAAAGCCATCTGGGGTTGACGGCAAAATTCATGCTCTTTCTGTTGGTACCCTTTGTGATTATCTATGCCGCCAGCAGCTATTTCTCCCTATACAAAATGAAACAGATGCATCAGCTGACCCTGTCGGAAACATCCGATATCGTGTGGGGGATTGCCAAACGCTCCCTCAATGACAAGGCCTTATCCGTTGCTCTGCAGATTCGCCAGTACCTCTACAGCCACCCCGACCTCAAGAACAGCGAATTCAATCGGGATATTTATTTTAAAAAAATCGCCATCCAAAAAATGGGAATGACCGGGGAGACCTTTCTCTACGAACTGCCCGGGCCTGACGGTATCTGGCGGGCATGGGCCCACGGGGATGCGCGGTTGGTCGGCATCGATTTGAAGTCGCTTCAACAGACCCTCGGAATCCGTTTTGACGATTTTTGGAACAACCTCACGGGTGTCAAGAACGGAAATCCATCGGAAGGGTTTTACCGGTGGATGACGCCGTCGGGAGAGGAGGTCGAAAAATATATGGTGAGTGTTCCGGTGTCGGGCACCCCTTATGTGGTGGCCGCCGTCACCGATACCGAAGAATTCGTTCATCCCATTGACATCATCGAAAGCAAGGCCGCTCAGCTTTCCGACCAGACGCGAAAGGCCAACACCATCGCCCTTCTTGCCGGTTTTCTGATTCTGGGTGCCGTCATCTTTCTTTACGGCCGAAGCCTTACCGCACGCATCCGGCACCTGGCGGACGTTGCCGACCGTATCTGCATCGGTGAATTGGATACGGAAATCCGAACGTCCGTCCACGACGAGATTGGTGAACTCAGTGACGCCATCGCACGTATGCGGGACAGCATAAAGGTTTCCATCGACCGCCTTCGACGGCGAAGGCGGTCGGCCTGACCGATGCGTCAGTTCTCGTTCTAAGGGCGATCTCTACCCCCGTCGATCAACGGGGCCCGTGGATCATGCCATGGCGGGCATGACAGGAATGGCTCACCCCACTTTGCCAGCGGCATCCACCGGCCAGATATCGCTGACATCTCCGTCCACCATCCGATAGGTTCCGGCCAGATTGGCCACCGGGCACGCGTGATTGGGAATAATCCGAACACGACTGCCGAGGGGCAAGTCGCAGGCGGACCTGGATATCCACCCATGTTCCTCGGACAGTCGGTTCACCGTAAACCAACCATTCGGATCTCCAAACCGGTCTATGGATTGGCCGATTCCGAACCCGCCGCTACCTCCACTGCCGTGAGCGCCCATGTCCGACGTTAGGGTTTTGGATCCGGCGTCGACGATCGAATAGTCGACATTTTTGCTCACCACCGTGGCAACGACGGTGAGCGCCACGGAGTCAACGGTCGCCAGTCCCATTCGCATCGGTGTGCGATCCAGAAACACATAATTGCCGGGGCGGATTTCGGTGATGCCGTCAAACCGTCTGGCAGCCAGGACCGTGGGTGTCGACCCCACGGACAGTCCCGGCACGGGGATGCCCCGTTCCGTCAAACGGTCTTTAACCCTCAACAGCAGAAGGCGCTCCGCTTCGGCAATCGATGCAATGTGGTCGGCGTCAACCGCACCGTAGGCATGGCCGGCATGGGAGATCAGACCGGAAAACCGCAACCCCGGATGGTTCACAATGCACCGGGCAAGGTCCTCGATCAGGGGATCCTCCTCTTTCAGGCCGCAGCGGTGAAGCCCCACATCGATTTTGATGAATACCCCCGGCGCCTTTCCCGAATCGTTGAGTCCCGCACTCAAGGCCGCCAACCCCTCCCGGCTGTCCACGATCAGTTGGAGATCGATGCCCCGGGTCGCGGCCGCGCCGGAGAGAACGTTGACCTTTCGCGGATCGAGAAGGGGGTAGGCCACCGTTACCGACCGGATGCCGGCAGCCATGAATACCATCGCCTCTTCAGGTTTGGAGGCGGTGACGCCCACGGCCCCAGCCTCTATCTGCATCCGGGCGATTCGGATGGATTTGTGGGTTTTGATGTGGGGTCTGAGGACGAGGCCGTGACGATCGGCCAGAGACTGCATGACGGTGATATTGCTGGCCAGTCGCTTCCGGTCGACCACCACGGTCGGTGTGTCGCCGAATGGATCGTGTCCCGGAAGGGTCATCTGTTCACCTGGGAGAAATCGACCAGGGGCAGCAGACCTTTCAAATCCGTGATCTCGGCGTCGGCTCCACCCGGGAGACGTTCGGGTCTGGATCGAAACCGGTTGACCCAAACCGTTTTCAAACCAAATCTGGACGCACCGGCAATGTCCCAGGCATTGGCGGAAACGAACAGGAGCCGGCCGGCATCCACCTGGAAGGTTTTGCACGCCAAGCCGTAGACCTTCGGATGGGGTTTGTAGACTCCCACCAATTCGGCCGAAAGCAAGGCGCTTAGCGTGTCTTCGATCTTGGCCCTCCGAACGGCAGCTGCCAGCCCATCAGATGAGCCGTTGGATAAAATGGCGGTGGGACAGCCGCTGGCCTTGATGGTTTTCAGAACGGCCGCCGCCTCTGGGTACAGATCCAGATGGGCATAAGCCGCCAGAAGTTCCTGTTTCAGGGCCGGATCTTTGATCCCGAATTCCTCAAAAGCCATGTCGAGGGCGTCGGCCGTAACGGTCTCGAAAACCGCAAACGCGCCCATGAGGCTTCTGAGCCATGTGTATTCCAGCTGCTTGGCCCGCCAAAGGTCGGACATCTCGTCTGCGCGGTCGCCAAGGCTTGACTTGAGGCGATTGACCGCAGAGTGAACGTCGAAGAGGGTGCCGTAAGCATCGAACACCACACCGGCTGGCAACGGCAGCGGGGTCAACGGTGCCATGGGAGGCCTCCTGCCGTCGCCCTGAACATCGGCGCGGCCGTTAGATATCGCACCACTGTCGGCCGATCTCGAAGTAGGCGTTTGCCGCTGCCCGTATCGCCGAGAGGGTGCAGTACTCATCGGTCCGATGGGCCATGGCCGCATTCCCCGGTCCGAGGATTAGGGTCGGGGGATGGCCCAGGGCCGGCGAAAGAAACGCCGCATCAGTAAAGTACGGGGCGGCAGCGGGGTCAATGGGTTGGTTCAGGAGGGACGACATCAACGCCGTGACCCCCATTACCCAGGGATGCCCGGGATCGGTGGCCACCCCTTCCACGCTTTGGATCACCCGAATACCCACATCCCTGCCCACCACCCCCTGAATCCGGGCAATCTCCTGTTCGTGAGATTGCCCCGGCACCGTTCGAACGTCCACTTCCATTTCCGCACGGTCGGGAACCGAATTGATGTTGAGCCCGCCGGAAATGGTTCCCACATTCAAAGTGGGGGATCCCATGATGGGGTGGTCCGATGTGGAAAAGCGATAGGTTTCCAGACGACGGATCACCTCGGCAGCTCTGTAGACGGCGTTCTTCCCGAGGTGGGGGGTGGCCCCGTGCGCGGTTTTCCCGGTCGTCTGAAGTTCCAGCCACAGAGCCCCTCGGTGGCCCATCAGGGGACGGTTAGAGGTCGGTTCTCCGATGATCAGGGCTCCAGCCGGTTCCAAGAGCGAATCGGCCTCGAGAAGGGCGGCCGCTCCCCGGCACCCGGTTTCCTCCCCGGATGTCAGTGCCAGCATCACGTTGGCACGATCGCCGCCCATGGCCCGGAGCTTCAGAGCCGCATGAACCATTGCGGCCACGCCCCCCTTCATATCGCTGGCCCCACGCCCGTATATGCGGTCGCCGGCGACAGCGCCGCCCAGCGGATCCCATTCCCACCGGGCCGATCCCAGGGGCACCGTGTCCAGGTGACCGGAAAAACAAAGGGGAGGTCTGTTCGTGGTCCCGCTCCGGGCAATCAGATTGGGCCGGTCAGGCTCAAAGGGCAGCAGCACGACCTCAAACCCTGCGGCTTCCAGCATGTTGGCCAGGTATCGGGCGCAGGGCCCCTCGTTACCCGGCGGATTGACCGTATTGAAGGCAATCAGGTCACGGGTCAAGGAGATCAGGGAAGTCATTTCGTCGGACATGGTCATCACCCTTCGTCGCTGCTGTCGGGTGCGGTGTCCCGGTTGTCCGTGGCAGGGGGGCTGTGGCGCATGTCACTGAGCAGCTGTCGTTCGGCATCCATGGGCACCCGACCGAAAAGCTCCGCCGTCAGTACCCGTCGGTGGTTAACGGTGACGACATCGGCGACTGCCCGGGCGTGCCCCCGGCGGTCGACGCTCTCGATAACCAGAGTGCAATGGAGGTCGTCGCCGGGATATACCGGTCCAACAAAACGAAAATTCATTCCCGAGGCCAGCCAGGCAATCTGCCCGCCGATCTCGGTCAGAAGGCTTGCCACCAGCAGTCCGTGACATATGGTTCGCTGAAATCCCTTGGCTGCGGCAAACCGGTCATCGAAATGAACCGGATTATAATCTTTGGTCAACTCGGCAAATGCCGCCACATCGTCTTCTGAGAACCGACGGGTGACGGCAAATCGGTCTCCGGATTTCAGCCCCTCGGCCGCTTTTCTTCGCATCGACGTCACGGTGGTTCCCATCCTCGAACGCCTTTTGTCGCCTCGACAAAGGGGGCTCCCAGCCCCTTCATGACCACCTGAGCAAACCCCTTGCCGATGCCCAGGAAACACTGGACGGCCTTCCCAGGTTAGCGGTTGGGCTCGAAAGGCACCCTATCCCTACGGACGACGTCATCTTGGGGATTGCTGCCGGCAGCACACGGCCGTCGCGTCAGAAGCCACTGTCGATCGTTGTCGGCGCCGGACGGCAGACGGAGGACCACAACCCGCTTCAGCCGGTTCAGTGGTCCGGCTCTTCCTCGCCTATAGGCCCCTCCATTTCAGTGCCCAAGGGCATCCAGTCCTTGAGTACGCCTTCACCGAAGGACGGCGACGCCGCGCTAAAATAGGTCAGGGTCTCTTCGCCATCATTGACCAGCCCATGGGGCGTGTTGGTAGGAATGAAGATGCAGTCTCCGGGTTTTACCCGTGCCACCTCGTCTTCCACCGTCATGATCCCCTGCCCCTCCAGAATGAAGTAGCATTGTTCGTTGTCATGGTGATGCATCCGCTGCATACCCCCGGGGCGGACTTCGACCAAGGTTGTCGTTAGGTGTACGGCATCTGTTGTCACGCTGGAGGCCAGAAGGTAGGAGATGATTCCGTCTCTTTCGTAGCGGGGTGACGTGTTCCAGCGGGTGATCTGCATGGTGTCTCCTTTACCAGTAGCGAATACCTGACAGCCGGCCCAGAGAACCGACGGCAGCCGTCCGCCTCGATTGCATCGGAGGGAGTTCATCAGCGGCCACCTATGGGCCGCCGGTTCCTGTTCCCGTACCATGTTCCGTGGCTTAATGAAACTGCCGGTGGCGAGGGAGGCTCATTTTACCGCCTGACCGAAGATGTGGGGGGTGATGGGCAGCAACAGCGAATGGAGCATGAAGCAGTTCATGTCTACCGAAGCAAACCCGCCGTTCTGCAAAAGGGTATGGGTGTGGCGATTGAGATGACAGCCGTCGAACAGCCAGTGCCATGGCCGATGTAAAAAGGCTTGAAGCCGGGCTAATGGTGAGCCAACCGGCGCAGAAACATGTTCCAAAAAAACGAATCGGCCCCCTGGCTTCAGTATCCGTCGAACCTCGGAGACGACCAGACGGGGTCGATCAACGGAGCAAAGGACCAAGGTTCCTACCACCAACTCGGCGCTGTCGTCCGGCAGCGCCACTGCCTCCCCTTTGATCCCCATAATATCGATATGAATGCCGTAGCGACTGGCATTGGAAAGCAAATGACCGTGCATGGCCGGATTGGGTTCGATGGCTACCAGATGAGTTCCACGCCGGTAATACCTCAGATTGGCCCCGGGGCCGGGACCGATCTCCACAACCCTTTCGGGAAAATGACCGAAGACGGAACGTTTCTTTGCGCCGTACTTCCGGTCCATTAGTTCCTCCATCGCGTCAAGGACCCATGCCTCGATGCGACCCTTTATCGGATGAAATCCGTTGTCGGCCATGTGACCTCCCGGAGGGTCTCGCTGAAAACCAGATGCCGACCGGCAACCCCCTCACCAAATCAACGGCACTAAAGTAATCCCTGTAGCGATAAAAAAAAGGGGCGGAATCATCCGAATCCTTTCAAGGAGAGATGATCCCGCCGATCTATCAGAATTCCAGTAAGACTGTCTTGGAATGACCGATCGCCTGTCGATGGGTTCCCTGTATCGACTCCCACAAGGCGGTGGAATCAGGAAACCGCCATCTATCCTTCGATCTCACGGACCAGGTCACCCATTGCATCGACAAGCCCGTCCACCTCTTCCGGAGAGTGGAAGAGATGGGTGGAGATCCTCACGGCATAAGTGTCGTGGGCATCGTCTTTTCCAAGGCGGAAATTGGTATACCGCACCTGGTAACCCGCGTCTTCCTCCAGGCGATTGACAAGGGTCATTATTTTGTCGCCGTCAGTGACGTCCTCAAACGGATTGATACTGGTGAGGCCGGATGTCAGCGCCGGGACATCTGGGGAAAACAGGGGCACCCCGTCGCCGAACTTGTGCTTCAAGGCCTCTTTCAGTGCCGCACTCAACCCGCAGACGTAGGCTTCGATACGGTCTCGGCCGATCTTCTCCCACAGGTTGCAGGCATCCACCATGGCAAGCTGGGCAGGGATGTTGAGCTGCCCCCGATACTGGAGGGAATAGGCAATGTCGTAGTCGCCCCGGTCGCGACCCTGGACGAGAAAGGTGTAAGTGGAGCTGTTTTGGGTCCAGAACTCGGGAAGATTGTCGCCGTGATTTCTCAGATAAAGAATCCCGGTGCAACCGGGCCCGCACTGCCACTTATGTCCGGGGGCTGCATAAAAATCGCAGGCCATGTCGTGGAAATCGAGTTCGATCATGCCCGGTGCATGGGCCCCGTCGACGATGGAAATCAATCCGTTATCCCTGGCCATTTCACACAAGGCCTTCGCAGGAAGTCGCGTGCCGGTTTTATAGGTAATGTGGGAGAAACAGATCGCCTTGGTGCGGTCGCTCAAAGACGCCCAGAACGCATCCACGAATTGTTGGGGATCCTGGGCATCCAGAACCGGGATCTCGACCTCTTTGATCACAACCCCATACCGATCCCTGATGACACTGAGCGGTGAGAGGGCGCCGATGTGCTCGTGGTGGGTAACGAGGATCTCGTCTCCAGGCTCGAAGGAAAGCCCGTAGACAATGGCATCGAGACCGTCGGTCGTGTTCCGGGACAGGCAAATTTCATCGGGGCTGCAGCCGAACTGACCGGCCAGTTGGGCCCGCTGGTCCGGCAGGCCGAAGCCCGCACCCAATTCGGACTCGAAGGTCCGCGGATGGTAGGCAGCCAGCCGGTTGTAGGCGCTGTACTTCTTCAGGATCTTTTTGGGCATAGACCCGGTAGTGCCGATGTTCATGTATACGACCCTGGGGTCGATGATGAATTGGTTCCTGACCGAATTCCAAAAACCGTCATTTTTCACACCACTCCAGGCGGCCGAGGGTTGGGCCGTTGACGCTCCGGGAAGCCCCATTCCTAAGGCACCTCCTGCAGCGGCAGCGCCGGCCAGCTTGAAGAAATGCCGTCGGGTCAATCCTTGTTTTAATTTGTTTTTTCCGTCTTTCTCCTGCATCTCGAGCATCGGTTCTGTCTCCTTGTTTAGTGGGATTTGCATTGAGATCAATGCTGGGGTGACCAGGCAACAATGCAGGAGCCATGCCCAATAAACGTTGGTGCCTCACCACGGGCCTGCAGAAGGGCAAGGAAAACGGAAAGCGGTCAATAGGGGTGAATCCGGGAATGGTTATTCCAGGGGAAGACCGTTGGGGGCGATGCCAAGGACACCCCCGCATCGGTCAACGGAGCAGCGGTAACGGGGAATCAAAGGGCAAACGGAAGCGGTCCGGCCGATGTTCATACAACGAACCACAGAGCCATCAGGTACGAATCAGTCGATTGGTTCGCATGGGGCCGGATAGGTCCCTCGTCGACAAATAGCGGTAACCCATGCCGACACTCCAGGGGGGAAGATCAAGGAGGCGGACCAATGCCTCATGTCGATCGACTTCGACGCGATAGGGTCGGGCAAATGCCAGCCAGACAGCAGCCACCGGGCGTCGAACGCCGCAGGCATAAATCATCTGAGCATAGGCGCCCCCCAGAAGCATCCTCGACCGGCAATAGCCCTTGAAGCCTTCCGGTCCGAAAATGCGGACGAGAAACAGGTCGTCGTCGTGATTCAGGACCGCCAAGGTCGCGGTTTTCATGTGGTGGGCCAGGGTGAAGGCCACGCTGTCCAACTCGTCGAGGTCCAGTGACTCAGAACCCGCATCGCAGACGGTAACCACAGTGCGGTGGGCCGGCGCCACGATGCTTCGTCTTCCAAGCCGCTTCATGGTGGCGGCACAGGCCTCCTGAGAGGCGCCACAAACCAGCACGTGGGAATAGAAATGTCCCATGATGTTTTCTACGGCCTCCCTGTCGATTCGGCTTCGAATTAAGCGCCGCATCGGGCCAAAAGGCGATCGATGCAGTTTCAGGATTATGGCAATGGCTGCCTAGCCATGGGAAATCGCCCGTTCGGAAAGGCTCCCGGAAGCAGCGGCATCGGGAGGAAAGACCTTGGCATCTTCCATCTATTGTCCCTCTGGGAACGTTCCAGGCTGCCCGGGCAGATGGCCCTTAGGGTGGCTCCCGCCGGGGCTTAACGACTTCCAGTCGTTTTCGCCCCTGTCGAGTGGCACTCCCCGGTCCGGAACGTCGGACGCGGGCGGGTTTGTCGGCGGTGGCGGCATCCACGATGCGGATGGTGACGTCATCTCCTGGGGACAGAGGACGCTTTATCCATTCCAGGTGTTCGAAGTCCTTTCCGCCTCGGTTGACGTGCCCGGCCACGTTGAGGGACAACTCCTCCCGGTCGATGCGGTCTCTGGCTTCCTGAGGGAATTGATCGAGATCCCTCCGGATCCACGTTAAAATGGATGACAACACCCCATGATCGGCATCCACCCCCGCTCGGCAGATGCACTCGCCGTTGATGAAGACGTCAAAACAGATCATATCTACCATCCGATATCATTCCTGCCTCCGATAATCCTTCGATCCGTAGAGACCGTCAGGGGTCGGGCGTGGCGGTCAATCGAGCCAGTGAGATCTCCTCGGAAAGGAGAATGAGCGAATCACCTTCGATCTGATGGCCGGCGGTGGCAGCCAGGGCGGCGATAACCGCCCTCTCCACCTCGTCGACGGCATCGGTGCAGGCCGCTCGAGCCGACCCAACGGGACCGAAACGTAATCCCTGGCCACTGGTATCGAATGACCCGAAGAGCCGGTTGCACCCTCCAAACCCTGACATCTGGAACCCTTGGCTGTCCAGGAGAATGAAGGGGCGTTTCTGGCCCTGATTCAGGCTGACGGGCGATTCACCGAGATCGACAAAGCGCCCAGTGGATACCCTCCAGAAGGCTGCCACTAGACCCTTTGCCGCACGTCTCTTCCGGCCATACGCCATCTAGGTGATCCATGACCACCACCGTTTCCTCTGGCGCTCCCGGATCCCCGGGGCGGGTTGCCAGATGTCCTTCGAATGTCATTAAAACCCCTGATTCGGTATGGGAATCCAGGGAGTGGAACGAGGCTTGGGCATCCGCGAAATCGCCCTCTTCCATGATCGCAAACCGTTTTCCACTCAGGCAATCGGTGAAAAAGGCACGTCCTTCCCGGATGTCGACGGTTCCATTCATTCGAAACGGGTTCCGGTGATCAGCGGCATCAGGGGAATGCTCAAGCTGGTAGGACAGAGGCATCGGGGCGAGGGTCTCCGGCATCCCCGTGGGGCGCAATGGTCCCTCCGCCCCGACGGCAAACCGCCGAGGAACACCGGAGCCGTCGGTCAGCACAAGCGTCGTGCCGTCGTCCGCGAGACGCCAGCTGCCCAACCGATCGGAGCGATCGCCCCCCCCATCAAGAACACCGACGTAGAGATCTCTTATCCACAAGGCCCCGTCCTCGAACAGGGTGATGGTGGTTCGAATCATCTCGCAGTCCTTGCAGGGGAGGATACCATCATAGGTGCCGGGAATCCTGAGCCCGGGAGGCGCATCAGCAGCCTCGTCAACCACCGGTGAGGGGCCGGCGCAGGCGCTCAGCAGCACCCAGGTGAAAACCCCGATCAACACCCGCCTGGACATCGTGAAAGACGCCGGTGAGGTGTTCAAGACATTCGGTATACGCATCATCGGTTCTGTCACTCCCTGATCGAATCCGATTGTCGATGATCATGACGTCGTCGGCACTGGACATCCGGCGTTTTCCGTCAGTGGTGATCTTCCTCGGGGGGCCACTTCCGAGTCACGCCGTATGCGCGGCGCTGCTCGGGGTCCTCCAACAGGGGTGGCGTGGCCATCAGCAGCACCTTGAGGAATTCCTTTTCATCGAACTCGATTTGCCACTCGATCGCTCCGAACTCATAGAACAGAATCGACTCGTCGGCATCCTCGTCGATCCAGTAGGGTGCCCCCAGGAGCGCCAGCACTTCCGCTTTGGTGGTGGTAACCGAGAAGGGATGCAAGCATCCGGCAAATCGGATGCGACCCTTAAATGCAGGCAGCTCCGGTGCCTCAGGGTCCCGCCAGTTGACCAGAATATAATCGACGGCTTCGCCTTCGGTGCCGATTTCGACACTGCGATGACAGGTGGTGGATACCACGTCGAAATGTTCGAAATGGTCCCGGCGGCGAACGTCGTCGGATTTGGAGCCGATACCGATATCGTTGAACCGATGGTGGTCCAGATCCAGCACGTCTCCCTGGAAACCCGCCTCGGCGGGCCCCCCATCGAGGCCCACGGACAGAAGCGGCAGGCTCAATAACAGGGTTGTTCCCACTAGTGGTGCCTCCTTGGCCCCGGCGCATTGGCAGGGTCCGGGAAGGGGACCGTCCAGCATGGAACCCATCGCCTTCCCGGGCACTGCGGATTCGTCACCGCCAGTTGATTCGATAGATACCAGACGCCTCGTCAGTTTGCAATTGACAGTCGGAAGAATTCATCCGCCCCGTCCTGTAAGGTCATCTCACCATGCATGGGGGCTCCGCTCAGACCGTTGACCACAAGGCGGGAATAGAGGCCAAAGGGCATTGCCTATCCACGCCATGGCGGAGGGAAGATCGTTACAATAGAGGTACGGGGGTATTCGTGGCATATCCTTTGGGGGGGTGACTCATCGGTCCCGATTCCTTTCTCGGGGGTGATGGGTCCGACCGGCTGCGGCCGCCCTCAACAGATACCAGACGAAAGCCGATAATTCCCGGATTATCATCAACAGTCTCAGGGGCGGAGGGACAGGGGTCCCGCAGGGATTCACCCTGACGGTCAGTCCAGCGGCAGAAAAGGCCAGTTTTGCCCTTGGGGAATGAAACCGATCGGTCACTAAAATACCGGTTTTCCATCCTTCTTTTCTGAAGATATCAGCGCAATTCTCGGCATTCTCCCAGGTCGTTCGTGAGCGGTCCTCGAGACTCACAGCGTTCGAAGGGATCCCCAAGTCCACCGCCAGACGTTTCATAACGTCTGCCTCGGTCGGCGAAGGCCCCCTCCTTCCCCCGGAAAGCAGCAGCCGGGCACCCACGCCCGATTCGTATAGATGGCAGGCATGAGTCACCCGGGAAACCATGAAGCGGCTAGGCATTGCATCGGTCGAAACCGAGGCCCCAAGGACGATGATCGCATCGGCCATGGCTCTCCGGGGGGATCCATGGCTCCTTTCTGCTGGAAGCGCCATTGGCAACTCCTTGTCCCGTCGATTCCTCTTTGGGCGAGCCTACCGGGTTTGGATTGCCGATGCAACCGTTGCCGATGGCCCGAAATTGACTTTGCCGGCGCTCTGGCGTATCACCCGAGTCGGGCGAATCGACGATGAACGGGCCAACCCGCCCTAACCCGTTTTTCTTCTTTCCATGAGCCATCCGATGTCACCCCCCAGCCCCCATCCTCCAGGCAGGCCCGAACGGCCAGCACCGTCATCGGTGCGGCACTCCGGGGCGGCTTATGGCGGAAAGGCGCTGAAGTCCCTGTGGGACTACGTACGGTGCCACGGGGAACGGATCCGCATCACAGATCAGACCCCGGTGTCGGAACCGGTTATTAGACGGTTCAACGGCCGCCGTGCAGTCCTGTGGGAACGGGAGATCGTCGACACCGCGCCGGACGGCAGAAGGGTGATTCTCGCCTCGGAAGGAGAGCTGTACAACCTGCCTGCCGCTCTGCTGAGCCTGGAATGGAAAGATCCCAAACCGATCCACCGCCTGAAAGGATTCATGACCCGCCTGACCGGACACCTCAACACCATCGGTCGATCTAAATACGACCTGGTGAAGCGACTGCAGGACATACAGATCCTTGCGGCCGATCTGGAAACCCGTGTCAACGAGGGCACCGGGGCACTTGAAGCGGTCAACGAACAGCTCGCGAAGGAGAACCACGAGCGGAAGATTTTGGAAAAACGCCTCTGGAGTTCCCTAAAGGAAAAAGACATGCTTCCGGGGGAAATCCAGCACCGTGTCAAAAACAATCTTCAGATCATCTCAAGCCTGCTGTCCATGAGTGCCAACCGAACCCGCAACCGGGAAGCCCTCGGCATACTGACCAATGCCCGCACCAAAGTCGAAACCATGGCGGTCACTCACTCCCAGCTCTTGGGCAACCAACGGGCCGGCGTCATCGACATGAAAGCCCAGGTTATTGGGCTCTACCAGAATCTGGACAGTCTCTATGGGAAAACGACATCCACCCGCTTCGACACGCCGACCCCGTCGATCCGGGTGTCGCCGTCCCAGGCCATCCCGTGTGCGCTGATGCTCAATGAGCTGATCTCCAATTCACTGAAACATGCTTTCGGCGATCGATCGGATGGTCGACTATCGGTGGCCTTTTCCCAATCAGGGCCGGACACCCTTGAGATGATCTACCGGGACAACGGTGTCGGACTGCCACGGTCTATCGGTGTGCAGTGAACCGACAGTCTCGGATTGAAGCTGATTCGAATGATGGTCACTGTGCAGCTCAAAGGCAGAATCTATCAGGTTCCCGGCCCGGGCTGCGGTTTTCGCATGGTCTTAACCAGGGAGGGTATCGAGGACAGTGACATCCAGAATTCTAGTGATTGATGACGAGGCCATCATCGCAGCCGAGTTGGAGGAGCGGCTGACTCGGATAGGCTATCAGGTTGTCGCCCTGGGCTCCACGGGACAGGAGGCCGTCGACCTGGCCCACAGCCATCGGCCTGATCTGGTGCTCATGGACATCATGATGCCCGGGGAGTGGAACGGTGTCGATGCGGCGCTGCTTATCCGCCGGGAAATAGGCATTCCAACGGTTTTTCTGACTGCCTACGGCGACAGGGGCCTGATCGATCGGGCCAAAATGGCAATGCCGCTTGGCTACATATTAAAGCCGTTCCGGGAGAGTCAGCTCTATTCGACTATTGAAATCGCTTTGTTCAACCAGACGATTGAGGGCAGGATTCAAAAGAGCGAAGCGCGCTATCGGGCTGTTGTCGAGGATCAGAGCGACCTCGTCTGCCGGTTCAGGCCGGATCGGATGCTGTCATTTACCAATCAGGCTTTTCGCCGTTTTTTTTCGGAATGTCTGTTGGATGAGTCCGCCGCCGCATTTACGGACTTATTCACGGAAGCGGATGCACGCACCATCGGAAAAGCCATCGACTCCCTCACCCCCGACGCCCCCATTCAAGAGGTCCAGGCTTGCGTCCCATGGCAATTGGGCGGACACTGCCTGCACATTCATTGGGTTCTGGCGGCCATCGCCGATGCGCAGGGAAGGATTCCGGAGTACCAGGCAGTGGGCAGAGATATCTCCAACCGGGTGGCCGCCGAGGAAAATGTCCGCCGACTCAACCGTGAACTGGAGCAGCGGGTGAGAGACCGCACCCGCAACCTGGAGACCAAGACCCAGAGGCTCGAAGAAACCAATGTGGCCTTGGAAGTGCTCCTCAAGCAAAGGGAAAGCGACCGACAGCGATTGGAAGACACTATTATGAAAAACGTCAAGGAATTAATCGAACCCGCTCTTCATCAGATCAAGCATACGGCGTCGGAATCCACCCGGGCCGCATACCTGGACATATTGGAAACCAACCTGAACCACATCATATCCCCGTTTTCCCGAAAGTTGTCCGCCCACTACGCCGGTCTCACCAGTCAGGAAATTCAGGTCGCCAACCTGGTCAAACAGGGTAAAACGGCAAAAGAAAGCGCGGAGATAATGGGGCTTTCCATTCGGACCATCGATGCCTACCGTGCCAATATCCGGAAAAAACTGGGGCTGACGCAACGGCGGATCAATCTGCAGACCTATCTGAAATCCCTCGGCTGACCCGATAGCTGCCGTATCGGAACCCATGGCAGCCGGGCCGTCGGGTCATCACCCGCCGGCCGACGGCGAGGTTGATTTCATCCGTCATCCTCACTATTATCCTGGCGGGGATAATGATGTGTCGACCATTCCGGCCCTGCAGGCGACATAGTCAATAGGGGACGGGTATCCATGCACCCCGGAGCCCGTCGGATGGTTGCCTCTTGATCGATCATTGACCTAAACCCATCAACAAGGATAAGAGCAAAAAATGAGACCGATTTTCAAGGCACTATTGATCACGACAATTGCCCTATTTACGCTTAACTCCTGCGCCAGCCTGGACACCAGTGAAAAACAAGGAACTGCTATCGGGGCTGGCGTTGGCGCAGCTGCTGGTGCAGGTTTGGGGGCCGCCATCGGCAAAGATGCCAAGTCCGCCGCCATCGGAGCCGCCATCGGAACGGCCGTCGGAGCCATCGCCGGCAACCGGATCGGCGCCTACATGGATCAGCAAGAGCAGGAGTTAAGGGATGCATTAGCCTACTCGGAAGCCGCGGCCATCGAGCGGGAGCAAAATGTGCTGATGGCCACATTCAAGGGCGATGTGTTCTTTGATTTCGACTCCGCCGAATTAAAACCCGGAGCTGACGACGAGTTGGACCGAACTGCCCAGGTGCTCAACAACTATCCGGCAACCACGATCCGAATCGAAGGCCATACCGACCAAAGCGGCTCGGAAGCCTACAATCAGACATTGTCGGAAAAGCGGGCGGAATCGGTGAAAGCGGCCATGGTCGCCCGAAACGTCAGTGCCGCTCGGCTGCAGACAGTCGGATTTGGAGAATCGAAACCCATTTCGAGCGACCCGGCCCAGAATCGACGGGTCACCATGGTCATCACTCCTAACAGTGCCGGATAGGGTGGCGGACGGTTCTGACGCCCCGGTCGTCATGAGCAGCCCTGGGACCGACTATCCATCGGCCCATATCGGGCGGAGACCGTCATCGGTTCCACTCAGCCCCGTCCCATCGAATGATAGCAATCGGAGAGGTCCATGAAGCGACAGCATCCTCCTGTGATTCGAAACATCGGTTTTCTCGCCACACGTCTGGCCGGTACGGACGGGGTTTCCCTTGAAACCGCCAAATGGGCGGAAATTTTCGAAGAGGAGCGCTTCAACTGTTTCTACTTCGCCGGTGAGTTGGATCGTCCCGAAAACCACTGTTACCTGCTTCCAGAAGCCCATTTCACCCACCCAGATATCAAACGAATCCACGAAAGCGTCTTCGGTGTGGTCGTTCGGAACCGGGAAACCACCACCGATATCCAACATCAAAAAAATCATATCAAAGAGCACATCTATCGCTTTCTGGAACAGTTCTCCATTGAGTTGCTGATTGTTGAAAACGCCCTCACCATACCCATCAACATTCCCTTGGGGATTGCCATCACGGAGATCATTGCTGAAACCGGCCTGCCGACGGTGGCCCATCACCACGATTTTTATTGGGAGCGGGACCGGTTCATGGTGAATGCCGTTACCGACTACCTCAGCATGGCCTTTCCACCGAACCTACCCAGCGTGAAACATGTGGTTATCAATACGTTTGCCGACGGTCAATTGAGCCTTCGGACCGGGATCTCGGCCACATGGGTGCCCAACGTCATGGATTTCGATGAACCGCCGAAGCCCCCGGACGATTACACGGCCGACGTTCGCGAATCTTTAGGTATTGCCGATGACGGTTTGCTGATTCTTCAGCCCACCCGGGTGGTTCAGAGAAAGGGGATCGAGCATGCTATCGAACTGGTTCACCGCCTGGGTATGAAAGCCACCCTCGTGGTATCCCATGCGTCGGGAGACGAAGGCTATGACTACGAGCAGCGATTGATCGACTATTCCAAACTCCTGGGCGTACAAACGCGATTCGTGTCATCGATCATCAACGAGGAGAGAGGCACGACGCCGGGCGGGCGGAAAATATACACCCTTGACGACATCTATCCCTATGCAGACTTGGTGACGTATCCCTCCACCTTCGAAGGATTCGGCAACGCTTTTCTAGAGGCCGTCTACTACCGGAAGCCCGTGGTTGTGAACCGCTATTCCATATACACCAAGGATATCAAGCCGAGGGGATTCAAGGTGATCGAAATCGATGGCTACGTCACCCAGGACGCTGTGGAGCAAACCCGCCAAGTGCTCACCGATCCGAATCTGTGTCAGCGGATGGTCGACCACAACTACGAGTTGGGCCGTCAATATTTTTCCTACCGGGTATTACATCGAATTCTGAAACAGTTCATGGCCAGCCACTACTGGCTCTGAGACGACCGAGGGGTTCCGTTTGCCCATCGAGGACAGGCCCGCAGGAAAAACAGGGCAATGGGCTGGATACCCAACGGGTGCCTCTGGATATCGGCAACGGATCAAATCAGGGTTTTTTCAAGCGCGACAATCTTTCAAGATCCAGAAATCTGATCTCAAGGGTGAGCCATTCACTGATCAGCCCCACAAGCTTTTCCCCAGGCGGAGGATGATGTCTGCTATCGAGCACGGCCAGTCGCCCGGCGATGTCTGACCGCCCGGGGCTTTCACGGAGCAGCGCCCGGTATACGTCAATCGCTTTGTCGATATGGCCCTGCTTCTCATATATGGCAGCCATTGTCTCTGTTGCGAAAGGATCGCTCTGGCTCATGGCTCTTTGCCTCGGCTGGCTTCTTGGGGTGATGGAGAGGACAAGGTTTTTCTGGAGGCGGGGGGGATCAGAACCCATTCGCCCGGGGCTACGAAGCCCAATTCTCTTCTAGCCACATACTCGATAAGGATGGGATCCGGCTTTTCCAGGCGCAATTTTTCCTGATAGAGTGTGTCGTTTTCCAATACGAGGGTTTGATTGGCCCTCTGCAAACGGTTTCGCTCCTGCCTCAAGTAGCGAAGATCGATCATCCCCTTGTCTCCGAAAACAATGAGACCCAGCAGGAACAAGAGCCCGCCCCCTGACAGCCACAAGAAAACCGGTTTTCGGGTCGTCATGAGTCACCCCGTGGGAAAACCGCCCGGAGAAGTATTCGCAATTCCTGGCTTCCGGTGATTAGGGAGAGAACGCCATAAATCATCATGCCACCGGTCACGCATCCGATCAATCCAAAAAACGCCTCAACGCCTGATGAGTGAGCACAAAGGCGTTCGGCCATCAGAAAAACACCGCCCCCCATGACCAGCGAGCATGCCGCCATTCGGATGATGCTGCCGGCCCAACGATGAATCCCCCCCGTGCCCAATCGCCTTGACAGAGCCCTCAGCAACAGCGCAAAATTGAGGATGGAAGCAATGGAGGTGCCTAAGGCGATGCCGCCATGGCCCATCCAGGTCATCAGCGAAGCCCCTGCCGTGGTGTTCACCAGAAGGGAAATGCCGGCAGCCGCCACCGGAGAACGGCTGTCCTTAAGGGCAAAGAACACCGGGAGGACGACCCGCAGACCCGCCACCGCCCACAGCCCAACCGCATACCACAGCAGCGCTTGGGCCGTCAATTCCGCGGCATGGCCGCTGAAGGCACCATGTTCAAAAAGGAGCCCCACGATCGGTTTTCTCAAGGCGACCAGGCCGACCATTGCTGGAAGCGTCAGAAAGAGAACCCCCCGCATGCTGACCTCCAGGGTATGCCGAAGACCGTTGAAATCGCCTTTCTCGACCAGACGGGAAAAGGTCGGCAGGCCCGCGGTTGCGGCCGACAGTGCGATCAGCCCAAGGGGAAACTGGATTAATCGGTCGGCAAAGAAAAGGAAGGAGATGCTACCGTCGGTCAACAGGGAGCCCAATAGGGTTCCGATAAGGATATTGATCTGAAAAGCAGCCGCTCCGAAAACCGCCGGGGGCATCATCCGACCGATACGAGTCACGTCCGGATGGCGACGCCAGCTGCCGGACCTGAGGCCCAAACCGGCTCGCCAGAGATAGGGCAGTTGAAGGCACAGTTGCGCCCCCCCACCGATCAAGACCCCGACGGCCACCCAGACGAGACGTTCCCGTGGATCGGGAGTCCACAGATGCCCGACAGCGATAGCAGCCAGCATCGTCACATTCAGACATGCCGGAGCAGCGGCCGGCGGCCCAAAACGGCCCACGCCGTTCAACACCCCCATGGACACGGCCAACATGCCAACAGCAAGCATGTATGGCAGCATGATGCGCGTCAGGTGCACGGTCAGGGCAACCTGCTGCGGATCTCCTGCGAACCCCGGTGCCACGAGTCGAACCAGCCCCGGAGCCCCCAGGTAGGCGGCCCCCAGAAGTAGCGCCAAAACCACCGCGAGGTAGCGAAACACTGTCCCGGCCAAGGCCATGGCCTCGTCCCGGCCCTGAGCCCCAAGGCGCTCGCAGAAAACAGGGACGAAAGCGAGATTCAATGCCCCTTCCCCCAGAAGGCGCCGCAGCAGATTGGGAATTCTGAAGGCGACGATGAAGGCATCGGTGTGGAGACCGGCACCGAACACCCAGGCGATGGCCATATCCCGGACATATCCCAACAGCCGACTCAATAGGGTCAGACCGGCCACGACTCCGGCGGCCGTTGTTAATCGGGTGGTTTCAGTCGTCATCACAAGGGGAATGGACAGGAAGACGGTCGGGGCGGGAGGTGTTGAACGGCCAGGGGGTCTCCAGGGAATCGGCAAATCGCACTGAAAATTTCCTTGACAATCAAACCGGATTTGGATAGAGAATCCGATTTGTGAATTGACATAAAAGGAGAGTCACCGTGGCCAACCATAAATCCGCGATCAAACGGGCCCGCCAGAACGAAAGAAAGCGCACCAGGAATCGTTCGGTGAAAACCCGAGTCAAAAATGTGGTTAAAGAAGTCCAGGCGGCGATAGCTGACGGAATAAGCGAAACGACGACCGACTCGGTCCGAACCGCACAGTCCGTCATCGACAAGGCTGCCAAAAAGGGCGTTATCCACAAACGGGCCGCCGCTCGAAAGATATCCCGCCTTACCAAAAAAGTGGCCGTATCCACTGCATCCTGATCCCCCCTGTTGTCACGACCATTGCCGGCAGGCATCCCCCCAAGGGTAGTGCCTGCGTCTTGTACGTTCTAATGGGTCAGGGCCCGCCAGGGTAACTAGAACTGGTCGGTCAGCCCGTAATGGGCCTTTTCCGCCAAGCGCCTTGATACGGTTTGAAGGGCCTGATTGCGATTGGCCCGGGTTGAGAAGTTATCATTGCCGACGAGATACTCCTCGCTTTCCGAGAGCTTCCGTCTCCAGATCGTCTCCCCCGCTTTGTTCTTCACCACAAACCGAACCGAGAGCGTCACCCTCTGCTCCTGGGCAATATTGATGCTGCTCCTGGACAAGTCCCTGATCCTGAGGGTATCAATGGTTCCGGTCATGATCGCCGAGGCCTCCTCGGGCCGCACCACCGGCAGCCGTCCGGCTCGTGTCAGCTCAAACACCAGATCGTTGGTCAGCCGATTTTCAAGGCCGATCTCCGCCGTCTTGTTTTCGAGGGTTCGGACACCCACGCTAGTTATTCCCTCGGGGAGATCGCCGCTGCCGACAAACCGGTAGCCGCAACCGGGGACAAACAGCCACCCGACCGAAAGCATCGCCACCAACCAACCCCATCGAAAAATCATCTGCCGCTTCATCCCATTCCCCCCAAAAGGGCACATTCGTCGCACTGCTGGTGTCACTGTCCGCATACGATATTCACCAGTTTGTCTTTGACGACGATGACCTTGCGGATGGTTTTCCCGACATAGAACCCTTTGGTTTTTTCGTCGGCGAGGGCCGCCGCCTTGATGGCATCCTCGTCGGCGTCCGACGGAACGGTCACTCGGCTTCGCAGTTTCCCATTGACCTGGATAACGATCAACCGATCGTCCTTGATCAAGACATCCTTTCGATAAGTGGGCCATGGCGTTGAAAAGACACTGTCTGAATAGCCCAACGACTCCCATAGCTCTTCTGAGAAATGGGGGACGATGGGGGAGAGTAGAAGAATGATCGATTCAAACGCCTTCCTGACCACCGCGGGCGTTCTCGGATCGTTTTCTGTTGTGTCGAGGCTCGACAGGGTATTCACCAGTTCCATGACCGCGCTGATGGCCGTGTTGAAATGAAACCGGTCTTCGATGTCTCGGGTCACTCTCTGAATGGTTTCGTGGGTTTTCCGGTAGAGGGCCTTCAGGGAGTCTGCCAGGGGGGCCGGAGGGCCGCTGTAAGGTTCGGCCTGAGAGATATCCGCCATCCAGCCGCAGGCTAGCCGCCATACCCGGTTCAGAAAACGAAATCCACCGTCAACCCCCCTCTCGCTCCACTCCAGATCCCGTTCAGGGGGGGCGGCAAAGAGGCAGAAAAGCCGGGTCGTGTCGGCCCCGTATTTCCCGAGGAGCACATTGGGGTCGACCACATTCTTCTTCGACTTGGACATCTTCTCGACCCGTCCGATGGTTGCCGGTTGGCCGCATTGATTGCAGTGACGGTTTTCTGGGTCCCCCTCCACCTGCTCCGGGAAGAGAAATCCGTGTTCCGGGCAGGAAACGGTCTCTTTGCATACCATCCCCTGGGTCAGCAGTCGAGTGAACGGCTCTTTGCTTTCCAGCAGGCCGAAATCATTCAGCACCCTGGTGAAATAACGGGAGTAAAGCAAATGCAGAACCGCGTGCTCGACCCCGCCGATGTATTGATCCACCGGCATCCAATAGGCGACCGCATCGCGGTCGAACATGCCCCCCGTGTACCGGGGACTGCAGTAACGTTCAAAATACCAAGACGACTCGACAAACGTATCCATGGTGTCGGTTTCCCGTCGGGCATCGTCCGCTCCGCACTTTGGGCAGCGGGTTTGGGAAAACGACGCCAGGCTCGGCAACGGCGATTTCCCTCCCTCCAGCAAATCGGCATCCTCAGGCAGGACGATCGGCAGATCCGATTCGTCGACCGGAACGATCCCGCAGCGAGGGCAGTGAATGATCGGTATCGGCGCCCCCCAATAGCGTTGGCGGGATATGCCCCAATCCCTGAGCCGAAAGCTTATCGTCCGTTTGCCGATGCCTCTGGCCTCCAGGGTGTTAGCGATTTGCTCCATGGCGTCACGGTTGCCCATGCCGTCAAATTCCACGGAGTTCGCCATCAGTCCGTCCCCGCTGTAGGCCGCCGTCATGGACTCCGGGTCCAGGGTCTCGTCCTGTGGCTGGATCACCACAACGATCGGCAAATCGTATTTGCGGGCGAAATCGAGATCGCGCTGGTCATGGGCCGGCACGGACATCACCGCCCCGGTTCCGTACTCCATGAGGGCAAAATTAGCTGAATAGACGGGCATCCGTCGGCCGGTCATGGGATTGAGGCAGTAGCTGCCGGTGAATACCCCCTCCTTCTCGTAGGCCTCAATGCCTCGAATCGACCGGTCCTGCAAGGCAATCCGGTCGACAAAGTCTTGAACCGCTTTTTCCTCCGGCTTTCCCTCACACAGTTTGCTCACCAGTGGGTGCTCGGGTGCCAGGCACATGAAGGTGGCTCCGAAGACGGTGTCATGGCGGGTGGTAAAGACGGATATCACCTCATCCGAGCCCTCCACCGGAAAATGAATCTCGGCACCGAAACTCTTCCCGATCCAGTTCTTCTGCATGGTCAACACCTTCTCCGGCCAACCCGGCAGTCGATCGCAATACATGAGAAGATCTTCGGCGTAATCGGTGATGCGAAAAAACCACTGGGACAGCTTTTGTTGCCGGACGCTCATTCCGCAACGCCAGCACAGACCGCTTTCCACCTGTTCGTTGGCCAGCACGGTCTGGCAGGTGTTGCACCAGTTGACGAACGCTTCCTTTCGATACGCCATCCCCTTTTCATACATTTTCAGGAAAAGCCACTGCTCCCACCGGTAGTATTCAGGCCGACAGGTGGCAATTTCCCGGCCCCAGTCGTAGGAAAACCCGAGGCGTTTCAACTGCTCCCGCATGGCCGAAATATTGTCATAGGTCCAGGTTGCCGGATGGCTGTTATTGGCGATGGCGGCATTCTCCGCCGGCATACCGAAAGCATCCCATCCCATGGGGTGCAGCACGTTGAAGCCCTGCATCCGTTTGTAGCGGGCCACCACATCACCAATGGTGTAATTTCGGACGTGGCCCATGTGGATTTTTCCGGAAGGATAGGGAAACATTTCGAGCAGATAATATTTCTTCCGCCGGGCGTCCTCCTCGACTGTGAACAAGCCGGAGGTCTCCCATATACGCTGCCACTTTCCTTCAATGGCATCAGCGTTGTATTTGGGCTCCATCGATGAAACTCCCTTCCCTTGAGGGGGCCCGAAGCGGGCTCGAAACGTCTTGTCGATACGGCGGGTTGGGAACCTCCCCACCGGGGTGTTTGGCAGGCTTCCTCATGCCATACTATAGGGCAAATATCAAGGCTGCGGCCCACCTCGCACCTCCAGCGGCAAGGGAGAAATCATTTGACTTCAACTTCCCAAAGCCATTAAGATATCAGATAGCTATTGATGCAGATCGCCCAGATGTTCGGACCAGTAGAGAGCCTCGTCGGCCCTGGGGGCGGATCATGACACCTCCGGGTCGAACGCCGTCACTATTCCGGATACCTATTGTCGGCAACACTCTATCAAACGGGGAAACAACCTCAATGAGCAGTAAGATCATCATCAACGCGATGGACTCCGAAGAGTGCCGTATCGCTAAAATCAAAGACAACAAGCTCGAAGAATTCCACACGGAAAGTGCTGGACACGAAATCACCCAGGGAAACATCTACAAAGGCATCATCACCCGCATCGAACCCAGCCTGCAGGCCGTTTTTGTGGATTATGGCGCCGAGAAAAACGGCTTTCTCCAAATTCAGGAAATCCACAGCGACTATTTCCACGACAGCGCAAACGGCGATCGATCGATCCAGAGCCTGGTCCGCCGAGGTCAGGAACTGTTGGTTCAGGTGACCAAGGAGCCCATCATGAACAAAGGCGCCATGCTCACCACATTCCTTTCTCTCGCCGGCCGCTATGTCGTATTGATGCCCGGAAACGATACCCGGGGTATTTCACGAAAAATCGACAGTGAGGAGGAACGAAAACGGTTGAAGGACATTCTGTCCACGGTCAAGATCACCGAGGGATTCGGTATCATTATCCGAACGGCCGGGGCCGAGTGCACCAAAACGCTCATCAACAAGGACCAGACCTATCTGATGCGCCTGTGGCGAACCATGAAAGGGAATGTCATGAAGGTGAAGGCTCCCGAACTCATGTACAAGGAGCGAAATTTAGTACTGCGTTCCATCCGGGATTATTTCACCGACGATATCTCCGAGGTGCTCATCGACGACCCTTCGGTATTCATGGAAGTCAAAAATTTTATGAATATCATCGCTCCCAAGCAGGCCAAGATCGTCAGGCAATATAATGGGAACAAACCGATCTTCTCCAAGTATCAGCTGGAGAATCAGATTGCCTCCGTATTCGACCCCAGGGTGCCCCTCAAATCCGGCGGTTCGATCGTCATCGCCCAAACCGAAGCCCTGGTCGCCATCGATGTCAACTCAGGGAAAGCCACTCAGCGCCGAAACATCGAGGAAACCGCTCTTCAAACCAATCTCGAGGCCGCGGAGGAAATCGCCCGGCAGCTCAGGCTCAGGGACCTGGGTGGCCTGATCGTCCTCGACTTCATCGATATGAGGGAGGCCAAAAACCGATCCGAGGTGGAACGGGTCATCAAGGCTCACCTCAAACTGGACAAGGCGAGAACAAAGGTTGGCCGCATTTCCCGATTCGGATTGATGGAAATGTCCCGACAGCGGATCCGCCCCTCCATCGATTTCGGCAGTTTCCAGACCTGCCCCCACTGTCGGGGAAAAGGTCAGGTGCCGTCCACAGAGACGCTGGGCATCCGGTTCCTTAGAAAACTCGGTATGGAATTTTTCAAAGAAGGCTCTCTGACCGTCACAGGGACGGTGCCCGTTGAGGTGGCCGATTACCTTCTCAACCGAAAACGAAAAGAGCTTTTGGATCTGGAGGAGCAGCACCAGGTAAAAATCCTCATCAACGCTGACCCCTCCATGGTTCCGGGGGATAGTACGATCACCTGCGAGTAGGGCGATCGATGTTCTGTCCCGCGTCGGCGACGCTGCAGCGGCCAATGCTGCTGACAACGATCGATGCCGTGCAGAGGTCGACGGGGCGACCAATGATCGGTCAATGAGCGACGCGCTGTCGACACACAACCGGGCTTATCCCTGTTTTCCGCCCGGAAGGGTTTGCAGGAGGTAACAACAATGGCGGACGTGACCCCCCCCCCCCGCGGAATTCCCGATCTTTGCTCCTATTGGTCGTCATTGCTCTCATCATCGTCGCCGCGCTGGCCATCATCCGATTCTGGCCGGGTACCCTCGGCACCCCCCCCTCCCCCCCATCCGTTTCCGATGCTCCGCCCCAAGGAGAAACCGCGCCGGGAGCCGAACTCCCCTTCGATCAACTCAACAAGGACGAGTCCTTGACATCCCTCATGGCGGACCGCAAAGAACAATACCAGGTGGGGGACGGTATCGACATGCTTGCCCAATCCGACGAAACGGTCACCATCCAGGGCAACCGCATTTCGATGAAGGATATCCAGGAACTCATCCGACAGAAAACCGGTGAACTCACTGAAGAAACCATCGGCCCCGGTGGACAACCCGTCGGCGCCGCCCTCGAAATGTTCGGACTTTATGTCGTCCAACCCGGGGACAATATCTGGAACATTCATTTCCATTTTCTACAAGATCACCTCCGGAAAAAACAGATCGACCTTTCACCCCTCGCCGATGAGCCCAATTCAAAAGGATACAGTTCCGGTATCGGCAAACTTCTCAAATTTTCGGAAAACCTGGTCTACATCTATAACATCAAGGACCAGAGTCTCGACGACGATCTGAATATCATCGAGCCATACTCCAAAATCATCGTTTACAAGATGGATACGATTTTCCATCTCCTCGACCAGATCGATGCCAACAAAATAGACCGGATCCGGTTCGACGGCGACACCCTCTGGATACCGCCGGAATAATCACCTCCGATTGAGCCGTCCGCGCCGCTTCGACGCCTTCCCGGCGACCTTCCACGGCAAAGAATCGTTTGACCTGTCGAACCATTTACAGTATACCAGCGGCCGACTTATGCCCGGACCACGGGCGGGAGTTTCGGCCACCGCCAAGGCCACGGAAGTCCAACACCACCACGTGCGGCATCGTCCAACGGCACGGTGCGCACCAAATGAGGAGGTTCGTTTTGACGGGTATAGCATATGCCATGGGACAGGCTGGAGGGCCCGCCGGTCAGGGGGCTGGAGGCTTCGGGGGACTGGTCCCCATTATCCTCATGTTCGTGATCTTTTATTTTTTACTGATCCGTCCCCAGCAGAAGCGAAACAAAGAGCACAAAGAGATGATCAACACCCTTAAGAAGGGTGATCGCATCATCACCTCCGGAGGAATCTACGGCCGAATTACCGGTATCGAAGACAACGCCCTCCAGCTCGAAATCGCCGACAGGGTTCGAATCAAAATCGTCCGCTCCAATGTGGCTGCCCTCGCCCAATCGGCGCCTGCCGCCCCCCAGGAGAAAAAAAGCAAAAGTGACGACAAAGAAGAAAACAGCCAATCTTAACACCCCGGGCTGTCCCACGGGTCCGGGCATTGTCATGTTGAAACGGAAAGGATTCCATCATTGAAGTTCATTTCCTGGAAGCCGGTTCTGGTCGCTGCAGTGTTGTTGACGGCCGTTGTCTACCTCCTGCCGTCACTCCATCCCGGAATCTGGCCCCACAAAAAAATCAACTTGGGTCTGGACCTGCAAGGAGGCATGCATCTGGTGCTGGAAGTGGATGCCGACAAGGCAGTCAGCAGCACCGTCGGCCGCATCGCCGAAGAGATCCAAGACCAGCTGAGAACCAACCGGTTGCGCAAGGTCACCGTTGCCCATCAGGACGACGACCGCATCCAAGTGACGGCCACCGGAGCCGACACCATCGCCGGCTTCGACAAGATACTGGACGATGAGTTCCCGAATCTGCGGGTCCAGGACCGTCGGCAGGAAGGCGACTCGCTTTCCCTAGTTCTGGATATGCCGGATGAAGAGGCCGTTCATGTTAAGCAGATGGCAACGGCCCAAGCCCTTGAAACCATCCGAAACCGGATCGACCAGTTCGGGGTCAGCGAGCCCGATATTCGACGCCAGGGCGAAAAACGCATTCTCATCCAACTGCCCGGGGTCAAGGACACCGAGCGGGCCAAAGAGCTGATCGGGAAAACGGCGCTCCTGGAGTTCAAGCTGGTGGATGAGCGGATGGATCCGGGCGCGGCTGAAAAACAGGGCGCCCCTCCAGGCAGCGAACTGCTTTTTGAAGTCAACGAGGACCCCGCCACCCGCAGAACCGTCAAGACCCCCTATCTGATCAAAAAACGGGCCCTTCTCACCGGCGCCTACCTGACCGATGCCCGGGTGAGCTTCGACACCCGTGACGGCGCCTACGTGTCGATCGATTTCGACCGGAAGGGCGCCCAGATCTTCGAGCGCGTCACCGGCGAAAACGTCAGGAAGCGCCTGGCCATCGTCCTCGACAACAAGGTGTATTCAGCCCCGGTCATCCAGGAGCGAATCGGAGGGGGGCAGGCCAGGATCACCGGCAACTTCACCACCGAGGAGGCCCGGGATCTTGCCATCGTGCTGCGGGCCGGCGCGCTGCCGGCGCCGGTCAACATTCTTGAGGAAAGAACCGTCGGTCCCTCGCTGGGGTCGGACTCGATCAACAAAGGCATCGTCAGCATGATGGTCGGCGGCGTGCTGGTCATCCTCTTTATGCTGGTGTACTACCGGTTCTCGGGGCTCATCGCCGATATTGCCCTCATCCTGAATATCCTGCTGATGGGGGCCGGTCTGGCGGCTTTTCAGGCAACCCTGACCCTTCCCGGTATTGCCGGCATCATTCTCACCATCGGTATGGCGGTGGACGCCAACGTGATCATCTTCGAGCGAATCCGAGAGGAATTGGCTTTGGGCAAACCACCCAGGGCCGCAGTGGATGCCGGCTATGCTCGGGCGACCTTGACCATTCTGGACGCCAATGTCACCACCCTCATCGCCGCACTGGTTCTGTTTCAGTTCGGTACCGGGCCGATCAAGGGGTTTGCCGTGACCCTCAGCCTTGGGGTCATTGCCAGCATGTTTACGGCGCTCATTTTCTCTCGCACCATATTCGACTATCTGCTGATGAATCGAAAGGTGAAAACCCTGAGTATTTAGAGGCACCCATCGCGTGGTGTCCCAAGTGGGAGGCCGCCCTGGCGGCGCTGCCCGGGAAGGTATCAAGAGGACTCTGCCAATGCAGTTCATCAAACCGGACATCAACCTCGACTTTATCGGCAAGCGGAAAATCGCCTTCACGGTATCCGCGGTGATGATTCTCATCTCCCTCGCCTCCTTGATCCTTCACGGGGGACCGCGCTACGGCATCGACTTTTCCGGAGGCACTCTGATTCAAATCCAATTTGGAGCGGCTGCCGATATTCCGAAAATAAAAGACGGTCTGTCCATGGTGGGCCTCGAGAGCTATGCCGTACAGAGCTTCGGTGAGGACAATGCCCATGAGTACCTGATCCGAACCGACATGTCCGGCATTACCGAACCCGGTTTTGCGGACCGCCTCAAAAAAGCCATGGAAGACGCCGTCGGACAGGCGCCGGAAATTCGGAGGGTCGAAATGGTGGGGCCCCAGGTCGGAAAGGACCTTCGGGAAAAGGCCCTCTTTGCCATGTTCTATGCCCTGCTGTTCATCATGATCTACATCTCCGGCCGCTTTGAGCTTAAATGGCTGCTGAGCGGGGTGGTTGCCGTGGCCCTGATCGCCGCCATCTATTTTTTTAGGCTCTTTGACGTCAGCATACCCTTTCTCATCGGCACGGCCCTATTGGTCTCCCTGGCCCTGTTCTGGTTTCTGGAACTCAAATATGCCATGGGAGCCATCGTCGCGTTGATCCATGACGTCACCATCACGGTGGGGATATTCTCTATCTTCAACAAGGAATTCACCCTGCCTATCATCGCCGCATTGCTCACGATCATCGGCTACTCACTGAATGATACCATCATCGTATTCGACCGGATTCGGGAAAACCTCAAAAAATATAATAAACAGGGAATGGGTGCCGTCATCAATCAAAGCGTCAACCAGACCCTGAGCAGGACCATTCTGACGTCTCTGACGACCCTGATCGTGATCGTCGCTCTGTTTGTTCTGGGCGGCGGTATCATTCACGACTTCGCCTTTGCTCTGATCGTCGGCGTGGCCGTGGGAACCTACTCATCGGTGTATGTGGCAAGCCCGATTCTCCTGGCCTGGCAGGGCCGCAAACGCCGATAGCCAGACTCTCGGTACGACCGCATCCAGCCATTGCGGGCAACGGGATGCCGGTTTGGCGTTCTGACGCCTGCTGCCTTGACAACCTGAAAATCATTCGCCACCATTTGTCCGTCCGCAAGGAGGGACGATCCCTTTGGATGTTGATCGATTAGCGCCGTGGTTTCGTCTGAAGGCGGTACCGGGCATCGGTGATTTGCTGTTCAGGCGCCTGATAAAGGCTGTCGGCGCTCCGGAAGGGGTGTTTTCCGCACCGAGGGATGTACTGCTGCAAATTCAGGGGATGTCGCCGAAACTGGTCGAAGCGATTTTCCGCCAGAAGATGCCGGAGGATTTCCGATCGGAGCTGGAAGGGGTATCGTCGGTGGGCGGCCTTATACTGACCCTGACCGATGCCGACTACCCGAGTTTGCTGACGGAAATTGCCGATCCACCGCCAATCCTCTATGTCCTCGGCCATCTCAAGGCTCGAGAGCCGGCGGTGGCGGTCGTCGGCTCCAGGAATGCCACCGCCTACGGCATCGACACAACCCGCCGCCTCAGTCGCCAAATGGCCCAGGAAGGCATCACCGTCGTCAGCGGTATGGCCAGGGGGATTGACACCGCCGCCCACGAGGGGGCTATCGACGGGGGCGGGCGAACGATCGCGGTGACCGGCTGCGGGTTGGATACCGTCTACCCGCCGGAAAATAAGGGGCTTTATCGACGCATTGCCGGTGCCGGCGCGGTGATATCCGAGTTTCCCATGGGGGCCGGGCCTGATCCACATCATTTTCCCCGGCGCAATCGCATCATCAGCGGCCTTGGCATGGGGGTCGTGGTGGTCGAAGCGACCCGGCGGAGCGGATCCCTGATCACCGCTAAGATGGCCCTGGACCAAGGGCGAGAGGTCTTTGCGGTTCCAGGGAGCATTCATTCTTTCAAGAGCACCGGCACCCACGCTCTGATCAAACAGGGCGCGCGCCTGGTGGAATCGGTGTCGGACATCATAGAGGAGCTGCCGATGCTGAAAGAAACAGCGCCTAGCCACCATCGGGAGGATCCGCCGGAAATGGCCACCCTCTCCATGACACCTGAAGAGGCCCGGATATTGGAAGCCCTGGGCCCCTGTGAAATGCAGTTCGACGAACTGGCGCGCAAGCTGTCCATGCCCGCCGGCTATCTGTCCGGGCTGCTGCTGAATCTCGAGCTCAAAGGCGCCGTCCATCAGTCGGCCGGCAATCACTATTCGATAAGCAACCGATGACATCGACCCAGTCGATGCCGTTATTAGCGAGGACGTATCGTGTCAAAACCCCTTGTCATCGTCGAATCCCCCACAAAAGTCAGAACCATCAAGAAGTATCTTGGAAACGACTACGACGTGGCCGCCACCGTTGGCCACATCCGAGATCTCCCCGGCAAGGAAATGGGCATTGACATCGACAACGGCTTCAAGCCCAAGTACATGACCATCCCCGGCAAGCAGAAGGTCATCAAAAACCTCAAATCCGCCGCTGGCGATGCCAAAGACATCTACCTGGCACCGGACCCGGATCGGGAGGGCGAGGCCATCGCCTGGCACACCGCAGAAGTTCTAAAAAAGAAGGACCGGCAGTTCCACCGGGTGCTCTTCCATGAGCTAACCCAAAACGCCATTCTGCAGTCCATCGCCAACCCGGAAGATCTCAACCGCGCCAAATACGAAGCCCAGCAGACCCGGCGGATCCTCGACCGGCTGGTGGGCTATCAGATTTCCCCCCTGTTGTGGAAGAAGGTCAAAAGCGGATTGTCCGCCGGGCGGGTCCAGTCGGTGGCCGTCCGGATCATCTGCGAGCGGGAGCGGGCAATCCAGGCCTTCGACCCTGAGGAATACTGGAGTCTCACCGCCACGGTTGAAGGCGACACACCACCGCCTTTCGAGGCCAAACTGGTCCGAAAAGACGGTAAGAAAATCACCATTCCCAACGAAGAGGCGGTCAAGAGCATCATCGATAAGGTCAAGGACGCGCCCTTCACCGTCCAGGCCGTGACCAAGAAAACCACCCGGCGCAACCCCCAGCCCCCATTCACCACCAGCAAACTCCAGCAGGAAGCCATCCGGAAGCTGCGGTTTTCGGCCCGGAAGGCCATGACCGTAGCCCAACAGCTCTACGAGGGAGTAGATCTCGGCCCTGGAGAGCCGGTCGGCCTGATCACTTACATGCGCACCGACTCTACCCGCATTGCGGCGGAGGCCGCCGAAGACGCATTGGCCCATGTCCGATCCCGTTTCGGGGCAGACTACGCTCTGGAAAAACCCCGCTTTTTCAAAAACAAAAACAAGGCCCAGGATGCCCATGAGGCCATCCGGCCAACCTCGGTGGAAAACACTCCCGAATCGGTGGCCAGCCACCTGACTCCCGAGCAGTTGAAGCTCTACAAGCTGATCTGGGATCGTTTTGTCGCCTCCCAGATGGCCCAGGCCCTGATCGACCAACTGACCCTTTCCGTCGCATCGGGAGCCTATCTGTTCACGGCCACCGGCTCTTCGATAAAATTCCCCGGCTTCATGGCCCTGTATCAAACCGTCGACGAGGAACTGGACGCCAAACGGGAAAAGAAGAAAACCGAATTGCCCGATCTGGCCAAGGGGGCCGTCCTCCGGCTAGACCGCCTCGACCCAAAGCAGCATTTCACCGCCCCTCCCCCGCGGTTTTCGGAGGCCTCTCTGGTCAAGGAGCTCGAAGAAAACGGAATCGGCCGCCCCAGCACCTATGCGTCCATCCTGTCGACGATCCGCGACAAAGGCTATGTGGACATGGTCAAGGGATACTTCCGTCCCAGCGAGCTGGGGTTTATCGTCAACGACCTCATCGTCGACAACTTTCCGGATGTCTTCGATGTGGAATTTACCGCCAGAATGGAAACCCATCTGGACCGTATCGAGCAGTCCGATGTAGACTCCTTGAAAATTCTAGAGGACTTCTACGCTCCCTTTAGGGAAACCCTCGACAAGGCCGAAACCGGCATGCTCAATGTCAAAGGGGTCGGCCGGCAGACGGGGTTGAAATGCCCCACCTGCAATCTTGAACTCCATGTAAAGGTCGGTAAAAACGGTCCCTTCATCGCCTGCAGCGGCTACCCGGAATGCACCTATTCCAACGATTACGTGCGGGATGAAAAGGGGAATATCCGGATTCTCGAACCCACCGGTGTGGAGGCTGTAGACCAGCAGTGTGATAAATGCGGTCGACCGATGCTCCTCAAGCGCGGCCGGTATGGAGAGTTTCTGGCCTGCAGCGGGTATCCGGACTGCAAGCACACCCGATCCCTGTCCTCGGGCGGCACCACCACGGGAGTGAGCTGCCCTGAGAAGGACTGCACGGGGGAGTTGGTGGAGCGGCGATCCAAGCGCGGGAAGACGTTCTACGGATGCAACCGTTTCCCCGACTGCTCTTTTGCCACCTGGGACAAACCCGTGGCCCAGTCCTGCCCGGTATGCGGCGCGGATTTCCTATTGGAGAAAACCACCAAGCGGGATGGGACCGTCCTCTCCTGTCATTCCAAGGACTGCGGTTTCCGTGTCTCGGCGGAGGCTTACGAAAACGGCAACGGGACTGTGCCGGAGGCCTGAAGCCACGCCTGGGGCACGATTCTAGGCCCGAACGCCTCTGATTTTGGTATTGACTTTCACGCAACCGGCTGTTATCAGGACCGGAAACGTATTGAGAGAAAAACGATTATGTCTGCAAACGGTTTTCGCATCATCATTACAGGCCGGATTCTTAACCTCGTGGTCGTCCTTCTCGGTCTACCACGAGGCAACGGGGTGATAATGGCCTGACGTCGACACCAATCTGCAGCCGGCAAATCCGTTATCAGCCCCCAGCTGATAACGGATTTTTTTTTCACGAACGAGAGGAGGCCGCCATCCATGAAAAGCGATATTGCCAAAAAAGGGGTTGAACGGGCCCCCCACCGCTCTTTATTCAAAGCCATCGGCTACACGGACGAGGAAATCCGGCGCCCGCTGGTGGGGGTCGCCAACGCCGCCAACGCCATCATTCCCGGGCACGCCCACCTCGACGGCATCGCCAACGCCGTCAAGACGGGTATCACCATGGCCGGTGGCACTCCCGTCGAATTCGGCACGATCGGGGTTTGCGACGGCATCGCCATGAACCATATCGGGATGAGCTACTCTCTGGGCAGCCGGGAGCTCATCGCCGACACCATCGAAGTCATGGCCACCGCTCACGCCTTCGACGCCCTGGTGATGATCACCAACTGCGACAAGATCGTCCCGGGGATGCTGATGGCGGCCGCCAGGCTGGATCTTCCCACCGTTGTCGTCAGTGGAGGGCCGATGCTGGCGGGGGAGCAGCCGGGATCCGCCTGCGGGGAGAAAATCGATCTCATTTCCGTGTTCGAGGCGGTGGGCAAGGTCAAAACCGGGAAGATGACCGAAGCCGAGCTGGCCGAGATCGAGGAGGCGGCCTGCCCCACCTGCGGATCCTGTGCCGGCATGTTTACCGCCAACTCCATGAACTGCCTTACCGAAGCCATCGGCATGGGGTTGCCGGGAAACGGCACCATTCCAGCGGTCTACTCCGCCCGGATACGTCTCGCAAAGCAGGCCGGCATCCGGGTAATGGCCAACCTCGACCAGGGGATCACTCCCCGAAAAATCATGACCGACAGGGCCTTCCGAAACGCACTCACCGTGGATATGGCCCTGGGATGCTCCACCAATACCGTTCTTCATCTGCCGGCCATCGCCCGTGAGGCCGGTCTGTCCATCGATCTGAGCCTCATCAACGACATCAGCCGCAATACCCCCCACTTGTGCTCCCTAAGCCCAGGGGGCCGGTGGCACATGGAGGACTTGAACCGTGCCGGGGGAATCAGTGCCGTGCTGAAGGAACTGGCCGCCCACGGCCTCATCCACACCGATTGTATCACCGTTACCGGAAAAAGCGTTGCCGACACCATTGCCTCGGCCGCCAATCACAATCCGGAAGTCATTCGGCCAGTTACCAACCCGCATCGGTCCGAGGGAGGGCTGGCGGTCCTTTTCGGCAACCTGGCTCCCCAGGGGGGTGTCGTCAAACAATCGGCAGTGCGAGAGGGAATGCTCCGTCACGACGGCCCCGCCCGGGTGTTTGATTCTGAAGAAGATGCCACCCAGGCGATCATGGCCGGAGACATCCGGAAGGGCGATGTGGTGGTGATCCGCTACGAAGGCCCCATGGGAGGGCCTGGTATGCGGGAAATGCTTACCCCCACATCGGCCATTGCCGGCATGGGCTTGGACGCCCACGTGGCCCTCCTGACGGACGGCCGCTTCTCCGGCGGCACCCGTGGTGCCTGCGTCGGACACATCTCGCCGGAAGCTGCCCAAGGTGGGCCTATCGCCGCCGTTCAGGAAGGGGACCGAATCGCCGTCGACATCCCGGCCAAATCCATCGAACTGAAGGTCTCCACAGAGGAAATCGACCAGCGTCTCGCAGCCTGGCAGCCACCGGAACCCAGGATCAAGACCGGTTACATGGCCCGTTACGCCAGGATGGTCTCATCGGCCGCAGAGGGAGCGGTAACCACCTGACAGCGCCGGGTTAGAGGGGAAACCCGCTTCAAAGGAAGGGTATTGTCATGGAAATGACCGGAGCACAGATTCTCATCGAACAACTCAAGGCCGAAGGGGTCGACACCATTTTCGGCTTCCCCGGTGGTGCCGTCATCGATATCTACGATGCCATTCACTCGTCCGACATCCGGCACATCCTGGTGCGCCATGAACAAGGAGCGGTCCACATGGCAGACGGATACGCCCGGTCCAGCGGCCGACCTGGGGTCTGCCTGGTGACCTCCGGACCGGGAGCCACCAATACGGTAACCGGCATCGCCACCGCTTTTATGGACTCGGTCCCCATGGTGGTGATTACCGGTCAGGTTCCCACCCACCTGATCGGCAATGATGCCTTTCAGGAGGTCGATATCGTCGGCATCACCCGCCCCTGCACCAAACACAACTATTTGGTCGGTTCGGTGGAGGACCTGCCGAGAATTATCCGGGAAGCGTTTCACATCGCCAAATCGGGCCGCCCCGGACCCGTTCTGATCGACTTCCCCAAAGATATTCAAAATGCGGTCATGGACTACCGGGACCCCGGGAAAATCCATATGAAGTCCTACCAGCCCACCTATCAGCCCAATAAAAAGCAGCTGCGGAAAGTCGTCGATCTTATTCAGGAGGCCGAACGCCCCATGATTTTCGCTGGGGGTGGCATCATCCTGTCCCGGGCCAGCGAGGAGCTGACCGCCCTGGCCAGGAAGACCCAAATGCCCGTCACCACGACCCTCATGGGACTCGGGGCCTTTCCCGGTTCCGATCCCCTGTGGCTGGGCATGATCGGGATGCATGGCACGTACCGTTCCAACATGAGCACCGGCGCCTGCGATCTGATGATCGCCGTCGGGGTTCGTTTCGACGACCGGGTGACCGGAAAAACAGACACCTTCGCCACCAATGCCAAAATCGTCCACATCGACATCGATCCGACGTCGATTCGAAAGAACGTGCCGGTGTCCATCCCCGTTGTGGGCGACTGCCGACTGAGCCTCAAGATACTCAACGAGATGCTCGACGACATCGATCTGAAACCGATCGTGACCCGCCGTCAGCCCTGGCTGAAGCAGGTCGAAACGTGGAAGGCCGAGCACGCCCTGGCCTACAACCAGGACACCGCCACCATCAAGCCCCAGTACGTCATCGATCGACTCTATGACATCACCGACGGCAAGGCCATCATCACCACCGAGGTGGGCCAGAATCAGATGTGGGCGGCCCAGTTCTATCACTTCGACGAACCGGGGCAGTTCATCACCTCAGGGGGTCTGGGCACCATGGGCTTCGGCCTGCCTGCCGCCATCGGGGCCCAGATGGCTTTCCCCGACCGGCTGGTGGTGGACATCGCCGGCGACGGCAGCATCCAGATGAACATTCAGGAGATGGCCACCGCCGTCCAGTACTGTCTGCCCGTGAAGGTGGTGATTCTCAACAACGGCTACCTGGGCATGGTTCGACAGTGGCAGGAGTTGTTTTATGAAAAGCGGTACGCCTGCACCATGATGGATCACCAGCCCGATTTCGTGAAGCTGGCCGACGCCTTCGGCGCCACAGGCTTCAGGGCCAACCGACCCGACGAGGTGGCGTCGGTCCTGAAGGAGGGACTGTCGACCCCGGGACCTGTCATCATGGATTTTGCGGTCGACAAAGAAGAAAGCGTCTATCCCATGGTCCCCGCCGGGGCCAGCGTTACCGACATGCTGCTGGTGTAGACGGAACCATACCGCACCCATCGGTTCAACGGAATCAACGCGCATGGACGAGGATCGTATGAAGCAAGAAAAACACGTCATCACGATGCTGGTGGACAACGAGCCCGGCGTTTTGTCCCGGGTTGTGGGACTGTTTAGTGGACGCGGTTTCAATATCGAAAGCCTCTGCGTAGCGGAAACCGTGACCACCGGGGTATCGCGAATCACCATCGTCACCAAGGCCAACCCGCCCATTGTGGAGCAGATCGAAAAGCAGCTCAACAAGCTCATCAATGTGATCAAGGTACGCGATCTCAGTGTGGTGGATTCCGTCCAGCGGGAAATGGCGCTGATCTGTGTCAAAGCCTCCCCGGAACACCGGGCGGAAGTGCTCCGGATTGTGGACATATTCAGATGCAAGGTGGTGGATGTGGGATTGGAGCATTATATTATCGAGGTCACCGGTACCGAAGACAAGCTCAAGGCGCTGCTCAATCTGATGCGTCCCATAGGCATCAAGAAGATCGCGCGGACCGGCACCATCGCCCTTCTTCGAGAACCCAAATAGTCTGCCGCCCCAGGGCAGCGGCATCAGCCTTTGTCGACGGATCGAGCCGACACCCTGACAACATAAACCCATAGAAATTGGGAATCCATCAGAAGGAGACAACACATGGCACAAATTGATTTTGGAGGCGCAATCGAGGAGGTCATCACCTCGGAGGAATTCTCCCTGGACCGCGCTCGAAACGTCCTGAAAGATGAAACCATTGCGGTACTGGGATACGGGGTTCAGGGGCCGGGACAAGCCCTCAACATGCGTGACAACGGCGTCCAGGTGATCGTCGGGCAGCGGGAGGGCGGCGCGTCTTGGGATCGGGCCGTGGCCGACGGCTGGGTTCCCGGTGATACCCTCTTCCCCATCGAAGAAGCGGCCAAGAGAGCCACCATCATCCAGTATCTTTTATCCGACGCCGGCCAGTCGGCACTGTGGCCGACCATCAAGGCCTGCCTCAACGAAGGCGACGCGCTCTATTTTTCCCACGGGTTTTCCATCGTCTACAAGGATCAGACCGGGGTAGTCCCCCAAAACAACGTCGACGTCATTCTGGTGGCCCCCAAGGGCTCCGGTACCACCGTTCGGACCAACTTCCTCGACGGCAGCGGAATCAACTCCAGTTTTGCCATATTCCAGGATTTCACCGGCAATGCCAGAGAGCGCACTCTGGCCGTCGGCATCGCCATCGGGTCGGGTTACCTCTTTCCCACCACGTTCCAGAACGAGGTGTTCAGCGACCTCACCGGCGAACGGGGAATTCTGATGGGGGCGCTGGCGGGGGTGATGGAGGCCCAGTACAACCTCTTGAGGAGCAAGGGCCACAGCCCCAGCGAATCCTTCAACGAAACGGTGGAAGAGCTGACCCAGAGCCTTATTCGCCTGGTGGCCCAAAACGGCATGGACTGGATGTTCGGCAACTGCAGCACAACGGCTCAGCGGGGCGCCCTGGACTGGGCCCCTAAATTCCGGAAGGCCGTGGAACCGGTTTTCGCAGATCTCTACGACAGCGTCGTATCCGGCAGCGAGACACGGCGGGTCATGGAATCGTGCAGCACGCCGGACTATCGGGAGAAACTCCAGAAAGAACTGGACGAAATCGGCAACTCCGAAATGTGGAGAGCCGGTGCGGCCGTCCGCTCCCTGCGCCCTGAAAACCGAGGGTAGACGATACCCCGAACGACCGAGAACCGGCCAGGGCGCCTTCCCGGTCTTCGACGACATCCCAGGGGGGGAATGCCCCCCAAGGAAATCCAATGACACCGATCTATCTGTACGACACGACACTGAGGGACGGCTCCCAGGGTGAGAGCATCACCTTCAGCGCCGAAGAGAAACTCTTCGTCGCCAGGAAACTCGACAGCAGCGGGTTTCACTACATTGAAGGCGGCTGGCCCGGGTCCAATCCGAAAGATATGAAGTTTTTCGAAATGGCCCGAAAGGTCACCTTCGACAATGCGCGGCTGACGGCCTTCGGGGCCACCCGGAAACCCGGCATCACCCCCGGGGAGGATGCCAATATCAACGCCCTAATCGACAGCCGAGCGCCGGTGATCGCCATCTTCGGCAAGAGCTGGAGCCTGCACGTCGAAATCATCATGGAAAATACCCTGGAAGAAAACATTGCCATGATCCGGGACTCCGTATCGTACCTGAAGAGGCATGGCCGTGAAGTCGTCTATGATGCCGAGCATTTCTTCGACGGTCTCAAGGCCAACCGCGAATACGCCCTTAAAACCATCGAGGCCGCGGCCCTGGCAGGGGCGGACTGGATCGTTCTGTGCGACACCAACGGAGGCTCCCTTCCCTTCGACATCCAATCCGGAACCCGGACCGTGATCGATCTACTGGCCGACCTCCCCCGACCCTCCGACGGCAGCCCCCCACCATCCGTCGGCATTCATACCCACAACGACGCCGCCATGGCCGTGGCCAATACCATCATTGCCGTGAAGGAAGGCGCCACCATGGTTCAAGGCACCGTCAACGGCTACGGCGAGAGATGCGGCAATGCCGACATCACCTCCGTCATCCCTGTATTAAAGCTTAAGATGGGTCTGGACTGCATGTCGGACGCCAACCTGTCCCGGCTGAAAAGCCTGTCGCGGTTCGTGAGCGAAACCGCCAACCAGGTGCCCTTCAACAACCGGCCCTTTGTGGGAGAAAGCGCCTTTGCCCACAAGGGCGGCATCCACGTCAATGCCATCATGAAGGAGCCGAAGGCATACGAACACATCGATCCCAAACTGGTGGGCAACGACCGGCGAATCCTGATGTCCGATCTTGCCGGCAGAAGCAACGTCGTCATCAAGGCACGGGAGATGGGCATCGCTTTGGCGTCCGACGGCACCGACAGCCGGGACATCGTTGACAAGGTCAAAGAACTCGAAGACAAGGGCTACCAGTTTGACGTGGCCGACGGCTCACTCAAGATCCTGCTGGAAAAATTCACCCAGCAGTACGTGCCCCGCTTCGAACTGAAGTCCTTCAGGGTCTCAATCGAAAAGGACGAGGAACTCCCCTGCTCAGCACACGCGACGATCAAAATCGCCGTAGGGGACAATCAGGAAATCACCGCCGCCGAGGGCCAAGGGCCAGTGAGCGCCCTCGACAACGCCCTTAGGAAGGCCCTGGTCCGTTTCTATCCGGAACTGATGACCATGCGCCTGGTGGATTTCAAGGTTCGGGTCATCGACGGCCGGGATGCCACCGCTGCCAAGGTGAGGGTCCTTATCGCTTCGCGGGACCAGGATGAGATCTGGTACACCATCGGGGTATCCGAGGATATCATCGAAGCCAGCTGGCAGGCACTGACCGACAGCTTTCAGTACAAACTGGCCAAGGAGCAGCAGAGACAGTCCTCCAATGCGGCTTTGAACAGCCAAGCCATCTAGATTCGTCCCGGTTGCCGGGACCCCAGAGGATCCGGGGATGGCAGACCGTCAGGAGATGACCACATGGCAGCCACAGGAAGGTCCAATGCCGCAGGGAGTGATCGCACCGGTTCCCTGCGGCCCATGCTCATGCAAGCCCCGGCGACGGCCGCTGCCGATCCGGGCGGGGCAGGGCACCGAATCGATACCGCGTTCGATGTCTTCGGAGGGATCTCGGCCATGACAACCGATTCCTATTCGACAGGATCATCCGCCATGGTCCCCCCGCAACCATTAACCCTATGAAGCCATATCAGCCGTCGCCGACGAACGGCCGACTGTCCTCTGTCGGCATCGTCGGGCGACGGTCAGGAGCCGATAGCCATGAGCGACAATCGCATTATCATCTTCGACACCACCCTGAGGGACGGTGAACAGAGCCCCGGGGCCAGCATGAACACAGGGGAAAAACTGCGGCTGGCCGTCCAACTCGAAAAACTGGGTGTGGATGTCATCGAGGCCGGGTTCCCCGCCGCTTCCGAGGGCGACCAGGAGGCCGTTTCGGCCATCGCCGGAAGAATAAAAAAAAGTCAGGTATGCGGCCTCGCCCGGGCCACCCGCCACGACATCGACAAGGCCTGGGCCGCCATCCGGCATGCCGCCAACCCGAGGATCCACACCTTTATCGCCACCTCCGACATCCATTTGGAATACAAACTCAAAAAAACCAGGGACGAGGTGGTCGAGGCAGCCGTCGAGGCCGTACGCTACGCGAAGCAGTTCACCGACAACGTGGAGTTTTCCGCCGAAGACGGCTCCCGAAGCGATCGGGACTACCTTTGCCGCATCTTCGAAGCGGCCATCGATGCCGGGGCCACCACCGTAAACCTGCCGGATACGGTGGGCTACGCCATCCCGGAGGAATTCGGTGATACGGTCCGATACATCCGCGAACACACCCCCAACATCCACAAAGCCGTTCTGAGCGTCCACTGCCACAACGACCTGGGGCTTGCCACCGCCAATACCGTCGCGGCCCTGAAGGCCGGCGCCCGACAGGCGGAGGTGACCATCAACGGCATCGGGGAGAGGGCCGGAAATACCTCCATGGAAGAAGTGGTGATGGCCCTGCGAACCCGGAAGAACAATATCGGGCTGAACACCGACATCATCACCGAGCACATTTACGCCTCGAGCCGGTTGGTCACCATGATCACCGGCATTCTCGTTCAGCCCAACAAGGCCATCGTGGGCGCCAACGCATTCGCCCACGAAGCGGGCATCCACCAAGACGGCATGCTGAAAAACCCCATGACCTACGAGATCATGAGGCCTGAGACCATCGGACTGTCCAAGACCCAGCTGGTTTTGGGCAAGCACTCCGGCCGCCACGCCCTTATTGAGCGCCTCCGAGAGCTTGGCTACGAGCTTTCCGATGAGGAGCTGAACCTCGTCTTCACCGCCTTCAAACGCCTGGCGGACAAGAAGAAAAACGTGGTGGACGAAGACCTGGAAAGCCTCGTGGCCGAAGGCATTCTCCGGACTGCCGACGTCTTCAAGCTGGAATACCTTCATGTCACCAGCGGCACCACGGTCATGCCCATGGCCAGTGTTGAGTTGGCCATCAACGGGCGGTCCTACCGGGGCGCCACCTACGGCAACGGCCCCATCGATGCGGCTTACAACACCATCGTGGAGCTGACCGGGACCAAGGCGGAGCTATTGCGCTTTTCGATCAGCGCCCTGACAGGCGGCACCGATGCCCAGGGCGAGGTCACCGTCCGCCTCCGGGAAAACGGCCTTCTGGCATTAGGCAAAGGCGCCGATCCGGACATTATCACCGCCAGCGCCAAAGCCTACGTCAACGGCTTGAACCGGCTGGAGTATCTGAAAACCCACCCGGTCTCCGACCGCCAGGGACTATAGGGGCGTCTCCAGCCCCCGTTCCTTGTGGGACCGAATCAGAAACGCCGTGGACGATGGTCCGTCCACGGCGTTTCTGATGGCATCCCGGGGGCCGGTCCCGTCTGCATCCCCGTCAAACCGGTTGGCGCGCCCGTCCTGAGGTGTCGCAGCCCCTGAGGTGGAGACCCTCGAAAGGACGCCGTGAGCGATGGTCACAACGCCGGAGACTCGCACATGGTGGAGATGGCGTCGATATAGTCGCTCTGGCCCTTGTATAACCGGGACATTTCGATCATGATGCCGGCGATTTGGGCCAACGCCTGAACGAAATTCACGTCGTCCAGGGTGAACTCCCACTTCTCGGCAGTATACGCCCTGACGGCACCGATGGCATCGTCTCCGATCATGATGGGTATGGACAGAATCGAAGCAATGCCTTCCTTCTTGGCGGCCTCAGGGTACTGAATCCTGGGGTCGTCCCCCACGTCATAGACCGCAACGGGCCCCTCCTTGAGGGAATCCGCTATGGAACGCAGCGCACTGACGGTCCCCTTGTTCAGATACTCCCGGCTCAATCCGGCGGAAGCCGCCACTTCCAGTTCCTTCGTCTCCCGGTTGATCAAAAAAAGTGCACATCCTTTGAGGTTCAAGGCGGAGTGGATACTCTCCACCGTCTTGCGGACAATCTCCTCCGGTTCTCTCGATTTCGACAGGGACCTCGAAATGGTGATCAGGGTATCATAGTTGACGGCCAGATTTTTCATGGGTTCCTCCCTATCCGGTATGGGGTTGGTATGATTGGGCTAACGCGCGACCGATGCCCCTGTCATCGCCTGTCGACGCCTCGGGGCAGGAATCCGAGCCAGGAGGCGGTGGTTCGGCGCATGTCCACCGATCCCCGGCAGGATTCCCGGGCGGGATGGCGGACCCGATGACAAGGGTCCATTGGATGCTGAGCAATGGCAGCAGATCGGTTGAAAGCGTCGGATGAGGCGTCGGGTGATCGTTTCAGCAAAGGGATAAGGGAAGTATAGAGGTGTTTCGGCGGTTTGGCAACTCGGTACCGGCCTCCGGGGACCATCGCCAGCCTTCACCGTGAGAACAGACGAACGATTCACGGCCGGGCCATCAAGGGGATTTTCCCAGGTAGCCGTCCCTCAGGTTTTTATCCGCCTTTTCCCCCAGGTTGTATCGAAAATACATCTGGGCGAACACCTTGCCGGGGATCGTGCCCTTCTCCTCGCCGTCGAGCACCAGGGTGAGCCCCTTGCCCGGCACGTAGGTGGTGAGGGATGTCTTTCCGGGGGCCATATCCTGATCCAGCCATGAGGCATAAAGGTCGATTTCCCGGCGGTATTCCCCAATCAGTTCCGGCGAATTGGCGGCCGTCATTTTGTCGATGAACCCTTCCTGAAGCTTTTTTGCCGTGGCCTTGTCCGTCAGGTAATGGAGATGGAAATGCTTGACCTGCTCGGATTCAATAGCCTGGACCGGGTCTTGGGTGGGGGTTTCCAAATAAAACCCCCCGGCATAGACCTTGATGAACACCATTGCCTTTCGAACCGCCACCCCGTTCAAGGTGAGGACATGGCCGTCTACCGTCTTTTCGGCGGGAAAAGGGACGCCGCCCGCTTCCATGCCGGCGGAGAAGGCGGCGGGTGCCGTCGCGAGAAGGATTACCATCACCACCACCATAAGTGTTCGCGTGGACATCATTGCCCCTCCAGTCCGGTCCCAAGCTTCCGGGTATCGGGTTTCGAAACGATTACTCTTGATAAGAACAAGTGAATGAAATGAATGGAAAACCCGTTAATAGAATGTCGTTCACTTGTCAAGCGGACAAGGTGGATTCCAGGGTGCCGATGATGTCCGTCAGTCGGACTTCCCCGTGATCCGAAAGCCAGCGGGCGAGGCCGTCGACGACATCTTCGGTCGCCCTGGGATTCACGAAGTTGGCGGTGCCGATCTGAACGGCGGTGGCACCGGTAATCAGAAATTCTAGTGCATCCTCGGCGGTCATGATACCGCCGATGCCCACGACTGGCACCTTGACGCACCGGGTGACCTGCCAGACCATCCGCAAGGCAACCGGCCGAATCGCGGGCCCTGAGAGGCCGCCGGTAATGTTGGACAGCCGGGGTCGTCGGGTGTCGATGTCCACCGCCATGCCGGTAATGGTATTGATCAGGGACAGGGCATCGGCGCCGGCGTCCTCCACAGCTCTGGCGATGTCGGTGATCTCCGTCACGTTGGGCGACAGTTTGACGATCAGGGGCTTTTCAGTTTTTCTCCTGACCCTTCGAACCAGGTCACCGGCAGCCACGGGATCCACCCCGAAGGCAATGCCCCCCGCTTTGACGTTGGGGCAACTGATATTGAGCTCGACGGCGGATATATCCCCCTCGGCGTCGACGCGATCGGCCAGGGCTTCATATTCGGCAACGCTGCGGCCGTAAAGGTTCACGATCACGGGCGTGTCGAGTTTACTGAGAAACTTCAGCCGCGTCTGGGTGAAAGCCTCGATGCCGATGTTCTCAAGGCCGATGGCATTCAGCATGCCGCAGGGGGTCTCGACGATCCGCGGCGGCGGGTTTCCTTTGGACGGTTCAAGGGAAAGGCCTTTGACGATGATCGCGCCGACCCGGTTCAAATCCACCAGCTGCCGGTACTCGCCTCCGTAGCCGAAGGTGCCCGAAGCGGTCATCACCGGATTTTTCAGGGTGAGCCCGGCGATGGATACGGTCAAATCAGGGGGTGTGGTCGTCATGGCCCATTACCTGGATAGGGAAGATGACCCCGACGGAAGCGATCCGGCAGGGGCAATGGTCGGAGATGGCGAGGGTTATAGTCGAATCCGGACCGATTGATCAAGCGCTATAACGCCATGGAAGTCGCCCTGGACCCTTGAGGTCGAGGGGGGACAGCGCCGGGGCCTTCCGCCCCTGCCATACCGGCCCTTTCCAAGCCGGCAGGATTCATGTAGACTCCATGGCGTAAAAGGCCGTTGCCCGTTCAACATCCCCTAACCCCATGATCCGATCCATCGCCATGAAGCCCTCTGCCGCTCTCATAGTCTTTTTAGCCGCCATCGGCCTCGTTGCCGCTTGCAAACCGGACCTCACCGAGCCGCCCCCCATCCCAAAAACCAGCGGCATCACCGGAAAAGACATCCTGATCGGCGCTTCTCTTGCCCTGGAAGGCCATGCCGGCTACCTGGGCACCCAAACCCTCCATGGGGCCATGGCTTACATCCGGCATGTCAACGACGGTGGAGGGGTTCACGGACGCCGGATCCGGGTCAGGGCCTACGACGACGGCTACGACCCCCCCCGGTGCGTGCTCAACACCCAGAAACTCATCATCGACGACAAGGTGTTCGCTCTGTTTTGCTACGTGGGCACCCCCACCACTGTCAAGATTCGGCCCCTGGTGGAGGAGGCGCAGGTTCCCCTGGTGGGCATGTTTACCGGCGCCAACGCCCTCAGAGCCCCCCTCAGCCGTTACCTGATCAATGTGCGGGCCTCCTACTACCAGGAAACCGGCGCCACGGTGAACTATCTCGTCGAAAAGCGCAAGATCACCCGCATTGCGATTTTCTATCAGTATGACGCATACGGATTCGACGGTCTGCGGGGCACCGAGCTGGCCCTCAAGGCCTACGGCCTCTTTCCGGTGGCTACCGGCTCCTATGTCAGGGGCACCCTCGACGTCGAGGAGGGGCTGTCAAGGATCATTGCCTCCGGAGCGGAGGCCGTCGTCATGATCGGCACTTACGAGCCCTGTTCGCTCTTTATTCGGCTGGCCCGTTCCACCGGGTTTACACCGGTGTTCTGCAACGTTTCCTTCGTGGGGGCCGATGAACTGAGCCGCCGGTTGGGGACGGAGGCCGAGGGCATTATTGTGACCCAGGTGGTGCCGCCCCCCGAACCCCTGGCCTCGACCAATCGGCTGTGGGGAACCGAGGAATATGTGGAGCGGCTCCGGAAATACTTCCCCGACGATTCGCCCAATTTTGTCAGCCTGGAAGGCTACATCAACGCCAAGGTCTTGGTTGAAGGGCTTCGCAGGGCCGGTCCCGATCTGGACCGGGAGCGGTTTATCGACGCCATCGAGCAGATTCAGGATTTGGACCTGGGCATTGCCAATCCCCTGTCCTTCAGCCCGTCGGACCATCAGGGATTGGAAAAGGTCTACTTCACCCTTTTTGAAAGCGGCCGTTTCGAATGGTTGACCGACTGATCACTCGGCTTCAAAACACCAGCCTTACGAACAAGATCTTTTTCTCGACCACCCTCGTCATCTTGATGATCAGTATTCCCATCGCCCTGTTCACCCGGTGGATTCTCATTTCGAGCCTGACTGACGAGCTGAAGATGCGGGGGCTTGGCATCGCCAACAGCATTGCGGAGACCGGGCGCAGCTATCTGCTCACCGAAGACATCCCCCAGCTCACCAGCATGCTCTTCGATGCCCGGCTGGGGGAGCGGCGGTTCTTGATCAGCTATATTTTCATCCAGGACAAACAGGGGCGAATTGCCGCTCACACCTTTACACGACCGTTTCCCGGAGATTTGTCGGAGGCCAACGGCCTCCAACCGGACCAGGCGCACCACATCCGACTATTCAGCATCGGCGAAGATGCCGTCTATGACATTGCCGTACCGATCCGGGAGGGCATCTACCAGATCGGGGTGGTCCGTGTCGGCCTTTTCAAGCGCCATATCGATGCCCTCATCGGCAAGCTTCGGACCACGTTTTTAGGATTCGTGACGGTGATCTTTCTCTTCTGTTTCCTGATCAGCCATCGGCTGGCCCGCTACATCACCCGCCCCATCTCTCGTCTGACCGAGGTCTCCGACGCGTTGAGCCGGGGGCGATTCGACGTTCTGATGGCGCCTGGCAATCGGCTGCCGGTGCCGGAGATGACCGGAGGCCAGGTCCGTGACGAGGTCCGACAGCTGGCCACCTCCTTCTACCACATGACCCAGACCATCCGCGATAGCCAGGCCCAGCTCATGGACTCGGAGCAGAAATACCGATCGCTCTTTGCCGGGGGGCCCAACCCCATCTTTGTCATCGACCGTACCAGCAACCGGATTCTAGACGCCAACCCTACCGCAGAAGACGTATACGGATACCCCCGGGAGGAGTTGATCGGACGCCACTTCTTCCACCTGGGCCCCTTCGATTTTCCGGATATTCCCAGGGGGACCGACGCCGGAAACGAGACCTTCGATACCATCACCATCACCATCAGCTCGAAGGAGCGGTATTACACGAAAGGGCGGCAGCCCATTTACGTCAACGTTCATGCCTGTCCCGCCCGGTATGCCGGCAAGGATGCGCTCATCGTGGCGACAACCGATATCACCGAAATGGTGGAGAAGGACGACCAGCTCATCCAATTCGGCAAACTAAAAACCCTTGGGGAAATGTCGGCAGGCATCGCCCACGAACTCAACCAGCCCCTCAATGCCATCAAGATGGGAAGTGAATACCTGGAAATGGCCCGGGAAGACGGCCGGATCGTCTCTCCCGAGGATATCGCCGTGGCGGCGGGGGAAATCAGCCGTCAGGTGGACCGGGCGGCCGATATCATCCACCGCCTTCGGGAATTCGGCCGAAAATCGGATTTCACCCGGGACCGGATTTCCATCAACCGCCCGGTGACCGGCGTGGTCCCGATGGTGGAACGCCAGCTGAAGCTCCAGAATATCGATCTCGAACTCGACCTGGCGCCCGATCCCCCTGTCATTCTGGCCCACGCCAATCGGCTGGAGCAGGTCATCTTCAACCTGATCACCAATGCCAGGGACGCCCTCCAGCAGAAAGGGGATCAGGACCCGGCAGCCGTTCACCGGATCCGGATCGAGACCGGGCGGGAAAACGGCCGCGCCATCGTCGCCGTTTCCGACAACGGCATCGGCATCTCCTCCGAAGACCGGAAGCGCATCTTCGAGGCCTTTTTCACCACCAAGGAGATGGGAGAGGGTATGGGACTGGGGCTGTCCATCTCAAACGGGATTGTCGAAGACTACGGCGGCCAGATTCTGGTGGACAGCAAAGAGAACGAAGGTACCCGGTTCAAGCTGTCCTTTCCCGTCGCCTGATCGCAACCGGCCACGGGTCGACAGGACTGTCGGACCATTCCGGACCGACACCCACAGCGAATCGGTATTGATCCGGATGAGATGATTGAGGACATCGACTCCCGAATTCCCGGCTCCAACCACGAGAACGCGCTTATCCTGAAAACGATTTACCCGACCGAGATGAGCGGCGTGCACCAATTCACCGGTAGATTCGTTACGTCCCGGGATGGGAAGGCCCCAAAATGATTTGTAATCCCCATCCCGTGCAGATGTGAGACCAGTCGATGGGTATTGAGTCTCAGCTGATCGTGCCGGTCTCGCCACGGAACTGCCGGTTTACCGGATGCATCCAAAATCACCGGTTCCGCTCCGATTTTTTAGTTCGTAAGCCGCTGCCAACCCTTTAATCCCTGCATCGACGATCAGCAGAGAATGCTCTCGGTTTGACGCGTTTGTTTCATCGTTCCTATGGCTATCCAGGGCGCTCATGGATATATACTTTTGACTGTTAATATCATTTTTTCTTGCCATTGGATGCCGGTCTGGGAGTTGAAAAAATCTCCCTCACCCCCCTTATCATTGGGTGCCACCACTGGTGTTTGGAAAAGCTTGACCTGTCCTTTTCAGGGGCCAAACCCCGGTTTCGTCTGGCGTCAGCCATATCGATGGCTGAAAATTCAGAACGCAGGGATCGGTGTTCCAAAAACAGGAATATACGGTCGCCAAGGTCACTCTGTCGATAGTGTTCGATGAGGGTCGTTTCGTTAGGCATGTCCATCATTCCTCTCCTTCAACGGCCCTAAGGCCCTGATGATGAAGTATCATTTCCTACCCATTGCCGTTGGTCTTCAGCCGGTAAAACCGGAAGAAGAAATTATCGATAGGCAGGATTTCCACCTCGCTAAAACCCGCATCACGGGCGTATTCGCGCAGGGTGTCAGGCCGCATAACGGTGCCGGTTTCCGCCGAAGGGGATTCGGACCGGCCTGCGGGCAGGCAATGCAGAATGCTGAAACCGTACAAAATGCGTTCGATCTCGTTGCCCGCGGGTGTGAATCGTTCCGCCGTTCGTTCATCCATGACGATGACGCTGCCTGTCGGGCCCGCCAGTCTCAGCATGTTCCCCAGCGATTTGACCGGATCGGCCATGTCGTGGATGGTCTCAAATGCCGTGACCAAATCGTATCGCCCGGAAAGCGACGAATCTCCAGCGTCCCGCAGATCAAAACGCACCCGGTCCGAGAGACCCGCCTCCCGTGCGTGGGTCTGGGCCTCCTCCACGGACGCCGGGTCGAGATCGAAGCCGTCCACACGGATCTTGGGATAGGATTTGGCCATACCGATGGAAGACCAGCCGGTGCCACAGCCGATATCGGCCACTCGGGCCGGCGGATCGGCCGACAACCGGCGGTGAATATCGGGGATGGACGGCAGGTATTCGTCACCGAGCTGCTTCATGAACAGCGGGCGGTTGAGCTCTCCCAGTCCCTGGCGCAAATCGGCGCCGTAATCGGCGAAGGACACCCCCTCACCGGTGCGAAAGGCCGAGACAATGGCCTCCAGAGGCAGGGCGGCGCCCAGTGCCGCCCGGGCTGCCGGGGCCAGATAGTTAACACTCTCCCGGTCGGTCAGTACCTCCGTGTGGGCAAGGGGCAAACGGAAACGCCGTTCCCGGGCCGGGACGTCCGCATCGTCTACTTCCAAGATACCCGACACCGTCTGGGCTTCCAGCCACTCCAGGACATATCTGTCATCGGTTCCTGTGCGAGTTGCCAGCTCGCTGGCCGTCAATGGTGTGGGGCCGGCCAGGGGGTTGTAAAGCCCAAGACGGTTTCCCAGGTAGATGGTATGGATATCGAAATACCCGTTGAGGGCTTCCAGGATTTTCCCCATGAAGGCCTCTTGCTGTCGAGCCGTTATTTCCTCGCTGATTTGAATAGCTGTGCTCATGTCTTGCTCCTTTTTTCATTACCGGGGACATTTGATCGTCCCGTTGGGTCCATGGGTTGTGGATCGTCACCACCATCCATCCCTTGCCCATATCACAAGGCAGGAAGCATGCCATGGCAGAAGGGATACATTTAATACTAATTATTTCAATTAATTAATTTGTATTGGATCGATCGAAGCGATAGTGGGAACAGGCGGTATCTCGCCAAAAAAATTAGCGACATCTCGGTGATTGGCGAGATGTCGCTAACTGCAAGGAAGGGAAAAAGGCTAGATCAGGAAGGAGGTCGTTTCAGATCCAGGGCCTTCAGTCGAGAGTTGAGGGTAGAGGGCGGCATCCCTAAAAGGCGTGCGGCACCCTTTTCGCCGGAGATCCGCCATCCGGTGGCAGTCAGGGCTCGGCGCAGGTTCTCCCGTTCCAGATCGATCATCTGTGCGGCAGTGCGGATGGGGGGGGAGCCGGCGTTGCTGGATTCATGGGCCGAAGGCTTGTCCGTGCTACTGTCGCTGGCGGTTTCGGGCAGGGCGCGGTCAAAATTGAGCCGTCCCCCTTCGGCAGTAATGACGGCCCGTTCGATGACGTTCTGCAGTTCCCGGACATTGCCCGGCCACGAATACCGTTTCAGGCGTACCATATCCACCGGAGAGAGAGGGGCCACGTCGCGTCCCAGTTGCCGGGCGGTCTTTTCTGCGAATGCTTGAGCCAGCAGGGCCACGTCGTCTCCTCGTTCCCGAAGGGACGGAAGAGCCAATGGGAACACGTTGAGACGGAAGTAGAGGTCCTCCCGGAAGCGGCCCCTATCCACAGCAGCCCGGAGGTCCCGGTTGGTGGCTGCAATGACCCGGACATCCACCTTCTGGGTCCGGTTGGATCCCACAGGCTCGAACTCACTCTCCTGGAGGGCACGCAGAAGTTTGGCCTGGAGGTCCAAATCCAGGTCTGCCACCTCGTCAAGGAACAGGGTGCCGCCGTCGGCCTGAGCGAACCGGCCCAGCCTCCGCTGAGTGGCACCGGTAAAGGCGCCCTTCTCGTGGCCGAAAAATTCACTTTCCATGAGGCCGTCGGGGATCGCTGCACAATTGACCCGAATCAGGGGCGCATCCTTGCGCCGGCTGCCTTCGTGGATGGCCCGGGCAATCAGCTCCTTGCCGGTGCCGGTCTCGCCGTGGATGAGCACCGTCGCATCGGTGCCGGCCACTTGGTCCACATCCTTGAGCAATCGCATAAGCGGCATGCTCGTGCCGATGATATCGTCGAAGTTCCCCAGTGAGCGGATCTCCTCCTTCAACCGCCGGGTCTCCCGACTGAGGAACCGGATTTTTTCCTCGGCTGCCAGGCGGTCGTTGATGTTACGAAGAATGAGGATGAAAGTGGGATGCTCGGCGTCATGAATTCGCGACAGGGTGGCTTCGGCGGGGAATGCGGACCCGTCGGCGGACTTGGCCGTGAGGGCCTCCGGCACCCAGGCAGGGCCAAGGGATCGACTGTCGGCGGACAGCCGCCGGCAGGATCGTTGAAGGTTGTCAAAGCTTTCGGTCGAAAAAAAGTCGGACAGGGGACGGCCAATACCAGCGTCGTTCCCAACGCCGAAAGCGGTCCGGGCGGCCCGGTTAAGCAGCCCGATGCCCAGGGTGTCGTCTAACTCCAGAATGGCGTCCGGTGCGGTGTCCAGCAGGCGGGCCAGCTTCTCTTCCCGCTTAATAACCCGGGCCTCGGCCCGGATGCGGCGGAGCTCCGCGGCAGCCCGGGCCGCAAAGATCCGCATGAGGAAAAAAGCATTCTTCCGCCCCCGCAACGGCTTCCGGTCAAACACCGCCAGATGTCCAACCACGACACCATCAGCATCCTTGAATGGAATCCCCATATAGCCGATCATGCCCAGTTTTTTCAAGTCGGGGTCATCGGGGAATTCGCCGCTCACCTCTTCGGCCACCCAAAGCACCCGCCCCTTCTCCAACACCACCTCGCACGGGGAGCCCTCCACGGATATATCCGTCTCCGGTACCAGTTCGCCATCGAGCCAAAAAGCCAGTGACTTCAGGCGCTGATATTCGGCCACATACTCGGTCACCCATGCGGCGGATACATCCATGGCTTGGGCCAGGTTTTTCACCAGGGCGGCGAAGAAATCATCTCCGGTCTCCCCGACCGTTCCTTCCACGATGCGTTTCAGTAGGATGTCCATAGACAGATAGATTAATCGGTGGCGAATGACACTAGATGCCCGATAGGTCAAATAACGTGATGCCTGAAAGGGGCTCACGGCGTTTGCCGGTCCCGCTTAAAGGGGTGGTTTTAGCCAGGGACATTGCCCCTTTTTATAGCGTTCGACAGCATCGAACGGCCTTGAATACCCTTTAGGATCTGCGGAGAGGTAGGAAAATAACCCCTTGATTGACATTTCCATCGCGTTGATTTGCTCCGGTGAATACACTCCCAAGGTCATCCGCTTCATCTCATTGATGCTGCCCGTCAGTTTTCGATTTCCATTCTTGTCAAGAGAAGGCGTCTCAGGATGGCGATACCATGGGCATGAGGTGACCACATCCGTGGCGATGGCCAAGGGATCGCGGAACTGAGATTGACGCCGAACGAGGGTGAGTAAGGTGTGTTCATGGACAATGAAAAGCATGGGGACGCGGTCGATCGTCACCACATCTACCTTCCAGAAGTCTCCTGAACGCTCATCGAGATCCTTCCAATCGATGTGAAATCGTTTTGCCGCTTTGTTGCTTAAATCAATCATAATCCATAAACGGTGCAGCGAGGACCGCGCCGTCCCTCGTGAAACCGCATGGTAGCAGATGCAAGCCGGATGGCGGTCATCGACCATCTTGCGGCACTTTGGCCCCAATGAGAGGTTTTCGGGCGTGACCGTCTCGGCAGAACACCGTCGGAGTCGACGCCCGCGCTTGGTGTCACCGGTTCCCTTCCGATGTCCACTGGATGTCACGAATGCCGGGAGTCGATGTGAGAATCCTATTCAAGGCCTCTGAGACACGGCCAACCGTTTCCGTTGTGCACATTTTCTTGAACCACCTTCTGACAAATGGCTTGGATGGTTCAATAAAACACAAGAACTCATCATTGTCGCCATCCTGATGGCCGCATCCGATCCATAGCGGGAATTCTTCATTTTCTATCTCGACCATCCACCCCCAGTCCTCATGGCCGATACCAGACACCTTAAGCCCATGGTTCGGCAGTTTTTCTTGAAGAAACTCCGCAAGCCTCCTTCCCCAGATGCCTTGGTTTGTTTCTTTTTCTTCGTCACCGTAGGGAGGAAAGTTGTCTGATCTGAATTCCACTTGTGTTCTCATTGGTTTCTTCTTTTCATCGAAGGACGTTAGTCGCCGGCGCCAACAGCTTGAAACTCAGCGCTTCTTGGCACAACGTGCACGGGCATGAGCATAGGGGAATATGTTCCCTTTGAACCCGATCGAAAACGGCTGCTGCCGCCTAAGACCCGAGAAGCCATTTCTCTGAATGGCTTTCGCCATCATAATACCGCGCTTCGATTCGGTTCCCTTCCGGATCCTGGAAATAGATCGACGTTCCAGTACCGTGGGCGCCCCAGCGTGGAACAGGCCCTTCTACTAAGGTAACGCTGTTGGTCTTGAGTCGCTCCAAGAGGTCCTGCCACGACGCCTTGCTCAGAGCAATACAACGATGGTTCAAGTTCTCACCACCCGGCTCAGCCCCAAGGTTTTTCTGCCACATTTTTTTCGGGAACAGGTCGATAATCGTATTCGAATTCAACCGCACGGACGGAAAAGGCACCTCCCCTGCCTTGAACGCCTCCGAGCGTTCAGGCGCAAGCAAAAGTACTTTTGAATAAAAAGCGATCATCTTCTCGTCATCTTCCATATTCAAAACGATGTGATCCATCACACATTCCATCGTCAATCCGCCCAGAATCGTCACACCGGTTCGGGTAACCAGCGCTTTGCACCATAGAACATACCCGCTGTAATGCGTCACCATGACCACATCTTGAATCCGCCGTTGCGCTTCCCGGCATCCGGTTACCCCGCTTGCTTTGTGATGGCGCAACCATTACGAAAAATGGATTGCCGCCATTCGAACAGCCACATCACCTAATACGTGGGTTTGATGCCCTTTACCACTCGTGTCGTCCAGCAAAACGACATCGCCGGCTTTGCGCATCAGCCGCTCCCCATCTCCAGCTTCAAACTCACACTCTCCAGACATCAATATCAGCCATTGCCGAACCGGCGTCGGATGCCAATCGCCATACCAGCCGACAGGCAGTTCCAGAAAAACGCTCCGCTCCGCGGATTCTGCTGCAGAAGTATTCAACGGTGGTGCCGGCGGCGCATAGTCGTTCGACTCCAACCCGATGGTCTTCATTTCAAAATGGGAGCATCCCTCCGAGTCCGCGTAAATCCGCAAATAGTCGATATGGCTCATGGTTGTTTCTCCTTTTGGACCAGGGCTCTGGTCCCAGTCGACACCGAGAGGGGCAGTGGCAAGGCCATTGGTTGTTTATTCCGATTCAACGCCGTCATGAAGACATCGATTTGCTTTTGCTAATTTTGACCCCGATAGCAGTCGGCCGGGTCATCAAAACGGCTGTTGATGGCTGCATTCCTCTGCGGCACGCGCCCTGCAATCCGGGACCCAATAGCATCCCCCATGTGTTAGGCAACGGAAAAAGAAAAACCTTTTTTCAACCGCCGGGATCGCCCCCATTTCTATCGCGAGGGGACCGTTCAGCCTTGGGCGGCAGCAGCTCTTTCAGCTTATGGGGCGGAATCACAGACGTCCCACTGATTTTTCCGCGCTCCCAGCAGGCGGGGTCGAAGTCGAAGACCCGACCATGGTCCGGCGAGTTCAGCCAGACAAAGGATTTGGTCGTGTCACGGTCAAACACCATGGGATGAACGCGGATCAACTCCCTGTAGTGGGCAGCCGTCAAAACGATGTCTTTATCGAAACGACGCTCAGGATCCATGTTGACCCGTGCCATCCATTCCACGAATTGATCCTGCCTGAGCACAGGGGGGGCAAAATCAAGCATTCCATGACCGTTGCGATAAGCGATTTTGCCCGATCTAAAGGAAGTGTACTCCCTGTGGCCGTCTTCGTTGATATCCAGAACCGTCTTGAAAGGGTCGTCAGGGTGGGGGCATTCGACGATATCGTAAACGGCCGGCTCGTCTCCGGAGCTCAGAGGGCTGTAAGGAAACCCCTCCACGCGCTTGCCACGTTGATCCAGTGCGCTGTATACCTTGGCGTTCGATGCCAGACTTAACAAATTGACGGACCGGATCTGGCCGTTATGCCTTGTGTCGGAATTGCCGTAAGGAAGAATAACGGGAACGTTGAATCGCCCCAGCGCTTCGATGAACGTAAACTTCCTGGCGTCGTTTCCCAGTTTAACGGAATTGACTTCGATTTTTATTAGCCATTCGACAGAGGGAAAGCCGTGAAAGGCGATGGTTCGAAGTAATTCTCTCAATGCACTGCGATGGGATAGAATATTTTCCGGCGTTATCGGTATTCCCTCGAAGAAGAGACTGTTTATCTGTTCGTAAGTATAATTTGACCCGGGAATCGATGAGACGACGGCATCGACGCATTCCCCTTCCATGAGGTCATGGATCACCAGGGCGAGTCCCTTGCTCAAGGACGTATTCAAGATGCTGACGTCAATATCGTCCCTGCCGGTCCGCAGAAGCCGAACCAGCATTTCTCCGTGGGATGTCAACACCTCGGGAACCAGATAAAACCCCTGATTGAAATTATCGATCAGATAGACGCGGTAGCTCCTATCATCGTGACATCGTCCGTCGCCCCGGAAAGATCTGAATTCATCAGAGGCCGTATATTGACGAGCCGTCTTTTCGATCTGGTGGTTGTCTACCTCCGCCACCGATACCCCGGTGAGGAGGAGGGAGATCAACAGACCCCACACGTAACCGGCTGTACTCGGGAGGATGGATCTTTTTGTTGATGGACGGGTGTCCATGGCCGTTTGATCCTTCACATTGGCATTGAAACGAGGTAACGGCATCAGCGTTCATCCTTCGACTCCCAAATGATAGGGTCGCTATTCGCCTATTCCAAATGAGTCTTTACATTAATACCATCTACCTGTTCCCCAATACTCAAATCTGAAGCAGCAACGGCAGGATTTTTGAAAAAGATCTCTATCGGTTCTTGTCCTGGTATTCTGTAGTGCCGGTCAAGTGCCATTTGACATTCGTATTAAATGGCCTTTTAGGACTTTTCTCTACACGCCTCGGGAACGAATGTCATGAAACGATCCACTGGGGGTTCTACACTTTATTTTACGGTTGTTTGGAAATGGGTGCAGGCGATGCGGTATCAGGAATTTTCAACTCGTATGAGGTATAAGCCCGCGATTTGGAGCAGGGCAGACCGGCAATGATAATAAAGATGACGCCGGTTTTCCTTTGCGTCTTATTTTCCTTTTCGTTCAACCCAAGAGAGACGTGCCGTCCATCCTAACGGCAAATGCAAAGGGTGTTCATCTATCCTGTCGAATTCAATGCTCATGTGTTCTAGATGACCAGGTGAGTCACTTGGTTTTCGAAATGGTAGAGAAAATAGAAGCGGCTTTTCCTTCAAAGATCCCTTTTACAAAGGCGTCAGAGTTTCTAAAGCAGGACGCCGCCACCATCGGTTCCAGAACCACGGGCCATGCCTTTTGAGCCTTTTCATGTCCGATTCTATGCGCGACGATTCCTGCAATCCAAGCAAAGAAACCGCCAGCTGCACCTCCGAGGGTGAAATACTGGACCGGTAATAATAGCTCGGATTAAGCAAGTGAACAACGGATGCCCCCTTCAGACCGGAGACCTTCCCCTGGAGCACTGCTGCATTCCTATAAAGGAATCCGGTACTGGGGTACGGGTAGAGGCAGAGGGCGGCCGCGATGCAAAAACCCATCAGCTGAAGGTCTTTTCGATTCATGCCAGCCAGGTTGAAATCACATCCACTGATCGACGGGTTTTCCCTTAAAGGACTTCAAATGGGTTATCACAGACGTTTCAATTGTCGCTAAGTAGTCAAATCCGCCACATCCGCACCCGGAGCATTGGTCGTCACGGATTTGATACCGCCCTCCCTGGCCGAGGCAGAGGAATACATCTGGCTTGTGCTAATGATCTGTTTGTTGGCGGCTTTGAGGACGAAATAGGGTTGTCCGCTCTTGGAGGTTTTTCGCTCGTAGTTTGAGTCGCTGCCGGCATTTTTCTTCACGGATTCGATGCCATTCATGGCGCTGGCTTTCTGCTTGTAAGACTCGCTGGTGAGAATGACCTGGCCGTTGGACGCCTTCAGGTTGAACTTGAACTCCCCATTACCTGTCTTTGAAATCTCGAATTTCCCTGCCATTATACTCTCCCTTCTCCGCACCAACAATCAGTAATTTGCTGCAAAATGATACGCTTAATGTGATGGCCGTCCCAATGATACGCGGAGCGGCTGTTGGCGCATCAACCCTCGACGTGTTATTCGAAAAATCGTTCTCCGAATTATCTAACCGGCTCGAAAAATCTTTTGGGGTTGCGTTGGTGTTAATCCCTGGTAAGTCAAAAGGCGACAGTGGTGAAGGTATCGGTATCAATGGTTATTTGTATCAGCACAATTGTACGCTAGTCGATATTGAAAAACCCGATATTCAGGTGGCCTTTTAACAGGGATCTACCGCCACCAATGCTCTTTGAAAGCTAAAAAACCATGCCAAAATAAGGCGCAAAAGCTCAGCTATCCATCTGAGCAGCTTGGCGAAGTTCATTCCAGCGGCACTGAGGATAGCGTTGAAGCAATCACCCTGCTGACCCTTCAGTCGGTTGCGATCCATTCGGTGCTCGCGCTTTAAATGACCAATGCCTGGCTCGATGGCCGCCCGTCGTTTCATCCACCGCCAGAGGCTCTTGGCCGTGCGGCCCCTTTTTCGTTTATCAACATGAACTTGTATCTCACCCTGGTAACCGTGGCCGCGATAGCCCATGTCAACAAAAGCATGCTCGGGTCTTTTGCAAAGCCGTTCAACTTGTCGCAGTGTTTCTGACAGCGTATGGCCATCGTATGGATTACCGTGAACCGCCATGGCCCCTACAAACCATCCGCCTTTTGAAGTAGCGGCCACGCTCACTTTGCAGCCAAACTCGTAGCGCTTGTGGGCCTTGCCTTTGCTGATGCATTCAACCTCCGGGGCATGCACACTGTAGACTTTGTTCTTATCATGACGCTGCTGTTTATGGATGCGGGTGCTGATTGCCAACAGTTGCTCTAATTCATGGTCCGGCTGCGGGCACTTTCTTTCGATGTCGCGGATTATCCGGCCCAAATACGTCCTTAACTTGCGGGTACACTTTCGAGCCCGTTTCATCTGGCGGGCATGCGCATAACGGCTTTGCTGGAAAAGCAGCTGTTTGGCTTTTCGGTTGTAGTTCTGGCGGATGAGAATCTTGCGTTTTTTTGCCGCATCCACCAACCGCTTTCTGGCGCGCTCATACAATCTGGCATCGGTGGGAAAGCGAACTTCTTTTTCTTGTACGGTGGTATCAACATTGATGCGTTTGAGCATAAACGCTTTGACGGCTTTGAGCTTCAATCCGGCTTCAATCGTCTCCTGCAGAAGCTCTTCGGCCCCGGCGTCACCAATGCGCTTTCGCCAGCGGCACATACTTGAAGGATGAATCGGCATGGCATGCTCAAAATACTTCATGCCGGAAAAGTGCTGCCAGTAGGGGTTTTCAACCCAACCGGCAACGACATCTTCATCGCTTAGGTTGTGCGTGTATTTGAGATAATGAAGCGCCACCATCAATCGGGTGCTGATCGCGGGACGCCCATTGTCAGGGCAATAGGTTGAGCCAAAGACTTTTTCCAATCGCTGCCAGTCCACAACCTCAGCAAGCTTTGCTAGTCTGTGACTGGAATCGATGATCTTCATCAGCTCAATACGAAACAGTTCGCTTTGTCGTTTTTTGTGCTCGGATCGGCGTGGTTTCATGTGTTAAAATTTGCAAGGAAAGTAGGTGGTTAATGCCAAATTCTTGCAATTTACATATCACATTTCAGAGCATTTTTCGAATAATATTTATGAGTTAAATGCTTTTTCAAAGGCGACTTTGTTACCTTTCATCTCTATTAGACTCTTTTATAGTAATATGCGTTAAATTGCGACAGAGGCACAACAACACCAGAATATCCAGCGCTTCGTGTTCTCTGGTTCCATGTTTCGACGGTAAAGATAACATTATCCATGGCGGTGATGCAGAATCCACCCGTTTGGGTCTTGGTGGCCCATGTGCTTCTAAAAAACAATCAATTCAATGATAGCAAAGCCATCTGAAATCTCAACGAATATCCGGCACATTAGACGACCATTCGATATGGCATTGATTTTTCATTGGCAAGCGCTCTAAAAACCCACTCCACCGCAAGGTCCCTCAAAAAACAACCCGACATAGGGAAACCGAACACCAACGCTTTATCTATTGTTGTGATTGACCCATTCATCGTGGGTCTCTCCAATGTACTAATTCTCTCCAATAAACAGATCAATCATATTGGGGTTTTCATCAGGTAAAAAATAAACGCCCCCATGATGGCCCGGTTCCGGGAACTATCCACCACAAGGGTCGATATTCAAATGACGTGAGGCTCCACCAGAGATAGAGATTTTAGATCAGAATAGGTGGATTGAGTTCGCCTGAGTGGAGGAAGATGCCGTTCCCAGGGCGGGGACTGCCACCTCAAAAAGGCTACGGCCGCAGCCCATCGAACGGTGCCTCTGTCTGAACTTGCCTGTCCCACTTTCCTCGGATAGGGATCGGCGCCACCATCGGGTGCTGCATGCACGCCCTACCCCGTCCACATCAGGCTGTTCAGTCAGGCACGCTCCGGAGCTGCGGCCGTAGCCTTTTGATGCCGCTTGCATAGCCGACGGCCAGAGGCCATGACCTCTGGTGGAAGCTCGCCCCTGATCCTCCCCCGTTGGCCATGTCACCCGACAACCCCATAAGGGGGAGGTCAGGTGTCAGCCTGCCGGCATTACGGCATGTTCGGGCAATATTGCCCTCTGATGGCGGATACGATGGAAGGGGTTACAAAAGGGTTACAATGGAGCCGATGAGAGACTATGGTCGGAAAGGATTTTGAGAGGGGACCGTCATTTACCGCTGATTCGCTGGTACAGGGCGATGGTTTCCGGTTCTGGGATCACCCCGACATCGGTTTTCAGGACCTCTCTGAGTTGGATAAACACCTGTAGGGCGGGTGTCCGCTGCCCTTGCTCCGCATAAATATCCATCAGCACCCGGGCGGCGTTCTCCGCGCAAGGATCCGCCTGGAGGCAGGCCCTGCAGCATCCGGCGGCCTCTTCCATCAGCCCCTGACGCCGGTATAGGTGCGCCATTTTAAATGCCATGGCCGTGTACGATTCCTTGAGGGCCCATCGTTTCATTTCCACCCATGGTGCATAGGGCTCTTCGGGAAGAAACTCTCCCTGGTACAAGGCCATGGCCTTCTCGCCCAAATCGAGAACCGTGGCCACGTCCCCGGCGAGGGACAGCCGTTTGATATCCTTGCAGCAATTGAGAAACGCCTCCATGTCGATACGGAAAAAACGACGGTCGAGGGAGACGAGATTGCCCTTGAGATGGACGTAGAGGGATCCCCTGTCGGCATCGAGGTCCGGTTCCAGTAATTTTCTCAGGCGGTGTAAGGTGACCTTCAGGTTTCGCTGAGCAGCCCCTGTGGTGCTATCCGGCCACAGGTCGTCCATGAGCAGTTCCTTGGGGACTTCCCGTATCCCTCGCACCAAAATGGCCTTAAGGAGCAGCCATGGGCGGCCTCCGCTTCCTTTCCCGCCATCCATGACGACCTCACCGCTTCTCATCACTCGAAAGCCTCCGAAGGTCTGGATATCTAAAATAGTCCCCGTACCCGTTGCCGATTCGCTGGAGCCGAGGGACAGGGGTGTCCGGTGACCCGTCGGTGGGACAGAGACCAGAGGCGCGCCCGCTCCTTCATCCGGATTCGGCCATCGGGCCATCCAGTCCCTTTCAGGGGGATCCAGCCAGCTGGCGGCGAGGGTTCCTGCGCAAATCATGTCCGCAGGACTAATGACGACGAAATGGTCGAACCCGCCTTTTTGCGCCAGTCCGCCCCCCTTGACCAAATGAACCCGCGCGGTTTGGGGCTCTCCCCGGGAACGGTGAAGAAGCCCCAGTGCCAGATGGGTTTCGGCAAGGGAAAGAAGGGAGACGGTTTCGGAGAAAAACGCGAGGGCGGCCCGAAGCCGCTTTTCAGCCTCGTCGACATGTCCGCGATGCATCGAAACCAGACCCGACAACAGCTGTATCCCCATGGAATGAAGAGTGGAGTCCTCGTCCTCGGGCATTGCCGCCATTGCTTGTTCAAGGCTGGCCGCCGCCTCTTCATGACGGTTCTGGTGATAATAGGCCAGGGCGGCGAGACGGTGCGCCAGCCCGGTGTAAAACCCGCTGCCCGCCATGATGGCCACATCCATCAAATGGCGGCAGGTACGATGGGCCGCTTCGAATTGCCCCTCGTAGATCTGGTGGCGGCCGCAAGCGTCCACGAAGGCCGGATAGAGAAAAAGCAGCCCGTAGGTGTCTATATCCGTCTCCATGGCTTTGAGCAGGCGTCCGGCGGCTTCCAGATCCCCACGGTGCAGGGCCAGCTCGACGGTGACCAGCGCCTTCAGGGCATCGTACTCGGCAAAGACGCCGGTATCGACACGGCTGCCGATCCTGAGCAACGCCTCATCGGCCCGCTCGAATTCCCCGGAGAGGGCCATCCCCAGTGCGGACACCAGGGTGGCCACCACCTTCAGCGGCCCGTCATCGATCCGGGTGGCCAATAGATAGGCATTCTGACTGGCCGAGAGGCCTTTGGACACATCAAGTCCCGTGACCACGTAAGCGAACCCGATTTGCATCCACAGCGTGGTCTTGGCGTAGGCGTAATAGGGGATCACGCTTTGTTCGGCCAGTATGCGCTCCCCCCTTTGGATCCATTCCCTGCAAACCGCCGGCTCGAGACCGTAAAAGACGTGGGCTTCTATCAGATAGGCCAGGGCAAGGAGCCTGCCCCCGTCCTCTTTGGCCGCCACGAACCGGTCCAGGGCCTGCTTGAAATTGTCGATGCTGCGAATGCCGTCTTTCAGCCGACGGGTCAGACTCTGAAGAAAAAAGAGCCAAGGATCCCCTTGAATCCGCTCGGTGGGCAGGACCGCCAGTTGAGAGGTCAAATCCGGGATCCGGCCCCGGATCACCCAGTCGATGCCGACCTTACGGATGCCTGCAGCGGCCGCGTCCATGGCTCCGGCATCGAGCCATAAACGGATCGAAGCCTCCCAGCGATCCATCGAGGCCAGAATCTCCGCCGCCCTGACGAGGAGTTCCTTCTGACGGGTTTTCGGCACGGTGAGCGTGAAACGGTTTCTGAGAAAATGCCTGAACAAACGGTTGAGGCGGTACCGGCGCCCCCCCCAACCGTCGTGAAGGCGCTGGATGAAAAGATTTCTTGAAACGAGATCGTCAAGGATGTCCGCACTAGGGCCGCCGCCACTGCAAATGCCATCGAGGACCGCCGGCTCGATGGGATCGAACAGGGACGATCGAATGAGCAGGCGCTGAACCGATTCCGGCTGGGAGGAAAACACCTCTTCTGAAAAATAACGAAGGGCCTCTCCGGGAATCTCGCGGGACAGGTGATCGTTCAGCCAGCGGGGCCACTCCCGGATGGGAAGGCGCTCCATGGCCTGAGAGATGAGGACAAGCCCCCCGGGCCAGCCCCCGGTAATGCCGTGAACCTGCTCCGCCAAGGCGGAATCCACCGACAGTCCGTAGAGTTGGTCAAAATAGTCCCGAATCTCCTCGTGGGTGAACGCCAGTTCGTCGTTGGCGATCACCAGGAGTCGTTTCTGAATTTGCAGGTGCTGAAGGGGCAGCGGGGGCCGGCGCCTCGATGTCATTAAAACCCCTGGCCCCCTGGCCGGCAGGGTCGTCAAGGTACGGAGAAGATCGAAGGCCGGAGCGTCGTCCGGCAAGAGATCCAGACCATCCAGGACGATCCAGCTCCCGTCGGGCAGGTGAGACCACAGGTCGGCCAACCTGGCCCCGTAGCGGACGTCGGACCCGGAGGGACCCAACGCTAAGGTCGAATGGGCTTTGAAGCGCTCCAGATCAATGCCCGGGTGGGCGTGAATCAGGGCATGAACCAGCAGAAAGAATAAGGCGGCGCCGTGGGCATCCCTTTCGTCCAGATGAAGCCAGGCAGCGGTTTCGCCCGCGCCGGAGAGATAATCGGCGGCAAGAGCGGTTTTCCCTTGAGCCGCCTGCCCGCTCAATACCACCCAGTCGGCGGTTTCCCGGTCGTCGAACTTCGACATGAGGCGGCTGCGGCGAACCACTGCCGGCAGATGGGGCTTGGCGTATTTGCTGGCGTCAGGAAGAGGCTGCATTCTCTACCGCTTCATATGGGAATAAACACGACCCTGCCGAGCCAATGGACCGGCATCGTACAAAACGGGCCTAAAAGACGATTATACCATCGGTTCGATCCGTTTCAAAGGACCCGGGTCGGACCCATGGCCCGAATGAAAAAGAGTGGATGACAAAACCGTTGTTTTTTGGCACCCTGTTCGGTGAAAAGGGCAGTTGACCATCCGTCGAGAGGACACCCCCCGGCTTGAGCATTCCCCGCCCCACCATCCTGGTCATCGATGATGAAGCCGCAACCCTCACCATGTTCCGTCTGTTCCTGAGGGCTTACGGCTACGAGGTTTTGACCGCCGAAAACGGTTCCGAAGGTCTTGATCTGCTCCGTCGAAAGCGGCCCGGCATCGTGTTTACGGACCTGAAAATGCCCGAGATGGACGGTTTCGAGGTGTTGAAACGCATCAAGCGAGCCACCCCCGAAACCCAGGTCATCGTGATTACCGGCCACGGCGACATGGACCTGGCCGTTCAGGCCCTCAACCTGGACGCCACCGATTTTATTAATAAACCGATCAAGCGAAGCGCCCTTGACTCGGCATTGAAGCGGGCGGAAAGACGGCTCGAACACCCCGCCCCCCTCACCGGAAATGTGGAATTCGGACGGGAGCAGGGGGTAGCCGTCATTACGATCAGGGGGACCCTCAGGCGGGACAACCGTCAGGATCTGATCCGGGTTGCCGGCGCTGCCCGGGAGATGTCGCCGGCCGGCGTCCTGATCCGGTTTTCCGACCATGCGGCCTTCGACGGCAGTGGGATATCCGAGCTGATCACCGTTCTGTCAGGCATCCGTAAAAACGGCCAGTCGGTGGCGGTCTCGGGGCTTTCGGAGAATTTTACGGTGATTTCGGAGATGGTCGGCCTGACCCGTTTCACCATTCTCTGCGACAGCGAGGAGGAGGCCATCGCGGCCCTGGGGGCGCCCACCGGAGACGGGTAAACGGCCAGGGAATGTCACGACCGCAGCCGCCATCCCGGCGAAACGCCCCATGGGTTCGAATCCCTATTGTAACCGATACCGGATCCGGCGATCTATAGCTGGCAGCCACCGCCTAAAATCGATGACGGGCCCTCTCCCTGCCCGCTAACGAAAGGAAGGTTTCCCATGTCCGATTTTCTCCACGAGTTCACCGACGACAATTTCGACACCCAGGTAATGGGGGCGGATCAGCCCGTCCTGGTCGATTTTTGGGCGCCTTGGTGCGGCCCCTGCAAGGCCATCGGGCCCGTCGTGGAGGCACTGGCGGCCGATTTCGAAGGCAAGGTCAAGATCGGCAAATGCAACGCCGACGACAATCCGAAAACCCCAGCCCGCTTCGGCGTCCGGAGCGTACCCACGGTCATGGTGTTCAAGGACGGGAAGGTGTTCGAACAGATGACCGGGATGGTCAATCGGACGAAAATCGAAGACGCCCTGAACCGCGCCGTCGAGGGCGGAGACGCCACCTCCCCCTTCGTGGTATCGGGCTGACCAGGGTCGACCCATGGGAGAATGCCAACACCACCCGGGCCGGGACACTCCCTACCAGTGCATGAAGTACGGGATCTATCTCTGTAGGGACTGCCTCCGGTGCAGAGACCCGGAACTCTATTGCAAGTACCGGTCCCAGTGCATGATATGGTTCATCCACAAACGGGCCGGCTAACGGCCGGCACTAGGACCCACATCGATGCCATAGCCCCTCCGGCACCAAGAGCAGACCGCCTTTCCGGCATCCCTATCCGGGCCATCAGAGCTCAAGAGACACCCGCCCGCCGCCCCCGTGGTTATCCCCTTTCACCGATCCAGGAGGCTGCCCGTTCCGCGAGCCGCCGAAAGTGAAGCCCTTTCCAATAAATCCGTCCGCATCGGGGGCATTCAGAAAACCGGCTGTAGTCGCTGGCGGTTCGGGGGGTAAGACGGCGAGCCAAGGCTTCCCTGGCCACTTCCGTCAATTCGCCGTTGCATTCCAGGCAGCGGGTGAACGGCCGGCACCGGGATCTAAGGTCGAAGCGGTCCAGCACCTCGTGCACTTGTCCTTCCGGGTCCGTGGCCCTCACCCATGCCCCGCGATCAGCGCCCTTTCGTTTCAGCAGCTGGCGGTCCCGGGTTAAGATGAACCGACCCTCCGTGGATGCCCGTCGAACGATTTCGGGATCGTCAACATCGATTTCATAAAGGCAGTCGAATCCTAAAAGCCTGAGGGCCCTGGCCAGCTTTCCCAGATGAACATCGATGACAAACCGGATGACGACCGGCATGACGGGGGTGAGTTTCACCAGGGGCGAAATATCGATGCATTCGAACATCGGGTAGACCGATACCCGATCTCCATGAACCAGGGGGCGCCCGAAGCCGACCGATTCGCCGTTGACCAGCACGAGGTCCACCTCGGTATGGGGCACACCGACCCCCTCGATGGCACTTTTCAGGCTCGGACGACCCGAAAACCGGTACTCGAAGGCGATTCCCCGCCGGTGAGACGGCAGAAAATCGTTGAGTGCCGCATAAAAACGAAATCGGGAAAGACCGGGGTACCGGTGGGGCATGGGAAGGGAACCCGTCAGGGAGGCGCTGGTCCGCAGTGGCAGGCCTGGAATAATTCACCGGCCTGGTAGGAACTGCGGACGAGAGGGCCGCTGGCCACGTCGGTGAACCCCATGGACCGGGCGATGTCGCCCCAGCGGTCGAACGCCTCGGGAGTCACGTATCGCATCACCGGAAGGTGATCGGGTGAGGGCTGCAGGTACTGCCCGAGGGTGAGAATACGGCACCCGGCGTCGACAAGATCGGCCAGGGTCGCCTTGATCTCTTCCTCCCGTTCCCCCAGGCCAAGCATGAGTCCCGATTTGGTCATGGGCGGGTCGTCGGTTGCGGCCGCCGTCGCCAACAGGGTAAGCGAGCGCCGGTAATCGGCACCGGGACGGACTGTCGGGTAGAGTCGCGGCACGGTTTCAAGGTTGTGATTGAGCACGTCCGGACCTGCTTCGACGACGGCGGAGACGGCACTTGCAGACCCGTTGAAATCCGGGACCAGGACTTCTATGCCCGCCAACGGCAGTGACTCTCTGAGGGTATGGATGGTCTCCACAAAAACGGATGCGCCGCCGTCGGGCAAATCGTCACGGGTGACCGATGTGACCACCACGTAAGCCAGACCCATCTCCCGGGCCACCTGGGCGACTCGGTTTGGCTCCTCCGTATCCGGCGGCCCCACAGGGCCGTGGGCCACCGCGCAAAACCGGCAGGCACGGGTGCAGCGGGAGCCCAGAATCAGAAAGGTGGCGGTTCGCCGGGAAAAGCACTCCCACTGGTTGGGGCACCGGGCTTCCTGGCATACCGTATGAAGACAGTTTGAATCCAGGAGGCGCCGCATCTCCCCAAACATCGGTCCCGACGGCAGTCGACGCTTCATCCAGTCGGGTTTCCGGATGGGGGCGGAAGCGGTTTTTTCAGGATCCATGTCCGATACCTTCCTCGCCATCGGCAGCTAAGGGACCGCCACCGGAAAGGGATTCCAGGGCGAGACGGTCCAGAGGCACCCAGTCGATCCCGAAGGCGCCGGCGAAGGCGCGCCTCAGGCTGGCATTGACGGTATCCATGTCCGGGGGGAAGCCAAGCTCGCTGCCCAAGGAGGTCATGGCCACGTGCTTTAACCCGCAGGGATGGATCCAGGAAAATGGGGTCAGGTCGACTGTCACGTTGAGGGCAAACCCGTGAAAGGCGATCCCGTGGCGAAGGCACAACCCGATGCTTCCCAGTTTGGCCCCATCCGCCCATATGCCCGGATTCATTGGATTTCGATCCGCAACGACCCCGTGGTTCCGGGCAGTTTCGATGAGTACGGCCTCGAGACGGTCGACGTAATCGGTTACCGAAAGCCGCCGCGCTCCCATGTCTACGATGGGATAACCCACCAGCTGCCCCGGTCCATGATAGGTGATGTTGCCGCCGCGCTCCGCCTGGACCAGACCCACTCCCTCCTGCTCGAGAAAGGCATCTGAAACGGTGAGATTTTCCCGACCCCCGTTTCTTCCGAGAGTGAATACAGGTGGATGCTCCAAGAGCAGGAGGAGGTCATGATCCAACTCACCCGCCTGGCGGGCCGCTACGCAGCGCACCTGGATATTCTGGGCGTCGCTGTAATCCATCGACCCCAAATCCGTCAGGTAGAACAAACCGCTTCGGTCGTGGTCTCCCATCGGCGAATCCATTTCCGTGCCGGCCAATCGCCCGTTTCCGAAATCCCTCCGCTATCAGAAGCGAGGGCTCCGGGGCCTTTTGCCCCGATCAGGAATCCAGCAGGGCCGCCATCCGGTCGGCCACCGCTTCGTATGCCCGGGTGACCGGAGCGTCGGGGTAGGATTCCTGAAATGAAACACCGGCGTCACCGCAGGCCACCACCTTAGGATCGAAGGGAATACTCCCGAGAAAAGGGATGCCTAAGTCGCCGGCCGTCTTCTCACCACCCCCCGATCCGAAGAGATCTGCGGATTCACCGCAGTGGGGACAGATGTATCCGCTCATGTTTTCAATGATCCCGAAAATGTCCATATTCACCACTCGGCAGAAGCTGATCGATTTTCGGACATCGGCCAGGGACACCTCCTGGGGTGTGGTCACGACGATGGCTTTGGCGTCTGAGATGGTCTGGGCAACCGTCAAGGGCTCATCTCCGGTACCAGGAGGTGAATCGATCAAAAGAAAATCAAGATTGCCCCAATCCACGTCGGCGATGAATTGTCGGATAGCGGAGTATTTGATGGGGCCTCTCCAGATGATGGCATCGTCCTTGTTGGCTGACAGGGATTCGATGGACACGGCTTTGAGGTTGTCCGAGTAGCTCAGGGGTTCGAGCTTCTGGTTCTGAGAGATCCCCAGCATGCCCATCTTCCCCAGCACCCGGGGGATGTCCGGCCCGTGAAGATCCACATCCATCAGGCCCACCTTGTGGCCCTTCCGGGCCAGGGCCATGGCCAGATTGACGGAAGTGCTGGTCTTTCCGACCCCGCCCTTTCCACTCATGATCACGAACTTGTGGCGAATGTTGCCCAGGGACTGCAGAACCGCTGTATCTTTGTCGTCCTTGACTCCGGATCGACGATTAGACTCGTCCGGAGACCCCATGATCTGTACCATTCATTCCACTCCTGTCTGTCGGGATTGGGGTCATACCCGCCGCCGTCTATAGACCACAGACGACCAGGGACGGGCAGTGGGCTTTGGCCGCTTGACGCAAAAAGGCGGCATGTTCGCTATAAATCGCGTTGATGCCGCCGGTGGGCCGCAAAGCCGTTTTCCTTCTTGGCCGTCACCCACGGCCGCGGGATGCGAGCCGTCAGTCGGTGAGGGCAGGGATTTTCAGGCCGTTGATTGGTTCTTTTTCATCGACACCCGATGAAAATTCGGCCGGCTGCATTTGGGGCACTTCAAGGGCCTGCCGGTGCCGAGGGGTTCACTCCAGCGACTTCCGCAGGTGTCGCATTCGAAAATTCGCTCCCTGGACATCAGCTTGAAATTGCCCCCCTCTATGTTGATGGCTTTTCCGTTAACCAGGGCATCGGCAACGGTGCGTCTCGCCTTTTGAAGAATTCTCCCGAAAGTGGCTCTGGACACCCCCATCTGACGGCCGCCTTCCTCATGGGAGAAATCGAGAAGATCCGACAGACGAAGCGCTTCGCATTCGTCAACGGTCAGGCGGATTTCATCGAGATCCACCATCGGAATCCCTCTGGGTTTAAAATAACTAACGTCTGGATTGAATCCGACGATTCGTTCTTTTTGTGGTCGCATAGGGCCTCCATTTTGGGCTTTTTCTCAAAAGGGAACATACAACCTGCCAGCCCAATGTCAATGTTGACCGCGGCACCGATCGGGTCTCCCGTAACGCGCGGACGATGCCTAATTTCCTATCAGTATAGGTCTGCTTTTCGTGGCTGTCATGGCGGTCGACGGATTTTCCGGATCCACCGGTCGAGGTCCCAGTCAGGAGCGGTTCATCGGTGGTTGATTTCCTGGATCTGCTCGTTGAGTGTCCAAAAGTCGTAGATATAGCCGACCCCCAGGAGCCCACCGGTCAGCAGATAGATGAGGCCGGTAACGGGTTTGCCCAGGTAAAACCGGTGAATGCCCAGAAGCCCAAGAAACGTCAGAAGAATCCAGGCGCCGTTGTAGCTGACCGCCCCCTTGCTGAAACGCCGCTCGGCAGTTCGCTCCAGGGAAGGCATCAGGAAGAGATCGACGATCCACCCGATCAGGAGCAGTCCCAGGGTAAAGAAATAAAGAGTCCCGCTGACGGGTTTTCCGTAATAGAACCGGTGAGAGCCGGTAAACCCAAACAACCAGAGCAAATATCCCATGAAAAGGCTGTGGGTATCGTTGTCGTCGGTCATCAAATCATCTCCTTTTACCAATGGACTATCCCATCGGCCGCAACCTCTCAATGGGCGGCAGCCTCCAGGATCTCCCAACGCTCATAGGCGTCCCTCAACCGGTGCTCGATATCAACCAGGCGCTTCTTCAGGGTCGACACCCGTTCGCCGTCCTGTCGATAAACATCCGGATCCGCCATGGCCTCGAACAAGGCACTCTGTTCAGCCTCGAGGGCTTCGATTCGGTCTGGAAGGGTCTCGAGTTCCCGTTTTTCGTTGAAGGTAAGCTTCCGCTCCCGTGGACGGACCTGACGATTTGGGACGACACTCCCGGCGGAAGTTGCGGGAAGCGCCTGAGGCGGCGTTTGCTGCTGCCTCAGCCAGTCATCGTAGCCGCCGACATATTCGCCGATGCGTCCGTTCTCCTCGAAGGCCAGAATACTGGTCACCACGTGGTTCAGAAAGGCCCGATCGTGGCTCACCAACAGAAGGGTGCCGGTGTAGTCCATGAGCATCTCCTCCAATAGTTCGATGGTCTCCATATCCAAGTCGTTGGTGGGTTCATCGAGTATCAGCAGATTGGAGGGCCGTGTGAAGAGTCTTGCCAGCAGCAGGCGATTGCGCTCCCCGCCGGAAAGGGTTCTGACCGGAGATCTTGCCCGGTCCGGAGAAAAAAGAAAATCCCTGAGATACCCCATGACATGGCGCGGCTTGCCATTGATCTGGACGGTATCGTTACCGTCGGCCAGACTGTCGACAACGGTGGCATCAGGATCGAGCTGCTCCCTCAACTGATCGAAATAGACGATTTCAAGACGGCTGCCCCGACAAATCTGCCCCGTTTCCGGTGGCAGATTTCCCAGCAGGAGCTTGATGAGGGTCGACTTTCCGGCACCGCTTGCGCCAATGATGCCCACCCGGTCCCCCCGCATGATCAGGGTTGAGAATCCGTCGATGACGGGCATCCGCCGCCATCGGTAGCTGGCCCCATCGGCCTCGATGACCAGTTTACCGCTGCGTTCGGCCTCCTGGGCCACCAGCCGAAGGCTGCCTGGATTCACCCGGCGGGAGTGTCGAAGCCGCCGCATGGCCTCGAGGGCTTTCAACCGTCCTTGATTTCGCCGGCGGCGGGCCTTGACCCCCTGACGGATCCATTCCTCTTCCTTGGCCAGCCTCCGATCGAACCGATCGTCGGCGCGTTCGGCGGCATCGAGCATGGCGTCCCGACGCTTGAGAAATGTGGAAAAATCACAGGAATAGTCGGTCAACCGGCCCTGGTCCAGGTAAAGGATTCGGGTGGCCAGCCGCTCCATGAACGCCCGGTCGTGGGTGACCAGCACCATCGTGTCCGCATATCGGCTCAAATCCGCTTCTAGCCAGTTGATGGCGGTGATATCCAGATGGTTCGTCGGTTCGTCCAGAAGGAGGAGATCCGGCTCGGAGACGAGGGCCCTTGCCAGCAAAACCCGGCGCTTCTGACCCGCAGAAAGCTCGGCAAACCGTTCATCTAAGGCAAGCCCCATTCGGGAAGCCACCGCCTCAGCACGATAGAGGGCCTGCCAGCCGTCGTCTGCATCGATCCGATGGTGAAGCCTCTCGATTTCCCCGGGGGGAGCCGTGTCATCACCTCCCTGACTGAGCCGTCGGAACCGATCCACAATCCGGCCGATGTCCCCAAATCCTCCTAAAATAACGCTGAAAACGGTCCGTTTGGGGTGCATGTCGGGGATTCCCTGTCCCAACATGGCGGTGCGGAGTCCTGGGCGGCGGTCGATCTCTCCCTCGTCGGGGGCGATCTGGCCAGATATCAGCCCAAGCAACGTGGACTTCCCTTCGCCGTTTCGACCAAGGAGACCGATTCGGTCTCCTTTCCGAATCTGAAAGCTCACCGTCTCCAGGAGAGCAGGGCCCCCGAACCCGATGCATATCCCTTTGACGTCTACCAGTCCCATGATCCCCCTGGGTAGCTCACCTGCGCCGGATCAAACCGCCGTTCCGGGTTTCCGTAACGGCCGTGTGCGACCTCCCCCCCACCTCCTGGAGCGCCTCGGCGATGGGGGCCTCAATGGGATAGCGGAACAGCTTGGCCGACAGGCCCCCGGCCTCGATAGGCATCTTCCAGTCGGCCTTCAACCCGATGGATCCTGCGTGGGCGGGCTCCCCCAGAAACAGATAGGCGGTGGACCCCCCACATCGCCGTTTGAGAAACTCCCCCAGATCCTGATAGAACCGGTTCATATCACGGCCGCGGTGCAGGCGAATCCCATATGGCGGATTGGTGATGATGACGTGATGGGTCAACCCGTCCAATTTCCGAAAATCCACCACTTTCAGTCGAACAGCGCCAAGTACCGGGAAGCGCCCCAGGTTCACCCGGGCGGCGGCAACCGCCTCCGACGAGACGTCGCTGCCGGCGACTAGATTTTCCGGCAGTTGTCGAATCCCTGCATCCAGCTCACGACGCAGATGATGCCAGCGCTGGGTATCGAAATCAGGCAGCCGTTCAAAACCGAAGTGTTTTCGCAAATGGGCCGCCGGTATCCGGCAATAGTGCATGCAGGCCTCCGTCAGAAGGGTGCCGGAACCACACATGGGATCGTATAGGGGGCGCTCCCCATCCCACCCGCTTTTGCGAACGACGGCAGCCGCCAGGGTCTCCTGAAGGGGCGCCACCACCGAACGGATGCGATACCCACGCCGGTGGAGTGATCCACCGGACACGTCCAGACTGAGGGTCGCCTGATCCCCGTCGATCCGCAAGTGGAATCCCAAATCAGGATTCCGGCTGTCAACGGAAGGGCGTCTTCCCTTGTCGGCCCTGAACCTGTCCACGAGCGCATCCTTGAAGCGAAGGGCCGCGAAATGGGTGTTTCGAATCGGGTTGCCGATGACCTGGGCATGGACGGCAAAGGTGAGATCCGGCTGAAACAGTTTGGGCCAGTTGACGGCTCTCGCATTGGCATAAAGCTTACTGGCATCCGGGCAGTGGAAGGTGACGAGAGGAGCCAGTACCCGCGTCAGAAGGCGGGAAAGGTAGACCACCCGGAAAAGGGTCACCGGATCCGCCGTGAAGGTCAGGCCCCTGGGCAACGCCTCGACGGCCCGGGCACCTAAAGTGATCAGTTCACGTCCGCCCTCCACTTCGAGCCCGGAAGCGATCTGGGCAATATAGCGGTGGTCTTTCTGATAAAGGTACATGCGTTTCCTGCCTCCCGGTGGCGGTCATCGGGGTCCGCCGGCACGTCAACGCGACAGCGGGGCACTGCATACCAATGCCCCGCTTGGATGGGGATGGTCCCCACCCGGCAATGGCGTCGGGGGAACAGCCAGCACTTTCAGGAATGCCGGCGCAGCGCCCAACAACGCCAATAAACAATCAGGTTCCAGACAAGCACCGCTGTCCCCAGAAAGATCTGAACGCTCCGGGTCAACCCCTCCGGGTAAATCAAAGGAGTCAAATAGGTTTCCAGGAATCCGCCGTCGTATCCCCCTTGGCCGGCCATTTCCCTGAAACGGTTTTCCAAGGGCGTCAAGGGACAGATCCAGCCGTTGAATTCCAGGAGGACAGCCCAGATCACGGCGGGCAGATGAACGCCGGCCCATCCCGGCCTTCGCAGGGCCAGGAGGCCGCCGAAAACCAAAAAAAGAATAAAGGCGAAATGAACCACCATCACGCCGTCTGCCAGCAGTTCGTGAATCATCGCGTGAGCTCCGCCTTCTATGGCAGGCGACTCCGCAGCGTTGACATCCTGACGCCGGTTGCAGAGAGGCTGCCAGCAATAGACGGATCAATAAAGGGTTCGGCACATGGCTCTCATCCGGACCCAATCAAAGGCTCTGACCATGTCCAGAGCCTGAGCTTCGGTCAGACCGATGAAGGACAGAGTGAGCTCCGCCACCATCTGACGGCTCTGATCCAGCGTCACCACCACCGTACCTTCCTCTATGGCTTTTTCAAAACTGGTGAACACTTGGAACCCATCGATCATTTGGCTTCTGGCCACCGACGCCTGAGTCTCCACGACGCCGTCTGAAACTGGTCCTGCACTCATAGCGCCATCGGCGACAGCCACCTTTACCGTGAATTTTCTGCCCTCGGCGGCATAGGTCCTGGCCGCAGCGATAACCATGTGAGTCCCCAGGTCAAGGGAAGATCCCTGGGGCTCGCTGGCTTCCCAGTTGGGGAGATCGATCAACAAGGGTTTAAGGGCATCGGCATCGGTGCCATAAGCGGCGGTCGACATCAGCAGGAACCCCACAATGGACCAGATAGCCGCCAGGGCCCCAGATTTTCCCATCCTTTCCACCTTAGCCACCTCCTCCCCTCTCCGTGCAGAGATTCCCCCAGCTACTGGCGTTTGGGCCGCCAGGAAATGACTTGACGATCGAAATCGATGGAATAGTCGGCATGTCTCAGAAAATTCATCCCTAGGAGCCCCGCGTATTGAACGCTCTTGCCCGTGTGTTGGAGCACACTGGCGTAAATGTTTTCGATCCTGAGCGTTCCGACCTGTATGAAATCAAACCGCACCATCTTGGACGGAATGGTTTTTCCACCGACCACCTGGAGCCTAGAGGGGATGCCGCCGAAAACCCCCAGGGGTTTGATGGAAGACTTGTGGAGGGTGGTGATGCTCGCCCCCGTGTCCAGGAGAAACGTGACGTCAATCTCCCGCCCCTTGTAACCCAGGCGGGCCGGCACAAGAACTTGATTGCCCGCGATCACCACCGAGGATTCCCCCGGCGCGTTTGTCACCTGATCGGCCCTCTCTCTTCGCTTCCGATCAGCCGCCTCTAAAGCGTCTTGGCGAGAGCGGTCTTCCCGTATCCGCTTTTCCCGTTCATCCGCGTCCAGGTGATCGTATTTTTCCTCGTAGGCCTTCACGGACGGCCGCCTATCCGCCGGGATTTTACTGATGTCATCGACATAACGAGTCGTTCCGTCCTCGTCGACGTACCGGTAGAATTCTCCCCGGAGATCGCTGGGAATCCCGATCCATAAAACCGCCACCCACAGGGCGGCGGTAGTAAAAAATGTCATCCCATTACCAGTCAACCGATTGGGATCGAGGGGTCGCATATTCGCTCATCCACGGTTCGCTTAGAAGGATCGGTGCTGCAAGTCCCCGTGCAGAGGCCCCTAAAGATCGGCGGAGGCACCGGATCGCAGAAAAGCCTGAGTAACGGTTCTCCGCACCGCCCCTCCCGGAACGATCATACCCCTTAGCTGCACATGATCCATCACCGGGAAAGGTGAGCCGTTATATAGCAAAACCAGGCCGTCAACCAGGGGAGCGGTTCGCTGGGGCTGGAGAAACGTGGCCGCCAATAAAAAATAGGTGCTCTGGGCCCCCGTGGACCCCTGGAAATAATCGTTGAGGGCCGTCTGCCGGGGATCGATCAAATCGATGGTGGCCACCCGGAGTGATCCATCGCCGGCCGGCACTTTGGTCAGGGCGCGGATACCGAAGCGAACGATGCCCTGCTCTCCGTCCCCACCGCCATCCCTATTGAAATAGGTTGCCGACAGGTGGCTTCCGAGGGCCTCGAGAGCCGCCGATAGGGGGGTCTCAGGATCGATATCAAGGGGCTTCGGATCTGCAAGAATCCACTCGGGATGCACTGAAAAGGCCATCACGGGTTCATGGCCGATAGTGGGTTCTGATTCGGTCGGCGGTCCGCCGCCGCAACCCGCCATCAAGAAAAGGGTCGCAGTCGTGAAGATGAGGGATACTAATCTTCGCAAGGGGTCAGCTCTAAACATGGGTTTATTGCCGCTGTCGGTCAGTGTTTCCGCCATTGCTGAACCCGGTCCCATGGCCCCAAGGGGCCGGTGGCAGCCTCAATCCCGGAATTCTAGAAAAAGCCTCTCGCTTTGACCATCGATTTCCGGTTCGTTGTCTTTCCAGTTGTAAATCCGGCACGCATCTCCCTGGTCCGACGGCAGGGAGCAGCCGATGAAGGGCATTATGGGATCCCCCGCGGTCGACTTGAAATTGAGCATAAGAGCCTTGCTTTGGGGAAACCGGTCGAATTCCATCAACTGAATAAAGAAGACCGAGCTTTGTCCTCGGAAAAAGTCGCTGATATCTCTGATTTCCAGTATTCGGGATTTAAAGGCATCGAAAGCGGCTTCAACCCCGCCGGCTTCGATAATGAGATCGAATTCTCCATGTCGCCGTTCCTTCTCCTCGATTTCATCCTGGTTGGTGAGATAGTAGAATTTTCCGATGTAAATCATTCCTCATGTCTCCTGATCTTTGGGGTTATCTCAACGGATACCGGATGCGTCGACTATCGAATAGCGGCGTAGATTAGACCGATCAACCACGCCATGTCAAATCCGATAAGGATTGCTCGAGGCCTTGGGATCGGTTACTAGTGGCATGGGCGCGAAATCGAAACGAACAAGGAGGCGGTCATGGTGGCAAAGCGTATCGGAATCGCGTGCTGCTGGATTTTATTGTTGGGCGCATGCCAGTCGGGCAAGGGGCTTAGGCCCGACTTCTTTCTAGTGGACACGAACGACAGCGGCAACATTGAATGGCGCGAGTTCAAGGAAACGTCTCCAGACGGAACCCCCAAGGAGTTTCTTCATATCGACGAGAACAAGGATGGCATGATCAGTCAGGACGAATGGCGGTCGTTTGATTAAATGGAAGATCCAAATATTGCCATCGGCCGATCACACTCCCGGTCGACCGCCATGGGATCGAGGAAGAAAAAGGCGCGATCCCTTCCGGCACCGTCAATAGTTTTCGATCACCCTCCCGCGCTCCACCATCTGCTGAATGTTCTGCCCGGCGGCCACAGTGTTTTTTACGGTATTTGCCATGATGATGACCAGTGGATCGTCCACCCCGAGCGTGTCGATACAGCGGTCGAGTAAATCGTTGCCCGTGTTGACAAAGCCCTGGATCTCTCCCAAAAGCCGCTTCCTCAATTCATGCTTTTCTCGCTCCTCTTCGATGATGGCGTTCAATCGGCGGATAGAATATTCGACAAGGGCATCCCGGGGCATCTGGAAAAGCTCGGAGGCCGATTCGAGTTTCAGCAAAGTACTTCGACTCAAAACGAATGTTTTTTGAGTTCGCTCGAGTTCTTTGAACCGATCCGGCCGGATTTGTTTGGCAATGGTATCCAGTGAGCGGCTGTCTTCGATGAGGTGATCGAACAGGGACTTTTGTTTGATCCCCAGATGAACCGAAACGATGGCAATGGTATCGATGGCCTTTTCCGTCAGTTTGAACGTCGCTCTCACCGACTGCTTGCCCCTTAGATCGGATGAGGAGGGTCCAGGCAGATCGATTCTGAATGTCGTTGATCTTCGCTTTGCGGCCACGTTGCCTCCCTCTTTGATGAATCGGTTTCAACTCAATAATTTCATTACTTTTATATAATAACTTTTTTAATAATGTAAATAAAATTTAGGCTGCTTCCTTTCTGCATTTATTCGTCTGACCTGCCGCCCTGTCGACCATTCTCAATTGTCTCTATGGACCGGTTGGTAGAAAGAGTCGGTAAAATGAGATCCCTTGTGTCAGGAGGGCATTGGAACCCAACAGGCAATGTGGATCCATGGAGGGACCCATCGACCTGAGGACCGCCGGCCGGTAGACCAACCGATACCCGGGAATCGTTACCCCGAAGATATCTGGCGAATCGACCCAGGGTTTGGGATGGACGAGTGGCATCAGACGCGCAGCGCCCCGCCACCTCCTGAGAGGTGGGCCGGTGGAGATCCTTCGATGGCTACTGGCGCACCTTGGTTTTTCCGCTCCCGTCCTTGATGATACGAACACGATCCCCGACGTTGAAGACATGGTCCGCCTCCTGAACGACGACGATCAACTCTCCGCTGTCCATTTCCACTTCCAGTTCCACGGCGTCCTTCCGAGTGATCCCCTCCTCAGCAGCGGCGCCGACGGCCGCACCAGCAATGGCGCCAGCCACTGTCGCCAGAGCCCTGGCGGTACCGCCGCCCACCGTGTTTCCCACGACGCCCCCGGCCACTCCGCCTCCCGCCGCTCCGACACCGGAGCGCGTTCCTTCAATAGACACCCGATCCACCCGCAGCAGGGTTCCGGAATACACCGAAAGGGATCGTCCCGCCTGATCGCGGTTGTAGGCGTTAGAAGAATTGCCGGGAACACAGCCCGCCATGGCTACAGCTATCAGACACACCAAAATCACTAACCGGTAACCGCAAGTCATCGGTATCATCGTCAACTCCTTCGACTCCAATGGCGCTGACGCCATCGCAATGGGAACAACTGTTTCGATTCACCCCTCACCATTTGCCTCCGTCCTCAGACAGCAAGGTACGCAGGTTCTATCTAATAAACAATATTGACGATCCAACCGTTTGTCAGGCAACAGGCTCGTGAAATCCCTATTATGAGCCACTTTGCCCAACGGCCCCGTCAGATCCGAAGGCGCTCCCCTCCTACCCCCCGGGCGACCGGTTTTCTGTCTGCCACCCGGGGATGGCGATTCTTGCCTGATCTCCCCGAATGCCATCCCTGAATCGGGATACCCTATCCGGAAGTCGAAAAAAAATGGGGTTTTCGGCAGGTATATAACCGAAAACCCCACTCGTCGTAAAGTGGTGCCGGAGGGGAGACTCGAACTCCCACGAGCATAAGCTCACTAGATTTTGAGTCTAGCGCGTCTACCAGTTTCACCACTCCGGCAAAACGGCACGCATTATGGAGGATGTGGATTCGTTTGTCAATTTCAGAGCGCACCGAAAGAGCGCCGGTCAGGGTCTTTCACCGGATAGGGCCTTTTGAATCTCTTCCGAGGCGATGACTCCCTCCCGAAGGATGCGGGCCGGAGACTCGACGATGTCGACAACGGTCGAACCGGAACAGGGCTCCAGGCGCCCGGCATCCAGAATGAGATCGGCGGCGGCAGCCACCGATGGTGAGAGATCCTTGATGTCTCTTGTGCCGGTGCGTCCCGACAAATTGGCGCTCGTGGCCGTGATCGGCTCACCCACGGCAAGAACCAGGCCCCTCGCCACCGGGTGCCATGGAAGTCGAATACCGATCTTTCCAGAGCCGGCGGTGAGGGCCTCCGGCAGCCGGCCGGCATCACGAAATACCAGGGTCAACTGCCCTGGCCAGAATGCTTCCATAAGGCCACGGGCTTCCGGCGTAACGGATGCCACCAGTGAATCCAGATGCGCCCGTTCCGGAATCAGAATCGACACGGGTTTTCGATCAGGACGATTTTTAGTGGCGAACACCTTCCCCACAGCCGTCGAATCCATGGCTCGAACGGCGAGACCATAGAGGCAGCGAGTGGGAAACACCACCATACCTCCCCGAAGTATCACCTCGGCGGAAGAGGCGATCACCGACGCATCGGGTCTCTGTGGATCAACGGCCAGAATACGGGGCCTTCGAGGCATTTGTGGTCACCGTCGCCCAGTGGCAGTGGGGCCTGATTCCATCACTGCAACGGTCAAACCCGATGGATGCCCGCTGCCTTGCGGTCAACCTCCCGGGCCATCGCCTTCTTGTAGGCAACCAAATCCTTGGCCAGACGGGGATCCGACAGCGCCATCATCTGCACCGCAAGAAGACCGGCATTCCTGGCCCCCGGTTTTCCGACCGCCATGGTGGCAACGGGAATCCCCGGCGGCATCTGAACGGTAGACAGAAGGGCATCGAGTCCGTTGAGAGCCGATGAGTCGATGGGTACGCCGATAACCGGCAGCGTCGTGTGGGCGGCGATGGCCCCCGCCAGATGGGCGGCATGGCCGGCTCCAGCAATCAGCACCTGGATATTCCGGTCAGCGGCCGATCGGGCGAATTCTGCAGCCCGCTCCGGACTTCGATGGGCTGAAGCGATGGTCATTTCATAAGGGATGTCGAACGCTTTGAGTACGATGGCGGCCGCATCCATCACGGGGAGGTCGGAATCGCTGCCCATGAGAATCCCGACCCGGGGAGAGGCCTCGAGACGGACAAGGGCCTTTTGACCGATGTCGCTCCGGTGCTGCTCTCCCTTCCAGTGGATCTTGTCCACCGCCAGATAGGCCCGCCTAATGGCCTCCTTTACCGTTTGGCCCAATGCGGTGACACCTAAAACACGGCCGCCGTTGGTAACGATGGCACCGTTTTTCCTGGCGGTTCCCGCATGAAACACCATCACGTCTTTCATCCGGCCGGCCTTGTCCAGACCGGAAATCGGAATCCCTTTTTTATATGGACCCGGATAGCCTTCGGCAGCCATGACCACACAAACCGTTGCACGGTCATCAATCTCGATCCGGCACTCCTCCAGCCGCCCTTCCACCGCCGCCAGCATCAGCGGCACCAAATCGCTTTTGAGACGCATCAGGAGGGGTTGGGCCTCGGGGTCGCCCAATCTGGCATTGAACTCTAAAACCCGGATGCGGCCCCGATCGATCATCAGGCCCGCATAGAGAAAGCCCTTGTAGGGCCGCCCCTCGGCAGCCATGGCCTTGACCGTGGGAATCATCACCTCATCCATGATCCGGCGATGAAGGATCCGATCCACAAGGGGTGCCGGAGAGTAAGCACCCATTCCACCCGTGTTCGGCCCTTTGTCTCCGTCGAAAATGGCCTTGTGATCCTGGGAGGACGGCAGGGGAAGAATGGTCTTGCCGTCGGTGAAGGCAATGAAGGAGGCCTCCTCGCCGATGAGACATTCCTCTACCACAACCCTGCGGCCGGCATCACCGAATTCCTTTTTGATCATGATTCGCTTTAGGGCGTCGATGGCCTCCTTTTCCTTTTGGCAGACGATCACGCCTTTGCCTGCCGCAAGACCGTCTGCCTTGACCACGATAGGCGCCCCCACAGATCGGATGTAGTCCTCAGCAGGCTTATAAGCGGTAAACACACGCCCCTCTGCCTTGGGGATGCCGTATTTGTCCATCAGGCGTTTGCAGAAAGCCTTGCTGGACTCGATTTCGGCCGCCTTCCCGCTGGCGCCGAAAATCTTCAGCCCTTTGGCTTCGAAAGCATCAACGACACCGTCGGCCAGGGGAGCCTCGGGTCCGACCACCGTCAGATCGATTCCATTGTCTACGGCAAAGGTCAGCAGTCCCTCGACATCCTCGGCTGAAATCGGCACACAGGTTACCCTGGAACCCATTCCGGCGTTTCCTGGTGCGCAGAAAATCTTTTTGACCAGCGGGCTCTGGGCAATTTTCCAGACAAAGGCATGCTCTCTTCCACCACTGCCGATGACAAGGACTTTCATGGAGACCTCCCTTTTGTCAGGTTCGTAGGATCAGGAATACATCAGCGGCGGCTGACAGAATGGTCGGCAAACCGCCGTGGGCATTACACCTTGAGGCATCAGGGGTTGTCGAGGCCCTTGGCTTCGATACTCAATTCGATCAGGCGGTCGAGCAGAAGAGAAAAACTGTACCCAGCCGCCTGGGCCGCCTGGGGAAAAAGGCTTGTGGCTGTCATGCCCGGAATGGTGTTGGTTTCGATGACGAAGAACTTTCCATCCTTGAGCATCATGTCGGTGCGGCTGTAGCCTCGGCAAAAAAGAGCGTCGTGGGCTTTGATGGCATAGGATTGGGCAATTTCGGTCAGTTGTTCGTCAATCCGGGCGGGGCAGATTTCCTGGGTGACACCCGCGGTATACTTGGCGGTGTAGTCGAAAAAACTGTGTTTTTCATCGGGAATGATCTCTATCAGAGGCAAAGGCTCGGGGTCTGTATTCCCCAAAACACCACCGGTAATTTCGGTGCCGTCGATATATTTCTCCAGAAGCACCATGTCATCGAATTCGAAGGCGGCTTCAACGGCCTGTTTCAGGTTGGCCTCGGAATCGGGGATAGAAATACCGATACTCGAACCGCAGCAGACCGGTTTGACGACGACGGGGAGATCGAGGTGCTTGATACACCCACCCAATTCAGGAATCGGACCCCGCTTGACCACACAATATGGAGGGGTCGGAATACCGGCCTGTTGATAGAGCTGCTTCGACGCAAGCTTGTTCATGGCGGCGGCACTGCCCAAGACCCCGGCGCCCTGGTAAGGGATTCCCAAAAGATCGAGCATGCCCTGAACGGTTCCGTCCTCGCCGAAGGGGCCGTGAAGGATGATCAGCGCAGCATCGATTCGGTCGGCGTCTGTGACGAGTTTTCCGATATCGGTTTTGGGGTCGTACTTGAGGACCGTATACTTTTCCTTGTCCAGAGCGTCCAAAACTTGACGGCCACTGTTGATGGAAACGTCTCTCTCCGACGAAATACCCCCGGATAGGAGGGCAATGGTCAGTTTTTTCATTTTCCTGAATTCCTGTCGGTTTGATGGTATTGGGTTGTCGGCGAAACCGGTGCCGCCAAAAATAAAGAACCGTCGGTTGCGCAATAGACTCTGGTCAGACAGCTGAGGATTAGAACGGGAATCAGGTTCTGAAAATCTGGTGTTTGGCTTTCTCGTACTCGTCTCGGGTGATGAGACCGCTTTGAAGCAATTTGGCCACTTCGGTCAATTCCCGTATCCGAATCGTCTCGGCGTCTTCGAGTTGGGGAACCAGGGTCGACTGATCGTCATTCAACAAGGGGGGACCCGGATTCGAGCCGACCCTGAAGGACGCAAGTCCGCCTAATAGGCTGACCTCGACGTTCTGGCCTTTGAAGTGGTCTGAATTGAGGACTTCGCCGATATTTTTGCCCTCGGCTTTGAGACGGCGGTAAATCCACCAGACCGAAAAGCCGGTAAAGGCGGCGCCTCCCAGTACGATCCATACCATGTAATTGACCAACCCCCTAAAAATCAATACCAAAACGCCGATCGCCACCAGAAGCAGAACATGCAGCAGCAAGATGAAGTATGCGGTCATCACACTGGAAAAAAGGCCGTTGCCCTCTGTTGACTTCCAAAATGGCACCGTTCAATGGTCCTGACATCGACCCCCCTGAGGGGCCGGTAGGGTCGCAGGTTGCTCGACAGCGACCGGCGGGCGAGGCACCTCGACGGTCGGTTTTGTCGGGTTTTCGATATGGCGGGCCAGCCTCTCAGTATAATGCTGGGGGATTTCACTCCCTACTGAGATGCCCCGGGCGGTGTTGAGCTTCATGATAAGAAAATTCAGGCGCTTGAGGGTTCTTACCTTCTGTTGGCTCTCCGGCATGGCGGACAGCATATCTTCGATACGGATAATTTCGTTTCTCAATTCAATTTCAGGAGGGAGACAATCGGCATTTCTCAAGATCCGGTAGACCATCCGGGATTCGGCTGGAATGTGATCCAGATTATCCTTGGGCAAGGGCTGCCCTGCTCCCGGCAGGTTGTTGAACACCCCCTTCTTCTGAGCGATCTTGATTCTCTCTTCGACAATTTTCTCGAAGCCGGTCAGCATGGTAATTGAAGATCCCGCTGTGACTGACCGATCGCGGCGTCCCTTGGTATATCAAACCAACGACATGGGGCAATCCATTCGATGCCATGTTTGGGGCGGGTAGAGAGCAGATCCGATGGATTGGGGCTTCCGGCGGTCAGTATTGAAATTTACGCATTACGATAATACATCCACAACCGGGGTGGCAAGGTAAAAGCATCGGGCGGCCCCCCCATGGAAGGGATCGTATGCCGATCAAGCAACTCATTTCCGGAGGATCCCCCGGCGCTGAAAGTGCGGCACTGGATGTGGCCCATCGGTTGTCCTTGCCATATAGAGGCATTACCGTTGCCGGCGATGCGCATTCGGCTTTCTACGGCCTTGAGGAGAAACCGTTAGCGAGTCGGCTGGAACTGGCTCTGGCGAACATGGCCCTTGCCGATGGCATGTTGATTCTTACCCATGGGAGACCTCGAAACGAACTGGAGCGCCTTTCCGAGGCAAGCAAAGGCACCGGTCATCCCTTTTGCCACATCGATTTTATGAATACCGGCCCCTTTCAGAGCGGAGTCTGGATAACCACGTGGGCAACTGAAAACGCCATCCGACGACTCTATGTAACGGGGTCCTCTCTGGTTGAAGACCCCCTGATCATCGAGAAAACCGAAAAGTCACTCCTCGCTGCATTGATGCTCGAAAGCGAGACGGTCCCGGCCAAAGAAGAGGCCGCTGCGGGCCTGAGTGCATTTCCAAGACTGCCAAAAACGGTGAAGGAGGCCGTTTATTTTCTCGTCGAGGCGATGCCGTTGAAGGATCGGGTTGCCATTGCCAACATGACCGCCGACCAGCTGGAGTCGCTAAACATAGGACTCGGCAAATTTATTCGGCGCCGGTTCCGGCTGTCCGGAGAAAACCCGCCGCTGGCCGCGGACTGTTCCAGAATCGCCGGTAGAATCATCCTGGATCCCATGGAGGCATCAGCTATCATCCTCTCGATTCTGGCTCAGGAATTGGAGAAAACCCACAGACTCCGCAAGCTATAGAGTCGACGATACCGGCTCCATCCCCCTTCTGCCCAATTCCGGAAACCTGATTAAAGACCCCATCATCTCGGCCATGGGTTCCGCCGCCGAATGGTATCGCATCGCCCACCCTTTGAGAGGCCTCCGGCAGCAGTCACATCCATATAAAAAGGCCGTAACCCCTGAGGGCTACGGCCTTGATTCATCAGTGGTGGCGATGCAGGGACTTGAACCCCGGACACTGCGGATATGAGCCGCATGCTCTGACCAGCTGAGCTACATCGCCTCGATAAGCGCCGACCCGGCGTCACCCGATGACTTGGGTATGCCCGGAAACGGCGAAAACGGCTTTTAACAACTCACAGCAGCAAAGTCAACACGAAATCCCTATTTCACCGCCATTGAGTTGGAAACTTCGACGGTAAACTCCTCCAACTCGATATTCTGTGGAAGGTTTCCGAACACAACCATAAACGGTACATCGCTGCCGGAAGGAAGTCGAACATTTCGGTTATCGGCTCCTCTGCGGTTCAACAGCTGCTTTTGAATATCGGCAAGAGGGCGCTGTTGAAGGTCTTCTCTGGAAAGGACGTTGCCGCAGAAAGATTTGGATGCCCTCTGAAACGTCTTCCCCGTGGCGAAAACCCGCCCGGTCACTTCGATGAAGGAAACGGACGATCCGGTGTCATTGCGAACCCGACCTTCGATAATGTAAATGGGACCTTCGGAAGCATTCTCGACGAAATAGCCTTTCAGAGAAGCTTCAACCGGAGAAACGGCGACTTCAGCCCCCTTTCCTATCCATTCGCTCACAAAGGGGATTTGAATCGTCGTGTACTGAGTCACGTAATAGCCACCTGCCGCGATGATCAGCAACAACAGCAAGAAAAGCAAAAATCCCCGTCCCCCCTTTTTGGGCATCGGTTTTGACGGAATGGCTTTTTTAGCCTGCCCCGCCTTATCCGAAAGTGTCTTTTCTTCGGTGGTCTCTTGAGACAAATTGATGGCCCCCGCGGCCACTGCCGCGCCGGCACCCGCGATCATCCCGGCGCCACCTTCGTCGACGGTAGTGGAAGATTCTGCCGCTTCTTCGAGCACCTCAAACTCAAGATCCAAGTCGTCTTCCATCAATCCCTGACGGCTGGCCTCACTGTCGTCCACGGTCAGATCGAGGTCGAGATCGATGTCCTGGGTCTCAGTCGTGTCGAATAGTGCGGACGGCTCTTCGTCTCCCTCGTCGTCGTGGAGGTCGAAATTAAGCTCAAGGTCCATGTCTTCGTCGGCACTGGAAGACAAATCCAGATCGAGATCGAGATCATCAATTTCTTCCCTGGGAGCCAACGTTTTATCGGTGGTGTCCTCGACATCCAGGAGGCGCTCGATTTCCTGAAGATCGATCTCCTGAGTGGCTTCAGAGGCATCGACGCCATCCAGGGACAGGTCGTCCTCACCCATATCGGTTTCCGATTTGGAGGACGGTTCCGGTTCCGCCTCCAGCATGCGTTCGATGTCGGAGAGGTCAAGCTCCCGGGTGGCGTCATCTTCTTCTTCGGCATCGTCGGCTAGATTTTCGAGGTCGAGATTAAGATCGAATTCATCGAGATTACCGTCTGTTGAGGATTCGATCTCATCCTTGGGCTCTTCATCACCTAGAATCGACTCGAGGGTACTCATGTCGAGCTCTCGGGTTCTATCCTCTTCGTCGGAAAGGAGATCGGGGGCATCGTTGTCTATATCCAGGGACAATGGTTGTCCTTGCCCCTCCAAAGCGTCTAAATCAAGATCAAGCTCAAAATCCTCCACCTCAGGATGATCGCCATCCGCCAGAGGACTACCCGCCTCCGAGGCGCTTTCCAGAAGATCAGGATCCAATTCACGGGTTTCGTCTTCCGCAGACTCTATTTCCAATTCCAGATCCGACAGGTCATCGACGTTCAACCCGTCGTCCATATCGACCCCATCGCCACTCTCCGAGTCTGTCAGGTCGAGTTCCAGTTCAAATGGCGTATTTTCCCCCGCAGAATCGTCCACAAGTGCCGGTTCCGGGTCATCACTGAGGGTTGACAGATCCAGCTCCTCAGTTTCCTCGATGAAGATGCTTTCGTCTTCGGCTTCACCAAATATTTCTTCGATCTCCGGAGATAATTCCAAGGAAAAATCGAGTTCATCGAATTGAGTCTCTTCACCTTCGGGCTTGTCTTTGGCCAATTCAGCACTGACCGATGCGATATTAAGTTCTTCGGTCTCTTCAATATTGATGTCCGGTTCGTCGCCTCCCAGAAGATCCTTCAATTCATCGGCTACCTCTAATTCGATATCGTCCCCTTGACCGGTGTCGTCGTCGGCACCCGCCATCGACTCGGAAGCGGTATCCGGCTCGTCATCCAGGTCAAGCTGCGGGAAAGCGAGCGGGTCATCGAGGGGCTCGGATTCCGACTCCCTATCTGGCGAATCAGTCGCCCCTTCGGCAGGGATGGTCTCGGTATCCGGATCCATTTCTTCGATCACCAATTCGTCGGCGTCCATAAGGGGGATGTCATCATCGAACGCATCCGCCAAAGAGGAGGCGGCAACCTCATCGCCGTCAGTGAAAAGGGTTTCGCTGTCCAAGTTGATGTACTCGGCGTCGGCATCGTCTCCTTCCGTTTCACCGGTAGTCGGGATCTGTTCCAGATCATCGGGAAACAACGGTTCGACACCCGTATCCTCGACATCGAGATCATCTCTGAATTTCGTGTCGATGTTTAACGGCGTCTCCTGATCGTTCTCGTCTGTCCCCTCAACTTCGGTGATATCAGGAAGGTCCAGCACCAGTTCTTCCTCTTCCCTGGGTTCGAACGCTTCCCCAGCGAGATCGTCATCGGCATCGAGTTCCGCAAGACTGATTTCGTCTTGAGTGGTCGACACGCCGACGTACCGTTCTTCCGCCGCACCGGTGTCCTCGTCGCTCAGATCGAGGCTCTCCACCAATCCACCCTCGGCTTCGAGCATTTTTTCGAGTTCATCGAGGCTCAGCTCGTCGGTATCGGCATCATCATCGGAAGGCTCGTCGCCTCCACTGCCTCCGGCAGCATCTTCGCTTGACTCCATATCGAGTATGGACTCGAGATCATCCAGGCTCAGTTCGTCGGTATCAAGGATGTCATCGTCGAATTCCGCTGCCCCAAGCCCATCCATATCGAGATCGTCGTCGAGATTTTGGAGACCGGGCTCACGGCCACCGGCATCGTCATCATCAAATAAAAGGGATGTCGCAGCAGCAGTTCCCATACCGGCGGTGAGGGCATCTTCGAAACGTGAGCCCTCAAGGTCCGCTGCCTCAGTCGGCAATCCCGATGCTGAATCGCTCACGCCAGCAGGAGGCACAACGGTCCATAGCCGTTTGCAATAAGAACAGCGCACCTTGGTGCCGGCAGGCTGAACCAAGGTGTCATCCAGTTGGTAACTGGTGCCGCAATGGTCACATGTCAAAATCATAGCGTACCCCAAACGTTATAACTTAAGATGATAAATGCCTGGCAGGTTCCTGTAGAACTCGGCATAATCGAGTCCGTAACCGACGAGGAATCCCTGGTCTACCACATGGCAGGCGTAGTCGACGTCAATAGAAGTTTGTCTTCTTTCACGCTTGTCAATGAGCGTGCAAACTCTCACGGACTGAGCCCCCGTGGCTTTGAAATGATCAACGAGGCAAGCCAATGTCAGTCCCGTATCAACGATATCTTCGACGATAAGGACATCTTTGTTGTTCAAGTCGATATCCACATGCTTGGTGATGCGAACGCTGCCCGATGAGGAGGTTTGGTTCCCGTAGCTGGAAGCTCCGATGAAATCCACCTTGACGGGGATCGTCAGTTCGCGCAGCAGATCGGATAAAAAGATAACAGCTCCCTTGAGAACGCCAACAACCACAAGGTCCCGGTCTTTATAATCTGTTGATATCGATTGCGCTATATTTTTTACTCTCTCGCTGATCGCTTCCCTGGAGAGAACGAGATCGAATTCCGGCATAAATCGTTTATTCGACAAAAGTTGCTGATTACATGAGCTAAAAATCGCGTCTTGGGCAGCATAAAGTTAGCCGGAAACCCATATGATGTCAAATCAATTGATGCGATTAAAGTCCAAGATCTGCGAGTTGCTGAACCACGCCCTTTTGAGAGTCGTCCAGCGTCTTTGGAATGTGGATCTGGATAATAACGTACAGATCTCCTCGGTCTTCTCCTTTCATGTGGGGAAGACCGTATTGGGGAAGCCGCATCTTGGTGCCAGGGCGGGTACCAGGAGGGATTTTAAGACTCAGTGATTTTCCGTCGAGAGTCGGTATCGAAAGGGTGGTGCCAAGAATCGCCTCGGAAATCCGGACCTGTCGGTGGGTGGTGAGATCATGACCGTCTGCAGAAAAATCAGGATCGGAAAGAACTTTGGCTCGAATGAACAAATCTCCTGAAGGGCCCCCGGATGGGCTTGGCTGCCCTTTAGCCGCTAAACGCAATTTCTTGCCGGATATCATTCCCTTGGGAATCTTGACGGTTAATCGCTGGCTGCCGCCGCTGTGCTGAAGGTCAAGGGTTTTTTGGGTACCCGTGAGCACTTCCCTCAACGTCAACGACAAGTCATAGACGAGGTCGGCGCCTTTCTGGCGCCCCCCCCGGCGGCCCATCTCTTCGAACGGGTGTCCGCCGCCAAAGGAAAAACGGACGCCACCGTCCCTTCCTGATGAGAAGCCGGAGCCACCGAATCCGAATTCTCTAAAAATGTTGCCGAAATCGAAGTTCCGAAAGATATCTTCCTGAGAGTATTGTTGCCGGAATCCTTCGGAACCAAACATGTCGTACTGTTTGCGTTTTTCTTTGTCACTCAATACCGCGTAAGCTTCACTGATCTTTTTGAATTTTTCCTCAGCGCTTTTATCTCCCTTCGAATGGTCCGGATGATACTTCATGGCAAGCTTCCGGTAGGCCCGCTTGATTTGATCTTCGGATGCGTCTTTGCTGATACCCAATGTTTGATAATAGTCCTCCGCCATCTGGTCTCCATCCCTTCCAATAGGCAGTGGTAAGAGTCGATAGGCGCCCGTGAGGCGCTTCGCTGACATCCCCGAGTACGTGAGTGGTGCCGATATCACCATGGATCAAGGCGCCAACCCGAAACGCGGAGTGCCGCAGATATCGTCACCTTCAAGATGACTATAACACCCTAAAAATTAAATAAATGTTCTTGATTGTCAAGAATGCGCCCGTCGTGTTGAGTCACGGGGCAGCCTGTGATTGGATTTGCCGATGATGACGTTCGCTGTCATCGGTTTTCGGTCCTCCCCCTCACCTTCAATGCGATCATTAGAACGGATAGCGCCGCTGGCGTAATTCCCGGGATTCGGGAAGCCTGCCCCAAAGAGGCGGGCCGGATGGACGACAGTTTTTCTTTGAGTTCGTTGGAAAGACCATGGACCCCGTCGTAGTCGAAGCCATCCGGGATACTGATCGCTTCCAGGTTCTTGAATTTTTTAACTTCTTTCATCTGCCGATCGATGTAGCCCTCGTACTTGACCTCGATTTCCACCTGCCGGATCACAGAGGGCGGCAGGCTCGAGGGCGGCGGGCATAGGGATCGAACGACGTCGTAGTCGAGCTCCGCCCGTCTGAGCAACTGGTCCAGTTGGGCGCCGTCAGAGATCGGCCGCGTTCCCCGTTGGTTAAGATAGGCGTTCACCCGGGGCAGCGGCTTGATGACGGTCGTTCGCAGCCTCTCTATCTCTTCGGAGATCTGTCGGCGCCGATGCCGGGCGTCAGTCGCAGCGGTCTCCGAGATCAGCCCCAATTCGTGACCGATGGTCATGAGCCTCAGGTCCGCGTTGTCCTCTCTGAGAATCAATCGATATTCCGCCCGTGAGGTAAACATGCGATAGGGCTCCTGGGTACCGAGGGTCACCAGATCATCCACCAGCACACCCATGTAGGCCTGGGAACGATCCAGCACGAACGGCGGTCTCCCTTGAACCCGTAAGGCGGCATTGATACCAGCCCATAATCCCTGGGCGGCGGCCTCTTCGTATCCGGAGGTACCGTTGATCTGCCCGGCCAGATAGAGGCCCTTGATGCGTTTGGTTTCAAGGGTTTTACGGAGTTGAACCGGATTGAGGTAGTCGTACTCGATGGCGTATGCCGGCCGCATGATTTCAGCCGCCTCGAGCCCGGGCACTGAATGAACCACCTCGTTTTGAATCTCCAGAGGAAGACTGTTGCCGAGGCCGGAGCAATAAATCTCCTCGGTTTCCACACCCTCCGGCTCAAGAATGACCTGATGACGATCCCGATCCGGGAATCGCACTATTTTATCTTCGAAAGACGGACAATACCGTGCCGAAGTCCCTTGGATCATCCCTCCGTAGAGGGCCGAATATTTCAGGTTGCGGCGGACGATCTCATGGGTCCGGGTAGTGGTGTAACCAATAAACGAGGGCATCTGAGGCATCGGCGGCCGATCTGTAAAAAAAGAAAACGGTGTCGGGGCGGGTTGCTCTTCATGCAGGGTAAAACGGGAAAAATCGATCGAGGCTTTCTTGAGCCTGGGGGGAGTGCCGGTTTTCATTCGACCCAGATCGAACCCCAAGGCTGCCAGCTGCTTCGCTAAGCGATAGCTGGCAAACTCCCCGGCCCTCCCGGCTCTGATCGACCGAAAACCGATGTGAACGAGTCCTTTGAGAAAGGTGCCGGTGGCCAGTATCACCGACGGTGCCGAGTAGCCGAACCCCGTATGGTCGACAATGCCCGAAACAGCCCCGTTTTCAACGACGATGTCATCGACCAGCGCCTGTTTGAGCGCCAGTCCCGGCTGCTGCTCAAGAACTGATTTCATCAGGGTATGGTAGCGGTTCTTGTCGTTTTGGGTCCGGGTGGATTGGACGGCGGGCCCCTTTTTGGTGTTGAGCGTCCGGTACTGGATTGCCGTTTGATCGGTGATCCGCGCCATCTGACCGCCCAGTGCATCGATTTCCTTGACCAGCTGCCCCTTTGCCATTCCCCCGATAGAAGGGCTGCAGGGCATGGCCGCCACCTTGTCCAGGTCGATGCATACCAGAAGAGTGCTGCAGCCCATGCGGGCCGCGGCCAGGGCAGCTTCGCAACCGGCATGGCCCGCACCGACGACGATCACGTCATATGTTCGCTGGTCAAGTCCCATGAATATGCCTGAATCCGCATCCAGAACCCCCCATCCGGTTTGAATCCGAAGGGGAGACGTTATATAATATCCGCCTCAAGCCGGGTCAAGAAGGAGTGATCTTCCATGATGAAGCGCTATTTGGATCTGAACGCCTATTTTCAGCGCCGGTTCGGCCAGAGGGTTCATAAAATAACGGTGGATGCGGGCATGACCTGCCCCAACCGGGATGGCCGACTCTCAACAGAGGGGTGCATCTATTGCAACGCCAGGGGCTCGGGAACCGGAGCCCACGCCGCCGGGCAGACGGTCACCGAACAGCTGGCGAGAGGGAAGGCCGCCGTCCTGAAGCGGTTCAAAGCCAAAATATACATTGCCTACTTCCAATCGTTTTCCAATACCTATGCCTCCGTAGATCATCTGAGATCCGTCTACGACGAAGCATTGGCAGTGCAGGATATCGTGGGACTGGCCATCGGTACGCGGCCGGACTGTGTCGGCGATCCGGTGCTCGATCTCATCCAGGGCTACACCGAAAGGGCCATGGTCTGGGTGGAATATGGCCTCCAGTCGGTCCATGATCCCACCCTGGAGCGCATTGGGCGGGGCCACGACTTTAAATGCTTCGAGGATGCGGTGAACCGGACCCGCGATCGCGGAATCGCCATCTGCGCACACATCATTGCAGGACTTCCCGGTGAAACAAGGGAACAGATGCTGGAAACCGCAGACCGGCTGGCCGGTATGGGCATCGACGGGGTCAAACTGCACTTGCTGTATGTTGTCAGAGGCACGGCCATGGAGCGTTTGCTGACGCAAGGCGGCTACCGGTGTTTGGACCAAGAGGATTATGCAGCGCTGGTCTGCGATATCATCGAACGCCTTCCGCCGGGAGTGGTGATCCAACGACTCACCGGCGACCCCCACCCGTCTGAGCTGGTGGCGCCGGATTGGGCCATGGATAAGCGGGGCACCCTGTCGATGATTCGGGAAACCCTCGAAGCAAGAGGCTCCTGGCAGGGAATTCGTCTCGGTCATCCCCTTTCATCTCTGAGCGAAGACCGTCAACCGCCGTCAGGGAAATCAGCACCGTCATCGCCACCCCGCCGGAAGCGTTGAGCGATGGGATACCGTCTCCCGTATCCGAATGCCTTGGAGGTCACTTTGATTCCCGGCGCCGATTGGTGCCGTTTGTATTCGTTCATATCCACCCGGCGGATGACCCCGGTGACGATGTCTCTGTCGAATCCGTCCGCAGTCAACTCATCGGGGCTCTTGAATGCCTCGATGTAACCTTTCAAGATCGCATCAAGCACCTCGTAGTCCGGTAAGTCGTCCTGATCCGACTGGTCGGGTTTGAGTTCCGCCGACGGGGCTTTCTCCAAAATCCGATTCGGTATCAGCTCCCGATCCCTATTAATGACGCGAGCCAAATCATAGACCAGGGTTTTGGGCACATCGGAAATCACGGAAAGCCCTCCGTTCATATCCCCGTATAGGGTGCAGTAGCCCACAGCCAGCTCGGATTTGTTGCCGGTTGACAGCACAAGGGCACCGCTGCTGTTGGAAAGGGCCATGAGGATGGTTCCGCGGATCCGGGCCTGAATGTTCTGTTCTGCCACGGTGGGGGCACCGGCGTCGAATGCGGGCATCAATGGGTCAAGAAAGGCCTGAAACATGCCGTCGATGGGTATCACCCGGTAGTCGATACCTAAACGGTCCGACAGAAGGGCCGTGTCCTCAAAATTGTCCGTCGAGGTGTAGGGAGACGGCATGAAGACCCCAGCCACGTTTTCCGACCCCAGGGCCTTTACCGCCACGGCGGCCGTCACCGCCGAGTCGATGCCGCCAGACAGACCGATGACCACCTTTGAAAAACCACACTTTGTCACATAGTCACGGGTACCAAGCACCAGAGCCTTGAGCACGGACTCTTCCCCGGAGCCCGATATTGGATGAATCCAAGGCGATACGGTCTGTAAATCAGAGGAGGACTCCGTGTCGAACATCACCAAATCCGGCTCGAAGTCCCGAGCCCGGGAAACCAGATGGCCATCCGGAGCGAATCCACTGCTGATGCCGTCGAAAACCACATCGTCGTTACCACCCACCTGGTTGACAAAGGCGAGGGGAAGCCGGTGTTTGCGGGCAAGGGAAGCCAGCATCCGGTGGCGGACCGCCCCCTTGCCCAGGTGATACGGCGAGGCGGAAATGTTAATAATGAGATCGGCACCGCCGTCCACGATTCGGGCTACCGGATCGATATCGTACATCCGCTTTTGAAAAAAATCTTCGTCGTTCCAGACGTCTTCGCAGATGGTGAGTCCAATTCTCATGCCCCGGAAGCCAATGGGGGAAAACAAATCGCCGGGCTCAAAATATCGTCGTTCATCGAACACGTCGTAAGATGGCAGCAGGCATTTGTGGCTCTCGCCAATGAGACGCCCATCGTGGTAGAGCACCGCCCCATTGAAAAGGGATTTCCCCTTATTTCGGGGATTGTCGATGATGGTCCCAAGAATGATACCGATATCCCGGACGTTGGTGATGATACGTTCCAAGGCTGCCTGGTTGGCCGCGACAAATTCCGGCTTCTCTAGCAGATCCCTCGGCGGGTAGCCGGAAACCGACAGTTCCGGGAAAACAACCAATTCGCAGCCCAAATCCCTAGCCCGATCGGTGAAACGGCCGATAAGATCGACATTAGCGGAGAAATCGCCGATGGTGGGATTGATTTGAGCAAGAGCAATCTTCATGGTCGCATCTCCAATCATTGCATCATAATAGAGAGGGAGCTACGCCTCGTCCCGCAAACGTCTGCCAGCAGATTCCGCTTGTAGTCCGGCCGTCACCCGGAAGCGGTAAATCCGAAAGGAAACGGCTACCTGTCAGGGGAATAAAAAGGATGGCTCCCACCGCCTTGTCTCGTTTGGTCAAGGCATGTTAAAGAGGCTCCACCATGCGTTCGACCCTCAGGACGAAGAGGATTCCATGATCCTTATGACACCTAATGCCACGGCCGACAACAGCTTTGATCTATCGTTCAAGGTCTTTCATGAGCTGATGAGCCGAAAGGTCAACGACGTCCTTTTAGCCTGCAGCCCTTATGACGCGTATATCATGGAGGAGGAAGGCCGGCTGGCCCAACGGATCATCCATGAATACAGAGGACTCAATCTCTCCCGCCCTCCTTGTCTTACGTATGTTTCCTCGGCTCGGGAGGCCCTTGAAACCCTCTCCAGTAGGCGGTTCGACTTCGTTATTTCAACCCCGAGACTCGACGACATGCCTGCCTACAAACTAGGCCGGGAGATCAAGGCTCGCTTCGGGCAGCTGCCGGTTTTTCTGCTGACCCACAACCCGAACCTTGAGGCCCTTGACCTCCAGTATCGGGATCGCAGCGCCATCGACCGCTCCTTTGTCTGGGGGGGGAACGCCGATCTGCTCCTCGCTTTGATCAAAAACGAAGAGGACCGGATGAATGTGGAGATGGATACCCAGAGGGCCATGGTTCGCGTTATCATCCTCGTTGAAGACTCATCGCTGTACTTTTCCTCCTTTCTCCCGATTCTATACAAGGAGATTGTCAGCCAAACCCAAGCCGTTATGGAGGAGTCCTTAAACGAAGAGCACCGGTTTTTCAGAATGCGGGCGCGCCCCAAGGTTCTCATGGCCGAGTCCCTCGAAGAGGCACAGGCCCTCTACCAGCGTTTCCGGCCGTATCTTTTAAGCGTCCTTTCTGACGTCCGCTATCCAAGGAACGGAAAAATCGATGCGGATGCCGGCGTCGCCTTGTTGAAGCAGATCAAATCAGAAATGCCGGACATCCCGCTGTTGCTGATGAGTTCCGAGGAATCCAATAAACACCGATCCATGGAAATCCCCGCCACGTTCCTCAACAAAAACTCTCCCACACTTCACAGCGGCATTCGCCGATTTTTCAAGGAGGAACTTGGATTTGGCCCCTTCGTCTTCCGCTTGCCGGACGGCAGGGAACTGGCCACGGCCGCCACCCTCAAGGAACTTGAAAAAGTGCTGCCGGAAATCCCGGACGAATCCATTCGTTACCACGGCGCCCGAAACGATTTTTCGCGATGGCTGATGGCCCGAAGTGAAATTTACATGGCATTCCGGCTCAAGCCGGTGAAAACCAGCGATTTTGAAACCATCGCAGACTTGAAGACATACCTTATTGAAAGTTTGAGGCAACGTCGGATGGTGCGCCAGAAGGGAATTGTCACCGATTTTGATCCCCGCCGCATCGACATGGAAGCCGACTTTATAAAAATAGGGCAGGGATCCCTTGGTGGCAAAGCCCGCGGGCTTGCGTTCATGGCCGCCCGCTTCAAGGAGGAACGGAAACGGTTGGAGAGCTTTGCCGGGGTGCAGGTCCTGATTCCCAAAACCCTGGTCATCTCCACGGACGGATTTGAGGACTTTATCGAAACCAACCAGCTGTCCGACATGGCCTCGTGCACCAAAACCGACGAGGCCATTTCAGCGCTTTTTGTCAACGGGGTCATGCCCGACTGGCTGGACGACACTCTCGATGCTATTGTCGGCAATATTTCCGGACCACTGGCTGTCCGGTCCTCGGGTCTGCTCGAAGATGTCCAGTTCCAGCCTTTCACAAGGCTTTACAAAACCCTACTGCTTCCCAACTCCGCTCCCAGTGCCGCCGTTCGCAAGGAGCGTCTGGCGTGGGCCGTCAAGCGGGTGTTTGCCTCGACCTTTCTCAAGGCCGCCCGGAACTATGCCAGAAGCACCCAGCACCGAACCGAGCAGGAAAAAATGGCGGTAATGATTCAGCTGCTGGCCGGAAGCCCCGTCGGCAACCGGTTTTATCCCACCTTCACCGGCAAGGTTCAGTCATTCAACTTTTATCCCGTTTCCAGAATGAATGCCGAAGACGGTATCGCCATCATCTCCGCCGGACTCGGTTCTCCCGAAGGGGAGGACCTTGGAGGGCTTCGGTTCTCACCCCTTCATCCTCAACTGCTGCCCCAGTTCTCCACGGTTGAAGACATTCTCCAAAACTCCCAGAGCCACTTTCTTGCCCTCGATCTGTCGCCGCCGGAAAGCCCGACATCGGCCCCGGACTCCGCCCTGATTCATCTGCCAATCGATGAACTGCCGGTCGGCCATCCGATCCGACGGCTCTGCAGCACTTACAACCCCGATGAAAACCGCATTCGGGACGCATTCGTGGCCGGTGGATTTCCGGTTCTCACTTTTGCGCCGATACTGAAATTCTCCACCTTTCCCCTTACGGACATATTGAAAACCCTTCTCGATATCGGCCGGCGAGGCATGGGAGGCCCCGTCCAGATGGAATTTGCTGTCACGCTGCCACCGACTGCCGCCGATACCGCCAGCTTTCACTTGCTGCAAATTCGTCCCATGACCCAGCTCGAGCAGGACATGAACGTGGTCATCAGCGACAGCGAGCAATCCGAGGCCATGGCCTTCAGCACCTTGGCGCTAGGCAATGGCCGAATCGACAACATCACGGATATCGTCTGGGTGGATCCCCAGGCCTTCGATCCTGGGTACACCATCGACATTGCCGCCGAAGTCGCCCGGATCAATGGGAAGATGGCGGCAGAAAACCGCCGATACCTGCTCATTGGGCCCGGCCGATGGGGGTCTTCCGACCGTTGGCTCGGAATTCCTGTCACTTGGAAAGACATCTCCTCGGTGGCGGCCATCGTCGAGACCACCTCTGAAACCCTCAAGGCGGAAGCCTCCCAGGGCTCTCATTTTTTTCAAAATATCACCTCAGCCGGCATCTTTTATCTGACCATACTGAACCCCTCCCACGGATTCATTCAAGAGGGCTGGCTGGATCGACAACCCACTGAAACCCCGTTGCCGCACTTAAAGCATATTCGCTTGTCGGCGCCACTGACCATCAAGGTGGACGGCCGACGCTCCCGCGGAGTCATCCTCTCCTGAGGATTCCCGCAAACAGCATTCATTTTCAAGCTCGCCCCGCCAGTGGCAGTTGCTCTCCTGTCGATCACACGCACCGAAGGCGACGGCTCCTGATCCGCACGTCCCATGTTGCCGGTAACCGGTCCGTCGCCGTGGATTCCGGCTGTGATGGTAAGGGAAGGATAAGGTGCCGCCTCATTCACCATGCCATTGTGGCGATCAGGGAAACCAGGAGAATTGTCATCGGAGAGGTCAATGGTTTTTTCAGATGTGATGGAAGGACCCCCGGTAGGGGTCAGGGTCCGGCCTGCCGGTGGTCGACACTTCAAGGGCTCGACGCCATTCCGGGACATCGGAATTCTCCGATGCCCACGGCAATGAAAGGATTAGGGTGGGTTCGGTTCAGGTGTCTGCCGGTTATTCCCAGGTGACACCGGATTGGTTTTCAAGAAAATGACGGGCGTCCTGATGGCCGAGAACCCCGGCCTCCATGAAATCGCCCATGGCCTGCTCGCGGTTTCCGGAAAGCAGGTGAACTCTTCCTCTTCCATAGTAGTAGGCACCGGTCGCCGGACGTCTATCGATGGCCTGGTCGATGAGTTGAATCGCCTGATCATGCATCCCGATCTCTCCGTAGCAGACGCCTAACTGGAACATGGCATCCGTGGCGTCGGGGTTGAGTTCCAAGGCCTTCCGATAACTATTGATAGCAGCCTCATAGTTGCCGTAAGCCGACAGAAGCGCGCCCTTATCCAACCACTGGCTCGCCGTTCGAGTGGCGGCGTCGGCGGCAGCCCCGGGCTGGCAGAGCACCATCGCCGCAATCCCAAAGACCATAAACAGGCGCAGGTAACGATGTGATGATTTCATGGACTGAAGACTCCTTGATGCTGAATCCGTTGTTGGCTTTTCAGGGGCCGGTTGTCCGAATGAATCGGGCGTTCCGGAGCCCCGTCCAGTGCCCACGGCCGGGCAAAAACAATGGCGACGTATACCGAAAAATGCAAGGAAACGCAAACAACCGTCCGTTTCGACTGTGGTTTCGTTTTTACCGGCAGGATTCGGAAGCGGGCTTGCGTCCATCGATCAGTTCTATTATGAACTCATATCGGCAAAATCGATTTTTTACTACAGCATCGATTCACATCCACCAGGGGGGAAGCCCAGTTACCGCCATGGGAGACGTCATCCGATGAAAACCTACACCATTCACCCGCTGGCTGTCGGCGTGAATCAAACTGACCAGGGCGTCATGACCTACCTGAGGGATTATGGCCAGCGCATCCTACTGCCCATTTACATTTTTCTGATCAAGGGGGCCGACCGGACCATACTCGTGGACACCGGTCTCGAACAGGTCGTGGTTCCCGACGACATCAAGGCGGCCTGTGATTTTCCGATCTACGACTTCGAGGAGGCGCTTGGCACCGAGGGCCTCACCCCCGAGTCCGTCGATATGGTCATCCACACCCACCTTCACAATGATCACTGTGAAAACGACTATAAATGCACCAATGCCACGGTTTACGTTCAGCGATCGGAGCTTGATTTCCTCCTGGACCCCCACCCGCTGGATCACCGCTATTATCCGGACGTTTTAGACGAGTCCAACGTGACCCCGCTGGATGGAGATGCCGAGTTGATGGACGGTATTTCCGTTATTCACTCCCCTGGGCACAGCGTGGGGGGGCAGTCGGTGTCCATTCGCACCCGCAAGGGAAATGCAATCATCACCGGCTTCTGCTGCAATGAAAAGAACTTCCCAGACATCGGGCCTGCTGTCACCCCCGGGGTTCACATCAACGCCATCGATGCTTATCAGTCGGCCCAGAAAATCAAAACCCAGGCGGATATCCTGATCCCTCTGCATGCCATGTGGGTCGGCAGAGCCAAAGAAATCCCTGCTGCCGAGGGTTGACGGTCGCGGGGCCCAAGACCGCCGCGGCGACTGACATGACAGAAACCCGTTGTTGAATAGATGACGGACACATCTTATGGCTTTCGAAAACGATATCGTTCTCGTGTATTTAGAAGACAGCCCCATGACCTTTGCGAGGATTGACGACATTCTCCCGGATGCCAAACCCGGCTGGTATCATGTCAAGTTACTGATCCTCCAGGTCCCTCTAAAGGTGGTCACCTGGATTCTGAGAGACAGCTATATCGACGGGAGCGAATTTACCATGGACGGCAAACGGATGCGTATCGAACGGGTGGAATCACCGGAGGCTCCGTCCGAAGAGAATGAGGAGCCGCCTTCCCAATCGCCGTCCAAAGACACCAGAACGGAGACATCCGGACGGATCATCTCCCTCACGAGTCGAAAAGAACGATGACTCCCCGCTGAAACGGGCCGTTCCGACACCCATAGACATGACGCCCCCACCCCCTATCGTCATCTCCGCCTCCAGACGAACCGATATTCCGGCCTTCTACATGGACTGGTTCATGGCGGGCATCCATAGCGGTGTCTTCGAGGTTGAAAATCCATTCAACCGGCGCCGATACCGGGTTGCTTCGACCCCTGACCGTGTGTCCGTTATCGTCTTCTGGTCAAAGAATTTCGGGCCGTTTCTTGAAAGAGGTGACGGGAACCGCCTGTCAGCCATGGGATACCGACTTTTTTTTAATTTTACGGTCAACGAAGGGTCTCCCCCTCTGGAGGCCCATCTGCCGCCCCTGGACGACCGGATAGACCAGTTGGCGCAACTCTGTGATACCTTCGGCCCCGACGTCATCAACTGGCGGTTCGATCCCGTCTGCTTCTTCACCCAGGATAACGGCGGCGTTGAAAACAATACCGGGAGGTTCTCGACGATCGCCGACCGGGCGGGTCGATTGGGAATTCGGCGGTGCATCACCAGCTTTATGGATCTTTATCCCAAAATCAGGAAACGCTCGGAGAGCCGCAGCAGCCTGCGCTACATCGAACCGTCGATGGCTGTCAAGGTCGAGACGGCGGCAGCGATGGCGGACACCCTCTCACCCCATGGCATTCGTCTCATGCTCTGCTGCGAGCCCGACGTGCTGGCCCTTCTTCCAGATTCTACCGGTGTGAGGGAAAGCGCTTGTATTTCCGGGCAATTGCTGAGCCAACTCTTCAACCGTCCCGTTCCACTTCGGCGGGACCGGGGGCAGCGAGCGGCTTCCGGGTGTCGGTGCACCGTATCATCGGATATCGGCTCCTATCGGCGCCATCCATGCCCCCACAGCTGCCGCTACTGCTACGCCAATCCGGCGCCCGGATCCGTCCGCAAAGGGCCAAAAGGAACATCGATATCCTCATGAATATTGGCTCGATTCAACTTGAGAACAATCTGGTTTTTGCGCCCCTTGCAGGTATCACCAATCTTCCGATGCGACTGCTGGCCAAGGAGGCCGGTTGCGGACTCGTCTGCTCCGAGATGATCAGCGCCAACGGCCTGGTTCACGGTTCGGAAAAGACCCGACGGATCATGACGTCCGTCGATCCCGAGAAACCCCTGTCTGTGCAGATTTTCGGATCGGACCCCGATATCACCGCCGAGGCGGCCCGAATGGTTGAAGACGGCGGTGCCGATCTGGTGGACATCAATTTTGGGTGTTCGGTCAAAAAAATCGTCAAAACCGGTTCAGGGGTGGCGTTGATGCGGACACCAGATCTGGCTCGCCGGCTCATGACCGCTGTGCGGAACGCCGTCACCATCCCCGTGACCATCAAGGTGAGAAGCGGCTGGGACGCGAGCGGCCGCCAGGCGATTGCCATCGCGAAACTGGCACAAGACTGTGGCGTCGATGGGATTGCCATCCACCCGAGAACGGCCGGTCAGGGATTCAGTGGCTGCGCCGACTGGTCCCTGATCCAGAAACTCAAGGCATCGGTTTCCATCCCGGTTATCGGAAACGGAGACATCACCACGCCTGGGGATGCTCTGCGAATGCTTAAGGCCACCGGTTGCGACGGCATCATGGTGGGGCGGGCAGCCATCGGAAACCCCATTCTTTTTTCCCGCATTCTTAAGGCCCTGGATGGAAAAGATCCCGGTCCGCCCACTGCAGCGATCAGGCTCGACCTGATGAGCCGCTACGCAGAGGCGTCGGTCCGCTATCTGGGCGAGGAGTTGGCCTGCCCCATGATGCGCAGCCGACTCATGTGGTTCGTTCGGGGATTGCCCTTTGCCAAGCGGTTCAGGGAGTCGGTCAAGCGGGTGTCGACCCTGGAGGATATCCGGGAGCGGATCGACGGCTACGGGAAAGCCCTGGCAGCCGCTGAGCCCCAAGGATTCCACCCGTACCCGGCTGGTCGATCGGAGTGACGCATTGAGGGTTATCAGGGGACGGCAAAGGTGTAGATACCGATCTCGCCCCCCTGGAGCAGCACCCCCTCCGCGCGGTCGTCATTGACATCGGTCACCTGCATCTTTCCGACCGGTCGAGAGGGAAGAAAGTACTTTCGGCCGTCCTCGCCATCAAGGATTTTGGAATCAAATAGGATCAGCACGTGGCCCGGCTCCAGACCGCTGCCCGCATCAGAGGATAGGGTGATACGGTCATCCACAACATTGGTCACATAGCCCTGCCATGGAAGTTCCGCCAACACCCCACCGGCCGACTTGCCGATCCGTTCGGCTAATTCCTCCAGCCCCTCGCTGACCAGATCCATATCGGATGGCCGGAGCGCCTCCCCGACTTCAGGGGCCGCACTGGATATTTCCGTTTCAAATTCGATGGTCCGGTTCAGAAGTTTGGAGCCGGTTTCAGCGCTGTAGATTTCTACCAGGATCAACAGCCGAAGGCGATTTTCAGGCTTCTTCCAGAGCAGAACCCCACCCACCTCGCTGCCGACCGTCGCATCCAGTATCATCCCGGTCACCACAGCGTTGATATTTTCCTGGCGGGCAAAAGTGGCCATTGGGAAAGCGTCCAGACGGCCGAATCCGTCTCGCCTAAATCCACCGAGCCCCTCTGGGTAGCCGGTTTCACCCGGCAGAAGCACGCGGGTGCGGCGGGCCTTATCTTTTAGCAGGGGAACCATTCGTTCATAGAAAACGCTGTTCAGCAGGGCGGAATCGAGTGAGGTTCGGTTGTCGAACCAGGTCAGTGCCGCCAGAGGGGACAACTGTTTTTTCCCGACAGACCGCTCTGTCAGCGGCGGCGCTTGTATATCGGGGGCCACGTCGAGGGCGGATCGGTCTCGTCCTCCCATGCGGCAGCCTTCCAGTATAAGGGTCGAAGCGATCAGAAGCACCATTAGCCCTGTGGCATGTCGTATCATTGTCCGCATGGTCATCATCAATCATTAGAGTCGGTTGCCGATTCCTCTGTGCCACCCGGCAACGGGGATACCACCAGGGAAAAAACGAGGTATTTCTAATCGGGATCGCCCCAATTTGCAAGACTCAATTCAACTCGGTTCTTCTTGACAGACAGCGGGGTTTTGCATTACGGGCTTCGGGGCAAAGCGGCCCGCTCAATGGACCGTTTTTCACCAGGAACCCCCCATCAAAGAGGTGACCATGGCATCCATGGATGAGCAGGTCTTGAGAACTGCAAAGGAAATCATCGTCAAGTTCATTGAAACCGGACGCGTTTCTCCAGCCGGTTTTCCCGATGCCTTCCGCAATATCTACAATACCGTTTCAGATGCGGCAACATCCAGAAAACCGGCCGATACGGATGCCATCGATCCCCCTTCCTGATTATAGCGACCTTGCGTTAGGGGCAACGGCAACCATCAGGGGATCCTCCCTGGGAGAAAAATAGGGCGGCTGACGGAAACGCGGGTCCGTGCCGCCCGTCGACCGGGCCGTCGGCACAGACCCTTTCGGAAACCAACCGGTTCAGTCGCAGAGTTCGAACAACGCCGCCGCTCCCATGCCACCCCCGACACACATGGACTCGATGCCGTATTTTACTCCCCGATCCGTCATGTTCCGAAGCAAGGTGGCGCATAGCTTCGCCCCCGTGCAGCCCAGGGGATGACCGAGAGCGACAGCTCCGCCGTTGACGTTGATCTTTTCCATTTGGGATTCAAGCCCCAATTCCCTGATGCAGTAGAGGGCTTGGGAGGCAAAGGCCTCGTTGATTTCAAAAAGGCCGATGTCCTCGATATCGAGACCCGCCAAATCCAGCAACTTGGGGATGGCATATCGGGGCCCTACACCCATCTCATCCGATCGACAGCCAACGGTCGTGTAATACCGCAATTTAGCGATGGGCCTAAGACCCAGTGCTTTGACTTTCGCCTCGCTCATGACCACCGAGGCAGCAGCGCCGTCGGTGGTCTGAGATGAGTTGCCGGCTGTCACACTGCCACCGGCGGCAAACACCGGATTGAGCTTGGCCAGGCCCTCGATGGTCGTGGTCGCCCGAACCCCGTCGTCCAACTCCTGGATGAACGTGTCCCGACGGTAGGTACCGTTGTCTTGCAGCACATAGGTCGCGGCCGGAGTGGGTACGATTTCGCTGAATGCGCCCTTCTTTTGAGCTTCGGCCGCCTTCATCTGGGATTGATAGGCAAAGGCATCCTGATCTTCACGGTTGATCTTGTAGCGCTGAGCCACCTTCTCGGCGGTGATTCCCATGGATACATAGAGATCCGCCTGCTCCTTGGAGTAAACCGGATGAGGCCGGGGCAGATTGCCCCCCATGGGTACATAGGTCATGGATTCGACCCCGCCCCCGATGGTCACTTCCGACCAGCCGCTCATTACCCTGAGGGAGGCCATGGCGATGGCCTCGAGACCGGAAGCGCAAAAGCGGTTGACGGTGGCGCCGGAGACCGACTCTGGGAATCCGGCGATCTGACCGGCGATTCTGCCGATGTTGAGACCCTGTTCGGCCTCGGGGAAAGAGCAGCCGACCATGATGTCTTCGACCTCTTTTTTCTCCAGATTCGGGGTCCGATCCACCGCCTCCCTCAGGATGAAAGACAACAGATCCTCCGGGCGGGTGTCTTTGAAGGCCCCTTTGCTTCGACGGCAGCCGGGGGTTCGAACCGATGTGACGATATAGGCATCTCTCATTGTTAGATTCCTCCTCGATGAAAAACGGTCCGCCCCGACTAGTTTCTCAGGGGCTTTCCGGTCTTGAGCATATGGTCGATCCGGGCCTGGGTCTTCTCCTCCTTCAAAAACGCCACGAAGGCGTCTCGTTCAAGGTTGAGAATCACCTGCTCGTCCACCAGACTGTTGGTCCGCACATCGCCGCCGCTCACCACGACGGCAATGCGCCTGGCCAGAACGGCATCGTACTCGGAGATGAATCTGGCGTTGAGCATGTTGTAGATCTCTCCGTTGATCATCCCCTGTGCGGCGTCACCCAGCACTTTGACCGGTCGCTTGACCGGAGGCGCATACCCGTCGGCCGCCATGCGAAGCACCTCTTTTTTTGCCTCTCCGATCAAGAGATCCCGATTGAACACGATCCGGTCGTTGGGGCCCAGGAATCCGTTGGCCCGGGCTTCTGCTGAGGACATGGATACCTTGGCCATGGCAATGTTCATGAAGGTAGGGACAAAAAATTTGGCGAGATCGATATCGGAGACCGCTTCGGGCAGACTTCCGGTCATCTTCTTCCATAGATTGAGGCAGCCGCCACCGGCAGGCAGGAGTCCGACCCCGATTTCCACCAGTCCCATGTATAGCTCCGCATGGGCGACGATTCGGTCCGCCGCCAGACAGACCTCGCAACCGCCCCCGAGGGTCATCCCGTAGGGCGCCGCCACCACCGGGAACGGGGCGTATCTCGCCTTCTGGATGGTGGACTGGGCCTCATGAAGAAACCGGTCGATCCGGTCGAATTGGTTTTCGGCGGCAAGCCCCGCCATGTACTTGAGATCGGCGCCCGCCGAAAAGGCCCCCGGCATGCCGCCGGCCTGATTGCCGATTACCAAGCCCGCACCGTTGTCCCCCACGAAGTCCAAAGCCTCCATCATGAAGCCTAAAATCTCGGCATTGAGGGCGTTCATTTTGGTGTGAAACTCGCAGCAAAACACCCCATCTCCTATGTCGACGAGGGAGGCCGATTTACAGGTTTTCACCGCTTTCCCAGCGCCTTTCCGGGCCGCCAGGGATATGGCGCCCGGACTGACCTTGATTTCCCGGTACCCCCCCTCGGCAAAATCGTAGAAGTAACCGTTGCCGCCCTCGGTCTTGTAGAAGGTGGAATGACCCTTGGCCAACATCTCTTTGACCGGTGTCGGCACCAGAAGCCCCTCGGCTTCCATTTTCTTGACCGAGGTGTCGACGCCAATGGCATCCCAGGTCTCGAAGGGCCCCATCTCGAAGTTGTATCCCCACTTCATGGCATTGTCGATCTCGACCACGGTATCGGATATCTCTGGAATCCGGTTGGCGGCATAGATCAACTGTTCGGCCATGGCTTTCCAGGCAAAGCGTGCACCCGGGTCGTCGCCATAGACCACCGCCTTCATTTTTTCCGGCAGGGTTTTCGCCTTTTTCGCTGCTTCGAGGCAGGGGAAGCTGGGGGGCTCGTAGGTATCGTACGCCAAGGTGTCCACATTGATCACTTTGCGAATTTTTTTCCACTCGGGGGTCAATTCGGTCTTGTAGAAGCCGCCGTTGGACTTTTTCCCCAGACGCTTTTGCTCGATCATTCGATCGACGACGTCCGGCAGGATAAAGCTTTCCCGGGCATCGTCGCCTTCAACCAATTCGTAAGTATTTTTCGCCACGTGCCCAAGGGTGTCCAGGCCCACCAAATCGGCCGTCTTGAACATGGCCGTTTTGGGTCGCCCCATAAGGGGGCCGAACAGGGCGTCGACCTCCGGGATTGTCAGCCCATCCTCGATCATCAGCTGCATGGCACGGACGATTCCCTGAACGCCGATCCGGTTGCCGACGAAATTAGGGGTGTCCTTGGCCCAGACGATGCCCTTACCCAGGATGCGCTCCCCGTAATCGGCCATGAAAGCCAGTATCTCGTCTGCCGTATCCTCGCCGGGAATGATTTCGAGAAGGTGCATGTAACGGACGGGGTTGAAAAAATGGGTGCCCAGGAAATGCCGACGGAAATCCTCACTCAAGCCATCGCTCATGGATTGTAGGGGAATGCCGGAGGTGTTCGAGGACACGATGGCGCCGGGGCGCCTGACCATGTCGATACGCCTGAAAAGGTCCTGCTTGATTTTGAGGTTTTCGACGACGACCTCCACGATCCAATCGCAATCGGCGATTCGTTCGAAGTCGTCCTCCAAATTGCCATAGCGAATCCGGTCGATGTCCTTTTTCTGCATGAGCAATGCAGGCTGGGCCAAGAGAATCCCATCGTAGCCTTTCTTTGCGATCCGGTTTCTCGCCTCGGGATCGGATTTTTCCGCCACCGGCAAATCAAGGGGAATAATATCCAGCAACTCTGTTTCCACCCCCGCGCTGGCCAGTAGGGCGGCAATCCCTCCTCCCATGACGCCAGATCCGATGACCGCGGCCTTGCGTATCTTTCTTGCCATGTCAACCTCCTCCTGGTGGGAATTCGATTATGAATGGGTATTCACTAAAATAATCGATCTGTAGGCCGAATGTCAAGAACATTATACGATTGATCACTGCAATCTTCATAATAATTATTACTATATATTTTAGAATATTAACTCATATCTTAAACATTTACTCGCAAGATTACCGATTTAAAAATATTTCAGCCTGTCTATGAATGTATATTCATTCATGTGAGAGGTCGATTTTTCACCCCGGCATCGAGACTTGCATTGACGCTTCCGCGCAATGTGTATCTAACCAACTGGCAACACATATCTTTTTTATATTCGATAGGCGGTCCTTTGCTCACCCGCATCTGTCATCGATAAGGGGATGCCCTTTCCTATCGATCCACTCTCCCCTTCCCCGACCCTCTGCGGCTTTTCGACGATGGCTCGGTATTTTCTGACACACCGATGCCGCCATCGCTATGAACGGTCCCCATAGAGGGGGGCATCCACTGCCACGTGCGGCTTCTCGCCGACGGATCCTAACCGAACATCCCTGGGTATCGCTTCAGGCAACGGCGGATTGCCTTGCAGAAGGCCATGCCGATCACCATTTTATTAATGGCTTGTGGCGATTGTCAGGAAAATCGTCGGTGGAGGTAGTATCACGGTCACCGGCAATTGCGGGACCGGTCATACAGGGGCCGAATTGAGGAAGGGGATGAGAACCGCGTGAAGCCGTTTGACACTGAGGGGGAAGTCATGGTCGACAGTTCGCGATCGATTCACCCGGATGCCCGGCGGCGGCGGTTCCCCGCGAAGACGCCCTGGACGACTGCCATCAGCCGCACAGCGGCAACTGCCGCGGCCAAGCGGGGCAACCAAAGCCAAATGGGATGAATTCCCAAAGGAATAAAAAGAACCGGGTCCTCGATCATGGCGTGATTGATGCCCATCGACACATGAAGACGCTCTAATATTTCTGGCGGGGGTGGATGGTTTCGCGTCTCTTCAACGATCACCGCCCCACCGTAGGAAATCCCGAAAAGGGCCGCGGTCAGCCATTGAAGCCCCACTTGGCTGTCGAGGCCCAGGAGTTTGAACAGGGGATTCAGAACCTCGGCGATGCGCTCCGATAATCGGCAGGCCTTCAGCCATTCCATAAGAATCATGATCCCCACGAGGATGCATAGAATCTGAGCGCACAGCCAAAACGTCTGCACCAGCCAGCCGACGAACAGTTCCCCCGGGGCAACAGGGGTCGCTGCCGTCGTCACCGCTGTGATCGTTTCGGCCGGGCTACCGTCCCAAAAGCTGCCGATCAGCCATACTGTCGCCACCGACGTTGCCAATCGAATGCCCGCCGCCTTGAGGGGATTGATACCGGACTGACCCTGGATGGCCGATTCCTGTGGAAGGGCATGGGATATCAGGAGGAAGATGGCGATGAGAGTCGCCTCCCGCAGGGTAAAGTCGAGAACGGCCATGGAAGCGATGCCGCCGTAGATACCGGTCAGAAGACCGGTCAATACGGGCATTGCCGCTTTGGCCGGCAGATGGACCGTTCCCATGACCGGCCCTAAAAAACCGTCCAGATGATCCATTACGTGACAGGCATCGAGAATCAGGGTCAGCAGTGAAATCGGCACCAGGACTTTGTACATCCAGAGGGCTCCCGACCATCCTTTGGCAACCCCCTGCCTCAGAATGAAGCCCCAGGGAGGCGTTCTGACCGTTTCGGAGATTTGCGGAGTCGCGTTCATCGGTAATTCGATCCTCAATACCTGTCTGGTGGTTTAGGCCGCAAGGCCGCTTCGACTATCACAGCCCACTGCGGAAGGGAAGCCCAAATCTGTCTCCGAAAGGCTGGGAAGAGCATCCGATCCCCTTTTGTGGGAGGAAACGGTGGACGCCAACCCCCTGTCAGCCATCCGGTGCGCCCGCCGTCACCCCAGCTCGGTGCCCCCATCTCGGATTTCCCCATGCCGGAAACAATGAACCAAGTGGTCGTTGACCATACCGACTGCCTGCATGTAGGCGTAACAAATCGTCGGCCCGACGAAACGGAACCCTCGTTTTTTTAGATCGATGCTCATGGCCCTGGAGATATGCGTTTCCGTCGGCACCTGATCCAAAGACGTCCAAGCGTTCTGTTTCACCCGCCCCTCTGAAAAAGACCAGATATAGGATGAAAAGTCTCCGTATTTAGCCCTGACATCGAGGAAACGCTTGGCATTGTCGACCGCCGCTGACAGCTTCAAACGATTTCGAACGATTCCCGGGTCTGTCATGAGCTGATCGATCCGTCGGTCGTCGAACCGGGCTATCGTCTCGGGATCGAACCCAAGGAATGCGCGCCGGAAATGGTCGCGTTTTCGAAGGATGGTCAGCCAACTGAGTCCGGCCTGGGCCCCCTCCAGGACTAAAAATTCGAAAAGGGTCCGATCGTCGGTCACTGGCACACCCCATTCGAGGTCGTGGTAGGCAATATAGACCGGGTCGCTTCCAGCCCAGGGGCAGCGAACAGGGGGCGGAACCGCAATAGGGGTCATGGTATCGAGTTCCTTCTTTATCCGGATCGATTAGGAAAGGATGGAAGGCGAGCGCCCAGAGCTCAGTGACGAATCAGGCGGAGGGATTTCCCGGTGACCAGAGGGAAAGCAGATGTGGTCCCGATGGCCTGCCAGTCAAGAATAGGCGCCTAGCCGAACAGGTAGAAGCCGATGGCTTTCATGTGGGGATCGGAAGGGTCCACGGAGCCGAACTCAGTGCCCAGTTCCGCACCGTCGACCTTCCGGATGATCACTTCCTTCTGGATGAAGGAGCGCTTTGGGTCATCCAAGTGAAATTCAACGAAAAGCGCCTCTCCGGGGGTCAGTGGCCGGACGTCCTTTAGTCGCAGCTTCAGGCCGGTGCGGGAAACGTCGCTGACGATCATCTGCCCCTTGCCGGTATACCGGCCGCCGACCAGCTGATAATAGGTCCCCTCCAAATTCACCGGCTTCCTGAACTGACGGCGTCGCTCCAGCGCCACGGGATAATCGCATCCGCAGGGACACTTGACCTTTATCTTGACCGCCCGGTTCAGTTCCTTGTATTGGGTCACATCCACGACGCGGGTTGCCTCGCACTCTGGGCAGGTGAAGGTGGCCTTGTTCTCGCCGGTGACGAAAACCTTTTGCATGATGATCTCCCCTGAGAGCTGAAGAACGCCCCTGACTATCCCCCGGCACAATGTGATATACCGAGAGAGCGTGGTGGGCGGGCACCCGATATCTAAAGGATCGTATCGCAAAATCAATCCGAAATCAACCATTTGAGAAGAACAAACCCCTTAGCCCCGAGAGTCACTGAAGGGGGGGTAGGGTCCCTTAATGTCAATCCTCAATCCCATATCCCATCACTGGAATTGGCATGGCGCCGATTGGAAACAGCTCATCGAAGACAGTGTCGTCGACATCCGGGCACTCTCCAATCGGTTTCCAGTAGACCGGGAGGCCCTCGAGGCAGTGGTTGATCGCTATCCCATGCGCATCAATCCATATGTCATGAGCCTCATTCAATCGGTGGACGACCCCCTCGGCCGGCAAGTCATTCCCCGGACCGAGGAAATCCTCCCCTCTACCCTCGGGCCGGACCCGTCGGGGGAAGCAAAACAGTCCCCTGCGGCCTGCATCGTCCACCGGTACCCGGATCGAGTCATTTTTCTGGTTTCCCGTCAGTGCGCCGTCTTCTGCCGGTTTTGTTTTCGAAAACACGGAGTCGGCTTCCGTTCCGTGCCGGCCGAGTCCGATCTGACCGACGCCCTGGACTACATCCGAGGGAACCGGTCCATCGAGGAGGTGATCCTTTCAGGCGGCGATCCCCTCATGCTCTCCGATGAACGGATCGAGGATATCCTGTCCCGACTGCGACGCATCAAGCATGTTCAGGTCATCCGGATCCACAGCCGAATGCCCGGAATGCTTCCCCAGCGCATCACCCCCCGACTGGTGTCCCTGCTCAAGGGATTCCATCCCCTGTATCTCATCACCCATTTCAATCATCCAGCAGAGTTGACCGATAGTGCCGCATGGGCCTGCGCAAGGCTCACCGACGCCGGCATTCCCGTTGGATCCCAGAGTGTCCTGCTGAAAGGCGTCAACGACACCCCCAAGGTCATGGCCGAACTGATGAAGGGGTTGGTTAGAATGAGGGTCCGCCCCTATTACCTCCACCATGCCGATCCGGTTCGGGGGACGGCTCACTTCAGACTGCCCCTTCATGTCGGGCGGGAGCTGATGGCCGGTCTAACCGGACATATTTCCGGACTATGCGTTCCTCGGTATGTGGTGGAAATGCCAAACGGGGGCGGTAAAGTGGCGGTCCTTGAGGACGGGGAACGGGAAGCGAGAGGGGGAAACGGTTCCGAAAACGATCGGGGGGACGGTTCGTTTATGCCGACGCCCGATCCAAATCGATCATAGGGAATTTTGAGGAGGTACTGGGGCGGCAATCACCTCCCGTAACGATCCCATGGGTCAGTGCGTCGACGGTCATTCGGTTTCGGTTTCCCGCTCAGGCCCCAGCATTTCTTCCGCTTCCATCCACATCACATTGATGATGCCGAAAGCGCAAGCCAGAAGAACACCTAAAATCCATGAAAAATACCACATTCGCAACGCCTCCTCAGATCGGTTGGACGGCCGAGAGTCAATAAGCCGTATGGGTTTCTTTCCGAATGGTCTCTTCGTTCAGCTTCCCCCGCATCACCCGATACACCCAACTCGTGTAGACCAGAACGATCGGGAGAAAAACGACGACGGCAATAAACATCAAATTTAGGGTCCGATGGCTGGAGGTGGCATCGAAGGCTGTCAGACTGCTGTTTGGATCGGTGCTGGAAGGCATCACGAAGGGGAACATGGACAGCGCCGCCGTCAGGATCACGCCGGCCAGGGACAGGCCGCTGAATATGAATGCACCCCCCGGTCGGTTGATGCGGGTCAGCAAAATGGCCAGACTGGCGCCGATAAAGGCCATCGCCGGCGCCAACTTCATCCAGGGGTAGGTTTGGTAATTCTGCATCCATCCACCGGGGACCGCCTCGACGGTCTTGTCCAGGGGACTGACGACACCCCCGGGATCAGGCATGGCGGCAATCCGGTATCCCTCGAGCCCGAAAGCCTGCCATAGCCCCGCAGCGGCAAAGACGGCCATAAATAAAAGACCGAAAATCAGCACCGCTTTCCTGGCCCGGACGCTGATGTCTCCCTCTGTTTTCATCTGGAGGAAGACCCCGCCATGCATCACCAGCATGGTGAGGCTGACCACACCGGTCAGAAGGGCAAAGGGATTGAGAAGCCCCCAAAAGTTGCCCGTATAAAACGACCGCATGAAACCGTCCAGATGAAAGGGCACTCCCTGGAGCAGGTTGCCGAACGCCACCCCGAAGACCAGGGCCGGCACGGCGCCCCCGGCAAACAGCCCCCAATCCCAAGCCGCCCGCCATCCGGGTGCTTCCAGCTTGCTGCGGTACTCGAAGCCCACCGGTCGGAAAAAGAGAGCGAAAAGCACCAGTAGCATGGCCCAGTAAAACCCTGAAAAGGCCGCCGCGTAGACAAAGGGCCATGCGGCGAACAACGCCCCTCCAGCGGTAATGAACCATACCTGGTTGCCTTCCCATGTGGGACCAATGGCATTGAGGACGACCCTCCGCTGCACATCGTCTCTGGCCACGAAGGGCAGCAGCGCGCCGATGCCCAGGTCAAACCCCCCAGTGAGGGCAAAGCCGATCAGTAGGACGCAGACCAATATCCACCAAATGATCTTCAGGGTAAAGTAATCGAACAACACCATTTGACGATCTCCTTTGGATCGGGTCTCAGGAGGCCATGCCCGGTTCGACGTCGGATTCGAAATGATACCGACCCGTATGCAGGGCACTGGGGCCGATACGGACAAATTTGACCATCAGCATCATTTCTGCAATCAGCAGAACCGTGTAGAGCAGTGTCAGGCCGGCGATACTGCCGATGAGGTCACCCGGGGTCAGGGACGACGCCGACAGATAGGTCGGCAGCACATCGCCGATGGTCCACGGCTGTCTGCCGTATTCGGCAACGAACCAGCCGGCCCAGCAGGCAATCCACGGCAATGGCAGACTCACGAGAAGGAGCTTCAGAAGCCATCGTTTCTGTTCGAAAACCCGCTTGGCACAGTAGTAAAAGGACATCCCGATCAGCGCCAGAAAATAGAACCCCAGCCCCACCATCAAGCGGAATCCCCAGAACATCATGGCCACGTTGGGTATCGTGTCCCTGGCGGCGGCCTTGATCTGGGCATCGGTGGCATCGACGATATTCGGAGAAAATCGCTTCAATAGAAGTCCGTAACCGAGATCTTTGTTGGCCGCCTCGAACTGTTGCACCGTTGCCTCGGAACGGTCACCGGACCGCAATTTTTCCAGTAGGCCGTATGCCGTGATGCCGTTTCGTATTCGAATTTCGTTCTCGGCAATGAGGTCCTTGATCCCGGGGATGGGTTTGTCAAGGGAACGGGTGACGATGATGCCCCCCGCATAAGGGATCTTGACGGCATTGCGTGTGGTTTGAGACTCCTGGTCGGGGAATCCGAAGAGGGTGAAAGCGCTCGGGGGGCGGTCAGAGTCCCAGTGGGCCTCCATGGCAGCCAGTTTGACCTTCTGAACCTGGCCGGTGACAAATCCGCTCTCATCCCCCAAAACGATCACCGACAAAATGGAAGCGAGGCCGAAGCCTGTCGCCACGGCAAATGACCGGCGTGCAAAGGCAAGGTCCCGGCCTCTGAGGAGGTAAAAGGCGCTGATTCCCAGGACGAAGAGGGAAGCCGTGACATAGCCCGCGCCGACGGTGTGGACGAACTTCACCTGGGCAACCGGGTTGAAGAACAGCTCGGAGAAGCTGGTCAACTCCATCCGCATGGTTTCGTAGTTGAAAGTCGAACCGGCGGGATGCCCCATCCAGGCATTGGCCACGAGAATCCAAAGCGCGGAGAGATTGGAGCCCAGAGCCACGAAAAAGGTGGTCGTCAGATGAGCCCGCTTGCTGAGGCGGTCCCACCCGAAGAAGAAAAGCCCCACGAACGTCGATTCGAGGAAGAAGGCCATCAGACCCTCGATGGCCAGAGGGGCGCCGAAAATATCGCCCACGTAATGGGAATAGTAGGACCAGTTGGTACCGAACTGAAACTCCATGGTCAGACCAGTGGTCACCCCGAGGGCGAAATTAATGCCAAACAGCTTCCCCCAGAACCGTGTCATGTCCTTGTAGATCGTTTTGCCGGTCATGACATAGACCGATTCCATGATGAACAGAATCCAGGAAAGACCGAGGGTGAGGGGAACAAAGATGAAATGATACATGGAGGTCATGGCAAATTGCAGACGGGACAGATCGACAAACCATTCGGATGCCGGCATACTTGCTCCTTCTTGGGGGTAGGCAGTGCTCTGCGGCTCGGGGCCGCTCACCATCGCTGGTCAGACCCCGACCGCCGGTGTGGCCGGGGCACCTGCATCGCAAGCGATGCCGTCGGCCCCGCTGTCCACCGGTTGCATCGTTGAAGACGCTGCGACCTCCCGACCCAGGCGCGTCAAAAGGCTTGCGTTTTTACGCGATCGATGCAGGGAAATGGGGTGCCGACTATAGTTGAAGGTTTCACAATAATTGATAACCGTTCCTAATGGAGTCCGATCAAAATTGTAAAGGGTTTTTTTGGCACCGGTAATGATAAAAAAAACACCGTCCACGGACGAAAAACGATGTCTGAAGTGGCTCTTCGATCAATCCCGAACCGCCCTGTCGACGGTTGTGATGTCGATCGGAGCCGGCGTGGCCAACGGTCTGCTCATGGTGGCCCAGGCAGGCCTTTTGGCCCGAATCGTCCACAGCGTCTTTATCGAGGGGCGACCCGTCGATGAACTGACCGGGCCCTTCATTCTCCTGGCCATCGTGTTCCCGGCCCGGGCGATGGCCGGCTGGCTTCGAGAACTCACCGGTTTTGCCGCCGGCGCCCATGTTCGCGGAAAGGTTCGCGATACCCTCATGTCCCACATGGTGGCTCTCGGCCCCGCCTTTGCGGACCGGGAAGAGGCTGGCGCCCTCTCCAGCGTGGTATTGAACCAGGTGGAGGCCCTTCACGATTTTGTGGCCTTTTACCTCCCCCAGCTGGCTCTGGCTGCAATCATTCCTGGAGTCATCGCCGCGGCGGTCTTCCCGGTGAACTGGGCCGCCGGGACCCTGCTGATCGCGGCGGTTCCCCTGATTCCCCTGTTTATGATTCTCGTCGGCATGGGCGCGGAAAGCATCGCCCAACGGAACTTTCAGGCGCTGGCCCGCCTGAGCGCCCACTTCCTGGATGTACTTCAAGGGTTGACCACCCTGAAACTCTTTGACCGCAGTCGGACAGAAGCCGATCAAATCCGTCGCATCTCCGACGACTATCGCCGGCAGACCATGAAGGTTCTGCGGGTCGCCTTTCTGTCCTCTGCGGTGCTTGAATTCATCACATCCATGGCCATCGCGATGGTGGCGGTCTATCTGGGCTTGCGGTACCTGGGGTATCTGAATTTCGGCGGATACGGCCGTCCCCTTGATCTGGCCGACGGTTTTTTTATCCTGCTTCTGGCGCCGGATTTTTTTTTACCCCTCAGGGAACTCGGCACCCACTATCATGCCAAAGCCGAAGCGGTCGGGGCTGCCAATGGGATTTTGGATATCCTTTCCAGACCGATCCCTCCCCCTCCGACCCGTCACCGCTCATTGCAAGAGGACACCCCTGTTCATCTTGATCTCAAGGATGTGACGTTCGCTTACGAAGGAAATCCACGACCAATCCTCACCGGGACGACCGCAACTGTCGCTCCCGGGGAATTTGTCGCCCTGGTGGGTACCAGTGGGGCCGGGAAGACCACCCTTTTCAACCTGGTCATGGGGTTCGTTCGTCCCGGTAGGGGAACCATCAGTGTGAACGGCACTTCCATTCACGATCTGTCGCCTGCCACATGGAGGGCACGGGTGTCATGGATCGGTCAGACCCCGGTGCTGTTTCACGGCACTATTCGAGAAAACATTCAAATGGCAGCCCCTTCGGCGGCGCCATCGGAAATCGAAGCGGCCGCCCGGAAAGCAAGAGTTGCCGAGTTCTGCATTCATCTGCCGAAAGGCCTCGACACACCGATTGGGGAACAGGGCATGGGGTTGTCCCGAGGCCAGGCCCAACGAGTGGCCCTGGCCAGGGTCTTCCTGAAGCAATCGCCCCTTCTGCTGTTGGACGAACCCACCGCCGGGCTTGATGGGAGAAACGAAGCCATGGTGCTCCAAAGCATTCGGGACCTTTCCCGAAACCGGACGGTGATCATGGCCACTCATCGCCTGGAGTCCCTCAGGGAGGCTGATCGGATTTTGGTCCTGGATAGGGGTCGCATCGTGGAGACGGGCAGGTTCGAAGCGCTGATGGCCGAAGGCAGCCGGTTTTACAAGCTGACCGCCACAAGACTAGGGGAAATATCGCCATGAGAGCGGCCCTCACCCCATTCAAACCGGTTTTCCGCATGATGAGGGCTCACTGGAAGCCGATGGCTGGGGGGACCGCATTCGGTCTCCTGGCCATCGGCGCCGCCGTCGGTCTGTTCTCCCTTTCCGGATGGTTCCTGTCGTCAACCGCCTTTGCCGCCCTTTCGCCAGGGGCAGCCAAAGCATTCAATTACTTTTTCCCCAGCGTCGGGGTCCGGTTCTTTGCCATTTCTCGAACCCTTGCCCGGTACCTGGAGCGGGTCCTCTCCCACGATGCCACATTCCGGCTGCTTGCCAGTCTTCGGGTCTGGTTCTATGAACGGATCGAGCCCCTTGCCCCCGCCCGACTCATGGCCTTCCGAAGCGGCGACATCCTCAACCGGATCACGGCTGACATCGATGCCCTCGACAACCTCTACCTCCGGGTCCTCTCTCCGTCCATTATTGCCGCTTTATCGGCCTTTTTGGTGGCGGCCTTTTTGTGGCTCTACGCTCCAGCCGCAGCGGTGGTCTGTTTGGCGACGATGGCGGCAACCGGCATACTGGTTCCGTTTGTGACCATGGCGTTTGCCGCTGAAACCGGCAGGGAAATGACACGGACCATGGGTCTTTTTCGGGCGCGGATCGTCGAGGGAATCCAGGGGATGGCGGAGCTGCTGCTGTTCGGAAGAGACGATGCCTTCCTGGAATCCCTCAAGAGGCAGCACGGATCTCTCGTCTCCCACCAGCGCCGGATGAGCATGATCCGCGGGGTCGCCGGGGCATCGGTCACCCTGATCGCCGGCGGCGCCGTGTGGACGACCCTCTACCTCTGCGCCCGACTGGTCGGCCGGGGCGACCTTCAAGGCCCCCACATGGTAATGATCACACTGGCGGTCCTGGCGGTATTCGAAGCGGTAATGCAACTCCCGTCGGCCTATCAGTTTTTGGGACAAACCCACGAGGCCGCCAAACGGGTGACGGACACTGTCAACGCCGAACCGGCAGTCCTATTCCCAACGATATCAACGTCTCAACCGACGGCCTTCGACGTCCGTTTCGACCAGGTCCATTTCACCTATGGATCGGGCACTCCCCGAGTGTTAGAAGGCGTCGACTTCACGGTGGCCCCCGGAAACCGGGTGGCCATCATCGGGCAGACCGGCGCCGGCAAATCCACCCTGGTTCATTTGCTGGTGAGGAGCTGGGATCCCACCGCCGGAAGGATCGTGATCGGCGGCGAGGACATCGGAAGCCTCAGTGAAGCCGATCTCCGGCGATCGGTCACGGTGGTACCTCAAACCCCCCACATGTTCAGCGGCAGTATCCGGTACAATCTGCAGATCGCCGCTCCCGGAGCTTCCGACGATCAGCTCTGGGAGGTTCTGTCATCCGTGAACCTGGTCGAATTCGTCCGGCAGTTGCCGTCGGGCCTGGACACCTGGATCGGAGAGGCCGGACGGCTGGTGTCCGGAGGACAGGCGCGACGGATCGCCTTGGCCCGGGCCGCACTTCACGACGGCCCCATCTGGGTGATGGACGAGCCTACCGAGGGGCTTGACCCCGTAAACGAGCGGCGAATCATGAACCGTCTGAAAGAGATGACCCGGGGAAAAACCGTTTTGATCATCACCCATCGCCTGGTCGCCATGGAATCCATGGATCGGATATTCATGATGGAACGGGGACGGATCATCGCCCAGGGGACCCATGACACCTTATTGAAAACCTCTTCCCGCTATCGGTCGCTATATGCACGCATCTTGCCGTAAAGCGGCCTTCAGTCCCTACCCCGATCCCCCCCGCCAGACAACATCGCCGCCCCGAAGGGACGGCGGTCAGCCCCCTGTCAATTGACTCCGGGTGTTTTCCCCTCAGCCGTTGGTTTTCTCGAATTGGTCCATGAAGGCAACCAGTGCCTCCACAGCCTCTAAGGGAACTGCATTGTAGATGGAGGCCCGGCATCCGCCGACGGATCGATGCCCTTTGAGGCCCCCGAGGCCGCTTTCGGCGGCCTCGGCAACAAACCGCATCTCCAAGTCTTCGCTGGGCAGGCGGAAGGTCACGTTCATCAGGGAACGGCTGCCCGGTTCGGCAGTAGCCCGGTAGAACTCGGTGGTTTCCATTCGACTGTAGAGGAGAGCGGCCTTCTGGCGGTTGATCCGGTCCATTGCCTCTACACCGCCCACGGTTTCCTCCAGCCACTTGAGAACCAGCTGAATGGTGTAGATAGCAAAACAGGGGGGCGTGTTGTACAGGGAATTCTTGCCGGCATAGGTAGTGTAGTTCAGCATGGTCGGTATGTCGGGCGGCACCCGGTCGAGCATGTCCTTTCGGACGATGGCCACGCAGACGCCGGCAGGGCCGATATTCTTCTGGGCGCCGGCGTAAATTAAGCCGAAAGGCGACGGATCGAAGGGGCGACTCAAGAAATCCGACGACATGTCGGCCACGATGGGAACGTCGCCGGTATCCGGAAACGATGACCACTGGGTGCCTTTGATGGTATTGTTGGAGGTGATGTGCGCATAGGCCGCATCCGGAGAAAAGACGATATCCGATGGGATCGCCGAGAAATGACGATCTTCCGAGGAGGCGACCACCTTGACCCGGCAGCCCAGAAGCTGGGCCTCCTTGATGGCCTTCGTTGACCATGTGCCGGTGTTGACATAATCCGCCGACCGACCGGTGGGCAGAAAGTTCAAGGGAACCATGGCAAACTGGAGGCTGGCGCCGCCTTGAAGGAATAGCACCTGGAATCGACTGTCCAGGCTGAGCAGCCGAGCGGTCCGTTCGACCGCATCCCCGATGACGGCGTCGAAGGCCGGGGAACGGTGACTGATTTCGGTGATAGACATCCCGGATCCCTGAAAATCCAGAAAAGACGCCTGAATCTCCTCCAGGACAGGCAGGGGAAGCGCAGCGGGCCCCGGGTTGAAATTATGGATTCGGCGATAGGCCATGGGGTCATCCTCCCTTTGAGAAAATCGGCCGGGCACAGGGCTCCGGACAAAGAAAACGACAATTGACCAAATCAACCGATGGTTGTCAATGGGAAAACCCGCGGCCGGAATGTCCGCCTATTGACAAGCAGCCCCCCTTTTCCGTAAACGGTTGGGCAACTAACCGGGCGCTGACCCGACCCCCATGACACTCAAGCGACAGGAATCGGCAACGCCATGATACCCATCGTTACCTACCCCTCTCCTTCTGCCGAAAAGCGGCTGGCAGCCATTGCCAAGCGATCGGTGTCCTTTCGTAAACAGGACACTCGGGCCGTGGCCGGCATTCTCGACGCGGTGCGAAAAGACGGTGACGACGCCCTGGTGTCGTTTACCCGTCGCTATGACGCCCCGGCATTTGACGCGAGTCTCGTAGAAGTGCCCCGGGACGCCATCAAGGACGCTTCCCGACAAGTGGGGCGGCCTTTCAAGCAGGCACTGAATCGGGCCGTCAAACAAATCGAATCCTTCCACCGCCGGCAGCTCAGGAACTCCTGGATCGATACCGACCGGGAAGGGGTGCTTCTGGGTCAGTTGATCCGGCCTGTGGATTCCGCCGGCATCTATGTGCCGGGGGGAAAAGGCGGCGACACGCCCCTGGTCTCCTCCGTCCTCATGGGGGCCATACCGGCCAAAGTCTGCGGTGTCGAAAGCCTAGTCATGGCAACCCCGCCGACCGCCGACGGGGGTGTCAATCCGCATCTGTTGGCGGCAGCCGCCCGTGTGGGGATCGATCGCGTCTTCCGAATGGGCAGCGCCTGGGCCATCGGCGCCATGGCTTACGGTACGGCCACGGTGCCGGCCGTCGATGTGATCGTCGGCCCCGGCAATCTCTATGTCACCTTAGCGAAGAAGCTGGTTGCAGGAACCGTTGGAATCGATATGATCGCAGGGCCGAGCGAAATCCTCATCATTGCCGACCATGCGGCAAACCCGGCGTTTGCCGCGGCGGACATGCTCAGTCAGGCGGAGCACGATCCCATGGCCTCGGCGGTTCTCATCACCACCGACCCCACTGTCGCCGATAGGACCCGGGAGGCCCTTTCCATCCAGATCGAGACCCTCAGCCGCCGTGCCATCGCCGAGGAATCGATCCAACGCTTCGGCGTCATATTCGTCGTCTCCGACCTGGACTGTGCCGCCGGCCTGTCCAACCGGATCGCTCCTGAGCATTTGGAGCTGCTCGTTGAAACCCCCTTGGATCTGTTGGGTTCGATTCGACATGCAGGGGCCGTTTTCCTGGGGCCCTACTCGCCGGAACCCATGGGTGACTATGTGGCCGGCCCCAATCATGTGCTTCCGACGGCGGGAACCGCCCGATTTTCCTCAGCCTTGTCGGTGGACAATTTCATCAAAAAAACCAGCATTATCCGGTATTCCCGGGATGCATTCAGGAAAGAGGCCACCATGGTCGCCACCCTGGCGGACATCGAGGGGCTTACCGCCCATTCGGCCGCCGTCAGACGCCGCCTAAGCGCCCGAGAGCCTTTCTAACCACCGCCGGTACCGGGGGGGCTCCAGGAGGTCCTCCCGATCCGCATTCGGAGCAGACAGAATCACGGTGATACCCAAGGGGTCTCATTGTCCCATTCAGGGACCCCGCAGGAATTCCTCTACCGCCTGTTTCTGTTGAAAATACTGCCGTAATCCCATAAAGTCCTGTTTATGAAGGGTCAGCGATTCAAATCGTCCACCGAAATTCTTTCTGGGTAAGGAGGGGGCTATGATCGTCGGGGTGCTGAAGGAAATCAAATCGGAAGAAAACCGCGTGTCGATGACGCCGGCCGGCGTGGAGATGATGGTGCTGAACAAGCACAAGGTCTTGGTCGAACAAGCAGCGGGAATCGGCAGCGGTTTCAGCGATGACGACTATCTCAACGCCGGTGCCGATATCGCCGAAGCCCCCGAGGCGATCTATGAGGCCGCCGATATGGTGATGCATGTGAAGGAACCCATGCCTTCGGAGTACGGGTTGCTTCGAAAGGGTCAGGTACTCTTTACGTATCTTCATCTGGCAGCGTCGGAGGAATTGACCCGTGAACTCATCGACAGCGGCAGTGTCGCCATCGCCTATGAAACCATTCAAAAGGCCGATGGCACCCTGCCGCTGCTGACTCCCATGAGCGAGGTGGCGGGACGCATGGCCGTTCAGCAGGGAGCCAAATACCTGGAGATGCCCCAGGGTGGGCTGGGGGTGCTTCTGGGGGGAGTCCCCGGCGTCATGCCGGCCAAGGTGGTCGTGATCGGCGGCGGCGTTGTGGGGACCAACGCCGCTAAAATGGCATGCGGACTCGGAGCCAGAGTCTTCCTTCTCGACACCAGCCTCGAACGGCTGCGCTATCTGAGCGACATCATGCCGCCCAACTGTTTTCTCCAAATGTCAAGTCCGGCCGCACTTCGTGAACTCGTCCCGGAAGCCGATTTGGTCATCGGTGCCGTTCTGATTCCCGGAGCCAAAGCACCGAAGCTGGTGACTAACGACATGGTGAGTACCATGAAGAAGGGCGCCGTCATGGTGGACGTGGCCATCGACCAAGGTGGCTGTTTCGAATGTTCCAGGCCCACCACCCACTCCAAACCGGTCTTCGGGCAGGATGGGGTCGTGGTCTATTGCGTTGCCAACATGCCCGGTGCGGTTCCCAAAACATCGACCATGGCCCTGACCAATGCCACCCTTCCCTATGCCATCGAAATCGCCAACAGCGGGTGGCAGGCAGCCAGTCGATGGAACCCGGACATTCTGAAAGGGCTCAATATCGTGGGGGGCAAGGTGGCCTATCGCGCGGTGGCGGATGCCTTTGATCTCGAGTATACGCCGCCCGAATCCCTTTTGTAGACAGAGCGCTATGAACGACCGCGGGTTTCAGGGAAGGGGCGGTCTGAAAACCCGTTGGGGAAGGTGCTCCAGAACCCGCTGGGCCAAGGCCTGAAACACGGCCTCGCCCTCACGGTCGGCGTCTGCGTCCCCGCGGGCAGCGGCCTCCATCCGATCGACGGCCTCGGGGTCGCTGCTGTCGAGAGGCGAGTCGATCATTACCACCCGGTTGTGGAGCTTTACGTAGATCACCGCACATGACATATGGGTTCTGCCGCCGGGTTTCCTGACGGCAGGACCCAGGATGAGGTGCTGGCTGAGGCGGAAGGGCGGGGGGGCATCTTGATAGGCCAACAGGGCCCCAAATAGATTCAGGATGTCGATCACCCCATCGGTTATTTCCCGCGTCAAGGCTGCCGCACCGTCATCCGCCAGCTGTTGGATATCCCCTTCCGAGAAAGAAAGATCCTGCCTCGCCATGTAGCGTTTAAATAGGGTTCTGACGGTTTCCTGCTGCTTGCTCTCCACCACATCGGTGTCGACTAGAATTTTTTTGACGTTTTTAAAGCTCAGCATCTCCTTTACCGTCGGGCTTTTCCGCATGGCGATATCATCGGCGGTCGCCCTGTAGATGGGCAGCTCATTGTCTAACACGACAATTCCCTCCCCCGCTTCGGCAGAGACCGGTACGTAGAGCTCGAGGTCCCGTTCCAGCTTGGGCGCATATCCCACCTGCTCCAATAGGCGCCGGGCGGACTCCTTGTCGATCCGTTTCGCCCCGTCCGGCCGGCCGAAAGAGTGGATGGTCTTTTTTGCCAGCCGTTCGAAATCGAGGGCCTGGATCAGCGTTTCCTTGAATCCCATGGTAGCCTCCCCGCGTCATCGGGTTCTTGAATGCCATCAGGTGGTCGACAACCGATCACAGGCGCCACCGGCGGAGAACGGATACGGTGCCGTCGAATCCCTTTCTCCTCTGCCCGTGGGCATACCCATTGATTGTGTGGTTTCTATCACACCAACAAACAACTGTAAATACTCCGAATCTTCAACAATCTATCTTGACGGAACCGAAAGGATCGGATACGATGTCTTTTTCTTTTACCATTTTGCCCAATATCTGTTCCCCACGGACCATTCGCATCCACTTCCCCTTCGGGACGACCGATCAACCAATCGCCGATCGACGCCGCTGCACCGGCATCGATCGACAGCAGCGCATAGAAAGGAGTTGCAATGCCGGAAACCGTCCAGATCATCTTCGAGGGTCGCACGTACGAACTGCCATTGATCGAGGGCACCGAGGGGGAAAAGGCCATCGACATCTCCAGGCTGAGAAACGATACCGGACTCATCACCCTCGACCACGGCTATGCCAACACCGGCAGCTGCCTCAGCACCATCACCTATATGAACGGGGAACAGGGGGTCCTTCGTTATCGGGGTATCCCCGTGGAGCAGTTGGCCAAGCAATCGAGCTTTGTGGAAACCGCTTTTCTGCTGATCCACGGCAAACTTCCCACACACAAAGAACTCACCCGCTTTTCGGTGCTCCTGAACGATGCGAGCCTCGTTCATGAGGACATGAAGTTCTTCTATCAAAATTTCCCGAGGGGATCACACCCCATGGGCATCCTCTCGGGCATGGTCAACGCCCTTCGAAGCTTTTATCCCGAACTCCAGGATGCCGAAGAGGAAATCGACCTCACGGTCACACGCCTCCTCTCCAAAGTGCGAACCCTCGCCGCCATGTCCTATAAAATATCCAGAGGGCACACGGTGGTGTATCCCCGGCCCGATCTGGCCTATTGCGACAATTTCCTCAATATGATGTTCGACGCACCGGTCAAGCCCTACATGGTCGACCCGGATATCAGCCGGGCGCTGAATGTTTTCTGGATTCTGCATGCGGATCACGAGCAAAACTGCTCGACGTCGGCCGTCCGACTGGTGGGCAGCGGCCGTGTCACGCTATATGCCGCCATTTCAGCCGGCATCGCCGCCCTGTGGGGCCCCCTTCACGGGGGGGCGAACCAGGCAGTGGTTGAAATGCTCGAAGAGATCACCAATGGAGGAAGGCCCATGGACCACTACATCCAGCGGGCTAAAGACAAGAACGACCCTTTTCGACTGATGGGATTCGGTCACAGGGTCTATAAAACCTATGATCCCCGGGCAAAGATTATCAGGGAAGTTGCCGATAAGGTACTGGACAAACTCAAGATCAGCGACCCGCTGCTGGACGTGGCCAAAGAACTGGAAGAAACCGCCCTTACGGACGCCTACTTCATCGATCATCACCTGTACCCGAATGTGGACTTTTACAGCGGCATTGTTTTGAGAGCCATCGGGATACCCACGAAAATGTTTACGGTCATGTTTGCAATCGGCAGACTTCCAGGCTGGATCGCCCAGTGGAAGGAGAGCATGGACGATCCCAACTGGAAACTCTGCCGGCCCCGACAGGTCTATGTCGGGCCCACGATGACGGACTATGTGCCCATCCAACAGCGGGGTTGACCATCAAGAAGACGGTTGAGGAGACTCCGCATGCTCATCATTCCCATTACCGGCAACCTTAGTTGGCGAAATCCGCCGTGGCTGACCCTTCTGTTGATTCTCCTCAACACCGTCGTCTTTTTCGGGATTCAGGGTGAGGATCAGGCGCGGTACGAAGAGGCGTTTGGGTTTTATATGGAATCGGGGCTCGCCCGGATGGAGGTCGACCGGTACCGTGCCGAGAAGGGGTCTCTTCCCCCTCTGCCGAGACGGGTCCGAAAACAGGAACTGACCGAAGAGGAAACCCTCTTTGTCAGGGCCATGCAAATGCGCAAGGACGCTGCGTTCATGGCCCGGCTAGAGGCCGGGGAGGTCATTCGCCCGGGTGATCCCGACCACAGCCGTTGGCGGAGAAACCGGGACGAGTTCAACACCCTCATGGCGTCGGTGGTTTCTGTCTCATACGGTTACCGTCCGGCCGTCCACAACCCCGCCACGCTTCTGACCGCCCAGTTCCTCCACGGCGGCTTCGGACATCTGCTGGGCAACATGATTTTCTTGTGGTTGTTCGGGTGCATGCTTGAAATGGGTCTTGGGCGCTTTCAGTTTATTGCCATCTATCTGATATCCGGGACGGTCGGAAACATCTTCTTCGGTCTCTTCGACCCCCAATCCACCATCCCCCTGGTGGGGGCATCCGGGGCCATTGCGGGTCTAATGGGGGCGCTGCCCGCCGTGTACGGTCGAAGCAAGGTGACCTTTTTTTTCACCAGCGGATTTTTCTTCGCCAATGTTAAACTGCCGGCCATCGCCCTCCTGCCCCTTTGGCTGGGGAAGGAAATCTATTCTCAACTCAGTGCCGGCGATGCCAGCAATGTGGCGTTCATGGCCCATGCCGGAGGCATATTGGCAGGAGCGCTTCTGGGATGGCTGGTTGGTCGTCTGGGATTGGTGAGCGACACCACGGTGTTCGAGGAGCCGCCGGCGGAAGATGTCGCCACCCGGCTGGAAAGTGCTCTGGACCATATGGAGGCGCTTCGATTTGACGAAGCCAAGCGCCAGCTTATCGACATTCTGGCCCTTTCCCCGGATCACCCCGAGGCCATGGGGTATCTATACAACATCGAAAAGCACCAGCCGAACACCCCAGACTATCACACTGCCGCCGTTTGCTACCTGCGGCTGTTGTCCAAGAACCAAGCCACCGTCGACCACGCCCATCGGGTCTATTCGGAGTACTTGGAACTGGTGAGATCGCCCAGATTGCCACCGGATCTTTACACCCGCCTGACCATCGTCTTTTCGGATGCCGGTCACACCCGGGCCGCCGGGAAAATACTCTCCGCCCTGTTGAAAAAAGCACCGGATCTCCAGGGACTCCCCACCGCACTGCTCAAGCTGTCGAGTGCCTATCAGCGAGAGGGCCAGCTGGATCAGGCATCCAAATGCCGCCGGCTTCTGCGTCAACGGTATCCACTCTCCAACGAGGCACAGATCGCGGGACAGCTTCTCCAGTCAGCCGGATAGCCCTGCCACGAGTTGACCACCTTTGCCTGCGGGTAGAATTGGGAGCCTCTGGATTCAGTAGCTCTTGAGGCGTTCCAGGAACTGCCGAGCAATGGGGGCCACCTCGTCGTTGGGATACTTCTTCAGCATTGCTCCAAGGATTTTCCTGGCTTTTTCAGTTTTACGCAGGCCGGTGTGAAGGGTTTGGGCGGCTTGGAAATAGGCGCGGGCCACCTCGTGGCTCGCGGGATGGGCCTTGATCAGGCGGTTGTAGGCGCCAAGGGCATCCTCCGGCCTGTCGTTTTCATTGAACCATGCCCCCAGCTTGAGCATGATCGCCGGTTCGGCGCTGAAGTCGGGCTTTACCGCCACCAGATCCGCGTATACCTGGGATGCCCGAAGCATCTTGTTTTCTCCCACCAGCTGATCGACATAGGCATCTCCCTCTTCGATCATTTTTTGGGGCCGGTTGGCGGTCTTTATCAATTTGAAATAGCGCTCACGGATGACAGCGGCATTGGCCCGATTGCTACGGATGGCCATATCGATCTGGTCGATGGCGTCATCGAGCCGGCCCTCACGAATCAGGGGTGCCACCTGGGTCATGATCTGGTCTTCGGCGCTGATCTCCACGGGTTCCACCGGTTTTCCCTCTCCGCTATGGAAGTCATCGAGATCAACCTTGTAGCCAATGTCCTCACTGTACTGAAGCAGAACATATCCCATCAGGTGATAGGAAATAATCGAGTAGTAGCTTTCTCCGATACTGAAGAGGAAAAAATGAGATTGCTCGGGCAGATATTGAATGATGGAATAAAAAAGGGCGGTCGGCGCACCGTTTAACAGGATCAGAAAAAAGTACATCAGAAGATATCCCCAACCGATTCGAAGGGCGAGAGGGACAAAGAGGAAGGGGTTCACAGCAGAAAAAAGACTGTTGGTGGTGACCAGCAGTATCAGCATCGACGGGAAAAGCAGTACCAAAAACACGACGAGAATGCCAAGGGCAAAAAGGCCTAAAGTGGCTGCGACGAAAAAGCTTGCGGCGCCCAAAATGACGAACAGGATGATCTGTTTGATGACCGGGCCGAAATCCTTAGTGATGAGTTCAGCTGAAAGGGTCGGTGGCCGCAAGTCGCCGCCGGCTGTTCTCTTAAGTGCTTCGAAGGAGTATTTTATTCGAAGGGCCCAGATAAATCCCATCGCAAGGCCACCGATAATGCCCATCTCTTTGAAAATGACAGCACCGGTTGCAAGAATCAGCATCAGGCATAACGGAAAAAGGCCGAACGGATAGAGGAAAAACTTGTGGAGACGCCTCCAGAACGGCTCTACCACGTTCGAAACCCCCAGCCACTCCGCCGGCAGGTTGCAACTCGGACAAAGACGCATTTTTTCGGCGCCAGGGTACCCGTCCCGACGGCGCACGACGGTGCAGGCGCCGCAGAAGCTGATGCGGCAGCGGGGACAGGAAAAATATGCGGGCTGGTTCGGATGGAACTTACAGGAAATAGTCATCGGCATCTCCGTTGAAATCGGTTCGGAAGGGGTCGAGACACCGACGGCAAACGCCGCTTCGTCTGTTCACTCATCTGTCAAACCCTGTCGCTCTTGCTGCCAGCCGCAACGGTCCCGAAAATCGGTCAACGCGCCTCCTGGCTCTCACTGCGGGACTTGGGGAGGATCAGGTTTAGAAACACACCTAGTATTCCGGACAATCCGATGCCTTCCAAAGCGAATTTACCCAGGGAGAAAGTCATTCCTCCGATACCAAAAACCAGGATGAGGGCCACGATGGCCAGATTCCTGGGTTCGAGAAGGTCATCGCCTGCTCTGACGAGACTGTTGAGGCCCACCACCATAATAGCCCCGAAAAGCAGCAGCATGATCCCCCCCATCACCGGCACGGGAACGGTCTGGAGAAGGGCACCCACCTTTCCCACAAATGCCAGCAGAATGGCAAATATGGCCGCCCAGGTCATGATGGCCGGATTGAAGATCTTGATGAGAGCGACGGCCCCGGTGACCTCAGAGTAGGTGGTATTGGGAGGCCCCCCCAAAACAGAGGCAAAGGATGTGGCCAGCCCGTCTCCCAGCATGGTGTTTTCGATCCCCGGATCGTTCAGGTAATCTCTGCCGGTGACCGATCCAACCGCAAGGATGTCGCCGAAGTGCTCGATGGCCGGTGCAATGGCGACCGGTACGATAAAAAACATGGCCTCAAGGTTCCATTCCGGAAACACGAAGTTGGGCACGGAAATCCACGGTGCCTGACCGACCCGTGACAGATCGACAAGGCCAAAAGGAATGGAAACCAGATAGCCAACCAAAATGCCGCAAAGAATGGGAATCAACCGGAGCATGCCTCGACCCAGGAGGGACACGAAGATAGTCGTGGCCAGAGCGATCATGGAGATGATCATTGCATGATCTCCCTGCACCAATACGGCCGCACCGTCTCCGGTTTTTCCCATGGCCATGTTGACGGCTACCGGGGCAAGAATCAGTCCGATCACCATGATGACCGGACCAGTCACCACCGGGGGAAGAATACGATGGATCACCCCGCTGCCCTGCCAGCGGATCAACAAACTCAACACCACATAGAGCAGTCCCGCAGCCGCCAGTCCGCACATGGTCGAAGGGATCCCCCACGTCTGAACCCCGTAAATGATCGGTGCGATAAAGGCAAAAGAAGAGGCCAAAAATACCGGCACCTTGCCTCGGGTCACCGCCTGAAAGATGAGGGTGCCTGCACCGGCGGTGAACAGCGCCACATTGGGATCGAGTCCGGTGAGAAGCGGTACCAGAACCAGGGCGCCGAAAGCCACAAAAAGCATCTGGGCCCCAACAAGGCTGTCGCGGATGGAAAACTGGTAATCAGAAGGGGGTGCGGGGATCGCCATGAAGCCTCCTTTATCGCATTTATGGATAAACCGCTAAAGGTTGCCGCCGGATCGCCACGGAGGGTGGAGAATCTCTGTGCGGTCCTATTTGGTTCCGAAGATCTTGTCACCGGCATCACCAAGCCCGGGGAGAATGTAGCCGATATCGTTCAGACGGTCGTCGACGGCCGCTACGAAGATGTCGACATCCGGATGGGTGGCTTCGACCTTTCGAAGGCCCTCGGGTGCAGCCACCAGGAACAGCCCCTTGATCTGCTTGCAGCCGGCAGCCTTCACCATTTCAATGGTTTTGACCAGGGTGCCTCCGGTGGCCAGCATGGGGTCCAGAATAAGGGCGATTCGCTCCTGGATGTTGCTGGTCATTTTCATGTAATATTGAACCGGCTCCAGGGTCTCCTCGTTTCGGTATAGACCGACGACGCTCACTTTGGCGGACGGGATCAGGCTGAGGACACCGTTCATCATTCCCAGCCCCGCTCTTAAAATGGGCACCACCGTTATTTTTTTCCCCTTGATTCGGTCGATTTCGACAGGCCCCGCCCATCCGTTGATGGTTCTTTTCTCGGTTTCCAGATCTTTTGTGGCTTCAAACGTCAGCAAGGCGGCCAGTTCCGATGCGATGTCACGGAAATCCTTTACGGTAATATTGTCCTCACGCATGAGCCCCAATTTGTGCTTTACCAGTGGATGGTCAACGATGCGAACGGGCACGATCTCCTCCTTTTCTTGCCGGACCGACCACGCACCGGAATCGATCGTGCCGACCGGCGGCCAGAAATGATGGGTGGTTCCAACGAGGTGCCATCGGGATGAGGCAAAGGAATGCATGGTGCAGGGACCGCGGAACGACAGTCGACCGCTCGCATCAAGAGGTTCGGACCGGTCGACGCAAGCGGGGGCGGCTTCCATGAGGCGTTTTCCGCGAAACCATCAACCCTGACCTTTGCAAAACCGGCCCTTTTATAGGAAGGGCCGGTTTATAAAATCAACCATAAAAAGAGGGGACCGGTGCCCGTCTGAGGGGGGAGGGGGTGATCATCGGGCCACCGGACGTGCGACAACGGATCGCGAGGCATTTACCATTCGGTGCTGGACGCGTCTCCGAGAGGGCGTTTGAACGCGAACTCAAAGGGGTCGATCACCAGTTTTTGACGGGCCTGCTCCTCATTGTTTCCCCAATAGCTGAAAGGCCAAGACAGACCGTAAACGACCGCGCCCAAAGCCAAACCGGCAATGGCGAAGGGGCGCACAAAAATAAAGTCACCGGCCATATGGCCGGCGGTCGGCTCATTTTCCCACAGCATACTCTGGGCGCTGGAAGTGGCCGCGAGCGACATCGTCAGCGTCGCCACGATCAGAATCATCAATAGGGTTTTTTTCATCCTCCGGTTCATGTTTCCTCCTTGGGTTCACTGGATGGATTTGCGTCTATTGGCGTTATCGGCAAATCCCTGAACATATTGAAGGGGCCGGATGAAAAACATCTCCCTGCAAGGGGGTTGAAAGCCGGAGGCATCATGGATATAGTGCCCGGGTTCCCAGATAAAACGCTTCCCATCGGCATCCGCCACAACAAAATAAGAAATTGCTCACCGGAGTGTCAAGGGGAAACTGCTGTATTCCTGAGGGCTTGTCAATTAATCCCTACCGGCATCTCATTGGTTCTCCATGGAACGAATTACGGTTCAACTGGATGTGGCTGTTGCCCTTCCCGTCCACGGCACCTTTACCTACCTGGCACCGGAGCATTTACAGTCCTCGGCCGTCGAGGGCCGACGTGTGCTCATTCCCTTCGGCAACCGCCGGGTGACCGGCTACGTTCTCGGGGGTGCCGAAACACAGGCGGAACGGGAGATAAAGGAAATTCTGGATGTGATGGACGATGGCCCCCTGTTTACCCCGGACCTGGTTCCCTTCTTCCGCTGGACTGCAGCCTACTATCACCATCCGATCGGAGAGGTCATCCGATCGGCGCTTCCCGGAGGACTGAACCTCTATGAGTTTACGGTACTCAGTATCGATGAGAACCAATGCCCGCTGCCCCCCCCCATCGACCTTACGGACCCTGAAAAGGCCATTTTAGACTGTCTCTCCAAAGGATCCTGCACCCTGCCCCAGTTATCCGCCCGCCTGAACCGGCCGGTATCCGGTGCGTTGATCCAATCCATGGAACGCTGCGGTTGGATCAAGAGAAAAAAAGAACTGCGAGGCGGACGGATACGGCCCCGTATGGAAACCATTGTACGACTGGTTTCAGCGGAAGTGCCGGGAAAGCGTATGACCGCCCAGCGGCGTCAGCTTCTATACCGTCTCCAGGAAACTCCTGAAATGCCCCTGTCGGCATTGAAAACCGGTTTGCCTTCCGCCCGATCGATTCTAAAGCTGATGCAGCGGGACGGGTTTGTTGCACTCGAGGAGCGGTCCGTCTACAGGGATCCTTTCGGTGATGCGGTCATGCCCGACACCTCACCCGTGTTGAACGCCGAGCAGCAGCATGCGGTCGACCGCATCACAAAAGGCCTCCAAAACGATTTTGGGGTTTTTTTGCTGGAGGGGGTGACCGGCAGCGGAAAAACTGAAGTCTATCTTCAGGCAGCAGAATGCGCATTGACCTCCGGTCGAAATGTCATGGTTTTGGTGCCTGAAATCGCCATCATCGCCCAGACCGAACGCCGATTCAGGGCACGTTTCGGCAATCGGGTGGCACTCCTTCACAGCGGGTTGTCAGCGGGGGAGCGGCTGGACCAGTGGCACCGATCCCTGACCGGAGACGCGAAGATCGTGGTGGGTGCCCGATCGGCTGTTTTCGCCCCATTCGACCGGATCGGGCTCATTGTGGTCGACGAAGAGCATGACCCTTCCTACAAACAGGATACCGGTCTGCGGTACAATGCACGGGATCTGGCGATAATCAGGGCCAGATTGAATGCCTGCCCGGTGGTTCTCGGTTCCGCCACCCCGTCCATCCAGTCGATGTATCATGCTGACAGAAAACGCTACTGCCGGCTGATTCTCAGCCGGCGGATCGCAGACCGCCCCCTGCCGGCGGTCGACATCATCGACCTGAGACAAAATCGTGACCGCCGGGGTATGGGAAAATACCTGACTCCTGACCTGTTGAAGGCCGTCCAAGACACCCTGGCGCGCAAGGAGCAGGCGCTTTTGTTTTTAAACCGCAGGGGGTTTTCGAGTTACCCGGTCTGCATGTCCTGTGGCGCGCCACTGCGGTGCCGTCACTGCGACATCACCTTGACCCTTCATCAGAAGGCCAATGCCTACCGATGTCACTACTGCGCCTATTCCCGGCCGTCCAATTCGGCCTGTGACCGATGCGGTTCGACCCAGATCTGGCATATGGGCGTCGGCACGGAAAAGGTGGAATCCTATCTGAGGGAACGGTTCCCGGAAGCCCGGATCGCCCGCATGGATCGGGATACCATGAACAGGAAGGGCCGTCTCGTCGCCGTTTTGAAAGCCCTCAGGCGTCGGGAGATCGATATCCTCGTCGGCACCCAGATGGTGGCTAAAGGCCACGATTTCCCCCATATCACTTTAGTCGGCATCCTCTGCGCCGATCTGTCCCTCAGTTTTCCGGATTTTCGCTCCGGAGAGCGCACCTTCCAACTGTTGGCCCAGGTGGCGGGCCGGGCCGGTCGGGGAGATCAGCCGGGGCGGGTGATTCTTCAGACATACAACCCCGATCATTTCAGCATCCAAGCCGCCCGTGACCAAAACGTCCGGCAGTTTTTCGATCAGGAAGTCACTTATCGACGAACCCTGGGATACCCGCCTTTTTCCCGGATGGCCCAGCTCCGAATCTCCGCCCGGGACATCCATCGCGGCACCGCAGCAACGAAACGCATCGGCGAGCGGGGGCGGCGTCTGGTGAGCGGATCCTCGGAATACCGTTCGACGGTCCGTCTATTGGGCCCCCTCGAAGCCCCCCTGACAAAGATCGCCGGCCGGCATCGCTGGCAGATGCTGATCATCAGCGCTCGGTCCGACCGACTGCATCGCTTTATCGACGCCTTAATGGCCGATGATGCCTTGACGAAAGGGGGTCGAGATGTTCACTTGTCGGTGGATATTGATCCCGTCTTCATGATGTAATACACTTTTGTCCGGTGATTGAACGTCCGATAAACCAATCGGAAACCGCCGAAACCAACCCTATTCCGGAGAATCCCTCAAATGAAACCATTACTGTCGACAACAGGCAACCTTGCTGCTGCCGTGATCATTGCCCTTCTTGCGCTGCCCGCCATCGGAGCCCAGGAGACGCCTCCGGTATCAGGCCCGATTGCCGCCGCCACTGAGCCGATCTACACCTTCGAAGCGGTTATCGAGGGTGCTTACGTCACCAACACCTTCCGCGTGATGAACAACGGCAGCGCCTCATTGAGGATTGACCGTGTAAAAACCAGCTGAGGATGTACGGCTGTCGATTACACGGCAGACATCCCTCCCGGGACGGAGGGAACCATCACCATCAAGATCAACACGGCAGGCTTCGGCGGCCGCAATATCACCAAACGGGCGACGGTCTTCACCAACGATCCCAGGCACCCGCAGTTCGTTCTCACCCTGACCGGTCCGGTGGAAATATTTGCCGACATCCACCCCGACCGGATCAGCCTGATCGGCAAAGCAGGCACCCCCCTCAGCGGTCAAGTGGCTATCGTACCAAGGGCCGATCTCCCCTTTTCCATCACCAGGGTGAGCGCCCGGTCGGGCGCCCATATCCGGTATCGGCTCGACACCCTCGAGAAAGACGGGCGAACCGGCTATCGCCTACTGGTAGAGAACACCAAACCCGACAAAGGGCGATATGTGGATACCTTGACCCTGGAAACCGACAGCCCTATCAGGCCCAAAATCTCCATTCCGGTCATCGGCAACATCTCCGATGCAGCCCCACGGAAACGATCCTCATGACCTTCTCTGACATCAAAGCGGTGATTTTCGACTGCGACGGCGTTCTCTTCAACACCACCCGTGCCAACACCACTTATTACAACCGGCTCCTCAATCGCTTCGGTCTGCCAGACATGACTCCCGAGCAGTTTGCCTTCGTCCATATGCAAACGGTGGGAGTATCCATGGAATATCTGTTCGACGGGACGGAGTTCCTGGCGGAGGCGGAGGCGGCCAGGCGGGAAATGGGATACTGGGACCTCATTCCTGAAATGGAGATCGAACCGGATCTGAAGCCCCTCCTCGATCTCCTGAGGCCTGATCGACGAACGGCGGTGGCAACCAATCGGACGGATACCATGGGAAAGGTCATCGAGGTCCACGGACTCTCCGGCCGGTTTGACATGGTGGTCACCTCACTGGACGTGAAACGGCCCAAACCCGCCCCGGACATGTTGGGAAAGATCCTGGACACGTTTTCCCTGCCATCCGATCAGGCCGTCTATGTGGGCGATTCAGAGGTGGACGAAGCCGCCGCGTCGGCAGCGGGCATGCCTTTCATCGCCTTTCGGAACCAGGCTCTCAAGACGGCGGCCGCTCACGTCGATCGGTTGTGGTCGGTTGCGTCTTTGCTGGATCTGCCCCGAGGGGCCAGTCGGGAGGTGACCGATGGGTGAGGCTTCCCCCTCTATTGGTTTCCGAACCCATTCTGCTCGCCGCAGTCAGGGCATTGCCAAGTAATGCCGTTGCAACTCATCCCCCAGACGTTTTCCGTCATGCAGTCCTGACAAATGGCGAAACCGCAGTGCCGGCACCACCAGGTAAACGGGAATGATCCCCGACAGCAGTGGCAATCGGTTTGAGCATCCCGGCGTCGTTTATATCGCCGTCTGGGCGGTGCCGAAGAGCTGTTCATGGTCCACCTTGATGCATCGGTTCATCACCACGTCGATTCCCGAGGCATTGAGGAGAAGGGCGGCTCCGTGATGCACGATGCCTTCCTGCATCCATACCAGTCTGGGATTCAGACCCATGGCTTCCTTCGCCATTTCCAAGATGAAGGAGGGATTCCGAAAAAGGGTCACAATGTCCACCGAGGTGGGAATCCGCTGGAGGCTGGGATAGGCCGTTTCGCCCAGTATCTGTTTTTGTCCGGGTCGCACTGGAATGATGCGGTAGCCGTTTTCCCTCAGGTAGCCCGCCACGCGATGGGAATCGCGGTCGGATTTTGGGCTGAGCCATGCGACCGCAATGGTTTCAGACGCCTTCAAATGGTGTCGGATCGATTCGGGATCTGCCAGAATCCGTCCGGTCTTCAACGGTCGTCCTCCCTTATTTTACCCATTTCCCGGGACGCTTGTTGTTTGAAAAGATAGATGCTATGCCTGTGTCCGCCCATTCAGGGCGGAGAATCTATTACAACCGGGCGTTGAAGTCAATCCAGACACATGCGCCGCTGCCCGGGTCGGTGGAAACTGTCACGCCGGAATCGACCCAATCGGGAACACCACCATGACCAACCGTCGTACCATTTATCTGATAGACGGAAGTGCGTATGTCTACAGGGCCTTCCACGCCATCCGTAGCCTTTCCAACTCGAGCGGACTGCCCACCAACGCCGTATTCGGATTCACACGAATGCTGATGAAACTCATGGAAGACCGCTCCCCTACCCATGTGGGGCTTTTCTTCGACGCCAAGGGTCCCACCTTCCGCCACGAGCGTTTCGCCGACTACAAAGCCAATCGCCCACCCATGCCCGAGGACATGGTGGCGCAACTTCCCTACATCCACCAAGTGGTGGAAGGATTCCGCATCCCGGCGATCGAATTGGAGGGGTTCGAAGCCGACGATCTCATCGGGGCCACTGCCCGGTCTGCCGAAAGGGACGGCTTCGATGTCGTGATCGTGACCGGAGACAAGGATTTTGTTCAACTGCTATCCGACCGCATTTCGATCTGGGATCCCATGAAAGACCGAACCCTCCTCTGTGGGGAATTCAGGGATGCCAACGGCATCGAGCCCGGACAAATGGTCGATGCAATGGGCCTTTCCGGCGACACGTCGGACAATATCCCCGGTGTGCCGGGAATCGGCCCTAAAACGGCTCTAACCCTAATCAGAACCTTCGGCAGCCTCGAGGGCCTCTACGAACAGGTGGACACGCTCAAGGGGAAAAAGAAGCAGTACGAGAACCTGACCGCGTTCAAGGACCAAGCCTATCTCAGCCGGGATCTGGCCGCCATTCGAATCGACGCGCCCATCCCATGGAAGGCCGATCGTTTCGAAATCAGGGATCCTGATCGGGAGGCCCTGGCGGATCTCTTCGGCCAAATGGAATTTCGCGAACTCCGTCAGCGTTTCGCCGACGGTGGCCCGGCTCCGGAAAAAACCTATCGGGTGGTTCTCGACGACGACGCGCTTCAAGAATTAATACACATCCTCAGGGATGCTGAACGGATATCAGTGGACACCGAAACCACCTCTCGGAATCCCCTCAAAGCCAAACTGGTCGGTCTCTCTTTTTCGGTAGCAGCCCATGAGGCCTGGTACATACCCTTGGGACACCGGTACCTGGGCGCTCCCCCTCAACTCAGTCAGGAACGGGTACTCGAGTCCCTGAGGCCCATCCTGGAGGATCCCACCCGACCAAAAGTCGGGCAGAACATCAAGTACGACTGGATGGTTCTCTCCCGCCACGGCGTGGCACTCAAGGGGGTCGTCTTTGATACGATGGTGGCCTCCTACCTCCTCAACCCCTCGAAACGTTCCCACGGCCTCGACCAGATCGCCCTCGATTATCTCAATCATAAAACCATTCCTTATGAAGCGGTGGCAGGCAAGAAGCAAGGCTTCGACACGGTATCCGTCGAAGACGCCGTCCCCTATGCCTGCGAAGATGCGGATATCACCCTCCTGGCCTACCACGTATTGGCGGAACGGCTCGAAAAGATCGGCCTGACCGAATTGCTCAACGCTGTGGAGATGCCTCTCATACCGGTTCTGATGAAAATGGAGCGTCTCGGCATCTGTGTGGACATCGATCGGCTGCGGAAGCTGTCCCTGTCGTTTGAGAGCCAACTGGAATCCCTGGAGGCCAGTATCCACGCCCTTGCCGGCGAAACCTTCAACATCAAATCCTCCCAGCAGCTGGGTCGGATTCTTTTCGAAAAGCTGGGGCTTCCGACCCAGAAGAAAACCAAGAAAAAAACCGGCTATTCCACCGACGTCGACGTCCTCACTGCTCTGGCCGCTCTTCATGAACTGCCGGCCCTAGTGCTTCGCCACAGAACTCTTGCCAAGCTCAAATCCACTTACGCCGATGCACTCATGGAGATTGCAGACACCGATACCCGGCGGGTGCACACTTCATTCAATCAGACCGTTACGGCCACCGGCCGGTTAAGCAGCTCGGAACCGAATCTGCAGAACATTCCCATCCGGACCGAAGAAGGACTCGAAATCCGACGGGCCTTCGTCCCCCAGGACGGATGGCAACTTGTGTCGGCGGACTACTCTCAGGTGGAACTGAGGATTCTTGCCCATTGCTCCGAGGATGCCCTCCTGATCGATGCCTTTCGTTCCGGCGAGGATATCCATGCACGGACGGCAAGCGAAATCTTCCAGGTAAACGCCAACGATGTCACCCCGGAGCTCAGACGCCACGCAAAAGTGATCAATTTCGGCATCATCTACGGCATGGGCGCCTACAGTCTGGGCCAGGACCTGGGGATCTCCCAGCCCATGGCCAAAACCTATATCGACAGCTATTTCGCCCACTACCAGGGCGTCAAACGATTTATCGACCAGACCATAGATACCGCCCGCGAATCCCGGCGCACCAGCACCCTTTTGGGGCGTATCCGTCTGCTGCCGGATATTGTCAGCAGCAACATCAATGTCCGCCGGTTCGCCGAACGCACTGCCGTCAACACACCGATTCAGGGCACTGCCGCCGATCTCATCAAGCTGGCCATGATCCAGGTGGATCTCGCCCTCGCCTCCGGCGGCTTCGAAGCGGCGATGCTGCTGTCGGTCCATGACGAGATCGTCCTTGAGGCCCCTCCGGAAGAACTTGAAAGCGTCGCCGAAATGGTGCGCACCACCATGGAATCGGTTTGGGAGCTTCGGGTTCCCCTCAAGGTCAACATTGCCTGGGGCACCAACTGGGCCGAAGCCCATTGAAGGGCTTGCCCGCCCATCCGCCCAGTCTTATGATCTAAATCCCCTGCCCGATGTCCGTTCAGTATTTCACGGATAGGGATGGGGAACCGCGACGCTTGAAATAATTAAGGATAGGATATGCCTCCTGGTCAACGACTGTCTCTGTTGTGCCCGAAATGCCGTAAGCTCATCAGCGCCGATGAATCCCGCTGCCCCCACTGCGGCGTCGACAGTCCCGGATCCGCCGTGCGCCACGCCCTGTGGACCCGCCCATTCGGAGATCCAGCCCTATTGATCCGCGCTTTGATTTTGCTCAATGTAGGGATGTTCGTTCTTTCCCTGTTGATCGACTTCGGAGATTTGAGGGTGTCCTTAAACCCCCTGGCCTTTTTGACACCGGCACATAACAGCCTGCTCCTCCTGGGAGAATCCGGGCGCTACGCCATCGACCAGATTATTATCAACATTTCGGGAATCGATCTCATCGACCGGCTGCTTCGGTGGACGACCCTTCTGACAGCCAACTACCTTCACGGCAGCCTGATGCATATCGTCTTCAACATGATCGCCCTGATGCAAATCGGCCCTCTGACCATCCGGGAGTACGGCAGCCACCGGATGATCGTCATCTACACCCTGGGAGGTATTCTCGGTTTCTTCCTGTCCTATGTCGCCGGCATCGGCTACACCCTGGGGGCTTCCGGAGCGATCTGCGCCCTGATCGGCGCCATGATCTATTACGGCAAAAGCCGCGGCGGGGTTTACGGCAACGCCATTTACCGCCAGATCGGAGGATGGGCTATCGGTCTGTTTCTCTTTGGTCTTCTCCCCGGCATCAACAACTGGGCCCATGGTGGAGGGATGGCGGCCGGGGCATTGCTGGGGTTTTTGATGGGATACCGTGAACGGTCCAAAGAAAGCCCCCTTCACCAACTGCTGGCCAAAGGCTGTGCGACGGTCACGATCCTTTTATTGTGCCAGTCCGTTCTTTTTGCCTTCTACTACATGGTTTCCGGATGAAACCCTTTCCACCCGACATCCCCGAATCGAACGCTCCCTTCGGAGAGGTAACTTCCAATGACGCCCCGAAGGCTCGCATCACCCCCCGATCCATAGCAACCCTGATTGGCCCTGGGGCCGCGGACGCCTCTCCTGAAGATCTCACCCGAAAACTCCAATCCGCCGCCGTTCTCCTCGGCGCCGACCGGTTTCGTCACATGGCGGCCAGGGTTTTCGTCGAGCAATCTCGACCTGACCGCGCGATTCCCGACCCATATGCGCCGTTCCGTCCGCTAGTGAATGACGCCCTTCTTTTCTTTCTTTCCCGAATCTCTCAGGAACGGCTGATCGACATGGCCGTCCGCCAGATCGGGTTGGCCGACGACGCGCCGCCGGAAGTCCGCCTGCTCGAGCTGGCCAAAGGCTTTCCAACCCTTCACAAGCTCGGACAGATCATCGCCCGCAATCCCCACATCGATCCCCTGGTCAAGCAATGGCTGATTCACCTTGAAAGCGGATCCTACGGAACCGATCCCGGCCGTATTCTCGAAAAAATCAACTCCGCCATCGATCCTTCCGAAGAGCGGCAGGGCGTGGTAGTGGACGGACGCCTCCTGTCCGAGGCCAGCGTGGGAGCGGTGGTGGCCTTTCGGTGGCACAGCCCCGGATCCACGAGTCATTCCCGTGGGGTCTTCAAGGTATTGAAACCCCAAATAAAGGAGCATCTCAGAGAGGAACTGGATATTCTGGAAGCATTGGCGGTTGAACTCGAAGCCAATCGGAGCCGATACGATTTAGGCGAATATCGGTTCATCGATGTGTTTCGTGAGGTGCGCCAGACCCTTGAAAGGGAAATTGACCTCGCCTCGGAGCAAGCCCATCTGATCGAGGCCCGCCGGTTCTATCGCGGCACCGAAGGAATCCGTATCCCTCGGCTGCTTCCCTTCTCGACCCGGTCCATGACGGCCATGGAGTTGATGGACGGCCCCAGCGTCGCCAATATGCCCCTGACCCCCCCACAGGGAAAGCACTGTGCCGCACGCCTGTTCGAAGCTGTTGTATGCCGGCCGCTCTTTTCAGTGGAAGCATCGACCCTCTTCCACGGCGATCCTCACGCGGGCAACATTCTGGCCATGCACACCGGCTCCAAAGGCGTCATTGATATCGCCCTTGTGGACTGGAGCCTATCAGGGCGGCTGCAAAAGGCCGAACGACATCGGGTGGTTCAGCTGATTCAACAGGTGATCAAGGGAGACTGCGAGGCTATCGCTCACTGCGTGGCGGCTCTCGCCCTCCCTTTAGAAGAAATCGTAAGCGCCAAACCCACTGAATTCAAAACCCTTATCTCCACATTGACGACATCGCCGGAATATGACGCATTGCCCTTGGTGAAACGGGCCTTTTGGCTCCTGGATGAACTCCCCCGTCACGGGATGGTCTTCTCATCGGACCTCATGCTGTTCCGAAAAGCGCTGTTCACTCTGGAGGGGGTCCTGAAGGATTTGGACCCGGGGTATGAGATGGACACCTACATGGTCCGCTATATGGGGAGCCTCCTCGCTCAGGAATGGCCCGAGCGGGTGGGACGCCTATTCTTCCCTCTCGACGACAAGGCTGGCCGCTATCCCAGCCTCATGTCCAACCGTGATCTTCAACTACTGGCCTTCCATCAGGTTCTCAACCACTTCGGCGACACCAGCGACACCGTGTTTCAATGGGTCGACGCCCAGACCGAACTCATGGGCTGGTGGTTCGGAGGCTCCGATCGGATTCATTTCTGACGAGAGTCGCAACTCGGATGGGGACGGAGATCTTCAGAGAGACGATGACCGGACGAATGGGGACGTTGGCCCCTATCGGGAATTCAGGTAGGGAGTCAGACGGTCGAGATCGCCGGATTCAATCATTTTCTGGAGATCCTCCAAGGACGGTTCCGACCCCCGACCGCCATTCTTCCTGGTGGATCGCCCGGGCTGCCCGCTTCGGATTCCATCTGGCGCAGTCCCCTTTGATTCCTCGATGAAGGCCCTGACCTTTTCCTGGCGGACCCGGTCCTTTTCCGGGTCGAATTCGATTTCGGTTTCCTGTTTGACCGGACGCTCCACTGCTGTCGGCGGGGAGTTGCTATAGCGGCGGACACCGTTTTCGTCCACCCAGGAGTAAATGTCAGCCCCCGCCGGCACTCCTGAACACCACACTCCCATCACCAGCCACAACCCGATAAACAGTCTCATTGTCAGCCTCCCCGATTCGGAGTCACCTTCATACGGATAGGTATCGGCGAAACACTGAGATTTGTTGACAGGACCGGTTCTGCTATTGGCCAACCCCATCGGGGGTCATCAATGTCACATCGTCATTCGGGCAGGAAGATGGGCGTACCCCGGCTGGGATCCGGGGACGGGGAGGCTCCGGTGATGGGAAGGGGGATGGAGTCCATGGGAGCACCCCCGCCTCTATCTCAGAATTTTAACGATTTTTGGGCGGTACGCTTGCTGATCGGCCAGCCGGTTTCCCTTGTATTTGATGTAGGCCACAGACAGACAAAAGGTACCGAAACCCGTCAATGCGGAAAGGGCGGATTCATTGTAACCGAACCGCTCGGCAATCTGGAGCCCAAAGGCCGCACCGGCAATCATGCATATTATCGGAAAGATATACAGGAGGAAACTGGCCTTCAGCAGCGAGGTGGTGGGCATGTCGACCACGATTCGGTCGCCCTCTTTGGCACCCATTGGATTGAGGACCTCGACTTCCATCTCACCGCGCTGGGCGGAGCAGGAACCGTGAGACGCGCATCCTTCGCATGCCTCCGAGGGAACCACCTTTATCCAGGCGGTGTCCATTCCGATTTTGACGACGATGCCTCGCTCCGTGGCCATAGGGATGACTGTCTTCCTGTTCTGAAACCGTTGCGACGACCGTAAAAACGTCTCTCTCGATCAGTGGAGCCCTGAGTGTGTGGGGCGGGGCGATCGTCTTTCAGGCGGAAATGCGATCTTCCGGAGCCGAGGCCTGGATCTGCACCGTGCGTTCGTAGCAGATCAACCCGCACTGAAGACATCTCGCCGCTTCCGCCCTGGCCGCCTCTTCAGTATAGCCCAACTCCAGTTCCCCGGTTTTGATCAGGTCCTTGGGTTGAGCCAGGGGCATGATGAGCCGGGGAGAAGGCGTCACATTCTCCACATCGTAGACGTTCTGAATGATGCTGGTTTCCGTCACAATCAACTCGGGCAGGTCGGGGGATATGCCGTACAGCAATTGATGGATGGATGCTGCAGCCCTTCGGCCGGCACCGATGGCCTTGATCGCTCCGCTGAAATCGGTATTGACGTCGGCCTTTGAAAAAAGGCCCGCTTCGCTCTCAAACCCGGGCTGCCTGTACGGCTGTACCGCCATCCATCTGAATGGCGCATTTTCGGGAAGCGAATCACCGATCTGGCCCGCATCCACCTCCGGTCCGCGTTCCATGAAGATGAGCTCCGGATAGCGCCCGGCGGCCAGCACGAGGGTATCGACCGAGCGCATCGATTTCTCCCGTTGGATCAAGTCGATGGTCTCGACGGAATTCAGTCCCTCTTCATCCCCGAAAAGGCCGGTCAAACCAGCGCTGAAGACCACCGTAACCCCCTCCGCTTCGAGGGCGTTTACGGTCTCGGCCGTCAAGGGGGCTGCCTCGACGGATTCCCGGAGCAGCACCGTCACCGATTCGGCCCCCAAGCGGCGGCTGATGGCAGCGGCCTCGGAAACGAGGTTTCCGCCCCCGACGAAAACAACCCGTTTACCGACGGTCAGGGAGGCTCCGTCGGCGCGTCCTCCGCGGATAAAATCGATCAGAAGATAGGTATCGGGAATCAGCATCTCGACCTTGCCCGCTTCTCCTCTTGCCAGACGGCTGTCCCAGCCGCCGGTGGCCAGAAAAACGGCCTGATGGCCCTCTTTTAGAAGACCGGGCATGGTGAAATCCTCTCCCAGGACCTGACCCGTTTTAGCTTCCACCCCCATCTCGAGGATGCCCTGAATGTCCCAGTCGAGAACATCGTGGCTCAAACGATATCGGGATATGGCGCTTCTGAGAAGCCCTCCCAGTTGATCCATGCCATCATAAACCATTGCATTGTGACCCAGCCGGGCGGAGAAGAAGGCGGTGGACAGCCCCTGCACGCCCCCGCCGACAACAGCGATGCTCCGACCCGTATCCGGCGCTTTGAAGGGCTGGACATGTTGCCCTGTGTCCATTTCATAGTCCGCTGCATACCGTTTCAGGTAATTGATGGCGACCGACTCGTCGGAATACTGCCGCCGGCACTCCAGTTCGCAGGGACGGGGACAGATCCGTCCGATGACCGTCGGGAAGGGATTCCGCTCCTTGATGACCTGAACCGATCGGTGGTAGTCCCCCAGAGTGATCTGGCGGATGTATTCGCGGATGTTGATGCCGGCGGGACAAGCCCGTTGACAAGGGGTGGTGCATTCGTCGGTGGTGTATTCCCTCAAGATCCGACGGGTGACCGAGGACAGAGTGATGATGTGCTTCGGGCATACCCGCTCACAGGTACCGCAGCCGGTACACTTGACCTCATCCACCACGGGCAGGCCCTCGGGGCCCATCACGATGGCGTCGAAGGGACAGGCCCGGGCACAGCTGCCAAGACCCAGACATCCGATGGTGCAGACTTTCATGCCGCCGCCCAAAAGGGCGACTGCCCGGCAGTCTCGAACGCCGTCGTAGAGATATTTGATATCAGCAGCATCGGGCCCGAAAAAACAGCCGGGACGGGCGATGTCGGGCTCCTTGGCTTCGACGGACACCCCCAGAATACCGGCAATGGCCATGGCCACGTCCTCACCCGCCGCCACACATGAATTGGGGGCCGCCCGACCGGCGACAATCGCCTCCGCATTGGCACTGCAGCCCGGGAGACCGCAGCCGCCGCAGTTGGCGCCCGGCAATACGTCTTCAACGGAGAGAATTTTGGGGTCTACGTAGACGTAGAAGATTTTGGAGGCAGCCGCCAAAACGATACCGACGACGACACCGATTCCGCCCAGCATGAAAATGGCTTCGGTCATGTTGCATCCCCTGTGTCCATACGGATTAACTCATCATTGAATAGCACTGAATTTGCATTTGTCGTAGCAGGTCAGGCACTGGATACACTGATCCTTGTCGATCCGTGCGACCTGCTTCTTCTCCCAGATGACGGCGTCCACCGGACAGGCCTTGAAGCAGAGGCCGCACTTGGTGCAGAGTTCCGGGTCGACTTCGAACTTGAGAAGCGCCACGCACCGTTTCGCCGGGCAGACACGGTCGTTGATATGGGCCATGTATTCATCACGGAAATATCGAAGGGTGGAGAGTACCGGATTTGGCCCCGTCTGCCCCAGTCCGCAAAGGGCGGTCTCCTTGATGACGGCCGAGAGATTTTCAAGTTCGTCGATGTCCTCGGGCACGCCTTTCCCGTCGCAGATTTTCTCCAAGAGTTCCAGCTGCCGACGGGTGCCCTCACGGCAGGGGGTGCACTTGCCGCAGGATTCATCCTGAATAAAGTCCATGAAGAACCGGGCCATGTCCACCATGCAGGTGGCCTCGTCCATGACGATGGCCCCGCCGGAGCCCATGATCGCACCGACTTTGGCTATCTCTTCGTAATCGACCGGGGTATCCAGATGTTGTTCCGGCACACAACCACCCGATGGCCCCCCGAGTTGGACAGCCTTGAATTTTCGTTTCTTTGGCACCCCGCCGCCGATGTCGTAGATCATCTTTCTCAAGGTCGTGCCCATGGGCACTTCCACGAGACCGATGTTGTTGATATCCCCGGACAGGGCGAACACCTTCGTTCCCTTGCTGGTTTCGGTTCCCACGCTGGCATACCAGTCGCCGCCGTTGAGCATGATCTGAGCCACGTTGGCCAGGGTTTCCACATTGTTGAGAATGGTGGGTTTTTCCCACAGCCCCTTGTGGGCGGGGAAGGGGGGGCGGGGTCTCGGCATTCCCCGTTTGCCCTCTATGGAGCGCATGAGCGCCGTCTCCTCCCCGCAGACAAAGGCACCGGCACCCTGATAGATCTCCACCTCGAAATCGAACCCGGAACCGAGGATGTCCTCGCCGATCAATCCCCTCTCCGTGGCCTGGTCGATGGCGATTTCCAGGCGGCGGATCGCCAGGGGGTACTCGGTCCGTGCATAGATATACCCCTGATGGGCATTGATGGCCTTGGCGGCGATGATCATTCCTTCCAAAACGGCATGGGGGTCGGCCTCGAGAATGCTCCTGTCCATGAACGCCCCGGGATCGCCCTCGTCAGCGTTGCAGAGAACGTATTTCACGTCCCCCGGGCTGGCTTTCGCAAACGCCCATTTCATCCCTGCGGGAAAACCGGCGCCGCCGCGCCCCCTCAAACCGGATTTCTTCATCTCTTCGATGATGTCGTCGGGGGACATGTCGTGAAGGGCTTTGGCGACACCGAGATAGCCGTCGCGGCCGATGTAGTCGTCGATGGATTCCGGATCGATGAGCCCCTTGTTTCTGAGGGCCCGGGGCATCTGGTGGGCGAAAAATGGGATGTCGTCCTGGGAAGGAATCTTCTTTTTGGTCCCGGGATCCTTGTAAAAATGTTTTTCCACCGGAGCACCGCCGACGATGTGCTGATCGATGAGGGCGGGGAGATCGTCCACCTTCAGCTTCTGGTAGAAGATGTCTCCCGGGTGAACCACCATGATTGGACCCATGGCGCAAAACCCGTTACAGCCGGTTTCGATCACCTGTACCGTGTCTTCAAGGCCTTTATCCCGAACGATGTTCCGCAGCCCGTCGATGACCGATATGCTTCCGGTGGCATGGCACCCCGTGCCGCTGCAGACCATCAGGCGTGTCACTCCCTCGGAGGCCATCACCCGGGCGTTTTCGTCCCGCAGGAGCGTGAGCCCATCAACGGTTAACTTGGTCATACTCCATTTCCTTTCGCTGCTACCAGGAGCCGTCCAGCCCTCTGAGTCCGTTCATGTAAAGTTTACCGATGGAAACGAACATGGAAAATTCCGTCACCATTAACGGGAGACCGAAACCGGTTGCCTGATTGATGACACCGGGTGAGGGTTTTTGACCGCGGACAAATACGACAGCGCCCACTTCAGCGATTTTCGCTGTCTGGACGACCTGTTCGGTGGTGACACCGGTAAGGACCACTGCGTCCTTGGCGACGGCAGACAGAAAGGCATCCATGATATCCGCACCACCGCCGGCGACAATGGTCTTGTTCAGCTGATCATCGCCCGTCAGCACCTCCGCCTTCAAGATATCTCTGATCTCTGACAGTTTCATAGGACACCCATTTTTATCTACTCGTATTGGTCCAGAATCTGAATGACTTTATCGGAACTGACATCGCCGTGGGTATCGGTGTTGACAACCATGACGGGGGCGAGCCCGCAGGCTCCCAGGCAGCGCACCGGTTCCAAAGAAAACCGGCGGTCTTCCGAGGTTCCGCCCTCCTCCAGCTCGTATTGGTTGCAGATGCGGGAGATCACCTCCTTGATGCCCTTCACATAGCAGGCGGTTCCGGTGCACACCTTCACCGTGTGCCGCCCCTTGGGCTCCATGGAAAAAAGGGCATAAAAAGTCGCCACGCCAAACACGTCGCTTCGGGACAGGTTGAGGCCTGAAGCGATATATTCCATCAATTCGACCGGCAGGTAACCCACCACATTCTGGCACTGTCGCAGAACCGTTATGACGGAACCGGGTTTGGGTCGGTTCTCTTTGATGATGGCATCGATTTCGCTCCACATTTCATAATTGATTTCAGGGTGTTCAGGCCGTTCAGCGTTCAGCATGGATCCTCTCCGTTGGCGTCGAAAGGGTTCTGCGGTTTTTAAAGAAGTCAAGCTATCATAACCGGTCATCGACGGCAAGGATTTATCCATGCTTCCGACGGGATTGGCGGTGGATAACCCACAGGTATCAATACCGATCTCCGAAACGGCCCTTTCCTTGACGCTCCGGGCGTCGTGGTCTATAACCCCAGGGTTTCGATCCTGTAACCGATGCCTGTGGAGTCGCCCCATGAATGCCATACCCACAACCGTGAAGCAGATGGTTGAAACGGCGGCTGCTTTTCTCGCCGAGCGCTGTCCATTTCGCCCCGAAATCGGTCTGATGACTGGAACCGGATTGGGCGAGGCCGTCGACGACATGACGATCGCAGAAACGATCCCGTACGGCGACATTCCCCATTTCCCGGTCGCCACCGTGGAAAGCCACAAGGGACGACTCCTGTTCGGCCGGCTGAGGGGACGAGCCGTCATGGCCATGCAGGGACGGCTCCATCTCTACGAGGGGTATACCCCCTACCAGGTCACCTTTCCCGTCAGGCTCATGAGATCATTGGGGGTCGGCACCCTGCTGCTCACCAATGCGGCGGGGGGGCTTTCAACCCGGTTTCAACCCGGAGACGTCATGGTCATCTCCGATCATATCAATCTGACCGGGGAAAGCCCCCTGCTGGGCCCCAACGAGGCCTCATGGGGCCTGCGGTTTCCCGATATGGGCCGGGCCTATGATCCGGTTATTAGAGAACGGGCTCGGGACGTTGCCCATGAATTGAACCTCTCCCTCCCCGAGGGGGTCTATGCAGGGCTGAAGGGACCAAGCCTCGAGACACCCGCCGAGGTCCGATATCTTAAAACCATCGGGGCCGACGCGGTGGGTTTTTCGACGGTGCAGGAGGTCATTGCCGGCGTTCACAGCGGCATGGTTGTCGCGGGGTTTTCCATCATCACCAATGTTCACGATCCGGAGGCACCGGAGCCGGCCACCGTCGAAGACATCATTGCGGTGGCCAAGCAGACCGCCCCCCGGCTCAGACGACTGATCGCCGGTCTGATCGACGCCATGGAGGCGATATGAACAACGCCGATCTCATCGTCCACAACGGTCTTGTAGTGACCATGGACGTCAACGACCCCGAGCTGGAAAAGGGCTTTGTGGCGGTCACCGGGTCGGCCATCACCGCCATCGGCTCCGAAGGGTCGAGGAAGAACTGGTCTGCCGAAAAAACCATCGATGCCGGTGGCGGTATCATCATGCCCGGCCTGGTCAATACCCACACCCACGCCGCCATGACCGGTTTCAGGGGTCTGGCCGACGATCTACCCCTGATGCGGTGGTTGGAGGAGCACATTTTTCCGGCCGAGGCCCAGCTGGATACGGAAAAGGTCCGGGCGGGGACCCTTCTTGCCTGCGCCGAGATGATTCAATCCGGGACCACCTGCTTCTGCGACATGTATCTTTTCGAAAATGCAGTGGCAGAGGCGGCGGCAGCCGCCGGCATGCGGGCCGTGGTGGGTGAGGTGCTCTTCGATTTTCCCTCCCCCAACTACGGTCCCATCGAAAAGGGGCTGGTATACACCAAGGAACTGATCGACCGGTGGCAGGGCCATCCCCTCGTATCCATTGCCGTTGAGCCCCACTCGCCCTACCTTTGTTCCCCGGACCTGCTCATGGCGGCAATCGATTTGGCTCGACGCCACGGCTGCCTGGGTGTCATTCATCTGTCGGAAACCCAGAGCGAAGTCGACCGCATCCGGGAGCGATACGGCTGCTCACCCGTGGCACACCTGGAAAGCCTTGGCCTGTTGGGCCCCGATCTGTTGGCCTGCCACTGTGTGGTTCTCGAGGACGGGGACATCGACCTGCTGGCCCGCCGGGACGTCAAAGTCGCCCATAACGCCGAAAGCAACATGAAACTGGCCTCGGGCGTCGCCCCGATCCCCAAACTGATCGACCGCGGCGTCTGCGTCGGCATTGGCACCGATGGCTGCGCGTCCAACAACGACCTCGACCTGTTCAGCGAGATGGACACTGTTGCCAAACTCCACAAGGTGGCCGCCCTGGACCCGACCGTCATGCCGGCCGAGACGGTGTTGAAAATGGCCACCATCGACGGGGCCCGGGCGCTTGGGATGGGGGATCGGATCGGCTCCCTGGCCGTCGGGAAACTGGCCGATCTCATTGTCATCGATACGGCCAAACCCCACCTGACCCCGATGTACCACCCCGACTCCCACCTGGTCTATGCCGCAAGAGGTAGCGATGTGGACACTGTGGTGATCGGGGGCAAAGTGGTCATGGAAAACCGGCGGCTGCTCACCCTGGATCTGGAAACCATCACCTCGGATGTCATCCGCTGGGCCGACGGCATCCGGAATCTGGCATGACCTTCCCCGGCCGTCAGTTGAGAACTCTGGATGCTGGACACCCTGATAGTCAACACCGCCGTCGTCACGGTGAACCGGAGTTTCGATAGTCAGCGCCCGGGGGTGGTCGGCATCCGAAACGGTCGTTTCGCGGTGGCCGGACCGTCGTCGCCGGAAGCCCCCCTTCCCGATAGCCGGAGTTCCATCGACGCGGGGGTGCCCGGTTGGCCATTGCCCGGAAAGCAACACGAAGAGGGGATCGGGAATCGCCCAAGTCCCTCGACGCCTTGAAGCCGGTGAGACCGCATCCTTCGGCACGGATGGCGCCGGCAGAAAGACCGATCTGGATCTTTTCCGTGAAATGGGAACGACTGTCAATCGTCAGAAGGTGAACACCGCGGATCCGACCGTTTTGACGGCACAATCAATCCTTCGGATGGCGCCCCTTGATGCCGCCGCTAGGGTGGGACTGGATGAGGAAGTGGGAAGCCTCGACATCGGAAAGTCAGCGGACCTCATCCTCTTCGACCCCAGCCTCCCGGTGCCGGCCCGGACTTTCATCCGGATTCCCAAATCGTGTATACCCTCGACGGCTCCTATGTGACGGATGTCCTGGTAGGGGGGCCCCTCACTGTTCGACGGGGGCCGTCGGGATTCAGCCGGTCTATTGAAAAGGAAAATATCATGGGTTTAGAAGAAGCCATTGAAGCCGCCAGGGGCGACCGCCCCTGTGATCTTCTCATCACCAATGCGCGGGTGGTCAATGTGTTTTCGGAATCGGTGATCGCCACCGACGTCGCCGTTTCCCAGGGGATGGTGGTCGGTTTCGGCTCTCGAAAGGCCAAGGAAGAGATCGACATCGACGGCCGGTTCCTGGCGCCCGGATTTATGGATGCCCATGTCCACATCGAAAGCGCGATGGTCTGCCCCAGCGAATTCGCCCGGGCGGTACTGCCCCGGGGAACGACCGCCGTGGTGGCCGATCCCCATGAAATCGCCAATGTCTTAGGGGCCGACGGGATCGACTATATGTTGAGATCGGCGGCAGACCAGCCCATGCGGTTTTTATTTGCCCTGCCGTCCTGCGTCCCAGCCACCCCCATGGAAACCTCCGGAGCCAGCCTGGACGCCGAGGCACTGGCCCCCTTCATGAACCATCCAGCCGTCGTGGCCCTTGCCGAGGTGATGAATTTTCCCGGTACGATCGCTGGAGACGCCGATATTCTGGATAAAATCCGGAGTGCCAGGTCAGCCCGAAAACCGATCGACGGCCACGCCCCCGGTCTGTCCGGAAAATCCCTCCACGCCTATCTCTGCACCGGTATCGGGACCGACCACGAATGCACCGACGCCCCTGAGGCCGTTGAAAAACTGAATGCGGGAATGCGCATTCTCATCCGGGAGGGAACCGGCGCCCGTAATCTGGAAGCCCTGCTGCCCGTCATCGGTCATCGGACAGCCCACCGGGTGCTATGGTGCACCGATGACCGGCATCCCCACGATCTGCTCGAGGACGGTCATATGGACGCCATCCTTCGCAAGGCCATCCGGAAGGGGGTGGATCCGCTGCTGGCGATTCGGATGGCGACATTGAACGTCGCCGAGACGTACCAGATACCCGATGCGGGAGCCATCGCCCCGGGCCGCCGTGCCGATCTGGTGGTGTTTTCGGATCTCGACCACCCGGAAGCCAAAACCGTGTTCACCGCCGGAAGGCTTGTGGCCCAGGACGGCCGTCTCTTGGATTCGATCCCTCTGCCGCCCCCATTGCCGTGCCCGCCATCCATGCATCTCGACCTGAACCGCGTCGACTGGGAAATCAAGGCCACCGGGTCAAGAGTCCGGGCCATCGAAATCATCCCCAACCAGATCGTTACCCGGGAGACAGTCTTGTCCCCTTGCATCCGAAACGGTTTGGCCATGGCCGATGGGGCACGGGATCTGGCCAAGCTGGTGGTGATCGATAGGCACTCGGGAAACACTGGATTTGCATCGGGCTTCGTCACGGGCATGGGCTTGCGTTCTGGAGCCCTGGCATCGAGCGTCGCCCACGATTCCCACAACCTGATCGTTGCCGGTGTGGATGACACCGACATGGCCCTGGCGGCGGCAACCGTCGTGAAAATGGGAGGCGGACTGGCTGCCGTCAGGGACAACGCCGTCCTGGCAACCCAGGCCCTCCCCATTGGAGGGCTGATGGCCATCGACCCGATCCAGACGGTGCAGGCCCGCCTCGACCGCCTGATCAAAGCGGCATGGGACATGGGCTGCTCCCTGCCGGATCCGTTCATGACCCTCAGTTTTCTGGCCCTGCCGGTCATTCCGGCCCTGAAGCTGACCGATCAAGGACTGGTCGATGTCGGTCGGTTCGAGATGGTTGACCTTTTCATCGACTGACCCTCCCATGGAAGCGGGAGGGCCCTGTCCGAAGTGGGTAATATTGCCCTTTGAGCCTCCGGTGCCTGGGGCTTATGAAAGGAACCAACAAAATGATCGTGGATGGCAAATCGGTCCGCCCCATCTGGCTGGACCCGACGACGGAAACGGTAATGGTCATCGATCAACGCAGCCTGCCCCACGAGTGGGTCGTCATGTCCCTCGACACCGTGGATCAGGTCCTTTACGCCATCAAGGAGATGGTCGTCCGTGGGGCACCGCTCATCGGCATTACGGCCGCATGGGGCGTTTACCTGGCGGTAAAAGCCCTTCCCGATGGCCTCTGGGACCCCGGAGCCACGCTGGCATCCGAATGCAAGCGGCTCAAGAGTGCCCGTCCCACAGCGGTCAATCTGGCCTGGGCCATCGATCGGATGGAGGCGTCCCTGAAGGATCTCGATCCCGGAGAATGGCTTTCAGCCTCCCGGACCCTCGCCGAATCCCTCGCTGAGGAGGAGGCAGACTGCTGTCGGCGAATCGGTGAAAACGGTGTTCCCCTCATCGAGGCCATCAGTCGAAAAAAAAGGGGGGAACCCGTTTATATTCTCACCCACTGCAACGCAGGGTGGCTGGCATGCATCGAATACGGCACCGCAACGGCCCCCATCTACGCTGCCCATGACCGCGGCATCGAGGTTCATGTCTGGGTGGACGAAACCCGGCCGCTCAATCAAGGCTCCCGGCTGACCGCGTGGGAGCTTGGCAAACACGGGATCCCTCATACCGTCATCACCGACAACGCCGGCGGCTACCTCATGCAGCAGGGCTTCGTCGATATGGTGATCACGGGCACCGACCGAACCACCCACACCGGCGACGTGGCGAACAAGATCGGCACCTATCTCAAAGCCTTGGCCGCCAGAGACAATGGCCTTCCCTTCTATGTGGCGTTGCCGTCGAGCACCTTCGACTGGTCCATTTCCGACGGGATTCTGGATATTCCCATCGAGGAACGGGATCCTGACGAAGTCCGCTACGTGCAGGGTCTGAGTGCCGATGGCATCCGAACGGTGTTGATCCCGCCGGCAGACAGTCCAGCGGGCAACTTTGCCTTCGACATCACGCCGGCGCGTCTCGTTGACGGTTTCATCACTGAACGGGGTGTCTGCGGGGCGTCCAAAACGGAAATCGCGCGACTTTTCCCAGAAAAGGGCGCCGATGCCCACCATCGCTGCGGTGGCGCTGGGGATCTCTTGACATGAAAGTGGCTTTGGCTTACCTATCGGCAATTTATGGAATTGCCGTTTGACCGACCTCGTCACCCTGACGCCTTCCCGATAGAACCCTCGGGATCGGTGGCCCAAGGCCGATATCCAGAAAGCGACAGCCCCGTACCATGATCCGGAAAATAAAAATCCATCAGACGCGAAACATCGGTATCATCGCCCACATCGACGCCGGGAAAACCACTGTGACCGAGCGGGTGCTTTTCTACACCGGCAAATCCCACAAAATCGGGGAGGTGCACGACGGTGAAGCGGTGATGGACTGGATGGTCGACGAGCAGGAGCGGGGCATCACCATCACCTCTGCGGTCACCACCTGCCAGTGGAAGGACACCGAAATCCATATCATCGACACACCCGGTCATGTGGATTTCACCATCGAGGTGGAGCGCTCCCTCAGGGTGCTCGATGGCGCTGTCGGGGTCTTCTGCGGTGTGGGTGGGGTGGAATCCCAATCCGAGACCGTGTGGCGGCAGGCGGATAAATACCGGGTGCCTAAAATCGCCTTCATCAACAAGCTGGACCGGATCGGAGCGGACTTCTTTGGGGTCGTCGAAGAGATGAAATCAAAACTCAACGCCAATCCCCTCCTGCTCCAGTTGCCCGTCGGTGAGGGGGAAGACTTCTCAGGGGTGATCGATCTGCTGGAGCGAAAACATATCGAATGGGATGACGACGCCATGGGGAGCCGATTTACCGTCGCGGATCTGCCCCCGGAGTTGGCCGAAACGGCCGAATCCCACAGGGAAGTCCTCATCGAATCGTTGGCCGAGGTGGACGACGAGATCATGGAGGCATATTTGTCCGAGGAACCCATCGACATCCCTCGGCTAAAGGCTGCCATCCGGAAGGCGGTCGTCCATCTCAAATTGGTGCCGGTACTCTGTGGAAGCGCCCTCAAAAACAAAGGCATCCAGCCCCTGCTGGATGCCGTCGTCGACTACCTGCCCAGCCCTGCCGACCTTCCTCCCATTCAGGGGATCGATCCGTCCACCGGCGAGGCGGTCGCTTGCCCCCCTAAAGCCTCGGCCCCCCTGGCGGCCCTTATTTTCAAGGTATCGATGGTGGAAGGCCGAAAGCTCTCCTTTGCACGGATCTACAGCGGTCGGCTGAGAGCCGGCAGCGACGTCTACAACTCCACTCGCCAGCAGAAGGAAAAGCTATCGCGCCTGCTGATGATGCATGCCAACAAGCGGGAGCGGGCGGAAGAGGCGGAAGCCGGCAGTATCGTCGGCGTGGTGGGCCTGAAAACCGCCACCACGGGGGATACCCTTTGCGACGCCGACCATCCGGTGCTCCTGGAAAACATCGATGTCTACCAGCCGGTCATCTCGGTGGCGGTGGAACCCAAAACCCACGCCGACCAGGACAAGTTCGAACAGGTGCTCGATAAATTCCTGGCTGAGGACCCCACTCTCACCGTTCGAACCGATGAGGACACGGGGCAGACGATCCTCTCCGGGATGGGGGAACTCCATCTGGAAATCATCGTCAGTCGGATGGAACGGGAGTTCAACACACGGGTGAACGTCGGCAAACCCCAGGTCGTTTATCGTGAAAGCATCGAGAAAGCATCAGAGGCGGTTGCTGTTTTCGACAAGGAGGTGGCTGGTCAGCGCCATTACGGAGAGGTAACACTTCGACTGGTGCCCCTCGCGCGTGATGAAGGCAACCGGTTTCGCATCGAACTGCCCGAAGGGGCGATTCCCGAGGTCTATCTGCCGGCGGTGGAAAAAGGCGTCATGGAGTCCATGGCCAGCGGACCCGTTATGGGCTACCCGGTCATGAACGTGGAAGCAGTGCTGACCGGGGGCGGATACAAGGATTCTCTGGCCACGGAACTGGCTTACGTCGTCAGCGCCTCCATGGCCTGCCAGGAGGCGCTTCGCAAAGGAAGCCCCTACCTCCTCGATCCGTTCATGAAGGTGGAAGTGACGGTTTCAGAGGAGTTTATGGGGGAAGTGATCGGTGATCTGAATGCCAGAAACGGGAAGATAGAATCCATCGGGCACCGATCCGGCGCCCAGGTGATTACGGCAACCGTTCCCCTTGCGAGGATGTTCGGCTACTCGACGGCCCTCCGATCGGCCACCCAGGGCCGCGGCACCTTTTCGATGCAATTTTCACACTTCGACCGGAGCTGACACCACTCAGACATCGAGAATTAAAACCGACTACCCGACGGCCGGCACCCCCCCTGTGATCCGGCGTTTCGGTCCCAGTTCTCTTTCTTTCGACTCCCTCTTTTTCTGCTCTTTCTCTTCGCCCCTGATGTCGTCCATTACGCTCTGGATATCCTCCGACCTGGCTCCTGAAATATCCGCTTCGCGGGCTTTTTCTAATTGAAAAACCGCTTTTCTCGTTTCACCCTTCTGATGATAGTATCGACCCAGATAGTACAAGGAATCGACCTTTTCCCCTAACCGATCACAGCTCTTACCGAGAAAAAAATAGGCTTCCGTATAGCTGGGATAATCGCGAATCACGGTCTTGAAATGCCCTTTGGCCCCGATGAAGTCGCCGGTTTCCATCAAGGCCCGCCCCAGATAGAACTCTCCTTCCACATCCCCGGGCGACATCTCGATTACGCTGGACAGGGTTGAGACCGCATCTTCGTACTGACCATTCAGAAAATAGATGCGTCCCAGGTCTCCCAGGATGACCGGGTCAAAGGCTCTTCCAGCAAGAGAGGTGCGAAGTTGAACGATTGCCTCATCCGACCGGCCCACCTTCGCAAGCATCAACCCGTAACGATAATGGGCCATGGGGTCCCCGGGATGCTTCTGGAGCTCAGTCTCGAAGCGTTTGAGCTGATTTTGTGCCGCCGCCGGATTGGTAATCAGACGGGACTGGGCTCTAATAAAGGGGGTGTTGTCCACATCAGAAGGCCTGCCGTTGGCTTTTTGGTAATCCTCGACCTGGGTCTTCAGGCCGACAATCCGGTCCTCGACCGCCGGGTGGGTCATCAGATAGGTGGGTACATCCTCTGAGCCGAACCAGGTTTTTGCCCGGATCTTCTCAAAACCGGATACCAGGCCGTCGCCATTGTAACCGGCATTGAAGAGGTTGGACAATCCAAACTGATCTGCCTGGGTTTCATCCTGCCGGCTGTATGCCAGCATGGTGGATTGGGCTCCTGCCGCACTTCCGACGGCAACGGCCTGCCCGACATCCGGCATACCGCCGACACCGAGAAGAATACCGGCGATGGTCCCGGCCAGGCTCATCATGTTGGCTTTTTTGGACCGGTCGATCTTATCGGATATGTGCCGGCATTGAACATGAGCGATTTCATGGGCCAGGATACCCGCCAGTTCCTCTTCCCTGTCCAGGGCCTCGATCAGACCCGAAAAAACGAAGATGTGACCGGCCGGGGTGGCAAACGCATTGAACACATCCTGCTCGACCACATAAAAATGATAGGTGAAGGGCTGAGGCGGCAAGGTGTTTAAAATCCGCCGCCCCAATCCGTTGACGTAATCCACCACCACCGGATCATCCACCAGGGTGAAATGCCGCTTGAGCACCCGGAGAAACTCAACCGAAAGGTCTTCCTCCTCTTGAATGGTGATCGCCCAGCCGGATGCGGATAAACCGGTTATAAAAAAACAGAGCAGCGTCAACCAAATTGCTGCCGCCTTGATACCGTTCATAACACAACCCTTTGCAATATAGGGCCAACCATGCCCCGAGGATGCCCGATTCCCGTATCGCCGCCTAATAGAGCATTCTACATCAGACCGCGGTCGGCTTCAAGCCCGACGACCCCGTCGGGGAGGAACTCGACCCTGTCATTCGGGCGCTGACACGGGGTATCCTTCCTTTTCAAACCCAAGGAGATATGGTATGGCTCTCCGACTATGGCCAAAATCATCTGTATCGCCAATCAAAAAGGGGGGGTTGGAAAAACAACCACCGCCGTCAACCTCGCAGCATCCCTTGCCGTGTCGGAAAAGCCATGCCTTTTGGTCGACTGCGACCCCCAGGCCAACGCCACCACCGGACTGGGTATCGATAAGGCTGAATTGAGCCGCTCCCTATACCACGGATTAATTGGCGACGCCACCGTCAAGGATCTTCTGAAAACCAGCGAATTACCCCATCTGGACGTCCTGCCCTCGAATGTCGAACTTATCGGCTTCGAAGTGGAGATGATGCATCGGGACGGTCGGGAAAAAGTGCTTCGCCAGTTTCTGTCCGACATTCGAGATCGATACGATTACATTCTCCTTGACTGCCCGCCCTCACTGAGTCTGCTGACGGTCAACGCCATGGCGGCGGCCGATTGCATGCTGATCCCCCTTCAATGTGAATTTTACGCCCTGGAGGGTCTGAGCCAGTTGATTCAGACCATTGAGCGGATTAGAGACGGCATCAATCCTAATCTTGAGATCGGCGGTATTTTATTGACCATGTTCGACAAACGGACCAATTTGTCCCACCAGGTGGCTGAGGATGCCGAGCGGTTTTTCAAATCGCTGATTTTCAGGACCATGATTCCCCGGAACATCCGACTGGGAGAAGCGCCAAGTTTCGGCAAACCCATTTTGCTTTACGATGCCAATTCCGTCGGCGCCCGGAGCTATTTTGACCTCGCCAGGGAAATCATCACCCATTGGCCCCAGGTAGCCGCCTGAACGTTCACATAAACGGATGACCCTATGAGCAAGGCCAAAGCAACCCCTGGGCAGCCAACCCGGCATCGGAAAAAACAGGCCCTCGGCCGAGGGCTGGACTCCCTGATCCCCACCTCCAAAAAAGCCGCCGCCGGAGAGGACAGGGATTTCTTCCTCTGCGATATCGATCTGATCAGACCAAACCGTTACCAGCCCCGACGCCGGTTTGACGAAGCCGATCTCGAAGAGTTGAGTGAATCCATCCGGGCTCAGGGCATTATTCAGCCCCTCCTGGTCAGGAAAGATGCCAGCGGATTCGAAGTGGTTGCCGGCGAACGCCGACTGCGGGCGGCCAAGCGAGTGGGACTCGATCAAGTGCCGGTGGTCCTCAAGGACATCACCGATGCCGAAATGCTCGAGATGTCCATCGTCGAAAACATCCAGAGGGAAGACTTCAACCCCATCGAAGAGGCAGACGCCTACCATCGTCTGATGGAAGAATTCGGGCTGACCCAAGACCAGGCTGCCCGGCGGGTGGGAAAAAGCCGTTCGGCGGTGGCCAATTTTCTGCGCCTGCGGCAACTTTCCACCCCAATCAAGGAATCGATCATCGAGGGGCACATCTCCATGGGTCACGCCAGGGCGCTGCTGGGCATCGACGACCCGATCGCCAGGAACCATGCATGGCGAACCGTCATGGGAAAGGGACTCTCGGTTCGGGAAGCCGAACGGCTCATCAAACGGCTGAAGAAACCACCATCGGCTCCAAAATCGGCCCGGGCCAGCACCCTGAAGCGCCATCTGGCCGCCTTGGCCGATGACTTGTCCCGCTACTACGGCACTCGGGTCACCATTCACGACAAGGGTGGGCGTAAGGGAAAGGTGGAAATCGAGTACTACGGCAGCGACGACCTGGATCGACTGATCGGCTTGCTAAAGTCTGAGTCCTCTTAGGATCCTAACTCCCGGCGGACCGGTGTCCGGAAAGGGGCCAACGGTTGCGGGGCCCAGAAAACCGCCGCCAATACGGGATCGAGATCAAACCGTCATTGTAGAAAACGATGGGACTAAAACGAATCTGCGTCATAGACGGCCAAGGCGGGGGCATCGGCAGCACCATCATCAAAAGGCTCAAGGCCAGCTTTGCGGAGCGGGTCGACATTATTGCTTTGGGCACCAATGCCATCGCCACGGCTCAAATGCTGAAAGCCAGGGCCAACCGAGGCGCTTCCGGTGAGAACGCCATCTGCCGCACCGTGGAAACCGTGGACGTGATTGCCGGACCTATCGGCATCATCGTTGCCCATGCCATGATGGGCGAGGTGACACCGGCAATGGCTGAAGCCGTTGCCGCCAGCCCCGCGCCCAAATACCTGCTACCTCTCTCCCAGGAAAACATCCACATCGTCGGCATCTGTCCCGTTCCCCTGCCGGAACTGGTCGACGAATTGGTTGTGAAAGAACTCGCATCCTTAGCGATAGGATAGCCGACAGGAGTATGATCGATGTGCGAAGCCAATGCCTATCTTATTCTAAATGGCGAAGAAAAACTAATTATGGAGGCCGTTGACAAAGTACAGCCCGAGGAGGACGGCCTTCGCCTGGTCAACATCTTCGGAGAGCAGAAATTCATCAAGGCCACGATCAATGCCCTCTCCTTGGTGGACCACAAGGTTTTCCTTAAACCCGCGGGATAAGCGTCCCGGCTCGCCACCGCCGGTCTGAAGGGTCTCATCGAGCCTACCCACTCCTCATGAAAATAGAAATTGCCAAAACCGCTGGCTTTTGCATGGGCGTCCGCCGAGCCGTCGAACTGGCCATGAAGGCTCCCGACGACCACCAAAAGCCGATCTGCACCTTCGGCCCATTGATTCACAATCCCCAGGTCCTCGAGGTCCTGAAGAGCAAAGGCATCGAGGTCTTGACTGAGGTCCCGGAGCAGACGGAGGGAACGGTGCTGATCAGGGCTCACGGGGTTCCCCCCTCGGTCAAGACCATCCTGGCCGACGCCGGGCTCTCCATCATCGACGCGACATGTCCCCGGGTGATTCGGGTCCAGGTCATCATCCGGAAGCACGCCCGGAAGGGGTATAACACCATTATCGTCGGCGACGAAGATCACCCGGAGGTGATCGGTCTTCTTGGCTACGCCGAAGGCAGGGGGCATGTGGTATCAACCCTGGAAGACCTAACGGTCCTGCCGGTGCTCGAGCGTGCTATCGTTGTGGCCCAGACGACCCAGAACCTCAATGACTATGAGGAAATCAAACACTGGGTCGACGACCATCTCCCCCACTATCAGGTTTACGACACCATCTGCGACTCCACCGAAAAGCGCCAGGCTGAAATCAAATGTCTGGCAAACCTTGTCGAGGCCGTTGTGGTGGTGGGCGGCAAAGACAGCGGCAATACCCAGCGTCTATACGAAATAGCCAAGGCCGCCGGGAAGCCCGCTTTTCATGCGGAGACCGAAGCGGACCTCGACCTCGAGGCCCTGTCTCAATTCGGCCATGTCGGGGTGACGGCGGGCGCCTCCACACCGAACTGGGTCATTAAAAAAGTCTGCCGGGCCATCGAAGCGATTCCATACCGGGGGGGCGCAAGCGGCTGGCATGGGCTCTTCTATCGTCTTCAACGAACCCTGCTGCTCACCAACCTCTACGTCGCCATCGGTGCGGGTTGTCTCACCTATGCATGCGCCAAACTTCAACTCCTCACGGGATCCAGGCTATTTGCAGCGGTAGCGGTTCTCTACGTGCTGTCCATGCATATTCTGAACAACCTGACAGGACGATCATCCGACGATTACAATGATCCGGATCGCGCCATGTTCTACCGAACCCACCTCCCCTTTTTACTGACGACATCGCTTATTGCCGGGGCCGCAGGGCTTCTAATTGCCTATATGATGGGTACCGTGCCCTTCTGGGTCCTTCTGTCCATGAGCCTTTTGGGCCTGGCCTACAACATGCCGATTCTTCCGGCCCCGTTAACCCGAGGCCACGCCACCCGCTTGAAGGATATTCCGGGCTCGAAGACCGTTCTGATCGCCGTCGCCTGGGGGCTCGTCACCGCGCTGTTGCCCGGCCTATATGCGGGGCAGGGCGCCAGCCTCGTTACTATTGGCGTATTTATCTGGGCCACGACCATGGTCTTTATCCGGACGGCTTTCTTTGATTTACTGGATGTTCAAGGAGACCGGATTGTCGGAAAGGAAACCATACCGGTTTTCCTTGGAGAAAAAATCTCTTTATGGCTCCTCAAGTCCTTATTGGGGGCAGCGTGCGCCCTACTGATCCTACTTGAATGGCAAGGCAACGCTCCCTCACTGGGATTGCTGCTCCTGCTGTGCCCGATCGCCCTTGGCTCACTGGTGATCGCCCATGAACAGGGAAAATTTCTTCCCAGTGTCAGGCTCGAATTCGCAGTCGAATCCGTTTTTGTCCTTTCTGGGCTGATTAGCCTTTTCTGGGCCCTCCTTCAGTAGACTTAGCCCGGATATGTCACGTGTTGGCGGCGTTCATCGGCCAGGCATTCAAGGGCGCCGCCGACCGTTGGTACTGCAAGCCCTTGATCACGCCGCATATGGAAGCCTCCGACGCGCCCCCAGGGGGAATATTCTTGGGGGTTATTGCCATTCCGCTGGGGGACAAACGGCTCCCGGGACTCTGCTACCGAAATAGGCGATAACCATAAGATATCATATATTATTTTGACATTTAGAAAACATTTTCATGCTTAGATTCAACTCATAAGTGCAACACCCTTGGAGGTGAAGGAATGAGTTAACTGCTGTACAATAAGTGTTCCTTCTACCGCCAAGTGAAAGGTGCACTCATGAGAACGTACAAGCAGTTAACTCAATATCAGCGATATCACATTCGCATTTATTTGAAAGCTGGTTATTCCCAATCAAAAATTGCCACGCTTATAGGTGTCCACAAGTCAACTATTAGCCGGGAGACTCGACGCAACACAGATGCTGGACACTATAAGCCCCAAAAAGCCCATTTGAAAGCGCTTAACCGACGTAAGGCGGCGGCAAAATTTATCAAGATGCGACCGGAACTCATCTGTCGCATCGAGCAGTTGCTCGAGCTGGACTTTAGCCCAGAACAAATCTCTGGCTTTCTCAAACACCATGAGTATGTCCGGATCAGCCACGAGAGCATTTATCGGCATATTGGGGCTGATAAGGCAAAAGGCGGTCAGCTTTATCGACATCTACGATGGGGCCGTAAAAAGTATAGAAAGCGCTATGGCTCCAAGCAACGACGGGGGCAAATTGTCGGCGCGGTGAGCATCCATGAACGGCCCCAAGTTGTCGATACCAAAGCGCGCATCGGCGACTGGGAAATTGACACCATGTCCGGAAAAAAGCGAAAAGGAGCACTGTTGACCATCGTAGAGCGAAAGTCGAAGTTCACCCTGGTCAAACACTTACCCGATCGGCAGGCAAAACGCCTATCAAATGCCGTGATCAGACTGCTTCGACCGTTTAAAGACCGGGTGCTGACCATAACCGCTGACAATGGCAAAGAGTTTGCTCAGCACGAGCGCATCTCCAGATTGTTGGAGGCTCAGGTGTATTTTGCCCATCCCTATCACGCCTGGAAACGAGGTCTGAACGAAAACACCAATGGGCTGCTGCGCCAGTATTTTCCAAAAGACTCTGACTTTACAAAGATCAAAGATGAGGCGGTAGCATTGGCAATGAAACGCTTAAATATGCGACCACGGAAAACGTTGAGATATCAAACCCCAAATGAGGTGTTTTGGAGTAATTGATCAAATAACCAGGTTAAATTTAAATGTTGCACTTGTTAGTTGAAACCGCGTGACATATTCGGGTTAGTGCGGGTACTCTCTTCTCCATCGCCGATCCGACACACGGGCCAGAGGCCTTTTCGGGTCCTTAACGTCCTCGGGTGCCCCTTGGGATGACGCCGGTGACCACTCCATGACGAGCCCCAGAACCATCCCATTCAACCCGGATGGTTTGACGGTCGCGAGCGGCATCAAGCGGCCGATGGGAAGGAAGGGGAATCGTGGACCGGTTCACAGATCCATCTTGGGTTCGGTTCCCTCGACGAGACGGCGAAGGTTCTGCCGATGGCGACACCAGATCAACAATGCCATGGCCGAAGCCATGGCTGTTTGGCCCATGGAGCCAGTGGCCTCCCAGAGGAAAAAGGGCAGACAGGTCGATGCGGCCAAGGAGGCGACGGATACCCGCCTGCTCCAGCATACCACCCAAACAAAGGCCAGGAGCGCCGTCAGAAGCGCCGCGGGTGAAAGTGCGAGCACCACGCCTCCGGCCGTGGCCACGCCCTTGCCGCCGCCCCGGAACCGGGTATAGACAGGATACAGATGTCCCAAAAAAACCGACACGCCGACAAAGGCGGGGTATGGCGACCCTTCGGGGACCAGGGCAGCGGCAATCCAGACCGGAACAGCCCCCTTGAGTCCATCCGCCGCAAGGGTCAGGATACCCGGCACCGTTCCGGCGATTCGACGGACATTGGTGGCACCGATATTTCCGCTGCCAAGACGCCGAATATCAAGACCACAGGCAAGCCACGCGATCCAGAGGCCCCAGGGAACGGACCCTGCGGCATAGGCAACCAGAGGGAGCGCCGCTAAGGTCAGGTAGTGGCTTGCGTCCACGTCATCATCCCATTATAATGAATCCAACCCGACAATAAGATGGCAGCCAATGACCCCCGTCGACATCCCCATCGAAGATGTTCTGGATCTTCACACATTCAGACCCTCCGATCTGACCACCTTGATCGAGGACTATCTGGAGGCTTGCCGGCAGAAAGGGTTCGATTCCGTTCGTATCATTCACGGCAAGGGGACAGGGGTGATGAGGCGCCGGCTGCACAGCATTCTAAAGGGGCATCCATACGTGATCTCTTTCGGGCTAGCACCACCCGATGCCGGTGGATGGGGAGCCACCGTCGTGGAACTGCAGGGCGATGCCCGAGTCTCCCATGATTCGGACTTGAAATGCCGGGCGCCCGATGGTAGTAGTCGACGGTAACGATCGAGGTGAAAAACGATAGGCCCTTCCATCCCTTTTCCAGAACCGCGATCCCCATGCAACCGAGTTTGCTAACCAAAAGCGTATTGCTGGAAGATATCAAAACCACCCTCACCTACATCCTCTGCCAGGATCTCGAAGACGAGGAGCGACTGGACATGGTATCGTCCATCGACGACTTCCTCAACACCAACGCCAATCGCTACACGACTGAAGAATTGATCGATCAATTTGACAGTGCCGAGAAACTCCTGGACCTCTTTATCGCTTTTCTGGAATGCCGCCGGGACATGGCAGGGAAAACCATCCACTGATCCCTTCCTGGTAGGGCGTTTAGGCGCTTTTGCCATCCCCCGACGATCGACTGCCCTCCATGGCCTTCTCACGGCTCCTTGTAATAAAGCGGAAAAATGCCGACGCCTCCACGGGTGACCCGAACGCTGCTTTCGGAACCACATAGTGCTGCATGCCCTCCGACAGGATGAAAATGCAGCGGTCATCGGCTTCGATATGTTCGACTTCCCGCCAGAAAAACCGGGCAGTGACACCGGAGTTTGTCACGGTAAAGCCCTCTTCGGTAGTCTCCATCGAGGTCTGTCTGGTGAAGGCGGCGTCAGGATCTCTCATGAGCTGCCCCTTCATATCCCGCTTGAACTGAACCATCACCGCCCTTTCCCTGAACCACCACGCCAGCCCGGATATGGCCACAAAGGCAGGAAGGATTCTCAGGGGGTGATTTCCAAGCATCAGCAGAAGGCAAATCAGCAACAGAAGGATTTCCACCATAACAAAACGGTGAACCAGAAGCCTTTTGCCCATCCGAGAGTGCCTCAACACCTTGCGCTGAAGGGACAAAATATCCTTCAGGCTATTTCGATAAGCAATGTCCACCAGGGGTTACCCATCCTCCTGAAGCCCTAAAACCGGGGGGCCTTCGACATGGAGGCCCCCCTTCTTTAAAACCGATGCCGAGGACTTACCTTTAAGGGGTGGAATCGGAAAAGGATTGTTGTCATCTTCCAGGACGGCGGGGTGAGTGTCGGCCGTCCCCCCGAAACCCGAATCGGTTGAGAATCCACGATGCCGTTTAAAGAAATCGAACACTGCGCAGACATTGCCATTTACGTTACCGGTAGGGACTTGGAAGACCTTTTCCGCCAAGCCGCCTTGGGGATGACGCAACTGATGGCCCCAATAGGGCGATTTACGGGACCCGCCATTACCGTTTCGGTGCACCTCTCCGGAAGCGATTCCGAAGATCTGCTGGTGGAATGGCTGAACGAACTTGCCTACCTGGCAGAATCGAGATCTCTGACCATCGATCGCTTCTCATTCGAACGGATGACCCACCGACACCTAAAAGCACAGTTGGCAGGCCATGTCACCGACGGCATTCAACGGCATATCAAATCGGTGACTTATCATAATCTCAGCATAGAGGAAACCCGAGACGGTGTTGAGGTCACTATCGTATTTGACGTTTGAGCCGATAGGATATCGGCTCGGCGGCAGGAGGTCCAGATGTCCACCCCATGGAAGGCCACACGCCCATTTCTATACCAGATTCCCGCCACCTACCGCCAGGACATGCGGGTCCCGGCCTGCTTCTTCTCCGATTCGGACTTCATCAAACATCTAACCGATGACCGGTGCATCGATCAGCTCATCAATACCGCAACCCTGCCCGGTGTTGCAAAGCAGGTAATGGCGATGCCCGACATGCACCAGGGCTATGGATTCCCAATCGGCGGCGTGGTGGCCACCCGCCTCACTGACGGGGTTATATCCCCTGGCGGCGTCGGCTATGATATCAACTGCGGCGTCCGACTCCTGGGAACTCATCTGGATCGCATGGATATTCTCCCTCACCTCGATGACCTGGCAGCGACCATCCAATACCAATGCCCCAGCGGCGTCGGGCAAAGGGGCCATATCCGATTGAAAGCCCACGAATTGGAGGAGGTCTTGGAGACGGGGGCCATCTGGGCTCTGAAGCGCGGGTTTGCCACAGCCGGCGACCTTGAGAAAACAGAGGCGGAGGGATGTCTGAGCGGGGCTGACCCATCGGTAATCAGCCCTCGGGCAAAGGAGAGGGGCAAAGATCAACTCGGCTCTTTGGGTGCGGGAAATCATTTCATCGAACTGGATGCCGTTGAAACGGTTTTCGACACCCTCGCAGCCGAACGCATGGGGCTCTATCCGAATGCCATTGTCGTTCAAATTCATAGCGGTTCAAGAGGACTGGGCCATCAAGTCTGCAGCGACTACGTGAAACGCTTTCAGAAAACCGTCTCCCGATATGGTTATCGGCTTCCAGACAGGGAATTGGTGTGTGCCCCTCTGTCCAGCCGGGAAGGGGCAGACTACCTGGCAGCCATGAACGGTGCAGCCAATTTCGCCTTTGCCAACCGACAGGTCCTGGCCCACCGCATCCGACGCTCCTTCGAGGCAGTGCTGGCCGGAAAAGTAAGGAACCACCACCTTTTTCAAATTTACGATATCGCCCACAACATGGCCAAGATTGAAACCCATGATGTGGATGGCCATCCCACACCGCTATGTGTTCACAGAAAAGGCGCCACCCGCGCTTTTGGTCCCGGCTCCTCCGACATTCCGTCCGCATACCAGGATATCGGTCAGCCGGTGATGGTTCCCGGTTCCATGGGAACCGCCAGCTGGGTGCTCACCGGCACCCGTTCAGCCATGGAATTGAGTTTTGGTTCCTGCTGCCATGGGGCGGGACGACAACTCAGCCGACGTATGGCTAAAAAACGAATCAAAGGATCCCAGTTGAAACAGGAACTCGAAGCCGCAGGTATTCGAGTGAGGGCGGGGAGTTTATCCGGTTTGGCGGAAGAAGCTCCCTTGGCCTATAAAGACGTGGATCGGGTTGTTGAGATAGTCCATGGCGCCGGCATTGCTAAAAAAGTGGCCAGAATCGTGCCCCTTGCCGTCATCAAAGGTTAGGGGCTTCCGGCATGCCTAACAGTCACCGGTGGAAACCATCAAGGACGGATCAACGGCGGTTTCTGGAGGACAGTCGGGGAAGGGCCATCCACCCTGAGGAGGGGATTTTCTCCGGCCTGGAATCTAAAACGGTGTATGGGGATTGAAGATCCTCCACGGTTGCCAGGGGCAGTACCTGGGCATCGTCCAATGCCGCCGCCAGGATCTTGGCAGGATACCCCTCAGAGAGGGCCTCATTGAACGCATCGTTCCCAGATACGTCATCGCCCATCCGCCGGTACAGACTGATCAGAGTGACCCAGGCCAATCGTCTGACCGGATCTTTTCTCGGATGTTTCAACCATACCCTCAGGGTCTTGGCGGCAAGGGGATCCGCTGCCCCTGTCTCAAAGAGAAAGAACCCGAAAAACAACTCCTCTTGAGGGGATAAGGGGCGGGTAAGGAGTCGCGTCATCACCAGACGGTTCAATTCGGTGCGCTCCGAGAGCGTAAGGGAAAACGGATCCCTGGCCAGGCTCTCCAGGTCTTCACTATCGCTGAGGGCCCGGGTAAGTCCGGCATCGTCATCGGCTGTCATGAGATCTAAAACCATCTTCAGGGTTGGACCTCCCTGACGATAGTGTTGGGTTCGGCATCGAATCAACATGGGAAAGACCACGGATGCCAGTTCTGGATCGTTTTTCAGGGCTCTGCGGTAGTGAGCCTCGGCAACGGATACGTCCCCCCGGGTAAAGGCAATATGCCCTAAGACCACCTCTGCAGGGGCATAGGATGAGTCCTGATCGAGCACCGCGACCATCGTCCTGCGGGCAAGCTCGGCATCGCCGTCCCGAAAGGCATTGGCCCCCCTCGTATACAGATATCGAGTTTCCTGGCGGTAAAACTCCGCACGAAAAGGCCCACAGCCCCAGATCCAAACCAGGGCAACCATTGTGCCTATCCGAATCATCTTACGAATCCCGTGGCTCCGCGTCAAAAAGACACCTCCAGCCCGAATTCGATCTGTTTCGCCGTTTGAAAGGACGCCTGATCTCCCAAGGCCCCATATCCCTTCAAACGGTAACGATGCAGCCAGGTTATCTCCCGCTGAATCCGACCGTAAACATTGACTCTTTCGGATCCCCCCCTGTGGTTGCGTCGGATGAATCCGCTGACAAGCCAAGGACCGTGGCGCCCCTCTCCAAATAAGGAGAACTCTCTGGAAATCCGTGTACCGTTGTTCTCTCCGCTCCTGCCGATCCATTCCACCCCGACCTTTCCGACCGCGACGGCGCCCTCCGCCTGGGCTTCCAGCCGCAAGCGGCCGCTCTTTTCGAAGCGGTTGGTTGAATAGGCCCCTTGAAGGTTCAGCCTCAACCAGGGCTGAAACGACCGGGAAGATGCCAGAAGCACCGAATGTGAGGTTTCTCGAGACCCCCGGGTCATGAACCAACTGAGGGACATTTCGCCCTCATCGTCTACCTCCAGCCGAAGGCTCGCGTCTATTTCGCCAAGCATATCCCCGCTACTGGGCCTCCTTAGCCAGTAGCCGCCCCAGGAGGCGCCTGCCGAGGCCACTCCCTCAAAAAGCCCGACAGGGATCGACTCACCATTGAAACGAATTCCCGAGGCATCTTTTTGAATTTGTCGCAACGGGTCGGAAAACGGGGCGGAATACCCCTCACCCAGATGAATCCAAGCCACCTGGCATCGGGATTGGAAGGGCATGTCCAAAAGGCCGCCGATGGTGAAGGCCATATCAACCTCCCCGAAATCGTCTCTCGACAAGGCGGTCTCGGCGATCAAACGAGGCATGAAGGGAAACCCCGTTTCCAAATTGACATCAACGGCGCCGACGGAACTCTCCCGGTAGCCACCGTGGCCGTCTCGGGAAGAGCGGGAGAAGGTTCCGGTCGCACCGATCATCATACCTTGAACCCGTTGGACCGTCATTCGAGCCGCCCCGCCCCAATCGTCCTTTTGGGGGCCGTCTTCCACCACAAACCCCATAATATCAAGGCTTACAGGGCTTAGGGATGTCCAGTTCTGATCCAACAGTATCCCTGCTTTTTTAAAACTTGTCTTAAAATCACTAAACAACACCAGCGGATCGTTGAACGTTGACAACCCCCTTCTATATACCACCGACACCCCCCCGTCCTCCCAGAGTCTCCTGGCGAAAAGAGAGCTCCCGTCCAGATCGTCCTTCCCCGGATCCCGACGCCGATAATCGAAAACGCCCTCTCCCTCCATGGCGCCTGACCCATAGGTCAACCCCAGGACGGATCGTTGTTCAACGGATCCACCGCCGCCGCTTTCTTCATCCTGCTGCCAATATCCGGAGAAGTGCCCCCAAAGGCGATGAGGCGGCACCTTTGGAGGAGGCGGTTCCGGGACGACTGTCGAAAGGACCAAGCCCTCGGGGACCAAGCGTATGATGAGGGGCTGCTCCTCGACGGTGTCGTCGGAAAACACCGCTCTGAGCCGAAGCCGGTAGCTTCCTTCAGACACTATCCGGCCGTCATTTCCAGTGCCATTCCACTGGAAGGAATGCTCGCCGGCCCGCACCCCGACCGTCACCTCGCGGCCGATTCGCATACCGGAAAAGTCTTCGAAGATGAGTTCCACCTCATTTGCCGGGGTCGTCAATCGATAGGTGATGGTTCTCGTCTCTCGACCGGGCACCAACAGGCCTAGATCCGTTTCCTGAGGCCTCAGTCGGAGACTACCGTGAGCCGTCTGCCATCCCGAAACCACGGAACACACCAGGAGAAATATCCCTATTTTTTTATGACGACTCATGGGTGAAAGGATGGACGCCATTTTTGGAGCAGGGGTTAGGAGCAACCCGATAGTTGGACCCGTCGAATGGCCGTCATTGTCTCGCCGCTTTGGGTTTTCAATGTCACCCTGATTTCGCAGGCACCCTCGATCCTCCCCGGAGGGATCTCCCCCCGATAGTCCCCATTTTTGAAAACCGGTAAAACGGTGGTGGGTGGAGCGCCACCGTCGAGGGCATTGAGTTCGATGGCAAGACGTTCTATTCTATCGCTTCCACCACCGTACCGGCCCTCGATCTTGAGCGGACGGCAGCCGTCAATCCACTCTCCTTCCCGGGGCGTATCAATGGTAAGGATAGGGGGTTTATACGGAGAGAGGCGGTGCACCACACCTTCAACTCTGGCCCTTCGACCGTCAGGAGCGACCGCTTCGACATCGATGGTATTGTCGCCTGGCTTCAAATCCGTCTTCGCCCGATATCGTCCTTGTGAACGCGACCAGTCAACGACAACCCGTTCACCGTTGACCCTGAGAACCATGGTCAGCCAGTCGCTCTCAGGCGTGCTGGCCTCTCCGCCAACCTCGACCCATGACGAGAGGGTGGTTCTATCCAACCGATTCAGTGTCAAATGGATATCTCCCTCCGATCGGGTTTTCCCCCTTGCTTCGTAGATTGGAAGGTCCATGGGAAACACCCACCGCTCCCCGGATGAATCGATCAGCTGCAATCGAATGGGCAGGTTCGTGGGGTTGAACCGCTCCACATCTTCCACACCTTCTGAAACATAGAGATCAAAACCGTCGACAGGCCGCAGCGTGCCACCGGCCAAAATCTTTCCGACAGGCAGCTCAGGGGTTTCCACCCGGAGGCGAGGATCGAAGGATATCACTTCGGCCATGACGCCTGACAGATCCTTTCTGCCTCTGTTTTGAAGACGAAAGAACAGGCGAATCCTTTCTCCGGGGTTGGCCAGACCGTCGTTGTCAACCGTCCGGATTTCCCAGATGTCGGTATCGGTCAGAATCAGATCTCCGCCCTCGTCATTCGGTGCCGCGATGTCGATCTTCCCCCAGACAAAGGACAGGTGGTCCTGGGCTTTATGGCCCCGATCATCGACTGCGGTGAGTGTGGCGTCATGGGAGCCGGGCGACAGAGAGACAGGACCGTCAACGGCCAAATATCCGCTGGCAGGATGGTAGAAAACGTGACCGTCAGGTAGCGATATGCCGTCGATGTCGACACCAATATTCTTCGACCTGAGATCGTTTCCCGGATCCATGATTCGGGCCGTCAACACCGGAACAGGCAGCGTTGGGTCAGGGGGATTAAGGAACCGAAAACCGTGTATGGTGGGCGAAGGGTCAATGGTGAACGGAATTCGCGCAGTCGCTGATAGTCCGACACGGTCAGTTACGGAGATTTCACCCGTGTGGACTCCCTCCGAGAGTCTCTGGCCTCCGAAAACGATGGTGTCTTCCACCCCATTGAACACGTCCATAACGCCCAGCACCGGGACACGGATACCGTCGATCGCCGGTCGATTCAACCGGTGGTCGATACCCGATTCATCTGTGGCGGTTGCAGTGATCAGCGCATCGACCTCGAGACCGTGATAGGATATCCGTTGTCCGGCATTCTTTAACTCATCGATCCTGAGGGTGACATCCGGGGGGGATGAGGGAACGACCAGATCAAGATACGCCGTGGTTTCGTTGCCGGATGCGTCCCTGGCATGGATGCGAATTCCCTGTTTTTCCTTCTCGCCGAGACGAACCGCTGCCGTGAAACGGCCGGTTCGATGGTTGAATTCAAACATATTGGCCGAAGCGTCGACCACCAAATCCCCCAGGGGAGCCCCATGATCGTGAATCCGGGCGGATATCGATCCGTCGGGGCCGCATTTCAGCGACGTAATGACCGGAGGGCTGATATCCATCTGCTCCCGATCACATTGCTGAAGCGTCAGGGAGGCACCCGTTGGCTGAAGACAGTCGGATGCCTCGCATCCCATGCGCAGACAGCCCCCGTCTGCCACCCACTCTTGGCATCTCCGGACGTGCGTTTCCCAAGGCATCAGCGGGGGGACGAGGTGATGTCGGCAGACCTCCACCAGGCTCGTTCCATCAGAGGAAATCGCTTCCGAAACGTTCCTGACATCCCGTCGCCAGAGCCTTTGAGAGCGTTTCCTTGTGTGGGTCTCATAGGCGGTAACCATGGGACCGACGGCATTTTCGGCAGGCGCCTCGCCCCAATAGGTTACGCTCTGACTGGTCTGATCGGCCAGATCGGTAGCCCTGAGGGTGGCAGGGGATGTGGCCTGCGAGGGAAAAACCAACGGAGAGAGAAAAAGCCCCGAGGCGGTATCGATCCGGCACTTCAGAGAGCCCTCCATTGTCTCGATGGAGACGGATAGGTCGCCAATAGGGGTTCCATCATCTTCAATCAGGGCGATGAAACGACCGGCATCCGGCTCATAGCGAAACCAGACGATTTCCGGTTTTCCCATGGCAACCTGCCACTCCCCTTCATAGCGGCGTCGGGTCCCGTCGGCGAGAGTCATGGCACCGGGGTCGTCATCTCCCCACCGGCCGAAAGCACTCGCCAGTTCCACCGTAAATGGAACCCTGCCTTCCTTTACCGGGATGGCAGCCTCATATTCCCCACCCCCAAGAGGCCTTATCCATTCGGAAACAGGTCCGGCTGAAAAGCACGATACGGTGTGATCGACCACACCTTCGGCGCCCGCACTCACTCGGCAGATCAGACGGTTCTCCTTCTGGGTCACCTTGATCCCGCTGGTCCATGTCGACCGGAGAAAAAAAGGGATCGGGTGATGGACAAGGCCTTTGGGCGCCCATTGGGTATGGACAACCGCCGGCCGGCCATTTCGACAGCCATAGGAGTGGACGAATGATACGGATTCAGGCGACGTCAGGGTTAGAAAAACAATCGCATCCGATGGCGGCACAGCGACGGCTTGCTTGATAACGAACCGGAGTGTCTGCCCATCGCCATTATCGGTTCGATCAATGTCAATCTTGGGGTGTTCGCTTGTCAGCACGATACCGTCACGCAAGGTCTTGGACAGTGGAACACCGCCGATATACGGCAAATCGACAACCAATTCTCCGGTCATTTCTTCACCCCTAGCCACCACCGGGTGAAGGCTGTTTCTGAAATCAAAGGTCCATTCTCCCGAAACCGGAGGGGAAAACGGCACCAGGAGGCCGTTGTCGGCACAGTTCAAGGCACCGGTTTGGGTTTCTTGATGGTAACCCATCGATTGGAACTGCCGTTCCAAGACCGCCATGTTTCCCGCACGGTCTTTGAGGGTCACCTGCAGATCAATCGGTGTATCTCCATCAGGAAGGTGACCTGACGGGTCTACCACCAACAGGTGATTGCCGTCTTTGCCCCCAATCTCTATCGGTAGCGGGGCCCCATTGATTCGGGCTTGGGCATCCATCCGAAGCAATGAGGGATCCAAACCCGATCCCTCATCCGTGGCCCGAATCGCAATGAGTGGGTTGACGATGGGAAGCCGTCCGTCGGAGGGCATGATGACTTCGAGATTCGGGGGCTGGGTGTCTACCAACAACAGGCGGGTGTGAACGATCAGCGCCGATTCATCAGGCATTAGATGGGTCACCGCCACCGTGTGGGGCCCGTCGGATAGATCAGAGATCGTTGCCGATAGGGATGGCGACCCGTCGTGGTCGACATCCGTCGGAAGCGGCACCCCATCCAGAGAAAGACCCGGGTACCAGTCGCAATCGGTGCAGAGTACCCCCCCGCTCTCGGGAGGGGATAGTGGAGCGAATAGCTCGCCCTTCGAACAGGAAAGAATCTGAAGGGCGTCCCCCCAAACCGGGGGATCGAGACCCAGCAGGGTCAGTCCCGCGAGGACGGCCATGATCGAAAGCCGGCTAACAGACAGAAATCTGGTCATCACCGTTCCCAAGGCCCTGAGCCCGGCGACGACAGCGTTCCGGCAACCGGTTGGCGGGTCTGTTCCTGGCAACATTTTAGCATCCTCGCACTTTGAGCCACAGGTCATGGGTGATCGTCAAGAATGGCTTTCAATCGTTTTGTGGCCGACGCCAAGGGCAGTTCCAAAAACCGTACCGAGCCTCTGAAACGGCAGGGAAATCGATGTCATTTCCCTTTCGCCCGAGCAGCCGCGGCCCCCGAAGTGCGCCATATGGAGAGGATATCTCCAACCAACCCCGTCGGCCCCTGGGGCGGTGGTGATGGGGAAAACGTCGCCGTACGCCCATCAAGTCAGGCGGCGTTGCACAGATATCCGTGCAGCCGGCCCTGACATCGACATGCCTTAGGGCTGCGCATGGTTCCTGAAGGAATCGAGGGGAAAGGGTATTCCGACGCCTTCCCGTTAGAGAGAGACTTTGCACCGCATCTGATCACGGGTCATGCATGGGAGATGGAGGTGGGTTCATGAATGACTTGCACTCTACTGATTGCAGACGATTGCCTCCTAAATGGGGTGGGATGAAGACGGGCCATGTGAAAGCAGGGCGAAATCGGCTCACGCGATTACCATGCATCTACCGGCAAGGCCTTTGCACTCCATGGAATCGACTATTTTCAGCCAGCCACAACGCCCCTTGGGATTGAAGAATGGATCGATGGGGGTGGATTGGGGGGGTCTGATCGTGGTGGAGGTCGGCAGGTGAGAGGTCGTAAGGATGGACATTCGATCCATTGCCGCTGGATCAATCGGTTCACCCCTTCAATACCGACCGAATGCACGTGCCCAACTGGGTAACAGTATATGGCTTTCCGATAAATGCTTTGGCACCCAATCGAAGCGCTTCCTTTACGCGATCGGTCTGGGAATAGCCACTGGCGATGACAACCGCCAGATCGGGATAGTGCGTTAGCAGTCGCCGATAGGTATCGAGGCCATCGATTCCGGGTTCCATGATCATGTCCAGAATGACCAGATCAACCGGATTGCCCTCCAGATGGTCAAGAACAGCCTCGCCGCATGAAACACTTGCGGTTTCATAGCCCAACTCAGAAAGGATGGCACCGGCAATCATCCGCTGTTCCTCCATGTCGTCAACGATGAGAATTCGTCCGCTGCCGTGGAGCCGGGACGAATCGCTCTCAACGACCTTCCCTTTCAATTTGGGAATTACGGGAAAGAAAAGCGTAAATATCGATCCCAAACCATCGCGGCTTTCAGCTTGGATGTAGCCGTCATGGTCCATCACCGTCCCCCAGGCGACGGCCATTTCCAGTCCGGTCCCTTTTCGTCCCATCTTTTTTTTGGTGTAGAAAGGATCAAATAACCGTTCCATGTGTTCCGCTGGAATACCTGGACCGTTATCGGAGACTTTTAACCAGATATATTCACCCTCGACCACCTCATCATAGCCGTTGAGGGGGGCATCCAGCCGCTGTCGTCCGGTCGTCAAGCGAATGATGCCCGTTCCACCGACCGATTGAGCACCGTTCGCCAGCAAATTGAAGACAACCTGATTCAAGTGAAATGAAGATCCCCTGACAATCGGCAGATCCGGTGCCAGTTCAATGTCGAACAACGCATCCGGGAACCGGTTTTTCAATTCACTGAAGGCTTTGCTGCGGAGGCAGTCGTTGACAATGACGTTTATACTCACAGCCTCTTTTATCAATATGCCTCGCCGCGTAAGGGTCAGCAGATCCTCCACCACAGCGGCGGCCCTTACCCCCGACTGTCGGATGGTATCGAGCGGAGACTGCATCGGATCGTCAGGGGGCAGCTTCATTTTTAACAGTTCGGGATAGCTGATGACGCCACTCAGGATGTTGTTGAGATCGTGGGCGACCCCCCCGGCCAGGGTGCCGATAGCCTCCATTTTCTCGGCTTTGAACAGTTTTTTTTCAAGCCGCTGACGGACTTTCTCAGCCATTTTTCGCTCTTCGATATTACGCATCGAGCCCGCGATTTTGACGGGTTCGTCGGCATCATCACGCACAATCGCCGCATTGATGGACACAGACACGATTTCTCCGGAAGCATTTTTCAGCTGAATGTCATAGTCCGGCACCCGGTTCCGGTCTCGAATGGTTTCCAGGAATCCGGCCCGCTCACCGGGATTCTCATACAGGGTCATGAAAGATTTACCGATGAGCTCCTCCCGGGTGAACCCGAGAATACGCTCTATCGAAGGGCTCATTTCCAAGATTTTCCCGTCAAAAGTGACTTCGTAATAGGCATCCTGTATGTTTTCAAATATCCGTCGGTATTGAACTTCTCTGGCCTGGAGGATTTCTTCGGCTTTTTTCCGACGCCTGATATTCGCCCCCAACATGAGAATGACGGCAGCCTGGAGGACAAACCCGGTGCCTCCCCACCAGATCAAGGCCTTGTGGCGTCTGTAGAATGAATCCGGCTGGTTGATGACAATGGCATCCGGGGGGATCAACGTCTCGGGTATGGAGAATCGTTTCAACTCGAGATAATCAAGCATCACATCATTTGCACTCTCGTCAATGATGGGAAGGCTGTCAGGGGCGTCTCCCCCCAACACCCGCAGTGCCAGATTGGCAGCCATCGTCCCTTGATAGCGGCTGCCGGTCAACACCCCTCCCACAATCCCTTTGCCGAGATAGAAGTCCCAGACACCATATACGGGTCGGCTGGATGCACCGGCAATCAATTCGATGGATTCATCGTAGGAGAAAACGTTGTCTGCATTGTCTCGATTGAAGGTCATGAGAAGCAGAATACTTTTCTCGGAAAGCCCAGCCAGGCGGGACAACAGATCACTGATCTCGATGTCGTCGAGGAATAGGAACTTTGCGCGAGTCGAGAACCGATCCGCGAGCGGTTCAATGATGCGGCGGTTGATTCTTCCAGTGATCGTTCCATCGTTGACAACGACCACCTCACTGGCCTTCGGATGAAAAAGAAGGGCAAGCTGCAGGGTTTTTTCCACATCCAAAGCTTCGACGACCCCCGTCAAATTGCTCATCAACGGCCGGAAGGTGTCACTCTGGCGGTAGACATCGATCGAATTGACCCCGCAGAATACGATGGGCACGCCCGGAAAGAGCTCATAGCGATTGGATAAGGCAAACTGAAAGGCGGTATCGTCGGATGTGACGACCACATCCAGTTGGAGGCGTTGATATTTCTTTTTATAGAGCCGCAGAAGGTCATGGAAATAGTCGCTGCTCAAGTGGCGTTTTGAGTCCATGTATTCGACATGTATATTGATGCGTAATGGACTGGCGGTCACCACGGATTCGAACCCCTGGTCAATTCCGTTGGTCCACTCCAGGGCACGGTGATAGGAATGAAGAAGCAATAGGTTTTTGACGGGCGTTGATGAAAAACCCACTGGATCAGCTCCCATTGCAGGAGCGGATGTTGTCAACAGCAAAAGAACACCATACATGACAGCCGTAAAACGGTACATGGCATTTTCGCTTTCGCTGCTGTGGCAGTCCAATGGTGGTTGCGATTGGGACCGAGATTGACCTGACGATCAGAGTAGCTGTCGAAGATGCTCAAGTCAATCCCGGTTTGAATCGCCCTCTCTGCTTCAATAGGCGCTCTACCCTACCCGGCTGCCCATGGGTCACATATGCCTTGCGGACTGGAATAAGCACGAACAAACGGCATTGCATCCCAACGGGGGAGGGGGAAGTGGGGATCATGAGATAACCACCGGGACGGATTGCCCCCGGATCTGTCGGTTGATAGTGGGATCGCCGAATCCCATGGTGGGTGGCTGGATGTGCACTTCTCCCGGTATCAAACCAAAACGCCCCGCGGGGCAACCGGCTGCCGCGGGGCGTCATTTTTCCGATATGGGATTGGGATTCAAGTGGGATCGGTCTTCTTCTCTTCAGGGCTTTCGTCTAAGGCCGATTTGGCCTCCTCTACCGCTGTCGTCTCCGGAGCTTCGGATGCGGCATCGACCGTCCCGGCGGTCGTCGCGCCGTCCTCACTCGCGTCGGTAGGTTTGGTCTCCGCCCCGTCGGTTCCGGCTGCTGTCTCCGGCTGAGCCGCCGCTTCGGAAGCGGACGGCACTGTTGATTTGGTTTCGGGTGTCACTGAGGGTGTTGTCTCCGGCGCTGCTTTCGCCTTTTTCTTCTTTTTCTTCTTTTTCGGTTGACCTTCCGGCGTTACCAACTCTACCATCGTCATTTTGGCCGCATCCCCGGGTCGAAAACCGATTTTTACGATACGGGTGTACCCGCCGTTGACACTTCCAAAACGCTCTTGAGCCTCCTCGAAGAGCTTGTGGACGACCTGCTTTTCCCGAACGATGGCAAGTGCCTGCCGACGGGCATGAAGGTCGCCTCGTTTGGCGAGGGTCACCAGGTGATCGGCCCAGCGGCGCAGTTCTTTGGCCTTGGTTTCGGTGGTCTTTATACGTTCATGCTTGAACAGGGACGTCACCATGTTTCGAAACATCGCATTTCGATGGCTTGTTGTCCTATTCAGCTTTATGCCGGCTCTAAGATGTCTCATAGGATCGCTTATTCTCCTTCTACGGTCTCCTCTTCTTCCGGAACAACAAAGCCTTCAAGCTTCATTCCCAAAGAGAGGCCCATTTCAGCCAACACTTCCTTGATTTCGTTTAGCGATTTGCGACCGAAGTTTTTCGTTTTGAGCATTTCGGCCTCAGTTCTGCTGACCAACTGGAAGATCTTATGGATATCTGCATTTTTCAGGCAGTTGGCACTGCGAACGGATAGTTCCAGTTCTTCGACACTCCGGTAGAGATTTTCATTGAATTGGGCGTTTGAGCCATCGTCTTCTGAAGAACTGATCTCAGGCTCAGCCTCTTCGTCGAAATTGATAAAAATGGCCAACTGCTCTTTTAAAATTTTGGCACCGTAGGCAACAGCATCCGCTGGATGCACACTACCGTCCGTCCACACCTCCAAGGTAAGCTTGTCGTAGTCTGTTCGCTGACCGACCCGGGCGTTCTGTACCGTGTAGTTCACTCGTTTGATGGGGGAAAACACCGAATCGATTGGAATGGTACCAACCGGGTCTTCCTCATCTTTGTTCTGCTCGGAGAGGGAGTATCCTTTGCCGACTTTGACCATCATGGTCATCTGGAGCTTCCCGCTATCCGAGAGGGTCGCAATTTGCTGATCGGGGTTGAGAATTTCGCATCCACCCGTGTCAGAGAGGAGGTCGCCAGCCGTGACGGGTCCTTCTCCCTTTTTTTCAAGCCGGAGCTTCTTCGGTCCAGCGTCCTTGACACGAAGACGCACCTCTTTGAGATTTAGAATGATTTCCGAAACGTCCTCGATAACGCCGGGAATCGTACTGAATTCGTGCATGACCTTGTCAAAGCGAACCGATACGATGGCCGCTCCGTAGAGAGATGACAGGATGGTTCGCCTCAACGCGTTCCCGATGGTAATTCCAAATCCTCTCTCAAGGGGTTCACAGACGAATTTCCCATATGAACCCTCAGTGGTCACTCCCACCTTTTCTGGCTTGATGAGTTGCTGCCAGTTCATAAATTTTAAATCAGTTGAGGACATATTCGTATCTCCTCTGGAAGTGGCAAATTAGGGCTGCTGGATGGACAACCAACAATGAAGAAACCATACTGACGTTTTTCCGATCTCTTCGACTACCGGGTGTAGAACTCAACGATCAACTGCTCCTGCATCGGCATTGTCAAGTCCTCACGAACCGGAAAGCTTTTGATGACACCCTTCATATTGTCCTTATCCAAGTCCAGCCATTGGGGGACCCCTCTTCTGACGACTGCGTCCAGAGAATCGACGATGGCCTGCACTTGCCGGCTTTTTTCCCGTATTTCGATGATGTCCCCGACTTTGACCTGGAAGGAAGGGATATTCACCCGCTTCCCATTGACGCTGATATGATTGTGGCGAACCAGCTGGCGGCCTTGATTTCGAGAGGCCGAAAACCCAAGCCGATAGACCACATTGTCCAGCCGCCGTTCCAGAAGGACCAGGAAATTGGTACCAGAAATGCCTTTTTTTCGACTGGCCTTGCTAAAAGAGATGCGAAACTGTTTTTCGGTAAGCCCGTAAATACGCTTCACCTTTTGCTTCTCGCGAAGCTGAATGCCATAGTCGGACAATTTCCGACCCCGCCGCTGGCCATGCTGTCCGGGAACATACCCTCGACGATCAAATCCGCATTTGTCGGAATAACAGCGATCGCCTTTTAGAAACAGCTTCATATTTTCCCGTCGGCACATCCGACAGACAGAACCTGTATATCGAGCCAAGATATCCTCCTTTTGGTCTCTTCAGGGGAACCGATGCAGTCGATTTATACCCTGCGCCGTTTGGGTGGGCGGCAACCATTATGGGGTATCGGGGTCACATCCTTGATGACGGTCACCGTAAATCCTGCCGCCTGCAGTGAACGCAATGCCGACTCCCTGCCCGGCCCCGGTCCCTTCACATAAACTTCTACCGTTTTCATACCGTGCTCTCTCGCTTTTCTGGCAGCATCTTCTGCCGCCATCTGGGCAGCAAACGGCGTGCTTTTTCTGGACCCCTTGAAGCCCTGCACCCCGGCACTGGACCAGGATACGACGTTGCCTCCGGTGTCGGTAATGGTCACGATAGTGTTGTTGAAAGTCGACTGAATATGGACGACGCCGGTCGAAATATTCTTTTTGACCTTTTTTTTGCTCCGGGTTTTTCTAGGCATGAATTATCCCTTGTACAATTGAACGTTATTTCTTCTTTGCAGCGCCTTTTTTCTTGACAGCGGCGCGTCTGGGACCTTTTCTGGTGCGGGCATTGGTGCTGGTCCGCTGCCCTCGAACCGGCAGTCCTCTGCGATGCCGCAGGCCCCGATATGACCCCAGGTCCATAAGGCGCTTGATATTCATGGACACTTCGGTCCGAAGTTCCCCTTCCACCTTATAGTCATCATCGATCAGCTTTCGGATATTGCTGATCTCTGATTCAGATAGCGCATCCGTTTTGGTGCCCGGATCAATGCCGAGGCGATCGAGGATTTTCTTTGAGGTGGTTCGACCGATACCGAAAATGTAGGTCAATCCAACCTCCACCCGCTTATTCCTGGGTAAATCTACGCCAGCTATTCTTGCCAAAGCTGATCCTCCTCTATCCTTGTCTTTGTTTGTGCCTCTTGTTCTCGCAGATGACTCTGACAGTCCCCTTCCTGCGAATGATTTTGCACTTGCTGCAAATCTTTTTTACGGATGCTCGCACTTTCATTTTCGGTATACTCCTCAAGCGGTGTCAATTGCCAGCAATACGGCAAGGATACCCCGTCCAGGCAATTCAAGGATCATTTGGAACGATAGGTGATTCGTCCGCGACTAAGATCGTAAGGCGAGAGTTCAACCGTCACCCGGTCACCAGGAAGAATTTTGATGAAATGCATGCGCATCTTCCCGGAGATATGCGCCAATACCTGATGACCATTCTCGAGCTCTACCTTGAACATTGCGTTGGGAAGCGTTTCCAGAACCGTCCCTTCAACCTTGATCGCCTCTTCTTTTGCCATGGAATCGCTCCCTATGAGTCCGCTTCCGATGCGCTGCACTTCTTCGCTATTCCACAAAGGCGTGGTCAGCGGCGGCCCCTCATACTTGGCCCGCTTTTCTTCAGAAACCCTTCGTAGTGCCGCGTCAGCATGTGGCTTTCGATCTGTGACACCGTATCAATGGCCACACCGACCACGATCAGCAAGGCCGTTCCACCAAAGTAAAAAGGCACATCGAATCGCGTGATCAGAATGGACGGCAGCACGCAAACGGCCGAAACATAAAGGGCACCACCCAAGGTAATCCTTGTCAATACCCGATCGATATAATCTGCTGTGCGTTTTCCCGGACGGATCCCGGGAATGAAGCCGCCATGCTTTTTCATGTTTTCTGCGACATCTGCCGGATTGAAGGTAATTGCCGTGTAGAAATAACAGAAGAAGAAAATAAACCCGATAAAAACCAACTCGTAATACAGACTGCCCGGCTGCATGGCTTCGGCAACCGTCTTCATGAACGGCAAATCGATAAAACTCGCCACCGTCGCAGGGAACATAATGATGGAGGATGCAAAAATAGGCGGAATCACACCGGACGTGTTGATCTTAAGGGGCAGATGTGTGCTCTGACCGCCGTACATCCGCCGGCCGACGACCCGCTTGGCGTACTGAACCGGTATCCGCCGCTGCCCCTGCTCGACAAAGATAATGAACGCCACCACCGCGATCATGAGCACCAGTAAGATAAGCACCTTGAAGATCCCCATGGTCCCGGCACGCATCAGTTCAACCGTCGCCCCGATAGCAGCTGGGAGACGAACGACGATGCCTGCAAAGATGATCAGCGAGATGCCGTTGCCAATTCCCCGCTCGGTGATTTGTTCACCCAACCACATGATAAAAGCGGTACCGGCGGTGAGTGTAATCACTGTCAGGGGAATGAAGGTGACCGCCGGCATGGCATTTGCCCCCCCTTGCACCAAACCGTAGCTGATGCCGAACCCCTGGATCACGCTGAGGACAACCGTCCCGTAGCGGGTGTACTGAGTGATCTTCTTTCTTCCCTGCTCGCCCTCTTTTGACAATTGCTCCAAATGAGGAATGACCACGGTCAGCAGCTGGAGGATAATCGAGGCGCTAATATAGGGCATGATTCCCAAGGCAAAAATGGAAAACCGCTCCAAAGCACCACCGGAGAAAAGATCCACGATGCCCAACACGCCCCTGAATCGATTAAAGATCTCGGCGAGAGCGGTACTATCGATTCCCGGAACAGGTACGTTAACCCCGATTCGATAAACGACGAGAAGAGCCAGAGTGAAAAGCACCCGTCGCTTGAGCTCGGGAATCTTGAATATATTTTGAAATCCACCGCCAACCATATTGAACCGCCCCTTAGATTAATTCAACTGTCCCGCCGGCCGCCTCGATTTTCTTCCTGGCACCCTGACTGACTGCGTTCAGTTTAACGGTGAGGGGGTGCTGAATATCTCCATTACCGAGCAGCTTCACACCATCATAGCGCCCTTTGATCATTCCTCTCTTTAGAAGGATCGTTTCGTCAACAGCGCTTCCGGATTCGAAGTCTTTCAAGTCGGTGATATTCAGTACAACGATTTTCTTTTTGAAAATATTGGTAAAACCCCTTTTGGGCAGACGTCTGTGGATCGGCATCTGTCCACCCTCGTAACCCGGACGGACCCCGCCTCCGGAACGGGAGTTGACCCCTTTCGTTCCGCGGCCGCAGGTTTTCCCTTTACCGGAACCGACACCCCGGCCCACGCGGTTGCGGGATTTCTTCGAACCGGCCGCCGGGGACAATTCGTGCAGTTTCATTCGTCGATCTCCTCAGATTTGACCATGTGAGTGACGGCGCTAACCATTCCTCGAATGGCGGGAGTATCCTCAAGCACAACGGTCTTGTGCATGCGGGTCAATCCCATTCCGCGAAGCACTTTCCGGTGCTTTTCAGGTCGACCGATCATGCTTCTTACCAGAGTGATTTTCAATTTCCCAGACATCGCTCCGTTCCCCCTCACCTATATCTCTTCGGGTTTTTTCCCACGCCTGAATGCGACTTGTTCACGACTTTCCAATTGGTGAAGCCCCTCAATCGTGGCCTTGACGACGTTATGGGGATTATTGGTTCCGATACACTTGGTCAGGATGTTCTTTACGCCGGCCGCCTCAAGGACTGCCCGGACGGCACCCCCGGCGATCACACCGGTACCCTTAGAGGCCGGCTTCAGTAAGACGCGGCCCGCACCGAAATGACCAATGACCTCGTAGGGAATCGTACCGTCAACGAGAGGCACCCGGACCATGGTCTTCTTGGCCTTCTCCACCCCTTTGCGTATGGCCTCGGGAACCTCGCTGGCCTTTCCAAGCCCAAACCCGACTGACCCTTCTCCATCTCCGACCACGACGATAGCGCTGAAACTGAATCGGCGGCCGCCTTTGACCACTTTGGCCACACGATTGATATGAACCACCTTGTCGATAAACAGGTTATCGCCTGCATCTTGCTTGAACAAGGGACTGCCTCCTTACGCTTGTTGATTCAAACTAAAATTCGAGGCCGGCTTCACGGGCACCGTCGGAAATCGCCTTTACACGCCCATGGTAGAGGTAACCATTTCGGTCGAAGACAACCTTTTTCACCCCTTTGGAGATGGCGCGTTCAGCGATCAATTTGCCGATATGCACTGCCTGGGATTTCTTGCTGTCAAACGCCTGTCCGCCCTTGACGGACTCCTCAATGCTTGAAGCCGATACGATGGTCGAGCCTTTGGTATCGTCGATAAGCTGCGCATAAATGTGCCGTGCGCTTCGGAATATTGTCAGGCGGGGGCGATCCGACGTACCCAAAATCTTTTTCCGAATGCGGCGCTTCCGTTTGAGTCTGGCTTCAGTTCTTGCATTCATTTGACCCATGATCTGACCTCGTCATGAAAAGTGTAACTTGGGCAGCCCAGCCAATGGGGCACCCGGAGTCTTCTGACCCATCACTTGGTTCCGGTTTTACCGGCTTTTCTCATTATGCGCTCTTCAGCGTATTTAATACCCTTGCCCTTGTAAGGTTCAGGTGGACGCAATCGGCGGATAGCGGCGGCCGTTTGGCCGAGTTGTTCTTTGTCGATCCCACTGAGTTTGATCACGTTGTTCTTCTCGATCTGGGCGCTGATACCTTCCGGCAATGAAAATTCCACTGGATTCGAAAACCCGAGATTGAGTGTCAAGGCCTTGCCTTTGGCCTCCGCACGATATCCGATGCCGTTGATTTCCAGCACTCTCTCGAAACCACTGCTGACCCCGACAACCATATTACTGACGAGACTCCGGACGAGTCCCTGGAAAGCCCGGGTTTGCTTGTCGCTGTTTGGTATGATCACACGAATTTCACTCTTGTCTATTTCCAGATCCACATGGTTGCCGATCTTTCGTGACAGGGTTCCCTTGGCGCCTTTGACAGTGATCAACCGGTCCGCATAGGTGATGGTGACCTTATCAGGAATCGGTATCGGTTTTTTACCCACTCGAGACATATCTGACTCCCCTGATTACCAAACGTTGCAGAGGATCTCTCCTCCGACGTTCTCTCTCTTTGCCGTCTTGTCGGTCATGATTCCCTTTGAAGTGGAGAGAATGGATATGCCCATCCCATTGAAGATCGGTTTCAGATCTTTGCTCTTCACGTAGACACGGCGGCTGGGTTTGCTGACCCGCTCAAGGTTATAAATGACCGGCTTGTGAGGAGGGCTGTATTTAAGATAGACCCTCAGTACTCCCTGTTTTCCGTCCTGGACAAACTTGAAGTTCTTGATATACCCCTCGTCCTTCAGGACTCTGGCCATTTCTGATTTCAGTTTTGAGGCTGGGATATCAACACTGTTGAATTTGGCCTTACCGGCGTTTCTAATTCGGGTTAGCATATCGGCAATGGGATCGCTTATCGCCATTTTTATCTCCGTTTACTTCTCGCCTTGAGGTGATAGATCATCACATTCGCTAATCGATCATGCGATGGGAAGGTTACCAGCTCGATTTGGTCACGCCCGGAAGTTTGCCTTCAGAGGCAAAATTTCGGAAACAAATTCGGCAGACGCCGAATTTTCGCATAAACGCCCGAGGTCTGCCGCAAACCGGGCAGCGGTTGTAACCTCTGACCTTAAATTTCGGCGTTCGGATCGCCTTCATTTTCAGTGCTTTTTTGGCCAATGGATCCTCCTTGCCAGTTTCCCGCTCAGGGATTTAATTTCGAAACGGCATTCCCATCATCTTGAGGAGCTCTCGCCCCTCATCATCGGTTCCGGCTGTGGTGACGATGGTTATGTTCATCCCCTTGATCTTATCGATTTTATCGTAATCGATCTCCGGGAAAATAATGTGCTCTTTGATGCCGAGAGAGTAATTACCGCGTCCGTCGAATGCGCGTGGAGAAATCCCCTTGAAATCCCTGACACGTGGGAGAGCAATATTGACCAACTTGGTAAAGAAATCGTACATTCGCCGGCGACGCAGAGTGACGGTGCACCCAATGGGCATGCCGGCCCTCAACTTGAAGGCGGCTATGGATCGTTTGGCTCGGGTGATCACTGGCTTCTGGCCAGCAATGGCCTTGAGCTCATCGGAGGCCGAATCCAGTATCTTGATGTTGTGGATCGCTTCCCCCAGCCCCATGTTCAGCACGATCTTTTCAAGTTTCGGCACCTGCATTGCATTGTGATAGCCGAATGCCTCCCTCATCTTCGGGACCAATTCGGTTTCATAGTATTGTTTCAGCTGTGACATCTTCTTCCTCCGGGGGCACGACCCTATCCGTCAATAAACTCGTCGCACTTGTTGCAGACGCGAACCTTTTTGCCGTCTTCAAGGACTCTAAAGGTAATCCGGATCGGATTTAGGCACTTGTTGCACATCAGCATCACATTCGACCAATTGACCGGTGCCTCGCTCTCGACGATGCCCCCCTGTCGATTCTGCGCGCTGGGACGCTGGTGCCGCTTGACGATATTGATGTTCTCGACAAGAACACGACCCTTTTTCTTATTGATCTTCAGGATCTTTCCGATCTTGCCGGTATCTTTACCGGCAATCACCTTGACCTTGTCATCTTTTTTTAGTCGGCATTTATGTCTCAACATGATCCCAATCTCCTCGGACCGCTGAATTTAGAGAACTTCGGGTGCTAAAGATACGATTTTCATAAATCGCTTGGCACGCAGTTCTCGAGCCACCGGGCCGAAAATACGGGTTCCGATCGGCTCTTTGCTTGCGTTGATCAAGACGGCTGAATTGTCATCGAACCGAATATAGGTGCCGTCGGGACGACGGATTTCTTTTTTGGTTCGGACAACCACGGCCTTCATCACGTCACCCTTCTTCACCTTGGCATTGGGAATGGCTTCCTTGACGGACACCACGATGATATCCCCAACCCGAGCATAGCGCCGACGGGAACCGCCAAGAACCTTGATGCAATAGAGTACCTTTGCCCCTGAATTGTCTGCCACCGTGAGTCTTGTTTCGGCCTGAATCATTTTTAGTCTTCCTTAGCATCAAACGGCTTTTTCTACGATTTGGCTGACTCTCCATCGTTTGGTCTTACTCAAGGGCCGAGATTCGCTAAGCAGCACCTTGTCACCGATCTGGCAGGTATTGCTTTCGTCATGGGCCGAAAACTTGGAGCGTCTGCGAATGAACTTGTGATAGAGCTTGTGCTTGACCAGACGTTCAACCTGGACGATCACGGTCTTGTTCATTTTATTGCTGACGACGGTTCCCACCAACTGTCTTTTCATCCCTCGATTTTTCATGGCCGCCACTACTCACTATCCCTATTGGAGTTGATCTGCTCTTGTCTGATGATCGTCTTCAGCCTGGCGATATCCCGCTTTGTCTGCTTGAGCTTTTGCGGGTTCTCCAGTTGGCCGATCTCATGCTGAAATCTGAGAGTGAAGAACGATTGTTTGATTTCGGCAAGCTTCTGCTCACGCTCGCTTGCACTCAGATCTCGGAGTTCGCTTGCTTTCATGAGAAATCACCCCTCTCGACAAAACGAGTCTTCACCGACAATTTGTGCGAAGCGAGCCGAAGAGCCTCTTTGGCCATCTCCCGCGAAACCCCCTGCATCTCGTAGAGAATCCGACCGGGCTTGATCACCGCCACCCAGCCCTCAGGAGATCCCTTGCCCTTTCCCATTCGCACTTCGGCCGGCTTTTTGGTAAACGGCTTGTCGGGAAAAATTCGGATCCACATCTTCCCACCGCGCTTGACATGCCGTGTCATTGCGATTCGGGCGGCCTCAATCTGCTTGGAGGAAACCTTGCCGCACTCGACGGCTTGCAGACCGAATTCCCCAAAACTGAGAGAACTGCCTCGCTGGGCCATACCGCGCATTCTGCCCTTTTGTTGTTTTCTGAATTTAACCTTTTTTGGAGCAAGCATATTGACTATCTCCTAATCAGGACCGGCCGCCCGCAGCTTCGAGAGCGCCTTTCTTGAGGATCTCGCCTTTGAAGATGAATACCTTGATGCCGATGATGCCGTAGGTCGTCTTTGCCTGGGCGAAGCCATAGTCGATGTCGGCCCTGAGCGTGTGCATTGGTACCCGCCCCTCACGGTACCATTCCGTCCTGGCCATTTCTGCGCCCCCAAGGCGGCCGGAGCAGATGACCTTAATCCCTTGAGCCCCGAATCGGATGGCAGAGCTGACCGAGCGTTTCATCGCCCGCCGGAAGGCGACACGGCGAACAATCTGCATCGCCACATTTTCGGCAACGAGTTGGGCATCGATTTCAGGCTTCCGCACTTCTTGAATATCGATGAGGACCTCTTGCGCGGTCAGCTTTTCAACATCGGCTTTCAACTGGGAGATCTCAGCACCTTTTTTCCCGATCACAATACCGGGCCTCGAGGTGTATATGCGCAATCTGACGCTGCGGGTGGATCGCTCGATCTCTATCTTAGAGACGCCGGCATGATACAGCTTATCTTTCAAAAATCGCCTGATCTTGTAATCTTCGTAGATATATCCGGCATATTTTTTATCCGCATACCACCGGGAGTCCCAGGTTTTGACGATTCCCAGCCTGAATCCAATTGGATTGACTTTCTGGCCCAAGCTTCTACCTCCTTGGTTAAACCGGCATTTCGGCCAAGATAACGGTGATGTGACTGGTGCGTTTGAGGATACGAGTTCCCCGGCCCCGCGCCCTGGCTTTAAAGCGCTTTAATGTGGGCCCCTGATCCACAATAACATTGCGAATCACCAAGGTATCGATATCCAGATCCTTCTGGTCTGCATTTGCGACGGCCGATCGCACGAGTTTTTCGAGAATACCGGCTGATTTTTGCGGCATGAACTTGAGCAGATTCAGCCCTGCCTCTACCGGTTTTCCTTTAACGCTTCCGGTGATCATTCGAACCTTCTGCGGAGAGATGCGGATGTATTTGGCGACGGCTCTAACCTCCATGGCGGTCATTCCTTATCTCCTGATTTTGGACTTCTTGTCGGCTGCATGGCCGTAATAGGTCCGTGTCGGTGAAAATTCCCCGAGTTTGTGCCCAACCATGTTCTCGGTGACAAATACCGGCACGAACTTTCGCCCATTGTGCACGGCCAGAGTCGTGCCGACCATCTCGGGAATGATGGTGGATCGTCTCGACCAGGTTTTTATGACCTTGTTGCTGCGTGTCTCTTGGCTTCTAAGCACCGTTTGCATCAACTTCGGGTCCACAAATGGCCCTTTTTTCAACGAACGTGGCATGGTCTCTCCTCAAAAGCGGCGGGGATGAAGACAGTGCGACCGTTCCCCTGCCCATCGCTCAGTTATTTCTTAGTCCTTCGCTTGACGATATACCGATCCGTCCGCTTGTTCTTCCGCGTTTTGAATCCCTTCGTCGGCATGCCCCAGGGACTGCAGGGATGCCGCCCGCCTGACGATCGCCCCTCACCACCGCCCATGGGGTGATCGATCGGATTCATTGCAACACCTCGAACCTTGGGCCGTCGCCCCAGCCACCGCTTTCGACCGGCCTTGCCGAGGGGAATATTTTCATGAACGACATTTCCAATCTGCCCAATGGTGGCCTTGCAGTTCAGGAGAACCATCCGGACCTCACTAGAGGGCAATTTGATCAAGGCATATGGATTTTCCTTGGCCATGAGTTGGGCAAAAGTGCCCGCACTGCGGACGATCTGCCCCCCTCTTCCAACCCTGAGTTCAATGTTGTGGACATGGGTACCCAAGGGAATGTTCCTCAACGGCAAGGCATTGCCGGGCTGAATGTCCGCACCTTCACCGGACTCCACCCGATCCCCCACGCTCAGGTTCTGCGGGGCCAGGATATAGCGCTTCTCTCCGTCAGCATAATGAAGCAAGGCAATACGCGCGGATCGATTGGGATCATATTCGATGGCCGCAACCTTCGCGGGGATACCGTCTTTATCTCTTTTGAAATCGATCAAGCGGTAGTGGCGCTTGTGGCCGCCGCCGCGGTGCCGACAGGTAATCCGTCCGTATGCATTACGCCCCCCGCTCTTTTTTAAGGTGCGGAGCAGGCTTTTTTCGGGTTTTTTCTTTGTAATGTTGTCGAAGGAAGCGTAACCCTGAAACCGTCTTCCTGCTGAGGTCGGTTTTACCTTTTTAACAGCCATGATCTGCTCCCGCCTTTATACACCTTCAAAAAAATCGATTCTCTCACCGGGCATCAGTGTCACTATCGCCTTTTTCCAGTCTCGTCGCTTACCGAGAATCCGACCCCGCATCTTGTATTTACCTTTCACTTGCATGGTCTTGACACCGGTGACACGAACACCGAATACGTTTTCAACAGCCCGCTTGACCTCGACCCGGTTGGCCCTCCGATCGACTTCGAAGGTCACCTGGTTGCTCAACTCCTTCTGGATGTTGGTCTTCTCCGTAATCACCGGACGTTTGATGACATCGTAGGGATTCATGAAAGCCTCCCTTCAATCGCCTTGATCGAAGGCTCAATGAGCACCAATCGGTCGTATTTGAGAATGTCGTAGACATTCAGTCCATCGGTCCTTAGCACTTTAACGGACGGAAGATTCCGCGACGACAGTTCCAGAAGCTCGTCGGAAGCCTCGGTGACAATCAATGCATTGTCGCACTCGAGCCCGGAGAGGATGTCAGCGATATCTTTGGTTTTGATCCGGTCCAGGTTGATCGCATCAATGACCGTCAGGTTATCTTTCTGCAATTTGGAGCTGATGGCCATCTTAAGCGCCAGTTTTCGTACTTTTTTGGGGATCTTGAAGCCAAAGGATTTGGGTTTTGGCCCAAAGGCAACCCCACCGCCCCTCAACAGGGGAGACTTGACGTCCCCGCGACGCGCACGGCCGGTGCCTTTCTGCCGAAACAGCTTCCGGGTACTGCCCCTGATATCCGCCCGGTTTTTGACGCTAGCGGAGCCAGCCCTGCGCTTGGCAAGCTGCATCGTCACCACCTCATGGAGGACCGACGACTTCACGGGCACATTGAACAAGGCATCGGAGAGCTCGGCCTGGGAAACTTTTTCACCCTTCTGATTGATAACATCTACGACTGCCATAGTGATCTCGTCTTCTTCGTTTGATTCCGGTTTCGACCCAATTGCGCACCATGGAGAAAACATCTCTTCCCCGAAGGCGGTCAGCTGGCTTTGGAGAATTTGAGCTTCCGGATCTCCACCAACGCTGTCCGGTAACCGGGTACGGCGCCTTTCACCATCACCAAGTTGTCGTTGGGCCGGATGTCGACTATTTCAAGATTTCTAAGGGTTTTCCGATGATTGCCATATTGCCCTGGCAGCTTCTTTCCTTTGAACACCCGGGCCGGCCATGCACTACATCCAATGGAGCCGGGTACCCGGTGGCCTTTGACGCCATGGGAGGCTTTGTTGCCGCTGAACCCATGGCGCTTGATGACACCGGAGAATCCTCTCCCCTTGCTCGTACCGATGATGTCGACACGCTCACCGATGTTGAATATATCAAGGGATATCGTCTGCCCGACGGTGTAGGCTTCCGGATCATCTACCGGCACTTCCCTCAGCACAGCAAAGCTGCCACCACCGCTTTTTCGCAGATGCCCTTCGATGGGCTTGTTGATTCTGCTGGGCTTCCGATTCCCAAACCCAAGCTGAAGGGCGTTATAGCCATCGGTCGCTTCCGTTTTGATCTGGGTAACGACGCACGGCCCCAGTTCGATGACGGTTACCGGCACGTAATGACGGTCCGCTGTAAACAGGCTGGTCATTCCCAGTTTTTTACCAATCAGTCCCTTGCACATGGCACAAAACGATCCTTCGCTTTAGAGTTTAATTTCGACATCGACACCCGGAGACAAATCCAGTTTCATAAGGGCGTCCACCGTCTGCTGCGTCGGCTCCAGAATATCCAGCAGACGCTTGTGGGTGCGTATCTCGAATTGTTCGCGAGATTTTTTGTCGATATGGGGGGATCGAAGCACACAGTATTTGTTGATCCGTGTCGGCAGCGGAATCGGGCCGACAACCTTGGCACCGGTCTTGCTGGCCGTATCCACAATGTCGGTCGCGGATTGATCCAGCAACTTGTGGTCGTAAGCCTTCAAACGGATCCTGATTTTTGTGTTCATAATCATGGCGTTCGTCTTTCCCTCTATTCGATGATATCGCTGATAACGCCGGCGCCGACCGTTCGACCCCCTTCACGAATGGCGAATCGAAGCTCCTTCTCCATCGCTATCGGCGTAATCAACTCTGCGGATATCGCTATGTTGTCTCCGGGCATCACCATCTCGACACCCTCGGGCAAATTCAATATCCCCGTCACATCCGTCGTCCGAAAATAAAACTGCGGACGGTAGCCCGTGAAAAACGGCGTGTGACGACCACCCTCCTCCTTGCTCAATATGTACGCCTCAGCCTTGAACTTCGTGTGAGGGGTAATCGACCCAGGCTTCGCTACCACCTGACCACGCTCTACCTCGTCGCGCTTCGTTCCTCGAAGCAATACGCCGATGTTGTCACCCGCACGCCCCTCGTCCAACAGCTTGCGGAACATCTCCACACCCGTGCACACCGTCTTCGTCGTCTCACGAATCCCCACGATCTCCACATTCTCGCCAACCTTGATGATCCCTCGCTCCACACGACCCGTCACTACCGTCCCACGGCCCGATATGCTGAACACATCCTCGATCGGCATCAAAAACGGCTTGTCGATGTCCCGTTCCGGCTCCGGAATGAAACTGTCGATCGCATCCATCAATTCAAAAACACACTTCGCCTCCGAACTGTCAGGATCGTCGCTCTCAAGCGCTTTCAACGCGCTGCCACGGATGATCGGCGTGTCGTCCCCAGGAAACTCATACTTGCTCAACAGCTCCCGAAGCTCCAACTCCACCAGCTCGATCAACTCTTCGTCGTCGACCATGTCGCACTTGTTCAAAAACACCACGATCCGGGGTACCCCCACCTGACGAGCCAACAATATGTGCTCACGGGTCTGGGGCATCGGACCGTCGTCCGCCGCTACCACCAAAATCGCTCCGTCCATCTGGGCCGCGCCAGTAATCATGTTCTTGATGTAGTCCGCATGACCCGGACAGTCCACATGGGCGTAATGACGATTCACCGTCTCGTACTCCACGTGAGCCGTCGCAATCGTTATGCCCCGCTCGCGCTCCTCAGGGGCCTTGTCAATCTGATCAAACGGAACGAAATCCGCCATCCCCTTCAAACCGTTGTGCTTCGTAATCGCGGCCGTCAAGGTCGTCTTGCCGTGGTCAATGTGTCCAATCGTTCCAACGTTTACGTGCGGCTTCGTTCGCTCAAACTTTTGCTTCGCCATCTCTACCCTCCCCTTAAGCTGACTGCGGCTGGCAGCAGCCAGTCGTTGCGGGATGTTATGTTGTTGAGGCCAGGCCCCCTGGTATCGAAGGGTCCTGACCCGGTCCTTCTATTGACGTTCGGCGTGGGTTTACCACCGAAAGTGAGCAAAGGCTTTGTTCGCCTCAGCCATCCGGTGGGTGTCTTCACGCTTTTTGGCGGCCCCACCGCGGCTGCTGGCTGCATCCAGAAGCTCCCCGGCCAGCTTGGCCGCCATGCCTTTTTCCGACCGCTTTCGGGAAAAGTCGATGATCCACCGAATCCCGAGGGCTGTCCGTCTGGAGGGACGTATCTCTGTCGGCACCTGATAAGTCGATCCACCGACCCGTCTGGATTTCACTTCGATCATGGGCTTTACATTGTCCAATGCCTTTTCGAAGACCTTGAGGGGAGCCTCTTTAGTTTTGTCTTCGATGATGGTGAAGGCGTCATAAAGCAGCCGCTCGGCGACACTCATCTTCCCGTCCCGCATCACCGATCTGACGAACTTGGATACCAGCGTACTGTTGTACTTTGAGTCCGGCGGCACGATCCGTTTCGGGACCTCTCTTCTTCTCGGCATAAGTCACACCATTCCGATTGATCATTAACAGTGATTTTCCTGCTCGGATAGCCGCCGAACGGCCATCGAAGGCAGGGATTATTTGGGGCGCTTGGCACCGTACTTTGACCGCCCCTGGCGCCGATCCTGGACGCCAAGGCTATCCAAGGTACCTCGTACGATGTGGTAGCGGACACCCGGCAGATCCTTTACACGACCGCCGCGAACCAGTACGACCGAGTGCTCCTGAAGGTTATGCCCGATGCCGGGGATGTAGGCCGTCACCTCGATCCCGGTGGTCAGTCGGACTCGAGCCACCTTTCTTAGCGCCGAGTTGGGTTTCTTTGGGGTCGAGGTGTAAACCCTCGTACAAACGCCTCTCTTCTGGGGCGCACCCTTCAACGCCGGGGTATTGGTTTTCTTCTGAATTTTCTTTCTGCCCTTACGTACAAGCTGATTAATGGTCGGCATCTTATCCTCTTTGATGGCGGAACGGTTTTAAGGCCCGATTTATAAGGATTACAAAACGGGAATAATTATATAGACCTGTGGTCGATGTCAAGGCTTTTTTGAGAATAGCATCGACCCCCCACCCGGCGCGCAACCCGGCCCCGGGTTTGGTCCAATCCGATCAATTTGTCGTATCAGCAATTGAGAAATGCTATGCTCTTAAAACGACTGAACGCCGAAGCGGATCGTTCCAGTAAGCACAGGGCATGACACAGTGCTGGGGGGAGTCGCCCGGCGGCATCCACGCTGCGGGCGACAGGGTTCATACATCAGCTCTGGTCGACATCGATATCTTGGTAGAGAGGAAATCCGGTGCCGGCAGGAATCAACCTTCCCATGATCACATTCTCCTTCAAACCGCGGAGCTTGTCGACAGTGCCCCCGATGGCCGCATCAGTTAAGACCTTTGTGGTCTCCTGAAATGATGCCGCCGAGATAAAACTTTCGGTACTCAATGATGCCTTTGTAATACCCAGGATAAGGGGTTCGGCAACGGCCGGTTTCCCACCGTTAGCGATCACGTCCCGATTGGCTTCCTCAAAACGGGTTCGATCGACCTGCTCTTCGGTGATGAAATCCGTATCGCCGATCTCCTGAACTTTTACCCTGCGCATCATCTGGCGGACGATTACCTCGATGTGCTTGTCGTTGATCCGAACCCCCTGGAGTCGATAGACTTCTTGCACCTCGTCAACGAGATACCGGGCGAGGGCAACCTCGCCTTTGATCGCCAGAATGTCCTGGGGGATGGCGGAGCCGCCGATCAATGGTTCGCCGGCTCGAACGTAATCGCCCTCGTAAACATTGACGTGTTTACCCCGGGGTATCAAGTATTCCTTTTTTTCGCCCACGTCAACAGGTGTTACGGTTACTTTCTGTTTTCCCTTCTTGGTCCCCTTGGAAATGGACACGTAACCGTCGATTTCACTGAGGATGGCGATTTCTTTGGGTTTCCGAACCTCGAAGAGTTCGGCCACTCTGGGCAACCCTCCGGTGATATCCTTGGTCTTGGTGGTAGCTCTGGGGATTTTTGCGACAATATCGCCTGCCTGAACCCTATCACCCTCCTCCACCAGCAAAATGGCGTCCGTCGGCAGAACGTATCGGGCCAGTCCGGATGCCGTCGGCAATTTGGCGGTTTTTCCGTCGGCGTCCTTGATGGATATTCTCGGGCGGCTGTCTCCCAGTCGCGACTCGATGATGGTAGCGCTGGATTTACCGGTAACCGGGTCCACCTTCTCCTGCATGGTCTTGCCCGGAACGATGTCTCCGAATTTCACCTTTCCCCCGATTTCCGTGATAATCGGAGTGGTAAATGGATCCCAGATGGCGAGCATTTCCCCGGAATTGACCCGGCTGCCGTCCTGAACATGAAGGTGGGCACCGAAAATGACCGGGAATCGTTCTCTCTCCCGACCGTTCTCGCCAATAATTGCCAGTTCGCCGCCCCGTCGGTTCATCACAATCGTATCGCCGTTGGAGTTGGTGACGCTGTCTAGATCCAGGAATTTGATGGTACCCTCGACCCTTGCCCGAATGTCCGCCTGTTCGACACGCCGGCTCGCCGTACCGCCGATATGGAATGTTCTCATGGTCAGCTGGGTGCCCGGTTCTCCGATCGATTGGGCTGCAAGTATGCCGACGGCCTGTCCCACTTCGACCCGTTTGCCATGAGACAGATCCCGCCCGTAGCAGGCGCTGCATATGCCGTAACGGGTTCTGCACGTCAGGGCCGACCGAATCTTGGCCTGGGAAATACCCGCATTTTCGACCCGCTGGACAGCATCCTCATCAATTTCGCGGCCGGCTTTAACGAGAACTTCATCGTTGAATGGATCCAGGATATCTTCAACCGCCAGGCGACCGAGAACCCTCTCACCGAGATGTTGAATGACTTCACCGCCCTCCATGAGGGATTCGACCTCGACCCCCATCATGGAGCCGCAGTCATCCTCGGTGACGACGCAGTCCTGAGCAACATCCGCCAACCGTCGAGTAAGGTATCCCGAGTTGGCGGTCTTGAGGGCCGTGTCGGCAAGCCCTTTTCTGGCACCGTGGGTGGATATGAAATACTGGAGGACGGAAAGGCCTTCCCTGAAATTCGCCTGGATCGGTGTTTCGATAATTTCTCCGGAAGGTTTGGCCATCAAGCCCCGCATCCCGGCAAGCTGTCGCATCTGGTCTTTGCTGCCCCGGGCACCGGAATCGGCCATCATGTAGATGGGATTGAATGATTTTCCCCCCTCCGGCTCCACTTTCATGGCTTCCATCATTTCGTTGGCGACGTCGTCGGTTGCTTTGGCCCAGATGTCCACCACTTTGTTATATTTTTCACCTTGGGTGATCAATCCCTCGGTGTATTGCCGAGCGATCTCGGTTACCTGCTTCTCGGCCATTTTCAAAATATCCCATTTCTTCTCGGGAATGATCATGGCATCGATCGAAATCGAAAGTCCGCCCTGGGTGGAATACCGGTATCCGGTATCTTTGAGTCTGTCGGACAGGATAACGGTCGCCTTGGGTCCGAGCCGTCTGTAGATGAAGTCGACGAGTTCTCGAAGGGCTTTCTTGTCCATCACCTTGTTGACGGTGCGGAAGGGAACGGCACTCTCTCTTTTCACCGCCTCAAAGAAATGGTGGTCGCCGTTCACGGAGATCGGGTAAGCAGTGCTGGAGGCGACATCCAATTCAAACAATGCCTCGGCCTGCTCCGTCGACAGTCCGTAAAGACCTTCCAATTCGCTTCGTTTGAGGAGCCCGGTGTATCCGTCGTCGATGCGATTGTTGTCCGCACCATACTCCTGAAGCAACCCATCTAAGGGACTGCCCCCGTCGATCGCAGATTGAACGGCCTCTTTCTCCGCATCGGATTTAACGACGAGATGGTGGAACGATGCGATAACATCGTTTGGCATGATCTCCCAGAGAAGCACTCTTCCCACCGAGGTTTCGAGCCTTTCACCGTTTATCCGCAGTGTAATCGATGCATGAAGATCCACAGCACCGGCGTCAAACGCATTGCGCACCTCCGATGCATTGGAAAAGATCTTGCCGCTGCCCTTGACGCCCTCGCGCGGCACCGTCATGTAATAGAGGCCCAACACGATGTCCTGACTGGGGACAATGATGGGGCTGCCGTTGGCAGGAGAGAGAATGTTGTTGCTTGACAGCATCAACACCCGGGCCTCGATCTGGGCCTCGACAGATAGGGGAACATGGACGGCCATCTGATCGCCGTCGAAGTCCGCATTGAAAGCGGTACATACCAGAGGGTGAAGCTGAATGGCCTTTCCCTCAATCAATATGGGCTCGAAAGCCTGGATACCGAGCCGATGGAGGGTGGGAGCCCTGTTGAGCAGAACAGGGTACTCCTTGACCACCTCATCGAGCGTGTCCCAGACCTCGGGGACTTCCCGCTCCACCATTTTTTTGGCGCTCTTGACGGTGGAGACCAGCCCTTTTTGTTCGAGGCGATAGTAGATGAATGGCTTGAAAAGCTCGAGGGCCATCTGTTTGGGGAGCCCGCACTGGTGAAGTCTCAGATCGGGGCCGACGGTGATAACGGTTCGCCCGGAATAATCCACGCGTTTGCCGAGGAGGTTTTGGCGAAATCGTCCCTGTTTTCCCTTTAGGGTGTCGCTGAGGGACTTGAGGGGGCGCTTATTGGTTCCGGTGATAACCCGCCCGTGTCGGCCATTGTCGAAGAGGACGTCCACCGACTCCTGCAGCATACGCTTTTCGTTCCGGACGATAATATCAGGGGCCTTGAGGTCGATGAGCCGACGAAGCCGATTGTTCCGGTTGATCACCCGCCGATAGAGATCGTTGAGGTCGGAGGTGGCGAAGCGCCCTCCCTCCAGGGGAACCAATGGTCTGAGATCGGGCGGCAGGACCGGAACAGCGTCCAACACCATCCAAGACGGGTCGATACCTGATTTTCGGAAAGCATCCACGATCTTGAGCCGCTTGGCCAGCTTCTGGCGTTTGGCGACCGAAGACGTCTCCCGGATATCGGTTCGAAGCTCCTGGTATAGGGCTTCGAGGTCCAACCCCTCGAGCATGATCTTGACCGCTTCGGCACCGATGCCTGCTTCGAATTTATTCCCGAAGGTTTCCAGGGCTTCCCGGTATTTTTCCTCCGACAGCAGCTGCCCCCGGGTAAGATCCGTTTCTTTGGGGTCGATGACGATGTAGCTATCGAAATACAATACCTTTTCCATATTTTTGAGGGTCAGATCGAGCAGGTTACCGATCTTGCTCGGCAGACTCTTCAAAAACCAGATATGGGACACCGGCGTCGCAAGGGCAATGTGTGCCATGCGCTCGCGCCGGACTTTGGATTGAATGACCTCGACACCGCATTTTTCGCAGATCACCCCGCGGTGCTTCATCCGCTTGTACTTGCCGCAGTTACACTCGTAGTCTTTGGTCGGGCCGAATATCTTGGCGCAGAAAAGCCCTTCGCGTTCGGGTTTGAAGGTTCTGTAGTTGATGGTTTCCGGCTTTTTTATCTCTCCAAAAGACCACTTTCTGATTTGATCGGAAGAGGCCAAAGCAATGCGGATTCCCGCGTACTTCCGTGGATCGGTCGGTTTGGCAAAAAAATCGTATAAAGTTTCCAACGAGCCCTCCTTGGCTTATTCACCTTCCAGAAGGGAGATATCCAGACCCAATGCCTGAAGCTCCTTGGTCATGACCCGGAATGACTCCGGCAGCCCGGGTTCAAGCACGTTCTGTCCCTTGACAATCTTTTCGTACATGCGGGTTCGCCCGGCCATATCATCGGATTTGACGGTTAAAAACTCCTGCAGAGCATTGGCGGCCCCGTAGGCCTCCATCGCCCATACTTCCATCTCCCCGAGTCGCTGACCGCCGAATTGAGCCTTGCCGCCCAACGGCTGCTGGGTCACCAGGGAATAAGGACCGATCGATCGGGCATGGATCTTGTCGTCGACCAAGTGGTGAAGTTTCAGCATGTACATGGTGCCGACGGTGATTTTTTCATCGAAGGCTTCACCGGTGCGGCCGTCAAAGAGCGTTGCCTGTGCGGACACATCCAATCCCGCTTCCTTTAAGAGCGCCTTTATCTCATCTTCCTTGGCACCGTCGAAAACCGGGGTGGCCATGTGAACCCCATTCCGGTAGAGGGAAGCGAAATTGATCAATTCTTCATCGCTGAAGGCAGTGATCATCTTGGAGGCGTTCTTGTCGTCAAATATCCGTTTCAACTTGTTGCGGAGATCTTTGAATTTCTTCTCCTCGAGAAACATGGCAATTTGATTCCCCAATCCTTTGGCCGCTAGCCCGAGATGGATTTCGAGAATCTGGCCGACGTTCATCCGACTGGGAACGCCGAGGGGATTGAGCACCATGTCTACCGAGCTGCCGTCTTCAAAATAGGGCAAGTCTTCAACCGGAAGAATACGACTGACAACACCTTTGTTGCCATGGCGGCCCGCCATCTTGTCCCCCACAGAAAGCTTGCGCTTCATGGCCACATATACCTTGACCATCTTGATAACGCCGGGGGGAAGATCATCGCCCCGCTCGAAACGGCCGATGGATTTTTCAAATCGATCCCTAACCCCTTCGATAAGGAGCCTGGCCTTCTCAAGGATGCCATGCACGGAATCGGTAAGTTTGGAATCTTTGAGTACAATGCCTTCCAGTTGCGCCAGCGGGGCTTGGGCCAACATCTCCGCCTCGATGATGCTGTTTTTGGCAACGAGGACTTTCTTCCCCTTCTTGACGGAGGCATAGGATTTCTCCCCCACCAGAAGATCGGCCAACTTTTCACGGGTCACATCCTCTATGATCCGAATCTCATCGTCCCGATTGCGCTCAAGAGTCGCCAATTCGGAATCTTCGATCTGCTGGGTCCTCTCGTCCTTACTGCCGCCTCGCCGCGAGAACACTTTGGCGTCGATAACCGTTCCATTGACTCCTGGGGGCACTCTGAGGGAGGTATCCTTGACATCACCGGCTTTCTCCCCAAAAATGGCCCGCAACAGTTTCTCCTCCGGAGACAGTTGCGTTTCTCCTTTGGGCGTGATTTTGCCGACCAGGATATCGCTAGGGCCGACCTCGGCGCCGAGCCGAATAATGCCGGATTCATCCAGATCTTTGAGGGCCTCGTCCCCGACATTGGGAATGTCTCGGGTGATGTCCTCCTTGCCGAGTTTGGTATCTCTGGCAACCACCTCGAATTCCTCAATGTGTACCGAGGTGTATACGCCGTCTTTGACCAACTCCTCACTCACCAAAATTGAATCCTCAAAGTTGTAACCACCCCAGGGCATAAACGCAACGGTCACGTTTTTCCCGAGGGCCAACTCGCCGTGTTCGGTGGCAGGGCCGTCGGCGATGATTTGACCGGCTTTGACCTGATCCCCCTTCTGGACGATCGGGCGATGGTTAAAGCAGGTGTTCTGGTTGCTTCGAACAAATTTCGCCAAATTGTATATAGACACAGGAGAGGCGGTCCCAACCGAACCGTTGTCCGGATGGCAAATAACGATCCGCGAGGCATCCACCGCCACCACCTCGCCATCGCGTTTGGCCACGATGGCCACACCCGAGTCTCTGGCGACAACACCCTCGATACCAGTACCCACCAGAGGGGCTTGGCTCATAAGAAGCGGCACCGCCTGACGCTGCATGTTGGATCCCATGAGCGCGCGGTTGGCATCATCGTTCTCAAGGAAGGGAATCAAGGATGCCGAGACACTGACCAACTGGTTGGGTGAGATATCCATGAGTTCGATGTCTTCCTTTGGAACCATCATGAACTCTCCGGCCACCCTTGACGTCACCAATGGATTGACGTAGCGGTTTTTACCGTCGATCGGCGCATTCGCCTGAGCGATCGGGTGCTCCTTTTCCTCAAAGGCGCTTAAAAACCGCACATCACTGGAGACCGTCGAATCCCCCACCATGCGGTAGGGGGTTTCGATAAAGCCGTATTCGTTGACCCGGGCATAGGTCGAAAGAGACACAATCAGTCCGATGTTAGGACCTTCCGGCGTTTCAATGGGACAGATTCTGCCGTAATGGGAAGGATGGACGTCTCGCACTTCGAAACCCGCCCGCTCTCGGGTCAACCCACCGGGGCCGAGTGCAGATAAGCGCCGTTTGTGTGTGGTTTCAGAAAGGGGATTGGTCTGGTCCATGAATTGGGACAGCTGACTCGTACCGAAAAACTCCTTGACCACGGCGGATACCGGTTTTGGGTTGACGAGATCGTGGGGCATGAGTGCGTCGACCTCTTGCAGACTCATGCGTTCTTTGATGGCCCGCTCCATTCTGACCAAACCAATGCGGTACTGGTTTTCAAGCAGTTCCCCCACCGCACGAACCCGGCGGTTTCCAAGGTGATCGATGTCATCCACGATGCCTTGGGTATCCCTCAACTCAATCAAGGTTTTCGCGGTCAAGAGAATATCCTCTTTTCGAAGTATTCTCAAATTGATATCGCTGCTGATACCGAGCCTCTGGTTGATTTTGAGGCGCCCGACCCCCGACAGATCATAATAGGTGGTCTTGAAGAAAAGATTGTCGATAAAATCCTGGGCAACCTCCGGGGTGGCAGGATTGCCGGGTCGAAGACGTCGGTAGATCTCGATCAGGGCTTCCTCTTTGGTTTCGACTTTGTCCATCTTGAGGGTTTTTCTGACCGAATCGCTGCTGGTCATTCCGTCACCAAACAGGATGTCGAATTCAGTGATGCCGGCAGCAGCGATGGTTTCCAGGGTATCGTCTTCGATCGCGTCGTTGGTTTTTGCGACGACCGCCCCTGTTTTCGAGTCGGTCAGTGTCTTCGCAAACACTTTTTCCAGCAAATCCTCTGGATTGACCGGAATCATGTCCGTGTTCAGCGCCTTCAGGCGGCGGATGGCTTTCAATGTAAAGGCTCTGCCCTTTTTAACAATGATATCATCCGTTTCCGGGTCTTTGATATCGCGGCTCGCCCGCTGACCTTTCAGTAATTCCGGCTGAAACACCTTGAAGTAGCGCTTGCCTTTGACGATAATCTTGTCTTTGCGATAAAAATAGTCCAGCAGATCTTCAGTCGAGTAGCCAAACGCTTTAAAGAGGATGGTAACCGGGAATTTGCGACGCCGGTCGATCCGAATGAAAACAATATCCTTGGGGTCGATTTCCAGATCGATCCATGAACCGCGGACCGGAATGATTCGGGAACTGTATATCACCTTGCCGCTCGAGTGGGATTTGCCCTTGTCATGGTCAAAAAAGACACCCGACGACCGGTGGAGCTGACTAACGACTACCCGCTCCGTGCCGTTGATGATGAACGTCCCCTTGTCGGTCATCAAGGGGATGGTGCCGAAGTAGATTTCCTGCTCTTTGATGTCCCTGATATTGGATACCCCGGTATCCGCATCCACATCATAAACGACCAGTCTAGCGGTAATACGGACGGGTATTTCATAGGTCATGCCTCGATGAATGCATTCCTCGACGCCGTGCTTGACCTCAGCAAAACGGTAAGACACGAATTCCAGCGAGGCGCTGCCAGTGAAATCCTTGATCGGAAAAACAGATTTGAATACCGCCTGCAGACCGATATCCTCACGTTTTTCGGGTGGAATATCCATCTGCAGAAATCGACTGAAGGATTCCCGCTGCATACCGATCAAATCGGGGATTTCAACGATCTTTGGTATTTTACCGAAATTCTTCCGAATTCTTCGATTGACCACGGGCAGTTGCGTCATGATATCTCCCTAATAAGGTCAAAGTGAAATCATTGGGAATCGGGAGGGAAACGCCCCTCCCGATTCCCCCCCTGGAACAAGGGTTATTTGATTTCCACCTGAGCACCAGCCTCTTCAAGCTGCGCCTTTAGCTTTTCGGCCTCATCCTTCTCGACGCCTTCCTTGACGGCTTTGGGGGCACCTTCAACCAAATCTTTGGCCTCCTTGAGCCCAAGCCCGGTAATGGCACGAACTTCCTTGATCACTTGGATTTTCTTGTCACCGTGAGCAATCAGTATCACATCAAACTCGGTTTTCTCTTCCGCGACGGCGGCGTCTCCACCGGCACCGGGTCCAGCGGCCATCATCGCCACCGGAGCGGCAGCCGATACACCGAATTTTTCCTCCATCTCCTTGACGAGTTCGGAGAGTTCGAGAACAGACATATTAGCAATAAAATCAATAACTTCATCTTTAGTAATGTCAGCCATTTTTGGACTACCTCCAGAATATTACAGAATAGTGTTCATATCGAAAAAGTCTCTTGGAAAACGCCGAAATCGAGAGTGTCAGGCGGCTTCTTTTTGATCCTTTATGGCTTGAACCACATTGAGGAAGCGCCTCGGCACGTCGGCCAAAGCCCGAACCAATCCGGTCGGCACAGCGTTCATGGTCATCAGCACCTGGGAAAGAAGCACCTCTCTGCTGGGCAGCGACGACAAGGCTTTGATCGCGTCAAGGTCCAGCACTTGACCATTCATGAGACCGACCTTGATCTCCAGTTTGTCATTGTCCTTGGCAAACTGAGTCAGCACTTTGGCGGGAGGAACTGGATCATCAAAAGCGAAAGCCACGGCACTCGGCCCCTTGAACTTATCTTGAATAAGAGCGACATCCGTGTTTTCCGCGGCGCGAACCAGCAATGTGTTCTTGATTACCTGATACTCGACGCCGGCATCTTTCAGCAGCCTTCGAAGCTCGGTCATCCGTGAGACGTTGAGGCCCTTGTAGTCCGTGACGATGAGGACCTTGGCCTTGTTAAACTTATCACGCAACTCGTCGACGATTTGCTTTTTCTCTTCGAGATTCACGTAGAAACTCACCTCCTTCCATTTTACTGTAAAAACCGGAGGTACGAATGGAGACGATTGACTGTCTCGGTAGGCCGGCTGTGCCGATTATACACAGAATGTGCACCTACGGTCTTTGACAGGTGAATAATTTTAGGGTTAGGAAAACGGTTATGATTCTGTCCGGCACCAACATCGATCGCAACGCCCTTAACGGCGCACCGGAAACTCTTTCCCCAAATCAGTCCAAATCAGCCTGTGGGCTTATTTGGTCAATTCCTTTACATGTGCCAAATCGAGTTTGATGCCCGGCCCCATCGTGGTGGAAATGGCAACACCTTTTACATATGCACCTTTGCTGGCAGCAGGTTTAAGTCGGAGGATCATTTCGAGGAAAGCGGTGATGTTCTGCAACAATTTCTCAGCGCCAAAGGACACCTTACCCATCGGGGCATGAACGATACCGGCCTTTTCAACGCGGAAGTCGATTTTACCCGCTTTTAGCTCATTGACGGCCTTGGCAATGTCAAAGGTCACGGTTCCGGTCTTGGCATTGGGCATGAGCCCTCTGGGACCAAGAAGGCGTCCGATCTTACCGACGGTACCCATCATGTCGGGAGTCGCGACGGCCTTGTCAAATCCGAACCAACCTTCTTTGATTTTTTCAACCAAATCGTCGTTACCGATATAGTCGGCGCCAGCCTCTTGGGCCTCTTTCTCTTTTTCGCCCTTAGCGAAAACCAACACCTTGACGTCCTTTCCGAGTCCATTCGGAAGCACGACAGAGCCACGAATCATCTGGTCGGCATGCCGGGGGTCCACTCCCAGCCTGACGGCGACATCGACGGTTTCATCAAATTTGGCGTAGGAGGACTCGATCACCATCTGGACGGCTTCGGAAATGTTCTCCGGTATCGCCGTCATGAGCTTTTCTCTAGAATCTTTATACTTCTTACCCCGCTTCGGCATCTTCCCTATTTCACTCCTTCTCTATTCAGGAAACAACCTCAATGCCCATGCTCCGAGCCGTTCCCTCGATAATCCGGCAAGCCGAGTCCAGATCGTTGGCATTAAGATCTGGCATCTTGGTCTTGGCAATCTCCTCTACCTGAGCACGAGTCACTTTCCCGACGCGGTCGCGCTTGGGATCGGCGGCCCCTTTCGCCACCTTCGCGGCTTTTCTGAGCAGAACGGCTGCCGGCGGCGTTTTGGTGATAAAGGTAAAGGAGCGATCCTGATAAACGGTAATCACAACAGGAATTATCATGCCCGCGTCGTTGGCGGTCTTGGCATTGAAAGCCTTGCAAAAATCCATGATATTCACGCCGTGCTGCCCCAGAGCAGGCCCGATAGGGGGCGAAGGATTTGCCTTACCCGCTTCAACCTGCAGTTTGATCAACGCCATTACTTTCTTTGCCATTGTATCCGCTCACCCCCGTTGATTATAGCTTGGTTACTTGTACGAAATCCAATTCAACCGGTGTCGATCGACCAAAAATGCTCACCAAAACGCGAATCTTCCCCTTTTCTGGATTGACATCATCCACCACACCGTTGAAGTTGGTAAACGGTCCGTCGATGACCCTGATTTCATCGCCGGCTTCAAAGAAATATTTGGGCTGGGGCTTCGTCTTTCCAGCCTCCATTCGATTCAGAATCTGCTCGGCCTCCTCATCGGATATGGGGGACGGTTTGTCCCGCCCTCCCAGAAAACCCGTGACCTTGGCGGTATCGTTCACAATATGCCATGTTTCGTCGTCAAGGAGCATGTTGACGAGTATGTAGCCGGGATAGAACTTGCGGGAAGACGTCTTTCGCTTCCCCTTGACCAATTCCACCACCTCTTCCGTAGGAACGACCACTTCACCGAATTTATCTGGATTTGAAGATGAAGCAATGCGTTCGTCTAGTGCCTTTTTGACCTTGTTCTCAAACCCGGAATAGACGTGGACGATATACCATTTATTGGACATGGCCGTTTCCCTCGGTTATTGGAGAACCCAACGAACAATGCCCGCAAGCACCATGTCGGCAAGGCCCAGAAAGGCTGCAATCGCGCACACCAGAATTAGAACCACGACCGTGGAGCCAACTGTCTGTTTTTTGGACGGCCAAGCGACTTTTTTCAATTCAAGCTTGGCTTCACGAATAAATTGACCGGCCTGCTGAATCCAAAGGCCGACTTTACCTTTCGACGCACTTTTGGCCCGAGCCTCTGCAACATCTCTTCTCTGAATGCCAGGGGCTTTCTTCTTCGGAGTGCCGGCCGATGCCATTGCGGACGAAGCGGATACCGCCCCCTCGCTGTCCGGAGAGGTTTCGCCCGAATCGTTGGATTTGGTTAGCCGTTTTTTTCGCTTTTCATCCTGGCTTTTCTTACGCTTTAACCGTGCCATGCTGATCCTTTAAGGAGGCCCTGAATAGAGCTCAAATGACGACAGTTTCCCTCTTCGGCTTTCTTGATTCTTATCGGTGGCAGGCCAGATGAAGGAGGCGCCCCCCAGACGTCCTGGTCCAGGGTCCGTCCCTCTACCGTTAAAGCGACTGGCCTGCTCCCCCCTTCCCCCTGCCTCGCAGCGAGAAAAACTGGCAAATGCTCCCCCTACTTGGTTTCCCTATGAGGGGTATGCTTTCTGCAAAAACGGCAGTATTTATTGAACGCCAGTTTGTCTGGTGTCGTTCGCTTGTTTTTGGTCGTAGTATAGTTTCGTTGCTTGCACTCGGTGCAAGACAGGGTAACGATGACTCTCACTGTGGCGCTCTCCTTCGAAGTTATTCGATGATATCGCTGATAACGCCGGCGCCGACCGTTCGACCCCCCTCACGAATGGCGAATCGAAGCTCCTTCTCCATCGCTATCGGCGTAATCAACTCTGCGGATATCGCTATGTTGTCTCCAGGCATCACCATCTCGACACCCTCGGGCAAATTCAATATCCCCGTCACATCCGTCGTCCGAAAATAAAACTGCGGACGGTAGCCCGTGAAAAACGGCGTGTGACGACCACCCTCCTCCTTGCTCAATATGTACGCCTCAGCCTTGAACTTCGTGTGAGGGGTAATCGACCCAGGCTTCGCTACCACCTGACCACGCTCTACCTCGTCGCGCTTCGTTCCTCGAAGCAATACGCCGATGTTGTCACCCGCACGCCCCTCGTCCAACAGCTTGCGGAACATCTCCACACCCGTGCACACCGTCTTCGTCGTCTCACGAATCCCCACGATCTCCACATTCTCGCCAACCTTGATGATCCCTCGCTCCACACGACCCGTCACTACCGTCCCACGGCCCGATATGCTGAACACATCCTCGATCGGCATCAAAAACGGCTTGTCGATGTCCCGTTCCGGCTCCGGAATGAAACTGTCGATCGCATCCATCAATTCAAAAACACACTTCGCCTCCGAACTGTCAGGATCGTCGCTCTCAAGCGCTTTCAACGCGCTGCCACGGATGATCGGCGTGTCGTCCCCAGGAAACTCATACTTGCTCAACAGCTCCCGAAGCTCCAACTCCACCAGCTCGATCAACTCTTCGTCGTCGACCATGTCGCACTTGTTCAAAAACACCACGATCCGGGGTACCCCCACCTGACGAGCCAACAATATGTGCTCACGGGTCTGGGGCATCGGACCGTCGTCCGCCGCTACCACCAAAATCGCTCCGTCCATCTGGGCCGCGCCAGTAATCATGTTCTTGATGTAGTCCGCATGACCCGGACAGTCCACATGGGCGTAATGACGATTCACCGTCTCGTACTCCACGTGAGCCGTCGCAATCGTTATGCCCCGCTCGCGCTCCTCAGGGGCCTTGTCAATCTGATCAAACGGAACGAAATCCGCCATCCCCTTCAAACCGTTGTGCTTCGTAATCGCGGCCGTCAAGGTCGTCTTGCCGTGGTCAATGTGTCCAATCGTTCCAACGTTTACGTGCGGCTTCGTTCGCTCAAACTTTTGCTTCGCCATCTCTACCCTCCCCTATTGAAATAATTGGCAAATCGAGTGGATATTCATATGGATTCGAACCATAGCGAGACAACCGGCCAGTGCTTTCGCCGCACGGCCGCCGATTAAGGATAAGCTGGAGCCCACGACCGGAGTCGAACCGGTGAACCTCTTCCTTACCAAGGAAGCGCTCTACCGTCTGAGCTACGTGGGCGTATCGATGTCCCTTCACCATTTCAGGATACGGAAGACGGAATCGGAAAGCGTTTGGAGCGGGAGACGAGACTCGAACTCGCGACATTCAGCTTGGAAGGCTGAAGCTCTACCAACTGAGCTACTCCCGCTGATCCGCTCCGATCACTGTTCCTTCCTCCTGCGGTTTCGGTGCCGTCAGGAAATCAGAATCCTGGTTCGGGCATCGTGCAGGCAGCCCTGCAGTCCAAATGATGTCGATAAAAGCAAGATGTCGACATCTCCTGCAAGCGGCCGTTGATCAGGCTGGTGGTGGGGGGAGGATTTGAACCTCCGAAGGCATCGCCGACAGATTTACAGTCTGTTCCCTTTGACCACTCGGGAACCCCACCGTCTTGATCGCAATGGAGCCAGCGAAGGGATTCGAACCCCCGACCCACTGATTACAAATCAGTAGCTCTACCAACTGAGCTACGCTGGCCCTTCTGCATCCGTTCGGAACATATGTATCCCCAGATCGGATTCACAGAAACCGCAAATACAACAAACTAAGCTTTCTATCTTTTGAGCGGATAATTAGCAAATATAAAAATTAAATGTCAATTGTCCATATTTTTTGGTTATCTAACAATATAGGGAAATTTGTTATAATTTCTTTTATATGCTTTTATTATCTATCTGATTTGATGTTTTTCAATTTTCATTTCGAATATGTACCCGGTCCATAAGGATCGTCTACACGCGAATCCACTGAGAAACCGTTCAAACGATATCGACCTCCTCTTGTTCCGGTCCCAATATCTAAAGCACCAGGAATGATTGGCCGATAGTAAACCTGGTGCCCAGTGACTCTTTCTGCTGACTCTGAAGCCGTTGGAAATACCGTTAACTTATTGACATCAAGGCCCTGCAGAGTATAAAGACCTCTGCAGGGTGGCTCTCACAGGGAAACTCTACCCCTGGCTAATTCTTTGCATGAAGGGAAATGATCGATTTGCGCTCAATCATCTGCGTCGCTTTCAGCTTTCTATTGCTAACGGCATGTAGCCATTTCCAACCGTCTCCGTCCTCTGATCCATCAGCGTCCGGTTCTTCAGCCGACATTTCTTCAGAGTCAATGCCCCCGGCCCTCACGGAATTGGATGAGAATATTTATGAGACCGACGTCCCGTCAACAGGTTCCTTATCCAAGCCATCGTCAATTCAACCGCCAGGTCACCGTATGTCAGCAGGCGACAGCGTTGGGAAACCTGAGCAAGAGGTCCTCGACGACGCCCTGGAATATTGTCGCGTTGCGCAGGATTTTTGGCAAAAAGGCGAACTCGAGCGGGCTGTCGAGTCTCTGGATCAGGCCTATTCAATGATCTTGGACGTCGATCCCAAGGACGATTTTAAACTGGTCCAGCAAAAGGAAGATCTGCGTTTCATGATTTCGAGGCGGATTCTTGAAATCTATGCGTCGAGAAACATCGTCGTTCATGGCAACCACAACGCCATTCCCATGACCATGAACCGGCATGTGGAAGCGGAAATCCGACGTTTCGCGGCCGGAGGCGAAAAGAACTTTTTCAGGTCCGCCCTGAAACGGTCGGGACGCTATCGGCCGGAAATCCTCAAAGCCCTGAAGGAAGCGGGACTTCCGGAGGAGCTGTCCTGGCTTCCCCTCATCGAAAGCGGCTACAAGGTGAATGCGCTGTCTAAGGCCAGAGCCCTCGGGCTATGGCAGTTTATTCCTTCGACCGGCTATAAATTTGGGCTGAAGAGGGATCGCTTCATCGATGAGCGCATGGATCCGGAAAAATCGACCGAAGCAGCCATCGCTTACCTGAAGGAACTCCACCAGATTTTCGGTGACTGGACAACGGTGCTGGCGGCCTATAACTGTGGGGAGGGCCGTGTTCTCAGAGTGATCCGCACCCAAAACGTCAATTATCTGGATAATTTCTGGGATCTCTACGAACGGCTGCCGAGGGAAACCGCCCGCTATGTACCCCGATTTCTGGCCACCCTCTACATCCTCAACAATCCTGAGAAATATGGCATCGACGTCGCCGATGTCGATCCACCGATGGCATTCGAAGTGGTTTCGGTAACCAAGCAGTTTCATTTGAAAAATGCTGCTAAAGCGATAGGCGTGTCGGAAGACACCTTGAAAGAATTGAACCCGGAGCTTCGCTATAAAATACTGCCGGAGGGCGAATATGCCCTTAAAATACCACCCAATACCTCTGATCTGCTATTGACCAATATCGATCAGATTCCGGTGTCTTCATTGCCTCAGCCCGCCTATGTCGTTCACCGGGTTCGCAGCGGAGAAACCCTCTCCACCATCGCCAGGAAGTATCGAACCTCCGTCAGCAAAATTATGAGAGCGAACAACCTGAAACGCTCTCACTACATCGTTGCCGGTAGGAAACTAAAAATACCAACCCGCTATGCCCCATCAACCACCTATGCCAAATCGACACCGCAACGAAGAGGAAAATCCTCCATCCATGTGGTTCGCAACGGTGATAATCTCTGGGGGATCGCCAAACGCTATGGGACCACCACCGGAGCCATCCAAAAAATAAACAATCTTCAAGATACCAGGCTTCACATCGGTCAGCGGTTATTGATTCCCGGCTCACAGAGCACCGCGTCCAGTTCGCCGATCGGAACCGGACTGCGCACCTATACCGTCAAAACGGGTGACAGCCCCTTTACCATAGCGAAATTTCACAATATGCCTTTGCAGCGGTTTTTAAGCATCAACCGGCTGTCTGCCAGAACGAAGATTTATCCAGGCCAGGAATTGTATGTAGAAAAATAGACGGCACCGGCGGCAGCCCCACCTCCACTCATGAAAACGGCGTCGGTTGAAACCAACACGGCGCCGTTTCTCTTTTTTAGGCAGACGGCCCTTTCGCACCAGTTCTGTTTGGCGGGCCCTTCCTGGGGCCGGCTGCCCCCCATTCATCTCGGTAGCCCTGCTTGATCGGCACAAAACGGTCTATCGAGATGTCGAGTCGGTTCGAGGGCTTCCTACCGGCAAGCGCTAATTTCGCCAAAAGACCATTCCCATGACAATCAGAAGAAGGCCAATAGCAAAGAGGACAATATACAAGGGTTGGTCCAGAACATAGACAAGCCAATCCCACTCCATGGCCCACTGTAGATTTGGCTCTCCGATGAGATCAATCAGATCGATGTTCTTCCAGTCAGCCTTCACACCGGTGTCTTCGTGCATTAGATTGGCGATAGCCTGAAAACCGACGATCACTCCACCGACAACCCATGCCACCAGACCCGCCAGGGTAAACTTGTTCATGGCCATCCACTCCTGAGCATGTTTGAAAACCACTCTCGATAATGAAAGGACCCCTATTCAACCAGGGAATACCGCCCGCATCAAGACGTCTCTACCGAATCCCAACAGATAGATCAAGGGCGCCGATGGGGCATCCGTGCAAAAACCAGCAGAACCACTCCCTGTGATGATCGCAGATCCGGAAGAAGATCGGAGGGACCTAAAGGCGAAGGACGGCCGATCACCGATCACCTGGCCATGAGAGCCAATCCATCGCGGATCGCGGGGGAAGCGATACCGGACCCATCGGATTCGGATGAACGCCGGTCTCAGCCCCGCCGGTCTCCGGAACGATCATGGCGATCACTGTCAGCCAGAAATGCCTCCATGCTCATGTCCTCTCGAATGCCCAATCGGGACAGCACGAAATCGTAGCGGACCGGGTCTTTGGGTACCATCGCCCGGAAACCGGCGGTCACCTCCATCACGGTTGTTAAATCAGCCTGCCGGCGCTGGGTCAACCCAAGCCCTACACTGACCCGATGCATATGAACGTCCAAGGGAATAAGCAGTTTGCTTGCCGGCACCTGGCACCATCCTCCGGGATCGATGCGGTCCTGACGCACCATCCAACGAAGAAAGAGATGCAGGCGTTTCGATGCACTTCCTTTTCTGGGATCCGATAGCAAATGGCCTGCCTTGTCGGCACCAGCAGATTTGAGCCGATCAACAAAGGCGCAAAGCGCCGGCTGAATGGTCGGTTCGTCGTCATTCCAACCGTCGAGGAATCCGTTCTTCAGGCTGCCATACTGTCTCAGGATACCCCGGATCCCCGATAGCAATCCGACCATGTGGCTATCAGTGGCAAACCGATGAACAAATCCATCAAGACGCCTTTTAAATAGAGAGGTGGGAGTGGAAAGGAGATTCCTGCAGGGGGAAGGGCCCAAAACAGCGACCACCGTTTGGATGCTCTTTAGAATCTGAGCCACTCGCCCGTATGCCAGAGAAGCCGCGATTAAACCGACGAGTTCCCTGTCTTCGGTGTTGGGGTATCGGTATAAAAAAACCAGAGGATCTGGGTGGACATAACGCCGATAGTGGAATCGTCGGTAGAGTCGATCCAGCTTGCCTTTGATTGGGGCGGAGGACACGCTCACAACAGCCTCGGTCGGTCAATCGGTCCCTTGGAGACGGCACCCTTCCGCCACATGTAGAACCGATTCGAGCCCTCGGAGTGAACCCAAACCCTGCTGTCTTCAATACGGATACCGACGGCCCCATCTCGATCGGTTCGAAAAAGACGACTACCTGCCCGGTGGTAGCGATCGAGGACATCAGCATGTGGAAAACCGAATCGATTCCGCCACCCTGCCGAAATAATGGCAACCCGGGGAGCAACCCGGCGGATAAAAGCCATGGAACTGGAAAACCGGCTGCCGTGGTGGGGTACCATCAGAATGTCGCTTTTAAGAGAATTCAGATCCAAATCGGCTACCAGTTGTCTTTCCGCGCTCTCCCGGATATCCCCCGGCAGCAGAACCGAAACCCCTTTGAATTGAATCTTCAAAATGATGGAATGGTCATCAATGGTTTTTCCGTCTGGGGTCTCTTCTTGGGCGATGGCATCAGCCGGGGGATGAAGGATCCTCACTTCGGCGGTGTCGATAACCGCCCGGGGATACTGGCGATGAACCGTTTCAACAGGAATGCCACGGTCGATGACGCAACGAAGAAACCGCTTGTAACTCAGAGTATCCGCTCTCTCACCGTTGGTCCATAAACGGTCTACCCGAAACCGGTCCAAAATCCAATACAGGCCGTTCAGGTGATCGGCGTTGGGGTGGGACAGCACCACGGTATTCACCGTAAGAATCTTCTTTCTTCTCAACACAGGCGCCAATACTCTATCCCCGAAATCGAACAATTGGTTAGAACTGAATCCGCCACCGTCGACGAGCATGACCCGGCCGCCCGGAAACTCGATTAGACTTGATGATCCCTGTCCGACATCGATAGCCGTGATGCGCAAGTCCCGATGCCAAAACCGTTCATGTCCCCAATAGGCCGCATCCGACAGGGCCAGCAACGCCCATCCGACAGCCATTACCCGAAACCGGGGCAAGGTTTTTGAGAAAAACACAAGGCCCAGCAATCCGTAATAGAGACCCGTCTCCAGTGGGGTCGGAACCGGTGCCAGAACGGCTGAGAAGGATAAGTTGGACGCCCATTCCAGAATGCCAATCAGTCCATCGACCCCGTGCCCGCAAATGGCAAACCCCGGTATTGAAATCCCTGGAGCGATGGCACCGATCGCCGTGAGAATCAGTCCGAGCGGCAGGATGGCAAAGCCAACGATGGGAACTGCGATACAATTGACCAATGGGCCGATGAGGGACACCTCATTGAAGGCCCCCATAACCAGTGGAAGGGTTCCGGCGATGGCCAGGAACGACACCAGGACAAACTGACCCGTATTGGCCGCTATCCGCCCGATCGTCTTTCGTTTCTCGGGATGGTGGATCCGCCATCTGCGAAGGCCCAGGGCGATGGAAATCACGGCACCGAATGACAGCTGAAAAGAAAGGGAGAAGACCGCCGGTGGGTCGGCAACCATTATCCCCAAAGCGGCGGCGGCGATGAAGGTGAGAAGATCCCCTTTTCGGTCGACCCAGAGGGCGATCATCAGCAAGGTGACCATGATGACAGCCCTCTGGGTCGACGGGGAGGCACCGGCCAACAAGCCATAACCGACAACCGGAAACAACGCACCCAGCGCTGCGGCTCTGTAAACCACAGCCCGATTCAACATCCATGGGATTCGTTTGAAAAGAATGGTCAGTATCGCAAATCCCGACGCCGCAACCGTTCCGATGTGCAAACCGGAGATAGCCAGCAAGTGCCCGACACCGGACCGATTGAACGCTGCCCTCAACTCCGGGGAAATCCCCGATCGATCACCCACGAGAAGCGCACGCAGCACGGAAGCCGCCTCCGGAGACACCGCTGTGTTGATCTGACGGATCACTTGCTGCCGGTAGCGCCGGATCCCCGATCCCCAGGCATTTTGCGGTGCGGGATCAACGAGGGTGATCCTGTCGGCATTGAGGGCCGCCGAGACGAACACCCCCCGTATGGCCTGATACCGGCGGTAATCAAACCCCCCGGGATTGGTAAAATTATGAAACGGCTTCAGGGACGACATCAATCGAATACGATCCCCGGGTCCCAGGGCCGGGCGATCCCCGTAGGCGACGACACTGACGCCGCCGCGAACCGGTTTTTCAACCCCGTCTCGTGAGATCAGGCGAACCCGGCGCAGGGTCATACGGGTCCGATTGCCGGGCAAAACCGCCACCGTCTCGATGGAGCCCGACAGGGCGATGGGTGTTGGTGAGCAGAAACGGAGGATGTGATCCGGAGGGATGTCGGTTCGAGTCGATGGATAAGCCAGGAGGTAGCCCAGGGTAAAAAAGACACAGAGAGGGGACAGCATCGGTCGGCGGTGCGCTATGACAATTCCAAGAAAAACCGCCAAGGAAACACCGAGGAGCCACCACGCCCCGGAGTCAAGACTCGGGAAATAGCGGGCAGCGGCCATTCCGCCGGCCGTGACGACGGCCAGAGGAACGGGAACCCGGTGGTAAGCGCCTTTCATATCCCACGTCATCGTCCCTACCGATTGGGCCGCTTTGACCGCGGCAGGTAGAAAAGGTGAATGGATCGCTATCGGATTCAACGAATCCAGGGTCAGCGTCCTGTGTTGTCTATCGGCGGATCACTCGCGATTCGTGATCCGGTCGATAAGGCTCCAGAAGAAGTGGGGTCACGAGCGTCCCCGCCAAGAATCGATTACGATGTCTCCCGCCGGATGGCGGCGCCAAGGCTCTGGAATTTTTTCTCGATGGCCTCATAGCCCCGGTCCAGATGATAGACGCGATTGACTTCGGTGGTCCCTTCAGCCACGAGCCCAGCCAGGATCAGTGAGGCGCTGGCCCTGAGATCCGTGGCCATGACCGGAGCAGCGGACAGTTTCGGGACGCCTCGGACCACGGCGGTGTCACCGGTCACGGTAATATCGGCTCCCATGCGCTGAAGCTCGCTGACGTGAATGAGACGGTTTTCAAAAATGGTCTCGGAGATAATGCTTTGCCCCGAGGCCACGGTCATAAGCGCCATAAACTGGGCCTGCATATCGGTAGGGAACCCGGGATAGGTCTGGGTCTTGATATCCGCACTTGAGATGTGTGGGCTGCAGGTGATGTGAATGGTATCGGCACCCAACTCAATTCTGGCCCCGACTTCCATCAGCTTATCAATAACGGCCCTCATATGACCCGGTTCGCAGCATTTGAGTCGCACATCCCCGCAGTTCATAACGGCAGCCACCATGAAGGTTCCGGTCTCGATTCGGTCCGGTATGACCCTGTGCTCCGCCGATGTGAGTGCTTTCCCACCGCGGATGGTAATCACGGGAGACCCGGCTCCGTCGATATCGGCCCCCATCCGTTTGAGCATGTCCGCCAGTGATACCACCTCGGGCTCCTTGGCGGAGTTGCGCAGAACCGTCTCGCCCTCGGCGAGAACGGCCGCCATCATGATGTTCTCGGTACCGGTGACGGTTTCGACATCAAAGGTGATGTCGGCACCCTTGAGCCGGGGGGCGGTGGCTTCGACATAACCGTGCTCGATGCGGATGCTGGCCCCCATCCGTTCGAGAGCCTTCAAGTGGAGATTGATGGGGCGTGCCCCGATCGCACACCCCCCTGGCAGGGACACCCGAGCTTTTCCCATTCGGGCCACCAGAGGCCCCAACACCAGGATAGAGGCCCGCATTTTCCGCACCAAGTCATAGGGCGCCTCAAATTTAGACAGTCCGCTGGCGTTGACTCGAACTCGCCCCCTCTCTTCTGTTTCCACCTTGACGCCGAGGCTTTCCAAGAGAAGCTTGACGCTCTGAATGTCCCTCAAGGCGGGAACGTTGTCGAAAACGTTCCAGCCGTCGCAAAGCAACGAGGCGGTGAGCATCGGCAACGCAGCGTTTTTAGCCCCGCTGATGCAGATCTCCCCCCGGAGCGACCGCCCTCCCTCAATCAGAATTTTATCCATGTTGGACCCCTGTTCGTTGCCAGCCGTTCAGATGAGCCGGGAGTGGGCATGGGTCTAAAAAGCTTCCGAAATCGGTTTCAATCGACCCAACACTCATGGCACGTCCCTCCCAGGGATCACGTCAAGAATACCGTGGAACGGTTCAGAATCTCACCCCCTGCCTGCTGTGGCAAATAAAAAAACGCCTGTCCCCTGGGCACAGGCGCTTTCGAACTGAAGGATTCCGATCCTCAGTGGTGATCGTGATGCCCGCCCTTTCCCTTGCTCGTATCCAGTGCCGCCTTCAAGATGCAATAGGTCATGCCGGCACCGATAATCCCCAACGCATACCAAAGCCCTCCCATGAACACAAGGTGGGACATATCCCAAATCCACTCGAAATTAAATGGAAACATCTTCCCTCCTTCACAGCTTAGGCGCCGGCGGGCGCTGGTTGGGGGCCTACGTCCTCTTGTGATGCCTCGATCGGTTCCTGAGGGGGTATCGCCTCCACCGGCTCCAACGGATTCAGCTCAGCCTCCTGGGGAAAGATCGGCAGATAGCGGTAAGATACCATGATCAAGAGAACGCCATAGGCCACGGGCAGAATGGTCGTGGCGATTTCCTGCCAGCTCGGGCTATACATGGCCCATGTGTCGAAAGACATGACCGGAACCGCCATGACCTGCAGCACCATGACCCAACGGTTGATGCAGACCCCGATCACCCCTAAGGTAATCGCCACGGTGAGAAGCAGCCGGTTCTGACGAATCTTCGGGATCACCAGCATGACTGCGGGAACAACACCGCCCACCACCAGTTCCATGACCAGCCAGAGCTTGTTGTAGACCGGGTTGCCGGAATAGAAAAAAGTCCACTCAAAACCAAGGGATGGGGCCGTGACGACCATCCAGTAGAGGGTATCGGCGATCTTGGCGATGATATAGGAGAGCATCATCCAGCCAGCGATCTTGGCCAGCAATTGAATCACGAAATCCTTGACCAGCTTTTTACCGGTAATCTTCTCGGTGATCCGGGTGACCAGCAACGTGAAACATGGGCCGTAGGCGGCAGCGGACCAGGTGAAGAGAAAAAAAGTCCAGGGCCAGATGAACAGGTGTTCGCGAAAGGCGAAGGGGCGACCGAACAGCACGCCGGCAACACCGCCCAGGGACCCCTGGTGGAAGAAGCTAAGAAATGCGCCGGTGGCCGCAAAAACCGCCATATATTCGTGCATTGTGTGGCTCAGGTTGTGAAAGAACGGAACCTTGTCGACCTGGCGGTTTTCCAGGATCAAAGGAAGGTACTCGATGGTCAACACCGCAAAATAGGCGGACAAACAGAACGCCACCTCGGTCAGCATGGAATGGACATTGGCGTGCCAGAAAATGAACCAGCCCCGAAGGGGTTGGCCGATGTCGATGGCAAGGATGAGCAATGCGGAACTGTAACAGATGAATCCGATCAGCACCGCGTAGTTGATGATGTACTTGAGATCGTCCTTGCCGAGGACGTATTTGAGCAAACCGGTAAAAAACGCACCGCCACCCAATGCGATGACGGCCAGATCCGCCCAAATCCAGAGGGCAAATCCATAATAATCGTTCATATTGGTCTGATTCAGTCCTTTGAACCAGCAAAGCAGCATGGCATAAATGCCCCAGAGCAGCACCCCGATGACGGGAATGGTCGATAGGGCGAACTGCCATGTCGGGCACCGTTTCACACCGTTGGGTATCAATGCAGAATCCATTTAACCTATGCTCCTAAGACGGTTGGTGGTTCCGTTGGCGAGCAGATGCTTATTGGCTCAACGATCAATGGCCGGAGCCGTGCTCTTTGAGCAAGTCCGGCTTGTGGCCGGCCTTCCGAACCCATTCCCGGGAGGAACTGTAGTAGACCTTGGTGTTGGTTCCCAGTTCCTCCAGCAGTCGAAAGGCGTTGGGATTGTGGGGACGACCGGTGACAGGGTCCGGTTTGGCCAGTTGGTATACCTGGTGTGTCGTGTTGTTGAGATCTCCGAAGGTGATGGCCCCGGCCGGGCAGGCCTGGGTACAGGATGTCTGGTATGCATCCTCTTCGATCGTCCGGCGGCCGTCGGCATGGGCCCGTTCCATGGCTCGCTGGTAGCGGTGAAAGCAAAAGCTGCACTTTTCGACGATTCCCCGCATCCGGTTGGAAACATCCGGGTTTAGGGACTTCTCCAACCCGCTGGGCCAGACCGGATCCCACCAGTTGAAGTGTCTGGCATGGTAGGGGCAGGCCCCCATGCAATACCGGCAGCCGAAACACCGGGTGTAAATCTGGCTGACGATGCCGGTCTCATTGTCATAGTCTGTCGCCGTTGCCGGGCAGACCGAGACACAGGGGGAGTGGCCTTCATGCTGTCCGGCGCAATGCTGACAGGGCCTCGGAAGAAAGCAGATTTCAGTATCGGGGAAGGGCTTTCCATTGCTCAGTTGGTAAACCTGCATCCAGGAAATGCTGTCCAGCTTGTTGGACTCGTCCTCTTTAAATGGGACGTTGTTTTCTTGCATGCAGGCCACCATACACGACCCGCAACCCGTACACTTGTCCAGGTCGATGACCATTCCAAATTTGTGCACTTTGCCGTGTTCGCCAACAGTTTTCATCAATGACCTCGTGGTATGTAAATTAGGCTCTGCTCAGTGAAGCACGAATACCCCAGGCGGCGTCAAGGCCGGTGATCGGATCCTCGACCGGCCCAATCAACTGATTGACATTGACCCCTTTATTGGACAAATAGGCATCGAAAGCCGTATGCCCCAAGCCCCGTGGCATGGCCACCACACCGGGAAGGATGCCGTCGAACAGATGGACGCGAACGGAAGCCGATCCCTTGGGGGTAGTGAGGGTGACCGCTTCCCCTTCGCGGACGCCGACGGTCTTGGCCGTCTCCGGGTTGATCTCCACCACCCCGGCTAGACCCTTGATGACGGTGTCGGGGACCGTCTTTACCATGAAAGGCGGAGTACCCATGTTGGGGGCCAACCGGATGGTGTCATAGGGGATCAGAAGCAAAGGAAACGCGTTGACGTCTCCCTCGGGCACGACGGGCGCCATCAGCGCTTGGAGCCCGGGGTTGCCCCCGGAAAGATCAATCGGGTTCCCGCCCCCCAACATGGCGACGGCAGATGGCATGGGGGAAAACCCCTCATCCACCCACACCCCTTTGCGCTCCAGTGTCGCCCACCGGCTGCCCAGTGTCTCTTTAAGGCACGTCTCGTAAGTTGGCCAGGGGAATCCACCCGCCACATCATCCCCCATGGCATCGGCAATCTTGAGAACCACCTCCCCAGGGTGAAGGGAGTTGAACTGGATGTCCACCACCGGTTTTGCAAGCCCGATCGCCGGTTTGCCCAGTGCCGACGGCGCAGGAACATCCTCCCAGCGCTCCAAATGGGAGTGCGCAGGCAGCACGATGTCCGCGTAGGCGGTGGTCTCATCGAGGTGAGTGGCGACACTGGCAATAAATGGAATCCGATCGAACGCCTCCCTCATTGCCGTCGCGTCCGGAACCCCATGGAGCGGATTGGCGCCGTAAACGAGAAGCGCCTGAATATCGGCCCCCGCTTCAATGGCCTGGGGCAGGCGATGGAGCAATTGGTCGGCAAGAGGGCCGGCCTGATCGATACGCGGTCGAGACAGCCCCGCCGTGGCCGATGCATCCAGCTCGGGCTCGGGCCATTGGATGTAGTCCAAATGAGGCATGGTCCAGACACCACCGGTCCGATTGATGTTACCCACGAGCACATTGAGGGCAAGAACCGCCATCGCTTCCCCAAGACTCCCCGCAAGCTCTCCACGGCCTCGGCCCCCGATGGCCATGGGACGCTTGGCCCGGGCAAATTCTTGGGCCAGGGCGGTAATGGTCGCGGCATCGATACCCGTGTCTTCGGATACCTGGCTGGGGGAATAGCGATCCATGACGAGATTTCTGAAGTCATCGAACCCGGTTACCGAATTGTTGATGAAACTGTAGTCATAAAGGGATTCCTTGATGATCACATGGGCAATGGCCAGTGCCAGCGATCCCTCGGCCCCGGGTTGGATGGGCACCCATTGATCGGCCTTGGCAGCCGAATTGGATAGCCGGGGGTCCACCTGAACGACCTTGATGTTTTTCTCCTTCCAAATGCTGTTGGCCCGAAACATACGGCTGGTCGATCCCCAACCGTCGATGATGCCGCTTCCAAAACTCAGCACGTGGTCGGTGTTCTCCACATCGAAGCCGGGCAGAAAATCCTCCCCGAACATCAAGCGGAATGCCGCCCGGTAACCGTCTTCCATCGAGGGCGGACGGAAAAAATTGGGGGATCCGCAAACCGTCAACAGCCGTTTGAAAAGGGCCGCCACCGTCCCCTGCCCCGACCCCGAAATACAGGCCAATGATTCGGGCGCATCCGATGCCTTAACCGCGTTCAGCTTGTCGGCGACCTCGGCCAGGGCCTCGGTCCAGGAAATCGTCTGCCATTCCCCGTCGCCTCGGTTGCCGATGCGCTTCATGGGAGCCTCGATTCGGGTGGGCCCGTAGAGCAGCTGCAGGCCGGATTCACAGAGGATGCACACCCCGCCGTTGCTTCCGGGGTAATCCGCCCGCCCCTCGATCTTCACCGCCCGATCTTCCACCTTCCGGACCGTGATCCCACATCCCTCCTGGCAGAGGGTGCTCACCGTATTCACATGGGTGATCTCACCGTTTTTCGTAATCGGGACCCACGGCCACATCTGGGTCCAGATGGACAGATCGTCCGTTATCTTCCACGGCAGCGGCGACAGAACGATTCCGGCGGTAGCGCCGGCGCCGAGTGATAAAAAACATCTTCTGTCTATCTTCATATCATGTCCCCTTGATTCCCTATGGCCCGCAGGGCCGGCGTCCCTCTCGACTAGTGGTGACAGACAAAGCACCCGCCCTTGCCCGTCTGCACGCTGGCCTGACGAACGCCCTCTTTCACATGGCATTCGGCGCAGTCGTTCATCTTCATGCGATCGTATGTGTTCTTTTTGATACCGGCAATATTTCTGCCCCAAATATCAATACTGTAAAGAGAAATCCGATTCTGTTTATAAATCGGCAGAGTGTCGGATTCGCCGATGCCGCCATGACAGGTTGCACAATCCATGTTTCCCATCTTGACATGGGCAATGTGGGAAAAATAGACACACGGGGGCTGTTCGGAGTATACCAGCCAGGGCACTTCACGCCCTTTTTGGACATAGTCCTCCACAAACCGGATTTCATTTTCGGTACCCGAGTTCACATCCTCATGGCACTCGATGCACTGGGCAAGCTTGGGGGCACCGGAAAAGCTGCCGTCTTCCCTGAAGTAATGACAGCTTTCGCATCCGTTATCCACCAGTTCATTGTGCACCTTATGACTGAAATCGATGGGTTGGTTTTTCTGGGAATAGAGCAGCTTGGGGAATAGGACCCACCCCACCACAAGACTGGCTGCCAGGCCGATAATAAAAAAAAGGATAATCGAGCCGCCGGCCCCATTATCCTCTGCTCCTGAATCCCCATGCCCTGACATATTGTTTGCCTTTAGATCGGTGTGACTCATGGAAACTCCGTCAGCCTTCTCGAGCTGAATGAAAAAACCCCGCTTTCGGGCGAACAAACGCGACAGAGGGCGGTCCCTCTTCCCTATCCGCCGAATCGGGATCTTTCAACCAGCCGTCGATTGATGATTTCACTGCAAGCGACACGATTGCTAAACGAATACGCACTCCCTATGTTAACGCTGGCAAGCCTTCAGCGCATTCCCAATGGGGGCGGCGCCACCTACCGGATTGCCTCGAGATTCAGAGGAAATCGTTTACCTTGAGCCTGTTAGGTTGTCAAGTCAAAATCATTTTGCGGCGCCGTAGCTGTGAAGCCCCGGCAGCAGATTAACCCCGAAATAGGTGAACAATACCGCCAGAAAACCGAGGATGGAAAAAATCGCGATCCATCGCCCCTGCCACCCACGCATGAACCTCAGATGAAGAACGGTGGCATAAATGAACCAGGTGATGAGAGACCACGTTTCCTTGGGGTCCCACCCCCAGTACCTACCCCATGCGGAGTTGGCCCATACGGATCCGGTGATGATCCCCACGGACAGGAAAAGAAAGCCGAACATGATCAGTTGGTGGTTGAGTTCATCGAGCAGGGCGTTGGACGGCAGTCTGTCGATCACCCCGCCCCCGGCAGTGGCCCCCACGGAACGTCTTTCCACGACGAGAAACATGATGCTCACCCCGAAGGCGACGGCAAAGGCTGCATAGCCGATGAAGCACGTGACCACGTGGGCAATGAGCCAGTTGCTCTTAAGGGCGGGAATGAGGGGCTGGATGCGGTCGCTGATATTGGGAGACAGGGATGCATAGGCCATCGCCAGACAGGCCAGGGGGGTGGTAAAGGCCCCCAGCACCCGGTTTTGAAACTTCCGTTCGATCACCAGATAGAGGATGCCGATGGATAAGGCAAAAAATACGAGAGATTCATAAAGGTTGGATAGAGGCGCATGGCCGTAGCCAAGCTGATAGGACTCCACCCATCTGAGAAGAATGCCGGTGGCGTTTCCTGCCACCGCGGCAAGCGTCACCCACGAGGCCGTTCGGCCGGCATCGGGCTTTTTGAAAATCCAGGCAGCGATGTATATGACGGCCCCCAGGCCATACATAAAGGTAACGATGGAAAGAATGGACGAACTGCTCATAACGCAACCTCTTTTTGGTTTATCCTTCGAAACCCGCTGCCCGGTCCGGACCCTGACAGCGGTCCACATGCCCGGCAGGGATTAGGGCATCGATTTCAATCCCTCGGCCAGGCGTCTCGTACGGGATTCCATTCCCAGGCGGTTTCGATTGGCAATGCCGGCAACCGACACCTCGGAGCCGTCTCCCCGTTTCCGGATATCGATGCAAAGGGTTTGGTGAGACATGAAAAAAGTAATGACAAACCCGACGATCATAAAAATGAACCCGGCGTACACCAATGGAACGCCCGGATCCCGATTGACCTGAAGCCCGGTGTAGTATCGGGTTTCCTGAGGTTCGCCCGGCTTGAAGGACTCCGTTTTCTGGCCGGCGACCGACAGAAAGACATCGCCGCCCCGCATTCGATCAAAATTTGAAAATTTGAGCGGGAGCTTCACCACAGCGGCCTCCTGCCCCGGCCGTTTGAGCTCGACCGATACGGTGGCCCCCAGGTCCTTGTCACCAAAGACGAAGGAGGGCTCGTAGGCCACATAGGCGAGTTCTCCCAGACGGTTCGGCAGGCTGACCGACTCTCCCCGCTTGATATCCACTTCTACGGTCTCTCCAGATTCACGGGCGGTGACCCGAAAGGTCAGTGATTCGGGCAATGTCTCGGTGTCCACCTGGGGGTCCGGCGGCAGTTGCCCATAACTCGATTGAAAAATTCTCACCCCCTTGTACACAAGGGGATCGTTGACGATGATGTCCTTCGTCAACACCGGCTGACCGTTCTCGACGATGGTCAGGGTCGATTTGAATTCTTCGGGGGCGCCGGTATCATAAAAGCTGACGCTGAAATCGTCGCAGCGGATTTCGAAATCAAGATCGAGGGGGGCGCCGGTGTTCCGGAGTTCAATGCGGCGGGTTTGGGTTTGTTCAGCAATCGTGACGAACCCGTCGAACCCGAATATCGAGCCCACGAGGGATCCGATCATTAGGACAACCACGCTGAGGTGCACCACATAGACACCGAGCCGGGTCCACCGCCCCTTCTCGGCAAACAGGCTGAAACCGCCGTCGTCACTCTCCGACACGACCCGGCTGAACGCCTTGTGCAGCAGGGGGTGATAGCGGTCTTTCAAGGTCTCAGGAGGAAGGGGGGACGAAAAGGTTTCCTGGGCCTTAGTCTTCAGGAATCGGGAACGCTTAAATGTCGGGTTCCGATTGAAGACGATCTTTCCCACCGCCCCCAGACGGTCGATGGAGCAGATCACGATGTTCACTACCAGCAGCATGATCAGCAGCCGAAACCACCAGGAGTGGTACATGTCGAAAAAATCAAAGACCGAAAACAGGCGGTATAAAAACTCTCCATAGGCTTGGAGATAGGCCATTGGACTGGCATTTTGCGGGATCAGAGTGCCGATCACCGACGTCCCGGCCAGCAACAACAGCAGAATGACCGACAAACGGACAGAGGCAAGAAACTCCCATACCGGCGCCCATATGCCGGAAGGGTCTTTATGATGGGCCATCCCGAATCCTTTCAATCAGAAAAATATCAGGGTTCCATAGCAAATGTCCGGTAGACTGGCAACCGTGATTCACCCTGTCGGAACACTCTGGCTCCCATTTGCAGGATGGCCCTGCCGACCGGGAAGTGCCACGATAGCGGCCTTTCGCTCGGGAGATAAGTAGGCGGCCGCCAAGGCGGATAGCTCCTTCGGTGTAATGGCGGCGTAGTCGCTTTGAATCGTGCGGCTCCACTCCAGCTGTTCTGGATGCCGCGAGGCTCCCTGGAGGACGGTATACAACCAGTAACGGTTTTGTTGCAGCATGTCCTTGATGCTGGTGAGGGTCGGTTCAACCGCCCGATCGAACGCCTCGCGGTCGACCCCCTCCCGGGCCAGTTGATCGGCGATCCGAGAGATGGCGTCATCCACGACGTCGAGTTTCTTGGGATCCACCGGCACAACGACCATGAATTTGCCATAACCGGCATAGGCCCGTGACGGACGGTTGTAAGCATAGGGGGAATAGGCGGCCCCCAATTTTTCCCGGATGACCTCCCGGACCCTCTCGCTAACCACGTCTCCAAGCACGCTGAGCCTGCGGGTTCGCTGAATATCCCAAACATCGTCGGTCGGGAAGGCGGCAACGAACAGGGCCTTGTCGATATCGGAATCCACCGTGACCTCGAGCCGCTGACCCATAGGGAATATCGGTTTCCGGTGATCGGTTGCCGATGCCGCTTCCCGTGTCGGAAGACTCCCCAAGTAGAGAGAGACCCAGCGTTTCAACTCGCCGGCGTCAAAATCACCGACGACGCTGAGTTCAAGTGGAGCGCTGGTGAGGATGGAACCAAGCCAAGTCTGGATATGGCCCAGAGTGATCTGCCGGACCACGGTGTAGTGCGTCTGTCCGAAACGACTGTCCCCGCCGGCAAGGAACCGATCACCGTACAGGGACATCGCACCGTCCACCGATCGGTCCATGGTCTGGATATCCTGACCCAACCGCTCCAGGGAAATGGCCAGCGCCTCTTCCCTGAACCCTGGATCGATCAAGTGGGCGTAGAGCAGCTGGCAAAGCAGTTTCTCCTCACCCGCGACCGAGCGGCCCCTGAAATAAAAATGGTCTTCACCGACCCCAAATCCCAACCGGGTTTGGGTGCCGGCGAGGGCGCGCTCCAGATCCCTTTCCCGCAGGCGGCCCAACCCGCTTTCATTCAAAACCGATGCAGAGAGGTCCGCAATCCCCGGCAACGCGCCGGGCTCCGACGCCCGGCCGTCACCGAGGGACAGGGCAAACTGGATTTCTCCTTTGGAAAAGGTCGTCGGCTTTAACAAAAGGTGGAGTCCGTTGGCAAACGCCAAACGCTCGATACCCAGATCGTCGTCGATAACAGTAGCGGCGACGCTTCCGGTCCCTTGGGGGTCGGGCAGATAGGGAAAAGCCACTTCAGGCAGCGCATCGGGGGGAAGAACCGCCGTTACTCGGCTGTTATCGTACACAGCCATAATTTGTTGCTCCGGGGATGTGTCGCCATCGGGGACCTCCAAATTGCCGGTGGCGATCACCATCCGGTGATCGGGAGACCAAACGGTTCGCAACCGCTGATGAACCTGCTCGACGGTCAGGGCCTGGAGCCTTGGGGTAAAAAACGCCTGTTCCTGTGCCGGGGACCGAAACACCGTCTGGCGCCTTAGAGATCCGATGATGCCTCTGGCCAGACGCCTGGACTCACGGGTAGGCGCTTCAATGACAGCCTGATCCAACTCGGCCTGATACTCTTTTCGGACCCGTGCCAGTTCCCCGGGCTGAAAACCGTGATTGACGGCTTGCCGAAGTACCTGCTCGATCGCCTCAAGGGCACGGGCCCAGTTGTCCGGCTCACTATCGGCTTCGATACCCGAGTACTGGAACAACTGCATGAACGTCCCCGAACCAACCGATGCCGATGTCATCGGGCTCCCGGGCTCTGCAACAAGCCGATCCAACCGGTTTTGAAGCATCCGGTTGGCCACCTGTTCCTCTAATACCCGCTGCTGATGGGCTGCGGAATCGGGAACCGGATCGATACCGGTCAGCGTTTCGATGGACACCGTGGTATTCCCGAGCGCTTCCTCCCGGTGATGGAAAACCCTCACGGCATCATGGTCGGGCCACCCTATCGCGGGATTGGGTCGCTCAGGTCCTCTACTTTCCATCCCCCCGAGCTTTTCTTTGATCAGTCCTTCGAGCATCGACAGATCGACATCTCCCACCACAACAAGAATCATTCGCTCGGGCCGGTACCAGGTGTTGTAGAAATCCACAAACCGGTCTCGGTTGGAGTCCTGGATGACCGCGGCATCCCCAATGGGCAGCCGGCTCGGAAGCAACGTGCCGGCCATCTGGAAATTGAGCGTCTCCACATAGGTTCGCCAGGAGGCGGAATCCCTCGTCTGCTTTTCGGCAAGAATGACCCCGCGCTCCCGGTCGATCTCCGACTCAAGCAAAAGCGCCCCCTCGGCGTAGTCCCTTAGAACCGTCAGTGCATCTTCAATGCTTTCTTCGGAGCCATCGGGCAATACGATATCGTAGATGGTTTCGGTAAATCCCGTCGATGCGTTGGCATCGGCCCCGAACTGCATTCCGATACTCTGGAAGTACTTGACCAGTTCCCCCGGCGGGAAATGGGTAGACCCATTGAACATCATGTGTTCCAGAAAATGAGCAAGTCCCAACTGCCGGTCGGATTCGTGCAGGGAACCGGCCTGCACCATCAGATGCATCACCACACGGTCTTTGGGATTGGTGTTGTTCATCATGACATAGCGCAACCCCGAAGGCAGACGTCCGAAGACAACCGCGGGATCCGGTTCCAGGTCGCTTCCATCGTGGGGCCACCCCTCCGGGTGCTCGATGACAGCGGCAGAGACCGCGGACAGTCCGAGTGCCCCCGACCCCGCCCCCACAAGGAGTGCGATCAATACCGTCGTCATTAATTTCATCGGTCTGGCCTCAATGAGGATCGACATCCCCGCGGCTCGGTTCCGTTGCATCGTCATTGGTCTCCCTTTGTTGCATTGCCGATACGACCTGTTCATATCGATGGCTGACTCGGTAACGCTCTGAAGCGCCATCACACTGGCTATTCAGCCCACGGCACCGCAGACTGCAGCAGTCGCCAGACAGGCACCCCTGCCCCATCGAGGGTTGAAACCAGACCAGCAACATAATACGTGGGAGGTGGAAGGCAACAATCCGAACCGGGAAGATTTTCCGCGAGGGAGGATTCACGGCGGCCGACAGGGAAGCAGTAGAAACAAACGCGGCCTGAAAGGCAACCCTTTCAGGCCGAGAGACGGTTCATCCAGCAGTGACTTATCAGGATGCCAACGGCTGACAAGAAGATCGAACCCCTACTTTTTGATGTACAGGCCCCTGGCTTTGGCTGCGATCATCCCGCGGGTCGACAGCTTGTAGAGCGCGTTGGATAGCTGACGAGGGGACAGGCCGGTTTTTTCTTTTAACTTTGCGATCGTGGCACCGTTTCGGGACCGACGCACAACGTCATAGACGGCTTCCAGTACGGAGGCTTTTTTAGCGGCACCGGCGCTTGCGGAAGCAGCCTTTTTCTTTGGCGCCGCTTTCTTCTTTGCCGCTTTCACCACTTTTTTCTTTGCTGGGGCCTTCTTGCTGGCGGTGGACGCTTTAGAAATTTGTTCTTGGAGCTTTTCTACTTTTTTGGAGAGTTTGGTCAGTTCCTTGGTAACAGCCTTTAGTTGATCCTGTAGCTTCTTCATCTGCCTTGACCTCCTTTTTCTTAAAGTCGTAAGTAAAACTCACGCGATGCTAATACACCAAAGATCGAAAGTCAACGGTATCGAAGTAAATAATGGAGATTTTTCGGTAGGGTTTCTCAGAAAAACGACAAGAGGAGATCATCTTCCTCATAACCGACAATTTCATGGGGGAAAACCACTACTATCGCTATCAACCATGCGCGTTCAGACAGAGGAAGAAGCGATTGATTGCCGACAGAAACCATCCAGGCTGATGATACTCCCTGGGGAGGGGATACCGTCTCCGGGGTCGACATCCGCTTTGCGGTTTTCCCTGGAGGTAGAATCATAGGGATGGCGGAACCGCTTGACAGGCTGGCCGGTAGCCATATAACGCTGTTGAACGCCCCCATGACGGCTTCTGAACCGTTCATGCCTGTCCACCATAAAAAATATCGATGCGGCGGGCCTTCAGGAGTCCCCGAAGAAAGCAGAATAGCCACCATGCGAATTCAGTATGAACGAGATCTCAACGCCCGACAGCTCGAAGCGGCCACCCACACCCATGGGCCGCTGCTTGTGATCGCAGGAGCAGGAAGCGGAAAGACGCGCACCCTCACCTACCGGGCCGCTCATTTGGTTGAAGCCGGCATACCGCCCGAGGCGATTCTCCTTCTGACCTTCACTCGAAAAGCATCGGAGGAGATGCTGCGGAGGGCATCGGCGCTATTGGATGCCCGATGCCGAAAAATCGCCGGCGGCACCTTTCACTCTTTTGCAAATCTGATTCTGAGGCAACAGGGGCATCGGATCGGTTGGGACAGATCCTTTATCATCATCGATCGATCCGATGCGGAAAACCTGGTGGGGATGGTAGTGAAAGAGTCCGACATCCGCCCCGTCTATGGGTCATTCCCCAAGAAGAAAACCCTTTTGGACATGTTCAGCAAAAGCGCAAACAAGTCGCAAACCCTCGACGAAACCCTTCTTGACGACTATCCGCATTTTCGCCACCTGACTGACCCCATTCAGGATGTCTTCAATGCCTACACCGCGGCCAAGAGGGAACAGGGATTCATGGACTACGATGATCTGCTGATCAATCTGAAGATGCTGCTTGAAAGCGACGAGGAGGTTCGAAACGCCCTCCATCTCCGGTACCAGCACATCATGGTCGATGAATACCAGGACACCAACCGCGTTCAAGCCGATATCGTTGTGTCCGTTACCGGACCGCACCAGAATGTCATGGTCGTGGGAGACGATTCCCAGAGCATTTATTCGTTCAGGGGGGCGAATTTTCGAAATATCATGGACTTTCCCAATCTCTTCCCGGGCACCCGTATTCTAAAGCTTGAAGAAAATTATCGGAGCACCCTTCCCATCCTCTCCGTTACGAATGCCATCATCGACCAAGTGACTGAAAAATACCCCAAAAAACTCTTTTCAAAGCGTGCCTCAGGTCGACAACCGACACTGCTTCACGCCGGATCGGAAAATAGTCAGTCTCGCTTCGTCGTCGACAAGGTCTTCGAAATGACGGGTCAAGGGGTATCGTTGAGCGACATCGCAGTCCTATTCAGGGCGGGATTTCACTCATTCGATTTGGAGGTGGAACTGGCGAAGGAGGGTATTCCGTTCGTGAAATACGGAGGCTTCAAATTTACCGAGTCGGCCCACATCAAGGACGTGATCGCCCATATGAGGCTGCTGCTCACTCCCGGTGACAAGCTGGCCTGGTACCGGGTGCTGCTGTTGATAGACAAGATCGGTCCCAAGAGCGCCCAGCGGATTTTCGACGCCGTCAGCGCTCTCGGCAACGGCCACAAGGGACTGTTGTCGGCGGACATTGGCAAACGGCCCACCCCCGGGCTGCAACGGCTGCAAGATCTCCTGGCCGGCATCGATTACCCGGGAATGACACCGATTGACATCGGCGAAACCATCCTGGATTACTACCTGCCCATTCTCAAAGACCGTCACGACGACTATCCGAAGCGACAAAAAGATCTTGAACAGCTGATCCTCCTTCTGGAACGATACGGCAGTCTGGAGGCATTTCTGGCCGACATGGCCATCGAACCGCCCACATCCAGGTATGAGGACTCCCTTGCGGCAGCCCCCCGGGACGAGGATCACCTCGTGCTGTCCACCGTCCATTCGGCGAAGGGCCTCGAATGGCATACCGTAATGATTTTGTGGGCCATGGATGGTCGGTTTCCGTCCCAGTACGCCATGGAAACCCAGGAGCAGCTCGATGAAGAACTTCGACTGATGTACGTTGCGGCCACCCGGGCGAGGACAAACCTATTCTTCTTGTGTCCCGGGCAATTCTACGACCGAACCACGGGTACTTACCTCAGCCGGCCGTCCCGATTCCTTGAGGTGATATCGGAGTCACTACTTGAGCGGCGGTCTGGTGATCTCTGGTAACGCCCCTGGGGGGCTTGTCGATGGACGAGGACGACAGGGAATTTCGGCGCCCGCTGGAGGCCAATTGGGAAGTGAGGAACCCGGGGAGGCTACTTGATGAACGCCCACCACACGAACCAGACCAGTCCTCCGCAGGCGGCAACGGCAAGGAGGTAGCCGGGGGCATCGAAAGGCTTTTTGGCCCAACCGACCGAATCGACCTCACCGATTCGTTTCCCGCAGGCATCGCAGCGAACGGCGTCGACTTTCAGATAGGTATAGCAATACGGGCATTTTTTGGTTGTCACCGATTTTTCGGATTTAACCATCGCTTTTTTTTTCTTCTTCATAGCGATCTCCAATCGGATGAGGCTCACCGGCACCAGCCGGTCGAACGGCCCTATTCCTGGAAAGCCGCCTCGATGACGATATCGCTGCGCTGTCTTGCATCATCAAGCCAGGATCGGAATACCGTGGCTTGCTTCTGATTGAGAAGCTGTCGTTTCACGTCCTCGGAATCGTTTTCGAAATCAGCAGCCTCAGGCTTCCGGCGATCAATTAGATGGATCAAGAAGACGTTATTCTGACCCTGAACGATATCATCGAATAAGGGATTGCTCTCGGAAAGGCCGAAGGCCGCATCGCTGAAAGCCGGTTCCGTTCCGATGGCAGGAACGGGATCCCTTCGTCCGAAAAACCCCGTTTCGATCAGGTCCTTCCCCGCCGCCGACGCTGCTTCGCCCAGGGTTTTCCCCGACGAAATCATCTCCAGGTATCGGCGCGCCTCGCTTTCGGCCTTTTCTTTCTTTTTGCGTGCAAGCACGTCTTGGACGACCCGGTCACGAACGGTGTCGAACGGTGGCACTTCTGATGGCTTTCTTTCCATCAGTTGGAGCAGATAGTAATTGCCGGAAAGTTCCTCCACCTCGCTGTATCCCCCATCCTCCAGATCAAAGGCGATGGCGGCGAACCGGTCGGCATCGCCGACGCCTGATGGGCCAACCCGGTCGAAGAAATCCGTCTCCTGCAGTGATTTGCCGACGGATGATGCAATCATGGGGAAATCGTCGCTGTCGTATGTCGCGTCATAGGCGGCAAGGGCATCCTCGTAAGCGGCAAGTTTGGCCTTGCGGTCCGACAGGATACCCCGAATCTGCGGATCGGCGTCCTCGACCGAGAGAGTGGTTTCGGGGCGTTTCTCTTCCACCTTGATGATATGCCACCCGAAAGGGGTTCGAACCGGTTCGCTGACGTCACCGGGCGCCATCGAAAAGGCTTTTTCCTCGAAAGGCTGTACCATGGTTCCCCGCTCGAAGGTCCCCAGAAATCCTCCAGTTTCTCGGGTCGGACCTTCGGAGTAGGTCTTGGCCATCTCCGCGAAATCCTGCCCGTCGATCACCTTTAGATAAATATCTTCGGCCTTTTTGCGCACCGAGGACACCGTCGATTCGTCTGCGTCCTCGTCGACCTTGAATAGAATATGGCGAGCCTGAACGGATTCTGGCTTTTTGAACGCATCCAGATTTTCCTCGTAGTATTCGTCGATCTCCTCCTTGCTGACGGTAATGCCGGATCGATAATCATCCACACTGAATACCAGATATCTCGCCTTGACCATGGGTTGGGTGTTGTAGTCATTCTGATTCGATTCAAAATAGGCCGTCATTTCCTCCTCAGGGACGGTTTCGACCTCATAGTCGTCCGGTGAAAAAACAATATATTCCACATTCACGGTAGCATTTTGCCAGTTGAACCACTCCCTTGCCTCCCCGTCGGAGACCTTCGCGCCTTCGGATATGAAGCGGCTCAATTTGCGAATCAGAAGCTCCTGTCGCGTGGCGATCTCGAATGACTCGGGGGTCATCCGATTGCTGGCCAGCACCCGGTTGTACTGCTCGGCATTGAACACGCCATTCAGTTGAAAAGCCGGGATACTGCGGATGGCCTCAGCCAATTCTTCGGTGCCGACAATCATCCCCATATTCTCGGCCTCATCCACAATCACACTTTCGTCCACCAGCTTTCTGACCGCCTGGCCCTTTGGATTGAGCAACCGGACCATCTCGGCATTCAACTCGCCCCCGAATTGCGCGCGAATCCGGTCCAGAAGATTTTGGTATTCCCTTTCATACGCCTCTATACTGATGGGTTGTCCGTTGACGACGGCGACTCGGTTGGCCCTGTCGGATTGGTTGGTGCCGACCCCCCAGAGAACGAAGACGATGATGATCACCCCGAAAAGAATTTTGATAATGAGGCTTCCTGCATTGTTGCGCATCGAACTGAGCATTGGAATTCCTTCCTCCGGTGAAAGAGGCCTTTCGGCGGCATCAGATGGCCGCATGGGTTCGAACCAAAAGCCGACAGCAGTCTTTGAGCCCCACTCCCCAGGTACCGCTACCGGCTGATATCGTAAACGTTCTTAATAGGTTTAAGGGGGTCGGTTTGTCAATAGCCGCGCCGCCGGAGGCCATCCAGAAAATGCCTTGACAGCAAGCCCATTGCCTGCTAACAAGCGGACTTCTCTTGGGGCTGTAGCTCAGCTGGGAGAGCGCATGACTGGCAGTCATGAGGTCAGGGGTTCGATCCCCCTCAGCTCCACCACTCCGACACAATCCCATCCTTCATATACCGGCGGCCGGAAGTCGCTTTTCAGCGGCGGCCGGCTTCCGTTCTTTTTGCTCCAGGCAGCGCGACACCATAAGCGGCGGTGACCCCTGTGAAAACATCCACCGAGGCTCTATCCCTTGAGATGGGGTCAGCAGCGGTGACCGACCACACTCCAGTGGACCGGCCGCTGTCCCAGTGTCTATTTCAAAATTTCCCGTATCTTCGAGTAGAGTTGCTCCGATTCGAATGGCTTCTGTAGAAATCCGTTCCCGCCTCGACGAAGAATGGTGGTCGCCTGACCCTCGATGCTGTAGCCGCTGCAAAGAAGGACCTTTACGTTCGGATCGATGGCTTTCAGCCGATCGAAAACCTCTCCACCGTTCATACCCGGCATGATGATATCCAGGATCACTAATTCGACCCGCCCCCGATGTTCGGTAAAAATGCGGAGAGCCGACTTGCCGTCGCCGGCCGACAGCACCGTGTACCCCACACGCTCCAGCATGATCTTGCAGGTTTTGAGGATTGCCGGCTCGTCATCGACAAGCAGGAGGGTCTCCGTGCCCGTCTGGATGACACTGCCAGCATCCTTTGGTCCCTCTACCGGCCGATCGGAAGCCGGCAGCGAGATGGAAAAAGTCGCCCCTTTCCCCGGCGCGCTGGTCACATCGATCAGACCGCTGTGGTTTTTGATGATGCCAAACACCGAAGCCAAGCCCAATCCGGTGCCGGTGCCAATCTCCTTCGTGGTGAAAAAGGGCTCGAAAATGCGCTGCCGGGTGGTTTCGTCCATACCGATGCCGGTGTCGCGAATGGAGATCTTTACAAACCGACCGGGTCTGATATCGTGGGGAGTCAGATCCTCTGGGCCCAGCATCACGTTTTCAATTTTCAGAAACAGATCGCCCCCGTTGGGCATTGCCTGCCAGGCATTGATATAGATGTTTAACAGCACTTGTTCGATCTGTTTCTGATCCATGACCACGGGCCAAATCCGTTCGGCAAAATCCTCATGAATTGTGATTTCCTTCCGAGTGCGCCCGAACATCTGGGATGTGGCTCGGACAAGGGTGTTGGGATCCGTCGGCTCGGCCAGGTACTTGCCACCCCTAGCGAACCCCAGCAGTTGACGAGTCAGTTTGGCACCACTTTCGACACACTCCTGGATGCTTCTGACGTTTTCCAACAAATCGCTTCCCGGTTCAAGATCGAGCAGCATAACGGACACATTTCCCTGTATCCCCATCAGGAGATTGTTGAAATCGTGGGCCACCCCGCCGGCAAGGGTTCCAAGCCCCTTGAGCCGCTGGGCCTGCTGAAACCGATCTTCGAGGCGCCGCCGCTCCCGTTCGGCCTCGACCATTTCGGTCACGTCGTGGACCAGGCCCCGGTAGCCCAAGGGGAGGCCGCTGTCGTTTTGCAACATTGATGCCGAGAGGGCCAGGATCCGATGGGTGCCGTCGTCTCGGGTGATCTCATAGTCGGCCATTTTCACCGGCTCCCTGTCTCTCCTGATTCGTCCCAAAAACGCCCGCAGGCGTTTGGCGGAGTCGGGGCTCGCATTGACACTGAATTCCGTGCCGATCAACGCGGAGCAATCACCCCCCATGATTCGGCACAGAGAGTCATTGAAAAAGGTGAAACAACCGTCGAGATCGGTTTCGAAGTATCCTTCTTCGATATCTTCAAGAATGGTGCGGTATTTCTCCTCGCTTCCACTGAGTGCCGTTTCGGTCTGCTTGCGCTGTTCGATTTCTTTCAGAAGCTGACGATTGGTTTCCAGGAGATTGACCGTTCTCTCCTTGACGAGCTGCTCCAGGCGTTCCCGATATTCGGCAAGTTTGTCTTCCGCTTTTTTTCGGTCGTTGATCACCCGAAGAGAGCCGGTAATTTTCTGAGGCCTTCCGTCGGCGCCTCTCACCAGCACGGCATTGATAGAGCACCAGACGTCATTGTCGGACCGATCGCTCATGACGACCTCGTAGTCGGACACCTTTCCGTTCTCCAAAAACCGCTGCATCAGCGGTTCACGATCTTCCGGAATCTTGTAGAGCTCCAGTACCGACCGGTTCAGCAGATCCGTGCGTGAATACCCCGTGTAGCGCTCAATGGAGGGACTGATTTCGAGTATGGTTCCGTCGATACTGGTCTCGTAGTAGATGTCCTGGATATTCGCGAAAATTCCCTTGTATTTCTCACGGCTTTCCCTCAGTGCGGCCTTCATCTGACCAAAAGACTCTGCGGTTTCATGGATTTCACGATAGATGGTCAAGGTGTTGAAGCGGCTCTCGAAGTCCTTTTTCTTGACGGCCTGAACCTCCCGCTCCAGATTCCCCATGGGGCGAATAATGCCCCGGGCCAACCATAGGCCGAACAGGGTTGCCGCCAATGAGGCGAACAGGGTCACCAGGATGTTGTGGAACCGATTGTCTTTGATGGGCCCGATATAATCGTCTTCGGGCAGATAGACGCCAATGACCCAAGGCCATAAGTTGTCGGGGAAGGGAGTGAACATGGCATGATAGAGCCGCCCATCGTCCTCGAATTCGGCAAACTGGGCCGCCTTGATCACGATCCGGCCTTTGGCGTCGACCTGCCAATTGACGGACCCGAACGCTTTTCTGGCCAACGGGTCGTCCAATTCGCTGATTTTGACGAGTCGATCCGGCTTCCCGTTGGTCTCCCCGCTGAACCGCAGCATATCGATATCGGGGAACGCAATAACGTCCCCGTTCCGGTTCAAGATAAACGCACGCCCGCTTTTTCCGATCCGCATCTTGCCGATGAAGGTGGACAGTTGGTCGATTTCGATATCGACGCCGACCACCCCGTTGAGTCGTTGGTCCGGGGAGAAGGTCGGGCCGGCGATGGTGATACCCGGCTTCCGGGAAGTGAAAAAGATGTATGGGTCGGTCCAGACGATCCGTTCTTCATCGACCGCCCCGATATACCAGGGGCGATCTCTTGGGTCGTAGGGGTCATCTTGGATTTGGGTCGACGCAATCCTTTGATGCTCGGCATTTCTCCAAATCAGGCGGGTTTGTTTCCCGGAAGCCGATTGGACGGTGATCTTGGTTCGAAATCCCCCGTCCACTTTGCTGTTGTCTCGCCTGACGTCAAAGAAATCCCCGTTGGGCTCCCCGAAGTAGATTCCCGCAAACTGAGGATTGACATTGAGCTGATCGAAAAAGTATCTCTCGAGGTCAACATACTGGTCGGGGTTTTTTTTACCGACCACATTGGCCGACAGCAAACGCCTGGTCAGATGCGCCGCCCCTTGGGCGTTGGCCAGATGCTTCTGGGATTGCTCCATGGCGAGATCGGCAATATTCTCCATGATGTCTCGAGCGTGAGCCATCAGGACCTTCTGGGATGACAGATAAGCAGTGGAAATGGTCGAAATCTGGGTGGCCCATATCATGAGGAGAAGCCCCGATATCAGGGCCCAGCGAATGGATATTTTCATGGTGCCAGTGATCTCCGGTCTGGTGGCGGCGTGGGCATTGGCCGGACAGTTGCAAACCCGGCAGTGTTGGGGCCAGATGGTGAGTGATTACTATAGAAGAAAATGGGGTGTCAACCGATGGCGGCAACACCCGACCGTATCGGGCGGCATGACCGACCACCACCGGCAAAAGGCTGATGAGTGCGGCCGGTATTCTCCGGAGGACCATCCACCATGAGCACGCCACTACCGCCAGATGAGATCCGCCGAATCGATGCCATTTTCGGGGCGGCGGCCGCCCAAGGCAGATGGAATCTTTATGAGCATGAGGTATACAGCATCCTCGATTTATTTCGCCTGCCGACGCCTCTCCGCGTTTTCATCTCGGAGCACGATCGGATCGAACCGGACACCCTGAAGCGGTTTTCGACGGAGAGAATTGTCCTCAAAGCAGCGGCCAGAGACCTGACCCACAAACAAAAGGTCGGTGGTGTAAAAATCGTCCTCAAGGATCTCGACTTCGTCCGTTTCACCGTCGACCGCATGCGGACGGATTTAACAGCCTCCGGATACCGGGTGGAGGGCATCCAACTGACCGAGTGGATCGATTATTCGAAGGATTTGGGCAACGAGGTCCTTCTCGGATTCCGGGAGAGCGACGCATTCGGTCCCGTCATCTCCTTTAGCAAAGGCGGAGCGGATGCCGAGCATTTTGCAAAGCATTTTTCCTCCCCCAACCTCATTTTAGCCCCCATCGACCGGCTCTGGGCCGAAGCATTACTGAATTCCACCCACATCCGTGAAAAATACGATGCCGAAGGGCGAAAGGACGATGTTGGCAAGATCGTCACCGCAGGGCTCGCCTTCAGCCGCCTCGCCTCCGCCTTTTCCGCCTCATTGGCCGGGGAGAGCCACTTCACCATCCAAGAATTCGAGGTCAACCCGTTTGTATTCGACCCGCGGGGTCAGTTTATCGCCCTGGATGGTTTTGCGGCTTTCGAGAAGCGACGATCGCCTGAGGGGACATCCGCACCCCTGCCGCCGCTGACCCCCTTTTTCGAACCCTCCGGTATCGCCGTCGCGGGCGTCAGTCGCTCCGACAACCGCAAGCCCGGCAATATCATTCTCAGAAATCTTCTCAACCTCGGCCGGGAAGACATCTATGCCGTCAACATTCAGGGGGGTGAAATCACCGTCGGTTCCCGGCGCCTGACCGTATACCAGCACATCTCCGACATTGGGGCGCCCATCGATCTGGCAGTGCTTGCGGTGCCGGCCGAGCATGCCCTGAGCGTCGTAGAGGCCTGCGCCCAAAAAAAGGTCAAGGCCCTCATCCTCATATCCGGGGGATTCAGTGAAACCCGTGAGGACGACGCCTTGGACCGCCAAATCCTCGGCATCGCCAGATCTGCCGGCATGCGGATCATCGGCCCCAACTGCCTGGGAATCGTCTATGCAGGTCGGAGCGGCTCGCCGGGAATCAACACCTTTTTCGTGCCCGAAGAAAAATTTCAGATAGACCTCAGAACCCACCACCGCCTGGCCATCTTGAGCCAGAGTGGTGCCCTGGGTATCACCGAAATCTATAACCTCAGGCATGCCATCTCGCCCAAGGCGGTGGTCAGCTATGGGAACCAACTGGACGTGGACCCAGGCGATCTGGTCCGGCATTTCAACGACGACCCGGGAGTGGACGTCATCGGGTGCTACATTGAGGGTTTCAAGAAGGGGGCCGGCCGGAAGTTTTTCGACATTGCCGCCGGCTGCCGGAAACCGGTCATCGTCTATAAGGCCGGGAGAACTGAAGAGGGAATGAAGGCCACCGAATCTCATACCGCCAGCATCGCCGGCGAATATGCCGTGGCCAAAGCCGCCATGAAGCAGGCCGGTCTCATCGTTGCGGATACCATGCTCGACCACGGTGAATACATCAAGACTTTTGCCATGCTCAACCCCTTCGAGGTCACCGGAAACCGGGTCGCCATCATCGCCAATGCCGGTTACGAAAAAACCTATGCCGCCGACAACCTGGGCAGCCTCGTGCTGGCCTCTTTCGACCCACCCACCACCACCGCCCTTCGGGCCATTCTCCCACCATACGTCACGGTGGATCCCATGCTGGATCTGACCCCCATGGCCGGAGATGATTTGTTTGAAGCCTGCATCGGCGAGGTGATGGCATCCAAGGCCGTAGATGCCCTGTTCATCTCCATCGTGCCCCACAGCAGCCTCATCCATACCACCGACGAGGAAATCGGCCGCAACCGGGAAAACATCGCCGCCCGCATCGTTCGACAGGTTCACCGGCACCGGAAGCCCACGGTCGTGTCCATCAACGTGGTCTCGGGGGCCGATGCCGTCTACAACCGCTTCGGTCAGCTGTTAGACGAGGGGGGAGTGCCCACCTTTCTCTCGGCCCGGCGCGCCATGGCCAGCTTGAGCGCCTTCATTCGCTACCGGATGGCCCGGAAGACCAAGGCCTTTTCCGAATGGCTCAAATAGGCCCCTCGGGGCCGCCCGGCCGGATCTGCCGATGGAGAGCCGCCAGACGGCGATAGGTTTCGACCCCGTGATCGATCATCTCCAGGCTGTCGACGGATAGGGATTTTTTGAAAGACGCGGGGACGCCGGCCACCAAATGGAAGGGGCCGACGCTCTTTCCTTCCACCACGACACTGCCTGAGGCCAGGACCGACCCATGGCAGATGCGTGCCTGGTTCATCACGATGGCCCCGATGCCGATCAGGCAGCGGTCTTCGATGGTGCATCCGTGAATCACTGCATGGTGCCCCACCACGACGTTTTCCCCGATCACCGCCGGCATGCCGGGGTCGGCATGAACGGTGCAGTTATCCTGAATATTGGTATTGCGACCGATGCGAATGGACTCGGTATCTCCGCGGATCACCGTATGGTACCAGATGCTGGCACCGTCTTCGATGGTCACGTCGCCGATAACCACGGCAGTGGAAGCGATGAATACATCCTTGCCGATGGTCGGTCGGATTCCATTGAGTTCGCCAATCATGATCATCTCCTATAGGGAATAAGGTATGCCCGATGCCCCCCAAAATCGGGTATTCAGGGGCCAGTCTATCAGAGCCGGCAGGTTTTCGAAACCACTGGGAACGGGGGTGGCGATGCGTCACCCCTCGGTTGACCTCAAAGGGATTTTTCACTATCAATAAGATGCGATCGGTACCTCAATGCCCCGTCGAGACCCTTCAGCAACACCCCGTCGCCTGGGGACGGGGTGTCATCCTGCGGAAACGTGCCTCCCTTCACCCAAAGGAGCCTTTGCAATGGACACTCCTCCAGTCCCCTCCTATGACCTTTGCGTCATCGGCTGCGGCCCCGGCGGTTTTGCCGCAGCCATGCGGGCCTTGGACTTGGGAAAGCATGTCTGCATCGTCGAAGGAGGAGAGATCGGGGGAGCCGGGGTCATGTGGGGGGCTCTGGCTTCCAAAACCATGTGGGAGTTGGCCAAGGACTTCTACATCGCTGCCGTCACGGACAGGGGATACCGGGCATCCGGGCTCACCATCGACTATCAGGCCATGCTGGACACCGTCATCCATGCGGTGAAGGAAAAACAATATCAGATGCTTTCCCAGATCGAGACCTTTTCTCCCGGACGGTGGAAGGGCCCCGGTTCATTGACCCTTAAACGGGGCTGGGCCTCTTTCGTCTCCCCCCACCAGCTTCAGATCAACTTAAACGACGGCAGCAGGGAAGACATCGGCGCCGATTTCTTCCTGATCGCCACGGGCTCCAGGCCCCGGGCCTTTCCCGGCATTCCCACCGACCAGGTCAGGGTGGTGGACTCCGACGGCATATTGAACCTCAAAACCTTTCCCCGGCGGCTCATGATCATCGGTGCCGGTGTCATCGGCTGCGAGTATGCTACCATTTTTTCCAATTTCGGACGCACCCAGGTGTACCTGGTCGATCACGCCGACCGTATTCTGCCCAGCGAAGACGATGATGTCGGCGATTTTATCAGCGGCAACCTCACCCGAAACGGCGTCGAGGTGCTCCACTCGGCAAGTCTCCGGGACATCCATCAATTCGACACCCATCTCGAAGTCGTTCTGGACTATTCGGACGGCCACTCCGAGGTACTGGAGGTCGACGCCGCCCTCGTCTCCATCGGAAGAACCCCCAACTTCAGTTGCCTGAACCTCGAGAATGCCGGGATTTTTACCGACGACCGGGGGTATCTGACCGTCGACGAAGACTGCTGTGTCGGCCGGCACGTGTATGCGGCAGGGGACGTCACCCATCGGCCGGCCCTGGTCAACCTGGCGGAAATGGAGGGTCGCTACGCCGTCAAACACATGTTCGGACAGCCCCTCTGGCCCCTGAACTATCGGAACATGTCCACGGTCATGTTCTTCAAACCCGCCGTGGCCGCCGTCGGGCTCAACGAGAAGGCCTGCCAGAGGCAGAACATCGCCTATCGGGTCGCCACCTACTCCAACGCGCTGCTGCCCCGGGCCATCGCCATGCGCTCCACCCAGGGGTTTTTAAAAATCCTCGTCCGGGACGACGACGAGCAGAAGGTCCTCGGCATGCGGGCCGCCGGCCCCCAGGCCTCCAACACCATCATGACCATTGCCTTTTTGATGGATCAAGATAAGGGCATCCGGGATGCCCTGAAATCCGTTCATCCCCACCCCACCATGTCCGAGGGCATCCAGGACTGCCTCAGGGTTCTCCTGGACAAATCCATCTACAAGTCCCAGGCATTCCCCAACCACATCAACATCAGAACGTGGCGGCCGGAAACCGGGTATGCGGAGTGATCTCCGCCCCCCGCTTTCTCGGTGACCGACATTCCCGTCGACGAGGACGGGTGGCTGCATTCGGGAGATCTGGGGATTATCGATGACTCCGGTTACCTGTCCATCACCGGGCGCCACAAGGACATGATCATCCGCGGGGGCGAGAGCATCTATCCCCGGGAAATCGAAGAATTTATCTTCCAGATGGAGGGGGTGGCCGACGTACAGGTCGTGGGCGTCCCCAGTCGTAAGTACGGAGAGGAGGTGGGTGCCTTTGTCGTCCGGAAACCCGATGTGGATCTCGAACCGGAAGACATCAGGGACTTCTGCCGGGGGCGCATTAGCCGGTTCAAGATCCCCAAGTATGTCATCTTCGTGAGCAGCTATCCCCTCACCGCCAGCGGCAAAGTGCAAAAGTACAAACTAAGGGAGATGTCCCGGACGGTGTTCCCGGAAGCCATGGCCTAGTCCCACCGCCTCACCATTTCCTGGATTTTTTGGTTCTGTCGGGCCAGCCGCTCCCGCCAGTCCGGATTGCCCCGAAGATGGGTTTGGGCCAGCCGGTGAAAAGACCCGGCCTGGCGCGCGTCACCCTTGAGGCGCCAGGATTCGGCCAGGTAGTAATACCCGGGGCCGTGATGGGGATTGAGGCTGACGGCCCGCTCGAATTCACGTATCGCCGAATCCACCCGTCCCTGGGACAGCAGCGCCCGACCGTTGTGGGTCAAAGCAACGGACGCCTGAAGCTGAGGCGGATCTTCAGGGGGAGGGGACGCCGGCAGCGCGCCAGGAGACTTCGATTCCGGCAGTGCAACAGGGGGAGGCGATGCGGGGCCATCAGGTGATGCGACCGGAGGGGGAGGAGACACCAGGCCCCGACACCCCCAGAGGCTCAAGGCCAGCAGGACTGTCGCCACCCACATGAAACCGCGCCTCCCGGATTCAGTTTTGACCTCCGCCACCCTTCAGCCCTTTCAGTAGACGTTTGATCAGAGCTCCGGGACCCGTCAGTCCGCTGTCGCCGGGTCCGACGCCTTCCAAGAATACCTCCTCGCGAATTTCCTGGCAAGGCCATGGAGACCGACCCTCGGTATCCTCCAGACAGACTTCCTCAACGACGATTCCCGGCGGCTGGACGAAATCGAGACCGGTAAACCGATGGGGAATCGACCTGGCCAGTTCCGCCCAGATCGGCAGGGACGCCGCCGCCCCCGACGCATTGATGGAAGCGCCGTCGTCGAACCCCACCCAGACAAGAATCAGCGCATCCGGCGTGTAGCCAATGAACCAGGCATCCCGGTAATCGTTTGTCGTTCCGGTCTTTCCGGCTACAGGGAAACCGATCCCCCTCGAGACAATCCCTTTTCCCGTGCCCTCGGTGATGACGCTTTTGAGCAGTGACGTCATGAGGTAGGCCTTGGCCGGGGATATGGTCTGGACCAGTTCGACACTTTGCCGCTGCAAGGGGGCCCCCGTCCCGCTCAGCACATCCCGGATCGACATGGGCAAAGCCAGAATACCCTCGGCCGCGAAGACGCCGTAGGCCCGGGCCAACTCGATGGGGATCACTTCCACTGCCCCCAGAGCCACCGACGGGTACAAGGGCAGCGTTGTTGAAAACCCGAATGCGGATGCGGTGGCCACCACCTTTTCAATGCCGATCTCCATGGCCAGATACACGGTGGGCCGGTTGACGGACTGGGCGAGAGCCTCTCTCAGCCTCAGCGCTCGACGGTTGATATCGGAGAAATTCCCTGGTTGCCACTCCTTGCCGTCCACGGTGTAAGCGGTCGGAAGGTTGGGCAGGACGGACACCGCGGTTTTACGGTCGAAAGCCGCCAAATAGACAAACGGTTTAAAGGTGCTTCCCGCCTGGCGGCGGGCCATGGTAACGCGGTTGAACTGGGAGGCGGCGTAATCCCTGCCCCCCACCATGGCTAGCACCGCCCCGGTTCTGGGCTGTATCACCACCAGGGCTCCCTGGAGCGGGGAGCCACTTTTCCTCAACAGCTCCGGATTTGCCGACTCCAAAGCGGCGAGTCCGTTCTGGAGCGAGGCTTCAGCAGCTTGCTGGACCTGGGTGTCCAGGGTCGTGAAGATGGATAGCCCTAAAGACGTCAGATCCTCTGGAGAGTAAAATGCCTCGAGCTGTCGAGATAGATAGTCGACGAAATAAGGAGCCCGCTTCGAGAATGGTCGATGAGCCGCCGGCGCAAGAGGGGCTTTCCGGGCGGTCTCCCACTCTTGTTGGTTGATGGTCCCGGAACGTTTCATCTGATCCAGGAGCACCTGCCGCCGAGCCCTGCATCGTTCCGGATGAAGATGGGGCGAGTAGGCATTCGGTCCCTTGATGATGCCGGCAAGCATGGCTGATTCGGACAGTTCCAGGGCCTCCACCGGCTTGTCAAAATAAAACCGTGATGCCTCGCCGACGCCGTTGATGGAGATGGAGCCCATCTGACCCAGATAGATTTCATTGAAATAGATTTCCAGAATGGTGCGTTTGTCGTATTGCCACTCCAGAATGAGGGCGATCAACATCTCCCGCAGCTTTCGCACAAGGGTTCTCTCGGCCGTCAAAAAATAATTCTTGGCCAACTGCTGGGTGATGGTCGATCCTCCCTGGCGGACCTCTCCGTGGCGTAAATTGGCGACTGCCGCCCGGGCGATGCCCCGGAAATCGATCCCGTGGTGGTCGAAGAAGCGGTTGTCTTCCGCGGCCAGAACCGATTGGATCAAATGCTCGGGGACCTGATCGATGGCTACCAGACGGCGCTTTTCCCGCTCCGGTCCGAAAAAAAGATCGATCGCTTCGGGCTCGAGTTCTAACAGGGGCAGGGAACGGTTGTCGTCCAGGCGGCGGATGGAGACAATGCGGCTGCCATTCATGCCGATGGCCACCGGAAACGGAGAGCGTTCCCGATCGGGGGTTTTAAGGCTGTGGAGAAAAAGCTCCCACCGACCCTCGGAAACCCGCATCTCGCCGGGGCGATCTGGAAGGCGGTCCACGGCCCGGTAGTCGAGTCGTCCCAGGAGATCGGTCATCAGCTGACGGTTCACGGAAAGCCCAGGGTAGAGAAGGGTCACGTCCGAATAAACCGTGGAGGGCAGCTGCCAACGCCGGCCCGCAAACCGCTCCTCGATCCGGTTGCTGAGTCGGAGGCCGTAGCCGATCACAACGGCAGCAGCGACGAGGGTGGTCACGGCACATCCGATCAGAATCCACCGGGCCGGCCGCCCGGGGCGTTTTTTCCGAGTCATGGTCGATCCGATCTGGCGGTGTCGGAAAAGGCAGGGCACCCGCCCGCCGGCAAACAGACGGCAGCCTTGACGCGACACTACCGGCGATTGACAACGGTACCGCCGACGGAATAGTTACCGTCGAGAAGGGTCACTCGTCGACAATGGAGGCATTCCGTGACATTGAAACGCAAACCGATCTGGGGCTGGGCGTTTTACGACTGGGCCAACTCAGCTTTTGCCACAACCGTGATGGCCGGCTTCTTTCCTATTTTTTTTAAAACCTACTGGAGCCACGGCGCCGATGTCAACATCAGCACCGCCCGGCTCGGTTTCGGCAATGCGGCGGCGGGCCTTATCGTGGCCCTGCTCGCCCCCTTCCTGGGGGCGCTTGCGGACCATGCGTCCCGACGGAAACGCTACCTGCTGTGCTTCGCCTATCTGGGGGCCCTTGCAACCACCTGCCTGTTCTGGGTTCAGGAAGGCCAATGGGTGTTGGCAATGGGGGCTTACGGGGTCGGTATTGTCGGCTTCTCCGGGGCCAACATCTTCAACGACGCCCTGCTTCCCGTGGTCTCGGAAGGCCGTCGGATGGACATGGTGTCAAGCCTCGGTTTCGCCATGGGATATCTGGGCGGTGGTCTTCTATTTCTGCTCAATGTGTTGATGACCGAATTCCCAGGGGCTTTCGGCCTCGCTGACGCCACATCGGCGGTCCGGTTTTCTTTCATGACGGTCGGGGTCTGGTGGGCTTCTTTTTCGCTGTTCACCGCCTTGTGGGTAAAAGAGCCTCCCAGGGATGATGCTCCGCGGCTGTCTGCAATGGACGCTATCGGTCGGGGAGGTGCCCAGATCCTTCAGACCCTGCGGGACGCCCGCCACTACAAACCCGCTTTCTGGTTTTTGGCGGCCTATTGGTGCTACATCGACGGTGTGGACACGGTCATCCGCATGGCGGTGGACTACGGCCTCTCCCTGGGATTCGATGCCGGCGATCTGGTTGTGGCCCTTCTGGCGGTGCAGTTCATCGGTTTTCCGGCGGCGGTCGGTTTCGGCAAATTGGGAGAAAAATGGGGAACCCGCAAATCCATCTTTCTGGGCATCGGCTGCTATATGGCCATCACCCTGTGGGGCGCGTTCATGACCCGTAAAGCGGAGTTCTATGTGCTGGCGGCGGGGGTCGGCCTTGTCCAAGGAGGGATTCAGGCCCTGAGCCGCTCCTACTATGCGAGCTTGATCCCTCCCGATCGCGCCGGCGAGTTTTTCGGCTTTTATAATATGCTCGGCAAGTTCGCGGCCATCCTCGGTCCGGTCCTGGTGGCGACGGTGACCCTGGGGACCCGTTTCTGGCTGATGCCTTCCGACCCCACCGCCGACCAGCTGGTGTCCGTCTCGCGACTGGCCTCCCGCTGGGGAATCGGCTCCCTCCTCGTTCTCTTCATTCTGGGTGCCGTTCTCCTCTTAAAAGTCAGGGAGACTGCCCCAGGAAGCCACCCCGAGGCTCATTGAGGTCTGAAGCGCTTCTCCAACATGATTCTCAAAATGGTGCGGTCCGTATCGATCATACCCTGGGTGCTGAGGAGACCCACATTTTCCAATGTTTTTTCCGCCGACAACCCGACGATGCCGTCGGTCGGGGCCACATTGACCCCCTGAAGGGAAAACAGGGCGGCCCGAACCGCGGAACCGGCAGCGGTGGCCAGCTTGATGGAGCAGCCCGCCTTGGCGCCGTCGCAGATGACCCCCGCCAGGTCCTCAATAAGGTTGCAGATGGCCCCGGATATATGCCGAGGAGATCCACCTAGAAGATAGGTCACACCGGCCGCGGCACCAGCTCCCGCCGCCACCGAGCAACCGCAGACAGCCGACAGACGGCCGGTATGGGCCTTGATGGTTCCCGTCAGGATATGGCTCAAAGCGATGGCCTTCAAGAAGGTTTCCTTGTCGCAGTCCACAAAGTCCCACACCGCTCGAATGGGTAAAATGGCCGTCAGGCCGTGATTGCCGCTTCCTGCCGAACTCATGGCCGGCAGATTGATTCCCGCCATCCTGGCGTCGGAAGCCCCCGAGGCCAGGATACGGGCCGCCAGCACCATGTCCCGGCACATGAGCCGTTGACGGACCAGCCGCTCGAAGGCCATGCCGATACCAAGTCCCGACCCGTGCTTGAGTCCGTAATCCGCCAGACGCATATTGGTGGAAACGCCCTCTTCGAGAAAGGCATAGTCCTCCTCGTCGAGACCGTCTACCAGGTCGATGAGTTCTGTCAGCGCCAGGGACTTCAGCCAGGATTCGAGGGCTTCGAGCCGGTTCTTGGCCTCGGGGTCGGGCGTTTTCCCCCCAAAATCGACAGCCGCCGGTTGCCCGTTCAGGGATAGGGAGGCGATATTGTCATGGAGCTTTTCGATGACGGACTCGGCCACATCGTCTCCCAGCCGGGCCTGGGTGCGGATAAATAACCCCTGATGATCCTCCAGGAGATGGACTTCCACCCCCCCCCGCCCGATCAGATCTTTGGCCCGGGAAACGGCGGATGCGTTCACGGACGCCAAGACCTCCAACCCTCTCTGGGCGTCTCCGCCGAAAGCCCCCACCGCCGATGCCGTATCGAGGCCGCTCAGTCCGCCGGTACCGGGAATGGCAACGGCCATACCATTTTTGTAGATGTTGGGGTCGACCCAGATATCCAGTTTTTCGACCTTACGCGAGGGCAGGAGTCCCACCGCAGCAGCCGCTCCGAGGGCGATGGCCACCGGCTCGGTGCAGCCCAGGGCTGGGGCTACTTCCATTTTAAGGATGTCTTTTACGCTGAAGGCCATGGTCGGGTCACTCTCCTCTGCTGGGGGCTCTATCAGGCACAGGTTGCCAACGACGTGAGGTCAAACAGCCACCATGACCGAGATGTTCTTTGCCAGTTGAATCACCTTCTGGGACACACTGCCCATGAAGAAGTCCTTGATGCTGGATAGCCCGTGCTTCCCCAAAACGACCAGATCGTAGCCGGACTCGGCGGCATGGATGATGTCCCGGGCCACCCCCTTTTTCTTGACCTCCATCCGGATATCGATATGGGTCTCCGGAAAGCCGGCATCGATCAGTATTTCCTTGGCCCTGTCCATGGCATCGCTGACGAGGGTTCGTTTTTTGTCCTCGAGTTGGCAAAAGCTTGCCTGCTGGGAGCGGAACAGAGGCGTCAGCTCAGGGCTGTTCATGTCGCAAAGGGTGGCGGTATCCGGTAGGACACTGAACAGCGTCACCAAGGTATCCTTGCTGAAGGTCGTTGCCACCTGGTCTACCGCCCTCATGGCATTTTCCGAATCGTCCACGGCAATCATGATTTTCTGGCTCATTCGGCGTCACCTCCTTCGGGGATGGGGGTCATAATAAACGGTCTGTCGTCGATCTCCAAAAGGAGATGACGAACCGGGTCGGTGCCGAGGGCTTCTCTGAGGTCAGAACCCGCACCGGCCACCGATCGGGCGTCAAAAGCGTGGATGCACATTGGCGCATTTATGATTTTATGGACATTATGAAAGAAAACAAGAGGGGATGCAAGACGATCGCCGATTGGTCAACACCATCCGGGCGGCGACAGACGCCCCGTTCCGAAACGTATGCGTTCACACCCTCTGCCGATGCGGATGGAGAGAGGGCAAAGGGTGCAGGCGCCGCCGTGATACAAGGGGGCGGCGCCTCGGTTGAATTTTATAGAGGTGATGGGTCTCGCTTCCAGCACGGCACGGCGGCCATCGCCGGTTTCATCATGCCTCCGAAGTGACGCCTCTGCTGAAATCGGTAGGCACCGTTGTGGCCCGAGCGTTAAGCTCCCGGTCCATCATCAGGAGACCGTGTGGACTGTCTTTTACCAGTCTGAGCTGGCTGAGGATGTCGTTGTCGGTTTCCTCCTCCTCCACCTGCTCACTGACGTACCACTGGAGGAAAATACGCGTTGCATGATCTTTTTCGCTAATGGCCAATTCCATGAGATCATTGATGGATCGGGTTACAAACTGCTCATGCTCCAGGGTTTTGGTAAACATATCGAGGGGCCCGTCGAAGGTTGCCGGCGGCTCTGCGATGGTCCCGAGGCGCACGTCTCCTCCCTGGGCATGAATGTATTCATACATCTTCATGGCATGGAACATCTCTTCATGGTATTGGGACATAAACCAGGTTGCAAACCCCTTGAGGCCCAGCGCACTCGCGCTGGAAGACATGGACATGTAAAGATAGGCGGAATACATTTCCTTGTTGACCTGCTCGTTCAGGGCCGCGTTCATCTTTTCGCTGATCATTCAGTGGTCTCCTTTTTAAATGCGGTCTTCAAGTGGTTGATTCAATCGCGAGGGCCCGGCCGGCCGCCGCGCCTCCATCCAGTGGGGCAATAAGGTGAGAGCGCAAGAGCCGCCCCATGGCAGGGCATATGGTACCATGGGATCAACCGCGTCAACGACCCAATAATGGGCATTGAGACATGCCAAGTCAAACCGCCAAACCGGAATGCCGTCTTCAACGGACAGGGGCCGGGAGACATTCGTTTTTCAAGCGCTTGCTGGCAGGGCTTCTTGCCGCTGCCGCCTTTATCGTCACTGGGGCGGCGTTGCCGGGGGGCGCGTCGGAAAGCGGCCCGGAGGCGGAAACGGTGGTCATCGAATCGGTTCCCCCCTGGCAGGGACGTGGCAAAGCCTACCGGATCACCTATGGGGTTGGCGTGCCAGCGAGCGTCCTATGGCGGTTCAAGACGGATTTCGACGGGGAATTCCTTACCAGCAACCGGTATATCGAGAGCCATCGACTGGTGCTTCAAGAGCCCGGCCGGGTCGTTACCGAGAACCGGTATACCTATCAGCCGGGGCTCACTTTCCAATGGGAAACCCTTTTGTTTCCCTCGTCTCGCCGGATGGAATATCGACTGTTGAATCCGAATGACTGCCGTCAGCGGTTTCATTTCGGCACCATCGAGTTGATTCCCCAGGACGGTGGAACCCGCGTCGTCCAGACGGCCTGGTTCGACTTTACCGGCGCCTGGCTCTGGTATCACAATCCCTGGGTCGGGGGCATGACCGCCTTTCTTCGCTACACCGCCCTCTGGGAGCAGGAAACCGCCCTCCGGTTGAAGGATCGATATGGGGCCCCGTGACCCCGCCCGCTGGGGCGGTCCCGCAGACCGGGGTCGAGGAGGCGTCTTGGCAGACCGGGTCGGCGATCCCAATGTCTGCCATATCCCCGGCGTCAATAGGGATCTTCGGAGGGAGCGCCGTCGGGGGAAGAATGGCCGGGGGATCAGGCAGCATGTCGTCCGATCCCCCCAATGGGGAGGGCTATCGTGTCAACAACAGTGAGTCTCGTATTGGGCGGCGGCGGTGCCCGCGGCCTTGCCCACATCGGGGTCATCGAGGTGTTGAAAGAGCGGGGGTACGACATCCGATCCATAGTGGGTTGCTCCATGGGCGCACTGGTGGGAGGCTTCTACGCTGCGGGGAAATTGGATGACTACCGGTCCTGGGTCGGACAGCTCACGGAGGTGGACGTGCTTCGCTTCCTGGATATCTCGCTGACGGCGCGCTCGGGGTTTATGAAAGGCGACCGGATCATGGACAAACTGCGGGGGCTGATAGGGGATTGTCTCATCGAAAAGCTGCCCATACCGTTTACCGCCGTAGCGACGGACATCGTGAGGCGGCAGCAGGTGTGGATCAACCGAGGGGATCTTTTCGACGCCATTCGCGCGTCCATATCGGTGCCGGGGCTTTTTACCCCCCATATCGTCAACGGACGGACCCTGGTGGACGGCGGCCTGCTGAACCCCCTCCCCGTGGCCCCGTCCATGTTTCATCAGCACGATCTGACGATTGCCGTCAGCTTGTCCGGTCCTCAGATCAACGCCCCTTTCGGCCGCGATCCCACCCCCGCCCCCCCCTCCTCATACAGGACTTTCCGGGTGGGAATCGAGCGGTTCCTCTCCAGCCTTCAGGAATCACTGGGACTCGAGAAAGAAAAACCGGGCGAGAAACAATTGACCCTGTCCGGTGTTTTGCTGGCCATGTTCGACACCATGCAGGCGGCGATCGCCCGCTACCGGCTGGCAGCTTACCCGCCGGACATTCTGATCGAAATTCCCTCGAACATCTGCGACACCCACGAGTACTACATGGCTGAACAACTGATCGACGCGGGCCGCTACTGGGCTGGGAAATTCCTGTCCCAGCAGTCCGAGGACGGCTGAACCCGACAAGGCATCGATGACGGAAGACGCGGGCAATGGACGACAATCATCCTCGGCCGTGCCCGTCCTGTGCCGTCGGCTAGGATGAAAAAAACGCCCGTGCCCGCCGTTCCAGTTCGTCGGGGGACACCTCTTCGATCTGTTGATTCAGCGACCAGCGGTAGCCGAAGGGATCCTTGAGGAGCGCCGATCGCATCCCCCAAAACGTATTCGTCGGTTCGCTCAACGACTCGGCACCCGCCGTCACGGCTTTCTTATAGGCCGCATCGCAATCCGCCGTAGCGACGGCAAACAGGCATGAGGCCGTCGCACCGGGGGACATGGCGAATGCCTGCCATTCCGGGGATTCATCCGACAGGTATATCCGGGTATTTCCGAGAATGAATTCCGCGTGGGCCACACCGCCTTCCGGCGACGGCATGCGAAACAGCTCCTCTGCGCCAAAAGCGTTCGAATAAAAGGCCAATGCGGCTGCCGAATCCCTCACGGTGAGCGATAAGGATACGGTCGGCTTCGGTATCGATTCCATGGGTGCTCATCTCCTCTTTCGGGTGTTGGGTATCACGTCGACGTCTGCGCACTGCCGGATGCCCAACCACGGCGGAGCGCGGGGACCGTCTATCCACCCCCGTCGTCGAAAAGGTCCGGGTAGAGCGTCTTGGAACATTCCGGACAAATGCTGTGACTGAAAACAGCGTCGGAGTGGTCGTGGATATAGGTCTCGATCTGTTTCCAATAGCCCCGGTCGTCACGAATTTTTTTGCACGAGGTGCAAATAGGCAGGAGACCGCTCAGGGTCTTCACCCGACCGAGCGCCGCCTTCAACTCGACAATGAGTTTGTCGTTTTCGATCTGTGCCTGCCTTCGCTCGTTGATCTCACTATTGATGGCATCATTCGCCTTCTGGATCTGGTTTTTCTGTTTCCGCAACCGCCTTCTGAGAGTGGATACAAACCCGCCGAAGACGCAAAACCAGGAGAGCAGAATCCCGAAAATAACGAAAAGGAAGAGCTCGTATTGAACTCTGAACCCGTGGCGGTTTTGCACATAGGACAACGCCAGAATGAATGCGTAGAGCCCCATGCCCATGACCGCCACGAAGAGGTATTGACCTCGGGTCAGGCGAAGCATGCCGAAGCTGAAGGCGGGCACGTAAAACATCAGAACGATCGGTCTTGCCTCGGGCAATGAGTAAAGGGGCACCAAGCCCCAAAGGGCTGAGTAGATGATCTGTTCCCGGGTCAGGGAGGGGTCTGAAAACCGCAGGTTCCGATGGGTGGCGAACAATAGGAAAAAAATGCCGTTGCCTAAGAGGCCCAGGCCGATAAAAGTCAGCCATTGGGCTGCGGTCATCTCACCGAGTCCGAGCCGGGTGACCAGCACCGTTGCCAGGGCCACGACGGCGTAAGTGTATAGAGCCATGCCGAATCGCTTTAGACGCAGCCGTTGCTTGCTTAGAAGGGCTTGTCCCTGGGCATCGTTCCCTTCGGGCGTCCTGGCAGAAAACCCGCTCATTATCTATTCCGTTCGTCGGCCCTGCGCCATTTTTCTGCACCCCACCACTGTATCTGGATACACTAAGATGGCTCACTTTCAGTGAAAATCAAACCCGCCGGAGGCAGCAGACCCGGGACCGTCCATTCCAAAAGGAAAAAAAGGCGGGGAGAAGGCTCATGGGGCGAAACGGTTCACGCTCTTTTTATTCCAATCCACTCCCGAGCCCGGGGTGCCGTCGAAAGAAGGGCCTTGCACCATGGCCGGAACCGCCCACAGCCATCAGCCAGTGGCAAGTAGAAACGTCGAACCAAACACCGATTTCAACGGAAGGGGAAGTATTTGAGTTTTCCTCTGGCTGGGTCCATGATGCCTTTGGATTCAGCCGGATCAGTGACGGCACCGGGTTGAGCATCAAATCGTCGGAAGGTTCTGTCGAGGAAACGGGATCTTACCCAGGACTCACCAGCCAGCGAATGCGGCTCTATTGGGTCCCGTTTTTAGCCTCTATTTACTGATGTATCGGGTTTCCCCGGCAACTCTGACGCTCGCACCAGGCTCGGAAGTGTATTCAACAAATAGTCGTGATGGCGAGCCCATGTCTTCTCCCTGGATAATCTCAAACCGTCTTTTACCCTGCCAGCGGATATCCCGGAGGTAGCCCGCCAGGGCGGCGGCCGCCGCCCCTGTCGCCGGATCCTCGTAGATGCCTCCGGACGCAAAGGCATTCCGGGAATGAAACCGCCTGTCCGACTCTGGCCACAGGAGACTGATCGTGGTCACATCCGCCGCTCGCATGAGCGCTTTCGTTTTCTCGAAATGGTATGCCATTTCCGAGAGGGTCTTCCGGTTCTTCAGCACAAGGATCAGGTGCTTTGCACCGGCAAAGGCAAAGCGAATCGGAAAATTCGGATCGATATCGGTGGCGTCGAACTGGAACTGCTTGAAAATCGCTTCGACAACCTCCTGGTCTGGGTCCTCCGACCGTGTTTCAGGAGACTGCAGGGCGGCCGTCGTTCTGCCATTCATGGCTTTTTTGACCTCGAGGTTGATGGCATCGGTCGCTAAAAAGAGCTTGTAGATCCCCACCCCGAATCGGTCGCCGAGTGCGGCGCCGGCGGCAATCGTGGCATGTCCGCAAAAGGGAACTTCGACCTCCGGGGAAAAATAGCGGATTCTCCATCCGTCCCGAAAAGGTTTTAGAAAAGCCGTTTCCGAATACCCCACGGTTTTGGCAATGGTGAGCATTTCATTTTCTTCCGGCAGGTCATCACTAATGACGACACCGGCAGGATTGTCGCCTTGGTCGTCAACCGTGAACGCGGCTATTTTGAGAACATTCATATGGTGCCTTTCGATGATCTGATGGGACGTCTATCGCCCTTCATGACATCTTGAACAATGACGGGCATACCCGATGTCCAATGGCGACTCATCGGATCACCGCTTGATCCCGGTCGTCTTGCGTTCCACCAACGGTCAAGTTGAGGTGCACGGGAAGCGCCTGAAGCTTTGGGATATCCGCTTCGCAACCGACGACCATCGGGGAGCGATCATTGGCGGCTCCGGCCACTGGTTACGGTCGGTTAAGGTCGATTCCGACCTCCCTGTGACTGGCGGGAAATCTTGGATCATTCCGGTACGACTTCCCGGATGGATAGAACGACCAGTTTTTCCGCCTACACCCAGACATCGTTTTCAGCCGTCATTCTGCCGCCGGCATCGCCCGTGTTGACCACGCCCTTGGGTTCCACAAGCATCAGTTTGCATTCCTTTTCTGCCACGGGCTTGTGCGCCACCCCTCTGGGGACGACAAACATCTCTCCTGAATCGATCGTCACATGGCCGTCCCGGAATTCGATCGTTAAGGTGCCATCCAACACGACAAAGACCTCATCGGTATCCGGGTGGTCATGCCATAGGAATTCCCCCTGCACCCTTACCAGTTTGAATTGGTAATCGTTCATTTCTGCGATAACCCTGGGAGACCAGTGGTCATGGAACCTGGAGAATTTATCTTCAAAATTGATGGCGGTTTCGTTCATGCGATCTCCAGATGGCCGGTGTGAGTGAGTTGTTACCTGGCACTGTTTCCGACTACTTGATCCGACCGATTCACACCCAACGGGCGAGTCGAGGTGAAAGGGTGGGGCCTGCTTCACCCCCCCCAGCAAGACGTCAACGCCGAGCTAAGGGGCCGGGGAATCAACGGGGTCGACCGTTTTAAAGCAAGGCAATTTTAACCAATCATGCCGCTTACCAATGCCACATCTTTTCCCGGTACCCATTGAGGGCCCGGTCGGGCGATTTTCTGCGGCCGGCTCTTTCCACCGGATATCGCCCAACGCAGAAACTTCACCCACCACGACCACTCTGAAACTGTTGGCGTCAGCTTCAACCCTAGTTCAGCGAAACAAAGCGAGTCTTCGATCAGGGCATCGTGCAGTGGGCGACATATCAATGGCCACGATAGTTGCGCCATTCCATGGGTGTTCATCTTCAACGTTTGACGCAGTTCCGTTTTATCTTTTTCCAACTCGAGGACATCATATCCATGATAGCCGTCAAAACCATTTGGCCCCGTAAATCGAAACAAGACCCGTTTTCCGGGCACATATTCTTCGACGACATATCGAATGGGGCCGTGGCCACCGTTTGCGGAGACGGAAAGTGGCTTATCGAATTTCATTCGAGGCCAAAGCCGGTGAGGCCACAACAACTCTTTTTCTGACGATGGTGTATCGACTAAGCGACCGACGTCGACTGATTTGACCGGGTACTCACGGCGATGACTGTTGATTACCTTCATTGTCGGTCTCGTCTAACGTTAAAGATGGAGCACCCTGTGCGTATTGATGAAAAATCAGTCGCTTCATGCGCCATGGCACCAAAAAAATTGAACTATGGACAAATAGTACACCTGCAATGCGATCTGTCGACATTGCACAAGGGTATCAGAAAGCCTCATCGACCTTAAAACCATGGCATTGGCCGCGGAGCCGGCTTCGCGGGAAGGGGGTTGTTGTCCCTGCAGCCGGGGATGGTCCGTTCTCATCTCACCTGGAATTCCCATTGGTTCTGCTTATCATCCGGATCGGGTTCTCGTCGTGGCATCGAGACCGCGTTCCATCTTTCTAAAAAAGGACGACAAATGACGACCAAGATTGGACTCATTGCCGACACCCACGGCCTGCTTCGTCCGGAAGCGGTCGACTACCTGAGTGGCTGCGACGCTATCCTGCATGCCGGGGACATCGGGAATCCCGCCATTCTCGATGATCTTCAGACCATCGCACCGACCGAGGCCATCCGAGGGAACATCGACACTGCCCCCTGGGCCCGGGCGCTGCCGGACCGGAAAATGGTTGCCATGAGCGACCGGCGCCTCTATCTCATCCATCGCCTGGAGGACCTGGACGCGGATCCGGGCAGGGAGGGAATCCATGGAATCGTCTATGGTCACTCCCATCACCCGGGTTGCCGCCGTGAAAAAGGAGTGCTCTACATCAACCCCGGCAGTGCAGGACCCAGGCGCTTCCGGCTGCCGGTTTCCATCGGCAGGATCGTCGTCACGACGACCGGGATTGACGGCGAAATCACCTTGCTGATTCCTTAGGGACCCTTCTCCCCGGATGTGCCGATCGCTCCGGCGCTGTGCATGGGAAGCAATTCCCCAGAGGGGTGGGAATGGGAGGGGTTCAAACGATTCGGGGTTCGAGTTCAAGACGGATGCCGAATCGGGAGTAGACCGATTCTTGAATCTCTTGGGCCAGGGCCATGATGTCAGCACCGGTGGCGCCGCCGTGATTGACCAGGACCAGGGCCTGGCGATCGTGGACGCCGCATCGGCCACGGCGTCGGCCTTTCCAGCCGCACCGGTCGATCAACCACCCGGCCGCCACCTTGACCCGCCCTTCCGGAAGCGGGTATCGGGGCATGTCCGGAAATCTCTCCAGGAGCCTCTCCACCGCCCTGGGCCCCACCACCGGATTCTTGAAGAAGCTGCCGGCATTGCCGAGAATCTCCGGATCGGGCAGTTTCCGAGCCCGGATGCGCGCCACGGCCTCTGCCACGACGGCGGGCGACGGGTCGGTGTCCGCGGCGGCTGCCAGTTCCCGGGCAAGATCCCGGTAGGCGATGCACGGCCGTGGAATGGTCGACAGGATGAAGGTGACGGCGGTGATCAGGTAGCGGTTCCGGGGCTCTGTCTTGAAGCGGCTGGTCCGGTAGCCGAATCCGCAGTCCCTCCTGCCGAACCGCCGCTCCTCTCCGCTATTCAGATCGACGGCATCCAGATGGTCTACAAAGGCCTCCATCTCGACCCCATAAGCCCCGATGTTCTGGATGGGGCTCGCGCCCACACGGCCGGGAATCCCAATCAGGTTTTCGAGACCGAACCATCCGTTCTCCAGGCAGGTCCGGACGAAGCCGTCCCAGTTTTCCCCGGCGCCGGCCCGGACCCGAACGAACGCTCCATCTACCCCTGCAACCTCAATGCCCGAGAAATCAGGTCGCAGCACCACCCCGGGGAAATCTCCGGTCAGCACCACGTTGCTGCCGTCCCCCAGAACGAGGCGTGGCCGGTCCGCTAGAATACCGTTCTCCAGACACTCACTGACGTCACCGGCGGAGCCGAGGGACACCAGGTACCGGGCCGAGACATCGATCCCGAAGGTGTTCATTGATCTCAGGGAAGGGTTCTCCACTATCGTCAGCAACGGAAATCGCCTTTTCCTATGGGGTATATGAAAGCCTCCGGCGGCACTCGGCGGCGAGAGGCCGCGCCCGGTCGTCGTCTTCGATCGGTGTCAGCACGGCCAGGGCCGAGTCGAAGCGCCCGGTGTTCATGGCACTCACGGCCAGACACACCGCAACCTCCACATCGTCGGGAAACCGGGAGTGCCCCCGGACCAGCACGTCCCGGGCGGCAACGAAGTCCCCGGCCTCCTGGGCCAACATGCCGAGCCCCAGGTAGGCCCTCGGGTGGGGCCCGTAGTCCAGGGCCCTCTCATATAGCCCTCGGGCAATGCCGGAAGGATCTTCGATGGCCTCCGGGCGGGCGTATTCCCCCCGGTGGAAGGTCATCCCCAGCCGGGAGAGAAAATCGGCATGGAGTGAAGAGAAGGCCTCTTCCTCCGTCAGCTCGATCCTGTCCACAATTCCGGGAAGCAATCGGTGAAAGCCGGTTCGAAGGGTTCTGCCGAATTCGAGGACATCCTCCTGGGTGAGGACTGGATCCGTCTCGAAATAGGGGATGGTCTCGATGGGGGTCGACCAGATGTCGTCGGTGGTGCCGGTCCGCTCGCAAAACTCCCGGTAGAGGGCTGTTCCCGGGAAAAGGCTCAGGATGTAGAACACGACGCTCAGGGGTCGGATTTTTTCGATGAGGTCCAGGGTTTCCTGAATGGTCTCCCTGGACTCTCCCGGACACCCGTATATGAAGTAGGCCCTGGGTAGGATCCCGTGCCTCAGGGTATCCCTGAAGGCGGATGCCACCCGCTCATCCGAGAAGGTCTTCCCGAGGCGACGGCGGATCTCCGGATTTCCGCTTTCCACCCCATAGCTGATCTGAATGCAGCCGGCCCGACGCATCCATCCCAGAACCTCAGCGTCCACGGCGTCCACTCGGGAGATGGCCGACCAGGAAACGGACAGTCCCCGTTTTAGAATCTCCCTGCAAACGGCGATGGCCCGACGCTTGCTGGCGGTGAAGGTGTCGTCGGACACGTTGAACCCCCCGACGCCCCTCCGGTGCAGCCGCTCCATCTGGTCCACGAAATAGCCGGGGGAATGATACCGGACCCGCCGGCCCCAGTAGTCCGGAGAGCCGCAGAATCGACAGTTGGCCGGGCATCCCCGGGTAAGGGCGAGGTGGGAAAAGGTGAAGTGATCGGCGGGGTTGGGCAGTTCATCGAGATCCGTCAACAGGGGTGGGCAATCGGTTCTGACGGGCAAACCGTCTTTCCGGTAGGCCACCCCCTGAATGGCATCCAGAGCCGAGGGGCGCCCCCCCCCATCGACCCAGCGGGCCAGATTCAAAAACGGCTCCTCCCCTTCCCCGATCACCACCAGATCGACCGCCTTGAAGCGGGCAAGAAAATGCCTCCACAGAAACGAGGCCCCCACGCCGCCGAAAACGGTGACCGTTTCTGGAAAACAGGCCTTCACGGTGCTGGCCATCTCGACACCGCCCCACCGGTTGGCCTGAAGAATCGAAAACCCAACGATGTCCGGGCGCTGGACCATGAGCAGTTCCCGGAAGGCGTCGGGTTGCCCTCTCATCATCTGGCCGTTGACCACCTCGACCCCATATCCCCGGGTTTTGAGAAGGGCGGCGATGTAATAGAGCCCGATCGGGATGGAAGCAGCGTCCTCGCCATGGATGCGGTCGTCGAGACAGGGCGGATATACCAGTAAAACCCTCGTTGCCATGGCTACTGATACCATGGCGGCAGCAGGGTTCAAGTCCTTTCATGCCCTTCTGTATCCGTCTCCGGTTTAGGAAGGCACCCATCACCCGATGAGACAACCATATCCCAAATGTCGAATTATATTCTTGACATATAAAAATATGTTATATATTATTCTGAATATTATACCTTTTAACGAATTATAATTTATATTATTCTTATATTTATGACAATTATTCAGAAACATTTGAAGCAAGGACCGACCCTCCGTCAATGCCGATACGGAGCCGACGGGAGGGTCGATTTGGCGGTTAGGACTATCATTTTAACCCCATGGCTTGCCCGTCCATCGGCCCTTGGATCGGTCAGGCCACAGGGCCCAACAAACCGGAGAAGACCCAATGCCCATGTCAGACCCATTTGCCCGACGGCTCACCCCCATTGTCGACCAGATCGCCGATCACTTCGGCACCCCCTTTCATATCTATGATGAAACCGGCATCCGAGAGACCGGAGCAGCTCTCCAGGAGGCTTTTGCCGCCATGGACGGCTTTCGGGAATATTTTGCCGTGAAGGCCCTGCCCAACCTTCGAATCCTATCGATCATGAGGGAAATGGGCTTCGGATTCGACTGCAGCTCGATTCCGGAGTTGATCCTCAGCCGCACCGTGGGGGCCCGGGGAGAGGACCTCATGTTCACATCCAACAACACCACCCGGGAGGAGTTCGAAGCCGCCCGGGACAACGGTGGCAGCATCATCAATCTGGACGACATCACACTTCTGGACAAAATGGCCCCCATGCCCGAGCTCATCTGCTTCCGCTACAACCCGGGGCCCCGCCGGACCGGCAACGCCATCATCGGCAATCCCGCAGAGGCCAAATACGGCGTCAGCCACGACCAGATCATAGAGGCCTACCGGCAGGCCAGAGATGGCGGTGTCAAACGCTTCGGTCTCCACACCATGATGGCGTCCAACACCCTCGACCACACCTATCTGATCGACACCGTCCGAATGCTCCTCGAGCTGGCCCGGCATATTTCCGACGAGCTGGGAATCGGCTTCGAGTTCATCAACATCGGCGGCGGCATCGGCATCCCCTACCACCCCGGGGAGGCACCCTTCGACATCACCGCCATGGCGGAAGCCACTATGGGCCTCTTCGACGCCTTCCGGGAGAAAAACGGCTATCTGCCCAGACTCTACATGGAAAACGGCCGATTCATCACCGGTCCCCACGGGGTGCTGGTCACACGGGCCATCAACCGCAAAGAGATCTATCGGCACTACATCGGGGTGGATGCCTGCATGTCGTCTCTGATGCGACCGGCCATCTACGGCGCCTACCATCACATCACCATTCCCTCCAAAGAAAACGGCCACCCTAAAATCACGGTGGACGTGGTGGGCTCCCTGTGCGAAAACAACGACAAGTTTGCCATCCAGCGGGAGCTGCCGCCCGTGGATATGGGGGACCTCCTCCTTATCCACGACACCGGCGCCCACGGTCATGCCATGGGATTCAACTACAACGGCCGGCTGCAGCCGAAGGAACTGCTGTTGAAAAGCGACGGAACCGTCGAGCTCATCCGCCGGGAGGAAACCGTGACCGACTACCTGGCCACCCAGCAGTTTTCCCCCGATGTGTTGTCTATCCAGGGAAAATGACCGGCAGTCCGAGCTGGAGGGATCATCGGCCAACACCGGGACCTCCCTGAAAAGAGGCCCCAGGCTTGGGTCCCCATTATCTGAAACGGACACGACATGACATCAAAGCCCTACACGGTAAAAGCCGTCCTCTTCGATTTCGACGGCACCCTCACCCGCCCCGGGGCCATTGACTTCCACCGCATCCGGGAGACCATTGGCTGCCCGCCCGAACGGACCATTCTGGAATTCATTTCAGAGCTGCCGGACAAGGGACGTCGGGAGGAGGCCATCGCATTCCTCCATCGCATGGAGATGGGGGCTGCCGAGGCCTCGACGCCCAACGAGGATGCCGAGGACATCATCGCCCATCTCAGAGACATCGGGATGCCCTTCGGTATTCTCACCCGGAACAGCCGTGAAGCCGTCGCCTGCGCCCTGACCCGTTTTTCCGGGCTCTCTCTCCAGGATTTCGATCTCGTTATCACACGGGACGACCCCGTCGCCCCGAAACCCAGCCCCGATGGGGTACTCCAGGCGGCAGGCCGTTTCAGGGTGGAGCCTTCGGAAGTCCTGATGGTTGGGGATTTCCGTCTCGACATCGAGGCGGGCAGCAGTGCCGGCGCTCTTACCGCCGAATTGGTGCCTCCGGGACAACAACCGACCTCCGAGGCCACCTTCATGCTGAAACGGCTGTCCGAGCTAAGGGCAATCCTCAGGGGCGGCCGCCCGTTGCCGGCCGGTAAATTCCCCAGCGACCTTCTGGAGGAATTCTTTGGCCGTCTCTCCCGGGTGGATCCCCGGGTTCTTGTTCAGCCCAGCGTCGGGGAGGACACCGCCGCCATCGACATGTCCGGCGAAGACACGGTCATCCTCACATCGGACCCCATTACTTTCGTCAGCGATCAGATCGCCACATACGCCGTTCTCATCAACGCCAACGATATCGCCACTGCCGGGGCAATACCCCGCTGGCTGCTAACCACGCTCCTCTTTCCCCCGGGCACGACCCCCTCGGCCATCCGCTCCGTGATGAACGACATCCGGGATGCCTGCGACCGATGGCAGGTCACCTTGTGCGGGGGACATACGGAAATTACCGATGCGGTGACCCGACCGGTGGTAACGGGCATGATGGTGGGCACCGTGACCCGCAGCGGGCTCATCGACAAGCGGTCCATGCGCCCCGGGGATGCCGTTCTACTGACGAAAGGGGTGTCCGTGGAAGGAACGGCGATCATCGCCAGGGAGTTCTCCGGTCGCCTATCGACCCTGGGCATGGATGAAGCGGCAATCCGCAGGGGCCAGTCGTTCCTGGACAAGCTCAGCATCCTTGAGGAAGCCAGGCTGGCCATCGCCTCAGGGGGGGTGAGCGCACTTCATGACGTCACCGAAGGGGGGCTCGCCACCGCATTGTCGGAGTTGAGCGCCGCCGGGGGGCACCGGTTTCGAATACGGGTGGACCACATTCCGATCTTCCCCCAAACCCAGCGTGTCTGCTCCCTTCTGGGAATCGACCCCATGGGTCTGATCGGGTCCGGGAGCCTTGTCATTTGCTGCCGCCCGGATAAAGCCGAAGGGATTCTGAGGACGGTGGCCGCGGCAGGCATCGACGTGACGCGTATTGGCGACGTGCTGGAACCGGGTACCGGCATCGAGGCCCGAAGGGGGCAGACTCCCGTTCCATGGCCTCGGTTCGAGGTGGACGAAATCACCCGTCTATTTCAGGGCTGACGCGCCTTGGGGCCACCCATCCCACAAAAAAAGCCCCGTCCCGTGGGAGGGGGCTTCACCGGATCGGGGTTGGGGTTATTTCTTCAGCCCTCGGTAGAAGATTTCAAAAGCCACTTCCAGGGTTTCCTTCAGAAAATTCTTCTCGTCGTCGATAATTTTCTTGCTGGCCTCCCACAGCACCACCCCGGAGAAGAGGGACCAGAAGATATCCGCCAGGCTCATCGGGGTGTGCTCGACAAAGGTCCCCGCCTTGATGCCCTCTTCGAATATTTTGGCAATCGCCTCGATGGAGTTTCTGGACAGGGTCTTGATCTCCGTCATCAGCTGGGGAGATAGATTTTTGAGGGTCTCGCTCGATTGGAGATGAAACATGTTGATGATAATGAGGGGATCGAACTCATAAACGTCGTACATAGCGTCCATGAGGGAGCGAACTTTCTGCTCCGGGCTCGACTCCGACTCACTGTCCACATGCTCTACACGAATCAGCAGATATTGAAGAATCCTTAATGAAAGGGAGGCGTAAAGCTCCTCTTTGTTTTTGAAATAGAGGTACAAGGTGCCGGGGCTGAGTTCTGCCTCATGGGCAATGTCCTCCATTGTCGCCTTGTTGAATCCTTTTTCGGAAAAGACGCGTTTTGCCGCAACCATGATTTGCTGGCGGCGGCGCTCCTTTTCTCGCTCCTTTCTTTCCTGGATTCCCATGACCTATCAGCTCCTGAATGTTATTTTTTTTTTATTGTTTCCTCAATAGATTAAAGACCTTTTTTAGTCAAGAAAAAACTCTCAAATTATTAGTCCCCTTTATTGCTTCCGAATCGATTCCCCTATTTTTCTGATTTCATCCAGAAATCGGAGGGGTCCAACGTCTTACTGAGCGGCACCATAGGGATGCCGTTGACATGTTTCCATTCGGAGTTTCCGACGATGCCGGTTTCGACTGGCGGTCGGCAAAAAAAAGAGGCGCTGATAACCCGCATTCCGCCTCAAACGGAGCGGTCACCAGGGCTGGTAGGCGTCTGATTCATCGGGGAGCGGCGACGGGGTCACTCAACGGTGGGCTTCCGTAATCCATTTCCATCCTGGGTTCAATCCATGAGCTTTCCTTGACGGTGTGGGCAACCCCGATGCCGCCGTGTCCGCCATCAGAAAACTTTGAACACCCGGGCAAGGGGATGGCCCGGGGCCTTGATGGATAGGTCCAGAAAATAACCGTAGGGGGTTTGATAGGCTTGGTAGCCGGCGGCATGGAGCCGCTTCTGGGCCCTGTCGAGGAGGGATCTGGCCATCTCCGGAGCCGCCTTGTCCTCGGCAAGATGGGTAAAGGAATGAAGGATGATGTCGGTGACATTCCACTTCCGGGCCAGCCATTTGGCATTCTTAACCAGTTTGGTTTCGGCGGAACTCCCGTCCTCCCCATCGCCCGTTTCCACGTGGACGAACGCTGCGACCACCCCCGCATGGGAAGCCGGTCTCGCGGCGGGGGCGTCATCGAGGGTCCGCATCGCCGGTACCCACTCGAAGCGTTCACAATACCAGAACAATACCCGCATGGCGAGTTCCCCTTGCCGGAAGTGTGGAAAGCAGAAATGCCGAGGGCCGGCATCGTGATCCTGGCCTACTGGATCACCAGGATCTCCTCATCCCCCAGGTCTGCGGCGGTTCCGATCCGACAGGCCTCCATAATGTCCCCCCCCACCAGCGCCGCCACCAGAGTGTCGGCTTCGGCATCGGGCACGGCTGCCAGCAGACCGCCGCTGGTTTGGGGATCGAATAGGATCTCCACCCGAGGCCCTTCTACTTTCGTATCGAATCGGATGCCCTCTGCCACCATCTGCCGGTTGGATCGATTGACCCCTGTGGTCACCCCTTTCCGGTACATCTCGACCGCTTCCGCCATGACCGGCAGTCGGTCCAACTCGATGAGAATACCGACACCGGAACCGCGGGCCATCTCAAAGGCGTGCCCGGCCAGCCCGAAGCCCGTGATGTCCGTAGCGCCATGGATGTCAAACTCGGCCATGATCTCGGCAGCCCGGCGGTTGAGGGTGGTCAAATGGTCGATACATGCCGACATGGCCCCATCGGAAACCCACCCTTTCAGATTGGCATTGAAGAGCACCCCGCTGCCGATCGGCTTGGTCAGGATCAGGGCATCCCCCGGACGAACCCCGGTGTTGGTCCATACCCGATCCGGGTGGACGATACCGGTTACCGACAAGCCGTATTTCGGCTCATCGTCATCGATGGAATGCCCGCCGGCCAGGACGGCCCCGGCTTCGGTGATTTTATCGAGTCCGCCGGCGATGATGGCTTGGAGCACTTCGGGGCCCAATTTGCCCGAGGGAAACGCCACCAGGTTGATGCAGGTCAAGGGCCTTCCCCCCATGGCGTAGACATCGCTGATGGCGTTTGCAGCGGCAATCTGACCGAAAAGGTAGGGATCGTTGACCGGCGGGGTGATGAAATCCGCAGTGGTCACCAGGGCCATCTCGTCGTTCAATCGGTACACACCGGCGTCGTCGCTGGTGGCATACCCCACGATGAGATTGGGATCCTCGCTCCGGGGAAGGGATCTGAGCAGTTGACCGAGCCCGACCGGGTCGATTTTGGCCGCTCAACCGCAGGTTTTAGACAAACTGAGCAAGGTCGGCTTTTGAAATCGCTTGAAGATCATGGTGGTTGCCTCCCCTGAATGGTTCCAGGTCCTGGCCACGGTCCCCCGTTAGCCGAGAATCATTTCGATCACCGCCTTGAACCCGGTTCTCATGGGGCTCTCGGTACGGGGAAAATACGCCAAATCCGAGGATAGATCCCCTCTCAATCCCCGGTTGATGTCGCTCAGAACCGCTTCGGCACATCCCAGGCCGCCGACCCCCCTAACTATTTTTCACCCGGTGCCGGACCCGGCAAATCACCGTTTCCGGGTCGGGATCTCCTCCCGACTGAGATATCGCTGTCGGTTGAAATACCATAGACGCTCCAACGATCATGAGACCGGCCAAGGGGACTTACCGATATTTCTGGGCGAAACGCCCCATCTGCCCCGTCAAAAATACGGCTGAGGGCGCAAGGGGACTTACTATCGGTTTTCCCCGGAAAAATCCAATCGATAGTATCTATTGAATGGGCCGTCCACAACAGATCCTATCGATACTCAGGTCTGACGTCCCCAGGATTGGCACTCCCAGAAACATCCCGGGGGTCCCCTGGAGCCGGTTGGATTTTTATCAAGGCTTCTAGTATGGTAGGGCTCCACGTCAGGATGGAATCGCTGTAAACTGCCAAACCAGGGGAAAGGAAAAGCGATCATGACCACAAACGCTAGGACCCTGACCACCAAGGCCTACTCGGAGCACACGGGCATTCCGGTCCAGGAGGTCACGCGGCGGCTTCGGGAGGGTCAGATCAAGGGATTCAAGAAATCGGGGCGATGGGTCATCCCGGTTGACGGCCCCTCGGAACCAAGACCCACGGCTGCCTCCCCCGGGCATCCGGATGCCGCCCCCCTGTCGACGGCCCAAAAGCCGGGGTCCCGCCTCAGCGTTGCCGAATTCAGCCGCATGACCTATCTTACCGAGAGCGGGGTCATTCAATGGCTGAAACGAGGCCGGCTGACCGGCAGGATGGACGCAGACGGACAGTGGCGGGTGGACCCCGAGAACCTGGAGAATCCCGATGTCAAACGCTTGGTGAGATAATCCCAAAGGCGGATTGAGATCCCCGCAGAAACCAAAGAGAATCCATATGACCATCCCGCCGCGCGCCATCCAGCTCATGGGCGAGGATACCCTGGAGCGCTTCCTCCGGTATGTGCGGGTCGATACCCGTTCCGATCCCGACACGGGCTCCCACCCCTCTTCGCCGGGCCAGCGGGAGTTGGCCGTCATCTTGAAGACCGAGCTTGCGGGAATGGGGATTGCCGACACCGAAATCGACGGCTTCTCCTACCTGTATGCCAGGCTGCCGGCCTCTCCCGGGGCTTCGGAAACGCCTCTGACCCTCTGTGCGCACCTCGACACCTCCCCGTCCGTTTCCGGGTCGGGGGTGACGCCGGTGCTCCACCCGGATTATGACGGCACCCCGATCCGCTTTTCGAAGTCGCCGGAGATGACCCTGACTCCCGGGGATTCTCCGGAGCTGTTGCGTTTCCGGGGGGACACCATCATCACGTCGGCAGGGGATACCCTCCTGGGGGCGGACGACAAGGCCGGCATTGCCGCCATCATGGGCGCCCTGGCGACACTCCGGGCATTTCCGGAGCTTCCCCATCCGGAACTCCGAATCGTTTTCACCCCCGACGAGGAAATCGGCCAAGGCGCAGACCACATACAGATGGATCGCTTAGGTCAGATCGGCTACACCGTCGACGGCGGTGAGATGGGCAGCATCGAGGGGGAATGCTTTCACGCCGAAGAAGTCTCTCTCCATTTCACCGGTCACAATGTCCACCCGGGCTACGCCAAAAACCGGATGGTCAACGCCGGGGCCGCCGCCGCCCGCTTGGCCGCCGCCCTCCCCGACCACGACACGCCGGAACATCGGGAGGGACGGGAGGGCTTCGTCCATCTCATCTCGATCGCAGGCAACGAATCGGAAGCCGACATCACCCTCATCCTTCGAGACTTTCAGAAGGAGCAGGTGGCAGCGCGGCGGGAATTCATCCAATTGCTGGTCAAGACCGTCGCCGCCCGCACTCCCGGTCTGAAGATCGGTATGGCGGTCAAGGAGCAGTACAGGAACATGAAGGAAGTGCTAGTGCAGCATCCCGATGTCATGGCTCGCGCGTTGGAGGCCATCACCTCGGCCGGGCTATCTCCAATCCCGAAGCCGATCAGGGGAGGAACCGACGGGGCCCGGTTGTCCTTCATGGGGATGCCCACCCCCAACCTCTTCGCCGGTGGGATGCTGTTCCACTCCCCCAAGGAGTGGGTCCCGGCGGCAGCCCTTCGGAAAAGCGCAGAAACCCTCCTTCATCTCTGCCGCCTCTGGGCCCAGCCCGACAGCTGATCGCGCGATGCCGTCCCCTCCCTGGAGAACGCCGGCATCCGGGCGACACGAAAGGCACCCATGATTGAACCGGTCCTGACCCCATCCCCTTTTGGCATCCCCAACATCCGGCGATTCATTGGGTTCCGTGTCTGCTTCAACGCACGATTTTATTACCCGATCTTTACGATTCTGTTTCTGGACTTCGGCCTCACTCTCGATCAGTTCGCCGTTCTCAACGCCATCTGGGCCGCTACCATCGTTCTATTCGAGGTGCCGTCGGGGGCTTTGGCCGACGTCATCGGAAGGCGCAATCTTCTGGTAACCGCCGGGGCCCTCATGGTGGGAGAAATCCTCATCGTCTGCCTGGCGCCGGTGGGCTCCTCTCCAACCCTCTTTTGGCTCTTTGCCCTTAACCGGGTGTTGAGCGGGGTTGCCGAAGCCGCCGCCAGCGGCGCCGATGAGGCCCTGGCTTACGATTCCCTATGTCAGCACGGCCTTGAGAGCCAGTGGGGCCAGGTGCTAGAGCGCCAGATGCGACTCCAGTCCGCCACCAATCTGGCCGCCATGAGTGTGGGAGCCGTTCTATACGATCCCTCGGCCGTCAATTGGATGCTGTCGGCCATCGGTGCTGCTGCAGTCCTCGACCAGGAGGTCACTCTCAAATTTCCTCTCTATCTGACTCTGGTCATGGCGGTCCTCACCCTTGCCGCCGCCGTCGGTATGAAAGAAACCCAACATCTCGAACGAACCGCCGATCGGTCCGGGATCAGGGTAGCCGCCGACGCCTTTAAGGTCACTCTGGATGCCGGAGTATGGATTCTTAAAACCCCCATGGCAAGCGTCATCATCGCATCGGGCCTGATGTTCGATCATGTGGGTCGCCTGCTGATCACCCTCAACAGTCAATATTATCGCGTGATCCAGCTGCCCGAAGCCACCTTTGGTATGATCAGCTCGGGACTGAGTGTTTTCGGACTCTTCCTCCCCATCATCGCCCGGTGGCTGACGCGGCACTGGACGCCCAGGGCCAATTTCCTCCTCGTGGGAACTGTTCTTTTCACCGGCATCGTGGTGATGGTGTTTTTCCTTCCTCTGGTGGGCATAATCGCGCCGGTGTGTATCTTCAGCGTCCTGATGCTCACCAATTTTTTCACCAGCCACTATCTCAATCCCTTGACCACGTCGGCGCAACGGGCAACGGTGCTGAGCTTCAAGGGGTTGAGCTTCAATCTCGCCTACGGATTGATCGGCCTTCTCTACGCTAGCCTTCTCGCACACCTGCGAAACGGTCTCACCCGCGCCGGCATCCCCGCCGGGGACGGCATGGAGGAGGCGGTGTTCAGGCAGTCCATCCAATGGTTCCCGGGCTATTTCCTGATCGGCTTCTGCCTCTTGGCCCTGTGGATACGGTGGCGGTTGAAACGCCGCCATTGATCCGCTTGTCCTTTTTCTGCGGGGATTTTTGACAAATCCCGCGAAATCGAGCATAGGAATGATCACCGTCAACCCTTAGGACGTCGACAAAGGACCGGATCGCCATGGGGCGGGATCTGACAGAACCCTATAACCTGCAGGAGTGGATCCATCGGCTGGTATCGCCCCGGTCGGTTGGGGTGGTGATGCTGATTCTGATTGCCGCGGTTTCAGAGCTTCGCTTCGACTGGGTCGAGCGGGCCATCGGTGCCTACCTGGTTACCACCAACCCGGTACGCCCCGAATCCGGGGCCATCTGGGAAAAAGGTCATCGGTCCCTCTCCGCCCAGGATACCCTGGAGCAGCTGGTGGCCGACCGACTGGCATCCCAGCGGGAAGCCCAGACAGCGGAAAATTTTTCCCAGATCCTTCAAACCCTATCCACCACGGAACAGGTGGTCATCTCCGCGGATCACTTCAGAGAGTTGTATGTGGGGCTGCCCCCGGACCTGGCCAGAGAAATGATGTCGCCCTTTGCCATGATATCCCTGCTCAACCGAAGGGAATGGGAGCGAACCGTTTTTCAGAAATCAAGCGTCGGCATGACCGTCTACCTGCTCAACTCGACAAACGGTGTTCTTCGACAGCTTGCCTTCCCCGAGCGGCTGATCGCCCGTATCGGGCGCAGCGAAAAGGCGGTCGGAAGACAGCTGGAGGACATACGGGCCTTTTCAAACCGGATTTACGACGCCGGCCGCTTTTTTGAAGCGCTCGAGGGGTTGCCGGAAGACGTGCGAAGAAACATCATCCCTTGGCCGGAGACGCTGTTGGAAAAGGACGGACCCATCGCGCGGGTCGGTATTTCCGACGAAATCAATGACGGCACTATCGACATCGGTTTTGAGATCATCACCCCCAACCGCATGGAAGTTATCACCATGGAGAGCAAGGACTGGGCAGTGTGGCAGCTGAGTCCGTTTCTTGGAAGTGCCCGTGAGACGGACCCGCCTTCCGATGCCGATAACGCGACGTCAGCGCAGGAGCCACCCTCCGAATGATCCGACTGATGAGATCCGTGTTCTTCGGCCTCCTGGCAGGCCTCGGACTGATGACCCTTGGGGGCCTCGTTCTGTTTTTTGTCGCCGCCCACCACCTGCCCAGGGTCCCCGATCCCCTGTCGAAAATCATCGAGACCCCTCCGACCACTCTCTACGCCAGCACCGGGGAGCGACTGATGGTCATCGGCGGACGGGAAACCATCCCCATCGACCGGGTCTCGAGGGATTTTATCAACGCCGTGGTGGCCACGGAAGATCACCGGTTCTGGAGCCATCACGGGGTCAACAAGCTCCGCACCCTGAAGGCCCTCCAGATTACTCTCTTTGAACCCAACAAAATCCAGGGGGCCTCCACCATCACCCAGCAGCTGGCCAAAAATCTCTTTTTTTCCTTCAGGCGGAGTTACATGCGGAAGGTCCGGGAACTCCTCGTGGCCCTTCAGATCGAATCCCGGTTCAGCAAGCAGGAAATCCTCGAGGCTTACATCAATCAAATTCCGTTCGGCTCCAGGGCCCACGGGATCGAGCAAGCCGCGAGAACCTTTTTTGACAGATCCGCCGCCGATCTCACATTAGCCCAATCGGCGCTTCTGGCCGGCCTGCCGAAATCCCCGACCCGCTACAATCCGTTCCGGTATCCCGAAAGGGCCAGGCGGCGGCAGCGAATCGTCCTTCAACGGATGGTGGCCACCGGCATCATCTCCAAATCGGAAGCCCTGGCGGCGGCAAGCGAACCCCTTGAACTCAGACCTCCGTCAAACCGATTCTCAACGGCTAACTATTTCCTGGACATGGTAATCCGGGATCTGGAAAACCGTTATGGGGCCGACACCGTTCATCACGGGGGGCTTCAGGTCTTCACGACCCTGGACCCCCAGCTGCAGCTGTGGGCAACGGAAGCCGTTTCAAAAGGCCTCGAGAATCTTGACGATATACTTGGCATCGATAGCAGCGCCGAGCCGGAGAGCCGCCCCCAGGGAGCGCTGGTTGCCATCGAGCCCAGGTCCGGTGCGGTCAAAGCCATGATCGGCGGCAGAGACTACACGGCTTCCGCCTACAACCGGGCCATCCAGAGCCAGCGGCAGGCCGGTTCGGGTTTCAAACCCTTTCTGTATTACGCCGCCATGGAGCGCCGGGGACTGTCTCCGGCCAGCATCATGGTCGACCAGCCCGTCACCATTTCGGTTAACGGTGCCGGGGACTGGTCTCCCCGTAATTTCAGCCGCACCTACCGCGGCCCCATGGTGCTCAAAATGGCGCTCATGAAATCCGTAAATACCATCGCCGCCCAGCTGGTCGAACTCACGGGGCCCGAGGCCGTCGTCGATACCGCCCGCCGATGCGGCATCGACAGCCCTCTAAGGGAGGTGTTCTCGTTGGCGTTGGGCACTTCCGGCGTGAGCACCATGGAGATGGCGTCGGCCTTCTCCACATTCGCCAGCGGTGGAACCCGGCATTCCCCCTATTGGATTGCAAGGGTCGAGGAACCGATGGGAGGTATTCTGGAAGAGCACATTGTTCGAGGCCAGAGGACCCTCTCCCCGTCCATCAGCTACCAGGTTCTCGACATGATGCGGGGTGTGGTCGAGGAAGGGTCCGGATCGGTCATCCGCCGACTGGGCTTCGAGTTGCCGGCTGCCGGAAAGACCGGTACGACCAACAGTTACAAAGATGCCTGGTTCACGGGTTTCACCCCGTCCCTTTGTACAGCGGTGTGGGTCGGATTCGACAGGGAAAAGAGTCTAAGAGATACGGCAGGCAGAGGCATTACCGGGGGCAGAGGGGCTGCCCCCATCTGGGCCAGTTTTATGAAGCGGGCCACCGAGGGCGATCCGTTCCGGGAATTTCCGATACCCGATGATATCCGCTTCGAAATGATCGATCCACTCACCGGCAGGGCCCTGGACGCCTTGACCCGGGACCCCATTCGGGTGGCCCTGATGGCGGATCAGCGCCCCGGAGGCACCGACGTGACCCCCGGCGGCACGATCACTCTGGAGGTGCCCAGGGAGCCGCCTGAGGCCATAACGCCGCGGGAGACCATCCGAGAGGAAGATCTCCCGGCCGATGGGTAGGGGATTGGAAAATCATCGGAGGACGACGACGGGAAGGATGGTTCGACGGGCGTGATTCATCTGCTGAAACATCTGGCCTTCAGGCTCTGGTTCGCCGTTTTCGGAAGCAGTCTGATCAGTCTCTGGCTGCTCTCCAAGCTGGGACCGTTCATCTCTTTGTGGGTGCCGGTCGCTGTCGTTTTGTCGGCGGCCTTGATCCTCCTCTGGATTGGGGGGCGGCTCTCCGATCCCATCGGTTTGTCGTTGCTGCGTCCCTATGTCTCAGGCGCCGGGATTTGGGAGCGAAAGGGAATGGGGGAAAAGGCTGCCGACCAGTACGCCAAAGCCATAGCAATGACAGACAGTTTTCTGCTGACCCCAGCCACCCGCCGAAGGATCCTCCCCGACCTTATCGGGCGCATGGCCAGATTCTATCTGGCGGCGCCGGATGCGCCGCCCCAGACCCACCGCATTGCGAAGGCGTATTTGGGGATGAAGCCCGACGACGAGGCGTTCGCCAGGGCATGGTTAGACCGGCTCGAGGCCATTGGGGCACTTCATTTGGTGTCCGATGACGAGGTGTCCCGAATCGGCAATGCCCATCCCCGGAACCCTCAGATCCAGGAATCCCTGTCGCGACGTTGTTTGAAGGACCGGAGGACCGATTTTTTGGCCCTCCACACCTACCGGCGTCTTATCGAAGCCAAAGAAGCCGTTCCCCCGGAAATGATCGATCAACTCGCCCAGCTTTTTCTGGAAGAGGGGCGGGCCGACGAATGGGCCCTAAGGGTTTATCTTCAGGCGGCCGGCGACACATCCGTCCCCGAATCCTTGGTCCGAGGCATCGCGGCATGCCGCCGGTGGCTGATGGAAACCCCGCGGAATCGCCCGTTGCTCCATGCAGCCGACCGACATCTGTCCGATCGGAGCGAGGCCGACCTGATTCGGATGTCAGCTGGTTTTCTGCCACCGGGAGCACTGGATACGCCGGCACCGGTCCATCCCGACGGGCGAGACCAACAGGCGACGCCTCGAATCAAAGCGGTCGGCCTCCGGTTGGAAAAAATGGCAGGCAGGGCCACTGGAGTCATCAGCCGAACCACCGACGCTTTCGGACACAAGATGGGATCGCCACCGACACTAAACTGGCTGCGATGGGGTTTCGGGGCCGCCCTCACGGTGTCTGCCGTCGTCCTTCTCATCAATACGGCCGGCTACCTGCGTCCGGTGCATCAAGAGCCCCCCCCCGAAGTGACGGCACCCCCGGCCCCGCAAAAGCCGACGCCCTTTACCCTCCAGGTGGCGGCATACCTCAAATCCGATTATGCCAACGCCTATGTGGATGAACTGAAGGGACGACAACTGGATGCTTTTATCGCCGCCACGAAGGGAAAGGACAAAACCTGGTACCAGGTGAGAATATCCCGTTTTGCCACCAAGGCCGATGCCATCGCCTATGGAGAGCAACTGCTCACGGATGGCGTCATCGACGAATACTATGTGGCCAATGTATCGCCCACAAGCCAACCACCAGCCGGCTCGCCATGAGCCCAGAACGGCGTCTGCCCCGACCCTATCCGTCCACAAAACCCCTTGCTTTCCTTGCGCCATTAGGCTAATGAAGCACGTCTCAGAATCGTCGGCAGCCAAAATGGCTGCCCTAAAAAAGAAGGCCCCCAGCTTGACCCCCGGTGCGTGAAACCTGCCGATGAGGCACCCCGGCACCGGATGGAGGGAGGACCTTGTAACGAATCCAGTATCCGAGATGCAGCAGGGCCATCCTCTGAGGACTTCACCCACTGAAGACCCATATCCCGACATCATCCGATGAATCACACCCTGTTCGATCAAGGAACCAAGAGAAAGGATGTAATCCATGAACAAAGCAGATCTCGTTAACGACGTCGCCGATGTGGTTTCCTCGAAGAAGGAGGCCCAAGCAGCCGTGGACCGCGTTTTCTCCAGTATCACCAAGGCCCTGGGAAAAGGCGACTCTGTTACCATCGTCGGCTTTGGCACCTTCAAGGTTGCCGACCGCGAGGCCCGGAAAGGGCGCAATCCCCAGACCGGCGAAGCCATTACCATCGCCGCCCGCAAGGCACCGAAGTTCGTCGCCGGCAAAGCCCTGAAAGATGCTCTGAACTAGCCGTCTGAGCGGTGAGCCGGAGCCGACACCCCAGTCGACCGGCTCACCCGGCACCCCCGGCGTCCTGCCGACGCCCGGACCCGTTTGTGAGGGATTGCTTGTCCCCACACCGCTAAGTCCACCTTGCCCCATTCCCCTTCGCCTTGGGAGGAGGAGATCCACGCAATCCGACGGGAGAGGCAGTCGACCAGGGGGACCCACGCCGGGACCTGGCAATTGACAATAGGACCGTTTGGTCTTAAGATAACAGCATTTTATTAGTTATTGGTAATGGGGAGTGTATCCCTCTCCGTGATCGGATACACCGATGTGTCCCGTCCGATGGGACACCGATCGAATAGATCGACGGGAAGGCTTTTGAGAGACCCAATAAAGGAGATGCCCCTCAGATGTCCAAACCCATCAAGACGATTAGTGATCTTCAAAAAAAGATTCTCGACGTTCGGAAACTCACCGAAAAAACCCATGTGGAAAAGGCGGCAGCGGCGGAGGAACTTGGCAAACTGAACTTTACCCTGTCTCTATATCAAACCGAGAAAGACCTCGATGAAGACACCCTCAGAAAAGTCGAAAAAATGAAGGGACGGGCTGCCGAGTTGGAAGCCGTCGTGAATGACGCCCCCGGAATCATCCGCCAACTGGAGCGAAAACGATCCCGTCTGACCCGTTAAATCCACTGCCGATTCGAAAAGCGCCTGAAGACCACCCCCTTCCCGGCGCTTTTTTGATTTCCGCCCGTCAGGCGTCCTTTCTGGGACCCGAATTCAGGTAGACGACAACCGCTCCGCTTTTCCGCTTGACCCCCTTCTCCCACTCGAAGTGCAGGACAATGCCATCCGTCTTTAAATCCCTCAGCCGGTCTTCGACCACATCCGGCAAAACGGGGCCGTTTTCCGAATGCAGCCCTTTGCCGACGATAATTCTAAGGGTCAACCGACGGTTGGCGTGGGCCGTCCGAATGAACGCATCGGTCCGGTGGGCAGCCCTTTCGGCCGTATATCCGTGAAGGTCCAGCTGGCACTGTGGCCGGGGATATCCTTTGATCCGCCGCCGTACCGGGAGGGGACGGGGTGTTGGCGCCCCTTCGTGCTTTTTGCGCATGATGGTTCCGGGTGATGCATCCGCAAGAGACATCTCTAAAAGCCGATCGAAGGCCTCCTCGGAGGTCCCACCGCTTGGCGGTGATCCCCTGAAGAGACGGTCAAGATCGTCCGTGCGGCCCAGAATGGGTATCCCATGCCGATCGGTTTCCGGGAAATGGGTGTGGGACCTCGAGGGGCCACTGTCTCCGGCATTTGCTCCTTCCCGGTAGAATACCCCTGTCTGATTCTCTTTTGATTCCCGGACGGCCCTATCGTCGCCACATGGACTGAACAGCCGGTCGAGGGGGGTGTCGTCATTGATGACTCGAATGCCGTGACGATTGGTCACAGAAGTCGGACGACCCTGGGCGGTCTCCCCGGCAACCCCTCGAGAGTTGGATGCCTGCACCGGCGGGGCCGATGGTTCGACCTTTCCGTTCACTGAAAGAACCTCTGAGGAGAGGAGGGCCTGCTCGGGGTTTTCCCCCTGGGAAAAGACCCGTATCCCATGGCGATTGGTCCTGGTGGCTTCTGTCACGGAAGGCTCTCCGATGTCCGACTCTAAAGCCCCTGACCGATTGTCGGTGTCCGGGCCGGTATCGGGGGCTCCCGGATGGTCTGGAGGAGGTTCGCTACCCGCCGTCAGATGATTGTCCGTCGAGGGTTTCTGCCGGCGCTTCCATAACTGTTTCAATCGCTTCAGCATCGATGATCCGCTGCGACTATCCGTGGTTGACACCCGACGACCCGTGGTCCGGCGTTGTCCACATTCGGAAAACAAGATCCGCTGGTACACAGATCCTGCCCCCACTGTCGATGAACCGCTTTACCGCATCCTCCGGAAAGCCAAGGAGATCGACAGACCCCCGTCGGCAGTGGGGATTCACCTCACGTTCGAGGAGACGAACCAAGGGCCGGAGGTTCTCTGACCATTTAGCAAAGGCAAAATGGCCGCTCGGATGGGTTCTGAGCAATCGGTTGATCTTCCGCCGGCTCACATGGCCGGCCTCTCCCCAGAAACCGCGGATCCCACGAGGGGATATCGCCGCCCCATCGGGCTTGAAAGGACCGACAGGCGACGGCTCGACGACGATGCCTGGAAACGACGGCAGATAGAGGGCCCACAAAAAGGCTTTCATCATGACGTGCTCGACGCGCTCCTCATGCCCCTTGACGAAAACCTGAACCCGATTCCTCAGTTTGAATGCCCATTTACGGCGCATGGCGTCGTCACTCGACTGCGGTCGGAAAGCCCCTTCAGATAAAAAAATCCGGCATCAGCGAGGATTCCGACTTTTCGGGGTCCACTTGATATCCCTTGAAATCCCTGACGCCCTCCTCACGAAGAACGGCATCGTCGATGAAAAAATGGCCTGTGCAGGAACGACTGTCTCTGCACAGGATTGCGTGGGCGGCATCGGCCACGATTTCAGGGGTTCGGCTGCAGGCCATCGCCTCCTCCCCCCCGAGGAGATTGCGCACCGCCGCCGTGGCAATAGCGGTTTTTGGCCACAAGGCATTGACAGCGATACCATCGGAGCGAAGTTCCTCGGCCATTCCCAGCACGCACATGCTCATCCCGTATTTGGCCATGGTGTAAGCCACGTGATGGGCGAACCACTTGGCGTCCATGGTCAAGGGAGGGGAGAGATTGAGGATGTGGGGATTGTTGGACCGACGAAGAAGGGGAATACACGCCTTCGAACACAAGAACGTCCCCCTGACGTTCACCTGGTGCATCAGGTCGAAACGCTTCATGGGGGTTTCCAGGGTGCCGGCAAGGAAAATGGCACTGGCGTTGTTCACGAGGATATCGATACCGCCAAATCGATTTCCAGCCTCCTCCACCGATGCCTCGACCTGCTCTTCGCTGCGGATGTCGACAACTAGAGGCAATGCCTGGCCCCCGGCGGCTTCGACGGCTTCAGCCGCGGTGTATATGGTGCCCGGCAGCTTGGGGTGCCGCCGTTCGGTCTTGGCTGCGATGACGATGTTGGCCCCGTCGCGGGCGGCCCTCAAGGCGATGGCGTTTCCGATGCCTCGGCTGGCGCCGGTAATGAACAAGGTTTTTCCTTTAAGAGACCCCATGGTACCTCCAGTCGCCGGTGGTAAGTGTTCTGGTCATATCCGATGCTCTGCCAGTGGTAACGGATCGCTAAAGGATCAATACTGGCCGCATGGGCCGGCCCTGTCAACCGGCAAGATCCCCTTTTCCCCAATCATCCCCCGTTGGAAGCGACCCGGCACCGGGGTTGTCATCCCAGCCCATCTGGGGTAGACTTTTTTCATTTGACCTTCGGTTTTTTGAAGATCATCACCCATTCCATGCCATCAGGAGCAAAATGCGTCTATGGCTATTATAATCGACCCGTATCCCCTCATCGGCCGCCGCTTGTGCCTCTTGCTGGCCGTCGTACTCTCAGGGATCTTTTTCCCAGGCGGGGCCTCGGCCCAGGAACCACCGTGCCCAACCGATCCGGTCGAATGGCAGCGCCGATGTCAATCAGCTGAAGCCGATGCCTCCAGACTCGGCGCCGACATCCATTCACTTGAATCCGTAATGACCAATCCGGATATCGTTCTGATCACGGCGGACCGCCTCCCCAATGAAAGCCCCGTCGACTACGAGGCAAGGGTCAAAAGGAATAGGGGAATCCGCTCCCCGGTCACGAGCACCTGGCTTCCCATCATCGGGCACTATTTCATTCCCGATAGCGGCACCGCGCTTGTGGCCATGGATCGCACCGACTACTGGCGCTATATCGGAGAGGCTTTCGGATTCGATAGTCGAGAAGCCGTCAGCGTTTTCAAGAGCCAGGAGACGGCGGGCCACCATATCCGCCTGAGCCGGTTTTTAGGGCCTCAGGGCAGGATCGCCGGCTTGAAGCGTGAAAAAGACCGCATCCAGGGGTTTGTGGAGCGCTGCTGCATTACTCCGCCCGAGATCCCGTCCCTGGACGTCATTGATGCCCCTCTCCTGCCCCAAGGCAAGGTCACCGGCAGCGGTGATCCACTCGCCGCCCCTCGACCCCCGACAGCCTCCGTCCCCTGAGGCCCGCAAGACCATCTGGATACCGTATGGGGTCGGGGCTTCGGGCTTGAACCGTCACCGGTGTGTATTACGATTGGTGGTAACGATCCGACGCCTGGAATTGCAGAGATGCTGACGATTGGGGGTCCGGACGCGGGCCGATGCCCCGAGGTCAGGGTGGCCCCAACGGCATTTCTTGCAGCAACCGGGCCGATACCTGCAGGAGACCTATCCATGGCCAACCCATCAGACGACCCATCGACGACCCGGGTGACCCGAAAAAAAGGAGTGACATTTTGCCTCCTCTTGGCGACGGTCTTTATGACGCTATCCTGCCAAACCGGCTCTTTGTTCTCCTACGCCGGGAAACAAGCCAGACCCGACAACCGATTTGAGTTCGAGGACGGTGGTCCCCATCTGGCCCACTGGGAGAGTCCGGATCTCATGATCGACTACGAGTACGACAAATCCCCGGACCTGCTCATCATGAGGGGTCACATCACTCTTCAGAACAAAAACGCCAAATTCCCCTCGGTCAAGCAGATGAGGGTCATGATCCATTTTCTGGACACCGAGGGATTCATCCTGGGATCGGGAACCGTCTGGCTTTCCGGTCGGTGGGTTCCCATGATTCTGGTCAACTGGAATTTCGAGCGCGCCTGGCCCCTGCCACCGGATACGACGAAGATCGCCTTCAGCTACAGCGGTACTGTCGGGGAGCAGGGCCAGCGCCACGGCGATGACGGGGGGGGCGGCGTGGATTGGGATTTTTGGAGAGACCCCTGACCATGACCGTCGCCGAACGGCAATCCTATTCAGGAAACCAGTGATTGATGGAAACAATGGCACCCAGTGATCGAGGAGACATCAGGCGCAGACTGGGCATCATTCTCCTGATCTGGGGTTTGGCGGTCTGGTGCGCGAATGCCGTCGCCGACGACCAGGGGTCGATCTACACGTGGACGGATGAAAACGGCATTAAGCATTTTTCCAATGTCAAACCGGACGCCGATGGGGAATCGATTGTAAAGACGACAGAAGAGATCCCCCATGATTCCGAAGCCGATCAGATTCGTGAATCCATTGACCGACAGCGTCAACGGGATCGAGAACTGAAAGATATGGAATACCGCCTGCGCAATGCCGAAAAAGCCCGAGAAGATGCGGAAAGAGAGGCGGAAGAGGCCTCAGTTAGAGCGGAACGACTCGGTCTCCAGTTGGATGATGCTCTCGAGGAATCGGACCGCAACAACAGCCGCGTCGTCTACCCCTATTACTGGAACCGACCCCCCCCGCCACATCACCGTCCAGGTGACCGGCCTCCACGGCCCCGCCCTCCCAACTATCGACCCGATCGACCCGATCGGCCTGATCGACCCGAACGGCCCAATCGGCCCGACCGCCCCCGCCCCCGACCGGTGCCAAGACCAAGAACCCGGTAACGCTGAGGAAGCGCTGTTCTCATGCAGCGGGCGACCATCAACCAACCATGATTCAATACAGGACCTGCCATGACCGAACCCCTCAATACGGAGATACTGACCCGGGTCACCCGCTACAATCTCATTCGAGACGAACGGATGCTCTACATCGACGTCCACGAAACCCTCAAAGGCCATTTGGCTGCCCCTTTCGTCGCCGTCCCGAACCTGATCAATATCGTGGCCAGACCGGAATTTCAGGGCGCCGGACAGACCGAACCGGAAGCGCTGGAAGACTGCCTGGAGAAACTGGCGGGGAAAGACATCGAGGCCCTTTTTCCGAAGCGAAGAAGCGACGCCCCATAGGCTCTCCCCGGTTGAGGGCAAGCCGAAAGACGCCGGCGGGGACGTCAACAGCGTCCATCGATCCAAAGACCCATGATAAGGCTTGAATGTCGCTGTGGATGACGGACACACAGCCGAAGGGAAAGGGCCGGAAAAGGCGACCCATGACGCCCCGAATCACCGATCACCCACCGATTCTGTTGCTCCAGGGGCTGGTTTTCAGTTTGGTAGCCGCTGCATTCACCACCATATACATGACCCAGCCGGTATTGCCGATCATTCAAGCCGAATTCGGAGTGGATGAAACCGTCGCCTCTCTCACCGTTTCGGGAGTGATTCTGGGAATCGCTATGTCCAATCTGCCCTTTGGAGCGCTCGCCGATGCCTTCCCCATCCGCCCCATCATTCTTGTCGGCGGCACCGTGATCAGCCTGTCCAGCCTGATCTGCTTCGGAACCCGCGAATTATATCCCCTGATTGCCGCCCGGTGCGTCCAGGGGGTGTTCATTCCTGCCATTACCACCTGCCTGGCGGCATACCTGTCTTCGACCCTGCCTCGTGAAAACCTCAACACAGTGATGGGAGCCTATATTGCCGCCACTGTTGCAGGGGGCCTCGGCGGTCGACTGATCGGGGGATGGGTGCATTCTCCGTCCGAGTGGCGCCTGGGGTTCCTCAGCAGCGGGGCTCTTGTGGCCGCAGCAACCCTTGCAGCGGTGCTGATACTCCCTGATGAAAAACCGATACGGGTCACCGGGAAAAGGCCGGCGGCAAGGGTATCGGCCCTGGTCCGGCAAGGTCGGATATGGGGCTGTCTGGCGGTGTCCTTCAGCGCCTTTTACGTCTTTTCCTCCGTTTTCAATTACCTGCCCTTTTATCTGTCAGCCCCCCCCTTCTCCGCGTCAACCCGTCAGATCACCCTCATGTACTTGAGCTACGTCTTCGGCATGGTGGCGGCGCCCCTGGCCGGGCGGATGTGCAACCGGTTTGGAAACGGGCCCACCATGACTGCCGGTGCCGCTGTATTCGCCCTCTCCATTGCGGCAACTTTCGTTCAAAGCCTTCCCGTGATCGCTGCGAGCCTTGCCGGGGTCTGCACCGGGTTTTTCACGGTCCATACCGCCGCCATCGGGGCCCTCAACCGGCGGCTGGATCACAGCAAAGGCATGGCCAACTCCCTTTATGTTCTGAGCTATTACATGGGGGGCGCTGTCGGCGTCACCTTCAGCGGGTGGGTCTACCAGGCATTCCGGTGGCCGGGGGTGGCCGTTGGCGGCTGCATCATCCTGGCGATTCCTATCGCGGTCGGCATCGCACAAGCCAGGGAGCAAAGGAAATCCGTCACCTCCCCCAGGATACGGCCAAGGGACGGGACGTTTTGAGTCAAGAACCGAGCGAACGGGAGGACACCGCATGAACATTGCCGATTCGGTCCATGGGTTTTTATGGCAGCATCCAACCATCAACAACTGCAATAGCTACCTGATTTCCGGTCCGTCGCCGATCCTCATCGATCCAGGGCACCAGGATCTTTTCGACCCCGTTCAATCGGGACTAAATACACTGGGAATATCCATGGATGCCCTTAAACTGGTCATCTGCACCCATGCCCATCCGGATCACATGGAAGGGGCCGGGGCCATCGTCAAGCCATCCGGCCCTCTGTTTGCCCTCCATCCGGTCGAGTGGCGGATGGCCAGAGAGATGGCACGTCAATTGGGACGGGACATGTCAGAGGTGCTGGAGTCCGTCGAGCCGTCCTTTTTTCTGGAGGAAGGCCGTCTCGAAGTGGACGGGGTTCGGCTCCGGATTATCCACAGCCCCGGTCATACGCCGGGCTCCATCACCATTTTTCATCCCGACACCGGTGCGGCGTTTACCGGGGATCTGATTTTTGCAGAGGGCGTCGGCCGAACCGACCTTCCGGGAGGGGATGGCAACCAGCTGAAGGAAAGCATCCAAAGGCTCAGGGAACTGCCCATCCGGCATTTGCTTCCGGGGCACGGTCCGGTGGTCAGCGATCCGGCGGTCATCAGCAGGTGCTTTGATCGGGTGGAATCAGTGTGGTTTCAAGCCATTTAGGCCCTGACCAATGGCTTGACTTCACACGGGTTTGAAGGAAGCCAACCGGTCTAAAACCTCGCGGCGGAGACGATCGCTCTCGTCCTTGAAGCCCCCATCGGCGTCGAGGTTTACGGTGACGGCAGAGCCGCTCACCCCCACCTGGGCCAGCTGTTCGGTACCCCGTTTCTCGAATCGAATGGACCGGTCGGCAATGGCGTCCCGATAGGCGGATATCGCGTCCCGAAGGGGCTCGGTATCGACGCCGCAGGCCGACGCCATCAAATGGAAAACCCCCTCGTTGTCGACGTCGGGATCGATCTTTTCCCACAGCACCGAAACGGTCTCGGCTCGTGATGATTTTTCGGCCGGCAGATCGTTTAAGAGACGGACGACCGTTTCCATGGGGACATCGTGGATCAGGAAACGGTTGACCAATGCCGTGATCTCCCGTCGCAAGGTATCGCGCTCCTGTGCCTTCCGCTCCTCCGGTGAAAGAGAAAGGTGGCGGGTTCGCTCCAAGACCAAATCGAGGGTGCTTTTGATTTCTCCCATGGGCTTTCGTCCTATCCAGTAAACAGCGTTGGTACGGTTTCCGCGCCGGTTGACCGCTCCCCGAAACCTCTCGGGCGGCCTTGACCGGTAGGGGGTTCAGGAGGTGCCGGCGGGCCTTCCCGAAGTCGGTTAGCTTATCGAGCCCCCCCGGGCGACAGCGGCTTCGACCTCTTCGATGGTCTTGGGAATCCGAGGTCCCAGGACCCGGCAGCCCCGAGCGGTGATCAGCACATCGTCTTCAATGCGGATACCGCCGAGCCCTGAAAGCCGATTCAGTGCCTCATAATCGATTACATCGGCATGGCGCCCGTCCTTCCTCCACTGATCGATCAGCGCCGGGATGAAGTAAATGCCAGGCTCCACGGTCAAAACGAATCCGGGTTGAAGACGACGGCCGAATCGGAGGGCTGAAAAACCGAAACGTCGATCCCGTAATATCTCATCGTCATAGCCCACACGATCCTCTCCGATGCTCTCCATATCGTGAACATCGAGGCCCAGGAGATGACCGAGCCCGTGGGGGAAAAAAAGGGTATGGGCCCCCTCCGATACCGCCCTGTCGGGATCGCCCCTCAACACCCCCATATCCCTCAGCCCATGGGCGATGACCCGGGCGGCGGTCAGATGAACGTCCCGAAAGGCAACACCGGGAGCCATTCGACGAATAGCGGCCCGCTGGGCTTCGAGCACCACCGTGTAGACATCCCGCTGCTCCGGCGTGAAGCGTCCCCCCACGGGAAAGGTGCGGGTGATATCGGAGGCATAGCCCATGGGGGATTCCACCCCCATGTCCGCCAGGAGGAGCGCCGAAGGAACCAGGGGCGCATCGGCGGTCTCTGCGTGGAGAATTTCCCCCCTCAGGGTCATGATCATGGGAAATGCCAGTCGGGCACCCCATTGTCGGACTCGGCTGTCGACCGCCCCGGCCAGTTGGAGCAGCCGTTCTCCGTCCGAAAGCATCTGTGCCACATCGAAGAAAAGAGCAGACGTCCGTTCAAGCGCGGTTTCGATCTCGCCGATCTCCAGGGAGGACTTCCGGGCCCGCATGGACACCACCGCATCCGACAGGACGCCTGAAGTCCCCGCAACGATGTCAGCCGGGGGCAGGCCGGTCACCGTACTGAGATTCAACACCTGATCCCCACGGTATGGGGGCAGAAAATGGAGAGCGCTGCCGACGGACTGAGCGGTGCGGAGTCGGCGAATCAGGTCCCCCTTGCCGCCGCCGACGCCCACCCCGGCCGAATCGGCCCGCTCCTCCAAAGACGGCGAAGGCCCCGTCCAGATCCAGTCTTCGGGGCCCGCTTCCTCCCCAAACAGCAGGTCCTCCCCGGAATCCGCGTCGACGAGCCCCCAGAAACCGGGCGCATCGATGCCGAAAAAATATAGAAAGCTGCTGTCCTGGCGAAATGGATAGGGGTTGGCGGCAAAATTGACCGGTGACACCTCGTGGCCTGGAAACAGCAGTAGCCCGCTGCCAACCCGGGCCCTGATGTCTTCCCGTCGGTGTCGATAGACATTCGGGTCAACCATGTCGGCTCGCAACCGCACAGTCGGTGATGACTCGGCAGCCGTCCGAGAACCGTGATCTCTCCCCATCGGGCCTGTCGATGACGTGTACTGGCGACGGCAGCCCCTCGACGGCTGGGGTCGTCATGCCGCCTCGGCAATAGGAATGGTGACCACCGGTACCGTTGCATGCTTGACCACCTTTTCGGCAACGCTTCCGAAAGCGAATCTGCCGGCGGCGCCCCGGGTGGCCATAACCACCATATCGATGGTTTCGGCGTCGATGAGCTTTAAGATCTCGGTGGGCGGATCGCCCACTGCCACATGTTTGACGTAAAGCGGGCAGCCGTTCAGGTAGTCTTCACAAACCTGCTTCAGGCGTTTGGATGCCGTTTTTTCCTCCCACTCGAGAATCTTGCTGACCCGATCATCTTCGAATTCACCATACCACTTGTGAACGGTCAAATCTTCGATCACGTAGAGCACGTGAATTTCGGCATCATATTTCGCCGTGAGGGAATTTACATAGGGCAGGGCTTTCTGGGCGCTTCCGGAAAAATCTGTCGGCCACAGGATTTTCTTGACTGGCATGTCGGAACTCCTTTCCCGGGCGCCCCCCTCCCCGGTTTCAGAACCGATGTCAGGTTCCGATCACAGCAAGGGCAGGGACGGCCCTTTGGCATGGCGTTGGCGGTTGGTCTTCACAGGTGAACATAATCCCGCTTTCTGACCGAGCAAGACGCAACCGTCAATCGGAAAGGCGCCGGATCTCCACCACATGAAAAGCGTCGTCTGCAGGCTCCCAGCGGATATCCAGATCCATGAGCTTTATTCCGTGGCGGCGCCGATCACCAGATCCCCGGCAATAGGCAGGGCGGGGATCCATGGACAGCATACCGGATACGAGGGCTTCCAGGGCAACCCCATTGGCCGCCTCGTAATCCCGACAGAAGGCCTCCGCCCCGGAGGAAAAGGTCACTGGCGTATCCCCGGGCGGTCGGTCTCCGGCAATACCGAACAGGGCGTCAGGGATACGGTCCGCATAGGGAAGATAGGGTTTGATGTCGATAACCGGCGTCCCGTCTAACAAATCCAGCCCCCGGACCTGAAGTGCCGGGCCCTGAGGCCCCTTCCCGATGGACACCAACTCCACCGCTGATATCCCGACAGGATTGGGCCGATATCCCGATCGGGTGGCAAAAACCCCCAACCGCCGATTGCCCCCGAGCCGGGGCGGCCGAACGGTGGCGCTGAGCCGATCGGCGGCGATCCTGTGGAATACAAAGACGATCCAGATGTGGGACGCCGCCTCAAGTCCCCGGATGGCATCGGACCGGTTGAAGGGTGGCAGCAGTTCGATCACTCCCCGGGCTTCGGGGACGAGCCCGGGTTGACGGGGGATGCCGAATTTTTCCTTGAAGCAGGAACGGACGACGGCAATGGGACGAAAGGGGAATTCCATTTGTCAATTATAGCGGAATCCATTAATTAATGTGAAGAAAATCTTGGCAAACCACCGTGTCCTGCCGTCTGCCGGCGCCGCCCCGAGGCCCGGCAATGCTCGCCACGTGTGCGGGATCCGGTCGCCGACAAGCGGTTTTACGGATGCCTTGGTGCCGGTACCGCATCCCAAACCCGCAGTCCGAAGGGGGAATTTATCCGATGACGACAACCGCCGACCTCACAGTAACGGATCAAACGGTTCGAATTCGGGGCCACGGTCTGTTCGTCAAGACCCTCAGGCACGCCGGTTCCAGACCGCCCGGGTCGCCGACCCTGGTCTTTCTCCACGAAGGGCTTGGCTGCACCCGCTTCTGGCGCGATATCCCCGAACGATTGGCCATGGCGACCGGTCTGGACGCGCTGATCTATGACCGGAAAGGCTACGGGCGTTCCGATCCGGTGTCGGAACCACGGCAAACGGACTACCTTGACCGGGAGGCACGGGAGGATCTTCCGGACCTCCTGGCGTCTTTCTTCATCGACCGAGCGCTCCATGTCGGCCACAGCGATGGCGGCAGCATCGCCCTGATTCATGCGGCCGCCTTCCCCAAGCACGTGGCGGCGGTAGTGACCCTCGCCGCCCATGTATTTGTCGAGGAAGTCACTCTGGAGGGAATCCGAAACACCGTCGACCGCTACCGATCGGGCCGCCTCCACGACCGTTTGGCGGTCTATCACGGGGAGAAAACCCGACAGATGTTCGATGCCTGGGCCGTCACCTGGCTCTCCGACGGATTTGTCGACTGGAATATCGAACCGATTCTTAGGGAAATCCGCTGCCCGGTCCTTGTCGTTCAGGGAGAAGCGGACCCATATGCAACCCAGGCCCAAGTCAGGGCCATCGTGCGGGGCATCGGGTCAAACGCCCGCGAACGGATGATCCCGGACAGCGGTCACGCCTCCCATATCGATCAGCCCGCGCAGACCCTGGCCGAGATCCAATCGTTTATCACCGAAACGGCGACGGCTTGACATGCACGACGTCCGGCGCACCCGAAAGCACCGCATCTGCAGAGGCAAACTCAAGGGCCTGGAGTGGGTGCACGTCCGGACCCCGTCACCCAAGGGGCTGTTATTTGCCACCCCGCTGATCGGCGGCAGTGCCGGCCAACAGGTTAGAGATCTGAAGGGGTTGATTCGACACCAATACGATCTGTTTACCTTCGCGTTTTCCGGACACGGGGACAATGTCACCCCCTTTTCCCTGCGGACGACGGTCCAGGATACCGCTGCCCTGCTCTCGGTGGCCATGGCGACGCCCCTTGCCCGGAACGTCTCCACCGGAGGCATCGCCGCCTGTTTTGGAGCCATTCCTATGCTCAAGGCACTGGATATCCTGAATGAACCCCTCGATCGGGTCGTGCTCATCAATGCACTGCCGAGATTGCTCAAGGGGCAGACCGTCAAATCCTTTTGGGCGCACCATCGCCGACTGGCCCCCTCGGAATGGTGGCAGCCGTCCCGGGTGAGAACCAGCTTGATCGATTTTATCGACGGACTGTTCCCCTCGGTGTCCAAGACCTCCGCACGGTTCGGGGGGTTGGCCCGCCAACGGGTGGGGGTGATGGACACCCTTCTGGATATTCTGACCTATGATCCCCTCGACCGTCTCCGCCTCCACCGCACCGATGTCCTCTGCCTCTACGCCCGCCACGATCCGCTGCTGACCATGTTCTGGGACTTGAGGGACGGGGGCAGCTATGAATCGTCATTGAAAGGCATCTGCCGTAAGATACGGTTCGTCCCCGTTGACGGAGACCACTATCTCTCTTCCGCGAAGGTCAAGGCCGCAGTCCTGGGGATAGTCCATACGTTCCTGTCCGGGGGTGACCCGACAGACCGCGCCACCCCATCGCCCGGGACCGGTTCGGCATAGGCAATCGACCATGGACCTTCCCCACATCGATCAGGATAGAATCCCTCCCGACCGGCGCTGGGAGACCCTCACCCGGCCCGGGGAGGCCGCCGACTATTTTGAACGGTCTCCTCTGCCGTTTCTGGGAGATCCACCTCAGGCCTTCAGCCTTAACAATGCCTGGTGGCTCTGTGAATTTTCCCGTCTGATTTATCGGAGGGAGAAAGACGAAATGGGGCCCTTTGCCGACGGACTCACCCGTTGCGAGGTTCTTCGGAGGGTCGGTTGGCGGGAAGCATGGTTCCTAAACCAGGGGGGCATCCAGTGTGGGCTGTTTGAAGGTCCCGGTCCCGACGGGCTGATTTCGGTGCTTGTTTTCAGGGGCACCACCGGATTCCGCAATTGGCTGATCGACCTGGACACCCGCCCGGCCTATTGGCCGGGGGGTGGCCGTGTCCACCGAGGGTTCAGGGATGCCCTGGCCGTCATATGGACCGATCTTGAAAAAGAACTGTCACCAGGGGGCGTCGTCCACTACTATACGGGCCACAGCCTGGGTGGAGCCCTGGCCCTCCTCTCGGCCTCACGCCGGATGCCGGATGCGGTCTATGCCTTCGGTGCGCCCCGGGTGGGCGACACCGCCTTTTCAGCCAGTCTCCCGGCGAAAAGGGTGTTCACCATCGTCAACAGCGACGATCCGGTCCCGCTGCTTCCCCCCTCACGAAAGACAGCAGCCTTTGAATGGGCTGGATCCCCCATTTTTTTGGATTATGGCGGACGGATGAAAGGGGTGGATCCAAAGGGCATTTCCCCCCTGCAGAACCACCGGGAAGCACGGCCGCTATCGTCGTCGACCGATCCGAGGCGCTGGTTCGATCCCCCGGGGTTTCTGTCAGATCACGCTCCTGCCAACTACCGGATCGGGATTGAGAACACCATGAACCGGGAGGCCAATCTCCCGTGACCCGCTCGCCCCTAAGTAGCCGGGGATATCCGGTCCCGGCCATCCCTTCGTCCAAAGGCAACTATATCCTCTTTTTAAACATGGATATCCCCGAGGCGATCCCTGTCGGACGGCTTGGCAGGCGGTATTTCCCCGCCGGTGTCTATGCCTATGCGGGCAGTGCCTTCGGCCCGGGAGGGTTGAAGGGGCGGCTGAACCGCCACCTGAATCCATCGACCTCCTGCCGCTGGCACGTGGACTACCTCAAGGAACGAGTGAGAATAGTCGAGATCTGGTGGAGTCAAACGCCCCAGAATATAGAGCACCGCTGGGCCGAAGCCCTTATGGCCATCCGGGGCGCAGCGCTTCCCGTGGCAGGGTTCGGCAGTTCCGACTGTCGATGCCGGTCGCACCTTGTTCACTTCGCGACACTGCCGGCAAGAGCCACATTCCGTCGCTGCCTGGCTCCCCTTGTGGCCGACGCCGTCCTGCCCGGTGCCCCCCTCCGAAGATCGCTCCTTGATCCCCCCTGATCTGGTCACATTCCTTCCCAGTGACGACAGGTGACGAGGGTCACCATCAATGGATAGAGAGGGGCTTTTGCCCATTCCTAAGCGATCGGTCGGAAAACACAGATGAAAAATGTCCCTAACCGATGGGGCAAGGAAAGAAAAAAAATCGCCAATAAAAGGAAAAACCTGTTCTAATTATTGGTATTTTTTTCAGGAAAACTCTCAGTCTGATGTCGAAATCATGAAGGAAATCGGAATGCATGACTATGGTATAAAAATTGCTTGTATGAAAAGCTCCTGAGTGTTTCTCTGCATCCCTGTCTATCTCTTTGTCGCCCAGTGTTTTTCCCACGGTCATCGAAAGCAGGCCAATCGGAGATTATCGTGAAAGTATTACTGCTGCCCGTCATTTCGTGGGCATTGTTCCTATATACGCTGCTCGGCACCGCCAGTGCGGAATGGATCCCGAAAATGATTCAGCCAAGGCCGCCGTTCAACGAGGCCCTGTCAATGGTCATGTTGGGCTTTGGTCTGGTCGGGCTGTCCATCTTCATTCGCAAATCATCGGACCGGCGGCTGGGAATCGAGCGCCGCCAGTATGCCTATACCGGTTATTTGCCTGAGAGAAGATCCGGCGAAGATCGACGGCGGTCAACCGAAAGAAGAAACGGTGATGACCGCCGCAAATAGGGACTCATCATCACTTCTCCCCCGGCGTCCCGCTGCCCTGCCGCCAGCCGCCTTCAATACCGGCGACCAGCCGATCCCTTAAACCAGTACATCGGTTCGTGCTGCGCGCATTTCCGACGGCCATGGCCAGGGCCTTCCGGGTGCCGACAAGCACCACCAACCGTTTCCCGCGGGTGATTGCCGTGTAGATGAGGTTGCGCTGAAGGAGAACATAGTGCTGTGTGAGCACCGGAATGACAACCGCCGGAAACTCCGATCCCTGGGATTTATGAATCGAAATGGCATAGGCCAGGGTCAGTTCGTCCTGTTCCCCGGCGTCGTAGAGAACCCGGCGCCCGTCGACATCGACCGTGAGTTCCCGGCGCTCTGGAAGGATTTCGGTGATCCTGCCGATGTCTCCGTTGAACACCTCTTTGGTGTAGTTGTTTCGAACCTGCATGACCTTGTCTCCGATCCGAAACGCCCCGTGGGATTCTTTCCGTTGGGGGACGGCCGGATTTAGGACCTCCTGGAGCCGACGGTTCATGCTGACCGTTCCGACGATGCCCCGGTTCATCGGGGTCAGCACCTGAATATCATTGACGGGATGAAACCCCCGCTTCGCCGGTATCCTTCGGGAGACCAGATCGGCAATGAGTTCCACCACCGCCTCGGGGCGTTCCCGGGATATGAAAAAGCAGTCGGAGTCTTCCCCCCTGCCCCCGAATGCTGGAACGGTTCCCGCGTTGATCCGGTGGGCGTTCAACACGATATCGCTTTCCCGGGCCTGCCGGAAGATGTCATGCAATTCGATCACCGGCACCACGCCGGAGCCGATGATATCCCCCAACACGTTTCCAGGACCCACAGAGGGAAGCTGGTGAACATCCCCCACTAGAAGCAATGCGGTCCCTGAGGGCACCGCCCTCAGAAGGGAAGCCGCCATCACCGTATCCATCATGGATGCCTCGTCGACGATCAATACCCCACCATCGATGGGGCGGGATTCGTTTCGCTGAAAGTGGCCGGTCTTCGGGTTGAACTCAAGAAGCCGGTGGAGGGTGGCGGCCTTTTCCCCTGTGGTCTCGGTCATCCGCTTGGCCGCCCGCCCCGTGGGGGCCGCCAGACGGCATCTCACCTTCTTGGCGGAGAGGATTTTGATCAGCCCATTGATAATGGTCGTTTTCCCGGTGCCGGGCCCCCCGGTCAGGACCATCACTTTGGCGGTGAGAGCGCGGCGGATCGCCGTCTCCTGAAGAGGAGCGAGCCTGATGGGAAGCCGCCCCTGCAGCCAATCCACGGCTAGATCCGGAACTATAGGCGGCAACCCGGAGGGCTCGGACAACAGGCGCAGCAGATGGCTGGCCAAATCGGTCTCGGCGTCGAATAGCCTTCTCAAATAGAGTCGATCAGAAGGGGCTTGGCCAGGCGCTGCCGGTCCGGGACATATCCGCCCCTTGACCACCAGGCTCCCCATGGCCTGCCCGACGAGGGGCTCGGGCACGTCCAGAAGCGCGGCAGTCGTCGTCATAAGGTCGTCCGTGGGGCAGAAAACATGACCGGCATCGGTCCAGCGGTCCAAGGTGTGGAGCACCCCGGCCTCGACGCGCCTTAACGACGTCTCGGGTATCCCCAGCCGGCGGGCGATCCGGTCGGCGGTAGCAAATCCGAAGCCCCGGATGTCGTCGACAAGCCGATACGGGTTGGCCGTCACTGCGGCGACGCTTTGGGTCCCGTATCGTTTGAATAGGCGAAGCACCTGGCCGGTCGGGACATCATGCTCCTGAAAAAAGAGCATCGTCTCCCGCAGGTGCTGATGCGCCTCCCAGGCGGACCGGATGAAGGCCACCCGCTTTCGTCCGATTCCGTTGACCTCGATCAACCGACCGATATCGTTGTCGAGCACCTCAAAGGTCCCGGTTCCGAAACGGGCCACGATTCGGCGGGCCATTTCAGGACCAATGCCTTTGATCAGACCTGCTCCGAGATAACGCTGGATACCTTCAGGGGTGGACGGAACCCGGTATCGATATCCGATGACCTGGAACTGTCGTCCGAAACGGCTGTGGATCGTCCACTCACCATCCAGTTCCAAGTACTGACCGGGATTCGGTTCATGGAGGGGGCCGACGGCGGTTACGGCATCGCCATTGCCTTCCAACTGAATCTGGATGACAGTAAATCCGCTGTCAGAATCCGAATAGGTCACATGAAGAACGTGGCCGGCAATGCTTTCCATACCAGGCTAAACCCATTTCGGCAGTCGAAGGGATTCCAGACGACGGCTGGTGGGAATGAAGCACTTGATGTCGATCACAGGGGTTCCCTCCCGGGCATCGATGGCATCGACTTCGATCCGGGTGTCGTCAATGGCCTGGATACGACAGAGGGTGATACCGATGAGATTGGGCCTCAGAGGGGAATGGGTGGCAAATACCCCGATGAGGGGATTTCTCGGGTCTTTTCTGGGGCGAACCTTCAACACGCTTCGCCCCTCGGAATGGTCGTTCTCGTGGAACCAGAAGAGAACATTGATGTGGGAAAACCCGTCGAGGCCGTCCATGGCATCCCTGAAATCGGGCATGATCTCGAGGAAGCAGCGCTCTTGCCGCAACCGGACAACGCCGATCGGTTTGATGAAGAAAGGGCCTGGCGACATCCTGTCTGTCTCCTTTCCGAAGCGATGGCCGGCGGCAGTGCCCGTGCCGGGCACCTTCGCCTTGCGCCCTCCAGCCAAATGAGATAATCACAAGCGGCAGGCGTCGGCAAGGCCCGGACCGCCTGCTTGATTCCACCGGGATGTCACATCGAGGAGGACCGGCAGTCGTGACCACGATCGACCTGCGCTCAGACACCCTGACCCATCCAACACCCGCAATGAGAGCGGCAATGGCCGCCGCCGCCGTTGGCGACGATGTCTTCGGGGAAGATCCGACCGTTCGCCGTCTCGAAGCCATGGCGGCGGACCGCATGGGAAAGTCAGGGGCCGTTTTCGTCCCCAGCGGTACCATGGCCAACCTGGTCTCTCTGCTCAGCCACTGCGGGCGTGGAGACGAGGTCATTCTCGGGGACCAGTCCCACATATTCGTCTATGAGCAGGGGGGGTCTGCAGCCGTGGGAGGCATTCACCCCCGCACGCTTCCCAACCGACCGGACGGCACACTGCCTCTCGACCGGCTGGAAGGGGCCATCCGCACGAACGACCCCCACTATCCCCGCTCCCGTCTCGTCGCCCTTGAGAACACCCACAACCGGTGCAGCGGGGAACCCCTGACGATCGACTACATGACTCGCGTGGGAGCCCTTGCCCAGCGCAACGGCCTGTCCCTTCATGTGGACGGTGCACGGATATTCAATGCCGCAACGGCCTTGGGCTGCCAGCCGGCAGCTCTCGTCTCGACGGCCGACTCGGTGGGATTCTGCCTCAGCAAGGGCCTAGCAGCTCCGGTGGGATCGGTGATTTGCGGAGATGCGCCCTTCACCGACAGGGCCCGTCGGAACCGAAAGCTGCTGGGAGGAGGCATGCGGCAGGCGGGCGTCATCGCCGCAGCAGGGATCGTCGCTCTGGAGGAAATGGTCGATCGCCTGGCCGAAGACCATGTCAATGCGGCCCGCTTGGCCGACGGGCTCGACGCCATCGACGGCATCGATGTGGTTCCCTCTGTCCACAGAACCAATATCGTCTATGGGGACCTCTCAAACGGACCTTGGGATGCAGCGGCCCTCTGCGGAGCCTTGGAAAAGGGGGGAATTCGGGTGCTGCCCATCGATCCCGCCCGCATTCGGGCCGTTCTCCACTACCATATCTCCGCCGAGGATGTAGAGAAGGCCCTCGACGGTATTCGATCCGTATTGTCCCGATCGCCGGGTTCCGGCGCCGGGAATCCTTGACGCTCTGTGGGCTTCCCGGCCCGAAGCGAAAAGGAGGCCTTACCTGATGGGCGGGGCCGGCGCCCCCTTCAATCCTCAATGTTTGAAAGAGCGCTGCCCTGTGAACACCATGGTCGCTCCGGCCTCGTTGCAGGCCTCGATCACGCTCCAGTCGTTCAGTGCCCCACCCGGCTGAACCACGGCCTTGACGCCTTCCCCCAGGCCCACATCGACGCCGTCCCTGAAGGGAAAAAACGCATCGCTCACCATGGCCGACCCCGGCAGGCCACCTTTTTCCTCCCGGACCCGGGCATCGATAGCGGCTTTCTTATCCAGGTCCTCCAACTCGTTGTATGAAATCCCCAAATCCTCATAGCAATAGCGGTCGGCCAGTTTCCGGTAGGCTTTGTCCCTGGCGATTTCGGCGACACCGACGCGGTCCTGTTCGCCCGTACCGATACCGACGGTACACCGGTCTTTGACGTATAGCACCGAGTTGGAGGAAACCCCCGTCTCTATCAACCATCCAAAAAGAAGATCGTCCAATTCAGCAGCGGTGGGCTCTCGATCGATGGTGTAGGTTCTTCCCTGGTTTTCGGAGGCGGCCAGGGTCAAGTCAGCGGTCCGGAGACTCGTCGGTGCGAAGGACCACTGAGCGATGATCCCGCCGTCGATGAGACTCTTGAAGTCCACCACCCGCTCTCCTACAAATTCCCGAAGCCGCTCAATGGCGCGAATGCGGATCACCCGGAGATTTTTCCGACGTCCGAGGATCTCCAGGCAGCCGTCTTCAAATTCCGGTGCCACCACCACCTCGGCATACTGGGCCGCCACCGCCTCCGCGGTGGCCTTGTCCACGGGCCGGTTGAGGGCGATACAGCCTCCGAAGGCGGCAACCCGATCGGCCATGTAGGCCCTGAGGTAGGCATTTTCTAGTCTACCGGACTGGGCCACTCCGCAGGGATTGTTGTGTTTGACGATCACCGCCGTGGGCGAGTCCTCGAAATAGCGCAGAATGTTGAGGGCGTTGTCGGCATCGGTGAGGTTGGTTTTGCCGGGATGTTTGCCGGATTGAAGCAGTTCGATATCCGAGGCCAGGTATCGACCCGGCTGAAGGGTCCGGGTATCGGCCAGGACCAGGTTCCCGTTGACCAGACGATAGAGAGCCGCCTCCTGTCCGGGGTTCTCCCCGTAGCGCAGCCCTCTGGCCTCCCCGTCGATCGTCCAGGCCACCCGTTCGAAAAAGAGGGTCTGACGCTTGTCGTCATCGCCAACGAAAGCAATTTCCATTCTTGGTGGGAAATGATCCTTGACGATGGTCCGGTACATTTCTTTGAGATTTTCAACCATTGGTTTTCCCTCCTCCAGAAAGGATAAGCGTTCCCATTCATGACATCCCATCTCGCTGGAACGGCCGGGCGATAGGGCGGCGCCGTCACCGGCCGTCTCCGCGACGCCTCATCGCCGGATCCTGTAGCAGGCACGGGCTTCCCCGGCACCGATGGAGGCCAGGTAGTCCGCAATGGCGCGATCGTAGGCGGCCGTATGACGAAAAGCCTTCTGGGCCAGGGCAAACCGCATATCCAGAGAGGTCCTGCCCCGGTCATTCTCCAGTTCGCGGAGGATGCGGTCATAATCCGACGGATCCACCACCGAGGCCACCCTGATGAAGTTCTTGGCCGACGCCCGGATCATGCAAGGACCGCCGATGTCGATGTTCCCCCTGGCCATCTCTGGCGTCACATCCTCCCGGGCAACCGTTTGTCCGAACGGGTAGAGGTTGACGATCACCATGTCTATCGGCACGCTGTCGGTGCGGGCCAGATCCGCCTGGTGGGCCGGATTGTAGGTCTCGGTAAGCAGCCCCAGGTAGATTTTGAAATCGAGCGTCTTGACGAGTCCCCCCTGGGTCTCGGGTTGGCCGGTGTAGTCGGAAACCTGGATCAACAGCGGGTCGGCCCGGTCCCCCAAGATCTCGCGAATTCGCCCGTAGGTGCCTCCGGTGGAATAGATCTTCAGGTTATCGCAGGCGGACACGAGCCCGGGGATGAGGGTCTCCAATCCGCTTTTGTCGGACACGCTGACGAGGATGTTTTTGACGGCTACCGCATTGTCCACTTGATCGACGGTGTTGATAGACATGGCCTTGTAGCACCGGATACCGTTCGGCGGACAGGGCGCCGAGGCTTCCAGCGACTCTCCTTTCTGTCTGCGGGTTTTGGCGGGCAATGGCACGACGATGGAAGGAAACGGGCAGCAATGATGTATCACAACTGCCCCTTGCCGACAATAAGACATCTGGGGGAGGAAACGAGATCTCAGCGGTTTCCGGACAGTTCGTCGAGGAATCGGTCGAAGAATTCGGCCATGAACCGGTGGCGGTCATCGGCCATCTGTCTGCCGGTGTCGGTGAGCATTCGATTCTTGATCTTGGAGAGCTTGAACCGATACTCCCGGTATCCGGTATCATCCCGGGTGTAGGGCTTGGTCCCGTCGATACAATGCTCCGGATTGTGCAGCATGGCGCCCTGCTCCCCGGCAAAGAGATAGGTTCTGGCGATCCCCACCGCACCGATGGCATCGAGCTTGTCCGCGTCGAAGAGCACCCGCGCCTCCGTGGACTGAGGCTGTTTTCCGCCCCTGAATCGATGGGTGGCGATGCAGTGAAGGATGGCATCGGTCTGCGCCTGGGTCAACGGCAAGGGTTCCAGAAGGCCCCGGGAAAGCTCGACGCCCTTTTCGGCGTGGCAAACGGCTCCCCGGCTTCGGTCCTGATGCCCCCGTCCGATATCGTGAAGATAGGCCGCCGACAGCAGCACCGGCATATTCGCTCCCTCAACAGGCCCCATGCGGCGGCAAAGACGGCAGACGCGCATCGTATGCTCCCAGTCGTGACTGCCCCTGGGACCGGAAAAAAAGCCTTCAGCCAGGGCTTTCACCTCCCTTACCAGAAGGGGGTCGGTTCCGGGCATTTTTCGGGGAGCAAAACCGTCTGGCAACGTCATGACGACGATACCCCTGGGGGGATATCGGTCGCCGTTCTTCCCGGTGCCGGAGACTGCTTGCCGCTGATAGCGGTGATTCGAACCCGCACGACCGCCGTTCGCTGGATGTCGGCCTCTCGGTATCCCGTCCCCGATCCACCGTAGTGGGCCATGATCAGGTTCAGGGCCCTGCGCTTCTCATCGGAATCCGCTACAACGTCGGCAATGCCCTCGGCGATTACGCTGCGAAATCGGAATCCCCAGTTACAGGGCCTTTCGGAAGCCACCGCCCCCCCCGCGTCGACGAAGGCAATGCTGACTCGGTTGTTTTTGGCGATCAGATCGAGTTTTCGTCCCGACACCGCCGAATGAAGGTAGACATGATCGCCTTCGACCCCGAAACACAGGGGCACGCCGTAGGGTTGCCCACCGTCGCAAAGAGACAGCACACAAAAAGCGGATGCATTCAACACCGCATCAATGTCACTGGGGTTGTCAATCGCCTTATCCGATCGTCTCATATCCCGAATCGCCTTGCGGTCGAGCGCCCTCTGCTCTTTGTCATTGGTTCCGTTCCGAAGGGGAAAGGCTGGAGAGGCCGAGTCCACAGCGACATGGTGGTAGCGGCTTTGCCCGGGGCTGTCAAGGCAACACCGAGGCGGGCATCGCCTCACCGATCATAGATTTATTATTATCCACAATACTCCACTATCCATTGAATCTATGTTTAATGTTTAACATTACAAAATTATTAAGAAAAAATTAACATTAGATTTCATTTTCTCTTGACTTTGTGCTCATAATATTCCATATGACCTAAAAAGTGGATAAAGGTGGATAAAAGAGGGGAATCGTGTTCAGAGGCACTTCATTCCATACCATCGACACCAAAGGAAGAATCATCATTCCCGCCCGGTTCCGGGATGTGATCAAAGCTGGAGGGGGCAACGGTGTGATGGTGACCCAGCTGGACAGTTGTTTAAAGGCTTACCCTTACGGCGAGTGGAGAGCTATTGAGGATCGAATCCGATCCATGGTCATAAGAAATGACAGCCTCCGACGATTCCGTCGCCTCTTTGTGGGCGGTGCATACGAGTGCCCCTGCGACAAGCAGGATCGAATCCTCCTCCCCCCGATCCACAGGGACTATGCGGAGTTGAACAAACATATCGTTCTGGTCGGGGTTCTCGATCATTTCGAAATATGGTCGAAGGAGGGCTGGCAGCAGGAGGCCCTTCAATTGGCGGAGGATCTCAAGCGGGACGACGTGAAAGTCGACATCGCCAACCTGGGGCTCTGACCCATGGCCTACCGACACGTACCGTGCATGTCGGAAGAGGTGATGGCTTATCTGGCCTGCAGTCCGGGTAAAATCATGGTCGACGGCACCATCGGCGGCGCCGGCCATTCTCGACTCATCTGCAGGACCATTCAGCCCGGCGGTCAACTGATCGCCATCGACCGGGACCCGGATGCATTGAGGCATGCCGAGACTGAACTCGAGCCCTGGTTGGACAACCTTCACCTGATCAACGACACCTTCGCCAATCTCCCGGAAATTCTGGATGGATTGGGCATTTCTCAAGTCCATGGCATCCTGCTTGATCTCGGTATTTCCCGGGACCAGATTGAAACCAGCGGCAGAGGCTTCAGCTTCCAGCGCGACGACCCCTTGGACATGCGCATGGATGGCCGAACAGGCGCTCCCGCAGAACACTTGGTCAACACCCTTCCCGAGAAGGAACTGGTGGGGCTCTTTCAGGACTACGGAGAGGAACGATTTGCACGGCGCATCGCCAGCGCCATCGTCAGAGACAGACAATCCCAGCCCATTTCCCGGAGCAACCAGCTCGCAGCGATCGTCAAGAAGGCGGTTCCTGTCAATCGTCGCGCCAAGCGTTCCCTTCACCCGGCGACCCGGGTTTTCATGGCGCTCCGAATCGCCGTCAATAGGGAACTGGAGCACCTGGACCGCTTTCTGGCCAGGGCCCAAGACTGCCTCAAACCCGGAGGGCGGCTGTGCATTCTGTCCTTTCATTCCCTTGAGGACCGTCGCGTCAAACACCGCTTCAGGGACATGGCCACCGGATGCACCTGCCCGACATCCATGCCGATCTGCCAGTGTCAGGGACGGCCGGTGGCACGACTCCTGACCCGACGGGTGGTGAGGCCCTCGGAAGCCGAAGTGCAGGCGAATCCTCTGGCCCGAAGTACCCGATTGCGCGCCATTGAAAAACTATAGGGACAAGATATGGCGGGAAATAACAAGCAGCGCCCGGCGGGAGGGCGAAACACCATGATCTGGCTGACCATCATCGGCCTCTTCGTGGTGGAGCTCTTCGCCTATACGTGGTGCCGTGTGGAATGCACCCGGGTCGGCTACGACATCGAAAACGAACTGCGACTGCGGCAGCGACAGGCGGCTGCCCGAAAGAACCTGACGATCGAATTGGCCCGCCTGAAATCCCCCGGCCGCATCGAGCGGCTGGGCAGATCGATGGGGCTGATGCCGCCGGGCACCGGCCAGATAAAGGTCATCCCATGAAACGAAAGCGCAGCAGCCGCATCCAGATAAGGATTTCCCTGGTGGGAATCGCTTTCACCGCCATGCTGGCCGCTGTCGTGGCCAGGGCGGTCCATGTCCAGTTGTTCATGGATGACGTCCTCTCCCGAAAAGCCGCCGAACAGTATGAAAAAACCATTCGCGTCACCGGTAAAAGGGGCACGATCTACGACACCCGTTTGAGAGAACTGGCCGTCAGCACCGAAAGCACGTCTCTTGCTGCCTATCCAAACCGAATCAAAAGCCCTGAAAAAGCAGCCCAACAGCTGTCCCGAATCCTGGATATGAACCCCAGGGCTCTCTCGGGGACGCTGAAAAAGACCAAGTCCTTCGTATGGGTCAAGCGCCATATCTCCCCCCAGGAAGCCAAGGCGATACGCCAGATCGGCATCGAGGGGGTGGATTTCATCCCCGAGCACGGCCGCTACTATCCCAACCGAAGCCTGGCCGCTCAGCTTATCGGGTTTTCCGGCATCGACGGGGACGGCCTCGAGGGCATCGAGTTCGATTACGATAGGGAACTCCGGGGGGGTCGTGTGATGTTCACGGTGCTCAAGGATGCCCGGGGCCGCGGTTTCGACGGGGAACGGTCGGTCATGTTCAGCCAGGGGGGCAACGACATCGTGCTCACCATCGACCGGACCGTCCAGCATATCACTGAATCCGCCCTGGAGGATGCCGTCACCGGCTGCCGGGCGGCATCAGGGATGGCTGTGGTGATGGTGCCGGTCACCGGTGAAGTGCTGGCCATGGCCAATTTCCCACCCTTCAATCCCAATGTGTTTACCCGCTACGGAACCGGCCAGCGGCGAAACCGGACGGTTACCGATGCCTTCGAACCGGGTTCGACCATGAAGATATTCACGGCTGCGGCGGCCATCGACAGCGGGAAATTGACCCCCCACAGCATTTTTTTCTGCGAGAACGGCAAATACCGCATCGGCCGCCACACCATCCACGACACCAAACCCCATGGATGGCTCTCCCTTCAGAGGATCATCAAGTACTCGAGCAATATCGGAACCGCCAAGGTGGCGCACGCCATCGGGGGCAAAACGCTCCATAGCACCCTGGCTCGATTGGGCTTCGGCAAGAAAACCGGCGTGGACTACCCGGGAGAGACGGCCGGCCGGCTGACCAATCATTCCAAGTGGCAGTCCTTCGACACCGCCGCCATCTCCTTCGGCCAGGGAATGTCCGTATCGGCCCTTCAACTGGTCACCGCCGTATCGGCAGTGGCCAACGGCGGCACTCTGATGCGGCCGTACCTCATCAAGGCCGTCATCAGTCCCACCGGTGACCCCCTGAAGGCGTTCGGCCCCAGGGAAGACGGGCAGGCCATGTCCCGGAAAACCGCCAGAGCCGTCACCCGGATGATGCGTATGGTAGTCGAGGCGAACGGCACGGGCACCAAAGCACAGCCCGAGGGATATACCGCCTGTGGAAAAACAGGAACCGCCCAGAAGATCGGGGAGTCCGGCACCTACGCCAAGGGAATGTATGTATCCTCTTTTGTGGGGTTTGCCCCGGTGGAACACCCGGAGCTTGCCGTGCTGGTGGTCATCGACGAGCCCAAGGACGAGCATTACGGAGGCATTGTCGCCGGACCGGCCTTTCGTCGGATCGTTCAGGAGACATTGACCTACCTCAACGTTGCACCAAGTCCGGATGCGGGTGGCATGACCGTATCCCGTGAGACGGGAATCAGAGGGTGAAACTCTCCAACCTCCTGACATCGCTGACTTTAGAGAGTGACCGCTCACCCATGGTGCAAGGGATACCGGACTCGGCCCCGGGGGCGGACCCCGAGATTCTCTCCCTTCACTACCGCTCACAGGATGTGACGCCGGGGGGACTGTTTGTCGCCATCCGCGGCCTGACCGCCGATGGGCACGATTTTGCCGGGGACGCTGTCCGGCGGGGCGCCGTGGCCGTTGTCGCCGAAACACCTGTCCATGTCCCGGCCGCGGTCGTTCGTGTCTCAGACAGCCGGCGGGCCCTTGCCGATCTGGCAGCCGCCTTTTACAGCCACCCGAGCGATGGATTGACTGTGATCGGCGTTACCGGCACCAACGGCAAAACGACGGTCACTTACCTCATCGAGAGCATCCTGTCCGCAGCGGGTCATCGGACGGGGGTCATCGGCACGGTCAACATCCGGTACCCGGGAACCGCCATGGACAGCAGCCGAACCACACCGGAGTCCCTGGATATACAACGGCATCTTTCCCGGATGCGGGCTGTCGGCTGCACCCATGCCATTTTGGAGGCCGCCTCCCACGGCATTGCCCTCGATCGGCTGGCCCAGATCCGGTTCGACGTGGCGGCATTTACCAATCTGACCCAGGACCACTTGGATTTCCACAGGGATATGGAGCGCTACTGGGCAGCCAAGAGGCGGCTCTTTACCGACCTGCTGAGACATGGACCCAAAGCCCAAGCCGCCGTCGCCGTCATCAATCGTGACGATGCCAGAGGACGGGAGCTCTTCGACAGCCTCACCGGACCCAAGCTGTCTTTCGGTCATGCCCCCGATTGCGACGTCCACCCTGTCCGGCACCGGAGCGATTTGAGGGGCATCCGCGCCACCCTATCCACGGGCGGAGGCGCCGTGGCGATCACCTCTAAAATGGTCGGCCACCACAACCTGGAGAACATGCTCTGCGCCGCCGGGGTGGCTGTTGCGTTGGGGATTCCGACCGAAATCATTGCATCGGGCATCGAAGGCGCAGCCGCAGCCCCCGGACGGCTCGAACCGGTGAGGGATCCGTCGGGCCGATTCGTCTTCGTGGATTATGCCCACACGCCTGACGCCCTGGAAAATGTTCTGAACGCCCTGAATGCCGTTAAAACAAGGCATCTCATCTGCGTATTCGGATGCGGCGGCGACCGGGACCGCCAAAAACGGCCTCTGATGGGCGCGATCGCGGTCCGGCTGAGCGATCTGGCGGTGGTGACGTCAGACAACCCTCGGTCCGAACCCCCACTGAGCATCATCGACGATATTTTGAAAGGCATCGACGATTCCGCCGATACCGCTCCGAGCGGCATGAACCAGCCATCCGGCTCTGGACGGCCCTGTTTTCTGGTAGAGCCTGACAGACGGAAGGCTATCCATATCGCCCTTTCGGAGGCGGCGGCTGGCGACATCGTCCTCATCGCGGGGAAAGGCCATGAACGCTATCAGATCGTGGGTGATCGCACCCTTCACTTCGACGACCGTGAGGAAGCGATGGCGGTCCTTCAGCAATCCGTTCAATTTTCTGCCGGCGCGACGACACCTCGCTAAAGGCGCTATTGCCGGACGGAGAGACGTTATGGGAACCCCTTGGACAGTTGCCGATATACTTGACGCCACGGGCGGGCAATTGATTTCCGGCCATAGGGAGCTTGGAATCGAAGGCGTCGGCATCGACTCACGGCGAATCAGTCCCGATGAAGCGTTCGTTGCCATCGTTGGGGAGACCCATGACGGCCATCGGTTTCTCCCTGAAGTGGTCGCCGCCGGCGTGAGATGCGTGGTGGTGGCGGAAGACCGAACGGCCCTGCTGCCGACGGCCGACGGCCACCCGATGGAATTGGCGGTAGTGGCCGTTTCCGATACCACGAAAGCCCTGGGTGAACTGGCGGCCCATCACCGTCAGCGGATCGGCGTTCCCGTCGTTGCGCTGACGGGTTCCAATGGAAAGACCACCACCCGAGCAATGACCCAGGAGGTGTTGTCAACCCGCTTTTCGGTGATGGCGACCATCGGAAACTTCAACAACCCCATCGGCCTTCCCTTGACCCTCCTCCGTCTTAATAAATCCCATGATGTCGCCGTGGTCGAACTGGGCATGAATCACCCGGGAGAAATCGACACCCTCGGCGCCATCGCCGACCCGGATGTGGGGATCATCACCAACATCGCTCCCGCTCATCTGGAAGGTCTGGGGACCATCGACGGAGTGAGGGATGCCAAAGGAGAGCTTCTCGCGAGGATCCGGAAAGACGGCACGGCGCTTCTCAATGCCGATGACCCGAAGGTGCAGGAACTGGTGCCCCGGTCGCCGGTTCGCACCCGCCTCTACGGAACATCACCCGCAGCGACCATACGGGCGGACGAGATCACTGAAACTCCCGGAGGTGTCTCCTTTCTGCTGATTACCCCCGAGGCCTCGAAAACGGTTCAGCTGGCGGTGCACGGCCGCTTCATGGTTTCCAATGCCCTGGCCGCAGCGGCGGCGGGCCACGCCATGGGTCTGACGGCAACCCAGATTGCGATCGGTCTCGAACGATTCCGACCGGTCAAAGGGCGGATGGAAATCAAGCAGGCGGGAGGTATCCACATCATCGATGACACGTACAATGCCAACCCCGCCTCCATGACGGCGGCTCTCGATACCCTGTCCACCCTCAGGGGCAGCCATAGAAGCATTGCAGTGCTCGGAGACATGCTCGAGCTGGGAGCCGCCTCGGCCGCTTTGCACCGGGAGATCGGCGAACGGGCGGCTCGATCCGGGATCAGCCGACTCTTCGCGGCGGGAGACCACGCCGGAGATATGGTCGAGGGGGCAATGGCAGGCGGACTGGCTGCGGATCGGCTGGTGACGGGTAAGGTCGAGAGCCTCATTGCCGACCTCGGGGACCAGGCGGCAGCCGGTGACTGGATTTTGATCAAAGGCTCCAGAGGCATGCGGATGGAGCGAATCGTCCAGGCCCTCATTGACACATTCACAGACACGGAAATCCGATAGGAGCGCCGGTCGATGGTCTACCATTTACTCTACCCACTCCATACCAGCATATCGGCCTTCAACGTGTTCCGGTACATCACGTTCAGGACCATCTATGCGAGTCTGACCGCCTTTTTGATCAGCCTGGTATTAGGGGCTTGGGCAATTCGGAAGCTGAGGGCGCTTCAGGTCGGCCAGTTCGTCAGAGAGGACGGGCCGGAAAGCCATTTAAAGAAATCGGGAACCCCCACGATGGGCGGTGTCATGATTCTCTTCGCCGTCGTCACCTCCACCCTCCTATGGGCCAACCTCACCAATTTCTATGTGTGGATGCTGCTTCTGGTCATCACCAGCTATGGCGCGATCGGGTTTACCGATGACTATTTGATGCAGGTGAAAAAGCGGAGCAAGGGGCTGTCAGCCCGTCACAAATTCACCGCCCAGGTTCTGGTGGCGGCCATCGTCGGCCTTCTGTTCTGCAACCATCCGGGTTTCTCAACCCAGGTGACCCTGCCATTTTTAAAGAACATCACCCCCGACTTCGGGTGGTTCTACGTCCTGTTTACCGTTCTGGTGGTGGTCGGCGCTTCGAACGCCGTCAACCTGACCGACGGTCTGGATGGTCTGGCTATCGGACCGATGATCATTGCCTCGGCCACCTACATGGTGTTCGCCTATGTGGCGGGACATGTCAAATTTGCCGACTATCTGCAACTGGCTTACATCCCCGGGGCCGGAGAGGCGGCAGTATTCTGCGGTGCCCTGGCCGGGTCCGGCCTGGGGTTTTTGTGGTTCAACGCCTACCCGGCCCAGGTGTTCATGGGCGACACGGGCTCTCTCCCATTGGGTGGGGCCGTCGGCACCATCGCCATCATCACCAAGCAGGAAATTCTGTTGATTCTGGTGGGTGGACTGTTTGTTATCGAAACCCTTTCGGTCATCGCCCAAGTCGGGTTTTTCAAACTGACCCGGGGGAAACGCATCTTTCGCATGGCGCCCCTTCATCATCATTTTGAACTCAAGGGGTGGCCGGAGCCTAAAGTGATTGTCCGGTTCTGGATCGTGGCGGGGATCCTGGCCCTGGTGGCCATGAGCACCCTGAAACTGCGCTGACGGGACACCTGAGGAAAGCCATCCGAGTCATGGAAATAAAAAATCGCCATGTGGTTGTCGTGGGTCTCGGTGTGACCGGCTTGGCCACGGCCGCTTTCTGCCTGAGGCGCGGCGCCCGGGTGACGGCGATCGACAACGCCGTCACCGCCCAAACCGAAGCCGCTGCCGACGCCCTCGGCTCGATGGGTGCCCGGGTCGACCTCGGTCCCGGATCTGGCGGCCTGCTGTCTGAAGCCGAAGTGGTGGTGTTGAGCCCGGGAGTCCCCCACGACCAGCCCGGGATTCTGGCCGCTGCCGAAGGGGGCGCAACGGTTTTGGGTGAAATCGAACTGGCATCACGGTTCATCGATAGTCCGATCATCGCCGTCACCGGCACCAACGGCAAGACATCGACGACCACGTTGTTGGGAGAGATGCTGAGGGCCTCAGGCAAATCCATCTTCCTGGGGGGCAACATCGGGGAGCCACTGATCGGGTTTGCCGACGCCGGGGGAGCGGCCGACTGGCTGGTGCTGGAAATCAGCAGCTTTCAGACGGATACCATGGACACCTTCCGCCCACGGATAGGAGTCATCCTGAATGTGAGCGACGACCACCTGGACCGCTACCCGAACCTGGACGCATATGGTCGCTCCAAGTTCCGGCTGCTCTCCAATCAGAGAACCGAGGATGTCGCCATTCTGAACCGGGACGATCCCTTTACTCGGTCCATATCCCCACCGGGCCGGGGCCGACGGCTGTTTTTCGGTCGCGGACCTCTGGATGATGCCGCCGCCGGTATCGAGGCGCGTCGCCTTCGCCTCCGGATCAGCGACACGCGGTGTCTGGAACTGGATTTGGACGAGAGCCCTCTCATGGGTCGTCACAACGAGGAAAATATCGCTGCAGCGGCTCTGGCGGCAATGGCGGCGGGTGCCAGCGACGAAGGCATCCAAAAGGCCCTCCGTCGGTTCAAGGGCTTGCCCCACCGGCTGGAGCCCATCTCCACGGTGGGCGGTGTCCGATTCGTGAACGACTCCAAGGCGACAAATGTGGGTGCAGTGGTTCGGGCGGTGGAAAGCTTTCAAAAGCCGGTGATTCTGATCATGGGCGGCGTCGACAAGGGCGGCAGCTATGCCCCCCTGGAACCCTTTGTTCGGGAACGGATTCGCCGGCTGATACTAATGGGTGAGGCGGCTCCCGTCATCGACAAGACCCTTGGCTGCCTGACCGCCACAGAGACCGTCGCCACCATGGCGGAAGCCATCGATGCCGCCGTGGCCGCCGCCGCCCCCGGCGATGTGGTACTGCTCTCGCCGGCATGCTCGAGCTTTGACATGTATGCCAATTATGCCGAACGCGGCGCCGACTTCAGTCGCCGCGTCAAGGCTCTGGAGATCCGATAGCCCCATGGAAACGGCGACTGCCCAACGGTCCACACCCTACGATGTCCAGCTTCTCTTCCCGGTACTGCTGCTGGTCGGGGTCGGCATCGTCATGATCTACAGTGCCAGTTCGACCCTGGCAATGGACCGATACCAGGACGGTTATCACTTTCTGAAGCGGCAGGGGGCGTTCGCTGCCTTGGGTCTCGTCGTTCTGGTCTGCTGTCGCCACTTTCCTTATCGACTGTTCCGACCCCTGGCCTACCCACTGATGTTCCTGGCACTAGGGCTTCTGGTGCTCGTTCTGGTACCGGGATTCGGAAAGACCGCAGGCGGTGCCACCCGATGGCTTCATCTGGGGACCTTTTCCCTCCAACCGTCGGAAGCCGCCCGTTTCGCCATCACGGTTTTCTTGGCCTTCTCCCTGAGCAAAAAGCAGGAGACGGTAGACCGCTTTTCAATCGGTTTCGTCCCCCATGCCCTCATGCTGTCTCTGATTGGTGTGCCGATCCTGATGCAGCCGGATTTCGGGTCGGTGGTGATCCTGACCCTCATTACGGGGACCATGATGTTTGTCGGGGGCGTTCCTCTGACCCAGCTGTTGGCGGCGGGCGCATTGGTGGTGCCGGTCGGTGCTTTCGTAGCCCTGAGCGCCGAGTACCGGGTGAAGCGGCTGATGAGTTTCATCAATCCGTGGGATTATCCGTCGACGGACGGCTATCAGGTGATCCACTCCCTCATGGCGTTTGGTTCGGGGGGGGTCGAGGGCCGCGGCATCGGCAAAAGCCTCCAGAAGCTCTATTACCTCCCCGAACCCCACACCGATTTTATATTTTCCGTCATTGGAGAAGAGCTTGGACTGATCGGCGTATCGGTCATTGTGCTGCTCTACGGCATTATCCTGTGGCGAAGTTGCATCATCGCCCGGAGCGCATCGGAACCTTTCGGCTCCCTGCTGGCCGTGGGACTGACCGCCGGTCTGTATTTTCAGGTATGCATCAATATGGGCGTGTCCCTGGGGCTGCTGCCCACAAAGGGCCTGACACTGCCCTTTCTGAGCTACGGAGGGTCCTCCCTTCTGCTCAACATGGCCGGTGTCGGCATTCTCATGAACATCGGCGCGCGCCGGAAACGGTAATATGGGTAACGAAGATCACAAAACCCTGGGGATCGTCATCACCGGAGGGGGTACCGGCGGGCACCTGTTCCCTGGCATTGCGGTCGCCAGAGAATTTCAAGCCCGGGTGCCGGACGCTCGAATTCTCTTTGTCGGCACCGGAAAGGCTGTGGAAATATCGGTGTTGGCCAGGGAGGGTTTCGACCACCGGGTCATCGCCGCCAGCGGCTTCAAGGGCATGGGCATGCTGGGCAAGATGAACGCTATGGTTTCCCTGCCCCGGGGCATCGCCGGCGCCCTTGGCATTTTGAGTGCCTTCGGTCCGGATTTGGTCATGGGGGTGGGCAGCTATTCGGCGGGCCCGGTGGCCGTGGCCGCCCGCCTTCAGGGCATACCCGTCGTGCTCCACGAGCAAAACGCCATCCCGGGGCTTACCAACCGCCTTCTGGCCCGCCTGGCTCAACGCATTTACATCAGCCTTCCAGGATCCGGTGGACACTTTCCCCCGGAGAAAACCCGGCTGACGGGAAACCCGGTGCGACCGGAGCTTCTCAATGGGGGTCCGGAGGCCGCGGCCCCACGAACGGGCGGCCGGCCATTCACGGTCTTGGTAGCCGGCGGCAGCCAAGGTGCCCACGCCATCAACCGCGCGGTCATGGACCTTCTGCCACTGATCGACGATCCGGAAACCCTGACATTTATCCACCAAACCGGCGAAACGGATGAATCCCCTGTCAGAAGGGCATACCGGCAAAACGGCGTCATGGCAAAGGTCGCCGCCTTTTTCTCAGATATGGGAGAGAGATATCGGCAGGCGGATCTGGTGGTCTGCAGAGCTGGTGCGACGACGATTGCCGAGCTGGCGTGCCTGGGAAAGCCGTCGGTGCTGATCCCCTATCCCCATGCCGCGGACAACCACCAGGAGCACAACGCCATGGGGCTGGTGACGGCAGAAGCGGCCGAGATGGTTCGGGAAGCGGACCTGACACCGGAGGGGCTTTGGACCCGCATTGAACGGTACCGGAGGGCGCCGGAACGATTGGCTGCCATGTCCGTCAACGCAAAAGCCCTCGGAAATCCAAGAGCAGCCGGCCTCATCGTGTCCGACTGTCTCGATTTGATCCGGGAAAAGTAAAGGACGCCTGGGTATGTTTCAAAAGACTTACAGCATCCATTTCATCGGTATCGGCGGCATTGGAATGAGCGGCATCGCCGAACTGCTTCTCAATTTGGGCTACCGGGTGTCGGGGTCCGACCTCAGGTCCTCAGAACTCACCCGGCGGCTGGCGGGATTGGGCGGGGTGATTCACGAGGGGCACAATGCCGATCATGTGGCGGGTGCCGATGTGGTGGTGAAGTCTTCTGCCGTTTCCGAGGACAATCCTGAAATAGCGGCAGCCAGAGCAGCGTCGATCCCGGTGATCCCCCGGGCCGAAATGCTGGCCGAGCTAATGCGGCTAAAGTACAGCATCGCTGTGGCCGGGGCCCACGGGAAGACCACCACCACCTCCATCGTGGCTTCGGTCCTGAACGGCGGCGGTCTGGATCCCACCGTGGTGATCGGCGGCAAGCTGAGGGGGGTGGACACCAATGCGGTCCTGGGATCCGGCAATTTTATCGTGGCAGAGGCTGACGAAAGCGATGGTTCCTTCCTTAGAATGTCCCCCTCTATCGCTGTGGTGACCAATATCGACCGGGAGCATCTGGATTATTACAAGGATCTGGACGCGATCGTGGACGCCTTCGCCCGGTTTATCGATCGCATCCCCTTTTACGGACTGGCAGTGGTCTGCCTGGACAACGAGCCGGTCCAGGCCCTGATCCCCAGGATCGAAAAGCGACTCGTCACCTACGGGATAAGCAGTCAGGCGGACATCCAGGCTCGAGAGGTTCGCTGCGAGGGTCAGCGTTGCCGGTATCAGGTCGTGCGCGGCGGCGACGTTCTGGGAGAGGTAGGCCTCAGCCTGCCGGGCATCCACAACATATACAACTCCCTGGCCAGCATCGCCGTAGGCCTCGAACTCGGCATTCCCTTCAAGACGATCGGGCGTTCCCTTGGCGACCTCGAGGGGGTCCGCCGGCGAATGGAGATCAAGGGCGAAGAAATGGGCGTCGTCGTCGTCGACGACTACGCCCACCATCCGACCGAGATCAAAGCCACCCTGCTGGCGGTTCGAGACAGTTGGAGAGACCGACGGAAGGTGGTGGTATTTCAACCCCACCGGTACACCCGCACCCAGGCACTATTCGATGAGTTCACCCGGGCATTCTACCAATCCGATCTCCTGGTGGTGTTGCCCATCTACCCGGCCGGGGAGATCGAAATCCCGGGTGTGACCCACGAGGATCTCTGCGACGGGGTCAGGGCTCACGGTCACAAGAAGGTGGTGTGCATTCAACGGATGGAGGACGCCGCCACCCATCTCGGAGAACTTGTGGCCCAAGGCGACGTCGTCATCACTTTGGGGGCGGGAGATGTCTGGAAGATCGGGGAGTCCCTGCTCACCCAGTTGAAGGACCGGAAATGACAAGGCCCCTCAGGAAATCGTCCCCTCAGCCGAACCGTCTCAAGAACCGACGCCCGGTAAAGACCCGCCGGAATCGCCGACGGCGTCAGAGCGGATCTCTGGGCCGATGGGCGACTGCGGGCCTGAAGGGATTGGGCGTAATTTCGGCACTGATCGCTGTCAATGTCGGTTGCCTTCTGGGATACAACGAACTCACCTCTTGGGAGATGCTCACTGCCCAAGCGGTCGATGTGGCGGGACATCGTCGGCTCAGCCCGGCGGCCGTGAGGGCTCAGGCGGGTATCGACATTGGCGACAACATTCTTGCTGTCAATCTGGCCCGCTCACGGCGCCGCCTTCTTGCCCACCCCTGGGTGGAGGAGGCGGAGATCACCCGAGAAATACCCGAGCGCATCCGCATTCGGATCAAGGAGCACGAGAGCGTCGCCGTCATCGACACGGGCCGGCGATTCATCATGGATCTGAACGGGGTCCTTTTTTCCGAATGCCCCGAGGAGGTCGCACCGGACATTCCCCTGGTGTCTGGTCTGGACTACACCGATCTGAGCATCGGCAGCACGCCTCCCAGCCCCGCCCTTCAATCGGTACTGGATGTGCTCGTACAGGGTAGTCGGAAAGACGCCCCCCTGCCCAACCACCAGATCGAAATGATCCAGGTGGATCGGGACACGGGGTTGACCCTGTTATTGAGGGAGAAACAGGGGAGCCTTCCATTCCGGAAAGTCTTCATCGGCTATGGGGAGTATGGAAACAAACTCGCCCAGCTTGCAGCCCTGCCCTCACGGCTTAGACGGCTGGGGCAACCGGCCGCATGCCGGTGGGTGGATCTGGCCGATCGGCACCGGACCATCGTTCGACCGGCCGCGGCGGAATCGTCCTGACCGTTTTTAAGGAGGTACGAATGCAGGGACAGGAGAACATTGTCGTGGGCCTCGATATCGGCACCACCAAGATATGCTGTGTGGTTGGAGAGATCCGCGACGGCGACGTCAATATCATAGGGATCGGCACCCATCCCTCCATCGGTCTTCGCAAAGGGGTCGTGGTCAACATCGAATCCACGGTGGAGTCCATTAAAAAAGCCGTCGAGGAAGCCGAGCTCATGGCCGGTTGTGAGATTTCCTCGGTCTATGCCGGTATTGCGGGGGGACACATCACGGGATTCAACAGCCGGGGCATCGTGGCCATCAAGGGATCGGAAATTACCCCTGTGGACGTGGAACGGGTCATCGACGCCGCCAGGGCCGTCGCCATCCCCATGGACCGTGAGGTCATCCACGTCCTTCCCCAGGAATACATCGTGGACGATCAGGTCGGTATCCAAAACCCGGTCAGCATGGCCGGCGTTCGGCTGGAGGCCAAGATCCATATCGTCACAGGCGCGGTGACCAGCGCCCACAACATCGTCAAATGTGCCAACCGGTCCGGCCTCGACGTCTGCGACATCGTCCTCGAATCACTGGCCTCCGGCGAGGCGGTTCTCTCACCGGAAGAAAAGAGCCTTGGCTGTGCGCTCATCGACATGGGTGGGGGTACGACCGACCTGGCGATTTTCTCCGAGAACAACATCAAACACACTTTTGTTCTGGCGCTGGGAGGGAATAATTTCACCAACGACGTCGCCATCGGGCTTCGGGCTCCCCATCAGGAAGCCGAGAAGATCAAAACCCGTTACGGCACCTGCCTTCCTGCTGCCATACGACCCGACGACACCATCGAAGTCCCGGGTGTGGGGGGGCGTGAGCCGCGAAAATTGTCCCGTCAGATACTGGCAGAGATTCTTGAGCCCAGGATGGAGGAGATTTTCACCCTCGTTCAGCGGGAAATCCTCAAGGCCGGTCTCGAACAGGCCATCCCATCCGGCGTTGTCCTCACCGGCGGTACCTCCATGCTGGAAGGAGCCACCGAGGTCGCCGAGTCGGTCTTCAACCTTCAGACCCGTCTGGGCAAGCCAACGGGCATCTCCGGTCTTGTGGACGTGGTCAACAACCCCATGTACGCCACCGGGGTGGGGCTTGTTCTCTATGGGGCGAAAAACCAGGCGGAGAAGAAATTCAGAATCCGCGATGGCAATATATTCAACCGAATCATCGGTCGGATGAAACGATGGTTCATGGAGGTGGTCTGAACCGGTGAATCGATCGACACCTCATCGCACCACCAACGGCAATGGTCGGATGGGTGGAGGGGCCGAACCCAGGCAGCAGCTCCTGCCGTTCGAGGATCAGTCAATCCGCCGTCTCGATGAATACCGAGACCTCAACACAAACCTCGGGTCCGAACCGGGCCCAAACGCAGTTAACCAGGAACAGGGGGGAACCATGTTTACCTATGTAGACACCGAAAATTCAGCAAAGATCAAAGTGATCGGGGTTGGTGGCGCAGGTGGCAACGCCATCAACAACATGATCACCTCTAATCTTCAGGGGGTGAAGTTCATTGCCGCCAACACGGATTCCCAGGCGCTGGAAATCTCCAAAGCGCCTCAGAAGATCCAGCTTGGAGAGAGACTGACCGAAGGATTGGGTGCCGGAGCCAATCCCCAGGTGGGCCGGGATGCGGCTCTGGAAGCCAGCGACACCATCCGAGGAGCCCTGGAGGGGAGCCACATGGTCTTCATCACAGCGGGCCTTGGGGGGGGGACCGGAACCGGGGCGGCACCAGTGATTGCCGGCCTATGCAAGGATTTGGGTATACTCACCGTGGCGGTCGTCTCCAAACCCTTCTCCTTCGAGGGCAAACGCAGGTCCCGCCAGGCCGAGGAAGGCCTCGAGCAGCTCAAGGACATGGCCGATACCGCGATCACCATCAACAACGACCGGCTGCGGGGCCTGGCCTCGAAAAACGCCACCATGATCGACATGTTCAGACGGGCCGATGAGGTGCTCCTGCACTCGGTCAAGGGCATTACCGATCTCATCATGATGCCCGGTCTGGTCAATCTCGATTTTGCCGACGTGAAGGCGACCATGAGCAAAGCCGGTATGGCCATCATGGGTATCGGGGCCGCCAGCGGAGAAAACCGCGCTCTGGAGGCGGCGGAACGGGCCATTTCCCACCCGCTGCTGGAAGATATATCCATTTCCGGTGCGAAGGGGGTTCTGATGAACATCACCAGTTCAAGCGATCTCACCATGGAGGAGATGACCGAAGCCTCCGACCGAATCTACAACGAGGTCGGTGAGGATGCCGACATCATCTGGGGGACGGTGGTCGACGACTCATTGGGTGAGGAGATGCGGGTGACGGTCATTGCAACGGGGATCGGGGAGAAGGAAAAGCGGGTTTCGGAGCCACCGGTGGACGAAACCTTCGGGGGCAAATTGCGCCCGGTCACCATGGAGGATTTGTCGAGAGGGGTCGACTATGACGAGCCCGCCTACATGCGCCGCCAGCGGGCCGTCGGCGATTATCCAAATTCGAACCACGGCGGATTCCGTGCCGGTAATTTCGATGAAAACGATCTGGACGTGCCCACCTTTCTCAGACGAAAGGCCGACTAGAGGCGCCGGACGACTCCCCGTCGCGGTGGAACACAATGGTCCGTCGCAAGCGATCACCGACATCCCCGGCCGAAACCGGCGTAATCAGAAAATCCGGGCGCGGTCGTCTCCATATCGCCTTAGGGTATCCCAACCAGTACCCCGTGGGCATGTCGAGCCTCGGCTTTCAGACCATCTACGGATTGATGAACGGGCTCGACGGTGTGGGTTGTGAACGGTTCTTCCTTTCGGAAGGAGCCGGACCGGTTCGAACCGTCGAAAGCGGCACCCCCCTGTCCGCCTTTGACATCGTTGCGTTTTCGATCAGTTTTGAAAACGACTACCCCAACCTGGTCCGACTCCTTTTAAACGCAGGCCTCCCCCTGCCGGCATCAGAGAGAGGTTCCCCCCACCCTCTGGTCATGGCAGGGGGGGCCGCCTGCTTCCTCAACCCCGAACCCATCGCCCCCTTCCTGGACTGCATTATTGTCGGCGAGGCCGAAGCGGTGCTGCCGGACTTCCTGGACAAGTATTCTCCGACCGCCGACCGTCGCCGTCAGCTCCGATTGCTGGCGTCCGCACTGCCCGGCGTTTACGTGCCGCAATGTTACCGGATCGATTACCAAAAAGACGGAACCCTGTCCGGAATCACGGCTACCGCCGACGTTCCGGATCGGGTCGAGAGGGTATGGCCGTCGGATCTCGACCCCATCGCCACACGAACCGTCGTCATGGGCGGCGAGACCGCCTTTTCCGCCGATGCTCTTGTGGAGGTCAGCCGTGGCTGTCCCCACGGCTGCCGGTTCTGCAGTGCCGGCTATATCTATAGGCCTCCCCGATTTCGTTCGGCCAAGCAACTGGTCCGCCAGATACGAAACGATCTCCCAGATGCCGGCCGAGTGGGTCTAGTGGGGGCGGCCGTGTCGGACCTGCCGGATCTGGAGAACCTGTGTGCGCACCTGGAAGGCGACCGCGTCCTGCTCTCGTTCAGTTCCCTGAGGGCAGACGCCCTCACCGAAGGAGTGATTGCCGCCCTTCGCGCCAACGGCACTAAAACCGCCACCATCGCTCCGGAGGCCGGCTCGGAACGCCTGCGAAAGGTGATCAACAAGGGACTCACCGACGACCAGATTGTGGACGCCTCCTCCCGTTTGGTGGAAGGCGGCATCCCGAATCTGAAACTCTATTTCATGGTGGGACTGCCCACAGAAACCGATGCCGACATGGATGCCATCGTCCAGATGGTGGATCGGGTCCGCAAAGCCTTTGTTGACGCCAGCCGGCCCCGAGGGCGCATCGGCACCCTGACGGTGAGTGTCAACCCGTTTGTCCCCAAACCCTTTACCCCCTTCCAGTGGGCCCCCATGGCCACCAGCAAGGTGCTCCAAAACCGAATCCGTTTTCTGCGGAAAGCAGCCGGCCCCGTCCCCAACCTTCGCTTCCAAAGCGAATCCGTTAAGAGCGCTGCTGTACAAGCGCTTCTGTCCCGGGGAGACCGCCGTTTGTCCCGCCTCTTTCCCATTCATTGGGCCAGCGGGGCCCGCTGGCCGTCAACCCTGAAAAAGGCCCAAGTCGATTTGGCGTTTTATCTCGAACGAGAGCGGGGTAAGGACGAATTGCTTCCCTGGGACATCATCGACAATCGGGTGACCAAGACCTTTTTGTGGAAAGAGTACCGCCGCGCCCTGCTCGGAAAAACGACCGCCCCGTGTCCGATTCACGGATGCCGGGTTTGCGGTGTCTGTCAGTGACGGGTCTATGGCATCGGCAATGCCGTTTCTTTCACTCTGGGCCATTGTCGCTCCCTATGCTCGACTGAAACATTCGAGCAGTTCTACCGGCACTCTGGTGGGTTCATCGGCTTTTATGACTCCATAACTCTTTCGACCCTCCTAAATATTCCCAATATAAAAAAACACTTGAACCTATATGGCCATTATGCTACCCAGATTCTTTGATTTATCCACTGCACCCACCCAAACTTACATCAAAGGAATGAATCTACGATGGCAGCAGAGAAAGACCTGAAAAACGTCTATCTTGTCGCGGTTATTCTCTTCGTTGTGGGTGTCTTCTGTTATGCCGCCTTTCCAACCAAGGCGCCGGAAGAACCACTCCGGTTGGTCTATTCGGGAAACAACGCCAAACAGGTGTTGTTCCACCATGATCGTCACATTGGGGAATACGGTGCCTCCTGCGGTGACTGTCACCACCACCCACCCGGCGAAGACAACAACGTCGCCTGCAGCGAATGCCATCCCCAAGTGGAAGCCCCGGACGGGTCCCCTCCCGACAGTTGCCTCGACTGTCACGATGCGGAAGATGCAGAAATCACAGAAAACGAGATTGTGCTCAAAACAGACGCTTTTCATGCCCAGTGCGGCGCCTGCCACGAGAGCATCGGTCAAGGCCCGGAAACGGGTGACTGTGCCGGATGCCATGCGCTATGATGAAAGGGTCTCCCGATCGGTCCCTCTGATTTCATTTTCGGTAAAGGAAAAATAGATGATGAAAGGTTCGGTTGCGGGTTTGACGACACTGCCCATTGCTTATGAACTCCTCCATCAAACACCTGTCGGCCCCCAGGAAATAGCCACCAGCGGCCGGGTTACGCTTCTGGTGGACGCCCCGTTCGAGCAATCCGACCAGCTGGCCTTGGCCGTGGGCGACGACGTCACTACCGGCCAAAAACTCCTTCCCCTGAAAGACAGTGCGGTCTACGCCATTTCCTCGGTAACGGGAAGGGTGACCGACATTTCCCCCCACATGGGCGATTTCGGCCGAACGGCGACCGCCATTCAGATTCAGTCGGATTTACCGGACCGTCTAGACGAGGCCTTCTCCGGGGCGGAGCCGACCCTGGACACCCTGGAATCCTTTCTGTCGGGTGCGCCCGGAAATCCCTCTTTTGAGGTGTTCAAAAACCCGGAAAAACCCATTCACACCGTGGTGATCTGCGGGCTGGATATCGATCTGCTGGTGGCGACCAACCAATACATCATCAAGGCCGACACCCATGCGGTGGAAAAAGGAATCGAGGTTCTAAAGGCTGCCACCGGGGTCGAAACAGTGGTCATCGCCGTCCCGAGAGACCTGGTCCAGGGATTCGGCCACACCAATGCGGACCGTCTCATTGCCGTGGACAACGACTATCCGGCAGCCCACCCCCGGCTCATCCTTTACCGAGCCTTCGGAACGGAAGTGCCGGCGTCCCAGAACCCCGAAGACTTGGGGTTCACCTTCATGAGCGCAGAAGCGGCGGCCGCCATCGGCAAGGCCTTCAATACCGGTCGACTGCCGGTTTTTAAAACCGTCACCCTCATCGAGAAAACCGGTCGGAAGCGCATCGTCAGCGCCCGAATTGGAACACCGATCAGCGAGGTGCTCAAAGCGGGCCAGGTCGACACCGCCGACCGGGACCGGCTCATCATTGGCGGTCCCATGAGAGGAACCGCTACCCATTCCGAAGCCCATCCGGTCCAAGCGGATACCGACGCCGTCATGGTCCAGGCGCGGGAGAGCGTCTCCCTGGTATCGGACTACCCGTGCATCAACTGCGGCGAGTGCATTCCCGCCTGTCCCACCCGGATTCAGGTCAATATGCTGGTCCGTTTTCTCGAGGCCGGTCAATATGAAACGGCCGCCGAAGAATACGACCTTCACTCCTGTATCGATTGCGGGCTGTGCAGCTACATCTGCGTTTCCCAAATCCCTATATTCCAGTACATCCGGTTGGCCAAATACGAGCTAAGCCGGTTGAACGCAGTGGAGGCATCGAATGACTAACGGTAAGATGTTCGTCGTATCGCATGCGCCGTTCTGGCATGTCGGCTCTCGAGTGGCCGACCGCTATTTCGGAATGATTCTGGCGGCTCTGCCCGCCGTGCTCATGGGCGTCGTTCAATACGGTCTTCCTGCAGTCGCCACGGTCTGCTTGTCAGTGTCCTCCGCCGTCTTCTGGGAATGGCTGATGAACCGGATGATGAAGCGGCCGGTGACCGTCGCCGACGGCAACGCTGCCCTGATCGGACTGCTGATGGCCATGTTGATTCCTGCCACGGCAGCCTGGTGGGCGGTATTGGTGGGCACCGCCATCGCCATCATCGTCGGCAAGCAGATCTACGGCGGTATCGGCGCCAACCCCTTTCACCCTGTCGTGGTGTCCCTGATGATCCTAACGGTATCATGGGGGAAACTCTTTGATTTCGACGCCGCCCTCGTCAACTATGACTTCACCTTTGTCGCCGTCTACCCTCTCGGGCAGTTGAAGGCCTTCGGCCCCTCGGCCGTCGACCACTTCACCCTCGGCGATCTTCTCATGGGCCGCCAGCTGGGGGGACTGGGATCCACCTTCGGCCTGGGGCTCATCATCGGAGGGGCCTATCTCATCTGGAAGCGCTACATCCGGTGGGAAATCGCCTTGACCTTCCTGGCCGGCGTCTTTATGACCGCCCTGGTTTTCAGCATTGCCGATCCCACCCGCTTCGGCAGTCCCCTGTTCCATCTGCTGACCGGTTATACCCTGGTCGGTGCCTTCTTCCTCATGCCCGATGATTCGTCCTCGCCGGTCAACCCCATCCCGATGATGATCTACGGCGCCGGGGGCGGCATCATGACCGTGTTGATCCGCAACATCGGGATTTATCCGGACGGGGTGCTGCTGGCCGTGCTGTTGATGAACATCATAAACCCGCTGCTGGATAAAATCAGACCCAAAGCGCTGGGAAAGGTGGGATGAGATGAAAGAAATGATCAAAATGGTCGTCGTCCTCACGCTTCTGAGTTCCCTTTCCGGAGGACTGCTGGCCTACGTAAAGGACAATACCAAGGATCGCATCGAAGACCAGGTGCTGCAGTTGGTCAAAGGTCCGACGATTATGAATATCTTCGAAGGTGCTTCCAACGATCCGGTGGCGGACCGGTTCGCCATCGAAGAGGGCGAGGGGAAAATTGACTTTTTCGTGGCCAAATTCGACGGAAAGCCAAAAGCCATCGCATTTGAAACCAGCGGGAAAGGGTACGGCGGGGATGTCGGCCTCATGGTGGCCGTGGACATCGCCGACGGCACCATCTACGGCGTCGGCGTGACGACCCACAGCGAAACCGCCGGCCTCGGATCGAAGGCGAAAGAGGATCCCAAATTCGCCGCTCAATTTAAAGGGATTGCGGCCAAAGGACCTATCAAAGTGAGCGCGGACGGTGGGCAGATCAGCGCTCTTTCCGGAGCCACCATCACCTCCCGGGCCGTGGCCTCTGCCGCTACCGAGGCAGTAGAAACCTATCAGAATCTCAAGCCGCAGATCGAGGAAAACGTCAAAGGCTTTAACTAGAGCCCATCTTATCGATTTGGTAGAAATAGTGATCGTGTCCGATTCTGAAATAGGGATGTTTGGTTCTGCTCGAGTCCACACAAGCGTTTACGGATAAGCATCCAGCTGTGAGCCGCAGCCGGAAACCCGAGGAGAAGGACAAACAGGACGAAACAGACCATTTCTGGATGAACACTAACTTAGACAGGGAAAGAAGACGATGGCAAAATCGCTGACGCACGAATTCGTTAAGGGCCTGTGGGAGGAAGTCCCCCCCTTCCGTCTGGTTCTTGGCTTATGCCCGGTCCTGGGTGTAACGACCAAAATGCAATACGGCATCGGCATGGGATTGGCCACCACCTTTGTCCTGGTCTGCTCAGGACTTCTGGTCTCCCTACTGCGGAAGGTGATTCCAGCCAAGGTCCGCATCGCATGCTTCATTATCATTATCGCCACGTTCGTCACCCTAGTGGAACTGCTCATGCAAGCGTTTGCCTACAGCCTATTTTTGGACCTGGGCATGTTCATCCCCCTCATTGTCGTCAACTGCATCGTGCTCGGCAGGGCCGAGGCCTTTGCCTCCAAAAACGGCCTTGTCTACTCGATCGCCGACGGACTGGGTATCGGCATCGGTTTCACCCTGTCCCTTGCCGCCCTTGGCGGATTGAGGGAAATCCTCGGCGCAGGGACCCTCACGATCTGGGGTGCCCCGCTATTCGACGGTCCGATATTCGATATCGCCAACGTGTTTCCGGGTTTTCAGCCCTTTGAATTCATGGTCATGGCACCAGGCGCTTTTGTCTGTCTCGGACTCATGCTATGCGGCATGAACATGCTGGGCAATAAATAGGAGGCCTCCGATGGGTGATTACATCGTATTGATCATCAGCTGTATTTTCGTCAACAACATCCTTCTGGCCCAGTTTTTAGGGAACTGCCCCTTTTTCGGAACTTCCAAAAAAATGGAAACCGCCGTCGGCATGGCCATGGCGGTCGTGTTCGTCCTGGTCATGGCCGCCGTGATCACCTATGCCATCTATTATTTTCTCTTGATTCCCTTAAATCTAGTCTTCTTGAGAACCATTGCCTTTATTCTCGTGATCGCCTCACTGGTCCAGTTTGTGGAAATGTTCCTAAAAAAGAGCATTCCGGCCCTCTATGCCGGCTTGGGCATCTTTCTGCCGTTGATCACCACCAACTGCGCCGTTTTCGGCGCCTGCGTGATCAACATCGACCAAGAATATAGCTTTATGCAAGCCCTGGTGGCGTCCTTCGCCTATGCCGTTGGATTCGGTGTGGCGTTAATTCTGTTTGCCGGGTTACGTGAGCGAATCCTTCTGGCACGGGTTCCCAGGCCTCTCCAGGATACCTCCATCGCCCTGGTGACGGCAGGGGTCCTGTCTTTGGCCTTCTTTGCCTTCAAAGGCATGGTATAGACCTATGATAATAAGGCCCGGCGGCGGATCGACCGCATCAATTTCAGCCGGACCTCAGGAGGAGGTTTGAGTGGTTGAAGCCATTCTGGCCCTGACGGGTATCGGCGCCACCTGCGGACTCGTCCTCAGCGTGGCCTCTAAGGTGTTCTACGTCTGGGAGGATCCCAGAATCTCCGAGGTGGAGTATTTCATGGCCGGGGCCAACTGCGGCGGCTGCGGCTATGCCGGATGCTCGGCGGCAGCCGTTGCCGTGGTGAGCGGAGAGGCCAAACCCAGCGTTTGCGTCGTCGCCGGGATCGAGTCGGCCATCAGCATCGCCGGCGTCATGGGCGTCGATCCGGGCAGCGCCGAACCGCTCCTGTCCAAGAATGAATGCGCCGGTGGTCATCGGGCCGAGGATTTCTTTTACTACGACGGCATTAAGAGCTGCCGCGCCCTATCCGCCTCCTACGGGGGAAAACGGGTCTGCAGCATCGGCTGTCTCGGGTTGGGCGACTGCATCACCTCATGCGCCTTCGACGCCATCCACATGGGTCCAAAAGGGTTCCCGGTGGTGGACGAGACCAAGTGCGTCGGCTGCGGCGCCTGCGAGCGGGCCTGTCCCAAGAGCATTCTCCAAGTCCGGACCATGAGCGAGCGGCTCCTCCACTTCAATCAGGAAGACGATGCCCTGGCTCCCTGTGCCCAGACCTGCCCTGCCGAAATCGACATTCCCCGCTACATCCGTCATATCAGAGAAGGCGACTATGAGGCGGCGGTCAATACCATCCGTGAGCGTAATCCCCTGCTTCTCGCCTGCGGCCGCGTCTGCCCCCACCCCTGCGAGGACAAATGCCGCCGGGGAATCGAGGACGAAGCGGTATCCATCAATCAACTCAAACGATTCGTGGCCGACTACGAGATGAACTCCGGCAAACGCCTGCCGGTTCCGTGCGCGCCAGATACGGGCAAAAAAGTAGCCGTTATCGGCGGCGGACCGGCAGGGTTGAGCTGTGCCTATTTTCTTCGCCGTCTCGGGCACTCGGTGACCATCTTCGACATGATGCCGCTGCTCGGAGGCATGATCCGCTACGGTATCCCCGAATACCGCCTTCCCAAGGAGGTCCTCCAGTGGGAGATCGACGGGATTCTCAACCTGGGCATCGACTACCAGATCGATGCGGCCTTCGGCAAAGATATCACCGTGGCCTCGCTGAAAGGCTCTGGCTACGATGCGATCTTTTTGGGTATCGGCGCCTGGCGCGACTACAAATTGGGGGTTGACGGCGAGGACCTGAATGGCTGCTTTACCGGTATCGATTTTCTGACCCGATTCGCCAACCATCAGCAGGGAACGAGCGAACACAGTGTCCCCACCGGGAAAAAATGCATCGTCATCGGGGGCGGCAACACCGCCATCGACTGCGTCCGAACCCTGGTACGCTTAGGGGCCGACGAGGTCTCCATCGTCTACCGCAGAACCCGCAAGGAGATGCCGGCCAACATGGTGGAAATCGAAGCCGCGGAGCACGAAGGGGTTCACTTTCACTTCCTGGCAGCCCCCACCAAAGTTCTGGGCGACGACCAGGGGCGTGTCACCGGCATGGAGTATCTCAAAATGGAATTGGGGGAACCCGATGCCAGCGGTCGACGCCGACCGGTTCCCATCGAGGGCTCCGAAACCATCATCGAGGCGGACATGGTGGTCACCGCCATCGGCCAGGGCCCCGATGTCGGCTTTGTTGACGGTGATGCCGACCTCAAAGATATCGCCCTGACTCGATGGAGCACCATCGACGCCAACCCGGAAACCCTCCAGTCCAACATCCCGTATGTGTTTGCAGCCGGGGATGCCCAAACCGGAGCGTCTCTGGTCGTGGAGGCCATCGGCGGCGGTCGACGGTCGGCCCGGGCAATTCACCTCTATCTATCAGAGGAGGAGGTGACACAGGTCCCCCGCTCTCTTCGCAAGCGTCATATCCCCGAATCGCTTTTCGAATCGGTGGACGGCATCACACCGATTGCCAGGACGCCGATGCCGGAACTGCCGGTGGATGAGCGAATTCGGTCTTTTGTAGAAGCGGATTTATGTATCCAGGAGACGGATGCCAAGCGGGAGTCGGGGCGTTGTCTGGACTGCTGCCGGCTTTGCTACAATAAAGACCACAAGGAGGTCGCCGCTGCCGTCAATGGGTGACGGCCTGTGGGGTCTCCCCCGTATCCTCCCCAAATCCTTGGCATCCCTGGGAACCCCATCACGGTAAGGCGGCGTTTTCAACGAACGCCGTCTTTTTTTTCAGAAAACGGCGCCAAGCGCCCCATGGCATCCATCAACCCCGCCATGTCGGCCGGGAGATCGGCTTCGAAGCGAACCTTCCGGCGGCTGACCGGGTGGCTGAATTCGAGTCTCCAGGCGTGGAGCATCTGCCTAACGTCGAGGCGGCCTCCAAGGAGGGGAAACGCCTTTTCGACCCATTGCCTCCAGGTTCTCAATCGCCGCCCACCGTAAACGGAATCGCCCACCAGAGGGAAGCCTTCCGACACGCAGTGAACCCGTATCTGGTGGGTTCTTCCCGTCTTTAAATCGAGTTCTATTAGGGTTGCGGCGGCAAACCGCTCCCGGATCCGCCATCGGGTCAAGGCCGGTCGCCCATGGGGACTGGCGTCGCTCATCCGTTTTCGATCCACCCGGTGTCGGCTGATTGGACGGTTAATGACCCCGGAACCTGCCTCCACGCAACCGCAAACCAGGGCAAGATAGGTCTTGGACACCGTCCTTTCCTTGAACTGAGCGGCCAGTTCCAGATGGGCGCCATGGGTTTTGGCCGCCACCAAAAGACCGCTGGTGTCTTTGTCGAGTCGATGCACGATGCCGGGTCGGCCGATCCCGCCAATGCCTCTGATGCCGGGGCAGTGGTGGAGCAGCGCATTGACAAGGGTGCCACTCCTGTGGCCTGGGGCCGGATGAACAACCATTCCGGGTGCTTTGTTGACCACCACAAGGTGATCATCTTCAAATCGAATATCCAGAGATATGGGTTCGGGGCGATCGGCCGAGGCCTCCGGTTCCGGTATCGCTCCCTCTATCCGATCACCCGTTGAGACACGATAGGCGGGTTTACAGATCCGGCCGCCCACCGTCACTTGTCCCTTGCGGATCCATTTAAGGGCTTGGGAGCGGGGGCAGTCATCGAGATGGGTGGCAAGGAAGGTATCCAACCGGTTGCCGTCATCGTCGTCGGCAGCGTACAGAACAAACGTGCCGTTGTCACTCATCTGCAGGGAAGGGGGGAAAGGGGTTAAGTCGCGGCGGCAGCACTGTTGCCGTTGAAGAAGGACTCGATCTTGGAGACGACCACTTTTTCATCGGCTTTCAGGGCAGTGGACAGTTCTTTGACGAGAAGCACCTGGGCAGTGTCATATAGCTTTCGCTCACCGAAGGACAGGTCCTTGGTGGCCTTTAACAGAAAAAGATCCCTGTAGACTTCGGCCACGTCATAGAGGCTTCCGGTCTTGATCTTGTCCATATATTCCCGGTAGCGCCGGTTCCACGTCTGGTTGTCGCCCTGAACGTCAGGCCGGGACTTCATGACCGCATAGATTTTGGGAACATCCTTCTCGTCGATGATGTCTCGAAGCCCGACAGAGTCGACGTTCCGGATGGGAATCATGATGACCATGCCGTTTTCGAGGACCTTGAGAATGTAGAAATCGTGGGTTTCACCGTTGACGACACGGCTTTCGATCGCCGTGATCTGGCCGACGCCGTGGGCCGGATAAACCGCCAGATCCCCGACTTCAAATCGACGGATGCTTGTGGCTCCGGTCTTATTTTTGACTTTTTTATCTGTCATGGGAATCACCATTCAGGCGAGCGGTTTTTCGATAGATAAGGCATTTACCTAATAATTAAGTATAAATATATTACCACAGCCGGACGCCGCAATCAATAAAAAAGGGTTGGCGGCCAGATTGGCCGCCAACCCTGTCATTTCAAAGGCACCACCCGGTCGGGTGATGGTTCCTTTAGGCTACAACAGAAATGGCACCATCAAGAGGGCCACGACGTTGAGGATCTTGATCATCGGGTTCACTGCAGGACCCGCTGTATCTTTGTAGGGGTCGCCTACGGTGTCGCCGGTGACGGCAGCTTTGTGGGCATCGCTGCCCTTGCCGCCAAGATGCCCGTCTTCGATGTATTTTTTGGCATTGTCCCAGGCGGCGCCGCCGGTGGTCATGGAAAGGGCCACGAAAACACCGGTGACGATGGAGCCGATGAGAAGGCCGCCCAAGGCAACCTTACCCAGGATGAAGCCCACCAGGATAGGAGCGATCACGGGCAGGAGCGCCGGCACCAGCATTTCTTTGAGAGCAAACTTGGTGACGATGTCAACGCATGCACCGTAGTCGGGTTTGGCGGTGCCCTCCATGATGCCCGGAATCTCACGGAACTGGCGGCGGACCTCGTCGACGACGGCGCCACCGGCGTTTCCAACGGCCTTCATGGCGATGGAGGCGAAGAGATAGGGCAGAAGACCACCGAGGAAAAGACCGATGATCACGTTCACGTCGGAGAGGTCGAAACGGATGCCCTCCTTGGCGCCGTGGATGGCGAATTCCTGCACATATGCGGCAAACAGGACCAGGGCGGCCAGACCGGCGGAACCGATGGCATATCCCTTGGTGACGGCTTTGGTGGTGTTGCCGACCGCATCCAGGGGATCGGTGACGGCACGGACGCTCTCATCCATCCCAGCCATTTCGGCAATCCCACCGGCATTGTCGGTGATGGGGCCATAGGCATCGATGGCGATGACCATACCGGTCATGGACAGCATCGACATGGCGGCCATGGCGATACCGTAGAGATCCCCAAGATGATAAGCAAGATATATGGAAAGGCAGATCACCAGAACCGGGGCTGCGGTCGCCTGCATGGAGACGGCCAGACCGGCAATGATGTTGGTGCCGTGGCCCGTGGTCGACGCGTCGGCGATGCTTTTCACCGGGCCGTAAATGCCGGTGTAGTATTCGGTGATGATCACGATGACCACCGTCAACACCAGACCGATCAGGGTGCAGTAATAGATGTTCATGGCAGAAATCTCAGGGATGCCGGTCATGAACTTGGTGCAGGCGAAATAGAAGGCGATGGCGGCCAGGATGGCGGAGCCGAACATGCCTTTGTAGAGGGCGCCCATGATGTATTCGCTCTTTCCGAGCCGCACGAAGAAAACGGCGATGATGGAGGCGATGATGGAAATGGCGCCTAAGATCAGCGGGAACTCGGTGGCCATGGGGACTTTGGGGTAGAGCAGATGCCCGATCAGCATTGCCGCCACCGCGGTCACCGCATAGGTTTCGAAGAGGTCGGCGGCCATGCCGGCGCAGTCACCCACGTTGTCACCCACGTTGTCGGCGATGGTGGCGGGGTTTCGGGGGTCGTCTTCAGGGATACCCGCTTCGACTTTACCGACCAGGTCGGCACCCACGTCGGCGCCCTTGGTGAAGATCCCGCCGCCGAGACGGGCGAAGATGGAAATGAGGCTTCCGCCGAAACCGAGAGCCACCAGGGCGATGACATCATGGGTGGCCGCATAGTAGCCGGCAACGGAGGTCAGGGCGAGGCCGGCAACGATCATGCCGGTGACCGATCCGCCTTTGAAGGCCATGGACAGACCGGCAGCCAGGCCTTTCTTCGCCGCCTCTGCGGTCCTGACGTTGGCGAGAACCGACACCCGCATGCCGATGTAGCCGGCCATAAAGGAGGCGACGGCACCCAGGAGGAAGCCCATGGCGGTTTTTGCCCCCATGCTCCAGAAGATGACGCCGAAAATGATGATGCCGGCAATGCCCATGCTCTTCATCTGGCGATTGAGGTATGCGATAGCGCCTTCTTGGATGGCGCCGGCGATCTCCTGCATTTTTTCATTCCCCGCGGGAGCGCCTTTAACGATTCCAGCCAATATGATGGCAAATAAGATTCCAACCACACCGACCAGGGTACATGCCAGCGGTACGTTATTCAATACAGCTTCCATTCCTTCCTCCATCTTGAAAAGGTCGTTGGCAAACTAAATCGCTTTCCGGTTGTACCGATTCATTCCCGCCATCGTCCCCTGACAAATGACGGTTATCGCGGCATCCGTGGCCCGGTCCATCAGGGGTTCCAGGTGTCGGGCCTCTGTGTCACTGAAGGGCCCCAGCACGTGATCGGTTACCCCCGCTCCGGGTTCGGGTCGCCCGATGCCGATGCGAAGCCGCCCGAAAGCGCCCCCCCCAAAGGCATCCACAATGGATCTCAAACCGTTGTGCCCTCCGTGCCCTCCTTTCTCTTTGATTTTCAACGTTCCGAATGCCAGGTCGATGTCATCGTGAATGATCAACATCTCCCCGGTTAGAATGGCAAAGTGAGAAGCGATGGCCCGCGTCGGCGCACCACTGAGATTCATATAGGCCATGGGTTTGGCCAGGATGACCGATCGTCCCTCGACACCCCCCCGCGCCCAGAGAGCGGTGAAAGGACTTTGGGTCCAGGCGGCTCCGATGGATTCGGCCAAACGGTCCGCCACCCTGAAGCCGATGTTGTGTCGTGTAAATCGATACGTCGGACCGGGATTTCCCAGTCCGACGACCAGGATGCGATTGTCGCCCCTACTGTTGGAAAAAGCGGACATGACCGTCAAGCGGTCCGGGTCGAAAGTGGCTGTTCGGCGCCAGGAAGGAACTCATGGGGCTAGCCGGCTGCTCCCTCGGAGGTTTCGGCCTCTGTTTCCTCATCAGTCTCCTCACCCTCAATTTCTTCTACATCCTCTTCCTCGGCTTCCTCGGCTTTCATGCGTCCGCTGACCACCGTTAAAACGGTGAAATTGACATCGTGGGGGACCTCGATGCCGTCTTCCAAAACGAGATCCTCGACGTGGAAGGATTCTCCCATTTCAAGGTTGGTAATGTCAATTTCAATGTGGTCCGGGATTTGGTTGGGGAGACAAAGAACCTCAAGTTCCCGACGAATAATCTGAAGCATCCCGCCCATTTCAATCCCGATGCATTTTCCTGAGGTGCTGACCGGAACATTGACCCGAATCTTTCGGGCCATATCCACCTGGTAAAAATCCGCATGCAGAAAAGCGCCGGAAACAGGATGCCGCTGCAGGGCCTTCAGAAGGGCCGGTTTAGGGTTGCCCTCGTCGATGGATAGGTTGACGAGAATTTGGCTTGTCTGGCTCTCCTTCATGACCTCTTCCAGATCCTTGACGACCAGAGAAAGGTTTGTGGATTCGGTGTTGCTGCCGTACAAGACGGCGGGGATTTTTCCCTCCCGCCTGAGTTCTCTTGCCGGGCCGTTCCCGGTAGCGGTACGGCTGTCAGCCTTGATGTCATTTAATTTCAATGGGTGCTCCTCTTCGATACGTCATCTACACAAAAAGCGATGTCACCGAATCACCGCGGTGGCTGCGGATAATGGCTTCACCGACCAGTTTAGAAATCGTGAGTACGTTAATTTTGTTACAGGCCTTGGCGTTTTCACTCAGAGGGATGGTGTCCGTCACCACAAGGCTTTTCAGGTCAGACCGGGATACCCGATCGACTGCCGGTCCGGATAGCACCGGATGGGAACAGCAAGCATGAACCTCGCTGGCCCCTTTCTTCATGACAGCGGAGGCGGCTTCGGTCAGGGTTCCGGCAGTGTCCACCATATCATCGAGGATAATGGCGACCTTGCCCTTGACATCCCCGATGACAGCCATGGCCTTGGCTTCATTTGGTTTTTCCCTACGTTTATCGATGATCGCCAGGTCGGCGTTCAACCGTTTGGCAAACGCCCTGGCCCGCACAACACCACCGGTATCCGGGGACACGATCACGAGGTGATTTTTGAAATACTGCTTGATGTAGTCCAGGATGACCGGAGCGGCAAACAAATTGTCCACGGGTATATCAAAAAAACCCTGAATTTGACCGGCGTGAAGATCCATGGTGATGACCCGTTTTGCACCCGAAACCGTAATCATGTCGGCAACGAGCTTGGCACTGATGGGAACCCGTGGCTCCACTTTCTTGTCTTGGCGGGAATAGCCGTAGTAGGGGATCACCGCCGTCGTCCGTCTTACCGAAGACCGTTTGAACGCATCGATCATCATGAATAGTTCGACCAGGTTGTCGTTCACGGGACTACAAGTCGATTGAACGATGAAAACATCCTTGGAACGGACATTTTCTTTGATTTCGATTTGGATTTCTCCGTCGCTGAAGGTTTTGACCTTGGCGCCTCCGATGGGCAAATCCAGGTAGTGGCAGATCTTCTGTGTGAGGGCAGGATTGGAATTGCCGGAAAAAATTGCCAGATTCTCCATCGACGTCATCGCTTTCCATTCAATAAAATTGGCTGGGGCGGGAGGATTCGAACCTCCGAATGCAGGGACCAAAACCCTGTGTCTTACCGCTTGACGACGCCCCAAATCATTGGTTTACGTTCGTGGGTCTTTGCCGTTCGGGGGCCACTGTCACTCCACCATCAGCGCAGCCTTAAAAACCTGCCACTCCGGATGGATGGCGGCGATGCGAACGCTGGCGTGGTGAGCCGTGTCCGCATCCTTAAACAGTCCATAGACCGCCGATCCGGTTCCCGACATGAGGGCACCACCTGCACCCCAAGAGACCAACGCCTTTTTAGCGGTCCCGATGGCCGGGTAGTCCGTCATCGTCACCGATTCGAGATCATTGCAAAGATGGGCCCGCAGATTGAAAAGGTTTTCGCCAAAAAGGGACTTTTTAAGTTTTTTTTGGCATTTTGTCAATGTCAAACTCAGTCGTCCAAAGGCATCGGCGGTGGATACGCCAAAGCCGGGATAGATGATGACGGCCGTCATTGGCGGCAGCCCCCGATACGATTCGAGCCGTTCTCCGATGCCCCTCGCAATGGCTGGCCCCGACTGTAAAAAAAAAGGCACATCCGCTCCGATCGACGCCCCGATACGGTTCAACTCCAGGGGTGTGATCGGATCGCCCAAATACCGGTTCAAGGCTAAGAGAACGGAGGCGGCATTGCTGCTCCCACCGCCAAGACCTGCGCCGACCGGAATGGATTTATCGATACGGAAGGCCATTCCATGAGGCAACGCAGCCGGTGATCCTCTCAAGGCGCTGCGGAGGGCATTCACAGCCTGGCAAACCAGGTTGGTCTCGTCGGAAGGGACACCAGGATGCTCGCAGCGGACCCGGATACCCTTCCCGTCGAATCGGAGACGGATCCGATCAAACAATGCCACCGGGCACATCAGCGTTTCAAGGGTGTGGTATCCATCGGAGCGCCGACCCGTGACGGATAAAAACAGGTTGATCTTCGCGGGTGAACGAAGATCCACGATGCCATGATGGTCCATTGTCGACCCCTTGCCTCTCCCGGCGGGTCGATCCCGGCGGTTACCCACCCCCAGGGGCCACCGAGACCCTTAGCCCTTTTCCTTCACATAGAGAATCCGCAGATCGTACAAAATGCTCTTTAGAAGATTTTCTTCATCCTTGGTCAGGTTGCCCCGGGTTTTCTCCTCCAGCATAGTCATGATGTCGATGGTCTGTTTGGCCAGGGGCAGGTTTTTTGTTTTCTGACTGGTTCCCGGTTCTTCGAGCAGCCCGAGTTGGACAAGCACCGATGAGTTCAGGGAAAAGATGAAGGTCGAAAAATCGATCTTCGGCATCTGGGTGCCCGACAGGGTGTCCTCCCGCGCTGATGGGGCGGTTCCGTCGGCATTTTCTTTTTCGTTCTCTGCCATGAGGCTTTCTCCTCTGGGTCCGTGGGCGCCCTCTGCCGGTTCAGAGGATTTCGCCGCTCATTGTTGGGGGGGGCCGACCACCTTCCGGCCCCTTGTATCGGTTCCGATAATCGATATCCCGAAACGGTTTCTAGGACAGATTCTTGTTAAAATTCAAGGGGTAGCACCATCTTGACCATGGGCAGTTCTCTGAGCTCTTTTTGAACAAACTCGGGGATGGGCGTATCGGTACACAGGAAAATGATGTTCCGATTCCCTTCCTCCTCCTGGCCGACCTGCATGCGACCGATATTGATGTCATGGTTGCCCAGTGTGGTGCCGATACTGCCGATGGCCCCGGGTTTGTCCTCGTTGTGAATGAGAGCCAGATGACCCGAGGGGATCAATTCTAAACGGAATTTGTCGATTTGGACGATGCGGGGCTCCTTTTTCCCGTAAATCGTTCCGGCCACCATGTGGCGCATGTGGGTGGTTTCGACGGTGACCCGGATCAGATTGATAAAATCCTCCCCGTCGCCGCTGGCCGTCTCGGTCACCCGCATCCCCATCTCTTTTGCCAGGAGGATCGCATTCACAAAATTTACCTCGTCACGGACCATCGGGGTCAGGAACCCCTTGACAACGGCGCTGCTGACCGGCGAGAGGTCGAGATTGTTAAAATCGCCGAGATATTCGATGGATATTTCTTTGATAGGCCCGCAAACCAGTTGAGCCTGAAGGGAGCCTAAGCTGTCGCCGAGCTCCAGATACGGGGTCAACTTCTGCAACATATCCCCAGACACCGACGGTGCGTTGACCGCGTTGGTAATGGTGCCGTTTTTCAGATAGTCCATGATTTGGCCGGCGATGGCGGCGGCCACATTGACCTGGGCCTCGGCAGTGGAAGCACCCAGATGGGGGGTGCAGATAAAGCGGTCGAATTCAAACAGCGGAGAGGATTGGGGCGGCTCGGTGTCGAACACATCCAGGGCGGCACCACTCACTTTGCCGGATTTCATTGCCTTGTAAAGATCGGCTTCATTGACGATGCCTCCCCTGGAACAGTTGATCAGCATCACGCCGTCTTTCATCCGCTCGAAAGCCCCTCGGTTGATCAGGTTCACGGTTTCTCTGAGTTTGGGCACATGCAAGGTGATGACATCCGACCGTCTGTAGAGTTCCTCAAGGGAAGCGCTTTCGTAGCCGGCCGATCGAATATGCTCCGGGGAGACAAAGGGATCGAAGATGACGACCTCCATCTTCAGCCCCCGGGCCCGATCGGCAACGATGGCACCGATTTTGCCGAATCCGATCAATCCAAGGGTTTTACCGTAAATTTCGCGACCCTGAAGCTGCTTCTTTTCCCATCGCCCCTCTCTAAGAGAAGCGGTACCTGCCGGTATGTTGCGGCATAAGGCCATCATCATGGCAATGGCGTGCTCGGCGGTGGTCACCACATTGCCGAGGGGCGTGTTCATGACCACGACGCCATGCTTGGACGCCGCATCGATGTCCACGTTGTCCAGGCCGATCCCGGCCCGTCCAACGACTCTCAACCGGGGTGCTGCCGCCAATAGGTCTTCGGTAACCTTGGTCGCACTACGGATGACCAGTGCATCGTATTCACCGATGACGGCCTTGAGTTCTTCGGGGTCGAGCCCCGTTTTGACATCGACGTCGATATCCGGGTCCGCATTGAACAGGTCGATGCCAATGCTGCCCAGGTTGTCGCTCACCAATACTCTCATACCGTCTCCCTTGCTGACTCACAGGTTACACAGACCAAAGGCGCGCGAATCGTAATGAATTTTTGAGGTGGATTCAACAGGAAAAATCGAGTAAGAAAAGGGCCAACCGCCTTTATGGCTGCGCGGCGGGAATAGACATCGGGGAGAGGAAAACATGACCGAACGCGAAAAATGGCGTCTGGGGTGGATCGGCACCGGCGTCATGGGCCGATGGATGTGCCAGCACCTGGTCGCGGCAGGTTATCCCGTCGTGGTCAATAATCGGACACCAGCCAAAGCCCAGCCCTTGATCGATTCGGGAGCGACCTGGGCCGAGAACCCCTCCGCGGTTGCCCAAACCGCCGACGTTGTATTCACCATGATCGGATTCCCGGAAGATGTGGAGGCCGTTTATTTCGGAGACAAAGGACTCCTCGGGGCGTCCCGCATGGGCACCATCCTGGTGGACATGACCACGACCCGTCCGTCCTTGGCGAAACGCATCGGCGACGCCGCCCGAGAGCATGGCGCGGTTGCCATCGATGCACCGGTATCCGGCGGCGATGTTGGAGCTAAAAATGCCCAGTTGTCCATCATGGTCGGCGGCGACAGGCAAACGGCGGAGCGACTGACGCCTCTGTTCGACATCATGGGGAAAACCGTCGTGTACCAGGGGCCGTCGGGAGCCGGTCAGCACACCAAAATGTGCAACCAGATCGTCATTGCCGGAACCATGATTGGCGTCTGCGAATCTCTCCTCTACGGTTATCGCGCGGGGCTGGACCTCGAAGTGATGTTGACCAGCATATCCGGAGGGGCTGCCGCCTGCTGGTCACTGGACCATCTGGCCCCTCGGATATTGAACCGGAATTTCGACCCGGGCTTTTTTGTCGATCATTTCGTGAAAGACATGGGGATCGCCCTCGACGAGGCCAGACGGATGGGGGTGTCGCTTCCCGGTCTGGCCCTGGTCAACCAGCTCTATCTGTCGGCCAAAGCAAACGGCCACGGGCGATCCGGCACCCATGCCCTCATGCTGGCGTTGGAACAGATGAGCGGCATCGAACCCTAAGGCTCCGGTGTGCCCCACCCTCTGGTGTTATCGGTTGACGAGCTGATGGCGGTTCTGGAGGTAAGCGTCTTTCAAGGCGTCGTAGGGAGATATCGCCGCCGCTTTGAGGGCTTCGTAATCGCCGATACGAAGAGATGTGCGGTTCACGATCTCGTAGCCACGGGTCCCAAGCCTCAGTTCCAAGGGCTCCACGTAAGTAACGGGATCCAAGAAATAGTCCCCTACCTTGCCGACGGAATCCCGAAGGGTCGAAGGCCCAAGCACGGGCCAAATGATGAAAAACCCGTTTCCGAATCCCCAGTGGCCGAGGGTCTGGCCGAAATCCTCCGGACTCGAGGCCAGCTCTGGGTAGTTGTCGGCTGCGTTTCCGAATCCCAGCCCCCCTTCGATCAAGTTGATGACGAACCGACCGGACTCTGCCGACGCCCGGTCACCCTTTCCCTGGAGGGCACTGTTGACGATACGGATGGGGGCGGTGATATTGGTGAAGAAGTTGTTGACCCCCCTCCGGACCACCTCCGGGACCACGTACCGATACCCCTGGGCGACGGGTTTTAGGATCCAGAAATAGAGCTTGTCGTTGACGTGGAACATGGCCCGATTCCATGGCTCAATCGGATCCGGAACCGCCGGGACCACTCCGGCATCCTCATCCTCCCAGTCCTCGAGCGCCTCATCCCATTCATCGGTTTCCTCTTCCGATACCCTGGTATCCTCGGCCCAGGCCCGGACGCCGGGACCGTTGCCGGCAGGGGAGGCCGCCACCAGCAGTATGGCGAGGGCCAGCAGGCCTATAGAATGCACGATGGTTTTCACGATGTCGTCACCTCATCGCCGCTGACACGGGCGGGCGGTCTTCACCCGTGATTATCCCTTTGACGCGGCCGATTTCTGCTCGTCAACCTTTTCCCTCAACCGATCGATAAGCACCTCTGGAGAGTCCTTCATCAATATCTCGTCGAATTGGGTTCGATAATTCTTGACCAGGCTGATCCCCTCCACCCTGACGTCGTAGACGCGCCACCTGCCATCTATGCTCTTCAGACTGTAGTCCACGGGGATATCGCCCTTGGCGCTTATGATCCGCGCTTTGACCCGGGCCAGGGGTTTGGAAGCGTGGATCTCCTGGCTGTCGAAGGACACCGTTTCATCCTTGTAGGCCGTCTGGACTTGATCCAAGTAGGTGTTTCCCAGCAGCTGGGTAAACAACTCGACAAATTCCTTTTGCTGGCCAGGGTCGAGTCTCCTCCAGTTCCGAGCCAGTGCCCGCTTGGAAACCTCCTCGAAATCGAATACCGATTCGATCAGGGCCCAGATTTTATCTCGCTGCTCATCCTTGAAGGCTGGATCTTGGTAACGGGGGTCGCTCAACAGGGCGAGGCTTTCTTCCAGGGGCCCCTTGATGGTATCGATGGGCTCCAGCGCAAAAACAGACCCAACGGCGACCCACCAGAACAACAGGGTGATTGCAGCTATTCGTGTCATGGCCATAATATATCGTCCTCCAGTCGTTCTCTTTGTCTTCAGATGCGCCTTAGACGTTGCCGAATACGTATTTGCTGATCAACGCTTCGATATCGAGCGCAGACTCGGTTTCGACAATGACATCCCCCGGTTCCAGAAGGTCTTCTGATCCCCCCGGGGTTAGGTTGATGTATTTGTCTCCGATGAGGCCCGAGGTTTTCACCGACGCGATGGTGTCGTCGCCCAGCGCAATTTCGTTTTGAATTCTCATCTTAACCACCGCCACCATGAGGTCCTTGTCCAGGTAGATCCGTTCGACTTTTCCAACGGGAACACCCGCCATTTGAACGCTGGAGCCCGATTTCAGGCCGCCGACGGACTGAAATTTGGCCTCTATAATATAGTGCTTGCCAGCGAAAAACTCCATCCGACCCAGGCGAATCGTCAAATAGGCGATGCAAACGATGCCGATAAGGACAAAAATCCCGACAGCAGCTTCTACGGTCCCTCTCTTCATGTGACCTCCAAAAGATCAGCAAACGCTGAACTCAAAAAATTTCTGCTGGGATGCCAGCGCATCGGTCAGAACAGCCTCAGGAGATTCATTGGTCTTCGCCTCTGCATACCCGACACTGACCGATATACAGAACCCAGTAAGGGGCTTAAATGGAACAATGTCGGTTCCCTTCAGTTCTCTGGATAATTTCCCGCACACGCTCTTGGCCTGTTCAAGCCGGGTGTAGGGCAAAATCAGTAGGAGCGAATTGAGGCCGTTTCGAGCGCAGGTATCCGTGAGACGGAGCCGGCGCTGAATCTGACCGGCAAGGTTGATCAAGACTTCCTGCCCGGCCATCGATCCCCCTTTGGCAGTGATCTCATCAAAGTTGTCCACCGTAAGCACTAGCAGGCAAAAAGGGACCCGATGCCGCTGCAACCGAGCCATTTCCTCTCTGAATTTCTGTTCCCAGAATGTGCTGGGCGCCGCTTCCGTTTCAATGGAGATCTCGGACTCGAACCCCCTGATAAACTGGTGGATGATCGGATCGGAAATCTTCGTCAGTTCCTCAGGAACCCCGGAAAAAATGATCCGCCCCTCGTGGAGCATGGCAATTCGCTGAGAAAAATAGAACACATCGGGGATGTCGTGGCTGATAATGACACCGGTGAATCCAAATCGCTTCTGGTAGTCCGATATCATGTTGTGGACGGCATTTTTTCGAACGGGATCGAGCCCTGTGGTGGGCTCGTCAAACAAAATGATTTCAGGATCGGTGATCAGCGCCCGTGCAAGGGCCACCCGTTTTCTCATTCCGCCTGAAAGCTGGGAGGGATATTCGTCGAGGATGCCCAGATCTAAATCCAACTGTTCAAGCTTCTCATTGATTTTCCCGCGAATGGCGTCCTGGCTCATTCCCCCCCACTCCTTGAGGGGCAGTCCGATGTTCTCGAAGACCGACATGAAGTCGAATAGGGCATTGCCCTGGAACATGTAGCTGAATTTACGCTTGAGCTGTCGGCGCTTCTTTCTTGGCAATTGCCTGAGATCAATGCCCTCGACTCGGATGCTTCCGGAGTCAGGCGACATCAGGCCGATCACGTGCTTCAGGAGGACGCTCTTTCCACCGCCACTTTTCCCGATGATGGTGGTGATCTGCCCTTTGTAGATATCGAGATCCACGCCTTTGAGCACCTTATGATCCCCAAAGGCCTTGTGCACGTCTTCGAATTGGATCATTGCCTGGGTCATTGGCCACCCGTCGCTTATCAGAGCAAGAAAGAGGTCAGAATGTAATCGGTAATCAACACGAGAACACTTGAGATCACAACCGCGGAGGTGGTTGAAAGGCTAACACCCTTGGCGCCGAACTCACTCCGCTGGTGGGTGAAATACCCCTGATAACAGCAGATACCGGTAACCACCACCGCAAACACGATGGATTTAAGGAACCCACCAAAGATATCATCCATGCTGATGCTGGTCTCGACCCGGTTGAAGTAGATGCCGGAATTGATGCCGAGAAGCAGGCAGCCCGTCACATAGCCCCCGAAAATACCGACCACATCGAAAATGGCCGTCAACAGAGGAAAGCTGATCAGGGAGGCCCCAAGCCTCGGACTGACCAGAAACCGGATTGGATTGATGTCCATGGTGTTCAGGGCATCGATCTGTTCGGAAATCCTCATGATGCCGATTTCAGCGGCCATGGAGGAACCCGCCCGTCCGATCACCATGATGGCCGTCAGGACGGGGCCCATTTCGCGGATGAGGGTGAGGGCGACCGCCGCGCCGAGAATCCCCTCGGAGCCGAACTTCACAAGGGTGTAATATCCCTGAAGGCCGAGCACCATTCCGGTAAAGGCGGCCGTCAGGCAAATAACCGAGATCGATTTCATCCCAATGAAATAGGTTTGGTAAAGGATTTTCGTGTACTGGATCGGAAACGAAAAAAGAAAAATGAAGGCCTCGATAAAAAACAGCGCCATCTGGCCCAAAGACTGGACACGGCGTATCGCAGAGCGCCCCATTTCTTCGAGAGGTACGGTGAGCAGGTGATGGTGATTCATGGTCGCCTACCCTGATGTCCGACAATGGGGAACCGCGGTCGGCTCCGGAAATCGGCGGCAATCATCTATAGGGTTTCGTACGGAAAGCGAAGAGGGGAAAATCGTTTGTCCCTCTCGGCGGTGAGACATCGCCTCCGGCACTTCTGAAAGGCGTCCCTGGAAAAAGGCCAGTCAAGGCCGTCAAAATGAAACACGGCTTCGCTGCCTGCGTTTTTGACCGCACCCATTTGTTCATGGAAAAGGACCGATAGAGACCGATAGGCGTCGAACCAATCCCGGTCATGAGCGTCGTCAAACCGGTGCCGGCAGTATTCCCTCAGCACCATAATCTGAATGGTCATATCCGCTATGACGAGAACAAGGCTTTGGATCGTTGGGTCTTCTTCCACGTCTCCACGGGGCTCTCGGCTCAATTGATAGAGCCGATTCGAACTGCTCCTGCGATCGACCCGCTCGGCGATGGCCTCACGGAAAAAACCAAGAGGCTCGGCGGCGCGGGCGGAGTCCGCTTCGAGCTGTGTCAACTCCTCCAAGATCCCCGCAGCCCCGGAAGGGTCGAAGTGCATCCACGGGGACTCACCCTTCCCCGTTATACCCTCTTCGGCAGCCGCCATCTTTCTCCAAACTGCTTCAATGGCTATGTCGCAATCGTCGTTCCCCACCTGAGTTTCCTTTTGGACATCCTTCCAGGGCTAAACTCTCGGATGGCCGTCAATCGGACAGATGCTCATACAGCCCCCGGCTACCGGGCTTCCTCCGGGGAAAGCACATCGGCGGTGATCCCAGAGACCCCAGCCGCAATGGTTTCCAGAAGGCTAAGGAAGGCGTCCTGATAGCCGCCCTTTTGAAGTTCGGCGGAGACGGCCTCCCGATAGAGCCGACGGGCGTCAGGTAACGACTGTTTCAGCCGTTGCCCCAGGAGATGGAGATCCGTTTCGGACGGCGGCTCGAACCCCCCGGCGATTTCAACGGCTTTTCGAAGCGTCAATTCCAGTTCGAAATCGCCGGATTCCCCGACGGATCTGTCGGTGGCGTCGATATTTCCCACCGCTTCGCAAATGGCGGCGGGGATGTTGAACCGCTCAAGGACCATGGCCCCGATCTCAAAACGGCCCGCCCCAAGGATGTCCTGTTCGACCGTCAGCCGATCCTTGGAAGCCATGGGACCCCTGTCCACGATCCGGCGGTATTCGTCCTTGAAATAGACCGCCAGAACCAGTTCCCCCAGGTTGTGCAGAATGGCGGCCGTGTACAAATCACCGGAGTGGCGGTAATCGATCATATCGCCAAGGGTTTTGGCAATCAAACCCGTCAGCTGGGATCGCGCGTGAAACCTCTCGAAATCGAAAAGACCCAATTCCAGATGCCGGGTGAAATGCTCGATCAGAAACGAAGTGATCAGGTTCTGACGCATGGCATTGTAGCCCAGGAGCTTGACAGCATGGCCGATGGATCTCACATCCATTCCGTAGTAGGCGGAATTGGCCAGGTTCAGAAACCGGGCGGTGATGTCCGGTGAAAGCCGCTCGACGATCTGATCGTAGGTGCTGTTGGGATCGTTCAGCAGTTCGATGATCTCGAAGACGGCGATATCCACCAGGGGAAGCCGATCCACTCTACCCCGTAGGGTTTCCGTTCTGTCATTGGGCGACATGGCGTAGTTCCGGCAAATTAGGCGGCATCAGACATTAGACACACGCCTTAAGTGATGATAATTTTTTAAACATATCACCATACCCCTGGGGTTGCAATCTCTTGGCCCGGGGGCAGGGGGCCTGACTCCCCCGGCGGCATTCGGTTTCGGAAACGGTGGGCCTTTTGGGCAGATCCCTTGAAATATGGATGGCTTTATACTATCGGCTGTAAGGTGATCAGTCGCCGGGTACAGCCATCCACAGCCCTGTAACCGCACCTGGGAAACGGCGCCGACTCAAACGAAACAATACCATGATCGCGATCGAAAACATCACCAAAATCTATGGCTCCAATGTTCTGCTGGACCAGGTACAACTGAGAATCAACCCCAAAGAACGGGTGGGCCTGGTTGGCCGCAACGGTCACGGGAAAACCACACTGATTCGAATGATCGCCGGTGAAGAGCCCGTCGACGAGGGTGTCATCAGCATCCCCAAAAACTATCGAATCGGCTATGTCCGACAACATCTGAATTTCTCACGGGCCACCCTCATCGAGGAGGGGCTGACCGGTCTTCCTCCCCAGGAGGCTGATCACCGCTGGAAGGTGGAGAAAGTGCTCCTGGGACTGGGGTTTTCCGAGCTAGATTTCGACCGGCCTCCCGACTCCTTTTCGGGCGGCTACCAGGTTCGTCTCAATCTCGCAAAGATTCTGGTGTCGGACCCGGATCTTCTCCTCCTCGACGAGCCCACGAATTATCTCGATATCACATCGATCCGCTGGATAATCGGTTTTCTCAACGCCTGGCCCCGTGAAGTGATATTGATCACCCATGATCGCAGCTTCATGGATCAAACGGTCACCCATATTGCCGGCATCCATCGGCAAAAGATCCGCAAGGTCGAAGGGGATACGGAAAAATATTACCGTCAGATCGCCCAGGATGAGGAGGTCTACGAAAAAACGCGCGTCAACGATGAGCGCCGCAGAAAGGAGGTCGAACTCTTCATTTCCCGCTTCCGTGCCAAGGCCCGGCTGGCCAATCTGGTTCAATCCAGGATAAAAACCCTTGAAAAGATGGGGAAAAAGGAAAAGCTCGATGCCATTCGAACCCTTGATTTTTCCTTTCGCTCGCTCCCTTTCAAGGGAAGGCATCTTCTGATCGTCCGTGAGCTGGCGTTCGGGTATACCGAAGGATGCCCCCTGTTCTCGGACCTGGGGTTTTCCGTCGAACCGGGAGACCGGATCTGCATCGTTGGGAAAAATGGTCAGGGGAAAACCACCCTGATGCGGGTATTGGCAGGGCAGTTGGAGGCCCAATCGGGAACGATCCAGTTCAATCCCAATGCCACGGTCGGCTATTTTGAACAAACCAATATCCAAAGTCTTCATCCCGACCGTTCAGTGGAAGAAGAAGTTCTCCTGGCGGCAACCGATATGGATCGTCAGAGCGCTCGAAACATCTGTGGGGCCATGATGTTTCGGGGAGACGATGCCCTGAAAAAGGTTTCCGTCCTTTCGGGGGGGGAGAAAAGCCGGGTGATGCTGGGCAAGCTTCTGGCAACACCCTTGAATACGCTGCTGTTGGACGAGCCCACCAACCACTTGGACATGGATGCCTGCGACGCGCTCCTGGCAGCCCTGGAGGATTTCGCCGGTGCCGTCGTCATGGTCACCCACAACGAACTTTTTCTCCACGCCATTGCCAACCGGTTGGTGGTCTTCCAGGACGGGGAGGCCATGGTTTTCGACGGGAGCTACCACCGGTTTTTGGAGACCCATGGCTGGGAGGACGAAGATACCCGCCCCTCCTTGAAACCCCCAATGGATGAGAAGTTGAGCAAGAAGGCGCTTCGTCGGCATCGCTCCGAGATCATTGCCCGGCGTGGACGGGAACTCAACCCGCTCACCTCTCAAATCGAAGAGGTGGAATCCATTATCGATGCGCGGGAAACCGAGCTGGCATCCCTCCACGGGCAGATGCAGACGGCCTCGGAATGCCAGAACGCCGCCCAGATTGCCGTTCTCGGAAGGGATATCCGCGACTGTGAAGAGGAAATCGAACGACGCTTCGACGAATTGGAGCGCCTCGCAGACACCCTGAAAGCCAAGGAAGCCCAATTTGACAGGTGCCTCGCAGATCTTGAGGCTCGGGGCTGACCCGGTGGGTCCGGGACGGTTTTCTCAGAATGAGTTGAATATGGAGGCAGATCGATCGAACCGATGCAAACCATCGTGGTTTTTCAGGAAAAAGGCAGCGGCGCCAGCAAGATCGCCGGCATCGGCCGCTATGGCAGCGGCAGAATCCGGGTGGTTTCCGTTGACATCGGTGCCGATCTCCCACCGATAATCGATGAGTCGGCCCCGTATCTGCCGGAAACCGTCCAGGGCGACCTGGTATTGGATTACCTTCGTCATCCGGATCTGTCGGCCGACCTTGCCATCCGATGCGCCGTTCTGGGGATTCCAGTGGTGGCGCCTGGGAAAAGATGGCCCGAGGCCATCACCCCCCCCACATGATGCGGGCTGTCCAGGCAGGTCTGCCTGGGTGCTTACGGACGACGATTCGGCGCCCCGGAGTTTTCCGTGACCACCCGCCATCGTCGCATCCTTGCCGTTGAAGTGACCCGCGGCGCGCCCTGCGGTGCAAGCTGGGAGGCGGCCCACCGAATCGTCGGAATGCCGGTGGAGGAAGCGGTCGTCAGAATCGGGCTGGAGACGCAGTTTTTCTGTAAGGCCGATCCGTCCGGCTGGGACCCTCTCAACGGGAAAAGCCCCGTCCACTTCGCAGGACACATCCACACATCCGCCTTAAAGCGAAGCCTGGAGCCAGGCGAGGAGTCGATCAGGAGGACCGACCCCTGAAAAGATTCCAGACGCCAAAAGCAATCACAGCGCTGATGATGCCTTGGGACAAATTGGGCAGCAACTCTGCCAGTGCCGCCGCCCGGTCCGTGACTCCGAAAAAGGGGATCCGGACGGCAAGGGACGGGTAGATGACGGCTTCGAACACATAATAGCCGACGACCAGCACAACGATGCCGACCAGAAGAGCGACCACGGCGTACCCCCTTCCCCCGCCGAACAGCCTGGGCGAGGAAATCGCACCGACCAATGTGCCTTCGATGCCTTTGACCACGGCCGTAGCCAGGATGAACTGGGGAAACCCGACGGCATCGGCCATGGCAGGGCCCATAGCCCCGACCACCAGCCCCACGACAGGGCCGTAAAGAAGCGCCGCGATCATCACGAAGGTGTCGCCGAGGTTGAAGTACCCGCCTGTGGCCGGTATCGGAATGCGTATGACCAGCGTACCGACAAACGCCAAGGTGGCAAAGGCGGCTATGACGCCCACCTGAACGAGCTGCCTCACCTGATTCGAATGGGTCATCCTACATGCCTCCAGTCAGGCCACGAACCACAACGGACTGCGGCCCACCGGTTCCCAACCCTTCATCTTTGTTTCGTTGGGGGTCTTCCCGGTTCCGGCAATGCGGCAATTTCGGCCGCCCAGAGGGGAATAAACCGGAGGGCGGAGCAAATACACGTGGCGGTCAGGTACACCAGATCACTGATTACCCCAGCGGCGTGGCGGTGCCCAGACCGGTAACGGGGGGCGGTCTCTCCTCTGTGCTGACGAGGTTCACGGTCCGCCCATCCCTCTTCTCTGGCCACTTCGAGCGCGGAAGGTATAACAGAAAATGCAATGTGATTGAACACCCTCATGATGATCAGAAGGTATTTTTCGAACCAATGAACCCCTCCGGACTTCTGAAGCAGACCCGCCTCAAATCGTGAAAACGGCAAGCTTAGAACCAGGCTCAGTGCCAGAGGAATCACACTCAGCATGTTGACGGCCAAGGCGAGGTAGTGGGGACCAAAGTCCGCCCAGCCTCCTGGATAGGCCAGTCCTGACAGGGTGAGCACATAGGACGTCGAGGCCCCCACAAAGATCAGAGGCAGGACCACGAGAGAGGCCGCCGAGCAGATTCCAGCGAGAAAAGTCCCCCCCCAGCATATAAAAATCAACAGATGAAGACCGATCCCGTATAGCAGCCGTTCCAGAGGTAGCCCCTGGACGATCGTCTCGATTCCGTGAATCCGGGGAAGCCCGATAAATGCCGGTATCCCCGCGACAAAGAGAAGAACCCATTTGAGTTTCCAGGACATGTCACTTCCCCTCGATCCGCCGGAGCCTGAGCCGGAAGGCGACCCCGTCCAAGGACGCACCCCCGCCGGCCTCTTTTACCACGAGGACCTGAGATGCCGCCAGCGGCGACCACCAGGGCTTATGGGAGATGAGGACGACGGGAACTCCGGCATTATGGGCTTCGGCGGTTACCGCGCTCACGAGACCAATGGCCGCCGAACGGTTGAGACCCCAGTCCGGCTCGTCCAAAATGATGGCTCCACCGGGCGAGCAAAGTCGAGCCGCCGAGAGCAGGAGCTTTAGGGTCATCAACTCCGGCGGAGGCATTCCGTCGACTCCCGTTTTCAAAACGGTGACCGGAAGCGTCGTCTCCCTCACCCGAAGAGGAAGACGCTGCCGGATGGCGTGATAGATTCCCAACAGACGATGCCGGTTGACAGCTCCAGCCGAGCGGCCCAGAGCCTCCGGCAATCGCATCAGGGTCTGATTCAGCACGTCCTGGAACATCAGTCTGGCCCGGGCAGGAGCGCCTTCCGGACCGATGGAAATGCTGCCGGTAGAGCCGAGGGCGCCGGCCATCAGTCGTGCAATCAGGCTCTTTCCCTCCCCGTTTCCGCCGGAAAGCAGGCACGGGGAGGACACTGTCAGGCTTGTATCATCAACAGCCCCCTGCCCGGAGCCTCCGAATAGGCCCTCCAATGGCGTTCCCAAGGAAAACCGCACATCGGCAAAACGCATTTGGAATCGGGGGCCGGAGGGCCATTGCCGGGGCCCGGTCGCCGGCTCGCTGGAGTCCTCTCCCTCGAGGATCATCACCTCGACAGGAAGGCGGTCCTGTTCGAGTCTGCGGATCAGCAGGTCGAAATAGCGGCGCCCGTCAATGGAAAGCCAACTATATGGACTAGCGATGGTCACCCCCGAAATGACAGGAGTTATGCCGTGAACCTTGGCCAGGGCAAGGCGCATCGTCTCCCCCCCGGAAAGGGTTCTCAATGGTTGGTAGCGATGATCCATCAGCTGGTAATGCCCGGCCAGCCGGCGGACGTCACCCTCGACCCCGTGGGTCGAACCCCCCGACGATAGCACCGACGCTCTGAGAACCTGATCGGCCGACCCGAAGGCAAGACAATCTTTCGGATTACTTGTAATCCAAGTCGTCCGGCCGGTAGTCGCCTCGGACTCCCGGCGGTAGGTGTTCGTGGCCCTGAAATCCTCCCAGAACGCCACAAGTCCCCGATGCTGGCGGGGCACTCTAAAACCCGTCCGTTGTCGAAAGGCGGTTTCGAGGGCTTCAAAGGTATCGAACCGGTTAACCGATAGGAGAGGATCCGCCACAGGGGGAACCGTCCTTTCTGCGGGGGCAAGAGTGGACGCCGATACCGTTGACCGGCGTCGATTCCCTCAACCTTATTGAATTTTACCAGGACCGTCAAACCGTTCGGTGGCCGCCGACCGGGAGGCAGGCGGTTGTGATTGCGGCGGCCTGCCCCCTATGGTACAAGGTCCATGAGGAATATTGCCCTATGAAAACCGAAACCTCCTCACCCTGTGGCTTGTCTGTAAAACCGGAACCTCCCGACATTCTGGCTATCGAACTCACCGGAAACTGGATCCTTTCCCGGGATCTGCCGGATGTCCATCAGCTCTTTGATCAGATGGAGGGGTTTCCGAACTACAGCCGCCTCGTGCTTCGGGGACACCGAATCGTCGAATGGAACAGCGGGCTGCTGACCTTCCTTCATGGCGTTCTCGGCCGCTGCCGGGCTCAGTCGCTGAACGTCGCTATCGAAGCCTTTCCCGATGGGGTGGAAAGACTCCTCGATCTGGCGTCGGCAACCCCCTCCCGCCGCAAACCGGCGGAGGTCGGTAACAGCGACCCGTGGATGATGCGGCTCGGGTTCGCTGCCATGGCAACGGTATCTCACATGGCAGCAGTCGGTATCTTCATCGGAGAGCTGGTCCTGTCCGCTATCCGGCTGATGGCAGGAAAACGCCGATTCCGAGGCTCGGATTTCGCTCACTACCTGTGGGAAACCGGTGCCAATGCGCTACCGATCGTCAGCCTGATCAGCCTGTTAGTTGGTGTGGTGATGGCATTTGTCGGCGCGGTTCAGCTTCGTCTCTTCGGGGCTCAGATCTTCGTGGCCGACCTCGTCGGACTGGCCATGGCCCGGGAGATGGGACCCATGATGACCGGGGTTGTCATGGCCGGTCGGACAGGGGCCGCCTTCGCGGCTCAACTGGGCACCATGCAGGTCAACGATGAAATCGACGCCCTCAAGACACTGGGTGTTTCCCCGATCGATTTTCTGGTCCTTCCGCGGATGATCGCCCTGATGTTGATGATGCCGCTTTTGTGCGTGTACGCGAATCTGATGGGGATCCTGGGAGGGCTTTTGGTAGGTGTGATCAATCTGGATATTGCTGCAGCTCAATATCTGGATCAAACCCGTAGTGCTGTCGGGATCGGGGATTTTTCGGTCGGCATTGCCAAAAGCGTCGTCTTTGCCGTGGTAGTGGCCGGCTGCGGCTGTTTCAGGGGCGTTCGATCCGGGAAAAGCGCATCGGCGGTCGGGGAAGCCGCCACCGCAGCAGTGGTCTCGGCCATCCTGTACATTGTCATCTTCGATGCCTTGATAACGGTTGTCTGTGATGCCATCGGCGCATAAACATTCCCAGAGATCGGCCCTGCCACCGCCGATCCAGGTCAAGAACTTGACCATGGCCTTTGGAGATGAGGTCATTCAAAGGGACCTCTCGTTTACCGTAAACCGCGGTGATATCTTCATCATCATGGGAGGCAGCGGGTGCGGCAAAAGCACACTGATGCGGCACATGATCGGTCTCCTGGCCCCAGCCTCCGGGTCCATTCTCTATGAGGGAAGGGACATATGGGACGCCGATCCCGTCTCCAGGGCCCAGACCATCCAGGCTGTCGGCGTTCTCTATCAGGGGGGCGCCCTTTGGAGTTCGATGACAGTGGCCGAGAATGTCGGCCTGCCACTCAGGCTTCACACCGATCTGGGAGCCAACGGGATAAAGGATGCGGTTGCCCTGAAGCTGGCCCTGGTCGGGCTGTCGGGAGTTGAATCCTATTATCCCTCTGAAATCAGCGGCGGCATGCGAAAACGTGCCGCGTTGGCCAGGGCGCTCGCTCTCGACCCCGATATTCTCTTCTGCGATGAACCCTCCGCAGGTCTGGATCCGGTCAACGCCAGCCGCATCGACGATCTTATTCTTGAACTCAGAGACAATCTGGGGACCACCGTTATCCTCGTTACCCACGAGCTGGCCAGTATTTTCAGCGTGGGCAGCAACTCCATATTTCTCGATACCGAGTCCAAGACGGCCATTGCCTCGGGAGATCCCCGTCAGCTCCGCGACACAGCAACAAATCCGAAAGTAACCGATTTTCTATTGCGACGAGGCGGATACAGACCATGACCCAGAATAAACAGGCCCTGCTGATCGGTGGCTTCATCGTGGGCGCTGCGCTGATCCTCTCCATCGGACTCACCATTTTCGGATCGGGAGCCCTCTTCCGGAAAGATCTGACCTATATCGCCTTCTTCGACGGATCCGTCAAAGGCCTTCGAATCGGTGCGCCCATCACCTTCAGGGGCGTGCGGGTCGGCACCGTAACGGATATGCGTGTGACCATCGACGGAAGGTCAGGAGGCATCTATATCCCTGTTCACCTGCGGCTGGAATCGGACCGTCTGATCACCGCCGGCGGCGATCAGGTCCGGGGGGGGGGCAGCGAGTTCATCGACAAACTGATTCAGCAGGGCCTGAAGGCCCAATGCCAGCTTCAAAGTCTGGTAACGGGCCAACTCATCGTCGATCTGGATTTTTTCCCCAACCGGCCCATAATCCTTCGGGACCTGTCGGTGGACTATCCGGAAATGCCCACCGTTGCGTCCAAGGCGGAGGAACTAGCAAGCTCATTCGACCAGCTGCCCGTGGGGGAGATTCTGACCGACCTGTCCGCGGCCATTCAGAGCGTCAGCCGAATGGCCAGTTCGGAAGAGGCCAGTCAAATCGTTCGCTCTCTGGACAAGGGCCTTGTGAAATTCAATCGGTTCATGGATCACATGGAACCCGCCGTTGCTGAATTGGAACTCACCCTGGCCGAGGCCAGAGCGACCTTCGGACGGATCAACCGGAACATGGATCCTCTCACCCAGGATCTCAAGGGAACCCTGGATGACGCCCGCCGGATGATTCGCTCGGCGGACGCGGAAATACCCGCTCTCTCGGAGCGCATCCGCAAAACCGCGGAAAGCGCGGAATCGGTTCTGGGCGAGGCACGGAGTCTTTTGGGCACCGTCCATGAACTGACCGCAGACCATTCGCCCCTTCGTTACGATCTGTCTCAGGCGTTGAGGGAGCTAACCGGTGCAGCCAGATCGATAAGGGACCTCGCCGACACCCTGGAGCAGCATCCAGAAGCCCTGTTGAGGGGAAAGCCTCCCTCCCGCGACCATTGAAGGCGGCGACGCCAGGATGTCAAAACCACCCCCGGCGTCGCGGCCCTGAAACGGACGACGTGCCGGATCGTCGGCGGTTCCTCACCCGCATAATGCAGCCTGACCCCGGGTGCCGTCAAAGCCCGTTTTTTTCGAACAGCCTGAATGCGACCAGACAGATACCCGTAAAGGCGAGCACGACGATCCAGTGGCTGACTCCTATAAGGCCCGGAACGGTTATTTTTCCCAGATTGCCGATGGAAAGGATGTTGGCTTCCAACCAGGGATAGACCACCGCATAAATCCCCCCACCGGCAATCATCCCGAAGATACCCCAAAGGGCATCCAGCCGTCCCTCACCCAGTGCTCCGCCGGCAGTGCCGGGACAATATCCCAGCAGCCCCCACCCGACCCCGAAGACAAGGCCTCCGAACACCTGCCCACCGATAGAGGTCGCCTTGAGGTTCAACTCGATGAGGGCCATATCGTTCAACCAATAGATGCCGATGGCGCCGACAATGATCGCCGTTAGCATAAACTTGAAGATGGTCATGTCCAGGAGGCGTAGAGCGCCCACCTGCCGATCATAACGAAGAATTTCGGATTTTTGGAGAAGAATGCCGAACAGAATGCCGGTGACCAATCCAAGAGCGAGTTCCATGGCCGCCTCCTGTCTATTCTTTATAAAGAACGCTGGCGGTGATGAGTCCGCCGGCAAAAAAGCAGGCCAAGGCAATGAATCCGCTGACCGCCAGCTGGGAAAGCCCGCTCAATCCGTGGCCGCTGGGGCACCCCCCCGCCAAGCGGGCCCCGATGATGAGAATGGCTCCGCCGGCAAAGGCGACGGCGCCTCTCTTGATGGGGTTCGGACCGAAACGTCTGGCCCACATGTCAGGGACGAACTGAATGGAGAAGGTTCCGGACAAGCGGGAGGACACGAAGCCTCCGATCATGACACCGGTTACGAACAACAGCTGCCAGTTGGGGAGGGAGTTCGGACCGTACTTACCGCCTTTTTCGCTAAAATAGGCCAACTGGTCAGTATCGATTCCGGCGGCCCGCTCCACCAAAGCCGCTGCCCTAGCGAACGTGGTGGAAGCGCCCAAAAATTGGTCGACGGCGGCCACCGAAATGATCAGAAGCACTCCGGTGAGGGCACCGGAAAGATAGGGGTTCCAGGTTTTACGAATCATGACGCCTCCTAAACACGTGGGTGATATCCATATGGCAACCGTTGCGTCTGCCTTCCATTGAGGCCTTACTTGACGCCTTGAGAATCTGTCAATCAAAACCGGCTCAAGACCGATGCCGTCCGACGGCGGCAACAACCGATGGTGACCCCGCGTCCACCTGACGGTTACCCTGTTAAGAGCAAAATCCCCGTTTGGGGTTACACCCCATTTTTCTGATCGACGACTTCAGAGCCAAGAAGAAGGATTCGCAAGGGGACCCGAGTTATGCCGTCCGATTGTCGCACCCTGTTTTCTTTCCAATTGACAGGCGTCTACGGGCCTGGATATAGAAGCTTCCATGAAGCGTTTGGCCGGGGGTTCCCTTTCGAACCGGCTAGGAAACGGGCGATCACGGCCATACACCGACATCGCGGACGATCCGGGAACACGCGTCGACGCCTGGAACAACCAAATGAATGGAAGGATGGATCATGGGAAACCAATGGGTCTTCCGGTTCGATCAGATTGAAGCCATTGAAGCCCTTGCACGAGGGAGCTGGGATCACGTAAGGACCCTGATGGGGGGGAAAGGCGCCAATCTGGCGGAGATGACCCGCATCGGTCTTCCGGTGCCCCCGGGGTTCACGATTACCACCGAGGCCTGTCACCGCTATCTGGCGTCGGGCAACGTCCTTCCCCAAGATCTCTGGGACGACGTCCGGGAAGCACTGGCGGCATTGGAATCTTCAACCGGCAAGAGATTGGGGGATCCGATCGCCCCCCTGTTGGTCTCTTGCCGGAGCGGGGCCAAATTCTCCATGCCCGGAATGATGGACACCGTCCTTAATATAGGCCTGAACGATACCACGGCTCAGGCGATGATCGATTTGACCGGAGATCCCCGGTTCGTCTTCGATGCGTATCGACGACTGATTCAAATGTTCGGATCCGTGGTCATGGGAGTTTCCGACGAGGTCTTCGAATCTGTTATCGAGGAGGTTCGCACATCGGTCGGAGTGGCCACCGACATGGAGATGGGTGCCGACCACTGGCAGACGATCACCGATCGCTTCAAAAGCATCTTCGTCCGATACACCAAGATGGCGTTCCCCCAGGATCCCGAACAACAGTTGATGCTGGCCACCGAAGCCGTGTTTAAAAGCTGGAACGGCAAACGTGCCGTCGACTATCGGAATGCCGCCGGCATTCCCCACGATCTGGGCACCGCCGTCAATATCGTCACCATGGTGTTCGGCAATATGGGCGACGACTGCGCCACGGGTGTGGCCATGACCAGAAACGGCTCTACCGGGGAGAAAATCATCGAAGGCGACTACCTCACCAACGCCCAAGGCGAAGACGTGGTGGCCGGTATCCGTATGACCCGGGATATTTCCCAGCTCGAAGAAGAAATGCCCGACGCCTACAAGGAACTGGTCGATATCGCCGCCAAGCTCGAGCATCACTACAAAGAAATGCAGGATGTGGAATTCACCATCGAGAAGCGCAAGCTGTGGATGCTGCAAACCCGGGACGGCAAACGGACGGCCCAGGCAGCGGTGCGAATCGCAGCGGACATGGTCGAGGAAGGGCTGATCACAGAAAAAGAGGCCGTCCTCAGAATTACCCCGGAGCAGGTCGATTTCTTTTTACACCCCCAATTCAGCCTGGAATCCATCCAGGTGGCACGGGAAATGGGGCAGCACATGGCCGACGGCCTTAACGTCTCCCCGGGCGCCGCGGTCGGCATGGTGGCCTTCGATGCCGACCTGGCAGAAGCCTGGGGGAAAAAGGAGAATCGACCGGTCATCATGGTGCGCCCGGAGACCAAGCCCGACGATGTTCACGGCATGCTCGCCGCCCGGGGCATCCTGACCAGCAGGGGCGGACGAACCAGTCATGCGGCGCTGGTGGCACGTCAGTTCGGCAAGCCCGCCGTTGTGGGCGTCTCCGAATTGAAAATCGACATGGGTAAGCGTCAGATGTGGATCAACGGCGACGTCATTCATGAGGGGGACTGGATTTCCCTTGATGGCACTGCGGGCGCCGTCTACAAAGGGTCGCTCACCACGACCCCTCCCGACATCAATGACCCCTGGTTGATCAAGCTGCTGTCATGGGCCGACCGGTTCAGAACCTTAGGCGTTTGGACCAACGCCGACTACCCCGAGGATGCCAGACGGGCCAGGGAATACGGTGCCGAAGGTATCGGTCTCTGCCGGTCCGAACACATGTTCTTCGAATCCGATCGCCTGCCCCACGTCCAGAAGATGATCATGACCGATCTGCCCGTTGAGCGCCGGGAAGCGCTGGAGGCAGTCCTGCCGTTTCAGAGAGAAGACTTTGCGGGCCTTTTCCGGGTCATGGACGGCCTTCCCGTCATCATTCGGCTCCTCGACCCGCCTCTTCACGAATTTCTCCCCAACCACTTCGATCTGCTCAAGCAACTGTCCGACTTGAAAATTCGCATTCAGCACGCAGACACCCTCGACGCAGTGGACGACCACCTTGAGAACTACCGCAAACTGCGGCGAGTGCTGAAGCGGGTCGAGCAACTCAGGGAGGAAAACCCCATGCTGGGGATGAGGGGGGTTCGGCTGGGAATGCTGGTGCCCGAAATCGTCACCATGCAGGTACGCGCCATTTTCGAGGCCGCCTGTCAGGTGACCCGGGAAGGCGTCAACGTTCAACCGGAAGTCATGATTCCCCTGACTGCCCATGTCAATGAACTCAAGACCCAGCGCAGCCTGCTCGAATCCGAAGCTCGGCGGGTGATGGTGGAACAGCACATCGACATCGACTACAAATTCGGCACCATGATCGAAGTGCCGAGGGCCGCCCTCACAGCCGATCAGATCGCCGGTCATGCCGAGTTTTTCTCTTTCGGAACCAACGACTTGACCCAAACCACCTTCGGCATTTCACGGGATGACGCAGAAACGGGATTTCTGGTCAATTACATGGAAAACGGAACCCTCCCCAACAATCCCTTTGCAACCATCGATGCCGACGGCGTGGGCGAATTGATGACCATCGCAGTGGAAAAAGGACGACGGATCAATCCGGATCTGGAGTGCGGCATCTGCGGCGAACACGGCGGAGAACCCCAATCCATTGCCTTCTGCCACCGATTAGGACTCGACTATGTCTCCTGCTCGCCGTTCAGGGTCCCCGTGGCTCGACTGGCCGCAGCCCATGCCGCCCTGCAAGAGGATCGACCTTGAAGGGCTTTGAACCCCGAATATGACCCGAACCCGTGGGGTTTCGATATCACCCGGCCATGGGACAATGCGCGCCGGGGGATCTGCCATGATCTGCTGTCGACGGAAAGGAATTGAACGAATGACATCTAAAGCGGCTCTGTGTTTCACCCTCTGCGCCTTCGCCTTGATCTTCCCCTCTGTCGTCTCAGCCGAAGTGGACGTCGATCTTGGGGTCCAATACGGATTCGATGCCGATTCTGATGAGGAATTCTTCCACTACTATGGACTCGCGGGAGCCGTCGAATCAACGGAATTCTGGAAATGGGGCAGCGGATGGTCCGTGGATCAGGGGGTAACCCTGACTGCCGGGGGACTGCACGCCGGCAGCGATGACGGCTTCTTTGCCACCATCGGCCCCCGCATCGATCTCAACCTCCCCGGGGGCTGGCTGACGGTGACGGCAAGCGTCAGGGCCGGCGCCATGACCGACCACATTTACGGTGACGAGGATCTGGGAGGATGGTTTACCTTTGCCGAAGACGTCGGATTTCGGTGGAACCTCAGCTCCCATGTGTCGGCGGGATACCTCTTTCAGCATATTTCCAATGCCAATGTCTACAGCGACAATCCCGGAGTGGAGCTTCACATCATCGAGGTTCGTTATCGGTTTTAGACGGCGGCGTGTTCCGGGAAGCGGCCCGAGGATGACGATCGCCGATGCCGTCCGGCGGAACGGATTTATCCCGGTCTTGATTTTTCCCCTGGGACCCAGGGGCGCAGGTTGCCGATATCGCCTCCCATCGGCGAATCAACCTGGGGAAGCGGCGGTTCAGATAGGCGCTCATCGCCGCTTCTTTCCTCAGGGCCGATAGGATGAGAACGGCCCCGGCGATGATGAACAAAAAGCCCAGGGGAATGGGCAACAAAAACACCGGGACACCGATCAACACAAACGCCATCCCAAGCAGAAGCTTGACAGGTCCCGGAAAATTGCGGATTCGACAGAACGGTTGAAACGCCATCTCTCAAAGCCTCCCGATTCACCCCCCTGAGAAACGGACCCAATGGAACGGATCGACCTGCTTCGGCAAGGGGGCTGCCGAATGAAACCGATCCCATTACAGGAGTCACGCCTGGCCTTCAGCGCAATAGCGGCCACGGGTATAGATGCGTCACGCCGACAGAATCCGTTCCCGGGCGACAGCCATGAGATCCGACAGCGTACCGGCGCTGAATCGGGACGTGTCGATGGGTTCGTGAATGCGAAGTCCGGCCCTTCCCGGAAAGAGCCTTGAGGTGCATGGCGGCAGAATCTCTCTTGTACCTGAAATCGTCACGGGAAGGATGGGCAGGCCGATATCCAGTGCCAGCATGAAGGCCCCTTTTTTGAATGGCTGCAGGTTCCCATCCCGACTGCGGGTTCCTTCGGGAAAGAACAGCACTGAGGTCCCATCGACGATACGACTCTTTGCCCGATCGATGGACGCCAGGGCGGCCTCACGATGATTCCTGTCGATAAAAATATGCCCTAGTTGTTCGCAGGCAATACCGATGAACGGCGTCTTCCTCAACTCCTGCTTCATGACCCATCTAAAATCGATCCCAAGCCATCCGTAGAGCACGAAAATATCATAGTGGCTCAAATGATTGGAGACGACAACATAGGACTGACCCGGGGAGACGTTTCTCCGCCCGGTCACCCGCACCCACATGGGGGTAAGGGCGCTGTTCAATCTCGCCCAGGACCGACCGCATAGAAACGAAACCGTGGAGGGCGAGAGCACCGTCACCAGCAGCGCCGCCAGGGTACCGAAGAAAATGGTGGAAAGACCCAGCAGGGGGGCAAAAACGCAAATGACATATACCCGATATAAGGCCCTAAGCCACCGATTCAATGCCCATCCTCTGGTTCGGCAGGGCCGACGGGAACCGTGAGTGACCGTGGAAAGGCTACAGCCGCCAATAGACGATCCCTTTTTCCTTGGCTTGGATGGGGTCGAAGACCCCTTTCAGATCAAAAATCAGAGGACTCCCATTTCGGCACAGACCGGCGATGGCGTCGAGGCCTTTGCGTCGATAAGCGCTGTGGGTCACGGCCACCACGACACCATCAAGGGGCCCGAGCGACTCAAAGGGACGGATGTCGACATCGTAATAGCGGCGGGCTTCATCGGGATCCGCCAGGGGATCGCTGACCCTGACCTCGATACCGTAATCCGACAGTTCGGAGATGATGTCCACCACACGGGTATTCCGAAGGTCGGGAACATCTTCCTTGAAGGTCAATCCAAGAATCCCGATTCGAGCCCCCCTCACCCGTCGACCGTCACGGATGAGGAACTTGACGATCCTCTCCGCAACATATTTCCCCATGCCGTCGTTGATGCGGCGGCCCGCAAGTATCATTTCGGGATGGTAGCCGATGGCTTCAGCCTTGAAGGTCAGGTAGTAAGGGTCGACCCCGATGCAATGCCCCCCCACCAACCCCGGTCTGAACTGGAGAAAATTCCATTTGGTGCCCGCTGCCTCCAGGACGTCAAGGGTGTCGATGTCCATTCGGTCAAAAATCATGGACAGCTCGTTCATGAGCGCAATATTGAGGTCGCGCTGGGTGTTTTCGATCACCTTGGCCGCTTCGGCCACTTTGATGGACGGAGCCAGATGGATGCCTGCCTTGACCACTTTCCCATACAAGGCTGCCAGAAGCCGCAACGTCTCCTCATCGGAGCCGGATACCACCTTGACGATGCTCTCGAGGGTATGCACCTTGTCTCCCGGGTTGATCCGCTCAGGGGAATATCCGACCGAAAAATCCGTTCCGAATACCAGTCCGGACTCCCGGGCGAGAATGGGCACGCAGACGTCCTCGGTGGCTCCCGGGTAGACCGTGGATTCGAAGACCACGCAGGTTCCTGCGGTCATATGCCGACCCACCGTTCGTGAAGCCCCTTCGAGGGGAATAAAATCCGGGTTGCGATGGGTATCGATGGGGGTCGGTACCGCAACGATGATCATCCGGCATTCGGATAGCAGGCGGGGATCATTTGTGAACGTGATCGACACCTTCCGAAGATCGTCTTCTGAAACCTCCAGGGTCCGGTCAATTCCGGAGTTCAACTCCTGAATTCGGTCTGAATTCAGATCAAATCCGACCACCTCGAAGTGACCGGCCAAATGGACCGCCAATGGAAGACCGACATAGCCCAGTCCAACTACTGCCACTTTTTCTTTTTTGCCAATCAACGCCTCGAAGGAAACCATGGATTCACCTGCCGGATAAAGGGACAAGCAATTACGATTATGGACGATCGTCTTTTCGCTTTTTCGCTGGGAAAGATCAAGGAAAAATGCCTTGTCATCGATGCCGATGGGAGGCGACGAGCGCCTTGAACCCCTTTGATCAGGGGCTCCCGTCGACACACCGAAACAGCCGCTACCCCTCTTTAGAGATACCGCCGGAGCCGCCCCGACCCGCCCCTTTCAGGGTCCGGGCCAACAGAGCCTCTACCTCCGAGGATGTCAGATGCCGCCATTGTCCGGGCTTCAGGCGTCCCAACCGGATATTGGCGATGCGGATGCGCCTCAAGGCCACCACACGTCGGCCGACCTTGCGGACCATCCGGCGGATCTGCCGGTTCTTCCCTTCCTTCAGGATGATTTTGAAACGAATGTCCGATGTCCGTTGAATGGCTGCAGGCCGGGTCCGGGTGCCCATCATGGGCAGTCCCTGGGCCATTTTTCGGAGTGCACCGCTGGTGATGGGCCCGTCGACCGTTACGTCGTATTCTTTTTCATGGTCGAAGGAGGGATGGAGAAGATGGTGATGAAGGCGTCCGTCGTTGGTCAGGATCACCAGACCGGTGGAGTCCTTGTCCAGGCGCCCCACTGGGTAGATCCGTTCGGGGAGATCGATCAGGTCCACCACGACGGGATCACCAGCCTGGCTGCAGGAAGTGACGACGCCGACGGGCTTGTTCAGTGCCAGGTAGACGGTTTCGCTGCGGGATGTCACCGGCCTGCCGTCGACGGCCAGTCGATCCGTCCGGGGATCGATCCGGGCCCCCAATTCGGTCACGGGGCGACCGTTGACGGTCACCCGTCCCTCGACCATCAGTCGTTCACCCTGACGCCGGGAGCAGACACCGCTTTCGGACAGATATTTCTGAATTCGAATTCCTTTCATCGGGAATCAGGCACCGTTGATGAGAATCAAGAGCGATAGTCCGCATTGATCCTAACATAGTCCAGGGAAAAATCGCCGGTGATGAGGGTCGACTCGCCCCTGCCCTCGTGGAGATCGAGGGTGATGCCGAAGGCAGGGCGTTTCATCACCATGGTGGCCGCCGCCTCCGCAGCCGGACCGCACCCTTTCCCAGCGCTCACCATTTGGACATCGTCAAAAAAGAGGTCGACGGCATCGGGATCGAAGGCGACACCGGCGCGGCCCGCCGCAGCCAGTATTCGCCCCCAATTGGCATCTTCGCCAAAAAACGCGGTCTTGACCAGAGGGGAATGGGCGACGGCGTCGGCCACCCGGTATGCGCCGTCCGCATCGGGGGCGCCGACGACCCGCACATCCACAACCTTGGTCACCCCCTCTCCGTCTCTAACAATCCAGCGGGCCAGCTCGATCAGGAGATCGTCCACGGCAGACTGGAATCCGCTTCGGGCATCGCCGTGGTCGACGCAGACTCCCGATAGCCCATTGGCCATCAGCAGAACGGTATCGTTCGTGCTTGTATCGCCGTCGATGGTGATGCGGTTGAAGCTCCGCTCAACCCCTCGGTTCAAGGTATTGCTCAAGGTCTCGGGGGTGGCGGCGGCATCCGTGACCACGAAGCAGAGCATGGTGGCCAGGTCCGGGCGAATCATTCCTGCGCCTTTGGCCACGGCCGTCAAGGTATAGAACCCCGTTCCGCCATCCACCCGGACGGAGCGCCACTTGGGCTCCGTATCGGTGGTCATGATTGACTGAGCCAGCGCCTCGATGCCCTCCGGGCTAAGGCGGTCAACCAGATCCGGCATGACGGCCTCGATGGACGATACTTGCAGGGGATATCCGATCACACCGGTAGAGGCCACCAACACCCCTGTTTCGGGGATCGCCAGCGCCGTCGCCGCGGCCCGGCCCATGGCCCTGGCGTCGACATCGCCGCGTCGGCCGGTGCAGCAGTTGGCATTTCCGCTGTTGACGACAATGGCCCGGCATGTTCCCGACGACGCCCGCTCCATGGAAAGGCGGACAGGCGCCGCCTTGACTCGGTTGCGGGTGAACACCCCGGCCACCGAGGCTGGAACGGTCGACACCAGCAGCCCCACATCCAGTGACTGATTGTTTTTGAGGCCTGCGGCGATGCCGCCGGCAATGAATCCCCTGCCCATCGTTGACATGGCGTTGACGTCCTTTCCCGGATCGCAGAGGCGGCCAAACGCCCTTCCCAAGGGTCGATCACCTTCCGCTCTGAGCGTGAGTGACCTTTGACAGAATCCCCTTTCCGTGTCAATTCAGAGCCGCCTCTCCGGCCTTGACAAGGGTGGAGAGACGGCCTAAGAAGAACCGTCGCCGACAGGGGGACGGTGCCCCCCATGCACTCATCGATGAAGGATATTGTCATGACCGATAGCCCAACATGTCCCCACTGCGCCACCCGCCTCCGGCTTCATCGCACCTGACGACAGGTTTCCCTTCGCTGCAGGTCATGCGGCAAAGAGTACCGTCTGGAACTGTTTTCGAACGCGATGGACGACGAATTCGAGGAGCGGCTGGGCAGTGTTCGATGCGACAGAATTTGAGTGGCCATGGTCCTGAACAGTCTTTTCCCGGTATTTGCCCTATTGGCCATGGGCGCCCTGTTCAAGCGAATCGGCTTGACGACGGATGCGTTTCTAAGCGCTGCTGACCGCCTGATCTATTTTATTTTTTTCCCGGCGCTGCTGTTCTGGAAGATCGGCGCAAGCGAAGGGCAGGCCCTCTCCGGCGGCGGCGCGTATCTCTGGGCGGCGGCTTGCGCGGTGGTTACCGTCTTCATCCTCTCCGCCATCTATCTTCGCCTTAAAGTGACGCCCTTTCAGGCGGGCAGTTTTTCCCAAAGCTGCTACCGCTTCAACACTTACATCGGCATGGCCATCATTGTCAGCGCACTGGGGGAGGAGGGGGTGCGGACCTTCGGGGTACTCATCGGCGTTCTGATTCCGCTGATCAACCTGCTGGCGGTCTCGACTCTGACCTGGTTCGCCGGAGACACCTATCCGGTTCGGCAGCGGATCCAAATGACGGTCAGAGCCCTCGTGTCGAACCCACTCATCGCCGCCTGCATTGCCGGTATCGCCTACAGCCGGTTTGTCGGGCAATTCCCGGTCTTCATCGACAATCTCCTGCGCCTGAGCGCCTCCATGTCCCTGCCCCTGGCGATTCTGTCCATCGGGGGCTCTTTGACCCTAACCTCCCTGAGAAGTCATTTCGGCACCGCCCTGGCGGCGGCCGTTTTCAAACTGGTGGCCCTACCGATGATCGGATATGGCTTTTTACGGTGGTTCGGGGTCACCGGCATTCCCTACCAGGTCAGCATGGTGTTCTTTGTCCTGCCCACCTCGACGGCCATCTATGTGCTCTCCGGCCAACTGAAAAGCGATACCCGGCTGGCATCGGCTGCCATCGTTCTTTCCACCGTTCTTTCGGCGGTTCCCTTGTCCATGGTTCTCGCCAATTTTCAATAGCTCAAGATAGAAATGGTCGCGCTCATGACGTGCTTCAAGCTTATTGTCGAATACGACGGAACGGACTATGCCGGATGGCAGCGACAAAAAGATCAGGCGACCATCCAGGGGGAGCTGGAGCGAGCTATCCAGAGAATCGTGGGCTCGCCGGTGACCGTTCACGGATCCGGCAGAACCGACGCCGGCGTGCACGCCCTGGGTCAGGTTGGACATTTTCTGTGCGCGACGCGCCTGGGACCCCAGGAGATCCAGCGGGCGTTGAACGCCCTGCTGCCCCCGGCCATTGCCGTTCTCGACTGCGCCCGGGTCCCCGAATCCTTTCACGCCCGATATGACGCTGCCGGCAAGCGCTACCGCTATTGCATCATCAACCGTCCGGTGCGACCGGCGGTCGGCCGCCGATACGCCTGGCACATCAGGAAGCCGTTGAACCTTCCCGTCATGACGGACGCCTTATCTCACCTGAAAGGCACTCACGACTTCAAAGCATTCGAAGGCGCGGGCAGCCCGAAGCACCACACGATTCGAACAGTGTCTTCCGCCACCCTCGACCGGGACACATCCGGCACCGTGACCCTCGATATCAGCGCAAACGGATTTCTCAGATTCATGGTCAGGAATATCGTGGGAACCCTGGCCGCTGTAGGATTGGGGACATTGACTTCGGACGGGGTCAAAGCGATCCTCGACTCCCGGGACCGCTCCCGGGCAGGGGCGACAGCCCCGCCCCACGGCCTGTTTCTGGTGGCGGTGGACTATAGCCCACGGGCCGACGGCACCCTATGACCCCTGAACGCGCCCTTTCATGTCCTGGATGCGCCCGTTGTAGAAGGCAATCACTTCCCTCCGGTTCAGCATGCCCAGAAGGATGCCGAAGTCGTCCTCCTGTACCACGGGGAGACCATCGATATTCTTGGTGGTGAATTTTTGCAGAACCGTGTTCAGATCCTCGCCGGCATGGGTGACAATGATGTCGGAGGTGCAAATGTCTTTCATGACCACCAGATTTTCGATTTCAGAAGAGAAGAGGACACCCCGGATATCGGTGCTCGAGAAAATGCCGGTCAGCCGCCCGTGCTGATCCATTACCGGAAAGTAGTGCTGCTTGGTCCGGGAGAAGAAGCGTTTGAACTCCAGAAACGGCATGTTCTCAGGGATGAGGTTGACTTTCTTGACCAGGTGCATCAGGTCCTTGACCCGAATGGTCTGAAGCACGTCGACAAAGAACTCGCCGGAATGGGCCGGGGAGGCAAACCGGTTTTTGATCTGCTTCTCGTAGATCGTCCACCGCTGGGAGGCAAGGTAAGCCACCGAGCAAACGAGAAGGCTCGGCAATAGAAGATGGTAGGAATTGGTCATCTCACTGACGAAGATAATGGTCGAAATGGGCGTGTTGGATACCGCTGTGAAAAAACCGGCCATGCCCACGATGACAAAGGCGCCCGGCTGGGTCACCACTCCCGGCATGATCCCGTTGAACAGAAGACCGACAGCGCCCCCCATCGACCCCCCGATGACCACCGAGGGACCGAATACGCCGCCGCTTCCGCCGGACCCGATGGAAAAGGAGGTGGTCAGCACCTTTCCCAACGCAAGGGTCAACAGGAAGCCTATGGAAAGTTCGTTGAAGATTGCCTGCTGTGCATACCCGTAGCCGAAGGCCAGGGTGTAGGGGAAGAAAAAACCGATGATGCCCGTGCAAAGCCCACCGATGGCGGGCTTGACGTGGTTGGGAACGGGAATCCGCTTGAACAGTCGGGTAACGCCGTAGAAGCATTTGACGTAAAAAATCCCGGTCACCACCAGAACCAGGGAGAGGACCAGATAGGGACCTAGCTCCAGCGGGTTTCTAAACTGGAAGGGAGGGGATTCGAAGAGACTGCCCCAGCCGAACACCAGACAAAAGAGGCAGTAGGCCACCACCGAAGAAATCCCCGCTGGTATGATGACCTCCGACTCGAATTCCGGGTCCCGATAGAGTACTTCGGCCGCAAATAGCGCTCCGGCCAAAGGGGCGCGGAAGATACTCCCAACGCCAGCGCCGATGCCGGCGGCCATCATGATGCGACGCTCCCGTTCGGAAAGTTTCAGAGTGGTTGCCAGAAAGGAGCCGAATCCTGCGCCGATTTGGGCGATGGGTCCCTCTCGTCCTCCCGATCCTCCCGTGGTCAGGGTGATCGCCGAGGTGATCGTTTTGACGATCGGCACGCGACCCCGGATAAAACCGCCTTTCCGGTGGTAGGCGTCGATGGCGGCATCCGTGCCGTGACCTTCCGCTTCCGGGGCAAAGGTGTAGACGATCCATCCACTGACAAGGCCTCCCATGGCCGGCAGCAGCATCAGAAGCCACCGGTTGAAGGGCCGGGACGTGGGGGGCAGCAGATGGTGTTCGCCGGCTGGCCCCGGGGGCCGGTAGCCCGCAACAAAGTCCATGAAGTAATGGACGCCCAGTTGGCATAGATAGTGGAAAAGAATGGATCCCAAACCTGCGATAATGCCGATAATGAAGAAATAAAAGGACCATTTGCCCGCACGGGAGATTTGATCGGGAAGGCTGTTGCCGTCTTGACTCCTGAACCACTGGGACATCAGCTGACGAATGGGTTCCATGGCACCTTATGGGTTGGAGGAAATGGGTGATTAACGTCAAAGTGTTGATAATTAAACGTTTCAGGCAAAATATTCAACCCCAAATCTGCCGTTTGAAATGGGCGCCTCCCGTCGGTTTGTCTTGATGGAGTTCCCGGCGGATGGTATAAATTCTTACCCTTTACCACCCCAAATGCAGGAGAACACCCGATGACGGCTCTGGCCAAACCCACAAAGGAAGCATTCATTCGACGGAAACCGGAACTCGAAGACCGCTATACCGGCTATAAAAAAAGAGGGCTCGACCTCGATCTGACCCGGGGAAAGCCCTCAAAGGAACAGCTGGATCTTTCCGGGGCTCTTTTCGACATCGTCTCCGCCGATGACTTCCAGGCTGCAGACGGCACCGATTGTCGAAACTATGGTGGGGTAGATGGCATCCCCGAAGCCAAACGACTCTTTGCCGATTACATGGAGGTGGATCCGAGCGAGGTGATCGTCGGCGGCAATTCCAGCCTTCAGCTCATGTACAATGCCTTTGTGGTGGCCATGCTTTTCGGAATCGAGCCGGGCTGTATGCCATGGGGGCGCCAGGGAGCGATCCGGTTCCTCTGCCCCAGCCCCGGCTATGACCGGCATTTCTCCATCTGCGAACACATGGGACTGGAAATGATCCCGGTGGGAATGACTCCCGAAGGGCCGGACATGGACGTGGTCGAGAGCCTGGCGGCCGAAGACGGGACCGTCAAAGGGATCTGGTGCGTGCCGAAATACAGCAATCCCACCGGGATCGTCTACTCCGACGAGACGGTGGAACGATTGGCCGCCATGCCCGCGAAAGCCCCGGACTTTCGTATTTTCTGGGATAACGCCTACGCCGTTCATCACCTTACGGAAGAACGTCCCACCCTAAAAAATATACTGGCCGCATGCAGGGCCGCCGGGAACCCGAACCGGGTGCTGATATTCGGCTCCACCTCCAAAATCACTTTTCCCGGCGGGGGGGTAGCGATGATGGCTGGCAGTCGAGAGACGGTCAAGGCCATTGTCGATCAGCGGTTTTACCAGACCATCGGACCAGACAAGCTCAACCAGCTCCGTCATGTCCGTTTCCTGAAGGACATGGCTGGCATCGAACGGCACATGAGCGCCCATGCGGCCATCCTTAAGCCAAAATTCGATGCGGTCCAGCGTATCCTCGAGCGAGAACTCGACGATCTTGGAATCGCCAACTGGAGCCGTCCCGCAGGCGGCTATTTCGTCAGTTTCGATGCGCCGGAGGGTTGCGCTTCCGCCGTCATTCGAATGGCGGTGGAAGCAGGTGTCAAGCTGACCCCGGCAGGATCGACCTATCCCCTGAAAAAGGATCCGGCCGACCGGAATATCCGAATCGCACCGACCTTCGCCACCCCGGAGGACATCCGCACAGCTATGGAAGTATTGTCGGTCAGTGTCCAGCTGGCGGCCATCGACCGACTGATGACCTGAACCGGACTTATGGCACCGGCGGTTCGACTGAGGATCGTCGAGCCCATGAAAAAGCCCCGACCTCCCATGGGAGGTCGGGGCTTTGGGTATCCTCTGAAACGGGGGAAGCTACCGCTTGGATCGCTTGGATGCCTTGAGCGGGTTGATCTTGGTCTTTGCGTTGGCTTGGGACGTGCCGATATGGGTCGCCATATTGCAGCTGCCGGCCTTCCATCGAACCAACGGCTCGGGACAGGCTGAACAATACCACGCCGAAGAGAATTCGACCTTTCGGCCGCATCCGTCGCACTGTTCCACCGTTTTACGGCAAATACCGTCGTTGTAGGAACATCCGGACGCTGTCATGAAAGGGCACTCCTGCCCTTTTCTTACCGTTGTACAGTTCAAGGGTACCACCTCCTTTTGAAGCAAAATCGGGTCCGACTGGACCCGTGTAAACATGAAAGAGGCCATATAGTATGAACCCATTTTTATTGTCAATAGTCTTTTGTGGGTTCCTTGATGACCGACACGGCCATCTCGGACTTGATTTTTAGGGAAAACATTGACAAGTACGGATGGGATTCAGACCCTTCTGGGGTACCGTCCGATAGGAAATCATAGGAAAATGCCTCAAAACCCCCCCCACCCTGTGCCCAAGACCACAGTCAAATCGGTCCTCGATAGAGCCAAGGCGGTCCTAAAGGCCGAGGCCGACGGGATCCTCTGCGTGTCGGAACGAATCGATCAACGGTTCGACGACGCCGTCAATCTCATCGCCGGCTCCCGGGGACGGCTGGTATTGAGCGGTATCGGAAAATCAGGGTTGATCGGAAGGAAGATGGCCGCCACCTTCAACAGCACCGGCACCCGGGCACTGTTCCTTCATCCCGTGGAGGCCATGCATGGCGACTTGGGAGTCGTTACGGCGGATGACGTATTTGCCGCCCTGTCCAACAGCGGCGAAACCGAAGAACTCATTCTGCTCCTGCCGAGTATCAAGCAAATCGGCTGTCCGGTCATTGCATTCACCGGTAACCCGGCGTCTACCCTGGCCGGCCACAGCGACATCCTGATTGACGTCGGGGTCGAAGAGGAAGCGTGTCCAATGGGCTTGGCGCCCACGACCAGCTCCACGGCTCTGCTGGCGGTCGGAGACGCCCTGGCGGTCGTCCTGATGGACCGAAACCATTTCAATACCAGCGATTTCAAGCGGTACCATCCCGGCGGTGCCTTGGGTCAGCGACTGTGTCAGCGGGTGGCTGACATCATGATCGCCGGAGAGAAGCTCCCCGCGGCGGCAGCTGGCATTCCCATGGGCGATGCGGTCCGCGCCATGGACGAAGGAGGACTGGGCGCGCTTCTGATCACGGGCCCGGACGACACACTGACAGGCATCATTACCGACGGGGATCTCAGACGGTCGATCGCCAGCGGGCAGCCAACCCTATCCCTGACCGTCGACGACATCATGACCCCGTCCCCGAAGTCGCTTCGACCCGACTCACCGGCTTACGACGCATTGAATATGATGGAACGCCACCAAATAACGGTGTTGCCGATCACCGAGCCTGACGGCCGGATTGCAGGCATTCTTCATCTCCATGACATTCTTGGAAAAGGCGCCTTCAAATTCAACGGCCATTAGATTTCATTGCCAGACAACAGCAACCCAGCAACCATTGACGGTGACAAATGCCAATGACTGATCCAGTCGATACCTCTATCCCCGTATTGGGCTCCTCGAAAATCCCTTCGCCGATTCTCCGGCTGCAAAGCGGAAAAGAGCCCTATTTTATCAGTGACGACCACCGGGTCCTGATCGATGTGACACCGGGCGGGGTGGAATCCTTCATCCGGAGCGGAGCCCCCCTCCCTTCGTTCGAGATGGCCGGACCCCGTAAGCAGATTTATTTCGATCCCAGCAAACTCAGGTGCGCCATGGTCACCTGCGGAGGGTTGTGCCCCGGGTTGAACGACATCATTCGATCCATCGTGCTTGAGCTTTATCATGGATACGGTGTGCGGCGCCTTTACGGAATCAAATACGGCCTTCAGGGCTTCATTCCCAAATACGGTCACGACGTCATCGACCTGAACCCTGAATCGGTAACCAGCATTCTCGATTTGGGAGGATCCGTACTGGGCTCATCAAGGGGCCCTCAACCCATCGAAGAGATCGTCGACACCCTGGACCGCCTGAACATCGGCCTGCTTTTCATGATCGGCGGTGACGGCACCCTCAGGGCGGCCTGCAAGATTGCCGACGCCATCCTGGACAAAGGCCTGAAAATCTCCGTCATCGGCATCCCCAAGACCATCGACAACGACATCAATATGGTCTCCCGATCCTTCGGATTCGACACCGCCGTCGATGTGGCCACCCGGGCCATCCGGGCGGCCCACAACGAAGCCGTCGCCTATCCCAACGGTATCGGTCTCATCAAGCTGATGGGCCGCCACTCGGGGTTTATCGCCGCCACGGCAACGCTGGCCCAACAGGATGTCAACTTCGTTCTGATCCCGGAGATCAAGGTTGATCTGGAAGGACCCAATGGGCTGTTGACCAGGCTTGAGGAGCGGTTGGTCCACAGGCGCCATGCGGTGATAGTGGTGGCTGAAGGAGCGGGGCAGGAATTTTTCGAAGACGACGACAACGCGTGTGATGCTTCGGGAAACCTCAAACTGAAGGACATCGGGCTCTTTCTCAAGAACCGAATCAATCGATACTTCAATGCGCAGCAGATCGAGATCAACCTGAAGTATATCGATCCCAGCTACATGATCCGGAGTCTACCGGCCAATGCCAATGACTCGGTATTCTGCGGCTTTTTAGGGCGCGACGCCGTCCATGCGGGAATGGCCGGAAAAACCAAACTCCTGGTGGGCCACTGGAACAATCATTTCGTCCATGTTCCGATGGAAGCGGCCAGCGGGAAACGAAAGCAGGTCAACCCAAACGGCAAGCTCTGGATGACGGTTCTGGAGGCCACTGGCCAGGGGTCCATGCGAAACGACCCTTAGGTTCCGGCAGTGTTTTGAGAGAGTTGCCCGAACCCGTCAGGGGGCTATACTTCCTCTCCAGACAGGGGGCGGCGGGGGCACCGGCGGGTTTTTCCGAGCCCCGATAGCCGGGTCGGACATATCGATCTCGATGAAGCCGTCACCCTGAATTTGTAGCAAAAAAGGAGATTTTTGGGCCTCTCCATCGCGGGAAAACCGGGTAAAGCCCGTCACACCCTCGAAGCCATCCATGCTGGTGAGACGGTGTCGAATACCACTACGAAGCCATGCCTCCGGAGACAGCACCGCTGCAATCATCAGCCGGGCCGAGTCATAGGCAATGGCCTCGATGAACTCCGGCTGACGACCATATACCGTCTCGAACCGTTGGACAAACTGCTGGACTGAGGCCCGACGGCTTTCCAGGTAGAACCCGGTAGGAAAGACGGCACCATCAAGAAATTCCCCAGACATATCGATTAATTTTTCAGACTGCCACAGATTGGTGCCGAGGAAGGTGACCCCGAGGATGTCCTGGTAAGCCAGTTGGGGAATAATCAGCCCAGTCTTTCCCGGTGCATCGGGAATGAAAAGCGCTTCGAAATCCACGGTGGGCAGCATGACGTCCTCCTCCGTACCGAGCAGAGCTCCCCGCACTTTCTGCAGCGACCGGCTTCTCAGAGGATCAGATGGCGCCTCTTCGACGTCGGCGTCGGCCTGGTCCCTGAGATATTGCTGACCTGCCTCCCCCAGCAGCGTCAGGGGAAAATCCCGTGACGCGAGGTGGGAGGGAACGCGATAATGGCGACCCACCAGTCGATTCAAAGACTCCTCGAAGTCGGTCTGGTCCGGGCTGAATGATTCGGCGCCCACCACCGATCCCCCCTGACGGATCACTTCCTCCCAGAAAACCCCCATGAATGCCCTTCCGTAGGCCTCCTCCGGGTAAAAAATGCCGAAACGCCTCATGCCCGCCCGGTTGACGGCATAGTCGGCAATGGCGGCTGCCTGCATTCGGGGGGTGAGAAAGTTTCGAAACACATAGCGGCCTACCCCGGTGATGTCCTCTTTCTGGGTGAGGGTCATGATCGGAATACCGGCCTCCTGGGCCACATTTGCAGCGGATTCTGCGGTGGCAATGGGGCCGATAACGGTAGCGACTTTTAAATCGTTGAACGCTTCCATTGCAGAGGACGCACGTTCCGGATCGGATCCGGAATCCTTGACGATCAAGCGGATCGGCAGATCCGGTTCCAGTTCGCCGATATCGGCCACGGCCAGTTCGATGCCGTCGAGGGCACGCTGCCCGAACATCCGATAGGGGCCGCTTAGGGGCAGCAGGCACCCCACTGCATACCGATCAAAGGAAATGGCCTCGGTCAGCTGATCCATCAGCTCATAGGCCACCGTCACATTGTCGTGGTATGGAAACCCTTCGACATACCGGTTGAAATACCATACCGCCTCATCGTAGTGCCCTTCCCCTGCACGAACAATACCGATCTGGAACGTCAGCAGTCCCTGAACCCACGGGTCCATGGGCTGGGAGAGCAGCTGTTCGATTTCCTCTCCGCTGAGCAGGGTGGACACCCCTTTCATCCGCTCTCTGATGATAGGCGTCTGTTCTGAGGAAGCCTTTTCAAGGGCCCACAGATAGGCGTCAAATGCATCGGCAGCTGCTCCTATAGCGTTCTGGGCATCCCCCAGGGCCAGATAGACCCGGAACCTCTGCCCGGGAGTGACGGCCTGATCCAGGTAACCGGATGCCGCCTGCACCACCTCCCGATTGCGCCCCTGCTCGAGTTGAACGCCAAGCAGTTCAATGCGGGCATCCATGGCCTCCGGCCGATCCGGGTAGGCGCCGATCAGTTGGATCAACACCGATTCAGCGCCAGTCATGTTTCCCAGGGCCTTTCGCGAAAGCCCCATGAGCAGCATGGCCCGGGGCACGTTCGCACTGTCGGGATACCGGTCCAGAAGATTCAGGCACACATCCTCGGCATCCGTGTAATTCTGGCCCTCATAGGCGGACTGTGCCATCTGGAGCAGTTGGATGTCGGTAATCTCACGGTCAATGGGCGGGGCGGTTCTGGTTGTGGATGGGACACAAGACCACCAGAACAGGAGTGCAATGGCAAGGGTCAGCAGAGAGGCGTTATGTCGGGTCATGGGCATGTCCGGTGGGACCTCGATCCATCAGGTTTGGCATCCGTTAATAAGCAGTCGGGCGGCAACGCCACCCTTCATGTTTCCGCTGGCTATACCACAGCCGGCGGAAAGGCCTCAACCAAAAGGGCCCGGCATCGTCATCTCTTGAAAAGCCTCGGCAATATGGATATCAGGGGGCCCAAACCGCCGAGCCGCCGCCGTCCCCTGCCGAAGCAAACCGAGTGCCCCCCCTGCAAGCCGTCGAATAGACGGCGGCTGTAAGGCTGCCACCATAGATTCCGCCGGGTTCTTCCAAGTCGGTCATGAACGATGACCTGGGGCTGGGTCATCTCGGCAAATCCGATCTCGCCATGGGTCCGCCCGATGCCCGATTCCTTGAACCCTCCCCAGGGGGTCTCGGGAAGGCCGTGGCTCATCAGATGATCATTGATGGTGACGACGCCCGCTTGAATCCGGGGGGCGATCCTGTCGGCCGTCCTGGAATTTCGGGACCAGACGGACCCCGTCAGCCCCAGCTGGGAATCGTTAGCCAGGTCGACGGCTTCGTCGGCATCCGCCACTCCCATCACGCCAACCACCGGTCCGAAGGTCTCCTCGGTCATGACTCGCATGTGGTGATTCACACGGGTCAACACCACGGCTGGGTGGAAATGGGAGGCGCCGACTCCCGTGGGGCACCGGGAGGTAGCAAAACGGACGGCCCCCTTTTCAAGGGCATCGGCGACGTGGGATCTCACGAGGTCGACCTGCCGAACGGTGGTCATGGCCCCCATATCCACATTGAAATTGATGCCCGGGCCGACCCTCAGGGCTTCCACCCGGCTTTTCAGGCGGTCGAGAAACCCATCCAGAACCGGGGCTTCCACATAGATGCGCTCGACACCCCCGCAGGATTGACCGGCATTTTGAAACCCCGCCCACACCGCCCCCCTCGATGCCCGATCCAGATCGGCATCGGCACAGACGATCATGGCGTCGTTTCCTCCGAGTTCCAGGCAGACCGGCGTGAGGGTTTTAGCGGCCCGCTTCATCAATTCCTTGCCGACGGCCACCGAACCCGTGAAAAAAAGCTTGTCGATGCCCGCCTCCAAAAAGGCCTCCCCGGCGATACGACCGGGAAGATTGACGAAGCTGAAAAGACCTTTCGGCAGGCCAGCCGAATCGATAGCGCCCTTTAATGCAAGCCCCGCCATCTGGGTTTCGGTGGCCGTCTTCAACACGACGGCGTTGCCGGCCAACAGCCCCATCACCACCTCTGAAAAGGCAATGGCGAAGGGATAGTTCCAGGGGGAGATGACGCCGATCACCCCATACGGCACCCGGCGGATTCGGCTCCGCTTGTTGGCGAGAAGCCAGAGCCCCGGTCCGGGGAACCGGTCCTTTAGAAACCGATCGGCCTGCCGGCAGTAATAGGCAATGGCACCGGCTGCCGGCATGATTTCCGTGGCCAGGGCTTCGGTTCGGGTTTTTCCGTTGTCTCTGGCAATGACCGCCGTCAGGTCTTCGGCATGATCGACCAGATAGTCCCGAATGCGCCCCAGAAGCCGAGTCCTTTCGGAAACCGGCCGCTGGGCCCAGTCGGCCTGGGCGTTCCGGGCTTCAGCGACGAGGGCTGGAAGGTGATCGGGGGTGTCCAGAGGGGAGGCGCCAATCGGTTCCCCGTTGGCCGGGTCGATGGCCCGGGTGACCCCGATAGCAGCATTCACAGCGGATTCTCCCTGAGCCTATGGGTGGAACGTGGAACCGGTGAATGGGTCGATCGGCCGGAACGGATCCTTAACGCCGATACCCTAGTATTCGGTTTCAAAGTCGACCGCCCTGATGTCGTCGCAGAGGGTGCGGACGAGATCGAGAACCTTCTGGTGATCGGGGTGCACCTGGTAGCGCTTCATGGCCTCCAGATTGGCGAATCCGGATACCAGAGCGAAGTCGTAGGAGCGCTCCGAACGAACGATGTCCCTTCCGAACTCGAAGGTCTGTATTTCCTTGATGGCGTTGGGAAGGGCGTCCAGCCGGTCTTCGAGATCCTTGACAGCAGCCTCGTCGACCTTGGGTTTGAACTTGAAAAGGACGATATGGTGAAGCATCTTGTTCTCCCGGGAAAGAATGGGTAAGCCCCCGCGGTTGTCTCCAGCATCCGATAGGTCTTAAACAGGATGCAACGCCCTGTCAAACCGAAAACCAATCGAGGACATTCAGTGGCGGCCTTGCAGATCCTTTGGAAGCGGTTGATTTACCCATTCGATATGGTAATATTCCCATAACTTCGGCGTTTTCATACCCCGGTCACCCCGAATTTCGAAACGAGGCCGCGCCGGCCCATCGACGGCCGATAACACACAGGAATCTGCCATGCCCCCACCTACAGCGATGGAGGTCGCCGTCATCGGCGGCGGTGTGGCCGGCATCACCGCCGCCCACCTCCTGAGTCGCCGCCACAGGGTGACTTTAATCGAGAAAAACGACTGGATCGGCGGCCACACCAAGACGGTGACTGTTCCATCGGGACCCGATGCGGGCACCCCGGTGGACGTCGGCTTCATCGTCTTCAACGACCGCACGTACCCCCTATTGAACCGACTCCTGGCCCAGCTGGAGGTGGCCATCGCCCCAAGCGACATGTCTTTCAGCTATACCTGCCGCCGAAGCGGGCTTCAGTACGCCACCCAGAGCCTGGACAGCCTCTTTGCCCAGAGGAAGAACCTTCTGAATCCGTCGTTTCTGGTCATGCTCGGCAGCATCATCCGTTTCAACCGGCTGGTGAAAGCCGGTTTCCAGAGGGGCGAGCTTGCCGGCGTCTCCCTGGATGGCTTTCTCAAGCAGCACCGATTTGGCCTGCTGTTCAAAACCGCCTACATTTTTCCCATGGTATCGGCGATCTGGTCCGCCAAGGACATGGACGCCGCCCGTTTCCCCATGGAGACCTTCGCACGGTTTTTTATCAACCACGGGCTCCTCAGCATCCGAGACCAGCCCCAGTGGTATTACATTCCCGGGGGCAGCCATACCTATGTCCAGGCTTTTCTGAAGCGATTCAAGGGCAAAGTCATGACATCCACGCCGGTGCGGTCGGTCAAACGAACGTCGAGGGGAATGGCGGTTCGAATGCCCGACGGTTCCCGCCTCCATTTCGACTGTGGGGTCATTGCCGTTCACGGAGACGAAGCGCTCCAACTCCTTGAAGACCCTGGTGACGACGAAAAATCGATCCTTGCGGCATGGGCCTATGCCCCGAATCGGGTCGTGCTCCATACCGACACGCTATGGATGCCCCCCAGCCGGAGGGCGTGGGCCTCATGGAATTCCGTGGGAGAGGCGGGAAACGGCTCCAAGACCCCAGCCACCCTGACCTATCACATGAACCGCCTTCAGCGGCTGACTGCCCGTCACGACTATTGTGTGACCCTCAATCCGTCCCGGCCGATTCCTCGGGAGCGAGCCGTCTTTGACATTGGGCTGTCCCATCCCATTTTTACATTCGATGCCCTGGACTCTCAGATGCGGCTTCCCCAACTGAGCGGTCGACGCCGGACATACTTCTGCGGCAGTTACTTCGGCTACGGCTTCCATGAAGACGCTGTCAAATCCGCCGCGCAGGTGGCGGACGCTTTTGGAATCAGCCTATGAATTCGATGATGTACACCGGTTGGATCGACCACACCCGACACCAGCCGGTCTATCACCACCTCAGATACCGGCTCTATCTATACGGAATTGAGCTGGGGGAACTCGACCATCTCGACCGCCATCTGCCCTTGTTCGGCTACAACCGTTTCAGACCGGCGACCATCAACGACCGGGACTATCTCGATCAGGGCCCCGGAACCATCCCGGGCAAACTCAAGCGCCTGATCGACACCGACGTCCCCGAAGTCACCCTGGGTCGAATCGTTCTGGTGACCTCTCCCCGCTACTTCAACTACATTTTCAACCCGGTAAGCTTCTACTATTGTTTCGACGCCGGAGACCGGCTCGCTGCCGCGGTGGTCGAGGTCAACAACACCTTCGGCGAGCGCCACGTCTACGTGCTGCCCAACCCCAACGGCAACGGTTTCCCAGCCACTTTCGAGACCCGGAAACGGTTCCACGTGTCCCCCTTCAACCGAGTGGAGGGCATCTACCGGTTCTCCTTCGGGGACATCCGTCGCGAATTGGACATCCGCATCGAGCTGTGGCGGGACCAGCAAATGGCCTTCGACGCCCGGTTGAAGGGAAGCCCCATTCCCCTTACGCCCCGCTCCCACCTCAAGGTAATGGCGTCCCAGCCCCTGATTCCCCACCTGAGCATCCCCCGCATCTACTGGCAGGCCGCCCGGCTCAAATTTCAACGGCAATTGACCTACCACCCGAAACCCATCCCCATGAGCCCCAAGACCATAAAAAGAAATCCACCGACGCCGATCCAGCGGCAGTGCATGAAAATGGTGTTCCGGGTGCTCGAAGCCGCCCGGGTCGGAAGTCTGAGGGTAATCCTGCCCGGACATGGAAGCCGGGTTTTCGGCGACCTCGCGGCAGGTCGGCCGGTCACCCTCCGTATCAACGATTACGGTTTTTTTTGGAGGGTGGCCGTCGGCGGAGACATCGGTTTCGGAGAGGCGTTCATGGCCGGGGATTGGGAGAGCGATGACGTCACCGGCGTCGTTCGATTTTTCATCCGAAATCGGGAGACCATCAAAGACGGCCGGTTCCGCTCCGCAACGATAGCGAAAGCGGTTGACCTGATGGCTCATCTGGCCAGGAGCAACACCCTCCCGGGGAGCCGGCGCAACATCCGCCGCCACTACGATCTGAGCAACGCATTTTTCAAGACCTTCCTCGATCCCACCATGCTCTATTCCTGCGGCATTTTCGAAACCCCGGAAGATTCCCTTGAAACCGCGCAGCGCAACAAGATCCGGCGCCTGATCGAAATGACCCGGATCCAACCCGGGGACCATGTGCTCGACATCGGCTGCGGGTGGGGGGGATTCGCCATCGAGGCGGCCCGTCGAACCGGCTGCCGGGTCACCGGCATCACCGTATCCAGGGCTCAGTACCAGGAGGCTTCCCGGCGGGTTCGAGCTGCTGGCCTTTCGGATCGAATCACCATTCGATTGATCGATTACCGCCAGCTCAAAGGTCGCTTCGACAAGATTGTCTCCATCGAAATGCTGGAGGCGGTCGGGCACCAGTTCTTCGGCACCTTCTTCCGCGCCTGCGACCGGTTGCTGAGCCCCAACGGCCTCGTCGCCCTCCAGACCATCACCATCCCGGATCCCGACTACGACCGGTATCGAAAGGAAGTCGACTGGATCCAAAAGCACATCTTCCCCGGGGGGCTTCTACCATCGGTGGCCATCCTCACCCAGGCCATGGCGACCCATTCGACCCTGACGGTGGAGCGCCTCGACAATATCGGCATCCACTATGCGAAAACCCTCCGGCACTGGCGGCAGCGGTTTGTGGACAACGAAACGCAGGTGGCCGATCTGGGCTTCGACGAGACCTTCCGAAGAAAATGGGTTTACTATCTGTCCAGCTGTGAGGCCGGATTCGCCGAACGGGTGCTGGGAGACGTCCAAATGCTTCTGACCCGTCCGGGAAATTCATCCCTGCCTGGAGACATCTCCCCCTGACGCCCCTTGCCATCGCCGGTTTCAATCCTATGATTTTCCGTAACCGGCTGACACTTAGGCAGCAAGCATAGACGAAGAAACCAGCGAAATCGCATCTCTTTCATCGACCGTGGGAATTTTCCGTGAGTTTGGTGCCTACAGAAAGGGACTCATGACCAAAAACCCACCTACCACCATCCTTTGCCTGTTTCTTTTATGGACAGTCGGGACCGCACCGGCCTATGCCAGCCCTCAGATCGATTTCAGCGACACGATCAGGGAGGGGGGAATCGAATTGACACGTCGCGGCACCGGCACCCTGACCTACCTGGTGTTCTACGATGCCTATTCGGGGGCCTTCTATCTGCCGGACGGGGTGCCGTCCCAAGAGGCCTTGTCCGCCGTGCCCCGCTACCTTGTGCTCGAATATTTCCACGCCATCCGTGCCGAAGATTTTGCCAAGGCCACCATCAAAAAGATCAGGGACAATGTCCGAGAAGACACTTTTTCCAGCATGAAGCCCCGTATAGACCGCTTCAACGACCTCTACCGAGATGTCAAACCCGGAGATCGCTATGCCCTTTTCTACATCCCTGGCAGGGGCACCACCCTGACACTCAACGGAACGGCCCTTGGCATGATCGAAGGGGACGATTTTGCCCGGGCGGTTTTTTCCATATGGCTGGGCAAAGCCCCCATCGACACTGCCTTCAAGCGCCAGCTGCTGGGGGAGTCATGACCCCATCGGACAGCGGCCGCCTGCCCGCTGTCCGGGTATTGGCCTACGGGATACCGGCCTTTTTTCTTGCCGTGGTGGGCATCCCCATCTACGTATATCTCCCTAAATTCTATACCGATGTCGTCGGCGTGGACATTGCCGTCATGGGGCAGATTCTTCTTGGGGTCCGCCTCTTCGATGCACTGACCGACCCCCTCCTGGGACTGGCCTCCGACCGGACTCAAAGCCGATGGGGTCGGCGGCGTCCGTTTATCTTCATCGGCGCTGCGGCGCTCGCCGTGAGCCTCTATCAATTGTTTACCCCCCCCATTGGAGCGTCACCCGCGGCCGAGACCCTGTGGTTCGCCTTCTGGATTACCGCCCTGTTCTCGTTCTGGACGGTGGTGACGGTTCCCTACGAGGCACTGGGGCCTGAGCTCACCTTTCAGTACCACGACCGCACCCGGCTATTTGCCGTCCGGGACGGGCTCATGATCGCCGGCACCCTCGCGGCCGCGGCGTCTCCCGCCCTATTTCGACACCTTCTGGGCCTGCCGGAAACCGCCACCGGAGAACGCCGGCTGTTTTTCTGGATCGCCACCGTCTACGCCCCTTGCCTGGTTCTCGCCTGCTGGGTCTGCGTCGCCGTACTAAAGGAGCAGGCGCCTTCCCCCTCGGCACCCGCCTCGGAACCCTGGTGGTCCTCTCTCAAAGCCGTCGGTCGAAACCGCCCCTTTCTCATCCTTCTGGCTTCCTACACCATCAGTGCCCTGGGCAGTAATTTGCCGGCAACCCTCATTCTCTACTACGTGGAATACGTTCTCGAATCCCCCAGAGCCGATCTGTTCCTCCTTCTCTATTTCGTGGCCGGCATCGCCTTTCTCCCCGTGTGGACGGCGCTGGCCCGGCGGATCGACAAGAAGATTGCTTGGCTGGCCGCCATGGGGATCAACACCCTTGCCTTCATTTGGGTATTTTTCCTTGGACCGGGCGATGAGTTGGCATACGGGGTTCTGGTGGTCGGCTCCGGGATCGGTTTCGGCGCCACCCTGGTACTGCCGTCTTCGATCCAGGCCGACGTGATCGATTATGATGAACTGCTGACCGGGAAGCGCCAGGAAGGCAGTTATGTGGGGTTGTGGACCGTCTCAAAGAAACTGGCCGCTGCCGTGGGCGTGGGGGTAGGCTTGGCCGTTATCGGTTGGGCGGGTTATCAGCCCGGGGGCCAGCAGCCTCCGGAAGTGGTGATGAGCCTGAGGCTGCTTTACTCTTTGGTGCCCTGTATCTGCAGTCTGGCGGGATTTGTCATCGCTCTTGCCTACCCCATCGACGCCGCCACTCACCGGGCGATCCGTCAAGAGATTTCCCGTCGACAAGCCGGTGGATCCGTTGCGGACCCCCTTCACCCGGATCGCCAATGATCGGCCAGGCGCGGCCACCGTTTCCCAGGACTCTCTTCAAAGAACGTCGAATGTCAGATCAGGGCTCCCGACTGACCCCGTATTTCTTCCAATTGATCCAATCCGCCTGTCTGGACTCCACCGGACTCAGCACCAGGATCGGCACGACGGCTCGCTGGCTCTTCGGCAGCCCCGGAATCAGGCCGCTTCGGCAATGCGACCATCAGCCACCCTCAGCACCCGGCCGGCAAACCTTGCAGAGGATGGGCTGTGGGTGACCATGACGATGGTGGCGCCCTGACTGTTCAGGTTCTGAAGCAGAGCCATCACCTCCTGTGACGTTTTTGAATCCAGGTTGCCGGTAGGCTCGTCCGCCAAGAGGACCGGGGGCTGGTTGACAATCGCCCGGGCGATGGCTGCCCGCTCCTTCTCCCCACCGGAAATCTGATCGGGGAGCCGGTTCTCTTTGCCCCCCAGCCCGACGCTTTTCAAGGCCGCCCTGGCCTTTTCGCGTTTGATCCCCTTTTTTTGGCGGCTGGTGGCCAGGGGCAGCATCACATTTTCCTCCAGGGTGAGATAGGCCACCAGATGAAAGCTCTGAAAGACGAACCCCAGAAACTCCCGCCTGAAGTCGGCTCGCCGCTCCGGGTTGAGGCTGTAAACGTCGATATCGTCCACCACGAGCCGCCCTGAGCTGGGGGCGTTCATGGCACCGATCACGGATAGGAGGGTGGATTTACCTGCCCCGGATTCCCCCATCACCGCCACGAATTCACCGGGGGCGATGTTGAAACTCATCTCTGAGATGGCACGAACGGCCCCCTCCCCTTCCCCATAAAGCTTACTTAGTTCGATGCCTTGAATCAAAGGGTTCATAGAGTTCTCACTGTCTCATCTCTTGGAAGGGTAACGGTCATCCGAATGGTCTCCCCCGCACCGGAAAAGGAACGACTGAACTCCCCTGCGGTTTGGGTCTTCGACGACGCTACCTCCCGGTCGTAAAGGGGTAGAGGTCGCCCTCACAGAGCTCGCAAGGCCTCATTGGGATCCATTCGTGCGGCAAGCAAGGCTGGATACAACGCCGATGCCATCCCGAGGGCGACGGCGACAACCAGGGAGCCGGCGGCGAGATCCGGCCGGAAGGCCAGATCCGCTCCGGCGCTGTCCGTAAACAGCAACAAGGCCAACCGGGTCGCTCCAATTCCCCCCAAATAGCCCAGAATACCCGCTGCGAAAGAAATGATGCCGGCCTCGATCAGGATAATCCTCATGACATGGCTTTTCCGGAACCCGATAGCTCTGAATACGCCGATCTCCTGCTTTCGCTCCCGCACGTTTCCAATCATTGTCACGATCATCGCGAGGCTTCCGATCAGAACCACCAGCACCGAAATGCCGAAGGAAAACCGCTTGAACTGATGGAGGGTTTCCATCCGTCCCTTGACCACCTGTTGGATGGCCATGACCCGGGCACCCGGCAGGGCAGTCGACAGCTGCCGAACCATTTCGGTGATGGGACACTCGGTGCACAAGGCTGCCACCTCGGCCAGGGACAATCGTCCGGTTTTGCCCAGGAGTGCCTGGGCCGAGGCCAGCCGAGTAAAGACGAGCTGATCATCCTGTGACCCCGTCGGTTCGAGAAGACCGCTGATCCGAAACCGCCGGCCATCCAACTCCACGGTCATTCCCGGTTCGAGCCCAAGATGGCTTGCCGCTTCAGCCCCCGGCAGCAGTTCACCGTCTTCCGGAAAGCGGCCGTTGACCTTCCACCAGGGCTTGAGCACCCGGGATTCGGAAAAGTCGACGCCGGCCAGCATCACCGGACGGTCCTGGATATGGGTGGCGCCCAGCACCATGGGACCCACGGCAGCGATGTTGGCCGCATTGGTGATGGTGCGGATCCTTGCGAGATCCGCTTCACGGATTTCTTTCATATCGAAGGAGATACCCCCCATGGAAATCCCCCCGTAGCTCAGGGAGAGATTCTCGGTTTTGGGCACGATGAGGATGTTGGCGCCGTATTTCTCCAGCTTGTCGTTGATGTCGCCGGTGACGGTGTCGGCGAAGGTTACCACGGACACCACGGTGGCGACGCCGATGACCAATCCGATCAGGATCAGGGCCGCCTTGCCTTTGCGGCGGATCAGATTTCGGACGGCAATCTCGTTTAGGGTCATCCCTTATCCCCTTCCTTGAAGTCGAAATAGCCGGCGCCTTTGAGGATGTCCGCCCTGGTAATCACCAGGTGGTCTCCCTCGATGGCCCGGTTGAGCGGGGCGGGATTGCATCCCCCCTGGACCTCGTTGACCAGGTGGGAGGCAAAACGCCGGCCGCAGTTGCGACAGACCATGACGTCACCGTCCTGGACGTATCCTTTGCCGGCCGGCCAGCAGACATCGCAGGCGTCGAATGCCGCCCGGATGACGCCATCGGCGCTTTTGATGATGAAATAGCGAATGGTTTTCTCTCCCGCTTTGAATTCATAGTGCCGGGCCTTGCCGTCATCGAAGGCGGAAACGGGATAGGTCACGAGACTGGCGCCGGCAGTGACCCGGGGCACATCCCCCGGCTCCGGGACGGCCTGCCCGCCACTACCCTGAACGGCGATCATCACCGCGGCTCCACCGGCAATAATCACGATCAGAACCGCGATAATCATCTGACCTGAAACGGTTTTTCGGGGTGTTCCAAGAACCGCTTCCTTCTTTCGGGCTCTTAAATCGGTCGGATTGCCGTGACGGGGGTCGTTGGTGTTATCAGCAGAACGCTTTCTCATGCGTTGGTGTCTCCTTAAGGGTGTCATTGAATGGTGGTAACCCGCATCCGCCAGCAACGGTGCCTATGGTGGATTCGGATCCCCAGGGGATCAGGGGCACGCCGATGGTCGGACCGACAGGCACGCCACTGGATTTGAACCGTATTGAGTGCAGGGATATCAACCCTGTCGACGGGGGCTAATCGATCAACAAAGAAAGATGAGATTGGCCAGGTAAATCGGCGGACCGATTCGACCGTTGGGGTCGGTCGGCGTGAACACGACGGCAGGGGATGCGGCGTTCGGAAGCACCGATGCCATCCCGGCATGGGAAAGGGTTACCGATCGCGGATGGTCGTCCTTGGGAGCAAGCATCGGATGATCGGAAACGTCCGTCCCGGCCCCGGGGCTCCAGTCGCAGGTCGGTGAATCTCCACTGGAACAGCAGTCCATTCCCATGGCATCCGAGGGATCAGTGGGATCCTCCGGCATCGAAGGGACGGATCGGCAGCAGCACGAAGCGCCGTCACCGCATCCGGGGACAAGGCCGGCAGGGGCATTCACCCCAATGCTCACTACCAAGAAGAGGGTTAGCCAGATCCAGCGGCTGTGATGGGTGGAGAATAACTGATTCATGGGCTGTAGTCACAACATCGTTTATGAAAACGCGCCAGTTTTCATACTTAATTCATACTGTTTTTGTCAAGTATAATTTGTGGCCACTTCGGTGGGCAGCCCGACGACATCGGTCGAGGCGCGAAGGAACGGTCAGGACAGACTGGCAAGGGACCCAGGCGGTTGATAAACTGAGCCCCAGAAAAGGATTGGACGGGCTATAGGGTGAGAAGATTGTCTCCCGATTTCCTGAGGGATGTCCGACCGGCAATTTTGGCCAGAATCCGTCCCGGCCGGGCGAACCGATCGGCACTGCGGGCAAACAGAATCCCTTCCGCTGACGCTTTAAGGGGGAAAACCCGATCGACCTCGGTTCCGGCCAAGGGGTTGACCACCTCGGCCACGACGTCTCCGCTTTTCACCCAATCTCCCGGAGACATCATGAACACCACCACCCCAGGAACAGGGGACTTGAGCTGTTCGACCCCGGCAAGGGGCATGGCGTTGTCGCGAGCAATGGGGATCGGCGGGGCCGTACCCTGAATGACCGCCCTTCCTTGGAGAAACCGGTAGAGATTCTCAGCATCGGCGGCAGCCACATCGTGATCGAGATCGGTGATCCCCCGCAGCTCTATGGTCGCGGCCAGGCAGGCCGACGGCACGGGGTGGTCCGGGAAGTGGTCTGCCAGTTGCCACCAGATGCGGCTGCAGGCCTCATCAAAGGGGGTGACGCCGGAGTCATCCGCCAGGAGAACCACCTCCGCGCCGATTCGGCCCGGAAGATCCCCCCCCTCAGGCCACAGAGAGGTCCCCATGTAGACATGCATCACCGCCTGGTGGTCGCAGTGAAGGTCGAGAACGATGTCGGCGTCATGGGCCAGGGTCAAAAGGCCGTGTTTGAGAGCTTCCGCCTCCCCGGTAGGCGTCATGGCCGCCAACGCTTTTCCTGCGGCCTCCCGGATCAGTATCACATTGACCTCGGCGGCATCGGTCAAGCGGGCTGCCACCCGCCTGGCGATATTCTCCTTGAGATCCAGGTGGTCCCGGTTGAAATTGACCCCGTCGAAAAAATCGAAGCGACCCTGGAGCCCGTCGTCCCGCCACTGGGCCACGCCGATGGGGTTGGCCACGGGTACCAGTACGATCTCTCCTGAAATCTCTCCCCGGTGCTGGGCGCGGTCGAGCCGCGCCATGAGGTGGTGCATCACCAGAAACCCTGGGGCCTCGTCCGCGTGGAGTCCGGCCTGAATGTAGGCTTTGGGGCGTCGCCCGGGATTTCCATAGCGGAAAACCGTAAAGGTTCGCCGGTTGACCATGCTGGCGGCCGGCAGGGGGATGTCTTCGATGGTCGGGGAGGGCACGATTATCCCTCGCTGGGGGCGGCGGCGGTCTCCCGGGGTCGCAGATGGGCAAACCAGCGTCCTTCGAGCTTCTTCACCAGAAAAACGATCAGAAAGGTGATCGACATGTAAAAGGCGGCCGCCGTGAGAAAGGCTTCGTAAGGGCTGTAAAAACGGGAATTGATGATCCGGGCGGCACCGGTGATGTCGATGATGGTGATGACGCTGGCCAGGGAGCTCCCGTGGAGCATGAAGATGATCTCGTTGCTATACTGGGGCAGGGCCCGCCGGAATGCGCTGGGCAGAACGATGCGGCGCAGCATCAGCAATCGGGACATGCCTGCGGCCTTGGCCGCCTCCACTTCCCCATGGGGGGTGGCCTCGATAGCACCCCGGATGATCTCCGTGGTGTAGGCCGCCGTGTTCAAGGTAAAGGCAAAGAGGGCGCAGAAATAGGCCTCCTGAAACAGCGGCCATAGAACGCTTGCCTTGATGGCATTGAACTGGCCGAACCCATAGTAGACGATAAACATCTGAACCAGAAGGGGCGTACCCCGGAAGAAATACACATAGGCCCGGATCGGGGCCTGGATCAAAACGCTCTTCGAGGTGCGAAGAACCGCCAGGGGAACCGCCATCATGAACCCCAGAAACAGGGAAACGGACACCAATAGGAGTGTGGTCTTCAACCCCTGGAAATAGATACCGATGTTGTCAAAAATAATAGAAAATTCCATCGGTTAAGCCTTTATTACGCCCACACTGTAGCGTTTCTCCAGCCACTTCAGGATGGTAACGGAAATACTGGTGATGACCAGGTAGTTCGCGGCCACGACGAGGTAAAAGGTGAAGGGCTTCCGGGTGGCGCCGGCGGCCAGGGAAGCCTTTCGCACCATGTCGTCGAGCCCGATAATGGACACCAGGGCGGTCGTCTTCACCAACACGAGCCAGTTGTTGCCAAACCCGGGGATGGCGTGGCGCACCATCTGGGGCATCAGTATGCGGCGGAACGCCTGGAACCGGCCCATGCCGTAGGCGTAGGCAGCCTCGATCTGCCCCTTCGGCACCGCCAGAATGGCGCCCCTGAAGGTTTCGGTCATGTAAGCCCCGAAAATAAAACCGATGGTGGAGACACCCGCCATGAAGGGGTTGATGTCGATGTAATCGTCATATCCCACCATGGGGCCGACCTGGTTGATCAACACCTGGCCCCCAAAGAAAACCAGTAGCATGAGCACCAGGTCGGGTATACCGCGGATGATGGTGGTGTAGGTCTGGGCCGCCATCCGCACTGGCGCTACAACAGAAAGCTTTGCCAAAGCTCCGAGGATTCCCAATATCATGGACAAGGCCAGCGAAGCCAATGACACCGTTATGGTGAGAAAAGTGCCCTCGAGAATGCTGGAACCATATCCGTACAAGTTGAACATGGGCTTTCCAATCATCGACTGATCGCCCGAGGCGGCTCCACAAATGGCGACCGCCTCGGGCGCTATCCTGCCGAAGAGTCGGCAGCACAAGTCTTAGTCCCCGTAAACGTCGAAATCGAAATACTTATCCTGGATCTTTTTGTAGGTGCCGTCCGCACGAATCTTCTCGATAGCTTGGTTGAACTTTTCCACCAGGTCTTTGTCCTCCTTGCGGATGGCAACACCAGTACCTTCACCGAACCATTTGGGGTCGTTTAGATCGGGGCCGATGAACTGATAGTCCTGACCCTCGGGTTTTTTGAGGAAACCATCGGAAATGGCGACACTATCGGCCAGAAGCAAGTCGACACGGCCGGCCACCAAGTCTAGATAGGCTTCGTCCTGTGTGGCATAGCGTTTAATGTCGACATCCTTACCATAGTTGTCGGTCAGATACCGGTCGTGGATCGTAGCGCGTTGAACGCCGACGTTTTTGCCCTTCAGGCTGGCAGGGGAAATTTCCGTTATCTCCCCTTTCTTGCAGACGAATTTCGCGGGTGTATTATAATACTTATTGCTGAAAGCGACTTTCTTCTTGCGCTCTTCAGTGATGGACATGGAAGCGATGATCGCGTCGTACTTTCTGGCCATAAGCGCAGGGATAATACCATCCCAATCCTGGGGTACCAATTGGATCTCGGCGTCCATAGCAGCGACCAGTGCTTTGGCGATATCGATATCGAATCCGGCCAACTCACCGTCGGGGGTCACATAGCTGAAAGGGGGGTAGGCGCCTTCTACGCCAACACGTACCTTTTTCCAGTCTTTTGCCTGGAGGCTTGCTGCCGACAGGGCCAAGGCCAGAACCGCCACAACTACCCATACCTTCTTCATCGTATTTCCTCCTGGTAACCGGTTGATGGGGACCGCGGGCAGAGGCCGTCATGCAACGGCTGCGGCAAGCGTCGCCGGAGCCCGGCAAACCGATACCCGACCGGCAGCCTGCCTGTTGAGGCAGTTGCCTTTCGACTCCGCCCTCAATACATGGCTGTGATAAACTGCCTGAAACGCTCCGATTTCGGTGCCTCGAATACCTGCCCGGGCGGGCCGTCCTCTTCGATTTTCCCCTGGTGTAAAAAAATGACCCGGGAGGACACGTCCCGGGCAAACCCCATCTCGTGGGTGACGACGATCATGGTCCTGCCCTCTTCAGCCAGATTCCGAATGACCTGAAGGACCTCCCCCACCAATTCGGGATCCAGGGCGGAGGTGGGCTCGTCGAAGAGCATGACCTCGGGCTCCATGGCAAGGGCCCGGGCAATGGCCGCTCTCTGCTGCTGACCTCCCGACAGGTGAGCCGGATAGGCATTGAACTTATCGGCAATGCCCACCTTGTCCAGATACCCCTTGGCCTTTTCCATGGCGTCGGCTTTCGGAACCTTCAGCACATGGATCGGGGCCTCCACCACGTTTTCCAGGATGGTCATGTGAGACCACAGGTTGAACTGCTGAAACACCATGGCCAGTTTGGTTCGAATTCTCTCGATCTGACGGATGTCCTTCGGCACGTTCTCACCCCGGCGGTTGGTCTTGATGGTAACGGTCTCTCCACCGACGGACACCGCACCCTGGTTGGGTGTTTCGAGAAAATTGATGCAGCGAAGAAGAGTGCTCTTTCCGGATCCGCTGGCCCCGAGGATGGAAATTACGTCCCCCCTGTAGGCGGTTAGGGACACTCCGGTCAACACCTTGAGATCACCGAAATGTTTATGAATATTGTCGACAGAAAGGGCAATGGGCCTATCGTTCATGAGGCGCCTTCAAGAAAGAATGAAAAGGTCAGGAGGTCAAGGGTGCTTCAAACCTTTACATGAAACTAAAAAAGTTGAATGATCATGTCAATTTAAAAATGTCGGTTCATGGCCTCTGCAAAACGGCTTGAACCCGTTCGGCGGCCGACCGGTCCTATATTTCTTAGGGATGGTCGGTGGGGCGACCCGGGGGGCCGTGACGAAGGACCGCTGTCCAATGGGCATTCACTACGAATTAAAAAAAGCCGATCGGATCATCCGCGCATTGGGCCCTCGGGAGCGCAAACGGCTGAAGCAGCTATGCCAGACCATCCAGACCCACCAAGACGATCTCAACACCGCCGCGGCTTCCCTTTTTGAATCGTGTGGGAGCCGCTGCAAAGGCCTCTGCTGCCAGAACATTCACCCCGACCAGATCATCTCTTCAACCGATCTGGTCTTCATCCTGGCCTCGAACCCGGCCATTCGGGACGAACTGATGCACCGGGCTGCGGATGAAGGCTTTTTCCCCACCCGATGCCCGTTTCTCAAAAATACCCGGAGGCCCTGCCTGTTCCCATCCAATCAGAAGCCCCTGACCTGCATCGTTACCTTCTGTCAGGACACCCAGTCCGTGCAGGGGGAAATCAAGCAGTTACGATCGGATTTTCGAAAACTGTCCCAGTTCCTTTTTTTCGCCCGCCTGGAGGAGTGGGGTCGACGATTTAAAAAGGCATTCGACCGGCGCTGATCGCAATGGGAGCAGTGTCACACCGGCAGGACGCTCGGGTGCCATCCCATTCGGATGGGGATGCCCAGATGTTGAGATGCACCATTCACGGATAGACCGGGTAGCGACGACAGAGCGCCCTCACTGCGTCTCGGACGGTTCGGATCCCGTCCCGGTCCTCCGGTGCGGACAGCACCCGGTGGCAGTGGCCGGCCACGGCATCCATGACCTCGGAGCCCATCCCCCTCGTGCTGAGGGCCGCCGTACCCAGGCGGATGCCGCTGACGGCTCCGGGTGTTTCCGCATCCCGGGGAACCGTATTGCGATTGACCATGATCCCGGCCTCCTCGAGTCGCTTCTCCGCCTTGTCCCCGCTCAATCCGGTCCGTGACAGGTCGACAAGAACCTGGTGGTTGTCGGTCCCGCCGGTAACGATCCGATAGCCTCTTGCATCCAGAGTTTCGGATAGCCGGCGGGCGTTAGCGATGGTTCGCTGCTGGATCTCGACAAACGCCGGTGTCGCCGCCAGTTTGAACACCATGGCCTTGGCCGCGATGGCGCTGACGGGGCTGGTGCCCTGTGATCCTGGGAATACGGCTCGATCGATGCGCTTCCCGTATCGCTCCCTCGCCAGAATCACACCGCCCCGGCCCCCCATCATGGTTTTATACCCCGTAAAGGTCACAAAATCGCTGTGGGGAACCGGACTGGGGATGAGTCCGGCCGCCACAAGCCCTGCAATATGGGCCATGTCGACCAGAAAATAGGCGGAGACGCTGTCGGCAATCGCCGCCAGTTTCCCGTAGTCGATCAACCGGGGATAGGCGCTGGCCCCGGCGACGATCATCCGGGGCTTGAACCCCTGGGCCTGGGCCTCGATGTCGTCATAATCGATGCGCTCGGTTTCCGGATTGAGGCCATAGTGCTCGAAGTGGAAGCATTTGCTGGTTATCGATGCCCGATGCCCGTGGGACAGATGCCCCCCGTGGGGCAGGCTCATGGACAGGATCCGATCCCCTACTTTCAGCACTGAGAAATAGACTGCCAGGTTGGCCGAGGTTCCGCTGTGGGGCTGGACGTTGACATGGTCGGCCCCGAAGAGACTTCTTGCCCGCGAGACGGCCAGGGCTTCGACCCTATCCGCATAAACGCAGCCCGCGTGGAATCGATGGCCCGGGTACCCCTCAATGGTTTTGGTATTGAAGACGGAGCCCAAGGCCTCCATGATGGACAGGGGCGGGTGGTTCTCCGCAGCAATCAGGTCCAGGGTGTCTTCGATTCTGGCGCCCTCTTTGTCGATAAGGGATGCCATCTCCGGGTCGTCGATGGGCAGGTACCGCATGGGGAATCGCTCCACAGTCCTTTTCGTGTAGCAGCCGGGGCCGTCAGGGCAGCCGATCCTTCTGCTCCAATGGGTCTGGTCGACGTCGACGGTAAGGGGGTCCGGTCTGGTTCCCCGATGCCGGGGATGGTCAGACGCCCTTGGCTCCGCCCCCGAAGACCGTAAACACAATGATGAGAATCAACGCCTGGATCACCCAGCCAATCAGGCAGACGCCAACCGCCCTGAGGGTGCTTTGGTAGTCTAAGGCCTGCCTGACGCCGATCACCATGGCGGCCAGCATCCAAATGCCGGCCACGGAAAAGACGAGGGTGCCCAGGCCGGGAATAATGCCGGCCACGCGAATCAATCCGGGTGCGCTCGAAAAACCGATGGTGCGAAGCAGTTCTCCGTGGTCTGCATGGGTGTCCGCCTCGGGCAAAACCCTCGTTCCAATAAAAAAGGTGAGATAGGCCCAGACGTACCAGCCAACGAGGGCGGCGACCGTCCCGAATAGGATGCCCCCGACGCCGCCGGTGCCGATACTGCCAATCCCGGCGGCGACACTTGAAAGAAGCACCACGGTCATGGCTTGCATGGTCGCGCCCTTGTCGGCTTCAACCTCTTCGTAGAGACCCACATCCAACTTCGCAGCGCGAATCATCCGATTCTTGAAATCACTCATGTTAGCCTCCTCGGTGGCATTTTCTCTCCTGGCTGACCGCTCGGCAACACCAAATGATAGGCGGTACTTCCGCTAGCCTGAGAGACAAAACGGTATCGAACCTTGATGACCAGCAACCAGCTTCTGAGCGCCTTTCCGGTCACCACGCGAGCCGAAAGCAATCGGCACTCTCGGTTCGAGACGAAAAATCACCTTAAATCGAGTCTGCTGAAGATTAAGAAGAATAGCAAGCGTGCCAGACAAATCAATCGAAATCATTTGGAAATAGGCAGCAGATGCGGCTATGGAATAGCCGATCCACCGGAGGTGGCCTCGGATACGTCAGCCCCGTCACAGTGAAATAGGGGCACTGACGCCTGTATCGGAAAGGGAATGGTGAGAGATGCGAAATTGGTCTCCCCGCCCCGCCTCACATCATCTGGCGTTAACTCCGCATTCTTTTCCGATGTATCTCCGTTCAATGATACAGGTGCAGAATCGGTCGATCACAAACACCTTACCACCGACATCTCCAAAGGCAGATATCGAGGCGATAGATGACCATTCGCCGTCGGACATCGGTATGGTCTCTTCAACTGATAGCGTTCCGTCCCGCTTGATAAACTCATTTACCTTAAAGTGGAAGGGGGCAGGGACGTGTTGAGGGAAGATATCTCAGTCGGTCTTTCCCTTGATGGGTATCCGGGGAGTATAGAAGAAGAGTTCATCCTGCCGATTCACAAGGATGTCTTTAAAGGCCAAACCTTTCCGAAATATCGACGCCGAGGGGTGAGGAAACGATTTCTCTTGGCTTGCCACGGAACAAAGGACCCATTGGACACTGTGGGGAAAAACTCCCCCTCTATTGGCACCACAAAAAGCGGTCTTGCCGATTCTAATCAGACAAAACCGCTCCCCGGTATGGACCTATTTTGTATCGTTATCTGTTCAGGAATCGTTGGCGGCGGGCAGCAATGGTGGCGCCAAAGAGCCCGCTGGTCATGAGCCAGATGCCGCTGGGGATGGGAACGGGATTGGTGGTGGCGGATAGATCGGCGATCTCGTCCGCCGTGAAGGCCTGGTCATTGAATGTGATGCCGCCGATCAGGCCAGAGTAATACCAGCTGGCATTGACCTGGCCGTCGGTGCCGTCCGCGATGAGTGACCAGCCGTTATTCCCACCTAAACCGTTGTGGCCCGTGTGGCTCGGAATGGTTGAAAAGGAGAGGCTCTGAGTCTTTGCCAGTCCACCATCGTAATAGAGGCTAAAAGACCCTTCGTCAAAAACGTAGGCCACGTTGTGCCATTCGTTGGCCGCCGTGGCATTCGACAGCCAAACGCCGGCCGAATTGGCCCATGCACCAACGGTAACGCTGCCGGCGTCAAGAAAGATATTCAGGCCATTGTATCGCCCACCTTCTTCGTAGATCATCTGCTGGGTGTCCACATCGCCCGTATTGAACCAGAAAGAAGCCGTCCGGTAGGTCAGACTTGTGTCCAGGTCGCTGTCGTTTACCGATGTCATCGAAGTTCCGTCGAAAGCGTATATGGCGGTGTCGTCGATACCGGTAAGATCAATTGGGGCAGCCGAGGCCGTGCCAAAGCAAAGGGCCGTCAGGGTGAATAACAGTGCGGTCAGTCTCGGTGGCATGATAAATCCCGTCTTTCTTGCTGGCGGTGTCGGAACCGGTGAACTGCGGATCGATTACCATAATAAATACAGCAAATGACGTGCCACCAAATGGCAATAAAAAGAACGCCTCGTTCATTTTTCTATACATACAAGGATTATCTGTCGATTTACTATCTTTGTTGGTAACAATCAGTCGGTACCGGCAGGGGAAATCAACCGGGTCACACCACTATCCTGCCGTCTTTTGTCATTCGGAACTGACAAAAAACGGCAGCATTTGACAACATCACGCATCGAGGCCTGTCTACCATGAGATGGTTCAATCGCCGAAGACGGCAAGTCTTCATAGGGGAGCCTCGAATCCTTTGCCGGTCCTTCCGGTCATCTCTAGGTATCCATTTCCGTCGACCGGGGCGCCCTTTCGGGTTCCGGTCACCGAAACGCTTCCCTCCCAATAAGTAACGCCGGTGGTCTCATCGGTCTCCATCTCCTGGTCTGGGAAGGCGGCGGTCAACTCGAGATGAAGGTCCAGGGGATGCAGAACGAGGGTCCAGCCGATCGGATAGACGGCCTCGGATCGAGGGCTTTCCCAGCGGGTCCCTGGGGTCACGGTAAAATCCTCCCGGCTCAGCCCCATGGCGTTTCCGTCTCCATCCACAAACGTGCCGCTGGAGGCGGTACTCAGCCCTCCTTCCTCCCGGCGAAGGAGAAAAACCATGACATCGGTGCCGTCGGAGAGTTGAAGGCTGAACCAGTCCCAACCGACAAGCCCTGGCTCCAGATAGGCGCTGGAAAATTCCTGGTCCATCCATCCCAATCCTCTGACCGGTATGGATTCCCCCCGCAGAACGATGTGTCCGCTCACAGCAAGCCGGGTGAAGGAATAATAGCAACTCGCCCTCTCCGGTGTGGATCCCTTCCGGCTGTAGCCTTCATCCCCGTGGAGGACCAAGGGCTTTTCCGGCACCAGATTAAGACGGTAGCTGAAATCCGCTCCCACGGCCTGAAGCCGGTGGCCACGGGAATCGATCTGTGCCTCCCAGTCTCGGAGACGGATCCGGGTGATCCCATCCTGTTGAATCGCTCCGGCCAGCAGGTCTATCCCCCTGGCCATGGTGTCCGCCGTGTAATGGATCCGCTCCCCGATATCGGAGACGGCGGCATGACCGATATAGACCTGGTTAGTCCGCCATTTGGAGCGAACCCCGCCGGTCGTTCCCCCCTTTTCCGTATCCGGGGTCAACTGCCGCCTGAAAACGGTGAACTGGAAGCCGAATCGACGGCCGTCCGCCGCTGCCAGATTCCCCGTATAATACCACCATTCGGTCTGGTAGCCCAGGTGGGGTCCGTGATCCTCCGGAAAGGACAAGTGGCAGGGGCCGGTGATGGCCCGGAAGGCGCCCTCCCCGCCCCAAACCTCGGCAGCAGCCAGAGCCGCCAGGCAACACCCCAGACCGATGACGGTATAGAGAATGGAGGGTCGTCGAAAAGGGGTAGCGATGGGCAGCCGATGGCCGGGAAGGACCGACCCTGGAAAACGAAAGAGGCGCTCGGCCACTGACCGGTCCGAATCATTGCGTTTTGCACGAAACGGGACCATCTCAAACCGTCCTTTCAACCCTATCCATCACGGAGCAAGATTGCCGGCGGGTGCCGGAAGGCCACCCCGACCGCAGGCAGGGCCGCCGCCAGAGCGGTTATCAGAATCAAGGGCAACGAAAGGATCAGCCCGCCCCAGTCGACGCTGTAGAGAAACGTCCAGCCGAAGGACTGCCGGTTGATGACAAACACCAAGAGGGTGGAGAGGATGAACCCGCAGACGAGACCCGCGATTTCACCGAATGTGACCATGAAAATCGTTTCCCATAGGATAATCCGCCTGACCTGTCCGCCGCTTCCCCCCACCGCCAGTATGGTGTTGAATTGCCGGATTCGTTCCAAGACCAGCACCGTCATGGTGGTGGTAATCCCCAAGGCGGCAACGGAAAGAGCGATCAGGAGCAGAACCCCGGTCACCGCAAAGGTTTCGTCAAAAATCTTCAGCACGGCCGACCGGAGGGCCCGACCGTTCATCATGTCGAACCGGTCGCCGAACCGTTCCAGGATACGGCCCTTGAGCCGATCCACGGCGGCGTCGGAATCCCCCTCGGATGAATCGAAGAAGAAGCGCACCCCGCCCCATGGAAGCCCTCCGAAGGCGGATTCCAGGCCCTGGAGAGAGGCGAAGACCACCCCGCCCCGTGTCCGGTAGTCCCTGACCACCCCCAAGACGGGCACCGACAATTCGACCCCGTCCACTACCGCCTCGAAGCGCCCCCCATAACCAATCCCGGTGCGGTTGGCGAATACCTCGGACACCACCACCCCTTCGCCTTTGAGATGAGCCGGCATCACCGCCTCCGGGTCCCCCTTCATCCAAATGAAGCGGCCGTTTCGATGGAAGGCCGCCAGATCCAGGAAGTCGATTTGATAGGGCGTGTCCCTGTGGGTCAGGGTAAATCGCCGGCTGGGGACGATATCCACGCCGATATCTTCAGCCAGTTGGGAAATGCCGGTCATCTCCGACGAGGAAAAGGGTTCCCAGAGTTGATTCACTTCGGCGTTTCGGGTGGTCAGGAAAAGATCCCCGCTGATGGTCTGGTGAACCCAGAGATCGACAGTGGTTCTAAAACTGTGGATCATGATTACCAGGGCCGAGTAGAGGGCCACGGCCGTAATCAGGGCCCCCACGGATATAGCGGTTCTGGGTCCGGTATCCCGGATATAACGGGCGGCCAACAATGCGGGTACCCCACCGAAGTTCCGAGACACCGGTGACATCAACTGTCCCAGCCACCGGATTCCCCAGGGGGCCAGGAGGGAAAAACCGCCAAAGAGCATCAGCATGCCCAGATACCCCGGAACCGGCACCCCCCCGATGCCGGGCATGGCAGACAAGGGTCCGACCATGGCGATGAGTCCCAGCCCGGAAAGAGCCAGACGCATCGGTGACGTCCGGCCCGTTGGGCTGTGGGCAGGAGGACTCATGGCCTCCATGGGGGACACCGACATGGCCCCTCTGGCCGGTTGGAGGGCCGCAAGAAGCGACACCCCCACCGTGACCACAAGGGAGAGAACCGCCTCCGATGGGCTCAAATCGGCGGCCTGGACCACGACCCGAACAAAGAGGGTGCTGATGGTCTGACTGACACCGGCAAGCAGGTAACGAATCAGGATAGTGCCCAGTGGAATGGCAAGAATCCACCCGACAAGCCCGTAGAAAGCCCCTTCGGTCAGAAACAAAAAGAAGATACTCCGCCGGGATGCCCCAAGGGACCTGAGAACGGCGATTTCGCGCCGTCTGGAGGCGGCGTTAAGGGAAATCAAACTGTAAACCAGAAACATGCCCACGAAAAGCGAGGCGAAACCCAGCACCGACAGGTTGAGCTGATAGGCCCGGATCATGCCGCGCCCGCTCTCCCGGGCAGCCGATGCCCGGCTGACCCGGACGCCCGGGGGAAGGACGGCCGACAGATCGACGGAGCCGGTGCGGCCGGCGGTCCGAATATCCACCCGGTCGAGTCGGCCAATGGTCCCCGTGAACTCCTGGAAGGTCGCGATGTCGCAGATAGCGACCCGGCCGCCCTGGGCAAGCGCCAAGCCCTGGGCATCCAATGTTCCAAGAATGCGAAAGGATGCCGTCTGATGGGCATGGACCAGCCGAACGCTATCCCCTTTGCTCCAGGCCCTCTCCTCGGCCAGGTCCGGACCCACGATCATGGTCAGGGGCTCGGCCATGAGAAGGGACCACAGTCCCTCCCCCGCCGACTCCCCCCCTTCCTCCGCCGCCCATGAGCGGAACTGCCGGTCCATTATGGGATCGATGCCGATCAACAGAAAAGACGGGGCGGACGGACTGTCCTCCCGGACGTAAACGCTCGAGAAGGCGGAGATCGCCTCGATTCCCGGGTGTTCCAGAAGCGGTCTGATGATCTCCTCTGGTACCCGCCCACCGGGACGGCTCGCCACCAAATCGGCGTCACCGGCCACCAGATCGACGCTGCGGGTGAAAGCATCCAGGGACGCCCGCACGGAAAGCCGCACACCGGTAAATACCGCCGCCCCTAAAGCAATCCCGACCAAAACGGCCACCGAACGAAGCCGGTGACGTGCGATGTGGCGGCAAGAGAACCGGTAGAACAGAATCAGAAACCGGATCATTGGCCCCATGGGTCGCCCTCGAGCTTTCCGTCCTTGAGGCACAGAATCTGGGTGGCCCATCGGTCCGCCTGATCGCTGTGGGTGGCGATGAGAACGGTTCGCCCCCGGGTTCGGTTGAGGTCGGCCAGAAGGTCCAACACCGCGCGACCGTTTCGGCTGTCGAGGTTCCCGGTGGGCTCGTCCGCAAGGATGATCTTGGGATCGTTGATGAGGGCTCTGGCGATGGCCGTTCGTTGCATTTCTCCACCGGAAAGCTGATACGGGCGGTGGTGGATTCGCTTGTCGATTCCCAGCCAGTCCATCAGAGGCCGCGCCTTCTCGAGGGTGTCGGTGGAGGGGACCCCGGCAAGTGAAGCCGGCAGGCAAACATTTTCAATCACCGACAGGGTGGGGAGGAGATTGAAGGACTGAAAAACGATCCCGATCACCTCCCGTCGGTACCGGGTGAGATCGGCTTCCGTGCTTCGGTTCAATGGGCTGCCGTCGACGGTAAGCTCTCCCCTGGTGGGTCGGTCGAGACCCGCCAGCAGGGAGAGGAGCGTACTCTTTCCCGAACCGCTGACGCCCTTGAGCACCACGAAGGCTCCCGGCTCCACCTCGAAATCGATCCCTCCCAACCCCACCACTGTGGTATCCCCCAAGGCATAGATTCTCTCGAGGCGAACCGCGGAAATAAGGGGTGACGACGAGGTCATGGTTGCAGGTATCCCCTGGCCTCCGCCTCGTCGATCAGGGATTGGATGCGGCGGTGGAGGCGATCCGAGGCTCTCGCGGTTTCAGCGGTTCTTTGAATGACCTGCTCCTTTTTGACACCGTGCTCACGCCAGGAGCGCCCGTTCGTGGCCAGATTCTGGAGAAGCGGTTGGAGCCGGTCGAGGGCCCTGGCAAACCGGGACTCGGGAGTCTGGCCCGATTCAAACTCATTCCACAGCTCATGAAACCGCGCCGCCTGATCCTCGGGAAGCGCGTCAAAAAGGCGGTTGGCGGCGGCCTGTTCCCGCTCCGCCTGCCCCGCCACCGCCGCCTCGTCGTAGCAAAAAGTGTCGTCGGCATCGATTTCCACCACATCGTGAACGAGCAATAGTTCGATCACACGGGTCATGTCCGGTGCGTCGTCGGCATACTCGGCCAGGACCAGGGCGGTCAGAGCCAGGTGCCAGGAATGTTCGGCCGAGTTCTCCCACCGGCTGCCGTCGGTGAGAAGGGTCCTCCGGCGGACCGTTTTCAATTTGTCCATCTCGATGATGAAGCCCAACTGCCGGTCAAGACGATTCATGGACCCTCCCGAAAAGGGTGATGATCGGACAAACGATCCAGGGGCTGGAAGGGGCGGGGTAAAAAGATAGGGCCGATGGATGACCACCCCCCATACCTGTTCACGCCCCACGGGGGGGGAAGCAGGCGGCAGAGGGCCCCCCCCCCCGCCGGATCCTCATTCGGATGTGGTGCCCCATACGGCAAAAACCGGATCGGAAGTGGCCCGCTGATGGGCGTACTTGTCGCCATCGGGCCGCGGATATCCTTGAATGGAAAAGGATTCCATGGAGCCGAATCCGCCGTCACGAAGAAGAAGCTCCAGGACAAACCCCATGCGCTCGAAAGGATGGAGGTCGGACCACAACCCGATGGCCTTGGTGGGAAACCACCGGTCGGAGAATGTGAGAGCAAAGAGCCCTCCTGGGCGGAGCACCCGCCGCACTTCGGCCACCACGTCCATGGGACGGATCAGATACTCGATCGAAAGGCTGCAGATGACGGCATCGAAGAGCCCGTTGCCGTAAGGGAGGCGGGGATCCTTGTTGAGATCGTGAACCGTGAAGGCGTCCAGACGGGGGTTGGCGCCAAGTTCGTCCGGATTCATTCCCAGACCCTCCACCCGACGGGAAGAAAGCCCGTCCGGCAGGTGAGAGTGCCAGCTGGCCATGAGATCCAGAATCCGATCCCTTCCGACCAGCAGATCGCCGTAGAGAGAGCGGATCAGCTGGCCAGCCGTGTCGTCGATATGCTGGACCATCCGGGGGGAATGGTAGAACCGGCTGTCCTCGGTCGGGTCCGACCGCAAGAAAGCCCCATCGTGGAAAAAGTCCGTTTCCTTGCCGAACGCCCGTGCCTGCATACCCGGCCCAGTCGCCACCGTCTCAAACCAGTCGATACTGGTCCCCCCGTGCTCTTCGAATTTTTCCCTCACATCGTGGACACGGGCGGAAAAATGGAGGTCCACACCGGCCAGAGGGTGATTGACGTCGGCCAGCATGCTCGTTTCATCCATATCCAGGCACCGGAACGGCGCCAGGTTGCCCTGGAAGACCCCGGCGACGCCCCGCAAGAGCCCCTGGGGGTAAAACCGCCCGATTTTAGGACGGAACGGGCGTCCGTCAGGCAGGGTTTTTCCCAGGTGCCGGCGTCGGAGCCGGTGAACGCCACGCTTGGAATTCGCTAGCACCAGCCGGCCTTCGGGGATAGGGCATTCCACGCGGTCCCCGGCCCGGGAACCCTCCAGGCGGGATCTCATCTCATCGGGGAGAATGTCCCTCCAGAAGTTGACCCGGGGGGCGTGATAGCCGTCGGTATGGCGGACACCGTTCTTTTCCCAGGAAAGGAAGAAATCGGCGGTGGCGAGCACATCAGAATGGATTCGTTTGTCTTCGGCGGTAGCTGTCATAGATCACCTCGAGGGATGCCCCGCTGTCACGGCATCAAGTGTTGTCAGAGGTCGGCGATGGTCTATGGTAATGCGGAATCGGAAATTGGCAATCGGTAAGGCGGTCTTCATCACAGGGAATCGATGGTATCCCGATAGCGGTCGGCCTGTTTGAGAACGGCCCGCCGTTCGTCGTCAGAGAAGCGGTCCCAGGTGCGATAGATCATCCCCATGCGGGGATTATTCCCGAGGAGCGCCCGGTGGCGAACCAGAAAAGCCCAGTAGAAACTGTTGAAAGGGCAAGCGCTGCCGCCATGGCGACGGCGATGGTCGTAGGGGCAGTCCCCACAGTAGTCGCTCATCTTGTGGACATAGCGGGCAGAGGACACATAGGGTTTGGTGGCGATGCGACCGCCGTCGGCAAACTGGCTCATGCCCCGGGTGTTGGGCATCTCCACCCATTCGACGGCATCGATGTAGATGCCCAAATACCATGCATCCACGGCATCAGGGTGGACACCGGCCATCAGAGCGAAATTGCCGGTGACCATGAGCCGTTGAATGTGATGGGCGTAGGCGTGCTCCAGTGATTGACCGATGGCGCTTTTCATGCACCGCATCCCGGTATCGCCGGTCCAATAGTATCCTGGCAGGGGGCCCTCGTGGGAGAAGTAATTGGAGGTGGCGAAATCCGGCATCATGGCCCAGTAGCACCCCCGCATGAACTCCCGCCATCCCAGGATCTGACGGACGAACCCCTCGACCTGGTTCAGGGAAATCCGATCCGGACGGTTGTGCCAAGCCTTGCAGGCGGCGTCGATGACTCCCATGGGATGGAGCATCTTTGTGTTGAGGGCAAAGGACAGCCGGCTGTGAAACAGGGACCAGCTATGGGTGGTCATGGCATCCTGGTAGGTGCCGAAGGCGGGCAGACCGGTTTCCATAAACGCATCCAGGAGAGTCTCGGCCTGGTGTCGGTCCAGGGGCCAGATCACCCGCCCCCCACCATCACTGCCGAAGGTGCTGACCCCGTTTGCCCTCAGGAGGGCTGCCAGATCCGACACGTCGTTGTCGAAGGAGAGTGGGGCGGGGATGGGGATTTCTCCGTCGTAGCGCCCCCGGTTGTCGGCGTCGTAGTTCCACTTTCCGCCTTCGGGTTTTCCGTCCGCGTCCAGCAGGACGTTGTGGCGCTTGCGCATGTCCCGGTAGAAGCTTTCCATCCGGTAAGTCTTTTTCTTTCTGAAAAACTCCGCGACCGCCTCCCGCCGGGTAAGAAAATGCCCGGAGTCGGTCATCGAAACGTCTACCGGCAATGTGTCGGCAATGCGGGCCAGCTGGCGGTCTAAACGGTATTCATCCGGTGCCTGATACTCGAACCGCTCAACCCCGGTCTCCTCGACCAGGGAATAGAGGTTGGCCTCGAAGGACTGTCGGTTGTCGGGGTTGTCCAGGGCGAAGTAGACCACCCGATGGCCGTCTTCGGCAAGCCCGTCGGCGAACCGGCGCATGGCCCCGAAGAACGCCAGGACTTTTTGCACATGGTGGTTGACGTAGTCCGTTTCCTGGCGGACCTCCATCAGGGTGTAGATCACCGTCGGATCCACTGAGTCGAACCAGGGGTGCCGGGTATTGAGTTGATCACCCAGTATCAGGCGAAGGAGGCGGGGTTTCGTCATGGGGGGGTCTTTCGCCGTATCATTTCCGATAATCGGCCGCTTTCCGGTTAAGCACCTTCACTTTGTCCACATAGGCGGCAATGTCGCACTTGCGCTCGAGGCCCGATGCGGCCATGTAGCGGACTTTACCGAAGATCTCCCGCTCGAACCAGGCCCGGTCGTGGAGTCCGAACACCCAGCCCACGCCTGCAAAGGAGTTGGGATCCCTGCCGTCAAGGAAATACTTGTTGTTGATGGCCAGTGTGGTCTTGAATCCGGCTTCCGGAGTCGGCGACCACTCGAGGATTTTCTTTCCCCAGTACATGCGCATGTAATTGTGCATGAACCCGGTATCCCGCATCTCCGTCATGGCCGCATTCCAATAGGGGTCATGGGTATCGGCTGCCTCCAGGGTCTCCCTGTCGTAGGCGGGGTCGCGCCGGTCGCGGGCATGCTCGGCGAGGGTTTTCCGTGCCCAGGGAGGCAGGCAGCCAAACCGATCGTAGTTCGGGGTATATCGGACAAAATTGACGGCCAGTTCCCGGCGGACGATGAGTTCCTCTAAATAAGCAGCCCGGTCCGCGCCCGTCCCTTCCAAGGCGTTCCCCACGGCCAGAGCGGTGAACACGGGAGAGATCTGTCCGAAATGAAGGTAGGGGCTCATATGTGAGATGTCGTCGGTCTGGGGTTGGTTTCGGTGGGTATCGTAGCAGTCCAGCCCCCGGCGGATAAAGCGGCGAAGGCGCTTTTTGGCCTCCCCCGGCCCCCCTTTGAAGAAGGCGGAGACCGGGGGAACGCTCCGGTCGATGTCGAGGCCGTCCAGCATGCGGTCGATGTCGGCGATGTCGAGGCCGTCGACGTCCAGATCGAGGGAGGACTGCTTCGGTCGGTACCGGGGGCATGGAATGAGATAGTCGTTCAGGTGCCTGTGGATTCGGGGACGAATCGTCCGGGCGGCGTATTCAGCTTTTGGAGACACGACGGCCGTCGGGACCACCACATCCCCCTCAACGGCCACCGTCCGGCATCCCACGGCCTGGGCCACGGCCTCCCGCCAGGCCACCTGGGGACGGGTGTAGCCCACATCGCAGACCACCAGGGCGGCTCTTTCCGACAACCCCCGGACCACCTTGGCTGGATCCCCCTTCCGGACCACCAGCCGGATGCGTCGCTTGGCCAGGGCTTGCCCCGTCTGGGACAGCCCCTCCAAAAGGAACCGATAGTGGCGGAGGTTGGCTTCAGGGTAGCCGTCCGTGAGCCCGAAAACCACCAGGACCGGCAACCCGAGCCGGTTGCCTTCTTTGACAGCAACCTCCAAGGCCGGGTTGTCATGGGGCCGCTGGGATTGCTGCATCCAGTAGAGCACCCAGTCGCCCTTTCGGGTTTCATGCCGGTTGAGGGCGGTTATCCGTTCCGCCTGAATCGTCATTGGCGCTCCCTTTTTGATGCCCCAAGGATGGCTCAGGGTGAGGGCGGGGGCAGGCGTCGCTCGAGATCGATCCGGTGCTTAAGATCGATCACGGAAGAAGACAGCTGATACCGGCCATTGGCAAATACCCCGTAATCGCCCCCACCCGCCATGGCCGATGCGAACCGGACCGTGTTGCCGTAGAAAAGCCAAGTGTCGCTCCAGAGCCGCTCGAGGGACTCGTCAAAGGGGGACTCCCCCTGGTCGAATCCCTTGGCCAGACCGTCTTTCCAGCCGATCTGCATTAGGTCCGTCGCCGCCCGGATGGACTGATTGGACTCTTCGATGGTGTTGTGGTAGCGCTCGAAGTGACCCGTCACCCATGAGCTGTCATGGCATTTGAGGCAGATGGCCTGCATCACGGCCGTTCGTTCCGCCTGCTCTTCCGCAGTGATGAGGAAGTCTGTGGCAAAGCCCCCGTCCAGATCCGTGGGCAGAGGCCGCCCGTTCCGATTGCGGATGATGCTGGTGTCTGGTGATTTGGGCTGGGGGTGGGCATAGACAAGGCCGAAAATCCGCCATGACAGACGGTTTTTCATCTCGTGGGTCCGCTCGGCCACCACCACCTCGTCGGTGTCCACCAGGAGGCTCACATGACAGGTGGCGCAGGTGGGAGCCTTGAAATCCTTCCCCACGGTCCAGGGAACGGCCGTAAAATCCCACTGCGAGTTCATGGCGGAATAGATGTTGCCGTGTTTGCTGGCGGTGTAGACTTTGTATGCCGGCACATCAGGGCCGATGTGGCATTCGCTGCAGGTATGGGGTTTCCTGGCCATCTCGATGGAAAACCCGTGGCGGGTATGACAGGCGGAACAGGCGCCGAGGCTGCCATCCAGATTGACCCGCCCCACCCCCTGGTTGGGCCATCCCTCGATCACCGGAAATTCAAGCTCTCCCGCATCGGTGTCCCTGACCTCGGTGCCGGTGGCCTTCAATTCGGTGCCGTGACAGTAATAGCAGGCCTCAGCCCGGGTGGCGTCGGACTCGGGAGCTATGGTCAGCCCTTCCTTACCGACGGTCGGCCGGCCGAGAATCGAGCGCTGAAGCTGATTATAGACAGCGTTGTCCGCCAGGTTTTTTCGTGCGTGGGCCATGATGTTCTGGGAGTACTGGTCGGCCTCCACCTGGTGGCAGGTCTTGCAGTCGTCCGGGGAAACCACCACATGGACCTGATAGCCGTTGTGTTCGAAGGTGTCGGCATGGGCATCGGGTCTTAGCAGGTGGCATTCGGCGCATCCCACCGCCACCCCCTTCAGGTCCTCCGGCACGGACTCGGCCGACACCTTCCGGGAAAGGCCATCCACTGCCATGGCCTCGGCGGGAGTGACGGCCGCGTGGCGGCTGTGCTGCCAGCCCTCCACGATCCCCGGATGAAAGGAGGCATGGCACTCAAGACACTCCTGGGTGGCGTCGCTAAGAGGGGCGTCGGCGCCGAAGGCTGCAGGCCCCCCCCACCACAGGAGGATCAGAAGACAACAGAGGGTGGAACGGAAGGATGTCAAAACGAACTCCTTTGTTGAGGCGTTGAAGAAAACCGGTATCTCAGGGCCTCCGCCCGGAAGTCGAAAATGGCCTCCAGGCGGCGGACGATAAGGGTGTGGGCCATTCGGCCGGCGGGACCGAAGGGTAAAGCATAATGGATGCTGTCCTTCATTTCAACACCGCCCTTTGCGGAGCGGAACCGATGACGGTGGTGCCAGAAACGAAAGGGGCCTATTCGCTGCTCGTCCACAAAATAGGACGGGGCCTTGCTGTGGGTGATTTCAGTCACCCAGGGTCTGGTCAACCCCGGCATCGGTCGGTGGGTGTAAGTGATGATGAGTCCGGGATAGATTTCGTCCGGCACCTCCGAGGTAATGGCGAGCCCGAGCCATGGCGGGGTGATGGTCCTGAGATTCCGGGGATTGGAGAAAAACGCCCAGGCGTCATCCACTCCAATGGGAAGGGTCTGGAGCCGCTCAAGACGGTATAGCATCAGAGGGGCAACCCTTCAGGCCCTTCGATCACCCGGGCCCCGCAGCGGTCGGCGATCCCCTTCAACAGGCCCCGGAACACCCACTGGTGGGCCGGATAAAGTCCGTACCAATAGGCGAGCCCCGCGAGACCCCGGGGCAGGAAATCCGAACGCAGAACGATCTCGGTGCCCCGGACGGTCTCCTTCAGGGTGAGCGTCATCAATGCGTCTCCCGGGGCTCTCATTCTTGATTGAAGCACCAGTTTGCGGGGACGGTCGACCGTCGACACCCGCCAGAAATGAAAATAGTCCCCCTCCTCGAGCCGGTCGGGATGTCTGCGTTGCGCCGTCAGACCCGGTCCTCCGGCCAGCCGGTCGACCCCCCCCCGAATCCGCCATAACGGGCCGCCGTGGTAGTAGCCATGGTTACCCCCGATGGCCTCCACGACAGGCCAGACGTCACGGACCATGGCCTCAACGAGAATGCGGCATTTCAAGGTGAGGGTCGAGCCCCCGGCGTAGGGGGCATCCCCGCAGTACGTCCACTCCGCCGGCATGACATCCCCCGCTGGCAGCTGGCAGGCGTCGTTTTGGGCCTGCTGAACCCGCTCCAGTGCCCTGCGGATGGTCTCCCGGGATTCCTGGAGGCGGCGGGGAACCACGGTGCGGATGGCGTCGTCTCTACAGACCACCGGGATGCCGAGTCCCTCGGCCAAGGGCCTGGCGATGACGGCCGGCACCGGCGTGACCAGATGGATCCACAGGGAGCTCAATGTCGGTGTGAGCACCGGCACGGGAATGATGAGCCGGGGCATCAAGCCAGCCTCCTGGGCATAGATCCGAATGAGATCGCGGTAGCTGAGCACTTCGGGTCCCCCGATATCGAAGGTTTCCCCGGCGGTTTCCGGGGTTTCGATGCACCCTTTGATATATCCCAGCACATCGGAAATGGCGATGGGCTGGCAAGGGGTGCTGACCCATTTGGGGGTAATCATGACCGGGAGCCGCTCCACCAGATACCTGAGCATCTCAAAAGAGGCGCTGCCCGACCCGATGATCATGGCCGCCCGAAGGATGGTCACCGGGACGCCGCTGCGCTTGAAAATCTCCTCGACCTCGTGCCGGGAGCGGAGATGCTTGCTCAACCCGGGATGGTCGATATCCCCGAGCCCCCCGAGATAGATGATCCTCCCGACGCCTGCGGCCGATGCAGCGACGGCGACGGCTTCGGCCGCTGTACGGTCGGCATCGGCGAATCGGCCCTTGCTGGCGATCATGGAATGGATCAGGTAGACGACGGTGCCGCAGCCGTGAACGGCCCTGTCCACGGTACCGGAGTCCAGGGCGTCCATGGCAGTGATCTCCACAGCGGCGTGCCCGCTCCAGGGCATGGGTCTCAGGCGTTCAGGATTTCGGGCTGAGGCCCGGACGCGATAGCCGGCTTCCAGAAGCAGCGGCACCAGGCGGCCTCCCACGTAGCCGCTGGCTCCGGTAACCAAAACAGGTCGTGATTCCATTGACCTTTCTCCTGTTGTCGGGGCCGGTCAGACGTGGTTTCTCAATTTGAGTTCCAAGGGATGCGGGTTGAGGTAAGTCTGTCCGGCCAGATAGGACTTGTCGTATTTTCGGACATAGTGATTGATCAAAGTGATCGGCACAATCAGGGGGGTCAGTTCCCTGCGGTAGGCGCCGATCACATCGAGAAGCTCCTGTTTTTCGTCCCGGGTCAGCTCCTTTTTAAAATACCCCAGCATGTGCTGAAGGACGTTGGTGTTCTTTTTCACGGTGGTCTTGAGCCGCAGGGCCTCTATCATCAGTCGCTCGTAGTCGGCCTCGAGGCTACCGCAGTCCATCTGCTTTCCGGCGGCCACCAGTTTCCCCATCTGGCGGGCGATCTCGGGGCTGTGGGCCATGAGGGTCAGCTTGTTCCGGGAATGGAAGTCCACCACGTTGCCCACGCAGGAAGGCCGGGAGCGGGCCTCACGCCAACGCTTGAGGGTGAAGATCTGGTCGATGAAGTTCTCCCTGATTTTGGAATCGTTAAGGCGGCCGTCCTCCTCGACCGGCACCAGTGGGAAATGATTCATGAAGGCCCTTGCGAACACCCCCACACCCTTCTTCTGAGGCATCCCCTTTTTGCCGTAGACCTTCACCCGGATCATGCCGCTGCTGGGAGAGTCGCTTTTGAAGATGAAGCCGCATAGGCGCTCTTTTTCAAGGCGATGAAGCCGTTCGGCGGCCCAACTCTTCATGGTATCCGTGTGATCGATCTGGGTTCGGGTGGTCACTAGACGGGGATCGTCAGGGTCCCCGACGAGCCTTAGGGTCTCCCGGGGAACCCCCAACCCGATTTCCATCTCGGGGCATACCGGAACCCAGTCGACATAGTCGCCAAGGGTGTCCGTCAGATACCGGTTTTTTTTGTGGCCTCCGTTCCAGCGGACGTTTTCGCCAAGAAGGCAGCTGCTGATACCGATTGTAATTTTGGTGTCCATAGGATCCTCCAGCCCTTGGGTAGAAAACGCTGTGGTTCCGGCCTGGGGCTCCACAGCTTCCGGGGGACGACGGGGACGGGGGAGCGGTCAGTCGTCGCCCTCAGAGGGGGTGTCAAGAATAATGATTCCCAAATAGCCGTCTACGGTGAGCCAATCACCGGTTCGAATGAACCCGGTGGCTTCGGGAACGCCGGTGATGCAGGGAAGCCCGTACTCTCTAGCGATGATAGCACCGTGGATCAGCATTCCTCCACGGCGTTCGACCACTGCGGCGGCCAGGGGAACCACAAAGGTCATATTGGGATCCACCGCATCGCAAACCAGCACCTCCCCCGCCTTGAAGGCGAAGAGGTCCTCAGGGGTTCCGACCACCCTTGCCGGGCCCCGGGCGATGCCGGGCCCGGCCGGCTGACCGATGAGTTGTCGGGCCCGGACGTCCGTCGGCGGAGATGCCGACGAGGCGGATCTGGCCATGGCGGGACCGAAAGCACCGCCAAGGGCGCTCACGAGGCGATCGTTGCCCTTTCGTATCGTCGATTGGGCAAGTCGATGTCTCGCCTCCTCGAGCGCAGTGTTCAGTTGGGCCTCGATCCGGCCCAAAACGATATTGTCGTCATCGCGAAGCCGGTAGCTGGCCCGTGCCAAATCCAGAAGCGCCTCCCCAAAGGCCAATTCCGACTCCGAAAAGCACTCCAGATACCGACTTTTCAGCGTTTCGGAATTCAACCCCGGAGCCTCGGGAGTAACGGTTTCGGGGGAGGACCGGGCAAATTCTTTCAGAAGCGAAACCAAAAGTGCCTGCTCCGCTGAACGGTCGACGGGGCCCCCCCCGCTCTGGTGAGTGCCCCCGAAATCTGACAAGAAAGCGTCGAGCTCCTTGCGAACCGTTTCGGCAGGCTCGCTCCGGGAATCGGCATCGTCAAGGGTCATCTGCCGCAAGCGCTCCCCCATGGCCAGGAGCCGCCGGTTTCGCTCCAGGCTCTTCAGGTCCGTACCCGTCAGCAGCGCGAGGAATTCGAAGGGAGACTCTGGCTTCACCCGATCGTTGTATACTTGTCCAAAAAGACGGGCACCGTGGGCCATCGGGATGAAGTCCCGCCAGTAGACGCCGTTCCAGTGGGCATTGATCTCGGAGCGGCGTGCGATTTCTTCGGCCAACTGATCATTGTCGAGGCGACCCAGGTCAACGGCCGCCAGGGAATCGGCAATCCGGGCCATCTCCGGAAGATACTCGATTTCGATCTGGCGGCGAAGGGCTTGGAGACTGTCGAAGCTTCGCCGCAGGCTGAGGTACCAAGGGCGCTGATCGGCACCGGATGAGCCCTCTCCGGTCGTCACCGGCCGGGCCTGAAGCACCACCAGCCACTGATCCTCGAACGTCCATTCCGAATCCACCCCATGGCCGAAAAGCACTTCCAGGGCCATGCTAAGGTCGAAGACTTTTCTGGCCTCACTCACCGTCAACGGCGGCTTCTCCGCCAGATGAGCGGGAAGGGTTTGGAGCCGAATCCCATCCCCATGGGCAACGACGACCTGTTCTCGGTTCTCGGGGGGGTGATGGGACGCCCGCCGGCCCTCCCGGTCGAAGAACCACCGATCCGGAGCCACGGTACCGTCCACCAGTCCCTGATTGAGGCCATAGACCGCCTCGACCACACCCTGGGTGTCGTCAACCGGATTCCGGCTGAAAACAACCCCCGAACGGTCTCCGTCCACCATGACCTGGATGACGACCGCCATGGCGCTCGATGCGACATCGAGGCCCATCTCGCGCCGGTAGAGCAAAGCGGCGTCGGACCACAGCGATGCCCACACCTGACGGACCCGATCGATCACAGCGTCCAGACCACGGACATTGACAAAGGATTCATGGATGCCCGCAAACGAGGATTGGGCATCATCTTCCCCCGGCGCTGAGGACCTCACCACCAGGGGGAGGTTTCGGAACCGCCCCTCACACTGACCCCTCAGCATCTCAACCGTTGGATCGGGAATGGGATGGGACAGGAACAGATGGCGAATTCTCAAGGACGTGTCCCAGACCTCCTCCCAGCGCATGTCCTCCAGGGGCTTTCGGCTGAGTTCAAGGGTGACGCGCTCTTTGAGGTGGTTCTCCGACAGAAAATTGGCATAGGCGTCGACGGTCAGCACCACGGTATCGGGCACGGATATCCCTGCCTGATTCATTCGGGCCAAGGATTGGGCTTTGCCACCGATACGGGACCGCAGGTCACCGTCGATCCGGTCAAGGGGCAGGATCCAGGGCGGGGGAGACGTCAATTTCGATCACCTTTTGAAACTGCTTGACCATAATATATCGTCGGATCGCAATGGAAATCATCTCTGTCGTGGGTGACGACGCGAACGCCGTGAGATACGGGTGCCGGCCCAGATAAAGGGGCAAGAACTCGCCGGCCTCATCCGCCGAGAGCACCCGCGCACGCCCCAACGCCGTCACGGCCGCCGCCTGATGAAAATCCTCGACAGCGTTGACGCTGTTGGTGATGAGTATCGCCACCCGACTGTCTGCCGTCAAGTTCGCAAATTTCCGTGTTTCCCGAGCGGTGGTGAACACGAGGCTATTGAGGCTATCGGCAACCGCATAGGCCACGAGGCTGGCATAGGGCTGGCCCCCTTCGTGGGTGGAAAGCACGCCCAACTTCTGTGAATGCAGGAGGGTCCTCAACTGAGCTCGAATGGTCTCTGATGAATCCATGAGTACTCCTGGTCAATGGTCAGGAACCGCCGGTCGGTTGGTCAGCCAGATGCCGCCGAGGACGAGGGCGGCACCCAGCAGCAGAGAACCGGTAATCGGTTCGCTAAGGATGAGGTAACTGAACACAATCGCACTGACCGGGACGGCGTTGATAAATACCCCGGCCTTTGTGGGGCCGATGGAACGAATGCCCTCATAATACCACACAAATCCCAGTACGGTGCCGAAAAAGCCAAGATAGAAAATGGCAAGCCAAGCCTTCCAGGGAATGGCGAGGGCCGCCGGGACAAGTCCTTCGGCAACCGCCGCCGGCAGCAGGCAAAGGGTTCCGGTGACCGATGCGAAAAAGACAGCCGACAGGGGCGTCATGGATTTCATGAATACTTTCCCCAGAAGGGAAAAGGCCACCCAGCTGATCACGCATCCGATGATCAGCAACTCCCCCGTTCCCACCCCCGAATCCAGAATGTGACGGAAATCACCCCGACTGATGACCACCACCGCTCCCGATACCGATACGAGAATCCCCAAAAATCGGATCGGAGTCAGTCGCTCCCCGAAAAACAAGGCCGAAAACAGAGCGATCCCGATGGGATTATTGGCAATGATGATGGCCGCACGGCTGGCCTCGATCAATGCGAGACCTTTGAAAAAACACAGATTGTAGCTGAATACGCCCGTCAGTCCCAGGAGCAGGCAGGGCATCACCTGCCGTGCCGAGGGTTTGGGCACACGCCCCTCGATGCGCAGCACTGCCAGCCATAGAAAAAGGGATGCGATGAAAAACCGAAAAAAAGCCGCGGTAAACGGTCCCATATGTCGGGCGGCAATCTTGCCGGCAATGAAGGTCCCGCCCCAGAACACCGCCATCAGCATCAGTTTGATGTAGACCAGGGCGGGGACGGGGTGCGAGGACTCGGAACCGGAAGGGCTCACGATAGTGTCGCCTGGCGCATCGACGGATAATCTCACACAGTTCTCCCGGTATGACCGCGGTCACGGGTTGGGCTAGGCCTCAATGGGGTCGTTTTGGATCAGGGTGCTCAGAATCGCGGAAATGTAAGCGTCCGATTTGCTGACGTGAAAGCGACAGGATCCCGCACCCGGGTGCCCTCCCCCCTCGAAGCGTTTCATCAGAAGCCCCACGTTGACGCGGCAATTCCGGTTGAAGATGCTGTGTCCGACACTGACGATCACCCGATTCGGGTCCCTGCCGTCGAACCGGATCTTCGCCTGAACCACGGTTTCGGGATACAGGGAATAGACCAGAAACCGATTGCCTGAAGGGGCTTTTTCAAGACCTCGAAAATCGGTGACTGCTACCGGTCCCTGGATAGTGGTATGGGCTTTCAACAATTCCCGGTAGTTGAGGTTGTCCTTGATCACTTCCTCGCACCTTGCGGACACCTCGGGATCCGTCATCATCTGATCCACCGACGACTGCCCTAGCAGCTGGACCACGTGGTTCCAATAGGGCTCGTCGTCGAGGTGACGGCCGGACACGGTCATGGAAAGAAGGACGTAAGGGTGATGTTCCGGATGGAGCACCTCTTCTTCGGTCAGATCCGCCGAGTCGATCTTGTCGGCCTGCCGGACCAGTTCATCGAAGTCCCGGGAGAAGGAGCCGCTGTAGTAGCGGTGAATCAGACCCGCCGCCGACGGGGCCAGTTCGAAAAGTCCCGCCACCGGGGTTTCGGGTGTGTTGGAAAAGTGATGATCGAACCACAAAGAACAGTCGGAATGGTAGGGAAGGTTGGCGATAATGTCCCCGGTTTTAATCGGAACCTGCCCTTTCTGCATCTCGCTGGGCTCGATCCAAAAGGTGGGCTCCGTTACCGCCACTGCATCCATCAGCAGTGCCGCGCAGACCACGCCATCGAAATCAGCTCTGGTGACAATGCGCATAGTGATAGACTCCGGTTGTTTGGGTGGCATCCGACACGGGGTGTCTCGATCGAGATCCCCGGAAAAGGCTGGTCGATCCGGGGCTGAATCCGGCGCCGTTGCTGATGTGACTCGGGTGAAATCCCCTGTTCTTTCTTGACCTGGGCCGGTTACCGGGGCAAACTGAATACTCGCATAGTAAATCAAAAGGAAGGGGAGAGCAATGACCCTTTACCTGGTTCAGCACGGCAAGAGCCTGCCCGCGGAGGACGGACCCGACCCCGGTCTGTCACCGGAGGGCCGCGGAACCGTTCATCGGATTGCAGAAGTGGCCAAGGCATACGGCATCCGGGTTGACGCCATTTTCCACAGCGGGAAAAAACGTGCCGAGGAAACGGCTGACATTTTTGTCGGGCACCTCTCCCCCGCCGGTGGCTCCCGCCAACAGTCCGGCCTCAAACCCATGGATGACGTGGCGCGCCTTGCCGGCCTCTTGGACCCAAACGACTTTCTGATGCTCGTGGGGCACCTCCCGTTCATGAGCCGCCTGGCCGGGTGGCTCGTCACCGGAAACGCCGATCAGCCGGTTTTTGCCTTTCAGAACGGCGGCATCGTCTGCCTGGACCGAAAACCGGATGCCGATCGGTGGATCATCAAGTGGTCCCTCTCCCCTGATATCGGGTAAATCAGGGGGGCAACCCTCATGTCGTGAGTGGCCGATACCGGAGAAAGGCAAGGATTCCATGGAGTTGGAATGCATCGTCTATGAAAAAACCGACGGCATCGCCGTCATCCGTCTCAACCGGCCCAGGGTATTGAACGCCATGAACCGCCGGCTCTGGGCCGACATGGAAAGCGCCCTCGATGACGCCCGGGAAGACAGCGACGTCAAGGTGCTTCTCATCACGGGAGAGGGCCGGGCGTTTTCCACCGGCGCCGACCTAAAGGCATCGGGACGGCGAACCATCGAGGAATACCGGACCTACCTCACGGCCCTTCAGGAAGTCTCCAGAAAGCTCATTCGATTCGACAAGCCCACCGTCGCCGCCATCAACGGATACGCCCTGGGTTCCGGCTACGAGCTCGCCCTGGCCTGCGATATCCGAATCGCCGCCGAAGACGCTCCCATCGGCTCTCCGGAAGCCCGAGTGGCCTCGTCGGTAACCGGCGGCGCCCTGCGACTTCTCCAGGATTTGGTCGGCCCCGGAAAGGCCAGCGAACTGCTGTTCACCGCCGAGAATATCGATGGGAAGGAGGCCGAGCGAATCGGACTGGTCAACCGGGCGGTGCCTTCCGATCGGCTGATGGATGCGGCCATGGAGATGGCCCGAAAGATTGCAGCCAATGCCGCCATCTCCCTGCAGATGATCAAAAAGGGGCTTCTGATGGCCAGGGCGGAGGCGAGTCTCGACGCCATCATGACCTTCGAGGTGGAGGCGTGTCTGTCCTGTGTGTCGTCGGCGGACCGCCAGACGGCGCTGAAGACCTTCGAAGGCCGAAAACGCCGTTGACCATTCGCCGGGCGACGGCATGGAAAAGGAGGGGATGGCATGGGTCTTGAGCACATTTTTCAGGCCGGCTCCGTGGCCGTTATCGGTGCATCCCAAACCGTCACCAAAAGGGGCTACCAGGCCATCCGGACGCTCCTGGACGAAAAGTACGAGGGCCGCATCTACCCCGTCAACCCCAAGGAAAAGCGGATCCTCGGATTCGACTGCTACCCGACGATCGCCGATATCGACGGCGATGTGGATCTCGCCCTCATTACGACCCCTGCGAAAAGCATCCCCGGCATTCTGGAGGCCTGCGGTAAAAAAGGTGTCAAGGGAGCCGTGGTCATCGCGGGGGGGTTCGGAGAAAGGGACTCGACGGGCAAAGCGCTCGAAACCGAGATGGTCGACACCGCCCGGAAGTGGGGAATCCGGCTCGTCGGGCCCAACACGTCCGGCATGATGAATCTTCATTCCCACCTGAACCTAGTCGGGTTGAGGGGAGCACCGGCGGGGGATATCGCCCTGGTTAGCCAAAGCGGCAACATGGCCCTGACCCTCATCACCGAGGCCCGGGTCAAGAGCAATAAGGGCTTTTCTTACTATGTCGGAGTTGGCAATGAGGCGGACATCAAGTTCCACGAATACCTGGCCTTCTTCCAGAACGACCCCCGCACCCGGGCCATTCTCATGTACGTGGAAGGCATGCGTGACGGCCGCAGCTTTCTTCAACAGGCTTGCCGCACGAGCCTCTCCAAACCCATCATCATGCTCAAAAGCGGGCGCAGCGCGACAGGCAAGCGCGCAGCCGGCTCCCATACCGGAGCCCTTGCCGGCATGTCCCGAGTGGCCAAGGGGGCCTTCCGCCGATCGGGGATCATCATGATCGAACAGTCAGACGAGCTGTTTCCGGTAGCGGAGACCCTGGCCTCCCTTCCCCCCATCAAGAACAACAATGTTGCCATCCTGGCCGACGGGGGCGGCCATGCCACCATCGCCTCAGACCTTCTATCCGATCAGGGCATCGGATTGCCCCGACTCGGCGACAAGGCTCAGGAAAAGCTCAGGGCCATCCTTCCGGATGCCGCCACTGTCGGCAATCCCGTGGACGTGGCCGGGGGGACGGACGACGACCCGTCGCTCTTCGCCGACTGCGCCCGCATCATTCTGAAGGATTCGGCCGTTGGGGGGCTTTTGATAGTAGGGCTATTCGGTGGATACGGGATACGCTTTGCCGAAAGCCTATCCCTCAAGGAAGAGGATGCGGCCCATCAGATGGGCAAGATCGTTCAGCAGGGCGGAAAGCCCATCGTGGTCCATAGCCTGTTCAACTCCCTCAGGCCCCACTCCCTGGAACTGCTTCGATACTACAACATCACCGTCTACGATTCCCTGGAAGTGGCCTGCCGGTGCATCGGATCCCTGTCGGCATACGGCGCCTATCTCAAATCCTACCACGCCAAGACCAGCTTCGAGTTGCAGTGGGGGAAAAAAGCGAACCCCGAGGGCCTTGCCATTATCGAGGCCGCCAGGGCCGAGGGCCGGACGCTCCTGCTCGAACATGAAGGAAAACGGCTATTCCAACTCCATGGGGCGCCGGTAAGCCGGGACATCTTTGCCCGCACCGCCGAAGAGGCAGCCACCATAGCCGCCGACATCGACGGCCCTGTGGTCCTCAAGATCGTCTCCCCCGACATTCTCCATAAAAGCGACGCGGGGGGCGTCCGGGTCAACATCAAGGGGGCCGATGCGGTCCGACACACATTCGATGAGATCGTCTCCAATGCAATCCAGTTCAACCCCGATGCCGATCTACGGGGGGTTCTGGTGTCCCCCATGGCCATGGCCGGGACGGAGGTCATCATCGGCACCAAATACGACGACCAGTTCGGGCCCATCATCATGTTCGGACTCGGGGGGATTCTGGTTGAGATTATAAGAGACGTCTCCTTCAGAGTGTTGCCCATTTCCAGCACGTCGGCCCGGAAAATGATGGAAGAGATCAAGACCTATCCGATTCTGGAGGGGGCCAGGGGGATGCCGGCCTGCGATCAGAAAGCCCTGCGAAAACTGTTGACCATCTGTTCGGACGTGATGGAAGCCTACCCGGACATTCTTGAAATGGATCTGAATCCGATCATCGTCTACCAGAACGGCCTTAACGTGGTGGATACCCGGGTCATCCTGAAGCCGCCAGGAATGGTATGACAGGTGGAATGGGTCATGAACCGCCGGAACCCATGGGGTCCCGGCGGTGTTTGATGGGCGGCGGCTAAAATGGCACGAAACCGGTCAGCCTTCTTGGATCTTTTCGGCAAGGTCAGGCAGGAATTCCAGCACGTCGGCCACGACGCCCACGTCGGCCACCTGGAAGATGGGGGCCTTGGGGTTCTTGTTGATGGCCACGATAAACGGGTTGCCCTTGAGGCCGCCCATGTGCTGGAAAGAGCCGCTGATGCCGCAGGCGAGGTAGACCTTGGGTTTGACCGTCTTGCCGGAGGTGCCCACCTGCCTCGACTTCTCCATCCATTTGGCGTCGACGATCGGCCGGGAGCAGGATACGTCGGCCCCCATGGCCTCGGCCAGTTCCTGGGCGATCTCCAGGTTGTCTTCATCCTCGATCCCCCGGCCGATGGAGACCAGCACCTCGCTCTTGGCGATGTCCACGTCCCCGGTTTCGGCCTCCACGACCTCCAGGAAGCGACGACGGGCCGTCAGGTCACCGGCCTCCCCTGACTTGTCCACGACCCCGCCGCCGGCGCCTGTGGACTCATCGGGCTGAAACGCTCCGGGACGAACGGACAAGACGGCGCCCGCCGCCATGTCGCAGGTCACGTGGGTGCTGACCGCCCCTCCGAACTCCTGACGCACGATTTTTAGGACCGATCCCTCACAGTCCTCAATGGCCACCACGTCGGAGACGAAGGCAGAGTCCAGCTTGACGGACAGCCCCGGCGCCAGATCCATCCCGAAATGCTCGTGGGGAACCAGAAGAACGGCGTCGGCGGGCAGAAGATTGACCAACAGTTTTCGAATCACCTCGGCGTTGGGGTAGGCCAGCGCGTCGCTGTCCACCTTCCAGACCTCGGGATAGCTGTCGGCCGCCCGGTTGCAGATCTCATCCAGACCCGAACCGCTGCCGGTGACAATGGCCCTTGGGGCCGCACCGGGGTCGATCTTGCGGGCCGCGGCCAGCAGTTCTTGGGCGGTGTCGTCCACCATGCCGTTTTTGTGCAGAATATATGCAAAGATCTGAGCCATTATTTCAGCCCTCCTTTGGCCTTCAAGAGTTCGATCAGCTTGCCAACGATCTCCTCGGTGCTCCCCTCGAGCATCTCGGCCCCATCACCCAGGTCGGGCAGGAAGTAATCCAGCCGCTTGACCTTGGCCGCCACCCCACCGACCGACTGGGGGTCGAGCCCCAGGTCACCCGCACCCATCTGAGGGATATCCACGGAGGCTACCTTTCGGATGCCCCGGATGCCCACATACCGGGGGTCGTTGATGCCGGTCTGGATCGACAGCACACAGGGCAGATCCATTTCGTTCCACTCCTGGTTGCCGCCTTCGATTTCCCGACCCACCTTGGCCTTGTCCCCGTCGATCTCGATGGCGTTGACCAGAGAGGCGAAAGGCCAGTCGAGCATGGCCGCCAGCATCCCTCCCACCTGGCCCGCCCCGTCGTCCGCCTGGGCCCCGGTGAGGACGAGATCGTAGCTGCCTTTTTCCACCGCGGCCTTCAATATGGCGGCAATGCCTCTGCCATCGGTGCCGTCGAAGGTGTCGTCCGTCAGCAAAAGCCCGCTGGTGGCCCCCATGGCCATCTCTCGACGCAGCACCTCCTCGTCTTCCTCATCTCCAACGGTCACCACCGTCACACCGCCCCCGACCCTGTCCACGATCTGAAGGGCCTCCTCAACGGCATAGTTGTCCCATTCGTTGACCGAAAAGACCAAATCGTCCCGGTCGATGTCGTTGCCGGCGCTGTTCAGCTCTATCTCGTTTTCCGAGGTATCCGGCACCCGTTTGACGCACACCAGAATCTCCATGTTCATCCTCCCGTTTCAATTGATGGTTCCTCTGATCCCTTCGGTCCGTCTCCCCCCGGGGATGGGGGGTATCCCCACCGTCACCCGGCCAGCTGGCCCGCCACCAGCTCGGACAGATCGATGGCCTCCATCTTTCCCTCAAGCCCCGCCACCTTGATGGCGTCCTCCATGTTGACCAGACAAAAAGGGCATGCCGTCACGATGACGTTCGCGCCGGCCTTGGCCGCCATCCGGACCCGAAGAACTCCCATACGCTGTTCTTCTTCGGGTTCGTAGAAAAGCATCAGTCCCCCGCCGCCGCAGCAAAAGGAGCGGTCGCGGCTGCGAAACATCTCCACCCGCTTCAAACCCGGGATGGCGTCCATGGCCGCTCTCGGGGCATCGTAAATCCCCCCGTGGCGGCCGAGATAACAGGGATCGTGGTAGGTGTATACTTTCCCGTTGCCCTCCATCGGGGTCATGCTGAGCCTGCCGTCCCGAATCCCCCAGCTGATCACCTGGCTGATGTGCGCCACCGGCGGCAGGCCGTTGTAGTCGTTTTTCAAGGCGTTGAAAGCGTGGGGATCGGCGGTTACGATCCGCTCGGCACCGGATTCCAAAATCGCCTCCGTGTTGGACGCCTTAAGTTCCTGGAAGAGCATCTCCTCTCCGAACCGCCTCACCTCATTTCCGCTGTCCCTTTCCGCCTTGCCCAGAAGCCCTACCCCCATGCCGCAGCGATCAATGATGGTGGCGGTGGCCCGGGCGATCTCCTGCATCCGGTCGTCATAGGAGGAGATGCTGTCGACAAAGTAGAGGGTATCGGAGCTCTCGCCCTGATCGATTCGCCGGATGTCGCAGGCCTCGGCGATGGGTTTCGTCCAGTCGGCACGCTTCTTTTCCATCTTGCCCCAGGGGTTGCCCCGTTTTTCCAGGGCTCCCAGGGGTTTTTGTAGACTCTGGGGCACATTGCCCTCATCCACCATCCCCCGCCGCAGGTCCACGATCTTGTCGATGTACTCGATGCCTAAGGGACACTCCTCCTCGCAGGCGCCGCAGGTGGTGCAGGACCAGATTTCATCCTCCTCGAAGACCGTCCCCATCAGAAGATCGTCTTCCCCCTTTTCAAGATCCGGCTCCAGAACGGGAAAGTGCTCGAAGGCGTAGTCCCGGCCTTTGATGGAGATAAACCGGGGGGAGAGGGGGCGCCCCACAGCGTTGGCCGGGCAGTTGTCCGAACACCGGCCGCAGTCGGCACAGGAGTAAAAATCCAGAATATGCTTCCAGGTGAAATCCCCATAAGTCTTGACACCGAATGAGTCCAGCCCGTCCAGCGCCTCGTCGCTCACCCCGTGGCGAACGGGTTTGACGGTGCCCTTGTCGAGCCGCATGAAATAGACGTTGAAAAGGGAGGTGATGACGTGAAAATGCTTGCCCAAGGGTAAAAAACAAAGAAAAAAGAAGAAGGTCAGGTCGTGGACATAGTAGGAGGCGATGTGGAGACTCTGAAGCGAGGGCACCGTGCGGTCCAGCAGGGCGTTCTTGAAAAGCCAGGCAATGGAGCCCGGAGCCAGAAACTCACCATGCAGCCCCTGCTGAATTTGGGCCGCCACCAGAGAGGCCTCGAAGAGACTCTCGGAGATCATGAGGGTGGCGATGATCGCCAGGACGAACACCGCCTCACCGGTGTGGTCCTTGCCATAGCGCTCGGGCACGTCGTAGCGTTCCGGCTTGAAAATACCCCTTCGAACCGCGGCCACCACACAAGAGAGCAAAACGACCGTGGCCGCATAGTCTTTCGTCACCGCGTACACTTGCCCCAGAAAGCCGCCAAACCCGGGGAAAACGAAGTCCGGCCAGATCCCCACCATCACAAGGGTGATGGAACGAACGCTCAGGACGAGAAAGCCGCCAAAAATGATGATGTGGATGACCCCCCCCATCATGTACCGGGGTTGCCGCCACTGGGCTAGCCATATCCGTGCCACCTGGCCGAGGCGCCGGAGCACCCGGTCAAACCGAAAATCCGGCGATGCCTTCAGCATCGGATCGATCCTCCGCTTCATGATCAGCGCAAAGGCGGCGATACCCACAAGGGGAATGAGAACGGAGAACAGCATTGTCGGCACATGGAAAAACGTGTAGGCCGCCGGCGGGACGAGCGCATATTCCATGAAAAACCCTCCTTGTTCACTTGTGCAACCAGGAAAATGAATGAGTATTCATTCAGATTAATCGAGATTTGCCAGGCCGTCAAGGGAAAAATAGCGTCGAGGAGCCGACCCGATCCGGCCGCTACCATCCGAGTCCGGAAACGGGCTATTGGGGAAGGAAAACCCAGACGATCAAGCGGACCGGAAGGCGGTGGTCGCACCCAATCCGAAAAGCTCCCCTGGCCCTTTTCCCGCCGGGTTCCAGCCTGTCTCACCGAACGGGCATTGGAGCCGATGCCGCGCTCCTGTCCCATCGTCCCCCATCGGAGGGCCGCCGGCAGCCATCGGTGAGGAGACGGCAATCCCTGTCGAATTCGAATAATATATAAATAACTTGACAATTTAGGAAACACCTATGTAAAAATGAATATTCATTCATTCCCTGGCCTGTTGGGTGATCCTGAACATCCAGAGCACCTTGGGATTAAAAGGATCGGGGGGGTCGGCGACTGTCAACCGGGAGGGGATAGCAAAGGAGGCCCAAGTGACCAGCGAGATCCGATACGAGGACAAGCCTTGGCTGAGGAACTACGAGAAGGGGGTTCCCGAACGCGTCGACTTTGAAAATGTCTGCCTTCCCGCGTTTCTGGATCAGACGGCGGCCGCCTTTCCCGACCAGATGGCCCTGTCTTTCCAGGGCTACACCATCACCTACCGGCAGCTTAAGGAGATGGTCGACCGGGCGGCCGCGGCCCTGTCGGCCATGGGCATCGGTCCGGGGGACCGGGTGGCTATCCTGCTTCCCAATCTCATTCCCTGCGTGGCGGCCTATTACGCCATTCTCAGGATCGGGGCCGTGGCCGTCATGAACAACCCTCTCTATTCGGACAGGGAGTTGGACCACCAATTCAATGATTCTGAGTCGAAGGCGCTCATCACCCTCGATCTTCTGGGCAACCGGATGATCGATTTGAGACCCCGGACAAAGATTCGGCAAATCATCATCACCTCCATCGGCGACTACCTGCCCTTTCCCAAGAATCTGCTCTTTCCTCTTGTGGGAAAGCGGAAAAAACTGGCGGCCGACGTCAAGTCCGCCGAAGAGGTGTATCGGTGGAAGCAGTGGATCGGAGGCCCTGCGGCCGCCCCTCCGTCGGCTTCCCTGACTCTGGACGACATAGCCCAGCTCCAGTACACGGGAGGCACCACCGGAGTGTCCAAAGGGGTGATGCTGACCCACGGCAACCTCAGCCGACAGGTTCAGGACATTCGCGCCTGGTTTCCCGGCCTGAAAGCGGGAGCGGAAACCATGCTGGGCGCGCTTCCTTTCTTCCATGTTTTCGGTATGTCCACCACCATGAATTTCGCGATCTACATGGGCTGGGGCAACGTTCTGGTGCCCAAACCTCAGCCCGACCAGCTGTTGGAAGCCATATCCAAATACCGACCCACCTTCGCTCCTTTGGTGCCGACCATGTTCATCGGCCTGCTCAACCACCCCAAAATCGAACAGGCGGATCTCACGAGCATCACGGGATGTTTCTCGGGCAGCGCCCCCCTTCCGGTGGAGGTTATACGGGATTTCGAAGAGAAAACCGGCGCTGTCATCGTGGAAGGCTACGGGCTGACGGAGAGCTCTCCGGTGACCCACGTCAACCCCTTTCAGGGAACCCGAAAAGTGGGCAGCATCGGCCTGCCCATTCCCGACACCGACGCCAAAATCGTCGACCTGGCGGACGGCACCCGTGAGATGCCCGTCGGGGAAAGCGGAGAGCTCTGTGTCAGAGGGCCCCAGGTCATGAAAGGATACTGGAAGCGCCCCGAGGCCACCCAGGAGGTCCTCCAGGATTCCTGGCTCTATACCGGCGACATCGCCACCATGGATGAGGACGGATACTTCTTCATTGTGGACCGGAAGAAGGACATGATCATCTCCGGCGGCTACAACGTTTATCCCAGGGACATCGAAGAGGTGATTTTCGAAAATCCAAAAGTGGCCGAAGCCACCGCCATCGGCATCCCCCACCCCATCCGGGGGGAGCAGGTCAAGGTCTTCATCGTTTTAAAAGAAGGCGAAACCGCCACCAGCGAGGAAATCATCGACTTCTGCAAGGGCAAGCTTGCCGTCTACAAACTGCCGACCGCAGTGGCGTTTCTTGATGAACTTCCCAAAACCAATGTGGGCAAAGTGCTCAAAAAAGACCTCAGGGCCATGGAGTTCGAAAAAGGACACCGGTAGTCTTCCACAACCTCGTTTCCCGGGGCACCGCCCAAGACCCGGCGCGACAGTGGCGTCTGTGGGGGGCCGGAGACCCTGTCGGGAGATGCGGGGGTCTCTTGAGCGCTGCCCGGGGCGGCAGCCACCACAAAAAACGGCCGCATCCCTCACGGGGTGCGGCCGTTGCCGGTTCATCATGGACTGCCGGGTGCGCTACGAGGCTTATTTCCCCCCGAATGCCTCCTCCGAGATCTCCATGGCAGAGCCGTTCGTCTCAAGGATTGTGTCCATCCGACCCAAAGTGACCGGGATGACCGTAGCGGCGAAAAATTCGCACGACTTGAGCACCCCTTCGTAAAAGGCCTTGTCCTTGGATTTGGCCTTGGGCATTTTCTCGGCGGCCACCTGCGCTCTCCACAGCAGCTGCCACGCCATCACCACATCCCCGCACACATCCATGAAGGAATAGGCGTGGGCAAAGGCGTTCATGACCTTCTCGCTCATCGCGGTGGCCCCCAGGTGCATGGCCACCTCACCGAGCTTGTTCAGTGCGGTCTCGGTCTTGGCCACCATGGGCGCCAGAGAATCGATCTCCTTGGCGGCGGCGACGGTCTGTTGAATCTCCCCGAACAGATCCATGACGGCCTTGCCCTTGTTGAGGCCCAGTTTCCGCCCAAGGAGATCCATGGCCTGGATGCCGTTGGTGCCCTCATATATCATGGTGATTCGACAGTCGCGCACCAGCTGTTCCTGAGGGTATTCCCTGATGTAACCGTAGCCCCCGTAGACCTGTAGACCCATGTTGCAGACCTCGTAGGAACGGTCCGTGACATACCCCTTGGCAATGGGGATCAGGACATCGATGATCCCCTGCCACTTGGCCTTTTCCCCGGGATCATCTGCAATGGTGATCTGATCTTCGCACCAACCCACGTAGTAGAGCAGACTTCTCATGGCCTGGACATAGGTTTTCATGAACAGTAGCATACGGCGAACGTCGGGGTGCTGAATGATCGGTACCGACGGGGCGTTCTTGTCGAAGGCCTGGAGCAGATTTTTACCCTGAACCCGTTCCCGGGCATAACCGACGGCATTCATGTAGGACGCGCTCGCACAGCCCAGCCCCTGCTGTCCAACGAGCAGCCGGGCAGCGTTCATCATGACGAACATGGCCCGCATCCCCTTGTTCTCATCGCCCAAGAGCAGACCACGGCACTGCCCTTTTCCTCCCAAGGCCAGGGAACAGGTGGAGTTGGCATGGATCCCCATTTTCTCCTCGATACCCGTGCAGACCACGTCGTTGAAATCACCGATGGCACCGTCTTCGTTGACCCAGAACTTGGGCACGATAAAAAGGGATATCCCTTTGGTGCCGGCGGGCGCCCCTTCGATCCGCGCCAGGACGGGATGCACGATGTTTTCCGTGAGGTCGTGCTCGCCCCCGGAGATAAAAATCTTGTTTCCGGTGATCGAGTAGGTGCCGTCGGGGTTTTTGACGGCGGTGGTGGTCAGGGCCCCCACATCCGATCCGGCTTCCGGCTCGGTCAGCAGCATCGTACCGGTCCATTCGCCCGAGTACATCTTTCTCAGAAACATCCGCTTCTGTATATCGGTGCCGAAGGTCTCGATCAGCTTTCCGGCGCCATGGGTCAGTCCTGGATACATCATGAGGGCATAGTTGGCCCCATTGAAAAAATCGCTGGCCGCGAGGGACACCGATACCGGCATGCCCTGCCCCCCCCATTCGGGGTCTTCACACATGGCGATCCACTCGCCATCGACCAGGTGCCTGTATACTTTCTTAAAACTGTCCAGGGTGGCCACCTTGCCGCCGTCGAAGGTGACCCCTTCCCGGTCCCCCTCCATCTGGGTCGGGAGTATCTCCTTGACCGCGAGATTCCTTGCCTCCGAAACGATCAGATCGATGGTTTTCTTATTGAACTCTGCAAAGATGTCCGATTGGCTGATTTCTGCCACCTCGAGCTGTTCGTGGAGGACGAAATCGACATCTCGCCGGTCTGCAATGTACTGTGCCATGCTCCCTTTCTCCTTTGTTGAAATCAGTGGGCCGCTGGTGCCGGTGGGGATTCGACCGGCGCGTCGGTGGTTCCGATGCCTCGAATGAAGAGATCCACAAGGGGTTCCGCCATTGAGGCCAAATCGTATTGTCCGTCTGAGTGAAGCCAGGTGTTGATCACTTCATCCACGCTGCCATTGATCATCCGCTTGACGAGCCCCACGTAGAGGTCTTTTCGGATCGCCCCTTCCTGCTGGCCCTGCTCGATGATTTCCGACACCAGGTCGTGATACATTTTGGCCATTTCCCTGATCTGCTCTTCGGCCAACCGATGGGTTCGGTGGGTTTCCGCCTGATAGAGAATGGCCATGAACCGGTCTTTCTGAAATTCTTCAAGGTGACGGCGAATGAGGTTCTTGAGCTTGTCGATGGTCGTGTCGACCGCCTTGACCTCTGCCCGGAATCCGTCGAAGACCTGCCGGGTCTTGAATTGAAAGAAGTGGACCAGGATATCGTCTTTGCTCTTGAAATAGAGGTATATCGTTCCATCGGCCACTCCCGCCTCCCTGGCGATTTGGGATATGGTGGACTCGTGGTACCCGTTTTCAGCGAAGACCCGCACCGCTGCCTCCAAAATACGCTGGTATTTGTCGTTCCGGTTTCGGGTTGGCTGTCTGACTGCTGCCTGTCGTTCCATTGCACCTCTCAAGGCATGAATGAATACTCATTCACTACCAACCCCTTCCTCGATTTGTCAAGGACAAACTCCATCTTCTCCCAAATGGCCTCCTCAACTCACAATAATAGGTGATTTTGGCACAGGGTCATGGACATCGGATCTCTATCAACCGCCGAATGCGCGCCACCTTGATAATGAATGTTGATTCATTGCCAAGGTGGCGCGCATTCGGGTTGACCGGCGGCCACGGTCGGAGCGGCGCGGCCACGAGGATTTCCCCCTTCCCGGCAGAGTATCGTTGATTTGTCCCGGTCTTTTTGAGAGAATGCAGCCGGCCGCGCCCCGGACAGCCCACTGGCTTCCCATGAGGGGCGGCTCCATGAATGGATGGCTCGTCTCCCGGGCTGATCGCCGACAGCGACCTTGCGCAGGGGTCAACGAAGGACCATCCCCCATGGCCAGCCGCCGGCTGCACAGGATCCAATTACCCCTCGGCAGCGGTATCGCCACGCCGGAAAGGAACCGCCTCAATGGTGATTATCGATCTCGAGAATTCAACCGCCGAGAGTTTCGAGGAGCGGCTTCGGCGATCCAATTCTTTTCTCCAGAACCTGTTGCTGAGCTCCGTGGATGCCGTCATCGCCGCTGACATGACCGGACGGCTCCTCATCTTCAACGACGCCGCATCGGAAATCAGCGGCTACACTTCCGAAGAAGCCCTGTCCACCCTCACCATCCAAGACGTCTATCCGGGAAACGGCGCCAAAGATGTCATGACGATGCTCAGAAGCGGGAACCACGGAGGGAAGGGCAAGCTCAAATCGGTTCCGGTGGATTTCGTCACCAAAGCGGGGGAGATCATACCGGTCAGCCTGAACGCCGCCATCGTCTATGAGAATGAACTGGAAGTCGCCACCATCGGTTTTTTCCACGACCTGCGGGAAACTCTCGAAATGGAAAAAGAGCTGGAGCGGACCCAAGTCCAGCTCCTTCAGGCGGAGAAGATGGCCTCCCTGGGAAAGCTTGCCGCCGGCGTCGCCCACCAGATCAACAACCCCTTGGGCAGCATCACCCTTTTTGCCAGACTGGTCATGGAGGAGTATCCACTAGAGGACGGTGCACGGGAGGATATCCGACGCATTTTGCGGGATGCGGAACGTTGCAAGGATACCGTGAAGGAACTCCTTGAATTTGCGCGGCAAACCCGGCAGGAAATGCGCCCGCTGGACATCAACCGGGCCCTGTCCCGCACCCTCTTCCTTCTGGAAAACCAGACGCTTTTCCAGAACATCGACATCGCCTGGCATCTCGCCGAGGCGTTGCCCGACGTTCACGCCGATATCCAGCAAATCAACCACATGTTCATGAATATCATTCTGAATGCCGCCCAGGCCATGGAAGGAAAGGGGCGGCTGGAACTCTCCACCCGAAAATCCGAAGATGGCGATCGGGTGATCATCCGGATATCCGACACCGGCCCCGGCATCCCCGACGACATCATACCGCGGATTTTCGAGCCGTTTTTCACCACAAAGGACGAAGGCAAGGGAACCGGTCTGGGTCTGAGTCTCGTCTACGGCATTGTCCAGAACCACGGCGGCACCATACAGGCCGCCGACAACGACCCGACCGGGACCGTATTTACCATCGAGCTTCCCTTAACCCATAACCCGATGGAGACGACGTAAGTGGAAACCGATTTGCCTCCCATCAAAGTCCTGGTTATCGACGACGAAGAGGGTATACGGATCGGGTCCAGCCGCATTCTGTCCCGCATGGGCTGCAAGGTGACGACGGCCTCCCGAGGGGAAGACGGCCTGGAGATCATCGATACCGCTCCCATCGCCATTGTGTTGTTAGATCTTAAAATGCCGGGCATGGACGGCATGGAGGTGCTGACCCGCATCCACCAGAAAAAGAAGGACATCCTCGTCATCGTGATTACAGGTTTCGCCACCGTGGAGACCGCCATCGAGGCCATGAAACAGGGTGCCTATGACTTCATCCCAAAACCCTTCGAACCCGATCAACTGCGCATCGTGATCAACCGGGCAAGGGAAAAACTCTCCCTCACCTGGGAGGCCCAAAAAGCCGAGCTGGAACGGAGACGGACCCTCTCCGATCTAGACACCGAAAAGAGCCGAACCCGAACGATCATCGAATTTCTTCCCAACGGGGTTCTGGTGACCAACGCAGAGGGCCGTGTGGTGTTAACCAACCCGGCCTTCTGCCGGCAGCTAGGCCTGCCGGAGAACACCTGCGCGGGGGGCCCCCTGTCGGACTACATCCCCGATGACGGCCTCGCAACCCTGGTCAAAGATATCTCCCGCGGCCGCTACGTGGATTTCGAGGAGATCCCCTCCTATGAATTCGTCATGGGAGAGGACAAGTATTTCATCGTCCGGGGGCGGCCTATTCTAGGCGAGCGGATGGAGTGCCTGGGGGCGGTGGTGGCATTGGAGGATATCACCGCCATGAAGGTTCTCGACCGCCTGAAAAGCGAATTTGTGGCAAAGGTGACTCACGAACTTCGTTCACCACTCTCCACCATCCACGAGCAGTTGGCCATCGTCCTGAAGGAAATGGCGGAAGAAGAAGACGGCCTGGACCAGCACTTGCTTTTCCGTGCCAAAGAGAAAACCAAATCTCTCATCTCCACCATCGGCGATCTTTTGGATCTGTCCCGAATCGAGACGGGAAACGTCTGCGGTGAGCCCAGGGATTTTCGGGTGGAAGAGCTGCTGACCAGCATTGTAGATTTTCTGAAGGTAAAAGCGACGGCAAAGCACCAGGCCCTCACCCTCACCCTGCCCGGCGAGACGCTTCCCGTGCTGACCGCAGATCCCCTAGCCCTGGAGAGTATCTTCGGCAACCTGATCAGCAACGCCATCAACTACACCCAAGAGGGCGGCACCATCGCCGTCTCGGTCAACCGCGTGGGGGAAAACCTGCGGGTCGAGGTCAAAGACAACGGCTTCGGAATCGAGCCCAAATATCTCAGCAAAATTTTCGACCGGTTCTACCGGGTGAAAAACGATAAAACCCGCTTCCTCAACGGAACCGGACTGGGACTGCCCATCGTCAAGGGGCTGGTGGACTCCTTGAAGGGATCGATCAGCGTTGAAAGTGAACCCGATAAAGGCTCCACGTTCACGGTTCATCTGCCCATCTGTGCCTAGTTCAGGGCCTATCCAAGCTGCCGCCATCCCAAGGGAGATCAGCGATGTCGTCCCACACCCCCCTGGCTCCGTTCTATCATCCGGTTCGGGTACGGTTCGCCGATACCGACCTCCAGGGCCATGCTTTCTTCGGCAGCTATTACACTTACATGGATGAAGGGTTTTTGGCCTACATCCGGGAAATCGGGTATCCATGGCAAACCTTGGCGGCGATGAACCTGGAGATCGTCTATGCGGACAGCGGCTGCCGGTTCACGGGGCGGTGCTTCTTCGAGGATGCCCTGCGGGTGCATACGGCGATCACCCGAATCGGCACCACCAGCCTCACCGCCGAAATGGTCATCGTCCGAACCGAAGACGAGACGACCGTGGCCGCCGGATTCATTACCGGCGTCTTGGTAGACAGGGACACGGGGAAACCCGCACCGATTCCGGAGATCCTCCGGGAGGCCTTAGGGATGCCGGCACGCCGGGGGAGGGAATGAGGAGGAGGTCTGGAGACGGACCACCGGCCCCCCCTCCCCCGAATCACCAAACCAACAGGAGGCAATGGATGACCGACAGCCTACCGATCGTATTCGTCGCCACTTCACTGGTCCTCATTGCGACACCCGGACAAGACATGTTGCTGGTCATGTCCCGCTCCATCTCCCAGGGATGGAAAGCCGGGGTGGCAACCGCCGCCGGAGTGAGCACGGGACTTCTTGGCCACACCGGTCTGGCGGCCTTCGGATTGGGGGCCATCCTCCTGGCCTCAGAGGCCCTGTTCGTGGCCATCAAACTGATCGGAGCGGGCTATCTCCTTTATCTGGGGGCACGGCTCCTGGCAAGCCGCCGCACGGATATCGGCGCCGGAAGCCTTCCCGACGCCCCCCTGCCAACGCTCTTTTTCCAGGGGGCGCTATTCAATCTGTCCAATCCCCAAATCACCATTTTTTATTTTGCCTATCTTCCCCAGTTCGTGCCCCCGGGCATCCCCAATCCCACCACACGTCTCCTTTTTCTTGGGGGAGCGTTTGCAGCCCTCACCTTCATGGTCAAGGGCCCGGTCGGCCTCGGCGCCGGGATGCTGTCCGGGTGGCTTCGGGCCAGGCCATCGGTCATCGGCTGGATCAACCGGGCCAGCGGCCTGGCGCTGGTGGCCCTTGGAGTTCGTCTGGCCATGGAACGACGCCAATGACCACGGAAAACTTCGTCCGTCCTCGGGTGGCCATGTATTACTGGCAGGAGGACATCAACTGCGCGGCCACCGCCCTCAGGATAGCGGCCCAAGCCTTCGGCGTCGACCTGACCCCACAGGTCATCGATGCCGCAACCGGCATGCACGGTGCCGGCCGCTACGGCGCCCAGTGTGGTCTGGTGGAGGGCACCCTCATGTTCACGGGCATCTACGGGAGAATCAAAAGGCTGCCGGAGGAGACCGTCGCCGACGTCTGCCGGCAATTCGCCGCGGTATTCGAAAAGCGTTTCGGAAGTCTTCAGTGCCGCATCCTGAGACCCCAGGGGTTCGGGGACGGGAATCCACCTCATCTGTGCGAATCCCTCACCATTGATGCCGTGACGGTGGCCATCGATTTCATCCGACAATGGCAGCCCCCCGACCCATTCCCCGGTCGTTGCCGCAAGGCCGGACCGGCGCTGTCCCGATGATGAGCCCCACACGGCGCCGGATCCTTTTCCTTCGCGCGACATTGGTCTCGCTTCTAGTCGGGATTCTTCACCTGGCCACCACGGAATTGGAGGCATCGGCGGTGATGGGCCTGAACGACAAAGCAACCCATCTGGCCGCCTTTTTTGTACTGGCCCTTCTAACGGATTTCTCCTTCCCCTCCAGCCGATTCACCTTCTGGAAAATCGCGGGACTGTTCCTCTACGGCGGCTTAATCGAAGCCATCCAGCATCACCTGCCCTATCGCACCTTCTCCCTGATGGATCTCACCGCCGACGGTATTGGCATTGCGGCCTATGGGGTATGCGTTCCCCTCCTCCGTCGGCTGCCGGTTCTGAAAAACCGCTGGAACTGGACCCTGAAGGATTGTGGTTGATCCTGGGCAATGGTATGGAACTCAAGAGCGGACCCGGAAAGGCCGGGGATACGCCATCGGGAGACGACATGGATCAAGGCAAATCCAATATCGTTTTGATCGGCATGCCGGGATCGGGCAAGAGCACCGTCGGGGTTCTGGTGGCCAAGGAGGCCGCCCTCGGCTTTGTGGACTCGGATCTGTTGATCCAATCCGGCCAGGGGCGAACCCTTCAGGATATCGTGGATACCGACGGCCACATGGCCCTCAGAAAGATCGAAGAAGATGTCCTTTTAACGTTGACCCTCACCGATCATGTGATCGCCACCGGGGGCAGTGCCGCTTACAGCCATGAGGCCATGATCCACCTGAAGGGGTCGGGGGTAGTGGTCTTTTTGGACGTGAATCTGAAAACCCTGCGCTCGCGGATTCACAACTACGATACCCGGGGGTTGGCCAAGCGGCCCGATCAGACCCTCGACGAGCTCTTCGACGAGCGGCTGGCCCTCTATACCCGATACGCGGACATCACCGTCAAGGCATCCGATATCGATCAAGACAAGGTATGCAGCGCCATTATCGATGCCTTGGCCCTGCAGCGGCGTGTGCCGAATCGAACCGGCTGATCCGCCATCTCAACATCCCAGCCGCCGCAACCCCATGAGGCAAGATGGCACAACGGTTGATGCAGATCTCCCTTCCCGACCATGCGGAAGAGGAGCTCGACGATCTTCTCGAGGGATGCGACATCCTCGGCAGGTGGCATGACGACCAGAGCCGACGGCGGCTGCTTTTGCAGGTCATCGTTTCCGCCGACGAGGCGGAGCCCCTGATGGACAGGCTTGACCAGTGGTTTTCCGGTTCGGCCCACTTCCGTATCCTGCTGCTGAATATCGAAGCCGCGCTTCCCAGACCAGTCATCGAGGAGGGTCTCCCACCCCAGAAATCGCCGTCGGAGGGGGAATCGGACAACCGAAAGGGCCGGATCAGCCGGGAGGAATTGTATACGGAAGTCACCGACAGTATCGGCACATAGAAGGTGTTCGTCGCCATGGTGGTGCTCTCCGCCATCGTCACGATGGTGGGCCTTCTCAGAGACGATGTCGCCGTCCTCATCGGCGCGATGGTCATCGCCCCTTTCTTGGGACCTAACGTTGCCCTTGCCCTAGCCACGACATTGGGGGATGCCTCACTTGCCCGCAAAGCCCTGAAGATGAACCTCACGGGCCTGCTGATCGCCAGCGGATTCGCCGTGGCTGCCGGCGCCCTGCTTCCCATCGATCCCGACATCCCCGCGATCCTCGCCAGAACCCGTATCGGCTTCGAGGACATCATACTCGCTCTGGCTGCCGGCTCGGCGGGCACATTCGCCTTTACAAGCGGCGCATCAGGGACCATCATCGGGGTGATGGTGGCGGTGGCTCTCATGCCGCCCCTCATCACCTTCGGAATGCTGCTGGGGGCCGGAGCGCTCTCCCTATCGATCAACGCGTTGCTCCTGACGGCAGCCAACATCATCTGTGTCAACCTTGCCGGTGTAGCCACGTTTCTGGCCCAGGGCGTCGGCCCCCGGAGCTGGTGGGAAGCGAAAAAGGCCAGGAAGGCGTCCATCAAGGCGGCCATGGCATGGGTGGCCCTGTTGGCAGCGCTGATGGCGATTCTGGCATTGACCGATCTCCTTTTCTAGTACCATCTCATCGAACAGGGACCGGTGCCGACCCTGGGACGATTCACATCCATTGCCGGCGACGCCGGTCTCGGGGCAGCCCACCGACTGGCCGGTGCGACGGCCCTGACGGCCGTCCCATCGGGTGCAGCCGGCGGGGAGGATGACAACCGAGGATACATGATCTCTATGCAGATTAGACTCGCCACGCCCGAAGACAGCCCCGGGATAGCGGACCTTTTGGATCAGCTTGGCTATCGGGTCGAACCGGCGGAGGTCAACAGGCGGTTGGCGGCCCTGGCCTCGGATCATGACAAATGGGTATGGGTAGCCGAAACCGCTAGCCACCTCGTGGCGGGGTGCCTCCAGGCCGCTGTGGATCGGCGTCTGGCAGAAGGGGACCGCCTGGAGGTCACAAGCCTCGTGGTCGACGGTGGCTGCCGCGGAAAAGGTGTCGGAAGGCAGCTGATGGCGGCCGCCGAATCCCTGGGGAAGACGATCGGCAGCCGTCGGATGCGGGTCCGGTGTAACCGAAAGCGGTCCCTTGCCCACGGATTTTATCGGAGTCTGGGATACGGCGAGGCCAAGATTCAGACCGTGTTTGAAAAGGATCTCTAATCACCCCGGGATAAGATTCCCGCCTGCCCGAATCCCCCATTGATGCCGGACCGTCAGGGCCGATGACTGATTGAGCGGGACGTATCCATTCCACTCTTTTACCGTCTCTGCCGAACAATAAGGAGGCTTGCCGTGACCAGTCACCCAGATGTCACCGCCCATTTCCTGGACGACAACGGCCCGTTTCCCAACAACCGGCGTCTACCGCTGCTGGTAATGAAAAAAGCCGTTACCCTCTCAGGCTCTGATCCCGCCGCCTGCTTTGAAATCCGGTTTCAGCGCCACCGATGGGAAGACGGGTGGCGCAACGGCATTTTCGCCTACCACCACTTCCACAGCACGGCCCATGAGGCGTTAGGCATTTATGCCGGCAACGCCGAGGTTCAGTTCGGCGGTCCCGGGGGCCCGACCCTAAAAGTCTCCGCCGGCGATGCCGTGGTCATCCCGGCGGGGGTGGCTCACAAGGGGCGATCCGCCAGTTCCGATTTCAGGGTCACCGGGTCCTATCCCAGGGGGCAATCACCCGACATGAATATCGGACGGCCCGAGGAACGGCCCGGGATCTATCTGAACATCGACCGGGTCTCGATTCCGGATCAGGACCCGATCTTCGGCAACAACGGTCCGGTCATCTTGCATTGGACACCCTGAAAGGAGGTTACCCTATGGGAGTATCGGTTACCTGGTACAGTCATGCTTGCCTGTCGATCAACGCCGACGGCACCCGGCTTTTGGTGGATCCATTTATCACCGGCAATCCCCTGGCGCCGGTGACGGCGGATCGGATCGACGCCGATTTCATCTTCGTTTCCCACGGCCATGGAGACCACGTCGGCGACACCGTTGCCATTGCCGGAAGAACGGGCGCCACAGTGGTATCCAATTTCGAGATCCACAATTGGCTGGCAGCCCAAGGGGTGGAAAACGGTCACCCCCAGCACATCGGGGGTGGGTTCGACTATCCCTGGGGACGGGTCAAACTCACCATCGCCCACCACGGCAGTGCGCTGCCGGACGGCTCATACGGGGGGAATCCCTGCGGTTTTCTTTTCTACGTTCAGGGGAAAAAAATCTACCACGCCTGCGACACGGGCCTCTTCTACGACATGAAGCTGATCGGTGAAGAGGGCATCGACCTGGCGGTCCTGCCCATCGGGGACAACTTCACCATGGGGCCTGACGACGGACTTCGAGCAGTGAAGCTCATCGAGCCCAAGGTCGTGCTGCCGATTCACTACGACACTTTCGACATCATCAAGCAAAATCCGGCGGCCTGGAAGGACCGGGTGGAACAGGAGACCGACACCCGCGTGGCCCTGCTAAAACCCGGGGAATCCATCGACATCTGACCCAGTCAGGCGCCGGGTTCGATGGTAGACCTCGGCGCCTCCCCTCTGGTTTCCCCATCAGCCCATGACGGATCTGCATCCGCGACCATCCCTCAAGCCCACTTCCCCCCGACCACGACACCCTCGACCCTGTTCCACCGATGATGCATGTGCGTTGGAACCCATTTCAACGTCCGACAGTTGAACCCCGCCACATCGATTCCCACGGTTTGGCATGGGGTGGCCGGCGGCGGGTCCTCACCCAATATGGAAAAAGGATTAGCGATTGATTTGAACCTGAATATTGAGCTATAAGGGAGCCTTTATGGTCAAGAAGCGACTCCGTTGTCACCCCGATCATCAGCCCGGCGATTGCCGGATCGCTGCAGGATAGAAAATCCATTCGTTGAGGAAGGAGGACGACATTGAAGACGAACGTTGTCAGGGATCTCATGGTGCCGCTTTCGGAATATGCGACGGTGTCGAAGGACGCCATTCTGAGCGAAGCGGTATTGGCGCTGAAAGAGTCCCAGGCGCGGTTTGACCAGAACCGCTATCGCCACAGGGCCATCATGGTTTACGACGAATCGGGAAACATCGTCGGGAAAGTCAGCATGTTCGATGCCCTGAGAGCTCTCGAGCCCAAATACGGCGACATGCTCTCCGACCAGGGGCCGCTTCACATGGGATTCACCCGCAAATACATGCAGTCGATGATCGAGCAGCTGAAGCTTTGGGAAGACCCCCTCCAACATATCTGTCAAAAGGCTGCCGAACGCAAGGTGGAGACCTTCATGAGTCGGCTGGTCGAAGGCGAGTATATCGAGGCGGACGCCACCCTGGACGAGGCCATCCATCAGTTTGTCATGTGCCACCACAACACCCTGCTCGTCGCTGATAACGGCGCCATCATCGGTATTTTGAGAGTCACGGACATTTTCGAGGCGATTTGCGATTCAGTGGCAGCCTGCAAAATATCGCCTCAAAAATCCGGCTGACGTAAACCGACAGCGCTTGACATTAACCTGTGAGCAACGGAGAAAAAATAGATGACGACCGAGACTTCGACCAGCCTCGAGAAGCCTATCGATTTAAAAAAATATCTGTTTTTGTCCATCGGCATTCTGCTGTTTGCATTCACCTATTACTCCCCGGCATGGCCCGACGCCATCGACCCTTTAGGCAAAAGCTTCGCGCTTAGCAAGGAAGGCAAGGGCGCCATCGCCGTTTTTCTTCTGGCAGGCACCTGGTGGGTCTTCGAGGTGGTGCCCATCGGGGTTACCAGTCTGGCCATCGGCGTGCTTCAAGTCCTCTTTTTTATCCGTCCGGCCAAGGTGGCTTTCAAGGATTTCATGGATCCGTCGGTTCTGTTCATTTTCGGATCCATCGTCATCGGTCTCGTCTTTACCAAAACCGGGCTGACCCGGCGGATCGCTTACAAGATGCTCGCCATCGTCGGCGAGAAAACCAGCATGATCTACCTGGGCTGTTTCCTCCTCACCTCCGCCCTGACCCATATCATGGCCCATACGGCCGTGGCCGCCACCATCTACCCGCTGCTGGTGGCCATCTACGCCCTGTATGGCGAGGGGGACAAGCAGACAAAGTTCGGCAAGGGCCTCTTCATCGGTATGGCATACGTGGCCGGCGCCGGCAGCATCGTGACTCTGCTGGGGGCGGCGCGGGGGGCGGTGGCCATCGGCTTTTATAGCCAGATCATGGACCGGGGGGTTGGGTTTTTCGAGCTGAGCTACTACATGTTCCCCATCGGGTGGCTCATGACCTTCCTCCTTTGGGGCTTTTTCATGGTCGTCCTGAAGCCCGAGAAGAAAACCATCCCCGGGTTGCGGGAACGGGCCAAGAGGCTCAATGCCGAACTGGGGGGGATCACCGCCAAGGAAATGGTCGCCGCCGTGATCGTGGGCACGGTCATACTTGTCCTGGGGGTTTCGGCGGTGTTGAAATCCTCGATCCCGGGATTTGTGCCGCCCCATAAAACCGCCGTGCTCCTGATCTCCACCATTCTCTTCTTCATCACCGGGATTCTCGACGTCAACGACCTCGAGGAGATTCCCTGGAACATCATTCTCCTGTTTGCGGGGGCCATGAGCATCGGCTTCTGCCTCTGGGACACCGGTGCCGCGGAATGGATGGCCATCAACTGGCTGTCCTTGTTCAAAGAATCCCACTGGTTTATCTTCGTCATGAGCATCGCCTTCTTTGTCATGATGATGACCAACTTCATCATGAACGTGGCGGCCATCGCCATTTCCCTTCCGGTGGCCCTGGTGATCGCGCCCTATCTCGGCGTTGCCGGAGAAGTGATCCTCTTTTCCTCCCTGATCGTCTCCGGGATGCCCTTTCTGCTCCTGGTCGGTGCGGCCCCCAACGCCATCGCCTATGATTCGAAACAGTTTTCGACCGGCGAATTTTTCCTGTACGGGATACCGGCGAGCATCATTTTGATGATCGTCACCGGGTTTGCCGTCTATGTGCTCTGGCCCATCATGGGCATGCCGATCACATTGGGATAACCCCTGCCTGGACACCGGGGTGGCTGATCAGTCCCCACCCCGGCGATCCGGCTATTGCAGGATTGGGCAGACCCACCCACGTCTCGCATCTGGGAGACGCCCAAAGGCGGTTTTCGGAAGCCTCGACCGGTATCCGCGGTACGGGCGATACCCAGACCGTCGGTCAGCCCCCGAAAACCAAAGCCGGGAAAAAATCGAACCACCTCTGGATCTTGAGGGCATAATAGAGTAAACAACGCCTGACGTTGAGATCATCCCGACGCGGGTATGCGTGCAACCCGTCAGCCAGACCCACTAAATCGAAAACCCGATCGGGGGGTCGCCCACCCATCCTGACGATCACCGTTCAAAGGGGAGCGTATGACTCTTTTCTTTGCCGCGAATCTGATTATCGCCGCCGGGGGAATCCTCGCGCTGCTCACCTGGCAACAGTTCCACTTCATGAAGACCGTCAGTGTGCTGGCTCTGGTTGCCGGATGTCTTCTCGGTGTTTTCGATGCCGTTGAAAAACTGTTGCATCCGGGGGAATTCAATGCCGCCGTTTCTTTTCTGAATGCGTCTTCGCTGACTTTCCGGATCGATTCCCTGTCCGCCTTTTTCCTGATGGTCGTTTATACCATCAGCCTGCTGGCCGCCCTATACAGTTTCCACTACCTGGACAAGCCCGAAAAGTCCCTGGCAACGGCGGCGAACACCCTGTTTTTCAGCCTGCTGATCGTCTCCATGGCCCTGGTGGTCACCGCCGACAATATCCTGGCTTTCATGCTGTCCTGGGAGAGCATGTCCCTCTCATCCTTTTTCCTGGTCATCCACGACCACCAGTCCGCGGAAAACCGGCGGGCCGGATTTCTCTATTTGGTCTTCTCCCAGGTCGGGGCCATGTTCATCCTGGCCGGATTTGCCCTGATCTACAACCAGACCGGCAGTCTTGCGTTTTCAGCCGCCATCCTGAGCGGTCCCCTAAAATTCACGGTCTTCTTGCTCTGCTTCATCGGCTTCGGATCCAAGGCCGGCATCTTCCCCTTCCATGTCTGGCTGCCCCATGCCCACCCGGCGGCCCCGAGCCACATCTCGGCGGTCATGTCGGGTGTGATGATCAAGACCGGAATCTACGGTATCGTTCGAATCTACAGCCTCCTGGAACTGCACACCCTGCTGCCGGGCCAACTCGTTTTGATCACCGGCATGGTCACCGGCATCCTTGGCGTGGTCTACGCTTTGGGGCAGCACGACCTTAAACGACTGCTGGCCTACAGCAGTGTCGAAAACATCGGCATCATTCTCATCGGCATCGGGATCGGCATGATCGGGGTATCGACGGGACATCCGATGATGGCGGCTCTGGGGTTTGCCGGGGGTCTGCTCCACGTGCTCAACCACTCGATCTTCAAATCCCTTCTGTTCATGGGAGCCGGGGTCGTCATCCAGAAGACCGGCACCCGGTCCATCGAGGCCCTCGGGGGCCTGATCAAACCCATGCGCGTTACCGGTGCTACCTTTTTGATCGGGTCCCTAGCCATTTCCGGCCTGCCCCCCTTCAACGGATTCGTCAGTGAGTTTCTCGTCTACTTGGGCAGTTTCCGGGGCGTGGCCCTGAACCAGGCCACCTTCGTCATGAGTATTCTGGCCATCATCAGTCTGGCCATCATCGGGGGGCTGGCCCTGGCGCTCTTCTCCAAGGTGATGGGGGTGGTTTTCCAGGGAGAACCCCGCACGGCAGCGGCCTCCACCGCGGACGAACGGGGAAAAACCATGCGCTTCCCCCTGGTGATTCTGGCAGTCGCCTGCGCTGTCGTTGGCGTGTTTCCCCGGTTTTTTATCATCCTGACACTGAAAGGACTAAGCGCCCTGGAGTTGGGGATTGACCGAATCGCCCTCGATCCGTTCTTGCAGATCGCCACCAATATCAGCCTGGCTTCGGCCCTGTTTTTGGGCATTCTGATCCTGATCGTGGCGGTTCGATCCCTGGCTTACAGGGGAAAATCCATCACCCGTTCCGGCACCTGGGGGTGCGGCTTCACCCAGCCGACGGTAAAGATGCAATACACGGGATCTTCCTACGCCGCTTCGATTTTAGACTTTTTCAAGCCCGTGGCCCCGTTCAAGGAAGACCATCCCGTCCTGCGGGGTCGATTCCCCCAGAAGACCCATTACCGCAGCCGCATCGATGACATCGCCGAGCTCCACATGGGACGGGTGATCGTTCGTCCGATCCTGGGGCTGTTCGACAGTCTGAGATGGATTCAGCACGGGGATATCCATTTATATATTGGGTATATACTGGCAGCCATCGTCGCACTGCTATTTTTCGTATAATAAATTAGGGGATCCTACGAATTGGCAAGCACCATTCAATGAGGCGATTTTATGACTGAATCCATTATTCTCTGGCTTCTCGCCATCCTCTTGGCGCCCTTCTTCTCAGCAGTCATTTTAAAGGTAAAGGCCTTCTTCGGGGGTAAAAAAGGCCCCCCCCTGCTGATCAACTACTACACGATCGTCAAACTCCTGAGGAAGGGATCCGTCTACAGCACCAGCACGACGGTCCTGTTCAAACTGGGGCCCATGGTCTCTCTGGCTGCCGCACTGACCGCCCTGACCTTTTTACCGATTGCTGGACAAAAGCCCCTGTTCTCCTTCAACGGGGATGTCATTTTCATCCTCTATTTGCTGGGGCTGGGGCGGTTTTTCACCATCGCCGCGGCCATGGACACCGCCTCCCCCTTCGAAGGCATGGGTGCGGCCCGGGAAGCCTATTTCCCCATTTTCTGCGAGGCCACCCTTTTCATGATTTTAATCCTGTTTTACCTGCTGACGGGCAACCTCCAGCTGGCCGCCTATTTCGCAGGCGATCAGCCCCAGGTGCTGTGGCAGGCGGCCGGCTCCCCGCTGCTGTTCGTGGTCATGGCCTTCTTCATCATCCTCCTGACCGAAAATTCAAGGGTACCCGTGGACGACCCGGCCACCCACCTTGAGTTGACCATGATCCACGAAGTCATGGTCCTGGACCACAGCGGGCCGGACTTCAGCCTGATCGAGCTGGGATCCTTCTGCAAGCTGTTTTTCTACGCGTCCATTATCGCCACCCTGATCGTCCCTGTTGATCTGGGTCATGCCGCCATGAACATGGGCCTGTATCTCGCCGCACTCCTGGTCGTCTACATCGCCGTTGGAATCACCGAATCGGTCATGGCCCGATTCCGTATGGACGTGGTGCCCAAGTTCGTCCTGACCTCCTTTACCCTGGCCTTTTTTGCAACCGTTATCACCCTGGAGTTTATCCAATGAGCCATCCGGTTGATGCATTATTGTCCCTGGTGCTGTTGTCGATCCTCTTTTCCTTCGGCTCCAGCCGACTCCCGGGGCTGATCAAGGTCCTGGCATTCCAAGGGGTCGTGGTTTCCATCGTGCCCCTCTTCATCGGCTACGACATGACGGGCGGCGGGTTGTTGTTTACCCTGGTCACCCTGGTCATTCGCGGAATCGTGATTCCCCTGTGCATTTATCTGGCCATCAAGAAAGTGGCCATCAACCGGGAGGTGGAGCCGATTATCGGCTACCATGCCTCCCTTATCGCCGGCCTTGGATTGATTGTGGGGGCGACCTTTGCCAGCCACAAGTTCGACCTGCCGATCACCAGCCAAAGCGCCCTGCTGCTGCCCACGGCCATCGCCATCCTGGTGGCGGGCATGTTTCTGCTGATCGCCCGGAGAAACGCCATTGCCATGGTCCTGGGCTACATCATGATGGAAAACGGGATCTACCTTGTTGGAACGACCTTTTCGGTACGGGCGCTTCACATCGTGGAATTCGGCATCCTGCTGGATGTGCTGGCCGGAGTGATGATCATGGCCGTCATCCTTCAGAATATCAAACAGACCTTTGACGACGTGGACACGGCTCTGCTCAGAACCCTAAAGGAATAGGTGGAACTTCATGGTCGAAATCGTCTTCATCGCTCCGTTCCTGACCGGCTGCCTGGCATTTTTCTTGCCCCGCAACCCGGGGCGGGTGCTTCTTGTGCTCACCGGTGCGCTTCACCTCCTGCTCTCCGTCCTGCTTTGGGTCCGGCGGCCGGATCCGCTGTTTCCGGATTTTTTTGCGGTCACCCCGGAGGGTCTCCTCTCACTGCTGGTGATATCCCTGCTCTTCTTCCTGATCTCCATCTACACCACGGGATATCTCAAGGCCTCCGAAATCAAATCCGAGAACATCTTTACCGGTTCGATGCTCCTGTTCCTCTCCACCATGACCATGGTGACCCTGTCCGATCATATCATGGTGATGTGGATCGCCATCGAGGCGACCACCCTGGCCAGCGCTCCGCTGATCTACACCCACCGGTCGTCCGCCTCTCTGGAAGCCACCTGGAAATACGTCCTCATCTGCTCGGTGGGCATTGCCCTTGCCCTCCTGGGGTCGGTCCTCATCACCGTGGCCATGGACGCGGGCCGGGTGGATGTCCCGGTGTCCTTTTCCGCATTGACGGCCGTTGCCGGGAACCTCGACCCCTTGTGGCTGAAAGCCGGCTTCGTGTTCATTCTGGTCGGCTACGGTACCAAGATGGGCCTGGCCCCCATGCACACCTGGCTGCCGGATGCCCACAGCGAAGCCCCCAGTCCGGCCTCCGCCCTGCTGTCGGGCGTGCTGCTCAACTGCGCCTACCTGGGTATCTTCAAAACCAACAAAATCATGATGGCTGCCGGGCTGGGCGATTTCTCCGGCGCCATTCTGATGGTGTTCGGATTGATATCGATCATGGCCGCCGCGACATTCATCCTGAAACAGACCGAATACAAACGGATGCTGGCTTACTCGAGCATCGAAAATATGGGCATCATCGCCTTCGGTACCGGTATCGGGGGCATCGGCGCCTTCGGGGCCATGATCTGCCTGATCCATCACAGCTTGATCAAGTCGTCCCTGTTTCTCACATCCGGAAACATCCTGTTGGGATACGGGAGCCGGATGATCGACAAGACCGGTGAACTGGTCAATCGAATGCCCCGCACTTTTCTGGCATTCTTCGCCGGATTCGCCGGCATCTCCGGTTTTCCGCCCTTCGGCATTTTTATCGGAGAGCTGTTCATCATCATCGGTGCCTTCCGGGGCGGTCACTACTGGGGGGTGGGCGTTTTCATTCTGAGCCTTTGCGTCATTTTTGCCGGCTTTGCCAACCAGGTGTTGAAGATATCTTACGGCCAGAGCGACGCGGAGACCCGCATCCCCGAAAAGGCCAGCATGATCTGGCCCCAGTATGTGTTGCTGTCGACGTCGGTGGTCCTGTGCTTCTGGCTTCCGGATCCCCTGTACCAGGCCATTGTCCAAGCGGTGACTTCCAGCGGCGGAGGGTTTTGATGACCACGGCATTTACTGACATATCCAATGGAGAGGCAACGGCCCGGGACCGCATCCCGCAGCTTCCCTTTGAGACGTTCCGCCGGGAGGCGATGGAACTGGTGGACGGCGGCGGCAAGGTGGTCCAGTTTTTCGCTTACCCGGATGGCAACGACCTCAAGCTGCTGGCGGTTTTGCGAACCGACAAGCTGTTGGCAGCCGGCACGGTTGCACCGGCGACCTATCCCTCGATGAGCGCAACATGCGAACCGTTTCATCTGTTTGAGCGGGAAATCGCCGAGCAATACGGTATTCGCCCGGAAGGTCATCCCTGGCTGAAAATGGTGCGCTACCATCCCAATTACCGGAATCAGCCCGACGTCTTCGGCAACGACTACACCGAAGACATTCCCGGCCGCTACGACTACTACAGCGTCGAGGGCGAAGAAATCCACGAAGTGGCCGTGGGGCCGGTTCACGCCGGCGTCATCGAGCCGGGCCATTTCCGGTTCAACTGTATCGGGGAACGCGTGCTGAACCTGGAGATTCAGCTGGGCTACCAGCACCGGGGGGTCGAGCCGCTCTTGGAGACCGTTGCCGCCAAACGCCTGCCGATCATCGCCGAAGATATCGCCGGGGACACCACCGTCGGCCACGGACTCTGCATGGCCCAGGGGGTGGAGGCCCTGTCCGGCATCGCCCCCGACGAGGGCGCTCGAATCATCCGGACCATCTCACTTGAACTGGAGCGGCTCCAAAATCACGTGGGTGACCTGGGGGCCCTGAGCGGTGATGTGGCGTTTCTGCCGCCGGCCAACTACTGCGGCCGAATGCGGGGCGATTTTCTCAACATGTCCCTGCTCCTGTGCGGCAACCGCTTCAGCAAGGGCCTGATTCGTCCCGGCGGGGTCCGTTTTTCGCTTGACGATGAGGTCCGGGCGATATTGACATCACGGATCCTCGAAATCCGACCCCAGGTCGAGCACACCATCGATCTTCTTTTTTCAACGTCCAGTGTGCGGTCCCGTTTCGAAGGCTGCGGTGCCGTCAGTAAAACCGATGCGGATAAGCTGGGTCTGGTGGGCCCGGCCGGGAGGGCCTGCGGTCTCCCCTACGATGCCCGCCGATGCTTTCCCACGGAGCACTACGCTCACCTGGAGATCCCGGAGAATGCCGAATTCTCCGGAGACGTCTATGCCCGGGCCAAGCTCCGGGCCGATGAGGTTTTGCAATCCATGGCGCTCATCCTGTCGATGCTGAAAAAACCGGTGGAGACCGCCTGCGTTCCCCCCACAACGGAGATGACCCTTGCGCCGTCGTCTTGTGTGGTCACGGTCAACGAAGCCTGGCGGGGCGAGGTGTCCCACTGTATTCTCACCGACGACAGCGGGCGTATTCTGCGATACAAAGTGAAAGATCCGTCGTTCCACAACTGGAACGGTCTATCCATGTCCTTGCGTGACACGGAGATCTCCGATTTCCCACTGAACAATAAAAGCTACAACCTGTCCTATTGTGGGTTCGATCTGTAGGCGAAATACGCAAATAATAAGAAGTTAACCTCTAGCGGGTAAAGAGAAACCGAGATGCTCAATACGCTTAAGAACCGATTCGAGCAGGGCTACCGGACAACCGGGTATCCGAAAGAAAAAATCGAGCTGTGGAAGCGCTACCGGGGACGCCCCCAGATCAACCGGGACGCTCCTGAAGAGATGGTGGTCCAATGCGCATCCGCCTGCCCCCAGGATGCTATCGATGCGGAGGCCCTTAGACTGGACATGGGGCGCTGCATCTTTTGTGGAACCTGCGAGGAGGTATCCCAGGGCCGCTTTGTTCGCTTTACCCAGGATTTCGAGATCGCCGTTGCCGAAAAAGAGCACTTGCTGACCGACGGATCCCTGGCCGATCTGGCCCACCACTCCCGACAGCATTTTAAAAAGCTATTCGGCCGGTCCCTGCAACTGCGCCAGGTGTCCGCGGCCGGATGCAATGCCTGTGAGGCGGACCTGAACGTGCTGGCCACGCCGTTTTTCGATCTGGCCCGGTTTGGCATCAACTTCGTGGCCTCCCCCCGGCATTCCGACGCCATCGTGGTCACCGGCCCCATTTCCCGCAACATGAAAACAGCCCTGCTGCAGACCTACGAAGCGGTTCCGGCTCCCAAGGCCGTCATTGCCGTGGGCAGTTGCACCCTGTCGGGGGGGCCGTTTTATGGCAGCCCGGAGGTCACCGAGGGACTGGACACCCTGCTCCCCGTGGATCTGTTCATCCCCGGTTGCCCACCCCACCCCCTGACCAACCTCCATGCCCTGCTGACATTCTTCAAATAGGGTCCTGCCCGACAGCGCGCGGCCATCCGGTCCACACGGGGGTTGACCGGATGCAAATCCTCCCGACGCGAGAGAACCGGCAAGAGATGCGACAAGGCTTTCCGGATCCGGGAAGGGCCACGGAACGCCCCTTCCCGGACGTGGGGTCATGGGCGGATGAAAATGCTGGGATACAGCCCTTCCTTTTCGCCCTTGGGGTAAGGTTGGATGGTGTTGAAAGAGATGTTCTGGTTTTTCTGGGCGTGGCCCTTGTTCTTCATGCCGTCGAAGAAGGCGCCGTTGGCCTCCAGGATATGATGGATCCGGTCCCGGAACGCCTTCACGAAGGCGCTGCCCTTGCCTTCGAAGGTCATGTCGCCCATGGATATGCCGCCGTCGATCTTCGAAAAGGCCTTGATATCCATGCTGTTGGTCTTCAAGTCGGACTGGTTTTTCACCATCCCCCAGACCAGGTGCCCGGCCGGAATGGAAAGGGGCTTGTCGATATCGATAATGGTGTGGGGCATGATGATGCTCTCTTTGCCGATACTCAGCCGGCAATGGGGGCGACCCCGGAGAAAACTATTGAACCCAACGAATACGTTCTCATCCAGATCCGCTTCGATGATCTTGGCGCCGTGGGCGGTGACGTTGCACCCTTCCAGCCGGGAGTTGATGATGTAGCAGTTCTCCTGGGCATTGGCACCGGTCCCCAGCCAGGCATTCTGGAGATACGCCCGCTGGGCCACCAGGACGTTGTCGCCGATGCGGGTCTTGGGCTTTATCACGGCAAACCGGTCCAGGGATGCATTGACCGGAACCGGCACCGACGGCTCGAGATTCACCACCTCGAAAACCCGCTGGAAGGCTTCCTTGCGATCCTCTACGAAATCGATGAACAACCCCCGGGGCAGGCTCCCCGCGACGAAATAGATATACCCCTCCAGCAGGTTCGGAGGATAGCGGTAGAGGAAGTTGAACTGGTCCCCGCCTCGCACCCATACCGTCCCCGGTTCAAGGTCCAAATGGCTGATCTCTCCGGCCTGGATGTACGAAAACGCGCCGATCCGGCAGTCACGGATGGTGGTGAGGTCTGCCGTGGCAAAGGGACCCAGGAAACAACCGTCCGAGGGAGACCCGTGAATATTGGCGTAGTGGGTGGATATGGTGTCCCGGATAAAAAAGGTTTCAAGGGTTTCGGGATCGTGGGAGAAATTGTGCACCAGGGTTTTGATCAGAAAGCTGTCTTCGATCGATATCTCTTCATCCTGGTTTACCGGAATCACCATATTGTCGTAGTGAAACAGATCATTTTTTTTCTTGAGCTCATCGCCCCGGATGTCGCTCTTGTACAGAAGCGAATTGGTCACCCGGCACCTGCCCAGAAAATAGCTGCCGGAAAGGTTCGAGTGCCTGAATTCCAGGTTCAGTGGATGGTTGAGGGTGATGCCGTAAAACGCATAGAACCTGGTCATCTGGTTGAGGGATACGAGATTGCTGACGAAAGGGGTGGCATCGAAGGCAAGTTCCCGCAGATTGATCTTGTTTCTCAACAGAATCCGGTCGAATAGGGCTTTCAGTTCGTTCATGGTGACCTCTTCAATCGGTGATGTCGCATTCTTTCATGGAGTGGGAAACGGCGGCGAAGACATCGGTCAACCGAAGAATACCGACAATTTTTTTTTCCCGGGTGACCAGGAGACCCAAATGGTCGCCTAAAGCAAGCTGTTGAACGGCGACCTCGAGAGACAGCTCATGGTCGACACAGTCCGCTTCAGTGGGCGCCTGCATGAAGTCCTCCACTTTCAACTCCGATGCCTTCCGACAGAGGTCCGTCAACGGGGCGCCCTTGAGGCGACGCTCATTTTGGAGGGAGCGGATGAAACCGGAACTGAATCCGTACTGGAACAACTCGTTCAACTCATCGCCCCCCTCTTGAACCGGCTCCAAAGCCCTGAGGACGTCCAGTTGGCTCAACTTCCCCACCACCTGCTTGTTCACGTCCAGAATCAACACCCCCCGGTGCCGGTACTTGGTGTGATCGTACTCTTCCTGGGCCTTCTCCAGGGCAAGCACCGCTTCAAACAACGTCGTTCCCACCGGGACCGTGGCGTATTCCGAAATAGGAACCATCAACTCATTCACAGTGTAGTTTTGCACCACGCACCTCCCAGGGTCGTCCATGATGGGCCAAAGCCACGGATGGGATCCACCACCCGCCGAAACCGATACGGCACCCTCTCCCGGTCCGAAGGGTTGCTGCCTCCGGATAAGGGAAATGGGTTTGGAAGCCGAACAAAAGAACCCCTCTTTTAATCTAATTGGCAGACAATTTCAAGCATCCTGGGAGCCGGGTGCGGTGAGCGATGGCTCTCGGGAAAAAGGGACGTTAGTCGGCTTTATTGAGTATGGCGCTTAATTTGATCGACAGTTCACCGATGCTGAAGGGTTTCTGGATAAATCCGTCACACCCCTTGTCCATGATGTCCTGGGCCTGTCCCTCGAGACTGTATCCACTGGATAGAAGGACCGTTACCTCTGGATCGAGGGATTTCAGGGCATCGTAGGTGGCCGCCCCTCCCATATCCGGCATGATCATATCCAAAATCACCGCATCGATAGTGGAGCCCCGCTCCTTGTAAATCGCCAGGGCCTCCGGTCCGGAGCCGGCGGCAATGCTCTGATATCCCAATTTCTCCAGCATCTTCTGACCCACCCGCCGCACCACATCCTCGTCGTCGACGAGAAGCACGACGCCGGTTGCCAGTTCCCGAACGGGCGTCGAATCCGAAAGGGATCGGATCCTCCTGCTGGAGGCCGGTAGGTAGATAAAGAAAGTGGTGCCGCCCCCTGGAAGGGACTCCACATCCACGTAACCCCTATGTCCTTTCAGGATACCGTAGACCGAGGCCAAGCCCAAGCCCGTGCCCTGGCCCATTTCCTTGGTGGTGAAAAACGGCTCGAAGATTCGGTCCACCACCGCCTCCGACATCCCGGTTCCGGTGTCGGCCACGGCCATCTGGACGTATTCACCGGCAACGGGCTCATACCGCTCGCCCCCGAAATCTTCATGGCAGACATTCCGGGTTCGAATCGACAGCACACCGCCTTCGACCATGGCATCCGACGCATTCACCAGCAGGTTCCAAAGCACCTGCTCCATCTGGCCCTCGTCGGCCTCTATGGGGTTGAGGGCTGCGTCCAGGTCGACGTCATGGCGGATGTCCTTGCGGGTCCTCCCGAAGGCTTCGCAAATCTCCCGGATCATGGCATTCATGTCGATGGTTTTGACCTCGTAGCGGCCTTTTCGGGCATAGCCCAACAGCTGACGGGTCAGTCGGCTGGCACTTCGAATCTGCTTTTCCACGACCTTCAGCATCCCATGATGGGGATGGGTGTCGTCAATGTCGAAGAGCATGAGGGATACGGACCCCAGCATGCCGGTCAGCAGGTTGTTGAAGTCATGGGCGATGCCACCGGCCAGGGTGCCGATGGCTTCCAGTTTCTGAGCCTGGCGAAGCCTGCGGTCCGTCTGCTTGCTGTCCACCTCGAGCTGCTTCAGCCGGGTGATGTCCGTGGCTATCTGAAGCCTTGCCAGCCGACCGCCCACCCAGTAGATGGCCCGGTCGTAGTTGATGTACCATCGGCCGGTGATGGGGTTGCGATCCTCCCAGGTCAGCATCTCTCCCGGCTGTCCGTGGTCGTCCAGGAGACGATCGTTGGTGCAGTGGGCGCAGGGGGTGTCCTCCCTCCTGAACACCTTGTGGCAAATCTGGCCGGTCAGACCCTCGCCGAAGGCATCCTTCATGTTCCGGTTCATGAAAAGGATGCGGTGATTCTGGAGGTCGGCGACGTAGACGTGGGCATCGATGCTGTCAAGAATGGTGATCAGCTGTTGGTGGGCCTCTTTCAGGGCGGCTTCGGACCGCTTCTGCAGGGTGATATCACGATTGTTCCCGATCACGTATTGGGGTCGACCGTCGGCATCCCTGGCGATCGACATGCTGTCGCTGAACCACCGATAGCTGCCGTCTTTGCAGCGCATCCGGTATTCCAATACCGGGGCGGGAACGGCATCGGCAGGACCGCTCAGCAGCTCCTGCAGGTATGCCCGGTGATGGGGCCGGTCTTCAGGATGGATCAAGTCCTCGGCGCCGTCGTAGACCAGGGTCTGAAGTTCTTCGACGCTGTAACCCAGGATGCGGCTGAAGGCACTGCTGACATAAGAGTAGTGGCCGGTGCGGACGCTTCTTCGATAAAGGATGTCCCGGGCATGGTGAAGGATCTCCTCCAACCGGACCCGGCTTTTATCGAAATCCCCCTTTAGGGGGGACGACGCCTGGGGGGCGTTGGGGGTGTCGGGAGTCCGTTGATTGGCCATGGTCGATTCCCGGTGAAAAAATCGTTTCTTCAGGCTGCGGTAGCAGCATTGGTAACCGCGATCGAAGACGATGCCGGCAGGAAGCGGAAAACCGGAGCCAGGGACACTGACGGTTCAATTGAGACCACCCCATTCCGGCAACCCGTTGCGGCAGCTATAGTCTAGTGCAGGATTTGGCTCAGGAAAAGCTGGGTGCGCTCATTTTGAGGATTGTCAAAAAACGCCTCCGGCGAATTTTCTTCCACGATTTCTCCATAATCCATAAACAGCACACGGTGGGCGACACTCTTGGCAAACCCCATTTCATGGGTCACCACGAGCATGGTCATCCCTTCCTTGGCCAAGCTGATCATCACGTCGAGGACCTCCTTGACCATCTCCGGATCCAGGGCAGAGGTGGGTTCGTCGAAAAGCATGACGTTGGGTTTCATGCAAAGGCTCCGGGCAATGGCCACCCGCTGCTGCTGCCCTCCGGAAAGCTGACCGGGAAACTTCTTGGCCTGTTCGGCGATGTGAACCTTTTCAAGGTAATACATGGCCGTTTCTTCCGCCTCTTTTCGAGGGGTCTTTCGAACCCAGATCGGTCCCAGGGTCAGATTGTCGAGGATGGTGAGGTGCGGGAAGAGATTAAAGTGCTGGAACACCATTCCGACTTCGGCACGGATCTTTTCGATGTTTTTGAGATCGTTGGTCAGTTCGATCCCGTCGACGATGATCTTGCCCCGCTGGTGTTCCTCCAGGCGGTTGATGCAGCGGATGAGAGTGGATTTCCCGGATCCGGACGGTCCGCAGATGACAATTCGCTCCCCCTTCTGGACGTCCAGATCGATATTCTTAAGGACATGAAAATCGCCGAACCATTTGTGCATCTGAACGATGCGGATGATGACGCCGTCGCTCCCGTGCACGGGGCTGGTCTCTGGGGCCGTTTCACTCATAGGGGCATCCTGGCTGTGGTTGGGGGTTAAAGGCCGGTGTCGAGCTCCCGCTCGAGCTTTCTGCTGAAGTGGGACATGTAGAAACAGCAAATAAAATAGATGACGGAGATAAAGATATAAGCTTCGGGGGCAAATCCCATCCACCGGGGGTCGGACAAGGACGATTGGGTGGTTTTGAGCAGATCGTAGAGGGCAATGATGACCACCAGAGACGTGTCCTTGAAGGCAGAGATCAGAATACTTACCGACGGCGGTATAACGATCTTGAGAGCCTGGGGCAGGATGATCAGGCGCATGGTCAGATAATAGTTGAGCCCTAAAGACTCGGCAGCCTCATATTGCCCCGCGGACATGGCCTGGAGCCCCCCCCGGACCACCTCGGCGATGTAGGCGGCGGTGAACAAGATGATGGCGATCTGGGCCCTCAGGATTTTGTTGAAGGTTACCCCTTCCGGCAGGAAAAGGGGGAATACCACCGATGACATGAAAAGCAGGCTGATCAGGGGTACGCCCCGGATGAGCTCGATGTAGACGACACAAATGGTTTTGACGGCCGGCAGTCGGGACTGGCGCCCAAGGGCCAGGAGGATGCCCAGGGGATAGGCCGCCGTCAACCCGAAAACCGAGAGGATCAGGGTCAGGGGAAGCCCCCCCCACTGGGTGCTCTCGACGGACGGGAGGCCGACGATCCCCCCCTTCATCAATACCCCCATGACCAGGAGCCCGATCAGCCAGTACCAGGCAAGGGATTTTTTCCAGTTGGATCGGTACTGGCTGTAGATCAGGAGTCCGACGAGCATCACCATGGCGACCAAGGGCCGCCATTGCTGGTCGTAGGGATAGAACCCGAAGAGAATGAAGCGGATGTTTGCCGGTATCACCGACCAGCAGGCGCCCCCGGCCGCTCGACACTCCTCTCCGGTGGAGTTCCAGAGGCTGTCGATCAGGGCCCACTTGACAAAAGGGGGAACCGTTATCCAGAGGAGATAAAGGGTCGAAACCGTAAGGAGGGAATTGAACCAGCTGTTGAAAAGGTTTTTCCGCATCCACCCCAGAACCCCAACGCTGGCCACGGGAGGTTTGATCACTTCACTTCCTGATTTATAGGATGCCGTCGTGGTCTTCATATCACGTTTCGCTGGCCGGAATTTCGGGGGTGCCGGCGGGCCCGTTATCGCTCCACCAGCCGCATCTTGCTGTTGTACCAGTTCATGAGGGCAGAGGTGCTGAGACTGAAAATCAGATAGACCATCATGATCAGGGCCACCCCTTCGATGGCCTGGCCCGTCTGATTGATGGTGGTGCCCGCCACCGAAACGAAATCCGGATACCCGATGGCCACCGCAAGAGAGCTGTTTTTCGTCAGGTTGAGCATCTGACTGGTCAGGGGGGGAATGATCACCCTCAGGGCCTGGGGTAGGATGACGAGGTTGAGCACCTGGCCGGGTTTGAGCCCGATCGACAGGGACGCTTCGGTCTGTCCACGGCTGACCGACTGGATGCCGGCCCGGACAATCTCGGCCACGAAGGCCGCCGTGTAGAGCACCAGACCCAGCAACAGGGCGCTGAACTCGGGGCTGACGCTGACGCCCCCCTTGAAATTGAAGCCAGTGAGTTCCGGAACGTTCATGGCCGTCGGCATCCCTCCCAGCCACCAGGACATGGCCGGCAATCCGATGACCAGGGCTGCGGAAACGCGAAATACGGGAAACAGCTGGCCGGTCAGGGCCTGCCGCCGGCGGGCCCAGCGCCGGAGGAAAAAGACCATCACTATCGCGGCCACCAGGGCCACGGCCATGATCTTGAACGCCGGATGATAGGCCGGAACGCCGAAAATCAGCCCTCGATTGCACACGAACACCCCGGCAAACGGATTCAGGGCCTGCCTGGGCGACGGCAGAATCTCGTAGAAGAACGCATACCAAAAGAAGAGTTGGAGAAGCACCGGTATGTCCTGGAACACCTCGATGTAGATGGCCGACATCCGGGAAACGAGCCAATTGGTCGACAGGCGGGCAATGCCGACAAGGGTTCCCAGGATCAGGGTCAGCACAACCCCGATGAAGGACACGAGCAGGGTGTTGAGGGCACCGACGATCAGCGCTTTTGCATAGCTGTCGGCCGCCGAATAGGAGATCAGGGATTCACCGATCTCGAAAGAGGACTCCTTGTCCAGAAAACCGAACCCCGTGGCGATGGACTGCCGCTCCAGGTTGGCCATGGTGTTGGTCATGAGGTAGTAGGCCAAAAGCCCAACCGCGCCAAGCACCGCCACCTGGTAGAACATCGAACGGAACCGGGGGTCATACCAGAAAAAGACCTTTTCGGCGGTATCGGCCTCGACCTGTCTGTTGTCGGTCCTGAGGGTCATCGGTCGGATTCCCGGTCGTCGACGGAAGAAGCGGAACTGCCCGGCGCCAAGGCTGGGGCCGGACGGCCCCATGCCGGGTGGGAAGCCCGGGGGGCGGCATTGGTTTCCACCGCCCAGGGCTCCCCGACGGCATCAAGGCAGCTGAGTTTACTTGAAGGGCGGCGTATACATCAATCCGCCGTCGGTCCACAGGGCATTGAGGCCCCGCTCGAGTTTGAGGGGGGTGTCGACGCCGACGTTGCGCTCGAAGACCTCGCCGTAGTTGCCCACCTGTTTGACGATGTTGTAGGCAAAGGCTTCATCGATCCCAAGGGCCTTGCCGTTGCCGGGGCTCACGCCAAGGAAACGCTGGATCTTGGGATCCGTGCTCTTGAGCATCTCATCGACGTTCTTGGAGGTGATGCCCAGGTATTCGGCCTCGATCATGGCCATGGTGGCGAAATTGACGATATCGTACCACTGATCGTCACCGTGTCGAACCGCCGGGGCCAGAGGCTCCCGGGAAATCACTTCCGGCAGAATGACATAGTCGTCGGGATTGGGAGCGACAGCGCGCACACCGGCCAGTTGGGAAACGTCGGAAGTCATGGCGTCGCAGCGGCCGGCAAAAAAGGCCTTGTTGAGTTCGGGAGTGCTTTCGATGACCACGGGTTTCATGGACATCTGGTTGGCGCGAAAGAAGTCTGCGGCGTTCAGCTCGGTGGTGGTTCCCGGCAACACGCAGACGGTGGCGCCGTCGAGTTCTTTGGCACTCTTGACGCCGAGTTTCTTTGAGACGAGAAAGCCCTGCCCGTCGTAATAGTTGACATGGGCAAAATTCAAGCCCAGGGCCGTCTCCCGGGTCAGGGTCCGGGTGGCGTTACGGGTCAGGACGTCAATCTCCCCGGACTGCAGGGCGGTAAACCGAGTCTTCGCGGTCAGGGGGACCCATTTGATCTTGTCTGGGCTTCCAAATACGGCGATAGAAATGGCCTGGGCCGTATCCACGTCGAGGCCTTTCCAGACCCCTTTTTCATCGGGCTTGGAGAAGCCGAAGAGCCCTTCGTTGACCCCCACTGAAATAGACCCTTTGGCCTTTACGTCTTCGAGGGTGCCGGCGGCGGCCATTCCGACCGTCAAAAACACCATCGCCAATCCAAACACAACTGCAGTTCGCATGCATCTCATGACGTCAACCTCCTCATTTGCGTTTCAGGTTAAGCGACGACAGTGCCGAGGCGCACAGCCGTCGCCTGATGGATCGAATCGAGCCGGGCGAATCGTCATCATTCGAACGGAATCGCTGACAGGGGATGCAGTCGATGCCCAGAAGGCGGAAACAAAACCCAGTTGGGCAAATATGTAATAATTCAGAGGACTATCTATCTTAAGGGCCGGCGTTTGGCAAGAAAAAAGGCGCTGGGACCGGTGGAAGAGACCGGAGAGCACCGTTGGAGGATGCCCTGCTTTTTGGGAAGTTGCGACCAGCGGTCAGGGGGTGTCGAGGTGGCCGGGGTGGCCGGTCAAGTCCACCGCATTCAGAAATTCCTGGGGGTGGACCTGAACGCCGGTCCACAGGGCGAGGGTTCGCCGGGCCTGGAAGGCCAGGGTCATCAGGCCGTCAGAAAAGCGGATGTTGCAATTCCTTGCCTTCCGCTCCCAAAAATTGTTGCTCCGTCCGTAGTTGAAATCCATCAGCAGGCCGCAGCCCTTGGGCTGGAATCGGTCGACCCACCCGGAAAGTTCGGGCGCCTCCTCGACGTCGGAGACGGGGGTGGCATTGATGATGATATCCACCGGAAAAGGCGACTCCAGGAGCGCCCCCATCTCCATCCATCGACCACCCAGCCGGTCGGCCATCGCCCGGGCACGGTTTTCGTTTCTCCCGGAGATCATGACGGTCTCCGCCCGCAGCCAATTGAGAATAAACACCGCCGCCTTGGCGATACCTCCGGAGCCGAACACGAGGGCCCGCTTGCCGGTGACGTCGAATCCAATGTCTTCCAGGGTATCCATGAAACCGATGGCGTTGGTATTGTACCCCTTCAATACCCCGCCGTCCCAGGCGATGGTGTTGATGGCGCCGATGATCTTCGCCCCTTCGGAAAGGACGTCGAGATGGGGAATGACGGCCTCTTTGTAGGGGACCGTGATGTTGGCGCCGGCAATGTTCAGCACCCGAAGGCTGTTGACGGCCTCCTGGACCTTGTCGGGTTGGGCCATGAATGGGACGTAGACCCCCCTCAGGCCCAGCCGATTGAACACCGAGGAGAACATCTCCGGAGACCGGGCGTTGAACACCCGTTCATCACCGATGATGCAAAACACTTTCTTCTGGATTTCAAATGCAGATGGCGGATTCCGGAAAGACCTCTCGTCAACGGCCATTGACACCTGCCTTCGGGCGATTGGGGTCGTCATCCAATGAATGTCGGCATCGAAAGCGATCGCTATCCTGGAAATCCCGGAGGCGCAAAAGCCGACCATCCGCTTCCCGCCGCATCCCGCCGGTTGCTGTCCGGGCAACAGGCTTCCCCTCCGTGGCAGGATCGTTGGCAACCGGGAAGCGGGTCAGCGGCTCCGGCGGCGATAGATGTTCCGACGCGGTCAAGAAACAGGGGCGATGCCCCTCAGGGGATCGCATCAGGTCATGTTCAACAGGCTCTTGATGCTGTCCGTAATCTCCTCCGCCGATGCGGGCTTGGGCAAATAGTCATCGGCCTCCATGGACATGCCGTCGTAGTGGGAATAGCGGGTCGAGGTCACGTGGTCCGCCACGGCCGTCAGCATGAGAATGGCGATGTCGCTGAAACGGTCGTCCCTCTTGATCTCGGCACAGACCTCGTAACCGTCCTTCTCCGGCATCATGACGTCCAGAATGATGGCGTCCGGCGGGTTCTTTTTAACCTTCTCGAGCCCCTCCTCGCCATTGTAGGCGACATCCACGTCGAAGCCCTCCTTTTCCAGATTCCCCTGGACCAGCAGTGCAAAGTCAGGCTCGTCGTCCACCACCAGTATGCGTTTCTTTTCGGCCATCGATATTCTCCTTTTTCATTGGAACCTGTTGGAACCCACCGTCGGCACCGACTGCCGATGACGCGGACGGCCCGGAGTCAGTGCACGGCCACCCGGTCTAAGAGTTCGGGCAACCGATGCTCCCAGCCGATGGTGGAAATGGCTACACCGCCGAACTGCTCGTCCTTTAAGGTCGATATCAACTCGCCGGCAGCGCGAATGCACTCCCGTGGCTTGTCTGTCGCGGTCTGAATCCGTTTGATCAACGGGGCCGGGAGGCGAATGTGCTTCTGATTCCGTTCGATGTAGCGGGCCATTCCCAGAGACTTCAACAGGAGCACCGTGGGAATGATGTGGGTTTTCCGGTGGTCGATTCGGGTGAGAAAGGGTTCCATCGCCGTCAGGTCGAAAATGGGCGGCGTGATGAAAAACCGGGCACCGGCTTCAATGCGTCGATTCATCTTCTCCAGTTCGAGTTCCAGAGCCTGACCCTTGAGGCAGGGATTGATGGTGGAACCCGTCAGGAAATGGGGGGCGCCTTCAAGCGCTCCCCCTGCCATATCTCGACCCCTCTGGAGACATTGGATCCCGTAGAGAAGGTCGAGATGATCGAGATCGTAGACCGCTGCAGCCTGGTGGTGGTCCCCGAAGGAGGGGTCCTCGCCGTTTACGGCCACCAGATTGTGGATGCCGCAGGCGTTCGCTCCCAGCAAATCGCCCTGAATGGCCAGTCGGTTGCGGTCCCGGCAACCGATCTGGACCAGGGTTTCCAGCTGCTTGGTCTGAAGGATCAATGCACTGTAAAGGGCGCTCATATGCATGATGCCGTTGGTCATGTCCGGGATCAAAAAGGCATCCACCCGGCCCTTGATCTGAAGCGCGTTGGACACCATGAGAGCGACATCGGTGCCCTTTGGAGGGAACATCTCCGCCATCAGGACGAATTTTCCGGATTCGATTTTGTTTTTCAGATTCATGGACAGGACTCCCGATCAACTCTCGGCGGGGGCAATCCACCCTGTCCAATATCCTCCAGCAAAGATCGGGCCATCGGAATGGTAAACGCGTATCGCTTATTATTTTTAGTAGTTGCGAGGCTTCGCTCATGACCGCCGTCCCAGCCGGTCGGCAGGATATCAACGGCCATTTTGGAATACTTTTCTTTACATCGGTTTAAATTTCAGGTATTTAAGGCGTTAGTTCCATTTTGGCATGGTCCATTTTGGCCAGCAATCCACCACAGGAGCGCCGCACGTGACCTATCGTATTCTCATTGTCGACGATGACCGGGATTTTATTGAGGTCCTGTCCATCTATCTGAAGCGGGGCGGCTTCACCAATCTGACGACCCTGGATCATCCCCTGGATGCTGCTGCGGTCTTCGACGACGGGCAGATCTTCGATATTGCCGTCATCGATCTCACCATGCCCGAAATGGACGGGATGGAACTGCTCGAAATCATCAAGAACACCAGCCCCAATACCGAGTGCATCGTCGTCACCGCCGTCAACGAGGCCAGGGTGTCCGTCAAATGCCTTAAAAAAGGGGCCTACGACTACCTGGTCAAGCCCGTTTCCGAAGAGGACCTCCTCCTGAGCGTGAACCGGGCCCTCGAAAGAAAACGGTTTCTCGACATCCTGGACATGGACAAGCGCAGCGAGCTGCCCGCGCTTCAGCACAAGGACGCCTTTGCCCCCATCATCACCCGTTCCAGAAAGGTCGTCCGCATCCTCAAAGAAGCCGAACTCCATGCGGCCAGCTCTTTTCCGGTGCTCATCACCGGAGAAAGCGGCACCGGAAAAGAGCTTCTCGCCCGTGCCATCCACCAGGCGAGCCCCCAGGCAAATGCGCCCTTTACCCCCGTCAACATGGCAGCCATCAACAGCAATCTCTTCGATTCCGAATTCTTCGGTCACATCAAGGGCGCCTTCACCGGTGCGGAGAAGGACCGGATCGGTTATCTCGAAAACACCCGCGGAGGCACCCTCTTCCTGGACGAAATCGGCATCCTCCCTTTAGAACTTCAGGGAAAGCTCCTCCGGGTCCTCCAAAACGGGGAGTACATCAAGGTAGGGGCAAGCACCCCCAAAAAAGCCGATGTCCGGGTCATTGCCGCCACCAACGAAGACCTGGATCAGCTGATCGGCAAGCGGCAGTTTCGAAAAGATCTGTACTACCGGATCCGCGGCGGATGGCTGCATCTGCCGCCTCTACGGGACCGGCGCGAGGACATCCCCCTGCTCATCCACCATTTCCTGGCATCCGACGCCAGAAACGGGGGAAAGCCGGACATCGACCAGGAGGCCTTGGACGTGCTGATGGATTACGACTACCCGGGAAACGTTCGTGAGCTCGAGTCCATCGTCCAGTCGGCCTTGAACCTCGCCCAAGGCCGACCCATTTCTCTCCGGTGCCTCCAGGACCACCTGCGCAAACAGGCACCCTCCGGCCGGAAAGAACGCCGTGGACAGACAGTGGAATTGATGCCCCTGGAATCGGTGGAGAAAAATCACATCCTCAAGGTGTACGAACATACAGGCCAGAACAAATCCCAGTCCGCGAAAATTCTGGGCATCGGGCTGAATACCCTTCGGCGGAAACTGAAAACCTACGGCATCGGGCCCGATTCGCCCTGAAGGCAATCGGCCACGCCCTCACCGGGGGCGGTCGATGGACAGCACACGGCTACCGACCCGCACCACTCGGGGTTCATGCAACCACTCCAAGGATACCCAATGAAAGACGACCGTGGCCTCTATTACTATCCCTATCCCGACAACCATAAAACCCGCATGTATGTCCGCCGCAAAGATGGCGACATCTGGTTCAGACTCTGGAATGCGGATGACTCCGACCTGTGGTCGGAACACGATTGGGTGCCCTACGGGGCCATTCGCGCCGCCACTCAAATGTATAAGAAAACCGGCGATTTCGATCCATCCGATGCCTACGACATACGGGTGGCGGCGGATCTGCTGAAGCGGGAAGGAGACGGCTGACGGTCCATGTGCCTCACCCTCTCCCTTTCCAACGTTCTGGTCGTGAAAAACGCCCCCGAGGGCATCGACCGGTGGCTGACCGACACCCTGCGGTTTCCCAATCCCAAATGGGTGGAAAACGAACGCATGGGGCGGTGGAACCGGGGCACACCGAAGGAGCTTCGGTATTACCGCCGGCTAAAAAACGACGGACTGAGGATCCCGAGAGGCTTTATCCGCCCCCTCATCGAGGAGTGCCGGCGGCAAAAAATCCCCTACGAGATCGACGACCGACGGCGTCTACTGCCGCCGGTGACCTTGACCTTTTCGGGTACCCTCAGACCCTTTCAGCAGCAGGCCGCCGACAAATTTCTTTCCCGGGAATTCGGCACCCTGAGCGCCCCCACCGGCAGCGGGAAGACCGTCATTGCCCTATACCTGATCGCCCAACGGCGGCAGCCGGCCTTAGTCGTGGTGCACACGAAGGACTTGGCGTTTCAGTGGATCGAACGGATCGAGCAGTTTCTGGGCATCGACCCATCCGAGGTCGGGCTTGTCGGGGGCGGGAAAAACCGGGTGGGCGACCGGATCACCGTGGCTCTGGTCCAGAGCCTCTATAAACGTAAATCAGCCATCGCACGGCAGGTGGGATTTCTTCTGGTGGACGAGTGCCATCGCACGCCAAGCCGGACCTTCACCGATGCGGTCACCGCCTTCGACGCCCGCTACATGCTGGGCCTGTCGGCCACCCCCTGGCGCCGGGACAACCTCTCAACGCTCATCTTCTGGCATTTGGGTAACGTGCACCACACGGTCAGCAAAAAACGGCTGGTGGCCACCGGTGACGTCCTGCCGGCAGAGGTGGTCGTGAGAGAAACCGGCTTTCGACCCTACTTCGATCCGGTCAGCGAGTACACGCGCATGCTCTCCGAACTGGCCATGGACAAGGAGCGGAATCTTCTCATCGTCGACGACGTCGCCGATGAATGCGACCGTGGTAAAGGCGTCTGTCTTGTCCTGTCGGACCGGAAGGCCCACTGCGACACCCTCAGGACCCTCCTGCGCTACCGGTGCCGTATCGAAGCAGAGGTGCTGACCGGAGACCTTTCCGGTACCGAGCGGCGGGCCGTTCTCGAGAGAATCCGCGGGGGCAGGGTCAAGGTGCTGGTGGCTACCGGTCAGCTGATCGGTGAGGGATTCGACTGCCCGAACCTTTCCACCCTGTTTCTGGCCACGCCGGTTCGCTTCAGCGGGCGGCTTCTCCAGTATCTGGGGCGGGTCCTGAGGCCGGCGCCCGGGAAAGAAAAAGCGAGGGTGTTCGACTATGTGGATGTCCAAGTGGACACACTGGTAAAGGCGGCAAAGGCCCGCCGGCGGGTCTACGAAGGGTAGGCAGCCGCACACCGCTCTCCGATTGTCGGTTCAAGACCGAAACCCTCCCCTCTCCGACGGCGACCCATGGTTTTTTTCATGATCCAGTAGGTATTGCTTTCGCCAGATGCCCCCGCCGTATCCCACCAGCTTCCCGTTTTTTCCGATGACCCGGTGGCAGGGTATGATGATGGCGATCCGATTGTCGCCGTTGGCCTTTGCCACAGCCCGGACGGCCGTGGGCCTTTTTATCCATTCGGCCTGGGCCTGGTAGGACCGGGTGGATCCGTAGGGAATCCTCTGAAGAGCCGTCCATACCGACTTCTGAAAGGGGGTGCCGGGCAGGACCAGGGGCAGGTCGAATGCTTTTCGGGTTCCGGCGAAGTAGTCGTCCAATTGCCGGTGCAATGGCTCGAAGTGCGGGTGCGTTCCGGGGACGCACGGTGCGCCCAGCAGCCTCGTCAACCGTTTCAGTTGGGTTTCGATCATTCGCCGGTCGATGAATTCCAGGAGACAAATGCCCTCATCGGTGGCGCCGGCCAGCATGGGTCCCAACGGGGTGGGGATCCGGGTGATCGTGATCAGGTTGCGGTGGCGGCTGTTGCAGGGGGAAAATCCGGTCGTTTTCTTGAAGGAGGCGCCAAATCCGCTCAGGGAGTCATGTCCGGACTCAAATGCCGCATGAATCACCGTCTGCCCGTGTCGGATGCGGCCGAAGGCCTGGCCGATCCGCAGGGTTCGAAGATAGGTTTGAAAGGTCATCCCGTGATGGGTCTTGAACCATCGTCGGGCGCGATTGGGGTCGACGCCACGCTGCCTGATGTCCCTGTCGGTCAGACGGAGTCCCGGGGTTGCATTGATTTCGGTGATGAGGGGCTTCAACCACCCGGGGATTGCGCCTTTGGGGGACAGGGGGTGGCAGGTCTTGCACGGACGGTAGCCGTGTTGAACCGCTTCTCTCGGGGTTCTAAAGAACTCGACATTCTCCTTTTTGGGCTTCCTGGCGGTGCAGGTCGGCCGGCAGAAGATGCCCGTCGTCTTCACCCCGACAATGAAGATCCCTTCGAAAGCGCTGTCCTTTCGGAGCAGCGCGTCATACATGGTCGCCGTGTCAGGTAGGGTGTGCATGAAGGCCTCGTCTTCGCTCGTCGATTGCTGTCGGCGGCACCGCGGGGTGCCCCCGGCCATTGCAGACATCATCCCCTGCCTCGGATCTCCCCGCAACCGAAAAATGATCATCCATTTTTTATCTGACAGGAAAGGCTCCCGGGATCGAGAAGGGGGAGAAGCAACGGGTTGGAAAGCCCTTTTCCCTTGCTATGGCCTCACCTCGCCGGACGGATTTGCTCACCGCAGCCGGCGATACCCGTAACCGCCTGGCCACAAAACCAAACAGAAACCAAACAGAGAAACCAAACAGGGTCGGGTCTCAACTTTTAATATTTTGATTCTCTTCTCCAGCTCGGCAATCTCTTTTCCCAGATTTCGATCTCTTTCGATTCGTGCTTCGAAACGTTTGCATACTTGAGAAACGGCCGCATCGCTGATGCCAAATGGCTTGCCAATGGTGCGCAGTTTTTCGCCCGTGTGCTTGCGGCACAGGTATATACAGGCATTCCTGATTTGCGCCGGGCTTTCCTTGAGCGCCTCCTGCACGAAATCCAGGACCGTTTCCATACCGACCCGCCCATCCAACTGTCCCAATGCAGGAAGATCCCGACGGCCGGTTCTACCTCCCAGATAGCGGTTCTTGATATCCTGGATAAACTCGGCCGACCCAAGCACCAGCGTGGCAGTGGCCCCGGTTAATGGGCTTTCGTATTCATGGCCGACCAACGCCTCCACGAATGCCCTATACCGTTTTTCCGCCGTGTTCGCCTTTTTCCCGAAATGGGCAAGAATGAAATCCCGGTGCAGCCAGCCGGGTGGCGGGCTTTTCCCGGTGTACGCGTTGTAGCTCGACCAGGGATACGCCCCGGGGGTCTTGACCATTTGGGCCCGCACCGGATTGAGATGGGTGTAGCGCGATAGCTCCTTGGCGTAGCTGTCCTTGTCCACCAATATGGCCTTGTAGCGTCCCTGGAACAGATGTCCGCTGCGCTTCCGCTTGACGTTGAAGTAGGTGGTGTAGGCGCCGTTGATGTGGCGCATGATATGGGAAAGGTTGCCCGATGGGGTCTCGAGCAGGAGGTGATAATGGTTGTCCATCAGACAGAAGGCATGGATGACCGCATTGTAGCGATTAGAGGCGCTCTCGAGATATTCCTGGAATTTCTCCCGGTCGCGGTTGCTCCTGAAAACCGCCTTCCGCTCGTTGCCGCGAGACGTGACGTGGTAAAACGCTCCGGGGAAGGTGATCCGCAAGGGACGGGCCATATTCATCCTCCGACTGATGGTTTGGTAACCCCATACCAATGAAGGAAGATATAGTCCGAACGGCCCTATCTGTCAAATGTTGAGACCTGACCCCGATTGATACTTGACCCCGATTGATACTCATGATGTTTTGGTAATTGGCTCAATGAGCTCGTATAAGAGATCAGCGGAGTAATTGATCTCACAGGACACACCCCGGTAGGATGAATGTTCCCCAACAACCATCCAACTGTGACCAAGCCCAAGGGCACAAACGGTCACAATTTGGGGCACAATCCGCCGAATTCGGCTTCAAAACGCCTTCAACTGCCTGATTTTATTCATGGGTGAAATGGTGGAGGCGGCGGGAGTCGAATCCGCACAAGGCATTTTATAATGAGAGCTTCGGTAAAATTCCCCGCCAATCCTGTCTGAAACTAAGCATTGACAGATAGACGCAGCATTCTGGATAAGCTTCGTGGAGCGCTTGTAGATTTTTGATGGGGTCGTATTTTTCTGCCTTTTCATCCTTCTCTTTACCGACGCTTTTGTACAGAAGATCGATGTTAGTCGACATCCAGGCTTCAACGACAACAGCAATATTAAACCCTTTAAGCTTATGGACGTTTTCGTCTTTTCCAAGGATCGGTTGGGTAACCACATACTTTGCGCCGGCGTCAATCTTTTGCTTCACTCGATTTAACTCAAATGGCATCGGATTATAAGGATTGAAGGCTGCACCTGTAATGAATTGACCGGGGTATTCCGTGTTGATGTATCGAATCAAATCAATAGAGGTGGCTACGTTCAGTTTGCCGCCGATTTTTTTGGGATCGAGCTTCGGCAACAAAGGTCCGCCGTCCCCTCTGACAACGAGAATGTATTTTAATTTTGCATTAGCGGCTTTTTGTAGCAACCCATCGAGCTCGTCTTTTTTATGGAAAGTATTCAAATTCATTACAATCTTTTCTGGATCAACTGAAAGGCGTTTAAGATCGATGCTTTCCAGAGCGGATAGCCTTGGCTGTCCCATGGGATTGTCCGGTATGGATATTCCGCACCCGGCATTAATAACCTTTCGAAACCGTTCAGCAAATTTATCCAGGAAACCCTCAATTTGATTGTCATTGTCGGTTGATCTTTTCGGTGAAAGCAACTCGACAAGATATGGATAATCAAACATAACCCCTCCACTGTCCATTCGCCGTTATAACCGGCGCAGCTTTGCTACATCCGGCGCCGAAGGCACGTCGTCGATAACCTTGTTATGTGCTATCCTGCATATGTCACCTGTTGGCGGCGTTCATCGGCCAGGCATTCAAGGGCGCCGCCGACCGTTGGTACTGCAAGCCCTTGATCACGCCGCATAGGGAAGCCTCCGACGCGCCCCCAGGGGGACTATTTTTGGGGGTTTTGCCATTCCGCCGGGGGACAAACGGCTCCCGGGGCTCTGCTACCGAAACAGGCGCTAAAAATTAGAGAACATATATCATTTTGACATTTAGAAAAAATGTTCATGACATATTCGGGATAGTAGTGCCATAGAGCACTCTCTGCGTGATAAAAGGGGGGTCACCTCCTTTAATTTGGAGTAACGTTGAACTTGCCTGCTGAGCGAACGTAGATGATGCAGTCCTCTTCCGCTTCAGACGTAACTTGATGCACCGACTCTCCCTTCGAGCTGAAATAACTACCCGGCTCCAAGGTCTTAACGTCTGTTTTACTCACTTGGTACTGTAGTTGACCTTTGATTACTACAGCGCGGAATGTTGAGCCGTGGCTATTTATCTTTCCAGTAAACCCGGCTGGTAGCTTAACAAGTGTCCCGTTCAACTGTTTGTCCTGTGGGATGCCCCAAAGAAAGGCTACCTTTGGTTCATTGGCAGAGACTGGCTTTCCGGGCTGACCGCCCCAGGTGATGTTCGACACGTCAAGCCAAACAATGTTCGATGCATCCACGTTAACTGGTCGTTCTTCACTATCAAACGCCTTTTCTATAGGAAGGACGAGATAAGGTCCCTTCTCAATCTCTATGTACGCCACATTGGTACTACCCTTAGCAGCGGTAATGTGCACGTCTCCTTTTGGCTGCGTCCAGAAAGAACCCGTCGGCATCCACATATCAGCGGCATTAGGATCATCATTGTGAATGAGGCCGCTAATGACCACGCCGCGGTAAGAAACGTTGTGAATATGAGGTGGCGACGAAAAGCCGTCCACAAACTTAACAAGAAATCCTGTCGGTACAGAGCCCTTACGATCGCCCCAAAGCGTACCAGCCTTCGGGCTTTTGTCACCGCGAGCGGGATTGAGTTTCTCCCACTTGACTTCGGACGCCAAGATAACCTTAAAGGCTGGCTCTATCATCGGGTTCGATGCCATGTTGTCGGATGCAGTCCGAAAGCTCGTACAGCCAGCGGTTACGAAACTTACGAGTGCGAATGTCAATAATACTCTCATGTTTGTTGTCTTTCCAATCGCCAGGGTTTCACCGACAGAAGCTAAGCGGCGCCAACCGCGCAGCGGTTGAGCGTCCGCCTCAGCGACTTGGTGAACAGCCGTTATCTCCAGACTTGAGGGTCACGTCCCGGAAATGTTATTGGTTGACCGCCGACATCCCTTCGGGCGAGTATCGATCCCCTAGCACTTGATCTGCCAACTTATTGAGCGTAACTCGGTCTTCTTCTGTAAGGCGGCATTTAAGCGCCTCCAGGTTGGTCTCAAGATTGGCGAGCTTGGTGGTGCCGGGAATGGCCACAATATGATCCCCCTGGCACAACACCCAGGCCAAAGCAACCTGCGCTGCCACGCATCCCCTTCGGGCGGCAATTTCCTTGATCCCCTCCACCAGCTTGAGGTTCGACTCGATATTCCCCGGCTGAAATCGAGGCTGCATCTCGGCACGGAAATCCGTCTCGCTAGTGGGCCGATCGCTGGTCGAGGCGTAACGGCCGGTCAGCATTCCCCTGCCCAAGGGCGAGTAGGCTACCAAGCTAATGCCAAGCTCCACACAGGTGGGGAGTATGTCCTGCTCAATATCCCGGCTAAAAATCGAGTACTCGGTCTGGAGAGCGGCAATTGGATGAACACAATTCGCCCGTTTAATCGTCTCGGCCGAAGCCTCCGACAACCCAACAGCCCCGATCTTGCCTTCTTGAACCAGCTTCGCCATCTCGCCCACCGTATCCTCGATCGGGGTGGCTGGATCAACACGATGGAGATAGTACAGATCAATCCTCTCCGTACCCAAACGCTGAAGACTCTTTTCGCAAGATCTCCGGACATTTGCCGGAGAGCCGTCCACCCCCACAAAGGCGCCTGTGGCCGGATCCCGTTGGGGACCGAACTTGGTGGCCAGCACAATCTGGTCCCAACGCCCGGCAAAAACCTTACCCAGTAATTGCTCATTGCGCCCTTGGCCGTAAATTTCCGCGGTATCAAAATGAGTAACGCCAAGATCCACCGCTTGGTGGAGCAGACTGATGGCCTCCGCCTCGTGCGCAGGCGGCCCGTAAAACTCGGATAGCCCCATGCAGCCAAGTCCAATGGTTGATACTGAAATATCTGATTTGCCAAGATTACGGGTGATCATAACGCCCCCTTTACCCTTGACCCTATGTGTGTATCAACAAATTCTTCCTATCCTGATGAAGCATAATGTACTCTTCTACCTCCCTACTCTTGAAACCTAACCGTGGAGAATCAACCGACGCAAAAGTGCGCTTGCACTGAATCATGAATCAAGCTGTGAGTTGAACGCACGCTTTTGCGGTCGGCTGAATTTACCTTGTTGGCGCATTAACTGAGCCTGGCCCCTTTTCCTCGGTCTCACCGTCGGGGCAGATACGTGTGTCGCGGAGTACGTTCATCCGCGCGTACGAGTCCGGGTAGTGGTGGTCCGCCACTCTGTCTCCATTGCCAACAAGTCTGTTGGCGAATTCGCATGTAAATATCTGAACGGCGTGTCCATAAAACCTAGATTTGGGCTCGATTTGTACGCCGATGTCGTAGCGTCCGAACCTGCTACGTGTTATTGCTGTCGTAAAGGTGCGCACTCGATCTAGCGCCTCTCCGATGTGGTAGAGGCGGAATATGACTGGGTAATTGTTCGCAATTTGGTGGTCCAGTCGCAAGGAAGTCCAGTTCGTTACCGGAGAGGTATTGAATGTAAACACCTCCAGTACGTCGGGCGACAGATATCCTGCTTGTTGCGCCAAACCACCACCAAGAGAGTGGCCGGTTACAAATATTTGAGCCTCGCGCGCTCCATGTTTGCCTCGATTCAAGCGTTTCAGCGTGTCGATTATCTTGGGGAGATTCTGTCGAGCTATCTCGTACTGCACGGGCTCAAAACCCAAAAACGCCGACAGGTTCGCCGACCAGTCAGATAGCAATTGCCCCCTTTCGTTCTCAGTTCCTCGATAAGCGATTACCGCTTCTTCGAACATTCCATCGCCGCTTCGGTAGACGTAAGTCTCGTAGAACAAACCTCTATTCCGGTCATCCAGACAGCCGACCGAAGTGTCAAGTACGGAAGTGGCAGGTATCGATTGCAAACGCATCCAACGCCCATTTCCCTCCACCTGGGGCATTCCGAAGCTCCAGTTGTCCTTGTAATTACAGTCTGACTCGATACCGTGACTTTCTCTTAAGTCGTCCAAGTCGTTCCGATAGGCGACAGTTGAAAACAATGCCATGAGGCCGAACCGTTGTGCGATCTCGATCGCGTACCGGTCCTTTAGGGGGCGTGAGTTTCGAGCTGGATTGTCTTCGTCATGCATTTCCAGGCTTGCGTAATATATTCGGATCGTCCCGCACCCGGCGAGTACCGCGAAGACTATCAGGAGCAGGATCGACGCCGTCCGGATGCGTTTCCTTAACTGTGATTTAACCGACATTATTTGTCTCCTTTGGCCATAATCCGGTATTGTGCCTCAACCCTTGGCGGATTAGCAGAAAGCCATTGGTCCAAACTTTAGGTTTTACGTTAGAACAACAGTCCTCCGTCTTGGTGGCAGCCGCCTGTCTCTTATGCGTATACCTGAGCACCAAGGACCTGACCGGGGCACCCCAATTCGATAACCGAGGATGGCGACAAATTGGCTTTCTGCGCCAACGATTGAGTTAAGGGGTTGGGTGCGCTTTTTGCCCAATCCCTCTTGAATGATATGTTAGGTGCAAACCTATCCAAAAAAACAACCATTACTGTCTTTGTCTATGGTATTAATAAGTTTCCCAATATCGTTGTCTTCGCCATGTGGCTTATATAGGTTCCACTTCCCGCTCGCCCGCATCCAATACAACTTCCAGGCACTACGATTTTTCACGTAAGTTAGTTTGGCAAAATCATGGTCCATCCATTCACTCGGGTCATCCCAACGTGGCCTGCTTTCAAATAGAAATATATTTTGGCCTTCTATTCGAAAACCAACTTTCAACTGATCCCTAACCCTCGCAGGAACACGATTGTTGCAGAATGTCCCCACTATCTTATCGATTCGTTTCTTTTCGAGTTCTGAAAAGGCCATTCAATCAATTCCTATTTTTACACCTAACGTTAGAGTTCAGCCGCTGCCAGGGCGCGTGGCGGCCTGGGAGTCGGCTGCAACGACTTGTTCGACTGCTGCCACGCTCTCTTTCCATCGGCATAGGTAATAAACTATCCAATACAAAGGAATGAGCAGAACGATTGCGTACGCCAAGCCTTGTTTAGGATCCTCGGCGAGTCCGCGTAGCAAATCAGAAAGTGATATAGCCGAATCGGTGTAAACGATGTCAACGAAATAGGAAATTATGGCTATGCACAATGAAGACGCCAGCGCAAGACCAGGTAGGAGCAGCGCGGCAAACATTCCAAACTTTGATCTTTGCAATCGAGAAGGCGAACCGATGCCTGTAATGATCGTCTTCAATTCACCTAGCAGAAGGTAGGAAATGCAACTCCCCGCTGCTATCGCTACTGGCATAACGAACAACAGAGCAAACGTAACTGGATTATCTGAAATACCCGCAGTCGCTAAGGAGGAAACAGACATAGCGGAAAAAACAGCTGTTACGTAGTTGCCTTTCATTGCAGGATCGAGAATTCCAGCCGCTCGATCAATTAACGTAGGCAATTTCTCCAAGCCACTCTCAACTGACTTGAAAGCGTTCTCAACTTCTTTAGGTAACTGTGCGGCACCGGGGATTGGCTGCCGGAATCCATTCAACAGTCCCATGATCGTTGGAAGAAACGCAAACGGCCATATTGTAACTGCGGTGTATTCATATAGTGCTTGAGCGAAGTTATCGCCTTGAATTCCGAGGAGCAGGAAAGAAAAAATAATAGTGGTTGCGGCAATAATAATGAGCGGACTAATCACAACTACTGCAAGACGCAGGATTCCCGGATTAGTTCCAAACGCCTTCGTATAGAGAGGAATACCAAAGCGGCCTATACAAAAAAAGAACGTAATAGTTAGAGCAACGCTACCGATTCGTACTCCAAGCATCATCTCATCTGAGAACACGGCGCTCGAACTGTTGAACATTTGCTCCCCTGCTAATTGCGGAGATCCACCGAGATAAAATAACACCGGGAGCGCAATGAGCACGGATAATAAGGACACAATGAAGTTTCGCCCAAATACGGTGAGCACACGCACCAATCGTTCGCGCACGATCGATTGATCTCCATTCATCGGCTACACACCTTCGTAGAGTTTCGTTCCATTGGATTCATAGGCCGTCGAACTACTGAGTAGTGAGAATTTATTCTCGGTTATAGTTATTGGGGAATTAATTCGCGGATATTGACATCCCCTTATTTCCAGCCGACCCTACGCAATTCATTAGATTCGGCGGTTGCGGCCTTTCACATGTGACTGCACCGGTCTCATGGCATAACTGCCCACATTCAAGTGCACTATCCTTTCGGTCCGTTCCATCGGTACTGGTTAACACATCCGAAACACTGAATAATTTGAATAGGCACACACTGTGACATTCCCCCGCTCATCTTCTAAAAAACCGAATGCCAAGTCCGGAATATTCCAATAACCCGACTTTTGGGTCGGATATGACAATGAGAGATTCTGCAAACCACCTCATGCTCATCGTCAATCACAACAAATAGTCAAAAATAATTTTTGACACATTTATAACTGTATTGGATTAGCCATCCTATTTATCTATGGAGGACCCATTTGATTATGGAAGAATACACCACAACCGATGTTGTGAAGATCATCGGGATCAAGATGGAGCGGCTTCAGGACTGGCTGAAGCGCTGCTTCATCAAGCCCGTTCACCGGGAGCGCTTGGCCCGCGGCATAAAAAACGATGTCGGCAGACTCGAGCTGTACGTAATCAAGGCGTTTCAGTATCTGGTAGAGGATGGAAACACTCGGGAAGAGGCGTCGATGTGGGAGATCGATATTCGAAAATCCCTTGAACCGGATGAAATGTCAAGGAAAATCAGGTCCGACCAAAAGCAGCAACTGCTTGATAAACTGGGCAGAAAACCGAGATTTTTTGTTGTTTATAACGGATTTTCCATGGGCCCTGGAAAGCCCGACACCATCTTTATCGCCAAGGGAGACGACAAGCTGCCCGACGTTGGGTTTGCCAACAACGCCAATGCGGTTCACGTGATCAATTTCAACAAGATCGTAGAATGGTAGGGCATGTAGCTTGAAAAATCGGCAAAAATTTTTTGGCCAACATTTTGTACAATATGAACTACAACTATGAGTGGAGGAATAAAATGAAACTTTGACTGAATATCGCCATTCTGGAAAAATGTCGGAATCAAGCGGATTTTGCCGCGAAAGGGGGATGCCATGAATTCAAGGCACCCCCCTTTCGCGAGAGAGTGGACTCCTTCCTATTTCTTTGAAGTATCGAAGGGCAGCGAAATGAAAGGCAACCATTTCAGGGCGATTTTACCCCTGTCAATTGGCGGGCTCGGTGCAGGAAGCCCCGGGAGTCCCGGTACAGAAATAGGTCTCCGAAATGGTCTGATTTCCGTTGTCCGCAATGGCCAAGACTTCGTATTTGTACGTCTTCCCATTTTCGATGAATTCGTTCGGCACCTCCACCATGTTGACCCCGGCGGGGAGGAAGATGTCCAACCGGTTCCCGGTGGCCACATCCTCGACGATGACCTCATAGGTTTCAATCGTGATGGGATCTGCCGAACAGGCGTCGCCGGTGTCGTTCAGCGCGGTAACCACAGAATCCCAGGTGATGTCGACGCCGCTGGGACTGACCGTCTCTTCTGCCGGCGACAGGTTGTCGGGCCCACAAGGCAATTCGTGTGAAAGGGTTGCCGACCCTGTGAGTTTGTCACCCTCCACCGATTTTCCCTTGAATTCGTAGTCACCCTCCGGAAACAGCTCTAAAATGTCCGCAAGGGTCATTTCCGAAAAATTGGGTTCCTCGCTTTCCCAAAAAAGCTCGGTGAGACCCAACTCTTTTTTTAGATCCCCTTTGGCCTTGATATCGAACACTTTTTTACCGTTTGGCCCTTTGACACTCATGGTTTTCCATCCTTCCCCATCGAGGAAAACCTGAATACCTGCATCACCGTCCGTGAAGTTGGTCTCGACGATTATCCTGGCATCGTCCAACGCCTCCTGTGCCCACACACCGGGCACGTTAGGACCTATAGAAATGAGTAGCAAAGGGATTAAAACCATTACCATCGATCGAAACCATTGATTCGTTGCAGTAACCGTTTCTACTGCCATCGATGAATTCATACGCGCCTCCTTAAGACTTGAATTGAAGCAAACGCCGAGTGAAACCTCACACGGCTTCGTTGCCCCATAGCCTAATATAAAACGATTACTGCAAGATTACTCGAACATTATGATTTGATCATCTGACCGAGGCCCCATTGTGAAGGGAAGAGGAGCCAACCATTCGATAAAGAGACTTTTCAATGGCTCATCCGCATGGTCTGGCATGCGACAGAGGGTGATGAAAACCCCCGGTCGAGATGATGACGCTCGGATGGAGACATCGAGCGTGTGTGGGGGGAGGGAGAGGCAGGGGGTGGTCGAACCCACCATGGCTGATAACATTCAATCCCCGGATGGGGAAATGAAAACGGGGGGGAAAGGGGGTGTGGGGGGGGGTGTGGGGGGGGGAGGGCTGCCGCTGCAAGACAATGGGCCTCCTTTAGTGAGCATAGAACAGCCCCTGGATCTCCTCCAGGCTTCTATCTTTCAGAAGCGCCAGCATGAGCAGGATTCTCGCCTTGGCCGGATTCAGTTCGTCGGAGGCGATAAAGCCCAAATCGTCGTCGTCCACCTCCACGTTTCTGCCCACCGTGCCCGTAGGCACCCGGGAGCTTCGGACGATGACGATGCCCCGGACAGCGGCAGCGGCGGCGGCAGCGAGGGTGGCGGCGTTCATGTTGCCGTTCCCATCACCTGCGATAACGATGCCCTTGGCGCCCCTGGCCGCGGAGCAGTCGATCAGATCGGCCGGCATATCCGCGCAGGCGTAAAGGATGTCCACTCGGGGCAAAGCGTTCACCCCATCGACGGAGAACGGGCTACCGTAGGTGTGATTCCGGAAAGGCCTTCTGAAATAAGTCGCCTTTCCATAGTTGACCCTTCCGATAAGACCGGTAATAGGCGAGAGAAAGGTCTCCACCGATGTGGTGTTGGTCTTGGTCAAGGAGTGGGCCCCGTGAATCCGGTCGTTCATCACCACCAGAACCCCCCGGTCCGCCGCCGAGGGATCGGCGGCAACGGCGACCGCATTGTAGAGGTTCAGGGGACCATCGGCGCTGATGGCGGTGGAGGGCCGCATGGCGCCGGTCAGAATCACCGGCTTTCGGCTCTTGACGGTCAGGTTCAGAAAAAAGGCGGTTTCCTCCATGGTGTCCGTCCCATGGGTGACCACCACCCCGCTGACCTCATCTGAGGCCAGCAGTTCATTGATCCGGGCGGACAGACGGAGCATGATGGCAAAGGTCATGTCCTGGGAGCCCACATTGGCGATCTGCTCCCACTGGAGACGGGCGATACCGGCAATACCCGGCACCGCACCGATCATGGCGTCGATGGTCACCCGGCCCGACGTGTAGCCTGCCTGGGCCGGGGCATCGGCCGCCCCGGCGATAGTGCCGCCCGTAGCCAGAACGGCAACCGTTGCTTCGGGACCCTTGGCAGTTGAGCTGCCTGCTGGTTGTGCTGTCGTCATCCGGTCGTCTCCCCGTTAAACCCAGTCGATGATTGTCGGGCCAAGTGTCGATGCGCCACCGTCAAGACACCCTCCAACGCCTCGGCATTCCTCAGATGCCGCCCCGCCTCCCTTCCGATGCGAAGCATACCGATCGCATCCTCTAAGGTGCACCAGGTCGGCTCCCTGAAATCCTGATCCGCCTGGAATTCATTGAGGACGTCGATCAGAAACGCCTCCACTCGATCGCTCTGACGTTCCTTCGGCCACAGTCGAAACCGAAGAGGGGCATCATTGTGAACATGGCCGGCGACACCGGCCTCCTGGCGGGCCTCCATCTGAGCCGTCAACCACAGGGGTTCATTCCTGCGGGCGCGACCTTTTGGGAGCACCCAGCGCTTTCGCGAACTGGCGCGAACCAGCAGGAACATCACCTCTCGGTCTATTCGCCGATAGCAGACTGCCGCCACCTGATCGGCTGCCGGTGAAGAGGCCGTCGGTACTGCATGAGCAGAAGAGACCTCCAGGCGCGTACCCGCTGCCTTGAGGGCCGGGAGTGCTTCCTGGAGCCTCGCCGCCACCGTTTCGACAATACCGTCGACACCGTCCACCAGGCTTCCAACCACCCCCTGTAGGCGGCGGATATCCAGGGCGGAAAACCATCCCGACTCAAGGGCTGACGGTGTGACCGGCGGCAAATAAACGGGAATGATGACAAATCCCTTCTCGTATTGCCGGCGCCAAGTCAGGATGGTCGCCTCCTGGAGCACCCAGGAGGACTCGACCGCATCCGCCGACAAGAGGATCACCGACCCGTGGCACCGTTTGAGCCAGGTGAAGAGCTCAAGCCGCCACTCTCTCCCCGGGGTCAGACGCTCCCGGTCCAGGAGGACGTCGAAACGCGCTGTCTTCAATCGCCGATAGAGGGCGTCCAGGACCGCTTTTGCGTCGTCCTCTTTGGCGCTGTGACTGATGAATATCTCGTATCTCTGCATGGCTGCCTGGTCTCCGTCAAGTGCGGCCGATACGGTTCTATGACGCTCGTCTCTTGATAGGCGGCGACAAGCGACGGCATGGCTATTCTTTGGTTTCTGGCGCCCCGTTTTCAGCCGAGGCCGGAGGACCGTTTCGGGAAGAGGGCCGACAACAGGGGGGGCCTTTTTGCGGCCGGTCTACCGGCATCGATTCGTTTTACCACCCGGAATCCCACCCTCGGGCTTTGGCGCTGGGGCGAACTCAAGCTGCGGATGGCGCTCCGGCAGTACCAATTTTCAGACCCCCAGTCTCCCCCCCGAAGACACCGGGCAACCCCGGTCTTCGGACCCGACGGCGACAGGGAAGGGCTGTCGGCGTAATAGTTGCGGTCAAACCAGTCGGCGCACCACTCGTGCACATTGCCGTGCATGTCAAACAGCCCCCAGTCATTGGGGACCAGCCGGCCAACTGGTTGAGTAGTGCCGCCGCTGTTGACCTGATACCAGGCATAGTCGATCAGCTTGTCGGTCTCCGAACCGAAGCAGTAGGCCCCTGTCGACCCCGCACGGGCGGCGTACTCCCATTGCGCCTCCGTGGGAAGCCGATAGGCGTTCGTTCCCTCGGCGCGGTTCAGACGCCGAACGAACGATAAGGCCTCCTCATGGGAAACGCTCTCCACGGGACGGTCCGGGCCGATAAACCGGCTGGGGTTGTTTCCCATGACGCTCTGCCACTGGGACTGGGTGACGGTGACGACCCCCATGTAGAAGGGCGCATCGAAAGTGACATCATGCCTCGGTGCCTCGTTTTCATCGGCCTGCTCCGCAACCGGATCCCCCCCCATTAAAAAAGTGCCCGCCGGCACCAGAGCCAGTTCCATTCCGACCGTATTGGTGAGGATGTCGGTCATCGATCCTTCCTAACGCGTCAATGGGGTGACCTCGAATCTCCGGTCATCGATTACAAAGCCTCTGTAGACAACCGTTAGGACAAAGACGATGGCTGGCAATAGCGGCTGCCTGAGCGGGACCGATCGATCCGCCTACCCCCGGAGCGAAGGCAAAGGATAGCACGAGGGCTCCGTGGCGGGCAATGTCAGATGATTCACGGATCTGAATCGGGGTCAGATCGCGTCGGAGCCAACACCATGCGGCAGACATCCGCGTCCGGATGCACATCGGTTTCCCGGAACCCCAGCGCCTTATATAGCCTCACTGCGGCCTGGTGGCTCCGGTAGACATTCAGAGTCAGCTCGCTTGCCGCCATGCCACCGGCGATTCGGATCAGGGCGCGGCAGAACCGGAACCCGTCTCCGGATTGACGGCGATTCGGTCGGATGATGATCCGGGTCATATGGAGGCGGGTATCCGATGACGAGACCAACTGACCGAATCCGAAAATCCCCTCGCCGTCGACGCCGCAAAAGCAAGGGTGCTTCGAGAAATCGATATCTTCGGCAAGGGAGCCTACGGTCATCGGAAACCGAACACCGGGACCGGCCCACCATTGGCAGGCCCGGGAATCCGGTATCCAGGAAATGACAATATCCAGGTCGGCTCGGGCTGCCTTTCGGATCATCATGGAGGACCCCCCCCGATCTCATGAGTGGATTCGGCTTCAGTTACAGGTATCAGCAGTATTTCTGTGGTCGTTGGATCTCAAGCGACCGCTAGTAACTCTCCGTCGTTACCCCTCGTCCCCGTCGGTACCACCGGGCCAGGCGCCGGGGGGAGGCCCCGAGGAGGTAGCTAACCACGATCAGCTGATTGAGTAACGTCGTTCGCAATACCCCCAGGTTGACCCAGCGGCGGGCCGACGTCGTGACCCCCTGGGGAACCGTCACCACCTTCCCCATTCGGGACAGGCGTCGAATCAGCTCGAAATCCTCCATGATCGGCATCTCCGGATAGCCGCCGATGTCGCGAAACGTTTCGGCGGACAGGAAGATGGCCTGATCCCCATATGGGGTGCCGAGAACTCTGGACCGCCAATTGGCCCAATAAACGACAAACCGCATCGACGCCCGCCGGGCATCGATGAAAAGAGAAAAGGCCCCGGCCGACACGAAGGGCAGGCGGAGGGTCCGGCGCACGGAGCGCGCATACCCTTCGGGAAGCCGGGTATCGGCGTGGAGAAATAGAAGGATGCTCCCTCCAGCCCGCCGGGCGCCGGCATTCATTTGAAGCGCCCGTCCCGGGGGGCTCTCCACCAGGCGAATGCCCAGATCCCGAACGATGGCGGCGGTGGCATCGGTGCTGCCGCCGTCGGCCACGATCACCTCAACCCTCTCCCCTGACCGTGCGCTTCGAATCGTCGAGGCGATATTGGCGGCCTCGTTCAAGGTGGGAATGATGACGGAGATGACGTCCCTGGTGTTCCCGGATGGCCTCATGACCGGTGGGCCTCCCAGACGAAGAGATCCTCCGGGCGATCCACATCCCGCAGGGTGGCAAGGCTGAACACCGAGGCCTCGGACCCGATCGCCGACAGGGTATCCGCGTAAACCGTTTCCGTGCCCCAGGGAATACCCTGGAAGAGGGCCGGCGCCAATGCGTCGAAGCGATCGCGGCGGGTGCCGATGAGATAATAGCCGCCGTCGGCGGCGGGTCCCAAGACAACATCATGGGGGATCAAGCGATCGAAAGCCTCTGACAGCAGCTCGGTGCCGATGCCGGGAATGTCACAACCGACGAGGACGGCCCTTATTGCCCCTTCCTTGTGGGCGGCCTTTAAGGCGCGCCGCATCCGGTGGCCGATATCTCCCTGTTCCTGGGGCCTGTAGGTGCACCCACCTCCCAGCCATCGGGAGACCTGGTCCGGGCTCCCCCCGTCAAAACGCACTTCAAGCTCGACGGGCCGCTGCGTGGCCAGGTGGAATGCTTTTTTCATGAAGTGTTCGGTCATCTGTCGGTGGAGATCGGCTGCCCCCGATTCACCCAGGGCTGGAATCAGTCGGGTCTTGCTCCGCCCCGGGGCCGGGAAGCGGGTGAAGACGATCAGGCGATCTCCAAGTCCCATGACAGAGCTCCTTTGGCCGATGGGTGCCGCCATCATCCGGACATGAACGGGGAAAATAGGGACCGGATGAAATCGATGTCCATGTAAGTATTGAGGGTGTGCCAGGTCTCCGGATTTCGGATCCCGCCGTAGTCCGTCTGGTAGGCCACCCAGCCCATGGCCGACCATGAGATCCCTCGAAGATAGACGAAGGGATCTTTTAACCGGACCCGATCGAAAAGGGTGTCCTTCAGATGGGCATCGCCGACATGGTCGGCATACCGTTTCAGAAACCGGGTCTTCTCCGAGGGGTTCATCCGAAAGTCGGTTTTCCAAAGGGTGGTCAACGGTGAGCAGAAATGGCAGAGATCCGAGGACGGATCGCCCCATCGGGGCATCTCCCAGTCCACGAGATGAATGGAGCGCCGATCGGGGTTGACGATGAAGTTGCCGGCGTTGACCTCGGTGTTGACGATGCAGGGCCGTGGGTCGGCCTGGAAATACCGCTCCTGCTGGCGACCCTCGCCTGCCCAAGCCTTCACCTCTTGAAGGAACCCTCGGATTTCCGGATCGGCAAGCTCGGAGTCGAAATACCGGTGAAGCAATCCGGCGCACTCGTCGTAGATCAGGCTGAGGGGCATCTCCTCCCGGATGAGATGATTGTCGGCCTCCGGCACCGGCACCCGGTGGATCTGGGCGAAGAGCCGGGCAGCGTCGTCGAGATCGGCGGTGTAGTCGAGAGGGCGGCCTGGAAGATATTCCATGATCAGCACCCCCCGGTCGATCCGTCGCCTGGAGTCGTCCACGAAATAGCCAACCGGGGTGACGCCGCTGGTGTGAAGAAGCTTCAGGGCGTTGTATTCGTAAGCCACCTGATCGTCACGGTTGATCTGGGTGCCGATATTCACACGGAACACGAGGACCGCATCCGAAGAGACCAGGCGATAGTTGAGGTTGTATTCGCCTCCGGCCAGGGGCTCGACCCGGAACCGCCGGCCTGCCATGGCAGAAACCCCCGACCAGTCGGTATCGGCCAGATACCTCTCCACTTGCTTCCGGTAGTCGGCCATGGGGTTCTGGGCTTGGCGGGTCATCGGGAGTCCTCGGAAGACCGCGAGGACCCGTCGCCGGCTGATGTCGGAAAGATGCGGATTTTTTCCGGGGGCAGGGTCAGCATCACCCGCTGCCCCTTATGGAACCCGCCGTCCCCCGTCAATACCACCAGGCACCCGGCCCGGCAGTTCACCCAGACCCTGGTGGCCGTCCCCTCGAAGCTGGTGCGGGTCACTTCTCCCTCGATATCGCCGTCCCCCCCCCCAGAAGGAAGGATGCGAATGTCCTCGGGCCGGATGGTGGCATCTCTCAGGTGGCCGTTGCCCTGGATACCGTCAGTGGGAAAGCGTCCGAAGTCGGAAATAAAAACGTCGTCTCGGATGCGGCCGGTCATGAAGTTATCCCCGCCGAAAAAACGGGCCACATCAGGATCCGCGGGTTGATGGAAAAGCTCTTGCGGACGACCCACCTGGCGCAGGGTGCCGTTCAACAAGAGGCTGACCCGATGGCTCATCATGAGGGCCTCGGACTGGTCGTGGGTGACGAACAGGGTGGTCAACCCGGTGTCGGCCTGGATGTTCTGGATCAGCTCCCGCATCTGCTGCCGGAGATTGGCGTCCAGGTTGCTCAGGGGTTCGTCCAACAGAAGAACAGCCGGCCGCAACACCAGGGCCCGACCCAACGCCACCCGCTGCTGCTGCCCCCCCGAAAGCTCGTGGACCTTGCGCTTCTCAAGGCCGGAGAGGTCCGTCATCTCCATGATCTCCCCGATCCGGCGCCTGGCATCGGGGCCCGTCTCCCCCCGCATTCGAAGTCCGAAGCCGATGTTGTGGGCCACGTTCATGAAGGGAAACAGCAGGGGCTTTTGAAACACCAACACCGCATCGCGCTTCTCGGGGGGCAGGTCATCGACCGGCCGGCCATCGATCAGGATCCGTCCCGATTGGGGTCGAATCAGACCGGCCACCGCTTTTAGAATCGTGGTCTTCCCGGCGCCGCTGGGGCCGAGCAGGGATACCATCTCACCGTCCTCGACGGACAGGCTGAATTGCCTGACGACGGTGTAGGGGCCGTATTGCAGGGTCAGTCGCTCGAGGGTCAGCCGTCCCATCAGTGCATCCCTTCCAGGCCGTGGCGCCCCAAATAACGGGCGCTGAAGAGCAACACCACGAAAGCAGGCAAGACAAAGACCAGGCTCACGGCGGCGGCCACGGGACGATCTCCACTGCCCATCAGGGAAAAAAGAATCACGGGCAGGGTCAAGAGGCGGCCGCCACCGATGATCAGGGTGCTCAGATACTGGGCCCAGGACAACAGAAACGAAAACAGCCCCGCCACCACTATCCCGGGCAGGACCATGGGCAACATCACCCTGAACACCACCGCCGTTGCCGAGGCCCCGAGGGATCTGGCCTGGTCTTCGAAATCAGGGTTGTAATTGGAGAACACCCCCCACATCACAAAAACCGCATAGGGCAGACAGAAGGTCAGATGAACCAGCACCACCCCGGCGAAGGACTCGGCCAGTCCCAAGTGAATAAACCACAAGTGGAGCCCCATGGCCACGCACAGGGGCGGCACGATAACGGGAAGGGTGAGCAGCACCGATATGATGTCTTTTCCCCGGAAGTCGTAGAGTCCAAGGGCTCTTCCCGCTGGAACGCCGATCAAGAGCGACACGACTGCGGTTGTCCCTGCAAGGGAAAGGCTGTGTAAAAACCCTGAGACAATCTGCTCCCCGGCGGTGGAGAAGACGTAGGTCCATGCCCGAAGTCCCCACGCTTGGGGCCGGAGACCGGGGAAAAACCATCGATCGCTGAATGACCACAGCAACAGAGGGACGAAGGGAATAGCCACACCGAAAAGGATTCCGGCGGCCAGTCCCCACGACAGCCGCCGCTTCATATCACCACCCCCCGTCTTCTGGCGAACTGGGTCAGGATCTGCGACCCTAAAACGGCGGAGGCCACCACTCCGGCAATGACCAAACCGATGGCAATCCCTTCCGGACGGGCCATGAGATCGATGTCGCTGTAGTTTTTATACGCCCACACCGGAAGCGTCATGGGATAAGTCTGCCCCATCAGGTACGGCACCTCGAAGGCGCCGAAGGTAAAGGCAAAGACAATCAGGCAGGCGGCCCCCAGGCTGGGGAATATGGTCGGCAGGGTAATATAACGGAATCGCTGCCACGGGCCGGCCTTTAGGGTTCGCCCCACATCGCTCAGCTCGGTTCCCGATTGTTTCAGGACCGAGAGCACCATCAGGGTGATGAAGGGGATCTCCTTCCAGACGTAGGCCAGAATGATCCCCACCGACCACCGGTCGTTCACCAGCAAAGGGAAATCGGCCGGGGAGTCGACGATGCTCACTGCAGCCGCGAGGCGGGAGATGATACCCGCAGGGGAGAGAAGAAACACCATGGACACGGCGACCACCAGATGGGGGACGGTAAGGGGAATCTGAAGCACGAAATGAACCAACCGGCTGATGTCGGCAAGGCGGGTGAGGGCAATGGCAACCGCCACACTGACTGCGGCCGCTACCAGGGTCGAGGTCATGGAAATGTACAGGGTGAGGCCCATGCTCCTGAAAAAATCCGGGTCGGCGACCACGCGTTGGAAATGCGACCAGGTCAGCCGGTCCAGCCCGGCTGCCGGCAGATGCCCCAAGGCTTGAAGACTCCCCAGGAAAAGCCCGCCACCGAAAAGAATCAGTGTCACCGCGAGGGCGGGGACCAGCAGCATCGCCAGCCGAAGCCGGCCAGGCCCTTCTCGGGTTCTGGCGTCTGCAGTCCATTCGGCGTTATCGGCCATTACCGCCCCTTCAGCACGTGGGTTTCCCACCCTTTTTCCAGGCGAATCAGAATATCGCTCGGAGGTTCCGGCAGCTGACGGCTCTGAAGCTCACGGTCCGAAAGGGTCGCGATACCCCGTGGCAGGGCCTTGAAGCGATTCTGCCAGTCGACATCGACTCGCCTCGAATCGATGGCCGGAAAATCGCCCCAGACCTCGGGGTCCGCCTTTTCCAGCTGAGCCTCGGGGGAGAGAAGAAAATTAGCGACCACCATGGCCCCGGCCTTGTCGCCGGCATTAAAAGGGATGGCTACGAAGTGGGTATTGGCGATCGTTCCTTCGTCAAACACGTAGGTTCTGACCGTGTCGGGGAAAAGGCCGTCAAGGATATTCCGGGACGCCTCGGCCTGGTGATAGGAAAAAGAAAAGTCGATTTCACCGTCGGCAAAAAGAGTGTTCATCCTGACCGGGGATTCCGGATAGGTATTGCCCTCCCGCCACAAATAGGGCTTGATCTCCCTCAGCAGACGGTAGGTGGCCCCGGCGGCCGCGTCGACCTCGGCATCAGTGGCCCCCATCTGCCACCGGTCGACGCTGCCGGACACGTGGTAGAATAGATGACGGACGAAAACGGAACCGGTGAAGTCCGGAGGTGCCGGGTAGGCGAATCGTCCCGGATGGCTGCGAATCCAGTCAATCAAAGCGCCGACGGATCTTGGCGGCTCGGGGATCCTTGCGCTGTCATAGATCATCACTACCTGGGCGCTGCCCCAGGGGGACTCCATTCCCTCGACTGGCGTTCCGAAGTCATTGGTGATGGAGGGGTTGCTCCAATCCACCAGGCTCTGGTTGGGAAGCCGCTCGGCAAAGGGGCCGAACAGCAACCCGTTTCGCTTTGCCGTCCTGAAATTCTCTCCGTTGATCCACATAAGATCGACGTTGCCGCCATCGGTTTTGCCGGCTTGTTTTTCGATGACCAGCTTGCCTACCACCTCCGCAATGTCTTGGATCGGAACCGGCCTAAGGGTGACCCCATAGCGTTCCTTCAACCGCCCGGCGACGAATCCGTTGACGTAGCTGTTGACGGCCGGGGACCCGCCCCACAGGTACCAGTCCACCGTCTGTCCCTTGGCCGTTTCAAGAACGACCTCCCAGTCAGCGTCGGCGATGGATCCGGTGTGGCCCGGAGAATAGGTGACCGCCGTCGACAGCACAAGAAAAACAGATAATGCCCATGCCTTCATCCTGAAGTCCGATGTGATCATAAGGTCTTTCCTCTGCATGCAAATAATGGGGAAACAGGGTCCGCCGCCGACGGCAGGCCGGTGAGCAACTACTGTACCGGTGACGGGCAAAGTGTCTCCAATTCCATTGCCCTTGTCAACCGCTCACGGCAGAGTATCCTCTCACGTCTCGGGGCCGCGGCGGGGTTGCTCCAGGAGAAAATAGAGCAGATTGTCCGTAAAGGCCGGATCCCGGGTCAGGTCCAAGTGGTCGGAGAACAAAAACAGCACTTGAGACCAATGGACGGGTGACGACAGCCGCTCCCCAGCATGATCGGCTTCTCTCTCGTCAAGGAGAGCGCTTCGCCGTAAAACAGTGCCGTCGCCTGGGCCCGAGGCAACGGTTTTCAACCGGCCGTCAGCGCTGATCTGGAAGCGAGCCTTGGTATCCACGGCATCTCCGGCCACCAGCAGTAGTCGAAGGTGGGCTGGCGGGCGGGCGGGTTGATCCATCGCCGCCGCAAATCGTCGGGCCCGAACGAGGGATTTTTCCAGATGATCGATGGCGATCGTCCGTCGTTGCTCGGGATTGGTTTCCGAGGGCAACAGGTGACTCAGCATGTCTGTCTCTTTCGGATCGGCCAACCCCCAGCCGTTTTCGATCCACAAGGCACTATCGTAGAGGGTGTCGACTGGGACGCCTTCCGAGTCCAGCAGAGGAACATGGCGGGGTCTGGGGAGCAGCTGGTAGACCGACGGCATGGTTCCGATGACAGCCGGCCGGTACCGGGGAAGAAGAACCGCGGGCTTGAGGCCGTATACCAGGTGGTGAAGGGCCTCCAGTGATCCGCCGTTGGGCGGGGCCACCATGACCAGATTGTCCACCCAGCGGGCGCCATCCCAGGTAACGGCGGGCAGACTGCCGTTTTCGGGCAAATCCCTCGCCCCGTACCGAAGATAATACCGTGCAACCAGTCCCCCCATGGAATGAGCAACGATATCGAAACGCACCGGGTAATCGGTTAAACCGTAGCGCTTTTGGATCTCGACTTGAACATAACGCCGCTTTTCTTCCAGAAAACGATGCAGGGCACCGGCGCTTTCTACGATGTCCCGCCGCCAGTCGAAGTCGAACTGAAAGCAGGTAAAATGGTTCTTGCCGTAGTCGACACGGCCGGAAATCCCCCATTGCTCATCCCGGTATCCTCCGACACCGAGGGCGGACAGTATCTGTGCATAGGTATTGAGTTGGAACGGATAGCCCATAAAATTAAAGCGGACCTGATCGAGCGCCCCCGCAGGCTGAAGATCATCGATCAGCGCGCTCAAGGGCGCGCCACCGGCCATGGGGAGTGCGATACGGCGCGCACCGTCCGGGCTGTTGGGATTTAAATGGCCCAGACCGAAATCACCCCACGCAACGTGACCATCGGTTCGGCTCTCCAGACGGGAGCCGATAATACCCGGTATAACCACCACCGGATTTCTGAAAGGCGTCTCTTCAGCGGCAAGCGCGCTGTAGAGGTGGTCCAGGTCGGGCCCCCCGGCTATGCGCGCGGCACAGGACATCGACAACAGGATGACGGTCAGTGCGCCTGTCAGCCACATGCCACTCTTCACCGGGGCTGGCGTCGTTTGTCTGGGAGTCTTCGATACGAATGGCGGCGAGCCCAATTCCATGTCGTCCTCTGCAATCTCCTTTTCCTCGACGACCTCTGCTAATTCAGGCGTCGTCAGACTTGAAGCGTTTGATGATCGTGGGGATAAAAAAGGAGAAGGCAAACAGCCCGATTGAAAAGAAGACCTTGAAAGAGACGAGCTGTCCCCAGTCTCCGGAACTCCATACATCCTTTAGCGTCCCGATGAAAAAAGTGAAGATAAAGGTTCCGACAAGGATGCCCAATCCCGTGCCGAGGAAGTAATCCCAAAAGCGAACCCGGGTCAGCCCCATACCGAAGTTCATGGGGGTGAAGGGGAAATACAGCAGGCGAAGGTACAGCACGGTGGCAAACCCGTTTCGCTCGATCGCCTCGTCGTATTTCTTCAGTTTATCCCCGATGAGACTGGCGGCAAAATCCCGGCCTAATGTGCGACCGATGACAAAGGCTGCGCTCGCACCGATCATGGCGCCGAACCACACATAGACAAACCCCCAATAGGCCCCGAAAATGGCGGCCCCGAGACCTGTCAGCAAGGTTCCGGGGAGAAACAGACAAACCCCCAACGCATAACCGCCGATAAAAACGATGGGAGCCCATATGCCGGCCCCATCCAGAAACTGCTGCAGAGCATCGGCTGTGAGATAGTCCCTGACGGGTGTAAAGCGAACCAGAATGACGGCACCCACGACAAAGGCCAGGAGCACCAGCATTTTCATCACCGCTTTCGAACGACTACCGGATGATCTTTCTGCAGCTGCATTCATGGGGGTCTCCTTAGGGATGGCGGCCGGTTGCCGTATACTAGGCGTCGTCGCAACTGTCCGGGCATTGCCCCTTCTCGTTCTGACAGGCTCTTCCCTTCAGGTTGAAGAAAAACCTGAGTCCTTTTTTGATCTTATCTGAAAATATTTTCGGAGAAAAGAAGTTGCCAACCACCCGCTTGTTGATTTCACCGACGGTGGGGTAGGGATGAACCGCAGAGGCCAGTGTCGACAGCTTTACCTTGCCGTTTAATATCGCCACCCATTCGTTGATGAGTTCTCCGGCGTGAGGGCCAAGAATCTGAACGCCGATCGGCTTCTCGCGGCCGTCGAGCAGCATCTTTATCTTGCCTGTTTTCTCCCCCTCGGCGAGGCTTCGGTCATTGTTCTCGAAGGCCTCCTCCCACAGCGTGTAGTCGACGCCGGCTTGTTTCGCCGCCTTTTCGTTCATGCCGATGCTGGCCAGTTCTGGGTCGGAATAGGTGCACCAGGGCAGAAAAGTGTAGTCCGCCTTCCGGGGCAGACGGAATATGGCGTTGCTGACGACAATCCCCCCCTCGTATCCCGCGGCATGGGTAAACTGGTAGCCCCCGTTGACATCCCCGGCAGCGAAGATGTGCTTCTGGCTGGTGCGCAGCCGATTGTCCACCGTGATCCCGCCCCGGGTGGTGGCCACGCCGATGCGGTCGAGGTCCATTCCCTCCACATTGGGGACCCGGCCGATAGCCACCAGTAGGGCGTGGGCCTTGAGGTCGAGGGGGGTACCGTCCTTCCTTTCGATCGTGACCTGACGAAGCGGCCCCGCATCCGCTGCTGCCGTAACGGCGGCATCGAGATGAAAGGTCACCCCCTCTTCGACCAGCCGATTCATCACGGCATCCGCCATGTCCCGATCCTCTTTCCCCAAAATCTGGGGCATCATGTCGACGACGGTCACCCGGCTTCCCAAACGGTTGAAGGCCTGGGCCATTTCGATGCCGATGGGACCCCCACCCAGGACGATCATGGAAGGGGGCAGCTCGCTCAGGGAAAAAATCTCCTTGTTGGTAAGGTGGGGGGTCTGGGAAAGCCCCTCGATGGAGGGAACCAGAGGAGAGGAGCCGGTGGCGATGACCCAGTATTTGGCCGCAAAGGACTTCCCATCGACACGAACGGTATGCTCGTCGGCAAACTCGCCTCGACCGAATTCAACCTTGGCTCCGAGGCCGCAGAACCGCTCGACGGAATCGTGGTGCTGGATGGTGGCGATCACCGAACGAATCCGCTCCGCCACCGTCTTGAAGTCCACCGGAGGCGGATCGACATGGGGAAGACCGTAATGGTGGGCGGTCTTCATGTCATGATAGACATGGGCCGTCTTGATGAGGGTTTTGCTGGGCACACAACCGAAATGGAGACAGTCTCCGCCGAGTTCGGGCTCTTGTTCCACGAGGAGGGTTTTCGCGCCAAGCTGGGCAGCGCCAGCGGCCACCGTCAGGCCTGCGGCCCCTCCGCCGATAATTCCGATGTCGAAATCAAATGATGTCATGGCAGTCTTCCCCGTCATTGGCTGTTCAGGGACCAGTCGTAATCCAGATAGTCGACCGTCAACGCCTCACGGCGGGCTTCCAACTGTTCCTTCAGCGGGGCATCCGCGTACTCGAGGAAGAACGCCAGGGGGCCGTCCTTGAAGTCCTCCCCGAACCACTTGAATATCCGGCTGACCACCAAGGTGTCCCCCTCTATGCGGTATTGATTTGGATCGTTGATGAATGACCGCGTCGCGTCATCGAGTTGGGCATCGAGCCGATCCCCGACAAAAGCCTCCGGATAAAGAGGCGGGCAGCTTTTTGCGGCGCAATTGATGGCAAAATGAACCCGGGGGTCCTGAAACCGGGGGCGCAGAATGTCGTGCTCCACCTCGTCCAGGGTGAGGACTCCGGTGTTGAGCCGCACCAGCTCTTTTTTCCACGGCGATCTGAACACATTGCCGAGGTCTTTGATGGAATCGATGCCGGGATAACCCGTAAGGATCAGCTTGATGGTCCAGGCGTTGTAAGCGTTGCTGTAAAAGGCAAACTGCTCGTTTCGGTCCAGGATATCCACATCCACGGTTTCAAGGTGGGCCAGATAGGTGTCCAGGCGGGCCTCGTCCGTTTTAAACCCACGGTAGTCCACGCGGCCGTCGCTCAGATATTGGCCCAGAAGTTTGGAAAAAAGGCTGTGATCGACGTCGGCGACGGCGGCTGCCGGAAGAAACAAAAAACCCAGAAAACATAGGGCGGTCAAAGAGATCCGGTAACGATTGATGGCTGAAGGGGATGTCATTGAGGTCTCCTCATAGAATGGTATTGGCCGTTTACCAAGGTAAATCGCTTATCGAAACGGGCAACCCGAGGGAATGAGTTTACGCTTTGTCGCAAGCCGAGCCAATTCCTTTCATCTTCCGACGCCGACCCCTCGTCTCCTGCCGTCACAGACCGACAGTCCAAAGCCTGATCCAACCTCGGGGATCTATGGGGGTAGCGCCTTTTCAGATGGGTTTTCCCGTGGTATTCAGATGACCGAAAAGGCCTGCCTTCTGTGTCGATCAGTGATCACCGAAGGAATACGACATGCTGCCGCAAACGGCAGGGGCTCAGTTCACCGGCGGTTGAGCGGTCCACCGACCCTCAATCCGATACCATGGCCGACAGAGGTGGGCAGACCCTGCGTGAAAGGACCGTTGAATGAAATTCCGGATCAGCGACTATGCCTATACCATTACCGGCGGAGTTATTGTCGGGGTGTTGCTTTTTGGCACCGTTTTTTTGGATTGGGGACGGGAAGACTACGCATTCGCCCTACTGCTGTTTTTGATCGTCAGTCTGGGCATTCGACTGGATGACATATCGAAAATCCTCGGTACGGATCGAACGGAGGCATCCGACAGCAGGAATACCGACGGCAGTCTCCTGGCGGTCATCAGGGAGATGGACATCGAACTTAAACGCATCCGCAAACGCCTGGACGGGATTGCCGACACCACTAATCGAGATCGACCAGATCCTCCCTGACCCCACCCCCGCCGGTTTCCACGACGTCGACCTCACGAGCGGCAGCTGCCGAAAATGGGGAAGACGAATCCTTTCCCCCCTGCCCCCGGCACGATTGACAAAAAGCAATTGGTATTTAACTTTGCGTCTTAAATAATTAGCCACCAGACGACATCGGGCAGTCCACTGCCGTTTCCCGAATCTGGCCCAAGGAGGATTCAGGACATGACAGCGCCGCATCATTGGTTCACGCCACTCCCCTTCATGCCAACCCTGACCCCAGGCATATCCACCATCGGACCACCGGGTTCAGGAGCCAACCCTGGCCGCTACAGTGGCCCATCCGCCACGGGGATCATCCCCCAGGCCATACCCAAACCAGGGCTGCATCGGCACATAAAAAGACATTGATCATTTAGAGAAATCATGGCAAGTGTACCGGCTTGCACATCGACAGCCTTGGCGGCATGGCACGATGGAAGGATGACGAGGCCCACATCGAGGCCGGTCCTATGGGGGTGGGAAGCCTCGCTATCAGGACCTCGGCTTTATTCGATTCAGGAGGACATCGGCATGATTCAGGTCGATCAACTGACCAAATACTATGATCGTTTTTGCGCGGTGGACGGCATCAGCCTCACCATCGAAAAGGGTGAAATTCTTGGACTACTGGGGCCGAACGGGGCGGGGAAGACCACCACTCTCAGGATGCTGACCGGCTATTTCAAGCCCAGTGCCGGGTCAATCACGGTAAAGGGCGCCTCCATGGACGACAGCCCCCTCACGATCAAACAAATGATGGGCTATCTTCCCGAATCCGCCCCCCTCTACCCCACCATGCTCGTCCTCGACTATCTCGACTATATCGCCAAGATCCGGGGGCTATCCGAAGGGGATCGCTCTCGCCGCATCCGGGAACTGGTCGGCCTCTGCGGACTCGAGGGCATCATGCACAAAACCATCGACGAATTATCGAAAGGACTGAAGCAGCGGGTCGGGCTGGCCCACGCCATGATGAGCGACCCGGAAATCCTCATCCTGGACGAACCCACCTCCGGCCTCGACCCGAATCAGATCGTCGAAATCAGGGATATCATCCGCCGCATCGGGAAAGAAAAAACCGTCATCCTGTCCACCCACATTCTCAGCGAAGCCCAGGCCACCTGCGACCGCATTGCGATCATCCACAACGGGAAGATCGTCGCCGACGATCGAACCGAGAACTTGATGCAGTCCGACGGGGGGCATATGGAACTCTATCTCTCCCTTGAGGATGCCGGTTTCGACGCCGTCAAAACCAAACTGGAGGCCATTGACGGCGTCAGGGAGGTGACTGTCGCCCAGGGGACCGACAACGGGGACCTTCACCTCAGGCTCGTCTGCGACGGCGACCAGCGCCGATCGATCTACGAAACGGTTCGCGGCACCGACTGGATCCTGACGGGCATGGTTCAGCGGACCAAGGATCTCGAAACCATTTTCCGTGAGCTGACCAAGGAGAACTGATATGCACCAGTCTCTGAGCATCTTGAACAAAGAAATCAAAGACTATTTCATCTCCCCCATTGCCTATATCGTCATTGCCGTCTTTCTCCTGGTGATCGGGTGGTTATTCTTTTCCACCTTTTTCGTTTTCAACCAAGCGGATTTGAGGAGTTTTTTCAACCTGCTGCCCATCACCTTTTCCTTCGTCGTTCCGGCGATCACCATGCGGCTCTTCTCAGAGGAAATCAACCGGGGCTCCTACGAAACCCTTTTGACCCTGCCCCTCTCCTTTCGGGACATCATCGTTGGCAAATTTCTGGCCGGGGTTGCCATGGTGGCCGCCATTCTCTTCCCGACCCTGGCCTATCCGATGCTGATTTCCACCATCGGTGACCTCGACTGGGGTCCGGTGATCGGGGGCTATGTGGGGGCGTTGCTTCTCGGCGCCGCCTTTACCGGGATCGGCATCTTCGCGTCCGCCCTCACCCGCAACCAGATCATCGCCTTCATCGTCGGCGCCCTCATCTGCTTCGTACTGACAATCTTCGACCGAATGCTGTTCTTCTTCCCTGCCGGCCTGGTGGATGTGATGAGCACCATCGGCGCAGGATACCATTTCCAGAACATCTCCAGAGGCATCATCGATTCCCGGGATATCATCTACTTTCTGAGCATTGCATTCATTGGCTTGTACGGGGCCCATCTGGCCATGCAGGAAAAAGAATAAGGAGCGTTGAATGGCTGCACCGAACCCCTATGGAAAATACGCCAAACTGCTAGTTTACCTGGCGGTGGTTGTATTGATCAATCTGGCCGGCATCACCCTATTCTTCAGGGTGGATTTGACCCAAAACGGGATTTACTCCATCTCGGAGGCCAGCCGGCGAGTGGTGTCCACCCTCTCGGAACCCCTCACCATCAATGTCTTTTTCAGCCAGGATCTCCCGGCCCCCTACAACGGCATCGAACGCTATCTTCGCGATCTGTTAGCAGAGTATGCCCTCAACGGGAACGCCTATTTCAACTACCGGTTTTTCGATGTGGACGCGGATCAGGGGGATAGGGTCCAGGAGAGTTCGGCCAACCAGGAACTTGCGGACAGCTACGGCATCAATCCGGTACAGATCCAGGCCATCGAGCAGGACGAGGTCAAGTTCAAGCGGGCATACATGGGGATGGTTATGCTCCATGGTGACCAGGTGGAGCGGATTCCCACCATCACGACCACCGAGGGGCTGGAGTACAAGATGACGACCGCCATCCAGAAGCTCAACAACAAGGTCAGTGCCCTGCTGAACCTCGAAGACAAAATCCGCATCACCCTCTATATGTCTTCCACTTTCAAAGAGGTGGCACCGGTCATCGGGGTCGAGGATTTGCCCACGCTGCCAGAAGCGCTCGAAAAAATCGTCGCAGACCTCAACGCCAGGACCTATGGCAAACTGGACTACCAATTGGTGGACCCGGCCAGCGAATCGGAGCAGAAAGCCCTGGCCGAAGAATTTGGGTTGGTCAACCTGAAGTGGCCCGCCATCCCCCAGGCCGGTGTCGAGGCCGGCAGCGGCGTCATTGGGCTGGTCATGACCTACGGGGAAAAGACGCTGACCGTTCCCCTTCTGAACGTCTACCGCCTACCCATCATCGGCACCCAATACGAGATGGCCGAGATCGATAGCCTGGACCGGACCATCAGCGACAGCATCGAGTCCCTAATCGACATCAACGAAACCCTGGGCTACCTGGCCGACTTCGGCACGCCGGCCCTGTTCGGCGGACGATCGCCCCAGGCCGGCGGCATGAGCACCTTCAACACCATCGCCTCCCGCACCTACTCCTTCAACCAGGTCAATGCCGCGGAGAACCCCATACCTGAAAGCATTGAAACCCTCCTGGTGGTCAGGCCGACCGAACCCCTGTCCGACTATGCCCTCTACCAGATCGATCAGGCCCTGATGCGGGGCACCAACCTGGCCCTGTTCATCGATAGGTTCAAACAGCCGACGGGACCGGACGGACGACCGATGGGGGCTATGGGGGGCGGGCTTCAGGCCTTCGACACCGGATTGGAGAAACTATTGACCCACTACGGCGTCAGCATATCAAAGGCATTGGCTCTGGACGAGAATTCTTACAAGCAGCCGATCGGCCAGGAATTCGGAGGCGGAGAGCAGTCCATTTATTTTGCCCCCATTATCCAAAACGACAGCATCAATCGGGATATCGATGTTCTGAAGAACATCAAAGGATTGATCGCACTTCAAATTTCCCCTGTTGAGACCGATGACCAGCGGATAGAGGAAAACGGGTTGAGCGCCCACCGCCTTTTCAGGTCGTCGGATCGGTCTTGGAGAATGGAGGAGCCCATTCGACTCGACCCCATGACCATTGCCCCACCCCCCGATGGGGACATGGAAAGTCTGCCCCTGGCCTACCTGATCGAGGGACCCTTCCCCAGCTATTTTGCCGGCAAACCGGTCCCCGAAAAACCCAAGGAGGAGGCCGATGGCAGTATGACGGCAGAGGGGGATGCTGCAACGGAAGGCGGCGCCGATGGGGCGGCCGCTGCCGAGAGCCCACCCCCCCCTGAGGTGCAGGCCAATGCACTGACCATAGAGAAGGGAGCCCCCGCAAAGATTCTTCTCGTTGCCTCCTCGGAGATGGTCCAGGATCGGGTTCTCGATCCCGACGGCCAGAGCCCCAACGCCATGTTCGTGATGAACATGATCGACCATCTGAATGGCCGCGACGACATCGCCATGATGCGCAGCAAGGTGCAGCGGTTCAATCCCCTGGCCCCCGCCGATGCCCTCACCAAAACGGCTATCAAGGGCATCAGCATTGCCGGTTTGCCGATTCTGGTCGTGCTGTTCGGGCTTGGGGTGTGGGTTCGGCGCAGATCACGGAAGAAGAAGATTCAGCAGATGTTTCAAGCCGCTCAATAAACTGGGGACCTCAGAGAATGGACAGGACCACCATGACCGTAAAAAAAGAAACTCTCGTTCTGGCCGTGATCATCGTGGCCCTGGGTCTGTATGTGGCCCTTCGACAGACCGACCGGACCCGCTACGAGCTACCCACCGTCCCGGCGGTCAGCGCAAATACCATCGACAAAATCGAAATGGCGGGGCCCGCCGGCCAAGTGATTCTGGAAAAGAAAGACGGCAAATGGCTCATTCTCCCCCAGGGCTATCCGGCCGACAGCGCCAGGATCGACAGGGTTCTGGAGGCCATCGACGAGCTCACCGTCACCACCCTGGTCTCTGAATCGGGCGAAGTTGCCCGCTATGAGCTCGACGACGCCCAGAAAGTGCTCCTCAAGGCCTGGGACGGGGACACCCTCAAGCGGCAGATCGATATCGGAAAGGTGGCCGGGACCTTTCGCCACACCCACATTCGCCTGCCAGACGATCCAAAGGTGTATCACGCCGAAGGCGATTTCCGCTCCGTGGTGGACAAGCCCTTGGAAGACTTCAGGGATCTCCAGGTGATGGCCTTCGACAAGACCGCCGCCACCCATGTCGATATCGCAGCCAACGGGAAGACCTTGGGTCTGTCGCTGGCGGAAGTTCCCGCCGAATCGGCGGGGGATACCCCGGAGGAGGACACGGAAGAGAAGGCGTCGGAAGAAACGCCGGCAACCCAGACCGTCTGGAAAACGGAAGACGAAACGGAAGCGGCCGCCCAGCCGGTCATCGGCATCCTCGATTTCATGGCCGATCTCAAAGCCGACGGCTACCGTAATGAGGCAGATAAAGGGGAACAGGGCGAGCCGGACATGCGGATCTCCGTCGAGGCGGACAAGACCTACACTCTGTCCGTCTTCCCCAAGGCATCGACTGAACAGGCAGGGTTTCCCGCGGCGTCCTCGGATAGCCCCTACCCCTTCAACCTCTCCCAGTTCGATGTGGACTCCCTGAAAAAGCACATCGGCACCCTCATCCCACCGCCTGAGAAACAACCGGAAGGGACCGACCCATCGGAGAGCCAATAGGGTATAGCAGGATCCGGGTCGGAGAGACGCCGCCCGGTCGTCAGTTCAATTCAACGGGGGCAACCGTTAACCGGATGCCCCCTTTTGGGTTCTAAGTTGCCCTTCTGCTGACCATCAGGCCTTGACGTCCACCTGGAGTCCCAGGCTCTGGTCCGTCAGCATCTCCACCATGGCCTGCTGGCTTTCGGCCACGGATTTGACGATCTCCAATTGGATGGCGGTCTGCATCTGGGTCTGCTGGGAAGCAGCCGCAGCCGCCATGAGGGCGGTTGAGCCGGGATCGATATGCATGATGTCCTCCCTTCTCCGGGTCTGAGAGGACTTATCGGCAGCACGGGTGTTTTCTATAGGGATGGGAGCAAGGCCTCACCCCGGGAGCCGTCGCCTACCAGTCGGGCCATCGGACCGTGGACGACTCCTTACCGTCAGAGGGCCCCTCGAGCCCTACCGGCAGGAGAAGTCCGCCCCAGTCGGTGCGGTCTTCCATCTCCTTCGCATCGGCGGTTGGGATAAACGGGTTTCCCTCCCGGAGTTCCCATCCGCCCCCCAGGGCCCGGTAGACGGCGATCATCCCCTGGGGCACGTCCCCCAGGCTGATGGTCAGGTTTTCCTGCTGGTCCAACTGGGCCTGGAGGGCGGTGAGCACTGTGGTGTAATCTGTGGCTCCCTCCCGGTACTGGACCAGGGCCAAATCGGCGGATCGCTTGGCCGCCTCTGCGGCCTTGGTCAGCAAAAAGACCCGTTCCTGCCCCTTGAGGTAGTCGGCCAGCCCGTCTTCCACCTCCTGCTGGGCCCGGAGGACGACGTCCTGGTAGGCCAGGATCCGCTCCTGGAGGCGGGCATCCTGAACCCTGACATTGTTGGTGATCCGACCGTAGTTGAAGAGATTCCACTGAAAAGACGGGCCGAAGAACCCGTTTCGGCTCTTCCACTCGAAGATATCCCCGAGGTCGAAGGTGCCGACGTCGCTGGCCAGAAACCCAAAGCTGCCGTTCAATGAAAAGGCCGGATACAGATCGGCCTTGGCCACCCCGATCAGGGCGCTCTGGGCCGCCGCCAGATATTCCGCTTCCCGGATGTCAGGACGGCGGCGCAGCAAATCCGCAGGAATCCCAACGGCCAGTTCCAGGGGGGCCAGGGGAATCTGACCGTCCTCGTTCACCAGATCACCGACCGCTGCAGGCGGCATTCCCAGGAGCACCCCCAGGGCATTGCGGGCTTTTCGCATACCGATCTCGAGAGCCGGTATGGTGGCCTCGGTGCTGCTCAACTGGGTCTGGGCTTGCTGGACGTCCCGCTCGCTGGTGGCACCGTTTTCAAAGCGGGTGGTGGCAATCTCCAGGCTTTCCCGCTGGGTGTCCATGTTTTCCAACGCAATCTGGATACGCTCTTCGAAGGTGCGATAGAGAACGTAGTTGGCGGCCACGTCCGCCGTCAAGCTGACCAGCACGTTGTCGTAGTTGGCGATGGAACTGAAGAAATCCGCCTCCGCCGACTCGATGGCCCTGCGGAACCGTCCCCAGAAGTCCAGCTCCCAGCTGGCGCCTGCCCCCAGCTCGGCCTGTCGGAAGGAGTAATCGGTGTCTCGATCTAAAGGCGGCTGGGGGGCTGACGGGGCCCGCTCGCTGCTGCGGACGTATTCGACAGAACCGAATCCCTGCTGCACCTGGGGGTAGAACTCACCCACGGCAATGCCCAGAATCGCCCGGCCCTCCGCCACCCGGACGCCCGCAATCCGAAGGGAGAGGTTCCGCTCGTAGGCGGTCTCGACCAGCCGATCGAGCACCGGATCCTCGAACGCCGTCCACCACTCCCGGTAATCGGCCGGCTCGGCCGCCAACCGTTGGTCCCCTTCCTCTATCCAATCATCGGTGATGTCGGCCGGAGGGGTGGTGAAGTCGGGTCCCACCGTTGTGCAGGCATTTAGGGCGATTAGCATCAGGGCGCCACAAATCCAGCCGATCGATCGATACAGTGGATGTTTCATGGGTGTTTCCTTTTGATTTCCAGATGGTTGCAGGTTTCAAAGGGTCTGAAACGATACCGGTCAGGCGCCCGGGATACCGTGGTCTAGCTGTCGGCGGTTTCGACGGTACCCGATCCCGGGGTTGCACCCGACGTGGGGTCTTTGCGGCGAAACTCGGACAACCGCTGCATCATCACGTAAAAGGCCGGGGTGAAAAGGACCGACATGAAAGTGGCGGCGATCATCCCCCCCACAACGGCGGTGCCGATGGCCTGGCGGCTGGCGGCCCCGGCCCCGGCAGCCACGACCAGAGGCATAAAGCCCGCAATGGAGGAAATGGCCGTCATGAGGATGGGGCGAAAGCGCAGCTGGGCGGCCTCCACCGCCGATGCCAGGATGCCGCTGCCCTTGAAGCGCTGCTCCCGGGCGAACTCCACGATCAGAATGGCATTCTTACTGGCAAGGGCGATGAGAAGCACGATACCGATTTGGGTGTAGACATTGTTGTCGAATCCCCGGCTCAACAGGGCGATGACCGTCCCCAGAACCGCCAGGGGCACCACCATGATGACGGCAATGGGACTGGTCCAGCTTTCGTACTGGGCCGCCAGGACAAGGAGCACCAGGGTGATGGCCAGAGCGAACACCATGATGGCTTCCGACCCCACCTTCTTTTCCTGGTAGGACATGCCGGTCCACTCGTAGCCCATGGAGGGGGGAAGCTTGGTATCTGACAACTGCTCCATGAGGTTCAGGGCCTGGCCCGAACTGAAACCCGGAGCCGCGGCTCCGGTGATGGAGGCAGTTGGGTAGAGGTTGTAACGCAGGATGGTCTGGGGCCCCAGAATGCGGTCCACGCTGATCAGGGTGCCCAGGGGCACCATCTCCCCTTGGGCGTTTCGGACGTCGAGGCGCCGGATATCGTCGGGCTCGATGCGGAACGGATTATCCGCCTGGACCGTCACCTGCCAGGTGCGGCCGAATCTGTTGAAGTCGTTGACGTAGGCGGAGCCCAGGTAGGCCCCCATGGTGTTGAAGACCCCGGTAAGGGGGATATCCAAGGTCTTGGCCTTGGTCCGGTCCACCTCGGCGAATAGCTGGGGAACGTCGGCCCGGAAGGTGGTGTTCAGGTTGGTGAGCCCGGTCTGGGCGTTGCCGTCCTGAACAACCTCCTGGGTGATTTTCTGCAGTTCGGGCAATCCGATGCCGCCCCGGTCCTGGAGCTGGATCTGGAAGCCCCCGGCCACCCCCAGACCGGTGATGGCCGGGGGGGGAAAGGCGAAGGCGATCGCCTCCTGGATCTGGGAGAGATGCGTCTGGAGGTTGCCCAGAATCGCTTCCTGCCTCAGGCTCGGGTCGCTCCGCTCCTCCCAGGGATCCATGACGACGAAAATAGTGGCGGCATTGGAGGCGTTGGTGCCGTCGATGAGGGAATAGCCGCCCAGGGACACCCAGGAGTCCACGCCCGGCATCTCCGCCAGAAACCCGTCGATCTTTTCGATAACCGCCTGGGTGCGCTCGAGAGAGGCGGCGTCGGGAAGCTGAACGTTGGCGATGACATAGCCCTGGTCTTCGGTGGGCAGAAACCCCGTGGGCAGACCGGTGAACTGCCACCCGGTCACCCCCAAGAGGCCCAGAAACAGCAGTATCATGAATGCGGTTCTTCGGGTAAGGGACTTGATGACCCGCATGTACCCGTTTTCCGTTTTTTGGAAGAGGGCATCGAACCCCCGGAAAAAGACGTTCTTTTTGGTTTTGGGTGGCCTCAGCACCAGGGCGGCCAGGGCCGGACTCATGGTCAGAGCATTCAGGGAGCTGAAGAGGGTGGAGATGGCGATGGTGAGGGCGAACTGCCGGTATAGTTGGCCCGTGATGCCGGGGAGGAATGCCGCCGGCACGAAGACGGCCAAAAGCACCAGGGTCGTTGCCACCACCGGGCCGCTGACTTCCTCCATAGCCTTGATGGCCGCTTCCTTGGCCTTCATGCCCTTCTCCATGTGGGATACGGTGGCCTCCACCACCACGATGGCGTCGTCCACCACGATTCCGATGGCCAGCACCAGTCCGAAGAGGGTCAACATGTTGAGGGAAAAGCCGATGGCCAGCATGACCGCCAGGGTGCCGATGAGGGACACCGGGATGGTGACCGCCGGAATGAGGGTGGCCCGCCAGTCCTGAAGAAATAAAAAGAGCACCAAGAAGACCAGAAGCGCCGCCTGGAACAACGTGACGTAGACCTCCTTGATGGACTGTTCCACGAAGATGGTGGTGTCGTAAGGGATGTCGTACGCCAAGCCCTCGGGGAACCCGGCGCTCATCTCCTCCATGGTCTCCCGGACCTGCTTCACCACCTCCAGGGCGTTGGCCCCGGGCAATTGGTAAATCAGAACGCTCGCAGATCGGGTGCCCGCCATGCTCGACGTGATGCTGTAGGTCTTCCCCCCCAACTCCACCCGGGCCACGTCCCGGATGCGGGTGATCCGGTTGCCATCGGTTTTGACGATGATGTCCTCGAACTGCTCCACGTCGGACAGGCGGCCCAGTACGTTGACGGTGTATTGAAAATTCTGTCCGACAGGCGCCGGGGGCTGCCCGATCTGGCCGGCGACGACTTGAACGTTCTGTTCACGAATGGCGCTAAGGACGTCCTCTGTGGCCAGATCCCGGGATTTGAGCTGCCTGGGATCCAACCAGATGCGCATGGCATAGTCGCTGGGAGGAAAAATGAGCACGTCGCCAACCCCCCGGATGCGGGACAGCACGTCCCGGAGGCGGAGGGTGGCAAAATTGGAAAGATAGAGTTCATCGAACTGGCCTTCTTCGGAAAAAAGGGAAATCAGCACCAAGATGTTGGTGGACTTCTTCTTGGTGTTGATGCCCTGGCGGACCACCTCCTCGGGCAGCTTGGACATGGCCAGACTGACCCGGTTCTGAACGAGAACCTGGGCGATGTCCAGGTCGGTGCCCACCTCGAAAGTGACGGTGAGTTCGTAGGAGCCGTCGCTGGCGCTGGTGGAGGACATGTAGATCATGTTCTCCACGCCGTTGACCTCCTGCTCGATGGGAGCCGCAACGGTCTCGGACACCACCTCGGCATTGGCCCCCGGATAGCTGGCGCTGACCGACACGGTGGGAGGAGTGATTTCGGGGTACTGGGCCACGGGAAGGGCGCCGAAGGAGACCGCCCCCGCAATGACGATCACCATGGAGATGACACTGGCAAAGATGGGGCGTTCGATAAAAAAGGCGGAGAACATGAATGGCCTCGCTCAGTGGGTGCGGTTAGGATTTCTGTTCGTCGTCAGCGGCCTTTGGCTCTCCATCGTCAGCCGCAGGGGGGGGTTGCGCTTGCGCTTTCTCGGCCGCCTCCCTCACGACGGAGGTTTTAAAGGAGGCCATGTCGACCTCGGTGGGATCCACCTTGGCCCCCGGCCTCGCCCGCTGAATACCGTTGACCACCACCCGGTCCCCGGCATCGATCCCCTCCACGATCACTCGCAGGCCGTCCACCAGCTGCCCCATGACAATGGGCTTTTTCTCCACCGTGTCGTCGCTGCCGACCACCATGAGATACTGTCCCCCCTGATCGGAGCCCACGGCACGCTCGGTAACGAGCAGGGCATCCTCATTCTCGCTTACCGGCATGCGGATGCGGGCGAAGAGACCCGGAAGAAGGGGCCCGACCGGACCGGGATTGGGAAAAATTCCGCGAAGCTGGAGGGTTCCCGTACCCGGATCGACGCCGGACTCGGCGAAATCATAGCTCCCCTTGTGGGGGTAGCCCTCTTCGGTGGCCAGCCCCAACTCCAGGGGGATGTCAACTCGACTGCCCGGTTCGCTACTCGGATCGACCCCCTTTTCCTGGACCTGCTGCCGGTATTCGTCCAGAACCTGAAGGAGATTTCGCTCGTTCAGGTTGAAATAGGCGTACATGGGGTCGCTCCGGGTGATCGTCGTCAGCAGGGTAGGCTCCTTCTCCCCCACCAGATTCCCCAAATCCACGAGGTTTCGACCGACCCGACCGCCGATGGGGGCTGTCACCCGGGTGTACTCCACATCCAACTGAGCGCGCTCCACCTGGGCCTTGGCCCGGACAACGGCTGCGGCCGCCACGTCCCGCTCGCCCCGCCACTTGACCACATCCGCCTCGGCGCCGGCCTTTTGCTTGAAGAGCCGCTGGGCCCGTTCCAGCTCGATATTGGCCCGCTCGAGCTGGGCCCTGGCGCTGGTCACCTCGGCCTTCGCCGCGTTCAACTCCGCCACGTACTCCCGGGGATCGATCACGAACAGCAGATCCCCCTCCTTCACCTGGGTGCCGGGAGTAAAGTGCATGCTTTCGAGGAAGCCCGACACCCTCGCCGCCACCGCCACCTCTTCCACGGCGGCGGTGTTGCCCGTAAACTCCAGGTATTCCGTCACGGTCTCCTGGAGGGGCGCTGCCACCGTCACCTTGGGAGGCGGCGGCTCCACATAGGTGTTCTTCTGCTCGCAACCGGCGAGCCATCCAATCATAAGGAGGGTCAGGATGAAACCGAACAGTCCTTTTTGGCAGCTATAGAGGCGTATCTTTTCCATTCGTTGGATTCCTTAAGGGCGTGGCTACAGATCCTGGGGGAAAAACCCATCGATGCCTATCACGATTTCGCAACCGACGGAAGACCCAGGGGCATTAGTCTTTTTTCCCCGCCGATTTCTCCACCGGTTCAGATTCGGCCTTTTCGGCGGTCGGGGGTGCCGGTGGTGTGTCACTGGGTGTGGCTTTCCCAAGCGGCGTTTCCCCCACTGGCTGCTGCAAGAGGTGCTGAAAGCTTTCGGGCATATCCACGATGAACTTCTTGTGGGCGTAATGAATGCCCTTGGCCGCCAGGGCCTCTGTGATCCGCCGGTAGGCTTCCCGCCGGATGACGAAGTGGGCGCCGGGGCGGGCCGTGAACTTGGCACGGATGGTCATGACCGAATCCCCGATCTCCCTGACCCCCTGGGATTTCAGAGGTTTGATGAAATCGGGGCCCATCTTTTCGTCCAGCATCATCTTCTGGCCCACCTTTTTGATGATCTTGCGGACCTTGTCGATGTCGGTATCGTAGGGGAACTGCATGTTGAACTTCACCACGATCCCCCCCCGCATGGAGTTGGTGACCTGCTTGATGTCCCCGAAGGGCAGAAATTGAAGCATGCCCCGGTGGTGGCGGAGCTTCACCATGCGAAGGGAGATCTCCTCCACCGTTCCCGACACGCCCCCGCAGTCGACATACTCGCCGATCCGGAAGGTGTCGTCAAGCAGGAAGAAAATGCCCGAGAGGATGTCCCGGACCAGCCGCTGGGCGCCGAACCCCAGGGCCAGACCCACCACCCCGGCCCCGGCCAGAAGGGGCCCGATGTTGATCCCGATGGCCGAAAGCGATATTAAAGACACCATGACCACGAGCAGAACCGCCAGGGATTTCCGGAAGAGGGGCAGGAGGGTGTAGAACCGGTCCTGGGTCGCCGCCCCGCCCCACTCGTCGTCCTCCTGGTCCTCCCCCAGTGCTTCGGCTTCTTTCATGGATTTTAGAATGCGGTTGTCGATGGCGCGGCTCCCCCACACCCAGACGAGGTAGGCGATCAAGACGGTCAGGAAGATGTCGAGGGCCGCCCCTGCCAACTCCCCGGCAAAGGCCACCCCAACCCCCCAGATGTCCATGAACCAGAAGGCCGCCGCCAGAAAAACGATGATCCGTGTGCCGGTTCTGGCCAAATGGATGTAGGGGTTGGGCCCTTCCTCCTCCTCCGGGGCCTCCTCTTCGGTCTTGGGAAACACCGGCTTGGGTTTGGGAATGGGGGACGGCTTCTGGAAACTCTCGATCACCGAGTCCACGAGCCACAGTCCCATGCGGTCCAGGGCCAGATAGATGGGCACGATTAAAAGGCTCATGATGAAGGCACCCCGGATTTGCTGTTCGAACACCGCGTAGAGCAGAAAGGCGAAAAGCCAGATCACGAAAAGATAGGCCAGGGCAAAGGTGTGCCAGGCACCTGCAAACCGGAATGTCAGGCATTTGGAATCGGTTTCCTCCCCCCGCATGGCCCGGGCCACGGGCTCCCGGTTTTTCAGAATCAATGCGGCCAGCAGGACCAGAACCAGGGTGCCCAGGGCCATCCCGATGGTGGTCAAGGAATCCTTGGGCATGGCGGAGATTTTGAGCAGCCCGTGGAACGCCATTAGAAAGGCCCACAGGGCGATGATCCGGACCGCCCATTGGTGGAGGTAGACGGCCGTATCGTCGCTAACGGTAACCAGTCGCCAACCGGGGGAGTCCGGGGCAAACAATCTCCGGGATATGAGTGCTGCCAGACGGATTACCACAATGGCCGTCAGGAAGGAGAGCATGAAGAGCCTAAGGCTGGGCCGGCTCTCCCCGAAAATGAGGAGGAACAAAAACGCCGATGAGACCGTGAACAGAAAAAGGCCGAAAAGCCCTGGCAGCATGAAGAGAAGGGCGCCGCCGAACCGCTTCCAGCCCTCGGTGTCGCTTTCCGGCGGCGCCGCCGACTGGGGTGAAAATTGCCGGAACCACCTCACCGCCACCCACTCCACAGCAAAGCCGAATCCATAGAAGAGGGAGGAGATCAGCGCCATTAGAAAAAAATGAAACACCGGCCTGCCGCCTCCCAACTCCCGGAGTTCAGCGGCCAGATCCCCCGGCACCTTCGGCAGGTTTTTCGTCAGAAGGATCATCCGCTGGCAGACATAGGCAAACCCGGTTTCAATCCCTTTCAACAGTTCGGCGACCTCCACGTCGTCATCGGCCTGACCGCCCGTCTGCTGCTGGGCAAGGGTGTCGATGAGGGCGGTCCGGGCCTCCGCATCGGTCATGCGGCTGACCCGCTCGTCCACCGTCAAGGCACTGTCGTCCGGTGCTGCCGGGGTCGACTTCGCCTTCGATGCCGCGTTCATGACCGCCATGCTTGAGGCGTTGCCGTCTGAAGGCGCCATTGCGGTCATCCAGACCAGGCCAATCAACCAGACGATAAAACAAGCTCGTCTACGAAAAATCATGGCACCTCCTAAATCAGTGGATGGTGAATCAGGATGGCAGCGGAACGCTGTCCCAGCGATGCTTACCAACCGCCAAGCCATTGAGGTATAACACAGAACGGACATCACCCGCCACTGCCCGTGAAAATCGGCCCCATCGTGGCCCTGAAGTTGAGAGCGCCTGGGGGTTCGCCGCCAATGGATAGACGGGTCATGGCAAAGGCGTGGGGATCCTTTGGATGGTAACGGAAGGGGTCATCCTCTGGATCAGACCGGGGAAACCGCGGTGTCCATGGGCTGGGGGTCGCCCTACTCCTGTTGACCTTCGGTGGTGAAGCAACGGCCGTTTTGGTTATGGTGACGCTTCAGGCACCGATGCCGGCACCGCCACCCGTCCCAGGGTCAGCACGGTGCCGAAGATGAGACCGGCCCCCAGGATGCAAGCCATGGCGTAGAACAGGGGGTCCACGGCGATGATCAGGGGCAAGACCCCCAATACGGTGGTGACGGTGGTCATCAGAATCGGTCGGAACCGGGAGACGGCCGCCGTAAGGATCGCGTCGTAAGGAGATTTCCCGGCGGTTCGCTCGCTGTCGATCTTGTCGATCAGAACGATGCCGTTGTTGATGATGACCCCGGCCAGGCTCAGGAGCCCCAGCATGCCGAAAAAGTCGAAGGGGGCTCCCATGACGAGAACACCGATAAACGCCCCCACGAAGGCCAGGGGGATGGTCATGAAGATGATGGCCGGCCGCCGGAAGGAATTGAACTGCCAGACCAGGAGCACCACGATCCCGAAGATGCAGGTGGGCATGTACCGGGTCAGTTTTTCCATGGTTTCAATCCGCTGCTCGATCTCTCCCCCCACCTCCCAGCGGTAGCCCTCCCTCAGATCGAGAGCGTCGATCATGGGGGTCACCGCCGCCAGCAGCTCTTCGGCCTTCAGGGTCTCGTGTTTGGCCTCGACGGTCAGGGTCCGCTCCTGGTTCCGCCGGGCAATCCGGCTGAAATCCCATCGGCCGCCGATATCGGCGATTTGGGTCAGGGGCACCCGCGCACCGGTGTCCCCTGACCCGACACTCAGATTCCACAGCTCGTCCAACTGCTTCCGCTGCTCTTCGACGGATCGGATGACCACCGGGATGGCCAGATCCCCTTCCCGGTACTCCGTGACTTTCGCACCATCCATGTGGCTCTCGAGGGAGAGGGCAATGTCTTCGGAAGTGCTTCCGGCCCTCCGGGCCCGGGCCTGGTCCACATCGATGCGGACCTTGGCCACCTTGTTTTCCCAGTCACTCCGGACATCCAGGGCGCCGGGCATGGCCTTGATCGACGCGGTCAACCGGTCGCCGACGGTTTGAAGGTAGTCGGGGTCGAGGCCTATCAGTCGAACCTCGAGGAACCCGGGTTCATCGGATCCCAGCCACATCTGTTTCGCCCGCCCGGCGGCCTCGGGCATGTGCCCGTCGAAATAGGTACGGACCCGGGTGACCAGAGCCGGCACCTGATCGCTGGTTTCGGTGTTGACCACCAGAAAGGCCACATTGGGGTCCGGGTCCAGGGGGGAGAGAACGAGGAAGAACCGGGGGCCGCCGGTCCCCACATAGGCAATGGTGTTCGTCACCTCCGGATTTTCTTCTTTGTCCGCCAGCCAGGAAGTCAGTTTTTGGACGGCTCGGTCGGTGGCATCGATGCGGCTGCCCGCCGGCATGTCAAGATAGACCAGAAACTGGTTGCGGTCGCTGGGACCGAAGAATTCTTTGACCAGGAGAGTGGACAAAAAAGCGCCAAAAATCAGGACACCGGCCCCGGCGATGAGCGCCATGAAGCGGAACCGGAGCAGCGTCGATAGCAATCCCCGATAGACCCGGTAGAAGGTTCCGCCGTAGGGATCGGCTCCGTTGCCGTCTTTACCATCGCCTTTTTTCGGCCCCACTTTCATGAACCAGAAGCTCATGGTCGGGGTCATGTACATGGACAGAAACCATGAGGAAAGGAGAAGAATGATCACCACCATGGGCAGGGAGTAAGCGTATTCCCCGGTCTGGCCGTCGATGAGAAGCATGGGCACGAAGGCCAGGATGGTGGTAAGGGATGAGGTGAGGAGGGGAATGGCCAGGGTCCGGCCGGTTTCGATGCAGGCCGCCCGGCGCTCCTCTCCCCGCTCCAGCCGGGATCGGATGTCTTCGGCGATGACGATGCCGTTGTCCACCAGCATCCCCAAAGCGATGATGGCCGAGGCGATGGACACCCGTTCCAACTCGATCCCGAAGGAGTGCATGACGATCATGCCCATCAGCATGGTCATGGGCACAAACGACCCGACGATGAGACCGGTGCGAATCCCCAGAAAAAGCATCACCACCACCAGGACGATGACCAGGGTCTGGTAGACGTTGCTCAACGCCCCGTTCACGGCCACCTCCACCAGTTCGGGCTGGAAGGTGGCAAAATCCAGCACATAGCCCACGGGCAGCTCATCTTCTAAAGCCTTGACCTTCTGGGTTAGCCGTTCGCCGAAAGCCACCGAGTTGACCCCGGGGGTGATGGAGACGCTGATGACGATGGAGGGTTTCCCGTTGAAAAAGGCCAGACTCTTGGGAGGATCCTCATAGCCCCTGACTACGGTGACGATATCGGAAAGCTTGACGGTCTGCTGGGTGTCCGGGATGGTCAGGAGCACATTTTCGATGTCTTCGATACTCTGAAAATTCCCGGTTGGCTCCACGATGATATCCTGACCGGCGGCGTCGATGCGGCCGCTGGGGAGAACGATATTCTGGCTCAACAGGTGATTATAGATGTCGCTGCCCTTGATGCCGAACTGGTCGAGCCGGTTGGTGGTATATTTCAGAAATACCTGCTCCTCCTGGACCCCGTAAAGCTCCACCTTTCGGATGCCGTTTAGTTCGTATAGCCGGTCCCGCACATCCCGGGCCACCAGCCGCATGTCCGCCATGGAAAACCCGTCGCTCCAGAGGGCGATGGTGGCCACGGCGACAAGGCCAAACTCGTCGTTCACAAAGGGGCCGATGGTGCCCTCCGGCAGCTCGGGCTTGATGTCGGACATCTTGTTGCGGACCTTCTGCCAGATGGTGTCCAGGTTGTCGTACTCGTCCCGGGTCTCGGCGTGGATGATACAGGTCCCGGTTTTGGAGTCCGACCAGATGTCATCGATTTCGGGAAGGGTGCGGATCTGGGCTTCCAGCTTCCGGGTCACCAGCTCTTCCATGTCGGCCGGTTCCATTCCGGGGAAAAAGGCAGTCACCACGATTTCGCGGATGACGATAGGAGGGTCTTCCTGTCGTGGAAAGGAGAAGAACTGCAGGAGCCCGAACAAAAATATCGTAACGATGAAAACGATGGTCAGGCGCTGGGTGTCCAGAGCAAATCGGGTGACGAGTGACATGACGTCCTTTCCGGTCAGGTGCCATTGGGTCGAAACATGCTAAGCAGCCGGCTGGGCCTTCCCGATCATCGGCAGACCCCATAGAGGGTGGTCCCCCTCCTGATCAGTCGGCATCCGTCAATGGAAGCGGCGTATCCTCCGGGGATCTCTCGCCAGGAGTCGCCATCAGCTTGACCTTCTGGCCGTCCTCCAGGAATCTGACCCCCGCCACGGCGATGATCTCTCCGCCCTCCAGTCCGCCGTCGACCATGAGATCGTTCCCCCGGACGGCACCGTTGATCTCTATGGGCCTGCGCGTCACCGTCGAGGTGGCCTCTTCATAGACGAAGACGTATCCCTTGTCGTTGCCGTTTCCGGGAACAAGGGCCGACAATGGAATCAAGAAGGCCTTCTGGTGGCTGGCCTCCGATATCTTGAAGGACACCTCGGCGGTCATGCCGGGCCGGATTTGAGGGTCCCGGGTGAGGATATTCACCTTGATCGGAAAGGCGTTGGCCGTCTCCGCCACCCGTCCGATCTCCGAAACGATTCCCTTGTAGGTAATGCTGGCATCGATGGGAAAGACGATATTGCAGCCCTGGCCCTGATATATCCCTTCGATGTCGGTCTCAGGGATGCTGGTGGCAATCTCCATTCCCCCCTCGGCGAAGACATCGAAGATGGGATCCCCCCGCTTCACCTCGAAGAAGGGTTCCACATACCGTTTGGCGACCACCCCGTCGAAGGGAGCGATCAATTCGGTTTTGGTCAGATCCCGCTGCTTCAGATTGAGCTGGGAGCGGGTATAGGTGACATTCTCCCGGGCGCTCATGAAGGCCGCCTCGGCCTCATCCACCGATGACTGGCTCACCGCTCCGGGGCTTTCCTCGTTCACCGATTTGTAGCGCTGGTAGTTGGCTTCCTTTTCCTTGAGCTGGGCTCGGGCCCGTCTGAGGTCGACCTGGGCCGCCTCAACGTCGAGATTGAAGGTCTGGGTGTCCAGGGTAGCGATGACCTGTCCCTTGGCAATCTCATCCCCCACGTCCACGTTGACGTCTTTCACGTTGCCGGGGACCTCGAAGCTCAAACTGGACTTGTCCACCGCCTCAACCACGCCGGAATATCTCCGGGTCTGGCTCGCCCCCCGCTCTTCTACGGTAATCGTCTTGATCGCCCGGACCCGTTCCGCTGGAGGCGGCTCCTCCTTCCTGCAGCCCGCAAGGGATAGGGCCATCACCATCGACTGAACCGATCCTTTGCTCATGAATACCATCCTTCTGTGAGATGCCACCCGATAACGGCAACGATTCGGATGCAGCATCAGATTGTCGTCCAACGGTTCAGAGGCCGCCGATGAGGCAGGCGTGGAGCCCCTTTAAAAAATCGGTTCGCCATGCATGGCCGCATCCTGGATCTCGGCATTGACCGCCTCGGGGTCCGGCTCCCAGCCGCCCCCCATGGCCCGATAGATCTGAATCAGATTCTGGACCACCTGTCCCTCGCTGGTCGCCTGGGCGTCCATCTGCTCGGCCAGGGACCGCTCGGAGTCCAGCACGTTCTGGAAATCCGTCAACCCCGACTTGTAGAGCACGTTCACCAGATTCACCGATTGCTGGGCCGCATCCACGGACCGCTGAAGATACACACGGCGCTCCTTCTCCCGGTCATAGGATACCATCGCGTTCTCTACATCCTCGAGGGCCTCCAGCACCGTGTTCTCGTATTGAATCAGGGCCTGATGGGTGCGGGCGTCCTCCACGTTGATCCGGTTGCGGATCCGACCGCCGTCAAAAAGATTCCACCGGAAGGACGGCCCGAAGCTGTATACCTTGCGGCTGCCGTCGATGAGGTCGTTTCTGGCGCCTAAATAGCCGAAGTCCCCCAACAGGGAAAACGTCGGGTAGAGCTCCGCCGTGGCGATGCCGATCTGCTCCGTCTGGGACGCCAGTCGACGCTCGGCACTACGGATGTCCGGCCGCTGGCGCATCATTTCCGCCGGAACGCTGACCAGAACCGTCGGGGGTGGATTCGGAATCGCCACCTTGCCAGCCAGCTCACTGAAAAGCGCTCCGGGGAAAGCCCCGATCAGCACTCCCAGCCGGTGGACGGCCCGGGCCAACTGCTCCTGGAGGGTGGGAATCACCGACTCGGTGCGGGCCAGATTGAGCTTGGCCTGCTGCACGTCCAATTCCGGGGATATCTCCGCATTAAACCGCGCCTGGGTCACGTCGAGGGAGTCCCGCTGGGTCTTCACATTGTATTCCGCCACGCGGATCCGCTCCTGAAAGGTGCGCACATCCACGTAGTTTCTGGCGATCTCCGAGTAGAGCAGGACCAGAACGTCCCGGTAGTCCTCGATGGATGCCTGGAGATTCGCATCCGCCGAAGCGATGCTCCTCGATATCCGGCCCCAGAAATCGATCTCCCAGGTACCGTCGATGCCGCCCTGTCGAATCCAGCCCGACTGGCTGTCCGGAAAGCCGCTTTTGTCGACACTGAGCGCCCCGAAGTCCTCGCTCTGCCGCTGCCGGGTCAGTTCACCGGAGGCGTTCACGTCAGGAAACCGCTCCCCCGTGGCAATCCCCCGGACTGCCCGTGCCTCCAGAATCCGGGCAAACGCCTCCTCGAGATCCAGGTTGCCCTCCACCGCCCGATCCATCAGCTGGTCGAGAAGCGGATCGTCCAGCACCTTCCACCAATTTTTGAGTGTCGTCTCTCCTTCAGCCAGACCGGCGGTCGCCGAAAGGGTCCACACATCGGGCACCGGGTAGTCCGGCGTCACATAGTCGGGTCCGACCTTGAATATCCCGCAACCCGAAAAAAGCAGCAGGGATAGACTCAACAGAATCGCTGACATCCATGGGACGCCTCGATTTGCAGAACGGGTCTGCTGAATAGAATCCAGAGAAACGGGTTTCATGGCAGGCTCCTTTTGGAATGAACGACATCGTTCGAAACGGAAGATTTTCAGTAGGATCGTTATAGGGGAATCATCTTCACCCCGCGACCGACCGGATCACCCCACACCTCCGTTGGGGGATCATCGTGACGGTGGGGATTTCCCCAGCACTCGCCTGGGTTGGTGTCAAGGAGAGAAAAGACACCCATGACATCGGCGGCGGATCGGCGCCATAGACATGGACTGGGACTCAAAGCCCCTCGCACACTAAAAAGGGATTGACGATGGGTCAAGACAAAAGTCTGCAGAGTGACGCGGGTGCCGGCACCCCATTTATCGATGGGTGTTAACGACAATCCCTCCCCTCGCGTCGCCAAATCAGGGTGGGCAGGCCTTCAGATAGACGGATTCCCCCAAAAAAGCATGTATTGTGGCGTTGGGAAGTGTCCATGGCGACACCTCGAATCGAGGAGAACGGGTGGATTGGGGTTCCGCCGGGCGGATGTTCGTATGCCCGTCTTGCTTTTGACCGGTATCGGTATTAGGTAAAAGGGCAATCATATCATCAATCCAAGTTGTTCATCACACCTTGTCATGGCTGCACCGAGGGGATCCATCGGTCCCTATAACCGATGACATGGAGGCATCAGCGATGCGTGTTGACCATTCGATGTTCCGATCCATCCAGATTGTCTTTATCGCCATTCTCTGTGTCGCCGTGGCAGTCCCCTTTGCATCGGCGGATGGAATGGAGGACGCCAGGCGCCGAGGGCGTCTGCTGGTGGGGGTCAAAACCGATTTTCCCCCCTTCGGCTTTATCGACAAGGACGGCACCCTCAGCGGGTTCGATGCCGATATCGCACGCCACCTGGGCAAAGCCCTATTCGATGACGACAACCGGGTCGAACTCGTCCGGGTCACCAGCGGCAGCCGGGTTCCCTTCCTCTACAGCGGCTGGATCGACATGATCGTGGCCACCACGACGGTGACCGAGGAGCGGATGCGGGTGTTGGAGTTTTCGGAGCCTTATTTCCTTTCCGGCTCCCTGATTCTTGTCCCCCAATCGAGCCCGATCAGGGGCCTAGGTGATCTCTCCGGGAAGACCGTCGGGGTGATCGAAGGGGCGATCCAGTCGGAGGACCTGAAGCAGGTGGCGCCCGCAGCCCTTCAGCATCTCTTCGAGACCGTGGATGAAGCGGTGGCCTCCCTTAAAGACGGAGAGGTGGACGCCCTCTGTCAGGACGACGTGCTGATCGTGTCCTTGGCCATGATGGATCCGGCCCTCAAGATCGTGGGCAAGCCATTTCTGCCAAGACCATACGCCATCGCCGTGCGGAAGGGCGAAACCGTCTTTCTTCGCTGGATCAACCAGCATCTCGAGGCGATCAGAGAAGACGGCACCTACGGAAAACTGTGGCAGAAACACTTCGGTGACATGCAGGAGCATCTTGTCATCCCCTGATGGGCGGCTTCCGTCGTCCCTTTGACGGCTAGCGCCACCGGGGCGGCTCGGAGCTGGAAAGGAGACCCTCAGATGACGTGGCAACTGGTCTTGGAGTTTACAGTGGTCCTGGCCGCCATATTCCTCGGAAGCCGGTCGGGCGGCGTGGGTCTTGGGCTGTGGGGCGGCGCCGGGATCCTGGTGCTCTCCTTCGGTTTCGGATTGCAGCCCACGAGCCCCCCCATCGACGTCATGCTGATCATCCTGGCGGTGATCATGGCGGCATCGGTCATGGAGGCCGCCGGCGGGATCGACTACCTCGTCGGGGTGGCGGAAAAAATCATCCGCAAGAACCCGAAACAGATCACCATCGTGGCCCCCCTGGTCTGCTACCTGTTCCCCCTGGGGGCCGGCACCGGCCATGTGTTCTACCCGCTGTTGCCCATCATCTACCAGGTCGCCTACGAGAACGGCATCCGCCCCGAGCGCCCCATGGCCGTATCGACCATCGCCTCCCAGCAGGCCATCACCGCCTCGCCGGTTTCCGCCGCCATGGCCGCCATGATCGCCATGTACGAGCCGTTGGGCATCGGGTTGCCTCAAATCATGATGATATGCGTGCCCTCCACCATCATCGGCGTCATTATTGCCGCCCTCGTCCAGACCCGCATCGGTAAAGAACTCAAAGATGACCCGGAATACCAGCGGCGGTTGGCCGCCGGGGAATTGAAGCCTCCCGACAAGAAAGAGGGAGAAGGCAGAGAGGCCTCCGAGCTCCCTCCGGCCGCCGGGATCAGCGCCTTCATGTTTCTGACCGGGGTGGGACTGATCGTTCTGGGGGGCCTGTTCCCAGCCCTGCGTCCCGATTTTCCTAAAGGAGACGTAATGATCACCCTGGGCATGGCCGACACTATCCAGATCGTCATGCTCTCCCTGGCGGCCCTCATGCTACTCATCACCAAAACGCCCGCCTCCAAAATCCCAAAAACCGACGTGGCCCAGGCGGGTCTTACCGCCGTTATCGGCATCTTCGGTCTGGCCTGGCTGGGGGACACGTTTATCAAAGGCAACGAGCAGGTCATTATCGGCGGCATCGGAGAGATCACCGCCGCCTATCCCATCACCTTCGCCTTCGGCCTGTTCTTCGCATCGGTTCTGCTCTTCAGCCAGGCGGCCACCACCCGGGCCCTGATGCCCTTGGGCATCAGCCTGGGAATCCCGTCCGGGAACCTGATCGCCATGTGGCCCGCCGTCAATGGGTACTTCTTTTTACCGACCTACGGCTCTTTGATCGCCGCTATCAATTTCGACCGCACGGGCACCACCCGGATCGGCCGATTCGTCCTGAACCACTCCTTCATGATTCCCGGTCTGGTGTCCACCTTTAGCGCCATCGGCGCCGGGCTGCTCATCGCTCAGGTGGTCCTGTAGCCATTAAACCAACATCCATTCCATCCGCTGCCGCGGACGGAATGGGCGCAGAAACGGGAGGGTAATGATGAGCCACATCGATATCAACCGTTCACTAAAGGACGCCGCCAAGGGGGCTGGAATCCCAACGGAGGACATGCAGGACTTCTTCACCCATGGCCAGGAGCTGACCTATTCGCCGGAGGAGTGGCTGTTCCATGAATCCACCCCCCGACAATGGGCGGGAGTGGTACTGGACGGCGAGGTGGAAATCGTCCGGGGCCTCCACGGCGCCAGCAAAAAAGTGGCGGTGCTGGGGCCGGGAGCCCTGATCAGTGAAAGCGCTCTTCTGGACGAACTTCCCCACTCTACCGGAGCGTTGACCCGAAAGGGGGCGGTCATCTGGCAGATCTCACGGGAAACGATCGAGGCCTATCGAGAGGAACGACCCGAGGTGTTCTATAGGGTCGTGGGACGGGTGGCCAAGCGCTTGAGCGATCGGCTGAGGGCCGTGTCCGAGCAGCTTGCCGGCATCACCGGGTTGGATCAAAGAGATGTCGGCGTCCGCAGGGAGCACGACTCATTGGGAGAACGGGAGCTACCCACCTCCGTCTACTACGGCGTCCAGACCCAGCGGGCCATCGAAAACTTCGCCATTTCCGGCATCAAGCTCAGCAATTTCGAGCACATGATCCGGGCACTGGTCATGGTCAAGAAGGCGGCAGCCCTGGCCAACGGGGAACTCAACGAGTTGGAGGCAAAAAAAGTGACGGCCATCTGCCAGGCCTGCGACGAGATTATAGACGGCCGGCTCCACGGGCATTTCGCCGTGGACATGTTTCAGGGAGGGGCCGGCACCTCAACCAACATGAACGCCAACGAGGTGATTGCCAACCGGGGCCTCGAGTTGATGGGCTTCGAGAAAGGACAATACGAGCACCTCCACCCCAACGACGACGTCAACTGCTCCCAGTCCACCAACGACGCCTACCCCACCGCCATCAAGCTGGCCACCATACTCAGCCTGAAGGACCTCCTCGCAGCCATGGGCGAACTGAAAAATGCCCTCGACATCAAGGGGGCGGCGTTCAAGGACGTGCTCAAAATGGGACGAACCGAAAACCAGGATGCCGTTCCCATGACCCTGGGCCAGGAATTCAGGGCCTATGCCGTCATGATCGAGAGCGCCATGAAGGCCCTCAAGACGGCATCGGAGGAGTTTCTCAAAATCAACATGGGAGCGACGGCCATCGGCACCGGGATCAACAGCCCCCCGGGCTACGCGGATCTGGTGACGGCCAAGCTCGAGGAAGTATGCGGGATACCGTTTCGAAAAGCCGAGAATCTGGTGGAAGCCACCCAGGACTCCGGGGCTTTCGCCCAGATGTCCGGCACCATGAAGCGGGCGGCGGTTCAAATCTCCAAAATCTGCAACGACCTGAGATGGTTGTCGTCCGGCCCCCGCTGCGGGCTAAACGAAATCAACCTGCCCCCCATGCAGCCGGGCTCCTCCATCATGCCGGGCAAGGTCAATCCGGTGATCCCGGAGATGGTCAATCAGATCTGCTATCAAATCATCGGTTACGACGCCATCGTGTCCATGGCGGCCGAAGCCAGCGAACTGGAGCTCAACATGGCCGAGCCGATCATGGCCTACGACCTGCTCCACGGCATGATGATCCTCAAAAATGCCTGCATCACCTTGAACAGCCGGTGCATCAGCGGCATCGAAGCCAACCGGGAAATCTGCCGGCGGTATGTGGAAAACAGCATCGGTCTGGTGACCGCCCTGAATCCGGTCCTCGGGTACGAAAAATCCGCCGCCATCGCCAAAGAGGCCCTCAAGACCGGCGGGAGCGTCTACGCCCTGGTCCTCGAAAAGGGGTGGATCACCCAGGAGAAACTGGACGATCTCCTCAAACCCGAAAACATGACCGACCCCCGGAAGATACCGAAATAGGGGGCCACCGCCCCTTACACCATGGCCATGGGAGCGGCGCCGACGCCCCTTGGCTCAGACCTCTGCCGTCGATTGACGACAACCGCTTGCCAATCCGGAGATTCGTCCCGTGGAACCGATCTGGGTTCTCATTGCCTTTATCCTCGGCTTCGCCGCCACCAGAATAGAGCTGCCTCCCCTGGTGGGGTACCTGGTGGCCGGGTTCCTTCTGAATGCCATGGGGGCCGAAGGGGGCCACACCATCGAGCGCATCGCCGACCTGGGCGTTCTGCTCCTCCTGTTCAGCATCGGATTGAAGCTGAAGCTGAATACCCTGTTCAGGCCGGAGATCTGGGCCGGCGCCACCTTTCACCTGGTGCTGTCGGTGGTCGGCTTCGGCGTTCTGATAGGCGGGCTTTCCGCCGCATCCCTTTTCAAATTTACCGACCTGGACATGGGGACCGCACTGCTTGTTGCGTTTGCCTGCAGCTTCTCGAGCACGGTCTTTGCCGTAAAGATCCTCGAAGAACGTGGAGAGATGACTTCCCTGCACGGGCGTGTGGCCATCGGCATCTTGATCATGCAGGACATTTTTGCCGTCCTCTTCCTCACCTTTTCCACGGGCAAGCTGCCCTCCATCTGGGCCCTGGGGGTGGTTCCGGCCCTTTTGGTGCTTCGACCCATCCTGATGGCCACCCTTGACCGGGTGGGCCACCGGGAGCTGCTGCTGCTCTTCGGGGTCTTCATGGTCGCGGGGCTGGGGGCCGGCGGCTTCGAATGGGTCGGGCTGAAGCCGGATCTGGGCGCCCTGATTTTCGGCGTCCTGGTTTCCTCCCATCCCAAAGCCGATGAGCTGTCCAAGGCCCTATTGAGCTTCAAGGATCTTTTCCTGGTAGGGTTTTTTCTCAATATCGGTCTGTCCGGCCTGCCGACCCTTGCCTCACTGGGCATCGCCATTCTCCTGATAGCCCTTCTGGTCCCCAAGGCCGCCCTGTATTTCATGGTCTTGACCCGCTTTCGCCTTCGGGCCAGAACCGCCTTCCTGAGCGCCCTGTCTTTGTTCAATTACAGCGAGTTCGGTCTCATCGTCGCCGCCATCGGTGTCAAGAACGGATGGATCGACACCGAGTGGTCCATTACCATCGCCATCGCCCTGTCCATTTCCTTCGTCGTCGCGTCGGCCCTGAACAAGGCGCCTCATACCCTATACGCCCGCTACAGCAGTTCATTGAAACGGTTCGAAACCCCCGAAAGGCTTCCCGGCGACACGCCGATCAGCACCGGTGACGCCGAAGTGGTGATCTTCGGCATGGGCCGTGTGGGTGCGGGGGCCTATGACTTCATGAGGCGACACTATGGCGGAAGGGTTTTAGGCATCGACCACGACGCCGCCACAGTGACGGCGAGCCTGGCTGCGGATCGCCGGGTGATCCACAACGACGCCACGGATCCCGAATTCTGGGCCAACATCCAACCGTCAGGAAAGATAAAGCTCGTCATGCTGGCCATGCCCCAGCATGCCGCCAACCTGTTTGCCCTGAGGCAGATCGTCAACAGCGACTATGGGGGAAGAATCGCGGCCACCGCAAGGTACGACGACGAGATGAAGGAACTGGAAGACGGCGGAGCCCATCTGGTTTTCAACTTTTTCGCAGAGGCCGGGGCCGGATTTGCCGAAGAAGTGCAGCGGGTGATGACGTCCTGAATACCACCGCCGCCGCACCGACGCCTCTGGAGGATCGGGGGCGGCTAACGATGCCCCCTCGATTCGCGAACATTCGAGGTGAAGCCAAGTGCCGCAGCACCTTCGGGAATGGGAATCTTCTCTTCGAATGATCCGCCGCGACGTCCCTTAAATCCGGAGCTGTACACCGGCTTGCTATGAATCACCGATCCATCGGCATCCAGAAAATGCAGATAGACGGTAATGGAATCGGCCCGGTACTGGACCTTTCCAATACTCCCACTCACGTCCAGATCACTCCCCGCTCCACCGGATGCCGATGCCACCTGGTAGCGGTAGGCCAGGGAGACCGATCCCGCATCGGCGGTTCCGTCGTGGACGCCGGCGGACTTGATAGGAATTCTCTGATCGGGCGTGATGGTCACCTCAAAGAGGCGGCCCCCCTGGCAGGCCGTAAACAGAACCCCTGCCATCAGCATGACCAGGGATCGAAGCGTCCCCTTTCGTAAAGGCATCATTTTACTTTTCTCCCGGTTGTCCCCTGGGCATGTGGGAGGCGAGCCCAGGGAATGGTGTGAATTCAACCGAGAACATAAGGCATGGTTTCTCCCTTATCAATCCGGGGGGTATCGGCATATTGGGAGGTGGCAGGCCTCGATGACAGGAAATCTGGTCATCCGGCGATACCAGACTTATGGTCAGGACGTATCGTCACTTTATCCGGAAAGCGGATCAGCCATGGGATGGATTGAGGACTGGCGGCAACGGCGTAAAGAAAAGGCGGCGATCCGGGCCGAAAAACGCAGCAGCGCATCGGCTCTGGAACACCACATCGATCAGGTGGTGCGCCACTTCGACCCCGTGATTCACACGATCAGGGGGTACCGGAAACAGCTTCGGGAACCCGTGCGGAGGGCCGTCGATCACGTCGGGGCCGTGATCGATGCCGTCGAGGGCCCTATCGGTTTATCCCCCGACCACTGGCCCAAAGATCCCCTTCTCAAGGCCATGTTCGTCGATGCCCAGTCGATCCGGAATCTCCTCCGACAGACCGCCGACATCAAATCCCTGTTCAGAGGAGAGTCGACCGATCAATTGGTGGCCCTCCTGACCGCAACCCGGAAGGAGAAGACCGTCTTTACCGCTGCCATGGAAGGCGGCATCGTCAAAAGGGACGTGGCCCAGACCGCTGTGGAATTTACCGATCACCGTATCGTCACCCCGACCCTTAGCGAGGCCGACAGCCGTCACGACCTCAAGGACCAGGCCCTATCCATTATTGCCCGGAGAGCCCTCGAGGAAGTGACGAGCCTCAAGTCGTGGAAGTCGGAGTTGACCGAGCAGTCCAATGCCCTCTCTGCCCAACTCCACCTGTTCCGGAGGCCCGCGGTCGAGCTCGACAGTTTCTCCTCGGACCCGGCCGCCAGCCCGACCCGGGAGAGCGAAGCCCGCCAGCTGCTTCGGGACATCGACACCAAATTGAAAGAGCTGTCCCAAACCCTGTCGACGCCGGAAGACTATCTCCGGCACCTGATCCGCTATCTGGACCATTCCGACACCGTCATCACTGTCGAGCGCCTGACCCTTCGACTCAACTGGATGGGCGTCAAGCTCAGGGCCGATGCCCCCGAAGCCGACGCCCCCGTTACCTTAGCGGAAATGGATTTCAAGAGCAGGGGGAAGCGGGTGGCGGTTCTGGTGACCCTATTACGGAGGGATATTCTCGGCGTCTAACCTGCGGGACCGGCCCAAAGGCACCCTTTCCCCGGACGGGCGCCGGGCTGGCGGCAGGGATGGGCCTCGTCCCCCTATAAGACCCGATAGCTGCGGTTCCCCGGAAAGTCCGTTTTCTCACTTGATATTTATGCCGATTTCCGCAAGCATAACGCAGCCTGCAACAGCCATGCAACGGTCAGTGAGCCAATGAACATCAAACCGGAAAGCCAGACCCAGATCATCCTCGACTCCATTGCCGACGGGGTTTTCACCGTGGATTCGGACTGGCGGATCACCTCATTCAACAAGGCCGCCGAGCGGATCACCGGCATCCAGATGAAGGAGGCCATTGGCCGTCACTGCTGGGAAGTATTCAGGGCCAGCATCTGCGAGCAGCTCTGCGCCATGAACCGAACGATCCAGACCGGCAAGTCCGTCATCAATCAGTCCATTTACATCGTCAACGCCAACGGCGACCGGATACCGGTGAGCATCTCCACAGCCATCCTGAGGGACGGCAACGGTCATGTCATTGGCGGGGTCGAAACCTTCAGGGACCTGAGCGAGGTGGAAGAGCTCAAAAAAGAACTGACCCAGCGAAATGCATTGTATGACATCATCAGCAAAAACAAAGCGGTGCAGCAGCTCTTCGACAAAGTGGATCTGGTGGCCGAGAGCGACACAACGGTGTTGATCGAGGGGGAGAGCGGTACCGGAAAGGAGTTGTTTGCAAAGGCCATCCACGCCCACAGCCACCGGAAAAACGGCCCCCTCGTCACCATCAACTGCGGGGCCATGCCGGATACGCTTCTGGAGTCCGAACTCTTCGGTTACAAAGCCGGCGCATTCACCGACGCCAAGAAGGACAAACCCGGCCGGCTTGCCCTGGCCGCCGGCGGAACCCTCTTTCTGGACGAAATCGGCGATATTTCCCCCATGCTTCAGGTGCGGCTGCTGCGGGTGCTTCAGGACAGAACCTACGAACCCCTGGGCAATGTCCGGCCGGAACAAGCCGATGTTCGAATCGTGGCCGCCACCAACCGAGACCTGCGCACACTGGTAGAGGAAGGCCGCTTCAGGAAAGATTTGTTCTATCGGATCAATGTGGTCCGTCTCTCCCTGCCCCCCCTTAGGGAGCGGAAAGAGGACATCCCCCTGCTGATCGACCACTTCATCCGCCGCTTCAATCAGCTCAATGGAAAGGAAATCAGAGGCATCTCCCCCGATGTCCTGTCCCTGCTGATGGTCCACGACTACCCGGGCAATATCAGAGAACTCGAAAATATTGTCGAATACGCCGTTCTGGTGTGCCGGAAGCGATGGATCGAAATCGACCACCTTCCCGACAATCTAAGAAGCGTCTCCATCGGCAATCACAGCCTGGATTGCCCCCCGCCCCATGGGCTGTCGGTCAAGGAAGCCGAAAAACAGGTCATCCTGGACGCCCTCCATCGAAACAACTGGAACCGAAGTGCGGCTGCCCGGGAGCTGGGGATCCACCCCACCACCCTGTGGCGCAAGGTAAAGCGCCTGGGTATTTCCCTTCCCCATCAAGACGGTCGAACCTACCGAACTTAAACATTGCACATCTGCAAATGATAGTATTGCCATCCATTGCATTATTGCATTTCATTTTTGCAAAGCCCTCCCCCGCCGAAACGGGTCATCCTTCAATTTATTAATGTTTTCAGAATCTTTAATGGGATATTGAAACGCGCCCCATTCCTGGCATGAATCCTGCCACGCTTAGAAATCACCATCAGGATCTTTCGGTCCCCGTACCCGTTGTCAACCGGTTCACCGGCCTGGGGGGGATCACCAGGAAAAGACACGTGCATCAGGGAGGCTGGCCTTGTCATGATCATCGCCCTCACCATCTGGGGCCGCCGGGTATCGCCGCTGTTCGATACGGCGGCCCGGCTGCAAATCGAACCCGAGGATGGACTTGGGGAAAAACAAATGGTGGCGGTTGACCATTTCACTCTGAAGGAGAAATGCCGCGTGCTGAAGCACCATCGGGTGGGGCTCGTCATCTGCGGTGCCATCTCCCGGAGCTACCAGAATCGCCTGCTGGGAATGGATATCCGCCTCATCCCTTGGATTTGCGGCGATGTCGACGCGGTGATGACGGCCTATCGGGAAGGGCGGCTGTCCTCGGCCCGGTTCTTTATGCCGGGTCGCCGGAATCTCGGTCTCGAGGTCGGTGTAACGACCCCTTCGTTCTATCGCCACTATGGGAACAGGAAGGCGGATTCATGTCAAAATTGATGGACTTTCTGCGATACAGCCTGGTCTCCCACCTGGCCCTGCTCATGGGCGGCATCCTGCTGGTCAGTCTGACGATTCTGGCCGGGTTGAATCTCCACCATCAGAGGAAGCAGCATGTCAACGAAGCCATCATCAATGTGGATCGCCTCAGCACGACCGTCCGGCTCGGTGCCCACTACGCCATGATGCTGAACGCCAGGGAGGACATCAACCAGATCATTCACAATGTCGGACAGCAGCCCGACATTTTGCACCTGCGAATCTACAGCAAAACCGGGGAGATCAAATACTCAAACCATCCGGATGAAATCAATCGAATCGAGGGAGAACGTCCGGAAGGCTGCGAGAGCTGCCACCGGGTCGAGCCGCCTCGGGTGACGGCGAGCCTCGAGGAGCGGACCCGAATCTTTGAATCCGAGGGGGGAAACCGCCTCCTGGAACTCACCAGTCCCATCTACAACGAATCCGGCTGCAGCACGGCCGACTGCCATGTCCATCCCCAGGAGAAAAGCGTTCTGGGTCTCCTGGACATCGTCGTATCGATGGAAGATACCGACCGGGACATCGCCGGCATCCAGCGGGTCACCGCCGTATCCACGGCGGCGGTATTCCTTTTGTCGGCCCTTGTCATCTATGCCGTCATCAACTGGCTGGTCAAAGGCCCCATCGACCGTATCGTGGCCGGCACCCAGCGGATCACCGAAGGGAACTACCAGAGTGACATCGTTGTCGACCGGCGCAACGAATTGGGTCGGCTCGCCGGAGCCATCACCGTCATGGGCAGGGAAATCGGGGCTCAGCACGAGGCGGTCAACCGTCAGCGGAACCGCTTCGAAACCCTCTTCGAGATGGTCCCCTGCCTGATCAGCGTTCAAGACCGAAGCTACCGCCTGAAGACGTACAACCGGAAATTTGCAGAACTCTTCGATCCGAAGCCAGGCGAATTCTGCTATTCAGCCTACAAGGGGAGAACGGAGAAGTGCGAGAACTGCCCCGTCGAAATGACCTTTCTCGACGGTCGCTCCCATTTCAGCGAGGAATCCGGCACCAACAAGGACGGGAGCCTCAGCCACTGGATCGTCACCACCTCTCCGGTATTCAACGACGCCGACGAGGTGGTTGCCGCTATGGAGGTGAGCCTCGATGTCACCGAGATGAAACAGCTCCAGGAAGCGCTGATGGCCACCGAAAAGCGCTACTACTCCTTTTTCAACAACATTCCAAGCCCGGTATTCGTCCTCAACCGGCAGACCTTCACCGTCATCGACTGCAACGGAGCCGCCCATGAACTCTATGGCTATTCCCATCAAGAGCTGACCGGGAAATCGTTTCTGGATCTATTTTTATCCGACGAACGGGATCACTGGAAAGCCGAACTGCAAAAGCGCCTGGTCATCTACCAAGTCAGGCACCGCAACCGGGAGGGAAAGGGGATTTATGTGAACATCCGCCTCTCTCCCCTGGAATATCCCGGCCAGGACGTCCTGCTGGTGACGACCACGGACGTCACCAAACGGATCGAAACCGAGCAGCAGCTGGTTCAGGCCGGCAAAATGGCGACCCTCGGAGAAATGGCCACCGGCGTCGCCCACGAATTGAACCAGCCCCTGTCGGTCATCAAGACGGCAAGCAGCTATTTCATGCGCAAGGTCAGCCGGAAGGAGCCGATCGACAGCGAGATTCTCTTTTCCATGTCTCAGGAAATCGACAGCCATGTCGACCGCGCCACCAAAATCATCAATCACATGCGGGAGTTCGGGCGTAAATCGAACATGGTTCCGGAAATGGTCCAACTCAACACCGTGATGCAGAGGGCCTTCGACATCTTCAGCCAGCAGCTGAAGCTGCGCGGCATCGAAACCGAGTGGGACCTGACCGACGATCTTCCGCCGGTAAAGTCGGAGGCCGTCCGGCTGGAGCAGGTGTTCATCAATTTGCTCATCAACGCCCGGGACGCCATCGAGGACCGATGGGAACGCGAGGAATCACCGGATGAGGGCAAGCGGATCACCCTTCGCAGCCGATTTGCAGACGGGAAGGTCAGGGCGGAAGTGCAGGACACGGGCACGGGGATACCCGAAGCCCTGACCGAGAGAATATTCGAGCCCTTCTTCACCACTAAAAACGTCGGCAAAGGCACCGGGCTGGGATTGTCGATCAGCTACGGGATCATTAAGGATTTCGGAGGCTCGATCCGGGTATCCCGAGCGAAAGGCACGGGGGCGATCATCGTCATCGAGCTTCCCGTCGCGGAGTCGATATCATGACCACGGAACGCAAAACAAACCCGTCTCCCATCCTGCTCGTGGACGACGAGGAGGGCATCCGAAACGTGCTGAAAATCTCCCTTGGAGATCTCGGCTACACCGTCCATACGGCTGAAAACGGAGAGGAGGCCCTTGGCCTCTTCAAGCAACTGCGGCCCCCTGTCGTCATGACCGACATCAAGATGCCCGGAATGGACGGCATCGAAGTGCTTCGCCGGATCAAGCAGATCGACTCCGACACCGAGGTCATCATGATCACCGGACACGGGGATATCGCTCTGGCCATCAAAAGCATCAAACTGGAGGCGACGGATTTTGTCACCAAACCCATCAATGACGCAGCCCTCGAAATATCCCTCAAGCGGGCGGAGGACCGCATCGCCATGCGCGGAGAACTTCGGCGCTACACGGAAAACCTGGAACAGCTTGTCGAGGAGAAAACCCGGAAACTGATCGACGCCGAGAGGCTCTCGGCCATCGGCCAAACCATCGCAGGCCTCTCCCACGCCATCAAGAACATCGCCGGGGGCCTGAAAGGCGGCATTTACGTGCTGGAGAAGGGCATCGATCTGGACAACAAAGAGTATCTTCAGCGCGGCTGGAAAATGGTCCGGGGCAACGTGGACAAGATCACCCAGCTCTCCCTGGCGCTTCTGGACTATGCCAAGCCGGGCCACGTCTGCTACCAGATGGGCGATCCGTCCCTTCCGGCCCGGGAAGTCGTCGATCTCATGACCTCCAGTGCCGTAGACAACCAGGTGACGATTTCACTCCAGACTGATGCGTCCCTGACACCGATCTACCTCGATCCTGAAGCCATTCACCGGTGCCTCATGAACCTTGTGACCAATGCCCTGGATGCCTGTACGGACGACGGGGGCCACTGCCGAGAGCGGCACATCCGCATCGAGGTGGACCTCCTCGACGGCTGGGGAGTGGAGTACCGGGTGATCGACAACTGCAGCGGGATGAATGAAGAGGTCAGGGAGAACATCTTCAAGCGGTTCTTCAGCACCAAGGGCAGCGAGGGAACCGGCATCGGCCTCATGCTGACCAAGAAAATCGTGGACGACCTGAAAGGGCACATCGAAGTAGAAACCGAGGTCGGTGTCGGATCGACGTTCATCATGCGGATCCCCAAGGGGAAGAAGAGTTGGCGGCGACGGTTTTGATCCCGGTACCGTCCACAAGGGGGCACCATGGGCTCTATTGAACTATCCTATCAACAGATGGCTGGGCTTTTCGACTTTCTGTCCGCCGGTGTCGTCGTGCTGTCTCCGGATCGCGAGGTTCTGAACCTGAATCGAACGGCTGAAATGCTGACCGATTGCAGCCGCAATGAGGCGGTCGGAAGACGGTGCCGGGAGGTATTCGGCACTTATCTGTGCAATGGCGACTGCCTGTTCGAACAGGCCATCCAGTCCGGCGAGCCCGTACTGTCGAGAACCCTGCCGTCCTCGATGTCGGAAGCGACCGGCAGTTTCACCAAAATGGTCTCTCCCGTCTTCGATCGCACCGGCGAGATATCGGCATGTATCGAAGTGTTCCAGGACGTTTCCATGTTTACGGAGCTGGTCGATCGACTGGGGGACGAGGGCAGGAAGATGCGGGAGATCCTGGATCTCCTTGACGTTGGCGTTTTCAGCTCGGACCGGGGAGGCCATGTCACCTTTTTCAACGCCATGGCCGAGACCATTACCGGGTTCAATCGCCGCGAGCTATTAGGAAAGCCCTGCCGTTCGGTCTTTCACCCGGACTTCTGCTCCGCTCGCTCTATCGACGTCGACAAGGACGATACGCACCCAGACGAAGCCAAGGAAGTACGCATCACCACACGCAAGGGTCAGTCCATACCGGTCAGGGCCAAAACCATTCCCCTCAGAGGCAGCGGCGGGAGTTCGGCAGGGTTGCTCACCACCTTCACCGATTTGTCACTGGTCTACCAGTATCGAAACGTTTTGAAGGATCGAAGCACGTTCCACGATATGGTCAGCACCGATCCCAAGATGCAACGCATCATCGAGATGCTGCCGGCCATCGCCGAAACCAATACCACCGTCCTCATCGAAGGGCCGACCGGTTCTGGGAAAGATCTTCTGGCCAAGGTCATTCACACCATCAGCCCCAGGGCCGATGGTTCTTTGGTCAAGGTCAATTGCGCGGCCCTGCCGGACAATCTTCTCGAGTCAGAACTGTTCGGCTATGCCAAAGGAGCCTTCACAGGAGCCGAGCGGGACAAACCGGGACGGTTTCAAGAGGCCGACGGCGGAACCATTTTCCTGGACGAAATCGGGGATATGCCGTTGGCATTACAAGCAAAACTGCTGAGGGTGCTGGAGGACAGGGAGTTCTACCCCCTGGGGGGTCGGCGACCCTGCCGCGTCGACGTCCGGATCCTCTCGGCCACCAATCGCGGGCTAAAGACATTGGTGGCGGAGAAGCGGTTTCGCGAGGATCTCTACTACCGCCTGAACGTCATGCGAATCGATCTGCCCCCTCTGAAGGAGCGTCGTGCGGATATTCCGGCGCTGATCGAGCATATCCTTAAAAAACTATGTCTGCTCAACGGTACTTCCGTCAAGGCGATCAGCAAAGAGGCCATGGCCACCCTGCTGAATTATCACTACCCCGGCAATATCCGTGAACTGGAAAACATTCTCGAATATGCCCTCATCGTCTCCAGGGGATCGGCCATCGACACCCGCCATCTCCCGGCATCCATTTACCAGGAATCTCTTTCTCCGACAGAACCGGCGATGCCCCAACGGTCCAGCGAACTGCCGCCGGAAGATGACCGACAGCGAATACTGAAGGCCCTGGAAGAAAATGGATGGAACAAAAGCCTGACCGCCCGTCGTCTCCACATGGACCGATCCACCCTGTGGCGGAAAATGAAAAAATTCGCCATCCAGGGATAGTGGACCGCCGCCCCTTTCCGTCAGCGTGGGCAATACGGTCATCCGTGACCGATGCCCCTTTGTTTTCCTTCCCCGGAATCACCGGTTGCCGGCCCCTCACCCCGGTGCCTCCCCACCGTCATTCCCCCGTTGCAATACCCGCTGCAACATGTTGCAGACCAGCTCGCAACATGGCGCAACATCTGATTTTGCCATTTTTTTCCGCATATTAGAATTGCATTATGTGGCACCGCCCTACGGGGACGACTGTTGCAGCTCGCAACATCGGCCGTCAATGGTCCGCTGACTGGGACGCCTGACTTCAGTATAACTATACGTATTCATATAGTTTTTTTGTTTTTTGACCTTACCGGCGGTCGATGGCATGCATCATGCTCTTCTCCTCTTCCAGAAGAAGATCACCGCTTCTATAACCGCACAACACCGGAAGAGAGTCTATGAACACGATCCAACTATCCGCCGACGGTCGTCTGTTCAGGGAAGCCGTTCCCATTTGCGGAGATCCGCTTCCCTATCTGAACCATGGCATCGAACTGACTGCCGACGTCACCCTCAGAAGTTACTTCAAAATTCTCGAGGTCTACCCGGACCTTACCCGCCTGAATTCCTTTTTTCCGGCCACACTCGACCAATACCGGACCAGCCCCGGCAGCGGATGCACAACGGATGCGTTTGACAGCCTGGAATTCCGAAAATCAGTGGAAATGATCGGATTCCCAGGAGATCCCCGCCTGGAGATCTTCACCTCCATCAAAGGGATCACCCCTCAGACCGATCACGGCATCCACACCTACAGTCTATTGTTTCTCCTCGACATGCCCCTTCGACTCGGTCGACTTCGACACGTCATCTTCGGGGACCATGTGGATGTATTCGAGTTTGACACCGTCATCAATCTCTTCGAGTTCATCGACGGCGTCGCTTGGGAATTCAGCTTTCAAAACCTTCCACAGAAATGCGAGATAAGGAGGTAAGTCATGTTTGAAAACATTTTATTCGCGACGACAGGCTCCCCGACCTGCGATGCCGCCGCCAACGTGGCTTTCGATCTGGCGGAAAAGTACAACTCCACCCTGAACGTCTTTCATGTCTATGGGTTCCCATCCAGAGGCTACAGCCCCTACGTGGTCGACACCCGAACCGGGGCCGCCGAAAACGCCAACGGAGACTACAGGGAGTGGGTGGTGGAAGAAATGAAGAACACCTATGGGAAACTGATGGAGAAAAACTGCAAGATCGACCTCGACGCCAAGGTCGGCGTGCCCCACACCGAGATCTTGAGGGCCGCCCGGAAAAACAGCACCGATCTCATCGTCATGGGCTCTCACACCCGTGAAGAGGATGTCGGGGCCACCCGGTTTCGCGGTGTGGTGGGGAGCACGATGCAAAATGTCGCCAAGAAGGCGCGCTGTCCCATCCTCATCGTCAGCCGCCCCTGCCAGACCTGCCTCTGGTACTTTTCCAACATCGTCTTTGCTACCGATTTCTCCAAAGCCGCCGATTCCGCCTTTTTGTTTGCCTTCAAGATGGCCAAGGAGATCGGCTGCATGCTCCACATTTTTCACGCCGTGGATATCAGCCTCATTCAGATAGGGAAAGAAGAGCGTCAGGATTTGATCGAAGAAAAGGTCAACGAGGCCAAAGAAAAAATCAATTCTCGCTACGTTTCCAAGATGCAGGGATTTGAGAACTACACCGTAGAAGTATGGGAAGGGATTCCCCATGTCGAAATTCTCAAATTCGCCAGGGATCGCAGCGGCGACCTCGTCATCATGGCTCATCACACGCGGGAATTGGATCCGGAAAAAGCGCTTCTGGGTAGCACGGTCGAACAGGTGGTGCTGAGGGCTGCTTGCCCGGTCGCCAGCGTCAACCATCCGGACAAGGTTGAGGAAACCGCCCTGTAAGGATCTCTCAGCCGTTTAGGGAGCTGATCTATGGATCCGAAGACCATTCTGATCGTTGATGATGAAATCGATATGCGCTTTTTCCTGGCCACTCTGGCCGAAACCAACGGTTTTCGGTACCGACTGGCCAAAAATGGAAACGAGGGGTTCCAAGCGGCCTCGGAGAACCATCCGGACTTGATCATCCTGGATGTCATGATGCCAAAAGAAGGTGGGGTTCGGATGTACGGCCAGCTGAAAATGACGCCCCAATTACAGGACATCCCGGTCATCATCCTATCGGCGATTTCCAGGAAGACGTTCTTTCACTACATGAAAATGTTGAGTCTTCGGATGGGCGACATCATTCCCGAACCCAGCGCATACCTCGAAAAACCGCCGGATGCCGAAGAAATATTGACTGTCATACGGTCTCTGATCACCAACAGTGAGGAGAAAACGGGATGCTAACGAAAAATGAAACGTCGTCATGCAGCACAGCCGGCTGGAACTGGACCGTCGGTCGGCAACCCATTGCCCGGATCGGGAAATGGGGGGAGCAGTACGAGTGGGTGGAGGAGCCTTACGCCAGTCCTGACGGTGAAAGGGTCGCCGCCGTTGTCAAGACCGGCGACATGGAATTCAGTGCCTGTGTCAACGGAGAGAGCTGGGAGAATGTCTTTGACAAGGTGTGGTTTCTCCGATTCTCCGGCGACGGAAGGCTCTGTGCCAATGTCTCGGAAACCGCCGAATGGGCCATAGCCGTCGACGGCGTGCCGTGGGAAAACACATTTGAATACATATGGGACGTCCGCCATCCCCAAGACGGGGGGGGCGCGGTGGTGTGCGCCGCCAAGAGCGGCATGACGTATTTCGCGGTCAGGGACGGCGAGCAGTGGGAGAACGGCTATTCCAACCTGACCGGGCTGATCACCACCGCCAATGGCGCGCGCACCGCCGCCGTGGTGCAAACCGTCGATTTCAGCGAGGGGGAGATCTTCAAGTTCAAGGACGGCTGCTATTCGGTCGCCGTTGACGGAGAGGTCTGGCCCAAAACCTTCGTCAATGTATGGGATCTATCCTTCTCCGCCGATGGCGCCAGTGTGGCCGGCACCGTCCGGGTCAATCTCTATGACTATACCATCGCCGTCAATGGCAAGCTGTGGTCAACCGTTTTCAAAAGCGCATGGCAGCCCCAGTTCCATCCCACCGACGGATCGGTGTCGGCACCGGTCCTGGGGGACGGCGGATGGTGCCTCTATGCCGACGGTCGGCCTCACTGGTCCCGGAAATACGCGCAGCTCTGGCACCACCACTACAGCCCGGACGGGAAGAAAATTGCAGCCATTGCCGCCCCCAAATACGGACGATGGACGGTGGCCGTCGACGATGCCCCCTGGGAAATCACTTTCGGCGACATGCTCACCGACCTCGTCTTCAGTCCGGACAGCGGGCGCATTGCTTGCATCGGCGTCGACAAGGGCCGCAGAACCATTGCCGTGGACGGAACGGCCTGGTCGGGGCGCTACGACATGGCCTGGGCGCCGGTGTTCAGTCCGGACAGCCGCCATCTCGCCGCCAAGGTCGAAAGCGACGGCTGCTACCACCTCGTGGTGGACGGCGTTGTGTTCGATACCGATTACACTCACTTGTGGGATCCGATCTTCAGCCCTGATGGGACCAAACTGCTCGTCCGAGGTATCGAGGGCGGGGGCGAATCGGCCGAATATGTCCGATCCGTTGTCCCGGTGTCCGACATCATTGGATAAGGAAGGAAAATCATGCATACCCTATACACATTTCTGACCGGCCCCATGGCCTGGATCGCCTTCACTGTTTTCTTCGGGGGAATCCTCTACCGCCTCGGTTCCCGCGCCGCACTGGCCAAGAAAAAGGATTCCGTGATCTACGAGTACTGGAGTCTGCGGCATGCCCTCCGGTCTATTGCCCATTGGATCGTCCCGTTTGCCAGTGTCAACTCCCAGAATCATCCGGTGCTATCCCTGGTCACCTTCATCTTCCACCTGCTGATTTTTGTGGCCCCTCTTTTTCTCTTCGCTCACGTCGCGATGATCAACGAGGCCTTCGGGATCAGTTGGTGGTTTCTGCCCGATACCGTGGCCGATGTGATGACCGTGGCGGTGATCGGCGCCTGCCTCTTTTTCTTCATTCGCCGGTTGACCCGGAACGAGGTCCGGTATCTAACGACACCCTCCGACTATATCATTTTGTTCATGGTAGCGGCGCCGTTTCTGTCCGGGTTCTGGGCCTATCACCACCTGCCCGGCTATACGGCCATGTCTCTGCTGCACATTTTCTCAGGTGAGGTGCTGCTCATGGCCATTCCGTTTACCAAACTCAGCCACATGTTCTTCTTCCCGTTTACCAGAGGCTACATTGGATCCGAGTTTGGCGCCGTTCGACTTGCAAAGGACTGGTAATCGACGATGACCAAGGAGGATATTCATCATGGCTGACGTATTGAACACAGACACCGAACCCATCTACGATGCCGGCATCGAAAAGGGGGCAGAGACCCTCACCCCGGAGCACATCCGGGATGTCATTCAGAGCACCCTTGCCTCCGAGGGGGGCGCACGGCTGAAGACCTATACGGAAATGTGCGTCCACTGCGGACTCTGCAGCGACGCCTGCCATTTTTTCTTGTCCAATGACAAGGACCCCCGGTTCTCCCCTGCCGGCAAGGTGAAGCAGACCATGGCCGAAATGATCAGGAAGAAGGGCAACGTCTCGGTGGACTTCATGAAGCGGGCGTCGGAGATCGCCAGCACCGAATGCAACGTCTGCAAACGATGCGCCATGTACTGTCCCTTCGGCATCGACGTGGCCTATATCATGTTGATGGTCCGACGGATCTGCCACAAGCTGGGGATCAGCCCCCTGTATATCCAGGATACGGCCCACAGCCACGCCGCCACGTACAACCAGATGTGGGTAAAGGACGACGAGTGGATCGATTGCCTCCAGTGGCAGGAAGAAGAGGCCCAGGAGGAGATCCCCGACCTGAGGATCCCCATCGAAAAGGAAGGCGCCGAGGTCATGTACTCGGTGATCGGTCCCGAGCCTAAATTCCGCGCCCAGCTCATCTATCAAGCAGCCGTCATCATGAACGCGGCGGGCGTAGACTGGACCATGCCGGCCACCCCCGGATGGGACAACAGCGACATGTGCATGTATACCGGCGACAATGAGATGATGGGTCGGTTAAAACGGGTACATTTTGAGACCGCCTCGCGGTTGCGGGTAAAGAAAATCGTCATGGGAGAGTGCGGCCATGCCTTCCGGTCGGTCTACGATATGGGCAACAGGACGCTGGGCTGGCGGATGCACCCGATCCCGGTGGTTCACTCCATCGAGTTCTTCTATGAGCTGATCCGCGACGGGAAAATCCGCATTGCAAAGAAATACGAGAAACCGGTGACCATTCATGACCCCTGCAATGTGGTTCGCGGCCGGGGTCTTCACGAGATGCTCCGCTATGTCGCAAATGCCATCTGCGAGGAGGTGATCGAAATGACCCCCAACAGAGAGCACAATTTCTGCTGCTCAGCCGGCGGGGGCGTCATCAATACGGGACCGCCGTGGAAAATGAAACGAGTGAACGGCAACACGGTCAAAGCCAAACAACTCTTCGACACCAAGAGCAAAGGGGCCCAAACTTGCATCGCCCCATGCCATAACTGCCACGGGGGCCTCGAAGACATCATCCACCACAACGAGATCGGCATGGACTTGAAATTTCTCGGGGACATCATCTACGAGGTCATGGAAAAGCCCGACGCCCAGTAGCCCTCGATCAGATGGTTCGGCAACACGAAGGGGAAAGGAACCCACCCATGGTAAACAGACTCACTGTCATTCTGCTGGCAATGGCTGTGGCGGCCCTGTTCGTCATCTCCGCCCATGCTCAGGAAGATATGGAAACCGTCAATGACACGGCGTTTGGCGACCCCATGCGGCCGCCCGTGGCCTTTCAGCACGATGATCACAACGAAGCGGCAGGCATCGACGACTGCACCGTCTGCCATCACCTCCACGACGAGAACGGCACCCTCCTTGAAGACGAATCCTCCGAGGACATGGAGTGCGGGGAATGCCACGGGAAGGACGCCAACGGGTTTCCCATGGAATTGGTGAAGGCGTTTCATCTCAACTGCAGGGGCTGCCACGAAGCTGAGAAGGCCGGCCCCGTCGTGTGCGCCGAATGCCACCGGAAGCCCTGACCATGGCAGCCGCCGACAGACGGCAAACGACCCTCGGAAAGCATCAGGCGATGGCGGGCAGACCGCTGCCAACGCCATAGAAAGGGAGGCATCAATGGCCAAAAAAATTCTTATTGTGGACGACGACCCCGTCATCGTCAAATACCTGGAAAATGTGTTCAAAGACAACGGGTACGACACCTGCTCAGCCAGCGACGGCTTCAAGGCCTTCGAAGTACTGCAGAAAGAAAAGCCCGACCTGATCACCCTGGATCTCGAGATGCCGGAGGAATGGGGTCCCCGGTTTTACCGAAAATACAGCAAGCTGGCCGAGTACAAAGACCTTCCGGTCATCGTCATCAGCGGTCTGCCCAGCCGCCATCTGGCCATCAAAAATGTGGTGGCCAGTATGGCCAAGCCTTTCGATCCGGACAAATTGATGGGCCATGTTCGACGGGCGATCGGAGAGCCTGTGGCGGGTGAAAAGGTATAGGGCGTTTTGCCGTTCCCGGACGGCAGGCCGCAATGGGGAGGCGGGCCTTTTGGCGGCCTGCCTCCTTCGATCGGTGCCTTGAGCGCCGATGCCGCCAACGGCCGGAGCGGGTCCGATGCATAACGGCTGAAACCATTTGACCTCCTTCGGTCCTGGGGCTATTCTCTGGATTGGCACCTTTCCTGCCACCCCGCTTTCACCGGATGGAGAACGATGACGGAAGATCTGCTACTGGTCGATGACGAATCCGGCATTCGCCGAGTCCTCAAAATCTTTCTGGCCGATATGGGCTACCACGTCCTTACCGCCGCCAGCGGAGAAGAAGCCCTCCAGGTTTTTCAGGAGCACCGTCCGCCCATCGTCATCACGGACGTCAAAATGCCGGGAATGGACGGTATCACCCTCTTAAAACGCATCAAATCCCTCGACCCGGAGACGGAAGTCATCGTCGTCACCGGCCATGGCGACATGGACACCGCCATCGAGAGCCTCAAACTCGATGCAGCCGACTTCATTACCAAACCCATCAACACCGACGCCCTCGACATCTCCCTGAAGCGGGCCCGGGAAAAAATCGATCTCCGGCGGCAGCTCAAGGAGTACACCGAAAACCTGGAGCAGATGGTTCAGAAGACCTCGGCCCGCTTGGTGGAGGCCGAGCGGCGGTCCGCTGCAAGCCAAGTGGTGGAGGGATTGTTCGCGGCCATCGAGTCCATCGGGGACAATATAGAAACCGGTTTCCGTTATTTTGACGACATGCCGTGCATGGTGTCCGTCCACAGCCGGGACTTGAAGATCATTGCCGTGAACCCCTTCTTCCGTGAGCGGTTCGGGGACAGGACCGGCACTGCCAGTTGGGGCCTCTACACCGGGGGAACCGGGTCTCGTGACCGTTGCCCGGCCGCGGAAGTCTTCAAACTGGGCACTTACCGTCGCAGCGTCGACGTCATCGAGACCGACGGTGAAAAGATCTCGGCCGTCGTCTACGCCGTTCCGATTCGCAATCGGCACAATGCGGTAGAGCTGGTTCTGGAAATCGCCTGCGACATGACCGGCACCGAAAATCTCCAAAAGGACCTGGAGGCCGCCCGCCAGCGATATCGAAAGCTCTTTGACGAGGTGCCGTGCTACATTTCGGTTCAGGATCGGGCCTTGAAGCTGGTGGAGATCAATCGGCGGTTCAAGGAGGATTTCGGGGATCGGCCCGGGGAGCACTGTTTTCAAGTCTACAAGAACCGTGACACCCCCTGTACGGACTGCCCGGTGATCAGGACCTTCGCCGACGGCGACTCCCACCAGCACGAAACCGTTGTAACGGCCAACGACGGCAGTCGCTACAATGTGCTGATCTCGACGGCCCCTATTCGGGACTCCGCCGGCGACATCACCCATGTGATGGAGATGTCCACCAACATCACCGAAATCCGTCGGCTCCAGAACCACCTGGAATCCTTGGGGCTTATGATCGGGACGGTATCCCACGGAATCAAGGGGATCCTGACCGGTCTGGACGGGGGTCTTTACATCCTCGACTCCGGCATTCAGAAAGACAACGGGGACGACATCCGTGAGGGTCGAGCGATCGTGGGCCGGATGGCCCGCCGCATCAAGACCATGGTTCTTGACATCCTCTATTATGCCAAAGAGAGGGACCTTGCCCGGGACCGAATCGCCGTCGCCGACTTTGCCGGGGATGTGGCCCTGACCATGGCCAGCCGTATGAGGGAAAACGCGATCGCGTTCGACACCCGGTTCGATCCGGCGGCGGGGGACTTGGAGGTGGATGTGGATGCCCTACAATCGGCCTTCACCAACATTCTTGAAAATGCCGTCGATGCCTGTATCGATCTGCCGGAAGGCCGATCGAAGGCGATATCGTTCTCGGCGGAAGCCGACGGTGACGGGGTGGTCTTCTCGATAGCGGATACCGGGGTCGGGATGGATGCGGACACCAGGGAAAAGCTCTTCAATCTCTTCTTTTCCACCAAAGGCCACGCCGGCACAGGCCTGGGGCTATTTATTTCAAAAAAGATCATCGAGCAGCACAACGGAACGGTCGCCGTTGGCTCCAGGAAGGGGCAAGGGACGACCTTCACCATCCGAATCCCACGAAACACGGCCCCCGACCGGTCGAAGGCCACTCCTGGTCCCGCCCCTCACTAGCCGCCGAACCACTTGTCAAACAGATGCCGGAATGCCTTGAAGCCGGGTTTATCGACCCAGGTCGTGGCGCTGGACTCCTTGGCTGAGGACGAGGTCTGTGGCCACCATTCCACCGGCTGGAAACGGCACGCCAACACGCGCTCAAGACAGGGGAAGATATCTTTCTCGACCAGGGTTTTTTTCTGTTCAATATGAGTCGTGAAGCAAAAGCTGACATCCTGGATATACCAGCCCGGGACGGACAGGTATTCGTCGAGGCATTTGAGAACCACGGACTCCAGCTGCGCTCCGAAGCAACGGGTCAATGCGGGCTCCGTGAGTTTTTCAAATCGCTCCCCCATCACTTTTTCAACGACATGGGCCTCATGGGCATCCATGATGAAGGTGAAAATCAGGCAATCTCCTCGGTAGGGATTCTGGGTTGAGGATATCTTTAGAACACCCTCTTTTTCGCCCTCTTCGGGTCCAACGCGGGTCTGAAAGCCAGTAAAGGCGATCATCCCCTCGTTTGACTTTAACGACAGAGCGCTTGTCCTGGGGTCATAGGGATCGGTCATAGAAGGCTATCTCCTATTAATTGGGTTAATCGACGATTCTTCCAAGCGCTTCAATTTGCGATAGAGGGTTTTGCGGCCGATACCGAGAATTTCCGCTGCCCGGGTCCGGCTCCCCTTGACCAGTTCCAATACCGTCAAGATGTGCTGGCGCTCCATCTCCTGCAGGGTATGAAAGGGACCGTCTGCAGAGGATTCAGGCCCCGCCGCCACCAGCTCCAGTGGCAGGGCCCCTTCCGTGATAATGTCGCCTTCAGAGAGAATCATGCTTCGCTCGAGCACATTTTGCATCTCTCGTATGTTTCCAGGCCAGTCATAGACCATCAGGCACTGCAGGGCACGGTCGGTTACCCGGGGCATTCGGCCTCCTTGGCTGAACCGCCCCAGAAAATACTCCACCAAAGAGGGGATGTCCTCTCTTCGCTCTCGGAGAGGGGGCAGATCGATCTTGAAGACGTTCAGGCGGTGGTAGAGGGCCTCACTGAACCGACCGACCTCCACCTCTTTCCGAAGATCCCGATTGGTGGCAAAGATAAACCGCACGTCGACCCGCTGCTCCTCCTTGTCCCCGACCCGTCTGAAGGTCTGGTTCTCGATGACCCTGAGAAGAGAGCTCTGGACCTCGATGGACACTTCTCCGATTTCGTCAAGGAAGAGGGTTCCCCTGTTGGCAACGGAGAGCAACCCTTCATAGGACTCGTTGGCGCCGGTGTAGGCGCCTTTTCGATAGCCGAACAATTCGCTGCGGATCAGATCCTTTTGAAAGGTACCGCAGTTTTTGGTGATGAACGGCTGTTGTTGTCGAAGGCTCATGTCGTGAATCAACTGGGCCACCACCGTTTTCCCGGTGCCGCTCTCTCCGGTCAGCTGCACGGGGACATGGGTGGGGGCCACCTTGCCGATCAGATACCGCACCGTATCCATGGGTTTGGAATGACCGACCAGCTTGGTGGGGGGGCGCTCCGGCTGGGTTCGCTTCAGCAGTTGATTCTCCCGCTGCAGACAGGTGCGTTGAAAAGCCTTTTCCACGACCAATTCGAGACGGTCCAGGGCAAAGGGCTTGGTCATGTAATCGTAAGCCCCCAATTTCATGGCTTGAACGGCATTGTCCACGTCCCCGAAGCCGGTGACGACAATCACCTGAACCTCGGCAGCCAGCTCCTGAAACTGGACCAGCAAATCCAAACCGTCGCCGTCCGGCAGCCGCATGTCGAGAAGCACGACATCGAAAGCGTTCTTTTTGAAACACGTCAACGCCTCACCCACCGAGGCTGCCGTCGTGATCCGCCGACGCTCGGAGCCGAGCTCCTTTGCCAGCAGGTGCCGGATACCCTCCTCGTCGTCGACCGCCAGCACATGAATCACATCCAGTCCCGTCATCAATTCCGCCCCCCTCCGGCAGTCGATGGGAACTTGACGGTGAACAGCGCCCCCTGGCCCGGGGAGCTGTCGGCCGTGATCTCACCACCGTGGGCCTGAATGATATGGTAACAGGTAGACAAACCGATGCCAATGCCCTTGCCGACCGGTTTCGTGGTGAAGAACGGCTCGAAGAGCTTGGGCAGGTGTTCTTCTGAAATCCCGCAGCCATTGTCGTTAACTTCCAGGTAGATCCAGGTATCGGTTGCCACCACATGGGTACGGATGGAGACGACACCGGCCTCCTCGACCGCATCGAGGGCGTTGAGAAAAAGATTTAGAATCACCTGTTCGATCTCCTCCGGAATCCCCTGGATGTCCGGCAAATTAGGATCGAGGTGGAGGCGAACCTGGTGTTCCGGAAGATGCTTCAACTTGTGCTGCAGAATCTTCATAACGTTGTTCACCAGCCGATTTAAATTCACACGGCTGAACTCCGCCTGCTTTCTCGGGCTAAATGTCAGCAGCGATCGGACGATGTCGCTGCAGCGGCGGCACTCTCTTCGAATGATTCCCAAATATTCGTCAAACACATCGGTCAGCCGGGGATCGTCGGCGCGTTTCTGCAGATCCCTCAGCCGTCTCTGAAGCCCCTCGGTGAACCCCTGAATCGAGGTGAGCGGATTGTTGATCTCGTGAGCGACACCGGCGGCCAGAAGGCCGATGGTGGCCATTTTTTCGGTGTGGTAGTACTCGGCCTGAAATTGTTTTTCCAGGGTGACGTCCCGCTTCACCACAATGATATCCGTTGGCTGCCCCGAGGCATTCCGCAGGGGAGATGCGGTGATTTCAAATTGGCGGTTGGTCTCGCCGACCGGGAATATGGCGCTTTGCCGGCAGACCTGATTGGTGTCGAGGGCCTTCCGCAGGGCGCAGCTCTCGCACGGCGATGTGCGGCCGCGGAACACCTCATGGCACTTTTCGCCCATGGGGTTCCGGTGAGGGAACACATCGAAGAAGCTGTGGTTGACCGAACGGATCCGGTAGGCCGGCGTGATCACCGCCACCATGTCCGTGATCCCGTCCAGGATGGCCTGGACCTGCTGGCGTTCCCTCTCCAGATCCCGATAGGACTTCTGAAGTTCTCCAATCTTGACCTGAACCTCTTTGAAAAAGCCAAGCTTGGTGTGACCGATACCGACCAGATCCTCGATGCTGGGTTTTCTTTTCATTACCAGGCTACCTTGCAGATCTCGATCATGTCCTCGATCCCGGCCTCCCTGGGGTTGGTGACCAGACAGGCGTCCTGGGAGGCCATTCGGCAGATGTTCGGAAGGGTTTCTGGGTCGGTCACCACGTCTCTCAGCCTCGTGGATATTCCGAGGTCGTCGAAAAACGATTCCAGCTTTTCGATACCCGCCTCGGCGGTGGATTCGAGGTCCGGAAACCGCCGTCCCATGACAATCTCGCCGATGTCGGCCATTTTGTCGACACAGACCGGCAGGTTGAAGCGCATGACCGGGGGCAGGAGCACGGGGTGAATCAGCCCGTGGGCCACGTCGAGTTTTCCCCCCAGGGAGTGGGCGAGGGCGTGGTCCAATCCGAGACTGGCGTTGCTGAAGGCCATGGCGGCCGACGTGCCGGCGCTCGCCAGCTTCTCCAGGGAGGTCAGGGACCGGTTCTCAAGGGCTTCGGGAAGGTACTTCATGATCAGATCGATGGCCTTGAGGGATTGGATTTCCGTCAGGGTGGAGGCGATCGTGGAAATATAGGCCTCCACCGCATGGGCCAGGGCATCGATGGCGGAGGAGATGATGAGCTTTTCGGATTTGGTGGTCAACAGCTCCGGATCGATGATGGAGATGTTTGGGACCAAGGTTCGGCTGATGATGGACATCTTCACCTGGCGTTTTCTGTCGGTGATGATGGCAAATTGTGAGATGTCGGCTCCACTGCCCGCCGTCGACGGCATGAACACCATGGGCGGCAGAGGCTGCTGGATGCGGTTGGCGCCTTCATAGTCCTGTACCTCGCCCCCGTTGCTGGCTACCATGGCAATGCCTTTGGCGGCATCCATCGGGCTGCCGCCCCCGATGGCCATCACCACGTCACAGTTTTCCTCCCGGTAGCGCCTGGCGCCGTTGCAGACCTGATAATCCCTTGGATTGGCGCTCACCTCGTTGAAATAGTGCCACTCCAACCGCTCCTCCCTCAGGATGTCGCAGACGCGATCGACCCAGCCCGCAGCCTCGAGGCCGGCATCGCTGACCAAAAAGATTTTTTCTCCCCCAAGACGCTTGGCGCAAAGAGCGGCGTACTTCAGACTGCCCTGACCAAAGAGAATCTCGGGTATGGAGAATTTTCGCACGTTCATCGGCCATTCCTCCCGGCAAACCGAAGCTGCGAATGGCGTGCCAGTCGTTAAACGGTTGGGGGGCGGTATCGGATCGGTGTCCTCTCCGCTCCATCTCCCGGCAATCGAGTCAAATGGACCCAATCCATGACAGGCCCATGTGTCATCCTGACCCGGATCCCAAAGAACATCCCATTGACACCCGGACCGAATCCGATAGCCGCATCCCCGATCGATCAGGAAGCCTAACTGATTTGTAATTCTTTTTCAAAGCGTTAGCAACTTTCATACTATCGCCCAGCACCCATGGTGGAACCTTGGCCCGCTAATTGCCATAGAACAACCCAAGCAGTCACCCTTTCCACATCCAACCAACAAGGAGGTTCTCATGGCGGTTCAAGAACAAGTCTACGGGTTTTTCATCCCCACGGTTACCCTGATGGGTATAGGGGCTCACAAAGAGATCGGCACCCAGATTGGTGTACTGGGTGGAAAAACGCCCTTCATCTGCACCGACAAGGGCATCTTGGATTCGGGTATCGCCGATCAGGTGGCCAAGGTCATCAAGGACGATTGCGGCATAGATCCCATCATCTACGGCGGCACCCAGCCGAATCCAACGGACAGCAATGTTCACGAAGGACTTGAGATCTACAAGAACAAGGGCTGCGATCTCATCGTCTCTTTAGGGGGCGGCAGCGCCCACGACTGCGGCAAGGGGATCGGCATCGTCGCCACCAACGGCGGCAATATCCGGGATTACGAGGGCGTCGACCAATCCAAAAAGGCCATGCCCCCATTTATCGCCGTCAACACCACGGCCGGAACCGCCAGCGAGATGACCCGCTTCTGCATCATCACGGATACCAGCAGAAAGGTAAAGATGGCCATCGTGGATTGGCGGGTCACCCCCAACCTGGCCATCGACGACCCCCTTCTCATGGTCGGCATGCCCCCGGGGTTGACGGCGGCCACCGGCATGGACGCTCTCACCCATGCGGTCGAGGCCTATGTGTCGACGGCGTCGACACCGATCACGGATGCCTGTGCCCTGAAGGCCATTGAACTCATCGCAGGCTATCTCAGGGCAGCGGTGGCCAACGGCAACGACATGGAAGCCAGGGACAAGATGTGTTACGCCCAGTATCTCGCCGGCATGGCGTTCAACAACGCCAGTTTAGGACATGTCCACGCCATGGCCCATCAATTGGGGGGCTTCTACGACCTGCCCCACGGCGTCTGCAACGCCATCCTGCTGCCCCATGTCAGCCGGTTCAACCTGATTGCCAAAATGGACCGCTTCGCCGACATCGCCGTCGCCATGGGTGAAAACATCGAAGGGCTCTCGATTCGATCGGCTGCCGATGTGGCCCTCGACGCCATCAAGACCCTCTCCCTGGATGTGGGAATTCCCTCCGGGTTGACCGAACTCGGCGTCAAGGAAGACGATCTCAAGATCATGGCCGAAAACGCCCAGAAGGACGCATGCGGGCTCACCAACCCACGCTGTCCTACCCTTGAGGATGTGATCGGAATCTACAAGAACGCGTTGTAGACCGGCTGCTGAAAAACCGGCGCCAACTCACGCCTGCCCGATCCCGGAATGCCTCGAAGCGGGCAGGCGCATCGGTGCCGGTTCGTAAGGGAGAGATGCCATGTCAAACCGTCCCGACACCGGGTCGACATCAATCACCCTATACGCCTTGCAGAATTGCAGTCACTGCAAGGACACCAAAAAATGGCTTCAGGAGCGTCACATCGCTTTTCACACGGTGTATGTGGATATGCTGGTGGGAGACGAGCGAAACGATACCATGCGACGCCTCAAGCGCATCAATCCGTCCATCTCCTTCCCGACCCTGGTGGTGGGTGGCAAAACCATTGTCGGATTCAAGCGGAAGGCCATCGAGGCTGCCCTTGATGGGTTCCCGGACCAAACGGGATAAAAAGGTAACCCATCGATAAAGGGTTAGGGATAGGCTCGGTGCCCCCCGTGGGCCGAAGGCGGTTAGAGGCAAGCCGGCAACCCTCCGGATCCCTCTGTTGATCTTCACACCCCGCCCGCTACTATCCCTTCAGCAGACGATAGTCGCGACTGCCCAAGCCCAGCCGCTCTGCATAGGCCAGGGCATGGCAGCCGTCGATGTCCGGGTGCATGGCCATGAACTTGTCGTCGCCGGGCACCAGCCCTTTTGGAAGCGCGCTCGGGTAGAGGGGGGGCGCTTGATTGACCAGATCCAGACCCGCCTGATCGATGGCCACCGGATCGGTGGAGGCCAGTACGCCGATATCCTGACAAATGGGAGCATCGGAGTGGCCTTCGCAGTCACAGCCCGGACTGACGTGGGTGACAACGGTAATGTGGGCGGTTTTGGTGTGCACCGACAGGGCCGCTCCCGCATACTCCACCATCCGCTCCAGAAACAACGGGGTATTGGCCTTCCATTCGATCATCAAAGCGCCGTATGAGCACTCGTGCATGCAGGCCCCGCAACCCACGCACTTTTCCCGGTCGATGACGGCTTTTTTTCTCCTGAGGCTCAGGGCCTCGAACAGACAGGCGGCCACACAGGCGCCGCATCCCGTGCAGTTTTCCCTATGGATCGACGGCCCCATGCCGCAGTGCTGCTGCATCTTACCTTTGACGGTTGCGCAGCCCATGGCCAGGTTCTTCAACGCCCCTCCGAAGCCCCCCAGTATATGCCCCTTGAAATGGTTGAGGCTCACCAGGGCGTCGGCGTCCACAAAATCCCCCGCAATACTGCAGGATTGAAAGTGGGCGCCTTGGAAAGGGACATCCCTTTCATTGCCGCTTTTGACACCGTCGGCAATGACCACCGGAGCTCCCAGAATCATGGGATCGAACCCATGACGGGCCGCCACCATCCCATGGGAAACCCCTTCGTGGCGGTGGCCCACATACAAGGTGTTCGTATCGGCAAGAAAGGGTTTGGCGCCGGCCTTAATGAGCACCGACAGAACCGGCGCCACCCAGATCGGTGCAACAAAACTGGTGGCGCCCGCCTCACCGAAATGAATCTTCACCGCCACCAAATCCTTGGAAGCGATCGAACGGAACACTTTCGACCGAGCGATCAGGCGTTTCACCCGCTTTGCGTAGGGGGATTTCATCGAGGTTCTCAAATTCCAAAAAAACACGTCGGATGCCATGGGAGACCCTCCAGAGGTGTCGATGGCCACCAGGAAGGTGCCTGGAGGCAAAATGACCCGGGAAGTGAGGTGTGCTTATCGTCGGTGTTATCCCATGTTTCCACCCACCGTTCAACCATCCCCATCCCCTTGATTCCTATGGATCTCGGTGATAAAGGAGCGGTGGCAATCAGACGCACGATCCGCCTGCCGCTCATCAACCGTGAAAGACGTGCCGCTGATGCCCGCAGCGTTTCCGACTGCACTGGATCCTATTGAGGTCTATCGGAGCACTGAGGACACAGCACTCCGCTGGTCCGGATGCCTGGTGGCACACCGTGAGTCATGGTCGTGGCGGATTCATTTTTGATGAACCGCTGAGGATGCCATCCACACCGGCAGAGATTCCACCATGAGGGTATCAAGTTTTCCCCAAAACGTACGAAGACATATGTGATGCTGGCATTACCCCGCTGACCGCAATGGCGAATTCTCGATTTCAAACGGACCGTATTGAACTGGGAGATGACAACCCCGTGGACGAGCCAAGATATAAACTGATCTTTACCGGTCAAATCCAAGACGGTCACCACATTGAAGAGGTCATGAGACATACGGGTGAGTTGTTCAGGCTTCCCCCCTCCATTTTGCACCATCTGTTTTCCGGGGGGGAACAGGTGGTAAAAAAAAGAGGGACCCGCGAGGTCTGCGAAAGAATCAAAGCCGTCTTCGACAAGGCGGGTGCGGTGGCCCGCATCGAGCAGGAACCCACCCTGCAACTGGAACCCAGGTTGAGCCACCCCTATTTCCGGCAACGACACCATGGCGCTGGCGTCCGTTCGTCCTCGCCGGCGATCTGATCAAGAGGCCCCCATCCTGAAAGCCACATTGACGGTTTTGAGCCGTTTTCTGTTCTTGACCCGATCCCTGCCCGTCATTAGTATTTTACAAGGAAGCCTCTTTGTGTGATCATCCCTGCCGATGGCCAACAGGGGTGGGCGATCGTTCCGTCGAGACACCTTCCAGAATCCAATCTATTTCTTTGCGCCTTCTCTGACGCCCCCATTGCCGAATACGCTTCCAAGCCCGTGGAAGGGTGATTTCACTATCCTCTTTAGGGCAGCCGTCAACCGACCATTCTTTCTTTCTCTGCTCCATCTCATACGATCAAGGATCGGCATCCGGCACTGTGGCATCTTTGCATCGGAATCGGCCCTTTATCACCGTTCCCCTTTCACGGGCCGGAAAAAAGCACAGATCGACGAAAGAACAGGAGGCTCCCATGGACAGTCGCTGCAGGCGAGAATTCGATCGGGATTCGATCTTCTCTCCCCTTCAATACGAGATTCCCGGCTCCGGGCAGGTGACCATTGCCAGAATGTACAACATCAGTCGAGGAGGCGCCTATTTCGAAACCATTTGCCCTCTGTCTCCCGAGGACGACATCGACATCGTCATGCCCATCGCCCCATACCGGCCGGGCGGCGGCGACTGCACCGGATACCTGGCAAGGATCCGATGGTGCAGTCGGTTGGGGTCGTCCCGGCGGTATCGGTTTGGCATCGGTGCGGCGTTCCTAAAGGAAAAGCCGCTCACTTCAATCCCACCCGTATTTAGTCATCCCAGGCGATGCGATATGTGCGGAGAGCGGCTTGAAAGGGATGCAATTTGCAGAATCGACGGCGCCCTCTGCCTTTGCGTCGAATGCAGCATCCATATCGATGAGCTGCCCGACGGCACCGTCCGTGAGTGCGTGGCCCGGTTTCTCGATGGGAATGTCCTTTGACATGCAGGGAAATGAGGGCAAACCAGCCATTTACGTCATCAGGGACGCCGGGACAACCCCGATCTGCGGATAGGGTTCCGGGTTGTGCCGTATGATCCACCGATATCCCTTTCCCCGGTCGTTCTGATACCGAACCGTGGCGGCTCACCATCGTCGGCTGGTACGGGCTGAAATCGGATACGCGGGAATCCAAGACGACCGTATTGCCGGTTGCCGTCAACACCGGTCCCACAGCTTTCACCGATTTCCATACCATCTCCGAATCATGATTCTCGTTGAGAGGACGGATCACCATATCCCGCGCGCTAGTTGATATTCTGTGGATAAAATTTTGAGCACAACGCAGATATCGGGCAAATTCGAAATTTATGGATGAGCACTATCCATGGGTTGTCCTGGCCGAGGCTGATCTCCCCCCCCCACGGGCTGCCTTCATCCATGCTTCTCAGACAGAACGGCTGCCAGGTGATCACAAAATCGGTAGGCGAATTGGGTTGGTTTACCTGTCAGCCCGTCTACGGGTTTCCTCAATCGTGATGACAGCTCGATGTGATAGGCCAACCAGCGCGCATCGGTAATCGTCAGGGTCTTGGTTGCCCTGAAATAGATGTCGCGAAAACGACCGCATACAGACACGTCTGCAAAACCGGTATCTGCTGCGAGCCTGCGATTGACGTTGGCCGCTAAGGCCTCGGAATAGTTGGTGAATTCGACTGAACCGCATGAGATCTCCACGTCGTACGGGCTTCTGACTTTTCCGTGTCCGTGGATTTCAATTAGGACGCTGGGGCTCCAGGCGGCAATCTGCATGGTGTAGTCGCTGTGCAGGTGCTTATTGGGGTCGACAGTTGAATTACAGGCGATGACACTGCAGCAGTCGAGCCGTTCGGCAAGGTGACGGCCGATAAATCCGGCATTTTCGTCCGAGTCCCTATGTTCGGGACAGGGCAGAAAAGGCACGCCGGCCGGGGCATGATGTGGCACACCCACGACGATGTCAGAACGTAAACACTTCTCTATGATCAGGAGTGATGGTTCAGTCGATTCGAGCATCATTGGAGAACTTCAATAAATAGTCTTCAATTGGCATTTATTAGAGCGCATAGATTACCCTCAAAAGTTGCCGTTTAAAAGCCATAAATGGTCAAATTTGAGGAACAACCTGATAATTATCAATTACATAGCGCGGACCGGCCCCGTTTCCGTTAACATTCAATACCACTATATCAATGGATGTCCCGCCCTACAAATTGTAAATATGTAAATGTGAAGGGCGTCCCTCCCATTCCCCTATCACGGATCACTACAAGGAGGTTCAATTAAAAAGGCTAATGACTAAGGACAGAGGCTTTTCTCTGAATATCTTTGGAAAGCAATTCATTGCTGGTTTAAACGTTATATCCATTTGAGTACAGGATCGATTTGTTGGTCAATATCTTTTTAATTGGTGGGGTATACTGTGGGGTATAGCAAATTTACAAAAATTAAAGGGTTACCCGATAGTTGGATAACCCCCTGTTATTGTTTGTGGTGATCCCACGGGGAATCGAACCCCGGTTTCCGGCGTGAGAGGCCGGCGTCCTAACCGCTAGACGATGGGACCCCGAAAATCAGGCGCAACCTAATGGAAACCACTGAAATTGTCAATCGGATTGTCAGTCTGCCAGTCCGCTTCAGACCGAAGGACGCCGGTCAGATCCGTCAGGCGCCGCCCGGCTTTCGTCCTTTCCGGAAACCGAAAAGAAGATAGACAAAAGCGCCCACAAAAGGCGTCCCGGCCACGAGTGCCCAGGCCGCTTTCTTTCCCGTGGTTCCGAAATCCTTCCCCAGAACGTCCACCAGCGCCCACACGGTGAGAAGAAAAAAAGGGATGCACACGGCGATGAAGGTAATCCCGTCTTTCAAATCCATCTTCAATGCCTCAGACGATCGGCTATTTTGAGAACCGTTGTGGCGTAAGGTTTGCTGTAGTTATAGCGCAGGATCACCTTGTAGGCCTTGTCATCGGAAATGGTGGTGTGCCAGCCGTGGTGTCTCAGGTAGTTGCCGACGCTGGCGATGGCGTCGGGGTGGTCGAACAGGTCCACACGGCCGTCCCCGTTACCGTCCACGCCGAGGGTCAGTGCGTTACTGGGCATAAACTGGCAGATGCCCATGGCACCCGCGTAGGATCCGGGGATCTGAGTGGGATCGAAGCCTTCCCGCTCGGCGAAAAGAAGAAGGGATTTCAGTTCACCGAAGGCCCAGGTCGATTTCCGGTCGGCCTTGGTGTCGAAATCCTGCCGGGGAAGACGCCTTTCGGAATCGATATCCCCCCAGAAATGCTCCCGCACACGGGTATCGGAGAGGGAAGCCATGGTTGACAAGATATTGAGCACGGACTGGCTGCCGGTGATGGTGCCAAGCTGGGTTTCCACCAGCAAAATGGCCGCTATCACCGCTTTGTCGACCCCGTAAACATTTTCCGTAGTGGTCAGGACATTATTGTGGGTATCAAGGTATTCCCTGGCTTTTTGGATGCGGGGCTGGCTGAGAAACTGGTCGTAGTTCAGTTTGGCTTCGGAATGCACGAAAAACAGGGATACCCCCCGGGTCTCGAAATCGACCTCCGGCCGCGCGTAGAGCCGTCCGATCTGACCCGGATCGAATCCCTCGTCGGCGAGCTGCCGACGAAGGCTGTCGAACAGGGGGTCGGGAACGGATCCGTCGGCTGCGGCCCCCGGATTCACGAGGGTCAGACCAAGACCGATGACGCACAGGGATAGAATGACGGTCAACGTCGGTGTCAGGAATGTCTTGTCGTGAACCATAGGTCGATTGGCGGTATGCCGGGAATGGGTTGGGTGAGACTGTCTATCCAGATCCTTCCGCCTCCTTGTGCCCGGTATCGACGGCCGAAGGTTGGGGGGCAACGGGACAAAAGCACTAAGAATGGACCATACCAAAAACAAGACCGATGATCCAGAACAATTGACTCCCCGGTTAACCGCGTGCCCGGAGAGGTCGCCTTGTGGGAGAATCCCTCCCCATGCTATACTTTTTTAAACCAAACGGGCTTTCGGTTTCTATCACGGTCCCCCCGCGTGGCGACGAGTCGCGGCTCCCTGAAACCCTCTTGTCGAGGCAGACATTTCGTTGAAAAAACCATTGAAAACCATTTTTACCTGTCAATCCTGCGGGTACCGGTCATCCAAGTGGATGGGGCGCTGCCCTGAATGCAATCAATGGGACACGATGATGGAGGCCCCTCTGCCTTCAGGGACATCCCGAGCGCCTATGGCCATGAACCCAGGGAAGGCTGGGGTTCCCCTGCCCATTACATCGGTGGCGCTAGACACCGAAAGCCGGTTTAAAACCCAACTCCAGGAATTCGATCGGGTATTGGGGGGCGGTCTGGTGCCGGGAACCCTCGTCCTCATCGGCGGCGACCCGGGCATCGGCAAGTCCACCCTCATGCTCCAGGCCCTCCATGGTCTGGCTGCCTCCGGCAGTCGGGTCCTCTATGTGTCAGGGGAAGAGTCCGTCAAGCAGATCCGTCTCAGGAGCCAGCGACTGTCGACACTGGCCAAGGATTTGCTGGTCGTGTCGGAAATCGATGTGGAAGCCATATTGTCCATGGTGGACCAGCACATCCCCCAGGTGCTGGTGGTGGACTCCATCCAGACCATGTTCAATCCCGAGTTGTCGTCGGCGCCGGGGACGGTCAGCCAGGTCAGAGAGGCGACCATTCGGCTCATGCTCATGGCCAAGCAAACCGGCATCCCGGTGATGCTCGTCGGCCACGTGACCAAAGACGGGGCCATCGCGGGCCCCCGTCTACTCGAACATATGGTGGATACGGTGCTCTACTTCGAGGGAGACCGCAATCACGTGTTCCGCATCCTGAGAGCGGTCAAGAACCGGTTCGGATCTACCAACGAAATCGGTGTGTTCCAGATGAATGACCGGGGCTTGGTGGAGGTCCCGAACCCGTCGGCGGTGTTTCTGTCCGAACGGCCGGATGCGGCGCCGGGATCGGTGGTGACGGCCAGCATGGAGGGCACGCGGCCGATTCTGATCGAAATCCAGGCCCTGGCAACGGCCACCAGCTTCGGCACGCCCCGACGCACCATCCTCGGACTCGATCCCAATCGGGTCGCTCTGTTGGTGGCAGTCATGGAAAAAAAGCTCGGCCTCCACCTCATGGGCTTCGACATCTTCATGAATGTGGCCGGGGGAGTGAAGGTCATTGAACCCGCCATGGATCTGGCTGTGGCGGCGGCCGTGGCCTCGAGTTTCATGGACCGGCCGGTGCCGGACAGAACCCTGGTATTTGGAGAGGTTGGGTTGACCGGTGAAATTCGGGCCGTGGGCTATACGGACATCCGGCTGGCGGAAGCCGCCAAAATGGGCTTCGACCGCTGTGTGATTCCCGAAAGCAACCGTCGCCGTCTTTCCAAAGGGCATGCCGTGGCGGTCAACGGGGTTAAAACCGTATCCGATGCCATGGACGCCCTGTTCTAAGCCGGGAAGCAACAGCGGATTCTTGACGGACACCAGGCGCCGGTAGTATAGATCGTTGCTTTTTCAAGGAGATCGAGAAATCGGTATCGGAAAATGGGTAAACCGCCTCGCCGCAATCTCTGGGAGGACCACTATACGCGAAAAGCAAGGAAGGAGCAGTTCGCGGCCAGATCGGTCTACAAACTCCAGGAGATTCAGAAACGGATGCAACTGATCCGAAAGGGGCAGTGGGTTCTCGATCTCGGGTGCGCCCCTGGATCGTGGATGCAGTATGCCGCCGAGCTGGTGGGACCCGGTGGGGGAGTGCTCGGCATCGATCTCAAGCCGGTTTCCATCGGTCTCCCTCCCCACGCGAAGGCCATGGTGGCCGACATTTTTGATGTGGGGGAAGCCACGCCGGGGATACCGGCCCATGGGTTCGATGTGGTAATGAGCGACATGGCCCCAGCCACCACCGGCCACCGGGCAACGGATGCGGCCAGGTCGGCGGCTCTCTGCGAGGCCGCCCTTGGTCTGGCAATGACTCTCCTGGTTGACGGGGGCCACTTTCTCTGCAAGATATTCCAAGGATCTGATTTCAAGGCTTTTTCAGACGATGTAAAAACGTCTTTTCGACAACAGCGCATATTCAAGCCCCAGAGCAGCCGGAAGACGAGCCGCGAAATCTACATCGCCGGACTGGGGAAACGCAGGAGGGACTGATGGCCGGGCACAGCAAATGGGCGAACATTAAACACCGCAAGGGCGCCGCGGACGCAAGGCGCGGTAAAATATTCACCAAGCTGAACAAAGAGATTGCGGTGGCCGCCCGGATGGGCGGTGGCGATCCCAATTCCAATCCACGGCTGAGAAAAGCCGTCATGGTCGCAAAAGCCGAAAACATGCCCAAAGACAACATCGAGCGGGCCATTAAAAAAGGCACCGGGGAATTGGAAGGCGTCAACTATGAAGAAGTCGTCTACGAGGGCTACGGCCCCGGAGGGGCAGCGGTTCTGGTGGAGTCTCTGACCGACAACAAGAACCGGGCCGTGGCGGAAATTCGACACTGCTTCACAAAGTGCGGCGGCAACTTAGGCAGCAACGGCTCCGTCGCCTGGATGTTCGACATGAAAGGGTATTTCGTCGTTGAGAAATCCGCCGCCGACGAAGAGCCGCTGATGGAGGCGGCACTGGAAGCCGGTGCCGAAGACGTCCAGGAGGATGGGGATAATTTCGAGGTCATCACCGCGCCGGAAGATTTCGAAGCCGTCCAGGAGGCCATTGCCGCGGCAGATATCCCCTGCATCGCAGCAGAGGTCACCATGCTCCCCCAGAATACCACCAGCGTGGCCGGCAAGGAGGCCGATCAGATGGTTCGGCTGATGGACATGCTCGATAGCTGTGACGACGTCCAAAAGGTCCATACCAACGCCGATCTTCCCGATGACCTGGTGATGGACTGACGCAAGGAGTCTACCGCACGAGGACGCCACCTGCAGGAGAAATCGGGTGGCACATGCCGATTCATCACCATCAACCGGGCCAAGAATCCGGTGCCTTCCCCCGCTCCTCCATGCCCCGTTCGATCTCACCGGGACGACGTCAACCCGACAAATCGATCATCTTCTGAACGGCGACGACCGCCCGCCGGCGGATGTCTTCAGGCACCTTTACCTCCCCCGACAGGTCCCGGAGACTGGCCCCAACGTCTTCCAAAGATATTTTTTTCATATCATCGCAGTGCATGCGCTCGGAGGCCATGTGAAAGGTTTTGTCCGGGCACGCTTTTTTAAGCGGATACGCCATTCCCACTTCCGTTCCGACAATGAAGGCATTGGCCGGAGATTGCATGGCATGCCGGATCATCCCCGAAGTGCTCACCACCACATCCGCCATGGCCACGACATCGGGGGGGCATTCGGGATGCACCATGACCTCCGCCTCCGGATGGGCCGACTTCGCCGCAGCCAAGGCGTCCACGCCCAAAATGTCATGGAAGGGGCAGAATCCCTCCCAGTAATGGATGGTTTTCTCTACCCGTGACGCCGTATTCATGGCCAGATTCCGGTCAGGCACCATCAAAACGGTGTCCGTGTCCAGACTGTTCACCACCTCGACCGCATTGGCAGATGTGCAGCAGATCGTCGAAAGGGCTTTGACCGCGGCAGAGGAGTTGACGTAGGTCACCACGGGTACCCCTGGGAGCTCTGCCATCCGTGCCTCCAATGCCTCCGGGGTCACCATGTCCGCCATGGGACATCCGGCATCGGCCCGGGGAAGCAAAACGGTTTTCTCAGGGGAAAGGATATTCGCGGTCTCTGCCATGAAGTGAACGCCGCAGAAAACGATCACCTCCGCGTCGGTCCTCGACGCCTTGATACTGAGCTCCAGGGAATCCCCACAGAAATCAGCCACCTCTTGAATGTCTGGGGGCTGGTAATTATGGGCAAGGAGAACGGCGTTTTTCTGCTCGAGCAGGCGTCTAATCTGTTCTTGCAAAGCATTCATGGGATTCTCGGTATGATCGGGTGGACGGTTACGGCGCTGCCCCGCCTGGAATTATTCGAGTTAAGGCGTGTACTGCAGCACATCCGCGCCTTCGGGGATGGACAGGTGGAAGAGATCCTCGGACATCCCCTCTTTGAACTGGAAATCCTTGAACACGATGGTGGTTTCGCTGTCGTAGGCATTGGTGGTCGTCACCTCCACCACATCACCACTGGCCTTTGATACGGTCAGAAACACCGATGTGATATCGGCAGTGGCCTGCTTGGGAATCAGCTTGAGGCGGTCCATCGACGAGGAGGGGGGCGGCTCCATGGATACGGTGAACCGCTCTCGGATCAACCCGATATCCGAAAGAAAGGTGGCGCCCTTGCTGTCCCCGAGGATTTCCGTGGCCCTCCCCACGATGACCTGGTTGTCGTCCGGTTTGTAGATCCACACGGTTTCCCCGTCCGTGATGAAAAAATGCCGCTGAGGGTAATCGTAGACCCAGCGCATCTTTCCCGGATACTTCACATGAAGGGTTCCCTCGGCTTCATCGCTGATCCCCATGGCTTTATCGGTTGTCACCTGGACGAATCCGGCACTGAAGGCCTTTCCGGTAAAGCGGTTCTCGATGGCCTTCAACAGGGTGTCGGTATCGCCTGATTCGGCGGAAGAGTGGGAGAGAATCGGGCCGAACAACAGGCACAGGCATACCAGCGCTGTCGTCAAGTAGTGGACTGTTTTCATGGTATCGCGCCCTTTTGAATCATGTGGATCGCTTTCATACGTGATGCCGCAGTATTTGTAAAGCACCGCGGTCTTGGTGAAGATTTCAGCTCGATAACCGTCGCGATATCTCTTCAACACTGGACGATCCGGCCACCTCCCCAAGATCCACGGACACGGGGTCACCGTCGATCGGATCGGTTCTTCCAAACAGATGGATGGCTGTGGTGTCGATGTGTTCCATGGCTTTCACTGCCAAGCGGGTATCGAGAGACGGCACCCGGACACCCGTCATGGCTAGGGTTTCCATATTGCTCTTGGCCAACAACGCCCTGGCCTTTCTGGCCTGGGAGAGCTGGCGAAACCAAAATGCCTTTTTCCCCATCAGGACGCGGTATGGATCGCTCCCATCGGGCCGCTCCGAGAGCAGGGCCAGGAGCAGGTCGAGGCAGTCCCCATAATCCGTCCGGTCAACAGGAAACCGTTCAAAAAACCGCTCGAGGAAGGCCGACTGGAAACCGTTAAAATCCAGCCGCGAATGCCGAAGGCGAACCAAAATGCCGGCACCATCGTCCTCGCGGGTTCCCGTCGGTTGGTCGGGCACCTGCTCTATGAGCCGTGTCGGCAACGATACGAAAAGCCGCAGCCGATCGACAACGGATGTCACGGCGTCCCTGTCTATGGGAAGAACAAACCGTTCTCCGATACCGGAGAACGAAAACAAAGCCGCCCCTCCCCTGGTTTCCAGGCGATCGCGAACCGTGTCGAGGGCCGGGTCCGAGAGCCCGCTTCCCTTGAGAATCGACTCCACCCCCCGTTGAAGGGCCGGGTCTGGAAAGAATAATAGGTCGCGCGCGGATTCCGCATCACCCGCCTCCATGTCTCGAACCAGCAGCGAGAGATCGTCGGCACTGGCGATCCCGTAGGTGGACTGGAGAAACAGACGGGTACGGCGATCCATTTCCACACCGGCGGTTAGGTGGCGGTGAATCCGCTCAACTAGGGAAGCGATAAAGGGGTCGGGGTCCGGCTCAGTCAAAATAAGGCTCCGGGAATCTAAGGCCGATCGCGGTTCAGATGTACTTGGCCATCAGCATCATAAGGGCATGTTTGTCCAAAGCGCCCGGCACGGTTTCTTTCAACCGGCCATTGTCGAAAACAAACAGATGGGGGACACTGAGGATGTTGAAACGCCGGGTCAACATGGGATTGGGGTCCAGGTTGAGCTTTCCGACCCTGACCCGCCCCCTGGCGTCATGGGCAAACGCGTCGATGAAGGGGCTGACCTGGGAACAGGTCCCGCACCAGGGTGCCCAGGCGAAAACCAGCACCGGAATCGGAGATTTCAGGACCTTGTCCTCAAAGGTGGTGTCGGTGATCAAAACCGGCTGCTCGAGAGCCTCCCGGGTGGAAAAGGAGGCGCCGCAGCGTCCGCACTTGGCGATGTGCCCCATTCGGTCCGAGGGAATTCGGTTTCGGGTGCGGCATTCGGTGCAGCGCACCAGATATGGGCCGGGAGGCTGGCTCATGGTTGTCGTCTCTCTTCTCTGATGGATCTCGGCGGGTTGCCCCCACAAGACTCTCCTGGTGGAAGGGGCGATGATGCCGATCATCGATGGTACTGTTTCAACTTGTTGTGAAGGGTTTTCCGGGTGATTCCCAGCCGCCGGGCACATTCGCTTTTGTTGCCACCCGTCGCTTCGAGCCTCTTCAATATAACGGCTTTTTCTACGGCTTCAAGAGTCATGCCCTCTAAGGCCTCGTCCAGGGCCTCTTTGTTTACACCGCCGCGGCCCTCTTCCTGTAGGACGGTCGGCAAATCGGAAACGTCGATCAATGCCGTCCGTGTCAGAACGACGGCGCTCTCGACGGCATTCATGAGTTCCCGGACATTCCCGGGCCACGGGTGTCGAACCAGCCGATTAACGGCCTCCCGGGTGAATCCCTCTATAGGCTTTCCGTTTTTTTCGGAGAAACGCCTGAGGAACGCCTCGGCAAGCAGCCCGATATCTTCCCTTCGCTCGGCAAGTGTCGGAACGGGAATCGCCACTACATTGAGGCGGTAGAAAAGGTCTTCACGAAACGTATGGTCGGCAACGGCATCCACGAGGCCCCGGTTGGAGGCGGCGATCACCCGGACGTCTACCGTGATCACCGCTTCGCCTCCCACCCGGGAGAACTCTTTTTCCTGAAGGACCCGGAGGAGTTTGGCCTGCATCGGCAGGGACATTTCGCTGACCTCATCCAGAAAGATCGATCCTTTGTGAGCCAGGAGGAATTGACCGTCCTTGCGGCGGTCGGCGCCGGTAAACGCTCCCCGTTCATGTCCGAAAAGTTCGGAGTCGAGCAACGTTTCGGTGAGGGCCGCACAATTGATCTTGACGAAGGGGCCGTCCCGGCGCGGGCTGTTGAAGTGGACCGCATTGGCAACCAACTCCTTTCCTGTTCCCGATTCTCCGGTTATCAGCACAGTGGCATCCGATGGCGCCACCTGGGCAATGCGATCCAAGACCCGCGACATGGCGGCACTGTTGCCGATGATCTGATCCCGCTCGAAGCGCTCTGCCAATCGAGACTTCAGAAGCCGGTTCTCCGCTTCCAGGCGGCTGCGCTCCACCGCCCGATCGATGGTCAGCCGGAGCTTCTCAAAATCCAGTGGTTTGGTCAGATAATCGTATGCACCGGCCTTGAGTGCCTCGACGGCGGTGTCGACCGATGAATAGGCGGTCATGATGACGACCGGGATCCTGGGATCGCGCTTTCGGATGTCGGGCAGTGCCTCCAGACCCGACATCTGAAGCATACGAATGTCCATGAGGACGAGATCGAAGGACCGCCTTTCAACAGCCGCAATGGCGGAAGTGCCGTCATCGGCCTCGAATACCGGGTACCCCCAGCCGGATAGCAGGGTTTTCAGCATGGTCCGGTGAGCATGATCGTCATCGACCACCAGCAGTTCAGCGGATTTCGGCGACGTCATGATTGTCTCCAATGCGGTTGATGCTGAATGTCATCGTCGTGCCCTCTCCGGAACGGCTTTCCACGTGAAGAACGCCCTCCAGAGCGTCGACGATGTTATGGACGATGGCAAGCCCCAGACCCGTCCCGGAGCGCTTGGTCGTGAAGTAGGGATCGAAGATGCCGCCCATGTCCTCTTCGGGAATCCCAACGCCCGTATCGCTGATCAGGAAGCGGCAGCCGTTGCCATCCGTCGACCGGACGGCTGACAGCGTCAATTGCCCCCCATCGGGCATGGCGTCCAACCCGTTCAGGCAGAGGTTGAGGAGCACCTGCCGGATTTGATCCGGGTCGGTATCCATGGGGCCCAGCGCCGGGTCTAAGACGGTGCGAACCAACACCTGCTGGCGGTCGGCCCTCTCTTTAATAAGGCGCTCCAATTCATCAAGAACCACGCCGGGGTCAACGGATGCCCGATTGACGGCAACGGGCCGGGAAAAGTCCAGCAGCTGGGTGACTACCCGGTTCAGTCGATCCACCTCCTGGATCATCAGGGCCGCTGCCTCCTGGTCGGCCGGCACATCCCGGTAGCGTTCTTTGAAGACCGTGGCAAACCCCTTGATGGAGCTCAGTGGGTTGCGCACTTCGTGAGCCACCCCGGCGGCAAGGCGACCAATGGAGGCAAGCCGCTGGCTTCGGGCCACCTCTCTTCGGAGCGCCACCATTTCTGCAATATCCGCGAAAAGAACGATCGAGCCCAGGGGACGGCCGACATCGTCGTGGAGAAGGCTTGCGCTGACCTCCATCGGCAGATGGCGTTCCCCAGAAATCGGGCACTCGATTTCCCGGGCAATCATGACGGGCTGATCCGCCAACGTGCCGGTGATGGCCAGCAGGGCGTCCGGAATGATGCCTTCGGCGGGCTTGCCGGCGACATCTCGATCGGAGAGGCCAAGGATCAATGCCCCTGCGGGGTTCAGGGTGGCCACCCGCCTCTTGTCCGTGAGGGCCAACAGGCCAACGGGCAGATGTTCCACCACGCTGTCCGAAAAAGCGCGAACCCTGGACAATGAGGTCCGGGTTGCCTGAAAGGACTGGACCATCAGGAGCAGGACGATTCCGGAGAATCCGATGAGAAGGACCAGTGCCCCCATGAATAGGGTGTGTTGAAAATCCGCCTGCTGGGCGGATAGGACGGGAGCCATGTCTAGCCCGATGAAAATCATTCGCCCACGGCTGTCCGTTGGGGAGTCGACGGGCATTCCGGTGCTGCCCATCATGCGCCGGCTGTGGCGCCCCCTTGCGGTGCCTCCCCCGTGAATGGGATTGAATGACCGGTACACTTCAAATACCGGTCTGCTATCACCGCCGTTCCACTGTCTCCAGGAGAGGGTATGGGGGTTCTCCCCATCTATGCCTGCTCCGGGGAAGTCGTGACGGCCCCCGATTTGCCTGGAATCGCTGTGAGCGACAATACGTCCATCGTTTTCGGTGAGCGTCAGATAAATGATGTCCGGTTGCTTGGCGGTTTCCATCAGCAGGTGCTGGAGGCGGAACCGATCCCCCCCCATTCCCATCATTCCATGGCGTGCCCCGGCCTCAAAGGAGCGGATAAGCGCAGCACCCTTCTCCGTCAGTAGACGCACACTGTTTCGCTTCTGACGGTCCAGATGCTCCCTGGCCATCAGCGCCACCACCGGTAGCATGACCACTGCCGCTCCGATGAGAATCCATGGCGGCATCATCGTCATTGAACGCTGAAACTGTTCCCGAACCGACATGGGCGGCCCCCTTCTTTCCCTGATTACCGGACGATCCGATCGGTCCTGGGTGGAGATCCGCCGCCCCCAGCCCCGTCTGACATCGGCCGCAGGGTTGTGAACCATTCATCAGGGCCGGTTTGCAAGCACAATGCCACGGGTTTATCTATTATGCGGATCAGCGCCGAGCCCTAAGGAACCGCGGGAGCAGAGGGTTGATCGTCAATGAAGGAGATGGGCTGGAACCTTTTTACCCATCACGCCATCGACGCCACCCCTAAACATGTGTAAAAAATAGTCATATAAATACTCACGTCCACTGGATATGACTCTCTCTCTCATGAAGCGGAATCCCATCCCCCCGGTACCCATCACCCACGCAGGCGATCGTTCCAATCGATAACCCTATTTGGCATCAACCATGCATTCGTAAAATCAGACGGACGATTCAGGGTTTTGCATCCCACAGTTGCCATTGGCAAACACATCAATCCACGGAGGAAATCATGAAGACACGTTATGTTCTACTCATCTTAGCCCTTTTGGCTCTCGGCGCCGATGCATGGGCCGGACCGGGAGGCGGGTATGCGGGAAGTGGCTGCGGCAGCCCCTGTTTCCGGGGGAATCCATCCATGGGAGTCGGCAATGACGGCCCCTTGTCCAGTGAAGAGGCTCAGAAAGCCGCCCATGAGCGGGATGCTTTTTTTTCCGATACCGAAGCCCTTCGCAACAATCTGAATCAACTGCAGCGTCAATTGAAGGAGGAGATGGCCAAGAATCAACCGGACGAAAAGAGAGCGTTAGCCCTGCAGAAGGACATCTCCTCCCAACGATCCGAGCTGGATCAACGGTGGATACAGCACCGCATGAAGATGAAGGCCATATCGCCCCATCTGGCCCGTGGCGGAGGCAGCGGCGCCGGTAAAATGAACCGGAAAGGCCGCTGCTGGGGCTCATCTAACCAGGACCGGCCGGCCTTAAACGGCGGCGGCCCCTGGGGGCACGAGTGCCGACGAAACCGCGGCAGCGGCGGTCCCTGCCGATAAACTCCCGTTTGCGAAAGCACCTTCCGAGAAGCGGTCCATCGGCGCCGCTTCCGATGTATCTGAAGGACCAGCCAGCCTCAGACCGGTCAACCACGGGGGGATCACGGAAAAAAGCCGCCCCCCATTGACTCCTTTGTTAGGCCCCGGTTAGAGTGGGGCATGAATCCTGTCCGCCGCTGGCTCTCCTATGATCAGAAGGACATCGACCTTCTCCATATCGTCAATGAGGTGCTGAACCGCCGGAAAGCCTATCGCCACCTCAGGCAGGCTTTCTATCCCTTTTTTCATCCCCATGGTATCAAGGAACTGGCAGAATCCCGCGGGCTGCGCATCGCCTACACCGTCGTCCATCTCCTCAACTCACTGGAGGTGGGAAAGGTCGCCGACCGGCTGAGCGCCCTTCGCACCCTTCATGACGAGGTGATGAGCACGGCGGCGGGCACGCTGCGAATCAACGCCGCCAGGGCGCTTATTCAGATCATGAAAGCCCTTGTCCGCGCCCACGGCGATACAGATCGCCAGCTGGAGCTGGCCAGTGACTTCCGCAGGACCGCCGCGGGCAACCCGAGAACCGTCCGAAGGCAGCTCCGCCGGCTTCATCTTCTGGAAATGCCCGAGGAATGGAATCAGGTCGCCTTCGACGACCATGTCCACGACGCCAACACCAAGGGACGCAAGTCCCCCACTCATCTCATTATGGATGCCTGGATAAAAGGTGTCCGTCGAATTACCGTCATTTATTACAACTACGTAGAAGCCCGTGTCATCGCCGAGCTGCTCGAGGCTGCCGACATCATGGGGATTACCGCCCAGGTCGGCATCGAGTTCCCGGCTCGCTATCGGGACCGCTACACCCGAATCATCTGGACGCCGAGGGGGTTTGGGGATGTCCAGGACTACCTCTGCTTTCTGGCCGAACCCGAGGTGAGCGATCTGTTCCAAAAAGGGCGTGCCGTCTCTTCATTTCAGCAGCAATATGTGTCCGCCCTTTTCCAAAAATACAACCGGGACATTCGCATTCGCCTCTCCGAACGCTTCGGCCTCGATTTGCTCCCCATCGAAGAGGCGGATTTCCGATTGTTCGTCGGTACGGGGCAGGCCTCTCTTCTCCACCTTTCCAAATTTTTACACGACCACCTATTGACAGCCATGACGGCAGAAGTGGACCGGCTGAAAACGGTGTACCCGACAGCGGACGAGGCCCGGCGCCGGAAGATTCTGGAACGGGTCGAGGCCATGAATGCCTTTGATTCCCACGCCCTGAAGGAAACGTATTTATTGCCGGAGAGAAACCCCGACATACGAAACCCCGACGACCCCCGCGTCGGGGACGATCCTCCCGATATGCTGTCTTTCAGCCCTGAGAAATTATTGGATCACCTGGGACGGCTTCCGGCGCCCGGCACGGCCACTTTGAATCTGAGCAATCTCAGGGCGGAAGACGTTTTGGAGATCCTCTACGCCACCGATGGCCGGATATCACGACTGGAGCTGTTCAATTTAAAGGATTTTGCCAACAACCGAACCGATCATCTGCCCGGAATCGAGAGACTCATGCACGCACTCAACAGCGGTAACACCATTCAGCTGAAAAGGGTCGTGCAGACCATCATCGAACAGGTGGAAAGGGGCGATGGCCCCGGCCGAGAGGATCGCCTGAGGGTCTTGACCGGCATTCTCCATGACCTGCCCGCCCTGGCCAGTTTTTACGGATCAACGCCCCTTTCCACTATGATCGGCAGCGACTCCACGGGACGCACACCGCGGGTTCATGGAATGGGACTGGCCATTCAGGACACCCTGCCCATCGCCGCTCAGAGACAGCTTCATCGAAACCGGGGGTGGAAACCCATGGTCTTTCCCGTGGGAATGGCCGTCAACCGTAGAATCACCTATGCGCCCCGCCGGGGCAACACGCCGGGCGCGCGCCTATGGTATGCCGTCTGCCGGCGGATTCCTGGTTTTCGACGCCTGGGGCTGTCGGCGACGGCCGACTGGGTGGTTCTTGACGATTCGACCCGTGCCACCGAGACCGCCCGTCTCGTGGCCTTGGGGGGGGTGCTTGCAGACCATCGGCTGGGCCTGGACATCACCCCCTCGGACAGCTCCCACGGCGGGCATCCGCCGTCACGATACCGTCTGAACAACCGGATCACAAACGGATTGAAAGTCGGTGCGGGATTCGTTCCGGCCTTCCTAACCTTTTACCTGACCAAGGACTGGTGGCTGCTGGCGTATGTTGGGGCTTTCATCTGGTTCGGCATTACGGGACTTCGGAATATTCTTCAATCCGTCATCGGCGGCGGCGGACTTCGGCGCTCTCCGCTGCTGAAATGGGACGACTATGTCAGTTGGAACCGAATCGCCGACTCTCTCCTGTGGACCGGTCTGTCCGTTCCCCTTCTCGATTTTCTCGTCAAAAGCCTGCTCCTGGACCAGACGTTGGGGATCAATCTGGGGACCAGCTCCCTTGCCGTGTACGCTGGCATCGGTCTGGCAAACGGCATCTACATCGCCTCCCACAACATCTTCCGGGGACTGCCGAAAGGGGCTGTGGTCGGCAATCTGTTTCGAAGTATTCTCGCGATTCCCGTTGCCGTTGCCATGAGCAGCGGAATTGCCATTCTCCTATCCAGTTGTGGCATTGTCGGCGTGGACACTATTCTGCAAAAATGGGCGGCGGTCATTTCCAAATGCGCATCGGACGTGGTCGCAGGCTTCATCGAGGGTACCGCCGACCGGCAGGTCAATATCGGTATGCGATTCCGGGATCTGAGGAACCGACTGTCCCTCATCTTCGAGACCTATGCCCAGCTAGAAGCCCTGTTCCCCGAGGCACAGGTCCTTGAACTCCTCGAATCCCCCGATCGTCACAAACCCGCCAGCGACACCGAGGTTAAAGATCTGGAGAGGATCCTGACCATCTGCGCCCTGGATCTTCTCTATTTCTGGATGTACAAGCCCAGAGCCCGAAGCGCTTTCAAAGTGATCATGAGGACCCTGTCCAGGGAGGAACGACAAATCTTGATCGGCACCCAGAACCTCCTGCTTCGCCAGAAATACATCAGCCGGCTGCTGATCGACGGCATTTTGGGCCCACAGTTTCCCAAAGCCCTGGCGTTCTATCTGGATCATTCCCAGGACTATCTTGACGGCCTTCAAGTCGCCGGTCTAACCATCGGCAAGACGGGATGCCCATCGGCCGGCAGGCCGACGGAGATCCATCGAGAAAGACGAGTCAACACTTCTCATAGATAATTGGATCTATAATGTTTTTTATTGTTGCCTCCCGCCGTTCCCACCACCCGTGCCCCTATGACCGGGGCCGCAATGCCCGCCAACCAGCCAATTGACCAATCCCGGCCACTCTGTTAGGTAGTGCCCGTTCATCCGTTCCAGCCATGAAGAGGGTGAACACACCATCTCGCGTCCCGCGCGGCGGCGCCACAGTCAATCAGGAATCGTCGGTGATTACCCCGCCCGGCGAAGCGGACCCGAACATCAAACCAACTGGGAACCCCATGATCATCACGGAAATTCTGGCTCGAAACGCCCGCATGATCGGATCTGGAACGGCGTTGATCGAAAGAGAGCCTGCCAAAGGGTTTCGAAAAGAAATCAGCTGGCACCAGTTCGACCGTCACGCCAACCAAGTGGCCAAGGTGCTGATGAACAAGGGCGTTCGAAAAGGGGATCGGGTGGTCCTGCTGATGGTCAACTGCATCGAATGGCTCCCCATCTACTTCGGTATCCTGAAGACCGGTGCATGGGCGGTTCCCTTGAACTTCCGCTTCAGAGGGGAAACCATCCGCAAATGCTCGGCCACGGCAGAGGCAGCCGTCTTCATTTTCGGGGAGGAGTTCACCGAGCGCATCGACCCTATCAAGGACGACCTTGATGCCACCGTTCGCCATTATCTATTCAGCGGACCGGAGGCGGCAAGACCCGGCTACGCTGACCCATTGGAGGCTCTGATGAAAGAGGCCTCCGCCGATCCTCCCGAAACACTCATCGAACTCCAGGATGAAGCCGCCCTCTATTTCACTTCGGGAACCACGGGAACACCGAAGGCCACCCTTCTCACCCACCGCAATTTGGAATTTGCCTGCTACATCGAAAACCGTCACCACAATCAGACCCGAGAAGACAATTTCCTGTGTATCCCCCCCCTCTATCACACCGGCGCCAAGATGCACTGGTTCGGCAATTTCATTGTGGGCGCCCCGGCGGTTCTTCTGAAAGGAATCGAACCCCGCTGGATTCTCGAAACCATCTCCGAAGAGCGGGTGACCGTCGTTTGGCTGTTGGTTCCCTGGGCCCTCGACATCCTGTTCGCCATCGAAAGCGGCGAACTCAACATCAAGGACTTTCGACTGGATCAGTGGCGGCTGATGCACATCGGTGCCCAGCCGGTTCCCCCAAGCCTGGTGAAAGAATGGATGAAGGTCTTCCCCCATCATCAGTACGACACCAACTACGGCCTGACGGAGGCGACGGGACCCGGCTGCGTGCACTTGGGCGTTGACAATTTGCACAAGGTGGGTGCCATCGGAAAACCCGGGTTCGATTGGGAGTACCGCATCGTTGACGAGGCTTATCAGCCGGTGGACTCCGGAACTCCCGGTGAACTGATGGTCCGGGGGCCAGGGGTCATGCGGGAATATTACAAAAACCGCGAAGCAACCCTGGAAACCCTCAAGAATGGGTGGCTGGCGACGGGGGACGTGGCAAAAGAGGACGAGGACGGATTTATCTGGTTGGTGGACCGGAAAAAGGATGTCATCATCAGCGGCGGCGAGAATATCTACCCTGTGGAAATCGAGAATTTTCTACAGAATCACCCGAAGATTCAGGATGTGGCCGTCATCGGTCTTCCCAGTCTTCGGCTGGGGGAAATCACCGCCGCTATTGTCCAGGTGAAACCGGGTCAGCAGCTTAAAACCGAAGACATCGACAACTTCTGCACCCCGCTGCCTCGATACAAGCGCCCAAGGCGCATCATCTTCGGCGATGTGCCCCGCAATCCTACAGGAAAAATTGAGAAACCGACACTTCGAAAAATCCACGCCGGCATTAGCGAAAGCTTTAAAATCACGAGCTGACAGGGCGGTCGACCGGTGCAAATTTCTCTAAAATCCGGCCCTCCCCATCGAGAATAAACAGCAGGAATCGGTTTCGGGCCGCATCCGAGGAGATTTCCCGGTAACGGACGGCCTGGGCTTCGAGCGTGGCACCGGCCGCTCTGGGCATCGATGGCAAACAGGCCTCTGCATTTTCCTTGTCCAGAAAAATAGGAATAAAGGCGATATTCCGCTCGTCGTCGATCTGTCCCGCATAGGTTTCAATACCGTCGCTGGTTTGAACGAAGGTCCATACCATCGGGTTTCCCTGTATCAGACTACCCATCTGTTGTCTCCTGTATCTCTTGCCCGGTTATTGACGGTGCACTGAAACGCCTCGCCCCCACCGACCGCCCCCCCTATCCCTTGGCCCGCCGTCCATCGGCACTGCCGGCGGCTCCAGGGTCTCTGACAGAATTAAAGCGGCGGATCACCGGTCAGTGCCATCGGGGTTTCGATCGTCTCCTCGCCCGCCGGCAAGCCCGTAGAAGCGAAACAGCAAAATGGTCAAATTGAGGAGCAACACGACGGAAAGCAGGCTGCTCGACAGCATTTCCATGACAACACCGGCGGAAAAAAACGTGAAAACCTTCCCGAACAGCAACTCCAACAGCAAGACCACCAAGAGGAGAAGGACGGAGCTCGCCAGAATTTCCAAAGTGAACGGCTGGGTCATCTTGACACTGCTACGGAGGGCCTCCTGGGGAGCGTCACTGTTCAATACCACTCTAAATTCAACCAGCGAGAGCCGAGCGTATGCAATCAAACCCGGGAGAATGAAAGCCAGAGCCCCGAGAATAATGAGACAGTGAGTGATCAAGTTCACCAGGATCAATTTGTCCCAGAGGGAAACCCCCACGACCAGGCCATCCTTTAGGGACCAAGTCTCTCCCGACTCGATTCGGGCGAGCCAGTAGATCAGGGCGCCAGTATAGATCGGTTGATACAGAAAGTGAATCAGATAGGACAGCCCCAGCAGCCTCGCCTTCTCCTGAGCCTCTCCCGCCAAACCGGGCATCAACAGGTTGAGAGCGATCACGGGCAGATACAGACCAAGAAAAAAGATCCCCAGTTTGAGGCCGTGTGCCTTGAAAAACATGACGGTCTCGATGAGCCGGCGTATGGGTGCAAGCTGATGGATCATGGGCTATGGACACATTCGGCAGGCTCGCGATTGGCGACCATTTGGTGGGGTAACGGCGTTCACGAAAACGGCTCTCCATGCCTCTTATTCACGGCGACGACAAGACGCATGACGGCGGCCGGCATTCCTCGGCTGTCACTGGGTAATGGGTTGAAAATCCTTATAACGGTCCTTTCGGGAGAGCTGCCCGAGTCTCAATTGGAATATGGTACAGGGTCGCCGGCTCCGTCCACGCAGAAAAGGGGATAATTTTTCACACCTTTCCCTTTTATGCAAGCCCGTGAAAAAGGGATTCGGCTTCCCCGGGCCGGGGACGGACAACGGTCAAGTCCGGGCCTTGGTAGGAACCACCCCTCTCAGCCGCCGGCCGACGAAGAGCACATCCTCCAGGATCACATAGCCACAGGGAATCATGATCAGAGTGATCACGGTGGCGAACAGCACCCCGAAGCCGATGCTGACCGCCATTGGAATCAGGAACTGGGCCTGAATGCTTCGCTCCAGAAGCATTGGGGTCAGCCCGGCAAAGGTGGTGAGGGAGGTCAGAATGATGGCTCTGAATCGCATGCAGCCGGCCAGCACTGCCGATTCGCGGACGCTGAACCCTTCCTCGCGGATGCGATTGGCCTTGTGAATCAAGACCAGGCTGTCGTTGACCACGACCCCGGATAGACCCACCAGGCCGAAAACACTCATGATGCTCAGATTGAACCCCATGATGAGGTGACCGAAAATAGCGCCAATGATTCCAAAAGGAATGGCGGCCATGACGATGATCGGCTGAGAAAAGGACTTGAATGGAATCGCCAACAGCGCATAGATGCAGAACAAGGCAATAATGAAGCCCCGCCGGACATCGGCGAAGGAATCTTTCTGCTCCCTGCCCTCCCCTTCGATGGTATAGCGAATACCGGGATAGCTGGCCACGAGCTGTGGAAGGAAGTCATCGACCAGATCCCGGCGAATCTCGTTGGCATTGCCGACAGCCTCGTCCACATCGGCAAACACCTTGATCACCCGCCGCCGCTGGGCGCGCTGAATGGAGGCATACCCTTCTTCCATGTGCACTTCGGCCACCTGACCGAAGGGAACCTCCTCACCGTTTGGGGTCCGGATGTACATGGACTCGATATCCGAAAGAGACCGCCGCTCCTCGTCGGGATAGCGCACCTTGACCTTGACCTCATCCTGGTCCCGCTGCAGACGAAGGGCCTCGGCCCCGTAAAATGCGTACCGCACCTGACGGGCCAGATCGTTCAGGGTCAGTCCCAGCAGGTTTGCCGCCGGTTTCAGTTTGAGCTGCATCTCCTTTTTGCCGGGGAGATAGCTGTCGTCGATGTCGAAGACGCCGTTGATTTGACCCAACTTCTCTTTCAGGCGTTCTGCCGCGGCCATCAATTGATCGTTGTCATCACTGGCGAGATGCACCTCAACGGGATTGCCGGAGCTGTGGATGGTCCCGCGAAAGGATAAGGATTCAGCCTCCGGAACCGGACCGGCATGCTTGCGCCACAGACCGTTGAGGGTCAGGGCGCTGATCTCCCGATCTTCCCCATCCAGCAGTTGAATACGAATTCTGGCTTCATGACTGCCTTTGCCGATGATGGACATCGTGTACTCCATAAGCGGCGGAGATTCTGGAGGACGTCCCTCTTCTGCCTCGGCGATCGCCGCTTCCCCGGCACGAATCAAGCGGTCGACGACCGCCTGGGTCTGGGCGACGGGGGTCCCGATCGGCATGACGAGGGTGCAGCGAAGGGTATTCCCCTCGATTTTGGGAAAAAACGTAAACTTCATCCACCCGCCGCTCCACAAGCCGGCGGTAACCAGGATGAGTGACAGCCCGGTGGCGACAGTGGCATACCGCCACCGGATGCAGAAAGTGACGAGTCGGGAATAAGGCCCGTGGATGATATCCTTTAGCCAGCGGGAGGTGAGTTTTTCTTTCCCGCTTCCCAAGGGGTTCCGGCGGGCGGCTTTTTTACTGTGGGATAAATGGGACGGGAGGATGAACAAGGATTCCACAAGGGAGCCCAGAAGCACGAGAATGACCACGATGGGAATGTTTCGCATGAGTTTTCCCATGGTGCCCCCGGCCATGAGCAGCGGCCAGAAGGCAACGATGGTGGTCAACACCGAAAAGACCACCGGCCGCCCCACCTCCAGCGTTCCCTCGACCGCACCGGAAAGGGCGGGTCTTCCTTCCTCGTAGTGGCGATAGACGTTTTCACCGACGATGATGGCGTCGTCCACCACGATTCCAAGGACCATGATGAAAGCGAAGAGGGAAATCATGTTGATGGAAACATCGAACTGGGGCAAAAACAAAAATCCGACGGCAAAGGATATGGGGATGCCCAACGTCACCCAAAGGGCCAGCCTGAGATCCAAAAAGAGGGCCAGCATCAACAAGACCAGCACGAGCCCGAAGACAAGATTCTTTATCAACAGTTCCATGCGGCTTTTGAGAATCTCGGATCGATCCCGCCGCAGGTCGATGGCGATTCCAGCCGGAAGGGTCGGCTGGATGGTCTTCACATAGTCCTTGACGGCAGCGGCAACTTTCAACGCATTCTGGTCCGCCACCCGGTAGACGTTGATGATGGCGGCGGGCTTTCCCTGGAAACGGGCAAACCAGTCGATATCCTCGTAGCCGTCCCTAAGTTCGGCAATGTCGGCCAGGCGGAGTTTGGTCCCGTCCGGCCGGGTCACGATGGCGATGTCGCCGTATTCCCTACCGAAATATCGGCGCCCCTTGGTTCGAATCAGAATTTCCCCGCCCTCGGCCTTGATGCTGCCGGCGGGAAGATCCAGACTGCCCTGTCGGACGGCATCGGCCACCTGGCCAAAGGTGAGGCCATGCCGCCTCAGGGTGATTTCGCTCACCTCGATATGGATTTCCGACTCTCTGACCCCCTCGATGTCCGCGAGAGTGACACCCGGCAGGTTGGTGATATCGTCTTTGATTTTTTCGGCGAGATATTTGATGGTGGATTCCGGCGCGTCGCCATAGATGGCCAGATCCAGCACATCCGAGCGTCGAGTGATTTCCCGAACCAGGGGTTTTTCGGCTTCGTCGGGCAGGGTGGTGATCCGGTCCACCTCGGCTTTGACCTCGTCTAAAAGACTCTGGAGGTCCCATCCCGTCATCACCTCGATCGAAATGGTGCCGGAACCCTCCCGGGAGGTCGAATCCATCCGATCGATACCTGCCAGGCCGGCGATCTGCTCTTCGATTCGCCGCACCACGGCTTCTTCGACCTCGGCCGGAGAGGCTCCTGGATAGGATGTCGTGATCCGGATGATATCGAGGGAGGTTTCCGGGAAAATTTCGACTTTGGAGGTCATGCCGACGACAACCCCCGCTGCCAGTAAAAAAACCATCAGCAGATTGGCTGCCACTGAATTGTCAGCAAACCATGCAACGGCGCCTTTCACCAGATTAGTTCTCCTCGGAAGTAATGGGATTGACCGCCATGCCCTCGATCACGGCCCTGATGGCGGAGGTCACCACCCGGTCGCCGTCGGAGAGCCCTGACCGGACAAGAACGCCTTCCTGAGACATTCTGACCACGTCCACCTGACGGAACTCGACCCGGTTCTGGCCGTCCAGGACCCAGACACGATTGCTTTCCCGGAGGGCCGATCGGGGGATGAGCGAGGCCTCGGACAGGGTCTCGCCGTTGATCTCCACAATGGCAAAAAGACCGGGAACCAGAGGGGGCCGTCTCGAAAACGGTTCCCCGACTCGGACCACCACTCTAATCATTCGTGTCTTCTCGTCGACCCTGCCCTCGGCCCGTACCACACGACCGGGCCAGTCCATCTCCCTTCCGGCCACTTCCACCCGAACCCTCGCCGAGGCTCCCTCGCCTTCTCCGGACGTAAAGCCAGGCACATGAAACCAGTACAAATCCTGGGGGTTCAGGGGAACGACGATTTCAGCAGCCTGAAGCCCATAGAGGCTGGCAAGCACCTGACCAGGGGACACATATTGGCCCACATCCACCGTTTTGGCGCTGACAACCGCGTCGAAAGGCGCCTGGAGGCGCGTGCGTTCAAGCTGAAGTTTGGCTTTTCTCAAATCCGCCCGCTCGGCATCGAGCTTGGCTCTGTCCGCTTCCAGCTGGGGCTTCCTCGCCACAAGCTCCGGCACCTCGGTGTCGGGATAAAGCTCCCGCCACTCCTGGACGGCGGCCTCAGACTCTTGCCGCGCCAGAGCATAATTGCTTTCTGCATCCCGAACACGGGCTTCGGCGAGGGTTACCTCCAGTTCATAGTCTTCGGAATCCAACCGAATCAGAACATCTCCCTTTGAGACCACGCCTCCGTTTAGCAGAGACGGGGATATTGACGTCACCTTCCCGCTGACCTGGGGCACGATTTGGGTTTCGCTCAAGGGTTGGACGGTTCCCTGGCCTTGAATCGTCACCGATTGGGAACCGGTGCGGACGGTCCGTATCTGAGCCGCCGGGACCGGTGCAACCTCGTCCCGGCTTTCCACAGGGGCCTTGTGGGATGTGAGCACCCGGTTGACCCAAAACCCCGAGCCGATCAACAAGACGATGACAAGTATCTGCCACAGCCAGCGACCGGCCCGATGGCGACGGTCTTTCGGGTCATGGCTTCGGGGCTCTTCGAGTGGCAGATTTTCGTTCATCTGATCCATGGCGGCGACATCTGATACCGGCAACCGGGGCAATGGGTTTCCCCTAACTGCCCATTGTCTCGGTATTGAGCTAAGGTTCCCTGTCGATTCCAATGTCGGAGGCTCCCCACGAACCACCGACGGAAAGATAAAGATTAACACGATTCACCATTAACGCCAGATCCACGGACACCACATTTTCTTCGGCACGGAATCGGGCCCGCTGAGCGTCGAGAACATCGAGGTAGCCGGTGAGCCCCCGCCCGTAGCGATTTTCGGCCACCTGCTGTGTGATACGCGCTTCTTCCAGGAAGTCGATCAGCTTGTCGCGGCGGATGCGTTCCTCCCGCCGGGTCAGCAATGCCCGTTCCACCTCTGCAAACGCCGTCAGGACAATCTGCCGGTATTCGGCTGCCGCCTCATCGAGGCGGGCTTGAGCGGCTTCCTGGCCGGCCTTCAGCCTGCCGGCGTCAAAGAGGGGTTGGGTGACACCGGCGCCAATCTCTCTAAAGTGACTTTCCTTGTTGAAGAGCCGATCGAGGTTCTCGGTTCCAAACCCGAAAGAACCCGTCAAGGAAATTCTGGGGAACCGGTTGGCAAGCGCTTCTCCGACCCTGGCATTGAGACTTCTCAACCTCGATTCGGCCGATCGGATGTCCGGCCGCTGGCGGAGAATATGGGAGGGAACACCTTGCGGAATGTCGGCCATCTCTTGGTAATAATCCTCGGAATGGTTTCGAGAGGGGCCGTTCATCGGGTATTCTCCCATGAGGACACTCATTTCCTGCTGGCTGCGCCCCAGATCCCGATGAAGTGCCGGGACCTGGGCCTCGGCTTCAGCCAGGATGCGTCGTGCCTGTCTGACATCGAGGACATTGGCCAGCCCCAAGCGGTATCGACGATCGACAAATCCGAGATTTCTCCGAAAATTGTCGATCAATTGCAAATTGATGGCAATACGGCGCTCGATGGACTCTATTTCGAAGTAGAGACGGATTGCCTCCGCCACGACCGATTGGGCCACGGCCAGATGTCTATCCTCGCCGGAGAGCACCTCTTCTATGGCGGCCTCCTCCCCCTTCGCCAAGCGGCCCCAGACATCCAGTTCGAAAAAGGCCGGAAAGCTGAGCCCGTAGAATCGTGACGTGACCTGCCTGGCATCTCCTGAAGAATTCCTCGTGTAACTCTCCCGGTAACTCCAGGCGCCGTCGGCGTCCAGTTCAGGAAACCGGTCCGCCCGCTCGATTCTCGCTATGGCCCGAAGCTCCATGACACGCGCCGCAGCCGCTTCGATGTCATGGTTGTGAGCCAGAACCGAGTCAACGGTTTGGTTGAGAACCGGATCACCGAACTCTGTCCACCACCGATCCGACAACAAGGATATCGCAGTGATATTTGACGGGGCATTCTGAAAACTGCCGGGAACGGAGGTTTCCAGATCTGGTCTTTCGTATTCGGGTCCAAGACGAAAACATCCGCTGCAAAACAGCAATGAAAAAAACCACCATACCAGACAGAATGAAGGAAAGAGATGAATGCGGGGAGGGCAATTCCGCGCTTTGCGGGACAGGCGGTTGCCATTGGATGCCATCGTATCCGTGACGACGCCGACGAGGGCATTCGACCTAAAGGTTGGAGACCCCGTGGTGGAAAAAGGGTTCACCTCGTTCTCCTGATGCGCCCGATCCATAGCCTGAAAACCCTCTGCCACATCGTGGCTTCTCTCAGATGCGTTATCGGTGCTCAACATGGCGAAGCGACACAGTGAAAGGTCCACTTTCCTTTCCTAAGATCGGATAGAAAACGGGATAGCGGGGGAAAGGGCAACGGATGGCAGCAGCCATCATTCGGGCGGCTACTGGATAAACTCGATTTCGACCCGACGGTTGAGTTGCCGGCCCTCAATCGTGCCGTTGTCTGCAATGGCATTGACGGGTCCCATGCCGAAGGTGGCGGCGCGCCCGTCGCTCAGTCCCTTGCCGACAAGATAGGTCTTGACGATGTTCGCCCTGAACTCGGATATTTTGACGTTATAGCTCAAATTGCCCGAGGAATCCGTGTAGCCCCGGATAATCACGGATACATAGGGGTTCTCCAATAAAATGGTGGCTGTTTTTTCCATGATTCCATAGGCTTCTGGCGTCAGCTCGTTGGAATTGTTTTGGAAGTATATCTTCAGGGGTTCAGTGGGTATTTCAACCGCAGCCGCCACAGCGCCCTCCGCGGGAGAGGGGGTTGCGGCGTCCCGAGCAGACCCGGTCTGGGGAATTGACGACACCAGGCCCGGTGAGTTGGACTCGCTGAGGGTTTCTTCGCTAATGCTTTCTGGCGTCGGCTGGACCGTCGCCTGGGTATCGGTCGCCGCTGCCCGGGCTGAATCGCCGGACAGATCCGAAGCCCCCTCTTGGCCATTGGGCGGCTGACCCTGGGGGATCGGGCCGGCTGATGGGGTCGATGAGTCAGGCCGACGTGAGGATGTCGGGGGCATCCCGGCATTGCTCTCGACGCTGATCGTATCCAGCCCGATCATCCGCGCAATTCTCATGGGTGCTGAAAACACGAGATAGGCGGCAATAAACATGAGCAGTACCAGAATGATGCCATACATCCAGTAGTCAATCCGGTGGATGGGACTGACCGTATTGACAGCCGTTGGCGGCGATTGAATAAAGATGGGCTGCGGAGAGTAAACCGGGGCAGCAGCGCCCGACGCCGGTGCCTCCTTGGGTGTGACGGACTGAATCTTGAGTTCATCGGCACATTCTCCGACGATCTCCCCGGTGACGGTATCCGCGCCCTGAACGAACGTGGTCAAGAGCGCATGATCGCATATGATGTTGATCAGACGGGGGTAGCCCTCGGAGTAGTGATACACTTCCCGCAGCGCGTCGTCATCGAAAAGCTTGCGGTCGCAGCCGGCAACGGAAAGCCGGAACTGAACATATTCGGCCATTTCGTGCTCTTCGAGCGGTTCGATATTGTAATTGATGGTAATCCGCTGGCGAAGGGGGCGGTTTCTCTGCTCCAAGATGATGTCATTGAATTCGTTCTGTCCGACGAAAAAGATGTTCAACAGTTTAGTGTAATCTTTCTCGATATTGGAAAGAAGCCTAATTTCCTCTAATAGCGTCGAGGTCAACCGCTGGGACTCATCGATAATGAGAAGCACTCTTTTCTTCTCGCTATCGTTTTTAATGAGGAATTTTTTAAACGCCTCCAGAAACGCTTCTTTATTGTCGAAATGCCGGTCGAGCCCGAACCCTTTGGAGATATAATTGTAGAAATCCATGAGGCTCAACCCTGGATCCGGAACCGTTGCCACGACGGTTTCATCGCCGAGATTTTTTAGAAGGGCATTGATCAGTGTGGTCTTTCCGGTTCCAACGTCGCCGGAGAGCAGCAGAAACCCCCTGTTGTCGAAAATGCCATACTTTAGAATCGCAAGGGCTTCCTTGTGCTTTTCACCAAGCCACAAATATCGAGGATCTGCAGAGATCTGAAATGGCTTGGCAACCAATCCGAAATGATCGAGGTACATGGCGTGAACCTTATATGACTGGAGATAAGCGCGACCGTGAACGCCATCGCCGAATGGATTCGAGGGCCTCTGTCGGCTTCCCGCTCCTAAATTTCAGTTAGGAGCCGTTTTGCCGTTTCCGCATCCTTGAACGGCTTGCCGAGTGCCAGTGATTTTTCAAGAGCGCCCCTTGCCTTTGCGCTATCCCCTTTTTTCAGAAACGCAAGTCCCAAATGGTACTGGACGGTCGGATTGTCTGGAAGCCTTGCAGCACTGTCGGTCAATTCCTGCAAGGCACTGTCCACCAGCCCCTTGCGGAGATAAACCAATCCAATGGTATCCATGACCCCAGGGTCGTTGGGCATTTTGCCTCTGGCCAGTTTGGCCAAATGAAGCGCCTCATCGAGGTCCTTGTCCGATTCCGCGAGGAGATAGGCCAGATTGTTTGCCGCCGGCGCAAATTCGGGATCCAAAGCCAATGCCTTTCGGTAGTGAGCTTCAGCCTCATCCCTGCTGCCGTCCAGATCAAAAATGCTCCCAAGCAAGGTATGGACGCCGGGCTGATCGGGATTTTTACCCAAAGCAGCCTCGTAGCGCTCGATCGCCTTGTCCGTTTTATTCTGGCTCATATAAATTCGTGCCAGCGCCAGATACGGGGGCATAAAGTCAGGATTCTGATTCAACGAGGCATGGTAATTCTTCTCACCATCGTCCGCATTGCCCATGGCCATGTAGACATCCCCTTTCAGGTTGTAGAGCAGGGCAGCGAACTCGGGGTCGTTGACGGCTCGACGAATCTGAATATCGCACCGGTCCAGTGCTTCCGTCAATCGATCTTCCGACACAAGGGTGATAATGACTTGGCTGAAAACGTCGATCAACTGGGGATTGATGGTAAGGGCTTTTTCGAATTGGGCGATGGCCGCATCGGTCTGGCCAAGCCCTCTTAAGGCCAGGCCCTGCCGGTAGTAACCCAATGGGTTTTCCGGTTCTTCCCTGATCACGATCTCGAATCGATCCCTGGCCTGCTCGAACTGCCCTTTATACAAGTCGATATTGCCTTTGATGAACAGTGCCCTGAGGTTATCCGGCTGTCTCTCCAACACTTTCTCGATTTCCGTTTCCGCTGAATCAAAGTCACCCTCTCTCGAGTATACCTCCGCCAGAAGTGTATGAGCGCCTGGATGCCCCGGGATGATCTCAAGCACCCGATTCATGGCCGATATGGTTGCCGGATATTCCCCTTTCTGAAAATGGGCCGAACCCTTAAGATAGTGAGCCTTGGCTACCCTCGGATTGTCATCGAGAACCTTGGTTAGGATACTTAAGGCATCGTCATAGCGCTCCTCCGATATCAGTATCTCGGCTTTGAGGACAGAGGCCTCGGTTTGCCTTGGATTCGACTGAAGCAGGGTGTCCAATTCTGAGAGCGCCATGTCATTTTCACCTTGCCTGAAATGAACCTCGGCCTTGGCAATGATGACTCGCGGATTGTCGGGCTCAATGTCGAGGGCCTTGCTCAGCTGAATCAGCGCCTCATCCCGACGGTCCGTCTTTTCCAGATAATCTCCATACGCCATCAACGGCAGAATGCTGCTGGGATCGACCTCGATGGCACGGAGAAACGCCTTTTCGGCGGCATCCTTCTGTCCCGAACGCCAAAGAAGATTGCTGAGGGCTAGATGATAATCGATCTCTTTCGGCTGGCGGTCGATGCCGTCTCTGAGAACCGATACCGCTTTCTCCAGAGACTGCCGCCCGATATAAAATCTGGCGAGGGCAATTCTTGCCTGGGTGTTATCCGGAGCCGCCGCCACCGCCTTCTGTAGATGCGTTTCGGCAGCGGCTTGTCGGCCCAGCCGATTGAGTACACCGGCAAGTCCCAGATGTGCGTCTGCACGGTCTGGGTCGAGTTCGATCACCCTAGAGAACATCTCGGTTGCGCCATCGAAGTCATTGGAGCGGGCCATCACATTGGCTTTGAGCATCAGTGCGTCCAGCGAATCCGGATTGCGGGAAAGCAGCAAATTCGCCTTTTCCCCTGCATCTTCAAGCCGGTTGGCCAGCAGAAGAAAGGTGCCGAGCTTCAGTTGAACATCGATGTTTTCGGGATCGAATTTGGCGGCCGATGAATAGGATCTGAAAGCCGAAGAGGCATCACCCAGCTTTAGATAGGTATTCCCAAGCTCAATATGGGCATCTGAAAACTGAGGGTCGATCTGGACCGCATTTTTGAATTCAATTTCTGCCGCCCGATAGTCTCCTTTTTCAAAGTAGGCCTTGCCGCTATCGAGATAGCGAATTTTTTTTTCTGCGTCCGAACCACACCCGACAACCATCAGCATCATTAGGACAGCGAGTGCGGTCCACACCCGGCAATCCCATCTGCTCCGTTCCGGCATCTGATTGCTCCTTGAATTCCACCGCAACCTACCGGTTGGCGTACCGAAAAGCACCCTGCCGGAAAAAGCCATTGCGGCGTTGATTAGATTCGCCGATATAAAAACCAGGCTGACCCAAAGTCAGCCACAAATGAAAGTATAGGCCATAATCTGATGAATTTACAGTGTTAAGTTAAGAATATCATTGGATTGTTCTGTTATCGGCACCTTCAGGCGGAAACATTTGTCATATGAAACGAGGGCGTCACCGGCTGACATCGGATACCGGCAAAATATATAACCACTCGGATTTATTTGTTTTAAAGGATTCCATAACGATCATCCTCACCCCGCTACCCTCTATCCATGCCGGCAGTGGGCAGGTAGATCTGCCTGCCTGAGGGGGTCTGTCGACAGAGGCAACGCCACCGCGACCCGATCGATAAAGGGATATTGCTTTTAGGGAAAAGTTGTACTAATGTGCAAATTTAAATGGAATTTGAAAAAAGGGGCAGTGCCTAACACCGTTCAACTTGCTTTGAGAACCAACGAGACCCGATCCTCTCCAAGCAACCGGTTCCTATGGCTTCCTTACGCACTGCCGTTTGCGGTATTTGCTTTGCTGACTTACGGGTTGCCGGCCATAGGCACCCACCCCGGTGCCGCCTACGGCATCAAAACAATGGTAACCGGCATTGTTTTGATGTCGGTCTGGCCCAGAGTGCGGGATGAATTTCATTGGGAATGGCGGTGGATCGCCGTTGGAGCCGGGGGGCTGGTGGCTCTACTCTGGATTGGCCTTGAAGGCGTCTATCCGCAACTCGGATCTTCCGAGTTCAACCCCGAGGTGCTTGGAAAGGAAACGGGTGTCTACTGGCTCATAGCCATAAGACTCCTTGGCGCCGTGATTGTGGTGCCGGTGATGGAAGAGCTGTTTTGGAGGTCCTTTGCGCAACGGATCCTGATTTCTGAAAATTTCCTATCTGTTCCTTTGGGCAGCATTACACTACCGTCAATTCTGATCGTTTCGATCGCCTTCGGCTTTGAGCACCACAGGTGGCTACCCGGCATTTTGGCAGGACTGATCTACGCAGGGGTGCTGGCGCGCACCCGCAACCTATTCATCCCGACACTGGCCCACTCGGTAACGAATCTGACGCTGGGAATCTACGTCATCAATACCGGCCAGTGGACGTACTGGTAATCCGCTCGTTTAGCAGTCAGCGGGCCGTCTTCATTCTCAAATGACTCCGACCGAACCTTCAAGAGGTATTCGGCACCATTCACAGGGAACAACATGGCAACCAAGACCCAATCAACCGACAGTTTGATTGAACGCCTCAAAGAAATATCCACGTGGGTATCTTCTGTACGGGACCTCGATCGGCTATTGGGACTCATCATGGAGACGGCCTCAAACGTCATGAACGTCAAGGCCAGTTCCCTGATGCTCCTGAACCACAAGACACAAAAGCTGGTCTTTCGGGCCACGACCGGCGAAAAGCGAAAACAAATCAAGGCTTTTACGGTGGACCTCGGCAAGGGTATCGCTGGGCATGTGGCCAAAACCGGCGCCCCCCTGCTGATCCCCGATGTCAAGCGAAACCCGCTATGGGACAGCGGCATCAGCAAGTCGCTGCATTTCGAGACCCGCTCCATTGCCTGCGCCCCCATGAAGGTGGATGGCAAAACGGTTGGGGTGCTTCAAATCATTGACAAAGTGGACGGGTCCCCTCTGCAGGAAGACGATCTCGACCTGCTGTCGATCTTCACCGAAGTGGCTGCGAGAGCCATCGCCAATGCGGAGCGCTTCGAAAAGGTTCAAGAGGAAAACCGGTCCCTGAAGCAAGAATTGTCCGCCAAGCATAAGATGATCGGTGAGAGTCCTGCCATCAAGAAAGTGGTAACCGAGGCCCTGAAGGTGGCCAAGTCCAACACGACCACGCTGATCCTGGGCGAAAGCGGTACGGGCAAGGAACTCCTGGCCCGCCTCATTCACAGCTCCAGCAGCCGCGGCGATGGCCCCCTGGTCATTCTCAATTGCGCCGCGATGCAGGAAACGCTCCTTGAAGCAGAGCTCTTCGGCTATGAGAAAGGGGCTTTTACAGGAGCCCTCAAACGAAAAATCGGCAAATTTGAAGTGGCCGACGGTGGAACGATCTTCTTGGACGAAATCGGCGAGATGAGCGGCGGCATGCAGGCCAAGCTGTTGAGAGTGCTCCAAGAGGGGGTCTTCTACCGGGTCGGCGGGAATGAATCCATCGGGGTGGATGTGAGGGTCATCTCCGCCACCAATCGGGATATTGCCCAGGAAGTTGTGGACGGCAAATTTAGAGAAGATCTTTTTTACCGTTTAAATATCGTTCAAATTCGGATGCCGGCTCTTCGGGAGCGAAAATCGGACATCCCTTTATTGGCCGATTATTTTCTCGAGCGGTTCAAGTCCGAACGGGGCCTTCAGAAGCTCCAACTTTCCGACGAGGCCATCGAAAGAATGAAGACCTACGAATGGCCCGGCAACATCAGGGAATTGCAGAACGCCATCGAGAGAGCCGTGGTGATGGGGGAAGGCCCGGAAATCTTAACGGAGGACCTGCCTATTTTCAGTTCGCGCCCCTGTGAAACAGGACTTGAAGTGGGCTTGACCCTCAATGAAGCGCTTAACCGATTCAAAAAAGAGTTCATTCAACTCAACCTTGAGCATACCGGTGGCAATCGCAGCAAAGCCTCTAAAATAATGGATATTCAAAGAACGTATCTGTCCAGGTTAATTACCAAATACAGCCTCCGTTGAGATAGCGCCTCAGATTCTCCCCCGACGGATCCCATATCTTGGGGATTGGGTATCCGTCTCACACCAGATCAGGCAATATTTCATTTGATATCTTGACTTTACACGATATATGAATTTAAGAGGACAACAGAGATTAACCGGATATTCGTTGAGAAACGCCCGAAAGATGGCTGAACTGGAATAGAGGGCAGTCCCCTTTCACGGGTGATGGCGTCGCCTATGCCGACATATCGATGCAAATACGCGAGCCCCGATGGCCGCTTCCTCAAGCAGACATTGTCTGCCGACAGCAAATCCGCTTTGAGGTGGGAGCTGGAAAAGGAGGGGCACTTCGTTTACACCATCTACAGTGAAGAGCGTTTTCGCCTCGGAGCTTTCATAAAGCCAACCTTCAAACGCTATCGGCTTCGGGATTTCTACAGCTTCAACCAGGAATTCCTAGTTCTCGTCAAGACGGGAATTCCCATCGTGGCGGCCCTCGATGCCATTATCGAAAAGGCAGGAAAATCCGATCTCATCGACGTCATAAAGCAGGTCCGCTATGACGTCTCCACCGGAGAAGCATTGTCGGATGCCTGTGCAAAGCACCCTCAGGTGTTCTCCAATCTTTATGTGGCCTCTCTCAAAGCAGGCGAACGCAGTGGCAACATTCCGCTAGCCGTCACCCGCTATATCGACTATTTGAAAAAAACGTCCGCCCTTCGGAAAAAACTCTATGCCGCCTCCACCTATCCCCTGATTCTCATCCTGGCATCGGTAGGGGTGTTGACGCTGTTGATGACCTACGTAGTGCCGTCGTTCACTCAGACCTATATCGAAACCGGCACCGAATTGCCTGCACTGACGACCCTTCTGATCAGCATTGCAAACGGCCTGAAGAACCACCTGGTGCTGTGTCTGGTGCTTCTGGCAATCCTGGCGGCCGCTTTCGCATACGCCAGGACCCATGAGACCTTCCTTTATGCCATCCATCGGATGAAATTGCGGGTGCCCGTTCTTGGGGGTCTTTTCCTGAATTATGCCGCCGCCCAGTTTACCAGAACCGCTTCGGTGGTTTTGGAGGGGGGCACCACCCTGATCGATGCGGTCCGCATCTCTGCCAATGTGGTAAACAATCGATTTGTTGAGGCCCGTCTCCGGACGGTATCCCGACATCTCGAGGAAGGCGCGTCCTTTTCCGACGCCCTTGAAGACGCCCAGGTCTTCCCTCCTCTTGCCACCCGGATGATCGCCGCCGGCGAAAGCGGCGGGGAACTCGAGATGGTGCTCAACGAAATCGCCGATTTTTATGACAGTGACGTCGAAAACCGACTGGCCATGATCTCATCGGCCGTTGAACCGACCCTGATGCTTGTGATGGGACTGGTCATCGGTGTCATTGTCGTGGCCATGTATCTGCCGATTTTCCAGCTGGCTGGAACTGTTTTTTAATGCCTTCCCAGTGGTCCGGTTCTCGTGCCGACCCCAGGATGCAGCATCGATATCATGTCACCAAAGGCTTACAAACAACTGCGATTCGGAGATTGGGCTCTGCGGCTGGGTTTTCTTTCCCAGGACGATCTCCGCTACGTTTTATCCAAAAAGAACATCTCGAAGCAGATGATCGGCCAGCTGTGCATGGAGGAAGGTCTGCTCGACGATGAAAAGCTTGCCCGCATCATCGCCGCACAGTTTTCACATCAGTATGTCAAACTAAACGAAGATATCTCCCCCGAACTGATCAACATCGTTCCGGTGGAGTTTATGATAAAGTACAAGTTTGTTCCCTACAATAAGGAAGACGATGTTCTGACCATCGCCATGGCCGAACCCATGAACATCATGAAACTCATTGACGAACTGGAAATGGTCACCAATTTCGACATTGCCGTCGTCGTGGCCAGCGAACCCAGCATTCTGCGCCAAATCAAGCGTTTTGAAAATTCACAGAACCTTCTTCAAACCACCTCCGACGACATGAAGCTGGCCGTGGTCCGGGAGTCGGACAAAGGGAATTATGCGCTGAGCGCCGAAAAGGTTTCCGCCGAGGCGAGCCCCATCGTCAAACTGGTCGATTCCACCATTCTGGATGCCATCAACAAACGGGCCAGCGACATTCATTTCGAAACCACCTCCCAGGGCCTGATCCTCCGATACCGGATCAACGGGATGCTCCACCAGGCCACGAATCCAATCGATGCCAAACACCAGAGCTCCATCATCTCACGGATCAAGGTGATGAGTGAGCTGGACATCTCGGAAAAACGCGTTCCTCAGGACGGCCGATTCAAACTAATGGTCAAAGACCGTTACATCGATTTCCGAATTTCGATTCTACCGACCATATACGGGGAGGACGCCGTCATCCGCATCCTAGACCGGGAGAACATCGGGAACCGGGCGGGCAAGTTCCAGCTCGAGGAAATGGGCTTTGCCGAATACGAACTGCTCCGGATCCGCCGGATGATCCATGCGCCCTATGGAATGTTTTTGATGACGGGCCCCACCGGCAGCGGTAAGACGACCACCCTTTACGGTGCCCTCTCGGAGATCAACAGCAAAGACACCAAAATCATCACCATCGAGGATCCGGTGGAATACCAGCTCGAAGGCATCGTCCAGATCCCCGTCAATGAAAAAAAGGGATTGAACTTCGCCAGGGGACTCCGGTCCATCCTGCGTCACGATCCGGATAAGATACTGGTCGGAGAAATACGGGACCCGGAAACCGCACAAATCGCTCTTCAATCCGCCTTGACGGGCCACATGGTATTCACCACTGTTCACGCAAACCGCTCCTTTGATGTGGTCAACCGTTTCGCTCACATGGGAATCCAGGCCGACAACCTTATGGCCGCCTTGAATTGCATCGCCGCCCAGCGACTGATCCGAACCCTTTGTGACTGCAAGCTCCCTTTTGAACCGTCGGAAAACGAACTGACCGAGTCGGGGTTGAACTCCAAACTTGTCAAAGGGCACACGTTTTACACGGCGAAAGGCTGTGAGAATTGCCAGGGCACCGGTTATCATGGCCGGAGAGCCATCATCGAAATCATGGAAATGAACGATGAGATGAAGGAACTTTTTATCAACCGAGCGCCGATTGCCGACATCAAGCGCAAGGCCGTCGAGTCCGGCAGCATATTCCTCAGGCGGGCCGCGCTTCAGGAAGTGTTCAATGGGGTAACCACCCTGAAGGAAGCCAACCGGGTGACCTTTATCTCACTGGACGGCTGACTCGCCATATTCGAAAGAAGGAAACCCAAACGCCCATGTTCTTTCTGACCCCACAATTGGTCGGTATCGATATCAACGCAACCGAGGTCAGAGTGGCCCGGATCGATCGGAGGAACGGCGCATGGCGGCTCGTGGAGGGGGGGGCGTCGTCTCTTCCCCAGAACGTTCTCAAACCCTCCTTCAAGAACCTCAACATCGTCGACGAGGACCGGTTCAAAAGCGCTATCCGTGAAGCGATGGAAGGCATATCCACCAAGGTGTCGACCGCCGGGTTGTCCTTGCCGAGCGAAATTGTCAAAACCATGATCCAAAAGTATCCCGAACTTCCTGATTCCACAGCCGATACCGAGCGACTCATCGGATGGGGAATGGAGCGCAGCTTTCACTCTCCAATCCAGAGCGCAAAGATCTCCTATCAACGTCTGGGGGATGATACAGACGGCATGAAGCGCCTCCTGATCACCATTGGAATGTCGGAAGTCATTCGGCAATACGAAACCCTTTTCAAGCAGGTGGGCATCGAAACCCGGGTCATTCGGCCGGCCGGTATCAATTTATTCAATGTATTCGCGGAGCATTTTCCCCAAGAGGGAACGGTGGCATTCATGGGTCTTTTCGAGACGTATTTCAATTTTATGGTCTTCGACAACGGGGAATTGTCGTTTTTTCACGGGGTAAAGCGAGGCTTCTCTGACCTCCAGTTTTTCCAGGACGTGGATATGACCCTGAAGCACTATCTCGATTCCAATCCTGGGAAACAAATCCGCCAGATCCGGGTCGGCAGCCAGGTCGGGTATCATCAGGAACTCAAGGAAGTGCTCAACAATCTCATTGACATGGAGGTCAGCATATTGAACGAAGGGGGAATTATCCTTTCGGACTATGATCTGAGCAAACCCCTGGAGCGGCTGGAACTGTCTGCTTTCGTATCGGCCATGGGCGCCGCCATGAGTCTGGCTCACTGATAAGGGAGATCTCGATTTGCAGATCAAGACCATCAATCTGGCCACCATGGATCACTTGAACCATCGCGTTGTGGTGGCCGTCATGGGTGGGCTTTTGATCCTCCTGCTCGTGGCAACAGGGTACACCTTGACGGCGGGAATCCGCAACTACCGGTTGACGGCGGACTACCGCGAGAAAATAGCGCGATTGGAAGCATCCATGCCCGCCGACGACGGGATGGTGCCCAACAGTGATGTCGAGGTGACGGACTTGTCCGAAAGGGTCGGGTTTGCCAATCGGCTGATCGCCCAAGACCGGTTTCCATGGATCACCATTCTCGACACCATTGAATCAACGATCCCCAGGGATGTGATTCTGAAAGGATTTTTACCGTCAAGGGACTTTCTCTCCATCAACCTGACCGGCAGTGCGGCCAATGTCAGCGAACTGGTTCGTTTTCACAAAGCCCTCGAAGGATCCGGCCTTTTTGAAAACGTCAGCCTGACCACCATGTCATTGGATCAGCCGGAAGTCGGAGACAGTGCTTCCGCCGGAATCCAATTTGAAATCGACGGCCGCTTCCGCATGGAAGCCCTGTTCACGGGACCTGACGGCAGTGACATCAAAAAGGCCTTGCAGACGAAGGCCGACGGATAATGCCCATGGATTCAAAGCAGCTGTCAAAGATCATCCATCAGCACAGAGGTTTCGTCCTCCTCTGCGCCCTGTTGTTGGTTCTCAATCTGATCGGTTATGTGTTATTCGTGAGAAACGGCGCCAAGGACATCAGCCGGTATCAGGAAGCTTACCGCACCAAGCGAACCGAACTGGCGACGGCCGTCCAGGAACAAACCAATCGGCGGCATCAATTGGAAGCCATCGCCAATTTGAAGGCGTTCTGGCAACTGGTGGGTCCAAAGAGCCATTTCCCAGACCACGTTAGACAGCTCAAACGCCTTACCGAGGACCGCCCTCTGACCGTTGACCGCATCTCCTTTGCTCCTCAACAACTGGACACTGATGGGGTTTGGCGGTATGAAGCCATTTTGACGGCAAATGGCCGCTACGAGGAATTAAAGCGACTGCTGGCGGATATCCAGAACCTCGAGGGTCTTTTCTGTATCGAGTCCCTCTCGTTGAGCAGAGAAAAACCCGATGGACCTATTGTGATGAAGGCAAGGATCAGCCTTTATCTGACGGAAGCCCAAACCGGGGCATAAACCGCCGCCCTGGTCCGGGCGCTTCTGAATCCAGGGGAGGGATAGGCAATGAAACGAAAACCAACCGACCGGATGAATCGACACGATGGATCGCAATAAGATCATTCTTGCCGGGTTGAGCGTCATCTTCATGCTGACGCTGACTTATCGTCTGCTCAATCCCTTCGAGCAAACCACGGTTGCCCAGTTAACCAACAAGGGCCAGAGAGCCAGCCAGCCGACGTCTGAAACCGCTCCATCATCAACCGACGCCAGCGATCGGATCCGACTGGCCGCCGACAGCTACCTGAAAGCCCAACCGGTGACGGCAGAGGATATTCAACGGGATCCCTTCGATACGCCCGAGGTGGCCGCCGCCCCAGCGCCTGCTCCAGAGGAGCCGATCGAACCAGAGTCCGAAGGCCCGGAGGACGCTGCCCGAAATGCCCTGGAAACATTCAAGGTTTTCGGTTCATTTTCCCGGGGAGATGAAAACGTCCTTTTTTTGGAGCGAAAGAAGCAGATCATATTGATTCGAAAGGGGGATCTGATCGACGGCATATACCGGGTCGATGATTTTTCGGAAGACTCGCTCACCGTGACGGCTGAGACCCTAGCATCCCCCGTCCAGATCCGCTTGGAGGACATCACCGATACACCGGCTGACAGGCCACGGTTCGCCCGAAAGGCTAGGGGTTTCAGATCTCCGCAGCCTGACAGCCGACTGCCGGAAACCGAAGAGGACGCCGCGTTTGAAGAACCCGAAGTGTTTGAACCGGATGAAAACGAGGAACTGAATCAGGAAGAAGGCATCATTCCTCCCGAACAGTCCCCGACGGATTCTCCGGAAGAAGCGCCAACCGGTATTCTGGAACCCCGGCCCAAGGGGACCGGACTCAGACCCAGCTTTCCTGGTCAAAGAGAGGTTGATTGATGAAAACAACCCGTTTTGTACCCTATACATTGTGGCGTGTCTCAGTGGTCTTGGCCATCATGACCATCGTTGTTATCGGCTGCGCCACCGACGGCAAACAAACACCCCATGTGGAAGTGGGCAGGGAATACGCCGATGCTGGTGAATGGGACAAGAGCGTCAACGCGCTTCAAAAAGCCTATGAACTGGCACCGGACGACAAGGAAGTCAGGCTCCTGCTGGAGCGGGCCCGGTTCGAGGCGTCTCTGGCCCACATGGCCGTAGGGGAGCGGTACATGACCCAGGAGCTTTTTATGGAGGCGGTCGCCGAATTTCAAATCGCCATGGCCATGAACCCGTCCAATCTGAGAGCTGCCCGGCTGCAGAAACAAACCCAGGACATGCAGGATGCCCGCCATTTGTTCAAGCAAGGGGTGAACTACGAGAAAACCAATAAATTCGCCAAGGCAAAAACCGCTTTCATCAAAGCCTCCAAGCTCGATCCCGACTACGAGCCGGCAATATTGGCCATTGAACGTTACAAAGGCAAGGAAACCCATACCCCAAAATACCGGATCGACCTGAAGTCCGATACGCCGATTTCCTTTAAGTTTAAAAAAACGCCCATCATCAACGTCTTCGAAGTACTCACCCAGTTGACGGGGGTCAATTTCATCTTCGACAAGGAAATGCCTGAGAGCAAGGTCACCATGTTCATGACCGACGTCGCCTTCGACCGATTTATCGACGTGCTTCTCAAAACCAATGATCTTGCCTCCCTCATGGTCGATGAGAACACGATGATCATCTACCCCAACACCCCGGGGAAGCTCAAAGAATATGAAGACCTTCAGATCCGCACCTTCTACCTGTCCAACCTGGAGGCCAAACGGGCAGTGGCGCTATTGTCAAAAATATTGAAAAGCCGGGATATCATCGCCAACGAAAGCCTAAACGCCATCGTGATCAGGGGATCGAGCGAAGTGATTCAGATCGCCGAACGGCTGATCGAGGCCAACGACGGCCCGCCGGCTGAGGTGCTGCTCAACGTCGAATTTCTCGAGGTCACCCGGACCCTTGAGGAAAACTTGGGACTCACCATCACCGAATTTATCGATATCGGCGTCGGCGAGGCCGCCGATTCCATCAGTTCGGCAACGGAGTTTGCGGCCAATGCCTCTCTCTATGCCCTGGGCCGGATCTCAAGCAAAGAAATCATCTTGTCGGTCCCTACCGCTACGGTCAATCTGTTGAAGCAGGACGGAGACACCCGCATCCTGGCCCAGCCGAAAATCCGCGTTAAAAATGCGGAAAATGCCTCTATTCTGCTTGGAGAACGGGTTCCCCTCAGGGTCAACCGCCGCGTGGATTCCAACACCGGAGACGTCACCTCCGATTTTCAATACACGGATGTGGGCGTCAGGCTGGCCACCACCCCGGTCATCAACATCCATGACGAGGTGACGCTCAACCTGGACATCGAGGTAAGCGCCCTTGGGGAGAACCTGGGTACGGCGGACGACCCCCAGTTTCCAATCCGGACCCGGAACGCCGTCAGCGTCATCAGTCTTCGGGATGGGGAAACGGTCATATTGGGGGGACTGATCAACGATGCAGAACGGAACAGCTATCGCAAGGTACCCGGCCTTGGGGACATCCCCTCCGTGGGGAGGCTGTTTTCCAATCGGGAGACCTCGGACATCAAGACCGATGTCATCATGATCATCACCCCCTACGTCATTCGAAGCCAGGAGATCCCCGAAAACGAGTACACCCGCATTTGGTCCGGAAGCCAGGAGCGCTGGGCAACCGAAGCGCCCTTTGGCGAGCAGCCCCTCGAGGACCTACTTAAAGACAAACCTGCAAGTCCACTGCCACAGGAAGAAAAGGATCCCGATACCGGTAGCCAGAAGCCGGAGCCCCACAGTCGAATCGCTCCGGATGGAACGCCGTTGGTCGGGGCATCTGCACCCGAGCAGAGTCCGATGCTTCCTTCGCCCTCCCACGAGGGTCGAAACAGTCCGGCAGCCCTCGACCCATCCGATGGGAATTGGCCCTCGGACGCTTTATACGCCATTCACGTCAACTCTTTTGCCACCGTCGACAAAGCTAACGCGAAAGCGGATGAACTATTGGCGGCGGGGTACGAGAGCTTCATCATTCCGGCCGAAGTCCCTGGGAAGGGCATGTATCACCGTATTTTTGTCGGCGCCTATGGCAACATGAGTCTGGCCCAAGCCGACTGCGACCAACTCAGGCAGAGGGGAGCCTTCGACCAGGACATTCATGTGGTAGATCGGAAATGGGCTTTAGGAAACTGATCGGCTCTCGGTCTGACGCCAGGGGAGTGACCCTTATCGAATTGATGGTGGCCATGGCGATTCTGGCCATCCTGATGAGCGGTATCATGCCGTTATCGGCGATGACATACAAACGCACCAAGGAACTAGAGCTGCGCAGAAACCTTCGCATCATCCGGAACGCGCTGGACGACTATAAAGTGGCCTACGACAAGGGCCGTTTTCCCCAGGGAATAGGGGCGTCCGGCTACCCCCCGACCCTCGACATCCTTGTGGAAGGGGTGGAGACCGTGGATCCCGTTCCGATTCGAATGAAATTTTTAAGAAGAATACCCAAGGATCCAATGACCGAAGACGGTGATTGGGGATTGCGATCTTATGCAGACGAGCACGACAGTGATATCTGGGGTGGACAAGATGTGTATGACGTCTACTCCCAGAGCGATGGTGAGGCCCTCGACGGAACAGATTACAGAGACTGGTAATGGAACCCCATCCATGAAAAGGATTCGATGCCGGGGGGGGTTTACCCTCATAGAGATCATGATCGTGGTTGCCATCATCGGCATCTTGGCGACCATCGCCCTGCCGAATTTTCAGAAATCCCTCATCCGCGCCAGGGAAACGAGCCTGAGGAAGTCCCTCTTTATTATACGGGATTCGATCGATCAGCATTTTGCCGACAAGGGTCGCTACCCTGACACCCTGACGGATCTGTCAGAGGGCCAATACATCCGTGAGGTGCCGATCGATCCGTTTACCGGCACAGAAAATACCTGGTTGACCACCCCGCCGGAGGCTGGATTCGAAGGGAGTGTTTTCGACGTTCACAGCGGGAGCAACCGGATTGGCTTGAATGGTATCCCGTACAACGAGTGGTAACAACAGATGGCCATCTTCATTTTTCGCAGAAAAAAGAGACGTATACCTGACTATTCTGTGGAGCTGTCTCACCTCTCCTCACAGCAGATCCCTCTTTTTCATGGTGATGCCGGTTTTTCTTATATCGGCGTGATGCTCCTCACCGCCATTATGGGCATCGCCATAGCCTCCGCCAACCATATGTGGAGCACTACCATCAAAAGAGAGATGGAGGCCGAGCTGTTATTCAGGGGGGATCAGATCCGCCGTGCGATCGAGTCCTATGATCTGGCGTCTGTGGATTCGTCATCACCGACGTATCCTCTATCACTCAATGATTTGTTGAAGGATCCACGGCTTCCCGGAGCGATACGGCACCTGCGCAAGGTTTATTCAGACCCTTTCACCGGCAAGCAGGACTGGGCTGTCTTGAGGGACGCCAGCGGGCGGATCAAAGGCGTTTACAGCTCACACCCTGGGAAGCCCCTGAAAAGAAAAAACTTTGAAGATCCTTACGCCTTTTTCTCAAAAGCAACGACATACCAGGGTTGGCAATTCGTCTATGTCCCTCAATCACAAACAGCCAACACCAACAACCCAGCAGACTAAGAATACCTTTCCCTGTTTTTTCGGTATCAGATCGGAAAGAATATGACCGGGGGCATCGGGCCGTCGCCATACCCATTCAACGGGCATAGGGGCAGCTCCCAGTTCCACCCCCTATCCATTTTCACCCTGAAATGGAGTCTTGTTATGAACTATTTTGTTATTTTTTGCTGGTCTCTATTCATGGCGTGTGTCTCCGTCGGCACCGCTTCCGGGGGCCCTATGGATGAATTGGTCGACCAGTTTGACAATGAATACGAAGCCATGATTCCAGCTCCCAACAGCTCGGTAGGAACCGATTATCCGATCCGACAAGTGGCCCTGGGGACCTATTACACCAACCAATCCTTGAGGCTCCTCTACGACCAGAACCAATTGCTGCTCGAGCGGCAGGAGGAGTTGATTGAAAAATACGACCGAATGATCATGTTGAATGAAAGAATGGTAAATTTACTGACACGCATCGCGGAACAAACCGAGCTCATGCCGGAACCGGTGGAAGGAAATCCTTGAATTTCAATTCCTAATTCCAGGGTTGCATGGGGGTGGCGGGAAGAGGGTCATGCCGATCAATGGGTGGGGGCACTAAAAATCGGTGGGGGCCTGGATATTCAGATCTTTGATTTTATATAACAACGCCTTATAACTGATCTTCAACACCTTGCTGGCTCGACTCCGGTTCCACCCGGTCCGCTCCAACACATGACTGATGACTTCGCGCTCCACTGTATTTTGAACCGCACGAGTGACATCCTTAAGGGCAAGGGCATTGAGGTCCATATTGCCATCGTCAGTAAACTTGACAAACTCTCTGATATTGAAACCGTTTCCGGAACCGGCGGGCGAGCGGGATGTGGTCGGCGGCCTGTGGGTTTTTTCGAAGAGCTCGGCCAGGATTTCGTCCCAGTTTCCAAGGGCTAAGGCCCGTTTTAAAATATTCTGGAGTTCCCGGACATTTCCCGGCCAACTGTATTCGCTCAACCGATCGACGATGTAAGTATTGGGGCGAACCACACGATGATTGCCGAATTGGCCGGAAAACCCCTGGACAAAATAATCGATAAGCGGCGGGATATCTTCCGGGCGCTCTCGCAGAGGCGACACTTGAATCTTGATAATGTTCAGACGGAAATAAAGGTCTTCCCTGAATTTTTGCTCCCGGATCTCATCCTCAAGCTCATGGTTCGTCGCAGCTATGACCCATGTGTCTGTTCTAATTTCTTTTTCTGATCCCAGAGGTGAGAACTCACCGGATTGGAGCACATGCAACAGTTTGGCTTGCAAGGAAAGTGACATATCGCCGATTTCGTCCAGAAGCAGAACACCTCCGTTGGCCAGTTCAAATTTTCCCCGTTTTTTGCGATCGGCACCGGTGAATGCCCCTTGTTCATGCCCGAATAACTCGCTTTCCAGCAATCCCTCTGGAAGCGCCGCACAGTTGATCTTTAGAAAGGGTTTACCGAATCTCGGTGATTGCCGATAGAGGTTCTGGGCAACAACCTCCTTGCCCACGCCGCTTTCTCCGGTGATCACAACATTCAATCCCGTATCCGCGACATGATTGATCACCTCTCGGATTCGCTGAATGTTCTTACTAACACCGATTATTGGCGGGCCCGCTTTATCATGTTTACGTGTAGTCATTGCTTAAACATTGATTCCAGGGCGTTGTCGATAAGGGTGGCTTTGGTTGAAAGCCGGTCATTTCTTATGTTTGAGAAGGCCATCGATAAAACCGTTCAGCTTTTCAAGCTCGATGGGTTTCTCCAGAACGAGGTCGGCTTTCGCTTCGGTAGCAAGGGATTCGGGGTGCTCTCCCCAACCGGTGATGGCAATTACCGGGGTCTGTGGGGCTTTTTTCTTGACCATGGAGATGATAGCCACACCACTGATATTGGGCATCACAAGGTCTGTAATAATCAAATCGAAACCATTGCTGTCCGATTCGAAGGCCTTGAGGCCATCCAGACCATTTGAAGCCGTGACCACATCATATTTTTTTTTGATAAAATACTTTTGAAGAGAGCGGAGGACTTCTTCATTGTCTTCAATGATTAGCAGGCGGGCGGATTTAATTGTTTTCATAAGAAACCTAGCATTAATTGAATGGGAATGGGTCAATCATGAAAGATGGATGTGACTCCTCAATGATTTCAGCAACAGAGAACCAGAAGCTTCAGAAGATTTAATGGTGCTAATCGCTTAGTTCACCCATTTAGAGTCTTCCAATCGTTAATTTACATTAGCGCATTATCCCTGTCAAGATATTAAAGGAATTCTATCGTTGTATTAGGTATTTAAAGGGAAAATCCGATATCGGTGTTTATCATGGGAAGAATGAAATTGCGAAAGCGGAAAAAGCAATCCCGTTCAACTGTGGTATGTTTTTCTAAATAGTATGAAAATTTATTCTTAATTGCTGACGAATCACTCCTTCATTAACGACTGAAAGGATTGACATGCCCATCGATGCCTGGATAAAAGTCGGCATCGAAAACGATTTCATTCTCGATAAACCAAGATTCTCAGATGGTTTTTGACGATCGCACCAAGACTGTTTACCGCTTTCGTATAAGGCTTACACATAAATGCAGTCATTCCGGCTTTATTTTTGCATGTTTAACCTGGATGTTTCTCGGAACAAACGATTTACATATTGCAATTTGGTGAAATTTCTCATAATATAGGATTTTTCTGGGCAATTACGGATACGCTTCATACCATCTCAACAAAATATAGCGATATGATGGTGGTTATGAATGCGTTTTGGAAAACGCTGTCGGTATGTAGGAAATGCTTAGAACGTACAGCATCTCCACAAGGAAGTGATACCCGTGTTTGAACAATCGCCTTCCAGTTTGCTGAAACCTGAAGTCATCGTCGAAATGGTTCTTCGCCGCCGATGGTGGATCATCATCCCTGTGATGATATCTCTAACGATTGGGATAGTGCTTGCCATCAAATTGCCGAAAGAATATTCCGCAAGCACAAGCATTTTAGTGGAACCCCAAAGTGTCCCAAAGGAGTTCGTGAAATCCATCGTCACAGAGGGAATCGGAAGCCGCATTAAAACCATTTCACAGCAGATTTTAAGCCGAACCAATCTGGAAAATGTCATCAAAGAATTCAAGCTTGTTGAAGAGGGCGAGAATGATTCTACCGCCATGGAAGGCAATGTCAATTCTCTTCGAAGCCAAATTGCCATTAGTGTCAGGAACAGCGGCAAGGCGGCCAATCATTTCTCGATCAGCTTTACGTCTGAAAATCCCGAATTGAGCAAGAGATATTGCCAACCGACTTGCCGGCATTTTCATAGAAGAAAATGTCCGGGTCAGAGAAGACAAATCATTAGGGACCAGCAATTTCTTGGACGACGAGTTAAAAGAAATGAGGAAGCGGCTCGAAGAAAAAGAGCATGCCCTTCGTGAATACCGATTCGCCCATATGGGCTCTCTTCCCGACCAGTTGAATACCAACCTCAGAGCTTTGGATCGCTTGCAAATGCAGCTGAGCGACAAAGAAAAAAGCGTCCGAGCGATGCGGGACGAGTTGCAAATCGCCATGTCGCTATCGGCTGGTGGCGGTGCCGTCGGCACTGATAACTCTCTTCCAGGGATGGAAGAGCAACTCAGGCAACTGCTTCTCAAATACACACCCAAGCACCCAGATGTCATCCGGCTCAAGCAGCAAATCGAGGAGTTGAAGCTTCAGTTGGATGATCCCAACAGCGCCATCAATCAAAGCGCCGCAACCCCCTCCTCAAGAGCCCGTCCCTACAACTCTCAAGTCATGAACCTTCAGCAAGAAATACGATTCGCTGAAGCCGATCTCGCCCTCATTAAGGCTCAAATCAACGAATACGAAACCCGGGTGGAAGAGACACCCAAAAATGAACAAGAACTCCAAACCATTCAGCGAAATTATCAAAACATCCAGAAGACCTATAGCTCACTTCTCAACCGCAAATTGGAAGCCGAAATCGCCGTTAATATGGAGCGCAAGCAAAAAGGGGAACAATTTAAAGTCTTAGATCCAGCACGAACGCCGACCTTACCGAGCAGCCCAGATATGATGAAGCTCTTCATCATGGTGCTCGCCGCCGGGTTTGGCATTGGGGGAGGGCTGGTGTTCCTGATGGAGGTGATCACTCCCACTTTTCGACTACCGGAAGATATCGATACCCATCTCAATCTCCCAGTTCTTGCAACCATCCCGGTTATCAATGACGGCCGATCGCTCCTGTTTGGCCGACTGAATCTCATTGGAACCGTTGCCGCATTCGTGGTTGTCTTGGTAATGCTTGCAGCCTTTTATTCATTTTCGATCGGTGGCGTCGAACCCACTTTCATGGCCAGTCGGTTGCCGTAAACCCGTACCGACAATCCGCTTTTTACGGCAGCATCAAACCATCAGCGAAGGAAGCCGTTGTGGGAAAAATATCGCAGGCATTAGAAAAATCCGAAAAACCCATAGATAGGTCGGTCAAACCAAAGCCAATTAGACGTCCGCCTGTCGTCGCTGCGCCTGCGGCCGCGGAGGAACCAGCTATAACTCCCAAACCGGTCAAGCATCGCCACCCTAAACCCACCAAATCCAATCGTGAGAGAACCCCCCACTTAAAAGAGACAGCCCCGGCGGGGCCGGGTTTTACTGACATACGGTCCAAAGAGTCAATGCCCGAGATAAAGGCTCCAACCGTCGATGCCGTCAGAATCGACCCGAAATTAGTGATCTATACGAACCCTCACTCCTATGAAGCCGAGCAGTTCCGAAAGTTGCGGAACACCATCCTGTTTCCGGAATCCGGCAGTCATCCCCAATCCATTTTAATCACCAGCGCCCTGCCCGGCGAAGGGAAATCGTTTGTATCTGCCAATCTTGCGGCCTCCATGGCCCAACACCTCGACAAACATGTTCTATTGGTGGACGGTGATGTCAGAAGACCAACCCTGCACACCTACTTTGGCATTTCCCATGCCGAAGGCCTCACCGAGGTCCTTCAGGGCAATATTTCGCTTCCAAACAGCCTGGTTAAAACCCCGATTGAGCGCTTAACACTTCTTCCCGCTGGATTTTCACCAAGAAATCCGTCCGAGTTGCTCTCCTCACAGAAAATGGGTGACCTTTTGAAAGAAATCACGAGCCGTTACAGTGATCGATTGGTGTTAATCGACTCCCCTCCCCCCCAAATGACATCTGAAACCAGCGCCCTTGCCAGGCAGGTGGATGGAATATTGCTGGTCGTCCGGTTTTTGAAATCCAATAGAGAAATGACCAGCGAACTGGTGACCATGTTGGACAGGAAACGAATTTTAGGGGTTGTCGGCAACCATCTGGATGTCAAAACACTTTCTTACTATGGCAAATCCAAGTACACCAATTACGGTCAATATTACGGCCGTTGACTCCCAAATCGAAAATATCCTCGAATTCCATCTGTCATGCTGAGACTATTTAGACAATACTACCCAATACGCAATGTGATCTTCGCTTTGGGCGAGGGGGCGGTGATCTTTCTGGCGGTGTTGATCGCCTGCTGGATCAAACTCGATGCCTCCATCTACCGTATTGATCAAAACCTGCTGTTGAAAAGCCTCATTATCACCGTCATCTGCCAGATGTGCTTATACTATAACGATCTTTATGACTTCAAAATCGCCGTTAATTTTAAAGAACTGGCCATTCGGCTGCTTCAAGCATTGGGCATTACATCCATTGTTTTTGCCATCTTATATTTCTTTCTGCCTTGGCTCATCATCGCCCGGGGACTTTTCGCCACTGTCATTGGTATGGTTCTTTTAATGATCGTGACTTGGAGAATTGGCTACGTATACGTGCTGGCCAATGGGCTCTTCGATCAGAAGATTCTCCTGATTGGAGACGGGGAATTGGCCGCGTCGATATTCAAGGAAATCGAAGATAAAAGAGATAGTGGCTATCAAATCGTCCAATATATCAACCTGGCGACCCTGACCATTCAAAAAAGTTCGCTCGACGCCTATCCTTGCTATCCGGATTCCGAAACAGATATTAAAAAGATCGTCGTTGCACTTGAGGAAAAGCGCGGCAAACTGCCGGTCAAGGAGCTTTTACGATGCCGAACCGCTGGCGTTGAAATCATCGAGGGAACCAGTTTTTATGAAATGCTCATGGGAAAGCTCTATGTCACCCAGATCAACCCTGCCTGGCTGATTTTTTCGGATGGGTTCAGAAAATCAAGACTCCAGCGGATGATGAAGCGAGCCGGCGATATCATCCTGTCTCTATTGTTTCTGCTTCTCTCATTGCCTCTTATGCTGGTCACGACCCTTTTGATCAAATTCGATTCAAAAGGGCCGGTTCTTTTTTCCCAAGAGCGCGTTGGACAAAACCGAAAACCCTTTATGATACGTAAATTCCGATCGATGGTCGCCGAGGCCGAAAAACAAACCGGTCCGGTCTGGGCCAAGGACGATGATGTCCGTATCACTCGCGTTGGAAGAATCATCAGAAAGCTGAGAATCGATGAATTGCCCCAAATTTGGAATGTGCTAAAAGGCCATATGAGTTTTGTGGGTCCTCGCCCTGAAAGGGAATATTTCGTCACCGAACTGGAGAAACAAATTCCCTACTACAGCGAACGGTTCACCGTCAAACCGGGTATCACCGGTTGGGCTCAAGTGAGCTATGGCTACGGGGCCTCTCTGGAAGACGCCATTGAAAAATTGAACTACGATCTGTTCTATATCAAGAACCTTTCCTTTCTTCTTGATGTCATGATCATATTCCGCACTATCAAAATCGTGTTATTTGGAAAAGGAGCACGCTAACCCCTAAACAGATCCGCTTTTCACTCTTAATACATGTTACCAATTTCGGTATTTCATCCAAGAACTATATGACCGATAGGATGGCCGATCGGCGGGATGAATTGGCAATAGGGGTCCTGCATCCGGCTGGACATACGAACGGGAATCTGGAGACGCTTTCCTCCAGCAAGGTTCGATTATTATTTGACTATTGAATCAGGCTATGTAAACTGAAAGGCGGAGCTATATGCATAGAGACCTTTGAAAATATGGTTTTCTTCAATGGTTGATTGTGGAGATGGGATATCAGATATCCCATGGAACCGAGGCGACCATTTGCAAATGGTCCCCCATGGGTTCGATCTTTTCACCTGTAAGGGAGGGGTACCGATTCAGTTGCCCAATACTTTTTCCCCACGGATGTTAGCACTGACTCCATTATCCGATAAAAGAGGTTCTTCCCTCTGGACACATCGAAGGCCGGCTGTCGGAACTTGGCATCCAGACGGTTTTTAATGATTGTCCCAAAACGTGCTGGCTTGGCATTTTCGTTAAAATGACGGATTCCAATTGATTGATAAAAGGTTTATCTAACTTTCGGTAGTCGATAGTCTCTGTTAATCTCAACATCTCCGAGCTTGGCTGCCGTTGCGTCTTTCCTTTTAATGCCATCGGTGATGATGTTCTCTGAGGGAAAAACCACGATTGACTTGACCGATCTAACCCACAATCAGCACGGTTCCTTTTCATGGGCTACTGGGGATGACGGCGATACACCGCGCAATCGTTGAAAAATGGGGTGTTTTTCATCCCCCGGACCCTACTGCCCGAAATAGCAGTCGGGTCGGCAACGTTGTTTCTGAATGGTCCTGTGTAGTCCGCGCTGCCCGTTATTGGCTTCATTCATTTGAGCGGTTGAGCAGCGCAGCGCAACCAGGCACAGACTATCCACTCTTTGGCGTGGGAGGTTTGCATGAATACATGGCGGTCTTCAATCCTTGCTATCTTAATGCTAGTGATAATCGGGTTTTTGCCGATAACGTCGGCAGCGCAATCGGCAGGCAGCTATCGGATCGGCAGTGGGGATGTCCTCGAAATTGTGACGTGGAAAGAACCGGATCTGTCACGGGAACAAATCATCGTGCGAACCGACGGCTTCATCAGTTTCCCTCTCTTAAACGATGTCAAGGCCGCAAGTCTGACTCCCGTGGAATTGAAAAAGATCATCGAAAAGGGATTGGCCGAATTCGTCACTGCCCCGGTAGTGACCGTGACGGTGCGGGAAGCTGGCAGTAAAAAATTTTACATCTTGGGAGAAATCGCCCGTACCGGAGAAAACACCATCTTCAAAGATCTCACCGTCCTCCAGGCATTTGCCCTGGCAGGCGGCTTCACGGAGTGGGCCTCGAAAAAGGAAATCCTCCTGATTCGACGGGAGGGCGGCAAAGACCAGATCTATCGGGTGAACTATAAAGCGATCGTAAAAGGCGATGATCTGAGCCAGAACATAATGGTCAAGGCGGATGATACCATCATTGTTCCCTGACGCCTGGGAATGCACCAACAGGCGTTGATATCCAATTGTAAAGGAGAACATATGAATTTCAAAGGCGCCATAGCAATACTGTCCCTTATTGCAATCTGGGTCAGTTCATCCCCCATTTTTGCTGCCCAAATCAATTTTACGCCTACCGCCATTGTCACCGAAGAATACAACGATAATATTTTCCGGGATTCAAATAACGAGGAAGATGATTTCATCACCTCGACCGGTGTCAATTTGGCCGGAGATATTTTATGGCCCACAGCTGGATTCAGTCTAAACTATCAGCCGACCTATCAATTCTATTATGACAATTCCAACCAAAGTTCCTGGCGACATGGCGCCGGCCTTCAAACCTATAAGGAATACAAAAGGAATACACGCTTTTCATTAGACAGCAATTTTTTATACACGGATAATCCCGGCGATTCATCCAACGACCGGAATCTCAGGGAAGGAACGAGGAATTCTATCGAAGACGATCGGAATCGAAGAAACCGGAGGAAAAGATACAATATCAATTCTAGAGGCAATATATCCCACCGATTCGGCGCTGACGATGAATTAAGAGGCGGCCTCAATCACCGGATACTTCGCGAAATCGACGTGCCTTCCGACAGAGATAAAAACGACAATGACGTGTGGGAGCCCTTCCTGGGATTGACATACTGGCTCAACGTTCGATGGGGTGTTGAACTGAATGGTCTCTACTCCAACAGAACCTACAAAGACGACACCGACCGGGAAGAATACACCAGTTCCTATCGCTTGCGACGACGGTTTACCCGTCACTTCAACGGATTCGTCGAATACCGGAATACGGTCCTGAATTTCGACGGTAACCAATCTGACTATGTGGTGCACGCCCCTGCGGCGGGTATCGAGTATCAGTTGGATGAAAACACCGACATTTCACTTGGCGCCGGCTATTACATTCAGGACAGGGATAACGACTCCACTGAAACCGGCTACTTTACCGAATCGAGCATTATCAAAAGATGGCCATACCGAAGGGGCTTCGTCACCCTGACAGGATCGAGCGGATACAGAGTCGACGATGAAGGCGAAGAGGATCTTGGATTGGACATTTACTACCGCGCCGGGCTGGGTGCTGGATACAACTTTCACGCGACGGCTTTCAGGCAACTTGTCTATCAGCGGTCAATTCAATCATTATCCCGATGAAAACCGGGATGATCAGACCTTCAATGCAGGGACCGGTCTCGATTATCTTGCCACCCGATGGATGCGTCTGGCGCTAGCCTATGATTTCCAGACCCAGTATTCCGACGACAGCAATGACGAGTATACGGTGAACAGAGTGTTGTTTACCGTCAGCCTGTTCCCGACCCAGCCGTTTCGAATCAACCGCTGAACGGCCCGGCATCTAGTTTGGGAATCCTCTTGACTCCAGTTGCCGACATCAAACCTTCCTCCAGGGTCCTGCTGACCTTCGACGTGGAAGATTGGTTTCAGGTGGAGAATTTCAAGCCCTGGATTCCCCACGAGACCTGGTCCCGCCAACAGTCACGTGTCGAAGCAAATACATTGTTTATTCTCGATCTTCTCGACCGTTGCAGCACGGCGTTGACAGGGAACCTTCAGGATGGGTCGCCAAGACCCGTTCAGTGTACCTTTTTCATTCTGGGCTGGACGGCGGCTGCCTATCCGGCATTGGTTCGTGAAATTGTCGATCGCGGTCATGAGGTAGCCTCCCATGGCTACAATCATAGGCTCGTGATGAATCAATCGGCGTCTGATTTTCGCCATGATATTGGGCGAAGCAAGCATCTGCTTGAGGACATATCGGGAAAGGCCGTCATCGGCTATCGGGCACCGAGTTTCTCGATCACGGAAACGGCCCTGGACATTATCGCGGAATCGGGATTTACCTACGATTCCAGCTATAATTCATTTGAAATGAACCCCCGCTACGGACGACTCAGACTGCCGCGGCAAATCAAATCGGGTCGTGCGGGCAAATTGAAAAATGGATTGATTGAAGTACCGATCAGCAATCTGACCGTTGCCAATCGCGTGCTTCCCTGGGGAGGTGGTGGGTATTTTCGCCTCATTCCATCCACAGTGTTCCGAATGGGGGTTAAAAAAATACTCCACAGGCATCGCGCGTTTATCTTTTACTCACACCCTTGGGAGTTTGATCCGTCTCAACCCGTCGTCAAGAATGCGGGGCCCTTCAGGCGCTTCAGGCATTATTTCAACTTAAAGCATTCTGCCGCTCGCCTCGAAACGCTCATCGAGGCCTTTTCATCATGCCATTTCACGTCCATTAGAGCGTATGTATCCGCCCTATCGACACCCCAAGCTGCTTTAGCCAACTGACCCGTTGTCTGATCACCATATCCATATTTAATAGAGCGACTCTTGAATAGCGCCCCCTTGGGTTTCCGTTTCCGGGGACGTTTCCAAGAACCGATCGCAAAAAATTCCACGGAGGTTCGAAAGTGAAGGCCGTTATTCTTGCAGGTGGATTTGGAACTCGGTTGTCTGAAGAAACGGGCGTCAAACCAAAGCCAATGGTAGAAATCGGAGACAAACCCATACTCTGGCACATCATGAAAATTTACTCATCAGCCGGCATCGATGAGTTCATCATCTGCCTGGGATACAAAGGTTCTGTCATCAAAGAATATTTTGCCAACTACATGTTGCAGATGTCCGACATCACTTTCGACTTGAAAAACAACCGCACCCATGTCCATCACAACGGAACCGAACCATGGAAAGTAACCCTGGTCAATACCGGCGAAAATACCATGACCGGAGGAAGGATCAAACGGATTCAGCACTATGTCGACGATGAACCCTTTTGCCTCACCTACGGCGACGGTGTCAGTAATCTTGATATCAAGGCCTCGATTGCATTTCATAAAACCCAGGATGCATTGGTCACGTTGACGGCGGTTCAACCCCCTGGTCGTTTCGGGGTTTTCAGTCTCGGCTCAGACGAGTCCAAGATCAGGAGATTCAAGGAGAAGCCTCAGGGCGACGGTGCATGGATCAACGGCGGTTTTTTCGTGGTCGACCCCGCTGCCTTTGACTACATCAATGGGGATGCGACGGTTTGGGAAAGGGAACCCCTGGACCGAATCGCCGCGGATGGCAAGCTTGCCGCTTTTAAACACGGTGGATTTTGGCACCCGATGGACACCCTAAGAGACAAGCACGTTCTTGAAGAGTTGTGGGCCAGGGGCGATGCACCATGGAAAACCTGGTAGACTCGAGCCTTATCACCATCGAGAAAGAGATCGCATGAAAATGGAAATGAGAGCAACAGATGTCGTAAGAATGGATCTGGACCACATCTGTAACAACTTAGGCGAAGAACTCGGCAGACTGGAAGGAAAACCGGTTTTGATTACTGGAGGCGCAGGTTTTCTCGGCTATTACCTGGTTCAGACCCTGCTTCATTGGAACCACAGCTCGCCTCGAGAAAAACGAATCGATGTGACCGTAGTGGACAATTTCATCCGCGGAGTACCCACCTGGTTAAACCGTATCTCAGATGAATCCTGCACCGTCCTCCAGCATGACATCACGACCCCTCTGCCGGAGACGTTGGGTGATTTCAGCTACATCGTTCACGCCGCATCCATCGCTTCACCGACCTACTACCGTCAGTTTCCTATCGAAACGATCGATGCAAACGTCAACGGACTGCGTTTGCTTCTGGACCGCTGCCGGGCCCAGCAAGGCAGAGGCAGACCGGTCGATGGGCTGCTTTTCTTTTCAAGCAGCGAGGTATACGGAAACCCGACCCCGGAAAATATTCCGACGCCCGAAACCTATCTCGGCAACGTGTCCTTTACCGGCCCCCGAGCCTGCTACGACGAATCCAAACGGTTCGGGGAAACGCTATGCGTCAATTTCGCAAGACAACACGGCCTGCCCATCCGCATGGCCCGACCATTCAACAACTTCGGCCCCGGCCTCAGCATCACCGACAAACGGGTGATTCCGGATTTCGCCCTCAACATATTTCAAGGCAACGACATCGTCATGTTTTCAGATGGCAGCCCCACACGGACGTTCTGCTATGTGGCAGACGCGATCATCGGGTATTATAAAATCCTGACCCGGGGACGCACAGGAGAGGCGTACAATATCGGCGTCGAATCGCCTGAAATCAGCATGTTCGACATCGCCGGGAAAATGATCGGTATTGCGACATCCCTTTTCGGCTACACAGGCAAGGTCGTTCGGCAACAGAGCGCAGACCCGGAGTATCTGGTCGACAACCCGAACCGACGATGCCCAATCATCCAAAAGGCCAAAGCCGATTTGGACTACCGACCCTCCATCGATCTGGATGACGGTCTCAAGCGAACACTGCTATGGTACCGCGACAACCTGGAGAACAACGCATGAAAGTTTCGGTCATCGGTTCCGGATATGTGGGCCTGGTGTCGTCGGCATGCCTTGCCGAACTGGGCCATCACGTCGTATGCGTGGACATCGACGAAGCAAAAGTGGAAGAAGTCAATAACGGTCGATCCCCCATATACGAACCAGGGCTGGATGACCTATTAAAAGCCAATATCGGCAACCGCCTCAATGCTTCCAGCAATCTCCACGACAGTGTCCAGGAATCCGATCTTTCCCTGATCGCCGTCGGCACGCCTTACGAAGGAGACAAGATCGATCTGACTTATATTCGCGAGGCCTCCCGTCAGATCGGAACCGCACTCAAGGGAAAAGACAACTATCACATGGTCGTTGTGAAAAGCACCGTCGTTCCCGGTACGACGGACAATGTCGTCCTGCCCATTCTGGAGAGCGCCTCGGGGAAGACCGCCGGGGTTGATTTCGGAGTCGGGATGAACCCTGAGTTTCTGCGGGAGGGAGAGGCGGTTGACGATTTCATGAACCCTGACCGAATTGTTCTCGGTGCGATCGACGACAGAAGCCGATCCGCCCTGTCCGCACTTTACGATTGTTTCCCATCAACCGACAAAGTCCTGACCACAACCAAAACTGCGGAAATGATCAAGTACACAAACAATTGCCTTTTGGCCACCTTGATCTCTTTTTCAAATGAAATCGGAAATTTGTGTTCAGCTATCGGTGGCGGTGTCGATGTCGTGGATGTCATGAAGGCGGTGCATCTCGACAAGCGCATCAGCCCGTTATTGGACGATGGCAGCCGGATCGTTCCCGCCATCACCACATTTTTAGAGGCAGGATGCGGGTTCGGAGGAAGCTGCTTTCCGAAGGATGTCAAGGCATTGATCTCCTATGGGAAGGGGTTCAACCAGTCTATGGGATTGATCCAGGAAGTGATTCGGATCAATGAAGATCAGCCAACCCGGGTCGTCGAATTGCTAGAAAGGCACTATCCGGACCTGGGAGGCGTTCCCGTTGCCGTGCTCGGCCTGGCCTTCAAGCCTGAAACCGATGACATTCGGGAATCGCCCTCGATCCCGGTCGTCAAAGACCTTCTAAAAAAGAAGGCAGTGGTGAAGGCCTTTGACCCGGTCGCGACAGAAAATGCCAGAATTGTCATCGGCACCGAAGGCATTGAATATTGCAAAAGCCTGTCCCAGGCCGTTCAGGGTGTGGCGGCTGTTGTCGTTATGACGCGCTGGGAGGCATTCAACCAACTTCCGGAATTGATTCGATCCTCAAATCCCGATGTACTGGTGATCGACGGACGACGCATGCTGGATAAGTCCGAGGTGACTCACTATGCGGGCATTGGGCTGGGGGCTGAAAAATGATATTCACCCCTAGATCCATTGAGCGGGCGTCAGTCACCGAATGTTAAGCCGGGGTCGGATGACAGAGGGTTTTTGCACGAGCCTGGTGCCGGAATGAATTCGAACGAAAAGACGAAACGACTGCGATCCACCTGTGGAGCCTTCGATGTGATGGTTGACCTGAGGGCGGAATCGCCCGCAGTCAAACAATGGGCCGGAATCGATACTTACGGCGGACAATCGAAGGTCGGTTTTCGCTACTGAGGGCTGCGCCCATGGCTATCTCACCATGGCCGACGACACGGAAGTTCTCTATCAGGTGTCTGCCTTTTATTCCCCCGAATTCGAACGGGGACTTCGGTGGAACGATCCAGCCTTCGGGATCGAATGGCCGATACTAGCCGATTATTTCATCTCGGAGAAAGATCGGAACTGACCAAGTTTCGAATGATACAAATCGGTTTGAGTCACTGGAGAATTTTTACCCGGCGAACCGAACACCCTGCGCTTATACATCAATGACCCTATCAAAAGCTGTTGACTTCCAGGATGTGCCGGACCTCGTCGGCTTGTTGCCGGCAGGCGGCAGAGCTACACGGATTCGGCCGATTCCCTGCAGCAAGGAGGTTTTTCCTATCGGCTTCCAAAAGACCGCTATCGCTTCCGAACCTCGGGTTAAAACGGTATCGGAGTATCTGTTGGAGCAAATGCACCTGGCCGGTGTCCGGAAAGCGTATGTGGTGCTTCGAAAAGGAAAGTGGGACATCCCATATCACCTGGGAGATGGGGATTCATTCGGCATGGATCTGGCCTACCTCATAATGGGCAGGCCACTCGGAGTGCCCTTCACCCTCGATCAAGCCTTCGCGTTTATTGAAACGGCGACTGTCGTTTTTGGATTCCCGGACATTCTCACCTGGCCTGAGGATGCCTATGCCATTCTTCTTGATCATCTTCGAACGACAGGAGCGGATATCGTGTTGGGGCTCTATCCCGCAGAGGATCCCTCCAAAGTCGACATGGTGGACATCGACTTCGAGGGGCAACCGAGAGAAATCATCATCAAGCCGGATCGCTCATCCCTTCGATTGGCATGGATCAATGCGGTCTGGACCTCTACCTTCACCCGTTTCCTTCATGACTTCACTGCCGGATTTGAAGAAAACGGTTCGAATCGCCGCAACCTCTCGACAGAACATGATACCTTACCGGAGCGGCATCTGGGCCACGTCATACAATCCGCCATCGAAAGCGGGCTGAACCTCTCCAGCGTCACCTTTGATCAGGGCCGTTTTATCGACATCGGAACCCCTTCCGATCTTTTTCGCGGAGCAGCCACCTGTAACACTCCATAACCGTCGATACACGAATGTGGGATGCCGAGCCCATCGATTCCGCCGACCCGTCCGGCAATCCGCCTCCAAATAAAATACAGGCCAATGGTAAAGGCCGTTTTTAATTTTTGTCCACGATTATCAAAGGAAAGGCATTGAAATGATTATCGTCGATACCGCTTTGGCCAAGCGTGAGGCCGAAGGACGCCCCATTCGAGTCGGATTGGTCGGTGCCGGGTACATCGGTGCCGGCATCGTTCGCCAGATCGAAGGGCACATCGCCGGCATGTCCGTCGCCGCTGTGTCGAACAGGACCATTTCCAAGGCGGAAGACGCCTTTCGAGCAGCAGGGGTTGAGACGATTACAAACGTAAGTAATCCCGACCAATTGGATGCCGCCATTTCAAATCAAACCCGTGCCGTCACCGATGATCCTCTCATCCTTTGCCAGGCCAGCGGCATCGATGTAATCATTGAAGGCACTGGAGAAATTGAGTTCGGCGCAACCGTCGTCACCGCCGCCATTCAACACAAAAAGCACGTCGTCATGATGGGCGCCGAGTTGGATGCTACTGTCGGACCGCTTCTCAAAATCTACGCTGATCGGGAGGATGTCATTATAAGCAATACGGACGGCGATCAGCCTGGGGTGATGATGAATCTCTATCGCTTTGTAAAAACGATCGGTTATAAGCCAGTTCTCGCCGGCAACATCAAAGGACTTCAGGATTATTACCGGACCCCAGAAACCCAAGCGGAATTTGCCAGGAAAAACAATCTCACCCCTAAAATGGCAACCTCGTTTGCCGATGGCACCAAGATGTCCATGGAAAATGCGATCGTGGCCAACGCCACCGGATTCAAGGCGGGCAAAAGAGGTATGTATGGCCCCACTTGCAGTCACGCTAATGATGCCGTGGATTTGTTCCCTCCCGATCAATTGATGGACACCGGATTGGTTGATTACATTCTGGGCGCCCAGCCTGGTCCCGGCGTGTTCGTCATCGGCCACAGCGATGATGCTGTCAGGGCGGGCTACATGAACTATTTCAAAATGGGTGACGGTCCCTTCTACGTGTTTTACGTGCCCTACCACCTTCCTCACCTGGAGGCGCCCCTGACCGCCGCCAGGGCTGAATTATTTAAGGATGCATCGATAGCCCCGGTTGCATCTCCGGTTTGCGATGTCATTACGATTGCAAAACGGGATCTACAGGCGGGCGAGATCCTCGATGGCATCGGCGGATTCACTTCTTACGGTGTCATCGAAAATGCCGACATTCGATCCGCAGAGAATCTCCTGCCAATGGGGTTGTCCGAGGGCTGCCGACTCCGTTGCAACGTCAAAAAGGACCATCCCATTTACTTTGGCCAGGTTGAACTGCCTGCCGATCGATTGATCGATCGGCTGTGGAATGAACAGGTGAACCACTTTGGAAAATAACTTGGGTCATTGGATTATCATTTTGCAAAAGGAGAATGGCAGCTGTTTCATCCCACGGCAATGGCTTTGAACCAGCAATCGGCAATGTTTGACAATCTCCTGACAATCGCTTCTCAAAATGAAAGATAGGGCTCATAGGATTCTGATCACCATCATTCCACCGCTTCCATCGATTGAAGCGGATATTCGTTGATGTTTTTGAACCGATTTTCACTGGTCGGATCGATTCCGCTAAAGAATCTTGAATCGTTTCCAGAAAAATTGCCTTCTTGAACCAGCTAAATGGATAAGAGAACGATGCCCCAATCAAAAACCCTGGGTCAGATAGTATTGGAAGATGGCACAAAATTTATAGGCAATATGTTCGGTTCAACCGTCCCGGCAGCCGGGGAGGTGGTTTTCAACACCGGCATGGTGGGGTATCCGGAAGCCATGACCGATCCCTCCTACAAAGGCCAGATTCTGGTGTTCACCTACCCGTTGATCGGCAACTATGGCGTCCCTGCCGACACAAAAGGGCCAGAACTCGATTCGGCCTTTGAGTCGGAGCGCATACAGGTGGCCGGACTGGTCGTGGCCGAGGTCGCCGCAAACCACAACCACTGGAATTCCTCAAAGAGCCTGGCCGTCTGGCTCGGCGAAAACGGGGTGCCGGCTCTTTCCGGCATCGACACCCGCGCCCTGACCAAAAAGCTCCGCCAGCAGGGCAGCATGCTCGGTAAAATCCTCGTCAAGGAAACGGACACGAGCCCCTTCTACGATCCGAACAAGGATCTCCTGGTGGATCAGGTCAGCACGAAGGAGCCCCGCCGATACGGAGATGGAGATAAAACCGTTGTCCTCGTCGACTGCGGCTGCAAGCTCAATATCATCAGGCAACTGGTGGCCCAGAATTGCACGGTGATCCGGGTGCCCTGGGACTATGACTTTTCGGACGACCCCTACGATGCGCTCGTTGTTTCCAACGGGCCCGGCGATCCGGAGCAGTGTCAACCCACCATCGGCCACATACAGAAGGCGTTTTCGAAGGAAAAACCGATTCTCGGCATCTGCCTGGGAAACCAGCTGCTGGCTCTGGCAGCCGGCGCCAAGACCTACAAGATGAAATACGGCCATAGAAGCCAGAACCAGCCGTGCATCGAAGTCGGCTCCAGCCGATGCTATATCACGTCACAAAACCACGGCTTTGCCGTGGATAACGCAACCCTGCCTGCGGGTTGGCAGCCCTGGTTCGTCAATGCCAATGACGGCACGAATGAAGGCATCCGCCATGCCTCCAAACCCTATTTCAGTGTCCAGTTTCACCCCGAGGCCACACCCGGCCCCGTCGACACGGGGCACATCTTCAACCAGTTTCTGAGCGCCATATCATGAGAGATCTCAAAAAAGTTCTGGTTCTTGGCAGCGGTGCGCTGAAGATTGGAGAGGCCGGCGAATTCGACTACTCCGGAAGTCAGGCGATCAAAGCGCTTAAAGAAGATGGTATTTTTACCGTGCTGGTCAACCCCAACATCGCCACCATCCAGACCTCGGACTACCTGGCCGATCAAGTGTATTTTCTGCCCGTCAATGCGGATTTCGTCGAAAAGGTCATTAAGAAGGAGCGGCCCGACGGCATTTTGCTGGGATTCGGCGGTCAGACGGCTCTTCAGTGCGGCCTCGATCTCGACAGCAGAGGCGTTTTCGACCGCTACGGCGTCAACGTGCTGGGGACCCCGACACAAACCATCCGGGAAACCGAAGACCGGGACGCATTCATAAACCGCTTAGCCGAAATCGATGTCGAGGTTCCCAAAGCCGTTGCCGTATCCAGTGCGGACGCCGCCCTGGAGGCGGCCCGTCAGATCGGGTTTCCGGTCATGTTGCGCGTCGCCTATGCACTGGGGGGGTTGTCATCCGGGATTTGCATCGATGAGCAATCGGTTTTAGACCGCGCCAAGGTCGCCTTGTCCCAAAGCCCTCAATTGCTGATCGAAGAATATTTGACCGGTTGGAAGGAAATCGAATTTGAGATCATGCGCGACAGCGCGGACAACTGCATCACCGTCTGCAACATGGAAAACCTGGATCCCATGGGCATCCACACGGGTGAAAGCATCGTGGTCGCACCCAGCCAGACCCTGAATAACCGAGAGTACCACCTGCTGCGGGAGATTTCGATTCGCGTGGCGCGACACATCGGTATCGTCGGTGAGTGCAACATCCAGTTCGCGGTCGACCCGGAGGCCGACACCGTCAAGGTCATCGAGGTGAACGCACGCCTGTCCAGGAGCTCCGCCTTGGCCTCCAAGGCGACGGGTTACCCCATCGCCTTCGTGGCGGCGAAGCTGACTCTCGGCCACCATCTGCCCAACATCAAAAATTCAGTGACCGGTGTCACCACCGCCTGCTTCGAACCGGCTCTGGATTACGTCGTGGTAAAGGTGCCGAAGTGGGATCTGCAGAAATTCCAGAAGGTATCCAAACGCATCGGCTCCAGCATGAAATCCGTTGGAGAGGTGATGGCGATCGGCCGCACCTTCGAAGAGGCGCTTCAAAAGGCGCTTCGCATGGTGAGGGGCGACGACATGGGGTTGGTCGGTGGCAACCGCATTTCCTTTCGCGACTTAGAAGCCGAACTCCAGAATCCGACCTCAGAGCGCATCTATGCCATCGCCAAAGCCATCGAATCGGGGATGGGCATAAACCGGATCCAGGAACTCTCCCTCGTCGACAAGTGGTTTCTGTACAAAATCGAAAACATCTGCCGGATCGCTCTTGAGCTGGACCGCTGCGACCTGGAGAGCTGCGACCCAGCGCTGATCCGAGAGGCCAAAAAGTACGGTTTTTCGGATGCGCAGATCGCCAATTTTACGGGGACAACTCCGGAAGAGGCCACTGCCAGACGAAGAGCGCTTGGCATTTTCCCCTGGGTCAAACAAATCGACACCCTGGGCGCCGAGTATCCCGCCCAGACGAACTACCTCTATCTGACCTACAATGGGGACGAAGACGATGTCGCCTTCAATGGCAGCAATGCCATTATCATCCTCGGTTCGGGGGCTTACAGCATCGGCAGCTCCGTGGAATTCGACTGGTGCTGCGTCAACACGGTCGTCACCCTGAGGAATATGGGCTATCAGACCATCGTCGTTAACCACAACCCCGAAACGGTCAGCACGGATTACAGCGAAAGCGACAGGCTCTACTTCGAGGAGTTGTCGACGGAGACGATCCTCGATATCTATGCCAAAGAAAACCCCATCGGCATCATCGTGTCCGTCGGTGGTCAGATCGCAAACAACCTGGCCTTCAAGCTCCACCGAAGCGGCGTCCACATTCTTGGAACCACACCGGAAAAGATCGACAATGCCGAGGACCGGAAAAAGTTCTCCGCCCTTCTAGACCGCCTTCAGGTCAAGCAGCCCCCGTGGACGGAGGCGGCGTCCATGACCGTCGCCGAGACCTTTGCCGAAAACGTGGGCTACCCCGTTCTCGTCAGGCCCTCCTACGTCCTTAGCGGCGCATCGATGGGGGTGGCGTCCACCCCCTTGGAATTGTCCAGAATACTGAGATCCGCTGCCGAGTTATCGACGGAATACCCGGTGGTGCTCAGCAAATTCGTGGAGAACGCCAAAGAGCTGGATGTGGATGCCGTCGCTCAGGAAGGAAACCTCATCCTGTGGGCGATCTCGGAACATGTAGAGAATGCGGGGGTTCACTCCGGTGACGCCACCCTGGTCCACCCCCCCCAGAGGACATACATCGAAACGATTCGGCGGGTTCGACAGATCACCACTAAAATCGCCGAGGCGCTTGAGATCAATGGCCCTTTCAACATCCAGTTCATTGCGAAGGACAATCAAATCAGCGTCATCGAATGCAACCTCCGGGCGTCCCGCAGCTTTCCCTTCGTGTCAAAGGTGCAGAAGGTCAACTATATCGACAGGGCCACGAGGGTTATCGTCGGGGAACCCGTCTCCCCGTGCAACAACATCGCTTTCGATCTCAACTACGTCGGGGTCAAGGCGCCCCAGTTTTCCTTCATGCGGCTGGATGGGGCCGATCCCCTGGTCGGGGTGGAGATGGCATCGACGGGGGAAGTGGCCTGCCTGGGCGACGACTTCGAGGAGGCCTTTTTGAAGGCGCTGTTCGCCATTGGGTTTCACTATCCGATCCGAAGCGCCCTTCTCTCGACCGGGCCCATTCATGCCAAGGCCGCCTTCCTGGAGGAAGCCCGGATTCTGGAACAAAACGGCATTCAACTGTATGCCACCCAGGGCACAGCGGATTTCCTTGGCCGATACGGCATTCAGACCACCATCCTGAAATGGCCGCTTGACCGCGACACACCGAACGTTCTGGATTATCTGGCAGACGATCGGATCGACATCGTCATCAACATCCCCAAAAATTATCACGAGGACGAACTGACCAACGACTACCTGATCCGACGCAACGCGGTCAATTACGGCATTCCCCTCATCACCAACATCCAACTGGCCCAGCGGTTCGTGGAAGCGTACTTTTCGAAGACGATCGATGACCTGACGGTCAAAAGCTGGTCTGAATACGAAGCCGTTGCCTTCAGGTACAGGGAGCCTTCCTACTGTGTGTCATCTTAGTTAATTAAAAAGTATGTTTAGTGATGGTATTCCCCTGACAGTTGGCTAATTGAGAAAGTGGTCACATCGCCCCTAGTCGGGTTATAGATGAAGTTGCGAGACTTTAATCTATTCCCATAGGAGGACGACATGACCACCGAAACCAAGATAGCACGAAGGAAGCTGAGTTTGCTACAGTTGGCTGCGGAACTGACCAACGTCAGCAAGGCCTGCAAAATCATGGGCTACTCCCGCCAGCAATTCTATGAGATCCGTCGCAACTACCAGACTTATGGGGCCGATGGTTTGATCGATCGGCTACCTGGTCCCAAAGGGCCGCATCCCAACCGCGTCGATAAGACCGTTGAAAAAGCCATCCTGGACTACAGCCTCCGGCACCCCTCGCACGGGTGTTTGCGTGTGGCCCAGCAATTGGCCCTTGAGGGCGTGCAGGTCAGCTCCGGCGGTGTTCGTGGTGTCTGGGGCCGCCACAAGCTGATGACCAAACACGAACGCTTGCTCAGGCTGGAGCAGACGGTGACCAAGCGCCGCATGAAACTTACCGACGAGCAGATCCGGCTATTGGAAAAGTTCAGCCCCGAGTTCCGTGAGCGTCACATCGAAACACGTTTCACCGGCGATCTGGTGGCTGTGGACACGTTCTTTGTGGGCACTCTGAAGGGCGTAGGCCGCATCTATCTGCAATCGGTCATTGATTGCCACTCTCGTTATGCCTGGGGCCGATTGTACACGAGCAAGCTGCCGGTTACGGCGGTCCACGTGCTCAATGAAGATGTGCTGCCGTTTTTCGAAAAACACGATGTTCGTGTGGATACGATTCTAAGCGATAATGGCCGCGAGTACTGCGGACGGCCGGATCGTCATCCCTACGAGCTGTTTCTTCAGCTTGAAGGCATCGAGCACCGCACGACCAAGGTCAGGCGGCCCCAGAGCAACGGATTTGTGGAGCGCCTGCACCGCACGCTTTTAGATGAGCACTTTCGTATTGCCGGTCGAACCAAGTGGTACGAGTCTGTCGATGAGATGCAGAAGGATCTCGAAGCCTATCTGAAACAGTACAATCAGAAACGCACGCACCAGGGCCGCAATATGAATGGCCGAACGCCTTATAAGGCCTTTATTGATGGGATCGTCAAACCAGAAACTAAAGAAAACGAGATGAAAGAAGCAGCTTAAGCTTGACCCGCCAGGGGCGATAGTGTCAGGTGAATACTATTCTTGTACAAAAAGTGTCTATTCCCCGTCAATAGACACTGTGGGATATGTAACATCAGCTTACATATCCTTTAAATTACATAAAGGACGATCATGGTTCAACTAATCAAAAACAATTTTAGATCAATGATCAGGTCCATTCCAATCATCGACAATCATTTAAAGAAAAAATCCATACGGGGAAAATTCAAAACCGAATTGGAATTGATTAGCGGCGTACACCAAAATAGCAATACACATCCTAGTATTATCCATTTTTCCCTCAACAAATCGGCAACACAATATATAAAATCAATCTTAAGCACCTGCGCTTCAAAAAACGGAATGGTGCATGTGAAAATCCATGACTATGCATTCAATTCCGATTTCCCTTATTTGGATTCTCTATCTGAAATTGAAATGAAAAAGTACAGACATCTGTTTAAAGAAAAAGGATATTTATACAGCGCCTTCGGAGGAATGATAGAAGGAATACCGAATTTAGAAAAGTACAAAATTGTTTTTGTGGTCAGAGACCCCAGGGATATTTTAGTTTCCAATTATTTCTCTGTTGCCTACAGTCATGTTACACCTCAAATCACAGGGAATAAATTTAAGTCATTCCGAACATCGAGAACAAAGGCCATTGACTCTTCGATTGATGATCATGTGCTCATAGAAAGCGATATTTTGTATAAGACCTTCATAAGATATCAAACGTTATTACTCGATAAATATAGAAATGTTTACATAACAACATACGAGAAAATGGTTGCATCATTTGATGGTTGGCTTAATGATTTGATACAGTACATTAATTTGAATGTAGATCATAATGTAGTGCAATTATTAATAGATGAAAATAATAAAAAAAAGCCAAAAAATGAAGATAAATCAAAGCACGTTCGCAAAGGTCTCCCCGGAGATTATAAAGAAAAATTAAAAAAAGAGACCATTGAACAATTAAACAGAAAGTTTTCTCAGATACTTGAAAGATATCATTATCGTTAGCGTGGAGAGTTATTTTCATCAGTGGTCGAGTTCCTGCTAAATTGAAGATCAACAAACAGAGAATGTGTAAGGCAAAATCATATCATGTTTTTGCCTGCTTTTATTCAAGGCAATTATCTTGCAGGGCTGATTTTGGAATAAAGACGATACCATGGCTATAGGGAAAAAAGATGATATTTACTGAGACAAAACTCAACAACGCCTTTACTATCGACATCCAAACCATTGGAGACGATCGGGGCTATTTCGGAAGGGCCTACTGTAGAAAAGAATTCATGGACCACGGCCTTATGTCGGAAATGGTGCAGACCAACGTGTCCTATAACAAGCTGAAGGGCACCCTGCGGGGTTTTCACTACCAGATTCCCCCCCACGAGGAGGCCAAGCTTGTTCGGTGCACGCGCGGCGCCATCTACGACGTCATTGTCGATCTGCGACCGGAGTCGCCCACCTATTTCCAATGGGTCGGCATCGAACTGACCGAGGCCAACTCGAGAATGCTGTATGTTCCGGAGACCTTCGGCCACGCTTTCATCACCCTGGAAGACCACACAGCCGTCACCTACCAGGTGAGCCACTTTTACACACCCGCTGCGGAGGGCGGCATTCGGTGGAACGATCCCGACATCGGCGTTCAGTGGCCGATGGAGCCAACGGTAATATCAGAGAAGGATCGGCAGTGGCCGGATGTCAAGAGATAATCCCTGTGTAATTCCCCTTTTTCGGGATATGCCATTTCAACTGACATCGAGGAAGCATCCATTGTCGTTGCTACGGCAAAGGTCGATATCCAGAAGGAACAGGTGATCGACGGCCTCGGCGGGTATCTGACCTATGGACTTCTGCGAGAGCGCCGAGACTGCCCACAGGGAGGATCTGCTGCCCACGGGTCTTGCGGAAGGCTGCTGGGCAGTCAGGGACATTTTAAAGTTCGCCCTATCCGTTGCAGCGACGTTACCCTGCCGGACGACCGCCTTTCGGATCGATTGCGGTCTGAACAGGACCAACTTTTCTTCTCCAATTGAGGCACGTACCAACCATGGCAAGGACGATGAGCGAAAAAGCAGAAAAGGTCACCATCATCAAACCGCCCACGGGCTGGCGGTTTATCGATTTTCAAGAACTCAAACACTACAGGGATCTCCTCGTATTTCTGGTGTGGCGGGACATCAAAGTCATTTACGCCCAAACGATCCTTGGTTTTGCCTGGGCGATCTTGCAGCCCCTCATTCAGATCCTCTTGTTCACCATCATCTTTGGAAAGGTGGCCAAGCTCGCATCGGACGGCATTCCCTACGTGTTGTTCTGCAGTACCGCCGTCATCGCGTGGACCTACATTTCCCAGGCCACCTCAAAATCAAGCGGTAGCCTTGTGGCCGGTCAGAACCTGCTGGGAAAAATCTATTTTCCACGGATCATCTTCCCTCTCGTTCCGATTCTCTCCAAGTTGCTGGATTTTTCCATATCCTTGTCGATCATCCCTTTCCTCTTCGTCTACCACAAGGTCACGCCGACCTGGAATCTACTCTTTCTGCCCCTGTTCATTCTTCTGATGATGATCGTCGCCCTTGGGACCGGCCTGTGGTTGTCGGCGATGGCCATCCGCTTCCGGGATGTCAACCACGCCATGCCGTTTGCCATCCGGATGCTGATGTATACCGCACCCATCGTCTACTCGGCATCGAGCATACCGGATCGATATCGACTGATCTATTCGCTCAACCCAGTGGTCGCCGTCATCGAAGGGTTCCGCAGCAGCCTCCTGGGCATCGATTTCTCCTGGGCATACATCCTCCCGGGCTCATTGGTAGCAGTGGCTCTCCTGATATCCGGCATTTGTTATTTTTATCACATGGAGCATGTCTTCGTTGACGTCATTTGATCAGAATCACCCATCTCCAAACGCCCCCTGACGGCAGCATTTGAGATACCCTATGAAAACAGCGATTCGAGTCGAAAACCTGAGCAAGCGCTACCGCATCGGCCTCAAAGAAGACGTTCACGAGAATCTCTTCGGGGCCATCGGCGCATTTATCAAAAGCCCTCTGAAGAATTTTCGGAAATACCAGTCTCTGTATGCATTCAAAGACAGGGACGGCGACGGGCAGTCGGAAGGCGTCCTCTGGGCGCTTCGGGACATTTCCTTTGACGTCAAAGAGGGAGAAACCATCGGCATCATCGGCAAAAACGGAGCCGGGAAATCCACCCTGCTGAAAGTGCTCTCCCGAATCACCCACCCCACCGCCGGCCGGGTGGAGATCCGCGGCAGGGTGTCCAGCCTGCTGGAGGTCGGGACGGGCTTCCATCAGGAATTGTCGGGGCGGGAGAACATTTACCTCAACGGCACGATCCTGGGCATGCGAAAATTCGAAATCGACCGGAAGTTCGACGAGATCGTCGCCTTTTCGGGCGTGGAAAAATTTCTGGACACCCCGGTCAAACGGTACTCCAGCGGGATGAGGGTCCGACTGGCCTTTTCCGTGGCTGCCCACCTGGAACCCGACGTATTGATCATCGATGAGGTTCTCGCCGTCGGGGACGCCGCGTTTCAAAACAAATGCCTGGGGAAAATGAGCGAAGTCGCCCAGCAGGGACGGACCGTGATCTTTGTGAGCCACAACATGGCGGCCGTGGAGAACCTGTGCTCTCGATCCATCCTGATCGACGAGGGGCAAGTCGTCGAGATCGACGACACCGGGACTGTCATCGACACCTATCTGAAAACGGTGTCCGATCTGGCGCAAATTCCCCTGGCCAGAAGGGAAGACCGCAAGGGAAAAGGCGACATCGTCATTGAAGATGTGACATTCCTGGACTCGCAAAACAAGCCAATAGACTTCGCTTTCAGCGGCGCCGATCTTAAAATCCAAATGCATTACCGTTGCAAGACCGACGAGCCAGTTCCCAATTGTCGATTCAGCGCAACCATCCGGAGGAAGGAGCGGATCTACAGCATGCTCTCCACCGAATTGGTAAGCCGGTCTCAGATCGATGTGCAAGGAGAGGGAATCATCGAATTCGTCGTTCCGAAATTTCCCCTGACCGAGTCCGTCTACTATATCACCGTGTTCATCGAGTCTAACAAAGTCATCCTGGATTGGGTCATGGATGCAATCGAGCTCAACGTGATCGATGGGGATTACTACGGCACGGGCCGCAACTATCCTAACAAACATTTTAAAGGCGAATACACCCTAATGGATTTCGCATGGAACCATTACCCCGTTGACGAGATCGCGTCGGTGCAGCCGGCGGCGACCTCCAAAACCGGATCCTGAGGCCGTAGCCTGGGTGCCGCTGCACCAGGCGATATCTCGGCTGGTATCTATTGTGGCATTCATGTCGAAACCCACGATCGACGCCGTATACCTGAGTTCGAACGAGTGTCCCGATACTAATTTCACGGTCGCCATTGTCCGGAGAGGTTTGAATGAAGTCGCCAGTCGCTGTCATCGTCTACAATAGACCAACCTTTGCGCAGCGGTTGTTCCACATCCTCGAGGAACTCCAGCCGGAGCGTCTCTTCATTATTGCCGATGGGCCGAAGGCGGACGATCCCGAGGATGCCAGGCGTTGCCGTGATGTTCGCGACGTTTTCAAAACCATTCCATGGAATTGTCGGGTCGAACGCCATTTCTCCAATGTCAATCTGGGCTGCGGCAAGCGCCCAGCCTCGGGGATCAGCTGGGTTTTCGATCAAGTCGACCGCGCCATCATTTTGGAGGACGATTGTATCCCCAATCGCTCCTTTTTCCGGTTTTGTGATGAGCTGCTCGATCGATACGCCGAAGACGAACGCATCATGCAGATCAACGGGAACAATTTTCAATTCGGGAACCAACGCACCCCCCACAGTTACTTTTTTTCCAGCCTCAGCATCTGCTGGGGATGGGCCACCTGGCGTCGGGCCTGGCGGCATCATGACATGGGTCTCGCCGCGTGGCCGTCTCTCAGGGGGACCTCTTGGCTCGAAGACATCGTCGAACACCCGGTTGCTGTTCGCTACTGGAGCGACAAGTTCCAAAAAGCCTACCACAGCAAAGGGGACATCGATTTCTGGGATTATCAGTGGAGCTTCGCCATCTGGTACCAAAACGGACTGACCATTATGCCGAGGGAAACCCTGGTGACCAATATTGGATGCGGTGCCTTGGCAACCCATACAAAAAATCCCAATGAAAAAATAGCGAATTTAAAAACGCGTGAACTGGTATTTCCCCTGAAGCATCCGAGATTGGTGGTCAGGAATAAAGAGGCTGATAGATCATTTATTGAAAATCTGATTTTACCAAGAAGAATGCAGCGTAATCAAATAAGAAAAAGCAGTAATTTTAAAAAATTCACCTCCAAATTTATTCACAAGGTCAAACATTTAACCCCCAAAAGAGGATGACAATTTTTCTGATGAACAGTCAACGATGCTATTCAGATATGCTTATCCAAGGATTGGTAAAATGATAAAATTAAATAAAAAGCATACTGTATATCTTGCTGCTTTTCTGATTATTCTCCTTTTATTCACCATCAGTAGTATCACAGTTTTAATTGGAAAATTAGCAGACATTCCGTATAATCACACCTCTCCAGTTATTTACGACAATGACGAAACCATAGATGTCTACACGGATGAATATTTGATGGCGCTTAGCAGTCTTGGAGAAATTAACTTGCTGGCCTTCATTACCTCCAGCAGTATCGAACCCTTTAACAAGTGGGTTTCTGATGAAGATTTCAATCGTTTTATCAAAGAACGAAATTACGGTTTAATGGCGGCCAAAGAAAGTGGGTTTAAAAACATTCCCAAGCACATTATTGGTACCAAGGGGCATTTGAAGAGACCCAAGAGTGACCGTATTGAAGATACAATTCCCATTGCATCCGAAGGTAGTCATTTCATTGTTCAAGAGGCGAATAAATGCAGTCCGGAAAAGCCATTGGTCCTCATCATGGGAGGGCCTCTCACCATCGCTGCCGACGCCTTTTTGTTAGACAATCAAATTAAAGATAAAATCATTGTGGCATGGCTTGGTGGCAGATTTGAGGATATGGGAGCTTACAACGGTCAAGTCGATCCATGGGCATCCTACATTGTTATGGAAAAGCTCGACCTTATTCTTTTTCCAGAAAATATTGGAAGAGAAATGTCACCACACATTGAAAAAGAGCAACTATCCAAGCTATCTCCCAGTATGCTTCGGGATTGGATGATCTCGAAAAGACACCCGAACGGTATGCCCAAAAAAAGGGATGCGGATGCTCCGCCGGCCATCTTTATGATGCGACCGGAATATGTTGTCCGCTCCAAACGCCTCCAAACCGCTATGCGTCTTGGCATCCACAAAATTCAGAGATCACAGCTCCAACGGGTGTCTTTCAGCCATTGGATTCGTGGCTCCTATGGTCATCTAATACCCGCCTACAAGGAAAACCCCCAAGGGAATACCATCGTTATTCGCTATGCCGACAAGGAAATTGGGACCAATGAATGGTGGAGGGTTATCAAAAAGAGCATGGGGAAAATGTAAATAATAAATGGTATGGGATTCACGTGTTTGCTCGAAGGAAATGGAAATCGCTAAATCATGCGATACTTGACGTTAAAGCAGCCAATTAAAAATTTCCTGTGGAGAATTCTGGCTTACCGACACCGAAAGCCATTGCCATATGATCACACGAACGGTGTCATTTATGACAAAGACGAGGCCATTAACTGCTACACCGACGAGTTTTTAATGGCATGTGCTAGCGCAGGTGATCTAAATCTGCTTCTTATGACCACTTCGAGTTCTATATCCCCTTTCAATCAATGGGTGACATCAGCGGATTATGAGCGGATGCTTTACGAAAGAAATCAGATGATATCCCACGCCCTTGACAGCGGGTTTCATAACGTCCCCGATCATGTGAGTGGGACCAAGGGTCACCTGGTGCAGCCGAGTTCAGGAGATATCGCCCACACGCGGCCAATCGGTTCGGAAGGAGCATACCGAATCGTTCAGGAAGCTCAAAAAGCCAAAGCCGAAAAACCGATTGTGGCTGTCATGTGTGGCCCTTTGACAGTGCTTGCCGACGCTTACCTAATTGATCCGTCAATCGCCCATAAAATGGTTGTGGCATGGTTTGGTGGCAGCATCATGGATATGAGAGGTTACAACGGTCCCTCGGATCCGTGGGCGGCTTACATTATACTCAATCGGTTTACAATGGTTCAATTCCAGGAACGGACGCCCCATAAACGCTTCGCGTATTCGCCCATTGTCGAAAAGGAGCGGCTTTACGAATTACCGGATACCCCCTTGCGGAAATGGATGATAAACAAGCAGCATCCCAACGGAGCGCCCAGACATTACGATGCGGATGCACCTCCCGCCATATCGGTTATGAGATGTGATTATTCGATTTGGATCCGAAGCGTTGAGTTCAGCCATTGGCGTACATTATCCGGTAGAGCCATTCCGGCTTTCAAACCAACGTCAAGGTCGAAGACGTGGGTTGTTGAAAAAGCGGACCGCCAGATAGCGACCCAAGAGTGGTGGAGGGCATTGAAAAATCCCAAGGCCTATCACCCGCAGCCTCTCGAAATCCCAAAATAACCATACTATTTGTCTTCCCGAATCCTGATAACGGAGGTCTTTATCAATGTCGGTTTATATTTTAGGCATATCTGCATTCTATCACGATGCAGCCGCCGCACTGCTCAGGGACGGTCGCATCATTGCCGCCGCCCAGGAAGAGCGGTTCACCCGGGTCAAGCATGATCCGGGGTTCCCAAAAAATGCCATCGATTATTGCCTGACCGAAGCGCGCATCGGCACCGAACGCCTCGACGCCGTTGCCTTTTACGAAAAACCGTTGGTCAAGTTCGAGCGGTTGATCGACACCTATCGGGCCTTCATGCCCAATGGCTTCGAATCCTTCCGGCGGGCCTTTCCGCTATGGGCCCAGTACAAGTTGATGATCCCTGAAACCATCCTCGAGCACCTCGGCGACCGGTTCCAGGGCCAACTGCTGTTCACGGACCATCACGAATCCCATGCGGCAAGCGCCTTCTTCCCCTCACCGTTCCAGGATGCCGCCATCCTCACCCTGGATGCGGTCGGTGAATGGAGCACGAGTTCCATCGGCTACGGAAAAGACGCATCGGTTAAACTGTTTAGAGAGATGCGGTTTCCCCACTCCCTGGGCATGCTGTACTCCGCCTTCACCTACTATACCGGGTTCAAGGTCAACTCGGGCGAGTACAAACTGATGGGGCTTGCCCCCTACGGAACGCCAAAGTTTGTGGACAAGATACTGGACCACATCGTCGATGTCCGGGATGACGGATCGATCTGGCTTGACATGTCCTATTTCAACTACTGCCAGGGACTCACGATGACTTCGGAGAAATTTCACGATCTCTTCGGGTGGCCGCCCCGCCCCTCAGAGAGCCGGATCACCCAAAAGGAAATGGACATTGCCGCATCCATTCAAAGGGTCTGTGAGGAAGTCGTCATAAAGGCGGCCGATTTTGCCCACCGAACCACCGGCTCGACCCATCTCGTCATGGCGGGAGGGGTCGCGCTCAACTGTGTCGCCAACGGACGGCTTCGCAGAGAAGGGCCTTTCGAAGAGATCTGGATTCAGCCGGCGGCGGGCGATGCCGGTGGCGCCGTGGGGGCCGCCCTTCTCAGCTGGCACCACCATTTCGAGCGCCCCCGCAAGACCGAAAAACCCGACAGCCAGATGGGGTCTCTGCTGGGGCCGGCCTTTTCCAACACGGATATCGGGCTGTTCCTGGATTCCGTAGGGGCTGCCTACCGGTTCGAAGCCGAGGAAAGCGCACTGGTCGATGCCGTTTCCGACCTGATGGCCCAGGAAAAGGTTGTCGGCTGGTTTCAGGGGCGAATGGAGTTCGGTCCCAGGGCCCTCGGCTGCCGAAGCATCATCGGTGATGCACGGTCGACATCGATGCAAAAGACCATGAACCTGAAAATCAAGTATCGGGAGTCGTTTAGACCATTCGCCCCGTGCGTTCTCACCGAATTCGCCCACGAGGTGTTCGAGATGGAGCCGGGGGAGGACAGTCCCTACATGCTGTTCGTGGCCCCGGTGCGGGAGGGTTGGCGGCGGCCTCTAAGCGATGAGGACCTCAAGCAGATGCAGTCGGAGAACATCAACGAACGCGTTTCGGTGCCTCGGTCGACCATACCCGCCATCACCCACGTCGACTACTCCGCGCGGGTTCAGACCGTAGACGAGGTGCGCCACGGCAGGTTCTACCGCCTCATGCGCCAGTTCCACCAGAAGACGGGATGCCCCGTCATCGTCAATACCAGCTTCAACATTCGGGGGGAGCCGATCGTTTGCACGCCGGAAGATGCTTTCCGGTGCTTCATGGCCACCGACATGGATACCCTGGTTCTGGAAAACCACATCCTTTCCAAAACCGATCAGCCGGACGCACTCCATCAGGATGCGGAGAGATACCGCAATCAGTACGAACTCGATTGAGCCGGCACCTTCTTATTCACCGACACTCAACACAGATGATGAACAAGGACCGATCGATATGATTCAACTATCTCCTAAACCAGATGCCGTCGAGCTGATTGTCTTCTGGATCAGCCTGTCCACCGTCGTCACGGCTGCCGTGGGCCTCGCGACATATCCATCTATTCTTCCAATGCTGACAGGCGGCTGGGCTTGCCGCCCTCATCGGAGGTCGATTCCCCTCTGTTATGAAAAACGCCTACGATCTCTGGCGAATCATGACGCAGCTCTACATCCGATTGTCCCGCCTATGGTCGATCGGCGTCTGCTTCTATGCGATTTTAGGCATAACGGGTTCGACACGGGTCAATCTTCTGCTTCAACGCCCCCCGAGAGCGTCGTCATTGTGGGCGCTCTGGAAAACCCCCGAAGCGGAACTCTACGCCAAGCCGACCGCCATTTCGACAACCCGCAACCGAAACGGATACTGGCTGTCCTCCTTTCTGGACTGGGCAAGGCATCCCCGCCATATCTGGGCTTACAGCCTGCTGCCGTTCGTCATCTTGCTGCGGCTCGTCGAAGGCGAACAGCAAAAGCAGTTTCCAACGAATATCTACACGTTGTACTAATTAAAGGAGCATTGTTGATGTTTCCAGCCCACCGCTGCATGGCGATCCTTTCATTGTTGTTCGGCTTTCTATGCTGGCTTCCGGTATTCCTTTTAGGCCTCCCCTTTCTTATCGTGGCACTCATTTCGAACAGCCTGAAGTCCATCTGGCGACTCGTTTCCCCCAAACCCGTTCTCTGGCAGGACCTGATCGCGTACATGCCTGAAATCGGTTGGAAACCCAAGCCGAACCTCGACACCCACGTCCGGGTCGATGGGGTCTACCGGCTGACGACGGATGCCCAGGGCTGGCGCGGTAAGGCAGTTATCGACGACAGCGAGGTTGTCGTCTTCGGCGACTCCTACGCGTTCGGCTACGGCGTCAGCGACAAGGACTATTTCGCATCCCTCGCCAACGGCTTCAAGGTAAAGGCCATCGGCGTCAACGGCTATAATATGGTTCAGGAACTGCTGTGGATGCGTCGATTGTCCGACAAGCTTGCCGGAAAGCTCGTCATCTGGTTCATCTATCACGGAAACGATCTACTGGAAAACCTTACCCCCAATCTGGCCCACTACCGAATGCCATTCCTTCGAATGAGCCCTGTCAGCAAGCAATGGGAAATTATTACAGAGCACGTGTCGGCAACCCCCTGGACCGCCTCCAAAAGACGGCAATACTATAAAAGCCTGGCGTCCTATTGCCAACCGTCTTCCGCTCCCGAGCGCATCTTTGATGCCTGCTCTTTCCTGATCCAGCAAGGGAAATCCCTTTGCGAAGATGCCGGGGGCCGATTGGTCGTCATGAGCATTCCGGATGTCACTCAGATCAGCCCGGCCCATTTTCACAAGCTGACGGCCCACATTCCCAACATAGACGATTTCGATCCGGACCATCCGGACAAGCGCCTCAGACGCATATGCGACCACCACTCCGTCCCCTTCGTCACTCTAAAGGACTACCTGGCTACGGACGGCCACAAGGCAAACGACGCCCACTGGAACGCCAAGGGGCATCGCCAGGTGGCCCAGACGATAGAGCAGGTGTATCGGGAGCACTCGCCGCGCCTTTCACCTTGAGTCCAAGCCCCGACATAAGTTGGTTTATAGCCGAATGCTTTTGGGGGTGAATGCGATGAACGTTTTACTGACATTTCCTATATTCTGATTTGTTATGTTGCCGTGCCGGTCTTCTTAGCTCTGCTATGGAAATGCCGGTGATGAAGGGTCATCCCATTGCACCCTCTTATCACACTTTAATTTGGCTCCAATCCAGTCCGAGGTATTCCTTGGAGAAGAAGCAAGACAAACGACTTCCTCAAAGGCCATATCCGGGAACGGTACGGTTAGGATTCCCGGTTGTCATTTCTTAACCTGCTATCCGTTATGGTTGTCTTTGAGTTGCCGCTACCGGCATGGTAACCACGAGAAATCGCAATCCCTCAACCCAACCACCTGGGTCTTAAAACCATAGGGACGACAGATAGTGAAGAAGTTTCTCCAATCAGAGGAGTTCAAAAGCAATCGATACCTGATCTACGGATTGATCGCCTGTCTTCTATTTACCGTTGCCAACGGAGCTTTGCCAACAGTCAAGCAAATAAAAATATGGGCATATCGAATCCGCACCATGAATACCGAAGAGCTCCGGAACCAATTCCACATGCATTACCGACTGCAAAAAGAACTATACGATTACATTGAAAAAGAGACATCCGAAAACACCGCGATTGTGATTGTCGAACCTCAACAAGCCCTATCAATGTAATAATAAACCGATATTGGCCTACTTTATGGCGCCAAGACCCGTTTACAATCATTCCGAACCCGTCATTAACAAACTAACAACAGAGGGAAAAGATTTCATTACTGTTGAAATGAAATGTGTAAAGAAAAAAAATCCACCGAAATGGCAAATTATCGAAAATCCAAGAATTCAGGATTCCATTAACAAAAAATGACGGTCTCAATAAAAATCATTATGTTGCATCTTGCCTATTTTGGCACCGGCGCCCTTGCACTCGATCACTTTTTCCCCCAGAAACGCAAGGTGGATTCCTTGCGTGTCCCGTTGGCCTATTTCACTGGCATTTTTGTCAATGTCGTCGCCCTCCAACTGGCTGTTGTCTTGGGAATCACATCTAATGTTCTACCAACGGCTCTATTCCTATTGGGATTGGCGGGATTCATCATTCATTCCAAGAAAGAGATTGCCGTTGTAAGATCTCGATTCCCGTCCATCCGCTTTGAATCGCATCATTTCATCTATAGTCTGGTAGCAGTGGTTGCCGCACCGGCTGTTGCCTTGATCGCCATCAGAATGCTGTCAACGCCCGAGTTTCGTTTTGACACGACAGCCTTCTGGCTACTAAAAGCCAAATATTTCTTTTACGGAAACGACCTTTGGTCGGATGCTTTCCAGAATATGGATCGCCTCCATCCTCATAGAGACTATCCGCTGTATGTTCCACTACTATGGTACCAGCACTTTGCTGTCATTGGAATGCCTGACGATCATCTTTTAAAATTTGGGGTTTTTATCTATCACGGTTTCGGCTGCATGTTGTTTTTCTTGCTGATCAAGGATTGGGCTGGAACTTTCGTTTCTCTGTTGGTTCTTGCAATTCTTCTCCTCTCACCTCTGCACGGCTACTCCACATTGTACGATTTTCATTCAATCAACGGGAGTATTTCCTCACTCTACGTTGGATTCTCGCTTTCCATAGCGATGATGGCCTCTTTGGGATTCTTCCTTCGATTTATCTGTAATGAGAGAAGATCAGATCTATTCGGTGCAGTGATGTTTTTATCGACAGCCGTATTGATGAAAAGAGAAGGTATCGTCTGGTTCGGTCTCTTCAGCCTCATTTTTTTAATCTCAATTCATATTTATATTCCCGAAAAGAGAAAAGAGGCATATGCATTTTACTTGCTGCCACTGGCTGTGTTTATCGGCTGGTGGCTTTTAAAGGCAAAGCTGCCAGAGGAATATTCCGAGTTTCACCTCCCCAGATCCCTCGATGAAGTTATTATTTTACCCCAATTTTTCCCTCGAATGCTTAAAGCCTGGTTCGAACGTCTTATAAATATACATATTTGGGGAGTGATAGGCATCATGACAGTCGCCGGTTTTTGCCTCGGCTTCATCCGAAACCGGCACCGCTATAAGAATTTGATTCTCTGCCTGCTTCCCATTGGTTACCTGTGCTGCATCTTTCTTGTCGTTATTCTATATGCATCCCAGGACCAAAATCATGTGGACCCATGGCACCATATTACCGGAAGGGACAATTGTGTGTTCAACCGGCTGCTGATCCACATCCATCTGACCGCCCTTTTCCTTGCAGTCGTTATAAATTCCGATAAATTCATCCAAATTAAACTTAGCAATAAAAAATAAGAGCATATTCTTAAGTTGGCTTTTTTTGCATCCTTCAAGTCAAGAATGTTTTGTGCACTGTATATTATTTAAGGCTCTGCTCGCGAGAGCGGCAGCCCATGAATAGTATTTTGGACCGACTCAATAAGATAGCAAGTTATTATTGATCACCTCGGTATTTTACCGCCACATCTTCTTCCTTGTTTTTCCATCTCTATTTAGGGGGATAAATGACCCATTCAGGCACACCCATCTCCGTCGTCATCCCGGCATACAACGAAGAAAACGGCATCGGACCCGTCTTGGACACGCTCAAGTCCGTACTCGACAACGCCTATGTTGACTATGAAATCATCGTGGTGAACGACGGGTCAAGCGACGGAACCGCCACAGCAGCAGAGGGTCATGGCGTCCGCCTGATCCAGCACCGGAAAAACCGTGGGTACGGGGCCTCCTTGAAAACCGGCATCCGCGCAGCGATCAATGATACCATCGTGATCACCGACGCCGACGGGACCTATCCGTCCGAAGCCATACCGGAACTGTTGACGTTGTTCGAATCGTCCGACATGATCGTCGGGGCCAGGGTGGGCCAGAACGTCAACATCCCATTCATCCGACGACCGCCAAAATGGGTGCTCCGCAAACTGGCCGAATACGTTTCCGGAGAAGAAATCGCTGATCTCAATTCAGGGCTTCGGGTGTTCAGCCGTCAAGCGGCGCTCAGATATTTCAATATCCTCCCCGACAAATTTTCCTTCACCACCACGATCACCGTTGCCATGATTGCCGATGGGTTCCAGGTTGGCTACCTGCCCATCGATTACCACAAGCGATCGGGAAAATCGAAAATCGTTCCCTGGGATTTTGTGGAATTTGTGTCCCTGGTCCTTCGGCTGTCCATGCTTTTCTCGCCCTTGAAGGTTTTTGTCCCGGTTGCATTGGGCGCTTTCACGGTCGGATTGGTGAAGTTTATCTTCGATGTTCTGGTTGCGCTCACCGACGCAGGCGGCCTCAATTTCACTCTTCTCACCCATCGGCTGATTTCCTCCAGTACCCTGATCCTGTGGCTTGCGGCCCTGCAAATTCTCCTGGTGGGGATGGTGGCCGACGGCCTCATCCGGAAGCTGTCGGATACAGCGCTGGTCTGTAGCAACGACACGCTCACAAGCGCCGCTCCGAAATCGCATTCCTCCGAAATAATCGAGTAAACCCATCGATATGCAACCCTGACTTTTTTCGGGTCTTCGTCGCCTCGGTCAAAAGGAACACGGCGTCATCGTTTTTAGGAAATGGCCCCAAATCTGATTACTTAGCCTTTACTGAAATCCTCATCAAGGCATGCCGTTGCTTCTTCAAAATAAATGGCCGTCCGTAAAAAAGCCGTTGTCCTTCGGAATCAAATGTCTTTTTTCCGGGGGGTGCCTTTTTTGGCTGGTCTCATCGATCCAATGGGGGGCCGTTCTGCAGACGCTCCAGGGGACCAATTGGATCATTCTTACCGCAGCATTTATGGTCTTCACCACCCGTCTCATTCCGTGCGCCGTACGATGGGTCCAGGTCGCCCGCCTGTCGGGCTTTGGCATCTCCTACTCGGAATCGATCCTCTGGTACTATGTCGGCGGTTTTTTCAACACCTTCCTGCCGACCGGAAGAGGAGGAGACGTGGTGCGTGGACTCATCGTCTCTCGTCGCCACGGTTTTTCATTTAGCGGCCTTATGACGACTGTTTTTTTCGAGCGATTGATCGGTCTTTTTGTCACTCTGTTTTTCGTACTGATGGCGAGCCTCATCGCCGCACCGCACTTTGACCAAGTCCAGGGCGCTTTGATTTCCCTCATAACTCTGGGCGTCGTTCTGGCTGCCGGCGTCGCCCTCCTTTTCTACCCTCCCTTCCAAGCCCTCGTGCGTCGAATGCTCAAGGCTGTGGGCATCACCCCCGTCCTTTCATTGGCCGAAACGGTTTTTTCAACCCTCAGACTTTGTATTGCAAGCCCTCGCGACCTGGTATGGGCCGCCCTTCTATCAGGACTCAACCAGGTCGTTTTCATTTTCTCCGCCTATCTGATTGGATTGGCGATACCGGGGTTCGAGCCGCCATGGTACAGCTACGCCGTCATCATCCCCCTGATCTTCCTTTCCGAGCTGCTCCCGTCGCTCGGCGGCTACGGTATCCGTGAAGTCGGGTTCGTCGTCCTTTTCGGGTGGTTCGGAGTGTCCCAAGATGCCTCGGGAGCCTATGCCCTGCTTCAACTGCTGTTCCTTCTGGGCTCAGCGCTCATTGGCGCGGTTGCATTCGTGATGACAAAATCCTCTCCGGTGGAAAAACAGGCAGCTGAAGTATAGAGCGCCTTCACGCGAAGAGATCCACGCTTAGAAGAAAGCAATAATATGAAAAAACGGATAGCCATTTTAGGCGGAGGACCGGCCGGGCTCGGCTTAGCTGTAAGGATTCTAAGCCGGCACCCGGAGGTGGAACTCCTGATTTTCGAGAAAAAGTCCCAAGCCGGGGGGTTGGCGATCAGCTTCGAGCGGAACGGACTTTACTTCGACTACGGCAGCCACCGACTCCATCCGGCGACTGAACCCGAAATTCTCGACGACATAAAGGGTCTGCTTGGGGGGGATCTCCTCGATCGGCCCAGAAACGGCAGAATACGACTGCTGGGCAAATTCGTTAAATTTCCGCTGAGCCCGGTCGATCTGGCGCTGAACCTGCCGCCATCTTTTGTCTCGGGCATTGTCTTGGATTCCACCGCTAAATTGATGCCGAAACGAAAGCGTTCCTTTAGGACTTTCGCCGACTTTCTTCTGGACGGCCTCGGTCCGACGGTCTGCAACCAGTTTTATTTTCCCTACGCGAGAAAGCTTTGGGGACTGGATCCCAAGGAAATCGACGCTGAACAGGCACAGCGCAGGGTGTCGGCTAACAGCTTTTCAAAGATGGCGATGAAGCTTCTCAACAAACTGCCCGGCGTCGGCCGAAGAGGTGCCGGCCGGTTCTTCTATCCGCGCCGGGGTTTCGGACAGATCGCGGAGAAACTGGCCGATGCGGTTCAGCAGCTCGGTGGCACCATCCTGACCAGTGCGGAAGCCGTTCCTCACGAAGCATCGAGCGGTGGGAGCGAGGGAGACAATGAATGTCTGGTTCTGACTCTCAATGGCGGGCATTCAATAAAGGTACGATTCGATGCGCCCCCATCGAACCTACATACCTCGTTGACTCGTGGGGAATTGCCGGTCGATTACATATTTTCGACCATTCCGATCACGAGTCTGGCGCGCTGCTTGTCGCCCCAGGCGCCTGCCGACATCATCGAGGCTGTCAGGAGCATCCGATATCGATCGATGGTATTGTTCTATCTTATTCTCGAAACGGACCAGTTCACTCCCTTCGACGCCCATTATTTCCCAGGCGAGGATGTCGTTTTTTCGCGTCTGTCCGAAACCAAAAACTATTACCATGGCAACCAGCCCAAGGGGCTGACGGGCCTTTGCCTCGAAATCCCCTGTTCTACAGAGGATGCGGTTTGGCGCATGGCCGACACCGAACTCTGCGATCTCTTGGCAGAGCAACTGGCGGCTTCCGAGCTTCCGGTCAAATCGCCGATCCGGGAGTGCTTCTCCATTCGCATCGACGATGTATACCCCATCTATGACATTGGTTACGAACCCTATTTTAGAAAAGCCCTCGATTTCGTCAATGCCGTGCCGAATCTGATCTCCCTTGGGCGGCAGGGGCTTTTCATGCACAACAACACCCACCACTCCCTTGCCATGGCCTACCGGGCGGGTGAGTGCCTGACCGATAATCTGTCCTGGAATCAGACCCAGTGGGCATCCCACCTCGAGGCCTTCTCCCAGTTCGTGGTGGAAGACTAAAAATCCCTCTACCGTCTTTGGGAGATCCCTTTCAAGATCGACGTTCGCCATTGGAGCCTTCGCCATTGCCATCGGTTCAACCGTCAGCCGCCACCATCCCTGCACGGGTCAGTGTGGTCATCCCAACGTTCAATCGGGCTCCTTTTATAGAAGAGGCCATCGATAGCGTATTGAGGCAGGACTATTCGAATTTAGAAATCTTGATAGTGGATGACCGCTCAACCGATGACACCGAACAGATTCTAAGAAAGTTGATGGGTTGCCACCCGGAAGTATCCTATCTGGTAAACGAGCGTCGCAAGGGGCCCTCCGGCGCACGGAACACTGGCATACTGGCAGCCTCGGGCGACTACGTGGCTTTTCTGGATTCCGACGATGTATGGCTTCCGGGGCATTTGGAAAAAGGTGTCGGATTTCTGGAAGCCCACAGAGATATCAACGTGCTATTTGGCAATTTCAGAGTGGAAGGCCCTATCGGATGCAACCCTCTGAACGACGCCCTTGCTCAAAAACCAGTGCTGAACGACATCGAAAAGGAGAGGGTGGGCGGCGGCTTCGACATCCTTCGCGAAAGGCTATTTGAGGCCCTGGTCCTGGAAAACTTCTTCCATGTCTGCACGGCCATCGTCAGGGGAGAAGCCGCAAAATCCGTTCTCTTCGACGAAACCATACGAATAAGCGAGGATCGGGATTTTGCCGCTCGCCTGGTCAAAACGGCCGGTCCGGCATTCGGCTGCCGGTGGGATCCCACCTTCGTCCATCGCCGACACGGTGCCAACTTGTCCGACTTTATGGATGACGACATCCTGATCGAGGCATACAGGGCCCATATCTATCTGTTCAAACGATACCTTGATGAACTTCCCCTGGCCCGATTCGAAAGGAAACGCCTAACTCGGTGCATCCGGGAGAAGCTGCTTCGCTTGGCCTACCGGTACAGACGAAAACATGACCTGCGGCTCGCCCTGACCTCTGTCGCCAAAAGCGCCGCCTGCGGTTTCAGCCGGCGGCAGTGGATTGAAGTGGGGAAGATCGCCATTTCGGCCCTCACACCGAAAAAGTGAATACCAAACCCGAATCGATTTCCGATGCGGGTTAGCAATGCCGTCCCCTCAGAGCTTTCTTTTCTTGGTTGTTCAACAGGTTTGCAGTGTGATCGATCTGAAGAGAAGATATCTCACGATCTCAAACAGCGCCTAATGATAAACACCGCCATGGGAAAAAAACGACCACCCCATATTCTCGTCACCGGCGCCCATCGCTCCGGCACCACTTGGGTAGGCAGAACCATCGATTTCCATGATTCAATAACCTATATTTCTGAACCGTTTAACGTCACTTATCCAAAACCAGAAATGAACTTAGCCCTTAGAAACTGGTTCACCCATGCGCCAACATCGGAGGATCTCGACGAAATAACATCTGCTTTTGACAATCTACTGAATCCGAGTATTTTTAATGTCGCCAATCAAATATTGTCTTCTTCCAAAAATAGCTATCAAACCAAAAAAAAATTATTTAAACGAATGTTATCGTATTACCTCAAAAAACCACGGTTTTTAATAAAGGATCCTATTGCCATTTTCTCGGCAGGATGGCTATATCAAAGATACAATTTAAAGGTTGTCTGTCTTATCAGAAACCCTTTCGGATTTGTTGGAAGCCTAAAAAAAGCGAATTGGAACTACTTTTTTTTCCGATCTTCTTGAGCAAGACCTTTTCCTTAAAACTCATTTAAAACAATATTATGAAGATATTACAAAACTTGCTGAAAATCCTAGCGACATCATTGATCATGGCTGTCTTTTATGGAACATTATACACGACACTATTCATAAATATCAAAAACAATACCCATCATGGCTTTTTGTGAAACATGAAGACATTGCCTCTGACCCGATTTCTGAATTTAAAAAAATATATCGTTATTTAGACTTAAACATGGACGAAAGAGTCATTTCTCTAATTGGTAAATATACATCCTCTAAAAATGAAATGGCGAGCTCCTCAAAAAACTTTAGGCCCCGAAACGCTAAACATACTGTTGTTGCATGGAAAAACAGATTGGCGCCAGATGAAATTGAGCGTGTACGCGTATCAACAAGCAGTATCGCAAACCATTTCTACAATTTTACTGACGATTTTGATTGAATCTCAACGATATTATCGTTTCCCGTAATTCTTAAATATTGTGTTTCTTAAAGTTGGATTGCCAATGGGTTTATATTGGCTAAACTCCGATCAACAGTTTGCCTTGCAAATATTATTAGCCATTGCAATCGGCCGTGCCACTTTCAAAACAAACCGCCCAGCAGGCTTTTCCCACCATTAGACGTTTCTCCCATTGCCATGAATGACATTTCTTCTGATGATGAAAAATACACACTGGTATTTCCCGAGATTCCGATGGTCAGCGTCATTATCCCGACCTTCAACCGCGCATCCTTCATCACGGAAGCCATTGATAGTATTTTAATGCAGGCGTATTCCAATCTTGAAGTGATAGTAGTGGATGATCATTCCACGGATGACACCGAGGGGATCATCAAAGAAATGTCTGTACGTTACCCGGAAATTGTCTATTTGAAAAACAATCATCGAAAAGGGCCCTCGGGCGCCAGGAACACGGGGATCCTTGCTGCTAACGGCAAATACATCGCTTTTCTGGACTCAGACGACGTGTGGCTTCCCGGACACATAGAAAGGGGTATCCGGTTTCTTGAAGCCCACAGTGATATCTTCGTATTATTCGGGAATTTCAAGGTAAAAGGCGATCCGGATAAGGAAGGTCTGCATGACTTTCTCGATCAAAAGCATGTTCTTGACCGAATGGAGAAAAACAGAGTTGAGGCCGATATCGCCATCCTGAGCGGCAACGTCTTTGAAGCACTGATAAAAGAGAATTTCTTTCATGTGGGAACGGCGATCGTTCGTGGAGACAGCGCCAAGTCTGTTCTCTTCGACGAAGGCATCAGGCTCAGCGAGGATCGCGATTTCGCCGCTCGCCTGTCAAAAGAGGGCGGGGCCTCCTTCGCCTGCCGTTACGAACCAACGTTCATCCAGCGCCGACACGAGGCCAATCTGTCCGATTTCAACGATACCGACATTATGCTCGAGGCCTACAGGGCTCACGTCTACCTTTTTACCCGGTATCTCAATGAACTGCCGTTGACTCGATCCGAAAAGCAAACGCTTCTTCGCACCATCCGCAAACGGCTTCTCTCTATGGCATACCGGCATCGGCAACAGGGGGACATTGGCCCTGCATTGGCCTGTGTCTGTAAAAGTGTGCGCTACGGCCTCGATCACAGGCAACCCACCGAAATCGCCAAGATTGTCGCCACGGCAGCCACCCTGATTTCTCCCGCCCGGGATAAAAACCCATAGCCGTCTTGGCGTTTACATCCCGAATTCACCGTTAGCCGGCCATTCGACACCGGCCGATTTCACAATGATTCGAAATGGTTTTTCTGATTCCGTTTATTTTGAGAATCATTACCATGCCGCCTGAACCCTTTTCGGTCAGGAAAACCGAGGCTTCTTTTTTGTGGGGACGATAGATCGATGCGTACCGACGCCTCCTGGTCAGCGCCTGAAAATGCCATTTTGCCGGATTTCATCATTTGTGGTGCGATGAAAGCCGGTACGACCACATTTCACAAAATTTTGAACTTCCACCCTGATGTGTTCATCCCAGGGCCTGAGATCAATTTTTTCGACCTCGACGACATTCTTTTGCACCCCGATTTTTCCTTTTTCCAGGATGGGAACTGGGTCAAGCCCGGCTTCAATAACAATCCCGGAAGCTACTGGGAATGGTACAGCTCTTTCTTCGAAGGCGCAAAAATCGGCCAGAAAATCGGGGAAGATTCGACCCTGTATATCGCCTCCAAAAAAGCCATTTCGCGCATCGCCATCCAAAAGAAGGCCATCAAGCTCATTGTCTCCCTCAGAAACCCGACCGACAGAGCCTATTCCAACTATTGGCACCTCGTCAGAACCGGCAGGGCAATCTACTCGTTTGAAGATACGATTCGCAACGATCCCTACAGCATTCTGATGAGAAGCCTTTATCTCGACCAAATCCGATTTCTTAAAGAAGCTGTTCCAGAAGACCAAATCTTCATATCCATTTTCGAAGACTTCGTGACGGACCAGGAAAGAACCATCAAGGCGTTGTCCGCATTTATCGGGATCGATTTTGACCTACTGTCCGGCGAACATATTCAACTCCACGCCCACAAGGCGTCGGTACCGAAATCGACCAAGTTTCAGCTCTGGAAAAACCGAATAGACAGGGAATCTGCCAACAGGTTCTATGCAAATCGTCTTCCTTACGACGTTTCCAGCATGCCCTACAAAAAACCCGTTTTTCTGAGAGTGCTGGATCGATTTCATCGCAGGACCAATCCCCTGATGATGAAAAGGCCACCCCCAATCAACCCGGCGACCCGGGAATTTTTGGACGCCTACTTCAGGGAAGAGCTGTCAGGCCTCGATCAGATGGTCGGCAAGAAAGTCCTCTCGCGATGGTTCGATAAATAGGACATGGCTCGAAACCGTCCCTTTCGGCCTGCGTTTCAGAATGCCGACGGTTTTCACCGACAACCGACCCTCATTTTTCTCCCCAATCCATGGAATGCAATTCATGAACACTCCGCCAAGAGCCCAAACGGATTTGCCAGCCCCACCCGATGGAAGGAGCGGCTGGCCCTGGACCCTCCCCGACGACCGGCAAGCAACGACTTCGATAGAGGAGATTCCCTGGCCCAAAATCAGCATCACCACACCGTCCTACAACCAGGGGGGCTTTCTCGAGGAGACCATCCGCTCCGTCTTGCAGCAGGGATACCCGAACCTCGAATACATGATCATCGACGGCGGGTCCTCGGACAAGAGCGTCGATATCATCCAAAAGTACGACCATTGGCTGGGGTATTGGAGAAGCACGCCGGACCGGGGCCAATCCGATGCCATAAACGTCGGATGGGGTCGTTCCAGCGGCGACATCCTTGCCTGGCTCAATTCGGACGACTTCTACCACCCCGGTGCGCTGCAGAACGTCGCCCGGTTTTTTCACCGCAATCCGTCAGTGGACATGGTCTACGGGGACTGCCACATTGTCGATGGGCACGGCGGATACATCAAATCCGCACCTACCCGGCCTTTTGACCTGAAACCCCTGGTTTGCAATCAGTTCTTCATTCCGCAACAGTCGACGTTCATACGCCGCCGCGTATTCGAAACCATCGGGATGATCAATGAGGACCTTCACCTGGTAATGGACTGGGAATATTGGCTTCGAATCGCTTTGGCCGATTTTTCCATCGCATATGCATCGGGCCTTCTGGCTTCCTTCAGACGGTATGAAGATGCCAAGACGTTTTCACAGTTTCAACGATCGGCCAAAGAAAAAATGAGCGTTCTTAAAACAATTTTCGCCAATCCCCATCACAGGAACAAGATCGCCCCCTATCGGCGGGCGGCCTTCAGCTACGTCAACCGCTGGGCGGGGGAGGCCTTCCTGCGAGAGGGGAACCGCCTGAGCGCCATGCTATCGTTTGTAAAGGCGGGCGCCATCGCACCCCATCTCTTTAAAGACCCCTATTTCATTGCCAATATAAAAAAATGCATCTTATAGCGGCCGCTTAGAATTGGTTTGGGGCCACCCCGGAGAAGATCGAGAATGACCAATATACCCAAACTGAAAAACCATCATTCAAAAGACCGGCGAAAACTGGTGGCCATTGCCGTCCCCCTGTCCAATCGCAACACCTTTTTGGAAGAGGAGCGGATTTCACTGAACCACCTTCGTCGCCATCTCCAACACTACGACCGCTTTTTCATCGCCCCCGAGAGCCTCGACATTGAACTTGAAGACGGGTTCCGGGTCAAACGGTTTTCCCCGAATTACTTCGGCAGCGCAAAAGCCCACACCCAGCTTCTGTTCTCGAAGGAATTCTATCAGGCCTTTATCGATTACCAGTACCTCATGATCTATCACCTGGACGCTCTGGTCTTTTCCGACCAGTTGGCCTACTGGTGCAATGAGGGGTACGATTATATCGCACCGCCATGGATCCCCCATCAAGATGCGCCCTATGCTGAATTCCCCAAACTCGTTGGTAAGGTTGGAAACGGGGGGTTTTCCCTAAGGAAAATCGACAGTTTTCTCGGCATTTTGAATTCGAAACGATTGTGGAAAAGCCCGCTGGCCCAACTCAAGGAAACGCTGAAGTCCCGCGGATCGCTGAGGCAGAAATGGACCGCCGGGATCAACGCCATTGGGCAGTTCAACCCCGCCGTCAACGGCGTGCGTAATGAGCTCGATACCTATCCTTTCAATGAAGACCATTTCTGGGCCAACCGGGGCCAGCACTATTTACCGGAATTCACGATCGCACCCCTGGAAACCGCCTTGAAATTCGGCTTCGAATGCGTACCGCGCTACTGCTTCGAGAAGACCAACCATGAGCTGCCGTTCGGCTGCCACGCCTGGCCAAAATACGACAAGGCTTTTTGGGAGCCTTTCCTGCTGACATCCTGATGGCGTCCCATAGATCGCCATACGCCGACCGCCTTTAATGGTTTTTCAGGCGATGACCCGCCCCGAAGGACTTTCCAAGGCATTGTCACCGCACAACTCCTAATAGCATGACGGTCACCATGCGTATCCTCATCATCGTTTCGACTTTTCCCGTGCCGTCGGAGACGTTCATCCTGCGCCACATCACGGGGCTTATCGACAGGGGGCACCATGTCGACATTCTCGCCCGGTGGCGATCCACCTTCGAGGTCGTTCATCCGGAAGTCACATCCTACCGCCTTCTGGAGCGGGTCATCTACTTTGATGAGATCCAGCAGCAAGTCGAAACATCGAAATTCATGCGAATAGTTCACGGCGCGGCCATTGCCCGGCGGCGCTGCAGGGGCCATTTCATACGCCTGTTGAAAGCCTTCCGTTTCGATCGCCTTGGCAAGCACTGCCTGTCCCTTCGGCCCCTTTTCCTCCAGCACCTATTCAGGCATCACGCCGATTACGATATCATCCATTGCCACTTCGGCCCCAACGGATTGCTTGGACATTACCTGAGGCAGATCGGCGCCATCGACGGCGCCCTGGTCACGTCCTTTCACGGCTATGATGTCATGCAGTATGTCCGGCAGAATCACCCGGATGTCTATGCACCACTGTTTTCCAACGGCAACCTTTTCCTTCCCGCCTGCGACGCTTTCAAAAAGACCCTGTCTCAACTGGGCTGCAATGAGGCCCAAATGGTCACCCACCGGATGGGCGTGGATTGTTCGAGGCTGCGCTTCGCCCCTTCGAGAATCTCAAATTCATCCCTTAGACTTCTCTCGGTCGGACGCCTGGTCGAAAAAAAGGGGTTCACCTACGCCATTCAGGCGGCGGCCGAACTTGCCAAAAAGGGGCAGGAGCTTCGGTACGACATCATTGGGGAAGGCAGCGATCGCACGGAACTGCAGGCGTTAATCGACGGGGTTGGGATGTCCGATCGAATTGTTCTTCACGGGTGGAAGGCCGAAGGCGAGGTTTTTGATTTGATGTCCAAGGCCGATATCCTGCTCGTCCCCAGCATCACCGGAAGGTTGGGAGACCAGGAAGCCACGCCCCTCGTCATCCAGGAATGCCTGGCCATCGGCACACCTGTGATCGCCTCCGACCACGGCGGTATTTCCGAACTGATTTCAGACGGCGAAACGGGCTTCTTGATTCCCGAAAAAGACGTTTCCGCGCTGACGGAAAAAATCACCCATGTCCTGACCCATCCGAGCGACCTCGATGACGTCAGAGCCCGCGGGCGGGCGGCCATTGAAAAACACTACAACATCCATCGCCAAAACGACCGCATCGTCGGCATCTACCGCAACCTGGTGAACGGCAATGCTCCCGAGTAATCAACCGGTTTCCCCTTTTTTCATGATATAGAAGGAACACGCGAATGGCAAAAAATCTTGTGGTCCTCATTCCGACCAGCAACAGAGCCGATCTTCTGAAGCGAACCCTGGAATCCTTGTCGCGTTGCCGCCTCCCGTCAAACTACAGGGGAACCATTGTCGTCGAAAACGGGAAGCACAAGGTATCAGAATCCGTGGCGCTCGCCTTCAAAGACGCATTGGATCTTCGCTACGTATACCTGTCCATCGGAAACAAAAGCCTTGCCCTGAACACCGTGCTGGAAACGTTGGAGGACGTGTTCATCGTTTTCTTCGACGACGATATCCGATTGGATCCCGGCATTCTGGAAGCCTACGCAGACGCTGCAGACGGCATCGAATCCGGGCAATTCTTCGGAGGGCCCTTTGACGTCGATTACGTCGAGCCCCCCCCCGAGTGGCTGAAGGCCTTTTTGCCGAGGGCCGCCGTCGGTTGGAGCATCGGCACTGAACCCCGCTGGATCCAGAAGGGGGAGGCCTTCATGGGGTTTAACTGGGCTGCCTTTTCCACCGATATAAAAAGACTTAACGGGTTCAGTATTGCCCATGGTCCGGGCTCCACGACCAATGCCGTCGGGCAGGAGACCGAAATGGAAGGCCGGCTCATGGCCGACGGGGTCAGGGGGCGCTATGTTCCCGCTGCGTTGGTCTGGCACTTCGTTCCCCCCCAAAGATGCTCCAAACAGTTTGCCTCCAGTCAGTCCTACCGGTGGGGCATTCAGGGAGGCCTGAGGTATTCCGGCGGCTTCGCCAGACTTCTTCGCCGATGGCTCGTTTCAGCCATCAAGATGTCTATGAAAATCGGCAGCTCGGATCCAAGTGCGTTTTTCGATCCTTACATCCGGTTCAGGCACAATACCGGAATCATCAAAGGCAGCATATTCAAACTCACCAACCACAAGTAATGCAGATCACCTTATCCAGTCTTTCGAACGCCCTCGGAGGTGTCGAGCTCAGGATGGCCTTGGAAGCCCGCCTTCTCAAGCGCGAAGGTCACCCGGCCACCGTCGCCTTAAACCTGCATCAGGGGCTGGAGAAGTGGGCCCAACGCCTCAGAGCAGAGGGCATCCCCGTTATCCACTACGACCCCGAACCCATTTTCGAGGATTGGTGGTGGTTTCGCAAACACCCCGTCTTCGAAAAGGGGGTGGTTCGGCGGTTCAAACTCCAGCACAAGTTCTGGAAAACATTGCGGCCCATCAACAAACGGATCGCCAGGCGCCAAGCGAACGCCCTTTACAACCGCACCCGTCCCGACCTGGTCCACATCTCCATTCCCTGGTCCGGTTTCGAAACCACCCGGTTGTATCTCGCCCACTGCCGACGGCTTCCCATTGCGCTGGTCGTCCACAATGCCTTCCCAAAGTTCGATTGGTCGCCATGGCACCGCAGGCACTACCGGGAATCTTTTGAATCCGTCCGCGGCGTCTACGCCGTATCCCAGAGCGCCCTCGACCACTTCGTCGATCTCTATGGGGAGTTCATTCAGCCCGGAACGGTGCTGCGCGCCATCCCCAATTCGGTAGACACGGATCGCTACCAGCCGGATGCCTCGAAACGGGTCGCAACGAGGCGCCGCCTTGGTATCCCCGAGTCGTCGCCTGTGGTCGGATTCGTCGGCAGGATCGAGAAACAAAAACGGCCGCTGTCGGTCATCGAGGCGTTTGCCCAACTGCATCGCTTGCACCCGGACGCCCGCCTGGTGATGGTCGGCTCCGGCCCGCTGGAAAAGCCGGTGAAGGAACGGGTGCGGGACCTGGGCCTTGAAGGAAGAATTCTATTCGCCGGCTGGCAGTCCAATGTGGAAGACTACTTGCCGGCATTCGACGTGGTTCTTCAGCTCAGCAACAACGAGGGGTTCGGAACCGCCACCGCAGAGGCGATGGCATGCGGTGTGCCGGTAGTCGGGACTGACGTCCCTGGAACGAGGGATATTCTCGGGGCTGGAAGGGGCGGCATCCTGGTGCCCTTGAATGATGAAGGGGCGGCCGCAAAGGCCTGTTCCCATCTGCTTGAAAACCGACAGCTGCGCCGTCGATTCTGCGAGGAAGCCCGCCGGGAGGCTCACGAGCGCTACCGAGAGTCCGCCTGGGAACTTAATATCCTCTCGTTCTACGAGGAGGCCTTCCCCGGATTCCACAGGGCATCAGGTCGCCGGGGCACGGCGCTGGAGCCCACGATCAGGGTGTAGCCGGACGTCCCGGGGCTTAAAACCGGGTATCAGAGAGTTCCGGGTCCATCAAGCAGGGAGATACCCTGCAACCGATTGTAGAGGGAGAAATTGAATTGGGCTTCATTGCAGGCTATTACCGACGCAACGGCAGGCATGAAACCGATCGGATCGAAGAAACGCTGAAACGGTTCGCCATCCTGCCCGACGAAAATCCTGAGGATTATGAAACCATTGTCCTTGAAGCCCCGTACGGCCACACCCTGGTAAAAACCAAAAAAGGCTATCCGCTTGCCTATCGTCCCATCACGAAAAGCGACGGAAGCCATTTCCTTTCTCTCGGTTTCTTTTACGACCACCACTCCCACGGGGAGCAGAAAGCGCTGTTGGAGGCAGGGGTAAATGCGGCGGCAAAGGAAATCCAGACCGTCGAAGGTGAATTTGTCTCCATTCTTGTCGACGGCGCGTCCGGCGACGTGCATATCGTCAACGACCGTTTCGCCTCCAGACCCTTCTATCTGATGCACACCGATGGGGCTGAGTACTACTCATCGAATCTCGCTTTTTTGCTGCATTTGACCAGCAAGAGACCCCGGGCGGACATCCTCGGCTGGCTTCAGCTGTTTAGTTTTCAAAACACCATCGGAACCCGGACGACCTTCCGGAACATCCGGAGACTCAGGCCCTCGACGCATTTGTGGATCTCACCGGGGCAAATCAGAGAGGGACAATATTGGATTTGTGAGCACAATCCGGAATCCAACCTCGACCCCAAAGTCGCACAGTGAGGCGGTTTATAGCGCATTTAAAAGAGGAACCGCGCTGCGGGCAAGGCTAGTCGGCAAGGGTGTTCTGGCCCTGAGCGGCGGCCTCGACAGTAGACTCATCGCGGCGACGCTCCCGGACGATTGTGATTTTCACACGTTTACCTTCGTCAACCCATTGGCACCGAAGAGCATCAGGGAGGGCGACATAGCGGCTCAGGTGAGCGAGCGCCTGGGGCTCCGCCACAGGCGTTCTGAACTGACGACCAGCCTTTATTCCGATGTTTCGGAAGCCGTCATTCAGCTCACGGGGGGGCTTAGAAGCTATCACCATATGGCGATCGCCATGCCCTACATCCACGAGGTGACCCGAAGCGGAAGAAATTTTGTTCTCGGTGGTGGTCCCGGAGACGGTCGCGCCGGCTCATTTATTCCTAGTATCCCGTATTTGGACCCGAAAAAGACCGATCGTTGCGTCCGCGACTACTGCCGACGAACCGCCTTGGGCGGCGGCGATTCAAGGTCCGTTCTGGGCAGACTGTTCCGGGACGATGTCCTGGAAGAGCACTTTTCCTCTAGTTTACCCCTCCCTCCTCGACTCCTTTGGCCCCATGGCGGGTCCCACAGGAGGTCACAGCGTGACGGCCTGGGCGATTTCCGTCAGGCAGCCGGCCTTCCCCTTTACATCCGTCATCCACAATCATCCCGATGTCATGGAAGTGTTTTGCCATTTGGACTATGCCTTCAACGAGCTCATGCTCAAGCTGCCGGCCGGCTGGCTTTTCCGAAGGAATTTCTACTCGTTCATGATCTATTGTTGCGTGCCCAAGCTTCGGGATATCGAATACGCCAACACGGGCAAGCCGTTGAGCGGCCGAATGGAAGCATACCCATACACCCGTTCGTATGTGGACCGCATCGCCTCCAAAGTGAGCGGACTAACGCAGCGCTTCACTAAAAAGCCGGAGCCACCCAGGCATCCGCCGAATCTACACTACACCCTCTATCATGAAGACAAACCTCTCATGAAGGATATGAGGGAGATACTCCACTCCTTCCCGGCTGTCGGTGAGATACTGGATCGGGACAAATGCCTTCGCTTTTTATGCGGTGTCGAAGACGGCGCTCTTCAAACCCGTTCATACAGCACGGATGCGGAATTGATGGGGTGTTTGGCGACTCTTTGTTACAGTTTCAGATATTTTAATTTGTCCGCATAATGTTCCCGAGCGTCACGCGCTAAGCGTACATGTCTGATGCCCAACAACCCATGCGTGTTTGCTTTCTTCTTCAGCTTTAAAGCAATATTAATAAACGATTCGGTTGTGGGCAATCCGTTTTAGTGGCCTCTCAATTTTTGATTGTGTCAGCAATGTAGGGAAAAATGGGATAGAATCTGACATCACTTCAGAAAAGTGAACAAAAAAGCAACATTCAGAACACAATAAGTATTTTCCTATTTATTCGGCATAAATTTCCTCTTAAAATTCAACAATGTTCGATGTGTTATTTTTGGCCAAGGCCGCACTGGCAGTACACTTCTTGAAAACCTTATTTGTTCAACATGCCATTTTATCCCAAACGGTGAATTGCTTAATGTTTCAAGGGTGAAATCCTATTTCCTTCTCTATATATTCGTGGTTTATCAAAATGGAAGCGAAACCAAAATTTTATCTTTCATTTAAAAATTTATCAATTGACACGTGATCGTCGCCACCCTGTAGATGCAGGTAATTTTTTGGAGAAACTTTATCACCATGGGTGGAAAGTGGTCTATTTAAGCAGAAAAAATAAAGTGAAACATGTTCTATCAAATATCATTATTCAACATCGTGGTGCTACACATAAAACCAAGGACGGGGAAGAGAAATTACGCATTCATGTCGACTGCCGTACTTTAGAAGAATTTGTAAATAAAAGAGCCGCTTTTGATGAAATTGAGAAGAATATTTTATCAAATATTGAGCATTTCAAAGTCGTTTATGAAAACGATTTAGAGAATGAGGCATGTCATCAAAACACTGTAGACAATTTCCCGATTAGCTCGGTGTCAATGAAGCACATCCAAATAAGTCTAAATCATTGGAGAAAGAAGTCAATTATCATCAATTATAGAGATAAATAAAAATAACTGGCAGAAAACGATAAAAATCTAAAAATAAGCCAGGATAACGAAAGGAATGATCTCCAATTTACCTGTTTCCGCAATTAGTGATCCTATCACCGATGTCGGCGGGACTGAACCGCTCAAGGCTCTTGGGTTTGCGAAACAACCTTTCCCGCCGACCTCAATTTTGGGCGTTCTCTCCTACGGCTGGGTGCCCCATGTGCTGTCGGTCAAGAATCCGGACCGCAGCCTCTGCCACTTTGGCCCGGGGGGTCCGCCGGAGGGCATCGACACCACCTACTGCCGATCCCTTTTCCACCTGAACCGGATCAGTTGGAAGGCCAACGGGGTGCTGCGGCTCCTCCTACAGGCCTTCGGTTTCCGGCTCGAGGGCAATGTCATCCACGAGCTCTTCTGCCTGCCGGACGTCTTTGCCGGTTGGGTGCTTCCGGCCTACCTGGCCGGGCTTCGGATAATAAAGCGAAAGCACATCGATCTCATCTACGTGTCCTCGAAGCCCTTCAGCTCGACCCTGGCGGGCGTTCTGCTGAAAAAAGCAACCGGAAAGCCCCTGGTGCTGGATTTCAGGGATCCCGCCTCCTTTCCGGAAACCTTATTTCTAGACAACCGGGCCGGCCGTATCCGACAGCGATTGGTGAGCAAAATCGAGCGATTCGTTCTCGAGAATGCCGACTATTTGCTGACCACTACCCGGGCCACAGAGACGGCATACCTCCAGCGCTACCCTTTTTTGAACAACCGGACCCGAACCATCTACAACGGCTATTATCTCCCGGGGGATTCCGGGGCAACGGCCGCCCCTTTCGATGTCTTCACCATCGTCTATTTAGGCAATTTTTATCACGACCTCATCCCCTCGGATACCTTTTTCAAGGCGTTGCGCATCGTCGTCGACCGCGGCTTGATACCCAAAGACCGAATCCGCTTTCTCTATGTCGGTGGACTCAAGGAGAGAGGCAACTGGCTCGAAACGGCCGCTAAGCGATTTGGGGTCGAACACCTCATCGAAACCACCGGACACGTGCCGAGGGAAACCGCCCAGGCCCTTCTGACCCGATCGGCCCTCATGCTCCTGCGGATCGTTCCGCCCATGATCAGCACCAAACTATTCGAGGGACTGAGGGACGGTGTGGCGATGCTGGCGATTATCGACAAAGGGGAAGTCGAGGCCATGATCCGGCGCTACTCTCCGGGATCATTCGTGGTTACGAGCCGCAGCGTGGACGACGTGGCCGAGGCCATTGCAGAGGCCTACCGACAGTGGCGGACCGGGGCCCTTGCCCGCAGACCCAGCGAGGACTATAATGCGCACTTCAATAAAGAGGCCCTGACTGCCGAATTTGCCGAAGTTCTGAATGCCGTATTGGATCGGAATTCATCGTCCTGACCGCTGCGTCAGCTTCTCCCCGGACTGTAAACAGTGACCGGTATGCCAATATGAAACCCTTAGCCCCCCATAGTGCATTGAATGAAACGCCCACCCCGGGAGGGGCGCCCGGTTCCGGAACGCGCACTCCCCCCTTAGGCGCGGATTTCTGGGTGTTCACCGGCTATCTCGTCTTCGTGTTCCTCAACCCCCACAACTGGCTGCCCTTCATCAGTGCGTCTTGCGTCCAGCACTGCTGCTGGCAGGGCTCTCCTTCGTATTTTGCCTGGCTAATGGAAGAGCTGTGGGCACCCTCCGGCCTCTTCAGAGCAAACTGCTGTTATGCCTATTGGGTCTGGTGTCCATTTCAACGGTGCTCTCCGTTAACTTCGAGATCAGCTCTGAAGTATGGGGGTTTTTCTTCCGTGCCTTCCTGCTTTACCTTTTGTTTCTTCAGATTATCCACGACGAACTTAAGCTCACAAAGATTGTTAAAATCATGTTCATCCTGATGGCCGTTGACGTGGCCATCAGTTTCACCATGCAGAAGCTTTACATAATCGGCTACCGCCTGGTGTCCTTCGACGGGGAAGGCGGGGCCAACGATTACGCCCTGATGATTCTGTGCATGCTGCCTTTCGGCCTGAACTTCTTCGAAAGCGCCAAGAGCACCAGGTTCAAAGGCTTTTTCGGGGTTTGCCTCCTGTTCTTTCTCATGGCCCTTACCCGGACCCGCTCCCGCATGGGGTTTTTGGGACTCGTGATCATCGTGGCCCAAGTATTCTGGATCAAGCGCAAGAACCCGGCCATTATCTTGACCGTTATCGCCCTCGTGGCCATCACCTTAGCCAACACCCACTATGGCTATTTCGAGCGGGTGAGGGGCATCGAAGAGTCAGCAACTGAAGAGGAGAAGGAAGACCCCCGGATCGGCCTTTGGAAACAGGCGCTTCAGCTCATTCGGATGCATCCCTTTTTTGGAGCGGGTACCGGCACCTATATATTTTCTAAAAATGAGTACGGCCTGCCCGGCAACAAGACCCATGTCACCCATAGCGCCTTTTTGCAGGTTGCATCGGAAAACGGACTGATCGCCGGTGCGGTCTATGTTCTGCTCTTTCTGGTGTCCTTCCGGGACTTGTTATTTGCCGAAAAGGCATTCAGGGGCAGGGACGGCCCGATGCTCGCCATTACCCAGGCTGTCCGCATGGCCTACCCGGTCCTCGTCCTGAGCATGGTTTTTCTCTCCCAGCAGTACAACCAGTTCTACTTCATTTTCCCGGCACTTTCAGCCCGACTTCGATTTTTTGCCCAATCGCGGCTCAACGCGGAAGGTGAGGTGGCGACGTCCTCCGCCCCGGCCCACCGCCGTCACAATGCCATCACCAACGAGGTAGCCCGACAATGATCTCCATCGTCATCCCGGTTTACAACGAGGGGTCCAATATTCACGAAGTGCACCGCCGCTGTTCAGTGGCGATGCAGGCCTTTCCCGATTTCGAGCTGGTTTTCGTCAACGACGGCAGCAGGGACGACACCCTGGCTCTCCTGCGTGAGATCGCGGCAGAAGACCGAAGGGTCGTTGTGGTCAGCTTCTCCCGCAATTTCGGCCACCAGATTGCCGTCACGGCAGGGCTCGATCATGCCAGGGGCGATGCCGTGGTGGTGATCGACGGCGACCTTCAGGATCCTCCGGAGTTGATTCCCCAGATGGTGGCCAAATGGAAGGAAGGCTATCAGGTGGTCTACGCCCAGCGAAAAAGGCGCAAGGGGGAAAGCCTTTTCAAAAGGGCTACGGCCTTCGCGTTCTATCGCACCCTCAGGGCCATGACCGCCACCGACATCCCGGTGGACACCGGGGACTTCAGACTCATCGACCGCGCGGTGGTGGAGGTGCTGAAGAATATGCGGGAGCGCAGCCGGTTCATCCGGGGCATGGTGTCATGGGCGGGATTCCGGCAGATCGGGGTCGAATTCGAAAGGGACGAGCGGCACAGCGGGGAGACCAAATACCCCCTGTCCAAGATGATCCATTTCGCCTTCAACGGCATTTTCTCTTTTTCGGACAAGCCCCTAAAGATCGCAAGCTACATCGGCCTTTTCTCTTCACTGGTGGGGATGCTCATGATCCTGTGGGGACTCTACTCGAAGCTCTTCCGGCCGGAAACCACCCTTGCCGGCTGGGCGTCGGTCTTCGTGGCGGTGCTGTTCATCGGCGGCATTCAGCTTTTCACCATCGGCATCATCGGCGAATACATCAGCCGGATTTACGACGAGTCCAAGGCGCGGCCGCGTTACGTGGTGGGAGAATTCATCCGCAATGAACCTTCAGGCATTGACGCCTAACCTCAGGCAGTTCATTCTTTTTTCAGCCATCGGCGTCCTGAACACCTTGATCCACTACGGGGTGTTTTTTGTGCTGCTGAACGGCCTGAGAATCCACTATCTCGTCAGCTCCACCACCGGGTACTGCTGCGGACTGATCAACAGCTACCTCCTGAACCGGCGCTACACATTCAACATGTCCCATCGGCTGAACGCACCCGAGTTCGCCAAATTCGTTATCGTCAACATCGTCGCCCTGTCGGTCAACCTCATTATGATGAAGGTATTAGTCGACGTCTGGGGCATCAGGCCCGAGGTTTCCCAGCTCCTGGCCATCTTGGGCTCCCTTGCCGCCAATTTTATCGGCAACAAGCTGTGGACCTTCAAGGAGTTACCGTAACACCGTGCTGAACTCCATTAAAGCTGCCACGCGCTCCCCCGCATTCTGGCTGCTTGTGCTATTGATCATCATCGTCGTTCTCCTGCGGCTGCCCATGCTGCAATACGGCATGCCTTTCGATCTGGGAGACGAGGATGAAAACGGATTTATCGGCTGCGCCCTCAACTACGGCGCCACCATGAGCCTCAAGCCCATCCTGACCTGGTACCCGGCCTTTTACACCTATGTCCTGGCGGGTGCCTTCGGGGTCTTTTTCATCCTGGCTTTTCTTTTCGGTTATATCGACGGCACCACGGATTTTGCGGTACTCTATTTGATGTATCCGGGAACGTTTCATTTTGTAGGAAGGCTCGTTTCCATCATTTTCATTTCCGTCGCCGTGGTGCTGATGTACCATTGCGGCAAACGGTACCAAAGCCGGTCGACAGGTCTGATCGCAGCGGGGTTTTTCGCCTGTTCGACCATGGTTCTTACCCGAACCTCCTGGGCCCTTCCGGACAGCACCTACCTGCTTATGACCATCCTTTCCATATGGTGCATTACAAGCTACATGGAATCCAAACGATTTCGCCTCGCCATGGCCAGCGGCCTGTTCTGCGGTTTGGCCATTGCCACCAAGTACAATGTCGGCACCCTCATGGCAATCGGCGTCAGCGGCATCTTTCTGGCCCACTGGGATCCTCCACATCCAAAAGGCCTCATGAACCGCTTGGTTTCCATGTCGAAAGTCAAGGCCTTCTACGCCTATGGGCTTCTGGTGGTTGTGGGCTTCTTGCTGGGGACGCCATACTTTTTCTTCGACATCCCCTTGCACCTGTCAGGTCTCAAGTGGGAAATTGGACGCTTGGGTATCGAACCTAGTGGATCGTCCAATTTATTGTCCCGCCTTCCCTACGTGTGGATTATCTCCGAACTGGTGGTCTGGGAACGGGGGTTAGGACTCCTCGTGGTTATCGGACTTTTCGTGGCGATATATGGATCATTCCGTGGGGAACCAGCCCACTGGCTGTTCTTACCCTATCTCTTGGCGACGGTGCTGATCATCGGGAGGTACCAAAAGCACTCCCTGCACTACCTGGTTCCCGCATTTCCGGCTCTGTTCCTTGCAGCAGCGGCGGGCCTGGACAGGCTTTCACATACCAAACGGTCCGCAGCGATTTGGTTGTGCATCGGGCTGCTGGCTGCTCTCACGGCATCGGCCCCCAAAGTCTTGGCACTCAGCGCTTACTACACCAACACCGACACCAGGCTTGTCGCCAGCAAATGGATTCGAGAGAACATTCCAACCGGAGCGCTCATTGCCATCGGAAGAACCATTCACGCGCCTCCATTGCGGGACGCCAATCGCTTCAGTAAACCAAACTACTCGATGATCAGTGAACAAATCCTAAGCCGAAGGCTACCCATCCACATTAAAAAGTCTTATAAAGAAAAAAGCAGGAATGACCATTATCGCTTAATCCATTATTTAGTACGACAGTCGGAGGGAAGAAAGGCCTCATACGCAGAAATGATGTCTGATTTTACAATCCTTCCTATAGACTCTATTGAGCCGTTTCCACCTGATTTTGTTATTTATTCTTCTTATGATAATGGCTATCTAAAGAGGATCGGCTACAACGATTTTCTCGACATCCCCGGGTTTAATGAGCAACTGGCCAAACAAAAGGTTTTTTCACCAACAGATGGATATCTTGTTGGACCTAAAATTGTAATATATTCTGTTAGATGTGATGAATAGTGAGTAGTTATTCTCAACGAGACTCACCCTGAGTTAAAATGGTTATAATTATACTATTGTTCCCTTTTCCTCATCCATAAGCGAATGAAAGAGCTACATATGGCTGCCAAGGATCACATCAAATTATCGCTACCCCCTAAATTATATAATATCGCTAAAACCACCCATAATGTTTTTAGTTCTTATAGGTACTGGATTCCATATCGCTTTATGAACGGCAAGGCACTTTACCCTCTAAATGCAAACTATGAGGTCACATATAAATGCAACCTAAATTGTGTTATGTGCCCTCAAGCTATCAGTAAAACCCGAGGCAAAGTGAACAAGGTATTACAAAATGAATTGTCTCTTCAAGAAACTATTTCTATGATGAATGAACTCTCCCATTTTGGAATTAAGAATTTAACATTAACTGGCGGAGAACCTCTTCTAAATAAAAATATCTTAGATATTATCTCATATGCAAATTCTTGTGGTATTCATTGCACTATCAATACAAATGGAACTCTAATATCCGAAGATTTAGCGCATGGATTAATCGAGTCAGGAATTAACAAAATCGTCTTTTCATTGGACGGCCCTTTACTAATTCATGAAGCTGTAAGAGGGGTCAAAGGCTGCTTTAATAAAATGATGGAGGGTATTCGTTACATCAAAGAAGCAAAGATAGCGAACAAATCTAACATACCAATATTATCTTTAACTTGCACACTATCTGCAATAAATTCAAACTGGTTAGTTGAAACCTATGAGATTGCAAAACAAATGAATATCAATATAGTGTTCGGATATCTTTTTTACACGACCGAGGCAATGATTCATGAAACTAATAAAATATTTCCTGTCGGGTCATCAAAGCCAGAAAATCAAGATATAAAAGAAGAACTAAAAAAAATCAATTCAAAAGATTTATTGAAAAGTGTAGATCAAATTAAAAAACTAAGTAGAGGAAGTAATATCCGTGTCAGTTTTCAGCCTGATTTAAAAGGTAATGAAATTGACAGATGGTTTAATGACAGCTCGTTTACATTTGCAAATAAATGTTTTTATCCGTGGCGTGCTTTACGAATTAACCCGTACGGAGATGTATACCCATGTTCAATGGGCATCAAAATGGGAAATGTAAAATCTGATAATATCAAATCAATTTGGAATGGCAAAAATTATCAGAAGTTCAGACAATCCCTTAAAGACAATAAATTATTTCCAAAGTGTAGCAAATGCTGTGCACTTAACAATAAAGTATGGAATTATCTGCCATAGTTGAGCATTTATAGTCGATAGTATAATTCAATGATCAAGCAAAATATGTCTCAAAACCATATGGATCTATTTAAAAAAAAAACACTTCCTAATTACCATTGATACAGAGGGTGACCATTTATGGTCAAAACCAAAAAAAATCACTACTCAAAATTCTAAGTATTTGCCAAGGTTTCAATCGTTATGCGATGAATTTAATTTCAAACCGACATACCTTGTTAATTATGAAATGTCCGCGTGTAAAGATTTCATTAACTTTGGGAATACTGTTCTTGAGAATAATACGGGAGAAATAGGCATGCACCTGCATGCATGGAATACACCTCCAAAATATAATCTAACGGTCGACGATTGTAAGCATCAACCATATTTGATTGAATATCCAACAGACCAGATGTACGAAAAAATTGCCTATATGACCAAACTTCTCAAAAAAACCTTTCAATGCGATATAGCCAGTCATCGTGCAGGCCGTTGGGCACTCAATGCAAACTATGCTAAAATTCTCTCTGAATTTGGATATACCGTTGACTGCACAGTCTACCCATACAGATCCTATAAACACGAACTTGGCGACCCAAATGGAAATGGTGGTGTTGACTATTCCAACTTCCCGACGAAGCCTTATTTCTTGGACCTAAATAATATTAAACTTGAGGGGAAATCAAAGCTTTTGGAAATACCAATGACAATTGAAAAAACTTCAATCGGAAAAATGCTATTATTAATAAAACCATTGAAAATTCGGTTTTTCATGGAAAAACTTGTGAATAAATTCATACCCATACAAGCTTCCCTTCGACCAAACGGTGACAACCTTAAACAAATATTATGGCTGCTACATAAAATTTCTTCGACAAATCATGATTATATCATGTTCATGATTCATTCATCAGAATTTATGCCTGGAGGCAGCTACACATTCGACAATGAAGAAAAAATCGAAATTCTTTTCAACAACATGAGAAGCATATTTGAAAAAATATCGATCACTTATAAAGGAAGCACTCTTTCAGAATATTTACATGAATATCAAGACCTCTACCGTGTCTCTTACCATATCGTTTGAAAGAAAATGATTAAATAATGATGAAGAATAAACCCCATCTGTTTTCTAACCTTTTAGGAAAGATCTATCGTAAAACAAACAATATTATTTATCGACGACACATTTCCATTTGGTACCAGAAAAGATTGAACGACCTGGTACCAAACGATAAAATGCCATCCGAGCTATCCCTGAGTATTCATTTCGATCAATTAGATGACATTATCACCTGGCTTGAGGCCAACCGCTCTGGATACCCGTGGATCTATTCACTCAAAGAAGTTGAGGCCATGCGCTGCTATGAGCATATGGTTCCCTTTGTCGAATACGACGGCGAAATCATCGGCTACACCAAAGTCGCTCTGAACGGAATATACATCAAGGACTACGATTCCCATTTCGGTTTGGCACCGAACAAAGCCATGTTCTACGACACGACGGTCGTAAAGGCGTTTAGGGGCCGGAAGGTCCCCCACATGTTAAAATTGCGGATTTTTGAAAGACTTATGGAAAAAGGCATCGAACAGGTCTTTGCCCACATCGAGTCCTGGAACATACCGTCGATCAAGTCCAATCAGCGGCTGGGCTTTTCAGAAATCGGAACCAACCGCTACCTGCGTGTAATGGGTTTTCACCACCATTCTTTGGATATCGAAGGCCTCCTTGGGTAGACCGATTGTATTTTTCCCCGGCCATCGGTTTTCTTCCAAGGATAATCGATCTATCGAAATCGAACCATACGAGGAAGTGGGGCTAATGACTGCCAACGGGGCCCCTTTGGGGAGAACGATGGCAAGGCCTTATCGTCTCTTTCTTTTTTCAGGACTTATAACTCACCACCGTATATAAGCTTGAGTTCCGTAATGAAGACAAATACCCGAATGCTAAACCGCCAGATTGAACGGTGTTCGTTTATACTGAACACCATAAAATACTGTTCGAGCCGCTATTCGGTCACCAGCCCTGATTTTTACCGCTTTCTGTCCCGGTCGCTCCTCTTGTTTCGAAAGGAGCGCTTTGTACCGGAGGAACTCTACCAGTTCGGGATTGCCCTCGGCCCTCTCACACCCGGGCATCTCGGGCAATTCGCCAGTCGGAAAAAGATGACCCGGGTTCAGTCGAATATCAACCCGCCGGGGGCGGAAGTGATGACTGAGGATAAGGCCTTGTTCTCTCGTCTGTGCCATGCCTACCGGCTTTCCAGCCCCAGGACCTACGCCGTCTTTTACAAACATTCTCCCGGCCTGGGGATGCCGGACACGCCCCTTCGCGATAGCAGGGTGTGGTGTCGTTTTATTCTTGAGGCGCTCCCCGAAAGGTTCATCATTAAACCCTGCCGAGGCGTCTACGGTCGCGAAGTCATCGGTATACACAGAACCAACGACCATTTTACCGACCATTTAAAGCGGCCCCTTTCCGCCCAAGATCTTTTCGATTTTATGTCGTCATCTTTATCCTATTCGTCCTTCATCATTCAGGAATGGCTGGACAATCATCCTGATCTTTGTCGATTGAGCGGTTCAAGGGGCCTACAAACCGCCCGTCTGATCACTCTGATCGACCATAACGGCAATTTTTCCCTTCTGCATGCATTTTTCAAACCGATTGTCGGCGAAAACATCATCGACAACCACGATAACGGCCGCACCGGCAATCTCGTGGCCCAAATTGACCCCTCGAATGGGACGCTCTTTTCGGCGGATCTCATTACGGGCAACGGGGATGGAATCAGGCGCGTGGACATTCATCCCAAAACGGGCGCACCCATTCGGGGAACCAAACTGCCCCTGTGGGATGAGACCAAGGCGCTCGCAGAAGCGGCTGCCTACAAATTCCTGCCCCTCCGCACCATCGGATGGGACATTGCTGTGACGCCGAAGGGCCCCGCATTGGTAGAGGGGAATGCGTGGTGGGATCCACCCAATTTCAACCGGGCGATGAAACGCATCATGCCGCACCTTCTCGACAATCAGAATAAGTGACCCTCGACTTTTCTATAGAGCGGCGGATGGACCCGTTACGTCGGGCTTGACCATTGAATTCAACAAGTCTCATTCACAGCGCGCCATTGATATCAGAAAGCCTATTCCATTGAGATGCGGGCTTCGTCATTGGGCAGTATGGACCCGATAATCGATTTCTCGATCATTCAAGGGGATTCAGACTTTTGGGCGTTGGAAGCCCAATGGGAGGATCTTTTCCAGAACACTTCAAGCCCCAATCTGTTCTTGTCGTGGGAGTGGATTTCCACGTGGTGGCGGCACTACGGAAGCGACAAAGAACCGTTTATCGTCCTTGCAACAGAAAACGGCAGTCCCATCGCTATCGCTCCGTTCTACCGGGAAAAGCAGCATATCCTTAAGATCCCGGTTACCGTCCTTTCCATGATGGGGGACGGAGAGGTGTGTTCGGAATACCTTGATATGCTCTGCATCCCGGGGGAGGAAAAGCGAGTATCCGAAGCCCTTGTTTCCGTGGTGTTTGACGAGCGCCACCCTTGGGACATCATGGTACTGGATGATGGGATCAGCAGCAGTGAGCTCCTCAGATCGATTAGGTCCCACGCTCGATCCCGACATCTTCGACTGGTTTCCCAAGAGTCCACGATCAATCCCTATTTTGAGATTTCACAGCCGTGGTCTGACTATTTTGCCCGATTCGGCAAAAAGACGCGTAAAAATTACCGATGGGGACTCAACCAGATCGGCAAGGAGGCCGAAATCCGATTTGTCCGCTTCCCTGATGGATCTTCATCCAACTGCAGCGAGGCCATGGATGAAATGATGCGCCTTCACGAGGCCTGCTGGAGGGAGCGGGGCCGAATCGGGGTGTTCAAACGGAAGCGGTTTCGGCAATTCCACAAGGACATTGCAGAGCGCTTTTCAGCAACCGACAGGCTTGCCTTGTTTTTTTTATATCGTGACGACCGCCCTGTGGCAGCCGAATACGGTTTTGTCCTGGACAGCAAGTTCTACAGCTATCAGGCCGGGTATGACCCCGCCTATAAAAAGTACGGTGTCGGCAACGTCATGCAGTTTCTGACTCTTCAGTATTTTTTTGACAATCACTTCAAAGAAATCGATTTTTTGAGGGGAGAACTGGCCTACAAAGACAAGTTCGCCGACCAAAAGCGCCACAACACCAGCCTATTCCTAAGCAGGAGCACGCTTCTGGGGAATGCAGCCTTCGCTTATAGGACCGGGAGAAAAATCATCAAAAACGTCGTCAAAAGGCTCACGCCGGCAGGCATTTGGGCGGAGCTCAGGCGCTATAATGAAAACAAGACCATGCAGGGGTAATCGCTTGTTTCGAATCGTTCATGTGACCACCGATCTAGGGTTGGCCGGGCGGGAGCGGGTCGTCGTCGAACTGGCCAACCAACAGGCAAAGAGCGGCTACGACGTATCCATCGTCTGCCTAAAGAAAGAGGGAAAGCTCAAGGACAGACTGGCCCCCACCATCGAGGTTTTCACCTGTTGGAAGGGGAGCGGCATTGAACTGTCCACCTTCCGAAAAATGGTATCCTTTATCAAAAGGAAAAAACCACAGATTGTCCACACCCACAATCCTGGCACACTATTGTATGGCAACATCGCGGCCCGTTTGTCCGGGATCCCCTACATCGTCAACACCGAACACGGCTTTTCCGAACCCTCCACCTTCAGAGGACGCTTAAAGGAAGCTATTTTGTACCGCTTCACCCACAGAGTGACAGTGGTATCGAACAACCTCAAATCGCGAATTCAGAAGATCTATTGGGCGCCGGAAGGGAAGCTTTCCGTCATACCAAACGGCATATCAGTCCCAAAGCCATCCAAATCTCCGGATGAGGTGCGATCGGAACTCGGCATGTCCGAATGCCACACCAACATCGGTATTGTCGGCCGGTTGTCTCCCGTTAAGAACCATCAAATGCTATTAAAGGCGTTTGCATTGGCATCAGAGGAGAATGATGACCTCAGATTGTGGGTTATAGGGGTTGGATCATTAAGGCAAATTTTAGAGAAATTATGCGATAATCTTGGTATCCTCAAAAAAGTATATTTCCTTGGCCTGCGAGATGATGTACCAGATATTATGACGGTTATGGATATGCTTGTTCTATGTTCTATTTCGGAGGGTATGTCCATCACATTAATTGAGGCCATGGCTTTAAGGCTACCTATTATAGCAACCAATGTCGGTGGTAACGCAGAACTTATCGACAATGGTGAGACAGGTATTTTAATTGAATTGAACAATGTAGCCGGATTAAAATATGCCATTTTTCATTTATCAAGAGACCATGTTTTAAGAAATAAATTCAAAGTTAATGCAAAGATGTATTTCAACAAATACTTTTTATCAGACAACCTATTTTTTAATTTTGCTGATATTTATGAAAAATTAATTGTTCAAAATAATTATGAAAACCGATATAATTAAGATAGCACATTGCATCTATGTATTTAAGAGTGGAGCAGGCATTGAAGAATTGGTGTTGAATATTGCCAAATCAATGGATACTAATCAATTTTCGACATCAGTTATTGGGTTCAAAGATGGAGACCTAAAAAACCGTTTTGTAAAAATACGACATTCATTGCGACGTACCAAAGCGTCGGAGATTTACAGAAAGACTGGAAACCTCCGCGCAGTGCAATTGCTGCTCGGCCACACCAAGGTCGATAGCACGGTGCGTTACTTGGGCGTGGAACTTGAAGATGCGTTGAGTATCGCTGAACGGATCGACATCTAAACCAAGGTGGCGGGCGGCTTGTGCCGTTCGCCATCCAGAAGCGGCCCTACAGAAACGATAATCGTTCGGCGGCACAGAGCCCAAACTACGGGTTGCTGCGATCTGCACCAAAGTCTGGAAACTGCTGAAAAGCGGCCTTTGAAGGATCCGATTTGCCTTCGCCCAGTGATGGATGGTGACGATTTAAGCATGATTTCAATTGGTTGTGCGATGCCGTGTGCAGTTCATGTGCATGTTTCGATCGCGTGATATCGCACTACTTCGTTGGCATTTCGGTGCGCTGTCATGTCCGTACAGTGCCGCTAACGAGATGGCTTTGTAAGTTGCGAGCGCGTTATCTCGTCCAAATGAATAGCGGGCCGAAACGAATTATGGCTAGAAATGCGAAGCTACAGAGCGGACCTTCCTCGGCAGATCGTCACACCGGCGACATCGTCAGGGTGATCGCCGGGATCAGGATTGCGGCGAAAGCCGCCGTGATCGCATAGGCGCGCCCAAGCGATCCGACAAAGTGGGAAAGCAACAGCGGGCCGAGGATCCAGTAGGCCAGCGCTGTGACGAACCCGGGGAAATAGCCACCAGTCCAGATGACCCACCACACATGGGCGATGGCATTCCCGATGGCCCCGTAGACGATATAGAAAAGCACCGGGATCAGCAGGAACTTCAGCCCCTTCTCGAAAACCAAAATGAAGCCGACGGCAAAAACGAAATACGAGAACATGTTGATGCCGACGAAAAGCGCGTCGCTGTAGGGCGTTGCGCCGTATAGCTCGGGAAACAGGCTCCGGAAGCCGGTCAGATATTCCTCGAAGAAGTGGATGAACTGCCAGGCGAAGACGGCGTAGTAGAGCGGATAGAGCGTGCCGCCTTTCGGCAAGGCTGTCTGCGAAACATGCAGCCAGGCGAAAACCCCCCAGGCGACGACGAGCCCCGGAACGAAGGTCACGACAAGGGGCCTGCCTCCGACCAGGACGAAGATCGTTCCGATGATCAAGGCAAGGAGCGTGCCGATCGCAAGATCCCTGCGGCTTACTGTTTGGGTACTCATGGGTATGTCCTTTGCGCGCTGGGGCAGCTGACCTCGGCATGAAAGTCAACGGTTGTTGGCATACGTCAGGGTACTTGCATTTGTCAACGCTTGTTGGCAAATGGTTTTTGTGAGGGGAAAGACCAAAGGAGAAGAGACGCGTCATGCGCAAATCCGATCGAACGCGCGCAGCCATCCTGGAGGCAGCCCGGGCAATCTTCGCCGAGCACGGCTACGAGGGCACCACGGTGCGCGCGATCGCCGAGCGCGCGTCGATCGACCCGTCGATGATCATCCGCTATTTTGGCGGCAAGGACGGGCTGTTCTCGCTGGCCTCGAAGGTCGAACTGGGATTGCCGGACATCGATCCGGCAGCGCCGGTCACAGTTGGCGCGATGCTCGTGGGGCATTTCCTCGAACTCTGGGAAGGAAGCGGCAAGGACATGGGGCTTGTGATCCTGCTGCGCGCGGCGGCGACCAACGAGGCCGCCGCGGAACGCATCCGCACGATATTTCGCGAACAGGTTCTGCCAGCGGCAGCGCGATTCGGCGACCCGGCGACGGCGGAAACGCGCGCGGGCCTGGTCGTCAGCCAGTTGTTCGGCCTCGCGCTGTGCCGCTACATCCTGGCCATCCCGCCGGTCGCGGCCATGTCACGGGAAGACCTCGTGGAACATCTTGCTCCGGTCGTGGACCTTCACCTTTTTGGAGACGGCCACGGAAAAAGCGCCCGCTGACAGAGGCCATCGGATGAGCAAATCCGTCTTTCACACGTCAAACATGGCCTCAGTCGATTGGCACGCTTCGCCCAACCGCCCCGCAGCATCCGGCGCTGCATTCCTTACGAAACAAAGACGGGAGGTAGAGGAAAAATCAACATCAACGCCCCAGTGTTTGATGCCGCAACGAGATCAACGCTCCGCTCTCGCCATCCGCGCTACTGAAAGTCTTGCAAAAATCACCGTACTCCCTTAGACGAGCAGCATGTTCATGGAGATTTTATGACCCGATAATGCGGGGAGGCAAAGCGCCCTCCCGAAGCAAAGCTAAAGCGAAACCAACGTCGCTGCGTTACTGCTGCGGGCGAAGAGCTTAGTTTTGTCTGGTCAATTTCGATATTTCGACGCGGACTTGTTCCGCTCTCCGAACATGAAAGATCCCAAAAATGATACGGGACTATTCCAAATTCTTGCTGCCTTCGGGTTCGAGCAAGATCCCAAAACGCGAGCCTTCCCCTTTGGAAAGACTTGGCTGGAAACCCTTCTTCAGCCAACAAACCGATGTTGATGCGGCCGTTGATGCACCACCGGTTCGTGTGGTTGAAGTTCACAGAACTGGCTTGCGGGTGCTGGGTGAAAATCTTGATACCCTCATCCCGCCGGGGCCGAATGCGACAGTCGGCGACTGGCTGCTCTATGATCCGCAAAAGCCCTCCAATAGTAAGGTTTTGGAACGCAGGAGCGTTTTCGAGCGTCGTGCGCCGGGCTCTGACCGTAAGCGGCAGCTGATTGCTGCCAACGTGGATACGGTCTTTATCGTGTCGTCCTGCAACAAGGATTTCAACATCGCGCGGCTCGAGCGCTATGTGGCGTTGGCGTTCGAGGCGGAGGTAACGCCTGTGATCTTGCTGACCAAGGCAGACCTTTGCGAAGATCCAGAAGCCTACGTAAAAGCGGCAAGCGCCATTTCAAACCGCGTTCTGGTCGAAGTGCTCAATGCCTTGAGTGAAGAACCAATTGCCAAGTTGGCTCCATGGTGCAAGCCGGGCCAAACGGTTGCCTTTCTGGGGTCGTCTGGTGTCGGGAAATCGACACTGGTCAATGCTCTCTTTCGAGATGGTGTGGCCGATACGGCTGCCATTCGCGAAGATGACAGCAAGGGTCGCCACACGACGACGCGGCGGCAATTGCACTTCACAGCCGATGGCTGCGCGGTGCTGGACACGCCCGGCATGAGAGAGCTTCAACTCACCGATGTCGAGGCCGGAATTGCAGATGTGTTTGCTGACATCGTTGCCTTGGCGGGCCAATGTCGTTTCAGCGATTGCAGACATGACAGCGAACCTGGTTGCGCCATCCAAGGTGCATTGGCGCGCGGCGAGATTGATCCTGACCGACTTGCGCGATGGAACAAGCTGGCAGCGGAGGAACGCTTTAACGCGTCCACGTTGGCCGAACGCAAAACAGCCGATAAATCTCTACATAAGATGATCAACGCGATCCAGCGGAAGAATAGGAAGTAAGAAGATGATGCGTGAATACAAAACCGACGATACCGATGCGTTGATCACAATCTGGGATAAAGCAGAACCACTCGCGCACCCCTTCTTGTCGGATGAAGTCAGGGACCAGGTGCGCAGAGACACGGTTAACATCTATCTGCCAAACGCCGAAACATGGGTTTTGGAAAACGATGGCACGCCGGTCGGTTTTATTGCAATGATCGGCACGGAAATTGGAGGCTTGTTCCTCGACCCCTCTGAACAAGGCAAAGGCCTGGGGCGTCAAATGGTAGACCATATTGTCGCCATCAAAGGTCCGCTGACCGTCGAGGTTTTCAAAGACAACAAAATCGGTCTGCCGTTCTATGAGCGATACGGCTTTGTGGTTACCGGCGAAGGCGTGTTCGACGCCAGCGGCGACGAAACCTTCAAGATGGCTATGCCCGGTTCCTGATAATCACTTGGGAGGCGCTGATCATCAGTGCCTTCCATCAACGGTGCCCGCCGCAAGGAGACCTGAACTGTTGTTGATCCAACATGATTAGTCGAAGAAGCGGTGGTATAGCGACGACCAGGCTTTTGTTTGGCCAGCAGGAAGACCAATGATCACTTTGCCCCTCGTTTGGCTCGTAAGTGTTCTGACGACAATCGCAGCGTTTGCATTGGCGCAGGATACCCGCATGCCCTTTCAAGCGCGCCTTTTTCTGTGCGTTTTTCTTCTGACCTTGGCGAGCATCGGCCTGCTGCTCGGGCTCCGACTTTCATTTGACGTGCCCTGGGCCGCTTGGCTCCAGCCGTTGGTGGCCGTGATGGTCGCACCTTCGGCCTATCTCGGCTTCTCGGCTCTGACCCAAGACCTGGGGTTGAACTGGCGCAAGAGGCTCCTTTTGAGTGCGGCGCCAGTCGCCGTCGCGCAATTGGCAATACTGGCAAACCTCCCGGTCTCGGCAGATGTGTTTGTTCTTGGGATCAACAGCATCTACCTGGTTTCGATTGCCCGCCTTCTGCGCCGCCAACCAGATGACTTCGTCCATGTCGCGCCGCACGCCTTGATAATCGTGCGCTCCGCGATCAAAGCCACCATTGTCCTGCTTGGCATGATGGTGGCCACGGATCTTTCGATTGTGGCCGCCAGCCTGTTCGCAGGCGATGCCTATATCCTGACATTTCTGACCGGGGTGTCAGGTGTTTTCACAGCATTCGTTTTTGTCGTCGCTCTGGTCGGTGCACCGATGTTGCTTCAGGTCACAAAGGGCGAGGCAACCAAAGTCGAAGGGCCGACCGACATCGATCGCGCGACACGGGCTGTGCTTGATGCGCTGATGAACGACACGCACCTCTACACGGACAGCAACCTGACGCTTGCGCGGGTCGCGCGGCGGTTGTCGGTACCTGTGCGGGATGTCTCCAACGCCATAAACAGAACGACGAGCGAGAATTTTTCTCGCTATATCAACGGCTTTCGCATACGCCACGCGCAAGAGGCCCTGCGCAAGACCGAGTTGTCCATCACGGAAGTGATGTTTGAAGCGGGCTTTGTCAGCAAATCGAGTTTCAATACCGAATTTCGCCGGGTGACCGGGAAGACTCCTTCACAATTTCGCGCCGAAACGGCGACCACCTGACGGGGCGCAACGATGGAAATGGTCGTGGCGAGCCTACAGCGCGACGGCAAGCGCCCAAAATGCAAGGTGGGTGGCAATATGGGCAACCATCGCGTGTTCGAGGCCACGCCGCCAGAACAGCCAGCCAAAAGCCAAGCCAAGCAGGGCATTGAGCCCGACAGTGCGCAAAATCACAACCGGTGTCAGTGGGATGAGCGCCGCCATCGCTGGCAGGTGACCGGCTCCGAAAAGGACCGCCGAAACGAGCAAGGCGCCGAAGTAGAGCCCGGGCGGGAGCGTCGTCCATACTTTTGCGCCGACCCAGACAAGAAACGTCATCAGGCCGTATCGCAGCGTAAGCTCTTCGGTAATTCCACCGTAGCTGATCGCCATGATCGCCGTGCCTATGTCCGGAAGGCTCGCGACCGAGGGGAGCCCGATCCAGGGCGCAAACAATCTGTCGAGCACGACGACAACCGCACCTGTGCCGAAGCCGACAAGCGCGGCGTGCGCCAGTCCCGACACTTGCATCAAAGGCGGCGGGTCGCCCCGCAACCGCGCGGTTACCCAGGACCGAAGCCCAACACCTTCCCCGAAGGCCACGCCTGCTCCGACCCCAGCGACCAGAAGGATAAATGGCTGCACGACGATCAGCGCACGCAAAACGTGGTCAGACACATCAGGGAAGACACCGAGTTCACGCAGCGCGTTGATGTCCTGGCCGAAGGCAAGCGCTACCAGGCCGAGACTTCCAAGACACAACCAAACGAAAAATGGGACAAAGAAGGGGGCAGATTGAGCGCGCATAGCGGGTCCTTTTCACTTCGTTAAACGATCATCCCTTCCTCGCCCAAGGGCGGTTCAGCGACGAAGCCGGAAAGCAGCATGATGATGATCGCGGACCGAGGTCATGTTCGCCCCGCGTTCCGCGAAGCACTGAACGATCTCGGCATCAAAGCCTCGATCGGCGGGCGCAAAGACCGCAACATACCGGTCGAGGACGGGACGAAATGGCACAAGCCGCGCAAAAAGGTCGAGCGCATGTTCGACCGCCTCAAGGACTGGCGATGTATCGCCACCAGCTTCGACCGATGCACACACGCTTTCATAAGCACATGTGCATCGCCGGGGCTGTCATCTTCTGGTCATGAGCCCTGAGCCCGAAGCTCAGAGCACGCGGTCCGGCCTGTCGTTGCGCCGAAGATGTCGGCTACGATGGAGCTTCCCGGATTGAGAACGAACCCATGACTTTCACTCAATCCTGTCTGAATGATGATGTCCGCCTCAGGGTCATCCAGCTGGGCGCTGATGCGATACATATCGCTGACCACGTCATCGCCTGCCGCCAGCGCTCTGGCGACCCGCGCGGATTGGAGGATCAGACGAATTGGATGTGTTTCATTGGTGGAGATGCCTTCGCCTCCGAAATCGCCTGCGACGAAACGGATCGGGACGGTCAGGCAATCGTGGCTGTCATCGCTCTTCAAGACTGCGGTGCCGCGTCCCGTGACCCCCCTCAGCTGTAGCAGCGTCGCCACGCGAGGGGCATCAATGTAGGCAACCCCATAGGCCCCGGCGGGTATTTGTTGCCCTGCCTCCGACTGGACAGCAGCGCTCACGGGCCAGCTGGTTTGCTGATCTGCCTCCTGGGCGCTCGCTCCGAGCGACGTGAGAAGCAGCGCGACCGGGGCGGTCAGAAGAAGAGTGAATGTATGGTGGATCGACATGTCTGGTGTTCCTTGGTGCATGGCTGGTGCACGGCGCGGCGGCGGACGGGTCGGTGCTGTTCCGCAAGAAGCTGTCGCGGCCGCAGTTCGCGCGGTTCATGGCGGAGCAGCCGCCGTGCCTCGTGGCGATGGAGGCCTGCGCCAGCGCGCATCACTGGGCGCGGGAAATGGCACGGCACGGTCATGAGGTCCGGCTGATCGCGCCGCACTACGTCAAGCCGTTCATCAAGCGGCAGAAGAATGACGCCGCCGACGCCGAGGCGATCGTCGAGGCGGCGCTGCGGCCGACAATGCGGTTTGTGGAACCGAAATCCGCAGAACAGCAGGCCCGGGCGGTCGCGTTCCGGACGCGCGAGCAGCTCGTGAAGCAGCGCACCGAAGCCGTGAATGCCCTCCGATCTCATCTCTACGAGTTCGGTCATGTCGCCCCCGTGGGGATCGGCTATCTGCCTCGCCTGGAACGGGTCGTCGAAGATCCTGAAGCCGGCATTCCTGATCTCGCCCGCGACATCTGCCGGATGCTCCTCGAGCAGATCGCGCACCTGACCGACCGGATCAATGCGCTGAAAGCCAGGATCGCGGCGATGTCGAACGAAGCGGAAATGCCGCGGCAGCTGCAGACGATGCCGGGTGTCGGCCCGATCACCGCGCTCGCGGTCGAGACCTTCGCGCCGCCGATGGAGCAGTTCCGTCGCGGGCGAGACTTCGCCGCCTGGCTCGGCCTGGTGCCGCGGCAGCATTCCACCGGCGGCAAGCAGAAGCTGGGGAAGACCTCGAAGATGGGGCAACGCGATATCCGGCGATTGCTGGTCATCGGGGCGACCGCCGTGATCCGCTGGGCCTCGCGCCGTGGGGCGCCGAAGGGGTCGTGGCTGGCGCGGATGCTGGAGCGCAAGCCGATCCCGGTCGTGGCGGTCGCGCTGGCGAACAAGATGGCGCGCGGCATCTGGGCGATGCTGACGCGCGGTGAAAGCTATCGCGGCCCGGTGCTGATCGGCGCCTGATCCGGCGTCGAACGGGCACTCCGGGCCACCGAGTTGTGAGGAAGGCATGATCCGAATGGGCAAATGATCGACATGATCCGGGTCGGGCAAACCAGAAACCTTCTCCGAGCCTCGAGCTCGCTGTTGGAGATTTGGCCCCGGTCCGCGCATCACCATCCCGGCCAGCGGCGCCATGTCAGCCGCACGAACAGGCCTGACAAAAGTACGCACTCGATCACATGTCCAGACGATCAGAAATTCCTTGCAAACCGAGCGGCATCCACAAAAGTGCCTTTTTCATCGGGTGTGAACGGCGGTGATGGAAGGCTTGCGAATACCTCGTCCAGGATGAAGACCTCAACATCGGCCTTGGTCTGCTCCTTCTCCCAGAAGCGATCGAGTTCGGCCAAGCGCACCTTGATAGAGGCTAGGAGGTCGCGGCTGGCCTGCTTCACGCGCTCACGAGACGTTTTGTCTAGGCTAACCGACTGTGAATAGAATGCTCATGCCTGTATCCTTTTTTTGAACCCTAACATGCCCAGATCTTTTCAATGAATCCCCTGGATCGCGCAGTTTGGCCTATGTTTCTGGGGGCGGCAGAGGACTGCCAAGTGGCTTCCTTGACGGCCCCATTCAGATGGTAGCGGCTTGCGAAGCGCCTCCAAAGTGAGACCGGCAGGCTGACGACCACTTAGAATTACCTCGACGATGTCTGGTGCAAGCTGCGCCAACCGCAGTGTTCTGCTGAGATACGATGCCGCGATTCCCTCATGCTCAGCCAGTTCCGAAATTGTCGCAAAAGCGCCGTCTTCAAGCATCCTTTGCCAGCGAAACGCCCGTGCCATCGCCTTGACCAACGTGTTGTCCATCTTGGGCTGGCTGGATGCCCCGTCCGGCAGCTGCATCTCCTTGCGGCCGCCGCGCTTCACGAGGCGGAACGGGATGTGCACTGTCACCGTTTCCGGCACTGGCTTCGCGCGGGTCATGCCGCCGTTCCGAGATCAGCCATCATTTCGCGCGCCAGCCCGGTCAGACCGTCCATCCGGAGGCGAACATTCAGGCCATCGGTGCCGATGTCGATCCGCTCGACCAGCAGCGCCGCGATGCGCGCCTGCTCGGCGGGGAAGAGTTCGTCCCAGAGCGGATCAAGGCGGGTCAGTGCGTCGCGGGCATCGGCCTCGGTGATCTCGCCGTCCTGTGCGCGTGCCGCTTTCCATGTGCCCGCCACGATTTCGGGTTGGCGGAACACGGCGCGGAGCTGGTCGATGACGGCGGTTTCGATTTCGCCCGCTGGAACCCGGCCAACCGGGCATGATCCGGCACCATGCTTCAAAACCGTCTGGCTGACATAGTATCGGTAGAGCTTGCCGCCCTTGCGCGTGTGGGTCGGCGAGAAGGCCGCCCCGTCGGGGCCGTAGAGCAGCCCTTTCAGCAGCGCGGGCGTGTCGGCGCGGGTGCGCGCGGCGCGCTTGCGGGGGCTTTCGGTCAGGATGGCGTGGACCTTGTCCCAGACCGCGCGGTCGATGATGGCGTCGTGCTCGCCGGGATAGCTGTCGCCCTTGTGGACGGCCTCGCCGATGTAGGCGCGGTTGTTCAGCAGGCGATACAGGTACTTCTTGTCGATCCGGTTGCCACGGCTGGTCTGGATGCCGCGCGCCGCCAGTTCCCGCGCCAGTTCCGTGCCCGAGCCGATCTCGATGAAGCGGGCGAAGATCCAGCGGACATTGGCGGCATCGGCCTCCTTGATGATCAGCTTTCGGTCCTTCACCTCGTAGCCCAGCGGGGGCACGCCGCCCATCCACATGCCCTTCATCCGGCTGGCGCGGACCTTGTCGCGGATGCGTTCGGCCGTCACCTCGCGCTCGAACTGGGCGAAGACAGCAGGATGTTCAGCGTCAGCCGCCCCATGGACGTGGTGGTGTTGAACGACTGGGTGACGGATACGAAGGTGACGCCGTTCCGGTCAAACACCTCGACCAGCTTGGAAAAATCCATCAGCGAGCGCGACAGGCGGTCGATCTTGTACACGACGACCACGTCGACCAAGCCATCCTCGACATCGGCCAGCAGCCGTTTCAGGCCGGGGCGTTCCAGCGTGCCGCCGGAGATGCCGCCATCATCATATTGATCGCGGACCAGCACCCAGCCCTCGGACCGCTGGCTGGCGATGTAGGCCTCGCAGGCCTCCCGCTGGGCGTGGAGGCTGTTGAACTCCTGCTCCAGCCCTTCCTCGGAGGATTTGCGGGTGTAGACGGCGCAGCGCAGTTTTCTGACGATCGGTTTGGTCATGCGCCCCTCCGGTGGTTTTTCAGGCCGAAGAACACCCAGCCGTTCCAGCGCGTGCCGGTGATGGCGCGGGCAATGGCCGACAGCGATTTGTAAGGGCGACCCTGCCAGTCGAAACCGTCGGCGGTGACGGTGACGAGATGTTCGACGCCCTGCCATTCACGGATCAGCCGTGTGCCGACGATGGGTTTCAGGTCAGCGCGGATGCGGCTCTTCTTGCGGTCGCCGCCGTCCAGCTGTTCGCCGAGGGCTTCCAGCCGCTTCACCGTTTCCGGCTTCAGCCCGCCATAGGCCAGTTCCTGGATGCGGTAGGCCAGGCGGCTCTCGAGGTAGCGACGATTGAACGGCGGCGGCTCGCTGTCGAACAGGTCGCGCCATTGTTGCTTCAGGTCTGGCGTCGACGTGGTCTTGAGCGCGGCCAGGCGGGCGGGAATGGGATCTTGTTTGGTCATGCGTTTCTCCGGTGAGTTGGAGTTGCATGACGCCATTCGTCGGCCGGATAGTGTAGGCAACTTTCTCCATTATCGTCAGATACTTCCGCCCGATCGCGCATCCGCAGGCGAACCAGCCCGAGAGCCAGCAGCCCGCATAGGTCGGCGCGGCGTTCCGCTGGGGTCATCTGGTTGGGTGGGAGTGGATTGGGTCGTTTCATGCGGGCCTCGGGTCGGTTGTCTCCCTTGGCTCTACTTCATCGGCCTCAGAATCCGTCCCAACTGTTCGCCCGACGGTTGCGGCCCTATGGGCGAGAACATATTATGAACATTCATTTCATGGAAAAGGGGATTCGCGATGGCCGGCAATTTGAAAAAGTTCGTGAACCCCCGGTTCATCAAGACAATTGATCTGGTCCTGATGAAGGCATTGCTGGCCCGTCACGAGGGCAAGTTCAACGATTTCTCCGTCGATCTGCTTGATCAGGAAGAAGATGCGGCGCGCGAGGCGCTGGACAACCTCCTGACGGGTGCCGAGGACAGCATTATCCGGAAGGTCTGCGAGCCGATCTCCACCGGATTGCCGAGCTGGGCGACAGGCGTGGCCTCGAAGTCATCCAGACCCAGGCCGACCGTCAGGGCATCGATCTGTTTCCGGACATGAAGACCGGTGATGAGGATGCACCCAACAAGGAACATGATCCAAAACACATTGCGGTCCGCGTGTTTCTTGAACATCCCGACCTGTTCGACGCCGCCGCCGATCACATGGCGATGCTCGCGGCTGATCGCCTGCACGAATACGCCGGGCGGGAACGGGGTGCCACGATCGATCTGACGCAAGAGAAGGTCGAGGCGTTCCGGACGGCCGTTGCCGCGCTGTTCCGCGACGCGTTCCTGGGAGATTACTGCCGGGTCGGCGATTACGCCGATGGCGACGAGATCAACCTCGTGGTCAGTCACGGCTCCATGGTCTCGACCATGCCGGTCGTCGAAGGCCTTCAGGAGCGCGTTATCAGCGTTCGGCAGATTGCCCATGCCGTGCTGCGCTATTCCGAGAACACCGGATGCTCCGACTGGCCCGGATCAGGAAGGCCCACCAGCCGAGATCGCCGAACTCTTCGCCTCGATCATCCTGGACAGGCCCGGCTTTTCGACGGTGATGATGCACACACATACACGCTGCGCCCGGTTGAACTCGCGGGCCCGGATTTCGCCTTTGATCATGCCTACGATCCCGTCATTGACCGCGTCCTGATCATTGAGGCGGCGGCAGATCTGATGGCGCCTGGCAAGAAGGGGGTATCCGCGCGTAGCGCGCACGCTGCGGTCGCGCGATCTTGGCGGCGATGCGCTTCAGCATTTGGGAGCACGCCGGTGTCGTTCGCCGGATCATGGCGTCTTGGCGAAATCGTGTTCCGGATCCTGTTCAAGGGCGATGGAAAGCGCCAACCGCAGGTGACCGTCAAACTGCGCCCGCCCGGCGTCGTGCAGTTCCGGCGCACCCAGCATGAGGCGCGGGTGATGACCTTGATCGAACGAAACGGGCTGACGAATGACCGAGACGATTTTGAGGTTGTTGACGCGGCTGAGTGAGGCTGGCGACGACGCAATCCTGCCCGGCGAGCTTGCCGCGCCGTTCTTCGGTCCGGTCTTCGACCGGCTGCTGGCGAAACGTGTCCTCGTCGAACAGGCGCCGCTCTCCGATTGGGACGTCTGCGACGCCTGCGAATGCGGACTCCCCTGTCGGCCGATCCGGAAAATCGGGCGATGGATTTCGGGCTGAGTGCCCGCTCGATCGCCGACAGGACATCGATCTCACCGAGGACGAACTGCGCGTGTTTCGCATTGGCGGTGAGGCGCTGGCGTCGGCAATCGGAGCGGCGGCAGGGTTCGGCGCGGCCCCGAAACGCTCCGCGGAGAAGGTCTGGCGGCTCGGCGACACGCCATCGGGGCGCGCAGTGTTTCTTGCGCTGGAGCCTGCAGCCCTGACCGGCGACGGCATCATCGCATCGTTGCGCCAGGCGGCGCAGGGCCCGGACGTCACGATCCTCGCGCCGCAGTTGCCAGCGGAGATTGCCCGGCGACACCAGGATGCGGGCTTTCATCTCGTCGAAATCCTCGAGGTGCTGACGCCCGCCACAAATGGCCTCGGCGGCACAATAGACATCGCGGCTCTGGCGCCGATCCCTCTGGCGCACGTGCTTCGCGTGCGGAAGGCAACAGCCGAGGTTCAGTGGGACGGTCGCTCCGTCATTCTGTCGCGTCAGATCTTCCCCGTGTTCGAACGCCTGCTCGAGAAGGCGCTGTCGAGCGATCAGGTTGCCTCCGGGTCCCATGTCGAAGGCACGACTGCGCGCGAGGCCAAGGATCTGATCCGCGAGCTGCGCGACGCGTTCAAGGCTGCGGGATTCACCGATGCCGAGAGCAAGGCCCTGATCGTGACAGTGCGCAACCGGGGCTACCAGCTTGGAGTCGTCGCTGCGGATATAGCGGTTGACATTTTTTAAGGCTTGACACGCTGCTTTCAATTTTTTTTTTGAAGTCCGCAGAGCCAAGTCCCTTTCGTTTTCTTCAGTCTTGTCCACCCGGCGTCCATCTGTTTACGGGCAGCCCCGAGCGGCAGGCAATGCGTGGATCCGGACCATTGCGAAGCTGCAATTGCCATATGCAATGCCACATTTCCCAGCCAAAAGCCTTAAGTCGCTTGGATGCGGTCGTTGTGCATAATAGCCGCTTTGAGAAAAGTAGTAGTTTGACTTGAGGTGCGGCATTTCCCCGATAAACCAGTTTATCAATCCCTAGAGCTTGGGGAAACAGCATCCATCCTCTATGAAAGTGCGCCGGTGATGGCTGCCAGTGTGGCGACAAAGCTATCGATCATTTGGCACCCTTGGGTTGCGGCCGACGACTTCGTTATCAACTCTGGCGCTTTGGGGCCAGACCCGCTTTCGCGACATTGCTCGATCCCTAAATGGGCGTCGGCGTATCCTGAGATCCATAATGCCGAACAACGGAGCCATTATTTTCTTAGCGTCAGCCAGGAGCTGTGATGTGCCACCAAGCTTTGCTCCAGCGCCTTAAGCGAATCCCGGATGCTTCTTCTCAGTTTTCCCCCTTGGCAAAGAGGGGCACGATAGCGAGGATCGCATCAACATCAACGCGTTCAGCAAACAGGCGGGTCAGTTCTTTTGCTAGTTCCAATAAACCATCGGCCTCGGCCGCCTGAAAGCGATGCGTTTCTCGCCGCAGAGATGGATGGTTTTTCACTGTCTCGTGGTCGTCGCAAAGGGTATGCCGTACTTCGTAAAAGTCGCATCGGTGAGGGTCATCGCGTCTCCCAAGCTGGGCCTCGGGCGCGATTGTCGAAGCTAGTTTGACTTCCATCTGTGCGGCGAACAATTCGGCGGAGACGCCGCCTTCGGGCGTTACATTATGGGCCGCCCAGATGCGCTGTTCCCAAGGAGCAAGTTTGCCGATATCCTTCGCAAGCACTGTAATCAAGCCGAGCGTGTTTAGCCCGAAGTGGACACCGTACTTAGATCGCGCCGAGCATTTCCACCCGGTTTCATTAGTAGGGAGAACGCAGCCCAGCTGTGCGCCACGATGGCGCAGCGAGCGCGCAACACAAACAGTCGGCGCGAAGTAAAGCCAGTCGATCGACTTGCCTAGGGCGATAGCAGGCATTTCTCTGAAGTACCGTCATTGGTCGCTAGCTGCGAAGCTTTTAGCGAAATATGCGGATCTGCGTCGCCACGGACCCCCGTGTGCTATGTGCCTTGCTGACCATACCACCCATTCCCCAGTCCGCCATAGAGCGCCTCTCTGCGACCAAAAAATGATCGTTAGGGTGAGTTTTTTTTCGATTTTATCTCTCTTTTGCCTTCTTTATAATGCCTTCGCGCGAATCGTAGCCGGTTGCATCTTCAAAGTGGCCTTCCGCCCAAGGCAACGGCGGTCTGACGGAGCTCACCATCACGCGCTCATGATAGCTTGAGCAATACAGCGCCATACCGCGCGCGGCTAGGTAGTCGCGTAGATGCTCTGCACGCATCTCAATCTTAACGGGCTTTCGGTTAACATCGCGCTCAAGATCGCACAACTTCAGCCAACAGCCACTCTTCCGGGCGAAACCAGCGATCCTAACTTCCTGCACAAGAGTCCGAGCGCCGGTTTGGTCGACCTCGAGTGCCGTCGACAGTCCGGCGTCCTCGACACTTGGTCATTTCGCTGTGGCGAGATCAACGATACGACTTCGGTGGTTTCCAATCACGAAAAACATGCCGACGGGATTTGTAGCCCCATTCTTCAACTCCTGCCCCGTTGGGCATCGAGCTCCTCGGACAAGCCGAGCTTTGCGGGAGGAAGAATGCGACCGTTTCGAGGCCGAGAGGGGTAGCGCAGTATGGCAGGCTGGGCATCGGTGCCGGTGCCCGCGTCAATTTGCGTTCGCGTCGCGGCGGAGGTATCAGGAAGTCCCATCTGCACCGGCCACAGGTTCAGACGTAGGGCTGAATCCAGGCCGAGGTAGTTCCCGCTCTCCGTCGAGTGACGGATCCTGGCCGGCGATCCCTGGCAGAACTGTCAAGGCGATCCTGTCCGACGGCGTCGGCGTCAATGATCCTGCGTTAATGGCTGCTATCTCTTCTACCGTCCCATCAGTTCTGCCTAATGTATCGGCTCGGAGCCGAGCACGGTATGAAGAGGCGTTCCTGACCTTCCACCCGCGATTGGCATTTCACGCGGCTGGTCCCACCTGAACCTCCACCTTATTCCCACCCCGTTCCCACCTGCGCGCCGACCACATCCGGCACCTTGGGCTCATCAGAAACGATGACCGAGGCGCACAGCGATGCAGATCAAACTCTCCCCCGACGACATTGAAACCATCATCTCCGAGGCCGACACCGCGGCCCGGCGGCTGCGGCGGCGGCTGGGATTGCCCGCCTGCGATCGCGAGGATCTGGGTCAGGATCTTCTGATCGATCTTCTGCGCCGCTTGCCAGCTTTTGATCCGGCACTCGGCAGCCTCGGCGCATTCGCAGGTCTGGTCCTCCGCAATCAATCCTCACGGATCGCGATCCGGATCATGCGTGAACGCAGGGCGCAGGGTGGCGGGCTGCTGTCGCTCGATGCCCCCTCCGGCGGGGACGACCAGCGTCCGCTTGCCGAGACCATTGGTGAGGATGAGGGCCTGTCGGCCTGGCATGGCCAGCCGACTAGCGCACATGCCTCCACTGAACAGCATCAGGCCGTGCAAACCGCAATTTCACGGTTGCCGCTCGGGGATCGTCGCCTCTGCGCAGCGCTGGCGCATCGCCCGATTTCGGCGCTCGTCTCCGAAGGCTTCGGCAGCCGGTCCGGGCTTTACCGCCGTCTTGCCGATCTCCGCCACGTCCTCACCGCTTACGGCATCGGTCCCTCCTGGGACGATGTCGCGGCGGCCTGAGTAGAGGCGAAAGGAGGAGATCATGTTCATGGGAACCACACCCTTTATCACGGTTCGCGCCAGCCGACCGCTTTCCGAGATCGAGTTCTGCGCCTGGGTGGCGCAGGCCGTTCCCGGCGACCGGCTGGAATACCATCGCGGCTTTCTGGTGCTCGACATCTTCCCTGTGTTTTCAGGGCTGTCGGATGCGGCGCGGGCCGAGTTGAGCAGGCTTGGATCGCGGGCCTTCTGGGCCGCTGAACTTGGTCTCGTGCATCTCGTGCAGGAGCGCGTGGGCCCGGATCAGTTCGCCTACATCGCCGTCGCCCGGCCCAAGCCCAAAGCCGCTGCCGTCTCGCTGTCCGAGCTGCTGCTCGCCGAACAGGAGGCCGCGTGATGCCCGCATTCCAATCCTTTTTCACCGATCACGGAGACCATTTCATGCCATTCCCCGAGAACACCCCCACGCCCGACGATCTGCCATCCCTCAGCGCCGCCGAGATCGCGGCGCTGCCGGTCGAGTTGCTGGCGATCCTGCAGCGCGAGATCGACGAGCGTCTGAAGCGCGACAAGGCCGCCAAGACCCGCTTCGATGCCGGACTGGCCGTCCGCTACGCCACCCGGGCCGCCGAGGAACGCCAGGTTGCAGGCAAGGACACCGGCACGGTCCGCTTCGACGATGGCGATTTCACCGTGGTCGCCGATCTGCCGAAGCGGGTGGATTGGGATCAGGACCGGCTGGCCGACATGGTCGCGCGGATCCGCGATGCCGGGGACGATCCGGCCGAATATGTCGATCTCGCCTACAAGGTGCCGGAGCGCAAATACGCCGCCTGGCCCGAGGCCATCCGGCAGGGTTTCGAGCCCGCGCGCACCGTCCGGCCCGGCACGCTGAAGGTCGAGATCCTCGCGCAGGGGGCTGACCAGTGAGCCTCCCCATCATCAGCGCCGACCAGCGGCTGGCCGAGCCGCGCGGCATCAAGGGCTGCATCTTCGGCAAATCCGGCATTGGGAAAACTTCGCTGCTCTGGACCCTCGATCCCGACCGCACGCTGTTCATGGATCTCGAAGCGGGCGATCTCGCCATCGAGGGCTGGGCGGGCGACAGCATCCGGCCGCGGACCTGGACGGAATGCCGGGATTTCGCGGTGTTCATCGGCGGGACCAACCCGGCGCTGCGCGAGGAGCAGCCCTACAGCCCGGCCCATTACAAGGCGGTCTGCGACCGCTTCGGCGATCCGGCAGCACTCGACCGCTACGACACCATCTTCGTCGACTCGATCACCGTCGCCGGGCGGCTGTGCTTCGGGTGGTGCAAGGGCCAGCCCGAGGCGCTGTCGGAGAAGACCGGCAAGCCGGATGTGCGCGGCGCCTACGGGCTGCACGGCCGCGAGATGATCGGCTGGCTCACCCATCTGCAGCACACGCGGGCCAAGAATGTCTGGTTCGTCGGGATCCTCGACGAGAAGCTCGACGACTTCAATCGCAAGGTCTTCCAGCCGCAGATCGACGGCTCGAAGACCGGGCTGGAGCTGCCGGGGATCGTCGATGAGGTGATCACCATGGCGGAGCTGAAGGCCGACGGCGGCGATCCGTATCGCGCCTTCGTCTGCCAGACGATCAACCCCTGGGGCTTTCCGGCCAAGGACCGCTCCGGCCGCCTGGACCAAGTCGAAGAACCCCATCTCGGCCGCCTGATGGCGAAGATCCGGACGCCCGCAGCCCCGGCGACGGATCGCCTGACCTATACCCCGCCGCCCGTCGATCCGGCGGCCGCCGACCAATCCCAACCGCAATCCTGATCAGAGAAGGAGGTTCCCCATGGGTTCCTGGAACGATTTCAACGACGCGCAGAGCAACACCAACCTCATCCCCAAGGGCACGCTGGCCAAGGTGCGCCTGACCATCCGCCCCGGCGGCTTCGACGACGCCTCGCAGGGCTGGACCGGCGGCTATGCCACGCGCGGCTCGACCGGCGCGGTCTATCTCAACGGCGAGTTCACCGTGACCGAGGGCCAATATGCCCGCCGCAAGATCTTCACGCTGATCGGGCTCTACAGCCCCAAGGGGCCGGACTGGACCAACATGGGCCGCAGCCTCGTGCGCGGCATGCTGAACTCGGCGCGCGGGATTTCCGACAAGGACATGTCGGCGGAGGCGCAGGCGGCGCGGCGCATCAGCGGCTTTGCCGATCTCGACGGGATCGAGTTCATCGCCCGCATCGACATCGGCACCGATGCCAGCGGTGACGACAAGAACGAGATCCGCAGCGCGGTCACGCCCGACCATCGCGACTATGCGCAGGTCATGGGGACTGCGGCGCTGCAGTTCGGCGGACAGGGTGCAGCCGGGCATGTCCCGCAGCAGACGGCCCCTGCGGCACCGGCACATCAGCCCAGCCAGCCCGCGTCCGCCCCCGGGTTCGCCGGGTCGGCCGAGCTGGGCGCAGTAAGGGGGGATCGGCCATGCGCCTTCGCCCCCGCCAGAAAACCTTTGTCGAGCGCAGTGTTGCTGCGCTCGCCTCCCGCGGCAACACGCTGGGCGTGGCACCCACCGGCGCGGGCAAGACCATCATGCTCTCGGCGGTCACCGGCGAGATGATCGGCGACGGTGCCAAGGCCTGTGTTCTGGCGCATCGCGACGAGCTCACGGCGCAGAACCGCGCCAAGTTCCAGCGCGTGGTGCCGGAGGCGTCCACCTCGGTGATCGACGCCACCGGAGAAATCCTGGAGCGGCCAGGTCGCCTTCGCCATGGTGCCGACGCTGGCGCGGGCCTCGAACCTGGCCGACATGCCGCGCCTCGATCTGCTGGTGATCGACGAGGCGCATCACGCGGTGGCGGACAGCTACCGCCGGATCATCGACCGGGTGCGCGACGCCAATCCCGACGCGAGGGTGTTCGGGGTGACGGCAACGCCGACCCGGGGCGACCGCAAGGGTCTGCGCGAGGTCTTCGACAATGTCGCCGACCAGGTGCGGCTGGGCGAGCTGATCGCCTCGGGCCACCTCGTGCCGCCGCGCACCTTCGTCATCGACGTGGGCGTGCAGGACGAATTGCGCTCGGTCCGCAAGACCATGTCGGATTTCGACATGACCGAGGTGGCGGACATCATGGACCGCGCGCCGGTCACCGACGAGGTGATCCGGCACTGGCGCGAGAAGGCAGGCGACCGGCAGACGGTCGTCTTCTGCTCCACCGTCGCCCACGCCGGACCATGTGACCGAGGCGTTCAAGGCCGCGGGGATCACGGCCGCGCTGATCCATGGCGATCTGGCGGCCGAGACCCGCAAGGCGATCCTCGCCGACTACGCGGCGGGGGACATCCGCGTCGTCGTCAACGTGGCGGTGCTGACCGAGGGCTGGGACCATCCGCCCACCTCCTGCGTCGTGCTGCTGCGGCCCAGTTCCTACAAATCCACCATGATCCAGATGGTCGGGCGCGGGCTGCGCACCGTCGATCCGGAGGAACACCCCGGCATCGTCAAGACCGACTGCGTCGTGCTGGATTTCGGGACGTCGAGCCTGATCCACGGCACGCTGGAACAGGATGTCGATCTCGACGGCAAGATCGGCACCGGCGAGGCGCCGACGAAGACCTGCCCGGCCTGCGAGGCGGAGATCCCGCTCGCCGCCACCGAATGCCCGCTCTGCGGCGAGGTATTTCCTGCAGGATGAAGGCGAGACCGGCGCGGACTCAGCGCCGCTCTCGGGCTTCGTCATGACCGAGATCGACCTGCTGAAACGGTCCAGTTTCGCATGGGTCGATCTCTTCGGCACGGACGACGCGCTGATGGCCACGGGCTTCACCGCCTGGGGCGGCATCTTCTGGATGGAGGGCGTCTGGTACGCCATCGGCGGGGCCAAGGGCGAGCGGCCACGCTTGTTGGGCGTCGGCGAACGCACCGTCTGCCTCGCGCAGGCCGATGACTGGCTGAACACCCACGAGACCGACGAAAGCGCCTTCAAGACGCGCTCCTGGCTGCGCCAGCCGCCGACCGAGAAGCAGCTGCAATACCTGCCGCCCGAGTGTCGCCACGACTTCGGCCTGACGCGCTACCGCGCCTCGGCGCTGATGACCTTCGGCTTCAACAAGCGCGCCATCCATGCAGCCGTAAATGCGGTGGCTGGTCCCGAACGGAGGGCGGCATGAGCCATGTCGCGCAAATCGCATCCCCGTCCGCATCGCCTGCGGATTGCCCGGGCTTTGATCGCCTCTGGCATCCGCGCGGAACGCTCTGCGCCGTCTGCCGGCATCCCGCACGCGTGGTTTTCGGCTGGTTCGATCCGCACCGGCCGCGCGTCCGCGCCGCGCCCCGGCCATCGGCTGGTTCTGCTCGATGCGCTGCCAGGCGGCTTTCACGCGCAAAGCGCGGGAAAGGCGTTTTGACCATGGTCGATTTCACCGAAGAAGAAACGCAGGCGCTGCACCGCCACCATGACGCGCGCTCGCCCCGCAGATGGAGCGAGATCGGCTGGGACCGCCGCTGGCCGATCTGACCGAGAACGACATGTGCGCGCGCTGATCGATCAGGCCGTCGAGGGCTTCCGCGAGGCCATGTCCGATATCGCCCGGGCCCAGACACCGGAGGTGCCGTTCTGATGCTGGATTTCAACCCGCGCCCCTCCATGGCCGAGCGGATCAACGCGCTGGTCGACGCCGCCCTCATCGCCGAACGCGAGGCCACGCCGCCCCGGACCTATCTCGGCGCGTCCCGCCTCGGGCATGCCTGCGAACGCGCGCTGCAGTTCGAGTTCGCCGGTGCGCCCAAGGATGAGGGTGCCGATTTCGGCGGCCAGACGCTGCGGATCTTCGCCATCGGCCACCAGCTCGAGGATCTGGCGATCCGCTGGCTGCGCGCGGCCGGGATCGATCTGGTCACCCAAAAACGCGATGGCGGCCAGTTCGGCTTCTCCGTCGCGGGCGGTCGCATCCGGGGCCATGTCGACGGGATCATCGCTGATGCCCCGGCAGCGCTTGGCATGCGCACCCCGGCGCTCTGGGAATGCAAGACCATGAACGCGAAGAACTGGCGCGCCTGCGTCAAGGACGGGGTCACGGTCTCCAAGCCCGTCTATGCCGCCCAGATCGCGATCTACCAGGCCTACATGGAGCCCTCGGTGCCGGGGATTTCGGCCGCACCGGCGCTGTTCACCGCGATCAACAAGGACACGGCCGAGCTGCACCACGAGCTCGTCCCCTTCGATGCCGATCTGGCGCAGCGCATGTCCGACCGCGCCGTGCGGATCCTGCAGGCCACCGACGCGGGCGAGCTGCTGCCCCGCATCGCCGCCAACCGCGATTTCTTCGAATGCCGGTTCTGCGCCCATGCCGAGCGGTGCTGGAGCCTGGCGGCATGACCGACGAGCCCACCGATCCATCAGATCCCGACCAGGACACAGCCATGCGCGACGACACAACGCCAGATACGCCCAAGGAAAACATCGTCCATTTCAATCCGTGGCGCGACTTCAACGACGCCGCCCCGCAGATCGACGTGTTCGGCGACGAGCCCGATCCCGAGCAGATCGCCCAGTTCATGCAGGTCGTCTTCGGCTACTGCGACGGGCTGATCCCGGTCCGCAGTTTCATCGACAAGGGTCAGGGCATCGATGGCCGCCCGCACAACATCTGGATCGAGGCGGATCAGGCCGCGCCCGAGAAGATGGCGACCTTCGCCACATGGGCCTCGCGCGAGGGCGCGGCGGTCTACGTGATCCCCGGCACCGTGGCCGCGCCCGGGCAGGCCAAGGCCGCCGAGATCCTGCAGATGCAGACCGTGGTCGTCGATCTCGACACCGGCGACATCGCCGCCAAGCGCGCCCATCTCGAGCGCCACCTCGGCGCGCCGACCATGGTGGTGGAAAGCGGTGGCGTGACGCCCGAGGGCCAGCGCAAGGCCCATGTCTGGTGGACGCTGACCGAGCCCGCCGAGGGCGACGACATCCGCCGTGTCTGCCGTCTGCGCGGCGACATTGCCGCCAAGGTCGGCGGCGACATGCATTTCCGCTCCGCGCACCAGCCGATCCGGGTGGCGGGCTCGGTCTATTACAAGAACAGCCTCAAGACGCAGGTTCGGATCGTCGAACTGAACGCCGACCGCGAGCGCGATCTGGCCGAGTTCATCGAGGCGGTCACCGACATGCCGCCCGCGCCGGGCGTGTCGCTGCAGCCCGAGTTCACCCATCCCGACAAGCCCGCCATGGACGATGTGCTGGTCACGCCGGTGCGCGAGGGCGCGCAGGACGACTGGTCCCGCTTCGAGGGCGCGTCGGCCGCGATCGGGCATTTCATCCGCATGGTCCACGAGGGCCGGATGACAAAGGACGAGGGCTGGGAAGGCATCTGCGGCTACAACGCCGCGATGCTGCGGCCCGCAGTGGCCGGTCGAGCGGCTCAAGCGCGAGTCCGAGCGGCTCTGGGACCGGCATGTCGAGAAATACGGACCGCCCCTGATCCGGCTGGATTCCGGCGCACCGGGGCCGCAGGAGATGCCCGCCTTCACGCTGGGCGCGCTGCTGGACGACCAGAGCCCCATGCCCGAGGACATCATCGCGCCGCGCGTGCTGACGCCGGGCGGGCTGCTGGTGCTGGGCGGCGCGCCCAAGGTCGGCAAGAGCGACCTGCTGATCTCCTGGCTCGTGCACATGGCCGCAGGCGTGCCGTTCCTCGGCTTCACCCCGCCGCGGCCGCTGCGGATCTTCTACCTGCAGGCCGAGATCCAGTATCACTATCTGCGCGAGCGGCTGAAGCAGATCGCCCTGCCGCCAGAGGTGCTGGCCGCCGCGCGCGACACCTTCGTCGCCACGCCGAAGCTGAAGATGCTGCTCGACAACGAGGGCAGCGTGCGCGTGGCGCGCGCGGTTCAGACCGCGTTCCCGGATGCGCCGCCCGACATCCTCTGCGTCGACCCGATCCGCAACCTCTTCGACGGCGGGCCCGATGGCGGCGGCGAGAACGACAACACCGCCATGATGTTCTTCCTCAAGGAACGGGTGGAGGTCCTGCGCGACCATATCGACCCCGACTGCGGGGTCATCCTGATCCACCACACCAAGAAGCTCAGCAAGCAGCAGGTGAAGGACGATCCCTTCCTCGCGCTCTCCGGCGCCAGCGCGCTGCGCGGGTTCTACACCTCCGGCCTGATCCTGCACCGGCCCGACGAGGATTGCTCGCAGCGAAAGCTGGAGATCGAGCTGCGCAATGGCCCCGCGCTGCCGCCAAAGGTGATCGACAAGGTCGGCGGCCAATGGGTCGAGATCAACCCGATGAACGAGCGGCTGGTGCGCCAGGAGGTCGGCGCGAAGCATGATGCCGAGCGGGATCGCAAGCGCGATGTCATCCTGTCGGCATTTTGTTCGAAGAAGCAGTTGAGGGCCGCCTGTATACGACGATGCAGTTCGCCGAAAAGTTCGAAAACAAGGGCGGTCTGGGCAGCAAATACACCATCCGCGAACGGCTGAATGTGCTGGCCACCAAGGGCTACGTGAAGTTCTCTGCGGCGACGGCTCCGGGTTCGGCTACCCGGTGGTGCGGTCGCGGTTCGGCTATCTCTGCGTCGAGGGCATGCGTGTTCGGCCCAGCCGCGGCAATCGGTCGATCCGGAGACCGGAGAGGTCACTGGCCGACGATCATTCCGGTCCTGCCGAGCCACTACAAATGCCCGCAATCCGGGGTCTGCCTGCAAGTCGAAAACCCCTCCGTCTGGGTCTATCCGGAGGGGACGCGATGATGGACGCAGTTTCAGGCCCGAACTCCTAAGAGTGAGGCCAGGAACTCATATGTCCTCCCAACTCTGCAATCAATGAAATCAATGACTTGCGCGCATGAAGAGTCGAGGCTTTTCCATTTGGTTCCCAACTCCTCCCTCACGATTTCCTCTGTTCGGATCCTCGAAACTCAATTTGAAATCAGCCTCTTACCTGATTCGAGGACGAAGTGTGAAAACCCCCATACTACGTATGGGGAGGCCAACCGGCAGGTTTGGCCTCTCCTCCCATACGTCGAGGGGTATCCGCGCGCGCGGGCTCTGACGCTCCCTGCACATTCCGATCCGACGACGGCGGCCCGTACCGCCAAGCACATGACCGCCGTCGTCTTCCACCCCCGCAGCCAACCCGAAAAGGAGACCACGATGGCTGAAGCGACTCTGACCAACCCGATGCGGGAGGCAATCCCCGATCTGCCGCCTGCCTTCCGCGCCGACCGCACATTGCTCGCGCTCGATCTCGGCACGACCACCGGCTGGGCCCTGCATGGCGCCGACGGGCTGATCACCAGCGGCACGGTGTCCTTCCGCCCCGGCCGCTTCGACGGCGGCGGCATGCGCTACCTGCGCTTCACCAACTGGCTGACCGAGCTCGACCGGCTGTCCGGGCCCATCGCGGCGATCTGGTTCGAGGAAGTCCGCCGCCACGCGGGCACCGACGCGGCCCACGTCTATGGCGGGCTCATGGCCACGCTGACCGCATGGGCCGAGCTGCGCGGCGTGCCCTACGAGGGCGTGCCCGTCGGCACCATCAAGCGCCACGCCACCGGCAAGGGCAACGCCAACAAGGACGCCATGATCGCCGCCGCCCGGGCGCGCGGGTTCAGCCCGGCCGACGACAACGAGGCCGACGCCATCGCGATCCTGCTCTGGGCGCTGGAGACCCGGGGAGGTGTGCAATGAGCGGCATGCGGTTCACGCCCAAGGGCTACGGCGGCCACCGTCGCAACCCTGACGAGGTCAAGCGCGACGGCTGGAAGGAACAGGGCCTGCTGGCCGTCGCCATCGACGACGACCGCCTGACCTGGCCCGAGCGCGAACTGGTCCGTCAGCTTGGCGAGAAGCTCTACGGGCAAGCGGCCCGCGAGATCGGGAGGTGCGCCATGACTGACTGGACCCCGGCGCATGGTCGAGGACCGGCTGGAAGCTCGCGGCCGACGTTCTGAAGCGCTGCCCGAGCCGTGAAGCCGCAGGGCTATTTCAGCGCCTGGCCCGAGTATCGTCCACAGCTTCGCCGACAAGGTCGGCCAGGAGCCGAAGCCCATGCGCGTGCTGCCCTCGCCGCAGGCAGATCAGCCGCATGCCGAGGAGACGATCACCTGGACCGCGCTGCCTCGACCCCGTCGACGGCAAGATTGTCTGGATGCGCGCCCATGGCGAGCGGTGGAAGACCATCTGCTGGACGGTCGGTCTGCAACGCTCGGCCGCCAACCAGCACTGGCAATACGGGATCGCGTGATCGTCTGGCGGACCTCAACGGGCGACGGTTCAACCGCAACCTGTCGAAGCGCCGCGTGATCGAACTGGCTGCTGGCGCGGAAGTGCCCGCAGCCAATAGGAAAGTGTCCGCCGGACAGTTTTCGATGGGACAGAAAGCCCGGCTCGGGGTTAGAGAAGGTATATACTCGGGAGAGGCGCGCGCGGGATGGCCTACGCCGCTGGCTTCCGGGGTCCACCAAAGGGTCCAGCTGGGATCCAAGCCGCTAACCCACTGACTTTGCGGGTCCTTCCTGGCCTCAAACGTATGCGGGGCGGGCGAAGCGCGCAATATCGCCAGCGACAGGGCCGGTTTTTTGGGAAGCCACCCCGGCGGGCATCCACCCGCGACCTGCTGAAAACCACAACAAAACAAACTCTTGGAACCGGACACGTCCGGTGGCCGCTGGACCCTTTGCGGAGTCCAGGCTGGCTGCCGGTGTCCTGAGTCCAGGGCGGTCCACCCAATTGAGGCGAACCGACCATCATGACCCTGAGCTTTGCCCCGGACGCGATCGAGACCTGGCCGCTGGCCAAGCTCCAGCCCTACGCGAAGAACGCGAAGGCGCATGGCGCGGACCAGGTCGCGAAGATCGCCGCCAGCATGGCCGAGTTCGGCTGGACCGTGCCCTGCCTCGTCGCCGAGGACGGCGAGCTGATCGCGGGCCATGGCCGGGTGCTGGCCGCGACGCAGCTCGGGCTGACCGAAGCGCCGGTGATCGTGCTGGGCCATCTGACCGAGGCGCAGCGCCGGGCCTACCGGATCGCGGACAACAAGCTGACGGAACTCGGCACCTGGGACGAGGCGCTGCTGTCGGCCGAACTGAACGACCTGCTGGCCGAGGATTTCGACCTGTCGCTGGTCGGCTTCTCCGACGGCGAACTCGACAAGCTGCTGGCCTTCGTCGCGGAAGACGACGGTGAAGAAGGTGGCGCCGGGGGCTCCGTGCCGCCGGTGACCATCCCCGAGCCGCCGCGCAATCCGGCGTCGCGGACGGGCGATCTCTGGATCCTCGGCGATCACCGGCTGCTCTGCGGCGACAGCACCAGCCATGCCGATGTGCGCCGCCTGATGAACGGCGAGCGGGCGATCCTGTTCGCGACCGACCCGCCGTATCTCGTCGACTACGACGGCTCGAACCATCCGACGCGCAACAAGGATTGGTCGGCATCCTACGGCACAACCTGGGACGACAGTTCTCAGGGCGCGGAGCTCTATGACGGGTTCATCGCGGCGGCCGTGGCGGAAGCCATAGCCGAGAATGCCGCTTGGTATTGCTGGCACGCCTCGCGCCGCCAGGCGATGCTGGAAGCCTGCTGGGAAAAGGCCGGCGCCTTCGTCCATCAGCAGATCATCTGGGTGAAGGACCGCGGGGTCCTGACCCGGTCGCATTACCTCTGGAAGCACGAGCCCTGCTTCATGGGCTGGCGCCGCCCGAACCGCCCGCCGAAGGTGGCCGAGGAAACGCTGCCCTCGACATGGGCGCTGCCCAGCTTCGCCAAGGACGACCGGCCCGACCACCCGACGCCGAAACCGCTCGACGCCTTCGGCATCCCGATGCGCCAGCATGTGGCGCGCGGCGGGCTCTGCTACGAGCCGTTCTCGGGCTCCGGCTCGCAGATCATGGCGGGCGAGGCCAACGGCCGCCGCGTCTTCGCGATGGAGATCAGCCCGGCCTATGTCGATGTCGCCGTCGAACGCTGGCAGGCCGAGACCGGCCGCGACGCGATCCTCGACGGCGACGGCCGGACCTTCGCGCAGGTGACGACCGAGCGGCTGGGCGACGATGCCGAGGCCCCGGCCGATACGCCGGACACGGACGCCGCCCCCGAACCCGCGCGAAAGCGCAAGACCGCCGCGTGACATGCATGACCTGGCTTTACCTTCCTCCGGACGCGTGCTTCCGGAGCCGGCGACCTGTTCGGCCTCTCGCTCTGCTCCGGCGCAGGCGGGCTCGACCTCGGGCTCACCATCGCCATCCCCGGATATCGAACTGTGGGCCATGTCGAACGGGAAACCTACGCCGCAGCCACTCTCGTGGCGCGGATGGAAGACGCGGCCCTGGATCAGGCTGTTGTCTGGGACGATGTTGGAACCTTCGACGGCCGCCCGTGGCGCGGCGCGGTGGACATCGTCACTGCGGGCTATCCGTGCCAGCCGTTCTCCGTCGCGGGCAAGCGCCGGGGCGCGGACGACCCGCGCCACCTCTGGCCGCATGTCGCCCGCATCATCGGCGAGGTCGAGCCGCCCTTCGTCTTCCTCGAGAATGTCGCCCATCATCTCCGCCTCGGCTTCCCCGAAGTCGCCAGCGGACTGGTCGGCATGGGCTACCGCCTTGCGGCAGGCCTCTTCACGGCGGCGGAAGTCGGCGCGCCCCACAAGCGCGAGCGGCTCTTCATCCTCGCCATCCGCGAGGGCGACGAACTGGCCGACCCCGCGCGCCTGCTCCGGCACCCGGTCGAGTGGCGGGAACCGGACGGAACTGCTGCGGCTGTGGCCGACGCCCCGGGCCAGCGCCAACGAGAACCGGCAGACGAAGCCGACGCCCTCGCAGGAAGCGGGCAAGCACGGGATGAACCTCGCGACGACGGCCGCGATGTGGCCGACGCCGCAGACCGACAGCTTCCGCAGCCGGGGCGGCGCGCGGAAACACGAGAAGGGTCTGGACGGCATGGCGCGGGACTGGCCGACGCCGATGGCGAACGACGGCTGCAAGCCGAGCGCGGGCAACCGCAAGACAGCCGATCTGACCAGCGCGGCCGGATGTGGATGACGCCGACGGCTCGCGATCACAAGGATGGGGCGACGAGCCTGGCGAACACGCCGGTGAACGGCCTGCTTGGCCGCCAGGTCCTGGTGACGCCGATGGCTGGGAGCGATACCTCCGAGCCGCGCCGGACCTTGAACCCGCTGTTCGTCGAGGCGCTGATGGGCTGGCCCACCGGGTGGACCGGCTTCGCCTCTGTGGCAACGGCGTGGTCCCCCTGGTTGCGGCGCATGCGCTGCGAACTCTCGCAGCTGAATTGCTGGCCGATGGATGAGGTGGCGGCATGAAGCAGTCGCGCCTCATGTCGCTGGCGGAGTCCGTCGCCAATGTGATCGTCGGCTACGGCGTCGCCGTCGCTACACAGATCCTGATCTTCCCGATCTTCGGGCTGCACACGACGCTGGCGCAGAACCTGAAGATGGGCGCGACGGTCTTCACCGATCGGTGAGGCATCGCCCGGTCCTTCGCCTGCGGCGGGTCTGTCGGAGAGCGATCCGGATGCGAAGCGGCCAAATGATCGACCGCCGCCCCAGAGGGGCGACGGCCATCAGATTTTCGTGGTCCGGTGCGTCAGGCGGCGGGGATGCTGTAGGCGTACACCCGCCCGATCTCGACCTTTCTCCGAGGTCACCTCGAGCCCGAGCTTCTTCTTCAGCGCGCCGGACATGGCGCCGCGCACCGTGTGCGACTGCCAGCCCGTCGCGGCCATGATCTCGTCGATGGTCGCGCCGTCCGGCGCGCGCAGCATGGCGATCAGCGTGGCCTGCTTGGTGCCCTCGCGCGGCGTGCGCGTCTTGGGCGCGGCCTCGGTCTCGGTGGGGGTGTCCGGCGCGGGCTCCTCGGTCGGCGCGTCCGTCGCGCCCGCAGGCGCGGTGTTCGCGTCCTCGGGCTCGATGCCGATGGCGGCGAGGCCTGCGTCGGTGGCGATCAGCGTGACGCCGTGGCCGTCGCCGGTCTCGCGCCAGACGGGCTCGCCCTTGCGCATGTCGGCGTCGACCTCTTCGAGGAAGCCCTTGGCGAGCATCGCGCCGACCACCTTGGCGGCGGCGCCGCCGCGCAGCGAGTCGGGCAGCGGCAGGGCGATGCGGTCCTCGCGCTGCGCGGCGGCGCTGAGGATGATGGCTTGGGTGTCGGAAAGCTTGGTCATGGGGTCGTCTCCGTATTCGGGACCGCGACCATCGCGGGCTTCTACGGCCCCAAGCCGCGCAGGGTGCGCGGCCGGAGTTCGGGGCGTCTGCCCGAGGTCAGATCAGCCCGAGGTCCCGCAGGAGCGCTGCGGCGTCGGGCAGCCGGTCGGTGGCGACGTCGATGGCGATCGTCATGCTGTCGGCGGTGAGGCGCGCGGGAATGTCGGCCTCCTCGCGAAGCGACGCTTCGATCTCGTCGAGGACCGCCGGGATGCGGCTGGTGTCCCAAGGCTCGTTGAGGCCGCGAATGGCGATGCGGATGGTGCTGGTTTCCATGGCGTTTGCTCGTTCATTCCGCGTGCTCGCCTTCGCTGAAGGCGCTGTCGGTGATGCGCTTCAGGAGGCTGGCGTAGTGCTCAAGGGTGCCGACATGGCCCCAGTTGATCTCGTCGGGGTGGGCGTTGAAGTGGTCGTCGCTGAGCGCCTGCAGGCGGGCGAGCATCTCGTCGATCTCGGCCTTCTTGCCGATGAAGGCGTTGAGCGCTGCCTCCTTGTTCCGCGCAGCCTTCTCGGCGCGCAGTTGGTGGCGGGGTGTGGTGATCGGGTTCAGGCGGGTCATCGTGGCGGCTCCGTGGTGAGTTGCATCGTTTTCGTAGGATCACGTTCGCTCTGGCGCGGAGGCTTATCAACTACATAAGCACATGATTTTGAATGATAATCGGAGCGCGCAATGGAGGGTCTGAGCGAGCGCCAATACGCCGCCCGCGTCGGTCTTTCACGCGGGGCGATCCAGAAGGCCAAGGCGACGGGACGGCTGGTGCTGCATGCCGATGGCAGCATCGACCCGGCGGCAAGCGACGCCCTTCGCGCTGAGGCGACCGATCCGTCGAAGACCCGCAAGGCACCGACGCCGAAGCTCAAACCCGTCCCGGAGGCGGCGGTCTCGGCCGTGGGCGAGACCCTGCGCGAACAGGGAATGGCGACACCGTCGGTCGGCAGCGGCACGACGTTCCTGCAGGCCAAGACGGCGAACGAAGTGCTGAAGGCGCAGGAGCGCCGTCTTCGGCTGCAAAAGCTGAAGGGCGAGTTGATCGACCGGGCCCGCGCGCTGTCGCTGGTCTTCCGGCTGGCGCGGCAGGAACGCGATGTCTGGGTCAACTGGCCCGCGCGTGCGGCTGCGCTGATGGCGGCTGATCTGGGCGTCGAGCCCGCCGCGATGCAGAAGGTTCTGGAGAAACATGTCCGTGCCCAGCTCGACGATCTTGCCGAGGTCAAACCCGATCTCCGGTGATGGACGATGCCTCGGACTTCGACGGCGCGGCTGAGATCCTGCGCGCCTGGAGCGCGGGCCTCACGCCCGACCCGGACCTGACGGTATCGGAATGGGCGGATCGGCACCGGATGCTGTCGGGCCGGGCATCGGCCGAACCGGGCCGGTATCGCACCGCGCGCACGCCCTACATGGGCGAGATTATGGATCGGCTGTCTCCCGGCGATCCGACACAGCGGATCGTGTTCATGAAGGCGGCGCAGGTCGGCGCGACCGAGGCCGGCAACAACTGGATCGGCTTTGCGATCCACCAGGCACCGGGGCCAATGCTCGCGGTCCAGCCGACGGTGGAACTGGCGAAACGGAACTCGCGGCAGCGGATCGATCCGCTGATCGACGAAAGCCCGGAACTGCGCGAACGGGTCAAACCGGCCCGGTCGCGCGATGCGGGCAACACCATGCTGTCCAAGGAATTCGCGGGCGGCATCCTGATCATGACGGGCGCGAACTCGGCGGTCGGGCTGCGCTCGACCCCGGCGCGCTACATCTTTCTCGACGAGGTCGATGCCTATCCCGCTTCGGCTGACGACGAAGGCGATCCGGTCACGCTGGCGGAGGCGGAGATCAAACACCGCATAATCCCGCCTCCCGTTGCCTCAGGTTTGCCAGTTGACTTTAGTGGGGGGGGAAGAGAGGAAGAAGAGAATGGGGGAGAGGGGGGGTGGGGAGGAGGGGGGGGGGAAGGCGCCTGCGAGGGGGGGGGGGGGGGGGGGTGGTGGGGGGGGGAGGGGTGGGGGGGGGGGGGGGGGGGGGGCGCGGAGTTCCAGCTGGGCTGCGCGAGGTTCTTCAGGGGGATCCGTTCTCGCGCCCCATGCGCAGCGTCCGCGCGCAGGAGCCGGCCCCGCGCGGGTGACTGTTGGGCAAGTCTTCGAACGGCGTGTCCCAGGTGATGCTGTCGTCGAGGATCGGCATGCCGTCCGACGCGATCGCCACGTCCGGCATTCGCAGCCAGTCGACGATGGCGCTCTCCGGCATCTTGTAGACCAGTACGAGCCGTGCGGGCTCGCGGGCGATCATCTCGGCGCGGCTCTCCTGCGTGTACCACTCACCGGTGAGTGCGTCCTGGATGGTCGTCTCGTATTCGTAGCCGAGCTGGTCGACCCAGACCTCCGGCTCGAGGAAGACGGCGTTGAGCGCCGTGGAGCCCGCAGCGTAAGGGTAGAGCTCGCCCCAGACGTTCATGCCCTGCCTCCGCATACCCACGAGCAGTTCGTGCACGAGGTTGTAGCCCGGGTTGTTGAAGTGGCAGGCGATGCCCGGGGCGTCGAGCGCGGCGGCGTTCGCCAGCATCTCCTGGATGCCGTTCGACTCGGTGGTGTCGGTGCCGGGCGTGTAGCGGAAATGGAACCCGCAGGGCCGCCCGTAGCGCGCGGCGACGCGCTGGATCTCGTAGACCTCGCGCGCCGAGGCGCCGTCGCGCATGTAGCCGAGCGTCGAGCCGATGCCGGCGGCCCCCGCGGCGAGGCCGGCGTCGAGCAAGCGCAGGATCTCGTTGCCCTGTTCGAGGTCCGGGCGGGCGAGGGACCAGCCGGTCTTGTCCGAGCCCCGGTGGTTCAACATCTCGGGTGCATCTTCCGTCGTGATGCCGTCGAGAACCTGCGTCCGCGCGAATTCGTGCGCGGTGGCGCAGCCGTAGTTGATCTGGTTGGCACCGGCGCGTGCGGCGTACCAGCTGTCCACCAGCGGCCCGTGCGTGCCGATCTCGAGATCCATGACGGTCGTGCGCCCATCGAGCAGCGCGAGCTTGTTGCCCATGGGCCGGGGCCAGTGAAAATGCGTGTCGATGAAGCCGGGTGCGACGACATGGCCGCTCGCGTCGATCTGCCGGCCGCCCTCGAGGGGGTCGGTCGTGATGGCGACGATCCGGCCGTCCTTGATGCCGACATTGGCGATCTGATCGAACCCCGTCTCCGGGTCCATCACGCGGCCCCCGCGAAGCACGAGGTCGAACCTCTCCGTCACCTGCGCGACCGCGCTTCCCGCGGCGCTGAGCGCGACCGCCCCCGCCGCCGCCGCCGCATTGAACTCCCGGCGGGTCATCTCACTGTTGCTCATGTCTTCGATCTCCCATGACTGCCCTCGCCGATCGGGCCAGGTTTGATTGATCCCAGAAATCTCTGCGCTTTCTGTAGTCGTGAGCGCAATGCGCACGCCGCCCGATTCTCTTCATTTCTGGTCTGAAAACTAACATGCCCGGGAGGCCAGCTGTTTGCATCTCATGCCAGTGGTGGCATAATCTGGGTCCACGGGGTTAACCTTGGCAGTTGAGAGATCAGAACGGATGAGCAAGGGATCTGCCCCGAAATTCACGCGAGCGATGATGGTTTTGTTCCCACTCGCCAAAGCATTCACCTTGCGGGGCGGCGATATTGGAGCTGTCCTTGCCCGGAACAGGATTCCCCTCGGCGCGCTCACCGACCCCGCGATGCTGGTTGAGGCGCGCGCCTGTTATTCTGCCATGGAGGATATGGCGGAAACCCTCGGCGATCCGTATTTTGGCGCAAAGGTGGCGATCGAAACAGCCAGAATAGGAACGCCGGGGCTCCGGGAAGCGGCGAGCCATGCGCTCACCTTGGGAGATTTTCTGTCCCGGGTGGTCGTGGAAGTCTCGAAGCAGGTTGATAACGTGCGGTATTCTGTATTCGTTGCACCCGACGTTGCAAGCTTTGAGATTCAGCGCACGATCAGCGTGTCGAAGCCATCAAATCAGCTGGATGCAGTGGGCGTCGCATTCTATGTAACGGTGATAAAGGAAGGGATCGGCGAAACGTTCGATCCAAAAGACATCCTCGTCACTGTACCGACCACCGCGGGTCTTCCGCCGGGCTTTCTTCCGAAGCAGGCGCTTATCACGTCCCGGATCAACGGCTTGCGGATTTCATTTCCGCCGCAATGGCTTTGGGCGCCGTTCTCGCTGGACTGGGACCTGGTGGAGGCGTCACGAGGGGAATTCGCACCCGATAATTCCGGCGAAGCGCCGCTATCCTATCTTCGCAGGGTGCTGATGGAAAACATCGGTCACGATGATCTGTCGCTTGAGCGCTTCGCCAACATATGCGGTCTGCATCCGCGCCGCGTACAGCGCATCCTCGGGGCTCAGGGGACTTCCTACAGTCAGGTGAAGGACGACGTGCGCCAGAGCATCACCGAAGACCTCCTGTCGAACACGACTCTACCCATCGCGCAAATCGCCCTTCAGGTAGGGCTCTCCGGCCCGGCCGCCCTCGACCGGGCATTCAGGCGATGGACCGGCAAGACGCCGACGGGCTTTCGGACCGAAGCCAAATCAGACTGCTCGGATTGCGGAAACGAAATGCCGATCAAGAACCGGCTGCTGACCGGAAAGGGGAGTCCTTAGCGCGGTGACCACTCGGCGCGCGCATTTCAGGACCCGTCATCGCACGGGCTTCCCGCTCGGCCGTGCTCTGGGATCAAGTGAAGGAAATCTCCTCGGTCACAAGATCAGCGTTGAGGGCAGCCCCATCACAGGCGACTGGTAGAATGCTTGCGCTCGACCCGAACATCCTGCACCTCGGTCGTCACCTGTATACCCGCCTCGCTGAATGCTCTGTGGATGTTGGAAAAAAGTTCCTCGCTCCCGGCAAAGCTCGACATGTAGCCGTCGAAATGCACCCAGAGCGAGTAACGGTAGGGGAGTGACGAGGCGTCGGCCACCGCTCGGTTTTCGGTCGGTGAATCACGCAACCCAGAGGAAATCAATGGGTCCTGACCCTACGGCGCCCACGCAGTCTTGCTCGGCGGCAGGCCCGGCGTCAGATGACCGAAGCGCCAGGGATCGCCGCTCGTTGGCTCAATCTTGATCACCTCGGCGCCGAGATCGGCAGGGATCACGGTCGCATTCGGCGCCGCCGCCATGGAAGCGACCTCGATCACTCTGATCCCGTCAAGAATTGCTGCTATCGTCTTTCATGCCTTGTTGCAGCGGTCGGAAGAAAGCTTCCCGCGTCTTTCGTGTGAGGTGGTCGAGGAATTCGTCCTGTAGCCGGTCGTAGATCTGACGGTACTCGTCGGCCCGATCCGGCATGTCTCTCCAGCGTTGTCGCGCGATCTCGGCCAACTCCATCTCCTCGCAGATCGACCGGAACTCCGTATCGTCGCGGTGCAGCGCACGGATGCTCATTTCGAGCCTCGGAAACCGCCAGATCAATGTTTCGATATAGCTGTCCTGGACCTGTCGCGGTTTGATGCCGCTCCTTTGATAGTATTTACTGCAACAAAGGAGACTTAGAGTCTGACTCATAATTCATCTGCGGTTTGTCTTGCGACATAGCGCATTGATCTGCGGATGGCTGCGATGAGTGTCCATGCTTGTGTGGATGCAATTGATGTCTCCCAGTCCTTTGCCAGCCTGCGGCAGCGTCCGAGCCAGGCGAAGGTGCGCTCGACCACCCATCGCCGCGTGACGACGACGAAGCCTGTGACGCCCTGCGGTCGTTTGACGATCTCGATCTTTGGCCCGTCAAACGCTTCAACCGCCGTCTGCAGCTTGTCGCCTGAATAGCCTGCATCGGCAAAGATGCACGCAAGCGTTGGGAAGCTGTCGCAGGCTTGCCGGATAACGCCCGGGCCGCCATCCCGGTCCTGTATGTCGGCGCTGTGAGTGGTCAATGCCAGCAGATTGCCTTGTGTGTCGGTCACGATATGGCGCTTGCGACCCTTCGTTCTCTTTCCTGCGTCGTAACCCCGCACACCCCCGCTTTCGGTCGTCTTGACCGACTGGCTGTCGATGATGCCCGCCGTAGGCTCCGCATTGCGCCCAGCCACCAGCCGCGCCGCAACCACAAGCGCTTCACTGATCAGGTCCAGCACGCCGCTGTCCCGCATCCGGTAGAAATGATACTGCACCGTGGTGAAGGGCGGGAAGTCCTTGGGCAGCAAGGCCCAGGGGCAACCTGACGAAGCGATATACTGGATCGCATTCCAAACCGCGCGCATGTCGGTCTTGCGCGGTCGACCAACCCCGCCATGGCGCACCAAAAACGGCGCGACCAACAACCACTCATCATCGGTACAATCACTTGCATATCGCAGGGCGCGTCGGTCATAGTGCGGGCGGGTGATTTCGGTCCAGGGCATGGCTCTCTCCAGTCTTAAGCAACCAGAGAGAATCATAAATCGCTGAAATCACTCAACTTAATTTTCGGTTGGGCTCTTAGCTATAATACTGCGGAAGAATCCACCAGGCGACCTCCAAGAATATCAAAATGGTTGCCAAATAAAGCATATATGCTGGCTGCGTTACAAAGAACGAGAGATATGCAATTAGGATAGCTGATATGAAAATATTCAGCATATCAACTATGAACAGAAGAAGATTGTTTGGCTTGTACCTCTTGATGTACAGCCTATCTCCTGATCCAGCCCCCGTTTCACCGGACACCTAAGCGGTTTCGGTTTTGGCTCTGATGAACTCGCGGGGCGATTTCCATTTCAAGCCACTGTGTGGGTGGTTTTCATTATAGTCTTCGATCCAGTCTCCTATCAATGACAGCACGGTTTCGGCGTCAGGCAGCGGGTTCACCCGGACGTAGTCCCGTTTCAGCGTCTTCACGAATGCCTCTGACATGCCGTTGGATTGTGGGCTCTTTACCGGCGTGAAGCAGGATTTCAGCCCGAGTTGTTGCGCAAAGATGCGCGTCTCTTTGGCGGTGTAGGCGCTGCCGTTATCCGACAGAACTTCGATTTGTTCCGGTGAGCGGTGCGTGCCGAACCGATGTTCGACAGCTTCCAGCAGCATGTCCCGCACGTCTGATCCGCTGATCCCTGCGTTCGCGACGGCCCGCCACGAGATGATCTCTCGGTCATGGGCATCAATGAGGAACGCCAGGCGGATGACATCGCCATTCCAGCATGCAAACTCCAGGCCGTCAGAGCACCATCGAAGGTTCGAACACATCATGATGACTTTGCCATCGTGACTGCGTTCGGGGCGTTCAAAGCCTGAGCGCTGCAGCAGCAGGTTGTTGCGCTCCATGATGCGATAGACCCGTTTGTGATTGACTGGATCAAGGCCTTCAGACTGCAGCTGTCGGTTCAGAATGGCTGTGATCCGGCGGTATCCATAGGTTGGGCGCTTTGACACCAACGCCTGGATGCGTGGCAGGACCACCGCGTCATGGGCGTGAAGATGATTGCAACCTTTTGCGACAGTTTTCCCCGTCCGCCACGCCAAATCGTTCTGGATATCGACGACACCACCGACCTGACCCATGGCGCACAGCAGCTCAGCCTCTTCAATACCCATGCGGGCGGATATTGCTTCCAGCCGATCCTGATTTTTGAAGCCGCGACGCAAAAACCCGTTGCCGCGATCCTGCGTCCCGGGAAACGCCCATCAGGCGAGGAAGCCGCCAGCGTGTTGCGTCATGTTGTTCGTCAGATCAGGGCGCACTGGCCGCGTGTCGCCATCACTGTCCGGGGTGACGCGCATTACGGAACGCCCGAGGTGATGAATGTGCTGGAGGATATGAACTGCCTCTACATCTTCGGCCTCTCCGGCAACAACCGCCTGGGCAAGATCAGCGACCCTTGGCGCGATGATGCGGCGACCCGGCGCGCACTTGGTGGCAAGGACAAAGTGCGGCGGTTCTTCCAGACGCAATACAGCGCCAAAAGCTGGCGCAAAGACCGGCGCGTTATTGCCCGAGCAGAAGCGACAACCCTCGGCTCTGACGTCCGTTTCATTGTCACAAACATTTCCGGATCACGGGCGAAACATCTCTACGAGAAAGTTTACTGCGCCCGTGGCCGCATGGAAAACCTGATTAAGGAACACAAGCTCCATTTGCGATCCGACCGAACCTCATGCCATCGCTGGGAGGCGAACCAGTTCCGCCTTTTTCTCCACACTGCCGCCTACTGGCTCATGCTTCGGCTGCGAAACGCTGCACCAAAGAAATCCCAATGGCGCAACGCCACGTTCGAGACGATCCGAAACACCTTCATCAAGATCGCCGCCCGTGTGGAGCAGATGAAAACACGCATCCGCGTATCATTCCCAACCGCGACACCAAATATCGGCGTCATCAACATAATGCTCGGAAAACTTGCCGCTCAGGCACCGTAGACCTTGCGGCTCCAGTGCCGCGTCGAGCCCACGCCCTGAACTCAAACGCAGAACCAAAAAACCAAAAACAGCCAACCGCTTCAAGCGGCCAAATCCGTGCGCCATGACCGCCCCACGATCAACTCATGAATAATTGGGGCTAAAAAAGGCAACGCAGTTCTTCGCGAGCCAGCGGCCGTGAGGTTTGCATTCGTGGAGAGCTGGCGTCACATCTGGCCGGTCGAGACGATCTGCCGGGTGATGCGTGTCAGTTCGCGCGGCTATCGTTCATGGCGCACACGGCCGATCAGTCAGCGGGACCGCACGGACATGGCGGTGCTGGGCCATATCCGGGAGCAATATAGTCTGAGCCTGGGCAGCTATGGTCGTCCTCGCATGACGATGGAACTCAAGGAGGCGGGCCTCGCTGTCGGCGAGCGCCGGGTCGGCCGATTGATGCGTATCAACGGGATCAAGCCGGTTCGCACTCGGAAGCACAAAGTCACAACTGACAGTCACCACCGGTTGGGTGTTGCGGCGAACTGGCTGGACGGCGATTTTGTTGCCGCTGCGTCCAACCAAAAGTGGGCCGGCGACATCACCTATATCTGGACGCACGAGGGCTGGCTCTACCTCGCCGTCATCCTTGATCTGCATAGCCGCCGCGTGGTGGGCTGGGCCGTCAGTGACCGGATGAAGAAGGATCTGGCGATCCGGGCACTCGATATGGCTGTAAACCTGCGCAAACCCGCCGAAGGCTGTATCTTCCATTCTGATCGCGGCAGCCAATATTGTGCCTATGAATATCAGAAAAAGCTGCAGGCCTATGGCCTGCGGCCATCAATGAGTGGCAAGGGTAATTGCTATGATAACGCCTCCGTCGAGACGTTCTTCAAAACCCTGAAGGCGGAACTGATCTGGCGGCAGAAGTGGCCAACACGGCGAGAAGCGGAAGCGGCAATCTTCCAGTACATCAACGGGTTCTATAATCCACGCCGTCGGCACTCAGCACTGGGTTGGAAAAGCCCTGTCGCCTTCGAACGGAAGGTGGCTTAAACGAGCACTTGGGGCGGCACAAAAACGCGACAGGTCCATCCGCCACGTGCGTCCCCCTGCGGAGCTATGCGAGATTTTGGGTAACACCGCCTGATCAGGCGGCGCGGTTTTCCATGTCGCGCCCGGCGGCCCCGTCGGTGAATGTGACGTCTCCCATGACCCGTGGCAACTGTTTTGCGCCCTTCAGGCGGCGCCGTGTCTTCGCGGCGGCCTGGACGAGCTTGAATACCATCAGCTTCGCCGTCTTCTGCGAGAGCGCTCCCTTGGTCCGGACCGTCCGGTGCCGGAACGGGGCGAAGACGCTCTTGATGGGGTTGCCGGTCCTCAGGTGGTCCCAGTGCTCGGCGGGGAAGGCGTAGAAGGCCAGCAACGCCTCGCGGTCCTTGGTGAGACAGGTCACGGCCTTCTCATACTCGGGGCCGTATTTCTGAGCGAAGGTATCCATCGCAGCTTCAGCGACCGCGCGGGTCTCGAACGCCCGCTGACGCACTCTAGGATTGACATCGCGAAAAGGCTGGGCTGTTCAAGAAAAAGCCTTATAATTGGGCGAGGTGGGGTACC
>CALNZV010000008.1:0-372029 GCA_942491115.1 uncultured Desulfobacteraceae bacterium
TTCAAAGCCGCTTTAAATTTGTTAGCCACCGCCATCAGATTGGACATCCAGTCCTCGGCTAAGGGATCAGCATAAACGACTTGGCCGCCTATCTCTTTGGCCACAAGTCGGGCGCTCTTGTCGGAAAACTGCGGTTGGGCAAAGATGACCTTGATACCCTCATTTCTCGCATGTTCGATCAGTTCCTGTAATTCCGCAGGCTTTGGATCTTTGCCTCCGATTTCGATGGGCACCTGTTTCAACCTATAGGCCTGGGCGAAATATCCCCAGGAGGGATGAAACACCATGAAGCGAAGGCCCATTTTTCCGGCAAATATCTTTTTCAGATCGGCGTCCAAGTGATCTACACTGGCCGCGAATTCCCTGGAAGTTGGTCTGATAGACACTCCGATTCGCCGGATCGGCCTCCTGCAGCGCGACCAGGATGGTGCGGGCCTGATGCTTCACCAGCGGCGGTGACAGCCAGATGTGAGGATCAAGCCCTGCATGTTCGTGATGATCTTCATCATGCTCAGCTTCCCCATGGTGGCCATCTTCGGGTTGGTCATGGTCGCCTTGATGGGGCTCTTCTGCGGGATCATCATGGTGGTTTGCAGCCATGGCGATCTTTTCGATACCCTGGTCCGTGTGGATAATCTTGAGATTGGGGCTGGTTGCGGTTATTTTTTTCAGATGTACCTCTTCAAATTCGATCCCTACCGCAAAATAGAGTTGTGCTTTGGCAATGGCGACCATCTGACGTGGCTTGGGTTCATACGTATGCGGATCGGCCCCAGGATGAATCATTACTTGGACATCCACCAACTCCTTACCAATTTGTTGCACAAAGTATTTTTGCGGTGCGATACTGACAAAAACCGAAATTTTATCTTCCGCAAACCCGGTTCCTGAAAAAACAATTAAAATAATTGCGGTAAAAAGAAGTCTTATTTTGGAATACACGTATGCAGCCTCCTTCTTTCATCAGATTGCTGGAGCAATCCATCGTTGCTCAGTTGAATTCGTTCTGTGCCTGGTATCTTCAACGTTACTCTTTGTAAGGTTCGATTTTGTTAGCCTGCATGCCGTATCCGATGTCGATTCCGGATGATCCATCGACTAAATACAGCTCCTTGCTCATTGATTTGGCCGAGATGACGCCCGTCACCCAGACCGGTTCGAATATTGTATTACTTTCGTAGCCGTTATCCTGCGCTGCCTTGACATAAATGATCTGGTTGGGAGGCGGTGGCGGGACGTGAATGCAGGCGCCCACGTAAGGTACCAGTAGAAATTCAGTTACCTTGGCACTGGAAACTTCCAGCGGCAGCAAATAGCCTGGCATGCGGACCAACTGTCCGTCGAGTTCTTTCACAATCGAGGTCTGAATCTCTTTTATTTTGGCCTGTACTTTCACAATATCGATACCGGCTTTCCGCAGGCTGGGCATTAACTCATCGATTTGCTTGTAGTCTTCCTCAGTCTGAGGTCCCCTTTTCGGAAGAATTTGAAGCATGTTGATGACCCAATAGACCATATCTTTCTGATCCGGACTCAATTTTTCCAACGGATCTCCAGCCAGCAGATGCGCGGGGATAAGGTCATCCCAAGTCAGTTGACGGGCCTGTTGGGCCAGCACTGGAAGATAGAACAGCGTGCAAGCAGCGATTAGGGACGTCAGAATATATTTTTTCATGATGTCGACTCCTTGCTCACAGCCGGATGGTCATGCCGTCGGCGAGCGAGTAGCGATAAATTTGGTATCCGGGAATAACACCGATAAAAATGCCTGCCAAGCCCACGACAGCAATCAGCAAAAGCTCGTGTGGGCTCAATCCTCCAATAGCAATGAACAGCCCGAATTTGGACAATATCAAGGGTTGTCCAACAATTAGAAGCCCGTAGAGTGTGCCGACTCCGGCCACGATCCCCACCAGGGTCAGCAAGGCGGATTCTCCGACGATCAAGGTAAAAACGTCCACCGGGCGTGCGCCTACCGACCGCAGTATGGCCATCTCACGCCGGCGCTCATTGAGACTGGTCATCAACGCAACAAGCATACCCGACAGACCGACAGCCACCACAAAGCCCGAAACCATGAGCAAGGCCCTTTCGGCCACGCCGATCAGATCCCAAAGTTCGGCCAGGGCGACTCCCGGCAGTATGGCTAAAAGCGGCTCTTCGCGATATTGATTGATGTTGCGTTGTACGCCGAAGGCTGCGATGCGCGATTTTAAGCCTACGAAAAAAGCCGTGATAAGCCTCGGAGACAGATCCATTTTTAGGGTGTTTTCGGCCGAGATGGAATGGCCCGGGATCGGGGCGCCCTCTTTCCAGTCGATGTGAATTGCCTCGATGCCTTCCAGGCGTACATGGATGGTTTGATCTACAGGGGTCCCGGTCCTTTTCAAAATGCCGACAACCGTGAAGGGCTTGTCGGCGTGCTGGATAAAACTGACATTGCCGGCACCATGTGCCAAGATAATCCGATCGTTTAGTCTGTATCCTAACTTTTTGGCCACCTCGGCACCTAATACCGCATCATAGACCCCCTTGAATATCCGCCCATCGGCCATCTCGAGACGGCGTTTGCCTGAATACTGGAAATACTCAAAGTAATCGGCGTTGGTTCCCATGACGCGATAGCCTTTATGGGAATCACCCAGCGATATCGGAACCGTCCATAGAATATTGGGATTGCGGGCGATTTCCTGATAGCTTTTCCAAGAAATATTGTTCGTCGCATTGCCGATCCGGAATACCGAATAAAGTAACAGCTGCACCGGTCCGCTACGAGCACCGGCAATCAGGTCGGTACCTGAGATGGTGCTGGTGAAACTGGCTCTTGCTTCCGTGCGGATGCGCTCGACCCCCAACAGCAAAGTGACGCTCAGCGCAATGGAGACAATGGTCAGGAAGGTCGTTAGCCTGCGGTTGCGAAAACTTTTTATAGCAAGGGTAAACATAATTTTGGCTCTTTGTTCGACGGACCTCAAGCCTCAGGCAATATTGATGTCCGCCATCCGGATCGTCCTGTGGAAGAGGCCTTCAAAGGCTTTGTCGTGACTGACGAAAATCAGTGTTGTCGATCTCTGCCGGCATTCGTTGAAAAGCAATTGAATGAAATTCTCCCGGCGATCCGCATCCAAGGAGGATGTCGGCTCATCGGCGATGATGAGCTCCGGTTCACCGATCAGCGCACGCGCCGCGGCCACACGTTGTTGCTGGCCCACACTCAGTTGGGTTACCGGTTTATCCACTACAGCCCCGTCCATACCCAGCTGAGTCAACAGTTTCAGGGCGGCGTCCGTCTCATCCGAGGCGTGGCTTACTGCTCTCTCTTTTCTTTGGATGGAGAAGCGGCAGGGCAAAGTGACATTTTCAATAACGGAAAGATAAGGAATCAGATTGAACATCTGGTATATGAACCCGATGTGGTCTGCACGAAAACGGTCGCGGTTGGCACCGCTTAAAGCGTTGAGGTGCACACCGTTGACCTGGATCGTGCCCTGCTGGGGGATGACGACTCCGGCGATCAGGCTAAGCAGTGTACTTTTAGCGCTGCCACTGGGCCCTTCGATAAAAACCCGCTCGCCACGCTCAATTCGCAGCTGCGCGATGTCCAAGACCGGATCAAGGCCATGGTGCCAGGCAAAACGCAACTGCGATATCTCCACAGCAGGGGTGTCTTTTGTTTGCTTGGTCGTATCCATCAGATAAACGCTTAAAAAGTGATTCGGTAATCTTCGGCGGTGAGCTCCTTTGCCGATTGCCCAGTATCGGTCAGGATCTGCACCTCGATATGTTCGATACCTGGAAAAATCTGGAAGAGCATGACATCCAGGTACGCCAGTTTCTCAGGTGTATCGCAAAAGAATTGATATTGAGCCTTGAAATCGCTGTGGCGTGAGTGTTCATGCTCATCGTTGTGATGATCGTGAGCGTTTTGTTCATCTTCGTCGTGAACGCCGGCCTCCTCATGATGGTACGACCCATCGGCCGAATCGCTGTCAATATTCGTATCCACATTAGAACTGACCAACCGTCCTTGCGCTTGGGTGGGTAGCTTAAAGAGCATTTCCGCGGCACCAAGCTTCTCTCTGGCTTCTTTCACTTGGTTTTTTTGCGCCTGGGTCTTCGGATGGTGTTCGAAGCCGACGATATTTGCGGCGGGGCTAAATAATTCAATGACGAGATTGTTTCCTTCCACAGCCACGTTCAAATGCGCGACACCGTGCTCATGCGCCCCATGCTGGCGGTGTTCTCCAGCCCATACCACGTGGACCGCGATAGCTTGGGCAATGGCCAGCGTCGCCGCCAAAAAACATTTAACTAATCCTTTTGTCATTATTTTCCTCCCGACAGCCATCTCTGGGCATTCACGGCTGCCAACATGATGATTCAGCAAAGTGGCATAGGATCCATTGGTGGGCACTGAAAAAGACCAGAAACAGCCACAATGGATATTGCCACCGTGTAATCTGCGCTTGATGATCAACGCACAGCATACTTTCAGCTCAAGAAAGCGAGGCGCGACAAAGATTAGGCTTTTGCTGAAGGGAAAGGTGGTGCTCGTGCTTCGATAGATTGCGGGATGGCCTTGAGAGAAGAGGATATCTTGATGAAAACAAAATCATCTATCACCTGATGCCAGTCAGGGACGACGTTGCATGCCTTTGCATGCAATTGGTTAGTCGCTTCAAAATCGCAAATCGTGCAATGGTGAGTCTTGCCCTCATCCGCTATGTTTTGAAGAAGCAGGCTGCCACAAGTTGAGACAGATCGGTCATGGTCCGAATGCGGGTGAATAAGCGGATGAACCAGCGGCATCCCAACAGTGATGTATAGCATCACCAGCAGCGGAAGCAGATTGTACCAGCCGAACTTTTTTAATTTTTTATACATAGCGCATCAATATGCTCAGGGCGACGAATCAATAATGTTCGCCTGCACCATCATTATTTTGGCATGTTGCGCAGACGCCGGAGAGGAACACCTCGTGTTCTTCAGTCACAAAACCCCTTGGTGTCAGCCCAATCTCATTCAAGGCGCATCCCGGCAATTCATAGACTTTTTTGCAGGACCGGCAATAAAAATGATGGTGATGTTCCTTGTCCGTTCTTTCATAAAGCGGGCCACGGGCCGGGTGGTTTATTTTCCGAAGCCAGCCGTTCTCTATCAACAGTTTCAGGTTGCGAAACACTGTGGACTGGTTCAAAGAGGGAACCATCTGACGCCCTGCAAGTAAGATTTCAGCGGCGTCCAAAGCGCGGTCTTTTTCCCTGATGACTTGTTTAATGGCGTCTCTTTGGGTTGTTCTGTGTTTCATCATTTTTGGAAATGACAATAGTCTTCAAATCGAAGGATGGCGAGCTTATCGTTTAATATCATATTTTGCAAGTCTATTTGCAAATATTGCTGCCCGGCGGAATTTGCCACGTTTCATTTAATGCCCCTCTCTATGAAAATCATATAAAATAAGGCTGTTACCGTATCTGCCGCACGGCTTCGATAAAACCGCATCGCAACCAAGGGAACACGATGCTACCACGGTAGATTTTCGCCAAATCGAGAAATTCCTGAAAATATCTGAAATCCAAAAGCGTGATCCTTTTTGTCAGTCAGACCACCTCCAATCCTTTATCATCTTCCTTGGATGGAGAAATTGGCAATAGACAAACCGTACAACACGATTCCAGAAAATGGTATAGCTGCTATGCTCACGTACTAATCAAACCGTCCAATTTTTGAGATAACCGATCCATAGACCAAATTGAGCGCTGACCTTTTGGGTAGCCAATACATAGATGGATTATCTGAATGATAAAGGGGAGTAGGACGACTGGCACGTAATCACAGATTCTATTAGGCAAGCGTTCTCTGTGATAGCCTCAATTTATTCATATCATGGCACAAGACCGGTATTGTTGACGATTTACAAATCATATGCGTTGATATACACCATGTAAAAGTATGTTTTAGGCGTGGATAAATCGATCATCTTTGCTAACCATCGAAGAGGCAAAATATGTATCGATCCGCCATCATATTTTTTATCGGCTGTTTTTCTTATTTAGGTTGCTCCCCACTTCCCTGCAAGCCCCCATCCTATTATGCCCCTAACCCAAGTGCGCCCTTCACGGCACATGAAGTCCGAGTGCCAACGAAAAAAGGGCACCGTTTGGCGGGCACCTTAACCATTCCGTATCAGTTCCCTTCACCGCACCCCGCGGTTGTCTTAATAACGGGCTCACATCCTCAAGACAGAGACATGGTCGGTCATCGAACCGACCCCGTGAATAAATACAGGCCGTTCAAACAGATGGCAGAGACGTTGTCGCGCAGAGGTGTTGCCGTATTGAGGATGGACGATCGAGGTTACGGATGCTCGAAAGGCGGTGACATCAATGAAGCCACGATACCAGGACGGGCGGATGACATCAAAGCAGGACTTGCGTACGTGCAAAATCGAAAGGAAATCGATGCACATCGCCTGGGTCTTGTTGGAATTAGTGAGGGGGCCAACATTGGTATACTGATTGCGCGTCAGATCCATCGATTCACGCTCTGGTCATAATGGCCGGATCTGCTTCAACCGGGAAGGTAATTTTAGAGTGGCAAGTCCGTTATGATACGGCCCAGATTGAGGGCATCACGGAAGAGGAGCGAGGTCAAATTCTGATACAAAGAATACAGGATGTTGAGGATTGGATCGCCGAAGGTAGGACGAGCAGCTGGCGAAGATCCTTCGTTGAATACAACCCACTACTAACCGCACCTGACGTTCTCTGCCCGGTGCTGATTCTACATGGTGACCGGGATGCACATGTTCCGGTTGAACATGCGCACTTTCTGGCCAAAGCAATGAGGGCGAGCGGCAATGCAGACGTGACGGTCAAGGTTCTACCCAACCACAACCATTTGTTCCTTAAAGATTCAGACGGCAGGTTTACCAACAAGCGCTATTTGAAATTGCTGCGACACACAAACCAGTTATCCGTAGAAATTTTGACAGTAATATCGGATTGGGTCTCTATCCGCCTTGAACCGTGAGGGAATCATAGCAGATTAAATACATGGCGATCAATCATTGGCAATTCGTTTCATTATCTCAATTCGCTGCGACTTGATAGCCAAATGGCGGCCGTATCAAAGGCAACACAATGAATACAAAACTTATGGTGAGGGTCGTATATATTTTTACCGCATGGATCGTCTTGGCCCCTTCTAATTCGTTGATATATGCCTGCACGGCGTTCATGCTATCAGATGGCGAAAAGGTGCTCGTGGGGAACAACGAGGACTACAAAATTCCATACACACGGGTATGGTTTATTCCAGCTGAAAATGGGCGGTTCGGAAGGGTATATTTTGGATACGACAACTGGTCCCCTCAGGGCGGCATGAACGATCAGGGCTTATTCTTCGATTATTTTGCAGTCAAAAAGATTGAAATCAAGCAATCAGGAGAAAAGCGTAAGTTTCAGGGCCCATTTGTCGATACAATGATGACCCAATGCGCCACTGTCGATGATGTTCTTGAGATGTTGAGTAAGTACGACCTCGAATGGAATCCAGGGATTCAAATGTTTGTTGTTGATAAAAATGGGGATTCTGCAATTTTTGAAGGGGATGCGGTAGTTCGCAATTTTAACGCCTATCAAGTTGTAACGAATTTCCGTCATTCTAAGATTACAGACAAGAATAAACCTTGCAGATGGCCGGTATGGAGTTGTTCACGATATAAAAAAGCCAAGAAAATGTTGTTGGAATCCGGCGCTCCTACAGTGGCCCAATTTAGAGAAATTTTAAAAGCAACTCACCGAAACAATTTGATAGCAAGAACTCTGTACAGCAATATTTACGATCTGGTCGGCGGGCTTGTATATGTTTATTATCTGCATGACTTCGATAAGGAAATTGCATTTAATCTGAATGATGAATTAAAAAAAGGATGTCATTATTTTGACCTGCCATCTTTGTTTGGTAAAGAATTGAAGCCCAGCAGCAAGACTTATACACATTCTTTTCCCCATTTTAGCATATCCTACCCTAAACATTATAAAGTTAAAAAACCAACATCAAATGAAGTCTTGCGGGTAAGAAACCCTCTGAGCGATACGCCGCAATTTGCCGTTTACGTTGAAGATAAACCCGATGATATCCAGTTAAGTGATATTGGGCCGCAATATTTTTACAGCAAAATCGAAGAATTCAGCACGGATGTCAAGTTGGTTTCCAGCAAGCAAACTGTTCTCAATGATGGGACGCCAAGTGTTGAAATTTTCTTCGACATTGTGGTGGATGATATTTGGCCATTAAAAACCTTGATTTTATCAACTTATCGCGGCGATAAGCTGATTTTCGCCTCTGTCATATCATTTGCACACCCTGAGGCGCTAAGAGACTATATGTACAGTATGCAATTCAATTAGAAATTTTCTATAGTTTATAACTTAATCCCAATATCGCAGTTAACCGGGGCCATATCAATATAACAGTAGGCAGACATCTATGTATAAACATTTAAATAGGATTATGGAATTTCGCGTCTCATTACCTGCTCGCAAAATTTTAGTCATCTTAACTGTTTCTATATTTTCCCTCAGTGGATGTAAAAATATCAATAAAGAAGCGTTAATTGAAGATATTCGCTCATATGAGGCGTATATTTCTGGCGTCCATGCAAATCCATATCGTTTAATAACAAAGAATGAATTTGATGATCAGGTCGATGAATTGATAAATGAAATATTGAAAATTGATCAAGAGACCATATCTCGCTTAGATTGTTATTTCTATTTACAGAAACTGGCAGCCAGTATTCAGGATGGTCATACGCGAATATACCCTCCATCCATGGTGTTTTCAGGTAAAGACAATGTGTTTCCTCTAAAACTACGAAGGATTGATGGTGAAGTATATGTGATAGACAGTCATAATTCGGCTATTGTACCAAAATATTCTTCAATTTTAGAAATTAACCAAATACCAATAGATACGTTGTTTAAAGAGTGCTCGCAATTATTTTCCACTTCTATGGAGCACGCAAAGTGGTATTATTTCGAAGAATATTTCGATATATTACTTACAAAATATTTCAAATTTAAGCCACCTTGGAAAATTAAATATAAGATTGGTTCAAAAGCCATATTCACAGATCTTAATGCAGTTAATTTGAGGGAGTTTAATAAGGCTATAAATCATCATGATACCAAATACAGTAAATACTCGATTCGTATCCAAGATGAAGAAATTCCAGTCTTACTATTGCCAAATTTCAGTTACGGCAGGGCTGAGAGTTATCAACACTTTATCGATTCATTTTTCAGTAAATATGCTGAATCTCAGTATTTGATTGTTGATATCAGGGAAAATCGCGGTGGAAGTGGATATTGGGGGATCTATCTTCTTGATAATTTTGCATCATCTGATTACCAGGTAGCAAATAGTTTCGTGTTTAAAGTAAGTGAAACGATGCGCAAAAGTATCTATGCTCGTAAAGCAGGTAATAATTTATCTGATGCGAAAAATGGTGAGTACATAGAAGCTGTCAATCATAGAATGAGAGTGCCTCATAAGACTCCAAAAAAATTTAATGGAAAAGTATTTCTTTTAATATCAGAAAAAACATATTCGGCAGGAGTTGTATTTGCGGCTCTATTCAAAGCCAATGATTTTGGAATTATAGTTGGGAGAGAAACTGCTGGCAGAGAAAAATTTTGTAGCGATCCAGTAACCGTAAAGTTCTCAAACTCTAAACTAAAAGGCTCTATTCCTGTAGCAGTTTATACATTGCCAGGTGAAAATCCAAATCGTGGTGTCATACCTGATATTGTGGTAGCTCCAACAATCGATGACTACCGTCTTGGTAAAGATGTTGATATGGAGAAAGTTAAGAGCTTGATTCAGAAAGATATGATCGGTCGGAGTATTTCAGATTAAGCTTAGAAATTCAACTAATCTGCAATTCCGCCGGATTGCAGGTTATCTCAATGTATCTGTAATCCTTTGATGGTTGGTTTAGTGGCACGTAATCTGGATTTTTGGCAGTTACAATTTCGCTGGGCCTATCTCAATGTATCCCAAATAGCGAGCATCAAGAACGCAATCACCCAAACCTGGATTTGCCTCTTTAATGGTACACCCCAAAATGAATCTCATCCTGAGAGGAAACATGACGATGGTACGATTACTGTTTCAGCAGGTAAAACCGGCATCAGCTCTGATTACAAGCACAAAGGGGATTTGCACAATTATGTATCTCAATCGTCGTGTGTTTTAGCTTGTCGATTTTTAAAAGTCTGGAACAAAAATCAGGTGGAGTTCGGCTTTCCTTTGTGACAACTGTGATCGCAGCCGCAAGAGCATTTGAATTAATTGGCCAAATGTGAAGATCGCCGACAACACTGTCACCATCCGATTCAATAGCATTGACGACGGCATCCCGAATGTCCTTGTCGTCGTTTCCGTCAAGCAGAATGAACGCACTGCTCCGCAGAAGGCCCCATGCCCATCTGGCTATCAAAACAGCACCGACAATCCCCATAACCGGGTCGAGAAATGACCAGCCAAAAAACTTTCCCGACACAAGCGCCGCAATTGCCAGAACGGAAGTCAATGCATCGGCGAGAACATGCAAGTACGCAGCCCGAAGATTATGGTCATGATGATGGTGCCCATGATCGTGGCCATGATCATGGCTATGGCTGTGGTCGTGATGATTGGTTTCTTTGCCATGGAGCATCCAGATGCTCAGAACATTTACCGCAAGTCCGACTATCGCGACAACAATAGCCTCGTCAAAAGCGATAGACACTGGGTTGAAAAACCGCCCAAACGACTCGACAATCATATAAAGGGCCGTGCCACCCAAAAACAATGCACTGGTATAGCCCGACAAGATTCCAAATTTCCCGGTTCCGAAACCAAATTTCGATGAACCAGAATACCTTCTCGCCATCACATATGCGAAGTATGTGATACCCAAGGCAAAAGCATGAGTTCCCATGTGCCATCCATCAGCCAGAAGAGCCATTGATCCCGTCAAGACTCCGGCGATGATTTCAACGCACATAGTGACGCCGGTAAGGATAATCACTTTCAATGTTCTCTTTTCGTTGTCGTGAGCAACGCCATCGAAATCATGCTTATGGCTTATCTGTCTTATTGTATCGACATGCATATCAAATCCTGCTCCAGTATTCTGTCTTTGCCCTTAGCCTCTATCGCATTTTCCCGAGATGCTCGATAAGCTCATCGATCAGATGATCCCGATTATCGCTCTGGAGGGTCGCGTTTTGAATACATCCTCGCAGATGGTCTCCAACGATTTGCGTCCAAACCCCACGGATCGCACCTGAAACGGAGACTACCTGACGAAGAACCTCTATGCAGTCCCTGTCATTTTCTATCATTCCGCACAGTCCCCTGACTTGACCTTCAATTCGGTTAAGCCGCTTGATGAGGCGTTCCTTGTCCTGATCTGTGCCGCATAGAGCCATAAGTGCCTCCCGGCAATAGGTTATAGGGGTATGCCCTATATATAGAAAATATCAAAATGTCAATCGCCGATTTTCAAAACGCGGAGCAGAGCGCCTCGCGATAGTTCTGGAGGATCTGCTCGCGGTAATTCTCCGTCACCGGATGAAGACATTTTCTGGCGGGGATGATTATGGTTGCGCTAAGCCTCGGAACGTAACAATCTCCGGCGACAGTGACCTGCTGGCGCAGCGGAAAACATCCCATCCATTGATAAATCTTAACTTGTTGTATTCTTCGTTAATTTGCAGTTGCTTGCCAAAACCCAACTATTTACTCTAATTACCATGTAATATTAGATTGTTATGGTTTTTCGGGGATAAAGTTAGGTATGCCAAAATTATTATTGACTGTCGCAATAGATTCCGATACCTAAAATTCCGTCTCGGGACTGATATCAATCAATTTTCAAAGAAAGGAAGTTGGCTAAAAGGTTTTGGTATTCCTTTAAGCCCGTTAAAAAACATGATCATTACAACTCGCATCACCGTCATCGCGCTATTATTCAGTTTACTTTTGCCGTTATCCGCATTTGCTAAGGATCTTGTCGTTTATTCAGCACGCAAGGAACATCTGATTGCTCCGATTTTCAAAGCTTACACAGCTAAGACCGGAGTCGAGATTGAATTCATAACCGGTAAGGAAGCCGCTCTCGTTCAGCGTATCCTCTCAGAGGGTAAGAGAACCCCAGCCGACATACTGATCACAGTTGATGCTGGCAATCTTTGGTATGCCGCCGAAACCGGTATCCTGAAACCAGTTCAATCCAAAATTCTGGAAACCAATATCCCATCCCATCTGCGTGATCCCGAGAACCGATGGTTCGGTCTTTCCGTTCGCGCTCGGACGATTATCTATCATACGGACAGGGTAAATCCGGAGGCCCTCAGCACCTATGAAGCTTTGGCCGACCCGAAATGGAAGGGCCGTTTGATCCTGAGGACTTCAAAGAAAGTATACAATCAATCCTTGGTGGCCATGATGATCCAGGACATCGGGCAGGAGGATACAAAGAGAGTAGTTTCCGGCTGGGTGAGCAACTTGGCGGTACCGCCACTTTCAAGTGATACCAAGGTTCTGGAAGCCATTGATTCGGGCGTAGGTGACGTTGGCATCGTCAACACCTACTATTATGGCCGTCTCCTCAAGGAGAATCCGGATCTACCGCTTAAATTATATTGGCCCAATCAGGAAACGACCGGGGTGCACGTCAATGTTTCTGGGGCCGGGGTAATAAGCCACGCCAAGCACCCTGAAGCCGCCGTCGCATTCCTGGAATGGGTTTCTAGCGAAGAGGCACAAAACCTGTTTGCCGACGTCAACATGGAATACCCTGTAAATCCTCAAAACCAAGCTAATCCCGTCGTTCAGGCGTGGGGTGATTTCAAAGCCAATCCTCGCAACGTTGCCAGTGCTGGGCAGTATCAAGCTGAAGCGATACGAATCATGGATGAAGCAGGCTACAAATGAATACAAGCTGTGGCGATACGGTTTGCCGTGAACGTTTGACGTTTCGCTGGCCCAAAATGTTCAGGCAAATTGACGGGTGGAAAATTGCATCCGCGCTAATCGCCACAGCTGTGCTCATACCGCTGCTGGTACTGTTGCTGTCTTTCCTCAAACCCGAAACAGATATCTGGAAACACATTTCAGAACATCTGCTGGCTGATCTCCTGATCAACACCGCAGTGTTGGCAGGGGGCGTAATCTCACTTACGGCCATTTTGGGTGTAAGCCTCGCCTGGCTCACGGCGGTATGTGACTACCCTGGCCGGAAGCTTTTCTCTTGGGCACTTTTGCTGCCGATGGCGGTTCCAGCCTACGTGATGGCTTTTGTTTTTTTAGGTTTATTCGATTTTTCAGGACCTGTGCAGGAGAACCTTAGGGTCTGGTGGCCGGGACGCTTCGATCCGGTTGATGTTCGGTCTGCACCTGGCGTTATCATCGTTCTTTCGCTGGGGCTATATCCCTATGTCTACCTTCTGTCGCGAGGAGCCTTTCTGACTCAGGGACGCAAAGCCATGGAGGCTGCACGCTCTCTTGGGTGCAAACCTGTTCGAGCCTTTTTCCGTGTTGCCTTACCTATGGCAAGACCATGGATCGCCAGTGGTCTGATGCTTGTATTGATGGAAACGCTTGCCGATTTCGGAGCAGTTTCCATATTCAACTACGATACCTTCACAACGGCAATCTACAAAGCTTGGTTCGGTCTTTTCTCGCTCGATGCTGCGGCACAACTTTCATCAATTCTTGTCATCCTGGCTTTAGCCGTAATGTTGATCGAGCAAAAAATGCGAAGCAGGATGCGTTATTTCCAAACAGGCCGTTTATCCATGGAGAAACATCGCATCCCTCTTAAAGGCTTTAAAGGATGGGCGGCATCATTATTCTGCGGACTCGTTTTTATCGTGGCCTTTGCCCTTCCTTTTTTACGCCTAGTCGCATGGAGTCTTCGGGTCGTTCAGGACCAACTGGCTGTTTCATATGCAGATGAAATCACAAACAGCTTCATCCTCTCTGCGGGAGGGGCGGGAATTATCTGTATCGCCGCGTTGGTGCTGGCCTATACTGCCAGGCGGCATAATGACTCTATAACCACTGCCACCCTGAGGATCTCGACTCTTGGTTATGCTTTGCCTGGAACGGTGCTGGCGGTTGGTATTTTTGTCGGATTTTCCTATGTCGATTTGGCCATAGCCAGCGGTTCAGGGATAGAGTCCGTCCTTCAAGGAAGCCTGGCAATGCTGTTCATAGCCTATGGCGTAAGATTTCTGGCTGTGGGTTATCATCCAGCAAGCAGCGCCATGCTGAGAATCACCCCCTCAATCGACGAAGCGTCCCAGAGTTTTGGCGTCAAGGGGATCAAGATGCTTTTAAGGGTCCACATCCCGATACTAAAAAATGGGTTGCTAACAGCCATTCTGCTGGGGTTCGTGGACATCATGAAGGAGATGCCGATTACATTAATGACCCGTCCGTTTGGGTGGGACACTTTGGCGGTCAAAATTTATGAATTAACTTCAGAGGGCGAGTGGGAGCGTGCCGCGATCCCGGGAGTCGTGTTGATATTGTGCGGCCTCATTCCGGTCATTCTTTTGGTCGCCAAAAGCGAGAAAAGCATCGTATGAAATCCTATTTGTTGAGCCTTGAACACGTCCAGAAATGCTACGGCAAATTCCCGGTTCTAAAGTCCCTCTCCTTTCGACTGGAAGAAGGTGGCATCGGCTGCCTCCTGGGACCCAGCGGTTGCGGCAAAACAACGGCGCTCAGAACCATAGCCGGTTTTGAAAATATCCAAGGTGGCCGCATTCGGATCGGCTCGGATGTCGTCTCATCAACCGATGTCCATGTTCCGCCCGAAAATCGACGCATCGGAATGGTTTTTCAGGATTATGCCCTTTTCCCCCACCTTAACGTTCGCGACAATGTTGCCTTCGGCATTGGCAAAAAGAAGGGAAAGGACACCAGAGCGCATGTTAGCGATTTGATCGATCTGGTAGGGTTGGAAGCGGTTGCCGACCAGTACCCTCACGAATTATCCGGCGGTCAGCAGCAGCGCGTTGCGCTTGCGAGGGCGCTGGCTCCAAAACCTCGTTTGCTGTTAATGGATGAACCTTTTTCCAATTTGGATGTGACGCTTAGGGAGCGTCTGTCCATCGAAGTGCGGAATGTCCTGCATCAGCAGGGAACGACGGCCATTCTGGTAACCCACAATCAGAATGAAGCCTTTGCCATGGCCGACCAGATTGGCATAATGGAAAATGGAGAATTGCAGCAGTGGGATACCGCCTACCAACTTTACCACCGACCACAGAGTCCCAAGGTTGCGGATTTCGTCGGGGAGGGCGTTTTGATCGACGGTCAAGTCGTTTCGGAAGGTCAGGTTGAGACAGGATTAGGGCTCCTTGAGGGTCGGTTTACATATCCCTGCACTAATGGCTGTCCGGCTAAGGTACTGATCCGACCGGAGGATGTGGCGCACGATGATGACAGTCCCCATAAGGCAGAGATCATGCAAAAGAACTTTCGTGGCCCCAACATTCTCTATGTATTGAGGCTTTCCTCTGGTGAGAGAGTCCTTTCGATTGTCCCCAGCCACCACGACCATCGAGTCGGTGACCATATAGGCATCAGGACTCGGGTGAAGGAAATTATTCTTTTTGAAACAAAAGCAGCCGAAATGGCAGGAGGGCTGCTTCATTAACCATCTCAGATTTAATACACGTGCACGTAGCTATCTTGGGCAACTAATAATTTGGGATATTGGACCATAATTCACAATATCGCCAGAATGCAGATAGCTGCTATCAATCACCAGTATTGTCCCTGATACACTCTCGACTGATTTCACCCCAATGGTTGTTTCCACTTCGCAATGACCTGGTAGCGCAACTATAGCCCACCGATGGAAACATGCGTGGTTTCGAGGTAGGCATCAAGCCCCTCGGTGCCCAGTTCCCGACCCCATCCGCTTTGCTTGAAGCCACCGAATGGGCAGTTGCTGGTCGCCGGAACGGGGTCGTTGAGGCCTATGGTCCCGGCTTCGAGAGATTCAGCCAGGCGCAGCCCGCGGCTGAGATCACGGGTGAAGGCATAGGCAGCGAGGCCGTATTCGGTGGCGTTGGCGTTCTCGATGGCTTCCGCTTCGGTGTCGAAAGGGCTTATGGCCGCAATCGGGGCGAAGATTTCTTCCTGGAGGCACCGGCTGTCTGCCGGTACATCCGCCAGCACGGTCGGTTCCAGAAAGTGCCCCGCATCGCCCCACCGATGTCCGCCACATGCCAGCCGGGCTCCGGAGCCAGTGGCCTCCGCAATGAATGCCAGGGCACCGTCGAGACCGCGGCTGTCGATCATGGGCCCGATCTCCACACCCTCCTCCAGACCGTTGCCGACACGCATTGACCTCACCCTGTCGACGAAGGCCTCCAGAAAACGCTGGTAGATGGGCCGTTGCACGTAGATGCGGTTGGCTGCGACACACGACTGGCCCGTGTTTCGGAATTTAGTGATCAGCGCCCCCTCGAGAGCCCCTCCGAAATCGGCATCCTCGAAAATCAGCACCGGCGCGTTTCCCCCCAGTTCGAGGGAGAGCTTGGTACAAGTGTCAGCGGCACCTCGAATCATCTGCTTCCCGACCGCGCTGGAGCCGGTGAAGCTGATCTTGCGGCAGATCGAATTGTTGAGCAGTTCGTCACCGATGTCTGGGGCATTGCCCACCACCAGTTGGAAAACCCCGGGTGGCAGACCCGCCGCCTCGATGCATCTGGCCAGTTCGACGGCGGACAAGGGGGTAGCGCTAGCTGGCTTAAGCAACACGGGACAGCCGGCAGCCAGGGCCGGTGCTACCTTCCGAGCCGCCAGCGCGACAGGAAAGTTCCATGGGGCGATGGCCCCCACCACCCCCACCGGGTGTTTGAGCACCAGGTGGCGCTTACCGTCGGCCTGGTGAGGAACCACACGTCCGTATGCTCGGCGACCTTCCTCGGCAAACCAGCGGAAATGATCGATGGTCATGGTCAACTCGGCCCGGCTCTGAAACAGGGGCTTGCCGTTTTCCATGGTAATCGTTCTGGCGATGCGGTCGAACCGATCGGTCAGTTCCCGGGCGATGGCCAGCAGATAATCCCCCCGCTTCACGGCGGTCAGGGAACGCCACTCCGGAAAAGCCGCGTCAGCGGTTCTGAGCGCTTCGGCCACCTTGGGCCGGTCAACGGTGGCCACCTCGGCAAAAGCCTCGCCCGTTACCGGATTTGAGACAGACAACCGATGCGGACTGTCGGCCCATTTTCCATTGAGATAAATCGGGTAACGATCCATTTTTAGTGTCCTTCCACGATAGGGGTAGGGGGTGATCAGCCATCTGGGCCAGCCGCTTTCCTCGGGGTCAGCCTCTGCAGAACGGTTCACCTCGAGAAGAATCCATTAGGGATGATAAGCGGTGAGGGCCTGTCGCGAAACCGCTCGAGACACCTTCTGTTCCCGCCACGGCCGAAACCAGGCATCGGAGAGAGGGGGGACCCCGGGAGACTGAAAACCGTCGAGATGGGGGCGGCAGGTCATCCGCCCCCGATCTCCGGTATGAGGGTGACCCTGTCGCCGTCCGAAAGCCTCTGTCGATAGGTGGCATCACGGCTGTTGACGATGAGAACGCCCACTTCGTCTGCAGAAATGGCCAGCTTCGTCAGCAGGTCCAGCACAGTCGCCCCTTCCGGCAGCCGGATCCTGGACCGCTGAAACCGGTTGGATTGAAAGGTGGCAAAAAGACTGACGTCGACTTCCATATCCATTGGCACGGCTCCCTCAGGGGGATTGGACGAGCCAGTCGAGGTCGAGCTCCGCCAGTTTGCCCCTGGTGGGCCGTCCCTGTGGATCCCAGCCGGACATGTCGTAGTAGAGAGCGACACATTCCTTAAAGGTTTCCGGATCGAAATGACAACCTTCCAGGGGGCCGCTAGGCATCTTCTCGAACCAGCGGCGGATCAGGGTGTCGTCATCAGGGGTGAATCCTTCACGGTTGTTGAAGACACGGGCCATCACATTGGCCCGTTCGACGGCTTTCAGAATTTCATAGAGGCTCACATCCCAGCCCGTGACGGCCTGAACCGCTTCCACCAAGCGGTCAAAGGTCATGGCATGGATGGGCACCGAGGTGAAGTTACACAGCCCCAGAAGATTGTTGATCCCCCACGCCTTCTGGCCGGTGAAGAAAAATCTCACCTTGGCGGCATCGGTTTTGAGCGGATCCACGGGATCGAACAGCCCCATGGGATGGAGCTTGCTGATGCCGTCTCCCTGAAAGGCGACGTCGTGGGGGGTCTCGATGTGATCCGCGCCGGTGGGAGACAGGGCGAATCCAAGACCCATACCGGTTTTCCCCCGGCCGTCGTGGAAGGCCAGTTCCTGGCCCTTGATGTGGAAGGCATAGCGCTCGGCCCCGCGGCCGATCTTTTCGGCGGCCCGTTTCACGCCAAGGGCCAATATCTCACCGAGACCCCGCCGGTGGCCGATCTCCTCGATAAGCCAGAGCATGCCATCGACATCTCCGAAGGGGATGGCCCGACCGCCCGTATCCGCCGTGGTGAGAATGCCTTTTTCGAAGCATTCCATGGCAAAGGCAATGACGGCACCTGTGGAGATGACATCCAGTCCCAGGAGATTGCACAGCTGATTGCCCCTGGCCACGGCCGGCAGGTTGTCGATGGCCAGCATGCTACCCAGGGCGCCAAGGGCCTCGAACTCCGTCCCCCCGAAGCGCTTGTCCAAGGGATAGCGGTCGTCGTCAAGAGCCACCCGCCGCTTGCAGCGAACGGCACACGCCCAGCAGGTTCCCCTCGAATGGAAAATGGTGTCGTGGTAGGTCTGGGCCGACAGCTTCTCGGCCCCTTCAAACTGCCCTTCCTTGAAATTTCGGGTGGGCAGGAACCCCCCTGCGTTGACGCCCTGAAGAAGACCGGGGGTTCCAAATTTGCTCAATCCCACGTTCGGGGGATGGGTCTTTATCCGATCGTTGTGCCACCGGGCGATCTCCTTGACCTTTTCCGGCTCCGCCATGTCCAGCTTTCGGGTGCCGCGCACCGCGATCGCCTTGAGATGCTTGGAACCCATCACGGCACCCATGCCGGTCCTCCCGTTGTAGTGCTCCAGATCGTTCTGGATGCAGGCATAGCGAACCTCATTCTCGCCCGCCGGTCCAATGGAGGCCACCCGGATCCGTTTGTCTCCAAGTTCCGTCTGGATCGCCTCCAAGGTCTCCCAGTTGTCCAGACCCCAGATCCCGTTGGCATCCCGGATCGCCACCTCCCCATCCTGGATCCACAGGTAGACCGGCTTTTTGGCCCTGCCGCTTATCACCACGGCATCGAAACCGGCAAATTTCAGTTCAGGTGCCCAGTACCCCCCGGCTTCGGTTTCGGCAAAGGCGCCGGTCAGGGGTGAGCGGGCCCCCACGGTGTATCGGTTGAACCCCGACAGCGGAGCACCGGTGACCACGCTGCAGGCAAAAATAAGGACGTTGTCCGGTGACAGGGGATCGATTCCCGGCGTCAGGCCGCGCAGCAGGTAGTGCCCCAGAAAACCGGTTCCGCCCATGTAGGTGCGGTACCACTTCTCCTCGGGCGTCTCTACCGTCCACTTGCCGGCACTCAAATCGACATGCAGTATTTTACCGTTGTATCCGTATGGCATTGTTCAACTTCTCCGTTCTGATTTCATTAATTCTTAATGGTACCGACGACGCCGGTTCATGAGAACAACCGGCGGCTCACCGGTCGGATCCCCCCCGTCACTATATCAACCAGAGGGACAACCATGGTACGAAGCCCAGCAGCATCACGACAATGAGCATGGTCACCACAAAGGGGATGACATAGCGGGAAATAGACATGATCGGCACCTGGGTCACCCCGGAGACCACGAAGAGATTCAAGCCCAGGGGCGGTGTGATGAACCCGATTCCCAATGCGGTCACCATGAAGATGCAGAAATGGATTTCATCCATACCGATTTCCTGGGCGAGGGGCAGAAGCAGGGGGGCCAGGATGACGATATTGGGCGTGGTCTCCATGACGCAGCCGGCGATCATGAGAATGAGGATCATAATCAAGATGATCAGATAGGGGTTGGACGTCAACCCCGTCATATAGGCGACAAAGGCCTGGGGGACCTGAAGGCTCGCGAGGGTTTGGGCCAACGGCAGACTCATGGCGATGATGGGAACGATCACCCCGCTCACCTTGGCCGAGGTTTCGAGGATCTTTGGAATGTCGCTCAACTTCAGTGTGCCCTGCCAGAAACCGATGACCATGGTGGAAAGGGCGGCCACGGCCGCACTTTCGGTGGGTGTGAAGACTCCCGAATAAATTCCCCCCAGGATGATCACCGGAACGAAAAGGGCGTATCGGCCGTCGTAGACGGTTTTAAGCCAGTGCTTGAAATCGAATCCCGCCACGCTGTTCTCATAGCCTCTGAATCGGTTGACAACGGCATTGCTCACCATGATGGACGTTAAAATAAGCAGTCCGGGAATGGCCGCGGCCAAGAACAGTGTGGATGCACTGATGCCGAGGACCAGACCGATAATAATGTAGGCGATGGAGGGCGGTATGAGAATGCCGGTGCAGGCGCCCGCCGCCACCAGCGCGCATGCGTACGGCCGCGGATACCCCTTGTCCACTAAACGATCGATGGTGATGCGTGAGATGGCGGCCGCATCCGCTGCGTCAGAGCCGCTGATGCAGGCGAAAAATCCGCATCCCAAAACGGTTGAGGTGCCAAGACCCGACCGGCGGGCTCCCATGGTGGCCTCCGCGACATCCAGAAGCCTTCCGGAGAGCCCGGTCCGCACCAGTACGTCCCCGGTGAGGATAAACAGGGGCACGGCAATCAGGGCGAAAGAGTCGATGCCGTCGAAAAGCGCTTCCCCCAGCAGTGTGGGAGGTAGGACGCCGGTAAGAAGGAGCATGGTGAAGGAGCCGAATCCAACCACGACCCAGATTCGAACGGCCAAGAGTATCAGGACGACCATAAAGGCCAAGGGAACGAAAAACTGCCATCCCAATGAAATGTCCTGCTGCTGCATTAGATAGTGCTGGAGCATTTCCGCCTCCTAGTCGAAGAGTTTTTTGCCTCGATATACCGGCCGCCCAGCCCTGAAGTCCGAAACGTCCCGCAGGATCGACTGGATCAGCCGCACGAACATCATCGCAAAACCGATCGGCACCGCCGCCAGAAACCAGGCCAAGCTGATGCGCAGGCCATGGGTGACCGATCCGAATTTGACGGACACCAGCACTGTCTCCATGGACCACCAGAAAGCGATGACCGCCAGGGCAAGGGTAATCAGATCACCTAATATCATGATCACCGCCCTCACCCGCTCGCTCACGAACGGCAATATGACATCGATGCGGATATGGGCGCGCTCCTTGATGGCCGCGGAGGCCCCGATCCATGAGACATAGATGAATGCGTATCGGGCGATTTCTTCAGCCCAGATGGATGAATAGCTCAGAACGAACCGGCGAAATACTTCCATGAAGATGGTGATGACGATGAGGGCGTAGAGTGGAAGCAACAGGTATCGTTCACCGTTCTCATCGATATTGTGTATCAATCGTCGTGCGTCCATATGGCCCCGCTTCCTAAACCGGATTGCGCTAAGGTAACATTCGGAGCGGCCGATTTCGGCCGGCCGCCCCGATGTCGATTCATGCCTTTACGTCATGGACGTAAGCTCGTCCCATGGTGTTGGCGGCTTCAAGGAACTTGTCGAACTTGTCGGTGGATCCCGCCAGTTCCGTCTTGAACCCGTCCCATGCCGGCAGCTGAGCCCCGGCCTTGTCGACCCACTGCTGCTTCTCGTCCGCTGTCGGCACGTAAAATTGAACGCCGGCTGCAGCCAGTTCGGCCATGGCATAGGCCCGCGCCGCCGGTACCTTGGCCAGGTTTTGCTGCATGGTCACCTCACTGGCAAATTCGATGCCCTCCTGGACGTCCGCCGGCAGCCCCTTGAACCACTCGAGGTTGCAGGAATAGACCTGGCTGTCCGGCACTGCGCCGTTGAAGGTCACCCAATCCAGCACATCTTTGAAGCCGAAGACATGGAGGGCTTCCACGGAGGGGTCCAGGGCGTCGGCCACGCCCTGCTTGATGGCCGATGAGGTTTCACCCCAGGCGACCGGGGTGGGATTCGCGCCCAGCAACTGGTAAAACTGGGCCAAAATCTTGGAGCCGGGAACACGGAATTTGAGACCCTTCATCTGATCCGGGGTCTTGACCGGACCTGGAACGCCCTTTCGGGTAGCGACCACCCGGGGATCGATGACCACGTACCAGAGGACCTTGAACCCTTTTTCCTCCACCTTGGGGTTCACCTCGTTGCCCCATGCATCGGAAGTCACGAGATTGACAAACTTCTGGTTTTCACCGCACCAATAGGGAATATTGATGACATCCACCACCGGCGCGAAGGGCGCGAAGTTGGAGATGGAATGCTGGGCCGCTTGAATCGTCCCCGACTGGACCTTTTGGGCCAGGGCGCTGCCGGCGCCAAGCTGCCCGCCCGGGGCCAGTTTGACATAGACCCGGCCGTTGGTGCAGTTTTGAATATTCTCCTTCATGTCGAGCTGCATGATGGGATAGCTGCGTGAGGCGCCGAGAATGTAAGCCGTGGCGATGTTCATCGTGAATTTGGCGGCCTTCTGCCGCTCATTTTCTTCTTTTGCCACCTGGGCACTGGCCTCTTTCGAGATGAGCGCTCCGCTGAACAGCGCCACGGTAGCCGCCGTCACCCCGAATTTGGCGCTCAATGCCATGAATCGTCGACGCTCTTCCATCTTCGGTCCGGAATTGCCGTTTTCTTTCTTTTTCATTTCTCCTCCTCCATTGGCTTTGGGTTGCTCTGATTGTTTGCCTTCGATTCACGCGCTATCGCAGCGACGATCAGCAGTGTCGAGGCTGCGGCCAGCAACAGAAATTCGGCCACGTTCCCGAGATGGGGAAGCCCCAGCTGAAAGGCTATATTCGCTTTGCCGATCAGCAGATTGACGAAGAAAAGGGTGAAAAGAAGGAAGCAGATGGCCAGTGGCATTCTCCCCTTCTTTCCGTTCGCGTGTCGGTCTACCGGCTTTTCCATCATCTTCTCCCCCCTTCCAGATGTGTTGTCGACAATCGCCCCGACACCCGTCATGACGCATTGGGCAATGAGCGGCTGCAGACCTTATTGCCTTCCGGCATCAATGCCCCATCAGGAATCCATGTCAGTCAATCACTTTGTAGATGGCGTTGCAGTCCTCGCGCCCGTATCCAGCCTCACTGCCCTTTTTAAGATACTCCAGCGCCACTTTCATGGTTTTGGCGTCGTTTCCCCATTGCTCGGCCATTTCACAGCCCAGCCGAACATCCTTGAGGGCGAGGTCAAGACCAAATCGGCTGACAAAATCCCCGGCGGCGATCCATGGCCCCCGCACAGTCATCTGAAAACTGGTGGCGCCGGTATCCCCAAGCAGTTCGAGAAGATACTGTGGATCGATCCCGGCTTTTTCACCAATCCGCATCCCCTCTGCCATCACCGCCAGATTCGTCATCCCGATGAGATTGCTGATCAATTTCAATGCGCAGGCCGCCTCTATCGACCCCATGTAGTAGACCGGGTTTCCAATGATCTCCAGGGTCTCTTTCATCTTCTCGAAAACCACCTTGTCACCACCGGCGAATATAGGCTCCTCGGCTGTTTCCGCCTGGGCGGGGGTCTTCCCCAGAGGGCACTCCAAAAAATCGATTCCCCTGGCCTCTGCCGCGTCGGAAAGCTTCCTGGCCGTGCCGGGATCGATGGTGCTGACATCGATGTAAGTCGAGCCAGGCCTCATCGCCGCAAGCAGCCCATTGTCCCCCAGCATCACTTCCTCCAAGTGCTGGGGAAGCGGCAGACTGGTGAACACCACGTCCGCAGCGGCCAGGTCGAGGGCCTTTTGGACGGCCTGCCCGGTCGTCCCTGCGGCAAGGGTCTCGTCCACAGCCGCCGGGTTCAGATCGTATATTAGGACGGCCTTTCCGGCCCGGATCAGGTTCCGCGCCAAGCCGCCTCCCATCTGCCCTACCCCGATGAATCCGAACTGCATGGCACCTCCTCCTTAGATAGACATGTGGCAGCCGCGGCAGAATCTACCGGCGGCCGCCGGTTTCAATTGTCGAACCAGCGCCCCGTCGGCAGCGGTACCTCCAGAAAATGGTGAAAAATGAAATAGAAGGCCGTGACCACGAGAACGCTAATGGCGGCCGATTGAATCAGGTTACGGGTGGCAAAACGATTATCGTCGGTCAGGTAAGTGTTGAAAGCGAAGTAGAAGACGTAGCTTGCCGGCAGAAATCCCACCAGGGGCAGGAAGATCAGATAAACGAGCAAGATCCCCACGCCGGCCACCACGTTGTTCCGCTCCAGGGTCGACTCGAAGAATTTCAGACGCTCCGGTCTGACGAATCCTTTCACCAGGATGACGGCGCCTAGCCCTCCCATGATGACCAAAACGTAATTCACGAATACGATTCCCAGACGGGAAACGTCTCGGGTAACCGCATAGACGACTATCGCCAAAGCGACGGTAAAACCGCCAACAATCAGATCGGCATTAAGCATCATGGTCGCCCTCCTTGGTGGTGAGGCCGGGGACGCTGTCGATCAGTCGCTTCCGCTTGGCCCGCCAGTCGGCATAGAAAGGCCACAAGGCCGACAGCAGGCTCATGGCGATTAGCACCAAGCTGATGGGCCTGAACACCATGTACCTGAACACCCCGCCGGTGGCCTGACCGGCCAGAATCGACTGGACCAGCCCCTCCTCCACAAAGGGGCCCAGGATCAGACCCAACACAATCGGTGCCGGATGGAATTTAAGCTTTCCGGAGATGTAACCGACGATGCCGAAGACAAACATGATCCAGATGTCGAGCACATTGTTCCTGATGGCAAAGGATCCCAGAACCGTCATGAAAATGATGGCCGGGGCCAGAAACCGAGAGGGGATGTTGATGATCCGGGCAAAGAAGAACGAACCGAAAGAGCCGATCAGGGTAACCAGGAAAGCCGCCACCAGAAGTGCCATGATGAAGGAATAGGTGACGCCGGCATGGCTGGTGAACAGTTCCGGACCCGGGCGCATGCCGTGGAGCATAAGGGCACCCAGAATGACGGCTGCCGGCGGTGACCCCGGTATCCCCAAGGTCAAAAGCGGGATCAGGGATCCCGGCGCCATGGCGCTGTTGGCCGCCTCCGAAGCGGCAACGCCCTTGATGGTGCCCTTGCCGAACTCCTCCGGGTTCCGGTCCCAGCGACAGGCCTCGTTATAGGAGACCATACTGGCGATGTTGCCGCCGGCACCGGGGGCAAACCCCACAACGGTGCCGACCACCGCGGAACGCAACATCAGCCCCGGCTTTTTCAGCAAATCGACGATCACCTCCCAGATCACCCCGAACTTCGGCTTCACCACCTTTTCCGTGTATGCCGCTCGACGCTGACCGATGACGCTGGAAAGAATCTCAGGGAGGCAGAAGAAGCCGATCAACGCCACAATCAGTTCGATGCCGGCCTGAAGTTCGGGAAAGCCGAAGGTCAGCCGGACATCCCCGCCAATCGGGGCCATGCCCACCGCACTGAGCACCAACCCCACGGCGCCGGCTAAAAATCCCTTGGCCATGGAGCCCGATGACAGCGAAGCGATAATGGTGAGCCCGAAGATGCCCAACCAGAAGTATTCCGGAGGGCCGAACTTGAGGGAAAATTCCGCGAGCGGCGGGGCGGATGTCGCGAGCACCACGTTGGCCACCAGGGAACCGTAGGATGAGGCAAAGGCCGCCGCCACCAACCCGTGCTGGGCCATCCCCTTCTGGGTCAGGGGAAAGCCGTCGAAGGTCGTGGCGATGGCCGCCGGGGTGCCGGGAGTGTTAATCAACACCGCCGGAATGGCGTCCCCGTACATTGCCCCCACATAGATGCCCGCCAGCATGATCAGGCCGGCGGCGGGGGACATGGTGAAGGTGAATGGAACCAGGAGGGCGAGCCCCATCGTCGCCGTCAGCCCCGGAAGGGCACCGAAGACGATCCCCATGAACACACCGACGAACAGCAAGAAGAAGTTCGTGGGAACGAACACATGAAACAACCCTGCGACAAGGGGATCCCACATGGTCTCTCATCCTGAAGGTGGGGTCGGAGGCGACCCTCCAGCCCGGTTGACTACCACGGTTATTTTTTGAACTCCTTGACCACCGGTGCCCATTCCTCGGTCAGTTCATTGATGTAGGCTTTGGTCTCCTCACGTCCCATGGCAAGGGGAACAAATCCTTCTTTTTCCATCTGAGCCTGGATGCTCGGATCGTTCGCGATATCCAGAAAGGCTTTTTCCAAAATGCCGATAACCTCGTCGGGGGTGCCGGGAGGTGCCCCCGCTCCCCGGTCGATGGAGGCGTAGAGTTTGTAGCCGAGGCTTTCGAAGGTCGGGACATCGGGCATCCCGGCAAAGGGGTTTTTGGTCCCGAAGGCCAAAACCCGAATCTTATCCCCATGCTGGACCAAGTCGTTGCTGTTGGCCCATACGGCCTTGACGTGTCCTCCCAGGAAAGCCGCGATGGAATCGGCAGCGCCCTTGGAGGGGATGTAGGTCATCGTAATGCCAGCCATCTTTCCGAACTGGAGATGGGCGATATGGTGCCCCGACCAGGTACCGGATCCGCCGCAGATGACCGCCCCCGGATTGGCCTTGGCCTGCTCGATGAAGCCTTCCAGATTCTCAAAGGGGGCGTCTTTGAGAACCGCAAGACCGATGGGGGTGGCTTGAAACAGGGCGATCGGTTCGAGCTGTTTGGTTTCGTACCCCGCATTGCCCCGGGCCAGAGGCTGGAGAATAATGTGGGGGATGTTGATGCCAGAGATGAAATACCCGTCCGGCTTTTGTTGAATCAGATCGGACCAGCCGACCGATCCGCCGCCGCCGGGTTTGTACTGGACGATCACTTTCTCGCCCAGGGATTTTTCCAGCAGGGGCTGCTGGCGCCTGGCCTCCAGATCGGACTGGCCGCCCGGGCCGAAGGGAATTTGGTAGGTAATGGCCTTCTCCGGAAAGCCGGCAGCGGCCGGCATCGCCAGAGCCATCATTGCCAGCAGGCATGTCGAAACAACCAACAGCTTATTCATAATGGTTTCCTCCTGATCAATGGTGAACCATCCGTTGATTTCAGTGTTGCTCTCCCGGCATTCGACGATATCCTCGGCGGTGGCCGGGCAGGGAGACCTCTCTCCCTGCCGACCCGCAGTCGATGCGCTACCGTTTTGATTTAGGCGCTTTCATAGAGCTTGGTCAATACAAACTCCTCATGGCCAAGGACTTCTTGGGCGGTCAAACGACCGTTGCAGGTTCTGATCAACAGATCGAGCAGCTGATCGCCGGCCTCTTCCAGGGTCAACTCTCCCTTCAAGATGGCCGAGCAATCGTAATCGATGTGTTCGGACATATCCCCGGCCGTGCGGGGATTGGCGGTCAGCTTGATTACCGGCTCGATGGGGTTGCCGATAATGTTGCCCTGCCCGGTGGGGAAGAAGTGAGCCACGAAGCCGCCGGCCGCCCACAAGGTGACCGCTTCGGCTGCCGCCGAGGAGGAGTCCATGAACCAGAGACCCGGGCCGGCCGGTGCCTCGGCCTTGTCCAACGCGCCCACATATTGGCATTTTTTGCCGATCTTTTGCATATTGCCGAAGGCTTTCTCCTCGATGGTGGTCAGACCGCCGGCAATATTGCCCTTGGTGGGCTGGCTCCCGGACAGATCGTCCGTTTTGTTGCGGTCGATCATGTCCTGGTATTTATTGAACATGGCCATGAACTGCTCGCCTGCTTCGGGTGTGGCCGAGCGCTCCTTGACAACCATCTCGGCTCCGGTAATCTCGCTGGTCTCCCCGAAGCTGAGGGTGGCTCCCATGGCTTCCAGTTTATCGAAGGCATTGCCCACGGTGGGGTTGGAGGCCAGACCGCTCGTGGTGTCGCTCTCGCCGCATTTGGTACTGACCCAGACCTCACTCAGGTCGCACTCCTCTCGCCTTAGCTCGCTGGCCCAGTGCATGAGCTCCTTGGCCTTCCAGCTGGCCATTTCTACGGTCTTGATATCGCCGTGACGCTCGATGCTGAATCCCGCCACCGGCTTTCCGGTCTTGGCGATGCCCTCCACGATGATATTGGTCCACTGGGGCTCAATGCCGATGACCACCACGGCGGCCACATTTGGGTTGGCACCTGTGCCGATCAGGGTTCGGAAGAACAGTTCCAGATCTTCCCCGAACTGAAGCCTGCCGTAAGCATGGGGAATGGCCTTGCAGCCTTTGACGTTGAAGGCCACCTTTTCGCAGGCGGAATTGCTCAAATCGTCCAGCGGCAGAATCACGACGTGATTACGGATGCCGACGCGGCCGTTTTCCCGCCGGTATGCAAACACTTTGGGGTTGCTCATGGCTACCACCTCCTGGTCTTGAGATTGTGAATATGGACGTGTTCGCCGGTGTTGATGGCAGCGACCACCCGGCCGATATCGTGCCCGTACTTGATGACCGCCTCGTCGACTTTGAAATCCTTCAATGCGATTTTGTGGCCCAGCGGAATCTCCTGAGCGGTTTTCATCTCAATCGCCTCCTGGGTGTCCATGAAGAGCCCCTTCGCTGTGTCGCCTGCCGGGATATCGACAGTCGCAACGCCGACATTGTCGGCCTTCTCGTGAACCAGAAATTGAATCATTTCCTTTTCTCCTTTCATTAAGTGACAAATTCATGATGAACAAACCGATCCCCAAACCGGTTGGGAGGGTAATCGTCATGTCGATTCGTAGAAGTAGGTGGTGTTGGCATTGGGGATGACGCCCACCCGGGGGCGTCCCTTGAAGGCGTCCACCCATTCGGTGATGATGCCGGACGGGTCCGCCGCCCGGAGATGGCATTTTCTAAGAATCCCCTGATCTATATCCGAAAAGATAGCGACGTCGTATTGGGTAAGGGTGCGACCGAAGAGGTATGCCTTGTGTGCCCCCATCTTGAAGCCAATCTTTCTGAAATCCTGAAGAACTTCTTCTGGTGTGGTGAATTGGGACACATAGTCGAAATAGATATCGTCTCCGACACCCTGGGGTGAAGCGGCGAGAAGCAGGATGTGGCCGCCTTTTTCCACGGCCTGGGATGCCAGATTGAGTCCCTTTTGAGCCTGATACAGGCAGATATCTTTCGGATAGCCCCCGCAGGAGGCAACGACAATGTCGAACTTCTGATCGATGGCCACGCCATAAATGGACGCACAGGTGTCGGCACCCGCTTTCAGAACTGGCAAGTGTGGACCCGACACCATGCGAACCACCTGCTTTTGTGAATTTAAAACGCAATTGATGGCCAGATCGATGCCCACCAATTCTCCGGCTTCGTTGAGATCCTCCCGGACCGGATTGTCCAGCAGCCTGCCGACCTGGGCCTTGCCGTCGAACATGAGGCTGTGGTTGTGTTCGATGGTTTCGGCGCCGCCGCAGCCGATGACCACGCCTTTGGATCCACCGGTGAACCCCACAAACTGGTGCGGATCGATCTGACCGATCACGATGCCCACATCCGCCCTGGTAAACCGCTTGTTGATCCGAACGGGGGTTCCCCGGGATGTCTTGCCGACGTCGACCAGATCCCCGTGAACCGCATCATGGGTCTGCACCCGGCACCCACAGGCCACCTCTGGGGGAATCAACCGCTCCAGGGCTCTGGAATCGAGAGGCGGGTGCAGACCGCCTCCAATTAAAATGGTGATATCGGAGGGGGTCAGCGATCCTCCCTGGGAGACCAGTGCTTTTATGAGGGTCGGCAGCATTTCCTTCACGGGCGTGGGTCGGGTCTCATCCGGAACGGCAATCACCACGTTCCCGGGATCCCGCCGTCCCAGTAGGTCGACCAGGGGCATACCCGCAACGGGCGATTTCAAGGCATCTTTCAAGGCCTCCTCGATGGAGGAAACCGGGGGCAGGGAGCAGGGTTCCAGGACGGTAACGTCGCCCTTCTCGGGTATGTGTATCGCCTTTTGCCCATCACCATATTTCAGCTCGATGTCCATTGTTCCAACCCCTCTCCATGGTCTAAAAAGGGACTGCAATAGACCTGCCAAAATTGCACTATTTTTATTCTATTGTATTTATTAAATATTTTGATATGAACGACCAACAGTGCCCAACGCTAATGCCCAATATTGGGCAGACTGCCCAATATTGGGCTTGCTTTTCACCTCGGCTGATGGTAGGGGTTGTCGATTCAATTCCTTCCCCTACTTGACCGACGCCTTGGGTCGGGCCGGTGAGACCGTTCACCGATCAAAGTCGACATCAGAATCCCTTGACGGTCATAATGAATCAGCAGGAGAGTAAATGGATGCGCTGGAATACGGAAATCCGCTACAAGATGCTGCTGGAGATCAACAATACCATCGTCTCCCGCACGACCCGGGAAGCGCTTTTCAGTGCGCTGGCCAAAGTACTGCATAAACACTTCGTCTATGATCGAATGTGCATCATTCTCTATGATTCCACGACCGATTCCATCTGCTATTTTGCCGCCGCCGACGGCATTCGACCGGAAGGCGTTCTCGATAAGAAGACTCGGCCTCTCGCCAACGGCTCGATCGCTCGGATGGTGATCCAATCCGGCCAACCGGTCATCTTCGATGATCTGAGCCGTTATTCCGACCTGTCCTCGGTGGGTGCCCTGGTGAAGGCGGGACTCAATGCCACCATGGCCTTCCCGCTGATCATACGCGACCGGGTTCTGGGCTCCATCCACCTGTCCTTCCGACACGCTCCGGCCGCCATATCAGAGCTGACGGAAGTGCTTAAAGCCGTATCGCAGCAGGTGGCTATCGCCGTGGACAACATGCTCGCCTACACCGCCCTCAAACAGACCAAGGACAGTCTCGAGATCGAAAAGCGGTTTCTCATGGACAACAGCGAGGAGTATCAGCAGGCGGGGTTTTATTTCATCTCACCACCGATGACCCGCATCATGGAGATGGTCGAGAGCGCCGCAGAAACCGATGAGACGGTGTTAATTACCGGTGAAACCGGCACCGGAAAGGACTATCTTGCCCGATGCATCCATAAACTCAGCAGACGAAGGGACCACCTTTTTGTCAAGACGAACTGCCCGGCCCTGGCATCGTCGCTTTTTGAAAGCGAACTTTTCGGTCACACCAAAGGGGCGTTTACCGGAGCGGACAAGCAGCGGCTCGGCCGATTTGAACTGGCCAACGGGGGAACCGTATTCCTGGACGAGGTGGGAGAATTGCCCATCGCCCTGCAGGCCAAATTGCTTCACGTTCTTCAGGATCGGAAATTCGAGCGCGTCGGAGACAGCCGGACCATTGCGGTGGATGCACGGGTCATCGCCGCCACCAACAAAAATCTTCTGGAAAGTGTTCGCAATGGGCAGTTCCGTAAGGATCTCTACTACCGGTTGAACATTATTCAAATTCCGGTCCCCCCCCTCCGTGAGCGAGTGGAGGACATTCGTCTGTTGTTCATCAAACTCACCCAGACCGAAGCCCGCAGAACCCACCGGGAAGAGCCTCTGTACACGGAAACGGCCCTCGACCGCTTGGAATCCTACCACTGGCCCGGCAACGTCAGAGAACTCAAAAACTTCGTCAAACGGATTCTCATCCAATGGCCGGGCAAGACCATCAATTCTAACGATATCGACAAACTGATCGATTTAACCGGGGATCCGGACAAGGCCTATCAGGGGAGGGTGATTTCACTTGAGGAGGTCGAGCGGCGCCATATCGTCAATGCGCTCACCCGGACCAAGGGAAAGGTGGGCGGCAGAGACGGTGCGGCGGGTCTACTGGGTCTGCCCCGGTCCACTTTTCAATATCGGCTGAAGAAATACGGCATCAAGCCGGTCCATTTCGCTTGAGGTGGGGCCGTTCGGGAGATCTCTCGCAAAAGGGTGAACGGCAGTTCGGCTATCGAACAACCACCCGGACGGCATGCTCGCGCACCCCGTTGTTTCCGTAGCCCAGCACATTCCACTCCGCACTCATGGGTTGGGATCGCCCCTCTCCGTCCGTTGCCCGGGCCATCAGGGTCACCTCGCCGGGATCGTTCTCCGTCCACAGAAACTGCCAGTGGCGCCACGCAAACGGTTCACTGGGGCCGATCAGGGCGGCCGGCTGCCAACTGGCTCCACCGTCGATCGATACATCGACCCGTTCCACCGAGGATTCGCCGGCATAGGCCGCCCCCAATACCGCGATGGGACCTTTCTCCAGCACCTCGCCGTTTTCGGGCTGGGTGATGATGGACTTGAGAGAAATACCGGTGACGATCTCACCGTCCTGTGGATTCTGCCCCTTCTGGAATTTGCGGTACACCTTGTCCATGAAAAACCCTTCGAAGGGTTTATCCAGCAGGGTGATGGTTTGAAGCCATTTGACGCAGTTGGCGCCCGTCCAGCCCAATGCCAGGGCCCTGAGAGGATGACCGTGCTTCAGTGGCAGGGGATCCCCGTTCATTTCGTAGGCCAGCAGGGTGGAATCCTGAGCTTTTTCCATGGGGATGCTGCGGATGAAGGAAATTTTGGCCGACCCCAGAGGCGTGTCGAAGCCCTCGAAAGCCACGTGCCGGGCCTGCCGGGTCGGCCGTGCCAGTGCCAGTACGTCTCTCAGCCAGACGCCGCCCCAGACGGCATTTCCAACGCCTCCGATGGTCCACGGGTTCCCCCGGGATTTGGTGTCCAAAAGGGACCGGCCGTTTCCGGAGCACTCGAGGGTATCGGCGGCGATCGCCTTGGGCATTCGAAGCAAGGTATCGTAGCTTAGTCGAAGCGGGGACTGGATCTCGCCATCGATCGACAGCCGCCACTGGTCCATATCCACCGGCGACGTCGGGATCTGCCCCTGGTTGCGGTCGAAGAAAACCGCGTTGGCGGTAATCCATGATCTCAAGCGGTTGACCGGCGTTTCGGCATTGAGAGGTTTTTCGCTCATGATGCGCATTTTCTTTTCCATCGGATGCCCTCCTTCGGGTGCCGGCATCGCCCCTTGAACCGATAATCCCTACCGGACCATTGTCTGGCAGCCCCATGGTCGGTGTCATCCACCGACCAACATCCAGCCGGGAACCAGCCTCCGTGCCTGGGTCCCGTTTCCGTCGATACGGCAGGACTTTGCAGACACCCTTTCAGATTATTGGCTATTGATCAACCCCCGTCATCGATGCCGCCCGTCGCCCCACCTACCCCCCTCGGGAAGACGGTGACGCATCGGCGGGGAGAAAACTGCCAATTCCGCCTCGGCAAGGGTATATTGGGCGTTTTGTCAGCGTCCGCCTCCGGCATGACCTGGATACAGAGTCGCCATTTCGGAAAATCGCCGCCTGCGATGGCGTTATCGATATCTTCCGGGGTGGGCTCCCGGGTTCGCCCGACCACTTCTGCCGCCTCCGCGTTCGTCCGGTGCTTGCGGCCCTGCTGGGTCTTGAGATGGAACTTTACCCAGAAGCGCTCCCTATCGGCATTGATGAAGTGGAGGTGACTCATGGTTGCCAGGGGAAGATCCATTGACTTTGCATGGGGTTCGGTTAGACTGGCAGTGTCCCTTTACTGGGCGGTCGACCCCTCGGACAACCGGCCGGATCGACGCCTGTTGGGGCACGGGCAATAGCGGAATGGACGACGGGATGTGACCAAAGGAGGCACGATGGAGCGGCCTTTTGTGGACGCGAACAAGCGGGAGTTTCACCGATTGGAGCGGTTGGTGAACAGGTTGACGGACGAAGAGTTGGACCGTCCCATGGGGGATGGCTGGACCGTGGCGGTGACCCTGGCCCATCTCGCCTTTTGGGACCATCGGTCCCTGGTCTTGCTGAAACGGTGGCGATCCACCGGCAAAGTGGAGCTTTCCCCCATCGACATCGAAATCACCAACGAAACGCTCCTGCCTCTGTTGCGTGCCATCAGCCCGCGGACATCCGCTAGCCTTGCGTACTCCTCGGCGAAAAAGATCGACCGAGAACTCGAGGACTACCCGGTCGAATTGATTCCCGACATCGAGACGGCTGGGGAGCGATACCGCCTGGATCGGTGGGAGCATCGGAAGTGGCATGTGGACAGAATCGAGGATGTCGTTGGATCGACGGTTGCCTGAAACGGCCGTGCCACACCTCATTTTACCACTTGCTTCCAATGGGCGTCGCTCAGTCCTCCGCCGTCATGGGTGGGCTCCCACCCCAATCTTTCGGCCTATCAATGGGTCGAAAACCATATGGGATCGTGAGGGGCCGGAAAGGCCGTCACCCGCTGTACCGTCTGCCGTTCATGCCTCCAGACCCTCCACATCTGCTCGATAGGCACCACAACCATCGCCCACACGCCGGGATGCTGTCCCCAGCGGTCAGATAGACTCCAAGGAGAACAACCACCATCGACGCTATGGACTATCGGCACAAATGGCAAACCATGGCGGCGGTGGGGACCGGCGTTTTTCTGGCCACCCTGGACGGCAGCATCGTGAATGTATCCCTGCCGACACTGGTCCGGGTGTTGGAAACGGATTTTGCCACCGTGCAGTGGGTGGTGATGGCCTATCTGCTGATCATCACCGCCTCTATGCTGGCCATGGGCCGTTTGGCGGACATGGTGGGGAAAAAAACCGTCTACGCCTGGGGGTTTGCCATTTTCACCGCAGGCTCGGCGCTCTGCGGCACGGCCCCGTCGGTCCTCTGGCTCATCGCTTGGCGGGTGATTCAGGCCGTGGGAGCATCCATGATGATGGCTCTCGGGGCGGCAATCTTAACCGAGGCCTTTCCGCCATGGGAAAGAGGAAAGGCACTGGGGCTGATCGGCGCCGTCGTTTCCGTGGCCATTGCGGCGGGGCCGGCAGTGGGAGGGGCTATCGTGGGGTCCCTCTCGTGGCGGTGGATTTTCTACGTTAATCTCCCCTTGGGCATCATTGGATGGTTGTTGACAAGGCGCTACTTACCAAATCGGAAGCCTTCAACCTGCCCACCCTTCGACTATGGAGGAGCGTTGACCCTGTTTTTAAGTTTTCTGTCCCTGCTTGTGGGGTTGAGCATCGGACAGCGGCAGGGGTTTGCAACCCCTGCCTCGTGGGGCTTGATCTGCCTGTGGCCGGCAGGGATGGGCGTCTTTGTTCTTCAGGAGAAACGGCGCCTCCATCCCATGGTGGACCTGACCCTTTTTAGAAACCCGACCCTCTCCATCAGCCTTCTCACCGGCTTTATCTGCTTTGTCGGGCTTTCCGGTATCGTCATTTTGATGCCCTTTTATCTGGAGATCATTCTCAGATTCAAGCCGGTCCATGTGGGACTATTGATGGGAGTGGTGCCGGTAATGCTGGGTATCACCGCCCCCTTATCCGGGTTCATCTCCGACCGGGCGGGGTCCAGGATGCTGACCGTCGTCGGGCTGGCGCTCATGACGGCCGGCTATCTTGCCGCGGGAACATTGGATCAAGAGACATCCGCCGTGGGCTACCTGCTGCGGATGTCACTGATCGGGGTCGGGCTCGGGATTTTTATCTCCCCCAACAACAGCACCATCATGGGATCGGCACCTTCCCATCAGCTGGGAATCGTCTCCGGCATGATGGCCATTACCCGAACCCTTGGGCAGACGGTGGGGGTCTCGGTCCTTGGCGCCGTATGGGCCGGCCGCACGGCGCTTCATGCCGGTCAAAAACTGCATGGCAGCACCACACTGGCCCCCCTGGAAAGCCAGGCGGCTGCCCTACAGGACACCTTTCATTGCGCGGCCTTTCTGCTGGTCACGGCATTGGTTCTCTCAGGATGGCGGTTTCTAAAGGGGTCGAACACAAAAACCAAGAAACGAATCGACTAGTTTCCGACGGATTCCGTCAGCCAACTGCAGTCGAAAACGGCGTCGGATCCGGCCCTTCAGCGTCAGGCCCGATGGCTGTCGTCAGGGCAGTGGTCTGGCCGGAGGGTCATGGGCAATGGAGCGAATGAGTGAAGCCAGCTTCTCGGGATGATGCCGTAGAATACCGCCGGATTGATCCAGAAGGTCAGTCGCATACATCTGCCTCCCCTCGATCCATTCGTCTTCGGTATCCATCTTGACGAGGAAGGCCTTCTGTTCGGCGTATCGGTTCATCAACTCCGGAGCCGGCTCGCCGATATTGGCAATCACCCCATCCAACCGGCACCCCAGGGTGGCCTCCAGTTCCGATACGAAGGTTCTGGGGGTAAACGCATGGGTTTCGCCGTATTTCGTCATGAGATTAAGAACGTAGATGAGGGGGGCATTGGCACTTCGAAGGGCCTCGGCCACCCCGGGCACCACCAGATTGGGGATGATGCTGGTAAAAAGGTCTCCGGGCCCCAGAACGATGAAATCGGCGGCTTCGATGGCCTCGATGACGGGCGGGTAGACTCTAACGGAATCGCTGTGATGGGGCACCAGAAAAACATCTTCGATTTTCTCCCGTTGGTTGCCGCGGGGAATGTCGATAGCTTTTTCTCCGAAAACCCGGGTCCCATCGGTCAACTCGGCCACCAGGGTGGCCTCATCGACGGTTACCGGAAGGATGGTGCCGCGGACATCAAGAATCTCGCTCAAGGCAAGGATGCCCCGGGGAAAGCTTCCCGTGTAGCGGGACAGCATGGTCAGGAGCATGTTGCCGGCATTGTGTCCGCTGAGCCGGCGATCTCTGGAAAAGCGTTTAAGCAGAATCACCCGGGCCAGTTCCTGGTGAGGCGACAGGGCCAGCACGCACTTCAACAAATCCCCAGGGGGCAAGATTCCCAATTCTCCTCGAAGACGTCCGGTGCTGCCACCGCTGTCTACCATCGACACGACGGAGGTGATCTCGAAATCGGAAATTTCCCGGAGTCCCGACAGCAGCACGAATTGCCCGCTGCCGCCTCCGATGGTCACAATGTTTTTAACCGTCACAGCAAGCCGCCTTGTTGAACCGTCGCACCAAGTGGTCAGCAGGCCAGTCCCCCCCCTTTGCCCTCATCCCGCGGAGGATAGCCCCTTACCGAACGATGATGGCCTGTCTATAATGGAAAACGCTCCAAGATTCAATCGAACCGCTGACCGTCGGCCGTGAGCCCCCCCACGGAACTAATCGCCGCTCTTGCAGGCCGATCGACCCGCCATGGGATGAATGACCGCCCGACCCAGATTCAGATGGTTTTCCGCCATTTCACGACAGAAGCCGCAGGTCTCGCAGTGGTCGGGGCACTGGCATGAGCGCTCCCAAAAATCCGCAGGCAACTGGTGGTTGGATATATGGATTCGTTCGGTCAGGGCCTCCAGAGTGTCTGACAGATCAAGCAAATTGCCCTCGTATCGACACCGGATATAAGCCCCGATGGTATTTTCGAGAAACGGCCCTCCCAGGGTTCGTCCACTCAGCTTGAGAAAATCCGCAAGACCATCGTATCGGTGAGCGTCCTCAGGGCGTATCAGGGGGGAACTGAATACCAGTTCAGGACGGGTCCAGAGCCGTCGAATGCACCCCAGGTCTCGATTGAGTGCGTGGGTATTCTCTGCCGTTAGGTTCATGTTCCCCATGGCGATGTGGGCATCATGGGCAGGCTTGAAAGGGCAGTCCGCCAGACAGCCCTCATTGGCCAGAAGACCGATGTGGATACCCGGGTATGCCCTGCGGAGGCGTGAGCCCAGTGATCGGAGCTCCTGGGGCCGTCGGTTGAGGCGACGGTCCAGAATCACTCTGCGGGGCGGTCGAAAACCCAGTTCCTCTATCTGGTCGAAGACGCGGCGAACCTTCGAATAGCGGTCCAGATGACCGTTGACGCTCGGAACCGCCTCCATGGTTTCCAGGGACGCCCCTCCCCTCTCGACCAGAGCACGAAGAAAATAAAAATCCGAAAATACGACACCGTCAAGGCCGGCAATGTCCCTTATCCGCAGCAACTGGGACACGGTTTTGGCCAGCAGGTCCCGGTCGTCATAGAAATCGGGCCGATAGAAGCGGCTGTTGAGAAGGGCGTATTTTTTCGGTCCCATCAGGTCTGACATCGCCGCTGTCAGGACGGCCTCCTCTTCCGCCCAGAAACGATAGCGGCTGTCCAGCACCCTATCCCCAGGAAGCCGGAAATACACCGAATGAAGGGTTTCGACGCTGCCTTTCAGGAAGTCGATGTAGGCAGGCTCGGCAATCAGTGGAACGTCGAGCAACACGGTGCGGGTCTCCTCTCATCGGCACGCCCGCCTGCGGGGCTCGCCGGACTAAGGTTCCAGGGATAGCAGATAGGAACGCAGGTTGGCCTTTACATGTTTGATGCCCAGCTTGCGTCGAAGATGATCCCGGTAGGTTTCAACGGTCCGGATCGAAATGCCCAGATCCTCTCCAATCTCTCCAGATGTCTGTCCCCGGCGAATGCGGTGGGCAATGTCCAGTTCCCGGTCGGAAAGCAGCCATGTCAGCGTCGAAAAGCGTGTTCGTAGAGGACGAATGAATTCGAGCACCTCTAGTCGGAACCGCTTGACAGCCTCCTCGGTGTCCGGGCGGGTATCCATGGCATCGATCAGTGGAATCAAAAACGAAGATACATTGCACAGCAAATAGTCCTCCAGCTGTTTCCTGTCCCTTGGGCGACCCTCGAGAAGTCTTTTGAGATGGCGGTTTTTCTGTTCAAGGTTGAGGGACTTTCGAAGGAGAACCCGTTGCCCCCGTTCAAGGGCATTCAGATCTGCCGTCAGATCGGCAAAAAGCGCTTGAATATCCTGCTTTAATACCAAAAGGGCTTCACACACCGGTCCCAGGGGATGGTTGTCAACCCGGGTGACCGTCGGGTTCAGAAACGGTTCCTCTCCTTGTTGCATCCCCCGGATCAACAGCCACATGTCATCAATGAGACGGTTCTGGTAAGGCATATCGGGCCACCGCCGGATGGGTGAGGCCTCGGCCCTGAGGGGAGGAGAGACCTCGGCAGGAAGCCCTCTGTCCACGGGTGCGGGAGCCTGGATGAGTGACCCATTCCCTGGCAGGATGTGGTCCTCTGCCGTGCTGTCCGCGTCATCACCGGCTGCCGCCCTCTCCCCACCACCGATCCAGATCTCCTCCTCCAGCGCCGTCAAGGCCTGGACAAGGAAGCCCCGGCGAATCGGAAGCCCCAGCTTACGGCGAATGCGAGTCCGGTGGCCTTCAACGGTTCTGGTGCTAAGGCCCGTCAGTTGCGCAATCTGTCGGGTCCCACGACCATGGCGGATCAAAAAGGCAATGACAAGCTCTTTTCTGCTCAGAGCCTTTTCCCCGGCCCTCAACCGGTAGCCGAGGGGCGACAAGACATGGGTGATGGCGGTATCGATCAGTCTCAGGAGACCCTCCTCATTCTCATCAATGGATCGGCACCGCAGCGTCTCGAGGCAGCTCCGAAGGCTGTCGGCGGAACGGTCCGCCAGCCGCTGTCGGTCCGAATGACGATCACGGCTTCGCTTCTCCAGAAGAATCCCCATGGTGGTGTTGATTTCATGTAAATCGTTATTTTTCTGGATCAGCTCCGCTTTCCGCCGACGAAGCCGATGCCGGAGAGCATCTTTTTCAATAAGAAGACGGTTCAGGGACGAGGTGTTGTGTCGGATGGCCCTGTAAAAGGGGTAAAATGGATGGGCCGCTCCGATGGCCGGCTCGTTGCTGTTGAGGGGGGTCCCACCCAGGGTGATCGAACCAATATAACCGACCAGATCCGCTACAGCGGTTTCCACACAAAAAGGCAGCGACAGGGGGTGAACTCCGAGAGCCGCATCGCCCTCGACGTTCCCCTGCCCAGAGGCGGTGCCATCAAGCACGATTGACGCTTTCTGGACAGCCTCCAATGGAATCGATGCGTGGTGCAGCTCAAAGGGGAAAATCCGCGCCCTGGAGGCGAGCTGCACACTTAACCGAAACACCGCCGGTACTCGGCAAAGAATGACGCCGGCCATGTTTGTGCGGCGCTTGGCGTAATTCACCAGGAAAAGTCTTGCTTTGAAAGAAATCCGTTTCAGCCGATGGATATCGTTGATCAGTACGAAGGCATCGGTTGGGGACACATGGCGGTTGATCAACCCATCGAGGCGTGAGAAGGCATCCATGATGAAGGGTCTGCGAGAATACCCCTCCGGGCTGATCCATACGATGCTGTTTTCGAGAATCGCTCCGAACAGTCGGTATGCCCCGTCAGGACTCAGATAAATGAACCGGCGCTCTTCGGGTATGGGGGTGCCTGATACCGGACTGTAGAAAGGAGGATTTGACGGGTATGCCCGAAAGGCGGCTTCCAGAGGATTTTGGGTAAATGGTTGCATTGCCTGATCAATCGGTTGAGGCATCGGCGTCAGAGCCTGCACCCGCCTGTAGAGTGGTATTCGTCACCTTCCCGACCCATTGGCGCCACCCGAAAGGGTCGTATCGAGACCATATCCACCGCTCAAACGCTGGGACCAACGGGACCAGAATCAACGGTCTGCAACACCGAATTCAGCGCAGCCGTGAGGTGCCTAAAGGATGAAGACGACCTGTCAGGTCTGCCCCTTTGAAAGGCCCGGTTATATAAAGGAGGCGACCCCAACAGACACCGGCCTCCTTTGCTGCAATCCGGAACGGAGGCGGATACACTCACGGGCGTGAACCCTTGGCCGTTTCTCGCTTTCACCGGCTCTATTCCGGCAGGTATTCCCTCAGCGTCTTCAGGATAGCCAGCCGCGGGTCCACCTCAGGTCCCTCGCACCGACAATCCTCGACATTGAGATCGACACCGCAACCGGGGCACAGCCCGAGACAATCGGAGCCGCAGACCGCCTGCATCGGGAAAGCCATCAACACCTGCTCCTCCAGCACCGGTCCGAGATCGATATCTTCACCATCGAAGAAAACCGTCCCTATCTCCCCCTCGGAGAGCTCAACCTCTTCCTCCCCGCCGGAAGCGGTTCCCTCCGGACCGGGGGCGAAAGTGATGCTGAAACGGCCCGACAACCGTGTATCGAAACCGCCGAGGCACCGGTCACAGGTCAATCTAACGCGGGTATCGAACCAGCCCTCTGCCACAAAGAGGGTCCCCCGAGGCGTCAGATCGACGGCAACCCGCAGGGGCTCATGGAATTCGCAGCGATCGCCTTCGGTCATCTGCTGCAAACCAGGAAAGTCAAGGGCCCTTATCTCAAATGACAGACGGACACCCTCCGGGGAGATCGCCGATGTCCCCACTTTCATGCCTACCTCCTCTATCCGCCCACAGGTCCTTGTCCGGACCCGGCCCGGGAACCAGGTGGGGCCGATCGCCGCCCGGCCAGCGGCCGGGAAAGTCGGTCATTATCTATAAAGCATAGAACCAATATGACCATCAATCAAAGGAAAATTCGAACCGGCGAGGTCCCGTCGGATTACCGAGAACAACGAGAGCTCGGCGGCACTCTGATCCCTCTGATATCCTGGATGGGAAAAGCCCCCAACCGCTGCCAAAGCGATGGTTCTGCCGGAGGGTCAAAAAAATCAGTTTTTGAAGAAAATTTTACTTGACAAGACCAAACCACTAATTGTAAACAACTCAACAGACTGAATACGATTCATTATTCAACATTTGCTTCGGTTAATGAATGGAGGGCGCATTCAAAGAATGCTCAGAAAACATCCTGCCAGATTGAATCGGGTTCAACGCTCTGAGGTCACCGTTTGCTCGACGGTACCGCATTCTGAGTCGAATCCTTTTTTTATTATTATCGGCTGCCAGCACACCACCGTCCTGGGGTCCGGGCTTTCAGGACGATCATATATTGCCGGAGTTGCCTCCACACACAACGGTTTTGAGTTGAAACCCGATCACGATCAATGTCCCGAGGCCGGCCCGGCAATGGGTGTGTCGAACACTATCGGTTCCTTTTTTTAACCCAACCAAACCAACGGGGGTGAACTATGTCACAGAAGGAGAACGCTGGATCCTCGGAAGCTTCGATCGCTGTCCACTGGCAGGAAGAGGATTACTTCCCTCCACCCAGAGATTTTGTGGCTCAGGCAAACATGTCGGACGAAACCATCTACGACCGGTTCAGCCTGGACAATTTTCCCAACTGCTTCAAGGAGTACGCCGATCTGCTCGACTGGTACGAGTACTGGGATGAAATCCTCGATACCAGCGACGCACCCTGCTACAAATGGTTCAAGGGGGGAAAGATCAACGCCAGCTACAACTGCGTCGACCGTCATCTACCCAAGAACAAAAATAAGACGGCCATCCACTTCGTCCCGGAACTCGAAGAAGAAAAGGTGGAGCATGTCACCTACCAGGAACTCTACCTCCGGGTAAACGAGATGGCGGCGCTGCTGAAGGATTTCGCCGGTCTCAAAAGGGGCGACCGCGTCACCCTGCACCTGCCCATGAGCGTAGATCTGCCCATCACCATGCTCGCCTGCGCCCGATTGGGCGTCATCCACTCCCAGGTCTTCGGCGGGTTCAGCGGCAAGGCGGCCGCCGACCGAATTATCGACTCCGGCAGCCGCGTTCTGATCACCATGGACGCCTATTATCGTGGCGGCAAACTGCTCGACCACAAGAACAAGGCGGACATTGCCGTGGAAGAAGCGGCAAAAGAGGGCCAAAAGGTCGACAAGGTTCTCATCTGGCAGCGCTACCCGGGCAAGTATTCCGGTGATACGCCCCTGGTTGATGGCCGGGATTTCTTCGTCAACGATGAGCTTAAAAACTTTTACGGCGTCAAGGTGGAGCCGGAGCGAATGAACGCGGAAGACCCGCTGTTTCTCATGTACACCAGCGGGACCACCGGCAAGCCCAAAGGCTGCCAGCATGGCACCGGCGGCTATCTGGCCTATGTCACCGGCACCTCCAAATACGTCCAGGACATTCATCCCGAGGATGTCTACTGGTGCATGGCGGACATCGGCTGGATCACCGGGCATTCCTACATCGTCTACGGTCCCCTGGCCCTTTGCGCATCGTCGGTCATCTATGAGGGCATTCCCAACTACCCCGATCCCGGAAGGCCCTGGCGGATTGCCCAGGACCTGGATGTCAACATCTTCCATACCGCACCGACCGCCATCCGGGCCCTGCGGAAGATCGGTCCCGACGAGCCCGCCAAATACAATTACAAATTCAAACACATGACCACCGTTGGCGAGCCCATCGAGCCGGAAGTCTGGAAATGGTACTACAACGTCGTGGGCAAGGGGCAAGCGGCCATCGTCGACACCTGGTGGCAGACGGAAACCGGCGGCTTCCTCTGCAGCACCCTGCCGGGCATCTCCCCCATGAAACCGGGCAGCGCCGGAAAAGGCATGCCGGGCATCCACCCGATCATCTACGACGACGAAGGCAACGAACTGCCCCGGGGCGCGGGAAAGGCCGGTAACATCTGCATTCAGAACCCCTGGCCCGGCATGTTTCAGACCATCTGGGGCGACCGCGATCGTTTCGTGACCAATTACTTCGAGCGCTATTGCAAGAATCCGGACAGCAAGGATTGGAGAGACTGGCCTTACATGACCGGCGACGCCGCCGTGGAAGCCCCCGACGGCTACTATCGGATTCTGGGCCGCATCGACGACGTCATCAACGTGTCCGGCCACCGTCTGGGCACCAAGGAGCTGGAATCCGCGGCCCTGGTGGTTCCTGAGGTTGCCGAATCCGCCGTCGTGCCGGTCAAAGACGACATCAAGGGGGTAACCCCGGATATTTACGTGGCCCTCAAACCCGGGATCGAGGCCAGCGACGAGATTGTCAAAAAGGTCGTGGATGCCCTTGTCAGCGAAATCGGCCCGATTGCCAAACCCCGCAAGGTCTGGATCGTGCCCGACATGCCCAAGACCCGTTCCGGCAAGATCATGCGGCGGGTCCTGGCATCCCTCTCCAACAATACCGATGTCGGTGACGTGATGACCCTGGCCAATCCCGAAATTGTCGAGGCTATCAAGAAAATGGTCACCTAATCCACGGCATGACAGCGGCCCGACCCCGGAATCGGGTCGCTTATTACCCCTCCGTTGAGGAGACGATGACCGGGGCGGAACCCGAAAGCGGTTCCGCCCCCGCATCGCAGCTTCAGGGGAGCACAACCAATACAACCGTTTTTCCAACGACGCCAACAAGACCGCTGAAAGGAGGTGTTAGCGACCGTAACGATTGCAATCGAACCCATTCCTAAACTTGCCGATTGCCTGGTGCTCTGGAGTCTACCGACATAGGCATGACAGCAACGCAATGGAGGTATGACATGAGCGGAACGACCTGGGTTTACATCATGCTTGGGCTTTACATCATCTATTGCTTCTACTGGGGGCTTAAAGGGTACTTCACCGAGAAGACCTCCTCCGGTTACTCTATCGCCGGGCGGTCCATCCCCTTTTTCGCCTTCCTCCTCGCCGCCACGGCCGCTTCCTTCAGCGGCTGGACATTCATCGGCCATCCCGGGCTGATCTGGCGAGACGGACTTGCCTACGCTTTTGCCTCTTTTTATGTTCTCACCATTCCCATCACCGGTACCTTCTTCTCCAAGCGGACCTGGCTGATGGGGAAACGTTACGGCTTCATCACACCGGGCGACATGTACGCCTACTACTACAATAGTGAAGCGCTACGCTGGCTCGTCGTCATGACGGCCGTACTCTACTCCATTTTCTATTCGGCAGTTCAGCTGATGGCCGCAGGCGCCCTCTTCCATGTCATCGCCGGCGTTCCCCAGGCCTACGGTGCCATCTTCCTGGCCTTCATCGTGTGGTTTTATGTCTGCACCGGAGGGCTCAAGGCCAGCACATGGGTAGGGGTCATCCAGTTCGTCCTCCTCGTGGGCGGCATCATCATTCTGGGTTTCTTCGTCCTTAGTCACATGGGCGGGTTCAGCAACTTCATGAACGACGTCATGGCCTTAGAACCTAAATACCAAAATGTGCCAAAGGTGATCAACTTCGGCCTGGGCGGCGGATGGACGTCCGTCATGATCCTCACCTACATGTTTGCGCTGATGGGCATTCAGTCATCGCCGGCCTTCACCATGTGGACCTTCGGTATCAAGAGCCCGAAGCCCCTGGCCTGGCAGCAGGCCTTCATGTCCACCTTCGTGGTGGGCTTCGCCCTGTTCTTCTTCACCGCGTTCCAGGGTATGGGAGCCAAAGTGCTTCAGGTGGCCGGCAACGCCGCCTTCGCTGATGTCAACCAGGCGACAGTCGTGCCGACCCTGATGCAGAACTTTCTGCCCCCCATCGCCCTCGGCGTGGTCTTCATGGGCGCCATCGCGGCCATTCATTCAACCGCGGCGCCCTATATCGGCACCGGCGGTTCCATCCTGCTCCGGGACGTCTACTGGCGCTACATCAAAAAACAGGAAGCCTCCCATGCCGAGCAGATCTGGGTCAACCGCATCATGGCGACATTGCTGACCATTGCCGCATTGGCAGTGGGTCTGACATCCACGGCAGCCCTCGTTATTCTGGGTGCGCTTGCCACGGCGTTCGGCTTTCTCATGTACCTGCTGCTGGCCGGCGTCCTCTGGGGATTCAAGTTCCCGAAAGTCGGCGCAGTGTTGGGTATTCTCTGCGGCATGGTAGCCGTTGCGGTGACCTACAAGATCATCCCGAACCCACTGTCCATGCACTGTGCGTTCTGGGGGCTCTTCACGGCTTCCATAGTGGCCTTTATCTGTCGCGGCATGGGCATCAATGATGACGAGGAAACCGTCGCCCGGCAGCTGGAGGTGCGAACCTTCCTGAACGACATCGACAAACCGAGCGAAGCCGGCATGGCCTGGAGAAAGGTCATGAAGATCGCCGTTCCGGTCTGGTACTTTTTCGCCATCGGGCCTGCCTGTATCCTCGGCAACACGGCCTTTAGAGTGGGCGGATTCCCACCCCTGTGGTCCTGGCAGATCGTCTGGTGGATTGCCGGCATCGTGATGATGTGGGCCCTCTGCTTCAAGGCTGAAATGGCCACCACCACCGAGGTCCAGATCGAACGGGCCGAGAAGGAAACCAATATCGTCATCAAGGAAGCCTGATCTCCTTGCTCAACACCAAACGGAGGTAGTTACCATGAAGAAAGAAGATATTTGGATGATCGTTCTAGTCGGTTTCTCCATCTTCTGGGTGTCTCTCTTTGGAATGGGAGCATTCGGCTGATCGTCGGCTAATGATACACCCACGGCCCCTTCCGGTGCCGCCTGCCGCCAGCGGATGTCCTCGGGTTCCTCACCAGGGGGCTTCGCGGAAGCGACGGCGGTCCACCGGCAGGGCTACCACTCAGCCCAGCATTTGACCGTGTAATAACCACCAGGCAAACGACGCAGCCGGCCAGGAAACCGGCCGGCTGCTTCAGCCTCAAGCTCTTACACCATGTTCACGCCGGAATCCCCGCCTACTGCTGACGGAGATGCCACATCCGGCCTCCGCAGACGGGAGCTCCGGCCCAGAGGGGAGTGGCGCGTCATGGGAAAAGAACCATCCGCATGGGCGAAGGCTCCGCCCCGCATTCTCATTGCCGACCATGAAAGAAGCACGTCCATTCCGCTTCAATTTCTGATGGAACAAAACGGCTACAAGGTCAAGGCAGCCCAAAGCGGCAAGGAGGCATTTCGGGTCATCACCCAGTTCAAACCTGATCTGGTGCTTCTGGAAGCCATGATCCCCGACCCCGACGGGTTCGAGGTCTGCCAGTTCATCCGGCAGGACCCGGAATGCAAAAAAACCCGCATCGTTTTCGTCTCCTCGATGGCACGTGATCTCGATATCGCCAAAGGCCTGGCATTGGGCGCCGACATCTATATCACTAAGCCTTTTTCCAACACAGAGATCCTTGACAAGGTGAGGAACCTACTGGACGAAGGCTGATGGATCCAAGCAACAAATTCTGGTGGTTCGCTGCCGTATCCATTCTGATCACCGGAATGATCCTGGTCGGTATTGCCGCCTTCTTCTGGCAGCAACTCGGCCCCGATGATCAGCGAGTGCTGATCGCCATCTTCAAAAATCACTTCATCTACTTCTTCATTGCCCTGATTCTCGTCATGGCCGGTATTGGATTTGGCCTGGATGCCATTTTTCACAGCTACATTCTTCCTCTCAACAAACTGGCCGAAGAAATCGATCTGATCCATTCGGTCAACCCCTCCCGGCGCATCCGTCGCGAAGGCGGCCTAATGGTTAACCGCCTTATCGATGCACTCAATGAAGCGGCAAACCGTTACGACCAACTCCAAAGCACGATTCACCAGCAAATCACGGCCGCCAGGGCCGCCGCAGACCGGGAAAGAAGCATACTGGCAAGCATCATGGCCCAACTGCCGGAGGGGGTTCTCATCTGCACCCCCCAGGGTCGCATTTTGTTCTACAATGACCAGGCCAGACGCCAGTTGACGGGAGCCGAGATAAACGGCAACGGCGATTCCGATTCCCTGATCGGACTGGGTCGGTCGGCCTTCGATGCCCTGGATCGATCGACCATCTCCTTTGCACTTGAAGACCTCAGGGAGCGGTTGCGGCAGGAGGAGAGCGATGCCGTATCCCGTTTTGTATCGGTATCCGCCACCGGCCGCCATCTTCGCACCGAAATGATTCCCATATTGAACCAGCAACGGCACTTCAACGGATTTATATTGATATTCCACGACATCACCGACCAGTTGGCGACGGATTGTCGAGCCGATGGGCTTTTAAGATCCCTGACAGGGGGAATCCGGAGCGCCCTTGCCGGCATCAGAACGGCCAGCGAAGTGCTTCTCGAATTCCCGGGAATGGATCAGGAGCGAATCATTCAATTCAGCAGCATCGTCCACGAAGAAAGCCTCAAAATCGGGCACATGCTCTCACGATACTCCCTCAGTTTTCCGGATCAGCCGGTCTGTCTCTGGCCCCGCGCCCATATCCAGGCCGCCACCCTCGTGGAAAAAATACGAAGCCATGTCCGGCAGCTTCTTGATGTGGAACTGACCCTGGGCCCGATCGACAAGGAATTGAGCGTCTCAGTAGACCGATTTGCCATTGTCCAGGCCATGGTTCTGTTGGTGGGGCTACTGAAGAAGGCCGACAAAGGGGGATCGTATCAATGCCGCACGGAGAAACTGACCGGATATGTCGCTTTTGATCTGACGTGGAAGGGCGACCCGTTAACCATGGATACCCTTCGCCAATGGGGTCAGAAGGTCATCAGTTTCGAAAGTCAGGGGGGCGCGATTTCCCTCACCGATATCCTGACTTATCACAACGGGGAAATGTGGCCGATCAAAACCGACGACACCTCTCAACCGGTCGGCCTTCGCATTATTTTACCGGACATTGTCGGCGAGGAGTCCGACACTTACCGGGATTTAGCCATCGTGCCCGATTCCCGGCCGGAGTTTTACGATTTCGATCTTTTCCACCAGCCCGGGCAGGTGCCGGAGCTCGACAACCAGCCCTTGGGCGACCTCACCTACACCGTTTTCGATACCGAAACCACCGGCTTGAATCCTGCTGCCGGAGATGAAATCATTTCTATCGGTGCGGTCCGAATCGTCAACAACCGAATTCTCGCCCACGAACGCTTCGAACAATTGGTCAACCCCATGCAGACACTCAGCTGGGAGTCGATTCAAATTCACGGCATCGTTGACGACATGCTCGCCGACCAGCCCTTGATCGACCAAGTCCTACCCCGATTCGAACGATTTGCAAGAGGAACGGTGCTCGTGGCCCACAACGCGGCGTTCGACATGCGTATGCTCCAACTGAAAGAGGCATCCACCGGGATCCAGTTTGCCAATCCGGTACTCGACACGATGCTGTTGTCGGCGGTGGTCCATCCCGCCCATGACAACCATAATCTGACCGCCATCGCGAGGCGGCTCGGCATCGACATCACAGGGCGTCACACAGCCATAGGAGACGCCATTGCTGCCGGTGAAATCTTGCTGAAACTGATTCCGCTGTTGGCTAAAAAAGGCATCCATACCCTGAAAAACGCCCGTGAAGCCTCCGAACAAACCTATTATGCCCGGTTGAAATACTAACGAAAGCGCCACCGATGCCAACATCGCCACCCACCAAAATCAATCGGACATATCGAAAAGCCTTGGACGTCGTGGCGCCTTTCAACCGCCTCCCGGAGTCAGAGCTGGATCGTCTTTCGGGTCTCGTGACGTGGTCAAGAAAGCCGGCAGGCGCACTGGTTGCTGAACAGGGGAAAACCCGGATCGATCATGTGCTGATCGTCACCGATGGCGCCATCGAGCTCTTTTATGACCATGAAGGGGAAAAAACCCTCATCAGTCGGGTCCAGCCGGGAGAGCTTTACGGAGCCATGTCCATCCTTCAGAATGCCCGTGTGGCCGCAAGAACCGCTCGACTGGAACGGGACACCGACTGGCTGGCAGTACCAGCCGAGGTGTTCCTCGAACTTGATCACACCTACCCTGAATTCCGACAGTTCTTCGATGCCATCATCAGCCAGCGGCTCAAGGATGAATCCTACGCGTCCATTCTCGTCACCGGGGAAGCCCGCCAATTTCTCTCCCAGGCAATTCCCTTCTCGTTTTTGAACGACCAGGAAATGGATGTGGTCATCCGATCCCTGTCCCTCGCCAGGTACAGCGAGGGAACCGTTTTGTTTGTCCAGGGACAATCCCGTGTCGACCATCTCATGGTGGTGCACCGGGGGGCGCTCGACATCTATTATGAGCAGGATGGAGAGCAGACGTTGAAAGGCATATTGGGGGAGGGAGACACCTACGGAGGCATCTCCATACTTATGAACGACGGACTGGCCATTCGCTCCCTCCGAACCGGAGAAGATTCCTATCTTTTCGCACTACCGGAAGAGACCTTTTCCGCCCTGTGCCGCAAATCTGCAGCATTCATGGAATTCTTCACCGACACCTTCGGCAAACGGATGCTCGACCGCTCCTACGCGGAAATTTTTGCCAAACGCATCCTTCCGAAGGACGAGACCCTCCACATATTTAACATGTCGGTGGAGCGGCTGATGCATCGCGGCCCTGTCAACTGTCACCACAAGACAACGATCAGAGACGCCGCATCCCTGATGAGCCAGAACGGCTGCAGCTCCATCTTTGTCCAGGAACATGACGACTATGTTGGTATCTTGACGGACAGCGACTTGAGAAACCGGGTCATCGCCACCGGTCATGATACCCTTCTGCCCGTGGACGGCGTCATGTCCTCGCCTCTTGCCACCATCGGGGCCAGCACCCCGGCCTTTGAGGCTCTGATCACGATGATGCAACGCAATCTGAAACATTTGGCCGTCACGGACAACGACAACCGGGTGGTCGGGGCCATCACCAACCAGGATCTACTCAGTGCCCAGGGGCAATCGCCGCTGTTTATCGTCAGGGAAATCAACAGGGCCGAGTCCCGGGAGGAGATTCTACGAAAACAGCTTCAGGTGCCGGGCCTGGTTCAGGGGCTCATCGGCAACGGCGCCAAAGCCGAAAACGTGACTCGCCTCATCTCCACCATCGCCGATGCCGTGCTCTCAAGGCTGATTCAGATTGCCCTGGCCGACCGGGATCGTCCTCCGGCCCGATTTGCCTTCATGGTGATGGGCAGTGAAGGGCGTAAGGAACAGACTCTCAGTACCGACCAGGACAACGCCATTGTTTTCGAGGATGTGCCTGAAGAACGGTTGGAGGAAGTCACCGCCTATTTCCTTGATCTCGGCAACACCGTCTGCACCTGGCTCAATGAGGCCGGCTACCGATTCTGTGAAGGGGGAGTGATGGCCATGACCCCCGACTGGTGCCAACCCCTGTCTCGATGGAAAGAAAAGTTCCATGACTGGATCCATGCGGCCGAGGCGGAAGATCTCCTCCACTCGAGTATCTTTTTTGACTTTAGGACCGGTTGGGGAGACCGCACACTCATTGCCGAACTGAGGGGGTTTCTGTTTGATTCCCTTGTCGGGTGGGTGGGCTTTTTCCGCCATCTCACCGAAAACGCCTTGCATTTCAAGCCGCCATTGGGATTCTTCCGTAATTTCGTGGTCGAATCCAAAGGCCAGCATCGCCACACCTTCGACATCAAAAGGGCTATGATGCCCATCGTGGATTTTGCCCGTATTCACGCCTTGAAAAACGGGATCGAAGAGACCAATACCCTTTCTCGCCTGAGGCGGCTTAAAAAAATCGGCGTTCTCAAGGAAAAGCAATTCACTGAAATCGAAAACACATACAACTTCTTGATGGAAGTTCGCTTTGTCCGCCAGATCACGGCTGCCATTCAGGAGGGCACCGCTCCAGATAACCATGTCAATCCCAAGAAGCTGTCGAAGATCGAGCAAACCCTCCTAAAAGAGGCGTTCCGTAGGATAGAAAACTTTCAGGCACTGATGAGCTTCGAGTTTACCGGAATGTAGTCATCCGGCTCGACCTGCTCACGTTGGAACCTGGATGGTTACCCGTTGAAAAAGACTTGACATCCGTTCCAAAGCCGGTAATCTGATGGGTAATAAACGGTTCAGGACAGATTCATGAAAACCAGACCGATTCAACCCGTGACGGCCACAGATTTCTGGTGGTGGCATCCCTTTCATCAGGGGTGAGCCAGCGGGATTGCGACGGGCCGAATCCAGACCCACACAAACTGCCTAAAACCGCGGGACGCCTTAAACGATCGCCGCGGTTTTTTCATTTGGAGAGAGGGGCCGCGATAACCACCGCGGCCCCTGGTATTTGGGGCCGTTTCACGACCATCTTCTATCCGAAAAGGATCGCTCATGCTGCTCAACCAATTCCCGGAACCCAGCGCCTTTGCCGAACATGCAAAGCAGGCCAACGTAATACCGGTCTGCATGGAAATTCTGGCCGATACGGAAACCCCCGTGTCCCTGCTGAGTAAATTCTATCGAAATGCGTCGCCTGTGTTTCTTTTCGAGAGTGTCGAAGGCGGCGAGCGCTGGGGCCGATATAGCTTTTTGGGGGTATCGGCACGGTCCCACTTCCTCGTTTACCCCACAGAGGTCATGGTCAAAGAAAACGGTCGAGAAGAGGAGCGGCGGCCTCACAACGGCGCACCATTCGATTTGCTGCGGCGGCAGATGCAGGACTACCGGCCGGCGGATATTCCCGGCTTGCCAAGATTTTGGGGGGGGATGGTCGGCTACCTTGCCTATGAGTCCGTTGCCTTTATCGAAGCCATTCCCCACAACTGGCCACCGGAGAAGCCTCTGGCCCATTTTGTAGTGCCGGACGCCCTCATCGTATTCGACAATGTCCGCCATACCCTGATGGCAATTGCCATTGCCTTTGCTGATGGCGGCGACTCTGTGGACGATCTCTACCAAAAAACCGTCCAACGGCTGGATCAAATGATCAGGATGATCGAATCTCCGGGGCGTTTTCACGGGGCACCCGCGGAGCCCTTCGAGGCCACCCTCCAGCCCGTCCATCCCCCAGAAGTCTTTCGGGAATCCGTCAAAAGGGTGAAACAGTATATTTTTGAAGGTGACGTCATTCAGACGGTGATCTCCCAATCGTTCGTCTGCGACGTTCAGCCGGATCTGTGGTCTCTCTACCGTGCCCAGCGATACATCAACCCCTCCCCATATCTTTTTCTGCTGCATTTAGGGGAAATGGCCCTGGTGGGATCCTCCCCGGAAACCATGGTGCGTCTCGAAAACGGAACGGCCACCCTGCGACCTATTGCCGGTACCCGGCCCCGGGGGCGAACCGAGCAGGAAGATCGCCAACTCGCCAGCGAACTGCTGGCTGACGAAAAAGAGAAGGCCGAACACCTCATGCTGGTGGATTTGGGAAGGAACGATCTGGGGCGAGTGGCCGAAACCGGAACCGTCCAAGTCACCGATCTCATGGTGGTGGAGAGATACTCCCATGTGATGCACCTGGTCTCCAACATCAACTGCGATTTACGAGGGGAATGCGATGCCTGGGATCTTCTGAACGCCACCTTCCCCGCCGGCACCCTGTCCGGCGCCCCGAAGGTCAGGGCCATGGAAATCATCGCCGAGTTGGAAACCGAGCCCAGAGGGTCCTACGGCGGGGCTGTCGGCTACATCGCCTTTAACGGGAACATGGACATGGCCATCACCATCCGAACCGCCTGCGCCGAAAACGGTTCGCTAACCGTCCGGGCCGGGGCCGGCATCGTCGCCGATTCCGACCCGAATACCGAAGAAATGGAGACCGTCAACAAAGCCCGGGCTATCGAACGGGCGCTTCAACTCCTTCACAGCCCCGGAAAGGCAACCCCATGATCCTGATGATCGACAACTTTGATTCGTTCACCTATAATCTCGTTCAGTATTTTGCCCAACTTGGGGCGGAAGTCCGGGTGGTTCGAAACCACCGGTTGACGATCTCAGATGTCGACGCCATGGCCCCCGACGGCATCGTCATCTCCCCAGGTCCGGGCCGACCCGAGGACGCCGGCATTTCCATGGAGGTCATCCGGCAATTTTCCGGACGAATTCCGATCCTGGGCGTCTGCCTCGGCCATCAGGCCATCGCCGCCGTTTTCGGTGCCAACATCATTCACGCTCAGCGTCTGATGCACGGCAAGGTATCCACCATTACTGCCGACGGTGAAACCCTCTACAAGGGTATCGCCAGCCCTTTCAAGGCCATGCGTTACCATTCCCTTGCCGTGGATCGGGGGACCTTGCCGGCGTGTCTGGTTATTAGCTCTGAGTCTGAAGATGGAGAAATCATGGGGCTTCGCCACCGAGATCACCCCACCGAAGGCCTTCAGTTCCACCCCGAATCCATCATGACCTCCGTTGGAAAACGACTTCTACGAAACTACCTGAAGATGATCAAGGAAAGCGCCGGAGACCCAGTGTAGACACAAGAGAGGAGAGGCGAATGTTCAAAGAAACCCTCAGCCGGATCATCAACCGTCAAGATCTCGACGAGCAGCAGATGGCCGAGGCCATCAGCGACATCTTCTCAGGAGAAATCACCGATGCTCAGATCGGCGCTTTCATGGCGGCCCTTGCCACGAAAGGGGAAACCTTCGAGGAGCTGGCTGGAGCCGCTCGGGCCATGCGTCGAAAGGCCCATCGAATCCAAACCTCCGCGGCTACGGTAGTGGATACCTGCGGAACGGGCGGTGACGGCGCCAGCACCTTCAACATCTCCACCACCACCGCTTTCGTCGTGGCCGGCTGCGGCGTGACGGTAGCCAAACACGGCAACCGCTCCGTCTCCAGTCAATGCGGCAGTGCCGATGTCTTGGAGGCCCTTGGACTTCGCTTGGACGTGGACCCCGAAATCGTCGAAGAGGCGGTGGAGAGCATCGGCATTGGCTTTCTGTTTGCGCCCCTCTACCACAGTGCCATGAGATTTGCCGCCACCGCTCGGAAAGAGGTGGGTCTCCGCAGCATCTTCAACATGCTGGGCCCCCTGACCAACCCGGCCGGCGCCAATTGCCAGTTGATCGGTGTCTACGCCCCCGAGCTAACGGAAATGTTTGCGGAAACCCTGCGCCTCTTGGGGTCGCGCCGGGCGTTTGTGGTTCACGGCCACGACGGATTAGACGAAATATCCGTCTGTGCGCCCACAAGAATTTCAGAGCTTAACGACCATCAGATTCGAACCTACGACCTGGATCCCGAAGTGTATTTCGGACGCCTGGCCACACCCGAAGCCCTCGCAGGGGGGAACCCCGAAACCAATGCCGCTATCGTCAAAAAGGTTCTGTCGGGTGATACTTCCGGGGATGCCAGAAATGTGGTTCTGCTCAATGCATCGGCCGCCCTGGTGTCGGCCGGAAAGGCCGAGGACTTCGGCGACGGGATTCGAATGGCCCAAACCGCTATCGACTCCGGGGAAGCCCTGAAAAAGCTGGATGCACTCATTTCATTTGTGGGGGATGCCGCCGGGTCGGGAAGTTAAGAGGGAATGCAGGAACCATGGACATATTAACCCAAATTGTCGATTCCAAAAAGGAAGAGGTCCGGTCCGCCGTCAGCCGAGTCCCCCTTGCCGATCTCAAACAGCGGTGTCGCGACTTGCCCCGACCGCGTCCTTTTTTCAATGCATTGGCTAAGCCGGGGCCGTCCGGGGTCAATATCATCGCTGAAATCAAAAGAAAATCCCCCTCGAAAGGCCCTCTCAATCCGGGCCTTGACCCCGGGGAGTATGCGGTTGAATATGCCAAAGGAGGGGCGTGCGCCCTATCGGTGCTCACGGATCACCCCTACTTCGGAGGGGCCCACAATGACCTGCGCACCGCTCGGGCGGCTGTCCAGCTGCCGGCGCTTCGAAAGGATTTTCTCATATCGGAGTATCAGATTTACGAATCCCGAACCATGGGGGCCGATGCGATTTTGTTGATCTGCCGGATCCTGACGCCCCATCAGTGTCAAGAGCTACTGGCGTTGAGCCGCGAACTGGGGATGGATGCCTTGGTCGAGATTCACACCGAGACGGATCTGGATACCGCATTGTCCATCGATGCACGGCTTGTCGGCATCAACAATCGCAATCTCGCCTCTTTCGAAACGGACATCCGCACGGCTGCCACGCTCACCGCCCGCCTTCACCCCTCCCAGATTCCGGTAGCCGCCAGCGGGATCCAATCCCGAACCGACATCGAACTCAGTCTAAAGGCCGGTATTTTCAACTTTCTGGTCGGCGAAAGTCTGGTTCGCACCAAAGACCCCGCGCGGCTTCTGGCCGCCTTGCAAGGGTTGCCGGCATCCGCAATCGATGAGCGGCCCTCCGGAGGGAAGCCATGAACGCCCCGCCACTCCCAGGAAATCTCCAGGTGAAGATCTGCGGATTGACCCGCCCCCAGGAGGCGCTGGCGTGCGCCATGTTAGGAGCAGACGCCATCGGCCTCATTTTCTATCGAAAGAGCCCTCGTTTCCTCAGCCTTCCCGAGGCCAAGACGATCACCGCCGCCCTGCCTACCCGCACCCGACGGGTCGGAGTGTTCGTCAATCATGACTACGACGCCATCATGCGCCATGCCGAAGGATGCGGTCTATGGGGCGTTCAGCTCCATGGGCAGGAACCGCCAGATTTGGTCCGCCGTCTGGCAGATACCGGCCTGACCGTTATCAAGGCCTTGTTTCGGAACGGGAAACCGTCTCTGGGGGAAGCCGCTGCCTATGATCCATCGGCTTTTTTGATAGAATCGGGGGTGGGGCCGCTGCCCGGCGGCAATGCCAAGGCTTGGGACTGGTCGGATGCCCGTTCCATCGCCCAGCACACCCCGGTGGTCTTAGCCGGCGGCCTGTCGGATCTCAATGTTCTGCGAGCGGCCGAAAGTGCCCAGGCTGATGCCGTCGATGTCAGCTCGGGCGTCGAAAACCGACCCGGCCGCAAGAACATGGACCGGGTGGTGGCGTTTCTCGAAACCGTATCCCGCTTCGTCCCCCCTTATTCTCCGAGAACCATCTTTTAACCGAAGGACATGGGCCGACGGTCCGACGACCGGGATAAGGGATGGGATGCCCTCCATCCCCAGGCGTTCCCCCTGAGCAGACAGGTTCGGGAATCCGGGTGACTGGGGCCCATGGCATCCGAAAGGAAAACCCCTCGCCAAATGGAGCCGGAAAGGCTTTTCAGCGCTTCCAGCCGCCGAGGAGATGGAGATGGAGGTGGAAGATGACCTGACCGCCCCCCCGCTCCACGTTGAAGAGCAGTTTGTACCCCGACCTATCGACGCCGATCTCCTTGGCCATCCGCCGAGCGGTATAGATGAGCTCGTCAATGATGGATCGATCGTCTTCGGCAAGATCATTGATGCTTCGAATGTGCTTATTGGGCACAATCAGCAGGTGAACCGGGGCATGGGGATTGATATCTTTAAAAACCATCAACCGATCCGTCTGAAATAACACGTCCGCCGGCAGGTCGCCCTGAACAATTCGGCAAAAGATGCAGTCGGTATCCATCCAGGCGCCCTTTTCTTGGTTAGGGTATGTGGAACCCGTCGACACCATGGGCTGCTGTCATCGGGCATCCGCCGTCCGGGTATCGGGTTCGACGGCGACCCCGATTCGTCCTCCCTCAAACTGCCATTTGCCTCTCAGGGTGGGCCGCTTGATGGATTGCCGAAGCTGCCTCAAAAACAATGGCCTGGGGATTTCCTGGGCGCCCATGTGAATCAAATGGGTGGTGGTGACCTGACAATCGATGAGATCAAAGCCGGTGGCCTGCAGGTGGTTCACAGCCGTGGCCAGAGCGACCTTTGAAGCGTTGCTCACCCGTTTGAACATGGATTCTCCGAAAAAAACGCCGCCTAACGATACGCCGTAGAGCCCTCCGACCAATCGACCATCCTTCCAAGTCTCCACCGAATGGGCGAATCCGGCACTGTGGAGCTGGCAGTAGGCGTCAATGACGTCCGGTACGATCCAGGTGCCCTCGTGTCCCTTTCCCCGGTCGTCGGCGCACCCTTTCATGACCGCCTCAAAGGCCGAGTCCACGGTCACCTCGAAGGTTCCCGCCCGCAACTGTTTTTTTAGGGATCTGGACGCATGAAAACGGTTGGGGTACAACACCAGCCGGGGATCGGGGGACCACCATAAAATGGGGTCGTCTTCGGAATACCAGGGAAAGATCCCGAGGCTGTAGGCCAGAAGCAGCCGCTCCGAGCAAAGGTCTCCTCCTACCGCAAGCAACCCTTCTTTGATTGCCTTGTGGGGTGGAGGGAAAACAAGGGATTCGGGGAGTCGGTAAACCGGCATAGTCGATGGGAATCGATGGGACGCATGCCTTGCAATGATTAGAAAAAGGACATCGCCCCCATTGACAGAATGATTGTATAACCGCGGACTATGGGAACTGGCCAAACCGAACCGGCGTCCACCGCCTATTGCGTATTGAAGATGATCTCGTCATCCTTCAAATCGACAAAGACGACGCCTCCTTTCACTAATTTCCCGAAGAGGATTTCATCGGAGAGCTTGTCTTTGATACGGGTTTGAATGAGCCGCCCGAGAGGCCGTGCCCCGAAATCGGGGTCGTGCCCGTGTTGAGCCAACCAATTGCGCGCAGCATCCGTCAAACTGACGTGAACCCGCTTGACGGTCAACTGATCGTTGAGTTCGTCAATGAATTTATCGACGATCTGCTCCATGATATCGACATTGAGAGAGCGGAACTGGATGATGCCATCCAGACGGTTTCTGAATTCCGGACTAAACAGACGCTCCATTGCCTTGTGACCCTTTTCGGCCGTGGCTTTGTCCGTGTCACCAAACCCGATGGCCTTGGTGCTCATCTCCCGGGTTCCAACATTCGATGTCATAATGATCGTGACATTCCTGAAGTCGGCCTTTTTCCCGTTGTTGTCGGTCAAAGTCGCATGGTCCATCACCTGGAGCAAAATGTTGAAGATGTCGGGATGGGCTTTCTCGATTTCATCGAGAAGGAGGACCGAATGGGGATGCTTTCTGATGCCGTCGGTGAGCAGGCCCCCCTGATCGAATCCGACATAACCCGGAGGCGCCCCGATAAGCCTAGCGACCGCATGTTTTTCCATGTATTCACTCATGTCGAAGCGGAAAAATTCCACCGCAAGGTTCCGTGCCAGTTGAAGGGCCACCTCTGTTTTACCGACCCCCGTCGGACCCGTGAACAGGAAGGAGCCGATCGGCTTTCCGGGGGCTCCCAAGCCGGCCCGGGACCGCTTGATGGCGGTAACCAGTGAAGAGATCGCGTCGTCCTGGCCGAACACGACCGATTGGAGACGGTCACCGAGGGTTTCCAGTTTGACCTTATCTGAGGTGGAAACACTCTGGGTAGGGATTTTGGCCATCTTGGCCACGATCTTCTCTATGTCAGAAGGATTGATCTTCGTCCGACGAAGAGAGCCTGAAAGACGAATATGGGCACCCGCCTCGTCGATCACGTCGATGGCTTTGTCCGGCAGAAAGCGATCGTTGATGAACTTGTCTGACAACTCGACTGCAGCCTTCAGTGCGGTATCGGTGTATCGGATGCCGTGGTGATCCTCATATCGGGAGCGTAACCCCTTGAGAATCTTAACTGATTCTGAGACACTCGGCTCCGCGATCTCAATCTTTTCGAAACGCCGTGAAAGGGCCCGGTCCTTTTCAAAATGATTTTTGTATTCCTCGTAAGTGCTCGACCCAATGCAGCGGAGTTCGCCGGAAGTCAGGACGGGCTTCAGGATATTCGACGCATCCAGGGAGCCGCCGCTGGTGGCTCCTGCTCCGACAATGGTATGGATTTCGTCGATGAAAAGAACGGCATCAGGCCGTTTCTTTAGCTCCGTGATCACCCCCTTCAGGCGTTTTTCAAAATCCCCACGATACTTCGTTCCCGCCAGAAGCCCCCCAAGATCAAGGGCATAGATCTTGATGTCTTTTAGCAGCGTCGGAACGGTTTGATCGTTGATGCGCTGGGCAAGCCCTTCGGCAATGGCCGTTTTCCCGACACCGGGGTCGCCGACGAACACTGGATTGTTTTTACGCCGACGACACAGCACCTGTAATGTTCGCTCCAACTCGTCCTCACGTCCGATCAGTGGGTCCAGCTTTCCTTCGCCGGCCCTTTTCACGAGATCAGTCGTAAACATCTCGAGGGGATCCGAAGACTCCTGTTTTTCCTTGGTTTCGGATTTTACAAATCCGCCCTGGCCTTTGGGCAGGGAGGTCTGAGATGCCTCGTGGGAGATATAGGTGAGCACGTCCAATCGCGTAATGCCATTTGATGTGAGAAAATATTCGGCATAACTATCTTTCTCCAGAAATATGGATGCCAATATATCGCCGACGTTCACTTCGGGCTTCTCGGCCGATCTGGCATGGTTCACCGCTCTCTGTATGACCCGCTGAAATCCCAAGGTTTGCTGTAGTACGTAATCATGTCCTTCGGGGATCTGCTCGACACGCTCTTCAAAAAATTTCTCGAGGGAACTCCGCAACCCATCGACATTTCCGCCGCAGCTTTCGATGATTTCGATACCGCCGCTATCGAAAAGAATGGCAAAGAGGATATGCTCGGTACTTACATATTCATGGCGCCTTTTCTTGGCCTCTTTTACGGCCAGTCCCAACGTTGCGCTCAGTTCTTTACTGATCATGGTCTATTCCCTTTCCATGGTGCACTTGAGGGGAAAGCCCTTCTCCCTGGCAAGCCGGTGGACGGTTTCCACCTTGGTCTCAGCGACCTCGAATGTAAAAACGCCGCAGACGCCGGAGCCCTCCTGATGGACTTTCAACATGATACTGGTGGCATCGTCATAGCGCTTGTTGAAAACCGTGACCAAAATCTCAACGACAAACTCCATGGTGGTGTAGTCATCGTTGATCAGAATCACTCGGTACATGGAAGGCTCTTTGGTCTCGTGCTCCTGCTCTTGGGATACACCGACGTCAGAATCAGGCTGCTGCTGACCTGTCATGGATAAAACCTTCACTGAAATGTGTCCTATTGTTGATGCAGACGTCCGAAGAGAACTGCCCCACTACGACGAGTCCATAGTAAGCATCGCGTTGGGGAATTGTAAACCCCGGTTATCCACAAACCAGCCAGATCCGTTAAAAGCGATAGAGTACTGGAATGCCTGGGGCATTGATTTCAATTTCAATGATTTCGCCGGTCTGAATCCCAAGTGCGCCAAGGTCGTTCAGGATGGATTCACTGCGGTCCTCATCCCAGAATACCGTCCAGAGAGGATTGCGTACAGAGGAGATGCCATAGGCATTGTGGGTGCAGAGGTTAAACCGTGTCTTGCGTTTGGCGATGAGGGTATCAGCTTCGGCCAGAAAGCTCTCGATGGCGTATTGGGTCTTGCGCAAAGCGCCGTCAATCTGCTGACGGGCATGGGGCACCTTCTCGAAAAAATGGTGGGTGAAATGAAAAAGGTCCAGCAGGTGGATATCTGTGCCCAGCACGGCATACCGGGGATGGGATAAGGCGAACCTATCCAGCCGTTGATCAAAGTCATCGATGATATCCAGTATCTGTTGCACCATGCCGTCATCCCTATTGTCACCGCTGCACCGGTCACTGCAGCACGCATCCATGATCTCAAGGGAAAACTCACGGTTGTTCATGACAAACACGGGACGAATCCGATGGTTGCAAAGGCCCCGGACCCGATGGACGCCGTCAAATCGCACATGACCTCGTCCCCGGCGGCCGGCGGGAGAGACGGGCGCCTCCTCAGAGGCCGGCGCGCCGGAAATATCCCTTGCCTGGACGATGAACAGCTGACCGTCACCGGACAGGATGTATTCGAGCTCGCACCGGAACCCGAGGAAGCTGCGAATGCGTTCTGACAACTCATACAACTGATTGTCGTGGGGCGTTGATGTTAGATATGGATCACGGAATATGAGGTTATCGCTTTGGCGGGCATACCCGAACTCCCATTTTCCCTCGACTGTTTTGGCCATGACGCTCCGGCCGTCGATATAGGGCATGATGAGTATGCCCATATCGTCCGGATTCAACGGAGGGGCACCCTCGAAAGCCTGCTGGCGGCAGATAGCGAGACGCTTTGACGTCCGACAGGAACGGACGATTTTTCGAAAGGCGAACCGTATCCCGTCAAAATCGGCTGTGGACTCAAAAGAGTCAAACGTACCCCCTTTGTATCGGGCTTCAAGGGGGTGGGCGCTTCTGACGATGACACAGGCAGCCCCGCTATTGGCCTTCAGGAACGCATTGATCGCCGTCTGACAGTTGTTATTTAGCTCTTCGGAGGAAAGGTAGATAAAATCAGGGATATTGAAACCACCCGATTGAAGCTTTTCGAGGAAAGCGACTTTGTCCGGTCGATGGTGCATCAGGCCAACTCGGTCGTCTCTGGCGGTCATCGACCGCAGCAGTGCTTAAACTTCTTCCCGCTTCCGCAAGGGCATGGGGAGTTGCGTCCGATTTTTTTCTGACTGCGCCGTACTGGTTTCTTCTTCGGCCTTTCTTCAGGACCGGAATAGTGGAGGTTCTGTTCCTGGGGAGAACGCATGTCCTCTAAACTGTTCGGCGCCACGATCTGAATTCTGAAGAGGCGTCCAATGGTTTCCTCTCGAATTCTGGAAATTAAATCTTGAAACAGCTCAAATCCCTCTTTTTTATAGATAATCAAAGGATTCTGCTGAGCATATCCCCGTAGACCGATCCCCTCTTTGAGATGATCCATACTGAGCAAGTGATCTTTCCACAACGCGTCTACCGTCTGAAGCATGACAATCCGCTCCAGAGCTCGCATGTCGTTACTGCCTATTTGATTTTCTCGTTCGACGTATGCTTTCCTGGCGGCCTCTGCGATGTAATCGCCAAAACTTTCCGCTGTCAGCGCATCCAGCGTGTCTTCCTGGGGTAGTTCCAGTCTAAAATTGAACTGTTTGAAAACCGTCTCCGTCGCTCCCTGGAAATCCCAATCTTCTGGATGGGCCCGCTCGTCGGCATAGCTCTCTGCAATACCGGCTGCCAGTTCGCGGATCATATCTTCAACGACCTCTTCAAGATCGTCGCCGAAAAGCGCTTCCCGGCGCTGCCGATAGATCACTTCCCGCTGCTGATTCATAACGTCATCATATTCAAGCAACTGCTTCCTGATGTCGAAGTTGTGGCCTTCAACCTTGGATTGGGCATTTTCGATCGCTCGGCTGATCAGGTTGTGCTCGATGGGCTCGCCTTCTTCCAATCCCAGTCGGCTCATGATCGTTCCGATTCGCTCGCCCCCAAATATTCTTAGCAGATCGTCCTCTAAAGAGAGATAAAACCGGGACGAACCCGGATCGCCCTGGCGCCCGGAACGTCCCCGCAGCTGATTGTCTATTCGGCGGCTTTCATGGCGCTCGGTGCCAAGGATGTGCAACCCCCCCAGTTCTTTGACGCCTTCCCCCAGCACAATGTCGGTTCCTCGTCCGGCCATGTTCGTGGAGATGGTGACCGCTCCCCGCTGTCCTGCCTGTGCGATGATTTCCGCCTCTCCTTCATGGTTCTTCGCATTGAGAACAGAGTGGGGAATCCCTCGTTTTTTAAGCTTTTTACTGAAAGTTTCCGAAATATCGATGGACACCGTTCCAACTAAGACCGGCTGACCGCTGCGGTTGAGTTCCAGAATTTCTTCAATGGCCGCCTCGAATTTTTCCTTTCGGGTTTGGTAGATCACATCAGGAAAATCCGTCCTGATCATGGATTTATCGGTGGGAATCACCACGACATCCAAGTCGTAGATCTTCTTGAATTCAGCGGCTTCAGTATCCGCTGTTCCCGTCATTCCCGCCAGCTTATCGTACATACGGAAATAATTCTGAAAAGTGATGGTAGCCAGGGTTTGATTCTCGTTTTCAATCTTTACCGATTCCTTGGCTTCGAGAGCCTGATGAAGGCCCTCGCTGTATCGCCTGCCTGGCATCAGCCGGCCGGTAAACTCGTCGACGATGATCACTTCACCGTTTTTGACGATATAGTCCACATCCCGCTTGAATAAGTTGTGTGCCTTGAGGGCCTGATTCACATGATGAAGCAAATCGATGTGCTTGGGATCATATAAATTATCGATTCCTAACTGTTTCTCTGCATGGGCAACGCCATCCTCGGTCATGATGACGGTTCTGGCCTTTTCATCAATCGTGAAATCGTCATCCTTTTTCAGCCTTGGAACGATCTTATCGATGTCGTGATAGAGCTCTGTTGATTTTTCCGCAGGCCCGGAAATGATAAGAGGTGTTCTGGCTTCGTCGACAAGAATGCTGTCGACCTCATCGACAATGGCATAGTGGAGATGCCCCTGGACAATGGAATCCGGATCGAACTTCATGTTGTCTCTGAGATAGTCGAAACCGAATTCATTGTTGGTGCCGTATGTGATATCAGATCCATAGGCCTCTTTTCTTTCCGCGTCCGTCAACCCATGAAGAATACAGCCCACCGATAGTCCCAAAAATCTGAAAATCTGACCCATCCACTCGGCATCGCGGCGAGCCAGATAGTCGTTGACGGTGATGATATGAACGCCTTTTCCTGTCAATGCGTTCAAATACGCGGGAAGCGTGGCCACCAGGGTTTTTCCCTCACCGGTCTTCATTTCAGCGATTTTACCCCTGTGCAGCACGAGACCGCCGATGAGCTGACAGTCGAAGTGACGCATCCCCAGTGATCTTAAGGACGCTTCCCTGACCACTGCGAATGCTTCGGCCAACAGATCATCGATTGCAGCACCGTTTTCGAGCTGTTCACGAAATGACTGGGTTTTTCCTCTCAACCCATCATCCGACAACGATTGAATGTGCGCTTCGAGTCCGTTGATCTGCTCGATAATAGGAACTAATCTTTTGAGGTCTCTTTCATTTTTACTGCCAAACACCTTGGTGAGCACTTTCGCTAACATGAGGTGATACATTCCTTTGTGGCATGGTTAGTGTTTCTAAGTTTTCGATGATTCTACCATAAAACGTTTTGATAGCGAGAGGGAAAAGAATTGAGCTGAAAAAACGGCTTCAGTGCCTTTTTTCAGCAATGGGTGACACCGGATCTGTGTAAGAAACGATGGGTTCCGGTTGAGACTCAAGGGAATGATGGTGACGACAGGGACATATGGGATGGTACAGAAGAAAGACGCTTCTCTAAGGGTCGGCGGATGGCGCCCGCCGACCGCTTGGATCAGTCGATAATATAGTTCGATGGATTAATGGGAACCCCGTTGAGACGGATTTCATAGTGTAGATGCGGGCCAGTGCTCCGCCCCGTGTTTCCCATTTTTGCAATGACATCACCCCGCTTGACTTTTTCCCCCTTTTTGACCAATCCCTCGGCCAGATGACCATAACGGCTTATCATCCCATGGCCGTGATCGATCACCACAAGGTTGCCTAGTAATCCCTTCTTTCCCACAAAACGAATGATGCCGTTGGCAGTGGCCACAATCGGAGTGCCGCTCCGGTTAGCGATATCCAAGCCCGAATGAAATTCTCTGCGGCTGGTAAAGGGAGACCGGCGATTACCGAAGCTGGAAGAAATCCAACCGTTCGTCGGACGGATGGAAGGTGTGCAGGCAAGCAGATTCTTCTGGTCTTCCAGGGAATCGAACAGGGCGTCAAACCCTTCAGCCTGTTGGGTTGAAGCCAAATCCAATTGGTTGACTTGCTCGTGCATTTCCCTCAAGAGGGATGCCTGATCCTTCTTGAGCTGATCCGTTGCATCGATGTCCTCGGGTGGAGACCCGCCAACGCCGAAAAGATTGTCATCTTCGTTTTTCACTTCGAGATTGGCGATGATGCGAATCTTTTTCTCGAAATCATTGAGGGCGACAATCCTGGTCTTAAGAGCGTTAATTTCTTGGGCAAATGAGGCGATTTGCTTTTTCTGGAAAGCGATTTCCGCATCCCGGTCTTCGAGATCGGATTTTAAAGCGCCCTGATGGTGCAAGGAGTGCTTGAGAGCGAGATAATCCTTGGTCAAAAACCCGACACCGACCATACCCGCAAGAAAGACGAGCGCCAGGGTGACAAGGGTCCAATGGCTGGTGTTCATCTGCCGGATACGAGAACCACCGCTACTCAACACAATGAAGGTTAGTTTTTTGTGCATGATCTATCGGCTTTTTTTGATGAGTTATCAGTTTTGCCGGAAACCATCGAAAATTGGACAATTGTGTGGGCTCTCGATGGACTTACACCTATCACATCAGGGTAGCATCCATTCCGGCAGCCAAATAGCACCATCATAGAAAAATGTCAATGATCACTGTCCGCTGCAAGGCCGATGACAACCGCTGTTTTTATGCCCTTCAAGGCAACTAAATGCTTTAAAACCGATGTGTTATCCGCCATATCGGGATTGTACCGAACTTGGATGGAGTCTTGAAAGGCTCCTCAAAACCCGAAACCCTGGCGCTAAAAGTTGAGGTGGTTATCGGCAGAAAGGTGCAAGGACTTTAATCGGCACTCGGAGACCCGCCAGCTGATCGGGTGTTCTGTCAGTCATGTGGAAAATCGTACGCTGCAGAAGCGACGCGATTGGGAGGGTGCCAGGGATGAGGCGGGCATCCCGGCACCCATTGCAGCAGATCCGGGTTAGATGCCAAGCTTGAATTTCAATGATTTCAGCGTATTTTTCATCAACATGGTAATGGTCATGGGACCGACGCCGCCGGGCACCGGGGTAATCGAGCCGGCGATTTCTTTAGCGGCATCGAAATCCACATCCCCTTTAAGAATGGCGATGGTTTTTCCGGTTTTTTCACTTATCTTTTCTCCGACGCGGTTCACACCGACGTCAATCACACAACAGCCGGGTTTGATCCATTCCGGTTTGACGAGATCGGGAACTCCGGCGGCAACGATAAGAATGTCCGCACGTTTACAATGAGCGGCAAGGTCTTTGGTCCCCGTATGAACGATCGTCACGGTTGAATTGGCCCCCACCCCTTTCTGAAGCATCATGTTGGCGATGGGTTTGCCCACGATGTTGGAGCGACCCACAACAACCACTTCGGCGCCCTTGGTTTCAACACCAGCTCGAACGATCATCTCCTGAATGCCGGCGGGGGTGCACGGGGGGAACTTGACTTCATCACCACCGATCATCAGTCGGCCGACATTGACGGGATGAAAACCGTCTACATCCTTGTCTGGATCAATGGCGTTCAGGACTTTTTTTTCATCGACATGCTTGGGAAGCGGCAGTTGGACTAGTATGCCATTGATGGAATCATCGTTGTTATATTTGTCAATCAGTGCAAGCAGATCGGCTTCGGATATATCTACCGGCTGGGTATCCTGAATTTCATGAAAACCAACCCGATGAGCGGTTTTAATCTTTAGCGTCACATAGGAAATTGATGCTGGATTTTCTCCAACCAAAATGGTGACCAAACCCGGAACCACGCCGTGCTTTTCTTTAATCGCCTTAACCTCGGCCGTAATTTCCTCTAGAATCTCCTCGCGGATATCCGTTCCTTTGATCAGTTTTGCCGCCATGTTCAATCTCCTTTCCCCCTGATGGTTAATCAAGCCCGCAATACCCTGTTCAATCCCGAAACGACAATGGCTTCGGTCTTAGACGATCAAGGGCGGTAAGTCAAGAAATGGGATCAGATCACCTTCGATTAATCCGTTCTCAGGCCACGCAGGATGGGCTATCCATCCATCCGGAGGGCAACGGAAGCAAATGAATGGAACACCCGGCTACCTTTGATCATTAGAAAAAGCGTCGACGCCGTTCTTAGATGACCTGACATGGAAGCGCAGAGAATGATCGAAAAAGGCGTTTCTTCATATGCTGAACAAAGGCGCCCGTACCGAAGCCATCTCGATTGACCGATGCATTTCAGGTACTGCAGAGCCCAGTCAATGGCGGTGGCAGCGCCATATACATCGGCGCCCTTGAGTCTCCATCCCTCGGCCGGCAAGTGATCGACGGGGATGAATACCGTCATCTCAAGGCATTGGCCTCGCCTGACGACGTCAACCGAATCTTATCTGGCAGATTCTGGTCTCAAAGGGCAAAGGGAATTCCACGAAGTCCGGCCGTTTCATCCACTCCCATCATTAGGTTCATGTTTTGAACGGCTTGCCCCGATGCCCCTTTCACTAAGTTGTCAATCGCAGAAATGAGGATCAGTCGATTGCAACGGTCATCGATGCGAACCGAGATATCGCAGAAGTTGGTTCCCCTCACGTGCCTCGTATCCGGCAGGGTACCGGTATTGCAGATGCGAATAAACGGTTTGTCGTGATAAGCCTCATGAAGGGCCGACAACATATCTTCTGAACCGACTCCCTCTGACGGGGTGGCGTAGATAGTGCTGAGCATACCCCGGGACATCGGGATCAAGTGGGGTGTGAAGGTAATCGCGGCCTCGGGACCGCCTTCGCGGACAAGAATCTGATTCATTTCCGGGTTGTGTCGATGCTCGGCGACCTTGTAGGCTTTGAAGGATTCGGTCACCTCACAAAAATGGGTCGCTGTTGAAGGGCTTCTTCCTGCACCGCTCACACCGGATTTCGCATCGGCGATCAATCGATGAGGGTTCACCAGTTTTTTTTGTATCAGCGGAATCAGCGGCAGAAGCACACTGGTTGGATAACACCCTGGATTGCCAACGATATCGGCTGACTGGATCGATTCGTAATAGACTTCGCTCAATCCATAAACAGCCCTTTTCAAGACTTCCGGCGCACTGTGGGGTTCATATGCGGCTTCATACGCTCCCGGATCAGAAAAACGGAAATCTGCCGACAGGTCGATGAGTCTGATCCCCCGATCGAGAAGCTCCGGCGCGATACCCATGGGCAATCGATGGGGCAAGGCGAGAAACGCCACATCCACACGGCCAGGGAAGCGTGCCGGGTCAAAGGATTCGCAGGTCGCCTCGACAACGCCGTTGAAACATGGAAACACCTCGCTGATCTTTCTTCCCGCATGTTGGCGTGACGTCAATATGCTCAATTCTACATCGGGGTGATGGGCCAGTATCCTTACCAGCTCTGCGCCGGTATAACCGGTCGCACCAACGACTGCGGCTCGTATCATTAGAAATCCCTGTTTGGCGAATTGAGGAGTGCTCTCTATCGATTGGGGTAAAAGCAAAGACGTTATAGCAGAGGCCCATGACCGAGGCAACCAGAGCAAATAAGGAACCAGGTCATCATCGATCGAAGCGACGTCAAAACCGCTTACGGATACTCCCAGACAAGCCGAATTTATGGAGACAGGGGCAATAAACCGCGAAAAGCGATAACTGGTACGGCCGGTTTGGGCGATCTCTTCGGTCCCATCCATAACCAGCTGTGACCCATCACCCAAAACGCTACCAGTGCTTTTCGCTTCACGCTCACCGGCACAGCTCATATCCCCCCGCTGTTGCCGGCAAGGTCCCATTGCCGGGACCGGCAGGGCGCTTGCCAACGGATCGGGAACCCGCCGCATCCCGCAAGCACAACTGAGCTAATAGGTCGGTTTGACTTCATTTTTACAGAAGGCTATGATGATTTGCTGCGTTCGGGCAATCGGCAACGACCCTATGCCAGGCTAGCAGCACCGGCATCCCGATTCCGCAATTCAATCGGCCTGGGGAGGAAAGATGGGCCATGACAACGACCATCGGGCATTGAGCGAAGAAGAAGGGCGATTTCTTATCAAGATCGCCAGACGGGCCATCACCTCCCGCCTTCAAAAAGACGCTATCAATGACATCCCGTACCCTGAGAACTCATCCAGCCGATTGAAAGCGCTGTGCGCTGGGACCTTTGTCACCTTGACTCTTTCAGGGGAACTCCGCGGCTGTATGGGCTCTTTCAGGGAAGATGTCCCCTTGCCCCAGAGTGTTCAGAGCAATGCCGTCAATGCCGGCTTCAATGACCCAAGGTTCTCACCCCTGACCCTGAAGGAATTGGGACGGGTGTGCATCGAGGTCAGTGTCCTTTCTCCCGCCAAACCCCTGATTTACGAAAACGCTCAGGATCTTATCGAAAAACTCTTCCCCGGTAGAGACGGCGTCATCCTGCAAAAGGGTTCGGCACGCGCCACCTTTTTACCTCAGGTATGGAACCAACTTCCCCGACCGGAAGATTTTCTTGGGCACCTGTGCCTGAAGGCAGGCCTTCCCGCCGACTGTTGGAAGCGGGAAACCCTTTCGATCGACATCTATGGGGTTCAGTCCTTCGAAGAAACCCAAGAATGACGTTCTTTACGCCCCATTGCCAAGGAAGTCGACACTACCGTCGTCTTGTATGACGACGCCCTGAAAAAGAGGATTTGTCCGTGGCGCAGACCATCGGGGAAGAATGGGTCTGTATGGAGCTTGATACTTCCTGTCGACCAGACGACCGGAGGGTGTGGTGAAAATCACTGAGCGAGGTAGGTGCGCTTCCCCCGTGTCGTTCCCCAGGGGAAGGCAATAGGGAAGTACCGGTCCTAGTGGGCCGGCATGCTTGACCGCCGCCTTCGGATCACCTTTCCTTTGGTGGCATTGGCTATCCATTGGCGGTTGAGTTCCTCGTTAAGAAGCTGACGAAGGTCTTGGTGGCTCTCTTTTCCGGTGAGTCGATACCCCAAATACCGAAGCTCTGCAATTATTTCCTTCGCACTCAATTTTCCGTCGATATCATGGTGATCACGCTGATGCTTTGCCATCAAACACTCCAGTTGTCGTGAAATCTTGGACAGCGGCCAATGGAAATCCGCCGCTTAAAAATAAACAAAGGACTGTTAATATGTTATTCTAACTCTGTCAATATTTTTTAAACTCTACCATCACCATTGACTGCGGTTGCGCAAAAAGTACCCCGTTTGGTGCCCGTCGACGATCCATCGGAGGTGAGGTATCGTGGAGGAAACGAATAAATCGTTGAGAAATGGGGCCTCAATGGGGGTTTCACCCATGTCGGCACATCGTGAAGGGTGTCTGGCACCTCGTCGCCCCTGATTCCATATCGCGGGCCAACAGGTCCTGACGGCTTTCCGTTCATCCGTCGCACCGATTTTCATTTCAATTGAATCCGGCAGTGCGGCCGGCGATAGTCCAGGCAGCGACAACCGAGTTAAATGGGGTGGCCCCCATGACCAAAGGGCGATGACCGGCGCCCATAGGGTGTTATCGCCTCAATCAGCTCCTCGTAGATGGCCACATTATCTTCAATCAGCTTCTCTCCCTTTTCAATCTCTGCGACAATCCGCTCGTCCTTAATGAAGCTTCCGTACACGTTTATGAAGGTGATCAAGGCAGTCGATTCATCAAGGGCCTTCTGCAAACCGGAAATCCTCAGGGAAAAAAAATCCTCAAGGCGATCGGGGTGAATATAATCGGTAATCGAAAGAAGCCGCCACTGATAGAAAGCAATCAGATTGGCCTGCTCTATGCACCGAACAACGGCGTGGACGTTCTCGAGGGTGCCTTCTGAACCCCAGAAGTAGCGGTTCCCGAGGGTCAGGATCTCGGAACGGACATGGTCCAATTCCCGATAGTTGGCATACAAGGTCTCCACGGGTGGACGAATGTGATCAAAAGACGGGTATGTCTTGACACAAGCCGATAAAACGGTCACCGCCAAAATAAGGATCAGGTATTCTGACGCCTTGATCCACGGCGTTTGTCGACCTCGACTCCTGCCCTCCATCTGAATGGAATGCGTTCCCGCCATTCGATACCTCCCCTGGCAGACCGGACTGCGGTTATGGAATCACATGAATTAAAAGGGCACAGCCCTCTTGCACATTTGGATTCCCATGATGAGAATAGGCAGGGAAAAATGATTCGCAAGACGTTCATATAGAGGTGAGCTGTTGATCGATCGCAGACCTACGGGTAGAAAGGGGTTTTGGTTGCGTTTGCTCCGGAATGTTCCGGTGCTGATGGGATTGCTTAAAGATGCAGCCATAGGCGGTTACCGGGGCCTGACGAAGAAATCCGCAGCCATCCTTCTGTTCGTGGCAGCCTACCTGATCATCCCCTTTGATTTGGTATCTGACCTTATTCCGGTGCTGGGCCAATTGGATGATGCCGCTGTGCTGATGGCATGTCTGTATTTTATCGAGGACGACTTGGAGCGCTACAAGCAGTGGAAGCAGGGCCATCGTGAGCACTTATGACAGGTGATGGCCTGCCGCCGACGGCGATGGCGGATGCCCCGTCGTTAGAGACCGGCAGACGGAAACACCCGGTTGACCATTTCTTTGGCCTCCTTTTGAATCATCCCCAGATGATCCCGACCCAGGAAACTCTCCGTGTATATTTTGTAGATCGATTCGGTTCCGGACGGACGTGCGGCAAACCACCCTTTTTGGGTCACGACCTTTAGCCCCCCGATCGGTGCATTATTGCCTGGAGCCCGCGTGATCTTGGTCAAAATAGGATCTCCCCCGAGTGTGGTGGTCGTCACATGGTCTGGCGTCAAGTCAGCCAACAGCGCCTTCTGTCTGATATCGGCAGGCGCATCGATTCATTCGTAGACCGGGGCTCCAAAGCGCTCTTCCAACTGTGCGTATATCCGGCCCGGGTCTTCGTTCGTGCAGGCGACCATTTCGGCGGCCAGAAGATTGAGCAGGATCCCGTCTTTGTCGGTGGTCCAGACCCCTCCGTCTTTCCTAAGGAATCTGGCACCGGCGCTTTCCTCTCCGGCAAACCCACAAATGCCCTCTGAAAGCCCATCGACGAACCACTTGAAACCCACCGGGACCTCGTTGAGATCCCGGCCGAGAGCAGCGGCCACCCGGTCGATCATCCCGCTGCTGACCAGGGTTTTCCCCACCGATACCGTCCCGGGCCAGCCGGATCGGTTTTGAAAGAGATACCACACGGCGGCACTCAGATAATGGTTTGGATTCAGAAGACCACAACGGGGAGTAACAATGCCGTGGCGGTCCGCATCCGGGTCGTTGCCAAAGGCGATGTCGTATCGATCCTTCATTGCCACAAGCCCCGCCATGGCATAGGGAGACGAACAGTCCATCCGGATGTTACCATTTTTGTCCAGGGTCATGAATCGGAAGGTCGGATCCACTGCTGGATTGACGATATCAAGGTTCAACCCATATCGCTCTCCGATGGCCTCCCAATAGGCCATGGCGGCACCGCCCAGAGGATCCACCCCTATCCGGAGACCGCTGCTGCGAATTCAGTCCATCTCAAGGGTATTCTCCAGATCCCCGACATAGGGTCGAATGTAATCGTATCCGTGAACGTTGGGAGCCGACCGGGCCTTTTCATAATGTATCCACTTGACATCCCGGCTGGCGTTGTCGAGTAACTGGTTCGCCCGCCCCTGAATCTGTCCCGTGACGGCGGTATCCGCAGGGCCTCCACTCGGGGGGTTGTATTTGAAGCCGCCGTCATCGGGAGGATTGTGAGAGGGGGTAATGGCGATACCGTCGGCCGGGTCGTCCCTGTGATGACGGCTGTAGGTCAGGATAGCGTGGGAGATAACCGGTGTCGGCGTGAACCTCCGCCCCGCTGAACCACTACCTCGATCCCGTTGGCGGCCAAGACCTCGAGGGTGCTGAGAAAGCTTGGAGTGGACAGTGCATGGGTATCTTTTCCCAGAAACAAAGGGCCGCTGATTCCCGAGGCTTTTCGGAAGTCGCAAGCCGCCTGGGCACAGGCCAGGATATGCGCCTCGTTGAAGCTGCCTGAAAAGGCGGCCCCCCTGTGGCCTGAGGTGCCGAAGGAAACCCGCTGTGAGGAATCGTCGAGATCCGGAATCCGGCTGAAATAAGCAGTGATCAGTTCGGGGATGTCCGTCAGAAGGCTGGGTGGCGCCGGTTTACCGGCCAGTTCGTGCAGAGGCATGCCAGAAGAGTTCTCCTACTCAAATCAGTTCGAATGTCGTTCGAGGCATGTCGGCCGTTTGTGAGACGGGTGTCCGCACCGCAGCCGGTCACCCACCGTCGGTTTGCGGGAATGCTGCATTACTGTAGAGGTATTCCATTTTTTCTTTGTGCTTTAATTCCTCGCTGGCAATCTTGGTCAACATGTCGCGAGCCGAATCGCCTGGGTCGTAGAGAGCAGCCAATTCGCTGTAGAAATGATAGGATCTCAACTCCCGGTGGGATGCCACGAGAAAGACATCTTCGCTTTTCATGTCCTCTCGAATTTCGGGCTCTTCGAGGTGCTCGGCGATATGATAGAGCACCGCTTCGGAAAGTCGCATCGAATCGGGGCCTTTTTCCTTCTTCCTGAAATCCACGAGAAACGCTTTGTGTTTCTTCTCCTCATCGGCAATCCACAAAATGACATCCCGGGCGGGTTTGTCTCTGACCTTCTCTGCCAAATCACTGTAAAAAACAAATGCATCCTCTTCTCGACCGATCGCAACGTCGATGTATTCCGCCAATCGCTCATCCAGCATGGTGGGTCCTCCCTTCGTGGTGACCTGAAGGCAGCCGTCTATGGCTAAAGACGGCTCGATAAGCCACACTGTCGGTCAGGTCGTTATCCGACGCAATTGAATCATAAGGAGAACATCGAGGGTTTTCAACCGATTTTCTCCTTCCATCGGATCGAAGGGCTCGATTCACTGATCAATCGGGTTTGCGGCAGTCTGACAGACGCACCATCCGAACCCGAAGGGACCGGCCGTTTCGGCGCACAAACAGATTGAGAATCCACGAGTCTTCGGAACGGGCAAGAGAATAGCCTGAAAACCCGTGGCGTGGGTCTGATCGAGAGCCGACCTCGGCGCATACGCCGTCCACAGTTTCGGTTGGAGGGGTGGGGGAAAAAATCCGACACCCCATTGGTGCTCTTGCGCTGAAACGGGCCACCAGTCTGTCAATTCGGCGATGAACGGCCGCCGGCTTCCCAAAATAGCCAACCATCGACAACTGGACCCATCCGGTTCGGTTTTCTGCAACCGGAGGTTCGACCCTCCCCATGTCATATTCCATTGTCATGCCTCCACCATGGTTTCCTCGATATAGGTTCTGGCATCATCCACCGAATCGAATTCAAGCCATTGGCGCCAAACGATTCGCTTTCCCCTCAATCGTATCCATTCGACGGTCGTCGAGCCGTGGTACTCCAGTGTGTCTTTGAACGTGGCGTGGATCCGGGTCATCGTCATCTGAACCTCCCTACCTTTGGGGTGTAAAAATCGATCCTGACAAGAAGGGTGATAACAGAGCGGTGTGACAGATACGGTCACAAGACGATTCTTTTTTTTCGGTAGGAGAGGACGGCCATAAAAACGGGTGTCGGCAGATGGAGGCCGATTCGGCAACCGGCAGGTTGCCAGGGCCGGGAAGCTGGGGCAATATGCAAATAACGCCCTTCCCTTCCCCCCTCATGTTAAGGAATAGGTGAGATATATGCCCAGAGGCGATCAGTTGGCGAGGCAGTGGCGGATCATCCAATCCCTGAGTGCGTCGAAAAGAGGAAAACGGGTTCGGGAGCTTTCCGGAATACTGGATTGCCACCCCAGAACCGTCTACCGGGATCTAGAGGCGTTGCAGCAGGCGGGATTTCCCGTCTATACCGATTGGGAGGACGGTCGGTCCCGGTGGAAGCTCCTCGATCCGACCGGGGATACGGTTCCGGTGCCCTTCCGGATTTCCGAATTGATCGCCCTTTATTTCGGACGGGATATGATCCGCCCCCTAAAGGGGACGCCCTTTCACACCGCCATGGAAACCCTGTTTCAGAAGATTCGTGCCACGCTGCCAGAAGAGACGGCAAGCCACTTGGACCGAATGTCCGCCCATATCGGGGCCGGGGCCAAACCCCACAAGGATTATTCCCGGTTCAGCAGCCTCATGGAGACGGTCGGCGAGGCCTTGTTGGAACACAGGCACCTGGATATCCGCTACCATTCCATGGGGAGCGGGGAAGACTCCACCCGTCGAATCGCCCCCTATCATCTGTGGTTTTTCGACGGCACCTTCTACCTCATCGCCTACTGTCTCCAGCGGGACGGGATGCGAACCTTTGCCATCGACCGGATACGCTCCTGCCGCCTCACCGAGGACAGGTTCACGGTACCGGACACCTTCGATCCGACGGCCTACGTGGCGGATAGCTTCGGCGTCTTCAAGGGCAAACCGGTCACCGTTCGCGTGCGCTTTTCCCCTGAGGCAGCGGGCTACATCCGGGAGCGCACTTGGCATCACAGCCAGCGACTGGTCGACGCCCCTGACGGATCGCTTCTTTTCGAGGCGGAAGTGGCCGACAGCGATGAAATCAGGGCTTGGATTCTCAGTTGGGGGGCCAATGCAGAGGTGTTGTCCCCGGATCCCTTGCGGTCAGCAGTCAAACGGCATGTCCGCCGGATGGTCGAACGCTACGAATCAGACGGATAGCACAGACAATCCGCCCCGTTTCATGTCCGTCGATCCCCTTAACCCGAATATGTCATGACAATTTTTTCTAAATGTCAAAACTATATATGATATCTTATGTTTAGCGCTCGTTTCGGTAGCAGAGCCCCGGGAGCCGTTTGTCCCCCGGCGGAATGGCAAAAAAACCCAAAAATAGTCCCCCTGGGGGCGTGTCGGAGGCTTCCATATGCGGCGTGATCAAGGGCTTGCTGTACCAACGGTCGGCGGCGCCCTTGAATGCCTGGCCGATGAACGCCGCCAACACGTGACATATCCGGGTTAAGACGTCATGGGGGGACGAACCGCTGCCAGGGAGGCCATTGGGTGCGGCGCCCCGGGGGCGGCAATGGCTTCCTCTTCGTAGTGGATGATATGAAGGGATGAAAAAGTTCGCAGCAATTCCTTTGGCTTCAGAAGATGGTCACGGTCGGTGACGCCGGAGGGGGGACTACCGAGCAAGCCCAGGTAACTCTGGAATACCAGGCACCCTTGAGGGCGAAGCCCCCTGATGATGCCCGGGAAGAGTCGGCGGCACAAATACCGGCTGTTGACAATGAGGTCATAGGCGGCCGGCCGGATGTCGTAGCCGTCCAGATCCACGCAAACCCTTCGAATGCGTTCATTGGAGGCACCAAACATCCCCAACCCCACCTCGGAGATGTCCAGAGCGTCCACCACAAAACCATGATCGGCGAGCCAGAGACTGTTGCGACCGCTGCCTGCTGCAATGTCGAGGGCCCTCTTACCCGGGGCCAGGCGGCTGAAACGAATCAAGAAACCGTCCGGATGGGTCGGACCAGCGCCCTCCCCATGCTTTTGATTCCATCGTCGTCGGTCTCGGTCCATGGCAATAGCATGTCGTTAAGGCGAGACGGGGGCTGCCGGCTTCAGAGGCAAGCCGCCAGGGCTAAAGGACGAAACCCGTGGGGCCTATGGATCAACCAAACCCGTAGATGTCGCGAAGCAGTTTGCGGGTCCTTGGGTTGACGTGGATCCGATTCAATTCCTCGGGAGACACCCACCGGGCGTCAGCAGCATCGTCACCAGGGCATGGCTCACCCTCCAAGTAGTCGCCATGGAGATCGATGATGATATAGTGGAATCGCACCCGGCCGGAGACCTCCCTATCCATGGCATCGAACACATAGACCGGTTTCCCCGCACGAATACGAACACCGGTTTCTTCCATCAGCTCCCGCTCGGCAGCCGCCTGGAGGGTTTCGCCCAACTCGACACTTCCCCCCGGAATTGCCCATTGGGCCTCGGCCGGAGGCTGCCCCCGAAGAACCAGCAATACCCGCCCCTCATGAAACACCACCGCACCTACCGCCACTTTCGGGCAGTCAGGGTAGCGGGTGTCGACACCGGAAGTCATCTGCGGCACTCCAGTGGGTCATGGGGCACTGCCCCGACAGAAACGAATCGGGAAGAGACAATGGAGGAGATTCCGTCTGTCGGTAACCCATCGATTGGGATCTCCTGGGACGGGGCCACGATCGGCGCCAAGGCGTTAGAAGGACAGACCTCCCCGGAACGGATCATCAATGTCATGGCCGCTCCCTTTCCTCTGAAGAAAATCGATGCATCGCGCCCATGCATGTCCCGGGGAAAAAGCCGTCGGGACATCGGATTCCCGACAGGATGGCAACGGATAGGAGATCAGGAAACCGAATCTATTTTCTGAAGAATAGATAGACCGCAAGTCCGAGCAAAATAACGGCAAATATTTTCTTGAACTGGTCGGTGGGCACCAGTTCGACCAGTCTGGCGCCGATTTGAGCCCCCAAAATGCCCCCGACACCCAGCAGAAGTCCGGCCCGATAGTCCACATTGGAAAATTTGTTGTGGGCGAACAGGGCTGAGATGGAAATCACAAGGATGGCCAGAAAGGAAGTCCCAACCGCTTTCTGGGCCGTGTAGCCCAGATACAGAAGCAGAGGCACCATTAAAAATCCACCGCCGAGACCTGAGAACGCCGCACCGATACCCACCACCACCCCGAGACCGATCATCACTATCATGTTGGGATTCATTGGCTGCCCTTTCTTGCCCGCCCCTGATTCACAGACAAATGGGTTGATGCTGCTCCGCAAACGATGGTCCTATAAAAGCCAGTTGGATTGAATTGTCAATGGCAACGCAATTCCGAATTCACCGGGTGCGAGCGGAGGTCGATTCTCTCAGGGGGTAAAAGCCTGTTGCCTGATGCCGAAATCTATGGCATTACCAATCGGCAAAGGATAAATTCCTTATGAAATCCATCCCTTTCAATCCGGTCCGCGACTACGCCCCCCTACCGTTCACTACCGGCATCTTCCATCTGGCTGCAGAACTCAAGGCGGCCGGACTCCCTTGGCACCCCCACACGGGCTGCTTTGTCCAGGACCCCGACCGGTATGTTCAAGCGCCGTCGCCGTTTCCGGAACGCGTGTATTTCATCCTGAGCGTGCCCCGATTCGTCGACCTTTTCGGATCGATCGAATCCATCGCAGAAAAACTCGTTTGGCTGCCCACGTGGCACCAGGCTCGCCTGGTCTGCCGGTCCATGACCATTGATGACACCGTTACCCTTCCTCCGGCGGGACAGGATCTCGAGACCCTCTACCGTCTGATTTTAAGCCACTTATGACCAACGGCCCGCCCCGACGGGGACGCCGCTGAACACCGCCATATCAACCGTCCGACACCCCATTGAATGGAGGCACTACCCATGTTGAACTTTGACCTCACCCCCGAGCAGATAGCCCTTCAGGAAAAAGCCCGAGCGTTTGCCCTCAAGGAACTGATGCCCGCGGCCTGGGAATACGACCAGAGGGATGAAATCCCGTTGCACGTCCTTGAGAAGGCCTATGACGAAGGGTTTATCAACGGAGACATTCCCAAAGCCTATGGAGGGGAGGGCATGGGGCTGCTGGAGGGGGTGCTGGCAACAGAGGAGCTGGCCGCCGTGTGCCCTGGGCTGGCAACCAGCATTTTCGATAATTCCCTTGGCATGGAACCGCTCATCCTGTGTGCCAATGAAGCCCTGAAACAAAAATACCTCCCCAAAATCATCAAGGAACGCAAATACATCTGTTTTGCCACATCAGAGCCCACCATGGGGTCTGACGTTTCGGGCATCAAATGTCTGGCAACCCCCGACGGAGAGGATTATGTCTTAAACGGAACCAAATTCTGGATCACCAATGGGGGCATCGCCGACTACGTCACGGTGTTCGCCACCGTCGACCCCAAATCCGCCCATGACGGCATCTGCGCCTTTCTGGTGGAAAAAGAATGGGAGGGGGTCGCCGCCGGCAGGCACATCCCCAAGCTCGGCCAACGAACGTCCAACACCACCGGCATCCGCCTTAAAAACGTCAGGGTGCCGAAGGAGAACGTGATCGCTCCCCCGGGAGAGGGGTTCGTGCTTGCCATGAAAACCTTCTCCCGAACCCGTCCGTCCATCGGTGCCTTCGCTGTGGGTGCCGCCCGGTCCGCCATGGAATATGCCATCGAGTACAGTAAGAAACGACGGGCGTTCGGCATGAAGATTGGAGACTTTCAGGCCATCCAGTTCAAGATCGCCCAGATGTATCAGAAAATCGAAACCTCTCGGCTCCTGGTGTGGAAGGCGGCCTGGGAGGCGGACCAGCAACGGGATCCAACCCTCAATGCGTCCATTTCGAAACTCTACGCCACTGAAGCGGCTTTCGAAGTCGTGGATCAGGCGCTGCAGATTCTTGGCGGCTACGGCTATACCCGCTTTTTCCCGGTTGAAAAACTGCTTCGAGACACAAGGCTGTTCCGGGTCTACGAGGGCACCAGCGAGGTCCAGCAGCTGATCATTGCCGGATATGTCATGAACAGCTACCGACCCGCGATGCCCCCATTGGAAGACTTGCCGATTCACCATAAAAAGGATTTTCCGGACGTCGATGGGGAAAATCCGGACACCGATGTCTGGCGCTGCAAGATGTGCGGTTACGTTCATTTCGGAGACGACGCCCCCGAAGAGTGCCCCTACTGCTTTTTCCCCAAGGCGGCTTTCAAGAAGATCGACCGATAGTCCCCACAGCCGACCCCCTGGTCATGGACCATGCCCAGGGGATCAAGGCGCCGGCACTGGAGCCCGGCGCTTTGACTTTCCCGCGTCGGTTCTTATTCTCTGAGGGTGAACGGCGAATGCCACAATCGGCCCGACTGAACCCTGTCAGCCCCTCTCTGAAAGTGCTGCCTGCCGAACGAAAGCCCATGATAGACGCCACAGACGTTCAAAAATCCTTTGCCATCGGCAACCGGAAAGTCCCCGTCCTTCGGGATGTATCGCTGACGGTGGCGCAAGGGGAGTTTGTCGTGATACAGGGCTCGAGCGGCAGTGGGAAAAACCACGCTGCTGAGCATCCTGTCGGGCCTGGACCAGCCGGACAGCGGTATTGTCCGTATCCAGGGCAAAGACATTACCGGTCTTTCCGAAGATGAACTGGCTCCGCTGCGCAACCAAACCATCGGCTTTGTTTTTCAGTCCTTCCATCTGGTTCCTTCCCTGAACGCTCTCGAAAACGTGATGTTTCCTGCAGAGCTATCCAATGGTAAAAACGCCGAAAGAGATGGAAAAGCCCTCCTCGACAGCGTCGGCATGGGCCATCGATTGGACAGCATGCCCCACCAGTTGTCCGGAGGGGAGCAGCAGCGGGTGGCCATCTGCCGTGCATTGATCAACCGTCCGCCCCTGATATTCGCCGATGAGCCCACAGGCAACCTCGACTCCCAAAACGGTGCCGCCATCCTCGATTTGCTACTGAGGTTTCAGAAAGACCTGGGAACCACCCTGGTGCTAGTCACCCATAATGCCGATATTGCCCGCCACGCCGACCGTGTGGTGGTCATCAAGGACGGGCGCATTCGAGGCGGTCATGGGGCGCTCTGACCTTCACCTTGCCTTTGTCAGGAACCAACTGCTCCGCCCCCGTCGGCAGACCCTGCTGTTCCTGTTCTGCGTGGCATTGGCCCTGATCACCCTCGTGGCCCTCGGGGGGTTCGATCTCGGTGTCAAGCAATCGGTATGGAAAGATGCGAGGGCGCTTCACGGGGGAGACGCCATCGTCAGTTCCAGGCTCCCGTTTTCGCCGTCCACAACCGATGCTATTGGGGAACTGGCCGCTGAAGCAGACATCTTAGTGGTTCGCACCTGGCAATTTTTTTCAATGGCCCGCAACACCGACAAATCAGACTCGGTGTTATCGGCCATTAAAATCGTCGAGCCGGGCTATCCGTTATACGGTGACGTCATTTTGAAAAGCGGCAAACCGTTCGGAGAACAACTCTCGCCCGGCACTGTCATCGTCGAACAAACCCTGTTGGACCGGCTCGGCATGTCCGTGGGAGACGACCTCAACCTCGGGGAGGCTACCCTCAACATCGTCGACATCGTTGAAAAAGAACCGGATCGGCCGGTCAATATCTTCTCCATGGGCCCCAGAGCGTTTGTGTCCGCAGCGGATTTGGACGCCTTGAACCTGGTCGGCAAGGGTAGCCGGATCCGTTACAAGGCGCTGATCGGTTTAAGTGACGACGACCGCCTGTCCGCCGTGATCGACCGCCTCCAGGCCTCGGCAGTAGACAGGGAAGAGCGGGTGGAAGGCTTTCTGGACGCCCAGAACCGGCTCCAGAGGTTCATCAACAATTTTCTTTTTTTCCTGAATCTGATCGGCATATTTACACTGGTACTGGCCGGTATCGGTATCCAGGTGTCCCTGTCTGCCTATTTCCGCGACCAGGAAAAATCGATTGCCGTCATGAAGGCGCTGGGGGCCACCCGCCGGTTTGTCGGCAGACAATTTTTGACGGTGGTGTTCACGTTGGGAGTGGTCGGATCCGCCGTCGGCGTGGCAGGGGGACTCTTGCTCCAGACCGTTTTGCCACGGCTGTTCAGTGGATTTCTTCCCGCTGATCTGGTCTTTACCGTTTCCTGGACTGCCATCGGCGAAGGGCTTCTACTGGGACTGCTCCTGACGGCCCTGTTCGCACTTCTCCCTCTTCAGCGACTTGGAGGCATCAAACCGTCAGCGGTTCTTAGAAAAGAAATTCCTGCTGTCTCCGGGGCCCTGGGCTACGGATTGACGATGGCAGGCATCGGCATCTTCATCGCCGCCATGTTGCTCCGCAGAACCGACGATTTTAAAACCGCTGGACTCATGGTGCTGATCGCCATCGGGGTCATCGTCGTCATTGCCGCGGTGACCACCGGATTCCTGGCTGGGCTGCGAAAGCTATCCATCCGAAATCTGGTGCTTCGTCAGGCACTAAAGGGATTGTTCCGGCCGCGAAACGCCACCCGTTCGATCGTGGTCACCTTGACCGCCTCCTTATCCCTCACCGCGGCCATCTTTTTGGTGGAAAAAAACCTCGAAGCCACCTTCATTGATGCTTTCCCCCCAAACGCCCCCAATGTCTTCCTGATAGACATACAGCCGGACCAGAAAGAGCCCATCATCCCGATGTTAACACCAGGAACGGTGCTCTACCCCAATATCCGCTCCCGGCTGATTTCCATCAACGGCAACCCCATCGACCCGGAGAGGGAACGGCGACGGAAAAGCGACAATATGGCCCGGCCCTTCAATCTCACATACAGAGAATTTCTCCTGGAGGATGAGCGGCTGATATCCGGACCGTCCCTGTTTAAGGAAACCCTGGGAGCCGCACAGGTGTCCGTATTGGATACCATCGCCCAAATCGGCAACATCCGACTGGGTGATCGTTTGGCGTTTCGCATTCAAGGGGTTCCCCTCGAAGCCACGGTGACAAGCATTCGTACCCGTGTCCGGGAGGGATTGAGACCGTTTTTCTATTTTGTCTTTCCCGACCAAACGCTCTCCAAAGCACCCCAGACCCTGTTTACGGGCCTGCGGGTCGACCCGGAAGATATTGGCGCATTCCAGAACCGGATCGTTCAAGCGTTTCCGAACGTGAGCGTCATCGATGTGACCCAAACCGTCGACACCCTTGGCAAGGTCTTGGGACGGCTGTCCGAAATCATTCGGTTCTTTACCTTGTTCGGGATAGCCGCCGGGGTGCTGCTCATCGTCAGCTCCATTGTCGCCACCCGGACCGCAAGGGTTCGGGAAGCGGTTTTTTTCAAGGTGCTCGGGGCCAGAGCGGCATTCGTCTTGAAGGTATTCCTCGTGGAACACGCCCTGATCGCCGCCATCAGCGCCACCCAGGCCATCGGAATCGCGGAACTGACGGCCTGGATTGTCTGCACCTGGCGCTTCGACATTCCCTACCAGCCCCACCTCATCTACGGAATCCTGCTGGCAGCAGGCACCCTGGTTCTGGTTTCGGCAGTAGGACTGATCGTTTCCAGATCGATTATTCGACAAAAACCCATGGTGGTTTTAAAAGAACAGCTCCAGGAGACCATCCAATGACCAGACCCCGAGGAAGCCCGTACCGCCTTCTCGCGGTCGTTGTTCTGACCGTGTATCTGTGGGCATGCGGCGGCGAATCAGAGGCGCCCCACCGCCCCGGATCCCCTCTAGAAGTGGATTACAAAGGGGTTATCGTGGCCATGGGGGACAGCCTGACCGAGGGGTTGGGGGTAGACGAATCCCTTGCCTACCCCGCCCAGCTTCAGCAGCGGCTCATTGCCGACGGATTCCCTTACGCCGTGATCAATGCCGGCATATCGGGTGAAACCAGCAGCGGCGCCCGGGCCCGGTTGGATTGGGTGATGACCCTGGAGCCGGATATCGTCATTCTTGAAACGGGTGCCAACGACGGCCTGCGGGGGATCGATCCCGATATCACCAGAGCCAATATCGGCGCCATCGTCAGTCGAATGAACGCAGAGGGGGTCGTCGTGGTGCTCGCGGGGATGAAAATGTTCAGAAATCTGGGGACGTCCTACGTCCGGGAATTCGAGGCCATCTACCCGGAGGTCGCCCAGGAAAACGGGTTGATCCTGATCCCCTTTTTTCTGGAAGAAGTGGCCGCCGACCCATCAGTCAACCAGTCCGACGGTATTCACCCGACGGCAGAGGGGTATAGCCGGGTGGTGGCGATTGTCTATCCCCATGTCCGGGAAGCCATCGAGCGGTTTGAAGGGATCGACTCGGCCGGTTAAACCTCTTCAACCGACAAAAACCGCCGCCCCCTCCATTGGGGGGCGGCGGTTTTTTTTGAGCGCCGGCAAGATCGGGAGCAACCCCGTTATTCGCTGTGCCAGTAAGGGTTGACGATGTCCTCGAAGATGGTCATTGCAGCCTCGGCGCCTTGACCGGTGGCGGTGACAATCTGCTTGTATCCGCCTTCCACGTCTCCAGCCGAATACACTCCGGGAACACTGGTTCGATGTTTGGTGTCCTTCTTGATATAACCGTCCTCGTTGAGTTCGACACCGATTTTTTCGGCCAGTTCCACGGAGGGTTCGTATCCGATGGCGATAAACACCCCATTGGTGTCTAGATTGGTGGATTCCCCGTTTTGATTGTTTTCGATAACCACCGTTTCCACCCGCTCTTTCCCTCGTATTTCTTTGACCTCCGTGTTCCATAAAATGGGGATACCCGCGTCCTTTAGCCCCTTCGCCAGTACCTCCTGGGCGCGCAACGTGTCTCTGCGGTGGATGAGGGTCACGTCCACTCCCATATGATGGAGATATAGCGCTTCGGTGACGGCACTGTTCCCTCCACCCACCATGACGACCTTTTTGCCTTTGAAGAGAGGGCCGTCGCAGGTACTGCAATAGCTGACGCCTCGTCCCGAAAGCCGCTTTTCACCGCTCACCCCCAGGTGGCGGTGAGAGGCCCCGGTGGCCAGGAGAATGGTTCCGGCATAGAACTTTCTGCGGGTCGTCGTCACCTCGAAGCGCTTTTCCCCCTTCTGAATATCGATCACCCGCTCACCCTGGTAGATCTGGCAGTACTGGAGGGCGTGGCTCACCATGATATCGACCAGGGATTTCCCCCCGACTGAGGTAAACCCGGGGTAGTTTTCGACGATGGGGGTCGTTGCCACTTGCCCCCCCAGGGCATCCGCTTCGATGACGGCGGTGTTGAGGCCGCTTCGCTCGCCGTAGATGGCTGCCGACAACCCGGCCGGGCCGCCGCCGACGATCAGAAGATCGGTATCCACCACCTCTGCATCGCTGTCGGGTATGAATATGGTTTTGGGCTCCAACTTTTGAAGACTGAGACTAAATACCTCCTCGGACTGGGCTCCCTGACCGATCAGGGTTTCGTTGGCATAGGCCATCGGCACACTGAACGCCGAATACTGCTGGGCAATGTCCGGCCGTGCCTGGATGTCGATGATGTCAAGAGAAACCAAATCAGGCCGCTCGATGGCGGCCTTGACGCCGTTGATGGCCTCCTGGGGGCAATAGGGGCAGCTGGGGCTCACGAATACCTTTATGTGTCGCGGCGTATCGATCTTCTGAAGGACACGTCTGGACTGATCGGACAACCCGCTCTTCCCCGATCCCACCAAGAGGAAGGTTTCCAGAAGCGTTCGGGCTTCCTCGCCCATGGGAGCCCCAACCCAACGGATACGGTATTTTTCAGGAGCGACGAGAAGGGTTGGGCCGTCGGACACGCCCCATTTGGCGGCCAGTTCGTGGTCCAGATAATATTCCCTGAAGATGATTTTGTCGGTCAGCTCCCTGAACGCGCGAAGGACCTGCCGGTTGGCGTCGACAAACACATCTTCCTTGCCTTTCTGGGAGAACAGATAGACATGAATGTTTTCAGGCATTCGGCCAAACGCGTCCTGCAGTTGCCGGAGAAATAATTGGTTGTCAGGGGCGCTGTTCGGCGCTTCTCTTTCTAAATCCAGAGTGTTGCTCATTGCAGCAGACCTCCTTTAGGTCGACAGAATTCCATTGTGATCAATCAGAACATGACATACTAGTTAAGCATCGCATGGTTGTCAATCTCTGGCCGGCGGTTCAGGATCGACATCGATCCCCAGGTCGTCGGCGGAGATGATCGGTACTGGCGCCAAATGTCAGAGGAAAGTAAACGGCAACGGCTATTGCCGCGAGCGTATCGTCATCCCATGGCCACCTCCCAAGCGAAAGCGCGATGTTGACGGTATGGAGGGGGCGGCGTTTTGGCCATCGTTCACGCCAAAAGCCACCCTAAGCAATGGTGTAATCAAAGATAACAACGAGATGGAGGGATTCAATGGGCAGTCGACCATTGATCGTCGGCGTCATGGGGGGAGGGTCCGCCACCCCTCTCGCATACGACATGGCCTATCGACTCGGCCACCTCATTGCCAGGAACGGATGGGTTCTGGTCAACGGGGGGCGCAACGCCGGCCTCATGACCGCATCGGCAAAAGGAGCTTACGATGCCGGCGGCATGACGGTCGGCATACTGCCGGACGATTCCGAAGACCGAATGTCTCCTTACATCCGCATACCGATCCTCACGGGTATGGGAAACGCCCGGAATGTCATCAATGTTCTGACAAGTCAGGTTGTCGTGGCCTGCCCGGGAGGTACCGGCACCCTGTCGGAGGTGGCCCTGGCTATCAAATGCGGAAGACCTGTCATCCTTCTCGGTTTTCCGGTCCTGGAGGCTCTCGGCAGGCTTGGGGTGGACGGACCCATCTGGGAGGCAGCCACTCCGGAGGATGCGGTGGCGCTGATTCGGGAGCGGATAATACCGGAGTGAAGCGAAACCGGTCACCGGATGGAGGCATCATCGATAAACGCGCTTGCCATAATCACATCGTCGGGCCGGGTAATTTTTATGTTTCGCAGGCTGCCTTCCACCACCCGCACATCCCCGCCGATACGCTCCACCAGCTGGGCATCGTCCGTGCCGGTGAACCCATCGGCAATCGCTTGATCGTGGGCGTTTTTCAGCAGCGAGTAGCGGAACATCTGGGGGGTTTGCGCCAACCATACGGATTGCCGGTCGACGGTGGCAACGATGCTGCCCGACGTATCAACGGTCTTCAGGGTATCCACCGGCGGCACGGCGGCGATTGCCCCTCCCCATCGATCGGCCGCCAGGATCAATGACTCAAGCAGAGGCCGTGTGAGAAACGGTCGCACCCCGTCGTGAACGCCGACGATCCGGGTTTCCGGAGGGCAATCGAGAAGGCCTCTGTATACGGACTGCTGCCGCTCTATCCCCCCCGCCACCACCCGGAGCCGATTTCCGATAGCGAAAGCGTCTGCAAAGTACTTCCGGCGCAAGGCCAAGTCCTCCGGGGGCACAACCACGATGACCCTGTCGAACAGGTCGCTGTCGACGATCACTTGAAGGGTTCTATCGATGACCGGCACACCCCGCAGGCGAAGATATTGCTTCCGGGTTTCCCCGCCCATCCGAAGTCCCTTGCCGCCAGCAACGACAACCATCGAAATCATGGCTTAAAACCGTTCCCGTCTTGCACCCACCCTGGAGGAAGGTCGGCACCGCCGGTTGGCGCCTGCGGGCTGCCATGTCGACAGTCAAGGCCACGCCGATGGGTCCCCAATTCCCGACCTGGAGAAAGACCGCCTTTATCCGTTCGCCTACCGGAGATAATGAAGTTCCTGGGGAAGCGGAACCCCTTTGCCTATTGTATCCTCGCCGTAGTTGACGCCGGCCAGGATTTCAATATCCGAAAGGGCCCGGTTATCCCCCTCGAATACGACCTCTGAGATCTTTTCCTTGTTGATTTTTCCTCCGGCCCACTGAATGTCCAGGACGCTGCTGGCATCGAAGCGATCGTCACCGATACACAACTCTACCTGCCCACCGTAATGCTGAACGATTTTCGCGACCAGCAGACTGGGACGACTGTGAAAGCCCAGTTTCACGGGGATACCAACCTGGATTCGGCCTCTCTCAATGTTTTCGTTCAGTATGTCCCTTGCCAGTTCCTTTCCCGTGTTGAGAAAATGACAGGCATAGAATAGTCCATAGTTGATGGTGTAATCGAGAAGCGCATCCGGATTGACGAGAAGGGACAATTGCTCCCGGGCCCTCAGGTAGATGCTTTTCAAACTCGTCCGGTGGAGGTGGCGCTCGTAAAAATGCAATAGCCTGCCTATCATCTGCAACAGATGGAACACGACCGAAAAATAGCTGCGCAGCTGCTTGAGCTTGCGGTTACCATAACGGTAGCCGCCATGAATCACATAGGTGTCAAAAGCGGACTGAAGGTTATGCACCAGCATTTCGAAGCGGCGGATTTCGACTTCGTTGATCTGCTCGGGAACGATCGACCGGATCTGATCGAGGTCATAGGGTTCGAAAAAGCTGATCTGATCGAACTGTTTGGCAATACTTAAAAACTCGCTGGCGATTCGGACAATGTGTTTCTTTTGTATATCCTTGTTCTCGTCGTCGATGTCATACTCGAGAATTTGCGCCGACGTGATGGTGGGAAAGACCCCGGGGTCGAAGCCGGACTCGGAATGACCGATACCCAGTCTGCCGGCCTCGCTGAGGACGCAAGGGGCCAGTTTCATGAGGCAGCGGTTGAGAAAACCCAAAGCCGCCTCTCCCCTTTCGGCGAATGTTTCAGACTCCGTGAGATCGTAGAAGATGAGTCGATTGGCGATGTGTTTTTGGGAATAAGATCCCAAACTGAGATGGCGGACGGCAGCTGTCAGCTCCCGGTAGTAGTACCAGTTCGAATTGTTCTTGGCCCCGTGGAAGTCGAGAAAATCTTCCACAAGCTGTGAAGTGCTGATGAGTTTGGAGTACAGTTTTTTGGTAAACGCCTCGCGGGGCGTCTTTATCTGGGCGATGTAGACGCAGCATTTGAGAAGATCATGGGAGAAGATTCTTGCTTTATCGGAAAAGATCATTTCGTCGGATTGGAACGTAGCGGTCATCGGTCGATCACATTCTATTTCGTGGATATCGGAAAGGAAGCGGGTACCAACGACATCTATCCGAATGAAAGAAGACCTATTGGGAAGAAAACCGGCTGTGGCAGGTCATAAGCCGAATTCTGTTCCCGTTGACGGTTACCCGGCAACGGGCGACGATCATTCATCTATGGATGCCGGTTGCCCGGCACCTCGTGCGACCTACCCGGGAGCTCGAGCGGGCCGCTCTCAAACGCTCCTCTATTTGGTCTTGCACCGGGTGGGGTTTACCCAGCTTCCCCGGTCACCCGGAGAACTGGTGCGCTCTTACCGCACCGTTTCACCCTTACCCGGGATCCGCAAATCGGATGCCGGGCGGTTTGCTTTCTGTTGCACTTGCCTTCACGGTACCGTGACTCCACGTTATGGAGCACCCTGCCCTGCGGTGTTCGGACTTTCCTCCAGCGGACGTCCCGCCGGCGATCGTCTGGCCTGCCTCAGCCGGAAAGCCTTGGTTTCATTGCGGGTCCCCTATTCATTTTCCCAATAAAGAATCCTATTACAGAAGGGGCATAGTTTCAAGCTATCGAATCGCTGCAGCTCGTTGTACATCTGGGCGGGAATGTTCATGTGGCATCCCTTGCAAACGGAATTGTGAGCCGGAACGACAGCATCCCCCATGGGAAGAAGATCCTTCAGCTGAGTGAACATTCGAAGCAGCTGGGGTTTGGTTCGCTTGGCCACGTCGTCCCATTTGCTCGTCAGATCTTCATGCTGGGCTCTGTTTTCGGAAGCGCCCTTCCAAATCGAATCCTTTTCGTCCTTGACCCGCTGCGAGACCTCTTTCAGGTCCGCATCTAGTTCTGACAGCTCTTTTTCGATGCGGTCCATGCGGTCAATGCAGGTGATCATTTCCTCCTCGAGCTGCGTCTTCAGGGTTCGAAGCTGATCCTCTTCCTTAATCAGAGACTGGTATTCACGTTCGGTTTGAACGGCCCGCCGTTTGGCCTCGATTTTCTCTATCAGAGAATCGTTGTCTTTTACTTTGTCTTCAAGCTCCTGATATGAGGCTTTGATCTCGGCATGCAGGCGGTTTCGGTCGGCAATATCGAAGCTAATCTTCAATACCTCTTGATCCAGCTCATTGACTTTTTCATCGACGTCATTCAGAACACTCTGAACCTTCTTCTTCTCGGTTTCAATGCGCTGCAGTTCGACGAGTGTTTCCAGTTGCTCCCTGCTAATGGCTGTCATTTTACCTTCCTATTGAGGCTCCAAGATTTATGTATGATCTACCGATGTCTCTCATCTTTTTTGGATGTGAGGGCGGCTTCATTCACGATGTCAACGTTGCGCCGACACCAGATTCACTCCTGCCGGCTACCAAATCTTGAAAGGGTCCGCTTCGACCGGCGACGCCATGACGGTTACGGCATGGGCTTCGCCATTAAAGTAGGCACTGAGGCGCTCTGCTAACCACTCGACGACCAGATGCTCACTTTCAAAATGCCCGATGTCGATCACACAGCGACCGACATCTTCAATCCGTCGGGCATCGTGATAGCGTATGTCCCCGGTTACAAACACATCTGCATCCGAAGCAAAAAAGGACTCTAATAAGCTGCCGCCGCTTCCCGAGCAAACCATTATCCTTCTAATCCCAGACGGATCGACACCGATTTGCCGCATCCGGGTGAGTCCCAGGCATTGTTTCAGATGGTCAATGAAAGGCGCCAGGGCCATGGGTTCATGCAGGTTTCCGAACCGCCCCAGCCCCTCAGTTGAAGCGGCAGCCGTTATCGGGCGAACCTCGTGAAAAAAAGCGGTGTTTCCCATGGACTCCACGAATCGTTTCAGAACACCATCGACCTTATCCCGTTTCAGTACCAGGCTGACAAGTCGACCGGCCTGAAATCCCTGAGCGTCGGGGCTGCAGATGCCGGTCACGGTCTCGCATGCGCCCGAATCGGAAGCGTCGGAGGGCCATAGAGCCGACCCCACGGCCTTCTGAATGTCGTGTCGGGTTAAGCCGGTTGGCAGCATCAATTCAAGCCGGACCGTCTGCTCCGCCACGGCTGGCAATAGTGGAACGACACCGGTTAAACCCATGCGCGACGCCAGTTGGTCGTTGATGCCACCCGAGGCGCTGTCCAAATTGGTGTGGGCCGAAAATATGGATAACCGCCCACTGACGGCCGATCGAATCACGTGGCCGACGGGGCTGTCGATATCGAGGATGCGAATCGGAGACAGCATTACCGGATGGTGGGTGATCAACAAATCGGCTCCCACGTCACAGGCGTGATCCACAACCCTTGGACTGGGATCCAGGGCAACGACGATGTGGTTCACCTCCCCTTTCCGACTGCCGATCTGAAGCCCCACATTGTCCCAGCTCTCCGCCAAGGAGGGAGGGGCAAGGGTGGCCATGAATTTGATGCAATCGTCGACGGTTACTGTCATGAAAGCCTGCTTGCGCTCGAAAAAAAGCGCGGTCCGTTTCCGGACCGCGCCATTGCCCTATCGATACCCGGACGTTGTTGCCCGGACGACTCTCGATTCGATGTGATAAACGCTTCCCCCATTCCGAATGGTCGTGCCTCCTATTGACGGCCCCCGCCGATGCGGATAGGCCTTTCTTGAGACGCTGGCAATATGATGAGTGGGCCCACCTGGGATCGAACCAGGGACCTACCGGTTATGAGCCGGTGGCTCTGCCAGCTGAGCTATGGGCCCCCAGCCGAAAAATGAATCAGAATTTTGTAGCGGCTGGCCGATGTTTTGTCAAGCCGTGAGGCCTCGATCCGTGCAGGTTCCGTCGCATCGCTTCATCAGTTTTCAATGAAGTGCTTGAGCTTACGGCTTCTTGTCGGGTGCCTCAATTTTCTGAGCGCTTTGGCTTCAATCTGGCGAATTCGCTCTCGGGTAACGGCAAAATCCTGACCGACTTCCTCCAAGGTGTGATCGGCTTTTTCCCCGATGCCAAACCGCATGCGGAGCACTTTTTCTTCCCGGGGCGTCAACGTGGCCAAAACTTTCCGGGTCTGCTCGGCAAGATTCAGGCTGACCGCTGCATCCGAAGGCAGCATGAATTTCTTGTCCTCAATGAAATCTCCCAGATGGCTGTCCTCCTCCTCGCCAATAGGCGTCTCGAGGGAAATCGGCTCTCTGGCAATCTTGAGCACCTTTCGGACCTTCTCCAGGGGGATCTCCATTTTCTCTGCAATTTCTTCAGGGGTCGGTTCGCGACCCTGCTCTTGGACCAGATATCTGGAGGTGCGGATCAATTTATTGATGGTTTCAATCATGTGAACCGGAATCCGAATGGTTCGGGCCTGATCGGCAATCGCCCTGGTGATGGCCTGTCGAATCCACCATGTGGCATAAGTGCTGAATTTATAGCCCCGTCGATATTCGAACTTATCCACGGCTTTCATCAAGCCGATATTGCCCTCCTGAATCAGATCCAGGAACTGAAGCCCCCGGTTGGTATACTTCTTTGCGATACTGACCACCAGTCTCAAGTTGGCCCGGGTCAGCTCACTCTTGGCATCCTTTGCTTTTCGCCTCCCCTCGTCCACACTGGAAAGGATTCGCTTCAAATTCCGGTTGTTGGTTTTCAGTTCGAACTCTCGATTGTCGATGCCGGTTTGAATGTCCTTGAGCTCCTTGTGAATCATCACCAGTTCTTTCCGGTTGAGATCACATCTTTCCTTCGCCCATTTGACAAAGCGGTCTTCGGCTCGCAGCGAGGCTTTCAGTTCGCCGATGGGCGCGTCAATGGCATCCGCGTACATCACTATGGAATTGTTCATCGAATCAAACCAGTCGATTTGATTTCGAATGATGCCTTCGATCTTTTCAATGACGCTGGACTCGAGACGCCATTCTTTCAGAAGGTCGAAAATCTTGCTGTTCCTGCGGTTGATAGACCGTCGGGTGCGGCGAAGTTCTTCGGCGGTTTTCCCCGCCTCGAAAAGTTGCTCCCGGTAAGCCCGGTTTTCATTGTGGATTTCCAAGATGGCATGGATGGTCGAAAGAAATTTCTCCGTCTGATCCACCTCATCGGTCAAGTTATCGCCCTCATCGATATCTCTGAGCACATATTTGGGTCTGAGGGATCCGCTTTTGATGTGCTCACCAAGCTCCAGCAGGCACTGGACCGCCGTTGTGGTATCGATGAGGGCTTTAAGCACCTCCTGTTCGCCATTTTCGATCTTTTTAGCGATCTCGACTTCACCCTCCCGGCTGAGCAGAGTGACGTTACCCATTTCACGAAGATACATTTTAACGGGATCCGTGACGGTTCCGAATTCCGAGTCGACCGTCTGTCCCGCTGGGCTTTTCTTCGCTGCAGGTTTTCGCTCAGAGGCGGCGATGGTTTTCTTTATGTCGTCCTTGTCTTCGATAACTTCAATCTCGTACTCGTCAAAGACCATGAGGGTTTCGTCGATTTGCTCGGAGGACAGCATCCCCTCCGGGAGCACGTCGTGGATTTCTGAATAGGTCAGGTACCCCTGGGCCTTGCCTTTGGAGATCAGCTCCTTGACGGCCAGCATCAATACTTGTTTGGCATCCTCCACCTCCTGGACGGCCTGGATGCTCGGTCGACCGGAACCGGTTTTTGGGCTGGTCTGCTTTTTGGGGGCTTTGGGTGCCTGCTTTTTGGGACTGGCTGCTTTCTTGGCCGTCTTGGCCGTCTTGATGATTTTGGATGGGGCAGAGGGGCCAGCCTTTTTCTTGGGTACGGTAGTCTTTTTGGCCGGCGCCGTTTTCTTGGCGGTTGACTTTGCCGTCTTCTTCTTTCCGGTTGCAGCTTGAGAAGGTGAGGTTTTCTTTTTTGTCTTTGTGGTTTTCTCAGGCTTTGCTGCGGTTTTCTTTGCCATAAAAATCTGCCTCCAGCGATGTCAACAGATAATAGCCCAAAACCGTTCAATCGGCGGGCAAAAAGTTTTCTGGCTATGGGCAGCCCCGCGGGTTCCCAGCGCCTCCGTGAAGCCGACGATGGGTTTTTGACGGCCACCCGAGGGACTATATCGCCAGAAAAGGATATGGAATTCAGGCCCTCTAATGATCCTGATGCTCCCGCCGCTGACGGTCGATGCTTACGGCCAGGGCCTGTTTTCGCGACAGCAGCTCGAGCAAGAACGCGTCGTCTCCTGCGGATTCAGCGGCTTTGATTTTTTCCTCCAGATCCGCCAGTCGACGTCGATGCCGAGTATTCTCGACAAATCGCGATATCAACTTTAGGCAGCCCTCTCGGGTCCAGGCGTCATCGACCATGGCCAGGGTGGTGATCAGTTGTTTGTGATAGGGATCCGAATAGGCGGAAATGAGGTCGCCTACGTCGAGGGATCCGGTTTCCATTCTCGCTAAAACGTCGTTTGCGATCTGGGAAAGCAGTGGGGAGGACAGGCAGTCCACCACTTTTTGGGCCCTGACCTCATCGATCACTTCAGTAAATTGCAACATCATGGATATGATTTTTGCCTCTGTCCGATCGAGCGCCTCGGGGGCGGGAGGGCCTTTTCGAGAAGCGGCCAGTTCCGTTTTAACGCCGCTTCCCGGCCGGTGTCGCCGGATCTTTTCGATAATCACGGCTTCGTCCACCTGCAGCCGCTCTGCGATGTCTCGGGCGATCAGTCCCCGATCGATGGGATCGTGGACAGAGGCCAAGGCCGGCACCACCTCGGCGAGAACCCGTATTTTCCCTTCCGGCTCCAGTCCATGCCGCTCAATCGCCGTATCGACTAGAAAAGCCGACACGCCTTTGGAACCGGCGGAAAGCTCGAGAAACCGCTCTTTTCCAAAATCCGACATATAGGAATCCGGATCATGCCCTTCCGGAAGCACCAGGATTCTGGCATCCACGAATTCCCGATTGAAGATGTCGATGCTGCGTTGCGCCGCCTTGATCCCTGCGGCATCGGAATCGTAGACCAGAATCGCCTTTCCCGACTGACCGACGAACCCTTTGATGAGGCGCACCTGCTCGGCCGTCAGGGCGGTTCCCAGTGTGGCGACGGTATTGCCGATACCGCTACGATGAAGGGCGATGGCATCAAAATAGCCTTCCACGATGTAAACAGACTGACGGGCCCGCGCCTCCTGGCGGGCTTCCTTCAAACCGTAGAGGGACCGGCGCTTGTTGTAGAGGGGCGTTTCCGGCGAATTCAAGTATTTTGGCAGGGCATCGTCCATTACCCGTCCACCGAATCCGAGGATACGGCCGCTAAGGTCTGAAATGGGAAAAATCACACGGTCACGGAATCGATCATAATGACCGTCACCCTGGCGGCGCCGAATCGTTAATCCGGCTTTCTCCATGAATTCGGGATGTTTCCCCAACCCGAGCAGATGCCGGCTGAGATGATCCCATCCCCGGGGCGCATAGCCAAGCTGGAACCGCTCCACAGTAGCCGCATCAAGCCCTCTGGCCCCTAAATAATCCCTGGCCCGCCGACCCCGAGGGTCTTCCAACAGGCACTGACGGTAGAAAGCGAGCGCCGACCGGTTCACTCCGAGGAGTTGTTCCCTCAGGGAGGCTTGGCGGCTGTCGCCTTTTCCTGCCTCCGGCAATTCGACACCGGCCTTCATGGCAAGCAGTTTGACCGCTTCGGGAAAGCTGACCGCATTTTGCTTCATGGTGAAACTGATAACGTTTCCGCCCTCTCCACAACCGAAGCAGTGGAAGATCTGCTTGTCCGGGCTAACCGTAAAAGAGGCCGTTTTTTCTGAATGAAACGGACAAAGCCCGATGAAATTTCTGCCGGTCTGCTTCAAAACCACCGACTCCGACACCACATCGACAATATCGCATGCATTTTTGACTTCGGTGATTTTTTCTTCCGGAATTCGATAGGCCAACAGAGCAACCCTCCATGTTGTCAATTCGTACCATAGACGTCAGGAAGGTGTATAAAAGGAACGAACGGGCATAGTGTGGCTCTTTGGTCGCTGGAGCCCGACCGACAGGGTCAGGGGTGGCGGCTGGTATCGTTAAATAAATTTGGTATCATTAGCCTAGCGTATCATTGATTGTCAATTAAAATAATGGTCGAGATTTCGGTGTCAACACGACAGGCGTTTGATCGGGGAAATGACTCCCACCGCCGGGTCGGGAGATACGTCGGATTGAAGGCCAGGAGGATACTCCAAGGACAGAGAGGTACCCGGTCGATGGATAAATGGTCGTCGCAGTTCTAATGTGACCGTCGAGCCGGGGACACCATGGGCGCTTATCCCGACGGGCCGCCCATGAGCGCCTGAACGTTTCGGATAGCCTCAGCAAGATCGAGGGTTCCGCTGTATAGGGCCCTGCCAGTGATCACGCCGGCAACCCCCACCGCAGCCAAGGGAAGCAGCTGTTGCACATCCGCCAAGGTGGACACACCCCCAGAGGCATAGACCGGGATTGCAACCGCCTCGGCAAGCCGTTTGGTTTCCTCGATATTCGGTCCCGTTTGCATGCCGTCCCGGTGGATGTCGGTGAAATTGATTCCGGCGACTCCGGAATCCTCAAATCGCTTTGCCACATCGATGGCAGCCGCACCGGTGGTTTCGGTCCAGCCCTCGATGGCCACAAACCCGTTTCTGGCGTCGATGCCGACGATGATGCGACCGGGATGCCGACGGCAGGCCTCATCGATCAGGCGGGGATTCCGGACGGCTTCGGTTCCGATAACGATGCGATAGATCCCCATCTCCACGTAGCGGTCGATGGTCTCCAAATCGCGGATTCCACCGCCCAACTGAAGCGGGGTTTCGACCGCGTCCAGGATTGAGCGGATGGCCTTGAGGTTTCGGGGAGCTTTCCCAATGGCCCCATCCAAATCCACGACATGGATGAGGGACGCTCCTTCCTCGGTCCATCGACGCGCCATGTGTTCCGGATGGTCGGAAAAAACGGTTTCGTCATCCATTCGCCCCTGGAGAAGACGGACACATCGACCGCTTTTGATATCAATTGCCGGAATGATTATCATCGAACTATCAGACTCGATACCATGTCGTCGATGGCAGGCCGGGCCATTGCCGCTGCCGTCACCCACTTGGCTCCTCTTCTGAAAAAAGTACCTATTTCAAGCAGGTTGTCGCTCAACGCTTTCTGGGTTTCGTTATAATTGCCGGCCCAAATCACTCTGCCGTCCGCCACTCGGATCAGGTACAATTCAAACGCCACCGACGCCGGAGATTCGATGGAGAAGCGGCCCCCGGCACGCTCCTTGAAGCGGTAGATATACCCCGCCATGACCAGATCGGCCTCGACAGATCGGCCGGCGGTCGTGATCACCTGGATTTCGGAGGTGCCGGATTCCCGCAGTTGGGAAAGGGAGGAAAGGAGTCTGCCTGTCTGGCTCCCTGAGACCACCTCGAAGTCCGTCCTGGCATTCAGCTGCTCCAGGAGGTAATCGTTCAACACAACGGCGGCGTCTTCGGCGACCGGTCCGGTTTCGAAAACCTTGCCGGTGACCGGACTTCTGGCAACGGTATATTCTCCGTGCAAGGCGGCCAAGTCCTCAAACGGCAGCACCAACAGACGTTCGCTACCGGAAACTGCTGGCTTTTGAGAGACGGAGACATAGCTGACGCACCCGACGACGGCAATGAAGGCTGTCAGGCAGAAAATCACACGTCCACCGGCTCTGAATCTGCATCTCATCGCACTTCTCCTCCCCCCCCGACATGGTAGGTGGCCGAATCGCCTGTGAATTCCTAAATTCTTCCTTTGGTGGAGCGCACGCCGCGAATCCGATGGTCAGCGCCGGTGGCCTCGTCCAAGGATCTACCTACCGACTTGAATATGGCTTCCAGTATGTGGTGGCGATCGTCCCCGTATGCCAAGTTAATATGTAGATTCATCCCTCCGCGGATGGCGAAGGCCCGAAAAAACTCTTTGGCAAGCCCGCTGGAGAAGTGATCCGGGGATCCGGGTCGATCGGCGACGTTGTAAACCAGAAAGGGCCGCTTGGACAGGTCGACCGCCACCGCGGCCAGCGCGTCGTCCATCGGTGTCACGGCATAGCCGTATCGGCGAATCCCCGCACGATCCCCCAGAGCCTGATCGAAGGCATCGCCCAGAACCAGACCGACATCTTCGACGGTGTGGTGGGCGTCCACCTCCAGATCCCCGGTGGCCTCCAAGGTCAGATCGAAGAAACCATGGTGGGTCATCAGGGTCAACATGTGATCGAAGAACGGAACACCGGTATTGATCTTCGCCTCGCCCTGTCCATCGACGGTGAGGCTCGCCTGAATCCGGGTCTCGGATGTGATGCGTTCGATGTCGGCGGTGCGCTTCATTGGGTGTCATCCTGTCTGGTGGGAAGAGGGGTTCAATCAAAAACGGTTCGAGGCCTCACTGGCTGTCGACAACCGTTGAAAATAAAAAGCGCCGCTGCGGTCTGCCGCTGGGCGCCCTGGTCAAACGCGGGTTCACCAGCCCGCAGCATCGCCGTATTGGCGGCCGACGACGTCCGGCTGGCAACGGGTTCCCGGTTGAAGGCATGGTGGAGATGAGGGGGATCGAACCCCTGACCTCAGCGTTGCGAACGCTGCGCTCTCCCAACTGAGCTACATCCCCACAGCGAAATTATGTTTAATAACAAAATCCTCCATCACCGTCAAATCAAAAAACGCCTTGAATTATAGGGATGACATCAGTATGGATACGCATTCGCCGCCAGGAATGGCCGACTCGCGATCCATAGAAAAGAGGCAGTCATCATGACCCATCGTATCGAATTAACGAATGTCTACAAACAATCCACCTACGATCAGGACAAGGCCATCGCCCCTGGGGAAACGGTGCGTCGGGTCAAGGAACGCCTGGCTCAAGTGGATATGGATATTTTGACCGAAACCCGTCGAATCGACAACGGCCGGCTGGACATTCCTGTATTTTTCAGCGTCTGCGGGGAAGATGCCCGCCGCATCACAGGCACCCGCAAACAGATGGGAAAAGGGGCAACGCCTGAGCAGGCCGAGGCCAGTGCGGTCATGGAACTGGTCGAGCGTTTCAGTTTTTTCAGCTTCTGCAACACGGCCACTCATTTCCAGGTGAACACTTACAGAAACCTGGGAGACCGGGCGATTCCCTTCGAACTGGTGGCCGCATCGGTGCACGACGACTCCGGGGACATCGAAGCGGCCCGACGTATGTTCGAAACCCTGCCCATGAAATGGACCCGGGCCTACAATCTGACTCGGGAGCAGGAGATGCTGGTGCCCTTCGACTGGTTTTTCACCATCAACGAATTCAACGGGCCATCGGCCGGAAACTGCCCGGAAGAGGCCCTCAGTCAGGGCATCTGCGAGGTGGTCGAGCGCCACGTCTCTTCACTCATCAGCCGCAAGCGCCTGACGCTGCCGACCATCCGCCCGGAAAGCGCCACCGACGATAACGTCATCGGGATGCTCGGAAAGTATCGGCGGGAGGGGATTCGGCTGTTTCTTTCCGACTTCTCCCTGGATACGGGTATACCCACTGTCGGCGCACTGGCCTACGATCCGGCAACGTTTCCGGAAAAAAGCGAAATCGTCTGGACCGCCGGAACCACCCCAAGTCCCGAAAAGGCCCTCAGTCGAGCGCTGACGGAGGTGGCCCAGCTGGCAGGCGACTTCAACAGCGGCGGCAATTATCTGGCGAGCGGACTGCCTAAGTTCGGTAGCCTGGAGGAGGCCGGATATGTGATCGACGGCGGTTTGGAAGTGGATCTCAGGCGCCTGCCGGACCTCTCCAATCCCAATCTCAAGCAGGAGGTGCTCAACCTGACCTCAACCCTGTCGGAACGCCAGATGGAGGTTGTCGTGATCGACACCCGGCATCCGCGTATCGACATTCCGGCGTTCTACACCCTCATTCCCGGCGCCCATTTCCGGGAACGAGCGGAGGTTTCCAGCGTGGGCATGTTCACAGCGCGGATCGTTACCGAAAACCTGCCGGCGCACCGGGCCATCCCAGAGTTGAAACGGATCGATGACGCCCTCCCAGGGCGCTACTACGTGCACTTTTACATGGCCATGTGCCGGATGAACATGGGAGAGACCCAAGTCGCCCTCGATGGGTTCAAGTCGGCGCTGTCCCTGGAGCCGCCTGAAGAAGATGCGGTAAGCATCTATTCGTACATGGGGGTTTGCCTTCGGGATTTGGAGCATTACGAGGAGGCACTGGACGTCCTCTCGCAAGGGTTGCGTCTGGACAGGGACCGGACCGATCTCCACAACCTCATGGGCTTTTGTCTTTTCAAGCTAAAACGCCACGAGGAGGCCATCGCCAGCTTTGAGCAGGTGCTCCGGCTCGATCCCGGGTCGGCGATCGACTATGCCAACATCGGCTCCAACTACCGGGAACTGGGAAACACCGAGTCGGCGGTCCGGTACTATAGGGCCGCACTGGAAATCGACCCTACCCTGGCCTTTGCCAGGGAAAACCTTGAACGGCTTGGTCCCTAACCGGCCTTGGTCCTGCCGGGGACGTTTCCAATCAATTCGTTGGCCAGTTGCCGATAGTCGGATGCCCCGAAGCTGCCACGGCGAAAATGGACGACCGGTCGGCTGGCGTCGGCGCTCTCTGCAATCGTCGTATTGGCGCGGATGACCGATTTGAACAACAGGGGGCCGTATTGGCTGTCCGAAGACAATCGATCGAGGATGTTCTGACTGACGCGGGTCCGACGATCGAAAAAGGTGGCCACGACACCGGTGACTGCCAGCCGGGGGTTGATGGTTTGGCGGACGAGATCGACGGTGTCGAACAGTTCGCCCAAAGCCCGGTAAGCGTATGGTTGCGTCTGACAGGGGACGAGAACTTCGTCGGCAAAGGCGAAAACGTTGACGGTCAACAAGGATAGGCTTGGGGGCGTGTCCAGCAAGATGAAGTCGTAGTTGCGGTCAACGCCCGACAGGGCCTCCTTCAGCCGGTTCTCCCTTCCGGCGACCTCGACAAGCTCCACTTCGGCGCCTGCCAGGTCCGTTACCGCCGGCAGCAGTTCAAGCCCCTTCCAACGGGTCGGACGAATGGCATCGACAGCGCTTGCGGCTCCCGGCGACTGGATCAGATCGTAGACACTGACCTCCACGGCCTCGTCGCTCACCCCGAGCCCCAAGGTGCTGTTGTGTTGGGGATCCATATCCACCACCAGAACAGACCGGTCCTCGAGGGCCAATGCAGCGGCAAGATTGACGACGGTGGCGGTTTTTCCAACCCCGCCTTTCTCGTTGGCGACAGCAATCCTCCGGGTGCGTCTTTCTCCCATCCCATCCTCCTCCTTAGATAGGCCCATAGAAACGGTGCAACGGGAGCAGCCTCCGAGAGGATCTCTATCGATGGATCCGGCCGATATCCTCTCTCGTCGCGCGCAAACGATCCAACAGGCACTCCGCCTCGTCGCAGATCTCCTTGAGCCGCTCGGCCCTGCCGGCCATTTGGGACTGATCGACATGGACCCCTTCGACCATCTGAGCCAGGTCTGAGGTATAGGTGTCGATCCGGTCCAGAAGAATCTCCCCCAAACGGCCGGATCCCGCTTCCAGCAGTTTGAAAAGATAGCCAAATTTGATGTTTTCCCGAATGTCCTTGAAGTGAAAGCGAAGGGCTGCTTCGGTTTCTTTCTTCAGCCGCCCCAGCCCGTCCTCCAGGGCCAGGCGCTCTTCGTTCATGGCCGGATTGAGGGGTTTTTTGAACAGCTTTTTGATGCTGCGAAACACCCGGTAGATGCCGAGACGAAAGACGGCTTCGGTCTTGACCTTTGCCGAGTAGCGCATCACCGCTCGAACCGAAGGGATCGACAGCTTGGCCTCCCGCCGCACCACCTGCATATCCAGCCGGGCCTCGGATAACACGTCCTCGGCGAGTTCGGAGTCGACGCCGATTTCAGCCAGCGTCAAATTGACCCCGGCAACGGCGTCGCGCACCAGGACCCGATAGGGGGCAACTAGGGTGTGAAGGTAATCGGCGATCCGATCTTCCTTGCTGGAGATGAACCGGACAATCTCCGGATTGATGCTTTCCGCCATGAGCCTCTCAAGGGCCTGTCGGAATTCTTGGTAGACGCGGTACATGGTCGCCGGGAAACCGTCCCGCTTCAGGCCGGTCGCGTAGTCCTCAATGGCAGAAATGGAATAGCCATTGACGGCGCCGATCACCGCGGCCGTTACGTCACCGTCGCGGTCGTCGAAAAACCGGTCGATGCCGGACCGAAGTTCTTTCTGGATCTGACTCTGACCGCCCTTCAGGGTGTTTCGAATCAGGTCGCTGACCTGGGTCATCTGATCCAGGTGGTGGCGCACCCGCTCCAATATCTCGCCTGCCCGCGTCGTATCCGTCGTCAGCATCCGGCGCCTGACGGCAATCAACTGCCCGATGCCGGAGGCGATTCGATACAGGCGCTCCGATGGGTTCGACAAGAGAAGGGTGAGCGCATCTTCGTAAAGGTTGGTTTTAAAGGCGTCGATGAAAGCGCTTTCGCCATCCCGTGAGCGCTCAAGAAGCTCCGGGTCCGTCTCCCACTGCTCGATTCGAAGTCGGTCTTTCTCGGAGAGGGCGCCTTCATGGAAGCGAAAGAGACGGTAGAGCGCCGAAAACCCATACAGGGCCGGGTCCGGAACCAACAGCGACAGCTCCTCCGTCACTTTCCCGATCAGGATGTCCAGATCGGTTATGGACTCATGCTCCCCGAAATCGATGTTCAAAACGAACAACACGTGGTCTGCAATGCCCATTTTCTTGATGATGGAAATAAAATCCAGATCGGCTCGCCGAAGACCGGTCCGACTGCTGATGACATAGACTATCAGATGGGTCATCAGCAGGTAGTCCTGGATCATGGCCAAGTGTAAAGGATTGGGTGAATCGCTTCCTTGGCAGTCGGCCAGTTCGATGGTACTGCCGAAATCGTTCAAGGGTACGGAAAGCTGGACATCTCTCAGATAGACGGCCAGGGCATCCTCTCCCACAAACCGCCTGTGCTCGAGGAAACGGTCGGCATCGTACCGGACGACGGTTGCATCCTCGCCGATGAGCCCCGCAACCGCTTCATATCCCTTGAGGTAGGAAAAGAGCAAGACACTGTTGGCGTTTCGGGCGTCGTTGGTAATGAGCTGGTCGGGGCTGAGAGAGCGGACGGCTTCGGCAAGTCCGTCGCGATCCGACACCCGCCTCAGATCAAAAGGGTTCTCATCCTGGCGCCAATCCTGGTTGGGAAACAGAATCAGGGCGTGGTCGATATCTTCGTTGATTTCCGCCCAGGTCTTCAATTGGAGTGCGGCGCTCAGGGTGTCGCCATGGGCTACCCGTGTCACGATGGAGGTCACCACCCCAGCTCCTCGCTTCAGATAGTCCCCCCCCAGAAGCGCATTGGTGAAAGTGCTCTTGCCGGATTTGATGGGGCCCACGATGGCAACCCGGATCAGGTCCTCGGCAATCTGCATCCTGATGGTGGCGCAGGCCTTCCGCCATTTATCGGCGGATTGAAGGGAGATGTCCGGCAGTCCGTCGACCGCTTGAATCAGTGATTCAACCTCCGACGTCATCCTGGAAAGGTCATTTTTTAGGCTATCGTATCGTTCCATTGTCCACGTGTGGCGGCGTTCAAGTCGTTTGATATCGGTGTTGCCGGTGATGGGCGGTGCGCCCGGGGAATGACGCAGGGGGTCGGATATTCCGCTGCATGCTTACAATGGATGGGGGGCGTTGTCAAAATGTTATCCGCGCAGGCCAAGGCCCCAAGGGGCGCGGGTCCATAACATCGATGGTAACCTCTTGTAAACGTTATAGGTTTATGATAGAAGGAATCTTCACAAGGAAGGCGGCCGCCCCGCCGGGGAGAGATTGAGAACCATGTCAGAGAAACATCCCGAATGCCCGCTCTACAACCCGCTGAATTGCAAGGAATACTACAATCCCAAGCTATGCGCCTTTGTCCGAAAGGATAAGGACTGCCGGAAGAAGAAGAAAACAAAGACCAAGTCGACGCCGGCCGTGAAATAGTCTTTTCATTCAATCCCCGGCCCACCGTCGCTATCCAGCCGATCCCTATTCTCCATCATGCATGTCCCGCGTCATCCGCCAGGAGCGCCGGGTTGATTCCCATGATTTTCAACGCGGCTTCCCACCGTTTTTCGAGAGGCAACCGGAACAAGACGTCTTCGCTGATATCGCTGGTCAACCAGGCATTCTCCTTGATCTCCGTCTCCAACTGACCGGGGCCCCAGCCCGAACACCCCAAACTGATGATGAACGACTCCGGGCCTTTGTTCCAAGCAATCCGTTGAAGCACCTCCCGGGTATTGCTCAGGGCCAGGCCGGGGGTGATGATGAAGCTTGTCTCATCGTCGATCGGCGGACCGTGGAGAATAAAAATTTCGCTCAGATGGACCGGCCCCCCGAGATGAATGGGAATGGCGCCGGCCTCCTCGGTATGGTCCATTGAAAGCTCGTCGAAGATGGCCTCGCTCGTCAGGATCGAGTGCGCCCGGTTGACCACCAGTCCGAGGGCACCATCGGCCGTGTGCTCGGAGATACAGACGACCGACTGGAAAAAATTGGGATCCTGAAGCGCAGGCATGGCAATGAGGAACTGCCCCTTTAGGGAACCGTCGTATGGCGTATCCATTCGATTCGTTGTACCTCCCGGGCACCGGCAACGCCCTATTCATGGCTGGGGAGTCCCATGGGGGGCTGCCCTCAGCACCTCAAAACACCCAAGGGGGCCGTTCGCCCCCGGGAGCGAAATCGCTGACACCCGTTACGGAGAGGAAGCGGACAGGGCCTCGGTAGCCTCTTTTTCCAGGGCCTCGTTCCCGGTCAGCTCGAAGAGGCGGAGATCTCCCAAACGGGTATCGATTTCCTTCATATTCGCATTGAAGCGGGCCGCCCGCCGGGTGACGTCGCTGATCAATATCCCGTTGGGGAACGGGCGGGTCAAATCCTGAAGCCTGAAAACCGTGTTCACGGCATCACCGATCACCGTGTAGTCCATTTTTTTGTCAAAACCAATGTTGCCGACCACCACCTCACCGGTATGGATGCTGATACCGACCCGGATGCATATGCCCATGTCCCTGGCCAGGTCCTTGTTGACGGACTGGATGGATTGTTTCATCTCGAGGGCGGCGTTGATGGCGTTGTCGGCGTCCTGGGGTCTGGATACGGGGGCCCCGAATATGGCCAGAAACCCGTCTCCGAGATACTTGTCGACGATACCGGAATGCTTGAAGACGATATCCCCCATGACGGAGAAAAACCGATTAAGTAAGGCGACGGTTTTCTGGGTGCCGATCGCCCGGGCGAGTTTGGAGAATCCTCGGATGTCCAGATTTAGCAGGGTCAGGGTTTTAAGTTCCTCCAACAACACTTTTTCAGAATCGGCTCCGTGAATGATGCGATCGACAATCTCTTCGGGGACAAATTTCTGAAACATCCGACGAATTCCCCGCTCGTGTTCGGCCATAGACACGGTTTCCCGATAGAGCCGGGCGTTCTCAATGGCAATGCTGACCGATGAGGCGATCGACTGCAGAAGATCTTCATCCCCTGACACGAAATCCCCGTTGATTTTGTTGAGCACCTGGATCACGCCGATGACCCGGCCCTGGGACACCATGGGCACGCACAGCACCGAACGGGTTTCAAAGCCGGTGGATTTGTCGACTCCGGCAAAGAAGTGAGGAGATTTGGCGGTGTCGTTGACGATAATCGACTCTCCTTTGGCGGCGACGGTACCTGCAATGCCTTGACCCAGTTTCAGGCGCTGCTGCATATGGGTTTTCACCTGGGTGTTGAAGGACACGGCAAACCGCAGCTCGGACCTCTTGACGAACAACAGCGATCCCGCCTCCACGTTCATGATGACGCGAATCATGTCCATGGTGTACTTCAACACTTGTTTGATGTCGAAGGTGGAGGATGCGAGGGCGCTGCCGATCTGCTTGATGGACGTGAGTTCCCGGTCCCTCTTGAAGACAGCCGCCGTCAGGGCGTTACGTTCAATGGCAAAGGACAGGGTATCGGCCATCCAACCGATCAGATCCGAAAGCTCCTCAAGATGGCCACCGTCGCCCCCCCCCAACAGCAACGCTCCCTTGGCCTTGCCGTCCATCTTGAGGGAGGTGGCGATACCGGCGGTGACCTCCTCCCCGATGAGGCTCCTAAGGGCGTCGCTGTTAAGGGACCGGTCGTCATCGATCAGCAGGGGTCGGTCCTGTCGCATCGCTCGGTCGATGCCGGTTTGCCGGATGGCAATCGATGAGCCCTTTATGGCCCGTTGTTTTCCGGTGGACCACAGCTCGAACACCGTCACATGATCGGGGCGGTGCTCGTCGTTCATCAGGATGACCGCCACGGAAAAGGGAATCACCGATTTCATCTCGCCGATCAGGGCCAGGAGCAGTTCACTGTCACGAAAGCTGGAATTGAGGAGGCGGTAGATCTTTTCAATCGATCGCAGCTTGAGCCTGGCCTTTTCGTTCTCTTTCAGGAGTCGAAGATTTTCGTAAGTAAATGCGGCATTGCTGACCAGAGGGGTTAAGACCTCCACATCATCGTGGGTGTAAGCCGTGCTGTCGTCTCGCCGGGAGATGGTCAACACACCGACGATGTCCCGGCTGGTCTTTATGGGCATGCAGACGAAAGACTTGGTACCGTACTGGGCAAGGTTGGCCCTCCCGAAACGACTGTCCCGCTCGACGTTTTCCACGACCAGAGGTGACTTGTTGATGACGGCGTATTTGGCGATGCTGGTGTCGAAGTCCAGCCGGTCTCCGATCTTGACGGTCCCCCCCAGCCCGATACTGGCTTTCACCTCGAACGCCCGCCCGTCGACCCGGCTAAGGGTCAACACCGAGCCAATATCGGAACCCGTCAGCTGCAGAGCCCGCTCCAGGGTGATGTAGAGAATTTCCTCCGGATCGAAAGTGACATAGCACAGATCGGAGAGTTCTTTCAGGATGGCAACTTCGGTTGTCTTTCTGGCAAGCTGACGATTGGACCGGGAAACCGCCCCCTCCATGGCATTGAAGGAGTGCATGATGGTCTGGAGTTCGTCGACACCGTTTTCCGAGCCCGGCAAAGGGATCACCGGCATTTTTGCGGCCACGGTCTTGGAGATGCGACTGATCTCCTCGAACAGCTTTCTCAGCAATGTGAAGCCGAACAGGGAGAAAATAAGAAATCCCAAAAAAAGGAGGGGCGTGTTTCGATCCTTCAGAAGATCGTACTCAACGGCAAAATAGACGAATCCGACCACCGGCATCAGAAAGAAAAGGCCGAATACCAATATCAACTGGTAATATAGACCTCTTTTCTTCAGTGGGACATTCTTGGACCACTTGGCCTTGGTCATGGGTCATCCTTCGTGGAGAGGCTCCCGCGGACGGTCGGGGTCGAGTGCTGCCGACCCCGATCAAGTGCTCGGCCGGATTTACTCGGTTAGCTTCTTGAATGCGCCCTCCGCGGCCTCGACGGTTCGATCGATGGCGTCGTCATCGTGGGACAAGGAGACGAAGAGCGCCTCGAACTGGGAGGGAGCCAGGTAGATGCCCCGCTCAAGCATTTCTCTGAAATAGATAGAAAACCGCTCCAAATTGCTGTGACGCGCTTCCGAGAAGGAGCGCACCGGCTCCCGGGTGAAAAAGACGCCGAGCATCGATCCCACGCGATTGATCGTGGTATCGATCCCCGATGCGGTTGCCGCATCCATCAACCCGCTTTCCAGTCGCCGAGAGGCCTTCTCCAACGTTTCATAGACGCCCGGCCGCTTCAACTCCCTGAGGGTGGCGATACCGGCAGCCATTGCCACAGGATTTCCCGACAAGGTGCCGGCCTGATAGACCGGGCCTTCCGGCGCCACGTGCTGCATAATGTCTTTCCGCCCCCCGTATGCGCCCACCGGAAGCCCGCCACCGATAATTTTGCCAAAACAGGTCACATCGGGTGCAATGGCAAATCGCTCTTGGGCACCGCCGTACGCCAGACGAAATCCGGTCATCACCTCGTCAAAAATCAGGAGACTTCCAGCCGCTCGTGTTTTTTCCCTCAGTGTTTCCAGAAACCCCTCGGAAGGAGGCACCATTCCCATGTTGCCCGCCGCCGGCTCGACGATGACACCGGCGATCTCTTGGCCCCGAGCATCCATCAGGGCTGAGAACGCCTTCGCATCATTGTAGGGCAGGGACAGGGTGAACTGGGTCACCGGCTCCGGAACACCCGGGCTGCCCGGGATGTTCAGCGTGGCCACCCCCGAGCCGGCGTCCACCAGAAGGGTATCTGCATGGCCATGATAGCAGCCATCGAATTTGACCACGAAAGGCCGCCGGGTCGCCCCTCTGGCCAGTCGAATGGCGCTCATGGTGGCTTCGGTGCCGGAGTTGACCATGCGGATCTTTTCCACGGAGGGAACCGCCTCGGTCACCATTTCAGCCAATTCGATTTCCAAATCGGTGGGAGCGCCAAAGCTGGTGCCCCGGTCCAGAACCTGACGGATAGCATCGAGAACAGCCGGGTGCCGGTGACCAAGGATCATCGGCCCCCAAGAGCCAACATAATCAATGTAGGCATTGCCGTCCACGTCATAGATACGGCATCCGTCGGCTTTGGCAATAAAAGGCGGGGTAAGGCCAACGGAACGAAAGGCGCGCACCGGACTGTTCACCCCCCCCGGGATGCAATGCCGGGCACGCTCAAAGAGTTGGGCCGATTTGTCTCGAGTCATCAACGGGATCCTTTCATCCGGTCGGCCACCGGTGGTTGGTGGCTTCCACGCTCAGGGAACTTGAAAAGGGGGACTCTCGCCTGTAGAATAGAATCGGGCGGTAACCGCTCGAGATCGAACGGGATTGACGATCCCCACCGGCTGAAACCTACCAGACACCCGGCAGCCGGTCAAGACAGCCTGAGAAACAGCAGGGGCGAGCCTCACTGCCCGAAACCCCAAGCTCTATGGCCGGGATGACAAGCGCGTGGCTCTGAATCGGATCGATCCATGAACCGAAATCGCACCCTAAAACGGCTAGCCAAACTGTTGACCACCGCACTTGGCCAGTCCCCCCATGAATACGGGCTGGTGCCGGACAAAGACGGATTTGTCGCCGTCAAGGAACTGATAAAGGCCATGCATGAATCCGAGAATACCCAGCGGATTCGAAGGACCGACATCGAGGAGTTGGTCCTATCGTTGCCGGATCCGGGAGTGGAGGTGCTCGGCAACCGCATCCGGGCCTCGGGATATCGCCCAAAGCCCATTCCCACACCAGCGGCGTCTTTGCCGAAACACCTCTTTACCTGCATCCGGCGAAAAGCGCATCTGGCCGTATCCAAGCAGGGCATTCGCCGGTCGGGGAATGCCCTGCCTGTTCTGCTGACACCGGATCGCCCCACCGCCCAGCGGCTGGGACGCCGCCGCGACGCTGATCCGGTCCTGGTCACTGTCAATACCCGCATGGCGACGGAAGCCGGGGCCGTCATCTCCTGTGCGGGCCAAGGACTATACACCGCTGAGAGCCTCCCCTTGGAAGGATTGATTCTGCCGCCTCTGCCCAAGGACCGCACCCAGGACCATCTACCGGCACCACCCGATGTCAAGCCCCCATCCACTTCCGCCGGAAGTTATGTCGTCGACCCATCGTCTTGGACAGCCAACGAAAGACCGGCCCGCAAACCAGCTAATAGAAAGCGGGACCCGGAATGGAAACGGGTTAGGAAACGCTCGAAACGACAGTGAACCGACGCCCCGGCGGCAAAGACCCAGAGCCGTAACGCGTCTAAAAACCGTTTGACACGGCTAGGCAAAGTTGATACGAAGCATCCCCGGTTGCCGGAGGCAATCGGTACACAGGGCCGTTAGCTCAACTAGGCAGAGCAACTGACTCTTAATCAGTAGGTTATTGGTTCGATTCCAATACGGCCCACCACCATGCCATCCAAGGGCTGCCTTCTTCCGGAGGAGCCCTTTTCTTTTGCCTTCCCTGGCCTTGGGGCCCTCCTTTTACCTGTCACGCCCGTTAAAGGGCCATCGACTCACCGAATAGCTATTGACAATTATTTATTTTATCCTTTATAAACATTGATTTTATCAAGATCACAATCCTTGCTCCTCCCCCCGTTGGAGGGGCTTTATACCCAAAAGGAGGATCTATGAAGCGTTACGAAACCATTGTCATTATTGATCCCGATCTTTCCGACGATCAGCGGCGTCCCGTATTCGACCGAATCGAAGAGATCATTCCCCAGCAGGGGGGACAGCTGATCAAGGTGGAAGACTGGGGCGCCCGCAAGCTGGCTTACCCGATCAAGAAAAAACCCCGTGGATTTTACACCCTTATCGACTTTTGCGGAGAAGGACCGCTGGTTTCCGAAATGGAGCGGTTTTTCAAAATCGATGACCGGGTAATGAAATTCATGACGGTCCTGACCGATTCCGAAGTCGATCCGAGCCGCATCACCGAGGATACCGTCGAAGACGAACCAGAGGCGGCAGCCGAAGGGACGACTCCTTCCGAAGACGACGACGCGCCAGCCGAACCCGCCCAACCAGACGTATCCGACGTCGAGAAGAAGGAGGAATAGACCATGGCTCCCAGACCCCATTCAGGCCAGAGGAAAACCGGCGGCAAACGCAAGAGAAGAGTTTATCATCGACGGAAAGTCTGTCGGTTTTGCGCTGACAGCTCCCTGGACATCAGCTACAAGGAGCCCAGGCAACTCAAGAGCTTCATCACCGAGCGAGGGAAAATAATCCCCAGGCGGATTTCCGGGTGCTGTGCAAAACACCAACGCCGGCTCACCCATTCCATCAAACGGGCGCGGACCATCGCGCTGCTGCCGTATGTCGGCACCCCCGATTTCAACAAATAACCCGTTTCTTCGGAGGGTCTGAACCCATGAAAGTGATTCTGAAGGAAACCATAGAATCCCTGGGTATCATCGGCAGCGAGGTGAAGGTTGCCAACGGATATGCCCGAAACTATCTGCTGCCCCAGGGAAAGGCCGTGGAGGCCACCCCGCAGAACATCAAACAGCTCGAACACGAGCGGACGAAGTTCGAACTGCAGATCGCCAAGGAAAAGTCATTTGCAGAAGAAATGGCCAAGCGCCTCGACGGTGTGGAGTGCACGGTCAAAGCCAAAACCATTGATGAGGAGACCCTCTACGGGTCGGTCGGAATCCGTGAAATCATCGATGCCCTGGCCGAGCAGGACGTCACCATCGAAAAACGGATGATTCTGCTCAACGAACCGCTGAAGCGAATCGGCTCCTTCAATATTCCGATCCGGGTCTACCGGGATGTGGAGCCTGAAATTACCGTTCATATCCTCCCTGAGGACAACCCCAAATAGGCGTTCGTGGCTTCCATCGGTGCCGCTTGCCCTGATGGTGCGGGCGGCACCGGCGTTTCTCCGAGTCGGAATCGCCAGTCTGCACAGCCGGTGGTCTCAATGGCCCGACATCAAACCGACACCCCCCAAGGATCGGATGCCTACGGCCTTCTTCCCCAAAGCGTTGAGGCCGAGGAGTCCCTGCTGAGTTCCATCCTCATCGACAACACCACCCTCGACGATATTCTGGATGTGTTGTCACCGGCCGATTTCTACCGAAGCGCCCACCAAAAAGTCTTCTCCGCAATCACCGACCTTTCAGCAAGAGGCGAACCCGTCGACCTGGTTACCCTATCGGATCGATTGAAAGTCAAGGGAGACCTGGAGACGGTGGGCGGGGTCACCTTTCTTTCCAGGCTGATCGAGTCCGCCCCCTTTGCCGTCAACGCCCCTCACTATGCCCGGATCGTTCATGAGAAGGCAGTGCTTCGGCGACTCATCGATACCGCCAACAAAATTACACGGACGTGCTTCGAAGCTGGGAAAGAGATGGATGAGATCGTCGATTTTGCAGAATCCGCCATCTTTGAAATCTCTGAGAACAAGGGAAGCCAGGCCTTTATTCCTCTCGGTCAGCTGATCGACGGCAACATCGACATGTTAGAGGATCGGCAGGGCAACAAAGCCCTGGTAACGGGCGTCGAGACGGGGTTTTCTGATCTCGACAGCCTGACCTCTGGCCTTCAACCCTCGGATCTCATCATACTGGCCGCACGGCCCAGCATGGGGAAAACCGCTCTGGCGCTAAATCTCGCCCGCAATGCCGCCATCGCCGCCCATTCGGCCGTCGCGATTTTTTCTCTGGAGATGTCCAAGGAGCAATTGTCCATGCGGATGCTCTGCTCCGAGGCGCAGGTCGATGCTTTCCGCCTCCGGGGTGGATTCCTCAGCACCGACGACTGGGAGCGGCTCACCCATGCGGCGGACGTCCTGTCCGCAGCGCCCATTTTTATCGATGATTCGGCGGATGTGACATCGATGGATATTCGCACAAAGGCCAGGCGGCTGAAAATGGATCACGACCTCAGCCTGGTGATCATCGATTATCTCCAGCTCATGAAGGGCCGCAGCGGCATCGAACGGAGAGATCTGGAGATTTCAGAGATTTCCCGATCGCTAAAGTCCCTTGCAAAGGAGTTGAATGTTCCGGTGCTGGCCCTCTCCCAGCTGAACCGTAAACTGGAAGAGCGAAACGACAAGCGCCCCAAACTCTCCGATCTGAGAGAATCTGGAGCCTTAGAGCAAGATGCGGACGTCGTAATGTTTATCTACAGAGACGACGTCTACAACAAAGACGAAAACAACCCGAACCGAGGAACGGCTGAAATCATTGTGGCCAAGCACCGCAACGGACCCACCGGCGACATCACCCTGACATTCAGGGGCGCCTCGACGCGATTTGAAAACCATGCGCGAGACCCCTACTCCCGGCAGAGCACCTGATGGGAGAGATGACCTCCTGGATGTCACCGCCCCATTGCCGGAGCCAATACCCCGAAGACATGGATTCGATCCCATCTGTTCTTGAATCCTCCGGTTTGGGGCGACCTCATCCTATCCCCCCCACCCATCCATGAAACGCATCCATGGACATACGACGGGACTAAAGCCGGAGCAGATCAAACGACTGGAACGATTCTATCGACGGCGTGTTCCTCCCCAATCGATTCTCTCCTACGATCTGGCCAAGGACATGGGACGGCTCTCCAGGGAAACCGGACGCCAGATCGGCCTGTTGATCGACCGGACCGGGCGGGTGGCCGCTGTCCTCATTGGGGATAGCCAGAAGATCGTCATCCCGGATGTAAGCGATTACCGGGTGGCTCCAGGCCGGCTCCGGGGGCTGAGATGCATCCACACCCATCTCGACGGTGAGCCCCTTACAAAAGACGATCTAACCGACCTTGCCCTCCTTCGTTTGGATCTCATGGCCGCCGTCACCGTCTCGAACCAGGGCATGCCCGACCGCATTCTTGTCGCCCACGTGCTTCCAGGAAAAAGGGGCGTCACCAGCCATCGGCAACTGGACCCCATTCTGCCCTCACAGCCTGACATCGGTTGTCTGGCCTTGATTCACGCCCTCGAATCGGAACTGGCCCAAAAGGCAAGAGTTCAGGCCGCCGGCAGCGGCGGGGAACAGGCCCTTCTGGTCAGTGTGGCCACCACCTCACGAAAAGAGGCAGCGGCCTCCCTTCAGGAGCTCAGAGAATTGGCCATCACCGGGGGCATCACCATCATCGACAGCGTCCTTCAGATGCGCCATCGGGCAGACTCTCGGTTTCTCATGGGTTCCGGAAAATTGAAGGAGCTGGCGATCGAGGCCCTCCAGAAAAACGCCACCCTGATCATCTTCGACCAGGAGCTCAACCCGTCCCAGATCCGGTCCATCACCGAACAAATCGAACTCAAGGTCATCGACCGCACCCAGCTGATTCTGGACATCTTTGCCCAGAGAGCGCAATCCCGGGAGGGAAAACTCCAGGTCGAACTGGCCCAACTCAAATACCTCCTACCGCGGCTCGTCACCAAAAACACAGCCATGTCCAGGCTTACCGGAGGCATCGGTGGCCGAGGACCAGGCGAGACCAAGCTCGAAATCAACCGGCGTCGGGTAAGAGAGCGCATCACCCGGCTGGAAAAATCCCTCCGCAACGTCCAGAGCCACCGCAGCCGGCAGCGCTCCCGACGCGAAAAACGTCGGCTTCCCGTCGTATCGATTATCGGCTATACCAATGCCGGGAAATCCACCCTTCTCAACACCCTGACCCGAAGTGACGTCACCGCTGAAAACCGTCTCTTTGCCACCCTGGATCCGTCAAGCCGCCGACTTAGATTTCCGCGGGATATGGAGGTCATCATTACCGATACGGTCGGGTTCATCCGTGACCTGCCCAAAGAGCTGATGGTCGCCTTTCGGGCAACCCTCGAAGAATTGGAAGCCGCAGACCTGCTGCTCCATGTCATCGACATCAACAACCCCAGGGCCGAACAACACATCCAGTGCGTCGACCGAATCCTGGAAGACCTTCATCTCGACCACATTCCCTGTATCCGGGTGCTCAACAAGTCGGACCGGGTGGCCAGCGAGGCGCTCTCTCCCATTCAACGTCGGTTGAAAGGCACCCCGGTTTCCGCTCTGAACCGCCGGTCCCTGGCTCCGCTCATCACACAAATGGAGACGATCCTCGCCGGCCAGAACATGCCGGCGGCATGGCCTTCAGGGACCGACACCCCCAATGCTCTGTGAGCCCGAGAGCGCCAGCCACGGCAGGGACAGGATGCCCGCGAAAAAGGGTTTGACCTGATGATGGTATCCAGGGTAATCTTCGTCTCTTATGGAATTTGAAACCATCAGGTCGGTCGCCACATCAGCGGCCCTTCAGGCCGGGGACTGTTTGCTCAGCAAACTCGACCACATCGATCGCATTGATAAGAAGGGGGCGATCGATCTGGTCACCGAGGCCGACATCGCTTCTGAAAAGTGCATCATCAAGACCATTCGGCGTGTCTTTCCGGACGATACCATTTTATGCGAGGAATCAGGCGACATCCCTGGATCATCCAAGGGCCGCTGGATTGTCGATCCGTTGGACGGGACAACGAACTTTGCCCACGGTATCGGTCTGTTCGCCGTTTCCATCGCCTATTCCATCGGCGATGACATCCTCGTTGGCATCGTCCTCAATCCGGTGACCCGGGAGTTCTTCAGCGCCGTCAAGGGGCACGGTGCCCAACTCAACGGCCGCACCATTCACGTCTCCAAAATCCCAACCATGGCCGACAGTCTTCTGGTCACCGGATTTCCTTACAATTTCAAAATGATTCTCAACGCCGTCATCCGTCGTTTTTCCAATTGCCTTGAAGCAAGCCAGGGTGTTCGGCGCCTGGGCACGGCGGCCATGGATTTGTGCTATGTGGCCTGTGGCCGATTCGAAGGGTTTTGGGAACAGAATCTTCAGCCGTGGGATACGGCCGCCGGGATGCTCATCGTCCGGGAGGCGGGTGGCAGGGTGTCGACTTTCGATGGATCGGCCTATGACCCTTTCGGCACAAGGGAAATTCTGGCCAGCAACGGCCTTATACACAATGAAATGGCGACGCTATTGCGCCTAAAGGAGAACGATGAAGACACGGGAGGTTAAACCGGTTCTACTCGATCAGTATCTTGAATGTTTCGGCAGCATGTCCATAGAGGATGCCGTCTGCAGAAAGTTCTGCGTGTTGAACCTACGCTGCGCCATCGAAAAGGAACAGAACATTCGGATGGATATCATTGACGACATTGAGCTGGCGAGCGGACCCACGATCCGGTACCAATAAAAAGAGGGGGCGGCACCCTATCCCCCTCCAGACAATTCATTCCCCTTCCGGGCGGCTCCACTACTTTCGCGGCCTGGGTTGCCCCCTGCCTTTGACCATTTCCGACTCGATTTTGCTTTTGAAATACTGCACCTGCCCCTGAATGGACGGGTTGTCCCTGATCCCCTTTTCAATAGCGCTGATGCTGTGGAGAACGGTCGCGTGATAGCGGTTGAAGCTTCTCCCGATGGTCTCCAGGGGAGCGTCCGTGTACCGTCGAGACAAGAACATGGCCATCTGGCGGGGCCGGACCACGGCTTGCTTCCTGGAGCGGGAAACCATCTCGTCCAGACCGATACCATAATACTTCGATACCAGTCGCTTGATAATGTCGATGGTGATGGTTTTTTTCCGGCGAACGATGTTTTTAATGACGCTTTCGGCAAGCTTCAGATCGATTTTGGTCCCCAAAAGAGAGCTTTTTGCCAGAACGCCGATCAAACCGCTTTCCAACTGCCTGATATCCTGTGAGAGTTCCCCTGCCATGTATTCAGCCACATCTCTCGGAACCTGTGTGCCCCGGGATTTGGCCTTTGCCTTGAGAATTTTCAGCCGCATGCCGAAATCCGGGGGATCGATGGCGGAAACCAATCCATAGCTCAACCGGGATCTCAACTTCTCGTTGAGCTTCGGGATGTCGCCAGGCAGATAGCAGCTGGAAAAAAGGATCTTCTTTCCGGACTCCACCAGCGTATCCAGGGTCATGGCCAGTTCAACCTGGGTTCTGGTTTTGCCGCTCAAATAATGAATGTCCTCCAGCAACAGCACATCACACCCATCCCGGTATTTTCCCTTGAACCGATCGATGCAATCATGACGGAAGGCATGGACCATCTCGTTGCTGAATTCTTCGGCCGTCATGTAATAGACCCTCTCCTGGGGCTCTTTGGAAAGGATGTGGTGGCCGATCGCGTGAGTCAGATGGGTTTTCCCCATTCCGGTGTTTGAGAGAAGAAAAAGGCAGTTTTGCTGAGACTGTTTGCGGGAGGCCAAGGCCAAGGATGCGGAGTAGGCAAAATCGTTGTTGCGTCCGACGATAAATTCGTCAAAGGTGAAATCCCGGCGCAGCATTCGACCGCTGTGAACCCGGATATTCATCTCCGGCAGCGACAGTTGGATCCGAGCCGGCTGATCGTCGGATGGCTGCGGCCGGCCGATATCTTCATCGGAGACAAGACACAAGGACAGTCCTGTCAGTTGCCTGACAGTCTCCTCGATCAAGGCCCCATACTGGGCCTGAACCCGCCTGGAAAAAAAGGCGTTCGGGCATTTCAGGGTCAGGTGGTCCGTATCACCGTTCTGGGGTTTTAGAGGGTCGATCCACATCTGAAACCGATGGGGAGGTATTGCCGCCTTCAGTGCTGATTTGACTTGTTTCCAGTTGGCATCCATTCAATCAATATCCACAATGTCGGGCACAAAACATCTTGCCTCGGAACGAAGCGCTCCTTCCGAGAGGGTAAATACGGGCATAAGAATAGGTTATAAACAGAAAAGGGGGATTTAGTACTGATTAATGGAAATGCATCCAACAACTGGCAGCCGTTTTACAGAATAAGGCCCTTGTCGTCAAACGGAATCATTTCGAGTCAGAGAGCCTTTGCTAACAAGTTATTAACAATTCATATCACATTGTTTTTATTATTATAATAAGAACAGAATGACACAAGTACTCTGAAATACGGCAATTTTTCATCTGACACTTTCTCTAAAGATTCTGGACATATCCATCCCTCTTCCATCGTTAATGACAAACCCTATATCTCTCATTTTCTTTCTTTTTCTCAATTTTTCTTTGATTTACTTCTTTGACAAATTGAATAGACATCGGTTTTCCCACTCATGGGAATCCGGAGTCACAAGCTGTCCCTGACCGGCCGTCTTAGGAATTGCTTCCTCGGCTCCGCCTAACTATAATGATGCGCCGGACCGCTGGTGCCGGAAACGGCTCTTGACCCCTTTATCGATAGGCACGGCCGGTTAACCATAAGGATAGAAATTGCCGATGAATCAAGCCACGATCGCCATACGCGGTGCCAGACACCATAACCTGAAGAACATCAGCCTCAATTTGCCACGAAACCGGTTCATCGTCATCACCGGCCTATCGGGTTCAGGGAAATCGACACTGGCCTTCGACACCCTGTATGCCGAAGGCCAGCGCCGCTATGTCGAATCCCTATCGGCGTATGCCCGTCAATTTTTAGAGCGTCTTGAAAAACCGGATGTGGATTTCATCGACGGTTTGTCCCCCGCCATTGCTATCGAACAAAAAACCGCCGGACAAAATCCTCGCTCCACGGTCGGTACCATCACCGAGATTCACGACTACCTCCGGCTGCTGTATGCCAGGGTGGGCACTCCCCACTGCCATCAATGCGGTAGGGCCATTTACTCCCAGACGATCGACCAGTTCATCGACCACCTATTGGCTCTCGATCCGGGCACCCGAATATTGGTGCTCTCACCGCTGCGTCGTCAAGAGGACCGACCCCTAAGCCAACGCCTTAACGCTCTTCGACGAAGCGGTTTTGCCCGGATTCGGGTAAACGGGGTGGTTCGCGACCTCGACGGTCTCTCGCTCCCGTCCGATGTAAAAATAGTCACCCTCGAGGTGGTGGTGGACAGGTTGGTGATCAAAGACGGCATTCGAAACCGCCTGGCCGACTCCTTGGAATTGTCGGGCTCTCTTGCCGGTGGTCATATCGTGGTCGCCACCGAGGACGGGCAGCATCTTTCCTTCAGTGAAAAAGCCGTCTGTCCCGACTGTCGAATCAGCTTTCCCCCGCTGTCGCCGGCGAGCTTTTCCTTCAACTCTCCCCACGGCGCCTGCCCCGACTGCGACGGTCTTGGATCGGTCAATGCCGTCGATCCCGATCTGGTGGTTCCCAACCCCGGTTTGTCTCTTCGAGAGAAGGCCATCTCCCCATGGGCCGGTCGTGCCAGCGTTCGATTTATCGAGCGAATCGAATCCATTGCAGCCCACTTCGGCGCCGACATTTACACCCCTTTCAAGGATCTCCCTGCGGACTGCCGGCAAGCCCTCCTATACGGAACGGGAACCGTTCCGATCCGCTTCGTTCACGACACCGCGGAAGGACAACAGGTCGATCACCGCCCCCTTGAAGGGGTGGTGGTCGAGTTGGAGAATCGGTTTCGAGAAGCCGACCAGGCGTCCACCAGAGAAGCCATTCGCCGGTATATGCAGCCCCTGCCCTGCCCGGCGTGCAAGGGGGCACGGCTTTGCACGGCCAGTCGCAGCGTCAGGGTGGGCGGATTGACTCTGCCCGAACTGTCTCATCTGTCCATCAACCGTCTTCGCTCTTTTTTCGGAGATCTCGCTCTGGAAGGAGCCCCGCAGCAAATCGCTTCGCCGATCAAAGGGGAAATTGCTGATCGCCTGGCCTTTCTGGACCGGGTGGGACTGTCTTATCTTTCCCTCGATCGCGGAGCCGCCACCTTGTCCGGCGGAGAAAGTCAGCGCATCCGGCTGGCCACCCAGATCGGTTCCAAACTGACCGGCGTCCTCTATGTGCTGGATGAACCCAGCATCGGGCTTCATGCCCGGGACCACTCGCGCCTCTTGTCGTCACTTCTTCAAATGCGCGATATCGGTAACACGGTGCTGGTGGTTGAACACGACGATGCCACCATTCGAGCCGCAGACCATGTCGTCGATATGGGACCTGGGGCAGGTATCCACGGAGGTGAGGTGGTCTATGCCGGATCCCCCGGAGGCCTGCTGGACGCAGAAGATTCCCTTACCGGTCAATACCTTTCGGGCAGAAAATCCATTGCCCTGCCAACCCGCAGGCGCATGGGAACCGGCGAGCAATTGAGACTGGTCGGTGCATCCGCCAACAATCTGAAAGGCATCGACGTGTCATTCCCTATAGGAAACCTGATCTGCGTCACCGGTGTCTCGGGTTCGGGCAAATCGACCCTGGTCCTGGACACCCTTTACCATGCCTTGGTTCAACGCCTCTACCACTCCCGTGTTCAATCCGGCATCCACAGGGCGTTGATAGGGACCGAATTGATCGACAAGGTGATCCATATCGATCAGTCTCCGATCGGGAAAACCCCCCGCTCGAACCCGGCCACCTACACCGGGGTTCTCACCCATATCAGAGACCTCTTCTCCCGGACTCCGGAGGCTCGGTCCCGGGGCTACCGGCCGGGCAGATTCAGTTTCAATGTCAAAGGGGGGCGATGTGAGGCGTGCACGGGAGACGGTATCCTCAGGATCGAGATGCACTTTCTGCCTGACGTCTACGTTCGGTGCGACGCCTGCGGTGGACAGCGATACAACCGCGAAACCCTTGAGGTTCAGTATAAGGGAAAGAGCATTGCCGATGTGTTGGCCATGACCGTCAATCAAGGGACGGATTTTTTCAGCCGAATCGCCTCCATACGAACGAAGTTGGAGACCCTCGTCGATGTTGGATTGGGCTATATGCGTCTTGGCCAACCCGCCCCGACCTTGTCCGGCGGGGAGGCCCAGCGGGTGAAGCTTTCCCGGGAACTGGCCAAGAAAGGGACCGGAAAGACCATCTATTTTCTGGACGAACCCACCACCGGCCTTCACATCGATGACATCCGGCGGCTCCTGGACATCCTCAACCGCCTGGTGGATGGCGGCAACACGGTCATCGTCATCGAACACCACCTCGATGTCATCAAAACCGCCGATCACATTATCGATCTGGGACCCGACGGCGGAGACGGCGGTGGTGAAGTCATCGCCTGCGGCACTCCCGAAGCAATAGCGGCCGTGGAGGTCTCCCACACCGGCCATTATCTCAAGCCCCTTGTGGGGGCAGGTCACCTTCAGCCGAGCCCCTGACCCCTGGGCACTCGCTTCCACCCCCAAAAAAAAAGAGCGGCCCACAACACTCTATGGGCCGCTCTTCTGTAATGGAATTCCGGCTACTTGAGCAGGTCTGTCACCGTCGTCGCCATCGGCGTCGCATAGATCAGAATCAGCGAAATGACCAGCGCGTAGATACACAGCGACTCGATCATGGCGAGACCGATCAGCATGGTAACGGTAACCTTACCGGAAGCTTCGGGGTTTCGGGCGATGCCTTCCACTGCGGACTTCAAACCGAGACCCTGGGCAATGCCGCATCCGAAAGCGGCGATTGCAATACCAAAACCAGCTGCCGTGACACAAGCGATAAAAAATTTCAATGCTTCAGCTTCCATACCTACTCTACCTCCTTTATGGGATTTAAGGTGTGGGCTTCTTCCAAGTCACCCATTCTTCCGTTTTAAGCGGTGCCGGCCTGCCATCCCGGCGGCACCGACGATTCGACTGGATCAGTGTGCATGCTCCATGGCGCCGGTGAAATACATGACCGACAACAGAAAAAAGACGAACGCTTGCACGAGGGCAACGAAAATACCCAGTGCCATGATGGGCAGGGGGGCAAAAAAGGCGCCGGCCAGAAAGAAAAGGATGCCCAGGACGAGCTCGTGTCCCATCATGTTTCCGAATAGACGAAAGGACAAAGAGAGGATCCGCGCCAGATGCCCGATAACTTCGATGGGGAAAATGATCGGAATCATCCACCATACCGGTCCAAGAAAATGCTTGATGTAGGCCGGTCCGTGGTACTTGACACCGATGATATGGGTAAAGATGACCACCACCAGCGCACAGGACCCCGTGGTGTTGAGATCAGCGGTCGGGGGAAAGAACCCCGGTACCAGGCCGATGAGGTTTCCAATGAAGATGTAGATGAAGATGGTGGCCACCAGTGGAAACAGCCAGCGCCCCTCTTCTCCGGTGATATCCACCATAAAATTCTCGATCCCGGAAACCACCAGTTCGAATACGTTCTGGGCCTTTCCGGGAATGAGGGTGACGCTTTTGGCGGCGATCCAGCCCAGTACCACCAGAAGGGTCATGACCACCCACGTGTAGATCACGTGGGGGTAGGCGTGGGCGAAATGCCCCAGTCCAATCGCCTCGAACAGCTTCACGAAAAACAAGTACGGGTGTTCCATCCTTAGACCGCCTCCTTGACCATGAGGTGTTTGAGTTCACACAGCGTTGCCATGACAATGCTGGCCACCACAACGGAGAGACCGACAAAAAGCCCCAGCGGGTTGACAATATGCTGAGAGATCAAAAAGAAGATGATAAGGCCGCTGACAATGAAGCGGATATAGTATTTGGCAATCACCACATTGTGGGATGACAGATGGGGCGGTGTAAGGGCGTTTCGGAGGGTTCTGGCCAGGAGGTGAAAATTGATGGTGACGATCAATCCCCCTGCGAGGATTCCCAGGGTAAACGTCAACGGGGCGAATAGGACACCGGCCATGGTGGCGATCATGAAAAGCACCCAGTTGGCTCGGGTAACGAAGGTCAATATGCGCTTCTGGATATCCAAATCCCCGGTATCTTTCTTTCTCCAAGGGTAGAGAAGACTATATCACATCAAAGCCTTCTGCTTTTTTTGATGGCCAGACCGATATTCCTGAACCCGGCAGCGATGCCCATCGCCAATCCCACCAGGGTCAGCCACGGGGATGTGTCAAACCGGCGGTCGAGGTAGATGCCGGCAAAGAGGCCAATGAATATCGACAGGGCCAATTGTAACCCGATGCTGCTGAAATAAGCCATTTCTTTCAACCAGCGTCGGGTTTCTCTTTTCATGGGGCATCCTGCGTGGCGACCCCTTGTTGAGCCTGATCCACTCGAAGATCCGCACCTACCATATGCCGGTGGTCAAGTCAATGGAAAAGCAGCTGAAGATGGCCTCGTTATCCCAGGGATATGGGGGTCAACCGAGGTCGATGGTGTCGATATCGAACACCGGGCCATCCTTGCAGACATGAAGATACGCCTCACCGTTGCCGGCCGGCTTGACGGCACAACCTAGACAAGCCCCAAGGCCGCAAGCCATGGCGGCCTCCAGGGACACCTGACAGGGAACGCTGAAGCGGCTGGCGATTCCCCCCACACAGGAGATCATTCCCGGCGGGCCGCAGGCGGCGATCAGGTCGGGGGGACGCTGCCGTACGGCCTCTTCGAGGGGGTGCGTGAGCAGGCACTGGTCCCCCTCGCTGCCGTCATCGGTGGTAAGAACGACCGGAACCCCCAATGCCTCAAACGCATTCCGGCACAGGAGGTCGACCCGTGACCGCCCGCCCAAAAAGACCCGAGAATGAGCGAGGTTCATGGCCTCCTTCAAGCGATCCATCAGAAAAACCAGGGGGGCCACACCGATGCCTCCGGCGGCCACGTAAATCCGTTGGGTGGTTTTTGGAATTCTAAATCCCCGGCCCAAAGGGCCGAGAATATCAATGACGTCACCGGCCTTTAGCTCAGCAAGCAGCCGGGTGCCTTGTCCGACCACCCGATAGAGGATCTCGATACCGACGACAGACCCGTCGTCCTCGATCAGCCGATGAATGGAAAACGGACGGCGCAGCAGGGGCGAGTATCCCCCACCGATTTGCCCCACCATGACAAACTGGCCCGGTAAGGCCGCGCCGAAGCCGCTGGGAGCATGAATGCCCATCTGCCAGTAGCCGGGGGCAATCAATCGGTTCCAAAGGATATCTCCTACCTGATGTTCCATGGTGTTGGTCCTTTTTGCTATTCGGAATCCGTTTCCCGGATGCCGATGACGGCGGCGAATCGACCGGTATTGGCTTCTCCGCGGTAGGAGAAGAAAAGGTCCGTGCTGCAGCGGGTGCAGACACCGCTGGTGAGCACGTTTTCCCGATCCACACCGAGCCGGACGAGTTGATCCCGGGTCATTCGCCAGAAATCGTATCGGCAGTCTCTTCCCATGTAAGCCCACAAGCCCGCCGGTATCTCGTCACGGTAGTTGACGAACTCGGCGCAACAGGGTCCCAGAGAAGGACCGATCCCTCCCAGCAGGTTCCGGGGGTTGGTCCCGAAACGCTGCCCCATGGCTTCCACCGCGGCACCGACGATGTTGGCGATACTGCCCCGCCATCCGGCATGGATGTTGGCAACGGCCCGCCTGACCGGATCCCACAGGAGCACCGCCTGGCAGTCGGCCACCAGAATGGTAAGCCACAGGCCAGGTATGTCGGTGATGAGGGCATCGCCCTCTTCCGCCGGTCGATTCCCCTGGGTGGTCTCTAAATCCCCGGCAAGTCCGTCGGCCGCATTCACGACACGGGCACCGTGCACCTGATGAAGAAACACCAAGCGCCCCTCCCCCATGGCCCCTTGCAACCGCCGGCGGTTTTCAGCCACGGCCTCCGGCCGATCCCCAACCCGGTAAGCCAGATTGAGGGAATCATAAGGCGGACTGCTGACCCCCCCGAAGCGGGAAAAGATACCGTGTTCCATACCGTCCTGCCGGACCAGGTGGGCGAAGCGGTAGCGCCGCAGGCCTCCCGTATTCTCCCTAATGAAATCATGGCCCCTTCCGGAAGGACCGGGAGCATTTGTGGGCGCACCGTGGGTCAATGGCGTTTTCCATTGCCGTTCATTGGATGGATCCGATGTCTCCGTCGCTGTCGGGAACCGGTCGACGGTCAGCCAAAATCCGCTCGATGATCAGGCTGGTGGAAATATGGGGGACCAAAGGCACCCTCACCACCCGGCCGCCGGCCCGTTGGACCCATTCCCCGCCGATAATCTCGTCCGCTTCCCAATCCGCCCCTTTCACCAGCACATGGGGCTCTATCGATTGGATCAGCCCCAGGGGATCGGGGTCGTCGAAGAGGCAAACCGCATCGACGGCGCCCAGAGCAGACAGAATTTCGGCCCGCTGATCTTCGGGAACAACAGGTCGGGAGGCCCCCTTGATTCGACGAACGGAACGATCCGAATTGAGGCCGACCACCAGCACGTCCCCTTCGTCTTTGGCAGCGGCAAGGTAACGGACATGCCCTGCATGGAGGAGATCGAAACACCCGTTGGTGAAAACGACTCGGCGACCTTCCTGCCGCCAGGTGTAAGATTGCCGGACCAGGGCCTCCCGCCCCATGACCTTGTTCGGATATGATTTGGATGTCATGGTCCCATCCCTATAAGGGTGTACCGCTCTGTCCGCCACCCCATATGGCGTCTAAGCTGTGCCGGCTGCAACCCCCCGGAATCGGGTAAGCGATCAGAGGGCTCGTGCCACGGTCAGTCCATCCACTGAAGCGGCCCCAGCCTTGAGAAGCAGCCGGGCACAGGCATCCATGGTGGCCCCCGTGGTCAGCACATCGTCCACCAGCAAGACATGCTTCCCCCCGACGGATCTATCGGAACGAATGGAAAACGCCCTACGAACATTGGCCCTGCGTTTCTTTCGGTCAAGACCGGTCTGTTGCCGGGTTTTTTGATGACGGACAAGAAGGCCATCCGGTTGGGGAAGGTCCGCCCATTCCGATGCCAGCTCTGCTGCCAGGCGCGGCCACGGCTGAATCATCAACAGGCTCTGATTAAAGCCCCGCTGACGGCAGCGGGCGGGATGAAGGGGAACCGGTATCACCATATCCAGCTCCTGCCGGGACCAATGGGTCGTCAGCAGATCAAAGAGCACCGTTCCCAATCGCCTCCCCACACGGATCCGCCGATTGTATTTGAAATCGTGGATCACCGCCGAAAGCGCTCCCCGATGAATTCCGGCCGAACGGAGCTTGCCAATGGGACCCGGCGCTTCGAGGCAGCGTCCACAGGGATGGCTGTCGCCGATCCGGGACTCGAAAGGGATGCCGCAGACCGAGCAAAAAGGCGGCTCGATGGCCCTAAGATCGTCACCCAGGCAGTCTCCGCAGAGAATGCCGCTCAAATGCGCGACCAAGGGTGTCTTCGGTGCGCTTCCATGTCCTCGCCCTCGGACTGGGAAGCCGGTCTCTGTCGGCATCAACTCACCGCAATGGGTGCAGGTCGGCGGGAAGAGACCCGCTTCCAGCACCCGAAGCCATCTTGCCCAACCCATGGCCATTGCCTCCGGCATCGGCTCGGAATCGTCGCCCGGGCTTTTCGCCATGCCCCCCGGTCGGCTTACCGCTCCAGGCCCGGGGCCCGCTGACGCACGGCCTCAAAAATCCCCACAGCCGACGCCGCCGATGCGTTCAGGGAATTGATCGGGCCTGTCTGGGGAATGGAAACCAAATCGTCACAGCGCCTTTTCACCAGCTGACGAAGCCCTTTTTCTTCCCCCCCGACCACCAATGCGAGATGACCTGTAAGGCTCGTCTCGAAGATCGAGCGGGGGGAACGGTGATCCAAACCCACCACCCACAATTGGGTTTCCTTTTGCAGTTGAGCGATCGTATCGGCAAGATTCGTCACCTGATAGACGGCCGCATGCTCCAGTGCGCCGGCGGACACTCTGGAGACCGTCGGTCCAGCCGGGGCAAATCGATGCCGATGGACAACCAGGCCATCGACCCCAGCACACACTGCGGAGCGCAGAATCGCCCCCAGGTTGTGGGGATCCTGGATGCTGTCCAGTATCATCAGAAACAGGGGGCGATCGGGGGAGGAAGCCACGGCGATTAGGGACTCGAAATTCAACAGAGGGTATGGGCCGGTGCGCAACCCTACGCCCTGGTGGGCACCGCTGCCGCACAGGCGGGTAAGTGTTTCAGCATCCGCCGTTTTGATGGGTACAGACCGACGCGCCCCCAGTTCGGCAAGCGTCGACAATCGTCCGCTTCCGTGGTCTCGAAGAAAGCACAACTCGAAAAACCGTCGACGGCCGGCCCGCAGCGCCTCAGACACCGAGTGGACACCGCATAGCCATTCGGGTCTGCCGTCCGGAGCGGTGACCGTATTGCTCCCGGGGGTCAAGAGCCGGCACCTTCTGGGGGATCGGGTGTGTCCTTTCCGGTCGCCCGACAACCCCTCACGACGGCCACGAGGGCGTCGATGGTATCCTCCAGTCGATCGTTGACGATGACGTGCCGGTAGCAATCCTTGTGTCGTATCTCATCCCGAGCGTTCTGCAGCCGCAGGGCCACGGTTTCCGGATCATCGGTTCCCCGGGTGCCCAGCCGCTCTTCTAGAATATCCATGGACGGGGGCATGATGAAGATGGTCACCGCGTCGGGGAATCTCCCAAGGATCTGTCGGGCACCCTGGACATCGATATCCATGAGGACATCGAGACCCTGCCGGCGGCACCGCGTAAGGAACTCGACGGAGGTTCCGTAGTAGTATCCGTGGACCTTGGCCCATTCCGCCCAGCGGTTCCCGGCAATACCGTCTAGAAAGGAGGGTTCGTCCACAAAAAAATAATCGACCCCTTCCTGTTCTCCGGGTCGAGGGGGACGGGTTGTCGCCGACACCGAATAGGCCAAGCGGGAAACACGGCTCATCAGGAGGCGGCAGAGGGTTGTCTTTCCCGCTCCGGAAGGCGCCGAGAGAATGAACAGGCAGCCCTGCCGTCGGCAAGACTCAGGCATCGCTGCCGTCTCCTGAATCCTTGGTGCCGTCCTTGATAGCGGCATACCGCTGGGAGATGGTTTCCGCCTGGATGGCGGAGAGGATGATGTGGTTACTGTCCACCACGATGATGGATCGGGTCTTTCGACCGTGGGTGGCGTCGATCAGTCGCCTGTCTTTTTTGGCGTCGTCTTTCAGCCGCTTCATCGGAGCCGAATTCGGGGATACGATGGCAATCACCCGATTGGCCACCACAGTTCCTCCAAAACCGATGTTCAACAGCTTCTGTTCCATAAGATCTTTCCGTCCGGCAGTTACCCGGACCCGGGCAGCCGAGGAACGGTCAGCCACCTTAGGCGACGTTTTGGACCTGTTCCCGGATTTTTTCAATGACCGATTTGGCCTCGACCACGCTGTGGGCGACATCGCTTCTGCTGGTTTTCGACCCCATGGTGTTAAACTCCCTGTTGAATTCTTGGAGCAGAAAATTGAGCTTTCGGCCGGGCGCATCCTCGGCATCCATAACCGCCAGGAAGTGGCTGACATGGCTTCGGGCCCGCACCAGCTCCTCGGATATATCGCTTTTTTCGGCAAGAATCGCGGCCTCCTGAGCGATTCTTGCCGGATCCACGTCGACGGTGTCTCCAACCAATACGGCCACCCGGTCTGCCAGCCGTTTCTGGTAAACGGCCAGCAGCCCTTCGGAGAGCGATTCGATCCGACTCAATAAGGTTTCCAGTTCCGCCATCCGAGAACGGAAATCCGTCTCGAGGGCGCTTCCTTCCCTATACCGCATGTCGTCAAGTCGGTCGAGGGCGTCTTCAACGACAGCCTTCAACAGCGGCCAGCGGGCCTCCGTATCCCTCTCGACCTCGACCGGTCGGATCATGTCGCCGCCTGACAGAATCATCTCCAGGGGAATATGCCCCTTAAACTGCACCGCATCACGGAGCTGACCTATGGCCATTTGGTATGCGCGGGCGCGGATCTCGTCCACTTCGAAACCGCTGACCGCCCCCTGGGGCTCACGGACCTGAACCCGCATCTCCACGCGACCCCGGTCCACCATCTCTTGGACCTGCTGTTTGATCCGATCCTCCAGGGGCATGTAGGCGGAAGGCATCCTCAGGCTCAAATCCAGATACCGGCTGTTGTAGGAGCGAATCTCAACAGTGAACTCCAAATCCTCCTCCTGGAGGGTGGCCAGGGCATAGGCGGTCATGCTTTTAATCGACATATCGGTTTCCAGTGATCAGGGGTTACCGGGGCGGCACACCCTCGGGACGGATTCAACGGTCTTGAGGACGCCAATTGATGGAAAAGCCTGATTTCAGATCGGCAAGAAGTTTGTTGCGCGCCTGGTGGAGAAACGACTGGATGCGGTCATCGGCATAGTCCGGATAGGTCCAGGGCAGGCTGACAAAAGTCCCCTTTTGAAAAATGAGCGTCAGATCCGCATATATACCCTTGCCAATATAAATGCGGTGGGTGAAGTTCTTCCCCGATGCCAAAACGAAGCGCTCGGGCAGCAGATAGCCCGGATCGATGTTGACCGAGCGACGACCGGGGGTTCGGGAAAATCGCATTTCCAGCTGATTGGTCATCTGCTTGATGTCCGGCAGGTGGGCCTGGTCGATGCCGGTTTTAAACGACATCATACGTCGGAACAACGGTGCCCCCATTTCCTCCCCATAGTAGTCCGTAAAATCGAACGGCAACCAGGGGCTGATCAGATCCGGCTCACCGAATACCGGCATCAAGGCGGTGGCCACCTCGCCGGCCAAGGACCGATCCCCAGAAATGATGCCGATCACCAATTTGGCCGGGGTCGGTGGCGCCGGACGGCTCATGGATCCAATGGCTTGGCTTCTTCGATCAGCATGATCGGGATATCATCGCGGATCTCGTAGATAAGCCGGCAGCTTTCACAAATCAGCCCGTCCTCCTTCTCGGTTAGGCGGATGTCGCCCTTGCATTTGGGACATACCAGAATCTCAAGTAACTCCAGACTGACGGCCATGATCCTTCCTCCGTCTCCCTGTCAGAATTCGATGGTCAACAGCGGCAAATCCAGCTAAAAACAATTTTAATTAGCAGGATTTTCCCGTTTAGGCAAGCAGTCAGCCGGTTGCCAAACGACCCTGAAACCTCCGAATTGACACCCCATCGGCGATTCTCTATAGTCTCGCCCGTTGATGGGCTAAGGAAGATGGTGACTGCTAAAGCGCCCTGGCCTTCGATGGCCCCCTCACTGCAGGAGACGCCAATGCCCCACCCGTCACCAGCCGCCAGGGTCTCCCTGGGACTCTACGACCTTCTCTGGAGGGCAGCAATTCCCTTGCTTCGCCGTCATCCAAGGCTGGCCGATGGGTTCGAGGCACGATGTTTCGATATCCATCGACCCGGCCCCTACGATCTCTGGATTCACAGTGCCTCGGCAGGGGAAGCCTATCTCGTCGCCTCTCTGCTGGACCACCTCCGCGATCTGCCGGCACGGATCATCGCCACGACCAATACCCGACAGGGACACCAAATCCTTTCCCGCATCCAGCCCGCCCCGCCCAATGATGGCACCCAGGCCCAAATCGACATCGATTTTTTCCCTTTCGACCGCCCCCGCCTCATGGAAACCGTTTGCCGACAATGGCGCCCCCGGCTGATGGTGATACTCGAAACCGAGTTGTGGCCGGGGCTTCTGAACAGTCTCCGCCGGTTTTGGATACCGTCGGTAATCGTCAACGCAAGAATGACTGCATCCAGTTTAAACGCCTATCGACTCTGGCCCGGGCTGTGGCCGCATCTGGCGCCCGATCGGATCCTCGCGGTCACAGACGCCGATGGGGACCGCTTCCGGAGGCTGTTTCCGCAAACCCCTGTCACCACCATGAACAACATCAAATTCGATCGAATTCAAACCAGCCCTGAAGCCGACACTGCCAGAGGGAGCCCGCTGCACGCATTCCGATTCCCCACGCCTTTTATTGTACTGGGCTCCGTCAGAGCGGAGGAGGAATCGCCGGCGGCGCTGGCGGCCGCCCGCTTTCTGTCGCACCAGCGGAAGGCGGTGATCGGTATCTTCCCCCGTCACCTGCACCGGTTGCCGGCCTGGGAGAAGCGACTGAACCGGATGGGCATCCGTTGGCAACGACGCTCTGCTCTTGATGAAATCCACCCCGGGTCGGTGGTTCTTTGGGATATTTTTGGAGAGCTCCGCCAGGCATATTCCCTGTCTCAGGCAGCCTTCGTCGGTGGTTCCCTTGCGCCCCTGGGAGGGCAGAATTTCCTGGAGCCCCTGAGCTGCGGTGTCATACCGGTAATCGGCCCCTCTTATCACCATTTTGCCTGGGCCGCCCCAGCCCTTTTCGACAGCCGTCTGGTAAAATCGGCCAGGGACTGGAAGGGGGTTTCGGAGGTCCTTTTGCAGCTGGCGGACCATCCACCGAACCGGCAATGGGTGAGGGATCGGTTTTGGGGCTGCATCCGCCCCTATCAGGGTGGGAGCCGAATGGCCGCGGGAGTCATCCGTGACCTGTGGCAACGGGAACCGAGACCCCGGCGTTCCTGAATTCCGACGGCCATGTTGCCCCATGGCTTGCCCGCCCCCTCCGGGGTCACGGCTGCGCGCCTTGACACCTGGAGGGTTTTCTTCCTATTTATAGCGATTTTTCACCATGGATGGAAACGGCAGCATGGCATCAGCCATTCGACTCTATAACTTCCTGATGGCCATAGGGGTATTCAGCGCATCCCCGTGGATCGTTCCCTATGGGCTTCTTGTTTCCAAGCGCCGCCGGCAACTGAAAGAAAAACTGGGGTTCCGTCTGCCCCAATTCCCACCGACTGCCATGACGGGGGAAAGCCCCCTTTGGATTCACGCCCTTTCGGTCGGTGAAACGATTTCTGCGCTGCCATTGGTGACGGGCATCTTGGAACGCTACCCCAACCGCCATCTTTTTTTTTCCACTTCCACCGCGGGCGGTCGGGAGGCCGCCGGACGGCTCATGTCCAGCCTGCCCGTCACCCTCTTCGCCGCCCCCTTCGATTTTCCCCCTTTTGCGGTTCGTCGTCTGTTTTCCCGACTCCGGCCCGCCGCAGCAGTGGTGGTGGAATCCGATTTGTGGCCAAACTTTCTAACCGAGGCGAAAAGGCACCAGGTGCCCGTCCTATTGGCCAACGCCCGGATGTCGGACCGCTCTTTCGCCCGGTTCCGACGGTTTCGGAGGGCAGCAAAAACGCTGCTGTCCCCCCTGTCCGCGATTGGCGCCCAGAGCCGGATCGATGTCGACCGGTTTGTCGATTTGGGCGTTCCCAAGTCCAGAATAACCCTTACCGGAAACCTCAAGTTCGATGAGAAGGATAACTGCGTGTCCGACGACTTTCTGGAAATGATCCGTCATCGACTGGCCCTTTTTCCAGACAGGGTGGCCGTCGTGGCCGGAAGCACCCACCCCGGGGAAGAGAAAATCGTCGCCAGAATGGCCGCACGGTTACTGACAGAAGGCATTCCCCTAAAGCTGATCCTGGCGCCCCGGCACCCGGAACGCGCCGGGAATGCCTGTCGGGCCCTGGCCCAGGAGGGTATCGGGGTCCGACGATGGTCCCGGCTCGATAACCGTCAGACCGCCGAGACGGACGAGGCCGTGGTCATCGACCGCCTCGGCCTCTTGGCCAAACTCTATGCCATCGCTGATGTGGCCATTGTTGGGGGCAGTCTGATCGACGCTCCCCAGACCGGTGGCCACAACCCCCTGGAACCCGCCGCCTTCGGAAAGCCTGTCCTGGTGGGACCCAATATGAAAAATTTCAGATCGATCGCCGACGGGATGCTGGCGGCGGGGGGGCTCGTCCAGGTCAATGGCCCGGAGGAACTGCTGTCGGCATGCCGACGGCTGCTTTCCGACACCGAAGCGGCGGCACGCCGGGGCAGAAAGGCCCGTCAATTTCTCGATGACAACCGGGGCGCCGTCCAAAATACCCTCGCACTGCTGGCTTCCCATGTTGAGGGCGGCGGCCAAAGCTTCCAATGACAGGGCGTCGGGAGAGGCAATGACACCATCGACACCCCTTCCATCCCGGTGGGCAGAAGGCGCTCTGAGGATCGGGTTTTCTCTGGCCGGTCGCCTACCCCGGAGGATCTCGAGGAGCACCACCACCGTTATCGGCCGCCTGTGGTATGCCCTGGACTTCCATCACCGGCGCGTCACCGTCGCCAACATCGAAAAGGCCCTCGGGGACGAGCTTTCGGAGCCCGGGCGGCGGGCCCTGGCCAGGAAGGTGTTTGAGAATCTCGTCTCAATGGTGTTCGAGATCGGCCGAGTATCGCGAATGGGGCCGGAAGACATCGGCCGTCACATCCGGGTAGAGGGAATGGAGCGAATGATGGCTGCCATCGCCCAAGGAAAAGGGGTGATCGCCATCACCGGCCACACCGGAAACTGGGAGCTGTTGTCGACCCTGGCCGCCCATCTCCCGACACCGTCCAACATCGTTTACCGGCCCCTGGATTTCAATCCACTGGACCGTTTCTTTGTCGATTTTCGAACCCGATTCGGCGGAAAACTCATCGCGAAAAGCGAGTCCTTGAAACGCCTTTTCGCCTGTCTGAGACAAAAAGAAATCATTGCCCTGGTTATGGACCAGAATGTCGGCTGGCGAAAAGGGGTGTTCGTCGACTTTTTCGGAGATGTTGCCTGCACCACGAAGGGGCCGGCCTTTCTGGCTTTAGTGACTGGAGCACCCGTTATTCCCCTGTTTATCCGGCGCTCCGAGGACGGATTCGTCATCGACATCAAAGAGGCCATAGACACTGTCGATACCGGAAACCGCGAGCGAGACATCGAAACCAACACCCGCCGCTTCAACCAGGCCATAGAGGATTTCATCCGCTCCTATCCTGACCAGTGGTTGTGGCTCCACCGGCGGTGGAAAAGCCGCCCGAAGACCGATTCGTGACGGTATCCCCTATGAAGCGCATTCTCATCATCAGGCCCTCGGCTATCGGGGACATCGTCATGTCCACCCCCGTTATCGATGCCCTGCGTCGATCGATCCCCGAGGCCTTCATCGGATGGTTGGTGGACGCCCCGGCGACCGACCTCTTGGACCACCACCCGGGCCTCGATCGCGTCATACCCTGGCATCGGTCCCGCTGGAGCCGGCTGGCAACGCAGGGCCGATGGATTCGTCTTGCCATCGAATTGAAGACCCTCAGAGGGTCTCTGGTCGCCGGCCGGTTCGATACGGCCATCGATCTCCAGGGGCTCTTCAGAAGTCGCCTTCTGGCGCTACTTTCTGGGGCATCTCGCCGAATCGGATTTGTCTCAAAGGAGCCGGGAGGATGGCTGATGACGCGTCTGGAAACCAAAGGTACAGACCATTACCTCATGGGCTCCGAGTACCGGCATCTGATGGAGAGGCTCGGCCTCGATACCGGTGACTTCACTCCTAGAATCGTCGTTTCCCCAGAACACCGGCGACAAGCAGAAGCGCTTCTTGCCAAGCATGGAATTGGCGGTGACTATGCCCTGATCTGCCCCTTTACCACCAGGCCCCACAAACATTGGGTAGCCGACCGGTGGACTGACCTCGTGGAAGCCATCGAGAGGACCTTTGCTCTGCCGGTGGCGACCCTTGGCGGTCCGGAGCACCGGAAGGCCGCCGACCGGATGTTTTCAAACAGTCCGGTGGCGGATCTCACCGGAAAATCATCCCTGGCCGAAGCTGCCGCCATGGTTGAGAAGACCGCTCTCTTGGTCGGTGTCGATACCGGCCTCACCCACATGGGCACCGCTTTTCGGCGTCCCACCGTGGCCCTGTTCGGGCCTACGTGCCCCTATCGAAAAGCGCCGTCGTCCCTTACCCGGGTCATCTATCATCCCCGCGACTGCTCGCCCTGCCGCCGGTCTCCCAGCTGCGCAGACTTCGGTTGTATGGTCGGGATCGAAACACCGGAGGTGGTGGAAGTGATACGGCAGCTAATGTCCCAACGGGGATAGGCCATGCACATCCTTCACGTCGAAACCGGCATGCATCGCTACGGTGGCGCCCTTCAGGTGCTCTATCTCATGAGGGGTCTCGCCGGGGTCGGCATCCACAATACCCTGGTTTGTCCTCAAAACAGTGCCATCGCGGCCGAAGCGACGAATTACTCGCAGGTGACGCCACTGCCCATGGCAGGAGACCTGGATCCGAGATTTCTCATCGGACTTCGGAGGCGCCTGAGGTACGAACGCCCCGATATCGTGCATGTCCACAGCCGCCGGGGGGCCGACTGGTGGACTCCCCTCGCCGCCGCCGGATTCGGGCGGCCTCTGATCGTCACCCGGCGGGTCGACAACCCTGATCCCCGTGGGCTGGCAGCACTCAAATACGGTTTCTACGACAAAGTGGTAGCGATCTCCTCCGGTGTTCGAGAGGTATTGGTCTCCCGTGGGGTTCCAAAGGAGAAGATCGAGTGCATTCCAAGCGCTGTCGACGGAAATGTCTTTAGGACTTCATGTGACCCCGCCTGGTTTTGGCGGGAGTTCGGACTGCCTGAGGACGTCACCGCCATCGGCGTTATCGCCCAGTTGATCAACCGCAAAGGGCACCGGTATCTCCTGAACGCGGCACCGACCCTCTTTCGACGGCATCCCAATTGCCGAATCCTCTTCTTTGGCAAGGGGCCCCTGGAGCTATCCCTGCAGCGCCGTTGCACGGACCTCGGCATATCGGACCGCGTCATCTTCGCCGGCTTCAGAGACGATCTCTCCCGGATTCTGCCCTGCCTCGATCTGGTCGTTCATCCGGCCACAAAGGAAGGCCTCGGCGTGGCCCTGCTACAGGCGTCTGCTGCAGGAGTTCCCATTGCTGCCAGCCGAGTCGGAGGCATACCGGACATCATCGTGGACGGTGAAACCGGAATGCTGTTTCCCCCTGGGGATTCGATGACCCTTCTCGACGCGGTGACAAGGCTCATTGGCGACCCGGATGCTGCCAGAGCCATGGGCCATCGGGCCAGGGAGCGCGTATCGCAACGGTTTTCGATCGACCGGATGGTGGCGGGAAACCTGGCCATATACCGACAGTTGATTTGCGAATGAAGCGTTCGGGAGACGGCTTCGGTGGACCGGATGTCTCCCAGTTGTGGGGCCCCGGATCCAGGCCGATCAGAAGTGCGGAGCGACAGAGGGGCGTCAGGGGATCAGTGGGCCCGTTTCCGTTACCACCTGGCGATGGACACCCCGGTTGCACTCAAAATTGATAGCCGAATCGATCGATGTCGGTCCTGAAATACTCCGCAACCAGTCGTCGGGTGTTCTCAGTGTAGCTGTCCCGGTAGTGGCGGCGTCCAATGGCTCGCCGTTTGTGGGGGAGCCGGGGAGTGGGGATTCCGATACGGCTGCAGATCTCCCCGAAGTCCGATTCCAGCCGTTCGTAGCGGCCGATGAAATCCACGATGGTCTTTCCATGGAGATCCACCAGATAATCGGCCTGCGGTTGAATCGATGTGTCGATGATGTAGTGATAGGGTCGGTTTCCGTCGAGTTTCCACCTGAGAAAGGATTCGAAGTCCTGGATGCCGGCGGCGCTCATCAACCGGGGCCGCTCCCTTCGGATGTGGTGGTAGGAACTGACCTGGAGATCCCAGGGATTTCTGACGAAGGCGAACTTAAAGCAGCGGTCGAAGAGTTCTCTGGGCAGCATCTCCAGTGCCGCCACCGCCCGGGCATGGCGGGGGATCTTGCAGCCAAGCCGGTGACCGCACCATCCGCTGATGCGGCTGGAGATCGCCTGGGGAATCCGATAGGGGTCCCTCCATGCCTGCCGACTCAACGCCGCCCGGACACTGGTGCCGCCGGTTTTGGCGATATGAATGAAGATGAAGCGGTATCGTATCGAAATCAGCATGGGCATGGGCTCCTGTCAAGATCCGTCGACCTCAGGGATCAGCAGTCTGAGATAGCGCCTGGCACTGTTTTTCACCGTGTAGGCCGCGACGGCGCTTTTCAACACCCCCCCGTCCGGCCGGTCTTTCAGGGTCTTTGCCATGGCCTCGGCCAGGGCGCCAGGGTGTTGCATCGGAACCAGGGGAGCAATCCGCCCTCCATCCAGCAATTCCATCGGACCGCTGGGGCAGTCCGTCGCGACGACGGGCACCCCCAGAGCCATGGCTTCGGTCAGGGCATTCGGGGACCCCTCCCAGATGGAAGACAGGCAAAAAAGGTCCGCCTTCCCGAGGATTCCGTAGGGGTTTTTTAAAAACCCGGCAAAATCGACCCGTTCCCCGACGCCAAGGGCGAGGGCCAGGGACGACAGGGCTTTCCGATCCTTTCCATCTCCCACAATGATCAGTCGGCTGGGCACGAGGTCCTGGAGCCGGGCAAACCCCCGAATCAGGGTGGAGAAATCCTTTTGACGCGTCAGTCGGCCCATCCCGACAATGACCGGCGGCCCATGACCCCTCAGCCATGGATGGTCCGGCGGCTCCGATGCCAATGCCGCCAGACGGGGCGAAATCACCGGGTTCGGGATCACCGTGATACGGTGCCGGGGAATTCCCGCAATGCGGGCCATATCCTCGGCGACCCCTTGAGATACGGCAACGATGTCATCGACCCTCGTGTAGGTCCAGCCCATGGCTCGATACCAGAGCCATCGTTTGATGCCGGTGGCAGAGGAGAGGGCGGCGGATACCGTGGTTCCCATCCGTGCCACCAGCCGGGTGCTGCATGCCGCCGTCCCTCGGGCGAGGACAGCCATCCGGTTGGCCCGGTCCTTTGCCGAGAGCAGGGCATCCGGGGCCTCCCTGTTCAGGTATCTCGTGAGAGCCGGCAGGCTTGACCAGGTATGCCGGCCGACAGGGGTTAACACACGAACGCCGGGGACAATGCAGTCTAACCCATGGGGATCGGATTTGATGGGCAGCAAATCCACCTTGCAGCCTTCGTCAACCAACCCCCCGGCAAGATTGAGCATCATCCGTTCGACCCCGCCCTGACCGGAAAAGGACACCACTATGGCAATCCGTTTGGGTACCACTCATCGGTCCCTTCTTCCGGAGGCGGACAACGAGCCCGGGACCCCCAGGGTGAGAATGTCCAAGTAGCGGTCCGTGCAGGCGGCCACCTGATATCGATCGGCGCCCTGAACGAGCGCTTGGGCGTCGATGGGCTCTTCCAAGGCGCGGTCCATAGCGGTGGCCATGGTCAAGGGATCGCCCACGGGGACAAGTCGGCCGAATCGGCCTGAGGCGAGTATCTCGGCGGGTCCGCTGGGGCAGTCTGTCGAAACGATCGGCGTTCCCAGGGCCAGGGCCTCCATAAGGGCTACCGGAGCGCCTTCGCACCGGGAAGACAACACGAAAAGATCGGCCCGGGCCATGATGGCGTATGGATTGTCCACGAAACCCGGTAGCCAAACGTCCTGGAGAACGTTCAGCTCTCCCGCCAACTGAAGCAGTCGATCCCTCAACCGTCCCCTGCCCAGTATGGCCAATCGGCAGGCCCGGTATCTTCGAACGCGGGCAAATGCCCGGATGAGGGTTGAAAAGTCTTTTCGGCGGCAGAGCTCACCGACACCCAGGATCAGGGGAACCGGCGTCGTATCGTGCCATGGCAGGGTTACGGGCTCCCGTGCCAGCTGAATAATCCGCGGTCCGACCACCGGACTGGGCACCACATGAATCTTTTCAGGATCCAATCGGCCGATCCGACTCAGGTCCTCGCCCGCCCCCGTCGACGGGACAATGATGGCATCGGCCCTGGCATACACGTGTCGAATGGAGAGCAGTTGCGCCCAACGGTGCCACCACCGCCGTCCGTCCAAGTTTTTGGAAACCGTCGTCCCCACCCGAATCACCCTGCGGCAGGGGACACCGGAAATGGTGGCTGCGGCCAAAGCGGTTCGGTTCACCCGATCCTTGTCCGAGAGGATGACGGGCGGTTTTTCGTCCCTCAGATAGCGGACCAGTGCCGGCAGGCTCGTATTCACGTGAGCCGAGCCCAGATCGATTCTTCGCACCCCTTCGGGGATGGGATCAATATAGGGGCCGTGGCCCCGAATCTGAATTAGATCGATCGATACGCCCCTGCCTGCCATCTCCGGGATCAGATTGCCCATGACCCGATCCACGCCACTGTGGCCGGAGGTGGCCAGGAAAACGGCCACAGTCGATTTGGGTCGGTCAGTGGCCATCGACGCGCTCCACCAGATTCAGGATTTCCGCATACCGCCTGCAGCAGATATCCGTTCGATATCGCTCGACGCCTCGCTTCAGCAGGAACGGGTCGGGAGGACTGGCCAAGGTTTCCTCCAGGGCCAGGGCCAGGGCCGCCGCATCCCCCACGGGCACCAGGCGGCCCAGTCGCCCGCCCTCAAGGATATCCTCCGGCCCGCTTCGGCAGTTGGTGGCCACCGCCGGAATCCCAAGGGCCAGGGCCTGAATCAAAACGTTCGGAGACCCTTCCCAGGCGGAGGAAAGCGCAAATACCGAGGCCCGGGCCATGAGTGCAAAGGGATTGGGAGCAAACCCCGGAAGGTCGACCCATTTTCCAATACCGAGGCCGGCGGCGAGGGCCTCGAGCCGGTCTCTCTCCTTGCCCTCCCCCAGAATCAACAACCGGCAATCGACCCGCCGTCTCAATATGGCCACCGCCTTTATCAGGGTAGGGAAGTCCTTCTGACGCACCAGTCGCCCCACTCCGATCACTATCGGCGCTCCCCCACCGGTCATCCATGGGTGATCGGCGGCTTGTTGGGCCTGGGCCAATAGCTCCACGGACACCGTTGGATTGGGCAGGACGTGAATGGTATTCAGGGGCAGGCCGGTGACCCTTGCGATATCCGCTGCAACCCCCGGGTCGTTTCCGATGACGGCATCGGCTCGGCGGTAACAGTATCGGATGAACGACTGCCTGAACCACCGTTTGAGGGGCCCCCGCCGATCCAGCGCCATCGATATCGCCATGCCAACCCGAACGACGATTCGGGGGCCTCCTCCTCCCAGCTGTCTGGCCAAGACAGCCGCCCGCACCGTCGATTCCCTGACGGCCATCAGGACCTCCGGCGCCTCCTTGCGAAAATAGGCCATCAACGGCGGAATTCGGCCGGGGCCCCTGATGTCACCCAGCGGAACCGTTCTTACCCAGGGGTGAATCCGTTTGCGCTCGGGGATGTCGGTGTCGTAAAGGAGAAGATCCACCCGGATGCCCATCTCCGACAAGCCATTGATCAGGTTGACCATCACATGGCTGATTCCTCCGGGACCGCCCCGAAATCCGCAGAAGGCAATCGAGGCACCGGTCTTTCCGACTTCGCTCCCGTCGCTTTTCACAACCATCCTTTGTGATTCCAATTGGTCACGGATTTTGGACCGATGGCGCCGGTTGTCCCCCTCATCCCTAGCGCTCCATTCCAAAAACCTCAAGAAATCGATCCGCGCATCGCTCAACCGTATACCGCTGAGCCGCTGCCTTCAGACGGCCAGGATCCATGGGTCGGGCCAGGACACCATCGATGGCGTCTGCCATGGCTCCCGGATCACCCACGGGCACCAGAGGGCCGAGAGCCCCGTCCATCAGAATTTCCCGGGGGCCGTATGGGCAATCCGTGGACACGACCGGAATGCCGAGGGCCATCGCTTCGGCCACCACATTGCCGAATCCCTCCCATGCCGACGACAAGACAAACACATCGGCCCGGGCCATATACTGGTATGGATTCATCACATATCCGGGCAGCCGGATGCGGTCGTTAAGACCCATCCTGCCGGCCATGGCCAATAGCTCCTTTTTCTTCTCGCCGTCGCCGAGAATGGCCAGACGGCAGGATCGTCGTTCGGCAAGGATTCCGAAGGCACGAACCAGGGTGGGAAAATCCTTCTGAGCCGTCATCCGACCGGCCGCCATGATCAATGGCCCGGGGGCTTCATCGAAAAGGGGTGTGGCCGGAGTGGCGGCAGCCAGTTCATGGATATCAGGAACCACCACCGGATTATAGATCACCTCGACCCGATCTTCGGGAATGTCGAAATGACGAACCAGATCGTCGGCCACCCCCTTGGAAACCGCAATGATCTTCTGGTTCTTCGGCAGCAACCGCCGTATGGCCTTTTCCTCCGACATCCGCTTTGCCGGTCGCATTCGCTCTAGTTTTTGAGCTTGAGGCAGGTGAATGCTGGTAAACACACGGGTGGTTCTGGGCCCCCATTGCACGGCAGTGAGCGCACTGGCATTCAATCGCGTCCTGTCGGTCAACAAGACTTCCGGCCGTCGGCGGATCAGATAGGAAGCGAGTCGAGGAATACTCATCCATCGATGGGAGGTTCCGATGACGTGCACATAGGCCTCGCCGGGAATCAAGCCCTCCAGCGGACTGTGGGAACTGGCCATCACCAAGTCTACCGAATGCCCCCTTCGGATCCACTCACGAATGAGATGCACCCGCATCCGTCCGACCCCCCCCGACCCCAGGCCCGTGGTGTAGACGGCAATCCTCTTTTTCGTCATGGACGGCAAGCATTCGGTTTCGATAGGTTCACCGCCTCACCCGCCTTGATCGGATTCGCTTTGACGCCCCCCCCTTACTCGCATCCCATAGCCGCCTGTCGCACCGAATCATGGCGAAGAACCGCTGGCAGGTGGCAGCCGCCTTCGCACGGGGTAACGCTTTGGGTCTGCGAACACGAAAGTGATTTTCTCCCCATAGTCGAATCGTTTGACTTCGATGAAACGCTTGAATGACGGTAACCGATCGAGACGATTCTTTCGAAATTTGAGCACAATCAAATCGTAGTTGTTCCGAATCGCAATTCTCTCTATTTTTCTGAAATTTCTGCTTTCAGGATGATAATGTCGGAATTGCCCATTATTGTCATACGGAAAAATCCCCGCCGCGTAAGCAATTCGAGAATCATTTCCGATGATCCGCCCCTCCTTGAACTCCGATGCGGCAATCCAGCGTCCGGCATGGACGGCAGACTGATCGGGCAACGTCATGTGGTCGATGTTGGCAACAGCGGGCAAACCGACCGCGCAGACCCAGAACGCCGCCCAAACCCAGCTGCCGGTTGCTCGGACGGCGGTCCAATCGACCACTCGGGCCATGCCCCGACCGACCCAGGGGTAGAGCAAAAAAACACCGGCAAAGACGAATCGTTCGTTGGTGAAATCCTGTTCGATGAGAAGCATGTATAGCATGGCCATGTAAAAGAAGAACACCGCAGCCACCATCCCCCTGGACCGGTTCCACCGATGGGTGAGGCCGGCGGCCATAGGCACCAGATAGATCGGGAAGAGCACTTGGATAACGATCTGGATCAGGCCGATGAGATAGATCAGCCACATGAACTGACGGGCCACCTCCCCGAAATTCTGATCTTCACTTGGCAATAGCGACCCGGCCTCGATGGCTTTCAACTGGGAGTGAATATCCCGGTACCGATCCAGCAGTCCGCCGTCGATCAGCAGATGAATCTTGTCTCTTACCTGCCAGAAGCGATTTGTATCGATCAGAGAGTCCCCAGCCAGGGCATAGGCTCCGGCGGTGACGAGAAAAAACGACAGGATCCAGAGACTTCCCCCCGCAATGATGCGCCGGCGGTTTTCCGAAAAAGCCAAAGCGGCAATCAGAAGGCAAAGAAGATAAACCGGGGTCAGGAAAACGCCCTCGATCCGAAACCATCCGGAAAGGAGGCCGATCCAGGCGGCGGCGACAATTCTGCCGACATGGGGGTCGTCCATGGTTTTCAGCATCCACAGTACAGCCCAGGCAAACACAAACAGATAGACGGGCCCCCGATAGATCAGCAGGGTCATTTCATTTTGAAAGGGAGATAGGGTAAAGGCAAGGGAGGCCCAAAATGCGGCTCGACGGCCGAAGAGATGGTCGGTGATGAAATAAAGAAACAGGGTGGCCCCCACCAGACCGAAAAGGGACAGCGCCCGTGCTGCCGTCACCCAGTCAGGGATCACCAGATGGGCCCCAGCGATCAAGAGCGGATAGCCCAGCATCTGGTGGATCGCCAGAGCAGCCCTGACATCGCCGCCGGCAAGGTCGCGAGCCGCCAATAGATATTTGATACCGTCGGTATTGGGAGACTTGGCATGAAGAAGAGCCATCAGGAAGAGCTTGATGACAAGGGCCAGCACCACAACAACCGCCGCGCCCTTGCCCGAATCGGAAAAAGACCGAAATCCGGATTGAAGAGGACTGAGAAAGTGAGCCTGTTCGTGACGATTCATAGCCATAGACAATAACGGTCAAAAAAGCGGAGATAAGCCGCTTTCTCATCGATTGTCGCCATGCCGCTGCGGCAGTTGGGGGCCTTGGAAATCACCGATGGTTCCGATTCGTTGTCAAGATTCAGCCGGCGCTTGCACCGGAGACAGGGCAAGTTGATCCAGCACGAAGGACTCAAACCGAAAGGCGGCGGCCCCCATTTCAATCTCGACCCCCACCCGATCGATGGGCAATGGGAATCTGACATCGGGAGGGATTTTCGCCCAGTCCTTTTCCGTCGTCAGGATCAGCTCTGAACCGACGTTCATGGCCGCATCGGCGATATGATTAAAATCGCCCACCCGATACCGGTGGTGGTCCGGAAAGGCCATTCGGCCGCAGATCCATGCCCCTGCCTCTGCTACCGTCTCTTGAAACGCCCCGTTGCGGGCAATCCCGGAGAAGACGAACACCCGCCGGCCCTTTAACCGGTCGAGGGGTCCCCTTCGGCCGAGGCCGCCATTTCCGGAACTGAGGTCAGGCTCCATGATGACATACGGTGCATGTGATGAAAAGAAAAGGGGTTTTCCGAAACGTCGAAGCTCCCCTTCCCCCTCGACACCGGCTGGTTCACCGCTGTCGGCACCCTGGAAACCGCATCGGGTGACAACGATGGCGTCGCAACGGTCAATGCTTGACGATGGCTCCCGCAGTCCACCCCTCGGCAGCAGGAATCCGTTGGCCATAGGGGTTTTGGCATCCATCAGAAGGAGATCGAGATCGCGTTCCAGCCTGAGGTGCTGAAAACCATCGTCCAGAAGGATGACATCGGGACCGAACTGGTCGACAGCCGTTTCCCCCGTTTGCCGGCGATCCCGTCCCACAAGCACAGGGACCCCCCAATCCAGCAGTTGATTCGAGAGCAACGCGGGCTCGTCCCCGGCCGTTTCAGCCGACATTCTGAGCCGTCGGCCGTCGCTGACGATGCCGCCGGATTCTTCGATCCGGCCCCGATATCCCCGACTCAACACCGCCGTGCGGTAACCGTTACCGGTCAGCATCCTGGCCAGATGAATGACCATCGGTGTCTTTCCGGTTCCGCCCACGGTCAGGTTGCCCACCGATATCACCTTGCAGGACAGACGGATGCGGCGGATCCATCCGGATTGATACGCCTTGATCCGCATGGACACACCGACCCCATACAGACGTGACGATACCTCCAAAAAGCGATCCAGAAATCGAAGGCCGGATGATCGGACATCGTCCCGGATCAATGATTCGACATGGCGCCTTAACCGCCTCACAAAGCCACTCCCATTTAAAGGCCATTCCCACAGCAGTGCGCTCAGGAGCCGCTCAATAAAAGATAACCGCCGACAACGACAAACACCAAATTGGGAATCCAGGCGCCCAGAAAAGGACTTAGCATGCTTCCGTATGCCAGTGAGATGCAGAAGCTTCTCAACACCCAGTATCCGAAAGCCACACCGATTCCCGATAGGACCATCATCGGTAAATTGGGGGCCCGGGCACCCATCAGGGCGATTCCGCTTCCCAGGAGGCACATCATCACCCCAAGAAAAGGAAAGGCCAACTTGGAGTGGAAATCGACCCGATGGGTGGTGGCGTCATACCCTTCGGATTCAACGGTTGAAATGTAGCCGGCCAGGTCCCAGAGCCCCATTTCATCCCCGCTTTTCGCAGCGGATTTCAGGTCTTCCGGCGTCAGCCCCAGGGTCATTGTCAATTCATCGAAAAGGGTGATATCTGCAAACCCGCCCCCTGACGTCATTTGCTGTTCCATCACGCCCTTCAGCATCCACTCGCGGCCGTTGTAGCCGCCTTCCTCTGCATCCAGCCGGCGAACCAGCTGAAACCGGCTGTTCAGCTCGCTGACGGCAATGCCGGAAAGGGCCTGCCTCACCGGATCATAGTGGCGGAAATGATAAATCAGGTTTCCGTCTTTGATCCAGATGTTCTCCCGCTCCCTGGCGATTTGACCCAATTTCACCTCGTTGCGCCAGATGCGATTGGCCTTTGCCCGCACGACCGGAAACACGAACTCCGCAGTCACAAACAAAATGAGGCTGATGGCCACTCCGACCCCCATGACGGGTTTCACCAGCCGCCAGTGGCTAATTCCGGAACTCTTCAACGCGAGAATTTCGCAGTGCTTCCCCATGAGGCCGAAAACCACCAGAACGCTCAACAGGGTGCTGGCCGGCAGAAATTGCTCGAGGGGGGTCTGGGCGATAAAGCAGAAAATGATTTTGTAGACGGCGATGTCCGTCTCCGGCAAGTCGTCGACCTTGTTCACGATATCGGCTACCAGGTAGATGACCATGATGCAAACGAGGATGGCACAAAGGTACTTGACGGTCTCTCGGATGATATATCGGCTAAGGATGGTCATTGGCCTCCGTAATGCGGAGAGGATGTCGGCGGAATCCCCCATTTTCACCGCGTCTGATGCCGTGGGAGTCGGTTCGCTCCCCCCCTCGCTGTGGATCTCATCAAGGGTCGTCAGGTAAGGGCCCCGTCATTGCCTTGGAGGCCCGGGACCTTTCATATTCCGGCGCCGCAACCAGGCCAGGAACTGCAGCCAGCCAGCCAGCACCGCCCCCCCGCCGCGCTCAACAAAATGAAGTCCCGGAATGGAGCGCTCCACAGCCGTCCGGTGCAGCAGATAAGCCCCGATGCCGGCAGAGAGAATATTGGGCAACCAAAGACCCCAGGCAGGGTTGAGAATTCCTTTTTCTCCCAACACCAGGCCAATGGTCATGGTGATGTAATACAACAAAAACACGGCGATGCCCATGCCGAAACCCGAGGCTTTCCGGGACGACCGCATCTGAAGCCCTAGCGGGATAGCAATCAGTCCGAGGGATAGGGCCGCTGCCGGTATGGTAAATTTGACGTGCAGTTCGTTAAGGGCCTTGTAATACTTCTTTTGCTTGCGGTCGAAGGAATTGAGGTAGTCGAGCAACTCTCCCAAGGACATCTCATCTTCCTTTTTTCTGGATTTAGGGGGACGGACCGTCTCCTTCAAGTCGAGAGATAGGTCGTAATGGTCAAACTGGACGGCGTTGGTGGATCTGTTTTTCAGATCCGTCTGGTTGATACTTCCGTCGTAAAGCCTCAGGTGGACGACAGTGGCATCCGCAACGCTGAAAATTTTCCCCCTGGGGGCGACGATCGTGGCCACAAGCTCCCGGTTTCGGCTGTCTTCGATAAACACATCCTCCAATTCACGGGTTCGAATATCCATCTCGCTGATGTAGATCATCAAGCCGTCGAACTGGCCGATGAAGCGCTGCTGCTTCAAGGCGGCATCAAAACTGGAAACGGCAATGCGATAGGTGATCTGCTTGATGGTCCGCTTGCTCCAGGGTTTTCCATACAGACTCATGACCAAAGTCACCAGACAGACCAACAGGCAAAAGAGCATGACGGGCGGAACGAGGCAGCGGATACCGATCCCTCCGGATTTAAGGGCCACGATCTCGCTGTCGCCGGTCATCCGAATCAGGGTCAAGAGCACGGACATCATGGCTGCCATCGGCAGGATAAACATCAAAAACTGGGGCATGGCGTAGATGATGATGAGCCCGACCGATCCGACACCAGCCCTGTAGTTGACCATCAGATTGATGATCTTGAGCAGTTCCGCCATGATAAAAATGAAAATAAAAAAGACCAGGTTCACCAGAAACGGGGGAATAAGTTCGGACCATATGTAACGATGGATTACCGTCTTCATCGGTTGCACCCAGGGCCCAGGAGACGAGGCGGCTGTCGCCGTCGGTCCCGTCACCCCACAGCGTTGACGTTGAACTGCATATCATAGAGCCTGCGATACGCGCCGGCGCGTGTCAACAGCTCCTCGTGGGTGCCCTCCTCCACTACGCAGCCATCGACCAACACTAGAATACGATCGGCATGCATGATCGTTGACAGCCGGTGGGCGATCATGAAGGTGGTTCTCCCCTTCATTAGGTTCGACAGCGCCATCTGGACCCAATGCTCGGACTCGGAATCCAGAGCGGAGGTGGCTTCGTCGAGGATCAGGATGGGGGCATCCTTTAACAGTGCTCTTGCGATACAGATCCGCTGCTTTTCCCCCCCGGAAAGACGGTTTCCAAGTTCTCCGATAGACGTGTCGAATCCCTTGGGAAACCCCTTGATAAAGTCGAAGGCAAAAGCCGAACGGGCAGCGTCGATCGCCGCCGATTCCGTCGCGTCGGGATTGCCGTAGCGGATATTTCCCATCACGGTGTCGTTGAACAGGATGGGTTCTTGGGTAACGACAGCTATCTGACGCCTCAGGGATTCGAGGCGCACCCCACGGATGTCATGGGTGTCGACAAGGATTCGTCCTTCGGAAGCCTCGAAAAACCGGGGGATGAGGTTGACCAGGGTCGTTTTCCCTCCTCCGCTGGGCCCCACGAGGGCGAGAATCTCTCCAGCCTCGGCGCGGATGCTGATGTTTTTCAGTACATCCGGCAGGCCGGAGTCGGTGCCGTAGCGGAAGGATACGTTGTCGAAAATGACCCGGTGCCGGGACAGGGGCAGTATGGGTGCCGACCCCTCGTCGGCAGCCTCCGGTGGCGATTCGAGGAGATCGAAGATGCGATCGGTGGCGGCCAGCCCCCTGTTGACGGCGATATTGATTTTGCTGATCTGCTTGACCGGATCATAGAGCATGATGTTGGCGGTCATGAAAGAAAAAAAGGTGCCCGGCGTCGAGGCCCCCTCGATGACGCTGTATCCACCGTAGAACATGATGGCCGCAATGGCCAGGCCGGCAATGATTTCCATCAGGGGCGACGACATCGCGGAAATGGCGATCTCCTTGAGTTCCATCTCAAACAGACTCCGGGTCTTCCGCGAAAACCGATGTTTCTCCAGACCCTCCATTCCGAATGCCTTGACAATTTTCACTCCGGATAGGGTTTCGTGAAGAAAGGCACTCATTTCCCCCATGGCCTCCTGGGTGCGGGCGCTGATTTTTCGGCTTCGCCGTCCCAGCTCGAAGATAGGGAAGAAAACCACCGGGAACACCAAAACGGCAAGACTGGCCAATTTCCAGTCCGTATAGAAGATGAGCGCGATCAGCCAGACGATTTTCAGGACATCCCGAACAGAGCTGGTGACGGCAGTGGACACCATATTCTTGATCACATTCACGTCATTGGTCACCCGGGACATGAGAACGCCCGTCTTGTTGGACTGAAAGAACGACAGGGGCAGATCCATCAGGGAATCGTATAGTCGGTTTCTCAGCCGTCGGATGATTCTTCTACCCACTTTGTTGATCAGATAAGCCCGTCCGTAGTCGGCGACACCGTTGACGACAAACACCAGCACGACCACCAAGGGAACCACCTGAAGCATGCCGGTGTCCTTGTTGACGAAAATTTTGTCCACAGCGGGCTTGACGAGCCAGGCCATCGCCGGTGCTGAAAGGGAATTGATGATCATGCAGCCCAGGGCGGCGGTAAGAAGGGCCCAGTGCTCCCGGACCATTTCCAACACCTGCCGGTGTCTCGGCTTGAGATTGGACAACACTTTTAGAAAAGAGAAAGGAGAACCCATAGATGGCAACGCTTACCGACGGTGGCGTCCCGTCTGACGAATGATGTGCCAAGTGTCATACCGACCGAGCGGCCCCGGGCGGAAGCCTCAGCCGTGAACCATATCCATGGCGATCCGGGCCACGCGATCGGCTGCTCCCGGTTCTCCGAGCTGCCGACGAACGGCTGACAACGCATCTTTCATGGCCGCGATCCGGACCGGATTATTCAGCAGATCCATCAGGCAGCCGGCAATCCGGCCGGGGGTCGCCTGGTGCTGTATCAACTCCGGTACGATTTCGCGGCCGGCAATCAAATTGACCAAAGCGATGCTGGGCACCCGGATCAAGAGCTTTCCCAGCAGGTAGCTGACCGGCGACACCCGATACATTACCACCATGGGCACCCCGGCCATAGCCGCTTCCAGCGTCACTGTGCCCGATGCCGCCAGCAGGACATGAACCCGACGGAAAAGACGGCGGGCCCCCCTCCCCTCTGTCTCCAATGAAAGGCCCTGATGACAGCGGCTGCAAAGGGTGTCGAAGAAGGAGGGGTCAACCTCGGGGGCACGGCTCACCACGAACCGGATATCGCCTCCTCCAGGAAGGCGGACCATCTCCTGGGCGGCGGCCAGCATAACCGGCAGATGGCGCCGGATTTCGCTGATTCTCGACCCGGGGAGCAGACCGACCACCGTTTCATTGCACCTCGACGCATTCCCGGACACCGCGACCTGCAGATCCGGGTCGTCCAGAAGGGGGTGGCCGACGAAACTGACGGGCAGGCCATGTCCCTGGTAGAAATCCATTTCGAATGGCAGTATGACGGCCATATGATCCACAAGCCTGCCGATGGTCCTGACTCGGCCCCGTCGCCAGGCCCAAATCTGGGGGCTTATGTAATAAAGGACGGGAACACCCAGCTTCTTTGCCGCTGCCGCCACCCTGAGATTGAAATCCGGGAAGTCGATAAGAATGAGCAGCCGGGGGCGTTTACGGCGGAGCAGCGCTTCGGCGGTCCGGAATCCCTTCCGAATCACGGAAAGATTGGCGGCCACTTCGGTGATCCCAACGACGGCTAGGATGGAGGAGTCCACCACGACGGTCATGCCGGCCTTGCGCATGGCAGCCCCGCCGAATCCAAAAAGATCTGCCTGGGGGGCTATACGCCGGATAGCCGAGACCAGCTTTGCCCCGTGCATGTCTCCGGACGCTTCGCCGGCAATCATCATGATGCGGGTGGTCATGTCAGCAGTGGTGCGTCCCAAAACGGCGGTGAGCCGCTTCGATCTGAGCCATTACCTCTAAAGCGATCTGAAGCGCTTGGTACCCCATACGCCCCGTCACCTCCGGATGCCGCCGATCCCGAACCGCCGCGACGAAGGACCGAAGCTCATCCTCGAGGGCATCCCCTTTGTCAAAAGACAACTGGGACACCTCCATCCCGGGGATCAAGGCGTCACCGGACGGGCATGCCTTGTCGATCACGGTGATCTGGTGCCGGGCGAAGTCGATGGCGACATAACTGTTTGGCTGGAAAATCCTGATTTTCCTTTCGTTTTTAATCGATATCCGGCTGGCCGTTATGTTGGCGACACATCCCGACGCAAACTGAACCCGGGCATTGGCGATGTCGACGTGGTCCGACACCACTGCGGCGCCTGATGCATGAACACTGTCCGCTTCCGCACCGACGAAATTGAGGATGATATCGATATCGTGGATCATGAGATCCAGAACCACGCTGACATCCGTGCTTCGGCCCTGAAATATGCCGAGTCGATGGGCTTCGATGAACATGGGACGGTGGATCCGATCCCTGACCGCCACCACCGCCGGATTGAACCGCTCAAGATGGCCCACCTGGAGAATTCGCCCCTTGTTTTCCGCCAGACGGATCAGGGCATCCGCCTCGGCTAGAGACGTGGTCATCGGCTTTTCCACCATCAGATCAATCCCATTGTCAAGGAGTTCCCTGCTGACGTCAAAATGGGACGGGGTCGGGGTCACGATACTGGCGGCGTCGACCCTTCCGATCAAATCCCTGTGGGTATGGAAAGAGGCCGTTTCCAATCGGCTGGCAAGGCTGTCGGCTCTTTCGGGCTCCGTATCGACGACACCAACCAGAGCGACGCCAGGCATCGCCGCATATTTTTCGGCATGAAAGGCCCCAAGATAGCCGCATCCAACGACGCCGACCCGAATGTGCGTGTTCATTCTTCCCCATTCCTTTTCCGGGCGCAATGGCGACCCCTCCAAGAGGATCTCCGGGGCCATCGTCTTCTTTAGGGTGCCTTGAGAGCCACAAGCGTCAGGCGGTGGCGGTTTGCCGCATCGACCATGTCCTCCCGGTCGAAGACAATCGCCCTGCCGGCCTCAACGGCCAGTACCCGAATGTGGGCATCGATCATGGTTTGAACCGTTTTGAGTCCGACGGCCGGCACATCGAACCGTTCATCTTGTCCGGGCTTGCAGACCTTGACCGCGACGGCTCTCCCTCTGCCCAGAGCCCCGCCTCTAAGCAGCGTGGCGTCCGTCCCGTCGATGGCCTCCACAGCAAGCACAGAACCCCGACCCACCACCACGCACTGGCCAATATCCAGCGCACCCACTGCCTTGGCAAGACGCCATCCCAACCGAATATCCGATAATTCCTTACGGGTTGGCTTCCGGCGGGTCCAGCAGCCCTTCACTGCCAGGAGTTCCGGCACCAGAAATGTCGATGGCCGGACGATCAATCCACGGGATTCCAAGACCTTGGCGACACCGCTCAGCAGACCATCGTCGTTGGTGCTCCGCATTCGGGCCAGCAATCGAATGGCCGTCAAATCCGGCTTTATGTCGGTGAACATCCGGGATTTGTCAATGCCTCCCACCAGAGCCACCTCCCGGACGCCCTGGTGTTCGAAAAACCGAATCAATTTGCCCAACTGCCCCACGTGGATCCACTCGATGGCCTCCACATGGCGCTGAAGGTCGGGCTCTGTTTCCTTCAAATGAGCCACCGCTGCCACCGAGTAGCCCCTTTTCGCAGCAGCCCTTGAAAAAAGGATGGGGAACTGACCGTTCCCCGCAATTAATCCGATACGATTCGATTCCATGCCGGTGTCCGTTAGCGATGCCGGCAGCGGGCGGTCACTTCCCCGCCGCCTCTTTGACGAATCAACGGGTGACCCCTCTCTGTGAAGACTGAAGAAACTCGATGAACCGAACAACCTCGGGAATCAATTCCACCTCGGCCTTGCACCGTTCAATGGCCTCGTTGAGGGTTAAGCCAAAACGGAAGACGATCCGATACAGCCGCTTCAGGCATTTGATGGTCTCCTCGGAATACCCATGGCGCTTCAGACCGACCCGGTTGAGTCCATGGAGTCTTGCCCGATCTCCAGAGGCAAGGACATAGGGAGGGATGTCTCTGACCACCGCCGATTTTCCCCCCACATAGGCATGCTGGCCCACCCGGACAAACTGATGGATGGCCGTTAGTCCACCGATGATCACGTGGTCTTCCAGTGTAATATGACCGGCCAGGGTGGCCACATTGGCCAAAATAACACCATTCCCCGTTCGGCAGTCATGGGCGATGTGGGTATAGGCCATCAACAGATTGTTGTCGCCGATTTCCGTGACGCCACCCCCGAAACCCGTTCCCCGGTTGATGGTGGCAAACTCCCGGATGACGGTTGCACTGCCGATCTTCACATAGGTTTCCTCCCCTTCGAACTTGAGCGCCTGGGGCAGCGCGCCGATGGAAGTGTACTGGAAAATAGTGCAATCGGGTCCGATGGTGACGAAGGGGTCGATGGTGACATGGGGCCCGATGGTCGTGCCGTCTCCGATGACCACATGGTCGGCGACGATCGAGTAAGGCCCGATGCGGACATTCTTTCCAATTTCTGCGCCGGGATCGACAATGGCGGTCGGATGGATCATGTTCGCTCACCGATGGAGGCCAGGAGGTCGGCCTCGGTCACGAGCTGACCGTCGACGGTGGCTTTTCCGCTGGCAAGCATGGCCTTGGATTTTAGCTTTTTCAGATGGACTTCCATCACCAGCTGGTCTCCGGGGGTGACCACCTTTCGAAACTTGGCATTACTCACACCGGCAAAATAAATGAGAACATTGCGGTTGTCTTCGGGCATTGAGTCGAAGGCCAGAAGCGCCCCCGACTGGGCCAAGGCCTCTAATATCAGCACACCGGGCATGACGGGATTTCCAGGGAAATGGCCCTGGAAGAACGGTTCGTTGATGGTGACGTTCTTGAGGGTCAAAATGCGTTTTCCGCTTTCGATCTCCAATACGCGATCCACCATGACAAATGGATATCGATGGGGAAGACAGTCCAATATGTCCCGAATATGACGAACGTGCTCCATTCATCTGACCTCGCTGTCAGAACGCGTTAGGCCTCAGTGAGGCACACGATACGGGCGCAGGAGCCAAAAGAAGCGTCAATCCTTTGATGACGAGCGCTCCTGGGCATTCAGTCTTCGTTCCAGTTCAGCCAGCCGGCGCCGAAGGTCCGGAAGCCTCGGCAGGATGGTCTGCACCTGTAAGAACCGCTTGTGGGGCATGGCCGGACTACCCGAAATGACAGAACCGTCGGGCACGGACTTTCCGACCCCAGACTGGGCGCCGACCATCACATTGTCTCCGATGTGAATATGACCGACGACTCCCACCTGGCCTGCCAGCACCGAATGCTGACCGATGGTGGTGCTGCCTGAGATGCCCACCTGGGCCACAAGGAGGGTGTTGTCCCCGATGCGGACATTGTGGGCGATGTGGACGAGATTGTCGGTCTTGACCCCCGAACCGATCCAGGTTTCCCCAAACGTTCCCCTGTCGATGGTATTGGCGGCCCCGATCTCTACGTCGTCATCGATACGAACGATGCCGACATGGGGGATTTTGTGGTAGACCTCTCCGTCGGGCGCGAAACCGAAGCCGTCGCTGCCGATCACGCTTCCCGCATGAATGACCACCCGGCTGCCGATCACGCATTCATCCAAAATGGTCACATTGGGATAAATCCTAACGTCCTCCCCGAGGACGACGCCGTCACCGATATGGGCGCTGCCAAAAATGGCGACCCGAGGACCGATGGAAACGCCGTTTCCAATGACGGTCATGGGGCCGATGGCCGCCCCCTCGCCGATGCGGCACCCCTCACCGACGACAGCGGAAGCGTGAATCCCTTCCGCCGGGCGCTTGGCTTTCTGGTAGAGCTGAAAAATCTTGGCAAAAGCGGCGTATGGGTTCTCGGACCACAGCAGGTCTTTGGAGCTGTCCGTGAAGCCTTCCGGAACGATTACTGCGCCGGCTGAGGTCTTTTCAAGCCGTTTCAGGTACTGGGGCGATGAGGCAAATGTGATGTGCCGGCGGCCGGCCGTTTCGAAGGGCCTCACACCGGAAATCATCCGCCGTTCGTTTCCGATGCACTGTCCCCCGATAAATTTGGCGAGGTCCTTGAGGGTTCGCTCCATCAATGTACCGGCCTTTTCCGGGAAGAGCTCCCGCGGGTTTGAGCGAAAAGTCCGCCCATCCGTTTTCCCTTTATTGACGGGCGTCCAGTGCTTTGATGACCTCGTCGGTGAGGTCAACCGCATCGGCGGAATACAGCACTCCCAGTTTGCTGGTCACGAGGGTATATTGCCCCTTCTTGCCGATATCCGCTACGATTTCAAGAACCTCTTCCTGGATTTTCTTGACCTCCTCTTGCTCCTTGCGCATCAGTTCCTGTCGGTATTGCTTCTCCAGGTCCTGAGCGCCTTTTAACTTCACCCGCAACTCGATTTCTTTTTCTTCACGCATCTCCCGGCTCATGACCATTGCTTCTCGTTCCAGTTTCTTTTTGAGTTCTTCGAGCTCTGTCCGTTTGCCCTCGAAATCCTTTTCCATCCGCTGCCGTTCACTCTTGAGCCCCGCATCGACTTTTTGTCCGGCCTTGGACTTCGCCAAGATGCTCTGGAAATCCACAACGCCGATTTTGACCTCGGCCGCCGCCGCGGAGACGGCAACCGAAAGGATCATTGCAACACATATGGCGGTAAGCTTCTGAATCATTGTTCCCCCTTTGGTTGTTCTCCTGAAAAAAGGCCGGGACCGAATCGAGACGGCTCTTTACGCGATCACCCCAATGAATCCGCTGCCGCCCAGAGATGAATGGGGTCGGAGAATGATCCGTTAGAACGTCCGGCCCATACTGAATTCGAATTTTCCACCCGAGGCATCGGTATCGCCGCTTTCGAGGACATGACCGTACTCGAGACGCAGGGGCCCGAAGGGCGAAAACCAGCGGATACCGCCCCCGATCGTTCTGACAAATGAACTGGGGTCGAAATCCTCCCCGTTGTCATAGACATCACCGGTATCCATAAACGTAAGTCCCATCAGCCCGATATCTCTGCTGATCGGAAAGACCAGCTCGAGATTGACCACGACGAATCGATTGCCGCCGATGAGCGCCGAATTGTTGTCCCGGTCTTTTTCCCGGGGGTTGATGTCGTCACGGTCCACCCCCCGAATGGTATTGATTCCACCGATAAAAAACCGCTCGTAGTCCGGAAGCAGTCCGTTTTGGGTACCCGTTACATACCCACCCTTGAACTTAATGACCCCGGTCAGAAAATCGAGAAAGGGAATGAACCAGCCGGTTTCTCCGGAGACTTTGTAGTAGCCGATATCCCCGCCGAATCCTGCATATTCATTTGTCAATGCATAGATTTGGCCCCGGGTCGGATTGAAATTGTCGTTGGTGGTGTCGAACCGGAGAAGGCCGGATATGGCGCTCTTCAGGTTCTCTCCCTCGAGTTTTTTGATGTTGCTGGAGACCCTTTTGCGATCAGTGATGTCAATGTCGGTTACATCCAACTCGTAGGTGGCCGTGAACCGGGTATGTTTGAACACCGGGTAACCGAGAGAGAGGGCACTGCCGATGGAGTCCTTGTCATACTCGTCGAACTCGTATTTCCACTTGTAGGCCGAGATCGACCCCGACAAAGGGATATCGAAAAGCCAGGGCTCTGTGAACCGAACATCGTATCGGGTGGAGGAGCCCCCAAACTGGGCCTTCACCCCCAAAAGCTGCCCCCGGCCAAACAGATTCCGCTCGTCGACGGACACCACACCGAAAAGGCTGTCGACGCTGCTGAACCCGCCACCGAAGCTGACCATCCCTGTGGGTTTTTCCTCGACGTCGATCTTGAGGGTCATCGTGTCATCGCTTTCCCCTCTAACGGTGTTCACTTTAATGTCCTGGAAGTAATCGAGTCGATGAAGTCGTTGAATCCCATTCTTCAGTTCGCTTCCCTTGAAAAGCTCCTGCTCGTATACCCTGAGCTGTCGGCGGATCACCTTGTCCCTGGTTTTGGTGTTCCCCCCGATGATGATCTCGTCGAAATAGACAAGTTTACCCTTTTCAATGGCGAAATCGACATTGACCTTCAGGTTGACGTTGTCCTGGTCGATTTTCGGACGGACATCCGCATAGGCGAACCCTTCGTCGCCATAGACATCCTGAAGCGAAAGAATGTCTTTCTGGAGCAGCTCCCGATTGAAATATTCTGATTTCGTAATTTCAAGGGGTTTCTCGAGGTCCTCCTCGGATTTGATGAGATCTCCGGAAATCTTGACGTTTCCCAGTCGGTAGCGCTCCCCTTCCGAAACCTTGAGGGTCACGTCGATCCAGTCCTCTTCGAACACAACGGTCGGCTCCGATACCCGGGCGTTGATATATCCCTGGGATTGATAATACTGCTGCACGCGCACCACATCCTGGGCAAGACGCTCCTCGTCCAATTCACCGGATGAGGTGATCCACGAGAAGAGGCCCTTTTCTTTGGTTTCCATTATCTTTCTGAGCTTCTTGTCGGAATAGGCCTCGTTGCCTTCAAATTCGATGCTTTTGATGCGAACCTTGGTGCCCTCGTTGATATCGAATACAAGGTTGACCTGATTGTTGTCCAGGGGCTCGACAGTGTAGTCAATCCGGGCGTTATGATAATTCTTCTCCTCATACAGTTCTTCGATTCGCTCGATGCTGCTGCGAACATTGGTCAGATTTAAGACTGAGCCGGTGCCAACCGTCAGGCTCTGCCGAACCGCCTCGTCATCATAGATATCGTTTCCCTTGACCCGTATCCCCCGGATGGTCGGCTTTTCCTTGACGCGAAAAATGAGCGTCTTTCCATCAGGGACATCGATGGTGTCCACCCTGACATCGTCAAAATACCCCAGCCCATGAACGGATTTGAGATCCTCGTTAACGGCCTTTGCGGAGAAAATATCCCCCGGTTGAATCCGAATCACTTTTTGGATGGCATCGGTCTCGATCCGGTCGTTGCCTTCGACCCTGACCCCCTCCACCACCACCAGACCCAGGATGTCGACTTTGAGCCTCTGAGTGAGTTCACTGACCCTGCTGGACAGAGTCTCGATGCCCTCCCCTTCTTCGCTAAATACCTGAGGCGGGGCATTGCCGAAGGTATCGAGCATTCGGACGTCGATACTGAAACGCTGGCCTATCCATGTGATACTGCCCCAAATAACGTAGTCGCTGCCGGCGGATCTGCCGACCTGTCGAAGGAGGACTTCATCACCGGCAGTCGCGCCCAATTCGGGGGCCACAATGGAAGCGCCGGAATCCTGCAGACGGTCTCCCAGGATTTTCGGCAACTCCTCCCTCAGGTACTGCAGTTCTTCCGAGGCATAGACATCGAACGGCAGCACCATAACGGTCGCATTCTGTTGTGCATAAAGCGCTTCGATAGAAAAGACACCGATCGTTAGCAGCAGGATGCTTAGGAAAATGCAAAACCGTTTCATTATTGCTCAATTCCGTTCAACGAGAATGCCATCGGTTATGGTTGCTTGCCGCGACGTCATTTCGGCAAGTTCGACATTGTGAGTGACGATAATCATGGACATGCCAAACTCCCTGTTGAGTTCCATCAACAGGCGATGGACCTGGCGGCTGGTATTTCGATCCAAATTGCCGGTGGGTTCATCGGCCAGCAGGACAGAAGGGTTTATCACGATGGCTCTGGCAATGGCCACACGCTGCTGCTCCCCTCCCGACAGCTCGGTAACGCGATGGCGAAGGCGATCTTTCAAACCAACCCTGGCAAGTACCTCTTCGGCAATCTCACCCGCCGTGGCCTTGCTGTCGCCTCGAATCATCATTGGCATCATGACATTTTCAAGTGCTGAAAATTCCGGTAGGAGATGGTGAAATTGAAAAACAAAGCCGATGGACCCGTTTCTGAATTTGGCCAGCTGGTCTTTTCCCATCTGGAAGATATCATGATCTTCGTAACAGATCGACCCGCTGTCCGGAAAATCGAGTGCTCCCAGAATATGAAGCAGCGTCGACTTTCCGATCCCGGACGCCCCCTGAACCGATAAGGTGTCCCCGGCATTGAGATCGAAGGCAACCCCCTTGAGGATATCGATCTTGCCCCCGCCACGGTCCGTGTAACATTTGCACAGCTGTCGAACAGACAGAAGGGGCCGGCTGCTCATTTCAGCCATATCGAATGGCCTCCACCGGATTCAGTTTGGACGCCTGTCCAGCGGGATACAAGGTTGCCAGAAAGCAGATCAATAGGGATGCCCCCGCAATGACCAGTACATCCGTCAGTTGAAGCTGAACGGGCAAGGCTGTGAAGTAGTACACATCACCGGGGAGTTCAATGAACTTGTAGCGTTTGAGGAGCTCACAAATCAGAGAGCCCAGGATAACCCCAAGGGAGGTCCCTAGAGTTCCGATCACCATTCCTTTGTAAACAAAGATCCTGCGGATACTTGCATTGGATGCGCCCATAGCTTTTAATATTGCGATATCCTTAGTTTTTTCCATGACCATCATGATGAGTGTACTGGCGATGTTGAATGCTGCCACAAGGACGATCAGGGTCAGAATGATGAACATCGCCGTTTTTTCCAGCTTCAAGGCTGAAAACAGGTGCTCATTTCTTCGCATCCAGTCCTGAATCACATAGGGAAACCCGATGTGACCTTCGATGGTTCGAGCGATGTCATCGGCCCGATAGATGTCGTCTACCCGGATTTCGATGCCCGAGACGCTGTCGCCCATCCGCATGATCCCTTGGGCATCCTTCAGGCTGACAAACGCATAGGCTTGGTCGTACTGGTACATTCCGGACTTGAAAAACCCTTTGACGATCAACCGCTTCAACGACGGAACGTGACCCACCGGTGATAGCATTCCCTGGGGCGTGATCACGTAGACGACGTCCCCCGAACGAACCCCCAACCGTCTGGCCAGTTCCTCGCCGAGAACGATTCCTGGTGGTTTTGACGAAGGAGGGTCGCTGTCACCGCCTGCAAAAAGGGGCGACAAAGCAGCCTGCCCGTCGGCACCGGCAGCGTCAGAGACCGCTTCGGCGACGATCCCTTTAAGTATGGCGCCGGAAACACCGCCCGCCGACCTCAGCATGATCTGAGACTGGGTAAACGGATAAGCGGATACTACGCCTTCCGTTGGCTGAATGTCTGCAATCAAGGACTCATGATTGGCCAGCACCCCGCCGTAACGGGTGAGAACAGCATGAGCTTCCACCCCTAAAATTCTGGCACGGAACTCGTTTTGGGCTCCTGCCATGACGGCAATCACCACGATCAAGGCCATGACACCGACGGTGACACCCGCCGTCGAAAGAATCGTAATCAGTGAAATGAAGGCCTGTTTTTGCTTGGCCTTGAGATATCGGCTGCCTATGAAAAGCTCAAATCCCATCAGAGATGTTTAGGAAACCGGCCCCCTTGCGTCAGGGGCTGTTTTCTATCCCTTTCCGGCGGGTTTCATATGGGGGAAAAAAATAACCTCGCGAATGGAGGCTGCATCGGTCAGGAGCATGACCAATCGATCGATACCGATACCCTCCCCTGCGGTCGGTGGCATTCCGTATTCCAATGCCTCAATGTAGTCCTCATCCATGAAGTGGGCCTCTTTGTCCCCGGCATCCCGGTCCGCCACCTGCTGTAAAAACCGCTCTTTCTGATCTTCTGGGTCGTTCAACTCTGAGAAACCATTAGCGATTTCCCTACCTGCGATAAAAAGTTCGAACCGCTCGGTAACATCAGGCCGTTGATCATTGCGCCTGGACAGTGGAGAGACTTCGACGGGATAATCCGTGATGAAGGTGGGCTGAATCAGATGGGGTTCCACCAGCACATCGAAAAGCTTGGTAATGACTTTACCCAATCGCCCTTTCTTCTTCAGGGGAATCCCTTTGTCTTCGGCGAATGTTATCAGCCCTTCCCGATTTGACAAAAGGGATCGGTCAATACCGCCGATCTGTTCCAAGGCATCGGTTAGTGACAAACGCTTCCAGCCGGGCGACAGATCGATCTCTTGCCCCTGGTAGGCAATGTGGGCGGAGCCTGTCACTTCCGATGCCACGTGGCCCACCATGACCTCGGTCATATCCATCAGGTCCTCAAAGGTAGCGTATGCTTCGTAGAACTCGAGCATGGTGAATTCGGGATTGTGCTGGGTGGATATGCCTTCGTTCCTGAAATTCCGGTTGATCTCGAAGACGCGTTCGAATCCCCCGACCACCAGTCGCTTGAGGTAGAGTTCGGGAGCGATCCTCAAAAACAGGTTCATATCCAACGCATTGTGATAGGTCACAAAGGGCTCTGCCTCCGCGCCTCCCGGGATAGGCTGCATCATCGGAGTCTCGACTTCCAGGTAGTCCCTGCCTAAAAGAAATGCACGCAGCGACTGTATCACTTGGGACCGGCGCAAAAAAATGTCGCGGACGTCGGGATTCATGATGAGGTCGACATACCGTTGCCGATACCGTTTTTCCGGATCCTTGAGTCCGTGAAATTTTTCCGGCAGCGGTCTGATCGACTTGCTCAGCAATTCAATGGTATCGACCAATAGGGTCCACTCGCCGGTCCGCGTCTGGAATAAAGAGCCGGCCAACCCGATGAAGTCCCCGATGTCAAAGCGCTTAAACAGGTCGTAGGACTCATCGCCGACCTTGTCTTTTCGAACGTAAGCCTGCAACTGACCGGTGCGATCTCTGAAACGAATGAAGGTGGATTTCCCAAACCGGTTCACGGCCATCATCCGTCCGGCGCAACGAAACCCTGTCTGCGAATCCGCGAGGCCATCGGGATCGTTCTCAATGAGGCGCCGGATGTCTGCGATGGTGTGGGTCACCTTGAAATGGTTGGGATATAGGGCGATGCGGCGATCTTTGAGTTCAGATGACTTTTCCCGTCGCTTCGACACCAGATCCGTTGCGGTTTCTATTGATGCGTTCATGGTGGTCGTACCCGGTAACACCTCAAGACTATTGTTATAAAAAAGCCCATTCCCTGAAAAGAAAACACCTTCCAGATGAATGGGATAACTTGTGTTTACTAATCGATTTAACGATTGGTGTCAAGCCCACCCGGGCTGGGGATACCTCTTAATTTGATAACAAAATCCGTTCCTTTACCGGGCTCGCTGTTGAGTTCCAACTGACCGCCATAAGATTCCACGATTCGGTGAACGATGGATAACCCCAAGCCGGTTCCACTGGCCTTGGTGGTAAAAAAGGGATCGAAGACCGTTCGTTGAGTGTCACTATCCATGCCGCATCCACTGTCGGAAATTCGGATGCGCACCTGATGGTCCCTCCCACCGGACTGGTGGATGCCTATCGTCCCTTTATCGGTGATGGCTTCGGCGGCATTCACCAATAAATTCCACAGGATCTGCCGAAAATGATCGGGATCCATTTCCAGCCAAAGGTTTAGATCGCCAGTGTAATGGATCCGGATATGATCCTGGCATTTTTTGTTTTTTTCAAACAGAGAGATGGTGTCGGGTATGGCGGAGTCCAGTTGAAGCGGCTCCCGTCTGCCGGACGGGGGCCGGGCGAACAGCAAAAAGTTACTGACCAGGGTGCTCAACCGGTCTGCCTCTCTCAGAATAATCTGCATCAACTTGTCGATTCCGGGATCATAGGCCATTTCATCCCGTAGCAACTGGATGGCCCCGGTGATCGACGCCAGCGGGTTCTTTATTTCATGGGCCAGACCGGCGCCCATCTCGCCGACGGCCGCCATTTTTTCCACACGCCGGATCTGCTCCTCCATTACCCTGAGTTCCTGACGGGTCTTCCTGGCCTGTTCCGCAAGGATACTGCTTAAAAAGGCCACCGCGAAGCACGCCCCAACAGTGATCAAAACCCGGTAGATAACCGAATCGAGAGGGTAAAGTGAGGCCGCTTTGGCCTCAGAAAGCGCTATGGGAGAGAGGACCCCGATGTACTCGAGACCGACTAGCAGGGAATACTCCACGCCGCAAACGGCTGCCATCAAAAAACTGCCGTAACGGTATACCAGCATGCTGGTATAGATAATGACCAGGGGATAGAGAAATACGAAGATGCTTGCGTAACTGCCGGTAATAAAGACGATCAGGGAAACGATGAGGGTGTCGATGCTGATTTGGATATACGCTTGCACCTCCACTCGGCTCAAGGTTCGCAGCATGACGGCGAATATAACCGACAGCAAATAGATAGCACCGATAATTCCATAAAGGAGAACCAATGGACCACTGGCGTAATCCTGGGACTTGGACAGGTGCAAAAGGACCGTCGAGCCGAATAGGAGCGTGGAGAAGGCGAGACGGGAGGTAATAAGCCATTTGAGCTTCGGCCTCAGTTCGATGTCGTGTGTGTTGGCTGATGAATACATGGAAGCGTTTGGCTCAAGGGTCAAAAAAGACAACACCCAACTTCCCCCCTAAAACATGGCGATCGGGGAAAGTTGGGCAGAATAAGAGGAAGAGTCAACAATGGCTAAGTAATGTTGCCGGCCATCTTGAATATCGGTAGATACATGGCGACGACCAAGCCGCCGATCGTCACACCCAAAAACACCAGCATGAACGGCTCGATGAGAGACGTCAGATTCTCGACGGATTGATCGACTTCTTCGTCATAGAAATCAGCGATTTTCCCAAGCATCGCGTCCAATGCGCCGGTGGCTTCCCCCACGGAAATCATCTGAACCACCATCGACGGGAAGACCCCGCTTTCGGCCAATGGATCGGCCATGGTGCGACCTTCGGCGATTCCCTGCCGGCAGTCATAGATCGCATTCTCGATGGTTCTGTTTCCGGCTGTTTTGCCCACAATGTCGAGTGCCTCCAGAATAGCCACGCCGCTGGAGAGCATCGTTCCCATGGTGCGGGTAAACTTTGCCACCGCGACCTTTCGGATGAGATCGCCGAATATAGGCAGTCGAAGAGCGCCTTTGTCGATAACGCCGCGGCCCTTGTCGGTTTTGTATGCCCGTGAAAAGGACACACCAAACAAAACGGAGGCAATAATGATATACAGGAAATTGTTCTTCATAAAATCGCTCATGGAGATGACCATCTTTGTGGGCCCGGGCAGATCGGAACCGAAGCTGGCAAACATATCCTGGAATACGGGGATGACGAAGACCAAAATGACAACTAGGACGACAATCGCAATGGCAATGGTCACGATGGGGTAGGTCATGGCGCCCTTGACCTTTGACTTGAGCTTGGCCGCCTTTTCCATGTAGTTGGACAGTCGACGTAGGATGGTATCGAGCACACCGCCGGTTTCACCGGCATGGACCATATTGACAAAGAGATCGTCGAACTGCTTGGGGTATTTCTTCAATGCTTCAGCAAGTGTGGAACCGCTTTCCACATTGTCCTTGACCTCTTTGAGCATCTTTTTGAAGGTTTTGTTTTCCTGCTGAGCGTGCAGAATATCCAGACACTGAATAATGGGCAGTCCCGCATCGATCATGGTTGAGAACTGCCTGCAGAACAGAATGATGTCCCGTTGCCTAATACCCGGCTGAAGAAACGAGACATCCTCAAAGAGGTCTTTGGGCTTTTTCTTGATCTTCGAAGGGGAAATGCGCATTCGGGAAAGGTTGTTTTTCACAGCGTCTTCGCTGGAGGCCTCCATTTCTCCTTTCTGTACTTCCCCTTTTCGGTTCTTTCCCGTCCAGATATAGGCCGGCATTGATATGTCCTCCTTGATTCGATTCGAGGCTAAACCAAGCTGTTTCTTCCGTTTCTGCGGCGGTTTCCCTCTAAAGCCGACCGCTCGGTGGTTGACGCGATTCCAGTGCCATCACCATTGATGGTGACGGCAATCCTGTCATGCTCCCGTCAACGAACCGATCGCCCGAAAGGAAATATTAAGGTCCTGAAATAGTAAATTTTTATTATTGTTGTCAAACCCCATACCCAACGGGGACAAAGGCGGTGGCGTTCCCCCCCCAAAAACCGGTCTTCCATCCCGGCACATTCCGTCAAGCGGAATCGAACGGCTCCTCATCACCTTCACTCCAAGTGGTCTTGGCAGTTGACGATTTCAGACATGACGGGACGGGCTGCCGAATGACCTTTTTTATTCTTTCCTTGTAACAAACGGAAATCAATTGATGAATCCATAGAGATATGCGAAATTTGTCAAGTGGTTTTTATCATGATCCTTCAGTCTACTTATCGTCCGATCGTATAGAATCTTTAGGGTACCGGGATATCTGAAATGGCCATAAGGCTCACCACCCAAAATGGATTAACGGTCATCACCACCCATCTCAATGCCGATTTTGACGCCATGGCATCGATGCTGGCCGCCCAGAAGCTCTACCCCGAGGCTGTCGTGGTTTTCCCGGGATCCCATGAAAAAAATCTGAGGAACTTCTTCATACAGTCGATGGTGTATCTATTCAACATGGCAGATATCAGAGATATCGACTTCAAGTCGGTCAAGCGCTTGGTTTTAGTAGACACGCGGCATCGAAGCCGAATCGGCGCCCTCGGGGATCTGCTGGATTTGGATCCGTTGGAGGTTCATATCTACGATCATCATCCGGCTTCCGAAAACGATATCGGCGGCGACACGGTCGTTCATGGCCTCACCGGAGCCAATGTCACACTGATCGTCGAGGAGATTCGCCGTCGAGGGATCGAAATCAGCCCGGATGAAGCGACCATCATGTGCCTCGGCATTTATGAGGATACGGGCTCGTTCACCTTTCCCTCGACCACCGACAGGGATCTCGAAACCGCCGCCTTCCTTCTCTCCAAGGGGGCCAATCTCAATACCATATCCAGCCTGATCAGCCGAGAGCTTACACCGGGCCAAATCGGTCTCCTCAACGATATGTTCGAGGCTTCCGTCCGACATCCCATCAACGGTATCGACGTGGTGGTGACCAGCGTCACCACGGATAACTACATGCCCGATTTCGCCCTTCTGGTTCACAAAATGATCCGTATGGAGGATCTGGATGCGGTCTTTGCCATCGCACGGATGCATAACAAAGTTTACATCGTGGGGAGAAGCCGCGTGCCGGAAGTGGATGCAAGTGCCATTTTATCCCCATTCGGTGGGGGAGGCCACCCCTATGCGGCCGCGGCTACGGTAAAACACCGAACCCTTGCCCAAACGGAGCATGATCTCATTGATATCCTCTACCGGTCAGTGCGCTCCAAACGTCATGCTGCCGAGCTGATGTCCGCCCCCCCGATCGTCGTGGATATCCATTCCACCTGCAAGTCGGCAGCCCAGCTGCTCACCCGCTACAACATTAATGCACTGATGGTTCAGCAAAACAATAACGAGCGCCAGGAACTGATCGGCTACATTACGCGTCAGGTCATTGAAAAAGCCCTCTATCATGACTTGGGAGACGTCGGCGTCGGTGAATACACGAACACGGAGTACGCCACGGTAGGCATGGAGGCCAATATCGATGAAATCCAGGAAAAAATCATCGAGAACAAACAGCGCATCCTTCCGGTAATGGAGGGAAGTGCTATCAAGGGCGTCATCACCCGTACCGACCTCTTGAATCTCCTCGTCCGACGTCAGAGTGCATCCAAGGATCGATCGATACCGACCGAGAACCATCCGATTCATGCCCGTACACGGACGATTCGAAAGTTCATGGAGGAGAGACTCTCGGAAAGGGTCATTGACATTTTATCGGACATTGGGCAAACCGCCGACTCATTCGGATGGGGGGCCTATGTTGTCGGGGGATTTGTCCGTGATCTTTACCTATATCGGCCTACGGAAGACATGGATATCGTCATTGAGGGCGATGGCATCCGATTCGCTCGATCCTACAGTGAAAAAGTGAGCGCTCGGGTTCACAGCCACGCGAAATTCGGCACCGCCGTCATCACCTTCCCAAACGGTGACAAGGTCGATGTGGCATCGGCACGGATGGAGTACTACCAGTTCCCTGCCGCCCTGCCGACCGTGGAGATGAGTTCTATCAAGCTGGATCTTTTCAGGCGTGATTTCACCATCAATACCCTTGCCATTCAATTGAATCCGGGCCGATTCGGTACCCTGATCGATTTTTTCTCCGCCTTCAAGGATATCAAGGAGAAGCATATCCGAGTGTTGCACAACCTGAGTCTCGTAGAGGACCCGACCCGTGCTTTCAGGGCCATTCGATTCGAGCAGCGGTTCGGGTTTTCCATCGGAAAGCTCACCAGGAAACTCATCCAAAACGCCGTCGATATGGATTTTTTCAACCGGTTGAGCGGTCGTCGGATTCTCGCCGAAATCAAGCACATTCTATCCGAGGACAATCCCACCCCCACCATGGGGCGCCTGAACGACTTCGATCTGCTGAAGGCAATTCATCCAGCCATTAAATGGAATACACCCCTCGAGGACCGCTTCAACTCGACCCGCAAGGTGGTCGCCTGGTATGATTTGCTTTTTCTGGAGGATTCCTATATGAAGTGGGCCGTTTATTTCATGGGGCTTCTCCATGGAATGGACCGTGAGACAGCCATCGATATCGGCAAACGGTTGGAACTGACCCCGCGATTGCTGGCGATCTTCTGCAAAGAGCGCCTGGAGGCCGAGCGCTCTCTTTTCCGACTCGAAAATCGGATTCCCAAAGTCAATAGCGCCCTGTTTCACACCCTGAAAGGTTTCCGGACAGAAGTCCTTCTTTTCATGATGGCGATCACCAAATCGGAAGCCGTTCGTCGCTCTATCTCACGCTTCTGCCTGCAATTGAGGCATGTGGCACCTGAAATTTCCGGCAATGAGCTAAAATCGTTGGGACTTTCTCCAGGACCGATCTACAGGGAAATTCTGGATGCGGTACGCGATATGAAGCTCAATGGCAAACTCGAAAACCGCAGAGACGAGCTGGCCTTCGTCAAAGAGAAAATGGGCATCAGGCAGCAGCCAAAAAAATAGAATCGAACTCAGAAATCATCCCATAGGAAGCCCATGGATAACCAAATCATCCTCACCGGTATCACGACAACAGGTACGCCCCATATCGGCAACTATGTGGGAGCCATCCGGCCGGCCATCGCGGCCAGCCGGGACCCCGATTCAGCATCCTTCTATTTCCTGGCGGACTACCACGCGCTAATCAAATGCCAAGCCCCCGAAGCCATGGGCCGATCGACATTGGAGGTGGCAGCGGCATGGCTCGCTTTAGGGCTCGATACCGAAACATCGGTCTTTTACCGGCAGACAGACATCCCCGAAATTCCCGAGCTCACCTGGATACTGACCTGCGTAACCGCCAAGGGACTGATGAACAGAGCCCATGCATACAAGGCGGCAGTCCAGGAAAACGAGGACGACCGTTCCGGCGATCCTGACAAAGGCATTACCATGGGCCTATACAGCTACCCAATTCTAATGGCAGCTGACATTCTCATGTTTAAGGCCACAAAAATCCCCGTTGGTAAAGACCAGATTCAGCACATCGAAATGGCAAGAGACATTGCCCAGCGTTTCAACCACGTGTTCGGTGAGACCTTTGTTCTGCCGGAGGCGGTCACGGACGAGAAGACCGCTGTGCTCTCCGGTCTGGACGGCAGAAAGATGAGCAAGAGCTACAATAATACCATCCCCCTGTTTGTTACCGAGAAAAAACTCCGCAAACTCATCATGAAGATCAAAACCAACTCCCAGGGGCCGGATGAACCCAAAGATCCCGACGGATGCACCCTTTTTGAAATGTTCCAGGCGTTCGCATCCCCAGAGGCAGTGACCGACATGGGTAAGCGATACGCCGATGGGATCTCTTGGGGAGAAATGAAACAGACCCTCTTCGAATTGATCAACGACACTTTAGCCGAGCCTCGGCGGCGATTTGACGATCTCGTTCAACACCCAGATGACATCGAAAAATGCCTCATTCAGGGCGCAGAGCGTGCTAGAGAGATCAGCCGCCCCTTCCTCCGCGACATTCGGCAAGCCATCGGCGTCCAATCCGTCGGCGTATGACAGGGGAGGACAGCGATGGTCCATTCTGACATCCAGAGCGAGCGGCAAGCCGCCATTTCCTCAGACGAAGCCATCGTCGATACCGATGGTTACAGGGTCAGGCTCGAGAACGTTTTCGAGGGCCCCATGGATCTCCTCATCCATCTCATTCGCAAGAATGAATTGGACATCTACGATATCCCCATCGCCTTCATCACCGAGCGGTATTTGGGGTATCTGGAATGGATGGAGTCCATGAATATCGATGTGGCAGGGGATTTCCTCGTCATGGCCGCCACCCTGATTCAGATCAAATCACGGATGCTCCTGCCGGCCTATGAGGACGGCGATGAATACGAGGACCCCCGTGACGAAATCGCTCGCCCACTTCTGGAATACCTGCAGATCAAATCCGCGGCCGACTCACTCGGCCGGCGCCATATGCTGGGAGAGCACACATTCATCCGACCTGCCCTTGAGGAGGGCGATAGGGTCGAATTCGAAGATCGTGAAATCCGTGTCGGGCTCTTTGAACTGATCGACGCATTCAAAAGGATCCTCGACAACGCCGATGGGGAACATCTGATCGAATTGGAATCGGAGCATCTGTCGGTACAAGACCGGCTGAATCAACTGGTGGATCTTTTCGAAAAACGAGGTTCCCTGACCTTTACGGAACTCTTTGATACCGATGCCAGGAAGGTGGACGTCATCGTCACTTTTCTGGCGGTTTTAGAAATGGTGAAACTCCAATTACTCACCTTTACCCAACACACCCAATCCGGAATTATCCGGTTTTTCTACCAGTAATGGAAGACTTAACGGCCATTATCGAGTGTCTGCTCTTTGTAACCGAAGAGCCACTGACCGTGGAACGAATCAAAGACGTGGTTTCCTCGGCGGAAAAGACCGACATCGTCGAGGCCCTGAACCGCCTTTCAAAGGAATACGAGGCAAGGGGTGGCGGATTTTTCCTCAAAAACATAGCAGGCGGTTACCAATTGCGGACACGGCCCCAGTACGCGGAGTGGATCCAGGAACTGGTCAAACCCAGTCCGGTGAAACTCAGCCGTGCCGCACTGGAAACATTGGCGATCATTGCTTACAAACAGCCCATTATCCGGGCAGACATCGAGCACATCAGGGGCGTGGACAGCGGGGGCGTCCTGCGGATGCTGCTGGAAAAAAAGCTTGCCCGCGTTTTGGGCCGAAAAGACATCCCCGGCCGGCCGATGATCTATGCCACCACCAAACGGTTCCTTGAATTGTTCGACCTCAGGGATATCAGGGACCTTCCCACCCTGAAGGAAATCGAAGCCCTGGGTGCGGCCGACGAACCGGCGGCCCAGGAGCAGAAAACATTGCCTCTGGGAACCGAAAGCTCCGGAGCGGAATCCATGTCGGCCCGCCCTCGCGAGGGGGGAGACAGAGAACGCCTTCATCACATAAAACCAGGATACGAGGTGGGATCGAATCCGGAAGCAAATGGAACCGACGCCTTGAATCCGGACGACGGGGCTGAATCCTCCAAAATACCCGCCGCCAAAAATGCGGAAGCGTCGTCTTTCCCGGACGATGTCGAGAACTCCGGACCCCTCCCCGCTCCCACGAGGCCCACATTCCCAGCGTCTGATCTCACCGACCCTCTGGATCTCGACCGCCGTCGAGAGGCAATGCCGCCTGACCCATCACCCGAAGATCCCCTCGAACCCAAAGAAGAGCGAGTGATGATTGAGGGAGACAGCTCCGATATTACTGGTTCGTCACCGACATTAGGGAATTCTGAGTCCACGGACTCAATCGATGCAAAACTTGAGCCTGGAAAAGAAGATAATGGAGAGAAAATTTAGCTTGACTTGAACCTGCCATTGTGGATATGTCTTGTCTTTATTTGATCAGCTAACCCTCCGGCTTTTTTGGAACTTGAAGACTGAAGGAGACTCCATGAATCGATCTGACCTGATGGAAGCCCTGAAAGATCGGGCCAATCTCAGCCGTAAAGAAGCCGAGCAGGTCGTCACCCTTTTTTTTCAAGCCATAGAAGACTCACTATGCAACGGTGGCCGGGTCGAAATCAGAGGCTTTGGCAGCTTCAGCGTCAATCAGTACAAGGCCTATACGGGTCGGAACCCAAAAACGGGAGAAAAAATAAAGGTTTCTTCCAAGAAACTGCCTTTCTTCAAGGTTGGAAAACAGCTCAAGGAGATGGTCGACGTCTAAACAATCGGGCGGTTAACTCAGCGGGAGAGTGCTACCTTCACACGGTAGAAGTCACTGGTTCAATCCCAGTACCGCCCACCAAATATATCGAGGGGTTACGGTTCAGGCCGTGACCCCTTTTTTCTTGGTTGCGACCATCTTGTGACCGGTTGTGACGACTAGGGTTTTTTCGAGACCGTATGCCGTCATCAATTCCTTTGTGTTAATCACCACAGAACTATCAATAAAGGTTTCCATGCCATTTCCCGATATGGTTATGGGTTCATATGCCAAGTGACAACCCCATGTTGACATTCGTCGCCGGTAGAGGATGTTGGCGCCGGTTCTAAAAGAGGCTCAGCACTCAATTTGAGGCAACGTGCCGGTTGATCGAAATGGCATTTCAAACGCTTTAGGGAGGAATCAAATCCAACGCCAGCCGCGGAAAAGCTAAAATAACCGAAGACCTGAGAATTTCTGAAAGCTGAGAGGGCTACCCAGTGACTCCCATTGCCTTTGGCACCAAATGCCCGTCATGTTCGCTACCTTACAGAACCAGAATTGCCCGTAGATCCTGGATGACATTGCTTCCAGGCACAAGGCGGTACTGCTGCAATTATTGTGGCTATACGTATCTGGTTATGATGAAATTGATTTCTGTGAGGCTAAAAAGACTATCATTTTGCAAGCTCCAAAGGATTCATGGGGATTCATCCAAACAGGGCAATATAGTATAGTCACTCCTCTTCTATTTTGATGAAGCCCGGCGCTCAATAACTTTTCAGTGCCTGGTAGTGCCCCGAGAGTCTCCTGCAAAACCCTTTCCCTATCGATAAAGACGAGCGTTCAATTAGCGATTACACTGCCGACCCATCAATTATGATCGAACGGATCATCCATTCAGATTGGTTTGTTCCCAGGCCATGAATGCATTGGCATCGATCGAAATTCATCACTACAGAAGACCGATGTATCCATGGGTTTACCTTCTGAAAAATGACCTTTTTCTGAAAACAAAATGGCGACGTCTTCGATCAAATGTCACCGTTAACAATTGAATGATTGCCGGAGGAGCTTTATAGATAACCGAATACAATATTGGTCCTTTTTCAAAATTTTTTTTTAGATATCTCACCGGCGGTGATGTGTTGCCATCATCAAGCAGTGGTGCCGACATTTCTGCCCTATGGGTTTCACCACGCCGAGTGGCCCGGCTCACTGCCGGCGGATTCATCTCCCAGGGCACCGTTTGCCGACGATCGGTCCGTCCATACCCCCGTTGCGGACTGTCAGCGAATGCCAGAAGTCCTGGTGTCTTGGCAGGCTGGGGTTACTTTCTTGAAAAAAGCAAGATCTCAGTGGAATGGGTAAGCTGCCCGGGGTTGGTATTGACGGCACTATTGAAACGATAGCCGAGGGCAGCCGGCAGATATCGCCAATGTGATCGATTTTCAGTCCGGTCAAGAACCGATTGGACGACTGCGCCGGCTGCAAGGGTATGTGCATCCCCCGTCAAGTGGGCTCCATAAAAGGATCCGATCGACCGATAATAGGTTTGACAGTTAAAAGTGCCTCGAAGGCAAAAGGGTTGTTGCCATCGTCGGTGATTGACCTGGCCCGTGGCCACGATGAGATTTATGGTAACAAGATACCAGTCGGTCGGATATTCTTCCCATGACCAAAGCATGGCCCTCAGCCGCCATCATCGGGACCGTTCTCATTTTTTTTGCCGCCATTCCTTCGGTTGGATTTGGTGATCCTTTTCCGAAATTCCTGGAGGAATCGGAATGGAAAGATCTGCCGCCGAACCTTAAAATCGAAGCGAGAGAAATCGAACTCTGGGGGCACATCAACACCTTTTTGGCCGTAAAGGGCTACCAGTTGGGATCGGGGGCTACCTTTGGCTTCAACAACGCCGTTCAAAAAGCCGCCTTGCTCATTCAGGCCCTTCCCGAAAAACTCCAGCGAACCCGGGCCAACCAGGCGGCCAGTAATTTCAGAACCATCATCGATACCATGATCTACGAAGTTGAGCGCAACGCCGAAGACGATTTCGGCCGATACCGGATCCTCGGAGAAGAGAACCTGGCGTCAGCGCTACGAGTGCTCTGCCCCATCTGGCCCTTTTGCAATTAGCCGCCACGGATGCCGTCGCCCTATGGGCAGGCCCCCTGGGAGACGCGCATCTATCGACTACCCACCTTGCCCCCGCGCGCCACACCCACCGTCTCCAGCCTCATGATAGGACGGGTGGGCGACCGCCTGGCCACCTCCCTAAAGCCGGCGCGGAGGAATGCCGTGGAGATCCCCGTCCACGCGAATGCCGGGGGCATGGGTTTGTCGGGTCTCGGCTCCACCGGATAGCCCTCGACGCATTCCGCTCCCCGGGATGCCGCGAATGCGGCGGCGGCGGCCAGCAGTGGGGCAGACACCCCCTTTTTTCTGTGGGACTTTTCGATAAAGAGACAGGCGATCGACCAGACCTCGCGATCGTCCACTGGCCTTAGGATGCGTGATCGCGACAGAGCGCTGTAGGACGTTCTCGGTGAGACGGCGCACCAGCCGACGGCCTTGCCGCCGTGGTAGGCAAGGATGCCGGGGATTTCTCCCGAGTCGACAATGGCCTTCATGGCGCGCCGGTTGCCTTCTCCCTTCTGGGATTCGAACCGTTTGCGCTCAAGGCGCCAGAGCATGCACCAGCATCCGCCGCAGGCGCCCCGTTCGCCGAACAGGGAAACGAAGTCGCCCCAGCAGCCTGGGGTCAGGGGTTTATAAGACCGTTTCATGAGGCACTTTTCCCCGAGGGGTTACGACATGCGGCCGTTCAGGCATCCCGGGAATGGGTTGAAATCGACAATTCCTGAGGGTTTCATGGAGATCCCTGGCGCTGGAACCCCCCTGGGGCAATGATCGTATTCGAACGGGTGGGCCAATTTTGGAGTCGATCCTATCCCTCGGGATTCACGGAACACCCAAACGATTCGATCTTTCGGCAAGTCCGCCCCTGGCAATGGAAGGGCCTTGATGATGAACTGTCGGGGACAGGGGGGTATAGCCGGCCAAGTCCCTATGACTTCAGCGTGACCATTTCCCTGATGATATGCGCAAGGTCTTGGCAGGACGTCGGTTTGTTGATGACACGGTCAATACCGGATTCTCTGAGTTTGACCGCATCGAGTTCTTTGTCCAAGCCGGTGTAGAGCAGAAACGGGGTCTTGGAAACGCCTTGGCGACGGCAATGTTGGTCCACCCATTTACCGACTTCCAATCCATTCATGTCATTCATGCCGAAGTCACATAGGATGACATCAAACCGATCCGCTTCTATGGCCTTCAGGCCTTCCTGGGCCGTTTTGGCGGTAGCGATATCAATTTCAGTATCCTCAAAAAACATTTCCAGCGCCTTTAAAATATTCACTTCATCATCAATCAACAAAAACCGAATGGACGTCTGTTTCCCGACAGCACTTCCCGCCGTCGTCTCGGCAACCTGTATGGGCAGGGATTTGGGGAAGGTAAGTATGAATTCGGTGCCCTCGCCCGGAATGCTCTCCACCTGAATCTCTCCGTGGTGCTTTTTCACGATACCATAGCAGGATGACAACCCCAAGCCGCTGCTCTGGGCGCCTTTGGTCGTGAAAAATGGCTCAAAGATGCGTTGAAAGTGTTCCTCGGAAATGCCATGACCGGTATCCGCAATTCTCAGAAAAACGATCTCATCCCGCGAATACGTCCACAGGGTCAGGACACCGCCGTTGGGCATGGCCTCCAGCGCATTTTTTATCAAGTTGACGAGCACCTCGTATATTTCGGAGGATTTTCCTTGGATGTGACATTGGCCGTTTTTGAGGACATTGAGATGATATTTCCGGGGCGAGGATGGGGGGTTCCATAGGGGACGGGTCAACTCGACCGCTTCTTCAACCAAGCCTTCCAGATCGAAGACGGCACCCTCGCCCTTACCATCGGGAGTAGCAAGGGTAAAATCCTTGATCCGCCGAACCACGCCCGCCCCTCTTTGGGAGGCATTGATGATATTTTGAATGGCCTCCTGACAATCCCGGATCTTTCCGTCTGCAAGCTTGGTTCTCGCCACTTCGGCCCCTGCCATGATCATTTGAAGCAGATTGTTGAAATTATGGGCCACGCCACTGGCCATTTCGCCAACGGCGGAAAGCCGTTCCGTTTTGATCACTGTCTCTTGGAGTTTCTTTCGCAGACTCAAATCCCGCGCAACACTCAAAAAAGCGGTTCTGGACCGGTAGGAGATGATCCTCCCTTGAAACTCGAAGGGGATGGACACGCCCTTGCCGGTAATGAGGCTGAGTTCAAATTGGTGAGACCGACCGCTACCGATCTGACGGCTCATGTCCGTCAGAACGGTTTGGCACTCCGGGCATGGGCAGGTTAAATCCCTCAAAGTGAGGGTTAATAACTGCTCTCTCCCGTACCCCAGACAACGACAGGCCACGTCATTGACCTCCAGAAACCGTCCTTGCCCGTCATTGATGAACACCACGTCGCTCACACTCTCGAAAAGCTCTTTGTACCGTGACAGGGCCTCGATCTGCTTCCGCTCGGTAATATCCCGGATGAGGGCCACAAAGCAATTTTTGCCCTCATAATCCAATGTGGTGCCGGTGACTTCGGCCTCGACGAGCGTACCGTCTTTTTTAATAAATCGGCGTTCTTGGACGTAAACCGATCCCTCCTGAACGGCCTTTTGTATATTTTCACGAACATTTTCGGCACCCGGCGCGAGTATTTCCCCCAACCGCATGGACAGTAGTTCCCTGCGCGCGTATCCGAGCCATCTCTGGATGAAGGGATTGCAATCAAGAATCTGAAGGGTATCGATATCGATGATGTAGATGGCCTCGGGGGCATGTTCGAAAATAGCCCTGAAATTGGCCTCGGACACCTGAATTTTTTTCAATGTCTGCTCGTATTCCGAACCGGCTTCCTTGAGCAAGTTGGTCAAGATGTCGGCTTTGCGCTCGGACACCTCGAGCAGTTCCTTCAGATCAGTGATTTGCTGCAAGTGCATTCTGGTGCGCTTCACGTCTTAGATCCCGATAACGGATAGGGTGGCGGTTTCGTTATGAAGCAGGCTCGGGCCATTGCACCCGACACGGCAGTATTCGCCGTAGGTGTAAAACCCAATCATGGGAACGGACGGGTCGATTTGAGATCGCACCCGGTCGATTTCCTCCTTGATTCGCAATCCCAAGAGGGTTTTTCTGGCCATGCAGGAGTAGAAAAAAACCAGTGACGGTTTCGTGGTTTCTCCCAAGTCTTCGATAGCCATGCGAGCCGCTTCTTCTGTGGCATCCAGGATGGATGTTTTGTCCCCGCAAGTCAGATAGACCATCGCGCCTTCGGGGACTTCCCCCGCAAATCGGATCGATCCCTCCTCCCGGTTTACCGACATGGTCGCACGCAGCAGCAGATGGTCATTTCCGTCGAGGCCATCGAATTGCCCGATGAGCCCCAACGGATATTCGACGCCCACGGCCGGCAATTTCTCCGCATGCTTTCCAAGAAACCGCTCGTATACGTGAAGCGCCGATTCACCATTGAGTTCATAGAGGATGTTCCCCGAAGCGCGCGTCACTTTCTTGGGGAGCCCGATGGGCGACCACCCGCTCCGCACCCCGGTGCCCAATTTGAAATCACCCAAAAAACCGATGGCCACAGCAGCATCGGAGAGAACGCGACCCCGATGGAACTGCCAGGTTTTGAGAAATTGACCTGCATCGCCTGAAGTGCCGCCCGAAACAGGAATATCCCTATCGAAGACCGAGGCCATTCCCCGCAAAATGGCACTTCCATTTCCGGTGATTCCGTCGGAAAAAAGCTGAATACAGCGAACCGAATCGGGAAGGGCCGTGGCCAGATGTTTGCCGGCCCGTTCACCGTCCCGGCTGATGCTAGGGACATCAACCACTTCAAAGTGGATTTGATCGGACGCAACGCCTCCCAGAACCGCGGACCCGGTGCTAAACCCGTTGCTGGAAATCTCGCCGTCGGTGGTGCATCCCACGAAGTGGGGGGTGCCAACCGCTTCATAAACGCCTTTGACCAGCGATTCCAAGTGGTTCTGCGGCGAACAAAACAGCCAGCAGGCATCGGGGGGTCGACCCATTTTATCGACCAGGTCCTCACCCATCTGCCTTCCCGCCTTCCGGGAGAATTCGCTTCTCAATTGGATCGTTTCAGCATCGAGCATGGGCGTGTCCTTGGGGTGGGGTACCGACGGTCGTGGCGGCCTCAGCGGTCACTGCCGGTTTCCGGTTCTGAAAGGGTGTCGTCGGCCATAACACCAATCGCACCATTACGATAAAACCATCATGACGCCGTTGAAAGTCTGGTGGCGGTATGACGCGTTTTCCCACATCCTTGCGTTGTCCCCAGGCCTCTCCTCGATATCGAGGGTCAGACGTCGCAATTGACTTTCAGGAAATAACGGGCGTCGGGTGAGATCCACTTCAGATGGGTCATTCGCTCTGGAGGCAAGACCTCTCCGTTTATTTCGATCCGTTTACAAACCGGTTGCATCCCCGTTGGCTGTTGTTTCAGCGCGTCACGCAGAACGCGGCCGACGACCCATATGCCGCGTTTCAGAAAAAGCGGTCCCAATTCACTGAGGAGCAAGTTGAACAGCTTAAGGGTGATGCAGCCGTCTTCACTGGTCGCCGGGCAATCCGCTTCTTTTTGGTAGGAAATCACTCCTCTGAAGGAGGCCAAGTGTCCGGCTTTTCTGAAGGTAGCGCCCACCAATCCAGGCATTGCCGCAGAAAGCGCCAGGGTGGCGCCGTCCTTGACCACTGCCGAGGCGACGTCATCGACGGGTTTGCCATCCAGGAAAATCGTACTGATTCGGTCCGCCAGGTAATCGGGGTCCAGCTCGAATTGATCACATAACAGACATTGAATGTCGCAACCGACTTTAACGGTCAATTGGAACCCCTGGTGGAGCAGCGGAAACAACACCGGCAGTTTATCCTCATCGAGAAAGAGTATGACAGTGGCAGGCGGTGTATCGCTCATTGGCATGGCCTTTTCCATTGGGTCATATCATCGGTCGGTCTTCGAGCGGTGTTCCCCTCTCCGTCGTCACGATCGGTTGCACATGGCATCAAGACGCCTAAGGCAAAGACGGGGAGCTTCCGCCGGAAGCTCCCCGTCTCTGGACTCACATCTCGACTCGGAGACACCGCAAAAGCAAGCTACCAGTTGAAAACCTCATCGAGTTCCTTTTCTGTTACCCCAAAGGTAATGTCGTGGGGAGGTAATTTCTCTTTCAGGAAGTAATCGGGCAGTCGGTCGTGTTCCGACGTAAACCCCGCTTTGGCATTAAACTCCCTTTCGATGGACAGCACGTTTTTACCCAGTGCAACCACATCGTCACCGGTCATCTCCAGGCCATAAAACGCATTCAAAAGATCGATGAGGGCCTGGAACGTCTCCGGTTGATCCAATACGGCAAAGGCAATAAACAGGCACATTCCCGTGGAATCGACGGCAGCGGTTGCGATTTGAAGATTTCGAGAGAGCTCGATCTGACCTTCCGGCTTCAGGGGATCCACATCGCCGCCCACCTTCAGGATATTGGTGGCCACGGCATACCCGGCGGTATGGTCTGCCCCCATGGTGCTGGTGGCGTATGTGACGCCGATACCCTGAACCGTTCTGGGGTCGTAGGCCGGCATTGCCTGGCCTTTGACCACGGGTACCCGCTCCACACCGAAAACCCTGCCGGTCACTGCCGCACCACTGCCCAGAATACGGCCCAGTGGCGTTCCTTTTCCGACTTCCCTGATCAGGTTGATGGCCGCCTCCGCATCACCGAATTTGGCCAAGCCGCCTTCCATGGCGACGGCGATGGTGGCGCCCATTTCGATCGTATCCAAACCGAAATCGTCGTCCAGGCGATCCATCTGGGCGATGGCATCCAGATCGTCGATGCCGCAGTTGCCGCCATGGGCCCATACCGTTTCGTATTCGGGCTGTTTGGTCAGAAACCGACCGTTTTTGTCATAAAAGGTGCCGGAGCATCGAATGACGCACCCCCTGTGACAGCCATGGGTGGCTGACCCCTCCCCACCGCGCTCGTTTTCCAGGGCGGCCTGACTTTCTCCGCTGATCTTTGCAGCACCCTCGAACTGACCACTGCTGAAATTGCGTGTGGGGTATCCCCCCGCCTCGCTCAACACGTTGGTCAACACGTTGGTGCCATAGGCGGGAAGCCCTTCCCCGGTGACCGGATGCTTCTTCAGACCGGCGACAAACTCCTTGTTGGCCGCCTTGAATTTATCCGGATCTTTGGCTGGGCGCATTTTCATATCGGTGTCGTCCAGGATGATGACCTTGATGCCCTTGGAGCCCATCACGGCCCCCACCCCGCCTCTGCCGGCATGGCGTGTGGGACGCTGTTCCATATCCGAAAAGGCAACCGACGCTCCGCACAATTTCATTTCGCCCGCCTGGCCGATGGAGATGGTGGCGACCTTCTTGCCGAATTCGCCCTTCACCTTTTCGACAACATCATAATTACCAAGCATTTTCAAGCTGTTGTCAGCTTCAATTTTCACCCCGTCCTTATTGATGACCACCTTGTACAGGGTGTCATCCTTTGGCTTCCCCTCTAAAACGATGGCAGCGTACCCCAATCGCGCCAGCACCTGTGAGGCCTGCCCCCCGGAATTGGACTCCTTGATCCCCCCGGTCAAGGGGCTTTTGCATCCAACGGACATCCGCCCTGACATGGCTGCGGTGGTTCCGCTAAGCAACCCCGGTGCGATGACCAGTTTGTTGTCCTCCCCCAGCGCATGACAGGTCGGCGGAACTTCCTTTCCCACGATCGTCGATGTCAATGCCCTGCCCCCAAGGCCGGCAAACTCGCCCACCGGGCCTTCCGTCATTTTCGGGCCGCCGTCGGCCCCCATGTTGATTCTCAAAATTTTTTCCATAACGATCCTACCTCCTTGGTTTGGCATGAAAGTCACCGCTTCTATACGTCATCTGATTGTTGGTCAATCCTATGATATGGATATGGTTATAACAAGTCGTTACGATATACGTAACGGTGTTAGACGGCCCTCAATGTTGCGGTAACGGATAGTGGAGCAGATCGATGACTGCATCAAGAGACCCATCACGCTGTTCAGCAATCTCCATATCGATCCATTTCAGGATGGCCGACTCATGGACAACCATCGACTGCAGAACGGATTTATCCGTTTCCGGCCCTGCGCCTTCAATCTCTTCAAATCGAGCAGTAAATTGAGCGACGATGGGGCGTATGGCACCCAGGAAATCCTGCCAGCTGTTTTCCTGATAAAGCCCAACAAGTCCAGCAACGTCACTTTGCACATCAAGTTCCTGAAGGCTTAAATCATATCTATATAAAAATGGCCGTAACCGTGCCTTGGTTTCCGTTTCCAGCTGAAGCAGAGTGCCAAAATGGTATTTTTCGGTATTGTTTTTGGCGACTGCATCGAGGGCAAGAAAGGCCGCTTCACCAAAAATTTCGCTGTCGTACAACTCTCGAACGCATTCCGGATAAACCGTATTCCCCATGACCGATCTCCTCAAATTTCACTTGCACTAAAACGGGCTTTCAACACCCAGAGCCCAGCTCACTCGTCCATCCCATGCACGTGCTCAAGGGCCGCTGACCGCACATCGTCCAGCACCGTTTTCAGCGGAATATTTTTCTCGAGCGCCGCCCGCTTGCAGTCATCATACTCCGGCGTCAGGTTGATGACCCGGCCGTTGCTCTTGGCCAGCTTGACATGGATGGCACCATACACGGTATCGATCCGACGGATCAATCGTTGGGCTTTGATGCGGTTTTCCACCCGCCAGCGCAGCCCGATGGTCGTGGTCTCTTTCATGAGGATATCCGAAAACGTCCCCACCTCATCTGGCAGGCAGATCACCGACAGCAGAGTGCCGGGCCGGTTTTTCTTCATCTGGACGGGTGTGAGAAAGACATCCAGCGCGCCTTTGCCCAGCAGCAGCCCGATCAGGTAGTCATACATCTGGGGATTCATGTCGTCGATGTTGGTTTCGATCAGAGCCGTCTGCTCCACGTCGTAATCCCCCATATGGTCTCGGGCCTGTCCGATGGACACCCGCAGCAGGTTGGGAACATCCGGATCCGATGTGCCGGCGCCGTAGCCGATCTGCCGGATTTCCATTGCCGGCATGGGGCCGAAACCCGAGGCAAGTGTCGTCAGAATGGCCGCGCCGGTGGGGGTGAGCAACTCCCCGGCAACACCCGTCGAATAGACGGGTTTGCCCTTGATCAGTTCGGCAGTTGCCGGCGCCGGCACCGGCAGGGTGCCGTGGGCGCATTTGATGGTGCCGCTGCCCACGTGCAGCGCTGAACAGTAGACCTTGTCGACGCCTAACGCATGCATTCCGACCACAACACCCACCACGTCGATGATGGCGTCCATGGCCCCGACTTCATGGAAATGGACCGACTCCACACTCGATCCGTGAACCCGGGCTTCGGCCTCGGCCAGTCGCATAAAGATGGCCGTACTTTTCTCCTTGATCGAGCCCTCCAGATCGCTGTGGTCGATCAACGCCCTGATGTGTGACAGGTGACGATGATGATGGTCGTGGTAGTCCTGGTCGATGATGACGCGGGCCTGACTGCCTTGGAGGCCTTTCTTGATCACCTTTTCGACACCCAGCTCGTAGTGGGAAAGACGAAGTTTCGAAATCTCCTTCCTGAGGTGTTCGAGGCTCAGCCCCGCGTCCAGCAGCGCACCAAGAATCATATCCCCGCTGGCACCCGCAAAGCAGTCAAAATAAGCGATTTTCAAATTGGCCTCCGGAGCGCCCCCAACGGGGTCGCTCATCGGTGTGGATCATAGCGGGTTTCCGCCCTCGACGGGCCTTGCATCAGTGCTTGAACCGGGGAAGGGTTCTTGGTCATCCTCATGATGCCCTTGCCAGTGAGATCTCGGTGTTTTCCGCATCCGTCTTTCCTTCCGGCTGACGGTCGACATCCGAATCTGTGACCCGGCTTTGACAGTGCCGCGCACCGAGCTTGTTGATCAGACTGGCCTGATAGCCGGCCCCGAAACCATTGTCGATATTGACAACAGATACGCCTGAAGCGCAGCTGTTCAACATACAGAGCAGTGCAGCCACACCGCCGAAGCTGGCCCCGTACCCGATGCTGGTGGGAACACCTATCACCGGACAGGATACCAATCCCCCGACAACGCTGGTCAGCGCACCTTCCATGCCCGCCACCACCACCGCTACATTGGCTTGGAACAGATCTTCCCGGACGTTCAAGATTCGGTGGATGCCGGCCACACCGGCATCATAGATGCGATTGACACGGTTACCCAAGGTTTCCGCTGTCACCGCGGCCTCTTCCGCAATGGGGATGTCCGAGGTGCCGGCCGTAACGACGGCAATATTTCCCACCTGGTCGATCTCCCGTGGATTGATGACCACAATCCGGGCCATGGGATGGTAATCGCAATCATCGATCACGTCCTTGATACCCTCGTACACCTCTCGGCTCGCCCGGGTGGCCAGGATATTGTCGTGATGACGGGCCAGCCGTTGAACGATCCCCTGGGTTTGTTCGATGGTTTTGCCTTCGCAGTAGATCACTTCCGAAACCCCCGTGCGAACACAGCGGTGGTTGTCCACCCTCGCATACCCCAGATTCTCGAAGGGAAGCGTCTTCAACTGCTCCATGGCCGCAGTCACATCCATCTGCCCGCCTTGGACTTGCATCAGTAATTCCATGAGGTGTTGGCTATCCATTGGCGACTCCTTTTGCCCGTGGCTCTCCTTTCCAGTCGGGATCTGTCTCTAAAACCCGATTCAGGCGACCGGTGCTGTACCCTTCCATATCCAGGGCCACGAATGAAAATCCCAGGGATTTGAGACGGGATACCACCTGTTGACGAACGTCTGTCTCCATCAGTCGATCGATGGCCTCGGCATCCACTTCGATGCGAACCGTATCCCCTTCATGCCGAAGTCTCACTTGCCGTGTCAGACCCAGGCCCCGGATGAATGATTCTCCTGCATCCACTTGTTTGAGTTTCTCGGCCGTAATCGGATGTCCGTAAGGAATCCGTGATGCCAGGCACGCCAAGGCGGGCTTTTCCCAGGTGGAAAGGCCCAGGTGTTTCGACCATCGCCGGATGTCACCTTTGGTCAATCCGGCCTCCCGCAGGGGGCTGCGAACCCCCAGTTCCCTCGCCGCGCGGCTGCCAGGACGATAGTCGGCGGCATCATCGATGTTTTCGCCATCCACCACCCAGGAAATCTGCTGTTCGGCTGCCATTCCCACGAGGACACCGAATCGACTTTTTTTACAGATGTAGCATTTGTCCGGCGGATTCTCAATAAAGGACGGTATGGTCAATTCATGGGAGATGACCGTCTGATAACGTACGCCGAGGGATCGGGCGAATTCGGCGGCATCCCGCTTCTCCTGGTCCGGCGTGGTTTCTGAAAGGGCCGTCACCCCAAGCACCCTGTCGCCCAGGACATCCCAAGCGACTTTCAAGAGCAGGGAGCTATCCACCCCACCGGAAAAGGCAACCAGCACCGTTCCCATCTCACGCAGAATACGCTGCATGTGATCGATCTTGTCCTGGATTTCCGAGGGTATTTGATCCATATCGTTCATCAAGCACTCACTGTGACCGGCCTTTTGACCCGCACACAATTTTCAAGGCATCCGGGATCCGCCACCCCCATTCTCCGTTGGGTATGATAAGCGATAGCGGGGCAGCCGCCGTGGCAGAGATCGAACCGGTGGCAGGATTCGCATGACCGGATTTCCAGTCCCCGAAACGATTGAAACACGGGAGAATGACGCCAGATGTCGCCGAATCCCTCCCCGGGCACCGAACCGGCTCGAAAATCTGCCTCCTGAAGGAACGCGCACGGGTAGACGCCTCCCTCGGGAGATATGCAGCAGGTCAGTTTGCAGGCTCCACACATATTCAACCCCAGCGATCGCCGTTCTTCGGTGGAGACGGAGAAAAAGGAATCGCCGGTGGACACCTTCAAGTGACGGCCCAGCCAGTCGGAGAACTGAAGCATTTCCTCCGCCGACACGTTGAGCGCCGCCCAAGACCGCTTGCCCCTGCCCGATGGTCTGAACCGGGATACGCGCAATTTGGCCCCGTAGTCGGCGGCCAGGGAGGTCATCCGGTCCAGTTCGGGAAAGCTCAGCCGGGTCAGCACCGTGTTGATGCTGACCTCGATATCCCTTTCCTTGAGGCATTCCAGGGCATGCAGCACCTTGCCGAAGCTTCCCTGCCCCCTTATGGGATCATTGGTTTCAGGGGTGGCTCCGTCGAGACTGACCTGGATGTACACCAAAGGGTGATCGAGCCGTCGTGCAATCTCCCGGTCGATCAAGGTGCCGTTGGTACTGATGCAGGTGACCATTCCCTTCTCGTGGGCATAATCCATCAGGTCCAGAAAGTCCGGCCGGATGAAGGGCTCGCCCCCGCCGATATTGAACTGAAAAACCTTCATGGCGGAAAGCTCGTCGATGACCCGTCGGCACGCATCGGTCGACAACTCCGCCGCCCGCCTCGTTCCGGAATCCGACAGGCAGTGGATGCAGGAAAGATTGCAGGCGTAAGTCACCTCCCAGGTGACGTTGACGGGGGCGGAAAGGCCCATCTCAACAAATCGATTGCCCACGGACGAGCCCCTTTCTTTCAAGAGCGTTCAGCAAGCGGCCCAGCGTGTCCATCAGCGTCTCGCGGGGCCAGGGCATTTCAGCGCAGAGAGTGTCCAGCAGGTCGGCCACCGATTGCGTTCCTTCGAAAAACGCATCGGTCATCAACTTCTGCGATGGCACGAAATAAAGCCGAGGGCCGCGGTAATCGTAGAATAGAAGCCCGAAAACCTCGTTTCGAACTTGAACCCCCTCCGCCAGCCGGTATACCGAATTCAATTGCATGGTGCCACCAAACCATAACGATTAGTAAATGCCACAAATTCCATCCACCGCCAGTTCCTCGATGGTGATTTCCTCAATAATGGGAGTCGCAGTGATCTGCTGATCTTCAGAATCGGTTTCTTTTCTCTTCTCCAAGATCTCTTTGCCGTCCGTTTCTTTCATTGCCATGGTAAAGACTCCTTCGGGTTTGGGTGGTTTGTATCCACCTGCGGTTCAGGGGCCATCATTTTCAGCCAATGTCCCCAGACACAGGATGCCATCCCTTTCAGCGATGGCCTAAGGCGCCTGGGCGGTCCATCCCTGATCGACGGTAATGAGGTTGCCGGTGATATTGGCCGAATCATCGGTGCACAACCACAAAACGGCCCTGCCGATGTCCTCGGGGACGAGCTCACGTTCTTTGAGCATATGACCGGCAAAAAACTGCTCTTTGCCCTCTTCGTCATCCATACCGAAGCTCTCAGCGATCCCCTTCATCATGGGCGTCCACACCGTTCCCGGGCAAACCACGTTGGCGTTGATGTTGTGATCGGCCACCTCCATGGCAATGGATTTGTTCAGCCCGATAATGCCGTGTTTCGCCGCGCAATAGTGACCGCCCATGCCGAACCCCCGCTGCCCGCCCACGGATGAGATGCTCACCACCTTCCCGCTGTGCTGGCTGATCATATGGGGGAGCACGTAGCGGCAGCACAGATACATGCCCTTTAGATGGGTATCGACGACCTCGTCCCACACGTTTTCTTCCATCTCCGCGATGGCCACCATGGAGGTGTTTCCCGCGTTGTTGACGAGAATATCGATCTTGCCGAAGGTGCCCAACACCTGATCCACCATCGCTGAGACATCCGCTGCCTTTCGCACGTCGCATTTGAAACCCTCGGCCTTTCGGCCCATGCCGCGAATGGTTTCCACCGCCGCTGCCATGGTTTCGGCTGTGGACAATGGATACGGCAGGGTTTTCATATCCTCGCAAATATCGGTGATGGCGATATCGGCTCCTTCCCCGGCCAAACAGCTGGCAATGGCCAGGCCATTGCCGCGAGCCCCGCCGGTTACAATGGCCACTTTGCCTTCCAGTTTCATTCAATGTCTCCTTTCTGCAAAACCGCTTGCGTGAGAATCTATGGAGTATTGCCGTGATTACCCCTATACGCCGGGGGTCCTCGATCGGCCATGAAGGGTGTGCCACCTCCCGCTGCTGGGCGCTGTCGGACCCCTGACTGCAACGTTGCAAAACAACCCGGGGCCGAGTGCACCGGTTCAGACGGTTTCGCGCAGCCCTTCCAAATCAAACTGCTCGCCGATCATCTGGAGGCTGAAATTGATCTCCTGCAGGTCATCTTTCAACGAATCGAGACCGTACTCGCGAATTTGAAAATCGAGTTGCCCTTCCAAGCTGTAGACCAGATGCAGCAGGTTGAGCAGCTCCACCCAATCCGGCTGATCGACCAGACGTTCAATATGTCTGCCCATCAAATCACCGGCCGCCAGTTCCGCCAGACCCCATTCCAAGGTGTCACGACCGACTTTTTGCAACATGACGCCCTTTAGCAGCACAGCGGCGCGAACGCCCAGGCGAGTGATGTCCTTGATCATTTCCTGGTCGGCTTCTTTTAACTCCATCGAGGTCTCCTCAGGTCATCCGAACCTTCATCGTCTGGACATGTTTGATAATTTTTTCCAATTTGTCGTAAAATGGCGTGCAAAACGCTTGGGCTGCGCCTGCTTCCTGGCATGCTCCCAACTTGCTTTGCATCGCATTAAATTCTTTAGTCAGCTCCTCCATGTCTTCGGTGCCCTTCTGGGTCTTGAAATAGAGCTTCTTAGCGATGGACTCCAGGCTGTCTGCAAGAGAAACCAGTTTTTCCTTCACGGCATCAAATTGCGTCGTTTCAGCGACGTCACGAAAGGTCTGACACATTTCCCGAACGAGTTGAGTTCCAGTCTTTTGTTCACTCACGATAACATCTCCTTCTGAATACGGTTTTGAGTTGTGCTTGTCTTAGGTAGTCACCACCACCGATCAGTGCCGGTGGTGATGGTGCGGATGATTGCAGCCTTCGCCGTGCTCATGGTGGTGGTGATGCCCAGCACCGGGGCACGGGCGGCTTTCTTCCGGCGGCGCCTCGGGCACCTCCTTGGGAGGCAAGCGCGTCCGCAGGGTATCTGCAATCAGGGTGAAAGCTTTGGCGGTGATGCTGTCCGGGTGAAGGTTCACCACCGGGACACCGCTGTCCGCGGCTTCGGAAAACAAGGGATCGATGGGTATCGAGCCCAAAAAAGGAATTTCCATCATCCGGGCCAATTGCTTGCCCTTGTCTTTGCCGAATAGGTGGACTGTGTCCCCGCATTCGCCGCAAACATACATGCTCATGTTTTCTATAAGCCCTATCACCTCAGCGCCTAGCGTCTGGGCGGCGGTAACCGCTTTGGAGCACACCAGGGTGGCCACCTCCTGGGGGGTGGTCACGATGATTGCCCCATCCAAGTCCGGAATCGATTTGAGAATGGCGATCGGTTCATCGCCTGTTCCCGGCGGCAGATCCACCAGCAGGAAATCGAGACCTCCCCATTTGGCGGAGGACAGCAGCTGTCGGATCGTACGGCTCTTGGCCTGACCGCGCCACATCACCGGCGTCATGTCACCGGGCCAGAACAAGGCCACCGAAAGGGCTTTGATACCGTGCTCGGTCACCACGGGATCGAGCCAGAAGGCGCCATTGAGCTTGGCCTCTGTTTTAATTCCGAACATTTTAGGAACGCTGGGTCCATGAAGGTCGGCATCGAAAACCCCCACTCGCAGACCGGCCTTTTGTAGCGCCGCCGCCAGGTTAACCGTGGTGGCGGTTTTACCGACACCACCCTTGCCTGATAGAATGGCAATCTTGTATTTGACGTACTGTAGGGCTTCGGCGATGGCGCCTTCCTTGGCCAGCTGGTGCCGCTGTTTTTCCTCGAACTCCTTGCGGGTCAATTCCTCCATTGAATCCTCCTTGCTGGCAATACCGTTTATGAAAGGCGTCTGAGGTGATAATTTTGGCTGCCGACCCCCATGCGTTCAGCCTCCTGGAGCATGGCCACAAAGTCTACCCCACTGATCGCTTCAACGTCGACGCATCCATCTTCTTGAATGATGTCCAGGCTGGCACGATCGATGGCGACAGGGTCGCTTGAGGCTAAAAAGCCTTTGTTTTGGATCACCGGGATGTCGCTGAAGGGATAAAATTCAGGCTGAGGCGTCACGTCCCAGAGATAGCTGATGAAAAAGATGTTCCCCTCCACCGCCGCCCTGACGCCCAGATGGCTCTCCAGGGCCCTGCGCTGGAAAGCACACAGGTCCGGCAACGGGGGTTTTTGTCCGTTAAAAATGTAGGGAGTGATGGATTGGAGTAAACGGGTGCGGGCGCGGCCGACCAGACAGTCGAATCCACCGTTAATCAATGCCCCGTTGAGCCCCACCAACGGATGCAGGGTGACATGGGAGAGCACCCAGAGGGCATCGCTGCGGCAGACTGCCGTGCCCACTTCGACGCCGCCCAGTTCGGAATCGGACAGGTCGCAAGGAAACAAATCGCCTTCGTCCCCACTGAAACCGCCGTTGATGACCAAATGGCCGCCCAGGGTTTCGCTGGAAAACCCCTGGGAACTGGTCAATTCCATGAAATTGTTGCCCCGGGCTTGCTTCCAATAGTCTATTAGCTTCAAGCCATCACAGACCACCGGCCGCGTCTGGGTGGCCGTCTGAGCAGCCTCGGCGACGATACGCACAAATTCGGGTCGCAGACCATAATCATAACCTTCCTCGGCTGTGTTAATCTTCAGGGCCACCCGCATCCCCTCCGACAGGTCAGCGGTTGCCCCCGAAGATCCAATCAGCCGCCCCAGTTTGTGCCGGGCGGAGTTATCGAAGTGCATGCGTGCCGTATCTACCCAGATGACGTCGCTCATGATGCTGCCTTCCGGTCGAGGTTCGGGCATGTGAAACCGTTGAGGGAGGGTGAGAATACACCCTCCCGGGTGCATTGCAATCGTCAATCGGGCGCTTCACCCTTGAACGGGTCGTACTTCTTCCACTCGTTGAAGGCCCACTCCTTCTCGTAGTCGATTCGGCGGAAAGGCATCACCTCGGTGGTCAGGTCGTGTTTCCTAAACACATCCCGCAGGCGAACGGTCGTGGGTTTGTGGTTGGCCACACCACCCTTGCGGATCTGCCACTTGGCGATGTGCTGGGGCGTCATCGGCGGCTCATAGTTGGTGAGCTTGTACTTGCGGGTTCCCAGACCGATTTTTTCGCCGGCCGCCTGGGTAATCCGTGGGCTAAAGCCATTGACGATTCGAAAACGATCATCGCCTGGCTTGCACCCCTTCTCATCGGCCACCGAACCGGGGCTGACCGGTGCATTGTCGATGGCATCCAGCGTGGCCTCCTCGACGGCAATCAGATCCTTACCGGCGAAAATACCCACATCAGGGGCAACCGCGAGGCCGGCCCAGGGGAAACAATCGCACTCGGGAACGACGTCGATGGCGCAGTTGATGAAGCCAACCTTGCCTCGGTCAAAACACTTCAGCGCGCCCAGGGCCGCATCGGCATGGGCGATCATGGCATTGGGGAAGTAATTTTCCTCAAAGCCAATCCCCGTCATTCCTGAAAAAAGACAGGTCACCTGACAGGAGTAACACAACCGGCAGCGTTCGGGATACCAGACTTTGCCATGGTCGGCAACTTTGTGCGCCTGGCGGGGGCAGGAGTCATCGCACATCTTGTGGAACTTGCAGGCCTTGCCGGGGCACTTGTCGGTGAACTTGGGCCAACCGATGGCATCATGGGGATCGCCCCAGTGGGCCAGATGCGTAATGTATTTACCCCGTTTGGACTGGCAACCGATGCCCAGCTGTTTCAGGATCCCCCCATACATGGTGATGGAATGCCCCCGGGCATGGGCGAGCACGATCATGGCATCGGCCTCGGCGATGGCCCGTCCGATGTAGGTTTCCTTGATGATCAGGCCTTCGGGAATATCGACCCGATAATCGTCTTCACCGGAATACCCGTCGGCGATGAGCACCGGACAACCGAAGGTGGCATCGGTGTATCCATGCCGGATGGCGCCTTCCATCTGGTACTGCGAGATTGCCATGCTATTGTACGTATGGTAGGATAGGGTGGTATCGTTGACAACATAAGGATTGCCGCCGCAAGCGCGGACTTCTTCGACAATGGCGGCAATATATTCCGGACGCAAGATCGCCGTTCGATTGTATTCACCATAGTGAATCTTGATGGCCACCTCATCGCCTTTTTTGAAGCACTCATTGAGCTTGGCTTCGTAGAAAAGATCTTTTGTCTTGCAGATCATCGATTCGGTCCAGTTGGTGGCGTTGGCTTCAGCGAACCAGACCGGGGCGGGACCCTTCTCGGTGTAAGGTCCCCACTTCTTTTTGGTGGGATTCCAGCTCTTAGATTGGTAGGTGTCTCGCCCCCCTACCACGGGCCCTTTCATTTCATTCCACTTGGTTGGATCATATTTGTGTTGGACCATCTAAATTACCTCCTCTATTCACACTGTGAAAGGTTGCTCCCACCAAACGGCTCCTCGCGAGGATTCCCCATGCCGGCATAAAACCATTTGGCAGGCGGCTTCTGCAGAGGTTTGTAATGGCTGACACCTCCTTTCCGTTCGGATGGCGATACGGCGGCCCGCTCCTGTTAAAAATTCATGACCTGATCGAGGAATCGTGAGTACCCGGCAGACCGAACTCCCTGCCGAGCCGATGAGCCTCATCCGAAAGCGGATGTCGCTCATGGGTTTGAAAACCAACCGGCACCGGGAAGTGCTATCCGATTTGCAAACGGTGTGCCGCTCAGCATGGGGAGCCCACACCCCATATGAAGGACCCGAATAAATTCATTTTTATCTATATATTTCAGTGTAATGTGAAATCCCTCTGACACGCATCGATCCAGGGGCTGGCGGTTGCTGTCGACTGGCCTGTCGGTTGGAAACGAGGCGAAAGGACACCGGAGCAGAACAGGATTAGAGATATATTACTGAATTTACATTACTTTTTTCGGGACTCGACAGGTGGGGTGAAAAGGGACAGGCCACCACAGAGGGCAGCCTGATTGGTCTCACGAAAAGATCTTGTACTTTTTTATTTTCTTGTAAAGGGTCTTGCGGTTGATTCCCAAAATATCGGCTGCCTTGGACTGATTACCCTCGGTTTCCGACAAGACGGCGACAATGTGGTTCTTTTCAATCTCTTCGAGGGTTTTTGGCGGCCTTGTCGGCATCTGTTGATGGGCCGTCAAATGACGGGGCAAATCATAGGGCATGAGGTTGTCGGCATCTGAGAATACCAGCGCCTTGGTGATCACCGACCGCAGCTCACGGATGTTGCCCGGCCATTGGTAGCCCATCAGGATGTCCATGGCATCGCTTGACACGCCGACGGGGTGGTCGCGCCCTCCATAGATGTCAATCAATTTGGTGACCAGATCAGGGATGTCCTCCAGGCGTTTGCGAAGGGGGGGAACCGTCAGGGAAACGACATCCATCCGGTAGAGCAGGTCTTTTCGCAACTGGCCTTTTCGAACGGCATCATACAAATCGATGTTGGTCGCCAGAATAATGCGGGTGTCCACTTGCATTTCATCGGTTTCGCCGACACGCCGAAACCGCCCGGTTTCAAGAAACCGCAGGAATTTTTTCTGAAGACCGACATCAATGTTCCCGATTTCATCGAGAAAAAGGGTGCCCTTGTGGCTTTTTTCGACCAATCCCTGTTTTTTGTCGTCGGCGCCTGAAAAAGCCCCTTTCCGATGCCCGTATAGTTCGCTTTCGGCGAGATTCTGATTGAGCACACCACAGTCGAGGATAATGAACGGGGCATCCTTCCGGGCGCTGGTTTGATGGATCTGGGTGGCCAGGACGTCCTTTCCCACGCCGGTTTCGCCCTGAATCAAGACAGTGGCGTCGGTGGGGGCAATCCGATCGACGGCATGGTACACCTTGGCCATGGCCCTGCTGGGGCACCTGATGATCTTTCCGTCGCCGCGACACACCCTGCCCGCCGTCGAATGGGAATCGTCCGAACAGGTCTGCCGGTCTTCGATCACCTGCCTGGCCAAGGTCAGCAATTCGTCGAGCTTGAAGGGTTTGGTGACATAATCCCGGGCTCCGAGTTTCATGGACGCGACGGCAGAATCGATTTCACCGTGCCCGGTAATCATGATCACCTCGGTGGTGGACGACTTCTGCTTCAACCGTCTGAGGGTCTCGAGGCCATCCATGTTCGGCAGCTTGAGATCCAGAAACACCATGTCGAACTTACCCTCGCCAAATCGCGCGAGCCCCTCCTCCCCGGTGCCGGCGGTGATGACATCATAGCCCTCCAGGGCAAACTCACTTTGAATCAAATGACGAATGTTTTTTTCATCATCGATGGCCAGGATTTTACCGTCCGCCATTCCAGCATTTCTCCGTTAATGCGGTTGATGTCTGATGACAGCCATTCGTTCTCTTATGTCAAAACGGCCGGAAAACGAAGCACCAGAAGACACCCTCCCCCCGTTGCCGGCATGGATCTGATATCCCCCTGATGGGAACGGATGATATCGCAGCAGATCGATAAATCCATCCTTTCCGGCCCCTTCGTGAAACAGCCATCCATTGATTGGGCAGACGGACATTCCCCTAATTCCCTGGAAAGGCTGCCGTCCGGATCGGAGAGGATAATGTCGATGATCTCCCCATCATTTCGAGCCGTGATATGGAGTTGCTGACCGGCCGGCAAGGTGTTGAACAGCTGCTTGAACAGGTTCAGAAACAAGTGCTTCAAATGGCCGTTTTTCCCCACCAGTTGATTGAACCCGGAAGCCAGGCGGTTTTCAAAATTGATGGCAATTTGATGATCCTTGGCATGCTGTCGAATCAGCGAGAGGGTTTCCTGGATGATCCGATCGATATGGATGGATTGATATTCGTCGGACGCATTGCTGCTGAATTCCCGCAAATTCTGAATGATATCCTTGCAGCGGTAAGCTTCGCTGTTGATGATCTCCAGATAATCCCTGAAAGCGGCCTGTGCCCTCTCGTCCTGCATCAGCTGTTGGACCTTCAGTCGCTTGAGCAGCCCTTCCGAGAAGCCGGCAATGGAGGTCAAGGGATTATTGATCTCATGGGCGAGACTCGTGGCCAAAAAACCGACGGAGACCATCCGATCGGTTTGCATCAGTTTCAATTCATATTCTTTTCTTTCCGTAATGTCCCGCATGATCAAGATAATTTCATCCACCCTGCCGAATGCATCCGAGATTGGGGATGTGGTCCATTCGGTGTAGCGGCCGGTCAAAGGCCCCTTTTTGAACATATGCTCTCCACGAAGCATCTCACCGGTCTTCAAGGTTTTCATCACCGGGCAATCGGGGCACCGCCGATCTCGCTGGTAAAAAATTTGGTGGCAGCTCCTTACCGAATTCGAAATTTCCGGAAACATTTTTTTTTGTATCCGGTTGGTGAAGACGATGTTCAGACCCCTGTCTAAAATCGTGACGCCGTCACTCATGCTGTTGAAAATCGCATCCAATCGATTGTGCCGCTGGGCAAGCTGGATATTGAGTTTTTCAAGTTCCTTTATCTTGGATCTAAACTCCTTGAAATACCCAATCTTGGAATGGCGCAACCCCTTGAAATCCGGCGTTGAAGGCATTCTTCGTTTATCCTTTTCGACCGTCATGACTACCATACCTCTTGATAGATGGCTTCGATGTCACCTGACGAATAGGTGCAAGGATTGGTCAGCATGCAGATATCCTGCTGGGCAACCTCGATCATCGCCGGCACATCATCGGGCAGGACGCCCAACTGAGAGAGGTGTGTCGGGAGACCCAAGCGATGGATCAATTCCTCGATCTTTTCGGGCACCTGCATCGCCGCGTTTTCTGAGCTCATTCCCCGGGTTTCTACCCCCAGCGCTCTGGCAATTTTGGCGAATTTGTCGCGGGCATGATGGAGATTCCGGCGAACCACGGCCGGCAGCATAACGGAATTGACGATGCCGTGATGCAAATCGTACACCCCACCCAATGGGTGGGCCAGGGCATGAACCGCCCCAAGAATGGCATTTGAGAAAGCGATGCCCGCCTCGAGGCTGGCAACGGCCATCCCCTCAAGCGCCGTCAATTCCTTTGTTTCGGAGGCCCGTAACAGATGCTCATTGACAAGCTCGATGGCGTGGATGGCATGGGGGTCCGTCATCGGCCAGGATAAGGAGGACACATAGGCCTCGATGGCATGGGTGAGGGTGTCCATTCCCGTAGCGGCGATGAGCTCTTGGGATTTGGTCTGAAGCACGGTGGGGTCGATGATGGAAATGTCCGGAGTGATGAGCCGGCTCAGGATGCTCATCTTCATCTTTTCACGACTGTCCAGTATGACGGAAAACTGGCTGACGTCTGCGCCCGTTCCCGCCGTCGTCGGTGCGCAGATTAGCGGTGGAATGGGGTGAGTGACCAGATTGCACCCAAAAAAGTCCTTGATGCTTCCGTCATTGGTGGCCATTACCGCAATCGCCTTTGCGGTATCGATGGGACTGCCGCCACCCAAGGCGACGATCACGTCACACTGCTTCTGTCGGTAGTGCTGCACGCCCTGATCGACTTGAAAATCCCGGGGATTGCTAACCACATTGTCGTAAACTTCCGTAAGGAGGCCCATGTGTTTCAGATACCGGATGGCGTGGTCTACCCATCCGGCCTCGATGATGCCCGGATCCGTGACCAAGAGAACCCTCTCCCCCCCTAAACGCTCCGCGCAGTGCCCCAGACCGGAGAGTGCGCCGGGTCCATAGATGATCTCAGGAACATGAAATTTCAACAGATCGTCGTCACTGTATGCCATCGCGTCTCATCCTCGACTCCCGTTAGGGGAAAACCGCTGTCAGGGAACACCGGTGAAATGACCGAATCCACGCTATTTTCACGGCGCCTCATCGTCTATACCAGAATGCGTATCGGAAATCGCTTTTTAGTGTCAAGACATATGGCATTCCGATCCTTGGTCATGAATTCGATGGCGGGTACGCCGGACCCAGGAGGGGTTGTCCATCCCGGATGATCCATGGTCTCCATCTCGCCTCAAGGGACCTCAACAAATCCGTTTCATTTCACATTATAGGGGGTTAAGGTAAAAAGTCTCGACCCGGATGGGGTTTATTGCCCCATTTGTGGACATGGCCACCTCTTGTTGGGGCCCCGGACCCATCACGTCACCCGCATTATTTCCCGCGCCCTGTCCAGGTCGATTACCCTGCGGCAGCCCGCCACGGTTAACCCCGTGGTCGCTTTTCAGCGATGACCGTTTATACCATTCACTACCAACGGGATGACGGCATCCGCCGCCATGACTTTCAGTGGCATGTTAATTGCTTAGCCGCCGTCTTGTGGAGTTGCATTATTGACCACCAAAGCCTTTCAACACAGAAGAGAGCCACCGTGAACCCAACCATGCCTGAACATCTATTCTCTCCGATAAGGATCAGGGGAACCGAGGTGCCGAACCGCGTCTGTTTTTTGGCCCATCGCACCAATTACGGTAAATCCGGGCGTGTTACGGATCGACACATCGCCCACTACCGGCGGCGGGCTCAGGGCGGATGCGGAATGATCGTCGTGGGAGAACTGACGGTTCACCCGGATGACCGCCCCTGGGAAACCTTGATCGAGGCCTACCATCCCGAGGTCGTTGCAGGCTTTAGACGACTCACGGATGCCGTCCATCAGTTTGATACCCGGGTGATCGCCCAATTGAACCATCACGGGTTTCAAAGCAGCGGCTCCGTGACCCGCAAAGCGGTTCTGGGGCCTTCCGCCGTTGCCGACATCGTATTCGGAGAAACTTGCAAACCCATGGAGCCCGAGGACATCGACGAGATGGTTGACGCCTTTCGGAAGGCAGCCCTCCTCGTCCAGCAAGGGGGGTTCGACGGACTCGAAATCGACATGGGACCCGAGTCGCTGCTGAGGCAGTTTCTCTCCCCCATCAGCAACCATCGCGGCGATGAGTTCGGTGGCAGCCTTGAAAACCGGATGCGGTTTCCACTTCGCGTTGTGGACGCCGTTCGCGAGGCCGTGGGGAGAGAATTCATCATTGGCGTCTGTCTGTGTGCGGATGAAAAATTCTGGGGAGGCATTGCACCCGAAGAATCCGTTCAGATGGCCCAGGCCCTGGAAGCCACCGGTTCTGTGGATCTCATCAATGTTGCCGTGGGCACTTACTACAACCTTCATATGATTATGCCCTCCATGCACATCCCCTTCGGTTTTTCAGTGGACGTGGCCGAACAAATCAAAAATGGGGTCCGTATTCCCGTGGTCGCCGGTCACCAAATCGGTTTTCCGGCCCAGGCCGAAACGCTTATCGCTGAAGGCAAGGCGGACATGGTGGGGTATGTGCGGGCCCTGCTCAGTGATCCCGACATGGTCAAAAAGACCCAGGAGGGCCGAGTCAGCGAGATCTGCTTCTGCGTCAAGGACAACAAGGGCTGCATCGGCCGACTCAATCAATCCAAGGCCCTGGGCTGTATTCAAAACCCCCGGGTCGGTTACGAATCCCTGGACGGCGACGAGACCTGGCCCCCCATACGGCGGAAGAAAAAGGTCGTGGTCGTCGGCGCAGGACCCTCCGGGATGGAAGCCGCGCGGGTGGCCTGGGAAAGAGGTCACGAGGTCACTCTCTACGAGAAGGCCGACACCGTGGGCGGTCAGGTCAAGCTCATCGGCTTGCGGCCCGGTCGCGGCCCCATGCAGGGCATCATCAGGTATCTCCATCGGAGGCTCAAACAAATCGGCATCCCCATAAAGACAGGCGTGGCGGTGACGCCGGAGATGGTTCTCGAACAGTCCCCGGATGCGGTGGTGGTGGCAACGGGATCCGTGCCGGTGGCCAAGCCTTTCCCGGGCGAATATGGCCCCCCCCTCGTCCTCACCGGCTGGGATGTGATTCAAGGCGCCCATCCAGTGGGTGAAAAAGTGCTCTTCATCGACGAAGACGGCGGCCACCATGCCATGGCCACGGCGGAAATGCTGGCCGAACAGGGCAAGCAGGTGGATATGGTGACCAGCGACCTTTTTATCGGCATCGAGCTGGCCCCACGGGGCGAGCTCTACCTGGGCCGTCAGCGCCTGTTACAACAGGGCGTTACCTTCAGAACCGATCTGGATATCATGGAAATCGATACCACTGGCGGCGGGATTCGAATCAAAGCCCGGGATATCTACACCGACCAATCCATTCTCTACGAAGACTACGATACGGTCGTCCTCGACATCGGCAACACAGTCGACGATGCGCTCTACCACCAGTTGAAGGGTCAGGTTGATGAAATATACAGGGCTGGCGATTGCGTCGCGCCAAGGGGAGTCGACATGGCCATTTTCGAAGGCCGAAAAGTAGGAGAACTGTTGTGAGCGACTTTAAGTATCTTTTCTCACCCCTTAAAATCGGTTCGGTGGTGGTGCCCAATCGAATCCATTTTGCCGCCCATATGACCAATTACGCTGAAGCCAATCTGATCAGCGACCGGCATATCTATTACTACCAGGAGCGAGCCAAAGGCGGCGTGGGGTTGATCACCACCGAAGAGATGGGGATCCATCCCACGGATCACCCCTATGACAAACTGGTGGATGTGTATGAGCCCGAGGTGATTCCGGGTTTCAAGCGGCTGACCGCGGCCATCCACGAATACGATACGAAGATCTTCGCCCAGCTCAACCATAACGGTATGCAGGGAGACGGCAAGATTTCCCGGTTGCCGGTATGGGGGCCGTCGACCGGCAAGGATCCTATATTCCGGGAGACCTGCAAGGCCATGGAGCTGGAGGACATTCAGGAATGCATCGTGTATTTTGCCATTTGCGCCAAGAATGCCGTGGAGGGAGAGTTCGACGGCATCGAACTTCAGTTGGGCCACAGCTCCTTGGTCCGCCAGTTCCTCTCGCCCCTGACCAACCACCGGGAAGACGCGTACGGCGGCAGCATGGAAAACCGCTGCCGTTTCGCCCTGGAAGTGATCGATGCGGTCCGAAAGGCCGTGGGTCCCGATTTCACCCTTGGGATTCGCCTCAATGCCGATGAAATGCACCCGAAAGGAGGGCTCACCCACGAGGACGCCAAAAAAGTGGCCGTTCGATTGGAGGCCTCCGGGCAGCTCGATTTTCTGGACCTCAGCCTGGGCACCTTCTACAACCTGTATCTGGTGGAAGGCTCAATGCACACCCCCCTGGCCTACACCGTGCCCTTGAGCGCGGGAATGCGCTCCGTGGTCAACCTGCCGGTATTTTGTACCAACCGGATCAACGATCCCCATCTGGCGGAAAAGATCTTGGAGAACGGCCAGGCAGACATTATCGGCATGGTACGGGCCCTCATCTGCGATCCGGAGTTGCCCAACAAGGCCATGGAAGGCCGGATGGACGATATCCGCAACTGCATCGCCTGCAACCAGGGATGTATCGGTCGGATGGGGCTCGGATACCATTTGGGGTGTCTTCACAATCCGGCCGCCGGTCATGAGGAGACTCTGGGTATCGGGACCCTCAACCCCGCCGAACACCCCAAAAAGATCGTTGTGGTGGGAGGAGGACCCGCGGGTCTCGAAGTGGCCCGGGTCGCCACCCTGCGGAAACACCGTGTCACCCTCTTCGAAAAGGCCGATGAGGTCGGCGGTCAGAACATCATCGCAGGCAAAGCGGCAGGCAGGCAGGAGATTACCGGTGTCACTCGTTGGCTGGTGAGCCAGTTGAACAAGCTTGATCTGGATATCCGTCTTGGGGTCGAGGCCACCGCAGAGATGGTGTTGGCTGAAGTGCCGGACGTGGTGGTCATCGCCACGGGTTCGTCCCCGAAAACCGGCCCCTTTCCGGGCGAATACGGTCCTCCTCAAGTGGTGACCACCGTTCAGGTTCTTACCGAAGAGGTGGAGACCGGCGAGAAGGTACTCTTAATCGACCTGGACGGCCACCATCAGGCCACTGGCACGGCAGAGCTGCTGGCGGACCGGGGGAAACAGGTTCACATGATTACGGCAGCGCTTTTTGTGGGATCTGCCCTGGGCCCCCTCCAGGATCTCTACCTCACCCGCAACCGGCTGTCCAAAAAAGGCGTCACCTTTACCCCCGACATTGCAGTGCTGGAGATTCAGGGGACCCTGGTCAAGGGACTCAACGTATATTCCAACGAAATGATCGATTTTGACGGTTACGATACGGTGGTCCTCGCCGCGGGCAACGTGGCCAACGACAGCCTCTACTTACAGCTTAAGGGCAAAATAGACGCCATATACCGGGTGGGTGATTGCGTGGCTCCCCGAAAAACGGACATGGCCATCATCGAAGGCCACCGCATCGGCAGAGCCATTTAGGAGGACCTATAGTGGACATCTGGGTATTCGTGCATCACAGAGACGATGAGATCGAAGAGGCCACCTACGGTCTTGTCACCGAAGCCAAGCGGCTCCTGGAAGGACCGGGCACGGCAGGCCAGATCTCGGCCGTGTGTCTCGGGCCCGCATCCGAACCGGCGCTGGAGGCGTTGGGCAACTATGGTGTCAACCGAGTGCTCCACGCCACCAGGGACGACATGGATCGCTACCAGGGCGAACGCTTCGCCCGGGTATTCTGCGACCTCATTAAACAGGAGGACCCGGCCTGCCTATTGATGGCCCAATCGCCGGAAACCGAGGATCTGGCTCAGCGCGTGGCGGCCGTGATGGGAGCGGCACTGATCACCCGAGCCATGGATTTTTCGATGTCAGTCGACGGCACCGCCCGGGCCATTCGTCCCGTGGCCAACGGGTATCTCTTCGAGGACCTGGTCATCGACACCGCTCCCCCACCCATTGTTCTTATCCTGCCTGCAGTGTTGATGGATACGGCACCCGACAGTGACTCAGTGGCCTCGGTCACCCAAGTCCCCTTGGAGGATAAGGCCGTCGATTGGAAAACCCGCACCGTCGAGGTCATCGAGGCCTCACCGGAGGATCTGGATCTGGAGGAGGCCGATATCATCGTTGTCGGTGGCAGGGGAATCGGTAAGGGAGACTCTTTTGATATCATCCATTCCCTGGCACGGGCGATAGGGGGATCGGTCGGCGGTACCCGACCCATCATCGACTGGGGCCTTCTGGCCTACGAGCGTCAAATCGGTCAGACCGGCAAGTATGTTTCCCCCCGATTGATTATCAACTGCGCCATCTCAGGTGCCAACGAATACACAGCCGGCATGGAAAAGTCCCAACAGGTGATCGCCATCGACCGCAACCCGAGGGCACGGATGTTTCGGTTTGCCGATCTTGGCGTTGTCGGCGACGTTCATGAGATCTTGCCGTTGCTGATCTCCCGAATCGAGGATCAGAAATGAATCGATATTTATCCCATCTCATTGGGCTCTTCACGGTGGTCATTCCCCTGATTGCTGTTGGCCAGACCTGGGCGGCCGATTCCGAAACGGAAACCGCCTATACCGATGAAGACTGTATCGAGTGCCACCGAATGGGGAGTCAGGACAGCGATCTTCATATCGCCATGGACACCTATGAGGCGTCCGTCCACAGCCAGGAAATCAGTTGTCAGGAGTGTCATACCGGTGTGGTCGACGACGACCACCAGAGCGTCGAAGGGTCGGGGGCTGTGGACTGCAGCGACTGCCACGAGCAGGAAAACCGCCACGGACCTGAGGAAGAGCGACTCCAATGCCATGACTGCCACCCTGCGCATCACATGCGGTCCAAGACCGATCCGACTTCGGCCGTCCATCCGGATCGGTTGCCGGTTACCTGCGGCGGATGTCATCCAGAGACATCCGGCGACACCGACTATTTCACTTGGTTTCCCGCTTTCCAAATCGCTTCCCACAACAAAGGGGATTTTGGAAACGCCTATGAAACAACCAATTGTTTGGGATGCCATCAGGGCGCCGGCGCCCATGGAGAGACGGAACCAATCAATGATGACACCTGCTACAAATGCCACTATTCCTCGGAAACGAAGGGCGCCGTTTGGGGAGAGATGCATCCCGTGGCGGATCGGAAATCCCAGCCGGTCGTCTTCGCCGCTGCATCGATCTATCAGATCTTTATCGTCTTGGGTGTGGTCGTGCTCCTGGGGCGGTTTTTTCGACCCCGATCGCGGTCGGGTTCTCGGACCATCGACACAGGCGATGTCAGTGGTAACACCAAGAGGTAACTCAGTTACTGGGGAGTCTAACCTTGAAGGCACTGTTAACGTCATTTGATTTGTTACTGATTGCAGTGGCCGTTGTCATCCTGACAGTGGGGTTGGCCCGGCGGTGGACATTGTGGCGAGAGAAAAAGCCCGCCGGCATCTCAGGAGACTGGAAAGGCATGATGACATCCGTTCTGGCCCATCGAGATATCCTGAAGCGGCCCGGGGTCGGAGGAGCCCATCTGGGGGCCTTCTGGGGCGTTATGATTCCTCTGACCGTTATCATCCTCGCCCAATTCGGGTTTGTCATCCCCCATGCCCCGGCCAACTTGCTTTCCCTGGTTCAGGATCTGGCGGGCTTGGCCCTGTTGATCGGCACCGTGATGCTGCTGACCCGACGCATCGGGCGAACCGATGCCGGAGGGCCCTCCGGCACCCTCTTGCCCATGGTGCTGTTGCTGGTCATCCTCGTCTCCGGATATCTGGCAGCGGGAGCGAGGCTGAGTATCCTTGAGGCCGCTGGGTTTCCGTGGTCGTCCCCCGTGGGATGGGTGTTCTCCCAGGTATCGCCGGCATCGCCCGTTTTCATGCAGATGATGATCCGGCTCCATTTCTTGGGGGTACTTTTTCTCATCGCCGCCATTCCTTACTCCTTTATGCGCCATGCGGTGGCCTCACCCCTGAATGTTTATTACCGGAAACAAGGCTCTAAAGCTGCGTTGACGATGCCATCCATCGACACCGGCGACATCGGTGCCAGAACGGTCGATGACCTCGACTGGAAACAGATGCTGGATGCCGAGGCCTGCGTGTCCTGCGGCCGGTGTGACGAGAACTGCCCGGCGGTCATATCCGGCAAGCCCCTGTCGCCCCGAAAGGTCATCCGGGATATTCGTCAACAGATAGAGGCCGCCGCCGACCGACGACATTCGGGTAACGGTTCAACGCCGCCGCTTTTGGAGGACGCTGTGACCCCGGATGAAATCTGGGCGTGCACCTCCTGCATGGCCTGCGTGGAGCATTGCCCGGTCTCGATCGAACCATTGGACAAGATCATCGACATGCGGCGGTATCAGGTTATGGGCGAAGCCCGCCTTCCGGCCGAAGCCCGTCCGATGATTCGGGATCTGGAACTCTATGGCGATGTGCAGGGGAAAGGGGTGGCCCATCGGTCCGACTGGGCCATGAACCGAGGGGTTTCCGAGTTCTCAAAGATTCAAAACGGGACCGATTCCCAGGTGGACTTGCTGTTATACGTCGGTTGCTCAGGGGCCTTTCATCCAAGGAACCAGGAGACCAGCCGGGCCATGGTAAAGATTCTCAAGGCCGCCGGCATCCGCTTTGCGATATTGGGCAAGGAAGAATGGTGCTGCGGTGATCCTGCCCGGCGCTTGGGCGACGAGATTCTTTTCCGGAAACTAGCCCGGGCCAACATCGACCGTTTTAACCACTATCAGGTAGAAAAAATCGTCACCATGTGCCCTCATTGTCTGAATACCTTGAAAAATGACTACAGGGATTTGGGAAGTGAACTGGAGGTGATCCATGCCACGGAACTGGTCGATGAGTTGATCCGCGACGATCGGATTCACCTGAAATATCCCGTGGCAGAAAAACTGACCCTCCACGATGCCTGCTACTTGGGCCGCTATAATCAGGTATATGAGCCGCCACGGGACCTTTGTCGATCCGTACCGGGAACTCAGATAGTGGAAACGGAACGACACCGGGACACGGGGTTTTGCTGCGGCGGCGGGGGAGGACGAATGTGGTTACACGAAAATATCGGTGAGAACATCAACGTCGTGCGTGCCGAAGAAATCGCCGGAACCGGTGTCGATGTGATCGGTACGTCCTGCCCCTACTGCCTGGTTATGCTGGATGACGGCGTCAAATCCCTCGAACTGGAAAAACCGCCGAAAGTCGCCGACGTTATCGATATCGTTGCTGACTCACTGGGTTAGCCTTCTTCCATCTGTCACCAAACGAGGATGATATGAACATCATCGTCTGTGCCAAGCAACTTCAGCACACCTATGCGAGAACCGGTATATGGCCTGACTCCTACTACATCAACGCCGAAGACAGTATCTACCGTGTCAACCCCCACGATGAGGCGGCCCTTGAACTGGCCCTGCGATTGAAAGATCAGCATGACGGCGTTACGGTCACCTTGCTGACCGTGGGGCCGATGATCGCCGAAACGGAAATTCAGCGATGTATGGCCACCGGTGCCGATCATCTCTACCTAATCAACGCTGGCGGATCGTCCGCGGAGGAGGTAGATCCCTTCGATCAGCCTGATCCATGGGTCAAGTCGAATCTGTTGGCCCGGGCGGTAAAAGACCTCGAAGGGGATCTGATTCTCTGCGGAAAAGAATCCATCGATAAAGGCAACGGTCAGGTGGGGGCATTGATCGCTCATCGTCTCGACCTGCCCTTTGTATCAGCCATCACCGATCTTTCCATGGATGACAATAGCGGTGTGCTTCAGGTGCAGCGAAGCGCCGGCCGTGGAGTACGTGAGATCATTGAATGCCAAAGACCCGCCGTTTTCAGCGTGGATTTGGGAACGGATCTGCGTCTCCCCGCATTTGACTATCGCAAAAAGGCGGAGTCCTATCCCATCAGGCAACTGGATTTCAGCGCCGATGGGGATACACCCAAAATCGTCTGTACCCATCGATTTCAGCCACGCCCCCGCCCGAAGCTTGTCCCGGCGCCGGATAGTCGTCAGCATGCCTATGATCGCATCATGCAGTTGCTCACGGGCAGCACCGTGGAGAAAAAAGGGGAAATCCTGACCGGAAGTCCCGAATCCCAGGTCGAGGGCATTATCGCTTTTCTAAGAGCCAATGGCTTCCTTGAAACGGACATTACCGACCAATGACGACCCATTGAAATTTCGGCTGAATTCCGCTGCCCGATACCACCGCCTGGCAGATGGAAAAGCCGTGCTGGTGCTGCTTTACCCCCTGAGGGCACTGTTCATCCACGATGATTTCCATCCCGTACTGACGGTTTTGAAGAACGGCCACTGGGTATCCCTGGCCCAAATGGCAACCGCCGTTCCCGATATACCCTCAGAACAAATCGAACTTTTTTTGAATACCCTGATCCGAAAAGGGGTTGTCGCCCAGGACGGATTCCCCCTGCTCGATGCTGCCGACTATCCGTCGGTCTCGGTCATCATCCCGGTGAGAAACCGGCCGGCGGACATCACCGTTTGTCTCCGTTCATTGACCGGACTCGATTATCCCCCTGATAAATTAGAGATCATTGTGGTGGACGATGCCTCCCAGGACGACACCCCCGATGCGGTGGCACGGTTTCCAGGCGTTCACCTGCTCCGGATGCCCCAGCACCGACAAGCATCCTTTTGCCGAAACCGGGCCGCCGACGTGGCCCGGGGCGACATCCTGGCCTTCATCGATTCGGATTGTGTGGCCGATTCCACCTGGCTTAAGGAATTGGTGCCTGCATTTCGGGATCGCTCCCTGGGGGCGTTGGGGGGATGGGTCGATGCCGCCTTTGATATCAATGGGTTGGATCGATATGAAAAGGTCAAATCATCCCTCAAAATAGACTCCTGGTTTAAACGATCTGAACAGGCTGAACGGTTTTTCTACGTGCCCACCTGTAATTTCCTGGTGAGGCGGGATGCGTTCATGGGCATCGATGGCTTCCGTGAGGCTCTCCATGTGGGAGAAGATGTCGATTTTTGTTGGCGGCTCCAGGACGCCGGACATTTTTTGGAATTTCGTCCCATGGGGAGGGTGTCCCACAAGCACCGGAACCGCATCGGGGCTTTCTGCGCCAGACGTTTTGAGTACGGGACTTCCGAAACCGTGCTCCAACAGTTGCACCGGAGTCGAGTCAAGACGCTGTATCTGCCATGGCCCGAATCCCTTTTCTGGCTAATGGTAACACTGTCGGTCGTATTTAATTCCCTTCTGCCGTTATTTCTGGCTGGAGGCCTGATGATGATCGACGGCCACAGGCGGTACGGCAAACTGAAAATCCGACACGTTCCGGTCTCCCGGTTTCAAGTGGTCACGGCGATCTTTCGAGGATACCTGGCCTTTGTTTACCACTGTTGCAGCTTCGTCTCACGCTATTATCTGGTCACGGTCCCATTGGTCCTGCCGTTGTCTCCCACGATCGCCGCCGTCATGATCGGGATGCATATGAGTGCCGGGGCTGTGGAGTACGCCGTCAAGAAACCGCGTCTGAATCCGTTCTCTTTTCTGTTCTTTTTCACGTTGGAGCAAGTCTCCTATCAATCCGGCGTGTGGTGGGAGTGCATTCATCGGGTCAACTTCAATCCGGTGCTGCCGCGGATTATTCATAAACGGATCTGATTCCGTAGGGTGGCCTTGGTTTGAGTGACACCCGATACGCCGAGAGACATCACCATGGCGAGGGCACTGGTAAGGTTGACAGATCAGTTGATCCGGAACGGAATCCGATTCCGCCGATTGCGCATGTCTGGAAAAATGGGAAGACCCTGGGCCGTCAGTCTTGAGGTCACCCACCGGTGTATCGCCAGATGCCGTATGTGCAATATCTGGCGTATCCCCCAGGATACACCACTCTTATCCCGCGAAGAGTGGCTGGCATTACTATCGAGAGATCTCTTCACCGATCTGGTGGAATTGGACATCACCGGCGGAGAGCCATTCCTGCGGGAGGATCTGACCGATCTGCTCACGGGGATATGCAGACTGAAACCGCGTCGCCTGTCATCGCTCAAGACCATCGCGGTGACCACCAATGGATTTTTGACCCGCCGTGTTCTGGCGGAATGCCCAAGAATCCTGACGGAAGCCCAGAGAGCGGGGGTAACTATTGTCATGGTCTGCGCCATGGATGCTGTGGGGGACCAGCACGACGCCGTCCGAAATGTCCCCGGCGGATGGCGGCAGGTCGATCAGACCCTGCAGGGCCTGACCCAACTCCGGGCATCGTTCCCGAACCTGATCGTCGGCTTGAAAACAACGGTATTGCCCGAAACCGTGGGACACCTCGATGCCATCGTCCGGTATGCGACGGAAAAGGATCTCTTCACGATCATTTCCCCCTGTATCGTGACGAGAGGTCGCTACTTGAATACCAGCCTGGCGGAGGAGTTGGCGTTCAAACCGGAACAGGTTCAGGAAATGGTCCGGTTTTTCCAACGGGCGGTATCCCGGTGGTCCTTTCACGAAAAGGCTCTGGTCCGGTACTTTCAAAGCGGTCGCATGAAAAAACCCTGTTCCTGCGGGTTTAATTATTGTTTTATCAGGAGCAACGGGGCACTCTTTATTTGCCCCATGATCGATGTCAGCCCGGGAAACGTGATGGAAACCCCCATCGAAACGCTCCTGGCATCAGCGGAGGCCGGACGAATTCGCCACCATGTCGGCCGGTTCCCGGAATGCCGGCATTGCACCGAACCGGGGCTCGAACGATACAGCCTGCCTTTCGAGGGATGGACATATCTCTCCATGCTGCCCATGATGGGTAGGAAACGGTTTTTAGAGATGCATCACCACCTGGGCCTGGATAAATACTTTTCATAACGGGCATGATTGGGATTGCGGTATCGATCCGTGACTCGTTTCGCCTGATAACCAGGCATCTCACCCACCACCTTTTTTCAAAGGAGACTTCCCATGCCAAAGTACATCATTGAACGCGACATCCCGGGCGCCGGCGATCTTGGAGACGATCAGTTTCAAGGCATTTCACAAAAGTCTTGCCAGGTGCTTGAAGGCCTGGGCCCACAGATTCAGTGGGTGGAAAGCTTCGTCACCAATGACAAGATTTATTGCGTCTACATCGCCCCGAACAAAGAATTGATTGAAAAGCACGCCCAAGAAGGGGGATTTCCGGCCAACAAGATATCCGAGGTCAAACGCATGATTGATCCGACAAGCGCAGAAGGATGAACCACCATCACCAAAGGAGGTCACCCATGCCCAAGGAAAAAGTCACCGTGGTCGCGTCATTCAAAGCAAAGCCCGGGATGGAGGAAACGGTCAGGGAAGCCATCGCCGCCGTGATCGCCCCGACCCGGGCGGAACCCGGTTGTATCAACTATGACCTTCACCAATCCACCGAGGATTCTTCCCTTTTCATGCTTTACGAGAACTGGGTCAGCAAAAACGATCTGGACGAACACTTGGCCATGCCGTATTTGAAGGACCTGATTGCCAAAGCCGACGGTATGTTGTCAGAGCCCATCGGCATCGCGCTCTACAAGATGATCAGCGAACCGGCGACCTAATGGTTATTCAACCCTAAGGATCGGGGACAGGTGATCACAACCATCCAGAGGGACACCCTTGATAAACCAGGGTAAAACGATGTGAGCCCAACAGCAACCGACATCCTTCGGCTATTTACCGAGGCCGGGCTGAAGCCACCCAAGGCGGTGACCCTTGCCGTCACCAACCAATGCAACCTCAGCTGCCGACATTGCTGGCCTGACAGCGGACCCGATCCGAACGCACCGGTGGTCCCCAAAGAACAGCTGCTGGGGATGATGACCGAATTGGCGGCGTTGGGAGCCGAGAAGATCGTCATCACCGGCGGCGAGCCTCTGACCCATCCCGACTGGGTTGAACTGCTTGCCTTCGCATGCGCCCAGCCGGGGGTCGAGGAAGTCCGGCTCCAAACCAATGCCATCCTGATCACGCCGTCTCAGGTGCCGCCCCTTCTGGCGTTGAAAGATCGGGGACTGATCATCCAAACCAGCCTCGAAGGGGCGACGCCGCCAGTTCACGATCGGGTCCGGGGGACGGGAAGCTTCGAACAAACCCTCAAAGGGCTGGGGCTATTGGTTGACGGCGGTTTGGCCCCCCAGATCTGCATCACCTTTACAGAGATGGAGCATAATTTTGAGGAGCTCCCACAGCTGTTGAAGATGGCCGACGACATGGGCGTCGGCCATGTCGTCACGGGGACCTTGGTCCACGGCGGCCGGGCCATGCAATCGATCGGCTTGCGACCGCCGACCCCGGCCCAATATGAATCACTACTGGCCCACTACGAGCGGGATATCGCCTTTCGAGACCGCTATCAGCGCATCGGCAACATCGCCGCGATAGAATGGTTCAAGGATAGCGGCGATGCCGGCAACACCTGTTGCACCTTTATCGAAACCCCCTACGTCACCGCAGAGGGGAACCTCTACCCCTGCGTCATGCTGCACACGGACGATTTCGCAGCCACGGGCGTCTACGACCGCCCCCTGTCAACCGCACTTTTGGAAAAAATCGATTCCTGGTCCACATTGGCTAGGATCAGTCAATCCCGCCACTCCCATCTGGATGCCTGCAGGGACTGTCAGAATTACACAAGATGCGCCGCAGGCTGCATGGGACGGGCGTTTTCAGCCTACGGCGATTTCTTCGCCGTCGAAGACCGTTGCCGCCTTCGGCAAGCGGTTTACCGACAAAACGCCGGCGAAACCTGAAGGCGGATCGGGTTAACCTGACCTCTGGCGCGGGCACCGTCGATGTGGGATGAACGATGGTCAGGAATCCACAAGACCGGAGTCAAGCCCCTCGAGGCCGGCGGCATCGGTATGAGCATCGTTGATCCGCTGGATCGTGAATGCATGGGGATTGGCAGATCCACGAATAGCTCTGTCTGGTCGGCCATTGGGGTCTCACCGCGGGGCCAGAGCCCACGACGATTCATTCCGCGACAATGCATCCAAAAAACCCATTCCCATTTGAATTTTTCGCCCTTTGCGCCGTCACCTTTTTGGCACTCTGCAACGTTGCCGTCTTCTATAATTTTCATGTCTACCTTGAGACCCTCGGGCTTCACGGGAAAGCGGCGGGGTTCATCATCGGTCTCTATTCACTGACGGCGATGGGATTGTATTGGGCGGCCAGCAGACTTATCCGACTGACCAACGCGTTCACGTGTCTTCGGGTCGGTATCCTGGCGGTGGCTGTCTGCGGCGTGGCCTACCGTTTTGCCGATCACTTCTGGACACTCGCCATTGTGAGAATTGCCAACGGAGCGGGCATCTTCTTGGTCATGGCCTCATGTATGGTCGTCCTTGTGGCGATCATGCCGCCCCAAAAAACCGGCATGGCCTTCAGCCTCTATTCCGTGGCCATGCTGGCCCCCTATTCGATCATGCCGGCCGTTTCGGAGATGGTCTTCCCCCTGATCGACTCCCCGACAACGATCTACCTGGCGACGGCCGGTCTCTTGCTGCCGGCGGTCGGCATCTTGCCCTCCATTCGCCGCCGGGTCCATGGGCGCATCCAGACGGTGGCATCGAGGGGAGGAGCCCCCCTCGATCGAGGCGCGGAAAGAAAAAACCTCTGTCGCCAACCGGTGGTTTGTATCCTCCTGGTCAATAGCGTCTATTTCACGACGTTCTCGGCCCTCTTCTTCCTCTTCGAAGGTTTCGGCCTCCAAAGGGGCGTCGAGAATCCCGGTTTCTTTTTTACCCTCCAGATGGGGGTTATGATCGCCATCCGGCTGTTTGGCGGGCGCATCTTCGATACCGTCTCGAAGGTGGCGCTGGTGACCGTAGCCTTCCTGTTCACCGGGATGGGTTTTCTGCTGTTGCAATGGACGTTGGACGCCACATGGATCCTCCCCATCGCGGTTGTTTTTGGCGCCGGGATGGGACTGTGCGTCCCGCCACTGAATTCGCTGATGTATCTGGTCACTCTTCCCCGGTACCGGGGATACAATGCCAACATGATGATGCTGTCGGTACACCTGGGCTCCTTTTTGGGGCCTTTTGTCGGAGCGTGGGTGATTGATGCAGGCGGATATGATCTGTTTCTCACGGCCGCTTTTCTACTGACAGCGGTCGCTGCCGGATTCTTTTTCATCACCAATCCGGAAAAATGCATTTCAAGCAGTCTGACATGATGGGCCGACAGGAGGGACCTCTTTCCATATCTCTCGGTCACCTCCGGATCGTTAGTGATCATACCTCTGAATAGGATTCCTTTTTAAAACAGTCGCCCCTTTACGCATGAGTGATGGAAGGGGATCGGGCGAACGATTCGGTGTCCTTTGGGGATGGATAAATCGGTATTGCGTAAACGGTCATCCCATCCCACCTCGCAGGGGGGTACCGGCAGAGTGTCCGACGACCCCGTCGGTCACGGGCCGATCCCGATTCTCCTGCGGTCCGGGTTTCCTATACAACGGGAACGACAGCATCGCTTTCTTTCAATGATTTGAAATCGTATTGATTATCGATCACCTGTGAGCAAAATCGGAAGCCATGGAAACCGCTGTACCACCGGCGATGACGGAAGCGGTTCTATTTCCATTGACGGCGCCGTTGGAATAAAGACTTGCATGAACCGAGGTTATCGGCTGTATTATCGGATCATCGATACAAGGCAAATCCCTATTGTCCGTCCCCTTTTTATGGATGGGTCTCAGCATGAAATCCCACGCCGCCTGCTGAGAAATGCCGGCAGTGTGGAAACGACTCTGGGCAACACGCATTCTCTGTAGAAGCATCGGCGGTCCTCATCTTCGGGGCGGTCGAATTGCAGTCGATTACCCGTTAAACCGCCATTGGGGTTGAAGCCCGTACGGCCGCTTATGCGCTTCAGATCCCGTCGCACAACAGTGTTCACCCTGGGAGGTCTCTCTTGTCTGGCAAAACCTATATCCTGATCTATATTGTCGTACTGGCCGTATTTGATACCATTATTCCCATTCCCATCACCGCCATGGCATTGATCACGGTCGTTTTTCAGAAACCCAAGTGGTTCAAGGACATGGTGGATGAAATCTACCGGTATTGATGTCCACCTCCGATCCCCAGCCGGCGATCCGTCATCGATACCGAGAGCGTCCATGGACCGTCAGCGCTTGTCAGCCTCAGGAACCGATGGAGTCTATCCATGCCGGAACGTCTAAACCGCACCGACCTCGAACATTTCATCAACGCCAACGGCATCGACGCCACCATTCTCCCCATGAACGGCCATACGTCCACGGTAAGCGATGCGGCCCGGGAACTCGGAGTTGAGACCAGGCAGATCATCAAGTCCCTGGTATTCCTCGCCGACGACACCCCGTTTTTGGTGATCAACAACGGGCTGGCCCGGGTTGACCGAAGAAAATTGGCTGTCCGATGGCAAATCGGTCGCAAGCGGATTAAATTTGCATCAGCCGATCAGGCCAGAGACATTACCGGATTCGTGGTTGGCAGCATGCCGCCTTTTGGGCATATTCAGCCTCTGCCGACGCTGATCGATCCGTCGGTCACACGAATCGACCCCCTTTTCGGGGGCGGGGGCGATATCGATGCCATGATGCAGCTGACACCGGGAGAACTCCTCCGGGTCACCAAGGCCGAGTTGACGCCGGTATCGGAGGATTAGGCGCCGACAGGTGGCTCCCCATGCGCCTCACGCCCCCGACGCCCAGCGGGTCGACCGACGAGGGGCTCTTCTCGGAAGCGACGCGTTGTCTGAACGGACGTGCATCCTTGACCGCCGACACCACCCATCCGGGAAAGGATGCCACCCAAAGAAAAGGAGATGATGATGGGAACGACCAAAAAAGACGAATTTTTAAAAAAAATGAAGCAGCAAGTCGATGAATTGAACTACCGATGGAGTATAGAGCGCAACAAGCTGGAAGCCATGTCCCAGCATGTCGCCACTGATGTCAGACAAAAAATGGACAAGGAATGGGAGGATCTCGGCCAGCTGAGGAAAGAAATGAAGGAGAAAATCATCGACCTCGAAGTGGCTGCCGAGAATGCCTTGGACGATTTCAAGGACGAAGCCGGCAACGCCTGGGATGATCTTCGGGATGGCGCCGAAAAGGCATGGATCAACCTCAGCGAGGGGTTCAAAAACGCCGCGTCTCGATTCAAGTAGCCATCATCGGCTCGACCCAGGGCTTTCCGCAGGGCTCAGGGAGACCGCTCTTTTCATCCCCCGGTCACTCCACCCCAGCGGCTTCCGCTTCCAGTTGACCGAGCCATTTCATGGCCTCGACCTCATCACGGAAAAAGTTGACTTTCAGTCCCTTTCGAATGCTTGAAAGAGAGAGGATCGGGTGAATAAATGGCTGATCAGGCCCTTCGGCGAGAACGTAGGCGACGCCCCTGGGCATTCGATCGAACTGGTGAAACAGTCTTTCCGGAAGCACATAGGCAACCCCGATGGGGATGCGATCCTCGGGGATTTCCCTGAGCAGAGACAGCGGCGTTTCGGCATTCCCCGCCCCTCCGTCGATGCTCGTCACGCCGGTGTAATCCACGAGCACCTTATACCCCTCTTTCCATCGGGGGTCGGTGATCAATCGGACAAGCCTTGAGAGAATCCGCTGCTTGTCGGTTTTGCCGAAAACCTTGACTTTGACAAGACGGTCATCCTCATAGAAATTGAAGCGGTAAAGCATGGTCATCCCCCCCAATGGCATGCGGATCATCCTCAACGCAAAGCCCCATCTCCCTGATCCGAGAAATGGGGCTTTATGGCTCTACATAGTCTCCCTCCCTGCCGGAGTTTGAGCGGCAATGTATATTTTATGTGAGCAAGAGAGCAGAAACCGGGCCTATTGTCAATGAAGTCGATCCATACGGTATGGAATCACCGCTTCGGAGAGCCCAATGGAATCCGGCCGTTAAATGAATCGACGGGCACCGGCACCCCATTTCTGGAGACTCAAGAAATTCCGGTAGAGACCGATAACCGTCTATTGGCCTTATTCACCAAAGGATTGCAGTCATGGTCAGCCATATCGATACCTATGATGAACCGATGTCGACTCGGTCCCTATCGAATCCGGCGCCCCTCTCGACTCTGGGATCCGCCGGCGTCCGGAAGATCCCCGAGGCGCCACCCAGCCGGGATCGGGTATCCCTGTCGCCCGAAGGCCGACGCATATCCGCCATCGCTTCGACCCGAACCGACACCCCCCTGGAGGTCAAGGCAAAGACCCACGACTCTTTCCCCGCACCCGCCGGCCGGAACCCGGTTCGGGAGGAATACCTTCCGGTGAGTCCAAGGACGGCGGCCCCCTCTCCTCCACGCTATTCGGAGCTATCACGGGATGAGGCCGGACCCATGGAAGGCCGCGTCATCGACATAACGGTTTGACCCACCGGATGGCTCTCCCCACAGGCCATCGCGGCGTCACACCGTCTGCTGCCCTTATTCCTTTTCACACACCAGTCGGCGCTCGAGCTCTGCTTTGGCGTCCTCCAGTTCTTCCACCATCTGTCGAAGACGAAATTCCCGTGCTTCCACTTTGACCATCATCATTCCAAAAGATTCGGCCAGTTCGGATAAAAACCCCGGGTAGCGGCCCTTTTTAGAGAGTTCAAACAGCTGGTTCAAATCCTTCTGATCATAGTGACCGGAAGCGACGGTCTTGCAGCATTGACTCAACATTTCAAATAAATCCAAATAGTAACGTTCGAAGTCCATGAGTTGGCCTCCATGGTATTGCAAAAGGGTTATCCCCTGCGACTGTCGGTTTTCAAAGGTCCCCGGCAGATGCTAACGAGTGGAGGGCGTGCCGGCAAGGCAGCAGTCAAAATGACCCGGTGAACCAATCCCAAGCGTCTCGGCGGCCTCAACCGGCAGAACAACCCCTTCAGTAACGCACATTCAAAGGGGATATGAGGCGGGCTCGCGGAATAAGGGCCGCCGATCCGAGGTCGTCCATGGGCGGATGGACTTGCGGTTCATGACCGGACCAAGGTCAAACCACGTACATCCAAACGGTCAGGTAGTGGCAGATGCTGCCGCCCAATACGAACAGATGCCACACGCCGTGGAAATACCACACCCGCTTGTCAAGGGCATAGAAGGAGATTCCGGCCGTGTAACAGAGACCTCCCGCCAGCAGCCATGTGAGACCCGCCACGGGTAAGGCCTGCATCAGGGGCTTGACGGCCACGACGACCAGCCAACCCATCAGAAGGTAGAGCACAACGGGGATAATACGGCGGCTGTCTCCCCCTTTCCATTCCAGCAGCATGCCGATGACCGCCAGGCCCCACACCACGCCAAAGAGCGACCATCCCCATGCCCCCCGGAGCGTCACCAGGGTAAAAGGGGTGTAGGTGCCGGCGATCAAGAGATAGATGGCAAGATGGTCGAACTCACGAAACCACCGTTTCCCCTTTCCGGTGAGGGTGTGGTAGAGGGCTGATGCGGTGTAGAGGGCAAGGAGGGAGGCGCCATAAATGGTGAAGCTAACGATTTTTATCGGGTCTTTTTCCTGAGCCGCCGCCGCCACCAAGACCACGAGGCCCAACAGAGCGGCAGTCGCCCCGACCATGTGGCTGATGCTGCTGAAGCGTTCAGCCTTCCTCAGATCGGTGCCGAAAAATTCCCGTTTCTTTGGCAGACCGCCATCACTCTGTATCATTGAAAAACTCGATCGAATGGTTTCGGGTAAAGGACATCGCACACATATGGTAAGGATGGATTCCTAGAAAAAAAGACGGGTGGGTCGACCGGTTGGGCCGGGTGTCTAAAGAACGCGGTTCTCCGGCTGGCTTCCACCGGCAGAGACCGCAATGGATCCCGGCGTCCCCGCGGGTAAAGTGTTGCATCGGGACCGAGGCCATGGTTAATTCCATCGACCTCAGGGGTTGCCGACGCCCGAAAGGCACCTCCCGTATCGCTGAACCCAACCGAAAGGAACCCAGTGGACACCCCGATCGATCACTTCTGGACGCTAAAGCTCGAGGCCTGCAAAACGGCACTGGAAAACAACCGGTTCCGGGCGTTTGTTGCGGACACACCGTCCCGGGCCCGGACTATCGTAGAGGAAACCCTGCTGCCGAAATGGGATGTGGGAACCGCTTCCTGGGGGGATTCGATGACCCTCGAAGCCACCGGTATTCTGGAAATGCTTGCGAACCGACCGGACATCGATCTCATCCGGACTTTTGAAACCGGGGTCTCCGGAGACACCATTTTCGAGCGGCGACGGCAGGCCCTGCTGGCGGATCTGTTTTTCTCCGGATCGAATGCGGTGACGGAGAATGGGCAATTGGTCAACCTGGACATGGTGGGCAACCGGGTCGGTGGGATCACTTTTGGGCCCAGGCAGGTGGTGCTCTTAGTGGGGCGAAATAAAATTGTTCCTGATCTGGAGAGCGCAATTCAGCGAATCAAGAGCCAGGCGGCCCCGGCCAACGCCCTTCGCCACGACACCCTCCGAACGCCCTGCCGGAAAACCGCCCTGTGCATGGACTGCAAAAGCCCGGACCGTATCTGCAACACCTGGGTCATCACGGAAAAATCCTTTCCAGAAGGCCGGATTACGGTCATTTTGATCAACCAAGACCTGGGGTTATGACCGTCGTCACCGAGCGATGATCAGCTGATCAAGAGAGGACCCTTGTGGGCTCCGTGTAGGGTGGGGCTCACCCTCACGGTGTTCGGATGGCAGGTGCCGGACGGGAAGGCGCCGTGAACCGGCGCATGGCCGGCAGTGAACCGGGGACGGTCGACCTCTCCGCCGCTTTGTTGATGGATACGGACGCACCGACCGTCACGGTGTCCCTGACGAACAGCGCACCGGCAACCGATATCGCCACCACTATAACGGAAACCGCCATAACGAATCGGGCGGAGGGACGCCGGCGCCTCAACCGGTCGACAGGGCATGGGGGCAGCCGGAAGACGTCATCGCCCGGGGCACCGCCAGCGGGTGACATGCCCCCCAATAGGGGCAGGACGGCCGTCATCTTCGGCTGTATCAACGCCCTCGTTTCTTCCGGAGTCAACTCGAGGACCGGATCTGGCTCTCGAACTCCCAAAATGAGGATTTTCCCCGGGTCGACATGGGGATGGTCGGCCATGATCTGATTTCTGATCCACGCCTCGATCACCAGAACTGCGTCGCTGTTGCGGTTGATCCCGGAAGAGACCGGAACCTTGGAATCCGGAGCCATCCCTGCCGAGACCGCCCGGATCCCATCGATCGAATTGAGAATCCGAGCCGCTGAATGGCACAGGGCATCGGGGGTATCTTTTTCCCCCACGACACAAACAGTTATGTCCCTGGATATCACCGTTCTTCTCTGGGGTGCTGACATTGGATGTCGGGAGTTTGTTAGAGGGGCCACCAAGTTGGGTGACACCGTCTTGTCGGTTCGGTCCGAAACCATCGTTTCAGGTAAATCCTGTCAATGGGTGGTATCGTTCACCACCTTTTGGATGACCCGGTCGCCTTCACAGATCATCTGATGGACCTCGGTATCGGAGAGAACGCTGAAAAAAATGGGATTCCACTTCGCATCGAATAGCTTTTGAACAAACCGGTAGGCACCTTCCGTCACCTTTTCGCGGGCGATGGTAACGATTTCCTTTGACTCGAAGGTCTCCCGGCAGAGGCTCACCTCCTGATGCCGATCGGTATCGGACGGAAACGACCAGCACCAGCCAGCCACCTCGACAAAGAGACACTCCTGCTCCAACTCCCTGGTGAACCCCACAAGCTCTTCATCTGAAAAGGGATTCTGACCCACCGTCTCGATAACCACTACGTTCTCGAGAACGAGGGTTCTGGTGTTCGACCAATAGCCCCCCTTGCACCCTTCATATCGGGTAAATCCTCCGTTGACAGCTGTGGATCGGCCTTCGATGGCTTTGATATAACGGTTACGCTTGAATTCAGGCAGCGGATTGCCTTTGGTATTCAGGGACGGAACGATAAATTTGAAGGTCGCATTTGCAGTGGAGGAATGAGCGGTCACAGATGATCTCCAGTTAGAATCGTTAGGCGATTTCTCGAATGAGGAAGGAGCCGACCAACGTATCATCACAGATTATCGGCATCTGCCAACCAAAGGTTGAGCAGTGACGGAAACCACCGATTCGGCCATCGGAAGGAAACGACTCGGCCCGCAACGGGTCTGTTCGACCGCCCCGTGTAACGGTCGAGATTGACCCCCTGCAATGCGGACTGAATCGAATTGAAGACGTGGCTTTACCCTCATGAACCGTTACCCGATACGACCCCTGAAGGCTGCAAAACCTGGGGCCGTCGGCGTAGGAGGACCCATTGGCGCCGCTCCGGCGATCTCAGGACAAAGCGGCCTTTAACGCCCCATTCACCGGTTCCCAGTTGATCATCTCGAAAAACGCCTCGATGTCATCAGGGCGACGATTCTGATATTTCAGGTAGCAGGCATGTTCCCACACGTCCAGCCCAAGGATGGGTGTTTTACCCTGGCTGATGGGGCTGTCTTGGTAGGGAGTGGTCATTATACCCAGAGGACCGTCGTCCACCGTCAGCCAGGTCCATCAGCTTCCGAAAAGCAAGGCCGCCTCATTTGAGAATTCAGACTTGAATGGATCATAACCCCCGAATCGTTCGGTGATGGCCCGGGCCACATCGCCGTCAAAGGAAACCTTTCTTTGGGAGATTTCAGAAAAGGGCGTTGTTGGCATACCCTCCGCCATGATTTCAAACGACCGTATGAATGGCCTCCGGCACGGCATCGAGATGGCGGACGAGTTTCTTGACCCTTTTGGACTGGAGATCCTCAAGGTTATTCAAGGCAGCGTTCAGCTTCTCGGTGGAGGTTTGATGGTGTTTGGAATGGTGGATTTCCATCGTTTGGGCGTCGCTGTAAGGTTCCGGGGCGTCAAGGTCCTCAAAAAGTGGATATAGCTGCTGGGTCAATGAGTGGGTCTCCTCTATACCAAGAGCCTCGGAAAAGCCGCCTTTTTTTACCCCCAGTAGCCATGGTGGCGGATTCGGCAGCCGGCAAAGCCGGCAGCCCCGCTCATACCCGATCGATTTGTTGTGGAACGCCCTACTGACCGGACGGCCAGGATGGGTATCCCCGCACCGAGGTCAAGGCGGCAGCCTTGCACCTGGCGCAATCCGCCAAGCCGTGTTATTTTACCCCAATTGGCGATTTCGCTGATTAAAGAGGATAAGACCAACAACCCGAATCAGGTTGCCATTGCCACCGCCATTGCCGATCAATGACCATCATATCTAATAAACCAGCGCTTCCCGCCCCGACGGTATCCATCCTGGAGAGTATTTCTGACGGGGTGTTTACCGTGGATCTCAATTGGCGGATCACCTCCTTCAACAGGGCGGCTGAGGAAATCACGGGAATTCCAAGGTCAGAGGCCATCGGCAGACACTGCTCGGATGTGTTCCGCTCCAGCATGTGCGAAGCCGAATGCGCCCTCAACGCCACCCTGAAAACGGGAAGACCCGTCATTGGACAGTCAGGCTATATCATCGACGCGAGGGGGCGGCGCATTCCCATCAGCGTGTCCACCGCAGTGCTGAAGGATTCGGACGGCAACGTGATCGGTGGTGCGGAAACCTTCCGGGACCTGAGTGAAATCGAAACCCTTCGACAGGAGTTGGAAGGCCGGTTTCTATTGGGAGACCTCGTCAGCAGAAGCCCTGCCATGGAAAAGCTCTTCGATGTCATCCCCGCAGCAGCCGAAAGCCCCAGCACCGTACTCCTCTTAGGGGAAACCGGAACCGGAAAGGAACTCATGGCCCGCACGGTCCATGCCTTGAGCCCTCGAAGCGGAGGGCCCTTCGTGGCCGTCAATTGCGGGGCCCTGCCAGACCCACTTCTGGAGTCCGAGCTTTTCGGGTACCGTAAGGGCGCCTTCACCGGCGCCGTAACGGACAAGCCTGGACGGTTTCGGATGGCAAGGAACGGCACCCTCTTCCTTGATGAGATCGGAGAAATCAGCCCGGCCCTTCAGGTACGCCTGCTGCGGGTGCTTCAGGACCGTACCTACGATCCCTTGGGGGCCACCGGATCGGAAACCACCAACGCCCGATTCATTTTTGCCACCAACCGGAACCTGTCCGAAGCGGTTCAGGAAGGCCGATTTCGTGAGGATCTCTATTACCGTGTGAATATCTTCCAGGTAGAGCTGCCCCCCCTGCGCCGCCGAAAGGAGGACATCCCCCTTCTCGTGGATCAGTTCGTCGACCGGTTCAACCGCCTCCAGCGCAAAGCCATCGCCGGCATCAGCGGCGAAGCCCTCTCTCTTCTGATGGCCCACGACTGGCCGGGCAATGTCCGTGAGCTGGAAAACACCATCGAACGGGCATTTATCCTGTGCCGGAAGGGACGGATCCGTATCGAGCACCTACCAGAGGAACTCACCGCCCGATCCATCGGAAACGAGCCCGCCCCGTCCATCAAGGCCGCCAAGGACATGCTGGAAATCCAGGCCATCCGGAACGCTTTGCACCGCAACGGCTATCATCGACTGGCCGCGGCCAGGGAACTGGGCATCCACAAGAGCACCCTCTTTCGAAAAATCAAAAAACTGGGCATTTCCCTACCGGATCAGGACGGTCGGTCCACCCCCTCATAAAAGGCGCACAATTGCGACCCTTAAACCACACATAGTCGCATAAAAAATACTCTGCAACCCACCCTCGATCGTTTATACCCTTATATTTTATAAATATTTTTAGATATTTATAATTAAATGTCAAGAACTCAGGCTTTTGGCATGCTCCCTGCTTTTTTTCCTTCACCGGAAGGAGCCGCCCCATGACGATCATTGCCCTCGCCAGCTGGAAGAATCGAATCGCCCCGGTTTTCGATGTGGCCCGCAGATTGCGCATCGTGGAATCCGATTCGGGACGAATTCTCCGGCAGTCCGAGGAGTCCCTGCCGGGGTACGCACCGGCGGCCAACGTACATCACCTAGCCGGATTGGGGGTGGACACGCTGATTTGCGGGGCCATTTCCACTCAGCTCGAAGCAATGGCCGAGGCATATGGCATCCGCGTTGTCTCCTTTGTCGCCGGCGAGTTGGAAGAAGTGACCCGGGCCTGGCTCAATGGCACCATTGGGGAATCGACATTTGCCATGCCCGGATGCGGTAACGGCCGCGGTCGACACGGTGATGGCAGGCGGCGGAAGAGAGCTCGGTCTTCGGGCGGGTCGGGAATGAGTAAAGGACTATCGGCGCATAAAATGAACGCCGTGTTCGATCAGGAGCCACCGAAAGGAGGGCAGTGATGCCAGGAAGAGACCAGACCGGACCCACGGGAACAGGTCCGATGACGGGCCGGGGAGCCGGCCGATGCGGAAACGGCAACCGGAGGAGCCCATGGCAAGGAGGATGCGGCCGGGGATTGGGAAGGAGAGGCCGCCGGATCTCGAAAGGGCGCGATGGGTGGAACCGGCCGGGTATCTCACCAGGGATCGGGAAGCCCCCGAAGGAAGGGCCGATACCGATACCCGATGTTGAAAGGCATCAGCTTGAATCGGAGGCCGATGCCCTTCAGGTCCGCATGGATGACAGTCAACGACGGCCGTCCGAGCGCACCGATCTCCCATGAGGTGTCATCCGATCCCTCAACCGAAACCCGGGGCCGGGTTGCCCGGTGGGACACATCCCGCCCGGCAGCCCGGTCCCCATAAAGGACCCCTTACAATGACCAAACGCATTGTCATCATCGGGGCCGTGGCGTTAGGCCCGAAAGTATCCTGCCGGATCAAGCGGCTCATCCCCGAGGCTGCGGTAACCATGATCGACAAGGACCGTCTGATTTCCTATGGCGGCTGCGGCATTCCCTATTATGTCAGCGGGGATGTCCCGGAGCTGGAAGGTCTCTATTCCACCAGCGCCCACATCATCCGAGATGCGGATTTTTTTCAAAAGGCCAAGGGTGTGGATCTCCTGACCCGGACCGAGGCGGTGGCCATCGATCGCAAAGCGCGAACCGTGACGATCCGGGGACTGGATAACGGTCGTGAGCGGTCCCTGCCCTACGATCATCTGGTTCTGGCCACCGGAGCGCAACCGGTGGTACCTCCCATCCCCGGAGCCGACCTTCCGGGGGTGACGGTGGTGGCCAATCTCTCCCACGCCAAAGCCATCAAGGATCGGGTAGCCTCGGGGAGCGTCGGCCGGGCGGTGGTCATCGGAGGAGGGGCCATCGGCATCGAGATGGCCGAAGCCCTGACCGATCTGTGGGGCATCGACACCACTCTGGTGGAAATGAAGTCTCAACTCCTGCCCACGGCCCTGGGGCCGGATCTGGCCGCTGTGGTCGACAGCCATCTCCGGCAAAAAGGCGTCCGGACGCTCCTGGGGCATTCGGTTGCGGGCATTTCCCCCACCGACGTCCCGGGCCGGCTGTCCGTGGATACCAGCGCCGGTCGACTGCCCTGTGATCTGGTAGTGCTGGCCGTCGGGGTAAGGCCCAACAGCGGCCTCGCCCGCTCGGCCGGATTGGACATCGGCACCACCGGAGGCATCCGGGTGAACCGATACATGCAGACCTCGGATCCGTTCATCTATGCCGGGGGCGACTGCGCCGAGTTGAGAAACCTGGTCTCCGGCGATCCGGTTCACATGCCCCTGGGGTCGCTGGCCAACCGCCAAGGACGGGTAATCGCCAACCACATGGCCGGCCAGCCCTCGGAATTCAGAGGGACTGTGGGAACCTTCTGCATTAAGGTTTTCGATATGGGGATCGCCAAGGCCGGCCTCACCGCCGACCAGGCCCGAAAGGCCGGATTCGCTCCGGTCTGCACCGTGGTGGCGCAGCCAGACCGGGCCCACTTCTATCCCTCCCAGGAAATGATGCTCATGAAGCTCATTGCGGATCGGCATACCCGCCAGGTGTTGGGTGTGGAAGCCATCGGACCCAATCCCGATGCCGTCAAGGCCAGAGTGGATGCCGTGGCCGTTTGCCTCCCGTCAAAGCCCGTATTGGAGGACATCTCGAATCTCGAAGTGGCGTATTCGCCTCCCTTCGCATCGGCCATGGACATCGTCAACAGCGCCGCCAACGCTCTGGAGAATACCATCGACGGCCGCCACAGACTGGCGGATCCCGTTGCGTTCATGACGAACTTCAAGACCAACGGGGCCAGGGTGCTGGATGTGAGAAGCAAGCAACAGGCCGGCCCCTTTCGAGCCCGGTACGGCGACCGGTGGCAGAACATCCCCCAGGAGGACCTGAGCTCCCGGATCGGGGAGATCCCCTCCGACGGATCTCTGTACCTGGTCTGCGGTGTGGGTAGTCGCGCATATGAAGCCCAGGTGCTGCTGAGACGCCACGGCATCACCAATACCCGCAACATTCAGGGTGGCATGAAGATGCTCACATCCCTGGACCCCGAGTTCGAGCCGTCGGAAAATTCAAAGATGGCACAGGCCGCCGGGGAAGGATAAGGCTGCCCGGCCACTGATATGTCGGCCCAGAGCGAAGCATGTCGGTACGGATCTCCCCAGGATCCGTGTCCTCGAAATCCCTCACCGTTTCCAGGGGCTGGGATCGGAGACCGGTGCTTTGCAGCACCGACGACAGCCTCACCGACGGTGATTGAGGTCAGAAAACAGCCCCTCGTGGGGTCATGGCACTTTCAACCCGACCCTTTCTCCCTCCTCCTTCTTTAAGAAAACCGGGAATAAATCACCTTCTCAGGCGATCTAACTAAATAAAGCCGCCGATCGGCCCTCGGCTGGCGTATGGACGTCGTCCGGATCGACAGCCGTGGCAGAGATACCCGGTCCTTGGGAGCGGGCAGTTTTACTCCACCGGCACTCCGGGGCTCCGTGGACTTTATCCTTGATGAGAGCGGACGGATAATTAGATTATGGCTTCCAACAAACCGCTGAGGGTCTCAATTGGGGTGGAGATAGCCGATGACGACTCCGCAGGGGATCGTCAAGGGACGGGATTTGGACTGTCACCAACAGGGTCGCATAGGCGCGACCGGCGCTCGAGAGGTCCAAAAAATCCCGCCGGGCACGGCACCATTAACCATGATCAAATCCATGCAGATACCTGTCATATTCAAACACTTATCTCGCCGGTCCGGCAGGCAGGCACTGGGTGATCGCTTTTGGTCACTGGCTGCGGCAGAGGAGAAACGGTTGTACCGTCTTGCCTTCCGATATACCGGCAACCAATACGATGCGGAAGATCTTGCGCAGGAAACATTGTTGGCGGCCTACCGCAGCTTCTATCAACTCAGGGATCCGAAACGGTTTCGAGGGTGGCTCTTTGCAATTCTCCGCAATGCGTTTCTTAAAAAAAAACGATCCGAGCGCATGCGGACCGCCCCCTTGGAGGAGGACGGCAGAGATTACTTGGAGGTCCTGGAGGCAGCCGCCTCTCAATACAATGCCGAGGAGCTCTATGCCAAGGTCTCTGAATCCCGGCAGGTCCAAGAATCCGTCGCCGGGCTGCCCGAAAAGTACCAGACGGTGATCCTTTTACGGTTTACGGAAGGGATGACCTACCAGGAAATTGCCAATGCGTTAGGCATCCCTTTGGGAACGGTCATGTCAAGGCTGTCCAGAGGAAAACAGATGTTGAAACGGAAGCTGCTGAAGCAGGCGCTTGGGGACGGCCGATAGCAGCTGACGCGGCATACCGCTTCACTTGGGAGTGGACGACGTGAACTGCAAGGAATTCAAACAATGGCTGCTGACCAAAGACCTTGACGATCGGGGAGATCTCGAATCCGCGCAGCGGCATCGCAAGACCTGTCGGCCGTGTGAGAGGCTCTTCGAGATGGACCATGGCCTGGATGGCGCCATAGAGGCGGAACTGGCGGCGGAACCGACGACCGTCGATGTCCTGTCCCGGGTTCGACGCCGGGTGAACGCGGGCGATGCCGTCACCCCGGTCTTCGGACCGTCCCGATGGCGGGTCGTGGTGCCTGCTCTGGCCGTCGCTGCGGCGCTCATGGTCGCTGTGGTGAACCACCGGTCGTCTTCACTTCCGAGTCCGGACGACATCGGTGCCTATGCCCTCGAAAACCATCTCAATCCCGAGCTTCAGACCATGACGTTCACCGTCGGTGATGTTGCCGACGTGCCCCGATGGTTTGACGGTTGGGTTGGGTTCGGCGACGGCCTGGCATCCCTGCTACCGGCTGGGTTGGTTCCAGTGGGAGGACGACGGTGCCATATCGGCAACGCACCGGCCGCCTACCTTCAATGCAAGGAACGGGGACGGATAGTTTCTCTTTTCATTATCAATGGGAATCATCTTTCCCCGAAACTGGACGCCAGGAAGCCTTACGTCTACAGGGGGCAGGGACACACCGTAGAGATATGGCAGACTCAGGATGTGATCTGCGCCATCGTTCGCGAAACAGACCGACCCTCTTCCCCGACGCCTGCCTGACCCGCGGGAACCGGGTAGACCGGTCGGGCTAGCCAACCCAGGAAAATAGCGCGGTGCCGAGGACCAGCATCACGATACCGTAGAGGCGGTGGGTCTGTTCCGAAGCCGATTCGAGATATACGGCCCGAGCCTTCCGGAAGAGATCCCCGGGATTGAACCAAAAGACCACCGCCTTGACGACGGCCGCCCCTCCTAAAAGCCCCACGAACCAACCGTAGCGACTGCTGCCCATGGCCAGCAGCAGCAAAACGCCCCCCACCGCCGCCCCCACAGCCAGAGGCTTTCGATGTGAATCCTTCATGAGAGCGCTCAACCCCTTCCTGATCTCATCCGTGTAGAGAATTTCTCCCACTCCCGTCACAATGAACAGAAGCGCGACTACAACCAGAACCCATTCCATTTGATACCCTCCTGTTGGCTTAAACGACCGGGACAGAGTGGTCCGGTTCTTCATAGAAGCCTCAGTTAGCCACCTCGATCTCACGCTTTTTGGTATAGAGCAGGCGCAACAGCTCATACTCGAAGGGTGAGCCGGTTTCGTAGTAACGAAACTTGATGTCGGCCCGAGTGTTCACCGCCCTCAGGCCGGAAAGGGCCATGCTGATGGTGGTCTTGCTCCACTCGCTGCTATCAACCTGATCCGCAGCGATGCCGGTCATGACCCAGTAGACGGCCCCGTCAACCGCCAATCCGCCGCTGTCCCTCAGGCTGGAGGGACCTAAAACCGGCAGCACCAGATAGGGGCCCGGACCCATTCCCCAGGCACCCAGGGTCTGACCGAAATCCTCCGGCATTTCGCGATACCCGGCGCCCGTCGCCGGATCGAAGACCCCCCCAAGGCCAAGAGAGGTATTGATCACGAAACGCATGGTGGCGTTGACACAGCCCTCCGCCTTGCCCTGAAGCAGGTTGTTCATAAAGTTGCGCACTTCCATCAGGTTGGAAAAAAAGCGGGTGACACTGCTGCGAACCGGCCGCGGGGTTACCCGGATATAGCCGCGGGCCGCCGGATAGAAAACATACCGGTCGAACATGGCATTGAACTGGTACATCCACCGGTTGACGGCTTCGATGGGGTCGTAGACATCGATCGGGTACACGGTGTTCTTGTCCACCCAGACACTGACAGGCCGCTTCACGTCTCCGTCAGACGCCTTCACGGGGGCGGTCCAGAGCATCAGGGCCCCGAGAAGAACGGCCAGGAAAAGAACACCCAGCCCATGGTCGTCTGGGTTCCGTTTCCTCCTCACCGCGTCGCCTCCTCGAAGAAGGCGAGAACAGCGGCAACCACCTCCTGATGGGCCAAATTGCCAAGATGACCGCCGGTTGGGAAAACGGTTGCTCTCGATTGGAATATGTCCAGCAGATAGTCCAACTCCCCCTGGGCAAGAATGATGTCGTCTTCGTTGTGGAGGAGACCGATATGGTCTGCCTCCCTGAGAAAGGACTCGATGCCTTTCAGGCTCGTCTGTTGTTTGATCTGGGCGTCGCTCAGGGCCGGATACCGGTTGCGGAAAAAAGGCAGAAAAAATTCATTGAAGTAATCCGTGAATCCTGTCCTGCCCAGTACCTTGTGATAATCCGTCAAGGAATCCGTGGGGCCCAGTTCCCGTTCCGGGGGCACGACAAAACCGGTCCGACTCATGACATCCGCCACAAAAATCATGCTGATAGCGGCATTGCGAAACGACAGTCCGATCAGAATCTGGAGATCCTCCTCCTTCTGGGGATACACCTTGTAAATGTGGAAAAGAAAGTCTTCGTCAAATTTCAGCAGTTCATTTCGCCTGTAGATATCGGAGAAGAGGGTCATGTATTTGTCAAAAAACCGATCCACGGCGTCTGGATCCATGGAAAGGTTGTCTTCAAGCAAACGATCCAAGATACCCGCGGAATGATAAAGGCTGACGGGAGGATTGACCATCAGCACCCGCCTGAAGTCCAAGCGCTTTTTCTGATCATCGATGTTGGCGACCATCGCCGCCTGGGCCCCTCCCAGGCTGTAGCCCATCAAATGACATTCCGTAACATCGATGCGGTCCCGAACCCTGTCGTAGGCCATTGTCATCACGCGGTAAAGGTCTTCGGCGTCTTCGACGAGATGGCCCGGCACGCGGGTGGTCGACGCATTGACGATGAAGTTGGGATGGGTGGGTGACGACAGGGACAGCACATGAAATCCCGCGTCGTAGAAGGCTTTTTGGAACATCTGCATGGCCGCCGATTCGTGGCTGCTGCCGGTTCCGGCAATCACGAAAATAAGAGGGGCCGGTTGTTTCTGGCTCACGAGGGAAAATCGGAAAAACCGAGTGTACCAGAAGACATCGGGCACCTGGCGATTTTCGAATACCGTGATCTCGTAGTCCTTGACCGGCGGGTATTCGGTCAGGGCCGGCTGGTAAAAACTCGGGGTTCCGATCACCGTCGCTTCGTAAGGGTTGATAAAGGGGTAGTCGTAGGCAGCGGCATGGGCAGGGACCCACCCGGCAAGGAGGACCAGGATGGCCGTCGTCAGCGCCTCCCCTATGGACACCCCTCCCCTGAGGACGACCGGGACCCCACTCTTGGAACGCGATGCAGAATCTGAGCGATACCGTGTCATCCCCGCCCCCTAATCGCCGACCGCCAGTTGGACGCCCAAGCCGACAAATAGGGCCCCGGCCAGCCGATCGATCCACACCCGCACCTTCCGGTAGCGCGTCCGGACAGGACCGATCGAGAAGAGACAAGCGACAAGCGAGTACCAGATGGCGGAGATGGCGACCATCAGGGCAACCGACAGCAGACCAAACCAGGCGGGAGCATCCGGGGGCATCGCCGCCGCGAAAAGACTGGTGACGAAGGCAGCCGTCTTGGGATTGGCGATAGTGGTGAGAAAACCCGATCGGAAGGCCGCCAGGGGCTCACTGCTTCCAGTAGGCCGGGCACCGTAGATGCCGTCGCCGGCGGATCCCGCCTTCAGCAGCCGGAATCCTAACCAGACCAGATAGCCGCCGCCCATGAGTTTCAGGGTCCCGTACAACAATGGAACGGTGGCAAATAGCAGAGCGACACCGAAGAAGCCCCCCATGCCCCAGAGGGTCGTCCCCGTGCAGATGCCCCCGACCACCCACAGGGCAGAGCGCCGATTCCGACCCACGGAACTCCGGGCTGTGATCATAAAGTTGGGGCCTGGGGTTGCGGCGGCAATGCCCCAAAGGAGGGCGATACCCGTCAGGGTACTGAACGTGTCCATGAAGATTGAGCGTTCCCGGCCGCAGAAGATATCGATGGGAAGAGGCTGTCCTGGCGGTAAAGAGAGGCCGGGGGCGGCCGGCCCCTGTCACTTCAGCCGCATACCCGGTTCCTGCCGGCCTGTTTGGCGTCGTAGAGGTATTTGTCCGCCTCGGCGATCAGCTGCCGGACCCCTTTTGACGTATCTGAGGGTTCGAAGTGCTTGACACCCAGACTAATGGTCACCGGAAGAAGTCTATTCTTGTATCGAAACGTGTGCTCGGCGACCATGGCCCTAATTTTCTCGCAGAAGTAAAGCGCCTGATCCCGGTTGGTCTCGGGAAGGATGATCGCAAACTCGTCGCCTCCGTAGCGACATAACACGTCGTTGCGCCGGATCCGCTGGGTGACGAAGGCCACGAACTCCTTTAGGACGTAATCTCCGGCCAGGTGGCCGTGGGTGTCGTTGATGCTCTTGAAATGGTCGATGTCACCAATCACCAGGGAAAAAACCCGGTGGTATCTCAGCGCTCGGCTTATCTCACGGTTGAGGGAAGACAGAAAGTACTGGCGGTTGAAGGCCTGGGTCAAATCGTCCACCGTCATGAGCCGGTAGACGTTTTGATGGTATTCGCTTTCCAGGTTGTAGGTCGAAATGAACTTGAGGATGGTCTCCCCGACATGGATCCGATCCCCGTCATGGAGGGCAGCCGTTTCGATCCGCCGACCGTTGAGGAAGACGCCGTTGGTGGAGCCGGTGTCTCTGATCAGAATGCGGTCCGACTGGGAAACGATCACGGCATGATCCCGGGACACGCTGTCCTGGTCGAGATGAATGTCCGAAGTGTCGGACCGACCGATGGTCTGTTCCTCCTTTTCGATGTAGTAGCTTTTGCCGATGTTCTCCCCGTATATCACAAGGAGCGCGGCAGGACCCGATACGGACTGATCGTAGAGGTGCTCGGGGAAATCGGCAATGATGGTCAGTTCATCCACGTGCTGTCCTCTGTCCTTCAGTCCGGTCCAAGTCTGCTTGAACCCAGGCTGTCAATGGTTGCCATCCCCGGACCCTTCGGACCAGTGGGTCGTGGCGGCCGATCCGGCAACCACCGCCCTTGGGGGGACCCAGGCGGTTTACCCCTTTCCCTTGCCCCCGAAATACCTCATGAACTGGACCCTTTCGTATGCCGCAGGATTGCTGCTGGCGGACTGTGCCATCTTTCCCCTGAAGTCGGATAGTCGGTTGAATTGCTTTTTTTCCATCCACTCTTCCAGGGTTTTCAGCATCGTGCGAATCTGCCCCTTGCCGTTTTGATACAGCGACGACACCACCTGAACGGCGTTGGCGCCGGCAAGGATCTGTTTGATCACTCCCTCACCGTCGTGAACCCCGGTGGATGCAGCCAGATCGCAGTTGACGCGATCCGCCATGATGGCCATCCAGCGCAGGGATATGGATAAATCCGACGGGTTGCTGAACACGTTCGAAGACACCACCTCAAGCTTGTCGATGTCAAAATCCGGACTGTAAAACCGGTTGAAAAGAACCAGACCCGCGATGCCGGTATTTGAAAGCTTCTGGATCATCGGACCCAGATTGGAAAAATAGTAACTAATCTTCAGAGACAGGGGAATGGAAACCTCGCTTCGAACCTTTTCGATGATGGTGAAATAGGCCTTCTCCTTCTCCTCGGAGGACCGGTTGAAATCCGACGGCAGAAAAAACATGTTCAGTTCGAGGGCATCCGCTCCCGCCTTCTCCAGTTGGCCGGCAAAAGAAGTCCACTCATGGGAATAAACGCAGTTGATGCTTGCAATGACAGGGATCGAGACGGACTTTTTGCAGTCGGCGATCAGATCCGTATAGGTGCTGATTTTCTCATTCTTGATCTCGAAGTCATAGTAGTCGAATTGGTCCAGGTTGACGCCGTCTCGGCTGGCCTCCTTCAGGAAGTCTTCGTACTCGAGCATGATTTCTTCTTCGAAGATGGACTTCAGGACGACAGCACCGGCACCGCTGTCTTCAAACTCTTTAACGCCCTTTGCCGAGCGGCTCAGCCCCGAGCTGCCGGCAATAACCGGATTGGCAAGCGTCATTCCCAGGTAGTCTGTCGATAGATCAACCATGTGCTCTCCTTTTGATATCGGTCTTGATGGATGCGACTCCCCCCGAACGATTCCCCGGCATATTAGATCTCTCCTTGATTCCCGGGGAAGGCATCGACATTAAAATCCGGTTTTGGCAACAAATCAAGCATCCACAGCCGTCTTGAAGGGATCGAGACCGACACGGTCAATGGTCTTTCCCAATCGTTCGCCCTTCTTGGCGCTCGCCACATAGCAGGCGATGACCCGATCCACGGCCTCCAGAACCCGATCGTCACCCAGTCCCGTCACCAGACTCTGGGCGATTCGGGGTTCGGCCCCCACGTTGCCTCCGATCACCACCTGCCATCCGTCCTTTTTTCCGATCAGTCCGACGTCCCGCACCCATGACTCCGAGCAGCTCAGGTGGCAGCCGGAAACGGCCATCTTGAACTTCCCGGGCAACGTCTTGCCGTGGTAGCGGCCGTCCAGGGCCATCCCGATGCCGATGGCGTCCTGCTGACCCAGCCGGCAGTAAGTTATTCCCGGGCAAGCCCTTACACTGCGCACACACAGTCCGACGGCCGCCCCCTTGTCTAAGGCCAGTTCCTCCCAGACCGAATCGATGTCCCCTTCTTCGAGACCGATGATGGCGATTCGTGTCGCCCCTGTGATCTTGATGGCCTGGGCCTTGTACTTCTCGGAAATATCGGCGATTTTTCTAAGCAGCGCCGGGGTTACCATCCCGCAGGGGATATGGGGAGCAATGGCATAGGTTTTTTTATCCCGCTGCAGAATCGCTCCTTTCTCACCAATTTTAAGCATTTTCTTCCTCCTTGATCCATGCGTCAATATATAATGTGGCAGATCGCCTAAAATCCCGAGGCGGAACGACCATCCCCCACCGCCTTCAAACCTGGGCAACCACAATCGCTTCCGTTCTCATGGCGCCAATGCCCTGTCGAGCACCGCCATCGAGTGACCCACGGGCCAAAGGACATCTGGGGAAACTGGAGTCAGCAGCTCAGGCAATCCGTCAAGACGTCGTCGGGGGTCATCCGTCTGATCTTTTCCATGACCGGCGTTCCGAGTAGAAGCCATGCATCGTGAAACTGGGTCTTATACCCCATATCCCCCCTCATTCCACAACAGTCAATGGGGTCAATGGGCGATATTCCGGATTCTGGCAGGTGGATCTTATGGCGTCCTCTCACGACGCCGAACACTCCGGGCGCCCCCGGTCGTGAATAAAAAAATGAAATCTACCAAGACCTCGACATGGATGTCAATCAGTGGTGCAAACCCATACTGTCGGTGGACGACCGCCACTGGAGGGGAGTGCCGGAGCCGATCCGTCGTCACCACGGCCAAAGAACGGCTGTCCCGTCCCATCCGAGGTTGACATTTGGCTTTCCATCGACCACTTTTCCCCTGGGTGAGCCTGATGTCGAGGGGTGACTTGCCTCGACGACCGGAACGACCCACCCCTCTTCCCGTTGCCGATGCCATAACAGACCCCGAACCGCAGGAGGACAAACATGCTAACATTGGAAGAACTGAAAACCGAATCCGATCTGATCAACGAGATCAGTTGGGACCTGGGGCCCGAAGAGGCCGTCAAACTTTACCTGGAGTGGGGCAACACCGATTGGGGCAGCGGTAAATACGTGATTCGATCCAAATCCGATTTTTCGACGTATTTTGTGGTCAATTGCTGGAGCAAACCCTATTTCATCTATCTGATTCGGCGAAATTCGGAAGAAGCATTAGAACTGGCCAGATTCCAGCTGCCATCGCAATTCGAAAGAGATGTGTGCGAGTTGAAGGGTATTTACAGCCTCGATGACGACCTCAAAGCCTGGCTCAAACGAGAGCTGGGCGCAGACCAATAATGCCACGAGCCCTCTGGGAACAACCGTTGCCCTAATGGACACCAAGGCCGCAGGGAAGAGGACGGCGTGAGCGTCAGCCCACTCTCGGCAGGGAACCCTTCGCTTCTCGACACAACGTCCGCCGGGAACCCGCCCGTCAACTCGAGAAGGGAGATGTCGGATTGTCCATGACCGGTTTTTTCATCAGCTGAATCCCCCGCTCGTCAGCCGCCCGATTCGAGTCGGCCAGCCGGGATCCGTAAGGGGTTCAGCAGAAAAAACTTCTGGAAATCCTGTCCAAGAACGCCGATACCGATTCCGGCAGGCGCCCCACAGAAAGCCGATGCAAAGGCACAAAGCAACGATCCTTGGACCGCTTCCGGTGTTCTTACCGCGATTCCCAGTGGCCATTGTCACCTCCATCAATTATGGCTCGGCATACGCCGGATGCCCAACTGCCGGCAGCAAAATCCCTCCGCCCAAAAGAACACGTCATCTCCCGGTCGGAGATAAAGGGCATTGCTGCGGCTGAAAAAAACGTCGTGCCAATCGATGGGATCCCACCAGAAGAGAAGATCTTCGGCCGCTTAGAAACACCGCAGGCCTGCTGGTAATCACCGTTCCCCCCGGTGTTCCAAGGGCGATGACATCCCCGGATTCCAGAACCATTTCCTGATCACCGATTCCAAGGGCGCTGTCCGCCCTATGGCGCCGCCAACGGCAGGCATCCGCATCCCAGGGTCCCAGGGCTCGATATAGTGCCTCGTTGCCGGTAAGGCAGGGGTCCGGGGTCGAGCCGGAATTCGGCCGCTTCATCCACAGTCAAAAAGGCCCCGGCAGGAGTCGCCGGTTGAGGTTATCAGGGTCCCGAGGGTCGGGTTTGACGATCGGCATCCCGCACAGCCCTGGGAAAAAGGAAGGATCGAGACGAGACCCAATAGAATCGACCCCGTGTGCTTCCGGCACCAAGGTCTGAAACGGCGGTCACGGGCAATCGACACCGTGGGTGTCACCCTTTTTGCCCTACCGGCGGCATCATATCGCAGACGGGGGCGGTTTGGGCGCCTTTCCGATACGGAGGGTAATGACGGTACCGTCTGCGGTGAACAGATGAAAACGGTTGAGCAAGAAGAAATCGAATCCTTTGGGAAAGTGGTGCCCACCCGCCATATGCGGCCCTCCTTCGCTCGTCACTAGCGGTAACCATGGGCTGACCTGGTTCTGGGAAAATGGGTGTAACCCATTGGCGGCCGGCAACGACCATACATTCAGAGGGATGCTCACTGCCGAGGGAGTCGAATTCTCCCCTCCTGACCTCTGACCATCGAAAGATGGACTACCCAACAACCGCAGTAGAGAGAGGAGTTGTCGATATGAAACGATATGGGTTTCGTTGGATATGGATCGTGACGGTCGGTCTGTCGATGGCCGTTTTGCTTAGCGTCAATGGATTTGCCTTCGGACCCGGACATGGGCACCGGGACGTCGGATTCGGGGGCCTGAAGATGCTAATGAATCTTGATCTTTCCGTGGATCAGAAGTCCCAGATCAAAACCATCCTGGATCAGAACCAGGAGGAGCAGGATCGCCTCCGGGATCAGGTACGTATCGCCCGGGACGTATTCCAAGACGCCGTGGAACATGAACCCCTCAATGATCAGCAGATCCGTGAGGCTTTTCGGGCAATGAGTCCTGCCATGGAAGAGATGGCGGTCTTCCACACCCGCCTTCGCACGGAGCTGATGGAAGTCTTGACGGCGGATCAACTCCAGGGCCTGGAAGCCCGGCGGGCCGAAAAGCGAAACCGCCATGAGGATCACCGCGGATACCGAAAAGCCATTCTGAATGCCTGGCTCTCCTCGGATACCGATTGAATCAACCCGGCGTCCCCTTCCCGGCACCCCTTCGATGGATCGCCCCTGCCGGGGAGTGGACGACATCAATCGATGCCGAACGGGGTATTGCCGTCACCGTCGTTGGCGGATATGATGACAGAGGGTCAGTTAGCAACCACACGGGGAGCGGATCCGGACGACCGGATGGGGCGCGCGCGACGTGACCGCTGACCGGCCCTCCCCTATCACCGGGACGACGCCTGTGGCGGATCAAACGGATGCGGATATCATACAACGGGTTCTGGACGGAGATGCCGATGAATTTTCCCTACTCATGGAACGCTATCAGGGCCCGGTGTTAACTATCGTCAAAAAACGCGTTCCCCGAGGGCATATCGAAGACGTGGCCCAGGACGCATTCGTCAGGGCCTTCCAATCCCTCAACGGCATCAAGGACCGTGAGCGTTTCAAACCCTGGATTTCAAGTATCGCCGTCAGAGCCTGTTATGATTTCTGGAGAAAGGTCTACCGAAACCGGGAGACCCCCGAAAGCGACTTGTCGACCGAGCATCGGGACTTTTTAAACCGGCACCTGGCGGACGCAGCAGCTGCCCGGTGGGCCCAAGCCGGAAGATGCGCCGAGGCCCGGGACATTCTCGACTGGGCCCTGGACCGGCTATCCCCCGGAGACCGGGCGGTGCTGGAGTTGATCTATCTGGACGGATATAGCGGCAAAGAAGCCGCATCAATGCTGGGCTGGAGCGTGGCCAACATCAAGATCCGTGCATTCAGATCCAGGAAAAAACTGGAAAAACTGCTGATCCGACGGGAGCGCAACCCATGACTCTCCCCCATCACAAAGCCGACACACTCAAACGGCTTCTTCGAGGGGCCTACCAAGAGCGGGAAAACCAGACCGTCGGAGACGATTGGCAGGAATCCACCATGGCGCGGATTCGGGCTCTGACTCCCGGTAATCCACCGATGTCGTTGCCCATGGCTATAGGCCTGTTGACCTGGCGGCTGGCGCCCGCCGCCGGCGCCCTTGTTATCCTACTGATCGTCATACTGGCAACCACCGATTTACCGCCGGCAGCCCATATGTATCAACTCATGATCGATGACTTCGAGTCTTCGGAGATGGTGACGCTGCTGGCTCTTTAGCCCGGATATGTCACGTGTTGGCGGCGTTCATCGGCCAGGCATTCAAGGGCGCCGCCGACCGTTGGTACTGCAAGCCCTTGATCACGTCGCATATGGAAGCCTCCGACGCGCCCCCAGGGGGACTATTTTTGGGGGGTTTTGCCATTCCGCCGGGGGACAAACGGCTCCCGGGGCTCTGCTACCGAAACAGGCGATAAGCATTAGATATCATATATTATTTTGACATTTAAAAACAATTTTCATGAACTATTCGGGTTAGGACGACAAGATGAACAAATGGAAATTGATCGCCGGCGTTGTTCTGGTATTTGTCCTCGGTGCCCTTGCCGGCATCGTCGGCACAGGTATCTTCATCAGGCACCATCCTGCTTTCCCCCCAAAGGATCCCGCTCATCGCAAAGAGATGATCATGAAACGGTTGACCGACAGGCTGGACCTCAACCCTGCCCAGCGGGATCAAGTGGAGGCCATCGTCGACCGTTTCCAGAAACGGATGCGCCGTCAGTTTCAGGTTCAGCACCGGGAGAGGCGAAAATTCATCGAAGAAGGGTTTCTGGAGATTCGAGCGCTTCTCCGTGCCGATCAAATGAAGAAACTCGATGTGCTGAAGGCGGAGATGGATGAGCGCCACAAAAACAGGCAGCGGCGGTGGTTCGGCAATCACCGTCTCAATCCTCCCTTGACACCGCCGCCGTTACCGGAGTGAACCGCGTCGGTCGACAGTCTTCTCAAATCCGCGGCGTCCGGTGGCCAATGCTTTCCGTTTTATATTAACCCGCTAATGGCAACGATTTCAAATTGACGGACCTTCACTTTTTGCGGTAAGGTTTGCTCCGAGCGATCCCATCTCCCCCCGACATCTGCCAATGAGCTAAGCGTCTTCTGTCCACATCTCCTCTACCTGCCGGTCCTCAATCCCATTTGTGTATATCTTAGGCTGCTGAATCCTAACGAAAGGAGAAGCGCATGGGAACCCACTGGTGGAAGCGTCAGCCAGCGGCATGGATGGGTGTTGTCTTCATCGTCGTCATGCTCTTGCCTCCCGGCCTCTGGGCCGCCTCACCGGTCACGGCCATGGATCCGGCCGCCTACCCTGCCCCAAACACCGGCTGCATGGCCCCCGGAAAGTGCCACGGGGGGATCGAACCCATCCGCGCCCACGATTCCGGCATGGCCAAGCAGATCTACGACATGGGGGCCGGACTGGGAGACCCCAACGGCTGCGTGGTCTGCCACGGCGGCAACCCAATAGAAGAAAAGGACGCCAAGATCGCCCATTCGGGGGCGCCGCAAGGCAGCACACTTACCACCTTCGTCGTGCATTCAGGGTCCGTCTGGGTCAACGAGAAAATCTGCGGCCAGTGTCATAAGAACTACACCTACGCCCAGTTCCGCTCCATCATGCAGACCGAAGCGGGTAAGATCCAGGGAGCGCTTTGGGGCTGGGGACCGGCCAGCACGGGCTATGCCAAGAAATACGGCAACTACGACGTGGACGACCCCGACGGCCCGGTCCCGGTGTTCGGGACTCCCGCCTACAAGGACTATACCCAAACGCTCATGGAGTCCTATCCGGACAACTTCCCCACCTCCCTTCAACAGGTGCCCGCCACCGATCTGGACAGCCTGAAGGACAAGCCCTGGGAGGCCATCTACACCTATCTCCGCACCGACTGCCAGCGTTGCCACGTCGGGGTCAAGGGCCGGGACAAGCGCGGCGACTTCCGGGGCATGGGCTGTGCCGCCTGCCACATCCCATACAACAACGCGGGGCTTTACGAAGGCGGTGATCCGACGGTGAAGCGCGACGAGACCGGCCACGCCATGGTTCACTCCATCCAATCGTCCCGGAAGGCCAAGGTAGTGGTCAACGGGATCGCCTATTCGGGCATTCCCCACGAAACCTGCGTGTCCTGCCACAATCGTGGCAAGCGGATTGGGGTCTCCTATCAGGGCCTGATGGAGTTCCCCTACGGCAGCCCCTATAACGCGAAGGGCGAAAAGCAACCCAAACTTCACACCAAATTCTACCAATTCATCAAAGACGACGTCCATCACCGGCTGGAATCCCGGGAAGGCAACCCACAAGGCGGACTGCTCTGCCAGGACTGCCACAGCACCACATCCATGCACGGAAACGGCAATATCACCGGAACCCTTCTGGCCAACGTGGAAATCGAATGCTCGGACTGCCACGGTACGGCCTCCCAATACCCATGGGAGCTGCCCCTCGGTTGGGGGGACGAATTCGGCAACACCCCGGACATGGGAGATCCTCGGGGCATGGCCACGGAGCCGCTGCCCACCCACAGCCGCTTCAGCGTGACCTACGAGGCCAAGGAAGGCTATCTCCTCACCACCCGGGGCAATCCCTTCAACAATGTGGTCCGTGACGGGGACAAGGTGGTGGTTCATTCGGCCTCCGGACTGGACTTCGAGGTGCCAACCCTGAAATCCCTGGCCCTTGCCCGGAAATGGAAAAATCCGGCCAGAGCCGTATCGGCCAAAATACAGGCTAAAAAGCACATGGAAACCGTGGAGTGCTACGGCTGCCATTCATCCTGGGCTCCTCAATGCTACGGCTGCCACGTCAAGGTGGATTTTTCGGGAGACCAAAAGGCCACCGACTGGATCGCCGCCGGAAGCACCCACTTCGACAACGGCCATACCGCAGAATCCATGCGGGGCGTCACCCCTCCGGTGGCACCCGGGGTGGCCTTCGGAAAGACCAGTGAAAACCGCTCCTATCTGCGGTGGGAGGATCCGGTTCTTGGGATCAACGGAGAAGGGCGGGTCAGCCCGATCATCCCCGGCTGCCAGCAGATCACCTCCGTGGTCGCCCCGGATGGTGAACTGCTGGTCCACAATAAAATATGGCGGACCCCCAAAGGACTGGAAGGCGGTGGGGACACAGGCCAGAGAAGCCTCGACATGGCCCCGGCCGCCCCCCACACCGTGGACTGGCGGGCCCGGGAGTGCACCTCCTGCCACGCCCAGGCCAAGGCCCTGGGCTACGGCACCCACGACGGCCGCTATCTCCAGGGTTACGCCGACGGGATTTACGTGGACATCATGAACGAGAAAGGCGAGCTGGTCACCAAAACCGCCCAGTACCAGATCAGCCCGGTGCCTGACCTCTCCATGGACCTTGACAATGTGGTGAACCGGGAAGACGCCCAACTTCAGACGGTGGGCCACCACTGGCCCCTGGACGGCCCCCTCCCGAAAGAAATCAGGGAGAACATGGAGCGCCAGGGCGTTTGCCTGTCCTGCCACCAAGAGATCCCCGAGGGCCGATTCGTCTATCGGATCATCTCCACGGTGGGCGACGCCCTGGGGATGATTCCCGCCACCGATGCCGAACACCAGAAGCTGGTCGGCAAGGCCATGTTTATCGCGGCCAATCTTCAGATTTTCGGGCCGATCGTGGCCGTCATCGTTGTAATCTTGTTTATCGTCTTGTTGAGAAGACGGAAAGCGCCCGACGCCTGATCAAGCAGGGCAATGCTCGTCGGTCCTGGAACTGTCGAACGGCCATTCACCTCCCCGGTGGATGGCCGTTTCACTTCCCCAGGCACCTTCAACCGGTCAGAATCCACCAGCTGCGGCCCGGAGAAGAGAATGGGAGCAACAGACCGCCCTAGAAAAAGCCATTGCCTGCCCATACCAAACTAATGTAGTCCACGATACCGCCCTGACGCCGGAAGCGGCCGCCGGCTAATGGCTATTGACTATCAAAGGACGGGGCCGTAGCGTTGGCGTCAAATCGGACACAGGATCTAATGGACCTCATCATCTTCATCGCTGGGTTGTCTCTGCTGATCGGCGGTGCCGAAGCCCTGGTCCGGGGCGCCTCCCGGCTGGCCCGGGCGGCCGGGGTATCCACCCTCGTCATCGGACTCACGGTGGTTTCTTTCGGCACCAGTGCCCCGGAGCTGGCCATCAGCGTCCGGTCGGCCATTTCCGGCGGCCCCGGCGCCGACATCGCTATCGGCAACGTGGTCGGCAGCAACATCGCCAACATTCTTCTGATCATCGGATTGTCAGCCGTCGCCGTCCCGATGGTGGTGTCCATGCGGTTGATCCAGCTGGACGTCCCGATCATGATCGCCGCATCCCTTCTGATGCTGCTACTGGGTGCGGACGGACGAATTGGCATCGTGGATGGGCTGGTTCTACTGTCGGGAATCGCAGGGTACCTGTCCTTCCTTTATCTTCAAAGCCGAAAGGGGGCGACCGACGAATCGGCCTCAACTCCCGGCCGTGGACGCCGCTCCAGGATCTGGGTCGACATCGGCCTGGTTCTGACCGGGCTGGCTATGCTGGTGGCGGGGGCCAACTGGCTGGTGGAGGCGGCGCTCTCTCTCGCCCGAAGCATGGGGGTCAGTGAGCTGATCATCAGCCTGTCCCTTGTGGCCGTCGGCACCTCCCTGCCGGAAATCGCTACCTCTCTGATGGCCGCCCTTAGGGGAGAGCGGGACATCGCCGTCGGCAACGCCTTGGGCAGCAATATCTTTAATATTCTGTTGGTGCTCGGCGCCGCTGCTGTGGCCGCTCCCGAGGGGGTGAGGGTGCCGGCGACCACTATTTATTTCGATATTCCCGTGATGATCGCCGTGGCGGTGGCCTGTCTGCCGTTTTTTTTTACCGACCATCTTATCAGCCGCTTCGAAGGCGTTCTGTTTCTGGCCTATTACGGGGCCTACCTGGCCTATCTGTACTTGAACGCCGGCGATCACGGTGCCCTGCCGTTGTATAATTATGTAATGATCGTTTTTGTGGCTCCCCTGACCGTGCTGACCCTGGGGATCGGGGTCTGGCGGCAAGTGAAACGCCGACGTTTGGAACAGCGCCCCAAATGATCGCGGATCACCAGTGCCACGCTGGAATCGGCGCCGCCGCCGACGCTTCGCACGACGGATGACAGCACGGGAAGAATACCCGGTGCCGGGAAGCGGATCCCGGCGCAAACCGTTTGCCCCAACGCTCACCGATAGGAGGAGTGTCGACATGAAACCCCGACGGAGCATCCTTTCCGTTCCCGGACATATCAAGAAAATGCACGACAAGGCCATGGACAGCAAGGCCGACGTGGTTATGCTGGATCTGGAGGACAGCGTCCCCCTGGATGCCAAGGCCTCAGCCCGGGATCAGGTCGTCCGAACCCTGTTGTCCCGAGAACCTGACGGCCGGACGACGGCGCTTCGGATCAACGCCATCGACACCCCCTTCGCCTACCGTGACCTTCTGGAGGTAGTCGAGTCCGCCGGAGATCGCTTAGACGCCGTGGTGGTTCCAAAAGTCGATCACCCCGGCGATGTTCACTTTGTGGACCGGTTTTTGACCGGCATGGAGATGAATTCGGGGGTGTCTCGGCCCATAGGGATCGAGGCCTCTATCGAGTCCGCCGAGGGCCTGGAGCGGGTGTCGGAGATCGCCCGGGCGAGCAACCGGCTCGTTTCCCTGGTCTTCGGTATCGCCGACTACTCGGCATCGGTGGGGGCGCGGCTCGCATCCATCTCCGGCCACGGTGAGGGGGAGGAAACCATCACCACCGGCTACCGCTGGCACTTCCCCGTCAGCCGGATAGTCATGGCGGCCAAGTCAGCCGGCATCCTGGCCATCGACGCCCCCTACGGTCATTTCAAGGACGTGACGGGGCTGGAAACGTCGGCACAAACCACATGCGCCCTTGGCTGCGACGGCAAGTGGGCCATCCATCCGGACCAGATCGACACCATCAACCGGGTATTCTCCCCCACGGACGAGGAGGTCGAGCGGGCAAGGCGCATCCTGGAGGCCGATGAGACGGCCAGGGAAAACGGTCTGGGGGCCGTGGCCGTCGACGGCCGCATGGTGGATCAGGCAACCGTGCGGCTGGCCAGACGGCTCTGGGATCAAGCAACCCATATCAAACGCGGTTGAGCGCCGACCGGGAGGCGGGCGGAAGCGGCGGCAATGGTTTCTCCCGTCTTGACAGCGGGAGGACCTCTCCTGTAGGTCTCATGAGACTCGGGTGGCCTCTGGCAATCCGGTAAGGGCTCAAGGGAAAAGGAGGACGCGGTGAAGATACGGTTCTACCCCGGTGCCGCACTCGTGATGGCCGCCCTGGTGACGGCCTTCTGGGGGATGCCGCTTTCAGTCGCGGCAGAGGACCCCATGGCCATTATGCTGGAGAAGATCCAGGCCGATAAAAAGGTGTTCATCGCCTCCCACATGACCTTGACGGCGTCTGAGGCCCGGGCCTTCTGGCCGGTTTACGACGACTACCAGGCAGGGGTGGGACAGCTTGAGTTGCGCTCGGAGCGTCTGTTGGACGCCTATCGTCAGGCGTATCCAAACCTGACCGATCGACGGGCCAAAGATCTCATGAATGAATTTTTGGCCATCGAAAGCGAATTTCAGGCCATCCGCCAGTCCTTCCTGCCCCGCTTCCGGGAAGCCCTTCCCGAGAAAAAGGTCTTTCGATACTACCAAATCGAAAACAAGATCCGGGCGGTTCGGAACTATCAACTGGCGCGGACCGTTCCGGCGGTCCAGTAACCCGACCGTCGATAGCACGAGGAGCAGGCCCCTCCATGGCATCGCCAACCCCGGATCGGACATCCTTTCGATTTATCGTTCTATTGGGGTTGATCCTTGGGCTTCTGGTGGTGGAACCCCTGATCAGGCCGTTTGCCGCTGCAGAAATCCTGGTGAGTCTCTTATTCACCATCGTTTTTATCGGGACCCTCTTTTCCGTGTTCAAGAAGAAGGGGTTTCTCATCGCCGGCGGATTCTTGATCCTGCCGGAGTTGGCCGAATCATGGGTGCCCTTACCCGATATTCCTGTAAACCTAGCGGCTATAGGAAAAGGGTTCAGCGCCATGTTCTTCATGCTGGCCACCTATGAGATTCTTACGTTTGTCTGGAAACAGGCGGAGGTCACCAAAGCGGTCATCTATGCCTCCTTGGTGGGTTATCTGCTTCTTGCCGTCACCTGGTCCTACCTTTACCTGCTGGTGGAAGCCCTTTTACCCGGCTCCTTCGAGGCAGTGGCAGAAATTGGCCGCGAGGGACGCCAGATGGCCTTTCTCTATTACAGCTTCGTCACCATCACCACCCTGGGATACGGGGACATCACGCCGACCACCGAGATCGCCCGGTCGGTGACGATCCTGGAGGCGGTCATCGGGCAGCTCTACATGGTGGTCCTGGTCGCCTGGCTGGTGGGGATGCACGTGTCCCGGCGTTCCAAGCCCTGAGGCGGGGCACACCCCTGATCCGATGCCTGATGCTTCGCCCGACAAAGAAAGGTACCGTCATGGTCAAAAACCCGGTTCTGATTATGTCCCTGGCCCTAACCGGTGGGATAGCGGGGTGGGGAATCGTCGACACTGCGGGACTTGCCGCCTTCGCCTCAACCATCGTGGGCTTCATGTTCACCAGCCGTGGCTGGTTCATCATGCTGTCAGCCACCTTTTTCGTTTTTCTCTGCCTGGGGCTTGCCTTTTCCCGCTTCGGAAACATTAAGTTAGGCAAGGACGACGACGAGCCCGAGTTTTCCACCATCAGTTGGATCACCATGCTTTTTGCCGCCGGCATGGGGGTGGGGCTTCTCTACTTCGGCAGCGCCGAACCCCTTTTCCACTTCAAGATGCTGCGGCCCCATCTGAGCGACCCGGAATCCGCCCAGCATGCCCTCTTTGCCACCAACTTCCACTGGGGGCTCCACGCCTGGGCCATCTATGCCGTTACCGGCCTTATCATCGCCTATTTCAGCTTCCGGAAAGGCCAGCCCAACCTCATCAGCGCCCCCATCCGATACGTATTTGGAGACCGGGGGTGGCCCCGGTGGGTGGGCGGGTTCAGCGACCTAATGGCCATCACGGCCATCGCCATCGGCGTGGGGGGCTCTATCGCCATGGGGGTGTTCCAGGTCCAGGCCGGGGTGGCGGCCCTTATCAACTTAGAAAACCCCGGTGTCACCTTGAGCATGACCATCTTCGTCCTCCTGGTCATCTCCTTTCTATTGCCCCTGACGGTGGATCTGGGCAAGGGCATGGCGCTGCTCTCCAACACCGCCATGGCCATCGCCGGAGGGCTCATGCTCTTCGTCATCATCACCGGCCCCACCCATTACATCATGAGCGCCATCATCGGCGGCCTGGGAGACTATCTGTCCCGGGTCCTGCCCCATGGCTTCCAGACCTTCACCTTTTTCGACGAAACCGTCGGCAACTGGTTCCAGTCCTGGACCCTGACCTACATGGTCTGGTGGCTGGCCTGGTCGCCCTTCGTCGGGGTTTTCATTGCACGGATCTCCAAGGGCCGGACCATCAAGGAATACATCCTTGGGGTGGTCATGGTGCCGACGATGTTTTCGATCGTGTGGTTCGGGGTCTTCGGCAGCATCGGCTTTTTTGGTGCCATGGTGGTCAACGTCGATATTCTGGAAGTGGTGAGAACCAACATCGACACCACCACTTTCTTCGTCCTGGAGCATCTGCCGTTTACGAAGCTGACCATCGCCGCCACCGTGATTGCCGCGTTTCTCTTCGTGGTCACCAGTGTGGTGAGCGCCGCCTTCGTGCTGTCCATGTTTTCCAGCATGGGAGATGCCAACCCGACCGTCAGGACAAAGCTCATGTGGGGGGTGATCCTGGGGGCCCTGGGTCTGGTGATGATTTTTTCCAACAGCATCGACGCCGTCAAAAGCATCATTGCATTGGGCGCCCTGCCCTTCGTCTACATCGTGCTCTTGATCACCGTATGCCTTTTGAAGGCCCTCAAAAAGGAGAACGTCCGATGACTCCAACGCTTCCCAATTGGTTCGACACCGTGGGCAACATCGGCGTGTTCGTCTTCATCGGTCTTATGATCTGGCTCTATCTGAAGGAGGACGTGGAGAAATAATCATAGATCTGGACCCGGGCGCGCCCGAACCGTCCTTACCGACACCTGATATCGGGTCCGGTCGGGGTCTTGTTGAATTTGGTATCCGGATTAACTTGATTTGCGGTTTCCTTCTTTTACTGAAGGCTTATCATCGTTCAATCCATGGAATGAGGAGGATTAAATGAAACGCATCACAGTGGTTGCAGCAATGATTGGTTTGGCCATTCTGTGGGCCGCGCCCGCCCCGGCCCAGGATCTCATGGTCTACCCAGCCAACGGCCAGAGCAGCGAACAGGCCGAAAAGGACAAATTCGCCTGCTATTCGTGGGCCAAGGGGGAAACCGGTTTCGATCCCATGCAGACCCCCACTGCAACCTCCCCGCCGCCGACCCAGCAGGCGACCACCAGCACGGCCGGCGGCGCCGCAAGAGGAGCGGTCGGGGGGGGACTCCTGGGAGCGGGTGTGGGTGCGATCGCTGGCGGCAAGAAAGGCGCCAAGAGGGGTCTGGCTATCGGGGGGTTGACGGGCGGCACCGTCGGCGGGGTTCGGAGCCACAGCCAGCAAAGTCGCGACCGGCAGGCCCAGGAGCAGTGGGAGCAGCAACAGGTCAACGCGTACCAGAAAAACCGGAGCGCCTACAATCGGGCCTATGCGGCCTGTCTCGAAGGCAAGGGATATTCGGTCAAATAATCGGACGGGAGAACGCCATGAACGGACGACAGTGGTTCTTAACGATGATGGCAGTGGTTGCCCTTACCGCCAGCCCGGCCATTGCCGGGGACTTCGACGGCAGTCAAGCCCTGCTCTTTTCAGTCACTTCGGTCAGCGAGTGCACCCCGGACGGCCGTTGCGAAACGGTCACACCGGAGAGTATCGACCTGCCCCAGTTTCTTAGAATCGACTTCGATCAAAAAACCGTGACACCGGCCATGGGCCATTCCGACAAACCGCCAACCATCATCGAGCGCTTCGAACCCGTGGACGGCAAACTGGTGCTTCAGGGGGCGGAAGACGGCTACGAAGGCACTCGCGACGGCTTCGGATGGACGATCGCCATCTCGGAAGACACCGGACGCGGGGTGTTGACGGCCTCGGGAGACGAAGTGGCCTTTGTGGTTTTCGGTGCCTGCATCCCGTTTTAGGGACCGTCAGCCGGCAAGCAGACCGGGCAGGGGGCCACGACGCCCCGACACACGGCGTTTAAAGAGGGGAAAACACCCGTGAATGACGTCTCTTCCCGTTGCGATATCGCTCTGATCGGCGGCGGTATCGTCGGCGTATCGACGGCATGGCAACTGAAACAGCGCTATCCGGACGCATCCGTTGTGCTCATCGAAAAAGAACACCGACTGGCTGCGCACCAGACCGGCCACAATTCGGGAGTCATCCACGCCGGGGTTTACTATGCGCCCGGAAGCTTGAAGGCCTCATTCTGCAAAACAGGCGCCGCCCTGACCATTGCCTTTTGCCGGGAACACGGTCTGCCCTTCGAACAATGCGGAAAACTCCTGGTGGCCACCGATGAGAAGGACTTTCATCGAATGGGTGCCCTGGAGGAACGCTGCCGTCAAAACGGCATCGACACTCATCGATTGACCGAATCGGAACTCAGAAAAAAAGAGCCCAACATCATCGGTGTCGGGGCCCTCTTCGTCCCGGCCACCGGTATCACCGACTATCCCCTCATCAGTCGGCAGATGGCCCGTGCGTTTATGGCGATGGGGGGTAGCATTCTCACCGGCCATGAGGTGACAGGAATTAGAGAGACCTCCAATGGGGTCGACATCAGCGGACCCAACGGCGTCATCACAGCCAATTATGTGGTGGCCTGCGGAGGTCTCATGGCCGACCGGCTGGCCAGAATGATGGGCATCGACATCGATTTTCAAATCATTCCATTCAGGGGGGAATACTACCGTCTGCCGGACAACCGTAACGACATCATCTCCCATTTGATCTATCCCATCCCGGATCCTGAACTGCCCTTTTTGGGGGTTCATCTCACCCGAATGATCGACGGATCCGTGACGGTAGGGCCCAATGCCGTGCTCGGCTGGAAGCGGGAAGGGTACGGACGCATCAATGTCGATCCCAGGGACACGTCAGAGATGCTGGGATTCCCCGGTTTCTGGCGGGTTTTGGGAAGCAATCTGGGTTCCGGCCTTGCCGAGATGAGGGATTCGGTTTTCAAGAACGGCTACTTGAAACGAATTCAGCGGTATTGTCCGAGTTTGAGAATTACCGACCTAAAACCCTATCCCGCGGGCATCCGTGCCCAGGCCGTCCTGAAGGACGGCAGCCTGGTTCACGATTTTCTGTTTGCCCACAGCGACCGCTCTTTCCATGTATGCAATGCCCCCTCCCCCGCCGCCACATCGGCCCTGCCCATTGGGGACTACCTGTGCCAAAAGCTGTCGGAAGCCTTCGGGTTCTAATCGACAGCGATGACACCGGCCTCTGTCATTTCTGTTAAAGGCGCACCGCGGCGTCATTCCGATCGCCGATGTGAACCGGTGGATTCCTTAGGGCCGAAGGCCAGACACCTGACAATGAACCAGCACCGACACCATAAATTGGTAAAGTTGTCTTGACAACTTGCTTCATTTTACCCACTATACATCTGCCTGTCGGTTTGGTGGGTCGAACCGCACCGCACGCTTTCGGTATCGGCAAGCACCCCTATGGACTGGATCTTGTACATGGAACACGGTGGTCTGAATCCCGATTCCCCTCTGCCACTCTATCACCAACTGGCCGACCTTCTGCTGTCGAGAATACGGGGCGGCGACTACCAGACGGGCAGCCGAATTCCGTCGGAAAACCAGCTGGCGACCGCTTTCGGCATCGGAAGACCCACCGCCCGGCAGGCCATCGATGTGTTGGTGCGCAAAGGGTATTTGTCCCGGCGACGCGGGTCGGGAACCTATGTCTGCGAGCCCCGGCAGGAAGTGGACCTCTTTTCCCTCGACGGCACCAGCGCTTCTTTCCAAAAAAAAGGGTTGGATGTCCATTTCCGGATGATCGCCCCCGTGTCACTGCGGGTTGCCGACGCGGACCTGGACGGCCCCTTTGCCGGCCGAAAGGCCTATGTTTTTTCACGATTAACCTCTGTGGGCAACACCCCGGTACTGATCGAGGATCTCTGCCTTCATCCGGACCTGTTTGCCGATATCGACCAGATGGATCTGGAAGGGCGCTCCTTGTCGGCGATTGCCGAAGAGCGGTTTTTTCTCCGCCCGATCGGCGGCCGCCAGAATTTTCGAATTGGCTATCTGGATGCCCGCCGAGCCAGATTGCTCCGGGTCAACACCGACACCCCCATTCTGGAGGTCAAGCGGGTCATCCATTTTTCACAGTCGGAAAACGGTGTGTTCTCCACCTTTTACTGCCGAACGGATCACTTTGTTTTTTCCCAAACCATCGGAGGACCGGGTTATGCATAAACGGGGCTATTACGATGGATTCGGGGGGGCGTTTCTCCCCGAAATCTTGAACACGACATTTGACGAACTCGAGGCGGTTTTCGAAGCGGCCAAGGCGGACCCCGGCTTCTGGCCCACCTATGAGGAGGTGATGTCCACTTACTCCTGCCGCCCCACACCCCTCACCTTTGCGGAAAACCTCACCCGGCATTTCGGGGGCGCCAGGATTTATGTCAAACGTGAAGACCTGAACCATACCGGCGCCCACAAGGCCAACAACGTCATGGGCCAGGGGTTGCTGGTAAAGCGCATGAAGAAATCTCGGGTGATCGCCGAAACCGGGGCCGGCCAGCACGGGGTCGCCACGGCCACCATGGCGGCCCGCTTCGGATTCGACTGCACCATATATATGGGAGAAGTGGATGTGGAGCGCCAACGCCCCAATGTCTTCTGGATGGAGCGCATGGGGGCCACCGTGGTGCCGGTGACGGACGGCACCCGCATCCTCAAGGACGCCATCAACGAGGCCTTCAGGGATTGGGTCTCCAATATGGACACCACCCACTATGTTCTGGGGACCGCCTGCGGGCCCCACCCCTTCCCTGAAATGGTAACCTATTTTCAGTCCATCATCGGGCAGGAAACCCGACGGCAGATCCTCGAGCGGGAGGGCCGGCTCCCCAACCGGGTGTATGCCTGCGTTGGTGGAGGGTCCAACGCCATGGGCATTTTTTCCGGATTTCTGGAGGATCCTGTGGAACTGGTGGGTGTAGAGGCAGGGGGCATGGGCCTCGACTCCGGTCGACACGCCTCCCGGCTTTGCTCCCCCGATGCCAGCATCGGAGTGGCCCAGGGCTACAAAACCTTCTTTCTCCAGAACGACGACGGCCAGATGAAAGAAACCCACAGTATCTCCGCAGGCCTCGACTACGTCGGGGTGTCTCCCATTCTCTCTTCATTCAAGGAGGCGGGAAGGGCCCGGTTCGAGGCGGCCACGGACCACGAGGTCCTGGAGGCCGTTGCTCTCACCATGCAGAAGGAGGGCCTCATTCCGGCCCTCGAATCCGCCCATGCCTTTGCCCAGGCATTTAAGGAGGCGCCGGCCCTGGCTCCCGACGATATCATCATCATCAATCAGTCGGGCCGGGGGGACAAAGACATCTTCACCGTGGCAGACGCTTTCGAAGATCCGGCCTGGAAAGCGTTCATCATTCACAAGGCCGAGCACTATCGCCGCTGACAACGCCGGGTCGGCAGCGACAGGGCTTCGGTCAGCACCCCAGAGGATGACACCATGCTTGAAGACTATCTTCGTGAACAGAGGAAGAAAAAAAACATCCTCCTCATGACCCATATCGTCATTGGCTACCCCTCCATCGAAGCGTCCCTGGACATCGTCGAGGCCATGGTCGATGCCGGGGTGGATCTGATGGAACTACAGATTCCTTTTTCGGAACCGATTGCAGACGGGCCGGTCATCCTGAAAGCCAACCAAGAGTCGCTGGCCAGGGGTGCGAGGGTGGACGCGTGCTTCGACTTTGCCGAGCGGGCGGCCGACAGGTTCGACATCCCCTTTCTTTTCATGACCTACTACAATGTGATGTTCAAATACGGTCTGTCCGAATTTGCCGCACGGATGGCCGGCATCAATCTGACTGGCGCCATTGTGCCCGATCTGCCCCCCGAGGAGGGTCAGGCCTATCTGACCGCCATGGCGGAACACCACCTGTCGCCCATTTTCATCTACGCGCCCACCACAGGCGAGGAGCGGATGCGAATGCTCGCCAGCCACGGCCGCGGGTTCGTCTATTGTGTTGCCCGAAAAGGGGTGACCGGTCAGGATACCGATTTTTCAGGCGAGTTGGAGGGCTATCTGTCCCGATGCCGTCTGGCCACCCACCTGCCCCTGGCCCTGGGATTCGGCGTGAAAGACCGGGCCGACATCGATTTTCTGACGGGCAAGGTGGATATCGCCGTGATCGGCACCGAAACCATTCGGATCGTCGATCAGCACGGGGTGGCTGCGGTAGGCCCCTTTATCTCTGGCCTGCGCTGATCGAAGGGGCATCCGACGACGGAAGACGCCTCCGACAAAAACGCGACACCAACATGAAGGAGAAAAACAATGCGCAGTCTACGGTTGATGGTTGCACTGGCCCTGATGCTGTTGATTACCGCCACCGCCGGGGCGACCGACTCGGTCAAGATCGGCTACATGGCCACCATGTCCGGCCCGGCGGCAAGCCTGGGCGTGGACATACTCGACGGCTTCAGGCTGGGCATGAAGCACAAGGGCAACCGCCTGGGCGGCCTTCCGGTGGATCTGATCGTAGGCGATGATCAGCTGAAGCCGGGGGTCGGGGTTCAGGTCGCCAACCGCATGATCGAAAAAGACAAGGTCGATATCATCACCGGAATCGTTTTCTCCAACGTGATGATGGCGGTGGCCAAGCCCATCACCGATGCGGGCGTCATCCTGGTCAGTGCCAACGCCGGCCCCTCCCCTCTGGCCGGGGAGCGCTGCCTCTCCAACCTGTTCACGGTTTCCTGGCAGAACGACCAAACCCACGAGGCCATGGGAAAATACCTCCAGGACGCAGGAGTAAAGAGCCTCTACCTGATGGCACCCAACTACCAGGCCGGAAAAGACGGCCTGGCCGGTGTCAAGCGCTACTACAAGGGTACCATCGTGGGAGAGGTCTATACCAAGATCAACCAGCCCGACTATGCCGCCGAGCTGGCCCAGTTGAGGGCTGCCAAACCCGACGGTGTCTTCGTTTTCTATCCGGGTGGCATGGGCATCAATTTCGTGAAACAATATGCCCAGGCGGGCCTGAAGGAAGAAATTCCCCTGTACACCACCGGATTCACTCTTGCTCAAATGGTGCTTCCGGCCATGGGAGATGCCGCCCTCGATCTCCTCCACTCGAGTTTCTGGAGCCCCGATCTGGACAATCCCGTGAACAAGATTTTCGTCACCGACTTCAAGAAGGACTATGGGCGGCTGCCGTCCTCCTTCGCCGCCCAAGGCTACGACGCCGCCTTGCTGATCGACGCCGCCATCAAGGCGGTAAACGGGAACCTGTCGGACAAAGATGCCCTGAGGGCCGCATTCAAAACGGCCCCTTTCGAATCGGTCAGGGGAGCGTTCGCCTTCAACAGCAATCAATTTCCCATCCAGAGTTTCTACATCCGGAAGGTGATCAAAGCGGACGACGGCACCCTGACCACTCGGCTCGAGGGGACGGCCTTCACGGCCCACAAGGATGCCTACTTCGAAAAATGCCCCATGAACTGAGGATGTCGGGAGCGGGCGGCTTGCGGCCTGCTCCCGTTGCTGCGTCGTCGCCGCTCCTGAAAGGCAGTATGGAGTGGTCGGCATCGGCCCCTGAGCCCGTCGGGCGGCCGGCGCCGGTCGTCGATGTTGCGGAAGCGAACCGACCGTTGGAAGAACGCCAATGACCCTGCAGCTGTTTATCGTGCAGTGCCTCAATGGGCTGCAGCTGGGGGTGATGCTGTTTCTGATCGCCGCCGGCCTAACCCTGGTGTTCGGCATCATGAACCTCATCAACCTCGCCCACGGCTCCCTTTACATGATCGGGGCCTATCTGGCGGCAAGTGTTCAGCAATGGACCGGTTCCTTCTGGCTGGGGGTGATCCTGGCGCTTCCGGTGGTCACCCTGGTCGGCGTCGGACTGGAATGCTTCTTGTTCAGAAGGCTTTACCGCAGAGACCATCTGGATCAGGTTCTCGTCACCTTCGCCCTGATTCTCTTCTTCAACGAACTGGTGCGCCTGATTTGGGGCCCCCAAGCCTATTTCATGGCGCTTCCAAAGGCGTTGGCTGGAACGGTCAATCTGCTGCCCGGCATCCCCTATCCCGCCTATCGACTGGCCATCGTGGCGGCGGGACTCGGGGTGGCCGCCGGTCTCTACCTTCTCATCACCCGGACCCGAACCGGTATGCGAATCCGGGCGGGAGCCACTCATCCGGAAATGGTGGGAGCGCTTGGGGTGGATGTCAGACGCCTGTTTTCCCTGCTCTTTGGCCTGGGGGCCGCCCTTGCCGGTTTCGCCGGTATGATGGCCGGGCCGATTCTCTCCGTCGAGGTGGGCATGGGGGAATCCATTCTGATCGTGGCCTTCGTCGTAATCGTCATCGGGGGTATCGGGTCGGTGAGGGGCGCTTTTGCGGCTGCCCTTCTGATCGGTATGGTGGACACCTTCGGCCGTGTTCTGCTACCGCCAGCCCTGGCCTCCATGGGCATCTATCTGCTGATGGCGACCATTCTCTTTTGGCGGCCCCAGGGTCTTTTCCCGGTGCACAGCAACCCATGACGTCCACGACTCGGTCATATCTCCTTGCCGCTGCCGCCTGCCTTCTTCTGGCGGTTATCCCCCTGTGGCAAGAGCCCTTTTACACACGGGTGGCCAGCCGCATCCTGGTGTATGCCCTTTGCGCCGCCAGTCTCGATCTCGTTCTGGGGGTGGGGGGCATGGTTAGCTTTGGGCACGCCGCCTTTTTGGGGGTGGGCGCCTACACGGTGGGCATTCTCTCCTTCCATGGGATCACCAGCGCCTGGGCCGTCTGGCCGGCGGCGACAGGGGTTGCGGCCGGGACGGCGCTCGTGGTGGGTGCCATCAGTCTTCGAACCTCAGGGGTCTATTTTATCATGATCACCCTCGCCTTCGCGCAAATGATCTTCTATTTCTGCGCAAGTCTGGAAGCATACGGAGGAGACGACGGCATGACGATTTGGGCCCGAAACTCGGTGGCCCCCCTCCCTGATATCGAAGGGCCGACGGCGTTCTATTATCTCATTCTGGCCATCCTCACGGTGTTTCTGTTCCTGGGCCGTCGGATGGTGGTCTCCCGGTTCGGACTGGCGCTTCGGGGGATTCGGGAAAACGAACGCCGCATGCAGTCTCTGGGCTACCCTACTTACCGCTACAAGCTCACCTGTTTCGTGATCTCCGGTGCGGTTGCCGGTCTATCCGGAGCCCTTCTCGCCAATCTGACCCTCTACGTCAGTCCGGCCATGATGCACTGGACGCGATCCGGAGAAATCCTCGTGATGGTGATTCTTGGTGGAATCGGCACCTTGTTCGGACCCGTGTTGGGGGCCATCGCGTTTCTCCTGGCCGAGGAAATCCTCTCCAGCATCACCGAGCACTGGATGATCTTCATGGGCCCGCTTCTGATCGCACTGGTTCTTTTTGGGGAAGGTGGCATCGTCAAATGGGCTCAGGGGGGACGCCGCCGATGACCGCTCCGGTTCTTGAAATCAGCCGTCTCGTCAAAACCTTCGGGGCCGTCGCCGCCACCGACGGCGTGGAGCTGTCCATCCAGGCGGGGGAGATCCATGCCCTCATCGGTCCTAACGGCGCCGGCAAGACCACGCTGCTGAACCAGATCGCCGGCGAACTCAGACCCGACGGCGGATCGATCCGATTCAAGGGCAGACCTGTCGACGGCCTTCCCGTCTATCGGCGAACCGCACTCGGCATGGCTAGAACCTATCAGGTAACCAGCATCTTCAACGGGTTTGACACCCTGACCAACGTGGCTTTGGGAATTCAAGCCCGGGATGGCCATCGGTTTCGTTTCTGGAAACGGGTCGAAGACGACGACAGGCTTCTCGGTAGAGCCATGGACGTGCTACGGCGCCTCGGCCTCGAGGACCACGCCCACACCCGGGCATCCAGCCTGAGCCACGGGGACCAGAGAAAAGTGGGGATCGCCATGGCGTTGGCCACCCGGCCGGATCTGCTGCTTCTGGACGAGCCCATGGCCGGAATGGGCCCCCGGGCCTGCAAGGAGATGGTGGACCTGTTGAAGAGCCTCAAAGGCCGATACAGCCTGCTGCTGATCGAACACGACATGGAAGCGGTTTTTGCCCTCGCTGATCGCATCAGCGTTCTCGTCTACGGACGGATCATCGCCAGCGGCATGCCGGACGAGATTCGGAAGAACCCGTCGGTGCAGGAAGCCTATCTCGGAGACGAGAGCGACATTTCCTGCGGGAGGATCTCCAGCCCATGACACCTGCCACCCCCCTGCTGACGGTTTCCGACATCGAAACCGACTACGGACCGGTCCAAGTTCTGTTCGGCGTTGATTTCAGGATCTACCCGGGCCAGATGATGGCGCTCCTTGGTCGAAACGGCATGGGGAAGACCACGACGGTGCGATCCATCATGGGGCTGACCCCTGCACGCTCCGGATCCATCCGATTTCAGGACCATGAAATCCGCCACCGCTCCCCCCATCGGATTGCCCGGATGGGCATCGGTCTCGTCCCCGAAGGCCGCCAGGTGTTTCCCACCCTGAATGTGGAGGAAAACCTCAACGCCACTGCCCGATCCGTCACCAGCGCCAACGGAAGCCCCTGGGGGATAGAGGCCGTCTATGACCTCTTTCCCGCACTGGCCGAACGACGCCTGCTTTCCGGCAGCCGCCTCTCCGGAGGCGAACAACAGATGCTCGCCATCGGCCGGGCTCTCATGACCCAACCCCGCCTGCTGATCCTGGACGAGGCCACCGAAGGGCTTGCCCCAAAGGTACGCCAGCTGATATGGCGGCGGTTGACGTCCCTGAAGGCGGCAGGGCTCACCATTCTCATCATCGACAAGAACGTGGAGGCCTTGACGGACATCTGCGATCGGCTCACCATCGTGGCCAAAGGCCGTTCGGTCTGGTCCGGCACCGGCAGCGACCTTCGGTCCCAGCCGGACATCCGCCGTCGGTTTCTGGGGTTGTAGCCAACGGAGACATCGAAAAACAGGTTCCGATAACCGCCGCCACGCCATCTCCGTCAGCGGTTGATCCGGCCTCAATTCGCCGTCTTTGTGATATGCAGGGCACCACAACCTCGGTGGGAACCGATCCCATGGCGCCCCTCGACCAAGGAGACCATCGCCCATGACTTCAAATCCGACACCCGTCGAATCCGTGTTGCTGGTTGACGACAGCCCGGAGAACCTGCAAATGCTGGCCCACACCCTTCGGGATGCCGGTCCGAGACTGCTCATTGCCAAGGACGGGGCGTCTGCCTTGACCATCGCCAGGAAGGCCTTGCCCGGCTTGATTCTACTCGATATCATGATGCCGGGCATCGACGGTTTCGAGGTCTGCCGCCGGCTCAAATCGGACGCCGCCACAGAGGCCATTCCGATCATCTTCCTCTCGGCGCTGACGGATACGACCGACAAGGTGCGGGGCTTCGGACTGGGGGCAGTGGATTACATCACCAAACCGTTTCAGCCAGAAGAAGTCATCGCCAGGGTCATCACCCACCTGACCCTTCACCGACTGAAGAAGGAGGTCCAGGATCATCGCGACCAGTTGGAGAGCGAACTGGAGGTGGTATCCCAACTTCAGCGGGAGCTATTGCCGACGCATCGCCCCGACATCCCGGGACTCTCCATGGGTGTTTATTATGAAACCAGCCGCTACGCCGGCGGCGACTACTTCGATATCGTCCGGGTTTCGGATCACCAGTGGGGGATCCTGGTGGCCGATGCCGAGGGCCACGGAGCCCCTGCCACAGTGATGATGGCCATGACCTGCGCCCTTTTCCGCTCCCACGACAGGATTCACGGGGAGCCGGCACGGCTGTTGCGGACGATGAACGATCACCTGTGCCGAGTGAACGAGTCCAGCTTCGTCACCGCCATCTACGCGGTCTACGACAGCCGGAATCGATGCCTGCGCATGGCCAGAGCGGGCCATCCCCAGCCCATCGTCTACCGACCGTCCGAGGCTCGGATCATGACCCTGTCCAACGAGGGAGTCCCTCCCCTGGGCTGGGACCCCTACGACAGGGTCCCCGAAACCCAGTTTTGCCTTTCTCCGAAGGACCGGGTGCTGCTCTATACCGACGGGATCACCGAACGGTTCGACCGGGAAGACAACGAATACGGCGAGGAGCGACTGGCATCCCATCTGGCTGGCAGTGGCGACGTGCAGCCCCAGGCTATCATCCGCTCCATTGCCGATGATCTGGAACGGTTCGCCGACGGGCGACCGGCAGACGACGATCAATTGATGGTGCTGGCGACCGTCGATGCCGATCCGCCGATCCGAGGAAATCTCTCATGAAGCTCAGCCAGAAAATTCTTCTCCTTTTCGGTGTCTCCTGCTTCGTGATCCTGGCGGTGGTCGGGGGATTCATCAACGCCCGTCTGGAGCGGATCAAGTTCGCATCCATCGCCGACAACTTCAACGGCCAGCTGACCCACATCGATTTTGCGTTGACCGGATTTTTCAGGGATGTTGAAGCGGACCTGCTGGCCCTGGCCTTAGACGAGCGGGTGCGAACCATCGATGATGATGGATTCACCCGCTTCACCCACGCCGACCCCGAGACCGTTGAATACCGCATCGGGGCCAACGAAAAGGCCATTATCGATCTTTTCAACCGCTACCGGATCACCCACCCATTCGTCAACTCGGTCTACATGGGGCGGGAAAACGGGAGTTTCGTCCGCTCCCATCAACGGACACGCACCACCCCCTACGACCCCCGGACCCGTCCCTGGTATCAACTCGCCATGAGCCGCCCGGGATCGGTCGTTCGCACGGCGCCCTATCCATCGGTGACCACGGCGGACATCAATATCGGATTGGCCACCGCTCTGGTCGACGACCATGGGGCGGTCTACGGCGTCGTCGGTATCGACATCACCCTGAACAACCTGACCGACTACATCAACAACCTCCAGATCGGCCGCAAAGGCTGGGCCGCCCTGGTGGACGAGTACGGCACGATACTGGTTGCCGGTGATCCCACCCTTCGGTTTCAGAACATCGCTACGATCGATGCGACTGTCGCCGCTGCCCTTCAAACCCGCACCAATGGGGTTTCCAGTTTTGTCGAGAATTCAGAGAAACGCTATTTCTTTTTCAACACCTCAAAGGAACTCGGGTGGAAAATCGCCTTCGTCTTTCCGGCCGATGACATCGACAGTGAAGTCCAGGGGCTGGTGATGCGGGTTTGCCTGGCGCTGCTGGTCGCCCTGGGCTTGCTGAGCGGTCTGACCCTGATCGGGCTGAGACGATTTGTCGTCAAGCCCCTGGAGCAGTTGAACCGCGGCGCCGAGTACATTGCCGAAACCGGTGATCTGAGCCATCAGATCGACATCCGCTCCCGGGATGAGCTGGGAGGGCTGGCCCGCTCCTTTAATCAGATGATGGAGACCATCCGAAAGGGCGAAGGCGCTCTGCGCGCCTCCGAGGAAGCCCTCAAGCAGCATCGGGACCATCTGGAGGAGCGGGTCGTGCAGCGCACCGAAGCCCTTTTGAATTCCCAGCAGCGGATGGCACAGATCATCGATTTTCTCCCGGACCCAACCTTCGTCGTCGACAACGACGGCGTCGTCCTGGCCTGGAACAAAGCCATGGAGCGTCTCTGCGGCATCGGCGCCGAGAAGATGGTGGGGAGAGGAAATCACGAATATGCCCTGCCCTTCTACGGCAAGCGGCGGTCTGTCCTCATCGACATGGTGCGCCGGTGGGATGAGGACCTCGAAAGCGCCTACGTGAACATCCAGCGGGAGGGCGACGTGCTCCTATCGGAATCCTTCCACCCCCACATGGGCGACGGCGGCATTTACCTCGCCGGCACGGCCGGCCTGCTTTACGACGATGAGGGCCATGCGGCGGGGGCCATCGAATCCCTGCGGGACATCAGCCGGCGGAAACAGATCGAACAGGAGTTGATCGAGGCCAAAACCGCCGCCGACGAGGCCAACCGGGCCAAGAGCGATTTTCTGGCCAACATGAGCCACGAGATCCGCACCCCGATGAACGCTGTCATCGGAATGACCCACTTGGCCCTGAAGACTGAGCTCGCCCCCAAGCAGCGGGACTACCTGACGAAGATCCGAACCTCAGCCGAGGCCCTTCTGGTCATCATCAACGACATTCTCGACTTCTCCAAGATCGAGGCCGGCAAACTCCATATGGAATCGGTCCCCTTCAACCTGGACGAGGTGTTTGCCAATCTGGCCGACCTGATCACCGTGAAAGCCCAGGAGAAGGAGCGGCTTGAGGTGCTGTTCCAGGTGGCACCGGATGTGCCACGATCCCTGAAAGGAGACCCGTTACGGCTCGGTCAGGTGCTCATCAACCTGGCGGGCAACGCCGTCAAGTTTACCGACATCGGGGACATCGTCGTCTCCGCGGAACGGATCGACCAGGCCCCCGACCGCACCACCCTTCGCTTCTCCGTGAAAGACACGGGCATCGGGATGAGCAGGGAGCAGATGGACCGCTTGTTCGAATCCTTCACACAGGCCGACAGCTCCACCACCCGGAAGTATGGGGGCACCGGACTGGGACTGACCATCTGCAAACGGCTCGTCGAAATGATGGACGGTAGCATCAGCGTCGACAGCCAGCCGGGTGAGGGCAGCACCTTCAGCTTTACGGCCGTCTTCGGCATCGGCCCGGAAGCCCAGACCAACGCCCACCTCCCCCCTCCGGATTTGAGGGGCTTGAAGGTGCTGGTGGTGGACGACAACCCGACCTCCCGGGAGATCCTCACCACCATGATGACCGCCTTCGGCTTCGAAACCGTTCCGGCAGCCAGTGCCGGGGAGGGGCTGGCGGAACTGGAAAACGCCTCCGGAAGTCAACCGTTTGACCTGGTCATCATGGATTGGCGGATGCCGGGCATGGATGGGATCGAGGCGGGTCGGCGGATCAAGAACCACCCCTCCCTTTCCAAGGTTCCCGCCGTCATCCTCATTACGGCCTACGGACGGCAGGAAATCATCAAACAGGTCGAAAAGGCGGGCTTCGAAGGCTTTCTTCTCAAACCGGTAAGTCCGTCGGTGCTTTTCGATGCGGTCATGCAGGCTTTCGGGAAAATCAGCGATGATCCTTATCGGCGCCTGGACCCGTCGGCCGATGACGCCCCCGTTGCCCCTCGGCTGGACGGCAGCCGCTTGCTGGTGGTGGAGGACAACGACATCAACCGCCAGGTGGCCCAGGAAATCCTGGCCGGTGCTGGCGCTATGGTGTCCCTGGCGGCAGACGGAAAAGAGGCCCTCGATGTACTCGCCCGTGAACGGTTCGACGCAGTGCTCATGGACATTCAGATGCCGGTGATGGACGGATACACTGCGACCAGGGAAATCCGGCAGACAATGGGTCTGACCAACCTCCCGGTCATTGCCATGACTGCCCATGCCATGGCCGGTGATCGCGAAAAAAGCATCGGCGCCGGAATGAACGCCCACATCAACAAACCCATCGACCCGGACGAAATGGTGTCGGTCCTTCGCCAATGGATCCCGGCGGGCACATCGGCCGGAACCACCCCCGACGCTCCATTTTCGACCCAAGGAGGGGAGGCGCCGATCCTGCCCGACCGCCTGTCCGGCTTCGACATCGAGGAGGGCTTGAAGCGCCTCCAGGGCAACCGGGACCTTTACCGGAAGTTGCTCATCCGTTTTGCCAACGGCTATGCCCATGCCCCGGACCAACTCCGTTCCGCCATCGACGAGGCACGAATCGATGATGCCCAACGGCAGGCCCATACCTTGAAAGGCGTGGCTGGGAATCTGTCCGCCCCCGATCTCCATAAGACCGCGGCCGATCTGGAGGGAGTTCTGAAGCGCCGGGAGAATGTCGACCGGCTGCCGGCCCTGGTGGAGGCCCTCGAGACCGCGTTGGACGAGGCTGTCGCATCGATCCGCGACGGACTGTCGCCCCCGGCGGCCCCCCCATCGCCGGCAGCGGAACCCCCCCCCCTCCCATCCCCAGTGAACTGGCCAACCAGACAGGGGAACGGCTTCGGAAAGCCGCGGAGATCGGGGATGTCGCCGAGATCACCGCCATCATGGACTTGGCAGCGTCGGACCATCCGGCATTTACAGCCCTTCGGGAAACCGTTACGGTGCTGGCGGAGGACTTCGACTTCGAGGGCATCCTCAAGATCGCCGAGGACCTGGGCCGCCTCTAACCCCGAAGAACGGGGCGGCTTGCTGGCGGCACATCATTTCGAAACCTTTAAGGAAAATCGACTATGACCGACCATTCCCTTGATCGCCAGGCGCTCGACGCCACCCTGCTTCTCGTGGACGACAGTACCACCAACCTTCAGGTACTCCGGGAATCCCTGAGCGGGATCGGCTACAAGCTATTGATCGCCAAAAGTGGTCCGGCCGCCCTGGCTGCCGCCCGGAAAGCCCTGCCGGATTTGATCCTTCTGGACATCATGATGCCGGACATGGACGGCTACGAGGTCTGCCGCCGGCTGAAGGCCGACGACACCACCCGTCGCATTCCGGTGATATTTCTGACCGCCCTGGCCGGCATCGACGACGAAGCCAAAGGCCTGGCCCTCGGAGCAGTGGACTATATCGCCAAACCCATCTTCCCGGAGCTTGTCCGGGTCCGGGTCCGCAACCATCTGGAGCTCAAGCGCTACCAGGATGAGCTCCAGGCGGAGGTGAGAAGACAGACCCGGGACCTCGCCTTGACCCAGGCGGTGATGATCGAGAGTTTGGCCACCTTGGCGGAGTACCGGGATCCGGAAACGGGGGGCCATATCAAACGCACCCAAAACTACGTCAAGGCCCTGGCAGTGCGGTTGAAAACCCACCCACGATTTCGCCATGAATTGACCGACGACGCCATCGATCTCCTGTACTTGTCGGCGCCGCTCCACGACATCGGCAAGGTAGGGGTCAGGGACGACGTGCTCCTGAAAGCCGGCCGCCTGACCGATGACGAGTTCCAGGAGATGAAGCGGCACACCCAATACGGCCACGACGCTCTATACCACACCGAGCAGAAGCTGAAAAAAAGCGCCTTTCTCCGCTATGCCCGGGAGATCGCTTACACCCACCAGGAAAAGTGGGACGGATCGGGCTATCCCCAGGGACTGAAGGGTGAGGCCATTCCCATCAGCGGGCGACTCATGGCCCTTGCGGACGTCTATGACGCATTGATCAGCAAGCGGATCTACAAACCCCCTTTCACCCATGAAAAAGCCGTCGACATCATCCGGGAAGGCAGGGGCACCCATTTCGATCCCGATATCGTGGAGGCCTTTCTCGACATCGAAGAAACCTTTCGAAACATCGCCCTCACTTTTGCCGATCATGACGAAGAACGGGAAGCCTTAGGCGGCGACCGATCGCCAGGCGACGACTCCTGCCGCATCACCTCGGTCCTGGTGGCGGAAGACAACGAGATCAACCGCTCCATCATGAAAAGCCAGCTCGTCGCCATGGGGCTCGAGGTCCACACAGCCGCCAACGGTCGGGAAGCCCTCGACATCTTGAATCAACGGGCCGTCGATCTGGTCCTGACCGATATCGACATGCCGGTGATGAGCGGTTACGAGATGGTGGCGGCCCTGCGGCAGATGACGGTTGCGGGTGGCCGTTCGACGCCGGTGATTGCCATCACCGCCAGCGACTTCGACATGAACGAGGCGTCGGCCAGGACGGCGGGGTTCGATGACTTCATGCTGAAGCCCCTGGATACTGAACTGCTGATGAAGAAGCTCTGCGTCGTATTTGGCAGATCTCCCTTCGCCATGAAACCCGATTCGGATTCGGGTGAGGCCGCGCCATGACAGACCCTGAGAAGAACACCGATGCCGAAGCAGGGGCCGCCCCGGATTCGGTGCTGCTGCTGGTTGACGACGATCCCATCAACCTCCGAATGCTCATGGCCACCCTCGAAGGGGAAGGCTACCGGCTTCTGGCCGCGACATCCGGCGAGGGGGCGCTTAAAATTGCCGCCCAGGCCCATCCGGATCTCATTCTTCTTGACGTTCAGATGCCGGGCATCGACGGCTACGAAACCTGTCGACGTCTCAAAGCCGACCCGGCAGCCCGGGATTCAGCGGTCATCTTCCTGACCGCACTTCAGGACACCCGCGAAAAGGTGAAGGGGCTCTCCATCGGTGCGGTCGACTTCATCACCAAGCCTTTCGACAGCGAAGAAATCCGGGCACGGGTCTCGCGGCAGCTCCAGATTCACCGGCAGCAGGCCGCCCTCCTCCGGCAGAATCGGGAGCTCAGCGAACGCCTGCGCTCCGCCTCCGGCAAAAAGATCGACGATCTTGCCATCGACGGCGACCGGGTCGGGGCGCTCATCGATCAGGGGGAGAGCGATACCGTCGAATTCAAGTCCACCCTGAGATGGAACCTCAAGACCGAGAGGAAAGACAAGGCAGTGGAAAAAGCCTGGTTGAAAACCCTGGCGGCGTTTCTCAACACCGACGGCGGTACCCTTCTTGTGGGTGTGGAGGACGACGGCAGGGTGCTCGGCACGGTGTCGGACCGGTTCGACAGCAACGACAAATACCTGCTTCACGTCAACAACTGCATCCAGCAGCATATCGGTCTCGCCAGCACCGGCAACATCCGCTTTGCCCTGGTTCCACGGGGAGACACCCACGTCCTGGCCATCCGGTGCCGCCCGTCCGCCGACCCCGTTTTTCTTAAGATCGGAAATGAAGAAGAATTCTACATCCGTGTGGGCCCCGGTTCCCGGAAATTGTCCCCCAGCGAAGTTCTGGCCTACGTGACCCGTCGGGACCCCTAACGTCAGCCCTAAAAGGGACGGTCATCGGGCTGTGGACCCATCCACGGCGCCCGGGATCACCCGGCCTGGGGCCGCCCCATGGATGCTGTCGGTAAACTTGACATGCCAGGCCGCGGACTGGACCTGGATGATATAGGCCATGGCCACCACCAGGGCCGGTGAACCTCTTTCAGCAGTCGCCACATAAGCCTCTCCTTTCGCTGGGTGATGGCTGTCTTTACCAGTTCTGGATGAATCGTAGCGAGGTATTGAACGGTTTCAGACGAATCAAGGAGGCGGGCTTTCCTCCAAGCCCTGGGGCTGTTCTGGGGCCCCACGGATCATCGGCTCCCCACCGGTAAGGCTTGCAGTCGAGGGACGGATCGATTACAGATAGGCAATCCGTTTTTTTCATCGACACCACGAAAGGGGGCGCCATGCACTCCACCCGAATCACGGGAATGATCCTCGCCATCGGTTGGCTTCTGCTTCCGGTGGCATCCGCATTCGCAGTATCTGCCGGCCAGGCCACAGCGGTCATCGGTTCCGGTTCCGTAACGGGCGTTTACTATCAGGTGGGGGAAGCCATCGAGAAGGTGCTGGGTCAGACCCCAGGGACCGGCGGCATCGATTGTGTTTCCACATCGTCGGAGGGGTCGGTGGCCAACGTCGATAGGGTTCTCTCCGGTGACCGGGATTTCGGCATCGTCCAGGCGGACATCCACTACCAGGCCTGGACCGGTAGAAGTCGGTCCCCCTGGGCGGGAAAGCCCCAGAAGAACCTCCGATCCGTATTCAGCCTTCACACCGAGGCCGTCACCCTTCTGGCCGCCGCCGACAAGGGCATCGACCGTGTCTCGGATCTAAAGGGACATCGGGTCAGTGTTGGAGAAAAAGATTCGGGGCAGTATGTCAACGCCATTCAGCTGTTCTGGAGAAAGGGCATCTGGATGTCGAAGGATGTTTCAGCGACATTTGCGTCGCCGGTCGACTCTCTTTTTCTATTCAATAAAGACAAAATCGATGCCTTCTTCTTCACGGTGGGTCATCCGAATATTCTCTTCAAGGAGGCCGCTAGCGGCAAACGAAAAACCGCTTTCGTCCCCATCATTATCGAGGATGAGGTGTTCCGCAAGTTCCCCTTCTACATCAGAACCTCGATTCCGGTCACCGAATACCCGGGCATCGCCAATACGGCAGACGTGGAAACCATCGGCATGAAGGCGACCCTCGTTACCGCATCGGATGCCCCGGAGGCAATGGTCTACGGCATCACCCGGGCGGTATTCGAGAATCTGGATTACTTCAGAAGCCAGCTGGCGGTTCTGGACCCCCTCACCCCCGCAGGCATGCTGGAAGGACTCTCCGCACCCCTCCACCCGGGCGCGTTGCGGTATTTTCGGGAGGCGGGCCTGCCGGTGCCTGCCCAATAACCAGAGGTGGCGGGATTTCCGGATATCGGATCCCAATCAGATAGTAAATTGCGCTGATGCGGAATCCTCCCGTCTGGGTCTTCGTGGCCAATGGGCATCGGATCGGAGAAGGCGTTTTTAAATCCGCCTCTCCGGTCGTCTCTTTCGGACACGACCGGTTTGCAGTAGCATCGGTTAACCTGATTCGACTCTCCCTCAAACCGCCCCCCACGGTCGCAATCATACCCGGCCGCCCGGGCAGGTGTTAACAACCATCCTCACCGTGAACTCTATTCCTTTGGGGGTTTCAGGGACAAATGAGCTCTCTTCGCCCTTTCGTCATGGCAGTGTGTCAAGACCCTCTCTCATCCGTGTATCTATGCCATCATGGCTTCAAAAAAGCAGCGGACGCCGTGAGGCTTTCGGAGGGCGGCGTTTCAGAAAAATCCGAATTTGGTGGGCTTTCGGACGAGTTTCAATCGAACGCGCCATAAACCCGTCAGCCGTGGGGTTAACCCGAATATGTCATGAACATTTTTTCTACATGTCAAAATAATATATGATATCTTATTTTTAGCACCTGTTTCGGTAGCAGAGCCCCGGGAGCCGTTTGTCCCCCGGCGGAATGGCAAAACCCCCCCAAAAATAATCCCCCTGGGGGCGCGTCGGAGGCTTCCATATGCGGCGTGATCAAGGGCTTTCTGTACCAACGGTCGGCGGCGCCCTTGAATGCCTGGCCGATGAACGCCGCCGACACGTGACATATCCGGGCAAAAGGATGCCGGGCTGGGGGAAAAACCCATCAGGCGCCATGCCCCGAATCCATCGGGGACGTCCCAGTGCGCTTTCCTGCCGGATAGAATTCGAAACGTCATGGACTGCGGCCCTTCAAGAAGCGCCGGCGCGGTTGACAGAATTGAAACCGGTGATGGGATTCAGGGGGACGTCCATCACTACTCCTTGACGATAGAGGGCCGGATGGGCTTTATTGCAATATATCAGATCTTTTCGCTGACGTCGCTTGATGCCTTTTTCTCCACGTTTGTTTCAACGTGGCCTATCCTCTCCATCAGCCCAGTCAATGGGGGCAGCGCCGAGGGTTAACGGTCAATCTATTATAGACAATGAGAAGCGATCAACGCGTCATTCCACTTTTTATACTCTTGGTTGCCTCCCTATGCCATTGTACCTTAGCCGATCATCGCGGTCGAGGCGGGCCCGGTGTGCTGCAGCCCGAAACTCGGGATGTGTGGCAAACGCTCATAACAGACGCCGACGCGGCGCCTACCCGCGGGGACCTGACCATCATCTATCCCTACGATGGCGCTGTTTTTCCTCCAGAGATCGCCGCCCCCACATTTCGGTGGACGGACCCCAGCACCGATTCCACCCAATGGATTGTGGTAATTCGTTTCGGTGCAAGGCAGGACCCTGTTTATGCCATGGCCGACAAGCCCCAGTGGCAGCCGGACCGGGCGACCTGGGAAACCATCAAGTCCCTCTCCATGACTGCGCCGGCTGAGGTCTCGATTTTCGGGGTGCGCTTAACCCCTGAGAAAGCGATTGGCTCCGAAGGTCGAATCGCTATTTCCACATCCACAGACCGAGTGGACGCGTCAATCCTATACCGACAGGTCCCGCTGCCGTTCAAAACCGGGAACCGAGCGCTCAGGCAAATCAAATGGCGCTTGGGAGATATTGCCTCCGACGACAAACCGGCCGTGGTGATGCAAAACCTGTCGACCTGCGCCAGTTGTCATCAGGTTTCCAAAGACGGCCGCCTGATCAGCATGGAGATGAATTATCAGGGCGACAGCGGCGCCCAGTTGATTGCGCCGATCAACCAAACCATTGCCCTGTCCGCTGACCATTTTATGACATGGAGCGACTTTCCAAAACCGGACCTGCTGCCCAGAACCCGAGGGGTTTTTGCCAAACTATCTCCCGAAGGGAACTACATGGTCGGCACGGTCAATGAAATCGCCTTTTTCGCATTGACCAATGATCCGGCCTTCTGCCAGCTTTTCTTTCCAACCTACGGTGTGCTGGCCTGGTACGCCGTTGAGGAAAAGCAATTTCATCGGTTGCCCGGAGCAGACGATCCTGAATTCGTGCAAACCGATCCCAGCTGGAGTTGGGATGAAAAGGTGGTCGTTTTTGCCCGCGCCAAAACGAAAAATGCGTATCATGACGACATCACCAATATCCTCACCCGGGTCGAAGACACCGACATCCAGACCCTGAATCGAAAGTATCCGATCCAGTTCGATCTCTACCGGGTTGTTTTCAACCACGGCCGGGGCGGGGTACCGGAGCCCCTGGAGGGAGCCAGCCACAACGGCATGAGCAACTATTTTGCGCGCTACTCACCGGACGGCCGCTGGATCGTCTTTACCCGCAGCAAATCCGGCATCATGCTCCAGCCGGACAGCGAGCTGTATATCATCCCGTCGGCCGGCGGGCAGCCTCGCCGGATGCGCTGCAACCGAGCGAGGTTCAATTCATGGCACAGTTTCGCTCCCAATGGAAAATGGCTGTTGTTCTCCTCCAAGACCAACTCTGATTTTACGGAAATCTTTCTGACCCATATCGACGATAACGGGATGGACAGCCCCCCGGTGTGCCTTTCCCGCTTCAGCGATAGCCGCCTGGCCGCCAATGTGCCCGAGTTCGTCAATTTGCCGGCCGGCGCGATCCGCAAGATCGTACTGGACAACCATTGATGCTTTACCGACAGCCCCCCAACAGGAACAGATCGATGATAAAACCGCTTTCTATCTTTACCCTGGCAATCGCGTTACTGGGTGGATGCAGTTTGTACCGCGCCATCGAATTTAATCAAAAGTATGGTCCGGCCCAGGGTGGCGTGGATCGATATGCGGCGGCGACCGCGCCCGGGGGTGTCTCTTTTTACGATGATGTGCAGCCTATTATCGAGAGGCGCTGCAGTGTCTGTCACAGTTGCTACGATGCGCCCTGTCAACTGAAAACGACCTGTTTCGAGGGCATCGATCGCGGGGGGACCAAAGCCCTGGTCTACGATGCGGCCAGATTGACCGCCGCCCACCCCACCCGACTGCATATCGACGCTGATTCAACCGAAGGGTGGCGTGAACTGGGCTTTCATCCGGTGTTGAATGAAAGGGACCAGACCCCGGACGCCAACCTTGAAAATTCCGTTTTAAACCTGATGCTGAAGCTGAAAAAGGAACACCCGCTGCCCCAGACCGATCTGCTCCCGGAAACTTTCGATATCCGTCTCAACCGCGATTATATCTGCACCACCGCAGAAAATTTCGAAGAGTATAAAAAGAAATATCCTCTCTGGGGGATGCCCTATGCCCTGCCCGGCCTTACCGACAGGGAGCGCGAAACCATTGTGGACTGGCTGCGACAGGGGGCTCATATCACCCGCATACCGCCGCCGTCGGATGAGACCGCTCGGATCATCGCGCGATGGGAAGAATTCCTGAATGGTAGGTCCATGAAAGAAAAGCTGATGTCGCGGTACCTCTACGAGCACCTGTTCCAGGGACACATCCATTTCGAATTGCGGCCCCCCCGTGAATTCTATCGCCTGGTTCGCTCCACAACACCGCCGGGTCAACCCGTGGTCGAAATCAATACGGTCAGGCCTTACGACGATCCCGGAGTGGCGACCTTCTACTACCGTTTGCGCAAGATCGAAGCGACCATTGCCGTCAAGAATCATACGGTCTACCGCATGACTACCGGGAAGATGGCACGCTACCGAGAGCTCTTTTTAGGGAACGATGTTGTGGTCGCTCAACTGCCCTCCTATGATCCGGCCACCACCGCCGACCCGTTTAAAACCTTTGCCGCCCTGCCGGCCCAGTCCCGATATCGGTTTATGCTCGACGACTCTCGTTTCTTTGTCGAAGGCTTTATGAAAGGGCCCGTATGCCGGGGCCAGGTGGCGCTCAACGTGATCAACGATCATTTTTTCATCGCCTTCTCCGATCCGACCAGAGATAAGATCAGCAATGATACCCTTTTTCTCAACCGCGTCAGCGACCTGCTGCGCATCCCGTCCGAAAGAAAAAGCACGCTACGGCTGTTGGACACCTGGGAGCACTATGCCCATCTCCAGAAACAATACCTGGTTGCCAGGGAGACCTATCTGGAAGAACTGGATCCGGACAACAGGGGTTTTGATATCGATCACATTTGGAACGGCGACGGCACCAATCCCAATGTCCTGCTGACGATCTTCAGGCATTTTGACAGCGCCAGCGTCGTCAACGGGTTTGTCGGGAAAATACCTAAAACCGGGTGGGTGATCGACTATCCCCTGTTCGAACGGATCCACTATCTTCTGGTGGCCGGGTTCAATGTTTTCGGCAATCTGGGGCATCAACTCGAAACGCGCTTATATATGGATTTCCTGCGTATGGAGGGGGAGAGCAATTTTCTAAGCTTTCTGCCGACAGAAAGCCGTCGGGGGATATGGGCGGACTGGTACCAGGGTGCCCGTAAAAGTGCCGAAAATTATCTGGATGTCCAATTCCATGGGCTTGAGCGTTCCACTAAGGTCGTCTATCACACCGATGACCCCAAAACAGAGTTCTTCCATAAATTGATGACCCACGCCGGAACGGCAACGAATCCGAATGACGTCATGAATCGCTGTTCTGACGACAATTGCCAATCGCCCGATACCAGTCCCGCCGAACAGAGAGCCGACAGGGCGATGCGGCGTGTCGCCGACGTTCGGGGCCTCAAGGTCCAGGCCCTTCCCGACGTCACTTTCGTTCACGTCGTCACTGACGACGACAACAAGGGGATTGCCTATACGATTATCCGCAACAAGGCCTTGAGCAACAACTCCATGATGTTCGATGAAGCCCATCGGCGTGTTCTTAAAAATGACACGCTCACCGTGATCAAAGGGTACACGGGCAGCTATCCCAACACCTTCAGCCGCATTCCCATCGATCAGATCGAGGACCGCATCGATTCCTATCTAAAGATAAAAGACAAACTCGACTATTATCATTTTGCCAAGCAATATGGGATCCAAAGGAACAGCCCCAAATTCTGGGCGGAGTCCGACTGGCATCACCAGACATTCCTCAAAAGCCAACCGGTGGAGGCCGGCGTCTTCGATATGTACCGCTACCATCGGATTGCCGAAAAGGTGGACAAGACGTACACGTGGTGAGCCCCGTGTCGATGTCGATAGACTTTTTCCCAGCAACCGATAAGAATCTATCAGGCCCCTGAGGCCGGTTGTCGGTGGCCAATCATCCGAGCGGGATCGACAACAGAGATAACCCCCCACTTTACCCGGGACCTTATCGCCTTCAGAAGGAAGTATAGCCATGACAGACATTTTAAGAACTCCGGACGAACGATTCGCGGATCTGCCGGATTTTCCCTACGATCCAATATACATCGACGGGTTGAAAGGCTTTGAGGGCCTGCGGATGCACTATGTGGATGCCGGCCATCCCCAGGCGGGCACCACTTTTCTCTGCCTCCACGGGGAGCCGACGTGGTCCTACCTCTACCGGAGAATGATTCCGGTGGTCGAGGCCGCGGGTCACCGGGCGGTGGCGCCCGATTTTTTCGGATTCGGTCGATCGGACAAGCCCGTCGATGAGGCCGTGTATACCTTCGATTTCCACCGCCGGGCCCTCATTGCCTTCATCGAGGCCCTGGACCTTAGGAACGTTACCCTGGTCTGCCAGGACTGGGGAGGCATCCTGGGGCTCACCCTGCCCATGGAGATGCCGGAGCGGTTCTCCCGCCTCCTGGTCATGAACACCACTCTCGGGACCGGGGACGTCCAGCTATCCACAGGGTTCCTCGACTGGCGGGCGTGGGTGCGGAATAACCCCGATTTATCGGCCGGCAGGCTGTTGAACCTCACCTGCCCCCATCTTTCCCAATCGGAGTGGAGCGCCTATGACGCCCCTTTTCCAGATGCCCGCTACAAGGCCGGGGTGCGGCGGTTCCCCGAGTTGGTTCCCGACCGGCCCGAGGCCCCCGGTGCGGCGCTCTCAAGGGACGCCCGCGACTGGCTTCGCACCCAGTGGACAGGGTCGTCTTTCATGGCTGTCGGGATGAAAGACCCCGTGTTGGGCCCTCCGGTGATGGCGGCCCTTCGCAGGGACATCGTCAACTGCCCCGAACCTTACGAACATCCTGACGCCGGTCATTTCGTTCAAGAGTGGGGGGAGGATATCGCCAAAAAGGCCTTGTCGGCCTTTGACGGTTAAGGTTTCCTCAACGCCCGGGCGAACCCGAAGGGCTCGGAGCAGGGGCGCCCATGAATGGAGCAGCGGAAAAGAAAAACGCCGGCGCTCGGCGGCCGGCCACTGATGATTGGACAGGGGTCATCCGCGACAGACACCGCATGCCCCGTCCTCACTCCCCCGGGTCCGGAACGATCCGATAACCGGATCCCGTGTCGAGGTAGAAGACGTTACCGAACTGATAGTATGTCTGCCCTCCGGATTCGATTTCTACGGAGAGGTCTGGAATGCTTTCGACCTCCACGTCCAGGGGGGGATCGACGATGACGAAGACCTCCCGGCCGTCGCGCTGAATCGTCTGATAAAAGGTGTAATTGCTCAGGTAGTAGATGTTTTCATCCACGACGATGATTTCCGGGTCGTCCAGTTCGGTGACCTCACCCCCCGGCGGCGCCGACACCACCATGTAGTTGACGTCCCCCTCGTAGTAGACCCGGTCATACCACATCTCATCACAATGGTAGTACCGATGATCGTTCACAACGATAATATCCGGGCAGGGCTCGGAACGATAGACCACGGTGGTATAGTGGCGGTGTCCCCGCCACCAGTACCGGTGGCGACGATAGCGGCGCCAGCGCTCCTCATCCATATCGTCGATGAAGTCCCGCCGGTCGTCATAGCGGTCCTTTACAAAGTCCTGGCGATCTTCCTGGCGCTCCTCAATAAAGTCCCGGCGCTCCTCTCTGAGGTCGTCACGGTCGTCACGGGCCCCCTGTCGACGATCAGGGCTCACCCGTTCGGCCTGTCTTCGGGGTCGTTCCGTTGTGACAGGAGCCGGACGGCGAACCGGCGCTGCCGCAGGTACCCGTCGTTTCGTGGTGCGATAGCCGGTCTTTGGGGACGTCGTCGAATAGCGGCTTGAGTTTCGAACCGACCGGGTCGGGTAGTGTCTGGAAGGAGTGGATACGCGACGGCCGCCGCCCCTTCTCCCCCCGCCGCCCCTGCGCTGGGCGTCCGCCAGATCTGCCAGAAGCATGGCCAAAACCGATACCAGCAGAATGCTCCACATCCGGTGGCGGTGCGTCATCGGCCGACTCCTTTCTTGTCCATTCTGACCTCACTTGGGACGATGATCGAAATCTCCTCAGCCCCTTGAGGAAGGCGTGCCTGAAAAACCGAATCCTCGACGGACGGCGGAAATGCCCACTGAGTCAATACGGCACTGTATCTGGGGCATCCGGGGTCGGTCCGGTAGGCGATGACAAACTTGCGGATCAAAGGCCGGTCCCCCTGTTCCACCCATACCTGCCAGTCGATGGCCTCTCCCCGGAAAAACAGATGGTCGCAGGGGATGCCACGGACAGCGGCCGAGCCCGCATAGACGGCCTCCACGGGCAGGGTTTGAAGGGGGGACAGATCGCTGTAGAAAATATCGGCCAGGGGCTGGGGAGTTTCGATGACGGTTTCCAGGAAATCCAGAGCCGCATCGTTTCCGGAGGGGGCATCGACCCGGGCGAAGACCTTATCCGTCCGGTCCAAAAGAGTGATCGACGTTCCATCGAACCACAGCTGCCTGATCGTTCCATCGTCCATGGTGCGACGGGCCGCTATTCCGCTGGGCCGTCGGACCGTCGCCTCCACGGTTCCCTCGATTTGAAGAAGCGCATCCCCTCCCTGGGGGACATCCGACACGACTTCCGCTGCAATTTGAAAACGGGGTTGTGCCTCAAGATAGCGTAGCGCCCGTTGGTAGATCTCCATGGCCTGGGGATCCATGGGCCGTGTCTCTGCCGTTGCGGATGAGAAGAACAGGGTCAGGGTAAAGAAAACCGACAGAATGCGCCACAGTGAGCATTGGGTAGCGAATCCGTTTAACCTCGTCATCATGTCTTCCTTTTCGTCATGGGCAAATCCCACAGCGGAAGAACCCGCTCCGTGAGGGGATTCCGGCCGTGAGCAAAAGGCGTTCGTTGAGGGTCAGGCCTCCTCTATCAGATGAACATCCCGCTGGGGGAACGGGATGTCGATGCCTTGGGCCTTGAATGTTGTGTAGATCTCCCGGTTGAGCCCATGGATCAGTCGGCCCTTGTCATGGGGCCGCCGGGCCCAGCAAAGGAGTTCGAACTCAAGGGCGGAATCGCCGAATGCCCGGAATCGCACCCGTGGCTCGGGCGTCGGGGACACCAAATCGTTTTGCCGGGCGATGGCCAGAAGGATGTGTTCCACCTGGTCGATGTCGGAACCATAGGCCACCCCCACCTTAATCCTTATCCGGAAAAGGGGCAGGGGGGCGCTTTCATTAATCACCCGCGTGTTGGTGATAATAGAGTTGGGAATGGCAATCTGGATATCATCCCGGGTCAGGATGCGGGTGCTGCGCATCCCCACGTTCACCACCATCCCCCGCTCACCCGAATCAAGGACAATATAGTCCCCTGTCTTGAAGGGGCGGTCCATGAGGATCATGACGCCCCCGAAAAAATTGGACAGGGTTTCCCGGGCGGCCAGTGCCAGGGCAACACCCGCAATACCCGCCGATGCGAACACCGCTGTAAAGGAAACACCCAAGTACTCTGACAGGTTTACAATCAGAACGATGACGACAATCCAGGTGAAGAGTTTGCAGAGGAGGCGGGTCAGATTGGGATCGACATGCTTGGGGCGAAGCCGCGGGGATGAAATGATCGCTTCGGTGAATCCCCCACCGGCGAGAAGAACCAACCAGAGGACGCTGAAGACGAGGAGCATCCGCATTCCTGCAACGAACACCTCAAGGACAATGCCCGTTAAATTGACCTGTTCGTCGACCAGATAGCGAACGGCAGCGGTGGCAGCCAGCAGTGTGAATGGCACTGACACCCGGCGCCAAAACCGCGGCTTGCGGGTATCGGCTTCAGGATGCTCCCCCGAATGGGACCAGCGGAACACGATCGTCACGGCCAGGGCCCCGAAGCCGACCAGCAAGAGAGCGGCGATCCACTGCCAGACGGCCTGTTCCTTCACCCCGATCAGGGCCCAATTGGGAAGGCGATTTATCCATGAAACGGGGACGAGGGGACCGGGGCTGAAAATGTACTCCTCGTAAATGCCCCCCGGGGCGTCTTTTTTGTAGGGCAATTCCTTGATGCGGTTATAGAAGTCTCGCATGTGGTCCACCGTATCTGCACTGAAAAGGAACTGTCCCTGTTTGGGGCCCTCTTTGATTCGGGCGATGGTGATCTCGGTATCGGGGATTGTCCAGGTGGTACGGTTCTCCGAGGCCATCTGCTTGGCATCGGGAATGTCTTCGCTGGGGGGGACTTCCAGACGATCCAGGATTTCCTTCAACAGCAGTGCGGTTTCGAAGCCAACGTCCTTTCGATTGGCCGGTGCCACCTGACTGAGGTCCAGGCTCCTGGTTGCCTTTCGAACATGATCCTTTGCTCCTCGCCTGGCAAACCCTTCGGTCAGCTGGATCTGGTAGGCCTTGTCCATCTGCTGGATAAAATAGGCCAAGCTGTTCCGGGGGCTCGTGGTGTCGGGAGGCGCCAGGGGGTGGACATCCAGTCTGGCATATGCCGGAAAGCCCCCCCAGTGGCAAAATACCAGCACCATGCAAAAGATACCGAACAGGCGCCAAAAAGCGATCGGATGCAACGGCGGTGCAGCGGACGCCGACCCCCTTCTCATGGTGAGCCCTTCATTCTCAGAGCTTCCGCTATTTCACGGCTAAAGGCGGCCAGGGTCCGGCTCTGGGCAATGACCTTGTCCCGGTGTTCCGGTGACCCAGGCGTCTGGCGAATGACCGTCTTCCGCTTCATGGGGTGGGAGGGGTCATTCTTGTCGGAAATGGACCAGAAGGCCACCAGGATGGCATCTCCCTTCGGGTCGATGTCGAAGCGGGTCATGTCGATCATCACTTGTATGGCATCGGTGGACCGGGAGGTCTGGGGGAAGGTGTGAATGTCGGCCCTGCCAAGCATGGCGGACAGGTTTTCCTGAATCACCCGGTAGACGGCATCTTTGAGGGGCTCCCCCCAGCGGTGAAACTCATCGATCACCATCTCGCCATCGCCAGCCTGGGTGACGATCTGGATGCGTTCCAGATAAGCGGGCATGCTGAGGGGCCCCACGACGATCGACGAAGACCCGCCGGAGGCCTTTTCGATCGGCTGCGTTGCCTCCGGGATGGCGCTCAGCAGGTAGAAGGTCGACGGAGGCGAGGTGCCGGTGCACCCGGCAACGATCCACAACAATAGAAATGGCCAAAGGGATTTGGATGTCGAAAAAGACCGTGTCATCATCTCATCTCCTGCCCGGATCGCCTTTTCCCTGGATCAGGGCTTCCGGATGGCGTTCTAGATATTCGCTTAAGGAACGCACCGATTGAAGGGCACCGGTGAGTTCGGAGAGGGATTGGTTGAGCCGGTAGCGAAGCTCCGAGCGTTCGCCGACGAGGGTTTCGATGCCATCCAGGGACTGCTGGGCTCTGTCGAGCATAGCCTGGGCCTCTCCCAGGGTTCGCCGAACATCCCCGCTGAGGGGATCCACCTGCTTGTCCACATGGCGCAGCAGCCGGCCGGCGTCGTCGACGGCGGTCTTGACGCTGGCACTCAACGGCTCCACCTGGCGGTCCAGGTTGTTGACCAGACGGCCAGTATCCCCGATCAACTGGTCGGCGTTGGTGAGGGTGCGGTCGACGCTTTTGGCCACGGTGTCGATACTCTGAAGGGTTTCCTGAAGGCCCTGATCGCTCAGCATTTTCTCGATCCCGGAAACGGCCTTCTCGATGGTATCGAAGATCTTACCGAACTGAATTTTCTCCAGTACCTGGGCCAGCCGCTCGATGGTGGACGGGATGGTGGGGATTTCCATGTGCTCGGTGTCGCTGCCCACCAGATTGGCCTGGGTGTCGGGATAGTAGTCCATCTCTATGGCCAGCTGACCGGTGACGAGGCTGTCGATGACGAGCTGCGCCCTCAGCCCCTTTTGAATCAATTCCTGCATGAGGTCCCGGTCGTTCCTCTTGGAATCAAAATCGATTTTGGACCCCACCAGCTCGACAATCACCGGTATCTGAACTGACAGGTCCTCGGAGTTGGTTTGGATGGAGAGCTCCCTCACCGCGCCCACCTCGACCCCTCGGAACACCACCGGAGACCCCACCTTGAGGCCCTTGACAGACCCCTGGAAAAACAGCACGAACCGATCTTTCTTGACAAAAAACTGTGCGCCGCCGAACAGGATGACCGCTGCAATCAAGAGCGCGATGCCGCCGATCACGAACCCGCCGATGGCTGTTTTACTGATGGCTTTGGCCATGAGTGATGTTCTCCCGTTGATGTCCATCAAGGCAACGGCAAGGGCGCTTCGCCCTCACCCGCCCGGAGCAGGTCAAGGTTTGCTGAAACGGGAGGCGGATCACCACTACTTCTCCCCCCGGGTCAGAAAAGAGCGCACCCTGGGGTCATCGGTGTCGGCCAGAAGCGCTTTGGGATCGCCGTGGGCGATCATGGTGCGGGATTCCGGGTCGAGAAACACCGAGTTGCTGCCGATGGCGAAAATGCTGGCCAGCTCATGGGTGACCACCACGATGGTGGCGCCGAGGCTCTCCCGCAGTTCAATGATGAGGTCGTCCAGCCGCCTGGCGCTCAGGGGATCTAACCCGGCGGACGGCTCATCGAAGAAGAGCACCTCCGGATCCAGAGCCATGGCCCGGGCCAGCCCCGCCCGCTTTTGCATCCCGCCGCTGATCTCCGACGGGTAGAAGGTTTCGAACCCCCCCAAGCCTACAAGTTCCAGCTTCAGGGACACCAGCTCCCGGATCTGGTCGGACCCCAGAGGGGTGTACTGCTGAAGAGGCATGGCGACGTTTTCGGCCAAGGTCATGGAACTCCACAGGGCCCCGCTCTGGTAGAGGATGCCGAACCGGACCATCATCTGCTTTCTGGCGTCGGGCGGCGTCTCCCAAAAACTCACGTCTCCGTATGATATCCGCCCCGTGGCCGGAGGTTTCAGTCCGATCATGATCTTCATGAGGGTGCTCTTGCCGCAGCCGCTGCCCCCCATGATGATGAAGACATCGCCCCGGTTGATCGTGAAATCGAGATCCCGCATCACCACGAAATCCCCGTATGCCATGGTCAGATTCGTAACAGTGATGTGGGGTTCGGAAGGCGTCATGGGTCACCTTTTTCGGCGTCCACGATCAGACACCGATGACATTACAGACGACGGTGATAAGCGCCGTGGCGATCACGATGGCCACGATCCCCGTCACCACGGCCGAGGTGGCGGCATCACCGACGGCGGAGGCGCTGCGGCCGCACTCAATGCCCCGCAGACAGCCGGCCAGGGCAACCAGGATGCCGAACACCAGACTCATGAAAAGGCCCACACAGAGATCGTTCACCCCCACCGCCGCCACGACCCGCTGAGCATAGGTGGACATGCTGATATCGTAGATACCCGCCGCAACGATCAGCCCCCCCAAGATGCCCATTAAATTGGCGTAGAGACACAAAACGGGCATCATGAGGGTCAAGGCCATCATCCGGGGGATCACCAGATATTCCATTGGGCTGATCCCCAGGGTTTGAAGGGCATCGATCTCTTCGTTGACCTGCATGGTGCCCAGCTGGGCTGCATAGGCGGCACCGGTTCTGCCGGCCATGATGACGCCGGTCATGACGGCCCCCATCTGCCGAACCATCCCGATCCCCACCAGGTCGGCCACGAACACCTCGGCACCGAAGATCTCCAGCTGCACCAGTCCGATGAAGGCGAGAATGAGGCCCACCAGAAGGCTGATCAGGGATACGATGGGAAGCGCATGGGCGCCGGCATCCTGGAGAAATATCCATGCGTCGTGGACCCGGAACTGGGCCCTGCCGCGAACCATTCGAAGGGAGGCCACCAGGGCCTCGCCGATGAATCCCATGAGTTCTCCGCCGGCATTGACAAAGTCGATGAACTCGCCCCCGACGGCCGCCAGAAAGGACTCATGGGTTTCCGAGGAGCGGGCGTCTTTCTTCGGCGGCACGGCATCGGCAAGGGCGATGAGCCGTTGAACGCCCTCCGGCAGCCCCCCGGGATCCACCTGGATGTGATGGGCCTTGCACAGACGGATGACGCCCCGGATATAGGTGATGAGGGTGCTCTCCCAGCCGGCAAGCTGGGAGGCGTTGAACCCAAGGCGCTTGATATGGGGCATCTTCGAGAACTGGGCCAGGATGTCGGTGACCGGGGGCGCCGGCTCGTGAAGGGTCCAACGGCCGTTGAGGGCGACCACCAGGGTGTCCCCCTCTTCCTGAAAGCGAATCTGGCAAATGGTGTCGACTTCCATGAGGTCTTCTACCCGTCGTGTCCGAAAAGCCAGTCACCGCTGACTGTCAGGCGTCGAGGTCTAAGAGGGCGTCAGCAGCCCTATGGCTGTCAATGCCGGTGACGGTATCTTCTTCCGGAGCCCCGTTGATCAAGTGATTCGGCTAGGGAGGAGCAGTCCCTGTGGTGCCCCATCCATGCGATAGATAGCAAATATCGGTTGCCATTTAAAGGGTCGGCACCCATTTTCTTGCCTGACAGGGGTCTTGGAAGGCACGGCACCCCGACATCCATTCAACGCCCCAGGGGAATGGGGCCGGCGGAGGCTTGAAATATGATGGAAGCGGAGGCCGGCGGCATTGGCTTATCGATAAAGGTCCGGGCAAGGTCAAAACCAATCTGGCAACGACGGCGGGAAGCAGATTGAATTTCTCAGCCAACGGCATTCACGGAGGGTGGGGGGCCTTCAAGCCGTTCCTATAAATCGGACGAGGGGCGAGCGGCAGTGGGTCGACCATTGGGTCAGGGGACGATCCACACGGTGCGATTGGTGGATTTTCCAAGGATGTACTGGGTGACGCTGCCGATAAAAAAGCTGCGGTTGGCCCCGCGCCGGCCCATGACCACGGTGTCGTAGCCGCCGTCAGTCAATTCTTTGAGGATCAGGCCGCCCACACCACCCAAACCGCTTTTGGTCTTGAAATCGACCTGCTCTTCGGCGATATCGAATTCGGCGAGCCGATGCAGCACCTTGCCGTAGAAGTTGTCGATACATCGAACGTCTTCGGACGCCATCATGTCCTCGATCGGCTCCGATATCGCGTCCTCCACATCGATGGGGCAGAAATGGCGCAGTTTGGGCTGCACGTGAAAAAGGAAAAAACGAATCTCTTTTCTTCCGGCCAACATGAATGCCACGTGATCCACGGCCCTGAGCGAGCTCATGGACCCATCCACCGGCATAAAAATCCGGTTAGGAGCGATGTCTCCGTCCACCATCCAGACCGGAAGGACCTGGGACTGCTGGGCAATCGTGTTTGAAACGCTGCCGAAAAGGGCGTCCTGAAGGCCGGACACCCCTCGTCTGCCGAGGACGATGGCATCCAATCGACGCTCGAGGCCGAAATCCAGTATGTCCTTGGCAACCCCAAGATTTCTGGGGGCGGTGTGAATCGAGATTCGGTCCTCTGCGACTCCGCAGGCGATCAATTCTCCCGAAAGGCGGGAAAGCAATTGGCGGGAATGCTCCGCGTTTTTGGCGAGCAGTTGGTCGAGGTGGCGCCTGGAGGCCGGCACTTTTTTGACCTCCTCCAATAGAAAGTCCGACACAGCGGGTTGGATGTTCAGTAGATCGAAATGAACGGACCCGTCCCCGGCCATCAGTCGGCCGACATATTTGACGGCATACTTGGACTGTAGTGAATCGTCGACGGCAATCAGCAGCTTTCGTTCCATCACATATGCTCCTATAAAAGGCGGATCGAATTGTCGCCAGGCGATGAAAACAGATCGATAGCAGGAGCGGGCGGAAATCCGTTATAATGGCAATGAGAATGGATTACTACCCTGTAGAGTTCATCGTTAGTAGAAGAACTATTTTCTTCTAATGAAAAATGAAGATAGGATTCCAATACGGGTTGTCAAGCAGCCGGAAATCGATGTCAAACCATATTTAACCCATGGGAATCGTATGCAATAAAAACAGTGTGGCTCTCCTCTATTCCGTCGAGCCGCACCCGGGTCTGTCCGATGCCATCCGACACCCGTTTCACGACAGCAAATCGTCTGTTCTCTGCTTGCCAAATGGAAAACCGTCTCCATATATGTGGTGAAGGATGTTGCCCAGTCCCTGATGGCCCGACCCCTTTGACTATCGCCGGAGGACTCAACAAATGAAACGGTTTCAAAACATCTTGATGGTATACAACGACAAAGCGGATCACCGCCCCGCCCTGGCCCATGTCATCGCACTCGCCGAGCGGACGGGCGCCCGTCTGACCCTGGTCGATGTGGTGGAAGATCTGGGCTTCGACCTGAGGCTCCTCCGCAGACCATTCAACATTAAATCCCTGCGAGCCGAACTGCTGAACGAACGAAAAGAACAGCTGGAGGCGTCCGTCAGAGAGATCGTCGGAAACCGGGCGACCATCGCGGCAAAGGTCCTGACCGGCAACGCACCCATCGCCATCATCAAAGAGGTGCTTCAAAAGGGCCACGACCTGGTCGTCAAATCCGCAGTTGGACCGGATACCGGATTCGGAAGCCGACTCTTCGGCAGCACCGCAATCAAACTGATGCGCAAGTGCCCCGTGCCGGTCTGGGCAATCAAACCCTCCCCTGAAATCCGGTTTCGAAACATCCTGGCGGCGGTCGATCCCATAGCCTCGCCTGACGGCGACGATCGCCTGAACGATCTCATCGTCTCACTGGCGTCATCCATCGCCAGATCCGAAGGGGCTCATCTCGACCTTCTTCATTGCTGGCGGCTTCAGGGAGAATCCCTGTTGTCCAGCGGCCGTACGCGCATCCCCGAAGCGGCCTTCAATGACCTCCTCGAGGAATCGGAGAACCAGACCCGTCTCAGATTCGACAACCTCGTCCACTCCCACTCCCTCGAGGGCGTCGAAGTGGACGCTCATCTCGAAAGGGGTCACGTCGGGCTGATCCTGCCCGCCTTCATCGAAGCGGAAGGGATCGATCTGGTGGTGATGGGGACCCTGTCGAGAACCGGAGTCACCGGTCTGATCGCCGGGAACACGGCTGAAAAGGTCTTTTATTCGGCCGACTGCTCCGTTCTGGCCGTGAAACCGCCCGATTTCGTCTCACCGGTCACCCTCTGACCCGTCGCCGTCGTTCCGCCTGCCCAGATCGTCGTCGAGTTGATCGATCCAGGTCGCCTTCCACAAGCGGATGCCGGTGCGATGGGCCGCTCTGCCGATGAGGTGGGCTGCCACGGGAGCCGTCAGAAGAAGAAAGACGATGACCATTGCCGCCCTCAGTGATGTGGCGGTTTCTCTGAAGTGAAGCCCTACGGCGATCACGATAAGACCGGCTCCCAGGGTGCCCGCCTTCGTGGCGGCGTGCATGCGGATCAGGGTGTCGGGCAGACGCACCATCCCGACGGCCGAGAGAAAGGCCAGCAAGCCGCCGACGATCAGGAGCATTCCCACCAGGATATCCATCATGACTCCTCCCCCTCCTCGGACGGCGGTCGGCGATTGGCGGTCGATCGCTCCAGGTAGCGCGCGAGAGCGACGGTTCCCAGAAACGCCACCAACCCATAGGCGATGGCCACATCCAGGTAGGCAGACTCCTCGGCATAGACCGAAAACGCCGCGAGAAACGCCACGATCAAGACGGAAATGAGATCCAAGGCCACGATACGGTCGGCGGAATCCGGTCCCTTGACCAGTCGAAACAAGGCCAGGAGAACGGCGGCCGCCAGCAGGTCGAGGGCGACGACGGCGGCAACGGACATCCAGTCGGCGGTGCTGACGATCATCGAACAGCCTCCAGAATCCGTTTCTCCAGTCCATCCTTGATTTCCCGCTTAGCCGCTTCGACGTCGTCGAGAAACATGAAGTGAACGTAAAGGGTTCTGCGGTCGTCGGAGAGATCTAAGCTCAGGGTGCCGGGAGTGAGAGAGATCAGGTTGGCGACCAGCATGATTTCAAAATCGGTCTTCGCATCCAGGGGAATGCCCACGATGCCGGGTCGACTGCGGGTGGCCGGGGTGACGATGTCCCAGAGCACCCGGACATTGGAGCGAATCAGCTCCATGAAAAAGGTGATTCCCAGGTGCAGCACCCGAAAGACGCGCCCGAAATAGGTCGATTCGCCATAAAGGGGGCGTGAGATCCACAGAGCCAGGTAACCAACGGCGAAGCCGGCCCCGAGCCCACTCAAGCTCCAGTCCCCCAGGACTGCCGTGAAACCGAAGGCCAAGAAGAGATTGATCACGAAGAGGTTCATGGGCCTGCTCCCAGCACCGCCATGACATAGCGTTCGGGGGTCGTCAGGTCTTCCGCCGCCATCAGGGCATACCCCATGAAGGGTTCGGCCCACACCCCCAGCGCCACGGTAACCAGAGCCATGGTGGCTATGGGCGCCATGAGCCAGATCACCGAAGACGACGACACGGCGGGTGCCTCCCCCGCCGGGGATGCCGAGGGTTTCCAGAACGCTTCGTTCCAGATCTTCGTCATGGAGTAGACAGTCATCAGGCCGACAGCCGCCGCCGCAGCCGCCACCAGAGGCATGTTCGCTTCAAGGCTTGCGCGGATCAACGCCATCTTGGCCCAGAATCCCGACAGGGGGGGAAAGCCGGCCAGTGAAAACGCCGGAATGAAAAAGGCCAGGGTCAGCACCCGTCGGGAGTCGAAGAGGCCGCCGAGCCGCTCCAACTCGAAGCTGCCGCCCATACGCCTCATGACCCCGGAGATGAAAAAAAGATTCGCTTTGACCACGATGTGGTGAAGCAGGTAGAACACAGCCCCCCCGATCGCCAGCGGCGTATAGAGAGCCAGCCCCAGCACCATGTAGCCCACCTGACTGATGATGTGAAAAGAGAGAATCCGTCGGACATCCCCCTGGGCGGCTGCGCCCAAGACCCCGGTGATCATGGTCATGACCGCCAAAACGAGCAGAAGGGTGTGGGTGAATGACGTGTCCGTGACGAACACCAGGGTGTAGAGGCGGAGCAGTGCATAGACCCCGACCTTGGTCAGCAGTCCGGCGAAGACGGCAGTGACGGTGACCGGGGGTGTATGGTAGGCCGCCGGCAGCCAGAAAAACAGGGGGAAGAGCGCCGCCTTGATCCCAAAGGCCATGAGGAAGAGACCGGACACCAACAGTAGCAGGCCCCGGTTGTCCACGGCGGCCACTTTCATATGGAGATCCGCCAGGTTCAGGGTTCCCGTGAGCCCGTAGAGAAGTCCGACCCCGGACAGAAAAAGCAACGTAGCCACCAGGTTGATGGCCACGTATTTCACCCCGCCGTCGAGCTGGGCCCGGCTCTGCCCCAGCACCAGCAGGGCGAAGGAGGCCATCAACATCACCTCGAACCAGACGTAGAGGTTGAAGAGGTCCCCGGCCAGAAACGCTCCGCAGATGGCCCCCACCAGGACCTGCAAAAACCCGTGGAAACCACCTTCCTGGAGAGGTTCTGGGATATCCGAGCGGGCGTAGACCACGGCGCAGAGACCCACGAATCCGGTGATCGCCGTCAGCATCGCGCTCAGCCGGTCGGCGACCAGGGTGATGCCGAAGGGGGCCGGCCAGTTGCCCATTTGGGAGACCAGGATCCCCCGATCGGCGACCTCGGCCAGAAGCAGGAGAACGATCGCGAAGTGAACCACCGCCCCCGTCAGACTGATGGCATGTCGGAAGCGCCAGCGCCGGCCCGCGGCAAGGGTGGCCACCGCCGTCAGGAAAGGCACCACGATGGGCCAGTGAAGCGCGACCGTCATGGAGACCCCTCCTCTTTTGACATGACGCCATCTTTTAGAGCCGCCCGGGGCTCCGCCACGCGCATGGCTTCGGTGTCTGCGGTGCCCAGCGCATTTCCGGCCCGATAGAAGAGAACGAACACGAAGGTCAATAGTGCAAAGCCGATGACGATGGCGGTCAACACGAGGGCCTGGGGCAGGGCGTTGGCCATGTCTCCGGGGAGGCCCGGGGCGCCGTCGGGGATGATCGGCGGCCGCGCTCCGCTCCGGGCCACCTGACCCGCGGCGAATATCAGCAGATTGACGGCGTTGCTGGCCAGAACCAGACCGAAGATGAACCGTACCAGGTGCCGGGAGAGCATCAAATAGACGCTTCCGGTGACCAGGACCCCGACGATGACCGCCAGCAGTGTTTCCATGGCTTCAGCCCTCCTCCAAGGCCAGCAGCAGGGATAAAATGGCGCCGAAAACCGTTAAGAACACCCCCACGTCGAAAAGAAGGGGCGTTCCGAGGGTCGGCATCTCCGACCCCGGTTGCCACCAAAGTCCTGTCATGAACGGATGGCCGGTGACGACCGCAGGAAGGCCGGAAAAGATCGCGACGCATAGCCCGGCGGCGGCAAGCCGTCGGGGGTCCATCCACAATGCCCGCTTGACGGCATCCGGACCCTCGACGATGGAGACAAGGGCAAAGGCAACGGCGGCAACGAGGGCGCCGGAAAAGCCGCCTCCCGGGGCGTTGTGTCCCCGGAACAGCAGGTAAACCGCAAACACGAGCATCAGACCAACGATGAGGCGGGTGGCCGCCTGAAGAATCAGTGACCTCATGTCCGTCCCCTCCCCCTCACCAGGGCGACTCCCGCAAGCCCCGCCACCGCGACCACCGTAATCTCTCCCAAGGTGTCCATCCCCCGGAAATCCACGAGGATCACGTTCACGATGTTCCGGCCATGGGCGACCGCCAGACTCTTTGCCTCGTAAAAAGCGGTTACCGACCCATCCAAGGGTCCCTGGGTGACGGCCATGACGAGAACCGTCATGCAAAGGCCCACGGCACCGGCCACGAGGGCGTCAACGGCCCGACGCCCCGTGAAACGGATGTCTTCCCGGCGAAGTGTCGGCAGCCGCAGGAGCACCAGAGCCACGAACACCAGGCTCAGGGTTTCCACCAAGAGCTGGGTCAGGGCCACGTCGGGCCCACCGCTGACCAGGAAAAAAAGGGCCGCTCCGGCGCCGACGACCCCAAGTCCGCAGATGGCGAGAAGCCGTGAGGCGGTGGTGGATACCACGATGGTGGCCACCACAACGGCCAGTGCCACCATCAAATCGATAGCGTCCGCCCCTCCGGAAAAAGAGCGCGGCACTGTCAGGGGTTCGTACAGAAAGGCCAGCCCGGAAAACCCCAGAAACGTGGTGAAGATCACCAGCAGATAGACATAGAGCGACCCGTTCTGAATCCACCGGGTCTGGACGCGCGCGATTCCGGCAACACCGGCCATGACCCGGTCGTAAATCCAGTCCCAATTCACCGGGGTGAAACGTCCCAAACGCGCTACCAGGTTCCGGACCCAGGGCTCGGCCTTGAAAAGAACCGCCCCCAGGGACAGGGTGACGACACTCAGCAGAAGCGGGAGGTTTAAGCCGTGCCAGAGTTGGAGCTGAATATTCTCGGTCGTGAAGTGAAAAGCGGTCACGGCGGGGGCCACCAGCATGTCGCCCACCCATTCCGGAAAGATGCCGAACACCAGACCGGTGAGGCCCAGAATCACCGGCCCCCCCCACATGGCGGCCGGCGCTTCGTGGGCGGCATGGCGCACCTGGGGATCGCCCCCGGATCGCAAAAAGGGATTTACCGTCAGATAAGCCGCCACGGCGGTCATCATGGCATTGGAGAGTACCGCCGCTGTGGTGGCAAACCCCGGGAAGAGATCCTCGGTCAGGGCCCCCTTGTACATGATTTCCTTTCCGATGAACCCCAAAAAGAGCGGAAAGCCGGCCATGGAGAGCCCCGCGGCAAACGCCCCCGCTCCGGTCACCGGCAGCCGGCGAAGGAGTCCCCCCAGCCGGTCAAGATCCCGGGTGCCCGTCTCGTGGTCGATGATGCCGACCACAAGAAAAAGAGACGACTTGTAGAGGGCATGGACCAGGAGAAAGGTAACCGCAGCGGTAAGGGCGGGTGTCGTCCGTCCCCCTAAAAACATGGTGATGGTCCCAAGGGCCATGATGGTCGTGTAGGCCAGGGCCTTCTTCATGTCCTTTTGTCCCAGGGCAAGGACAGAGCCTAATAGCGCAGTCGTTCCTCCCACGATCACCAGTGTCGTCATCCACTCCACCGTGCCGCCAAAAACCGGGTGAAGCCTGGCCAGGAGATAGATTCCCGCCTTGACCATGGTGGCCGAATGGAGAAAGGCGCTGATGGGGGTCGGCGCACTCATGGCGTTGGGAAGCCAAAAGTGAAAGGGAAACTGGGCCGATTTCGTGAAGGCGGCCACGAACAAAGACCCCAACAGAATCGGATAGGCCGGGGCGGCCGGCCAGTCGATGCCGGCGGCAGTGATCCGGCCGATGGAATAGGTGCCGGAGATGTCGCCGATCAACAATACGGCAATGAGAAGAAAAAGCCCCCCTGCCCCGGTTACCAGGAGGGCCTGCCGGGCGTTTCGCCGGGCCGTATCCGAATCGTGGTCGAAGCCGATCAGAAGAAAGGAGACCAGGGTGGTAATCTCCCAGAACACGAAGAGAGCGATCAGATCATCGGCCAGGACCAAGGCGATCATCGCCGCCATGAAGAGGTAAAACAGCAGGTAGAAGCGGTTCCGGCCCCGTCCGGCATCGAAGTAGAATGCGGCGTAGACGGAAATCAGAAAGCCCACGCCGGTAATGATCAGACAGAAAAGGAGGGAAAGACCGTCTAAAACGAAGGACAGACGGATATTCAAACTGGGCACCCAATCGACGGCAACGCGGACGGCTCCTCTGCGAAGGGTCTCGGGCAGAAGATAGACGACGGCGATAAAAGCGCTAAGGGGCAGCAGGGATGAGAGGAGCGCTGCACGTCGACCGAAGCGATTTGAAACGGGACCTTCAGGTTCCAAAACGACCTCCTAACCCGGATATGTCACGTGTTGGCGGCGCTCATAGGCCAGGCATTCAAGGGTGTCGCCGACCGTTGGCACTGCAAGCCCTCGATAACGCGGCATATGGAAGCCTCCGACGCGCCCCCAGGGGGACTATTTTTGGGGGTTTCTGCCATTCCGCCGGGGGACAAACGGCTCCCGGGGCTCTGCTACCGAGACAGGCGCTAACCATAAAATATCATATATCATTTTGACATTTAAAAAATATTTTCGATGACATATTCGGGCTAAGGGGCCAAGGGGTCTGACCAGTTGAACCGGATCGGTTTACGCTAAGACAGAGTGACTCGGCCTCGACACCGCCGGAATATGCCGGGAAAGATAGTTCTGGGGATTGAAATGTCCATAAGAATTCGGCATCCGACGGGACCGCCCGGTCCGTCAGGCGTCGGTCAGCCAGACCGATTGATAAGGGCTTAGGATCGGGGGAATCCTGTCCAGGCGTTTGCCGGAGATCAGTTCCCCCACGGGCCCGGTCATCCCGCACCCGTCGGCCGAGACCGGCACGGGATCGGCGGATACGTTGGTCAAGGCCAGGATGGTCTGCCCGTCACCAAACCGCTTGATGGCAAACACCCTGGGGTCGAGATCGAATACCTCGAAGGGGGCATTGGGATGGAAGGCCTTCTGCCGTCGTCGGGTGTTGATCATGTGACGGTAGGGGAAGAACACCCGGGCCCGGAACGACGCCGGATCCTCCAATTCGGCAAGGACCCGATCGAGGTTCGGTTTCTCCCGGTTAATGGTGCGCGCCCGGCCGGTCTGTTCGACCCCGGCGGTCCAGTTGCGGGAGCCCATCAGGCTGTGGATATAGGTGCCCGGCACACCGGGCAGGGCGTATTGGATCGCCTGGGAGGCCAGAAACTTCTCCGCCCGATCCGATGACGGATGACCCAGGATGGCGTCGACATAGGTGGCGTTCAATTCATAGGGACTGTCGGATCCGTCGGGATGTCGCCTGGTGGAAACACTGCCACCCACGGTCTTGACGACCCTGACGAGTGCATCGATCTCCCCGGGGGGCAGAATCCCTTCGAGGGGCCGGACGCCGATGCCGTCGTGGGAGGCGGTAAAGTTGAAAAAGGTGGTGTCGGGAGACGGCAGCCAAAGCCCCCTCGCCCAGTCGGACAACACCGTCGCGTCCTGCCTGATGAAGGCGTGGAGCAGCAGGGGCGGAAGGGAGAAGTTGTAGACCATCTGGGCTTCGTTCCTCCCGTCGCCGAAATAGCTGATGTTTTCGGAATGGGGCACGTTGGTCTCGGTCAGGATCATGACATCGGGGGCCACCATGTCCAGAAGTGCCCTGAACAGCCGGACCATGTCGTGGGTCTGGGGAAGATGGATGCAGGGGGTGCCGATCTCCTTCCACAGATAGGCGATGGCATCGAGCCTGAGGATGGTCGCCCCCTGCCTGGCGTAGAAAAAAAGCACGTCGATCATCGTTTCCAAGACATCGAGACTTCTGAAATTAAAATCGATCTGATCGGCACTGAAGGTGGTCCAGAGATGGACGGTCTCGCCGCTTTGGGTTTCGAATCCGGTCAGAAGCGGCAGGGACCGGGGTCGCGTCACCAGGGACAGATCCACCGCCGGGTCGACCTCGATGGCAAAGGCCTCGAATCCGGGCGTTCCGGCCAGATAGTGGCTGAACCACTGGCTTTTGGAGGAGAAATGATTGACGACATAGTCGAACATCAACCGGAAGTCGCTTCCGACGGCCCTCACGTCCTCCCAATTGCCAAGCTCGGGATCGATCTCACGAAAATCGATGACGGAGAATCCGTCGTCGGAGGAATAGGGAAAAAACGGCAGGAAGTGGATGGTCGATATGGCTTCCCGGAGGTAGCGCCGGGCAAACCGGTGGAAGGTGGCAAGGGGCGGTTCCCCGGGCTTTCGGAAGGTATCCCCGTAGGTGATCAACACCACGTCGTCCTGGGAGAAAAAAGGGGGGGGGCCTGCCGGTCGCTCTCCGTAGGTGTCGATCAGGGGCAGGATACGGTTGAGGGCCGTTTCAGCGTCCCGACCGTAGATGCGTTCCAACAGATGCTTGACCCGTTCGATCCCGTCCATTCCTGCCTCCACGTCCCCTTGGGTTAGAAAAAAGCGGCTGTCCGGGGTTCACCAGTCTCAAGAAAACCCATTGAAACGCGCTAAGGTCGTTTCGTGCTCACTGGCATGATCGAATCACGGCGACCGGCAGGGGGAAACCGCCCCCGACCGATCCTCAAGTCCTTCCATCCTTTTCGACGATGCCGATCATCCCTCCGCCTCTTTTTCGAGTTCATCCAGTTTGTCGGGCTCCGAAACCGCTATGTCCACAAGGCTCTTGGGGATGGAGCTCTGCTCGCACATGGTTCGGATTTCATTTTCCTTGTCGCTGAACTCCATGATCTCGCGAATGGACTCGATGTATTCGAGCATCTCATCCGGCGGAATGGCTTCCAGAGACGGTCCTTCGGCCTCCGCTTTTTTCCGGGCGGCCGCCTCTTCTTCCAACCGTTGTTTTTCTTTCAGCTCCGCTTCCATTGCCTGTTTGACCCTATCGATCGCGCCCTGGTCGACGTTGGCCATCTCGATGATCAAGGGTTCGGCTACCTCATTGTCAAACAGGTGTTTCACCTTTTCGTCGTTGGACTTGCCCTCCACCGCCTCGAGCAACGCGGCGACGCGATTTCGCTCGGCACGTCTTTTTTCCATATCGGTATTCACCTGTTCCAACTTCTCTCCTGTAATGTCCAATGCGTTGGTGATCACTTCGGGATCAATCTGTTTCTCGATGAGAAATTCGATGCCCTCATCGCCGGGCATACCGCTTGCCTTTTTAGTGAGCAACTCGAGCCTGGTCTTCTCGACAATCCGTATGATTTCCGGTCGGCGTTCTGACCGATTGAGTTTCGGCCATGTCTTTCCGAGGTGGTTGATGAGCGTATCCGTTGCGACATAAGGGTCGGCCACGTCCTCCAGAGTCAACGCCCCGATGGCGGCGTTTACATCCTTCATCAGGGGCCTTCCGACGGCGAGCATGTCATTCATTGCCCATCTCAATTGAAGCATATGGCCCCCGTGATGCGACACATTGTACCCCGCCCCATCAAGTTCACCCGCAATCCGTTGAATCGACGCTTCCAGGTATTCCCCCGAAAGCCCCTGGGGATCGAGCTCAAGAAAAGTCTCCTCAATCAACATCCAGAGAGGCCTTTTTTTCGCTGTTTCACTTGTCGTCATTTTCCACTCTCCTTTTTATGATGGTTTCCGATGATGAATATACGGACCGTATCCCTCCGGGAGCATCGGGTCAAGTCCTCCGATGCGCTTCCGTTTCCCCTGACCATGATGGGGCAAGAGACCGCTGGCGGCTGTTCGATAACGACTCACGGCCTGGAGCAAACGCTCTCGAATAAACCTATTATTTGAGGCGGTGATGCCGAATCCACCCGTATACAAATCCGCCTTTATGTGTTCTGCCTCAAATCAATGTATCGGAAAGGCATTGATTTTCCTGGCCAGCCACCTCATTATTGTTCAATAAATGAATTGATTTATAATGTGGTGGACGATGCCCCCCCAACAGCCGGAGGCCGTCCTGCGTACATGCTGTGCAAGCAGTCGAAATACTTGCGCGAACAGGGTTTCCGGGCCTTTCAAACCGCTACTTCCCCACCAAGGAAGACGACTCATGAAGAATCGCAAACCAACCCTTCTGACATTTGCCGCCCTTGCGTTGACGGTGGAGATCCTGTTTCTGACCAGCCGGTCGGTCTCACCAAAGGAAGCGACCTGGGCGGACGTCGTCGCCGAAGCGCAAAAAGGAGGCTATCAACTTATCACCACCGACGACTTATGGGAACATTTCAGCAGGGATCGGGGCGGTCTGCTCTTAGTCGATACCCGGCAGGTATGGGAGTACCGAACCGGCCACATACAGGGGGCCGTCAATTTTCCCATGGAACCCACCTATCTGTCGCGGTGGCGGAAAAAGGCGGACCTGGAAAACCTATTGGGCGTCGATAAAGACCGACTCATTGTCTTCTACTGAGCGGGATTGACATGAGTCCGAAGTGACTCGGCAGCTCGTGTAGCTGTGCAGCTTGGTTATAAAAATGTATTTCGCGATCCTTTGGGATATCCCGATTGGCAGGCAAAGAACCTCCCAGTGGGAACCACACCGGCAGGCCTTGCCGGCATGGAATCGGAGCCCGAAGCCCCCGGGGTTCTTCACGGCTGGGGCATGGTCTGGACCCTGTTGGGGATTTTTACCGGCGGTATGGTCCTCAACCTGACGCCCTGCATCTATCCCCTGATACCCGTCACCATCTCCTACTTCGGTGGACGAAGCGGCAGGCGTCGGCTGATCGGCCACGGTTTGTTTTATATCGGCGGGTTGTCGATCACCAACTCGCTGCTGGGCGTTGTCGCTGCCCTGACAGGCGGGCTGATGGGCGCCATGCTTCAGAATCCATTGGTTCTTGCTTTTGTCGCAACCATATTGGTGCTCCTGGCCGCAAGCCTTTTCGGATTATGGGAGATACGGCTGCCCAGCGGCCTGATGCAGGCCGCAACAAAAAGCTATACCGGGTATCTGGGTTCTCTGTTTATGGGACTGACCGTGGGAATCGTCGCGGCGCCATGTATCGGTCCCTTCGTCTTAGGGTTGTTGACGTGGGTCGCAAGCATGGGAAGCCCGTGGCTCGGATTCCTGGTGTTTTTTACCCTGAGCCTCGGTTTGGGATTGCCCCTTTTCTTCCTGGCCGTTTTTTCGGGAAATTTGAGTAAGCTTCCCCGCTCGGGCGAATGGATGCTCTGGGTCAGGAAACTCATGGGCTGGGTTCTGGTAGGGATGGCCGTCTATTTTCTCAGACCGATTCTCCCGAAAATGGCCGGCGTTTTTTTGTCGGCCGCCATTGCTCTTGGCGCAGGGCTGCATCTGGGCTGGATCGACACCACCAAGGCCGGCTTTCGCGCCTTTGGATGGATAAAGACCGGGGTCGGAATCGCGGCCGTTGTCATGGCCACACTGACGGTCGGCCAATGGATGATTCAAGGACCCGGTGTGACCTGGAAAGCCTATTCGACTCAGCTGCTGAAAGACGCGCAAAAGGCAAACAAGCCGGTCATCATCGATTTCTATGCGGACTGGTGCAGTCCGTGTCGAGCGCTTGACGAGGTCACCTTTCACGATAAGGACGTGGTCAAGCTGGCGACACAGGACTTTGTCATGATCAAAGTGGACCTGACACGGGAAGTAAAGCAGGTTGATGATCGGCTGTTGAAAGAATACCGTGTTAAGGGGGTTCCGACCGTTGTGTTTTTAGACCGCCAGGGTAATGAAATAAGCGCTCTGAGACTGGTGGATTTTATACCCGCTGAGCAGTTCTTGAGCCGAATGACCCAAGCCATAAAATAGCCTGCAGTTTGCCGAAACTGACATGGGGTTGAGAAAATAAAGACCACTAAACCTCATATGGCTGGGGTCGCCCAAGAGTCAGCGTCTATGCGAAAGGTTCTCATAGTAAAATGCACCATATTTAGTCAGCTAGCGGCCAAGCTCAATGGGACGAGCATAAGCGAACATCCACTCTCGCCCGAAGTTATGTGCTATACTATATGAATGTATAAATCATATTTTCATAGATGTCGTTGGCATCAAACTTTTCCGATGCAATTTCGAGACCTATTCTCTCTTCAATCGTTAACCTTTGTTTCGTTTGGTCTCCAGTGTACCATCCGATATGAAAATAGCAGTGCCCGGATTCCTTTGTAAATAGCCTCAAACAATGAAACAAAGACTCACTGAGACCCCCTCGAATTTTTGGTCTATTTAGGATTTGCGCCACCTCTCGATGAATCCTTTCCTCAGTCCACCCTCTCTTTTTGTACTTTGGCTTACAGAATTTCTTTTTTATCTTTTCGGCCTCTAAATCAGGATCGTAAGGCTCCGAATAGAATGCACATGAGCAATGTGTGTCAGTCACCCACAGCGTATCGAAATTTTCAGGAACCTCCCTTTTAAACCAAATGTTTTCATTCTTCTCTATAGAATACCCAACAAAGATTCTCTTTGCGGCCTCTTTATCTTCAACAGCGATAGAAATGAATCTGCACATAACATATATCACTTGGCGCACAGCGCTGAGCCTAAGACGTTTCGGAAGTCTATCAGCGGTCTGCTGAAGGATGGTGTTCGGCTTTTACTATCCGAACGACGTATTCAGCCTGAGGGTAATGTAGGCTTAAATGAAAAGAAAACATGCAATTCCATTTATGGCCATCAAAGTCTCCAAAGATCGGATGAGCTGACGTCTGAGTGCCGCGAAGTTTACCGAGCCTATTTACAGCCTCCAAATGCTTTTGCACCGATTCTTGAAAGACATTCAACTGTTCATTACCCGCAGACACTGACGGCATTACATCTCTTTTAGGATTAATGTTCGCCGCACCGTGCAACGCTTCACCCCTGGCAAGTTGGCAGACTGTAGCAGTGATAGTCTTGTTAACAATAGTATTATGTTCCAGAATCATGTAAAAGGACCATCTGCGCATATCTTCATCCACTCCTCGCATAGGCGGTACTTCAACACACAGTCGGCCCATGTCATCGGAAACACCCTGAGCAAGCTCCGTGTATTTTTCTAACATCGCAGAGGCTTGTTTATGAGCGCGCCGACGACTCGTGAGCACGAACATTGACCGGATTGCTGTTTTTATGAATAGATTGCTCATTTGAATATTTCCATAATGGTATTAAATAGTCGCGCGACCTGTTTCGTCGTCTGCATTATTATGGTCACATTTAGATTGTAAACCGACAAGCCCATTCGTTTCAGATACGATTCGAGATTTTTTCATCTAAGCCTCCTGGTCCGTGCATTATGCCAGAAAGCTCTACTTTTGAAATGCAAACTTTTGGGGGAAGCTTACGGCTCCACTTTGGCGCATGGCTTAAGCGGCTGACGCAACAAAACCCGGATCGTTAATACCCGATTGTCGAGCCTTCGTCGGATGGGAATATAGACTGTCTCAAAATTCCTCGTCCGTGGGTATGTATTCGGAAGATGACGACATTTTAGAGATCCTCAGGCACTATCTGTGCCTCATCTGGGAGCATAACGTCTGAACTGTGGGGCGATGAGTTATCGACGGCACAAGTGACATGTTCGCTTCAGCGGTATACACTACTTCGGTGTCCGATCTTGACGATCCATATTGTCAGTTCATTTTCCTGGATCGAATAAACAATACGGTATTTCCCCCGTCGAACACGGTAGAGTTCCTGACCGGTAAGTTTCTCGCAACCGATTGGGCGAGGGTTGTTTTTCAATTTCTCAATTCGAGACAGGATTTTTTTCAAGTGGTTTTTCGGGATTTTTCTCAGATCCTTCCAAACCGATTCCTTGAAGAGAATTTCAAATCCTGCCATCTTTTTTTAGCCTTTTAACCATTTCGGAGAAACTAATTAGGGGTTCGTTGGCCCTTTCCTCAAATGCAGCAATATCCTCCGCATCCTCTGCAAGTGCCTCCTTTACAGCTAAATTCACCAGTTCAGAAATAGATTTGGATGTTTCTATAGACTTTAATTTCAATGCCTTATGTATAATTGGGTCAAAATACACCGTGGCACGTTTTGCTGGTGTTGCCATAATATCACCTCCGATACTTTTGTGACACTATAACGTTATAACGTCTAAACGTCAAGGTGGCCATGTTTTGAAGCGAACGCCAATATTCAGGGCCGGCAATGTCATTATAGCTTTTCCTGAAATATTTTAACTTTAACCCGGATTCTGCATCCCTTCGTTTTAGAGAGCGAGAAAACCCGATTTTAGGTGTTGAAAACTCGACTGCAAAAGTTTTGGGTTGCTAAGGGGAAAATCGAATCGAACGAAACAAAATTTTTCAACCTAAATGGGGTTGTTTTTCATCGATCAAACGCACCTATCCAACGATTTTTTTGTTACTCGATTTCGACCTACGCCAATGCTTTCATGGCCTGGTAAAAGATCAAGCGAAACGGATGATCGCGTTTGATCTTGATCAGCAGCTGTCGGCTGCGGCAAACCACATTGGCCGGCATATGCAGCAGCAATAACCCGATGCGCTTGATCCGGGCGGTGCGAAGCCCTTTGGGCAACGCCAGACGGCGGATGCAGTTGAGCAGGTTGTAGGCAATCAGACCCGTCTGGAATAAAGCGTCATTGGCCCAGAATTCGTTGGTGCGGATGCCGGTGGCCGCATAATCGTTTTTGATCTCTTCGATCACCTGCTCGACCACGGCCCCGCGATTGTATAGACGCCAGATGTTCTCGGCATTGAGGCGCTGGTTGGTGACCACCACCTCGTAGCGGCCTTCGAGCATATCGAACATGGATAGCTGCTCGGTGGGCTTTGCCGGCTCCAAATGGCGTTCGATCACTGCAAAGCGCCGCGGATGTGACCAGCCTTCGAGCCGAGCGCGGAAGTTGGCTGCAAAACAGCCGCCGCCGATGCTGCGCCAGTTTTTAACACGCGATATGTGGCCCATGACCGTGGAGGTCAGCTTGACCTTGCCGACATAGCCGGCCTCAAGCTCCTCGATCGTATCCAGCGCGGCCCCGGAGGTAAGGCCCTTGTCCAGGCGAAAGACGATCTCTTCTCCGGGGCGGTTCGCCTCGGCAACGATCTTGCGGATAAAGCCGTCGAGGCCGTCGTTGGAGGCACAGGAACCAGGTCTACAGATACCCCGTCCACCACGGATCGAGGAGCCCACATCGACCGCCAGCAGCGGATGATAGCTGTTGCGGCCGGGTTTGTGCGGATTGTAGCCGCGTCCGGCACCCTCGATCTTTTGGCCGAACACCGTGGCCACCGTCGAGTCGATGGCCACAAACTGCGTGCCCGGCTTTGTGAAGCGCTGGCTTAACCCGTTGACGATGCTCTCCAGGGCTAGATTGTGGCGCCAGGTAAGCGCCTTCAGGCGACGGGCGAAAGTCGTGGGATGAGCAACTGCCTCCCAGCCGAACATGGCCTTTATCGCTGGTTCATCCAGGATGGCGGCATCGCTTATGGCATCTCCGCCTAAGATTCTTAACGCCACGAGTTGCTGTAAAAAAGTGCTGGTGGGATACTTCCGATCGTTATCCAAAGAACCGAACATGGCTTGCAATTGGTCACGCATGTTAAACGCATCGAAGCCGCGGCTTACGACCGCCATTCCGGCATTGGAAGTGACCGCTTTACCGGTGAAAGAAATATGGGCTTTTTCCTGTTTGAAAACTTTACGACGGCGTCCGATCCTGCTACGTTGTGTTCGCACCCTTTTGATGATCCCCCTTTTCGTAGGTGGTCTACGATTAACTTTGCAGGATCATTATAAAAGGGTGCTCTTTTTTGGGCAACACTGAATTACTTCTGCAGAATCCGGGTTTAATTAATGCGGTTATCTATAACGCTCCAGATGGCCCAAATCGAAAGGCCAATGGGTGTCGGATCGGATGCCGGGCGGCTGTCTGAGCCATTTAGGCCGCGTTGAGACGGTTGCCACCTGAGGGTTTCAGATTCCTCGATTTTGCCTGTCAGCCATTATGTTCTGCAAGAAAGTCCGTCAGCAACCGTCTTTACACGGCCTTTGTGGCGAGTTTTGGTTGGCAGCAGAACCGATACCCATGGGCCGCATAGAACCCCAACTGGTGGATTCTACATAACCGCTTTAATTAATATTAAAAAAAGGGAAGCTGGCTTACTGTCGTCCCTCTGGAATATTTCGTTATGCTTGTTTTAGTAGTCGACTCATATTCTTTAAATCGTCAGAAGAAAGCTCAAAATCAAAGATGCTGAGGGCTTCCCTCATGTGCTGCTCAGAACATGTTCCGGTAAGTGGAACCATACCAATTTGACTGAGATATCGGAAAAAGATTTGCGATTCGGTTTTATTATACTTCTGAGCAATTGTCCGAACGGTATTGCTGGCTATAATATGAGGATTTGCGGTGAGGGTCCAAAAACTCTGATAGATAACTCCATGATTAGAGCACCAGTTACGCAAGTCTGCATCATACAACGTTTTCTGATAAAACCGATTTTGTACAATCGCTGGCTTTACGGTGGCATCGGCATAGAGTTGCCTCATCACTTCAGTATTGTAACAGTTGCTGATTCCAAGCTGACGAGCTCCACCAGCCTTTTGAATTATTTCCATTGCATCCCACACTTTCATCAAAATTGCGTGAGGTGCCATTGGCGAATGAAGTACAAGGGAATCTATATATTGTGTTTGGAGGTTTTTCTTCGACGCCTCAAAAGATTGGGTGACCTGCGACTCTATAGGGGAGTCCTTATCGTATGGCACATTTCTCGGATCCTGGCCAGAAAGTGGGGTGAATTTGGTTTGTAGGAACAAGGTTTCACGTTCGATACCATGGTCTTTCAGCCTGTGGAGAGCCGCTCCAACTAGTGGCTCGTCATAGTGCTTCGGCTGGCAGGCGGTGTCAATACCTTTGAATCCTGCTTGGATAGCTTTCACAACCAGGTCTGCTGTGCGTTCCTTTTTCCAGGCCGTGCCGTAAATAAGCCTTGGCATTTTCACTCCGGCAGCAGTTGTTAACCACTCTTTGTCTTCCATTATTATGATCCCTTTAATTAGTACTAACGTGGCCATCTGCGGCGGCGATTAGCCGTCCGAAGCATGGCGTTGTTGGGTTTTCATTTCCCCGTCACGGTGCATGGTTGAACGTCTGTTGCAGGGCTATATCGGGTTATCCATACAGGTTTCCTGACTGGGACAATTGTTCAATGATAATGTGCCAGTCTCTATTTTTCTCTGGCCGCATGAAGGCGGCAACACTGTGGACTGACAAGTTTGTGAAGAAAATTAATAAAAAAGTATCACTGGTGTCCGGTTAAACCGGCTTCAAAGTGTCAGAAGTTTCTGTAATTAAACATAAAAGCACCACTTTTTAGTGGGCAACCTCTTGATTTCGAACGATAGCCTCATAGATCCCTTCAGACAAATTTGCGAGGGGAGGACAGGATGTATCAAGGCGAATCGTTTTTCACATCTATTAGATTTTCTGCCCAAGCAGAGTTTCCCGTACCTGTGTCAAGCGTTACAATGGCAATTACCGAATACGATCTTTGAAATGCTATGAACAGTTTCTCTGCATGGCGTTTGCCCAGCTGACTTACCGAGATAGCCTTCGTGATACGGTTTTATGTTTAGGCGCAATGCAGAACAAGCTCCACCACGTCGGTATTCAGAGTAAGGTTGCCAAAAGCACTCTGGCCGATGCCAGCGAATAACGAAAATGGCGGATTTACTGCGTCTTTGCGCAAGTGCTGATCGAAGCACGGAAGCTGTACGTTCAAGACGACTTTGGCCTCCAACTCCAAGAGACAGTGTACGCTTTGGATGCCTCGACCATTGACTTGTGCCGCTCTCTGTTTCCTGGGCACGGTTTCGATCGACAAAAGCGGCATCAAGATGCACGCCCTGCTTGATCGAGGGGCAATATTCCCTCATTTGTGTCCATCACGGATGCCAAGCTGCATGACGTCAACATTCTTGATGAGCTGCTTCCTGAACCAGGTCCATTTACGTGATGGATCGTGCCTATCTTGATTTTGAAAGACTATTTCGCATGATCGAGGTATGGCCTTTTTCATTCTCAGGGCCAAGGCCAATACTCAGCTGTGAAGACTGTATTCAGCTCCTGTGGACAAATCCACCGGGGTTATTTGTGACCAGACAGTTCTTCCAGTCGTGGCCAAATCAGCAACCGCCTTTCCGAAAAGCTGCGACGGATCAAATACCATGACAGAGAAACCGGAAAGAGTTAACTTTCTGACAAATCACTTCGAATTGGACCGCCATAACCATTGCCGACCTGTATAAAGTCGCTGGCAAGTGGAGCTGTTCTTCAAATGGATCAAACAGCATCTGCGGATAAAATCATTTTTCGGCATTTCGGAAACCGCCGTAAAACGCAAATCTGGACCGCGATCTCGGTGTATGTTTTGGTGGCCATCATGAAAAAGCGCCTGAAGCTTGAGAGAGCTCTACACAATTTTACAGATTTTAAGATTACTCTCTTTGAGAAAATCCAGATTTCATGGGCCTTCGAAGGCGGTACCAAAACCAAATTACGTCTATCCCTGAATTAAGTTTGGTTCTTACTCGGCCTTAATATTCTCGAACAATTTCATCAAAAGCTGCTTCTCAAGTCCAGGAATGATGAATTGCAAGAGGCAAGTCGCGCCATCAAAGCAATTATCATCGTAAGTTGTTTCAGCACATCCGTTGTTGCCAAGTTACAAGAGAACAATCGCAACTGCAAGCATCTTTGGTTGATCGAACGCATGCCCACGAAAAAGTGCTAATTCAGAAGTGTAGTTTCCCTGCCGCAAGCAATATCTAAATATTTCTCTGATCTAAGCCTCTTAATGAAACAAGCCGAGACAGTATGACTGGGTCGGCTCTCCTGTCGTGTCGTATTCGATCCTCGATTTTGTCGTAGATTGCATCCATGGTTGTCTGTGCACGCTAACTACTGAGTAGTGAGAATTAATTCTCGGTTATAGCTAGTGGGGAATTAATTCGCGGATATTGACATCCCCTCAATCCTGGCCGACCCTACGCCTTTCTATAGATTCGGCTATTGCGGCCTTTCACATGTGACTGCACAGGTCTCATGGCATAACTGCCCACATTCAAGTGCACTATCCTCTCGGACCTTTTCCAAGGTAATGACTAACACACTTGAAACACTGATTAATTTTAATTGGCACATACTGTGCCTACTCCCCCGCTCATCTTCTATGAAACCGAATGCCAAGTCCGGAATATTCCAATAACCCGACTTTTTGCCTGGATATGACAACGGGTGGGACAGGAAAGCAGCCAAAGCTTCTCGATCAGGTCAGGGCCGCACTGCGGGTGAAACATTATGCCTATCGGACCGAAAAAGCATATGTGTTAGGATCCATCCAATATCAAAAGGAAACTATACTTGAATCCGGAAGAATACACCATATTCGATGTGGTCAGGATCATCGGGATCAAGATGGAGCGGCTTCAGGACTGGCTTAAGCGCGGCTTCATCAAGCCCGTTCGCCGGGAGCGCATGGCCCGCGGCATGAAGAACTATTTCGGAAGACTCGAACGGTATGTGATCAAGGCGCTTCGATACCTTGTTGAGAACGGAATCACCCGTTAGGAAGCGTCAATGTGGGTGAGCGATATTCGAAAATCCCTTGAACTAAATGAAACGCGGTTATGTAGAATCCTCCAGTTGGGGTTCTATGGGGCCCATGGATATCGGTTCCGCTGCCAACCAAAACTCGCCACAAAGGCCGTGTAAAGACGGTCGCTGACGGACTTTCTTGCAGAACATACTGGTTGACAGGCAAAATCGAGGAATCTGAAACCCTCAGGTGGCAACCGTCTCAACGCGGCCTAAATGGCTCAGACAGCCGCCCGGCATCCGATCCGACACCCATTGGCCTTTCGATTTGGGCCATCTGGAGCGTTATCGATAACCGCAAAATGAAATGTCATGGAAAATCAGGCCGGATCAGCAGCAGCAACTGCTTGATAGGCTGGCCGGAAAACCCGGCTTTATTGTTGTTTATAACGGATTTTCCCTGGAGCCTGGAAAGCCCGACACTGTATTTATCGACAAGGGAGACGACAAGCTGCCCGACGTTGGATTCGCCCGCAAGACCGATGCGGTTCACGTGGTAAATTTCAACAAGATCGTCAAATGGGAGGGCATGCGGCTTGAAAAATAAGCCAAAAATTTTTGCTAATATATTGTACAATTTGAATAATAAATGGTGATGGGAATCATATGACGCTCGGGCTGACAATCGCATTTTAGAATCATTCCGGATTCAGGCGGACGTTGCCGCGACTCCAAGGCATCCCAAATCATTGTCGGCAGAAAAACGCTTTCCGAAAAAGAAGCGTTCAATTGAGCGGGCCTTCTCCATTGCCATCCGGAATGGACCAAAGAGATCTGCAAATCCCCCCCCCGGTTGCCCCTCATTTACGCCTGGGCCTGAATGGCCGTGATGGCCACGGTGTTCACGATATCGGTAACGGTACAGCCCCGGCTCAGGTCATTGACCGGCTTGTTCAGCCCCTGCATCACCGGGCCCACCGCCACGGCATTGGCTGTCCGCTGGACGGCTTTATAGAGGTTGTTGCCGGTGTTGAGATCCGGGAAGATAAATACCGTGGCATTGCCGGCCACTTCGCTGTCGGGCAGTTTGGTCCGGGCCACCCCCGCATCCACGGCCGCGTCGTATTGAATCGGGCCTTCGATTTTAAGATCCGGCCGCCGCTCCTTAACGATGGCCGTTGCCCGCTGGACCTTGTCCACATCGGCGCCCTTGCCAGAAGTGCCCGTGGAATAGGAGCACATGGCCACCCGGGGATCGATGCCGTATGTCCTGGCGGTGTCCGCCGAACTGATGGCGATGTCGGCCAACTGCCCGGCCGTGGGATTGGGATTGACCGCGCAATCGCCGTAGACCAGGACCCGGTCGGACAAACACATCAAAAAGGCGCTGGACACCACCGAAATACCCGGTTTGGTGCGGATGATCTCGAACGCCGGCCTGATGGTGTCCCCTGTGGTATGGACGGCGCCGGAAACCATACCGTCGGCATCGCCCATTTGGACCATCATCGTCCCGAAGTAACTCACATCCAACATGTTGTCGAAGGCATGATCGAGGGTCATCCCCTTTTGCTTCCGCATCTCGAAATAGGCCTCGGCATAGGCCTTTATCCATTCGGCATAGTCGGGATCGACGATCCGGGCCGATTCGAGGTTCAGCCCAAGCTGGGCGATTCTGGTCTTGATGGTTTCGGCGTTTCCCAACAGGGTGATGTCCACCACCGAGCGCTTGAGCAGGATCTCACTGGCCCGCAATACCCGCTCCTCCTCCCCTTCGGGCAGAACGATATGCTTGCGGTCTGCTTTCGCACGCTGGATCAGCTCGTACTCGAACATGATCGGCGTGCGCCGCTCGGAGCGGACCACTTCAATGCGTTTTTCGAGCAGGGGCAGATCCACATAGCGCTCGAAAATCCCCAGGGCCGTGGCGATCTTGCGATCGTTTTCCGCAGACAGGGCCGCTTTGACTTCGCTGGCGTTGACGGCCGTCTCGAAGGTATCCGTCCGAACGCATAGCACGGGCTGGGAAAAGGCCTCGATCCCTTCGATCAGTCGGGTGATCTGGGCCTCCGGTTCAAGGCCGCCGGTCAGAAGGAGCCCGGCGATCTGGGGATAGCGAGTGGAAAAAGAGGCGGCCATTCCGGCCACGATGATATCCGCCCGGTCTCCCGGCGTGATGATCAGGCTGCCCTCGCCGATGTGATCCAGGAAATTAGGCACCTTCATGGCGGCGACCTTCAGGTCGTGGATTTCGCGGTTCATGGCCTCCGGCGTCCCCTGGATGACTCGGGCACCAAGGGCCTGGGCGATTTCCCCCACCGTGGGTTTTCCCAGAAGGGGATCCTCCGGCAGCACGAACACCGGATCGATGACATTGCCCTGGGCTTTCAACTCCTTTGCGATGACCGCCACGGCAGCCGGATCGACCCGGTTGACGACCGTCGCGGCAATGACACACCCTTTGTCCAAAAAGGATTCCTGAGTCACCCGAACCGCATCCACGACCTCGTTACAAGTCTTACGCCGGCCGTTGACGACCAGCATCACCGGACATCCCAGGTTGTTGGCGATATCGGCGTTGAAATCGAATTCGAAGGCGGACGCCATGCTGATAAAATCGGCGCCCTCGCAAACGATGAACTGGCACTGGCTTTCGAGGGCCTTGTAGGCGCTGAAGATGTCCTTGCGAAGGTCGTCGATCTGCCCCATAACCGCCAACTCCCGTGCGCGGTGACTGGTCAGGGCCGACATGCTGCCGGGGGCGAAGGGCAGATGGTAGCGATGTCGCATCATCTGGATAGTGGTGTCCTTTTCGGGGTCGGCTGTCGCCGGTCGAAAGAATCCCAGCTTTCGGATCTGACGGGAAAGCACCTCCATGACGCCCAGGGCCACCATGGTTTTACCGCTGCGGGGTTCTACTGAGGCAATGTACAAACTGCGTCCCATATTTTCTCTCCATCCTATGGCTGATTGCGTCATCCATTAGGTGTTGGCTGTTGATCGATTCAAGAATCCATTGATGGTGAAGATCATTCACTCTGCGTTGCTTTCGACATACCCCCCTATTGGCTCTGGTATCAACACGGGCCAGGGGAGGGTTCATCCGTCCGGAATCCTCTTCTGATCTTTCTTTTCACACATACCCTTTGGCCGTCAGTTCGGCGATCATCATTTTCTAGGCCATCTTCTCCTTCAGGGTTTAGCCCGAATATGTCATGAAAATGTTTCCTAAATGTCAAAATGATATATGATATCTTATACTTGGCGCCTGTGTCGGTAGCAGAGCCCCGGAAACCGTTTGTCCCCCGGCGGAATGGCAAAACCCCCCAAAAATAGTCCCCCTGGGGGCGCGTCGGAGGCTTCCATATGCGGCGTGATCAAGGGCTTGCAGTACCAACGGTCGGCGGCGCCCTTGAATGCCTGGCCGATGAACGCCGCCAACACGTGACATCTCCGGGCTAGGGGATCGTTAGTGCCATCCGCTCTAAGTAGAAAAGAGCGTCGTTCGGCACCCAGCAACCTTGGTGGTCCGGTATGCCGCCATATCAGGCGTCCCATTTGACGAATAAGGCGCTCCGTTGAGGGATTCATCGGTTGGGAGGCATTGCCGCGTCGATCGATCTCAACTGGATGGTGCCAGTCCCTTCAGCACGGCGGCGTCGCGTTGGTAGACATCCTTTCGAAAGTGCACCAGACCCTGATCGTCGACATGGGCCGTTCGATAGATGAGCAGCACAGGCACGGGTATTTTTAAAAACACCGTCCGGGTCTTGCCAGTGGCGATGATATCCCGGATGCGGCCAATGGTCCACTGTTCAGGGCCGTCGAGCAGCCGTTTGGCCAGTTTGAACGGCTTGTCGATTCGGATGCAACCGGCGCTGAAGCTCCGCTCGTCCAAACCGAATTGGGTCTTATGGGGCGTGTCGTGCAAATAGACAAAGTGTTTGTTGGGAAAAATAAACTTGACGCGCCCCACGGCATTGTGGGGTCCCGGCGACTGGACGATACGGTATGGCATGTTGGATGCCTTGATCTGCGACCAATTCACTGTGGTCGGGTCTACCCGATTACCGCTTCGGTCGATGACCATCAGATGGTTTTTTTTCAGGTAAGACAGGCTTTTTCGAATCTTGGGCAAAGTGGTATCCCGCAGGATCCCCGGTGGCACCGTCCAGGTGGGGTTGAAAACGAGGTATTCGATGGCGGAACGGAATGAGGGGGTTTGGTTGTAGGTAGTGCCGATTTGCACCCGGGCACGCCAGATGATGTCGTCATTCTTGTAGAGATACCCCCGGTAGTCGGCCATATCCACCAGAACGAAGGTCGCGGGCACCTCGCGCAAAAGCCACCGCGAGCGCTCCAGGTTGACTATGAGCTGTTGAATGCGGGCTTCAACCGGCACATTCAAGGCCGCCAGGGTTTCTTCCCCAGCCGCTCCATCATAGTCGTCCACAAGGGTACTATCACGGCTCACCCGGTTGCGTTCCTGGTATCGCAAGACAGCCGTGGCCAGGGACGGCTCGAACAGGTCGAGGTCACTCACCGTATCGACACTCAGATCACCGGTGATCTTCAGATGTTGCCGCAGGAGCGGCACCCGCTCGTCCCGGACACCGACCTCCAGGAGAGGGCCTTCCGGAATGGATGGCCAGCCGCCCGCTTCAGCGATTTGACGATAGCGGGCCAAGGCTTTTGTCATCCGGCGGTAGAGAGGGTGGCTTGGGGCTCGGGCTTCGAGGCGCTCCCGAACCCGCCCTTCGGCCAAGGCGGCCTCCAGAAGGTCCTCCGGTGCCATCTCTTCTTCCACCGGATCAAACTTCCAGTCGGAAAGGATGGTGGCCGGATTGATTCGTCCGAAGGAAAGATCGTGGGCCAACTGGAAAAAACCGTCCGTCAGGAGAAGTTCCAGATCTGCGTCTTGGGGTTTTTCTGACGACGTTGTCTGTGAGGTGTCGTGGCCCAGGTCCTGCAGTGGGGAAAGATGATAGAGGGCAGGGTCGAGGCCATGGGAGTGGGCATTTTGGATGGCAGCGACCATGGCCCTGACATTGTCGGGGTTTCTCCAGGCCGGTTTGAAAAACCGGCCTTCATAGAACCGGAACAGGATATCTTCACTTCCTATCGTTTCGTCCTGGATCTGAATCCCATCGGTTTGCTGAAGAAATTCGATCTTCTCCCGTATACTCTGTGAAAGGTTCTGATCGACGGCAACGGCGTTTACCGCTGCCGCCACTGAAAACCCAAAAAGAACGACGATCGATACCGTCCAGCGTATTCGACCGATCCGTTTTCCTTTCATCGGTTGTTGCCGCATTCTTCGCCCTTTGATGTATTTATGCCGGTTTTGCATCGGGCATTGCTTTCAGGTGAGGTTACCCGATTGTCCCTGAGTGTTATCATGGGCATCTGATCGCTCCGGTCGGTTGGTTGACGAATTCGGTCGTGCAAAGCAGACGCAAACGGCGTTAGACCCCTGCACCGTGTTGCCAGGCCTCGTCCACTCGGGCCTCAATATACCGGATGAGGGCATCGTCCCGCTCTTCCACGTCAAAACACACGGCATCTTCACCGAGCAACCCCTCCGGAACGAAGTCGCCCTTTTCTTCCGGGTCCTCGATCATATCGCCATAAAAGCAGATGGAAAGCCACCGGGGGTTGTCCTCGATGACGTCGACCATCATAAAAAGTTCCCTATTCTTCTGATTGGCATGAACGGCTCTCAAGGAATAGGTGACACCGGGCCGTGGGTTGAAGTCTAATGTGACTCCGCTTTTTGCGTTTAAAAATTCCTTGAAATGGATAAAAACGTCTTTGTTTTTATCAACAGATGCGTCCCATTCCTTGATAAAATCGTTCAGTTGTCGTTCTTTTTCCGGATTCATCATTTTGTCAATATCCATTGCCTTTTAAAGATCAGATCAGTGGTCGTGGCCCCGGATGACGGGATAGGGTTCCCTTGAGACCCCGGTCAATCTCGGATCTTTTCCAATTCGAATCGGAATTGCCCCCCGCATTGATAATACCCATCCGACCAGCGCCAGACGGACTCCCCCGCCCCTGTGGCGTCGTCCCCGAAAACAATATCGACCCGCTCGGTCACATACCCCCCGTCATCATTGTAGGTGCCATAGACAACAAAGGTTGCCGGTTTATCGGTGTTGATGCCCCCCTTGTAAGGTCTTTGGACAACGTTTTCCATGATCATGATGTCGTTGTTTTTGTGGACAATGGTAAGTTTGTAGTCACCGGGCTCTGCCTTCCCCAAGTTCTCACAACGATTCGTCGATTCGGTGATGGTACCCAGCCATTGACCGCTGTAGTTCTGGGCGGAGAGGCTGCCCGGTATGAATAAAAGAAAACCCATCAAGATGATCAGCCCATATGATCTCACCATTCTCATCCTTTCCAGACAACGTTGTCGATGTCTGTTCCTGCGATGATGCGTGGCACCGACAGGGGGCTTTACCTTACCACCCGTCATCTTTGCTCTTGAATTCTCTCTGGCGATATCGACAACATCCTTAACTTCCAGAAAAAAGCCACAACCGCCACCACCCCGGCGCCGATACCGATGCTGGTTGACAGATTCATGGGGAGATTGAAGCCGATGCCGGAGTTGGAAATGAAGGTGGTGACCACAACGGTCATGAAGAGTGCTGGAATCGTCGCCACCCAGTGGAATTTTTTCTGCTTGACCAGGTACATGGCCGCGGTCCAAAGCACCACTGTCGCCAAGGTCTGATTGGCCCACCCGAAATACCGCCAGATGAGTCCGAAGTCGGAAAGAGAGATCAGAAAGCCCACGACGAACAATGGCACGGCAATCACGAGGCGCTTGAGTCTTTCTTTTTGGGAAAGGTGAAAAATGTCCGCAATGATCAATCGCGCACTGCGAAAGGCCGTGTCCCCGGATGTGATGGGCAACACCACCACGCCGATAATGGCCAGGAAACCGCCAAACTTACCCAAGAGAGTGGTAGACACCTGGTTCACCACCAGTCCCGGACCTCCCTCGGCCAACACCTTATTCAGCAGCTCCGGTGAATGGAAAAAGGAGATGGCCAAGGTGGCCCAGATCAGAGCGATGACGCCTTCAGCGATCATCGAACCGAAAAACACACTGCGTCCGTATTTTTCGTTGGGCAGGCAACGGGCCATCATCGGGGACTGGGTCGCATGGAAACCGCTGACCGCCCCGCAGGCGATGGTGATAAACATCAGCGGCCACAGGGGCAGGTTCTGGGGATTGACATTGTCGAAGGTTTTCTGAGGATAGAATTCGTAGCCTTTAACGATGAGCATCGCAATGGTGCCAACCGCCATGAAAATCAGGACGGCCCCAAATAGCGGGTAGATGCGGCCGATAATTTTGTCCACCGGGAGAATGGTGGCCAGAAAATAATAAGCGATGATGAGGCCGACCAGCAGTTTGAGATCCATGCCGGTCATGCTCTGCAGCAGGGCCGCTGGACCCAGAAAAAAGACGACTCCCACCAGGATCAGCAATATGACCGAAAACCCCCGCATGAACTGTTTAAAGCCGTTGCCCAGGTTGTGTCCAACCACATCCGGGATACTCTCGCCGTCGTAGCGGATCGAGAGCATTCCGGAAAAGTAGTCGTGGACCGCACCGGCAAAAATACATCCCAAAACGATCCAGATCAGCGCCACCGGTCCGTACAGGGCACCTAAAATCGGGCCGTAGATGGGCCCCAACCCGGCGATGTTGAGCAGTTGGATGAGAAAGATCTTCCAGGGCGGGAGTTTTACGAAGTCCACACCGTCTTCCATGGTTTCAGCCGGGGTTTTACGGGTCGGATCGGCTCCGAAGAGGCGATCGATGACCTTGCCGTAGATCAGGTAACCCAGAACCAGCATTGCCACACTTGCGAAGAACAATACCATGGGGATCTCCTTGGATCGCTCCAAACCCTATAGCAATAGGAACGCCTTGGACGCCAATAGAGCGCCTGATATGCCTCCTATGGCCAGGGCGCGATGACCGTGACTGCCGAATCGGCCGCGGGAAGTGCCATTCTGCGGCCGTGGGGAGAATTTGCCTTTCCACCCATGCCGGAACACCTAAAAAACCACTGGATTTCAGGTATCACTCATGGCTTGGGGGACACCCGCGGAAAGAGTGGTCTTTGAATCTCAAATCCTCACGTCGTGGACGTCGGCGCCCGTTTTCTTCGGGCCGCGGTCTTCTTCGGAATGAACAGTTTTTCGATTTCTTCCAATCGCTTCTGGGATTCATTCCCCAGGGGACCCTTGGCGGTGACGACCCTTCGGATCATGTCAAACAGTTTCGGCCCGTCTTTCTCGTGGCCTTTGAGCAGGGTGGGGATGGCCGCCAGGGCACGGCGGTCGTCCAGGAGGACCATGAAAAATTGCTCCCGCAAAACCGCCTTGAATTCGGACAGCGGCAATGCCGTTTCATCTTCGGCGCGGATGCGGCGGATCATTTCAAATCCCCGTTCATCGGCTGATCCTTCCGGGAGCCGAACGTAGACCAGCCCCCTGAGGACCGCTTCCCTGGGTCCACCTTTTTCCATGCCCGCCATCAGTTCCTGCTTGCGACGGTCGATGAGGGCCAGGTGATCCGGCTCCTGTCCGGGGTTTCTTCTGAGCGGCTCGTCGGACGCCTTGAGACCCAGGAGGGCCTGAAGCCAGGGCTGGTTGTAGATGCCAAAGAACATCTGCTCTATCATCATGTCCCGCCAATCACCATATGCCTTCAGGCTTTGGGCCATCCAGTCGGAATACAGATTCTGCCACTGAAGGAAGAGGTTGTCGCTGTCGACCGGTTCACGATGGTCTTTCACCCACTGGGCGGCGGAAGCAATGGATGTCATCATGGGGTTGCGGTCGGAGAAAAGCTCGTAACCCGTGCGAAGCGGATGCATGCGCCGCATCCATTCAGCCGTATGTTCATTGGTCATGGCGCGCACGAAGGGCTGGGCGGTGGTGCGGTAGAGGCCGTTGGTGATTTCCGATAGCCTTGCCACCGCCGCAAAGCAGCGCTCGTCATCGGTGTCGTTACCGCCAAAAGCCCGAATGTCATCCAGGGTGCGTCGCTCGAAGCGGGAAATGAAGTCGCCGGTGACCAGATCCACATTGGCGGTGTCGTCGGTTGTCTTTTCGATGACGGCTTCATAAAGCCCTGGGGGCATGCAGTCGATGAAATCGATGTTGCTGGCAAACTCCCTGTGCTCTTTTTTGGCGACACTGCCGGAAACGAAAATCCCCAGATGGCCGACACTTTCATGTACGGCGTAGATAATGGTCTGGCCTGAAGCACGGATGTCGTCAACGCTGTCGTAGAGGTCAAGGATCCAGCCCAGGGCTTGCTGCGGGGGCGTGATATTGTCTCCCTTGGAACAGAAGCAGACGATGGGAGAGCGGATGTTCCTCAGATCGATTCGCATGCCGTCTGAAGTGACGATCCCGGCGGTGCTGAGCTTATTGCCCACAAAAAGTTGATCAACGATGTACTGGATCTCCTCGCCGGCCAAGAGGACGTGCCCGCCCCACCAGCGCTCGAATCCCAGGTATCGGGGCGCCTCCGTGTCGATCTTGGCGAAGAGGTTGGCCTGTTTCGACCAGAGGGTGTTGGCCGGGTTGAGACCCTCGAAATTTTGCACCAGCCATGCGCCGTCGAAGATTCCATGACCCAAATCGCTGGTCAGGGCCGTCAACCAGCTGCCCCCTAACAAACCGCCGGAATACCGCATGGGGTTCTCCCCGCGAACACCCGCCCAATAGGACATGGGCGCGCCTGCCACGATGATCGGTCCACACAACTCCGGAGCGGTCGCCGCCAACATCATCATCGCCCACCCCGCCTGGCAGTTGCCGATCACCACGGGTTTTCCGTCCGTCTTGGGATGGCGTTCGGTGACACGCTCCAGAAAAAGTTTCTCGGCACCCATCACCGCCTCGATGGTCTGCCCCGGGCAGGGCTCGGGCGTAAAACCGATAAAGTAGCACGGGTGGCCGGCCCCCAGAATCACGCCGATCTCGCTGTCCGCCTTGAAGCCCCCGATGCCAGGCCCATGACCGGCCCGGGGATCGACCACCACAAAGGGACGCTTGCGCTCGTCGATGTCGACACCCTCCGGCGGATGGATTTCGACCAGTCCGTAGTTCACCGGTACGGGCAGGGCGCGGCCATCCATGATTAACTCACCCTCGTAATCGAGTACGTGGGGAGCCTCCTGGGACATATGCTCCAGGTATTGGTTTCCCCGCTGGCGGATCGTATCCCAGAACAGGATCGTTCTCTGAAACGCATCGACAGTATAGTCGATCAGCGGGTTTCGGCCTAACAGTGTTGGATTGGTTATTCGATAGGGTGGCATGTTTGACTCCATGACTGATATTGAGAGAACGACAGCATATACCGATCAGTTACACTTACTGTATGTCCCCTGAAAGATTTAGGATTCCGTTAGGAATTTGAAGCCGACACCGGCGTCTAATCCAAGGGGGGAGCGTCTTCCGTTTAAACGATCAGCGAAAAGAGCAGCCACACGATGGCGGTGGGCAGCAATGCGGCTTTGAGGAGCCCCGCCGGCGACACCCCGTTTTCAAAAAATCCTTTCAAAATGGACTGTCCCGCCGGGTTAGGCGCGTTGGCGATGACCGTTAGGCCACCACCGGCCACCGCCCCGGCCACCACCGAGTACTTGAGGCTGTCTACAAACCCCGGCACCAATGTGGCCAAATAGGTGATGGCGGCATTGTCGTTGAAAGCCGTCAGGACGGTGGCGCCCAGCATCAGGGGGATCTCGGTAAGGCTCCCCAGAACCGGTTCGATCCACCAGCCCTGAACCCCACCGTGGACCACCAAACCGCCGAGGAAAAACCCCACCAGAAGGGGTGCTTTGAGGTCTACCCGGTTCTGATAGGGGGAGGTGACCTGGGCAAATCCCAGAAAAAAGAGAAGGCCGGGAATGAAAAGCTCCGGATGATGAGCGTTGAAGATGGTCCACACCATGAAAAAGGCATGAATGATCGTCACCCAGGCGGGTACGGGATCTTCCCTGTGATCCCAATCCGGATCGCGGTAGGGCGCCCGCTGGTCTTTGGCCAATACCATTGGAATGGATCTTCGCAGGCGTGCCAGTTTGACTTCTTCGAATCGCCGCTCGAAAGCCTTGTGGGCCAGATCGGGGTCGACGCCGGAAGCAGACGCTTTGTCGATGTACTGGGGCTCAAGATGATCCCGTACCCGTTTGGCAACCTCGGCCACCTGTCTTTCGAACATCTTGCTGAAGTTGAGATCCGCTTCGATAGCCGGTAACACCGTATCAAATTCCTTCTCCATCTCGTTGCGGCAGAGGTGATTTCTGCGGATGTCGTCTTTGATGCGTCGGAGATTGAAGGTTTCCTCCAGCGCTTTGAAGTGCCGGCGATACAAAATAAAATGAAGTCCATTGGCGATCAGGATGCCCACGACGGCCTTCCAGCCGAATTTCAACAGCATGTAGGGGGTCCCCCACTCCCATGGACCGGCCACCATCAATACCGGCGGGGCGGCGAAGTGAGTCAGGGTGCCGCCCACCGAAATGTTGACGAACAAGAGACCCAGTGTGGCGTACTTGAAACCTTCCGAGGGCTCCAGTTCATAGAACTTGTTTGCCAGCAGAAGGGCAGAGATGGTCATGGCCGCCGGCTCGGTGACAAACGACCCCAGCAACGGACCAACGGTCAGGATGGTGAACCACCAGGCGGTGAGAGACCCCCCTAGCAGGGTTGCGATTTTCTCCATCATGGCCTCGGACAGTTTCAGGATGGGACGGGTGGCGGCAAGGGTCATGATGACGACCACAAACAGGGGTTCGGTAAAATTGACCTTGTGGCTGATATAAAAAACAGCGGTGGACCAGTTAAAAAAAATGATGATCGCCGTCACTAGGGCGATCGCCCAGATACCGAAAATCACCTCGACCTCGCCCAGAAAGTGAAACAGCTCGGCGCCGTGGGAAACCGATTGCTGGGACATCTCACCCCGGGCCTGGCGGTCTTCGTGCTCATGCTCGAGCCGATGGGCAATGGCCATAAATTTAGAGGATAGAAAGGTATGAACGATGGCCAGAAAGAAAATCAGCGTGGCCACAGCGTTGAATGGCTCGGCCTTGGCCCGTTGGATCAGACGCCCCATGATGGTATCGATGGCGGCATCATTGTAACCATCCAGTTTCCGGGGAAAGTCAATATCGCTGTCAGTGGCGGGGAGGGCGGCAACGGCCGATCCCGTCAGTATCAGACCGACAAAAAGGATGATCAGAGACATTCGTACCGAATTGACGCGGATCATGTCCGCCTCCTTTGTCTTGCCCACGGCCGTTTCAGACGGAATACGATACCTTTGCAAGCGGTGGGTAACCCCACACAACCCCTCTCCCTAAAACCATCATTTGATGTTGTAACCTCCAATGCTGCCGCCGGATCCTGGACTAGGTGAGCACAATTACACCTTTTCAAAATGCGATTATGCAGAATCCTCCAGTATGGATCTGGTTGACCCATGGGCATCAGCTCTCCTGCCGGCCAAAACTCGCCACCAAAGCCGCGTAAAGACGGCTGCCGGCAGACGTTCTTGCAGAAGATTCCGGCTTGCCGGCGCCATCAAGCAATCTGACCCGCTCGGATGGCAACCGTCCAAACGCGGCCTAGATGGCTCAGACAGCTGCCCGGCATCCGATCCGACACCCATTGGCCTCCCATTGAGATCATCTGGAGCTTTTTAGATAACCGCGTTTCAAGATGATCAGCGTACCCGGCAGCGTCAACCACACCCGGAGGGATTACCGACCCTATAGCAAAGGGGAGGACCGACCACACCCATCCCTTGGGACTACCCGACGATATAGGCCCCGGTGCCGGCCGCGATCAACAGGTCGTCCTGATTCTTCAACTCCATCCGGATGACCGCGACCTTCCGCCCTGTCCGCATGACGGTTCCCCGGGAAAAGAAAACATCACCCCTTCCGGGCCTCAGGTAGTCGATCCGAAGATCGATGGTGCTGATCCGTGTGACCCGCTGGGCCATCTCATCGATGCCAAGCCCCTTCATCTGCTCGAGGGCGGACACCGTGGCGGTCATCCCGCCCGTGGCGTCCAGGACGGCCGAGATGACCCCGCCGTGAAGTATGCCGTGGACGAAGTTGCCGATGAAATCCTCCCGCATCTCGAACCGGAAGCCGGCCTCCTGGAAGTCAAGCCGATCGACCGTCAACCCGAGCAACCGGTTGAAGGGAAGCCGGTTTTCGTAGATGTCTTTGACAGCGTCTAAAATCGTGGCGGGATCGGCCATCGTCTTCCTTTCGGTTTTATGGGTCCTCCCCTTACCCATTGCTCGCCCCTCAGGACATGTCAGCGGCGGCAGGGTTGATGGCTCGGCGAACCGCAACCGGCGGTCTTTGCCCTCTCCCTGACCGGGGAAGCCGCCGAGGCACCGGTGATCGTCCACAAGGGTCAAGACGCTCTGGCGCTCACGCCGGACGGAGAGTCTCAGCACGCCGGGCCTGGCAATTCAGGACCCGCCGTCGCTTCCGCCTCCACCTGGCGGATCACCTTGGACAGTGTCTTTTCCCGATCGAGCCATGCGGGGCCGATCTGGGTGAGGGTGTCGGGTAATGACGCAGAGGCCGGCATGGGAATCGTTCTCCTTCAGTCGGAGTCCAGCGGGCAATCGGGGATCAATTCATCTGGAAGAGGGACAGGATCTGGGGCAGCAGGCCCCGGGTTGTGCTCATGGCTTCCCCTGCAAAAATAGTCTCGTTTCCGGACCAGTCCCCGAAATAGCCGCCGGCCTCCCTCAAGATGACGGGAAACGGCCCGCAGTCGTAGGGATTCATGATGGGATCGAGCATGACCTCCACCCGCCCGGTGGCCACAAGGGCATGGCCGTAGGCATCCGACCAACCGACGCTGTGGTAGGAAGCGGTGAGAATGCGTTGGAATTCCCGGCTCCGGCCGTTCTGCTCGAAGCTTGCGGCATTGGTAAAGGACACGGTGCTGCGATCGAGTCGGTCCACCTGGCTGACACGGCAGGGCCTGCCGTTGAGCCGGCATCCCAGCCCACTGGCAGCGCAGACCATTTCATCCAGGGCGGGGAAATAGCAGACACCCACCTCCACCCTCCCCTCGATCTCAAGGCCGATCAGAACCGCGTAAAGGGGAACCCCCCGAACAAATGCCTTAGTGCCGTCGATGGGATCGATGAACCACCGGAATGCCGACCCGTCTCCGTCGCTGGCCCCGAATTCCTCGCCCACGATACGGTGGCCGGGATACCGTTTTTCGATCCGGGACCGGATGAGTTCTTCGGCCTTCCGGTCCGCCACCGTCACCGGGGAATCGTCGGCCTTGGTATCGATATGAACACCGGTTTGAAAATGGCCTAGAGTAAAACGTCCGGCCTCGAAGGCCGTCTGAACGCCGAAGTCGAGAAAGTCCTTTAGTCGTTGGGTCATTGGGAGATTCCTGATCGGATGCGGGTCAATGGGTCGGGTCGATGGATGGCGGCTCTTGGGCAGGGCCGCCCTTGGGCGATTTTTCAGGATGCGGGCCGGAAGCCTGTAAAAGCGGCGATTCAGGATCAGTCGCCGGGATTTTTGGGTAACGGCCGTTTGAGGGAATCGGAGCGCTCAGTCTGGGGATCCGCCTCCTGGAATCGGATAGGCATGTAGATGGCCATTCCGAAGAGAATCCCTCCCACGACAACCCCGAAGAGTTTCAGGGGATGGTCGAGGATGTCGGCGGTGTAGACCACGCTCAACGCGAAAAAAGAAAAGAAGCAGATGCCTCCCTTCAGCATCGGGTAAATCCCGTGGGAGTGATCCTTTCTGAGATCGGCCAGCTTCTCTATGGCCACAATCACCAGGAAAATCAGAAGCAAGAGCAGCTTATGGGATAGGGGCCTGTCGGGAAGGTTGAGAATGGCTGCCATGAAAAAACCAAAGAAGGATGCTGTCGGAAGGGTCATTGGTCAGTCCTTGAATCATTTTGCCGCCGGGGCCCTATGGCAATCCGTCGGCGGGTTGCGAACCTCCGACGAAGGCCTAAGGAGGTGCCCGGTTAAACGACTGCAACATGCCGATTGTCATATGCCAGCGGAATACGTTTGCAATATCATAAATCCCCCACCCTCAGCAAGAATTTCGGTAAAAACCCACCCCACCATTACCTTGCCGGGGGCGGTGGAAGCCGATCCCGATCGACGGCGCACGGCCCGTTGCTCCTCTCAAGGGAGCGCATCCTGTCAATCGGGTTGAGGATGGCCGCCCCTGACTGTCAACGCCCTTGTCACTTCACGGGGGAAAACCGACGTATCGCTCACTCTATTAAAAAATATTTTTCATTAAAATCCATTAATTATATTTCAATCTCAATTTTAACACCGTTCGTGGCATCATTCTGGCTATTCACTATACGGCAGGGAAATGACATGCAGCCGCCTCCTCCTCGGTCACCACCGCGCCCACTAATCCGCAACTGCCGACACGTGCTTCCGATCGCTCCCTGAACCCGAAGGATCCGTCATTTCGCCCCGGATGGATCAGATCTTCTTACGATCCGATCATCGTTGGGGATCAGGGAAACTCACCCTGAGCAATGGCATCGACCGGTTCAATGACAACCGCATCCAGACACGAACCGTCGCAACCGTTAATGTGGGAAACCATTCAGAGAGGTGACCAATGACTAAACAACAATGGCTCGACAGGCTGCAGGATCACGGAAGCATATCCACCAGAATCGGTGCGGCATGCGAACTGGTGCGATACCTGGATGATTCGGGAGTGGTGGATGGTCTGTGCCGGATTGCCGCAACGACCCAAAGCCGCAAACTCCGCAAAGCGATCGTCATGACCCTGAGGTACAACCCCCGGGAAGTCGGCCGGAAACTGGCTGATCTCGCAATCGACCACCCCGCCGCCCCCTGCCGACGGCAGGCGTTTTTCCTGCTGAGTGAATTGGACTGCCGAGAAGCAGGAGAGGCGGTCATGAAAGGTCTCGAAGATCCCATCGAATCGGTTCGCCGCGCCGCGGCCTTCAATGCCGGGCTCTACAGCGATCCGAAGATGGTGGCGGCTTTCAGACGGTTTTTCACCCACCACGAGTCGGCCTTCATCCGGGAAGCCGCCTATCGGGCGTGGGAATGGTTGAAGCCCTTCCAGGCATTGAGCCACCGCAGTGTCGAGATCAGGAAAACCCGGACGGAAGTAAGGCCATCAAGGCGCCTGGGGGTGTCTGATGCCCGCCCCGCGGGCACACCGGGGGTATGGTCGGCGGCCCGCCGCTAGCGACATCGGATGCCCCGCACGGGTGGGAGGCTATCTGACCCTCGGGACGTCAGAAGCAGGCCGGACAGGCAGGGTCAGGCCTCTCCCCGGAACCCAACGGCCGTGGTCATCTCCTGCAAGCCACCGGAGACCACAGGGGCTCAATTTCCCACCGGTCGGCTGCTGATCGACGGCCGGACCCTGATCATACCCGTCAACGCCGCCTGCCCCCCCTGAAACATCTCCATACGCTCTCCACCTGTAGCAACTGCTACCGACTCCGGACCGATCCCATGGTAGGGCGCCCGCGAAATCCATCACCCCAACCCCAAAGGAGACCGCACCATGAGCGCCCTTCCATGGGTATTCGGCGACGATACCGCCGTTACACCCGACAAATTCTCCAGCGTCGAACATCAGGAAAACCTCATGCAGGAAGCCCAACAGTGTGGGCGGGAAATCGCCGCCCGTCTCAAGGCGCAGCTTGCCATGTGAAGTCGCCTGATAAGGGATGCCGCCGGTTCGCCGTCTGTTACGGATCAGGGGCGGCGGCGCCCCTTCCCCGCCGGACCGGGGGCCGGTCAAGCGCCGTTCTTCGGACCGCCGGGGACATCGGCCATCAAATCCCTCAGTTCCTGGTTCAGGGAGTTGAGACCTTTGGCTCTCTTCCCATAGGATTCAGGTGATGTCTCCATGGACCGGAGAACGGCGTCGATCTTCCGGAACACATCCGACCGCTCCCTCGAATCGCTGACAATGAGCGCAAGGATAGCATTCACTTTGGCCTCTATGAGGGCAATCTTTTCCTTCAGTTGATCACAGCCGGCCGCCGCCACATCCGCGCGGGACGTTTCGAGATGGACGGCGACAAGGTCCTGAAAGACCGAGAAGAAAACTTCCGTATCCCGTTTTATTCGAATATCGTCGCCCACAATGACCTCCTCTGATTTGGGTTCAACCGAAGCGTGCCTCGGCCATCCGGTCTTGGGCATCCCGCCCCATGGTCGGGTCGGCGCTGCTACCCGGGGGATCTGTTGTGCCCCTGCAATCGGAACGACCTGAAAATACCATTGACACTTTAGCCGTGCATTTTACGTTTTCAGTGCTATCTTGTCGACTCCAAAGGGGTCGAGCGCGTCACCCCCCCGTTTCCCGTCAAAACGACAACACCATAAGGAGTGGCTGTGGGCATTTGGATCGTCTCCATTCTATTGCTCGTCACAGTGGTCCTGCTGATCACCGAAAGGCTTCCCGTCGACCTGACCGCCATCACCGTCATGGTCACCCTCATGGTCACAGGGCTTCTAACGCCGGCCGAGGCGGTTGCGGGCTTTGCCAATCCGGCCGTGATCACGGTGGGCAGCATGTTTCTCATTTCCAGGGGAATGATCCGGACCGGCGCGCTGGGGTTCATCGGTCACAAGCTCATCGACATTTCCCGGGGCAACTACCGCATGGCGCTGATGTTGAGCCTCCTTATCGTCGCCGTCGCCTCCGCCTTCATCAACAACACTCCCGTCGTCGTTTTGTTTATTCCCATCATGCTCAGCATCAGCTGCGAATACGGGCTGAGCCCATCGAAATTTTTGATTCCAATCTCCTATGCCTCGATTCTCGCCGGCACCTGCACCCTGATCGGCACCTCCACCAACATCATCGTCAGCGACTTGAGCGCCACGTACGGCTACGGCACCATCGGCATGTTCGAACTCGCCAAACTGGGTCTGCCCATTGCCGTCCTGGGCATAGGGGTTATTTATTTTCTCTCTCCCCGCATCATGCCCGGCCACGCGACCCCGACATGCGAAATCGACAAGGGCAAAAGCCAGCAGTACCTGGCCGAACTCCTCATCACCGCCGACAGCCAGATGGATGGCCAGACGCCGGAATGGTTCCGTGAGAAGTTTCCGTCCATGACCCTGTTTGAAATTGTCCGGGGGCCCCTCATCCGCTATGCCGATGAAGAAAACGTGACCATGAAATCCGGCGATCTCCTCCTTGTCAAGGGTTCCGCCAGTGATCTGGTCGCCGTGCTGTCCCGCGGCCTGGCGGAACTGCCCCACGAATCCGACGGTGTGGATTTCGGTTCCGGCGACGCCGAATCCCTCATCGCCGAACTGGTGCTGCCTCCCCAATCGGCTCTCCTGGGAATCCGGCTTCTGGACAGCCGGCTGCAGGGAGACCCGGACGTCCAGATTCTCGCCATCAAGAGTCGCGAACACCACTATGGAGATAACAATCTGCGACATGTCAGGCTTCGAATCGGCGATATCATTCTCGTTCGCTGCCCCCGGGAGAAAATCGACCAGATGAGGGCCAGCAGGGATGTCATCATCATAGAGGATATCCACCACGATATCGTTCACAAGCGCCTGGCGGGAAGGGCGCTGCTGATTTTCTCCGGGGTGATCGTGACCGCAACGACTGGGATGGCGGACATTATGGTCAGTGCCCTGGCCGGGGTTCTCGCCATGATTCTGACAGGCTGCCTGGAGCTTCGATCCGCCTATCGGGAACTCAGGGCGGACGTGTTGATGCTGATCGTCGGAACCATCGCATTGGGGGCGGCCATGGAAAAAACCGGCGCTACGGGTCTATATGCCGACGGCTTTCTCAGTTGGTTTCATGGGGCTTCACCCCAGGTGGTGTTGGGGGGATTTCTGCTGCTGACCAGTGTGGGGACGTTGATCCTAAGCAACAATGCGACGGCGGTGCTGCTGCTCCCGGTGGCCATCTCCACGGCGTTAACTCTCGGGGTGAATCCCAAGCCATTCATCATCGCGGTCTGTTTCGGCGCCAGCGCCTGTTTTGCCTCTCCCATCGGCTACCAGACCAACCTCATGGTCTACGGCCCCGGCAGCTACCGGTTTACCGACTACCTCAAGCTTGGCATTCCCCTCAATCTTCTCGTCATTGTCCTTGGCATGTGGCTGATCCCCTGGATCTGGCCCTTCTGAACCCTGGTCGATCCCCTGCCGCGTATCGTGTTGCCCCGATCCGGAACGAGCGGTTCATGCCGGCCTGGGGTCAGCTTTCCGGGTCGTCGACCCATGGTCGAGGCCGACATGTCTTGCCGGTCGGACGATTGCTTTCCGAAGGCCGGCCGCCATCACTTATCCCACGTCTTCGGGATTCCGCTTAGTGCGCCAACCGAACCGCGATGACGGACACGGGCTCCGGAACCCCCCCAGGGAAATATGAACGAAAAGAAAAGAGCTGTCCCTATTCCCAGAGACTGCCACACCGAGTGGAGAGCAGCGTCGGATCCGCCTCTCCGGGACCACTCCTTGGGTGTGGTCTTCCATAAACAGGCGTTCTCCGTGGAATTTCGTCCTCGATGATTGGCCTCTTACCCCGAAAGCACAAAATTAATTATTGCATCGCCGACCGCACATCCGTTATTATCCCGAATTCAGGTAGGTGCAATGATCAATCGCGACCATCATAACCGCAAAAAGGGGCACTTATGGGTAAAAAAAGCTTGATTCAGTCGACATCGGGAAAAAAGACCTCACCGGCAAAAACGGTGACCAAGAAAAAAGCCGCTGCGAAGAAAAAAGCCGCCCAAAAGGCAACCGCCGCCAAAAAATCCAAATCCGTGAAAACGGCGGCCCCCAAGAAAAGCGCCCCCAAGAAAGGAGCGCCGAAAGTTACCGCCAAATCGGTAAAAGCCCCTGCTGCAAAAAACACATCCTCCCAACCATCAACGAAAAAGACGACCCCAATGAAACCTCCCACGATAAAAGAGCTGCTGAGCAGAACGTTTGAGATGGGTGAACAGCCGCCAACCTGGACCCCTCCCAAGACCCAGACGACTGAAGAGGCATTTGACGCCCCTTCCTTCTTCGCCGGCATGAGCGAAGAAGACACGAAACGGGGTAAAGCACTGTTGATGGTCAAATTTGATTATGAGGACATCAAAGCTGCTGCCGAGAAGGCTGCTGCCGAGAAGGCTGCCGCCGAAAAGGCCGCCGCCGAAAAGGCCGCCGCCGAAAAGGCCACTGCCGAAAAAGCCGCCGCCGAAAAAGCCGCCGCCGAAAAAGCCGCCGCCGAAAAGGCCGCCGCCGAGAAGGCTGCCGCCGAAAAGGCCGCCGCCGAGAAGGCTGCCGCCGAAAAGGCCGCCGCCGAAAAGGCTGCCGCCGAAAAAGCCGCCGGCCGCCGAAAAGGCCGCCGCCGAAAAGGCCGCCGCCGAAAAAGCCGCCGCCGAAAAGGCCGCCGCCGAAAAGGCCGCCGCCGAAAAGGCCGCTGCCGAAAAAGCCGCCGCCGAAAAGGCCGCCGCCGAAAAGGCTGCTGCCGAGAAGGCCGCTGCGGCGGCGCCTGCACCACCCTCCGCCTCCATCGAAGTGCTGCCGGATGAATCCACATCCGGACACAACCCCATAAAAATCGGTGCCCTGGCCGTGGCAGTCATTTTTCTTCTGCTCATCGTTTACAGCTATGCCAACACCAGTAAATACTACATCTCCGATATAAACGGCACCATCGAGATCTACCGTGGAATCTTCGCTCCCATGGGGACATCCCGGATGGCAGCCCTAACTGGAGTAGCGGCTCCGGAGGAAGCCAAAGCCGTCTACGACTGGAAAGACGCCTACGGACTCCTGTATGCCTACCACACCAATCAGGCTGATGCCCTTTTGGAAGTGCCCGGGATACCGGACGCCGCCGCGATGAAGGACCATCTGGAACTGGCTGTCAAATACGCCCCCAATCGGGAGTTGATGGAAGCCGCCAAGGGGCGCCTGCTAAGCCTCAAGCTGCAGGTGGAAATCCAGAAAGCCGCGGCCGCTATCAACCGCCGCACCATCGAGAGTGTAGAGAAGGGAATCGCCATCCTCCGTCGGGCCCTGGGAATGGGCATCAGCGAGGCGGAGATCGCTCTGGTGGAAAACAACGTGGCCTCTGCAGAAGCCCTTCTGGAAACCCTGAACGCCGAGAAGGCCGAAATCGAGCGGATCGCCGCAGAGCAGGCCGCCATGGAAGCCGAGGCCGATACCCTGAAGGAGGCCGCGGAAACCGCCGCACCACCGCTGACGACAGGGGACGATCACTAACCTGGTCGTTCTAATTGAAGGTCGACAAACCGGGCCGGCGCTGCTATCGCCGCCCGGTTTTTTCTTGCCCAAATCACCGCTTGTCAGGGGAAGGGCTGGAAGGAAAAAGCGCTTATCGAACCAGGGGCAAGGACGCCGTCAGTTCTGCACGATGACAGGCCACCAGGTGCTGATGCGATGAGGGTTCAGGGGCGGGCCGAAGCGCAGGGTCATCGGTACTGCAGCGATCGATGGCCAGGGGGCACCGGGTCCTGAAGTTGCAGCCGCTGGGGGGGTTGATCGGCGACGGGACATCGCCTTTGAGGATCTCCTTCCGGCGTCGGGCCTTAGGGTCCGGAATGGGAATGACGGAAATCAGTGATCGGGTGTAGGGGTGCAGGGGGTGGGCATAGATGGTGTCCGCATCGGTCATCTCCACAATCTTTCCCAGGTACATGACGGCAACCCGATCCGAGATATGCTTCACCACGGACAGGTCATGGGCAATGAACAGATAGGTCAGCCCCATATCACGCTGAAGGTCTAGAAGCAGGTTCAGGATCTGGCTCTGGATGGAGACGTCCAGAGCCGATACCGGCTCATCGCAGATAATGAGCTTTGGATTGAGGGCGATGGCCCTGGCAATGCCGATCCGCTGCCGCTGCCCGCCGCTGAATTCATGGGGAAACCGGGAAAAGCTGTTGGCCGGCAACCCCACCCGCTCCAGAAGCCCCATCACCCGCTCCTGCCGCTCGCCGCTGCTGCCGATCCGATGGATCCGAAAAGGCTCTTCGAGAATTTCCCCGACCGTTTGCCGGGAATTGAGGGACTCGAAAGGGTCCTGGAACATGATCTGCATGTCCCGCCGCAGGGCCCTCAGGGCCGAGCGGTCGAGGCGGTCGACCCGCCGGTCATCGAACCAGACCTCTCCTTCCGTGGGGGTGTAGAGCCTTAGAATGGCCCTGCCCACAGTGGTTTTTCCGCATCCCGATTCCCCCACCAGTCCTAAGGTCTCCCCGGCATCGATAGCGAAAGAGATATCGTCAACCGCAAGGACGTTTCCGATCTTGCGCCGGAGCACCCCGCCCCGGACCGGGAAGTACATTTTCAGGTGGACAACATTCAGCAACGGGCTTGGCATCAGTCAACTCGGTGGTTGGGGGTGCCGACGGTTGCCGGCCCCGGGTGGCGATAGTCGGACAATTGGGTCCGGTCGATGGTCAAATACCCTCTCAAGAACCGACATCCACCGGTCTTGGGTGGTCTCCAGGGGTCCAGGGGTCCAGTTCCCCGGCAAAATAGCAGCTCGCGCGGTGGTCGTCCCGGCCTACCGGACGCAATGGCGGCGAGGCCGTACGGCAAATGTCCCGGGCGTGAGGACATCGATTCTCGAACCGACATCCCGGAGGCAGGTCATCCAGAGAGGGCACCATTCCCCGGATGACATTGAGGGGTTTCTTTCGCTCCAACTCCAGGCGGGGAATAGAGGATAACAACCCCCGAGTGTAAGGATGTGCGGGCTGCTCGAACAACAGGTCCACCGGAGCGGTTTCCGCCACTTTACCGGCGTACATGACCACCACGTCGTCGCAGAGCTCGGCGATCACCCCCAGGTCATGGGTGATGAATATCATCGACATTCCCGTCTCTTTCTGCAGGCTCTCCATGAGATCGAGAATCTGGGCCTGAATGGTGACATCCAGGGCCGTCGTTGGCTCATCGGCAATGAGGATTTCGGGCTGGCAGGCCAGGGCCATGGCAATCATGACCCGCTGCCGCATGCCGCCCGACAGCTGGTGGGGGTAGTTCTCCAGTCGCTTCATGGGCTCCGGGATCCCCACTTTCCTTAGCAGATCCATGGCGGCGGTCAGTCGATCCGCTCCCGACATCTCCGGGAAATGCAGCTCGAAGGACTCCATGATCTGCCGGCCGATGCGATGAACCGGATTCAGGGCCGTCATGGGCTCCTGAAAGATCATGGCGATCCGGTTGCCCCGGATTCGGTACATCTCTTCGACGGGAAGCCCAGTGATATCCATATCTCCTAATCGGATGGCTCCGCTCTCGATCAACCCCGCCGGCCTTGGCAGCAGCCTCATGATGGACAGGGCGGTCACGCTTTTTCCGCAGCCGGATTCCCCCACTAGGCCCAGGGTGGTCCCCTGCCGAAGAGAAAAGCTGACATCGTCCACCGCCCGGACGCGGCCGGCGTCGGTGTCGAATGCCGTGACCAGGTGGTTCACCGACAGGAGGATATCGTTCCGTGTTGATGTCATCGATGCATCCGCACTCGTGTTGCCATGGGGCAGCCCCATGGAATCATGGTTTGTAGACGTCGACCATTCGGGTGACCGACGGAAAGGCCATGCCCGCCTTCATGGCCTCGCGGGTCTCCCGGTAGCGATCCCCGTCGAACCAGAAAAGCCCCCCCGTGGTGCTGTCGAAAGGGGAAAGCAGGCTCTCCGAACTCCGGGTGGCCGGCGGCTCCGGAAACCGCCACCACCGCCAATAGGCCTCTCTGAAGTAGGGGACCATGAAGGTGGGAACAAAGGCGCCGATCTGATGGACCCTGGCCTGTATCCGCTTGGATAAATCGATCCGCTCCGCCTCATCCAGGGAATTCCGGTAGGTATCGATCAGTCGGTCCAGCTCCGGATCGTCGGTATTGGTGATGTTGTTGGTCTGCCCTTTGTGGGCGTTCGCCGAATGCCAGAATTCCCAGAAATGGGGCCTCATCCCCGTACTCCAACCGACCCAGGCCACATCGTGGCGCTTCTCGAGAACCTTCTTGAAGGACGCCGACGGGTCGAGCCGACTCAGCCTGAGATCGATGCCCGCCTTTTTGGCCTCCTCCTTTAATACGACGAGCCTCGGGGTATGCTCTTCCCGACTGTAGACCACCTCCACCGAGAACCGCTGGCCGCCTTTATCCCAGATACCGTCGGATCCCCGTTTCCAACCCGACGCCTTCATCAGGGATTCCACCGTTTCGATATCGAAGCGCCGGGCCTCGATGTCGGTGTTTGAGTAGCGCCCATATCCCACATAGCCGCTTTCCAGGCGCAGGTAGTCGTTTCGGAGCACCTTCTGGATCACCCTCTCCACATTCATGGCATGGGCGAAGGCATAGCGCACGTTGGGGTCTTTGAAGATGTCCCGGTCCAGGTTGAGCCAGAGCCCCGCGGCGGACTGGGGAGTATCGTTGAAAAACCAGAGCCGCTCTATATAGCCCCTCTCGACTTCAGGAATTCGGGTTCTGATATGCCAGTATTCCGGAATCGTGATGGAAAAGGAATCGATTTTTCCCTTTTTGAAATACTCCCACTGGAGATTCGGATTTCTGACGACCCGGTAGATCACCTTGTCGACGTTGAACCGGTTTTTGAAAAACCGGAGATCGGCGGCCCACCAGTCCTTTTTTCTCTCGAAGATGATGGTTTTGCCTTTTCTGAACTCGCTAATCTGGTAGGGACCGGTGTTGGGCACCACCGCCCAGTTGTACTTTCGCACGAAGGTATCGTCGAGCCGGCAGTAGTAGTGCCTGGGGGTCGGGTTCAAGGCGACCTTGAGATGCAAATCGGGCTGGGCTTTGGTGCCGACAACGGCCAGGGTAAGGTCGTCGTAGACGATCACCCTGTCGATCTCTTTGGTGTAGTAGTCGTTGTACCAGGGGGCGACAATTTGCTTTGAGCGCATGAACTCGAGGGTGTAGGCAAAATCCCCTGCCGTCACCGGAACCCCGTCGGACCATCGGGCATCGGGATTCAATTTGAAATACATGGTTCTTTTGTCGCTGCCGTAAGCCCAGTGGGTGGCCAGTTCCGGGACGATGTTGAGGGTATTCGGATGAATGCCGATCAGGCCCAGGTGGTTGCCCAGAATGGCGCCGCGAAAGCTGGTGTTGGAATCGGGCCCCACGACCCGGAATGTCAGGGGAAAGGAAGACAGGGCCTCATGAAAGATCCCCCCTTTTCTGGCTTCGGGAGAAGCGAACACCGGATCGCTGTCGTTCGTGAGCCATTCCAGATCGGCGGGCGGTGGCTCCGGTGAGGGATCGGGGGACGGGAGATCGCACTCGATCACCTCCGGTGAAGGGCCGGGGGTCGTTTCCTCACCGGAACATCCCACCAGGGCGATCGACAACACCCACAGGAGAACCCACAGAAGACCCCTTGCCCTGCGTGGTCCGCAATGGGTGGGGACCGTTCCGGTCGGCGTCATGTGCGTTACTCTTTGATCAGTCATGCCCAGTTACTCATAGACGGAATGCATCTTGGGATCGAAGGCCTCCCGGACGGCTTCACCGATGAAGGTCACGCTCAATAGCGTCATCAGCATCGCCATCACGACGGATCCGGATATCCACCATGCGCTCAGATTGGTCCAGCCCTGCTGGAGGAGTTCTCCCCAACTGGGGGTGGGCGGCGGCAGCCCGAATCCCAGATAATCGAGGGAGGTCAGGGCAACGATGCCTCCGGATACCGAAAACGGTGCAAAGGTCACAATGACGGCAATGGTGTTCGGAAGGATGTGGCGAAAAATAATCCGAAGGTTGGAGGCGCCCAGGGCCTTGGCAGCCAGCACGTACTCCCGGGCCCGCTCCTTGTAAGTGATGGTGCGCATGGTCCAGGTGATACCGATCCACCCGAAAAAGGCCATGATCAGAATCAGAATTAAAAAATTCGGTGTCACCACGGATGCGATGATGATAATGATGTAGAGAAAGGGAATGTTCGACCAGATTTCGATAATGCGTTGAAAAAACAAGTCGAAGGCGCCACCGAAATACCCCATGGCGCAACCGATGCTGATCCCGATGATATAATTGGTCAAAAGCAGCCCGAGAGAGAAGAAAATCGCGATCCGAAATCCGTAGACGAGCCGCGCCAGAATATCTCGGCCCACGGCATCCGTTCCCAGGAAATGACGGTCCTCGATACTTGGGGGAAAGGGCGGAAAGGCGTCGTCCCGCAAATCGTTTTCCAATGCATTGTAGGGCACCGGCGGAAGCAGCACCCAGTTGCCCTTCCCTTCAGCCTTGAACGCCGCCTTCAACTGCCGGTAGTCGGTTTCGTAGTCGTAGTCCAAGCCGAAGTGGCTGCCGGGCAGAATCTCCGAATAGGTCGGAAAATAAAGGGTCCCTTCGTAGCGAACGATCAGCGCCCGGCTGTTGATCAGCAGTTCCGCCGTCAGGGAGGCCACGACCATCAGCACGAACACGACAAAGGCGTAGTACCCCCGCTTGATAGAGCGAAATCGTCTGAGCTTTTTCAGGGTAAGAGGATTCAACCGCATCATGGGGTTTCCGTCAGTCGCCGGGGTTAGGAGCGTAAAGCATCCCAGGAAACGTTACTCAAACTGAACCCGGGGGTCCACCAGTGCAACGCAAATATCCGAGAGAATGTTCCCGAGGAGAAACAACAGGGATGAAATCACCAGAATCCCCAACACCACCGGGTAATCCCGTTCCAGAACGGATTCATACCCCAGCAGCCCCATTCCGTCGATATTGAAGACGGTTTCGATGAGAAACGACCCGCCGAGGATGATGGAAATGTTGTTGCCAAAGCTCGTCGCAATGGGGATCAGGCTGTTTTGCATGGCATGGCGAAACACCGCTTTGTTGAAGGGCAGCCCCTTGGCGATGGCCGTTCGCACGTAATCGGAGGCGAGATTGTCCAATAGGGTGTTCTTCATTAAAAAAGTCATGACCGTAAACGCACTGGCCACATAAGCAATGAGGGGAAGGACCGTGTGCCACAGCAAATCGGCCAATTTCCCGGTCAGGGACAACTCGGAGAACCCTTCACTGACCAGGCCCCCCAAGGGAAACACCTCCCACTGGGAGGCTAGCAGCACCAGCAGAAACAGGCCGACCACCCATCCGGGAATGGCATATCCGATAAAGACCAGCACCGAGGAGATGTTGTCGAAATGGGTTTTGTGGCGAATGGCCTTCACGATACCCAAGGGAATGCAGACGCCATAGGTCAAAAACAGCGACAGCAAGCCGAAGTAAAGGGAGATGGGTATCCGGGAGCGAATCATCTCCCAGACAGGGTCGTAATAGCGTGTCGAGACGCCCAAATCCCCCCTGAGGACTTTCCCCAACCACACACCGTAGCTCAATAGGACCGGTTTGTCGAAACCGTAGTACCTCTCCAACTCGGCAATCTGTTCTTCAGAGAGGGGCTGACGCTGATCACCGGGGGACGAACCGCCGCTTCCCCCCCCCTCCAGAGACTGCTGCTGGGCCTGAGCGATAATGCGCTCGATCGGCCCTCCGGGCACGAATCGGGTCACCGTGAACACCAGGATGGTGATTCCTATAAAGGTGGGGACCATCAGAAGAAAACGGCGAATGAAGTAGGCAGTCATGGCGTTTCCTTTTAGCCGAAAGGGCCTTAAATCTCAAGGACTCTTCTGAGGGGTGGGTGCTGGCGCCCGAGCCGTGAAACGGAGACAGCCGGAGGGGTGGTCACCCGCTCCGGCTGCTGCAAACGACAGAATCCCGGTATCGTGGAATTATTCCTCCGGCGGTTTCAGGTGGTCGGGCACCACCATCATTTCGATCAACAGAGGCTTGAGGAAGGACCAGCGGATCCCGACCCGGTATTCCTCCTCCAGATCCCGGATGGCGTCCCAGCAGTTGTGACAGGGAGCGATGACGAGCTTGGCGCCGGTGTCGAGGATCTGGTCCCGCTTGACCTTGAGGCCCACGTTCCGTTCCCTCCGGTAGCGCCCCAGGCCGTTCATTCCCCCGCCGCCGCCGCAGCAGAAGTTGTGCTCCTTGTTAGGCTTCATTTCCCGGAAGTCTTCGGCGATGTAACCCATGATCTCCCGGGCCACGTCCTTCAGGCCCGCGTTTCGGATGTAGTTGCAGGAATCCTGGTAGGTGACCGGCTCCTTGATTCTCTTGTCGGGGTCAATCTTGATTTTACCGGTGCGAAGCGCCTCGGCCACCCACTCCACATAGTGGAAGCTGGGGATGGGGGTCTGGCCGCTGGTCTGGCCGGTCCAGTATGGCCCCTCGACAACGGTGGCCCGATAGGCATGGCCGCACTCGGTCACCACCATTCTCTTGGGGTTGAGGCGGGCCATGGCGTCATAGACCGATTGAACCTGTATCCGGCAGCCCTCCCAGTCCCCGGCGAACATGGCCAGGCTGGTTTCCTCCCAGCCTTCGCTGGGAACAGTCCAGTTCTCGCCGGCCACGTGGAAGAGAATCGCCGCCTCGGCCAGGTCCTCGGGATAGTGCTTGGGCTCCCGGGCATTGACCGTGTAGATGATATCCGCATCCTTCTTGTCGACGGGAATGGTCAGACCCGGCCAGTCCTCCTCGTACTCCTCAGCCATCCACTCGCAGGTGTCCACCCAGTCTTCCGTGGTCACGTCCATCTGGGCCTTGTAGATCCGGTGCATCCCCGAACCGATCTTGAGCTCCCAGGGCACGAATCCCTGGGAGAAGCAAAGGCCCCTCAGGTAACTGAACATCACCCCCATATCGATGCCGAATGGGCAGTACATGCCGCAGCGGTTGCAGCAGGTGCACTTCCCCCATGCCGTGTCCATGACTCGGTGCATGAAGGCGTTGTCCACCTTGCCCTTGCGCTTGACAAGCTCCCCTAAAGTCGACTGGATCTTGTAGGAAGGCACCTGTTCGGGATCCCGGTTGTTGGCCAGATAAAAAAAGCAGCTGTCGGAGCACATTCCGCAATGGGCGCAGATCTCGAGCCAGGTCTTCAGACGGGATTTCAGGGTGTTCTTGAGCGTCGTCTGAAGCTTCTGAACGTCCACATCCAGATGCTTCATCTCCTCGTAGTATTGCTTGCCGCTTTTATCATTGAGCAGCGCCTGGAGCTGTTCCTCGGTATCCACCGGCGTCTTATTGCAAAGTTTTCCTTCAGGCATGGTCGAGATTCCTATGATAGCTAAAGGTTAACGGTTGAAATTACCAGGCCATCCCTTTGCCCTTCATGCCACCGCGTTTGATGCCGTAATCCATCCCAATTTGGGCGCGGGACAGGAAAAACATGATGAAATGGGACAGCTTCGTCAGCGGTATGGCGACCAGAAAGATTTCACCACACAGGATGTGCAGGATGAGCCAGAACTGGTAGTTCCCGATCTGCTGATGGGCAATGAACCCCGTCAGGAATGGGGCAACCGCAATGGCCAGCACGAAGTAGTCATAGGGCTTGGTCAGAATCCGGACCTCGGGAAGGGCGTTTCGGCGGATGACGATCAGCGTCGCCGCGACGAGCATGGCAATGGTCAGGAAATCCGCGGTCCCCTCCGACAGGGTCCACAGACTGAAGCCGAAGCGTTCCTGAAGCAGCACGTTGTGACCTATCAGAAAAATGGGGGTCACCAAAAGGCCGATATGAAACACGAAAACCAATACGGTGAAAAAGGGATAAAAGCGCCAGCTATGGGTACCGAAGGGCAGGAGCCAATAAAAAATGGATCGGAGGGCCCCTTTTAACCCAAAGGAAAAATGCTCTTTGTAGGCCACCCGATCGAGCTTCCAGTCCAGCCCCCGGACGTAATAGACGGTCCTTACGGCCACACCAACGAAAAAAACGATAAACGACAGCCACGCCAGCGGTCCAGTGACAAATTCGTACATGGGTCTCTCCTGTTCAGCAATTCCGCCATTCCGCAACCCGAGGTTCGGAACCGGCTCTCCTATTCATCGTTACGGTATTTCTTTTCGTCCCGATCCGTCAAGAACAACCAATAGGCCGGAAAAGCAATCAGCGCACCGATCACGACAAGGTAGGTGATGCTTTTGGTGTACAACATGAACTCCTGAAGGGTGTAAATGGGTTCCATGGGTTCGTCCTCTTGATTAGTGTTCCCCCGCATACTCGGGATGTTCGTACATGATGGGCATCCGGCTAACGATGAAACGGTATACCAGAACCCCGATGGTGACAATAAAGACGGACGTCATGATCTCCATCCAGTGGGGAAAATACCGCTCACTGGCCGGCAGATGGTAGTTGAAGGCCACCAGGGAGACATTGAGGCGGTTGACGACGATGCCCAGGACCGCCAGGACCGACGTCCACCGGATCAGCTTGAGGTTCTTCTCCCGTACCCCGATGGCATATAGCAGGCTGGGCAGGACCACAAACCCCAGGAGTTCGACCAGGAACCAGGCCCCCCATCCCGTGGTCAGGTAGTGCCAGTTGTTGTCCACGGAAAGCCCGATGATCTTAATGACAAAATACCCCGCCAGGATAAAAGAGGCCGCTTTCCCGAATCCAAGGACCACGCCGTTGGCTTCTCTCAGATGGGTCTCATCCATCTTGTGGTGAAAAAATTTATGGGCAAGGGTTCCCTCGAATATGACCATGGATAGGCCGGCAATGATGCTTGAGATGAAGAAATAGACCGGGAGATACCCCGAATACCATAAGGGGTGAAGCTTGGACGGCGCGATCAGGTAGAGGGCCCCCAGGGAAGACTGGTGAAGGGTGGAGAGGACCACGCCGAAGATCGTCAGCACCAGGGTCAGTCTGACCACGATGGCACGGGCTTTCTTGAAGCCCAGCCATTCCAGCGCGGCCGGCGTCGATTCCAGGAAAAGAACGCTCAGGTAAAGGGCCACGCAGGCGCCCACTTCGAACAGGAGCGATGTGGTCCCCTGCTGGACAATGAAGGGATAGGGAAGCCGCCAGGGCCGGCCCACATCGTAGTGAAGGGCGAATACGACCAAGGCATACCCCAGAAATCCGGTCAGGATGGCGGGGCGGACAGCGGAATGAAACCGTTTCAGACCGAATATGTAGCAGGCGGCCGATGTGACATACCCTCCGGCGGCCAGGGCGACACCGACGAGAAGGTCGAAACCGATCCACAGCCCCCAAGGGTTGTAATCTGACAAGTTGGTCACGGCCCCGAGCCCCTTGGTGAACCGGAGGATGGTCAGCACGCCGCCGACCAGGACGATGATACCGGCCACAATATTAAAGGGGGTGAAGAGGGTGCCGCTTTCAGTGGTTCTGGTCTCGGACATCAGGACTCCTCCTCCGTTTTCGTTTCGGCCGGTGTTTCAACCGCACCGTCTTCCGTTTGAGGTGCTGCCGCATCTTCCTCGGCTACGGCTTCGGCTTGAGGTGTCGAGGCATCATCCTCGGCAACCGCTTCGGCTTGCTTGGCGGCCGCCTCTTCCTCTGCCTTTTTCGCCGCTTCCTCCAACGCGTCCTTCACGGCTTTTTCGACGGCTTTTTCTTTGGCTTTTTCAGCGTTCTCCTTGGCCTTGGCCATGGCCGCATCCGCCTCTGCCTTGGCACTGGCAAGGGCCTCGGCGACCGCATGGTCTTGCTCCTCGGCGGCAACCTTGTCTTTTCGCTGACTGACGGCGTAGATGCCGGTCAAAAGAACCGGCCAAAGGCCCACCACGATGGGAACGGCGCCGAGGGCGCCCGAGGTGAACTTCGGCGCCGGCGTGGTTCCCAGATCCTCCCGGAGACCCAACTCGCTGAAGGGCACCTGGGAAATGGTGAGCCAGGAGGTGCCGCCCATCTCGTGTTCCCCATAGATGTGGTCGATGTAGCGGCCCGGGTATTTTAGGATCCGATCCCGGGCGACTTTGAGCATGTTCTCCCGGGTGCCGAAGCTCAGGGCTTCGGTGGGGCAGGATTCCACGCAGCCGGGAAGCATGCCCTTGGACACCCTGGGCTCGTAGCACATGGTGCACTTCATGATGCGGGGCGTCAGGGCCTTGTCGTATTCGTAGGTGGGGATCTCGAAGGGGCAGGCCACCATGCAGTAGCGGCATCCCACACAGACCGATGCATCGTAGACCACGGCTCCTTCGGGCGTTTTGGTGAAAGCGCTGACGAAGCAGGCCGAGGCACAAGCCGGCTCCAGGCAGTGGCTGCACTGGTTTTTCCGGAAGACCGGCGACCCCTTGTCCCCGACACCGTCGTAGCGGTTCACCACCGTGTAGGCTTTGGATGTGGTTCTCCGCTTTTCGTCGAGAACCGACAGGTCCTTGAAGGGCTTCTCCGGGGGCGGCAGCTCGTTGACGCTGTTGCAGGCCGATTCGCAGGAGCGACATCCGACGCAGAGGCTGGCGTCATGGAGCACCGCAAGGCTGTTGGGATACCCCTTGAAATCCTGGTTGGTCGCCCCGTGGGCCGACCTCCCCAAGGTAACCCCCATGCCGGCTGCGCCGATCCATCCTAGAAATTTTCTCCGTGAAATGGTCATGATCGTTCCCTCAGCAAATTGTCAACCATTGGTGGTTATTGTTTGTCCTTGTGGCATGCGGAGCATTCGTTGTTTTTTTCAAGCCCCATCTGCTCGTGGCACCCCATGCATTGGCGATGGTAGGCACCCAGAAGCCCCGGCGCGTTGAGGTTCTTCTCGTCGAAAGGCTTCCCATGGCAGCTGATGCACTGGGAAGGGGTCTTTGATACCGGCGCGTGGTGATGGCATCCCTGGCAGATGGTCCCCGGATCGGGATGAAAATGGGCTGCCAGTTTGCTGTCGCTGATCCGGTCGACGATCGTCTTGACCATTTTCCGGTGGGGCATCTCCACCGCATCGTACTTGTCGGACAATTGGCCGATTTTTACGGTTTCGGGCATCGACAGCCGGTTGATGGCCACCTTGTCGGGGATATCGACCTCGGGATAGGTCCCCTTCTGTTCCGTCCGGGAGGCCAGGAGCATGGCGGCGACCATTTTCTCCGACTCCGCTCCGGTCAGATCACCAGCAGCCGGGGCCCCCTCCATATGGCACTGACGGCAGGTGGCATCGCTCTGCTGCTGCACGGACGTTTCCATGAAGGCATGGCAGCCGGCGCAGTCGGCCGTCTGCTGAACCTTGGCGTGGCATCCGACGCAGCTGGCATTGTCGCCGATCAGGTGCATGGATTCAGCAAGCTTTACGAAGCCGCCGTCCTTGTTCCCCTGGAGGGTGTGGCAGTCGTTGCAGGAGGCGAGGCTGGCATGATGGCAGGAGATGCACGTGTCGCTGTATCCTTCATGTGCCTTATGGTCGAAGGGCACGGCATTCATCCGAAGGGGTTTCGGCGTGAGGGACAGATCGACATCCTTTGCGGCCTTGACGAAGACGGCGTTGGGCTGATTCCGCTCCATCCGGGGTACATTCTCGACCACCGCGATGGCCAGTTGTGCCTCGGCATCGTGACAGCCGCCGCAGTTGACAGGACCGGCATCCTTTTTCTTGGCCAGGGTGTCCTGGTGACAGGACACGCACCCCATGTGGGCGGCCTCCCTGAGGGACACGCGGTTCTCCTCGGTCATCTCCTTGTGGCAATACCGGCAGGAGCCTTCTTGGCCCTTGTCGTAGAACAGTTTCTTGGTCTGCTCGTTGTAGGCGTGATGGCAGAGCCCGCAGTCTTTGTCCTCGGCCTTGGCGGCTTTTACATGCCGGTAGTGGAGGGATTTGTCCAAGCCGATAGGCTGCCAGGAAGACGCAATGCCCGGCGCTTTGGCGTGGCACCCCCCGCAGGTCACCGGACCGCTCTTGTTGCCGGAGGCCTGGATGTCCGTGTGACAGGCGATGCAGTTGTCATGGTAGACGGTCATCACCTCGTCCTTCCCGGTGTCCTCCAGGCGCTGGTATTTTAAGGACATGCGGCCCTTGTCGTCCTTCATGTGGCAGGCCGAACAATCCTTCCCAGCCTCTGTAACCGCCTTGGTATGCTGATCATGCAGAAACAGAACCGGAGGCCGCTCCAGTCGTCCAAACCGACTCATGGAGTCGATGACAACGATATCCGACCGTTGGTTGAGGTCGGTGTCGTCCGGCGGTGTCACCCCGTAAACCCCTGCGCCGATCAACAGGACGGCGGCAACAGCTGAAATCATCCCTGTCCACTTCAACAACCTGTTTCCTCTCTCCATCTCCAACGTCCTTGTTAGGGTTCAAGATATTCAGAAAGTCGTTTCAGCTTCTTTTGGCCGCATTATCGCTTTCGAGCAGATCCTTGATCGTCGTTTCGTCGAAAATACCGAAGACAGCCCGGTTGACACGCTCCCACATATTGCCGAAGGCACAGTCGGAATCGAAGGGACACTCGCTGTCGTCGGTAACGCACTTGTGGCATCCGTTCCCCTGGGGCAAGCCGGTCTGCATGAACCGAATTACATGGCCCACGGTGATCTCCCCCGGGGGCTTAAGTAGGAAGTAGCCACCGGTATACCCCCGCTTTGACTCGATAAATCCACTGCCCTTGAGCTGTCCGAGAATCACCTCGAGAAACCGCATGGGGATGGACTGGGCCTTGGCAATTTCCGATATCTTAATGGGCCCAGCTCCCATGTGTTTTGCCAATTCGACGACGGCCTTGAGGGCATATTGGTTTTTCTGGGTGATAAACATAAGGCTTTCTCGACTAAATTTGTCGGGATATTTCCCGACTTTTTTTGTCAAGAAAGCGCGTCCTTGTCAACCGAAAATTTATTTTTTTTTAAATTTTATTTATAAACTATAAATTCAATATGTTATATAGATAAAACAATCTCAAAAAAAGGGAGATCCATTCATTCACAGAGGATTTAGAAAACAATTGGAAATACAACTCAAGCAAAAAGGAGGGAATCGACGTCGGTATCGATGAGTGGCGGGAGGGGTAAACCAAACCAGGAGCGCCCCTTCGGATGGGGATCGCTCCTGGTTGACGTTCGATGATGTCAGGAAGGGCATTACCGCTTGGAAAACTGAAAGCGGGCTCTGGCGCCGCGCTGACCGTATTTCTTACGTTCCTTGACCCGGGGATCTCTTTTGACGAAACCGGCTTTTTTCAGAGGTGCTCTGAAATCCGCATTGACCAGGATCAGGGCCTTGGTGATCCCGTGGCGGACGGCATTAGCCTGTCCGTTGATGCCGCCGCCCCGCACCCTCACCTTGACATCGAATTGCCCCGAGGTGTTGGTGAGGCGAAAGGGTTCGAGCAGGTTGGTCCTCGATGCTTCCACGGTGAAGTAGTCATCGAGGGGGCGGTCGTTGACGGTTATGGACCCACTGCCAGGAACCAGCCAGGTTCTGGCAACGGCGCTCTTTCGTTTGCCGGTGGCGTAAAACGTGTTCTCCTGAGTCATCTTTTCCCTAAATCCTGTCCTGGCCGCTGCGGCGGCACAGTGGGTTATCCGAAGCTGATCACATCCGGCTGCTGGGCGGCATGGGGATGCTCACCGCCGGTGTAGACCTTGAGTTTTTTGAACAGTTTCCGTCCCAAACGGTTTTTGGGCAGCATGCCCTTTACGGCAAATCGGATCAAGTCCTCCGGCCGTTTCTCCATGAGTTTCTTTGCAGTGATGGCTTTGATCCCGCCAACGTAGCCGCTGTGACGATAGTAGGTCTTCTGGTCCCACTTTCTCCCGGTAAGCTTCACCTTGTCGGCGTTGATCACCACCACCCAATCGCCCATGTCGGCATGGGGAGTATACAGAGGACTGTGCTTGCCACGAAGCCTGGAGGCGATGGTGGTGGCCAGTCTTCCCAGGACGGCGTCTTCGGCGTCCACCACACACCAGTTGCCGGCATTATCCGATCGTTTTGCGCTGTAGGTGTATTTCTTCACGGTTCTCACTCCCAATTGGTATACAGAATCAGGGACTATTAATGAAAATCCATTTGCCTGTCAAGTAAAAATGAGGATAATGCATTCGGTTACAACGCGTCAGCTGACCGCCCCCGAGAAGGAATCACTCACTGACGGTGGAGGATAAATGACCGATCCGGTTGAAATCGAGGTTAAATTCAGGGTTGAGAATCCGGTTTCCTTGCGCGGGGAGGTGGCGGCCCTCGGTGCCCTCTCCCATGGCCGCGGTTTCGAGATCAACTACCGTTATGACGACCCCGAAGGCTCTCTGGCGAAACGACGGATGCTCTTGAGGCTGCGCCGGGACCGCTCCATCCGACTGACCGTCAAAACCCCGTCTGCCGCCGACGACCCGCAGTTCAAGGTGCTCCAGGAGTTGGAGGTTGAGGTGTCCGACTTCGAGACGATGGATCGACTCCTCAACCAATTGGGCTTTCAACGGGTTCAGGTATATGAAAAATGGCGGGAAACTTTCAGCCTCGGAGACACCCTGCTATGCGTCGATGAACTGCCATACGGCCATTTCCTGGAAATCGAGGGATCGAAACCATCGATCCGACAGGTGGCCGAGCGGCTTGGCCTCCCCTGGCATGGCCGCATTCTGGCCAACTACCTGGAGATTTTCGATGCCGTGCGCTCGGCTTTAGGACTGGTTGCAACGGATCTGACATTCAAGGCTTTTGACGACGTGCCCCAATGCCCGGCGGCCATTATTCGCCAGTTCGAAGCCGACGGTGCCCCTCCGGAGTCACAGGCTTGAGGGTCCGCCTGCTAACCCTGAACCTCAGGTTCGGCCTTGCCGACGACGGCCCCAATAGCTGGACGCTCCGGAAGGAGGCTCTGAAAACCCTCCTCCACCAACACCCGGCAGACGTCTACACCTTCCAGGAGGCCAATGACTTTCAAGGGGATTTCATCGAAACCCTTCTCCCCGATTTCCACGGCATCGGCCGCCGCCGGCCGGCCCCCGATTTCTGGCAGAACAACCTGATCCTTTTCAGTCCCCGATGGCGGCTGACGGCCCACGATCATTTCTACCTCAGCCCCACCCCGGACATCCCTAGCCGCCTGCCGGAGAGCCGTTGGCCTCGCCAGTGTACAGTGGGCCGCCTTGCATCGGGCTCCCACCGGCTCACCGTGGCGACCACCCATCTGGATTTCAGCTCCGAGGCCCAAGAAGCAGGCCTCATGGTCATTCTGGATCGGATTGGCAGGGTTCCGGCGACCGAACCCATGGTCTTGGCCGGCGATTTCAATTCAAGGCCAGGGTCGGCCGGTTATCGTCTCCTAACCGGGCCCCCCCACGGGTTTAAAAACCCCTTCTCGCCGCCCTATCCGGATACCTTCCACGGGTTCGGCCACAGCCGGGGACAGGGCCATATCGACTGGATGCTTTACCGTGGCCTCCTCGAAACGGTTTCCTGCAAAGTGGTGACAGACACCTTCGGAGGCCGCCATCCATCGGACCACTATCCGGTTGCAGCCGCGTTCCGGTTCGGTTGCAGCGCCCCGAGGTCTCGAAGATCGGTTTAAAGCTCGATGGGGGTCTTGTCCGGCGCTGAAAGGGCTTTGACTTTCGGGGCGTCCTTTCTGTCAAGAAACCGGACCTGGGCGTTCAATATCCCCCCTTCCTGCATCACCAGGGACCCGCACTCGATCCTTCCGGCACATTGTCCACCAGGAAGGATCACCAATTCGTCCCTGACCCGAAGATCGCCATCGAATCGGCCACCGATGGTCATGCCGGCAACGGACACGTCGGCGGCCACCTCGCCGTCCTCGGCGATGGTAACGGTGTCACCCTCAAGTGTCCCGCTGAACGTTCCTCGAACCAGAAGTGAGCCAACGAACGAGATGCGGCCCTCGACGGTAAATCCAACGTCGATGATCGAAATATGCTGTGGTTTCGACACGGCTGTCCTCCTAAGGCTGCAGCGGGCTTTCCTTCTCGTCACTGGGCGATTCGCCGGGAGGGGGGTCCGAAGGACTCAACCGTGAGGAACCGGTGACGGGCAATGACACCGGCGCCTCGGTGTCGATTCCCAGGGTTTGCAGGGAGCCGGAAGGTTCTGGTTCCGATACGAGGGGTGCTGGCGGCGCCGGCTTAGCCGCCGATTCCGGATCCGGTTTTGGGGGCGCTTTCGGAAGTACGACAGGCTCTTTGTTCGGTAGGGTCAATGCCACCGGAAAGCGCTTCTGGGCCAGCAGTTCGCCGTTCTCTGAAAAAACAAAAACTTCGGCCTGAGTGATTCGGGCCCCGGCAGCTTCCACTTCCCGATCCAAATTCACCCTCATAAAACTCCGAATGGAAAACCGCCGCCCCCGGTTGCCTTGGGGCCGACCGTTCTCGAGCCAAACCCGGGGAATCGAAATCAAACGGTCGCTGCCGGTTCCATCGGTGCTCAAAACGGCAACGGAGCGGCCTTCAGCCTTGGTGGAGCCCTTGTTTTTAAGGGAGTACGTCACCTCGATCCTGGATCGGTCTTTTCGATATCGGGCCTCGAAATTACCCACCTCCACGGCAAGCTTGGGAGGAGTCTCGGCTTTAGCGGTCTCTATCGGCTTGGATTCCGGTTCCGGCTGCGGCTTCGATACGGGCTTGTCGGGCTCGACCACCGGAGCCGCTTTCTCCTTGGGCGCTGCGGCGGCGGCGATGGATTCCGCGGCAGGCTTGGCGGTTGTCGATTCGGCAATCACGACTCTGGCCATCAGCAGCTCTTTGTCCATAGTGGCCTTCTCCAGGCGATTCTGAAGATCGGCCACATCGGCCTTCAAGCGATTGTTTTCCCCGTGAATGCGCGCATAAAAAAAGGCCATGACCCCGCACAGCAGCAAGGACAGAGCGATCAACCAGGTCATCACCATCATCCGGCGACCAAAGTTGCTAACGGTCCGCACTTTGCCACGGCTGTCCACCAATAGAACCGTCGAATGGGGGTCTTTTCCACTATGAGGGTTGGAGGATCGGCGCTTTACCATTGGCGTATCTCCTGGTTATTCCATGGACGATCACCGCACCGAGGGGGCGGACTTTCCGGATTGACGACAGCGAATGCACACGGGATCGCCCACGGCGGTGCCGCTGAGACCGGCAGCGCTGGCACCGTTGACAGCCACCTCGATCATTCCGCGACTGCCCACGACGGCGACCCATTCCCCGGGGGCGACACTCCCGTATGTCTTCGAGATGCCCCTGATTTCACGACGGCCGTCACCAATCGAGATCACCCCATGCCGACAGGGTCCCTCCGAAGGACCGGACATCATCCGCCAGGGGATGTTGGTGATGAGATTGCCAAACCGGTCGATGCCGGTGATCTCGCCCATGATGAGGCCGTCGGCCCGTTCAACGGGGGCCGGCAATCGAATTCGAACCCGTTCGCGGTAGTCGCATTCGGGCCCCAAGTAATGGGCCTCTCCCCCGCCGGCAAGAAACGACGCCACCGGAGAAAATCGATCCCGGCCATGGAAAGTGTGAAAGGCAGCCCCCGGTAAAAAGAGATCCGTTCGTGTGAGGCGCCGAACACACCGGGGTGGGTGGTGATCCAACACCGCCGTCAAAACCCCGTTATCGGGTGCGAGGAACCGGTGCCCCCCGACCTGGGCGAAAAGAATATCTCTCGGGGTACCGACCCCCGGATCAACGACCACAACGTGAATCGACCCCTCCGGGAAATAGCCATAGGCGGCGTCAAGCATCAGGGCGGCGCCCAGAATATCCTGGGGGGGGATGCTGTGGGAGATGTCGACGATGAGGGCGTCTGGGCTCCGGCTGAGGATAACGCCCTTCATGACACCGGCGTATTCGTCCTGGAGGCCGAAATCCGTCAGCAGGGTGACGACCACTGCCATAAGCGAACCCTTTCCCCCGCGATCAGAACATCTGCTCCTGGATGGGATACCCCAAATGGCGGAAAGCGGCCTCCGAGGCCTTTCTCCCGGATGACGTACGCATCAACAGTCCGATCTTGAGCAGATAGGGCTCCACCACATCGACCAGGGTGTCGGATTCCTCCTGAAGGGTGGCGGCAATGGCTTCGATACCCACCGGACCGCCGCGGTAGAATTCGATAATGGTTCGGAGGTACCGGCGGTCAAGCTTCGTCAGCCCCATGTCATCGACGCCTTCCAGGGTCAAGGCCGCCTCCACCGTTTCCCGATTGATCGCCCCATCCCCGCGGACCTGGGCATAATCCCGAACCCGTTTCAACAAACGATTCACGATGCGAGGCGTCCCCCGGGAGCGTCTGGCCAGCTCGGCGGCACCGACACTGTCGACGGGCACCTCCAGGATCGACGCCGATCGACGGGTAATTCGCACCAGGTCGCCGTCGCTGTAGAAATCCAGGCTGCGGAAGATGCCGAACCGGTCCCTCAAGGGTGCCGATAGAAGGCCGACGCGGGTCGTGGCCCCCACCAGGCAGAACCGCTTGAGACGATACCGATGGCTTCGGGCGTGAATCCCTTTGTCGAAAACGAAATCAATGGCAAAATCTTCCATTGCCGGGTAGAGAAACTCCTCCACCGTTTTGGGAATGCGATGGATCTCATCCACAAATAGAATATCGCCCTCTTCGAGGTGGGTCAGCATACCCACCAGATCACCGCCCTTCTCGAGGGCCGGTCCCGAGGTGACGGTCAGGTTTCCCCCGGTTTCGTTGGCGATGATGTGGGCCAGTGTGGTCTTGCCGAGACCGGGAGGTCCGTGGAATAGCACGTGATCCATGGGCTCTTCCCTCATCCGGGCCGCTTCGATAGCGATCGTCAATGCCTCGACGATCCGCTCCTGACCGACATAGTCGTTTAGCCGCTCAGGCCTGAGGGACAACAGATCGGCATCCAGATCCGCCGGTGTGTTGCCGGCCGCCAGAATCCCCTTGGGATCGGAAGAAAAGGTGAATACATCGTCGTTCATGGGTTCTCTTCACCCCGGTAGATTTCGTCAAAAAGCGCCTCTGGAGAAGATATGCAGCTGTTTCGGGCCATGGCCTCCCTGACCATCCGTTTGGCGTCGACTCCCGAGTGCCCGAGCTGCCGGGTCAGGACGTCGATCACCTGCTGGGCGACATCACCGACGACCCCGGTCGAGCGCTGGTCATCGGCCTTTCGAATCAGGGCGAATTTCTCCACCTTGCCGGCAAGGGAGGCCACAATTTTCTGCGCGGTCCGGTTCCCGATCCCCTTGAGCTGGCGAAGGACGGTCAGATCACCGGTCTCGATAGCCCGGGCGATGTCCCGAATGGGGATGGTGAGGGCTTTGGCCGCTTTGATGGGGCCGATATCCTCGACGGTCAAGAAATGCTGAAAAAAGTCTTTCTCGGCTTCCAGGTTGAATCCGATCAAAACGGGGCGCGGTTGACGCTCCGTTTGCTGGAAGTAGATATGAAGCGCGACCGCCTCCCCGATCTCCTTCCCCTGAAACGTATCCGCCACGATGGATGGCAGAAGAATCTCATAGCCGATCTGACCCGCGAGCACCAGGATCCGATCGTCGTCTTTTTTTTTCAGTTTGCCTTCAATGTAGCCGATCAACTGGCGCTCTCGCTTTCGCTGCCGGCACAACCGGCCTGAACACGGGCGGGGCCGCCGGTTCGACCGATCAGCTGCCCATAGCGATAGAGACCGATCAGGGCCAGGCCTAATGCGTCTGACGCATGATACGGCCGGATGGGTGTTTCCGCCCCCAACTGGTTCCGAACGGCTTTTTCAAGTTGCATCTTAGAGGCGTTGCCGTTGCCGGTCAATACGTGCTTGGCCTCCCTGACCGGTATCTCGGCCATGGGCACCCTCGCATGACTGCCGGCCAACAGGAGGACGCCGGTCACCTTGCCCAGCAGAATGCCGGACTTGGGGTAGGCATCCAGAGAAAAAACGTCCTCCACCACCATGAGATCCGGGTGCTCCCGGTTAAGGACCCCCATTAGCTTGGAATAGATGGTTTCCAAGCGGTCTGGGATTGTCGCCTCCGGGGAGGTTGAAATACTGCCATAGGCAAAGTGGTCGACCCGGCACCCGTCACCGCTGAGGATGCCGATGCCGGTCTCCGCCAGTCCGGGATCGATACCGACGATCCGAACGACGCCCTTCACCGGTGGACACCCCGGCAGCCGTCGGCAGCGGATGTGATCGTCGGTGTTGGAAAGGAGGGTCGACCGGCAGTGATGGGCATCGTTTGGTTTCCTTTGAGTAACCCGGGCATGGGCCCGAACCGCCACGACACCTATAGCTGCTTGATTTTTTCAGCAGCGACAGCGGCTTCGCTGGATTTCGGGTATTTGCCGATCAGTTCCTGAAGAATCAGCTTGGCATTGGCCTTGTCGCCCAGGTCCGAGAAGGCCATGGCCTGCTTCAACAAGGATGCGGGTACCTTATTGCCCTTTGGGTAGGCTTCGATGACCTTCTGGTACTCCAGGATCGCCTTTTCGAGCCACTGCTCCCGGTAGTAGGTTTCGGCGATCCAGAACTGGGCATTGTCCGCCTGGGCTGATTTGGGAAACTTTTTGAGGTAGTCGGCGAAGGTCTGCCGGGATTCGACGAACTTTCCCTCGTCAAAATACTTCAATCCCTTGGTGTAGAGGCCCTCGGCCTCGCTGAGTGGTTTGGCCGCCGGTGCGGGCGTCGGCGACGGCGCTGACGGCCGGGAGGACTTCTCGGTGATATTGAGATAAGCCTCGAGTGTCGCCAGACGGCCGTCCAACCGGGCAATGGTCTCTTCGACGACTGTCAGCTGGCGGTTCAATTGATAGTCCGTTGTCTCTACCTTGCCTCTGATCTCCTGGATCTGTTCGGTCATTCGGCCCATGGATGCGCGAATGTCCGCACTCTGGCTTCGCAGGTTCTCTTCGCTTTTGGTCTTGTTTTCGAGCCCGGAGTCCAGGCGGGAAAGGATGTCGTTCATATCCGACAGTTGGCGTTCCAATCGAAGGGTTCGATTATCCAGTGTGACGACATCCTGCTGGAGCGCGCACCCTGCGACCCAAACCCATACCAGGCAGCAAAGCATCAAAATGGGTTTCATGTTCATGTCCCCTTTTGGCGACGGATGCCGGTATCGACGGCGATCCGGTTGGGCTTCGCGTTTTCGGCCGTTGAGAAAATCGATGGCGGTAAAAAAAGATGCCCGCCATTGAGGCGGGCATTGCGTTTACAATGGGTTACCGGCAATCGGAACCAAGAGATATCCCCCGCTTCGGGGCGATGCCTGACTTAGTTGATACCGAATTGGGCCCGCCGGTTCTTTGCCCATGCTTCTTCCGTGTGACCCGTATCCACTGGTCGTTCTTCCCCATAGCTGATCGCGGTCATCCGGTTGGACGCGATACCGAGGTCCACCATGTATGACTTGACGCTTTCAGCGCGACGTTCGCCAAGGGCAAGGTTGTATTCGTTGGTTCCCCTCTCATCGCAGTGGCCTTCAACGGTGACCCCTACCGTCGGGTTGTCCCGCATGAATTCGGCTTTCTGGCGCAGGACATCCTGAGCAACGGGGCTCAGTGTCGCGCTGTCGAATTCGAAGTACACATGCTCGCGAAGAAACTGGTTTCGAGCCTGTTCCTGGGCCCGCTGTTCAGCAGCAAGACGGGCCTCTTCCATCGCTCGCTTTTGGGCGTCGGCGTCGGTGTCGGTTTGGGGGGGCGCTGTCTTCATGGCCGTATCACTGTCGGCTGCCGTTTTTTTGGAGCAGGACACCGACAACAGTAATCCCGGAACCATCAGAATCAGCGCAAGACAAATCCATATTTTCCTATGCATCTTTCCTCCTTTCAAAAGCCGGGTAATGAATGTCGCACTAAAATGCTGCCAAATTGGGTGACCACTTTGGGTTGGATTGCTCGCCGGGCAAAGCGAACAACCGCCGCTGGTCCGTTCCGAAGCTTGTCATGACATGGATTCTGGACGGACCTTCTCGCGTCGAACTGAATGCAATAAGACTGCCGTCCGGTGACCAGGACGGCGATTCGTTGTTACCGGTGTTCCGTGTCAACTGAAGCAAATTGCCGCCGTCGACATCGATGACCACGATGTTGTTCAGCCCGTTCTCCATCGCCGTGTATGCAATTTTTTCTCCGGAAGGCGACCAACTGGGCTGGGTGTTGTAGCGCCCCTCAAACGTTAGTCGGGAAACCGCCCCAGACGATACCACCTTGATGTAGACTTGGGGATTTCCCGATCGACTGGAGACAAACGCCATTTTCTTGCCGTCAGGCGACCATGTTGGGGAGACATCGCTCCCCCAACTTTTGGTTAACCTTTTAATGATTTTCCCTTTTCCCGTCAACAGGTAAATTTCCTGATCTCCAGAAAACGAGAGGGTTGCCGCCAATCTCATTTCTTCCAAAGGAGAAGAAGTCACCGTCGTGGGCAGCCAGGCCGGCGTGATGTTCAACCCCTTGTTTTTGACGGCATACCCCTGCTTGTGTTTTCGGTGCTTGATGTAAATATAGGGACGGTCGCTTCCGTAGGCCGTGTAGGCCATCCAGTTGCCGTCAGGGGACCAGGCGGGCGACAGGGTGATGTTTCCGGTCCGGGTGAACTGCCTGGGGTTTCTGCCGTCGAACTCGCTGATGTAGATTTCCTTGTTGCCCGAACCGGTGGACACAAAGGCGATCTCGCTGTTGAAGAATCCATAGTTTCCCGTCAGGAAAAACACCACCTCGCCGCAGAACTTGTTAACCATCCGCCGGTAGTCTTTGATGTTGCCCCGGTAGCGCTTCCCGGTGGCATATTTGCTGGCTACCGTATCGTAGAGCCGGAACTCCATCTCCACCGTCTCTCCGGAAACGCTCAGCCCCGCCGTGATCAGCAGTTCGGTGCCGATGACCGACCAGTTTCGGTAGTTGATGCTTTTCGGATCGATGCCGGTGTCCTTCGGATTTTCTAGAAAAGCGCCCCGGTCGACCAGGGAAAAGTAGCCGGTGAAAAGGAGGGACTCCTCCATGACCTTGAGGGCCTCGACCGCCATGGACGCGGTGGCCTCTCCGGGAGCCTGGGGTTTAAAATCCGGAATGGCCAGAGGCACCTTTCGAAGGAACGGGTTGATTTCGATAAATTTGACGTCGGCCGCCGTCGCAGAAGCCGCCAGCCAGCAGAACGCCGTTATCAGGGACAACATACGCACGGTCCGAATCCCTATCATGGATCACATCCCTTTTTCACTGGTTTCAAATCAATCGGTCCACCGGAGACTGCCGGGTCGGCCTTGACCGTCTGGCAGTCGACATCCCGACTGATCAACGGATTCCGGTCGGCGTAAATGTGAGGCCCACTTCCAGATACCGCTGACGGATCCCCCTGGGAAAAGGCGCCAGGGGAGTGGACTTCAGGATGGCCTTCCGGGCGGAATCGTCGAGGTGACGGTTGCCGGATTTTTTGTGGAATTCGATGTCGGTGATCTGTCCGTTGGGCAGGACTTTGAAGATGACTTGAGCCTTGAGGTTCTTGCTGGCCCCCGCCAGCTGCTGGGGAAAGGCCCAATTGCGTTGGACGGTGATCGCGATATCGGCATGGTAGATGTCGATCAGTGTCGCGCCCCCCGGTCCGCCGCCGGATCCCCCCCCTCCGCCGGCCTCATCGGCGGCGACACGGTTCTTCATGGCCGCAATGGCGCTGGTCACCGACGAGGATCGTTCCGCGGGCTTGGGCGCGGGCTTGACCGCGGGAGCCGCCTTTTTCACGGGCGCCTCCTTGACCTTGAGGGTCTTATCCGATTTGGTCTTCTTTTTTAAGGACGTCTTCACCGGCGGGGGCGGTTTCTCGACGGCGATGGACACCTCCGGCTCCGCCACGGGCTCGGGTTCGGGGACTGAGACCGCCTCCTGCACCACTGGCTCCGGGGCGGGTTCCGGCTCGGGCGCCGGGGTGGGCTCGGGGACCGGGGCCGGCTCGGGGGCTGAAACGGGCCCCCCGCCGCCGGGACCAGGCAGGGACACAAGGCTCACCATGATGCTGCTGCCGGCCAGGTCGCGGCTGTTGCCGAACCCCGGCATGGAAGCAAGGGTTAGAAAGGCGATCCCGTGGAGAAGCGCCGACACACCGAACATCAACATGGTGAGTCGGAGTTCCTCGTCTCTCCCGGGGATTGCGCCGGAGTTATGCCGTCTGCCGAGGCTCATTTCTTGCCGTCTTTTCCCCCACTGCCCGCTTCGTCTTCATCCCCCGGAAGGGTAACCATTCCGAGCTTTTCAACACCCGCGTCCTTGATTTCCGCCATCACCCTGACAACCACGCCGTAGGGGATGGTCTTGTCCGCCTTGAGATAGACGGCCGGATCTTTCTGGCCCTGAAGCACCGCCTCCAGCTTGGGGGTCAGGCCGTCGCCGGACACCTGAAAATCGTTGATGAATAGCTTGCCGTCTGCATCGATGGAAACGATGAGGTTTTCTTGCTCGGAATCAAGGGGTTTGGCCGTCACCTCGGGCAAATCCACGTTGACCCCCTGCACCATCATCGGCGCCGTCACCATGAATATAATCAGAAGCACCAGCATGACGTCCACAAAGGGGGTCACATTGATGTCGGACATGAAACCGTCGCCATGGCCCCCGGCCATCATCTTCCACCTCCGCTTCGAGAGAGGATGTCCCGCTCCACGATATTGAGGAAATCGGCTGAAAAGCTCTGGAGTTCAGTGTCCAGGGTTCGAATTTTACCCATGAAAAAATTGAACGCAATGACCGCTGGGATGGCGGCGGCCAGCCCGGCGGCAGTGGCCACGAGGGCTTCGGAGATGCCCGGCGCCACGACGGCGAGACTGGCGGATCCCATCTGTCCGATGCCGTGGAAAGAGTTCATGATCCCCCACACGGTTCCGAAAAGCCCGATAAACGGCGCCGTGTTTCCGGTGGTGGCCAGGAAGGGCACCATCTGGGTCATCCGGGTCATTTCCGTATTGATGGCACGCCGGAGGGATCGTTTGATATTCGTCACGCCCGCGGAGCGGGTCGCCAGGGAGCCGTCCCCCTGGCCGACGTCCTGACCCATCGGCGGCTGGCTGAGCTTTCTGAGCTCAAGATAGCCGACCCTGAAAACCCGTGCAACGGGCGCCCCCTGGAGCTGCTTGGACCGGGCAAAGGCATCGGTCAAATCCCTGCTTTTCCAGAAAAATTCGATGAAAGCCGCGGATTCGTTGAAGGCTCGACGAATATATCGGAACTTGATGAGAATGATCGCCCAGGTGGTGATCGAAAACAATACGAGCAACAACAGGACCAACTGCACGACAAGACCCGCCCCTGAAATCATGTAAATCAGGTCTATGGGATTTGCATTCATGGGTTTCTCCGGAAAAATGGGTTTTTCGCCCATTGGTCAACGGGCCATCTTAGCGTTCTGCCGACGGAAATGAGACCAAGCGGCGATTGAAGCCTTCCATGGGAAAAGAACCGGGGAATTGGCATAGGAAGTGTCGATTGTAACGGGTGCCAGGACCCTTGCCGGAATAGAAAACCGCTTCCTGGGGCGGTGCGACCTGCGGCCGTCTTCCGCCGAGGATTCGGTCAAAGTTGATCACGGTGTATGTGAACCGGCGGCATTTGTCAAGATCGCCTGGCCAACGGGCGGGTGCTGCCCCCTCGGCCTCTGCCGGGCAAAGGCATTGCATTTCCCGCCGGGGCTCTGTACCTATTAACTCCCTCGTCTGCACACCCCCGGCCCGGCCGTCGGTGTCACTCTGTTGAAAAGGAGATCGCCCTGATGAATGCCATCGCCGATTTGCTGTTTGAAGCCAAAAGCCTGAAGGATCTCGAACGCTCTGGTTACCGTTTTTTAGGCTGTGGAAGGGAATCCGTGGCCGACCACAGCTACACCACCTCCGTGGTGGCCTATGTGCTATCCAGGCTCGAGCCATCCGTGGACGCCCATAAGGTGATCACTATGTGCCTCTTCCATGACTTGCCGGAAGCCCGAATCGGGGACATCAACTACGTGCAGCGGTTTTATGTCACCGCGGATGAGGAACAGGCCGTGGCGGACATGACCGTAGACCTTCCTTTCGGTGGGGAGATCGCGGCCATGATCCGGGAATTCAACCAGGGGGAGACGGCCGAAGCCCGGCTCGCCAGGGATGCCGATCAACTGTCTCTTCTCCTCGAACTCAAGGACCTGTCGGACAAAGGCTATCACCCCCCTGATGCCTGGATCACCAACCTTAAAGAACGGATCCGGACGCCCATTGGAAGGCAACTCTACGATGTCATCCTTGAAACAGACCGGGATCACTGGTGGCGTCAAAAATTTGTTGACAGGCCGGACCAATCCAAATAGATGTTGAATCTTGTTTATTTTCTTTCCCCCATTTGGCATTCGGGTTTCTTTCATGCGGCCTTTATTGACGATGGTTTCCTCTGGACTGATCTACCTTCCCCCAAGCCAAGCGCGCAATCGGCCCGACCTCGGGACGCCTGAATCTTTAACCAATTACTAAAATGGAGATTGGGAACGTATGAGCTGGTTGACGACAACCCTGGGCAGTTCTATCGGCAAGAAGTTGATGATGGCCATCTCAGGCTTGAGCTTTATCGGATTTCTCGCGGCCCATCTGGCAGGCAACCTGACCATCTACGGTGGCGCCGATGCGTTCAACGGCTACGCCGAGCACCTCCACGCCCTGGGCCCCCTGCTGCGAGTGGCCGAAGCCGTGATGCTCACCCTTTTTATCGTCCACATTCTGGTAGGGCTTATTCTCTTTCTTCAAAACCTGAAGGCGAGGCCTCAGCGCTACCATGTGTACAACAGCCCCGGCGGCAGAACCCTGGGGTCGGCCACCATGCCATACACGGGCCTGGCCATCCTTCTGTTCGTCGTCTTCCACCTCAGCAACTTTACTTTCGCCGACAAAACCGGAACCACCATTTTCCAGATCGTTTCCACTTCCTTTCAAAATCCTATCCATTTGGGCCTCTACATTCTGGCCATGATCATCGTGGCGGTTCATGTCAGCCACGGGTTCTGGAGTCTTTTCCAAACCCTGGGATTCAACCATTCGAAATACATGCCCGCCATCATGGCCGCCGGCATTCTACTTAGCCTGATCTTTGGGCTGGGTTTCGGATTTTTACCGATTTACATCTCGTTCATCGCCTAAGGAGGACCCTAATGCAGCTGGACTCTAAAATTCCCGGCGGCCCCCTGAAAGACAAGTGGGATCGTTACCGCTTTGAAGCCAAACTGGTCAATCCCGCCAACAAACGGAAATTCACCATCATCGTCGTTGGGACGGGTCTGGCAGGAGGGGCGGCTTCCGCAACATTGGCAGAACTAGGTTACAACGTGAAGACCTTCTGCATCCAGGATTCCCCCCGGCGGGCTCACAGCATCGCCGCCCAGGGGGGCATCAATGCCGCGAAAAATTATCCCAACGACGGCGACAGCATCTGGAGGCTGTTTTACGATACCGTCAAGGGGGGGGACTTCCGGGCTCGGGAAGCCAACGTCTACCGGCTGGCCCAGGTCAGCAACAGCATCATCGATCAGTGCGTCGCCCAGGGGGTTCCCTTTGCCAGGGAGTACGGGGGGCTTCTGGCCAACCGAAGTTTCGGCGGCGCGCAGGTATCGCGGACGTTCTATGCCCGTGGACAGACCGGACAGCAGCTGCTCCTGGGTGCTTACAGTTCGCTTTCCCGGCAGATAGGGGCGGGAAAGGTGAAACTGTTTACGAGACGGGAGATGGTGGATCTGGTCATCGTCGGGGACCGGTCGCGGGGCATCATTGTTCGCAACCTGATTACCGGCGAGATGGAGGCCCATGCCGCGGATGCCGTCATTTTGGCGACCGGCGGCTACGGTACCGTGTTTTATCTGTCCACCAATGCCGACTCCTGCAATGTTGGGGCTTCGTTCAAAGCCTACAAGAAAGGCGCCTTATTCGCCAATCCGTGCTTCACCCAAATTCATCCCACCTGCATCCCCCATTCAGGCGACTATCAGGCCAAGCTGACCCTGATGAGCGAAAGCCTGCGAAACGACGGCCGGGTCTGGGTGCCTAAAAATCCCGAGGACAACCGGCCCCCTAACCAGATTCCCGAAGCGGATCGAGACTATTTCCTCGAAGCCAAATATCCCAGCTTTGGCAACCTGGTCCCCCGGGATGTCGCCTCCCGAAATGCCAAGGAGCAGTGTGACGCCGCAAAAGGGGTCGGTCAAACCGGCTATGCCGTCTATCTGGATTTCGCCGACGCCATCAAAAGGGACGGGAAAGACGTCATTCAGCGAAAATACGGCAACCTTTTCGACATGTACCAGAATATCACCGACGACAATCCTTACGAAACCCCGATGATGATCTATCCGGCTTCCCACTACACCATGGGAGGCCTGTGGGTGGACTATGAACTCCAAACCACCATACCCGGTCTCTTTGCCACCGGTGAGTGCAATTTTTCCGACCATGGGGCCAATCGACTGGGTGCCAGCGCCCTCATGCAGGGGCTGGCGGACGGGTACTTCGTTATCCCCTACACCATCGGCCCTTTCATTGCCAACAACGGCCCATCGGACATCAACGACGATCATCAGGCCTTCAAAGACGCGACCCGGGAAGCGTTAGAGCGGGACCGCAAGATCATGGCGATCAACGGAAAACGGACCCAGCGGGACATTCACCGGCAGCTTGGCAAACTGATGGTGGACTACGTGGGGATGGCCAGAAACGAGACGGGCCTCAAAACAGTGATCGAGGCCATTCAATCCCTTCGGGATGAATTCTGGACGAACGTCAAGGTTTCCGGCTCCGGCGATTCCTACAACCTGAGCCTCCAAAAGGCGGGAAGGCTGGCGGACAACCTCGAGTTTGCAGAGATGATGGCTCTCGACGCCCTGAGGCGGGACGAATCCTGTGGGTGCCATTTCCGGGAGGAGCATCAGACCGAGGACAACGAAGCCAAACGGGATGATGAGAACTTCTGTCACGTGGCCGCATGGGAGTATTCCGGATTCAACAACGCGCCCAAGATGCACAAAGAGCCGCTGGTTTTCGAGAATGTCGAACTGACAACAAGGAGCTACAAGTAACCATGGGAGACACCATCAATATCACCTTGAAGGTCTGGCGCCAGAAGAGCGCCCGGGACAAAGGGCGGTTTGAGACCATCCACGTGAGGGATGTGGACACGCATATGTCGTTCCTTGAAATGCTCGACACCGTCAACGAAAATCTCATTCTGGAAAGCAAAGACCCCATTGCGTTCGACAACGATTGCCGTGAAGGGATCTGCGGCACCTGCGGCTGCGTCGTCAACGGCATCCCCCATGGTCCTGCCAAAGCCATGACCCTCTGCCAGCTGCATATGAGAAAATTCAACGACGGCGATATGATTGCCGTCGAACCCTTCCGCGCCAGGGCATTCAAAGTCATCAAGGACCTCATGGTGGACCGCGGTGCCTTCGACACCATTATCCAGGCCGGCGGCTACGTCTCAATCAACGCCGGAGGGGCCCAGGACGCCAATGCCATCCCGATCCCTGCAGAGGTGGCGGAGAAGGCAATGGACGCCGCTGCCTGCATCGGCTGCGGCGCCTGCGTGGCCTCATGCCCCAATGCGTCGGCCATGTTGTTTGTCAGCGCCAAGGTATCCCAATTGGCCCTTCTGCCCCAGGGCCGACCCGAAGCGGCCACTCGAGCCCTCGCCATGGTGAAAACCATGGACCAGATAGGGTTCGGCAACTGCAGCAACCATCGGGCGTGTGAGGCGGCCTGCCCGAAGGAGATTTCCATTGTCAACATTGCTCGCCTAAATCGTGAATTCGTGAAGGCCGGCTTTACCGCGGACGATCAGTAAGTCAGAGGGACAGCTCCTTTCCAAACCAACGTCATCATTGATCAGAGGGGCCGCCCGCGTTCGGGCGGCCTCTTTTGCTTAGTCCTTTTCTCCTATCATTAGACAACAGTGGTCAAGCGCGCATCACCGCCACGGATGACGACGTGCGCCTCAAAACGCTCTGGGCCCGAAGAGAATGGCGATCCCTTGAAGGTTTTCCGCCATGGGTGTAGGTTTACCCCTCTGTAACCGCGATCGAGAAGCACCGCTGACCCTACTGGAGAGATCTATGGAAGGTACCCGTCTATTAATGAACCGGTTGGAGGGATTGCCCGGCATCCAGTCGCCTTTCTGGCAGAAGATCTATATAGCCTGCGGGATCATCGTGGGCTTCGCCATCGGATGGCAACTGACCAAATGGGTCATGGGTGCCATTCACAACCGGCTCAAACCCTATCCCTTTTTCAGGGAATCGCCAGGCCTGTTCCGGCTCCTCCGGAAGACCGCCAACATCCTGCTGGTCGGCCTGACCGGATGGTCTATGGCAAGGCTTACGGGCATTCCCCTGCTCGGGAAACTGGTGATGGCCGCCACCGCCCTTGTCCTTGCAGGTCCGCTCACCGGTCTTTTGAATACCGCCATGGACACCCTTCGCTCCAGGGTTGCCGTCAAAACCGAAAACAAAGTCGATGACATCGTCTTTGACCTGCTCCACCGGTTCTCAGGCGTTATCATCGTGGGTGCGGCCCTCGTGGTCGCCCTCGACATTCTGGGGATTAATGTGATCCCTTTCATCGCCGGAGCCGGAGTCGCCGGTATCGCCATCGGTTTTGCCGCCAAGGACACCCTGTCCAATCTGATTGCCGGCGTGCTGCTGATCATTGACCGACCTTTTGAGATCGGCGACCGCATCGAGGTATGGAGTGCCCCCAAGGGCAGTGCCTCCTGGGGGGACGTGGTCGATATCGGGTTGAGGGCCACCAAAATCAAAACCACCGATAATATCGTGGTCATCATTCCAAACAACGAGATCATGAAACGGGACATTGTGAACTACACTCATCTCGGAGGACGAATCCGCGTGAGAATCAATATCGGCGTCGGCTATGATGCGGACATCGGCCGCGCTAAATCGGCCGTCCTGGCAGTAGCCTCGACCCTCGACTGGGTGGTGCAGGACCCATCCCCCAAGGTGGTGGTCCGTCATTTCGGCGAGTCATCGGTTGAACTGCAGCTGAGGGTATGGATCAACGATGCCCGCCGGCGAATGGATACCATTTCCACGATCACCGACAGGGTGAAAGAACGATTTGCCGCCGAGGGCATTGAAATCCCCTATCCCAAAAGAGACGTCACCATCACCTACAAAAACGCCGGTGGCGACAGCGCCCTTCCCAAACATCCGGGTCCGCCGACCGGCCCGCCGACATAGGGGTCGACGTCGGCTACGCCCATGGTCCGGGTCGATCTGAAGGAAAATTTCCTTGCAACTCATCGCGTTCCTCATTATCCTTCCTGATTTCATTCTGAGGACAGGGATCAGATGGAACTTTCAATCGAATCAATCGCCCGCTGTATCGATCTGCCGACCCAAAAGGTGGAACGCTGGATCCGCCAGGGCAGAATTCCCCTCGTTCGAAGGGGAGGTATCTGCGCCTTCGACCAGGATGCGCTGCAGCGGTGGGCGTCCCAGCACGGCCTGCCCTTCAATCTCGAGGCGAAGGATCCGCTTATCGAATGCGCTGAGACCCGTCGCCCCCCTTCCCTGCTCAACGCCATGGAAAGCGGAGGCGTTTACCATGATATCCGGGGCCATTCGGTCACGGAAGTTCTGAACGCCTCGGTCTCACGTATGGATCGCTTTTCTTCCGAAGAGAAGAGCCGCCTGATCGAAAAGCTTATCGAACGCGAGCAGCTCACGTCCACGGGAATCGGAAAGGGCGTTGCCATTCCCCACCCAAGAGACCCCTTGGATGGACAGCTGACCGAACCGCTAATCGCCACCCTTTTTCTGGAAACAGCCGTCGATTTTCATTCCCTGGACCATCGACCGGTATTCGTGCTTTTCATCCTGCTCTGCCCGTCCATCAAGATTCATCTGCACTTGCTCTCCAGGCTCTCTTTTTGTCTGAGAATCGATGACTTTATCGCTTTTCTTCACCAACACCCATCGGCGGAAGCTCTTTTCGAGAGGGTCTCCACCATCGAACCGGATTTGGATCTCACCTCAAGACTTCGCTGACTGCCCCATGACGTCACCCATCACATGGCGGAACCCAACCACCTGGCCCATCTTTCAGCGGGACGACCGACTGCTCCTGATTCTTCTGGGGGCAGTGGTGGGACTCTGCAGCGGAATCGCCGCCATTGTGCTCAATCGGTCACTAATGGCCATGCTGTCCTTTTTACAGCATTACCGTGGATTTGCGTGGTCTTTTCTTCTACCCGCAACCGGCGCGGCCCTCTCCTCCCTGTTTTTGAACAAGGTGGTTCGTGAGGGGGCCGGGCATGGGGTGCCGGAGGTCATCTACAGCGTATCCCGCTACGGGGGCCTGTTGCGGCTCCGATCAAGCTTTTCCCGACTCATATCTAGCTGCCTGACCATCGGCAGCGGGGGATCGGCCGGTCCCGAGGCACCTGTGGTCATGAGCGGGGCCGCCATCGGCTCCAATATCGCCCGCCTGTTTTTTCTCAATGACCGGCAGCGGATCGTTCTTGTCGGCTGCGGTGCCGCCGGCGCCATCGGCGCCATATTCAACGCACCCATCGCCGGAACGATTTTCTCAATGGAAGTCATCTTGGGGGAATGGGCGGCCATCAATCTCATTCCCATCGCCATATCCGCCGTGGCCGGCACCGAAATCAGCCGATTACTCCAGGGCAATCAGATCGCCTTTTCCCATCATGCCTTCGATATCGAACTGATGGATATCGTAGCGACCATCGGCCTGGCGGTGGTGACGGCGGCCGCCTCGCTGTTGTTGACCCGGGCCATCCGGAAGATGCACCACACGGCTGATCGGATATCCCTGCCCCTCTGGTTGAAGGCCGCTGCCGGAGGCGCTCTGGTGGGATTGATCGGTCTGTGGTTGCCCTTGGTACTGGGGGAAGGCTATCACGCCATCCGTGAAATGATCGAGGGCGGCTTCGAGCATGGTCTGGTTCTGGTCGCCGCATACATGGTGGCCAAGATTCTGGCCACCTCCCTGACACTGGGCTCGGGGGGCTCCGGAGGCATATTCGCCCCCTGCCTCGTCATCGGTAGCTTTGCAGGTCTCGCCTACCACCGTTCCCTGGTGATCCTGTGGCCCGACGCCGGGTGGGTCGGTGAGGGGTGCTTTGCCTTGCTGGGTATGGCCGGCATGGTGGGCGGCATCCTTCAGGCGCCCCTCACCGCCATCTTCCTGATCGTTGAAATCACCGGTGGCTATGAGGTGATTCTGCCCCTGATCATTGTCTCCGCCTTGTCCGCCACCTTGTGCCGAAGCCTGGAGCCGGCATCTTTCTATCTCAAAGACCTGGTGGAAAAGGGGCAACTCCTTCGGCCGGGAACGGATGCCAGGGTCCTGGCCGATTTGAACGTTCAGGAGCTTCTGGAAACCGACTGCCTTTCCGTTCCGCCCAACATGTTATTGAGGGATTTTATTGAGGTGATCAAACAGTCCCATCGCAATCTCTTCCCTGTTGAAAGCGCAGATGAGAAAGCATTCATGGGCATGATCAATCTGGCGGATATCCGGCCGTTTCTCTTCGACCCGGTCCTCTACGATACGGTCTTCGTGGAACAAATCATGGATCGTCATGTCGCCACTGTAGGGCCGGACGAAGAGATTTCCGGCGTACTGAACCGGATGGATACCAACGGGCTTTACAGCATGCCCGTTGTCGTCAATGGACGCTTTGTCGGCCTCATCTCCAAAGCCACCCTTCTTGACCAGTACCGTAAGGAATTGATGGTTCAGACGGTTCATCTGAAAACGTGAAGGAGACGCCCATGTATACCCAGCTTCTGCACATCTTTCGGAATACGCCTCTGGGGCGGGAAACATTTCTGCAGTCTCTGTATTTCTGTACCCGAGTGGGTGCGACGCCGGTGGTCTACATCCCCACCCATTCCAAGTTCTTGATGTACTTCGACAACGACGTGGTTCAGGTGGATTTGGACAATTCCTATCTCACCGCTCCGGAAACCGCCCTCACCCATGCCAAGAACCTTATCCGCGAGGCAGATTTGAAAGCACAGTTTTTAAAGCCGAAGCATTTCACGGCCTCCACCCTGCCGGACGTATCAACCCAGTTCGACTACATGTGTCTGCCCCGGAGTGTCAGCGACATGACCGCCAAGATCAGTCTCGGCTACATCGGCCCCCGGGTGCGCCGGATCGTCAATGCCGCCCGGTTTCCCGTGCTGATCACGAGCCCTGTTTTCAAACCTTGGAAAACCGTATCGGTGCTCTTCGGAGGCTCCACCAACGCCCAGAAGGCGTTTCGACTGGGATTGAGAATCAGTCGTGATGCCGGGGTGCCGCTGCAGATATTTACCCAGGCGGAAAGTCGTTCCAGGGACGACTACCTGGCGGACATCCGGGCGTCTTTTCCTGCCCAGGATGCCGAGGTGCTTCAGAAGAATTGGCTTTTTTGCGACAAGGGCCGGCTGGAAGAGAACCTCTACGCGATTTCCCACGATTCCCTAGTGGTTTTGGGTGCTTTCGGCCACGGTCTGATCCGAGATCTGGTTTTCGGCAGCAAAATGGAGAAGATTCAGTCCACCCTTTCAAACAGCCTCTTGGTGGTCGGGCCCAACTACGCCGCACCCGCATGACACCGCCGCCACCCCGCAGCCGTCACCGGACCGTTTCTATGGCCACCGGGCCTTTGAACAGACGCCGCGCCGCGGACGCAATCCAATGCGGCGCATCGGTCAACAGGACGCGAAAAGAGCCGGCCTGTTGATTTCCGGAATCGACCGGTCTGTCGACCACCGCCTCGACCCTCTCCACTAAAGCAAGCACCGGATCCACAAGCCGAACGCGCCGTCCGGCCTTTCGTTTTAACAGCGGATAAAGTGGCACATAGTAGCCGGAAGCCGGTATGAGAACATCCACCTGATGGCGTGTGAGTGAACGCAGGTATTTCTTCACGATCAAGGCGGTTTCGGGCTTCCCGATCCGCCCCTCCTCCACCAGGGGCTCCAAGAGCGGGCAAGCGCGTTGAAAAACCCTGGCGCTCTCCACCGCCGCCCCCTCCCCCAACCGCTCGTATGCGCCCACATCGACCAGGGCCTCGGGACCGATGATGCCGAAGCGTCCCCGGGGACTGACACGGAGGGCCTTGTCTATGGTAGCGGTAACGATGTCGAGGACCGACGATCCATCCCCGGTGCGGAAAATTCCTGGCGCGCAGGCCGCGATGGTGTGACACGTCACCAAAACGGCGCCCACTCCCCGGTGCCGAAGGACGGTCAATCCCTCTTTCGCCCCAGCCTGAATGACAGTCACGCTCTTGGTCCCGTACGGGGATCTGGCGGTATCTCCATAGTAGACGATAGGGATATGGGGAAGCCGATCCCTGAGCAGCCGTGCCACAGGCAGGCCGCCAAGTCCAGAATCCAGAATGCCGATAGGGGCGTGTTGGCTCAATGTCTTAGACCGGTAAGCAGGGTGGGACGCCGCCGATTCCCCAAATATCCCTCGGGGCAGGCGTCGTCAGGAGTCATTGTCGTCAGTGGGTTCCTCGGGATAAACGGCGTTCTTTTCCTGGTTCAGCTTTCTGCGGATTACCTCCTGGACGAGGGCAATCGGGGCATGGGGTCGAATACCGGGGCACGACCTCGCCATGGTCTCCCAGTTGGCGGGATCGACCAGCACGGAAGGAATGTAAGGCCACCGCCGACACATGCGAGGCTTGACCTCATGGATGGTGCACAGCCCATCCCAGAATACACAGAAACCGTTTTCCGCCTGAGCGAGGACCAGGCGGCTACCCGAGGGCTGGCAGTACAGGGATTTCACCGTCTCCGTGTCCGATCCGATGGCTGCGGCGATCCTCTCTATTTCCCCCGCCGTCACGTAAGTGCCGCCATACCCTCTGCAGCACTCACCACACATGGTGCAGTCGAACAGGAGGCGCTCGTCAGGACTGAAAGGCATGACGGAACTCCATGGCCCGTTTCAGAGTCACCTGGTCCACATACTTCAGATCTCCTCCGACCGGCACTCCCGAAGCAATCCGTGTGGTTCGGATCGGCCATTGGCGGAGGGACTCGGCGATAAAAGCGGCGGTGGCCTCTCCTTCGACCCCGGTACCCGTTGCAATCACTACTTCCCGGATTTGGCCGGAGGCAACCCGATCCATCAACTCACGAAGACGGATATCTTCGGGACCGACGCCGTTCAGGGGGGATAAAACGCCGTTCAACACGTGGTAGACACCGGGATAGGCGCCTGATTTTTCTATGGCGATCATGTCTCCAGGCTGTTCCACCACGCAGAGGAGGTCTTGCTGTCGGCCGGGATCGTTGCAGATCGGGCAGAGCTCGCCGTCGCTGAGGGCAAAACAACGGGAGCACCGCCGGGTCCGTTCACGGATATCCATGATACTTCTGGCGAGGCGTTCCGCCTCCGCCTTCGGCCCCCTCAGGAGATGCATGGCCAGTCGTTCGGCTGTTTTCTCTCCGATGCCCGGGAGATGGGAAATCTCCCTGATCAAGTTTCGGATGGACGGCGGATAGTAGTGCATCGTTTAGACGTCTCCTCATGGGGCACTGAACACGAATCGGGTCAAAACAGGCCCGGAATGTTCATCCCGCCGGCGAGTTTATTCATCTCGACGGTCATCATTTCATGGGATTTGGTCAAAGCGTCGTTCACCGCCGCCAGCACCAGATCCTGCAGCATATCCACGTCCTCCGGATCGACGACCTCCTTGTCGATCGTCACCGATAGAATCTGCTGCCGGCCGTTGGCCACAGCCTTGACCATGCCCCCGCCGGCCGACCCTTCGATGGTCTTCCCGGCCATTTCTTCTTGCATCTTCAGCATTTTTGTCTGGAGCTTCTGGGCTTGCTTCATCATATTTTTCATGAATTTCTCCTTGGTCAGTCGCCGGTATGGGTGCTCACGACAGCATCATCAGGTCTCCGGAGGACCGAACACCTTGACATCAACCACTTTTCCGTCAAATAGATCGATGGTCTCGATCACCATCGGCTGGGACAGCGCCTCCCCTTTGCGTTTGCGTTCCTGTTTTTTTTTTTGGGTGGACGGCTGACCGCTCTTGCTTATACCGTGAATAACCAGTTCAAGCGATCTGCCGAATTGCGTTTTGCAGGCATCGGTGATGGCTTCCAGGTTCTCACGGCGTTTGATGCGACCGAGAACGAAAGGGCTGGCTTCGATTTCGATCTCCAGACGCCCATTGTCGATCGAGCGAATGGACGCCGTCCGAAGATTGGGTACCAGAGCCGGATATTTCTCGGCAAGACATTCGCAAGCACGGGCCCACAACTGTTCAGGGGTCTGAGGACCGGCGGCCGGATACGCCGACCGGCAGGCCGCCGTCTTTTCAGGGGATGTATCGGCGTCGGACGAAACCCTGATGACGTCAGGCGACACCGGTGGCGGCGGGCTGTTGGAGACCGCTTCGGAGTCTGGAGCCTCTTCCGATACGGGGTTGACGGTCCGGCCATCGAACAGGGAAGATTGAAGCTGATCCACTTTTTCGATCAGTTCGTCGATGGACAGGACCGGGCGCATGCGACAGATTCGAATCAACGCCAGTTCGAAAGCCAGTTTCGGATAGGCCGAACGCCGAATGATCGCGTCTTCTTTAAAGAGGAGATCAAAGACCTGGTGAATGGATGCCGCCGATCGATTGGACAGTCGGTCCTCCAGCGCTTGACGCTCGTCAGGCAGCAGATCCACCAGATTGCCGCCGCCGCCCTCGAGCTTTATGATCAGCAGGTTTCGGAAATGCGATAAAAGATCCCCGTAGAGCTTTCTTAGGTCGTGGCCACGGTTGTAAAGAGCGTGAAGATGGCCGAGGAGGGTTGAGAGCCGTCCGCCCATCAGAGCGTCTCCCATCTCAAGGACCACTTGACGGTCGACAGCCCCGATGATCTCCACTACGTGCTCATGGGTAACGGGACCTGCTGAACAGGTCATCACCTGGTCGAGAAGGCTGAGGGCATCTCGAACGCTGCCGCCAGCCTCATTGCCAATGAGCATCAGGCTTTCATCAGGGATGTCGATGCCTTCGCTCTCACAAAGGGATTTCATGTGACTGACAAGGGAAGCGAGAGGGACCCTTCGCATGTCATATCGCTGGCATCGGGAATGAATGGTGATGGGCACCTTGTGGGGCTCTGTCGTTGCAAATAAAAACATGACGTGAGCCGGGGGCTCTTCCAGAATCTTCAACAATGCATTGAAGGCAGCCGTGCTCAACATATGGACTTCGTCGATGATATAGATCTTAAAGCGACCCGATACCGGCACGTATCGGCTGTTTTCGCGAAGCTCCCTCACCTGATCGACGCTGTTGTTCGATGCGCCGTCGATTTCGAACACATCGGCGGATCTTCCATCGGTGATTTCGAGGCAGGACGGACAGGAATTGCAGGGAAATGGCGTTGGTCCCTCCTTGCAGTTCATTGCCTTTGCGATGATTCTGGCTATCGTCGTCTTCCCGGTGCCTCTTGGACCCGACAGCAGAATCGCATGGGCCACACGGCCTGCACGGACGGCATTTTGCAGGGTGAGCGTGACATGTTCCTGCCCGATCACCGCTTCAAAGACCTGAGGTCGATACTTCCTGGCAAGTACGAGATAAGCCATGGGCCTTGGATTTGTATTGGGTATTCAGTGAATGCGCCCGCTCTATCAGCGGACATGGCAAGCCATCAGAATAGTGAATGCACCGATAAACGGCAAGGAAAAACTTTGATTTCCGGCTCAGGCGGCCGCCGCCGGCATTGGGGATCAGGGCGCACCGATTTCCCGCAGCTCAGATGATGCCTCAGGGCATTCCTGCCTTCGGAAACGGACGCAGTGGATCATCAAAGGAGCTTGGCATCAAAAGGAGTGGTCGGTGAGGCGCCCGGCGTTATCGATGGGGGATGTGGCGGAGAGAGAGGGATTCGAACCCTCGGTGCCGCTATAAACGGCACACACGATTTCCAGTCGTGCACCTTCAGCCAACTCGGTCATCTCTCCGCTGATCAACGATACGGGAGGAGCATTTATTCTAGACTGCCGGTAATGGCGGAGAGGGTGGGATTCGAACCCACGATCCCGCTTTTGGCAGGATACTGCTTTTCGAGAGCAGGGCCTTCAGCCACTCGGCCACCTCTCCAACAAGGCGCTGAATGCAAATGGCTTCGATAACCTGTTTTTCCACCTCTGTCAACGGTCTATCGCCGGGCTAGTGGGTTTTTCCATCCGGCCCGCTTCTGCGACTCGGTTTACGCCTTGAACTATGGTGGGCTTTTTAGTAAAGGGTCCCGCTACGGCCGCCTGCAGGGTATCGGCAGAATGCGGGCTGCCGTTGCGTTTCCCCAAAGGGAAACGACCAAAGAAGACGCCCTTTCTGCGTAGCCAAAGAGATGCCGGGCACTTCCGTCTGCCCGCATCGGGGAAAATGTCTGGAGACCCTTGGGAGGGACATTGTCACCCATGGTGACTGGTATCTATTATTTCCATTTCGAATCACAGGGAGTTATCCCATGGCGAATGTCAGGCCCTTTCGAGGCATCCGGTACAGCAATTCCCACCTGTCCGATTTAGGCAGTGTCACCACCCCCCCGTATGATGTGATCTCCGGGGCCGAGCAGGCCGCCTTCTACGAGCGGCACCCACACAATATGATTCGACTTATTCTGGCCCGAAGACGCGAGGGTGATTCCGACACCGACAATCCCCACACCCGGGCGTCCGGCGATTTCACCCGCTGGCTGGCCGACGGGATTCTGGTCCAGGATGCGTCGCCGGCATACTACCTCACCGCCGTTGATTTTACCCATCTCGGACGCACGGTTACCCGCTTCGGCCTCATCGTCCAGGTCGAACTCGAGCCCTTTGAAAAGGGAATCGTCTTGCCCCATGAAGAAACCTATTCCGGCATCAAAACGGAACGCCTCGGCCTGATGAAAGCCTGCCACGCCAACCTTAGTCCCATCTTCTCCATTTTTCACGATACCCACAATATCATGGCAGAGATGAAAAACCGCGTCGCCGCCGCCACTCCTGAGGCAACCTTTGTCGATTCCGCAGGAGATCGACACCGCCTATGGCGGATCGAAGACGATCGTCTGATTGTAAAAATCCGTAACGCCTTCGCCGAGGAGAGACTATACATTGCTGACGGGCACCACCGCTACGAAACAGCGCTGGCATACCGGGAATGGGTGGCAGGACGGACGCCGGATTTTTCACCGGAGCACCCCGCCAATTTTATCATGATGTACCTGTCCAGCATGCAGGATCCCGGCATGGTCATCTTGCCCGCCCATCGACTGGTCAGGGGGTTGAGCCAAGCGACACTCAACCGTTTTTTCGATCGAGCGAAAACCCAGTTTCGGCTGGAAGCAATTCGTCTCGAGGCGTTTTCCAATGGGGGAATCGAAAAGATTCTTGAAAATGACGCCGACAAGGAAATCCGCATCGGAGTCCTCACACACCGGCAACGGGTGCTGATGAGGGCACCGATTGAAAAGATTGCCAGCCAATTGTCCGAAAGGCTGCCGGCCCCCCTTGCCGCTCTGGATGTCAGCGTCCTCACCCACCTGGTCTTCGGCTCTTATTTGGGCATCCTGCCCAAGCACATGGACGACGTCGACCGCATCCGCTACACCAGTTCATCTGCATCGGCAATGACAGCAGTATCCGATGGCCAAGCCGACGCGGCGTTTTTGCTGAACCCTACCCGAATCGACCAAGTCCAGAGGATTGCTGAAGAAGGACTGATCATGCCCAGAAAAACGACGTATTTTTCCCCAAAGGTGCTGACCGGGTGCGTCATCAATTCCTTGCGGGAGGTCTGGAATCGAGACGCCTGACAACAACGCCCATCGAGACGATCTTTGCACCGATACTAAGGGCGAAAAATCCGGTCCATCTCGGTGGTGTAGCGACCATCCGCGGCATAGATCGACAAGGGCGGAGCGACAGCGAGCCCCGGGCGTCCCCCCCGCACCCCTTCGACAACAAATAGCTTCGCATCCTGTCCCCCCCGGGTTTGGATCATGCGCAATCGCTTGGGTTCGATCTCTTCACGCCTGAGAGCGGTCAGCACATCGACGAGACGCTCGGCCGGATAGAGGGTGAAAAGCTTTCCACCGGGTTTCAGCAGCCGCTTGGCCCCGGCAGCGATGTCGTCAATGGTTGCCGCAATCTCATGGCGGGCAATAGCCCGTTGTCCGTCCGGGTTGATCCGCCCGGAAGCGGACTTTCGGAAAGGTGGATTGCTGACGACTCTGTCGAATGGCCCTTCCAGATCCCTCGGTCTCACTGTCTTCAAGTCTCGGCAGCGAACTGAAATGACCGAACCCAAGCCGTTTGTAGCCACATTCAATGCGGCAATCGCAGACAACTCCGGTTGGATATCTATCCCCCAGAACCGTGCACTGGGTTCTCGGTGTGCCATGATGAGAGGAATGATGCCGCAGCCTGTTCCCAGGTCCAGCACCCTTTCCCCGGTGCACTTTCGGGCGAACCATGCCAGAATCACGGCATCCAATGAATAGCGGTATCCGGTCTTGCTTTGCCACACGGTCAACTGGCCGTTGAAGAAAGCGTCCGCGGTGAGCGTGGACCGCAGATCACCGGATGGGACCGACCTTAAAGGTGATTTCGGAGACGACTGATTTCCCGACGGCATCATTTAACTTTCGTATGATATCTTCTTTTTTGAAACGAAGCTCCTGGATCCAGATCGAGTTGGATACGTTTACCAGCAACAACTGTTGGCGGAAAGCCGCGGGCTGAGTGTTTGCGGCGACGTCCACCTCAACCACCTGGGGCCAGAGCGCTACAATCGACTCCATGTCGATGGCAGAGCCTGAGTGGCACCCCAGCAGGATATCTTTCACCACGTTTCCGATCAGAGTCGGCTGTCTTTTCTTTGAGGTCACCGGGCAGTCTCCATGATCTTCACCATTTGTAAAAACGTTCGGTGGTGCCGATTTGCCGACAAAAGGACACCGTTTAGGTCGACAGAAGTAATGAGCCATCGACAGCGGCATCCTGCCGGACGCATTGAGATTCAGATGGCATCCTTTTAGCACTTTTAGATCTGCACCATCAACTGTGAGGGGAAATCCAAACATCCGATCCAGCCACATTCCCTGTTCGAGCTCAAGGGGATCCCCGGCGCAAGAACGCGTGTCCAAGGCCATTCGGAAGGCAAGCGCCCTTCAATTCGGCATTTCAAGACGGAAAGTATTGCTCGCTGCAGCTCACTTCGGGACAATCATCATACATCGGGTCCTTGATTCTTTCACAACTACATATTAGAGTTTAGGTGTAAGAAATAAGACAGCAAGGCGGCAGATCACCAAAATCAATGATGGTTTTCGCCGGAATCGCCCCCAAAAACCCTTGAGACAAGATATGGAAACCACAAGATGAGTTGGGATTGGGACAAACTGAAGGATCAGCAGGACAGTCGAGGTATCAAACCTCCTCAGGTAGATGAATTGCTGCAATCCATCCGAAAAATCAAATTGCCCGGTGGACCGATTCTGCTGATAGCGGTTCTTGCTATCGTCGTGATTGCCACTTCGATCTACACCGTCCAAGTCGAGGAAGTTGGTGTCGTGCAACGATTCGGCAAATTCGTTCGAATCACTCAACCGGGGCTGAGATTCAAGCTCCCCTTCGGGGTTGAAACGGTTCGAAACGTGAAAGTCAGATTGGTACTGAAAGAAGAATTCGGAGTATCAACAGATAGGAGCTCGGGGCGGAGCCGGTTCGCAGGTCCCTCCGAAAACAACAACGAGACCCTGATGCTTACCGGAGACCTGAATGTCGCTATCGTTCCATGGATCGTACAATACCGGATCAAAGACCCCTACCAATACCTCTTCAAGGTTCAGGATGTGACGCGACTGCTGAGGGATATGTCCGAGGCGTCGATGAGATTGGTGGTGGGCGACAGGAGCATCAATGAAGTGATCACCAAACGGGATGCCATCGCTGTCGAAGCTCGAAATGTCCTTCAGGAAGAGTTGGACGCCGCCGAATCCGGCATTCAAATCGTCACGATAGAAATGAAGCGGACCAACGTACCGGTGCCGGTACAGCCCTCGTTCAATGAGGTCAATCAAGCGGTTCAGGAAAAGGAACAGCTTATTTATCAGGCTCGGGAAGACTATAACAAAGCCATCCCATCCGCCAAGGGCGAGGCGAATCGTGTGATCAAATCGGCCGAAGGGTATGGGTTGGACCGCGTCAATCGGTCTAAAGGGGATGCTGCACGATTTACATCCATTTTTGAGGAATACAGCAAAGCGCCAGACGTGACCCGGCGACGAATGTATTTCGAAACCATCCAAGAAGTGTTACCCAAACTGGGCCACAAGTTCATCATCGACTCGGAGCAGAACAATCTGCTTCCGTTGCTCAACATTGGTCAGCAACCGATTCAGCGAAAGAGTGGTGGAACCGAATGAAAAACGCGCTTCCCGTCATTTTAATTGTTGTGGTGATCCTGATAGCAGGGCTTTACTCTTCCGCGATTATTATCGATGAAACCGAACAGGTGGTCATCACGCGCTTCGGTAAAATCGTCCGGGACCCCATTACCGACCCGGGTCTCCAATTCAAACTGCCGATCGTGGACAGTGTGAACCGATTTCCAAAGAACCTTCAGCAATGGGATGGAGACCCCGGTCAAATTCCAACATTGGATAAAACATTCATATGGGTAGACTCTTTTGCCCGATGGAAAATTGTTGATCCGATAAAATTTCTCGAAACGATCCGAACGCCATTTAACGCCGAGGCCCGTCTGGACGATATCATCGATCCGGCAGTAAGGAATTTCGTTACCTCTTTCCGCCTAATCGAAACGGTGCGCAAAAGCAGCCGTGAGCTGGACACATTCGAGGTGGGCATTTCCGAAAACATGGATAACGAACAATCGAGACGTGGGCCACTGTTTTCCATCACTACTGGTCGAGAGAAGATAATGGACGGGATTCTCAATCAGGCCCAACCTAAACTGGACAAGTTCGGAATCGAGTTGGTTGATGTGCAAATCAAACGGCTCAATTACGTGGACCAAGTGAGGGAGTCCGTTTACAACCGAATGATCGCCGAACGTAAACAGATTGCTGAAAAATTCCGTTCGGAAGGAAAAGGGGAAGCCAGGAAGATCCTTGGTGACAAGGAACGTGAGCTAAAACGAATTCAATCTGAAGCCTATCGCACTGCTCAGGAGATTAAAGGCAGGGCCGATGCAGAGGCGGCTCGCATTTACGCGGATGGCTTCGGAGTAGACCCTGAGTTCTACTCATTTTCAAAATCCCTTGAAATCTATGCCGACACCCTGGATACTAACAGCTCGCTGGTCCTATCGACCGATTCTGATCTACTGCGCTATCTCAAGGGTCCCCTGGGAGACAATTAGATGAGTGGGACATTTAATGAAAAAAGCACCGGGACTTAATGAATTCCAGGTGCTTTTCACCATTATTGTTGGAGCGAAAGAGAGCTATTTACCCTTTCTTCTCTGATGGCGGGTTCTGGCAAGCAGTTTTCTATGCTTATGCTTTCGCATTTTTTTTCTTCGCTTTTTGATCACGCTACCCAACGGATCACCTCCTTTCTTGAATTTCTGCCTCACGTGCCGAAAGATACGGCATTTGAAACATAATCTTTTTTCATACCATCGTTTTCGTCGACATGTCCAGCTATTTTTGAACTATTTGACCTGGTGCCCATAGAGGCGGTATGAAGCCCCTGTGGCTCATATTCACGGCATTGACTAAAAACCATCCAACATCGCTGACATGACCGATTCTAAGGAAACCGCTCTCAAGGAGAACCAATTCTCGTTGGAGCAACTATCACATGTTTCCCACGCGGTGACCGCTGCCGAGGAACTGGTCAGCAATTACTATAAGCTGTCCGCTAGTCAGTGGCTGAAAGGGCGCTATGATATCAAAACCGCTGTCGATCTGAATCCGGAAGAGATCGTAGACGGGCCATTTGCCCAAGTTATTCGATATGAAGGTCGGTACAAAAATCTTGAGTTGTCGACGGAAACGTTTGACTTTTATATGATCTGCCTTCAGGACCCCTCCATTTTAGAGACCATCGCACGATGCCCCCAGTTGCAGCTGTTTCCTTTTCTGTTATACATCTTGGTTCATGAACTCATCCACATTGTAAGGTTTTCCAGGTTTCTACACAACTTTGAGGCCTCAGACATCGAACGAATGGACGAAGAGACGCGGGTGCATGGCATTACTAGGGAAATTCTTGCACCTACTCGCCTACCAGGGTTAAACGACGTTTACGACTATTACAGCGCATGGAAGATACCTTTTGAAAACCTTAAAAAACCGTAAGGGTGGTCAATGGGATGCCATCCGGCCCCCATGCTCGATTGGAGCACGAACAACCCTATCGTCATTACCCCCTGGTCCCCCTCGCAAATGTCGACTGAAATGGTTGGCTTGTCCCACAACGCCAATATGATCCTTTCGAGACAATGCCAGTCGATTCCGATAATTGGCCATGAGATCATCTTGAGACCGCTTACCCTGAAGGCAATCGAGGCTAACAAACCAGCGGATTCAAGAGGATCCTATGTAGCCGCGCCATGGTCTACTGAGGCGTTCGATATCCATACAATAAAAATAAGTATGTATTTTCAGCAATTTGAACCAATTCAAGGCGCTATATTGGAGGAGATGATGCCATCGATGTCGAATTCAGTTGACTCTGCACGATGATCTGTGTATCCGAACGTCCCAGCTGATTGTCACTTAATTTGGATCCGCCCGGTTCAAAGGTCAAATGGTGTAAAATTATGACTGGATTGGGGTTGACATGACAGGATTTCTGACTATTTTTTACAAGCTTTTTAGAGGGTAGGGGATATCTGTAACCTCGAAGACGATGACGAACATGGACCGGAGGTTGTCTGGAAATGCCTATTTACGAGTATCAATGCGAAAAATGTGGCAATGCCTTGGAAGCGTTGCAGACGTTTTCGGAAAAACCGCTTTCTAAATGTCCTCAATGCTCGGGAAAATTGCACAAACTTATTTCACAGAGCACCTTCCATTTGAAGGGGTCCGGGTGGTACGTAACTGACTATTCGAAAAAATCAACCAGCGCCGTTACGCCGTCTTCAAAAACAACCAAAACTTCTGATTCGTCCGAAACGTCTAAGGCTTCCGGCACTACAAAGAGCTCTTCCGACTAGCTGTACCTTCCGTATGTTTATACTATAAAATTCTAAAAAGTTATAGGATTAGGGCTCGCTTGAGAAATCTTGTAAGCCCTGTGGGCGGGATTGATATAGAAGTGCCATTTTAGCCATTATATGTAGCCGAAATTCGTCATCCATACGTTGTTCAATTGGCTTTTTCGACAGATAGTGAAGATCAGGTTTGGTGAGAGGGTAACACCCGTTTCCGCTTAATCATTGTGGCCGGATCTATGGGTCCTAACCAGTGGCGACAATGGTAGCATTCGGTTTTGTAACCTTAATTGACTTGGAAAAGGAGAATTACCAGAAATGAAGATTAGACCATTGCATGACCGAATTCTTGTAAAACGTGTAGAGGAAGAGACCAAGACCAAAGGCGGAATCATTATTCCGGATACCGCCAAAGAGAAGCCGGCCGAAGGGAAAGTTGTGGCGGTAGGTAATGGACGGATTGGGGACGACGGCAAAAGAATAGCCCTGGAAGTGAAAACTGGTGACAGAGTGCTGTTCAGCAAATACGGGGGCACTGAAGTCAAGGTCGAGGGTGAAGAGTATCTAATCATGCGCGAAGACGATATTCTTGGTATTGTAGAATAGTTAACTGAAAAGTGAGAAAATGGAGGTTATCTGAACATGGCTGCAAAAATGATTAAATACGATATGAAAGCCCGAGAAGCGATGCTTAATGGTATCAAGGCTCTCGCTGACGCCGTCGTTGTCACTCTGGGTCCCAAAGGCCGAAATGTGGTTATCGATAAGTCCTGGGGCTCACCAACGGTAACAAAAGATGGTGTCACTGTTGCCAAAGAAATAGAGCTTGAAGACAAGTTTGAAAATATGGGCGCCCAGATGGTTAAAGAGGTTGCCAGCAAAACAAGCGATATGGCTGGCGATGGAACAACCACAGCAACTGTACTCGCAAGGTCAATCTATGAGGAAGGTCAAAAACTGGTCGCCGCAGGCAATAATCCGATGTCCATCAAGCGAGGCATTGATTATGCCGTGGATGCAGCAGTTAAAGAACTGCAGAAGATGAGCAAGCAGACCAAAGACCAGCGTGAAATAGCCCAGGTAGGCACCATTTCTGCCAATAATGACGATACCATTGGCAATATCATTGCTGAGGCTATGAACAAGGTCGGCAAAGAAGGTGTCATTACGGTTGAAGAGGCAAAAGGAATGGAGACGACCCTGGATGTCGTCGAGGGTATGCAGTTCGACCGTGGTTACCTATCTCCATATTTCGTGACTGATCCCGAAAAAATGGTTGCCTCTCTGGAAGATCCCTATCTATTGATCAACGAGAAAAAGGTCAGCAACATGAAAGACCTTCTGCCCGTTTTGGAGCAGGTTGCAAAAATGGGGAAACCTCTCATTATTGTCGCTGAGGACGTTGACGGAGAGGCACTGGCCACATTGGTCGTCAACAAACTGAGGGGAACACTGCAGGTAGCAGCTGTCAAGGCGCCGGGTTTTGGTGATCGAAGAAAGGCAATGCTCGAAGATATTGCCATTTTAACCGGTGGGCAGGTCGTTTCTGAGGATCTCGGCATCAAATTGGAGAACCTGACCCTTTCCGATCTCGGTAAAGCCAAACGGGTAAACATCGATAAAGACAACACCACGATTGTTGATGGTGCAGGTGCGCGATCAGCCCTGGAAGGCCGAGTAAAACAAATTCGTGCCCAGATCGATGAAACGACCTCTGACTATGACCGTGAAAAACTCCAAGAGCGACTGGCTAAATTGATCGGTGGCGTTGCTGTTATTAATGTTGGGGCTGCCACGGAGACCGAGATGAAAGAGAAAAAGGCTCGCGTCGAAGATGCATTGAATGCAACCCGTGCCGCGGTGGAAGAAGGAATCGTTCCCGGAGGCGGTGTCGCTCTTGTGCGATGCCTCGATGCTCTCGACAAAGCCAGAGCCAAGGTCAAGGGCGATCTGAAGCTGGGAGTTGATGTTGTCATGAGAGCGGTTGAAGAACCGCTCCGACAAATTGTCAACAATGCGGGAGCTGAAGGGTCTGTCGTTATCGACAAGGTAAAAAATAGCGACGGTGCTTATGGGTATAACGCCGCTTCAAATAACTATGAAGACCTTATCGAAGCCGGTGTCATCGATCCGACCAAAGTCACCCGCTTTGCTCTCCAGAACGCTGGAAGCGTTGCAGGCCTGATGCTTACGACCGAGGCGATGGTCGCTGAAAAACCTGATGAAAAAGCCGACCCTGGTCCGGGCGCAGGCATGGGCGGTATGGGCGGAATGGGTGGTATGGGCGGCATGATGTAAGCCCAAATTACCTTATCAGATTGAAAACCCTCTGCATCTGCAGGGGGTTTTTTATTTTTCATAATGTGAAAAGGCGTTTGACCTAAAACCAAAAAGTCTACCAATCCACCTATCGAAGGGCAGGGTCAAGGATCTTCGTTACTTTCCAGTGGACTTTGTCTCTGGCTATCGACAACCGAAACGTTTTGCTGTTCTTTAATCAAGTTCATATGTCGATAAAGTTCCATGCCCCGAAACGATATCCGATAACTCAGTACCAAATACTAAACAAATAAGGTGATCAAAAGTATCATCAATGCCGATAACGTATATAATTATTAACCCATTTTGAGTTGATAGCCGTGACATGGTTAATTATAGGCTGCGGGACCAAGTAAAACGTCCGGAAAGATGAAGAGAGACTGGCGATGACCATAAATTTCGGCATATTAAAGCCAGTGAGATCGCATTGAACGTGCTCCATCGACGCCAGAAAAAATGGTAATACAGCCAAACACTTAGAATGCCAGAAAGGGTTCGAGTGCCAATATCGTCCCCGATTGAATCTCAATGGGGTCGTTCTCAAACGCATCTGGGCAGGTAGAGGGCGTGCTGGCCCCATGAAGGTGGTTGTGTCAATGTGACAGTCGACCTCTACCGTCAGGCCGCAGGCAGTGCCGGCACTTTGGCCGGTTACGAATTCCCGGAAGCCACCGGCAGCGCATCCTGCGGGAGCAGTGACGTCGGGTTCGGGTGATGGGCGATTTCCGCGGATAGCAATTGCGCCCTCATGCGGATTGATGCCAGGTGTCGCCACATCGACGATAGGCGCTGGGAAACCCATCGGTAATTCAACGTAGATCGAATCAATGATTTAAAGGAAGAAAAAGATATCGCCACCTGAAACATAATGGTACCGAAATCAATCGGGCGAAAGAATCACGACGACACCGCCATGTCTTGACAATCGTGAAAATCGAGGCTTAAATAGATCAATTAAAATAGGAAGTTGGACTCAATCTGAATAAACACTAACCAAGTGGGGCTTTGTATGAGAGATCATCATGATGTTATCTTTAAAACGATTCGGTTACTCATTGCATGTATTCTTTTATACCCGCTAACCCTATTAGCGGCAGAGGACGATAGAATTGAGGAACATATTATTGAGACTGAAACCGGCATTTATTATGTAGTGCAACCGGGCGACACATTGTGGGACCTCTCCCAAAGGTTTTCAGATTCTGCATGGTTATGGCCAGACCTTTGGAAAGAAAATAAAGACATATCAAATCCACACCTTATCTACCCTGGGCAAAAGATTCAAATATACCGTCGAACAGACATCGGAAACATCTCACAGAAAGCTATGGAAATATCTGATCTTCAACAAGGACCCAAGGGCTCTTTTGCTTATAAAGGCATTGATATGGTCGGATTTATAAGAAATCCTGCACTGACTCCATCTGGCGTTATTTTCCATAGCGATGAAGCCAAATCAATGCTCAATACTGACGATATCGTTTATATCAAGCCGGAAATACCTTCAGATTTTAAGGTGGGCGATAATTTTACCGTATACCGTACTCTGGTACCTCTGAGAGATAAAAGCACCAGTGATATTATAGGAACTCAACATTTAATTTTGGGTATTATAAAAATTACAGACATACAATCTGAAGTAATTTCTGCAAAAATAATAAGAACATTCCGTTCAATAGAAATCGATGATATGGTAACGCCATTAATTGACCGTCCAGATAATTTTTCTATTAAAGCAAGCGTTCAAAATTTGGAAGGTAAAGTTTTCTTTTCAGAGCACCATTTGGAACTAATTTCAGAACATAATATAGCGTTTATTGATAAAGGGAAAAAAGATGGTGTTGATCTAGGCCAATTTTATACTATATTCACACAAACCAGTAAAATAGTGGATAAGAAGTCTACAAAGCCGATACTACTACCTAAAAGATCCATTGGAGAATTATTGATTATCCACATCGAGGATGCGACAAGTACCGTTCTCATTACAGAATCGGTGAAACCATTTCCTCCCGGAACTCGATTTTCTAGTCCGTTTTGATATATGAGACTACAAGGATTTTTACGGCGATGGGAACTTTAAAGGCGAATATATCATAAACGGAGAGTGATGTTTTCGAATTTATAGAAATCAACTATATCTTCGGTGTTTATGTGTGATGATCAGGATCCGAAGTATTAAAGTGCGATATTATTTCCCACATGAGATAGCTTCAACAATCCTTTGGGATTTCCAATACTATTAGTGCTATTTTCTTCAGGTTAATTATTGGATTCTAAGTGTTTTTATTAGTCATCGTTTATTCATAGAATAGGAAATCATTGTGCCTCAATCATATTGACTTCACGCTATCCTCACGAATTTTGAGAAGGCCGTTCACTGTAACGGTTTTAAGGGCTATTAACGCTGACTTTTCTTATGGCTATTATCAATTTGAATTTTAAACTTCATTCAATAGATGTTTCTTCAGTTTTAGAACTTGTATGTGTTGGAATAGTAGTATTATGAATTTTTCTACTAGCAGTAACACGTAGAACTTCTTCATAAGTTGTAATGCCAGATAATAGTTTTTTTATGGCATTTTCTCGAAGAGAGATCATTCCTTCCTCTAAAGCTCTTACTTTTATTTTTTCTATATTTACTTTTCCAGTAGTCATTTTCCGGATGGAATCTGAATATGGTAACACTTCATATACGGCTGTTCTTCCTTTATAACCTGTATGCCGACATCGGTTACAACCAATACCATGAAAAAACGTGGTTTTACATTTATCCGTCAAATTGATCTCAGAATTTTTTAGTATTTCATCATCAATATTGATCTGTTCCTTACAATGCTCACATATCACTCTCACTAGCCTTTGTGCGATGACCCCAACCAATGTGGCCTGAATCAGATAAGGAGGAACACCAATATCGAGTAGTCTTGTTATGCTTGAAGGTGCATCGTTGGTATGCAAGGTCGAAAGTACTAAGTGACCAGTTAATGCGGCTTGTATTGCATTTTCGGCGGTTTCAATATCGCGCATTTCTCCTATCATTATAATATCTGGATCCTGCCTTAATATGGTTTTTAGTATTGATCCAAAAGTAACACCAACAGCTGGTTGAACTCCAATTTGATTAAACTCTTCATGAACCATTTCAATAGGATCTTCTACTGTAATTATATTGTTCTCTGATGTAGATATGCGCCGTAAAGTAGAATATAACGTTGTTGATTTTCCGCTCCCTGTTGGACCCGTAACCAAAATAATACCATGAGGTTGTTGTATAAATTGATTATACTTATCAAGGTCATCCTTTTCAAAACCCATCATTCCAATATCTTGCAATAAGATATCTGGATCCATAATTCTCATTACAATTTTTTCACCAAAGGCTACAGGCACAGTGGAAATTCGGATCTCAACCTCAGCATTTCCTTTATCAGTTTTTATTCGACCATCTTGGGGACGTCGTTTTTCCGCCATATTTAAACGAGAAAGTGTTTTAATTCTACTGACAATGGCATTGTGAACATTTTTTGGAAGACGATAGACTGTATGTAAGGCACCGTCTATTCTCATACGGACTAATACAAAATCTCTTTTAGGCTCGATATGAATATCTGATGCTTTTTGATCGAAAGCGTATAAAAATAAATGATTGACTGCATTAACGATATGTTGATCATTTGAAGCAACATCTCCGCTTGATTGTAACTTGACATATTGCTCTAGATTTCCAATATCAATTCCTGATCCGTCAAACAAATTTTCAGCCGCAGCGATTGAACTTTTGAAACCAAAAAATTCATCGATCAATTTTATAATATCTGTTTTCGCGCTGACTATTGCCTGTATTCGAAAATTGGTTACTCTTGAAACATCATCTAATATTTCAAGATTTTTGGGATAAGGAGTCGCAATAGTAAGTATACCATTCTCTACCTCTATTGGTAATACTAAATGTTTGCTGGCAAAGTTTTTAGGTATTGTTGTTGTGACAACGTTCAAATCAAGTTTTAAAGGATCAATTTTTTTATAGGGAATATCCCAACTTTCTGCTAATACTTGGTAAACTGTTTCTTCTTCAATAATTCCTTTGACACCGTCGTTTCGTTTCAACCTTAGAAATGAAATGACATCGATAATATCAATTGGTTTATTAGCACCAGCACCCAGAGTTTGATTTTGATTTTTATTTTTTAATATTTCTTCAGCAATTACTTCGCATTTTTTCAATACACTAATTGCAGCGGCTTTAGAAATTATCTGCTTTTTAAAAAGTGTATTAATGACCTTTTTAGGGTCAAGTGCACCTTTTTGATCGTTTATTAGTGTCAATTTTCCCTCTTTTTTGCGATACGACCAAGAAATTAAATATTTTGGCTCTCGACTTGGACAGCATAGCTTAGATACGCTGAAACCCTGTCATAGCAATGAAAAACAAGTAAGTCGAGGGTTAAAAAACACGGAAACCAAGTTTCGGAAGGTTATCAAGCTATTTACTCACGATTTGGATGCTTAAAGGATTGCGTCAATGGCCAACCTCAATCGCAACACCGGTTTCCGATATTTCACCTTCATCAGAAAGCGCATTGACGATTTCTGTGAAACGCAATCTCCTTCTAATGGCGAAATCTATGTATATGAGTCCTACTTCGGCGGAGAACGCATCAAAGGCAAAGGAGATCGCAGTACTTACAAGATGCCACCTGTGTTCGGCATCTTAAACGTGGCGGTCTAGTCTATACCGAAATCGACCCAGATAACGGTAAAACGAAGCTGCAAGGTATTTATCCGTCTCCGTGTTGATCCCGACAGTGTGATTCATTTCGACGGATGGCGCGGTTACAATGGAAAATGGCTCTGGGCTATGAAAAGCACAATCGGGTAACCCATGTAAAAAACGAATTCAACATAGCCCACAGTCACATCAATAGGAATGAATCGTTCTGGTCCTATGCGTAACTGCAACTGATGGAATGTCATAGTATTACCGATTCGATTTTTTAGTTTAACAAATACGAACAAAAGGGTTGAAAGACATTGCGAAGAACTTCAGTGCGAACTAATTCAGTAAAGTTGAGGATCGTTCATCGATAGATTTTGATAAGAATTGCAAAACTTAGATAATTAGCCGATACTCTGAAAAAAGTATCGAATACAGCCAATCTATTTTCTCGAATACTCGAAGGTGTAATTGAAAACTTTAATATCTTTAAGATTTGCTTATAATATATCATTTTTGCACAATAAGACCAATAATATTTCAAAATGATAATTTTTTAATTACTTAATCCTATCTCTTTTAATTATCATATTATATATTAAATTAATATTCTTTTTGGTTCTTCTCCGGATTAGTTGGAGAAAGCCTGAAAGATTTTCAGAGTAAAGTAGCGCAGGTCATGGAAGCCGTATGCTTTGCGTTTGATGACCTTGATTTTGTTATTGACCCCTTCGATTTTGCCGGTGTGGATAGGATGATCGCAGTGGTTGAGAATGCCGTAGCTATAGCGCCGCAACATCTTGATAAACCCGGTCACCGAAGAGTGTTTTACCGTTCCGGCCAGTGCACACCACCAATCAAGGGCCTTTTGGGCCCAAGTGCGGGAACGGTAGTCCCATAGATGCTTGAGGTCTTCTTTCAGGATTATCACCGTGTTGATGACCTCGTTTAGCGCCAGGAGCTGCTTG
>CALNZV010000009.1:0-8653 GCA_942491115.1 uncultured Desulfobacteraceae bacterium
ACCATGAGGTTCATCAGTTTTTCGTGCAGGACGGTGTAGGAATAGAACTTTTTTGCGAGTGCGTAATTGGTAGTGACCATTTTCTCCTTCAGCCGGGAATCTTCGAGCACCGCCCGCGCTTGTGCCACCGCCCCATCGGTCACATAACCGTCGATCTCAATGGCCATAAATCCCTTGGGCTTGATGTCGATGGTGTAGATCGAGTAGCGGTTGACCAGGATCGGTTTCTTGAAATAGACCGCTTCCAGGAAGGCGTTGCCGAATCCCTCGATAGTGGAGGGGTAGGTGATCAAATCGGCGTGGGGGTAGATATCGAAGAGGTTGTAAATCTTCCGTCCGTCCGCCGTCGACCCCCGGCGTTCGTTAATGATGTCCGAGACAAAAAGCGTGTTCACCCCCATCCGCTGCGAGTAGTCGATGATCCGCTGCTCGTAGTCGTGTCCCTCGTCTCCGGAAGCATGGGAGATGACAAGGCGTGTTTTCATGCCGAGCCGGCTCACCAGTTCGATTGCGTGTTCGATTCCCTTGCGTTTGACTACCCGGGTCGGTTGAAGGATGAGCCGTTCATCCGGGTCGAGTCCCAGCGCCTTCCGGACATCGCCGGCATAGTCGTCCGGCGGCGAGGGGGGATGTTCGAAATCCATCACGTTCGGAATGATGGTGGCCGATATACCCGTCCGGAGGCTGAGTTGGTTGCTCGCCGAGGAACTGATGACGACATGGCGAATCGGCGGAAGATGCGGTGGAAAAGCCATGTTGAGATAATCCCAGACCCCGTTTGTCTTGAACTGCTGGCGCTCCCAGAAAAAATCGTGATGATGGGCGATGGTGGGCAGACCGGTCTCCGCGATGACTTCGGTGATCGCCAGCCCGAGAGGGATGTTGAGCGGTATGGTCACCGAGTTTTCCGGTATCAGGAGATCGATGTTGAATCGTCGAATGAAATCGTATAGATGATCTTTAATGTGCTCCTTGATGGCTTGGATTTTGGTGGTCAGCTTCCGCTCTCTCACGCCGTTGGTGTCGAGAGCGAAAGCGGTGTTGAAAATCGACCGGATTACCGGGTGCAGAAAATGAGCCTCCGGTACCAGGAAGGACCGCGAAGGGTCCCGATCCAGCTCTCCGGCAAAATAGAAACACTGAAACCCTTCTTCTTTAAATACATTGGCCCATTTTTCCGTTTCCATCGAAACGCCGTCGGTTCCGGCAAAACGGGTCGAGATGAATCCGATGTTGTGAACCTTGTCAAAGGGGATGTACATGTCAACGCCTGCGCTTTCTGTCAATCACTGCGGGACAATTCCTCGCAGAGGAGGTTGCGGGCCATCTTGGTTTACATATTATACACTCATGGCCCTGGGCCACCAAGGTGCATGAAAATGACGCGGAGGTGTCCACCTTTTTCCGTATTTCATTCTATTTTCGTACTAAAAGCACCGGAGATGTCAACGACATAATCCTACCAGTCTCTATAAAAACGAGAACCCTATAGACGATGTAAAAATTCAGCGCGAACCGCAGGCCGTCATCCCGGTTCATTTCACAAACAAGGATAAATGGAATGCAGACGATTCTCCAGAGGATTTACGGAAAGCAAAAGGCCGCGGCCGCGGCTGCGCGGATCGCCGCCCTTCTGGATGATTTTTCGACTCAACAACCGGCCGGGCAGGGCGGCTCCCTCTCCGAGGCGGATGCCATCCTCGTCACTTACGGCGACACGCTCACGCGAGAGGGGGAACGGCCGCTCCGCACACTGCACCGATTTGCGACTGAACATTTCAGAGGTGTCTTTTCCGGGATTCACATCCTGCCGTTTTTTCCTTATTCGTCGGACGATGGATTTTCCGTCGCCGATTTTTTTTCTGTCAGGCCCGATTTGGGGAACTGGGAGGACGTCCGGGCCGTCGGAACGGATTTCAAGCTGATGGTCGATCTCGTCGTCAACCATGTTTCCGCCGAAAGTCGCTGGTTTCAGAACTACCTCGCAGGTGAGAAAGGATTCGAGCATCTGGCCATCGAAGTCGATCCGGCGGCCGATCTTTCCGGGGTGACCCGGCCTCGCTCCCTGCCGCTACTGACTGAATTTGAAAAGCATTCCGGGCAGCGGGTCCATCTGTGGACAACCTTCAGCGCGGATCAGATCGACCTCAATTACGAGAGCCTCGACGTCCTCGAAAACATGGTGAGGGCCCTGCTCTTTTACGTATCGCAGGGGACGCGGATCATCCGGCTCGACGCCGTGGCTTATTTGTGGAAGCAGATCGGAACCCCTTGCATCCACTTGCCCCAGGCTCACGATCTGGTCCGGGTTTTTCGCAGGATTCTGGATCTCATTGCGCCCGGCGTGGTCCTGATTACCGAAACCAACGTGCCCCATGAGGAAAACATACGTTATTTCGGCGACGGTCACGACGAGGCCCAATTGGTTTACAATTTCACCCTGCCGCCCCTGCTCCTGTATTCCCTGGCCAAGGGCAACGCCTGCGTGCTCACCGAATGGGCGCAGACGCTGGCAACCCCCTCGGAGGACGCGGCCTTTTTCAACTTCACTGCTTCGCACGACGGCATCGGGGTGCGACCGCTCGAGGGCATTCTGACGGCAACCGACATATCCTGGCTGGCTGACACCGTTCGGCGGAACGGCGGCAAGGTGTCCTTGAAAGCCAACCCGGACGGCTCGCAAAGTCCGTACGAACTTAACATCACCTATGTGGATGCGCTCAGAAACCCCGCTCAGCCCGACGATCCTCTTCTCGTTTCGCGCTTCCTGGCGTCCCAGGCGGTGGCGCTGGTCCTGCCCGGTGTTCCGGCCGTTTACATCCACAGCATCTTAGGATCGCGCAACTGGGCCGAAGGGGTTCGGCAAACAGGACGGGCCCGAACGATCAACCGGGAGAAACTCACAGCTGATGCGCTGGATACGCAACTGGCCGATCCGAGAGGTTTTCGGGCGCGGATATTCTTCCCCTATCTCGATCTGGTGCGCCTTCGAACACGGCAGCCTGCCTTTCATCCGGCCGCCGCAACGAAGATCCTCCATCTCGACGACCGGGTTTTTGCCGTGAAGCGCTACTGTCGGGAGCAGACCCTGTTCGCTATAACAAACCTCTCCGCCGATACCCTGACGGTCGCCCTGCCGGAGACAAAAGGAAATGGCCTCCTCGCGGATCTCATCAGCCGCAGACGATTTCCTGCCGATGCGGTTCCGATCCCACCCTACGGAATCCTTTGGCTGGACCTTTAATCGCCGCTAATGGTTGGCACCGAAGAAATTAGCCATCAGGTTGTCCAACTGCCGCCGCAGCATGATATAGGAGTAGTGCCGGGCGGCCACCGCATAGTTGTGCGACGTCATCTGTACCCACCGGGCCGGCGACTCCAGAACCTCGCGGACTTGGCGGACGTTCTTCTTGGTCAGATATCCGTCCATGACGATCAGGTCAAACCCCTTGGGCTCGATGTCGCGCACGAAAATGGCGTAGCGGTTGATGAGCAGGGGCTTCTTGAAATAGACCGCTTCCAGAAAGGCGTTCCCGAAACCCTCGTAGAGACTGGGGTAAGTGATGAAATCTGCGTGGGCATAGAGTTCCCAGAGCGAGTACCCATTCGGGGTGCCGGGAACGCGGGTGCCGATCAGGCGCAGATCCACGCCCCGTTCAGCAGCGTGTTCCTTGAGCCATTCGGCGTACTCGAAGCCCTCGTCGCCGGCCTCGTGGGAGATGAGGAGCTTGTAGCGCGGGTCGTCGAGCTCATGGACGAGTTCGATGGCGTGCTCGATTCCTTTGCGCTGTACAATGCGCGTCGGCTGCAGGATCAGGTGATCTCCGGGGGCGAGGCCGATGTCGCGGCGAAAGGCTTCGGTGTGCTTTTCATCGACCTGCGGCGGGTTCTCGAAGTCGAGCGCATTCGGAATGATCGCCGACGAGACGCCGGTACGCAGGGCCAGTTCCTCCTGGGCGGCGGTGTTGATGACGACGTGCTCGATGTTCGGCAGGTTGGGCGGAAAGGCCATCCGAAGGTAATCACCCACCGCGTTGACCGCGAAACGCGTCCGTTCCCAGTAGAAATCGTGATGGTGCGCGACCGTCGGAATCTGGGTTTCCGCAATGGTTTCGGCTATGGCCAGTCCTAAAGGCACGTGCATGGGAATGGTCAGCACGTTTTCGGCCACCATCATGTCAATCTGGAAGCGCTCGATGAACGCATGCAGCCCCTCTTTCAGAAAGGCCCGGAGGGAATGGATCGCCTTGTCGTCTCCCGGCGGCGGCGTTTTTTACCGAATATCTCCGCGTCGATCACCCTGTTTTTCTCATGCTGAAAAAAGGCTTCCGGAACGCACAGGCTCCTTTCCGGAGCCCGGTCCAGTTCCCCGGCAAACCAGAAACAGCGGTGTCCACTTTTCTCGAGGGTCTCCGACCACTTGGCGGCTTCCAGGGAAACCCCGTCGGTTCCCGCGAAGCGGGTGGATACAAAACCGATGTTCTTGCCCATGATGCCTCCTAGCCCTGTCTCTTTTAGCGGTTGACAAACCGCTTTTCATTTCTATCGCTGAAGAATACCGATCATTGTGTCAAATTGCAAATCGGCGGTTGTCGACACAGCAATTCTCGGTGAAAACAAGAATTTTAAGGCCGCCTGGTAATGGTTTCAATCTCACCACTGCCCAGGATGACGCTCAAACAGTTGACTACCTTAAACCTGGTCACCATCCTGCAGTTTCCTGAGAACCGCTGGTGTCGATGATCCCCTTGTGTGGCGTCATGAAGATTGCCTTTCTCCACTACCATCTCAAAACAGGGGGCGTGACCACTGTTTTGAAGCGGCAGATTTCAGCCCTGCAGGACAACTGCGAGATCCTCGTTTTGACCGGGGATCAGGCGGGAACCGCATTGCCCTGCCGCGTCGTGGAGATCCCCGGGCTCGGGTATGATCAACCGGGTGTTCCTTTACCGGCACCGGATATCACTGCCGGCAGGGTGTTGAAAGCGCTTTCCGACATGTGGCCCGGGGGATGTGATGTGCTGCATATCCACAACCCGACACTGGCCAAGAACCGAAACTTACTTCGCTGCATAAAACGGCTGCAGGCCTCGGGAATCACTCTTTTTTTACAGATTCACGATTTTGCCGAAGACGGCCGGCCGGATGCCTATTCTTTGGAATCCTATCCTGCGGATTGCCATTATGGTGTGATCAACACCCGGGACCGCCAGATCCTCGTCAAGGCAGGACTTACGGCTACCGGGGTACACCTGATTCCCTACGTGATTCATCCTTTGTCGGCCGAGAGGGGATTTTTCCCGAAATCCCTTGTGCTCTACCCGGTTCGTGCCATTCGACGAAAAAATATCGGCGAGGCCATACTGCTGTCTTTGTATCTCTTGTCAGGTCAACACCTGGGTGTTACACTACCACCCAACAGCCAGCGGGATATGGCGAGTTACCGGGACTGGCAGGCGTATGTGAAAAAAAAACACCTGAATGTCCACTTTGAAATCGGACGGCGGCATGACTATGCCGGTTTAGTCGGGTCTGCCTCATCCATGGTTACCACCAGCATAACCGAAGGGTTTGGTTTTTCTTTCCTCGAACCCTGGACCGCCGGTAAGATATTGCGTGGACGAAGACTCGGGGATATCTGTACGGATTTCGAAAAAAACGGCCTTTGTCTGGATTTTCTCTATGACAGGCTCGATGTTCCTTTGGCATGGCTTGATGCGGACCAATTTTTTCAAGCCTGGCAGAGGACCGTCATCCATGCTGCAGCCACATATCACCATTCCATCGACTTGGAAGGCATTCATCAGCAACTGGCGTATTCTGGCCGGCCGGGGCGTGGTTGATTTCGGTCTCCTGAGCGAACGATTTCAACGGCAGGTTCTCTCACACGTGTTGTCGAATCCGAAGGCAAAGAACCATCTGAAATCTCTGAACCCTAAACTTTCCTTTTCCCCGCCGGAAGATGACATATCGGAAATGCTGGAAAACAACCGCAGGTCTGTGGCGGCTCACTATGGCGTGGAAAAGTACGGGGAGCGACTGCTCTCGATATACGAACGGGTTGTTCACCAGCCGGTTCTTCAGTGCGTGGACAAACAGGTCCTTCTGGACGCGTTTTTCGATCTAAACCGGTTCTCTTTGCTTAAATGGGGGCATATGAGGGGTGAGGATGCCGTGTTCGAGCGACACATTCATCCCCTGACGCCGATTCCAACAGGGGAGACGCCCACCGGGCTATCAAAGATACGCCGGGTGAAGGCCATGCTTTTCGATGTGTATGGTACGCTCCTGATCAGCGAATCGGGCGACATGGGTTCCCATGTCATGCGCAGCGACCGGAAGCGGGTGCTCACAGGCCTGCTGCGGCGGTATGGCATCGAAAGGACACCTGAAGATCTCATGGACGCCATGCGTCGGGCCATAGAAAATGATCATGACAGGCTTCGGCAAGAGGGGATCGACTATCCCGAGGTCGACATCGTCCGGGTCTGGCAAACGGTACTCGGCACGGGTGACAGGGCCTGGGTGAAAACCTTCGCACTGGAATACGAAATGGTGGTCAATCCGGTTTACCCCATGCCGGGGCTCGCGGATCTGTTGTCGGCCTGTCGAAAGCAGGGACTTCTGATGGGAATCATCTCCAATGCACAATTTTATACACAGCTTCTGCTGGAACATCTGCTGGGCACATCCCTGGACATGTGCGGATTTGACCCGCAGCTGACGTTTTTTTCTTATCGCCTTGGATTCGCCAAACCATCCTCTTTCATGTTCGAGCTGGGGGCTGAGATTTTTTCCCAGCGGGGAGTTTCTCCGGCCTCGGTCTTGTACGTGGGAAACGACATGCGCAGCGATATCCTGCCGGCCAGGACCATCGGATTTCAAACGGCCCTGTTTGCAGGCGACCGGCGCTCGCTGCGACGAAGAGAGGTTGATGTCTGCTGCAGGCATCTTGCCCCGGACATGATCATTACCGATTTGCGGCAATTGATTATCGACACCGGCGATTCCAACCCGGGTTAAGCAGGGAGACATTATGGAACCATACCTTGAAGCACTTCCGGCGTTTGTGGACAAGATTCGGGAAATCCGGGAAATTATCATCAGTAACATCGTGCTCATGGGTCAAATTCCCGCTCCCACATTTCATGAAAAACAACGTGCCGAACATCTGGTGGAGCGCCTGGCCGAGTTTCAGGTGGATGCGTGTGAAATTGATGATTTCGGGAACCCCATGGCGGTGATTCGGGGAACATCCCCTGCAAAACCACCCATCTTTGTCGTTGCGCATTTAGATACATTTTCCGAGTTGCAGAATGACCTGCATTACGAGGTGACGGACAAAGTCATCAGCGGCATCGGGGTCTCAGACAATTCGGCCGCTGTTGGTGTGCTGGTTTCCCTGCCGGAGATTTTCACGCGCCTTAATCTGCGATTTGCCTCGGACATCATACTGGTGGCACCGATCCATTGCCTGGGTCGGGGCAACCTCAAGGGGATCCGCCGTCTTCTTGGTCATTGGCCATCGCCATCCTGGGGGCTATCTGCCTGGAAAGCATCGAACTCGGTCGGCTCAATTATTTTTCCTATGGCATGATTCGCAGTGAAATTTCGTGCAGTATTGCCGTGGATGACCATGAAAGACTTCGCCACAAGCCCAATGCCATTCTGGTCATTAACGAGATTATCAATGCCATTCTGGGCTTGCGTCTGCCTCAGAAGCCCAGGACGCAGATCGTGATCGGGAGGATTTCCGGTGGGTTTAACCATGGCGCGATCGCCTATGACGCAAACATCGGGTTCGAGATTCGAAGCGACTCGGATGACATGGTGAAAGCGCTCTATGCCGACATTCGGGATATTGTCGAGGAGATAAACAAGACATATGATGTGGCGGTAAAGCTCAATCGCATCAGCAATCTGAACGCAACCCGTCTGAACTACAACCATCCCTTGATCAAGTGTGCTTCCCGAATTCTGAATTGCCTGGGAGTGGACGTCTTCAGCGAACCGAGCGAATCCACCCTGTCTATATTTCTTCACCGGCAAATTCCTGCCGTCACCCTGGGCATCACCCGGGGAGACAATTTTCATCAGAACGACGCCATGATAGAAATCGAGCCCATGTACAAAGGCGTTGCCCAGATACCGGCACTGCTCATGGCCATGGACAACGGGGTGTGCAATGAATAAAAACTGGATCAAATCGAATACGTTCCACCACTCGGCCTTCAAGGACATTGGCCGCCTGGTGACGGAGAAGCAACGAAAAAAGGTTGCGATTTCCCTGTGCTTTCCCACCTTGAACGAGGAAAAAACGATTGCCAAAGAGATCATCATCATGAAATCGGAACTCATGATCCGCTATCCCCTGTTGGACGAGATTGTGGTGATCGACTCCGGATCGACGGACAAAACCCGCGACATTGCCCGCTCATACGACGTAAACGTGTATGAGGCCAACAATATCCTGCCACACCTCGAGAAATTCAAGGGCAAAGGGGAAAATCTCTGGAAGGCGCTGCATGTGACCCGCGGTGATATCATTGTTTACCTTGACGCGGATATCAAGAATATTCACCATCGTTTTGCCTACGGCCTGCTGGGGCCGCTGCTGCTTACAGATCGAATCCGTTTTACCAAGGCGTTTTAC
>CALNZV010000010.1:0-13611 GCA_942491115.1 uncultured Desulfobacteraceae bacterium
CTATATAGAAGCGGTTTACCGAATCGAGAACACGCGGTTATTGTTCCTTCAGTGACTGCAACCGGATGAATTTGTCAGAGTTCAATACGACTGCAAGGAAAAGAGCCGCCAGATGAATGTGCAGCATGAGACGGTTCAGGAGGCAATTTGACCCTCCAGTGAGATGGTGCCATATGCTGGCGGTATCCACAACCTGAGAAGCAAATAGCATGATAACCAAGAATGAGCAGACGAGGTAACCGATGGGAGCCAGGCAGGGAATTAGTTTTCGATAATGGCGCCTGTTCCGGAAAATACCGGTGCAAAACCCGATCACCGTCAAGATGCCCAAAACCCCCCAAAGGTTGATGTTGACGAGGCGCTCGAACCAGGCGGATATCATCGCGGGTAGAAGGCGAAGCGCGTTAAAGAGGCCATCTATGGATCTTGGTAGATGAAATTCGGATGGTTGATCCGGCAGCATCGACTTCAATATCCACCACCCTCCGAAAACGATTAGGGGCAGAGAATAGAGGGTATACGCTTCTTTTCGTTTATCTGAACTGGAAATCTGAACAGAGATAACGAACATCATACTGAACAGGAGAAACCATAGGGTCCCCTCCCGCTTTATTAGAATCGATGAAGCGATAAACATGACAGCGCCGAATAGATCAATGCTGGATTTAGACCTTAGATATTTTAGATAAAAGCCCAAAGACCCCAGGATAGCGATGGAGAGGGGGAATTCCGCATAGAGCGAGGAAATGCTGCCGTTGATGGAAAGAAAATTCTCATGGGTGGAATACCCATGAACAGGCGAAAACAGAAGAATCGCCAGCAGCAGTAGCGCTGCGAAGGTGCCCGCCCAGTAACGGGTTAGGAAAAAAAACAATAAGGCGCCGAACCCGTTGTAGATGAACACCCCGAGTTTAAGGAGGTGGTCATCCGGAAATCCGATGACAACAAAATTCTGAAACCAAAACAATGGAATATAGAGAGGATAGTCCTTGTGTGCGTGGATGCGGTTTAGATTCTGAAAGGCATCCGACCAAAGATCGCCTCCGTAATAAAAGAGCTGTGCCTTTAAAAGCCAAAATGCGGTGGTGTCGTAGGCCACCTCGGGCGTACCCAGCATCCTCAGGGCGATCAAGGCGTATGCTATCAATGCAATCGCCACTACCAAGAGGTAAACAAGGTGGCGGGCCTGGAAGCGGAGAGTCCTGAAACGACGGTAGTGACTGGCAATAGGATCCCTCAGGGAAACAACAAATGCAACCAATCCAACCAACATCAAGCCTATAGCCACAGAACCAGAGGTGAGTCCGATCATAACGGCGATGTGGAGAGCGATGATATTGATAAACACGCCGGTGAAATAGGCCAGAGGGATTCGAAGCGGATCTGTTTTGTCCGTTTCAGTGAAAAGGCGATCAAGGGCAGCGGCGCCCCAGCCGACGTATGCCAGATGCAGCAGAATGATGCTGACGATGGCAATCATTCTATGCCCATTTCGCTTTGGTTCTGGACCGCTTCGACAATGGTCCAGATCGGGGGTTTTTTCTTCTCACAAACCATCCCGATAACGATAAAGTTCTGTTGCTCTCTCCTCAAACTGTCGACGAGGCTATCCGAGTGATAATAGAGGGGTCTCGGTGCCAAGTGGAAGGGTAAAAAATGTTTTTCCAGGCACGGACGCAGCCGGTCCGGTTCGCTCACCACCACAGCGGTGTCATCTGAAGTATTCTCACGAAGGTAATCGCGAAGGTCTTTTTGCAGCCGATAGTCCATGTGATACTGATTTCGCAACTGTTCGATGTCCATGGTGCGTATTCGGTATTGCCATATTTTTATCTGATTTAGAGTCGGTCCGGCCCCCATGGAAACAGTGATTATCAAGCATGCGATCAACCCGTAGAGGAGGTAGCGATTGCTCCTGATAGACTCAGATTCGAGAAGCGGTGTCATCGCAGTTTCTTCCAGATGGCTTCAATTTCAGTCTTCTGTGGCGACGGTCTGACGGCGAGCCCGGCATCCGGGTCTCTGGAGTCGGTGTTGCTGCCTATAAACGCTTCTCAGGCAGTAAAAAAGGCTGCCAGAAATCACGATCGTAACGCTCCCACGCATGGCATCCGAATGGCAAACGATTCTGGTTTTGCTCGTAGCAATAGCGGGGGACGCATTCGAAGGCAAATTGAAGCGCTCGATCGATGGGGGCGATGCGAAATCCCGGGTGGTAATGCACCGCACGGTTGGCCCAGAAATGATCTTCAGGCGCGGTATATCTGTCCAACTCCTGCCTGATACCGTTATATGCAGGAAGAAACAACCCCAGGGCCTTTGCGATTGCCAGTGCTTTCCCCGATGGTGACCTGTTGGACCGAAGGATTTCCCGCATCCGAGCGACCGGAGACCGCCATAACTTTCGCGACCTGAGAACACCGAGAAACCCGTCGATCTTTCGAAGGGAAAACCCTCCGTTGCCGACCTTCCCTTCGTAGGCCGGCATTCCGGCATAGGGTGCGTCTTTGTGGGGTATCCACGGGGGGGCAAGGTAATCGAACCCGCTTCGGCACCACTCCAGCAGTTTGTCGGAAAAGACCAGCGCGTCCAGATGGTAGATCAGGATGTATACATAGTCACCAAAACGCTCATAGAACTCTTCCGAAAAGAGCAATTTCCGATGCGCCTGAACGCTGCCGAAATACTGGCTGCCGAAGCGCATCATCTCAAATCCATAGCTTTTCGGCAGCGCCGACCCCTCCGGGAGAATGAAGAACCGGTCGTACCCTCCCAGAAAATGCAGAAGATGCTGGAGGGATGTCTTCTCGCCGTCGGTAAATGCCGTTCTGTTTGAGAGGGGAACGGCGATGGCAACTTGCTTTCGGGGTGGCGATGGGTCGCCATGGTTCTGTGTCATTCTGCGATCCAAAAAGAAATCGAATATTATCAGCTTAGGTCAGGAAGCGGATTCAAAGCGAAAGGGGCGATGGGTGCTCCCGATACACCTGTTGAACCGCCTTGGCCACCTGTCGATGTCCCTTGGCGTTCCAGTGGGCGTCGTTTGCCTTGTGATCGTCCCTGGACAGGACATCCTTTAAAGTGACGAAGGGGACGGAGAGGTCGTCGCATATGCGCCTGAGGCACTTGTCCGGATGGTCCGGATCGAAATCGCCTCTTTTGGGGATGTGGGCCGTCAGCTTGTGAAAATGGGCCGGGCTGATCTGGGTGACATCCGGAATGCTCATGACGACCAATCGGCCCCCGGCATCCTCGCAAAGGGATTTCCCTTGCTGGATCAGGAACGAACAGGCTTCGAAGATACGCTCGGGGGCTGAAGACGGCTGGCAATAGGACGCCAGGCTTTTGTAGTATTGTCGCCTTTTGGAGGCGGTCCAGGGGGATGCCGAGACATGTTCGGTGACGATCTCCCATTTCTTGTCGATCGGGTTCAATCGAAGGAATGGCATTCGGTAGTGGGCCAGATTGGGGGTGAGGTTTTCCAGTAGATCGTTGCCGTGATAGATGAACCAGATGACGAGCTTTCCGGCCAGCTTGTCGGACAATCGTCGCATCCACAGCAGTTCCTGAACCATATTGTAGCCATTGACGCCGATGGCCTTCACCTTGAACCCGTTGGTAAGGGATGCAAAGTAGTCCTTGTCGCTGACACCGTAGCCAAACGCATAGGAGTCCCCGAAGACGACAACCTCGCTGTCGTCGATGGATGTCTTTCCACGCCAGCCTTGGGTATCCGTCGTCAGCCGATAGACCCCATCGACCAGGACGTGGGTGTCGAGGTTCGGCTTGGGTTTCCAGCCGATTTCAGGCATGTACTCGGTCAGTTCCTGCCAGGGAACGGGTTTGGGAGAAACGAATCGCCATAGGGACTTCAGGCCGTTCGATAGGAGTCCCACGATAAGAAAGGGGAGGCCGAGAAGGAATATCGGAAGCCAGCATAGAAAGCCGAACACCAATGAAAGGATCGCCATGCAGCGGTGGGCTGGAAACATCAACAGTGCTCCTTTTGATTAATACAACGTGTAGATATTCGTTGGAAACTGCTTTTGCTGTTCGCCCTCGACGATCCGCAGCAAGATGACGAACGGCAGCAGACTGTAAGCCCAGACATGGCTGGGGTGCTTTGCCCAGTCCAGAAAGGAGGTCAGCCAGTACCCGTTTTGGTTCTGGGTTTTCGATATGGCTGTCGGCTTGGCGTAGAGTTCCGCTTCGGGGGTTTTCCAGATCGCCCACAGGGACGATGTTTTCGGGGGGCGTTGAAGCAGAAGATTGGCCCTTGTCGAGCCCGTTATGCCTAAAATCACATAGAAGCAGACGCCGATCGACCACAGCCGGGACAGCCGGATATAGAACCGCGTCAGCGCCCGCCAGAGATCGTAGACGCTTTTCATCACAGAGGGGTATCGACATCCGATGAGGGCGGCAAGCCCGGCCCCTGTCAGCATCGGAAGGATCGATGGGTATGTCGCGAGGCCCACGACAGTCACTGCGACGGTGGACAGGCTGATCCATAACACGGTCAGCTCGACGGCATCTGGTTTTGGGGGCAGTTGAATCATATGGTTCGGTCCTTGTTCGTCATCTGTGTTGAGGGTCGGTGTCTCCGAAGGTGCCGGCTCAATCGAGTTCGTACTGGTTGCGGTATTTCTCCGCATCCTGTTGGAGTGCGTCCGGCTGATCCGCTTTCGAGAGGATGTGGTTTTCCAAGACCAGGGTGTCCATGTCGGTAGCCATGAAGCACCGGAAGGCATCTTCCGGCGTGCAAACGATCGGCTCCCCCCGGATGTTAAAGCTGGTGTTGACGATGACGGGGCATCCGGTCTTCTGGTGGAACTGGCGCATGAGGCGGTAGAACCTACCGTGGCGCCCCTCGTCCACGGTCTGGACCCGCGCGGAGTAATCGACGTGGGTGATGGCGGGTATGGTCGACCGCGGCACCGAGACGCGTTCGTTGATGTTTTCCGACTGCATCTGCTTCCGGTCCTCATCGCTTAGCGGCCGCCGCCAACGCTCTCGAACCGGGGCCACGAACAGCATGTAGGGGCTGTCCTCCCCAGGCTTCATCTCGAACACCTCGTGGGCGAATTCGCTGAGAACACAAGGGGCGAATGGTCTGAACGATTCCCGATACTTGATTTTCAGGTTCATGGTCTTTTGCATCGATATCGACCGTGCATCACCGATGATACTTCGGCAGCCGAGAGCCCTGGGACCGAACTCCATCCGCCCCTGAAACCAGCCGACGACTTTTTCCTGGGCCATCAGGTCGGAAACGGCATCGATCAGTGCGGCTTCCTCGGCCTCGAACCGGTAGGCAGCCCCCACAGAATCCAGGAAAAGCCCGATATCCGTGTTGGAAAAGGCAGGCCCCAGCAGAGACCCCATTTGGCTGTCTGGCTGTTCGGTTTTTCGGGGCCGCTCGAAATGGTGGTGCCAGCTGAGAAGGGCGGCCCCCACGGCGCCGCCAGCATCGCCCGCCGCCGGTTGGATCCAGATCTTCTCGAAGGGCCCCTCTCTGCGAAGCCGCCCGTTGGCGACGCAGTTGAGCGCGACCCCCCCCGCCATGACGAGATGCTTCGATCCGGTGGTTCGGTGGGCAAAATTGGCCGCCTTCATGACCACCTCCTCGCAAACCTTCTGAATGGATGCGGCAATGTCCATTTCCTTCTGGGTGATCCGGCTCTCGGAGGGGCGGGGCGGCCATCCGAAGAGATCGTGGAACTTCTCCGAGGTCATGGTCAGCCCCTGGCAGTAGTTGAAATAGGACATATCGAGCCATATCGATCCGTCTTCCCGGACATCGACCACGTGGTCCAGGATCTTGTCGACATACTTTGGCGTTCCATAGGGGGCGAGACCCATCAGTTTGTACTCGCCGGAATTGACCTTGAACCCGGTGTAATAGGTGAAGGCGGAGTACAGCATGCCCAGGGAGTGGGGAAACCGCATCTCTCTGGACAGTTTGACCGATGCGTCCTTGCCGTAGCCGATGGAACTCGTGCTCCACTCGCCGACCGCATCCAGGGTGAGGATAGCGGCATCCTGGAACGGTGAGGGGAAGAAGGCGCTTGCCGCGTGGGATTCGTGGTGGTCCGTGAACAGCAGTTTCCCCTGAAACCGGTCGCCGAGATGTTCGAGGATGGTTTCGGGGATCATCAGCTTGTACTGGGCCCACAACGGAAAGGCCCGTCGGAAGGATTCGAAGCCATTGGGCATGAAGGCCCGGTAGGTGTCGATCAACCGTTCGAACTTGACCAGCGGTTTTTCGTAAAAGGCAACGGCGTCGAGGCGCTCAGTCCCGATGTGAGCCTCGGTCAGGCAATAATCGATGGCGTTTTTTGGGAACCCCGGATCATGCTTGACCCGGGTGAACCGCTCTTCCTGGGCGGCGGCGACGATGCGGCCGTCCCTAAGCAGCGCGGCGGCTGCATCATGATAGAATGATGATATGCCTAATATATGAACCGACATTGAAAAAGACCTCCGTTATCAGGATTCGGGGAGACAAATGGGTATGGCTATCTTGGGATTTCGAGAGGCTGCGGGTGATAAGCCTTGGTATTTTTCAATGCCCGCCACCACTCCTTTGTAGCTGCCTCGCGGTTGGCCATTTCCACAACCAAGGTATTAGAATGTTTTGATGATTTATAGGCGGGAATGTCTCTACCGTTTTTATTTTCCCAGTGGCTGAAGGTTACACGTCGACGACGAAGCGCATATTTAGGTCGCATCACCGATATAGCTGGAGGCGCATCTGCATCACAATATCCAGGAGCCCCGTTCGGATGTTTTTTGTCTATCATCCATTTCCGGAGCGGTGTGTCAGGAAGTTCAATAAGCCGCTCTTTTCGGACGATGGGAGAATATGCAAATCGTCTCTGGGGCGTCTTTTCCGGGAATTGAACCACCGAAAAACGCTTAAGCACAATATACGCCGCCCACGGATCCGTGGAACCGTTATAGCCACTCATATCTGATGTGCTGCCGCCAAACCAGGCAACAGTGACATTGTTAGCAACTGAGGGATCCATTAAATAGGCGTCTGCTAAAACCGTTAAAGGGCCACACATAACCGCGACGATCGGCCTTGTAGCACCTGTTTTGCGCGATTCCTCAATGATTCGGTATGTGCCATCAGAACCAATGGGTTGCGTCTGGGATATATCTCCTGAGGCCGGCTTTACCAGGTGCCCTTTTGTTCCTCTAACTGGATCGGGGATGTTTTGAAATCCGCTGTCACGAGCGATTTTTATCATTTCATTTCTGTCGTTGACCATGCGCTCGTAATCGGCAGGTGTTACCCATTCATTAAACGGGGACACCGAACTGGACGTGATCATAGCGGAAAGCTCTATATCGCCGGAACTGGCACAAGCCATAAGATACTCATCGGTGTAACAGTTGATTGCCTCGTCCTTGTCATAAATGACTCTGTAGGTTCGGTTGTAAGGCAGTGGACTCCGGTAGCGGACAACTTTAATTTCTTTTAAAAATGCTTTGATATTATTTTTCAATCGCCAATTCAGCATCCAAAATTTCTTTCTATTCTTTTATCTTGGAGTGAATATTCGCACCTTTGAGAATGACCATGTATTCATTTCTTTAAACTATTTTCAATTGCACGCCACCATTCCTCTGTCCCAATCATTCCGTCGACGTAGTGGATGACTATTGCAGATCCATTAGGGTTATTTTGAAAGGCCGGAACCTGTCGATCACTTTTTTCTGGCTGAGTCCAATGACTGAAAGATACGCGTTGAATCTGTGATCTTTGAATTTTTTTTAAGCCCAATCTCATTGCGAACCGCAGACGCCCTGATCGAACGACGTAGTCGGGCCGCATAAGAAAGATAGCAGGGGGTGCATCGGCATCCCTTTCATCCGGTAAACCGATTGGATGCTGCTTTGCAATCATCCACTTCTGTAACTCGCTGGGTGGCAAAGCAGATAGCTGTCTTTTTGACACCGTTGGTGCATAAGATCTGCGTGAAATCTTTTCTTCAGAAAACTGCACAAGACGAAATCTATTGAGAACAATGTAAGCTGCCCAAGGATCAGCTGTGCCATTATAGGCCCCCATATTTTTCAATTTGCCTCCAAGCCATGCAACGACGACATTGCCTTTGATGGAATTGTCGAGCAGGTAGGCGTCGGCGGCAACGGTTAAGGGCCCCCCCATGATCAGGACCAGTGGTTTTTCCGGGCTGCATTGCTTCGCGGCCTTGATGATGAACCGACTGCCGTCAGAGTCGAGGGGCGTCGTGTCCTCGATCAGGCCGCTTTGGGGTTTCACCAGATGCCCCCGGGTACCGACATAGTGTTTGGGGATATTATGTAAGCCGCTGTCTTTGGCTGCCCGGAGGCCATCGTCCCGCTCCTTTATCATCCGGTCGAAATCCGCATCGGAGACCCACTTGTTGAACGGCTCGACGCTGCTGGACGTGACAAATCCCAGGAGACGGATGTCTCCAAGATCGCTCAAGGCCATCAGGTAGTCGTCGGTGTAGACGTCGATCGTCTCGTCATTGTCGTAGATGACGGGGGATGAGTTGTTGTAGGGGATTGGCTCCAGTTTCCCGGACACCCATCCAAAGGCGACGATAGAAACCGCTGCGACGGCGATGAGAAGAAGAATGATGACTTTGGTGGTGGATCCTGACATTGGTAAGTCCTTTATAAATCGCCTTTGTCAACGCTCTATTTCCAGTTGAATTGGGATACAATCCAAAAAAAACCGCTTCAGGGGCGACTATCCAATTGCTTTGGATAGCTTCCGGCGAAGGGTAGAAGCGTATTTTCTGATTCGGCTGTATTTCTGCTTCTTCTTTGGGTGGCGGATTTTGGGCACGATGATGTTTTCGATGAAAAAACGGTCGGCTTCCCTGTGCCGAACCATGAGTTCCGGGTGGCAAAGAGGAAACGCAAGTTCGATCGTCTTCAGGTTGGCGATTTCCATGTTGGGATTCTTGGTGTGGGTGGCTTGGGCCCCGCACCCGATGTTGGTCACCAGGGTTTCGCTCGGCATGATGGTGAGGCCGTTCTGAGCCCAGATGGCGAAGCTCCACTGGTAGTCCCAGAAATCGATGTCGCCACCGGATTGGAAGGCTTTATCGAATTTGTCGCTCCAATACGCAGAAGCAGCGGGATATTCGACGAGATCATCGAGCCACGAGGTTCCCCTCAGCGATGGCCAGGCCTTAAGCCCCATATCATGATATTGCCAGGCCCTTCGCCAGGTTGCCCAGCCCCAACAAATGCTGAGGTTGGAGAAGTAATAGCTGGTTTCGGTACGTCTGGCACCAAATTGGAAATTATTCCCGTTGATTTGCATGATGCGTTCGTCATTCGCGTAGCGTTCGAGCAACTCATCACAGAACCGAAAAAAGGATCGATTGGGGATACAGTCGTCTTCCAAAATAATGGCGCGGTCTACCTGATCGAACACCCAGCTGATCCCCGAGGCCGGCCCATTGCCGCAGCCCAGATTGATATCAGAGAAAAGACGTTCGACCCGGCAATTCCATGGAATGGTCTCGAACACGCCCCGGGCGTCACGGCAGCGCTTTGCATCCTCGGCGTCGTCCGCTTTCGGGCCATCGGCAATGACAAAGAGACGCTCCGGCCGGATTTCTTCGAGGATTTGGAACAACCGCTGCGCAAAGGTCGCGCGGTTGTAGATGATGACGGCGACAGGCGACTTCATTCAAACTCCCTCCGGACAATGGAACCGAGACGATACCATCGGAACTCTCGGCCGATCCCCGGCAAACGGCGTCGATCGTGGATTTCGCCATGGGCGCCAAGGTAGCACCCGCCGAGGGTTCATCGGGTTCAGCGATTCCAATGCCGTGGCTTCAGGAGCCTGTATTGGAGGCCGCCGTCGGCACCGATGCGATGTCGGCAATGGGGTAATGGTTCCACTCGAAATCCATGAGCGTATATTCACCTTTAAATTGTTTGCTTGGGTAGTTGCGGCCCGTACCGTAGTAATCCCCATCGATAACGTTGAGTTCGACCGCATCCATGACCCAGTCCTGGATGACTTTGTTGGACTCGATGAACACAGTGACATAGTAGACGGACTCGGTCAGGGGAAATTTCGGCACGATGAATTCGATGATGCCCTCTCCCTGGACATCGATTTGAGACCGGCTCACCAGTTCCGTGGAGAGCATGCTGTAGATGCGCTCCTTCCTTCGGATGGTGGCGCTGAAGCGACAATTGACAACCGGTTCTTCGGTTATGCAGTGGTAGTGCATGCGTATTTTAAGATCGGCGCCGCTGACAGCATAGTCGATCGGTTTGTCCAGTGAATCGAATAGTGCCAAGTTCTTAAGGACAATTTTCCCTTCTCCTTTGCGGTCCTCCCTTTCGGCAAGAGGAATTTGAGCCTGATAAGCAACCGTTTTCAAATAGGCGTCGATCACCTTGTCCGTGTCGCCGATTTCGACGATCTGGCCTTCGTCAATCAATATGGATCTGGAGCACAGGTTCTCGACGGCGGCCATGTTGTGGCTCACAAAGATCACGGTCCGTCCCTGCCGGGCGACCTCGTTCATTTTTCCCAGGCATTTGTTCTGAAACGAGGCGTCCCCGACGGCGAGGACCTCGTCGATGATCAGGACGTCGGGCTCCAGATGGGCGGCCACCGAGAAGGCCAGACGGACCCTCATGCCGCTGGAGTAGCGTTTGACCGGGGTGTCCAGAAATTTTTCCACGCCTGAGAAGGCGACGATCTCATCGAACTTCTGGTCGATTTCGGTTTTCCGCATCCCCAGGATAGTGCCGTTGAGGTAGATGTTTTCCCGTCCCGACAACTCCTGATGGAAACCGGTACCGACTTCCAACAGGCTGGACACCCTGCCTCGGATTTCCACCCGGCCAGCCGTGGGGTGGGTGATTCGGGAGAGCACCTTCAGCAGGGTGGATTTCCCGGCCCCGTTTCTACCGATGATGCCAATGGTTTCTCCCTCTTTGATGTCAAAGGAGATATCCCGCAGAGCCCAGAGAACGCCTGCCGACTGCTCCTTTCCCTCACCGTCTTTGAACGCGTAAAGGGACCGGTATTTCCGAAAATTCTTTAGGGGACTTTTGATGAATGCGCCGATGGCCTCGAACAGATTATTATGGATTTCCTCCTTGAGGCCGATGCGGTATCGCTTGCTCAGGTTTTCGACTCGAATCGCTGTTTTCATTGGGTATCTTGGATGCTCTCGTTAGCGGGCGATTGAGGGTTGGTGGATCTGATCAAATGACGTCAACGAAGACATGCTCCATATGGTAAAAATAGCAGATGCCGGAAATCAGGAGGCCGACCCCCACGAGGGAGCCCGGGAGGATGTATGCCCAGGAGAAATCGATGCCCAACAGGCTGCTGCGGAAGCCTTCGATGACGGCGACCACCGGGTTGAGCGAATAGATCAGACGGTATCGTTCCGGGATACTCGATGCCGAGTAGACGATGGGTGCGGTATACATCAGCATCCGGATGGCAAACGGCATGGCGTGGTTGACATCCCGAAAGCGGATGGCCATTGCCGACAACCACAGACCGGTACCCAGGGCGACGGTCATCATCAGAAGAATGAACAATGGCAGGAATAGGAGGTTCCAGGTCGGCATGACCTTGTGGTAGACGAAGAGGACGGGGATGATCGACAGAGATATGGAAAAATCCAGCATCTTGGAAAAAATAGGAACGAGAGGGTAGATAATTCTCGGGAAATAGATTTTCCCCAACATGGTCTGACCCGCCACAAGGCTTCCGCTCGATTTCGAGGTGGCCTGGGAAATGAAAGTCCATGCGATGACGGCGGTGCTGCAGAACAACACGTAGGGAATGCCGTCCGATGCCAGCTTGGCCACCTTACCGAAGATGATGGTAAACAAGAGGATCTGAATGAGGGGCTGTAAGATTGCCCAGGCGAATCCGAGGATGGTCTGGGCGTAGATGACCTTGATGTCCCGCCACACCAGAAATACGAGGAGATCCCTGTAGTGGCTGAGTTCCTGAAAATCGACAAACCGCCAACCGCGGGGCGGCTGGATGATGGTGACCTTTTCTGCTTTTTCGCTCATCGTCGTTGCCATGGTTGGTAAGTGCCTCAGTTGGGGAAGAAAAGCCGGTCCTGTTCAGACCGCCATCGATCCGAAAGGCGATCTTCCGGCAGGGTGATGTCGCTGTATCGGATACCGCTGTCTTTCGGGATGCCTTTCGCGGCGCAGCAGCCTTCCGCAAGCCCCATGGGGAGCAAATTCTCCCGGATGGCCGTTTCGGCGTTCTCGCAGAGTCCATAGGTCAGATATCCACCGAGACCATCGATCTCTTGACCCTCATGGATGTCGACCTTCGACGTAGCGACCACGTAGTCCACAATGCCGTCTCCGTTTAGCAGAATTTCCTGTGGGTATAGATTCACAATATACTTTTCGTGGTGCCGGGCTGGTCGCCGTCGGCGCCGGTGAACACGACCCCCTTCTTCTCCGCTTTCTTGTCGAGAATGGGGCCGACGGTGGCGTCAAGCTCGGCAATCATGGTCACGAAATGCTTGCCGTTGTCGATGGATTTCATGGCCGGCTGCGCACCGAATTCTACGGCGCCGGTTACTTCGATCAGGACATCATTGTTGCCGGCGCTGGCCAGAGTGGCCGCCTCTTCGGTAACGACGCCTTTTTCCGGCCCGGCAGGGCGTTCGACATCGGCAGCCGTCTCCGCAGCCCTGACATCGTCGATGCCGGCATCGACACAGGCCTTTCTCGCCTTGTCGATGTTACGGTTGGAAACCGCCGTCAACTCAATGCCGGGGACGGTCTTGATGATTTGAAGGGCGACGCCGCTGCCCATGAAACCTGCCCCGATCAAGCCGACACGTATCGGTTTGTTTTCTTCCTGCCGTTTTCGCAGTGTGTCGTCTATAATGATCATAATGGGTGTGTCCTCGGTTTCAGTCGAAATGATATATCCTAATAAACACGGGAAGACAAAGGGATCAGTTGACAACATCCCGCCACTGTTGGTCCTTCTCTGAGATCACCGTCGGCTCAACCGGCCATTGGACGCCGACAGCGGGGTCGTTCCACCGAATACCCCCTTCCGCGCCGGGTGTGTAGAAGCGGCTCACCTGATAGGTGACGGCGGTCTGGTCCTCCAGGGTAATGAAGGCGTGGCCGAAGGTCTCAGGAACGTACAGCATTCTCGAGTTGGCCTCGGTCAGCTCAATGCCGACCCATTTGAGGTAGGTGGGCGACTCCGGTCGGAGATCGACGATGACGTCGTAGATCGCGCCCCGGGTGCACCGAACGAGCTTGGCCTCTTCGTTGGGGGGGGTCTGGTAGTGAAAGCCCCGCAGGGTACCTTTTCTTTTGTTAAGGGAGACGTTGGTCTGGACCATTTCCGACATAAGGCCGTGGTCCATAAATTCTTTTCTGCAGTAGGCCCTGCCGAAATATCCCCGATCGTCCTCGATCTTTCGTATGTCGACGATGAACGCACCCTTGAGATGGGTTTCTTTAAATTCCATTGGGTCACCTATGGGTTTTGGGGATTCGGGAAACCGGCCGCGGCGTGATGGCGATCGTCAGCCGATATAAACGACCACCCATGGCCGGCTA
>CALNZV010000011.1:0-18749 GCA_942491115.1 uncultured Desulfobacteraceae bacterium
GAAAATAATACGCTTAAGCATTTTAAATCCATTTCTATGAACAAGTCTTTAAAAACACTCGTACTGCTTCTTTTAATTATGCTGTACACCCAAATAAACTGGGCACAGTCGGCAACTCCCCCTGCACCCGTCACGGAAATCTACGAACTCGCCATCCACTTCAAAGCAGACTACGGTAGTTTGTCCCGTTTTTATTTTATTAAAAATTCACCGGGATGAAGAGAGAGATTCAAGCAGTTTTACCAGGACTATTTGTCTCGATTAGAGACAATGGATTTTGACAAACTATCCACCGGAGGCAAGGTGGATTACCTGCTCTTCAAAAGGTACCTTGATGAAAACCTTTACCAACTATCTATCGAAACAAAAGAATATGATGCTGTAAAAAAATGGGTGCCCTTTGGAGACCCAATTTACAATCTTGAAAAAAGAGCGCAGAAGAGGTAAACACATGGACGGGCAAAAGGTGGCCAGCCAACTCCATGAAACGATTACCAGTATTCAACTGAGCACCGAAACTATTCAAGACCAGAAACCTGTTTTCTCCCGAAAGCTCACCAGGAGAGCCAATGGCATCATCCAGGGCCACCGGGAAGCGCTGAAAAGTGTTTTCAACTTTTACAAAGACTATGATCCTCAGTTTACCTGGTGGACCACAAAACTTTGAAGAACTCGACAGTGTACTGAATCAATATGCACAATTGATCAGCAGCTGTGTTGATAGCCTGACCTTGCCCAACGATGATGGCAGTGGCATCATCGGCAATCCTATCGGCAAGGAAGAATTAATCAGACAACTTCAACACGAGATGATTCCCTATTCACCGGAAGAATTGGTAGAGATCGCCAATAAAGAATTTGCCTGGTGTGATGCAGAACTGCTTAAAGCTTCCCGTGAAATGGGTTTTGGCGACGACTGGAAAAAAGCACAGGAAAAGGTTCAAACAATCTTTCGTGGAACCAGGCCACCAGCCGGAGGCTATGCTTGAATTATACAATCAATCGGTAGACTTTCTCAAAAAACACGACCTGTTGACCATCCCTCCCATTGCTGAAGAAACCTGGCGCATGAGAATGATCTCCCCCGAAAGACAATTGATCAGTCCTTTTTTCCTGGGGGGAGAAGTCCTCCAGATTTCCTACCCTACCGATGAGATGACCTATGAACAAAAAATGATGTCAATGCGTAATAATCCCTACTTTTCCAGAGCCACAGTTCATCACGAATTGATCGCCGGGCATCATTTACAAAGGTTCATGAACAACAGGAATCACGAATACCGCTTTTTTCACACCCCATTCTGGACCGAGGGCTGGGCTTTGTATTGGGAACTGCTCCTTTGGGATATGGATTTCCCACAGTCTCCGGAAGACAGGATTGGCATGTTGTTTTGGCGAATGCACCGTTGTGCGCGGATTATTTTTTCCATCAATTATCACCTGGGAGAATGGACGCCCCAGGAATGTATCATCGACTTTTTGGTGGACCGCGTCGGGCATGAAAGAGCTAATGCTGAAGGAGAGGATTTCCGATCCTTTACCGGGAATTATGGCCCTCTATACCAGATAGCCTACATGGTAGGCGGATTGCAATTTAAAGCATTAAAATCGGAATTGGTCGACACTGGCAAAATGAGTTATAAAACATTTCATGATGCCGTCTTGCGAGAAAACAATATGCCCGTTGAAATGGTCCGCGTTTTACTTTCCGATCAATCCATCGCAAAAGATTTCAAAACCTCCCGGCGGTTTTATGGCAAATTTTGATTAATTTAATTCCGGCTTCGCCTTTTCAAAAACAAAACGCTTTAAGATAAGACAAATTAAAATGAGACAAAGAATTGCCCACATAGCATTGATCGTCCGGGATTATGACGAAGCAATTGATTTTTATACCCCGGAAAACTGAATTTCGAACTGGTTGAAGACACAGCTCTTACACCGATCAAAAAGATGGGTTCTGGCTCTCGGCTGAAAGGCGACCACCAATGTTGCCTGTTACTGGCTGAAGCAGGAACTGAACGTCAAAACAGCTATTGGAAATCAAAGCGGGGGGCGTGTATTCCTCTTTCTGCACACAGATGATTTTGACAGGGATTTCAGAAACCTGCAAAAATATAAGATCAAAATTGTTCGCGGCCCCTGTAGTGGAGCCCTATGGCAAGGTGGCTGTTTTTGAAGACCTCTATGGAAACTCCTTGGGATTTTGTAGAGCCGGCATAGGGTATCGTTTGTCCAAATTTTAATCTTCTGAAAATCATTTATTTAAATTTGAGGGTAAATTCACCAGGAAGCTAGGATAGTTGAAAGAATGAAGGGCTGGAAAGGATACCTACAATTCCGGTAATTCACCTTTGCATTTCATTCTGTTTGCCAAAAGGTTAAGCCCTGACCTTATGGCAAAAAGTTTTGGGGAAACGCTTATTTTTGAGCCTTTTCTGTATCATTCATACCGGGTAATTGAAGGGGAGGAAATTGATGTTTCACTACAACTAAATGACCTTTTTTTCCATTTGTCTGTATTGGTACCTCGCCACCACCCGGAATCAACCTTACAAGAATTATAATATCAATGTCTGGATACGGCCCAAAAGGTCAAAACCCTCCTGGAAGCCATACCAGAGTCTGACGTTTCCCTTGTTGTGGAAGAATCATTTACCTACACATTTGAGGGCACCACATCAGGCCATTCCTCACACACACCTTATAAATTATTCGTCTGGAAAAAGTATCGTGAATTAATCCCCTAATTGTTTTAACACAATAAAATCGGTATCCACCCCACGGTCTAATAATTTCGAATCCACCTTTTTGACACGTAAGAGGGAACCATCCTGTTTGATCAAATGCGGATAATAACCAAATTCACTCATAAACTTCAAGGCTTTGTTGTGTGCATGGTTGCTTCTCCCACGGGCATGGTAGGCCATGACAATAACAGGCTGGCAGTATTCAAGACAGCTTTTGAGTCCGGCAATGGCATCAAACTGGGCACCTTCAAGATCAATTTTGATAAAATCAGGATGCACCATCCAGTCTTCCAGCATGGCATCGAGTCGGTTAGCTTCCACTTTTACTTTAAGCGGAGGATTCTTTTTGATCCAGGCAGACTGGTTGAACCGCATCGGGGCGAATGGTATTGTGCTCTGAATAAAGAATTGTTTCACCCATGGAAATGAAGAAGATCTTCCTTCAGGGCAACAGCCAGGTTGAAGACCCTGATGCTTTTATGTTTTTGAGTATTGCGTTTCAAAACACCAAAAACAGCTTTGGAGGCCTCTATGCTAAATACTTTTCCCTTGGGGCCAATAATTCTTGAGGCCAGCAGGGAATAGAATCCGAGATGTGCGCCTGCATCAACGAAGATATCGCCTTTTTGCAGATTTTGAAGCAGGAAACGGGTTAATCGAATCTCTGCATCTGGTGCCTTGGCTTTCAGTAAAAAAATATCGAGGTCTGCAGGCAGTACGATTTCCATTTTACTGCCAAAAAAAGTAACGCATTTTCTGACAATACCCTTTTTATTGATAGGATAAATTAATGTTCGGAAAAATAGCGCAAAAGGTAACGAGCAGGAGCAAAAGCCAGTCGCTCCCATCGGTGACTACGGGCTTTTGCCTCCACTGCATCAAGCTCCTGCAGCAGCTCTTCCAGGAGCATAATTAGAGTTGCGCCTTGAAGTACTCCACAAATTGGATAACCTCAGCCTGGAGATCACTTCACCCCGGCGGCGTCCAACCGTTTGACTCTCAGCCTCTTTTTCGCCAACGATTAACATGAACGGCACTTTTTTCAATTCCGTATCCCTGATCTTTCTTCCGATGGATTCTGTCCTGTTATCGATGAATCCTCTGATGTCATGAAGCGCTAACTGAGCTTTGACTTCTTCTGCATAAGCTTCCCACTTATCACTGATGGGCAGTATAGCGTACTGATCAGGTGTCAGCCAAACGGGAATTTACCCGCCGTGTCCTCGATCAGGATACTGATAAACCCTCCATGGACCCAAAGGGAGCCCGGTGGATCATTACGGGACGATGGGCCGCATTGTCGGCGCCGATGTACTCCAATTCGAAGCGTTCCGGCAGGTTGTAATCGACTTGAATGGTACCCAACTGCCAGGAACGACCAATGGCGTCTTTGATCATGAAGTCCAGCTTCGGGCCATAGAAGGCCGCCTCACCCAACTCCGTGGTGGTCTCGAGTTCTACTTCTTGGGTAGCCTCAATGATCGCCTTTTCAGCAGCGTCCCAATTTTCATCAGAACCGATGTATTTTTCCGGCTTTTCCGGATCACGCAAACTGATCTGCGCGGTAAATTCCGCAAAACCCATTTTACTGAGAACGGCCCGATTGTCAGGTCAAGTACGTTTAGGAATTCGTCCTTGAGTTGGTCTGGCGTACAGAAGATATGGGCATCATCCTGGGTGAACCCACGCACTCGACTCAAACCGTGTAGCTCGCCACTTTGCTCATAGCGGTAAACCGTTCCGAATTCCGCTATACGCAGCGGCAAAGTCGCGATAACGAGTGAGGCCTATGCCCAAAAATCTCACAGTGGTGCGGGCAGTTCATCGGCTTCAGCAAGAACTCTTCCCCTTCCCGCGGCGTATGGATGGGTTGGAAACTATCTTCCCCGTATTTCTCATAGTGGCCGGAAGTGACATACAGCTCCTTCTTGCCAATGTGAGGCGTGGTGACCAGTTGGTAACCGCGCTTTTCTTGCTCCTCACGCAGGTAGTTCATCAGGCGATCCCGCAGGGAGGAATGCCGGGCAACCAGATGGGTAATCCGCTTCCCACCTTTTCTGAAAAACATAAAAGCTCCAGTTCTGCACCGAGTTTACGGTGATCCCGCTTTTTAGCTTCTTCCAGTAATTCCAGGTACTCCTCGAGTTCTTTTTGTTTTGGGAAAAAAGACACTCCGTAAACCCTGGTCATTTGCTGACGATTTTCATCTCCCTGCCAGTAAGCTCCGCAACATTCATGATTTTGACAGCCTTGATGCTGCTGGTATCCGCAATGTGTGGCTCCTTTACAAAGATCGACGAAGTCCCCCTGCCATACAAGCGTCAGGGCTTCATCAGCGCCACGCTTTTCAATCAACTCGAGTTTGTGGTATTCGTCCCCTTTTTCCTTAAAAAAGGCCAGGGCTTCATCTCTGGAAACGGGCTTTCTGCAGTACCCGTTCTTTTGTCTTGCCAGCTCAAGCATTTTCTGTTCAATCTTGGGGAAATCTTCCTGGGAAATTCGGTAGTCCCCGGGATCAACATCATAATAAAATCCGGAATCCGTTGCCGGACCAGCACCAAATTTGATTCCCGGGTACAAGGCTTCCAGGGCTTCTGCCATCAGGTGGGCTGATGAATGCCAGAAAGTTTTTTTCCCGTCCTGGTCATTCCACGTCAGCAACTGTACCTTTGCATCTTCATTCAGGGGGCGGGTTGCATCCCAGACCTCACCGTTAACTTTTGCTGAGACGATTTGGTCGTTCGTGGGCAGTGGCCGACAAGTTCCAAGGCCCGGTTTCCATGTACGATTGAACCCCACTCGTGCTGCAGTCCCCTAGACGATGGAGAGGGACGGAGGTCCCAGGGTTCCAGGGGGGTGCTTGAAGTAGGCGTCCTTCTTGATGTCCTGGATCTCCACGGTGATCTGGAGGGCCAGTTCCTCCGGAATCGAGGCGAAGTGCTTGTGGATCAACTCCAGGGCCCCGACCCCAACCGCTTGTTTGGTGCTGAGTGGCCTGCCCTCGAGGAACCTTAAATCGAGATGAAGGAAGGCCGATTCGCCCTCTCCGTTCCCCACGACCCACTCCTCCACCATCCGCCACCGGCTCTTACAGTTATCGATCTTGATACCCGCGGCCGAGTGGAGCAGCCGATGGAGGCTGAGGAGGAGATCCGGGTCGTTGGCCCATTCGTCCAGATTGGACGTGTATTCCAGGGTGAGATGCGGCATAGTGGCTCCCATCAGAAAAGTGTTAGGAGCATAAGATCCCATGCTGATGAGCCTGGGGCCAGGGGGTTTCTAGTTGTTTTCTTTCATCCGGTAGGTCGTCACCATGGTGGTTCCGAATACCTTCCGTTTTCCGGGCCTTGGCAGGGGCCGTTCCGACGCGTGCTCGATGCAGAGAATCCGGCTGAAGGGTCGCTCCATCCAGATGGCGGCCAGCCGCTCTGGGCTCCGGGAAGTATAGGGCGGGTCAGCGAGGGCCAAATCGTAGGCCGGACCTCCGTCAACACGTTGAGGTATCCCGTCCAAGAAAACGAAGGCGTCCTTTTTGAAAAGGCGGGTCCAGTTTCTGGCCCGAAGCTTGGCCACATTGGCCTTCAGCGCGTGGAGGGCGGCGGGCCCATTCTCAACGAAGTCCACGGATTTGGCTCCCCGGGAGAGGGCTTCCAGCCCCAGGGCTCCGGTTCCGGCGAAGAGATCTAACACTTTTGTCGAGGGGAGTTCGGGATCGAGTATATCGAAGAGGGCTGCCCGAATTTCCTCTTTTGTAGGTCGAACCCTCTGCCCGGGAGAGACCAGATCCACCCCGGCCCATTTCCCGCCGACGATTCTCATGGCTCCACCGAGTCGGCTGATGCCTGGGGGGCGGGGGCCCGCCGGGGCCCAGTCGTCGTCCGCGATTGAAATCTCATCGGCTGCTCACCCACTCTCGGCTCAGGTCGATCACCCGGTCAATGTCGGCCTCATTGTTGTAGAGGCCAATGGACATTCGGAGGACCCCCCGACGAATGGAGAGTTTTACTCCGTTCCGGGTGAGGTGCTCATGGAGGTCGTTCATGGCCGGATCGTCTGCCCCGTAGTGCCGGCCGCCGCCACTCTCCCCTACGGCTACGATGTGGGCCAGGTGTGGGCCAGGAGCGCCGCCGGCCACCGGAAGGCCCAACTCCCGAAGGCCGGACACCAAACGGGCTGCCAGTCCCCGTACGTGGGACTCGATCTGCTCCATACCCAGGGCGTGAATCAGATCCAGGGATGCCTCCACTGCCGCAAGCCCAATGTAGTTGTAGTTGGAGAGTTCGAACCGTAGGGCCCCGGCTTTGAAGTCCAGGGCTCCGTCGCCGATGGCTGTTTCGTGGGCATCGGGTCCCAGGTCCATTCCATACCTGGCCACATGGACCGGGTTCATGGATTCGGCCAGTTCCTTTCGCACGTAGAGGAATCCCAGACCGTAAAAAGACAGGAGGGACTTCTGCGTACCCAGGGCTACAGCGTCCACCTGTAGATCTCTTACCGCGGTTCGTATCGATCCGGCCGACTGGGCCGAGTCGATGAGAGTAAGGACACCCCTTGCTCTGGCTTCCCTGGCCAGATGGGCCACGTCGGTGATGAACCCTGGGGAAAACGTTATGTGGGAAACCGTGGTCAGGCGGGTCCGCTCGTCCATGGCGTCCAGAAATCGGCTTACGGGCACTCCCCCGTTCTCGGGCTCGATCTCACGGATTTCCACCCCCTTCGTCTCCCTCAGGTTGTACCAGAGAAAGACGTTGTTTGGATGCTCCAACTCGGGGCAGAAGACTACGTTGTCGCCGGCCTCCCAATTCAGAGCAGAGGCGAAGAGGTTCAGCCCCTCCGAGACATTCTTGGTGATGGCGATCTCTTCCGGGTCCGCCCCAACGAGGCGGGCTACCTGGGTTCGTACCCGTTCGGCCTGGGCGTGGAGGTCTGACTTCACCGCCCGGCCCATGACCCGTTTCTCCAAGTGTGCGATTGCAGCGTCCCTGGCAGGGGCCGACATGAGGCCGTTAAGGGACACATCCAGGTAGACCTGGTCCACCACTCCGGGAAAGAGCTTCCGGGCTTCAGAAATCGTCATTGTGTCAGCCATGGTCTCGGGTCCGGGCTTTCGGATCGAAGGTTCTGTTGCTTGAACTTCGTTCAAGGGTTGCTGTCGGTGGTCGTGCCGCCAATTCTGGTTGAAGGCTCCGAAGTTCGAGCCGTGTACCAGGGACATTGGGCTTAACATACGCGTATTTGAAAGGTAGGCTATCCGTAGAGGTCCCCAAGGGCCGCCGGTGCGTGCCTGGGGTGCGGGCTCCCCCAAAGTGGCTGGCTCTTCGAAAGATGGAAGTCTCCTGGAAGGTCCGAATCTCCAGAAAAGGAAGTGCACAATTCCCCAAAATGTCCGGTCACGGTAGGTAATGGGGATTTGGGAACCCTGGCGGTGCTCAATACCCCTTAAACGAACGGTGACCCCCGCCTCGTGGGGGATTTTGGCACCTCAACGGTGCTCAAACCGGAACGGAACTCGAATCCGTGACATTTTGGGGAATTGTGCACCCCCCCAACCCCTCCGATTTCTTCGTTGGCGCGGATTGCCGCCTTCGCCGGGGGAGCCCAGCGCCTTCGCCGGGGAGCCTAGCGTCTTCGCCGGGGAGACCAGCGTCTTCGCCGGGGAGCCTAGCGTCTTCGCCGGGGAGCCTAGCGCCTTCGCCGGGGAGCCCAGCGCCTTCGCCGGGGAGCCTAGCGCCTTCGCCGGGGAGCCCAGCGCCTTCGCCGGGGAGCCCAGCGTCTTCGCCGGGGAGCCTAGCGCCGCCGCCGCCGAGACCCATCCTTACCCGGCCGCGTGGCCCCTCCGCCGTTCCTCCGGGTGCGGATCACCCTCATTGAGGGGCATCCTCCTGCCACCGTCGCCTTGATCGGAGTCCCCGCTTCCCCGAAAAGGCCCCCGGGTCCTTCCTCACCCTCGACCCTTACCCTCGACCTCGACCCTGGACCCCTACCCTCGACCCCTACGCCGCCTCCTCGACGGGCAGATTCCCTCGTTCCGAATGAGCGACGATGGCGGTGCCCACCATGTCTCCCATGACGTTAGTGGTTGTGTTCCCCATGTCCACCAGGCGATAGATCCCCCCCACGATGGCTGCCACCTCAAGGGGCAGGTTGAAGGCCTGGACGAAGATGAGGGCGATTACCAAGCCACCCCCGGGGATCCCCCCCGAACCCTCCGAAAGAAGAAGGCCCACCAGGAGAATGGTGACCATCTGAGAAAGAGTGAAGTCGATTCCGGCAGCCTGGGCTGTAAAAACCAGGACCGCGGAAAGCATGATGGACGTTCCGTCTTTGTTGATCTGGGCTCCCAGGGGGAGGGTGAAGGAATAGACCGACCGGGGGAGCTTGATCTTTTCTGCCATCTCCAGAGCCACAGAAAGGGAGGCCAGGCTGGAAGTGGTGGCTACCGTCGTCGCCCAAAGGGGGCCGGTGTCCCGCAGGAACTCCCATGGCCTTCTGCTCGTCAGGAGGACCAGGAGGACCATGTATGCGCACATCATCAGGAGTTGCGTTCCCCAGACCCCCAGGAGGAAGCGGGCCATGGGGCCAAAAAGCTCAGCCCCGTACCTCCCAACCGTCACGGCCATGAGGGCGCCGATCCCTATGGGTGCCACCCAGAGGATGCCGTCCACCAGTTTCCGGAAGAGGGCCGCCAGTGCTGCGTATCCTCGCCGCAGCAGGTCCCGAGGTTCCTCCGGAAGGAAGAGGGTGGTGATTCCAAGGAACACCGCCACCACCACGAGCTGGGCCACGTTCCCTTCCGTGAAGGCCTGGAAGATGTTGGTGGGAATAAGTTGCAGGAGGAGGTCCGACACGGCGGGCACCGCCCCAATGGCCTCATCCACCTCTTCGGTAAGGACCATCCCCACCCCGGGGCGAACCAGGTGCATGGCGGTGAGGCCCAGGGTCAGGGCGGTGGCCGTCGTGATCAGGTAGTACGAGACGATCTTCACCGACAGGCGGCCGAAGGTCTTTACGTCGGTGAGGGCCGTCAGGCCGGCCAGGAGATTGAAGAACACCAGGGGAATGGCGGCCATCATCAGGAGGCGGATGAACAGATCCCCAAGGGGTTCGAGAACAACGGCTCTCTGCCCGAACACGACACCGGCTGTTGCTCCGACCACCATTCCAAGCAGGATTCGTGTCCCGAGGCCAAACCGGGTCTTCGGTCTCTCCTCGGAAGATGTGCCCTCCGGAGATCCGGTGGGTGGCAGGCCGGGTCGGCCCCCGGGGGCCCCTTCGAACCGGACGGTCATGACGGCGGAGGTCCTTCTGAAGGTCCGGCGCCCGGGGTGCCGGCTCGACCCCTGAGCCCTCCTTCGAACCGGACAGTCACGACGGGTTCGCCTGGAAGCCTATGGACCTCAGGTACTCCCCGGCCCGCCCAAGGAGGATGTCGTAGTACCGGGTGGCGTTCCCCGCCGTCAGGGGAATGGACTCGTCCAGGGGAGCTGGATTCCCCTCCAGCACTTCGCCGTTCGGCCGGATGGTATGGCCGATGTTCCACATGAACCCGACCACCGGTTGGTACGTTCCCGGGAAGAAGAGGGTCTCTTCCCACTCCCAGGTGTTCGAGTAGCCTCCAGAGGGCATCCCCATGATGTAGCCCAAGGCCATTGTCCGCCACGATGCTGACGAACTGGTCCAGATGGGACCCACCATTGGGCCCCAAAACACCACCAAGGGGCCCCGGAAATGAACGGGGCCGGTTGAAGAACGCCGTCGGAGTCCTTGGGAGCGTGGGCCAGCTTGAAGGGCACCGGCACCGTAACCGAATCACCCCTTTCCAACGCTTCCACCAGATCGTTCTCGATCCAATCCATGAGCCAGGTTCCGTCGTCCACCGTCTCCGGCCCACCTCCGTCGTAGATCCGCTGGGCCGCGAAATCCTCCCTCTTGTTCTGGACAAAGGGTTCGATAACGTCACTCAGGCGGAGGGTTCCGAAGGTGGTTTTGAAAGGCTTGGGTTGGATTCTCTGGACGGCATAGGCACCCAGGGAGCCACCGCCGCTCCGGGTAGCGTCGAAGATGATGGCGTGGTCCAAAAGACCATTCTCCTCGCCGAAGGCCACAAGGCGGTCCACATCCTGAAGGAGGCTGGACGACTCGAAACGGTGCCATTGGAGGACCAGGATTCGTTGGCCTTCAGAAGGGAGATACAGGTCGTAGGTGGGGGTACTCCATTCCATCTCGTATCCGGGGTAGGCCGGCTCGGTGAGGCCGGTCCATGCCAGGGACGCCGCATCGAAGTAGGGAAGGGAGGTCGTGACCCGGTTTCCGTCGGCTTTCTCAACGACCAGATCCAACGCTTCTCCCACAAAAGCCCGGGGAAGTAGGGCCGTCTTCAACGAGAGAGCCTCTGCGATCTTCCATCGAAGTCCCGGAATGCTGGAGTAGCGGAAGTAGGGCACCAGAGCTTCCTGGAGGTGTTCCACCTGAATCCCGTTGATGGCTACGACCCGGTCACCGACATCAACCTCCTCTCGGCCCGGCCCCGCTCCCGGCGCCGGTTTCAGTACCTGCGGCGGCCGGATCAGCCACATCCGAAACGAAGAATCCACCGTTCCCAAAGTCGGGTCGAAATCGGACCGGAGCCTCCTGGGCTTCCTGAACCTCCGGGCCATCCCATACTTCGAGCCCATCGGTAAAGGATGGGCGGAGGCCCGCGTCCACCAGACCTACCGACAGGTGCCGGTCCCTCCGGGCATTGCTGAGCCGGAGGAGGGCGTAGAAGAGCTCATCTTCGGTTTCCGCACCCACGACGTCGTCCCTCAGCTTCTCCATCTCCGCCAGTGGATCGAACCCAAGGGCTTCCTGCTTTGGGACGGAAAAGGCGGTCCGCCGGGCGGTCATGGCCAGGATGGAATCGAAGAGAGCCTCCCTCATCTCTGGCGTACCTGTGGGCCCCAGCATCTGGGGGGGCTCTGAACCGCAACCGGCAAGGCAAAGGAGGAGAGTCCCCAGCCATGGGGAGAGGCGGAGCGGTGATGCGACGATTCATGGAACGATTTTCCTTCTCGAGAATCCACCGGGTGCCGAAGAGCCAATGAGAGAAGCTGAGCCTCTTGGGGTCGAGTGGCAAGGAATATCCGGCCACCGGATCCCGGCCAAGAGGTTCGGAAACCGGGCGCCCGAACGGGTCTCTGAGCCAGGGTGATGGTCAGGTCGGGTAGTGGATGGATGCGGTGGCCGCGGTTCAGGGCAGTGGCCAATTCGGTTCAGGAAGGGAAGATTGGATAGGTAGGTTGTCCTCCCGTTGGGGGACAGAGAAGCATCTTTTTCCACGAAGAACGGAGTTCCATGGCCAGCTATAAGATTGCCGTAATCCCCGGAGACGGTATCGGATACGAGGTGGTTCCAGAGGGAATAAAATCATTGGAAGCGGCGGCGTCCCGCTTCGGCTTTTCCTTGGAATGGGACGAGAAGGACTGGAGTTGTGACCGCTACGTTCAGACCGGCCGCTTCATGCCGTATGATGGCATCGAGACCATCCAGGGGCATGACGCCATCTTCCTCGGAGCGGTAGGGGACCCCCGGGTCCCGGACCACATTTCCTTATGGGGCCTTCTGATCCCCCTCCGTCGGATGATGCGGCAGTGGGTGAACCTGAGGCCCGTTCGGCTCATGCCCGGGATCCCCTGTCCACTGAAGGACCGGGGGCCGGAGGACATCGACTTCATCGTCGTTCGGGAGAACAGTGAGGGGGAGTATTCGGAAGTGGGTGGAAGGAGGGATGTAGGGGGTCGGTCGGAACGGGCCGAGCAGCTCACGGTGTTCACCAAGACGGGTGTGGACCGGATCCTTCGGTATGCCTTCGACCTGGCCCGGAGCCGCCCCAAGAAGCATCTGACGTCGGCTACCAAGTCCAACGGAATCATGCACACCATGCCCTTCTGGGATGAGCGGTTCCGGGCTGTTGCCGAGGATTACCCGGATGTTCGGACCGATCAGTATCATGTGGACATTCTGTCCGCCAATTTCGTGCTGCACCCGGACTGGTTCGATGTGGTGGTGGGCAGCAACTTGTTCGGTGATATCCTTTCGGACCTGGGTCCGGCGATTGCGGGCACGATCGGCATTGCCCCGTCGGCGAACCTGAACCCGGAAAGGGAGTACCCATCCATGTTCGAGCCGGTTCACGGGTCGGCGCCGGATATCATGGGGAAGGGCATAGCGAACCCAATCGGCCAGATCTGGTCCGGCGCCATGATGCTGAAGCACCTGGGGGAAGAGGCGGCGGCCTGGACAGTGGAGCGGGCTATCGAGAAGGTTCTTCAGGAGCCGGGTCTTCGGACCCGGGACATGGGGGGGACCGCCACCACCCGGGAGCTTGGTGATGCCGTAGCCGAAGTGGTGAGGGAAGTCTGATTTCAGACGAGGTCTACAGGCGACCTACAGAGGATAGAGATGAACACCTTTTCCGAGCTTTTCCAAAGCTGGAGGAATCTGCAGGAGCCATATCCGGGGCTGCGCGCCCTTGAGGTGATTCTGATCTTCCTGGTCCTGGCTGCCCTGGTGGATCGCCTCATCACCGGAATCGTGTCCCGGATGGTGGCGCGAACCCAGACCGATCTGGACGACCGGATCTTGGCCATCCTCCATCGCCCCGTCTTCACCTCCGTGGCCCTCATGGGGGTGATGCTGGCGGTATATGAGCTTGATCTCCCCCACACCTCCTCCTCCTGACCCTGTCCGCCGTAAAGACACTCCTCATCGTGATCTGGATGGTGTTCGGGCTTCGTTTTTCAGGTTTCATTCTGGAGGCATTCAAGGATCGGCCCGAACGGTTCGAGTTCATTCAACCCACTACGGAACCTCTTCTTCGAAATGCGGTTGCAGTACTCCTATTCCTGGCCGCCGCCTACGCGATTCTGCTGGCGTGGGATATCGAGGTCACGGGGTTGTTGGCTTCGGCGGGAATCGTCGGCTTGGCCCTCAGCTTCGCTGCCCAGGACACGCTGGCGAATCTTTTGCCGGCGTGGCGATCCTGGTGGACAGACCGTACAAGCTCGGCGACTACATCATTCTGGACAGCGGTGAGCGGGGTGAGGTGACCCATATCGGCCTCCGGAGCACCCGCCTCCTGACCCGGGACGATGTTGAGGTCTCCATTCCCAACAGTGTCATGGGTGCCGCCAAGATCGTCAACGAAGCTTCCGGGGTTCCCGATCGGTACCGGATCCGGGTGGCCGTGGGGGCTGCCTATGGCTCCGACATCGACAAGGTCATGGGGGTCCTCCACAAGGTGGGGACTGATCACGAAGAAACCCGGGGAGATCCGGAACCCAGGGTCCGCTTCCGGCGTTTCGGGGAATCCAGCCTGGATTTTGAACTCCTTTGCTGGATCGCCGAACCGGCCGATCGGGGCGAGTCGTCCATGAACTGAACTGCGAGGTCTACCGGAAGTTCGCCGAGGCTGGAATCAGCATCCCCTTCCCGCAGCGGGATCTGTATATCAAGGAGATGCCGGAGAGCTGAAGGGCCAGGCCTTCCAGGCCGTAGCCCGGGACCTCCAGTCGCCGGGGTCAGCCACTCGACCCCGGAAACCCCCCATGCCGTCCACCCGTAGGGGTGCAGAGTTTTCGCACACCTACCGGGGTGAGATGTCATGACAGAGATCGTCAACGAGATTCGGGTCGCCTTCCGAAGCCTGGCCAAGCAGCCGGGCCTCGCCATCCTCTCCGTCCTGGCGTTGGGGATGGGCATCGGATTCACCGCCATCATGTTCAGCATCGTTCATGGTGCCCTGTACCGGGGACTGCCCTTCCCGGATGGGGACCGGATCCATGCCGTTCTGGCCACCAACCCGGCGGAGGGGATCGACCAGACCTCCATCTCCATCCACGACTATATGGATTGGAGGGACCAGCAGAATTCCATGGAGGAGCTGGCGGCCTACTACAACGGGACAATCAACGTCACCGCCGGCGAGGGCCCCAGGCGCTACGATGGAGCCTTCATGACGGCCAGTACGTTCAGGGTTTTGGGGGTCCAGCCCTTCCTGGGTCGGTCCTTCAGGGAAGAGGAGGACAGGCCCGGAGCACCTCTCGTTCTGATCCTGGGACATCGGGTATGGCAGGACGACTACGGAGCCGATCCGGGGATTCTGGGTGAGCAGGTGAAGGTCAACGGCGAGATGGCCACCGTCGTCGGCGTCATGCCCGAGGGGTTCCTCTTCCCAGTCACTGAGGAGGTGTGGGTGCCCCTCCGGGGGGATCCGCTCGCCACCGAACGGGGCAGCGGTCACTTCGTGACCCCGATCGGGAAGCTTCCAGCAGATGTCAGCCTCGAGCAGGCCCAGACCGACTTTTCCGGAATCGCGGCCAGGATCGCCGCCCAGTTTCCAGATACCAACGAAGGCCTCGACGCCAAGGTGATGCCCTATACCGATACGGCCATGGGAGGAGAGGGGCGTCCATCCTCCTCTCCATGCTGGCCACCGTTTTTCTTGTCCTCATCCTGGCCTGCGTGAACGTGGCGAACCTCCTTCTGGCCCGGGCCGCCGGCCGGACCAAGGAACTGGCGATTCGACGGCGGCTATGGGGGCGGGGCGCTCCAGGGTCCTGGCTCTCCTCATGTCGGAAGCGGCGGTTCTGACTTTCGGCGGAGCCATCGTAGGACTCGCCATCGCCAAGGTGGGCATCGACATCTTCGCCCGATTGGCGGTGGAAACGGACCCCCCTTCTGGTTCGTTTGGGCCCTGGACGGGCCCATCCTCCTATTCATCTCGGGAAGCACGGTGGTGACGGCCCTGGTGGCTGGACTCATCCCCGGGCTGAAGGTGTCGGTCGGTGGGAACGACTCAACGAACTCCTGAATGACGAGTCCCGAGGATCCTCCTCCATGAGGATCTGCCGGTTGAGCAGACTCCTGGTCATGGGTGAAGTAGCCATGTCCGTGGGCCTCCTGGTTTCTGCGGGCCTCATGGTGAAGGGGATGGTGAAGCTTCGGACCATGGAGTACGGCTTCGACCGGGAGGAAGTGTTCACGGCTCGGATCGGACTTTTCCCCAACGATTTCCGCGGATGCGGAGCAAGTCGGTCCGTGTTCTTCAGAGGATCTCCGGGACGGGCTGGAGGCCAACCCGGAAGTTGTCCTTGCCTCCCTGGGGGACGTCCTCCCTGGCAAGAGTGCCGGTCTTGGGCCCTTTGCCTTCGAGGGTGAGGCGTATGCCACGGACAGGGACTACCCCCTTGCGAGGGTGATTCGAGCAGCCCCGGATTACTTCGCCACCGTCGGGGTCGAGCCCACTCCAAGGCCGAGCCTTCAACCGGGGGGACGATCGAGAAAGCCTCCCTGTCGCCGTCGTCAACGAGAGCTTCGTTCGGCGGCATTCTCCCGGAGAGGAGGTTCTTGGAAGGCGAGTTCGGTGGGGAACGTCGGAGAGTGAGGCGGCCTGGCGGACCATCGTGGGGGTGGTTCCTGACCTCTTCATGGAAGGGGTCGGTCAGGACCGGGAGAATCCCCAGGGCATCTACTGGCCCCTGGCTCAGGATGATGCCCAGTTCGTGAGCATTTTCGTCCGTGGTAGGGGAGACCCAGCCACCCTCGCCTCAGTCATCCGGGATGAGGTCGCCCGACACAGCCCGGACACACCCATCTATTGGCCCCAGACCCTGAAAGAGGCCGTGAACGAGGACCTGTGGTTCGTGGATCTTTTTGGAGGCCTCTTTGCCATCTTCGGCCTCGGGTGCCCTCTTTCTGGCGGCCGTGGGCCTATACGGAGTGATGGCCTTCTCGGTGAAGCAGCGAACTCATGAGGTCGGGATTCGCATGGCCCTTGGGGGCCGAAGGCGGGAAGTGTTCTGCGCCTGATCCTTCGGCAGGGTGTGGTTCAGGTGTTCCTGGGCCTCTTCATCGGGCTGGGTCTTGGGGGCCCTTCTTTCCCGTGGCCTCCGGCAGGGGTTCACCCTGGTGGAGCCCTGGGATCCCCAGGTTTTCATCGGAATTTGCCTGGTCCTGCTGACCACAGCTTTCCTGGCTACTATATTCCCTGCGCGGCGGGCCACGAAGGTGGATCCCGTGGAAGCATTGCGGGACTAGGGCCTCGCCCGGTAGCATCGGTAGCATAAGGAGCGCCCTTAGCTCAATTGGATAGAGCACCTGACTTCGGATCAAAAGGCTGGGGGTTCGAGTCCCTCAGGGGAAAAGAAGATGGAAAGTGATTGTCCAGCATAGGGTTAGAGGATCGGCTTCTTCTGACATCATTTTCGCGTCCTCATTTCCAGGTAAGTCTGAAATGCTCCGTCGGGTGTGGCTGGCCACGGAGGCCATCCGAATGAGATCGGGCTGTCGGTAGACCTCAGCGAGACCGTCTCGCCCTGCTTCCAGGCCTGTCCTTCACTGGGCCTGAATCTTCCGATGCGCTGAATTGGCCCGGTGACACTCCGCCGTGTTATACCGTGATACCCTCTCCGCCTCACAGAAGGAATACTGAACCTCGCCTCGGTATTGATGGAGTTTTACAATCAAACCCCGGAGAGAATCGGCTCATCCCGAGCCTGCCGGGGAACAGCCACCCCTGGTTCCTCTTCACCCTGAGGGAGGCAGCCTTTCTTATCGAGCAATGGCGGCGCGAATACACCATCAGGCCCCACAGCTCATTGGGCCATCGACCACTAGCCCAGAGGCGGTCAGCCGGATCATGCGTTCTTGAATCTCCCGGCTCTCAGTCCTTCGCCCTGAGCGGGGACTATAACTAAATAATCTAAGTGGTATCGTGGGTGGGGGCGGGACTCACCAGGAAGGACCCTCCACCTGCACCAGGTCCACGTCCGGATCGCCAACATTGCTGGGCACATCCCACGAAGGAGAGATGCTGGCCCAGTTCAGGACTAGCGGAAACAGCTTTTTCTGGCCCGTCCTAGTCGTCGAAGAACGGCCACCCCGTTTTTCAGATGGTTTAAATGCGTTCCGTCTATAACTGCCGGAAGTGGCGACTGCTATTCGAGTCAGCTTAGGTCAATGCCAGGTCACCCTGGAGTCCGGCCTGAAGAACGTTCGTGGCTCCCCCGTCGAAACTACCGTACAGATAGCTAGGCGAAGGGTGAGGGAGAAGTTGGTGCCGACACGTGCATCAAATCCCAATCCGAGATTCACGCCCACTCCGGTCTCAGCCTCGCTTCCATATCCTTCAAGGCTCAGATCTAGCCTGGCGATACCGAGTCCTCCCTTTAGGAAGAAGCCATTTTCTCGGACGCCAGGGATAGAAATAGGCAACCGCGCTCCCGTTTGCGTGCCCGTTAGGTTACGCCATCCTCCTCCTTGGTCCAACCGTTTGATTCAAAGCCGAGAAGGACTCTATCGTTAATCGCCCTCCGAGCTTTAAATATCCACTTAGCCGCCTTCGCGTTCACCACCGCAATTATCACAACCGAGAGAGCCCCACCCGAGGCCGAAGCCGGTGAAAACCTCTAGTCTGGGGCCGATCTTGGGCCATTGCCGGGCTAGCGAGGACAAGTAAGCTGAGCAGTGCAAGAAGAACAGTCCTTTCATGAATCCTCCAGATAGAGATGGTTGAATCAAGAACGGTGAGTAATGCATCGTGATTCAGGGGGTATTTAAAACGCGCCGTCCTAACCCGGTTGAGGTTGGGCGCAAGGATTGTTTGGCGGAGCGTTCGGGCCTCCACGAACCTCACCCGAAATCCTCACGACTTATGCTTCTCGTGGTCCATCAAAGTGGACCATTGGCTGGTGAAATCCGGGCCCTCATCTCATGCCGACGAGAACCCACTTAGCAGTTGCCTTAGGACTTGCCATTTGGCCGAATGGGGTGCCAGGGGATGGGGAGGACTCTGTTCTCAGGGCTGACAAGAGGAGGCAGAGGTTGGATGGAGGGACAATGGGGATTGAAGCAGGCGGAGATCAGGAATCGACGAAAGTCTTTGGGATCGGGTGTTTCCTTTCACTCATGGCCCTGCCAGCCTTGAGGACGTCATGTACAAGGGTCTTATTAGCAAATGGA
>CALNZV010000012.1:0-70226 GCA_942491115.1 uncultured Desulfobacteraceae bacterium
AAACTGAACCGCCCCCGGTACATGCATCTTTTTATAGCTGTCCGCATAGGGCATGGTATCTACGATCACCATGTCCTTGCCGCTGTCGATCCATCTTTTGAGTTCTTCCGTGGTAACCAGATCGTAGCCGCCCCGCTGGACCTCTCGTACTAGCTTTACCGCACCGCTTTCTTTTTCGACTTCCTTTTCGAATTTGTCATCGAACAGGGCCATCGCGGGACAAGACAGGCCAACAATCAGCAGACAAACCATGGTCAGTTTCAACGTCCAATTGCCCATACGCATCATTCGTTCCCCCCAGTTTAATATTCATCGACGATTTGTTGATCGACACGCGTTAACCCTTTATCCATTAACGGAATTGTTTTCCTGGGCTGCACACAGCCATATCGACGCCATCCATATAGAAAAATGACTGCTGTCAGCATGACCATATCCCGGTATAGGGCCAGCCTGAGTCCATGGAATGCCCCGGCTTCCGGATCCTCAGGGCCGAAGCAGCCGCAGTCCACATCCAGCCCCATCCGGATGCCGTAACCCAGGATCGCAATAAACAGCAGCAGCAAACCGGCAATCACGGCCAGACTGCCCCGGATGTCGAAAAGCAGCCCGACACCGGCAACGACTTCCAAGGCAGGCAGAATTAAGGCCACGGGCATGAGCAGCATATCGGGAACGAGCCCGTATGCCTCGATGAGGACGGCAAAGGTCTGGGGTGCTAGAAGTTTGGTGGCACCGGAATAGATAAAAATCCCGCCAAGCACCCAACTCACGATCCTGTAGATCCAGCTGCTCCAACGCATGATCTGATTCCCGCCAAATATCAGCTAAACAGCCTTTAGGTGATTGTAAAATGATAGTGGGTCAGCGAATCGAGTCGATTCCCGGCTTTCCGAAAATGGCAGCGATCGTAACGATCGTTTTGAAATCAAATCATTAGCCCACAACAGCTATTCGCAGTGCCGGAACCGTGGCTAAATGGGATTAACTAAATTGACAAAATAAATAAGTCAAAATGTTAATATCTATACGAATACCCTGAAACATAGATATTTTAAATTTAGAGGATCAGGGCCGAAATCAAGCATTTGTGCGCCGTCAATTGTCACAGCCCGTTGATATTCCCGACGGTTGTCAACCGTGGATAAAATTATGCGCACCAACCTTATTGGCGTTACACCATCAACATCAGTCTCCGATAATGGGCCAAATGGTTGATCATGAACCCTTTTGCCAAGAAGAAGATAGCCAATAGGATCGCCACCGAATCCCTGGCAGGCGGGACAACTTCTGCATGAACTAACTCAAGACTTTTCGGCCGGCGTTTTTGGCTGAGGCTGGGCTTTTGATGTGAGAAGATTCCTTGATATGGCCGGGTGCAGGATAGATCACGAGACCTAAAGCTATTTGCTTTTGTTGAAACGACAAATTACTTGTCATGAAAACCAAATATCTTCCGATTACAGACACTGAAAATAATCCACAATAATCGGATCCGCAAATAGGAGTGGTTACCGTTCATCATCCAATCCATGTTGGATTTTCAGCATTCGCTAAGGCGTTAATCGAATACCGTCCGACCAGTGAAAATGGCAGCTGATTTTGTGCCCTCTAGGAAATCCTGGATGCCCCATACTGCGCCACCAGCAGCGCGGCGATCAGAAAAAGCGCTCTCCGGATCCATCCCCTGTACATGGCTTCCGGAACCCTGTCGCGGATGATCATGCCGATGGTGACGGATAGAAGTGCAGCCAGGCAAAGGGGCAGGCTGCTTGATATCACGCTCGGGGTGAGAAGTCCGGCGTAAGCGAATGTGGCGACCTGGGTGATCTTACCGGTAATGAAACAGAAATTGAAAACCTGAACCATCGCCGTGGGGGCCAGACCGATTTCGAGGGCATAGATAATGAGAGCGGGCACCATGGCGTTGACCGTGCCGGCCAGAAACCCGCCGGAGAAGCCGAACACGGCGAATGACAGCCATCGCCATCGGCGAACCCATCCCATTCCAAATCCAAATCGGTGGACATTGAGGTAAAGGATCAGGGTTGCCGCCATCAGCAGCTTGTAGGGGGCTGGGTCCGTCTGGATGAGCAACCGGGTGCCCACCAGGGTACCGGCAACGCCGAACACGGCCAGCGGCCAGTGCTGACCGATGGATTTGCCCCAGTGGCCGCCGCGAAGAATGCTGACCACATTGATGACGATGCTGGGCAGCAACAGATGCAGCACCGCGGTTCTCACGTCGGTGACCAGTGCGAGAAGGGGGGTGGGGATCATCGGGAAGCCGAAACCCAGAGCACCGTGAACGATACCCCCGACCGCCACGATCAAGGTCGCGATGACCATGTCGCTTAGTTCAGAGAAGTTCATCACCCAACCCTGTGGGAGGCACACGGTTTGAAACCCCATCCTGGCGCCGTCGCCTCATCGGTACATCCATGAGGCCGCCCGGCATCCGGGACAAGTCGGCGAGGGTGCGGTTCATATCCCCGGGGGAATATGGAGACGTTCTGCGCCCATTCCCCTCCAGGCATTTGGACCGTCATGGTGTGGCAAACGCCGTACCTTAGGCGACCGGATCGCGTGATGTCAACGGCAAACGGCAGCGGGCGCCGATCGGTTGACGGTATCGGGGGCTCTACACGGTCAGCGGCTGACTTCTGGCCGTCTATCGGTCTCCTTCGCCCTGCCGATCTCAATGGCGGCTGTCAGGAACGGAAGGGTTTGGTGCCGGCCAGCACCACGATGGTGCCTAGCATGAACCGGCGAAAAGTAACCGATTCGAGGCCGGCTTGTTTCATCATTGTGGCGAGGGCTTCGGGGGATTTAAAGGATTGGGTGGATTCGGGAAGGTAGCGGTAGGCATCGGCATCTCCCCCGATGCATTTGCCGAGAAAGGGGATGACCTTACAAAGGTGGAACCTTGCCAACAGCCCAAGGGGACCTGAGGGGGGAGGGGAGGTATCTAAGCAGACCACGCGCCCTCCAGGCCTGACCACCCGGCCCTGCTGACGGAAAGCGCCCAGGGGGTCGGCCACGTTGCGAATGAGAAATCCGGAAGTGACGCTGTCGAAGCTGTCGTCGGGGAATGGAAGATGAAGGCCGTCTGCGCAGCACCAGCTCACAGTCCCGGCGCCGGCTTTTTGCCGACCGGCGCGCATCATTTCCACCGAAAAATCGCTGGCCGTAACCGTCAGTCCAGATATCTGCCGGAGGGCTTCGATGGCGATATCACCGGTACCGGTGGCCACGTCAAGGAGGTGTCCTCCAGGGGGCGGTGACGCCATATGAACGACATGCCGTCGCCAGGCTCGGTCCCTTCCGAAAGTCATCAAGCGATTCATGCGGTCGTAGCGTCGGGCGATGCGGTCGAACATCGCCCTGACGGTATACCCTTTGCTGGCCGGATCCGCTGGTGGCAAATTGGACGATTCCCGTGGTCGTCTGGAGTGAAAGGGGGCGATCTGCTGAGGGTCTATGTGAAAAAAGGCTTGGTCACCTGAAGAACTGCCGGAAAGACCGGACTGATATCCGGGCTCTCGGCACTGATTCCATCGGGACTTTCCGCCACCAGGTCCAGGCTGTGAAACGGGAAAATCGCGGTCAATTTCCGGGAAATGAACAGTACCTGGAAATGATCCTTTCGAACCGTAATCAACCGCACCGCTTTGATGGTTCTGGCGTTTCCGAAAGACAGACCGATGGTCGCCCCCACATAGCGGGACAGAACTCGCGGCAGATCATTGGCGTCCCGCAGAAGATGATGGGAGGCAAGAGAAGCCTCCTGGTCGTCATCGCTCCAGAAGACGGATGCCGGCGTCGGCGGAAAGGTCTCGGCGGCCTCGTCCTGTTGAACGTCCTCTTCCCTCCGTCCCAATGTGCCGGCCTCTTCTTCCCTGAACCGCCGCTCCTCCTCTTCCTGCTCCAGCCTGTCGGCGTCGGCCCTCTGTCTTTCTTCTTCCCTGAGCCGCCGCTCCTCCTCTTCCTTCTTCAGTCTGTCGGCTTCGGCCTTCTGTCTTTCTTCTTCCCTGAGCCGCCGCTCCTCCTCTTCCTTCTTCAGTCTGTCGGCTTCGGCCTTCTGTCTTTCTTCTTCCTTGAGCCGCCGCTCCTCCTCTTCCTTCTTCAGTCTGTCGGCTTCGGCTTTTTGCTTCTCTTCCTCTTTTCTTCGTAGTGCTTCGGCTTCTTTTTCTTCCCGCCTGCGGTCTTCTGCTTCTTGGCGCCTTTGGGATTCCAGCCGTTCCTGTTCCTCAATGTGACGTCTCAGTTCTTCGGCTTTTTCAAGTTCTTCAAAATACTTTGAAAAATTGATGCCGCACTGGTCGCACACTTCGGCCAGAAAATTATTGGTCTGACTGCAGTTGGGGCAAGTCAGCGTCTTTAGTTTCATTGGGGACAAACCCTTTCCGTCGGGAGTCAAATGGCAACCCTGTCGGTGGCCATTGGCACTTCTGTTCTTGCGGGTTGCCGCTAATGTCGTGCCGCGATGCCTCGGTCGCCTGTTTTGGAAAGCATTATTTTAGGACAAAGTCGGAAAGGGTGTCAATTGAATTTCTTCTGAATGTCGGGGCCCGGTCACTATCGGCTGGTAGCGAGGTCAAGGTTGACAGGCCCTCGCCGGATACCTAAAATCGCATCCTATCAATTGTATCGGAGGTGGTGCCCCATGATCAAAACGCCGGTGACCGTCGATCGGATCGATCGAATCAAGACCAAACACAAGGATCAACTGCTCCATTTCATTCTGGAGAGAGGCACTGTAAAGGGCGTTTTGTGCCGCGGCACCGCCATGATCACAGAGATGAAAACCAATCATGGATTGGGTCTTCTGGAAACCCTGGTGCTTGGTCATGCATACATGGGAGCGGGAATGATGGCGTCGGAACTGAAATCTCCGTCCGACAGACTGCTGCTCCAGATCGACTGTTCCGGCCCCATCAGGGGGTTGACCGTCGAGGCGTCGGCAGGAGGGGCGGTTCGCGGCTATCTGAAACAGATCCCCATTCCCGTCGAGAAGGAACCCGCGGATTTCAATCTGTCCGGTTTCTTCGGTGCGGGATTCCTCAAGGTCACCCGTCATCTGGAGGGAGCAAAACAACCCTTTGAGGGGCAGACCGTGTTGGCGTACGGCAATGTGGCCCAGGATCTGGCTTATTACTACAAGGTGTCCGAGCAGATTCCCACCGCCTTCAATCTCAGCATCCAGTTCGACACCTCGGGTGAACTGATTGGGGCCGGAGCGATGATGCTTCAAATGATGCCGGGGGCTGGAGACGGGGTGGTCGATCAATTGGAAGCAGCCATCGCTGCTGCACCATCCCTTGGCGCTTATTTTTCCGGCGGAGGAAAACCCGAAACAATGGTGATGGACTTATTCCGTGGTCAGTCTCCCAAGGTGCTCAGTCGGGGGCGTCTCGAATTTGACTGCCCCTGCGACAAAGACCGGCTTCGTCGGGTTCTCCTGCTGCTGCCGCTGGGCGAATTGAAAGATCTTCGAGACAACGGGCCTCACCCCGTTGAGCTCCAATGTCACAACTGCAATTCCCGCTATGCATTCGAAAGGGATGACATCCGGGAAATGGTTAGGCAGAGAGGGGCGTTCAACCGATAGCTCCGATTGACGGCACCCCCTTCAAAAATGGGGACGGACGGCAATGACGCGTCATTGCTACCGGTGAGGGGTCGAATCGGGGCTGGGTCGATGTCGGGTGTCGGCGTCTTCCGCTGCGTCTGTTTGCCCGGCCGGAACGCTCTCCCATTTATCGTCGGTCTTTTTCAGGTGGATTTCCTCTTCGTAGACGATGCTGCCGGTCACCGCCACTGTGGCTGCCCCGTCCTTGACGTCGGCCACGGTGTAAGTCAGACCGGTCAAATCGACGTTGAGGTCCCCGAAGCGATCCTGCACATGGGCCTTCGCAGCCTCTTCAGGCGTGGTTCCCGTTCCCATCTGGCATCCGGCGATCATTCCGAAAACCACGAATAACAGAACCGTTATGGCCTTATTCATGGGCATACCTCTTTCTTTCACCCCGGCCTTCAGGTGAAGGAAGGGCACCCCCCCGATGACGGCGACGGGTCGGTAGGGGATGGACACGGCCCCTGAAGGTTCAGCTGATGGCCTTGGTAATCGTGACGGCCACAACTGAAATCAGGTAAATGGCGACGATGATGACGGCCCATTCCTTGATGGATAGGTCGTCGAAAAAGGTTTGGAGCTTGCGCTTGAGATAGGTTTGAAACCCTTTTTTCTCGACGGTCGCCTCCGCCTTATAGAGGCCTTTTTCGAGCCGTTCCAACCGCTGTTCGATGTCGTACATCATGACCTGTGCTCCCGGGAAGACCCACCTGACAGCCGGGAAACCGAGCGCTGTCGGATAGATAGTTCAACCAATTGAAAAAACTTAATAAAAATAGAATACTTGAGGCATCTTATACCTGAGTTCCGTGCCCCTGTCAATCGGTGACTGAATGGCGGCGACATGTTTTTTGGAGGGGGGCGCCTTACGAGAGACATGGGCACTCTTCCCATTCAATTGCCAGCGCATGGTGGACCGGCCGTTCGGCCAATTCATTTTTTTCCTGATCCAATCCGGCAGCGAGAACCCTGATCCGCCGCCTATCCCCTCCACGTTATCGACAATTGACGATCCACTTCATACTGATTACCTAATTTTCCAGTTACCCGTATGACGATCCGTCATCGTTACCCTCTCAGAAGGTTCGAAGATGAGCTTCACACCGCGGCTGGTCGCCAGCCCCCATACCGATAGAGATGCAGTGTGGTATCTGTTCCGGAACCGGGATCTGCTGGTTTCTGTTGACGCGGGTCAGCCGTCCATCCCGGAACCGACGAATATCGACGGGTTGATTCATCAGGTCCGGTCCCGGACCGTCCTGGGAACAGCGGATGGGATCATCTGCTGCGCCGGTGACGTTCCCGACGCCTGTGTCCTGCCCGAAGGAACGGTGTTTCACGATCTTCGGCGATTGTTCCCGGTGCTGCCGGACGCCGTCGCCCGAGCCGCCGGATACGGATACCAGCTGATCTCCTGGAAACGCTCACACCGATTCTGCGGCAGTTGCGGCAAGGGATTGAAGGACAGTCGCAAGGAGCGATCCCGGTTCTGCCCCGACTGTGGAGAGGTAAGCTACCCCAGCGTATCTCCCGCCGTGATCGTGGCTGTCACCCGGGGTGACCGGCTGCTTCTGGCGCGGGCAAACCGCTTTCCGGATGCGTTCTTCAGTGTGCTGGCCGGTTACGTCGAACCGGGCGAGACTTTAGAAGGCTGCGTCAAGAGGGAGGTCAAGGAAGAAGTGGACATCGATATCACCAACATTCGATATGCCGGCAGCCAGTCGTGGCCGTTTTCAGGCTCCCTCATGGTCGGCTTCAGGGCCGACTACGCCGGGGGAGAGTTGGCGGTGGACGGCGATGAAATCGTGGAGGCCGGGTGGTATCGCCATGATGCCTTGCCCCGGATACCGGAACCAATCAGCATCGCCAGGCGCCTTATCGATGACTTTGTCGCTCGACGGACCGATCCATCCCATCACCCCAGTTCCCCCCGATGACCCGTCCCCCGCTTCTCGTCCCGACCTCCTCCGGTCTCTATTGTCCCGCCGGGGACTTCTACATCGATCCCACACGTCCGGTTCCTTTCGCCGTGCTTACCCATGCCCATGCCGATCATGCCCGCCCCGGAAGCGGCAGCTACCTGGCGGCAAGGGAGAGCAGGCTGTTGCTCGAGCGCCGTCTGGGGACAGCCATTCGCCTCCGAACCGCGGGTTACGGTGAAACCGTCGCCATCAATGGGGTCTCGGTGTCTTTGCATCCGGCCGGACACATCATGGGGTCCGCTCAGGTTCGGCTGGCATGGCGGGGAGAGGTGTGGGGAGTGTCCGGGGATTACAAATCCACACCGGATCCCACCTGTGCGCCTTTCGAACCGATTCGCTGTCACACCTTTGTCACGGAATCCACCTTCGGTCTTCCCGTGTTTCGCTGGGCGGATGCCGTCCCCGTGATGGAGGCACTCCACCGCTGGTGGACCCACAATCGAAACCAGGGCAGACCCTCATTGCTGTATGTATACGCCCTCGGAAAGGCCCAGCGGGTTCTGGCGGCCCTCAGGCCCGTGGAGGGGGCCTCCGTTTTGGTCCACGGGGCGGTCGCCGCCATGAACCGTGCCTATGAGGCATCCGGCATTGCGCTTTGCCCGACCCAACCCCTCATGGAGGCGTCGGACCGGCGTCAACTCGAAAAGGCCCTGGTACTGGCGCCGCCCTCGGCAGCTCGACCGGGATGGCTCCGTCGGTTTCGGAATCCGTCGACGGGATTTGCATCCGGCTGGATGCACATCCGGGGCTTCAAGCGTCGGCGAGCCGTCGATCGAGGCTTTGTCCTTTCCGACCATTGCGACTGGAAGGGGCTTGTCGAGGCCGTGGAAGCCACCGGAGCCGAGCGGGTCTGGACCACCCACGGCTACGGAGAGGCGCTGGCTCGGTTTTTCTCGGAGAAGGGGCTGGATGCCAGGGCAATCGACACCAGGCCTTCCCGGGGAGGTGAGGATGACCCAGATCCCGTGTCCGGGGACGACAGCCATGGGGGGATGCCGTGAAGCGGTTCTCGGACCTGTACCGGCGGCTGGACGATTCCAATCGCACCCGGGACAAAGTGGATGCCATGGCAGCTTACTTCAGTGAGGCGCCACCCGAAGACGCCATATGGGCGGTCAGCTTTCTCATGGGACGTCGACTGGGGCGGCTGGTCCCTACCCCCAAGCTCAGGGCCTGGGCCGCCGAAATGGCCGGGATTCCCCAGTGGCTGTTCGATGCCTCCTACCACGTGGTCGGGGATCTTGCCGAAACCATATCCCTGGTATTGCCTCCTCCCGCTTTCCGGCTTGACCTGCCCCTTCACGTTTGGGTGGAGAAGCGGCTGATGCCCCTGAAATTACTACCCGATGCCGATAGGGCCGACGCCATGAAAGGCCACTGGAACGGCCTGGACCGCTGGCATCGATTCGTCCTGACAAAGCTTGTCACGGGTGCCTTCCGGGTGGGCGTATCGAGAAAGCTCCTGACCCGAGCCCTCGCGGCCGTCGGAGAGATGGATGTGGCGGTCGTCTCCCACCGGTTGATGGGGGATTGGGCGCCTACCGCGGAGACTTTCATAAGACTCTTGTCTCCGGACGCCGGTGATGCCGACGCGAGCCGGCCCTATCCGTTTTTTCTGGCCTATCCCCTGGGCGGAACCCCCGACGAATGGGAAGCTGTCCAGCGGTTTCAGACGGAATGGAAATGGGACGGCATCCGTGCCCAGGTGATCCGTCGTGAAGGAGCGGTGGCCATCTGGACCCGGGGGGAGGAGATGGTGACGGACCGGTATCCCGAGATCCATACCGCCGCCTGCGGACTTCCGGACGGTACCGTCCTGGACGGTGAGATCCTCCCATGGGCCTCTGGCAGGGTCATGGATTTCGGGGCCCTTCAACGGCGGATTGGGCGAAAAACGGTGACCCGCCGTCTTCTCGACACGGTACCGGTTCTCCTGATGGCCTACGATCTCCTTGAAACCAACGGACAGGACATCCGCTCCGCACCCCTCCGTGAGCGCCGCCCCCGGTTGGAGCGGCTGATCGGGGATCTGAATGCCGAGAGAATCAAGGTATCCCCCATCATCACGGCCGACAGCTGGGAGGCCCTGGACCGCATGAGACGACAGGCCCGGCAGATCGGGGTCGAAGGGGTCATGGTCAAGCGCCTGGACTCGGATTACGGGGATGGGCGCCGCCGAGGGATGTGGTGGAAATGGAAAGTGGATCCCCTGACGGTCGATGCCGTTCTCCTTTATGCCCAGTCCGGTCATGGGAGGCGAGCCGGGCTCTTTACCGACTATACCTTTGGGGTCTGGGACGGGGGAGAGCTGGTTCCTTTTGCCAAAGCCTACTCCGGTCTTGATGATGCAGAGATCCGGGCGGTGGATCGGTTTGTCCGCCGCCACACCCGTGAGCGCTTCGGGCCGGTGCGCTCTGTGGTGCCGGTCCAGGTCTTCGAAATCGCTTTCGAGGCGATTCGCCCCTCTACCAGGCACAAGTCCGGAGTGGCAGTTCGATTCCCCCGGATTCATCGATGGCGGACCGACAAACGTCCTGAGGACGCTGATACCCTGGACACCCTGAAAGCCCTGCTCACAGAGCCTCCATCGGGCAACGGACCAGACATGCCGGGGGGCGGGTCCCAGGAGAACAGCCATTGACCCGACAGCAGCCATCTCGGGTGATCCCCCCTCCCAGCCCCGGAGAGCGGCGGCTCCTGGAACTCTTTGCCGCCAGGGGATGGCAGCCCCTCCCTGTTCAGCGGGCCGCATGGGCGGCCTATGGGGCTCGGCAAAGCGGGCTTGTCTATGCCCCGACCGGCGTGGGAAAGACTTTGGCCGTATGGGGCGGTCCCCTCATCGACGCCGTGAACCGCGGGGATCCTTCCCCGACGCCTCCGGATCTGCGGATGCTCTGGTTGACCCCCATGCGGGCCCTCGCATCGGACACTCGGGGTGCCCTTGAAGATCCTCTCAACGCCCTTGGATTGCCGTGGACGATCGGCGTCCGCACTGGAGATACACCGGAATCCGAACGACGCCGTCAGCGGCAACGGATGCCCACGGTCCTGGTCATCACCCCCGAGAGCCTGGCCCTGTTGATGACCCACCCGGGCGGCCCCCGGCGGTTCTGCAGTCTGGAGACGGTGGTGGTGGACGAGTGGCACGAGTTGCTGGGTTCCAAACGGGGGGTGATGACAGAGCTGCTCTTGGCTCGACTCCGCGCAATTCAACCCTCAGTGCGGGTCTGGGGACTGTCGGCAACCCTCGGCAATGTGGATGCGGCCATGAGCGCCCTGCTGGGTCGACGCAACGATGCCGGCCGGTTGATTCGTGACACGTCCGATAGAGCGATCCGAATCGCATCGGTGATGCCGGACGTCATGGATCGCTTCCCCTGGGCCGGGCATCTCGGGCTCAAGCTCCTGGACGGGGTGCTCACTGCCATAGACGAATGTCGTAGCACCTTGGTGTTTACCAATACCCGGGCCCAGGCCGAACAATGGTACCAGGCCATCGTGACCGCTCGACCCCAATGGGCACCCTGTATCGGTCTTCATCACGGTTCGATCTCCAAGGAGGCACGGATCGATGTGGAGGCGGGGCTTTCCGCCGGTCGGCTCAAGGCAGTGGTCTGCACGTCGAGCCTTGATTTGGGGGTGGACTTTTCGCCGGTTGACCAGGTCATCCAGGTTGGCAGCCCCAAGGGTATTGCCCGTTTTATGCAGCGGGCGGGCCGCAGCGGTCATCATCCAGGCGGGGAATCCCTCATTCGCTTCGTGCCCTCCCATGCCTTCGAACTGGTCGAAATCGCCGCCGTCAGAAAGGCCATCGAGGCGGATCGACTGGAGTCGAGACCACCCTTGACCGGGACATTGGATGTTTTAGCACAGCACATGGTGACCCTGGCCTTGGGGGACGGATTCACGGCCTCTGGGCTGTTCGAGGAGATCCATGGTACCGCCGCCTTTCGGGCGCTCAGCCGAGAGGCGTTCGATTGGACCCTCGGTGTCGTCACCGACGGGGGAGACGCCCTGGCCGCCTATCCCGACTATCGTCGCCTGGAGTGTGACGATGGATACTACCGGATGACGGACCGCCGGTTGTCCAGCCGCCATCGGATGAACATTGGAACCATATCGGACGATCCGGCGGTGCGGGTTCAATACCGAAACGGGCGGCCTCTGGGAACGGTGGAAGAATCCTTTGCCGCGAAGCTGAAGCCGGGGGGACGGTTCGTTTTTTCCGGAAAGACCCTCCAGGTGGTCCGTTTCAGGGACGGGACCCTGTTCGTCAGGAAAGCACGCACATCGGGAGGGGTCGTCCCCCGATGGCTGGGGGGTAGGATGCCGCTGTCGACCGATCTTGCCGAAGAGGTGAGGGCGGTTTTCGATGGGGTCGCCAGCGGCGGGGTCGAGGGGAGTGAATTGGCTGCTCTTTTTCCGGTTTTCGAGCTGCAATCCAGGTGGTCGGCACTTCCGGCCGCCCATGAACTGCTCGTGGAGGGTGTGAGTACCCGGGAAGGTCAGCACCTCTTTTTCTTCCCCTTCGAGGGACGGAGGGTTCACGAGGGATTGGCCGCGCTACTGGCCTATCGGTTCTGTCGAATTCGACCCATGACCGTCAGCTACGGCGTCAACGACTACGGCCTCGAACTGTTGTCCAACGAGAAGATTCCCATAGATCCGCCGGTGTTGTCGAGGATACTCGAGGTGAAGGGACTGGATGGGGATCTGGTCGCCGCCGTCAACGCCGCCGAATTGGAAAAGCGTCATTTCCGGGAGATCGCCAGAATCGCAGGCCTGGTGGTCGGCCGCACGCCCGGCAGGAGCCGATCGGCCCACGAGTTGCAAGCCTCTGCCGGCCTGATCCACTCGGTTCTCAAACGCTATGACCCCGCCAACCGTTTCCTGGCCCAGGCCCGCCGGGAGGTCATGGACCTTCAGCTCGAGCGGGAGCGGCTTGGCGCCTGCCTGATGCGCCTGGCGTTGTCGACGATGGTGATTACCCGTCCGCCCCGGATCACTCCCCTGGCCTTCCCGATCATGGCCGACCGTCTCCGGGGGGCCGTCAGTTCGGAGACCCTGTCCGATCGACTGGAACGCCTCTTGACGGACATGAATCGGACGGCGGACCTTGACGAGAAAGGGTAGTGCAGAGGAATGGCCGATCCCCCCATCAAATGGTCTTCCCTAAAGGGTATATATCCGATTCGGGTCGAGGGCCAGCGGCTTTATCTGATGCCTCAGAGGGCGGTGTTCTGGGAAGCGGAACGCCTGCTGGTGGTGGCCGATCTTCACCTTGGCAAGGGAGCGCTGTTTCGCTCCAGGGGAATTCCAATCCCCCAAGGTGCGACGGGTGACGATCTCGGCAGACTGAGTCTTCTGGCGACCCGCACATCGTCGGAACGTGTGGTGATATTAGGGGATCTCTTTCACGGAAGGGACGGACTCACCCGGAGTATCATGCATCACATGGACGATTGGCGGCGCCGTCACCGGAGCTTGGAGGTGACCGTCGTTGCCGGCAACCATGATCGGCGGTGTATCGACGCCCTCCGGCAGCTGGGATTGGGGCCGGTGGACGTCCTCGACGTGGGGCCGTTCCGGTTCAAGCATCAGAGCCGACCGGGGTCACGGCGGTTTTCGGTATCCGGCCACCACCATCCCGGTGTTCGGCTGCGGCTGGGACGTGCAGGGGGGCGGGGATCCTACCCCTGTTTTATGGTGGGATCCCGCCGGGCTGTCCTCCCCGCATTCGGATCCTTTACCGGATTGGGGGCCGTCCGCATCGGCCGGGATGACCGTCTGTTCCTGACGGATGGGAACCAGGTCGTTTCACTGCCTCCCGGTACGCTGGGATAATTCGATGGCGATCATGGGGTTGCCCGGGTCGGCGTTATGACCGATCCAAGGCCCATGGCAAGTCAGACGGGAGTACTGCCCATCAACGCCCCGGCAGGTCCGATAATGGCAGGGTCGTCGTATTCCAAAAACCGGCCGCTCCATTCCGAAGGTGCTGCCAGGGCCAGCCATGCCGCCGACCGAGCCGGCATCCATGGGGGCTCGAGACGCCCTTCTCTGTGGAGAGTATCGAAATAGGCCATTTTGTCGGCGGTCATGACCCCCGTCCCGTGGCTTCGGATATCGGCCTGCATCCCGGTGTCGACCACTCCCGGTCGAAGGGCGACAATGGTGACCTCCGGCTCTTCCTCCGCTGCAACGGCGGTCAGATGAGTCAATGCAGCCTTGGCGGCGCAATAGGCGCTCCAGCCTTCGATGGCCTTGGTGGCGGCGCCGCTGCTGATATTGACGATTCGGCCCGAAGTGAGACGAAGGAAAGGGATGGCTGCCCGCATGAGGGTGTAAGGTCCGATCAGGTTGACGGCGATGTTGTTCATCCATTCGACGGGATCGGTATCGGCCATGCGGGCCAGGGGCTGAAGAATGCCGGCATTGTTGATCAGGCCGTTGATTCGGCCGTAGCTGTCCATCGCCGTTTCCACGGCCCGTTCACAGTCGGCGGGTTCCGAAACGCTGCCGGCCACGGCAACCGCCTGGCCGCCGACGTCCCTAACCGATTTGGCGACCGCCTTCAGAGACTCCCGGTCTCTGGACAGAAGAATCAGGGCGACGCCTTGGCGGCCGAGCCATCCGGCGATGGCCGCACCGATTCCCCTGGATGCACCGGTAACGATGACGGAAGGGGATTCAGCCATTGGCCTGTTTGCCTGATTGGGGGTGCCCCGCGGGGGAGGTGCTCACCCGATGGCTTCGCTGAATGCTTCCGGTGTGGAGACGGAACCGACCGTTGCGTCGATCGTCGAAGAAGCACTCGAGGGTTTTACGGATCACCGGAAATGCCAACCGATCCCAGGGGATGTTGGCCTCGTCGAAGAGGGCGGCCTCCAGGCTTTCGGCACCCGGGTCGGCTTGCTCGGAGCTCATGTCGACCCGCCACATCATATAGACCTGATGAACGAAAGTCAGGTCGAAAATGGCAAAAAGCTCCGGATGCCTGACATCGATTCCGGCTTCCTCCCGGGTTTCCCTCAAGGCTCCGGCCTCGACGGTTTCATGGTTTTCCAGAAAGCCCGCCGGAAGGGTCCACATGCCGTATCGGGGTTCGATGGCCCGGCGGCAAAGCAGGACCTTTCCCTGCCACTGGGGAATCGTTCCCACCACGATCCTGGGGTTCTGGTAATGGATCTGGCCGCAGCTATCACACACATAGCGGAGACGGTCCTCTCCAGCGGGGATCCGCTGGTTGACGCGATCCCCGCAGTGGCTGCAGAAGTTCATGGGCAAAATGACGGCCCTAATCCGTCTCTTCGAAGAATTCCTTCTCCGAATCGCACTTGGGGCAGAGCCATTCTTCGGGCAAGTTGTCGAAGGGCGTTCCCGGGTCCACCCAGTGCTCCGGATCTCCTTCGAGGGAATCATAGATGTATTCGCAAGGGCACTCGTGCTTGCTCATGGGGGGCTCCTTTTTGATCCGTGATCTTCTGTTACCACACCACCCGTGTGCGGGACAAGCCGTTGTCCTCCACCGCCAAAATAAGGCCGGCAGCCGGGAGGTCAATGTCTCCGTCCTTCGGAAGGATGCGGATCCCGTGTTGTTTTTGCAACGGTTCTGGTATAATTTCCAAAAGAATTCACGAGAACAGACCCATTCTATGGCTCTCGCCGCCCTTTCCCAGGTATGGCCCGCCTGACCGGCCGCCGGGTATTCCGGAAGGGAGCGAGGTGGCGCGGACCTCTCGGGAGATCGACATGAAACTGCTCATCTGTGGGAAAGGGGGCAGCGGGAAGAGTACATTGTCCGTGCTGCTGTCCCGCGCATTCGCAGACCAGGGGGACTCGGTTCTGCTGATCGATGCCGATGAATCCAATTTGGGGCTGGGGCGCCTTGCCGGCCTCGATCATACCCAGACCCTTCTTGACTACCTCGGCGGAAAACAGGGGCTGAAGGCGAGGCAGGGGAGCGGTTTGCCCGGAGATGACTGCACGCTTTTCTACCAGGCCCCTTTTGATCTGTCCGACATTCCCAATGGGTGCATCGCCAGTGCCGGAGGCGTCCGACTTCTGAAGATCGGAAAGATCCAGCGATTCGAAGAAGGCTGTGCCTGTCCCATGGGGGGCATGATGCGGCAACTGCTGACCCATATTCGGCTGGCCGACCGGGAGCGGATCGTGATCGATACCGCTGCCGGCGTCGAGCATTTCGGTCGGGGTATCGAGCGACACTGTGATCGCATCATCGGTGTCATCGATCCTACCTTCGAGTCCTTTAAACTGGCCAAGGCCATGGACCGGTTGGCGGCCGATGCCGGCATCGAGATGGGATTCGTGCTCAACAAGGCTGATGAGCGGGCCAGGGAGGCCATGGCCGGGTTCATCGCCCCGGAGCGCATCATCGGCGACATCCCCATGAGCGACGCCCTGTATTCGGCAAGCCTCGAAGGAGCGCCCCTCGATCATCATATGAAAGCGGTGGATGACCTCCGTCGACGGTTGATCCGAGAGGCCCGGCCGGCCCCTGTCGAGTCCCGTCTATGACCGTCTTTTGTTCATCCTTCCCATCGGTATCGCCCGATGCCGGTGCCGCCGGCGGCATCCCTTTTCGGGTGCAATTCGAAAACGCCGCCTTCCGGGTGGGGACCCGGCGAATTCTGCGGGGCACCTCATGGACCATCCGACCCGGTGAGCAATGGCTGATATGGGGGCCGAACGGTTCCGGTAAAACCACCCTTGCCGGCGCGGTGGCCGGGGATATTCCCGTTGTGGAGGGCTGTCGCCGTTTCGGCTATCCCCCCGGCGGAAAGCCTCTAGTAAGCCGGATCTCCTTTGACGAGCACACCCGGATGGTGGCCCGGGAGGACCTGATGGATCTTTCCCGGGATTTTGCGGGGACCTCGGAGGGGCAACTGACCCCGTTTGCGGTGATCGCCCAAGCCGCTTCGCCGGAATCCGCACCGGCGCTTCTTCACCAGGTGGGCATCGGTCGTTCGGCGTTCCAGCCGGTTCGCACCCTGTCTGCCGGTGAGATGCGAAAGCTGCTGGTGGCCAGGGCGCTTGCCCGTGAGCCGGGACTATTGATTCTCGACGAGCCTTTCGACAACCTGGATGATGCCTCGCGCCACCGGCTGGCCGGGACCATCGGGGACCTGATGGCCAAGGGCATCCAAATCCTGCTTGTTACCCACCGCCGGGAGGAGATACTTCCGGGCATCACCCATGTGATAGCACTTGCCGGTGGAACGGTCGTCTATCAGGGCCCCCTGGACCGATGGCGACCCTCTTCCCCAGGACTATCTCCTGAGATGGGGGCTACCAACGCTTTCAGGAGGGCGGCGCAGCCCATGTGCTCAGGCACCGACGACCCGCTGCTTCACTTGGACGGCGTATCCGTTCGATTTGGACCCCGGACCGTGTTTGACGGGCTTCATTGGACCGTCCGCCGGGGGGAGAAATGGCTGGTATCGGGACCCAACGGGTCTGGCAAATCCACTCTGATCCGCCTTGTTAGCGGCGATCACCCTCAGGCCTACGCCAATCGGATACGGCTATTCGGCCGGACCCGGGGCAGCGGAGAGACGATCTGGGAGATCAAACAGCGTCTCGGACTGGTGTCGCCGGATCTTCAGGTTCGATACCGCCGTGGGATCCAGGCCATCGACGTGGTGGTGTCCGGGTTTTTCGATTCCGTTGGCCTTTTTCGTCTGGCCTCGAGGCGGCAGCGAGGGGCAGCGGCTGGCTGGTTGGACCGACTGGGCATCGGTCATTTGTCAGACCGGCGCTTCAACCGGCTTTCCCAGGGGGAACAGCGGATGGTCCTGATGGCCCGGGCGATGGTCAAAACCCCTGAGCTACTGGTCCTGGACGAGCCCTGCCAGGGGCTGGACGGCGACAACCGGCGCCGGATCCTGGAGATCACGGACCGGATTGCCGACAGGAATGACACCAGCCTCATCTTCGTGACCCACCATCGGGACGAGCGGCCAAGGTGCATCACCCACGAACTGTCGCTGCCCCAGTGAAACATCGGGCATGAGCCCATCCAAGGCGTTCAGCATCCCCGGGAGATACGGGATCGGATCTTCTTGATGGTGGCGTGTGACAAGAGGTCTTCCGCGTAGCGGGCGGCCCTGGTCAGGTCGGTCGCCCCGATGGTTTCCTGGACGGCCGGCAGAAACTGGGGGTCCGCGCTGAAGGTACGGATGCCGATGCCCAGAAGAAACGGGATGAATTCCGGCTCGTGGGCCATTTCCCCGCAGACCGAGACATCGACGCCCCGGTCGCCGGCGCAGGCGGCGATCTTGGAGAGACCGCGGAGCACTGCCGGGTGGGCGGGTTCGTAGTAATTCGCCACCAGCTCGTTGGATCGGTCAGCAGCCAGCATGAACTGAATGAAATCATTGGTGCCGATGGAGAAAAAGTCGGCCACCGCCGCCAGATCGTCGAGAATTGAAAGGGTCGACGGCAGTTCGATCATCGCCCCGACCCCAACGGATCCACCGACCTCGAATCCCTCCGACTCCAATGCCGATCGGCAGTGATCCGCCACGCCCCGGACCTCGATGAATTCATCCACGGAAGAGATCATGGGAAACATGATTCGCAGCCTGTCGCTGCCCCCCGCCGCTCGAAAGACGGCCCGAAGCTGCTGCTCGAAGACCTGCCGGTAACGGAGGCTGAAACGGATGGACCGCAGACCCAGTTCAGGGTTGGCTTCGACTTCCGTATCCGAGTAGGCCAGCATTTTTTCACCCCCCGCATCCAGGGTTCGAATCGTGATGGGTCCATGGGGGATCTCTTCGAATAGCCGGCGGTAAATCAAAACCTGCTCTTCTTCCGAAGGAAATTCGGGCCGCACCAGGAAGGGAAACTCGGTTCGATACAACCCCACCCCCTCGACACCGGGGCGGCCGGCGGCAGGCAGTTCGCTGAGCAGGTTGATGTTGGCCATCAATCGGATTCGATGGCCGTCGCGGGTGCGGGTTTCGGGGCGCATTCCACTCCCCGTCGAGGCTTGGTCTTCCCGGGCTTTGCGGGTCTGCTCAAACCGCCGGACCACCGATTCCCCCGGCGACAGATGGATATGCCCGTCCGTGGCGTCCATTATGGTCGGGGTTCCTTCGGGGATTTTGAGTAGGTCGCGGTTTTGGGTGATCACGACCGGGATGCCCATGGACCGGGAGATGATGGCCACGTGAGAGGTGGCGCCCCCCCTCACCAGAATGATCCCTGCGGCATCTTCGGAGGCAAGCTTGAGAATGTCCGAGGGGTAGAGTTCGCGGGCTATGACGATGTGCCCCGTGACCCTGCCACTGCCCGGACGGCTTCTGTGGGACATATTCTCGAGCAGCCGCGATGCCAGATCTTCGATGTCGTTGACTTTTTCTCGAATATAGGCGTGGGGGCTTTCCGAGAATATGGTGATATATTTTCTGGCGACGGAGCGCACCGCTTCCCGGGGTCTTGTTCCCTTCTCGATGAGGCGGCGGATATCTCCGGTGAACCGTTTGTCCTTTAGAATCATGAAATGGGCGCTGAAGATGAGGGAGGCGCCCTCCGGGAGGCGTTCGGCAAATCGCTTCTGGAGGTCGGTCAGCTGTTCGGCGCTGGCCGACAGGGCATTGGTGAAATCCTCGAGAGTGAGGGGGGGATCGGTGTCGAAATCTCCGGTCAGAAGGCGGCTCCTGCGTCGGTCCCGAACCGTTGCAGGCCCATAGGCGATGCCCGGTGACACGGGGGTTGCGGCGATGTAGTCTCCGGCAGCGGCCGGCAGGGGGGGGGCTTTTGCGGCGGTTTCGGCCCTGACCACGTCCATCAGGAGACGGGCGTTTCCGATGGCGCCGGCCATTTGGGAGGCCGTTGCTTTCAGGGCCTTGGTGTCCATGTCATCGAAATAGTCCGGGTGCTCGTGCTGAACCACCATCACCCCGATCTTCTCCTCTCCACGGAGAATCGGAACGGAAAGAAAGGACTCGAACCGGTCTTCTTCGGCCTCTTCGAAGTACCGAAACCGTGGGTTCGAAGACGCCGATCCCTCCAAGACGGGTTCGGCCGCCTCCAGAGTGGATCCGACCAGCCCCTCGCCGGGCTTCATGCGAATCTGACCGATCGCTGCCGGGTTGAGCCCGATCGTGGCCTGCAGAACCAGATCCCCGGCCTCCTCGTCGTAGAGGTAAATGGAGCAGACGTCAGCCGCCAGATGGCGGGCCACCATCTTGACGGTTCGTTCGAGAAAGATTTCAATGTTGTCGCTGCCGATCAGAAGGGCGGACAGGTCGCTGATGTCGCAGAGGAGATTGAGGTGGTCCCGCCTGGTCTTTTTCATCGGGGTCGGTTGCCGTGTTGAAGGTGGGCGAGAGTCGGCGGGATGTCCCGCCGACGGAAATGATCAGAACGGCCAGAAGCTGTTGTCGTGCCAGATGGATTCGGTGACTTCCCGTTCCACATCGGCGAGAAAATCCAAGTGGGTTTTTTCCCATCCCACCAACCATTGGTAGAGGGCTTTTTCATCCACGTCGCTGGTGGCGTCCCGCCGGTCGGCGTAAAGCCGGATGGCATTTTTTTCCAGCGTCATGGCTGCCGCGATGGCCGCGGTTTCAAAGCTTGCGGCGGTCAGCGAGGCCGCCAGATCTTTGGTGATGACGGCGGCGGCAAATCCTTCGCTTTCCCTTGCTCCGGCGTCGGGCGCCGAAAACCGTCCCGACTCATGAACGGTTTTGAACTGGTCGTTCAACACCTGAATATGACGCATTTCTTCTTCGGCCATCATTTCGAAAAATTGTTTCACGGCGGGCTTTTCAGCCTGTTTGGCGACGGTGCTGTAAAAACTGTGCCCCCGCCGTTCGAGCAGGATGGCCTGTTTCAGAACCTGGATCGCGGTGTCTTTCTCCATCGGGTGTCTCCCTGTCTTTGGTGGGCTCGGGCATCGCCCCGGTGTCATCGGCTGATCGCTGACGCGCCCGGTTGGAATTCGTGTTGATTTATCCGCGGGAACGGGGCATATTCCGCGCGGGTGGACGATTCGTGTACCGGCCGGTCAAAAATGGGGGCTGCAATCGGCTGCGGGACTCATTCGATTCCGCTGCCGTTGGACAAGCTAAAACAGGTCACGCCAAATCTCAAGGTCGAATCCCGCCTTCGCTGCGGTTGACGTCCTTGGATCCCCCACCCGCTGTCTTCGGGGAACCCATGGACGGCCAACGCCGGACGAGCGTCTGGCCCCCGGGAGCAATAAGGGAGTGGTTGGATGTTCAAATTCAGGAAGAAAAACGGCGACAGCCTTTCGGCCCCACCTTCGGGGACCGGCAGCGAAACCCGTATCGGATCGACGGTTCGAATCGAGGGCAATCTGTCGGGCCGGGGTCGGGCCGTCATTTCGGGTACGGTCATCGGCGGCTGCACCCTTGACGAATCGGTATTTCTGGAGGCGGGTGCCCGGCTCGAAGGGGTGCTTAGCAGCCGACGGATCCATATCGGAGGGTCCCACAAAGGCGAAATCGATGCATCGGAGGCGGTGGTGATCGCTGATTCGGCCCGGATCGACGCCACCATCAGAACCGCCAGCCTCGTCATGGAAGACGGGGCCGTCGTCAACGGAGCGATTCGGGTCGACCCGCCCCCATCAGGGGCTCGGGGAATGCGTTCCGATGGGCGAAAACGAAGAAAGAACACCCCACTGTGACTGCTAACGGTTCCCACAGCAAATTGTCGACAGGTGCGGCAGACCCCCACGACATCTATTCGGTCATCAGCCGCGACGTCACCGTAGACGGAGACATCATCGCCCGGGAGGATCTTCGGATCGAAGGCACGGTCAAGGGAGGCATCCGAACCACGGGTGCGGTGGTTGTGGAGCCGACAGGGGCCGTGGCTTCGGGTATCAAAGCCGAATGGATTCTCATTCGAGGGCGGGTGTCCGGAGATGTCGAGGCGACAGGGCGGGTGGAAATCGACGACAACGGAAGGCTCCAAGGCAACTGCACCGCCGCCTCCATCCGCATCAACGAAGGGGCCGTATTCGAAGGCCGATCCGACATTCGCAAACTCCCCTAAGCCATACCCTCGGCGGCCCCTGCTGCCGACATCAGAATGGACACGATGTGGTCGATGACCCCCCTGCCACCGTCGATTTGGATCCCGCTGATCCCCCCCTGGGGCTGAACGTCTCTCGAGGGGTCACTTCCCGTAGCATCGGGAGGGGGCGGACCCGACGGAGAGGGTTGGCGGTCGCCGGCATTGCCCTGGCGGTGTCTTTATGTCTGGCGACCCTGGTGGGTGCCGTCGACGGCCCGTCGGTGATTCATCGGGTGGACGCTCCGAAGGTCCGATGGGTGTTTGTGGATATGAACCCGGAGGTCCTTGACTCTCTGAGTGCCGCCTACGATCAGGCCAAAACCGGCCTCGAGGACCGACTGGGCTGGCCCGTGGACTTCGTCCCCACGGTGATGGTCGTGGGTGACCGGCAGCGGTTCCAGGCCATGGCCGGCCGCCTCGCCGTCGCCGGTTTCGCCGTTCCCGACCGGATGACCATGGTGCTCGACTACCCGGGGGCCGTTGCCGCCGGCACGCTGGTCCCCTTGATTCGCCATGAATTGTGTCACCTGCTCCTTCACCACCGCATCCCATCCGGCCTTCTATCACGCTGGATGGACGAGGGGGTGGCCCAATGGGCGAGCGACGGGCTTTCGGAACTGGTGGACGGATGGGACCGGCGCCTGCTCCCAAAAGCGGTGAATACCGGTCGCCACTTTCCCTTGGAAGACCTGGATGGGGCATTCTACGGTTCCCCGCGAACCGTCACTCTGGCCTATGCCCAGTCCGCCAGCCTTGTCCGCTTTCTGGTCGATCGCTTCGGAGACCGGACCCTTGTCCGTCTACTGGAGGCCATGGGGCGGGGGGAGGGCTTCGACGCCGGGGTCCGGTCGGCTGCGGGAATTTCCCTATCCGAATGGGAATCCCTCTGGGAGAGGTCCTTCAAGACCGTGGGGGCTCGGCTGGCGGTCCTGGCCGCTCATCTGTATCCCATGCTCTTTTTTCTGATGGCGGTTCTGACGCTGGTGGCCTTTATGCGCTACCGCCGCCGTCGACTGGCCATGGCGGCGGAAGAGGATGAGGAGGACCTCACCGAGCCTCCAGGGCCGACTTCATCCGGGCCACCGCCTCACTGAGTCGGCTGCGGTTGCAACCGAAATTGAGTCGCAGATAGCCTTTGCCCCCGAAGGGAGTCCCGTCGGACATCCCTACGCCGGCCGTTTCAAAAAACGCCGCCGGCGCCTCGATTCCGCTTGCCCGGGTATCGATCCAGGCCAGATAGGTGGCTTCCACCGGCGACATCGACAGGCCGGGCAGGGTGTTCACCGCATCCATCAGCCGGTCCCGGTTTTCACGAAGATAGGTCAGCAGGCCGGATAACCAGGGCCCGCCGTCCCGATAAGCTGCCAGAGCCGCCGTGTATCCCATGAGATTGACACCCGGAACCAGCCCGGCAGTGGCCCTCACGAACCGGCGCCTCACCCCCGGGTCCGGAATGACCGCGAAGGCGCACCCCAGGCCGGGTAGGTTGAACGTTTTGCTGGGGGCCATCAGGGTAATGCTACGGGCGGCGGCGTCCTCGTCCAGAAGGGCGAAGGGCAGATGGCGTTTTTCCGGATCGAGGACAAGACCGCTGTGGATTTCGTCCGAGCACACCAGCAGGTCATGGCGGCGGCACAACCGGGCCAGGGGGACAAGTTCCTCCCGGCTGAATACGCGGCCCACCGGGTTGTGGGGGGAGGAGAGCATGAGAAGCCGGGTCCGGGGGGTAACCGCCGCTTCGATTCCCGCCAGATTCATCGACCAGCGTCCACCGCTGTTTTGCAGGGGAACGGCAACGCATCGTCGATCCACGTGGGCCGGTGCCGACAGAAACGGCGGATAGACCGGGGACATGACGATGACCTCGTCGCCCGGATCCCCGGCCATCCGGCAGGCACCGTTCAATCCTGGTACGACCCCCGGGAGCCACAGAAGCCATTCCGGCTGAACCGTCCAGGAATACTCCTGGAGCAAGGTCCGGAGTACCACATCGACCAGTTCTTTGGGAGGATCGGTATAGCCGTAGACCCCATGATCGGCCCGAGCCTTGAGGGCTTCGATCACCGGCTGGGGTGAACGGAAGTCCATGTCAGCCACCCACATCGGAAGCATATCCTTGCTGCCGTAGCGGTCCCACTTCAGACTAGATGTCCCGGTGCGGTCCACCGGTGCGTCGAAATCAACGGTTCCCATCGGTCGGTCTCCTCTTTGTCACGGGGCAGATAGGCAGGGGAAATATCAGATCTTGGAGGTGTGGGAAAGTAAAATGCCGCCGGGACCGATGGCCCGGCGGCTAAGGGGGCGGCGGGGACGCCGGTCAGAACTGATCGGATTCGGTGGAACCGTCCATGGCCCGGACGGAGGTGTCCCCGGAGGTCACCACGTTCATGAGTCGGTCGAAATAGCCGGCACCGACAAATTTCTGGTGGGTGATAGCCGCGTAGCCATCCTCTTTTTCCTGCTCGAACTCCGTCTGCTGGAACTGGGAGTAAGCCAGCATGCCGTCATCCCGATACGCTTTGGCGAGATTGAACATGCCGAGGTTGAGGGAATGGAATCCGGCCAGGGTGACGAACTGGAATTTGTACCCCATGGCTCCCAATTCCCGCTGAAATCCATGGATGGTGGTATCGTCCAGGTGGGCCTTCCAGTTAAAGGACGGCGAACAGTTGTAGGCCAGGGGCTTGTCCGGATATTCTGCCTTGACGGCGTCGGCAAACCGTCTGGCCTGCTCGATGTCGGGGCGGGACGTTTCGCACCAGACCAGATCCGCATAAGGTGCGTAGGCAAGGGCCCGGGCGATGGCGGCGTCGATTCCGGACCGCACCCGGTAAAACCCCTCGCTGGTTCTGGGCTCGTCGACGATGAAGGGGCGATCCCGTTCGTCGATGTCGCTGGTCAGGAGCGTGGCCGCATCTGCATCGGTACGTGCCACGAGTACGGAGGGCACCCCGCAGACATCGGCTGCCAGGCGGGCGGCCACCAGCTTGGTGATGAATTCCCTCGTCGGCACGAGTACTTTTCCGCCTAAATGGCCGCATTTCTTTGCGGATGCCAGCTGGTCCTCGTAGTGAACCCCTGAGGCGCCGGCTTCGATCATCTGTTTCATGAGTTCGTAGGCATTCAATGGACCCCCGAAGCCGGCTTCAGCATCGGCGACAATGGGGGCGAACCAGTAGGGACCGTCCGTGCACCCGTCCAGGACCTGAATCTGATCCGCCCGCCGGAGGGCGTTGTTGATTCGCCGGACCACCACCGGGACGCTGTTGGCGGGATAGAGGCTCTGGTCGGGGTACATTTCGTAGGCCAGATTGTTGTCGGCGGCCACCTGCCAGCCGGACAGGTAAATGGCCTTTAAGCCCGCCTCCACCTGCTGCACCGCCTGGTTTCCGGTCAAGGCTCCCAAAGCCGCTACGTAGTCTTCGGTTTGGATGAGGTTCCAAAGTCGCTTGGCACCGATCTTGGCAAAGGTGTGATCGATTTTGAGGGTTCCTCTGAGTTTGAGCATTTCCTCGGGGGTGTATGGCCGAAGGACATCTTTCCAACGGGGGTCCTCCGACCATTCCTCACGAAGCGCCTCGGCCTCTTCAAAATCGATCTCGTGGCAGGTCAGCCGCCGTTCCCATTCGACCGCTTTTTCCTGAATCGTTTTGGCCATCGTCTTTCTCCTTTCGAGGGTCCGCCGGGAGGCGGAACGGCTAGTCTATGAGCTCGTAAGTCCGAAGGGTCAGAAATTCGTCGAGATCATCCCGGGCGACGATCTCCTTGAAGAGCCTTGCGGCAGTATCGTAGTTGCCGTTTTGGTAGGCTTGGCTTCCAACCTCGGATTTGATCTTTTCGAGTTCCTCCTCCAGGACGGTTCCCACGATCTCGGCGGAAATGTCCCGGCCATCCTCGAGCTTCCCCTGGGGATGGTGAATCCACTGCCAGACCTGGGTTCTGGAAATTTCTGCCGTGGCCGCATCCTCCATCAGGTTATAGAGGGGCACGCATCCGTTCCCCGACAGCCAGTTGGCAATGTATTGAACGCCGACGCTGACATTGGCCCTCAACCCTCCTTCGGTGATGGTTCCTTCGGGGCGTTTCAGAAGATCCCGGGCCGTGATCGTCACATCCTCCCTCAGCCGGTCGATCTGGTTTGGGGCGGGCATGGCCGCGTTGAATTCCTCCAAGGCGATGGGTACCAGTCCCGGGTGGGCCACCCAGGTGCCGTCATGGCCGTCGCCGGCTTCCCGTACCTTGTCCTCCCGTACCTTGGCCAGGGCTTCAGCATTTTTATCGGGGTCGCTCTTGATGGGAATCTGGGCGGCCATCCCGCCGATGGCATGGGCGCCCCTGCGGTGACAGGTCTGAATGACCAGAAGCGAGTAGGACCGCATGCAGTGGCGGGTCATGGTGATTTGGGCCCGATCTGGAAAGATATAGTCGGGGACGTTCTTGAATTTTTTGATGAAACTGAAGATGTAATCCCATCGACCGCAGTTGAGGCCTGCCATGTGATCCTTCAGCTCGTAGAGGATTTCATCGATCTCGAAAGCGGCCAGGATGGTTTCGATCAAAACGGTGGCCTTAATGGTGCCGTTGGGGATGCCCAGCAGCTCCTGGGCCCGAACGAATACATCGTTCCAGAGTCTTGCCTCCAAATGGTTTTCGAGCTTCGGCAGATAGAAGTAGGGGCCCGATCCCTTGTCTATGAGGCCTTTGGCGTTGTGAAAAAACGTGAGGCCGAAATCAAACAGACTCCCGGAAATTGGGGTGCCGTCGACCCGCACATGTTTTTCCAACAGGTGCCACCCCCGGGGCCGGACGATGAGGGTGGCGGTGGCATCCTTCAGGGCATAGGATTTCCCTTCCGGGCTGGTGAAGGAGATGGTGCCCTTCACCGCGTCGATGAGGTTGATTTGGCCCTCGATGGTGCCGGTCCAAGTGGGTGCATGGGCATCCTCAAAATCGGCCATGAAGCACTTGGCCCCGGAATTGAGGGCGTTGATGATCATCTTTCGGTCGACGGGACCCGTAATTTCCACCCGGCGATCCTGAAGATCGACGGGAACCGGCGCCACTGTCCAGCTGTCGTTGCGGATGTCCGCGGTTTCGGGAAGAAAATCGGGCAGCTTGCCGGCATCGATCTCGGCTTGGATGGACTGCCGACGTTCAAGGATGCCTCGTCGCCGGCTTTCGAATTCCCTTGCAAGACTCCCGATAAATCGAAGGGCGTCCGGGGTCAGCACCTCGTCGAACCGGCCCTGAATCGGACCGTGAACGGCGATGCCGTCGATGGTGATGGTGGGTTCCATAGTTACCCCCTTCTGTGTCGGATCCGTGATTGAGGGTTCCCGGCCACAGGGGCGAGGAACCCGATTCCGATTGCTGGGATGCATGGTGATAATCGATTGTATCCAGCATGGAAAATATGACGTGGATTGATATTTATTGCAATGCAATAAAATCTAATGCGTAAAATATTCTATCAATCGGCCCTGTGGGGGGCGCTGCGTTTGGATGCTCAAAATCACTTGAAATTGGTATGATAACTCTTGATCATCGGTCTTGGTCCATAGTCGTCGATGCGGGATTGATCAACGACCATGGATGCCGCACAGCAACCAAGGTGCCGATGGGGACCCTCCCGTGTCAAGGGTCACCGGAGGTTGCCGTGAAGCGTTGGTAGGGAAAGATATTGAACCGCTTTCCGGACATCACCATGCCCTGTGCCCGTTGCCAGAAATCCACATCCAGGAGATCGCCGTGGGTGTCGATGAAGACTTTCCTCAGTCGACCGGTGAGCCCGAGAAAATGGCCGAATTCCTCAGGGAAGATATCATTTTCTTCCACATGGTACCATGGGTCGGCGGCCATTTCGTCATCGATGCTCCGGGCCTTGGGCTTTCGGCGAAACCGGCAGTCGGTCAGGGGACAGATTTCATCATAGTCGTAGAAAATGACCCGCCCCAGCCCGGTGACGCCGAAATTCTTAAGCAGCATGTCCCCCGGGAAGATGTTGCTATGGGCCAGATCCTTGATGGCGTTGCCGAACTCGACGACCGCGGCCTCGGCGCTTTCCGGACTCGCCGTCGAGGCGTAAACGTCCAAAGGAATCACCCGCCGTTCCACATAGACAAAGTTGAGAACCACATCGTCTTCACCGATCGAGATCGACTGGGCGCATTCCGAGGCGAGAAGCTCGAGAAGCGGATCGGAGAAACAGCACCGGTCAAATTTCAGAAATTCGAAGCGCTGGGTGTCAGGCAGCCTGCCGGCGCGGTCGTGGCGGGCGACGAAGTCATATTTCCCCATGACCTCCCGGCGGGTGGTCCGTTTGGGTTTGGCGAACCGATCCTTGATCATCTTAAACACCAGATCGTCACCGGGCATGTTGAATACGGCCATTACCATCCCCCGCTTGCCCGGGGAGATGTCGAAGGGTTGTTGGCAGGAGGACTGGTGACGGATGAGGTCGCGGTAGAGTTCGGTCTTGCCGTGGCGGTTGTACCCCAGGGAGATGAAGAACTCGGCCGGACGCTTGTCCGGCAGGATGTCCCGGAGAAACCGAACCAATTCCACCGCCGAATCGGTGTCGACGTGGAAATAGGAGTGGGAATAGCTGAAGAGGAGTCTGATCCCATCGATACTGGTGATCAGCCCGTCACAAACCGCTCGTCCGTTTCGATTGATCAGGGCCACTGCCAGGGGAATGGTGTCTTTGCCGTTGTGAAAGGCGCCAATAAGATAGGCGCCTTTGCCTCTGAAGAAGGGCATCCGGGCCATGCTGGCGCGGTACGGTTCCTGCATCCCGCCGTTGAGAGCGGCTGTAACATGGCTGACAAGTCGGTGGGCGTCCCGCTCCCGGTCATCGAATGGAATCCCCACATCGTATGCCGAGAGGATGTCGACCATCAGGTCAGCCACGGTCCCCGTGGTTCTGAATTCCCGAACCACTGGGGTGTCGGTGCAGGCATCACGGGCGCCGCTTTCCGGGCTGACGAACTCGATGGCGGGGTTGACGCCCACGGTGGAGAAGATGCGGCGCGCCACCGAATTGAAAAAGGTTTCGGCCAGCTCCCGGTCTTCGCAGGTGCCAATCATTCGAACATAGGCCGATCGAATCCGTCCCCAGAGGCCTTCGCTTTCGACATCCGCCCCCAGAAGGTCATTGACCATGGTCAGGGCATCGGTGAGCTTGTCTTGGTAGATGTCGAACCGCGCCCCGGCATCTCCTTGCATGCGGGACCAGTCATTTTCGGCAAATCGACGGTTAGCCTTTCGGGTCACCCGCCTGAAACCGTGACGGTAGGAGAGATAAAACCGGTAGATGCTCGCTGCGGTTCGGTCTACCAGGTCGCCGTCCTGGGCTGTTGCGTCCGTCCGATCGAGCATGATGGTGCCTCCCATGGTGACGGTTATCGCCCCGACGACCGCCGTTGGTTGTCCTCGAAACCGGGAATCGTCAGCAGATCCAGGGGATGCTGAAGGACCGCCAGTGCCCCGGCATCCATCAACTCCCGGTCGGTTCGGTATCCCCAGGCAACCCCGATGGCTGTCATGCCCGCCTTCCTGGCGCAGGTCATGTCCATCGGGCTGTCACCGAGAAACCAGCAGTGTTGGGGGGGGACATCGAGAATCGACGCCGCTTCCAGCGCTGGTTCCGGGGCGGGCTTTCTGGGTGCCCCTTCCCGCAGACCCAGTACCGGGTGAAAAGGGATGGTACTGAAGACATCCGCGATGCAGCAGGCGGTGAGGGGAGCAGGCTTGTTGGATACCACCGCCATCCGGATCCGTTGGTCGGCCAGACTTTCGAGGAGAGCAGGCACTCCCGGATAGGGTCGGGTGGAGCGGTGGTTCCGCCGGTGATAGGCCTCCATGTAGGCCTCGAGGCAGGAGCGGATCGTTTCAGGCGTTCGGGCCTCCTCGGGGAGCGCCCGTTTCACCAGGATGGCGGAACCGTCCCCGATCATTTGGCGATAGGCCCGGGGCTCGTGAAGCGAGAATCCACCGGATGCCAGGGCGCTGTTGGCGGCGTGGGCAATGTCTTCCAGGCTGTCGACGAGGGTTCCGTCCAGATCGAAGAGAACCGCTTTGCAGGCCATGGGATTCCTCCGTGGGATCAAAGGGATGCTCGAAATCGCTATGGGGTACTGATAAGGCTGGAGGGTCACCGGGTCAAGTGAAAAGCCCGTCCGGCAGCGGGTGATAACCTCCCGGGGGCTATAGACATTCCACCGACAAGCGCCTATACAGAAACGGACGATACCGACAGCTGATACGCGATCGACGGCAGGATCGAAAGATGACCTCCAGCGTTTACCGAAAAATCGGCGTGGCCTCTCTCATCATGATGGGCTCCGTATTCCTGAGCCGGCTGATGGGGCTTTTTCGCGAAATGGCCATCGCCGCCATCGGGGGGGCGGGCAGCGACGTCGATGCCTACCGGGTGGCGTTTGTGCTTCCGGAAATCCTGAACCATATTCTGGCCAGTGGGTTCTTGTCCGTGACCTTCATTCCGATATTCTCCCGCTACCTGGCCAAAGACGACGAGGTGGGAGGATGGAAGGTATGCTCGATCATCCTCACCGTGTTCGGCCTTCTGCTGTCGGTCCTGGTGGTCATTGCCATGGTGTTCGCACCGGAGATGGTGTCGCTTCTGGCACCCGGGAGAGACGATCCGGCATTTCAGTCGCTGGCGGTGCGAATGACCCGGATCATTATCCCGGCTCAGTTTTTTTTCTTTGCCGGTGGTCTTCTGTCGGCGGTTCAGTTCGCCCGGGAGCGGTTTTTGATCCCGGCAATGGCGCCCCTGGTCTACAATCTGGGCATCATTGCGGGGGGCGCGCTCCTGGGGTCGCGGTTGGGCATGGAGGGGTTTTCCTGGGGGGTACTCGCCGGGGCCTTCGGAGGCAATTTCTTTCTTCAGTGGATTGGTGCGAGGAAGATCGGCTTCCGGTTCCGGCCGTGTTTCGATTTCCGCCATCCGGATCTGCTACGATATATTGTCCTGACACTGCCCCTTATGCTAGGGCTCACCATGACCTTTTCCACCGAGGTGTTCTCGAAATTGTTCGGGAGCTATCTGCCCGTCGGCGCTATCTCCTGGATCGAGTATGCCATGAGAATCATGCTCATGATGGTGGGGTTTTTCGGGCAGGCGGCGGGGGTCGCCTCGTTTCCGTTCATGGCCCGCCTGGCGGCCGAGAACCGTATCGGAGAGATGAACCGCCTGCTCAACGATACCCTCCGCTACCTCGCCCTGGTCATGCCCGTTTCGGTTCTGGTGATGGTGCTCCGTCATGAAGTGGTTGCCATTCTCTATCAGCGGGGCCACTTTTCGCCCTCCGATACCCTGATGACGGCCCGATTGCTTCCGTTTCTTCTTGTTGGCTCCGTGGCGTTCGCCGCTCAGACGGTGGTGAACCGGGGGTATTATGCCACCCAGAACACGCTGTTTCCGGCGTTGTGCGGAACGGCGGCCGTCATCGCGAGCATTCCGATCTATATCCTTGGGCTGCGCACCATGGGGCTTACCGGAGTGGCGCTGGCGATTTCCGTCTCGTCGATGATTCAGGTCCTGGCACTCTATGTCATGTGGAACCGACGGTTTCCAGCCCCTGAGCGGTTTCAGGTCTATCGCTTCTATCTCAAGGTGGCCATGATGTCCCTTCCTCTTGGGATGGTTCTCGAGGTCATTCGGAGGGGCGTCATCCGGTATTTTCACCCTACCGGCATGGCTGGTGATCTGGCAACCGGTCTTTTTCTTGGAGGCTGCTTCCTGGGACTGTTCCTGGCCGCGGCCCGGATGTGGAGGATCGACGAGGTATTTCATATCCTGGCCCGGATTCGATCTCGACTGCCGGGGCGGCGGGGGTGGGTAGGGGCGGCGGGTCTCCGGCTCCTCAGGCGTTCCGGATGCAGTCGCATCAGTCGGAGAAACCCGGAGGCAGATCATCGGGAGCCCCCGTTGCTTCCGGCATTTCTGTATAGACGGCTGCGCGGGGTTTGAGTTCAATGGTCAGCCCCGCTTCCCGACCCCGCTCCACAAAGGATCCAGAGTCCAGGCGAAGGGCCTCCATCGGCGCCACTTGAATCGCTTTTTCCGAAGCGACCGGACAGTGGTGCTCACAGAAACCGCATCCGGTGCAACGACGCTCGTCCACGAAAGGCACCGGCGCAGGGATTCCATCGACGGTCTTGAGGGATACCGCACCGAAAGGGCAGACTTCATCACAGACCAGGCATTTGCGGTCGAATTCCCAGGCCAGGCATTTCTGGCGGAGGATGTGGGCGGTGCCCACCTTGGCCCAGAGGCGCTCGTCAGTCATCAGATTCCGGATCGCTCCGGTAGGGCACACTTCGCCGCAACGGGTGCAACGGGGATCGCAGGGGCCGATGCGGGGGGTGATGACCGGGGTGAAAACCCCCGTGGCCCCGCTTATCACACCCAGGGGTTGAAGGGTGTTGGTGGGACAGGCAGCCATGCACGCCCCGCAACGGATGCAGAGGGATTGGAACCTGGCTTCGGGGAGGCTTCCGGGCGGGCGGATCAATTCCGGTGGGAGGATCTGGCCGGGCCCCTCGGCGGAAAACAGGTGCTCGGCGCCAACCCATGAAACGGCAGCTGCGGCGGCACCGGCGAGACCGCCCCGGATCAACAGCCGGCGGTCGGCTGAAAACGGTGTTGCCGCCCAGAGGCCCGCTTCAAAACGGACCGCGTCTGTCGGGCACACCCGGGCACAGGTCCGGCAGACGATGCACTCGGCCCTGTCGGTCCGTCGGGGGTCATCGTCGATCGCTCCCATGGGACAGGCCCGCTGGCAGCCGCCGCAGTCGATGCAGTCTTCCGTCACCCGGCGGGACCAGAGGGGGCGATGGGAACACAGCGCAAAGATGGCGCCGGCAGGGCAGACGGCCCGGCACCAGAACCGGGGCGCCCTGACGGCCAGGCCGAGTATCGCTATGGCCATAACGGCCGTCGTCCACGGGTGAAGATACCGGGAAGCTGACACTTCCGCGTAGCCGAGGGCGGGAAGATTTACAATATCCGCCAGAGGGCCCAGGGCGGCCAGGCACCAGTCGGAAATGAACTTAATGACGGGGACGACCAGCACCCCGTAGAGGCGTGTTGCCATGGGGATGGGGGACAGGAAGAAGACGAGGGACACGCCCAGGGAGGCGGCCCCTATCAGTGCCGCCAGAACGGCGTATTTAAGGCGGCGGGGGGCTGCCCCGGGCCCCGGGCTGGGGTGGCCTCCGCGAATCAGATGGTCCCCGCAGTCCACTGTCGTTCCCAGGGGGCAGAGATAACCGCAGAAGAACCGACCCAGTAGGGCGGTGAGCGCCAAGAGAAGCATTGCCCATCCCAGGCCCGACACCCAGTGGCGGGAGGCGATGCCGGCAGCGGCGGCGGCAGAGGGGTCGAGTTGAAGAAAGAGATCCGTGGGGGCCCACGAACGGGCGGCCTCCCAAATCAGACCGGCGAAGAGGACCAGGGTCAGACCCTGGATCCAGCGCTGGATGCTCATCAGACGGTCACCTTCCGGGTGACGAGATGACCAATGTCCATGCGGCCCAGTCCACGCTCGTGGGCGATGCGGATATGCCGGACCTTTTCGGGGGGCAACCGTCGGCCGTACCATTCGAAGAGGGCAACGGCCGTGGCGTCGGCGGCCACCATGTCGGTGGATGCGATGATGGTGTCGGGGCGGAGCACCTTGCCGGGCCCGGACGGCCCGTTGGTGCTGAGGACCCGGCTGCCGTCGATGACAACGAGATCGGGGGTCAGGAGGGTGGCCAGGTCGACAATGGACTCGTGGAGGTCAAAGCGGCTGTGCATGATGCCGCGGTTCCAGATCAGGCCCATCATGCCTTTCATGGATAAGCTTACCCCGGCGCTGCTGTGGGATTTAGCCACCGGGACGGCGATAAGGACGTCGGCATCCAGTACGTCCTCCATCACATCGGTCTCCCGCATTACCGTGCCGTCAGGGATGGCCGCGGGCTTGAAGAAGCGGTTTCGGGAAAGACCCTCGACCACCGTGTCGTCGATGATCTCACAGGCACTCCGCACCCCTTCGATGCACAGCTCGTTTCGGTGAAGGGGATGATCCAGCACACGAATCGCCCCGGCACCCGCTTCCCTGCACATGCTCGCGATTTCTTTCACCACGTCCGGATGGGTGTTTGTCGCGGCGTCCGGTCCGCCGGAGAAGCTCATGTTGGGCTTGATCACCACCTTCTGGCCGGGCTTGACAACGGTTTCCATGCCACCCAACTCCGCCACCGCAGCCCTGACGGCGGCCTTCTTTTCCCCGACGGCAACGGCGATATCGGGAGGGTCGGCGGCTGCCGACAGGCGGGGAAGGGAGAGACCGGTGCCGAGGGCAGCCATCCACAGCGCCGCACCACCGCTTGTTTTGAGAAAACGGCGTCGGTCCCAGTGGGGCGTCGATCGTTTGGGATGAGGGTAAGGGGTCTTGAAAAAGGTCATGGGGGTCCTCCAAGAGTGGATTGGGTTCGGCACTAACAGTAATAAGGACCGTGACTGAATTCAAGGCCCTTTATCCCGCCCGGCGTGATCGCGATGGGACGAACGGTCATCCGACGGTGGATTTATCGTACCCCCGCCTTTCCCCATCCCACCGAACCCGCCGTGCCCGTGTGAGGTACAGTTGGATGCCGGTGTGGCTCTCGTCAAAGGGTCATCCTAACTGCGCCGGTCGATTCGACCATTGACGCCCTGGTTTCGTTATGGTTGTGTAGCCGGCCATTGGTCCTGGAAAACGAGTAGAAAGGAAACATCTGGAACCGTGGGCAAACTGCTTTTTTCTTTCGCCGTCATCGGCACCGGGCTCTTTGCCGGCTACCTGATTCAGCAACTGGAACGCCGGCGGGTGATACGGCTTCCGATGCCGCTGGATTCCCTTCGAAAAGGCCTTCAGAAAACGGCGCTTCTCTTCGTGCTTCCCGTAACGGTGATGGGGGCGATATGGATCGTGGACGTTAGATCCGTCTCCATCGCCGCCCTGCCCGTCATCTGCGCCGGGGCCCTTGTCCTCGGAGGGCTCCTCGCCATGGCGGCGGCCCGACTTTACCGGTTGGAGCCCCGGAAGACGGGAGCGCTGATTCCCTGCGGCTCCTTTACCAATATCGGCTCCATCGGCGCTCTCGTCTGCTATCTGTATTTAGGGGAGGCGGGGTTTGCCCTGGTGCCGATCTACAAGCTCTTTGAAGAAGTGATTTACTACTCGGTGGGTTTCCCCATCGCCAAGTACTTCAGCACTGCGGAAGGCACCCATGACTCGGCAGCGACTCGATTGAAGGCAATGGCGACGGATCCGTTCATCCTGGTGGCCCTGTCGAGCATCTTGCTGGGGGGAGCCCTGAATCTATCCGGAGTGGATCGTCCCGAAGGTTTCCGGTGGATCAACGCCGTATTCATCCCGCTAGGCACGGGGCTTCTTCTCGTCTCCATCGGTGTGGCCATGCGGTTCGGCAAAGTTCGCCATTATCTTCGGGAGTGCGCCGCCGTGGCCCTCATCAAATTTGTCATTGTTCCCCTGGCCGCCACCGTCACCGCTTGGTCGATCGGATACGGAACCCTCGAGGGGGGGCTGCCCCTCAAAGTCGTCATGATACTCTCCGCCATGCCGGTGGCCTTCAACGCCCTGATCCCCCCGTCCATCTACGACCTGGATCTCGATCTGGCCAACGCCTGCTGGTTTTTTACCACTGCCGCCCTGGTGGTGGTGCTACCAACCCTTCTTATGGTGATCCAGTCCTTCTGATTCAACCGGTTCGTTTCCGCCGGGAACCCTGTCCCCGGAACCAACGACGGCTGCCCGGCCTGCCAAGTCAGCGGCAAACAGGTTGACCGCCGAATGGACACTGTGAGACAATGATCAAAGCGCAGGTGCAAGCGCTACAACCCAGGATAGAGGAGCGTTCACCATGGCGAAAAGTGCGATTGCGGCAGCATGTCTGATGGTTTTGGCCTTGACGATACCGAGTCATACCGGGGCACAAATGCAAAACGATTGCTACATAACGGCGACGGCGGACGTTTTCGTCGTGGTCTACAGCACCGATGAGAATGGCGTTAAAGGCGAAATTACGAAAAAACGGTGGGTAAGGGTTGGGGAGAGGGTCTATGTCAAGGTGCCAACCGATACCATCCACTATGGTTATGCCACCGGAACCTACGACACCGAAGTGAATATGATGGCCAATCTGAGGCAGGTGAAGGCTCAGTGTTCGGGCAGTAAGGAGATCCGCATCCCCTGAGGATGCAGTACCTTCTGCCGGCGGGCGCTTCCGGTGCCGGCAGAGAGGGCGATCGTCGCTGCTGTTCCCCGCGATACCGTCCCGTCTCGACACCGCAGGAAAAATACCGGTGGTTCTACCGACGCGTCTAAGAATTCGGGCCACCCTCTCCATTTCCATTCATTCCTTTCGATTCTCAAGACCATCCACCATCAATCATTTTAGGGGAATGCAACCGTCGTCCGGGGGGCAAAACCTCTTGACATTTTGTCAATAGGCTTCTAATTGTATTTTGAATACAAAATACAGCATTCAATTGTCGGGGGCCGACCCGGCCCTCGTATAGCAACTCTCGCGGCAACCGATTCATAAGGATGACGGTCCCATGAAAAATCTTGGCGCCGAGCACGAGAACCTGGACCAAAAAGCCTACTTGATCATCAAGGACATGATTAACCGGCGGCGCCTGCTCCCCGGCGACAAAATCCCCCAGGAAAAGCTTGCCATGGAACTCGGGATCAGTCGAACCCCGTTGATCAACGCACTCAAGTTCCTCGAAAAGGAAAAGCTGGTGGAAGCCAAGCCTCGACGGGGCTATTTCGTGAGGCATTTTCAAAAGCAGGAGATGATCAGTATTTTTGAGCTCCGGGAAGTCCTGGAGGGGTTGGCAGCCCGGCGGGCGGCGATGCACATTTCCGACCGCCAGATCCACCGGCTCCGGGGATTTTTCAGCGACTTTTCGCCGGAAGAGGAGATTACCGACATCAAAGGGTACTCCCAACAGGATCGCCAATTTCACAATTACGTGACCAACGTCGGTGCCAAAGAGTTTCTAAAGAGCATTCTTCAGACCTACAACATAATCAGTTTCTCCTATCAGGTGATCTCCGAGGAGGGCCTTGTCAGGCCCCCCAACCAGACCATCATCGAGCACTTGACCATTATCGACGCTATCTGCGATCGGGATGCCGAGGCCGCCGAGGAAAGAATGCGGCGGCACTTCAGGCGGACCATTGAGCACCTCGCCCAATCCATTGAAGAGCAGGGAAGGGATAACGGTCGGGGGGGAAGTTGAAAATCCTATGAAACCCGTTCAGCGGGCGGGGCGACAGAATTCGAAGACCACTAGCCGTATCAATCCGACCGATGTCGAAAGGAGGGATGATCTCGACGGCGCAGCGCCGAACTGAGTGGGTAGTCACGTGTCCCGGACGGCCGTTGGTGACGGCCCGGAACCTGGGCACCAACATCTGAACACCAGAAGGGGAGGGAATCAACATGAAAAAGATTTTCATCATAGGTCTCGTTGTGGTTTTTGCGGTCATGACCGGCACGGCCATTGCGGCCAAAGAATATCCCAAGCGCAACATCACTGCCGTGGTCGTCTGGGGTGCCGGCGGCGGAACCGATACCTGTAACCGCATCATCCATGCGGAAATGGCCAAAATTCTGGGCGTCAACATCAATGTCATCAACAAAACCGGCGGAGTCGCCGGTTCTGTGGGAATGAGCCATGCCTTCAGTCAGCCCCATGACGGCTACACCCTCTGCGGCCTTTCCGAATCCAACGTGACCGCCGGTGTTCAGGGCGGCTGGGACAAGAAATTCGATGTGTGGGACACCTTCATCGTGGGCGGATCTCCGGACGTCATATCGGTGACCCCGGACACCCCGTACAAGACGCTGAAAGACCTTATCGAAGCCGCAAAGGCCGATCCGAAGAGCATCAAGGCGGCGGCCAGCGGTGCGGGTTCCATCCATCACCTGAACCTTCTGGCCGTTGAAAAGGGGTCCGGTGCCAAATTCAACTTCATTCCCTACAAAGGCTCCGCTCCCGCCCAGAATGCCGCCATGACCGGCGAGGTGTCGGTGGTGGTGACCTCACTGGCCGAGCAGCAGCAGCTCCTGAGGGGCGGCAAGCTGAGAGCGCTGGGGATGCTGATTCCGGATGCCTTCGATGTTGAAGGGCTGGGAACCATTCCCTCGGCCTTCGATGCCTATCCCGGGCTTTCCGATTATCTCCCGATCTCCCAGGCCATCGGATTCGCCGTACCCGCCGACGCGCCGGAAGAGGCCAAGACGGTGCTGGTGGATGCCTTCAAGAAAGCCATGGACACCGACAAGGTGAAAACCTGGGCCAAGGAAAACTACTACCTGCTATCGGGTAAAACCGGGGCGGAATCAAAGGCGGTTTTCGACGCTCTCGAATCCAACTTCGCCTGGACCCTATGGGAGCTGGGGGCGGCCACGGTGGATCCCGCCTCCTTAGGCATTCCTAAACCCTGATCAGATCAGCGGCAACCTCAGGCCGGCAGCCGTCGCTGCCGGCCTGATCGAGTCTCGACGGCGCCGGGGCAGGGCGCCTCGAGAGGATCAAACACACCAAGGATTTTCGACCATGATGGACAAAGAAAAGCTCCGCAAGGCCGATTTTTTCTCCGGCGGCATCATCATGATCTTCGGCCTCTGGGTGATCAGCCAGGCCCTGAAGATGCCCATGAAGGACTCCTGGGGCGGGGTCCAGAACGTGTGGTTCGTATCGCCAGCCCTGTTTCCCCTCTTCGTCGGCGCCATGATAGCGTTCCTCGGGGCCCTGCTGATCCGCACGGCGGTGAAAACCGTCGGGATCGAGGGGTTGCGTTCGGTGTTGAGCTGGCTCTTCAGCCGTGACCTGTTCGGTTTTCTCCAGACGGCGTCCATGATGCGGTTCTACGCGATCGTTGTCCTGCTTTTTTGCTTCGTCTTCCTGAACATCCCGCGGGTGGATTTTTTCCTCTGCAGTCTGCTGTTCCTGTCGGTGTTTATCACCATGTTCTATCTGGATGACGAGGCCTTACTGAAACGTCTGCTACTCCTCTATATTGCCGGTTCCGCCCTGTTCATGCTGATCCTTGCTACGGGTGCGTCGGCAGCACTGGAATCCGTTCTGCCCAGATTCGGCGACTGGTTCACCATTGCCTTTATCCTGGCTTATTGCATCTATGCCTGGACCTTGATCCGCGGGGACCTGGCCTTGCGGAAAAAATTCCGGACAAGCCTTGTGCTGGCCGTGGCCGCCCCCTTCGTCATCGGACCGGTGTTCAAGTATCTCCTGCTGGTTCCCATGCCGTCAGAGGGCATCGTCGTCATGGTTCTGGATGCCGTTTGGTACTGGGATTTCTAGCCTCATCGAGGGGGGAGTATCGCTTCATGATGATTTTGGATCGTATCGGCACGTTCTTCGGCATCGTCTTTCATATCGCCTCGGATCCGTTGACCATCGCCATTCTTTTCGGCTCGGTGCTGCTGGGAATCATCTTCGGGGCCATGCCCGGCCTGACCTCTACTCTTGGGGTGGCCCTCCTGACCGCCCTGACCTACGGCATGGACACCTCCATGGCCATGGTTTGTCTGCTGGCCATATACGTCGGTGGAACCTACGGAGGGTCCTATGCTTCCATATTGATCAACATTCCGGGAACGGCCGCCGCCGCCGCCACCGCACTGGACGGCTACCCCCTTGCCTGCAAAGGTGAAGGCGGCCGCGCCATCGGGTTGACCACCACCGCATCGGCCATCGGCACCAGCATCAGCATGCTTTTCGTGGTCAGCATCTCCCCGATCATTTCCCATTTCGCCCTTCAGTTCACCTCTTTCGAATTTTTCCTGCTGGCTTTTTTCGGTATACTGATCAGCGGCACCCTGACGAGCCCCGATCTGGTCATCAAGGGGTGGATCGCCGGATTTTTGGGGCTTTTCCTGGCCTGCGTGGGTCGGGATCTGCTCCAATTCTACCCCCGGTATACCTTCGGATTTTCCGAACTGGACAGCGGTATCGAGGTGGTTCCCGTTCTGATCGGGGCCTTCGGCATCCCCCAGATCATCCAGGTCCTGAAGGACCGGTTCCAGATCGGGGAAGCTCAAAAGCTCCAGCGGATCATCCCGGAGATCGGTACCGTTGTCCGCAACATTCCGGCGATTGTACGCTCGGCGCTGATCGGCGTGGGTATCGGGGCGGTGCCCGGCATCGGGGAGGACATCGCCGGCTGGGTGTCCTATGGCACGGCCAAAAACACCTCGACGCACCCGGAGACCTTCGGAAAAGGAGAACTCAAGGGCGTGCTGGCATCGGAAACCGCCAACAACGCCTGTGTGGGCGGGGCCATGATCCCCCTGCTCAACTTAGGGATTCCCGGCAGTCCGCCGGCGGCCATGCTGCTGGGTGCCCTCATGCTCCATGGGGTGACCCCCGGGCCCATGATCACCTTCGAGCATCCCACCTTTATTCTCGAAGTGGCAGCCATCCTATTGCTCGCTTCCATTGCCATGTGGGCGACCGGCATGCTTCTGGCCAAGCAGGTGGTGAAGGTGCTGCGAATTCCGACCCAGATCTTCATGCCCATCATCGGAATGCTCTGCATCATCGGGTCCTATGCCCTTGGCCTCAATATCTTCAATCTATACCTGATGTTGCCCGTGGGGATCATCTGCTACTTCCTAACCGAAATGGGCTACCCTATAGCTCCCCTGGTGATCGGCGTTATCCTCGGGCCCATGGCGGACGAGAACCTGCGCCGGGCCCTGATGGTGTCCCAGGGCAGTTTCATGCCCGTTTTCCAGCGACCGGTTTCCCTGATCCTCTTCATCGTCATCCTTCTGACCGTCTTCAGCCAGTTCCAGTGGTATCGCCGGGTCAAAGACCGTCTGATGGCGGCTCTCCCTTTTCGTAAACGCCGGAGGGGAGGCGTGGATGTCGAACCCGACGACCGTTAAAACGACCGGGGACGGACGGCAGATCGCTATTTCGCCGGCCTACTGGATCTCCCGGTATTCGGACCGTTTCGTCCCCGAACAGATCCTCGCCGGACTGCCGGAGGCAACGGACATGGGCTTCAAGACCTTTCAGCCGGAGATCTTCCATCGGGATGTTCTGTACGACTGGCGGGACGGAGGGGCGGCCTCGATTTCTTCGAGGGCTTTCGGCTGCGGGATATTCGGGGGTTTTCGACCTGGAGATCATCTGCCCCCGGTGCAGTGCCGGGAGCAGTGCTCTTGTGCCCGCGGATTTATTGAATCACTGCTGACAGAGGGGTCCGCTGGGCCCTGACACCACGGCAAGGAGACTATCATGCTGAAGATGGGGATTATCACGGGGTTTTTGTCCCGGACCAAGGACCGGTTCCACGAATACAACCTTCCCCTTGAGGTGGAGGGTAAATTTGAATTGATGGGTCAGATCGACGGCTACGACGGGGTCGAGATCGTCTATCCTTACGAAGTGAAGGATCCGGCGAAGACATCGGAGCTCCTCAACCGGTATGCTCTCTCGGTGGCGGCCGTCAATGTCAACGTCAAGGCGGAGCCGGAGTTCCGCAACGGCGGTCTGACCTCCCATGAGCCGGAGGTTCGCCGGAAAGCCGTTCAATTCATCAAGGACGCCAAAGATTTCGCTGCCGGGGTGGGGGGCGACAAGGTCACCTGCTGCCCCCTTGGCGACGGCTTCGAGTTCTCCTTCCAGTACGATTATGCAAAAACCTGGGCCTACCTGGTGGAGGCGTTTGGTGAGGCCGGGAGCTATCGACCGGAGATCCCCCTGTACATCGAGTACAAGCCCAGCGAAACCCGCGGCCGCTGCTTCGTCGATACCGCAGCCAAGACCCTGTGCCTGTTGAACGACATCCAGAACCAGGGGATGGGGGTCACTCTTGATTTCGGCCATTCCATCTATGGCAACGAGCACCCGGCCGAAGCCCTCGTGATGCTCGCGGAGAGTCCGTATCCCTATTACATCCATGTCAACGACAATGACGGCAAGTGGGACTGGGATTACTTCTGCGGCACCAAACACTTTCTCGAGTACGTTGAATTTCTATACTACCTGAAGCGCTACGGCTACAGCGATTACCTGACCTCGGACACGTCCCCCACCCGATGGGATATCAAGGGAACCTTCGAGGCCAACAGCCGCCTGACCAATCGGATCTGGAATCACTTGGACAAGGTCGACGGCGGAAGAATCGCCCGGTTGATGGATCAGGGGGATTTCCTGGCCACCTGGAAATACATCGAAGAGAATATCTTTTCTCTGAAATAGGCCGCAGGCGGTCCACCGAACCCCATGCTGCCGTCAAAAGGAGCGCTGACGGATTCCATGCCCGAACCCACCCAGAACCAGTCCCGATTGCTGGCGTCTCTGCCGCCGGAATGGCCCCATGACCTGCTCCCCGAGTTGTCGCGGCGGATTCAAGCATCGGGAAGAAAAATCGTCGTCTTGGACGACGACCCCACCGGCACCCAGACGGTCCATGGTATTCCCGTGTTGACCACCTGGACGGGGGAAGCCATTGGTGAAGCCCTGAAATGCGACGGGACGGCGTTCTACATCCTGACCAACTCCCGCAGCCTGACGGCCCCTGAGGCCGCGGCAATCAACCGCCGCATCGGAGAGCGGCTTCGCCGGCACAGCGCGGATGCCGGTGTGGCCGTCGAGCTGGTCAGCCGCAGCGATTCCACCCTCAGGGGGCATTTCCCCAAGGAAGTGACGGCGTTGCTCGACGGATTCGGAGCCGGGAGCCTTCCCTGTCTGCTGGTGCCGTTTTTCCTCGAAGGGGGGCGGCTGACTATCGATGACATCCATTATGTGGCGGAAGGCGATCGGCTGATCCCCGCCGCCCTGACCACTTATGCCGAGGACGCGGCTTTCGGTTACCGCCATTCCAACCTCCGCCGCTGGGTAGAAGAGAAAACCGGGGGACTGATTCCCATGGACCGGGTCGCCGCCGTGTCTATCGAGACCATTCGGAGGGACGGACCCCCGGCAGTGGCGGAAATTCTCTCCGGTCTGGGGCCCGGTGCCTGTTGCGTGGTGAATGCGGCCTCCTACCGGGACCTCGAGGTGGTGGTGGCCGGTCTGCTGAATGCCGAAGACCGGGGCAGCCGGTTCATCTTCCGGACGGCCGCGTCTTTTGTCAGGGTCAGGGCCGGTATTCGGCCAAGAGACCTTGTCGACGCCGGGGAGTTGACGGCGCCGACCGAATCGGGGGGCCTCTTCGTGGTGGGCTCCTATGTGCCGAAGACCACCGATCAACTGTCGGCGCTGCTGGAGCAGACGGCCGTATCGGCAGTCGAGATCGATGTGGAACGCCTTCTCGACGACGCCGGTTCGGAACGGGAGGTCGCCAGGGCAACGGCAGACCTTCACCGCAGCATAGCCCGTGGCGAAGATGCCGTGCTTTTCACCAGTCGACGGTTGGTCACGGGGAAGACCCCCCACCACAGCCTCGACATCGGAAGGCGGGTCTCCGAGGCCCTGATATCCGTTCTTCGCGGACTTGCCGTTCAACCCCGGTACCTGGTCGCCAAAGGCGGCATTACCTCGAGCGACGTGGCCACCAAGGGGCTCGATGTCCGGACGGCCATGGTGTTGGGGCAGGTCCTGCCCGGTGTGCCCGTGTGGAAACTGGGCCCCGAGGCCCGCTATCCCGGCATGGCCTACATCGTCTTCCCCGGCAATGTCGGGGATACCGACGCGCTTGTCCGGATTCAACGGCGGCTGTCGCAGCGGACCCCGTCGTCCACAATCGCCGACTGACGGTTCCGCTCCCAGGAGAAGCCATGCTCGTTTCCACCTCACAACTGCTGACAAGGGCCCGGGACGGCCGCTATGCGGTCGGGGCCTTCAACGTCTACCACCTGGAAGGGGTTCTGGCGGTGGTGGCGGCTGCCGAAGTATTAGAGAGTCCTGTGATCCTCCAGGTCTTGCCGGCGGCGCTCGACCTGGGGGGGAGACCCTTCATTTCTCTTTGTCTGGCGGCCGGAGCGGAATCGTCCGTGCCGGTGGCCGTCCATCTGGACCACTGTCCCTCGCCGGAGATCATCCAAAATGCCCTCTCGGCTGGCATCTCCTCGGTGATGGCGGACGGCTCCCGTCTTGAGTACGCGGAGAATCTGGCCTTCACCCGGGAAATGGCGACCCTGGCCAGGGCTGCGGGTCGGTCGGTCGAGGGGGAGCTTGGTCGGCTCAGCGGATCGGAGGACGGGCTTTCGGTTTCGGAGATCGAGGCGCGGTTGACCGATCCGGATCAGGCGGCCGAGTTCGTAGCGGAGACCGGCGTCGACGCCTTGGCGGTCTGCATCGGAAATGCCCACGGCGCCTATTCGCAGACGCCGGCCCTCGACTTCGATCGGCTGGAGGCCATTGGGCGACGGTTGTCCGTCCCCCTTGTGCTACACGGCACCTCCGGTCTCCCCGACGACGCGATCCGGCGATCGATCGCATCCGGGGTCTGCAAATTCAACGTCAACACCGAACTTCGGAGCGCCTGCCTTGCAGCGGCCGGCGACTACCTGAAGGGATCAGAGACGCCTGAACTGGTCCGGTTGATGGCGGTGGAAATCGACGCCATGAAAGCGCCCGTCAAGGCCAAGATCAGGCTCTTCGGCTCCAGTGGCGCGGCCATTCAAACACCGTTCGGGAGATCTGCTCCCGATCCCACTCATCCGTTGTGAAGGAGGAATCGTTATGACCCAGGGAAAACACACTGTCCGAACCATTCAGGAGATGAGAGACCGGGGCGAGACCATCACCATGCTCACGGCCTACGATTATCCCACCGCCCAGCAGATCAACGATTCGGGCATCGACATGATTTTGGTTGGGGACTCCTGCGCCATGGTGGTCCACGGGCATCCCAACACCCTCACCGCCACCATGGACATGATGGTGCTCCACTGCGGGGCTGTCGCCAGGGCCTGCGACCGGACCATGGTGGTCGCCGACATGCCCTTCGGCTCGTTTCAGTACGGCATCGAAGAGACCATGAGAAACGCGGCCCGCTTCGTGACCGAAGCCGGCGTGGACGCCGTCAAGTTCGAAGCCACCCCCCACCATATCGAAAAGACCCGGGCCATTGTCGAGATGGGGGTCGCCGTGGTCGGCCATGTGGGCCTCCATCCCCAGGCCGTGGGCGCTCTGGGCGGTCTCAAAGTCCAGGGGAAGTCCGTTGAAACGGCACGGAAGGTCGTCAGGGAGGCCATGGCCCTCCAGGAGGCCGGCGTATTCGCCATCATCTTCGAAGCGGTGCCCGCAAAGCTGTCGGCCTACGTCACCCGAAAATTGAAGGTCCCCACCATCAGCATCGGCGGCGGCCCGGGATGCTCGGGACAGCTGTTGGTGACCCCGGATGTGCTGGGGATGTTCGACAAGTTCACGCCGAGTTTCGCCAAGCGCTATCAAAACTTCAATCAGCTGATGAAAGAGACGTTCGCCCAGTATGCCGAAGAGGTCAGAACCGGGGCCTTCCCCGGCGAGGCCCATTCCTATAAGATGTCAGACGAGGTGTTGGAGGCCATCGAGACGGAGTTCGGAGCGGCGGAATAGCAGGCGAAGCCCTGAATGGGTGAGATACGACCGTATTCGTGGGGCGACCATCTGTGGCGTCCAGGGGGTGGAGGGCATCTCAGGGGGCGAGGCGGGCGGCCACGGCCCGGGTGATCTCCCGGGTGCCGTCCTTGCCTCCCAGTTCCCAGGGCAGGAGGGTGCTCTCTGCAAATGCCGCCTCTACGGCTTGCTCCAACGTCCTTCCGGCGTCGGATGCCGCCGGCACGCCATGTCGGTCGCCCAGCCAGTCGAGCATCAGCGCTGCCGAGAGGAACATGGCCGTGGGGTTGGCCTTGCCCGTTCCGGCGATGTCCGGGGCGCTGCCGTGGCACGGCTGAAAGACGGCGTGGGTGTCGCCGATATCCGCCGAAGGCGCCATCCCCATCCCTCCGACCAGGGCGGCGGAGAGATCGGAGAGAATATCCCCGAACATGTTCTCCATGACCAAAACGTCGATATCCCACGGCCGGCGGACCATATTCAGGGCCATGGCGTCCACGTAGCTGTGGTCGGTCTTCACGTCGGAAAATCCGGTGGCCCTCTCATCGAAAATCTTCCGGAAAAAGGCCTGGGAGCCCAGGACGTTGGCCTTGTCGACACAGGTGACCGTTCCGGTCAGGCCCATGGCCATGCGTCGTCTGGCTAATGAAAAAGAAAAGTCGAAGAGCCGTTCGCAGACCGAACGGGTGATGGTCATGGTATCCCGGGCGATTCGATCCCCTTCCACCACGGCTTTGCCTCTGGAGGAGAAAAGCCCCTCGGTGGATTCCCGAACGATGACAAAGTCCAGGTGATCGGCACGGGGATCCGCCAGCACCGGCGGAAGCCCCTTCAGGCGTCTGACCGGCCGCAGGCCCGCGTACAGGTCGAGGCGCTCCCTCAGATCGAGTTGGGGAGCAATCTCCCGTCCGTCCGGGTAACGGACCTCCGGCAGCCCCATGGCCCCCAGAAGAATGGCATCCGCCGAACGTGCCGCCGCGAAAGCGTCCTCCGGGAATGCCTCGCCGGTGCTGCGGTAATGGGCCGCACCGGCATCCAGGTGGTCGAAGACGAGTCGGACCCCCCCGACAATGGCTGCCGCCTCACTGGCGAGGTCCAGGCAGGGCGGCATGATTTCGCCGCCGATGCCGTCTCCGGGCAGTACGGCAATGGTAAAGGTGTGGGGATCGGGCATGGTGTGGTCCTATGGGCTAATTGGTGATCAGCTGCCAGGTGGCGAGGGACTTGTCGACCACCCAGTCGCTTACCGTAGCGCTGAACTGCCGGTAGTGATCGGTTTGCCGGTGGGCCTCGAACGCCCCATCGTCCGTGTAGATCTCGTAGAGGAAAAACCGATCGGGGGTCTGCGGATCCACGCTGACGTCGAAACGGTGGCAGCCGGTTTCCCGTGTCAGGGAATTGCGGGCCTGGGTCGTGACCGCACGGCGGAATGCTTCTATGTGGGGGGAGTTGACGGTAAAAGTGACGGTGACGACAACCATGATGTCTGTTCTCCTAAGTGTTATCGGTTCCTGGGAAATGCAGCGTTCAGGGCGGAGATGTCGCCCGGGGTGAGAATCCGGTGGGGGTGGTTCCTGACCGAAAGATACAGCCGTGCGGTTTCCTCGAGTTCTTCGGCGTTGTCAACGGCGTCGTCGAGGTCCTTTCCACCGGCGATGAGGCCGTGATGGGCCAGCAGAAGGGCGTGGCTGTCCCTTGCTTTTTCCTGCACCGCGGACGCCAGCGCCGGATCTCCGGGTTGAAAGTAGGGAAGCAGGGGAAGGGTGCCGATGCGCATGACGAAATATGGGGTCAGGGGGGGAAGGGCATTGTCCGGGTCGATTCCCTCGAGGCAGGAAAGCGCCATGGCCGCTGGTGAATGGAGATGGACCACCGCCCCTAAATCGGGGCGCGCCCGATACATGGCCATATGCACCCAGCGTTCCTTGGTGGGGGTGTCGCCGTCCAGATGGCCGCCCTCAGGATCCAGCCGGCACAATCGGTCGGGATCGAGCAACCCCAGCCGGGACTTGGTGGGGGTCATGAGAAATCCGTCATCGGTGCGAACGCTGATGTTGCCGGAGCTTCCCGGGCTGAGCCCCCGGGCGGAAAGATGACTGGCGAGGCGCACGAGGTGCTGCCGACGTCTGTGTTCATTCATGTGAGACCATCTCCAATGCACGGTTAAAGAACCGGTCGCTGCCGAAGTTGCCGGATTTAAGCGCCAGGATCATGCCCGATGATCCGCCATCGACGGTCCAGGGGACCCCGGGTTCGATTTCGGGTCCGATCCTGAGCGTGTTAATTCCAAGGGCAGTGACCACGGCGCCGGAGGTCTCCCCTCCGGCAACGATCAGTTTGCGAACCCCCGCCACCTTCAGGGCGACTGCCACCCGGGAAAGGGCGTCTTCGACGATGGTACCGGCCCGCGAGTCTCCAACGGCATTCTTGATCCTGGCCACCTGATCCGGTGATGCGGAGGACGTGATAATGACTGGTCCCTCGGGAAGGTGATCGAGAGCCCAGTCAACCATGTGCCCGATCGAGAGCTCCCCGGCGGACAGGGCGATAGGGTCGATGACAAACGAGGGGCAAGTCCGGGCCAGGTGCCGCACCTGGCGGCGGGTGGCCTCCGAGCAACTGCCGGCGAGAACGGCGCTGTAACCGGGGGGCGTTTTCAGAGAGACGAGGCCGTTGGTCTCCCGAAGCCGGCCGGTTTCCCGGTAGACCGCCGGCAGGCCCATGGCAAGGGCGGAGGCGCCGGTGATGAGGGGCAGCTCCGAGACGGCCTTGGCAATGGTGACCAGGTGGGAGTCCTTGACCGCATCGACCACTGCATACCGGATTTGTCCGGCGGCCAGCTCCGCGATACGGTTTCCCACGGCCTCCGGTCCCCGGTCCACGGTTGGAAGGGGTACCAGTCCGACCGATCGGGGATCGCCTACCTGTCGTCCCAGAAACCGGACCAGGTTGGCGTCGGTCATGGGGGTCAAGGGATGGTGGCGCATGCCGGAGTCGGACAGGAGCATGTCCCCGACGAACAGATGACCCTGATAGACGGTCCTCCCGTTGGCCGGAAAGGCGGGGCATGCAACCGTGATGGCGCCGCCGCTTCTGTTCAGCAGGGCCTCCGCTACCGGCCCGATGTTGCCCTTGTCGGTAGAGTCGAAGGTGGAGCAGTATTTGAAGAAGAACCGGTCGACTCCAATTCCCTCTAGCCACCGGAACGCGTCAAGGCTCTGGGTGACGGCATCCTTGACCGAACAGGTTCTGCTTTTGAGCCCCACCACCACCGCCGCGTCATCCGGCGTTGACTCCGATAGGTCGGGAAGTCCGATGTACTGTATGACCGGCATGCCCTGCTTGCCGAGCATGAGAGCGATATCGGTGGCGCCGGTCATATCGTCGGCAATGCATCCGAGAATGGGGGCCATGGGCTGTGGTTTCCCGGTATGTCTGCGGGCCGTTGCCACCGCAGGCGGATTGAGATGAAGTCAACGCCATTCGGTTGACGCCATTTAGAGTATGAGTTAACGTATACATAAAAATATTCGATGTCAATTCATCACCGAAAACGTTGCTTACCTTGAGAGGGGGCCTCATGACGCCCTTCACCATCACCCCGAAAGCGCTTCGATTCGTCGGTCACGGTCTGCATCGTCCCGAATGCGTTCTGGCCACTGCAAGCGGGCGCCTCTACACATCGGACTGGCGAGGCGGAGTAGCCTGCCTTCATCCCGACGGATCCCAGGAGGTTTATCTGGCCGAGGCCTCAGGCATGGAGCTCAAGCCGAACGGGATCGCCCTGGATGTTGACGGTTCCTTTCTGCTGGCCAACCTGGGGGAAGACGGCGGGGTGTTTCGGCTTCACCGCAGCGGTCGTCTGGAAGCGGTGCTCTCCGAGGTGGACGGGGTCAGGCTACCTCCGGTCAACTTCGTCATGGTCGACCCCCTGGGGCGGTATTGGGTGTCGGTGAGCACTCGGCGCGAGCCGAGAGCACTCGGCTATCGGCCGGACGTCGCCGACGGGTTTATCGCTGTGGTCGACGAGGACGGATCCCGGACGGTCGCCGACGGCCTCGGTTACACCAACGAAGTGCTCCTCGATCCAGGGGGCCGGTGGCTTTACGTCAACGAGACCTTCGGGCGGCGGCTCACCCGTTTCAAGGTTCTGCCGGGAGGGAAACTGGCGGATCGGGAGACCATTTTCGAGTTCGGCCACGGCACCTATCCGGACGGAATGGCCATGGATGTGGATGGCGGCATCTGGGTCACCAGTATTATCAGCAACCGGGTCATCCGAATCGCCCCGGACGGAAGGGGCCATATCGTCCTGGAGGATGCCGATCCGGATCATGTGAATTGGACGGAGGAAGCGTTTCTCTCCGGAACCATGGATCGGCCCCACCTGGATCAGATCCGAAGCCGGCGGCTTCGGAACATTTCCAGTCTGGCGTTTGGCGGGTCTGACCGCAGGACCGTCTATCTGGGGTGCCTGCTGGGTGATGCCCTTGCCACCTTCCGTTCCCCCATTGCCGGGATCGAGCCGATCCACTGGAAAACCGGGTGAACGCCATGACTTCCCCTGAGCCGCGATCAGAGACGGTTATGGAGTCTTCCCATGTCCAGAACCGGTAAGACCCAAAGGCCTCTATCAAGAGCCACCCGATCCGATCACGCCTACCACGGGATCAAGCAGCGGATTCTGGAAAACCGGTATCCTCCCGGACACCATGTCCTCGAGCGGCAGCTGGTGGAGGCCCTCGGAATGAGTCGTACGCCCATCCGGGAGGCGATGATTCGCCTCCAGGAGGAGGGGCTTATAGAGGTCATGCCCAGACGGGGGATGCGGGTGGTGCCCCTGTCCCCAGACGACATGAGAGAAATCTACGAGGTGTTGACATGTCTCGAGGTGGCGGCCGTCGATCTTCTTGCCCGCAGAGCCACTGAAGCCGGAACCTTGGACGCACTGGAAGCCTTCACTCGGGCGATGGACAAGGCCCTGGCTGCCGACGACCTCGATGCCTGGGCGGTTGCCGATGAGGCCTTTCACCGGGAACTGCTCCACCAATGCGGCAACCGGCGATTGGCCGCCATTGCCGCCACTTTGACGGATCAGGCTCACCGGGCGCGTTTGATCACTCTCCGATTAAGACCCCGCCCCGTGGATTCCGCGGCGGCGCACCGCCGGGTTCTGGACGCCATCAAGGCCGGCGATGCCGACGGCGCCAGACGTCGGCATTACCGCCACCGAATGGGTGTTGCCAGCATCCTGGTCGAGGTTCTGGCCCATTTTCGATTGACCTACCTATGAGGCCGGTGACGGATCCGGAAAGGCGAATGCCAATGAATGCGAAACAGCCGCTCAAAGGGGTATGCATCGGCGCTGGATATTTCAGCCACTACCACCTCGATGCCTGGAAACGGATACCGGAGGCCGCCATCACCGCCCTGTGCGATCTGGACCGGGAACGGGCGAGACGCCGGATGGCTGCCTACGGCATCTCCGCCTGCTACCGGGACTACCGGGAGATGATCGACAAGGAGTCCCCGGATTTCGTGGATATCGTGACGCCCCCGGTCACCCATCTGGACATCGTGCGATACGCCGCCGAAAGGGGGGTCCATGTGCTCTGTCAAAAGCCCCTGGCACCGACCTTCGAAGAGAGTCAGGTTATCGTCGATACCGCCCGTCGAGGGGGCATCCGGTTCATGGTCAACGACAACTGGCGCTGGCAGCCCTGGTATCGGGAAATCAAACGGGTGGTGGACGGCGGGACGATCGGCCGGGCCACTTTCGGTTATTTTCAAATGCGGATGGGTGACGGATGGGGCGAGAACGCATACCTCGAACGCCAGCCCTTCTTCAGAGAATACGAGAAGCTGTTGATCTACGAAACCGGCGTTCATTTTATCGATACCTTTCGCTTTCTTTTCGGAGAGGTGGCCAGCGTCTACGCCCAGCTTTCACGCCTCAATCCCATCATCGCGGGAGAAGACGCCGGCCAGGTCTTCCTTCGCTTCGACAGCGGCGTCTCCGCCATCCTCGATGCCAACCGATACAACGAGAACGACAGCGGCGTCGATCTTTACTCCTGCAGCCCCCGGAATACCTTTGGCATTTTTCGCGTCGATGCCATGAACGGCCACCTGCTGATGGATTCCTGCGGGGAACTGGTCATTAAGCCCCTGGGAGAGCCTTCCTACCGCCACGACTATCCCCGGGAACTCAAGGGCTTTGCCGGCGACTCCTGCTATTTTGCCATCCGCCACTTCCTCGACAGGCTGCTCGACGACGCGCCATTCGAGACCAACGGTGCCGACTATCTGAAAACCCTCCAGGTGGTGGAGGCCTGCTACCGGTCCAGCGAGGGGGGCCAACCGGTCGCCCCCGCTGGACCGGATGACTGGGGATAGCCTCCCATCGACGGATGGGTGGCGGGACCAGCAGGTAAGAAAGCTTCTGTTCTTCTATTCTTCATTGCTTCTGCCTGATGGTCTTCACGGACCCGGCCACCATCTCCGTCGCCGTCATCGGCTCAGGTGGACCGCCCGCTCCAGTCCTATACCGCGTTGGAAACCGCCATATGGGAAAACGATTGAATAACACTGAGATTTTTGCAACGATATTCATCAACCACCTATCGACAGTTGCCCTGGATACGGGCTCCCACTCTCCCCGGCGGTGTCGGCGCCTCGGCAGCGGATACGAACCGATACGCTGCCGCCACCATTCAACCAGACGCTGAAACGACCAATCATGACCGCTCATTTTAGAACAGTCGCTGGGTGGACGGTTCTTGCCGTTGGCCTGTTCGTGTGGGGAGACGCTTCCCTGGCCCGTGAGACCATCCGTGTCGGTATTTATGAGAACATCCCCCTCACCTTTGTTGACGGCAATGGCAGGGTCGATGGATTTTTCATCGATATTCTCGAGTCTATCGCCGAGAAGGAAGACTGGCAGATCGAATACGTGCCTTCCTCCTGGGCGGAAAACCTCGACCGTTTAGCGGATTCTAGGATCGACCTTTTGGGGGTTATCGCTTACACGGTCGAGCGGAATCTCCTGTTCGACTATTCGATTGAAAGCGTTCTGACGGAATGGGGGCAGATTTATGTTCGAAAGAACGCCGGCATCGAGTCCATCCTCGATCTCAAGGGCAAGAAAGTGGCCGTTCTGTTGGGAGACACTCACTATGCCAATCTTCGCGACCTGATCGATCAATTCGGCATCGAAACCCGTTTTATCGAGGCGTTCGAGTATGAAGACGTCATGGGGATCGTCGATGAGGGCAAGTGCGATGCCGGACTGGTCAGTCATTTCTACGGCACGGAAAACGAGGGGCGTTACCATCTCTTCAAGTCTCCCATCGTGTTGAGCCCCCAGAAACTCTACTGGGCAACCCCGAGGGGAGAGAGAAGGGACATCCTGAACCGGATCGACGCCCACCTGCGACGAATCAAATCCAACGAAGATTCAATCTATTATGCGGCCATCGACAAATGGTTCGGCGGTGGGGGAAATGCGGCTGTCGGACGGTGGTTTCGCCGGGCGGTATTCGGGCTGGGGGGATTGCTTGCCGCGGCCCTGGCGATCATCACGATTTTCAGATCCCAGGTCAAGGCGAGAACGGCAGAACTCATCGAAAATAACAAGACGCTCTCCCTGGAGATGGAGCAGCGCCGGCAAGCCGAATTCGAGCGATCCCAGCTGGAAACCAAGCTGCAGCGATCCCAGAAGATGGAGGCACTGGGAACCCTGGCCGGAGGCGTCGCCCACGATCTCAACAACATTCTCTCCGGACTGGTCAGCTATCCCGAATTGCTGCTGATGGATCTGCCGTCGGACAGTCCCCTGAAAGACCCCATTCTCACCATCAAACGATCGGGGGAGAAAGCGGCACGGATTGTGGAAGACCTTCTGACCCTCACCAGAAGAAGCGTTTCCAGCACCCAAGCCGTCGACTTGAATCAGGTAGTCAGGGATTACCTTGCCAGCCCTGAATTCAGAAAGCTGGCGGCCTACCACCCCAGAGCCCGGATCGAAACCGATCTTTCTCCCCGTCTGTTGAACATCATGGGGTCCTCCGTTCACCTGTCAAAGACCGTCATGAACCTGGTATCCAACGCCGCGGAAGCCATGCCGGCCGGTGGCCGTCTTTCCATCGGTACGGAAAACCGCTACATCGACGCCCCGATCCGTGGATATGACGACATCGAGGAAGGGGACTACGTGGTGTTGACGGTGGGTGACGAAGGCATCGGCATCCCCGAGACGGACATCGAACGTATTTTTGAGCCCTTCTACACCAAGAAGGTCATGGGCCGCAGCGGCACGGGGCTCGGGATGGCGGTGGTGTGGGGAACGGTGAAGGATCACAGCGGCTACATCGACGTCAAGAGCATCGAGAACCTCGGCACCACCTTCACCCTCTACTTTCCGGTGACCCACACGGAACTCCGTCTTCAGCCCAGCGGTCTACCCCTGGAGCGGCTGACGGGAGAGGGTGAGCGCATCCTTGTGGTGGACGATATCAGGGATCAGCGGGAAATCGCTTCGGTCATGCTGAGGAAACTGGGATACACGGTCGCCGTTGCCGCCAGCGGGGAGGAGGGGGTCCGCACCGTGCGTAAGCAACCCTTTGATCTGGTCGTTCTCGATATGATCATGGATCCGGGAATCGACGGCTTGGAGACCCTTCGCCGAATGCTTGCCTACCGGCCTGGCATCAAAATGGTCATTGCCAGCGGGTATTCAGACACGGGCAGGGTGCAGGAGGCATTATCCCTCGGGGCAGGGCAATACGTCAAAAAACCATACACCCTTGAGGATATCGGCAAGGCGGTCCGACTGGCTTTGACGACCTGAGGGGCACTGCCCTCAGCGGCGGTCTCTGTCGGGTGATGGGGCTTCGGCCGTGGCGGCACGGTTTGCATCCGCAGTCGGGTCTTCCCTCAGGATTCTCCGCATCACCGCCCCGTCGACGTTTCCCCCGCTCAATATGACCCCGACTCGCCCCTTGGCCGCGACGGCCTGGGTGAGAAGCGCCGCCAATCCTAAGGCACCGGAAGGTTCTACGACGATTTTCATCCGGTAGAAGAGAAACTGGACCGCCTCGACGATAGCGACTTCCGGGACCGTCTTCATTTCGTCCACCGACTGCAGAATGAGTGGAAATGTGAGCTTCCCCAGGGAAGGGGTCCGCAATCCGTCGGCAATGGTCGGGGGGTTGTGGACCGTATGGCGTGTCTTCGAGTGGAAGGAACGGGTAGCGTCATCGGCAAGTTCCGGCTCGATGCCGATGACGGTGCACTCCGCAGACAGATGCTTAGCGGCGATGGCGGATCCGGAGAGCAGTCCGCCGCCGCCGCAGGGCACCATCAGCATGTCCAGATATCCTGCCTCTTTGATGAATTCGAATGCCGCCGTTCCCTGGCCGGCAATGATATCCTTGTGATCATAGGGGGGGATCAGGGTGTAGCCCCGTTCACCTTTGAGCCGCTGCGCGATCTCCTCCCTGCTGACTTCCGAGGGGTCATAGTCGACCACCAGAGCCCCGTAGCCTTCAGCGGCCTCCCGCTTGACGGCAGGTGCATTGCCCGGCATGACCACCACCGTTTTGACCCCCAGCCGGTTGCCGACGAGGGCTACCGCCTGCCCATGGTTCCCCGAAGAAAAGGTGATCACCCCTCTGGCTTTCTCTTCATCCGTCAAACGGGAAATGGCATTGAAGGCGCCCCGGAATTTGAATGCCCCGGCTTTTTGGAAATTTTCGCATTTGAACAGCACCTCAGCCCCCACGAGTCGATTGAGGGTCGATGAGGTCATGACGGGGGTGGCCGCGGCCTCGCCATCCAATCGGTCGACGGCATCCAGAATACGGTTGAACATGATCACACGCTCCAGTGGGTTTGGTGTCGGCCGGGGTCCACTCATCATACCCGGAATCTCTGGGGATTCAAGACGATCTTACTAAATATGGCACCAAAGGGCCCCACATCGGTCCGAAACCCTCCGCCGGATTTCTCGTCCCTCTGCCGCCCGGCCCCGGTGGCAGACGTCAGGGGGGCAACGCCACGGGCATGCCGGGAGGCTTTACAAAAAATGATTTATATGAAATCCAAGAGCTTATTCGTCCATGAAGATCGGAATAGAGGGCATGGACGATTCCAATTCGGCCCGGGGACCCGGGCCCTGTAACCACCCCTGGACAGCGGCACCATGGGCTTCCCGCTCAGATCCTTGGTCGTCGGTGGTAGCTGCCGATCGAGGCCATCATCAGGAGACTCCCCATGAACGACGGCTTAAGGCAGTCAGTGGCAGTGGCGACGGTGCTTTTCCTATGCCTGCTCGGGGTGCCGGTGGCCCATGCCCAGGAATGCTTTGCCCCGTCGCCCAGCGTGCTTGCCGGTATCGATATCTACGAGCGGGTCCGGACTCGAAAACTCACCTCCGGGGAACACCGGGATCTCAAACGCCTATTCAAGACCCTTGAACGCAACTGGGACGGAACCGGAGAGGCAATGATCTGTCTCGGCAAAAAAGGCGCCTTACGGGAGCGGTTCCGTAACTATGCCGTCGATGCCAAGGTCGACATCAACGCCTCCGGGACACTGACCATTGATGCCGACCTCTACGACGACAAGGAGCGGGTGACCCAGAATGAAACGATCCGGCTGTTTCTCGAAAATAACCGGCTTCGGGCGAATCGTTACAGCGCCGGTGAAGTCGAGCTTCTCCACATTTCCGCCACCCGGCTGGTTATTCTTCAGAAATACCGCCAGCAGCAGGTTTCAGGGACTGGCGGCATCATGAAGGAGGTGTTGACGATCATCGATGCCAGCGCATCCCAATTCGCCATGGAGCGGTCGGTATTCACCCTGGGGGAGCTGTCGTCCTGGCTCTACTGGCGATTGACGCCCTAATGATCCCTTATCCGTCGATTCGCCGGCTGCGGTCTTCCCGGCGACGGTCAACCCAATCCACGACATCGGGTCTATGTTAACCTGCCGCCACAACAGACTGCTGCTATTGCCGACGTCCGGCATCCGGTTGCAATGCCGCCAGTGCCACCTGACGATTTCGGCCGAGGAACTCGACGGGGGGTATTGTCCCGAATGCTATGATTCCACCGGGGTCAGGCAGTACGATTTCACCCCCGTTTCCGATGAGGACGACACGGTCGCCCGATATCGCTGCGAAGACTGCGGCGTGGTGATCACGGCCCAGTGACGGGCCGACTGGGGTGATGACCCGTTAGGCTCGGTCCGGCTGCCTTTTCTCTCCCGACCGACGCCATCCCTTGACAGCCCGTCGTCGGCAGCGGTAAGAATCGTTCCCCGACAACGGCACGGGGCTCCGACCGCTGGATCTTGGATTGCCGTCCCCCTTGAGTGATTCCGGCGTCACCTTCGCCGCTGTCGGGCGGTCTTGCCCGGCCGGTGGGTTGCCAAATCGGATCGTTGGCCGATGTCAGCTGCTGGCTGTTTTTCAAGCGATGCCGCCGTCGGTTTCGGGTTCCCGGGGCGATGGGAGAGTCGAGCGCGGGGGCCCCATGAAACCATCACCCGGAGTCGAACACCCATGGAACCATCCACTATCACCACTACCCTGATGATCATCCGCCATGGAGAGACGGTCTGGAACATCGAGGAACGGTTTCAGGGGCACGGAGACAGTCCCTTGACCAAGACCGGCCGGCAGCAGGCACGGGCCGTGGGCGGCCGGTTGAAAACCATCCATTTCGATGTGCTGGTCGCCAGCGATCTGGGAAGGGCCGTTGAGACCGCCGGTTTCATCGCGGAGGCCACGGGGCACGACATCCAGACGAGTCCTCTCCTGCGGGAGCGCCACTACGGTGTCCTCGAAGGACTGACTCTCCCTGAAATCAAACGCCGGCATCTCCGGGTGCTCCAACACCTGAAATCCAACGACCCCGACTACGAGATCCCCTCCGGCGAGAGCCATCGCCGCCACTACCTGAGAAATGTTGCCTTTTTCGAATCTTTCCTAGAAGAATATCCCGGCAAGACAGTGGCGCTGGTGGTTCACGGGGGAGTCCTGGACAGCCTCTTCCGGTACGCGGCAGCGCTGCCCCTCTCCCAACCCCGTTGCTTCATTACCAGGAACGCCAGCATCGGCATCGTTCGACACGGGGTCTTCTATGGCACCCCTCGCTGGGTGATCGACAGCTGGGGAGATGTCGCCCATTTGAGAGGTGTCGATTCCTATCAGGGTCTGGGGTGAATCGATGGCAACCCCAGTCCCATGAACCACCTGCCAGGGTGGTTGCCCACATTATCAAATGATCATGTTGTCGTCATTTCGCCATAATCTTTGATGGATTAGGATACCGGCACTCTGATGTGAATAGGCTTCGGTGCGTGTCTTTTTTTCCTAATCGTCGGTATGATATCAGAATGATGACGGCCATCTATCGGTTGAGGCCTGAGCGGATCGGCAGTCGTCCACCCACTGCCATCGATCCCATACCCGGTCTGCCGATGCCCCTGCGGTTCTTCCTGCGGGTAATCGGGACGGCACTGCTGCTGGTGATCCTGGGGGCGTTGATTCCATCGCCGACCGTCGCCGATCCTGTCGGTGGCAGCGGGGACACCGGCCTGGACGAGCCCATCTTCCAGGAGGATCGGCAGATCGAGCCGGTTCCGTGGTGGGAGGAGAGGATTCAGATCGGCATCCTGGCGGAGTTGGGCTATGAATACAGCGACATCTCCGACACCGGCGACAGAAAGAGCGGGCAGGAGGATGATTTTTTTATCGATGTCGTCGAGGTCGATATTGAGATCTTTCTGTCCGACTGGCTCAAAACCACAACCATCGCTGGCATCGAAAACATCGGCAAGAACGGCGACGATCCCAAACCGTTTCTGGACGAGGCCACTCTTCGGCTGCGATCCCCACGGCTTCCCATCTACAGCGTCATCGGCAAACGGACCCAGCCCTTTGGTATCCTCGAAGATCATCTGATCAGCGGGACCCTCCTCGAAGATCTATACGAAATCGCCGAGGTGGGGGCGACGGTGGGGGTAGTCCCAGATTATCTCGGATTGGACCTGTCCCTGACGGTATACAAGAACCGCACGATCATTGAAAACCTCAACAACTTCGATACCCATGATTACAAGGACAACCGGCAGCTCGATGACGAGGGGTCCGTTATCGCGAACCTGACGGTGGCGCCTGCGGAAAAGGCGCTTTTCATCAGCGCATACTACAACAACGAACCAGGGGATGGGCGACGCAACCAGACTCTCGGAGGCGGCATGACCATTCTGGTGGGGCCCCTCTCCTTCGATGTGGAGTTCGCAGCGGCCTTGAGCAGGGAGGAGGATCAAGACGGGGAAGAACACCTCGAAAACGCATGGGTTGCCGGTATGGCCTACAGACCCCTGGACTGGCTTGAACTGGCAACCCGCTTCGAGGACTTTGACGACGACCGGAAGGGAAACCAGGATGAAGTGGTCGACTGGCGGTATCTCGCCGGCTTCAATTGGGAGTTGTCGGAGGACCTCACGTTGTCCTTTGAGTACCGGTACACCGACTTCGAAAAAGAACGCGGCAGCAACGCGGCCAGCCGTCTGAACGAGATATCGGTGTTGCTGTCGTTTGAGATATAACCACCCCGAAGCGGGAGGGAACCGACACGATGCGGCTATTGATTGTCGAAGACGATAAAAAAATCGCTTTTTTCATCAAGACCGGAATGAAGGAAAACGGCTATGCGGTCGACCATGTGACCGATGGTGAAGATGGGCTGCATCTGGCGTTGACGGAGCCCTATGACGCGGCCGTCATCGACCTGATGCTGCCCACCGTGGATGGACTGTCGATCATCAGAGAGATGCGGCGCAACCATATCAACACCCCCGTGCTGATATTGAGCGCCAAGCGATCCATCGATGAGCGGGTCGAGGGGTTGATCAACGGCGGGGATGACTATCTGACCAAGCCTTTTGCCTTCTCGGAGCTTCTTGCGCGAATTCATGCCCTGATCCGGCGCTCGAGTTTCATCGCGACCCCGGCGGAAATCACTGTGGCCGATCTCTCCCTGAACCCCCTGACCCGAAAGGTGACCCGGGGCGGCATCGATATAATTCTACAGCCTCTGGAATTTTCCCTTCTTGAATATTTGATGCGTCATGCCAGCCAGATCGTTTCAAAGACCATGATCATGGAACATGTCTGGGACTACAATTTCAATCCCCGAACCAACGTGGTCGAGGCCCGGATCTGCTGCCTGAGAGACAAGATCGACAGGGATTTTGAAAAGAAACTGATCCATACCGTCCGAGGAGTCGGGTATGTTCTTAACGAAACGTCTTAGCTACCGGAACACCCTTCTGTTTCATCTCACCGTTTTGTACGCGGCGGTCTTTATCGTATCGACCACGGCCACCTTCGCCATCTTCTATTACCAGATTTATTCCATGACCATGGATTCGGTGGATGAGGAATTGACGGAGGAGATTGCGGCCTTTAGGGAGATCGTGTCGAAAGGGGGGGGCGAAGCGGCTGTCGGCACCATCGAACAGCGGATGCAGTTGGAGGATTCACAGGATGAGTTCTATCGGCTGATCGATGTCGACGGCAAGACACTGGTATCGAGCGACTTGTCCCTCTGGGACGGCATTGCCGATCCGGTAGCGCTCGACCGGAAAGATAACGATGCCGGCGTGGGACTCGTTACCGAGTCCATCGACGGACTGGACACCGAGGCCAGGGTGGCCACCGCCACTGTCGGCCGCGGCATGATCCTCCAGGTGGGGGAAACCCTCGAGGAGGCGGATGAGTACCTGAGTATTTTCCGTCGCCTGTTTTTCATACTGCTTCTCGTCCTCTTTTTTGTGTCGATGCTGATCGGGCTTTTCCTGGCCAGCCGGGCCCTGCTCGACATGGAAAAAGTCACCCACACCGCCCGGCAGATATCCAAGGGCCTTTTCGACAAGCGGGTGCCCCTTTCAAGCCGGTTTGAGGAAATCAAGCGGCTCGGCGCCACCTTCAATACGATGCTGGATCGGATTCAGATACTGCTGCAGTCCATGAAGGAGATCAATGACAATATTGCCCACGATTTGAGAAGCCCCCTTGCCAGGATTCGAGGGGTTGCGGAAATGACTCTGATGGCCGAGCCGTCGACGCCTGCCTGCCGAGACATGGCGGTCAATACCATGGAGGAGTGCGACACCCTGATCGACATGATCAACACGATGCTCGACATCACGGAGACGGAGGCCGGGGTGCAGCAACCCGTCAAAGAGACCGTGGATCTGGTTCCCCTTATTGCCGACGCCCTGGAGCTGTTTCGCCCCCTGGCGAGGGAAAAGGGCATCGCGCTCAAGGCCCAGCTGCCGGCGCGACTTCTATTCGAGGGCGATCGAAAAAAAATGCAGCGGGTGATGACCAACATCATTGAAAATGCCATCAAGTACACTCCGGAGAACGGGATGGTCACGGCGGTCGGCGTCCGCGAGGAAGACGGCATTCAGGTGACGGTCGAAGATACCGGCATCGGCATCTCCGGAGAAGATCTTCCCCGGATCTTCGAGCGCTTCTATCGCTGCGACCGCAGTCGATCCAACGGCGGCGTCGGCCTGGGGCTTTGCCTGGCAAAAGCCTACATCGAATCCATGAATGGGGAAATCGCCGTCGACAGCCGCATCGATCAGGGCAGCACCTTCAGGCTCCGGTTTGGGGCTTGACCCCGGAAGCGAACGTCATTGACCCCCTCCAGGCATATCATGTAAGTCAAATCTCAAAGTCGCCCCCCGGGGGATGGTTTTCGACGGTCTTGATGACGACCAAGGTGATGTCGTCTTCCTGAACCACCCCCAGGGAAAACCGCTTAACGTCGTCGATGATGGCCTTCAGGATGTCTCCAGCCCCGCGGTCCGCATTTTTCCGAATGGCTTCGAAAAACCGCTCCTTGCCGTAGAACGCCTTCTCTTGGTTGACGGACTCCCAGATGCCGTCGGTTCCGATGGCGATCACCGTGCCGTCCACCAGGCCGCGAGCCGCGTTTTCCTCGAAGAGATATTTCGGATCCAGACCCAGGGCGATTCCCCGTCCGCTGAGTTCAGTGAAACGGTCCGTGGCGGGGGAGTAGACGACGGCCGGCGGATGCCCTGCCCTTGCCCAGGTGAGATCGCGGGTGTCGGGATTCAGGCGAAGGTAGAACAGGGTCATGAACCGGCCCGTATCCAGAACGTCGAGAACCAGGTGGCGGTTCAATTCCGCAAGGGAATCCGCCAGGGATTCGCAGGAGGACCGCTGGGCCTGCATCCGCAGGTGGGCCCTCGCCGTGGTCATGAGCAGGGCGGCTTCGACCCCGTGGCCGGTCACATCCCCAACGATAATGTCCAGATGGGGATTCGGGCAGGTATCGCCGAACAGATAATCGAAATAGTCGCCTCCGATTTCCTGGCAGCTGAGGGTGCTTCCGGCGATGTCGAATCCTTCGATTCGAGGGCTGTTTTGGGGCAGCAGGTTCTTTTGCACTTCCCCCGCAAGGGCCAGTGAGCGCTTTTGATGGGTGATGTCGATAATGAAATACATGTAGCCGATGGTATCGCCCCTGTCGTCCTTCAAGATGTCCCCGTAGATCCGGACGGGAATGGTCGACCCTTGTCGGGGCGCCAACCTTCCTTCCACATCCGCGAGGCGATAGGACAGGGGCTGCGTCCAATTGGCGGCCAGGTAGTCCCTGAAGTCGTCCGCGGCCAGATCGAGAGGGGATCTGCCGATCAGCTCCTCGCGGCTGTATCCCACAAGCCGGCAGAACGCCTCATTGGCATCGGCGATCTTGAACCGGTTGTCGAGAAGGAGAAAGCCCTCTCCGGTGGTTTCGATGATCCGCCGGTATCTTTCTTCGCTCTTTTTCAGTTTGCGTTCGGCTTTCATCCGCTGAAGTTCAGCCGATGCGCGGTTGGCGAAGATCTTGAAAATGGCGACGGCCCTGGGCTCGTTGGGAATGGGCCGCCGGTCTAAAATGGCCAGATTTCCCAAAACCTTCCCATTGTTGTCCACCAAGGGGATGCCCATGTAGCTGACGGCCCTGAACGCCTTGAGGGAGTCGCTGTGGGGAAAAAGGTCGATCACGTTTTTCGGGTAGTGGATCAGTTCCGTGGTGTCGATGACCGCCTGACAGGGGGTCCCGTCCACGGGAATTTCGAAGGTGTCGGTAAGCTCTCCGTCGACATAGAAGGCCAGGGCTTTCAGATGCCGCGTCTCCGCTATGAATTCGGTCACCCATGCGCTGAAGCTGCCCAGGGCTATGGACAGGCTCTGGACGAGCGATTCGAAAAACCGCTCCCCGGTATCCGTTGCCGTGCCCTCCAGAATGGCCCGAAGGACATCGTTTTCGTTCTCAAATCGAAGGGGGTGACGATCGTCTGCTTTCATGGCGGCATCTTTCCGGAAGGGGGGAACGAGCCAGGATCGGCACCCCCTTGCCAGGTGGATCCTGTCCCGGCATCGGTTCTCGGTCACCGTCGGGAGCCGGTCCCGTTCGACGGGTGTGACGCATACCGGTAGCGTAATCCCGATCGAGAAAACAATCAAGTGCGGCCGGCGCCCTCAGCACCGCTCGATGACGCCCGCGACGTAGCGCTGCAGCGCCGCCCCCCGGTTTGTGAACAGCCAGTCAACTTCCCGGCGCAACTCCCGATGAAGACAGGATACGGAAGCAATGAATCCGGTTCCGACACGCTGGCCGTGGCGATGATGCCGCCGGACCAGTTGCCGGCTGAGCAGGATATAATGGCCGGTGATGCCGCCGAAGCGTCTGGACAGGGCCAACCGGCTGAATCGCCCGGTCTGAAGCCTTGCAATCGGCAGCATCGCATCCCTTGGGACCACGTCAAATACGGAAAAGACCCCTGGATTGAGGGACATGAGGTGGAAGTCGCAGACCGGTGTCAGAGGGGCCAGCCGGTCCGCCAGGATCCGTTCCTGGCCCAGGGGGTCGGGGAAGGGTTCCTCCTTGAGCTCTATCATCAGATGGCAGCGGCGGCCGAAGCGGTCGACCATTTCTTCGAGGGAAGGGATGTCGGGAAAGCGGCGCCTCAGTCCGGCAAAGGTCAGACTGGATATGGTATCCGGCGCACCGAATAGACGGCTCAGGTCCGGATCGTGGGACACCACCGGCACCTGATCGCGGGTCCAGCGAACGTCGAACTCGAGACCCCACACCCCGTCGTACAGGGCGGCCTCGAAGGCCGGGAGGGTGTTTTCGATCAAGCCGCCATTGGTCCATTCCCCTCGGTGGGAGACGATTTTGCATCTCGACAACTGTTCTTTGGATACGGACGGGTAGGGCCGCTTCGAAGTGAACCGGTCGGCCAACTCCAGAAAAAGCGTTTCCAGGAAAGCGGTCAACCGCTGTCGTTTCGAATCGGCAGAAACCGCCGGCAGTCTGCAATCGGGGATACCCTGGGGCATCGATGCCTCTCGGGGGATGGGGCCGGCATTACCTGCAGAGAAGGGCGATGAACAGGACCGCCTGCAGGTCCATTGATTCCATCGGCCCTGTGGTTACTTTGTAACAAAACCAACTTGATCGAGTCGATCCCGAAGATCAATCATTTTCTTGCAGGAGGGACTTCCATTGGCCATCGATAAACGTCAGGTCAGCGACCAGGAGGTGGTGTTGTGGGACAACACCACGACGCGATTGCGCCGGTTCTGGGAAGACGGGCCGCTGGTTCTCGTATTCCTCCGACACTACGGGTGACCGTTTTGCCGGGAGCAGGTGGCGCAGTTGCGCCAGAAAAAGAACGCGTTTCGTCAGGCCGGGGCCCGGGTGGTTCTGGTCGGCCTCGGGACTCCTGAAGAAACCGCCGCTTTCAAAAAACGCTTTGACGTGCCCTATCCGATGATTTCGGATCCGGGAAAGCGGCTCTTCGGTGCCTTCGAGTTGAAGCACATGTCCCCCGCTGGCATCCTGTCCCCCGGCATGGCCCTGAAGGGGATGGCGGCCATGCTCAAAGGTCACGGGATTGGGTTGCCCAAGGGGGACGTCCGGCAGCTGCCTGGCGTGTTCATCATCGATGCCGGGGGCCGCATCCGGTTCAGTCATTTTGCCCGTGATCCCGCCGACCATCCGTCCCCCCAAGTGATCTTGGACGCGCTCCGGCAAATAAACGCAGCCCCTCTATCCGCCCCATCATGACGGGCATTCCGCCCGGTACGGATGAATTCCCGTAAAAACAAGGGCGGGGGGGGCCTCTTTTTCACCCCCCCCCGAGCTTCCATCTCTTTATCTGGCGTTGTCCGAACTACGCGTTCGACCCGTTCTCCGGTCGGAACGTCGGAATCATCCTCGTCATCCGCAACCTCGAAAGCCTCTTCGAGAAGGAGGCCGGCCCCCGGCGCATCGTATTTCAGTTCAAAGTCGGCCGGCTCGATGGGCATAGAATCACTGATCTCCAGAACACCGGTGTCGCAGCTGCCACAAGGGCACGGTTTTGGAAGCCTTACCCACGCTGACCACTTCGTCCAGCTCCTCGGCGTCCCCCAGGTCGTATTCCTGCCGATAGATGTCTCCCGCCGCGGGGATGCCTGCATAATGATCCCGGGCAGGGCGGAGTCTCTTCCGGCCTTCCAGGACCCCTCGACATCGATCAGTTCTCCGTCGATAAAATTTTGAGCGATTTCTCCAAAATGCCACACGTTGCCGGATCCTTCGGGAAACGCGATGGGTTTGATGTCCTCCGTCACGGTGACGGTGATCCCTTCCAGGAGCGTGTCGGCGTCCTCTCTTCCCGCGTAGATCCATTCCGGTTCCTTCACAAGGGGGAAGTAGGGGTTGGCATTGCCGATGGTGATGGTATCCGGGTCGGTCAAATTGGCCGGATCGACCTGGGGGTCATAATAGGTCTCCTCGAGATCGCTGCAGCCTTCCTTGCGGGCGTCCTGCTGATTCTTGCAGTCCTCCTTGGCCTCCTTGCGTTCGGTCTTGGCTTTTTGGATGCAAGTGGCGCGCTCCTCCTTGTCGGCGATGTTGCCGCGGTTTCCGAGGGCGATCCGATAGTCGTCTTTGATCTCTGAATCACAAGCCTTTTTGGCGTCTTTGACGATTCCGGTACAGTCCTTCCTGCCTTTGGCAAGGGCTTGGCCCCCGTCCGGGCCAAGCAGGCCCGTTCCCATGAGAACGGCGACCTGCAGCCCCGAAACGATCATTGCGATTTTAACCGGTACGGTTTTAAATACGGTCTTCAGTGGTGCTGAACCCGCAACGACCTCCTTTGACGGCGATGGTTGATTCCGGACAAGCGCCGTCGATGGGACAGGCCCCAAGGGCGGCATTCCGGGATGAGATGGGCGATCATCCGGTCCATTGACACCGGCCGTGAGACCTGATTGCCGGCGGCGGAACGAATCGTCTCCGACGATTCCGCGGGCACAGCATAGCCAAGGCAGGTTACCGAAAGATGATGTGAACATGACAATTTGATAATGGAGAACGCCGGCGATGGCGAAATCGGCGGATCTGGGGTAAAATGGGGATCAGTGCGAGCGCGAACGGTCGGGAGACATCATTCGCATGGTCGGCTGAAACCATGACTCTTCGCCATCGGTGGTTTCGAAGAAAAGAAGTAGCCAATCGACATCATGCAGGTACGAAGATAAACGGCACCCCCCGGGAGTGATCAGGCCCTGTCGATCGATCCCGGTCCGTCACTGTTCACGGGTTGCCGAAAGGAGCGAATCGAATGGTTGGTAGGATCGGAAGCGGGTTGTCGAGCAAGGGATTTGCCTGTGGCACTGCGCTGCTGCTGGGGATTGCCTGCAGCATGATGGTTTCCTGCGGTCAGCAGGAGGAGCCGGCGGGAGACCGGGAGCAGCCCTCGACCATGGCATCCTCGAAGGAACCGTTCACCCGGTCGGACACACCGGAGGCGCTGCCGGAGAAAAGGTCTCTTCCGTCGGCGGAATCGTCCGCCAGAAGAGCGCCCGGGGCGACGACAAGGCCGCCGGAGGATTTTTCTTCCATCGAAGACGTGGATCCCGGGTCAGTGGTCGAACGGGTCCTAATCGCTCTCGACGACCCGGACCCCGATGTGCGGGCGGAAGCCCTGGCCGACTTGGAGGAGATCGATGACCCCGCTATCAACGAGGCCCTGTTGATCGCGCTCTTCGATGACAGCCCGGAGGTCAGGGAGGCGGCTATGGAGGTCATGGAGTATCTGGAGTCGGCGAACACCCTGGTCAGCCTGGAGCAGGCCGTGGCCCATGGGGATATCAACATGATGGAAAGCGCCCTGTCGGTGTTGGAGGAAATACCGGATCCGGAAGCCGTCGACCTCATCGTCGCCTACGGCCTGTCATCCGAAGACGAACGCATCCGGGAGGACGCTTTTGACGCCCTTGAATACATCACCGACCAGGAGTTCGACGATGTTCTTGACGCACGGGATTGGTGGGATCGAAACCGGGACCGGTTCCCTTTCGACGAATGATCTCCGGTCGGTTAGAGGGTGGTGCCGGTTTTCTCCCTCGTCATCCGCTCGACCCGGCGGCGGTCGACGACCCTTGGCATCTATCCGGATTAAGAATGCCCTGGGATCATGGGCGGGTCGGCAGGGAACTGGAGGGTTGTCGCCAACTTGCCGATATTAAGCTGGATAGGTGAAAAATACCAGATTATCGATGACGGGTGACCGCTGATCCGGAAGCGCATAGATGTCTCGACAGACTGCCTCTGGGGGAAATCCGCCCCGTTCCCGGTGTTGCCTTACCCCGCTGACCACTTACCGAGGGTCGTTGCCGCTTTCCGACCCCCATACGACCGACGAGCCATGAGCCGAATCCTTCCCTTCCGGCCCCGAAGCCCTCACATCCTCATTGTCGATGACGAGTTCTGGGTGGTCGACGTGCTGGTCGACTACGTCAAACTGATGCTGGGCTACGATGCCTATGGAGTCTACAGCGCTGACGAAGCCATCGCACATATCAACGAGCACCGGTCGGTGGATCTGGTGGTGACGGATATTCACATGTTCGGCATGGACGGGCTGGAACTGACCGAGGTGCTGAGCCAGCGCTGGAACATCAAGGTGATCGTGATGACCGGCATCCGGTACCGGGCCGCCAGAAAAGAAGCCATCCATGCGGGAGCCGTGGACTTTTTCAGAAAACCCATCCATCTCCAGAAACTGGGCGATATGATCGAGGCCGCCCTTGCCTGACGGCCCCTCGTCTCCGACCTCGACCGTCCTTATCGATCCCCATTATTCTTCCAACGGGTGGCCATGGGGTGGATGGCTTGGGAAACGTCTCGTGCGCCTTCCTTCACCCATCGATCCCGGAGACCACAGTCTACCCCGAATATATCATGAACATTTCTTCTAAATACCAAAATAATATATGATATCTTATGGGTATCGCCTGTTTCGGTAGCAGAGTCCCGGGAGCCGTTTGCCCCCCGGCGCAATGGCAATAACCCCCAAAAATAGTCCCCCTGGGGGCGCGTCGGAGGCTTCCATATGCGGCGTCATCAAGGGCTTGCAGTACCAACGGTCGGCGGCGCCCTTGAATGCCTGGCCGATGAACGCCGCCAACACGTGACATATCCGGGCTAATCGGGGGGGCTTCCGACGCCTTCGATATCGGATGTCGTTTTTTTCAGTGGATGACGATGGGGTCTTCTATTCGTCTCCGAAGTGATGGGCTGGGCCCTTGTCGAACGGCTATTTCCCTTGGACAGGATGAAAGCGATTCGGCTTCCGGGAAGTAAATGTGGAATCCATCCCGGTCCGGCCAGGAGGAAATGCGGTCCACGGCAGGGGCAAACTCGGAAAGAAAAAGCGGTAGTAAGGGGTCACCCCGGGAAATGGTGTCGACGTTGAACAGAACCGCGGCCCCGACGCCGTCCGATCGCCATCCCATGAACGCCCCGGTACCGGGCAGCCGGCCTCTGTGGGAGACGACGGTTCGCCCCAATTCGTCTGTTTCCACCACCCAACCAAAGGCATAGCAGCCACTATTTTCATGGGGATTGACGCCGGAGGCGAACACACAGGGCGACATCATCAGCCTAAGTGTTTTTGGATCGAGTGGCCCGTTTGGGCCTGGAAGCTGAAGGGCGCATACAAAACGCGCCAGATCCACCACCGAAGCCACCCAGCCCCCGGCAGCCTCCTGGACCTCGATGCTCCGGCGGTAGGGAAGCGACACCCGCCGGCCTTTCTCAGGGCCGAACCGGGCCTCGGCCTCGGCACCCACGGCGCTGTAATAGCAGACTTCTCCAGGCAGCCGACTGCTCCGTTGGCTGCCGCCGATTCGCATATCATGGATCCCCATGGGGAGAAGAATATGCTCCCTGACATAGTTTTCATAAGATTGTCCGCTGACCGTTTCGATTATCCGCCCCAAAACCAGATACCCCACGTTTGAATAGGCGAATCGGGATCCAGGATCGAAATCCAGGGGGTGCGTCAGCACATGGCGGACCACCATGTCCGGCGTTCCGGGAGGCGAAGTTCCCGTCTCTTCGCAGATGGACATCAGCCCGCTCGTCCGAAGGGGAAAAAACCCGCTTTGGGCCCGGTCCCAGCCGGCCGTGTGTCTCAACAAATGCCTGACGGTGACGGCACCCAGGCGGTCGTCCCTGGGCACGCCGTTGGCATCGGGAAGGAGATCTCTCAGGAGGGGCAGTATCGGGGCGTCAAGAGCGAGTCGGCCCTCCTCCACCAGTTTGAGGATAGCTGCGGCCGTAAGCGGCTTTGAGACGCTGGCGATGCGAAACAGGGAGGTGGGTGTTGCGGGCACGGTTGCCTCCTGGTTCCCGTAGCCGAATCCTTCGGCGTAGACGAGTCGCCCGTTCTTCGTGACCGCCAGGGCCGCCCCGGGCACCAGGTGGCGGGACATGAACCTTTCCATGAGATGGGTGAGGGCGGCGAGGTCGTGAGGGCGAGTATCCTCGGTGGTGCCGCCGGCGGCAGGTACGGAAGTAGACACGACAACGGCAGCGAGCCATGCCGCCGCCATAAGTCGGAACCAGAGGCGGTGATGAAGGCCTGAAAGGCAAACCATATCAGGTCCTTTGGGTGTCGGGATCTTCGAGCGGAAAGATGGTCGTCATCATAGGGGAAATCGCCCGCCGATTCAATGGTTTCCAAGGATAGGGATCTGGGATTCCGGACAACGGTGAAAAAGAAGATATTGGGAGGTGCCGAGATATTGCCGTTATGACCATAGCGATGTCTGACGTCATCATAAGCCAAATCAAAATCAATGATTTAGTTGACGGCTCTCATCTTTCCGCTACCCCTTTCTTTTCTTCAGCGTAAAGGCTATCTGTGGATATTGTCTAAATGCGTATATGATGTTTCCCAAAGGGGATGACGTGAAGATCGGTGTACGGGCTGAAGACAAAAGCGAATGGGAGCGGCGAACCCCCCTCATTCCTGAAGACATTGCCGCATTGAGGGCCGCGGGTGTCGCCATGGTGGTCCAGACCAGTCCGCAGCGTGCGTTTAGCGACGAAGAATTTTCCCGGGTCGGCATCCCCGTGCAACGGGACCTCGCCGGCTGTGAGGTAATCCTGGGTTTAAAGGAAATACCCGTCGACAAACTTGAACCGGAAAAGATATACGTCTTTTTCTCTCACGTCATCAAAGGCCAGGCCTACAATATGCCCATGCTCAAACGCATGATGGCCCTTGGCGATTCGCTGATCGACTACGAGCGAATGGTAGACGATCGCGACCGACGGTTGATTGGGTTTGGCCAATACGCCGGTCTGGCCGGCATGATCAACGGTCTGTGGGCCCTTGGACAGCGTCTGGACGTTGAGAACATTGCCAATCCCTTCAGTCGTCTACGCCAGGCCCGAGATTATGCTTCCCTGCTTGAAGCCAAACAGGCGCTATCGCGCGTGGCGGAAAACATTAATGCCCGGGGGATTCCCCGGCTCTCCATCCGTTGATTGTT
>CALNZV010000013.1:0-50022 GCA_942491115.1 uncultured Desulfobacteraceae bacterium
AAAACAGCCGTTCAAATCCGTACCTCCGGAAATCGAGGATAGCTGCAGATCGCTTTTGATATCCCGGTAGACGAATTCGAAGCCCTCCTCGGACAGGGGCGAGCCGGTGGATAGAATGGTTCGAAGCGCGCTCAGGTCATGGGTCTCCCGGGGTTTCAAGCCCGAAGCCTCTAACGCATTGAGGTATCCCGCGCTGGTGCCGAATACGGTGATACCCGCTTCCTGGGCCAGGTCCCACAGGGCTTCGGGGCCCGGATGAAAGGGGTTTCCGTCGAAGAGGACCAGGGTGGCCCCTGTGGACAGGGCGCAGGTCAGCCAGTTCCACATCATCCATCCGCAGGTGGTAAAGTAGAAAATGACATCGTCCCGCTTGAGGTCCGTGTGAAGCGCCAGTTCCTTCATCTGATGGACCAGAATACCGCCAGCGCTTTGGACCATGCACTTGGGCAGGCCAGTGGTACCCGATGAATACATGATGTAGAGGGGGTGTTGGAAAGGCAGCTGGGCGAAGGCCGGGGCGTGGGGGGCATCGCACCTCCCAACGGCGTCATAACCGACGGCATTGGGCAGGGCGGAGAGGTCCGCGTCTTGCCGGGTGTAGGGCACCACCACCACCCGCTCGATGGAGGGGAGGTCGTCGAGAATACCCCCGAGCCGCTCGATGGTGTCGATTCGTTTTCCCTTAAACCAGTAGCCGTCGGCAGCGAATATCACCTTTGGCCGGATCTGGCCGAACCGGTCCAGGACGCCTTTGATACCGAAATCCGGAGAGCAGGAAGACCAGGTGGCGCCAACGCTGACGGCCGCCAGCATGGCGCAGATGGTCTGGGGCATGTTGGGCATGAAGCCCACCACCCGGTCGCCGGGTACGATCCCCATGTCCCGGAGGGCGGCGGAAAGACGGCCGACCTCCCGATACAGGTCGGCGTAGCTCAATCGTTCGATGGGCTGACCCTCACCCTTGAAGACGATGGCAGTGCGCTCGTCCCGGTAACGGAGGAGATTCTCGGCAAAATTGAGCTCGGCGCCCTCAAACCATCTGGCACCGGGCATTTTTCCGGGGTCGTCGATCACCCGATCGAAGGGGCGTGAGGCCTTGATATCCAGATACTGCCAGAGGCACTCATAAAAATCGGGCAGATGCGCTATCGACCAGTCGTAGAGACCGGCGTAGTCCGAAAGCCGCGTGCCGTAGCGGTTGTTGACAGCGGTCATGAAGTGGTGCATTCGGCTGTCTTTGACGGACTCCGGGCTGGGTTGCCACAGCAGTCTTCCCATGGTGTCGTCCTCTCCTGGGCCGCCGGATGCCATGGCACGGACGGCGGCATCGGCTCAGTGGCCGTAAAGTACGGCCAGAATGGTGGCTCTCTCCGATTTGGCGGCAATCATATGGGGGGTTGTCGACCGATAGTAAATGCTGTCTCCGGGCTCGAGTTCGTGGTGGTCGTCTCCGATATCGAGGACGACGGTGCCGCTCAGGACATAGATGAACTCCTCCCCGTCGTGAACGGACATGTCGGGGTCCGGATTCTCCTCCAGTCGGACAAGAAGCGCTTCCATGTGCCGTCCTTCGACCTCGGGGGCGAGCGCCATGTAACTGTAGAGCTTTTTCTCACCCGCTTTTCCGGTGGATCGGGACACCGGCTTCTGCTCCCCCCGGCGAGTGATGGCATACGGCCGGTCCCCCGTTCCGGATATCAACCGTCCGAAGGCACCGTCCAGGGCTTTGGACAAGCGCATGACCGTACCCAGCTGGGGATGAACCGCAGCGGTTTCGATGCCCTCCAGCAGGGATTCATCGAAGCCTGTGAGGCGTGCCAGGTCGTCGAGGGAAAGGCCCTTTTCCTTTCGAAGGATCCGGATTCTCTGTCCAATGCTCTCCGGGCTGTCCGGCTCCGTGTCCGGAATGTCGCCGGTGAGATCCTCGAAGGGATCCCAAGCGACATAGGCAGCCTTGATCTCCCTGATGTCCATTGCTGTTTCCTCCGTGGCGGTTAGGTGTCTAAATCCAGACCTGCAGCCGGCTCAGGCGGGACGGCGGTGGTCGGGGAGCACGGCTGACTCCGCCCAGTCCGCCGGAAGATTCTGCCCGGGCGCCTCTCCCAGTTTGGATTTGAGGATCTTCAACCCCGGGCGGGCGAATCGGGGATGCCCCTCCTTGAGGGTGCGGCCGTTGACGGACGCCTCGCTTCGCAGGCGATGGCCCACGGTGCGCTCCATCTGACGGCCCAGCCACAGCACCCGGTCCACGTCGTAGCCATGCTCGATTCCCATCTCGTCGATCTGCACCAGCATGTCCTCGAGGCAGGTGAGTCCCACGAACCGGGGATCTTCGTAGTAGTAGTCCCCTGTCCCGGGCACGGGGCAGTCGTCCAGGAAGTTGGCCGGCTGGCCGCCCATCCCCCCCAGGGTCGCCTCGAATTGGGTAATCCCCGCCTGGAGCGTCGCCAGCACCGACGCCGATGCCACCCGCTTCGTCTCGTGGAAATGGGCGATGTGGAGCGACGGATCGGGTATTTCGTCCAGCACCATCGAGAAATACCGGTAGACATCCGGGGCCGATGCGCTGCCGTCGTGATCGGCGTGCTCGATGTCGGACGCCCCGATTTCCAGCCAGCGCTTGGTGAATTCAACGGCATCTTTGAGTTCGGTCGCACCGGCGATGGGACTGCCCCAGATGGTGCTGACGGTTCCGCACATCTTGAGGCCGGCATCCCGGCATTTTCGGATGCACCGTTCGGCTTCCTTCCAGTAGACCGGCAGCGTGGTGCCCGAATTGGCGAAGTGATGCTCTTCCTCGGTGGAGACCATCATCAGGCAGCGGTCCGGGCCGATCCCCTTTTCCTTGAGGGCGATGGCGCGATCGACGGCCCCCTCCCGGATGGTGACGGCGGTGATGCAAATATCCTCAGGGTCGATGCCGCGTTTATCGCATTTCTTTCGAAACCGCTCCCCCCGCAGATACCCCAGCACCTCCTCCGCATCGCTGAACTGGGGCATCAGGTAGGGGTTGCCCAGGTTGGTCACCTCGATGTTTCGGCAGCCCGCATAGATCATTTCCTCTGCATAAAAGATCTTGGCACGGGTTGAAATAAAGGTTTCAAGATGCTGAAAGCCGTCTCGGACGGTAATATCCCCGATCGTCACTTTCTTGGCCATCCTGGGGAAGATTTTCCAGTAATCGTACTCGGTCATGTCTGCCTCCTTACATGGTCGATGTCAATACCCTGCCGAGAGCCCTGCCGAGAGCCCTGCCGAACCGTACTCTCGGTGTCAGAATCTGAAGTTGCCGAAAGATGGCGCCCCGATGGGCTTTAGCAGGCTGACCTCCAGGGCCACGGCAAGCCAGTCACGGATTTCGGAGAATTTGAGGACCCGGTCGTTCAACAGCCGCGAGCTGCAGTAAAAGGGATGGGCCTCCCCGTCGTACTTGTCGATCATCCGGTCTCGGAAGACCTGCTTCTCCTCTTCGGTCATGGGCCGCCCGACGGTCTTTCTCTTATTCTCCTCGATGGAGAGGAGCACACCGGCGGCGCTCCGGCCGCTCATGACCGATGTCCTGGCCCGCATGGTGGTGAAGAGAAAATGGGGCCGGTAGGCCCGACCGCACATGCCGTAATTGGCCGCACCATTGTCCGGACCGATGACGAGCTGGATCCGGGGCACCTGGGCACAGGACACCGCCCGGACCATGTCGGCGCCGTACTTGCCGATGCCCATGTGCTCGGAGTCCGACCCGACCATATAGCCCGGCGAACTCTGGATGAAAAGCAGCGGCACCTTCTCCTGGGAGCAGCGGATGATCCACTCGGTGGCCTTTCGTGCGGCTTCAACGAAGATGATCCCCACACCGTTCGACGCCACCACGCCGACCGGAAAACCCTTGATCCGGACTTTCCCGGTGACGATGTTGTCTCCCCGCCCGGCGGCATAGTCCCTCTTGTACTCGATAAACACGCTGTCGTCGGCAATGGTGTCTAAAAACGACCGGACGTCGATACCCTGATGAACCGACCGGGGCATGAGATCGTAGAGATGCCCCGCCGGCACCCGGGGAGGCCGGTCCGCGCCGCGCTGTCGATTCCCCCCCTGGGGAGCCTCCATGCACAGAATGTCGCGCACCCGCTCGATGGCCTCCTGCTGGGTTCCGCAACGGTGGTCGGCACCACCGGAGAGCTGGGTGTGAACCCCGGCGCCGCCAAGGTCTTCCGCAGAGATCACTTCCCCTGTCGCCATTTTCACCAGGGGCGGCCCCCCGAGAAACGAATAGGCCATCCGGTCGATCATGACCGACTGGCAGGCCATGAAGACGATGTACGCACCGCCGGCCGTGTTTCCTCCCGTGGACAAGGTGATTTGTTTGAGGCCCCGGGCTGACATACGGGCCATGTTGAAGAACATGGAGCCGAAATGCTGGTCGTCCGGGAAGACGTCGGCCTGCATGGGCAGATATGCCCCTCCCGAATCGGCGATGTAGACGCAGTTCAATCCGCACTGCTCCGCGATGGCCTGAGCCCTCATGTGCTTTTTGAGGGTAATCGGGAAATAGGTGCCGGCCTTCACCCGGCTGTCGTTGGCGACGATCATCGTCCAGCGGTCGTGGATCTTTCCGATCCCGGTAACGATACCGCCGCAGGGAACATCTTCCACGCCGGGATATCCCATTCCGAATCCGGCAATCCGGCTCAACTCGTAGAAAGAGGTTCCCGGATCGATCAGATCGCCGATCAACTCCCGAACCGGTCGTTTTCCCTTCCCGGCCAGACGCTCCACGGCGTTTCGCCCCCCGGGCCAGACGGCCTGCTCCACGCGGGCGTCCAGCAGGGCCTCTTCCTGCTCCCAGAAGGCACGGTTTCCACCATCGGTATCCCGGGCCGGTGACATGGTGGCGCTCATGGGGTCACTCTCCTTTGTAGACGGGTTTGCGCTTTTCCCGAAAGGCGGCGAGGCCCTCGAGTCGGTCTTTTGTTGGAATGATAACCCGATAGGCGTTGGACTCGATCGCCAGTCCCGTGCTGAGATCGGTTTCGCAGCCGTGATTGATGGCATATTTGGCCTGTTCGATGGCCAGAGGCCCGGTTTCACAGATCTCACCGGCCAGCCGGGCGCATTCCTCCAAAAGGACTTCCGGCGGAGACACCCGGTTGACGAGCCCGATCGAGAGGGCCTCCTCGGCCGATACCCGCCGGCCGGTAAAAATAAGTTCCTTGGCCATTCCCTTTCCGATGAGACGCGGCAGCCGCTGGGTGCCCCCGGCCCCTGGAATAATGGCCAGCCGCGTCTCCGTCAGTCCCAGGGTGGCCGTTGAAGAGGCGATTCGGATATCGCTGGCGAGGGCAAGCTCTGTCCCCCCCCCTAAGGCCACACCGTTGACGGCGGCAATGACGGGCTTGTTGAGATTCTCGATTCGGGTGAACAGGTTGCGAAGAGTGGAGACGAACTGCTGGACCTGGATCGGCGTGAGTGTCCCTCGCTCCTTTAGGTCGGCCCCGGCGCAAAACGCCTTCTGCCCAGCCCCGGTGATGATGACGACGCGGATATCGGGTTTGACCCCCACCGCGTCGATTTCGCGGTCCAGGGACTTCAGCAGATCGACGTTGAAGGCGTTCATGACCGTCGGCCGATTGAGGGTAAGGGTCAATATGCCGTTTTTCGCTTCCCTGACCAGTACGTTTGTGGACATGGGTTCCTCCTTGTGGGCTGTCGGCGGGGCGATCAGCAGCCGATGTATCGGGAGATCACGATTCGCTGCACCTCTGAGGTGCCCTCGCCGATATCGAGCAGCTTCTGGTCCCGGTAGAAGCGCTCCACGTGGTAGTCTCTCATCAGCCCGTAACCGCCGTGAATCTGAACGGCATGGTTGGCCACCCGCCCCATGAGCTCCGAGCAGTAGAGCTTGGCCATGGCCGCCTCCTTGGCGAACGGACGATCGTTGTCCTTGAGCCAGCAGGCTTTGTAGAGAAGGTTTCGGGCACACTCGATCTCCATTGCGCAATCGGCCAGTTTGAAGGCGACAGCCTGAAATTTGCTGATGGGCTGGCCAAACTGCTCCCGCTTCCTGGCATAGGCAAGGGCTTTTTCGTAGGCGCCCTGTGCCCCCCCCAGCCCCATGGCACCGATGGACAGCCGTCCGCCGTCCAAGGTCTTCAACATCTGGTGAAACCCGTCGCCGATGTTCCCCAGCAGATTTTCCTCCGGGACCCGGACATCGTCGAAATACAGCTCGGCCGTGTTGGACGCCCGCCACATCATCTTTCCGTGCATGGGAACGGCCTTGAAGCCCGGGGTGCCGTTTTCCACCAGAAAACAGGTGTATTCAGGACGCCCGTCTTCCCGGTGGCTGGTCACGGCCTGAACCGTCACCCCCATCGACAGGTCGCAGGCTGCATTGGTGATAAAGATCTTCGATCCGTTGAGAACCCACTCGCCGCCGTCCTTGACGGCCGTGGTCCTGCTGCCGCCGGCGTCGCTGCCGGCGGTGGGTTCGGTGAGGCCGAAGCCCCATAGCCCTTCGCCCCTGCAAAGCGATGGCAGATACCGGCGTTTCTGGGCTTCCGTTCCAAAATAGTAGATCGGCCCGATGCCCAGGGAATTGCCCGCCGCGACGGTCGCCGCATGGGAGCCGTCGATCCTCGCCAGTTCCTCGACGGCAATAATGTAGGAGAGATAGTCCATCTGCTGGCCGTCGTAAGTCTCCGGCACGAACATGCCAAAGAGGCCGATCTCCCCCATCTTGCGGGTCAGGTCATTGGAGAATGTCTCGGATTCATCCAGTTCGATGGCCACCGGGGCGATCTCTTTCTCGGCGAAGCGACGAACCTCCTTTCGGATCATCTCCTGTTCCCGGCTTAAATCGAAATCCACCGCAACCTCCTTTCGATCGCCTCCATGGGTCCCCGGATCAACGGGGATGGGGCATCGCTGGCCGGCCCATCGGCTCGGCATCCATCAGATCGCCCTGAGTCAATCCCCTCAAGACAAAGGCTTCGTAAATGTCGGCGATCCCATCCACGCTCATCCGTCCTGTCGGTTTGAACCAGATGGCACCGGCGTTGCAAAGGGTCAGAATGGCATAGGAGAGAATTTTGACATCCTCGCCACTGAAGCAGCCCTCATCGCATCCCGCCTGGATGATGGCCTGGATGATGCGTTCGTAGCCGTCCCGCTTGGCAACGATATCCCGGAAATGATCGGGGGTGAGTCCCCGCAATTCGCTGTTGGCAATAAACGTCTCCTTCTGGCGGTTGAGGTGAAACCGCACGTGACTGCGAACGGCGGAGCGCATCCGGCCCTCGACACCGTCGACGCCGTCGAGGTTAGCCTTGAGGTAGGCCGTGAGATCGTTCAAAGTGGTTCGATGGATCCGGTAGAGGATGTTCTCTTTGCTGGGGTAGTGGTAGTAGATGCTGGCCTTTTGAATCCCGCATTCTCGGGCAATCTCGCTGATGCTCGTGGCGAAATACCCCTTCCGGAAAAACCGGTCGATGGCAACGGCGGTGATCGTTTCCTTCATTGTCGTCATGACCGGACGGATCTCCTCGTGGCGGTCGGGAGGGCTCGGGCGGCCCTGGAATCGGCTTTAGAAGGGGTAATCGGTTGACACCTGTCAAGCTTACCGACCGGTAGGTAGGCTAACTGACAAAACTTCATTTCATGAATATTATTCGCTGTCAAGGACAAACCCGACCTCAACGGTGGAGGGAAGAATGCCCGGCAGGCGTCCCAAGGCCCGAGAGGTGAGAACGGCGGGGGAAATCGTCGCCACCGGGGAGTCCCCGGCGGCTGGGGATTAAGGGGAAGGGGAAAAATAGCGAAAGGGATCGACCCGCTTTCCATCGTCCTCGCCGTCGGCTCGAATCTCCTTCCGAAAGCGGGCCCAGAACTGTTCGGGAGTTTCCGCGGACCGGACCATGGATGCATCCGTGGTTAACAGTTCCGCAAGGGCGTCCACCACTGTGGGATCGAACCGCCGGCCGGCGCCTTCCTTTAAATAATCGATAGCATCCTTCAGGGGTAGTCTGGGCAGAGGAGGCCGTCCGGATATCAGCGCCTCGAAGGTATTGCAGACCGATAAGATGCGGGCACCCAGGGGGATGCTCTCTCCGACCAGGCCGTCCGGATAGCCCAGGCCGTCATAGCGCTCGCAGTGGTGACGGATGATCGGCACCAGATCGTCCATGAAGGCAAGCGGTTTTAGCATCCTGGCGCCGATGACCGGCAGTTCGTTCGCCTGCCCCCCGTGGGCTGTCGCCCCCAACGGCCTCTCCTCAGCGGCATCGGTCTCGATCCCGATCTTTCCGATGTCGTGAAGAAGACCGGCATGATAGAGGCTGTCGGCCTGCCGATCCGTCAGTCCCATGTGGATGGCGATACGTCGGGCGTAGTGGGCCACTTTGAGGGAATGACCGTGGAAGTTGACATCTCTGGTCTCCAGGGCCAGGACCAGCCCTTCGATGGCACGCCTGAAAGCGGTAAGCCGCTTTTCGTCATATCGAAGAGAGCGGTGAAGGGAAATGGCTCCCTGCTCCCCGACCGCCCTCAGGAAGTCGAATTCCCTCTGAATCAGTCGACGACGGTTGCTGAAGTAGACGGCCAGGACCCCCACATAGGGTTTGGCGATACCAAAGGGAATGCCCACTAGAGAGCGCACCCGCCGCTTTCCAAGGAGTTCCAGATCCGGCACCTTGTCGTCGTATCGGACATCTTCCACATAGACGGTTTTTCCCTTCGCCGGATCGAAGATGCTCTCGATGACATCGTAGTCGGCGGCGGTGAGACTTCGGTAGTTGAATCCGTGGCAGACCCTGGCCTCGATCCGTCTGGCTTCCGGATCCAGGATCCAGAAAATGCACCCCAGGGCCGACATGACCTCCGTCAGTTCCCGAACGATCGAATCGAGAATTACTCCGGTGTCGTTGCCCGAATGGATGGACTCGCTGAGCCGCCGGAAGGTTTCCAGGTACCGGGTCTGAAGGAGAGAGTTGCGGATGGCGATGGCACCCTGCCCGGCGAGGATGCGAAGCACCTCGATGGCATCGGTGTTGATTTCCACCTCCTCGTCGAAGTAAAGCCGCAGGGACATGCGGTAGCTGCCCAAGATTTCGAACGGCAGGGCAACGATGGAGACGATCCCCTCGGCGGCGGCCGCCTCCGGGTATTGAACCCGGGGGTCTTTGCTGGCGTTTCGGATGATGACAGGTCCGCTGTCGAAGACCTCCGACAGGCTCCGGTTGGCGATGACCGGTCCTTTTCCCAGGTAGGCCTTGCTGAGTCCGGTGGCGGCCCGAAGCTTAAGCTCGTTGTCCATGGGATCCAAGGTTCTCAGGGTACACCCCCTGGCCCTGAACACCCGGGTGATGGAGGCCAGGACCCCCAGGAGGACGGCATCCAGGTCATCGCCGGTGTGGACGGCCTGGGTGACCTCGGCCAGGACTCTGAACAGTTTATGGGAATCGGAAATGATCATCTCGCCAACCGGCCGTCATCGACGCCTTGGGGGTGCGGCGGGCACCAGGGTTTGGGCCAGGTTCAAGGACACTCGGTACCGGACCTGATTCTTTTGTGTAGCTCCACGTCCCTCGCTTCGTCGAGGGAGGGCCGGATCCCGTCGACCCATGGAAAAGACCACGACACCATACCCAAGTGACGCCCGTCGGGCAAGCCCTTCCTTTCCCGTCGATCGCGACAGGCGGCCCCATAGCAAAGCGCCGATCTCCCGGGAGATCGGCGCCAGACAGTATCACCCTGCCGCAACAGAGGAAATGGGTCAGCGACGCCACTCCTGATTTCTGAGCTCCACGCGGCGGATCTTTCCGCTCACCGTTTTGGGCAGCGTGTCGACAAATTCGAATTTCCGCGGATACTTGTAGGAGGCCGTCACCGTCTTGACGTGATCCTGAATCTCCTTGAACAGGGCGTCGCTGGGCTGATAGCCGGGGGCAAGAATGACAAAGGCCTTGACCACTTCGCCCCGGGTGTTGTCCGGGCTCGATACCACCGCAGATTCGGCGACGGCCGGATGTTCGATCAGGGCACTCTCCACCTCAAAGGGTCCGATACGGTAGCCGGACGTCAGGATGACATCGTCGGATCGGCCCACGAACCAGAAATACCCGTCTTCGTCCACAAGGGCCCGGTCGCCGGTCAGGTACCAGCCGTTGCGGTAGACCGATGCCGTTCGTTCCGGCTCCTTCCAATACTCCTTGAATAGGCCCGCCGGGGGGTTCCGATCCACTCGGACGGCAATGTCGCCCTCGATGTTGGGTGGGAGAACATGGCCACTGTCGTCGATCACCTTCAGGTCAAATCCGGGGGTCGGTTTGCCCATGGAGCCGAACCGGGGCTCGAGGCACGGGAAACTCCCGCAGAGGAGCACGGTCTCGGTCTGACCGCAGCCATCCCGGATCGTGCAGCCGGTGGCGTTCTTCCACACCTCGATGATCTCCGGATTCAACGGCTCTCCAGCACCGACGCAGTGGCGCAGGCTGGGGAAGGTGTAGCGGCTGAGATCCTGGAGATCCAGCATCCGGTATATGGTTGGCGCCCCGCACATGGTGGTGATGGGATATTGGGCGAGGAGGTCGAGGGTCTTTACGGGATCAAAGCGGTCGGTATGATGGATGAACAGAGCGGCGCCCATGCTCCAGGGTCCAAAGTAGCTGCTCCAGGCCGCTTTGGCCCACCCGGTGTCGCTCACATTCCAGTGCAGGTCCGTCGGCTTGAGATCGAGCCAGTATTTACCAGTGACCTGGTGCCCGATTGGGTAAGACGCATGGGTGTGCAGGGCCATTTTCGGAAACCCCGTGGTACCGGAGGTGAAATAGACGATACAGTTGTCGTCGGATCGGGTGGCCGCCGTCGGAAAATCCCCGGCTGCCGATGCCATGGCCTCGCCATAATAGACCCATCCCTCTCTGGGCTGGGTGATGACCATCCTCGATCCCACGGTTGGACATTCCGAGGCCACGCCGTCGAATCGGGCAGCGATTTCCGGAGTGGCGACGATGCATTTGGCTTCGGCGGCATTGGCACGGTACTGGATATCCTTGGCAGTGAGTTGAGTCGTCCCGGGAGCCACAACCGCCCCCATTCGGATGCAGGCCGTGAACACCTCCCACCACTCGATGTTTCATGGAAGAATGAGAATCACCACATCGCCCTTCTCACCCCCCTGTTCGGTCAGCACATTGGCCAGGCGCTTGGAGGCCAGACTCACCTCACGGTAGGTTCTCCGGATTTCCAAGCCATCGTCGTCGACCCAGAGCATCGCCAGTTTTTCGGCATCCTCGGCCCATTTGTCGACGACGTCACCGGTAAAGTTATCGACGTCGGGCACCAGCCACTGGAACCCATTGTACTCCCGGTCATAGTCGGTCATGTTCATGGTGGATGTCTTGCCCATCTGCTGTGAATCCTCCCTCACCCGTGCCAGCGGCATACGGAAATAGCGGTTGACATGGCCCTCGGGGCCGGCCTATATTGACTGAGCGCTCGTTCGGTTTACATCGGGCCGTCCTTTACCCGATTCGACACCACTGTTCAAGGGGCAATCGACCATGACGGCAATATCCAACCGCCCGGACAGGGAGATTCCAACCCAGATCAAGGACTCGGCCCTTCTTCAGCGCCGGAGACGTCAACTGGTCGACGCGGCGGTGGAGCTATTCATTCAACACGGCTTCCACAAGACCACCACCCGTCAAATTGCCAAGGCAGCCGGCTTTTCCATCGGCGCCCTCTACGAATACATAAAGACCAAAGAGGACATTCTCTACCTGGTCTGCGACGCCATCCATGCGGAGATGGAGCGCGGCATGCTCGATGCGTTGGAGCGGGCCCGGAAAGATCGGACGCCGTTGGAGGAGGTGATCCGGGGCTATTTCCAGGTCTGCCACCGAATGAGCGACCATATCCTTCTCATCTACCAGGAGACCCAGTCCCTTCCCCACAAGTGGCGGCGGATCGTCCTGGAAAACGAGGTCAGGATCACCGGACTGTTTACCCGGGCCCTCTCTCAGCTCATGGACGAAGGGATGATGCCGCCCCTGTCGCCGGCCTCTTTGGATCTCATCGCCCATGACATTGCGGTTCTGGGCCATATGTGGACCTTCCGCCGCTGGTTTCTCGCCTGTCACTATACCATCGACGATTACATCAAACACCAGACAGCCCTGATCCTGGGCATGTGTCAGGCAGAAGGCGGATCCACGGTCGCCAGGGGCGGCCCATAGGCAACGACCACAACGGGCGGCACCACGGTCGCCCTGCAACGCCAATCGATAGAAGGGGGAACCGAATGGACTTTGCGCTTAACAGGACCCAGAAAGACATTCAGAAAGCGGTGAGGGATTTCTGCAAGGGAGAGTTTGACAAGGAGCTGGCCATGGAGCTCGAAGCCCGCCATGAATTCCCGAGGGATATCTGGAAGAAGGCCGGCGATCTGGGGTTGATCGGGGTTCACTTCCCGGAAGAATACAGCGGCCAGGGATTGGGATGCCTCGAAGACATTCTCGTCATCGAAGAGCTGTGCCGTCAGGATTCGGGCATCGGCAGTGCGGTGGCCCTCTCCGCCTTTGGCTCTGAGCTGATCCTCCACTACGGGAGCGAAGACCAGAAGAAGACCTACTTGCCCAAGGTCGCCGAAGCCGAAACCCTGTCCGCCGGGGCATTCACCGAGCCGGACCACGGCTCGGACATCACCCGAATGAACACGACGGCCGTCAAGGACGGCAGCGACTGGGTGATCAACGGAACCAAAACCTTCATCACCAATGCGGGACTGGCCGGCTTCTACTGCGTCCTCTGCCAGACCGACACCGAGATCGGCCCGTCCTACCGGGGCATGAGTACCCTCCTCGTCGAGGGGGATCGGGCGGGCGTCTCAACCGCCGACGTCGGCAACAAGATGGGCATTCGGATGATGGCGACCGGGGAGGTCAACTTCAAGGAGGTCCGGGTCCCCCTGGACAACCTCATCGGGGAAGAAAACAAAGGCTTCTATCAGGTGCTCAACTTCTTCGACGAAAGCCGAATACAGGTGGCGGCTCAAGCCCTGGGGACCGCCCAGGGCGCCTACGATCGCGCCATGGCATACGTGAAGCAGCGGGAGCAGTTCGGGAAAAAGATCGCACAATTTCAGGTCACCCAGCACAAACTGGCCGACATGGCTACCCAGATCGAACTGGCGAGACTGATCACCTACAAGGCGGCATGGAACTTCGACCAGGGACGCATTGACCCCAAACTCACCTCCATGGCCAAAATGTACGCGGCGAAAACGGCGGTCGAGGTGGCCGACGAGGCCATCCAACTCCACGGGGGATACGGCTACATGACCGAATACGAGGTGGAGCGGTTCTACCGGGATGCCAAGATATGCGAAATCTACGAGGGCACCAAGGAAATTCAGAAGAACACCATCGCCAGCGCCATATTGGGCAAAATCAGATAAACGGCTTTCACGGGCCGGAACGGTCGGCGCTCTGGGCGGTCACCAGACCGTCGGCCGGATGGGCCCCGTCACCCGTCTGCACCGGGCGCTTCAAGGAGGGTTCATGACAGCCGAGATCGAAGCATATCAGCCCCAGAACAGTATCCGCGTGGTCACGGCGACATCGCTGTTCGACGGCCACGATGCATCCATCAACATCTTTCGGCGCATCCTCCAGGGAGCCGGCGTCGAAGTCGTCCACCTCGGCCACAACCGATCCGTACAGGAGATCGTCGATGCCGCCATAGAGGAGGACGTCAACGGTATTGCGGTGTCGAGCTACCAGGGCGGGCATGTGGAATTTTTCACCTACATGGTGGACCGTCTCAGGGAGGCCGGCGCCGGTCGCATCAAGGTGTTCGGCGGCGGCGGCGGCGTCATCGTTCCTGAAGAGGTCAAGGCCCTGGAAGATTACGGGGTCACTAAGATCTACGCTCCAGAGGACGGGGCCCGGTGGGGACTTCAAGGGATCGTCAACCACATGGTCAAGACGATGGATTTCCCGAGGGATGCCGGCGGTGACACCAGCGTGGACGGACTCTCGCCGGAAAACAAGACATCGGTAGCTCGCCTCATCACCGCCGTCGAACAGACTCGGGCATTGGGAGACGGGCATCTGGAAACCCTCAGAAAACAGCTTAAACGCCGGATTCCCGACCGCCGGATTCCAGTGGTGGGCATCACGGGTACCGGAGGCTCCGGCAAGTCGTCCCTGACCGACGAGTTGATCCAGCGGATCGTTCTCGACCTGCCGGACATTAGGGTGGCCATCATCAGCGCCGACCCGTCCCGCCGGAAAACCGGCGGCGCCCTCCTGGGGGACCGGATCCGGATGAATGCCATCGACAACCCTCGAGTGTACATGCGATCCCTGGCCACCCGGCGTTCCCACACCGAGATCCCCGACGCCCTCGGGGACGCCATCGATGTCGCGAAAGCCGCCGGGTTCGATCTCGTCATCGCGGAAACCGCAGGCATCGGCCAGGGCGACTCCCACATCGTCGACCTGGTGGATGTCTCCGTCTACGTGATGACTGCCGATTTCGGGGCCGCTTCCCAGCTGGAAAAAATCGACATGCTCGACTTCGCCGATCTGGTGGTGGTGAACAAATTCGAAAAACGCGGCGGAGAGGACGCGGTGAGAGATGTCCAAAAACAGGTTCAGCGGAATCGCAACGCCTGGGCCCTATCCTCCGAAGACATGCCGGTCTACGGCACCATCGCCTCCAAATTCAACGATGACGGATTGACGGCGCTATACCACGGTCTCTTCGACGTCATCCGGGAAAAGTCTGGAGTGGCCTTCCCCCTTAAACTCCCCCGACCGGCCGCTAAAATGTCCACCTCCAAAACCATCATCATTCCGCCGGAGCGGACCCGATACCTGGCCGAGATCGCCGATACCGTCCGCACCTACCACCGGGAAACCCATGACCAGGCCGATGCCGTCAGGCGGGTCTGGCACTTGGAGGAAAGCGCCAAGGCTCTGTCTGAAAGCGCCCTCGAAGGGGACCGGGACGCCCTCACCCGGCGATTCGAAGAGGAAATCCGCACCGCCCGGAGGGCCATTGGCCTGGAAACGGCCGCACTGATGGAGGGATGGCCCGCGCTTCGCGACACCTACCGCGGAGACGAGCTCGTCTACCAGGTGCGCGGAAAAGAGATCCGGGTGCCCCTCTACACCGAGTCCCTGTCCCGGAGAAAGATCCCCAAAATCTCCCTTCCCGACTTCATCGACCCGGGAGAGCTCTACCGCTGGCTCCGACGTGAAAACCTTCCGGGATATTTCCCCTTTACGGCCGGGGTCTTTCCCCTGAAGCGGGTCGGGGAAGATCCGACGCGGATGTTTGCCGGTGAGGGGGATCCGGCCCGCACCAACCGGCGCTTCAAGCTTCTGTCCGCGGACAGCCAGGCCAAACGGCTGTCCACCGCATTCGACTCCGTCACCCTTTACGGCTACGATCCGGACCGCCGCCCGGACATCTATGGCAAGGTGGGCACCTCTGGGGTGAGCGTGTGCACCCTGGACGACGTCAAGGTGCTCTACGACGGATTCGACCTGTGCGACCCCGGCACGTCCGTTTCCATGACCATCAACGGACCGGCCCCCATCATTTTGGCGATGTTCCTGAACACCGCCATCGACCAGCAGGTGGACCGCTGCCGGCGGGAAACCGGCGGAGAGCCGTCCCGGGACGCCTATGAAACGATCCGCGCCGAGGTGCTGGCCGCCGTCCGCGGCACGGTTCAAGCGGATATCCTGAAAGAAGACCAGGGGCAGAACACCTGCATTTTCTCCATCGATTTCGCTCTCAAGATGATGGGAGACATTCAGGCCTATTTTATCGACAACAACGTCCGGAACTTCTACTCGGTTTCCATTTCCGGATACCACATCGCCGAGGCCGGGGCCAACCCGATCTCCCAGCTGGCATTCACCCTCGCCAACGGGTTCACCTATCTGGAGTACTACCTGTCCCGGGGAATGCCCCTGGATAGCTTCGGGCCCAACCTCTCCTTCTTCTTTTCAAACGGCATGGACCCCGAGTACACGGTGATCGGCCGAGTGGCCCGACGGATCTGGGCCATCGCCCTCAGAAACAAGTATGGCGCCTCGGCCCGCTCCCAGATGCTGAAGTACCACATTCAGACCAGCGGCCGGTCCCTTCACAGCCAGGACATCCAGTTCAACGATATCCGCACCAGTCTTCAGGCCCTGTGCGCCGTCTACGACAACTGCAACAGCCTCCACACCAACGCCTTCGACGAGGCCATCACCACTCCCTCCAGGGAGTCGGTGCGACGGGCCTTGGCCATCCAGATGATTATCAATCGGGAATGGGGGCTGACCCGCAGCGAAAATCCCCTCCAGGGCAGCTTCATCGTAGAGGAACTGACCGATCTGGTCGAGGAGGCGGTTCTCTCCGAGTTCGACAAGATCACCGAGCGGGGAGGGGTGCTCGGGGCCATGGAAACCGGTTATCAGCGGGGAAAGATCCAGGAGGAGTCCATCTACTACGAAACCCTCAAGCATACGGGGGATATGCCCATCATCGGGGTCAACACCTTCAGAGACCCCGACGCCGGGGAGGAGGAACTGTCCGAAGCGGTCGAACTGGCCCGGGCCACCGAAGCCGAGAAGGAATCCCAACTTCGACGTCTGGAAGCCTTCAAGACCCGCCATGCCGATGCCTCACCGACGGCTCTCGAACGCCTCCAGCAGGCGGCTCTGAACGATGGAAACATCTTCGCCGAACTGATGGAAACGGTTAAAACCTGCTCCCTCGGCCAGATTACTCAAGCCCTCTACGATGTGGGCGGGAGATACCGCCGCAACATGTAGCGGCGGGTCAAGGAAGGAGATTCTTTTATGCGAGAAGCCGTCATCGTGAGCGCCGTTCGAACCCCCCTGGGCAGCTTCCAGGGTTCGCTGGCAACGGTTGGGGCCACCCGGCTTGGGGCTGTGGTGATCGAAGAAGCCGTCCGTCGAGCCGGTATTGGAAAGGAGCAGGTCGACGAGGTGATCATGGGGCAGGTGCTGCCCCTGGGGTATGGGCAAAATCCAGCCCGGCAGGCGTCCGTCAAGGCCGGCCTGCCCTGGGAGGTGGGGTGCATCACCGTCAACAAGGTCTGCGGCTCTGCCCTGAAGTCCGTGATGCTGGGAGCCCAGGCCATCCAGACGGGAGATGCCGATGTGGTGGTCGCCGGCGGCATGGAGAACATGAGCATGGCCCCCCACTACCTCGAGAAATCGCGGACCGGATACCGGATGGGCCACGGGGTGCTGAAGGACCATATGATCAACGACGGCCTGTGGGACATCGTCAACGATTTTCACATGGGCATCTCCAACGACTTGTGCGCTGAAAAATACGGGGTCAGCCGAGAGGACCAGGACCGCTACGCCGCTGAATCCTATCGGCGGACCCTGGCTGCCATCGCCCAGGGACGCTTCAGGGAAGAAATCGTCCCGGTGCCGGTACCGAGGCGGAAAGGGGATCCCTTTCTCTTCGATACCGACGAATGCCCACGGGAAACGCCATACGAGGTTCTCGCTCGGATGACGCCCGCCTTTCAGGCCGACGGAACGGCGACCGCCGGCAACGCCTCCGTCATCAGCGACGGGGCCGCCGCGGTGGTGGTCATGACCAGGGAGAAGGCCGAGGCGGAGGGGCTGCCGATCATGGCCGCCATCGGTGCCCAGGCATCCGCCGGCATCGACATGAAATATGTCCTGGTGGCTCCGATCCTGGCTGTCCCCAAATGCCTGGAGAAGCAAGGCATCGGCCTGGGGAATGTGGACCTGATTGAAATCAACGAGGCCTTCAGCGGGTCGACCGTTGCCGTTCTAAGGGAACTCGGCTTCGATCCATCGCAGGTGAACGTCAACGGCGGTGCCGTGGCCCTCGGCCACCCGATCGGGGCCAGCGGATGCCGCGTGCTCGTCACCCTGGTCCACGAGATGATTCGCCGGGGTCTGAAGACCGGCCTCGCCTCCCTTTGCCTTGGAGGCGGAGAGGCCGTGGCCCTGACGGTCACCCGGTGACCGACGTTCTACCGACGTCATCACAGACGGGCATGGGCGCCCCCAATCGGAATTCCAAAAGAGGAGTCACCATGAAGGCAGTGAAAACCTTCGGCGTCATCGGCGCCGGCCAGATGGGAAGCGGCATCGCCCAGGTGGCGGCCGCCAGCGGACTGAACGTCATCATGCACGACATCGAGCCCGCCTTTGTCGACAAGGGACTGGGTGTCATCGCCAAGGCTCTCGGCCGCAGCGTCGAGAAGGGCCGGATCAGCGAGGCGGACCAATCCGCAACACTCGATCGGATCCGCACCACCACGGCGTTGAAGGACATGTCCGATGCGGACTTCGTCGTAGAGGCCGCCACCGAAAACGAACCCGTTAAATTCAAGATTTTCGAGGCCCTCGACGACGGCTGCCCGCCCCACACGATCCTGGCCACCAACACCTCCTCCATTCCCATTGGACGAATCGCCGCCCGGACCCGGCGACCGGAAAAGGTCATCGGCATGCACTTCATGAATCCGGTGCCGGTCATGAAACTGGTGGAGGTGATCCGGGGACTCGCCACCGATGAGGAGACCTTCAGGATCACCTGGGATCTGTCGGTCCAATTCGGCAAGACCCCGGCCGAGGCCAACGATTACCCCGGCTTCATCGCCAATCGAATCCTCCTGCCCATGATCAACGAGGCCGTCTATTGCCTCTACCACGGCGTGGGAAATGTCGAGGCCATCGACACGGTGATGAGGCTCGGCATGAACCACCCCATGGGCCCCCTGGCGCTGGCGGACCTCATCGGTCTCGACACCTGCCTGGCCATCATGGAAACCCTTCACGAGGGATTCAGGGACTCCAAGTACCGACCCTGCCCACTGCTGAGAAAATACGTCGAGGCCGGCTGGCTCGGTCGGAAAACCGGCCGCGGTTTCTACGTCTACGACGACTGACGCCCCCTGGCGGCGGCTGCGGCCGATGCCCGGGAGGCTCGAAAGGAAGGCATCATGGCACCCTCCCCCAAGGAACTTGCCCCCATCGGGAAGAAGATCCGAAAAGTGCGACTGAGCAAAAAGCTCTCCCTTGAACACATGGCCAACGAAACCGGGCTTTCGGTGGACTACCTCAAGGAAGTGGAGGCGGGCAACGCGCGGCCCCCTGTGGGCGCCCTTCTCCAGATCTCCAAAGCCTTAGGGATCGACTCGGGCATTTTCTTCCGGGAGCAGGAATCCCAGATGAAAAAACGCATTCGGGCGTTTACGAAACGAACTGACAATTATGCGTATACGACCCTCACCCCCGGCGCCGAAAACAAGCACCTCAAAGCCTTTCGAGTGGCGATCGAGCCTCGGAAGGCCCACGAGGGCGTCGGCTATCAACACGACGGCGAGGAATTCGTCTATGTGCTGAAGGGTCGGATCGACATCATCGTAGGAGACCACGTCAACGTGCTCGAAGCAGGTGATTCCCTTCACTTCAATTCGGGGATCCGGCATCAGATGAAAAACGCGGCAGAGGAAGAATCCGAAATGCTGGTGGTGATCTATAATCCCTGACGCCCGCAGGGAGAATGATTCCTCCCGAACACGACCCCATTTGGAGGTGTCCATGCTGTTCAAGCTCACCGAAGAGCAGTTGATGATCCAGGCCATGGTTCGCGAATTTGCCCGGAAGGAAATCCTGCCCACGGCGGCCGAACTGGATAAAACCAAGGTGTTTCCCAAGCGCAACCTCAAGAAGATGGGGGAACTGGGCCTGATGGGGATGATGGTACCCACCCGATACGGTGGTGAAGGAGCGGACACCATCAGCTATGTGCTTGCCCTGGCCGAAATCGCCTACTCCTGCGCCTCGACGGCCGTGGTCATGTCCGTGCACAACTCCATCGTCTGCGAGAGCATCAACCGATTCGGCACCGAGGCCCAGAAAAACCGATATCTCAAAGCCCTGTCGTCCGGAAAGCAGATCGGTGCCTTCGGGCTGACCGAACCCGACGCCGGCTCCGACCCGGTGAGCCAGGCGACGACGGCGATCAGGGACGGAGACCACTATGTGATCGACGGCACCAAGCGATTCACCACCACCGGCAAGAACTCGGACCTCGTTATCATCACGGCCAAAACCGACGGGGCCCTCCGGCACAAAGGCATCAGCGCCTTTGTGATCGACAAGAAGACCTCCGGCTTCAAGGTGGGGCCGGTCGAAGACAAGATGGGGTTGAGAGCCTCGGACACGACCGACCTCATCTTCGAGGACTGCCGTATCCCGGCCGACCAGCGGCTGGGAGAAGAGGGAGACGGCTTCAGTCTGGCCATGAAAGCCTTGGACGGCGGGCGTATCGGCATCGCCGCCCAGTCCATCGGGGTGGCCCAGGCCGCCCTGGACGCCTCCGTCGCCTATGCCAAGAGCCGAGAGCAGTTCGGCCGTAAAATCAGTAAGTTTCAGGGACTTCGATGGATGATTGCCGATATGGCCACCCAGCTCGAGGCGGCACGGCAGCTGACCCTCTCGGCAGCGGCCATGAAGGATCGTGGGGAAAAATACACCAAACAGGCATCCATGGCCAAACTCTTTGCCTCAGAGATGGTCAATCGGCTGACGGCCACGGCCATCCAGATCCACGGCGGCTATGGATTCACCACCGATTATCCGGTGGAACGCTACTACCGGGATGCCAGGGTCTTCACGATCTACGAAGGAACCAGTGAGATCCAGCGGGTGGTCATCGCCAATCACATCCTAAAGGACAAGCGGGTACCCTGACCCCGGATTCGAGTAGTCGAGCCCCCCTGGAAACGACACGGCGCCGAGCCCGAATATTCGAACCCGGCGCCGCCGGTTGTCGTCACCCACCCCTCACCTGCCACCCATGGTCAGTCCATCACGTACCCTCGTTCCCTGAACAGGCACAGACAGGCCCCGGCCATTTCCTGATCATAGTATTTTCCCTGGTTCTTTTCGATCTCCGACAGGGCCATGTCGATACCGAGGCCGGGCCGGTAGGGTCGGTGGGAGGCCATTGCCTCCACGACGTCGGCGATGGTGAGAATTTTTGCTTCGGGAAGGATCTCGCTTCCCGATATGCCCAGGGGATAGCCGCTGCCGTCCATTTTTTCATGGTGCTGAATGACAATAGTGGCAATGGGATAGGGAAATTCGATGTCCTTCAAAATGTCGTATCCCACCTGGGGGTGCTCTTTGATAAGGTTGAATTCGTTGGCGGTCAGCCGGCTGGGTTTGCTCAGAATTTCAGCCGGCACGGCAATTTTCCCCAGATCGTGAATGGTGGCGGCCATCCGGACCGCCTCCACCTGGTCGACGTCCAGATGGACCGTTTCCGCAATGGAGGCGGCCAGATCCGCAACCCGGCGCTGGTGCCCCGCCGTGTATGGGTCCCGGGTTTCTACGGTGTGGGCGATGGCCCTGACGATCCCGTCCATGGCGGATTCGAGCTTATGCATGCTCACCTGGAGGGACAAGGTCCTTTCGTTGACCATCTGCTCCAGATTTCGCTGGTAGTCCCGGTTGGAAATCTCCAGCTCCCGCCGGCGAATGGCGTTGCCGACACTGATCAGCAGCCCATTGCGATCCATGGGCTTGATAATGTAGTCGTAAACTCCCATTTTCAGCATGGATTCAGCGATAAGGGGATCGCCCACCGCCGTCACCATGATGGTGGCGATATCGGGAAATTCCGAGAGCACATACCGGGTAAAATCCATGCCGGACTCGCCGGGCATATTGATGTCGCAGAGCATGAGGTCCGCTTGGGTTTCGTGAAGCAACTCCCTGGCGTGACTGGCATTTTCGGCCGTGCGGCACTCGTAGCCGTTGGCCTCCAGAATGTGCTGCATCATGGTGCGAATGGGAGGTTCGTCGTCAACGACCAGAATGTGGGCCATGGGTATTCTCCATATCATAGAGGGGACGGCCCAGCAGCCTCATCCACTGCGCCCTGAAGGCCCCCCGGTATCAGCCAGGACCCCGGTGCCCTCGCCGGCTTCATTGACGCGACACCGTCGGGTGGCGCCGGGCGTCCCTTACATCGCTCATTATCGGCACGGCGATTGAAAAGTTTAAAACGGATTTTGTCCCCTGCCGGGAGGATGGCAGGGAAGGGTCATCGCATTCGGAGAAGGGATGGGGGGCGGCCCGAAACGGCGGTTGACTGCACCCACCGAATGAGGCCGCTACGGGGCGTCAGGCGAGGGAGGGCTGAAGATCTTGGCCGCAAGATCGATATCCTCGGGGCAGAAAACGAAGAGGCATTTGGCGTCCTCTGAGGAGACCGACCCGTACACATAGTTGATGTTGATCCCCTCCTCACCGAATTTCCGTGTAATGGCGGCCAGTTCTCCCGGCCTGTTGTCCAGTTGGACGGCGATCACCGGCATGATATCGAAGAGATAGTCGTTTCGGGACAGCAGATCGACAGCCTTGTCGGTGTCGTTGACCAGAATCCGAATCAGAGCGAATTCGGCGGAGTCTTTCCGCATGGAATTGTAGCTTGCCGCGGAGGCGATCCGTTTGAGGGATTTCCCCCGGGCTTTAAACAGGTCCTGCACATAGCTCGAGGCGTCCTGGATGGTCAGCGCGTCGATATTGATGCCGTTTTCGGCCAGCATGGACGACAACGTTCCCAGCTCGCCGGGAACATTCTTCAGGAATAGAGAGATTTCCGTTCTCACCATCTGGGGCTCCGTTTCCATCGGGGGGGGCCGATTCGCGGGGGCGAATTGACACATGGGGGTCGATGGCGTCACTATACGTGATCTCCCGCCACGAGTCAATTATTCCGCGGGCGGCCGCCGGTGGGATCGTCGCCGACTTCCCGGCCCCCATGTCTGTCATAGTGGATTCGATACCCATGACCATGAGAAACGAGCAAGACCGTCGGGCGTCCCGCCGATCCGGGGGCATCCGCCGGGCGGGGTTGATTCTCGTCTGGATCTGGTTGATTGCCGGCTGCGGCCCGGGTCGTATCGCCCCTCCTCCCCCAAGGGCCGATCCGGTGAAGGGACTCTCCACCCCCAGGATCGCCATTTTGCCTTTCAAAGACCGCACTGGGGAATCGGGCCTTGCCGTCCTCGTTCGGGCCAGCATTTACAGCCACCTGAGTGCCCGCCCCTTTCGGGACATCGAGCTTTCGGTGGTCGATGCTCGGATGGGTGCCGACCGGCTCGACAGTGAGGATCCAGACGCCATCAAGGCCCTGGGGCGACGTATTGGCGCCGACCTGATCATGACCGGTGAGGTGCTGTCCTTTCACAGGGTCTTTGCCGGGGTCTTTTCCCAGATGACCATCGACGTCGGCATCAAGATCTGGGACGTCAGCACCGGCCGCTGGATCTGGAACGACCGCCACCAGGCCGATATCACTGAAGGTGGCTTGCCCTTCAGCCCCCTTGAAATCCCCCTTATCAGCCTCCGCAGCGGCTACCATCTCCGGGACCGCAACAAAATCCGCATCGTGGATGACTTGTCCCGGTATGTGGTGGGGCGGATTCCCCTCACCCGATCGGCCGATCCTCCCGAACGGCGCTACGAACTTCAGGTCCATGCCTTTTCAGACCGACTGAGGGCGGAGGACACCCTTCGGCAGCTCCGGGATATCGGTCACCCGGCCTACCTCGAGACGGTCGAGGTTATGGAGGATCAATGGCACCGCGTGATCCTGGGGCCCTATGGGGCTCTTGAAGAAGCCGAGGAAACCCGTGACCGCCTTCCACCGGAGCTGGCCCGAAAGGCATTTGTCCGGGACATCACGCCCTGATGCAAATGGAAACGATCGGTCTTGTCGGCGATCTTTCCCGTGACCTGTCTCTCAAGCATTCCCATCGACCTTGCCGCCCTTCACATCCACCGGCCGGGGTTTGACAGTCCGTCGATTGCCGTTAGGTTTTTTGGTATGGGTGCCGCCTGATCCGGTACCACACACAAAAACCGATCTTGAACGGGGGACGACGCAACCGTCCTCCGTGGAGGAAACCGATATGGATACCAACAACACCTGCCGTCAGACCGAGGCAACCATTGATCGATGGCAGTCGAGGGTGAGGGCCACTATAGGCTATATGGACAGACTCAACAGCCACCAGAAGGAGGAAGTCCTCCCCCTGTTTCGAAGCCTTCATGACATGTTGACGGAGATGGATAGAGAACGAGAGAGACTGGAGGCGATCCGCCCCGTTGGGGCCGGCGGTCGTTTCACCTCTGGGGACGGGCTCTGGGAGCGGCTCGAGGCCACCCTTGACGCCCTGGCCCGCAGCGATCTAAGGGCCAGGGTGTCCGGCGCCGTCTCCTGGGGATAAGGGACATCACACCCCGGGCGGCAAGCCGTCAACAGGGGCATCGGGTGTGCTGCCGGTGAAACGCCTGAGGAAGGGAGGCGGCGCTACTCCGATTTGACGGTCATTACCGGGCAAGGGGCGTTTAAAATGACGTACTGGGCATTGGAGCCAAGAATCATCTTCTGCACCTTCGAGCGTTTTTCCACCCCAACGTAGATGAGGTCCACGGCGTTTTCTGCGGCAAAAGCGACCAGATCCTCCCCCGGTGACATCCCCCGTATCAACTCCCGAACCTCGCATGTCGCACCCGCGGCCTCGACCTGCCGGCGGGCCTCGGAGAGGATACCGGCCATCTGGCTGATGTCGCCTTCCGACTCTCCCATCCCCCCGACGGCGGAGGTCACGACAACGATCCCGGCCCCCAAGGACCGGGCATGCCGAAGGGCCAAATCAAGGGCCGCACGGGCGGGGGCGGTACCGTTGTATCCCACCAGTATCTTCATGGCCATTTCTCGCGTCCGTAAGATCTGCGGAAACCGATCGATTCACATGCATTTGCGGGTCGACTCATCTCCCAAATACGGTTTTCAGGGTGCGGACGGCGGATGAGAGCAAGGGGCCATCCGGCGAGGCCGCGGAGCAACCGATGAGGTGGTGACCATGACGATCCGGGGCGCGACCCCGCTCTCAATCGTTAGGCGTCCCTTTAAAACAGGTATTTACATCCATCGCTTCCGGCGCTTGTAGGATTTCACTTCCTTGAAGGACTTTCGCCCCCCGCCCCGGGTCACCCCCATGTAGAACTCCTTGACATCCGGATTGTCCTTCAATTCCTTGCAGAGTCCCTCCAGAACGATCTTACCCGACTCCATGATGTAGGCGTAGTCGGCGATTTCAAGGGCGATCTTTGCATTCTGCTCGACGACCAAAATGGTCGTATACAGGTCCCGGTTGATCAGCTGGACGTTGTTGAAGATCTCCCGAACCAAGAGGGGGGCGAGTCCTAAAGACGGCTCGTCCAGCATCAGCATCTTGGGTTTGGCCATCAGGGCCCGGGCAATGGCGATCATCTGCTGCTCGCCCCCCGAGCAATAGCCGGCCAGCCGGTGGGTGATGTCCCCGAGGCGCGGGAAATGTCGGTACATGGTCTCGTGGTCGCTTCGGATGTTTTGGGCCCCGTCCTTTCGGGAGATGGAGCCCACCCGGATGTTCTCGTCCACGGTCAGGTGCTTGAAGACCCGACGCCCCTCGGGAACCATAACCGCTCCCAGCCGCACCACCTGGGTCCCCAGCTGATTGGTGACATCTTCGCCGTCGAACTTGATATAGCCGTCCCGGATGAACCCGTTTTCGGGTTTGAGCAGACCGCTGATCGCTCTCAAGGTGGTGGTTTTCCCAGCGCCGTTGGTGCCCAGGAGCGCAACGATATCGCCCTTTTTCACCGACAGGCTGACCCCACGGAGCACCTGGATGATGTCGTTGTAGACCACCTCGATGTTGTTGACTTCCAGCAGGTTGCCATTGGTTTGCGCAACGTCCATCGAAGTCCCTCTCAGTCATGCGTGGCGATCGATCGGCGTAGGAAGCATCCACCGCCGGGGTGAACGTCCCGACGGTGGCATTAGACGTTTACATCTTCATAGCGAATTCGGGCATAAACGGTGTGTCGACCGCGCGGAATACGCCGTCTTCAACCCGGTAGATCTGGAGTTCATCCACCCCTTCCTTGTCCGTCTGGGAGTAGGTTACCGGCCCCACGGTCGTCAGCGGGTAAAAGGCATTGTAACCGTTCATGGCCAGCATCTCTTCATAGAGCGACTCCCGTGTGATGGGTTTGCCGGCGGCTTTGGCGCGGCGCAGAATTTCCGTCGCGATCTGGGCCACCATCACGCCGTTTGAGTAATTGTGCGAGTTGGCAGCTTTTTCATCGCGCCCGTAGCGTTTGGCCAGATCGAGCTGCGCATTCGTTCCCGGGCCTGCCTCCGAGGTCAACGTGTAGGACGTGCTCCAGTAATAGTTATTGGCGGCGGACCCGGCCAGGGCAATCAGGTCATTGCCGCCGGTGTAATGGGCGCCCAGAAAGGTAATTTTGTCCGGCTCGCCGAATTCGCCGGCGATCATCCCCTGCCGCTCGGCATCCTTGATCAGCGTGGCCACCGGCGACTGCACCGTATGGCAGATGATGTACTGAACGCCCTCGTCTTTCAGGCGCTGCAGGGTGGCGGTGTTGTCGAGGTCCTTGCCATGTTCGACCACTTCGACGATATCAATGTTGAGGCCCTTTTCCACCGCCTTCTTGGTATCTTCCACCGGACCGCGGCCAAAGGCCGAGGGATGGATGAAGAGCGCCACTTTGGGCTTGTCGCCGTTGTGGTTATTGGCCACATATTCGGCCAGCCCGATCATCTGCTTGGAATAGGAAGCGATTGGCAGGAAAATGTAGTTGGAGTCATCAAGGTTGCCAGCATGAAACGAGGCCGGGATTACGGGCATTTTTTCCTCTTCGAAATCGCGTTTCAACCCCAGGGTGCTGCCGGTGGAATAGTTGAGATAAAAGACAATCCCTTCGGCCAGAAAATCTTCAAAATTGCGTTTGGTGACGTCGGTCTTGTACTGATCGTCACGAATGAAACACTCGATCGAGTCTTCACCCAGAATCTTGGTCTCGTTAACATAGCGGATGTAATCCTCCACACCCTTGGAATAGGGATTACCGGCGTCGGAGGTCGGCCCGGTGATCGCCAGCGACAAGCCCAGTTTATAAACCTGGGGGGCGGCCTCCGCCTTCATGACCTCTTCTTTTTTTACTTCTACCGCCGGTTTTTCTTCTTCCTTGGCGCAGGAGAGTGCAAAAACCACTGTAAAGGCCATCAAAAGGATTAAAGCAATGATACTTGTCTTTTTCATTTCCCCCCCTTGGTATTTAAGTTTGTCTGTTTGTGGTAAATGAATCGAGAAGATCGATACACGTTCCCGGACGACAGTCAGTAGCGAAACGGCCAAAGTTTAAGATAGCTCCGGATGATCCGCCACCAGTTGGCGATTCCCCTCGGCTCGAACATTAAAAACAGGACGATCACCAGACCGAATGCCAGGGGCCGAAGCGCGGTGGCCAAATTCGTCATGGCCGGGAGGAGCGCTCCGGTCAATTCGGCCAGCTGCTCCACTTGAAGATCCAGCAGCCGGATGGCGGCCGGACCGCAAAAGGAGCCCACAAGGGTACCCAGCCCCCCGACGATGGCCATGGCTAAGTAAGAGATGGACTGGGTGAGGGTAAAAGACTCGAACCCCACGCCCCGATACAGATAGGCGTGCAGGGCGCCGGCTACCCCGGCAAAAAACCCGGCCAGGGCAAAGGCATAGACCTTGGTGAGCCCCGGGTGCATGCCCATGGCATCGGCGGCCCGGTCGTTGTCCCGGACCGCGATGAGGCACCGGCCGTATCGGGTCCGAAGCAGGTTGCGAACGGCAAACCCCAGCAGGACGACGACCGCCAAAATGACGTAGTACCAGAAAAAATAGTGGTTCTTGCGCCCAATCTCCCCGGTGAGCCAGAATACCCGACCGATATAGATGGTCTGACCCTGGTTGAAGAAACTCATGAAGTTGATGATCCACTGAAAGATCATCTGGAAGGAAAGGGTGGCGATGGCGAGGTAGAGGTGTTTCAAGCGGAATGCCGGCAATCCCACGAAGGCGCCGAACAGGGCGCCAACACTTCCCGAAACCAGGATCATCAGGGGCCATGCGTGGGTGATGAGGGCGTGGCTGTCACCCAGCACCTGGGAAAACGACGCCAGTGTGTAGGCCCCGACGCCCACGAATGCGGCGTGGCCGATGGAAATGAGCCCCGCGAACCCCGTGACCAGGTTCAACCCGTAGATCGCCACGATGGCGATCAGAATGTTGTCGATCACCAGCATGTACTTGTTGCTGAGTTCAATAAACATGGGCCAGATGAAGAGGCACGAGAGAAACAGCGTGAAGATGAGCCGGTCCAAATGAGAGGAAAAAATCCGCTGTTCCTCCAGGTAGCTCGTGTAGAAATTACCGGTCGCCAGCCATCGATTTGCGGACATGGTCTACACTCTTTCGATTTCGTGGATGCCGAAAAGCCCGTGGGGCTTGAACAGTAGAATGATCAGCAAAATGACGTAGGGCAGCACGTCCGCCGTGCCGTTGAGTCCCCAGTGGCCGTCGAGGTAGCCGGCGGCGAACTGCTGGATGAGCCCCATGATGATGCCGGCTACCACCGCACCGAAAATGGAGTCGAGGCCGCCCAAGATCACCACGGGAAACACCGTGATGCCGAAGGCGTGAAGGGTTTCGAAGTTGAGCCCCGTGATATTGCCGATGATGCCCCCGGCCGCCGCCGCGGATAGACCTGCGGTGGCCCAAGCCAGTCCGAAGACCCGGGGCACGGAAATCCCGATGGACATGGAAGCCAATTGATCGTCCGATACCGCCCGCATGGAAATGCCCACCGTCGACTTCTTGAAAAACCAGGAAAAGCCGGCAATCAGAATACCGGTGATCACCACCCCCACCAGCTGGGTCCAGGAAATGGATACCCCGGCGAAGGTGATGGGTGTGTTGGGGAGAAACACGGGGAAGGAATAATTCTCGGTTCCGAAGGGCGTGAGGTAGATCAGACCATCGATAATGGACATCAATCCGATGGTCACCATGATGACGGAAATGATCGGTTCGCCGATGAGGCGCCTCAGGAACACCCGCTCGACGCTCATGGCCAGAAAAAATGTGATCACGAGACTCATCACGAAAGCGATGACGATCGGGATGCCGGCCCACACGGTGAGGGCATAGGTGATGAAGGCACCGGCGGCGATGATCTGGCCGTGAGCGATGTTGAGCACCCGGCTCGACTTGTAGATGAGCACGAAGCCCAGGGCCGACAATGCATAGATGGACCCGACGACGACGCCGCTGACGACCAGCTGAAAAAAATAGCTCATGGCTGCGCTTCCATGGTGTAGAACTTCATGGTGGTCTCCACCGAGGTGGTCTGACCGTCCTGGTATTGGTAGACGGCGCTCACCGTCTTCTCCGCGACACCCTCGTCATAGAGGGCCTCGTAGAACTCCGCATATTTTTCTCGAACGAAGTCGCGCCGGATCTTCCCGGTCTTGGTGAGTTCCCCGTCGTCCACATCCAGCATCTTGTAGAGGATGGCGAACCGGCAGATGCGGTAGTGGGGCTTCTCCACATGGCGGTTGATCTCCCGGACTTCCGTTTCGATGAGTTCGGCCACCTCCGGCTTGTTCGACAAGTCCATGAAAGTGGTGAAGGAGATGCCCCGGTCCTCGGCCCATTTCCCCACGATAATGGGATCGATGTTGATGAGGGCGCTCACGTAGTCCTGCTGATTGCCGAAGATGACCGCCTCCTTGATGTAGGGGCTGAACTTGAGCTTGTTCTCCAAAAACATGGGGCTGAACATCTCTCCCTGCCGGTTGTGCATGACGTCTGAAACCCGGTCGATCACCACCAGATGCCCCTGGTCGTCGATAATCCCGGCATCCCCGGAGTGGAGCCATCCCCCCTCGAGCAGTTCTTCGGTTTTATCGGGCAGCTTGAAATACCCCGCGCAAACCGAGGGTGAGCGAGAAAGAATCTCTCCGGACTCCGAGATCCGGCATTCGGTTTCCGGCAGGGGTTTCCCGACCGTGTCCGGGCGGACGTCGCCGTCCCGGTGCATATAGGCAATCCCGGTAATCTCGGTCTGTCCGTAGATCTGTTTGAGATTGACGCCGATGGCCTGATAGAAGGTGAATAGCTCCGGACCCAACGCCGCCCCCCCGGTGTAGGCTCGCCTGAGGCGAAGCAGGCCGATCTGGTTGATCAGGGGGCGGAGCACCATCGCCTTTCCCATCCAGGCCAGAACGGCCAGGGACAGCGGCATCCGCCGGCCGGCCATGCGGAATCGGGCGGCCCGCTCGCCGATCTTGATAAAGGCGTTGTAGACCCAGCGGTTCAGCCGGTAGGACTCGTCGATCTTGAGCCAAATCTGGGAGCGGATCGTCTCGTAGATCCGCGGGGCGCCGAACATGAAATGGGGCCCGATTTCCTTCAGGTCGTCCATGGCCGTCTCCACGGCCTCCGGAAAGTTGATGGTGATCCCGGTGGCCAGGGCCACGCCGAAAGAGTTCATCTGCTCCCCGATCCAGGCAAAGGGCAGAAAGGACAGGTATTCGTCGGTCTCCTCCAGGGGGTCCACCCGGGTGATCTGGATGCCCATGTTGATGTAGTTTCGGTGGGTCATCATCGCCCCCTTGGAGAGCCCGGTGGTCCCCGATGTGAGGCAGAGGTGGCAGACGTCGTCCGGCGCCCCCTGGTCGACCAGGGCCTCGAATCGGTCGGGATCCGCCTCGTGGGCGTCGTCTCCCAGCCGGTAGAGCTCGGAGATGGGCAAAAACCAGTCGTCGGCGCGGTAGCTTCTCATGCCTCTGGGATCTTCGAAGATGACCCGCTTGACCCGGGGGATGCGGTCCCGGATCTCCAGCAGTTTGTCCACCTGTTCCTGGTCGTTGCAGAACACCATGCTGATTTCCATGTAATTGATCAGATCAGCGATTTCGTTGGGAAGGCTTGTCTGGTAGATCCCCGCGGACACGCCGCCCATGGCCTGGGCTCCGATGGCCATGAAGAACAGCTCCGGGATGTTGTCGCCAATCAGGACGAGTTTTTCCCCTCGCTCGAAACCGATCTTCTCGAGGCCCAGGGCCACCTTCCGGACATGGTCATAGTAGGACTTCCAGGAGTAGCACTTCCAGTAGCCGAAATCCTTCTCCCTCAGGGCCACCTTCGCTCCGGAGGTCTGGACCCGCCAGCGGAGAAGCTGGGGGATGCTCATCTTCAACAAGGCGTCGCTGTGTGCTGAACTCAATGGTCTTCCCCGATATAGGCTTCGATCACTTTGGGATCGGCGGCCACCTCGGCCGGTTTGCCCGAACCGATCAACTCCCCGAAATCCAGAACGTAAATGCGGTCGGAAATGTCCATCACCACCCCCAGGTCGTGCTCCACGAGCACGACCGACACCTGTCGCTCCTTCTGGATGTCGATGATGAAGCGGACCATGTCCTCCTTTTCTTCGATGTTCATGCCGGCCATTGGCTCGTCGAGAAGGAGTAATTGCGGCGAGAGGGTCAGGGCCCGGGCCACCTCGACCCGCTTCTGAACCCCGTAGCTCAGACTGCCGACCGTCTTTTTCCGATAGGGCTCTAACTCCATGAAATCGATGACGTCCTCGACCGAGGCGCGGTTTTCAGCCTCCAGACGGGCCGCCTTTCCCACATAAATGAGGGCCGAGAAGAAATGGTAGTTCAACTTCGTGTGACGGGCCAAAAGAAGGTTGTCCAGGACCGTCATTCCCCTGAAGAGCTCGATGTTCTGGAAGGCACGGGCAATGCCCATGATGGAGACCTGGTGGGGGGATGCATGGGTAAGCCGGCGGTCGCCGTAGCGGATTTCCCCCTTGGTGGGGTGATAGAAACCGGAGATACAGTTGAGCAGACTGGTTTTCCCGGCCCCATTGGGGCCGATGACAGAGGTGATCAGACCCGGCTCGATGGTCATGGTGACACGGTTGAGAGCACGAAGTCCGCCAAAATCCAGGGTCGTATCAGAAATCGTCAGGGTGGTGTCCATGGACCTACCGAACGGTTGTTTGGGGCATCGGGGATTCCCTGCCCGTTTCGACAGGAAAGCAGCCAGTCAAAAGAAGCCCTGAACACGGCGGGCAACCGGCCAGAGCTCCTTCCTCCGCATCTGTTCGAAAAGGGTCAGTGGGTCGATCGCTTTTAGCCCCCACATTCTTTAGGGTAAGTTTTTATTATATGAACAAGATTCATTTGGTGTAAATGTCTCTATAAGATATCTTCTATTTGGTCAAGGGAAAAAGTCAATCGAGGGATCGCAGCCGAATCATTGGGTTTTTCTCCGGGTTTCCACGGAGTGCCGACCGTAATCCAATGCCGTTAGCCCGGATATGTCACGTGTTGGCGGCGTTCATCAGCCAGGCATTCAAAAGGGCGCCGCCGACCGTTGGTACTGCAAGCCCTTGATCACGCCGCATATGGAAGCCTCCGACGCGCCCCCAGGGGGGCTATTTTTGGGGGGTTTCTGCCATTCCGCCGGGGGACAAACGGCTCCCGGGGCTCTGGTACCGAAACAGGCGCTAAACATAAAATATCATATATCATTTTGACATTTAGAAAACATTGTCATGACATATTCGGGCTAATCAATATTCGATTACTATATTTGAACCCTTGAGTAAATAAGCCGTTTCCCGAATGGCGGGGCATCGCCGCCCCGGAAAGCCGGATCAGAGGATGACTACCCGCTTGACCGTTTTGACGATCTCCTCCGGATCGTCAAGAACCTGAATGATATCCATATCCTCTGGAGAGATCCGTTTTTCGCTGAGAAGCTGGGATCGTATCCATTCCACCAGGCCCGACCAGTACCCGGAGCCGAACAGGATGACGGGCAGAGGCTTGATCCGGTGGGTCTGGATCAGGGTCACCGCCTCGAAGAGCTCATCCAGAGTGCCGAATCCACCGGGCATGATCACATAGGCCATGGCATATTTCACGAACATGACCTTCCGGATGAAAAAATAATGAAAATTGACGGTAATCGTGGCGTAGGGATTGGGGACCTGCTCAAAGGGCAGGTTGATATTGAGGCCCACCGAGGTGCCCCCAGCCTCTGCCGCCCCTTTGTTGGCGGCTTCCATGATCCCGCCGCCCCCCCCGGTAATCACTGCAAAGTTTTCCTGGGCAAATTGCGCGGCAATCGACTCGGCGGCCTTGTAGACCGGATCCTCCGGAGGGGTTCTGGCAGAGCCGAAGATGCTTACCGCCGGCCCGAGATTGTGGAGGGCCTCCACCCCCTCGACAAATTCACCCATGATCTTGAACAACCGCCAGGATTCACCCATCTTAAAATCGTCGATCAAGAACTGTTTTTCGATGCTCATATCTCTCCCCCCGATCCGTTGGTCGCCCCGGGCGACAGCCTGGCATGCACCGTCGGCGTCTGGCGTTAAGATGTTGCAATCAATACTGGTTTTATGTATGTAGATGGTTTTGTTTTAAATGCTAATTCCCCTGAATGGGCTTAACAAAATGAATACTGTCGATCCTGACATTCTCTCACGGCAGACGGTCGTGGTCAACGAGATGGGTATCCATGCCCGATCCGCCGCGAAAATCGCCGAGTTGGCCCAGAATGCGCAGGACATTGTCTGGATCGCCGGCAATGACGAACCGGTGGATGCCACCAGCATCATCGATATTCTGACTTTGGGGTGCGCCAAAGGCATGGTCATCACCGTAACGGTCCGTAATCGCCGCGACAGGGACATCTTGGACGAAATCATCCGCCTGGTGGAGGATGGATTTGGAGAATAGTTTGGCAGCGATGAGCGACTCCCATGAAAAAGAGCTGCGCATTCACGGCATCAATGCCTCCCCCGGCATCTGCATCGGCAAGGCCTACCTTGTGGATCGGGAAGGTGTCGATGTGGTGGAGAAGTATTACATTGGAACCAAGGACGTAAAGGCCGAGGTCAAGCGGTTCAAGATCGCCGCCCGGGCGGCAAGGAACGACCTTCAAAAGGTGATCGAGAACATCCCCGACGGCCTCAAGGAGCATGCGGGCATCCTCGAAACCCATGCCATCCTCCTCGAGGACAAGATGCTCTACGGGCGTGCCATTTCGATCATCGAAAACGACCGCATCAACGCCGAGTGGGCCCTGAAAAAGGTGGTCGAACGCATCAGGGCCATGTTCCGCAGCATGCCGGACACCTACCTCAAAGAGCGGGGATCCGATATCGTCCATGTGGCCAACCGCCTGATGGGAAAGCTCACGGGCTCTCAGGGCGAGAAGATTTCGGATATCGACAAGCGGGTTATCCTGGTTGCCCGGGATCTGTCTCCCGCCGATACCAGCCAGATTCAGCTTTCCCGGGTGATGGGCTTCATTACCGACAAGGGAGGAAAGACCTCCCACACCGGAATCATCGCCCGGACCCTGAATATCCCGGCGGTGCTCGGCCTGGAAGACGCCACCGCCACCATCAGAAACGACGAAATCATCATTGTCGACGGCAACAAGGGACTGGTGATTGTCAGCCCCGAAGAGCAGACCCTCATCGACTACGAGGAGCAGCGGGACCAATACGAGGCCTACCGTGCCCAGCTCACCAGGGAGAGCCAGGTCGAGGCCAAAACCGTCGACGGGGTCGACGTGCTGGTTCAGGGCAATATCGAGCTGCCCGAGGAAGTGGTCTCCGTGATCGACAACGGGGGAGACGGGATCGGCCTGTACCGGACGGAATTTCAGTACCTGAGTCGATCGGGGTTTCCGACGGAATCGGAGCTCTTCGAGAGGTACAAGGATGTGGTGGAGGTGATGGCCCCGCGGGCGGTGACGATCCGCACCCTGGACATCAACGGCGACAAAGCCGTGCGGTATGGGGCCGACGCGGAAGAAGCCAATCCCGTATTGGGCCTGAGGGCCATTCGGTACTGCCTGAAAAATCCCGATGTGTTCGCCACCCAGTTGAGGGCGATCCTCCGGGCGGCGGCCTACGGCAATGTTCGCATTCTCTTTCCGATGATCTCCAACATCAACGAGGTGGTAACCGCCATCCGGCACCTGGACGACGCGGCGGAAAGTCTCGAGAAGGAAAACCTGCCCCACAACAGACACATCCAGATCGGGATCATGATCGAGGTGCCATCGGCGGTGGTGATGGCGGATCGGCTGGCCGACTTGGTGGATTTCTTCTCCATCGGCACCAACGATCTCATTCAGTACACCCTGGCCATCGACCGAAGCAACCAGAGCGTCGCCTATCTCTACGATCCTCTGAATCCCGCCATTATACGCATGCTCAAACATGTGGCCGACGTGGCTCACCGAAAGGGCATCCAGGTAGCCATGTGCGGTGAGATGGCCGGTGAGCCGTTCCATGTGCCGGTGCTGCTGGGCCTGGGTATCAAGGAGTGGAGCATGAACCCCTTTTCCATTCCTCTGGTCAAGCAGATGGTGCGCGCCCTCTCCGCCGAAGCCGCCCGGGAGTTCTGCGAGCGCATCCTGGATCTGGACACGCCCGAGGCCATCAACGAAATGACCCGAAAGACCATCGAAGACGCCCTGTCCCATTAGGGGCCGGACATGTCGGAGGCCGGAGACCATCGTGAGCAGCGACGGCATCAAAATCATCGCGGAAAACCGCAAAGCCCGGCACGACTACTTCATCGAAGACACCTTTGAGGCGGGCATCGTGCTCAAGGGGACCGAGGTCAAATCCCTCAGGGACGGCAGGGCAAACCTGAAGGACGCCTACGCCCGGATCATCAACGGGGAAATCTGGGTGATCAACATGCACATCAGCCCCTACTCCTTTGCCTACTACAACAATCACGACCCCCGACGGCAGCGCAAACTCCTCCTCCACGGGCGGGAAATCAAAAAGCTCTTCGGCAAAGTCAACGAGATGGGCTATGCCCTGGTGCCCTTGCGTCTCTATTTCAAGAGGGGAAAAGCAAAGGTGCTGCTGGGCCTGGTGAAGGGAAAGAAAAAGCACGACAAGCGGGATGCCATCCGTCAGCGCGACCAGGATCGGGAGCTTGCCCGGGAGCGGCGCCGGTATACCTGATTCCGGCAACCGATTCATGGGGATCGGACCTCCGGACAGGGGCAGCCGAAGGCCGTTCAAAAGGCCTTCAGCTCTTGTCTTCCACCGAACCGTTTCCGGTTTCTTCCCGTTCTTCCCCCAGAACCTCCCGGATGGCAGTGGTAAGGGCCTTCATCCCGATAGGTTTTAAAAGGAGCTTTCGGATGCTGGCGTCCTTGACCTGGGCTTCGTTGAGGGCATCGCTGAACCCGGTGCAGAGGATGATCGGCATCTCCGGCCGGATCCCGGCGATCTCCTTTGCCAGCTGAACCCCCGTCATCCCCGGCATCGTCAAATCCGTGATCACCAGGTCGATTCCTTCGGGGGAGGACTTGACGGCGCTCAGGGCCTCCTCGGCTCCCGGCGTCTTGATCACGTCGTAGTTGCAGAACTCCAGCATCTCTTGAAGCATTTCCAGAATCTGATCCTCGTCGTCCACCACCAGTATCCGCTGTCGCTCCCCGAGGAAGATGGTTTCCTCCACACTCTCCAGCACATCTTCGGACTCCGAGGTGAGCCGTGGGATATAGACGCGGAAGGTGGTGCCCCGGCCGGCTTTGCTCTCCACGGCAATGGCTCCCCCGTGACTGGAAACAATGCCGTGCACCATGGACAACCCCAGCCCGGTTCCCTCTCCCGCCGCCTTGGTGGTAAAATAGGGATCAAAGACCTTTTCGATCAGTGCTGGGTCGACGCCGACGCCGGTGTCGGCCACTGAAATCTCCACATAAGGCCCGGGGCCGGCATCCGGGAATCCGGTGAAGGGTTCCGACGCCTGCTCGTAGGCGCGCATCCGGATATCCAGAACCCCTCCGTCCTCCTTCATGGCATGGTAGGCATTGGTGCCAAGATTCATGATAACCTGTTGAATCTGTGAAGGATCCACCAGAACCGGATCGCAAAACTCGTCGATATGGGTCCGGATCTCCACGGTGGCGGGAAGGCTGTGGCGCAGCAGTTGAACCGCCTCCTCGATCAGGCTTTGGACCAGAACGGGGCGCCGCTCCTGTTTCCCCTTGTGGCTGAAGGCAAGGATCTGCCGTGCCAGATCCCGGGCCCTGCCGGCGGCGGTCAGGATGTGGTCGATTTGCGCCCGCTGCTTGCTGTCCTCAGGCAACTGGCGGCCCACAAGCTCGGCAAAGCCAATGATGGGGCTCAAAAGGTTGTTGAAGTCGTGGGCGATGCCACCGGCCAAAATCCCGATGGCCTCCCGCTTCTGGGAATCCAAGAGCTTGGCCTGAAGCTGTTTGGCTTTCTGCTCGGCCAGCCGCTCCTGGGTGATGTCTTCGGCAAGTCCTTCCAGGAAGAGCGGCTTCTCCTCGCTGTCGCGCACAGCCCTGACCCGCTGGCGGGCAATCATGATGCTCTTGTTCTTTCGTCTGTAGAGTTGCTCGTAAACATACCAGCCTTTGGTCTTCAACACCTCGTCGATCACCTTTAGGTGCTTTTCCACGGGCTCGGCGAAAATGGTGTCGACGATGCTGGACTGGTTGATGGTGTCCAGCAGTTCCACCGTCGAGGCGTATCCCAACATTTTGGCAAAGGCGGGATTGACATCGAGGACGCGCCCCGCCTCGGGGGAGATGTCGGTTTGAAAAATACCGATCGGAGCGTCCATGTAAAGTTTCCGGTAGCGCTCTTCGCTCTCCCGGAAGGCACTCTCCGATTGCTCTCGCAGAGCCATTTCCCGCTTCAGACTGGTATTGGCCTGGGCAAGCTGGGTGGTCCGCTGTTCCACCAGGGTCTCAAGCCGACCGCGGTACTGCCGGAGCTTCTCCTCGACCCGCATGCGCTTGGCGTTGATGAGCACCTGGGCGGACAGCTGCCCAATGTCTCCGGCAAAGTTTCTTTCCTCCTGGGTCCACTCCCGTTTTTCACCCTCATGCTTGAAAATAACGATTCCCACTAAATCTCCGAGAATGCGCACCGGAGCCACCAGCACACTCACGATGTCTCGGATCTGAAGGATGCGGTCGAACAGCTCTTCGCTTCGCCGGTCGTTTTCGGCATCGTTGACGGCCATGACCGCCCCATTTTCAACAGCAAGAAAAAACCGGGGCATTTCACCCGTCTTGAAGTCCGGGGCCCCCTTTCGCCATTTGGACGGATGCTCGTACAGCTCCATGCATCGCATGATCAGACGGTCCTTGCTGAAAAAGCGAAGAGAGGCCATTTTGACGCCCAAGGCATCCGCGGACTGCTTGAGGACAACCCGATTGGCAGCAACCGGATCCCCCTGTTGAAGCGCATTGTCGGCGGCTAATGTACTAAGTATGTCGTTGAGTTTTTCGGGCATATTCAGAAAATTCCCCAACAGCAATAGGGTGGGCAGTCGATCTCACCGATCAACCATCGGCAATCAGCACATATCCGTTAAGGCCGTGATGGATCGCTATCGATATCCGTTTATGTAACAAGGCGTATCGGATTTACCGGTTTATCTATTCCAGATCTATACCCGCTGGTCAAGGACCGACTGAGATCAAGGACTCGGGAGACCCAATATGAGGACAGGCGGGAGCCACTCGATGACGGTGAGTCCATGGGGAAGGATTGGGTGACGAATGCCCCTGAAACCAAATGAATCATGGACAATTCTCGGCAGAAGATCTATTATATAGGTGTCTGCGTTACCGCTTCACCCATGGGGGCGACCAGGCTTCGACGGGGATATAGAAGCACCGGCTGCATACCGAGCTCTCCTGTCCGCTCGTAAAACGACAGGTAAAAAATATAATCGCAGACGATTATAACTACGCCCTGGCTGCTTAAGCCAGCGTCCTTCCGGGTTTTGCCTGCGGGTCCGGAAAGGGCGTCGACTAGCAGGCTGGCTGCTGTCCGTTGACCGGCAAGTCAGCAGTGAGATCTAAGCCGGAATAAGCTGTCGGAGAGCCCGCCCAAAGGCGAGCCGACGGACGAAAACCAAAATTTGGGATATGTATGTAGACGCCGCTGTGGAATATTTTCGGACGCGGGTTCGACTCCCGCCGCCTCCACCATTTCACCTATCAGTAAATTCAGGCAGTAGAAGGCGATTTGACGCCGTATTCTTCGGATTGTGTCCCACATTGTGACCATTTGCGTCCTGAAGTTTGGTCACATGATTCGCATACTGCCGCGCAAAAGCGCTCCCATCCTGGCGGGTAAGATTGGGGATTTACCGGCCGTACACCCGGTGCACCATCGAAGTGCCCGCATGTCCAAGGGGCCTGGGCATAGCCGTGTCAACGGTAAGTGCTGCGGTAAAAAAAAGGGGGGCAAATTGTCCTCAGTGAGAGATTGGTGCTGGCTGATCTATTGAATATAGAAATATGAAGGGCGTCCCTCTCCTTCACCAACATCACAAATCTGAGAGGACGAACTGTCCGGTAGGTTTTTGACTTTTACACCTTATCACCGCCACTTAATTAGAATTCCAAATCTAACCTATCAGAATAGTGACCAATTATAATGCGCTACATCAGCATGGATATATTTATATAATGATTCTAAACTATAATGATATAATTTCACTGGTGTCCGGTTAAACCGGCTTCAAAGTGTCAGAAGTTTCTGTAATTAAACATAAAAGCACCACTTTTTAGTGGGCAACCTCTTGATTTCGGAACGATAGCCTCATAGATCCCTTCGCAGGACAAATTTGCGAGGGGAGGACAGGATGTATCAAGGGCGAATCGTTTTTTCACAGCTATTAGATTTTCTTCCCAAGAAGAGTTTCCGTACCTGTGTCAAGCGTTACAATGGCAATTACCGAATACGATCTTTGACTTGCTATGAACAGTTTCTCTGCATGGCGTTTGCCCAGCTGACTTACCGAGATAGTCTTCGCGATACGGTTTTATGTTTACGCGCAATGCAGAACAAGCTCCACCACGTCGGTATTCAGAGTAAGGTTGCCAAAAGCACTCTGGCCGATGCCAACGAAAAACGAGATTGGCGGATTTACTGCGACTTTGCGCAAGTGCTGATCGCCCAAGCACGGAAGCTGTACGCTGAAGACGACTTTGGCCTCCAACTCCAAGAGACAGTGTACGCTTTGGATGCCTCGACCATTGACTTGTGCCGCTCTCTGTTTCCCTGGGCACGGTTTCGATCGACCAAAAGCGGCATCAAGATGCACGCCCTGCTTGATCTGAGGGGCAATATTCCCTCATTTGTGTCCATCACGGATGCCAAGCTGCATGACGTCAACATTCTTGATGAGCTGCTTCCTGAACCAGGGTCCATTTACGTGATGGATCGTGCCTATCTTGATTTTGAAAGACTATTTCGCATGCATCGAGGTTTGGCCTTTTTCATTCTCAGGGCCAAGGCCAATACTCAGCTGCGACGACTGTATTCAGCTCCTGTGGACAAATCCACCGGGGTTATTTGTGACCAGACAGTTCGTCCAGTCGTGGCCAAATCAGCAACCGCCTTTCCCGAAAAGCTGCGACGGATCAAATACCATGACAGCGAAACCGGAAAGAGGTTAACCTTTCTGACCAATCACTTCGAATTGGACGCCATAACCATTGCCGACCTGTATAAGAGTCGCTGGCAAGTGGAGCTGTTCTTCAAATGGATCAAACAGCATCTGCGGATAAAATCATTTTTCGGCATTTCGGAAACCGCCGTCAAAACGCAAATCTGGACCGCGATCTCGGTGTATGTTTTGGTGGCCATCATGAAAAAGCGCCTGAAGCTTGAGCAGAGCCTCTACACAATTTTACAGATTTTAAGCATTACTCTCTTTGAGAAAATCCAGATTTCATGGGCCTTCACAGAGGGCGATTACCAAAACCAAATTACTAGTCCGCATATCCAACTGAATTTATTTGGTTCTTAACCGGACACCAGTGATATAATTTATAGAAATATTAATAATTTAAATTGCTTAAATATAAGCTCGCAAGTTTGGATGAGGTAAAGCCCGTTTCTACATTAATTCGATTAGCCATCAATATTTTGCTTGATTATTTTCCTGAAATTGTTTATTTTCTTGATCAAGAAAATAGATAGGAATAGGAAAATGCCAACAGAAAAAGAAATGCTTTATCAGCTCCGGCAAGGTGAGGTCCAGTTGCCGCCCCTGACTTTTCGCCTTTTAGAAGACCAGCTCAATGTTTGGGAAGACAAACGTGTTGATGCATATATTGAGGCAAAATGGAAACGAAAATCAGCGAGATTCGCTGTAGAATGTAAAGCCCTTTCGACCCCTAAATTTTTTCAGAATAGCATTAATTATCTGAAATCCCTGCCTCTTCCCAAGAACGTTTTCCCAATGCTTATGATGCCGTTTTTAAGTGAACTGCATCTTAAAGAGTTGGAAAGGGTCGGGATTAGCGGAATCGATCTGTGTGGCAACGGTGTGGTGGTTTCACCGGGAACATTTAGCGTATTTCGAAGTGGAGGCAAGAACCGTTTCCCCTCATCAGCTGCTATTAAAAATATTTACCGAAAAAACAGTTCGATGGTGGGACGAGGATTCTTCGTATATTCCGACTACCAATCTGTTCAAGATATCCGCGCCACAATTAACCAACGAAATCTCCTGGTGAACCGTTGGGTCAAAAAACCGATGAGCCTTTCAACCGTATCGAAGGTTCTGAAAACGATGGTGGATGATCTAATCGTCACGCGCGCTGAAACCATTCGTCTCCTACAGCCCGATAAATTGTTGGAAAAATTAAGTGAAAATTATAGTCCACCTGTCGTAAAGAAACGGATTCGCCTTAAAATTTCGGAAAACAACAAGTCGATTTTGAAATTGCTATCTGAACAATCACAGCAATTGGAGTTGCCCCTAATCGCATCAGGGACCTCCTCTGTCACACGATACACTGTGATGCAGCGGGGAGATCTACTGACTGTATACTGTCCTAAAGTGGAGATGCTGCTTAAAAAGTTACCCGGGAGCCAGTCGGATCGATTCCCGAACCTTGAGCTTTTGGAAACGGATGATGAAACGGTCTATTTCGATGCCCGGCAAGAAGACGGCTTCTGGTGGACCTCGCCGCTGCAGGTTTATATGGAACTGATGGCTGGCGACAAGAGGGACCAGGAAACTGCCGAGCAATTAAAAGACCTAATTTTGAATAATGCTGGAGTGGTACAAGAATGAACAGAATCATAGACCTTCAAACTGCATTGCTCGACCTGCTGCAAAAAGTGCACGATTCAGATGTTAGACTCATCGCGGGCGGTGGCTTCGGAATCTATCTTAAAACCGATTATGTTAGAAAATCGGACATGAGAACGCTTTTGAATCAATGGCCAGAGCCGCGATCCACGAACGACCTCGACTTGTTCCTTCGACCAGAGTTGCTAATCGAATCATCAAAGTTAAAACCGCTGGTAAGCGCCATTGAAGAGCTGGGCTATGAAGTTGTCCCTGGAGCTGAAAAATACCAGTTTGCTAAACCTGGACCTGACGGCACCGATGTGGGCGGCATTAAGATTGATATTCTAACCGGTCCACAAAGTCGATTTCAGGGAACTCGGGTAAAAGCGGACACCCGTCGAGCCCGCCCCAAGCCATCTGTCGGGATCCATGCCCACCCCGTAGACGAAGCGCTGACCTTGGAAGAAGGCTTACTCTCAATCGCGTTGTCTGGAAACCTCAGTTCTGGTGACGATTGGGAATCTGAAATCTTCCTGCCGCATCCCTACACGTTTTCGATGATGAAACTTTTCGCTTTTAGGGATAGGCTTGAGGATCCTAACAAGGAGTTCGGTCGCTACCACGCATTGGATCTATATACTATTCTGGCGACCACAACAGAGAAGGAGTGGGAGTACGCCCTCCACTTGCGCGATCAATATAAAGATGATCCTTCCGCCAAAGAAGCTGGAAACCTGGTTTCTGAATATTTTTCCTCGCAGGAGCGTTTGGGGATGATCCGATTGATGGAAAGCCCCTATTATCGGCCGGAATTACAGAATGAGGATTTTATGTCTGCTCTGCAAGAGATGTTTCCGTTATGATTCCCTGTACATTCAGTAAACATTCGGTAAACCACTGCAAACCCCTGTGGCTGTAAGGACCACCGTAGGTTCGACTCCCGCCGCCTCCACCATTTCACCTATCAGTAAATTCAGGCAGTAGAAGGCGATTTGACGCCGTATTCTTCGGATTGTGTCCCACATTGTGACCATTTGCGTCCTGAAGTTTGGTCACATGATTCGCATACTGCCGCGCAAAAGCGCTCCCATCCTGGCGGGTAAGATTGGGGATGTACCGGCCGTACACCCGGTGCACCATCGAAGTGCCCGCATGTCCAAGGGTCCTGGGCATAGCCGTGTCAACGGTAAGTGCTGCGGTAAAAAAAGGGGGGGCAAATTGTCCTCAGTGAGAGATTGGTGCTGGCTGATCTATTGAATATAGAAATATGAAGGGCGTCCGGGGGGAGGAGGGGAATAGGGTGGTGGGGATAATCGATGACTCGAATCGGATCGCATTTACTTGGATGAATCAGGAACAGCGATATGGAATTGGCTAAATCAGACATGGAAAGAGTTGTGCTGTTAGGTCATGTTGTATCGAGTCCAGCCGTATATTCGCTTGCTTGAGAACCCGAGCGTCTTTCCATTTCCGATTAGCCCTTAGCTCATCCGAACATGCGGTATCGTTTTCGCCTCATCTGAATATCCTGCAGCACGGTACAGATGATGATCTTGTGATGCTGCGGGCCAGTAGGTGGGAAAACAATATGACTTCTTGCTTAATAGTGGCAATTAGAACGAGAACATTAATGAATCGGGAATAGATAATGGCGGGCCGGTCAGATACAAACGAAATACAGGTATCCATGGCTCACCTTTTGGACAAGGCGTTTAAGAACCTTGCCCGCTTTCTGGAAAGGTCCTGCCGAGTCTTTTTAATGAATAGTTGAAACGAGGTCATCAGCGCCGAGATTCCGGAGAAGGTGGCCGCCGACAAAGCCTACCAGAACGCCATGCGCAGCTCGGACAAGCTGAACACTTTCAGATAGGGTTTTTTGGTGCCACGTATGAAGGAGAAGCTGGGAAAAGGGTATTTGGCTGTTTTAAACTCTTACTGCCCGGTGCGTCAGCATTGTATAGTGTTGGCCGATGGATCAGTTTTTTTCTCTTTTTTCAATATGTTACATGTTTTTGAATTTTTGAACATTTTTTCCTTGACATGCCCACATGGTTTTTAATATAGGTAGGTATAAATGTTATATTATAATATATTATATTATGTGTTCAAGCAAAGGTCTCAAACATGCCTAAAAAAGTTAATCGAAAAGTAGCTTCAACTTTTACAATTGAACGGGATGTGTTGGATGAACTGAAGGCATACGCTAAAAACCAAACCCCACCAATTAGCGCATCCGCTTTGGTTAATCTATTGATAAAAGAGTTTATTCAAGTTGTAAACAAAACAAAAAAGGGCAATCAAACTATTACGATAAACCAATATAAAATCTTCACAGAGATTTTAACAGAAGAATTACAGAAGTTACCAGGGAATAACTCAATGAGATTTATTAGATGTTCCTTAATGCTATCAGGAGCCAGATAAATGGATGAGACAAAAAACAAATCATCAGATCCTTTCCCCACTTAACACGGTATCTGATATAAAGATGATTCAGATACTGTCCCACATTTTGATGAAGAAGTTTCCGAATTCGAGGACATTCAACCTGAAGATGAACAGCCTGGTGATGGGGTAGAATCTTCTGATAGTGAGCCTCTTGAGCATATTAACTTATCCTTGAAGACGTTTTCTGAAGAGTTAATTCGGTTAAATTCAGTCATTGCAGATAGACTAACCTATGATAGCACCAAAGAAAAAGCTTTTGATCAGCTATATGCTGATTTGGAAAATTTAAAAAAAGATAAAGAATTTGAGAATTTGCGTCCCCTTTTCACTGATTTAATTTTGTTTTATGACAGGATAAAGAATATTGAGGAAGGGCTTTCAAACGAAAATAGTGACTTAAAATCGAGTTTTGCCTCAACAATAGGATCAATAAGCACTGAATTGATTGAAATATTAGAAAGGCGGGATATCAAAATCATTCGTTCTTCATCTTCTGCCTTTGACCCCAAAATTCAAAAAGCTATTGATGTTCATAACACAAATAATGAAGATATAGCAGACAACAAAGTTATCAAAATAGTTAGAAAAGGCTTTATGTACCGTGACCGCATATTAAGGCCTGAAGAAGTGATAATTGAAAAATGTACAATTAAATCGGATAGTCAATAGGGACACTTCTAATTGAGTTGCGCAAACGACTCCATGTAAAGGTAATTTGTGTTGTGATTAATAATTTTTTATAGACAATGGTTTTGAATACCCAAGGATAAATAAGATACTAATTAACAATATGAATAAGCCAAAGACTGGAGGGATTGATGTAAAGAATCTGAAAGAGAAAAGTCTTGCCAAAAGCAAAAAAAATGAAAGACGAACATTTATCAAAAGACGCACTGAATACTATTAAAACCTCTGCAGATAAAGCGCTAAAACACGTTAAATCAGAAGTTTCAAAGCCTCAATTGTCTGAAAAAGATAAAGAGATGGAAATCTTAAAAATCCGACCGAGTATAGAAAAACAAGTTGAATTAGAAGTTTCGGAGTCTCAATTGTCTGATAAAAATGAAGGGATGGAAACTTCTAAATCCGAGCAAGGTTTAACAAAACAAGCAAAAAAAGAAGTCTCTCATCAGCCAAAACAAAACAGAATTAACAACACAAAGTATAGTAGAAAGGATGTTGGATGTTAATCTTCCTAATTGGATAGAGTTAAAAAAGCAATCTGAAAAAATTATAAGTAACGAGCAACCTGACTGTGTCGTCGAATGGGTTGACGGCGAACTTCAATTAGTAAAAAACGCAAAAAAAGGAAAAGGATATTATTTTTGGCATGATAGAAGCCAGCTTATTTTGAATGCCAAACCATCTATTTGGGAAAAAATCATTTTGCAATTTATCCTTGTTCTCTGCTCTATTGACGCCTTGGTATGCGATTAGAGATGGAATAGAGAGAATATTAGAAAGAATCGCTGGAAAGCTCGGATCTTTTTTTGTCATATTCTCATTACCAACAGCACTAATTGCATTTTTAGGTGATTTCATTTCGATGGTTGTTGAGCAAATTTTATCGATTCCACGTCTGCTTTTATCCCCATTGTCTTTTATCAGATCTGTAATTTTATTTATTCCCACACTTCTCACTAAACTTATAGCAAGACTTCTTTAGGCATTTTTTACTTCCAATTATTGGAAAATTATTAAATGGGTTGAAGATTGGCCAAGGCTGAGAAAATTAAAGAACTAATGACAAAACATAAATGGATTCGTTATGTTCTTCTAGGCTTTTTTCGCAAAGAAAAACCTCTTGGATCAGTGGTGCTCATTCCAACTAAAAATATAAATCAGGTGTTACGAGTAAAGCGAAAAGGGATATTCAACAGAGGAGAGTATCTTATTGTCGTTGAGAGAGAAATTGGTAAAAGTTTCCATGAACAGATTTAAATCATGGTTTTTTACTTTAATGTTTCCTTTTTACTGGGAAAGGACGGTGCACATGATTCGTTTGCCAAAGAACCTGTTGCCCAAGATGAATTTATAAATAAGGCTTTTGAGGGAATCAATTTGAAAATTCATAATTGGAATGATTAATTTTAATTTAAAGTAAAATGTAAGTTTAAGAGATTTTAATAAGAGGAGGAAAAATGTCGACTTATTCAAAGTTACCGAATTGTGGAAGAAAAGCAAAAAAAGCTATTTCAAGTAATTTTTTCCAGTTTACAAATGTGGAGGGTGCAATAAAATATACTGCAAGCAGTGCGGTGGTAATAGTTGTCCAAGTTGCGGATCATCCAAATCAAGGGAAGTCGGGAAAGTTTATGCTCGATAGATAACTAAAAGCTGTATATATTCCTATGAGTAAAATCAATTAGAATGTATGAATGATTTACCGATTTACAGCAGCTGTGGCAGTCAGAATCACCATTTAGCTTTTAACTTAATATGGAGTAAATTTTTCAATCATTTTTGCTACCCTGGTGAGGCTGACTTTGTCTAATATTTGTATCAAGCATTTCTCAAAAAGATAGTTTTGAATGGATGTGGTACTGCAAGATAATAAATTCTGTTATCGTATGCTATTTTTGAGAAATAAAACAATATGAATTACATGTGGAGGGTTATGAAATGGAAGACGAAATTATTGTTGGTATAGACTTAGGAACCACTTTCTCTGCATTCATATATAAATCAATACGGTAAGCCAGAGATATTACCTAACAGAGAGGGAGATAGAACAACCCCTCTGTTTATTTTTTTTGATTCTGATATGCCTATAATTGGCAAAGAAGCTCGAAATCAATCAATTATTGACCGGGAGCGGACAATAAGATTCGTTAAACGCGAGATGGGGAACTCATCATTTCGCGTTAATATTGACGGGAAAGATTATTTTCCGGAGGATCTTTCAGCTTTAATACTACTCAAATTAAAAATGATGCAGAGTTATATTTAAATGGTTTAAAAGCAGTAATATCCGTTCCTGCCTATTTTAAAGACGCACAAAAAGAAGCCACTAAACAGGCAGGTAAAATTGCCGGGCTTGAAGTTATAAGAATTATTAACGAACCAACAGCTGCCGCTTTAGCATATGGATATGAAAAATCTGAGAAATTTCAAACAGTATTGGTGTTCGACTTTGGAGGAGGAACGTTCGATGTTACTTTAATGGAAGTAACGGGAAATGAATATACAATTTTAGCTACAGATGGCGATTCAAGCTTGGCGGCAAAAGACATTGATGGGCGTTTGGTGGAGTATTTTGCTGAGGAGTTTATGCGAGAGCATGATATCGATCTTCGATTGGAGCCTCATACACACCAAGATTTATGGGGATAAGGCGGAAATCTGCAAAAAGACCTATCCTTTAGAGATAACGTAGCGGTTACACTTGCTTCAGGAGAAAAAACACTTGCGAATCGATATTGATACCGACACATTTTCTTGATTTGATTGGAAATTATAATTGATCAACGAAGAATGTGTAGAAAGAACTTTATCATCTGCTAAATTTAGCTGGGAAAAAGTCGATGCAATTTTACTTGCTGGAGAAGTGCAGCAGATCCCTGCAGTCAAGGAAATGCTCACGGATATATCTGGCAAGGATGTAGCGCGTGACATGAACCCTGACGAATGTGTTGCTTTAGGTGCCCATATTCAAGCTATCGTTACAACCATCGAAAATGAAGGCTTGGATTCCGCACCGCCTTTAGAAGGTGCAACTGATATAATTATTAAGGATGTTGCCTCCCACAGTTTAGGGGTCAAAGCTTTATTGCCAGATTTAAGTGGCTACGTTAACAGTATCATTATTCCAAAGTTAACACCAATTCCATGTGAGAAAACCAGAAGGTACTCAACCAAAGAGGATAATCAAAAGAAAATACAAATAGAAGTACTGCAGGGTGAAGATACATTAGAATTCCCCGATTAATCTTGTTGGAAAAACGGGCCTAAATGATTTGCCATCTCATAAAGCTGGTGAATTAGTAGTCGAAGTGACACTGAGCTATAACTTTTACAGATGGTGTAATCGAAGTTACTGCAAAAGAACTTATGAGTGGAAAAACATCGCGCGAGGTAGTCATGAAAAAAAACGGACTATTGTCGGACGCATTAGTAAAGGAAAAACAGACGGCATTATCGAAAAAAATATTTAGTTTACACATAAATAATCACAAACACTGGAGTGGAGCTAAAGTATGGCTAAAATTATAGGAATCGACCTTGGGACATTTTCGTCGGTGGCGGTCATTAACCAGCATGGAAAATCTGAAATTATTCCAAATCGCGGTAGAGAGAATAACACCCTCTGTTATTCTTTTTGATGATGATATGCCAATTGTGGGCAGCATTGCAAAGCGTTCAGCCATTGCGAGCCCCTTAAACGTTGTCCAGTTTGTTAAAAGACAAATGGGTAATCCATCATGGAACTATCGCACTGAGGCAGGTGATACATATTCCGCAGAAGAGATATCCGCGATTATTATAAAACGACTCAAAGAGGATGCTGAAACCATTATTGGGGAAGATGTATCTGACGCCGTTATTACTGTACCCGCCTATTTCGATGATGCTCAAAGGAAAGCCACCCAAGATGCTGGACATATTGCCGGGCTGAATGTTTTAAAAATTATTAACGAGCCCACAGCAGCTGCTTTAGCCTATGGTATCGAAAAAAATGATAAACCTCAAACTGTTCTTGTCTATGACCTCGGCGGGGGGACATTTGATGTTTCAATTATGAAACTGAATAAAGGTAGTATAGAGGTCTTATCAACTGGTGGAGATAAGAATTTAGGTGGGTTCGATTGGGATAATGAAGTTATGACCTTTTTGAATGATGAGTTCAAAAAGTTAAATGATATCGATTTGTTAGATGATCCTGCATTGGAACAAGATCTAAGGGATAAGGCGGAAATTGCAAAAAAAACGCTTTCTACGAGAGATAGCACCAAGGTTTTTTTATCGGCAGGGGGGAAGAGGCAGCTCTATTTCATTTTCCAGAGACCAGTTCGAGGAAATTACTGAATCACTTTTTAAAGGGAGCGGAATATAATGAGCTAAAATCCTGGAAGATGCTAATTTAGCGTGGAAAGATGTAGATAAAATTTTGCTGGTTGGCGGATCAACAAGGATGAAAGCAGTACCGCAATTGATTGAAAAAATAAGCGGGATGAAGCCATCAATGGAAGTCCATCCCGATGAAGTCATTACAATAGGTGCCGCCTTGCAGGGTGCCGTATTACAGGCTAAACAAGGGAACTCTGATATAGTAGAGCATGAATCTCTTGCTCTTGTGGAAATCAGTGATGTTAATTCGCTTTGGTTTGGGTGTTGTTGCCTTGGATGATTATGGCAAGGACTTCAATGCCATAGTTTTGAAAAAAGATACAACTATACCGTGTAAAGTAAGCGATGTATTTAGAACTATCGTTGATAATCAATCCGAGCTTCAAC
>CALNZV010000014.1:0-14088 GCA_942491115.1 uncultured Desulfobacteraceae bacterium
CCGCCCGGGGTATTTGCCGGGGGTGACATCGCCACCGGGGCCGCCACGGTGATCGAGGCGATGGAAGCGGGCAAGAAGGCCGCCCGGGATCGACGCCTTTCTGCGCGGAACGAAGGCGTCAGCAGCCAGTGACCGTCGGTCCTGCAGACGCAGACCTCGAAGGCGTGCATCATGATCACGGTCACGTCGAAGTGGACGTTGATGACCGCGTTGGCGCCCCGGTTCTCGGCCCCGATGGACCGGAGCCGGTCGATGGCCTCCTCCCTCAGCTCGATGAGAAGATCGCTGTAGGAGGGTCGAGCTCCCCCTCGATCTGGACCGGCTTGGCCGCGGCCTCCTCGACGGCGGCGGCCGGTTTCGCCTGAAGCCTGACATCCTCGCCGGTGACGATCTTCGGCCCCCAGGAGAGGCCGAACTCGCCACGTTGGAAACCAGGCTCTCGGCCACGGGAACCGCGCCCACGGCGTTTCCGCGCACGATCCCCAGGACTTCCCCGATCTCGCGGCCTGGAACGTTGTCTGTATTGGCCGCGGAATCATTTTTCCTCCTTGCCTAACCTTGCCTTGCCTTATTAATCATCCCCGACCGGATGGGGGCTGTCAACCCCCCTCTTCCCCCGCCGCCGAAGCTATGGCGGGCAGGCAAAGTAAAGGGGTTCGGGAAAGGCAAGGCAAAACAATCACCATGAAGGACATGAAGTGCTTGGGGGGAAGATATTGCTAAAAGTGCTTTAAGCATCCTGCATTTCCCTCATGGTAAAAAAGATTTCCAGGACGAACGCCGTGGCGATTTTATCGATACAGTCGACAGCGTTTTCCCCTTGAACCTGCCGATTCTCCGCGGTTCTATCTTGTCCTTAATCATGCGTAATCTGAGCCCTGGCTTTCTTTAATCTGCGTAACTCCTCTTCATGTCCCTTCATGGTAAATTTTGTCTTTGCGGTTCTCTGTGATCTCTGTGGTTCAGTCTTTTGCCTTTGATTCGCGTAATCAACTGATCCCCGCCCGGCCGTTCCTTTACTCCTCCCGGAAATAGGGCTGGAGTAAAGCCGCCGGATAGCTGGCCTTGCGGGCCACTAAAATCAGCATCACAATGGTGATCACATAGGGGAGCATGAGAAAAAACTGATAAGGAACATTAACTCCCATCTGGGGCAGGCGGAGCTGAAAAGCATCGATCAACCCAAATAACAGGGCCCCCAAAAGGATCTTGCCCGGCATCCAGTTGGCAAAAACAATCAGGGCGATACAGACCCAGCCGCGGCCGGCCACGGTACCGAAGGTGAACATGTTGTTCTGGGCCACGGTGAGAAATGCCCCCCCCACCCCGATAAATGCCCCGCCGATGGACAGGCTCAAATACCGGGTGGCGGCGACATTTACCCCCGCCGTATCAGCCGCGGCCGGGTTTTCTCCGCAAGTCCTGATTTTCAGGCCGATACCGGTCTTGAAGAGGAAAAACCAGGAAAGGGGATGGCCAGAAAGCGGCCAGGTAGACCAGGGCATACTGGGTGAAAAGCACCCCGCCAAGAAAGGGATTCTTCCCAGCAGGGGATGACCACCGGCTGAAAGGAATCGATCACCGGAGGAACCGAGGGAGTCCCGACCACCAGGCGATAGATGTAGTAACTTACCCCGGTCCCGAAGAAGGTCACCCCGATCCCGGAGACATGCTGGCTTAATCCCAGGGTGATGGTGAGAAACCCCAGCAGCAGGCTGAAAAGCACCCCGCAGCTGGCCGCGGCCGCCACCCCGAGCCAGAGTGAACCGGTCAGGTAGGTCACGGTGAAACCGGTCATGGCCCCGGCGGTCATGAATCCCTTCGATCCCCAGGTTAAGAATCCCGAGCGCTCGTTGAACAGTTCGCCCACCGTCCCGAAAACCAGCGGGGTGGCGATCCGAATCGTCGGCGGTCAAAAGTCCGATTATAAATCCTGTCGAGATGATCTGTTCCATACGTCTTGACCCTTATCCCTTGCGCAGTATCACCCGGTATTTGTCGAACAACAGCGCAACCATCATCGTGAGCAGAATCACGCCCCGGAGAATATCGGAGATATATACCGGAACCCCGGTGAACTGGCTCATCGTCTGGGTCCCGGTGATGAAAACCGCAAAAAAGAAGGCAGCCAGGATTACTCCCAGCGGTTCCAGGGCCGCCAACATGGCGATGGCCACCCCGAAGTAGCCATAACCGGAGGAGATGCCGTCAACCAGATAAAACTGGACCCCGCAGACCTCCCCGGCGCCGGCGAGAGCGGCCAGTCCTCCGCTGATGAAGGCGGCGGTCAGAATAGTTCTCCCACATTGATCCCGCCGTACCCGGCCGCCTGGGGATTCAGACCCACCGCCCGGATCCGGTAACCCGGCCTCGTGTACTTAAAGAGAATATAACAAAGGCAGGCCCCCGCCAGGGCAACCGCCAGCCCCAGGTGGAGACGGCTGGGCGGAAACAACCGGGGCAAATGCGAAGCCGCCAGGATCAGCGGAGTGTGGGGCCAGCCGGAGACCGGATCGCGCCACCAGGAGTCAAGCAGGGCCTGGACCAGGTAGATCACGACAAAATTCAGCATCAGGGTGGTAACCACGTCGTCGGCCTTGAAACGGACCTTGAGCCAGGCGGGAAAGACAGCCAGGAGCCCCCCGCCGACGAAGGCCCCCGCCAGGATCATGGGCAAGGCGACCAAGGGACTGGCGGAAAAGGCGATCGTTCCCAGCCAGGCGGCCAGGACTGCCCCGACAAATAGCTGTCCTTCCGCCCCGATATTCCAGAACTTGGCCCGGAATGCCACGGTAACCGCCAGGCCGGTCAGGCAGAGCGGGATCATCTTCAGCAGCGTCTCGTAGAAATCGAACTTGGACCCAGGCTGCTTCGAGAAGATCAGCCGATAGCACTCCAGAACATTCCCCGCCGGCCAGGAGAATAAAGACCGCGCTGATCAGGAAAGAAGCCAGCACCGCCCAGACGGGCAGGAGCAGTCGCCACCAGATCGGGGGGGCGTTTGACCAGCTTGATCAGCTCGATCCCCGGGGCGGGGCTCTCGTCCCTCACCCCCATCATCAGCCGGCCCAACCGTTCCTTGGTCGCCTCGGCGCCGAGACGCTTCTTCATCACCTCGCCCTCGTACATCACGGCAATGGTGTCGCAGACGGCGAGGAGCTCATCCAGGTCCTCCGAGATCAGGATCACCCCCTTCCCCTTGTCCTTTTCCTCCTCCAGGAGCCGGTGAACATAAGCCGCGGCCCCGATATCCAGACCCCGGGTCGGCTGGGCGGCCAGGATGACCAGGGGATCAAGACTCAATTCCCGGGCCAGCAATACCTTCTGGATGTTTCCGCCCGAGAGCGAACGGGTGGGGACCCGGGCCGAGGAAGCCCGGATATCGAAACTTCCATCAACCGCCGGGCCAAACTCCGCGATCCGGCCTCCGGCGCAAAAAATCCCCCGGCAGAACTGCGGTTCCTGCAGCCGCTCCAGTACTAAATTCTCGGAGATCGTGAAATCCATAACCAAACCCAGCCGGAACCGGTCCTCGGGAATCCGGGCCAACCCGGCCGGACCAGGCGGGCCGGGGATAGGTTGGTGATCTCCTCTCCGGCCAACTCGACCCTCCCTCCTCGATCCGCCGCACCCCCGCCAGGGCTTCGGCCAGTTCCCGCTGCCCGTTGCCGGAAACCCCGGCAATTCCCAGAATCTCCCCCCGGCCGAGCTCCAGGCTCAGGCTCCCTGACCGCCTCCAGCCCCAGGTCAGTTGTTGACCCCGACCGAGACGAACGGAGCAGGCATCCGGAAGGGGGCGAAACGTTTTCTTCTCCAGCTGGAAAAGTTTTCCCGGCTCCCCACCATCAGCGCGGCCAGTTTCTCCTGGTCGTCGCGGCGGTCACCGCCTCCCCCACCCGGCGGCCCCGGCGCAGAATCACGGAGCGATCCGTCACCGCCATCACTTCCTTGAGCTTATGGCTGATGAACACGATGGATAGTTCGTCCTCCACCAGCCGGCGCAGGGTGCCGAAGAGGGCTTTCCACCTCCTGGGGAGTGAGGACCGCTGTGGGCTCGTCCAGGATGAGCAGTTTCACCTCGCGGTAAAGGGCCTTGACTATCTCCACCCGCTGCTTCTGGCCCACGGCCAACTGCCGGACCCTGGCATCGGGTCGATCTCCAACCCGTAGCGGCGGCTCAGAGCCAGAATCCGGGTACGGGAACCATCATAGTCGACCAGGCCGTCCCGGCGGCAGCCCGGGAATCTCCGATCACGATGTTCTCCAGCACGGTATGGTTGTCCACCAGGTTGAAATGCTGGTGGACCATCCCGATTCCCCAGTCGATGGCGTCCAGCGGGAGAACGGAATACTCACCGGATTTGCCCTCCACCAGGATCGCGCCCGGAATCCGGGCGGAAAAGCCCGAAGAGGATCTTCATCAGGGTGGTCTTGCCCGCCCCATTTTCGCCCAGCAGACCCAGAATCTCGTTGCGGTTGATGATTAGATCCACCGCATCCGCGGCCTGGACATCAAGGAACCGCTTGCTGATCCCTCGCATCTCAAAGGGCACGGACCCGGGCGGCTCCGGCCGAGCCTCGGCGTCTCGATTTTCCTTGGTTCCATCTGGTCACCGTCCGACGGGAATCTCGCGAATTGACACGGATTAAAGACCAGGTCCCCGGGGGAGCCAAGTCAAAACTTATCCGCGAATTCGCAAATCTACAAGGCACAAGTCCCGCCGAAGCTCCAAAGAGACGAAGGCGGCAAGCCTTGGTGGCGGCGTGATCGGGCTTCGCATGCCGCCTTTCAAGAGGCTGTCGAACCTGGCCGTGGCCTCATCCACGGGGATGCTCAGCGTCCCTTTCAGGATCCTGTCCCGGGTCCCGTTGACCAGGGTTTTGACGGCGGCGGGCAGGATCTTGCTCCAAAGGGGTTGTGGTAAGGGGCCAGATAAGAGCCGCCCTTGTACATAAAGCTGAATTCCCGATAATCGCGGGCCGAAAAAATCCGCCCCTTAGGACCGCGTCGGTCACGGCTCTTGATGGTCGGATACACGTTCCAGATCGGTCCGGTGATCACGTTGTCCGGGGCCAGCTCCCATTGATCCTGCATGTTCCCGAAGGCGTAGACGGTCCGGGCCGGGGTACTCTTGGCCTTGGCCGCCTCAATCCCTCCATAACCCATGGCAAACAGGACATCGGCCCCGCGTTCGATCAGGGCCAGGCCGGCTTCCCTTGTTCCTGGGAGGATCGAAGAAACTGCCGATGTAGGTCCCGATCACCTTGATATGGGGTCGCGCGCTTCCTTGGCCCGGCGATGTAAGCGTTCAGAATGCGGTTTACCTCAGGGATATCCATCTGGGGAAGGGCGGCGATGATCCCGGTTCTGCTCATCCCGGCCCCGATGATGCCGCACAGGTAAGCGGGCTGATGGATCCAGTTATCGAAGACCGAGGGGAAAAATTGGGCTCGGCCGGCCCCAGGCCCGAGCCGAAACAGAAGGCGATCCTAGGGTAATCTGGCCGCCACCCTCCGGACGACTTCCTCGTTGCCGAAGGCATCTCCGGTGATGATGTCGGCCCTCCCGCTCGGCGTACTTGCGCAGGACCCGCTCGAAGTTGGTGTAACCGATATGCTCGGTCATCTCGTAACCGACGCCGGGATCCTCTCCGGCCAGCTGGAGGCAGGCCTGGTGGATACAGTTGGGCCACGGTTCCTCGATCGGGGTCGAATAACAGGCGGCCAGTTTCAGTTTACCGGCCGGCTCGCCGGCGGCGGAACGGGCCGGCCCCGGCCAGGCCCAGGCCAGCGCCAGCAGGAATATGACTCGAACCCACACTTTTATCCTTCCCTCCTTCCCGGACTTTCCGCCCGTTGGGGGCGGCGAAGGGCTCTCTGCATCAATCCTGAACCCTCTCCCCCGCTTTCCCAGCCGCCCGGTTGCTTACCTGCTCCTGGGATGACCAGGGGTCCGGGGGTCATGGGGGGGGGGGGGGGGGGGGGAGGTGAAAGAGAACCAATATATTATACTCTCTCTGTAATCGGACCGGCAAGACCACCGAAGAACGCGCGGGGGGGGGGGGGGGGGGGGGGGGGAAAATCGTGCACCCGTTCCTGAAGACAACTCGGGGATGATCATCGATATGGATGGGGTTCTCTGGCTCGGGGACGCTCCCTTCCCGGGCTGAGGGAGTTTTCGAGCTCCTGCGGGCTGAAAACATATCCTGGATCCTGGCCACCAATAACTCCAGCCGGACTCCGGAACAGTATGCAGGCGGAAACTGGCCGGCTACGGGGTCCCCGTCGATCCCGAACGAATTGCCTGACCTCACGGCCCGGGTCGCCGCCGAGTACCCCTTCGGCAGGCGCCGCCCGGAACTCCGGTCTACCTGATCGGGGGCGAGGGGCTGCGGCGGCCCCTGAGCGAAAGCGGGTTCATCCTCTCCGAACGGGAAGCCCGCTACGTCGTGGTCGGCTGGGACCGGGAACTGACCTGGAGCAAGCTGGCCAAAGCTTCGCTCCTCATCCACGCCGGGGCCGGGTTCATCCGGGACCAACCCCGACCTGTCCTGTACCCCACCGAGGAGGGCGGTTCCCGGGATTGCGGAGCCCAGCTCAAGGCCATCGAGGCGGCTACCGGGGTGGCTCCCCTGGTCCTGGAAAACCGGCGACATCCGAGATGTACCAGGGCGGGCGCTGGAACTGCTCGGCACCGCCCCCGCCGAAACCGTCATGCTCGGCGACCGGCTGGACACGGACCTGGCCGGCGCCAGGGAGCTGGGGATGGGGACCATCCTGGTCCTTTCCGGAACGGGACCGCCCCCGGGTGCCCGGCGGCGGCGGCGTTCGGGCCCGACCTGGTCTGCCGGGATATCGAGCCGAGCCTACCGGGGGGGGGACGTCTCTGGACGGAGCAGCAAGGAAAACGACGCTCCGTATCCTTTTCCCGGCCGAAGGTTCCCGCCGCCCGGGGGAAAGATTTTTCTTTCGGGATTTTTTTTGGATCGGGGGGGGGGAAATGGTGACCCTGGAGGGGTAATAGGGCGAAGCGGCGCGGGGGGGGGCTTAGGGGGGTGGCCGGGGGGTGGCCCTCTGCTTTCAGAGATCCCCTCGCTGCCCTTGGGGGTCGGGCCGGGAGGTGAGACCTTTGGGGGGGTTTGGGGTTCGCGGGGGGGCTGCGTTTGCCTGTTGTCTGATTGGGCGGGTGGGTCGAGCGGGGTGGTGGTAGCTTCGTGGTGGATTTGGTGTGTGCGTCAGGGAGGCGGTGGGAGTGTGGGGTGATGGCAGTTGTGGGCGATGGCGGGTTGTTTTTTTTGACCAGGGTCTTCCGGTTCCCATCCCCCGAGATCCCTCTGCTCCCCCCCTCCCCTCCCCCCCCCTCCCCCCCTGGCCCGCGCCGGGGGGGGGGGGGGGGGGGGGGGGGGGGGGGGGGGGGGGGGGGCGGCCCGCAGACCTTACTTCCGGGCTGGGACCGCCGGAAGGCCGGGAGACCGCTCAGTCCCCGGCTTCCTTCTTCTCCATCTTATCCGGGCGGCATCGGACCGGGTCAGTTCGAACCGGTCGAGCAACTTCTCCTGGAAGTGCTGCATATAGAGGAAGATCCCCGGGGTGATGAAGAGGGTCACCACCTGGGCAAAGAGCAGGCCGCCGGCAATCACCAGGCCCAGGGGCTGGCGGGGGAGCTGCCGTCCGCCCCATAGCCCAGGGCGATCGGCAGCGTCCCCATGATGGTGGAGGCGCTGGTCATCAGGATCGGCCGGAACCGGTCCTTGCAGGCTTCCAGGATGGCATGGAACGGCTCAAGACCCCGCTCCTCCATGTACTCCTTGGCGAAGTCCACCATCATGATCCCGTTCTTGGAGACGATCCCCAGGAGCATGAAGAGCCCGATATAGGCGTAGATCGAGAGCTCCTGTCCGAAGATATAGAGGGTGAGCAGGCCGCCGAAGGCGGCCGGGGGAAGAGTGGTCAGAACGGTAAAGGGATGGATGTAGCTCTCATAGAGGATTCCCAGGATCACATACATGATAAAGACCGCCACCACCAGGAGAACGGTCAGGCTCTTGACCGCTTCCTCGAACTCCTGGGCCTCCCCCTGCATCTTCCCTCCGACCTCGGGAGGAAGCACTTCTCGGCGAGGATAGCATCCAGCTTTTTCTGGGCGTTTCCCAAGACCACGCCGGGGGCCAGGTTGTAGGAGATGGTGGCGGCGTTGAGACGGTTGTCGTGGGGAACGTTCTGCGGCCCGACCCCGACCTCCCAGTCGGCCACGGCCGCCAGGGGGACCAGCTCCCCGGTGGTCCCGGCCCGCAGGTAGACCTGGCTCAGGTCCTGGGGGATATTCCGGTAGCGGTCCCCGGCTTCGAGCATGATCCAGTATTGCTGGATGTCGGTCAGGTAGGTGGCGGTTTTGCCCTTGGCATAGTAGAGAGCCAGGGTATTCTCGATATCCTGCGCCGTGATCCCCAGGGCCGAGGCCCGGTCCCGGTTCAGGGAGATGTTGAGCTGGGGCATGATTCAGCTTCACGCTGTTCTGAATTCCGGTGAACAGGCCCGCTCTTCTGCATCCCTTCGGCCAGCTTGAACGCGGCGGCATAGACCTTGTCCCTGTCCTGGCCGGAGAGGACATAGGAATACTTGCTCCCGGTAGCGGTACTCTCGGCCCCGAAGCCAGGACCAGTGAAGGCAGCGGCATGATAAAGCACATCCCCAGGTCGGAGAGCGCATCAGTTCCATATAGAGCTTGTCCACCATCTCGATCGGTGCTCTGATCCCGGTCGGCTTCAGGGTTCCGATGATCATCCCGTCGTGCTCTGGTCCGAGCCGGTGTTGCTCCCGGTCACGGTCAAGAGTTCTCCAGCTCGGGATGGGCGACGACAATCTCGTTGATCCGGTCCTGAAAGTCCCGGATCTGATCGGTCGAGGTCCCCTGGATGGCCATGAACTGCCCGTAGAAACGTCCCGCTGTCCCCGATCGGCATGAAGCTCTTGGGCAGGAGCGCTGAGAAGAAGTAAGCGATCCCGACCAGGCAGGCCAGCCAGCCCAGAATGGCTAAATATTTGTGCTGGAGAAACCAGTCAGCATCGACCCGTAACGCCCCACCACCCGGGTAAAGGTGCGTTCGATGAACCGCTCCAGGCGAGGTTTGTCTTCTTCTTCGAACCCCCTTGAGGACCCGGGCGCACATCATGGGGGAGAGAGTCAGGGCCATCATGGTCGAGACGGCGATCGCGATGATGACCACCAGGGCGAACTCCTTGAAGTTCCTCCCCACCACCCCGCCCATGAAGACCAGGGGGACAAAGACCGTGACCAGGGCCAGACTGGTCGAGATACCGTCCCGGTGATCTCCTCCATGCTGGTGATGGCCGCCTCCAGCGGCTTCTTTCCCTGCCTGGATATAGCGAACCGTGTTCTCCAGAACCACGATCGCGTCGTCCACCAGGAACCCGATCGAGAGAGTCAGGGCCATCAGGGAGAGGTTATCCAGGCTGAACCCGGCGAACAACATGACCAGGAATGTCCCGAAGAGGGTAACCGGCAGAACCAGGGCCGGAACCATCGTATCGGAGACCCGGCCCAGGAAGAGGAAGATCACCATGACCACCAGGATCAGGGCGATGAGGATCGTCTGCTTGACGTCGTCGATCGAGTCCTTGATCTGGATCGCCTGGTCATAGAAGAAATCCACCTCGATCGAGCCGGGCAAAGGGTCGGCGATCTCCGCCACCAGGTCCCGGACCGCCTGGGAAAGCGCCACGGCATTGGCTCCGGGGCTCTTGGTGGCCGCGATACAGATATAGCCCGGTTTCATCCCCATCATAGCCCCCGTACATGACATTGACCAGGTCGTTCTGCAGGCTGTCAATCGCTTCCCGACATCTCCGAGCCGGATCGGGGCGCCGTCCGGTAGGCGATGATCAGCTCCTCGTACTCCTCCGGCGTGGTCAGCTGGCCGTCCGGCTCGATCGAGAAGGTCCGGTAGGGTCCGTTGAGATCGCCGCCCGGGATCGTCACCGAACCGGACCCCAGGGCCTGGGCGACATCGGCGAAACTCAGGTCCAGGGCGCTGAGCTTTTCGGCGTCGACCTTGATCCGGATCGCCCGCTGGGCTCCATAGATGTCGACCTTGGAGATCCCCTCGATCATATTGATCCGCTGGGCGATCAGGGTGTTGCCGTAGTCGTAGAGATCACCCCCGGTCATGGTCTCGGAGGAACCATGATATAGATGATCGGCTGATCGGAGGGGTTGCTCTTGTCGTAGGTCGGCGGCTGGGGCAGATCGGTGGGCAGGTTGCCGGTGGCCCGGGTGATGGCCGCCTGGACATCGGGAGCCACCAGATCGACGTCTTTATCCAGCTCAAAGCCCAGGGTGATGCTGGTATTGCCCGGGGTATTGGAGCTGATCAGCGTTACCAGCCCCTGGATCTGCATGCACTGGTCTTCCAGGGGCGAGGCCACGGCCGAGGCCATCAGCTGCGGACTGGCCCCGGGATAGCTGACCGAGATGGTCATAACCGGATAGTCCACGGCGGGCAGGTCGCTGACCGGGAGCTGGGTATAGGCCACCACCCCGAAGATGATCAGGGTGCCCATCACCAGGATGGTCATGATCGGACGGCGGATGAATTTTTCCGAGAAAAGTCATCGTCCGGCCTCCCGGAACCGCCGAGCGCTTCACGACCCGCTCCCGGCCGGGAGTCGGGGGTCTTCCGGCATTGGCCGGGGAGATCACGGAGACTCTCGTCCCGTCGCGCAAGCCCATCTGCCCGCTGGTCACCACGGTCTCGACCCGCCTTTATCCCCGAGGCAATGATGACGCCGTCGCGGACCGAAGGACCGATCTGGACCGGGTTATGCAGCTTGACCGTGTTGTCCGCCTCGACCGTAAAGATATAAGGAGCCCTTCTGCCCGATCTGGACCGCCTCGGCGGGAACCACGACCGCGTCGGGAACCTCGCCGTACTTCACCTCGACGGTTACGTATTGCCCGGGCCAGAGGTGGCCGGCCGGGTTGCCGATGCTGCCCCGCATGGCAAAGCTGGCATTGGCGGTATCCACGGTGTTGTCGAGAAAATTCACCGTGCCTTCGAATCTTCTCCTTACCCCCGGCCGGAGTAATCGATATCTCCATCGCGCCATTCTTCAGCTGATCCTTCATCCTGCCGAAGTAGGTCTCCGAGACGGAGAAATCGATATAGAGCCGGTCCAGCTGCTTGATACTGACCAGGGTCGGCCCCTGATCGGCGATGACCACGTTTCCGGGATCAACCAGGCGTTTCCCGGTCCGGCCGTTGACCGGAGAAGTGATCGTACAATAGCCCAGGTTGATCCGGGCCTGTTCCAACTGGGCCCGAGCCAGGTCCCGCTGGGCGACCGAGCCGGCTACATTGGCCGTCATGGTGTCGAAATCCTGCTGGGAAATCAGTTTTTTCTTCAATAACCCCTGATTGCGCTCCAGGGTAATCTGGTCCAGCTTGAGTTGGGCTTCCGCCTGGGCCAACTGGGCGGGGCGGAATCCACCTCGCCTGATAGGTATCGGTCTCGATCGTGAACAGGACATCACCGGTCTTGACCTGGTCGCCTTCGATAAAATGAACCTCGGCGGAGCTTGGCCGTGACCTGGGCGACCAGCTCGACACTGGCGGGAGATACCAGGTTACCCGAACGTCTGATAAACCAGATCCGGGGACTGCTTCAACGCCTTGGCCACCGTCACCTCGAAGGGGGCATCTGTTGCGGGACTGGCTTTTGGCGCAGCCGGGGAGATCAGCATTACTCAGGGCGCCCAGAACCGCGGCCGGGGCAAGACTAGGTTTGGTTTCTTCATCTGGATCACTTTCTCCTGGTTGGGATTTCCATTGGGGCGGTTGGGGGCGGATCCCCGGAAGGAACCCTTCCCAGGTCGTCAAGCTGAGGCGGCCGGCGGCATGGCTGAGAATGGCCAGGGCCACGTAGACATCCCGGCTGGAACCTACCAACTTGCTCCGGGCGGAGCTGAGAGCGCTTTGAGCCTGAAGCAGGTCCAGCAAACTCTGGAGGCCTTCCTGGTAACTGTCCAGGGCCAGGTCATAGCGACTCCGGGAAGCTTCAGGTGAAGTAGGACCGGGCCGCCTGGAACTTGCCGACGGCGGTACCGTAGTCGTAGTAAGAGCTCCAGACATCGGCGCCGGCGGACAGCTCGACCTGGCGCAAGCTTTCCCGGCTGGCCTCCAGATAGGCCGGGGCCGCCTCCTTTGCCCCAGGTCGGAAAAACCCGAGAAAATGTCCCAGGACAGGGTAAGAAAACCGCTGACTCCCCAGCTTTCGTCATAGAGTTCGGGATCGGCGTTGTAGCTGTACCAGTTCTGCTGGGCCTGTGCCCCCTAAGCCCAGGGTCGGCCAGAGGAGTCGGGAGGAGGCGCCCGGAGCTTGCCGCCGACGCCGCCTGAACCCGGGCCCGCAGCGAGGAGACCATCGGACCGGGCCGAGATCGCGGAGGTTATCATCGTCTCCACGTCCTGCTCCGGGAAGCCGGGTGGGCGGTTCCACGGCCGGAAGGGCGACTTCGAGGCCGAGAGGCGGGGGGTTGGCTCGAGGCCCTGAGGCCGAGGGACCCTGCCGCCGACCAGGATTCCGCCGGCGTCCTTCAGGGCATATTCGGAATTGTAGTAGTTGGCCTCAGCCTCGTCTCAGCTTGGAAGCCAGGCCGGCCTGAACCCGGTCCCGGGCCGCGTCGAGGGAGGCCTTGGTATCCGCCAGGGTCGCCTGGGCCGCTTCCAGGGAAGCCTGGGCGGCCAGTGAGCTGAAGTAGGCCGTCTCCACCGTGAAGTCCTGGGTGACTGGCTTCGAAGTCCTGTACTTGGAGCTCCTGGAAGGCCTGCTCGACCAGAACAGGCGCAGCGCCCAGATCGAGGAGAAGCCAGTTCAGCTCGGCGGCGGGGCCGTAGAGATAAACGTCCGTATCCGGGCTGAGGATCCCGCCGGCTCTCGTCCTTGAGGGTATACTCCTGCCGTTGGTGGCTGCTGCTGCCGGAGACCGTCAGCTGGGGATACTCATGGGCGCCAGTTGGCCGCGAACTTGGGCCGCGGCGGAATGCAGGCAGCATACCAGGCCTCCCTCGGTGGCGGGGTTGTTCTCCAGAGCCATCCCGAGGATCGACCAGGCCGAGTTGCCCCTCGGGGATCTCGGTCCGGCTGACGGGCCTGCCAGGTCGGATCGTCGCATGGGGGCACCTCCTCCGCGGCTCGGGAGTCCAGTTTCCCGCCAGGATGGGCAACATCGGCTGCCACGCGCACGGAAAGGACCGCAGACCAAGCCAGTACCGCCGGCGCGACAATGCCCAGAATCGTGTGCTTCATCGGGATTCCTGCCTCCAAGGGTGGGTTCTGTATTGCCGAATGTCCTCTAGTTTTGGAATTTTCTACTCAATTTCGAAACAGTCCCGGACAACTTTTCCGGGAGCGCTGGTCGCGATTGACAAGACCGGGCTGACCTGAAGCGGCTGTACCCTCCTTAACCCCGGCCGACTAAGATAAGGCAGGGCAGGATCAACTGATTACACGAATTACCGCGAATTAACGTGTCAAAGACAAAGCCTGAACCACAGAGGGCACAGAGAACCGCAAAGACAAGTTTTACCAGGAAGAAACTAAGATTACGTAGATTGATGAAAAGAAAGGCAGCGCGGTTTCCCCTCCCGACTCACGTCTACCTCGCCTCCTGCCTGTCTCCTGGACTCCTGACTCTATTCTCTCTGCTCCATAAACCGATGAAAGGAAGGATTCGGAGAAAAGATGAAAAACCCACTGGCGGATGATCTCCCTGGCTAAAATCGAGGCGCGGCGGGGCGTGGCGTTCGGCGTGATCGGGCTCGGCTACGTCGGCCTCCCCCTGGCCATCGAATTTGCCAAGGCCGGTTTCCCGGTGATCGGGTTCGACCTCGACGTAGCTCCAAGGGTGGCCAAGATCAACCGGGGAAAGCTTCATCAAGCATATCCCCGCCGCCGCGGTCAAGGAACTGAGCAGCCGCCAGGAATGCCGAGGCCCTGGATTTCAAGAACCTGAGCCGGGCCGACTGCATCCTGATCTGCGTCCCCACCTCCCTCAACCGGCACCGGGAA
>CALNZV010000015.1:0-11074 GCA_942491115.1 uncultured Desulfobacteraceae bacterium
GTGCGTCGCGCATGCATGCTCTGCTGGCAAAGGCGGTTGGCCTGGGCTGGATTCAGCAGGCCCGTGCGGTTGGGATCGGAGGGCTGGCGTTGGCTCTTGCAAAAAGTTGTTTGGGTCCCGACGGCATTGGCGTTCGGGTGAGTCTGCCCGAAAACCCCGCTATCCAGTTCCAGCTTTTTGACGAGATTTCGGCGCAGGCCGTCGTCAGCGTGGCCACGCATGACCGGGAGGATTTTGTTGGATTTGCCGAAGAACAAGAACTCCCATGTATTGAAATTGGTGTGACGGGTGGAAACCAAATGGTCATTTCGGCCGGCGGGCACATCGAGCTTTCTCTGGCAGTGGAGGAATTGAACGCCTGTTGGATTTCATCCTTCTCAAATCCGTCGGTTTAGGAGTCCCTTTCGTGTTTGATAAATTTATTGAAGAATGCGGCATTTTCGGTATCAAACTCATCCTGTGCCGCTAACCCGGCCTATTTAGGATTGTATGCGCTGCAGCATCGCGGCCAGGAAAGCACGGGAATTGCATCGCTTAACGGAAAAGGGCTGACGTGCTACAAGCGGATGGGTTCGGTTGCCGGGATGTTCAACCAAGATGTCCTCCGAAGGCTCTCAGGTGACGCTGCGACCGGACATGGGCAGCATCTACGCAGATAGCCGTATCGAAAATGCGCAGCCCATTTTAATCACCTGTCATCATGGTCAGATCGGTCGCGCCCACAACGGCAATCTGGTCAACGGAGAAAATCAAAGAGTTGGAACACAGCGGATCCATATTCAATTCCAACAGCGATAGTGAGGTCATTCTGCATCTTATTGCGCGCAGCCAGAAACCCACAATCGAAGAAGCGGTTATCGAAGCATTGCTTCGGGTAGATGGCGCTTTTTCCTGCGTGTTTCTGACTGCTGACCGCTTGATTGCTGTCCGCGATCCCCACGGGTTCCGCCCTTTGGTGATGGGTTCCCTTGGAGACGCCAAACTCTTTGCCTCTGAGACCTGTGCCTTTGATTTGTTGGATGCCAAATTTTTGGGCGAGGTAGAGCCTGGGGAGATGGTGGTGATCAATGACATTGGGATGATTCGCCGCTTTCGCCTGCAGTTTGAGGAGGCGCCACATCATCATTGTATTTTTGAACACATCTACTTTGCGCGACCAGATGGCATGTTTGGTGAATCCACCCATCATCTTCGGGAGACTCTTGGACAAGTTCTTGCCCGGGAATCTGGGGTAGAAGCGGATTTGGTGGTGCCCGTACCTGATTCTGGTGTATGCGCAGCTTTGGGCTTTTCCAAAGAATCCGGGATTCCCATTTCTTTTGGACTGATCCGGAAATCATTACGTCGGGCGCACCTTATCGAGCCGAAGCAATCCATTCGGCATTTTTATGGAAGGTCAAACTCAACGCCGTTCGTTCTGTGATTCAAGACAAGCGGGTCATTTTGGTGGATGACTCTTTGGTGCGAGGGACGACGTCGCGGAAAATAGTCAAAATGGTCCGTCAAGCCGGGGCAAGAGAAGTTCATATGAGAATTAGTGCACCGCCTTCGACCCATCCCTGTTTTTACGGGATCGATACACCCACGCGCAAGGAACTCATTGCTTCTTCTCATTCGATCGAGGAAATTCGAAGGTAAGCAACAGCCGATTCCCTCGGTCACGTGGTTCCAAGAGGGTTTGTTTTCTTGCTCGCACTATCTCAAAAAAAGAAAACTACTGCGATGCGTGTTTTTCCGGTAAGTATCCCATTGAGTTTCCGCATATGAAGGAAATCGAAAAAATGGTTGAATTGGGACGTCTTGTTGCCTTTCTCGTCGGTTTTTTGGATGTCGAGAGCTTCGAGGAATCAGCCATCAACGGACTTCAGGTAGATGGTTCGAAAAAGTGCTGGTGGCCTTTGCCGTGGACGGCGTCTTGGCAACCATTGAGCAGGCGGCAGAATGGGATGCCGATTTGCTCGTCGTGCATCATGGCATCTATTGGGGACATCAATGGGCGCTTCGTGGGCCGGATTATCGCCGAATCAAAGCTCGCGGATGCATCATGTGCCTTATATGTCGCTCACTTACCCCTTGATGCCCATCCGGTGGTGGGTCATGCCGCGGTGCTCTTGCAGATCCTCGGTGTGGATCCACAAACGCTTCGGCCATTTGGCAATAGTGGCGGACAGACTCCTGGGTTTTCAGGGAAAAGTGAAACGCGCTTCTCGCGAAGCATTGGTTACACGACTGGAGGCGGTGCTGGAGGGATCGGGTTCATCTCTTGCCGTTTGGTCCCGAAAGAGTGTCCACGGTGGCCTGCGTGACCGGACAAGGGGCTGATTTTCCTGTTACGCCAGGTAGCTCCAGAACAGATCCATTTGTATGTGTCCGGCGAAGGGACCAGTGCATCCCAGCTATCACTTTGTTCATGAACACGTCATCAACTTGGCTCTGGTGGACATTACCGAACTGAGGTCCTGGGAATAAGAGCACTCCAAGAATTTATTGGAAAGGAATTTGACGTCGAGACGACGTTTTTTGACCTGCCAACAGATTTTTGATTGACGCCATCTCTGGCGGAGGTCTTTATTCTCGGACAGCCTCCTTGTGATCCCAAAATCCCGTATTCTCGTGAGAAATATGCCTCAGAACCCCAACTGAAAGCGCAAATGAATTCCGCGCGTGACCTGTCGGGCCGAATCTTCTTCCAAGACTGAACAAACCCCGTTGAGCAGCACCCGAATATCCCGGTCCAATACCCAAGAGACGCCCAACACTGCATCACGCAGCTCCTGCGTGGGAACGCTGGTTTTTCTGGTGTCCAAAATGGCGTAGCGGGGCGTGAGAAGCTCCCAGGCGCCGCCACCTCCTGTGAAGTGGAAAGGACGATCCGGATCGAGCCCGGATGGCTTGCCGTTTTTCATTTTTCGGTGTTCGCCGGAGAGGATGTAACTGACGGTGGCATAACTGCCGAAAATCTGTGTTTCGGTCGACGCGTCAACAATAGCCAGGACGGATTCGTTTTGAACCAAGAGCCGACCCAGGCAGAGTGCCGCTTCGCCATTCCATACGTTGATTGAGGAAGTCCGGGAAACCTGAATGTCAGAATAAATCCGGTGCGTTTAACAGGGAGCCTGGGGATTCCACCTCAAAGGTGTCGCCATCCCAATCGCGAAAACTGGCAGCCATTCCCATATGGAAATATTGGTCGGACTTTCCCTTGCCCCCAGGGCATCCAGGTCAATCGGGTGGTGATGTCACGACGTCCGGATTCCTCATCATCGTCGGCAGCATGGCCCAAATCATCCGAATTCAAGAAATAACCCAGCGCCCGTCGAACGACGCCCAAATTGCCAAATACCTGGACACCCACTTCGCGCTTGGGCGTGAGTTCGGTTTGGGGTGCCCGTTCGGCAAGGAGCAGGTCGTTGCTTCCCGTGAGCGACTCAAGTCCGATGGGCTCCTTCATCTGGCCTAGGCGCAGATCGATGCTATCGCCCAAGGCTACGCCGACATACGCATCTTTCCATTCCGCCGAACCATCATCTGAAAAATCGCATTGGATTTCGAAGTGCAACCCGCTATCTTTTTTCCCCTTCAAAGCCACGCGAAGTCTGCGAAAGGAGACGTCATAGGGCAAGGCGGTATCGATTGCTTTTCCATCCGTGAAATCCAAATGAAATTTCCCACTGAGCCTCATTTTGAAACTCGAATCGGTGACCCAAAACTTTTTTTTGACCTCGGATGTCTCGACATTTTCGTCTTTCTCGTTTGCCAAAAACCCCAGGGGCCTCGACGTTTCATCTGAAATAGAAAAAACCGGCGTTGCTCCTTTGAGACCCGAAGAAAACATCAAACCAAAAATCAGACCGAATAACAGCCCTGAAAAATGACGGGTGTTGCCGCGTTCATATCGATGATGTTTAAAACAGTGGAATGTGGACATGGCATGCTTCTCCTGAAACGACGTTGAACATTCAGACAGCCAAGGTGTCCTTTGGGTTCAATTATCTTTGGCAAATGGAGTTTTAAGAAGAACAGTCGATCTGCCAGGGTCTTTTTAAACCATTTGGGAGCCGTGTTGTCCAATAACATAACTGGATTTCCGGTGGAACGGGAAAGAAAAAAAGAGAGAATCACATCATGGTGTCATCCCCCCAGAAATTAGGGAACGCTGAAAAACAACGGTTTCGAGGTTTTTCTCCCAAACCCGCCACCGGCTCCGGGAGGATGAATTCCTGGCCAGGTGCGCTAACCGAATCTGCCAGCCATCAATTGGAACATTTTTCTTCTTGGACATTGAATGACGTATCGCGCATTGGGTTGTTCAATCGAGTGGATACGAAATTTTTGCTTCCCCTGACCGTCCTGCCGAAACTCCTGTCGGGTTTGCACCCTCATTATCGAGCGTTGGAAATAGGGGGTTGCCGGGTTTTCAACTATCAAAACCTCTACTTTGACACGCCTGAATTCCATTTCTTTGCGATGCACCACAATGGTAAACTGAATCGACACAAGGTTCGGTTTCGATCTTACTCGGAGACCGGTCGCACTTTTCTGGAGGTAAAATTCAAGGCAAACACACATCGAACCATCAAGATTAGGCAAATTTCCCATGCTCTTGGTGCCGGCTTGACGCAACGAGACAGGTGTTTCTTGGGCAACAAACTGCCGTCGGGTTATGCCCATCTTGTACCTACTTTATACGGCCGGTATTCGCGCATTTCGCTCGCCGATAAGAGACGAACGGAGCGTTTGACATTGATTTCAACCTTGATTTTTCTGCCAATCTCGGAAAGAAAAAAGGATTTTGGATGGGGTCTTGATTGCAGAAGTGAAACAAACTCGATGGACGTTGGCATCGCCTTTTCTCAAACTCATGCAGGGGTATTTTCGACCTGGATCGTTTAGCAAGTATTGCGTCGGCTGTTGTATGACTTATCCGGGCCGGTTGAAGGCCAACAATTTCAAAACCCCAGCTCTTGCATCTCAAGCGGGTGCAAGAAGCTGTTTGCCGCGCGGGAGGGACTTCATGAATCCTTGGGGATTTTCTGCCATGGATACCGAATTTTTCATTCGTTTGTGCATCAATGTGGTGTCATTGTTCATCTTGGTTCGTTTCCTTTATTATCGGAAATCCCCCAATCGCGACTTTTTGTTCACGTTTTATCTATTTGGATTTGTGGTATTTATCATTACGCGGGTGCTACACAATGTGGAAATCTCCATGGGTTTTGCCTTCGGATTATTCGCTGTGTTTACAATGCTCCGGTACCGAACGGAATCCATTTCCATCAAAGAGATGACTTTTCTCTTCATCGTCATTGGGATCGCTTTGCTCAATGCGGTGGCAGGTTTTTCATTTGGAGCTTTTGGTCGTCAATGTGCTCATCATGCTCGTGACTGCCTATGCCGATAGCACGGCTTTTCATCCGCTTCTGGATGAGAAGAAAATCCAATACGAAAGAATCGAGAATATCAAACCCAAAGACAGACAATTGTTGATCGATGATTTGAGGGAGCGCACTGGACTGGATATTCGATATGTGGAGGTGGGGAAGATCGATTTTCTCAAGGACTGTGCAAACCTGAAGGTGTTCTACGTGAAGAATGACCACGGGACCGAGATGATCCCAAGGTGGGCCCGCGACCAATTGTCGGGGAATATGAACAAGCTACCCTGAGACACTTTTTTTATTTCCTGATTGATTCTTTCTCTACCAGGTTTTGAAGTTCCCGGAGTTCGGCCGAAAAAGCACCCGACAGGATGGGGTACCGCGCCCAGGTTTTGGGATCAAGATTTTGATCGTCCAGGTGAAATGCGGGTGCATATCGTTCGCGTTTCCATTGGCTCTTGGCGAACAGGTGGCAGAATTTTTGGGTCCAGGCGAGGATTTGAGCCGGCGGGGCCAGGTCTTTTTGAGCAGGGCCCGATAGGCGCCGAGCGGCCCCATGCGCTGCGCCGTGATCAAGCGTTCCAATTGATCGAGCACCTCGTATGGCATCAGGTCATCTTCATCGGTTTGATCCGCACCGGGCGGTCGGAGTTCTGCGGTGGGCGGCAATGCATTGATTCCGGAAAGGGCAGAGATGGGTGGAATGCCTTCCAGACCGTTGGTTTCCATGATGCGAAGCCATTGACGCAGAAACGTCTTTTGAATTCCGGCGATTGGCGCCAGTCCACCGCACGTATCACCATCCATGGTGGCATAGCCTACGGCCACTTCGGATCGATTGCTGGTTGCCAAGAGGAGACGGCGTTCGAGATTGGCCATCATCCAGATACCCGGTCCTCGAACCCGCGCCTGGATGTTTTGACGTGGAATATCGTCGCGTTGCCAATCAAGAGGTCGTCCAATTGCTTTGGTGATGATGGATTCGTACTCCTGAACCAGGGGTTCCACATCGAATTCGAAATGGCGTGCACCGATGGCTTGGGCAAGTGAGGCAGCTGCTTTTCGGGTTCGGTCACCTGAATTTTTTGTGGCCTGATACACGGTGATGAGGGAAGAGGTGTACCAGATCTTCCGGTGATTCGATTTGGTCCCATGAAACGAAATCCGACACCTGGTGAAGAATGTGAGGATCCTGTTTGAGCAAGCGTCGGGCAAGAATGGCCACCAGAACCGCTACGGTCCCACCTTATCCACGCCTCCGGAAAGGGAAAGGGCAAACCCGCGGTGCTTGCTTTTTCGCATGTAATCCCATAATCCCAAGGACGCTGCAAAGGCAAACTCTTCTTCGGGTAAGGACCCGTCCCGATCCGTGTGCTGGCGAATCGGTGCGGTGAAGGTCTTGGGGTCGATGTGCAGTTCGACCGCGCCCCCCCGCTCATCTTTGATCGGCTGGTAAGGGATGTCATAAGTCAGGATATTGAGATCATGAAAATAGAATCGCCGACTCCGGGCAACGATGGCACCCTCTCGTCCAACCAGCAGTTCGCCCTCGTAAATGGCGCGCCCGGATTCACATCCCACTAAATTGGAATAGGCATAGGTGGTACTGAATTGCGTTGAGCTCTTGGTGATCAGATCTTGCCGGCGTTTTGCTTTTCCCAAGCTGAAATGGCTGGCACTGGCATTGAAAATCAAATGCGGCCGATCCATGGTCTCCGCCGGGCGATCGGTGTCCACCCAAGCGTCTTCACAGATTTCGATGCCGAATCGAAGGCCTGCGACTTCGAAGAGGAAATTTCCAAACGGGACATCCTCTTTCCCGACGCGAAGACTGGCCCGTTTTCCCAGGGGCCATGAGTGAAACCAGCGGGCCTCGTAATGAATCCCTTCTTTGGCCAGATGAACCTTTGCAATGATTCCGGCAATTTTGCCACGACTCAAGACGGCCACGGCGTTGAACAGCCGGTTTTCACGTTTGGACCGGGAGACCACGAGCATGGCCAGACTTCATCCTGCAAAGGTCTCTGAGACGCTCCAGTCCCGCCATGCACGATCGATGACTTCCGGATTGAGAAACAGATCTTCGCATCCGTAGCCGGTCACGGCCAGTTCCGGCGAACAGACGATTTGTGCACCCTCACCGCGCGCCTGAATCAAAGCCCGCTCCAGGCGGTCCTGATTGCCACGCCATCGATGGGCGTCTGGTTGACCGACACCAACGCGATTCTCAATTGTTTTGCAACCATGCATGTCCCCCAAAAAAGTAACGTTACATGCTTTTTCGACAGAAAACGCTTTGATGCGAAAAACCCATGACCAAGGTTGCCTTGGTAATCTTTGCCAGCGAAATTCGGCTCCGAGGCTCCTCTTCGTCTCAGAGACGAATGAAAAATGGAAAACCAAATGTCTGAACCGACTTCGACCTCCGAGGCTTTTCCTGTTTTCGTCTCGGGAGGAGAGACCGGAATGAAATTCGAAATCCAAAATGTCTGAGTTTATCTTCGTTCAAGGGCCCTTTGGTGGTCTCCGCGTTTTTTTTATTGCGTGCCTGAGCTTTTCGGGAGAGAGGGAGGGACAAGTGTTTTGGTGGTCAGATGGGGGGTTTTGGCGGATGGCATGGCGGACGACCATTGGTTGCTGGCTTTTCTTCGGTACGGGGGGGGGGGGTAGAGAATAGAGGGGGGGGGGAGGCCGGTCTTTATCAGATGTGGTGCGGGAAAAAATGGTGGTGGACGGGATTTGTCGTGAAGGGGGGGTGGGGAAAAAGGGGGGGGGTGGGGGGGGGGTGGGGGGGGGGGTGGGGGGGGGGGGGGGGGGTTGGGGGGGGGGGGGGGGGGGGGGGTTGGGGGGGGGAGTTTTGGGGGGGGGGTGAATATGGGGAGAGAAAAAGTGCGGTAGGGGAGTGGGGTAGTGGGGAATTTGGGGGGGGGGGTGGGGGGGGGGGGAGGGGGGAATGAAGAAGATGGAGAAGAGTGAAAGGGGGGAGGTAGGGGGGTCTGAATGTCTGAAAGAGCGCAGATATGCCATTCATTCTTGTTTTTCCGTTCAAGAGCCCATTCCAAGGTTTTAGAAGAGGTAAATTGGGAGGAGGTGGGGAAAAGTGAGAAAAGGGAGGATGGGGGGGGGGGGTGGGGGGAGAGGGAGGTGGGGGGGGGGGGTGGGGGGGGGGGGGGGGGGGGGGGGGGGTTGGGGGAAAGGGGGGGGGGGGGGGGAGGGGGGTGAGGTAGGTGGGGGGGGGTGTGGGGGGTGGGTTGGGGGGGGGGGGGGGGGGAGGGTGGGAGGGGTGGGGGGGGGGGGGGGGGTGGGGGGGGGGTTGGGGGGGGGGGGATGGGGAGTGTAGGGGTTGTGGGTGGGGGTAGTTGGGGAATGGGGGGGGGGGGGGGGAGGGAGGGGGGGTAGAAGAAGGGGTGGAGGGGGGAGTAAAGGGGGGGGGGTAGGGGGGAGGTAAGGGGAGGGGTGGGGGAAACGCTTTGCGAAGAAGGCAAGCACCCACTATCTTGACGCTCCGGAGAGGGGAAAACGGGTGTGAAAAAAGATTAGAAGGGGCCTCATCCGGGGGAGTAGGAAAGGGGGATGGTAAAAACTGATTAGGACGCCCATTCACCGTTCTTAAAGGAGCCCATTCCCTAATTGTGACGCCGGATGGATCCATCAAGATCAATATGACTGGGAATTCCGGAATGGGGACTGCGGGTTCCGGAGATGTGCTGTGTGGAGCCATCGCGGCCATGGTGGGGGCTGGGACTCTTCACCCGAAGAAGCGGTCTACAAGGGCGTTTGGCTGCATGGATTCGCTGGCGATTTGGCTGCAGAAGATCTAGGTGAAGACGGGATGACGGCACACGACATTCTGGAATACCTTCCTCTGGCCTTGAAATTGGATCGTGAGGGTGTTCCAGATCCGTTTTGCGTCAAGTACAGAGGCGTTATCGAGATTTGAAACCCTGCATTTGGATTCTGGCGACCGGCTCCTGGTATCGGAATCGATTGGTGCGTGAGGCAAGGCGCGTCATCCCTGTATTTCGCACTGAAACGTAACGACCTGACGCCGGATTCGTCTGCGATTCCGGGATTCCTGAAACAGATTTCCGAAAGCTAGTTCGATTCACATGATGACGCTTTCACCAAACTTCGGCACAATGATCATGCTTGTCCAAACCTTCTCGGTGGTGCTAGACTTGAGTCTCGGGACAGGAAAATTTAGTCGGATTTCTGAACCAGATGCCGAAGGGTCTGGGGCACTTGCAGGTTCACAATCGATGGTGGTTCTGTGTTTGGACCCGTCCGGTTTGATGTTGCGCCCTGGGGTGTGTCCGGTTCCGGATCTGCAAACTTCTGACCGAAAGGAAAAATACAACTCATGGGCGATTTCAAAGGACGCCATATTTTAGATACCGAACAGTTGGAGACGGAAGAAATCATCGATCTGATGGATTTGGCGGAGGACCTGCAAAAAAAGGGACCGGAGATCTCAAAACTTGCGGAAGGAAACCTTGGGACGCTTTTTCGGGGAACCTTCAACTGGACGCGATTGAGTTTGAATCGGCCGCGTATCGCCTGGGCGGTCGGGTCATCGGGTTTTCGGAAGCGATGACGTCATCCGTGGCCAAGGGAGAGTCCCTGGCCGACACCATCCGGACCGTTGCGCTTTACACCGACATCATTGCCATGCGCCACCCGCTGGAGGGCTCCGCATTTGCCGCCAGCCAATATTCTCGCGTGCCGATCATCAACGGCGGCGACGGCGCGCATCTTCATCCCACCCAAACTCTAGGTGACATGTACACGCTACGAAAGGAAAAGGCGGTCTGTTGGGCACGTGGGGTTCATGGGAGACCTGTTGTTTGGGCGAACCGTTCATACCCTTGTTCGCCTTTTGCTCCGGTTCGGCGTCGACATGGCGTTTTTCCCCGTGCCTGGTCTGGGCATTCCGCGTTATGTTCGGGAAACGTTGGAGAAAAACAACGCGACCTTTTCTGAACACGAAGACTTGAATACCCAAGTGTCTAGCTTGGATGTATTGTATGTGACGCGGTTGCAGAAAGAACGCTTCTTCAGCGAAGAGGAGTTCTTGAGAAAGCAACGCACCTATGGAATTAACTTGGCGCTTTTGGGTGAGGCCAAAAAAGACTTGCTGATCTGCACCCGCTTCCTCTGGAACCAGGAAATCCCCGCGAATCTGGACGAATTGCCCAATGCCGGTTATTTCCGACAGGCCGAATACGGTTTGCATATGAGAATCGCGTTGATTTCAGCATGTTTGGGGGTGATCTAATGCGAATAGAGCGAATTCATAATGGGATCGTTATGGACCATATCAAAGCAGGCATGGGAATCGAGATTCTGAAGCTCTTTCCCACAGAACTTCTGAAAACCAAGATCGACTACGCATCTTATGTGGAGAGTCCGAGCCTTGGGGTGAAAGACATGATCAAAATCGAGAATCTCGATGTGGAACCGGCGACGTTGATGAAAATGGGGATTCTCTCGCCCACGATCACCATTTCTCTGATCCGCAACGGGCACGTAGAGAAGAAGATTCGCCCAAAAATTCCGCCCATGGTTGAAGGCGTGCCGAAATGCGATAACCCAAAATGTATCACCCAGGGTTGAGACGAGAATAAGAAATTCGAAATTCAAAGTTCAGAATTCAGAATTTCTTCCCCCTTTCCTGAAAATTCCACAGGCGAATCTCA
>CALNZV010000016.1:0-13537 GCA_942491115.1 uncultured Desulfobacteraceae bacterium
GCGCACCGAACAGGCGGATAATAAGACTGAGCACCATATAGAATACACCGGCCACCGCCAGGCCACAGGAGGTGCCGGGGATGCCCCAGGTCTGCACCCCGTATATTATGGGAGCGATAAAGGCAAGGAGGCGAGGAAGATAAAACGCACTGCCCATGGTGACGAGCTGAAAGACCAGGGTGCCCAGGCCGGCGGTAAACGGGGCGACATTGGGATCAAGGCCGGTAAGAATCGGGACCAGCACCAGGGCCCCAAAGGCGACAAAGAGCATCTGCAGCCCCAGGGAGGCCATCCACCAGTCCGAAATCATACTCCGTATCCCGCTTCATCTCGATCATTACCCCCGATAGTGCCGCACCGCATCCCCTTGCCGATGGGCCATGGGCAGGCCCCACGGATATGGGCGCCGACCGACCATCGGACATGGACAAAGGCGATCATTTCGTCCCAAATATCTTATCCCCGGCATCACCGAGCCCGGGAAGAATATAGCCCATATCGTTAAGCCGCTCATCAATGGCGGCGACATAGAGATCCACCTCCGGATACGCCTTCTCCACACGGCGGATCCCCTCGGGGGCGGCGACCAGGAAAAGACCCTTTATGGTCCGACAGCCCACCCCCTTCAGGGTATCGATCGTCGCCGCCAGGGTGCCGCCGGTGGCCAGCATGGGATCAAGGATAAGCGCCACCCGCTCCTCGATATCCCCGGCCGTCTTCACGTAGTATTCCACCGGCTGCAGGGTCTCTTCGTTCCGATAGTAACCGACGACGCTGACCTTGGCGGAGGGGATCATATCGATGACCCCGTTCATCATCCCCAGGCCGGCGCGTAGGATCGGCACGATGGTGATCTTTTTGCCCTTTAACTCATCAACCTCCACCGCCCCCGCCCATCCTTGGATGGTCTTCTTCCTGGTGGGCAGATCTCGCACCGCCTCATAGGTGAGCAGTCGGGCCAGCTCCGCCGCCAGATCACGAAAATCCTTGGTGGAGATATCGTGCCGCCTAAGCAGACCAAGCTTATGTCTGACCAATGGATGATCGATCTTATATACCGACATACACCCCCTTCATCTCCGGATTACCGGCCAGGCTGCAGGCAGCCGACAACGGCCATATGGTGCTCCTTATATACCGACAGCTACAGGCGGCCGACGGTGGCCAGATGATCCATGAGTCCCTGTTTTAAAGGGAAATGGGAAAAAAGCAAGGCTTTTCCCAGCGACCTTGCCGCCCGGTGGGGCAGGGGGGGGCGGCCATCATCAGGCCCTGGCCCGATATGCCCCATAGATGGGGATCAACTCAACGGCAAATGGAGACGGACAGCGCCGCCCTGACCAGCTGCCGCCCGCTCAATACGTTCACCCAGAAGGAAGATCATCCCGCCCAGGGCGGCAAAGACCATCTCCGAGCTCAGGATGATGGCGGCATGGGCGGCCGGGGTAAATCGCTGGCCCAGGACTTGCAGAGTAAAGGCCATCCCCACCTAGAAAAAACCGATATACAAGATCCCCCAGGCGGCCTCGAAAAACCGGGCCAAGTCCGGCCCCTCCACCAGGCCACCCATAACGAGACCAAGCAACCCGCTCACCATAAACTGGACCGTGGCCACCAGAAGCGGCAGCTGGACACGGCCGACCATAATACCCACCATAATGACATAGGCAGCCCAGAACAAGGTGGAGGAGATCACCCAAAAGATCACCCACCGACGGGCTGACCTGGCCGGCACCACCCAGTATATAACTGCCAAGAAAGCTGGCAAGCGAGGCCGGCCAGATACAGATATGGACCCGACGTCTCAGCAGTAGAAGACCAAGCACAGGGACAAGGGGCACATAGAGGGCGGTAAGGAAGCCGGAGTTGCTCACCGTGGTCCGGAGGATGCCATGCTGCTGCAGGGCGGCGGCGATAAAAGAGAATCAGTCCGGTGACAGCCATGCCCAGCCAATCCACGGGTCTGACCCTCCGCCCCTGCCGCGATGAGCGACGCAGTTGCATAAGGCCGAAGGGCAATACCATAAGCCCACCGAGGAGAAGAAAACGGGCCCCGGTAAAGCTAAGCGTCCCCATGCCGCCGGTGCCCACCTGCTGGACGACAAAGCTTCAGCTCCCCAGATAAACGCCGCCAGGAGCAGAGAGAGATTGGCCTGCCAACGCGGCATGGGCCAATTGACCTCACTAATCGATATATCCGGCACCCGCCCCAAAAAACGGCAAGATATAATTACCCCTTGCGGCATGGGGCGACCTGAGCCGCAGCGGCCGTGCGGCCCCGGGCCAATAATGACCCCTTGCGCATGGGGCGCCCTTGCCCCGGTCCCGAACCAGCGGAGATTCAGGATATAAACTCATCCCGCCGATAACCCTGGATATAGAGCAGGCAGGATAGATCGCCATAGAGCACCGAGTTCTCGACCCGCTCCCGTAGATAGGGTTTCCGGATGAAAGCCGACTCCCAACCCGGCCCGTCGCAACATGGCCAGATCGTTCGCCCCATCACCAACGGCCAAGGCCTCGGCGGGATCTATATCTACCGGCGTTAAGATGCTCGGAGGTAAAGCGGCCTCCTGGACCTAAAAATCGATAATGGGATCCAGAACCGCCCGGTCAATCGCCCCCTTGGCCATCTCCAGCACCTGTGCCATCATGGGCGTGAAGCCCAACTGCCGGGCCACCGCCCGGGTAAAATAGGTGAAGCCCCCCGAGACAAGCACACATTGGGCGCCGTTGGCGCCCATCGTCGCCAACAATTCCCTGGCCCCGGGACTGATCTCCAATCCAGCCAGGGTGCTGGCCAGGGCCCCCTCATCAAGGCCGGCGAGCAGGGCCACCCGCTCCCTAAGGGCCTCATGGAAGTTCATCTCCCCCGCATCGCCCGGTCGGTGATCGCCGCGATGGTTTCCTTCAGGCCACAATGGGCGGCAAGCTCCTCAAGGGTCTCGCCGACGATAACCGTGCTGTCCATATCGGCGACCAGAAGTCTCTTACGTCTTTCGCCATCGTCGACGGTGATAAAGGCATCGATACGCCCCGCCGCCAAGGCCTCCTCCAAGGCCCGCCACCGTCGACCTTGGGGCCTTGACGCCAGTCGGCAGTCGAGGGCCCGGGCCTCAGCCAACCAATAAACGCCATCGACCTCCATCCGCAGACAATGACGCACCAGATCGATATGATGACCGTCGAGGGGATGTTCGGCAAGGGAGAGTGAAGGGTAAGAATATATGCCATTGCGCTGGCCGCCTCCTTATACGGGTCCCTTGTCCCATGGGGCGGACAAGCCCGCCAGGGGTCGGGCCGGGACCGAGAAATGCCCGCACCTCGGGAGATTGGCGCAGATCATAACGTGTTGACCGGCTGTAGAAAAGAAAAAGACATGGGATGGGCGCAGATCATAGGGTCTTGACCGGCCATGGAAAGGAAAAAAGATATGGGATATTGCCAAGGCCCCCGGCGGACTTGAGATTTCCGTCGATATTCTCTACTGTACGAGGATGGGACCATCCTGGGATATCCAGCTAATAACGACGAGAGGATAGCATGGACATAGAGACGGTAATGGCCGATAAAGACTGGAGACGTTGTACCGAATTCCACGGCCATAGCTGCCCTGGCCTGGCCTTGGGCTATATCGCCGCCCGGGCCGCCATGGCCTGGCTTAACAGCCGTCGCTCCCCGGACGAGGAGTTGGTCGCCATCGTCGAGACAGACGCCTGCGGCGTTGATGCCATCCAGGTGCTCACCGGTTGCACCTTTGGCAAGGGCAATCTAATCCATCGGGATTATGGCAAGATGTGCTTTACCTTTCTCAGTCGGGCCACCGGTCGGGGCCTGCGTCTGGCCCTAAAAGAGAAAGCCATGGCGCCCGGGCCAAGGCAACAGGAGCTACTCGCCAAGGCCGGGGAAAAGGGGCTGGGCGACGACGAGGAACTCGAACTGGCCAGGCTCGGGACAAGACGCATCGAGGATATCCTTAACGCCGGGGCCGAGGCCCTTTTTCAATATAAGGAGGTCGAGGAGGAGATGCCAGCCAAGGCGAGGATCGCCCCAGCCAAGCCCTGCGCCCAATGTGGCGAGCCCACCATGGAGGGCAAGCTGGCCTTCTTCGCCGGCCAATGGCTCTGCCGGGCCTGCCTCACCGACTAGGCGATGATATGCCAGGACCACTGGCATAATACCCATGGACAGGGCCCCGATATTTCTTATTAATAAATGCCTTGATCGCCGGACAGCCGAACCCGGTCAATATGCTATTTTTGCAGCCAATATCTATACTGTTGGTCTTATTAAGCCGTACGTTGGACACCCAATATCTATCACCAATAAACATTGAGTAATAGCAAGAAGATAAATCCTATGCACCATCAACTTAATGTCGGCCAATCAGGTTCCGTCTTAATATGATACTCGTTAAGCAATGACCGGATTGATATAATGGGCAACCGGAGTAGGCGACCCCCGCCGATAAGCTCAAGGAAGCGCACGTGCAGACGACCCAGGAGACCATTCTGCTATTTGGCCTGAACGACCGGGAGAAAAGGCTGGTCCGACGGCTTATATCCTCCTTCGCCATGGAGGCGTTGACCCTTACCATCGCCAACCTCCGTCGGCATATCCAGAGACATCCGGAGCAGCGTATCTGTCTGGTCATTATCCATATCGATATCAATCATCCCCATCAGCACCGGGTCATCCAACTGATCCGCGATCTTGTCGGCCCCTTCGCCCCCATCCTCGCCCTTGTCCCCCGCCAAAGGCTCGGCGAGATACGCAGATATCTCGGCTCCGGGGCCGATGACTTTATCGAATTGCCGCTTAACGAACATCGTTTCTCCATGGCCTTTCTCATCCTTCTGGAGATGGGGCAGGCCACCATGCGGCCGGCGCATACCGCCATCGCCACCAGCGATAACGAGTATAACAAGGATTTCTGGGAGCGGATATTGCACTATTTCGCCCCAAAATCCTTGTTGGAGGAACTGCGGCGGCGAATGGATATCCAACCGATGGCAACAGGTGAAGCGCTTGGGGGTGGGCGGCTTCGGGGTCGTCTGGCTGGTGGAGGAGGCCGGCACCAAAAGGCTCGCCGTCGCCAAGATGCCCCATTCCCCTGATGAATATCCGCGTGCTCCGTTCGGCGGCCATCCTTAAACGCCTGGTACATCATCCCAACGTCGTCCAGCTAATCGAGGTGGTCAGGGATACCGGCCTATTTATCCTTATCCAGGAATACGTGCCGGGATCGACCCTGGAAGAGTTGCTGGCCAAGGGCATCTCCGGCATTGATAAGGAACGCTATATGGCCCAACTCGTCTCCATCGTCGCCTATGCCCATAGGCATAAGATCCTACATCGGGATATCAAGCCGGAGAATATGATCATCGATACCAGCGGCAGGCTGAAGCTGCTGGATTTCGGGATCGCCCGCGACCTCTCCTGGCAACAGCCGGGGGGCGGCGGCTCGGAAGGGACCATCAATTTTATGCCACCGGAACAGTTTATCGGCAAGAGCTGTATCGCCAGCGATGTCTGGGCATTGGGGGTGATACTCTATATCTTCGCCACCAATGCCGTACCCTATATGCAGGCAAACGATCATTATCCGGAGAATATCGCCGCGGCGGTGCAGAGTCGGGCCCCCCATACCATCAATCCGCAGATCAATCCGGATCTGGAAAGGATCATCATGCGTTGTCTTGAGGTGGATCTGGACCGCCGTTATCGGGATGCCAACGAGCTACTGGAGGATATACATACCAGCTTCCCCCACTTCGGCACGGGCATGCTGCTGCCATCATAAACAGCGGCGACCGACCCCTTTGCCGCGGAATGGGCGGGCCTAACGGGCATGCCGCGGCCATGGACGAAAAAAACTTCGGGGGGGCTGGCTATGAACGGCTAAGGGGGGAGCGGGAGCCCCCCATATCTCTAGAGACCGGTGGCCAGCCGCTGGGCAAAGGCCCTGGGCAGGCCGGCCATCACGATCTTATCGCCGGCGGTGAGAAGGTCGTAATCGACGCGAAAGAACTCCACCCGCCGGGCGATATCGTCATAGATAAGATAGGAGGAACGTGGATCACCATCCCGGGGCTGGCCCACCGATCCGCAGTTGAACAGTTGTCTATTACGCTCCGCCACCGGCACGTTGGTGCGGTTTTCCGGGGAACGCAGATGGACACAGAAGAAGTTTCTCCTGGTGATGGCCACCGGTATATGGGTATGCCCAAGGAATAGCAGCTTGGCCGAGCTACGGGCAAATGCGCTGGATATATAGGTATTTTCAGCGACATAGTACCAGTTGCGCGGCCGATAGGGGTTGGAGTGGGCGAGGGATATCTCCCCCCAATTATGCACATCCTCCATTTTCTCCAGAAAGCGGAGATTCTCCTCGGTCAGTTGTTCCCTGGTCCAGAGGATGGTCCGCCTGGCCGCCGCCCCCATATTGGAGGGGATCCCCAGGACGGCGGCATCATGATTGCCAAGCAGGCAGGGGCAGGGGCCAAGACCACGGATAAGATCGATACACTCGTTGGGGTTCGCCCCATAGCCAACGATATCACCCAGGCAGACATAGCGATCGGCCCCCATCCTCCGGGCATGGCGGAGGACCGCCTCCAGGGCCTCCAGATTGCCATGGATATCGGAAATCACGCAAAGCCGCATCGTCCCTCCCCTCGTCGACGACCCCATACCGGCCGTACCTGATATCCATGGCCGAGCCATAGCCCACGGTCCATACCCTCTTCCCTCTATTGGCGACGGGGCAAAGAGCCTCCCCTGTCCGCCTTACGCCAACCAGGTTCCTGCCCCCGCCAAAGCCGAAAGATATTCTGATAATGTCTGATCCAGATCAAGGCCGCCACCACCGATGCCGTCAGGATGGTGACCCATGGGGCGTCGAGGAGATAGAGCCAGACGACGATGGAGGCCGAGGCGCATAGGGAGGCCAGGGAGACAAAGCCACTGATCAGCACCGTCACCATAAAGACGATCAGGCCGAACAGGGCCGCCGGCGGCGATAGATAGAGAAAGACCCCCAGGCCGGTGGCCACCCCCTTGCCACCGCGGAACCCCAGATAGATGGGGAATATATGACCGAGCACCGCCATCACCCCCCCCCGGTCAGGGCGACGATCAACCCATTGCCATCGACCAGTGGCGGCGGCAATGGGCATCGGCAACAGGCCCTTGAGGCAGTCACCCAGGAGGGTCAAGAGCCCAAGCCCCCTGCCCAGAAGCCTACCGACATTGGTGGCACCGATATTCCCACTCCCCTGGCGGATATCGACCCCGGCCATCCTGCCGATTAAAAGGCCAAAGGGGATGGAGCCAAAGAAATAGGCGCATATTGGCAAAAAAAACTCCATATCCATCCGATATCCCCCTTTATAATTCCATATTCCATCCCGCCAACACTTACCACCCGGCGCCAAGGATCGTCAAGCTTTCTCGCCCCCATAACCGACCGAATCACAACAACCATGGCCGGGCCCATGGCCTTCTCCATAAGGCTATGGTATACTTGACGGCCTATGCGGTTCACCGTCCATGGGGGGCGATGGGCCAACGGCCCCGGGGGCGGATATCCGGCCTCGATGGCCCCAAGGTCGTCCAGGGGACTTGGATGATATCAGGACAGACGCCAATAAAAAGACCATGAGCATCCGCAGGATCCATCACTACCCAGACCCGATACTCCGCGGCCAGGCGGAGATGATAGATAGATTCGATACGGGGTTGGCCGCCCTGGCCACGGATATGGCGAAGACCATGTACGAGGCCCCCGGCATCGGCCTCGCCGCCCTACAGATCGGCGAGGCCTTTCGCCTTATCGTCGTCGATATCAGCCCGACCGACGAACGCACCAGGGACTATATGACCTTGGTTAACCCGGAGATCTACGCATATGAGGGCAGCCAGATCGACGAGGAGGGCTGTCTCAGCGTCCCGGAACTCACCGCCAAGGTAACACGATACAGGCGGGTCACCGTCAAATATCAGGACCTCGACGGCAAGAGACGACAGATCACCGTTGAAGACCGCCCCGCCGTTGTCCTCCAGCATGAGATCGACCATCTAAACGGCATACTCTTTATCGACCATCTAAGTTCCCTGAAGCGTAACCTGTATAAGAAGAAGATCCGCAAACAGCTGGCCAAAAAAGGGGATAGCCATGGCGGCCAGACCCCTTCGTATCATCTTTATGGGCACCCCCGAGATCGCCGCCACCATCCTCCAGGACCTGCTCACCGGGCCCGATGGGGTGGTGGCCGTGGTCACTCAACCGGACAGGGCCAGGGGCCGGGGCAGAAGGATGGGGGCACCGCCGGTGAAGAGGTCGCCAAGGCCGCCGGCATCCCCATCCTCCAGGAAACCGCCATGGCCAGTGCGGCCTTTCACCACGGCCTGCTCGCCCATCGTCCCGACCTTATCGTCGTGGCCGCCTATGGGCGGATCCTCCCCACCTCCCTGCTGACCCTGGCGCCCCTGGGCTGTATTACTGTGCATGCCTCCCTCCTCCCCAGATACCGCGGCCCGGCCCCCATCCAATGGACGGTGATCAACGGTGATCCCCCGTGCGGGCATCACCATCATCCAGATGGACGAAGGTGGATACCGGAGATATACTGCTCCAGGCGAGTATTCCCACCACCACCCAAGAGACCGCCGGCTCCCTCTACCAGAGACTGGCGAGACTGGGGGGACCGACCCTGCGCCGGGCCATTGAGGGCGTAAAGCAAGGGACAATCCCGCCCCGCCCCCAGGACCATGGCCGTGCCAGCCTCGCCCCGATGCTCACCAAGGGCGACGGCCTGCTCCATTGGCAGGGACAGGCCGTCGCCCTGGCGCGGCGTATCCGTGGCCTTGATCCCTGGCCCGCCGCCCATGGCTTTCTGGGGGGTAGACGCCTACGCCTATTCCAAGCGGAGGCCATCCCGCAGACGACCGGGGCCGAACCGGGCACCGTCGTCGAAAGCGCCGATAATGGCCTCGATCATCGCCTGTGGCACCGGCCTCCTCCAGGTGCGGGAGATCCAGGCGGAGGGCAAAAGACGCATGCCCGTCAAGGCCTTTCTCCGCGGCCAGCCGATCCCCCCGGGCTCCCGGTTCACCGTCCGGGCGACGGCCACATCCCCTCCCGGCCAGGGGCATAAAGGAGGGCCATGAGTCCCCATACCGATATCGCCTATCTTGATTGCTTCGCCGGGGCCGGCGGCGATATGCTACTGGCCGCCCTGCTGGACGCCGGGCTCGATAAGGCCCGTCTACACGGGCAGATCGCCGGCCTTGGCATCGCCGGCCTCCAGCTGCGGATCTCAACGACCAGGCGGCAGGGCATTGCCGCCCACCGTCTGGAGGTCCAGGTGGACCGGGGCCAGCGGCTCCGCAGGCTAAAGGATATCGGCGATGTCCTGGACCATGCCCATCTGACGGAGCAGGTCCGCGACAGGGCCAAGATGGTCTTTAGCAGGCTGAGGCGGAGGCAAAGGTCCATGGGGTCGGGATGGAGCAGGTGCATTTCCATGAGATCGGCGCGGTGGACACCCTGGTGGATATCGTCGGCTTCCTCCACGGCCTGCAGGATCTGGGAATCAGGCGCCTATACAGCTCACCCCTGCCCCTGGGCCGGGGCCTTGTCTCCTGCGCCCATGGTCGACTGCCACTCCCCGCCCCCGCCGTCTGTGAACTGCTCAAGGGGATACCGGTATATGGCAGCCAGGACGAGGAGGAACTGCTCACCCCCACCGCCGCCGCCCTGATCACCAGCTTGGCCGATGGCTATGGGGCCCTACCGCCAATGACCATCAATGCCACAGGCTATGGGGCCGGCCGGCGCGAAAGCGGCGGGGATACCGCCAACCTGCTCCGTATCTTTATCGGCAGGAGCCGACAGGCCGCCGAGGAACAGGTGGTGGAGATTATCGAGACCAATATCGATGATATGAGTCCGGAGATATATCCCCATCTATATGACAGGCTTTTCGCCCATGGCGCCCTTGATATCAACCTTATCCCAAGCCAGATGAAAAAGGGCCGGCCGGGATTCATCCTCCAGGTCATCAGCCCACCGCTTAAGGCCGATATGATCAAGGAATGTATACTCACCGAGACCACGGCCATCGGCCTGCGCTTCCATGGGGCCTCGCGGCTGACCCTTAGCCGCGAGACGATCACCGTATCAACCCCCTGGGGAGAGGTTTCGGCCAAGCGTGTCCTCACTCCCAAGGGGCTGAGAGTATATCCTGAACATGAAGAATGTCGACGGCTTGCCATGGCCACCGGCATACCCCTGATCGAGATCCACAGGGCGGTCGGACAGGGCGGCTCATGGACAGGCTGATCTTACTGCTGGCCACCGGCTTCTATACCGGCAAGATCGGCTGGGCCCCCGGCAGCTGGGGCTCCCTCTGCGGCCTCCTTATCTGGCTGACCCTCAGGGGTCTATCCCCATCCTCCTATCTCCTGGTGATGCTCACGATCCTGGTGGCCGGCTTCTTTATCGCCGGCTCCGCCGAGAAACTGCTGGACAGGCCGGACCCCGGCTGTATCGTCATCGACGAGATCCTTGGCATCCTGATCACCATGACCGCCCGGACCATCCCGCCGCCTGGCTGCTGGGCTTCCTGTTATTCCGGTTTTTCGATATAGACAAGCCTTGGCCAATCTCCTGGCTCGACCACCATCTCCGGGGGGGCTCGGCATCATGTTGGACGATGTCGTCGCCGGACTCTACGCCTTGATCTCCCTGCAGGTCCTCTGGGGATTGGGGGGGATGGCCCTGGGTCTTTTGGGCGGGGACGCTCAATAGGCCTTATCGTCATCGATATCCCGCAGATCGATCTTCCGCCCATCCATCTTCCGCCAGACATAGGCGATATAGGCCAGGACCAGAGGGATCCCCAGGGCCACATAACCCATAACGGCAAGGGTATAATGACTGGAGGAGGCGTTATTGATGGTCAGGCTCGACTGTGGATGGGACTGTGAGGGATAGAAGGCGGCATCGTTTAATCCGGCGACCAAAAAGATGGCGAGCCCGACAAGGATTGTCCCCGGGCCACCGAACCAGATGCCGTTTTTCACCCGCCCCAGGCCGGTACGGGTGACCCCCAGCAGGACCAGGACCAGGCCCAGCAACAGCATGCCCAAGACGACGGGCATGGCCAATAGGCTATGGAGATAGCCATGGGCCATCCTGGTGATGACGCCGTCGGCGGCGACCCGATAACCATCGATAAGCAGCAGGCTGACCAGGAAGTACAATAAAAACGGCAGGGCGATAATAAAGCTGGTAAGGCAGGAGGAGCGCAACCGCCTTTCCAGAGCCGCCATCTGCCTAAGCTCGATATTATTGACCAGATACATGGCCCCGAGCACCCTGGCGTTAAAGACCAGAAAGAGGCCCAGGGCAAGATTGAAGGGCGAAAAGGCCGCCTCGACGCCACGGAAGGGGCCTGTCCATGATACCTGATTGTACTCGTTAAGACTGAACTGCGCCCCGGTAAATAAGCTGCCCACCGCAACGCCTATCAGTAATACGCCCACCGAGCCGTTGATAAATAACAGGATCTCATAGCCCCTCTCACCCAGGAGGTTATCCGGCTTTCTCCGGTATTCATAGCTGACCGCCTGGCCGATAAAGGTAAAGAGGATCAGCATCCATACCCAATAGGCCCCGCCGAAGCTGGTGGCGTAGAATTTCGGGAAGGCGGCGAACAGGGCGCCGCCGAAGAGGACCAGGGTGGTGAAGGTCAACTCCCATTTTCTACCGAGGGAGTTGACCACCAAGGCCCTTCTCCTCATCGTCCTTGGCCACCTGCCAGAGGAGGGTCTGGCCACCCTGGACGAAGTTAAGAAAGAGAAATAGGGCGCCGATCAAGGAGCAGAGCATCCACCAGAGCTGCTGTAGGGTCGTCAGTTCGAGATTGCCGATCATTTATGCCTCCTCCGGACCGATCTTGATCTGTCGCAGCATGATCCTTATCTCGGCCAACATCAATACCGTAAAGAGAAACAAGAAGATAAAAAAGGTCGCCTGGACATTGGCGCCGGCGATATCCGTCGTCGCCATCTTCACCGGCAGCATATCCTGGATGGCCCAGGGCTGACGGCCCAACTCGGCGACGACCCAACCCAACTCCGAGGCCAGATAGGCGATAAAAAAGGCGGCGATACCGAAGCGCAGCAGGGTCTTCGCTCAACCAGCCCATCCCGGAAGGCCGCCACCGTCATGACCAGGAAAAAGACAGGCAATAGGCCGCCGGCATATACCATAAAATGGAAGGCGTAATAGCTGGTCTTGACCGGCGGCACGATCTCCTTGGGATCATCGAAATAGGCATAACCGAGGAAGGCCTCGTTATCCCGGAACCGCGATAGGGCGGCCTCCTTCGCCTGTTCGTCGCCGTCCTTATCCGCGGCCCCATAGGCGACCAGATCGGCGACGGCCTGCCGGCCCCTGGCCATCTTGACGGCCATGGACTCCAGGCCCTCCGCCGCATTGCCAAAGATCAGGTCGTCGATCCCGGGGACAAAGGCATTGGCATCCTTTTTTGCCAACAACGACAAGCCGTTGTGTATGGATACCGCAAAGAGGAATGGCTCCTGTCCATCACCGGGCTCCTTGCCGGGCCTGGGGATGCCAAAGGCGACGATATCCACCCCACGCACCGCCATACAGGCCTTCATAGGCGGCCATCTTCATCGGCTGATGGAGGGCATTGCCCACCGCCGACCCATCACCGGTCAGGGCGGTAAGCAGGCCGGCGACCAGGCCAAAGACGGCGGCGACCTGGATGGAGCGCCTGGCCATCCCAAATGCCGGCCCCGCAATAGATACCAAGAGGACACGGCGATCACAAAGAGTGACGAGACGAAAAAGCTGGAACTGACGGTATGGGTGAACTTCTGGATGGCCACCGGCGAAAAGAGCACCTCGGCGATGGACTCCATCTCAAAGCGGGCCCTATCGGGATTAAAGCCCATCCCCACCGGATGCTGCATCCAGGCATTGGCCACCAGGATCCAGCAGGCGCTAAGGCTGGCGCCCATGGCCACCATCCAGGTGGAGAAGAGATGGAAGCCCTTGGAGGTACGATCCCAACCAAAGAACATCACCGCAAAAAAGGTCGCCTCGATAAAGAAGGCAAAGATCCCTTCGATGGCCAAGGGGGCCCCGAATATATCGCCGACCATCCAGGAGTAGCTGGACCAATTGGTGCCAAACTCAAACTCCATAATGATACCGGTGGCGACACCGATGGCGAAATTGATCCCGAACAGGGTCATCCAGAACTTGGTCAGGCGCTTCCACTCCTCCCTACCCGTCCTTATATAGATGGTCTCAAAGAAGGCGCAGAGAAAGGTGAGCCCCAGGGTAATGGGGACAAAGAGTCCAGTGATACATCGCGGTCATGGCAAACTGCGCCCGTGCCCAGTTCACCATGCCCAGATCCATTTCAACCATCGATCATCCTCCGTATCGTCAATGGCGGACCCGACCCAGTTGAGGTCAACATTACGTAACTGAACG
>CALNZV010000017.1:0-9220 GCA_942491115.1 uncultured Desulfobacteraceae bacterium
TGGCGCCGTACCCAAGCGGCTAAGGGAGTGGATTGCAAATCCATGATTCAGCGGTTCGAGTCCGCTCGGCGCCTAAAATAAGCCGGCTGTCCCCAAAGGGGCGGCCGTCTTTTTATTGCAGGCGTCGAGCGGACTCGAAGGGTTCCGGCGCGCGACGATAGGAGCGAAGAGGCTACAGGATGTGGCCGACAGGCTGAACCAGCGGCTCGGAGCGAGGAGGCACGATGCGGACGAACGAAGGGCGAGTCCGCTCGGCGCTCATGCGGATTCACCAGACCGTCTTCGGATAGTACGCTCGTATCGCTTCATCGTTGCTGACAAGGGGAACCCCGAATAATTCGGCCGTCGCCACGATGGTCCGGTCCGCCGGGTCCTGATGATCCCAATCCAGATTGACATTCTTGATCCAGATCATTTCATCTACCGGATGGTTTTTCAGAATCCGTACGGGTTTGAGATGGTACACCAGCTCTTCCGGGCTGAACGGGAGTTTCAGTTTCCTTTTTGGACTTCCCACGGCTATTTCCCATATGGAGATGGAACTGACCATCAAATCATCAGCTTCTTCAATCGTCTTTCGGGCAGAAGGGGTGATACGATCCTGTTCCATCATGATAAACAGCAAAGAGCATTGGTATCCAGCAGAATCACTGTAACTCACCCCACTCTTCGGTTTCGGGAGTCAAGGCCTCGTCCCGGACATGGATGAGTCCCTGGAAACCGGAAAATACTTCGAATATCGAGCGGACGGCATAAATCGATTCAATCTTCAGCACCGGACGACCATGATCGGATACATAAAGAGGCTGTCCGCTCTCCTGGATATCCCGGAAAACCCGGAGCATTCGTTCCCCCTCATTTATGACGCAGGGAAATTTGACAGCATGAAAATCCTCACCTGCCTGTTCCTTCTGAGCCATCTGAGGTATATGCTGTACCTTATGACAGCTGTAGAACTCCACCGTGCCCTCAAGCATTGCCACACGGCCCTCGGCGAATCACCGATGGTGATCGGCGACATGTTGGATCAAAAGGGAAATCCCGACGATATCATCCGGACCGTTGAGGATGCTCAGCTCGTAGTACAACGCCATAGCCCAGCTTCTCCGGGATATCGAAGAATAGCCCCGGGCCTGCTGGTCCATCAGTTGAAACAAGGCCTTCAGATCTCCGCAGCAACTCTTTCCGCAATCTCGTCAAGAATTTCTAGCTCAAAGGCCAGATCCAGTCCGCCATAGCGGTTCCGAATGAGACGGGCCGCCAGAAGAGTCTGTTTCACTTTTTCCCCTGAGAGACCCAGATCCAGAGCGGCAGCAGGCGCTCCGGCAGCTTTCAGGCGCCCCCGGAAAACCCCGTAATCCGGCATGTTCTTCCGCAGGGCCGCCGCAATAGTCTCCCGGTCTTTCAGAAGCCTCGCCAGGCGTACGCGCAAGATGTCCCTCGTCGGCCTCTTGGCTTCCATCACGTCCATAACCGAGGGGAAGGCGCCCGATCCGGATACAGGCGCCTCCCGTCCCTCTCCTCGCATTCAGGAGACGGATAATCATCCAGTCGCGCCTCGATCCATTTCTCTTCATCGGCCCTGTGGGTCTTTTCCGGCCAGTTTCCCGGCTCCTCCAGATATTCCAGCAGAGCCGTGAACATCCGCAAGGAAGCCAGCGAGCCGATCCCCACCTTGAAACCGTGGGAAGGCAGGCGTCCATTATGCTCCCAGCCTTCCATTTCCAGTACATGGGAGAACTGGATGCCCGGTACCCGAGGCCGGCCGGGATTCGCGGAAGTATGCAGCGCGAAACCGGTAGCCGCCAGGCCTTCGAAGAGACTGGAGATGGCATCCGGATCGCCCTGCCCCACCTGCGCGGCCAGACTCAGCCGATCCTCCAGTCCGTCAAAGACCATCCGCCAGCTGAGCGCATCAATTGCATCGGTCCCCAGGCGGTCAGCCAGAATCCAGTCCAGGCCGGAACACTGTTTGGCCGCCAGATCGGCAAAACCCGAGGCGGCCATATCCGGAGGAGCGGCGGCCAGGATTCCAGGATCGGCCGCCACCAGAACTGGCGCCGGGCAGGAGAGGGTCTGCTTGAGTCCGTCCTTCAGGATGGCCGCGCCCTGGGAACAGTATCCGTCCATGGAAGCTGCTAGGCCAGAACGGCATAGCGGTCGTCCGAGTTCCCTGCAGGCCCTCTTGCAGATGTTACTGACCTCCGTGCCTGCCAACGGCGACGGAATTCCTGGCCGGTCCTTCAGCCAGCGCATCAGTTCAAGAATGTATTCGAACTTTGCCTTGAGTATCGGGGTGCCGGGGAATATATATCGATCGCCCGCGGAAATGCCTCCGGGTTCAGATCTTCCCTATAATCTCCTTCAGGAGAACTGCCTCCATTCCCGGCATTCCGGAAGACCTCTTCGATCCGTCGTCCTGCCACGGCCCATGTATTGTCATCAGCCACCAGGATGGGTCGGGAATCTTTCCGCTGCTGCCGAAGAACTCTCCCAGAAGCGTCGGGAAATCCTCCACAACGCCTGCATCGTTCCGCAGAGCCCGGGTTGTCACTGCATGGGTGAGCAGTTCTTCAATAGTCATGATTCCAGCATATACCAAAAAGGGAAACGCCTGACCGGGTTTGTCAGTCCCGATCCGGCGCCGGAGGTCGATTAATCAAACGCAGAAATGTTACTACAGTCCCCGGGCCAGATGGTAGTACATCTCGTTCCAGCGGATTTCGTTTCTGAGTTCCTTCCACGGTGGTATCTTCGCCGATACATAGCAGCTCAACGCCGACCATGGAGGCGAAATCCACGATGTGCTCCCGGGTGAGTGCCTGGCTGTATCCAGTGTGTGGGCGCCGACCGGCATATATCCACGAAGCCGCGGCGGTGGCCAGATCGGGTTTGGGATCCCAGACTACCCGGGCCACGGGGAGTTTGGGCAGATCTGCAGGAGGTTCAACGGCTTCCACTTCGTTAAGCACCATCCGGAAGCGATTCCCCATATCCATGATCGAGACGTTGATGCCGGACCGGCTGGAGATTCAAAGATCAGCCGGGCGGGATCGTCCTTGCCGCCGATTCCCAGGGGCTGAGCTTCCAGGCGGATGGGACCGGAGGCGATACTGGGACAGATTTCCAGCATGTGCGCGCCGAGCACCAGGTCGGTGGCCGCGAAGTGGTAGGTGTAGTCTTCCATGAAGGCGGTTCCGCCCTCACGGCCGGCACCCATGACTTTCATGGCCCGCACCAGGGCGGCGGTTTTCCAGTCGCCTTCTCCGCCGAATCCGTAACCGTCCGCCATGAGGCGCTGACAGGCCAGGCCGGGCAGCTGGTCCAGTCCGTGGAGATTCTCAAACGTCGTGGTGAAGGCTTTGAACCCGCCCTCCTCCAGGAAGCGCCGCATACCGATTTCCAGCCTGGCGCCCGGTACGTACTCGTTTCCTTGCCCTTTCCGGTGTCCAGACCCTCGCCCATGACGTAGAGCTTCTCGTATTCCGCCACCAGGGTATCGATATCCGCGTCGGTCACCGCGTCGGTGTATACCGTCAGATCACCCAGTCCGTAACCGTGAACCGCATAGCCGAAGACCTTCTGAGCCTCCACTTTGTCGCCTTCGGTAACCGCCACTTCCCGCATGTTGTCGCCGAAACGGCACACCTTCATATCCCGGCCGTCGGCCAGGGCTGCGGCGGCGCGCATCCAGGCATCCACCCCGCGCCGCGGACGCCGGGATCTTCCCAGTGCCCACAACGACTTTCCGTTCGAGCCGCAGCCGGCTGCCGATGAATCCGAATTCCCGGCCGCCATGGGCGGTCTGGTTGAGGTTCATGAAGTCCATATCGATGGTGCCCAGGGAATATCCCGGTTGTACTGGGTGTGGAGCTGACAGAAGGGCTTGTTGAGCTCGCTCAGACCGGTAATCCACATCTTCGCCGGGCTGAAGGTATGCATCCAGGTGACCAGCCCGATACACGAGTCGTCCGAATTGGCCTCTCTCATCAGCCTGGTGACCTCGGCGGTGGTTTTCAGCGTATCCTTCCAGACCAGTTCAACCGCCAGCGTTCCGCTGACGTTCAGGCCTTCGACGATCTTTTTCGCGTCATCGGCAACCTGGGCCAGGGTCTCGGGACCGTACAGATGCTGCGAACCGGTAACAAACCAGACTTCGTAGTGCTTAAAGATGCTTTTATCCATAATTCTGTCTCCTGTATGGGGCTCTCGGGTTTCTGCCCGTAATACGCATCGGGCCCATGCTTCCGTCAGGTAATGCTTCTGCCGCAAGGCTTCCTTGAGCCGCGGGGCATCGGGATTCGCCTGCAGTGTAATGGAGGCCATTTTGGCCAGCTCCTCCAGAACAACGGCATTGTAGACGGCTTTGGCGCCCGTCTTTGCCCCAGGTGAAGGGGCCGTGACTGCCGACGAGCACCATTTCCGTTTCCCGGGATTCAGTTCGAGGTTCCGGAAGTGACTGACGATCTGATTGCCGGTTTCCTCTTCGTAATCGCCGCTCGATCTGCTCATCGGACATGGGCGGAGTGCAGGTATGTCCTCCACGGTGTGATCGGCATGGGTGGTTCCCGTATGACTATGGGCCTGAGCGCCTGGGCCCAGCCGACGGCATAGGGGGAATGGGTATGAACCATTCCTCCGATTCCGGGAAAGTCGCGATAGAGCACGGCATGGGTCCGAGTGTCCGAACTGGGCTTGAGAGCTCCCTCGACGGGTTTCGCCCTCGAGGTCAACTATGACGATGTCCTCGGCTCTTGAGCTCATCATAGGAAACACCGCTGGGCTTGATGGCGAACATGCCGCTGTCTTTATCCAGGACACTGACGTTGCCCCAGGTGTAGATGGCCAGGCTGCGCCGGGGTATTTCCATATTCAGCTCGTAGCACTCGGCCTTCAGCGTGTCATAGGCATTCCTCATGCATTCTCTCCTCCGGATTCAAATAAGTCAGATTTTCCTTTCGTTACGATATCGATGGGTGTGAATTCGTATTCCGGTGCCTCCTCGCCATCGGAAGATTTTTCCGAACAGCCTGTTGATCCCCGCATAACCCTGTTCCACCGGCCGCTGAGTGAGCAGGAAATCGATCACTCCTTCCTTCATCCAGCGCCGGTTTTCCGGAACCAGGTCAAATCCCAGCATGGGGATCCTATGCTCTCCGCCCCCCGCCGGTTGGGCCGGGTATTCCGGAAAGACCGGCAATGTATGCCGCGACATAATGGGCCGAGAGCGTCGGCAACGAACACTCCGCCGGTATTCAGCCTGATCCGGGATTCAAGGGCTCTTCGGAAGGCTTCGGTATCATGGTCTGATTCCACATTCCACCCGACACAGAGTATTCGACCGCTGCGTCGACACCTTCCTGAAAGCCCCTGATCCGGTTATCCAGGTGTTCGTTCTCGGCTTCAGGCGCTACGATGAGGAACGAGTGCGCGCCCTTCGGACGGGCAGTGACTCCCCGGGCCGAATCCATTACCGGCGGTCAGTCCCAGCAGCCGGGCCGCCAGCCGGCCGCTCTGCATAGGAATCCTGACCGATGTATCTCATCCGCTGTGCCGATTCGGGAGGTCGGTATCGAAGAACACCACCGGAACTTCGGGAGGCGATCCTGTCCATGAGCATTCGGGCTTCCTCTTCTCTCGAAGGGCGCCATCAGAATCCCGTCGAATTCTCGGCCGTTAGGCGCTGATCGCCGGCTTCGCTGAAGCTCTGGGCGTCATAGCGATCGTAGTACAGTACCTCCAGGCTGAGACCGAAGGCTTCCAGATCATGCTCGGGCCTGCCGGGCCCCGGCCATGGGCAGTGACCAGTAACCGCTGTCCTGTTCGGGATGGTAGGAAGAGGCCGATGCGGCATTCGGCAGACCGGGAGAGGTGCCGGGCCATGAGATTCGGGCGGTAGTCCAGCTCTTCCATGATACGCCGGACTTTCTCGGCGGTTTCCGGGGAAAAACGTCCCCGGTTATGCATGATCCGGTCCACGGTGCCTATGGAGACCCCGGCCTTCTCGGCGATGTCCTTGAGAGTGGCCATCCAGATGGATTCGACTCGCTGGCCCTGCTTCGATGGCCAAACGGCCTCGATTGATAGCGTGGTAGCGTTTGAAGAAGGTATTGAACCCTTCGACGTCCTGGGGATCGGGTCTCACGGCTTCCCCGACGGCACCGTCCAGGGCCTCGTCCAGGTAGTCCGGAAGGGTCTGCGCCTGATCTTCCCTGTACGAAAGCCGGCCAGCAGGGCCATGCCCCAGGCGCCGCCTTCTCCGGCGGTTTCCAGCAGGCTCACCGGGTCCGTGGTGGCGGCGGCCATGATTCTCTGACCGACTTGGGCGGTTTTGAAGAAGCCGCCGTGCCCCCTGATTTCGTCCACCTTCGACTCCTTCTCATCCGGTGAGGACATTCAGACCGGTCCGCAGGGCACACAGGGATGTGAACAGGTGGGTCCGGATGAAATTTCCAGGGTGAAAGGGGCTTTCCGGGCGCCGGACGAAGAGCGGGCGCCCTTCACTGAACCCGGTGAGATGTTCACCGGATACATAGCCGTAGGAGAGAAGTCCTCCGCAGTCGGGGTCGCCCTTCAAGGCCTGGTCGAGCAGGGTGTCGTAAAGCACAGGAGAGCTGGACACTTCGGCACCCAAGGGCTTTGGCGGCCTGTCCGAACAGCTCGATCCAGGCGTCATAATCCGAGGTGCAGTTATTGGAATGGGCCATGCCCACCAGCTTGCCGTCGGGGGTGGTGACAAGATCGATTTCCTCATGTACCTTTTCGGGCTCTTTTTCCATCACCAGCATGGCGAATACCGATGTACCGGCGGACACGTTACCGGTCCGAACCCGGACACTGTTGGTGGCCACCATGCCGGTTCCGGCATCGCCTTCGGGAGGACAGAGCGGGATTCCCGCCGGCAGGGTACCGGAGGGATCCAGCAGCTTCGCCCCTTCGGCGCTGAGTCTGCCTGCTGCCTCACCGACCTGCACGATTTCCGGCAGGAGGTCACCCAGTTTCCAGCCGAAGCCTTTGCCGGCGATATGAGCGTCATATTTCGCGATCCTTCCCCGTCGAAATCAAGAGTTTCCAGATCAATGGGAAACATTCCCGAGGCATCTCCGATGCCCAGCACTTTCTCCCGGTGAGTTTCCAGTGGACATATCCGGCCAGGGTGGTGATGAAGGCGATATTCTTCACGTGGTCTTCGCCGTTGAGCACCGCCTGATGGAGATGAGCAATGCTCCAGCGCTGGGGTATGGGATACTGCAGAAGAGCTGTCAGCTCACCTGCGGCTTCCCCGGTGATATTGTTCCGCCAGGTTCTGAAGGGTACCAGCAGCTTATCCGCGGATCAAAAACCAGATAGCCGTGCATCATCGCGCTGAATCCGCCTACGGCGAATCGTGTTCAGTTCAACATTGTATTTTTCCCGGACATTCTCTTTCAGATCGGCATAAATGCCGCTGCTGATTCCCGCCCACACCTCATCCAGAGAATAGGTCCAGATGCCGTCCTTCTGAGAGTTCTCCCAGTCATGTCCTCCGGAAGCCAGAGGGCTGTTGTCCGGACCGATCAGGACGGCTTTAATCCGGGTGGAACCGAGTTCCATTCCCATGACGGCTTTGCCGCTCTCGATGATATTCGCCGCTTGCTTGATATCGCTCATAAGATCTCCCGGGACGGTTGCTGTTATTCTTGATTTCCACCGCCTGCGTTAACGGGCACGCAGAAAGAATTATCAGTTGCGTGTATGTTAACGCAATAATAATAACATAAAAAAGGCCATAGTCAACGGGAGATTGCATGCCGAAGGACGGAAACCGGATCCTCTTTTCGTCTGCTGTCGGATAATGAGCCGAATCCTGTTGGACAGCTGTATTAAACCAGTCATGGCGGGTTTACAATTAACTGTTATGAAAGTCTGTGTTACAGGCGCCGATGGCTTTCTCGGAAGCCATATCGTTGATGAACTGATCAGCAGAGGATTCAGCATCCGGCACTGATAGAACCGAATCGCGATGTTCCTACCCTGAATGGCAAAGCACTGGAATCCGTAACCGGAGACATTCTTAATCCCGAGGACATAATCAATGCCGCAAAAGGCTGTCAGGCACTCATCCATACTGCCGCGGATACGTCGGTATGGCCATTTCTGATCCGCCAGGGTCAGGCGCGTCAATATTGCCGGGACACTCAATGCGGCACAGGCTGTTCTGAAGAACGGCCTCGAAAAAATGGTTTGCATCGGCACGGCCAATTCATTCAAACCCGGGAGTACTGAGGCTCCGGGAAAATGAACTCTCGGGAGAAACGGAGAACTGTTTCGGCCTCGATTACATGGAATCCAAGCTGATGGCCCAGAAACTGATATTACGGAAAGTCCGGCGGAAAGCGCCTCCGGCGGTATTCGTCAATCCGACTTTCATGATCGGCGATAATGACACAAAACCAGGTAGCGGCGTTCTGATGCTCTCCCTGTACTGGAGGAAGAACATCGGCCACACCGCCGGCGGGAGGAATTTCGTTCATGTCAGGGACGACGCCGCCGCGGCCTGCAATGCCACCGACAGGGGGCGTGTGGGAGAATGGTATATCGCCGGTCATAAGAATCTTTTTTACCGGGAGTTTTACGAACTTGTACTGAAGATCCTGGATATGCATTTCATCAAGCTCCTGATTCCCGATCCCCTGGCTTTCCTCGGAGGCTTATATGCCGAGATGATCGGCAGATCGAAACATGTCACTCCGATTTGCTCCCGCCCGGTAGCGCAGATCAGCTGCCAGAGAGGTTTTTATTCTCCCGCCAGGGCTGTCAGAGAACTCGGCATGCCCCAGACTCCCGTGGAAACGGCCGTCCGTGACGCCATCGAATGGTTTCGGGAACAGGGAATCATCCGCCGATGAACCCGCGATGAGACCTGGGCTCGATGCGCGGCAAATCGGCGCTCGTCACCGGATCCTCACGGGGTATCGGCAAAGAAATCGCACGGGAATCCTGTCGCCGCGGTTCGCGGGTGATGCTGAATGGAAAGGAATCCGGAAGTCCTCGCTGAGGCTCTGGCGGAACTCCGAAACGAGGGATTCGTTGTCACGGCCTGCCCGGGCGATATTTCTTCTTCAGGATTGCCGGAGAATCGTCGATCGTGCGGTGGAATGCCATCGAAGTCTGGACATCCTGGTGAATAACGCCGGGATTACCGCTACCGGCCGTCTGGAAGAAACCGATGCGGATGTTT
>CALNZV010000018.1:0-15887 GCA_942491115.1 uncultured Desulfobacteraceae bacterium
GACTTCCTTGGCAACCTGCTTCTGCTCTGCCGTATCCATGGCGGACAAATCCACGGCATCGGTCACCGACAACGTGCCGTCGCTGACTTCTTCCTGGAGTTCCGGCTCCAGCTTCACAAATGAAAGCCAGTTCTGCAAAGTCGGGATTCCCACACCAAAGGCCAGAGCTGCGTCTTCGAGGCTACGGCCAAGATTCAAGTACCGTTGCAGCTTTGCCGCCTTCACATGACCGGATCAGCATACCGGATCTCGTTCAAGGCAATCCCGAGACCCATCAGTCCCACGCCGTTACTGGCGTAGCGAACCACCGGCACCTTGACCAGATCATTTTTCGTTCCCCCATCTTCCACAAGCCGCCGATTCAGCTCCCGAGCAGCCCGAACCCGCTGGCGACCGTCAACACAGACCAGCTTGCCATTCTTTTCGAGGGCCACCACGTTCTGCTGCACCCCATGTTCCCGGATACTGGCAACCAGCGCTTCGGGCAACTCAATGTTCACCCGCTCATCGTACAGGGGGCTTGTCTTGTCCCGCTCCACCGTGTCGAGTCCAACAATAATAATATTTTCCGGTTCCTCATACGTCATCGTCGAGCGACTCATGTCCCGTCCTCCTGTTAGCAGTTTCGGTCAAAGTCGTTTTCATCGTACAAATCAGGCATTTTTCTGTCAAGTCGGCAACAGCACGTTTTTTCTTGCCCCCGCCTCGTCCCGCAAATTGCTGCAAAAAGCTCGCTGCCAATTTTTTCACTCGGTCCAAATCCGTCGTAAGTTGCCGGACCAGCGGACCATCAGGATCTCTTAATCCCTCAATCTGAAGCCGCTTCACCCCCAAGACATCGGCAACCACCGGGTCCGACCCATCGTCTGCCAGGAGATAGTAGGCCGTCACAGTGTCCGTTTGTCCGTCCCGATGCAGCCGGCCAATCGCCTGCTCATGAATGCCAGGGGACCAATCGAGTTCACCGAAAACGACCGTCCGGCAAGCCTCTTGAAGTCCATCGATCCCACTGCCAGCCCGCAGGCTCATGATCAGCAATTTCGTCTCCCCCGAGAGAAACGCTTCCTTCGATGCTTCTTTCTGGGCAGGATTCTCAGTCCCGGTGAAAAACACAGGGCGATAGTCTTTCAGCGCATCTTTCCAAATCTCATAGACTTCCCGGTGCCAGCCGAACAAAACAACCGTTTCCCCACTCTCAAGAAGCATCTTGACGAAGGCTGCCACATAGGGGGCCTTCGCGATTCCCGTCGCCTGACGAAGCCGCCAGTCAAGATCTCGCGCTGCCTGCTCCTTCATGAGCGGCGCTCCCCCTGTTCCAAGATGATCCGGGCCAGCTCTGCCACACTGTCATCGAGGCTACTGAGGGCCTTCTCGTTCGCCTCGACGTGGTGAGGGACAACAATCACCTCGGGCAACTCCCGGCCAACGTCTTTTCGGGTCCGGCGAATCATCAACCCCGCTTCCCGCATGTAGAACCCGAATGCCTTGGGATTGCGGATCTTGACCTTGTTCGTCTGCTCAAAGCTCTGATAACACCACTCCCGCTGAAACTCATATTTCGACCCAAGGCAATCGGGCTTCAGAATGTTCATCACCGACCACAACTCGCCGCCATAATTGAGAATTGGAGTTCCACTCAGCCCCACGGCGTAGTTGACTTTTTCCGACAAATAACTCGCCGCCTCATACTTGAGACTTTCCTCCCGCCGAAGCTCCTGGACCTCATCAAAAACAACACTATTGAGAACCGGGGCCAGCACTTCCGCCCACCCCTTGAGCTTGTGATAGGTGGTTATGATGACATCGGGAAACCGCTTGTCCTCAGAAAAAAGCAGACACTGCTTGCCGACCCCCGGGACGGGCCTCTGCTGCAACGGAAAGACCTTTGACCGACCATTGGTATTATTCTCAGTCTCCACAATGTCGTAAGGCGTCCCCACTCGGAGAATGTGAGTCTTCAGATCCGGAGCAAACTTACGGCACTCATTCTGCCACTGCTGCTGCAAATGGGTGGGCACGACCACCAAGGCGGGCCGGCCCTCGCCGCCGAAAGCCCCGCCAGGGCAACCACGGTCTTTCCCAGCCCCAGCTCGTCAACGACCAGGAGCCCCCCACTGCGAAGCCACAAATCAGCCGCCACCTGCTGATAGTGGCGAGGAGGATAGACCAGATCGAAAGCCCGTGGAGCAATCTCGCCAGACAAAACCATGGAGAAAGACTCCGAGCGGCGGCGAAACGTCGACGCCTTGAGAAGCATGTGCTTTTCGTCATCGTCAGGTATCGCTACGGGATACCTCCCAAAAAACCAGTCAAGATCGCAGCACACTTCGTCATTGTCCTCGATCCAGATCGGGCCAGGCCGCTCTGAGACCCGGGGAAAGAGCCGCCGAAGCCGGATCGCCACATGAGCATCGACCTCAATCCGCCACCGTCCCCCCTCCCTTCTCGCCTGTCCGAACAAACGTCGCATGACACCTCAACACGACAAAGGTATAGCGACCCGTTCACGTTTCTTCAAACGCGAAATTGGCCCCATTGGCCGAACCGATCTAGAAAACGCTGCTTTCGAGGTAGGCCATGCGGACAGGCACGCCTCCCATGGTCTCTGGCAGGCCGCACAAGCGGCGAAGGGGCGTCACGACCAGCACCCCCTGGACCTGCGGCAAAAGGGCATAGCGGTGGACCTGGCGGGTCAGAGCACTCAAAGACCCATCAATCTTGAGTTCTACGGCAACGCCTTGGTCGGGAAACCAGTAATCGGGCCGGTCAGAAGAAGATAACGCCGTCTCCGACATCAAGCAGGCGTCCACTTCTTTCCCCAGCACCTCACCCACCCCCTCGTGAAGCATCGACTCGCGCAACCAGCCAAAGCGAAACCTCGCCAGGACGGAAACAACAGACTCAAGAAATATTTCGGTATTCTCAGTCAAGACCGGGAATTTCGATCTGGTCCGCTTCTCTTTCGCAAGGTCAACAGCCCGTTGTCGTGACTGATCATCGAAAAAAAGCTGTACTTCTTTTTCCATCCGATTGCAATGGGCAGCCAGTAGCTTCCCAATCTCCCTCATCTCCAGGACCTTCTCCTGCTGCACCTCGACCGCCTCAGAAAAGCGACCCAGCAAGTCCTGGGCATGGCCCAGAGAATGCTCACTCCATTTCTGGCCCTTCTCGCCAGGGAGGAATTGCACCCATGAAAATTCGTCAACCTTCTGTTTCAGTTCTTGATACTTTTTCATACCGATCCTCATGTTGGAAAGCTCTTCTTGACGCCACCTTGTGGAAAAGTCACAATATCCTACAGAAAACGAAAAACCAGGTCAACTGACGGAAACAACGAAAACGAAACCGACGGAGTCAGCCCGTGGACAGTACAGCACCCATCGAAATTCATAATCAGTCATTTAGCGATCTGACCGTTTTTCTCGAATCCATCGCCCGCATGCTTGTGAAAACCCCGGATGCCGTGGAAGTAAGATCTGCAAAGGGCCAGGGATTCATCGCCTTTGAAGTCCTATGCAAGGAAAACGACGCCGGTGGGCTCATCGGTGTCCGAGGAAAAAACGCCGAAGCCATTCGAACAATTCTCATGGCAGCCGGTAGCCTCCGAGGCATCCGAACTCACTTACAAATCATCAGTCGTCACGGACCAAGAACCAATGCCATGCAACCGAGACAATAGATACTACGAAACCCGGTTCAATCGAGCCGGGAAAGGAATTCTGGCCGTTTTTCCTGCCAACCAGGAGGTATTTGCCGTGTACCCAACTCTCAGCAGTACCATCCTCCCACACCGCCAGGAAATCCGTTTCTTTCGCGGGGATTCCTTCACCTTCCACGTCGCCACTCAGAACGACGCCCAGCCTCCCAGTAACGTGGATATCTCCCGGTCAGTCATTCGCTTCGCCGCTCGCCAGGATTTTGCCAGCTACACCTATGCGAATCCAGCCGACTGGAATGACTCTGCCGTCATCTTGAAAAAGAACTACGTCACGGACCAAATCTCTGTGACCAATGAAATCAACGGCCATTTCGACGTCAAAATCAAACGAGCCGATACCATCCTCCACCCCCTGGGGCGAATGGGCTGGGACCTCGAAGTCACCCGGCCCACTGAACACCTCGCAGGACAACCCGGCACCGTATCAGTCCAAGCCGGTTCCCCACTTATCACGGGGCCTGGGAACGGATTTTTCTCACTGCCGGCCTGGAAATGGGAGATATCATCCACGCCCAGGGGCTCCACTTGCTCGTAACGAGCGTTTTGGACGAACGGACAGTTGAGGTCGACTTTGCCGATTGGACCAACGAAAGCGGCCTGACCTACAACCTGTACAAAGGCGAAACCCGCACCGTCGCCAGTGGGCCATGGAACTGCGTCGGAGACCGGGTTATTTGATGGGTATCACCGTCTTTGATCGCTGCCCTATCTGCGGGGCCCAGCTCGGACGAGAGCCCGTCGTTGAGACCCAGCAAGGGTCAATCGCCGGGACAAACGGAGAATACGCCTTTCGCCCCTACCCTTCGGTACCGCCCAAGGCATACCACCTCGCCTGTTTCATCGTCCAAACGACAGGACCGGAAAAAATCGCCAATCTCGAAACCGTGCTATTTTCCGATACTCCCGACCCCTAGCCCCCGCCAACCTTGACGAACCGGAAACCGCCCTAAAAAAATGCTTGCATTTTGTGGGAAGGCGGAAACGGTGGACTGGGAACAACGCATTCTGGAGGGCCTCAACCCTGAGCAAATCCAGGCAGTCAAACACGACAAGGGCCCGCTTCTTGTCGCTTCCGTCGCCGGGTCAGGAAAAACAACCTGTCTCGTCCGCCGCGTGGCCTACCTGACCACCGTCCGCGACGTGAACCCGTCCCGTATCCTCGCCGCCTCTTTCTCCGGAGACGCCGCCGCCGAACTCAATAAACGACTGGAAGAAACCATCGGCGAATCAAACGCTCGCATTGGCACCCTTCATTCCATCGCCCGACAAATCTGGCTAAACGAGAAACCGCAATTCCAAAACTGGCAACTCGACGACCTAGACTGGTACCGCTCCCACATCAAACAAGCCGTCGGCTTTCGAGGTCTCAACCTCCCCAAGGCCGACGTTACCAAAATCTCCCTCTTCATCACTCTGTGCAAGGCCAACCTTCTGCGGTGCGACAACGATACCACCCCGATATTTGCTGACCAATTCGTCGCCCACAACCACAATTTCATGTCCCCCGGGCGACTCGTCCAGACCTACCAGTACGCCGAAATGCGCCGAGAGGAAGCAAGCCAGTACACCTTTGATGACATGATGCTTGAGGGAGCCGCCTTGCTCCTGTCCGACGAAGACATCCGAACCAAGTGGGCCCGAAACTGGGATTATGTCCTCATCGACGAGGGGCAGGATCTCAACCTTTGCCAAATTGCCACCTGCGAATGCCTGGCAAGGGACCACCAAAATTTCATGATTATCGGCGACCCGGCCCAGACTATTTACGGCTTTCGAGGAGCCTTCCCGGAGAAACTACTCAATTTCGAAGATGAATGGTCCGCCACCGTCATCAACATGCACCGAAACTACCGCTCCGGTCACAATATCATCGCACTGGCCAATAACGTCTTGGATTCCATGAAAGAGGCCAACCGGCTCCCCGTTTCCATGACTGCTGAAATGCTTCACGCCGGGGATATCCACCTTGAACAAATGGATAATTTCGACCACGAGGGAGCTTCGGTCGGCGAGACCATCGCAGGACTGATTGAAACCGGAGAAACCAGAAACAGCATTCTCGTCATTTACCGAACCAACACCCAAAGCCGGGCAATCGAGGAATACCTGATCCATCACCAGATCCCGTACCGTATCCTCGGGGGAGGGAGCTTCTACGAACGGCGAGAAATTCGCGCTCTTCTCAATTATCTCCGGGCCGCCGAAGGCCGTGCGACCCCAGAAGAAGTGAGCAACACCCTCCAAGCGCCCTTTCGATTCATGAGCGCCGATCACCTCGGAGTCGTCCGTAATGCCATCCACTCATTCCGTCTTCGCCACGGCCAAGCCCCCCTCGGATTCGCCGAAATGGCAGCGTCCATCGCTGACAATCATATCCGCCACCAAAAACAGCGCCATGCCATGACCGATTGGGGACAACTCCTCACCCAACTCGTCCATGCAATCCATCACGGCCACATGATTGAAGCCAACTGGAAACCCGAGCGCACCGACGACCCCTTCTTTCTTCTCAGCCATATCGCAGAAGAAACCGACTATTTCTCCTGGCTGGAGAACGAGGAAGGGGAGGAATCCACAGACAACAACCGTGCCTCCAACGCCCGAGAATTTATCCGCTCCACCCAACGATTCGCCTCAGTGACCGAACTGCTCACCTACGTGGGCGAGACAATTGCCGCCGCACGGGATCAAGCCCGCAACGCAACACCAGACAAAATCACCCTCGCCTCAATCCACAAGGCCAAGGGCCTGGAATTCCAGACCGTTTTTCTCATCGGTGCAAATGAAAAGATCATCCCCCACTATCGCACCCAGGACATGGAGGAAGAGCGCCGATTGTTCTACGTCGCCGTCACCCGAGCGAAAGAAAGACTCCTCATCTCCCACGTCACCACAGCCTGTACCAGTCGAGGTATCCTATCCATGACCCCGAGCCGATTTTCTGTTCGAAGGCCAACTCCTGGCCGAGCCGGAATAATCTCGCCCACAAAGCCCCTGCAATGACGTATGCTTAGTGGATGGACGACATTGTCAAAACGGTGTGGAGTTCAATCTATGCGTCGTATTTCCGAACTCTACATCAACGCACTGGCCAACGAATCCAACGGCCAAAAAGGGCCAATGGAAATCATCATGGAGGACAAAGAATGTGCAAAGGATGCAACGCTTTACGCCATGACTGTCGCAGACCACGCGGTGAAACAATTGACAATGTTACGGGGTTACAGTGACTATCTCAAAGGCATCAAAAACGAAATCCTCCACTATCCCGACATCAACGAACCACAAAACTAAAAAGAGATAACTGGCATCACAACATGAACATGCCCCGAATCCTGTTTCCCCTCAATAACTCCATGAATCGCAATCTGTCCCTTCGCGTCACTGAACGATAAGGCCATTTCTTCCGTGCGCAAAACCGGAAAAAGATCATTAATGTAATCGAAATTTGCAGTGACCACGAAGGGTTTATCAGAGCTTCGAAACTGCCCAGGACACTTCACGATTTCAACGGCAATCTCATCCCGGCCACTGCCAAATACCTGCCCCCGGTGAACAAGAGACATCCTCCATCGGAGTAAAGCTCTATCATCACATGAGCCCCCTTGTCCTTGACGGCTACCACCACGCGACGGATCGACTGTTGCAACGTCTCTCGATGAACATGCACCGTGTATCTCAGACTTTCCTGAGCCGCAATCATCCGCTCATACGGCGGAAACGTCACCTGAAGGGTCTTACACGTCACCCGCGTTTCGACCCCCTCCCCTTCCTTTCCCCCCGGCTGCATGACCCGAGAGAAGGAAACATAGGGGCTCGACTCCTGAAATGTCACCGGGCCCTTGGCCTCACTCAGGAAACGAATGATCGCCTCAACGCTATCGGCTGACAGAACGTGATCGAATTCCGGGAGGTCCTCAATCTCAGTAAAAACAGCCGCCAATCGCCGACCGTCAGTTGAGACGGTGCGCAACTTTCCCCCTCTGGACTGAAATAAAACCCCCTTCGTTGCCTCATTGCCATCATTGAACTTACTCACCGCATAGGCACTCTGAGAAAGAGCGCTCCGAAGAGTCTCGGAATCAAACTCTGTCGACTCCCCAGCCCCTTTCATCCTTGGCATCCCTGGATGGTCTGCCGCAAGCATCGTGGGAAGTTTCCACTTGCTCCTTCCCGACCGAATCAAAAGCGCCGTCTCATCGCCCTGAATCTCCACGACGTCACTGGTCGCTGCGTCCACAATGCGGTAAAAAGCAGACGCCCCAACCGCAATAGCCCCACCTTGCTCGACGTCCGCAACCAGGACACCACTCACCCCGGTCATCAGATCCGTACCCTCGACAAGAAGCCGATTCAACTCTTTGTCAGCCCGCAAAACGACATGACCAAGAATCGGCATGGTGCCCTTTTCCGGAGCCACCTTTCGGGCACGATAGACCGCACGAATGAGATCCGACCGAATCGCCTTCAGTTTCAGTTGCAATTTTCTTGCTCCTCGTTGGGAGCAAAGTACCAAAAGGCTTGGGAAGAAACAACTCTGAGGGGACCAGACTCAGACGACTACCGGCTTCGCACGAAAACGAGAATCAAGCACTCTCCAACTCGACGGTACCCGAAGGTCGCTCGATTCGCCTCGACCGCCAAGGTGGCTCCAAAAAGCTGGCATGTTGGTTTTTCGCTATCAGGGTGCAACAGGTGGGGGCAATCGAACCCACAATAACGGCCATTTATCGAAACATCGAAGTCCAGCCGATACGACCGAATTGCCATCGATCTAAGAATAACACAGGACGAACTCAGAGCGACTGACAGAGCAACACATAATCCCCACTGTCCAACTCCCGCCGAACAGCTTCCTCAAGAAGCATGCTTTCCGACAAATGCGAAAACGCATCCTTCTCGAAATTCGCAAACACGACATGGGCCAGAATCTTCCGCACAAGCGGGCGGTTCGCCAGCACCACGTCCAGCGCCGCGTCCCCTCTTTCGAGTTCTTCCTGTACCGTTATTTCATCCATGTTTTAACCAACGCAGCAAAACGCAGCCAGGGCAAAAAAACTGGGCAGGGGTGGGAAGACCACACCGATTTATGCTCCCTGCCCAGGAGGACCGCACCATTGCGACCCCTCTGGCGCGACAACATGCCATATCTGGTCAAGCAGGACAAGCAGGACGGCTAGGAATCGGCGCTATTGGTGGTCGTTCCACACCGCCGCCTCACGAAACAGCGCCAAATCTTCGTCTGCCGGGGCAAACCGACGCGAGAAATGTAGACCCGTCTCCGTGACCCGAGTCACCAGAACATGGAACCCAATCACCCACGCCTCGCATTCCTCACACTCGCACAGGACGTAGCGAGGGATCGCTGTATCTCGATCTGTGGAGATACAGCATTTTCACGCACTGCAAGAATCGATAACGAACGGCATCGAGGTGCTCCACATCGACCACGTCACAGCGCAAATACTCAGGCTCCTCGCCACACACCTCATTGTGCGCCAACTGCTCAACGTCAATGTTTTCCGCTCTCACTATATCCCGTCTTATCTCGGGATAGGTTTCGAGTTCTTGCCACTCAACCGGCGATAGCCGGCGCGGCACAGCGAACAGCCTGTCCCGCACAACAGTGCGCATCTCAGCCTTACTGACGTAACCGGCCTTCCACCGCTCGTTCTGTTCCTCCGTGGCCCCCTCCAGAAAAAGAGAAACCAGCTCATCCGACTGGAGAAGCTTCTGATTGGCCTTCGCCTTGCACTGCTCCAGATGGCGATCAATCTTGAACACCAAAACTTGGGTGTACCGATCTTTCGCCAATTCCAGAACTCTCTCTTGTTGGTCTTGAGAAAGCACTTTTCCGAGGTAAGAGACCTGAATTTCTCTGCCGGGAAACGATTTTTGGCAGATGCCACAAACAACCGTTTCCGTGTTCCGAGACAACCGCGCCTGACTCTTAATCAGCGAACAATCCCATCCCCGAGAATTCTCCTCCACGAATTCCCGATAAACATTCTGAGCCTCGACTTGCTCAGCCGCCAGTTCCTCTGCCTCGCGGGCCGCCCGCTTCTGCGCCTCGCGGGCCCGGCTTTGTTCCTCCCGCTGCATTGCCAGGAGGACCCGATCAATCACCTCGACCACGCCAGCCACACCGGGAGCGTACACACGCGGGGCAAACGCTTGCGCTGTGCTTTGCTCACAGCGCACATCCCGGTTGGCCGAGTGATACTCGGTTATCAGCACACCGAGTACCTGTCGCTGACGCAGGCTCAGCGACGACATCGGCACCTCGACCCGCATCAACCCCCACCTGTCCATGCCCGCCTCTAAGGCGGACCTTTTATCGATGTACACGTCAATATCCATGTCTGTCTCCCGACGCGGGAGCCCAAGGCAGGGAGGACCACTACCACCACACCAGGATCTGCCTGGTTGCTATCCTCACCGCCCCCGGGGTCTGCCCGCGAGCTATGAGGCGCTTTCACGCCCGAATCCCAAGGCGGGGTATGCCCGCCCTACATTGCCTTGACACGGGAAAACCCTCATGTCAACAGGTTTTTTTGTTGAATCCTTCAGGCAGTTTCGAGGTTTTTGGGATCTATCGAGGTCTCAAAAAATCTACAACCGATTACAAAGACTTACAGAAAACCAGATCCTTTTCCCCGCTTAGCCCTTTCCAGGCAGCAGAAATCTTGGTAGGAATATTCGTCCACATAATTACTGGAAAAGACAGAGAATCAACATTGTCAAAGAACCAAATCAGCAACGATTACCAACGCCAAGGGGGGGATATCTTACAACGCTAACCCCTTAAATGACTAACGCCGGAATCGGTCAAATTCCAGCGTTAGTATGCTCGTGGAGTCCCGGATAAGGAACCCCTATATTCACTACCCCCGGGACTACACGACCATACCTCGGTCGTCAACGGAAAAGCGCTCAGAGAGTCCCCCCGGAAAACCGGGTCATGAGCCAAAACGACGAAAACACCAGCCAAAACGGCCAAACCGGCCAGGCAAAAAAAGTGGTGACTCCCCCCCTGGGTGTTCTCCCTGATCGCCGTCGTCCTGCGATCTGTCCTGATCCGATTGCACACACAACCAAGAACGGAAAGGAAAATCAGTAGATGGAAAGGCCATTCTCTGAGACAGAGGAAGTCTCATGCCAACGTCCACCGACATCCCGTTTTTCATCGCCGGCAGACACAAGCTGAGTATCGTCAGCAGTTTGCGGCATACTACCATGCCCAGAAGGCTCGACGGAAGGCAACGGGACTGTACCGTACCGTGGGCAGCGTCTTCGAATCCGTACCCGCCCGCCTGCACAAATTGCTCTCGATCTTCATTTTCACCGCCTACGCCAAGGGCCGCCGCTACCAGCCCATCGAGACCACTCAGCGGGCTCTGGCTGCCGCGCTGGAATACACTGGGGACCGGGCCCGCAGGCGAGTCAAGGAGGCTCTGGACGAGCTGGTCCAAATCGGAGCTATCCAGGTCTTGCGTGATCCCATCGGCCCCCGCCCCGGGCTCTATCTGCCCGTAGTGCATGCGAATCAACCCCCGCCAGCAAAGCGGATTGTGAGCCTTAACAAAAACAATAGGCCACAAGCGAAATTCGGCCGAAAGCCGAACAATTCCAAAGAGAACGCCTCCGCCAAGACCGAAAAAGATGAAAAATGTGGCCAATATGTCGCGAGGCCCACACGGGGGGGGCATAAAGAAAATAGGGGCATAAAGAACGTGCGCGCGCACGGGAGCGTCACCCTATCCGGGGGCGACCGAAGGGTAGCGAATTTTCCCAATACCTTCCCCCGGACGTGGCTGCCAGTCTCGGATACAGCCTGGAGACTGAGAAGCCTACTGGAAACACCTCGCCCGACGAGAGTGCTCCGAAGGCCCCCTCAACCCCTCGACCCACTGAGACGCCTCAGAAGGGACAGGAAGCCCCCCAGAGCCCCCAGGACAGCCCCGAAGCCCCCACGGCCCCCGAGACGGCTCAGGACAGCCTGGGAGCCCCTCAGACCCCCTTTCCCCTCCTGTACAGGCAGATCCGGAGCCTGCTGGTAGTCCCGAGGGACCCAAGCCCTCCCCGAGTGGACCCCAGACCATGACAGCGCCGGCGGGCGAATTCGACATTGACGACCTGCTTTCCCTGGATTCGCCCCAGCCGAAGGTGCCCTCGCTGGCAGAAATCCAGCAAAAACTGGAGACCCACCGCGCCGAAGCAGACGAATGGGTCGCCAACCGGGAGGCCCAGAGGATGGGAGGGTCCATCGACATCCGCCGCCGCAAGCGGCGGGTGACCCTTTTTGCCGAGACCAAAGACAAGAGAAAACCGAAAAAAATCTACCACTTCCGCATGGGCGGGGGAGGAGCCCAGAAGGCCAGTCAGGACATTAACTCGATCTTCGGAAGCCTGCGCACTGCAACGAAGGCCGAGATTGAGGCGAAGATTCGAGAGGAGGAGAAGAAAAAGAACTAGCGAACCCTCAGAGCTCCTCACGGCAACGGCCCCCAGCAAGGCCGTGACAGGATAGGTGCGTCCCGAGCACCGCGAAAGACCAGAGGAAGGCAAATGGCACCGTCGTTTTCAAGCGAGGAACCGACCCACTCCAGTTGTCTCGCGCAATGCAATTCATGGAGCACAGAACAGGCAACTTCGGAGATATCTTCTGCCTCAAGATACCCCAACAATGCGACGACATGAATATACGACAAGTCAACCGGACACATGACGAATGGACTCACGTTTCCAATCGTCATAAGCTTCCAAAGAAATGCAATCTTATTGACGTTAGAAGGCATGTTATTGACGTCGACAGAAATGTACTTCAAATCTCCCCTTCGAAACTTGAGGTTCTCCATGTAGAGATCAAGCTCCGTCGCAACATTCGGTACTCCCCAGTGTTCATCATATCGAGGAACAAACACCGTTTGCTCCCCGTCCACCTGAAGATGCCCGTAGGCCCTAATTTCGTCTCTCGTCTTCTCCTGGCTCACCACACCCTCCCGATACTCACGGCGAGGACACCTATCATATCTCCCCGGCCAATCAACCTTTGTTTGCCATCCCCCCCCATGCTACAACCGAAGAAAGGCGAAAAACCATGCACCCACGAGCACGCAGAAAACGCCGCTGGCGACAAAGCCGCTTTGGCTTGACCGAAGCAATCAATCACCAGACCGTCAACGAATATCTCTGCTCAGCCATCGATACACTGACCGAACGGGAACTCGCCGACGTACAAGCCTCTCAGCTCCTAGCTCCCACGTCACCCCCGCCGCTGCCTCCCTCCCTGGCCGAGCCTCTGGAAGCCCTCTCAGAGGCCCTGACAGGCTGGCTCTGGGGCGAGGACCCCTCCCCTCGTCTCTGGTCCTGGAGACCCTCACCGAATCTGGAGGCCGCCTGCACACCTCGACGGGGACGACGACCGGCACCGCCGCCAGGTTGCTCGGGAACTGGGAGAAATGTGCAAGTGGATTCGCCAGCAGAGAAAAGAATTGCGAAAGACTCGCGGGGGGATGATACTGGGGGAAGCGAAAACAATGCGAATCGCGGAAACCATTATCGGGCAGACGCAAACTGCCCTGACGGAAAGGACCCCATGATGGACCTAACAAAATCAATTACACATTGACTACAGCTATCAGTCAGTTGAATGAAATGGAGAAACGAGCAACTCCAAGAACCTTTGACAGAAAGTATCAAATGGAAAAGTGCAACAATTGCTGTTCCAATACACAACCAAGTAACACCAAAATAAAAAAGGTCACACACCTTGGAGTGTGGGGCGTTGCAAAAGAACCAGATTACGGCTGGACGGTAACGCATATTCCCTCTGGAATCCCTGATACTTCGTTTTTTTGACCACAAATCCGGCGCAAAAACAGCCGTGGAAGAAATGATTGAAGAAAACCCGCGATTGCTAAATATAGGAAACAACATATTTTCTGGAGACATGGCAAAAGCTCAAAAGTATTGGCCGCACCTACAATTCATGCAAGATTTGAACGCAAACATAGGCAAAGCACAAAAGACAGAACAAAAAAAATAAGTGAACCAGAAGTCCTTCGCCGGATGACACTGTTTCATTCACATCCCAAAAAGTGACCAGAACGACCTTTATATGGGAATCGCAAAGACTCGGTGAAAGGCTCAAGGGAGTCATGAAAGGTGAGTGGGGCTATATAAAAGCCCCAAAAACACTGAACACTATGTATAGTGTCTTCGGCCAACAAAAACAGACGTTTTCGGCGGATTCAAAACGCAAAAAAAAGCAAAAGATGCCCTAGAAGAAATACTTGAACAATTTCCAGAATTCACCATGATCAGCAAAAACGACACCACAACAACAGCATTGGTTAGTAAACTCAGAAAAATCTAGGACCACTGCGATTCATCATTACTCAGCATGGTGGAATCATTTAAGCAAGAAAAAAACACGAACGTCACAATCATCAACAAAGATGACGTGATCCAAATGTATAAGGACCACATAGCAACGAAACGAGAATTAGGAGAACCCGTTCCAAGAAGATGGTTGCAAGGTCTTGCAAAACTCGAAGGCGGCTCAGAAAAGGCGACGACTGGATTTACTCGGACAAGGTTTTCGGCCACCCGCAGGCAACCAACATTCATGGTTACCAGACACCTGATCCTGATCAAAGCCAAAGCCGGCGATTACAAGACCATAGAACGAAAACGCGATCACGTCCAAAAGTCTTTGACAAACTAGCGACCAAATTTGAAAAGATTGAGGCCATTGCGAAAGGTCGAGGGAGGCAAACACCGGCACAAAAAAAGGCGGCTGCAAAGAAACTCCGTTCCAACGAAATCACCGAAATCCAGACAATCATGGATATGCTCCGGGACGAAACAATGAAGGAACTGCAATCACTCTACAAGGAAGCAAAAAAATGAACTATCTCTGGCCACTATTCCGTGGACTGGCTCGCACTATCGAAGCAGGCGGAGGCGCAACGAGTGAGACAAGCAACTGTGATTCAAACTGAAAAAAGAGAGATCGGCTATGCTCCGGAGATCTTGACATCCTCTCCAAAGGCGGCAATCCAAAAGGGACAAAACAAAACTTTAAGGCGGCTTATGACATCTATTACGACTGGATTGTTTCACGAGACAATAAGACCGTAAAAAAGCCCTAACAGGAAAAGACCAAAAAGGTTTTGGACAGACTTCGAAAGAAGACTTGAAAAAACCAATAGAGGAGAAGAAGGAAAACCATGAACTTCACAAGCATCAACTACGCATTATGGCAATCAGTCGATTGACGGAAGCAGAAACAGAAACTGCCGCCATGTCCATATCCGATGATCTGCAAGAATCATTGAAAGATGACCAGATCCAAATGTATAAGGACGTCATATCACTGAAACGAGAGAAAGGAGAACCCATCCCAAGGAAATGGTTGCAAGGTCTTGCAAAACTCGAAGGCGGCTCAGCAAAAGGCGACGACTGGATTTACTCAGACAAAGTTTTTGGCCACCCGCAGGCAACCAACATTCATGGTTACCAGCACCTGATCCCGATCAAAATCAAAGCCGGCGATTACAAGACCATAGAACGAAAACTCGATCACGTCCAAAAAGTCTTTGACAAGCTAGGGACCAAACTTGGAAAAATTGAGGCCATTGCGAAAGGTCGAGTACGAGCAACACCGGCACAAAAAAAGGCGGCTGCAAAGAAACTCCGCTCCCACGAAATCACCGAAATCCAGACAATCATGGATATGCTCCGGGACGAAACAATGAAGGAACTGCAATCACTCTACAAGGAAGCGAAAAAAGGATAGAACCATGGACTTCACCAGCATCAACCACGCACTGACTCAGGCAATCAACAACCTGGCTGAGGGAGAAATTGACGTCGCCGCCCTCGCCATGGCCGAAGACATCGAGAAAGAGGAACTCGATGAGGCAAAACGCACAAAGAAAGAACAGCAACGGATCGACGGTAGGTCACTTCAAGAAATACGGCATGAAATGGCGAAGGACCCCCAGTGGCGCAGTGATCGGTCTTACTCGCAAGGGGGAAAGTCGTTGCCGGTCCCCCAGGCCTTCTCAAGAGTCTGCCGAAAGAAAAGCTTTCTCGGAAAGCCAAAGAGACAATGGCAGCCCTGAAGGACGAGGCACCTCAGAAGGCCAAGAAGACCCGAGCA
>CALNZV010000019.1:0-209252 GCA_942491115.1 uncultured Desulfobacteraceae bacterium
ACGGTTTCTAAGCAGCAGGTACTTGGCCCCCTTGAAAACGCCCTTCTCCTGCTTGTTAGCCTTTCGGTACTCGGCGTTTCGAACCTTGTCGACCACGCGGCCGAAGTTGGCCACCACATGGAACTTATCGAAGACAATCTGGGCATTCGGCAGTTTTTTTTAACGGCCTTGATGAATGGATCCCACATGTCCATGGCGACCGCTTCGATGGCCCGGCGTTGCCGAGGCTTGAGCAGATTGAAAAAACGCTCCAGCGTCTTTGCTTTGCGGTCCTTACCGACATAAAGCACGCGCCCTGACAGGTAGTCCAAGACAACGGTGAGATACCGATGACCTTTGCGGATGGAGATCTCGTCAACCGCCAATATGCGCAGCCCCTCGTAGTCGGGCTTGCCGTAATCACGCTCCAGGTACTCCTTGTCGATGGCTTTGACGGTTTTCCAGTCCAGCTTCAAATGCCGGCTGACTTCCGATACCGTCATCACCTGGCACAACTCATAGATGTAGCAGGCTAAACGCACGGTCACGCGCAGGTACGGATGAAACAACTCCAGATCCTCGATATGCACACCCTGGCATTGAGGGCAGAGCACCTTGCGATACCGGCAGGTTACCCAGAGCTTGGCCGTGGCGATACTCAGATCCCGAATTTTGCGCTGGGTCCAGCTGTGCACCCCGGAAGCCTTCCGGCCACAACGGTGACACAGCGGTTTATAACGCCGATCGGGCTCGACGCTAATATGGGCCTCGCTGACATCGGCCGTGACTTGCTGATGGACAATTTTGATTCGACGGAAGGGGAAACACGGTGCTATACTGAGTCCGGACATCGCAGGCCTCCTTTGGATAGGGATTGTCGTCGCAAACAACCTCATATCCGTGGAGATACCGGATGTCCATTCTATTTGTGAGCACTCGTTTTCCCGCCTTTTGCTTCAACTAATTCGGAGATGATCCTTCTTTTTTAATTTCTTCTATCGATCGACTACCATATTCAATTGCTTTTTCAACTAGCATACAATAGCGAGACTCATTGCTGAGACTAAGAAATGTTGTTTTATTATCAATAATATTTTCTATAATGGTTATATCTGTATTTATACCAGCTCTACCCAAAGCTCTGAATAAAACTTTTAGATGTTGAATCATTGTCTGTCTGAATCGATCTGATTTATCAATCAGATATAATGAATTATTAGGGTTACCGTAAGTATTTAATGCACCTCTTAATATAGATCGAGATAAATCTCCACCTAATATACCCAAAAATATATGAATTTCCCTTTCTAATGAAAAGAGATATTTAATAGTCATCCTATTAGTATTCTCTTTGAATTCATCTAACGATTCATATATTTTTCGATGGATATTTTTAATTTTCTCTATAATATATTCCTTATTGTTATCGAGGTATTTTATTATTTGATCAGCCACATCTCGATACAATCCGTTTTTTACAAGAAACACTTCTTCGGGAGTTATTTCTATATCGATATCAATTTCTTTATTATATTTTCTTAATAGCAAATTTGCCAAGATTATTGCATTTCTATCTGAATATTTAACGATTTTAGCATCAAACAAAAAATCATCCAGAAGAGTTTTTATTGCTTTCTCCGGTTCGTTGAGTCTTTTGAAGATAAGTTGCACTGAGTTTAAGAAAGCTAAACGATCGTCTCTATTCAGTGGCTCTTTTAGATAATGCCATAGCAATTTAAAAGAATCTTCTTGATATTCACTAAATTTGCTTAAATTTGCTTCAAAATTATTTTTAATAAAATGACCAGCCTCATCAAAACAACCATGTAATAATTCAATAATATTTTTCACATTTGATGGTGATATATCAAATTCTCTAGAAATTATTTCTATGTCATATTTATCAAATTCGAAATTTGTTTTGTTCAAACAGTTTAGTTTTTTTCTAGTCGTCGATCTATCTTTAAAATAACGTATATAACGAGCAATGGTATTATCATTAACCTTTACTGACAATTTATCGGCATCATTTGCAGACAGGAAATTATCTTTAAACTCGATAGCATCATAAATGCTATCAGAAACGATATCCATTCTACTTTGAAAATTATAAATTATCTCATCATGCAATACATTTTTTTGGGAGCGATTCCCAACAGAGTCAATGATAAATAATACTAGTTCAATTCGATTAATAAATTCAACTGATGATATATTTGGATAATCCATCCCATACAAGCAATTTATAAAATTTATTTGCTGCAAGGTAGATTCAGTCAACTCGTTTATTAGTAGAGCAATTTGTGTTTTTGGTTTTGTTAATTTTTCCTCTCCAGTTTCTAACAATAACCATTTGATATTATTTATTTCAATTGGTGGTGGAACGAGTTTAGAAACTAGTCCTTTAGTTCCAGATATAGCGTTATATACACCGGCATACCTATGGGAACCGACTGTATTATCATATGAATCAATCCAACCTTTTATCTCTTTAACCAGATTGCACATTATTTTGAAAGATATATTGTTTAATACTGAAATAATGGTAAGATTTATATCTGGCTTATCTAGTTCATTTTTTATAATTACAATTTCAGTTTCCTTTCCATCTACAATTATTTTTAAAGGCTCATCATTTATTACTGATTTATTATATTGAGATAAAATATGTATAGCTGTTCTTAAATTAGAATATGTATCATTGATATTATTATCAATATTAATATAAATGCAATAAATCTTTGTCCTATTAAATACCTTGAAGGCATTATACAAAAGCCCTTCAAGATAATTCATTCGTTCACCAACTCGATTTATCATACTTCGTAAAGCACATCTATCTATCATTAAATCAGAAAATCTAACTTCAAAATCAATTTCATTTTTATCTTGGTCAGAGATATTCGTTGGTTTAGCCTTGATAATAACAGGCTCATTCTTTCCACTTATAGATGCAAGTTTTCGTAGAGTGATTGTTAAATTTTGAAATGGTTCTCCGATTAGCCCGATTTCCTCATCAATTGATACATTTTTAAATTTATTAGATTCTGATTGAATACATGATGAAAGTAAATGAATCAATTCTACCAATAAAATTTGATTAGAATCTTTTCGATCGACTTCATCATATAAGGTTTCATTCATCAGAATTTCTTTATCACTCATATAGTTCTCTCATCGCATATGAAGCTGAAGACAATGAATTCCATTAACCTCATTATTCGTGCCAAGCCAGGTTGCCTCACACGGCAGATAGATATTCCCAATTTATAATTAATTTATGATGCCTTTGGAAATGTGAAAGCAATTAAATTATATTATTTCGTTTTCGATATATATGGTTCTATTATTCATAGTATTGATCAATAATATCGACTGGATCTTCAGATCATATATAAACTTAATGATTTTCTATCAATTGACGGCCTAATCTTTTTTTCCTGATATGTAATTAGGTTTATAAATTGAATACCTTAAACCCAAGTGTGAATTAGAACCATCGATAATTTCCCATAAACTAATCTTTATTATAGAAATGAATAGTTATGAGTCCCCACCCAACAAGTTATCTTGATCTCATTAAATCTTCTTAAAAGACTATCAATTGAAGAATGGGGGATAATTTCTGATAATATACGTTATTTCGACTGGAACTCTGCTATTGACAACTGGCATTCATCAAATCGAATCATTAATATGGCTACATATTCTCTCTCAGATTAATGTTAAGATGAATTATTATTTAATAACAAATACAGACCTCTGAATCGTGCATCAATTAAATAATTCATACGAAGACCTCTGTCATAACAAGAAGGCTTCATTAACAACCAATCAATTTCATCCCTATCTGACCTTGATACCGAAGCACTGTTGGGCGGGAAGAAGACCACACGCTTATTAAAACCATTGATAATATATGTAATAGCTACACAGATTAAAGCGACTTAATACGCTTCTACTTGTCAATCCTTTAACACGTCTGTTATTTGTATTTTTAAACTACGTTAATTCCTATTTGATATTACTTTAAACCTTCTTTGCAATACTCCCTCTCTTCTATTTATAGTTACAAACAGGAGCATCAAATTTAAAGCTGTCGAAAACTATATTCAGATGATAATAATCGTTATTAATTCATATTCAATTTAGCTGCATCTTTTTCAAAGTCTTTTCTACGCTTTTCATAATCTTCAATTTCATTATTTAGTTTTTTAACTTTTTCCTCATGCAATGTACGATCATATGGTCTATTAACTACATTACTCTGTTCCTGATTCAACAATTCAATTTTTTTCTGCAGCTTTTCATATTCATTATCAAGTTTTTCTTTTTCTTTTTGAAGACTTTTCAACATATTTTCATCTGGAACAGATTTTTCATCTTCATTTTTTTTTGATTCATTAGTTATCATTCTATTTGAATTTTTTTCTTTACTTTCGGGCGATATCGAATATGATTCCTCAGAATCCCTCTGCTCCTCTGGGACGTCTTCAAAATTATCAGTATATCGAAGAACACCATTCTTATCCCTGAATTTGTATATCTGCGCACTAGATATGGACGTTATCAACAGTATAATTAAACATAAAGAAAAATTACACCATTTCCATTTATGGTTCATTGTTCTTCCCCTGTTAGATATAGCCCATTGATTTTTCCCCCTGAGTCTCGTTCAAATCCAACCAATTTCCCTTTTGAAAGACTTGAGGCTGCCAGTGGAGTACCATTTTTAGAGTATACCTTACACTCATCTGCCAGGAAGAATTTATTATCATCTATTACGATGATTTCCCCTTCCATATAGTCGATCGTACCATAATGTAGTGGACGGTCATTATTTCTGATCATATATGATGGATTTGCTATGACGGGGTCATCATCCATTGTTGAGTCTTGTTGGGCATTCAGACATTGTATACCCAATACACCAACCATTAAAAAGAAGATAACTATAGATTTAATTTTCATTTATCTATCTCCATTGACGCCAATAGTACATACCCAGCTGTTCGCCCGCGACAACTTCAGTATTTATATCCCCACCTGAGGTACTGAAGTACATGATATCGATATCTCCATGTGATAGGATAGCTGGTGTATAGAGGAATTCTGCTCGTCGTAAACCCGTTGGTGCTACCCAAACTGGATTGGTAACGGATCCGATATTAATCAAATCGTTTGCATCGATTCGCCCGTCTCCATTGATATCAAAAACAGCTGCATTTAAACGCCCACCCGTGCATGCATCAATGATGTATTCAATGGTTGTTCCGCCACTTGTACAGGGAGAATTAGATGGTATATTGACTAATATAATCGCTTTTCCATCCCGGATGATAATATCATTAAAGACACGTTCGCTGTTGCCTGGGAGATCAAAATACCACCCGACATGGTTCCCGGTCCCAGTAGTCGGATTATACCAATCAATGGGATTGTCGCTTAACACTACAAGATTTGTATCGTTATAGGTTGCCACTTGCTGAAGGAGCGTTACGACGACTCTTTCATCAGAGGTGGTGATTCCTCCAGTAGTCGAAATCGAAATCACTGCATCATCTGCCGGATAATTCCGAATTGTGACCGTCGACCCGGAACCTTCAGCTCTCACTCCCGGCACCCCATCGGTGGTATCATTGACGCAGTTCACAAGTCCGGTTGCACCACTAAATTGAGCATTGGGAACATCCGTTATGACCGAGAAGGTAAATGTTTCCCCTTTTATCGTTACGGTATCTCCCGTAGATGCCGAAGTAAGGTCGATCGAATAAATCCATTCATCCGCTCCTTCCATATTTGGATTACCGACTAAATTACTTGGCAAACGAGTTGACGTAAAGTATCCGAGGTATTTATCTTCAGGCGTTTCTCCTGCGGCAATCCATGCGTCGCCCCAGTCCCAGATGCCATAGATGCTTTGGACGGTGCCGACATCAGCAAGATCCTCCAGCCCCAAGTAGCGACCGGTGCCATAAACCACCAAGTAACCTTTTCTTCCTCCGCATGCTCTCATCACATCCGGTTTTGATGTGATTGACTGGATATCTCCATCCGCATTTCTTGCGGTGAATAACGGTTGAGGTACGTTTGAACTATCGTCATAAGCAACTTTCCACGACCCAACCGTCGATCCTGTAAAATCAAATTTCCACATGTTGCCCAAAAGATCACCCGCATATCCGTAGTCAACAAGCCCATCCAAATCAACATCGATCAATGTCGGGGTCGAAAGCCCATTACAGTTAACAGAGGGATCGCCAACGCCGGTATCAAGCTTTTCCACCACATCGATTGCACCATCGCTATCAAGCTTGATCACGTAAAGCACCGCTTTCCCATTGTCACTTTCGTATCCATTCCCAAAAATGACAACCCATCCATCTTTTGAATTGACAATGTAGGCATCACTGTATGTATACCCCAAATCTGGGTCGTTGATGGAAGGATATTCCCACTTAACGATTGATGCCGCATCGAATTCTGCATCAAAGAGCAGGTTTTCAGCGCCCGTTACATTTAGGCAATAATACCCCTTTCCACCTCTTCCAAGTCCTCCCACGACAAGCCTTATATCATTTGCGGTTGAGCCATCATCCGAATTTATCGTCTCAGCATAAACTTCAGCATCCACATAAGTGTGATGAAGGTACAGTGGATCGGCCAAGTTTGCGATCGTCGGGTGAATAAGCTTTGGCACATAGGCAAAAATTTCGTCACCTGTATCTTCTTTAAAGAAATGTACCATCCCGTCGTTTGCACCAACAGCCACGAATCCAGGACTGTGCATCGGATCGTTATAGGGAAGACCATCGATTTCCACATGCACTGGAGAGGAGTGAACGATATCCCCTATCATCGATGATCGATCCCTAAAGGTTGTTCCTTCAAGTGAATCATCCCCTCGCAGAAAGCTGATGGTGTTTTGCTGATCGCTGGTTGTCGCCCCGAAATCGCTCATCTCCGTGCTGGTTAACGACGACGACAGATCCCCGTATGTAAATGGGATTCCTGTCGTTCCATTATAGGTGATAATTTTTCTGTTGCTCCAACCCAAAAGATCCAACTGGTCAGCAGCAGACCATGCAAGCACCTTTTCCTCAATGCCAGAAGCATTGATAAAAGTATCGATGGCACCCGTGCTCGAATTCAGCGGATAAGCCACGAGATCTCCAGACCAATCCCCTGAATTATAAAATGCCTGAAATAGATAGGTATTGCTTTGGAGGTCCTGGGCATTGATGGTAACCGAAGCACCCGTTCCCACCATGTCCTGGATATCCTGCATGATATCGATCAATGAGTTTACCAATGCCGTGGGATTGCCGGCGCTCATAAAAAGACCGCGTCCGTTTACACTGGCATGGTATAGATCGTCCACACGCTCAGTATATCCGCTGCTCGGGTCAGGCCAGATGACGTCCCCGCTGCCATCGGAGCAGTTGATGGGCGGGCAATTCAACTCTCCCGCCTCGCATCGCGGCGCGCAGTCGGGATAACTGGCAGGATCAAGCGTACCGTTCACACCAAAAGCCACGCCATAGGTGGTCATGTGCTGATGGGGGGCAATATCCTGATTGTGGGGAAGCACAAAATTCATTACTCCAGGGTCGAGATCCCTTTCGTAGTAGTACATTGCCACATCTGCCAGGGTTCTGTAATGACTATTTCGGCCGTATTCTCCACCATCAAATTCCGTGTTACCGTCACTGTCAGCGTTGCCGATGATCGATGATGGATTACCGCCATTGTAATAGCCGTCGGTCATGGCAATGGCAAACCCGCGCTGGCAGCTACCGCCGTCGCCATCGGTGGCCCATGGATTGGTCGAACTAATACCGCCACTGTTTCCGTCGGTTTGATCGTAGTATTGGCCGACATCCTCAAGCCCTCTCCGCAATGGCGTACCACCGTCGGCATCCACCTGAGAATACATGGAATTCAACAGACTGTCTGTATTGTCGGTCCCATCCGCCATATCGATTTCCACCACAGCCCGGGTACTCGAATGATTGATGGTACGATAACCGATCTGGGCCTCTGATATATCCTCAATGACCCGACCAACGGCTGCCTTGGCTGTAAGATGGCGCTTCCGGTAAAATGAATACCAGTTTGCGAAGTTCTGGCGCGCATCGGCATAACTTTGATTGGTGCCGTTGGCATTTTTAGGCCGAATGGCGGCAATTTCCGATGCATCGGTTCCTGAATTCAGCAAGGTCAGCTCGCCATCTTCGATGAAGCCGTCACCGTCATCGTCAAACCGATAGAAAACAAAACTGCCACTTGCAGAAGATCCGTTAAGATCAACGAGGTAGGTATTGCCATTGTATTGGGTATAGTAATGGGAATTGTGTATTTCATACATGGCAGGGGTCGACTCGGCGTCAAACGACCATTGACCCAGTCTAACGACATAATACCGCGACCCATTGTACCAACGATAGTACTCCGCGCCCCGTTGACTGTCTACTACGACATGGTTAGAGCTCTGATGGTAAGTGGTATATCGCGCATTGGTATCACCGCCATTGGTGTAACTCACGTAAACCGTATAGGTACCGGCATTGATGCCATACAGGGGCCAGGTAGCCGTATTTCCGTTACTCCAACTATACCATAACGTCCGTCCATAATCGTAATTGTTGGATGTTTTGGTCCAGTTTCCAGAGAGGGAAAAATGATCCGTTGCATTATCAAATACGTATGTCCCGCCGGGACCTTCCAGGAAAACGGTGCTGGCATAGGTAGCCCCATTACCGCTTCCGGTTCGTTCCAACACAACCCGCTGGACGGTTGACATGGCAACCGGCGATTGAGCGACTCTTAAATATACGCTATCTAAGTTGAGAGTATGGCCGCTGTCTACCGGATGCGCCCGAGGGGAGTCCGGGTCGGCATTGAAATTTAGACTCCCGCCGCTCCCATCCGTGTCGGACAAGGTATTCCAGCGGGGCCAGGGATCGTAGGCAATCGTCGGATCAAAATACACTTGGTTGTACCCGCTCCATTGGGATGTGTAGTACCGCCTCTCGAAGCCCTCCAGGTAATCATCCGCTCTAGACCAATTGGTGCGGCGGTAGGTATTGTTACCCGGATCGTCGAACACATAGGTATTGCCGCTGTACTTCCCTTCGTTCTGGTCTGTCATGGTCTCCCAGTCCATGCTGCCGGAATCGTCCAGAACAAACATGATGAGGGGGGGCGCTGCCTCTGCCGCAGATTCCAAGGGAGTATCTGCCATCGAAGAACAAAGCACCTGAGCGGAGCAGGCTCGGTCGCCGTCGTAGCAATCCTGATCGACACCATCCCCGCATTGATCTGTTGCGCCCGGGTGGATACTGGCGTCGTTATCGTTGCAATCCCCGCCCTGCATCAATCCTTGTAGTTCGGCATATCCATCACCGTCGTTATCCTCATACTCGGGTCCGCAGTCTTCATCACCGTTGGCGCAGTCCTGATCGATACCATCTCCACAAATATCGGTCGCTCCCGGATACATACCGGCATCGTTGTCGTTACAATCTCCTTGATCGACAGTGTAGCCGTCGTGGTCATTATCGGCGCCCAAAATCCCAAACACGACGGTAAGGCTCTTGTCTCCGTCCATAAGGATATCGACGGAGGGAGCGGAGCCGGTTGCCGCACCACCCCACTGGATGAATGCAGAGCCTGAATCGGCAACAGCGGATACGGCTACCGTTTGTCCATGTGCGTAGGTGTAGGTATTGGGTCCAGACACTTGCGATCCGCTCGGATCAATGGTCACCGTCCCTGTCCCGGTTCCTGATGACGCGACGGTGAGGGTTTGACTTTGAGATATGTACGTACCGGAGTAGGACGTATTTGCTGCACTACCGGTATCGATAGAAAAGGTAATGGGATCTGGAGTAAACCATCCCGGAACTTCCTTAAAGATGATTTGATAATCGGTTACGGTACAATCCAAATAAACAGAAGTTGCACCGTCTCGCCAGGTATCGTCTGGTATAAACAGGCCACTCCCGGGATCAAACACTCTCCACTGGCCACGTTCAAATATGTTAGCCGCCGTTGCGACTTCTACCGGTGAGATGTCGACTGTAAAGGTGTTGTCTCGGAATTCCGCACTGATGGATGTATCAGAGATAACGTTTGATATGGTGTAATCAGCTGAATCATCTGGATTCAATGATCCACCCGAAGATATTCCGCCGATACTCACATCCCGGATGCAGTATTTCTCTGCAGGAAGGTTTTCATAGGGATCCACATTTATATTGTGAGTCGAATCGTGATCCACAACAATATAACCGCTACTTGGTCCTAGGATGGTATTTCCACCGACCGGATTGTCTGTTGAATCGAAATGCCCGGCAACTGTTCCACCGACAGCAGGAACCGTCATTGAGCCGTTATCCCCGACGTTGTAGTCGATTCGGTGACGGAAGGTGGCCATTAGATGCATGTCAAAGTCAACGGCAAATAGAGTATATGTGCCGGTTTGACCGGTTTGAACCACGATTCCGGATTCATCGTAGTCGTTACCATCATAGGTAAGGGTGAGGGATTCAAATCCAACCAAATGGTCCCAACCCAAAGAAAAATCCAATGAATCACCCGGTTCAAGAATAGTATCCCCCACTGGCGCGAGAGTTCCGTCGTCGGTCGTTGAGTAAGTTACTTCGTAGTCGTTGTCCGCGATTAAAACAGTGGCCTCGTCGTCCGTTGGATCTATTGTCAACAATGACGAATCCGTTCCGGTCAATGTAACGACAAGATTCTCTCCCAGATAAGTGGTTCCAGAAATATCGACTGAATCGGTTCGTTCTATCAGAAGGTCATTGATGGAATCGATGGTGATCTGGGCACTGCTATAATTGGTGCTGTCGATATCGATGTAGCCCGAGACAGCAGCCGCATCATAATCGGAACTGTCCACACTGCCGCTAACCGTATAGCTGAGGCGAACGGTTGCACCCTCAAGAATGGCACCGTTTGAAATATTAATGTCAAAAACAGCTGTTCCCCCATCCTCGTCTGCTACCAGGCTGGCTTCATCGATACTGATGAGTTCGCTGGTCACGTCAGTAATATTGGCAATTGCCTGATCTTCGCCAGGAACACTCGATATGACAACATCCGCAAGATCATCACTGCCGGTCAGCACGACCGTGAAGTCTTCGGGAGATTCGAACACCAAATCGTTATTTGTGGCAACAGCGATAGTAAAGGAAGTGTTGCCGTCGGATACGCTAAGATCAGAACCACCCGTCAGGTCATCAAAATCCGTTCCCGCAGTGGCAGTTCCTGACAGGGTCTGGTATTGAATGTTGAATCCACCAGGATAGCTTGTTGGATCCAATGGGGTGGTAAGAGTAACCACGAAATCTGCATCTGTTCCCTCGGCAACAGCAGTTCCAGGTCCGGCAATCGTTGCAATTGCTTGATCTTCGCTGTCGATCGTGAACGTAGCTGTTCCTGCAATAGAAATATCATCCGTGGGGTACGGGTCAGAAAGCACCACATCAAAAGTCTCGTCGGCTTCAACCAACCCATCATCGACGATAGAGACCGGTACGCTGAACGGCACGACTGCACCATCGACAGAACCGGATGGAATGACCATGGCACCGGAGACCCAGCCGAAATCAGCGGTGGACGCAGTACCGGCATTGGTCTGGTAGTGAACGATAACATTCCCCTGAACTGATCCACCGGCAGGCACCACTGTCAGTACCGCTTCAAACTGGGCTCCTGCGGGGTCGTTTTCAGCCGCTGGAGAATTGACCGTTTGAACGGTCACCGTCGCCGTATCGTCGCTGCCGATCGTGTGGGTGGCCGCTCCGGAGATCGTCACCTGATCGCCGCCGTCCGCATCAGACAGCTGGAAGCTGAAGTCCTCGTCGCCCTCGACAGCCGTGTCGTCCGTCGTCGGTACGCTTATCGTCGTGTTCCACCCGTCCGGGGCGCTCGCCGGTATGGCTACGGAACTGCTGGCGCCGCTGTAGTCGCTGCCGTCGGTGGCTGTGCCAGCAACGGTCTGATAGTTCACCGTCACCGCGTCCTGAACCGAGGCGCCGCTCAACGTGATCGTAAAAGACGCAGCCGTGCCTTCCGCGGCACCGCTGTTGTCCGCAGAAACACTTACCGTTGCGGTGTCGCCGCTGCCGATCGTGTGGGTGGCCGTTCCGGAGATCGTCACCTGATCGCCGCCGTCCGCATCAGACAGCTGGAAGCTGAAGTCCTCGTCGCCCTCGACAGCCGTGTCGTCCGTCGTCGGTACGCTTATCGTCGTGTTCCACCCGTCCGGGGCGCTCGCCGGTATGGCTACGGAACTGCTGGCGCCGCTGTAGTCGCTGCCGTCGGTGGCTGTGCCAGCAACGGTCTGATAGTTCACCGTCACCGCGTCCTGAACCGAGGCGCCGCTCAACGTGATCGTAAAAGACGCAGCCGTGCCTTCCGCGGCACCGCTGTTGTCCGCAGAAACACTTACCGTTGCGGTGTCGTCGCTGCCGATCGTGTGGGTGGCCGCTCCGGAGATCGTCACCTGATCGCCGCCGTCCGCATCAGACAGCTGGAAGCTGAAGTCCTCGTCGCCCTCGACAGCCGTGTCGTCCGTCGTCGGTACGCTTATCGTCGTGTTCCACCCGTCCGGGGCGCTCGCCGGTATGGCTACGGAACTGCTGGCGCCGCTGTAGTCGCTGCCGTCGGTGGCTGTGCCAGCAACGGTCTGATAGTTCACCGTCACCGCGTCCTGAACCGAGGCGCCGCTCAACGTGATCGTAAAAGACGCAGCCGTGCCTTCCGCGGCACCGCTGTTGTCCGCAGAAACACTTACCGTTGCGGTGTCGTCGCTGCCGATCGTGTGGGTGGCCGCTCCGGAGATCGTCACCTGATCGCCGCCGTCCGCATCAGACAGCTGGAAGCTGAAGTCCTCGTCGCCCTCGACAGCCGTGTCGTCCGTCGTCGGTACGCTTATCGTCGTGTTCCACCCGTCCGGGGCGCTCGCCGGTATGGCTACGGAACTGCTGGCGCCGCTGTAGTCGCTGCCGTCGGTGGCTGTGCCAGCAACGGTCTGATAGTTCACCGTCACCGCGTCCTGAACCGAGGCGCCGCTCAACGTGATCGTAAAAGACGCAGCCGTGCCTTCCGCGGCACCGCTGTTGTCCGCAGATACACTTACCGTTGCGGTGTCGTCGCTGCCGATCGTGTGGGTGGCCGTTCCGGAGATCGTCACCTGATCGCCGCCGTCCGCATCAGACAGCTGGAAGCTGAAGTCCTCGTCGCCCTCGACAGCCGTGTCGTCCGTCGTCGGTACGCTTATCGTCGTGTTCCACCCGTCCGGGGCGCTCGCCGGTATGGCTACGGAACTGCTGGCGCCGCTGTAGTCGCTGCCGTCGGTGGCTGTGCCAGCAACGGTCTGATAGTTCACCGTCACCGCGTCCTGAACCGAGGCGCCGCTCAACGTGATCGTAAAAGACGCAGCCGTGCCTTCCGCGGCACCGCTGTTGTCCGCAGATACACTTACCGTTGCGGTGTCGTCGCTGCCGATCGTGTGGGTGGCCGTTCCGGAGATCGTCACCTGATCGCCGCCGTCCGCATCAGACAGCTGGAAGCTGAAGTCCTCGTCGCCCTCGACAGCCGTGTCGTCCGTCGTCGGTACGCTTATCGTCGTGTTCCACCCGTCCGGGGCGCTCGCCGGTATGGCTACGGAACTGCTGGCGCCGCTGTAGTCGCTGCCGTCGGTGGCTGTGCCAGCAACGGTCTGATAGTTCACCGTCACCGCGTCCTGAACCGAGGCGCCGCTCAACGTGATCGTAAAAGACGCAGCCGTGCCTTCCGCGGCACCGCTGTTGTCCGCAGAAACACTTACCGTTGCGGTGTCGTCGCTGCCGATCGTGTGGGTGGCCGCTCCGGAGATCGTCACCTGATCGCCGCCGTCCGCATCAGACAGCTGGAAGCTGAAGTCCTCGTCGCCCTCGACAGCCGTGTCGTCCGTCGTCGGTACGCTTATCGTCGTGTTCCACCCGTCCGGGGCGCTCGCCGGTATGGCTACGGAACTGCTGGCGCCGCTGTAGTCGCTGCCGTCGGTGGCTGTGCCAGCAACGGTCTGATAGTTCACCGTCACCGCGTCCTGAACCGAGGCGCCGCTCAACGTGATCGTAAAAGACGCAGCCGTGCCTTCCGCGGCACCGCTGTTGTCCGCAGAAACACTTACCGTTGCGGTGTCGTCGCTGCCGATCGTGTGGGTGGCCGCTCCGGAGATCGTCACCTGATCGCTGCCGTCCGCATCAGACAGCTGGAAGCTGAAGTCCTCGTCGCCCTCGACAGCCGTGTCGTCCGTCGTCGGTACGCTTATCGTCGTGTTCCACCCGTCCGGGGCGCTCGCCGGTATGGCTACGGAACTGCTGGCGCCGCTGTAGTCGCTGCCGTCGGTGGCTGTGCCAGCAACGGTCTGATAGTTCACCGTCACCGCGTCCTGAACCGAGGCGCCGCTCAACGTGATCGTAAAAGACGCAGCCGTGCCTTCCGCGGCACCGCTGTTGTCCGCAGATACACTTACCGTTGCGGTGTCGTCATCTATAATGGTGTAGTTTACCGGTGTGCCGCCGACCGATCCGATATTAGCGCCATTGGAAGACGACGCGTTTAACAACGTAAGAGTAACCGTTTCATCGGGTTCAACGAACGTATCTCCGCTGATAGAAATAGGTAGTACTTTTGTCTCCCCTGGCGTCCAGTTGCTTACATCCGTTAGGATGATAGTCCCTGAGTTTATATCTGAGAAATCCGCCCCGCTGGCAGTCCCCGACCAACCATAATTAAGGGTGACGGTTTCCGCACCTGGTATAACGGTGTCGGTGACAACATAAAAATTGACGGTAGTCGTTCCGCTATCACCTTCGGCAGTCGACGTATCGACGCTGTCGATATTTATCTGAAAAGCGGCCAGGGCAACGGAAGGCAAGAGAAACAAAACAGCCAACATAGAGAAATATAGTAGGGTTTTGTTTCTGTAAATTATTCTGGAAAACATTTCATCTCCTCCTGTTGCAGTCGGCCTGAAAGATCGATGTCTTTCTGATCTTCAAGCTGAAATATAGCGCGATCGACTGTTGTCATCGTTAGCTGGCCGATTAAAACCTCTTCTTATACCCAACTTCTACAAGAGACTGCCCTATTCGCGTATTTTCATAGCCAAAAATGCGATAAGAGCGTACCTGGGTCTTCTGGGTCATTGACAATGAATAACCGGGTGCAATCCCGAGATCGACCGAGGCAAAAGCAAGGTCTTGGTCGATCGAGGACTCCTCTGCGTTATCATCGCCATCAGCATCATTAAAATCCCATATGGCCGGATCGGTATAATCGGGGGCAGCGGTGTCACTGTATAACCATATCGGAGAGCGACTCGTTAGGGTGGTTTTATCTGCCACCTCGACATTTAGAGCACCTTCAACAGAGGCACCTTCGGAATCATAGAGCACCATATTATACGCCACTTCATTTCCTGCTATGGAGATTTCCGAATCGCTGGTTCGGGTAGCTGCGATACCAACGATGGTGAGCAGAGAAAGAATCATTAAGGCAATAACAATCGCAGACCCTCTTTCATTGGCGACGATATTCAAACAAACCGGCATGATATACTCCTCTTTTTCTTCTCACATCAGAAAATCGTTACAAACCCAAATTTCTACACCGCACTCTGGTGTTGTAGGTTCTTGAGACCATGCCATCCAAACCGGCTGGCTCTTCAACCGTCAACACAATTTCCACGGATCTAATTTCTGTGAGTTGATCAGTCTCTGCTCCGTCCTGATCAAAATATCGGAATGACAGGCCAGAAACACTTTCAATTAGCGTCTGGGTATCTTGGAATGGCGTTCCTTCGTAAAGCCTTTGCTCCAGACGGTCGGCAACCGTATTGTAGAAATAGGTAATACGCTCAAAATTATCATCATCTATTTGTCCGTTGGCTTCCACATCTCCTGGTGCGACACGGTCCGAAGTGACACGAAAGGAAGTGGCCAAGGCAGATTCAAAGCCCGTATTGGCGGTCTTTAGTGGATTGAGCCCTGCCAATCGCAAATCGTTTACCAGAAACTCCATAGCAATTCTTGCAGACTGTTGAGCTCCTGCAGCCACTTCCTGGGTCGTATAGGACCTTGTTTGACCCAGTAGAATTGTATATATCGCCACCATGAACAGGGAGAGGATTCCCAATGAAATCATCAATTCAATGAGAGAAAAGCCATCTTGCCTGCGGTAGTAACCTATTCTATTTTCGGTAGATGCACCGTCGTCAGAAACGCGTTTCATATTCCGCCCCCCTGGGTAACAGAATTCAATTCTATTTGCCGATGGCCGCGCCATGGGCTTTCCCAGGCAACGGTGACGGTAATCTCACGGGCTAAGCCACTGACAGGGGCTGGAAGTGGCAAAACGGTAGTGGTTCGAGTAAAGATGCCGCCCGGATTTCCACTGGCATCAATATCTTCAACGACGGAATGCTCCAAATCCAAATCAGCAAAATCATCGAAGTTCTTCAATTCATCCATACGCGTCTGAGCAAGCATGGTGGCCTGTGTCAGAACATTGGCTCGGCTAGTATGCTTTGTCGTCTCTATCTGGAGTTTCGCAACAGCAAGTACTCCTACCGATAAGATGACGAGGGCGATGAGGACCTCAATGATGGTCAGCCCTTCATCCCTCTTGAAGCAGCAATCACGATCGCTAAAATAAAAATGGGTTCTCTTTTCCACGGAATTCTCCCTAAAGTGCTATTGGAGAGTTAGGCGTCCAACCCGATTAATCGTCAACTGTCGCTGATCTGATCCTTGCACCAAGACGGCTGTCCCTATATTGCCAGGCAACCCTCGCCCGTTAAACCTGGTTCTGTGATTAATAAAAGAGGAGGTAACCGGATCGTATTCCAACCCATCGGGGAATTCCACCTCCCGCAACACTCTTTCACCAGGATCGACGGTCCAAGCAGTTGCGCCTCCGTCTACGTAAATCCGATAGCCGTCAAAAGCTGGCTGGTTCATCTCGATAACGACAAAAGTATTCTCCTTAATCGCTCTCATCTTTGCCAATTCGAAATCTGCTTTGAGGTTGTTGGCATAACCCTGGAGACGGCTTCGGTTACGCCAATCGATAAATCCGGGGATGATAATGGCACCCATAATCGCAATGATGGCCATGGCAATCATTAACTCTGTGATTGAAAAACCGTTTTCTTTCTTCATTCGCGTCCTCTCCTTTTAAGTCACCAAGCAATGCATACAACTATTGTGCCACACGGTTACAACCTCAACACTGCTGCTTCTCCGCAATAAGGAAAAAATCAAAACGATATACAAGACTCTAAAATAACTTATATTATTTTGTTATACGGAAACCATCGGTTTAAACTACGGTGGGGATATTCCCTACGCAGCCTAAAAATATTTTAGGGTTTCAGGGAAACTGTAAAATATTTTAATAGTTAATAAAAAGAAATTTGGAGTGTTCAGAAACGGGATGTCAACTCTGATCCATGGCAAAATTGGGAAGTATATCCGAACGCCTGGTAGCGTAAAATGCCTATTTAACTTTTAAAAAAGTTAACGGCATTTTCGAACACAAGAATTCCAGGTGTTGGCCTTTCGTGAAGGGAGGGAAGATTTTTTCTTCTTCGTTGTTCGGCCAACAGGGGCCACTGTGGATGATTGGTCCAGTGGTTAAAAGCTTCGGGATGAGGCATAAGACCGAAAATTCTTCCGGATGGATCGCAAATCCCTGCAATATCGAGCAGCGATCCATTGGGGTTGTAGGGAAATGCTCCATCTGCAGGTTGACCATTTGGGCCGGCATACTGCATGACCACCTGCTGATCACTCATTAAACGAGCTAGCGTAGGCGCTTCAGCCACGAGTTTGCCTTCTCCATGCCGGATGGGAAAATCCACGACATTCAGCCCACGGGTAAAGATGCATGGGCTATCAGCATTGATTAGAAGATGAACCCAATCATCTCTGAAATTCCCACAATCATTTTGAGTTAATGCAATGGAACGATGTTGATATTCATAACCGAATCCAGGCAATAGCTCTAAGTTTACAAGCGTTTGAAATCCATTGCAAATGCCGATAATAAGTTTTTCATCTGCGATAAACTTCTGGATTTCGTCCCCGAGGGATGTTTTCATCCGGACGGCCTGGATGACCCCTGCACCATGATCATCCCCCCAACTAAACCCACCACCGAACGCAAGAATCTGAAAATCGTCCAATCGAACAGATCCGTCAATGAGTGCGTTAATGTGGACCCTGTGAGCTTCTGCCCCTGAGACCTGAAGGGCAAACGCGGTCTCCATGTCACAGTTGAGGCCAAATCCGGTCAAAATCAATGCACGAACCTTGGTCATACGAGCCCCCTAAAAGGCGCCTTCCACGCATTTTCTATATGATCGATATGTTCAGATATGATGGAGCTTCCATCATTTCCAATTATCTTCAGGGACTTGTCTTTGAGTACATGTCCAATGCACGCACACGGCAAATCACTCATCTTCCCTTCAAACGAATTCCGATTCGAGGGTGCAACCGAAGCGATAAACCGACCGCATGATTCCGAAAAAAGAATCTGATCCTGCCGAAGATTGCCGCTTTCCGGGAGATCGGAGAGATTCAACTCTGCGCCAAGCTGGCCGCCGATGGCAGAAAATGCGACATGAACCGCAAGTCCTCCGCGATAAATGCCGTGAATTGAGGCGACGATACCTTGGGAGATGGCCTCACATAGTTTCTGGTAGAGTATCAAAAAGGTCTCAGGATAAACCTTCGGAACATTGAGGCCCACATACCCCAATAGATCGTAGTATTCGGAGGCCCCCAGTTCGTTTCGGGTTTCTCCCAGGATATAGATAAGATCACCCGGCATTTTGAAGTCCATGGAAATGCATCTTGTGATATCTTCTATGATCGATACCGCTGAAAATTGCATGGTTTCCGGGGCTGAGACTTTGTGTGCAATGCCGTAGCGGTCAGGAAGATGCCCATCCACATACATACTGTCCTTACCGGACAAGAGAGGTATTCCAAATGACAAGGATATCTCCTTAAGGGCCTTGCAGGCCCGCACTAACTGCGCCGCCTTGAAGGTGCTGTCAGGATTCTTCTTTTGATCTGGCTGTATGGTTGGCCAACAGAAGTTATCGACTCCGCCAATGTGGTTGATATCTCCTCCGACGGCAACAATCCGTCGCACCGCTTCATCAATCCCACATGCCACCATGCTGTAGGCGTCAATTGACGATAATGCCGGCTGAAGGGCCTGCGAGAATGCCAATCCGCGGTTGGACGTCAATACGGGACGAATGACAGCGGCATCGCTGCAGACATCACGATTCCTTCCGGATAGGGGCTTAATAACACTGCCGCCTTGTACCTCATGGTCATATTGTCGACTAATCCACTCCTTGGAGCAAATATTGGGGCGACCGACGAGGTCGAGCAGCAGGGAATTGTAGTCATCGGGTTCGGTTAACACAGGCTCCGTCAACCCTCTCGATTGCGGAGACCGCCAGAGGGCATCGAACTCCCACTGAGGAAATCCCTTAGCTAAAAAATCCAAATCAATGAAGGCGCAAGTATCCCCGTTAAACATGATATGAAGCTTTCCACTATCGGTATAGCATCCGATAACCGTGCTTTCTACTTCATGCTTTTTGGAAAGGACTATAAACCGATCAATATCTGATGGATGAACACTAACCGTCATCCGCTCCTGAGACTCAGATACCCAAATTTCCCATGGGTCTAGCCCATCGTATTTCACTGGGACTTTATCCAATTCAACCACGCATCCGTTTGAAAACATGGCAGACTCACCGATCGAACTGGAAAGCCCTCCACCGCCATTATCCGTGATAAATTGAATCAATCCCTCATCTCTTGCTTCAATAAGGAAATCATGCATTTTTTTCTGGGTATATGGATCTCCAATCTGTACATGGCCAGCGGGAGTGTTTTCTGAAAAACTCTCTGAGGAGGCGGTGACACCATGTATTCCATCTTTACCCACCCTTCCCCCACACATGACTATCAATTCTCCGGGGGAAGTCCGCTTCTGCTCTGCGGGTGTTCCATTCACAATGGCTGGCATCAACCCAACGGCAGTTACAAACACCAAACATTTGCCGAGATAGCCGGGATGAAAATAGGTCTGACCAAATGGCGTCGGAACGCCGCTTTTATTTCCCCCATCTCTGACGCCTTCGATAATTCCATCGAGCAGGCGTCTTGGATGTAGATGAGGCGTGAGCAAGCCATTATAATCTCTGGGTCCCACACAAAAGCCATAGCTTCCCATAATCAGCTTAGAGCCCTTGCCGGTTCCCATCGGATCTCTGTAAACGCCTACAATACCCGTTATGGCGCCACCATATGCCTCCATATTGGATGGAGAATTATGAGTCTCTCCCGTAATCACATAATAATGGTCGTCATCAAATTTCCCTGCACCGGCATTGTCCCATAAAACAGAGACCACCCAGTCTTTTTGCTCTTTCAAAAGCAGTGTGGGCTGCTCGATACAGGTCTTGAACAAACTGTCGATCGTTTCCGACTCTCCAGTATCGAGATCTCTGTATCGAAAAAGGCCTCTAAAGGTATTGTGATTGCAGTGATCACTTCGTGCTTGTGAAATATACTCCAATTCGACATCCGTCGGATCCCCTAAGCCCACGCCTCTCCTCTGATGGCGTACTTCTGGATTGTTGAAGTATTGACGAATCGTTGGGATGTCATTGGGATTTAGAGCCAAATTTCGTTCATTGCTTACCCTGAGGAGTTCTTCATCGCTGTCTGCGGGGATGGTGTCGATCGTAGGGATGTGGTCGAGTTTTACTTTAGGGATAATTAGACCGATACCTGTCTCCGGGTCCCATTCATTGTGTGCCCAGATCTTCCACTGTTGCACGATATCGTTGGCCAACAGCTCGCCGGCGATGCGGGACAGCTGGTTCCGTGTCAAATGCTTTCCCTTAAGACCGTATCTCCTGGAAGTGTAGATCCCTTCATCTTCATTAAAATTCACCTCAAGATATGCTTCAATGGCCTCAACGGCGGTTGCTCCCGGGTTGTCCCTAACGCCAGGCCTGTAGCCAACCCAAAGCATGTAATCGAATGACACCGGTAGCGGTTTGTAAGAGGATATTTGAGTAACCGGATTCGTAAATATATCCTTCCTTATTACTTCCAGTTGATCCTCTGACAATTCGGCGTCTATCGTAAGAATAGAAATGCTCCTGACCACCTCCAGATCAATGCCAAAATAGCCCTTCGCTTTCTGGCAAAGGGCCTGACCTTCGGCGTCTGCCATTTCGGGTTTGGTCATTATTTCGAGTCTGTGAGGCATCTCAGGCTCCCTATGATGGGCATTACGGATTGACGATATCGTTATAGATGACAAAAATCATTAGAAGAATGAGCAAAAAAATTCCAACTTGTTGAGAAATCTCGCGAATTTTCGTACTTACCGGTCGGCGCGTCACGGCTTCGATGGTAAAAAACATCAGATGACCGCCATCAAGAACCGGAATAGGCAGGAAATTGAGGATTCCCAGATTGACACTGATGACGGCTGTAAACACCAGTAGATTGACCAAACCCTCTTTGGCTTGAGCGCCGGCCATCTTTGCGATTTTTATGGGGCCACCGATCGTTGTTGCAGGCAGTTTGCCTTGAATCAGCTTTACAACGCTAACAACAGTCAACGCCGTTACCTCATAGGTCTTCTGAACGCTCTCCACCAGCGCCTTGACAGGGCCGACCGTTCGAAGGTCGTAATCATTCTTCGAGGTGATGCCGATGACATACCTCTCGACTCGTTCACCAAAAAGATTTGGGATTGTTCTCAGCTGGGGTGTCAAATCCATGGATACTTGCTGGCCCTCCCGATCAACGGTTACGGACATCGGTTTTCCTTGGTTGACACCAATTTGGTTTTTCATGCCTTCCCAGTCCAAAATCGCAACACCATCTATATCAATGATGAGATCGCCGGGTTTAATTCCCGCCTTCTCTGCAGGTGTATCTTTTCCAACCTCACCGACAGCGGCACGATGCACATAGATACCGGTAGAAACAAAAACACCATAGAAAATGGCTACCGCCAGTATCAGATTAAAAAGTGGGCCCGCCGCCACAATCAGAAAACGCTTCCCTACGCTTTGATGTGTAAAAGAAAGTGGCTTGAGCTCCGGGTCGATATCGGCATCCGGTTCGTCACCCACCATTTTCACATAGCCGCCAAGAGGAATTAGAGAAATTCGGTAGTCTGTCATTCCATGCTGCCAACCAAATAATCTAGGCCCAAATCCGAGGGAAAATTTCTCGACGCCAACACCAAAGAATCTGGCCACAAGAAAGTGGCCTAACTCATGGAAAAAAATGAGGATGCCTAAAACGACAATAAATGCAAAGATGCTATTTCCCATTCTTCAGTTTCCAATAGTTTCGAAATAGTGGTTTCGTCTACGCTTGCAATTCAGCATAGATCAGGGCCAGAAAGACTTCAAGTCTTGGCTGCTCTGATCCTTTCAGCAGCGATCTCTCGCCCCCACCGATCCACCTCGAGAATCAGATCGAGGGAATCAGCCTCTTCTGTTGTATGGCGCGCCATCGTTTCCTCGATTATCCGCTGAATATCTGTAAAATCAATTTTCCCCGAAAGAAACCCTTGGACCGCCACCTCGTTGGCCGCATTCATGGCCGTCGGAAGGGTTCCTCCGATTCGAGCGGCTTCAAATGCCAAGGAAAGGCAAGGGAATCGACTCAGATCCGGAGACTCGAATGTCAAGGATCCAATGCCCGGCAGATCCGGTGTCGGCTGGTTCAGGGATAGCCTTTCCGGGTGGGTCAGGGCATAGGCGATCGCTGCTTTCATATCGGGGACTCCCAGTTGAGCCAATACAGATCCATCGATAAATGCCACCATGGAATGAACGATACTTTCAGGATGAACCACTACTTCTATGGAACTCACTTCGAGGCTGAAAAGATGCATGGCTTCAATCACCTCCAGCCCCTTGTTCATCAATGTCGCCGAATCAACAGATATTTTAGGGCCCATCTGCCAGGTAGGATGGTCTAAGGCACGCTCGGGCGTCAATCCTTCAAATGCCTCACAGGGCATGGATCGAAACGGCCCCCCTGATGCTGTCAGTATTATCCGATCAAGATCTGGATGCGATAATCCGCCTAAACACTGAAAAATGGCACTGTGCTCGCTGTCGACCGGAAGTAGACTGATCTGTTGCGTCCTTGCCGTCTTCATCACAATTCGACCTGCCATTACAAGGGTTTCTTTATTGGCAAGGGCAATATCTTTTCCCGACTCGATAGCTCTCAGAGTGGGCATCAATCCTGCGGCACCGACGATGGCTGCCACGACCATTTGGGCTTCGGGATGTGCAGCGGCCTCAACACAACCGTCGACGCCGCAGACGATTCTTGTCTTGGAATCGCTGGCCAATCGATTTTTCAGTGAACGGGCCCGGTCGTTATCGGCGACCACCGCCAAGTCCGGAGAAAATCGAGCAATCTGATCGGCAAGCAGGTCGACATTGGACCAGGCCGTCAGTGCTTTGACGCAGAAGCGATCTGGAAACTGGTTGACGATTTCGAGGGTATTGCGCCCGATGGATCCCGTGGATCCAAGAATTACCAGTGACTTCATGTCAGCGAACACCTGTCGTAGCGAAATGGTCCCGTCTGTTGTTTACTAACGGCCTTGAGAATGCCAATCGAGACATTAGGTCAATATGAAAAAGCGGAAGGTATAGGCCAGTGGGATCGCAAACAGCAATGCGTCAATGCGGTCAAGGAAACCGCCATGCCCTGGAAGCAGAGTCCCAGAATCTTTTTTCCCGGCTAAACGCTTCATCTGAGATTCGAACAAATCGCCGATTTGGCCTGCAGCACCAATGGAAATAAATAGCCATAGGCAGGGAAGCCACTGAAGTTGAGGCAACAATAATGCCTTTAATATGTACCCTGCAACGATATTGGCCGCGATGCCTCCAAGGGCGCCCTCAACCGTTTTACCGGGACTGATAGCCGGACAAAGTTTTCGACGCCCCCAATAGGAGCCCACATAATACGCCCCGATATCACCCGCAAAAATCGTAAAAAGGAAAAACAAAATCCACTGCCAACCATCACCACCCAACCGAATGAACATCAATAGGGAAAGGGTCAACGGTACATAGACAATCCCGGCTATCTGTCGAAAAACGTGATCTAATAGTTGTGGACTTCGGTTGAAGACAAATACGGAAATGACGCCACAGACGATAGTGTTGATGCCCAGGCTCATGGCCACCATATCAAAACGGCTATGGTAGGCTGCCAGAAGAATGGCAGGTACACAGGCCAGCCCTATCGCGGTTAATAAAAAGGAAAGGGAAGAAGCCAATTCGGAAAAAGCAATATGATAGTATTCCCAGAGTGAAAGAAGACCCACTGCTGCCAATAGGAGGAGGAATTGAAAGGGACCCCCGACGATGAGATATACCAAAACGGGTAATGAGGCGATTCCGGTAATCCAGCGTTTCAGATGCATTGATGCTGTCTTTCGGGTCGGCAAGGGACAGGGGGGACGCCCATTGTCACTAAAAAGCTATGAGAAAACCTTTCCGTATCGACGCTCTCGACGCTGAAAATCTGTCAGGATGTTGATGAATTCTTCTCGTCCGAAATCAGGCCAAAGGGTCTCAGTGAAATAAAATTCAGTATAGGCGATCTGCCAAAGCAAAAAATTACTGATGCGGCGTTCACCGCTGGTTCGGATGAGAATGTCCGGATCTGGCAGGGAGCTATCGTACAGGTGGCGACCGATCATGGCTTCATCGACCTGTTGGGCGGATATATGGCCCTCCTTGACTGAAAGAAAAAGCCGTTGAAAGGCGTCGGAAAGTTCAGCGCGCCCGCCATAACTGAGGGCGAGTGTCAACACTAGTTTTCGGTTGTCTGCCGTGGTGGACATTACCCTATCGAGGGAATTGCGGACCGCTGAGGGTAGGCGGTCAGTCTGCCCAATGGTCGACAATCGGATTCCATTTCGAATCATTTCATCTTCACGGGAATCCAAAAATTTTTTGAGTAGGCCCATCAGCGCTTCGACTTCTGGGCGGGGGCGCCCCCAGTTCTCTGTCGAAAAGGCATAAAGGGTCAGATGAGAAATCGATAGGTCTATACAGGATTCGGTGATGGAACGAACCGCTTCAGCACCTTTTTCGTGTCCCTTGATGCGGTTCAGCATCCGCTTTTTTGCCCATCGCCCGTTTCCGTCCATGATGATTGCCACATGTTCGGGAACCTTGTCGGGATCAAGATCGCCAGCGATTATGCCCTTGGAATTAGAATTCAAGGATCTCCTTCTCTTTATCCTTGAAGATCAAGTCGATTTTGCCAATGAACTCATCGGTTACCTTCTGGATTTGATCCTGGCCTTTGAAAGCATCGTCCTCCGAGACTTCCCCATCCTTTTTGGCGGCTTTCAGCAAGTCATTTGCATCCCTTCTGATGTTGCGCACGGCGACCTTGTGATCTTCACAGATCTTGTGGACGTTTTTGGCCAGCTGTTTTCGCCGTTCCTCTGTAAGGGGCGGGATCGACATACGGATGATTTTCCCATCGTTGGACGGCGTCAGCCCAAGATCCGACTTTAAAATGGCCTTTTCGATGTCCTTGATCACAGAAACATCCCAAGGTTGAATGGTGATGAGTCGGCTTTCGGGGACAGCAACCGACGCCATCTGGTTGATCGGGGTTGGCGTCCCGTAATAATCGACCCTGATGCCATCCAAGAGATTCGCATTGGCTCGACCGGTTCTCAGCCGCTTAAGCTCTCCCTCGAGAAAGGCAATGGTCTTACCCATGTTTTCCCGGGTATCATCAATGATGGAATCTATCATGACTATTCACCTGTTCGTATGTGTTTGACCCCCTCGCCATTGAACTGCCAATAATAAGCCGACCTCAATGATGTATCAGAGTGCCGACGGCCTCTCCGGACACCACATTGCGTATATTATCCGGTTTGTTAAGTCGGAACACGACCATTGGGAGTTTGTTGTCCATCGCCAGCGATATGGCCGTCATATCCATCACCCGCAGCTGCTGTTCCAGAACTTCCATGTACGTGATTTCCCGGAAAAACTTGGCGTTCGGGTGAATCTCCGGATCGGCATCATATAGGCCATTGACCTTCGTGGCTTTGAGAAGGATTTCCGCCCGGATCTCCTGAGCCCTCAATACGGCGGCCGTATCGGTTGTAAAATAAGGGTTTCCGGTTCCCGCAGCAAAAATAACAATACGCCCCTTTTCAAGATGCCGCACCGCCCGCCGCATGATGAAGGGTTCCGCCACTTCATGCATGGAAATAGCCGTCTGGGTTCGCGTTGGCATGCCATTTTTCTCTAAAGCATCTTGGAGTGCCAGGCTGTTTATCACCGTGGCCAGCATACCCATATAGTCGGCTAAAGCGCGATCCATTCCAAACGAACTGGCGGCAACACCCCGGAATATGTTACCGCCCCCGACAACAATACAAATCTGAACCCCAAGATCGAAGATCGACCGAACTTCATTGGCCACATATCGGATCATCTCCGGGCTGATGCCGAAGGTCTGATCCCCCATTAACGCTTCTCCGCTTAGCTTGAGAAGGATGCGCTTGTATTGGGGCTCGCCCAAAGTCAGGATTCTCCTATTTGATATCTAACGAAACGTTTGATGGAAATGTTTTCACCAATCTTGGCAATCAATTCATTCAGAAGATCGCTGACCGTTATTCCAGGATCTTTCACATACGCCTGATTCAAAAGACAGCTGTCCTTGAAAAACTTGTTGAGCTTTCCTTCAACAATCTTTTCGATCATTTTCTCCGGTTTGCCCATCTCAAGCGCCTGAGCCTTGTAGATCGCCTTTTCGCGCTCGATGAGTTCCTCAGGGACGTCTTCAGATTGAATCCCCACCGGATTCATTGCCGCCACGTGCATCGCGATGTTCTTCGCAAAAGCCTGGAAGTCTTCATTTTTGGCAACGAAATCCGTTTCGCAGTTGATTTCGACAAGAACGCCGATTTTTCCTCCGGTATGGATATATGGCACAATGGCGCCCTCTGACATGGAGCGGTCAGCCCGTTTGGCGGCGGTCGCCAACCCCTTTTGTCTGAGGAAATCGATGGCTTTTTCCATATCGCCACCACACTCCGTCAAGGCTTGCTTGCAGTCCATCATGCCGGCAGCGGTTTTATCTCGTAACTGTTTCACCATATCAGCTGTAATTGAAGCCATGAACTATTCTCCTGCCCTTTCCGTATCAGTTGCCAGTTCTGTTGCCGTATCGCCAGCAGGCGGCACTGCAGCAGGTTCGTCGGATGACGTCCTGCGAATAATTTCGACAACCGGCCCATCGGAGCCGTCCGAGATCACTTTTCGCTCCCCAGGCTTTAGGTCATCGGCGCCTGGAACCGAAGGCTCTTCGACAACCTGCTTGTCGGCTTCGGCCTGCCGCCTTTCGTCAAACCGCCGTTTCCCCCCAATGCAGGCCTCGGCTATTTTTGACGTGATCAACCGAATCGCGCGAATAGCATCATCATTGCCGGGAATAATGTAGTCGATATCGTCGGGATCGCAGTTGGTGTCAACGATGGCAACAATAGGGATACCGAGGCGCCGCCCCTCGCGAACGGCGATTGCCTCATTTTTGGGGTCGACAATAAAAATGGCGCTGGGCAGTCGGGTCATGGTGCGAATACCACCCAGGTTGTTGTCCAACTTGACGCGCTCTTTGCCGAGTTTCAGTCGTTCTTTTTTGGGGAAAAGATTGATCGAACCGTCATTGTCTATCGAATTCAAGTAGTTGAGGCGATCAATACCCTGTTTGATGGTCTGGAAGTTGGTCAGCATACCACCCAACCAGCGGTTGTGAACATAGTACATCTCACACCGGTTCGCCTCTTCATAAATGGATTCCCTGGCCTGTTTCTTGGTGCCCACAAACAGGACTGATCCCCCATTTGCAACGGTATTCCCGATAAATTCATAGGCATCCCTGAACATTCGGACGGTTTTTTGAAGATCGATGATGTAGATGCCATTTCTGGCCCCGAAAATATAGGATTTCATTTTCGGGTTCCACCGTTTGGTCTGATGACCAAAATGAACACCGGCTTCCAGCATTTCCTTCATACTTACATAAGCCATTCGAACTATCCTTTCATTTGGTTTTTTCATCCGCTTCCATCTTCCCCGACACCGACTTCATTACGAAGCACCGGGCGCCGAGTCCGGAAACGTGAATGGTAGTAAAACTCCTTGCTACAAAACCAGATAGTACTATCAGGATCGAAAAAGATCTGCAAGAATTAATGTGTCCGTGAGGGACCCCTCAGCCCGTCTTGCGCCGCCTCCCCCGATAGGCCGAATCAATCCATGACACGAGCGGTGACCAATCGGTCTCGTCCGCTGTAATCTTTCCCAAAAACCGGATTACCATAGGTATTCGAATGGCGACCGAATAGGGTTTCAACCCTCGCTTTCTGGTCGTAGCCGATTTCCATGACCAGATACCCGCCAACCTTCAAATAACGATGCGCCTGGCCGATAATCCTCCTCAGACTCTCGAGGCCTCCAAGCATCCCATCAAGGGCTAGCCGAGGTTCATAGTCACGGACTTCGATCTGCAGATGGGGAAAATCGCCGCTATCGACATATGGGGGGTTTGAGATAATCAGGTCAAATGGCCGCTGTCGACAGTCAAGCGCACTCAGCCAATTCGATGCCACCGCCTGAACATTTTCCGTCATCCCGTGCCGTCGAATGTTTTCTCGGGCAATGGCCAGGGCTTCCAAGGAGACATCCGATGCCACGATCCAGTCCAGGGGGCGCTCCTTGGCAATGGCAAGGGAAATCGCGCCGGAGCCGCAGCCCAAGTCCAACAGTCTTAGCGGGTGAAGCGACGCCACAGAATCCATCAGCCCTAAAGCGGCTTCCACAACGCATTCGGTTTCCACACGAGGAATCAGCACACCCGGCCCAACAAGCAACTCAAGGGACCAAAATTCCTTAACGCCGGTAATGTAGGCAACCGGTTCTCCTCCTGCCCTGCGCTTGACCACTGCCTTGAACCGCGCCAATTCATCGGCATTCATCGGCTGGTCATATCTCAGATAGAGGTCAATTCGTTCAAGACCAAGAACATCGGCAAGAAGAATTTCCGCCGTGATACGGGGGCTGTCGATGTCCTTTTTTTTGAGATAATCGGCAGTCCAGATCAGAAGGGATGATATGGTCCACTCATGAGTCGGCATGCTGAAGGGCTTCGGCCTGACTTTGGGTGGTCAAGGCATCGATGAGGACGTCGACCTCTCCTTCTAAAACGTCTTCCAACTTGTAGAGAGTCAGTCCGATTCGATGGTCGGTCACACGACCCTGGGGGAAATTGTATGTCCGAATTCGGCCGCTTCTGTCACCATCTCCGATTTGGCTTTTCCGCTCTTCGGAGCGTTTTTCGCTCTGCGCCCTCGTCGCCTGGTCAAACAATCGGGCTCGCAGAACCTTGAGAGCCTTGGCCTTGTTTTTGTGCTGGGACTTTTCGTCTTGGCAGGTCACCACGAGACCGGTCGGCAAATGGGTGATACGTACCGCCGAATCTGTGGTATTGACGCTTTGGCCGCCAGGTCCAGAGGAGCGGTAAACATCCACTTTGATATCGCCGGGGTCAATATCCACTTCCACGTCTTCAGCCTCGGGTAAAACCGCAACCGTGACAGCAGAGGTATGAATGCGCCCTTGGGTTTCCGTAACAGGCACCCGTTGCACTCTGTGGGTGCCACTTTCGAATTTCAGTCGGCTGTAAGCTCCATGTCCTTGAATCAGGGCAATGATCTCCTTGAGACCGCTTCCGGCCGTCGGGTGGTGGCTCATGATCTCGACTTTCCACGATCGATTTTCCGAATACCGGCTGTACATGCGAAATAAATCACCGGCAAACAAAGCAGCCTCATCGCCACCGGTTCCCGACCGTATCTCTAATATCACATTCTTCGAGTCGTTCGGATTTTTTGGAAGGAGAAGCAGAGTGAGTTTTTCCTCCAGGCTCTCCATCGCAGGATGAAGGCTCGCCAACTCGGTTTTGGCAAGAGATTTTATCTCTGGATCCGAATCTTTCAACAGCTCGGTGCTCTCTTCAACTTCTTCCGAAAGCCGACGATATTCCCGATAAACCGAGACAACCTTGCTGAGTTCAGCATGCTCACGGCTGAGTTGCTCGAAAACCTGTCTGTTGTTGACGGTTTCGGGATCACTCAGTTGCTGCTCCACTTCGACAAAGCGCTCCTCGACCCCCTTGAGTTTATCAAACATAATGGCGGGGCTCCATGTTAATGGTCATCGGCGAATGGTATTTTCTGGCGACGATGTTTCCAGCACCGCCTGGTCTTGATATCAACGTCGGCGGCCAGCCCATAACGACAAAAAGGACACTGTAGAATGACCACTTCAACCGTCCGTGTCACCGAATGGCTGAGGGCGTTCTCGAGTGCCCTTCGTTTTGTCCAAAAACGGACAAACCGACATGGATATCGGTTTATTGGGCCTTTTGAAATTTCTCGTATTTTTTCCTGAAACGTTCGATCCGTCCAGCCGTATCGATAAGCTTTTGTTTGCCGGTGAAAAACGGGTGGCATTGGGAGCAAATTTCGACAGTAATGTCCTGTTTGGTGGATCCGGCCTCAAAGGAAGCGCCACAGTGGCAGGTAACGGTGGACGGTTTGTAGTCCGGGTGTATTCCCTTTTTCATCTGATCAGACCTTTCTATCACGCATTCATTGACCTGAGAAATTCATTATTATCCTCCGTTCCCTGCATTTTTTCAAGTAAAAATTCAAGGCTGTCAACAGGGTTGAGAGAGGAGAGCAGTTTTCTGAGTATCCAGACCCGATTGATGGTTTCATTGTCGAGCAGAAGCTCTTCTTTTCGGGTACCGGACTTTTTGATATCGATGGCCGGGAACACACGCTTGTCGGAGAGACGACGATCAAGTGCCAGTTCCATGTTACCTGTTCCCTTGAACTCTTCAAATATGACCTCATCCATTCGACTGCCGGTATCGATCAGCGCGGTAGCGATAATGGTGAGACTTCCGCCTTCTTCAATGTTCCGGGCCGCTCCGAAAAAACGCTTTGGCCGTTGAAGGGCGTTGGAATCAACGCCGCCTGACAATATTTTCCCACTCGGTGGTACCACGGAGTTATAGGCTCTTGCCAACCGGGTAATGCTGTCCAGAAGAATCACAACATCTTTTTTGTGTTCGACCAGACGCTTGGCTTTCTCGCTGACCATCTCAGCCACTTGAACGTGCCGCTCCGCAGGCTCGTCGAAAGTGGAACTGATCACTTCGGCATCCACCGATCGCTCCATGTCCGTCACTTCCTCGGGTCTTTCATCGATGAGAAGAACGATCGGAACGACATCTCTGTGACTGGCGATGATGCTGTTGGCAATATTCTGCAGCAGCATGGTCTTCCCGGTTCGGGGCGGTGACACGATCAGTCCCCGCTGACCGAAGCCGATCGGGGTCATCAAGTCCATTATGCGGGTGGAGTAGTTTTCGGGTGAATTTTCAAGATTGATCTTTCGATTTGGATAGAGGGGGGTAAGGTTGTCGAATAGAATCTTCTCACGGGCAATTTCGGGATCCTCGTAGTTGACGGATTCAACCTTGAGGAGAGCGAAATACCGTTCGGATTCTTTGGGCTGACGGATTTGGCCTGAGACGGTATCGCCCGTCCTCAGGTTGAACCGACGGATCTGCGACGGTGAGACATAGATGTCATCCGGACCCGGCAGGTAATTGTAACTGGGAGACCGAAGGAAACCGAATCCATCCGGCAGGATTTCCAGAGTTCCTACGCCGTAGATGGAACCGTTTTTTTCAATCTGAGCTTGGAGGAGCGCAAAAATGAGCTCCTGCTTCCGCATACCGGCCGCGCCTTCGATCTTGAACTTCCTCGCCAATTGAGTCAGCTCATTGATCTTCATCTCTTTGAGTTCACTGATGTTCATTCAATTCTTACCCCATTTTAGTATGATTGCCCTCAAAATGCATCCAACCAAGATCCGACGATGCAGAATCAATCCACCCTACGATCGACCAGAATATTTAGATGAGAAATCATTTGTTATTTAATAGAGATATGCGCCTCAAGGTGCGACATCACCCTCATAAGGGGGTATCGCAGCAAGGCCGATGGTATTGGTAAACAGGAAACCGAACAGGGTGCGTAGATTCCTCGTTGATTGTCTTGGAAGATGGATTCTAAGGCAAAGACCCGATTTGATCGGTCTTTTGTACAGAAGGAGGGTACTGTTCCTCTGAGTAAAAACGATGCTAAAACATGCCGCAGAATCTGTCAACCCTTTTAAATGTCTACCGGCCATCTGTTTCGCCCTTAATCGCACCCAAAAACGGCAGACCTGCCGGACTATTTTTTTATTGATTTGCCGTGCCGTGGGTGGAACCCTTGCCATAGATAGAATCCGTAATCGACGCTTTTTTGTCGATTGCAAAGGGGTTTGCTTTCTGACAGAATACACATGGAAATAGTCCGATGCGCCCATTTGAACGCCACATCTCTGAGACATTGGGCGGTGGCGCCCCCGGCAGCCATATCGTCGGCGGCGCCATTCGCGACCTCTTCCTGGACCTTGTCCCGGAAGATTTCGATATCGTGGTGCCTGCCAATCCCAAAAATTACGCCGCCCTCATTGCCGACCGCCTCAACGGGAGGCACATATCCTTGGGAAAGCCCGGATTCGAGTTGGAACGGGTAGTGGTCGGTGACTGCCACTATGACATCTGCGGCATCAACGGCCCAACCATTTTCGAAGACATGCATCGCCGGGACTTTACCATCAACGCCATGGCATGGGACCTGGATCGCGGGGAATTGATCGACCCATGCAACGGAATGGAGGATTTGAAAAACCGGAAGATTCGGATGGTTTCCCGAGAAGGGTTAGCCCAAGACCCCGTTCGACTGCTGAGAGCGTTTCGGCTCTCCGCTGCTCTCGACTTTACTGTGGAATCGGAAACCCTGTCGACAATCGCATCCCTGTCATCCAAATTGGCAACGGCTCCAGGCGAACGAATCCGAGCGGAGTTAATGAAATTTCTGGTGTCCAAGGATTCAGCTTCCCATATGGATGATATGGTTTCAACGGGTTTGCTGGAGGCACTCTTTCCGGAATTGAAAGCCACAAGGGGTTGCTATCCAAGCGCCCCTCAATCAACCGACGTCTTCACCCATTCCCTATCCGCTTATCGGCATCTCGAGAAAATTCTGAAGTCTTCCGCAGCGTTTTTCCCAAACCATCACGCCATCGTCGAGAACCGAATCTGCCCACTGGATCAGGTGATTTTGAAGCTGGCCGCTCTGCTGCACGGCATTGGGAACCCCATCATTCAAACCGCTGCCGATAACAGCGGACCAAACGCCATCGGCAGCGAAGCCGCAGGCGCAGCGTTGGTGAATTCGATTGGCACGCGGCTTCGGTGGTCGAGACTAGAAACGGAACAGGTGTCCCTCATCGTATCGCAGCACTTGAGGCCACTTGGGCTGTTCGATAACCAATGGGATGGCGTCGTCTCTTCCGACGCCATCTTTCGTTTCTTTTGGGAAGCGAATTCAATGGCACCCAACGTCCTCGTCCATTCGGCGGCCGACGCCGCAGCCAAGCAATCCGATGCCGGCATTTCCGCCCACCGGTTCTTCGTGTTTATCGATACCCTGCTCGATCAGTTCGAAACCCGTTTTGTCGGCATTCACAAGGAGGGGCACCCGCTTCTGAGCGGGCGCGATATCATGAACCGATTCGGCCTCCCCCCCTCGCCTTTGATCGGTCGAATTCTATTCCGGGTTGAGGAAGCACGGTTTTCCGGAAATCTCAGGGAGCGGGATGAGGCAATTTCAGCGGTCGAACAGTGGTTGAAGAGCGGTTTCGGAAGCAATCCCCTGCCGCCAAAGGGCCCTGCTTAAAGACTTCGACTTCAAATCCGTTTTATTCTTTAGTCAGTGGGGCAAGATCTGGCCAACATTAGGTCTAAGCTCACAAAAAAGCCCCGTCACTGAAGTGACAGGGCTTTCATCGTCCACGTCCACGGCGTATCAGCTAGGGCTTTAAACTGTCCAATGCTGAAAAAATGCTATCGGTGATCTGATCCACTTTCCCGACGCCGGGAATATGGAGGTATTTGGGCGCAGCAGCTTCACCCGATGATTCCCACTTCTTATAGTAGTCGACCAGGGGTTCGGTCTGCTGGTGATAGACATCGAGGCGCTTTTTAACCGTTTCCTCCTTGTCATCGTCCCGCTGAATAAGAGGCTCTCCGGTGACGTCGTCTTTGCCCTCCTCCTTGGGGGGATTGAAGGTCAGATGGTAGGTTCTGCCACTGGCCAGATGGACCCGACGGCCGCTCATCCGCTTGATGATCTCTCCATCCGGCACATCGATGTCAACAACCGCTTCGATGGGAACGCCTGCCTCTTTCATGGCATCTGCTTGCGGAATTGTTCTCGGAAAACCGTCAAACAGAAAACCGTTGGCGCAGTCGGCCTCTTTGATGCGCTCTTTGACCAAACCAATGATGACACCATCCGGGACCAAACCGCCGGAATCCATGTACTCCTTGGCCTTTTTGCCGAGGTCCGTGCCCGCCTTCACCGCGGCCCTAAGCATATCCCCTGTTGAAATCTGTGGGATATTGTATTTATCTTTAATCAGATTTGCCTGTGTACCCTTGCCGGCTCCTGGGCCTCCCAAAAGAATCAACCGCATATGCTCTCCTCCTTGTGTTGGGGTTCAGACGGCGCTGGAATGTCAGGGGTTATGGCTCAAACGGCCAATGGTGTCAACCTTGTTGAGCCTTTGGCCGCGTCCCAATGGGATGTCGGCGGTCAAGACCACCGGTTACAAAATAATTTCAAGTTATCCGATGATTTCAGGTTGCCAAACCAACGAGACTAGATTATAAGGAACAATTGCTTTTTAGGACACAAATCATATTAACCATCTAATATTACTTAATAATAAAATGTTAGATGGCAGAAATGGGGTGAGATCAGGTGAAAGAGATCACGGTCAAGGTCTATGACAATGACATTGAAAAAGCCATGCGTATCCTTAAGAAGAAGATCCAGAATGACGGCCTTTTCAAGAGGTTGAAACTCAAGAAGAGCTACGAGAAACCCAGCGAGTTTAAGCGCCGGAAGCAGCGTGAAGCCCTGCGGCGGGAGCGAATTGCAGCGGCAAGACGCGCTCGGCGATAATCTCACCCTGCAGTGCGTGCACTTCGTGACCCGGCAGCGTCAAAACTGCCGGGTTTTCTTTTAGATCACGGATTCAATGAACACCTACGACGACTGCTTGAGCAAGATGTACAGTCTGAGGCGGTTCGGCATCAAGTTGGGCCTTGATGTCATCGGCACCATTCTGGACAATCTCGGAAACCCCCAACACGGTTTCAATGCGATCCACATTGCCGGCACAAACGGCAAGGGATCCGTCGCCGCCACCCTTGCCTCGATTCTCCAAGAGTCTGGGTTCTCAGTCGGGCTTTACACCTCGCCCCACCTAGTCCGTTTCAACGAGCGTATTTCCGTTGACGGCGCGCCCATTGCCGACGAGGATGTGGTCAATGCCTACAAGGCGGTAGAGTCCGCCAACCGAGCCGACAGAGATCCGACCTTTTTCGAATTCACCACCGCCATGGCGCTTTGTCACTTCGGCAACCGGAAGATCGAATGGGGGATCATCGAAACCGGCATGGGTGGTCGGCTCGATGCCACGAACATGCTCAAGCCCAAGGTTACGGTCATCACCAATATTTCACTCGAGCACCGCTCATACCTGGGGGATACGCTTAGTGCCATCGCCTATGAAAAGGCCGGAATCATCAAACCCGGAATTCCCGTGGTCACCGGTGCCACTCAGCCGTCGGCCTTGGCGGTCATCCGACGGACTGCGGCTGGCAAAAAAGCCCCGCTCTTCCGCCGGGGAGAGGCATTCCGGGTGAGGCGCACCCCCGGCGACACCTTTACCTATTTCGGAACCGGACACCGGTGGAGGGGCCTGAAAACACAGTTACCGGGCAACCATCAAGTGGACAACGCCGCCCTTACCCTTGCCGTTTGCGAGCAATTGATCGAATCCGGCGTTCCCATCACCCCCGATCAAATCATCAGTGGTCTCGCCAACACACGATGGCCCGGCCGATTGGACGTCGTATCCACCTCTCCTTTAGTGATACTCGACGGTGCCCACAATCTCATGGCCGCCCGAAACCTGAGCAGGTATCTTTCCAGCCATATCCCGCCCGAAAAACTGATCATGGTTTTGGGGGTTCTTGACGACAAGCCTATCGACGCGATGTTGTCCGCCTTGTTACCGACCTGCCAGCGGGTCATCATCACACAGGCAAAAATCGATCGGGCAATTCCCGCGGAATTGTTGTCTGAAAAAGCCCGTCGTTGGGCAGCCAATGTTCAAGTGGTTCCCAGCGTATCGGAGGCCGTGGCCCTCGCCATCGGAGAAGCAACCGGGGATGAGGCGGTTTGCGTGGCCGGGTCCCTGTATGTAGTGGGAGAGGCCATGACGGCATTGGACGCTTTGAACATCAAGGGATAACGGCGGTTAAAGCACTTCCACCTTGACAGAAGCGGTCAAATCCCCTAAATCAACCCCATCTTTACGCGCCCGTAGCCCAGTGGATAGGGCGTCAGCCTCCGGAGCTGAAGATCGCAGGTTCGAATCCTGCCGGGCGTACCATCCCCAAGTATAGGTTTCAGCAGTGGTCATATTGGCGTTTATGCCTGTTACCTAAACCCGTTCATATCACCTCCAAGCGCCATATCCGTCGTCGCCGCTTCCGACAGGGGGAGGCTCACAAGTCACTTTCACAAATAGCCTCCCCGAGATCCCGTTACGTTGGCTGGTTTCCTTCGGCACCTGAACAATTGTTTCAGGCCGTTATTGCATGCGGGATAATGTGCATTAAGATCGGATACACTGCTTAGAAAACCCTTACGAGCTCCATTGCCGGCAAGGGAATAGGCGTTAAGACCCCCTTATTCAAACCAGGTGATCGACCCGCAATCAAAGGAGACCTTCCGATGGCAGCCAAGAAAATTTTGATGGTGGTTGGTGATTTTGTCGAAGACTATGAAGTCATGGTACCCTTCCAGGCCCTGTTGGCCGTTGGGCACTCGGTTCATGCCGTCTGCCCCGATAAAAAGGCAGGGGATCAGGTTCGAACGGCCGTTCACGATTTCGAGGGCGACCAGACCTATTCGGAAAAACCGGGTCACAACTTCACCCTCAATGCCTCCTTCGACGATATCAAGGGCGATGACTATGACGCCTTGGTGGTCCCCGGCGGCAGAGCCCCTGAATACATTCGGCTCAATCCTGCTGTCATCGATTTGGTAAAGCATTTTGCGGATCATGGAAAACCCATTGCCGCCATATGCCATGGGGCTCAGTTGTTGGCCGCAGCCGATGTGGTAGAGGGAAAAAAGTGTTCCGCTTACCCGGCGGTAGGCCCGGATGTCACCCGAGCCGGCGGCACCTACATGGATATCCCTGTGGATCAGGCCCATGTGGACGGCAACCTCGTCACCGCCCCCGCGTGGCCGGCTCATCCGGACTGGATTGCCAAGTTTCTAAAGGTGTTGGGCACGCGCATCGAATTGTAGGCGGGTCTACATACTTTCCGGAAACCCTCCGCCACTCGACGTCTCAGGGTAGATGGCTCCGAGGCAACACGCCAGTCCACACCGGCCAAATAGGCCAAAGATCCCGGTACTACCGGCACCCCTGATCAAAGGGGCGTCTGGGTGGCCCCGGTATCTTCCTTGATGTAGACACAGGGGAACCAGGGGGTAAATCCGAGTCCGTCCGCAGGCAGGTCTTCGCGGGCTCCCACCACAAGAACGCCCCCCGGAGCCAATCGGTCACGGACGTCATCGAACAGCTCCCGGCGCAACGGGTCACGGGTATAGGTCAGAACATTGTTTCTGAGAAAAATGAGATGAAACGGGGGAACCGAGCGCATATCGGCGGCGATATCCAGCTGTTGCCAGTCGATCCCGCTGCGAGCTGACTTTCGAACCTTGAAGCATTGTCCGTCTCCCGCGGGGTGGAACCATCGATTTAGCAAATGGTTAGGCACCTCTTTTAGGCTACTCCTGGGGTAGACGGCCGACTTGGCCCTGGCGATTTGATTGGGGTGGATATCGGTCCCCAGGATTCGGGGAGGGGCGCCCATGCCGACGACCGCATCCTCACAAACCATTTTCAGACTGTACACTTCCTCACCGCCCCCACATCCCCCGCACCAGAAGGAGAGAGGAAAACCGAATCGATTCGACAAATAGGGCAGCACACTGTTTGATAATCGAGGCCAAAGAAACCCGTCGCGGAAAAACCGTGAAATCGGGACCGTCATCAACAGCCGGCACCGGTGGATCGCCTCCCCGGAGTGGGTGAGTGTCGCCATGTAGTCGCTGGACGTTTTACATCCCAAGTCGGCCATGTGCCCGGCGAGCCGTTTTTTAACCCCTTTTCTAACGCGGCGATACCCCCGCCGGGAGTATCCCAGCCAATCGACGATCTGATAGAAAACCCTGTCCTCCATGCCGTTTCCCCTATTCCTTTCACCCCTTGATCACAAGCGTGTGGCCATTTCGGAAGGCCAGTGGCCGGGCGTCGGCATCCCTTGCCTTTTCCCGGTGTCGTGATTACAATCGCGTGTTATGAAAGCCCACAACGAAAAAATCAATCCAGCGGAAATAGAGAAAGAAATCAGCGAGTTTCTTTCCAAAAAATTCGGCAACAACGTCAAAATCGTCTCACCCATGATGGTGGCCGAGACCAACGACCTCGGGAAGGGCAGCCCCCTGCCGTCCGATGGTAACGGCATCGATTTCGATCTCAAACCCGAAGAACTGATCGCGTATCTGGACCGCTTTATCGTTAAACAGGATCGTGCCAAAGCCGTCCTCGCCACAAAAATCTGCACCCATTTCAACCGAATCAAGCTCACCCGTCTGGCCGGCGATGCGACCAACGATATGGTGGGCCGCATCAAAAACAACGTCCTCCTGCTCGGCCCCACAGGAGTTGGGAAAACCTACATCGTCCGACTGATTGCCAAGAAGATCGGTGTCCCCTTCGTGAAAGGGGATGCGACCAAATTCAGCGAAACTGGGTATGTGGGCGGCGATGTCGAAGACCTGGTTCGAGATCTCGTCCGGGAGGCCGACAACGACATCCAACTGGCCCAGTTTGGCATTATATATATCGATGAAATCGACAAAATCGCCGCCTCCCGGAATCTTGTGGGTGCCGACGTTTCTCGGGCCGGCGTTCAGCGGGCGCTGCTGAAGCCCATGGAGGAAACGGATGTGGATCTGAAGGTGCCCCACGATCCCATCTCAATGCTCCAGGAAATCGAGCAGTTTCGAAAAACCGGCAAAAAAGAGCGACGGATGGTCAACACCGGTAACATCCTTTTTATCATGAGCGGAGCCTTCAACGGACTCTCTGACATTGTTCGAAAACGGGTCGCCAGGCAAGGGATCGGATTCGGGGCCCCCATCCGCAACCAAGACGAAGATGCAACCATGCTGGCCAACACCAAATCCGAGGACCTCATCGCGTTCGGATTCGAATCCGAATTCGTGGGGAGGCTTCCCGTCAGGGCCGTCCTGGATCCCCTAACCGAAGACGATCTCTTTGAAATCCTCAAAAATCCGAACAATCCTATCATTCTTGGAAAACGGCTGGACTTTGCTGCCTACGGTATCGACATCAAATTCGACGAAGAGGCATTGAGACTTCTTGCCAGGGACGCCTTTGTCGAGAACACCGGTGCCCGTGGACTTGTCAGCGCTGTTGAAAACGCCCTCATTGTGTTCGAAAAAAGCCTTCCGTCCCGTCACATCAACCGTTTTCCCGTCACTCGGGAAGTGATTATAAACCCGGAGCATGCACTGGAGAACCTGTTTACCGACGTCGGAAGCCAACAAGCGGACAAGGATTTCGAGAGCATGATCCGATGGGAGATGGCCTCTATCCGTGCGTATCTGACAGAAAATCGATCGATTCTGACCGACCGGTACAGCCTGAAAATGACCCCTTCGAAGATGGACAATGTCGCGGTCTGCTACAGCCGAAACGTCATGGACATCGGAAAGGCACTGGATCGGATCCGATCCCTATACGACGACATCAAAGCCATCGAGCTCGATTTCTACAAGCGTCACGATATCAATATCATATTGGAAGAAGATGCTATTGACTTCGTCATCGGCCAGCTTGTAAGGTCCGAAACCACTCTTGAACAGTTGACCCGGCAGTTCACGGAGCACTTCGAATTAGGCCTGAAACTGGCCATGGAGAAAACCGCCAAAAATCGGTTTTTTCTGAACCGCTGGGCCCTGGAAAACCCCGAAGACTACATGCGCAACCTGTTCAAACAAGGTCCCGGCCCCAACCCGGCAACCGAACCAGAAAGGCTTGACCCCAAATGATCGGCATCTCCAAACTCTACTGCGGAACCGTCGAGCCCTCGGACGCGCTTCGCTACGGACGACACTCCGGGAATCTGCCCTCCCATCTGCTCCAGTTTTCGGAAGACAAAAAACCCGTTGTGGTATGGAACATGACCCAGCAGTGCAACCTCAAATGCGTTCACTGCTACGCCCACGCCAAAAACAGAACCTTTGAAAACGAGCTGTCGACCGACGAGGGAAAGGCCCTTATCGACGATCTTTCAGCCTTCGGCTCCCCGGTGATGTTATTCTCCGGCGGCGAACCATTGATGAGGCCTGATCTCCCAGAGCTCGCCGACTATGCCGTTAAGAAGGGCATGCGGGCCGTCATCTCCACCAACGGCACCCTCATTACCCGGGAAGCGGCCAAAACCCTGAAAGAAATCGGCCTGTCCTACGTGGGTATCAGCCTGGACGGCATGGAAGATATCCACGACCGCTTCAGAGCCGTGAAGGGGTGCTACAAGGATGCACTGAAGGGTATTCGCCATACCCAGGAAGCCGGTATCAAGGTGGGGCTGAGGTTCACCATCAACAAACACAATGTGGGTGAAATACCGGCGGTATTCGATTTGATGGAGGAAATGGACATCCCCCGGGTATGCTTCTACCACTTGGTATATGCGGGCCGAGGCTCCAATTTGGTAAAGGAGGACCTGACCCACGAAGAGACCCGGCAGGCGGTAAACCTCATCATTGACCGCACCAAGGACCTCCACGACCGGGGAAAGCCCAAAGAGGTGTTGACCGTGGACAATCATGCGGACGGCCCCTTTGTTTATCTTCGTCTCAAGGAAGAGGACCCCCAGCGGGCCGAAGAGGTGCTGGAACTGCTCCAGATGAACGAAGGCAACAACTCCGGCAGAGGTATCGGCTGTGTCAGCTGGGACGGAGAGGTTTATGCAGACCAGTTCTGGCGCCACCACAGCTTCGGCAACGTCAGAAACCGCCCTTTCTCCGAAATCTGGTCCCAACCCGACGACCCCCTCCTGGAAAAGCTCAAGAACAAGAAAGCCCATGTGAAAGGCAGATGCGCATCCTGCCGCTGGCTGGATATCTGCGGCGGCAATTTCCGCGTCAGAGCGGAAGCTTTCTACGGCGACGTGTGGGCCCAGGATCCGGCCTGCTATCTGACGGACAAGGAAATCAGCGAAAGCATCTAACCCTGCGGTTGTCGGGCTGGGGTAAGCCCGGCCAGTCCTTTTAACCCCACTCAAAGCGAGAGCGCGTTTCATGATCTTCCCAGACTACCGCCCCCGACGCATGCGCCAAAGCGAAGCCATCCGACGCCTGGTTCGCGAAACCCGATTGTCGATCGACGACCTCATCCTGCCCCTTTTCGCGGTCGACGGAAACGATGTGGCCAATCCTGTCGCATCCATGCCTGGTCAATACCAGCTCTCCGTTGATCGATTGGTCAAGGCCGTAGGCAAAGCGGTCGATGCCGGGATCCAAGGGGTGATTCTGTTCGGGGTACCCGGCAAGAAAGACCCTCTGGCCACCTCCGCCTATGCAAAGGACGGCGTCGTCCAAAAAGCGACATCGGCTCTAAAAGCCGCCTATCCCGACCTTTTTGTCATCACGGATGTGTGTTTATGCCAATACACAGATCACGGCCACTGCGGGGTGGTGGATGCCGGCATCATCAACAATGACGATTCACTGGATCTTCTGGCGAAAACCGCCGTATCCCACGCCCAGGCAGGCGCCGACATGGTCGCTCCATCGGATATGATGGACGGACGGGTTGCAGAAATTCGGGCGGCCCTCGACGACAACCAGTATTCTCACGTCCCCATCATGGCCTATTCCGCCAAGTATTGCTCCTCTTTTTATGGACCCTTCAGGGATGCCGCCCACTCGGCTCCCCAATTCGGTGACCGGCGGACCTACCAGATGGATCCGGCCAACAGCCTGGAGGCCATCAGGGAAGTGTCCATGGACGTCGAGGAGGGGGCCGACATCATCATGGTCAAACCGGCACTGGCCTATCTGGACATCATCTGTCGGATAAGGGAGGAGATCGATCTGCCCGTTGCCGCATACAGTGTCAGCGGTGAATACTCCCTCATAAAAGCCGGCGAGCAGATGGGATGGATCGATGGCGAGAAAGTCATGATGGAGACCCTGACAGCCATCAAGCGGGCCGGTGCGGACATGATCCTCACTTACTTTGCTCTAGACGCAGCAAAAATCCTGTCGCGATAATCCATACCGGACGGCGGGCAGCCGGTCGCGAGCCACCGTCCGTCAGCCATAAAAGGAACACCGATGAAGCCACACGCCACCGCCCACGGACACCCCGGCGGCCATCCGGCGGGCGCCGGAGCCAAAGATGCCAGGGAGGCCTCTCTAAGGCTGGTCGCCTGGGAAACCACCCGCAACTGCAATCTGTCTTGCCAGCACTGCCGAGCGTCGGCCGACAACGGCCCCTTCGAAGGGGAGCTCGGCACCGAGGCCTCCTTTCGCCTTCTCGACCAGATTGCCGACGTCGGCAAGCCCATCGTTATACTCACCGGGGGGGAGCCCCTGTTGAGAGCAGATATTTTTGACATTGCGCGCTACGGCACCGGGCTTGGTCTTCGAATGGTCATGGCTCCCAACGGCACGCTCATTACAAAGGAGCATGCCCGCAGAATGGTTGAATCCGGCATCCAGCGGATCAGCGTCAGTCTTGACGGCGCGACCCGGGAGACCCACGATCGGTTCCGGGGTGTGGAGGGCGCTTACGACGGCGCCTTGCGAGGTATTCAACTGGCCAAGGAAGCCGGCATCGACTTTCAGATCAACACCACCATCTCCCAAATCAATCTCAAGGAGATCCCAAAGATCCAGGAGTTGGCCATCCACCTCGGTGCCGTGGCCCACCATATATTCCTTTTGGTTCCCACGGGCAGAGGCAAGTATCTGATCGATAAGGAAATCGACGCCCAAGAGTATGAGGACACCCTCAACTGGTTCTATGACCAGCGGGAGAAGTCCCCCCTTCAGTTGAAGGCAACCTGCGCCCCCCATTATTACCGAATCCTCCGCCAACGGGCCCGGGAGGAAGGCCGCAAGGTCAGCTTTGAATCCCATGGACTCGATGCCGTCACCCGAGGGTGCCTCGGGGGGGTCGGTTTCTGCTTCATCAGCCACCGGGGTATCGTTCAGCCCTGCGGCTTTCTTCAGGTCAACAGCGGTGATGTCACCCAGGACTCCTTTGCCGATATCTGGAGAGGGTCCAAGGTCTTTACTTCTCTTCGGCAATACGACGAACTCAAGGGAAAATGCGGAGAATGCGAGTACCGGCGGGTGTGCGGCGGTTGCCGGGCCAGGGCCTACGAAGCCAGCGGCGACTTTATGGACGAAGAGCCTCTCTGCAGTTTTGAGCCGACCGTTAACCGCAAATCAAAGGAAACACCGTCATGAAAATCGAAGACCTCATGGTGAAGGATCCGATTACCGTCAGGGAACAGGCCTCTATTCGGGAGGCCATCGACGTCATGAAGTCCAATTCCATTCGCCACCTTCCGGTCGTCAAGGCAGACCGGACTCTGGTGGGCTTCCTAACCCTGTCGGACCTCAAGCAGGGACTGATTCCTTCCATGGTGGCCGATTTGTCTCTGTCGGACCTCATGATTCGCAAACCGGTAACGGTCGGGCCGGAAACGGATGTGGAAATCGCTGCGCAGCTCATCTACAAGCGCAAAATCGGGGGGCTGCCCGTTGTCGAAAAGGGCTACTTGGTGGGAATCATCACGGTAACCGACATTCTCGGCGCATTTATCAACATGATGGGAATTCTCTCTGCCAGTTCCCGGCTCGATGCCGCCATCGACGACAAACCCGGTGCCCTGAAAAAGGCCATCCAGATCATTCACGACAACGGCGGGGATATCATCAACGTCGCCATGGCCAGAAAATCCGGCAAAAAGCGCACCTACTACTTCCGTCTGACCGAGTGCGATACGGCCCCGATTTGTGACGCCCTGAAGAAAGAGGGCGTTGTGGTCTTCAACGCACCGGAATAGGGGCGATCAAGCCGTGTAGTAGGATCGATACCACTCGACAAACCGGGAAATTCCCTCCTCGAGAGGCGTATCCGGGACAAATCCCACGTCTCGAGTCAAATCCTCAACGTCCGCATAGGTCGCCGGAACGTCGCCCGGCTGCATATCCAAGAATTCCTTCTTTGCCTCTTTTCCTAGTGCGGTTTCGATGATCCGGATGAAGTCCAGAAGCTCGACGGGCTTATGGTTTCCGATATTGTAGATACGATAGGAGGTGTAGGAGGAGCCCGGATCCGGACTCTGGCTGGACCAATCCGGGTTGGGCTGCGGCAGCCGGCTCATGGTTCTCACCACCCCTTCGACGATGTCGTCGATATAGGTAAAGTCCCTTCGCATCTTTCCATGATTGAAAACCTGAATGGGTTTGTCCTCGAGGATCGCTTTGACAAAAAGAAAAAGCGCCATGTCCGGCCGGCCCCATGGTCCATAGACGGTAAAGAATCGCAGCCCCGTGCAGTTCATCCCGTACAGGTGGCTGTAGGTATGGGCCATCAACTCGTTGGATTTCTTGGAAGCGGCATACAGGGAAACCGGATGGTCTACGTTGTGGTGGACCGAGAAGGGCATAAGCGTGTTGGCCCCGTAGACGGAACTGGAGGAGGCAAATACCAGATGCCGGGCCTCGAAGTGGCGGCAGCATTCGAGAAGGTTGACGAAGCCCACGATGTTGGAAGCCACATAGGCATGGGGATTGGTCAGAGAGTATCGAACGCCGGCCTGGGCGGCAAGGTTGACCACCGCATCGAAGGGTCCGGTCTTGAAAACGGTCTTCAGGGCGTCGAGATCGGCCAGATCCTTCCGGACCAGTGAGAACTGATCAAAATCCATGAGCTGCTTCAGACGATCTTCCTTGATTCGGACGTCATAATAGTCGTTGACGTTGTCATAGCCGACCACAGTGACTCCCTCCCGAAGCATTCGAAGGGCCAGATGATATCCAATGAAGCCGGCGGCACCGGTAACCAGGATACGGTCAAGTGAGTGGGACATCGGTATTGGCTCCTGTTATTGTTGTTGGCGACAGATAGACGGTGGTGGCGGGTTGGAAATCATGCGGCATCAGGCCCCGGCATTGGACCTGAACCAGTCATAGGTCCGTTTCAGTCCGGCTTCGAACGCCACGGCGGGTTCAAAGCCCAAATCACCCCTGGCCCGCGAGGTATCAGCGACAGAGTGTCGGATATCCCCTTCCCTTGCCGGCATGTAAGATGCCGACACGTCCAGGGCCGCCAGGGCGGCCACCCGATGCCACAGGTCGGTTACAGTGATCGAGCCGCCGCAGCCGATGTTGTAAATCTTACCGGGAGATCCGGGAGCGACGGCGGCAGCCAGATTGGCAGCAACCACATCCTCAACGAATATGAAATCCCGGCTCTGCTCTCCATCTCCGAAAATGACCGGCGCCTCCCCCTTCGTCGCCCGCTCCATGAAAATGGAAATCACTCCCGAATAAGGGGAGGAGGGATCCTGCCGAGGTCCAAACACATTAAAATACCTGAGGCACACCGCTTCGAAACCGTATAGGCGATGATATAGATCGGCATAATACTCGTTGACCAGCTTCTGGAGCGCGTAGGGGCTTAACCACCCCGGGTCCATGGCCTCATGTTTGGGCAGTGTCGGATCGTCGCCGTATACCGCGCTCGAACTGGCCAGGACCATGCGTTTGATTCCGTGGCGTCTCGCTGCGTCCATCACTTTCAGGGTACCGATCTCGTTGACCTCCGCAGAACCCGTCGGATCCTTGACGGAAAGGGGCACGGACACGACCGCTGCCTGGTGAAAAACAAGGTCCACGCCCCTGACGGCGGTATCGACAGCCTCATCATGACGGATATCGCCTTTGATAAACTCGATACGTTGACCGAATGGAGCCAGATTCTCCATTTTCCCCGTGATGAGATTGTCGATCACTTTCACTTTGGCGCCGCGTTCCAGAAGTCCTGCCACCAGGTGAGACCCGATGAAACCCGCGCCACCGGTGACCAGGGCGCACTGACCGTTGAATGGCATAAATCGTCGTCCTTGAGTTGGGAGTGTTCGATGCCGGAAACGGTTGACCGATTGAGGCGAAAACTGAGGCAGTCGCCATCCCGTAAATGCGGACGTCGACTCCCAAGCGAGGGTGGCGGCAGATCAGGGAGGGTTGACCCGCCATCCGGACTTGGCGGTCAACCACCGCAGACCGGGCCACCCACGGTACCCGTCTCCTAACAGAATTCCACATTCCGCACAACCGGAAGACGCTGAACGAGTCGCCGCCGTTGCCGGGAGTCCACCGTGATATGACATTCCGTTGCAATCGGAAGAGGAATCATCGAAATCACCTTGACTAAGCGTACGATCATTTTTAGTCTTCAGGAGGTAAAGTCCACCGAAACCCATGCCCTCTAGCCCAAGATGCCCTATGAAAACGATTATCGATGTTCGACTATTTGCCACACTGACCCAGTACCTACCCGTGGATTCCGACAAAACGCCCATCCCTGAGGATGCCACCGTGCTGGACGTCATCCGCTTTCTCGGGATTCCGGAAGCAGACGTCAAACTGGCCTTTGTCAACAGCGTTCAGGTCTCCTTAGATACGGTTCTCCACAGCGGCGATCGACTCGGGCTCTTCCCTCCTGTCGGAGGCGGATAAATGGCCGATTTGGATCCCGGCGAGGCCTGCGGCAAAGCAGCGGAGGAAAATCGATTTCCTGACGGCGAGCCCTTTCTCCGACTGAGCACGGTCGAGAGCCAGTTGATTGCCGAAGCCACGGGTTGCCATGCACGGGATGTGGATAACGCCGCCCTGGGTCGCGGCATCCTGCCCGAGCGGTATGAACGCAACTTCAAGTCCCTATCGGCCCGGGAGCAGGCCGGACTTCTCGCCTCCAGGGTTGCCGTGATTGGCCTGGGCGGGCTCGGAGGGACGGTTGTCGAAATTCTTGCCCGGACGGGAGTAGGGTTTCTTCGCCTGGTCGACGGTGACCGGTTCGAGGGTCACAACCTGAACCGGCAGTTCCTATCCTCGATGAACACGATTGGCCAGCCGAAAGCCGATTCAGCCAGAGACCGAATTGCATCGATCAATCCCTCGGTCCTCTGCGATGCCCGGCCCATCTTCATGACACCCGAAAACGCCAGCGACCTTGTCAAAGATGTTCACCTCGTCGTGGACTGCCTCGATACCATCACTGCCCGGTTCCATCTTGAGGCCGCCTGCAAGCAGTGTGGGGTCCCCCTGGTGTCCGGCGCTATCGCAGGCGCCTCCGGTCATGTGACGGTGATATTTCCGGAGGATTCGGGTCTCCGGCAAATATATGGTGATCCCCACTCCGCGAACGTTAGAGGGGCTGAAGCCACTCTCGGAACCCTGGCCATGGCCGCTAGTCTCGCCGCCAGCCTCGAAGCCACAGAAACCATTAAAATCCTCCTCGAACGACATTCCACTCTAAGACACCGCCTGCTGATCTTCGACCTGATGGCCGGTCTTTTCGAAACGGTTTCCCTGGCCGATACGGACTGATTCGGCACATTCTTAATTATCTCTTTCACAAGGTTTTAGACGACCCCCAACGGCTCAAAGGTCTGACAGAGGATCCCAGGATCGTCCGCTAAGGGGGGAACCCCATTATGCGTCGTCATGTCGTCGAACGCCGGTTGCAATCGAAAAACAACCGTTGATCCTTTTAACGGCAGGAATTGCTGTGCCTGTTCGTGGCAGCGATGGCCACTGTCTACTTTTCTGATCGCCATCTAAGATGGCTACATTCGGTCCTTCGCCAACCAGGAATGCCCCGTTTCGGAGGTGGCGTTCCTGGACAGCGATCGCCTGATCCACGATGGCACCCAAAACGAATCCTTCTGGCGCATGATACCGCTCTTTGCGATTTACGGGAAACCGGGCAGCCAATCCACCCGGGAAATGGAGGTCGTCTCCTGGCGGATAATGGACCCGCTTGATCGGATTTTTGAATCCACAGGTGCCGGCGACGATCGACAACGATGGTCCCGTCCGCTGTTTGCATCGATATCGGAAATCCTGGTGGCCTTTGGAAAGGGATCCGGGCAGAACCGAAGCAGACGTTGCCGCCCATATGAAAGCCGTTGGCGAGACCATGACTTTCCCATTCGAGGTCTACCCGAAAATCTCCGGGTGATGAAGGCCTGGAGAGCCGATGATCGTTCCCGCAGACATCGAGTCGGGCCTTCGAGAACCGTAACCATCAGTGAGATTGCCCAGAGAAGAAGGCGTAGGGGTTACCGATACCGCGGTTGACTGTCGGTGGTTGGCTATTCCGAAGATGGATGTCTGACGGTTGACCAGCGATCGGACAACCAGCGGGCCCCCCGCTCTATCCATCCCACCGTTTCCCAAAGAAACCGAGTGAGCCGGTCAGCGGCCGATAGGGGTTCAGGCAGGGTCAGGGATTGTGTTTCCGGGGATGGCGCCGTCACGGCAGACCGAAGGGCATGGATCCGCTCGATGTGTTCCGCCCATCCCGGCTGATCCGGATACTGGGAATCAAGCGTCTCCCAGATGGCCAGGCTGTGTCGGGCAAATCCCTTTTCCTCCAAAGCGATGGCGCATCGTTCGAGAAGACCCGAGCCTATCGACTCTCCGGAAATGCGGTTTGAGAAAAAAGTGTCCACCGACAACGCAATGGTCGACGGGGGATTCAACCGTGCAAGGCATTCCATTACCGGATCGATGAGCAGCATCGCCGGAAACCGCTTCTCCAGCAATAGGGCAAATTCCTTTAGGGCCTCCTCATGACAGCCGATCTGATATAACGCCCCCCCGCAGATCAGATGATCCCTGCTGTTGTGGTGCCCCCCCCAGCCGGATCTTAGGGTTTCCATTTCATCCTCGGTCATTCGGCAGTAGGGATCGATGTCGGCGGATTCCATGGCAAGGTCGATGCCCGCCATTCGCTGACGGATGCTATCGCGGATCGACTCCGGCAGGCCCGAGGCCGAATTCAACAGCCCCTCGTACAAGGCCATGGCCTCCTTGTGAAGGCCCTGGGCGAAATAGATTTCAGCCTCTTTTTTGGTCAGCGCAACCGTCAATTTACTGCTCATGGCCGTATCCGATGGAAGTCATATCGATCTGGCTCCCCCTCTGTTGGTTCCAAGGCGTCAGTTTAGGTTATCGGCAGTTTCCCATACCCCTTAACACCATTGCCGGAACATATTGAGACCCCAAGAACCGCCATAACGGTTCGCTCCAAAGGCCTCAGTCGACCTCAAATCGAATGCCCTGGGCCAGAGGCATGTCTCCCGACCAGTTGACCGTGCAGGTCTGCCGCCTCATGTAACTCTTCCAAACATCGCTTCCCGCTTCCCGGCCGCCTCCGGTCTCCTTCTCGCCACCAAAAGCGCCTCCAATCTCAGCACCCGACGTACCGATATTGACGTTGGCGATGCCGCAGTCGCTGCCCCAATGAGACAAAAACCCTTCGGCCTCCCGCAAATTATCGGTAAATATGGCCGACGACAGTCCCTGTGGCACGTCGTTTTGGTATTGAATGGCCTCCTCGAGTTCATCGTAGGCAATAAGGTAAAGAATCGGGGCAAAGGTTTCCTCCCTCAAAATGCCCATCTCCGGGTGAGCCATGCACAAGCACGGCGTCACGTATGTACCCGTGTCGTAGATACCGCCCGTCAGCACATCACCGCCCCATAGAATCTCCCCGCCCTGTGCTTTGGCGGTTTCGATCGCCGACTGCATGGTGTCGACGGCCTTTTTATCGATCATCGGCCCCATTAGGGTCCTCGGGTCAAGGGGGTTGCCGACCACAACCTGTCGATAGGCGGCCACGAGGCGATTTGCCAGTTCCGGTAGAATGTCCCGATGGGCGATGACCCGCCGGGTGCTGGTGCATCGCTGGCCTGCCGTTCCAACGGCACCGAAAACAATCCCGCGCACAGCCAGGTCGAGACCGGCCTCCGGTGTGACAATGATAGCGTTGTTGCCTCCCAGTTCCAGGATCGTCTTTCCCAGGCGAGCCGCCACGGCTTGAGCCACACGGCGCCCCATGGGAACGCTTCCGGTCGCGGAAACAAGAGGAATCCGGCAATCCTGGATCAATGCCTCTCCAACGGAATCGCGCCCGCCGATAACCAGGTTCAGGAGGCCTCTCGGCAGCCCGTTCTTTTCAAGAACCGGCCAGATGATCTTCATCAAGGCAATTGCCGAGAGTGGGGTTTTTGAGGATGGTTTCCAGATCACCGGATCACCAGCAGCCAGGGCGATCATTGCGTTCCACGCCCACGGTGCCGCGGGGAAATTGAAGGCGGTAATGACGCCGACCGGCCCCAGGGGGTGCCACTGCTCGTACATGCGGTGGCCAGGCCTTTCGCTGTGCATGGAGAGCCCGTAGAGCATCCGGGACTGGCCCAAGGCAAAATCGGCGATGTCGATGGCCTCCTGGATCTCTCCTTCTCCCTCGGCACTGATTTTACCTGCCTCGAGGCTGATGAGAGCGCCAAGGGCTCCTTTGTGATCACGGATCGCCTGGCCGATCTGCCGGATGACATCTCCCCGCTTGGGTGCCGGGGTGACCCGCCATTTCAGAAATCCATCACGGGCATCCCTGACGATGGTCTCATAGTCGTCCAGTGATGCGCACTTGATGGTGGCAAGGGTCTTCCCGTCGATGGGACTCTCCACATGCAGGGCTTCGCCCCCGCACTTCAGGAAGGTGCCGGATCCCGCGCCGGGCTGAATGCCGCCGAGATCAAAATGATCGATCGGGGTTGTCATGGTCATTGTCTCCTTTCTATAGAGTTCTGCACCCGGCCACCACGGGAAGTCCTCCGGCTCAGGGCCGGCTCGTCTGGTCCAAGGCCGCCCGGAGAGCCGTGTCAAAAATGTCTATGGCGGTGTCCACTTCCTCTTGGGTAACCGTCAGGGCCGGGCAGAACCGAATGCTGTTCTCTCCGCACCCAAGCAGCAGAAGGCCCCGTTCAAATGCGTGAGTGATGATCTCATTTCGAAGGGCTCTCTCCGGAATCTTGGTTTCTCGATCTCGAACGAGTTCCACCGCCACCATCAGGCCCTTTCCCCTCACATCGCCCATGCACTCAAATGTCTGCTGGAGAGCATTCAGGTGGTCCATGAGATGGCTGCCCATATCTGCCGCATTGTCCATCAGGCAGGCTTCGACCATATCAATAGTGGCGAGAGAAGCCTCGCAGGACACGGGATTGCCCCCAAAGGTGGACGCATGGGATCCGGCCTCCCAATTCATGATATCCGCCCGGGCCACCATGGCGCCTAAGGGCATGCCGGAGGCGATCCCCTTGGCCAGTGCCATGATATCCGGATCGACACCGAAGTGCTCGATGGCGAACATTTTCCCGGTCCTGCCGATGCCCGACTGAACCTCATCCGCCATAAAGAGAATGCCGTTTCGATCGGCGATGTCTTTGAGCCTCAAATGATAGTCGACGGGCGGCACGATATACCCGCCCTCCCCTTGGATCGGCTCAACGATGATGGCGGCCACCTCCTCCGGGGGCAATGTGGTCCTGAACAGGGTGTCTTCGATCCACTTAACGCAGTACAGGTCGCAGCCCGGGTAGGTCATCTGATAGGGACAGCGGTAGCAGTACGCGTATGGGATATGGGTGATGCCGGGCACGAAGGGATGATAGTTCCGTCTCTGAACGGTTTTGCTGGCGGTAAGCGACAACGCACCCATGGTGCGTCCGTGAAAGGCGCCGTAAAAAGCGATGTTGAGCTCACGCTTGGTGTGCCAGCGGGCTAGTTTGAAGCCGGCTTCGACGGCCTCTGCACCGGAATTGCCGAAGTAGACTTTCTTTGGGTTCGTCCCCGGGGCCAGTTCAGCCAGTCGTCGGGAAAGAAGAATCTGCGAGGTGTAGTAGAAGTCCGTGCCGGACATGTGAAGAAGGCGGTCGGCCTGACGTTTGATGGCATCCACCACCTGAGGATGGCAGTGGCCGGTAGCGCAGACCGCGATTCCCGAAGTAAAATCCAGGAATTCGTTTCCATCAACGTCATGGATCCACAACCCGCTGCCGTGGTCCACCACGACGGGATACATACGCGTGTATGAGGGAGACACGTAAACCTGGTCCAGTTGGATTAGATGGGATGCCTTTGGACCTGGAAGAGGAGTTAGAAGACGGGGGGTTCTGGCCATGAGCGCCTCGCAGTGTGACAGATTTACGGCAGGCCCATCGAGGCGGTTCCCTGGCAGCAGCGGCGAGCGGAGGGACTCTGGATGAACCGTCCAATGAAAGGCAGTGCAAATCGATCGGAGAATCGACGGGAACCGGGGACGAGTTTACAGAGCAATGGATTGAAGGTCAAGAAAGGGCCCCAGAAATAGGAACCGGCGCCCCATCAGGATCCAGCGATGGTCCACGGATTTCGGGGAGAATGGAATGTCCTCAGGCAGCGGGGGGAAAGACTTTCCCGGAGAGCAGATGGCTCGATGTCCAAGAGGAGGTTAATGCCTCCGTCTGTTTGGACCATGCCGAGAATATGGCGGGAATCACCCCCCGTTCCCAGCCCCGGAATTGACTGGACATCCGAAGACCGGATGGCCGGCACGTCAGAGACCGAATCGACGGCAATGCCCATTTTCGGGTGCATGTAGCGATGCATCAACCGCAGGTCGTCCAACTGGGGGAAGAGATCGCCTGTCTTGATGCCATCCGGCTCAGTCAAGACGTTTTTCAGCACCGGCACCTTCAGACCGACGGTTTTCTTCGGATCCAGGAATGCCATGCCGATCTCCTCGGCCCACTCGGGATTCTTCTCGATGACCCACCGGCCTCGACCAGAAGACTCACCAGTTCCTGAACCGCCTCCGGATGTGCGTCGATCAATTCCCGCCGCAATGCCACGCCGCCACATGGGTGGTTCTCCCGGAGCTCACTGGAGAGACACTGGAGTTCTGCGACGCCGCCGGCAAATACCTTTGCCCCAGGTCTGTGACTCCAAAGGCTGGGGTGGGCTTGGGGCAATAAAGAAGCAACGCTGCCGCATCAGGCAGAAAAAAACTAAAAATAAAAGACCTGACCCTCATTCACTTTTTACATAGCCAGGAAACCAAATAGGGCTCCATTACTGATCGATTGAGAGTATCCCAAGAAAAGTGGGACTGCCAAATCGTGTGTTTACATACCAATCCTCAACGCAGAGCCAGACGTCTACCGGCTGCTTGTCTATTTAGACTGTCAATTTTTACTATGTGAAATCATGCTCGTCACCGTTCCATGGGCGTGAATGGTTCCTTCCTCATCCATTAAATTTACCTTCCGGAAATTCCCGACATAGAAAATTGCGGTTATTCAGGATTCTCCAGTACGGGTCTTGGCGGCCTTGGTGGCTCAGACAGTCGCCCAGCATCCGATCCGACACCCATTGACCGCCGATATGGACCGTCTAAAACTTTTTAGATAACCGAGTAGAAAATAGCTAATGACATCGCCTATGGCTTTCAGCCTTACACCAAATGGTATTGGTTTCAGCAGTTTTTCAGCGAGTGTCGAACAGGTTTTAAGCTGCCGCCTCAGAAGCAATGATCAAGGACTGTTTGTAGAAGGATATTCAAAGGATGGAGACCAAACGGAGACCAAAATAGATCAGGGGCTTGCAGCAGACGCCGCAAGCCCCTGATTTCAGTGGTGCCGAGGGACAGAATCGAACTGCCGACACGGGGATTTTCAGTCCCCTGCTCTACCGACTGAGCTACCTCGGCAAGCGCAGATAATCACGGGAAGGATCGGGGGAGAATCCGGTAACGATCTATATCCCCGAAATGTGGGAAGGCTATATGGCATAGGCGTTTCGTTCTGTCAAGCGGTTTTGAGATGACCGGTATCATGGCATTGCCCGGTGTTGTCGACGGCGGTCGGCCCGGCTCATATCCGCCCTGTTCTCTTCTTTGTGTCCGAATCCATGGCTCGAACAGTGACACCCCCACCGATATATCCAAGAGAAAATACATGGTTTCCGAACTTGTAATTCCCATATTCGTGCTAAGTATATTGCGCATATGAACAAAACAAGGGACAATCATAGCCGCCGCCCCGTACTTTCCAACATCAGCGACAGAACGTGACTCCGGTTGCGGTCAACTCAAGCTCTCTCCACTTGCCGGAACCCACTGATGGAGGACAATCTCACCAACGGGGCAGGCCTTTGATGGTTACCTCGCTTTTCAAGCCCTTAATTCGACTTTTAAAAGGAGGTTTTTGATGGAAGACATTATCGCTAGAATTTATGAAATCCTGACCGTCTATGGCCTAAAGGTTCTGGCCGCTATCGTCATCCTCATTATTGGTCGCATCGTCTCAAAAATGGTTTCCAACATCGTGCACAAATTGATGCAGAAAAAAGATGTGGATCCCACCATCACCAGCTTTGTCAGCAACCTGACCTATTACGCGCTGTTCACCTTTGTCATTCTTGCGGCGCTGACCCGGTTGGGCATCCAGACGACCTCCTTCATTGCCGTTATCGGTGCCGCAGGCCTCGCGGTGGGCTTGGCCCTTCAGGGGTCCCTGTCGAATTTTGCAGCCGGCTTCCTGCTAATCATTTTTAGACCTTTCAAGGTGGGAGACGTGATCGAAGGAGGGGGCACAACCGGCGCCGTCGAAAAAATCCAGATATTCACGACGACCCTGAGAACGCCCGACAACAAAACCATTATCGTTCCCAACACCAAGCTCACCGACGACAACATCGTCAATTACTCAACCCAGGGGACCCGTCGGGTGGATATGGTGATGGGCATCGGATACGGCGACGATATCGACAAGGCCCGGCAGATCATCTTTGACGTCATGGCGGCTGACGAACGAATTCTGAAAGACCCGAAACCCTCCGTCGCCGTAAGCGAGCTTGCGGATTCGAGCGTCAACTTCGTTGTCAGACCCTGGTCCACGGTTGCAGACTACTGGGGGGTGATGTTCGATACCACCGAGAAGGTCAAAAAGCGATTCGACGAAGAGGGCATCTCCATTCCCTTTCCCCAGCGGGACGTTCACCTCTACGAGCACAAGGCCGATTGATCTCTGGGTGAATAGCAATACCAGACATATCGAACCATCGATTTGAGAAGGCCTCTTGCCAGGGGGATCTGTGGCGGGAGGCTTTCGCTTTGTCTTCGCCGCTCCTGCATCCGCGCCGATAGGGGCATCCACTAACGCCGTGGGTACCACACCCCCGCAGTTTGCAAATCCCCAAAAAAATACTGGGCCAATGTGCAGGCGGCAATCGTGGCGGTTTCCGCCCTCATTATCCGGGGGCCAAGGGATACCGGTACAAACCCGCAATCCTGCGCCCGGCCGGCCTCTGCCTCGGAAAAACCGCCTTCCGGCCCTAAAACCAAGAGCACCCGATGGGGGGCATCCCTGTTTCCGGCCACGATATCCGGTCGTTCAAAGGGTTGACGGGCCTCCTCCCAAAACAGAAATATACGGTCCCAATCGTTTGATGCCGACAGCAGGGCATCCCAGTCCATGGGATCATGGATCCGAGGAACGGTTGGCCGGCGACATTGTTTCACGGCCTCCCGTGCGATAGACCGCCAACGCTCGATCCGACGGTGCCAACGAGCGGCATCCGGCCTGGAGACGGACCGCTCTGAGATAAACGGCAGCCAGTCCGTTATCCCCAGTTCCGTCAGCTGCCGAACCAGTCCGTCCATTTTTTTGTCCTTCAGCAGCGCCTGGGCAATGCCGATAGTCCCTTCGGGGGGGACTGGGTGCCGGGAGACTCCCAGAATAGTCACCGTCACCTTTCGGGGAGAGAGGGACCGGATACGGGCGTCATAGGCCATACCGTCCCCGTCCAGCAGACCAATTCGATCGCCCGGCCCGAGCCGCAAAACGTTTCGGATGTGTTGAACGTCCCCGCCGTATATGGCCGGCTTGGGGCTTTGAAGCTCTTCGGCATCGATGAAAAAGAAACGCATATGGATTTCCTGGTGAAGAAATATTGGCCTAACTGCCTTTTAATCAAGGAAATTCCAAAAGGCAAACGCCTTGACACTTTTTTATTTAACGTGGTAACGATGTAAATTAAACTGCCAATTCGTAATGATCTGACGGCCCTTCCAGGGAGTAGGCAACATGAGCGAACATTCCCCCTTCTCGGATGAAACCGCTTCCGGCGAAAGCGACAAACACCCCATCATCGATCTGACCCAAACGGTCGATTCAATCACTCCGGAAACTGCGGATATCATCGAACTGACCGACCGGATAGACGATTCGGAAGGGATTGTCGAACTGACCCATGTCATTGGGCCGGACGCTCTGGAACCCGAAGACTTCCCGTCCACGGAACCTCTTTTTTCCGATGACAGGCCGGAGACGGTCAGCGACACGTCCGTTTCCGATGCCGGACATCCGGCAGATACCGGCGACACCGCTTCAACCCCGGACGTCCCCGGGGAGGAAATCGCCTTTGGCGAACTTGCCTTCTCGGAAGCCGATTTAACGGACAGCTTCTCGGAAGAAATCTCCAACACCCTGGATTTTAATCTCGATGCCGGTATCATGCCCGACACCGCTGAAGAGGCGGATCCCATGGATTTCAACTTCTCAGCAGGCGATTGGACCGAAGCGATTGACAGCGACGAGGCTGCCGTCACCCTCTCCGGCACGGAAACCCCCGGCAACCTTGTCGAGGTAGCCGGTCATGCCATCGATCCAGACCTGATTGAAGCTGCGGTCGAAAAAGTCATTCGACGACGGTTTGCCGAAAAAATCGATCTGTTGATCGAAGCGGCCATCGAAAAAACGGTCGCCTCCGAGATCGAACGCCTCAAGAAGCGCCTCCTTGGCGATGGAAATATAGCCGAATAACGCTGCTGCCGATGCCTTCCATCCAGTGACCCCTCTGGGACCCAACAAGACGAATCCTATCGCAGGAACACCGGGGATTATTCGCTAATCCCCGGTTCTATTGAGGAGAGACGACGATGACTTCGATGCTTCTGGATAAAGGGTATGAGCCACAGGACGTGGAAAAACGCTGGTATCGGCACTGGGAGGAGGAGGGGCTCTTTTCCGCAGCGGACCGTGATCCAAATCCAGCCTATGCCATCGTTATCCCTCCGCCAAACGTTACCGGTGTTCTCCACATGGGCCATGCCCTCAACATCACTCTACAGGACGTGCTGTGTCGCTACCGACGGCATCGAGGAGACAATGTGCTATGGATGCCGGGAACGGATCACGCGGGCATTGCCACTCAAAACGTTGTCGAACGTAAACTCGCCGAAGAGGGAAAGGACCGGCACCAATTGGGTCGGGAGGCGTTTATCGACGCCGTTTGGAAATGGCGAGAAACGTACGGCAGCGCCATCATCAACCAGTTGAAACGTCTCGGCGCCAGTTGCGACTGGCCAAGGGAGCGCTTTACCATGGACGAGGGACTGTCCAAAGCGGTGCGGACGGTCTTCGTAAAACTCTACGAACAGGGGCTCATTTACCGGGGCCAGTACATCATCAACTGGTGCCACCGATGCAGCACGGCATTGGCGGATCTTGAAGTAGAGCACGAGGAAATCGACGGGCACCTCTACCACATCAGCTATCCGTTTGCCGATGGCAGCGAGGGCCTGGTGGTTGCCACCACCAGACCGGAAACCATGCTTGGAGACACCGCTGTCGCGGTCAATCCCAACGACGAACGATACCGCCACTTGACCCAGACCTCGGTTGTGCTTCCCCTCATGAAGCGCGAGATTCCAATTATCCGTGATGATTATGTGGATATGGCCTTCGGGACCGGCGCCCTTAAGGTGACCCCGGCCCATGACCCCAACGATTTCGAGATCGGAAACCGCCATCATCTCCCACGGGTAAAGGTGATCGGCGACGACGGACGGATGACCGATGCGTCCGGGCGCTTCGAAGGACTGGACCGCTTCGAATGCCGAAAGGCCGTGATCGAGGCCCTTGAGACTGACGGGCTGCTGCTCCGTATCGAACCCATTCGCCATGGAGTGGGCCACTGCTACCGGTGCAAAACGGTCATTGAGCCCAACCTGTCCAAGCAGTGGTTTATCAAAGTCAAACCTCTGGCTGAAAAGGCCATCGAAGCCGTGGAAACCGGGGCCACTCGAATCATTCCCGAGATGTGGACCCAGACCTATTTCGAGTGGATGGTCAACATCCGGGATTGGTGCATCTCCCGGCAGATCTGGTGGGGGCACCAGATCCCCGCCTGGACCTGCACCGGGTGCGGGCATGTGGTGGTGGCCATGGAGACGCCGGACGGATGCCCGGAGTGTGCCGGCAAAACGCTTGTACAGGAATCCGACGTTCTGGACACCTGGTTCAGCTCGGCCCTATGGCCGTTTTCGACCATGGGCTGGCCCGAGCAGACGCCCCTGCTGAAAACGTTCTACCCTACCGCCACCCTTGTCACCGGATTCGATATTCTCTTCTTCTGGGTGGCCCGCATGATGATGATGGGCCTCCAATTCATGGGCGATGTTCCCTTTCGGGATGTCTATGTCCATGCCCTTGTCCGGGACGAGCACGGGAAGAAAATGAGCAAGTCCAAAGGCAACGTCATCGATCCTCTCAGCGTCATCGATACCTACGGCACCGATGCCTTCCGATTCACTTTGGCAGCCTTCGCCGCCCAGGGACGAGACATCAAGATGTCGGAAAGACGGGTCGAGGGCTATCGCCATTTCGTCAACAAGCTGTGGAATGCAGCACGGTTCTCCCTGATGCATCTGGATACATCTGAGATGTTAGGCCAGGGTGATGCGCTGTCGGTTCCCGACCGTTGGATTCTCTCCCGCCTCCGGCAGGTCACCGATTCGGTGAGCGACGCCCTGGACCACTACCGGTTCAACGAGGCCGCCGCCGTCCTTTATCAGTTTGTCTGGCACGAGTTCTGCGACTGGTATCTCGAAACCTCCAAATCGGCCCTTTACGGTGCTGAAGGCGACGGCAGACAGCAGGCCGCCAAAGCCGTGCTGTGGCGGGTGCTTCGAGATTGCCTCGTACTGCTTCACCCCTTCGTTCCTTTCGTGACGGAGGAAATATGGAGTAAATTGCCCGGAACGGAAGGATCGATCATGAAGGCCGTCTTTCCCGCCGACGACGACACTCTCCATCCCCTGGCCCATGATCCTGATGCCGAAAAGGCCATGACCCGTCTGGTTGACGTGGTAACCGGTATCCGGAACATTAGAGGAGAAATGAATCTGCCTCCCGCCCTCAAGCTCAATGCCCGGGTTCAGTCCGACGATGCAGACCTGCGGCGGACGGTTGACAGCTACGGCGATCTCGTAAAGACACTTGCCCGACTGGACCATCTTGCCGTGGAACCCATTGGTGAAAAACCCAAGGCATCGGCGACGTCCATTGTGGACGGGGCCATGCTTTTCGTGCCCCTGGAAGGGGTGATCGATCTGGATCAGGAAGCTCAGCGGTTAAGCAAGGAAATCGGCAAAGTGGATGCCGAACTGTCGAAGATCTCAAGGAAGCTGGAAAACGCCCAGTTTCTGAGCAAGGCGCCTGCTGATGTGGTGGCCAAGGTCAAGGATCAGCACCGGGGACTCACGGAAAAACGGGACCGACTGGATGCCAACCTTCAGAAAATCGCCGCCCTTTCCGGGACCAACGGCAGCACGGCATAGAGGCGTCCGCAGCGGAGGGATGGGGCACAGATGGACGAACTGAACAGAGAAATACCGTCGGTAACGAAACTGCTTCGGCTCGCATTGGAAGAGGATATCGGCACTGGAGACGTGACCACCGATGCCATCATTTCGTCCCATGCCCACGGAACGGCAGAAATCGTGGCCAAGGCCCCCCTCGTTCTCGCCGGCGTGACACTGGCCGAGGCCGTCTTCCGGGCGCTGGACCCCCAAGTGACGTTTTCCCCCCATCACCGGGACGGGGATCGCCTGGTGCCGGGAGATACTGTCTGCCGAATATCCGGGCGGCTGAGGGCATTGCTCACGGGGGAGCGGACGGCTCTCAACTTTCTCCAGAGGCTCTCCGGGATCGCCACCCACGTTCACGACTATATGACGTTATTGGGCGACCGGTCGGTTCGCCTCGTGGACACCCGAAAAACCATTCCCGGCTGGCGGGTACTCGAAAAATACGCGGTTCGGATCGGGGGCGCCTTCAATCACCGAATGAGCCTAAGCGACGGCATTCTCATCAAAGACAATCATATTGCCGCGGCCGGCGGAATCAGGGAGGCGGTAGACGCGGTGCGTCGTTTCCGAAGCCATCTCCTTCGCATCGAGATCGAAGTCACCGACATCGAGGAGGTCGAGGAAGCCGTGGCCGCCGGCGCCGATGTGATCATGCTGGACAACATGTCATTGGAGCAAATCCGCAAATCCGCAGACCTGATCAAGGGAAAAGCACTCGTTGAGGTTTCCGGAGGGGTGACCCGCGACCAGTTGGCCGACCTCGTCGACGCGGGCGTAGACATCATCTCCTCGGGCGCCCTCACCCATTCGGCCGTTTCCGTAGACATCAGCATGTCCGTCAGGGAGGACTGACCTCGGACCGGCAGGTCCCAGGGGCACTGCCGCCGGTCGCATCATCCATGCTACCCATCCGCGACAACATCACTTCGAAGAATGTCCCCGTTGTCAACCACCTGCTGATCGGCATCAATGTCCTGGTCTTTCTCGTCCAACTGGCCCAGGGCAGCGGCCCTCACCCGTTCGCCGCCGTCTACGGCCTCGTACCGGGGCGGTTTTTCACACCCGATGGAGTCGCCGACATCGGCTTCTGGCGACATGCGCCGACCCTCGTAACGTTCATGTTTCTCCATGGCGGTTTCTCCCACATCATTGGCAACATGCTCTTCCTTTATATATTCGGGGACAATGTGGAAGATCGCCTCGGCCCGCTGCGCTACCTCCTTTTTTACCTGGCCGGCGGCATTCTGTCGGGACTCACCCAAATGGTCATGAATATCCACTCCCAGATACCGATCATCGGTGCCAGCGGGGCCGTCTCGGGTGTCATGGGAGCCTATGTGATCCTGCATCCAGGTGCCAAGATCCTCACCCTTGTCCCCATCATCATCATTCCCTGGATGGTGGACATTCCGGCCGCCTTTTTTGTCGGCATCTGGTTTATTTTTCAGTTCATCAATGCCGCGGGATCCTCCGGTGCCGCCGGCGGAGTGGCGTGGTGGGCCCATATCGGCGGATTTCTTTTTGGAATGGTTCTGTTAAAAGTGAGCTTGATGTTGCCGGAAACCGGGCTGTCGAAACGTCTCAGGCCCGCAACCGCCCGGAGAACATCCCACCGCCTCCAAGTGGTTCGGCCCGATGCCCCCGGAGAAAACGACCCCCATCTCTACGGAACGCTTCATTTGACCCCTTTCGAGGCCCTGACCGGGGCGCGGAAGATGGTCACCGTCTCCCGGGGAATAAATTCCAGGCAGCTCCGGGTCACCGTGCCGGCCGGCATCAAGTCGGGAAGTTCTCTGAGACTCCGGGGGCAGGGGAAGACGCTCCCGGACGGAACCCGGGGGGACCTGTATCTGAGAATCGAATGGGATCGCTCGTAGGACCTGCTCTTTTGGGGTTATTCGACCAGTTGGATGGTCACCTGATTTCTGCCTCCCTGTTTGGAGGCATACATGGCAACGTCCGCCCGCCTGATAAACCCTGTCAGTTCCTCGTTGGAATCGTACTGGGTGGCTCCGATGCTGACGGTCACCTTCACCTCTTCGTCGGGCCTCGGATAAAAGCGCTCGTTTTCGACTGCCGAACGAATACGCTCGGCAACCGTCTCCGCCTCTTCGGCGGTGGTCTCCGGAAGAATGACGGTGAACTCTTCACCACCGTATCGATAGGCCGTGTCCAGCTTTCTGAGGCAGGATTCGATGATCTGAGCCAATCGCATCAGAACCTTGTCACCCTCCAGATGGCCGTAGGTGTCGTTGTAGCGCTTGAAGTGATCGATATCCATCAACATTAAAGACAGCGGGGGATTGTAGCGAATGGTCCGGTCCACTTCCTGGGCAAGCTGGTTGTAGAAGTGCCGCGAGTTGAAGAGTTTGGTCAGGCCGTCGGTGGTGGCAAGTCGCTGCAGTTGCTCTAGCATCTTCACCCGCTCCTGGGTGAGCTGCCGCTCTTTCAGTACTCTCCGCAACCGGAGAAGCAGTTCTGCGAACCTAACGGGTTTGAAAAGGAAGTCGCTCGCCCCCTTGCTGATGGCCTCCTCATATGAATATTCGGCACTGTAACCGGTGATGACGATCACATCCACTTCATATTTTTTCTTTATCCGGTCGGTCAATTCAAGACCGTCCATACCCGGGAGGGAGATGTCCGTAATGACGACGTCCGGTTCCTGTTCGGCCATCATTGCCAGAGCATCTTCGGCGCTTGCAGCGGATTGGGCATCAAATCCGGACATGCCGATAAACTCGTGCATGGTGGTCCGTATTCCGGAATCGTCATCCACAATGAGAATACGGCTGTCAGAGGATGAATCGGCTGTCATTGCTGGTTTCCATTCCTAAAGATGCCGCGGATCGGCTTGACATCAATAAAAACAATCTGATAAAAAGTTTTTCTTTAATATTAAGGCGTTAATATAATTGAGAAGGGAAATCGTGTCAACCGGCTTTTCGTCCCGTACATCCGCCGGACCACCATCACGCTGCCCGCCGTCACAACCCGTCACACCCACTTTGCACGCCGGCACCCGAAGTGTCCTCCGGAATCGGCCCGTCGCGCCACCCGCAGATGACAGACGACGGGAAATGGGGGGGTGCAGGGGAGAAAACCGGCAGCCTTCCAAGAAGCGAGAATCAATGGACCACCTTCGAAATTTCAGCATCATCGCCCACATCGACCATGGGAAATCCACCCTATCGGACCGGCTCATCCAATCCAGCGGAATTGTCTCCGATCGGGATTTCAAGGACCAGATCCTTGACTCCATGGATATCGAGCGGGAAAGAGGCATCACCATCAAAAGCCAGACCGTATGCATCCCATACAGAGCCGAGGACGGCAAGGAATATGTCCTCAACCTCATCGACACCCCCGGCCATGTGGATTTTACCTATGAGGTATCCCGCGCCCTGGCCTCCTGTGAGGGGGCGCTGCTACTGATCGATGCCAGCCAGGGAGTGGAAGCCCAAACCCTGGCCAATCTCTACCTGGCCCTGGAGCACGACCTTGAGATCATTCCGGTCATCAATAAAATCGATTTGCCCTCGGCGGACATCGAACGGGTAAAAGGAGAAATCGAGGAAGATCTGGGCCTGGACCCGGAAACGGCAATCCTGGTCTCGGCCAAAGAGGGTACGGGTATCGAGGGGGTCTTCGAAGCTGTCGTCCGCCGCCTGCCGCCACCGAAGGGTGACACGGGCGCAGAGCTGAAGGCCTTGATTTTTGACTCTCACTACGATGCATATCGGGGAACCATCGTTCATGTGAGAATCTTCCAGGGAACCCTCAAAGTCGGCGACACCATCAAATTCATGTCCAACGGGGCCACGTATAAGACCGAGGAGATCGGTGTCTTCCAGATCATCAGAAAACCCCGCAAAACATTATCGGCCGGGGACGTGGGCTACATCATCGCCGGCATCAAAACCGTCAGCGACACCCGGTGCGGGGACACCGTCACCCACAAAAATCGCCCCTGCGACCGGCCGACGCCCGGTTTCAAGGAAGCCAAACCGGTCGTATTTTCATCCATTTATCCCGTGGCTTCCGATGAATACGGCGACCTTGCCGTGGCCATGGAAAAGCTGAAGCTAAATGATGCCTCCCTGATCTATGAAAAGGACTCGTCAGCGGCCCTGGGCTTCGGGTTTCGATGCGGTTTTTTAGGCCTGCTTCACCTGGAAGTGGTTCAGGAGCGGCTCGAGCGGGAATTTGATCTCTCCTTGATACTCACGGCCCCCTCGGTCCAGTACGAGCTTCTGATGAAGGAAGGATCCGTCGTGATCATCGACAACCCTGCCCTCTACCCGGATCCGACCATGATCGAGGATGCCAAGGAGCCCTTTATCAAAGCGTCGATTATCATTCCCGAGCGGTACATGGGTGCGGTGATGAAGCTCTGCCTGGACCGCCGTGGCATCAATAAAAACTACCAATACCTCACCGCCAACCGAATCGAAATGATATTTGAACTGCCCCTGGCGGAAGTGGTCTACGATTTCTACGACCGACTGAAATCCATTACCCAGGGCTACGGGTCCTTCGATTACGACATGCTCGATTTCCGTCAAACGGACCTTGTCAAGGTGGATATTCTCATCAACGGCGAGAGAGTGGATGCCCTCTCTCAGTTGGTTCACCGAGAGCGAAGCATCGAGCGGGCGCGGTTCGCCTGCGAGAAGCTTCGCGAAGAAATCCCGCGGCAGATGTTCAAGATCGCCATCCAGGGAGCCATCGGCGGCACGATTATCGCCAGGAAGACCGTGTCGCCCTTTCGCAAGGATGTTACCGCCAAGTGCTACGGGGGGGACATCAGCCGCAAGCGCAAACTCCTTGAAAAGCAGAAAAAAGGAAAAAAGCGGATGAAGATGGTCGGACAGGTACAGATCCCCCAGTCCGCCTTTCTGTCGGTCCTGAAGTCAGACGCCGATTGAACCCGGCCACCCCCCATGCCGATGGCTGAATATGCTGAGATGGAGGCTCCATGGGTAAAACGATCGCCGAAAAGATATTCGACCGCCACCGAATCGATCAACCCTCGGAAGATATCCACGTGATCCGCTTGGACGCGGTTTTCTGCCATGAAATTACCACGCCGATCGCCATTACCGATTTGATGGCCCGGGGAAAAGATCGGGTGTTCGACCCCAACCGCATCAAGGCCGTCATCGATCACGTCACCCCGGCCAAAGACACCAAAACCGCCACCCAGGGGAAAATCCTCCGTGATTGGGCCCGCCGGCAGGGAATCAGGGATTTTTTCGACATTGGCCGCAACGGTGTCTGCCACGCCCTTTTCCCGGAGAAGGGCTTCGTCCGGCCGGGCGATACCATCATCATGGGAGACTCCCACACCTGCACCTACGGGGCTTTCGGGGCATTTGCCGCCGGGGTGGGCACAACGGATTTGGAGGTGGGCATCCTGAAGGGGGTGTGTGCGTTTCGAACGCCGGAAACCTTTCGAATCAACCTGACCGGAGATCTTCCTCCCGGGGTGTTTGCCAAGGATGTGATTCTCTCCGTGATCGGACGCATCGGTGTCGACGGGGCCACGAACGCGGTGATCGAGTTTGCCGGACCGGTAGTGGAGGCCATGTCCATGGAGGCCCGGATGACCCTGTGCAACATGGCCATCGAGGCTGGCGGCACCTGCGGCATCTGCGCCCCCGACGGGGTCACGGTGGACTACCTGTGGCCATGGATCCGGACGGATTATGAAAGCCGAGATCATGCCCTTAGGGCTTTCATGAAACTCCACCCCGATTCGGACGCCCGGTATGGGAAGGTGATCGACCATGACTGCAGCCGCCTCGAGCCCCTGGCCAGCTTCGGCTACAGGCCTGATAACGTCAAACCGGTTAGAGAGATGAGCGGGGAGTCAGTGGACCAGGTCTATATCGGTTCCTGCACCAATGGCCGGATCGAGGATCTGCGGGCGGCAGCGGCGGTCATCGACGGCCGAACCATCCACCCGACGGTTCGCGGCATCGTATCGCCGGCCACCCCCTCCGTATTCAAACAGGCCCTCGATGAAGGCTTGATCGCCATTTTCATGGACGCAGGCTTCTGCGTGACCAACCCCACCTGCGGGGCATGCCTCGGTATGAGCAACGGGGTTCTGGCGAAGGGTGAAGTCTGCGCCGCCACCACCAATCGAAATTTTGTCGGTCGAATGGGAAAGGGCGGGATGGTTCACCTGATGAGCCCGGCCTCGGCAGCGGCCACCGCCATTGCCGGCCACATCGCCAGTTCCCCCCTGTTTACCAAGGAGTAGGCAGCCATGAAGTCCTTCGACGGCAGCGTGCTGTTTCTGGATCGTTCGGACATCAACACCGATGAGATCATACCGGCCCGGTATCTGACGGAGATCACCAAGGAGGCTCTGGGTCCTCACCTCCTGGAGGATCTGACCCTTGACGGGTTCGATCCCTCGACGGCAATAAGGGATCGGCATGTCATCGTTTCCCGTTCCAATTTCGGGTGCGGCTCATCCCGGGAGCATGCCCCATGGGCCCTGGAGGTCAACGGAATTCATTTGGTCATAGCGGAAAGCTTTGCGCGGATTTTCCGCCAGAACATGTTCAACGGCGGAATGATGGCCATCGAACTGCCGGCGGCCACCATCGAGATGCTGTTTCAAACCTTCGCCGGGAGATCCACCGCGGTCCACACCGATCTGGCGGCCCGCACGCTGGTGTTTTCAGCGAGACAGGGAGCGTCGACCATTGGCTTCGATCTGGGGGAATTCGATCATGAACTGGTCATGGCCGGCGGCTGGGTCAACTATGCCGACGCTCGCTACTGAAGCCGACCCTGGAAATCGGCAGACATCCCCCCCGAAATCACGGGATTGACAAGGGTGCCGATGCCCTCGATCTCGCATTCCACAACATTTCCCGCCTCCAGAACGACAGGCGGATTCCTGAATATTCCTACCCCTGCCGGCGTTCCGGTGGAGATCACATCCCCGGGAGTCAGGGTGATGTCCTCACTGATATCGGCAATGAGGGTGGGAATATCGAAAATCATGTCGGCGGTGGTGCCGTCCTGCATCGTCTGACCATCCACTTTTGCGGTCAATCTGAGGGCATGGGGATTTGGAATCTCGTCACCGGTCACGATGGCCGGTCCCATCGGCGCGAACGTGTCGAAGGATTTGCCCCGGAACCACTGGGAATCCCTGAACTGGGCCTCACGGCCGGAAACATCGTTCATGACCATGTAGCCCGCTACCCAGGCCATGGCCTGATCCCTTGGAATCCTCTTGCCCCCGGCCCCGATCACCACCGCCAGTTCCACTTCCCAGTCCACCCGACCGGTGCTGCGGGGCATCTCGATGGGGTCGTAGGGCCCATTCAGGGTATTGGGCGTCTTACAGAAAATCAGGGGGCGCTCCGGAGGATCGAAATTCCCCTCCCTGGCGTGCTCCGTGTAATTCTTACCCAAGCATATGATTTTTGAGGGGCTGTGGATAGGGCATCCGATCCTCTCGGTCAGGGGGTGCCCCTCGTCCTTGATGTCACGAATCCTATCCAGCCAGCGGTCCCTGAAAAACGCAAGACCGATGTCCGGCATCTCAGGAAAATGATGCCACAGATCGATGACATTGTCCCCGATCCAAATGCCGGGCCGTTCTTCACCCTTGTTGCCGTATCGAATCAGCCTCACCTGATCTCCTTGCCGTTCGGCCGGGGGTTTTCTTCCAACCCGGCCCTAAATCCGTCCTCATAGTTTTTCCGGGCATACCAATCCACCTGACGGCAGATCCCGCGGATAATACTCACATCCCTTGCCCTGAGCTGGATCCGGGTAAAGAACTGGCGCAGCCGGTTGAGCCAGTAATCCGGATTCTCCGGGTTGATGTAAGAGATGCGGACCAGAATGTCCCGCAATTGATCGTACATGCCGTCGAGTTCGTGACGACTCGCCAATCTCGGCGCATGGGGAATGCCGGATTCGGATGTGGCGCTGGAAATCTCGTAGCAAATCACCATAACCGCCTGGGCCAGATTCAGGGAGGAAAACGACGCCGTCGGGATGGTGACCAGCTTGTGGCAGCGCCTCAGGTCTTCATTGGTCAGCCCTCTGTCCTCGCTTCCGAACACCACCGCCACCTGATTGCTTTTGGAAAAGGACACCACCTCTTTCGCTATCACCGGCGGCGACAGGGTGACCTTTCGCTCTCCTCCAAGTCTGGCCGTGGTGCCCACAACAAAACCGCAGTCCGCCACCGCATCGGTGAGGGTGTCAAACCGAAGAATACGGTCCACCATGTCGCCTGCGGCGTGGGTCGCCAACATCCGGATTCGCGGGATATCATAGTTCTCCGGTGCCACCACCGACAGCCGCTCGATTCCCATGTTCAAGGCCGCCCTGGCGGCGGCGCCGATATTTTCGGGAAAGCGCGGACGGTTCAGTACGATGCGAATCCGCTCCAGATGACCCCCATCGGCCATCAGCCGATGCGCTCCAGATGATTGAAGAAGTAGCCGGTTTCGAAGGACGCGGATTCCGTCGAATCGGAACCGTGAACCACATTTTTCTCGATGTCGGTGGCAAACTCCGCACGAATGGTTCCTGGCGCCGCATCCTTATAGTTTGTGGCTCCCATGAGTTCGCGGTATCGGGCGATGGCATTTTCCCCCTCGAGGATCATGACGACGCAGGGCCCGGACGACATGAAATCGGTCAGACTCGAAAAAAAAGGCCTCTCCTTGTGTACGGCATAAAACCCTTCGGCCTGGGACTTTGACATGTGAATCATCTTCATGGCAATGATCCCCAAATCGTTGCCTTCCAGTCGTTTGACAACCTCACCGATTATCCCCCGGGCAACCCCGTCGGGTTTGATGATCGACAATGTGCGCTCCATTGCGGGTGCTCTCCTTTCGTGGGTACCGTTGACCGTCCTGACGTCGCTGACGCGATATGGATAAAATCCGATCGCCGCCCAAGGTCCGATTCCGGACCTGTCCGACCCACCTCATAGAGAATCGGATGCGGAGGCGGCTGCAGAGCCTGTTGAAGTGCGGCTGCCATAGCAGAAAGGACGAGGGGGCGTCAAGGGATTGCGGGAGGGCGGGACCCACCCTCCGTCCGTAGAGAAACCGGAAGGTCTCTCCATACCTCACACCCGGTTTATGATGGAAGCACCCCGGGTTCGGAGTCGATTGACAGACATTCGCCTTAGGGTTAAAAACCGGATGTTTCCGGTCTCAACCCCTATCCTTAGATTTCCGAGGGAGTGACGTATGCCTATCTATGAGTTTTACTGCTCGAGATGCAACACCCTATTCAATTTCTTTTCTCGAACCGTTGACACCCGAAAGACACCCAATTGCCCGAAATGTAAAATCGAAAAGCTCGACCGCCACATGTCCACTTTCGCGTTCACCGGCCGGGCGAAAGAGGACGAGGGTCTTGGGGACCTTCCCTTCGATGAGTCCAAAATGGAGCAGGCCATGCACATGCTGGCCGGAGAGGCCGGTAACATCGATGAGGACGACCCAAGACAGGCGGCCCAGGTCATGCGAAAATTGAAGGATATGACGGGGATCGATCTTGGAGACGGCATGGAGGAGGCATTGGCCCGGATGGAACGAGGGGAGGAGCCCGAAAAAATTGAAGAAGAAATGGGCGATCTCCTCGAAGGAGAAGATCCAATCAAGCTGAAGGGCCGGAAAGGCGGGCGGGGCGGCAAGCGATCGGCTCCCTCCCGAGATGAAACCCTCTACGATTTGTAGGTCCCCGGGACACCATGTGAAAGAAGGCCTGACATGACCATCAGACCCATCGAGCGAATCCGGGTGATTCAGGACGACATCACCCGGGTGGCTGTCGATGCGATCGTGAACGCAGCCAACAGCAGCCTCCGGGGAGGAGGAGGCGTGGACGGTGCCATTCACCGGGCAGCAGGTCCGGATCTTCTGGACGAGTGTCGAACCCTCGGCGGATGCCCCACCGGAGAAGCACGCCTCACGGCCGGATACCGTCTGCCGGCCCGATACGTCATCCACACCGTCGGACCCGTCTACCGAGGGCTTCCAGGGGATCGATCCCTTCTATCGAGTTGCTACCGGAACTGCTTCGCTCTCTCAGCCGAACATCACATCAGATCGATCGCCTTTCCCGCCATCAGCTGCGGGGTTTACGGCTACCCCATAGCCGATGCCTGCCAAATCGCTGTTTCCGTAGCCCTCGACAGTCTTAAGGGTATCGCCGAAAGCATCGAAACGGTGATCTTCGTCCTGTTTTCGCAAAGCGACAAACACGTGTATGAGATGGAAATCGACCGGCACCGTTGACAGGCCAACGGCGGCGTATTTCAGGGCAGAATATTCCGAAGTGGTTGACAAATGCCCCCCAATCATTACTGTACACGACTACCGAATTCGTTACGGACCCTGTCGACATGGGTTGATCGACGGGGTCGACGTCCAAAGGAGGATTATCATGATCGAAGTAACCCAGACGGCCACTCAGCAGGTGGCTGAGTATTTCAAGGATAAGGAGGCAACTCCGATCCGCATCTTTCTCAACTCAGGCGGCTGAGGCGGCCCCTCCTTGGCAATGGCTCTGGATGAGCCAAAGGAAACAGATGAGGTTTTCGACATCGACGGTTTTAAATACGTTATCGATCGGGAATTCGTTGAAAAGGTGCAGCCCATCAAAGTAGACTTCGTGGATATCGGGTTTCGCCTGTCTTGCAACGTCGATTTCAGTGCGGGTTCCAGTGCATGCGGCGGTTGCGCCTCTTCGGGCACCTGCGGCTGACGATTTTATACCAGGACTTTTCCTAAAACGGGCAATGCGACCGACTCGCATTGCCCGTTTCTTTTCAACGGTTGACGGCGATATCCTGAAATGATATCGCTGCCCCTATTATGTTAGGGTTTTCACTAAAAAGGGTCCCGAAACCCGGGCACTCGTCAACCCTCTCCAACCCCTCGAGACGCGCATCTATCGTGTCGATAGGCCCCCGCCGTCTCAGGCCTTCCCCGGCGCCTCGACCGTTGGGGTTTGGATCAATCCGAAACCGCCTGTCATCGATGCTTCAATGGAGACTCCCCCATGGCTGTCGTCGACTACACCCTTAAAAAACAGATCGCCGTCATATCTCTCGACTCCGGTGAAAACCGCTTCAACCCCGACTTCATCAAGCGGCTCCTGGACGTTCTGGACGATATCGAACATCGCACCTCCGCAACGGTTGTCGTGGCTCACTCCACCCACGACAAAATTTTCTCCAACGGTATCGACCTGGAATGGCTCTCCCCTATACTGCAAAACGGTGAGACCCATAGGGCCAAAGACTTCTTTCGTCTCCTGAACCGACTTTTCGTCCGAATGCTCAGCTTCCCGGCCATTACTATCGGCGCTATAAACGGCCATGCATTTGCCGGTGGGGCCATCTTCTCCTCCACCTTTGATTTTCGATTCATGCAGACAGGCCGGGGGTTTTTCTGTCTGCCGGAGATCGATATCAATATTCCCTTCCTGCCGGGAATGAACGCTATCCTGGGTAAAGCCATACCCCGCTATCAACTCGACCTGATGGAACTCACCGGCGCGCGGCTGACCGCCGAAGAATGCGAGGCCCATCACATCATTCTCAAGGCATGCCCGCCAGAAACATTGATAGCGGATGCGATGCGGTTTGCCGAAGCCCTCAACAAAAAGCGGGAAACCATCGCAGAAATGAAACGCCGACTGAATCGCAAGATCATTCAAACCATCGAAACCGAAGACGAACCTTACATCGCCTCGGGCATCTTTCATATCGGGTAGCACCGCACCTTCTGATACGCATCGGAGAGCCACATGGAAGCCATCGCTGTGGGGATTTCTGTGTTGGGCATTCTCGTCGCCGGGTTTGCCATTGCGGCGCTTCGCCGGCGAACAGAAAAGCCACCATCGTCAGCCCGCTATGTGTGCAACCAATGCAATCGGGACGATTGCATCTGTGAGGTCAACGAGGACTGAGACATCCAGCCGGCAGCCATTAGATGCACCGCACTGCCGGTGAGAGGCGACGCTCCCAAATCGTTTTCGAAAGGAGGGCATGATGACCACCTCCCGGGTCACCTATCTCACCCCCGACGACTTCAGACGCCATATCGAAAATCGTCGAGAAAAGGATTATCTCCTAATCGATGTTCGTCAACCTCACGAATACGCCGACGGCCATCTTCCGGGGTCCCAACTGATGCCCCTGATGGAATTCGAGGCCAATCTTTACCATCTGCCCCTGGACAGGGAGCTCATCTTTTACTGCCACTCCGGATCTCGATCGAAGATGGCCGCTCTACTGGCCGAAGAAGCCGAGGTGACCGAAGGGGCCATCATTCACTTGGAGGGCGGCATGCTGGCGTGGGAGGGCGGCATTGCTTCCGATATGCCAAAAGTAGAGCTCTTCGATGGCGCCCTGGACGGCGATGCCTATTTGGGTCGTGCCATGGAGCTCGAAAAAGGCGCCTATCGCTTCTACCGAGGCCTGATGGAACGCTACCCGGACAGTCCCTTCTCACCGGTGATCGCCAACCTGGTGAAAGCAGAAGAAGCCCATGCTCGAATGGTTTATGGATTTTGGAGACGACAGGTCCCCGACGCTCCCCCTTTTGAGGTTGTCTTCGATCAAATGGCGGGTGAAATCATGGAGGGCGGGGCCCGTCTCGAGGACGCCCTGGACTACATCGGCAACGTTTCCGTCAGACAATGCCTGACGGTGCTGGAGTTCTCCCTCGACATCGAGATCGCGGCCTACGACCTGTATCGACGGCTGGCGGATACCGTGTCAGAGAGCACCGCCAGGGACACCTTCTTTGCCATCGCCCAGGCCGAAAAGCGTCATATGAAGCAGCTGGCCGCGGCCGTCGAGAATTGCGGTTCAAAGGAGTGAACCGTCAACGACATGCCCGTTGCCGCCTGACCTATGACTCGGGGAAAACGCTCCATGATCGACCGGCAATCCGCGTTTGAGGCAGCGGTTGCATTCCACAACCGCACCAAACATCATTTCCATCGGTATGCACGGTCCCCGGGTTCTATGGACTGGGAGAACCAGCCCAGTCCATTCCGGTTTCACGAAGGCACCTCAAGGGTATCCCTCCCCCTGCTGAAAAGCGACCCCCCGAAAGCGTTCGACGGGCAAACCGGACCCGGTCCACCGGCAGGGTCTCCCCTCGACCTTGCCAGTCTCTCCGGATTCCTGGAGCTGTCCATGGGGCTTTCTGCTTGGAAGGCCCACGGCGATAGCAAATGGGCCCTTAGAATCAACCCATCCAGCGGTAACCTGCACCCGACGGAACTCTATCTGCTGACCCCTACCCTGGCCCATTTGAAAGGCGCTCTTTACCACTATTCACCCTACGACCATTGCCTCGAAACCCGACTCTCAGTGCCACCGTCCGTCGCCTCGATCCTCGATGGCCACTTCGGCGGCAGGGGGGTGTTGATCGCCCTTGCCACCATCTATTGGCGAGAGGCCTGGAAGTACGGTGAACGGGCCTATCGGTATTGCCATCTTGACATCGGCCACGCCCTGGCGGCTCTGTGCTTTTCCGCCAGGCTCTGGGGGTGGCGCCTGACGGTTCTCGATGGCCTCGGCGACTCTGAGATGAAACGAATCACGGGTGGGGATCGCATTCAATGGCTGGCAGGCGAAGAAGAATACACAGATCTGATCGGCTGGGTGTCAGCGGCGTCAACAAAAACGGTCCCGAACGCACTCCCCGACGCGTTTATCACCATGGTTGGCAGTCAACCCCTGCAGGGTCGCCCCGTCCCCCTCGGGGGTAGTCCGGTTCGATGGAGTCAAATTTACCGGACGGCAGGAATCCTCAAAAAGCCTCCGGCGGTTTCTGACACCCGAACCGGGGATGCAGGAACGTCCCATCGGGTACCTCACGCCTCCTTTACTCCGTCGGCCTCCATCATTCGACAGCGCAGGAGCGCTGTCGCATTCGACTCGAAGCGCGGCATCAGCCTTGAACAGATGATCTCGATTCTCTACCCCACTTTGCCCTTCGACAAATCTCCCCCCTTTGATTCCCGGATCCGAACGGAGATCGACCTGATGGTATTCGTCCATGAAGTGGACGGGCTCGATAGGGGTCTCTACGGGTGGATACGAAACCCCGACCATATCGACCACCTGAAAGCCGACACACGACAGACGTTTTTCTGGGAAAAGATCGAGAAGGGTTATCCCCTCTACCGGTTGGCTCACGGTGACTTCAAAACTATTGCCTCCCGGTTGAGCTGCCATCAGGCCATTGCAGGGGACAGTTGTTTTTCACTCATGATGGTGGGACGCCTCGAAGAAATCCTCCAGAACCACCCGTGGCGATATCCGCAGCTTTTTTGGGAGGCCGGCATGATCGGACATGTCCTCTATCTGGGCGCGGAAGCCCAAGGGGTCAGAGGAACCGGTATCGGCTGCTATTTCGACGATCCAGTTCACGAGCTGCTTGGCTTTTCCTCAAACAACTGGCAAAGTTTGTATCATTTCACCATCGGACACCCCATTGAAGACCGCCGGATAGAAACCCTGCCGCCATACGGCCACATTGACGCCACCCGATGGGGTCGGTTTCGACAACTGGAAAAGTGACCGATCCCACGCCTGGGGCCCGTCCGGGCCGTTCGTTCCGCTTAGTTTACCCTTGAAATCATTGACATGATGGACTATGCCGGACATCATTTCACCTGGGACACACCCCCGATGACCCCACAGGATATAGCGAAATTTCATCAACGCCTTCTGTCCTGGTTTCATGACAACCAGCGGCCGCTGCCCTGGCGGCACACCCGGGACCCATTCCCGATCTGGGTGTCGGAAGTCATGCTTCAACAAACCCAGGTTCAGACCGTCATCCCCTATTATCTCCGGTTTATGGACCGCTTTCCGACGGTATCCGCATTGGCGGCATCCCACACACAGATGGTGCTAAAACTATGGGAAGGCCTTGGTTACTACAGCAGGGCCAGGCATCTTCACCGGGCATGCCGGGTATTGGTGGAATCGACCGGCGGTCGGATCCCTGAAAACGTCAATGACTTCAGGAAATTGCCTGGGGTGGGTCCTTACATCGCCAATGCCGTGATGAGTATGGCCTTCGGCCATCCCCTTGCCGTGGTCGACGGCAACGTCAAGCGGGTTTTAGCCCGGATCCATCTGAAACACTGGCCGGTCAATCACCAAAGTACCCACAGCGCCTATCAGGCGGCGGCTGATGACCTGTTGGCCCCCGGTGATCCTGGTAACTACAACCAAGCGATCATGGAACTGGGGGCATTGATCTGCAGGCCCCGGTCTCCCCGCTGCAGGGATTGCCCAGTCAGCGACAACTGTCTGGCGTTTAAAGAAAAAGTGACGGCCACCGTTCCGATACGGATCAAAAGGAAACCGGTGCCTGAAATCCCGATGATGACCGCTGTGATCTGGCGGCGGAAACGACTGCTGCTGATTCAACGGCCCGATCACGGCCTTTTGGGCGGACTCTGGGAATTTCCAGGGGGAGCGTTGGATGGGCCCTCCGATGCCGAAGCGGTAAAACGACGCCTCATCCAGGACATCAGTGGGCTTGCGGTCAGGGTATTGGGCTTTCTGGGGACCGTCCGCCACGCCTACACCCATTTCAGGGTTCGCACAGAAATCGTCGTCTGCAGCGCCCCCAAGGGAAAAGTGAGGCCCAAGAGCGGGACCTCTTTTCGCTGGTTGCCCATGGAGTCGGCAGACGAGCTTCCGTTGCCAAAAGTCCAGCAGAAAATTCTTGCCCGACTGAGAGCCTCCTCGGGAGCGTTTCCTTTGGCTGGCCATCCATCGACAGGGCAGTGGTGAAGGATTCGATACGGCACTGTATACAATATTGCAGGCATTGTATCATTTTATATCCGAATTTCATCGACCAATGAAACACTGCCACCGGGGAGGGGACACCGGTATACCGAAGGGATGAGGTGAGGGATGGACCCGGTACTGGTTTTAGGAGCTGGATTGGGATTGGCGATCGGAAGCATGGGATACGTATTGTTTGCTTTTATGGCTCGCCCGATCATGGGTTACCACCGCATCAAAATCCGCATCGCTCGCTTGTTTCCGGGTGGAAAACCATCGGAAAACGCCGCCGACTATCGCCGCAGTGCCCTGGACCTTGCGGATCAACTCCGGAACTGCTACGACTCGGATCTTCCATCATGGTACAAACAAGTGCTTCAAAATCGGAACGAACTCCCCTTGGAAGCGGTTACCAGCCTCCAGAGACTATCGACGACCACGCATCCGGGCACTGCCGCAAGACATGTCGGAAATATATTTAACATTCTGAAATTATTTAAATAAAAAGAAGTAGAGGCAGTCGTTACCATCCCCCCCCCATTGCCGAGCCTTTGGGCACTATATCGCCGGCGCACGGTGCCATTTCGGGTGTCTCAAAATTCCTTTTAAGAATTTCCGGTAGATCTGGTATTTATTTTGCTTATATCAACCGTCATTTTGCAGAATTAACGGACGATCAGGCAAGACCATTGAAAAGGGTTGACATGACGGGGATTTGGGATAAGATGCGCGACCATCCACAGAATAATAATTTATATAATCATTTTAATGTATTGCCTATGAACAACCATCCTTTGTCAAGGCGGCGTTTTCTGAGGGCCAGCCTATTGGCCCTCTCAGGGTTATGCCTTCCGATACCTCCAGCAGCCCTTGCCGCCATTACCCCCCCCGCCGATCGACGTATACATTTATACAACACCCATACGAATGAACACCTGAGCGTATGCTACTGCCACAACAATCGATACCACCCCGACGCAATGAATCGCATCAATCATATCCTAAGGGACCACCGAACGGGAGATGTCAGGCCAATATCCCCCAAGCTCATCGATATCGCCCATGCCATCGGAGAGCGGTTGGGTGGCTCGCCCCAGATCCATATTATATCGGGTTACCGGTCTCCGGTCACCAATGCGAGGCTTCGTCAAAAGAGTCGGGGCGTGGCCAAGAAGAGCTACCATATGCAGGGACAAGCCGTCGATATCCGCATCCCTTCGATCCCCACCCATCGGTTGCGGCGGATTGCCAGGGATCTCAGGCTGGGAGGCGTCGGTTACTATGCCAAATCAGATTTCGTGCATGTGGATACCGGTCCGGTTAGGATCTGGTAGGCGAGCGGATCAGCCGATAGACAACCGCTCAGATAATGCGGTCGCCAGTGGTAAATCCCTTCCGTAGATGTCATTTCTGAAATGAAGTATCCCATCATCGCTCACCCATGCGGTCCAATAGAGCAGATGAATATCGATGGGCCGCTTTAGCTGCACCGTCAGTTTCTCCCCATTGTTCAGCCGGCTTTCGATCTGTCCGACGCTCCATTCATCCTGGCCTTTCAATAGGTATTCCGCTAGCCACAGGGGGCGCTCCACCCGTATGCAGCCCGAGCTATAACCACGACTGGCGGCCTCGAAAAGCCTACGGGCGGGGGTGTCGTGGAGATAGACCGCAAATTTATTGGGAAACATGAACTTGATGCGACCCAGGGCGTTTTGAGGACCCGGATCCTGACGCAGCCGATAGGGAAAATTGCGACGATTGATTTGGGGCCAATCGATGGCGAGGGGGTCCAGCTCGACGGCCGTTTCGGACCAGTTGGAAAACACACGAAAACCATTATCCTGAATAAAATGATAATCCCGTTGAATTTTTGGCAGCAGATCTTGCACGGCAAGTTTGTAAGGAACATTCCAGTAGGGATTCAGCACCAGATAGGTCATGCGACTGCTAAATACCGGCGTCTTGCGGAAAGGCCTTCCAACGATCACTTTCATTTCAGATGCCGGACGGCCATTTTCCACCACGGTTAAAGAAAAATCGGCAATATTGACCAAAAGATATCGCTCACCCAGGTCATGGGGTATCCATCTCCATCGCTCCATGTTGATTTCGATTTGCCGGACGCGTTCCTCCACCGTGACATTCAATTGCTCCCGGGTTTTTTTCCCGACAACACCGTCAGCTTCGATCCCGTGGCGCCGCTGGAAGGCTCTGACCGCCTCCTCGAGGGAGATATCGAAGAGATACCGATTGTCGCTATTCACGTCGGTGAGATCACCGGACACGCTCAGCCGAGTTCTCAGAGCCTCCACACCAGGATCGTCGTCACCCAGTTTCAGACTTTCTCCATCAGGAACAAGGGGCCAACCGCCTGATTCGGCAATGGCTCTGTAGGTCGCCAAAGCCTTTTTCATCCCGACATACCCGACATGGGATGGGTGCAAACCGCTCAGGGCCTCCTTTACGCGCTGGGTTTCAATCGCCTCCTCGAGCAAGCGGCTTAAATCCAATTCAACCTGGAAGGCGATCCACTCACTGTGAATCGTTTCAGGGTTCACCCTTCCGCCGTAGAGATGGGAGCCAAGCAGAAGGAAGGCATCCGTCATGAGAATGTCTGCCTCCCCAAGGATTTTGATATGGATGGGCATTCCCAGTTGAAGCTTCAAATCGATCTCTTCAACCAACCGTTCAATGGCCGACAGGTGATAAACCGAAGGAACGAGGCCATAGTCTTTTGCGCTGCGGATGCACGTCAACAAGTCAAATGCCTGGGATGAAATATTTTCAGAGGTTATCCATGCGGGTTCATAATGCCGTCGCTGGTAAAAGCCCGGCAGCAAGCTGGGGCCGCAGATGAGCTCTCCTGCACAGGAAAACGTGGCACTGGTGCTCCTGCTTTCGATAAGGGTACGGATATGTTCGGATTCGCTCGAAAGGCTGTCGATCGGTCCCGCCCCTTGGTCGGGGACGGCCCAGCCTTTGGTTGAAAGACACATCAATGTCAATAAAGATAGAACGATCGCCCAGGTGACACATCCCAGAAACGGAAGGGAATTCGAGGGGAAGTTGGATGTTCCGGGTGCCACGTGTGAGTGCCTCCTTGTGATCACTTTGCTGTGAGGGTGGTAGGAGTCGCCGATCATATCGGCAGAAAATTATTCAACACACCAAAGTTCTTCTGAATATCGATCCAGTCAAGTCTTGACAATCGAGACCACAAAACCCTATACCGGCCCCATGCTGAGTGATATCGAAAAGAAGGTGATCGCCGCCATTCAAGGGGATATCCCGGTCACCGCAAAGCCATACGGAGCGCTCGCCTCTCAAGCGGGCATATCTGAAAAATCGTTCCTATCAGTCCTTTCCGAACTGTGCAAGGGGGGGGTCGTTCGCCGCTTCGGGGCAACCCTAAAACATCAAAAATCAGGATATGCCGCAAATGCCATGGGCGCGTGGCAGGTGAACGAATCCCGAATTGAAGAAGTCGGCGTGATCATGGCGTCCCAACGCCAGATCTCTCATTGCTATCGCAGGGATCCCGCACCGGACTGGCCGTACAATCTCTACACGATGATTCATGCGGAAAGCAAATCGGCCTGCCGGCAGCTGGCCCGCAACCTTTCCGTAAAAACAGGGGTTGAACGCTACACTCTCCTGTTTAGTATCCGGGAACTCAAGAAAACGTCCATGACCTATTTCGCTAATGAAGACGACTGAACCCGCCTGCTATTGAGCACCACTTCCCCACATATCCTTCTCGTCAACCCCTGGATCCATGATTTCGCGGCATACGATGTCTGGGCCAGTCCTCTCGGGCTATTAGGGTTGGCTGCCATCCTGAGAGAAAGCGGATTCACCGTCACATACTACGATTGCCTCAACCGCTTTCATGCCAGGAGCGAACGGCCACCCAGCCACCATCGATGCGGCCGTGGTCCCTATGTAAAGACCGAGGTGCCCAAACCTCCGGGACTCGAGGACATTCCACGGCGCTACTGCCGCTATGGGGTAAAAGGAGAATGGTTCAAAGAGGATTTAAAGGCCCTTCCCGCGCCGGATCTGGTTCTGGTCACTTCGATCATGACTTATTGGTACCCAGGGGTGGCGGAGACCATTCGACGGTTGAGGCGCCAATGGCCCAATACGACCATCGTTCTTGGAGGCATCTATGCCACGCTTTGCCGAGACCACGCCATGGCTCACTCCGGCGCAGATCGAGTGGTGTCGGGTTTCGTCGGTCGAGACATTGTCCGTCTAGCGGCGGAAGAGACCGGATGGGCGCCGGATACCGTCCAGCGACCGAATGCCTGCCCAGACGCCTATCCATTCCCGGCGTTCGATCTGCAGACGCGGATTCCCTTCGTCGCCCTCCTGTCATCGGTGGGCTGCCCATTTTCCTGCGACTATTGCGCCTCGCCACTGCTGAGCCCGGGGAGGTGGGTTCAATCCCCAGGCCGGGTCGAATCGGAAATACAGTACTGGCATCATCGACACGGTGTCAGGGATTTCGCGTTTTACGATGATGCATTGCTGGTGGACGAGACCCACGCGCTGCCGTTGCTGGACCGTCTTGCCCGAATGCCCCAGAAAATCCGTTTCCACACCCCCAACGCCCTTCACATCCGGGCGATTACCTCCCAGATCGCCACGTTGCTCAAACGCGCCGGTTTTCACACGGTTCGACTGGGGCTTGAAACCACTGGCCGACGGGAACTGGATCGAAAAACAAGCGTCGAGCAATTCGAAACCGCCGTCGAACACCTCAAGGCCGCGGGCTTTGGGAAAGACGAATTGGGGGCATACCTTCTGGTTGGCCTGCCGAATCAGCCCATCAGAGAAATCGAAGAAGCCATTCTATGGGTCAAACAAATGGGAGTCAGGCCGATACCGGCCTATTATACGCCAATTCCGGGCACCAAACTGTGGGCAGAGGCTGTTCGCTCCTCCCGATATGACCTTGATTCCGATCCTGTTTTTTCTAATAACACGCTTCTACCTTGCCGTAGAGACCCTTTTTCCTGGGATGTCGTTCAGCGAATCAAGCGATGTTTGGCAAAATAGATATCCCTAAGCCCGACTCCAAATCGATAGATGGGAATGATTGACGAAAATTTGGGGCTTTGTTAAATCCCCATTATTGATCAGTGACCCAACCGTCATTGTGTATATCGACAACCTTGCCCCTTATCCGTTCATCCGGAAAGCCCGCTGGCGGGCTCCCGTTGCCGGTTTTTTCGAATGATTCATCGAGAGGCGTGGATAACCATCCATGAAACGCCACGGTTGTGCACCGTTGTCTATCACTCAAACCGGGTCCGAAGCCAATGATTCGCCATAACCAAGACGACCCCGGTGGGTTAACAGTACCCCACGCCGGTGGAGTACCGATGGTATTTCCGAGTGACCAGCGGATACACCGGGCCTCCGGGAGCGGGACCTCCCGAGAGACTCCCCATGGAGTGTCGACTAGAACAACGCCGGTCTACAACAGCCAGATCTTTCACATCTATGTTCGATATATGGAAAGCCATCACCCTGACGTGAACATCGACGATCTGTTGTCCCAAGCGGGAATGACCCGATTCGAAATCGAAGATCCGGCCCACTGGTTTAATCAGCACCAGGCCAACCGGTTCCACGCTGAATTAAAACGGCTCATACCCGGTGCGGATCTCCCACGGCAGGTCGGTCGTTTCACGGTTGAATCGGACAGCATGAGTGCGATCAAACGCTACCTGATCGGGATGGTCAGCCCCGCAATCGCCTACCAGTTGATCGGCAGATATTCCAAGATAGTCAGCCGGGCCACGACGGTTCAGGCCAGGAGTGAATCCAGCCATTCCGCTGAATTGACATTCACTCCGCTGCCGGGGGTTCAGGAGCAGCGAGGGCAGTGCGAAAATCGCAAAGGCCTTCTTGAATCCATCGGCAAAATACTCACCGGTCGATACGCCCAGTTGAACCACCCGGAATGTGTTCACCAGGGGGATACCCAATGCCGTTATTTGGTCAGCTGGGAGTTCAGTCCGTCCTTTCGATTCCGGCTCTGGGCCAAACGGCTGCTTCTGGCGGTGGCCGTATCACCAATCGCATGGCTTTTCAGCCCCCTGTGGCTGTCGGTTATTGTAACGGTCCTGCCCGCTGTCGCCGCTTGTATGACCGGTGCCGTGGCCATTGTCCTTGAAGCAAGGGAGCTCAAACTACTACTGCGACAGCAGGGCCATTCGGCAAGCACCGAGATTGAAGAGGTGACCCTGCGCTACAACGCCGCATTGCTTGCCCAGGAAATCGGACAAATCACCACCCAAATCCTGAGCAGCCGGGAAACCGCGCGCCAGGTGATGACCACAGTGAGAAAACGGTTGGATATCAGAAAAGGAGCCCTGTTTCTGACAACAACCGACGGAGATGGTTTTGAGCTGGCCTATGGATATGGGCTTCCCGATGCCGAAAGAGGGTCTGAATCGTTCTTAGAAATGGGCGGTTTCGACACTATAGAAGCCCCTCTTCCGGAATCCCCCGAGGGAAAATCCACACTGTTGAGACCTGACGATCCCTTCTGCCGTCGGCTATCCGAGCGACTCGATATGGCCTCGCCGCTGCTCTTCCCGATCGCTCACGACAGGGAGATTCTGGGCCTGCTGGTGCTGGACGTTGGCAGCCCCAGTCGCACCGTTTCCCAAAGCGATCTGAACGTTTTGACGGCTGTCTCTACCCAATTAGGCGTTACCATCAGAAATATCCGGTATATGGAGGAGTTGAAAACCCGTGAAGCGCAACTCCGAATGGTAACGGACAATGTCGATGATATCATCTGGCAGCTCAATCCGCTGGACCGAACCTTCGAGTATGTCAGCCCATCCATTGAACCCGTTCTGGGCTACCGGCCCGAGGAAGTGATTGGCACCGCCATTTCAGGGTATTTTTCTGATGAATCCCTCGCCTTGATAACCGATATCCTGGGGAGGCGTTCAAAGGATGATAATGATAAAAATATCCCGACCCCTATAGAGGTTGAACTGATCCAAAAAAATGGGGCCCCTCTCTGGGCCGAGGTCAATTTCGGCACCATTCGATCCCGTCGGGGGCCAGGCCCCCGGTATCTGGGAATCGCACGGGATATCACCGAAAGAAAAAAAGCAGACGCCGAGAGGCAACGACTGGAAGAGCGTCTTCAGAGAGCTGAGCGGATGGAGGCAATCGGTACCCTCGCCGGCGGCGTGGCCCACGATCTGAACAATGTGCTTTCCGGGATCGTCGGGTATCCCGAGATGCTGCTGCTGGAGCTGCCCCCATCCAGCCCTCTGAGAGAGCCCATCGAAACCATTATGGCCTCCGGCAACAAGGCCGCTGCCATTGTTCAGGACCTTCTGACCCTGGCCCGCAGGGGGGTGGTTACCCGCCAGCAGGTCAATCTAAACCAGGTGATTCAAGATTATTTGGAAAGCCCACAGTTTCAAAAACTCATCTCTTTCCACGACAGGGTCGTTGTCGAGACCAATCTGACTGAACCGCTTCCCGACATTTCGGGATCACCCTTTCACTTGTTCAAAGTGCTGATGAACCTGGTGTCGAATGCCGCCGAGGCCATGCCGGAGGGCGGAAAAATCGTTATCGCCACCAATACTCACCACGGAAATGTTCCGGTTGACCGCGGAGACCGCCAGATTGGAAGGGAGTGGGTGGTGGTAAAGGTAGTAGACAACGGCATCGGTATCGCCACCGCAGATTTAAAGCGCATATTCGAGCCGTTCTATACCAAAAAAGTCATGGGCCGAAGTGGAACCGGACTGGGTATGGCAGTGGTCTGGGGAACGGTCAAAGACCACAATGGCCATATCGATGTTCGGTCCAAGGAAAATGAATACACGGAATTCACCCTCTTCCTCCCGTCGGAGAAGTCATCGACCAGCGACGCCCAGAAAAAAAGTGCCCCGACAAATTCCCAGGGTTCTGGAGAAATGATCCTGGTGGTCGACGATCTCAAGGATCAACTGGTTCTCGCCGAAAAGATGCTCACCCTTCTTGGCTACGAGGTCCATACCGCAGGCAGCGGGGAGGAGGCTATCGAATTCGTCCGATCCCACGCACCGGACCTCCTGGTTCTTGATATGTTGATGGAACCGGGAATTGACGGCCTGGAGACCTACCGCCGCATCCTGACCGACCGCCCAGGTCAAAAGGCCATGATTGCCAGTGGCTACGCCGCAAGCGATCGGGTGCAGGAAGCGTTGAAACTCGGGGCGGGCGGCTACATCCGAAAACCCTATCGGCTGGAAACACTTGGAACGGCCGTCAAAAAAGCCCTCTCCGCACCTGGACCCGTGGCTTGAAATGAGGGGCTCTTGCATGACAGTGATGACCCATTGACACCTCCGACCTCGATGCTGCAACTACCGCAAGGAGATCCACCAACATGATCACGCTGACATCAGCATCAGTTCATCGATTACAGACCGATCTAATGATCATACCGGTTTGGGAGTCCCCGGTCGGTCACTGGAATCCACAGATTACCGACTGGATCCAGCGGGCAGTGGCACTCTCGGAATTTACTGCAAAACCCGGCGATACCCAGATTCGCTTCGATATCGATGGGACTCGAACGCCCCGTGTCGCCTTTTTGGGACTGGGAAAACCCGACGCGTCCCCAACCGAAAGTCTAAGACGGATGGCCGGCAAGGGGGTAAAAGAGGGGATCGACCGGCGATTGTCTGATCTGGTCATCGTCATGCCGGACATGGAATCGGTCGGGATTTCGGAAACCCTTGTTGTGGAAGCCATCGCCGAAGGGGCACTTCTGTCCAATACCGTTTCGGATCGATATAAAACCGCTACCGACGGACCGGCACCGGTTAAATCCATTCGAATCCTGCTCCAATCCACAAAACGATCCGCCTATAAACCGATCGTCGCCCGGGTTCAAAACATTTGTGCCGCGACGCTTCACGCCAGGGACTGGGTCAATACGCCCTCCAATCATAAACGGCCGAAATCTCTGGCAGACATCATCTGCCGTACCGCTGAAGGCAGCGGTCTAAAGACCGCGATTCTGACCCGGGAGCAGCTTCGCCGGCAGAAAATGGGGGCCCTGTTAGCCGTCGGGGCCGGCAGCGACAGTCAGCCGGTGCTCGTCACGATGGAGCATCGCCCGAAGAAGGCCACCAAGACCGTTGCCCTTATTGGCAAAGGAATCACTTTCGACACGGGTGGCTATAATATCAAGCCGACCGGCTCCATGGAATCGATGAAAGTCGATATGGCCGGGGCCGCCGCCGTTGCCGCCACGATGTTGGCAGCGCCGGCGTTAAAGCTCAATGTTCGCCTTGTCGGGTTGCTGCCCATCGCCGAGAACATGGTGTCCGGTCAGGCCTACCGACCCGGTGACGTCGTGAATACCCACTCGGGGAAAACGGTTGAAATCGGCAATACCGATGCCGAAGGGCGGTTGATTCTTGCGGATGCCATTTCCTTCGCCGTCAAACGGTTTTCACCGGACCTGATCATCGATGTGGCGACATTGACGGGTGCATGCGTCGTGGCATTGGGAGAATCCATTGCCGGCGTTTTTTCACCGGACGATAGGCTTAGGGATGCCATTCGGAAGGCCGGAGAGGCCGTCAACGAACCCTGCTGGCCCTTGCCGATGCCCGATGAGTACCGGGAATTGTTGAAAAGCGAAATTGCGGACCTCAGAAACATCGGATCCACGCGCTGGGGAGGGGCCATCCTGGCGGCCATTTTCCTTTCCGAATTCGTCGGAACCACCCGGTGGGCCCACATCGACATTGCCGGACCGGCCTCAGCCAAAAAAGCCTCGGCCTATTGCGAATCGGGAGCCACCGGTTTCGGCGTCCGACTGCTGTGCCGAATGTTGGAAGACATGGCCGATGGGATCTAACCCGGATATGTCAGGTGTTGGCGGCGTTCATCGGCCAGGCATTCAAGGGCGCCGCCGACCGTTGGTACAGAAAGCCCTTGATGACGCCGCATATGGAAGCCTCCGACGCGCCCCCAGGGGGACTATTTTTGGGGGTTTTTGCCATTCCGCCGGGGGACAAACGGCTTCCGGGGTCCTGCTACCGAAACAGGCGCTAACCATAAGATATCATATATCATTTTGACATTTAGAAAAAATTTTCATGACATATTCGGGCTAAAGGGGCGGATTCAAGCGGTCATGCATCAATACCGGGGAGAACGCACCCGCTTTACCTCAGAAGGTAGGATTTGGGGCCGAAGGGAACCGGATGATAGTCCTCTTCGGTGATCTCTGGCTCGACCTCAGGCGTCATCAAAACCACCTCCGGTTCAATATCCGCAATGGACTCAACGACGGATTCGGGCCCCTTCGACTGACGGGACGACGGCTCCTGCCGCTGGTATCTGGCCAGAAACGTTTTGGGCAAAGGGGATCGATTGGTGACCAGACGGACGGGAATCAGCACTTTGTCTCCCACGACGACCCGCGAATTCACCAGCCACGGGGTCGCCTCGACCAGAGCCGGCCAGTTCCGATAATCCCCTGTATACCATTTGGCAATAATGGAGAGGGTTTCACCTGGCCACCGTATCTGGTGGATCAAGTGGGGGCTATTTTTCGTCGACGATTTACCGGTCGTGGTGCCAGCAAGGGGAGCCGCAGGTACCGCCTCCGGCGGCGAGAGTTTTGGTTTGAGCATCGAACAGCCGACCATCACCGATAGGAGCGCAGCGGTGACAAGAAGACGGCACGTTCGGATCTCTGCTTTCCCGGTCATTTGGGCGCCTTATCCTCGCCGCGAAGCCGGTGAAGGTAGGTCACGGCTTGACGATTATTCGGATTGACCTCGACGGCGAGGGCCAACTGACGGATGGCCATTTCTCGCTTTCCACGTTTTTCCTGCACCATTGCCAAGTTATACAGGGCTTCGTCCAGATAGGGAGGTGCCATCTCCACCACCTGGAGATAGCGCTTCTCTGCTTCGGGGAGTTGCCCGGATTCCGCATATGCATAGGCCAAATTGAAAACAGCGTTATGCAGGCTGGGATGATTATCGACAACTTGAGAAAAAACCTCAATAGCTTGAGGGTAGGACTCCAGACGAACGTAGGCATAGCCGAGATTGAAAAGCAGTTGTGGGTCGTCGGGCGCCATCAACAGGCCTTGCTTCAAGATATCGACCGCTGCGGAGGGATTCGATTCCAGAAGCTCCGAGGCCTGCTCCAGAACAAGTGAAATGCTTGCCTTCTCTTGATCACTTGCGGTTTCTTGGGACTCTGAAAGGGTCTGTCTGCGGTCGCCAGCAGGCTTGATGTCTTCCACTGTACCCCGGATCGCATAGGCGCTGGGGCTATCACCTACAGAATAACTGGTTAGCCGTTTCGACACGACCATGAACAATCCGATACCGATCGCCAGGCAAACCACCATCACCGGCAGATAGCGACCCCTAAACCGACGGTGCCACTCCTCGACAACACCCGGCGACACCATGGTCACCGTACGACCGGCCTCGTCGCGAGCCCTGTCCGACATCAGGGCGATGGAGGCGGCGGTATCGGAACTGACAGACGTTTTTAGGGGCATCATCAGCGAGAGCGCGCGGTCTTCCTCTCGCTTCGTTTCGTCGAACTGGCTTCGAACGAACTGCCCCAACTGACGGGTGTCGGAGCGCTCCGGCAGCGCTTCGATACAGTTTTCCAAATCGGAAAGCATCTCTCCACAGTCCGGATAACGGTCCTCCGGGTTCCGGGCCAGAGCCCGATCCATCACTGGGTGGAGCCCCGGGGGCAATCCGGGTGTCGTAACCGCCGCCGACACATACCGAGCGGTTCTGACCTGCTCAAGGATCTCCAGAGGATTGCCCTGGAACATCCGTTTTCCCGTCACCAGTTCATAAAGCAGGACCCCCAGGGCAAAAACATCCGACCGCCTGTCCACCGGTTTCCCCGTGGCCTGCTCCGGTGACATATAGGCTGCCTTGCCCTTGATGACACCGGATTGGGTACAGGAACTCCTGCCGGCGGCCTTGGCGATACCGAAATCCAGAATTTTTACCAACCCTGAATAGCCAATGAACACATTTTGAGGGTTCACGTCCCGGTGGACGATTTGCAAACCCTGCCCCTTGTAGTCGGTCAGGTTGTGGGCGTAGTCGAGGCCTGCACAGATCCGTGAAATCACGTGAAGGGCGTGCTTCAGCGCCAGAGGCATGCCGTTTTGACGACAGCAGTCCATGACCTGTCGAAGATCTTTGCCAACCAGATATTCCATGGCCATAAAGTACCGGTTCCCCATGCAGCCGAAATCATAAATCTGAACAATATTTTCATGCTGAAGAAATGCGGCCAGTTTGGCCTCGTCGATGAACGACTCGACCACTTCCGGTTGGGCACAGAACTGGGGAAGAATGCACTTGATGGCCACCAGCTTTTCAAACCCCTGGTCGCCGGTAATTTTCCCTAAGAACAACTCTGCCATACCGCCGACGGCAATCCGTTCCAACAACTGGTATTTCCCGAACTGGGTGATTTGATCCATAATCAGGCACCGGATCCGTCGAAGGCAGTTTGCGAAAATTTAAAGTATATCAGAGGGGTTAAAGCACGTCAAGCCGACGGCGCCCGCCATTGGTTCGACATCGGCCGGGAGCGACGATTCTCCGGTAGAATGGCCTTTTCAGCGCTGATACGGGTTTAAAAAAGCAGGCGGGCGGGCCGGGGGGATGTCATCGGGCCGGTCACGGAACCGGGGCGGCAGGTTGTTTTTTCTTCAGCGCCCTTAAGAGCTCTTTGGCTTCCCTGATGCTGGAGGCGGCTTTGGAATGGTCCGGATTGTAAACCATTGCTTTTTCCCATTCCTGAATCGCCAATTCCAGCTCTTCGTCAATAAAGTACTTGACCCCCAACCGATAGAACTCCTCGGCCATGCCATCCATCATCGTCTCGAGACTGTCCATGGAAGACTTGAGATCGGGCCAACCGGCATCGATTTTTCTTAACAGCGACATGGCCTCTGGGTAACGTTTTTGAAACCGCAAGCGCTTGGCCTCTTCAAAAAGCGAAGCGTGGTAGATCCATGCGGCCTCGGTATTCAAAGGGCTCGCCTCCAATAGATGACCCGCAGCCTCGGCTGCGGCCTCATAGCTGCCGTCCTCAAAGAGCCGGCGAGCGCTTTGGAGGTCATCCTCAGTAACGGTTTTCTTTGGGGATTTCGGTAATGTAGGTATCCGACGGGTCCTTGGGACCCGAGGTGGCGTCTCAGGGGACGACGGCAGTTCCATTCTCGGGATCCGAAGCAGGGTACCCGGTGTCGGTTGCACCGATGGATCCAAATCATTGAATCTGGCGATAAGGACGGCCTTCTTTCCGTCACCATAGTAGCGTTGCGCCAAAGACTCGAGGGTTTCCGCGGAACCGATGACATGATCGTCATAACGCGGTTCTTCGGCGATTCGATACAAATATGACAAGGCTTGCTTGTGCTCTGAGTTGATGCGCAGCGCCGTCAGAAATTCACGACGGGCAGTGGTTGTATCTCCCTTTTCCGATGCCAAGACCCCACGTTGGAAGTGCCGGTCGGACTGCAGGAGAACTTGATCCTTCAAACGACCGATGTTGGCGGAGGAATCGGGATCGACCGGATCGAGAGACCCGATGACACTCCAGGTCAGCAAGGCTGCCTCCAAATCGCCTTCGCGCTCGAATGCAGCAGCGTTCTCGCGGTATGCGGTGAGGGTCTCCGGATCCGCATGCCATGACGATACCGGTACGTTTTGGAGATTCGCACATCCGGCCCAAAGGAGGCCCGCAAGGGTGGCTGCAGCTATAAGGCGCAGTGGAAGACTCATTCAGAATCGATCGGTTTGAATGTCTTGATCAGGTTAAGAAATTCACCGACCTCCATGGTGGGTGTCACGATGGTTCGTCCCAGTCGATACCGGTCTCTGAAAAACGGGGGTGGCCTGCCGTCGGTCGTGAAAGCGGCCTCGTACCCGGTTTTTTCGGCAAAAGCCGCCGATAACGATGACCCGGCACCGGACGGGTAGGACAGAAAACGACACGGCCTGCCGATGTTCTCCTCGATGGCGGTTTTGGATCCAACCAACTCCAGTTCAAGGTTGACCAGATACGTCTCAAATGCTTCGCCCGGTTCCGGATTGGCGAATGTCAAACGGCTCCGACCCCGACTTTGAATGTCAACCCCATTGGCCGACAGTTCTGAGAGCTGTTCCCAGGTCAGATGACCTTCCGAACCGACGCGATCGGTCTGAACGAACAAGGAAACAGGATAGCCGAACTGCCGAATGACAGGATAGGTATGCATAAAAAAACCAGCGTGGGGATCATCGAAGGTAATGACGAGTGACCGGCTGGGAAGCCTGGTTTCGAATTCTAGAAATTTCAGCAACTGGGGAAGAGAAATGACCGTGTAGTCAAAGGTTCGAAGGGCGGACATCTGCCGTCGAAATTGGTCTTTCAGACGGCTGTCAGCCAGCGGATCCGACACCTCCGGCCATGAATAGACAAATATGGGCACCAACTGATAGCCGTTTTCTACCACCCCGCCCATTCGGTAGGGTCTGAGAGGAATCAAAAGGGTCTGTCCCGGCGTCAGTACCTGTGCCCGATTGAACTCTTTGACAAACCATGACAGGGACGGGTCTTTCAGGTAGCGAAGGGCAATGGAGGAGAAGGTGTCGCCCTCCTCCACCTTGGCGATCAGAAAATCAGACGGCGGTGTCACTTCCCGGGGCATCATGCAGGCCGTCAGCCAGATGCACGCCCCCAGAATTGTTGCCGTCATTAGTGGACGATAGAGCAATCTCCACCTCTCTGCCGGCAGGCGATCATCGCAGGGTGAGGGCACGGTAGATGGCGACCGGTTCCGACCGCCCCCTTAGTTCCTGAAGCGGCATGGCCTCCACATTGACCAACGCCTTTACCCCGTCATAAACCGATTTTGAAATGATGGTATCTCCGGATCCAGCCATGGCATTTATTCGGGAGGCAACATTGACGGCATCACCGATGACGGTATATTCCATTTTGCTTGCTGAGCCGATATTGCCTGCAACGACGACTCCGCTGTGAACACTGATGCCCACGGATCTGAGAAGATCCTTTTCACTTCCGACTGTTGAAAGGGAGCGTTGAATTTCGATGGCTGCCACGACCCCTTTTGCCCTGTGGTCGGCACTATAAACCGGCACCCCGAAAACCCCCAGAACCGCGTCTCCGATGAACTTATCCACATAGCCGCCGTTTTCAATGATGACACGAGTGGCAATTTCAAAGTATTCGTTGAGTTCCTCGACGAGAGCCGCAGGATCTTTTCCCTCTGAATAGCTGGTAAACCCTCTGATGTCAGCAAAAAGAATAGTGGCCTCGCACAAACGACCCTTTAACCACGCACTGCCCGGGCTGGCAAGGATCATGTCGGCCACCTGACTGCCAACGTATTTGCCGAAGGATTTCTGCATGAGTTGGTTTCTGAACAGCTCCTCACTCATGCGGTTGAAAGCAGATGCCAAATCGCCGAACTCGTCATTTCGTCCGAGCTCGATCCGATGACGGTAATTACCCCTTCCGATTTCCTGGGTAGCGTTGACGAGGCGGAACAACGGGTCGGAGAACCAAAACCCCATTACAAAGGTAATAATGAGGCCGGCGAATATGACCGGAAGCGTCATCATGAGAAGGGAATCCCGTTCCTGGCGAATACTCGTTTCGATGGAGTCAATGGACACCCCCACATGGGCAAAGCCCATTAACTTGTCTTTGAAACGGACCGGTTTTTCCAGGTTGAGAATGCCGGCACCTGAAGGGAGGCGGTATGTGAAAAAGGACACTTCCCCCAACTCCTGCCGGGAAACCGTCGGCGCCACCGGATCATACCGGTTTCCCAAGCGATCCAGATCGCTATGGGCCCGAATGATGCCGTCGGAATCGATAATCAAGGCGTAGGCAAGGCCTTCGACCGCCTTGACGTCGTTGATGAGCGAATTAAGCTTGAGCTCATTCCCTTCCAGTAAATGAATTCTCGCCGCATTGGCAAAGTAGTTCAGGCTGATGGCACCAATCATCACCGACTGGTTGTAAAGACGCTCTTTTTGATGCTTCAATATAAAATAGCTCGACACCAGCACCACCGTCGCCATCATCACCGCTGCGGTGGTGGTCAGCTGCACCCAAATGGGAATACGGGGCCGGCGCCGGAACCCCAAACCAGCCCCTTTATCGGTCCGGAAATAATCACGATTGATCGTCGGCAGCTGTGTACCGTCATATCCGCAAAACGTCCGTAAAATGGATAAGGCCGCGCTTTTCGATATCCACCCTTTGTCCACCGCGTGTTGGCTCAGCGCCTTGGCCTTTGGCCCGGACTCGCCATGGCGCTCTTCCTTCAATGCCTTGAGCTGGTCCTCCGAGACGAGGCCGGTCATCAGCAGTCCGTTTTCAAAGGCGATTTCGATCTTATTCACGTCGCCCGCGCCGGAGCTTCCATCAGACATACCATTCGCTCTCTATCATCATTGAGGGTACGACGTTATTCCTTGGGCCGATCGGTGACGTATCGCACGGGCGGTCGAGCCATTAGCGCAGGCGCCGGGGGGTTGATGATCGACACCAGCAGCAATGCGGGTCGGCCGGGGACCGGGAGATGGACCGAACGGTTGACGGTCATCCCGAAATCGATCAGGTGCGCGGCGTCGACATCGATATTGGAGCAAATGAGGTGCCCCCTGTCCTTATCCAACCTAGTTTTACTATCGGATGGCCGATGGGCTGTCAACGGACAAAGGCCCAGGTAATCTCCCGGTTCGTCGACTGACGGGGGACCGGTTTATTCGGATTCATGGGGCTGTATTCCCGTTTCGATAGTGCTGAGGCATCGACTCAGGCAAAGGAATTCCTCCACGGAAAGGGTTTCCGCCCGCCGGGTGGGGGAAATCTGCGCCATGGAAAGGGCATCCGTTATATGATCCTGCCATTCGGGGTGACCGGCGCCGGCGAGGGCATTCTTCAGGGTTTTCCGTCGCTTGGAAAAGGCCGATCGAACGACCTCGAAGAAATGGTTTTCTTGGGATTCCGTCATCCTTTCGGTATCAGCGAATTGTATGTCAAGGACGGTGGAGTTCACCTGGGGTCTTGGAAAAAACCGCGATGCATCAACGCCCATCAGCTTTGAAACCTGGGAGCAGTATTGAAGTATTACCGAAATTCGGCCATAATCTTTGCCACCCGGCGCTGCCAGGAGGCGGTCTGCGAGTTCCCTCTGGAACATGAACACCGCCTTTCTGAACCGACGACGATAGGCGATCAAGCGAAGGACAATCTGGGTGGAAATGCTGTAGGGAAGATTGCCGACCGCTACCCATTGCCCGCCTTCCGGCTCCGGCAGGTCGTCCATCGATAACTTCAAAAAGTCGGCCTGCCGGATATCCACATTGTCCAGACCGGCCAGGGTCAGTTCCGCGCTCAACAGGCTGATAAAACGAGCGTCCTTTTCAATGGCAACAACAGAGTGGACAGCGGTTGCAAGGGGAACGGTCAGCGCCCCCAAACCCGGTCCGATTTCTAGCACGCGATCGGTCTCAGACAAGCGTGCTTTCTTCACAATGGTTTCTGCGACGGCGGTGTCGCACAGGAAATTCTGCCCCCATCGCTTTTTGGCTTTGAGGTCCCAGGCTTTGAGCAACACTCGAGGCGAAGTCATCGGCAGCGATCCTTGGAAGCAGAGGGGAGCAGCATCAGGGGCTTTCCGCTGGCGGACCCAGGGGCGCATTGGGGGTCTTCGGGTGCATCATCCGTTAATCAACCTCTCGCAACAGCGACAAGGGAGTTGTCACCCGGATTGCCGGACGGGGTTGCTTCATCTTCAATCGGCTCCAATCCGTTATTCATATCGGTTAAGTCAATAGGATGCAAGAACTACTCATCGAATCTCATCGGAATCATTTTATATATTCTCCATGCCGCCTTGACTTTGATCCCCGTATTAAGTAATCAACGTCAATACCGGCATCGCCGACTAGAATACTCGTACAGCCGTCTCCGAAGTCATATGCGTGGCTGCCAAGGACCAGCGGAAGTACCTTTTTTCTATCCAGAGCTGCCAATTCAACCGGTAATTGATACCATGGCGGATAAGCCATCGACAGAATGCGGCAGCACGATCCCCTAAAGGATGAAATTCACTACAAGGAGGAAATTGGATGCCTGCCAGGAAAAAAGAGAAAAAAGTCAGCTTCGACGCCATGGTCAAGTTTTTCATCCACCACTATGGCATACCGACCCGGAAAGACGTCGAGAAGCTGGTGCTCAAGATCGACAATCTCGAAAAACTCGTCAAGGCTACCGCTGCCAAAGGTTCCGGCGGCCGGGGACGACGCTCCGGCAAGGGCGGAGTTGCGGAGACAGCCTTGGACCAGGTGTTCAACGTCATCAAAAAGGCCAAAAACGGCGCGACGTTTTCGGATATCCAGTCGAAGACGGGATTCGAGGACAAGAAAATCCGAAATATCATCTTCCGGCTTAACAAACTGGGTAAAATCGCTCGCAAACGCCGAGGTGTTTATATCTTGGCAGGCTGATCGACGATCGACGACAGGGCAGCCGCCGTCGAGGGATCATCAAGAACGCCGCCCAGAGGCCATGACCCGGGGCCAGGGTTGACATTCGGTTCAAAAGCAGAACGTTAGCTTTACGCCGGCAGTCTGCGACGGTGGCGGGCCTCGACGATGCCAGACCTCAAGGGCCGTCTTAGCAAGACAGCTACCATTGGCGTCGGGAATCGTGGCGCCCAAAGCGCCCCGTCTTCGATCTGGCCAACCGTCCCCCGTTATCGAAATCGAACCGGCACCCACGCCTGGGGCTGCCGGTTTTTACCATTGTCCGATATACGGCGGTGCCATATAACAGGGCCTGAGAGGACCGAGAGAACCATGACGTCGTCACCACATTCCCCAGCCAAAAGAACTTCGGATGTCAACCCCGGCACCGCCGGGTTTACAGTGATTCATCGCGCCGATCTCCACCATATCAATGGGGTCCTTTTCCGCCTTCGTCATGAGGCCACGGGGGCCAACCACCTTCATATCGCCACAGATGATGTTGAGAATGCCTTCAGCGTCGCATTCAAAACCGTGCCCGGAGACTCCTCCGGCGTTGCCCACATATTGGAGCACACGGTCCTCTGCGGCTCCAAACGATATCCGGTAAGAGACCCGTTCTTCTCGATGCTGAAAAGAAGCCTGAGTTCCTTTATGAATGCGTTTACGGCATCGGACTGGACGATGTATCCTTTTTGCACCCCGAATCGCAAGGACTTCTACAACCTGTTGGATGTCTATCTCGATGCCACGTTCTTTCCGAATTTAGATCCACTGAGTTTCAAGCAGGAAGGGCATCGGCTGGATATCGAAACCGACGAAAACGGAAACAACCGGCTCGTGATAAAGGGGGTCGTTTACAATGAGATGAAGGGCGCCATGTCCTCTCCTGACCAGGTTCTGGCCCGATCCCTTCTGGAGGCGATCTATCCCGACACTCCATACCGCTTCAACTCCGGGGGAGACCCGGCCGTCATTCCCGAGCTGACCGTTGAATCCCTCCAGGCCTTTCATCGGATTCACTACCACCCCAGCAATGCCTATTTTTACACCTACGGAAATCTCCCATTGGAAGATCACCTGACCTTTCTTCAGGAAAAAGTGCTTCGCCACTTCACCGCTATCGATCCACAGACGGTGGTACCCAGTCAGCCGCGCTGGACAGTCCCCAGATCCGCATTCTACACCTATCCAGAGGCTCCCGGGGAAGATATCGCCAACAAAAGCCAGGTCTGCATCAGCTGGATGACAGCGGATATCCAGAACCCATTTGAAGTGCTGACCCTGTCTCTCATCGAGCAGATACTTCTCGGAAACGCGGCTTCCCCTCTGCGCAAGGCTCTCATTGATTCGGGAATCGGATCAACCCTCTGCGATACGGCCGGATTCGACGGCGACAACCGCGACACGATTTTCTGCTGCGGACTGAAAGGGGTCGACCCCGAAGATGCCGACCCCATAGAACGTCTGGTATTCAGCACGCTCCGAGACCTCGTGGGAAATGGCATCGACCCAGAAATGATCGACGCCGCCATTCATCAGGTCGAATTCCACCAGAAGGAAATCACCAACACTCCGTATCCTTATGGGCTCAAGCTTTTGCTGACCCTTGCGGGCACTTGGTTCCACGGTGGGGAGCCGGAGCAAGCCATTCAACCCGACAGAAACCTCGAACGAATCCGTCGGGAGGCCGGCAACGGCTTTCTGGAAGAGCGGATACGCCACTACCTGATCGACAATCCTCACCGGGTCCGGCTGGTATTGTCCCCGGAGCCGGGGAAAAACCAGGCGCAGGAGGCCGAAACCGCTCAAAAACTAGAGGCCCAAATGGGCCTCATGACCGACGAGGACCTGGCGGCCATCACCACCGACAGCCAAAAACTGGCCGCACTACAAGAGGCTTCGGAAGATGTTTCCGTTCTTCCGACCCTTGCCCTCGGAGATATTCCTCCCTCGGTTCGCCGCACACCGGCCACCGCCACCCTGCCGTCCGAAAGCACGGTCAGCTACGAGGCGGCCACCAACGGCATCTTCTACTTCGCCGGCACCCTGAAGCTCCACCGAATGGATCCGGACGACCTCTTGCTGGTGCCCTTCTTTTGCCATGCCTTTTCGAGATCAGGGACCCAGAGGCGCGATTTTGCGGAGCTCTCCCAGACCATCAGCCGATATACGGGGGGACTGGGCATCTCCCTCCAGGCCCGTACCCGGTTCGACGCCGATGAGACACCCCTTCCACTGCTGACCATTACCGGTAAAAGCCTGTCCCGACACGAAAGTCAGTTGTTCGATCTGCTGAACGAACTCTTTCTGGAAGTGTCCTTTTCCAATCTGGAGCGCCTCAAGCAACTGGCCCTGGAATACCGGGCGGCATTGGAGGCCATGGTGGTCCAGGGAGGGCACCGATTGGCCATGTCCCTGGCGTCCAGGAAGTTGACCCCGTCGGCTGGAATCAATGAAGACTGGAGCGGCGTCCACCAGCTTCGATTCATCAAAACCATGACCGCGGATCTCTCCCAGGAACACCTGGGCGAGCTCTCTAACCGGCTGGACACATTGAAGCGACGCCTGATCGGCCGAAATGGACTGGACATCGCGGCCATCGGTTCACCGGAAGACGTCGAAACGGCCATCGGTCATATCCGCGGTCTCCGAGACCGCCTTCCGAATCACAGTGAGAAACCGTTCGAAGTTCCTACCCCCGTCTATCCTCTCCCTGCCATGGAAGCGTGGACAACGGCCACCGCTGTATCCTTCGTGGCCCAGGCCTTTCGCGTATCGCGCTATTTGGACGAGGATTCGCCGGCCCTTGCCGTCATGGCCAAGTTGATGCGCTCCTTATATCTCCATCGGGAAATCCGTGAGAAAGGAGGGGCCTATGGAGGGTTTGCCGCTTACAACCCCGAAGAAGGCATATTTGCATTCGGCTCCTACCGGGATCCCCATGTCCTTGCCACAATAGAGGTCTACCGGAAAGCGGCGGCGTTCATCCGCGGGGGCGAGTATGGGGTCGAGGATGTGAAGGAGGCGGTTCTTCAGGTTTGCTCGGAAATCGACAAACCGGATCCTCCGGGGTCGAGCGCCCGAAAGGCCTTCTTTCGTCGGCAGGTTGGACTGACGGACGACATGCGCGACGCCTTCAAGGGTCGGCTGCTCCATCTGGCGGAAAAAGACATTCGTAACGCCGCCGAGGCCCACTTCAGCCACCTGGAGTCCAGGTCGTCCATCGCCGTCATCACGTCGACATCCAAGCTGGAGACGGTCAAAGGGGCTCCGGGATACGACACTCTCGACGCCCACGAGATATAGAGGGCAGACGTCGGGATGGCGTCCCCACCCCACGGGTGGCACGACCGGTCCTGCCGGTCGAGAAACCGGCGTGGGTTGGGGTAACCTGACGGCACGCCGGATCCGGCCCATCTTCACAGGGATACAGAAGCATTAACCCCGTTCTTTCAATGCCCAATCCATGGGCACCGCTCCCCTCCCCGGGGAGGGGGCTTCGGAAGGATTCCTGTTGACTCCAGTGGGTTTGATACTATAACAGTCCTTATTTTTGCCACCGTCGACAGGTTGGCCCGGCAACGATTCGGGACCATCGCATTGGGACATCATGATACAGGCCGTCAGAGGATTCAGAGACATTTTGCCTGGTGACGTTGCGCTCTGGCAGTATGTAGAGCGAACGGCAGTGGATCTTTTTACTCGATTTGGATTTCGAGAAATCAGACCGCCCATCCTCGAGAAGACGGAGCTGTTCGCCAGAAGCATCGGGGAGAGCACGGACATCGTCGAAAAGGAGATGTACACCTTTCCGGATCGGAAAGGCGACCCCATCACTATGCGACCCGAAGCCACGGCGAGCGTGGTCAGGGCCTACGTTCAGCACAACATGTATGCCCAACGCCCCGTTCAAAAACTCTTCACTATCGGCCCGATGTTCCGGCGTGAACGTCCCCAGCGGGGCCGCTACCGGCAGTTCTACCAGATCAATGCAGAGGTCTTCGGTGTGGCCGCCCCCCAGATCGACGCCCAGTTGATCCTCATGCTGGTCGAGCTCCTGTCCCATCTGTCGGTGACCGACGCCTCCGTCCACATCAATTCCCTCGGCTGCCCGGTATGCCGGCCGGCATTTCGAAGCGCTCTCGTAGCGTTTCTGGAGAATCGGGCCGACGTCCTCTGCAGTGACTGCAACCGCCGAACGGCCACCAACCCCCTGAGGGTACTGGACTGCAAGGTACCCACCTGCCGGGAGGCGTTGACGGGCGCTCCGGCATTGAAAGACTATCTGTGCGGAGAGTGCCGCAGTCACTTCAACGCCGTCACGACCATCCTCGGCCGATTCAAGGTCGATTACCGCATCGACGATCGCCTGGTTCGCGGGCTGGACTATTACACCCGAACGACGTTTGAAATTCAAACGTCCGCCCTCGGGGCCCAAAGCGCGGTCTGCGGCGGAGGCCGCTACGACGGTCTGGTCGAAGCCCTCGGAGGGCCGGACACGCCAGGGATCGGTTTTGCCATCGGGTTGGACCGACTGGTGGATATTGTCGGGCTATCCAAGGACTCGCTGGAACCGTCGCCTGAAGTGTTTATCGCAGCACTTGGGGACACGGCCATAGATCAGGCCTTCGACTGGATGACCCGGCTTTGCCGAAACGGCATTCCGGCAGAAATGGATTTCAACGGCAGAAGCCTCAAAAGTCAAATGAAACTCGCCAACCGCCTGAAGGCCCGCCATGTGCTCATCGTCGGAGAAGACGAATTGTCCCAGGGCGCATTCCCCTTACGAAACATGGCGACCAAGGAGCAGGAAGCCATCCCCGCCGATCGCCTGGTGGAGGATCTGACCTCACGGCTCAAGGGCGCCTAACGCCCAGACGGGCGCTGCCATCATCGGAGGTAAGGATTTTGACGACAGACCCACTTGGAAAGATGCGCCGGACCCACCATTGCTGCCAACTGACCACGGAAGACGTCGGCAGGGAAGTGGTGTTGATGGGTTGGGTGCAACGGCGCAGGGACCATGGCGGCGTCATCTTCGTGGACCTGAGGGACCGGGAAGGCATCACCCAGGTGGTGTTCAACCCGGAAGTCGATGCAGCGGTTCACGAAAAAGCCCAGGCCATCCGAAGCGAATTCGTTCTGGGCGTGAAGGGGACCGTCGACCCCAGGCCGGAGGGCATGGTCAATCCCAAATTAAAGACCGGCGGCATCGAGGTCATGGTCTCCAAGCTGAAAATTTTAAATCCCGCCAAGACCCCCCCGTTTTTAATCGAAGACGGCGTGGACGCCTCGGAAACCATCCGGCTGAAATACCGCCACCTGGACCTCAGACGCCCCGAGATCCAGAGGAGCCTGGTTGTGCGCCACCGGACGGCGACGGCGGTAAGACGGTATCTGAACGATGCCGGATTTCTGGACGTCGAAACCCCCATACTCACCCGAAGCACGCCCGAAGGGGCCAGAGACTACCTGGTTCCGAGCCGTGTGACTCCCGGAACCTTCTACGCTCTCCCCCAGTCCCCCCAGCTCTTCAAGCAGCTGCTCATGATCGCCGGTTTCGACCGGTACTATCAGATCGTCAAGTGTTTCAGGGACGAAGACCTTCGAGCCGATCGTCAGCCGGAATTCACCCAGATCGATATCGAAATGGCCTTTGTGAGCGAAGCGGATGTCATGGACATGGCCGAAGGGCTCATGACTGCCATTTTCAAAGATGTCCTCCATCACGATCTCCCGAGGCCCTTTCCCCGATTGACCTATGAAGACGCGATCGGGTGCTACGGTCTGGACAAACCCGACACCCGGTTCGGTCTCGAATTGGTCGACGTGTCGGACATCGTGGGAGGGTCGGACTTCAAGGTGTTTGCTTCCGCGGTTCAGAAAGGAGGGATCGTCAAAGCCCTCAACGCCAAGGGCTGCGCCGGTTTTTCCCGAAAGGAAATCGACGATCTCACGGATTTCGTGGCCGTCTACCGGGCCAAGGGCATGGCCTGGATCAAGGTCAAACCCGATGGCGAGTGGCAGTCCCCCATCGCCAAGTTTTTCACCGAAGACGAGAAGGCCGCACTGGCGGCGGCCATCGACATGGCCCCCGGGGACATCGTATTCTTCCTGGCCGACATCCCCCGGATCGTCAACGACGGTCTAGGCTACCTGCGGAACCATCTGGGACGAAAATTGAATCTGATCGACGACAGCCGCTTCGACTTCGTCTGGGTGGATCGCTTTCCCATGATGGAATACGATGAGAGCGAAAAGCGCTATCAGGCCCTTCACCACCCGTTTACCGCCCCCCTCGACGAAGATGTTGACACCCTCTCGACCGATCCACTGGCGGCCTTATCCCGGGCCTACGATCTGGTGTTGAACGGCTCTGAAGTGGGTGGGGGCAGCATCCGTATCCACGACCCCGGGGTTCAGCGACGGGTATTCGAATCCCTGGGCATGGCGCCGGAGGACTATGAGGAGAAATTCGGCTTTCTGCTCTCCGCTCTGGAATCCGGTGCCCCGCCCCATGGAGGGATCGCCTTCGGCCTCGATCGCCTGGTGACCATCCTCTGCGGCCGCCAGTCCATCCGGGACGTGATCGCTTTTCCCAAAACCCAGCGGGCCGCTTGTCTGCTTACCAATGCGCCGGCGGAAACCGGCAAGGTTCAACTCGACGAGCTCTGCCTGAGGATTCGCAAAATCGACCCCCAGTGATATCAAAAAAGCTGTTGACTTCGCCCCGAACAGCGTATAATTAGATTTGCTTTAGTTGATCCCCAGTAGCTCAGTTGGCAGAGCAGATGGCTGTTAACCATCGGGTCCGCGGTTCGAGTCCGTGCTGGGGAGCCATAAAAATTAAGGGATTGGCCGCAATTGGCCAGTCCCTTTTCTTTTATGTGCAAGAATCCAAGTGAGAAACCTTCCGATTCGTTTCAACGACCGTTGCTTCCGGAGAAGTCTTTTTTCCGCCCTGATTCTTTTCTGACAAGGATATCGCCATCACCGCCTATCCATCCCGTTCCGAGGGGGTGGCCGCTTCAATGGTTTCGGCCGATCCTTCGGGGAGAGACGATTAAGAGGGGCCGGAGGGCGATGGCAACCATGGGCGTCGTCGATACCCAACGTTCCCGTGATTAGTCCGATACCCAGGTTATCTTTGAGCAATGCCCCGATGATGTGGCACCGTTGCGTGTAAACGAACACGGCCGGGTCGCCTATCAACGACGCCTTCTTTGCGTAGCAGTCTCCGGCGCCGTTTCAAGGCGACACTCGAGTCATGCAGCTCGACTCCATGGGCTGCAGCGACACGCCTCGCTTTACGGAGGTTCATAGGGAATTTCTGCGCATCGATATCGTCGACCCGTCTTTAGAGAGCCGTGCCCCCCGTCCCATCAAAGACCGGTCCCAAATGAATGCTATTGCACTGCAGGGCCTCACCGACGAGCCGAACAAACGCCGTCAGTGTCAAACTGCCTGCTACCGTTACGGTCGGTGGGATATCACATGTCCGGCCGCGACGCCCCAGCCCCCCTCAAGGTGGCAGCGATGGGGTCAAAGGAGCTGCTGCCGTTCGGCAGCACCCGATTCCCATCGGGGGAGCGCATCCGTTTGTCAGGGATTAGGCCTCCTTTTCAATGGGATGCATTGTCGGGTTTCCTTTGAGTTGCCATAGATTTTCCAGGTGAATGGGTGTGGAAAGGTAATCCCCATAAGAAGATAGATGGGTTTAGCCATAAAAATCAAGGTGTTTTCATTGTTATCGTTTTAGTCTATCATGGTCATCTGACTTGTGGTTGGAGAACTGCATCAACTGGAATGGCTTTGGAGAATGGAATGACCCTTCGGTTCCTCCATACATCGGACTGGCAGATCGGCATGAGGGCGGAGTCGGCAGGCCCGGCGGCCCGGCGGGTGCGTGCCGAACGGCTGGCGGCGGCGGAACGCGTCGTCGAGGCGGCCAGTGCCCACGGTTGCCGAATGATCATGATCACCGGGGACATTTTTGAAGACAATGCCGTGGACCGGCTCCTCGTCCGAAAGGTGGGAGACATTCTTGGGGGCTTCGAAGCGCCCATTTTCATCATCCCGGGCAATCACGATCCCCTGACCCCGGGGTCGGTCTGGGAGCACCATGTCTGGCGTGAGAAAAAAAACGTCACGGTCCTCACCACGCCGGAACCTGTCGAACTGGATGACTGCATTCTCTACCCCTGCCCTCTCAGGGAAAAATACGCCTCGAAAGACCCCACGACATGGATCGATGCGCGTGGCGCTGTCAAGCTTGCCATCGGTATGGCCCACGGCAACGTCGACGGTTTGCCCACCGAAGAACCCGACTATCCGATTCCCCGCGACGCCCCCGCCCGCAGCGGTCTGGACTACCTGGCACTGGGCCACTGGCATTCCCTCTCCCGGTTCGACGATGAGGAGGGTGCGTGCCGCATGGCCTATTCTGGGACTCACGAAACCACCAAATTCGGAGAGCGCGACAGCGGCAAGGCGCTTCTGGTGGACATCGCCGGACGCGGCGCGGCCCCGCATCTGACCGCTATCACCACAGGGCGGCTGGCCTGGGAGACCCTTCGACGATCCATCGATCAGCCCGGAGCAATGGATGCCCTGGCCAATGCGGTAGACGCGGTGGAGGTACCCGGCGACACCCTGATGCGAATTCAACTCGAGGGTATCCTGTTCATGGAAGACCGGGAGACCCTGAGCGGGATCGAAGAGATGTTGTCCGCCCGATTCCTGTTCGGTTCGATGGATGCGGGCCGACTCACTCCCGCCCCGGACGACGACCACTGGATCGACGCTCTGCCGGCGGGGCCTCTCAGGGAAGCCGCGTCACGGCTTAAAGCCATAGCGTCCCAATCCGCATCCGAGGAGGAACGGGCAGTGGCCACCCAGGCGCTGCTCCAGCTCTTCGATCTCCAGGAAAAGAGCCGCCCATGATGCTTCACGCCCTTCGGGTATCCCACTGGCGAAGCCTTCTTGACACCGTGGCCATCGGGCCTTTCAGCGACCGCCTGAACGTGGTTCACGCGCCCAACGGAACCGGCAAGTCCTCCCTTTTCGAGGCGATGCGCCGTGGGCTGTTCGACGCCCACCAGGTCAAGGGAAAGGACATCGAAGCCGTTCGACCCTGGGGTCGGCGCCTGGCACCCGGCGTCCGGATCGACTTCTCTCAATCCGGTGTCACCTACCGGATGGAAAAAACCTTTCTCGACACCCCCCGGTCGCGGCTATCGAGATTCGAGGAGGGACATTGTCGACCCCTCGCCGATGGCCGGAACGCCGACACCATGATCCGGGAGATTCTCTCCGCTCAGGAAGGGCCTGGCCGGGGGCTTTCCAGGCAGGAACACTGGGGGATGGCCCAGGCGCTGTGGGTACCCCAGGGGGCGTTGCATTTGGAGTCCCTCTCGGAGATGGTCACTGGGCAAATCCGATCTGCCCTGGGCGTTCAGATCAGCGGAGAGGGGGGAAGCCGCCTCGAGGAATTGCTTGCCGAGCTCTACCTCGACCACTTCACCAAGGGCGGGAGAATGAAAACCGGCAAGCAGGCCCCACCCCTCACTGGCTTGTTGGGTCAGCGCGATGCCGCTGCCCACACCCATCGACGGTGTCTGGTTCAACAACAGCAGTTTGAGGAAGCCTCGCGGGCGGTGGAAGATGCCCGCCTGAAGCGAAGGCAACTGAGGATACAGGCTGACGCCCTTCGGGAGACGGTCAACCAAACCCGCCGGCAGGTGGAGGCCTGGCAGGCGCTCCAGGATGCCCTTGAACACAAACGCCGGGAGGAAAAAGCCGCGCGAGAGCGCTACGATGCCTTGCACCGGTCATTGGAGATGATCCGAAAGACCAGTGAGGAAATCGACAGCTCAGGGATATCGGTTGAATCCGGACTCCAGACCCAAAGCGGGCTCGCGGCGGATCAAAAAGCCTCGGCCAGAGCAGTGGATGACGCCAGAGCAGCCCTTGAACATGCCCGACGCCGACGCTCCGACCTGGAAACCCTTTCCTCCGAGGTCGACACCGCCCGCCGGTACGTATCGGACTCCAAAGACCGCCAAACCCTTTCGGCGCAGGTTGAAAAGCTCCGTCAGCTGGAATCCGATCTGAAACAGTGCGGCGACCGTCGCGCCGAGGTGGTGGCGCCCGAGGAGAACACCATCCGTCAGGTCCGTCAAACCCACAGGGCCATGGACAAAGCGGAAGCCGCCCTTCAAGCCTCCCTGATCCACCTGACACTGCGAACCGACCAATCCACGACCGTGCGCCGGCGCGGGGCCGAAACCCAGCAAACGGTTGAAAGGGGAAGCGAAACCACCTTTTCAGGGTCCCCCGAGGTCGAAGTGGTGGTCGACGGGTTCGGGGTCATCCGCGCCTCCGGCCCCGAAGGCAATGCCGAGAGTCATCAGCAGATGCTCCAGGACTCCAGGCGGCAACTCGACACGCTCACCCGCCCCTATGGCACCCAGGATGCCGAGGGGCTTCAGCTTCTGCGGGACAGAGCAGGGGATCTTGACCGCCAGAGACAGCATTTGAATGAGCAGATAGAGATCCTCCTCGACGGAACCACCAGAGATGAACTCATCCAGGGCCTGGCGGAACTGGATATTCGCTGCCGCTCCGCACTAGAGCGGTTTCCGGACTGGGGGAAGACCCCACCGGCTCTCAGCCAGCTTCAGAGCGCCTTCGACCGACAGCGCAAAACCGTTGAAGAGGCCGTTGACAGCGCTGAAAATGACTGGGAGACTGCACGCGCATCCCTTCTAACCATCGAAAGGCGGCTGACGGAAACCACCGCCGCCCTGAAAAACGACCGCCTGAACCTCGACAGGGCAAAGGCGCGCCTCAAGGACCTGACGGATGGACAGCAGTCTATCGACGCGATGACGTCGGCCAGAACGGAGGCCCTCATGGCGTGGGAGGCCTCGAAAACCAGGGCCGATCAATGTGAAAGGAGACTGAAGGCATTCACTGCCGATCCCGGGAAATCGCTTCAAGCACTCGAAAAACAATTGGACGCACTGGAAACCGACGAACTGGCCTCCCGGGACGAGGAAAACGCCGCTGCCGGCCGTCTCTCGACCCTTGCCGCCGAGGGAACCTACTCCAAGCTGTCCGAATCCCAGGAGAACCTGGCGATTCTCGATGAATCGATCCGCCGCGAGACCCTGCGCTCGGAGGCCATCAACCTTCTCTACGGCACGGTCACGGCCTGCAAGGCGGAAATGCTTTCTGCCGTTGCGGAGCCGGTAGAGCGCGCCGCTACCCGAATGCTGTCCCGCATCGTGGGTCCCCGCCTGGGCTCTGTCCGCCTCACCGAATCCTTCGTTCCCGCCGGGGTCCACCCCGAGATCACCCCGGAGACGGTTGATTGGACAAACCTCTCCGGCGGCGAGCAGGAGCAGCTCTTTCTCATTGCACGCCTCGCTTTGGGGCAAGTCCTAGCCGCATCCGAACGTCAGCTGGTGGTACTGGACGATGTTCTCAATGCGACCGACACAGGCCGGCTGTCCCGAATGTTAGACCTCCTGGAAGAGGCTTCAGACCGCCTTCAGATCGTCATTCTCACCTGCCACCAGGAACGCTACCGGGCATTGAATCAGGCGGCGTTTTTCGATCTACAGAAGCAGCTCGGTCCCGAATGAGAGACCGCACCCTGACCAGGCAAATCAAGGCCACCTTCCCCGGCAAGAGCATCCGGGAGAGATCTTTCCCGGAAGGTCGGCGCGGCTGACCCCTTTCGGACAATGGCCGGTCCTCTCTGACACCCGAACCTACTCACCGAATTACATTCTTGACAATAGTTAAAAATGCAACTATTATTCTATATTAAAGGAGATAAATAGAATGATTGATGATATAGGCCTTAAAATTCTGAAAATTCTTCAGGAAAAGGCCAGGATACCCAACGTCGAGGTGGCCAGACAGGTGGGAATGGCTCCTTCCGCCGTTCTGGAGCGCATCCGGAAACTGGAAAACCAAGGCGTTATCGATGGCTACGAGGTTCGGCTAAATCCCGAACGGTTTCGATTTAATCTGGTTGCCTTCCTCGTTATCGGGATTGCTCCCTCGGCGGATCAACGGGAGATCGGCCGAGCCCTCGCTATCATCGACGAGGTCCAGGAAGTCCATTTCATTGCAGGAAAAGACGGCTTCCTCGTCAAGATCAGGGCCCAGGATCCCCACGAGCTCGACGAACTACTTCGGAAGCGGATCCGCTCCATACCGGGCATCGGCTCCATCATCTCTCACATCGCCCTGGCCACCCACAAGGAAACGGCACGAATTCCCATCAGGGACCCGGAGCCCGCCTGATCGACAACCGATCCGGGCCGCTGCCGGCCGTCCTGCCCCCCCGATGGGGGCTGAAGGCGACGGGATAAATGAACGCCATCTGCGACCGGCGATCTCAACAACGCCATTTGGAAAAGGAACATCTCATGATTCGAGTCAACGAAAACTATCTCAAACTCCAATCTTCCTATCTCTTCAGTGAAATCGCCAAACGGGTTCAAGGCTTCCAATCCGAGAACCCGGATGTGGAGGTGATCAAGCTCGGCATCGGCGACGTCACCCATCCCCTGCCCGCTGCCTGTATCCAGGCATTTCATGAAGGGGTGGATGAAATGGCCGATGCCAAAACCTTTCGGGGCTACGGTCCGGAACAGGGCTATCCCTTCCTTCGGGAACGGATTGCTCAAGACGATTTCCATACCAGGGGCGCGGACATATCCCCGGACGAAATTTTCATCAGCGACGGGTCCAAATGCGACACCGGTAATTTCCAGGAGCTTTTTTCGGAAGACATCCGGGTGGCCATCCCCGATCCGGTCTATCCGGTCTACCTCGACACCAATGTCATGGCAGGGCGAACAGGCGCATTTCATGACGGCCGTTACGAGGGCATCGTCTACATGGAGAGCACACGGGAGAACGGATTCATACCGTCGCTGCCGGAAGCGCCGGTCGATCTGATCTATCTATGCTTCCCCAACAACCCCACGGGAGCCACCATCACCAAGGAAGCGCTGGCGCAATGGGTGGACTATGCCCGGCATCACAAGGCGCTGATCCTCTTCGACGCCGCCTACGAGGCGTTCATCCGGGACGACCGGCTGCCCCACTCCATCTACGAGATCAGGGGCGCCAGGGAGGTGGCGGTCGAATTTAGAAGCTTTTCGAAGCTTGCGGGATTTACCGGCACCCGATGTGCGTTTACGGTGGTTCCGAAGGACGTCAAGATCTGGGACAAAAGCGGTCATGCCCATTCCCTGCACGGTTTCTGGAACCGTCGCCATACCACCAAGTTTAACGGCGTCTCCTTTCCGGTGCAGAAAGCAGCGGCCGCCGCATACAGCCCAGAGGGCAAAGTTCAGATCAAAACCCTGATCGACGGTTACCTCGAAAATGCCGCCATCGTCCGCCGGGAAATGGAAGCCCTTGGATTCGATTTCGTGGGGGGAGAGAATTCGCCCTACATCTGGATCGACAGCGGTCGGGATGCCTGGACCTTTTTCGATCTGCTCTTGAGCCAGGCGGGGGTCGTCTGCACCCCGGGACCCGGCTTCGGGCGTTGCGGCGACGGCTACATCAGGATCAGCGCCTTCAACAGCCGTGACAACGTTCGAAGGGCAATGGAACGCATCCGAGAGGCCCTGACCTGAAGGTTCGGTACCTGGCGTGGAATTCCTCGGGAAGGGCACCCATCTGTTTCCGCCATTGCCAAACCGTTCCCCCCGGGACCGGGGTCGGCCGGTTGACCGACCAAGCGCCCGAGGCTATCATGTCGACCCATCGCTTCTTCGGATTTAGATCGAACCCATCCTTACCGAACGCACATGCACTGCATCGGTCTCGACATCCGGCGGCGGCTTTTTTTGGAGCCTATCGTGCCGACCACTGGGCAAAAGGTCGGGTTCTTGCATAATTTCCACCACGAAAGAGCCGGCAGCCAGAACTTATGGTGGATACCGGTGGTAACCCCCGAGAGGAGGAAATGACCCTGGATCATAGCGCCGTCGATCCTGGGGAATAGACCCATGAAGCGTTATCGGACATCGCCCGCCCCGTCAAGGGTTTCCAGAGCTTGGCCAGCCGTACGCCGGCTGGTGAATTTCATATGGGTTACGGTGACGGTAATGACCCTTGCCTGGCAGGCAACGGCCGGTCCGGTTCCGGAACCCGTGGTGGAAATCGTCCCGGTCGTTCATCGAACGGCTAGAGACCTTCTGCCCCTGCTCCGCCCCCTCAGTGGCCCTGAAGGTCACGTGTCGGCGGACTCGCGATCCAACCGCATCGTCATCGTGGACACCCCTGACCGGGTTCGGACCATTCAGAGACTCATCCGCCAGATCGATCAGCCGGTGAAGCGCTTCAGGGTGGCCCTCCAGGTGTCGGCGGAGGCTTCAAACGAAGAAACCGCGGTGGAAGCCGATGGTCGGGTGGAAACCGACGAGGGATCGATCGAAGTCGGGTCACCCGGTCCAGAGGACGGCGTCCGGGTCCGTGGTGGCTTTCAGCGCCAGAGGACCCTTCAATCCGGCGACTATTCGGTGGTTCTTGATTCCGGAGGATCGGCCACCATTATGGTGGGAAGGGACGTTCCCTACCGCAGTGAATGGGAGCATATCTGCCGCCGGAAAGGCATGATCGCCAGGGGCGTTGAATTTAAAGAGGTGGGGACCGGATTTTATGTGGAACTGATGGTGGTCGGCAAGCAGGCGCGCCTGGATCTCTCGCCGACCGTCCGCTTTGTTACCCGCTCAGGCTCTAAACGGGTGCAGCCCTTTACTGATGCCCAGACATCCCTGACCATTCCCCTTGGCCTATGGATCGAGGTGGCCGGGTCCGAGACCCAAACCGATGCCTTGACCCGAGCGGTCCTGAAGTCTGCCCAAGGCACCGAAGGCCGTTCGCTCGCCATGAAAATAAGGGTCGACCCGATGTGACCCTATCCAGAAACGGAGGATGTCCCATTCCATGAGTGAACTGAAGGGATTTCAGAAACGCTATCTCAGGGGGCGGGCTCACGGCCTCAAGCCGATCGTCCTGGTCGGCCAAAAGGGTGTCAGCGAGGAACTGGTGCGGTTCGTCGACGATGCCTTGAACGCCCATGAATTGATCAAGGTGAGGTTCAACGAGCACAAGGGAAAAGAGGAGAAGACCCTGTTGTCGGCGGAGATCTGCAAAGAAACCGGCAGCACCGTGGCGGGCATGGTGGGTCACACGGTGATTTTGTTCCGCCCCCACCCGACGCCCGACAAGCGCAAGATCGTCCTTCCCACCACCGATCCCGGGCCATGAGTGGAATCCGCTGCCCGAAGCCCCCGCCGGCGCGGGTCCGTTACCGGATCCCCCCAGCCCCACGATAGATGACCAGCCGGTCCCCGGGATGGATGGGTTTCGAGGCATCGATCCGGTTCCAAATCAGCAGCGCCGGCAGCGGAACCTCGAACTGGTCGGCGATGGTGGACAGACTGTCGCCGGCCTGAACCACATAGATCCGCTCCTGACGATCCCGTATCCAGGCCTTGAACGCCACGCGAAAACGCCCCTCGAACCCACTGGTCGATCCTGCCGGACCGAAGATTTGGTGCCGGCCCTTCTCGAGGTAGTGCCCACGGATCTCGGGATTGAGATCCTTCAACCGCTTGAAATCCGTTCCGGCTGCCTGGGCCACCACCGTCAGCGGGGTCTCCTCTGGACACTCGACGTCGATGGGCTCGAAGGAAAGGGGGGGATAATAGTCGTTCTCACCCAATAGAAACCCATACCGTTCAGGCGATTGAAAAATCAGCTTCACCGACACCACACGGAACAAGTAGCGCTGGGTCTCCAGGGGGAGATAGAGGCGATAATAATCCGTCAGGCCCTGGGCCAGAATCTCCGCCTTCAGCCCCTCTTCCCCCATATTGAAGGCCGCAGCGGCAAGGGCCCACCCTTCGAGGTCCTCGTAGAGTGTTGCCAGATATCTGACCGCTGCCGCCGTGGATTTGATGATGCTGCGACGATCGTCCATGCTGCGGTCCACCCTCAGACCAAAGCGGCGGGCGGTCTCCGGCATGAACTGCCAGAATCCCACCGCTCCCCGCGGCGATCCCACATGGGGCCGCAATGCACTTTCGGCAACCGCCAGGTATTTCAAATCATCGGGAAGACCGTTTTCTTTGAGAGCGGCCTCGATGATGGGAAAGTAGCGCCGGGACCGCTTCAGCCAGAGCAGCACCTGGGGGCGGTCCCAAAGGGGGAGATCATCAGTTCTTTTTCGAGGCGCTCCAGCACCTCCGGGTCCTCGATGGGGACGGATTCCCCGCAGAAGCTGAGAGGACCCGCCACCTGAATACTGGAAAGCAGGGAGGGAGGGGGATCAGCCGCCTCAGCCCCATTGACGAGCGCCCCCCCTGCAGCCGCGACCCCTAAGCATACGAGGGTCAACAACATCCGTCGGAGAAAAGGCATTTCAAACAGGGATTCGGGGGGTGGCATGGACGGGTCTCCGTAAACGGGCGCTTCCGTTTATCGCCTGCTTCCATGGGGCACAGGAGTGACCAGGCCCCTTTTACCGCCAGCGGTTCAGTCGAGGACAGGGATCTTCACTGGGTTCGGCGGTTACGCCGTCAGCATCGACAGCGCGGTGTCGACGACATGATCCACAGTGAATCCAAAGGCCTCCAATACCATTCCCCCCGGCGCAGAGGCCCCGAACCCTTTCATGGAGATGATCCTGCCGTCGCTTCCGGCATAGGACTCCCACCCCATGGAGATTCCCGCTTCGATGACGAGCCGCCGTTGCACTGCATGGGGAAGGACCGATTCCCGGTAGTCATCGGGCATGGCCTCGAAAAGCTCCCAGCTGGGCAAGCTGACCACCCGAACCGAATGGCCTTTTTCAGCAAGCACGGCTTTGGCCTTCAGGGCCAAATGGACCTCGGAACCGGTCGCCACCAAGATCAGCGCCGGTGTCCCGTCGGAGTCGTCGATCACATATGCGCCATTTGACAGCCCACTGGCCGCAGCCAGAGCGCTGCGATCCAACACGTCCAGTTTCTGACGACTCAGAATCAGGGCAACGGGGGCGTCGACGGAGTCCATCGCCTGTCGCCATGCCTCCACGGTCTCGGCGGCATCGCAGGGTCGGATCACCTTGAGGCCCGGAATGGCTCGAAGGCTGGCCAGATGCTCCACCGGCTGGTGGGTGGGCCCGTCCTCTCCAACAGCGATGCTGTCATGGGTAAAAACGTAGATCACCGGCAGCTTCATCATGGCGGCGAGACGGATCGACGGACGCAGGTAATCGGCGAACACCAGGAATGTACCCCCAAAGGGACGGATACCGCCGTGGAGGGCCATTCCCGAGAGCACCGCCCCCATGGCATGCTCCCTGACACCGAAGCGGATGTTACGCCCGTGGTAGCTCTGTGGTTGATATTCCGGCGACCCGTTGATAAAGGTCTTGTTCGATGGCGCCAGGTCTGCCGAGCCGCCCATGAGCAGAGGCACCCGGCCGGCGATGGCGTTGAGCACCTGTCCGCTGGCCCCACGGGTGGCGATGGGGCCATCCGAAGAGTCGAACCTGGGCAGCTCCTCCTCCCACCCCCCCGGCAGTTCGCCTGCCATGGCCTGCCGCCAGGAAGCGGCCATATCCGGGTATTGCTCGGCATAGGCGCGATAGGTCTCCTCCCACGCCTTTTCGGCGGCCGCACCCCGCTCGACCCCTTTGGAGAATTCGTCCGACACGGGATCCACGACACAGAAATCCGCATCAGGGGCGCATCCCAGGAAGGCTTTGGTCCTGGCAACCTCATCTTCTCCAAGGGGGGCGCCATGGGCATCGGCCGTTCCCTGTTTATTGGGACTCCCGTATGCAATCTGGGTCTTGACGATGACGATCGACGGCCGGGACAGCTCCTGTCTGGCCTCGGCGATGGCCCCCGCAACGGCATCGAGGTCGTTTCCGTCCGTCACCTTTAGCACCTGCCACCCATAGGCGGAAAAGCGCATGGCCACATCCTCGGTAAAAGCGATATCCGTCGCCCCTTCGATGGTAATCCCATTGTCGTCGTACAGACAGATCAGCCGGCCAAGTCTCAAATGGCCCGCCAGAGAAGCGGCCTCAGCCGATATCCCCTCCATCAGATCCCCGTCGCCGCAAATGGTATAGGTAAAGTGATCGACGATGTCGAGATCGGGCCGATTGAAAACCGCGGCCAAATGCCGCTCGGCCATCGCCATTCCTACGGCGTTAGCAATCCCCTGGCCCAGGGGGCCGGTGGTGGTTTCAACCCCGGGGGTATGACCGAATTCAGGATGGCCGGGAGTTTTGCTTCCCCATTGACGAAACTGTTTGAGGTCGTCAAGGGACAGGTCGTAGCCGGTCAGGTGAAGGAGGCTGTAGAGCAACGCAGAGGCATGGCCGGCGGAAAGAACAAACCGGTCCCGGTTGGCCCAAAAGGGATTTTTGGGATTATGGGACAGAAAGCGGTTCCAGAGCACAAAAGCCACGCTGGCAAGACCTAAAGGGGCGCCGGGATGGCCTGATTTCGCTCGTTCGACGGCATCCATCGAGAGGGTTCGAATGGTATTGATGCAGAGTTGATCCAACTGGGGCCTGCCGGCCTCCGATTGTTCCGTCATGTCTTCTCTCCTTTTTAAAACTGGAGGACCCCGCCTGCATGGTTGCTCGGCAAACGGTTCGTTCGTACCCAGGGTCAGAGGGCCCTCAAATATTCCGGTTTGAGGGCGATGGCACCCGTTAGCGCCTGGTCGAGCAGCGCCAGCGTCCGGTCTTTGTCTTTGGGCATGCGGGCCCGAATGGGAAGGTAGTTGGAGGCATGGTTGGCATGAAAGAGGCCCCGGGTCATATGGGTTGCTTCGATGAGGGATCGCAGTTCTTTCAACATGACCTCCGGGCCCGGCAGCGTGAACCGGCCGGAGCGTTGGGCTTCGAACATGGGGGTCCCTGGAATCAGCATCAGGCTGAGCGCCCCCACGAACTCAGGATCGATCTCGGTGAGTACACGGCCGGTTTCCCTGGCATGGATGTCGGAGCGTTCGATGCCGGCCACCCCCAACAACACAGTGACGGAAAGCCGTATACCAGCAGACCGGACTTTACGGCCCATGGCAATCATTTTTCCGCTGTTCGCCCCCTTGCAGATCGCGTGGAGAGTAACGTCGTCGCCGGACTCGAGACCCATATAAACGATGCCAAGTCCCCAAGATGCCAGTTCCGACAGCTCTTCACTGGATTTCAGGTCGATACTTTTCGTATTTCCGTAGAGCCCGACCCGGGTCACCCAAGGCAACTGGCTGCGAATGGCTTTGAGAATTCGAAGCAAACGCTTCTGGGGAATGATGAGGGCATCGCCGTCGCAGATAAACACCCGGCGCTGGCGACGGCAATGGGTCGCCGCAAAGGCGATATCGGCATCGATGACGGAATCCGGCTTGATCTTGAACCGTTCCCCCCTGTAGGAGCCGCAAAACCCGCACCGGTTGTGGGAGCACCCGACGGTGGCCTGGAGCAGAATACTGCCTGCTTCGCTGGGAGGACGAATGATATTTCCCTCGTAATGCATTGGCTTTGCGTCGCTTCGGAGTGTTATCTCGACCTTGAAGAAAGCGCCGTTCCTCTGATCACGTTCTGACCACGGGGAGGACCCTTATAGCCCAATCATCGAAAGATAGGCAACCCCTTTGGTCCGATGCGGGACCGGTCATCGTCCTTTCCAGCGACGTCGACCGGGGCTTCCGGATGGGTTAGAAAAAAAAGCGGTAAACCAGCGCATACAGGAGTGGCATCAGGATGGCCGGCAGGAGGTTTCCGATTCGGATACGGGTCATCCCGAGTAGATTCGTTCCGATGGCCACAATCAGCAGTCCCCCCACCGAGGACAAATGGGCAATCACCTCGGGATTTAACAGGGGTTTGATGGCACCGGCGGCCAAAGTGATGGTCCCCTGGTAGAAAAACACGGGAAAGGCGGAGAAAAGGACGCCGATACCCAAGCTCGCAGTGAACAGGATCGAAGTGATGCCGTCGAGCACGGATTTGGCGAATAGGGTCTGGTGGTTCCCCGTCAGGCCGCTTTCCAGCGATCCCACAATGGCCATGGCCCCAACACAGAATATCAGGCTTGCGGTAACGAATCCCCTGGCAATGCCGTCGTCGGTCGTCGAACCGAACCGGTGTCCAATCCAGCGTCCCAAGGCTTCGAGTCCGCCCTCAATGCCGGCCAGTTCACCGATGGTGCCGCCGACAACCAGGCTGCCGATCACCAGCAGCACGTTCTCGGTCCCCAATGCCCCTTTTAACCCGATGAGGATGACCGCCAGTCCCACGGCATGGATAACGGTCTGGTTCACCTTTTCGGGGATGCCTTTGCGAAAAAGCAGTCCGATGAGGCTTCCGGCAATAATGGCGATGGCATTGACTATCGTTCCGAACAAATGGCGCCTTATCCTGGATTGCCGCTGCGAAACCGACCGCTGCCTCCGGCCCCTTGCGGAACAATACCGGACCTTTCATTATAAGAATGGCGTCATAAGGATATGGCGCCATTGATACCCATCGCTTCATTCTCCAATCCGGCCCATGAGGGGACGGGGGAGTCAGCCAGATGACTTTTTAGGCCCTTTGAACAAAAAGACACCGGCAAGATAGGAGAAGGGCCGTCAAATTGCAACGTCAAAATCGACCCTGGCCCCGAATGGCCGCGCCGGCCTGAAAAGCCGATTGCCTATTCCCTCACCGCCGGTCCCACGGGTGCTGGCCAAAGGATTGAAAAAAAACCCGGGTAGCAGTATTGACGGGTAATGGATCACCTGTAAAGGACCGATACGACTATTGATGATGGACGCTTCCCATAAAAATGCCGCCGATATCGACGCACTGAAAAACGCACTGGAAGCACAGGCTGAAAAGTGCAGACGCCTGGAGCGAAAGCTTTCGGAATCCATTGCGCTGCTCAAACGAACGATGGAAAGCCGTGAGAAGTTCAGGATCTTGGTGGAAGATATCGATGCGGTCATCTTCTCCGTCAATACCGATGGCAGGGTGACCTATATCAGCCCAACCATCGAAAAGTACACCGCTTTCAGCCCCTCTGCCTACCACGGTCAGCATTTTCTGGACGCGGTGTATCCCGACGACAGAGAAAGGGTCATGAAGGCCTACGGGAATATCAGGTCCGATAACCTCCGAAGCACGGAGTATCGCCTGATCCATAAACACCACGGCTACCGGTGGGTCCGTTCTTTCAGCCGTCCCATCATGAAGGGGGGCGTCTACAATGGGTTGAGAGGGGTCGGTATCGACATCACCCGTCTCAAGCAAGCCGAAGAAACCGTAAGGACGACGGAACAAAAATACCAGTCCCTTCTCGACAGCATCGAGGAAGGCTTTTTCGAGGCAGACCTCAAGGGCCATCTGCGGTATGTCAGCCCGACCCTCTGCCGGATTACCGGTATCGATGCCGACCGTATAGTGGGCAAACCTTTCAGAAGATTTCTCTCCCCGGAAATGGCCAGACAGTTGGTAAGGTTCTTTGCGGGCATCTACCGGAGCGGCTGCCACGCCATCTTCCCGAGTCTTACAATGAAAGATGAAAACCGCACCATGATCCTGGAGGTGGCAGCATCCTTGATCATAGAGAACGATTCGCCCGTCGGCTTTCGGGGACTGATTCGCGACATCACGGCCCGCAGGAAGACCGAAGAGGGCAAGGAAAAACTGGAGCAACAGCTGCAGGAAGCACAGCGTCTAGAAGCCGTCGGAACCCTGGCCGGGGGCATCGCCCACAATTTCAATAATATCCTGATGGCCATGCAGGGCAATATCTCCCTGCTCCTGCTCAAATCCGATCCGGACCATCCGTCCATGAAGAAGCTCGTCAACCTTGAGCAGTGCATCAAAGACGGCGCGGGTCTCACACGACAACTTCTTGATTTTGCCAGGAGTCGAAAAGGCACGGTAAAACCAGAAAACTTGAACGATCTGGTGACCAAAACCGCTCAACTTTTCGGCCGGGCCAAACGGGAAATAACCGTTGACACCACGGGCCTCAAACAAATCTGGACCACCGAAGTGGATTCCAGCCAGATTCAACAGGTGCTGCTCAATTTGTTTGTCAACGCCTGGCATGCCATGCCCAGCGGCGGTACCCTGTCCATCCGGACCTGCAACGTTATTTTAAAGGACCACCTGGTTCAGTCGAGCGGGATACCGGCGGGAAGATATGTGAAAGTGGCGGTCAGCGACACCGGGGAAGGAATGGACGAGGCGGTAAAGCAGAAAGTCTTTCATCCATTTTTCACCACAAAGGACAAATACCGGGGAACCGGTCTGGGACTGACCTCAGCCTACGGCATCATCAAGAACCACGGCGGCACGATCCAGGTCAACAGCCGCAAGGGGCAGGGGACTACATTCTGCATCTACCTTCCCGCATCGGACAAACCCCTGACGTCCCTCAACGCCGCCCCGGACAGGCCGATCCGGGGCACCGGGACCATCCTCGTCGTCGACGACGAGCCATTTATTCTGGATATCACCTGTGAGGGGCTGAAGGAAATCGGCTACAGCGTATTCGCCGCACGGAACGGAAAAGAGGCCCTTGAGATCTTCCGTTCCAACCAGGACCGAATCGACCTGGTGATTCTGGACTTGATAATGCCCGAAATGGACGGCAGCGAAACCTACCGGCATCTTCATCAATTGAACCCGGAGGTAAAGGTCATCTTGACCAGCGGGTATGATTACAACCAGCAGGTGGAGTCCCTTCGTCGCCAGGGTTGTCGGGGGTTCATTCAAAAACCCTTCGACATCGCCACCCTCTCAGAGAAAGTGGGCCAGATTCTGGCCAGTTGAGACGTTCCACCGAGGTTCCGGACAATGGTGGCCCACCGGAAAACCCGGCAGTTCCTCCCCTATGGCGTCGAAGCGCCCTCCCTATCATCCCTTGACGCCCGCCTCCCATGTGGATTCACCTCCCCATTTATGCTATGAAGGCATTCTTGTCATTCCTTTTAATCAAGCCGATGGCGGGCTACATCGCCTCGCGATAACGCCTGTCCCAAAATCCGGAGGGATCAATCCTCCACGACCACCTGAAGGAAGACTATGAACCGCCTATATGCATTTCTGACCGGGCCGGCCCTGTGGATTGCATTCATCCTATTCTGCGGTGGCATGCTGATGCGTATCGCTTACCTCTACGGGTTGAGCCGTGAGCGCGACCGGGTGTTTTATAACCACATCCATTGGGGCTGGGGGATCCGTTCCATCATTCAGTGGATGATTCCCATGGGCAGCGCCGCAATGCGTCTTCAGCCGGTGTTCACCCTGCTGGTCTTCGCCTTTCACATTCCCCTTCTGCTGGTCCCCATTTTTCTGGACGCCCACAACATTATGCTGGAGGAAGCATTCGGATTCCGGCTCTGGTCGTTGCCGGACCCACTGGCCGACGCCCTTTCCGTCCTGGTGGTTCTGGCAGGCGCCGGGCTGCTGATCCGGCGGTTAATCCGACCGGAAGTAAGACTGTTGACGACGGGATGGGATTATACCCTTCTGGCGCTGACCCTCCTCCCCTTTGTCACCGGGGTGATGGCTTTTCACCACTGGGGCCCTTACGAGGTGATGATGATCGTCCATATCCTTTCCGCAGAATTGCTCTTGGTCCTGATCCCATTGACCAAACTGGGCCACATGGTGCTGTTCTTTTTTACCCGAGCATTCATCGGCTTTGAAATGGGCGGGCGTCGCGGCGCTGTCTCCTGGTAACCGCCACACGATTCTGGAGCGTATGATCTATGACAACGAGGGAATCCAACGACGACAGCGACAACGGGGCGCCACAACCCGTTGATGTGAAAACCATACAACACATCTTGAGCGTCAACGACAGTGCCCGGGTGAGGACATGGCTCAACCTGTGCTCCCGCTGCGGTCTTTGCGCGGAAAGCTGTTTTGTCTATCTCTCCAATGACAATGACCCGACCCTGAGCCCCGCCTACAAGTTCAAATCCACGATCGGCGAAATGTATCGCCGCAAAGGACGGGTGGACAGGGAGTTCCTGGAAAAGTGCCTCCCTCCCCTGTGGTACCACTGTACCACCTGCAAGCGATGCTCCATGTATTGTCCGTTCGGCATCGATATCGCCACGCTGATCAGCCTGGGTCGACACGTCTGCTATTCCCAGGGCGTCGTACCGGACAAGCTGGCCTTCTTCACCGACAATTGCCAAAAAAGCGGCAACCACATGGACCTGCCCAAAGAGGAGCTGCTGGACACCTGTGAGTGGATGGTCGAGGAGACCGAAGACGACTACAGCGGCATCACCATCCCCATCGATCAGAAGGGGGCCACCTACATGTACACCATCAACCCCCGGGAGCCGGTTTTCTATCCCCAGGAACTGGGCTTGGCCGCCATTATCTTTTCGGTCGCCGAAGTGAGCTGGACCCTGCCAACCTTCGGGTGGGACTGCACCAACTTGCCCATGTTCGCCGGCAACCGCGCGGTGGGGGGACAGCAGGTGCGAAATGTCTACGACATGGCCCGGGAACTCGGCTGCCAGAAAATCCTCATCACCGAATGCGGCCACGCCTTCCGGTCCCTGGCCTTTGAGGGGCCATACATGGCCGGCTACACGGATGGACAGCCTCCCGTCGACATTGTCCATTCCATCCAACTCCTCTACGAGCTGGTTCGGGATGGCCGGATCGCTATCGATCCCGCCAAAAAGCTCAAGGAACCGGTCACCTATCAAGATCCTTGCAACGTGTCTCGAAACGGTGGGCTCTGGGAGATCGGGCGTAAATTGATCGGCTACCTCTGCGAAGACTATCGGGAGATGTCCCCGAACCGGGAGCACAACCACTGTTGCGGGGGCGGTGGGGGGATTCTTCCCATGGGGCCTGACTACAAGCCGATCCGTATTGCCAACGGAAAGGTAAAAGCGGAGCAGATCCGGGAGACCGGTGCCACAGTCGTTATCGCTCCCTGCCACAACTGTTTCGATCAGGTCAACGATCTTGGGGAAGAATATGGTCTGGATATCAAGGTCCTGTCTTTCAAGGAACTGATCGTTGAGATGATGATTCTGCCCGACAAATTCAAGCCAAAGGACGTATAGCCCTCGCCATTTCCGATGGTTGAGCGCAACCGACCCCGAATGTGGAGCCAATGCACCATGAAACCAGCCCTATCGATCATTGCAGGCCTCGGACTCCTCCTGTTCGCCGTCACAGCAGGGGCACAGGATGAGGTCATGACCCTGTCCATGGGCGATGGAATCGCTCACAGCCGTTCGAAAGTCATATTCGAGCACGAACGCCACAGCGAATTGACAGAATGTCAGCGCTGCCACCACGATTACGACGATTACGGCGCCAATATCGGAGGCGAAGGGCAGCCATGCGCCGACTGCCATACCATCGCCCCCGGCACCAATCCGGTGTCTCTGGCCTCGGCCTTTCACCTTCAATGCAAAGGCTGCCACGAAAAAGCCGTCGAGACCGACCAGCGCCTCCTGCCCGTCATGTGCGGCCAGTGCCATCTCAAGCAGCCCTGAACTCCCCTGAGCTATCAGGGGAAAGCCCCCATTTTAGACATGGGTGCCGTTTGACAGATCAACGGTGCGTTTCTATTTTAGTGGTGTCCCTATAGAACCTCATCCCCCGCCGGTATCCGCCAATCGTTGATCCTCCCCCTGGGTTGAACGGAATCTCCCCTCCGAACCTTTCAACCGAAGGAGCCCTCCCATGAGATTACACCCCCGTCACATTCTCTGCGGTACCGACCTGACCGACACCTCCTACCCGGCTATCGTCTACGGTATCGCCCTGGCCAGGGAGTTTGAGGCCCGGTTGACGATTTGTCATGTGGTGGACCTCCCTTCTCCCTCCATGTACGGCGAGGCCTATATCGAGCCCAAAGAGTATCTGGACCGGAGCGAGATGTACGCCAGGGAACGCATCAATGAGATCATGGAGGGTCAGAACGTGCAGTGGGAATCAACCATCGCCGCGGGCAACCCGGCGGACGAAATTGCCAAGATTGCCAGAGAGAAACACATCGACGTGGCCCTGGCCGCCACCCGGGGTCATAGCGGTATCAAACGGGTTCTGATCGGTTCGGTTACCGAACGGCTGATCCACATCCTGCCCTGCCCGCTTCTGGTGGTGAGGCGAGGTCAAGAGCCCATCGGACTGCCCCTGGACGGTGAATTTCGATTTCAACGGATCCTGGTAGGCTGCGATTTCTCTCCGGATTCGGTACTGGCCAATCGCCACGCCGTCAGCCTTGCCCAGGAATTCCAGGCAGAACTCCATCTGGTCCACGTCATTGAGCCGCCAACCTATCTGGATTTGATGAAAACAGGGGAAGCCCTGGAAATGACGCTTCGAGACGACATCCGGCAGATGCTCATGGACAAACTCGACCAACAGATCCCTGAGGATGCCCGACACTGGTGCATACCGGAAATCGCCCTCCTTGAAGGCAGGCCCGAAGACGAATTGATCCGCTACGGGGAGGAGCGCGAGGTGGATCTGATTGTTATGGGGGTCCGCGGCCGAGGGCTAATCGGTTCTTTGTTTATCGGATCCACCACCGACCGCATCGTCCGCCGGGCCTCATGCCCGGTATTGGCCGTCTGCTCCGAGGAGTAAGGGACGCCACACGGGTCACGCACGGTCAGGACATCATTTCGGCGATGGTCACCGTGCGATCCCCCAACATATTCACATAACTGCCCATCTCGTTGTCATACCAGCCGTAGATGACCGCCTGGGTGATGGGAATTCTCACCACCTGGTCCTTCACCGAGGCGGCGACACTCTCCGGTATGCCGGGGATTTTGTCTAGGTTGAGGGATATTTCGGCCGTTCGGGTATGGGTTTCGTGCCCTTCGATAATGGTGGCGGCCTTCGGCACCCCGACAATATCTCCGGACACGTTCTGCTTCTGGGAAAACCGAAGGTACCGGTTGGGGTCAAGATCCGAGGCCTGTCGGTATATATCGTTGATCACGTCCCGACGGATCGTCCCACCAGGGGGATCGTCCTGTAGGTCCAGCACCAGAATGATAAGGGATCCGGTGGCCGTAGGAATCCGGACGGATTCTGCGATGAATCCGATTTCCTCCATCTCCGGGATGACCAAAAGAAGGGCCTTTGCGGCGCCCGTAGTCGTCAGAATGATATTGTTCATGATGCTGCGGTTTTTACGCAGATCGGCGGCTCCGGTTTTGGGCAGACGATCCAGGACGGCTTGGGAACCGGTGGCGGCATGAACCGTGGCCATGGACGCGGAAAGAATCTTTTTGGGGCCGAAATGATCGAGCAGGGGCTTCATCATGTGCGCCAAACAGGTCGTTGTGCAGGAAGCGTTTGACACCAGTCGATGGCGCCTGGGGTCAAAATCGTTTCCGTTGATGCCCATCACGGTGGTCACGGCATCTTCCGGCATGGGGCGGCCTTTGTCATTGATCTTGAAGGGCGCCGATAGCACCACGATTTCGGCTCCTGCATCGAGGTGTCCCCGCAAGGCCCCGCTCCCATGATCCCCCGGGAGCGTTGGATCGAGAAACCGACCGGTGGTGTCTACCACGAGCCTGGCGCTGTTGGCGCGCCATTCGATGTCTGCCGGGCTGCGGTGGGATCTCAGGAATCGAACCCGGATACCGTCGATCTGGATCGAACTGCTGGACTCGTCAATCTCCTCGATGATATCCCCTCCCCGGTGGCCATGGAGATAACATGCCAACCGACCATAGCTCGAGTCCCGTTCCAGATAATGGGCGATATCGTCCAATGAGGTGCCGGCCTCCCGGCCGATATTCACGACGATCTCCTTAAAAAATTTTCTGGCTATGTGGTGCCAGAGGGTGAGTTTACCGATGCGCCCGAACCCGTTAATGCCAAGACTGTTGCCGTTGGTCAGCATAGGCCGTCTCTCCTGGAAACCCGATTTAAGTGGCGGTAAGCGCGCCGCCATTGGATGGTGAACGGTGAACGATCGTCTGCTATGGGGTATTTATCGTCATTTTGCCGTGATAAACTGAACCCTGTTGCCCGTCAATACTGATAAAGTCCCCGGCGGCCATTACCACGTCCCCGAATTGGAGGGTTTTCTTCTTCTCGTTGCAAATCATTTCTCCACATCCAACCACAGCGGTCCGGCCCAGTCGGTGAACCACCACCGCCGCGTGTGAGGTCAGTCCTCCCCGGGCGGTCAGCAAGCCGTCGGCGGCATGAATTTCCCGGATATCATCCGGCACCGTATCGCCTCTGGCAAGGATGAGGGAGGTCTCCGGCTCTTCATCCCGCCAGTAGCTGATGTCATCGAGGCTGAACACCAGTCGGCCGCTCATAGCGCCGCCGCTCACCCCGATGCCGTGTCCCAGGGGTGAGTGGGTGGCCAACTCCGTCGGATAGAACTGAAGAAACTGCCGGCGCTCCCGAATGGCCATGTCCCGGGTCTGAAGCAGATAGAGATCGTCGGCCGATCCACTCTCGAAGGTAAATTCCAGCTCTTGGGGACCCCATCCCTGGTTCTCGATTATTTCACCTGCAAAAGACTTCAAGGTGTCGTAAATTTTCGGGAAATGGGTCTCCAGGGTGATGTCGGTGTCCCGCATCTCGATATCCTGCTGGTTCACCGAGATGGGAAGGGTCCTGACGAGGCCGGCCACCACATCCTCCCCCTGGTTGCCGATGGTAAAATCGCCCCACAGCCTGAGGGTATCCCCGGACCATCGGGGGTTGTGGGTAAAAATCACCCCTGAGCCCGATGATTCCGACAGATTCCCGAACACCATCTGTTGAACCGTTACCGCCGTTCCCCAGTCGTCCGATATGCCCATGATCTTCCGATAGGCTTTGGCCTTGTCCGACTCCCAGGACATGAAAACTCGGCTGATCGTGACCAGGAGCTGCTCGAAGACGTCATCGGGCACGGCAATGCCAAATTCCCTCACGAGCGCTTTGTAGTCCAGCGCCAACGCCTTCATCTGATCGCCGGTAAACTCCTTTTTGTAGGGAACCCCGAGTTGGATTTTATGGTCGCTGATAATGGCATCGAAGTCATCTCGCTGAAGTCCGAAAGCCATGCCGTAGCATTGGATGAACCGCCGGTAGTTGTCCCAGGCAAACCAGGGATTTCCCGTCGTCCGGGCCAATCCGTCGGCAATCGCCTCGTTCATTCCCACATCCAGAAAGGTGTCCATCATGCCCGGCTGAGAGATGGAGGAGCCGCTGCGCACCGATAGCATCAGGGGATTGGAAGGGTCTCCGAACTGGCGTCCGGTGTGGGCTTCGAGGATAACAAGGTTCCTGGCCACTTGATCTCTGAAGTTGTTGGCGGCGTGGGTATAGGTCTCGATGATTTCCCAGCACCGAAACGCCTCGGTGGTGATGATGAACCCCGGCGGCACCGGCATCCCGAGACCCCTCAGACGCATGAGGTTCAGGCCTTTGTTGCCGAGGAAGATGATCCCCTCCACCTTTCGGTTGGGGTGGACGAGAGAGGTCACAGCCCGCTGAGGATCGTAGTTGAGGAGGCGGTGAAGGCTGTTCTTCGGCAGTTGGGACGACTGGTGGAACAGGGTGCTGAGAATTCGGCTCAAAAACAGATCCAACTGCTGCAAGCCCATTGAACAGGATATCAAATCTCTGAAGAAGATTTCGGGAATGCGGTGCTGATTGGGCCCCCCCGCTTCGGTCGGACTGTTGTTGGGGAGGTATTTCTTTTGAAGCTGCTCAGGGGGCGTCTGGTTGATGATACGGGTCAGATTCTGTTCGTGGACGTTGTTGATGTAGTCGTTGATGATGTTCTTTACGGCCCTGGCAAACCCTCTGAACACATCGAGATATTGGGTAAAGGTAAACCCTCGGGTTTCCAAGGCATGGGAGAGCAATTCCAACTGTCGCTCGAAGGAAATCGAAGAGATACCTTCAAGCTTCAGTGCCTTTTCGAACAGGAGGAGAAGACTGTGAATCTGATGAAAGGTGGCCCGGGTGATCAAGGACAAATCGAATTCGTGGATCAGCTTCTCGAACAGGACATTGATCAGTGATTCGATTCGAAACGTCAGACCCAGCGCATCGAACTTTCGTTCATGGTAGCTCCCATACATCGAAGGAATGTCGATGGTGAAATGGCGCTTTTTGTAGATATCTTCACGAACTTCGAAGACCGTCGGATCCAGAATGATCGCTTTTAGCATGTCGTCCACGTCGAGAAGACGGGATAATTTCTTCTTGGGGTTCTCCTCCGACAGCGCGTCTTCAAGGGCGTTTAATCCAGGGAACCCTTCGGCCCGGAGCCGGGCGATGTAGGATCCGATCTCGATGAAATCGAGATTGTACTTCTGGTTGAGGAGCCTGTAGACCACTGTCGCCAGAGATACCCGTGTTCGATCGGTTGGTGTTGCATCCTCTACCGAAGCCATCAAATCGTCCAGACCGGCCTCCGAGACCCGGAGGAGATCGCTGGGCAGGGTCATCCCCGAGTTCTCCAGAAAGGCCATGGCCGACTGGATGCCGTCGGCAACCCCTCCGGAAGCGACCACCTGCCGGTAGAGGTTGGGAGGCACGAAAGGTTTGAGAGGGTCGGGTTTTTGGGTTCTCCAGTAGTCGAGGATCGCTTCCATGAAGCTGACGATGTGGTTGCTGCTTTCCACATGGCACTGCTTGCGGAGAAAATGGATGAGAACGTCTTTTCGGTGGGTGATTTCATCGAGTTGCGTGGAGATATCCCGCAACTTGCCCTCGGCGCCGATGTCATTGAAATAAACGGGGAATTGCCGTGCCAGTTGTTTGGCGATGTTGTAGACCGGTCCGATCCCACTGTTGAGAAACTGGGTGATGTCCCTCGGGAACAGGTCCGTATCTTTGATAAACACCCCACAGAGCGACAGGTGAATGATCAGATAGGAGATGAGTCGAGTGGAGCGTTTGGGATTGATCTCGATCAGTTCCAGCCAGGTGCGGACATTTTGCAGGTGAGCGGGGTTGACCTGGATCTGCCAGTCGTTGCCGACCCCTTTGATCATGGGGGCTTGAAACCCCAGATCGATGATCTGATCGATGAAGAAGTTGATGAGGTCGATATCGTCGGTTCGGTAAACCCCCTTGCCCACATTGAGGATGCAGTTGAGGGCGGTGGTTGGATAGTGATCCGCTCGGGCTTTGAGAATCGAGAAGGTTTTATCGATCAGCTTTCGGATATTCCACGGCTTCTCATGATCGATAATCCACTTGAGGGTGCGGTTGATTTCTCTCAGGGCCTCCTCGTGAAACAAGGACAACCCCGAGATATTCATCTGATAGAATAGAAATACCAGCTTGAACAGATGGCCTTTGCCGACCCGGTCCCCTGCCGATTGAAGTTGGGAAGGAATTCGACGGTGAACATCGACGATGAAATGAAAGGAGGGCAGTTCGAGCAGTTTCTCCAACACCTCAGTGGCCCGAAGATCGGTGGTCTGGCAGATGTCGTCGAGACGATCCCGCCAGCGGTTGAATTCGGAGTGGGAAATCTCCCCCAGGATGGAGGCGGATATCTCCCGGTCGCTGTCGTCATCCACCTCCCTCTCAAACCACTTGAGTGGATCCTCTTCGGATAGCCAGTAGTGGTAGGTGTCTTTGTAGTAGCGGATCAAGAGAAGGGAGAAGTGATCAAACGCGCTGACCCCCTCCCCGAGGCCTTCAAGGAAATGCTGGCCCAGCCGATTGAGCTGGTAATAACTTTTCAGGAAAACCTCGAAAGTCGATTGGGGATATTTTCGAATAGTGGCAAAACAGCCGTCGAGGACGGGTATGAACCGGCCGAGGTCGTCGCCGGTTTCCTTGGCGATTTTGATCAGGAATAGCAGCAGGTTGTCCACCGCATCGCTTTGCACCTCGGGCACACTGGTGGATTCGATCGCCCGAAAATAAATGTCCAGGTACAAGTCCACGGCCTTTTCGGCATCGGGGTGTGCCTTTATCAGATGAAAATAGTCGAGGGTGTACCCCCTGGCCTCGTTTACAATGAATTGCCAGTTCTTGTAGGGATGGGAGAGCTCTTTCAAAAAGGTGGACAGCCCCTCTTGAAGGCCGTGGTAGTTGGAGAGGACCTCCTGAAGCAGCCGATATTTGGGATCGATGGAAACGTCGACATGGTAGTCGGCAATGTTAATCTCAAGGGCTTTGGACTGAACCATCGAAAACCTTTCATGACGGCAATTCCGGGGCGCCAGGCAGAAGGCCGGCCGTGCATCTTAAACGACAACCGGCTGAAAACAATCTATTTTTATCCATGATACGAATGGACTGTTACCAGAGGGATCCGTCTTTTTCAAGAGGCCTTGACGCCCGAAGACGCCGCTGGCCATTTGGCCCCCGCGCGATGGCTGAAGGCTTGCAAGGATGCCTATCGGCCTAAAGCCATCAACCGGTACACGACCATTCCAGCCAGCCAGGCGGCGTCTTCGGGCGACAGATAGCCATCCACCGAGCGGTCGAATAAAATGCCTCCCTCGGGGGGAAACTCATCGTCGCCGGCGTACAGAACCATCTGCAAAGGCACCTTTGGCAGGGGCAAAAATTCGAAACCGACATCCCCGGCCTCGATCGGCCGGCCCCCGATTTGTGGGGCCACAGCGGAAAGACGCTCCGGTCTTCCGCCGAAACTTTTTTTCAGGGGATCAATCGCCCGTTTGACAAAGGCACTGTTATAGAAAGCCGCACCGGGGATTTCGCGGTAGGCGATCCACTGCCCTGAGGGTGCCGGCGTTCCGGCTCCCATGAGATAGTGCAGAATCAGGACCTGCTCTTGAATCGGCACCTCCCTTTCGGGGTCATCCCGGTCGTCGAACGGAAAATCTGGGTATCGAACCCGATAGCGGCGATCCAGAAAAGGAATGTTCAGAGACTGACCGTCCGGGGAATCGTAGCCCGAACGGTTGCAGATGGCATCGAGGGTTTGGTCGTTGAGGGCGTTGACGGCGATTCGTCGGGCTTCCAGGTAATCGTCTATGCGTGCCATGGGTCTCCTTTGAACAATCGGTTTTCATGCACTTCCAATACCATAAGTGCGAAATATCGAAGACCAATATCGATCTCCAACCGTCAGACACAGGCTATCGCCCGGGAACGACCGGTGACGCTATCTTTTTTCCACGGTTCGACCGGTCTTGGTGAGGCGAAAAAAAAGCCCCATCCGCGGCATGGACGGGGCTGTCGAAGGCAACAGACTCGGACCTGATCAGAGTTCGAGCCAGGAGTCGGAATAGAGGGTTTTTCCCAAAATGACATCGACGGTTTTCTTGTAGTCCTGAAGTTCCTTGGACAGGCTACCCATGTCGGGTTCGTTTCCGTCCATGATCCCGTAGATCAGGTCCACGATGTCCTGCCGCTGTCCCTTGGCAATGGCAATCAGCTGATCGTCCAGTGGATCGGCAATAACCGATACCATGCCGCATTTCTCGAGCATGACCATGTAGGTCTGATTGAGGATCGGGCGAAGGTGGTCGGGAGGTCCGTTGGAGATGTTGGACAGGCCGCAGGTGCTCTTGGCGCCGGGGGCGATATCCTGGAGCATCTTCTGGAACTCCATCAAACTAATGAGCTGGGGCTGCTGGATGTTCACCGGAGTGACAATACCATCGACCCAGATCTTTTCGTTGGGGATACCGGCCTCATTGGCAAAATAAAGCAATTCCACGGCAAGGGCCGCCCGTTCGTTCTCATCCCTGGGCAGACCTTCCGGGCCCCACATGAGCGCGATGAAATCCGCCCCGCTCTCCGCCGTAATGGGTACCATCCGCTCGTAGCGCTCGGGCCGGACCATGATGGAGTTGACGATGTGGGGGGTGCCGCTGGGCACGGGCTTAATGACCTTCAATGAGGCCTCGATGGCATCGATGTTGGAAGTGTCCAGAGCCAGTGGGACGTCCGACACCACCTCCTGTACGGTCTGACAGACCCATGGCATCAGTTCGACGCCTTCTTTCTTGGCCGGACCCAGGTTGATGTCGATGTAGTCCATGCCCTTTTCCCTCTGGAAAAGGGCCTCTTCTCGAATGGGCTCGGGGTCACGCTCCTTGAAGGCCCTTCCGATCTTTGTCGATATGACGTTCAAACTTTCACCGATCAATAACATACAGCCTCCATTTCACCTGCTTTTCCTCCACCCCGCCCCCTGGCGTCGGGCGGGGCGGGCGGAACTGAGTTAACAGCGGTTTCCATCGGCTTGAGCCATCAGCGGGATCGCAGAAAACCCGGCAGATGCGCCGCCTCTCTGGGACCGACAGTGATCGTCCAGCCGGGCAGTTCCTCCTCTACATCGCCGGCGATAGCGGCGGCGTAGCCCGGAATGATGAGTTCGGTGTGCTTCACTTTGTCCATGATACCGCTCTTCTTGATGAACATCCCCACATCGTCGCCGGCAAATTTACCGGCGGCCCATGCCGTAAGAACGGAGAGGCCTTCTGAGTCCTTGATCAGCAGCCATGCGGGCACTTTGCTGGCCTCGATTTCTCCGGAAACGATGAAATAAGTCAGTGCAAAATTGGTGGTAACCAGCACGGGTGAGTTTTCGTCGGGGTTGTTGACTTCGAAAATCCCTTCGGTCACCGTCATCGGTCGTTGTGGATCGGTGAAAATGTTGAGGCGTTCCAACAGGAGCGGGAAAAGGCTCTCTCCCTTGAAATCCGACAAAATAACGATGCTGCCGTATTTTGCGATGAATTGCGCCGCAAGAAGGGTTTCCATATCCAGGTTGGACGCCATTTCGCAGGGGAAGGCAATGGTCGGGAAGCCGACGGCTCGATTGAGGTCCTTTAAAGCCGCTCGACGGATGGCCACCATGTCGTCCAGAGACTGTCGAACGTCCCGGGACCCCGGATCCATGACAATATCCTTAATGCCCATACCCGTGAGCTTTTCGGTAAGGGGCAGCAGGGCCTCTATGCCGTCGGCTTTGACGGCCACGGGCAGATTGTTGGCCTTGGCGATCTCGCCGAAGGCGTCCACCGTATCCGCTGTCGCCCCGTAAATGAGCGGACGCTTGAAGGCCGTGGCGTCGACGGCCGCCTTGATGGCGTCCACCGATTCGCTCATGAGCACCAGGTTGAATTCAGAGGTCTCGGCGACAGTCTTGGCGACACTGGCGAAGGCGGCCGCATCTCCATTGACGTCCTTGACCGCCACCAGCTCTGGCCTCAGATTGAACCCTACCCGCTCATACTGGAATGCGTTCCAGTCTTTGAGTTTGGCAGTCAAATCGCCGGCGGCGATGTCCGACGGCACCAGCGCACCAATTGCCGTCTGGTTGTAGAAGGTTTTTTCGTGCCGATAAAGGACGGTCTCTCCACCGACGGTGGCTTTCCGGACGCCGTTGCCGATGACGACGGGCCGAATCGGAGGTGCAGACGCCTCGGCCAGTTGTTCCCTGGCTTCGTCGGACACGTAAGGACAGCTGTCGAGCTCCGCCTTGCCGGATGCCAAATTCATGGCGAAGGCGAGGCAGGTGGGGACCCCACACTCCTTGCAGTTGGTCTTCGGTAGAAGTTTGAATATCTGAATGCCGGTTAATGCCATTGTGGTCTCCTTGATGATTCCGTTGATCGCTTGAACAGCGGCATGGTCGAATCAGGGATGGTGAAAGCGTTCCCTTGGGGGGCCACCAGCCCCCCAAGGGGTGTCGTCACCAGTATCAGCCCGCGATGATTGGATCCATGGACAGAGCCGGATGCCCTTTCTCTTCGAGCCAAGGCAAGATTTCCTCTTCGGTGATGCCGACGGTCTCATCGGCGATCTTCTCGAAGAGATCCGGCACACCCATCTCCGCACCGCGCTTTTCAATGCGCTCCTTGATTTCCTCTTTGAGGACCTTCGGCATCCAGACCATTCGGAGCAATCCACCGTCACCCACGATGAACTTTCTCTGGGTGATGTTGTATTTGGAGTGGCCCACAAAACCCGGGGAAGACGCTCCACCACCCATCACGCCGGCCAGGGTGGTGAACTTCATTCCGCAGGGGGTTTCACCGGAATACTCGCGATTGACGGTCATAACCCCGTTGCAGGACGGCAGCATGGCCGCAATACACTCGCAGCAGCCGCAGGTGGTCATGGGATCGTGTACCATGGAGTAAAAGTTGTAGTGGGTGATGGCCCCTCGAGAGGCCTTGTTGATAAATTCGTTCACCCCTTTGAACTGACCGAGCTTGGCGTCGAGGACTTCCCCCTTTTCGATGGGCTGATTGGGACCGGTGGGATTGATCTGAAAGGAGGCCCGGCAATCCATCCAGTTGTATGCGCCGCAGAGTCCCGTCCGCTCTGGACTAACGGAGCAGACGTGGCTCGGGGCAAAGGATTGGCAAAGGGTGCAGGAATAGAAGGTTTCTACATCCTCGTCGGTCATGGTGTCGACGCGTTCGTCGCGGGTCTTGTATTCGGCGCGAGCGCGCTCGGTGAGGGGGCCCACATCCTCTTTCTTGGTGTAGAGGGTGACCTCCACTTTGTCGAGGATGGCACCGAAGTCCTGGTGGAACTTGGCATGGAGCACCTTGCCGATATCCTTGACGGTAAACCCTTTTTCAACCGCCGCCTTGCTGACGCGCACCCAGGCGATATCCCGCTGACCCATGTGCATGACGCCCTGAATGTAGTTGACGAGATGGTGGATCTGACGCTCGAGGATAGGCTCGAAATCCACCTGCATTTCACGGCCCGCCACCTGGACGAAGATGCCCATAGGGAGCACCTCGCCTTCCTTGACGTCGCCGATGTCGGGGCCGACCACAGTCACCTTTCCGTCTTCGATCTCGTTCATCTCGGCCATCTTGACGAGTTCGGTGGCCTGGGTCTTCCCGCCGCCCATCTGGGTGTAAAGATCGGCGCCCCTTACCCGCTCGCCCTCATAGGCGGGACCGAAGTTGCAGGGGATGTCGATATCGGAGATGGTCACCTTGAGGCCCCGGGTCTCCACCGACTTCTGAACGATCTCGTCGTGGGGAACGTTGGCGATAACGTGCTCGTAAGTGCAGATACCCGTGGGCAGGATCTCCGGAATGTCGGTGTCGGCCAGGGTCGGAAAGCCCCAGTTGACGCATCCAGCGGCGGCGGCGGCCCAATCGGTGCCCACCTCGCCCAGGGCGTTGACGAAGGCAAATACCCGGTTCTTGTTGTAGAGGAGAATCTTACGGTAGTCGCCAGGCTGAACGCCTCCGAAGGCCATGGCCGCTCGGTTGGCAAAGCCCAAGGCGAAAACCGCCGAGGAAATGTCCGGGCCGAAGGGAACGATCTTGGTGTTCCATCCCACTTGAACGCCGGCCTCCACCAGCTGCTCGGAGACGGAGGTGCCATTCTGGTTGGCGGCCAGAAAGACGTAGATACTGCGTTTCTGGTACTCCTCGATGATCATTTTGGCGGTTTCCGGATCGGGAGCCGCTCCCACGATGGCGGCAAAACCCGGGGCCGAACCGTCCACGAACTCGACACCGCGTTTACGGAAGATGGTGTCTTCGGCAGCACCCAACCAAAGCCTCCCATTTTCGGGATCGCATTCCTCGGACACGTGGTAGAAGTCCGGTTCGTTGAGATAGCGGATAGCCTCCAGTACTTCGAAGCACATGATGGAGGCCATGCCGGCATCGAGAAGGGGGCCGAGATAGGGCAAGTGGTTCCGGTTTTTCAAATGGGGAGGCAGCAGACCCCGGCAGAAATCCAGAGGCTTTTTGAGATCTTCTAGGGTCTCGATCTTGATCCCGGTCAGGGAGTAGATCACCGGCAGATAATAGGCGGTATTAGGAAATCCGATCTTGGTATCTGCGTTGTAAGTCTCCAGGGCCTTTTTGACTTCACCCTCCGTTCTGGAAACGATGTTGTAACCACCCTGAATGGCGGCAAATGCGACAAGCTTAGACATACACTCCTCCTTCGTTGAGGATATGGTTCACAGGAAAACCAGGGGTTAAGCCTCGAGCGCCTGGCGAGCGGCAAAATCCATCATGACCCGTTCCCTGGCCTTGTTGATGCCGAGCGCCTCGCGCTTTTTATCGATATGGTCAATCATCTTCCGGGCATGCTTGATGGGATCTTGTTCGAAATCCCACATGCCGCCGTACATCTTCTCCATTTCCTCGAAGAGGTAGCGCTGGAAGACCGGCGCGCCTTCGGTGGGGAATAACGTACCGAAAACGGTGTAAACACCGGAGGAGACGAAGTACTGGCCGATACTGATGGCTTTTTCGCTCATCCACTCGGGGGCCGAGCCCGCCGCCGGTAGATCCGAAAGGTCGTTGCCGAGTCCGCCGGCTTTGACCACTTCGGTAGCGGCCAGAAGAATCCGGCTGTTGTCGACGCAGGAGCCCAAATGAAGCACCGGCGGTATACCCACCGTTTCACAAACCTCGGCAAGCCCCGGCCCGCAGAAGACCTTGGCGGACTCGGGCGTCAGGAGACCCTCCATGGCACAGGCAATGGCATTGCAGCCGGTGGTCAGCACCAGTACATCGTTCTTGATGAGCTCCTTGACGACGGCAATATGCCCTTCGTTGTGCTTGGCTCTGGCGTTGTTGCAGCCGACGACCCCAGCCACGCCCCGAATACGGCCGTTGATGATGTTGTCGTTTAGGGTGTAGTAGTTGCCTCGGAAGGTACCGCCGAGGTGGTACTCGATGGACTCGACACTGAAGCCGGCCACCAGAGGGGACTTGTGCTGCGGAATCATGATGTCCGCACCCCGCTGGGTGAAGTTGTCGATGGCCATGCGGACGATCCGCTTGGCGTCTTCCAGAGCGTGGTGTTCGTCGAATTCCACGTGGACGACGGTGTCCTGCTCCATTCGAGCGATGGGGTGGGTGGTGATCAGCTTGGTGTGGAAGCAATTGGCCACGTTGGCCAGGTTCTGCATGATGCACTGAACGTCCACCACCATGGCGTCGACGGCGCCGGTGATGATGGCGAGTTCCGCTTGGAGAAACGTGCCGCAGAGGGGAACCCCGTGGCGCTCGAGGATCTCGTTGGCGGTGCAGCAGATACCGGAGAGTTGAATGCCTTTGGCACCCTTTTCCTTGGCGTAGTCGATCATCTCCTTGGTCTGGGCCACCTCGACGATGACGTCGGAGAGGACCGGCTCATGGCCGTGGATGACGATGTTGACCATGTCTTCCTTGAGAACGCCGAGATTGGCTTCGGAAGTCAGGGGATAGGGGGTTCCGAAAAGAATGTCCTGGAGTTCCGTGGCCAGCATGGAACCGCCCCAGCCGTCGGCAAGAGCCGCTCTCGCCCCTTGTTTCATCAGGTTTTTGTAGTCTTGGTCCACCCCCATGTGGGTGCGGTGCATGATCTCGACGATTTCCCGGTCGATGTTGCGGGGCTTCACGCCCTGTTTTTCCCAGATGTCGTAGCGAGGGCCGGGAGCGCGCTTCAAAAATTCGATCTCCCCCTCCATCTTGCCCCATTCGGCCAAGGCCTTTTCGGCCACTTCAACCGCGATCTCATCGACATCCCGGTCCAGGGTTTCCCCGTCCACTTCCACGGTGTTGGACACCCCCAGCATAGGCGCCAGATCCCTGAGTTTTCGCTCGTCCTTGATCTTGTAGGCGTCGGTCTCCTTCCGCGCGGCGGAAAGGAACACCTCGGCCACACTGCGACCGTGATCGGAGTGGGCAGCAGCACCGCCGGCGATCATCCGGATGAAATTCCGGGCGGCGATGGTATTGGGGGTCGCACCGCAAAGACCCTTTCGATCGTCGCTGGCCTCGTCGTAGTCTTTGGGCAGCGGCAACCGGCAGGGTCCCATACCACAGTTCTTGCAACAGGTTCCTTGGTTGCCGATGTTACAGGGTTTTAGGGTTAGATTCCGGTCAAAGACCGTTTCGATGCCGAGTGTCTGGGCCCGCCGGATCATTTCCTGGGTTGCGGGATCGATACTCGCTGCCATCGGATCGACCACCTTCTTGGCTTTGACTGCGGTCTTCTTTACCTTCACATCTGCCATACGAGGTTCCTCCTAACATTGATAGAATCCCCCCGGAAGCATTCCGCTCCCGTCGATGGGTTAAGATCGGCGATGGGTCCAGTTCAGCTGGTCGATGATTTTTTCGGCCATGGTCTTCTGAACATCGTCAGCAGTCACGGATTTATCGGCCTTCATCTCGGCCGCACGCTCTTTCAGACGGGCCTCGCGCTCTTTGGCCCGCTTGGCTCGAATGGCGGCGATTTCTGAATCCATGGCGTCCCGTTCCACCTTTGCCTTGGCTTCGGCTTTGGCTTCCGCTTCGGCCTTGGCAGCGGCCTCCGCCTTGGCAGCGGCTTCCGCCTTGGCTTTGGCTTCCGCTTCGGCCTTGGCAGCAGCTTCCGCCTGAGCCTTGGCAGCAGCTTCCGCCTTGGCTTTGGCTTCCGCTTCGGCCTTGACGGCCTCGGCGGCTTCATCGACAACCGGTGCCGGTGCAGCAGGAGCCACTGGGGCCGCCGGGGCGGGTTTGGCCTCGACCTTGGGCGCTGCCGGGGCGGGTTTGGGGGCCGGCGTGGGCGCTTCGGCCGCTTTCGGTGCCGCCGGAGCCGCCTTGGCCGCTGGGGCCTTTTCTTTCTCGATGGTCAAATCAGGAGCTGGTGCTAAGGCGGCCAGATCCACATCCACGTCGTCGAGCTGTTTTTCGACAGCCTTCACGTCGGCGGCCGAGCCCCCCGCATAGATGAGGTCGATGTAATCCTTGACGATACGGATGGCTTCGGGATGCCGCATGATCAGCACGTCCGAGCCGGCGATGAGGTAGCTGACAGCGCCGACGGCCTCCATGAGGATCCCCCGTTTTTCAGGATCGCCTAAGGTCGGTGCCTCTTCGACGGTCTGCTTGGCTTCCTTGGATTTCCACACCTCCGGTCCCAAGTTGTTGATGACCGGCAGTTGGAGTTTGTCGTCTCCTTGCTGAAGCGCGGCCATCCGGAGCCGTTCCATAACGGAGTAGCTGTACTCCATTCCATACCCCAGGCCGCCGGTGGTCGGATCGATGATGACCTTGTCCATGGACATTCCCAGGTTTTCGAGAAGGATGTTTACTTGCTTGGCAAGGTTGACGTCGATGGGAGAGGAGGAAATGATGGTGTGACCGAAGCCCATGGCAGCGGCCCCGATACCCTTGTGATTCTTGTCTTCGACGGGTCCCATGATCAGTTGGTCGCCCTGGCACACTTCGGCGATCTTTTTGAGGACTTCCTCGTCTTTCTGAGGGTTGGCGGTTCCCCAGATGATCAGGGGAACGTCGACGGCGGCAAGGACTTTCTTGACCGTTGCCGCGGCATCGGCGGCGCTGGCATCGTCCCCGTTGGGATCCGTGCTTCTCAACTGGATCGCGATCATGTCGGCGCCATAGGTGTCTACGCATTTTTTCGCCCAGGCGGCCGGGTCCGACAAGACATCCTTCAACGGTGCTGTGGCCGACTCGGGCCAGTCCTCGGGCACGATGTCCCAGACCTCCATGGCGATTCTCGGCTTGTGGGGCATCTTCCCTTCGAAGTGATAAAACGGATAGCAGGACTCGCCACCGACAGTGACCGCCTTATCGCCCTTACCCAGAACGATTTCCTTTACGGCGCCGGCATAGGATTCTTTAAAAAATTCAAAGGCCAATGTTACCTCCTTGCGAGATGAAGAGCCGATGTGAACACCACGTCATCAGCCCCGAGTGTTGAGGTGTGATTGTGTCCGAATGCATGTATTAACCTCGGTGAAGCCGTACGGCGGCCCCACCACCATTAATAGTGATGCGTCAGGCAGCCCCCCTTTCACTGAAAGTGTATGATGCATACAGACCGATTCGTCACGGTCGGAAAATCCTGTATATCCGTATTGTTATAGTCAGTCGGTTGGGGAAGATCTTGCAAAGACAAGCAAGGATATGGTCTATCTGGCAAGCATGGTTTTGTCAATAGAGGAGTGGTCATCATTTCCGGTTTTGTGATTGCTACCGGCCGCCTATGGATCGTTTCTGGTGAAGACGATCCTTTAGTTTCGGGAATCGATTGAGATCCGTGTGGGGCAAAAATAGCGCAGCCACGTAATGGTTCATGTAGGATGGGGTTTCGGACAACTCGAAATTGGTCATCATCCGGGTGACCCGAACCACATCCCGGCGAATCCGATTGGTCAAGGAGCTCATTTTCGCACCCATCAGTGAGGCGTTGCCGATGTAAGTCACGCGATCCAGATCGGCCTCGGGCAGCAGACCGATGATCATCGCCTTTTCCAGGTCGACGTAGCTACCGAAACCGCCCGCCAGATAAATCTGCTCGATGGACTCGATATCCATGCCAACCGCTTCGAGAAGGGTCATGCAGCCGCTGTATATGGCTCCTTTGGCCCGAATCAAATTCTCGATGTCGATTTCGGTAAGGGCGATATCCCGACCAATCTGGGTGTTGTCTTTCCAGGCCAGCACGTATTCCACGACGCCGTTTCGTTCACGGATCCTATCGGTGACCGCATCCCGGTCGAATTTTCCCTGGCTGTTGATCAGCCCCATCTCGAACATGGTGGCCGCCATGGTGATCAGTCCGGAACCGCAAATTCCCTTCGGCCTTGTATTGCCGATCGTCAGAATCATGGGCTCCAGGGTGAGGGGATCGATGGAAAAATCCTCGATGGCGCCCTTGGCCGCCCGCATGCCGAACTCGATGCCACCGCCTTCGAATGCCGGGCCCGCTGAACAGGCGGCACAGGCCATCCAGTCCTTGTTGCCGATCACGATTTCGGCGTTGGTACCGATATCCATGAAAAGGGTCAACGCCTCGGACCGATATAACCCCGATCCCATTACCCCTGCGACAATGTCGCCGCCGACGTAACTGGAAATCTGGGGGTAGACCAGTGCGGTGACGTGCTCGGACAGAGTGAGCCCCAATGCGGTCGCCGGCACCGGCGGATAGATAGTGCTTGCAGGCACGTAGGGGGCTCGGCGGATGAATCGAGGGTCGACCATCAGCAGCAGTTGAGTCATGGTAGTGTTGCCGGCCAGGGAGATGGCATTGATATCCTCCGGATCCACTCCGGCGTTTTTGATGATCCTGACCAAAATGGTATTGACCGTGTCCACGATCGCCCGATTGAGGATGTCGAGCCCCCCGGGCTTCTCCGCCGCCATGATCCGAGTGATGACGTCCTCGCCGTAGCTGACCTGGCCGTTGAATTCGCCATGCTCTGCAACGACCTCCCCGGAGATGCAGTCAATAAGCTGCCCGTAGACGGTGGTGGTGCCGATGTCCATGGCAATGGCATAGTTGCGGTGGGACGTGTCGCCGGACTGGACATTGATGATCCGGCTCTTTCGGCCGTCGTGAACGGGCCGTGCAAGGGTGACCGTCACCTTGAAATCCTTTTCACGCAGCACCTGAGGGAGCTTTCGGATCACCGACAGGTGGACCACCAGGCGATGCTCGTCGTGATTCATGGTGAGATGGTTGACCAGACGGGAGGCGTCAGGTTGATTGTCTTGGTGGGTGGCCGGCGGCAGCTCGAGATATACCTTTTCCACCGGCGGCATAAAAAGCCCCTTCTCCTTCAGGGCATCAAAATCCATCTGCTGGATGGTAGCGGTCCGTCGCGGGGCAAGCTGGCGATTGAGCACACCGGGATCGATGGTAGACTCCACCGGCACCCGAACCACCAGAGGCTCTCTGATCAGAGCCTTACAAGCCAGTCGAACCCCACCGTCGATATCCTCCGGGCTCAACCGGTCGGACAGGCCGTCCTCTACCGCACCCGACTCGACGATGACCCGGCACTTGCCGCACACCCCGTCGCCGCCGCAGGAGGCGTTGATGTGCACGCCGGCTTCCATGGCCGCTCGAATGAGGGAGGTGCCGCCGGGGACGCTGATCGTCTTGTTGTGGGGAAGAAAGGTAATGTCAGGCATGGAGGCTCTCCATCTTCGATCCACCCCGGGAGGGAATTCTGGGGCTTGGTATGCAAAACGATGAAAACGCTTACTCCTTCAGGGTGTCGAACCGGCAGCTCAAATTGAGCATTTCGCCGTCAAAAAAGGAATTGACCTTGTACGGCAGCGAATTGAACAGCCGGATCATTGCCTTGTTTCCCGGGGAGGTGAACGCCATCAGGCCGGCAATGCCATTCTCCCTGGAAGCAGCGGCAAGCTTTTTGATCAAGAGCCTCCCCATTCCCTTTCCCTGGTAATCCCGGGCCACGGAAAAGGCCACTTCGGCCATATTCTTCGATTCATCCAAAAGGTACTCTCCGACGGCGACAACACGACCGAACCCGAATTCACCGACCAAGGCCACCAGAGTCAGGTCTTTGACATAGTCAATCTGGGACACCCCTTCAACCTCGTTGCGCATGAACGTCTGTTTGTCATGGAAGAACCGGGAAATGACATCTTTCTTGTCCATGGTGTAGTAGTGTTCTTGGATCCGTCGCACATCGACCGGCTTGGCGGGGCGAATGGTAATCTCTTCATCCTGGATCGTAAGGATTTCCTCAAGCTCCACCGGGTAAACGCCGTGAATGGATTCGCTCAGGCTGCGCTCGTGGCTCATCAAGCCCATTTTTTTGGCCTCGAAGAAAAGCTCGTCTCGGAAGTCGGGATGGGCGATGCTGATCATGGCCATTGCCCGCTCCTGAAGACTTTTACCGAATAGATTCACGGCACCGAATTCGGTGACGACGTAATAGATGTCCCCCCTTGGCACCACCACGGCGGTATTTCCAAGGGTGGGCACGATACGGCTTTTCGTGCCGGTCGGATCGGTTGCCTGCATCATGAGAATGGTTTTTCCGCCTTCCGACATGGCCGATCCCCGCATGAAGTCCAGGGTGCCGGAGACTCCGGAGTAGTGGTTGACGGAAAGGGCGTCGGCCGCCACCTGGCCGGTCAAATCCATGGCTGCGGCCACGTTCATGGTCACCATGCGGAAATGCCTGCTGATGATGCTCGGGTCGTTGACGTAATCGCTCGGATAAAATTCGATGCCCGGATTGTCGTCGATAAATTCGTAGAGCTCCCGAGTCCCTATGGCAGAACTGGCCACGAGTTTTCCTTCGTTGAATCCCTTCCTTCGGTTGGTGATGACACCTTTGGCATAGAGGTCCATCATTTCGTCGGTGAGGTACTGGGAGTGGATCCCCAGATCGTTCTTGTTGGAAAGCCCCATCAGGGTGGCCTGGGGCATGGCGCCGATGCCGATCTGGAGGGTCGACCCGTTGTCGATCAGACGGGTGATGAACCGGCCGATGGTTTTGGCCTGCTTTAGTTCCTGGGGGCGATCGACCGCGATCAGATCCTCTTCCTCCTCGACGATGACATGAACGTCATTGACGTGGATGAAACTTCGACCGAGCACCCTTGGCATTCGTGGGTTAACCTGAACGATCAGCAGATCCGCCGACAGTGCTGCGGCCTGGGTGACGTCCACTGACACCCCTAAACTCATCCATCCAAAATCGTCGGGCGGCGATGCCTGGATCAAGGCGACATGCACCGGCAGCTGCCGACTTTTGAATAATTTGGGAACCGCCGACAGGTTCAGGGGCGTAATAAACCGCTTGTTTACGGCAATGGCCTCGTCCTCCGCAGAGCCTAAGTAAATGTTACGGATATTGAGACCTTGATCGTGAGTCTGTTCGGCGATGAGGGTGAGAGGGGTCGTCTCAAGGGCCATAAGCCTGACGATTTCAAGACCGGTGAGTCGATTCGCACGCTCGGAAAGAGCGCGCACCAAGGCCTGGGGTTCTCCGCAGCTGGAACCGACATAGACCCGCTGGCCGGGCTTTATCAGCCGAATGGCATCCGACGCAGAACGCCTCTTTTCCACATAACCGTCTGCCCAATAAATGGACGAATTCATTGCCACCTCCCATGAAGATCCACCGGGCATTAAACGTCAATCGGCCCCAGGGCGGCCGTCACCCCGCAGCCGTATCGAAAAACGAGTGGATAATAGGAGTGATGGTATCCCATCGCCCCGGCTTTATCAAGGGGAGGCAAAGGGACGGTGCCGGCCGATGCCCGATATCCGAAAGTGAAAAATGGCAAGGATTTACCGGACGGTCTCCAATGCAAAAAGCAGATCCGATTGCCGGCATCGCCTCCCGTTCATGTTGCCCCCACCCCCTGACAAATTGCCTTGGTGGTAATACTATATCGGTTAGAGTCGATGCCTTGCACATCGACGACATGGGAAAACCAATGAGCCAGCCGGGACCCCCGGTCCGCTGACACGCCGGAAATCAAAAGTCCCGGCGGTTTTCCCACCCCTGAACCTGGATGACAACCGCTCTCGTCGGCCACCGGTCAATCGAATCGCCGCTGTCCATCCATGAGAGGTGACTATCGCCGATCCCGTCTTCGGCAACGCAGCAGAAAGGAGCCCCCCGTGAGCCATGCTATCGTCATCCATGAATTCGGCGGTCCGGAAGTTCTCAAGTGGGAACCCTTCGATCCGGGTTCCCCCGGACCGGGAGAAGTGCTCCTTCGGCACGATGCCGTCGGCCTCAACTACATCGACGTCTACCACCGGACCGGCTTCTATCCCCTTGGGGATCTACCCGCGGTTCCCGGCATGGAGGGCGCCGGGCGTATCGAAGCTGTGGGGGAAGGTGTGACGGACTTCAAAGAGGGAGACCGGGTGGCCTACGCCAGCCCACCGCCGGGATCCTACAGTGAACGCCGGCGGATGCCGGCAAACCGGGTGATCGCCCTGCCGGAATCGGTGTCCACCCGCCAGGCGGCGGCCATGATGCTCCAGGGCATGACCGCCCGTTACCTGCTCCACGGCTGCTACCCGGTGGGACCAGGCGATTGGATCCTGATTCATGCGGCCGCCGGCGGGGTCGGGCTTATTGTCTGCCAATGGGCAAAGTACAAAGGCGCCACCGTTATCGGCACCGTCGGATCCCCGGAAAAAGCCGAATTGGCGAAGCGCCACGGCTGCGACTATCCCATCCTTTATAACACCGAGGATTTTGTGGATCGGGTGCGGACGATTACAGACGGTCGAGGGGTTGACGTGGTCTATGATTCGGTGGGAAAAACCACCTTCATGAACTCTCTCGACTGTTTGCGGCCAAAAGGCATGCTGGTCTCTTTCGGGCAAGCGTCGGGACCGGTCCCCCCCTTTGATGTGGGGGTGCTGTCGTCAAAAGGGGCACTCTTTTTAACACGCCCCACGTTGATGACGTACACTTCACATCGAGAGGATCTGTTGGCCCACGCTGGAGATCTATTTGACGTCATCGGAAGCGGTGTGGTGTCGGTGGATATTCGTCAAGTCTACCCCCTAAGGGAAGCCGAAGCCGCCCATCGCGATCTTGAAGCGCGACAAACGAGAGGATCCTCCATTTTCGAAGTGTAGCGTCCCCCCCCCTGCCCACCATGCAGCGGGACGCCTCAAGGCTGCCACCGAAGAAACCCCTGACATCTACCCCAACCAGACGATTCGCCCATGACCGACGGCGACGTTATAGCCATTGCCCCCCAAGACATCAACTTGATCTCCCCTGCTCTCCAAGGGGGGGGTCAAGTGCCCATGCGCACAGGGATCTCGATTCGTGGTCTGCTCACCGCCCAGTGGGGATTGACCCAGGACTACATCGAATCTGATATCAGTACGATATTTGTAGACGGCAAACCGGTGGATGATCTGGATTCCGCCATCGTCAAAGACGGCGCCACCCTGGCACTTTCCTGTGCGATGCCGGGTCTTGCCGGCGCCACCATGCGCCGTGGCGGTGCCATCGCCGGCCTTCGCTCGGGAATCACCCACAGGGAAGCCCCCTCTTCCAGGGAACAGAAACAGGGAATGATCACAGTGAAACTGTTCAACATGCTGATCGCCGAGTTGTCTCCCCTGTTTCTTGCCAAAGGCATTCTTATCGAAAGAAAGCGGTTGCCGGCCGCACTTGAGGATCTCTACCCGGTCTCCGGCACCACCCCCACCCTTCGACTGGTCGCCAGATAATCGATTCTGACAGCGTCTTTCCTGAATGTCGGCTTGACAGAAGAGCGATTGACAGTCGCCCGCAATTTTTATATTGTTATTTCAATAATATAAGTCGAATTTAAGGTCATTTTCAGTTCGTACGCTCTGCTTTCAAGGCACTATTTCTATTTTCAGAAAATTTAGCCCTTATACACCATTATTCTTAACAATATTAAAGACATGAAACAGTGAAGACCCTCGGTACGGGTATGGTCTTCTGGATTTACAACCCACATGAAGAGGAGATACCAATGGACAAACTGTTACGGATAAACGTCGGTGCCCCCGGACTGTCGTCCCCTGGGCCCGGAGAACAAGCTGGTCATCGCACCGGGGATGGTCACCGGTTCGGCGGCATCCACTTCGGGACGGGTGTCGGTGGGCTGCAAGAGCCCCCTTACCGGCGGTATCAAAGGATCCAACGCCGGCGGGCAGGCCGGGCAGGTACTGGCTCGTCTGGGCTACGCCGCCGTCATTCTCGAGAGCGAGCCCTCCAAGGGTGCCCTCTACAAGGTTTTCATCAACAAGGACGGGGTGAAGATCTCCGATGCCTTGGACCTCAAGGGCCTGAGAAACGATGAGCTGGCAGACAAGATCAAGGCCCAGCATGGCGACACGGTCGCCATGGTCTCCATCGGAACGGCAGGCGAGATGAAGATGTGCGCCGCCTCCATCGCCGTCACCGACCGGGAGTTCAGACCCACCCGTCATGCCGGAAGGGGCGGCGTCGGGGCCGTCATGGGGGCAAAGGCCGTTAAGGCCATTGTCATCGACGACGAGGGCATGAAGATGCGCCAGCCCAAAAACCCCGATCACTTCAAAGCCGCCAACACGCTTTTCAACGAGGGTCTGAGGCGCCACGCCGTCACCTTCGACATCCCCGACGAGCAGCTCGACGCCGTCTTCAACTGGTAGCAGGCGGCGCTCGACCGAAAACGACAGGGGGGGACCCGGCAACCCACCGGATCCCCCCTTTGTTTTTCACACCCCGCCCGCCACCCTTCAACAGACGGTGTGATGCCTCCAAAGCGTCAATCAAATTCGAAATGGGCTCGTCGGTTTTTTGCCCAGGCGTCCTCACTGTCCCCGATTGCCAGTGGCCGTTCTTCTCCGTAGCTGATCGTTCGAACCCTGGACCCGCTGATACCCAGACTCATGATGTAATTTTTCACCCCTTCAGCCCGGCGTTCACCAAGGGCGATATTGTATTCGTTGGTGCCACGGCTGTCACAATGGCCCTCGATGACCACGGAAACCTCCGGGTGCTGCTGCATCCAATCGGCTTTGGCATTTAAAATGTCCTGGGCCTCGGGTGTCAGAGCGGAACTATCGAACTGAAAGAAAATATCCTCGTTGACGAAGCGGTCTCGGTTCATTTCACCGGGGCCATAGCCGGCGGCCCCCTCTTCGAGGCCTTGCTCGTCCAGGGAGCGCCCTTCATCGATGCCCGAGGTGTCGAACCCCGATCCCTGGCCGGTATCCCCGCTTCCGCTGCCTGATGCTGGAAACGTTGCCGATTCTGGAGCGATCACCTTCTTGGAACAAGACGACACCATCAACCCGATCATGACACACAATACCACTCTTAAAAGAATATTGACGTTTCTGGTCATGGGATCTCCTTCGGTGGGAAAATAACGATTCCGACAGAATCGGTGGCACTCCCGATCCTCCGTGTTGTCGATCGATGGGCATCAGGCGACAACGGTACATGATAAATGGTATTCTCTCCCATATGACCTCGGATTGTCAATCGTTGCCTCATTGCGTCCACAACGGGGGTGGAACGACCGTTCCATGAAACGGTTGACCTTTTCCCACCCGGGTGTAGTATTCCCTGAGGATCTAAAATGGGTATTAACGAAACGCCATGACCTGCCGCCAAGCCCCAGTCGGGGGGAGATACCAGCAGCCATTACCGGTCAACGGACGCGTCACCAGATCCGATGCTGCGTTCCAGCGGATCCGGGCTGATTCCCCTAAGATCGTTCTTGGCCGTAAGGGTAATTGTCGCCAAAGACGAAAGGGACGCCAATGGTAGAAATCGTGATCGTACTGGTGTCTGCAGTCGGTTGTGTCGCGCTACTGATGGGGGTGTGGCTCATGATGCAACGCCGCCGCGTCAATCAGGGTGATCAAGCATCCGATTGCGCGGGCGGATCCGCGCCGGGAGGCTGCTCTCACTGCGGTGGGCCCCAGCGGTTGCCTTCACACCACCGGAGGCACGATAAGAGAGCCACATCCGATCCGTCGGCTCCGGGATGCGCCAGAGTGGACTCCTAAAGGTTCCAAATAAAGGCGGGGACAGAGACCGGCGACGATCGTCCTAAATGCAGAATCACTCCAACGAATCAACCGTCACCTTGAATGAAGAAGGGCTGACTGCAGATAAGCGACTTATGACATCTCCATCGAAAAGAGTCGTCAACAATCAGTTACTGATCTATCGGAAGAGAGGAAATGAGAAATGACAGCGCTAGAGAACAACGATTTCTGAAGATTTCACATGATACACTTTGCGGGGACGCTCTACTTTAACGGCAACTTTCCCATTTTTGAACTCTTTGACCACCTGGCCTTCGACGGCTCCGATCCAGAAAGCGCTGACGGTAAATTTCACTTTTTTGCCGATTAACGTCTCCTTGTCCATAGAATATCCTTTCGGAAGGGCGAAATTTTTAATATGCATTAAAACATAATCAGCGAACGCGAACTGTCAAGCAAGCCCCCCCTTTTTCCGTGGGTTTATTTGACAACCACCGGTTTTAAACGTAAGATAGGATCTACTTAAACTTTTGTTTTAAATAGAAATACATAATAAGCGACGACTCGACCCCCATCCGCCGGTATCTGTCCGCCGAAGTCGTCAAAGCTATCTGCCGGATTTCCCATGGACGATCCCAGAAAATTCGCCGCCCCGGAAATTGTTTTTGGGAAGGGAGCGCTTCCACTGGTTGTTCAATATGCAACCAATTTCGATATATCCAGCGCATTCATCGTTACCGATCCCGGCGTTCTCAGCGCGGGTCACGCTGAAAAAGTGGTCACGCTTTTCAAGGACCAAGGCTTTGGGGTAGAGGTGTTCGACGGAATCTCCCCCAGCCCGAGGGCAGAAGAGGTGATGATGGGAGCCCAGGCGTTCGACGACAGCGGCTGTGATCTCATAATCGCCTTGGGTGGCGGCAGCCCCATGGATGCGGCGAAAACCATCGGCATGGTCAGTGCCAACCAGCGCCATGTACTCGAACACGAAGGGGTCGATCGGGTCGATATCCCAGGCCCACCTCTGATTTGCATACCGACCACCGCCGGCACCGCCTCGGACATCTCTCAAATGGCCATCGTCACCAACGGCTTCGAACGACTCAGAGTCGCCATCTTCAGCAAATCCCTCATTCCGGATGTTGCGATCATCGATCCGGAGACCACCCTCACGATGGATAGGACATTGACGGCCATTGCGGGTTTGGACGCCTTCGCCAACGCCATCGAAGCCTACGTGTCTTCGGCGGCGTCCCCCATGACGGACCTCCACGCGATCGAAGCCGTCCGATTGGTTTACCGGCATTTGCCCAGGGCCGTCGAGCGCCCAGGCGACATCGAAAGCCGATGGGGCGTCATGCTGGGCAGCCTTCACGGGGGATTGGCGTTCTCCAATGCGAGCCTTGGCCTCAGCAATGCCATGGCGCACAGTGTCGGGGGATATTTAGATCTTCCCCATGGAGAATGCAATGCGGCAGTGCTTGAGCATGCCATCGGGGCCAATTACGGATTCGCGGAAATGCGATACGATCGGATTGGCGAGGTGATCGGGCTCAATCTGGCAGGCCTGGATCTTGCCGAGAAAAAAGCCCGAATGGCAGAACGAATTCAGTCATTCAAACACCAGGTGGGTGTGATTCGCTCCCCTGCCGATATGGGTATGAGGGTCCAACACATCCCACTTCTCGTCAAACGGACCCTCCAAGACCCATGCATGGCGACCAATCCCGGTTTTTTTTCCCCAGCTGACCTTGAGGCTATCTATGCGAAAGCCCTCTGACCTCGAATTCAGTTATCGACTGATTCGCGACCGCATCATCGGGCTGAAGGACAGGACTGTTCGCAAGAGCTATTATCCCCAGTTGAGGCAGCGACTCGGCGAATTGGAACGGTTCCGGTTTTTATTGGACCATATCCAAGAGATGCTTTTCGTCTTCACCATACCCGACGGACGGCTGCTGGATTTCAACCGACCGGTTTTAGACGCAACCGGCTATGAGAGCCAGAAGCTCAGAGAAATGACCATCAGAGATATCTTTCTGCGACTCGAGCCGTTGGAGAAGATGGCAGCCGCTCAGCCCAATTCCCCGGGGGCATTTCCGGACAGGGCGACGCTGATCACTCACTACCGCAACGCCGACGGCGGGGAGACACCGGTAGAATTGACCCTTGAAACCGCTGTGTTCGGAAAATCGGTCTATGGTATCATTGTTGCCCGAGACATTCGCGAACGGCTGGAAGTCGAACGAACCCGCCGGTCCCTCACCGATCGTCTCAATACCCTGATCGAAGCCATTCCCGACCGTATCGCGTTCAAGGACGTCGACGGCAAGTACCTCGTGGTCAACCGGGCCTTTGCCGAGTCCCTGGCACTGTCCGCGAAGCGAATCATCGGCAGGAAAGACCCCCTGCTCCCCTCGACACCCCCCTTCGGTACCCAGGTCGTTACCGATCAAGAGGTTATGGCCGAATCGCGCCCTTATCAGTTCGAAATCTGTGAGCAGTCCCCAGACGGGACCACACGCTATTTCGACGCCATCAAGGTTCCCCTAAAAGACCATCAGGGCCGTTCTATGGGACTGGTGCACATCAGCCGTGACATTACCGATCGAAAGCGGACGGACGAGGAAAAAAAGCATCTAGGGAAACAGCTTCGCCAGGCCCAGAAGATGGAGGCGGTGGGGACCCTCGCCGGCGGGATCGCTCACGACTTCAACAACATTCTCTCCGCCGTGCTCGGATACACGGAAATGGCCATTGAGGATACCCCGGCCGACTCCTTTATCCGTCAAAACATGGAGCAAGTGCTCCAGGCAGGCATCCGAGCCAAAGAGCTGGTTCAGCAGATTCTGACTTTCAGCCGGCAGCGGGAACAGGAACTGCGGCCGATCCAGCCAGAGCGGATCATCAAAGAGGCGGTGCGACTGCTGCGGGCATCCCTGCCGGCAACCATCACCATTGATCAGGAAATAAGCTCCCAGTCTTCGATTCTCTCCGATGCCACCCAGTTTCATCAGGTATTGATGAACCTCGCCACCAATGCCGCCCACGCCATGAGGGAAAAAGGCGGTACACTGGCCATCGGGCTTGCCGACATCGACGTCGACAAACAGATGCGCCACCAGATTCCAGAGATCAGCCCCGGCCCCTATCTTCGGATGACGGTCGCCGACGACGGCGTCGGCATCCCATCGGCCATATTGGATCGTATTTACGACCCTTTCTTCACCACCAAACCCCAGGGGGTGGGAACCGGAATGGGGTTGTCGGTTGTCCATGGAATCGTCAAGAGCCATCGCGGCGTCATCGAAGTGGCCAGCACAACCGGAAAAGGAACCGAATTCCGCGTCTATTTTCCCCGGGTGGAAACCGGTGAAGTGCTGAATACACCCAGGGTCGAGAACATTCCCGGTGGATCCGAACATATCCTGTTCGTCGACGACGAGGACATTTTGGTGGAGATGAGCAGTCACCTCCTGAAGCGATTGGGCTATGAGGTCACTGCCTGCACCAACAGCATGGACGCCCTCGACCGGTTCCAGGAGGCACCGGAGCGGTTCGCTCTGGTGATCACTGATATGACCATGCCGGAAATGACCGGGAAAGAGCTGGCCACCCGAATACTGGCCCTGCGGCCAGGACTGCCCATCATCATGTGCACCGGCTTCAGCGAACAGATATCCGAGGAAAAAGCCAAACAGATCGGAATCCGAGCCTTCATCATGAAGCCCATCGTCGTCAACCATTTGGCAAAAACCATTCGGCGCGTTCTGGACGCCCCCTCGCCGGGTCGAGCGCCCGGGGGCGATCGACCCGACTGACGGGGCGAACCGTTTATCGACGGCCGCCGATCGAGACCCGTCCAAACCGAGGACCCCATTGGATTCGAAGGACCACCGAGGTCGATCACCGGCACGGCCGCATCGTGGTTGCTCCTGGATAGGGACACCACCCAAACGATAGAGAGGCTCCATGAACAGCTTTGACCCGGAAGAGGCGCTGGCAATGGTCAGGCGGGAATTTGGTGAGCATGGCGGTGTTGCGCCCTCCATCAGCCGCTCATCCACCTTTACGGTGATGGACCCTTCGACGATGCCCCAGATTTTTGATGGGGTTCGCGGGCCGGACCAGGGCGGATGCTTTCTTTACAGCCGACAGTACAATCCGACGGTGGCGGTTTTGGGTCGATACCTTTCGGCCATGGAAAATACGGAGGCAGCCACCGCCACCGCCAGTGGTATGGCGGCCATATCCTGCACCCTGATGCAGCTTTGCCGCGCCGGGGATCACATCATCGCCAGCCCCACTATTTACGGGGGCACCCATGCGCTCCTCAACGACCTGTTGCCCCAAAACGGCATATGCACGTCCTTTGTGGACCCGACCGATGTAAAGGCCGTTGAAGACGCGATTGAGCCCGGCACCCGTGTTCTCTATGTCGAGACCATTGCCAACCCCACGTTAACGGTAGCGGACCTGCCGGCCCTTGCCCGGCTGGCCGGCCAACGGGACCTGACCTTCGTGGTGGACAACACCTTCTCTCCGATGATGGTGTCCCCGTCCCGGTTAGGTGCCGATGTGGTGGTATACTCCCTCACCAAGTTCATCAATGGCGCCAGCGACCTGCTGGCCGGCGCCATCTGCGGCAGGAGGGACTTCATCCGGGAACTCATGGATCTGCATACCGGGCGGATGATGCTCCTCGGCCCCACCCTGGACGCACGATGCGCGTTCGACGTCATTCAGCGGCTGCCTCACCTCGCCCTGCGAATGCGGGAACACGGGCGCCGGGCCCTTGCCATCGCCGAGCACCTGAAAGGAATCGGTGTGCCGGTCGTCTACCCCGGTCTGGCAGACTTTCCCCAGCGCCAGCTTCTCGACAGCATGATGAATCCCGGCTACGGCTGCGGAGGGTTGTTGACCATCGATTGTGGGACACGGGAGACTGCCGAGCGTCTGCTGGACACCCTTCAAAACCAGGAGCGGTTTGGCCTGATCGCCGTTTCTTTAGGCTATTTCGATACCCTCATGTCCTGCTCGGGCGCATCCACCTCGTCGGAGATTCCCCCGGAAACACAGCGGGCAATGGGCCTTTCTCCCGGGCTTCTTCGCCTATCCATCGGGCTCACCGGCCGACTGGACCATAGAATCGATCAACTGGAACGGGCTATCCGGGACGTCGGCATCCCGTGATTCTCTCAGGATGGCGGCGCGGGCAGTCAATTCCGACGTCAATGCCGTCAATCGAATGACATCTGGATCAATGGACTCGCATCGGCTGTGGATTTAACCAATTGAATTGATTCATATTTTTATAAAAATTTATTATGGCACGCCTTTTGCTTAACCAAATCCAAAGGGCCGATACCGGATCAGCGACGGCAACCCGCGTGATGGACCGGGATTTCGTATCAACGGGCTGACAACCCTGCATTTCACCTCTCCTGTTCACCGGTCTCCCGATAGGGGCATTCGACCCATCGGCGGATACCCAGCACACCGGCCGTATTCTTGCCAATACTTCCGGCGGCCCTTACTATACGGGCATAAAGCGCTCTGCATCAGGCCTCCACCCATAGGAGCACTTCCAATTTCTGCAATGCCGAGGCGTGATCATCCGGCACCTCCACTTCTTCTTGCGAGCGCACATCCGTCAATGGTTCAGACACGCATCCAAGGGGGGAATGTCATGGTCAATGCATCCGAGCGCACGCTTCAACACCATCTCACCGAAGTACGGGGCCGCCACCGGAGTTTTGAAAACGCCTTTCAATCCGTTGCGCGGATGATTCTCGAAAGCGATATCGAAAAGGTCACCGTCAACGGCAAGACCACATATGATTTCAGTATTTTCAGAGGCGGCCCCAAACCGGTGGTGGGCATGTATGACGAGATCAACAGCTTCGTCTCCTATGTGAAGGATGCCGCTGAGGGCGGATCCTCCAAGGAAATGGCCTATGTGCTGGTGGGGGAGCCCGGTAACGGCAAGACCTATTTCGTCGAGTTTCTCTGCGCCCAATACCGACGGTTTTTAAGCGAACCCGAAAATCGCCGGTATACCTTCCGGTTCCTCCACATGGACAAGATGGGCTCCTACGGCCGTATTCAGACCATCGAATCCCAGACTTACGAAGACCCCATGATTCTGGCCATGAACCTGCTGGAAGATCCGGATGAGAACCGGCGGATCCTCCAGGAGAAATTCGAATACACGGACGACGATATCGAGCGTGTCTATGCCGACTACAGGCCTCTGGGGGCCTGCAGCGAATATATCCTCAGCGACATTCGCGCCCACACCGACGGCGGCGTCGACGACATGCTGAGTCACATCGACATCATACCGGTTCCGATGTCCGAGAGTCTCGGCACCGTGACGGGGAAGTATCCGGCAAAAGACAAAATCACCTCCTCGGCGGTGGATCTTCTGGGGGAAGAATCCATCCAGAGGCTTCTTTACATTACCGATACCCAGAATCCCTATCGGTTCGACCTCAGGCGGGGGGCGCTTGCCCGGGTGGCCGGCGGCGGCATTCACTTCAGCGACGAGATGTTCAAGAACAAGAAGGATTTGGTTCAGGTCTACCTGGGAGTGATCCAGAACCGAACCATCGAAATCGACGGCTTCAAGTGGCCCATCGACAGCCTCATCATCGCCACCAGCAACAATTCCGAATTCAACCGGTTTTTGGCGGAAAAGGAGGAGGCTCCCATCGTCGACCGCTGCAGACTGTCCCATATTTCCCACAACACCAATTACAAACTCCAGGAACAGCTGACCCGCTACGCCATCGGCAGCGGAAGCCGCACCACATTAACGCGGGCGGATCTTCACGAGGACCCCAATCTCAATTATGCGGCATCCGTTGCGGCCGTTCTCACCCGCATTCCCAAATCAGAAAAATTGACCCCCGTGGAAACCATGAAGCTGGCGGCCGGAGAGGTCGCCGGAGAGAAAAGCATCAAGACCCTTGCCGAGGTGATCGACACCCTGGCCCAGGAGCCCGACATCACCAAACGGTTCGGGCAGAAGGGGCTCGGGCAGCGAAATCTCGGCCGTGCCATTCAGCTGCTGGTGGAAAGCTCGGAGACCAATGAGGGCGAGTGCATGTTCGCCTACGACGTATTCCGGTCCTTGGAGCGGGTGATACTGGACTACGTGTCCGAAGCCAACGACCGGGCCAAGTACATCGAGGATTTGAAGACGGCAAAGGGGCTCTACCGAGAGCGCATCATGACGGAAATGTTCAACGCCTATATGGACGAGCCCCATGCCATCCGGAAAGATGTCCTCAACTATGTCAATATGATCATCGGGGTGGACGCCGAGAACCTGGGGCCCGACAAGATGTGGAAGTACAAAGACCCCCAGACCGGGGAGCTCAAGGCCCTCAAGATCGACGAGCGATTTGTACGGAGCGTCGAAGAGCGCATAGGCCTGAAAACGGAGGAACAGCGGGAATCCTTCCGAACGTCGATACGGAAGATCTATGGTCAGAAAATTTCTGTCGATCCCGAATACGATTTCATGGACAACCTCGAACTGGTCAAGGCCGTCACGGATGTCCGCCTCAAATCGGACATCGCCGGGGCCGGCAGCCTGATCGGTGCCCTGGCCAACCGGACCAACGAAGAGAACCAAAAGCTCTATGACCGGATGATCACCACGATGCTCAACAAGCTTCGTTACTGCCGAACCTGCGCCCAGAAGACCATCGAGTATTTCTGCACCCAGGAAGACGAAAACTAATGTCCTGTCGGCACCGACGGACGCTGTCATGGCGACGGGCCATCCGAAAGGGTTCAACAATGGCGACAACCGAGCTCAGCACTCTGGCCAGACGATTGCTGGCGCAAGAAGCGCTCTCCGATCGGCTGAAACGGTCGATTAGAAGGGAGCTCAAGATGGCCGCCGACCACCGGCATCCGGACGACGGAAGCCCATCGGTACCCTCCCGCGCCGGCTCGGATGCGATTTACGGCACCAATGACCTCGACCGTCTTCAGGCCCTCTCCCCGGCAGATGCCGTCACCGCCCGGATGCTCAAATCCCTCGACGACCTTCTCGAAAAGGACCGGCTGCGGGAAGAAGACGGGTTTCCCCGAAAGATTCGCGTGGGCCGGATGGTGCGACCGGGTAAAAACGGAAAGGGCAAGGTCGTCGTCGTTCCCACCACCGTAGAAGAAAAGCTCATTCACGATCCGCGCTTTCAGGAAAAGCAGGAGGAAGCGGCCGGGGGATCGGGGGCGGGGGAGGAAGGAGAGGTGATCGGTGAGCAGCCGGTGCACCAGCCGTCCGGCGGAGCGGGAACTGGGCCCGGAGAGGGCGAAGACGCAGGGCACGAGTTGGAATCGAGCGCCTACGATCTCGGGAGAATTCTCACCGAAAAATTCCAGCTTCCCAACCTTAAGGACAAAGGAAAGAAGCGATCCCTCACCCGGTACACTTACGATCTGACCGATCGCCACCGAGGCCGGGGTCAGATCCTCGACAAGAAGGCGACCCTCAGAAAAATCGTCGAAACCAACATCCACTTGGGCAACATTCCCAACCCAACGGCCATCGACCCCACCGAGTTCTTGATCGCTCCCCAGGACCGGGTCTATCGGATCCTGTCCAGAGAGAAGGACCTCGAAAGCCAGGCGATGGTGTTCTTCCTTCGCGACTACTCGGGATCCATGATGGGGAAGCCGACGGAGATCGTCGGCAGTCTTCACGTGCTGATCTACAGCTGGCTCCTCTACCAGTATGACCGGCAGGTCGAAACCCGTTTCATCCTTCACGACACAGAGGCAAAAGAGGTGCCTGACTTCTACACGTATTACAACTCCTCGGTTGCCGGCGGCACCCAGGTGGCATCGGCATTCCGCCTGGTCAACGATATCGTCGACACCGAAAATCTGGCCAGGGACTACAACATCTATGTCTTCCACGGCACCGACGGCGATGACTGGGACCCCTCCGGCGACAAGGCCCTGCCTCAGATCCGCCAGGCACTGGACTATGCCAGCCGGGTCGGCATCTCGGTGGTGACCCGACCCGATGCCCCCACGGACGGCACCGAGGTGGTCAAGTATCTGAAGAATTCCAGCCTCTTAGAAGACAAGCCAGACCTGATCCGAATGGATACGCTCCGGGAAGATGCTGATGAACCCAGGCTCATCGAGGGAATCCGTCATCTCACCTCCGAGTGATGGAATCGGCACGTCACTCGACCCCCGAAGGAAGGACCCATGGAACTGATCAACCAGCACGCCAAAAAAATCATGGAGGAATGCAAGGAGCGAGCGCGCGCCGCCGGACTCCGATTCGATTTGGAAACCCTCGAGTATATCGTCACCAATCGTGATCTCCTAGAATTGTCACCAAAACTAATGATTCCAACACTTTACGATTACTGGGTTCACGATGTCGAGGTCCTTCGGGAAAAGGGCAAATACGAACTATACCCCGGCAACCCCTATGAGACCGTCATCAACACGCGCCCGGCCATTTCCTACTACAATGACAACAACCCGGACTGGCTGAACGTCATGATCTTCTATCACGTTCTGGCCCATATCGATTTTTTCCAGAACAATCATTATTTCCGTCATACCTGGAACGACGATTTTACCGGACAAGCCCTCTCCGATAAGCGGGTCATCTCACGGCTTCGTTCCGAAAAAGGCCGGAAGGTCGATTATATCATCGAGTTCTCCCGGAGCATTGACAATCTGGTCAGCTTTCACCGAGAGCTGTCGGGCCTTCACCGTAGTCAATCGAGCCTGTCGACGAAAGTCGACTACTATTTCGACGTTTTCCTGCAATCCGTCCGTAAGGCCACCACCGCTCAATATGTCAAGGAAATAGAACGCTACAACGACTGCCGGGAAACCCACCCCATCCGTTGCGACGATGCTTTCTTCGACAAAGTGGAAAAGACTCACCCCGAGTTCAACTCCCTTTTCAAGAAGTATCTCGGCCACCGCCCCCCCCACCATCTCGACCCCATTCAATTCATTCTGACCCACTCGGCATTTCTCAACGCCGAAGGCAACCGCTGGATGAAAACCGTCATCGAGGTGATCCGAAGGACGGCGTTGTTCTTCCAGCCCCAGATCCGAACCAAGATAATGAACGAAGGCTGGGCCAGCTACTGGCATGAAAAACTCTTTCTCGAAGACCCACGAATCAGGGGGTCCGAAGTCGACTATGCCCGGGTCAACGCAGGGGTGACATCCATGCCGAGGGTTGGCCTGAACCCATACGCCCTCGGCATGCGGTTGTTCCAGCATATCGAAGAGTACGCCGACAAAGGGCGCTACACTTACGATTACCAGCGCCTGGCCGACAGCCGGAATCGAGATCGGTTCGACACTCAAGTCGACATCGGTCAGCGAACCATTTTCGATATCCGCGAAAACCATTGCGATTTCACATTTATCAATACCTTTGTCGATCAGGATTTTATCAACCGGTACCGCTTGTTTGTTGCCGGCAAACGCCTCAACAAAGAGAAAATGGTCTGGGAATACTACGTGAAGAGCCGAAAGGCCGACGACTACCGTGCCATGCTTTTCGACTCCCTCTACCATCCCCCGCACATCGAGGTGGCACCGGATAAGTCCTCCGGCGAGTCCCTCTATTTGATTCACCGGTTTGAGGGCAAACCGCTGTTGAAAGAGTACATCCCCAACACACTGATGGGGATCGAGTACCTTTGGAATGGACCTGTGAAGCTTGAAACCAGCGAATTGGTGGCCGAGGACGGCGGTGATGTCGCGACGTATCTGGCCGGAGCCATGGGAATCTCTCAAGAAGAAAAATCGCCCCGGAAGATTCGCTGGCAGCGAGTCGTGTATACCATGGGCAACCGGAAACTGACACGAGAGGCCGTAGAAAACGAGTCACAGGACGAAGGGGTGGCCGTCGTCTGACGCCATTTCCGCCGATCCTAAAAAGAGGAGCCCAATGGACAACATCCGAAATGCTCTGGAGAGCCTGGATGACAACCTGGAAGAGTGGGGGCATCCTGCCCCGATCCCCTTCGAGCTGTTTCTCCAGCACGTTCTCGAATCACCCGATCGGGTTCTGCGAAATATCTTCCAGATCTTCCACGACATGGTCAAAACCTATGTCGACGAGGGAATCGACGAATATCCCGATGATCCGGAATCGATCCACTTCGTTCCCTTCGACTGCAACCGCCTCTTCGTCGAGGGATCGGACCATCCCTTCTTCGCCGACCGCCTTTTTGCCAACCGGCTGATCAGCCATGTCGAGGCCATGAAGCGCGGCGCCCAGCAGAATAAAATCTACATTTTCGACGGTCCGCCCGGGTGCGGCAAAAGCACCTTTCTGAACAATTTGCTTAGGCGGTTCGAGGATTACTGCAACACTCCAGCCGGGTTGCGTTACGAGGCCACATGGCGTCTCGACCGCAATCTATTAGGGCCCGACAACAAACAAAAATCCCTCCCTCTTTTCGAGCGTATGTTTCAGATGATGGAGGCCACGACCACCGGACTGGATGCCCCCACTCCCGTCCCGGCTGCCCCTGCCCCACCGCCGCCGGACAAAATCGACAACCTGGCCATCGCCAACATCGATCGGTATGTGGAGGTGCCCTGCCCCAGCCATGACCACCCCATTTTGATGGTGCCCAAACGCTATCGCCGATCCTTCATGGACGACCTCTTCCAAAACAACGAGTTCAAATGGAATCTGTTTACGGAAAAGGAATACGATTGGCTGTTTCGGGAAGAATCATGCACCATCTGCAGTTCCATCTACGAGGCGCTGTTAAATCGCCTTAAAAGCCCGACCCGCGTTTTAACCATGCTCTACGCCAGGCCGTATCGCTTCGGCCGACGACTCGGAGAAGGCATCAGCGTCTTCAACCCCGGCGATCGTCCCCTGCGCCAGCACGTTCTCAGCAACAACATGCTCCAACGGCGCATCAACGGGTTGCTCAAGGACAGCAGTCAAGTCAACTACCTCTATTCCCGCTATGCCAAGACCAACAACGGCATATACGGTCTCATGGACATCAAGTCCCACAACGTCGAACGGCTGATCGAACTGCACAATATCATCAGCGAAGGGGTTCACAAGGTGGAAGACATCGAAGAGAACGTGAATTCCCTGCTCATTGCCCTCATGAACCCGGAGGATCGGAAGAATATCCAGGATATACAATCCTTTTCGGATCGGATCGAATATATCAAAATTCCTTATATCCTCGATCTCAATACTGAAATCGACATCTACCGGAACATTTTCGGACGCCACATCGAACAGAGATTCCTCCCGAGGGTGCTCCACAATTTTGCGCGGGTTATCATCTCGACCCGGATCAACACCCGCTCCGACGCCCTTCTTGAGTGGATCGGCACACCCGACAAATACCGACGCTATTGCGATCAGAATCTTCAACTTCTGAAAATGGAGATCTACACCGGCCACATTCCTCCGTGGCTGAAAGAGGAAGACCGAAAGAGCTTTACCGCCAAACGGCGGCAAAAAATCATCGGGGAGAGCGAAAGCGAAGGAATGCAGGGGCTGTCCGGAAGGGACTCCATCAAAATCTTCAACGAATTTTATTCGGCTTTCGCCAGGGAAGAGAAGCTGATCAACATGGCGGATCTGCACACTTATTTCACCAAGATGCGCCAAGATCTGAACGAACAGATTCCCTCAGGGTTTCTCGATTCCCTGACCCAGATGTACAACTACACCATTCTCCAAGAAGTCAAGGAATCCCTTTATTACTATAATGAGGAGCAGATCACCCGTGACATCCTAAACTATCTTTTCGCCGTCAATTTTGAACCAGGGACCACGGCGCGGTGCAGTTACACCGGAGACCGGATCGAAATCAGCGACGCCTACTTCGAAGGGTTCGAGATCCGGGTGCTGGGAGCCGATACCGAAGAGGAGGCCCGACGATCGTTCAGATCGGCCACCCAAAGGGAGTACGCATCAGAGACACTGACCCAGGAAATCCTTGTGGAAAACGTTCCCCCCGCCCAGACCACTCTCTTCGAGTCCATCCATGAGCGGTATGTCTACCACCTCAAGGAGAAGGTACTCGACCCCTTCCTGGCCAACGAAAACTTCCGGCAGGCCATCAAGGACTATGGGGAGCCGGCCTTCAAGACCCAAGACCGGAAGATCCGTGACGACGTCTCCTTTCTCATGGGTAATCTCTGCGATCGGTGCAAATACACCGAGCGCGGGGCCAAGGAAGTGTGCATCTACGTGATCGACAACGAGCTTGCCAGCAAGTTCAGCAGCAACTGACTCCTCTTGAAGCGATATCGCTCCATCGCAACCATCCTTTCGCGCGGTTCTGCCACGACCGCGTCCATTCAGACGCGGTATGAGATCCTGCCAGTTCCATCCGGTAACCGGTGTCCTCTATTGCCCATTTACCAGCAGCAGTGGGCAGCATCTTGCGACGCCGTTCCCGATCCCACTTGGTATCAATTAAATCCGGATCAGCGAAAAACACATACAAGTATTGACACTATTGGTTTTCATGGCATCCTGTCCCTAGATTACCGGCTTGAAAAAGCAGAATACGGTTGGAGCCTTTCTTTTTCACACTTGTACATGGGGATGGCATCGGTTGGTCTACGATCAGAATGGTTCGCATTGGGGTGGGTGTGTCGCCATGAAGCATCAGGGAAAGTGGTATCGACAAACAATCAAATTCATCCCATGGGTCTTCGTCACTGTTGGATTGATGTTTCCATCCGCATCCATCGCGATGACCCGAACGACCTCGGATGCCTTTCAGCGTTCCATCGTCGATTACCGGTCGCGGTTGAATCCTAAATTCAACAAGGTCAAACGCCAAACGACGACATACATTATCGTCCACACCTCGGAACTGGGACTGAATACGACACTAAGAGTGGTGGCCAAAGGCAAACGGTTTCGCAACGGTCGGCGCACCCATGGGGGGCATACCCATTATGTCATTGCCCGAAACGGGCGGACGTATCGCATTTTGGACAAACAATATGTGGCCGATCATGCGGGGCGCAGCATGTGGAATGGCAAGACGGACCTCAGCAAACGGTCCATCGGCATTGAGTTGGTTGGGTATCACTACGCGGAAATATCCAAGGAACAGTACCGATCGGTTGGCCTTTTGATCGACATTCTACAAGGCGTATACCATCTGAATGACCGGGCAGTCCTGACCCACAGTCAGGTCGCCTACGGATTGCCAAATCGGTGGTTCAAGAAAGACCACCGGGGGCGAAAGCGGTGTGCCAAAAACTTTGATCGCGCCAAGGCTGGTTTGGGGACCAGGTGGTCCCATGACCCCGATGTGCGTGCCGGTCGGCTCATGGCCGATGCCCAACTGTCGGATGTGTTCTATGGCCGACAACCCATCATTGCCAAGTCGGATGACGCGAATATCATTTCCAAGCGCAATACCGCATGGGTCATCGCTGGAGAAGATTTTGACAGCAGCGCCACGGTTTACAAATTTCCAAACGGACGTCTGTACACGGGGGATCAAATCGCACAAAAAATCGGCTGGAACCGCATCCCTGCAAAAACGGTCGTATTGCTCAATCAGGAAAGCCGCGTTGACGGGTTGAGCAACCATGTTCCCGTGAAGACCATATCGGACGGACTCACGGCATGGTCCCTTGCCGGGAAATCCTATAATCGGGAAACCACCATCTATTTTCTTCCATCCGGCCGGATAAAAACCGGCTCGATGATTTACGACTGGGATGATCTTCCGGTCAGAACCCGGCTGATCATCGGGTACAAAGGGCCTTACGAACTCCGAAAAGATCAATCGGCCTTTCGCATCGCCGGCAATGATTACAAGGATCAAAAAACCATCTACTACCTTCCATCAAAACAGCTCTTGAGTGGGAATCGAATAAAAGATTTCAGTCAGCTTCAATCCGGAACCCTGGTTTTTCTTCCTGCCACGCAATAACAGCGGGTCACCCTCACGACCACGCCGCCGATGGAGCGGTGGGGCTTCTCCAGCCCACTGGATTTACTTGGGCATTGGGGCCACCGGACGTCCCCTAAATGCGGTTTTTGTCTGAAGGAAGACTGAGAACGCCCTGCCTCGGGCAATCGGCAGGAAGGATGTTATAGGGATAGGCCTGTCGCAAAGCCCATTGACCGGGGAAGCGGGAAGGCCCCCTTATTCAGGCCGCGTCATGATATAGATGAATTCATCCTCTCGGTCGTCGGTACTCCCGGCGCCGTATGTAATACGCATATCCTGATCGGTATACACCTCCCGCAGCCCCCCACCCCCGAAAAACCATCGCACGATTAAGGACGGGACGATCGAGGTCTCGTTGGGCAGTCGACCGGCTTCGGCCAAAGCCGCAAGATCCCAGAGATCCACGTCGGTCGGACGGCCCTTGTTGCCCGGAAATCGGGTAAAACGGATTTTCAACATATTGGGGGCGTCGGGGACGATCGTATACTCGCCGCGTAGAAGCGCAATTTTGTTTTCGCCCTTGATTGGATTGATATTGTAGTAATACCCTTCCTTGAAGACGACCTGATAGATTTCATCGACGGTGGTTTTTGGATCGATCCCACGGTCATCGTTTCGGTAGTCGTAGGGCCCCCAAATTTGCTTCCACGGGCCCTCGATCAGATGAAGCCGTTCTTTGACCGGCGGCTGCGGGGCAACCGAAATCAACTCTTCCACCAGGGCATCGAGGGTCTGTTGCTTTTCGAAATCGGGATCGCCTTGCCCGATATAGCGGGTTGACAACTTCAGAATGTCGGCTTTGATGGCGTCGGCAGACCTAACGGCATGGGCGTCCATCATCATGACCAGAGCGGTCAATCCCGCAGTCAGGACTGCCAACCAGCACTTGTTTTCGATCATTGCCGCAGACCCCTCTTTGCTTTGACTGGCGGCGGTTGCCCGGCCCCCATCGCGAAATCAACCGGCATATCGCCATTTTCGGACATCATTAGTCGGCCGCCGGCACACCGGCTTCTAGCCCAGACACATTCCGGAATCCCCGTGGCAACATCCGCCCCCGGCGCCCCCGCTCCCCGCCAAATGCGTCGAGGGACTCCCCCTTCAAGGTCACGAACCGCCTGCCGGCATGGACCACCAGGTGGGTTTCGGCCGGCAGCAACACCAGATGCGTCAGCAGTTCCTCCCCCGCCGATGCCCGCCGAGACGGGATGCCGATGATCTTGTTGCCTTTTCCTTTAGGAAGCCTCGGCAGGAGAGAAAGGGGAAAGATCAGCATGCGTCCCTCGCTGGTGACGGCCACCAGTCGAACGGATTCCGGGTCCTCTACCCCGATCGGCGCCAGTGGTCTGGCATTCTTGGGCAGGGTGAGCATGACCTTTCCCCCTCGGCTTCGGCTCACCATGTCCGACAACCGGGCGATAAACCCGTAGCCGGCGTCGCTTGCCAAAAGGACCAGCCCTTCGGGTTCGCCCATGAGCACCGCTTCAATCCCCGTTCCCGCCGGCAGGTTGAGCTTACCGGTGAGGGGCTCTCCGTAACTGCGGGCCGAGGGCATGCCATGGACGGAGACGGAGTAGCTGCGCCCCCCCGTGTCCAGGAATACGGCGGGCTGATTGCTTCGGCCCCGGGCACAGGACTTGAACCCGTCCCCGGACCGGTAGTTGAGACTCTCCACGTCGACGTCATGACCTTTGGCCGCCCGGACCCAGCCGCTCTGAGATAAAATGACGGTGACGTTTTCGATGGGAGCGATGTCCTCCTGACTCATGGCCTGGGCGGCCGGCCCTCCCTCGGTAATGGGAGAGCGCCGGTCGTCGCCGTGATCGGCGACAACGGTTTCCAGCTCTTTTCGGATGAGAGCGGTGAGCCGTTTGGGGGACGCCAGGATTTTTTCCAGGGAGGTTCGCTCCTTGGAAAGGGCCTTTTGCTCCCCGTTGATACGGACTTCTTCAAGCTTTGCCAGATGCCGGAGCCGGAGTTCGAGGATGGCCTCTGCCTGAAGGTCGCTCAGGCCGAAGCGGTCCATTAAAACAGGCTTCGGACGGTCTTCACTGCGGATGATCCGGATCACTTCATCGATATTGAGAAATGCGATCAGCAACCCATCTAAGATGTGAAGGCGTTTTTCAACCTTGTCGAGACGATGCCGCAGCCGCCGGCGGACCGTCTCCTTGCGGAAGGTGAGCCACTCGCCCATCATCCCTTTGAGGGTCATGGTGCGGGGGCGGCCGTCCAGGCCGATGACGTTCATGTTCACTCGATAGGTGCGCTCCAGGTCCGTGGTGGCGAAAAGGTGGGCCATCAGGGCTTCCCGGTCCACCCGGTTCGACCGGGGAACGATGACCAGCCGGGTCGGATCCTCGTGATCGGACTCGTCTCTCAGGTCCGAAACCATGGGCAGCTTCCTGGCCTGCATCTGGGCGGCAATCTGTTCCAGGACTTTGGCTCCAGACACCTGGTGAGGCAGGGCCGTGACGACGATGTCTCCGTTTTCCTCCTGCAGGGCCGCCCGCATACGGACACTGCCAGAGCCGGTCCGATAGAGCTCCCTGAGTTCCGCCTTCGGGGTGATGATCTCCGCTGCCGTGGGATAATCGGGCCCCGGCATGAATCGGCACAGATCGTCCACGTCCGCGGCCGGATTCTCCAGCAAGTGGATGCAGGCCGAGACCACTTCCCGGAGATTGTGGGGGGGCACATCGGTGGCGAGGCCGACGGCGATGCCCGTGGCGCCGTTCAGCAGAAGGGACGGCACCCGGGCCGGCAGCACGGCGGGCTCCTCCAGGGTGCCGTCGAAATTCTGCAACCACCCCACCGTCCCCTGGGTGAGCTCCGACAAGAGGAGATCGGCATAGGGAGACAGGCGCGCCTCTGTGTAGCGCATGGCTGCAAAAGATTTGGGGTCGTCAGGAGCACCCCAATTCCCCTGGCCGTCGACGAGGGGATAGCGATAGGTGAAGGGCTGGGCCATCAACACCATGGCTTCGTAGCAGGCGCTGTCGCCATGGGGATGGAATTTGCCGATGACGTCTCCCACCGTTCGGGCCGATTTTTTGAACTTGGCTGCGGACTGGAGCCCCAGCTCTGACATGGCATAGACGATTCGGCGCTGGACCGGTTTGAGCCCGTCTCCCACATGGGGCAGGGCACGGTCGAGAATCACGTACATGGAATATTCGAAATAGGCACTTTCGGAAAAGTGCGACAGGGGCATTCGTTCGATGCCGTCGTTTCCGATGACCGTTTGGGTATCCATCGATTCCTCTTTCTAAAGTTCCAAACCCCTAAGGGATGGAGGCCTCGCCTGCCTCCGGATCAGGTGATTCGGGCACCGTCTTGCCGGGGATGGCTTTCCGCTGCTCCAGCCATTGACGCCGGTCGGCCGCCCGCCGCTTGGACAGCAGGAGGTCCAGAACGGCGTTGTCGCTTTCCGCGTCCTGGGCCGTGAGCTGCACCAGCCGCCGGGTATCCGGCGCCATGGTGGTCTCCCGGAGTTGAGAAGGATTCATTTCCCCAAGCCCCTTGAAGCGCTGGACGTTGATCGCCCCCTTTTGCCGTTTACCGGCGAGACGGTGGAGGATGGCCTCTTTTTCCGCCTCGTCGAGGGCATAATGGATGTCTTTGCCCCGGTCGATGCGATAGAGGGGCGGCATGGCCAGAAACACGTGGCCATTATCCACCAGAGGCCTGAAATGTTTCAGAAAAAGTGCGCATAGGAGGGTAGCGATATGCAGCCCGTCGGAATCGGCGTCGGCAAGGATACAAACCTTTCCGTAGCGGAGGCCGTCCAGATCCCCGGAGTGGGGATCGATTCCCAGTGCCACGGAAATGTCATGGATTTCCTTGGAGGCCAGAATGGTGCCAGGATCCGACTCCCAAGTGTTGAGGATCTTGCCCCTCAGGGGCATGACGGCTTGGAATTGACGGTCGCGTGCCTGTTTGGCCGACCCCCCCGCCGAGTCACCCTCCACCAGAAAAAGCTCGGAAGCCAAAGGATTCTGACCGATGCAGTCCGCCAGTTTACCGGGCAGCGCTGGACCGGAGATCACCTTTTTACGGGAAACCTGTTTGCTTGCCTTGAGGCGGCGCTGGGCATTGCCGATGGCCAGTTCGGCAATCCGTTCCCCCTCCTCCACGTGGCGGTTCAACCACAGACTGAAACTGTCTTTCACTGCACCCGAAACGAAGGCGGCACATTGGCGCGAGGACAGGCGCTCCTTGGTCTGGCCGGAGAACTGAGGGTCCCGCATTTTGGCCGACAGGACAAAGCCGCATCGCTCCCAGATGTCCTCCGGCGCCAGCTTGACCCCTCGAGGCAAGAGTTTTCTGAATTCGCAGAACTCGCGCATCGCCGCCAATAGACCGCTTCTGAACCCATTGACGTGGGTTCCCCCCAAGGGTGTCGGTATCAGGTTGACGTAGCTCTCGGTGACCATCTCGCCGGATTCTTCAAGCCAAACCACTGCCCATGAAACCGCCTCATCGTCCCCCTCCACTTCTCCTGCAAACGGGTCCGCGGGTACCGGAGCCGCCGCCCCCACTCCGTCCAGGAGATAGGCCACGAGGCCGTCTTCATAGCACCACTCGTCGATCTCACCGCTGATGGTATTGGTAAACTTGACCTGGAGACCCGAGCAGAGGACCGCTTTGGCCCGCAGGGTGTGCTTCAGCTTCGGCACCGAAAAGCGAGAGGAGTCAAAATAGCCGGGCTCCGGCCAGAATCGGACGGTCGTGCCGGAATTGCGTTGGCCGACCGTTCCGATGACCTCCAGGTCGCTGACCTTCTCGCCGTGGGCGAAGGCCATTTGATAGTGCTTTCCCTCACGGCGGACGTCTACGATCAGCCGACTGGACAGGGCGTTGACCACCGAAACGCCAACGCCGTGGAGCCCGCCGGAGAACCGGTAGTTTTTGTTGGAAAACTTGGCCCCGGCATGAAGTCGCGTCATGATCACCTCGACCCCAGACACCTGTTCCTCCGGATGAATGTCGACCGGCATTCCCCTACCGTTGTCCGCCACGGTGAGGGACTGATCGCTGTGGAGGGTCACCTCCAAGCGTGAGGCAAAACCGGCGATGGCCTCGTCCACACTGTTGTCGATGGCCTCCTGACCCAGGTGATTCGGGCGTTGGGTGTCGGTGTACATGCCCGGCCGTCGTTTCACCGGGTCGAGGCCGCTCAGGACCTCAATGGATTCAGACGTATACGATGTGGTTGCCATGGCCTTCCTTTGGTAACAGAGGCAGTTCCCCCGCCGCGGGGGCTACGCTCGGAAAGTGCAAACCGGGCGGTGGATTGGGGGGATCCATTCCCGTTTTTGGGGGGCACCATACCCCATCCACCAGATTTTGCAACGCGATTTTTACCTAAGAATAGGGGGTTCCGACGCTCCCCTTGTTTGACAGCATATGGAATGATCCTTATGGTTTGCGCTATATATTATCGATGGCCGAGGCCCTCGATATCACAGACCCATCCCACACTTAAAGGCCCTTGACCGCGCCGGCTGACAGCGATCCAAGGCCTGATTTCGATTTGATGCCACCCATAGAACTGGCGCCGTGGGCGCACAGATGCCACAGTCAAGGAGGAGTCGAATGAGCGCAAAGGAGTTGACGATGATCGCCGAGAGGCTGGTCGCCAAGGGGAAAGGGATACTCGCCGCCGATGAAAGCTCGCCAACCATCAAAAAACGGTTCGACACCATCAATGTGACGTCATCCGAGGAAAATCGGCGGGCTTACAGGGAACTGCTGTTTACGAGCCCGGACATCGGAAACTTCATCAGCGGTGTGATTCTGTTCGACGAGACCATCCGCCAGTCCTCCCGGGGAGGGGACCCTTTTCCGAAACTGCTCTCCGACCTGGGCGTTCTGCCGGGTATCAAGGTGGACAAGGGGGCCAAACCCATGGCCGGTTTTGAAGGGGAAACGATCACCGAGGGTCTGGACGGCCTGAGAGACCGGTTGCTGGAATACCGGGAATTGGGGGCTCGCTTCGCCAAGTGGCGGGCCGTCATTTCCATCGCCCACGCCCTTCCGACCCAGGGTAATCTCGAGGCCAACGCCCACGCCCTGGCCCGCTATGCCGCACTCTGCCAGGAAGCCGGTATCGTCCCCATCGTCGAACCGGAGGTCCTTATGGACGGCGGTCACGATATCGACCGCTGCGAAGTGGTCACCGGCAGAACCCTCAAAGCGGTATTCAACGCCCTCTCCGACCACCGGGTTCTCCTGGAGGGAATGCTCCTAAAACCCAACATGGTCATATCAGGTCTGAGCTGCTCCAAACAGGCGGGAGTCGAGGAGGTGGCCGAGCGGACGGTAAGCTGCTTCCGGCAGGTCGTGCCGGCGGCGGTGCCGGGGATCGTTTTTCTTTCCGGCGGACAAAGCTCCAAGCATGCCACAGCTCACCTCAGCGCCATGAACGCCTTGGGGGACCATCCCTGGGAGCTCTCCTTCTCCTACGGACGAGCCCTTCAGGAAGATACCCTCAACACCTGGAAAGGGGACCCCGCGATGGTCGAAAAGGCCCAGAGGGTGTTCCGCCACCGGGCGGAGTGCAATTCCGCCGCCAGAACCGGCAGCTATCACGACGGGATGGAAACCACGACCCAATGATACCGACCCTCCCGGACCGGAGCGGTGTTCAACCGGGGAGCGGGGAAAGGAGGTAGAGATGATCGACGCGGAATCCATCATCATCGAAAAAGGAAGGGACCTGGTCACCGTACCCGCAGATGCCACCATTCACGAGGCGCTTTTGATCATGGTCAATGCGAATGTGGGGTCGATCCTGGTCGAGCAGGACGGAAAGATCGTCGGCATATGGACCGAAAGGGATTTGTTGCGGGACACGGTGAAAGCCGGGTTCGATCCGGCCTCCTGCCGCATTTCCGACTATATGGTAAGCCCCTTGATCACCGCGCCCCACACCGACACGGTGTTCAACCTGATGGATAAATTTCTGGGGCTTCGGATCAGCCACCTTCTGATCGAGAAGGGCGGTGAGACTTTCGGACTGCTCTCGGTCGGCGACGTTATGAAGGCCACATTGTCGGAAAAGACAAACGAACTGAACCGGTTAAACGCCATGGTCAGCTGGGATTACTACGAGAACTGGCGGTGGAAGCCGGACAAGTGAAGGCCGCGGCGGCGTCCTCATCCATCACGGCCGGTGGCGGGGGGGGTCGACCGGAAGCGCCACGTCCCCCGAAACCCTTGCGGCGGCGTCCTCATCGGCCTGGTCCTTGGCAATAGTGGCCGACCAGGCTTTCATCACCGCATGAATCAAGGTAGCCAGCGGTATGGCGAAAAACAGCCCCAGAAATCCCCACACCCCTCCAAAAATCAGGATGGACACGATAACGGCAACCGGGTGAATGTTGACCACTCGGGAAAGCAGCAACGGGGCTAGAAGGTTGCCGTCGAGGAGTTGGATGATCCCGTAGGCAATCAGGACGGAAATAAAATCCGCATTGACGCCCCACTGAAAAAAGGCGATCAGTGCTACCGGCAGGGTCATGACAGTCGCCCCGATGTAGGGGATCAGGACCGACAGGCCGACCAGAACCCCCAAGAGCATGGCGAACCGGAGTTCCATGACCCTGAAGACGATGAATGTAACACTCCACACGATGACGATTTCCAGAAGCTTCCCCCGGATGTAATTGGCGATTTGCTGGTTGACTTCGTCCCAAACCTCTCCGGCCAGTCGGCGGTTGTCAGGAAGAATCGACTTTACCCAGCCAAGGATCTGCCCCCGGTCCTTCAGAAAAAAAAAGACCAGGAAGGGTACCAGCACCAGATAGACGATCCCCGACAACACCCCCCTGACCGATGCCAGGGAAAAGGACAGGGCTCTCTGGCCCATGAGGGTGATCTGGGCGGAAACAGCCTGAATGATGCTTCGGATCTGTTCAGCGGAGACAAACTGAGGATAACGCTCCGGCAGTTGAAGGAGAAGCGTCTGGCCTTTGGCAAGCATGCCGGGCAGTTCATACAGGAGTTGTCCGATCTGCCTCGACACCAAGGGCAGCAGCAGCAGCAGAATGGTGAACACGCACACCACAAACACAACGAAGACAACGGGCACACCGATGCTTCTTGGAATCCGCCGTCGGTGAAGGAAATCGACGCCCCCCTCCAGCACGTAGGCGATGATAATGGCGGCGATGACCGGAGCCAGCATCTGCCCCACGGTCAGCACCATCGCCAGGCCCACCACCAGAAGCAGGGCCAGAATAATGACCTGAGGATTAGAGAAATACCGTTGAAACCAGTACCGAAACAGTTGATTCATTTAGCGATCCACCCCTGCGGTCGTCTGCCCGGCGTTGTCACCGATGCCGGTCGCCCGTAACAGCTCGATGGCGGGCGGTTAGAAGGATAATCTAAGGGAAAGCCTCGGCGGGAGTCAATTGAAATCAGCGATGAGACCCCCGGTTTCGACCGTCGCCCGACGACGGCGACCGCGACAGCCGGCCTCAAGGGAGCGGGTGACGATGTCGACAAGGCCGCTCGGAACGGTCCACAGACCCGACGGCACCCACAAGCCGTCGGAATCGCTCCGGCATCCTCCGGGATCTCAACCGGATCGCGCCTCCGAGAAGGGGAATCGACAGTGACCGACAATGGAGGGCGTGATAATGGCAGCCGGTCTCCTCGGAGAGGCGGTCGGCCAGGATTTTAGGGCCGTATCGACGGTCGCCGGCCACCGGATGCCCTGCTATGCAGGCATGGCGACGGATCTGATGAATCCGTCCCGTCTCCGGGCGGCATTCGATGAGCGTATAACCACTGGAGTAGCCCCATACCCGATAGCGTGTGACGGCGGCCTTCCGCGGCGGGGAACCGGATGGTCGACGCCGACCGGAAGACCGTTTTGACAGCGGCGCATCCCACACCCCCCATCTCTGCCCGCCGTGGGGTTCGAGACGGCCGACCACCAGGGCCACATAAGACTTTCGCACCTGGTGATTGCGGAAACAGTCGGATAGCTGTTGAGCCACAACCCGGCGGCAGGCCAGCAGAAGCACGCCGCTGGTGGCCTGATCGAGGCGATGGACGGGGGAAAAGCGGAGCGGAGCCACACAACCGATCCTCTCCCCAAGCCCGGGGGCGCGGGCCACCTGGCGGGCCGCCATGGCGCAGGCATCCATTCCCGGATCGTTGTGGACGCTGATGCCCGCCGGCTTCTCCACCGCCAACCACCCGCTCCCTGCCGCCACCACATGGAGGCCGTCCGGAACCGGGGGCACCGTCAATGCATTGTGTCGCCACCGGACCATCTATAAACCGCATCCTCCCCGGCGACCCGTCGTCGTCCGAACATCTTCGGGAAGCACATTTCCATGCCAATCATTCATCGCTCCGACTATCATCCCCCACCGGCCCTGTCCAACGGTCACCTTCAAACCATCCTTCCCGCTCTGTTCCGAAGGGTGAAGGGGGTTCGATACCATCGATGGCGGCTGCCCACGCCGGACGGAGATTTTCTGGATCTCGACCTGTCGCGGGTAGGCGCCTCTCGACTGGCCCTGATCTGCCACGGCTTGGAGGGAAGTTCGAAGGCGGGATACGTCCTGGGTGTCGTGCGCGCCTTCAACCGCAGTGGGTGGGATGCCGCCGCCCTCAACTTCAGGGGCTGCAGCGGGGAACCCAACCGCCGCTACCGCTCTTACCACAGCGGTGCCACCGATGACCTCCACCATGTCGTGTCCCACTTGGTTAGCCGGGGTATCGGGCAAATAGGGCTGATCGGCTTCAGCCTCGGCGGCAATGTGGTACTGCGGTATCTGGGGGAACGGGAGAGCCGCCTCCCCCGTCCCGTCTGTGGGGCCGGTGCCGTTTCCGTGCCCTGTGATCTTGCCTCCAGCGCCCGGCGGATGGAGCGTCCTGACAACCGCGTCTACCTGATCCGATTTCTGAGAAGCCTACGGAAGAAAGTGGTCGAGAAAGCCAGACGAAAGCCCGGCCGGCTCTCCCCAAGGCAGCTGAAGGGCATCCGGACCTTCCGCGAATTCGATGATACCTACACGGCTCCCGCCCACGGGTATCGAGACGCCGAGGATTATTGGCGACGATGCCGTTCCCTTCCCGTCCTTCATCGCATCCGCCTACCCACCCTTCTGGTCAATGCCCTCGACGACCCATTCCTGGCGCCGGAGTGTTTTCCCTACAGGGAGGCCTCCGGGCACCCCTATCTCCACCTGGAAACCCCTCGATCCGGGGGGCATGTCGGATTTGTGTCCCTGCCGTTCCCCAGCCGCTTCTGGCACGAAACGCGCCTGGTAACCTTTCTCGATTCCGCGTCGGTTTCCGGGATCCGCCGCCTCCGATCATATTGACGCCTCACCCGTGGGCGGCTATGACACTCCTGATTTCGACAGGAATCGTTTCCGTCACCCGACCCTGCCTGGCTCTATGGCTCCCGGCGAATCGGCCTGAAACGTATCCCTATCACCGGCACCACCGACAAGGACAAGGCCCATGCTAAAACCCAACAGAATGCGCCTCTATAGCGGCGGACACGAAGGAACAGAAGCAGAATTCGGTAAAAACGCCGAGCGCCATGGTATCCGGGAAATCAACTTTTCCTTCGAAGGCAACCCGGTGGCTCGTCATCGGGGTCTCACCATCCTCAGCCCGGATGCCTTGAAAAAAGGCGCCATCAGCATGGAAATCGTCTCCATGCGGATGGGGCGCGCCTACACCCGTGAAAAAGAGATTCTGCCCGTCCTCCAGACCCTTTTTCATATCGTCAACATGGGCTACCAGGTGTTCTCGGTGGGATGGATCCGCCCGGACGACACCGTCAAGGGTGGTACGGGATGGGGCGTCGAACTGGCAAAGTGGTTCAACCGGCCGCTGAGTGTCTACGATCAGGGGCGATGCGCCTGGTTCAGCTGGATGGACAACAAATGGGAGCCCGACGAGCCCATCATTCGCTTCGAGACCTTTGCGGGTACCGGCACCCGGGCCATAACGGAGGACGGCCGCCGGGCCGTGAAGGTCCTCTTCGATCGCAGTATGGGCAGATAGCCGGTGCTGGTTCTTAAGCGTTGTGGTCACCGGGGAAAGCCGGTCAGACTGTCGATGAGTTCCTCCATCCGGTCGGCAACCAACTGGCGGGACCTCGGGTCCATTCCCATCCGGACGAGTGGCTCATAGGCGATCCCGATACCGGTAGGGCATGTGTCCAGGGCTTCTCTGGCGAGAGCAAATCCGGAATCCTCGTCCACGGCCTTCTCGAAAAACAGCTTGGCGATTTCCCACTCCCCCTCATCCAGCGCATCCAATCCCTTGCCGAAATGAAGAAACGCGTTGAAGTTGGTCGTGTGGGGATCCTCCAGGTGATGTTGAATCCGGTCGGACAACCGGTATCCTAGTCGATCAATGACAGAGAAGACGACCTTTTTCTGAAGCACGTAAAACTGATCCAGAGGTTCGGCGGACAGAAATGTTCCTTTCACGGCGCCCGTTGAGGCCAGGGCGACCGTGGTGTTGACCCGGAGATCTTTAAGCAGAGTGCTAAGCGTCCCGAAAAGAAGATTTTCTGCACCGATATGGGGGCGGACAGCCGCCACCCGAGCCGTATCCACGAGTCCGGTTCTGGGAAACCCCATTTCCGACAGGAGGGCCTCCATCTGCAGGCGGGTAACCACTGTCAGCCCATCCACGTGCACAAAATCGGACAACATCATGGCGGCCAGGCTTTTCTGCACCGAGCGCAACCCTTTCTCTGCACTGAGATCGTTGTAATACAAGGCCGCCAGCTGCCGGAGAGAAACGGGATCGGTGCCGTTCCCTCCGGTGCGAGACATGGACTCATGGGCGAACAGGTGGCTTTCAGCGATGGAAAGAAGGGTGAGGAGACGCCGGATCTCGCGAACCTGCCGCGTCGGGCCGACATCGAGAAACCGTTTCCAGGCGGCAATGCCGTTGCGGAGTTGGTCGTCTTTTAAATAGGATACCCCCAAGTAGAGCAGAGAATCCGCTGCCGCCGGACGGTCCGCCAAGACGGCCTGGAACGCAACGATGGCGCTTTTTTCCTCTCCGTTTTTCAACAACGCGTAAGCCAGCTGTTCCCTGATTTTCCAGTCCTGGGGATGATTCACCAAGTGCAGATTGAAGAGCTCGATCGCCCCCCCATGATCACCCGCGCGAAGCCGCTGCCTGCCATCCTTTGCAATGGAGGCACAGCCGGCGACCCAAAAAACCAGAGCAGCTGCGGCAACGATGGCAGCGTTCCGAGAAACCATTCGCCGTTCCTTTCGCCGGATTCGAACCCAAACCTCCCGATCACAGGGTTGGACAATACCAAAAATGCCGTTCGGAAAAAAGGTCAAAGCGCTCCGAGAAGGCACGCAACCCAACCTCCACCCGCAACTGGCCATGATCCGCCCACCCAGTCATCTCATAACGGTTATCGATCATAACTGCTCGATATATTTATAATATTATAGTCTTTATTTGCCGTTTCTTATAATATCCAAGGACGTTATTTTTTGATATAGATAACCGTCTATTCATTTCACACCGCCCGACCCGACACTGGTCCCTCGAGACCTGATCCTATCCCTTCAAACGGAGGATAACCGAATCATGGCAATAAACGCTTTTCTAAGCGCAACCATCGTTCTCCTTACCCCTGCCCTGGTATTCGCCAGCGCCGGGCACGGGGGCACCTCCCCGACGACGGGTTCTTTTCTGGGAATTGCCTCCCTGGTCTTTTTCATCCTCGCCTATGCCCTCGTTCCCCTTGAAAACAACATTCACTTGAGAAAAAGCAAGCCGGTCTTGATTGCCGCCGGGGTCATCTGGATCCTGGTGGCTTTGGCCTACAACCGGATGGGGGACACCCATACGGCCCAAGAGGCCATCCGGCACAGTCTGCTCGAATATGCCGAATTGTTATTGTTTCTACTGTCTGCCATGACCTATATCAACGCCCTGGAAGAGAGAAACGTTTTTCAAAGCCTGAGGGCCTTTCTCGTTTCCAAGGAATTCTCCCTACGGAAAATTTTCTGGATCACCGGAGGGCTGGCTTTCGTCATATCCCCCATTGCCGACAACCTGACCACAGCGCTTTTGATGGGGGCGGTCGTCATGGCGGTGGGTGGCCGAAACAAGACATTCGTTTCCATTGCCTGCATCAATATCGTCGTAGCGGCGAATGCCGGAGGCGCCTTCTCACCCTTTGGCGACATCACGACCCTGATGGTGTGGCAGAAGGGCAAAGTGGCCTTCACCGAGTTTTTCTCAATCTTTTTGCCGTCCCTGGTCAACTGGCTGGTCCCGGCGGTCATCATGAGCCTGACCCTCGGGAAGGCCGAACCCGAAAAGCTGGAAGAGACGATTACCATGAAATACGGCGCCAGGGCCATGATCGGTCTTTTTCTCCTGACCATTGCCACCGCCGTCTGCTTTCACAATTTTCTGCACCTGCCCCCGGCGGCCGGTATGATGCTGGGTCTGGGGATTTTAGGCGCCTTCTCCTACCACGTCAAACGGCACGAAGGCCGCACCACCAGCTATGATCGAATCCTCGGCGCCCGGCTCGATTACGCGTTGAAACCGGTGATCAAATCCGCCACAACGGAAAATGCTGTGGGACAGCTTGTCGAAAACCATCCCCATGCCGCATTTGCCATCGACAAGACCCATGTGATCACCTTCTGGAACAAACACATGGAACAACTGACCGGTGTGCCGGCCGCAGAGCGGATCGGCACCAATCTTCAATGGTCGCCATTTTATGGCAACAAGCGGCGAATCCTGGCGGACCTGGTCATCGACGAAATGCCCGGAGAGGATTTCGATCGCCACTATCCGGGCCGCCACAAGGAAGACCCGGAGATCCAGCGGGCCCATGATGCCGCCGATTTCTTTCCAACCATCGGAGAGGAGGGCAAATGGTTGAGCTTTGCGGCGGCTCCGGTCCGCAACCCGAAAGGAGAAATCGTGGGGGCTGTGGAGGTCATTCGGGAAGCCGGAGAGAAAGCCCGTGAAATGGCCCATTTCGACCTGATGAAACGAATTGCCCGGGCAGAGTGGGATACCCTGCTATTCTTCTATGGGGTCATCCTCTGCGTCGGCGGCCTTTCTCAGTTCGGCTATCTGAATTTGCTCTCGAAAATAGCCTATACCGACTTGGGTCCCACCATCGCCAACACGCTGGTGGGTATTTTGTCCGCCATTGTTGACAACATACCGGTGATGTTCGCCGTTTTGACCATGGACCCCGCCATGTCCCACGGTCAGTGGCTGCTGGTCACCCTGACGGCCGGTGTCGGAGGCAGTCTCCTGGCCATCGGATCTGCAGCAGGGGTTGCCCTCATGGGAACGGCCAGAGGCACATACACCTTCGGCACCCACCTGAAATGGACCCCGGTCATTGCGGTGGGCTATGGCGCCAGCATCCTCTGCCACCTGCTGATCAACGCCGGTGCCATGTAGCCCGCCCGTGGGTCTCCGGCAGGGCTCCACCGAGGAACCCATGTGACCCTGCCGACGGCGAAGAGGGCCGAAACCCTCGTCCGGTCAGCGGTCACCGCTTCTCTGAAATCATGACCACCACCGCTGTGATGATCAGCGCACTGCCCAGATATCCCTCTGTCGAAAACCGCTCCTGCCACCAGAAGTAGGCCACTACTGTCGCCACTACCGGCTCCAGGGTCGCTGTGATGGAGGCCCTCCCAGGCTCAAGGAATCTGAGGCCAAGGTAGTAGAAATGATAGGCGGCAAAGGTGGAAACCAGGGCCAAGCCTGCCAGGGCCAGCCAGGCCAGGGGCGTTTTATCGCTGAAGGTGACCCAGGGGAACAACAGGGCGGCACCTAAAGGAAGCATGTAGAAAAAAAGAGTGGCGGCGGCGTAACGATCTGAAAAATACTTTCCCAGAATGTAGTACATGGCATAACAAAACCCCGCTATAAGGCCGAAGAGAAGTGCTCCGGAGGACACAGAACCTGCGACCAGACCGCTGCCGAAGGAGATCAACACCACTCCCGAAAGCGTCATGACCAGGCAGAAAAGTTTGAGGCGGCCAACCGGCTCCCGCCAGACGATACGGGCCAGGAGCACCACCCAGGCCGGCGCGGTATAAAGCAGAACCGACGCCAGGGCCGCTCCGCCGAGCTTCACCGCCATCTGGTAGGAACCATAGAACAGCGTCACCCCGGTCAAAGAAAAAAGAAAGAGAGCGGGCAGGTCTTTGGACGCCATTTTCAACCGTCGCTGCCACAGGGCTTGCCCGCCGAAGCAGATCCATGCCAGCACAGCCCGCCAAAACGCCACCTCCAGTGGGGTGACACCTTCGTCGAAAGCCAGTCGGGCAACGGGCCCGATCACCCCCCAGCAGCTTGCCGCCAGGGCGATCATGATGTAGCCGCGGACCATGAACATTTCTCCGGAGGGTGCTGTGGCCGTCTTTCCTGTCCGCCCCCCTCCAAAAGGCGGGGTCAGCGGCGCCTCTATGGCAAGGGCATTGGCGGCACTGCCTGATAACGCTCGGCCGGCATCGGCAGCCGGCCGCGACAGGGGTCAGGCGTTTGGCATTCTTGACAGGGTTGGGACGTCGACATAGCCTTTAATACCCCTGGAACGCCATCCCGCGACAGCGGGTTGAGGTGGCGTTACCGCGACTGCAAAGGAGCGACATCCATGAACAAAACCATTGCCGACCTTGAAATGGTCAATCGACTCAACGCCAGCGGTTGTCCGGCATGCGGGCATAAATTCAATCTGGGAGATCCCGTCGTCATGGCCTGCGGGGCATGGGAAGGGGGGCCGCGTTGGATTCACGAGCACGAAGCCGTGTTGGACCCCGCTACCAGAGGCTATATCGAACGCCGGTGCAGCGATGCCAAGCGGGGAGCCATCGGTTGACAGTCCCGTTTTACCAGACGACACGTTAGCTCGCAAAAGCCGCAATGCGGTTTCTACGGGCATCCACATTCTGAAGGGTGACGTGAACGATGTCCTCGGGCTTCAAATTGAGGCCAGCCGAAACGGGGATGTCCACTTCGATCATGTAGTCCGTGAGGAGGACCTGATAGTGATTGCGCCGCCGGGTCAATACGACGGCGCTCTCTCTTGCCCCGACCTTGGTTTCGAGAAATTTCAGCAGCCAATAGCGGTTTCGGCTGGATTGAATCTTGGATACCGCCGCCATGGGCGGTTGAAGTCCCCGAATGATTTCGGCCATTTCGTCCTGGGAATACGGCGTCTCGAGACCGAATACCGATCGAATCTGACGCTGGGTGATGAGATCTCCATACTTTCGTATCGGGGAGGTGGCCGTCGCATAGGCCTCAAGTCCCAAACCGCTGTGGTGCTCGGCCGAAATCGAGAGGACGAATCGGCTCAGCAGTCGCCGTTGCATCCAGTTTTGAAACAAACTGCCTTCTTCGCCGTTGAAGAGACGCTCCCGGGGCGGCGGCTGTGATCGAAAGATGGCCGGCACCGACCGCTGGGAAAGAAATTGGGCCATCAGCCAGTTGGCCATGATCATAAACTCGGCAACCAGCATTCGGGACGGGCTTTCCCGGTTGACCCTGGAGACGTTGACGTCCCCGTTTTCCCCCATCCACACCCCAATATCCGGCAGGGTGATCTGAATGGCCCCGTTGCTGAGCCGAAACTGCCTGAACCGCTCTGCGATTTTCCTGGCTTTCTGGACGTCCGGATCCTCATCGGCAAGCAGATTGACGTCGTAATAGGTGTATTGATGACGAACACGAATGACGCTGGGCACCACGTCCCATCCGACGATGTCGTGGTTGTCGTTGATATGAACGATCGTGCTGATGGCGGGTCTGAGTTCCCCCTCCTTCAAGCTGCAGACACCCTCGGCAAGGGCGGAAGGGAGCATCGAGACCCTCTGATCGGGCATGTAGATCGAGCTGGCCCGCTCCCGAGCTTCCGAATCGACGGGGCTGCCCTTGGCCACAAAATAGCCCACATCCACGATATGAATCCCCAGCCGCGTTGCGTCCGGCCCCCTTTCGATACTGATGGCGTCATCGTAATCGAGGGTGGCCTGGCCGTCGATCGTCATGATGCGAAGGTGGGTCAGATCACGCCGCTTGTTCGTGTCCGAAAACCGGGGCGGGTCCGCTACCAGCTGCTCCGCTGATTGGGTCACTGCTTCCGGAAAATCGACCGAAATGTGATGGCGAAGAAGATCCACGTTTACGTGGGGATCGAACTCGCCGATCGCCACCAGCACCTGGAATTGTTTGTGAGGGTTTTCCAGACCGGAGGCGTCGGCCAGTGCCTTGGACAGGGCAAAATGGGGGCAGTCTTTCTCAAGCAGGTAATAGGATCGCAGAAGGTCGACAACCATCTGTTGGTCGTCGGTTACTTCTGCCCCCCATCGATTGGGAAGCCCTGCCGCCACCTTTTTGAGCCATCCACTGCCCTGATCGATGATCCGGCGTCTCCTGGCATCTTCCCTCTGCCGCGCAGCCAGCTGTTCGACCTGCTCCTCGGTGTACGGCAGAAAGCTGTCGTTGCCGAACTTGAAGTAGCCCCGATTGTGGAAAAACGCCCGCACCACCGCGGACTCGAAATCGGAACCCGGAGATCCCGGGAAACACAAAGCGGTCATGGTGGCCAGATCGACCCACTCCTGTTCGGAGTTCAACACCTCCCAAACCTCTTCGGGGTCGACATCGGCAGCCGTCTCTTCACGGCGCAAGGCAATGTGCTTCAAGGTTTCGGTGAGTTGATGGCGCCCCATGGTTATGTCGAGGCACTGTTGACTTCTGTGGGACAACCGTCTGGTACTGACATTGACCTCCCGGTTGGCCTCGGTCAGCAGCCGAAGCCGCTCGTTCTTGACTTCGAGAACGACGGCACATACTATTTTCTCACGGTCGATGAATTCGACGATGCATCCAGTATCCATAATCTTTCAAGATATCAAGATGCCCGTTCAAAGTCAATGAATTGAGCTCGATATAAATAATTTTAGGATTGATTCCAATGTGTTATGTCAAACCGCTCAAATCAGCCCGTCGGTGTCCTCCCCTCCTCCGAAACGATACCGATTCTTCGAGGTCATCCACCGCCCCCCGCCCACCATCCCCTCGCCGTCGAAACTGACGGTGCCCGACCCCATGACATCCGCACGGCGACTTTACCCCTATCTTAAGGAAAACCGCGTCAAGATCGCGATCGGTCTGCTGGCCCTCATCACCGTCGACGTTCTTCAGCTGTTGATCCCGCGCATCATCAAAAAGGCCGTGGACGCCCTCACGATCACCGGCTCGAGCCTATCCGATCTTCAGGGCTACGCCGTCGCCATCAGCGGTATCGCCGTTTGTATCGGCGGGTTTCGCTACCTGTGGCGGCGGTGCCTCCTCGGCACATCGAGGCGGGTGGAAGAAGGCCTGCGAAACGACCTTTTCGCCCAGATTCAAACCCTGTCGGCCGGCTATTTCGACCAAACGAAAACCGGAGACATCATGGCCCATGCCACAAACGACATCCAGCAAATCCGCATGGCTGCCGGCATGGGGATGGTGGCGATGAACGACGCCATTATCCTGGGCGCGGCCGCCATCGGATTCATGTCCTATATCAACCTGGAATTGACCCTTTACGTCCTGATACCCATGCCGCTGATCGTGTTCGGCACCCGATTTTTCAGCCGCAAAATGCATCGGCGCTACCGGAAAGTACAACAGTCATTTGCCGATCTGACCGAGGCCGTTCGAGAGCGATTTGCCGGTATTCGGGTGGTCAAAGCCTACGGCCTGGGACAGGATTCCGGCCGTGCGGTGGCCAGTGAATCCGGCCGATATGTAACGGAAAATATCAAGCTGGTAAAGGTGACGGGGGCCTTCCTGCCGATGATGGTGCTTCTCACCAACGTGAGCATGGCCATTGTGCTGTATGCCGGGGGAATCAAAACCATGACCTTGGATATAACCCCTGGCGATCTTGTGGCCTTTATCAACTATTTAGGGCTCCTGACCTGGCCGATGATGGCCATGGGCTGGGTCACCAACCTGATTCAACGGGGGAAAGCCTCCCTTGACCGCATCGATGCCATATTGTCCGTCACCCCGGATATCCAAGATCGGGATGGGGCGGTGCCTCTAAAAACGGTACCGTCGACGATTCGACTGGAATCGGTGACTTTCGCCTACGCGAAGGACAGTCCGCCGGTCATCAAGGGCGTCGACCTGGTCCTGAAACGGGGCGAGGCCCTGGGTATCGTCGGTCCGCCGGGGGGAGGAAAGACGACCCTTCTCTCATTGTTTCCGCGCCTCTACGACATCAACGACGGGGCGATAAGACTCGATGGCGTCGATTGTCGGAATGGTCGATTGTCGGATCTCCGGGCCCTTTTTTCCCTGTCGCCACAGGAACCGTTTTTGTTTTCCGGTTCCATACGGGAAAACATCACCCTATCCGCCGAGGTGACGGATGACGACCTCATGGACGCCGTGCGTAAAGCCGCCTTGGAGTCGACGGTGGCCGGGTTTCCCCGGGGTCTCGACACCCTCGTGGGAGAAAGGGGCGTGGTTCTTTCCGGCGGACAAAAGCAACGGGTTGCCCTGGCCCGCGTCTTTATCAAGCCGTCTCCCGTCCTGTTGCTGGACGATCCCATCAGTCAGGTGGACACGGAAACCGCCGGAATGATCATCGACAGTCTCCTCAAGCTGAAGGGCCAGTCGACCCTGGTCATCGTCAGCCACCGCCTGTCGGTCACCCGAATCGTCGACCGGGTGATCACCTTGGATGCCGGCCGCATCGCAGAAGAGGGTGCACCGGACGCCCTGATGGCGGCCAATGGATACTATGCCCGCACCTGGCGGATCCAGGCGATTGAAGAGGGCCAAAGTAATGTGGCAGAAAGACTACGGGCACTTTGAGGAACAATCCCTGGGTCGGACCTACGATGCCAAACTGGTCCGGCGACTGCTGCCATTTCTGCGCCCCTATCGGCTCCTGATTGCACTGTCGGTGGGCCTGGTGATGGTCATGACAGTGGTGGATCTCACCCTGCCGTTTATCATCAAAACCGCCATAGACCAGCATATCGTTCCTCGGATAGAGGCGGGGTCCCTTTCCGAAAACGCTCCATCCAGTCCCGGCGAGGCCCGGCGTCTCGATGTCCCCCTGACGGATCCCGCCGTGGCGGATGTGGTCGCTCGCTACCCAGAGCTTTTCAGAATGAAGGGCGACCGTGCATCCATCTCATGGAGTGACTTCCCCCTGATCGAGAAAGGAGATCTGAACGTTCTGCGCCAGAAGGATCGGCAAGGACTCGGGGTCATGGCCGGTTGGTTTCTCGTCCTTATCATCGGGAATTTTGGACTCAATTTTTTTCAGAGACTAATCATGGAAACGGCCGGCCACCGGATCATGAACGACCTTCGAATGACCCTTTTCGAGAAGATCCAACGCCTGTCCCTGACCTTTTTCAATCGCAATCCGGTGGGACGCCTGGTGACCCGGGTCACCAACGACGTGCAGAATATGCATGAGCTGTTTACTTCCGCCCTCTCTCTCTTTTTCAAGGATATCTTTCTGCTCGTGGGAATCATGGGGGTTCTTCTGGCCCTGAACTGGCGCCTGGCCCTGGCCGCCTTTGCCGTTCTGCCCCTGGTGGTTTACGCGGCAATGCATTTCTCCGTTCGGGTAAGGGATGTCTTCCGGCGGTTGCGAATCCAGGTGGCTGAAATCAACACCCGGTTTTCCGAGACCATCGGGGGTATCCGGGTGCTTCAGATGTTCCGCAGGGAGGCGGCCACCTATCGCCGATTTGCCGATCTCAACCACGACAATTACCGGACCGGCATGGAACAGATCCACCTCATGGCGCTATTTATGCCCCTGATCGAGGTCCTGGGGGTGGTCATGGTGGCGGTCATCATCTTTTACGGCGGTCTCCAGATCATGTCAGCCACCCTGACCCTGGGAACCCTTGTGGCCTTCATTTCCTATCTTCGCATGTTTTTTCGTCCCATCCGGGACTTGTCGGAAAAATTCAACATCCTTCAGAATGCCATGGCATCGGCAGAACGGCTGTTTCTCATCATGGACAGCGAGGATCGAATGCCGGCGGCCCGGGCGATCCCGTCAACTCCCGCCGGCGACGCATCCGAGGCCGTCCGATTCGAAAATGTCTCTTTTTCCTATGTGCCCGAGGAACCGGTGCTGCGGGGCATTTCCTTTTCAGCCGCTTCCGGTGAGACGATCGCCCTCGTCGGCCCCACCGGTGCCGGGAAAACCTCCATCATCCATCTCCTGATCCGATTTCATCTCCCTACCAACGGCCGCATCCTGATCTGGGGAACCGACATCCGCGAGATGGAACCCGAAGCGGTTCGATCCCGAATGGCGTTGGTGATGCAGGATCCGTTTCTGTTCTCAGGCACGGTAAGGGACAATATTTTTCCCAACTATCTCCGCTATGACGACGCGAAAATCCGCGAGGTGCTCGACACCTCCAACTGCCGGTTCGTTCTCGATCGGCTGCCCGACGGACTGGATACCGAACTCTCCGAGAGGGGAAGTTCCCTGTCGAGCGGCGAACGCCAACTGATTTCCATCGCCAGGGCCTTCGCCCGGGATCCCGACATCCTCCTTCTCGACGAGGCCACCTCCTACGTGGATTCGGAAACCGAGGAAAAAATCCAGGATGCCCTGACGCGGCTCATGGTCGATCGAACCACCTTTGTAGCCGCCCATCGATTGTCCACTATCCGAAACGCAGATCAAATCCTCGTCATCCAAGACGGTCGGATCGTGGAAAGTGGAGACCATTCCATTCTTCTGGCAAGAGAGGGCGTCTATCAACGGATGCTCGCACTCCAGAACTGACGTGACGCCCTTGCGCGGTGTCGCCTCTCCCATCCGTGGAGAACGCCGATGCCGGCCCCCCCTCCGACGCCCGCCGTGTGACGTCCCTCCCCTAACATTGATCGAGGCAACTTAAAACTTGCGAAAACCGCCGGCTGGTGGTAATGGATGGCCATTCCCCTTATCACCATACAGACAACCGCATGGGCCCGGCCGCGGGTGTCTGTCCGTCATCACAGCACAGCGGCACAACGATAGAAGACCAGCTATTCGGAAAAGGCGAACGGCGGGAGGGTCGTTTCCTGCCATTGCTCACCCACAAACGGAAGAAGGAGGATGGATAGATGGCTTATGATGCGGTAAATATGGCTGATTGGCAGATCTCTGAGGCAGCGGAAAAGAACATGCCGACCCCCGAGGAGTGGCAAGAAAAACTCGGTCTCCAGAAGGACGAAATGCTTCCCATGGGTCGACTGGCCAAGATCGATTTCCTGAAAGTCATCAATCGTCTGAAAGACAAACCGGACGGAAAGTACATTGAAGTCACCGCCATCACCCCGACCCCCCTGGGTGAAGGAAAGAGCACCACCTCCTGCGGCCTGATGGAAGGATTGGGGAAACGCGGCGTCAATGTCGGCGGCGCCCTGCGCCAGCCTTCCGGCGGCCCCACCATGAACGTCAAAGGGACGGCAGCCGGAGGCGGAAACTCGCTGCTGATCCCCATGACCGAATTCTCTCTGGGCCTTACCGGCGACATCAACGACATCATGAACGCCCACAACCTGGCGATGGTGGCGCTGACCGCCCGCATGCAGCATGAGCGCAACTACAACGACGAGCAGTTGGAGCGCCTGACAAAAATGCGCCGGCTCGACATCGACCCCACCCGGGTGGAAATGGGCTGGATCATCGATTTCTGCGCCCAGGCCCTGCGAAACATCGTCATCGGTCTCGGCGGCCGTTTCGACGGCTTTACCATGCAGAGCCGTTTCGGCATCGCCGTCGGCTCCGAGCTGATGGCCATCCTGGCCGTGGCCACCGACCTGGCCGACCTGAAAGAGCGGATCAACAACATCACCGTGGCCTTCGACAAAAGCGGCAAACCAGTCACCTGCCGGGACCTCGAAGTCGGAAACGCCATGGCCGCATTCATGCGCAACACCATCAACCCAACCCTCATGTGCACCGCCGAATACAACCCCTGCTTCGTGCACGCGGGTCCCTTTGCCAATATCGCCGTGGGACAGAGCTCCATCATCGCCGACCGCGTCGGCTTGAAGTGCTTCGACTACCACGTCACAGAATCCGGATTTGCCGCCGATATCGGTTTCGAAAAGTTCTGGAACGTGAAATGCCGTTTCTCCGGCCTCAAGCCCCACGTCTCCGTACTGACCTCGACCATCCGGGCCTTGAAGATGCACGGCGGCGGCCCCAAAGTCGTGGCCGGGAAAGCCATGGATGAGGCCTACACCAAGGAAAATCTGGAACTGGTGGAACAGGGCGTCGAGAACATGGTTCACATGATCGGCGTCATCCGAAAAGCCGGCATCAATCCGGTGGTCTGCATCAACCGCTTTTACACGGATACGGACGCCGAGTGCGCCATCGTTCGTAAAGCTGCGGAAGCCGCCGGTGCCCGATGCGCCGAATCCAAGCACTGGGAAAAAGGCGGCGACGGCGCCCTGGAATTCGCCGATGCCGTTATCGACGCCTGCAACGACGACAATGATTTCAAATTCCTCTATCCCCTGGAGATGAAGCTGAGAGACAGGGTGGAAACCATCGCCAAGGAAGTCTACGGCGCCGACGGCGTGGATTGGCAGCCTGAAGCCAATGCCAAGGCCGAAATGCTCGAAAACGATCCCATGTACGCTGACTTTGCCACCATGATGGTCAAGTCCCACCTCTCCCTTAGCCACGATCCGGTCAAAAAGGGCGTGCCCAAGGGGTGGCGACTTCCCATCCGCGACGTGCTCATTTACTCTGGAGCCAAGTTCCTCTGCCCCTGTGCAGGCACCATCAGCCTGATGCCGGGAACGAGCTCCAACCCGGCATTCCGGCGCATCGACGTGGAACCGGAAACCGGCAAGGTGACCGGTCTCTTCTAACCGCCGTTCACTAGCAGCGATCGCCCAGCGGGGCCTGAGATTGTCTTCGGGCCCCGTTTTTTTGTTTCGGCGGCCCCTTGCTACCGCTGGTCGATTTCGATAGGGTGGGAGCCGTTGAAACCAGACCGATGGAGACCCTGACCGGCATCGCCACCAGCGAAGAAACCATATGGCGTCAACCGAAAGGGGCCATCGACGATCTCGAAGACCAAGAGAAACGATTCCCACGACGGAATGCCGTCGACCGGCCCAGCTGGCAGGCGTCGCCCATCGTGGCCGGTGCCGTCATCACCGCTCGGCTCTGAGAAAGGGGGAATCGGACAACCATTGCCGCCGCACCTGACAAGCCCGAACCACGGACGGACACACGCCTGGTATCTTTACATCGTGAAGTGTGGTGACGGAAACCTCTACACCGGCATTACGACCGATGTGGCCCGCCGGTTGGCGGAACACCGCAGCAACCGGGGCGCCAAATACCTTCGAGGCCGGAAGCCCCTGACCCTTGTATTTCAGCAGAAGATAGGCGACAGGAGTCAGGCTCTGCGCATGGAAGCCCGGGTCAAGAAAATGAGACGAGCCGCCAAGGAGCAACTGATCGCCGCTGGATTCGAATGCCTGGGGCTCCCTTGAAGGAACCCCGTGGGAACAGTCACTGCCCCGGGTCGAGGGCAGTGACGACATCGTTCGCCTTTTCTTTCAGCCATTCCATAAAAAGCTCCCGCCCCAAAGCCAATACAACGGTCCCCACAAACAAACCGATGATGCCGTATGCCAGAACCCCCCCGATGGCCCCGATGAAAATGATCACCGTGGGCACCTTGACCCCTCTTCCCAGGAAAATGGGTTTTAACAGATTGTCCAGAAGAGTGACGCCGGCACCCCAGATGGCGAAGAGAACAGCTGGAAGGGTATCGGCGGTGGAGAAGACATAGACAATCGCGGGAATGATGACCAGGCCCGGGCCGACCTGTATGACCGCCAGCACCAGACAGATCAGGGCCAGGAGCCCGGCCGCCGGCAACCCCACGGCCAGAAAGCCCATGCCAGCGAGAAACGACTGGATCAATGCCACTCCCACGATACCCCGGGCAACGCTTCGGATGGTGTCCCTGGCAAGATCGACAAATTCTTCTCCCCGACGCTCCTCGACCCGGATGGCCACGGCAACAACCGCCCGTCGACCGATATCGGATCGAGACAGCATCAGCCCCGCGATGACGATGGCGAATACGAACTGGATCACTGCAAAGCCAATACCTGTTGCTGCCGACAACAGCCACCTGGACAAAGTCTTCAACTGGGGGCCGACCTCCAGGAGCGCCTCCTGTAGATTGGTCGACGCCAGGGTCCAGAATCGCTCGAGGGGTTCACCGACAATAGGCCACCCGCCGACAGACGCCGGAGGGGGTGGAATCGTCAGGGAACCGTCGCTCAAATCGCTTCCAAGACCTTTGATACCGGTCAGAAGGGTGTCGCCCATGATCAGGGTGGGTCCAATCAGCATAACCAGCAGAATCACTGTAAACATCACAGCCCCGACCCGCTTGCGGCCCCCTGTCAGAGCGACCATGCGACGGTAGCCGGGAAAGGTGGCGACAGCGATGATGACCCCCCAGATGACGGGGACAATAAACGGGCGAACAATCTGAAAGCACCAGGCTGCCAGAAGCACCGCAAGTCCGATGCGAATGGCGGCCTCCATGGATTGGTTCAGAAACGCCCTTTCCCCGGGTGGGGTGCTGGAAGCGGTCACGGTCATCTCCTGGTGTCTACTTGAGGTCAACGGTGGGGGGAAAAGGCGCAGCATCGATCACGCTCTCCCGGCGGTTGCGCCTTCCATAGCATTTTACCTTTTTATTTGGAAAGACTATACTTCACCGTTAACGATGTGAAACGCACTGCCCCTTGTCAACGACGGGAGTCATTCTTTGCAGACCCCCCAGATTTCCGGCGCCATCACCGCCATCAGCACAGCAGAAGCCCGTCGGCTCGCCCTGAACCGCGCCGGCCTCCTGAAACCCGAATGGACCCGGATGCCCATGTGCGTCCGGGCCGGGGTGCGGGGTGCCCGCAACGCCGCCCACCGCATTATCGATCGGTTCGGCTACCTGCAGATCGATACGGTTTCGGTCGCAGGGGCCCGAAGCCATGTCATCGTTCTCCTTTCCCGGATCACGGGTTTCGATCCGGAAACGGCGGAACAGCTTCTTCAACCAGGAGAGCCCCTCTTCGAGTACTGGGGTCATGAAGCCAGTTGGATGCCCCTGACGCTTTACCCGACATTCGCCTTCAGGCGGAAGGAATTTCGTCGCCACCCCTGGTGGGGGGATGTGATCGGCCGGTATCCGAAGGCGGCGGAGGACCTGCGCCGACGCATTCGATTCGAGGGGCCGATTCGCTCAATCGATATGGATGGTCGGGGCAGCCGAGGATGGTGGGATCAAAAAATCGCCAGGCGGATCGCCGCGGCTCTTTGGTCGGCCGGAGAACTCGCCATCGTTGAACGACGTCATTTTCACCGAATCTTCGATCTTACCGAAAGGGTTATTCCCGACGAATACCGGCGCCAATCCGTTCCAAAACCTGATGCCATCTCGCACCTGCTTCTTCTGGCGCTGTCGGGGCACGGCTGGGCAACCACCGGCACTCTGGCCCAGACGTGGCGCCTCCGGCGACGTGATGGCGTTGCATCCGCCCTGAAACGATTGATGGAAAAGGGTGACATCATCCCCTGCCATCGGGTGGACCCTGCAGGCAACCGAAAAACCGGCTGGATCCGCCCCGGAGATCTCGAGGTGGCAGCGCGATTGAAGCGTGTCCGCCCAAGGAAGGACCGGGGCGTGCTTCTATCCCCCTTTGATCCCCTGCTGTGGGATCGAAAACGGGTGCGGGATCTCTTCGCCTTCGACCAGGTACTCGAAATCTTCAAACCGGCTGGGAAGCGGATCTATGGGTACTACTGTTTACCGGTTCTTGCCGGGGACCGCCTCGTGGCCCGAACCGATCTCAAAGCCGAACGGCAGACGGGCAAGCTTCATGTGCTCTCCCTCAGATATGAGCGAAGGAGTGAACCGGGTAAGCCATCGGCCGAAGACAAAGAGGCCGCCCGATCGGCTGTTCAGCGCTTCGCCGACAGCATCTCCTTGAAGCCGACGGGATCAGGGTTCCACTGATAGCGGGCATTCGGTCCGATCATATAACCGAGGCGCTCGCGCCACTTACCGCTGCAACCAACCGCAAAGGAAGAAGAGATGACATTTGGCACAACAGACATTGTCTTTCTGATCGTCATGGGTGTCTTGGCTGTCGCGGCAGCCGGCACTTTCGCCGGGATTCTCCGTTATCTCTTCGACCACGGCTTGGCGAATCCCGATGATGCCGCCATACCCGATTTGCGCCGGTACTACCGACAGTACATGCACCACACCCGGCAACATTCCGGCCGCATCGGTCCCCTGCTCTGGGCCCATGCCGGCGCTGCCGGGCTTTTTATCCTAGCGGGAATGCTATATGTTCTCTTCCGAGTCTTCTGGTCGGCCGGATAGGGAAAACCCCAAAGGAACATCTGATTTGTCACGGGCATTTAATGGAAGGAGGCAAACCATGCCGTCGATCACTGGATGGTGCCGCTGCGGCCTGATGGCCATCGTGATGGTGGGGTGGGCATCGCTCTGTCACGCCCAGTCCACCTCCAACCTCCGTGTAGGCGTCAGCCCCTTTTCACCGTTCGTCATCCAATCTTCCGGGGCACCGGCAGGCATATCGATTGATCTCTGGGAGGCTATCGCCCGGCGACTTGACATCGACCACGAACTGGTCGTCTGCGAGGGGGTTAAAGACAAACTCAACCGGCTGGCCGACGGAGAGCTCGATGTGGCGATCGGTGGCATCACCATTACCGAGGAGCGGGAGAAGCGTTTCGATTTTTCCCATCCGATTTATCGTACCGGATTGGGCATTATGATCCCTGCCGGCGGCCGCCCCACCCTGATCGCCCTTCTCGAATCCATGTTTCGAGGCGAGAAATGGATCTTTTTGGCGGGAGCACTCGTATTGATCGTCATTTCCGGCCATGTCATTTGGGTAGTGGAGCGAAGCGGCAGCCGTGGGGCCACCGGTTTCAGTCGATCTTACATCCCTGGAGTCTTGGAGGGGATGTACTGGGCCCTTGTCACGGCCAGCACGGTCGGATACGGCGACAAGGTCCCCCACAGGGCTGCCGGGAAATTGTTGACCTGCGCCATTATTCTGATCTTCCTTCCCCTGTTCGGCTATTTAGTCGCCGAACTCTCATCGAATCTCACCCTTTACAATCTGCAGGCCGGCATCGACGGCCCGGAGGATCTTCTCGGAAAAACGGTCGGCGTGGTCGAGGGAACCACCAGCGATAGTGAAGTCAGGGCACTCGGCGCCCAATCGCGCCCCTTCGACCATATCGAAGATGCCATCGGAGCACTGAAAGAGGGCAGCTTGAATGCCGTGGTCTACGACGCGCCCACACTGCTATTTTTCGCCAACACCGGCGGATTTGAAGGGGTGTCGGTGATCGACAAACGGTTTTCTCCCCAGGACTACGGACTGGCATTGCCGACAGGCAGCAAACTCAGAGAGGATATAAACCGGGTAATCCTGGCCATGATCGAAGATGGAGAAATGGAGGGCATCCTCACGCACTGGCTGGGCCCCCAGTAACCCCAGGGCCTTTTCTCCGCCATGATATCGGAACGCCATACCGTCGTCCTCCCCATGGCGGCCACTGTCGACGGTCCCCGCCGGCTGCTTGCCGGCATACCATCGAAATCGATCCCAAGCCTCCCTTTGAGTCGATTATCTGGCTGCCTGCTCGATGGTAGCCACGACCCGATCCCCGAAAGCGTCGGTCTCCAGGATTCGCCCGGGATCCATGGTCGGACCCGCCAAATCTTTGGTTGTGAACCCTTGCTCATAGACGGCAAAAAGGGCCTCCCAGACCGTCTGGGCCTCTTCGGACAGATCGAGACACCGATCCAGAAGCATGGCGATACTGCCGATCATGGAGTAGGGATTGGCGATGTTTTTCCCGGCGATATCGGGCGCCGACCCGTGGGCGGGTTCCACATAGCTCTTCTCGGGCCCCACGCAGGCCGATGGCATCAGACCGAGGGAGCCGATAATGCCGCCCGCCTGATCGGTCAGGATATCTCCCTGCATGTTTTCGATGAGCACCACCCCGTTGAACTGAACGGGATCGACAACGAGCTGGAAGGCCGCATTGTCAACCAGCATGGACCGGTAGGAAACGTCTCTATAGGCCCTGGATACATCCTCAACGATATCGTTCCAGAAGCGGGATGTCGCCAGGACATTGGCCTTGTGGATGTTGATCAACCCCGACTGACGACGCCGGGCCTCTTCGAAGGCCACACGGGCAACCCGTCTCACCTGATCCCCGGTGTAGGTGCAATCGTCCCTGGCATAGGTCATGCCGGTGGCGGCGCCTTCGGTCTTTTCCCCGAAATAAATACCGCCCACCAATTCCCGGATCATCAGGATGTCCACTCCGTCGCCCAGCACCTCGGGTTTCAGGGGAGAAAAAGAGGACAGGGATGCCGGCAGCCTGACCGGGCGGAAATTGGCAAACGTATCGTAGCGTTTCCTCAACGGGAGGATGGCACCGATTTCAGGACGATGCTCCTGGGGAATCATGTTCATCTTGTCCAGGGAGAGCCCCACCGGTCCCTTGATGATCACATCGGCTTCGTCGCAGGTGCGCCGGGTCGCTTCGGGAAACGGCGACCCTTCGGAAAAGTAGGCCCCGGCGCCGAAGGGGGCCGATACCATGGTGAAGGCATGGCCGTATGTGGTTTCGATGCATTTGAGCACCTTGAGGGCCTCACGAACGATCTCGGGGCCGATGCCATCCCCTTCCAGCACTGCTATGGTTTTATTCATGACAAGATCCCGGTTTCTCTGGTTCGCTTCATTTTGACGCCACATCCGTTTAGGAAGGAAGATAGGCTTCCCTATAGCGGTTTCCGAACGGTTTGAAAACACCCAATCTCCAAACGCCCGAAGCAAGGGCTTGAGAAGACACCGTGGGGGGTTTTGGTGGCTTCCGAGTCCCGACGGACGCGCTTGTCCCCTCCGGCCTTTCGACATATCCACCTTGACCTCCGTCGGCATTGGGCATAATGCTGACGGATCTCTTTCTAGGCCGATGGCGGAAAACCAAGCCGCTCTCGGTCCGACAATTGGAAACAACGATGTCAGATACCGCGCCAAGTAGCAGCCGAAACGATCCGCTCATCATGATATCAGCGATGTGCATCGCCGAGGTTCTTGGTATGATAGGGGTATTTGCCTTTCCAGCCTTGCTCCCCAATTTTATGGACATCTGGGAATTGTCCAATACCCAGGCCGGCTGGATCAACGGTATCTATTTTGCCGGCTATACGGCGGCCGTCCCCCTCCTCACCAGCGTCACCGACCGCATCGATGCCCGGCGAATATATCTGGGATTCGCCGGCGTCGGGGCACTGGCCAATCTGGGCTTCGCATTTCTGGCCGAGGGATTCTGGTCGGCCCTGACGTTTCGGGCCCTAAGCGGCCTTGGACTTGCCGGTACCTTCGTTCCCGGATTGAAGGGCCTCATCGACCGCCTCGGGCCCTCTGCCCACCCCCGGGCCGTTTCCTTTTATACCGCCTGCTTCGGCCTCGGGATGAGCATCTCCTTTCTGACGGCCGGTGAAGTGAACCGGGAGTTCGGCTGGGAAGCGGTGTTCACCGCAGCCGCGGCAGGGTCGGCGGTATCTCTTCTGATGGCGGCCCTGGTTTTGAAACCGAAAGCCCCGGAAGGCAGGACCGTGTCGACATCACCGGTCCTCGACTTCCGTGACGTGTGGCGAAACCGACCGGCGAAAGCCTATATCGTGGCCTATGGATGCCATATGTGGGAAATGTTTGCAGCCCGCTCCTGGCTGGTGGCCTTTCTCACCTACAGTATTTCCCTTCAGCCTGAGACTGACCACCGACTGGCCCCCACCACGGTCATGGCCGTTGCCGGCATCGGAGGGATGCTCGCGAGCATTCTCGGAGGGGAGGCAGCCCTTCGCAGCGGACGACAACGGGTGGTGACGATCATCATGTGGGTATCGGCGATTCTGGCCTTTTTTATTGGATTTACACCGGGCCTTCCATACGCCCTCGTCGTGGGCTTCTGTGTGATCTATACCCTCTTCTTTCAGGGCGATTCCGCCGCCATCCACGCTGGTGTCATTCTGGCGGCACGGCCGAGCACTCGTGGGGCAGCCATGGCGTTTCAGTCACTGGCCGGTTTCGCGGCCGCTTCCGTGGGGGCCATAGCAGCCGGTGGTGTGCTGGACCTGACCGGGGGGGGCGATACGGTGTTTTCCTGGGGACTGACCTTCTGGTCGATGGGCATCGCCGCCGCACTGGGAGCGTTGATCCTGCCCCGGTTGAACCCGGCCGATTCTCAACAATACTAAGGGGAAACGCCTCCGGTTTCCCTGCCGTGCACAACGGGCGGCTGACGGTATATTGCCGCGATATCCGGTTTGTCTCCAGCAGACAGGCCGCTGATCGCATCTGAAAGGAGACGACGATGGACATGCCTCGTCATGAAAAAGGCCTGAAGGCCCTGAGCGAGATTACGGGACCAACCGGTGCCGCCGTTCTGGATAGATTGAAAGATATGGCCCCGGATCTTGCGGACTGGATCATCGACTTCGTCTATGGCGACGTGCTCTCCCGCGAGGGACTCGATCGACGATCGCGTCAGTTTGCTACCGTGGCAGCCCTGACGGCCATGGGGACTGCGCCCCCTCAGCTCAAGGTACACATCGCCGGCGCCCTCAACGTGGGTTGCAAACCCGAAGAGATCCTCGAGGTAATCCTACAGATGGCCGTATTCGCTGGCTTTCCGGCGGCCCTAAACGGTGTTGCCGCCGCCAGGGAAGTTTTCCTGGCCAAAGGCATCGCTTTGGATGCCCAGCCCTCGAGTGGAATCACACGCCCCTCTGTCTAAAGGGGCAACCTCTCGACATCGGCGGCCTCATACCCGTCGGCCGTCAATTCCGGCCGGGGGAAAGCGGGGATGTCTTTCTGCTTTAGGATGTCATAGTAGGTCAGGACTCGCTGAACGAAACGGACCGGTTCGGTTCCCCGGGCGTAACCATGACGGGTTTGCCGGTAGTATTTCTTGATCCTCAAAAGCGGAAGAACGACCTCCATACTGACCCATGACCTCGGATTCATACCCATGTTCTCCGCCAGGTCCTGGGCATCTTGGACATGCCCGATACCGATGTTGTAGCTGGCCAGGCTGAAACGCAAACGGGTCTCTCCAGGTAGGGTCTCCCATCGATCGTAGATGTTTTTCAGGTATCCCACACCTGCACGGATACTCTGGGAGGGATCGAGACGGTTGTCGATCCCCATCTCCGCGGCGGTTTCCCGGGTCACCTGCATGAGCCCCCGAACGCCTGTATGGCTTCGGGCGTTAGGGTTGAGGTGAGACTCTTGATAGATGACGGCACTGATAAGGCGCCAGTCAAAACCGGCCTCTGCCGAGGCCTCTCGGATAGCGGGCAGGAATTCCGGGAGGCGTTTTTCAATGCGACGATGAAATTGTTTCAGGTCCACGTAGTCGAAAAAATCAACGTCACCGTAGTAGCGATCGTAGAGCCGCCGGTAGGTCCCGTCCTCCTTGGCCTGGAGAATAAAGGCGTCAATATGCTCCAGGAGGGCACGATCCCCTTTCCCCACGGCCCATCCGAGATGTTCCTCTTGTTCAAGGGGAAAAGCGAGGGTGATGTCCGGGAAATACCGCCGGTTCAACAGGGCGATATTGGAATCCGCCACCGTAATTCCGATATCGTTTTCAGCGACCTGTCGGATCAGTTCCTCTGTGGGAACGTCGTCGTGCAAAATAATCCGAATGTCCAGGCCTTCTTGCCGGTTAAGGGATTTCAGCCGTTCATGGTAGGTCGTGTTCTCCCGGACATGGACGGTGCGCCCCCTGAGGTCAGAGAGCTGTCGTATCGAACGGTTGTTCCGATGGACGATCACTTGCTGTTGGATTGCCATGTAGGGGGCTGAGAAATCGACCAGCTCCGCTCTGGCCGGTGTGATGGTGACCCCGGCCGCCAGGAAGTCGGCCCGGTCACTGTTCAGCATATCGAAAAGGTCGTTCCACTCCACCACCAGGATCTCCAGCTTCACCCCCAAAGACGTGCTGAATGCCTTGGCCAGCTCGTACTCGAATCCGGCGGGCTTGTCTCTGTAGAGATAGTAGCAGTTGGCATTGTTACGGGTCAGAAGGGTAATCTTTCCCGAAGCCCTGACGCGATCAAGTGTGGTCTCGCCTCCGTGGCACCCGCAACCGGCGATCCAGAATAGCAGCCCCGCCAATAGAGCGGTCGCCGGTGATCGGCCCCGTTTCATTTTCATTGGTGCGCTCCCGACTACTGACAGCCGCAGCTAGACGTTGGGCATGTGGCCCCGTGCCGGCGGCATAGTGGATCCACATCCTTCGGGAAATGGATTTGATAATCTATATCAACTTGTTACGAAGATCAAATGGGCCCAAAGAAACAGCCGGTGTCGACGGGGGTACCGATTCTTTTTTAATTCACCCGTTACGGATTTAAAGATTAGCGATGGATAGCCGATAACAAAGAAGAGTTCTCCAAGAGTCGCTTCAAGCAACGCCGGCGCCAGGATGCGGGTGCTGTCCATTGACAGCACCCATCGTCATGGTGCTCACCGATTTGATTGCGCCGAGGCGACAAGGCAAACACAACGGCACCAGGACAAGACGGTCGTTATCGGCCCAGATCGGCATTTGGCCATCGACATCGGCGGAACCAATGAATCGAGCAACCGCGATAGATATAGAACAGACGGATGATGCCTTGACGGCAACATTCGTCCAAGGGCTCAGCATCGGCAGCTTTCTTCAATATATCGAGGCCGACCGAAAAAGCTGGACCTTGAAAATCAGAGCCGGGGCAAGAAAAGGATATCTTCACTTTCATGACGGCGCACTGATCGATGCCGAAACCGGGACCATGACGGGGGAGCCGGCAGCCCTTCGAATTCTCGCATGGGACGATATCAAGATCGTCGTCATGGGCGAGTGCCGCGACCGGAAGCCGGTGATTACCCATTCCAACTTCCATTTGATCATGGAAGCCTCGAGACTGAAGGACGAGGGACTGCTGGATGAAGAGTCCCAACGGGCGGTGGAAAAGGCCATTCAGCATGCCGAAGCCCATCACCACCGGGAGGCCATGGATATTCTGGCCCAGCAGCTCCAAAAAAATCCCCGGAACGGTGTGGCATGGCTGTGGTACTCCCGCTGCCTGGGGCGAATGGACGCCATCGAGTCGGCCCTAAAGAATGCCTATGCCAACAGTCCGGACGACCCCGAAGTGCAGGGCGACCTTCAAAAGCTCGAAAGCGCCAAAGGAAGCGCTCAAGCCCCTAAGGTCAAGCGCTGCCCCATATGCTGGGCCCCCCTGGACGTTCAGGACACCCAATGCCATTTCTGCCGAGGCTATTTGTTCGTGCCTAAAACCCCGTTGGACCCCGTCGCTTCCGCCTCACAGGTGGAGGCATTCGAAAAAGCCGCCGACCGGTACGAGAGGGTGTGCAACCTTGAAAGCACGGCAAACGCCCGGTTTTTTCTTGGCATCGCCCACCTGAACCTCAATCGATATGAAGAGGCCCTGGATGCCTTGATCCTGGCCGCCGGCGCCGCTCCGAAAAGTCCCCTGTTCAAGGGACAGCTTCACCTTCTCCAGCAGCATATGACCGCCATGTCGGTGCCGCTACCCACACCGTCGACAGCATGGTCGAACCGTTGAGCGGCATCGTTCGATATGCCAGCGCAGCAACCGCCTGAATCAGCCACACCTCCGACCCAACCAACGCCTCCGCAGTAAACATGGCCAAGGCCAGAGAAATGCTGACGGTTCCAATCGGCACCGACCTGCCCGTGATCAAGGTCATCACCGACACCATGAAACCAGTGGCAGAGACCACCACTCGCTCAGCGGTGGTCTCCTCTTAATCCGTGGTCAAGACCAAAGAGACTGCCGCCGCTGTCCAGGATGGCGACAGATCCCTTCCCGATGATGCCGGGCGAGCATCCGGGGTTGCGGCCGAGAACGCCCAACGGCTGGCTGAACAATCGACCCGAGCGCCCGAACGATTTTGAAAACCCGGTGAAAACGATAGAGCGGGAAGTCGACGAAGCTGGATGCCGCATGGAAGAGAGTATCTGGACGGTCGCGGAAGGTTCCCGGCCGGGGAACGGGTTCCGACGGAGAAGGTCCTTAAGGGAGCGGTCCAAAACAGCCGATTGCCGGAAGTGGGCATTTGGGTTTTCGCCATAGGGCATGGGGGGTGATGGATATAACGATATCGGGATGCCGGCACGGATACGAAGCCGCACGGATGGACGTCGAGATTTTCAACGCCCATCCGTCCGAAATGGCCATTCGGGTGCCGGTATTGCCAGGGGTCGAGGTTTTCGGTCGACCCTAGTTCTTGTTCATTTCTTCGATAGCCATGACGCAGGATTTCAGATCCGGCCGCTTGTTGATGTCCGTCACCATGGTGGTACGGATGATACCTTCCTTGTCGATAAAAATCATTGCCCGCTCGGTCACCCCGTCACCTCTCAGGACTCCATACCGGTCGGCGACCGCGCCATGGGGCCAGAAGTCGGAGAGCACCTCGAACCACACCCCTCCCATCTCGAGGGTCCAGGCGTGGAGGGTGGGAAGGTTGTCCACGGTGATGCCCAGAATCACCGTTTCATTCATGTCGAAGACGTCCTTGACGAGATTGTAGCCCGGCCACTGATCGGAACACACCGGGGTCCATGCGGCCGGAACAAAGGACAGCACTACATTCTTCTTCCCGAAAAAATCGCTTAATGTCACCCGCTTGCCGGAAACGGCCGGCAAGGTGAAATCCGGTGCTTTGTCTCCCGTTTTCACCTTGAGAGTGCTGTCGAAGGGCTTGAGTTGACCCGGATTGTAGATGCTTTCCCCTGGAATCGTCGATTGTGCGACGACACCCCCCGACGCCAGTGCCATCCCGCAGAGCAACACCCAACAACCGATGACCGTACGTTTCATGACGCCTCCCTTGTGGTTGGATCGGAGGAGATGAACTTCTTTTCAAGAAGCAGGTCTAACGCGTTGCCCGCTCCTCATCCCGCAGCACCCGGCGAAGCACTTTGCCGATGGGCGATACCGGCAGGCTGTCACGAAACTCAATGGCCGCCGGACGCTTATAGCCGGTCATATTCTTCTTGCAAAAGGCCAGCATGTCATCCTCGGAGACGGTTTCGCCGGGCTTCAGCTGAATAAACGCCTTCACCCGCTCGCCGCTTTTCTCGTCGGCGATCCCCACCACCGCCGCCAGGGCCACTTTCGGATGGGAGAAGAGAATGTCCTCCACCTCCCTCGGATAGACGTTGAACCCACCGACCAGTATCAGGTCCTTTTTCCGATCCGTAATGACGATGTAGCCCTCCTCGTCAATATGGCCGATGTCTCCGGTGAGAAAATAGCGGCGATTCCCGATGGTCTGCATGACGCTTCGGGTCTCCTCGGGCCGGTTCCAGTATGCCGTCATGACCTGGGGGCCCGAGACGGCAATCTCGCCATCCTCTCCCCGGGGCATCTCCGCCTCGGAGGTATTGGCATCCAGGATTTTGATATCCGTGCAGGGCATTGGAAACCCCACGGAACCGAGGCGGCGGTGGGCCACTGAGGTCGGGTTGGCCGACGCGGCCGGAGCGGTTTCGCTCAAACCGTACCCCTCATAGATGATGGCCCCTGTCTTTTCCTCGAATCGACGGCAGACATCGGGCGGCAGAGGCGCTCCTCCGGAAAAGCATCCCATGATCGACGAGACATCGTATCGGTCGATGTCCCGATGGTTGGAAAACGCCACGAATACCGTCGGCACCGCAGGCATGAGCGTGGGCCGGTGTTTTTGGACGCTTTTCAGGACCTCGGTGAAAGGGGGGTCCCCTGCCCTGGGGTCCGGCACGCAGATCAGACGGCTTCCGGACCCGCAGGCCGACAGCATGGCACAGGTCAATCCGAAAATGTGGTACCAGGGCAGCACCCCCAGGTAACAGTGAAACCCGCCGCGGCGAAACCGCTCCGGCGCTGCCCCCGGTTCATGGACAATCCGACCCCACTCGTCCAGCGCCATCACATCGAAAACCAGATTGGCGTGGGTGAGTCCGGCCCCTTTTGGAACGCCGGTGGTGCCCCCGGTATAAATGATGACGGCCAGATCGTTACCGGGATCGATAGCGACCCGGGGGGGGGCCGGTTCGGTCCTGGCCAGGATGTCATCGAAAAAGAAATGGCCGGGCTCATGTCGATCGGCCTTGGGTATCTTTCCCAACAGCCCCCCGATAAATCCCTTCAGTTTCGGGAGATAGGACCTGACGTTGCAAACAACCACCGTTTTGACTGCCGTTTCCCCGACGGCCTCGACTGCCGTCCGATAAAACGTCGGATGATCCATGCAAAAGAGCGCTGTTGCCTCGGAATCGTCAATCTGCCGGCGGAGTTCGGAAGCCGTGTACAGGGGATTACAGGTGACGCAGATCCCGCCAATTTTCAGAATGCCGAAGAAAATGGCCGGGAAGTGAGGAAGATTGGGCAGATAGATCACCACCCGGTCCCCTTTCACGACCCCTTGCCCGGCAAGAAATGCGGCCACGCGGTCCGAAGCGGATTTGACCTGGGAATAGGTTCGGGTGGCGCCACCGAAAATCGTGAACACATGATGGGGATACTGTTCGGCGGTCTTGTCCAGCAACTCGGTCAAGGGCCGGTCGAACCCGTCGATATTCCGCCGGACAGCCTCCGGCCAATAGGGTGTGGGCCATGGCCCTGCGTTCATTGTGGCCTGCCTTCCCCGGCCCCAGTGGGCCGATGTTCAATCGTCAATGTTGGACCGCTCTCCGGGGTCGCCCCAGATCAACGGGTGAATCCGCCACCCTTTCATATCTATAGTCAGATGCGTCTCTCCGGCGGCGTACACCCGGTGCTCTCCCGCCATGCGGAACCGGTGCCGGTTGTCGTAGTGGCGGCACGGTCCATCCGGAGCTGCCCAAATCAATCGATTGAATAGCCCTCCCGGACAATCAGGCTCCCCGAGATGCCCCCCCAAAGGGAGTTACCCAGACCAGGGGACACTGAGCCATCGCGATCGCTATAGTTTGCATAACCGCTCCCCGGCCAGAGTCAGCGTCTCGTCGGACTTGGCGAAACAGAACCGCAGCACCCGATGATCGTCGCCGCCCTTGTAGAATACCGATGGCGGAATGGCAGCGACACCGCCGGTGGTCGTCAATCGCCGTGCAACGTCTACATCCGGCTCATCCGTTATCTCGGAGTAGTCGAGCATCTGAAAGTAGGTGCCCTGACAGTCAAGGACCTTGAAGCGGGAAGGTGTCGTCAATCTCCGGAAAAGATCCCGCTTTGCCTGGTAGAACCCTGCCAGATCGAGATGGTCCCGACTGCGGGCCATAAACACGGCCAGGGCCGTCTGGATCGGTGTGTTAGCCGCAAACACTAGATATTGATGTATTTTTCTGAATTCTGCCGTCAGAGGCTCGGGAGCGACGCAGTAGCCGATCTTCCATCCCGTGGCATGATAGGTCTTCCCGAAGGAACTCACCACGAAACTCCGCTCGGCCAGCTCCGGGTGCCGGGCCATGCTCTGGTGACGGCGTCCGTCGAAGATGATGTGCTCGTAGACCTCGTCGCTAAGAATCAACATATCGGTGTCGGCCACCAGACTTGAGAGGGCATCGATGTCTCTATCCCTGAGGGTCATTCCGGTGGGGTTGTGGGGGGAGTTGATGATGAGAAGCCGTGTTTTCGGGGTAACGGCGTCCGATACCGCATCCCAATCCACGGTGTACTCCGGAAATCGCAGCTTGACGAATTTGGCACGGCCTCCGGAAAGACGGATGGCCGGCTCGTAGGCATCATAGGCCGGCTCGATGACGATGACGTCGTCATCCCGCCTCACCACCGCTGCGATCACGCCGAAAACCGCCTCGGTAGCCCCCGCCGTGACAGTAATGTCGGATTCGGGATCGTAGCGCGTGCCGTAAAGCGCCAAGACCCTGTCGCTGATCGCTTCCCTGAGGGCCATGACCCCGGGCATAGGGGCATATTGGTTGTGGCCCCGTCGCATGGCGTCTGCCACGGCGTCGATCAATTCCGGATTGACGTTGAAATCGGGAAATCCCTGTGACAGATTGACGGCTCCATGCGCTTCGGCCATGGCGGACATGACCGAGAAGATGGTAGTGCCTACATCCGGTAGTTTGGATCTCAGCTTCATCATTTCCCGCAGGCCCCAATGCTGAGTGAATCCATACGCCGGCCGCCGGAGGCCGGGATCCGGCAGCGGTGCCGGTCTCAACCCGGCGGTGTGCCGGCAAGTGCCGCCTCTCTCAGCATGTTGTAAATATCGACAGGCGACAACCCATTCATATCGGCGATTGCCCTCAGGGTCAATTCCGAACTGGCATCGATACCCTTCGATTCGAAGACTGCCAGAGCCCTGTCCTCCGCGATGCCGGCCGTTTCGCACATCTCTGCGAGGGTTTTCCGCCCTGTTCCCGGCGGAGGGGATAGGGGCATGGGGGCCGGAATCCCATCTCCCTTCGGAGCGGGAACCATGGCTTCGAAAACCGCCTTCGGTGAGATGCCGTTCATTCGCGCAATTTCCAGAATGGACTGACGGTCGCTGTCGAAGCGGATGCCCCTGGAATGGAGTGCGGCCATTGCCGCTGGTGCCGATAATCCCGTTTTATCGATAAAACCCCGCAAACCGGACAGTTCGGCATGTCCGTAAGGCGGCTCCCCGTAACGGTCGACGGCTGCAGCCTTTGCCGCGGCGTTGCCATCCAGCACCCACGCCATAGGGGGAATCTTGAAAAAAGTGCCCACCGCCACCGCTGCCGTCAGCATGAACGCCGCGTTGAACGCCGGAGTGAACACGCGGATCTGCCGGGACCGGTTTTTCAGGTAGGCAACGATCGGCCGCCAATTGTAGAAAAGGTGAAGACCGGCGGCCAATAGAAACAAGAGCCCCACATTGATGTGGAGATCTCCCCACTGGCTTTTGGACAATCCGAGAAACCGCCAATCCGACCAGTAGGCCACGCGCCCCTGGGGCGCGAGGTAGAGAACGACGGCGGAGCAGCCGGTAAGGGCGAAGGCGAGGAATACGGTTAGGGAGGTGACGCGGCGAAGTGTCATTTGGAGGCGGCTCCCCTGTTTGAAGTCTGCGACGTGGAGCGGGTTCTGGTCCTGGGGACCCTATCAGGTTCAATGAGCCTGCCAGGCACAACGGGTTACACCCCAACGGAAGGGATCGGGACACCGGGGGCCGGGGTGTATCGGCTGTGGACGGCCCCCGGTCGCCGATCCACCAGATCGCGATGGGCCGCGGGGAGTCAAGGCCCCATATCGATGGTCGTGAAGACGTCCCGCCGTCGATGGTTACCCGGCCAGCTTCCTGGCAATCGAGGCGATGTGTCTGCCCTGAAAGCGGGCGGCCTCCAGCTCGTTTTCACTGGGCATCCGTTCACCCGAACCGCCGGCGATGGTCGATGCGCCGTAGGGGGAGCCCCCGGTGATCTCGTCGATCCGCATCTGCCCTTGGAAGGTGTATGGCAGCCCGACGACGATAAAGCCGTGGTGAAGGAGGGAGATGTGAAAGGAGAGGATTGTCGACTCCTGTCCCCCGTGCTGGGTCGCCGTGCTGGTGAACACACCGCCCACTTTGCCCACCAGCGCTCCCGTGGCCCACAGCTGGCCGGTGGCATCCAGGAACTGGCGCATCTGGCCGCACATGTTGCCGAACCGCGTGGGGGTACCAAAGATCACCGCATCGGCCGACGCCAGTTCCTCCACTGTACAGATCGGCACGGCGGCCATGGACTGTTGAGCCTCAACCGCCCCCATCTGCTCCAACACCCCGTCGGGGAGCGTTTCGGGCACCCGGCGAAGTACCACATCCGCACCGTCGATACTGCCGGCCCCCTCGGCAACGGCTTCCGCCATGGCATGGACATGTCCGTAGGTCGAGTAAAAAACGATTAATACTTTCATCTGGGTTTCTCCTTTTCTGGGTCTGTGGGCCCCTTATCGGGCGGGGTGACCGGTCATGTCTCGGACCGGATACGGGCCTCATTCCCAAGCCATCGGGATATCTCCACCGTATCCTGGGAGGTGATCTCATGTCCGGCATTCATGGACCGGACCGTGAGGTGCGCTCCGGCCCTTTGAAACAGGTTTTCGAGCTGCAGGGTGCTCTCCCGGGGAATGACGGCATCGCCCTCGCCCCGGAGCACAAGCACCCGCTTCCCGGTCAGGTCCGGAAGTGTTCCTGGAATCAGCGGCAGCATGGGCCGAAGCAGAACCGCCCGATGGAAGATCTCCGGTCTCAGCAGCATGACGGCGGCGGCCATGTTCGCGCCGTTGGAGTACCCGAAGGCCGTCAGACGGTCCCGGTGACGGCCGTAACGTCCGGCCGCCTCCAGAAGAAAATCAGACAGCTCGTGGGCCCGGCGAATCACATCCGTTTCGTCGAAGACGTTGACGGCCAGCCGCTTGAAAAAGCGCCGAAGGCCATTTTCCCGAACCCGACCCCGGGGACTGATGATAGCCGATGACGGGAACACTGTCCCGGCCAGGCCGAGGAGGTCATGCTCGCCGCCCCCGGTGCCATGGAGGGGCACCACCGTGTGGCCGTCGTCCCCCAGTCCATCGGTCTTCCTGAAGACATGGCGAAAAGGAGACGTCTTCAGGGCCGGCAGGCGTGCCTCGATATCGGCACGGATCGGGGCGTACTGCTCCGGCAGCTGGAGGGAGGTTCCCAGATCTTCCGGGGGTTCGTCCGCTGCAAACCCGGGACCGTCGGTAGCCATCTCGAAAAGAATGCCTCCGGGGGTGTGAAAGTAGATGGATCGAAAATACTTTCGATCTTTGATCTCGGTCGTGTCGATCCCCGCCTCCCTCAGAATCGACTGCCATCGGCCCTGGCCCCGGTCATCGTCGGTTCGGAAAGCAATGTGGTGGAAGGTGCCCCCGCCGGGCCTGCCCGCCGGTGCACCGGGATCGATCACCAGGTCGTAGAAATGTCCGGGCACGCTCCGGTCTCCGGTGGCGAATCGGCAACGGTTGCCTTCCCGTCCCTGGAGCGACATGCCAAGCAGGGTCTCCAACAAAGGGGATTCCCCGTCGATGGCTTTCAGGGTGGCGGTGGCCGAATGAAAGCCGGAAATGGCATGGGCACGGTCCACCGAACTGCCATCCCATGGCCCGGTTTCCGAACGCTGCGGCGTGCCGATCAACTCGATGGGCAGACCGTGGGGGTCCTCGAGCTGCAAAACCGTCTCCCCGAACCTAACGACCTCCCGGATGGCGATACCGCGGGCCGACAGCCGACCTCTCCAGAATTCGATGGATGCCTCGGGAATTCCGAAACCGACGGCCGTGACCATGCCGGCACCTGGCTTTCCCCTTGGCAACCGCTCCCAGGGGAAAAAGGTCAGGATGGTTCCGGGAGAGCCGTTTCCATCGCCGTAGTAGAGGTGAAAGGTGTAAGGGTCGTCGAAATTGACGGTTTGCTTCACCAACCGCAATCCCAGTGTGTTTTCGTAAAAGAGTCGGTTTTCAAGCGCTGATGAGGCCACGGCCGTTAGGTGGTGAATGCCCGAAGGAGGATCTGAGGATGTCATGGGCACCTCGCTGGATGTGTTGGGACCGATGCCGTTGTCATTTCCGAGAGCGTCACAGCCCGCCAGACAGGCACGATCATTGACGGTATGAACATCCGATGAGACCGATGGCTCACCGGCACTCTTTGTCGGGATGACCGCAAACCACGCGGGTCGGTTGCAGGCAGACTGCATGGCGGCCGACTTTTTTTAGGAGGCGGACGAGGTCGTCACGCTCTTCAGGGGTCAGTACGCTTGCGATGCGTTCGAGGTTTTCCGCATGGATTTCAAAGGCGGTCTTGATTATTCGCCGTCCCTGTTTCGTGAGGTGTATGTAAAAGCACCGGCCGTCGGCAGGGTCTTGGATGCGCTGGACAAGATCCTTTTTCTCGAGTCGATTGACGGCGGCGGTCATGGATCCGCTGGTAAGCAGCACCTTCCCACCAATGACGCTGATGGGAAGCGGCCCCTTGTGGAACAGCACCTCCAAAATCTGAAAATCGCTGAGCAGAAGACCGGTTGTCTCGATACTGGCCCTGTCGACGTTTTCAACGGCCTTGGCGGCTTTCCATAACACCAGGCGAAGGTGGGGTCCGGTTGCCATGGTCGAAATATAAACCGATATATCTTGATGTCAAGATTTATCGGCCTATGTTTCCCCGGTTTGATGCCGGGCCCCCATTGTCAATGGCCGGCTGTCATGGTTTGGGGCAGAACCGTCCTTGGGCTAGGACCTTCCGGGCAAGGAGGCGGAATGTCAGGCCGTCGACAAGTCGGGAATGTCGGCAAAGTAATCCAGGGCTTCCGGATTTCGGAGAGCGTCCTTGTTTTTCACCGGTTCCCCATGAATGACATTTCCCACCGCCAGCTCCACCTTTTTCATGTTGAGGGTGTAAGGGATGTCCGGCACAGTGAGGATCTTGGCGGGAATGTGCCGGGGTGAGGCGTTTGAGCGGATGGTGGACCGGATCCGATCTTTGAGCGCGTCGTCCAGTATCCGGCCTTCGATCATTTGAACGAACAGGATCACTCGCACGTCCCCCTGCCAGCGTTGGCCCACCACCACGCTGTCGGCGATCCCGTCGATGGCGTCCATCTGCCGGTAGATCTCTGCCGTGCCGATCCGCACACCGCCCGGGTTCAGCGTGGCGTCGGAACGGCCATAGATCACCACACCACCTCGACTGGTGATGCGAATATAGTCTCCGTGGCGCCAGACCCCCGGATAGACGTTGAAATAGGCTGAACGGTATTTCTTCCCCTCCGGATCGTTCCAGAAATAAATGGGCATGGACGGGAAGGGCGCGGTACAAACGAGTTCTCCCTCGGTGTCTACCACCGAGCGTCCGTTCTCGTCGAAGGCTTCCACCTTCATGGCAAGCCCCCGGCACTGCAACTCCCCGGCGTAGACAGGTTCCCCCACCGGTCGATCATCGGTTGGCCTGGGCGACGGTCACGCCGGATCCGGCGGTCATCGAGGTCAACCAGGCACCGCAGCCGACGATCGCTGCGTTCTACGCGGCAAGCAGGGAGCTGTTCAACGTTGCCGATGCCTTGGGACTGTCGGCCTATCGGCTGCAGTACAACGGCACCGTCTCCGACTCGGGCGGTGGCGGGCAGTTCACACTGGGTGGCGAGGATCCGGCGTCGAGTCCGTTCTTCACCGAGCCGACGCTGTTGCCGCGTCTGGTGCGTTATCCGAATCATCACCCGGCACTGTCCTATTATTTCGCGCCTGACTACCTCGGGGGCGCCAGTCAGTCGCCGCGCCCGGACGAGACCACACGCGAGGCGTTTCGCGAGTTGGCGATCGCGATGCAGCAGCTGCAGCGGCAGCCGGATCCGACACCGGAGTTCCTCTGGGCCAGTCTCGCGCCTTTTCTTACTGACCCGTCCGGCAACGCACATCGCAGCGAAATCAATATCGAAAAAGCTCTGGAACCCCTATCTGCCAGATCGCGGTTGCCTGGGGCTGGTCGAGTTCCGTGCCTTCCGCATGGCGCGCTCTGCCGAGCGGTCTGCGTCGATCGCGGCGCTGCTGCGGGCAGTGGCGGCGATGCTGATGCGGCACGACGTCACACCGGCATTGTTGGACTGGGGTGACGAGTTGCATGAGCGATTCGCCCTGCCGTTCTTCCTACGGCAGGACCTGCAGCAGGTGTTCGATGATCTCGTAGAACACGACCTCGGCCTGCAACCGATCATGCAGGACCTGCTGCGCGAGGATAGCTATGCGCCGGTCTGGGTGCATGAATTCGCCGGTCTGGCGCTGCAACTCGAACGCGCCGTGGAATTTTGGCCGCTGGTTGGCGATGTCGCCTCGCAGGAAGCCGGCGGTTCGAGGACGGTGGATTCGAGTACCTCGCGCGGCTGCAACTGACCCTGCGTCGGGTGGATCCGACCGGGCCGGCGCTCGACGGCTGGTCGGTGCGGGTGGCCGGATTCGCGGTGCCGTTGCAAGCTGCTGACGAAGCCGGGCAGGCCGTCCGGCTGATCGGGATTCGCTATCGCGATTTTGCACCATGGCGCGGCCTGCATCCGGCGATAGGCCCGCTCGGGCCGGTCGTCATCGAGCTGTCACATCCCGACGTGGCAGGCGTGCTCAGGGCCACGCTGCACAACTGGCATCCGCACGGCATGGCCTATGACGGCCTGCCTGGGTCACTCGAAATCGCCGATGCGCGAAGGCGTGAACGGCTGGTCGTCGAGCAACTCGACGCGACCGAACTCCCCGCTGCCTCTCCACTCCCCGCCGGAGCGCTTGACGGCTACACGCTGGATTTTCGGCGCTGTCAGATCTCCAGATCTGACCGGATGTGATTGCCTGACGGATTCAAATCGCGTGATCTGCGCCGGCGGCGACATTTGCCCCGGCCTTGTTCGGGAAGAGTCCAAGAAGCAGCCAACCGCAGCGGCTTTCTCCTTGCGGGAGGCGGAACCGTTGAACCGGCGGGCATCCGGCTGGGCAGCGACTGACAGTTGACTCAACGGGGAGGACAACGATGATCTATTGTAAAAGAGGACGGCTGTTGGATCTGCGGCGCGGGAACCCAGCTTGGTGACGCGCCGGTTAGCGGTTTGAGGTTCTTTGAGTTGAATCTGCAGCTGGCGACACTACCCAGCATCATCGCGGCGATCGCCCTGCTTTTCGTCGGCCAGCGCTTGGTCAACCGATTCGCCGTCCTGCGCCACTACAATATCCCGGTGCCGGTGATCGGCGGCCTCTTCGTGGCCGGCCTGATTGCCGTACTCCACACGCAGTTCGATATCCGCATCAGGTTCGATACGGACCTGCGCGGTTTCCTCATGTTGGCGTTCTTCGCCAGTGTCGGCCTGACCGTGGACCTGGTGCGCCTGAAGCGCGGTGGCGTGAGCCTGTTTATCTTTCTGATCGTGGTCACCGTTTTTTTGACGGTGCAAAACGCGATAGGGACGGCGATGGCCTACCTGCTCGACCCGTATCCCGCCATCGGCCTGCTGGTGGGATCCATCACCCTTTCCGGCGGTCACGGTACCGGCGCCGCATGGGCCGAACGTTTCACCGATGTGCAGAACTTGACCGGCACACTGGAACTGGCGGTCGCCAGTGCGACATTCGGCCTCGTGATCGGCGGTCTCATCGGCGGACCGGTCAGCCAGTTTCTTATCACGCGGCATAGATTGCGCCGACGCCTCCTCGGCGGGCGGTCCTGAGACAGCCAGTGGAGCGGGCCAGCCCGTCACGGTCAGTTCGGCATTGGCGACACTCGCGCTGATCTTACTGCGTTGCTGCGGGTGAGGCGCTTTACAACCTTTTCGAAGGTGCCGCGTTCACGCTGCCGTCCTTTATCTGGGCGCTCTTTGTCGGTGTGCTGTTGCGTAATCTTCTCGGCATTCGGGATCTGTATGCGGTTCATGACAAGAGCCTCGACCTGTTTAGTACCCTGGCGCTGTGGCTAGCCCTGGCGTTTGCCTTCATGGACCAGGCTGTGGGAGTTGCTCGATCTCGCCGGCCCGCTGCTCGCCGTCCTTGCCGTTCAGACCCTCGGCGTCGTCGCGTTCGCCATATTCGTCACGTTCAGGCCTTGGGCGGGACCTATGAGCGCCGCGGTCATGGCCGCAGGGCATTGCGGGTTCGGGATGGGCGCCACCCCGACGGCGATCGCCAACATGCAGGCCGTGACCGCGCGTTATGGTCCCTCGCCACAGGCCTTTATCGTCGTCCCGATGATCGGTGCATTCTTTATCGACCTTATCAATGCCCTGGTGATCCAGGGCTTCCTGATGCTGCCGTTCCATGGTTTCTAGACTCGTCAATACCGTTGTACTGGCGCTCATAACGCTGTTGGTCGTCGCCTGCGACCGGCCGCCAGGTGTCGATGAGCTGCAAGCGGAAATCATCGCGCTGTTGGAACGCGAATTCGTGCCGGGCCTGTTCGAGGTCAGCGCGATTCGGCGCATGGGCAGCGCACCGAGCCGCGACATCGGGACCGGCGACCAGCGGTCGACGGTCTACTTCAATGCGGAACTGCGGTTTCGCAAGGATTTCGATCTGACCGCCTGGGATGGGCCAAATGCGGCCTCTCTGGCCTTCCTGTTGGGTGCGACCGAAAAGGGCATGGTCGGTATTCAGCCGGGCGGCAATCGTCAGGACGATCGGCTGCGGATTCATGGCAGTCGGCTCTACGCGTTGCGTCAGGGGGCTTGGCGACCACTGATGGTGGCGACCCCAACGCCGGGCAAGACAGCAAAGAAATCAGAATCGCCGCAAGTGCTTTCAAAAATCGACGAGCTCACCAAACGAGCCACCCAGCGCTACGGCGGTGCGGAACAGGCGGTTATCGACAGTGAACTTTCCGCGACGCTGACGCGGATAGAGCGGCAGCTTGACCAGCTCGCGAAGGTCCTTGAGTGTTGCCAGCGGACCCGCCCGGGGGCGTACCACCGCTACATCCAGGTGCTTGAAGATAACGTCGAGCGGACCGGGTTTCCGCGTGCGCAATCTCGCCACGCAGGGCAGCGTCGAGAATTGCCAGCTCGTGCAGGCCGGCGGTGTGGATCTCGCGATCGTACAAAGCAACATCGCCGCCCTGGCCATCGAGGGCAAAGGCCCGTTCAAGGAAGGTGGACGTCTGCCCGACATCCGCGCCCTGTCTGCACTGTTCCCGGAATACCTGCAGCTCGTGGTGGCAAAGGGTGCCGACATCAAGGATCTCTCGGCACTCAAAGGCAAGCGCATCGATATCGGACTGCCGAACTCCGGCACCCGGGTGGATACGCTGAGACTGCTGGATGCACTCGGACTGCGTCTGCTCGGATTTCGCCGAAGTGCGTGAATCGGGTCTCGAGGCCGCGGTCGCTGCAGTCGGAGGCGGCGAACTCGATGCGTTCGTTACGACGTTGCAGGCACCGGGCCGGGCGCTGCAGCGACTGCTGGCCCGTGACCGCGCACGCCTCATGCCGCTAAGCCCCGATGTTCAAGATATTATGTTGAGCAGGCAAGGCGCGCCTATCGTCGCCAGGATCGCCGCCCACACCTACCCCGGTCAGCCGAACCGGTGCCGACGCTCAGCGTGACCGCCACGCTCATCGTCCGTGCCGACCTCCCCGATGCACGGGTCCGCGAGATCCTGGACCAGCTTTTCAAGTCTGCCGCCAGACTCGCTCGCGAGAATTTGAGATTGACCCTGCTGACGAGTCAAACGGCCCGTGAAGGGGTATTCATTCCTTCGCACACGGCGGCAGAGGGTTACTTTTCCGGTAGAGAAAATCGCTCGGACCAGCAACAGGCGAAATGAGGCTGGGCAGGTCAAAACATCATGTCTAGATCACCGCGAGCTGCAGCTGTACCGCCAGTTCATCCGCCGACATGCCGTGCCAGGCAGGCGCTGAAGGGTTTGGCCGTGAGCTCATAGCGCCAGGATAAGCACCATCGTGGCCAGCGCGATCAGCAGCGTCTTGATGCCGCTGAGCAACCATGATGTACCGGCGACCGTACCGAGAAAGGCGCCCAGTCCGAAGATACAGGCGAATGCGGTGAGTACTGCAGCAAGGACCGGCTCTAACGGCAGCGAGACAATCTGCTGCGCTGTGCCACAGCGGCCCAATGATCAACGTTGATACCAAGACCGGCGACGCCCCATTGGACGAGGGCAACCAGCCAGGGGGAGAAATCTCGCCGCGCGGGCGTGGTCGGAACCCTGGAGGTCGGTAATCATCGCTGCCTCGAGTTCCGCCAACGACCGTCGCCGCTCGGCAGACTCGCTCAGATAGGCGCTGGTCAGCCCGCTGACCCCGAGTGCGACGGCGGCGCCGACACAGGCCGCGATCACGGTCGGTAGCGGCGCCCCGCCGCTGAGCATGAATCCGCTCAGCAGGCCGAGCATGGTCAGTGCGCCGTCGAAGCCGTTGACGATAGCGTAGCGCCGGATGATGCCGTGCGCCTGGGTCAGGTGGTGATCAAGCTTGATCGAATCGGGTAACGTCATCGGGCCGGATCCGATCAGGCGTCGTGCCCGGTGCCGCCTTCTACCTCGACTTCGTCGATGCTGTGCA
>CALNZV010000020.1:0-1335993 GCA_942491115.1 uncultured Desulfobacteraceae bacterium
CGTAGCCCGCGCCGAAAACGACCATGCTGCGAGCAGCCCGCGGAAAGGCCAGAAAGTTGATTTCGTTTTCGGTGATAAAGACGGTGTCGACCGGTAGATCGAGCCCGGCGAAGGTGTCGTGGGTGACCGCGATGTCCTGGTCCGTGCCGGTGGAAAAGACCGCGCAAGCGTCGTCCAGAAGTCGAAACCGCACGCGCACCGGCTTGTCCCGAAACCCGTAACGCCGACCGAACCCGGAAACGCCGCCGGCCTCCCGGTCCACCGCTTCCTTGGGCAATACCAGGTCGAATAGCTCCGTCAGGACGGATCGGTGGCCTTCGATGAACTTGCTGTGGACCCCGGGGATGTCCACTTGGCGCAGGTACAGCCCTGGTCGCGGGTGTCGACGCATCCAGGCGACGATGTCGAGCAGGAGGGACCAGTCGTCCGCCAGGGCCAGCGCGCGCAAGGGCCGCTTTCGGAGCCAGGCCGTGAGATCGGGCAGCCGCTTTTCGGTCGTGGCCACCAACGCGGCAAACCGCTCGGCCTCCCGCCGCCGGTCGATAAACGCCAGAGCGTCTTCCAGAGCGTCGATCCAGATTTCGTTCGGCAGGTCGTTGGCACCCAAGACCCGGTGAATTACGCGGCGCCAGACGATGCGGTAGTGCTTGGCTTGGCGGTCGAGCTGAGCGATCCAGTTGCGGACAGCGTCGAAGTGTTCGGAAATCTCGGCCGAGGTGGGCCCCTTCAGCGGCAGCCGTTTGGGGAAAAGGGACTCGCCGCCAGCCAGGGCTGTCAGCAAGGCCCCCCGGTCCCACAGGCGTTGGACCATTTGGCGAAGGTCGCCGGGCCGGGTCCAGTTCACGTCTGCTGCCTCCGTTTTTCCTCCCGGTATTCCTCGATGGTCAGGTTGCGAAGGCTGGCGGTCTTGCCGTCCTCGCTGTGCACGAACCCCACGGCGGAAACATAGGGCTCGATGACGTGGATCTTCTGCAAGGGGGTGACGATCAGCAGCTGCAGGTTCAACTGATTGAATAGCTGCAGCCCGTAGTGGGCCGATTCGTCCGAACCGCGGCCGAAGGCCTCGTCGATGGCCACGAACCGGAAGGAACGCGAACGCACCTCGCCCCACTCCAGACCGAACTGGTAGGCCAGGCTGGCCGCCAGCACGGTGTAGGCCAGCTTCTCCTTCTGCCCGCCGGACTTGCCGCCCGAGTCGGTGTAGTGCTCGTATTCGCTGCCGTCCTCGCGCCAGCGCTCGCTGGCCGCGAAGACGAACCAGCTCCGCACGTCGGTCACCTTGGCGGTCCAACGGCGGTCCTGCTCGGACTGGCCTTCGCGGCCGCGGAACTTTTCGATGATCCGGCGCACCTGCAGGAACTTGGCCTCGGAGTACTGGGCGTCGTCCGAGCCGGTGAGGGCGCCTTCGGTGCAGGCCCGCAGCTCGCTTTGAAAATCCCGGATGTCGGTGTCGGTGCCGGGCTGGGCCTCCAGCACGATGTAGCGGCCCGGGTTGTAGTCGATTTGGGAGAGCGAGGTGTTGATGTGCGCGATGCGCTCCTTGATGGTCTCGCGTTCCCGCGCCAGCTGGGACTGGAAGTTGGCCACCTCGCGGATGGTGTTCTCGTTGAGCAGTTCCTTGAAGCGCGCCTCGAAGCGGGGCAGATCGTCGGCCCGAAGCTGCTGCAGCATTTCCCGGTACTCGTCCGCCGCCGCGACCGAGGCGTCGACCTCCTGGGTTTCCAGCGGGTAGTCCGTCCGGAATCCGTGCATGGCCTCGATGATCTTGCCGCTAAGCCGGGCGAGCTTCTTGTCTTCGGCATCGATTATAGCCTGCAGCCACTCGCGCAGTCTGCGTTCGGCCGGGTCGCAGGATTCCACCGTGAGGGCCGGCCCGTCCAGGGCTTCCTCGTGCAACGCCGTCAACTGCTCGAAATGGGCCTCATGCGCCGGGTCGGCCTCCTGCAACACCCCGAGCACTTCTCGTCGTTTGTCCTCGTCGTCGCTGATCTTCTGTTTCAGACGGGAGCAGGCGTCCTTTTCCTTGTCCCGCTCTCGCTCGTTGGCGGCGCGTTCCTCCTCGGCCTGGCCGAGCTCCGCGGATAGGGACTTGAGAATGTCGGAGGCGGTCTCCAAGCGGTGTTTTTCCGCCTGCAGATCGGCCACCTCCGCCACAAGGGAGCGCCAGTCCAACTCCCGGAAGTCGCGGTACTCGCCCAGGCTGGAAAGGGCGGCCAGACGGTCCCGGACGGTTTGCTGGTCCCGCTGCAGCACGGCAATGCGGCGGCCCATCTCCGCCAACTGATCCTCGAGGCGCCGGGCCTTGTCCTCCAGCGCGGCGATCTTGGCCGTGTTGCTCCAGCCCAACACATAGCGGCTGCGGTCGTCAATGCGGTGCCGGTCGTCTTTTTCGTGGCGCTCGCCCGGCATCTTGATCTGACCGGCCCGGGTAACGGCCCGGGTCTCGCGCCGGAACTGCTCCTGGGTGTCACAACAGGCCACGTCGAAGCGTTTGGCGATCTCCCCTTCCAGCCAATCGTAGTAGGCCGAGTCGGGCTTGACGGCGACCTTGCGGCCCAGGGCATCGAGCCGCAGGGACGGCGGGGCGGCCTTCCGCGACGGGCGCACGCGGAAATAGACCAGGCGCCCCTTGAGGTGGGTGCCGTCCACCCAAGCGGCCACTTTGGAGTAGTGCGCGTCCGGCACCAGCAGCGACAGGCCGAAATTCCGCATCAGGCGCTCGATGGCCCCCTCCCAGTCGCGTTCCTCGTCGCGCACCTGGATCAGCTCACCGGCAAAGGGCATGTCGTCTTCGGGAAGATCGAGCGCGCTGCAGATCATTCTGCGCATGGCCACCTGCTTTTCGTCGATGTTGCTGCGCCGGGCCTTGAGGCCCGCGATTTCCGCCTGCAGCTGCTCGTGCTCGCCGCGCTTTTGGGAAAACCCAACCCCCAGCTCGTTCAGCGCATTCTGAAGCGCCGCCTCGCGCTGTTCGGTTTCCTCGCGCAGCGCCGCGCATTGCCGCCGACGCTCGCGGAAGACTTCCTCCCCATCGGCACGCGGCAAATCGAGCGCTTCCAACAGGGCGGCATGCCGATCGGCCTTGACTTGGCGGCGCTGCTGTTCCTCTTCCCGGGTCCGAATCTCTTCGCCGATCCGCTCGATGCGGTCGCCGCCGTTCCGGGCGATGTTCTCCCGCAGTTGGTGCGCCTTGGACTCCAGAATGCGCTGCGCTTCGGTCAGTCGCCGGAGTTTGGCCTCGTGGCGGCCGAGCTCGTCAGACCGCGCGGACAGGCGCTTTTCCAGCAGCTCCAGTTTCAAGCCCGCAAACCAGGTCGTGAGGGCCTCCCGGCAGGCCCGCAGCGCGTCGGTGGAGGCCGCCAGCTCCGCGTGGCGATCGCAGTCGGCCACGAGCGGGGTGAGCTTTTCGATCTGCTGCCGGGCCTTGAGAACCGCCTTGTGGGCCTGGTTGAGATCGTCGAAGTGCTCAATCAGGGCCTTGATGCGGGGGGCCACGTCAAAGGGCTCGAGCATGTGGGTGCGCACGAAATCGGTGAGGTTGCCCACGGATTTGAGGGACACGGTCTGGTTGAAAAGTTCCAGGGCCTGGTCGTTGTCGATCCCGAACCGCCGCCGGAACCAGGCGGCGTATGGCGGGAAACTGTCCCAGACCGTGACGCCTGAAGACCGCAAGCGCTTGCGCAGCTGGCCGATGTCGGTTCCGAACTGGGCAAAATCGTCGGCGATGGAAAGCTCGCGCTCGCAGGCGGTGTAAAAGCGGGCGGGCTGCCCCTGGAGATCCTTGATCCAGAAGACCTGGGCCAGGGTCACGGTCTTGAGGTAGCCCGCGTTGTGGAACACCCCAAGGACCACGGCGTAGTGGTTGGAGTCGCGCAGGGCAACGGGTTTGGCGCTGCCGCCGACCTCGTTGCGTTCGGACTTGTAGTGGCCCATGACATAGGAGCGAAGGGTGCGTTCCCGGGCCCCGGCCCCGGCCGCCTTGTTGTAGGTGATGCGCTGTTGGGGGACCAGAAGGGTGGTGAGGGCGTCCACCAGGGTGGACTTGCCCGACCCGATGTCGCCGGTCAAAAGGGCGTTGCGGCCGTTGAGGTGAAGGGTCCACACCTTCCGGTCGAAGGTTCCCCAGTTGTAGACTTCCAGCCGCTGCAGGCGAAAGCCGGCCAGCCGGTCGCTGTCCACGAAGGAGAGTTCCAGGATTTCAGCCATCGTTCCCCTCCCCGGTCTGCGTCAGGTGGTGTTGGTAGTCAGCCAGGCGCTGATCGAATTCCGCCAGCCACTGGGCATCCACAAAGGCCTTGAGGATGCGGCGGACCTCGAACATGTCGGCCTGGCCCCTCAGGCGACGGACAAAGCCCAGGTCGGCGACCTTGTTCAGGTGGGTCCCGACCTGGTCGATCAAGCGGGTCTCGTTGGTGCCCTCGGGCAGAAACACCCGGATCAGTTCCACCACCTCGTCGCGGGAGAGGATCAAGCGGGTGTCGCCGCTCCGCGCGTCGAACTCCGCCAGCTTCTTGCGCAACAGCGCCAAAAGCAGGCTGACCGGAAAAGAGAGCTGCCGGCGGGCCACCAGCCGCGGCCGCTTGGGGTTGTCGGGGTCCTCGTCCTCCGTAATGGACCGCAGGTAAGCGTAGCCTTCGGCCTCGTCCAGCATCAGCTCCAGCCCGAGCACGGCGACATAGTCGCGCACGCGAAACTGTAGGTCCAGCAGGGCGTTCCACTGGGCCGGGTTGTCCGCCATGTAGAGCACCCCCTTGAGCAGTGGGACGACTACCTCCGAGAGGTTGTGCTCGCTCGGAAGGGTTTGCGCTGTGGATCCCGAATCGTCCATTTCCTAATCCCTCACAAAGATGATCCGCGGCAGCGAAGCCCGCCGCAACGTCTCGTCTTCGGCCTGCCATTCGATGCGCGTCACGGTTTCCTCGTCCACCACGGCATAGGGCCATTCGCCGGCCAGCTGCAGGTAGGCGATCAGTTCCGCCAGCCCCTGGCGCAAGGGCCGCTCGGCCACCAGCTCTTCAAGACTGACCTGGGAGCGGGACTGCAGGGCCTGGCGGACGTGCCGCACGAGCGCCTCCCGGTCCACCACCACCTGTGTGAACAGGGCCGCGGCATCGACATCGCCCTCCCCTGTTTCCAGCACCACATCAGCGATTTGGGGCCGGACCGGCGGCCGGAAGAGGGGCCGCTCCAAGGGCAGGTCGACGGTGACCGCGCTGTCGTCCAGCAGCATGAAATCGCCGGATGGCGCGGTTTCGCGGACCTCCAAGGACTTGGCTTCGATGCCGTGTAGGATGTCCATGATGCGCCGGTTCTCCAGCCAGGCCTTGTCGTCGAGAAACCGCCGCAGCTGCTGGGAGAGGCGCGCCACCGTACGCTGGGTGTGCTCGCCGGCCTCAAGCCAGTCGTAGTGGACCCGGCGCAGGCGGGGGTCGGGGCTCAACTCGGCCACCGGCGGAAGATCCAAAACATCCTCCAGGAGTTGGGTCAACTCCTCCTGGCGGCGCTGGGACATGAGAAAATCCCAGAAAGAGTGAAAGCTCTTGCCCTGGTCGGAATCGGCGATGGCGTCCCGATCCCCCATGACCTCTTCGAGCAGCGCCCCCTTGGTACCGTCCCACAACGCGATGCGCTCGCGGACCTTGCGATCAAGGAGGCGAAAATTGTGCTCCACCTCGCGGAAATCGGAAAGCAACTCGCGGGCCATCTGAAGGAACTGTTGAAACCGGTCTTTTAAGGCTGTGTCGGTCAGCACCGGAACGTCGCCGGCTTTGACCCTGGCAATGTCCGCATCGATCTCTTCACGCCGCTTGGTCAACTCGGCGATGCGCGTATCAGGATCGGTCTCGGTGCCCTCGCGCATCTGCCGCAGGAGTTCGAACAAGGTCAGCAAGCGCGATTCCGTCCCCACAAAGGCACGCTCGGTCAGGCTCGCCAGCCAGGCAATCGCCTTCTCGGTGGACGGGGTCAGGTCGAAATGGGGTTCGTCCGATCCGCCAGGGTAAAACTTGCGCAGCCACCCTTTTTCGTTGTCCGCCCAGTCGTTGAGGTATTGCTGGGCCGATTTGGGGAATGCGCCGTCCCCCAGGCGCTCCCGCAGAGCGAAGAATTCGTCCTCGAGTGCTTCCACCAGGTCGGCCTGGGAGATCGACCGCACATTGGCGTCGACAAACACCCGCTGGAAAAAGCCGACCACCAACGGTGCGTGATCCGACCGCAGCAGGCGCCACGCCGGGTTGTTGCGGCGGAGCAGATCGAGGGTGGTGTAGTCGAGGGGCACGGCGTTTTCAGTCCTTACCTGAACCAGTGGGGAATACCTTTTCGCCCATGAAGCAATGCCGCATCGGCAGTAGTCGCCCCTTCTTAATCGGGGGAATTGTCAGATGAGGTCAAGATTGAAGCCCGTGCTACAAGAAAAACCCGGCGGCCAGCCAGGACCCCGGGTTTCAAATCGATCCTTCGGCAACCCGGCCGTCCCCTTCGGACCCGTGGCTTTCCGTCCCCGGTTCTCACCGGGTTTGGCGTTTTTATGATTTTTAGTTGGTAATAAAAATACGGCACGATGTCAATTATGTGGAAGAAAGGAGGCCGACTGCAATTCGAGGAAGACAATCGACAGGAATCATATCTCGTTGGCATAAAGGCTCTTCACCTCATCAGGTTGGATGCACAAATAACGCAGCGTAATCGACTGATTGCTGTGGTTGAAGGCCTCTGTCAATTCTGGAAGCCCGGCACCGAATCTCACCCGTTGATGGTACCCCCAGGTTTTGCGCAGGCTGTGACTGCCGTAGTTGCCCGGCAACCTTATCGAGGCACACCATTGTTTGATCATTTTGCGCAGATAATCCCGCGTCAGGGGCTTGCCAGATCTGCCAACGAACAGGAAGTCGTCATCGGTTACTTCGGGTCGTGAGGCCAACAGCTGCTTGATAGTTCCAGCAAATCGAAGTCATTTCCTGCCTTCGAAGTTCTTCCCTTTCACTCCGACCACTCAAAAAAGCATCTCCAAAAAATGCCGGTCGCTCGCATCATCGATGTGTGAGAATGGGACAGGTGTTTTCTGTCATCCATGGACCGCGGAAAAGTGATTAACGGGATTTTTAACCCGGATTCTGCAGAAGTAATTCAGTGTTGCCCAAAAAAGAGCACCCTTTTATAATGATCCTGCAAAGTTAATCGTAGACCACCTACGAAAAGGGGGATCATCAAAAGGGTGCGAACACAACGTAGCAGGATCGGACGCCGTCGTAAAGTTTTCAAACAGGAAAAAGCCCATATTTCTTTCACCGGTAAAGCGGTCACTTCCAATGCCGGAATGGCGGTCGTAAGCCGCGGCTTCGATGCGTTTAACATGCGTGACCAATTGCAAGCCATGTTCGGTTCTTTGGATAACGATCGGAAGTATCCCACCAGCACTTTTTTACAGCAACTCGTGGCGTTAAGAATCTTAGGCGGAGATGCCATAAGCGATGCCGCCATCCTGGATGAACCAGCGATAAAGGCCATGTTCGGCTGGGAGGCAGTTGCTCATCCCACGACTTTCGCCCGTCGCCTGAAGGCGCTTACCTGGCGCCACAATCTAGCCCTGGAGAGCATCGTCACCGGGTTAAGCCAGCGCGTCACAAAGCCGGGCACGCAGTTTGTGGCCATCGACTCGACGGTGGCCACCGTGTTCGGCCAAAAGATCGAGGGTGCCGAACGCGGCTACAATCCGCACAAACCCGGCCGCAACAGCTATCATCCGCTGCTGGCGGTCGATGTGGGCTCCCGATCCGTGGTGGACGGGTATCTGAGACCTGGTTCCTGTGCCTCCAACGACGGCCTCGACGGCTTTATCCGCAAGCTCGTTGCCGAAGCGAACCGCCCCGGAGAAGAGATCGTCTTTCGCCTGGACAAGGGCCTTACCTCCGGGGCCGCGCTGGATACGATCGAGGAGCTTGAGGCCGGCTATGTCGGCAAGGTCAAGCTGACCTCCACGGTCATGGGCCACATATCGCGTGTTAAAAACTGGCGCAGCATCGGCGGCGGCTGTTTTGCAGCCAACTTCCGCGCTCAGCTCGAAGGCTGGTCACATCCGCGGCGCTTTGCAGTGATCGAACGCCATTTGGAGCCGGAAAAACCCTCCGAGCAGCTATTCATGTTCGATATGCTCGAAGGCCGCTACGAGGTGGTGGTCACCAACCAGCGCCTCAATGCCGAGAACATCTGGCGTCTATACAATCGCGGGGCCGTGGTCGAGCAGGTGATCGAAGAGATCAAAAACGATTATGCGGCCACCGGCATCCGCACCAACGAATTCTGGGCCAATGACGCTTTATTCCAGACGGGTCTGATTGCCTACAACCTGCTCAACTGCATCCGCCGTCTGGCGTTGCCCAAAGGGCTTCGCACCGCCCGGATCAAGCGCATCGGGTTATTGCTGCTGCATATGCCGGCCAATGTGGTTTGCCGCAGCCGGCAGCTGCTGATCAAGATCAAACGCGATCATCCGTTTCGCTTGATCTTTTACCAGGCCATGAAAGCATTGGCGTAGGTCGAAATCGAGTAACAAAAAAATCGTTGGATAGGTGCGTTTGATCGATGAAAAACAACCCCATTTAGGTTGAAAAATTTTGTTTCGTTCGATTCGATTTTCCCCTTAGCAACCCAAAACTTTTGCAGTCGAGTTTTCAACACCTAAAATCGGGTTTTCTCGCTCTCTAAAACGAAGGGATGCAGAATCCGGGATAAAACAGGTTACCTGTTATTCGGATCTGTGTTATCCGAAATAACTTACGCGGATTTATCGGCTTTCAGACGTGGTTGCATTAAGGCTCCGTGTCCTCCACCATTTCACCTATCAGTAAATTCAGGCAGTAGAAGGCGATTTGACGCCGTATTCTTCGGATTGTGTCCCACATTGTGACCATTTGCGTCCTGAAGTTTGGTCACATGATTCGCATACTGCCGCGCAAAAGCGCTCCAATCCTGGCGGGTAAGATTGGGGATGTACCGGCCGTACACCCGGTGCACCATCGAAGTGCCCGCATGTCCAAGGGGCCTGGGCATAGCCGTGTCAACGGTAAGTGCTGCGGTAAAAAAAAGGGGGGCAAATTGTCCTCAGTGAGAGATTGGTGCTGGCTGATCTATTGAATATAGAAATATGAAGGGCGTCCCCATCGGTCCTGAGCGTGGTGGTCTTCGCATGATTATAGAGTTCAGGCTTTGGGCAACAGCCCGTCAAGGTTTGACCCTATTTATCCTTACACCACGTGGGTGGACTCTAACCCTAAGGGCGCAGTCATGACGCTTATCTCGAAACCACTTAAGGGCATTGCACGCCAATTTTTCAGTGGACCAACAATTTGAAATGGTTGCTTGTTTGACTAACGGCATCTGATATGCCGCTTCCCTGGTTGCGTTCACACGACAATTAACTTAAAATAACAGCTTGATTCTAGTCAACCAGCACCTGCCTGATAAGGATCAACTATTCAAACTGACGAATCGCGAGTGGATATCTTGAATGAAAAACGCCTTTATTAAACTTTTTGACAACATTTTGGATTCAATTCGAGAGCCAATAGTGATGCTTGACGCTGATCTGATCGTTGTCAAAGCCAACCAGTCATTTTACCGCACCTTCAACGTATCTCCCGAGCGCACAGAGGGAGTGTTGATATATGAGTTGGGCAATCGGCAATGGGATATCCCCAAACTCAGAGCATTGCTTGAGGACATCCTTCCGCAAAATACCATCTTCAATGATTTTGAGGTGGAACACCATTTTGAGACTATTGGCCCAAAGATCATGCATCTGAATGCCCGGCGGATATACAGCAAAGAAAACCAAACCCAACTGATGCTATTGGCTATCGAGGATGTTACCGATCAAGAATATTACAAAAGAAATCTTGAGGAAATGGTCGAAACGCGGACAGCCGAACTCAGATTGGCAAGGCGAGAGGCTGAAAACGCGCTCGAAGAAATAAGGCAACTAACGGATCAGCTCGAGGCCGAGCGAGCCTATTTGCAGGACGAGATCAAACTGGAATTTAACCACGAGAACATAATCGGCCGCAGTGATGAAATTAATTATGTGTTTTACAAGGTCGAGCAGATCGCGCACACGGATACCAATGTCCTCGTTCTCGGCGAAACCGGGACCGGCAAGGAACTGGTGGCGCGAGCGATTCACGGCTTGAGCCCGCGCAAGGATCGGGCCCTGGTTAAAATGAATTGTGCCGCATTGCCTTCTAATCTGATTGAAAGCGAACTTTTCGGCCATGAGAAAGGGGCCTTCACCGACGCCCATTCCCGACGGTTGGGGCGCTTCGAGGTCGCCAGCGGCACCACCCTGTTTTTGGACGAGATCGGCGAGCTGCCCCTGGATTTGCAGCCTAAACTTCTCCAGATCATTGAAACCGGTGAGTTTGAGCGCCTGGGCAGTTCCGAAACGATAAAGGTCGATGTGCGCATTATTGCCGCCACCAATCGCAATCTGGAAGCGGAGGTGCGCAGGGGTACCTTCCGGGAGGATCTCTGGTACCGGCTCAATATTTTCCCGATTACCATGCCTCCCCTAAGAGCGCGCAGGGAAGACATTCCGCTGCTGGTTCATTTTTTCGTCAACAAAATTTCAAAACGACTCGGCAAAACCATTGGAATGGTTCCGGCAAGCGTGATGGACGCGCTGCAGAACTATCATTGGCCCGGGAATATCCGCGAGCTTGAAAACGTTCTCGAACGCGCGGTGATCAATTCTTCGGGACCCAAGCTGCACCTAGTGGATGAACTGAAGACTCCGCGCAAGGATTCGACCAAGGCCAATCGGAGCCTGGCGGATGTCGAACGGGAGTACATTGTTCGGGTGCTTGAACAAACCAACTGGCAAGTGAGCGGTAAAAACAGTGCGGCCGAGATCCTCGGTCTCGATCGCAGCACGCTGCGCGCCCGTATGCGCAAGCTCGATATCCGCAAGCCATAAAATCCCTTCACGATTCTCCAATCCGAAAAACAAGCGCTCAAGAGGTGAAACCCCCCACACCCCTCACCGACATTCGACTCTTGCTTCGAATTTTTACCTGCCATCGATCCCATGACGAATGAGTCAAAAAGCAGGTCATATGTGACCACCGGTCACATATGACCCTTTCAATTTGCCCGCCCATATCGGTGCAGGGTCCGTAAAAAGTTTAAATATGCCATTAATCCAATAGGATGGAAAATTCTGAAGCACATTTTTGAAGGCTGGCACAGAGATTGTATTTACATGCAGTTGTGTATGGCAGCACCACAAGAATGACTTCCGCACACTGAATCCAAGCGCGATCTAATGGGACACGGCTTTCATGGGTGGGGATGCTGCGGGGCACCTTTTTCGAAAGCATATGGCCGTTTTTTGTTCACTCGATCGAGGTCAGGGTATTGGCTTTTCGAAAGCCCTCTGCAAAAGGCCTGCATTATAAGCGTCGCCCTAAAGGAATATGGGGAAAAAATGGCAGAAAATGGGAAAAAAGGACCACTGGAAAATCTTACGGAAAAACTGCGTTCCCTCCTGGTTTCCAGTGACCATCAAACCAATAAAGGGGCGTTGCCGCCCAAGGCGCGCTTCAGCATCTGGTATTTTCTCATCACCATGTTTTTTATCATATATATGCAGCAATATCTCTTTTCCGGCAAAGTGGAAACCATTCCCTACAGCCAATTTAAACAGTACCTCGATGAAGGCACCGTCGATAACGTGACCATCGGTCCCGACAATATCAGGGGAACCCTGAAAGGTACCCCTGCGCGTGAGTTTACAACGGTTCGTGTGAACGAACCTGACCTGGTCAAAGTCCTCGATGACAGCAAAGCCAGCTATTCGGGACAATACGAAAACAAATTTCTGAGCGGCCTTCTCGGGTGGATTCTGCCCATCGGCATATTTTTCCTGCTCTGGCGATTTGCCATGAAAAAGATGGGGCCGGGGATGGGGGTCATGTCTTTCAGCAAGAGCAAAGCCAAAATTTTCGCACAGACCGACACCAAGGTTTCCTTCGATGATGTGGCGGGGATCGATGAAGCCAAAGAAGAACTCCAGGAAGTGGTCGAATTTCTAAAGACGCCTGAAAAATTTCAGAAACTAGGGGGCAGGATCCCCAAAGGGGTCCTTCTGGTCGGCCCGCCGGGAACCGGGAAAACACTTCTAGCCAAAGCCGTGGCCGGAGAGGCTCAAGTGCCGTTCTTCAGCATCAGCGGGTCCGAGTTTGTGGAAATGTTTGTCGGCGTGGGGGCAGCCCGCGTTCGCGATCTGTTCTCGCAAGCCACCCTTCAGGCGCCTTGCATCATCTTCATCGACGAACTGGACGCCCTCGGCAAAGCCCGGGGAATGAACGTCATGGGCGGGCATGACGAACGGGAGCAGACGCTCAACCAACTCCTGGTGGAGATGGACGGCTTCGAAACGAATAAAGGGGTCATCATCATGGCCGCCACCAACCGGCCTGAAATTCTGGACCCGGCCCTGTTGAGGCCGGGACGTTTAGACCGGCAGGTCCTAGTGGACCGCCCGGATATCAATGGGCGGGAAGCCATCCTGAAAATCCATTCCCAAAATGTTCTGTTGGGACCGGAAGTCGACCTGCGCGGGATCGCCGGCCGCACGCCGGGCTTTGTAGGCGCGGACCTGGCCAATATCATCAATGAAGCGGCCTTGCTGGCGGCCCGCAACAATAAGGAGATGGTCGAAGCGGTGGATTTCGACGAAGCCATCGATCGGGTGGTGGCCGGTCTTCAGAAAAAGAACCGGGTGATGAATTCGCAGGAAAAAGAAATTGTCGCCTTCCACGAGTCGGGACATGCCATTGTGGCCGAATCTGTGGAACATGCCGACCCGGTGCACAAGATCTCCATCATTCCGCGCGGGATCGCGGCACTCGGCTATACCCAGCAGCAGCCCACGGAAGACCGCTACCTGCTGACCCGCTCGGAACTGCTCGACCGGCTGGCCGTCCTCTTGGGAGGGCGTGTCGCGGAGGAGCTGGTTTTCAATGAAATTTCAACCGGTGCCCAGAACGATCTGCAGCGCGCCTCAGACATTGCCCGGGCCATGGTCACGGAATATGGCATGAGCGATGCCATGGGCCTGGTGAGCTACGAACGGTCACGCCAGCCCATGTTTTTGCCCGAAAGTTTTTCGACCGGCAAGGTCTACAGCGAAGCCAAAGCCGCGCAGATCGATGACGAGGTCGCGCGGTTCGTCGATGAAGCCCATCAGCGTGTGCGCAAGATCCTGTCGGAGCGGCGCACCGTCCTCGATGCTTTGGCGCATCTCCTCTCCCAACAGGAAAGTGTCCAGGGCGACGAGCTCAGAGAGATGCTGTCGTCCGCCACTCCGCCCCTTGTCGCCTGATCATGGAAATATGATCGTCAGCAAGGCGCTCTACCAAAAGAAATACGAAAGGAGGCTCACATGGCGAATATCCAGAAGGATGATGTTCAGACCTATGTCAGGGAACTGATCGAAAAGACATTCGGATCGAACTGTGTTGAGGAAAAGGGCCTTCAGCAAAACCGCGCATTCAACAAGGAGGTTGACCGTGAAATCAAGCAACCAGGATAACGCCGAAGGCACATGGCACCAAGTGAAGGGTAAGGTCAAGGAGCTTGCCGGGAAAGTGGCCAGAAATCAGACTCTGGAAGCAAAAGGCCGGGTGGAAGGCAAAACCGGTAAACTGCAAGGACTGATCGGAAGAATCAAAAAAACGGTCGGGAAGTAACGACAGACGCCCGTGTTTAAATAAGGGCGGCTTTGGAAAGGAGTTCGATATGCTGTGGACAATATTTGTAATTCTCCTGGTTCTGTGGGGGGTGGGATTATTGACCGGCACCACCATGGGCGGCGTCATTCACGCCCTGCTGGTGATCGCCATCATCGTGGTGCTGATCCAGGTGTTTCAAGGACGGAGGCGGGTGTGACCCGCTGACCCTTCGCCGAATATGACGAGGCGTACATTAAAAAAGGAGTAACGGCTATAAAAACGAGACGTAGCGTTGTGGGGTATTTGGTTCTTATCATGTTTGCCGCCGCCGTGGTGGCCTGCGCATCGACCTCCAAACAGTCAAGCACGGGGGAGTACGTCGACGATTCGGTCATCACGACCAAGGTCAAATCTCTGCTGGCAGAAGATGATTTTCTCAAATCCTTCCAGATCAGTGTCGAGACCTACAAGGGCATCGTTCAACTGAGCGGCTTTGTCAATTCCAGGCAGGCCGTCGATAAGGCCGGCCAAATCGCGTCTAGCGTCAAGGGAGTCAAATCCGTCAAGAATGATCTGATCGTGAAATAGGAAAAGGAGAATTCCAATGCCGTTACTTCAATTGGTCATTGTCCTGGTTGTCGTCGGGGTGGTTCTATGAGTCATCAACAGCTACATACCGATGCAGGCCACGATAAAGAAAATTCTCAATGTGGTCGTTATTGTTGGGGTGGTCCTCTGGCTGTTGAGCGTCTTCGGGGTCATCGGTTCCCTCCAGGGGATTCGTATAGGGGGGTGACGGACTTCATGCGTATCGTGATCGGAATTGCTGCGGTCACTGATCCGGGCATCGATTAGTCTACAGATTCAAAAGACGGAGGAGGCAAAACCGAAAGCCATCGAAGTCAACGGAAAGACGGAGGTTCCGACCATTGACTGAATCTGGGAAAAGCGATCGCTTTTCCCTGGCGATTGGCCTTTCGACAGTTTTTTATGGAGAATGCCGGCTTCGTCGGGGTGCCTGGCAAGCGCTACCAGAAAGCTGAGAGAAAGGACAAGCCCGCTGTGACCCGCATGATTCCAAACAATCACATCCGTCTTCTGCAAAGCAGCCAGGCCTATTTCCCGGCACTCGAAGCGGCCCTGGATCGGGCGATGCATGACATCTATCTGGAAACCTATATCTTCGAAAACGACAATACCGGCCGGCGCATTACCGAAGCGCTCAGGCGGGCGGCCTTGCGGGGGGTAAAAACCCACCTGCTGATCGATGGCTTCGGTTCGATAGGTTTGCCGCAAACCATGGTCGATGAACTTGAGACAGCCGGCGCAACGGTACTGAAGTTTCGACCCAAGACATCGCCCTGGACTCTTCAGCGCCGGCGGCTGCGTCGTCTGCACCGCAAAATCGTGGTCGTGGACCAAACGATCGCATTTGTCGGCGGCATCAACATTCACGATGGTATGGATCGTCATGGTCAACCATGCATGCGCTTTGACTACGCGGTAAGTGTGCAAGGGCCGCTTGTTAAAGCCATTCATGACGCTGTCCGCCAGGTATGGTCGCGCGTGGCCTGGATGCGCCGGCTACCCGGCCGGGGCAGGGAAAATGACAGATATAGGCCTTCAACCGAACGCGCAGGCCTGATGCAGGCGGCTTTTCTGGTGCGGAATAACATTCGCCACCGCCGCGATATCGAAGAAGCCTATCTGCAGGCCATCGAACAGGCGCAGCGCGAAATCATTCTTGCCAATGCCTACTTCTTGCCAGGACTTAATTTCCGCCATGCGCTCGTGGATGCGGCCGGACGTGGTGTCCGGGTGGTTCTGCTGTTGCAAGGGAAAAGGGATCATCCCATATTTCAGTATGCCTCGCATGCCCTCTATGGCAGTTTTCTCGCCGCAGGGATTGAGATCTATATATATCAAACAAGTTTTCTGCACGCCAAAGTTGCCGTGATCGATGGTCATTGGGCGACGGTGGGCTCTTCCAATCTCGACCCCTTCAGCCTGCTGCTTGCGCTTGAAGCCAATGTGGTTGTTGACGACGAAGACTTTGCCAAAGAATTGAAGATCAGCCTGGAACAGGCCATGGCGACGGGGGCACAGCGAATGGGTGTGAACAACTGGAGAACGAAATCGATCAACCTGCGTGTGGCAAGTTGGCTAAGCTATGGCCTTGTGCGGTTCATGATCGGAATCGCGGGGTATGCCTCGGGCAAACGGCCTGGCCGGGGAGTTTCGATGGATCATTCAACTTAAATCCGGCGACGCGGATTTGGCTTGCAGGCGGCCACAATGGGGAAAACCCAAAAAGGAGAATATCATGAAACTGACGAAATCGGGATTGGAAATAAAAGAGGTGATCGAAAAAGCAATGAATGATCACGTCATTACCAACAGCGAGTATGAGGAAATAATGAAGGCGGCAAGCAAAGACGGCATGATTGATGACCATGAACAGCGGCTCCTAAGCCAGTTCCAAGAGTTGCTGGAAAACGGTACATTAAAGAGGATTGCAGGATAAAGGCCTCTTTTTTGCTGAAAAAATGACAGCCAAACCGCATCTGAAGCTGATCGAGGAGTTATGTTGCAGGGGCTCGGAGGATATCGTGATTTAAAATCGGCAGCGACCATCGATGCCATGATCCACTATGCGGAAACACTGCTGGGTATCCGTCTCACGAGTGTCAGAAAAAATCGGTACAACGCCCGGTGCCCATTCCACGCCGATACCCAGGACCGTTTCATGGCGTATGTCAACAAAGATGATGAGGTCCGGTTCCATTGTTTCGGCGCCTGCAAGGGCGATTGGGACATATATGACCTTATCATGCTACGCAAAAACTATCGGTTCCGAAAGGCACAGGAGGTGTGGGCAGCGCATTTGGGTGTCGTGGATTTTAAGTTCGATGATGGCAGCGGCCCCGGTATTCCCGGACCTGACGAAACCCTGGAGCCCGATGAGCCGGTTGGTTTTGTCGAACCGAAGAGACTTGATGAAAAGATTATTGCCGCCTTGGGCGATGCCGCCGACTTCTACCATGATCTCTTGATGTCAAATGAAGACCGGTTCAAGTCCATATGGGATTATCTTGCCCGCCGGGGCGTCGGAAAGGAGACCATCGACAAGTTCAACATCGGCTACGCGCCGCCCTATAGCGATGAACAGCACCACGGCAGGGCATTGATCGACCGTTTCTTGCCACACTGTGCAAAGGACGCTGACGTCTTCGATGCATTCTCAAGTGGCGGCCTATTCAGATTTTTGAACGATGCAACCGTCAAGGGATACGGGTACTATCGCCGGCAGATCGATTTCAAACGCCAAAACCTGTTCTCAAGAAATTACGGCGATTATCTCGCCGGACAAATGGTGTTTCCCGTTGATGATGACGATGCCCGCCCAATCGGATTGGTCGGCAGACGCCCGGACGACAGGGGCGTTCGCTGGCTCAAACACCAGACCAGAGAGGTCCCTCTCTCCGCCAGGAGTTGGCTCTATGGTTTGGACAAGGCGAGGCGCTATATCCGTCAGTACCGAACCATCATCGTGGTGGAGGGCATCTTCGATTATTTTACCTTCTACAACCTGCTCCAAGACCAGCACAAAGCGGTGGTGGTGTCCACATTGGGTTCTTATATCACCCCCGAGGCGGCGGCTATTCTCAAGGATCTCGACATCGAACACTATATTGTTGCCTACGACTGGGATGAACTCGGCAGAAACGGAGTTGAACGGATGGCGGAGAAAACAGGCGGCTGGGTTTACTACCTTGGCGGGCTGGCGGAAGGTCAGGACCCATACGACATGTTGAAACCGGCAGTGAAGGCCATAAGCGGTTTTTCTTTGAATCATAATTGATCGTAATGAAAACCAGCTACACCATGGGCGGCGTCATTCACGCCCTGCTGGTGATCGCCATCATCGTGGTGCTGATCCAGGTGTTTCAAGGACGAAGACGGGTGTAACCCGTTGCCCCTTCGCCCGACAAGGCGAGGCATGCACTAAAAACGATCTGATCGTGAAGTCGCTGGCCATTATTCTTAATTTATCCAATTATGAATATTTCGCGGAAGGGGATTGAAAATGAGTCTATCACATAGAGGTTTCTTCATCATTGTTTTATTAACCATTTTTCTCGGATTTGCCGGTTGTGAACAAAAGGGAACCGCCGAAAAGGCCGGAGAAAAAGTCGATCAAGCCGTTGAAAAGGTTGGCGAAAAAATGGAAGAGGCCAAGGAAGCGGTAAGCGAAAGCGCCGAGAAAACCGGGGAGTACATGAGCGATGCCGCTATCACCGCCAAGATCAAGGCGGAGATTTTGGGTGACGCTTTGCTTAAGGTCTCCCAGATCAACGTGGTCACGACAGACGGCGTGGTCACGCTGAGCGGCGACGTCGATTCCCAGCAAAGTATCGACAGGGCAATGGAAATCGCCCGAAGTGTCGAGGATGTGAAATCGGTCGAAAACAGTCTCGTCGTCAAGGGCTCCTGAACCACGATTTCCGATAACGGAGGCCTCTCATTCTCTGTCTTCCCGCGCCCGATAAACTGGGTCCTAATCTGAAGGATGCAAAATGGCCCAATACAATCTGAAACGCATCTTTAACCCGCGCCAGGTCGCGGTGGTGGGCGCCAGCGAAAAGGCAGGCACCATCGGCAACGCGTTGATGAAAAATCTTGCCGACGGCCGTTTTTCCGGAACCGTACTGCCGGTCAATCCCCACTACCAAATCAGCCACGGACAGGCGTGCGTGAAATCGGTTTCCGCCCTGGAGACGGGCGTGGACCTGGCGGTTATCGCTACGCCGATGCCCAGCGTGCCCGATATCGTCAGCCAGTGCGTTGAAAAAAAGATCGGCGGCGCCGTCATCATTTCGGCCGGGGGCAAGGAGATCGGTGAAGCGGGCCGGGAGATAGAGGAAAAGATACGGCGCATTTCCAAAAAAGGCGGGCTTCGTATCGTGGGACCGAACTGCATGGGCATTATTCGTCCCGCAGTAAACCTTAATGCCAGCTTTGCCTCCGAGATGCCCGCGGCCGGAAATCTGGCCTTTGTATCCCAGAGCGGCGCCATCTGTACGGCGATTCTCGATCTGGCCTTGAAGGAACGCATCGGCTTCAGTCATTTTGTCAGCATCGGCTCCATGCTGGACGTCGATTTCGGAGACATGATCGACTTTCTGGGCAATGATTCCTCGGCCAAAAGCATTCTGTTGTATATCGAAAATCTGACGAATTTCCGCAAATTCATGAGCGCCGCGCGTTCCGTGTCCCGAATCAAACCCATCATCGTTCTCAAATCCGGTAGAAGTCCCGCCGGTGCGAGGGCCGCGGCCTCTCACACGGGGGCCATGGCCGGAGAAGATGCCGTCTATGACGCCGCCTTCAAGCGTGCCGGCATCGTGCGCGTGGATACCATCGAAGAACTCTTCGATTGTGCAGAACTGATGGCCAAGCAGCCGCGACCGCGCGGCCCCCGGTTGGCGATCCTCACCAATGGCGGCGGTCCGGGCGTGATGGCGACGGACACGCTCGCCCGTTATGGTCAGGAGCCCGCACCCCTTGACCCCGAAACGCTGCAAGCCTTCGATGCCTTCCTGCCGGACTTCTGGAGCCGGGGCAACCCCATCGACATCCTGGGCGACGCCTCCGCGGAACGGTTCGACCGCGCCCTGACGATCTGCTTCAACGCGAAGAACCTGGACGGTGTGCTGGTCATCCTTGCACCTCAGGCCCTTACCGACCCCCTTTCCGTAGCCGAGACGCTGGCTGCTGCGATCCGAGAACGACGGTTTCCGGTATTTGCCTGCTGGATGGGTGGCAAACGCATCGCCACGGCCGTGGCCGTGCTGAATGACGCGGGAATCCCGACCTATGACACACCGGAGCGGGCGGTCCGGGCGTTTCTGTATATGGTCGCATATGCCAGGAACCTCGAAATGCTGTTGGAAGTCCCACCGAAAATCGCCGGGGATATGGCGTTCGATCAGGCAAAGACCCACCGGCTGATCGCCGGTGCGCCGGACCAGGGATTTGTGTCGGAATCGGATGCCAACGAAATCCTCACGGCCTACGGCCTGCCCATGATCCGGACGCAAATTGCCACGACCGAAGCGCAAGCCGCGCGGATCGCCAGGGAAATGGGGTACCCGGTGGTCATGAAACTGCACTCACCGGACATCAGCCATAAAACCGATGCCGGCGGTGTTCGTCTGGATCTGCGTGGCGATGCGGATGTCGGCGCGGCTTACCGTCAAATCGTATCGTCGGCCCGCCAATACAAGCCCGATGCCCGGATCGAGGGCGTGACCCTTCAGCGCTATTTCTCAAATCCGGATTATGAAATTCTGCTGGGCGCCAAGCGCGATCCCAATTTTGGCCCCGTCATCCTATTCGGCATGGGCGGCATTTTCACGGAAGTGTTAAAAGACCGTTCCCTGGGGCTCCCCCCCATGAACCGCCTGTTGGCCCGGCGGCTGATGGAGGAAACCAAGGCCTACTCCCTGTTGCAAGGATATCGCAACCGCCCCGCCGCGGACATGCAGCAACTCGAAGAAATGATCATCCGGCTCTCGCAACTGCTGATCGATTTCCCCGACATCGCCGAACTGGACATGAATCCGGTTCTGATCAAGGATGGCAAAGCCGTTGCGGTGGATGCCCGCATCCTCGTTGCACCGCTTGCGGTGCCCTCCTCCCTGCATCTGGTGATCGGTCCGTATCCGGAGGAGGATGAATCCCATATGGTCAGCGTGGATGGGCGCCGCATTTTTGTCCGGCCCGTCAAGCCCGAGGACGCCCCTCTTTTCACGGCGTTGTTCAAGACGCTTTCGCCGACGACGATTTATCATCGTTTCTTCGGCACGTTAAAGGAATTAAGCCCGGAAATGCTGGCGCGCTTCACCCAGATCGATTACGACCGGGAGATCGCGCTGGTGGCCATCGATGAGGACGCGCCGACCGACAACATCGTGGGGGTTGCCAGAATCATCGGCGATGCGGATGGCAGGACCGGTGAATTCGCCGTTCTGGTGGCTGATGCCTGGCAAGGTAAGGGCATCGGGGGCAATCTGTTGGAAAAATGCCTCTCGATTGCCGAGAAGCAGGGATTCAAAACGGTTCACGGCATCGTATTACAAGCGAATCAGAACATGCTCGCGTTGGGGAAAAAGCTGGGGTTTGAGGCAAAAAGAGAGCTCGATGGCGGGGACAATCGGCTGGTCATTCATTTCGAAGGCGGACCCGATTCGGAACCAACACCGGAAAGCGTCCCAAAAACAGCTGATTAAAAATTAAGTGTTCCATGGATGGCAAAGCCGATCTCTCGAAACCAGGCAAGCGGCACGGTATGCGATGAAGGGAGCGTGAAGCGACGTGGAATCGATCCTTTCAAACTTAAAGCCAATGCAGTCCCAAGGCGAAGAGATCGCCAACAGTATCAGCCATGGCATTGGGCTGGTCGGCGCGCTCATCGGAACGCCGTTCCTCGTCATTCGTGCGGTGCGCCATGGGGACGCCGGATTCATTGTCGGCACGAGTGTCTTCGCCGTTTCCATGATCCTTCTTTACCTTGCCTCCACGCTCTACCATGCGTGGCCAGCTGGCAAGGGCAAGCGCTGTTTTCGAATCGTCGAGCATTCCGCGATCTTTATTCTTATCGCCGGCACGTATACCCCGTTGACCCTTGGCATATTTCGAGGCGCCTTCGGCTGGACGCTTTTCGGGATTGTTTGGGGGTTGGCTATCGCCGGAATAACGCTGAAAACCATCTATAAGGCCTCATATCCAATTTTATCCACGACCCTCTATCTGGTGATGGGGTGGCTTGCCGTGATAACGGTAAAGCCCTTATTCGCCGGCATGCCCGCTGCGGGCCTGTTCCTATTGATTGCGGGAGGCCTGTCATACACCGTCGGCGTGGCATTTTTTGCAACTGATTCACGAATACCTTACGGCCATTTTATCTGGCACCTTTTTGTCATCACCGGCACAACATGCCATTATTTCTTAGTCCTTTGGTATGCGGCCTGACAATTCAAGGCCAAAAGCGGGTTTTCCCAGAAACAAAGGCGGATGCATGACGATCCGAACTAAAAAAATCCTGCTTATTACGGGTGTCATCGCGGTTGTCGCCTTCGCCGGTATTTTCGCTCTCCGATTCTATATCAACACCCTTACACCGCAGATCGAGGTTGCCCTGTCAACCGCTCTGGGAATGGATATCCGTCTAAAGGGGAAAATGGGCGTTTCTCTTTTTCCAGGTTTGGGTCTATCGCTGAAGGACGTTAGCGTGTTGAACAACGGACTGGATGTCGCTACGGTTGAGAAGATGAAAATAGGGCTGAAACTTATGGCGCTTGCAAGGTTCGAAATTGAGATCATCCAGATAGGGCTGTACAAGCCTGTCATTTCCATCCTCCGGTCCGCAAAAAGGCAGTTGAATCTTGAACAACTGCTGCGCGCGCAGAGAGAAAGACTGCTTGAGGTGAAAAGGATTTCCGTCTTTCAGGGGAACTTTGTTTATGCCGATGATGCAACCGGCGGGAAAATCGATGCCGGTGACATTGACCTGGACATAAAATTAAATATGCCGAGCGGAAGGGACAGTGCTGACCCATTCAGGAAGATCTCCTTAACCTGGGATATCAAATGCAAGATACTCAGGGTCAATGGCGTGACCGTGATGGACCTTGTGATGATCGCCAAAGGTGAAAAGGGGAAACTTGATATCAACCCGGTCAGCTTGAATATTTTCGGTGGGACCGGGAATGGAAGCATTCATGTGGACCTAACCAGGCCCTCGCCTCATTATAGGGTAATCTATCGTCTCAATCAGGTCGGGCTCGGAGACCTTCTTGGTCTATACGCGCTCGACAAAATCAACCCGAAAACCATCGAAGGGCCGATCAACTTGTCCGCGGACCTGACGGCAATGGGCAAGAGCGACGATGAGGTGATGCGATCGCTCAGCGGCGACCTTTCCCTGAACGGTGAGAACCTGATGCTCTATAACATCGATATCGATGTTTTGGTCGCTAAGTACGAACAAAGCCAGAACTTTAACCTCGTGGATTTGGCGGCCTTCCTGCTCGCCGGCCCCGTCGGACCCTTACTCACCAAGAGCTACAATTTTGGACGCCTGTACGAAGCGTCGCAAGGCGGTAAGGGGGTCGTCAGAAAACTCGTTTCGGTCTGGAAGGTTGAAAACGGCATAGCCGAGGCGCGCGATGTAGCCCTTGCCTCAAAAAAACAGCGGATCGCCATGACAGGGGGATTGAATTTCATCAACGAGCGGTTTGAAGATGTAACCGTAGCGGCCCTCGATGAACGGGGGTGCGCCGTTTACAGCGAGAAAGTGCACGGGCCCTTCCGTGCCCCGCAGATCGAGAAGGAAAGCATCTTTGCGTCAATGGCCGGATCCGTGATGAACCCGCTGAAGGTTGGGTGGGAATTCCTTCAGGGTGAGGAGTGCACGGTGTTTTATGCCGGTTCCGTATGGCATCCTCAGGAGTAATGCAGATGACCATGCCTACGGTCGGGACAGAAATAGCGACCCCGGAAAAGCCCAAAATCATGGGGGCGCAATCCAAACCGAAAAGCCGACTGGTGCGACTTTCACTACAAAGTCATGCCGCCGGTGCATCAGTTTATCGTCGATCTGGTCAGCCACCCGCCAAACAAAAATGAACATTACCCGACATCTTCCGAGCTTGTTTCGATAGATGAGCTGGCGAGGTTATCCAAACAGAATGTCGATATGATTAATTTAATGGTCGATTGGGGGCTAATCGAACCTTCAATAACGGATCCGCAACCTCTTTTCTTTGAAACAACGGTTCCAATAATCTGGGAAAATGGGCTACCGAAACAGTAACCCGGTAGGGAAAAGCATGATATTTAAGCTCCCTATTTGCAATAGCGAGACCCCATACAAACAAAGGTATCAAGGATGATTTACACCGTCGTATAAAATCCCCCACAAATGGGGTCATATATGGCCACCGGTCATATTTGACCCCATTTATACGCCTGCCTGCAACCCGCTGCTCAGAGCCTCATATTTAAATTAATAAAGTAAACCAGAAAGTTATCACTAATAATACGAAGCATACGCACTCCGGCATGAATCTTGACTAAGCATTACGTGTGATGAAAAGATTCGCGGATAGCGTGGCTATTGGAATGATGGTAACAGGCCTTTTTCCTCAGCCGCGCCGGTATAAAAATTTTTTACGACGATAGGCCGCGGGTTTGTTGAATTCTACCTTCAGGAGGTAGCGAAATGAAAAAATTGATCATCATCATATGGTTAGCGGCCATTTTGGTCATTGGGCTCGTATTTATCCAAAACCAAGGTTTTTCTTTGGCCGAACAAAGGCTGAGCCTCAACTTGCTCTTGTTTGAAATCGCTTTGCCGCCCCTTCCCAACGGCGCCATCCTCCTGGCCTTTTTTATAGGCGGATTCCTGCTTTCGGCGGCCAGCAGTTTAGTCGGCCGCTTCAAGACCCGCAAGGCGCTCAAACGCTGTAACGCCACCGGAGAAGGATATATCGATAAAATCGGGGCCCTTAAAAATCAGCTCGATGAGATGAAAAGCCGCAACACACCCCAAACCGCTTTCAAATCGTCCCTCATGAACCCGGCGGCCGGCGGTGAGCATGCGCCGGCGTGAAGCAACGGAACCGGGGCGGTCAACTCCTGGGAGCTCTATGCCGCCCGCCACTCTGAGGTGATTGGTCGGCGGCGACGGGGGAGGGCTGCGCAGCGCTGTATCTGTGAACCGACCAGGAGTCGGTCAGGGCCGCGTGTCTCTGTTGTCGTCCCCTTTTGAACGATGTGGTTTGAACTGCGTTAGCGCACCATTGGCCATGACATCACAGCGGGAGAAATGACTTGAAAGAGATGATTGAACTTATTGCGCAAGCCCTGGTGGATCAACCGGATCAGGTATCTGTCAAAGAAGTCGATGGGATGCATACGTCAATCCTGGAACTGACCGTCGCCAAGGCCGACATTGGCAAGGTCATCGGCAAGCAGGGCCGGACGGTCGGTGCTCTGCGGACGCTATTGTGCGCTGTTTCGGCTAAAGCCAAAAAACGCGCGGTGCTCGAGGTCGTGGAATAATCAAAGCACCGTCACATTGTAGAGAGGTTCCCAAATGATCGTCCTTCGTATCACTTTAGACGTGCTTCCCGAGAAGCAGCTTGAAGTTGCGCAAACCCTTCTTTCCATGATCGAGCCATCGGGTAAAGAAGCGGGTTGCCTCAGCTATGCCATTTTTTGCGACATCGAAGACAAGAATCGCTTTAGCATGCTAGGCGAGTGGGAAACCCGTGAAAAACTGGATCATCATCTCAAGTCACATCGCTTTGGTGCTCTGCTTGGGACCAAATCCCTCTTGGATGCACCGATGCATATCCAGATTCACACGGTTTCCCAGTCGGAAGGGATGGAGGCCATAGAGGCTGCGCGCAGCGGTAGCATCCACTAGAAGCGAAACGTCACATGCAAGCGACGTTTATTCATTGATCGCAAAACGGCATCGCGCCCTCAAAGGACATCTGTAGTTTGCTGATCGAATACTACTGAGTGGCTTTTTGGTAGGCACAGATTTTTTCTGCGGTGATAAAGAAAAGGCCTTTACCATGAAAACGATTTTCAAAATTGTCCATACATACGTTCTGCCCATTCTCCTATTCGCGCTTTGGGCCACTCCAGTAGTCCTCGCTCAAGAAGGTCTTCTGGACGATAAAGTCTTCACAGGGCGGTATCAAGAAAACCACATAAGTACGGTAAAAGATGAAGAACTAAAATTTTTAGACGGTGAATTACACTCGATGGTCTACGCGCGCATGGGGTTTGCCAAAGGAGTGTATACGGCCGTCGTCAAACAGGATGGTATCCATTTCGAAGCCGTTAGCGTGAGCCCGAAACAGGGGACGATTGACTGGCGTGGCATCGTTTACGCCGATGCCATTGTCGTGACCTACCAGTGGAGGAAGAAGGGTTGGTTAACCGACACGGTAAGAGACTATTCATTCAACGGCATGATAGTGAAATGAATGCAATATAACAGCACCTCGGTCATTTTAAGTCGTCGGGATGAATTCGAATTCCGATCAGTCCTCAGCAGGGAGTTACAACCATGAATATTCTCCTTATATATCCGAGGTTTCCCGATACGTTTTGGTCTTTTACGTACGCTTTAAGTTTTATCGGTAAGAAAGCGGCCTTTCCGCCGCTAGGGCTGATCACCGTCGCCTCTCTCCTGCCAGCCAGTTGGTCGAAGCGTCTGGTGGACCTGAACGTGGATTTCCTCACGGATAAAGACCTTTCGTGGGCGGATATGGCCTTTATCAGCGGCATGGCGGTACAGCGGAAATCGGCCCAGGAGATCATCGCCCGCTGCGCTGCGCTAAATTTAACAGTCGTTGCCGGAGGCCCCCTTTTTACCGCCGAACCGGATCAATTCGGTGAGGTCGACCATCTCGTTCTCGATGAAGCGGAAGTGACCCTTCCCGCTTTTTTGTCTGACCTGCACGACGGTCATCCCCAAAAGATCTATAACGCCTCGGATTTTTGCGATATCGGCGACACCCCGGCACCCTCGTGGGACCTGGTCCATACGAAACGCTATGCCGCCATGAACATTCAATTCTCCAGGGGGTGTCCCTTCAACTGCGAATTCTGCAATGTGACGGAATTATTCGGCCACCGGCCCCGCATGAAAACACCACAGCAAGTCATCGCAGAACTGGATCGTATTTATGCCACCGGTTGGCGCAGCAGCATCTTTTTCGTCGACGACAATTTTATTGGCAATAAGGGTTACCTTAAAGCCCAGTTACTTCCCGCCCTGATCGAATGGCGTCAAAATAAAACGGGCTGTGTCTTTTTGACGGAAGCCTCCATCAATCTCGCGGATGACCCAGGACTCATGGAAAGGGACCGAGGGGGACGCCCTTCATATTTCTATATTCAATAGATCAGTAGGCCACATGGGGGTCAAACCTTCACGATTCACTATTGGTCAATGCGTTCTTCGCCTGCTCAAACCGTTTTCTTAAATGCTGGTCTGTATCCATTCTCGCCCCAAGTCGTTTGCGGTTCTGGGATAGGGCGGACACGCCGATGCCAAGGTCTGCGACCAACGATGACATCGAACGCCTGACAGATAAATACCGGCGGCAAAGCTCCAGGAAAATGGCACGCTCATCTCGATATCGCGACCGTGGCCGAAGCAGATCGTCAACCGTCACCTTCAGTATGGGTGCCAGCCGAGCGGCTATCGCACCCGAGGATCTGAATCGAATCTCTAGCCCGGATATGTCACGTGTTGGCGGCGTTCATCGGCCAGGCATTCAAGGGCGCCGCCGACCGTTGGTACTGCAAGCCCTTGATCACGCCGCATATGGAAGCCTCCGACGCACCCCCAGGGGGACTATTTTTGGGGGTTTTTGCCATTCCGCCGGGGGACAAACGGCTCCCGGGGCTCTGCTACCGAAACAGGCGCTAATCATAAGATATCATATATCATTTTGACATTTAGTTGAAACCGCGTGACATAGTCGAGTGAAAGGGCTTGGGATGAGGCCGTTCAACGTGGAGAAGCGCTTGCTGCTGGAATGTCGGCATCGATTGTTGATGATAGAAACGCATCATTTCATCATCGCACCCCAGGTTCCCGTCCCCTATATCCTCTTAGAATATATAGAATATCCACTATATACCTCGTCCCCTATAGTCCTTTAAAACTATAAATTGCACAGGCATCGATAATACAAGCTTTTTAAAAAGCAGGTTAATCCAGATAAGATGATTACATTGTTCATTGCGCAAGATCCTGCTGGTGTCTTTATTAAATGTCAGGTTCCTCTCCAATAGAGTTGGAAAAAATGGTCCACGGATTCAAGTGTCAGTATTCGAAAGCATTTATCAGCTCTTTTTATGGTCTTTCGGTTTCGCCCGCATCCTTATTGAATGTTCCCTATTGATCCCGATCGATGCAACCGGGGTCTCCGGTTCACAAAGCGAATGACATGAAATGGTAAGCATGCTCATATCAGCGACCGCTATCTTTCTTCAGTTTGGCATTTTGCTGTTAGACCATAGAGCTCTATAGAGCGTTGATACGACATGGGCTTCCCACATAAATAAATGGAATTATATAGTATTCTACGCTAACCCTCGGCCCCCTGAACCCCCAGGGTCACACCAAGTGATTTGGAGATGATCCATTTTTCAAAACAAATTATGTTTTTACAAAAGGGTAGGACGATGCATGTCAGGTTCAGAACCGACCCACTCAGATGAAAAATCAAAACCGAAATTTACCTGTTTCAAGGTCTCAGCGGAGTTCATTCAAAAACGCCACGCCACCAATGGACCGGATGATTATCGCCTGGCACATGGGAATGTGGCCAGGTTACGGCAATGTGCGGCGGTAAACAATGCGTGGATTTTAGTGAGAACATCCGATGCAGACCTTTCTAACTTCAACACGAGGCTGATCCATGGGCGACACAGAAACACAGGAAGGTGGCTGCCATGACATCTGTTATTAATTATTATGAGGGAATCGACTCGGTTGCTGTCATCGGCACCTATCTGCCCAGGCAGTGCGGTATCGCAACCTTCACCGCAGATCTGGTCGAAGGTATATCAGCGGAAGCCCCTGATATTTACTGCTGGGCGGCTGCCATGAATGACAAACCCGGGGGATATCCCTATCCGGAAAAAGTGCGCTTTGAGATCAACCAGAACAAGTTGAGCGATTATGGCGTCGCATCTCAATTTCTCAATATCAGTCAGACGGATATTGTCTGCGTGCAGCATGAATATGGTCTTTTCGGCGGTCCCGCCGGCAGCCACCTCCTGAAACTATTAAGTGATCTGCGCATGCCGGTGGTGACGACGTTACACACGGTTTTGAAGGACCCCACGCCAGAATATCATGCCGTCATGTGCAAGCTATCCGATCTGTCCGATAAGCTGGTGGTGATGAGCCGTAGGGCATCTGACTTTCTCAAAGATATCTATGCCGTGCCCGAGGAGAAAATTGTCTTTATCCATCACGGCATTCCAGATACGCCTTTTATTGATCCCAGCTTCTACAAAGACAAGTTCGGCGTGGAAGGTAAAAAAGTGCTGCTTACCTTCGGCTTGCTTTCCCCAAATAAGGGCATTGAAAATGTATTGCAGGCGCTTCCGGCGATCATCAAAAAACACCCGGATGTGGTCTATATTATTCTGGGTGCAACCCATCCACATATTCTGAAATTGCATGGGGATGAATACCGCATCATGCTGCAGCAGCTCGTGCGCAAGTTAGATATCGGCGAGCATGTCATTTTTCAAAATCGTTTTGTCGAACTAAAAGAATTGTGTGAGTTTCTCGGCATCGCCGATATCTACGTAACCCCTTATCTCGAAGAAGCCCAGATTACCTCCGGGACCCTTGCCTATGCCATGGGCACAGGCAAGGCCGTCATTTCAACCCCGTACTGGTATGCCACCGAGATGCTTGCCGAAAACCGGGGCCGGATTGTGCCCTTCAACAATCCGGCTGCCATGGCGGAACAAATCATCGACCTTCTGGACAACGATGTCGACCGGCACGCCATACGTAAGAATGCCTATGTGTTCAGCCGCGACGCCGTCTGGAAGGAGGTAACTCGAAAATATCTTCAGGTATTCAAGGAGGTTCAGCTGAACAGGACCCGGAACCCCCGTCCCCGCCATTCCTATGTTGAAAACATCAAGGCCATTACCCATTTCGAGCTACCGGAGATCAAGCTTGATCACCTGAAGGCCTTTACCGATGATACCGGCATCTTGCAACATGCCAACTATACCATCGCCGACCGCACCCATGGCTACTGCACCGATGATAATGCCAGAGCGCTACTGGTTGCCGCCATGGCTCAAAAATACCTGCCGACAAACGGCTGGGGACTTGATTTTCTCAGCGGTCATTATCTCGGATTTCTTCTGTATGCCTACAATGAAAAAAATGGGCGCTTTCGAAATTTCATGACGTATTCGCGGCAGTGGGTGGAGGAGATCGGGTCCGAGGATGCCCATGGCAGAGCGCTCTGGTGCCTTGGCAAAGCAGTGGCTTTTCTCGACAATCCCGGGCATCTTGCAATGAGCACAACCCTTTTCAACAAGGCACTGCGAGCTGCCGAGAATTTTCATTCGCCCCGCGCCGTCGCTTTTTGTCTAGTGGGCATGCATGCCTACCTGGATAAGTTTTCAGGCGACAGTGATGTGCGCAGAATCCGGGAAGTTCTTGCCGACAGACTGTTCAATGAGTTTAAAACCCATGCAACAGACGATTGGCCCTGGCCTGAGAACACTCTAACCTATGCCAACGGCAAGCTGTCTCATGCGCTGCTGCTGTCCGGCCGATGGATGCGGCGCAGCGATATGATCGATATGGGACTCCGGTCCCTCAAGTGGTTGCTCTCCATCCAGACCGAAGAAGGCCACTTCGCACCCATCGGTAGTAATGGCTGGTATGAAAAGGGCGGTCCCAAGGCCCGTTTCGACCAGCAGCCAATAGAGTCTAATGCCATGATCGAGGCGTGTGTCGAAGCCTTTAACGTCAACCGGGATCAGACATGGATAGACAGTGCGGCCATGTGCTTTAACTGGTTTCTGGGAAACAACGACCTCAACTTGCCGCTTTATGATGCCAAGACCGGCGGCTGCCGAGATGGATTGATGGCCGACGGCATCAACCAGAATGAGGGGGCCGAATCGTCCCTTGCCTGGCTGCTTTCGCTGATGACACTGCAAAAGCTTTATGCCGACGAGATTTTAAACCAGCCGTCGTCACAGAAAACCGATTAACAAAAGGATCCATCATGCACATCGCCATGCTCGCGCCCATTGCCTGGCGAACACCGCCGCGGCATTATGGACCCTGGGAGAACGTGGCCTCCCTTTTAACCGAGGGGCTGGTAGCACGCGGTCATGATGTTACCTTGTTTGCAACCGCGGATTCCCAGACCAGCGGCACGCTGCATGCCGTTTGCCCGCATGGCTATGAAGAAGACCCCGCACTCATACCAAAGGTCTGGGAGTGCCTGCACATTTCAGAGCTTTTTGAGCATGCCGATGCATACGACATGATCCACAACCATTTTGATTTCCTGCCCCTGACGTATACCGGCCTGACCACCACACCGGTGGTGACCACCATTCACGGCTTTTCATCGCCCGGGATTCTGCCGGTCTACAAGAAATACAACGACAAAGCATTCTATGTTTCCATCAGCAATGCCGATCGATCACCGGATCTTGACTATATCAGAACCATTCATCACGGCATTGATATCCGGCAGTTTGATTTTCAGTCTGTCCCGGACGACATCCTGCTTTTTTTCGGTCGCATTCACAATGACAAGGGGGCCCGGCAGGCTATTGAAATCGCCAGGGCTTCCAATAAAAAGCTTATATTAGCGGGTATTATCCAGGACCAGGCTTACTACGATCAACATATCGCCTCTCATATTGACAACGACAAGGTGATTTTTGCCGGCAGCGTCGGACCCGTTGAGCGCAACCGGCTGCTCGGTAGGGCCTGCGCGCTGTTGCACCCCATACAATTTGATGAGCCTTTCGGTCTGTCCGTGATCGAATCCATGGCCTGCGGTACGCCCGTGATCGCCTTTGATCGGGGCAGCATGCCCGAACTGATCGAAAACGGCATGAGTGGTTTTTTGGTCGGCAACGTGGACCAGGCCATCGAGAGGGTTGCACGTATTAATGAGATCGACCGCGCAACCTGTCGTCGCCATGTCGAGCGGCATTTCACCGTTGAGCGCATGATCAGTGAATACATCCAAGTCTATGAAATGATTTTACAGGACAGACCCCTATGAAACCACCCCATCCAATAATTACCCGTTTTGGGAAAAACCCCATCCTAACAAAAAAGGACGTGCCGTATCCGGTAGCGACCGTACATAATGCGGGCATCGTTAAACGCCACGGTCGCTACATTATGCTTTTCAGGTCGCATCTTCTAAACGGGCGCTCCATCATCGGCAGGGCCGACAGCGAGGACGGTTTTTCATTCACGGTTCATCCCAAACCCTTTCTGATACCCTCAACGGACAGTGTTTTTGCCGAATATGAAGCCTTCGGCGTCGAGGACCTCAGAATTTGTCCCGTAGAGGGAGCGTACCTGCTGACCTACAGCGCCTATTCCCGGCACGGCGTTCGGATTGCCCTGGCCCGCACCCGGGATTTTGAAAAAGTCGAACGTATCGCACTGATTACCCAGGCCGACCTGCGCAATGTTGTTATTTTCCCTGAAAAGTTCGGCGGCAGGTATGCCCGTTTGGACCGACCGCATTCCGAAATATCGCCCTGGTCCATCTGGATTTCCTATTCTCCCGACCTCGTGCACTGGGGGGATTCCCGGGTGATTATGAAACCGGTGGCCTATCACTGGGATGAAATGAAAATCGGGCCCGGCGCACCGCCTTTCAAAACCGACAAGGGCTGGCTTCATATTTACCATGGCGTTTTCAAAACCATGTCCGGAACGGTGTATCGACTCGGAGCGGCTCTGCATGCACTCGATGATCCGGCAACAATCCTCGGTGTTTCCGATCAGTGGATATTGCAGCCTGAGGATCCATGGGAGGTGGTTGGCTATGTGCCCAATGTGGTCTTTACCTGCGGCGCTGTACCGGAAGACGACGGTACGGTAAAAATATACTGGGGCGGCGCGGATACGGTCATGTGCGCCGGCACGGCCGAGATCGATGATCTGGTAGGGCTTTGTCTGTCGGCTTCCCGGCCGGCGCTGTAGATCATCATTGTCGGATGATCGCAAACCGGAAAATCAACGCCGAGGATACGTTGGGATCGACAACCATCAATCGACACGAAGGACACACCGATATGCCCCCGAAAACGCGTCAAAAGCCAAAAGTTAACAGAAAAGCGATTAAGATCATCGGGGATACTTCACGGGTGATCACCCGGCTTCATATTCCCGATGAGCGGTATCGCATCCCCAAAATAATTCAGCGGATAATGAGCTTGCCGGAGACGGCGGCCGAAAATTTAATTGCGCAAATAATGGCTGACTTTTCCGGAAGGCACGAAGACATCGGGCATATTTTTGAGCAGCACCTGAATGTGGTCAAGGATTATCTTCCACGGGATACAATGCTCAGCGATGTTCAAAGGGCCCTCATCGGCGCTTACTTTACAAAGGAGTACTCTATTGAATCGGCCGCCCTTTTCAACCCTTCCATCGTTCCCCATCCTGATCAAAGTCATCTGAACAAAGGCAGCTTGCGTTTTGTCATGAGTTTACGGGCAACCGGCGAAGGCCATATTTCATCAATTGTCTTTCGCAGCGGCGTCCTCGACCGGCACAACAAGTTCCTTTTCGATCCGGTCAGTGATTTTGTGGAAACCCCGGATCTCGAATTAGACCCGGTATACAAGCGCAATCCTTTCCAGCTCAAGCTGAATGAGATGGGAGCCAGCAATGAAATAACCGTACATATTCTTAACCAGCTCCCGGAAGATTTCACGTATAATGAATTAGTAGAAAAAATTGGAATCCTTCGCGCAAATCCGCAATTTTCGGAAGCACGCCAAAACAGAACCTTCAAGGCCATGTGCTGGCTTGCAAGTTCCAATTATGAGGTGAGTTTCCACGCCGATCATCGCATATCCGAACGGGTGATCTTTCCCGTTTCGAAAAACGAAAGCAGAGGCATTGAAGATGCCCGGTTCGTTCAATTTTTCAATGACAACGGTGAGGTTGTCTATTTCGCAACCTATACCGCCTATAACGGCACGATTTTACCGCAGTTGATTGAAACGAAGGACTTTATCAAATTCAACGTTTTAACCCTCAACGGGAAAGCCGCACAAAACAAAGGTATGGCGCTTTTCCCTCGGAAAATTGGCGGCCGCTATGCCATGCTCTCTCGCCAGGATGGTGTAAACAACCATATCATGTTTTCAGACAATATCCATTTCTGGCAAAAGTCACAAATAATACAAGAGCCTGAATATCCATGGGAATTCATACAGATCGGCAATTGCGGTTCCCCTTTGGAGACCGATAAGGGCTGGATCGTGCTCACCCACGGTGTCGGGCCCATGCGCAAATATTGCATCGGTGCCATGCTGCTTGATCTTGAAAAGCCTTCAAAAATTATCGCACGCCTGGATGAACCACTGCTTGCCCCGCATGAGAAAGAACGCGAGGGATATGTTCCCAATGTTGTCTATTCCTGCGGTGCGATCATTCATAATAATGAGTTAGTCATCCCCTACGCCATGTCCGATATCAATTCCGGTATAGCAACTGTTGAAGTTGACGAGTTACTTAACTGTATGCGGGCAGTATCTTAACTGCGGTCTACCGGCATCTCACTAACCAGAATAACAGTCGTTTTTAATTGGTTTTAAGTATGTTGAATACGGTGTAACCTTTCCGACTTTAATTCGTTAAAACCAGGAAAGCCATATAGGTTAACCCAATTTAACGCTGGGAAAGGAAACCCATGAAAAAAACGATCGCTATCCTAATGTCTTTTGCTCTTTTCGCCGGTATTGCCATATCACCGGTTTACGCCGCGGGCGGAAAAAATCATGGTGACGTTGGGAAAGGAGAAACCGACCAAGGTGATACCGGCAGTGATACCGGAGACGCTCAAGGTGATGACGCTCAAGACAATCAAGCGGATTAAGGGTTGTTGCCTGGGTTCCAAATTGAGGCGGTCCTGATGCAGGGCCGCCCCACACATTTTCTTTTTTGGGCAAGCACTCACCTCCCCCTTGAAACCCTCCCAGGAAACCTGCGGATAGCGGGATCAAACCTTGATTAGGGATTAAGTATCGAGATTCTTACCGAGTTGTTCTCGCTGGCTTCAGGATGACATCTATGACGCCATATCCCGTTTGACCCCGACTCCCCCGCCGGCAACGGATGGCCTGGAAGACCGGGCAAACTCGTACAATACCGACAACTGATCATAACCACCGTAAAGGAGTAGAAGTACGTGATCGCCGAACACCCCTATCGTGATTTTCGATTCTTTAACAAATGACAGCAACCGGGATATGATCACTGCGCTGCTATAGGGAGATACTATCTACCGCTTGATTCTTCCACTGCGGTTACGGGGTCAGAATGGAGACGATCAATTCAGGCTTGATATTTGACATTGATGCCCCATTTGAGCATACTAGGACAAATCGGGTGCTTGCTCCTCCCTCTTGAGGTTCTCCTACCTGCTTGGGGGTATACGCACATTTTATCGATCGCTCTGAATCACCTCTACCCCCTACTCATATCGGACTTGTACATCGCATTCTGAGGTTTTTTCCGGTTCCACCCCTATGGTCCGCTCCGGCACCCAACAGCGGCTTACAGACACCCCTGGCCAAGGAGGATCGCCCATGGAAACAACAAAGATTCTGGTGCCATACAACTTCACCGGCAACGACGAGAGAGCCATCGATTTTGTGGTCAATACCTTTGGGGGGGCGCCGGATGTCGAAATCACCCTTTTTCACACCTATGTTCCGGTGCCCGACATCGACATCAGCGATAAAACCGTCATGGCCCGGTTATCGGGCAACCTCACCTACCTTCGCCAAAAAATAAAGGATCTGGAAACGGCCATTGCAGGCGCCGCCAAGCGGCTGGTGGATGCCGGATTTGCAGAGGAGAAGGTTACCTATATCTTCAAGCCCCGGCAGAGGGAAACCTCCCAGGAAATCATCGACCATGCGGTGAACGGCGACTTTTCCACCATCGTTCTCAACCACAATCCAAGCAAAATCCGAAAATTTTTTTCCGCCAGCATCTCCAAGAAGGTCACAAAGGCTCTGGCGTACAAAAAGCTCTATATCGTTGGTTGAGCACTCATGAGTTGAATGTGCCATCATCACAAAAGGAGCACCCAATGGCTCAGACAAACAAAATCACTCTCGAAGTCTACCAGTTAATCATTCAGACCATATCATCGTCCGGCCACATCGACGAAATGGCCAATCGTCTTACCCAGCTTCTGGTGGGGGCGCTTGGGATCAAAGGCGCCAGTCTGTTCATATTGAATCCCGAACTGGAGGCGCTGGAATTGCTGGCCAGTGCCGGACTGAGCATCGACTACATCAACAAGGGGCCGATTCTGGTGGACCGAAGCATTAAATTCGGACCCAACCGCGAACCCGTCATCATTGAAGATACGGCCGCCAGCGATCAACTCCAATACCCGGAGAAGGCCGTACAGGAGGGCATACGGGCCATTGTCTCCTACCCGGTCGTCGTGCGGGGGAAAATCATCGGGTCCCTGCGTCTCTATGACGCCGAGCGGTGGCAGATCTCTCAGGAAGACATCCAGTATGTAGAATCCCTGGCCCAAACCATCGGCCTTGCCCTCTTGTGCTTCCGCCTGGCCAATGCCTTGGATACCGTAAAAGACACCGTCAACGACATTCATCCGGTGTGGCTGTGACGAAAAGAAAAGAGATGGTTTTCGATTTCCTGGATCGGGGATCCAAACGACTCGGGGTGATGGCGATAGAATTCAGGGACTCATGGGGAACTCATGGTGTCAGCCCCTGATTGGTTATCAGTCATTGAGATTCATGTCCGGTTGTGCGTCGTGGCTTGGCCATGGCACGATGCGACAAAGAAACGGGCGACCCACAAAAGAGGACCCGATGCGAATGGTGCCCCACCATTGTTGTATTCGTAAGTGTCCCACTGGTGGCGGCCTCAACGGCCGTGGTTCCCACCGGAGCAACGAGCTTACCATGAAAACAAGCGACGCTTATGGTTTCGGTATGGCAAGTTGGGGCCCTAATCTTCCCGCCCCACCCTGTGGATTTTGATGAGGTTCGTCGCCCCGCTCTTCCGTGCCAGGCCCGCCACAATGATCACCAGATCATTTTCTTTCACAAATCCGTTTTCCAAAATAATGCGTTCACCTTCGTCGATCAGGCTTTTGGTATCATCCAGGGGAGATATCAACAGTGGCGTAATCCCCCAGGCCAAGCCCAAACGATTGTAATGTTTCACAGACGGTGTAAATGCGTATACCGGTTTCGAGGGCCGCTGTTTGGAGATCAACTTGGAGGTTTTCCCGGACATCGAAAAAGTAACAATCGCCTCCGCATCCACCTCGTGAAGAATATTCACCGCGGATTGCGCCACCGCATGAGTGACAAGATCATCAGGGTCTTTGGCGTACTGGATATTATACCGCATAAATGGAGAATGTTCCGCTTCCTGGGCAATGCAGTGCATCATCTCAACGGCTTGCACGGGGTACTTGCCGGATGCCGTTTCCCCGGACAACATGATGGCGTCAGTGCTGTCATAAATAGCGTTGGCCACATCGGAAGCTTCAGCGCGGGTAGGTCTGGGACATTCACTCATGGATTCGAGCATCTGGGTTGCGGTAATCACCAGCTTGTTAGCCCGCACCGCCTTGTCAATAATATATTTTTGAACCGTCGGCACCTGCTCCGGCCTGAGTTCGACACCCAGATCTCCCCTGGCGACCATGATACCATCGGTGTTATTGAGTATCTCATCGATATTCTCAATCGCTTCGGGTTTTTCTATCTTTGCAATCACCGGAATATCCGCGCTGAGCTGTTTGATGATGGATTTAATATGGGTAAGATCATTGGCTGATCTCACGAAGGAAAGGGCAAAATAATCCACTTCCGCTTCGATACCGAAAAATAAATCATCCTTGTCTTTCGTGGTGAGGGAAGGCAGGGATACGGCGACACCCGGCAGGTTGATGCCCTTATGCTCCTTTAGGAGCCCCCCGTTTATCACCGTGCACTCGACAGTATCCTCCGCGGTGGCGACTGCTTTCAATTCTATCAGACCGTCATCTAATAGAATTCGGTCGCCGGGTTTGACGTCTTGGGGCAGTTTTTTATAATCCGTCGAAATCATTTCCTTTGTTCCGGCGATGGCTCTGGTCGTAATGTGAAGAACCCCGCCAGCTTCAAGCATGACCGGGTCCCCGCCGGCCAGTTCTCCCGTCCTTATCTTCGGTCCCTGCAGATCGAGCAATATCCCCACTGAAACATGTAATTCCTGAGATAACTCCCTAATGATTTGAACAACCGCCTCATGCTGTTCATGAGTGCCATGGGAACAGTTCAAACGGGCAACGCTCATTCCCGACATGATCAACTGTTTGATCTGTGGCCGTGTGTTGGAGGCTGGCCCTATGGTTGCAACAATTTTGGTTTTGTTCGTCATGACATCCCTTTCGGTTTCCGTGCCGGCTCTAATCCATCGTTTTTAATATGGGCCCTTGCGGATAAAGTTGGATAAAGGACCAGGTGGCTATAAAGATGCCCATAACCGAGTCGGGTTGCCAATATCCGAAACCCTTCCGGTTCGACTATTTCAGCTCACCAACTGGTAGATGAGTTAAAAAACCGAGGTTGGAAACCGTTTGCATTTCCGATTGGGTCGAAAAACCGCGGTCTCCATCAGTGGCGGCCGTCATAAAAGACGCGGGGCCGCCAGCGGGTTCTGCGCTCTCGACGGCCCATCCACCCCCTTGAATGACTGGAGCGAAAGATGGGAATATCGCCCACTATCCCGGTATTTTTTTACCAGCAGCGGTCTGTGGGAAGCAACCCGTTACTGTTTTGAAAGGACCACCGGTTCGCGCCCGGGGGCGGATATCCCACGGCGTTCCAGCAGCGACCCGTCCAGCCGGTAGAGATCGATCAAGGCCTTCAGATAGTTGGCGAGGGCCCTCACCTCGGCAATCCGGCTGACCAGCAAATCCCGCTGCGCCTGGGCTACGAGAAAGCTGGTGGATTTCCCCACCCGCAGTTTTTCGGTTTCGGTCCGGAATTTCTCTTCGTCGAACCGACGGGTGACCGAGGTAGCGGCGATCTGCTGCTTGGTTCGGTCGACCGCGATGTGGGCGATGCGGACATCGACCTCCACCAGCTGGGAAAGATTTTCGAGAGCACTTTCAGCCTGCTCACGATCCAACAGGGCCCGCCGGTGAAGGGCTTCTGCATCCCGATTGAAGACAGGGTAATGGAATCGGACGCCTGCCTGGGCGTCGTAGCTGTCGTTGTCGAGATGACCGATGGAATCGCCGAAGGAACTGGCGTAGCCGCTTTTCCCGAGGGTGATGAAAAGGTCCATCAGTGGAAGCATACCGTTGCGGGTTTTGACGACCTCCAGATCGCCCCGCAACATTTGAAGCCGGGCCTCGTTGAGAATCGGGCGCATGCGCTTCGATACGGCTACATGGAGAGCGACGTCTTCCAACTGGATATCGGGCAAAGTGGGCTGGTGAACCAAATCCACTTCACGCTGCCAGAGATCCGACCCCGGGGGATTGAGCAGCCGCAGGAGCCGCAGGCGAATCGAGCCCTCGTTGGCCCGCGCCTCGATAAGGGCCTGATCCTGGGATGCCACCTCGGCCTGAACGGCCGGTAATTCCGCCCGGGCCAGTCGGCCGACGGTGATCAGTTCCTCCGTTTCACTGAGCTGCTGACGAGCGACTTTCAAGGACTCTTCAACGATTTCGATCTGACGACGGGCCAGGGCATAGTCCCAGTAGGTGCCTTCCATTTCCGCCACAAGGGACTCCGTAAACCCCCTCAACTCAAACTTCGACATGCGCGTGTCCAGACGCGACTGTCGAAGCCGAACCAGATTCACATCGGTTCCGTACCCTCTCAGCAGGGCCTGGGTCACCGTCATGCCCAGCCGAGTCGAAGCAAACGGATCGTCATATTGAGAGGAGTCCGTCAGCTGGGTGCGGGCATCCAGGGCGACCGTCGTGCCGGCTGGGAAGAATTGTTCAAGGGAAACAACGCCTTCGGCCGTATCCGTCTTGAAATCCTCGGTCGCGGATCCCGATCGCGCCTGGCGCTCGCCTTTGTCCCTGCCCGCCGAGAGATCTGCGCCAACTGCGGGATCGAAAACCGACCTTTCCTGATCCTCGAAGGTCTGCTGAATAGAAGGATTCAAACGCTGCACCACCAGCGAACGGTTGTTTTCAAGACAGAGGAGCGTGGCCTCCCTGATGGTGATCTTCAACGGTCCCGCTGACATCGTGTCGGGAAAAACGGATTCCGGCTGCCCGGCAGGCGCGGGGCCCATGGATATGGCCGTATCCGCGGGCACCCTCGGTTCATCCGCCAAGGGATCGAACCGCTCCACTGGCATGGTGCAGGACACGGAGGCAAGCAGGAGGACACCCAAGACAAAACGATCCAGCGGTAATCGGCGGCTCTTGGTCATCATCACATTTATTTCCGCAAACACGATATTGACCGATGACGGTCGGTTTTGTCGGCTGTATAATGGCTTTGAATTAATGGTCCATAGGCTATACCGGGTTTTGTTTCAGGATGACAATCCCAAACTGCAAGGCAGGGACGTTGGGGCCGCCCATGCCGATGCCGGCGGAAAACGGCGGCTACCCCAGCGACAGCCGATGCGATCACTGAGAAAAGGGGCTTTTCGATGACATCGATCGGCCAAAGAAGGGTTTTCCTGGCGGTGATTCTGATAGGAGCGGCGGCCCTCGGCTGGGGTTTGTTCGATCAATGGCCGGACCGGACCGGTTTGACCGGGGGTGGAGGGGGCCTGCTGCGGACGCCGGTGGAGGCGGCAGGGATCGAACAGGGGTCAATCGCATTGAATCGGACCTTCAGCGGCGAGTTGGAGGCCCTTGCCGCATTTGTTGCGGCCCCGAAGATCAGCGGGCGTGTGGAGCGTGTGCTCGTCAACATCGCCGACACGGTGAAGCGGGGTCAGGTGGTGGCCGAACTGGAAAATGACGAATATGTCCAAACCGTCGCCCAGGCCCAAGCCGATCTGACAGTGGCCCGGGCCAAACGCTCTGAGGCCAAAAGCGCCCTTGACATCGCCCGTCGGGAGTTCAAGCGCACCGAATCCCTCTTGAAACGAGGGATTGCCTCGGATTCCGAATTCGATACCGCCAAACAGAACCAATTGGCCAGGCAGGCCCAGCTCGACGTTGCCGAGGCCCAGGTGACGAAGGCCGAATCCTCCCTGGAAACGGCCAACATCAGACTTGGCTACACCAAGGTGACGGCGGGCTGGACAGGCGGCGACGAAGACCGGGTCGTGGCGGAGCGCTACGTGGACGAGGGTCAAACCTTGGCCGCCAACACGCCACTGCTCCTCATCGTCGTTTTAGACCCCATCGTCGGGATTGTCTTCGTCAGCGAGAGAGACTACGCCTTCCTGGAGATCGGGCAGGAGGTCACCCTGACGACGGACGCCTTCCCGGACGAGGGCTTCACGGGCCGCATCGATCGCATCGCCCCGGTCTTCCGCAAAGACAGCCGCCAGGCGCGAATCGAAATGACCATCGCCAATCCCGAGCATCGCCTGAAGCCGGGCATGTTCATCCGGGCCACAGTGGTATTGGATCGAGCCATGGAGGCCACCATCGTCCCGGTCCAGGCGCTGACCCGGCGCGATGACAGAACCGGTGTTTTCATCGTGAGTGACGACGGTCAATCCGTGGTCTGGCGGGAGGTGACGGTGGGCATCCAGGACGGGGAGCGGGTGCAGGTGGACGGTGAAGGGATCGCCGGTCGGGTGGTCACCCTCGGGCAGCAGTTGATCAGCGACGGCGCCCCCATCGCCATACCCGCCGAGCAAAGCGGAGCGGCCCCGGTCCCCAAGAAGGACGGCGCCCAGTGAACCTGCCGACATTCAGCGTCAAGCGACCGATTTTCACGACGATGGTGACCCTGATCCTCTTCATCCTCGGTCTGGTGTCCCTGAGCCGGCTGCAGATCGACATGCTGCCCAACATCGAGCTGCCGACGCTCTCCATACGAACCGATTACGAGGGGGCCAGCCCCGAAGTGATGGAGCGGCTGGTGACCCAGATCATCGAAGAGATCGTGGCCACGGTCCCCGGTGTCGAGGAAATCACATCCACCTCCTCCGAGGGCCGCAGCACGGTCCGGGTCAGCTTCGTTTGGGGGACGGACATCGACACGGCGGCGATCGACGTCCAGGGCAAGCTCGAAGACGAAATCAACGAACTGCCCGACGATATCGTGCGGCCGCGGATCCGAAAATTCGACATTGCCAGTTTTCCGGTCGTCCTGCTCGGCATTTCCAGCAATCTCGACCCCGTGGAGTTGACCGAACTCATCGAAGTTCAGATCCGATATCGTTTCGCCCGCATCCCCGGCGTCGCTCAGGTCGACGTTTGGGGAGGGTTCAACCGGGAGGTGCGAATCGAGCTGGATCCCGATCGGATAAAGGCCGTGGGTCTGCCCCTGGACCGGGTGCTCGAGGCGATCCGTGATGCCAATCTCGACCTGCCGGCGGGCAAGATCGAACAGGGACGCTACGAGGTCATGCTGCGCGCGCCGGCCGAGTTCGTCAACCTCGATCAGATTCGAGACACCGTCATCGCCCGGCGAAACGGTGCGTCCGTCACACTGGGGCAGATCGCCGCCGTCAGCGACACCTACGAGAAGCTGACGCGTATCGTGCGGGTCAACGGGGGTCGGGGACTGCGGGTGGCCATTCGCAAACAGGCCAATGCGAACACGGTGGAAGTGGCCAAAAGCGTCCTGTCCGAAATCGACGCCGTCAACCAGGCCTTTCCCCAGATCAAGATCGTCCCTGTCATCAATCAAGGCAATTTCATCGAGCGGTCCATCGCCAACGTCGCCCGTTCGGTCCTCTACGGCGGAGGACTCGCCATCGTAGTGCTGCTGTTTTTCCTGCGCAATATTCGAAGCACCCTGGTGATTTCCCTGTCGATCCCCATTTCCATCGTGACGACTTTCGCATTGATTCTCTTCGGCGGATTCACCCTCAACCTCATGACTTTGGGAGGGCTGGCGCTGGGAGTCGGGATGATGGTGGACAGTTCCATCGTGGTGCTCGAAAACATTTTCCGACGCCGAACGGAAACCGGCGAGGGACCGGTGGAGGCATCGGTGGAAGGCGCCCGGGAGGTCGGACCGGCAATCGTCGCCAGCACCATTACGACCCTGGTCATCTTTCTGCCGTTTGTCTTTGTACGGGGGGTCTCGGGAATTCTCTTCAAGGAATTGGCCTATGTCATCATCTTCTCCCTGGTCTGCTCCCTGGCGGTGGCGCTGAGCCTGGTGCCCATGCTGGCGTCACGGCTGTTGACGGCAGGTCCACACCGAAAAAAGAAACCGGCGTCTCGAGTATCGCGGTGGGCAGCGGCCGCCAATACCGTCTTCCTGGGCCTTGAAAAAACCTACCTGGAACTATTGCGCTGGGTTCTGGGGCACCGGCTGATAACGATCCTGGCGGCGGCCGGCCTGCTGGGTGCAAGCCTTCTGCTTCTGCCCTTGATCGGTACTGAATTTCTCCCTCCCAGCGACGAAGGGGAGGTCCGGATCAACGGCAAGATGGAAATCGGCACCCGGCTCGAATTGGTGGACCGGCAGACACGTATCATGGAAGCAATAGTGCAGCCGGCAGTGCCCGAGGCGGTGGCGTCGGTGGTCAGCGTCGGTGCCGCGGGCTGGCGGCCAGACTCTGGGTCGGAAGGTGAAATCCGCATATCCCTGGTGCCGGCCGTCCGGCGCGAGCGTTCCAATGTGGAGATCGCCCAGGATCTGCGCCGCCTGCTTCGCGGCGCTGTTCCCGGGATGGACATTCGTGTCCGAGCCCCCCAGGGGCAGTTTATCCTCGAAAGAATCCTGGGGGGCGACGAAGGCTTGACCGTCGAGATCCTCGGCTACGACCTGGCAACCCTCGACGCGTTGGCCGGCGGGGTCGCAACGCTGATTGCGGACGTGACGGGGATTACCGACGTTGAAACCAGCCTTGAAGCCGGAATCCCCCAGCAGGAGATACGGGTGAACCGGGACAAGGCCGCCGATCTCGGTTTGAGCGCTCGCGACGTCACCCGCATGCTGCAAACGGCGGTGGCCGGCGCCACTGCCGGCGAATACCGGACGGGGGGCAATTCCTATCGTATCCTGGTGCAACTCAAGGACGCCGAGAAACGCTCCCTGGACGACATTCTCGATCTGACCCTGACCACCGCATCCGGTGACAGGGTGGCGCTGCGCAATGTCGTCTCGACCGAAGCCAGCCGCGGTCCGATTCTGATCGACCGAAAGGACCAGCAGCGGAGAGCGACGGTCAGCGCCAACTTCGTGGGGCGCGATCTGGGCTCCGTGGCCTCGGACGTGCAGGCCCTTTTGGATCGGATCCCACGGCCCATCGGCTACGAATTGACGGTAGCCGGCAATGTCGAAGAACAGAAAAAAGCCTTCCGGGAACTGATCGTCTCACTCGTTCTGGCGCTGCTCCTCGTTTATATGGTGCTGGCATGCCAGTACGAGTCCCTGCGGGATCCACTCGTGGTCATGTTTTCCGTTCCTCTGGCGGCGGTGGGGGTATTGGTGACCTTGTTTCTGACATCGACGACCCTGAACGTGCAGTCCTACATCGGCTGTATCATGCTGGGCGGCATCGTGGTCAACAATGCCATTTTACTGGTGGACCAGGCCGGCCGCTTGATCCAGGAAGGGATGCCCACACGGGATGCCCTGACCGAGGCCGGGCGCCGTCGATTGCGGCCGATCCTGATGACGACCTTGACCACCATTCTGGGCCTGCTGCCCCTGGCACTGGGCATCGGTGAGGGCTCCGACGCCCAGGCACCCCTGGCCCGGGCCGTTGTGGGAGGGCTCACGGCATCGACCCTGATCACTCTGGTGCTCATTCCCGTGGTCTATTCGGTGTTTCATCCCCAACCGAATAGCGAATCCGGGTGAAGCGTCAATCCAATAGAGACTCCCCATGGTCGGGAGACCATTGGGTTCGCTCAAGCCCTGCCACAGTTCATTTCAGGTGTTACCGATAGGGATTCGCCACTATCGATCCACGCTTCCGCCCCCGCTCAATTCTTCACCATCCGCTGCCGCGTCCGGTAACAACTCCACGGTTGGCCAAACACCGGCATGCCCCATTGAATCTATCGGGAAAGAAGGGAAGGTGTCGCGGGATGCAACTGACGGCGCATCAGCACATCCATGTGGGGTCAGGCACCATCGGGCAGGGGTCGTGAGCGGCTACCTGTCGATCCGATCTCCTGTCTCGGCGTGGAAGAAGAGCAGTTTTGAGGTGTCCAAGGCCAGCTTCATGACATCCCCTGCCGGTTTTGCCTTACCCGGATTGACGCGGCAGACGACCTGGGTATGGTTCGCCTCCACATAGACAAGGGTGTCGGGGCCGGTGGGTTCCATGACATTGACCTCAAGCGCTATTGGAATGATATCTTCCCGGTTCTCCATTCCGTCATGAAAATCAGAGATGTTCTCCGGGCGCACCCCCATGAGGACATGTCGGCCGGGAATGAGCCCCGGAGATTTTTCCCTGACGGGAATAGCGAAGCGGCTCCCGTCCCCCCCTGACAATGGGGCGATCAGTCGATCTCCGTCCTGATCGAGAGCCACCGGGATGAAGTTCATGGACGGGGAACCGATGAAACCGGCCACAAATCGGTTGGCTGGATCGGCATAGACCCCATCCGGGGTGTCGAACTGTTGGACGATACCATCCTTCATGATGGCGATCCGGTCCGCCAGTGTCATCGCTTCGATTTGATCGTGGGTCACATAGACGATAGTGGTACCCAGCCGCTGATGGAGCTTCTTGATCTCGGTTCGCATTTCTACCCGGAGTTTTGCATCCAGGTTCGAAAGGGGTTCGTCAAAGAGAAAAACCAGGGGGTCCCTGGCAATGGCCCGGCCCATGGCGACCCGTTGTCGCTGCCCGCCCGATAGCTGGGAGGGTTTGCGATTCAGGAAACCTTCGATTTGAAGGATTTCAGCCACCTTCGCAATCTGTTTTTTGATCTCGTCTTTGGGCATCTTCCGGGTTTCCAGACCGAAGGAGAGATTCTTGCGAACGCTCATGTTGGGATAGAGGGCGTATGACTGGAACACCATCGCAATATCCCGATCCCTTGGCTGAACGTTGTTGACGACCCGATCGGCGATACGAATGTCACCGGTGCTGACGGACTCCAGGCCGGCGATCAGATTTAACAGCGTTGATTTGCCGCACCCGGAAGGCCCGACCAGCACCAGGAACTCGCCGGCATCGATGGAGAGATTAATGCCCTTGAGGACCTCAACGGATCCAAAGGATTTATAGACATTGTCGATCACCAGGGACGCCATGTCGACTCCAATCCTTTTGGGTGGTCTTCGCCAGAGACTATCCCTTGACGGCACCGGCCGTAAGGCCGCGAACAAAATACTTGCCCGCAAGGAAGTAGACCAAAAGTGTCGGCATGGCGGCGATGATAGCGGCGGCCATGTCCACGTTGTATTCCTTCACCGCTCCTGAGGTATTGACCAGATTATTGAGCGCAACCGTCACCGGCTGGGTTTCACCGGTTGAAAAACAGACCCCGAAGAGAAAGTCGTTCCAGATCTGTGTGGTCTGCCAGATAATCGTCACCATAAAGATGGGTGTGCTAACGGGCAGCATGATCTTCCAAAAGATCCGGAAGAAACCGGCACCGTCGATTCGGGCGGCATTGACCAGTTCTGTCGGCACGGCCACGTAATAGTTTCTGAAAAAAAGGGTAGTAAACGCCAGGCCGTAAACCGTGTGGACCAGAACCAGTCCCCAAACGGATTCGGAAAGCCCCAATATTCCCAGCGTTCGGGCCATCGGCAGCAGAATGACCTGAAACGGAATGAAGCAGCCGAGCAGCAGCATCGCAAAAAAGGTATCGCTGCCCTTGAATCGCCACTTGGACAGCACATAACCGTTGATCGCTCCGATCAACGTGGAGATCAGCACCGCAGGGGTGACCATCCGGACGGAGTTCCAAAAAAAGCCCTTGATGCCCTGGTTTGTGACACCGATGGTCGCGTACCCCCATGCCTTTAGCCAGGGTTCGAAGGTCGGATGTGTGGGCAGGGAGATCAGGGTCCCTGTTCTGATTTCCTCCATTGTCTTGACAGAGGTGATCATCATCACAAAAAAAGGGGCAAGAAAATAGAGGACAAAGACAAACAAAATGCCGTACACGAACCATCGGCCGGCAACGGCCCCGGGGGTCTTGGCAATGGGTTCAGGCATGCGGTTTCCTCCTCAGTTCGGAATAGAGGTAGGGAACGATGACCGCCATCACCATGAAAAACATCATCATGGCGCTGCTCGCACCCAATGCGAGCCGGCCTCTGGTAAATGCGAAATCATACATGAAAGTGGCCGGCAGATCCGATGAGTAGCCCGGCCCACCGCGGGTCAAGACCACAACCAGGTCGAAACTTTTGATGGCCACATGGGTTAGAATGATAAAAGAACTGAAAAACACGGGCCTGAGACTGGGGATGACAATTTTGCGGTAGATCCGCGTCAGAGACGCCCCGTCCACCTGGGCAGCCTTGATGATGGCGTCGTCGATGCCCCGAAGCCCGGCGAGAAACATCGCCATGACAAACCCTGTGGACTGCCAAACGGCGGCGATCACCACACAGTAAATGGACATCTCCGAGGTGACCAGCCAGTCGAAAGTAAAAGAGGTCCAGCCTAAATCCCTCACCAGCCGTTCGACCCCGAGTCCCGGGTTCAGAATCCATTTCCAGGCCGTACCGGTCACCACAAACGATATAGCCAGGGGATAAAGGTAAACGGTTCGAATGAAGCCCTCGATGCGGATCTTCTGGTCAAGAAAAATGGCCAGAAGCAATCCAAAGACGGTACAAAAGAATATAAACAGCCCACCGTAAATCAACAGGTTTTTACACGCCACCCACCACCGTTCGATGCTCCACAGCTTAAAATACTGGGCAAGCCCGATAAAGTCGTAGCTGGGTAGAAAGGTGGATTTGGTCATGGAGATATAGAGCGTCCACAGAATAAAGCCATAGATAAAGATCAGCATGGCGATAAAACTGGGCGCAACGACCACCTTGGGGAGAACCGATTCCAGCATCGAAGAAAAATGGGTATGTCGATCCCTTGGGCTCATCGGTTGACAATCGATGGGGGGGTAGACATGAAAGGCCTCCCGGAACACAGCGGGGGTGTCGGGTTTAGCCGTGACAGGGCCGCAGCGGGACCCTGTCACGAAGACAGCTCTTTCGGGCAATCCTTTACATCTCGGCTTCCTTGACGGCGGCAGCCAGCTGTTTGACGGCGTCCTCGGGGGAATCGTCGGAATTGTAGAATTGTGTCACCACATCGAACATGGCGCCTCGCACGGCCGGAGAGACGGCCATTTCGTGAGCCATGCTGGGCATCAATCCGCCCGCTGTGTCCGTGGCCGCAAAGTCTTTCATTGACTGTATCGCCACCGTGTCGAAAGGGGTTTCAGGGATGCCGGAGCGCACGGGAATAGATCCCTTGTTGACATTGAAGGCCACTTGAAAATCCGGTGACAATATCAACCGGGCCATGGCCTGTTGCGCGGTCTTTGCCTCGGGGTCCTTCACCTCGAACATGATAAAGGAATCGACGTTGAACAAAAAGATGTTTTCGGTTCCGGGGGCGGTAATGGCGTCATAGTCTTTACCCGGTACGCTGCCGGCAGCGGCAAACTCCCCCTTGGCCCAGTCTCCCATGAATTGCATGGCCGCCTCACCTTTGATCACCATGGCGGTGGCCAGGTTCCAGTCGCGACCTGGCGCATTCCTGTCGGTGTAAGGTTTGATTCTTTTGAAGATGTCGAAGGCTTTTATCATCGTATCGCTGGCCAACGCCGTCTCATCGGCCTGAACCAAGGCCTGTTTGTAAAATTCCGGTCCGCCGACACTTGCCACGATGATCTCCCAGACGGTGGCCTCCTGCCAGGCTTGGCCGCCGAAAGCCACAGGGATAAACCCCGCCTTCTGGATTTTTTCGCAGGCGGCAAAAAAAGACTCCCAGGTCTTGGGGTATTCGGCACCGGCTTTTTCGAAGATCTCCGGATTGCACCACATCCAGTTGATGCGGTGCACATTGACCGGTACGGCGACCCAGTGACCATCGTATTTCATGATGTCGGCCACCACACGGGGAATCAGCTGATCCCAACCTTCTGCCCCAGAGACGCCATCCAACCGCGTCAGCACATCCAATTCGGCCCATTCCTGAATCTGGGGTCCCTTGACCTGAGCCGCTGTCGGGGGATTACCGGATACAGCCCTGGACTTCAGTGCGGTCATGGCATTGGCGCCGGCGCCGCCTGCAACGGCAAAGTCCTTCCATGTATGCCCTTCGTTCTGCAGCATTTTTTGGAGCTCTTGAACGGCTGCTGCCTCACCACCGGAGGTCCACCAATGGAGAACCTCGACCTCTCCGGCGATCGCCATCGTCGCAAAAATCACTGACAATGCAGCAAGACCAAAAATGATCGGTTTTATATGTCGGCTCATCCTCTTACCTCCTGTTTTGAAGGAAATGCGACGCCTTTTGGCAAATGGTGATGACCCCAGAGCGCCGGACCGGGTGCTCAATCGAAGACATCGGGCCCATCCCCATTTGATGTTCGATAACCCATTGATATCAATTAGTATGAAAAAGGCTTTACATGTGTCAACGACTTTATTTCCGGTAAACCGACACCAATGAGTCACTGCCGACGTCCAACAGTTCCATGACCCGAAATCATAGACCGTTAGATGAGCCGCCAAATGGAACATTTTATCAGGGCGAAGTTGCTGTCTTCTTTCATCTTTCCATCCTCCGGCTCCTGGGTCGCGACCCGACTCCCGCCTTTGCAGAAACAATCAAAAAGGGCTTTCCCTTGTCAGTTGGTCTCCCTTGGGGACTCTCTCCCACGCATGTCGGCACACGTTCGCTCCTGTAGCTGACTTGAAATCCGTGGCAATCGTCGTTCAACTCCCAGGGTCAAGTCCTCAGCGGCGACGATTTCCCCGCGTTGATGTGATTCTGGAAACGGGATAAACAGACCTGCCGGGTGTCGAATGATTCTCCATCCACCATGTCCGTTATGCGGCGTTCTATTCAATGGCTACGATTGCTCAGAGAAGAGGAAGTCTGGTCGGAGGGTCAGTGAGAATAATGGATGTTACCGCCGGTGCCACCCACTCAACTTGGTCAATCATTGGGAAGAAAGCAGTCAACATTTCGATTCCGGTATGGGCTTCCATGGGGGCCAATTCGGGCAGGCCCTCCCTCTCGTCTCTACGCGCTTCGGGAGGCACACAACCCGTCGATGCCGCCGACGTCCTCCGGAATCGCCGATGCCCTGCCCAAAATTCCTGGGCTATGGTATAAGGAAACTTTACGTGTCCATGGCAGGGCACTACCCTGCCGGCGAGACGACATAAAAGTGGACAATGTCTTCCGTTGCCCTCCCCGAAGGGAAATCGATCCGAGGTTTTGCACCGGGGAGCAGCGGCCACCGCTCCCTCGTCAGGTGATCCGTCACCGAGGGAGGCAGCGTCGGCACCAGGAGAAATCCCATGCTGAAATTCTCATCCTACGACCCCGAATCTTTTTTCGACGAACTGATCGATCCGGATGGAAACCCCAGGCCGGGCGCCAAATTGCTGGTGGACAAGATCGAGTCCCTGCCGGACGGCGATCTGAATTTCCGCCAGAAAGCGGCGGAGGCCATGCTGATGCGGATGGGCATCACCTTCACGGTCTACGGTCGGGAGGACGGCACCGAAAAGATATTCCCCTTCGACATCATTCCCCGAATCGTCGACAACCGGGATTGGGCGAGGATCGAAAACGGCCTCAAGCAGAGAATCTTCGCATTGAACGCCTTTATCCAGGACATCTACAACGACAAAAAGATCCTGAAGGACAAGGTGGTGCCCGAGGCCCTGATCTATTCGAGCAAAACCTACCGGAAGGCCTGCGAGGGGTTCACGCCTCCCCGGGGCATCTGGTGCCACGTGACCGGAACGGACCTGGTGCGGGACGGGGACGGCAGGTTCTATGTCCTCGAGGACAACCTTCGCTGCCCCTCGGGGGTTTCCTACGTTCTCGAAAACCGCCAGGTACTCAAACGCACCTTTCCACAGGTGTTCGAGGCCTCCAATGTCCGGCCGGTAGACGACTACCCCAGCCAGCTGTTAGAAATGCTCCGGCACCTGGTGCCCGACACCGTACAATCGCCCACCATCGGGGTCCTGACCCCCGGCATTTACAATTCGGCCTACTTCGAACACTCCTTCCTGGCGCAGCAGATGGGCGTTGAACTCGTGGAGGGGCAGGACCTGGTGGTCTCGGACGGTTTTCTTCACATGTTGACCACCAAGGGACTCAAGAGAGTCGATGTGATCTATCGCCGCCTCGACGACGATTTTCTGGATCCCGTCGTTTTTCGCCCCGACTCGGTTCTGGGCGTTCCCGGTCTGATGCAGATCTATCAGTCCGGACGCCTCGCCCTGGCCAACGCTCCGGGAACCGGTATCGCCGACGACAAGGTGGTCTACGCCTACGTTCCGGAGATTATCAAATACTACACCGGCAGCGAACCGGTGCTGCCCAACGTGCCGACCTATATCTGCGGTGATCCCCGGCAGATGGCCTATGTGCTGGAGCATCTCGACCAGCTGGTGGTCAAGGCCGCCAACGAGTCCGGCGGCTACGGAATGCTGGTGGGTCCCCACGCCACTCGGGAGGAGATCGCCGACTTCGCCCTTCGCATCAAGGAAAACCCCCGCAACTACATGGCCCAGCCCACCTTGGCCCTCTCCCGGGTGCCCACCATCGTGGGGGACTGCATCGAGGGGCGGCACGTGGACCTGCGGCCCTACATTTTGTTCGGAGACGAGATCTACGTCCTCCCCGGCGGACTGACCCGTGTGGCTCTGGAGAAGGGATCCCTGGTGGTCAACTCGTCCCAAGGGGGCGGCAGCAAAGACACCTGGGTACTATAGGATGTCATAACGGAGGAGAGGCACCATGCTCAGCCGCGTGGCCAATTCGATCTACTGGATGTGCCGCTATATCGAGCGGGCGGAGAACGTCGCCCGCTTCATCAGCGTCAACCTCAACCTCCTGCTGGACATGCCCTCCGAGAGCGGCAAGCACTGGGACCCCCTGATCATGATCACCGGCGACATGGACCGGTTCCATCAACGCTGCCAGGACTGCGGCCAAAAGGAGGTCATCGACTTTCTGACCTTCGACCGGAGCTACCCGAACTCGATCATCAGCTGCCTGGGCTCGGCCCGGAAGAATGCCCGCTCCACCCGAGAGATCATCTCCTCTGAGATGTGGGAGCACCTCAACAACTTCTACCTGGAGATGGCGAATAGTCAAAGCACCCGATTCGCGGCCCAGGACCCGGACCGGTTCTTCAAGATCATCCAGATGCGCAGCCACCTGTTCACGGGGCTCCTGGACTCCACCATGTCCCACGGTGAGGCTTGGAACTTCGCCCGGACCGGGCTCATGATCGAACGGGCGGACAAGACATCGCGCATTCTGGACGTCAAGTACTTCATGCTTCTGCCCAGTGCGGAATTCGTGAACACCCCCATCGATAACATCCAGTGGATGGCCGTGCTGAAATCCGCGAGCGCCTTCGAGATGTACCGGAAAGAGCACCATCTCATCACCCCGAAAAATGTCGCCAGTTTTCTGATCTACAACCACCAGTTCCCCCGGTCGATCCGCCACTGCGTCACCAAGGCTCAAATCGCCCTGCACCGCATCACCGGCTCGCCTCCCGGGTCCGCCAGCAATCCGGCCGAAAAACGAATCGGCCGGATCAAGGCCGATCTGGAGTATACGGATATCGATGAGGTCATCCAACAGGGCATGCACGAATACCTGGATCAGCTTCAAACCCACTTAAATGAGCTTGATGAGGCGATCGGCGACACGTTTTTCAACCGTTCCCACATGATCGAAGCCCGGGGCGCCGACCAGTAGCCTCCGACAGAACTCGCCCCGGTCCACCCCCTTGGGGCGGCCGGGAGCGGTTAGCCAAGAAAGGAGCCCTCTTGGGAATTCACGTCGCACTCAACCACAAGACATCCTACCACTACGACCGTCCCGTCTCCCTGTCGCCCCATGTGGCAAGGCTGCGTCCCGCTCCCCATTGCCGAACGCCCATCCTGAGCTATTCCCTGAAGATCTTCCCCGAGGATCATTTCCTCAACTGGCAGCAGGATCCGTTCAACAACTACCTGGCCAGGTTGATGTTCCATAGAAAGACCACCGAACTGCATGTCGAGGTGGACCTGGTGGCCGACATGGTCATCATCAACCCCTTCGACTTTTTCCTGGAGCCGGAGGCCGATACCTTCCCTTTCGACTATGACGACGATCTCAAGTCCGACCTGCAACCCTATCTGAAAAAGCGCGAGGCCGGCCCCCGGTTGAAGGCGTTCCTGTCCCGGATCGATTTCGCGGAAACCCAGTCCGTCGATTTTCTGGTAGGCCTCAACCGGATGCTCAACGAAGCGATCCGATATCTGATCCGCATGGAGCCCAATGTGCAGAGCTGTGAAGAGACCCTCGCCAAGGGAAACGGATCCTGTCGGGATTCGGCCTGGCTACTGGTCAACATACTCCGCCATCTGGGACTGGCCGCCCGTTTTGTCTCGGGCTACCTCATTCAACTCACTGCAGACGTCAAATCCCTCGACGGCCCCTCCGGACCGGAAATGGATTTTACAGACCTTCACGCGTGGACTGAGGTGTATCTTCCCGGCGCCGGCTGGGTCGGTCTCGATCCCACCTCGGGACTTCTGGCCGGGGAGGGCCACATCCCCCTGGCATGCTCGCCGGAGCCTCAAAGCGCCGCCCCCATCACCGGCAAGCTGGACGAGTGCGAAGTGGATTTCCAGCACACCATGGCGGTCTCACGGGTCTATGAGGCCCCGCGCTCGACCAAACCCTATCCGGAGGAGACATGGCAGGAGATCGATGCCATCGGACGCCGGGTGGACCAGGTGCTCGACACCCTCGATGTCCGCCTCACCATGGGGGGCGAGCCCACCTTCGTTTCCATCGACGACATGGAAGGCGACGAATGGAACACCCTGGCGGTCGGCCCTGCCAAGCGCGATCTGGCGGCGACGCTGATCAAGCGGCTCCGCAACCGATGGGCGCCGGGAGGGCTCCTGCACTTCGGCCAGGGCAAGTGGTACCCGGGGGAGTCTTTGCCGCGGTGGGCGTTCAGCTGCTGCTGGCGAAAGGACGGCCTCCCCATATGGAAGGACGACCAGTGGATCGCCGACGACGCCATCGATTACGGGTACGGCCCCGAGGACGCCCGGCGATTCATCGAAACCCTGGCGGAAACCCTGGGTGTTGAAAAACGCCATGTCCGGCCGGCCTATGAGGATATCTTTTACTATCTGTGGAAGGAACAGCGGCTTCCGGTCAACGTCACCCCCTCCGACGCCAAACTCGACGACGCGGAGGAAAGGGCCCGTTTGGCCCACGCCTTCGAAATCGGGCTGGGGAGCGTTGCCGGCTATATACTTCCCTTGCAGTACGGCTCCTGGAAGAGTGGGCCGTGGGCCTTTCGCGGAGACCTCATGTTTTTGCTTCCCGGCGACTCCCCGGTCGGACTGCGGCTGCCCCTGGAGTCCCTGCCGTGGGTGTCGGAAAAGGACTTTCCCTACGACTATCCCCTGGACCCCATGGCCGAAAGGCCGCCGCTGCCGGAAGTGCGGGAGAGGCAGCGGTTTCTCGACGGCACCCCGGAGGCCGTCAGGGGCGAATCGGTACGGACCCAGCCCCCGCCCTTCGAGGACCCCCTGCCGGTGGCGGGGGAATCGGCCGCCTGGGTGGTGCGCACCGCCTTGTGCATTCAGCACCGCAGCGGCCGCCTCCACGTCTTCATGCCCCCGGTGACGGCCCTGGAGGGCTATCTGGAACTCGTGGCCGCCATCGAACATACCGCCGCAACAATCGGGTGTCCGGTGATCCTGGAAGGCTACGTCCCTCCCTTCGACCCTCGATTGAACGTATTGAAGATCACGCCAGACCCCGGTGTCATCGAGGTCAACATCCACCCCCAGTCCAGCTGGGAAGACCTGGTCCACACCACGACGACCCTTTACGAAGACGCCCGCCTCACCCGGCTGGGAACGGAAAAGTTCATGCTCGACGGACGGCACACGGGCACCGGAGGCGGCAACCACATCGTCGTCGGGGGGGCCACGCCGGCCGACAGCCCCTTCCTGCGCCGGCCAGACCTCCTCCGCAGCCTGTTGACCTACTGGAACAACCACCCGAGCCTCTCATTTCTGTTCTCCGGCCTCTTTATCGGCCCCACCAGCCAACAGCCCCGGATCGACGAGGCCCGCCACGACAGCTTGTATGAGCTGGAAATCGCTTTCAAGGAACTCGACAGGCAGACCGCATCGGGCATCGAGTGCCCTCCCTGGCTGGTGGACCGGCTGTTTCGCCACCTGCTGGTGGACGTCACCGGCAACACCCACCGGGCAGAATTCTGCATCGACAAGCTCTACAGCCCCGATTCGTCCTCGGGACGCCTGGGTCTGGTGGAGCTTCGCGCCTTCGAGATGCCCCCCCACGAGCGTATGAGCCTGGCTCAGCAGCTCCTGCTGCGGGCCTGTATCGCCTGGTTCTGGGAATCCCCCTGCCGCCAGTCGTTGGTCCGCTGGGGAACGCGTCTCCACAGCCGATTCATGCTGCCGGAATTTGTGGAAGACGATCTCGCCCAGGTACTGTCGGAACTGAACGATGCCGGCTTCCCCCTCACGTCGACCTTTTTCAGACCCCATCTCGAATTTCGGTTTCCATTGATCGGAAAGGTGGTCTATGAAGGGATCGAGATCGAGCTGCGGCAAGCCCTGGAGCCTTGGCACGTCCTGGGCGAAGAGCCTGGCGGCGGCGGTACCGTCCGTTTTGTGGATTCCTCGTTGGAACGGCTTCAGGTGAAGGTGAGCGGTATGACGGACTCCAGGTATGTGGTGACCTGCAATCAGCGCCGGGTGCCCATTCAGCCCACCGGCGTCGAGGGTGTCTTTGTGGCGGGGGTTCGATACCGGGCCTGGCAGCCGCCCTCGTGCCTGCACCCGACCATAGCCGTCCACGCACCCCTGGTGATCGATCTGGTGGACACCTGGACGCATCGCTCCATCGGCGGTTGTTCTTACCATGTGGCCCATCCCGGGGGCCGAAGCTACGATGTGTTCCCGGTGAATGCCTATGAAGCGGAGGGACGGCGCCTGACCCGCTTTTACGCAATGGGCCATTCGCCGGGCCCCATGGGAACGATCCCCGATGAGGAAAAAAACCCGTTTACCCCGTGCACCCTGGATCTCAGATATTGAACCGATCAGAGGACCATTCAACCCTTTGACACCCCAATGACGCCCATGAACACACCCTCGTCCCCCATGCCCAAGACTCAAGCCCCGATGTCCGGAGCCCCTGAACCCGACACCACTGCTGACCCAGGCCGCTCCTTCAGCGAAGCCTTCTCCGCCCCCCAGACGCCCCGGGACCACTGGCAGTCGGTATTGTCCTCGATCGGACAGATGGGGCCCGACGAGTGGAATCAGCAGCAGGCCCAGATGAAACGGATGCGCCACGAGCACGGGGCCTCTTTCAATCCGTTCGACGATCCGGACGGCCGGCAAGCGCCATGGGAGCTCGACATGATCCCGCTGCCCATCCCGATCGGAGACTGGGAAATGGTGGAAAAAGGCCTGGCCCAGCGCGCCGTGCTGCTCAACATGATCCTCCAAGACCTCTACGGGCCCCGGCGGTTGATGAAAACCCACCACCTGGCCCCCGAGATGGTCTTTCCTAATCCCCTATTTTTGAGAACGGTTCACGGGATGGCCCATCTTGATCGACCCTTTCTGACCTACTATGCGGCGGACCTGTACCGAACGCCCGAGGGCCGATGGTGTGTGTTGAGCGACTACGGCAGAAACCCCCTGGGGCTGGGCTACGCCCTTGAAAACCGCATCATCCTGTCCCGGGTGTTCTCCCACCTCTACCATCAGAACCGGATCCTCAGACTGGCCCCTTTCTTCAGCGGCTTCCACGAGATGATGGCAGGATCCGCACTGACCCACCGGGACGATCCAACGATCGTCATTCTGTCCCCTGGCCCTGCCAGCCCCTTCTACTTCGAGCACGCCTTTCTTTCACGGTATCTGAGTTACCCCCTGGTGGAGGGCCAGGACCTGACCGTCAGAAACGGCAGCGTCTATCTCAAGAAATTGGGCGGCCTCGATCCGGTAGATGTGATTTTAAGGTGCATCGACGATGGGGTCTGCGACCCGCTGACCAGCCGCAGCGACAAGGTGATCGGAGTCGCCGGGCTGACCCAGGCGCTGAGGGAGAGGCGAGTCGCCGTCATCAACCCCATAGGCAGCGGCTTCGTGGATACGCCGGCCCTCCAGACCATGCTGCCGGGTCTGTGCCGTCACCTGTTGAACGAGGAGTTGATCCTGCCGAGTTCTCGAGGCTGGTGGTGCGGAGACGCGCAATCCTTGGCCCATGTGCTGGACCATCTCGAATCGCTCATCGTGCGGCCCGCCCTCAATACCGGCAGAGAGCACATCGTGGACGGCCGCCTTCTTAGTACCGATGATGCCGACAGGATCCGGCGGAAGATCAGGGAATGTCCTTACGCCTACATGGGGATCGACCCCTTTCTGCCGTCGACGGTGCCCGCCCGGGTCAACCAGGAAGTGATCCCACAGCATGCGGTGCTGCGGCCGTTTCTTTGCGCCGACGACGAGGGCGGGTATGCCGTCATGCCGGGAGCCCTGGTGCGAACCTCTGCACATGCGGGCAGCCTTCTGGCCAGCGGCGCGAGGCACCAGGGCAGCAAAGACCTTTGGGTGCTGTCGGATCGACCGGTTGCCCCATTCAGCCTGATGAGGGATCTACGTTCCATTGTCGAATTCAACCGGGGGAGCGACCTGCCCAGTCGGGTTGCCGACAACCTGCTGTGGCTGGGGCGCTATCTCGAGCGGGCGGAGGGTCTTGTCCGACTGATCCGAAGCCTTCTCAGGCGGTTTTCCCTCGAAACCGGATGGTCAGAAATGAAAGAGACCCCCTTTCTGCTGGACATCCTCAAGCAAAACGGTGTCATCGACGGAGAACGGCTTCCGGATGACGGCCCCGTGGGCGACTCACAACTCAAGGAGGTCCTGCTGTCCGTCATCTTCCAGAAGGACCGCCCAGAGACCATCCCCCACCAACTCACCCAGATTCAAAATGCCGCCAGGAACGTCCGCGACCGCCTGTCTCCGGATTCCTGGCACATCCTCAGCCGCCTGGACCGGCATTTCCTCCGCTCTGACGGGTTCTCAGGGAAACCCATCAGCCAAACCCTGGAACTGCTGGACGACACCCTTTTCACCCTTTCCGCCTTCAGCGGCCTGGCCATGGAAAGCATCACTCGGGGCCTGGGGTGGCGATTCATGGACATGGGCCGCCGCATCGAACGGGGATTGAACCAGGTTCACATCATCCGCAGCAGCATGCCCATGGCGTGTTATGAACCCCACAGCATCCTCGAAGCCCTGCTGGAGGTGGCCGACAGCCTCATGACCTATCGGGCGCGTTATCGCGCAACGCTTCAGCTGGCACCGGTATTGGATCTGCTGATTGTCGACGAGAGCAACCCCAAGGCCCTCGGGTTCCAGATCAAAATGCTGGCCGATCATGTGGAGCATCTGCCCAGGGGAAATGTGCGCCGGTATAGCGCTCCCGAGGACCGTATTGCTCTCAGGATGCTAACCGCCGTTCGCCTTGCGGATCTGACCCAACTCAGCTGCGGCCCCGACCCAACGACCCGTCATGAAATCACCGCTCTCCTGGAGGAGTTGGAAGACGGGCTGCAATCCTTTGCCCAATACATCACCAGCAGCTATCTGACCCGCGTTCCCCAGATTCAGCACTTTTCCGCAATCGACGGCAGACAGGTCCTATGAAATTCCACATCAGGCATACCACCCGATACAAATACTCGGAGCCGGCGTCCCTGTCCCAGAACGAGCTTTACCTGCACCCCAGAGACACCCAGTATCAGAAGATCCTCAGCAGCCGACTGGTGATCGAGCCGAAGCCCGCTTTCACCCGAACCCGATCGGATTTTTTCGGGAATCTCGTGGATGTCTTCATGGTTCAGGCCTCCCACCGGGAGCTGTCGATCACCGCCGACAGCCTCATCGAAACCGCCGTCCCCCATCCTCCCGGCGCCCCATCCACGCCGGCCTGGGAATCCGTCGCGGAACACCTCAGGGCCTATCCCGGCGAGGCGGATCTGGAAGCCTATCAGTTTGTCTTCCCGTCCCCCATGATTTCCGTCAGTCAGGCCCTCAAACGCTACGGAGAACCCTCCTTTAGGGCAGGGGCACCCATTCTGGAAGCCGCACTGGATCTGACCCGACGCATCAACGAGGAGTTCATCTACGAGAAGGGTGCCACGACGATCGGAACCACCATGGAGGCGGTTCTGGAGAGCAAGACAGGGGTCTGTCAGGACTTCGCCCACTTTCAGATCGGCGTTATGCGCGCCTATGGACTGGCCGTCCGCTATGTCAGCGGATACCTTGAAACCCAGCCGCCCCCCGGGAAACCCAAATTGCTGGGAGCGGATGCCTCCCACGCCTGGCTGTCCGTCTATATTCCCTATAGGGGATGGGTCGATCTGGACCCCACCAACAATCTCATCCCCGGCGACAGACATATCACCATTGCCTGGGGCCGGGACTACAGCGATGTGACACCGGCCAAGGGCATCGTCATGGGGGGAGGTGTCCAAAGCCAGTCGATTTTGGTGGATGTGCTGCCGAAAACCGACACATGACAGCTCGCCCATAGATGGGGTGGCGCTTTCAGGGAAGCAGAAACGAGGGATCGTCTCCTCCCGCGCCGCTCTCCTCCGAAGAGGCCTCCTTCAACCGAACCCCGGAGCATCCCAGCCGGTCCGCCTCTCTCACCAGATAGATCAGCTTCCCGGCCGCCTCCAGGTAGGACAGGCCGTTGGAGTGGATGTTGGATATGCAGTTTCGTTGGGAATCCATTCGGCCCAAACGGGGGTGGTAGGTGAAGTAGATGCCCATGCTGTCCGGGCTGCTCAGTCCCGGCCGCTCTCCGATCAGGATGACAGCCATTCGGCTGCCCATGATGCCCCCCACTTCGTCGGCAACCGCCACCCGCCCTTGACGAACAACCCCCGCAGGGGACACGCTAATCCCCTCTTCCGACAGAAGCGGGATGGCCAGTGCGAGGAAAGGGAGGGCATGCCTGTCGATAGCGACCGCTGACAGGCCATCGGCGACCACGAGGGCCAGATCCGGGGGATCCCCCGGAACCGCCCGTCGAATCAACGCCTCGCTGCCCTCTGCCAGCCGCCGCCCCCGATCGGGGTGCAGAAGGTAGTCTCTTCGATCCACGGCGCGGGTTTTCAGTTCGAAGGCCGGCACACCCGCCGCCTCCAACCGCCTCAGAAGCAGCGGAACGTCGAGAGACAGATGGACCGCATCCCTGGCCATGGCGTGGGCCAGTTGAAACGCGAGATGGGCCGTCGTCGGGGTACCGACTCCGGCACGGCCTAAGGCGATTCTGGCCGTGGTGTAGCGCCTGAGGTGGCGCCACGGATCGACCTGAGGGCGGCGGTCGGTGCCCTCCGTCATCACGATTCCCCCTTGCCCTCTTCGGAGAGGACTGCGATCAAGGGCGTATTCCCCATCGATGTCAGAAGCCTGTTGTCTCTGGAAAATATGCCGTTGTCGACCAGCCAGTTTTCAAATTCGGGAGCCGGCCGCAGACCCAATACTTTCCTTGCAAAAAGCGCATCGTGAAACGAGGTGGTCTGATAGTTGAGCATCACATCGTCCGAGCCGGGAACCCCCATGATGAAGGTGCATCCGGCTACCGCCAATTGGACCAGGAGCATGTCCATGTCGTCCTGGTCTGCCTCGGCATGGTTGGTATAGCAAATGTCGCATCCCATGGGCACCCCGAGCAGCTTGCCGCAGAAGTGATCCTCCAAACCGGCACGAACGATCTGCTTCCCGTCAAAGAGATACTCGGGCCCGATAAATCCGACCACCGTATTGACCAAAAGAGGGCTAAAGGCTCTGGCCACCCCGTAGGCCCTGGCCTCCAGGGTTTGTTGATCCACCCCGTGGTGAGCACCCGACGACAGTGCACTGCCTTGTCCGGTCTCGAAATACATGACGTTTTCTCCAAGGGTTCCCCGTTTCATGGAGAGCCCCGCCTCGTATCCCTCCTGAAGCAGCGCCAGATTGATTCCAAAGGCCTCGTTGGCCTTCTGGGTTCCTGCGATGGACTGGAACACCAAATCCACGGGCGCCCCCTGCTCGACGGCGCCGATGGTGGTGGTGATATGGCTCAGGACGCAGGACTGGGTCGGGATGTCGTATCGGGAAATCACCCGGTCCAGCAGATGAATCAGTCGGACCACGGTGTCCACATTGTCCGACACCGGATTGACACCGATGACGGCGTCCCCGCTGCCGTACAGAAGCCCGTCGACGATGCTGGCGGCCACCCCGGCCGGGGAGTCCGTCGGGTGGTTGGGCTGGAGCCGCGTGGACAGTCGGCCTTCGAGACCGATGGTGTTTCTGAATCGTGTGACGACCCGGCATTTGGCGGCGACAAGGATGAGGTCCTGAATCCGCATGATCTTGGACACCGCGGCAGCCATTTCAGGCGAGATGCCCTCCTTCAGCCGGGCAAGGACCTCGGCGTCGGCGGCGTCGGACAGCAGCCAGTCGCGGAACTCCCCGACCGTCAGACGGTCGACCGGGGCGAAGGCCTCCGGGTCGATCCGGTCCAGAATAAACCGGGTGATCTCGTCTTCCTCGTAGGGAACAAGGGGCTCTGTCAGAAACTGCTGGAGGGGAACTTCCGAGAGAACCATCTGGGCCGCCGTTCGCTCCAGCGCGTTTTCCGCGGCGAGGCCTGCCAGGGCATCGCCGGACCGGGGGGGCGATGCCTTGGCCATCAGGCGTTTCAGGTTTTTGAAATCGAAATGCTGATGCGCAACGGTGATCGAATACCTCACGGGCATCTCCTGTAATGGGTTTCACGACTCACTGTCCGATGACAGTCCTAACCCGTCCTACCCCCCACCAGTTCCGGTGAGGGGCTGGACAGTGAGTGCCGACAGCCATGAATTGACAGAATTAAAAGTATCATTACTATATTTTAAAATTCATAATGCTCATGAATTTAGTTAAGCCCCCCTGCTCAAAAGGGGAACAGGTCCAATCAATCATACATAAAGGAGATCACGATGAGGTTGACTCGAACGTTCACCCCATTTTCCGTCAGGCGCTTCCCTGCTCATCTGCCGTCATATGAACGGTTGAGACGGCAGATGGACCAACTGGCAGAGCACCTGCGCCGGTCGGCTTTTCCCCCGGAAAGCCCATTTGTCGGCGTCTTTCCATTGATCAACCTTACCGAAAACGCCAGCCATTATTACCTCCGCGCCGAGATTCCCGGTATCAAGGCCGATGCACTGGACATCCAGGTGGTCGGAAATAAGGTCACCTTTTCCGGAGAGCGGATCGCCGAAAGCCAGGAGGATGGGGCCCGGTATCACCGTCGAGAGCGTGACGCCGGACAATTTTCGAGAGTCATCACGCTTCCCAAGGACATTCAGGCGGATAAGATCGTGGCCAAATTGGCCCACGGGCTCTTGACACTGACGATTCCTAAATCCGAAGCCGCCAAACCCAAACAGATCACCATTCACTGACAGAGCCCCATTCAGGAGGAAACACCCATGGTCGAATCCAGGAATATTCAGGCAAGAGAAAAGCGGGAACTGAGCACCGGCACGGAAACGCCCGCATCGGGCGAGGTGTTCACCCCTAATGTGGACATTTTCGATACCGAACGGGAGATCACGTTGCTCGCCGACATGCCAGGCGCACCCCCCGAGAGCATCTCCATAGACCTCAAGGACAACGTGCTCACCCTGACGGGGGACCTAAAGCCGGTCATGGGACCCGATGAGGATCCTATCCAGATCGAATTTAAAATCGGAAAATTCTACCGGCAGTTTTCCATCTCCGAGGCCATCGATCAGGACTCCATCGAGGCCAAACTGGAGGACGGTGTTCTCCGACTGGCGCTGTCAAAGGCGAAGAAAGCCATCCCCCGAAAGATAACGGTCAAATCGGCGTGATGCCGGACGGCAGGGGCGGCGGCTTGCCGCCCCTGCCGAAAGAAGGCTCTGCTTGTCTCAGGCTTCAGGCATCAGTTTTCGACATCGACAACCCCCAACTCGGCCAGCAGGTCTTCGACAACCATGGTCAGCATGGTTCCGGGATCGATGACGGCCGGTGCCGGATGAAAGTCAAAGGTTCTGACATCGTCCGGCACCTGATCGGGTAGCCAGGCATCCTCCCCTCCGGCGTAGTCGCCGAATTTACCTCCCACGTAAAAAAGGGTGTAGGCATCCTTGTGGTCCGGCCGGCAATCCACATCCTCGAAGGCCAGCAAATAAAGATCCGCGCCGACCCACTCCGCGCCCGCTTTTCGAAACACCACATGAAACGCCTGGGCCTGATTGCTGATGACATAGTCAACGGCGGTATTGTAGTTCATATTGCCACCCACTCGCATCGGTCCTGCGGCGCCTGGATCCAAGCGGGCCCGCGGACGGTTGACCTTTCTGGGAAAACGGTACCTGACATTCGCATACTAACGACGAAGATCACCCTTGGCCAGTTCGTCACCCTAGTTTTTTCCACCGTCACCTCCCGATTTCCGCTCCGTCCGATTTGCCAACACCGAGCCGGCAATGGTATGAAGATTGCCGGAAGCAACCGATCGAGCCATCATCCCTGTGGTGGCCGCCTCAAACCGCCTCGGGCGAGGGTGCGGATCGATTGGCCGATGGTTACCCGTCACCGGATTGAAAAGGAGATCGAAGATGAAAGAAAGGATCCGTATCTACGGGAAAGCAGGCTGACCTTACACCACCAGGGCCAGGGAGGCCTACACGGATCACGACTATTTGGACGTGAAAGCAGATCCCGAACGAATGGAGGAGATGCTGAAACTTTCCGGCGGGGAGCGCAAAGTGCCGGTCATTGTCGAGGGTGATCAGGTCACCGTCGGTTATGGCGGTTCATGAGGCGTCTGACGATTCGGCTGGTCAGCCGATATAAGATCTAACAGCAGGACGCGGCACGTACCGCTGGGATAAACCAAAAACACCCGGAAATTCTCATGAAAGGCAGCCGGGCGTTTTGATCGGCACCCGCGCTTTCGCGGTCGGGCGCCGTTGTTGCGACTATTAACTAATATGCGAACGAATCCCCCAGATTCAAGGGCGACCGCCCTTTTCATCGATCCAGGTCCAATGCCTTCCGCCTCACCCCCGAAGGATGACCATTCACCCTTTCGTCAGTGGCTTTGCTCCGGATGCCATCTGGCCATATGGTCGGCATGGGTGCCGAGGTAGGACCCCGGCGTGTAGAACCGGTCGTAGAATTCCAGATCCAGGTGATGGGCCTGAAGGTATTGCATCACAAAGATGGACGGCACGGTGCCCGGAAACTTCCCGAAGGTGTCGAACACATACTGGGCCTGGAGGGCGACACAGGCCTTGAAGGCCTCGTCGTGGACCTGGGCGGCGCCGCGGACCTTGGCCGAATCTTTCCAGGGCCCCGGTGTATCCGGGTGAAAGGGGCCGTCAGTACCGAATTTTCGTTTACAAACCGCCTCGACCGCAGCCGCCATGTCTTCACAGTGGGGCGGACAGGACCCTTCCAATACGCCTTCAAGCCCCGTCGGATTGGGATAAGGCCAGCGGTCGTCGGTATCGTACCGGAACCCCAAGCCCGTCACATCCGGTTCCCCGCTGGCCCCCAGCATGCTGAAGGGATCCAGGCCGTTGAACATCCATCCCCCCAACCCCATGGCCTGGAGGAGAAGGGTGCCGGCATAGCAGCTGGTGGAGAGTTCTGCGGTCAGCTCAGACAGTGACCACTGCTCAACGAAGGTGATGGGCCAGACGTTGTCGGTGTCCACCATATGGCGGTAGGCGTCGATTCCCGGGATGGAACGGCCGTTGATGTCGTCGAAGAGAACGAGTCCGTTCTGAAGCATGTAGCAGATGTTGAGAAGAACATGCTGTGCCAGGTCCCCTATCGGAATCACCAGGAGGGTGCCGGGATGGTTCACGACCCAAGTGTTGTGGGCCTCGGTGTGGGGCACCTCCGGAGGAAACTTCAGCCGGCCGTCTGAGAGCTTTCGGATCTGCCCCCTCAATGCGGAGATCACCTCCTTTGGATCCAATGTCCCGTCTTCACCCCGTTCGGTGACGGTCGGGGACTCCCGATTTTCCAGCACGTAGACCCCGTCGTCGTCGGTAAAGAACGTTTGGGAGGTGTGAAAGCCGGCGGCGGAGGGAAAGGTTCGCCCTCCTGCCGAACCGGCGTAGTTGGATAGATGGGGCGCGTAGCGCTCCGCCCGGTAGATAAGGTGGTTCCAGCTGGTGCCGGCCCCGCAGGCGGACACCACCAGTAGTTTTTCCAGCTCGGACAGGGGCATCGGGGGATAGGCCGACCGATAGGCGAACACCCCGTCGGGGATCTCCGCCCCTCTGAAAAACCGCCGGGAGCGGCGTCCCAGTATGGCGTCCATCAGGCCGAAGGCCTGCATGTCCTTGAATCCGGGAGGAATGACCTTGGGATCCATGGAGGCCTCCTTTCGGTGGGTGGGATATTGAAAGAAAATAGGTCGGGATCGACCTGGTCAGAGTATAATCAGGCAATCGTTTTAGACAAGCGGAGGGAAAGAAAGCGTCTATATAGGAAACCCTTTCGAGTTCCCTCTATAGTATTGTCCATTGCGGATCGAAGTTACAATATCGATTGTTGAATCCGGCGGCTTTCAACATTTAGAGGTGAAGAAATGCACGGCCATCTGGTGTTAGTTAGGCGGACGAGTATGGGGAAATGGTGCGTCCGTAGTCAATCGGCTAATCCGTGCAATAACCGGATCTGCAACGCCATTTACCTCTCACTTTACGCCAGCAGCACTTGTCAGTCCGGTAGAAATGCGAGCCCTCCAATGTTTTCTCAAACCATTTTTCATCCTCGTCATATTGAACGTCCTGACTGTATTCACAAATCATCTTTTCTACCTCGGCATTCTCTTTGAAGCCTTTACTCACACTGATTACACTGAGAATTCGACCAAATTTGTTAACATCGACAATCAAGGTTTCTTCGACATCATCTTTCTCAGCATCATCGGGATTTTCGGCACACAGTGACATTAACGTCTCCTTTCTGTGAGTTACGAAATGAGTGATTCTATTGTGCCCTGGTCTTTCATTTACTAGCACATTGCTTTGACAGTCAACAAATACTGCGAATCAGCGGTAGACGATCACCATTCAGAAAGATAAAACCAGCTTCACTAAAATAAGACGCTCAGGTGAAATGCTTGGGTTTGCTGGATCCGTGTCCTGAAAGTCGAATCGGTTATCGAAGAGATTTCTGGCTTCGATGGACAGAATTCCGAATCGCTTGGGCAACCGGTAGCTGATGGCTGCATTTAGGATAGCGAATCGATCGTTATCTTCTTCTGTGGAACCAGAACCATCCACAAGCCCGAACTTACCGTCTTGATCCATATAAATGGGTTGGACTTTCAGGCTCAAGCCTGATGGATGAAATAAACCAATGCCCGCCGAAAATCGTTGCGTTGTCAGTCTCAACAGGTTTCCATCACCTTGGAAATCCCGGGTTCTCTCGAACTCTTCGTAATCATACTCGGCGCTGAGTGCAATCCAAGGGTGGGGCGCCCAATAGAGGTAAACACGTCCTTGCTTTTCGTCCCAGTCTCTCCTTTTGACACTGATATCTGGAGGCCCTCCCGCATTATCCTCAACGACTTCACCGACCACATCGAGATCCCGTTTGGTATACTCAGCACCCATCGTGATAGTATCAGTTAGTTGTTGATCCAAACCGACACCGTATCGCCAAGCTTCAGTTCCCTCACCGTCATCGTAAAATTGGTTGAATCCTGACACTTGTGTGGGCTCCAACGTCTGGTCAAACAGCAAGGTTCTTTTGAAGGTCCGAAACGCCGCTGCCCGGAGTGCCGTTTTGGGAAGTATTTGCCAACTGACACCAAACTTTGGATTGAATTGATTCTCATTGAGATCCAGATCATCAGAATCGAAAAGATCAACGCTTGCACCAATGGTCCACGTCACATTATGAGGAAACGTCAAATATGAATAGAAGTAAAAATTATAATGATTGGTATCAGAGTCGCTACGTGTTTTCGTGGTCGAATCTCCGTCGTCAAATTTATCCGTTTCCTCGCTGTCTCTTCTGAAATAGCCGCCGCCACCGACGGCGTTCAGCCATGGGTTTCTAAAGAGATACTGGACTTCAGATCCATAACCATCCTCATCGATGTCTAAAACCTCTGTCTCGCCAAATTGCTTATTTTTTATGGTTTGCTCAAAATCAACATCATTGTGGCTCAAAGAAACCAGAATATCCGAACCTGGCATCGGTGAATAGCGAAGACCAAACCGGACAAAATTGCTGTCTTCCTCTTCTTTAAAATCCTTCAGAAATGCGTTGGGGTCAAAAAGCAGAATTGGATCTCCCCTGTCGATATCTCGATACCGATATTCGGCCTGGAGGTTGACTTCCGGCGACAAGCTTGTCTGCACAAACGCATTGTAGATATCTTGATCAAGATCGTTATTATCCCGGAATCCATCGGTTTCATAGTGATACTGGCCAATGCTGTATGAAAGTCGGTTCCAAATGGCTGATTGAACGAGATCGTTGCCGTAGGTGTCCTTTCCTCCAGCGACACCGTTTGCCTGAAGTGCGAATCGGTTGCGTGCAAAGAGAGGGTTGAATTCGTTGAAAGACAATACCGACGGTCCAGCGCCCTCCTGGATAAATAGACTGCTTTCCGCCAGCTGGGGCTGAACAGGCGTCATATTGAGAGGCTGAAGCAGTTGGGACTGGAGCAGTTCACTGACCCTCGCTATTTCATGCCGGGGAAGCGTGGAATAGGTGTCGGCCAAAAACCGATGGGCAGAGTAATTGGCAGGATTAAAATTGACCGACTTCCAGCCTTCGATCAATGCAGATTGTTCGAAGCCCAGATCGCGATAAATACTTCCCAAACTGGCACTCCGCGCGGCCAAGTCTTCGTCCAATAGCAATTTAGAGCGGTAAACAGCCCGATTGTCATTCAATGCGATGGATTTCTGCAGATCCTTTAGGGCCTCCACCGGCCGATTGATGGTCTGTTTTCGGATGGCATCGTAGAAATGGGGCGTGGGGTCGTTGGGATCGAGGGCCTTGGCGATCTCCAGCTGGGCGGCGGAGCGGTCGTTTCGCTTCTCGTCGAAGTAGGCCTTTCCCAGATAGCTCCGGATAAGCGAATTGTCGGGATCGAGGCTGACCGCGATTTCGATGTCGGAGCGCCCCCCGTCGAGATCACCGCTGCGGATCCGGGCTAGCCCCAGCCCCAGCCGGGGGAGCGGCGCCGAGGAGTCCAGCCCGATGGCCATCTCGAAGCGCTCCATGGCCTCGGAGATGTCGGTCCTTGCCAGGGCCGCAAATCCCAGAACGCTCTGGGTCCTGGAGAGATCCGGATTGAGGTCCACCGCCTTCCGCGCCGCCGACATGGCTTTTCTGGAGTCGCCCAAGGAGAGATGAACCTCGGACAGCCTGGACCAGACCAGGCCGTTCTCCGGGTCCAGATCCCCCGCCAACTGCAGTTGCTCGAGGGCGCCTTCCAGGTCGAACCGGGACTGGAGGGCATAGGACATGGCCACCCGGGCCGGCGACGAGGTGGCATCAGAATCGACCGCCTTCTGAGCGAGTGCCACGGCCTCCGGCTTGTCGTTTCGAACCGTGGCCATGATGGACTGGATCGCCAGGGCGTCGGCGTTGCCGGGATCCATGGCCAGGACCCTGGAGAGATTGCCGGAGGCCGCATCGATCTGTCCGACCGTCAGGGCCAGGGCCGCCCGGTAGAGATAAAACCGGGAATCGGGCACCGGTTCCGTCACACCGGCAACGGCGGCCACGGCATTCGCTAAATCACCCTTCCAGTAGAAATCGATGGAGCGGCCCATGGCCTCTTCCCAGCCATCGGAAGGTCCCCCGGCGAAATCCGCCGACCGCCAGTAGACCACCGGAGGATAGTAGAGCGCCCAGCGGACCCCATCCCGGGGGCGGGCCACCGGGTGAGGCGTCGGGGGCGCGCCGGGGGAGGCGATGGCCGCCTCACCGGGAGCAAGTATCAACTCGCCATTGGCGTTGGTGGCCAGAAGGCGGCCCTCCAGAAGGGTGATGAGGGTGGAACCCTCCGCCACGGCGACGGTGAACTCCGTCCCGTCGATCACGGCGTTGGCGAAAGGTGTTTCCACCTTAAGGCGCTTGGGAAACCGGCTGAAGAAATAGACGATCCCTTTGATGAACCGGATGAGAAACGACTCCTCCGTATCGGCACCTGAAACCGTGATGGTGCTCTGCTGGTCGAGCCGCAGGATCGCCTGGTTGAATAGCAGCAAGGCCGCCCGGCTGTTGTCGTCCGTGCGCACCATGTCTCCCGGGCACAGGATGTCGTCGAGACGGGCGGGGGTCCAGTCGGAACCGTCCGAGCGACGGATGTCCACCCTTCCCTGGGAGGAGACGAGTTTGGCGGTCCACGGGTCGCAGACGTCGTTGGCGGCATCAGCCTGCCATGCACCGGCCGACACCACCCACAGGGCCACAGCCAGGATCGCTCTCATTGTCACGCCGTTTGCCATTGCCGATACTCCTGATATCGAAGACTCTCTGATGACAAACCGGGCGGGGCCTCCACGCCGCGCCACCAGAAAGGAAGCCAACTGCGATGGGTGATCAGGGTATCGTCGACCCCGACTCGAAAGACGGATCGACGGAAAAGAAAACCACCGGCAAATGCCGGACGTGAGATGGGTTCGGGACCGCCGGTACCGGGAGGTGGAGGGAAGGCGTCGCTGGCCGGAGTGGTCGTTCTCAGCTCGATCAGATCGTCTCAAAGAAAACCAGGTGTCGGGATCGGTATCAGCGGCGAGTCCTTAAGTAGACTAAAGAATTTGGCCTTGGAGATCAAGGGGCTTTTTAATATAGCGAAGAAAATGCGCCGTTGGGCGCTGGATAGGCCCTTCTGACTGTCCGGTTCGAGCACTGATCGACCGAACTGGGGTTCGGATCAAAAAGAAGATTTGGAGAGGGCGTCCAGGTATCGCTCCATCCACTTTTGATCGTCTTCCGGTTGCATTTCGGAGGGCAGTTGTGCGACCGCACGATCGACGGCGGCATCGATCAATTCGCTCTTCAAGATTCCCCCGGCCTCGCGGATCCGGTTTTCGATACGCTGACGGGCGCTATCGATCATCAGCTTCGACTGGCGGCCGGCATCGTCGATCATTTCCTTTCGATCCCGCTCACCCTGGGCAAGCATCCGGTTGCGAACGGCCACGGCCTGTTCTTTCCTGGCATCGAGTTGCCTGGAAAAACTGGCCAGATCGGCCTCCGCCTTCTGCTTGAGGTCCTCGAGCCCATCGAGTTCCTCTTCCAGATCGTCCCTGTAACCCTTTAAAAACCCCTGAATGGGCTTGCGAAGGTATTTAAACAAGAGGGCCAACAGAATAAAAAAATTCACCCACATCATGACGAGGTCGTAGGTGCCACGCCAACTGTTTGACGACGCTGACGCCCAGGACGACGCCGGCATCGACCAACAGGCGACGACCACTGCCGGCACGGCCACCCACCCCTTCACATGGTCAGTGAATCGGCTCACCGTCGGGGGCTCCTCTCCAGGATGGATGCAATGATAGTTGCCGATAGATCCCGGGCTTCGGCGCCGATGGTCTTCCGGGCCTCAGCCATCGTCTCTGCCAGGCGGCTCTCCGCCGCCTCTCGCATCTGACCGATGTCCTCCCGCGCCCGGCGCAGGATGGCGACCGCCTCCTGTTGACCCGACGCGAGGATGTCGGCGCGCATCCGGCTGGCCGAGGCTTTGGCTGCCTCCTCCTCCGACGCCACCAGGGCGGCCAGCCGCTTCATCTCTTCGTTCAGTTGGTTGGCTTCGGATTTCAGGCCGTCGAAATGGGCTTCCCGATCTGCCATGCGTCTCCTGACAGGCCGAAACATCACCCGGTTGATCACGAACAAAAACAGCAGGAAACACACCATCTGGACCCAAAGGGTCTCATTAATGGTAATAAGGGCCGTGGTTTTGATAATTTCCATTGGTCCGCCTGTGGGTGTGGAACGACGCCCAACCGATTCACCGGTTTGATAGCGAGAAGCCGTCAACGGCGCCCGTGGGCTCTTTGCCGGATCTGGGGGCCGGTCCCTCAGACCACAAATAGAAGAAGCAGGGCAATCACCAGGGAATAAATGCCCGTGGACTCCGCCACGGCCTGGCCCACCAGCATGGTTCGTGTCAGCAGGCCCGCCTCCTTTGGATTCCGCCCGATGGCTTCGCATGCCTTTGAGGCCGCCATGCCTTCGCCAATCCCCGGTCCGATGGCGCCCAATCCCATGGAAAGCCCCGCGCCTAAAAGGGCTGCCGCCTTAACCAGATCAACACCTTCGATGGCCATCTCTTGCTCCTTGCTGTGGTTAGACAACGAATATGAGAACCAGGCTCACCACCATGGCATAAATGGCGGTCGACTGGCTGACCGCCTGGCCGACCAGCATCACCCGCATGAGGTCCCCGGCGACCTCGACGTTTCGGGCCACCCACCGAACCGCCCCCTCAGCCACCAAACCGTTTCCGATGCCCGGCCCGATGCCCCCGAGGCCGGTGCAGAGACCGGCGCTGAGGAGCCCTACCGATGCGCTCAGGGCCGGGTTCTCCGGAAAGGTCTTGAACATCAGGATGAAGCTGACCAGAAGCCCGAAGACCGACGGCGTCTGAGCAACGGCCTGGCCTACCAGCATGGTGGTGGTCACCTGGGCGGATGTGTCCGGGTGTCGACCGACCCCTTCGCAGCTGGCGGCGGCAGCCATCCCTCCGCCGTATCCTGAACCAATGGCAGCCAATCCCGTGCTCAACCCGGCCCCGATCATGGCGGCCCAGGCGGGGGATGTCGCGCCCTGGCCAATATCCATGAACAACAGCAACAGGGCCACCACCATGGCAAAAATGGCGGGGGTCTGGCAGACGGCCGTACCGATCAGCATGTTGGTGGTCAGACGCCCAGACACTGCAGGCTGATAGGAGATGGCCAGGCAACTCCCCCCGGCCGGCAGACCCGCCCCGATCCCGGACCCGATGGCACCGAACCCCATGCACAGACCAGCCCCGAAAAGCGCGGCGGCTTTCACGAAACTGGGCTCGGCGGGATCGACGAACAGCAACAAAATGGCAACCACAAGGGAAAAAATGGATGCGGATTCTGAAATTGCCTGCCCCACCAACATGTTTTTGACAATGTCCCCGGAGTGTTCGGGGCTTCGGGCGATAGCCTCCGACGCCCGGCTGGCCGTGTAGCCTTCTCCGGTGGCGGCGCCGATGGCGCCGAGTCCCATGGCGAACGCACCGCCGACGTAGGCGGCCATCTGAGTTGCGGTAGCGGGGTCGATGGGCATCGGGTCTATTTCACCTGAACAGAAATGTAGACAACCGTCAGCATGGTGAACACGAACGCCTGAATGGTCCCGACAAACAGTCCGAAAAACACGTTTAAAAACGGCGGCAGTAAAATGCTGTAGGTCAGATAGGAGACGACCAATATGATAATGGCCCCCCCCATGATGTTCCCGAACAATCGAAACGAAATGGAGATGATTTTGGCCAGTTCGCCGATCAGGTTGAGTGGCATGAGAAAAAACACCGGCTCGAAATAGGCCCGGATGTATACCTTGAACCCTTTCTCCCGGATGCCGGCGTAGTGGGCAATCACAAATCCCAGTATCCCCAGACTGAGAGGCGTATTGAGATCTCTGGTAGGCTCTTCGAGGTGGGGAAGGATGCCCAGCCAGTTTGACAAGAGCAGAAATACGAACAGGGCGCAGATGAGGGGGGAATAGGTTTTGGCGTGCCGCCTTCCGAGGGCATCCTCGGTCAACCCGTAGAGTTTGGCGACGATGATCTCGCCGACGATCTGAACGGGGCCCGGCATCAGCTGGTGACGACGCCCGGCAATGAGTCCGAAAAGGATAGCGACCGCAAAAACAATCCAGGTCATGACCAGCACTTCCAGGTTGACGGCCACCCGGTAGCCGGCGATGGGGATGATCAGCTGGTGGATTTCTCCCAGTCGGTCCATAGCGCCTTCCCGACTAAAGCTGCATTCCCGACTTGCCCTTCACGAGGCCCACGATATTCCAGGCCAGAATCGTCAGTTGCACCATGAAAACCCCCACGACCGTCGCCGGCAGATCAAAGGCGTCAACCTTGAGAGCCGTCAGGACAGGCAACGCCAAGAGAAAATAGCGGCCGGTCCTCGAGACCGCGGCCAGTCTGCGGGCCGGTTTCGGCCCGCGCCGCAGCTGCCCCTGAATGGATTGTCCCAGGATGATGAAATTGGCGATGCTGAACAGGCTCCCCAACATCAGGCCTTTGCCGATTTGGGGATGGCCCGCGGCGACCAACCCGATACCTGACACGGCCGCCACCGTAAAAGCGGCAGCGCCTAGCCGCTGTTGCAATTGCCTAATGGTTTCCATTCCCGGGGTCGGATCCTGATGTCGGATCGTCTTTGAACAGGTCCTGAATCTGTCGATAGGAAACCACAGCGCCCCCGACCACACCGAATACGGTGAAGCCCGCCGTCATTAGGCCCCGGCTCCCCAAGGTCTCATCCAGATATCGTCCCACAAAAAAGCAGAAGACAATGCAGCCGGCCATGGTCAGCCCCAGCTGGAGTACAATCGAAAGATTCTCGGCCCAGGCCCTGTGATCTTTGTAGTCCAAATCCGTGGTCTTTTTGGGTTGGTATCGACGGATGCTCGGGTACCGGTTTCCAGGGCAGCGAGAGGCGGCAGATACAGGGTTGCCGCGCATGATTCACAGCAGCAGAAGCAAAAGGGAAAAGGAAATAGAAGATGATTCTGTTTGTATTCGGGTTTTTACCGTTTGTCAAACCGAGTCTCAGCGTGTATAAACCCCCCATAGAACTCCGACCGACAGCGACCTCTCCCACTTCGTAGCTGGCTGCATCTCTTCTCTGCGTTCAGATTCCGCCAACCAATCCCCAATCCGTGGGTTTCCCGTCAAACCCTCAGAACAGGAGGCTCCCAAATGGCAGTGCTGACCATCTCCAGAATGTTTGGTGCCGGAGGGAAAACCATGGGCGAGATGATCACCCATCGCCTTGGCTACACGTTCTTCGACAACGAATTGATTCAGATGGTGGCCAAACAGGCGAAGGTGTCCACGGACTGGGTCGAGGCAATGGAGAAGGAAGCAGGTGGAAAATTCCAGAAGCTCGTATCCACCCTTGTGCCCAAGAATCTGATTGAAAAAATTCTCAGCACCGAACAGGGCTATCTGGACGAAGAAATCTACACGGACATGTTGAATCACGTCATCAATAAAATAGCCGATGGAGGCAACGCGGTCATCCTGGGCCGCGGATCCCAGTATATCCTGAAAGACCACCCCGACACCTACCACATTCTTCTGGTCGCCGATCTCGACTATCGCATCCAGTTCATCATGGACAAATACGAACTGACCCAAAAGCAGGCGGTCATGGCGGTGGCACTGGAGGACAAGCGCCGATTGAACCTCTATCGGAAATTCGGAAAGGTGGACTACAATCAAACCGACCACTACCATGTGGTGTTCAATATGCGCCAGATTGCCATCGAAAAAGCCTGTGAGATGATCTGCACACTTCTCGGCAGCTGTCGTTTTTAACGGCCCGTCAACCGTCACCGACCACACCTCAATAAAAAAGCAGCGATCGCTCCCCGCCGATTCGGCAGCCAGGCCCCGGATTTTCGGGTGCAGTGCCAAAAACCCCTAAAGTTATGGGGTGAGGTGCCAATGATCTCTGGCAGAAGAAACCACCATCGTCAACGATGATCAGCCAGAGGCCATTGATCAATGGATAATCTTTTTTTATCGCACCTGCTGAAACAGGAAAAGAAACTTCCGACCCTCCCGGCCATTGCCGCTCAATTGCTCGAGGCCGTCCAAAAGGACGACCCGGCCATCGGCGATATCTCCGCCATCATCTCCAATGATCCACCCCTGAGCATCGAGGTCCTGAAGTTCGTCAACTCACCGTATTTCGGGTTTCGAAGAAAGATATCGTCGGTCCACCATGCCGCCCAGATGCTCGGGATCAACGCCCTCAAAAACCTGGCCCTCAGCTTTGCCCTGATCAAAACGTTCGGCCGGCAGTCGAACGGATTCGACTATTCCGATTTCTGGAAGGACAGCCTTGTTGCGGCCGTTTCCTGCAAACTGATTGCCCAGGCGGTACAACCCGAGTTCGCCGAAGACGCCTTTTTTTTGGGGCTTCTGCACGACATCGGCATTCTGATCTTCGTGGAATATCTGCCGTCGGAATACCAACCGGTGATCCAGGAGGTCAAAGAAGAAAAAACCCACCTGGCGGCAGTCGAAAACCAGATTCTTGGGTTCGACCACATGCAGATCGGCAGCCACCTGGTCAACGAGTGGGGCCTGCCTGACATCATGGTCTACCCCATCCGGTTTCACCACCATCCGGATCAACAGGACAGCGACTCGGAACCCTTGGTGACCGCCACCCGCATCCTGCACCTGTCCACCCTGTTCACGGAATTCTTCCAAAAGCCGGAGGAATCACTGGGCATGGGGGTCATCCGTCACTTCATCGATCGCTACGGGTTTTCATCGGCACTGGATGTGGGAGCGTTATTGGAGAAAACCAATGCCCAGGTATCGGAAGTGCTCCCGGCTTTTGACATCGGCGGCTATGACCGGGAATGCTACCAGGAGATCATCGAGCGGGCCAGAGAGGAACTGCTGAACGTCTCCTTCGACTATGTCCAAAAACTGGTCGAACAGCGCCAGCAGATCGAAACCCTCAAGCAGAATGTGTCTAGAGACGGACTCACCTCCCTTTACAACCACAAGTGGTTCCATGAGGTGCTGCAACAGGAGATCCAGCGGGCCGTCAGATACCACAGCCCTCTGTCCATTATTTTTGCGGACATCGATGACTTCAAAACCATCAACGACGGCTACGGGCATTTGGCGGGGGACAAGGTGCTGAAGATTCTCGCCAACATCCTCCGGACGGACATCCGTGAAACCGATTATATCGCCCGATATGGCGGCGAGGAGTTTGCCATCATCTGCACCGAGACCCCACTGGAGGGTGCGCTCGTGATTGGTCAGCGTCTGCTATCGACGGTGTCTTCCCACAGTTTCGTTCACGAAAACGGAACCATCCGGCTGACCATCAGCATCGGAGTCGCATCGACCGACCCTGGGGAGCCCATCTCCCCGAAGCAGCTGATCGACAGGGCCGACAAGGCGCTCTACAACGCCAAAGAAAACGGTAAAAACTGCTGCTGCGGCTATCTCTGAGCCGGGTGGTTCTGGCCGATCTCACGTCCGGTTCGGACGCTGGAAACCCTTCCCTTGTCAGCGGCGGGCCACAGCACCTCGAAGCATGCCCCTTTGCCCGGCGGACTGGTTATTCTGACCCGCCCCCCCTGCCTTCACGATGCCGTGAACGATAGCGAGCCCCATCCCATTTCCACCGTCGTGTTTTCGGGTCGTGAAAAACGGCTCGAACACATTCGGAATGACATCCTCGGGAATACCGGGCCCGGTGTCGCAGACCGCAAGCCTGACAAAGCGCCCGGAAACCGGGTGATCTCCCGGGAAGCCATCGGCGCCGGTCATCACCACGTCATTCAGTTGAACGTGAAGGGTCCCGCCGGCATCCCCCATAGCCTGAACAGCGTTGTTGCACAAATTTAAGACGACCTGACCGAGTTGGCTTTGATTCCCCATGACGGTTTCCTCGGTGGTGATATCGGCGCGAACCTCGATCCGGCTGCCGGCCGTCGTCCTGATCATCTCCACCATCGGTCCGACGATCTTTGCCGGTATTACCGCCTCGTGATTCTCGTTCGAGCTGCGGCTGAAGAGAAGGATCTGATGGATGAGTTCTCTGCCCCGCTTGATCGTTTCCTGGATTTCCCCGAGGCTGGAAATCACAGGCTCATTTCCGTTAGAGGCCTCCCTGGCAAGATCGGCGTGGGCGTTGATGGCCTGAAGAAAACTGGCGAAATCGTGGGCCACCCTGCCGGCAAGCGTTCCCATGGATTCCATTTTTTTGGCATGGATCAGCCGATCCTCAAGTTGTTTTCGGGCTGTCAGATCCTGCCAGGTTTCGATAACCCCGAGGGGATGGCCCTGATCGTCGCTGAAAGGGACAACGACGCCACTTAGCCACCGATTCTCCTGTCCGGGCAGGTGGACGACGGCATCGACCGTCATCGTCTCTTCGTCACCCTGGGGCATCCGTTCCATGACCCGGACGCTCGAATCCGATCCGCCCGACTCCCGGAGGATCGTCTGCAAAAAAACCGAGGGAGTGTCCGGGCTGGTCATCGGATACGCCTGATGGCCTATCACCTTTTCGGCAGGGATACCCGTGGCTCGAAGGCAAGCCTTGTTCCAATGACTGATCGCACCGGCGGTGTCCGTCACCACCGTCGGCAGGGGAGACCGATCGACAATTATGCTTAACAGCCCACGGCTGGCATCCAGGTCTTTTGTCCTGGCAGCAACCTGTTTTCTCAAAGTCCAGATCCAGAGCGCCCCGAATCCTCCCAGGGCCAATAGCGGCAACAGGCTCCACCGCAGTAGGCGCATGAGTTGATCGATCTGATGCCGCGGTTCGTTTGTGGAAAGCCATTTCAGAAAGATCTGGTCGTAAGCGCCGCTGGCCTGGATGAGATAGATGCCGTCATTGAGAGCCGCCAGGAGATCGGCGTTGCCGGCCTTGACGGCAAATCCCATTTTCTGAGTCAGCACCGGCGGGCCGACGGTCATGAGATTGTCGATTCCCATCTGTCGCATCACCTCAAGGCCATGAAGCCGGACCAGAACCGCACAGTCGTGCTGGCCCTTGGACAACCGACTCAGGGCCTCCTGGGGGTTATCGACAGCGACGATGGAGGCGGTGAACCCGCTTTGGCGAAGCCAGTCGTGGGCGTATACGTCTCTGACGACAACGACTTCCTTGCCCTTGGCATCCTTGGGAGAAACCATGGGGGAATCCGTGCGGACAAAGACCCCATAGGAAACCACCACATGGGATATGGAGAAATCAAACACACGGTCTCTTTCTTCGGAGTACAAAACCCCGGTCAGGGCGTCGATCTCACCGGCTTCAAGGGCCTGTCGCCGGCTATCCCAGCTCCCCATTTGGATCCGGATGTCCAGACCCATGGCGTCGGCAACCGCTTTCATCAGTTCGATGTTGTAGCCGTCGGGCTCACCATCGGCGTTTGTGAACTCATAGGGATAGAAATCCTCGTTACCCCCGACGATGACCGGCCCTCCTTGGGAAGCCATGACGGTGGACACCATTGCCAACAACAGCACAAGGCTCAACGCCGATCCGAGGGGACGCATCAGACTCCCTTCCAGATCAACATAACGGTCTGAACGGCACTGCTTGTTCCTGTTTCCATCTGACGATCCATAGCATCCCACCGTTTCTGTCACCACCCCGCCCGCGGCAGAGCGATTACTGGTACATCTTCAATTTGAAGCGGCCTTCACCGTGATCGAGGATCACGGCGTCCTTCAAGATCTGCTCCACCTTGGGGCCGGAACCTGCGATCCGGTCGCCGGATTTATACTGCTGCATGTTGATGAACACCAGGGACTGGCCCGGATCATTCTTGTAAACCACCACATTCAGATTCAAATGCCCGTAGCGCGTTTGCAGGGCGGCGGGCAGTTCCCTGAGGAGGGGAACCGGGTCACCGGAAAGCGGTGGCGATGTCCCGGGGTCAGAATGGATGTCAGGTTCAGGGCTGATCGATGCCTGGGGGGCAGTTACCGAGGCCGGCTGGGTATCGGTGATGTCGGCCGTTTCCTTCTCAGGCATCCCTTCCCTCTCCGGGACGGACGGCATTTCGGTTGCCTGGCGTTCATCGGCTGGAAAAGAGTCGGTTTCGGGTGACGCCGGCCGACTCGGCCCAGGGACGGGAGCAGCCTCTCCGGAACGGCCGGAGGGCACCGCCGTCACGGGGGGGGCTGCCGGGGCACTGTGTTGAAGATCCGGTTGGCGACGTACCGGGGATGAACCCGGTGGGTCCGGGCGGCGGGCAGTGGAAACGGCCACATCCCTTTCCCCCCAGTTCATGATGACGGCGGGCAGTGCAATCAGCACCAAGGCCAGCACGGTAAGCCCCGAGCGAAAGACCCATCGCGGCCGTTTCAGGGGTTCGGGCGCTTCGGGCTGGGAAGGGGATGTCGAACCCCGAGCCCCACGCCGCTCTTCCTCTGCCCGCTGCAACGATTCGAGTATCAGAGACATCTCACCGCTCCCGACGGTTCACCGTTTACTCCCCCGGATTCGGTAAGGCGACAGGTCGGGAAGCCGCCATCGATTCCATAGGGTCGATGGCATCGGCCCGGCACTCGAGGGCGGGGGGCCCAATGGCTCTTCGATCCTATCTGCACCGCACGACCTACTCTCCTATCGTCGGCATCACCAGTTCGGGCTGCACCGAAGACGGTGTCCGCCACAGGAGGGTAAACCGCCCCGACCATCGCTGTCGAACGTCATTGGAACTAAACACGCGTCGATCCCCCGCCATATCAAGAAGCCAGATATCCCCGCGGACTTCCGCCAGCACGACATGGTGAACCCCCTTGTCGGTTCCTGTAATCTCAAGGATGGCCGGCCGGTTGTGGACAAGCAGGTCCTTGATGGTGCCCGACAGCTGAATGCACTGGAGCCCCGCTTGCAAGGACTGGATACAGTCCGGAGGCCCTGAAAGCAATGCAGCGTCCAGGTTCCAGTAGCCCATCAACGTGGAAAATCCGTTTTCAGGGAGGGTTCGGGCGTCGGGCATCGATAGCCAGTCGTCGAGGCGGGGCTGGGAAGTCTCCACCTGGGCACCGGCAGTGGACGCTATGGAGCCTTGGGCGTCTCTTTGGCCACTGCTGTCCTCCTGAACGGCGACTGGGGGGGACGGGTCTACAGATACCTGGAGGGCGTTGGATTCCCCGGTAAACGTCGATCCCCCGGCGGAAAGAACCGCACTTTTCGAAGGAACGGGCCTCGGATCGCCTCGATTGTCACTCTGCCAGAGCCAAATGCCGCCCCCGATTCCGGCCAGGATCACCCCCAAGACAAGAGCGCCTCTCATCCGGGAGCGACCGATACCAACCTCTTCGGAATCACCGTCGACGTCCTTCTGGGCGATTCGGACCATGTCGGTGTCAACGACAGTCAGTTGTCTGGCGTATGCGCCCAGAAGTCCTCGATCGCACAACACATTGACGAGCCTCGGAATCCCCCCGGACAACCCATGAATCAGATGAAGAGCGTCGTCCGTGAACAGGCTGCGGCGGCAGCCGGCCACATTCAGACGATGCTGAACATAGGAGTGGGTTTCTTCCCGGGAAAGCGTCGTCAGGTGATAGCGCGCGACGATACGCTGGTTCAATTGCCTGAGCTCGGGGCGCTTCATCAACGCCTTCAGTTCTGGCTGACCGATCAGCAGCACCTGAAGCAGTTTGACCGTAGCGGTTTCAAGGTTGGTAAGAAGGCGAATCTGTTCCAGCACATCCGGGCTCAAGTTCTGGGCCTCATCGATCACGAGAACGGCCCGACGCCCCCTTGCGTGGCCCGCCAGAAGGAAGTGGTTGAGTCGATCCACCAGGATTTTGATGCTGCGGGTTCCTTCGGGATAGTCGATCTTCAGTTCGTCACAAACGCTGGCCAATAATTCACCGGCGGTTTGCCTAGGGTTCAAAATCAGCGCCACATCCACTTCGGGCGGCGCTTTTTGAAGCAGATATCGGCAGAGGGTGGTTTTTCCGGTCCCCACCTCCCCGGTCAGCTGGACAAATCCCACGGGCTCTGTGATACCGTAGAGCAAATGGGCCAAAGCGTCCCGGTGGTCCCGGCTCCAAAACAAGAAACGGGGATCAGGAGTCAACGTGAACGGGGGTTTGTCTAGTTTGAAGTAGTCAGTATACATGGCTGAAAAGCATCATCATTCTTATGAAACCTATTGAAAATATATTAAATGGTAAACGACCATGTCAATAGCCGGCCGTGGGATGGATATCCACAGGCCCGCGACGGCCGCCTCCCGGACGCAACAATAAATCGCACCAGTCGCCCATCCGGGGAAGGGCCCACGCCAGTGCCGATCGCTTTCCATCACTAAACGCTTGAGTTGATATCACAAACCTCATACAAACAACAGACGAGCCAGAAGAGATCCATCGCCACGAGGGAAATTCAGGACCGGTCCGATCACGTGAGGAAATCGACAAAATGGAAGAGCTGACCCGCTCCCAAAAGGGAAGAATCGCTGTCAGGGTGTTCAAAACCACTGCCGAGGCATTGACCCTCAGAGGCTATTATCGGATGCGGGGCAAGTCCGGCGGGGTGTTGTCTCGGGTGTTGAAGGATTTGAGCCCCGAAATCTATGGTGCGCTTCAGAATCCCCGGATCGTTGAGCTTGACGGCCTGCAGTACGTATTGGATCGACTGCCCGGGGGCATCGCCGAATGCCACAGGATCGTCCTGACGGCACAGGAGGATCTGGAGGGCACTTCCTTTCAAATGATCCGTCCACCCAAGCGGCGGAGGAATTCCTATCGGGTAAGCGATGATGAGATGTGCTTCGTGGTCACCCGCGGCATGAGTGAAATCTACGACATCCTGACCCATTTGACCTTTCTTCACATGGAGGCCGACAAGATCAGCCAGCAGATGAAAGACGGTCACGGCCGTCCCCGCCAGGAATGGGCCGCCATAGAGAAATCAGCCTCACCGGAAAATCCCCTCACCCGGGAGGACCGGGAACACGCGCTTTGGAATTTGAGCGTCGTTCTGGGCCGAACATTCAAAGAGACCCAGTTCGCCGAAAAAGCCATCGAATCCCATCGCGGCATTGCCAGCGACCACGGCAACCTGTTCAAAATCGTCACTGATCTCGGCCACATTGCCGAACAGGAGGTGCGAGAGCCCGAGAAGGCAGTGGTGGTGATCTTCACCCCCTCGCTGATCGAAATGATCGTAAAAAACACCACTGGAAAGAAATGGGCGGACACCGTCAAACAACGGCTTCTCGAACTGGGGGTTGCAGACCGCCCCCTTCACATCATCAGCGCCAATATGCACAGTATCGTGAATTCCCTCTACGCCTGCGCGGCCGCCAGGGAAACCGGCATCGGCTCCCCCGGGGAAGACCTGGTGGGATTCATCCGTTCGATCCGGGAGGACACCGAAACCATTATCGATTTTGCCAGCCGCCATGGGCTGCATAGCCTGGCGGACGACAGTGGCTCCCAGATCGATTGTCAACTCATCGACGCCGTTCATTTGCCCGAGGTCCAATGCCACCCGGAAATGCCCATCGACTGGGACTATGTGAGATCTGAAAAACCGGTCATCCTGGTGATGGATTATGCGTTCGGCGCCCAGGCGTTCGGCGTCATGGACGAGCTGCTGACGCCACTGGAGGAGGAAAATCTCGACACCCGATTGAAGGTACGCTCCATCTCAATCATGGGGAAGGCGGGTATTCTTCCCGGGAACAAAGGAGACATCATGCTGGCCACCGGGCATGTCCATGAGGGCATTCCCGAAAACTATGCCGTTGCCAACAGACTCGGTGCATCTGACTTCGACGGGTCGCTGCCCGTGTATGAAGGCCCCATCGTCACGGTTCTGGGCACCTCCCTTCAAAACCGGGACATCCTGAAACGGTTTTTCGAGTCCAGCTGGAATGCGGTGGGAATCGAAATGGAGGGATGCCACTACCAGCGGGCCATCAGCGCCGCCATTCTTCGACGGCACATCTCCAAGGATGTCGCCCTCATGTACGCCTATTACGCCTCGGACAATCCCTTGATCAGCGGGCAAACCCTGGCCTCCGGGGGTCTCGGGGACGAAGGCATCGCCCCGACTTACCAGATCTCCAGGGCCATCCTGAGCAAAATTCTCAATCCGGAAAATACGGCCGGTACCCCAGCCGGTCAATGATTCCATCGATCGCTATCCCCTCCATGGACGGAACACCTGTGGTGCCGATCGACGGACAGTCTCCGGATAGAGGCAGTTGCTTTTGAGCAATACCCTACTATAGTAAATTAACGTCCGTTTCGCACCCGGCGTTGCCCATTGAAGCTCGACAACTCTGAGGGCCATGCCAGGGGACCAGCGCACCAGGAACCAACCCCTGAATCCAAAGGACAGCCCCTGTGGCCGATACCGAACTGATCGACGTCCGGGAGTCTGGCGAGCGTCTCCGCAAAGAGCGGCGTCGCCAGATTCTGAGGGCTCTCCTGCCGATCGCTGTTGTCGCCGTCATCGGTATGGCGATCATCGTTATCGCCTGGATGTCCTATCTCGACAACCGTCGGGATGCCGTTACCCTGGCCAACGGCCTGGTGCAATTGCTGGAGCAAAGAATCTCCGCGGAGGTCAGCGATCACCTGTCGCCGGCCGGCGAGATGGTCCGTCTCGCCTCGGGCATATACCGGACGGTTAAGGCCACAGCCGAGGACAAGGATGTGCTCGACACCCTTGGGATTCAAATCCTCAAGGTGTTCCCACAGGCGGTCTCCTTCTATGCGGCCGATCCCCGGGGAAACTTCCTGATGAGTCAAAAATCACCGGAAGGAGCCATTCATACCAAGGAGATCGACCGGGACCATGACCCGCCAAAAGTCACCTGGATCCGCCGTGACAAGGAGGATCGAGTGGTCCGGGTGGAGGAGGAAGCCTTCGACGGCTTCGATCCGAGAACCCGGCCCTGGTATGTTGGCGCCGCCGGAACCCGGTCCGTTTACTGGACCGATGTCTATGTCTTCTTCACCAGCGGCAAACCGGGGGTTACCGCCGCCATATCCGTCGTTGATCCCGACGACCGGCTGATCGGCGTGCTGAGCATCGACATCCTTCTCGAGGACCTGAGCCGGTTTTTGTCGAGCCTGCGCATCGGCCAGTCCGGCCAGGCATCGCTTATCGATGGCCAGGGGAATCTTGTCGCCTTCCCGGATCTGGACAGAATGCTGAAAGACAAGGAAGGGCCCATCGAACCCGTCCGAGTAGAGGGGCTGGAAGACCCCGTACTGACCCGGGCCTATGACCGGTTCCGGATCGAAGGGCACGGCATCCGCAGCATCACCGTCGACGGAAACCGATATTCGAGCATGACGTCTTCCCTACGATCGGTGGTCGGGCGGAATTGGAGCGTATTGATCACCGTCCCTGAGGATGACTTCGTCGGTTTCGTCGAGCGCAACCTCCGCCGCGCGCTGATCTCAGGGCTGAGCGTGATTGCCATCGCCCTGGTCATGGCCGGCCTGCTCGGATGGCAAAGCCTCCGGACGGAACGATCCGCGAGGGTGCTGATCGAGCGGCGCCGTCGAATGGCCATTCAAAACCAGGCCTATTCGGAGCTCACCGCATTGGTATCCGTATTCGATATGGATCAGGAGGACGCCCTGGCGCAATTCTCCGAAATCGTCTCCAGCGCTGTGGACGTCAGACGGGTAAGTCTCTGGCGAATCGAGCCCGACACCCATCGGCTCGTGTGTATCGACAGCTTCGACAAGGAAAGTAGAGGGCACAGCAGCGGTGCCGCCCTGATCAAGAGGGGGTATCCGGAATTGTATCAATCTGCAACCGCCGGCGAGACTATTCAACTAACCGAAACCGGCAGGGATCCCCGGACAAAGGAGCTCGCCCGCACCTATCTGGCCCCTTTAGGCTGCGTGGCCCTGATGGCGGTGCCGGTCAAATTGCAAAACGAGATTGCCGGCATGATCTGGCTCGAACACGACGACACCACCCGGGGGTGGACCCGGGAGGATCTTCGGTTCGCCCAATCCGTCGCCGGAGTTCTGGGATTGAGAATCCTGATCGAAAGAAGCGGCTCGACGCCGTTGGCGGCGCCGGTCAATCCGGGGGTTGAAGACGGTGTCTCACAGGAGCCGGCCCATGCCGCCGTGTGTCCCTCCGGCGGTATACCCGGAGCCACGCCCTCCGAACTCCCTCGCCGAAAAACGGCTCTTCAACCCGACCGATTGGCAATTTTGGAAACCCGGCTGAAAGACCGCGGCATCGAGCAGGAGTCATCGGGAACGACCCTCATCGACGGCGTCACCGTCATGGCCGTCGCCTTTACGGATCCCCTTTTCCTCGCAGGCCCGCTGCCCGGCGCATCAAATCGTCCGCTTCTGGACCTCCTGGTTTGCGAAATCGATCGACTGACGGACGCCAACGGCGTGGAGTACGTCAAGCTGATGGGGGATCAAATCGTCTGTGCAACGGGGTTCGCCGGCGGCGAAAACCGCCACACCCAACGAATGGCTGCCGTGGCCGTGGGGCTTCAGGACCGATTGATGTCGGTATTCGCGGAATCGGAGGCGGCGCTGGGGTTTCGGATCGGCCTCGACACCGGGGCCGTCATCGGCAGCCCCATCGGCTGCGGTCTCGACGCCTACAACATCTGGGGGGATGCGGCCCAGGCGGCGACTCAGATGGCGGCGACCGGTATTTCCGGCGGCATCCAGGTGACGGAGGCCACCTACCAGTGCCTTCGAAATGAGTTTGCTTTCAAGGACAGAGGTGCTTTCTACCTGGATCAGGTGGGAGAGATCCGCACCTATTTGATGACGGGTCAGAAATGAGGTTGCCGACCATCGTATCCAAAGCGACGCCCGTGTCCGGAAGGACCCTGTGGCCGTATATCCGACCCTGGCTGGCAGCAACAGGGCGGTGGGCGATCGACAACGGCCGTTTGACGGCTCTGTTCGCCGGCACCTGGGCGGCCGTCCTGGTCCAGAGCCTCCGTCCCATTACCTGGCGGCGCACGGTCCGAAGGGAATTCATGCGCCACTGCTATGAAACGGGCGTCCTCGCGCTGCCCTTCACGCTTCTGGTCGGCGCTCTCGTGGGTTTGGGAATTGTTTACCAGGCCTTGTACTGGCTCGATTTATTTGGCCAGGAGCAGCGGATCGGCACCCTTCTGGTCCTTGTGGTAGGACAGGAAATTGCCCCCATCCTGGTGGGCTTGATTCTACTGGGACGAAGCGGCCAGGCGATGACGATGGATCTCAGCATGGCCAGAACCAACGGTCAGGTCGACATGCTCGACGCCCAGGGGGTGGATCCGCTGCTCTATCTGGTCCTGCCGAGGGTCATCGCGACGGCGCTGTCAAGCTTCTGTCTGGCCATCGCCTTCATCGTGGTGTCGCTGGGGGTTGGATTCGTTTTCAGCAATGCAATGAACGCCTCCTCCCTGAGCCTTTTCGATTTTTCGGACCTGCTGCTCATGGCCATGGGTCCGGTGGAATTCGCCGTCATTCCTCTGAAAACGATCGGCATCGGATATGCCGTTTCATTGATCTGCTCCATGACCGGACTGTCGGCGACGGGCGGGCCGATGTCCGTCAAGATGCTCATTGCCGGGGGCTATGCCCGCTCCGTGGTGGCGGTTCTGGTGATATCCGGTCTATTGACCCTGGTTCTGTAGGAGATGACATGTCGACCCTTCAGGAAAAACGGCTCGTTCTGCACCTCAAATCGGTAACGCTCTCCGGACGGAACCGCCGAATTCGAGACACCATTACGTTGTCCTTTCCCGTCAGGGGCAGCGATCTGGTGTTTCTCCGGATCGAACGGACCAGCCAGGCAAGGACCATATTCGATTTGTGCTCCGGGCTGACGGCCCCTTTCGAGGGATCGGTTCAATTCCTGGGTAGAGACTGGGCAGGGATGCAGCCGGATACTGCCAATGCCATGCGGGGCCGCATCGGAAGAGTCTTTTCACGCGGTTCCTGGATCGAGGAGACGACCATTCAGGAGAACATTCTGCTTCCGGAACTTCATCACACCCGGCGCCCCGTGAAAGAGGTTCAGACAGAGGCAGGCCATCTGGCGCTCCAGCTCGAACTTCCCGGCATCCCCTTGGGATATCCGGCGGACCTGCCCCCCTCCGACCTCAAGCGGGCGGCCTGGATTCGGGCGTTTCTCGGGAACCCGTCCCTGATCCTGTTGGAGGAGCCCACCTCCCCGTTCGAGAACAGGGATGTAGCCCCCTTGATCACCCTTATCCGCAGCGCCAGAGACCGGGGGGCGGCGGTCATCTGGGCGACCCTGAACGACAGCCTCTGGAGCGACCCCTCGATTCCGGCGACACGCCAATACCGCCTGATCGGACACCGGCTGTTGGAAGTGGAGAACCGATGAAGCCGACACCCACGCCCCGTCTTCGATACGTCAATGAAATGGTCGGCCTGATGGTCATTGCAGCCATTGTCGTCTTCATGGTTGCCGTCCTGGGCAGCGGCCGTGTGCGGGAATGGCTAGACCCGGGCGAGCGCCTCAAGGTCATTCTTCCGGCGGACGGTCTTTTCGGGCTCTCGGAGGGAGCCGACGTCGAAATTCTCGGAACGACGGCCGGAAAGGTGGTACGGATCGTCATTGATCCCGATGAACAAATGTTCGCCGAAGTACAGATCCAAAACGGCATGGAACAGTTCGTTCGTCGGGACTCCGCCGCCACCATCCGGAAACGCTATGGGGTCGCCGGGGCAGCGTACCTTGAAATCGCCAGAGGAAGAGGCCCCCCCCTGGATTGGGACTACGCCGTTATCACGGCGGTCGCCGACCGGGCGCCGACGGCCACCCTGGCTGCCCTCATCGACGAGGTCCAGAAGCGGGTCCTGCCGGTGATCGACGACACCCACGAAGCCATCCGGGCCCTGGCAATCGTCGCCAACGATCTCAAGGACCCGGAAGGCGATCTGAAGGAAATGCTGGGCAGCCTCAACGACATCACCGGCAGCATCGCCCGGGGGGAGGGAGCGGTCGGCCGCCTCATGACCCGGGAGGAACTGGCGGACAATCTGGAGACCATGCTTGCCGATCTCAAACAGGTAGTACAGCAAATCCATCCGATACTCGAGTCTCTCGGGGGAACGGCCCGAAACATTTCGGATCTATCCGTAAAAATCAGTTCCGAAGCCGATCAACTGCCGGAGTTGTCGGAAACCGTTCAACGCCTGCTGAACTCCCTGAACGCCGTCGTGGAGGATCTTGGGCGCACCGCACCGGAACTTCCCCGGATTACCCGGAATATCAGCGACGCAACCGCTAACCTTCCGGTACTGCTCGTCCAGACGCAACAGGTGCTGATCGACGTTCAACAGCTCCTGAGGCAGCTTCAATCCCACTGGCTGCTTGGCGGATCCTCTAAAAAAGCGGCAAATCCACCAGGGCGGATCCCCCCGAAGGAGGTGAGGCCATGACCCGGAAGCGGGCAGCGATTGCCCGGCACGCAGTGATCGCGACTGCGATGGCGGCCTTCCTCCTCAACGGAGCCGGCTGCGGATCGACGGGCGGGATCCCCAGCCGCCATCTCAACGACGTCCGATACGAACAAGCCAGCCACGCCGCCAGAGCGGCTTTCGACGGGGGTGACTACAGCACGGCGGCATCGCTTTACCGCCAAGCGTTGGATCTGGCCTTCATCCGCGATGACGGCAGGGCTATCGTGGAAACCCAATACAATATCGCTGTCAGTCTCCTGAAAAATGGAGAGGTCCAGGAAGCCTCATCCTATCTCCAACTGGCTTCGGCCGCCATGGGTCGGGAGCAACAGGGTCTACCGGATGCGTTTATTCTGCTGGAAGCCACGCTAAGCTACCGGCAGGGGCACCTTCAGGCGGCCTGGACCCGAACGGATTCCCTGCTGGCCGACTCCGAGAGCCTTGAGCCGGTGGTGCGGCGCCGAGCCCTGTATCTCAGAGGAAGAATTGCAGACGACTTGGGAAAAACGGAGGCCCTGCGTGACGTGATCGAGGATCTGGGGAAACCGTCCGAGCCCTTTTTAGTCGCCGACACCATTGAATTGACAGGCCGCCTGGCCGTTTCCGAGGGCCGCTACGGTGACGGAATCATCGCGCTGGACCGCGCCGCAGACCTGCAGCGCCTGGAATCGGAATATGATGCCATGGTAGAGACCCTGGCCGCATCGGCCGGTGCATGCGAATCCGCAGACCGGCCCCTGGACGCAGCCCTTCGTTACCTTCGTGCCGCTCGAAGCCGACAGCTGCGAGGTCAATTTCAACAGGTCAAGGAATGGCTGGATCGGGCAGCAACCCTGGCGGATTCCGTCGGTGCCGAAGACGTCGGGCGGGAAGCGCGCCGCCGGCTGGAGGTCTTGCGACATCAAGAACAGCCTGTATCGAGCACCGGCACCCCGCATCTCGACTCGCCGCTTCCTGGAGTTGATCACCTGACGCTGGCGGCAATCATTCTCGATCGAGCCTCGGTCACTGGTAGCCATCGCTTGGCCCATCCGTCGATTATGGACCATCCAAGGAGAAGTCAATGACATCCACAACGCGCATCAAAGCCCTGAGTCTCATTTTTCTCATTCTGCCTCTTTTCGCTATCGGCTGCACGGCAGCCCTTATCGGTGCCGGTGCGGGCGCCGGCGCTGTCGCCTACGTTCAGGGAAGCCTGGTCCGGATCTACGAGGACGATTATCACCGGGTGGTTCAGGCAACGGAAAAGACACTGGTCGCCCTCCGGTTTCAAGTGGATGAGACGGTCGCCGACGAGCTAAAGACGACCATCAAGGCCCGCAGAGGGGACGGATCTCCGGTATCGGCCGAGGTGGTCCGCCTGGACCCCGGTAAGATCCAAGTCGGCATCCGATCCGGTAATATCGGTGTGATAAACAGGGACGTGTCCCGCCAGATTCACGATACCATCGGCCGCCGACTGGCTGAAGAGTCCGGTCCAGAGCAGGGGAAATCCAGGTCTCCCGACCGTTCGACGATAGAGGCCAGGAACCCATCGCCGGTCGCGGAAGCGCCCATTGACCCGCAGCCGGTCGCGGAAGTGCCCACTGACCCGCAGCCGGTCGCGGAAACGCCCATTGATCCGCAGCCGGTCGCGGAAGTGCCCACTGACCCGCAGCCGGTCGCGGAAGCGCCCATTGATCCGCAGCCGGTCGCGGAAGCGCCCCAGACCAGGCCTGACTCTGACGCCGCTGGCTCCGAAGGCATGAGCCTCCCGATCCCATGGACCGTTTTTTTCCCTGAGGATTCCAACAGTCTGTCTCCGGAAGCCGTCCGCCTTTTGGATCAAATAGCCGAAACGCTTCTGGAGACATCCGGGGATCGGGTGGTGTTGAACGGCTATGCCGATTCGGTGGGAGATGAAGACTACAATCGGATCGTATCCGAAAGCCGGGCTGATACCGTCAGGGCCTACCTCATCGGCAAGGGGGTAGATCCTGACCGGCTGAAAGTGGTGGGACACGGGGAAACACGATTTGTCGGGGATAATTCGACCGCCGAAGGGCGCCGGCTCAACCGCAGAGTGGAACTGGTGATCGATTCAAACGACCAGGAGGGCGCAATGCCGTAGGTCCGAAAGACAACCGGCTTTCGGTGGGGCGGGGACGTTCCTCGAGGCGAAATCCCACGAAGGCCTATCTCCGACGCCCAAAGGGATAGGGGCTAACCGATCCTTCGACGCCGGCGGACGGTTCGTCGCTACTGACCGCCCCCGTCCTTTTTGCCTTTGCCGGCGTCCACATAGACGATCTGAGCACCGGTCTCATTGGCGATCTGCTCGAGTTCTTTTTTTCGGATATGCTTCGAGTAAATTTTGACATCACCGCCGGCAACGCCAACCACTCGGAACCTGGGCTTTTTTTCACCTTTTTCTATTTTGCGCCGCTGTCGGACAAAGACTTTGGTAGCCATGCCGTGCTCCTTCATACGCCGAATGTTGAGAAAAACGGACGCGGTCCAATGCAAAAGTATGTATATCCTTAAAGGATCTATGTCAACGTTAACGATTCTCCTTATTGTATGGCTCCTCGCCGGAAGCGATGCTATGAAAATCCGGATCGACGCCATCACCATTTGACTTCTGAGTGTCAGGAACAATACAGTTTTTTCCCAAAAAAACCGATAGTATGGTTGCCCCGGACACCGGTCCCTGATGGGGGCTCCAACAACCGCAACGCCGTTTTCGAGAGCCGGCGTCGTCATCCCATGCCCCTGAAACGGGTTGCTGTCAAAAGGGTCCTCCACATGCTCAATCGACTATTCTCCCGAGGGATCAAAACCCGAAACAAACTGCTTCTGGCCTATCTGGGGTTGAGCATCCCCCTGTTGATCATCACCTCACTAGCCGTACTCAGCATCGTCAAACACTCGATTGAGCATAACATCGAGTCCCAGCTTCAGAATGCCACCGACTCCATCGTGAGCCTGGTCCGCGGCACGGCATCGGCCTCCATCAAAAACTACCTGAGGGCCGTGGCTGAAAAAAATCTCGACATCGCCAATCATGTCTACCGGACCCATTTAGAGGGCCGGATGTCTCGGGAAGCGGCCGTTGGGAAGATTCGCGAGATACTGCTGAGCCAGGTTATCGGGGATACCGGCTACATCTACTGCATCAACAGCCAAGGGATTGCCGTGGTTCACCCCAGAACCGGGGTTGAGGGATGGAACTGGTCGACGGCTGCATTCGTCCGTCAGCAGATCCAACAGAAGACCGGCTATCTCGAATACGACTGGAAAAATCCCGGAGAAACCCACACCCGTCCCAAGGCATTGTACATGGTCTATTTCGAGCCCCTGGACTGGATTATCTCCGTGTCGACCTACCGGGAGGAGTTCGCCAGCCTGATCAATGTGGAGGATCTGCGGGACAGCGTCATGGCCTATAAATTCGGCGAGAGCGGCTATTCATACATCGCCGACGACCAGGGCAACACCATCATCCATCCCGAACTTCCGGACTACAACATCCACCAGGCCGGGGAATCCGAAGCTAAATTTTTCGATGACATGGTCCAGCGTCGAGAGGGTCGAATCCACTATCGCTGGAAAAATCCGTCGGACCCCGCCTCGCGGGAAAAACTGGTCATCTACAATACCATACCGGAATACCACTGGATCATTGCCTCCTCTACCTACACCGATGAAATCTACGCGCCTCTCTACAAGATTCGAAGGGTGATCATCGCGGTGACCATTACCCTTGTTGGCGGCTACGTCTTTCTTGCCCTAGCCATCAGTTCCCATCTCTCAAAACCCATCCACAAGCTGATCGAGCAATTCCGCGCCGGGGCCGGGGGGGACCTGTCGGTCCGGTTCGACGACGCCTCGACGGCCGAGACCAAAGAGCTGTCCCACTGGTTCAATACCTTTATGGAGCAGCTCAATGCCTACCAGGAGAGCCTAAAAACCGAAATTCTGGAAAGAAAACACGCCCAGAAGGATCTCGAACAAAGCGAAAGCAAATACCGCCTGCTGGCCGACAACATCAAGGACGTTATCTGGATGCTGGACATGAACATGCAATATACCTATGTCAGTCCCGCCTCTATTCTGCTCCAAGGCTGGGCACCGGAAGAAATGCTGAAGATGACCATTGAACAGACCCTGACGCCGGGGGCCTTCGAGACCGCCGCCCAGATCATTGCAAAGGAACTCGAGACTGGAGAGGCAACCGGCGACTTCGAGCGGTCGAGAGTCCTCGAACTGGAACTCAACAGAAAAGACGGCTCCACCGTATGGTCTGAAATCACAGCCACCCTTATCGTTGGGGAAGACGGCAAACCCGATGGTATTCTCGGGGTTGCCCGGGATATTTCGGATCGTCGGAACGCCGAAGCAGAAAAACAGGAGCTTCAGGAACAGCTCGCCCGATCCAAGAAAATGGAAGCACTGGGGGTGCTGGCAGGCGGCGTTGCCCACGACCTCAACAACGTCCTGTCGGGAATTGCCAGCTACCCGGATCTGCTGTTGCTGGACATGCCCGAAAACAGCCCGTTGCACGCACCGATCGTTACCATCAAAGAATCCGGCCGCAAGGCGGCGTCCATTGTTCAGGACCTGCTCACCCTCGCCAGACGGGGAGTCACCATCACCAAGATCGTCAATTTGAACGATGTGGTGAGGGAGTCGCTGGAATCCCCCGAGCATAAAAAACTCGCCTCCTTTCACCCGGATATCGACTATGAGATCCGCCTTGAGAGAGGCCTTCCCAACATCGTTGGGTCCCCTCTACATTTGAAAAAGACCCTTGCCAACCTTCTGTCCAACGCTTCCGAAGCCCAGCCAGGGGGCGGACACGTCCTCGTCAGCACCGACAGCCGCTACCTGAAACAGCCGGTTCGCGGGTACGATCGCGTCAAACGGGGGGAATACGCGGTACTGAGCGTCACAGACCAAGGCGCGGGCATTGAACCCGAGGATATCGCCCGTATTTTCGAACCCTTCTACACCAAAAAAGTGATGGGGCGGAGCGGAACCGGCTTGGGGATGGCGGTGGTGTGGGGAACGGTCCAGGACCACAAGGGCTATATTGATGTCATCAGCGAAATCGGAAAAGGGACTACCTTCGAACTGTATTTCCCCATGACCCGCAAAAGCGTTGTCCAGGAAGACAGTGGGAATGCCATTGAGCAGTGTATGGGCCACCAAGAATCCGTCCTGGTGGTGGACGATGTCAAGGAGCAACGGGAAATCGCCGCCCAGATGCTCGCCCGACTCAACTACAATGTCTTTACTGTATCCAGCGGTAAGAAGGCTGTGGCATTCGTCAGGGAAAACCCCGTCGATCTGGTCATCCTCGATATGATCATGGACCCTGGAATGGACGGCTTGGACACCTTCAGGGCCATCCGGGAGCACTACCCCGAGATGAAGGCGGTCATCGCCAGCGGCTATGCGGAAACCGACAGGGTGAAAGATGCCCTGGAAATGGGTGTCGGCCGGTATTTAAAAAAACCATATAGTCTGGAAGGTCTGGGCAATACGGTACGGGATATCCTTGACGGTTAGTACCGGCACTTGGCACCGCGGCAGCCGGGGCGTCGGTGGTACCGACACGTGCCAGCGGCGTTATTTCCGGCGAACCGGCAGCATCCGGATCGCCCTCAAGGCCAGAAGGCAAATGCCGGCATAGGGAGCGCCCCAAAGCGGCACGGTGAACACCAATCGACAGGCGCTATCGGAAATGGGGTCGATCCGATGGCCGGTGGCCTCTATCCCTCCAACGGCCCAATCCCAGTAGACGCCTTCGATCAAGCGTCGGATCCGGAACGGCAGCCGAATGCCGGGCAGGATTTCGATTCGACCGACGGACTCCCGCTCAATCCGATGCGTTTGGGAGTGAACGGACCGGATGGATACCCCCCATCGGTGCCACCATCGGGTGTCCGTTATGATGTCCCAAACGATCCCCGGTGATGTATCGATCCGACCGGACACCTCCAGGCGGCTTCCGATCCGTTGAATCCGGTAAATCATGGCGGTTCCACCCTTCTCTCACGTAAAGAGCACACCGCCCCCCTGCCGCCGATGCCCCCAGTGATTATATTGTATTCAAAACGAAGGAATGCTCGGTTCCCCGTGACATCACCGGGGTGGCAGTACCTCCCAGTTGGGAGATGGACGTTGGTAAAACCGCTTTCCCATGCCTGGGGGACGAAACGGTTTCCGACCCTGTCGAGCCCCCTTACGGTCGGCTCCCGCCTTCTGAAGAACCGGGTGGTGGCCCTGCCCGTCTATACGGGCTACGCATCCCCGGGCGGCCGGGTCAGCGCCCTCATGATCGAACACTACCGGGAATTGGCCCGATCGGGTGCCGCCCTGGTGATCGTCGCCAACGCCGCCGTATCGGTGGACGGAAGGATATCCAGACATCAGCTGCGTGCCGATGGAGACGACTTCATCCCCGGACTGACCCGACTGGCGCAGGCAATCAAGGAGGAGGGCGCCCTTGCCTGCCTTCAACTCAATCATGCCGGCCGGTTTGCCGATACCGATCGCCCTCTGCTGCCAGCCCCTCTGACCACGTCCAACATGTCCTTCAATGTATCCTCTCTCAAGAATTTCATCAATTTTTTCCCGTTAGAGAAGCGTTTCAGACTGACCCGCCATTTTCTCAGACGCATCAACACCTGGACCAGCGCCATGACGGCCGAGACGATCGAGAAGGTCATGCTGGATTTTGGCGATGCCGCCGCCAGAGCTGTCGAGGCCGGATTCGACATGATCGAGCTCCATGGCGCGGGCGGCTACCTGATCTGTCAGTTTCTCTCCCCGTTTACCAATGGGCGCCCGTCCCCCTTCGGAGGAACATTCAGACGGCGGTGTGCGTTCCCTTTTGCCGCCATCCGACATGTCGCCGGCCGGATTCCGGATGCCTTCCCCATCGGTTACCGACTCATGCTTAGGGAATGGGTGCCGGGTGGCATCGAGCTATCGGAAGCCGCGACTGTCGCCCGACAGATCACGGAACAGGGCATCGCCTATCTGTCGGTGTCGGCGGCCTCCTATTATTCCATGTTCACCGCCCCGGTTGCTCGACGGATGGCCAAGCCGGCCTACCTCGAAACCGACTGCAGAAACCTTAAACGGACGGCCGGGGGAAAAACCATCCTTGGGGGAAGAATCGTTTCTCCCGTACTTGCGGAGCGCCTGCTACGGGAAGGGGCTTCGGATCTCATCGGGTTGGGGAGACCCCTGAGGGTCGATCCGCTGTGGGTTCAAAAAGCCCTCGGGGGCAGAGGTCAGATCAGGACCTGCATCAATTGCAACGGATGCCTCAAGCGCGTGGTATTGAATCAGGGCTATAACTGCATCCGCTGGCCTGAAGGGCGGCAGGCAAGATTGGACCTCGACCTGCGGCTGCTGAACAGGAATGCCGACTGCCTTCTCGTCGCTAAATCGGTCGAAGATCTCCACCAATTTAGGAAATTTCTCTCCAAAATGGCGCCCGGCCGCATCCGACGAATGAAGAAACCATCAATAACCGTCGTCAAAATCGGTGGCATCGCCGCCCGTTCCCTAAACGCCTTTTTTGCTTGGGCCCGAGAGGATTTCGGTGTAAATGCCCTAACGGTCCTGCCTCTGGTGAAAGAGGGATCCCTGCCCCCGGAATCCTCTTACCTGTCTTTGATCGAGCTTGTTAACCGACGAAATCCCGGACTTGTTCTCTGCTGCCGGCACCGGCGTCAGGTGCCCTCCTGGCAGCGTCGACTTCTCTATCGAATTCGCGGCAGAATCATCGGGCTAGTAGGGCCTCCTCATTCCGAGTTCCGAATCCTCGCTCCAGTGGATTTGTCCGAGAGTACCCTGCTATCGATGGTGTTTTTGCATCGAACCGGTATCACCGAGGGAGAGGACGGCGCCGCGTTTGTCCACGTCTCGACCGGTCCGGCCCTGGAAGCCAGAAAGCGATGGGCGGATCTCCAGGCCATTGCGGACATCGATAGCGACGATCCCCTGAGGCTTCTGCGGCCAAGGGTATCGGTGTCGGAAACCCTTCTCGCCTTTGCCGATGCCAGTCACAGCGATACGATCGTCATGGGCAAGCGAGGCCTCTCAGGCCTCAAGCGGTGGCTGCTGGGAAGCGTCTCCAGAGATGTGCTTAACGGCCTGGGAGACCGCAGCCTCATTCTCGTCGATTGAACCGCCCTCCAAGGGGCCCTTTCCCAAAGGAAAAGGGACTATGGCCGGCTTCGATTGAAAGGCGGCGACCGCGATTTGAGAATTTGGCGCTGAGGGGGAACAACCCTATATGTATGGGGCCGATGGGTCGGATTTTCCGGACGGGGCTGATATCCTGTGCTCTTCGGGTATTGGGTGAGCATTCCAATCTGACCCTGAAGCCAAGAGCAGGCGCTCTCGCCACCGGATCTCCGCCAAGTCCGTTGGCCTATGAAGCGGGATCCAGAGGTCTGTGGATGAACCCTTTGGCATTCGGCCCCGAATAATCAGCGACGACATGGCCATTGCCGATCATCCGCCATTTGTAGATGACCAGTCCTTCGAGACCTACCGGCCCCCGGGCATGTATCTTGTTGGTGCTGATGCCGACCTCGGCCCCCAGACCGTATCGGAACCCGTCGGCAAACCGGCTGCTGCAGTTCCAGAAGACGTCCGCGGTATCCACATGATCCATGAATCGCATGGCCCGCTCACGGTTCGAGGTGACGATAACGTCGGTGTGGCCCGAGCCGAAGCGGTTGATATGCCCGATCGCCTCCTCAAGACCACCGACGACCTTTACCGAAACCGTGAGATCCAGATACTCGGTTTTCCAGTCCTCGTGGGTGGCGGCAGCCACATCGATGACCTCGCGGGTTGCCTCACAGCCGCGGATGGCCACCCCTTTGCCCTCCAGCGCACTCTTTAGCCTCGGGAGAGCGGCAGCCGATGTTTCCCGATGAACCAATACGGTTTCCACCGCGTTGCAGACGGCCACGTACTGGGTCTTGCTGTCCACCACAATCCCCTCGGCCATTGCCATATCGGCATCCCGATCGATATAGACATGGCAGATGCCGTCGGCATGACCCAAAACCGGGATATGGGTGTTGTCCATAATGTGACGGACGAAAGTGTTGCTTCCCCTTGGGATGATCAGATCGATGGCGTCGTCCAGGGCGAGAATGCCGGTCACATCTTCCCTTGTCTCCAGTAGGGACAACCATCCGGGGGGAATGCCGGCGTCGACTGCGGCCCCTTGGATGATTCCGGCGAGGAGTCGATTGGTCTCAGAGGCCTCACTGCCCCCCTTCATGAGAACCCCGTTGCCGCTTTTGAGGCAAAGGGCCGAAATCTGAACCAGGGCGTCGGGCCTGGATTCAAAAATCACCCCGATGACGCCGATGGGGCAGCTGACCTTGAATAGCTCTAGTCCTTCATCCAGTTGGGTGGCCCTCAAGGTTACCCCGACCGGGTCGGGAAGGGCCATGAGACTTTTTAGCCCATCCACCGCTTCACTGATTTTGGCCTCGTCGAATCGAAGCCGCTTCAACAACGGCGATGACAGGCAGTCCGCTTCCGCCCGCGCCATATCCTTTTTGTTGGCGGCAATGATGGCGGCGCTCTGGATCTCAAGCGCCCTGGCGATGGTCCCCAGAGCCTGATTTTTAAAGTCGTTCTTGAGGGCGGCCATCTGTATGGATGCCTGCTTGGCCGAGTCGGCAGCGTCCCTGATGTCCATAGGTCACTCCTGGGGCACACCGGGCAATACCGCAGACCCAGCGAGATGCCCGAATGATTGGGGTGGAAATCAATGGTCTATTTATGGTGGGACTGTCCGCGGCGTCAAGGCCAGAGGCAAGGGAAGAGCGTTTTCGGTTATCGCATCAACAGTCCCGCATATCGATCCAGTTCCCGGTCGAGGGATTTCGCATTGTCGATATAGCGTTCGAGTTCCTCCCAGAAAACGGGCCCGTGGTGACGGATCCGGGTATGAACCAATTCGTGTAAAATGGCGTAGTCCACAAGGCGCAGAGGTAGGCGGGCCAGCTGCATGTTCAGGCTGATATGGTTGCCGACGGAACAGCTTCCCCACCGGGTTCTCTGGCGCCGCACGCTTATCCGATCGATCGTGAAGCCGTGGACTGCCGCCAGGTGCCGGGTTCTCTCAACTAGAAAGGTCCGGGCAACCGAGTTCGAAAGAGGTCGGGCCTCTTCGAGAGCCGCGGCCGTTATTTCCAATTCGGTCATTCGGTCCAAATGCCGGCGGATCCAGCCGGACTTAGATCGGGCAAGCGCTTCGGCGGTTTTGAAAGTCACTCCCTGTGGCACGGCCACACGGACCCCCTTGAAGGGTCTGACGGTGAGATGAAGGTGTCTGGCCCGCCGACTTTTTTCTAAAAACACTGGCCCGACACCTTCAATGACGACTTTTTTGGATATCATGGGTCGGATCTCCGATGGGTCGGCCTGGATGGTGATGATCGTGCATGAGAAATGGGCTTCAATTCCGGTAGGGATCGACATCCGACAAGCCGGCCGCACACGATCCTGAGCACTGCCCATAGGAAAGCTATCGCCAACACCCGATCACGTATTATTATAGACTTGTCGAACGACTAAAAGGAAACTCATAGAATCGGTCTACCGTCCGGAATCGACGGTCGCCTTCAATCATTGCCAAAAAGGATTCATCCATGATGCCCTCGTCTGCCCTTCGTCGAATCGGCAGCGCACTGCTTATCCTGTCAATCGGTATCGTCGTCAGCTGCTCATCCGTTCCGATTACGAATCGGTCGAGCTTTCAGATCGTTCCCGACAGTGAGTTGAGCAGTATGAGTTTGACCGAATACCGCAAGGTGCTCAGTAAATCAAAGCTTTCCGACAATGACGCAGACGTCGCCCGTGTCCGCCAGGTCGGGAACCGAATTGCGGCCTCCGCCGAACAGTTCTTAAAAGAAGAGGGCTTGGCAGCCGACATCCAGCATTTTAAATGGGAATTCAATCTCATCGAAGACGATGAGACCGTCAACGCATGGGTCATGCCCGGTGGGAAAGCCGCCGTATACACCGGCATTTTGAAATATACCCAGGATGACACGGGGCTGGCCGTCGTTTTAGGCCATGAAGTCGCCCATGCCATCGCCGGCCACGGCAACGAGCGCATGAGCCAGGGAATGATGGCCCAGATGGGAGCTGTTGCCCTGTCTGTGGCCATCGCCAGCCAGCCCGCCGCAACCCAGGAACTGTTTATGCAGGCCTACGGTGTCGGGACCAATGTGGGAGTGCTCTTGCCTTACAGCCGTCTGCATGAAAGCGAGGCCGACCGGATCGGGCTGGTCATCATGGCCCGAGCGGGATATGATCCAGGGGCCGCCGTTCCCTTTTGGAACCGGATGAATACCTCTGGCGGTGCCAGACCCCCGGAGCTGCTATCGACCCACCCGGCTCCCAGCAGCAGAATTGCCAATATCAAAAGGTATCTGCCGGAGGCCAAGCGTTACTATAAGCCGGGTGCCGCCGACTGAGACAAAGAATCCCAGAGTCGCATCCCCAAAACGGATCCGCACTCCAGGTATGGGGAAGCCATGATCGATCGAGGGCCCGGAGAAGGAGACCCCAATCACATGTGCCGTCTTTGTCTTTTGATCTGCTTTTTCACTGCCATTCTGATCGCGTCAATGAGCCCTCCGTTGGCAGCCATAGAACTAGAGAGCTCCGAGCCCCCTATGGCCCCTGCGCACCGCACGTCATCACCCCTCCACACCACCACGGTCGAAATTTTCAGCAGCCCCAGCTGCAAATATTGCGACATGGCGAAAACGTATTTTCGAATTAAAAGGATTCCGTTTACGGAATACAACGTCAACGAGGACCGAAGGGCGGCGAGCCGAATGTTCGCCATGAACCCACGGGGAGTTTTACCCTTTGTTCTGATCAATGGGCGGGGGGTCACCGGGTTCGTCCCTGAGGTGTATGACCGACTGCTTGCCGACGGTGTCGACTGAACCCCCTATCCGTTCGATGAGCAGTGGTCATGATTCCGTGGAACTACCGGCCGATTCGACCCCGAAATCCTCCCCCCCGAAAGGTTGAACGGAATCCACTCCGGGAATGGCTTCCGTAAGTGCCGCGGAAGCCTGAACGAAATCCGCTCCGATAGCTGCTTCCGTGGCGGCCGTAGGTGCCCCGTTGGCGGTAGACGCCGGCTTTGTAACGGGAGTGGGACCCGAACCCATAACGATAGCTGGACGATGGCGAATAATGTTTCCGGTAGCGGTCCACGCGGTAACGATTGGAGTCGCGCTTGTATCGATGGGTGGCATCGTAGCGGTAAGGCCGGTGTCGATCAGGGTGACGCCGGTAGCGGTATCGTGAGTCATGGCGGTATCTTGATTTAAATCGGTGACCCCGGTATCGGGGGTATCGGTAGTGATGGCTTCGATAGGAACGCACATAGGGATAGCCGCCGTAGACAATGTATCGGCTGCCGTAAGGATAGTAAGTCAGGATCTGGTCGGGGTATTCATAGGATGGGAGTCTGTCTTCGCCGTCAACAAGGTCGATGGGATCCGGGGGCACTGCCGCCGGGGGTGGAGATGTCGGGTAAGGGGTATCCCCCGAATCGATCTCGATGTCCTCCCTTTCCGTTTCCGCGGCCGGGCTGTCGAATCCGGGGATGATATCGATATCGTCCTCAGATACCGGAGGCGTTAAGTTTGAGAAGTGACGCACTCCCTTGTCGTCGATCCAACTATAGATATTGCCGCTGTATGCGGCAGGGACTGTTATGAACACGACTGATACGATCAGTGCGGTAAGGGGGTTCATTTTGGGCTCCCTTTGTTGAGAGTAAATGGCAAAACGGGAGCTATGCCATCAATAAAGGAACCCTAATACCGATTCGTCAACCCTGCAACCGCAACGGAAACCATCAAGACGCGTTCACCACTGTGGGATCGACCGCCGCCGGCCGCCCGTTTTTTTCGAAAATCAATGAGTGGTCGGTTTCTTTCAAGATCCCAGAAAACCGCCGGTTGCGGCCGGCCAGGACAAACACGATGACGTTTCCTTGGATCGGAATAGCGTCCGCCACCGATTGTGAAAAGGGTAGGTCGTCTTGATCACCTCGGGCCTTTTTTCTGGAGACAGCAAGCACATAAAGAGGCTTCTCGGGAAAATGGACAAGGGACTTTCGCACCAGATAGGCCCGTTGGACCCCTGGGGTGGCGGCCATGAAGGAGGCGATTTTCTGGCGCTCGGCCACACCCAATCCATGGGGAAGAAACCCATCTCCTGGGTGAACCGACGCCCTTTCCTCCCGGGCAAGCATCAACATTTCGAGGTGTTTGGCCTCCCGGTTGGCATAGATCCGGGCTCGCTTCTTGTCTCCTCCTTCGGTATAAAACGACCGCAAGCGCTGGCACCCCTCGACGATCAGATCGGAATCGAGGTTCATGGCCTTCTCGATAACATCAGCCCCACCGGGATTGCCATTGGCCAAAGCGATTCGACCCAGGGCAAACAGAGCACCAGGATGGTCCGGGTGCAGGCGCAGCACCTGCTTGTGGCGGGGGAACGCTTCCTTGGCGGATTGAAACATTTCGGTCAATTCGGCGAGCCTCCAGGCATCCGGGAGAGAGAGCGCCTTGGATTTCGATTTTTTGTGCAGTGTCTCAAAGGTCGCCTTCGCGTCTCTGACGTATTGAAACCGCTGCTGCCATCGATCGGCAACAGATTCGCGCCACTGCCTGCCCAACTCGGCCTGAAGGGCATCTAACCCAGGCAGCCATCGGCTCGCCGCACTATCTGCCACCGGAGCTTCCAAGGTGACGCGTCCATGAAGGGGCGCCAATCGGTCTTTCAGGCACGGATGAGTGTCCATTGAATCGGTTTTTTCAGCCATAGCCGCTTCCAGCCACTGACGGCCCTTGTCCCCAAGGAATCCCTTTCGGAAGGCCGAGGCCATGGTTTTGAAGACCGTTTCTGGCGGGTCGGCCTTTCGATCGGCCAGTTGGTGGACGCCGGGCCAGAATTCTTCAGATAGAAACCGGCCCCATAGCTCGCAGTTGGCGAGAGCCGATGCCGCGGAGCTGGCGCCGGCAATCATGGCAGACGCCCTGTCCGCTCGGTATTCCTGCTCCTGGGCCATGGCCATGGAATACCGGTTGAAAAAGGGTGCATACCACTTGAAGAAGCGGACAAACAACACCTTCCCCCAGTGATCGCTTTCCTCCAGGGACGCCATCAATCGACTCCAAGAAAGCCGCATCCGGTAGATCCATGCAGCCATTTTTCCATCCTCCCCCGACAGGTGCCCGTATTCATGGGCAAGAACGGCGCGAAACTGCTGAGGGGAAAGCGCCATCATGAGGGGAAGTCCTATGATGAAAAAATTATGTTGGCTCCCCATGATCCCAAGTTTGGGATGCTGAACCAATGCAGCGTTGAGGTCGCCCGTTATCAGTATCTCGTGAACCGGAGGGGCTTTTAGCTTTTTCCCGATGGCATCGATCTCCAAGTAGAGATCAGGCGCATCGGACCGCAACAGTGGAATGCCCTCCGGGGGATCCAGGCGCACCCACAGGGATCGAAGCACCATCCCCACCAAAACCATCAATGGAAACCCCAGTTTGAGCACCAGAAGCGTCCCGTTTCCCTTAAGGATAAGGGAAACCAACCCCCAGCCAGCCAAGAACACGACGATCAATACGCAAAGGATATAAGCGTAGCCCAGGGCACCCAGCGCGACGACCTTCAAGCGATAGTCGTTCTCACCAAGTTCCAGAAACAGTGTCTTCATCGGCGTCGATTCCCTTTTCACGACATCACAACCATTTCCCACTCACCCTTGAAGCGGACGGTCCACCCCCTATCGGCCTCTTCCCCCGACCGACCGCAATTGGATCGATCCCTTCCATACCTGGAAGGGGGATTAGCCGTCATCATCGACGTCGCCTCTCAATTCAAGGACGTGCATATGTCGTCGGCCCTTTCCATGCCGGGCTTGAGGGGCGGGCAGGACCAGCAGGGATCTATCCCGGCCGCATCCCGGATTCTTCGGAAACAGGCATTCGTCAATTCAGATGGCGATGTTCGTCAGCATGGAGCCACCGTCTCTTTGACATCCCTAGCCGACACATTAGCATCAGAGTGGTTCTGAGAAGCGATATGCTCGTGGGACCACGGCGCTGGGTCATTCTCAATAATGGCTTTTTATCGATATGAATCGAGATATTTCGAATGGATAAGACTGAAGGATACCACCATGGATGAATTCAAGGGCATCGACCGGATCCGGTGGAACGTCATCTGAGGGTCCAGCCGTTTTTTCGACCCCCTGGGCCATACAAATGGTGTATGATTTGACCAAGGTATAGATGCGGATCATCGCCAAGCGGTTTTAGGGAAAGCCGGGAGCGGCCGTCGAACGGCCATTCGATTGGATGCCGACACTGCCCAAAAAATCATCGTTCCTGGCTCCGAGATCCTGCCGCCGCCAGGAGTTGTCCAGACGTCAGGGGAACGGGTAGAGCCTCCATCCCAGTCATTTTCGGATTACCGTGTCGAAGCGAGAGAATCTATGATAGCGATCGGACCCGCCGGCAGCGGGGGGAAAGGCACCCTGAGCGGGATAGCGGCAGTGGCCGAAGCGGGTCTCGACTGCATGGAAGTCCCGTTTACCCATGGGGTGCGCATGAAAGCGTCCTTGGCGAAGCAGGCAGGGGATCTGGCTAGAGAACTGAACGTCTGTCTGTCGGTGCATGCCCCTTACTATATCAACCTCGCAAGCAGGGAACCAGAGAAGGTATCGGCCAGCCGGCAGCGGCTTTTGGATACCTGCCATCGGGCTCACCTGATGGGCGCAGGACCGGTGGTGTTTCATCCGGGCTTCTATCAAGGCCGTTCCGAGGCTGTCGTCTATCGCCTCATCCGACGAGAGATCGAACGCATTCAGGACGTCATCGAAAAGTCCTGCTGGCGGGTTCGTCTTTGCCCTGAAATCACAGGCAAACCCTCCCAATTCGGCTCTCTCGAGGAAATTCTGGCCCTTCGAGCGGATACCGGCTGCGGCATTACCGCAGATTTTGCTCATTTATATGCCCGCCAGCAGGGCCAGATCGATTATGGGGCAGTCATTGCTCAGCTGCCTGGGGAATTTCATGCCCATTTTTCAGGCATCGCGGTCGGCCCGAAAGGGGAGAAGAAACATCTCGATACCACAGAGGCATTTTTCAGGCCTCTTGCCGAAGCCCTTTTTTCGTCCTCCTCCGGTGTTCGACTCATTTGTGAGTCTCCTCACCCGGTAGAGGATGCCGTGATGATGAAACGGGTCGTCATGGAATTGGATGTCCGAGGTGTTTCGACGGGGTCGGTGCGGGGCCCCTGAATAAGATTGCTGAGAGTAGCGGAATCAGCCGTGTCAGCCACTTCCAGATAACAAACGGTTCAGACCGCACCGTCTTCAGTCAGTTTTGGAGGCCGCCCTTCGATCCCGCCCTTATCCAGCTGTTTTTCAATCTGCTCCAAGAGGGCGCGGCTCGTCTCCTGGTCACCCATAAAGCCGATCCGGATACCGATTTTACTGACCGAGTAGGATCTGCGTTTAATTTCTACATTCACGACATCGCCGTCGATGGTCATACCCCGAATGTAGCCGGCCTTGTCCGATGACCTGACGATATCCGTCGTCCACATCATCTCTTCCATGGCCTTGACCGCGGCCTCGACCACTGTTTCCGGAGAGCCGTCTATATCGGATCTGAGTTCCCCCAGCACATAGGCCGTTGCCGATATGACGGCTCCCCCGGTCCACAGCACAGGGCAGCCTGTCATAAACACGCTCAGCATCATGGAAACGGCCAAAACCCCTGCTCCTCTTTTCCGGGTCATTAACTGCCTCCACCTTGGGGTCGACATCGGCTCGGTCTCCGCCGAACCTACGGGAGCATCCGTCGACGGTAATGGTAAAGGGTCGCCTCCAGGAAGTCAAATGACATACCGGACGCCGGCCCCGTGACCAGGATTCACCGACCCGGAGCCTAATGGATCAGCCGCTTCCTCATTGCCTTTAGGGATAGTGCGACGAACCCCGCCGAAAAAACAATCAGAAACAGGATGCTGAGCAATGGGGCAGTCTCGTTGGTTCCCAGGCTGCACCACCGCGACAGTTCGGCGAGGTGATGGAGGGGAAACGCCATGGCCAGTGGCCGAACCCCGGCGGGCAGGTTGGAAACCGGGAAAAAGGTCCCGCTGAAAAGGAACATCGGGGTGATGAAGAGGAAAATGGGCAAGTTAAACATGTCGATCGAGGGAATGATCCCCGTGAAAAACATGCCGACGGCTCCGAAAGCGATGCCGCCCAGAAAGGCAATCGGTATCAAAAGGAGGCCGGAGGGAAATGCGATGAACCCCGTCACCCCGAGCACCAGGGTCATGATGGTCACGGCGCCCACGGACTTGGTCGCGCTCCAGAAGATCTCGGCGACGATGATCTCCTCGAGGGACAATGGGGTGGCGAGCATTCCGTCGAACGTCTTCTGATAGTACATCCGGACAAACGACGCGTAGGTGGTTTCAAAGAAGGCATTGTTCATGGCCGCCGTTGCAATGAGCGCCGGTGCGATGAAGTTAGGGTAGGCGAAGGTTTCCCCGCCGTAGCGAACCTCGTCGATCAGTCCCGAAAAGCCGATGCCGAACGCCAGGATGTAAAAAAGAGGCTCCAGAAGAGGGGTCAAAAAGTTCACCTTCCATATCTTCTGGTAGGTCATCAGGTTTCGTCGCCAGACCTTCAGAAACCGATAAGAAAAGGTATTGGGATGCATCATTCCCGAAGCTCCCTTCCCGTTAACCGTAAAAACACATCCTCCAAGGTGCTGCTGCGGAAGGTACAGGTGCCGACACAGAAATGATCCCGAATCTCGCGATCCAGGTCGGATCCCTCGGGGGTGTAAAGAATCAGCCGGTCTCCTAAGTTTTCGTGCTCGATCCGCCGGGTCGCCACGAAAGCCACCAGGTCGGCGGACGGACCCTGGATATCGATGACCTGGCTGCCGGCATGGGTCGAAATAAGGGCTTTCGGACTGCCCGCTACGAGGATTCGACCATGGTCGATGATGACGAGATGATCGCAGAGGCGGGAGGCCTCTTCCATGTAATGGGTGGTCATGAGAACGGTCAATCCTCCGTCTTTCAGGATATCCAGTTTTTCCCACAACTGGTGTCGGGACTGGGGGTCCAACCCCGTCGTGGGTTCGTCCAATACCAAAATATCGGGATCGTTGATGAGGGACCGGGCCAGAATGAGTCGTCTGGCCATGCCTCCGGACAGATCCATCACCCGGTCGTTTCTGCGATGGGAAAGGGCGAAGAAGTCGAGCAGTTCATCGGTCCGGTGTTGGGCCTCTATACGGGACATGGAAAAATAGGAGGCGTAAATCATCAGATTCTGCCCCACACTGAGATCGGGATCGAGGGTGTTGTCCTGCTGGCAAACCCCGATGCGCGCTTTGATCTTCCGCCAGTCCCTGCGTATATCCATTCCAAAAAGCCTCAGCATTCCTCCGGTCGGAGGTGAAAACCCATAGAGCATCCGGATAGTAGTGGTTTTCCCGGCCCCGTTCGGGCCCAGAAGGCCGAAGAATTCTCCTTTTCGAACCGAAAACGAGATCCCGTCGACCGCTTTCAGGCCGTTGAAGTGCTTGACCAGATCCTCAACCTCGATGATGGGCGATTCTGTCATTGCGTGACCGCCTGCAGCTGAAAAAGGATGATAGAATGAGGGCAGCCCTGCCCCCTATTGGTTACCCATCGACTTGGAACCCAGGGGACCTGGCGCCAGAATGCGCATTCCACCCTGGTGGTTCGATCGTCGGTGGCCGGCTGACCAGAAATTATAGGGTATAGCCCGTTCATGCCCTTGGGCAAGCCCCATCGTGTTCTGCCCCGTTCAAAGTCCCAGCCCGGTCAACGGTATTCATCGCTCCTCAAATGGTTAGAAATATGTTAGGACAGCCCCACTCGCTTCAAGACTCGCTATTAATTAGGAGGCCTCGGTGCCGAAAAAGAGACCGCTGGTGTGGCAGATCTACCCGTATGTGACGGGAGTTGTCCTGTTTTGCCTCGCCGCAGCCACGGTCTATATGTCGGCCACCATGCGCCAATTCAATGTCGAGAGGATGGCCGCCCACCTGGAGCGGACCGCCAAACTCCTTGAACATAGCATTTCGGGTCCCTTGGCTGAAGGCAACCTTGAAGGCGTTCAACGAATCTGTCGTCAGGCCAGAAGCGCTTCGGGTATCCGGGTAACCGTGATATTGACCTCGGGCCGGGTGATCGGCGACTCCTTCAACGATCCCCGGTTAATGGAGGACCATGCGGATCGGCCGGAAGTCAAGACCGCCATCGGGGGAAGCGTCGGCACTTCCACCCGCTACAGCACCACTCTTATCCAGCGCATGATCTACGTGGCCATTCCTATGATCCAAAACGGTCAGGTGGCGGCAACCCTCAGAACTTCAGTATCCGTCTCCTCCATTGACGATGAACTGCGCGGCATTCAGTGGCGCATCATCCTCGGGGCGGTCGCCATCGCCATCGCCATACTCCCCATCAGCCTGATGGTGGCCAAACGGATCAGCCGGCCGGTCGAAGAGCTCAAGAAAGGTGCCGACCGCTTTTCTTCAGGCGATCTCAATCACCGACTGCCGATTCCCACATCCGAGGAAATGGCCACCCTGGCCGAATCGATGAATCAGATGGCTGAAAAGCTGGAAAACCGGATCCAAACCATCGTTCGTCAACGAAGCGACCTGGAGGCCCTCTTATCCAGCATGACCGAAGGGGTATTGGCCATCGACCAGAACGAAAAGGTGGTCTTCAGCAATCGAGCGGTCGAACGGCTGTTGACCGCCGAGAAAAACCACCTGGTCGGTCGCAACCTCCAGGAGATCATCCGCAGCCCCGAGTTCGAAAAGCTGGTTCAGAATGCATTGGCCACCGCTGAAACGGTTCAAGGGGACATCACCCTTTTTCTGGACCGGGAGCGCTTTGTAAGGGTTCACGGCGCTCCCCTTCAGGATGGGGAAAACCGTCACGTGGGCACCTTGTTCGTTCTCGATGACGTCACGCGTCTCAAATCCCTTGAAACCATCCGAAAAGAGTTTGCCGCCAATGTCTCCCACGAGTTGAAGACACCGATTACCGCCATTAAGGGATTCGTGGAAACCCTCATCGACGACGGCCGTCTCGACCCCGATGAAAACCGCCGCTTTCTGGGCATCATCCAGCGCCATGTGGAACGGCTGATCGCCATTATTGAGGATCTGATCAGCCTCTCTCACATCGAGCAGGGGATAGAGACCGACGACATCGAACGGCAAACCAGCCCTCTGCTGCCGCTTATCGATCGCTCGATAGCCGCCTGCCGGGAAAAGGCGGACCGAAAAGAAATCCAGATTCATAGCGAATGCCCAGCCAGTCTGACCGGAACCATTAATAGTCTAATGGTTGAACGTGCCCTTTCGAATCTCATCGACAACGCCATCAATTACACCGAAGCGGGGGGCACGATCCGCGTCAGCGCCCGAAGCGACCCACAGAATCTGGTGCTTCAGGTGGAAGACAACGGTATCGGCATTCCGGCGAAGCATCAGCCACGCCTCTTCGAACGGTTTTACCGTGTCGACAAGGCCAGGAGCCGGGATAGCGGGGGCACGGGACTGGGCCTTGCCATTGTCAAGCATATCGCCCTTGCCCACGGCGGACAGGTGACGGTCGACAGCACCCCGGGCGAGGGCAGCCGATTTGACATCCGGCTGCCGCTCAAGCCTCAGACCCTCCCGATAACCAAATGAACCGATGTCTCAATGATGTCATAGCGGTGGTGTGATGTCACAGGAATTCATTCTTCTTCTGGCAGGATATGTCTTCGGCTTTTACATGGCCTGGAACATCGGAGCCAACGATGTGGCCAACTCGATGGCGTCCGCCGTGGGCGCAAAGGCCATCACGATCCGTCAGGCGGTTTTTATTGCCGGTATTTTGAACATCGTCGGGGCGGCGTTTATCGGCTCCCATGTGACCAACACGATCCGGAAGGGCATCGTGTCCGCCGAAGTCCTGGCCGATCCCCACCTCGCATTGATCGGGGCCTTCTCTGCCCTTCTGGCCGCTGCTCTCTGGGTATCCTTTGCTACCTGGAAATCGTTGCCGGTGTCCACCACCCATTCCATTGTCGGCGCCATGATCGGTTTCGGAATCATGGCCGGCGGGGTTTCAGTGGTCAATTGGCTGAAACTGGGTGCGGTGGTTCTCAGCTGGATCATCTCGCCGATATTCAGTCTGTTTATCGGATTTGCCGTCTTCAAGGTGATCGTGCGACTCATCCTATCAAGACCCGATCCCGGAGACTTGGCGATACGGCACTCCCCGTGGTTTGCAGGAGCTGCCGTATTCGTGGTGATTCTCTCTTTTCTGTTCAAGACCCCCGTCGGCAAGACCCTCGCAATGGGAACCCTGACCGCCGTCGTCGTCGCCCTGTCGGGGGCTTTCGTTCTGGGTGCCTTGAGCCGAATCGCCCTCACGCGGGCCGTTCGACGTGCTGACAACCATCTGGCGGAAGAGGTATTCCGCCGTATTCAGATCGGTACGTCATGCTATGTCGCCCTTGCCCAGGGTGCCAACGACGTAGCCAACGCCATCGGTCCCCTGGCAGTCATCTATTTCCTGGTCAAAACCGGCAATGTCGGCACCCAGGTTCCGGTACCCCTCTTTCTTCTCCTGTTCGGGGGCTTCGGCATTGCTTGCGGCATCGCTATGGCAGGTCACCGGGTAATGGACACCATTGGTCGACGGATTACCACTCTCACCAATACCCGGGGGTTTTCAGTTGACTTTGCGGCGGCAACGACGGTGCTGATCGCCTCGAAACTCGGCCTGCCGGTATCCACCACCCACGCTGCCGTCGGGGGGGTCATGGGCGTCGGCCTGGCCCGCGGCATCGAGGCGGTGGATTTTCGGATCATCTTTCAAATCATGATCTACTGGGTTCTCACGGTTCCCGCAGCCGCCGTATCCGCCATGGTATTATTCAAAATTTTTCACACCTTTCTTTAGCGAGGGGCAAGTTATGCGCATTCCATTTCTATCCCTTTTCGTGACGTCGCCGTTCGACGGGATTCAGGAGCATGCAGAAACCGTCAAGGACTGTGCATGGATTTTCCAGCAGGCCATGGAGTGTCATGTATCCCGGCGATGCGAGCAATTTGCTGATCTCAGGGCCCAGGTCAATGAACAGGAGCACCAGGCAGATGCCATCAAACGCCGGATCCGGGGCCACATCCCTAAAGGGACCCTTCTGCCGGTGGACAAATTCCAACTCTTTCGCTATCTGCGGGAGCAGGACAGCGTTCTCGACAGTGTGCAGGACGTTCTGGACTGGGTCTCTTTCCGCGTCGATACCGGTGTCCCGGAGTCCCTCAAGAAGGACGTACTGCTGCTCGTCGACGCCGTCATCGACCCCATCGACGAACTGCACCGGATGGTGAGCGAAGCCCGCCTCTATTTCAAGACCTATGCCGAACGCCGCCGGGTTGCCGTCAAAGAAATCATCCGCTCCATCAGGGACCAGGAACACGACGCCGACCAGATCGAAGAGGGCCTGAAGGCTAAAACATTCCAGATAAAAGACGATCCGGTAACCGTTTTTCATACCATCCGCCTGGCCGAATTGATCGGCTCCATAGCAGATCATGCCGAAAACGCCGGCGACATGATGCGGGCAATGGTGGCCCGATGAGTCGACGGAACACGGCAGGCCCCAGAGAATACAACGATAGCCGCCGGGCGACGTCAGGATTGGGACATCAGGTAGGTTCTCAGATTAATCCGGCGGTTTTGAAGCCCCAATTTGTTTCTCAGGCTTTTTCGATGAAATTGTACCGTGGCAACTGAAATGTGAAGCAGGTCGGCAATCTCCTTACTGGAAAGGCCGTCTTTGACCAGACCCGCCACATGAATCTCCTGGGGTGTCAGCAGGATATCCATGTTGGAGAGTTTTTGAAGGAAAGGCGATATCACGTCCCTCAGATGGGTGTCGATGATTTGAACGAGGGTCCGGTCCCTGGGATTCAGGCGGGCACTTTTCATCTTTTCCACATAGGGCAGCACCAATTCCTTAATGTTGACCAGCACCTTTCGCTCCAGTTCCTCCCGGTCCTCCTCCCGTTGCTTTAGCAGTACTTTCAAGGCGATATTGGCCTCTTGGAGGCTCATTTTCTGAGATTGTAGACGTTGCTGGCTTCTCCTCAGGGCTTCCTCGGTGAGTTTTAAAGCGGTAATGTCCTCGTGGCTGACCACGATCCGCATTGGTCCTTCCCCGGTCATGCGGATAGCCCTCATGTAATACCAATGCTTGCCCTCCGGTGAGTGGCAGGGATAGTCGTAGAGAAAGGAGTCCTGCTCGCCTCCTGCCACCTTGCGAATCCCTTCGGAGACGGCACGGGCATCCGAGGCCCCGGGGCCCGCTGCTGCATCACAGACGTCAAGGTAGTTGATCCCTAAAAAATCCGCTTTCTCATCAGCCCCATTGGCAATGGCATAAGCCTTCCACGCGCGGTTGACGTCAATGATGGCGCCGTCCGCATCCAAAATGGCAATATGGGCGGACAGGGAGTCTATGACCGTTCGGGCAAGGGGATCGGAAATGGGCAAACGGGGCATTCGGCATCTCCATCAGGGTATGATCGCATCGGCAACCGATGGGCGGTATCCCAACGGTCGGACCGCATCTGAATGCCCCACTATAGACGGTTAGATCCCCCCCGTGTCAACCTTGATGGTGCGCTGAAAATCCGGTGAAGATACCTTGGGATCCGTGACCTGGAGTTTCAGGTGATGCTTGCCGATTTTGACCACATCCTCGTTGCCGCCCAATGCCATCCGTTTGATCTTGCGAACCCCGGAAAAAGTGCCGTTGGTGCTGCCCAGATCCTCAAGGATGTACTGACTGCCTTCCTTGACGATACGGGCGTGTCGATCGGACACGGATAGGTTGTCGATCACGATGTCGTTGCCACTGTTTCGACCGATCAGCACTTCAGGTTTGTCCATCGCGCAGGAATCAATTACCTTGCCATTGAATTCGAGGGAAATTTTCAGCATCGACTGTCTCCTTTTTAAGGTCTTCAGGGGTCGGCGCCCATCGCTGGCGTTTCCGATGAACGATCGAGCCCTCGTTGGTCCCGACACGGGAGCCGACAATCCGTCCCGTAACGTCCCGTCTGTAAGAACACTACCGCGATTGCCGACATGAGGAAAAAAGGCTTCCGTATTCAATGCCCGACGTTGCTGCGGCAAACCCGGAGCTTTTCGGCCAGCACTCCGGCGCTTTTGAACCGGCGGGTCACACCCTTCCTCAACAGCCGCTCCACGATCTCTACACAGCACTCGGGCAGATCCGGCCGCAATTGAACCAGGGGGGTGAGGGGGGATTTCGAGATGGCGTACATCAGGGCGGTCATGCTCTCCCCGGAAAACGGCCGTTTACCGGTCAGCATTTCATAGAAGACCACGCCCAGCGAAAAGAGATCTGAACGACCATCCACCTTCTTACCGGCAATCTGCTCCGGAGACATGTAGTACGGGGTGCCCATAACGATTCCGGTCTTGGTCTTGGAATGGTCCATGATGCGCGCAATGCCAAAGTCGGCCACTTTGACCCCCCCGGTTTTGAGCACCATGATGTTGGCGGGTTTGATATCCCGATGCACCACTCCTTCCCGGTGCGCATAATCGAGAGCGTCCGCTACGGCGGTCATCACCGCTACCACCCGGCTTACCGGCAGGAGCTTCTCCCCAGTGCACCAAACAGTCAACTCTTCGCCGTCAAGCCGTTCCATGGCCATATAAGCCATGTCGTGCTCTTCCCCCACGTCGTAGATCGTCACGATACCCGGGTGGGATAGTTTTCCGGCGGCCTCGGCCTCCCTGAAAAACCGTGCCTTCATGTCTGCCAGTTCACCGGAGGGAATCGATCGATAGTCCAGGGTCTTGATGGCGACTTCCCTGTTGATCTTGGGGTCTTTACCCAGAAAAACGGTTCCCATAGCACCCTGTCCAAGCTCGGATAAAATCTCATAGCGGCCGAAGGTCGGCCGGGAGGGACCATCCGTCAATACGAGGGTTCCGGCGCTCAGGGACTCCCCGTCAGCGGTGACGGTCGCTCCAGCCGACCGAATCTGTCGCACTCGCTGACGAACATCCCGGTATCGGCCAAACCTCAGCAGATGGTCATAGAGTTTCAATGCGCCGTCGTATAGCCGCTTCCGCTCCAGTTCCATGCCCAATTGGTATAGAGCGGATTTTATCGATCGATCCTCGACCGGACCGGCAAGCAACTGTTCGGCGGCCATGTCAAGCTGCCCCTGGGCCTGGTAGACGACGGCCAATGTCCGGGTGAGTTCGGCGTTCCTGTGATAGAGCGCAATCGCACGCTGACGCCGAAAGGCCATCAAAGTCCCTCCCAATCCCAGAATCACGGGGGGAAACCAAAAGAGCCAGAGCCCGTGTACCTTGAAGAGCGTCACCACGACCGCTGTCCATACAATTAAAAACGCACCCAGTATCAATCCGCCGATCCGCTTCTGAACCCGGGGAATTACCGCCCAAAGAAAAAAGGCGACGTAAAGCAGTGCACCCAATTCGATGGCGATCGCCCAGGGCGGCCTCTGGATGGAAACACCCCGGATCAATCCGTCCACGGCGGCGGCAGAAAACTGAACTGAGGCCCCCCGCTGATCGAGGGGCCCCGTCAGCAATTCCGTGATCATCGCCGACGTTGGACCGATCAGCACGACGCGATCTTGGAACACCCCGTCGTCGATGCGCCCCTCCTGGACATCGACGAAGGAGACCTCCTCAAATCGATCGGTCACACGGCTAGCGTCGAAATAGAACCGAAAAAACCGGTCTGCACCAATTCGAGTCGCTCCGATATCCAGTGACCTTGCCGACGGACCCGGCGAGTGAATGGACAGCCGCCGGATGTCTCCATTCATGGCTTTTATCGCAAGTTGAAAGGCAAAGCTCGGCACCAGTCGGTCCCGAAACGGAATCAGTAGGGTATCGAACCGACATCGACCATCCGCATCGGTGGAGCCATTGACATGGCCCAGCCCCCCGGCCTTTCCACATAGATCCGAATACGGGGCCACGATCGCCGTCGAGACCCCTTCCGTGCCCACCTTGACATTGATCCCCGACACCCAACGGGTCACCGACGGTATGCCCCCTTCGGTCCTGTCGACCAGTGGCAGGGAATGCATCCGAATCAGGGCAGCGATTCGAGGATCACCGGGTCGCTTGTTCCCATCGATGAGGCGAAGGGGCAACACGAGATTGCAGGCGGAACGGACTGCCTCCATCAACCGATGGTCCCCGTCGCGCCGGTATCGAAGATGAAACTCTTGGTCACCGGCAGTGGACCCCAATGGGACAGGACGGTAAAAAGGGGTGCCGGAATAGTTACCAGAGGCGACATCGATTGGGCGATCGGCAGCCTTTGCCGGGTGGAGCATCTCCAGTCCGATGGCCTTGGCGCCGGCTGCCGACAACCGATCGATAACTGCCGCGATATCCTCTCTGGGCCAAGGCCACCCGCCTTTGCGGTGGATGCTTTCATCATCGATGGCAACAAGAACGACGGATCCTCCCCCTGGTGTCGGTCTCAACATTGAGAGCCGATCAAAAACCAGGGTTTCCAGCCTGCGAAGAGGCCTCCATTCGCTCCAGCAGGCCATGGCGATGCCGAGGGTGAGCACCAGCAGCAATAGGGTGTAGGATCGTCGAATCGGTTTCATTTACAGTGGCTGGTTTCAACGTCGAAAAAAAACCGAATGCACCCGTTCGTCCCGAGTCATTCGGCAAGATCCGCGTTTCCAGGCAACCCGGCTGTCTCTTTCAAGACCCGTGGCTTTCCGTCCCCGCCTTTCGGCAGGTTTGGCGCTGAGGGGACTATATCATCACATCTGACCCATATGGTCGATCATGTCGGTTCCGCGAAGCCTTTCCCGGGAGCCCCGTTGTCAATCAGTTTCCCCTGCAATTCCGGGCCGGGATTGCAAGTTATCCAAATGCCATTATTTTGGTGAATTAGTGGGAAATTTATTGGGTGACTGAAGCCGTTGCCCCGCAGACGGGTCATTGCCATCCCCCGGAGGTAGAATCCGTAATCGCACCCAATGCCGGGAGCAGGGGCAACCCTGCCCGAGGAATCCCATACCCTTTATCGGCAAAAACCATCCGATACCTGATAGATAAATTCACAACCGGCGGAGACCCGGAGGTCCACTGCTCCGGTTCCTGACAAATCCGGTGGACTTGCCCTCTATAGGTATTCCGGGCACGGTTCCGTGCTCCGAGACCACCGTGCCAAGGAGGCCACATGACAGATGTGAAAAAAAAGTTTGCGACCAAGGCCATTCACAGCGGACATGAGCCGGACCCTCAAACCCATTCCAGAGCCGTCCCCCTCTACCAGACCGCCAGCTATACCTTCGATGACACGGGGCATGCCGCCGAGCTTTTCGGTTTGCGACAGTTCGGAAATATCTACACACGCATCATGAACCCCACCACCGAGGTATTTGAAAAGCGGATGGCAGATCTGGAGGGGGGCGTTGGCGCCCTGGCTGTGGCCTCAGGCCAGGCGGCGATTACCCTGACGCTGCTGACTCTGGCCAAAGCCGGAGACGAAATCGTTGCCTCCACCGATCTATATGGGGGCACCGTCAGCCTCTTCAAGCACACGCTGAAAAATCTGGGCATTCGGGTAGTGTTCGTTTCCCCGTCGGATATGAATGCATGGGAATCGGCAGTGACCGACCGCACCCGGGCGTTCTTTATCGAAAGCATCGGAAACCCCAAGCTCGACATCGTGGACATCGAGAGCGTCGCAGCCATTGGTCGCCGGTTGGGGATCCCCACCGTTGTCGACAATACCGTCACCACGCCCTATCTGACACGCCCCGTTGAATTCGGTGCGGCTGTGGTGGTCCATTCCGCCACCAAATTCATTGGGGGTCACGGCACGTCCATCGGCGGAGTCATTGTCGATTCAGGAGCCTTCGACTGGTCGAGTTCCGGACGATTCCCGCATTTTTCGGAGCCGGAGCCAGCCTATCACGGCCTACGGTTTCTCGAGACATTCGGTCCGATGACGTTTATTTTGAGGGCCAGGGTTCTGGGGCTGAGGGACATGGGGGCTGCCATCAGCCCCTTCAATGCATGGATGTTCCTCCAGGGATTGGAAACCCTTCATCTGAGAATGGAGCGGCATTCGGAAAACAGCATGACCGTTGCCCGATTTCTCGAGAGTCACCCCTGCGTCGAATGGGTGCGGTATCCCGGACTCGAGTCCTCTCCCACCTATGCACTCAAAGAAAAATACCTGCCCAAGGGACAGGGGGCATTGGTGGGGTTCGGAATTCGGGGCGGAGAAACGGCTGCCGTGAAATGTATCGAAAGCGTCAAGTTGTTCAGTCATTTGGCGAACATTGGGGATGCCAAAAGCCTGGTCATTCATCCGGCGTCGACCACCCATGAACAACTCTCTGAAACCGAACAACAGGCGGCCGGCGTCACACCGGATTTTATTCGACTCAGTGTGGGTATTGAGGATATCGACGACATCATCGCCGACCTGGACCAGGCCCTGGCTGCAGGCGCTGGATGCAGCTGATTGATTAACAGCTTATCATGGCAGCCGGCCCGGTGGGGTATCATCGAAACGGACCTGAATGAACAAGACCCCTGCCGCCGGCACTCCCACTTGCCGGAGGTCTTGCACTACCGCGGCCCATCGGATATGAGCCTATCCTTCCAATGACTGCCGGCCTAACCGGAAACGATAACGATCAGGGCAAGAGCCCCAGGAGCGCCATGGACAAGGATTCCGTCGGCCTGGTGGAGGAACACCGTTTCAGCTTTGGCAGCGAGGAGGCCCCCATCTCTCTCGATTCCGGCCATTGCCTGGGACCCGTGGACATCGCCTATGAGACTTACGGAGAACCCAATGACGATCGATCGAACGCCGTTCTCGTCTGCCATGCCCTGTCCGGCGATGCCCACGCCGCCGGGTATCGTTCCCCCAATGACCGGCGGACCGGATGGTGGGACGGCATGATCGGTCCCGGCAAGGCATTCGATACCCGGAAATACTGGATTATCTGCTCCAACGTCATCGGCGGATGCAGGGGTTCCAGCGGCCCCGGATCCATCAATCCCAGCACACAGAAACCTTACGGTACCGATTTTCCCATCGTTACGATCGGCGACATGGTCACCGCTCAGCACCACTTGATCGACCACTTGGACATCCCCAGGCTGCTCTGCGTCGTCGGGGGGTCCATGGGTGGTTTCCAGGCCCTTGAATGGTCCCTCAGATATCCGGATCGGGTGTCATCGGTCATCTGCATCGCATCGGCCGCCCGGCTCTCCACCCAGGGGATCGCCTTCAACGCCACCGGACGCAATGCCATCACCTCCGACCCCGACTGGAAGGGGGGGCACTATTACGGAACACCAGGGCCTCTAAAAGGTCTGGCCATCGCCCGAATGGTGGCACACATCACCTATCTTTCGGAATTGTCCCTCGACTCCAAATTCGGCCGGCGACTCCAGTCCGCCGACCGGCTCAGCTATGACATGTCAACCGAATTTGCCATCGAGAGCTACCTCAACTACCAAGGTGCCCGGTTCACCGAACGGTTCGATGCCAACAGTTATCTCTACATCACCAAGGCCATGGACTATTTCGATGTGACCCGATCCTATGGGCCGTTGAAAAACGCGTTCACCGAGGCCTCCGCAAGGTATCTGATCGTGTCCTACAGCTCGGACTGGCATTTCACTACGGCACAATCCCGGGAACTGGTCAGCGCACTGATATCCGCGGGGAAAAAAGTGACCTTCCTGGACGTGGATTCACCCTACGGACACGATGCGTTTCTCATCGAAGAAGACAGGTTGGCGCGGATTGTTGCCGCTTTTCTCAGGGGACTTGAACGATCATGAAGGGAAAGCGAACCCGACCCAACTACATCAACAGCCTGTCCCAAACCGATCGGGACATCATTGTCAGTTGGATCCCGGAAGGCTCCAGGGTTTTGGATTTAGGCTGTGGCGATTGCACACTGCTCAAGGAACTTCTCAGACTCAAGGCCGTGGACGGAATGGGGGTGGATATTTCCGGAGAACGCCTAATTCGCGGCATCGAGTTAGGGGTCCCGGTCTATCAGGGAAATCTGGATGAAGGGCTTGCCGACTTCCCCGACGGTTCCCGAGATTACGTCATACTGAATCAGACCCTCCAAGTGGTGAAAAACCCAGTGCTGGCAATTCGGGAAATGCTGAGAATCGGACGATTCGGCATCGTCGGTTTTCCCAATTTCGGCTATTGGGCGCTGCGCATGGGCCTGGTCGCCCGTGGACGGGCCCCTAAGAGCCCCGCCCTTCCCTTCGAGTGGTACGACACCCCCAATATCCGAGTGCTGACCATAAAGGATTTCAGGTGTTTTTGCGCCGAAGAAGGCATCCGCATCGTTCAGGAAACCTTTCTCATGTATTCCCGGTGGCGCAGGGCGCGACCCCTTCGTCCCCTGGCCAACGCCTTCTCCCACTTGGGCCTTTTTGTCATTGCCCGGGATCATGGGCGGTAAGCCACCCCTGAAACGCTGTCACCCCCCCATCGGTTTCCCGATTCTCCCCACGGCGGTGTTTGACTTCTTCGATCGGCTGAATTAAAAGGGACAACACTTCCGAATATTAGGAAATCCTTGCCATCCTCGCCGGCGTCCTCCACCCTTTTCCAACGGTTCACGGCCATGCGGTTAACCATTTTCAAACGCCTGACTCTTGGGTATTTCGCCATCATATTACCGGTGATCGGCCTGGGCATCTACGTGGCCGTCCAACTCAACCAGCTCAACCGACTGACCTTCGATGCCGCCAATGTTCATGGGGAAAGCATCCGTTTGGCCGATGCCCTCTCGGACCAGCTGGTCGCCCTGGTCAGCATCGAAAAGAAATTCTGGATTTCCGGGGACAAGGATTTCCAAGCCCTGTTTGCTAAACGCCGGTCCGAATTCAACCTGGATTTTAAGCGCCTGGAAGCGTTGATGGAAAAAGCCCCCCCCAACGACCTGTTCGAAACGGCACGACACCAGAGTCGGGACTATTTCAGGGCATTTATCCAAAGGGTTGGCAGCCCATCCGTTCCATCGGACTCGGCCTATACCGAACAGCGCGAGGTGATTACCCGCTCCCTGTCCGCTACGCTTCGCAGTATCGCCAACGCATCTGATGCCAAACGGGACGAAAACATTCGGCGTTCGAGTACCATCAGTGCCCAGGTGATCCGGGTGACCACCGGGCTGGCCATCCTGAGCATTGCGGTCGGCCTGGGCATCTCCTTTTTGACCACCCGGCGCATCGTCAGACCGATCGTCCTGCTCCAGCAGAAAATCCGAACCATCGCCGAGGGGCGCTTCGACACCATCGAGGGCATTACCGCTCCCCTCGAAATCCGTCAGCTGGCGGACGACTTCAATGCCATGTGCGAGCGGCTCAAGGAATTGGATGATCTGAAAGCGGATTTCGTCAGCCATGTTTCCCATGAGCTTCGCACCCCATTGACCGCAATACGTGAGGCATCCGGCATGCTATTGGAAGGCACAGTGGACGACAGCCCTGAAAATCGCGCCCAATTGATGTCTATCGTCCAGGCGGAATGTGAGCGGCTTATCGTATCCGTCAACCGGATTCTGGATCTTTCCCGGATGGAAGCCAGGATGATGGACTATCGGTTTGAAAAAACCGACCTGGTCAACCTGGCCCATCATGCGGTTTACCGATTGACACCCATTGCCAGCACTCGATCCATTGCCATAGCGGTGGAACCCAAAGGACCCATCGCCCCCGTGACCGCCGATGAGGAACGGGTTCTGCAATTGCTTGAAAATTTGATAGGAAATGCGTTAAAATTCACCGATGCCAATGGCTCCGTAACGGTTCAGATATTCTCCCCTCCCGGCAGCAATCGTTATGTCCAGGTGGCGGTGGCCGATACCGGCTGCGGCATCGCCCCCGAGAACCTGAAGCGCATTTTTGATAAATTCCATCGAATCGAAACGCGAAAAGGCACCACCAGAGGAACAGGCTTGGGTCTGCCGATTGCAAAGCATATCGTCACGGCTCATGGAGGAGAAATATGGGTCGACAGCCAAACCGGCCACGGAAGCACCTTTCATTTTACATTGCCGGTCTGCTTTGGATGATGGGTTGGCTCTCCGGATGCCAGCATCTTTCGTCATCGACCTCGGCACCCAGCGGCATGGTCGGCCAGGATGCCGCCGAGGCTCGAGCAGATGATGGCGATGCCGCCGACGCCCTTTCCGGACGCCGGCAGGCGATGTCACCGACGCTGGGGGGCACTGCTATCCTCGCCGCTGCCGAGGCCCAACTCGACAGCGGCGATACCGCCGGCGCCCTTTCCGGCGCCGCCAGGGTTTTGGACTGCTGCAGGGAATCCCTTGGTGATCGGGCCCTGTACCTTTCCGGGCTGGCAGCGCTCCACCCGGGCAACCCGGCGGCGGATCCAACAGAGGCACTGACGTCCTTCGAGGCCCTGGCGACCGAGTTCCCCGAATCCCCTCTGGCGAGTGAGGCCCGGGCGTGGTCTGCTGTTCTTGAGGAACTAATCGGCCTTCGCAAAAAAACCGGGACGGACGCCAAAATGATTCAAGGCCTGAATCGCGAGCTTTCCCGCCGTCTCAGAAAGATCAAGGCATTGGAGGAACAGATCGAACAACTAAAGGCGGTCGATCTGGGGGCGGAGGATCCCCTCACCCCCAAGAGCCCGCCCCCCCGCTGAGACCATGACTTCAGAACCGACTTCCATACTGGCGGTAGACGACGATGCCAGCATTTTAAAGGTCATCGAAATGCGCCTGGCCTCCGCGGGCTACCGGGTATTAACCGCCGGCAGCGCTGCCGACGCCCTCGACAAGGCTGTCGGCGCCCATATCGATCTGGCGGTCATCGACTTTAAACTGGGAAACGACAACGGTGTCGACCTTATGGAACGGCTACAGCAGAATCACCCCCACCTGTCCGCCATCATTCTGACCGCCTACGGCACCATTCACAGCGCAGTCGATGCCATGAAGCGAGGGGCCTGCAGCTACCTGACCAAACCCTTCGACGGCAAAGAGCTGTTGATTCAAATCGACAGTTGCCTTGAAAAAAGCCGTCTGAGCCGTGAGGTCAGACGACTGCGGTCGATGGTCAAGGAACAGTATGGTTTCGATCGGATTGTGGCTCGCAGCGATCAAATGCGACGGGTGATGGAACAGGTCACCATGGCCGGGGAGACCGACGCCAATGTCTACATCCAGGGGGAGAGCGGCACCGGCAAAGAGCTCATCGCCAAAAGCCTTCACCTGGTCAGTCCCAGGAAAGACGGACCCTTTGTCGCCATCAATTGCGCAGCCATTCCTGAAACCCTTCTGGAAAGCGAGCTACTTGGCTATGAGAAAGGGGCGTTTACCGGGGCGGATCGAAAACGCATCGGACACTTTGCCAGCGCTCACGGGGGCAGCTTCTTTTTCGATGAAATATCGGAGATGCCCCTCACCATGCAGGCCAAACTCTTGAGAATTCTGGAGGAGAAGGAATTCTACCCCCTGGGCAGTTCCCGAACCGTCAAGGTGGACACCCGAATCATTGCCGCCTCCAACCGCAATTTGGAGCAATGCGTCAAAGACGGCCGATTCAGGGAGGATTTGTTCTACCGGATTCATGTGATCCCGATCAAACTGCCTCCCCTGAGGGAACGCAGGGAGGATATCCTGCCCCTGGCAAGACACTTTTTAGAACGAATCTGCAGGGAAAACGGAAAGGTCATCGAGGAGTTTTCGCCCGGGGCTCTTCAGCAGCTGTTGTCCGCCCCGTGGCCGGGAAACGTTCGCGAACTGGAGAATGCCATCGAATACGCCGTTGCCATGGCAGATGGGCCCGTCATTACCAATGATCTCATTCCAACCGAAACGGTAAGCGCCGATGGGATCCCCCAATTGAAGGATGCCAAGGAAGCCTTCGAAAAAAATTATATCGTTCAGCTGTTGGAGCTCACCAAGGGCAATATCAGCCAGGCCGCTAAAATGGCCGGAAAATACCGGGCGGATTTTTACGCACTACTCAGAAAGCACGGGCTCGCCCCCGATACGTTTCGGGACGACTGACAGGAGAATCCGGAAACACCCTTCAGAATCGAACCCGGTGAGACGGGGGTTGAGACGGGGACATATAGGGTCCGGCCCAGGACGGACCACCTTCTGATGGAGACCTCATCGGCCCCTGAACGACAAGAACCGGAAGGCGAAACTGACGCCTCCCGGTTCTCAAGTGCCCTGTCTATATCCCAATTCAGTGATCACCCATTGCTGGGTGGCGGACTTATTCCATGACCTCGTATTCAGTGATGGTCACGGTTTTCTTGCCATCGGCCTCTTCGACGGTGCCCGTCACCTGGACTTTTTTACCGACCATGGCTACGACTTCCATCCCTTGATCGGTTTCCGCGACGATAAAGGCCTCGCCACTCTCGTTCACCAGCATGTTTTCCTCATTGACGGTGCCCATGATGACAATCTCGTCGGCGGCGACAGCGATGCCCCATACCGCGCCAGTCAGCAACATCACGCTAAGCAATACGCTCCACATCTTCTTCATTGTCCAATCTCCTTTGTCTTCGGGTTCTCCCGGTAGGACCGGGGGCTAATGATGCCATCCACATCCGGTAAGCCGGTCGCGACCGTGGCTGGCGTTCACTTTCACTAAGCAAAGGCAGTGCCAAAGTATAATTTAATTATAAATATATGATATTTATAGGTATATTATATTTAGTCCTGTCCGTGGCTGTCACTGAAATGAAGGATATTCCATACACATGATGGGAACCGTTTGGGATGTTTTCAGGGATTCTTCAGAGAAAACAGGCTGCCGCCACCTGAAGGAATTTTCATTCACATGCGGGATACGCAATGGCGCAACCTCCCAGCGGAACCGGGAAGGGCGGCGCATAAGGACTTGAAAGGGAACGCCTGCGTTTTAGGTTATGGGAAACCCCTCTATAGGAGAGACCAATGATCGAAATCGATCTTAAAGGTCGTCGGGCTCTGGTTGCCGGCGTTGCCGACGATGACGGCTATGGATTCGCCATTGCAAAAACCCTGGCAGAGGCGGGTGCGTCGGTGGTCATCGGAACCTGGCCGCCTGCCTACGCCATTTTCAACAAAATGCTGGAGCGGGGAAAACTGGACGGATCGAGGCGGATGACGGACGGCTCCATCCTCGCATTCGAGAAGATCTACCCCCTGGATGCCACCTTCGACCGGATGGCGGATGTCCCGGAAGAGATCCGAACCCACAAGCGATATCGGGACACCGGCGATTTTACCATCGACGGCCTGGCGGACGGCCTGGTTTCCGATTTTGGCGACCGTCCTTTGGATATCGTCGTCCACTCCCTGGCCAACGGCCCTGAGGTCAAAAAGCCGCTGATGAAGACCAGCCGCCGGGGCTACCTCAGTGCGGTGAGCGCCAGCGCCTACTCCATGGTGTCCATGGTCAGCCGACTGACCCCGATGATGAGAGAGAAAGGAAGCTTCCTTACCCTGTCCTATTTGGCCAGCCAGCGGGTCATTCCGGGGTACGGAGGCGGCATGTCGTCGGCGAAAGCCGCATTGGAGTCCGATATAAAGGTCCTGGCCTTCGAAGTGGGTCGGTGCCACGGACTTCGGGTCAACGGGATTTCGGCGGGGCCCCTGGCTTCCAGGGCCGCCAGCGCCATCGGCCGCATCGATCGACTGGTGGCATACGTGGCGGAACAATCCCCTCTGCCCTCACCCCTCGACGCGGTTGAAGTGGCCCGAACCGCCGTATTTCTCTCCAGTCCCCTGGCCAGCGGCATTACCGGAACCTTGATCTACGTGGACAAGGGCTTTCACGTCATGGGAATGGCCACGGACACCCTACAGGAATGCTGATCCCCCCGTCATTCAACAGACCGGCCTCATGCCGAATCCGTCAACTTCTCCATCACCCCGCCGGTTCCCATTGCCCAGGGAATCCAGACGAGGCCGAATACCGGGACCGTGATGTCGCTTTTTCGAGGAAACACCCGAATGACCTCCAGTTCCAGATGCGCGGGATCGAATGCGGCCTCGATATCAGCCACCTCATCCTGGAAGGCTGAGGTCATCTCGGCCAGATTGGCCCGCTGGCTGTCGAGTTCGGCCTCGGCCCGCCGAATATCCCCCCGCTCGATAGTGGCCCGCTGGGCACGTCGAACACTCGAGCCGGCCCCGCTTACCGTTCGATAGCCGGTCAGCTTCCGTCCGAACAGGGCGCCGATCACGGTCGCACCGATGGAGACGACCGTGTTCATCTTGGCCGCCTGGTATTGTTCGGTTTCACGGGCAAGCCGCTGCTCGGCCCGGCGAATCCGGTCTTCACAGGTGGCCAGTCGCTTACCATAGCGCTTTCGCAATTTCTCGATCTTAAGGTCACGCTGTTCCCGTGCCCGGTGGACCAACCGCCCTCGGAAGGCATCCTCGCTTTCTCCGGGAATAGAATTCTCCTTGGGGGACCGGCAGCGGAACAGGATCAGGGGACGGTCGCGATAGATATGGCCGGCCAGATCCTTTTCCCATCGGTTGAAGGTCTTGGACTGGGTAGCCCCTTCCGGCAGAGGAACATAGTCGAATCCGCTTTGACCGCTCTCCTCCATCTCAGAGAATGCGGTTTCGACGGGTAATGCCGTATTCCAATCGAGTTCACCGCTTTCGGGGAGTTCGACCATGAGGTGAAAGCGGCGCCATTCGTCCAGCCCGAGGCCAGCTTTGGCGTAACGGGCCCGGGCACCGGCCAGAAGGGCGGGACGATAGAGGCATCGAGCCCCTGGTGGGCAGGGACGGGCAACACCCAGGTGACCCTCCTTGACGCTGGCAGCCACCACCGGCCGGGCTCCGACCGGACCCGTTGCCCTGTCATCCGTTCCGGCAGCCGGCAAGGGGTCTGTCGTCGCCTGGACAGGGATATCCACCTGGGTTGAGGGCGTCAGGGTGCGTATCTGCTCGAGAGTCAGGGGGCCGCGAAGATAGGACAGCACCCAGCGAGTCTCGAATACCTGGGGTCCGTCCTCGTGAACGTTGTGCATGAGAAAGACCCGACTGTCCAACCCGGTGACGAGCCGTTCCATTTTTGCCCGGTCAAGCCCAGCCGACGAGGCCCCCTCGAGGCCGTCCAAAACCCGGAGTTTGTCCCTCTCGGTCTGGAGCCTGCCGATAAACCAGGTACCGGTATTGGACAGGCCTTTGTAGTCCAAATCCACCGGGTTCTGGGTGGCCAACAGCATCCCCAGTCCGAAAGCCCTGGCCTGTTTGAGAAGGGTCAGCATGGGGGTCTTTGACGGGGGATTTTTAGACGGAGGAAAGTAGCCGTAGATTTCGTCCATGTAACAGACGGCCCTCAAGCTGCCGGTACCCGGCTGTTGGCGCATCCAGGAAATCAGTTCATTGAGCAGTAGGGTGACGAAGAACATGCGTTCGGCATCGGACAGGTGGGCAATGGACAAAATGGAGACCCTGGGTTTTCCGCCGGGGCCGTAGAGGAGGTTTTGGATGTCCAGAGACTCTCCCGTCATCCAGTTCTGAAATCCCGGCGCGGCGATGAGGCCGTTCAAGGCCAAGGCCAGCTTCATGCGATCGGCAGGAGGGAAAAACGTGTCGAGATCGAACACCCCCACCTTCGAAAAGGGCGGCTTCTGAATAGCCAGAATAAGGTCGCCGAGAGACAGGTCTCTTCCCTCCTGCCAAGCCCGGGTAATCACTGTGGAGAGCAGAATGTGCTCCCTGCTGGCCAGAGGATCGGTGTCCAGGCCCAACAGCCCCAGAAGCCCGGAAACCGCCGACTGGATATGGGCTCCGAGAGCATCTCCGTTGGCCATAACGGCTGCCGAAGGAACGTTGAAAGATCGGAGAACCGTCAGGGGCCTACCGGCCCTGCTGCCAGGAGTGTAGATGACCACATCGGCTCGGTCCACCAGCCGCTGGATTCGATCGGAATCCTGCCCCCATCGCTCCAAACCCGATGTCCATGTCTCCGCGGTCTTCCGCGCAAAGGCATCCGGGGTCAGTCCTTTCCTGGCGGCCTCGCTTTCATCGATCCAGGGCCTGAAATTCGACGGCAAAAGATCGGGAAACCGCAGCATGAGATTACCGATATCCCCCTTCGGATCGATGGCGATAACCGGAATACCGTCGATGGCCGCCTCTTCGATCAATGCCATGCAAAGGCCCGTCTTCCCGCTGCCTGTCATGCCGACACACAGTCCATGGGTAGTCAAATCCTTGGCATCGTAAAGCAGCAGGTCATCGGTTCGGCGGTGTTCCCCCAGCGCTACGGTTTTCCCCAGGTAAAATGCCCCCAGCTTTTCGAAAGCCTCCATGGCAACCCTCCCAAGGTCTTTGGTTATGAGACAAGACTTTAATGAGCCGGACAGGCCCCAATGTCAATCCCTCCCCTGGCCGGACAACAACGGTACCGGCGGATCGGCCGAATCGGAAGGGATAAATAGGCCCAATGTATTTTTGCATTGCACAAAAAGAATGATGTCCCTCTCCATTTCTTTCTTTTCATGGCCATCCCTTTGTGATATTTTGAGGCTATTATGAATGGACAATAGCCATCAGTGCGTTATTGTCGTCAAGAAATAGCCTTGCAGTGGTATCAGACCGGGGGGGGGAACCGCAATAGGGACCGATGATTCCGCATGGCATGTGACTGTCGATTGATTGGTGCGCTGCAAAATCATCCTGTTGTCCATAGAAAGGTTCCCGCTGCCATGCCCGTCCCAACCCGTCCTTCCGTATCCGTTAGACCACCCCGGCCACAGGGCCTTTACCATCCCCGGTTCGAGCACGACGCCTGCGGCGTCGGTATGATATGCCGACTGAACGGCGACCGATCCCACCAGATGGTTATAGACGGCCTCACCCTTCTGGAAAACCTGGCCCACCGCGGCGCATACGGCTGCGACGCCACCACGGGAGACGGGGCCGGCATTCTCATTCAGCTGCCCCATGACTTTCTCGCGGATGTGTTCGACAGCCCCGGTCACCGCCTTCCCCCGGCCGGTGAATATGGTTGCGGGCTGGTATTCCTGCCGCCCCGCCCCGACGAGCGGACCCCATTGAAGGCGATGATGGAGGCGTCGGTCGCGGAAGAGGGGCAGATGTTTTTAGGCTGGCGCGAGGTGCCTGTCCGTTCCGAGGTCCTCGGGGACATCGCACGGGAAGCCGAACCCGCCATCGCTCAGTTTTTCATCGGCGCGGGAAGCGGCCTGTCGGATTCCCAATCCTTCGAGAGAAAGCTCTACGTCATTCGAAAGGTCATGGAACGGCGGGCCCGGGAGTCGGGCATTAGCCAGAGCCGCTGGTTTCACATTCCCAGCCTTTCCAGTCGAACCCTGGTCTACAAGGGCATGTTTCTGGCCCATCAGATCGGCCCCTATTTCCCGGATCTGTCCCATCCCTCCATGCGCAGCGCCATCGCCCTGGTCCACCAGCGTTACAGCACCAACACCTTCCCCACGTGGGAACTGGCTCACCCCTTCCGTTTCCTCTGCCACAACGGCGAGATCAACACCCTCATGGGCAACGTGAACTGGATGAACGCCCGGCAGCACCTGTTTCAATCGGAGCATTTCGGCGACGACATGGGAAAGCTCTTCCCCATCGTCACGCCCGAAGCCAGTGACTCGGCCATCCTGGACAACGCCGTCGAACTGCTCTACCACACCGGACGCTCCCTTCCCCACTGCATTTCCATGCTCATCCCCGAAGCTTGGCAGGGCCACGCCACCATGGACGACGAGCGCAAGGCCTTTTACGAATACCATGCCTGCCTCATGGAGCCCTGGGACGGGCCGGCTTCCATCGCATTTACGGACGGGATACAGGTGGGGGCGGTCCTTGATCGGAACGGTCTTCGCCCATCCCGATACACGGTCACCGCCGACGGCCGGGTGATCATGGCCTCCGAGACGGGCGTGATTCCGGTGGCGCCCGACCAGGTGGTCCACAAGGGGCGCCTTCAGCCGGGCCGGATGCTCCTGATCGACCTCGATAAGGGAAAGATCATCGACGACCAAGAGATCAAGTCCGAACTGGCGGCCCGAAAGCCCTACCGGGCATGGCTCACCGACCATCTCGCCGACCTGTCGGATTTGCCTCGGCCCCTGTCACCGCCTCCAATCCTATCGGGCAGCGATTTGTTCGCGGCGCAGCGGGTGTTCGGCTATACCCGGGAAGATCTCAGGCTGATCATCGGCGCCATGGCCGCCAAGGGTAAGGAGCCCACGGGCAGCATGGGAGACGACACCCCGCCGGCGGTGCTCTCGGACCAACCGAGACCCCTCTATGATTTTTTTAGACAGTTGTTCGCCCAGGTGACGAACCCGCCTTTGGACGCCATCCGGGAGGCCCTGGTCACTTCTCTGGGAACGACGGTGGGCGCCGAGCAGGATCTCTTCAAAGAAACCCCCGCTCACTGCCGCCACCTGCGGTTGCCCGGCCCCGTGCTGGAAGACGACGTGCTGGAGCGTATCCGAAAGAATCCCCTGGAAGGCCTCAAAGCCCGAACCTTAACGGCGGTTTTCCCAGCCGAATCCGGTGGCGACGGCCTGGCTGGCGCCATGGCGGATCTTTATCGAAACGCCGGAGACGCCGTCGCCGAAGGGGCCACCCTTCTCATCATTTCAGATCGGTCCTGGAGCCGCGAGATGGCACCGATCCCAGCGCTTCTGGCTACAGCCGGTGTCCACCACCACCTCATCCGTGAGGGGTCGAGAACCCGATGCGGCCTGATTGTCGAAACCGGGGAGGCCAGGGAGATCCACCACCTCTGTTGTCTGATCGGCTACGGGGCCGGAGCGGTCAACCCCTATCTCGCCCTGTCCTCGGCCGCATCCATGGCCGAGGAAGGCATTCTGGAAGCGATCGATCCGGCAACCGCCCGCCGCCGCTTCATCAAGGCCGCAGAAAAAGGCATTCTCAAAGTCATGAGCAAGATGGGCATTTCAACCCTCCAGAGCTACCGGGGCGCCCAAATCTTCGAGGCTGTCGGCATATCGCCTTCGGTCATCGACGCCTATTTCACCGGAACCTCGTCCAGGATCGGGGGAGCGGATATAGAGCGGATCGCCGCCGATGCTGCCCGGCGGCACCGAAGCGCATTTCCCGATCGGGTCATCCCATCGGCAGAGGCACTGCCGGCGGGAGGCAAATATCAGTGGCGCCGCAACGGGGAGACCCACCAGTATTCCCCCTTCAGTATCGCCAAGCTTCAGCAGGCGGTCCGTTCCTTCGACGAAGGGGCATGGCGGGAGTACACGGAGGCCGTCGACGACCATAATCGGCGCGGGGGGTTCATCAGAGGGCTTCTGGGCATTGGCGCCGGCGGACCGACCGTACCCCTGGATGATGTCGAGCCCTGGACGGCCATTGTCAAGCGATTCAAGACCGGAGCCATGTCCTACGGCTCCATCAGCAAAGAGGCCCATGAAACCCTGGCCATCGCCATGAACCGGATCGGGGGACGGAGCAACAGCGGAGAGGGTGGCGAAGACCCGGACCGCTTCCGACCGGACCCCAGCGGCGACTGGCGGAACAGCGCTATCAAGCAGGTGGCGTCGGGGCGCTTCGGGGTCACCAGCCACTATCTGGTCAACGCCTCCGAACTCCAGATCAAAATGGCCCAGGGAGCCAAACCAGGGGAGGGGGGCCAACTTCCCGGTTTCAAGGTCTATCCCTGGATCGCTAAAACCCGACACTCGACCCCCTATGTGGGTCTGATCTCGCCTCCCCCCCATCATGACATCTATTCCATCGAGGATCTGGCCCAGCTCATCTACGATTTGAAAAACGCCAACCCGAAGGCCCGGGTCAGCGTCAAGCTGGTTTCTGAAATCGGCGTCGGGACCATTGCCGCTGGCGTGGTGAAAGGCAAGGCCGATGTCGTATTGATCAGCGGGGAAACCGGAGGCACCGGCGCATCGCCCCTCACCTCCATCAAGCACGGGGGGCTTCCCTGGGAGCTGGGACTGGCCGAAACCCACCAAACCCTGCTGTTGAACGGCCTTCGGGACAAGATTGTGATCGAGTGCGACGGGCAGCTCAAAACGGCCCGGGATGTAGCCGTGGCCTGTCTCTTAGGGGCCGAGGAATTCGGATTCGGAACCGCGGCCCTGGTGGCCTTGGGGTGTGTGATGATGCGGGTCTGCCATCTCAACACCTGCCCGGTGGGCATCGCCACCCAGGATCCCGAGCTAAGGCAGAAGTTTGCCGGAAAACCCGAATACGTGATCAATTTCATGCGGCTTCTGGCCCAAGATCTCCGGGTTATCATGGCCGGTCTCGGTTTTCGAACCGTCGCAGAGATGGTGGGCCGGGTCGACCGGCTGGACATGTCCCCTGCCCTGGACCATTGGAAGGCCAGGGGAATCGATCTGAGCCGTGTGCTCCACCGTCCCGAGGTGCCGCCGGCCGTCGCCGCCTATTGTGGGGCGCCGGTGGACAAGGGGATTGGGGACGTGCCCGACCGTCGACTCATCGAGCAGGCAATGCCCGCCCTCACCGGACGGACCCCCGTCACCATCGATATGACCCTGAGAAACACCCAGCGCACCGTGGGAACCCTTCTGAGCAGTGAGATTTCCACCCGCTTCGGCGAGGAGGGACTACCCGAAGACACCGTCCGACTTCGCTGCAAGGGATCCGCTGGCCAGAGCTTCTGCGCCTTCGGGGCCCCCGGTCTGACGGTTCACGTGGAAGGGGAGGCCAACGACTATTTTGGAAAGGGCCTTTCCGGCGCCAAACTCATTGTCACCCCGCCAACCGGGTCGACGTTCGACCCGGCCCAAAACATCATCGTGGGCAACGTCGCCTTCTACGGGGCCACCCGGGGCGAAGCCTATATCTGCGGTCTCGCGGGCGAACGGTTCTGCGTTCGCAACAGCGGGGTGTTGACCGTGGCTGAGGGCATCGGGGATCACGGCTGCGAGTACATGACCGGAGGGTGTGTCGTGGTGCTTGGCCCCACCGGCAGAAACTTCGCCGCCGGCATGAGTGGCGGCATTGCCTTTGTCTACGACCCCGACGGCACCTTTGGGGAAGAGCGGTGCAACCTGGAAATGGTGGAGCTGGAACCGGTCGAGACCGATGAGGACGAGGACCGCCTACGGGGAATGGTGACGGCCCATCGCCGATATACGAAAAGCCGTCTCGCCGAGCGCCTCCTTGACGACTGGGGAGCAGCGCTGCCGCGATTTATCAAGATCATGCCGACCGACTATAAACGGGCTCTGGAGCGGCTGCAAAACGAAAACGCCGCCTGATCCCGGCCGAGACAGGAACTCAATCCATGGGAAAACCCACCGGTTTCAAGGACTATCAAAGGGAAATGCCCGAAAGACGCCCCGTTGCGGAGCGAATCAGGGACTTCAACGACATCTATCTTCCGTTCCCGGATGAAAAGCTCAAAGAGCAGACCGCCCGGTGCATGGACTGCGGGGTTCCAACCTGCCATGGGGGCTGTCCACTAGGCAACCTCATCCCGGAATGGAATGAGTTGGTTTACCAAAACCGTCGCCAGGAGGCGGCCCACCGACTTCATCTCACCAATAATTTTCCGGAATTCACCGGACGCCTCTGTCCGGCCCCCTGCGAAGAGGCCTGTGTTCTGGGCATCAATGCCCCCCCGGTTACTATCGAACAGATCGAAAGGGAGATCATCGAAACCGCCTTCGACCGGGGATGGGTGGTGCCGGAGCCCCCTGATTTACGAACCGGCAAAACCGTCGCCGTCGTGGGCTCCGGGCCTGCCGGTCTCGCCTGCGCCCACCAGCTCAACCGGGCCGGGCATTCCGTGACAGTCTATGAACGAGCGGATCGGATCGGCGGCCTGCTCCGCTATGGGATTCCGGATTTCAAACTGGAAAAATGGGTAATCGACCGCCGGATCGATCTCATGGAAAAGGAGGGGATCCGCTTCGAAACGGGCGTTCATGTGGGAGCGGACTCGGCGAGAATACCCCTCGAGAGAGCCGATGCGGTTGTGTTGTGCACCGGTTCGACACGGCCGAGAGATCTTCCCATTGCGGGTCGGAATCTGGCGGGCATCCACCCCGCCATGGACTTTTTGACCCTTCAAAACCGATGGGTGGCCGGGTACCGAGACGCGGAGGAGGCGTTGCCCCCCATCAACGCCGCTGGGAAACAGGTGGTGGTGATTGGTGGCGGAGACACGGGCAGCGACTGCATCGGCACCTGCCACCGCCAGGGAGCCCTCACGATCGCCAATCTGGAGCTTTTGCCCCGGCCGACCGCGGACCGCCCTCCCCATCAACCCTGGCCCTTCTGGCCGAACCGCCTCCGGCCCAGCAGCTCCCATGAAGAAGGCTGCAACCGCCACTGGGGTGTGCTCACCAAGCGCTTCGAGGGAGAAGACGGCCATGTGACCGGCGTGGTCACCGTCCAGGTCCACTTCGAAGAGCAGGTTCAGGGGCCGCCTAAAATGATTGAGCGCGCCGGGACCGAACGTCGGCTGCCCGCGGATCTGGTGCTTCTGGCCCTGGGTTTCGTGGGTCCTGAAAACGACACCGTCCTTCGCCAGCTCGGACTCAACATGACGGCCGGCGGCACCGTGCAAACCGATCTCAACCACATGACCTCGTCCCCGGGCGTTTTTGCCGCGGGTGACGCCCGACGGGGCCAGTCCCTGATCGTCTGGGCCATCTCCGAGGGCCGGGAGGCGGCCCGGGCCGTCGACCGCTATCTGACCGGCCGATCCGCACTTCCCGCAAAAGGCTGCTGCGATTTGCCGCGGATTCCCTGAGCCAACCCGGAGCACAGAGGACGGTATAGAAAACGATGGAGCAACCATCGGCACCCGGTTGCATCCACGCTTGATTTTCTTCTCAGCCTCATTACTTTCTTTCTATAAACAACGAGTCGCCAGCACACCAATACCTGCTCTTTACCATCCACCGTCCCCTGCGTTTTAACCGATTTCGTCACGCCGACATCTCCGCCCGGCCACTGTAGCATCCCTTCGGTTCAGAACAGGCCCGAGATCCCGGTTGCTCCGTTTTACCGGGTTCTCTTACGGAACACCCCCCCTGTGTCCTTGAACCCTTTTTCAGCGGAGGGGTAACAGTGAAACGAACCATTTCGCAGCTTTCGATAGCAGCCGTCGCTCTTTTGATCCTGTATGGAACCGTTGCCGTCCACAGTGGGTCGAACCCGGCCACAAGTCAGTGCATTCGGTGCCACACCGACGTGAAAGGACTGATCCGGCTGGGCTGGGAGGTGGCGGCATCCAGGCCGGCGTCCCCGATTTCCCCTGAAACCGAGGGGGAAGGGTGAGGAGTTCCTCTGGCTCCGTTGGAGCCCTATGAGAAGATCTTTGTCCAGTCGGCATTCCTGAAGAGCGAGCATGGCCGAATTCCCTGCGAGCGCTGCCACGGCGGTAACCCTCAGGATCCCGATTGGCGGTCGGCTCACGAAGGTGTGGTGGCCGATCCGAGTTTTCCTGATCCCCAGGCAGCCTGCGGCGGCTGCCATCCCGACATCAGCAGATCTACCCGGGAAAGCCTTCACTACACCTTGGCACCCATGCTCGACGCCATCGCCGCTCGGGCAGGCAGCATTCAGCCGGTCGTTCAAACCGCCTTCGACCGTCACTGCGGTGGTTGCCACGCCAGTTGCGGGCAGTGCCATATCAGTCGGCCGGATTCAGTGGGCGGCGGCTTCCTGAAGGGGCACCAGATGTTGAAAGTGCCGCCCATGGACAGCACCTGCGCCGCCTGCCACGGCGGCCGGGTGGGGTTTGATTATACGGGGCAGCACCCGGACAACACCCCCGACATTCACTTTGAAGCCCAGGAGATGACCTGCATCGACTGCCATGGCGCCCGGGAACTCCATGGTGACGGTACCGGAGCGTCGAACCGGTACCAATATCCGCTACGTCCAGCCTGCGAAGACTGCCACCGCATGGACGAATCCGAAACGCCTTCCCACGGCATCCACCGGGGCCGAGTCGCCTGCCAAGTCTGTCACGGCCAGGCAACCAAGCACTGTTTCCAATGCCATGTGGGCACGGACAGAGAGGGGCGACCCTATTTCCAATGCCGCAAATCCGAGATACGATTTCGCATCGGCCTCGATATCGGCACTGCTTCGGGTTCCGAGTCCCGGTTCACGGTGCTTCGCCATCACCCCGCCGCCCCCGGTCTTTTTGATGCCTACGGCCCGGATCTTTTAAGCCGCTTCGATGCTCACCCGACCTGGAAACCGGACACCCCACACAACATCCGTCGAATCACCCCCCAGAACCGCCACTGCCGAAACTGCCACGGGCATTATGACCTTTTTCTCAAGGCATCGGATCTCGAGGACTACGAAAGGACGGCCAACCGCCGAGTCATCGTACCCGACGACCGGCTTCCCGGGATCGACGACATCACCGGAAGGGAGCTGCCGCAATGAAGGGGGGCGCGGGCGGCACAGGGGTATGAGACACCGGCTCCCGGCAGGGCACCGACGGTTAGACTATCACATGGCCCTGTCGAGGAACCCTGAAAACCCGATTCGAAAAGGAGGCAAATGATGAAAAAATGGTCCCTCATTGTCATCACTTTCGCGATTCTGGCGGGAATAGCCCCCACCGTCATGGCCGGCGGCTATCAGTACCAGCCCAACAAGGAGCACCTCGGCGGCAATCTTACCCCTGTCGAGGCCTACCAGATGGTTCAGAAGAATCCCGACCACACCTTTCTGGTCGACTGTCGAACCCGGGCGGAGTACCAGTATGTGGGCCACCCCGAAAGCGCCTACAACATTCCCATTCGGTTTTTGACCACTCAGGTGGGGAAGAAAGGGTATGCCGAAACGGACAATCCCGACTTCGGAAAAGACCTCTTAAACCGCTTCAACCCGGAAACGGATACCCTGGTGATCTTCTGCAGGAGCGGCAACCGGAGTTGCACGGCCGCCAACGAGGCCATCAAGGCAGGATTCTCTGAAGACAGAGTATTCAACATGATGGGCGGATTCGAGGGGGACAAGAACACCACCAAAGGCAGTGCGTATTTTGGCCAACGGTGGGGTGGCGGCTGGAAAAACGAAGGACTTCCGTGGACCTACTCCATGGACCGGCGGTTGATCTACCCACCGGATCTCGCCGATGACTAGCCCCCTCCGCCGGCACCGCCTATTCCACGGCCGCCAAGTGCCTTAGCAGAAATCTAACATCAACCCATTACACGAGAAGGAATCCCGGTGAACGGACAGGATTCCTTCTCGGCGACTTCCCCCCCAGTCGCCGCTTCGCCCCGCTCCGCTTCCCGTTTTTCTTCGGACCGCTTTGACACTGAAGGTGTCCGGGCATAGGTTGACCGGTAATTGATATGACCCCACATGACGAGCACGAGGGAGAGCACGATGAAAAGCCGTGAGCAGAAAATCAAAAGAGAATTGGAGCCCGGACAGGTGGCCGATCTCTTCAGATCGATCGCCGATGCCATCGAGGGAAATGCTCCGGTGGATGGAGAGGAAACGGCCGGCCTTTTCGACGACTTTTACAAGGCCAGCCTCAAGATGAAGCGAAAAGGCTCGACCATCTCTTTGGAGGCCAAAGTGGCGTCCACCCTGCCGTCCGTTCCCGAGTCCGCCGATGCGCCTTCGACAGGTCAACGGACTCCGGAGAAACCCAAATACAAAAGCGTAAAAAAACGAATGAAGTCCACCTTCGGCAGCATCCGGGACAGTCTTGCCGAAAACCGGATGCCCAACACCGACACCGTTGCCTCCTTCCTGGACAACTCCCGCCTCATGGTCAGTTACGAGGGATACGGGGACGACTTTTATACCGAATACACCGACGCCTGCCAGCGGTTTGCCGACGCATTCGAATCTACGGACTGGAGCGGCATTTACGCCGCCTATGAAACCATCCGCCGGTTGAAAAACGATTGCCACAAGCGCTATAAGTAGGCTCTAGAGACCCTGCCCCAGAGTCGATCACCCTCCACCCAGGGAATGAGACACCCCATGGACGATCGCAAACGCATTGCTCTTGTGGCCCACGACGAGCGCAAACAGGACCTCCTCGATTGGGTCCAGTTCAACGCCGGCACCCTGTCAGCCCACGACCTTTGGGCCACCGGCACTACCGGGACCATTATCGGTCGCGCCTGCAACCTGGCGATTACCTGCCTCAAAAGCGGCCCCTTGGGCGGCGATCAGCAGCTGGGGGCCAAAATCGCCAACAACGAGCTGGATATCCTAATCTTCTTCTGGGACCCCATGACAGCCCAACCCCACGATGTCGATGTCAAAGCCCTTCTCCGCATGTCCGTTCTGTATAACGTCGCCGTCGCCTGCAACCGGGCCACCGCCGACTTCATCATTTCGAGCGACCTTTTCAACACCCCCTACCGACCCGCCATGAAAAACTACAGCCGGTACATCCGGAGGATGGATTGAGTCCGGTGCCGCCGTCTTCCTCCCCATCCACCCGAAGCATTCGGACACGGCAGCGGGGGCAGAACATATCGGCCACGTTCCTGTCGCCATCAGGATCTCTTCTCGACTATCGCGGATGGTAGGCTGTTCATCGCCGCCGTCGGGATTGTTGCCTATCAACCGGTAATGCATGGCAGGGTCTCCTTAGGAATTAACCATTCCCTTATCCGCCGCCGGCTTGAGATCCATGGGGTTTTCATTGGCGTTTCGACCGTTCCCCGTGCCTGACAATGGGTTCCGTTTCCCTGGAGGACCTGCCGAAACGCTGTTACCAGCCCCTTTCAGAAACGCCAACAGCGCTATCCCCAAACCGCTATCCTGCCGGGGAACCAACATCTGGTGTAAATTGTTGAAAAAATGGTTTTCTGATATGATGTTGCCATCCATTGATTGACGGAGCGCCTCCTTGGTCCATCGGAACCGGGGGTTATGCTCCTGCAAAAGGACGCCACCCGTGACTTCTAACGAGCGCATCTACAACCGCCTGCAGCAGCACCTGGACCGCCAGCCCGTGGGACTGCCGGCCACCCGATCCAAGGCCGAGCTAAGGATATTGAAACACATATTCACGCCGGAAGAAGCCCGGATCGCCGTCTGGTTGAGCCACAAACCCGTGCCCCTGGAGACCGTCTTCCTCAGGGCTGGGGGCGCGATCGCCTCTCCCCAGGCGTTGGCACGGCACCTCGAGGCGATGGCCAGAAAAGGCGGCATCGAATCCTGGGTCGAAAAGGGCCAGCGGTTGTACGCCAATGCCCCCCTCGTCGTCGGAATGTACGAACTGCAGATCGGACGGCTAACCCCTGAATTTGTAAACAATTTTAATGAATACACCTCGAGCAAGGCCTTCGGCGTTTCATTCTTGAGCTCAAAACGGCCCCAGATGCGAACGATACCCGTGGCCAAAAGCCTCGATGCCCGCCACACGGTAAGCACCTTCGACGAGGTGGCCCCGCTCCTCGATCGGGCCCGAGGTCCCTTCGTCATCCTCGAGTGCATCTGCCGCAAAAAACGGCAAATCGAGGGGGGACGCTGCCAGGTCACCGAACGGACGGAAACCTGCCTGGGTATCGGCCCCATAGCCCGAACCGTTCTTGAAGGGGGCAACGGCAGAGAAATCCACAAGCGGGAGGCCCTGTCGATCATCGAAGTAAATCAGCGTGAAGGACTGGTACTGCAGCCCTCCAACACGGAAGAGGCCGCATTTGTATGTTCCTGCTGCGGGTGCTGCTGTGGTATTCTCGGTATGCACCGCTCCCTGCCAAAACCCCTGGACTATTGGGCTTCAAACTTTTTCGCGACGGTGGACGCCTCCCTATGCAGTGGTTGCGGCCTCTGCGTCGACCGATGCCAGGTGAGCGCCGTCGGCGTCCCGGTGAAAAAAATGCCCGCCAGGGTGGATCTGGACCGGTGCATCGGCTGCGGCGTTTGTGTTCCCGCTTGTCCGACAGGCGCTCTGGCTCTGGAGAAAAAGCGTCACGAAATCAAACCGCCCCGAACGCGGGAAGATCTATACGACATCATTATGGCCAACAAAAAAGGCCGGTGGGGGAAGGCCAAACTCATGGGGAAACTCGTTCTCGACGCCTTTCGAACGGGAAACACCCATCTGTTGCGGCGATAGCCCCCCAATGGGGGCGACGTGACGATCTCCATCAGAGGCCAAATTCAACCGATCTCGAAAACGGCCCCCGGGTCAATCAACCCAACCGGAAGGCAAAACAGCGGATGAATTCCCAGACAACCGGCACCGATCGCATGGCCAACCATCTGAAAAATCTAATGAATCGCGCACCTGCCGGTTTTCTGATGGTCGATGGCAATGGGAGGATTCGATTCGTCAACCGGCTGGTTGAAACCATGTTCAACTATTCCAGGGACGAATTGATCGGACAACCGATTGAAGTCCTCATTCCCGAGCGGTATCGCGACGCCCACGTCACCCAAAGAGAGGCGTTCATCAACGCCCCGTCATCACGGGAAATGGGCACGGGAAGAGTGTTGTACGCACGGGCAAAAGACGGCAGGGAGTTCCCGGTTGAGGTCGGCTTGGGGTATTCCGGCAGCGGAGAGGCCATTCTGGTATCTGCCGTCATTATCGACATCACAAAGCAATGGGCGGTCGAGCAAGAACGTGAGCGACTGATTTCTGAGCTGAAATCCGCCCTTGGCAGGGTCAAACAGTTGAGTGGACTCCTGCCCATTTGCGCAAGCTGTAAGAAGATTCGGGACGATACCGGGTATTGGAACCAGCTTGAAAATTATATCAGCACTCATTCGGAGGCCGATTTCAGCCACGGCTTGTGCCCGGACTGTTTGGAGTCGCTTTACCCCGAATAGGATGCCGACCGTCAATAGGCCCCTGACGAATCCCTTTTGCGACGGATCCGATTCCAGCCGTCGGCCCCCCCTCCGGTCCCTGCTCACGGACATCCCACCGACACCTCCCGCCCGACCCCTCGGGCGGAAGCGGTCATTGAACGCGATATGGCCGTGGTGGCCACGCTTTCCGGTCGACTTTTTTCATTGCGCAGGGCCCACCGATGATTAGCCTCGATTCAGACCCATTCCGAATGTATCCGCCCCCAGACAAGGAACGACCGGCATGAACCTGCAAGATCCACTGAAAGCGGCCTGCCCGGGACGAAACCGCCGGCCGGGTGATGGTACCCTGGCATCGTTGGTTTTCGACAACCGGTTCACCAGCGATCTACCGGCCGATCCTGATCTCACCAATCGCCGCCGCCAGGTGGCAGGGGCCTGCTACTCTCGAGTGGCTCCCACCCCAGTGGCTCAACCGGCTCTGGTCGCCTATTCCATGGATATGGCCGATCGGATCGGCCTCTCCAAGGAAACCTGCGAATCGGAAGCGTTTGCCCAGGTGTTCACGGGCAACCGACTGTTGCCCGGTATGGATCCCCACGCCACCTGCTACGGAGGCCATCAGTTCGGCAACTGGGCCGGTCAGCTCGGGGACGGCCGGGCCATCAATCTGGGCGAGGTCATCGACCGATGCACCGGCCGCTGGATGCTTCAGCTCAAGGGCGCCGGTCCCACGCCCTATTCCCGAACGGCCGACGGGTTGGCGGTCCTTCGCTCATCGGTGCGGGAATTTCTCTGCAGCGAAGCCATGCATCACCTGGGCGTCCCCACCACCCGGGCTCTGAGTCTCACCCTGACCGGCGAGGAGGTGGAGCGGGACATGTTCTATGACGGTCACCCAAAGATGGAACCGGGCGCCGTCGTCTGCCGCGCGGCCCCGTCTTTCACTCGCTTCGGCAACTTTCAGATATTCGCAGCCCGCGGGGAATCCGAGGTGCTGAAGCAACTTGCAGACCATACCATTCGCAGTCATTTTTCTCATTTAGGGGATCCATCGCCCGAAGTCTATATCCGGTGGTTCGAGGAGGTCTGTCGACGAACCGCCGAGATGATCGTGCACTGGATGCGGGTGGGATTCGTCCACGGGGTGATGAATACGGACAACATGTCCATTCTCGGCCTCACCATCGACTACGGCCCTTATGGATTTATAGACGACTACGATCCCGACTGGACGCCAAATACGACCGACGCAGCCGGTCGGCGATATCGATTCGGTCACCAGCCGGCGGTGGCCCACTGGAATCTCGTTCAACTGGCCAATGCCATCTATCCCCTGATCGAAAAGGCCAAGCCCCTGGAAGCGGCCCTTGACCACTGTTACCGGCAGGCCTGCCAACAGGGAATGAGCGCTATGATGTCCCATAAGTTGGGGTTTGAAGCGGTGATTCCGGCTACCGACGACCGGTTGATCCAAGAGCTGCTGACCCTCCTGTCCATGGCCGAAACCGACATGACGATTTTCTTCCGAAACCTTGCCCACATCGACGGTGACGACGGGTTCCCGGCAGGAGTGAGCGACGAGGCCCTGATGAGGCCCTTGATGGAGGCCTATTATGTTCCGGAGCAGCTGACGACGGATCTTCAGGTCCGCACCGGCAGCTGGCTGAGGCAATACGTGGAGCGGCTGAAAAGAAATTCGGCACCCATCGAGGACCGCCGCCGGCGCATGAATGCCGTCAATCCGAAATACGTGTTGCGAAACTACATGGCCCAGCAGGCGATCGACAAGGCCGAAGCCGGGGATTTCTCCCTCATCGAAGAACTGCTCGCCCTGCTTCGCCGCCCCTATGATACGCAGCCCGGGAAGGACGCCTTTGCTCAAAAGCGTCCGGATTGGGCCCGTCACCGGCCTGGATGCTCGATGCTCTCGTGCAGTTCCTGACCCACGGTTTCAAATTCAATCCAGTCACAGCAGGGGTCCGGGGGGTATGGTGGGGGACGCTCCATGGGCATGGGCGGCCGCTTCTGCCGACCATGCCGTCCCGGCCTGCCGGAAAAGCAAACTCACCGGTGTGACCTCGTTTCAGCAAGGTCTTCAAGCCCGCCCGGCTTGTATCCGGTCAAGACCCTCTTCGATAATGGAAAGCCCTTTTTCCAGCAGATCACCACCGATGACCAAGGGCATCAGCAACCGGATGACATTGCCGTGGGTGCCACAGGACAGCAGGACAAGACCGTTATCGAAACAATGGCTGACCAGGGCTTTGGCCTGCGCCGCCGCGGGCGCCTTGGTAACTCGGTCCTCCACGAGTTCCATGGCCAACATGGGGCCGATGCCGCGCACGTCGCCCACCAGTTCGAACTGATCCTTGAACCGGTCCAGGCGCTCTCGCAGTCGACTCCCCAAAGCCCTGGCCTGTTCCAGTAGGTGTTCCGTCCGGAAGATATCCATCACCGCCAGCGCCGCGCTGCAGGCCACAGGGTTGCCGCCGTAGGTTCCACCCACCCCCCCGGGATGGATCCCGTCCATCAGGTTTTTTCTTCCCACAACAGCGCTCAGCGGCATTCCGGCGGCCAGGCTTTTGGCCACCGTCGTGATGTCAGCGGCCATCCCCCAGTGCTCCATGGCAAACAGGGTCCCAGTTCGACCCATACCGGTCTGGATCTCGTCGGCAATGAAAAGCATTCCGTATTTATCGCAGATGGCCTTCAGTTTCGGGAAATATTCGGGTGGCGGTGTGATGAAGCCGCCCTCTCCCTGAATGGGTTCGGCGATGAGGGCTGCGGTCGACCCGGGGTCGACATGGGTGACAAACACTTCTTCAAGGAGATCGGCACAGGCCGTCCCGCACCCCGGATAGGAAAGATTGATGGGGCACCGGTAGCAGTAGGCAAAGGGGATGCGGTAGATTTCCGGTGCGAAGGGCCCGAATCCGACTTTGTAGGGATTGACTTTGCTGGTGAGGCTCATTCCCATGAGGGTGCGGCCGTGAAAGGCGTTCTCGAAGGCGATCACCGCCGGACGGCGGGTATGGTATCGGGCGATTTTAACGGCGTTTTCGACCGCTTCGGCGCCGCTATTGATAAACATGACCGCTTTTTCAAAATCCCCCGGCACGGCACGGCAGAGTTCCTCCGCCAGTTCGACAGCCGGGGCGTAGGGAAGAACCATAAAGCAGGTGTGGGTGAACCGGGCCGCTTGGCGCTGGATGGCCGCCACCACTTTCGGGTGGGAATGGCCGACGTTCATGACGGCGATGCCCCCGCCGAAATCGATATAGGCCTTCCCATCCACGTCATAGATCATCGCGCCTTCGGCACGTTCCACATAACTGGCATTGGCGCTGGCATAGGATGCGGAGACGACGCGGCGACGACGGTCTTGTAATTGCTGATTGCGGTTCTCCTGGGTCATGGTCCCTCCGTTGAGTTGGCACCGTGGTCTGTCGTCCACGGGGCGGACGCCGTTCTAAGTGGTGAAGAGAAAAACGGGGCGAATCAACACCGCTCATTGTCGTGATGAAAATAAAGATCCCAAGAAGCAAATCGATATCGTCTTATGGGTACATTTTCAATTGACTAACGGTGATAACTATAAAAAAAAATAAAATATAGCGGTTATGTAGAATCCACCAGTTGGGGTTCTATGCGGCCCATGGGTCTCGGATCGGGTGCTGGGCAATGGCCCGAGCGATCTGGGCCGGGACCCGCCAATGGCATCGTTGTCAGCTCCTATTCTTGGATTCCGCCAACCAGCGTTTTAACCGTATCAGCCCCGACGCGGCAACCTCGGGATCGGTGCCCGGCTTAAGTTCCATCACCAGAAGTCCATCGCCTGCATATCGATCGAAGAGCCCCTTGAAATCCACCTCGCCCTCTCCCGGCGGCAGGTGATCCTCCAGCCCCCTGGCGTCGTGGAGGTGAACACCGACCATGCGGTCCCTCAGTTCGTCCAACATCTCGTGGGCCCTTTTGATCCCCAGTTGCTGGGCGGCGTGGGCGTGCCCGGTATCGTGCCAGTACCCCAAGGGAGCCCCGTCGAACCGTCTGAAGAGGGTTCCGAAATCCTCGACCGTCGGCAGCTCATAGTAATGATACCGGTTTTCCAGACCGAGAGTGATTCCGTAGCGCTCAGCCGCTGGGATCAACCGGTCCAGGCTGAAAAACAACCGGTCCAGATACGGGGGTTTGAGATGTCGAAGCCATTCCCTTTTCTCTGCGATCCATTGCCGGGCCGCATCGGTATCGAGTTGACCACTGGGATAGCGGTCGCGGATCATTTCCTCCTCGGGGTCGACATCCATTAGGCCGCAATGAAGAACCACCGCCGGAGCCTCCACTTCGCTGGCGGTTTCGAGGGTTCTGAGGGTCCAGCGGACGGCCTCATTTCGCCTGTCTGCATCCCTGTCCGACAGGCTGAAGAGATCCCCGCCTCCAGAGGCCCCGGATAAAACCGCCGGGATCGGACAAAAATTGTGGACGCTGAGCACTGGAATCCTTGCCGACCTCAGGGCTGGAATCAGGGCCCTCAGGACATCGGGTCTCAGACGATAGTCGAGTTCCAAGGCTTCCGCACCGGCAGCCGACAGCACCGACATCATTTCATCGGCGGTGCCGGCCACTGTCGCGGCGACAGATGTCGAGATGCCCATGGGCGGCATCCCACGGTATGGGGTCGACGGCCCCGGTGAAAGGGGGCTCGAATATTTGGCATTGAAGTTGCTGCTGTTGATCAATAGGGGTCTCCACGGCAGATGGTTGCTGGAAATTCTTAGAGGCCATGGCCATGGGGGGTTCTCCGGCGCCGACGAAAGCCGAAAACGGATCGGAGGGCTTGAAGCACCCCTCATAGCTCGACTGTAGGAAGGGACAATAATGTATTATTCGATCCTGATTAATTACACTTATGTAACCATATCGGGGTGTTTTGTTTTTCTTTGCCCATAGGGGATGGTTGTGATAGCCGGACCTCTTTCCCCGCCGGCTGGGCGTTCACGGCCCCGGCGCCCTGACTCCAGAATGGCGCCAAACCGTCCCGACCACGCTGCCAGCACCTCGGCCAATGGACGGTCATCACGGAGCCTCGCCACCCAAACTTCGCCGGAAGGGTTGACAATCTTGTTTATGAAAAAACTTTAAAGCATTCGGTTCGTTTGATCGATATCCCATCCAACACGAACCGCTCAGGAGGCACGACATGTTGAGTGTTGAATTGATATTTCTTCTGGCGTCAGGCTATCTGCTTGCCCAGATAATGTTGCGAATTCAACTAAGGCTGAATCGATTCAGACAGGCCTCTACTGAAGATTACCTGTTCAAGATCGCTCGGATCACCGGTAAAAGTGAATACGACATCTTCTGCAAATCCGCCGAAAACTGGCCCGTCAGCCAGGCAATGATCAATGAAGATTTCAAAGGCTACCTGATGCACCACACGGTCCCTTACTACGTGAATGATTTTGTCCGAAAAAACAAAGCCCACATCGATGCGCTGAAAATTCCACCGTTTTGAATTCGGATCACTGTCCGACCCCAAAAGCCCCCCTCGACACGTCCGGCTGGACACCCGACCCATATCGACGGCAAGCAACGATTACGGTATGGTCCCAGCCGTCCGACGGCGTGTAAATCGACTCCGGGCACGGCGTCCCCTGCCCTTACCCCCTTGCGCTTTCCGCCGATCGAAACCACTATGGAACTGAGTGCCGCTCCGGAAGGGGTGACCCACCGGCCTCCCCCTTCCCGCCGAACCGGCGAAGGGATCCTTTCCCCATATCATCATAACCGTATTGACGACAATCAAGGACGGCAGACATGACCAGTACCAGGACAATGGCAGGCGCCTATCTACTGATCCTTCTTCCCCTGGGGGCGTGGGCGGTATCCGCATCCACCGATCCCTTTTCGGACGAAGAAAAAAAGACCACCGTCTACCGGATGTACAAGGAATATAAACTCAATGACTTCCCCGATGTCGAGGACATCCTACCCGGGGAGGCCATGTCCTTGATGGCCACCCGAAAGGTCGTTTTCGTCGACACCCGCAAACCCGCCGAAAGGGCCGTATCCACCCTGCCCGGGGCGATTAGCAGTGAGGCCTTCGAGAGGCATCCGGAACGGTATCGGGATGCCGTTGTGATCGCCTACTGTACCATCAGCTATCGAAGCGGCCTATTCTCTGAAAAAATAGCGCAAAGAGGGCTGCCGATTCTCAATCTGACCGGCGGCATACTGGCCTGGACCCTGGAAGGCGGCAAGGTGGTCCACGACGGCGAGGAAACCCGCAGAATTCATGTCTATGGCAAAGAATGGGACCTGGCCCCCGATGGCTATGAGACGGTCATGTTCGGGCCCTTGAATCGCTGGTTCTGACCCCGCCGGACTTCTCCGGCCGCTTTTCACCGATGCCCCCATAGCAATGCCCCTTCGAGGGCGGTACCCCTCTCCCAACTCACCCGATCGCCCACCGGTGAGACGACCTCATCCGTCACGGACAGGCAACCCGGCCCCCCCACAGGCTGGAGAGGGTTAGTCCTTGCAGCGGGGGGCGATTTGCTATAGACAAAGGCCGAATTTTTCTGCGACACCGGGGCCGGGCGTCACCACCGATGCATCGGGAAAACCCGGATACGAAGCGACACCGGGGAAGGACTTCAGTAATGATCAAACCCTATGCTCTCGAGCGATGGCGGATCGAAAACGCCGCTGACCTCTATCATATCAAGGATTGGGGCGCCGGCTACTTTGACGTGGATAGCGACGGTACCGTCGTGGTGACCCCATTTCTCAATAACAAGAAGATCAGGGTCAGTTTGATGGACATCGTCTCCGGCCTCATGGACCGCGGCCACCAGCTCCCGGTATTGATCCGGATCGAAAACATCCTCGATTCCCAGATTCGGCAGGTGCATCAAAGCTTCCGAAAGGCCATTAAAACATTCGGGTATCAAGGGACATTCAAAGGGGTGTTTCCCATCAAGGTAAACCAGCAGCAACAGGTCATCGAAGCCATCACCCGCTTCGGTGAAGAATACCACCACGGTTTAGAGGCGGGCAGCAAGGCGGAGCTCATTGCCGCCCTGTCCCTGATCAAAGACAAAGACGCCTGTCTCGTCTGCAACGGATATAAGGACCAGGGATTCATCGACCTGGGCCTCTATGCCTGCAAGATGGGATTCAACTGCTTTTTTGTGCTCGAAATGCCCAGCGAACTCGAACTGATTCTGGAACGGTCCAGAGTCCTTGGCATTCGTCCCCTTCTTGGCATCCGCATCAAGCTGTCCACCCAGGCCGGCGGGCATTGGACCGAGTCCGGCGGCGATCGCAGCATTTTCGGACTCAATATCTCCCAGGTCCTCGATGCTGTCGATGTGCTCAAAGAAAACGACATGCTCGACTGCCTCCAACTCCTGCATTACCACCTGGGCTCCCAGATTCCCAATATTCGAGATATACGGACGGCGGTTTTCGAGGCTTGCAGGGTCTATTCCGGCCTGGTCGACGAAGGGGCCCCCATGCAGTTCCTCGATATCGGAGGGGGGCTCGCGGTGGACTATGACGGATCCCATACGAACTTCGCAAACAGCCGCAATTACAGCCTGGACGAATACTGCGCCGATGTCATCGAGACTGTCATGGAAGCCCTTGGAGAGGATGAAATCCCCCACCCGACCCTCATCACCGAGTCCGGCCGGGCGACGGTGGCCTACTATTCGGTCCTTCTCTTCAACGTGCTGGATGTGGCCCGGTTCGAGGCCGAAGAAACCGATCTTCCCGATACCCCTTTTAAAGACACGCCCGAGCCCATCCGCAACATGCTGGAAGCCCTTCGCACCCTCACCCTAAAGAACATTCAGGAGAGCTTCAACGATGCCATCTACTATCGGGATCAGATTCGACAGCTGTTCCGGATCGGCGAAATAACCCTGAGACAGCGCGCCCTTTCAGAGAAGATTTTCTGGCATATCGTCCAGCGGATTGCCCACCATATTCCCCGGCTTAAACATGTTCCCAAAGAACTCCAGTCCATCGACATTGCCTTGGCGGACACCTATTACGGCAATTTCAGCGTCTTCCAGTCCCTTCCCGACGCCTGGGCCATCGGCCACATGTTTCCGGTCATGCCCATTCACCGGTTGAACGAGATGCCCGACCGCCAGGCGGTCATCGCCGATATCACCTGCGACTGCGACGGGAAAATCGATCGCTTTATCGACCCCCATGGCATACGCCATACCCTGCCCCTCCACGACCTGAAAACGGGGGAAGACTATATTCTTGGCGTCTTTCTCGTCGGGGCCTACCAGGAAACCCTGGGGGATCTGCATAACCTGCTGGGGGACACCAACGTGGTCAGTGTCCGGATCGACGACAACGGCCATTTCAGCTTCGTTCGTGAGCTCGACGGGGATTCGGTCGCCGATGTGTTGTCCTACGTGGAGTATCATCCAAAGGCCATGGTCGAACGATTCAGAGCCACGGCCGAACGGGCGGTCCGGCAGGGGCACATATCGCCTCAGGAGCGCCGGTCGGTCATGAAAACCTTCGAGAAGGGGATCTGGGGCTACACCTATTTCCAGGTATAGCCGCCTCCGGAATTCAACCGTGGAATCGGACCGTCACAAAGGAGGTGTGCCATGGCAAGCGTCATGATCATCGGGGCCGGCGGGGTGGGTCAGGTGGTGACTCTGAAATGCGCGCGGCAGCCCGAAGTATTCACCGACATCATGCTGGCAAGCCGGACGAAATCCAAGTGCGACCGTATCGCCGCCATGAGCGAACGGCCCATCCGAACGGCCCAGATCGATGCGGACAACGTTTCTGAATTGGTGGCCCTCATCAGGGAATTCACACCCGAGTTGATCATCAATGTCGCCCTTCCTTACCAGGACCTGCACATCATGGATGCCTGCCTCGAGACCGGCGTCCACTACCTCGACACCGCCAATTACGAGCCCCCTGACGAGGCCCGGTTCTGCTATGATTGGCAGTGGGCGTACCATGACCGATTCAGGGAAAAAGGGCTCATGGCCCTTCTCGGCAGCGGATTCGACCCCGGGGTCACCAACGTCTTTACCGCATGGGCCGCCAAGAACCACTTCGACGCCATCCACGAACTGGACATCATCGACTGCAACGCCGGAGATCACGGCCAGCCCTTCGCCACCAATTTCAACCCAGAGATCAATATCCGTGAGATCACCCAGAGAGGCCGCTACTACGACGGCGGCCAGTGGATCGAGACGGATCCCCTGTCGGTATCCAAGCGCTTCGACTTCCCGGAGGGAATCGGTCCCCGGGACATCTACCTCTTGTACCACGAGGAGTTGGAATCGATTACACGGCACTTCCCGACCCTCCGCAAGGCCCGGTTTTGGATGACCTTTTCGGAGGCCTATCTCACCCATCTGCGCGTCTTGGAGAATGTGGGCATGACCCGGATCGACCCGGTGGAATTTCAAGGGCGGCCAATCGTTCCCCTCCAATTTCTAAAGGCACTGCTGCCGGATCCCGGCTCCCTTGGCCCCCTCACCAAGGGCCGGACCTGTATCGGATGCTGGATCACCGGAACCGCGGGTGGAAAGAAAAAACGCTACAGCGTCTACAACGTCTGCGATCACCAGGGGGCATACGACGACGTCGGCTCACAGGCTATTTCCTATACCACCGGCGTGCCGGCCATGATCGGGGCGATGATGATGCTCACGGGGAAATGGCAGGGCAAAGGGGTATTCAACATGGAGCAGTTCGATCCGTCCCCGTTCATGGAGGCCCTACCGGTCCATGGGCTGTCATGGACCGAAACCGTTCTGTAGGCCTGCCGACAGCCCCCAGGCAAGGAAAGCGATGAGACAGATACCTGCCCCATGCTGCGATGGATTGGATCTCGAGGAGGTGCCCACCCCATGCTTCGTGGTCGATGAGGAAGCCCTTCGAAAAAATCTATCGATCCTCGATTCGGTGCAGCAACGGACCGGCTGCCGGATTCTGCTTGCCCTGAAGGGGTTTGCCATGACCCGCGTCTTTCCCCTGTTGCGACAGACCCTCTGGGGCGTCTGTGCCAGCGGTCCCCACGAGGCTCGCTTGGGCAGGGAGGCGTTTGGCGGCGAGGTCCACGCCTTCGCCGCCGCCTTCAGCCCCTCCGACATCGACCAGCTTCTATATCTGGTGGATCACCTGGTGTTCAACTCCTTCTCCCAGTGGCGGCGCTTCCGCTCCCGGGTCGAAGCCGCTCCCAGACCCATTTCCTGCGGCATTCGAATCAACCCGGAACACTCCGAGGGAGCGGTTCCCATTTACGACCCCTGTGCGCCGGGCTCCCGCCTGGGCGTCCCCAGGCGTCATTTCGATCCGGGGGCCTTGGAGGGAATTTCCGGTCTCCTCTTTCACACCCTCTGCGAGCAGAATGCCGACGCCCTGGAGCGAACCCTGGAGCGGGTGGAATCCGCATTCGGAGACGTATTGGGCCGGATGCGGTGGGTCAACTTCGGCGGCGGGCATCATATCACCCGGCCGGATTACGATATCGACCGACTCTGCCGGATCTTGGACCGGTTCCACACCCGTTACCGGACACGGATCTACTTGGAACCGGGGGAGGCCGTCGCCCTCGATGCCGGCATCCTGGTGGCGTCGGTTCTGGACATCATTCACAACGACATCCCGATCGCCATCCTGGACACATCGGCCTGCACCCACATGCCCGACGTGCTGGAGATGCCCTACCGGCCCGACATCCGAGGGGCGGGTGCCCCCGGTGAAAAGCCCTTTACCTATCGCCTGGGGGGGGTGTCATGTCTGGCCGGAGACGTGATCGGTGATTACGCGTTCGACACGCCTCTCGACATCGGCAGTAAACTGGTTTTTCTGGACATGGCCCACTATACCATGGTCAAGACGACGACCTTCAACGGGGTTAAGCTGCCCGGGATCGCCCTGTGGGACCCTCGCGGCGGCCAGTTCGAAATGGTGCGAACCTTTGATTACGACGACTACAAGAGCCGACTGTCCTGATCCCCGAGAGCGGGGATCTCGATAGGACCCGGCAAGGGAGCGACCATGCCCCATCATCCGTTGCCACCGTGGTTTTTAGAATCCGAGTTGGGTCGACGCCCTCCGGCGGAGTGCCTGTTCCACGTGATACCGGCGGCTTTTGAAAAAAGCGTTTCCTACGGCAAGGGCACGGCGGGGGGACCCGAAGCCATTTTGTCCGCATCCCAGCAACTCGAGTGCTTCGACGGGATATCGGTCCCGGGAGAAGCGGGCATTTTCACCCAGGCCCTGATGCCCTGTGAGGGACCCCCGGAAATTGACCTCAGAGAAATCTCGGCGACCGTTTCAAGGACGATCCAACTGGGGAAGATACCGGTCCTTCTGGGAGGAGAGCACACGGTTTCCGTCGGGGCGTTTCATGGACTCAAGGAGCAGGAGCTGACGGTGGGTATCGTCCAGTTCGACGCCCACGGGGATCTTAGGGACACTTACGAGGGATCCCCCTTCAGCCACGCCTGTGTCATGCGCCGGGCTCACGACATGGGCTTTCCGATTTTCCAAATCGGCGTTCGCAGCCTGTCTCCGGATGAGGCGGTCTTCCGAAAGGACCAGGGGATTTATCATTTAGATGCCCGGGACATTGCCCGAGAAAGACTTCCAGCCTCATTGCTGCCAACGGATTTCCCCGAGGCGCTCTACATAACCATCGATGTCGACGCCCTCGATCCATCCGTCATGCCGGCGACCGGAACCCCCGAGCCGGGGGGGTTGGGATGGTATGATCTGCTGGATGCCCTGGAGCTTGTCTGCCAGGGACGACGCATCCTCGGGTTCGATGTGGTGGAACTCGCCCCGATCCCCGGAATGATCGCCCCCGATTACGCCGCCGCTCGATTGGTCTACAACACGATGGGGATCATCCATCGTCTTCCCAACCGAAGGTGAGACCTTGACGTCCCCAGTGATGGGGACCTATTTTTGAGTTCAACGTATCGATTGAAACGGTCAAATGGACTATTCAGAGGTCGTTCAATTCCAACTCAAAACCGCCAACGACTTGAGACACTGTCTCCAGACCCACGGCAGGGCCCGCTACATTCTTCACGATACCGAACGGGACTGGTGGTGGTTCTGCGATCATCGGACCCCTCTCCTCGAGTTCGTATTCAATTCCGGGACACTGGTATCCTTTTCACAGTCCACCGGAAGCGGCGGCCTGTGCGACTTGGGGTGGAAAGCCATCCTCGAATCCGACAAGATCGGCCTGGATATGGATGTTTCCCATATAAACGACCCCATGAACCTGAGCACCAGCGACCTCAACGATCTCTTTTGGACCGATTTTCTCGACCAGGACCTGGGAATCTTTGCGTTCTGGGACATTGATCACCGCAACAATGATTTGGACGAGTATATCTATTATCGAGAGTTGAACGAATGGGTCACCAACCAGGAACCCTCGGCTGATGCCGGCGGCGATTGATCGGCGGCAACTGACGGTTTCCGCCGCCGCACCGGAAAAGGAGAACGGAAATGGTTTTTGCAAGATGGCGATGGATGAGGTGGGCATTGGTGATGGGACTCACGGCGTTGGCCCTGATCGTCGGACGTGTCTCGGCCGGAGACATGAAGGGCTGGGAAATCGACAGCACGTACAACCAGCTCTACGACTATAGGGAGTTGGATTCCTTCAAAGGCACTGTCAAAAAAATCTACACCGATGTCCCTATGCCAGGCATGTCACCCGCTGTCATGCTTGAAGTGGATGAAGGTGACGACAGCATCAACATCGTCCATCTGTGTCCGGAGTGGTTTAGGAGCCCGGATGCCGTCGGTCTCCGCCGGGGAGACCGTGTGAAGGTCAAGGGGGTCTGGGCCGATATCGACGGCGAATTTGTTTTCATGGCCTCCAAGATAAAAAAAGGGGATTTCTTCGAGTTCAAGATTCGGGTAACGAGCGACGGAACGCCTTTCTGGACCCTCTCGACGGAGGAGCAGGCCAAGCACAGCAACTGAGAAGCCCCCCCAAAATAGACCGTTCCAAAATGGCATGGACCCCTTAACTCTCCGATTTAAATTGGGTTCCCCTTCACACCTGTTCCAAATTGGGACATTCCAACGGGCAATTCCCCATCGATCATCCACCGGGATGTTCCCACACATCATTTCAACTATCTGATTTTAAATGGTATATTTTTACCGTCGGGAAACCCGGGAACCATGGCACGGTGGTTGCTCACTGGGTCTCATCGGGCCCCGGATTCGCCCTACTCCCACCGGTTTCAATCTCAACCGATTGATCCGGGTCCCACTCGATATCAGCACCGCACGCCACCTTCTTTGACCAAGGAGACCGCCATGACGGAACCCGCCCTTGATTATAATCCCGGCGATGCCCAATCGCTTTCACAGGAGGTGATTTCCCGTTCCGGGCAGCCCCTTGCCGCCTGCTACCAGTGCAGGCGATGCGCGGCCGGTTGCGCCGTAGGAGATGAAACCGGCTTTTTCACGCCGGATCGTCTGATCCGCGCCATTCTCCTTGGAGACCGCAACCTGGCTCTCAGCAATGAATTGGTATGGAAATGCGTCTCCTGCTACACCTGCGGCACCCGCTGCCCGAATGAGATTCAGACGGCACGCATCACGGAAACCCTCAAGAAAATGGCCAAGGAAGCGCACATCGAACCCATCAAGCCCGAAGTGGCGTATTTCCACGACGCCTTCATCCAATCCGGCGTCCGCTGGGGTCGGGTCAATGAAATGGAGTTCATGGGCATCTATGAAATGAAGAACCTTCTTCCAGAGGTGAAGGCCAGACGATGGAAGGTGGTCTTCGAAGAGATCCTGAAACAGCTCCGCCTGGCGGCGGCCATGCAGAAGCTCAAGCGGATGCACTTCGGTTTCCTGGTGTCCAAAGGCCGCAATGAGATCAAGGCCCTGTACCGCAAATCTAAATCGGCAAAGGTGTGAAGAGAGGACCCATGGACATCGCATACTACCCCGGCTGCTCACTGCGGCAATCATCGGCCCTTTACGACCTCCAGAGTCGAAAGGTGTTTTCAGCGCTCGGCGTTCAACTGAGAGAAATCGAAGACTGGAACTGCTGCGGGGCCACATCGGCCGGAAAGGTGGACGATTTTCTGGCCATGGCCATGCCCGCGCGGAACATCGGCATTGCCGAGCAGGCCGGCCACAGGGAGGTGGTGATTCCCTGTTCGGCCTGTTACTCCCGGACATTGGTCGCCCAACAGCGGATGGAGGAAGACCCGACGTTGAAGTCGAACATCAACGCCGAGCTGTCCCGCAAGGTGCGGGGCAGCCTCAAGGTGTCCTCCATCCTCGAGGTCCTCCTGGCCCTCCAGGCCAGCGGCACCCTTAAGAAGAAGGCGGTTCATCGCCTCCGGGGGGTCCGGCCGGTGTGTTACTATGGATGCATGATGACCCGTTTCCCTCACCCGGTGCCGGTCCCGGACGACGTGGAAAACCCCCAAGGCATGGAAAAGATCCTCAAGGCCCTGGGGATTCAGTCCATCGACTGGAACCACAAGACCGCCTGCTGCGGCGCATCGGCGGCGGTCAACGATCCGGCCACCGCCCTTCCGCTGATGTCCCGCATCCTGAAAGATGCCACCAGCCGTGGCGCCAACTGCATCGTGGTGACCTGCCCCATGTGCCAGATGAACCTGGACGCCCAGCAGGAGGCCGTCTGCAAGGCCTCGGGCATCAGCGAACGGCTGCCGGTTTACTTCATCACTGAGTTGGTAGGGGTCGCCATGGACATGGCGCCGGAAGACCTTCAGATCGATCGGCACTTCATCGACGGGACGACGCTTCTAAAGGAGATCGAGCAACATGAGTGATGCCAACATCCAACGCAAACGCGGTTCGGTCCTCATCGCCGGCGGCGGCATCGGAGGCATGCAAGCCGCCCTCGACATGGCGGACAGCGGTTTCAAGGTTCATCTGGTCCAGCGGGACCCGTCCATCGGCGGGACCATGTCCATGTTGGATAAAACCTTCCCCACCGGCGACTGCTCCATGTGCATGATCTCTCCCAAAATGGTGGAGGTGGGGCGACACCCCAACATCGTCCTGCACACGTTGGCCGAAGTTACCGGAGTCGACGGCGAGCCGGGTGATTTCCGGGTCCAGGTCAAAGAAAAGCCCCGCTACGTGATCGCGGAACGGTGCACTGGATGCGGCGCCTGCGAGAAGAAATGCCCCAAACTGGTGGTCAATGAATTCGAGCAGGGGCTTAACAAGCGAAAGGCCATATACACGCTGCTGCCCCAGGCGGTTCCCCATACCCGGGTCATCGATCCGGATGCCTGCCTCTACCTGCAGCGAGGCCGCTGCAAAGCCTGCGAAAAATTCTGTGAAACCGGCGCCATCAACTGGGAGGATACGGAAAAAAACTACGAGCTCAATGTGGGGGCCATCATATTGAGCCCGGGGCTCGACCGCTACAATCCAAAGGTTCGCCAGGAACTGGGATTCGGTCGATGGCCCAACGTGGTCACCTCCCTTCAGTTCGAGCGGATTCTCTCCGCATCCGGCCCCTTCATGGGCGAAATCAAGCGTCCCTCCGACGAGCGCCACCCCAGAAAAGTCGCCTGGATCCAGTGCGTGGGATCCAGGGATCCAAATAACGCCAACCCCTGGTGCTCATCGGTGTGCTGCATGTACGCCACCAAACAGGCGGTCATTGCCAAGGAGCACGACGGCAGCATTCAACCCACGGTATTTTACATGGAAATGCGGGCTTTCGGCAAAGACTTCGATAAATACGTGGATCGCGCCAAGACCGAATACGGCGTCACCTATCGCCGGGCCATGATCTCCGACGTCAAGGAGGAAGCCGGCACCGAAAATCTCATTTTGCGCTACGCCCGGGAGGACGGCACCCTGGTGGACGAAACCTTCGACCTGGTGGTCCTCTCCATCGGCTTCCAACCCCACCCGGACGTGGCCGCATTTGCCGACACCTTCGGGGTCGACTTAGATGCGCACCGGTTTGCCAAGACCAGCGGGTTTGCTCCGGTGGAAACCACCCGCCCGGGGGTCTACGTCACCGGAACCTTCCAGGGGCCCAAGGACATCCCTGAAACCGTTGCCCAGGGGAGTGCCGTGGCCGGATCCAGCATGGCATTGCTTGGGGAGGCCAGAGGCACCGAAGTCACCGTGGCGGAACTTCCTCCCGAAACCGACGTGGCCGGGGCAGATCCGAAAATCGGGGTCTTCGTCTGCCACTGCGGCATCAACATCTCCCAGACCGTCGATGTCAAGAAGGTGGCGGAGGCCATCGGGAAACTTCCCAATGTCACCGTCTCCGATGATCTCATGTATGCCTGCGCCCCGGACGGTCAGGAAAAGATCAAGGAGCTCATCAAGGAAAACGATCTCAACCGGGTCATCGTCGCCTCATGCACCCCCCGGACCCACGCCCCCCTCTTCCAGGACACCATCCGAGAGGCGGGCCTCAACAAGTATCTGTTTGAACTGGCCGACATCCGGGAGCAGTGTTCCTGGTGCCACATGGGCCAGAAGGACATCGCCACCCAAAAGGCGACGGACATTGTCAGGATGAACGTGGCCAAAGCCAGACACCTGGACCCCGTCGAAACGGATTCGGTACCCGTGACACCCAACGCCATGGTGATCGGCGGGGGCGTGGCCGGGATGACCAGCGCCCTGGCCTTGGGAGACCAGGGATTCGAGGTCCATCTCGTCGAAAAAGAACCCGAACTGGGTGGGCTTGTCCGGCAGTTGCACCGAACCCTGGACGGCGGAGACGTTCAGGCATTTCTGTCGAAAACCCTCGACGCTGTGGCCAAACACCCCAAGATCAACGTCCATGCCGGGGCCGAGGTGGACGCCACGGCCGGCTATGTCGGAAACTTCAAAACCACGCTGACGACGGGAGAGGCGTTCGAACACGGGGCCATCGTTGTGGCCACGGGAGGCGAGGAATACACCCCCACCGAATACGGATACGGCCAGAGCGATGCCGTCATCACCCAGCGACATCTGGAGAAGAGGATCGCCGAAGGAGAGATTCAGCCGGGCGGCCACTATGTGATGATCCAGTGCGTGGGATCGAGGGAGGAGCCCAACAATTACTGCTCCAGGATCTGCTGCCAGGACGCCATCAAGAATGCCATCGCCATTAAGGAGGCGGCACCCTCCGCCCATGTCACCATTCTCTACCGGGACATCCGGACGTATGGGCTGAGGGAGGACTTCTATTATACGGCAAGGAATCTGGGGGTGCTCTTCGTTCGCTTCGAACCGGAACGGAAACCCGAGGTGACCCTGACCAACGGCCGTATACGGGTATCGGTCTTCGACTACATGATGAACCGGGAGCTTTCCCTCTCCCCGGATCATCTGGTGCTTTCCACCGGTTTCAGACCCCATCCACTGACCGAAAAAATCGGGAAACAATACAAACTCACTCGAAATCCCGACGGTTATTTCCTCGAGGCCCACGTCAAACTGCGCCCCGTGGACTTCCCCAGCGAGGGCATCTATGTGGCGGGACTGGCCCATGCACCGAAGAACCTTGACGAGACCTTGAGCCAGGCCCTGGCCGCCGCGGGTCGTGCCGGTGTTCTCCTCTCCCACGATAAACTGTCGGTTTCCGGCATCATTTCCAAGCACAACCGGGAGATCTGCATGTCCTGCCTCGCCTGCGTCAGGGTGTGCCCGTTTGGTTCGCCTTTTGTCGATGCCGACGGGAAGGTGAGCCACAACGAGGTTATCTGCACCGGCTGCGGTATCTGCGCGGGCATCTGCCCGGCAAAGGCATTTCAGGTCAACAGCTTCCGGGATGACCAGATTTTCGCCATGATCGACGCGGCCACCGAGACGACTGCGGAGGGTGTCTGATTCGGCCACAACTTCAACCCAAGGGAGACACAACTCCATGACGGTACAAGCAGAAGCGCAAGAGGTCCCTGCCATTGAAGCCCCCGTCGAGGTGCCGGAAGGCTGGGAGCCCAACATCCTGGCCTTTGCCTGCCACTACTGCGCCTTCGCGGCGGCCGACCTGGCCGGAGTCATGCGGCTTTCCTACCAGCCCAACATCAAGATCATTCGGTTGCCCTGCACCGGGAAACTGGACCATGCCTATGCGCTGAGGGCGTTCGAGCGGGGAGTGGACGGTCTTTTCGTGGCCGGGTGACTGGAGGGTCAATGCCATTTCCTGGAAGGAAATACCAACGCAGCCAAACGAATCACCTATCTGAAAACCCTGCTCCCCCGGGTAAACATCAACCCCGAGCGGCTTGAAATGTATAATCTCTCAGCGGCGATGGGGCCACGGTGGGCTGAAATCTGCAACGAGTTCACGGAACGCATCCGTGCCCTCGGGCCCTCTCCCATCCGGATTGCCCTGGAAAAGCACGAAAGGAGTCGGTAACGATGATCGTGGGCGAGCAAAAATCACTGGAAGAAATTTGGGGAACCATCAAGGACCATAAAAAGGTCTTGGTCTTCGGTTGCAACACTTGCGTGGCCGTGTGTCACCAGGGGGGCAATAAGGAGGCCGAGGTCCTGGCATCCCTGCTTCGGATGCAGGCCACCCAGGAGGGGGCCGATATCGAAATCAAGGATTCGGGTATCGAACGGCAGTGCGAGCATGAGTTCTTCGAAAAGGTCGAAGAGGCCATCGACTGGGCGGACGCCGTTCTCAGCACCGCCTGCGGCATCGGGGTTCAGTTCATGGCGGAGAAATACCCCAAACCCGTCTATCCCGGTCTGAACACCACCTTTCTGGGAGCGGTAGAAGAAATCGGCCGCTACACGGAACGGTGCCAGGCCTGCGGACAGTGCGTCCTGGCCTCTACCGGGGGCATTTGCCCCATCGCCCGGTGTGCAAAGCGGGTCATGAACGGCCCGTGCGGGGGCTCGACCAACGGAAAGTGCGAGATCAGCAAGGATGTGGACTGTGCCTGGCAGCTCATCGTCGACCGGCTGAAGCTCCTGGGCCGAATGGGCGATTACGAAACCCTCACCCCGATCAAGGACTGGTCGTCGGACCGGGCCGGAGGCCCCCGAAAACTCGTCAGGGAGGACGTGCAGTCATGACAGCAAAAACGCCGAGTAAACTGGAACGAATAATGGCGGCCGGCCACTTTGGTGTCACTTCGGAGTGCGGACCGCCCCGGGGAAGCGAACCCAACGAAATCGCCGAAAAGGCGGAAATGATCAAAAACCATGTGGACGCCATCAACATCACCGACAATCAGACATCGGTCTGTCGGACTTGCTCTTTGGCGGTGTGCATCCGCCTGAAAACCATGGGGCTCGAGCCGGTTCTGCAGATGGTCACCCGAGACCGTAACCGCATCGCCCTCCAAAGCGACATCCTGGGAGCCGCCTCCTGGGACATCAACAACATCCTCTGTCTGTCCGGGGACCATCAGAGCTTCGGAGACTCCAAGGCCGGACAAAACGTCCACGACCTGGATTCCATGCAACTGATGCAGACGGTTCGGCTGATGCGAGACGATGGGAAGTTTTTGGGCGGCGACGACATCAAGCGCCCCCCCAAGATGTTTGTGGGCGCGGCCGCCAACCCCTTTGCCGATCCCTTCGAAATCCGGGTGCCCCGTCTTGCCAAGAAGATCGCAGCGGGCGCTGAATTCATCCAGACCCAGTGCATCTACAACCTGGACAAGTTCGAGGAGTGGATGAAGCAGGTTCGAGATCGCGGACTCCACGAGAAAGTCTATATCATGGCCGGCCTCACCCCCATGAAATCCGCCGGCATGGCCCGGTATATGAAAAACCGGGTGCCGGGGATGGACGTCCCCGACGAGGTGGTCAAGCGGCTTGCCGACACCCCGAAGGACAAACAGGCCGAGGAGGGGATCAAGATCTGCATCGAGTCCATTCAGCGCCTGAAGGAATGTGAGGGGGTAAAGGGCTTTCACATCATGGCCATCGAATGGGAGGAAAAAGTCCCCGGAATCGTCGAGGAGGCGGGTCTCTATCCAAGGCCCACCGTCGAGGAGGCATGAATGAAAACCTTTGACGCTCTGATCGAAGAAGTTCAAAAACCCGGCCTGTGCCATCACTGCGGGGGATGTGTGACCTTCTGCACGGCCATCAACTACGGTGCCCTGGAGTTGGACGAGGACGGGATGCCCCAGTATGCAGACAAGGACAAATGCATTCAGTGCGGACTGTGCCACGCCATCTGTCCTGAAATCGACGAACTCCGGGAGGAGACCCGGAAGGTGGCCGGGTGGACCCCCCCCATCGGTAGCGTCATCGAGGTCAGCATGGCCCGCTCCCGTGACCTTCAGGTCAGGACCAAGGCCACCGACGGCGGCGTGGTCACGGGGCTGCTGCTCCATCTCTTCGACCGCGGCCACATCGACGGAGCCATCGTCACCCGTCAGATCGGCCCGTTCCAGAGGGAGCCCTGGCTGGCGACGACCCGAGAGGAAATCCTGGATGCCGCCGGATTCTTTATCGATACCTCGAGGGGGATGAACCATTTCGGCAAAGGGTATTCCACCTATTCGCCGTCGGTTCAGGAATTCCGACCGATGGTGCAGCTGGGTCTCAGACGCGTGGCCATGGTGGGCACCCCGTGCCAGATCCAGGCGGTTCGGAAAATGGAGGCCCTGGGGATCGTTCCCTCCGATTCCATCCGGTTCACCCTGGGGCTGTTCTGCTCGGGGAATTTTTTCTTCGGCGAGAATGAGCAAAAAGATCTTGAAACCATCGGCGGATTCAAGTGGGAAGACGTCGATAAGATCAACATTCGGGATGAAATGACCGTCAAACTGTCGACCGGCAAAACCGTGTCGATCCCTCTGGCATCCCTCGATCCCATGAAGCGATATGCCTGCCATTACTGTCCGGATTACTCGGCCGAATTTGCCGATATCTCCTTCGGGGGCGTGGGGGCCGAGGAGGGGTGGACCACGGTTGTGACCCGATCGCCCCTGGGTCGGGCCATCTTCGCCGATGCGCGCTCCACGACTCTCGACGTCTTCGATTTCTCCACAGCCGTCGACCGACCGGGAAAGATGAAAGACCACATCAAGGCTCTGTCCTCCAAAAAACGGGCCTACTCGAAGAAGATGCACGACGACTTGATTCAGTCGGGCCTCAAGCCTCAATAGACATCGGCCACCGCCCCTGATCCCACCCTTAGCCGGAGGCGCATCCAGCGCTTCCGGCTTTCTGGTTTCGTCGTCTGCCCTGTGCCTCCACCCAAAGGCAATCGGCCAATACCGGGGCGGCGGGCGTGTCAGATCGATGGGGTGGTATCCATGCCCATGACTTGCGGTAACCCCGATGGCCCTGTATGAAACCCCAGGCGGGGGGGGACGTTTCTGGTCAACTGAAGCCCCTGGATCCCTTCCCATCCCTAACGCGACAACCGCTTCGAAGAGGCGTCCATGACCGAGTCCATCGTGGTGACCATTTCCGCTCTTCTGGCCGTCAGCTTCGCATGCCAATGGCTGGCCTGGAGGCTCAAACTGCCGGCTATCCTGTTTCTCCTGGTCTCGGGAATCCTTGCCGGTCCGGTGACGGGTCTCCTGGAACCGGACCGGCTGATGGGGGATCTTTTCTTCCCTTTTGTCTCCCTATCGGTGGCCGTCATTTTGTTCGAGGGAAGCCTGACCCTCAAAATCAACGATATCGCCGGGATGCGTCGGGTGATCAGAAACCTCGTCTCCTACGGGATGCTGACCACCTGGGTCATCACTACCGTCATCTGTCGGATGTCCCTCGATTTTTCATGGGAGATTTCCTTTCTGTTCGGTGCCGTGACCGTTGTGACCGGCCCCACGGTCATCACCCCGATGCTTCGAACCGTCAGGCCCAACATCGATGTCGCCAACATCCTGCGATGGGAAGGCATCCTCATCGATCCCATCGGCGCCACCCTCGCCGTTCTCGTCTACGAATTCATCCTGATCGGCGCCGGGGCGGGAGCGTGGTGGCATACGGCATGGGCCTTCGGAAGCATTCTCCTCACAGGCCTGATGCTTGGATGGGCGGTGGGTTATCTTTTCGGCATTGTTCTCCGACGCCACTGGCTTCCCCGTTATCTCCACAACCTGTCGGCGCTTTTCCTGGTCACGGCCACGTTCACCCTGGCCAATTTGCTCCAGGAGGAGTCGGGTCTACTGGCGGTCACGGTGATGGGCCTATGGTTGACCAATATGAAAGACGTCATGGTGGACGAAATTCTCGATTTCAAGGAGAGCCTAAGCATCCTTCTCATCTCTTTGCTCTTCATTCTTCTGGCCGCCCGTATCGACCTGAACGACTTCAAGCTCCTGGGAGGGTCCGCCATTCTGGTATTCCTGAGCATCCAATTTCTTTCCCGCCCTCTGAGCGTCATGGTGTCCGCCATAGGCTCCCGGCTATCATGGCCCGAGCGCCATCTGCTGGCCTGGATCGCCCCGAGAGGTATTATCGCGGCGGCCATCTCCGCCGTCTTTGCCATTCGGCTGGAAACCGCGGGCTTCGCCGAGGCCCCTCTATTGGTGCCCCTCACCTTCATGGTCATCGTCGGTACCGTCGTCCTTCAGAGCGCCACCGCCGGCCCCTTGGCACGCTTTCTGAAAGTGGCAGAGCCGGACCCGAAAGGCTTTTTAATCATCGGGGCCAACCCGGTTGCCCGGCACATCGCCTCGGCGGTCGAGCGGCATGGTTTCAGGGCGCTGCTGGCGGACACCAGTTGGGAGCACATCACCACCTCACGGATGGAGGGATTGTCCGCCTATTGGGGAAATCCGGTGTCTGAGCACGCCGACCGCCATCTGGACCTGGTCGGCATCGGCAGGCTTCTGGCCCTGACCCCCCACGGGGATCAGAATGCCCTTGCGGCCACCCACTACCGAATGGAATTCGGCCCGGGCCATATTTTCACCATTTCGACGAAGGGGAAAAAAGAACAGCCAAAGAAGATGGAGGCGTCAAAGAAGCGCACTGGTCAGCAGTTGTTCGGCGAAGAGGTTACTTTCGCCAAATTGGCGAGCCGTCTTTCACAGGGCAACGACATCCGAAGCACCCGCCTGACCGAAAGCTTCGGTTTCGAAGATATCCAACAAGCGTCCAATGGCGCGTTCATTCCGCTGTTTGCCGTCGACCCCAGGGGGGATATCCATGTATTTACGGTTGAGGCGCCGCCGGAGCCCACCAAGGGATGGACCCTCATCAGTCTAAAGGCGTCCGGGGAGGGCGCCGTCGCCCCGACTGCCGGGCAGAAAGGGAAAAACGGTCCCCTTCCCATCCCATGAACCGGTCATCAGCAATGCAGGCGCCCCCTTCTCCCATGGGGGTCCATGACGGCCCCATTCCTTTGCGGCAAGCGGCCCGTGGTCGAGAGTTCCACCACCCGCTGTCGTCAGTCCGCAGGTCAGCCCTCGAAGACTGCTCTCAACCGCTTGGAAAGCGCTTCCATGTTGAAAGGCTTTTGGATGAAGCCCCGGCAGCCCTTTTTGATGATGTCAGAGGCTTGGCCTTCGATGCTGTAGCCGCTCGACAGCAGCACTGTCACATCGGGATCCATTGCCTTCAGACGGTCGAAGGTCTCCTCCCCTCCCATCTCGGGCATGATCATATCCAAAATAACCAGGGAAATCCGATGACCGTCCAGATCGAAGCGATGGAGGGCCTCTCTACCTCCGTTGGCTGTCAAGACCCGGTAGCCCAGCCGCTCGAGCATGAGCCTTCCCACTTCCAAGATCATCCGTTCATCGTCGACCAAGAGAATGGTTTCCGATCCGGGAGCCAGGGAGGCCTGTCGATGGGGTCTTCTGGCGGGGGATTGCTCCGATGCGGGCAGGTAGACATTTAAGGTGCTCCCCTTGCCCATTTCGCTGGCGACGTTGATGAAACCGCCGTGGTTCTTGGCGATGCCGTAGGCCGAAGCCAGTCCCAAACCGGAGCCCCCACCCATTTGTTTGGTGGTAAAGAAGGGATCGAAGATGCGCTCCTGGGTGGCAGCGTCCATGCCAACACCGGTATCGGTCACGGATAACTGGACATAACGGCCCGCCGCGAGCCCGTATGGTTTCAAATCGATCTCCTCGAGGCTCACGTTGCGTGTCTTGACGACCATGTTGCCACCGCCGGGCATGGCCTGCCACGCATTCAGATACAAATTAAGCAGCAATTGTTCGATCTGTCGGCGGTCGGCCTTCACCGTCCATATCCGCTTCTGATAGCGGGTTTGGATCGAGATCTCTTTGTGGGTACGCCCGAAGAGGCTCAGACCGACGGCAACCAATTCGTTGGGGTTGAGGGGTTTGGCCTCGTACTTGCCGCCGCGGGCAAAGCCCAGAAGCTGTTTGGTGAGATCGGCCGCCCGCTCGACATAGGCGTCAATACCCGCGAGGTGCTCGTTGAAGGGGTGATCGGGGGATACATCCGTCATCATGAGGGAACTGCGGCCCTGAATGCCCATGAGGAGATTGTTGAAATCATGGGCGATTCCACCCGCAAGGGTCCCCACCGCCTCCATCTTCTGGGCCTGTCTCAGCTGGATCTCGAGCTTTTCCTTTTCGGCCTGGGCCGCCTTGAGGGCGGTGATGTCGCGGGTGATCGTGATATAGTGGGGGATACCGTTGAGGGATAGGCGTCGGGCACTCACGAGACCTATGATGACCGACCCGTCCTTCAACACCATTCGAGCCTCGACATTGCCGACATCTCCCTTTTTTTTCAGATCCGCCACGACCCGACCGCGCTCGACCGAATCCTGCCACAGGTTCAGTGCCGACGGCGGGCGCCCAACGAGTTCCTCCCTCGTGTAGCCGGTCAACCGGACGAATGCGTCGTTCACGTCGACGAAGCGCTCATCTTCCAGCCGCACCAAGGCAACCGGATCCGGAATCGTGTGGAAAACCGCCCGCATCTGCTCTTCGCTGTCCCGCAGGGCCTGCTCCGCCGCTTTTAGCTGTGAAATGTCCGTGTAGACCGCCACCACGCCGGTAAGGCCGTCATCGCCCATGATCGGAGAACCGGAGGCGATCACCTGAATCGGTGAGCCGTCTTTTCGAAAACGAACGGTCTCGAAAGCGTCGATCCGTTTTCCTGAAAGGACCTTTCGGGTTTTGCCGGAGGCCTCTTCATGCATTTCCGCCCTGGAGACGAGGTCGTCCAGATTTTTTCCGAGCACCTCCTCCAGGGTATAACCGAACATACGCTCGGCGCCCGGATTCCAGCTGACCACCCGATGCCGATCATCCAAAGTGACGATGGCATCCGGGGCGTGGTAGAGAACCGACTCCACCAGCTTCTGGCGCTTCCTGTTTTCCGCCTCTCCGGTCTTCCGGTCGGTGATGTCTTCCGCAATGCCGGCGACCCTGATTACCTTGCCGGTATCGTCGCGGATCGGAAAGCCTCGGTCCGAAATCCATCGCACCGTGCCGTCCGGACGAATGATCCGGTATTCGTTCGCCGCACCGCCATCGGCCGTAAAAAGCCGATTGAAGGCGGCGGCTGCCGCCTCGCGATCATCCGGGTATACGCTATCCAACCACTCCTCATAGCGGTCATACAGCCTGCTGACGGACCGCCCCCAAATGCTTTCGTAAGCCGGTGACACATAGGTCACCCGTCGGTTGTCCCGGTCGAATAGCCAGAATACCTCTCGGATGTGGGCCGCCATCTCCCGAAACTGCTCTTCACTCTGCCGAAGGGCGATCTCGGCCTTTTCTCGATCCAATATCTCCCGGCGGAGCAGTGCATTGGTTTCGGTCAATCGGGCGGTGCGGTCGTCAACCCGTTTTTCGAGCTCGAACCGGAAGCGATCCAGATCCTTCCGGACTATCTGGCGATGGATTTCCACTGCGGCCATGTTCCCGATGAGAGACAGGGTTTCGACCGCCTCAGGGCTGAAGGTTCTCCGACGGCGGTCAAAGGTAAACAGGGCACCGAGGATGATATCCCCCATCTGCACCGGGGCGACGATTCCCGAGACGAGTCCTTCGGCAAGCACCACGTCAAGAATCGGCGTCGACAGCCCGGTTTCCAGTTCATAGCTGGTGACGGCCCTGGCCTCGCGGGTATCGAACACCTGCCCGCCGATGCTTCCCGTTATGGGGAATCTCAGGCGCCGAAACGCCTCGGTCCTCACCCCCACCGAACAGCGGAAAGCCATCTCATCGGTGTCGGCTTCCTTCAAGGCGATCACGGCCATTTCAGTGCCGGCCAGTTGACGGCAACTGTCGACCACCCGGAAGAGATTGTCCTCCAGGCTGCGATCTGCGCTCATCAGCAGAGACAGTTTAAAAAGCGATTTGAATTTGCGGGCCTCTTGGGCGAGTGGGTTCTGGATCGGCTCTTCGATGGCGGGAAGCTGAGCGGCTGGACCGGCAGTCGACGCCGAACCCGTCTGTGTCGGCTTTGGTTTCACCTTGTCCACCCCGTGTTTGAATCCTCGATTTTTCTGGGATGCATCGCCCGACGGCCGAATGGGCAGTCATGGCGACATCGATGAGAGCATACCAGATTCTTCGATTCTTTCAATCAACCGGCCTGTTGTCGGATGGAAAGGGACGGGGTCACCCTTGAGAGGGATCATTGCCTGTGGACAGGAACCCGTCGCCAGTCCCCCCATTGGTGGATAGGGGCCCTGGCAGATAGCGCATCCAACACGATTGTGATATAATTTGTCTTACTATTCAATGAAAGCCGACTGGAGCGGCGGCCGGCAGTCTCAAGCATCCTCACCCTCTTCGGAAATGGCGGTCATGGCATCCACGAACCGTTTTCACAGGCTCAAAGAATGGTTTTACGGCTACTTGGGCCACACCCACGACCACTACGCCCTGTATTTACCGAACCGGATCGGTCGCCTGACCTTCCTGCTGCTCCGGCTGTTCTTTTCCGGCATCACGCTCAGTGACGTTCAGACAGGCATCATCCGGAGCCTCCCCCAAAATGCCATCATCGTCTATGTGACAAAGTACAAAAGCCGTTTTGAATATTTTTTCTACTACACCCGCTACCGGATGGAAAAACTGCCCTTTCCCCAGATCGGTTTCGACTACCGGGTGCTCTGGTTTCAGCCGATTCGACGACTCATCCGCATCGTCTTGGCACGGCTGGATTATTTCAGAATCCACCGAAAATTGCCGGATCCGTACACCGGCGGATATATCCGCAGGGAACTCCTAAACGGCAGGACGGCCCTGCTGTCCCTGGCGGAGAAGCAGGACTTCTACCGCCGTTTCATCCAGGAAAAAACCGATCCCCTGCAATACCTCATCGATCTGCAGTTGCAAACCGACCAATCGATCGTACTCGCCCCTCAGCTCTTTTTTTTCGGCCGACATCCCCAGCCGACCTTTCCAAGCCTAACGGACATTCTCTTCGGATCAGAGCAGCGGCCCGGCAGTGCCCGGAAACTTTACACCCTGCTCAAAACCCCCGGTCGAATCTTCATCGAGGCCTCAGAGCCGCTGTTCCTCAAGGATTTTATCGAAGCCCCCGGGAACCAGGATCGAAGCTCGGAGCAACTGGCACTGGTTCTTCGCAGCAAGCTGCTCTCCCAGATCAATCGACACCGGCAGAGCATCACCGGCCCCGTCAGGAAGTCCAGCGAAGAACTCAATCAGTCCATTCTGACCGGCGACCGGCTGGTGGCCTTCATGGACAAATACGCCAAGCGTCGAAACGTCCCGGTCTACGACATCCATCGTGAAGGGCGGAAAACCATCGACGAAATCGCGGCCAGACCCAGCCCCGCATTTCTGAAATGGGCCTACTTCGGCGTGGGCTGGTTTGCAGACAGAATGTTCGAGGAAGTGGACGTCAATGAAGAGGGTATCCAAAAGGCAAGACGATTGTCCAGACGCGGCCCTCTGATACTGGTCCCCTGCCACAAGAGCCATATCGACTATCTGATCATCTCCTATCTCCTCTACGCCAACAACATGCCCGTTCCCCTGGTATTCGCCGGTGAGAACCTATCCTTCTGGCCGGTTGGGCCCATGTTGCGGCGCACCGGCGCGTTCTTCGTCCGGCGTTCCCTCTCCGGGGCGGTCCTCTACACAAAAATTCTTGCCGACTATCTCTACAAGCTGCTGGAGGAAGGCTACAACATCGAATTTTTTATCGAAGGCACCCGGAGCCGCAGTGGAAAACTTCTGCCTCCCCAGCTGGGCGCCCTGTCCATGCTGCTCAATGCGTACAGGGCCGGCGCCTGCGAGGAAATGAGCTTCGTTCCGGTCTATATCGGCTACGACCGGGTGCCCGAAGAGGGGGCCTACGTCCATGAAATAGAGGGGGGCCAAAAAACCCCGGAAAGCTTCTGGGGCCTCTTGAAAGCCCGACGGCTGCTTCGCAGCCGATACGGAAAGATCTATCTTCACTTCGGGGAGCCGATTCCGGTCCGGGCCCTGGAGGCCGAGTACGGCGCTCCCGTTGGCGAGATGACCACCAAGCAGCAGAACCTCATGTGCAGGGACTTGGGCTACCGCATGCTGACAGCCATTGAGAAGACCGCGGTGATCACGCCTCAGTCTCTGGTTGCCGGAGCACTGCTGGCCGGATCCAAGGAAATCATTCCCAAGGCCATCCTGACCTTTCGGGTCGAGACGATTTTAACCTACCTGGCGGATCAGAACGCCCGCCTGTCTGAGTCCCTCATCATGGATCACGCTCAGGCCGTCGATGGCATTCTGCACCACTTCGAAAACCGGAAGTTCATCGAAGTGATAACAGACAAAAAAATCGCCGGTCTCAGAAGCGATACCCAGTACCGGATCGTCCAGGGCAAACGAACTGCTCTTGAGTACTACAAGAACAATTTTGTTTCTGCGGTTATTCCGGCCGCCATCACCGCTCTGCTCATCTTCGAGAAGGAGGCGTTCCAATTTTCAGCCGCGGATATGAGCAACGGCTACCAAGCCCTTCAGGAGCTGCTGTCCAACGAGTTTCCCCTCCGGACGGACCGCCCTCCAGCCTATCTGCTTCGAAAAACTATCAAATCGTTCATCGACGATGCCATTCTCATCCCTCACCCGACGCTTCCGGACACTTACAACATCACTTCGACCGGCTACCGGAAGCTCAAAGTGCTGTCCAATTTTCTGCAGCCGTTTCTCGAGGTGTACTGGGCGGCTCTCAGTTATTTTCAGACTTACGCCGCGGACACCCATGACGAAAAGGAGCGGCTGAAGAAAATGCTCTCTCTCGGTCATCGCATGTGGAAGAAAGGCGAAATCGAAAGAAGAGAGGCTCTCTCCAAGGTTTACTTCTCCAGTGCCGCCTCTTTTTTCACCCGAAACGGCGTGAGGGGATCTGAGAACGAAGAGGCTATTGCCCGCTTCAACGACGTGTTGAGACGGCACCTCGATCACCTCCCGGTGTAAACGATCCAAATCGAACCCGACGCCGAGAGCACCCGCCCAAGGACGTCGCTCCTGGCGCCATACCGTTTCCCCTGTCGACGCCCACTGACGACTGCCGCCGGCATCCGGTGAGGGATCGGCAAGACGCGGCATCCCAGATCGGAACAATAAGGGGGGGGTGGCGGCCAATTCCGCCAATTGTATCGTTTCAGGAAGGTTTCCATAGCCGGTCCTGGCAAAGGGCCTGATGGGAGGGAAGGGAAAAATCGGCAGGGAGGAGGACTTGCCTTGGAGGGATCCCGAACCCTGAGGAGGCATCATGCGACCCCCTGACCTGCGGGGGAATCCTTGGGGGCGCAGGTTTCCAGTTTGAAGGGCTGGGGGTTCCTCCCTGCCGATTTGGAAGCTGCGCCCGGGAAGGGCGAGGGGGGATCCCGGGCACAGCCATCACTTCGGGGGGAACACGTTAGGGGTTAGATGACCAATCGGCTTGACCGATTAGGCGGATTCCTCGGCCACGCTTGCCGAGGGAACCAGCTTTTTACTGGCACCGCCGGTACCGCTGCCTCCCATTCCGGGTGCCTGGGTGTAGGTTGACACCTCGAAATCGGGATAGGCGGAGCCGCCGTGCTCTGAGAAATCCAGCCCTTCGAGCTCTTCTTCCGGGGATACCCGGAGGCCGACCACGGCATCGATGATCTTGAACATGGCAAAGGCGGCAATGAAGGTCCAGAGAAAGCAGGCACCGATGCCTACCAGCTGAACGCCGATGGTCTTAATGGAGAAGCCGGCCATATCGAAGATGCCGGCACCCAGGGTGCCCCAGGCGCCGCAGACGCCGTGGACAGACACCGCACCGACCGGGTCGTCGATTTTAATCTTATCGAAAAAGAGAACCGAGTAGACAACGATCACTCCGGCCACCGCTCCGATGATGATGGAGCTAAATGGCGTGACGTTGGCACAACCGGCGGTAATGCCCACGAGGCCCGCCAGGGCGCCGTTGAGACTCATACCGATTTCAGGTTTCCCGAACTGAATCCAGGAGGTGACCATGGCCAAAACGCAGCCGGCGGCGGCGGCCAGATTGGTGTTCACAAAAATCATGGCAATGCTTTTGTCGGCGGTGGTGGTGGACCCTGGATTAAAACCGAACCAGCCGAGCCAGAGGATGAACACACCCAGGCCGGCCAGGGGAATATTGTGGCCTAAGATCGGTCGGACCTTGCCGTTTGGAAGGTATTTGCCCAAGCGTGGCCCCAGGACGATGGCCCCGGCCAGAGCCGCCCAACCACCGACCGAATGGACAACGGTGGAGCCCGCAAAATCGATGAACCCGAGCCCTTCCAGCCAACCGCTGCCATTAAAAAGGCTGCCCCATGCCCAGCCGCCGAAGATGGGGTAGATAATGGCGCTTAGAATGGCGCTGTAGAGGAGATAACCGACAAATTTGGTTCGCTCGGCCATGGCGCCGGAGACAATGGTGGCCGCCGTTGCGCAGAATACGACCTGGAACATCCAGAAGGCCAGGGTCCACTCGGTGCCTTCACCGGTAAAATCGCTCAGGAAAAAGCCGGAGGTCCCGATCAGGCCGGTGCTGCTGACGCCGAACATGAGACCGAAACCGACGGCCCAGAACGCCAGGGTGCCAACGGAAAAATCCATCAGGTTTTTCATCAAGATGTTGATGGCATTCTTTGCCCTCGTAAATCCCGCTTCCACCAGGGCAAACCCCGCCTGCATGAAAAACACCAATGCTGCGGCGATCAACGTCCACAGAAAGTTGGCATGTTCCTGAATGAGGTCGATGGCCGCTTTGTTGCTTTCGAGGGTGAGGGCCTCATCGGCAGCAACCGCAACACCGACACTAAAAAGGGTAATCAACAGGGACCAGACAATTCTTCTCATCATGACGCCTCCTCAAGTTTGGCTGAAGGATGTGGCGGCCTCCTCCGCGACCGCCTTTCAATTGAACAAGTGCACGTGCTGAATCTGACAGCGGGCCAACGTGCGTGCTTGGGGAGGGTAGTTGAGCAATGGTCGTGCCAATAGCCGAAAAGAAAATATAAATACAACAAATAAATCGTTATTACAGATTGTTATATAAAAATAGCAGTCAATACACAAAACTGAAAAAACCAAATAAATGCACAATATTGTTTTTTTCAATCATATATATACGTTTTTGTTATTATTGTTCCCCCTCTTCCGTCGCGTCCATTTTCGCGACCCGCAAGGGGGTGGACACCCATTGAGAAAGGGGCCGTCAACCTTGAGGATGTGGGCCGCCGCGACCCTGAAGGAGGCTCCACCCTCATAGGGTGGGCATCAGGAGGCTCACCAAAGGTTGACGGGTGGCGACTGAATGACCGTTGACATTCCACTCCATTAGTCCAGAGGCCCAGTGATCGGGGAGACGGGCGAGAACGATGAGGCGGCGGTCAGAACCACCCTGCCAAGGGGGCGGGTTTCCACGCATCCGGCCGCGGCCTCGACGCCCAGGCCAACCCGAAGGCCTCGTGACATGGGCACCCTCTGTGGCGTTCCTTATCAGGGTGCGTAGTAAAAGGAACAATGGAAAATAAACAACCCTGGGCGGATAGAACCTCCCCGGGGCCTCCACCTGAGGTGGAGGCTTTAGATCAGAAGACGGCCAGGAATCCATTCCCTCGGCAGATCGCAAATATTTTTCAATAATGTAATTTTTATTGAATATAGTTCACTTTCGTATCGTTGGAGATGGTCGTCAGGGTCAGGAAGTCGATGGATGGTCCCGGGCAGCGGAGGGATATCCGTCGCCCCTGAAACCCCATGATGACCTCGCCTGCCGGCTCTTGGGACCCCGCTACCGGAGCGACCCGGAACGGCGGATTCCAAAACGAGGTTGACCCAACAGGCATAAATGCGTAAATACACAGTCAATACGAAAAAAAGGGCAAGAGTCACTGTGTAAGGCAGGTGACCCGAGGATCGGACAGGGGCGTTCCCCGAAGCCGACCGGGTCGTTGTCTCCCGGTACCCATGGGGCCCGGCGACCGGGGGAGTTCCTTGCCGCAGCCGAAGCGATTTCTCTCGCACGATTGCAGGATGAATCTTAATGGTTTCTCCGCATGATCCGATATAGAAACGTACCGGCCATCGGCAACCCTGATATCTCACCCGATCTCGCAACGGTTACCCATCGCCGGGAATGAAGTCTATATGGCTTTTCTCAAACTGCGTGTTCGACCGACCATAACGCTTTTCTGTCTGATCGCTCTCTCGGGGCTCTCTTCCTCCTGCCACCTGACGGGATTTGCTCCGCATACCCCAATCGAAAAGCCGTCAAGCCCCCCTTCCTTTGTCCTGATTGCCAACTATGAAAATGGTTATGTTCCTTTCGGGGATCCATGGGGGGAGTTGACCATCCAGGGAGGGGTGTTGGAAATCATTTCCGACCCGACATCCTCCGGCAGGGGCTTCGTCCAGCGCTCGATCATCGGCGCCAACCGACAGACACCCATCGAGGAGCGACCGGATCTTCTCGTCTATCGTCTCTATCCCGGCGTCTTCTTTCCCTTCAAGCCCGCCCCGTTCCAGTTCAGCCAAGAGGTCTGGATCAGCAGGGATCTCCACGGGACCGCCATCAAAGAGGGCAACCATCTGGTCGTGGGTCCGGACATCTTTGATCTGACCCCTGCCGATGGGGGTGAATCGCGGTCGGCGATCCAAGTCGTCCTCAACAAAGACTCCCTGAAAAGGGGCAAGACCTATCTTCGCTTGTTCAACAAGTCTTCCGGAGGAACGATCGGAACCTTATTGAAGGGAGCCCCGGAGCTGTCACCCGAGAAATGGCATCACATCAAGCTGTTTGTCGGGAAGTCGAGAGATATCGTCCTCTTTCAGGACGGTGTTCCGGTGTCCAGAGCCGACTATCCGGCCACCAATCGACTGGGGACCGTGGGCGGCCACCCCGGCCTTTACGCCGGGCGGTCCGTGCGGCAGGGTAATCCCCTCAGCGGCTGGATGATGGTCGACAATTTTGAAATACGCTGCTGGTGATCAAGGGACTTGGGTGGGCTTGAAATCAGTGGGGCGGACGAAATAGCTGTCGAAGAAACCAGATGACGGCTTCAAGCTGGATATCAAAACACATTTTGCTTTTGCCGCACCGCCGGACACCGAAATAGATGGGCGTTTCGACGATCCGAAGCCCCCGTTTCTGAGCGGCACGGCACATCTCCACTTGAAAGATATATCCTTTCGATCGGATCCGGTCCAAATCGATGGCTTCCAGGGCGTTGCTTCTCCAGCATCGAAAACCCGACGTCGCATCCTTGATACCGCCTTTGAGAATCAGCCGCGCCATTAATGAGTTCGCCAGCCAGCTTAAAAACCGCCGGGTCATTGCCCTGTTGCTGTAGACCCTGCCCCCCGGCACGTATCGAGAGCCGATGACCACATCGTTGGTTTCGATTAACTGCACAAATTCAGTGAGCTCTCCGGCAGGATGAGAGAAGTCGGCATCCATCTGAATGATGATGCGGGCGCCGTGGTCAATCCCATATCGGAACCCTTCCAGGTAAGCGGTTCCCAACCCGTCCTTTTTCTTCCGGTGAAGAATGTCTATCCGGCCAGGGTATTGGGCAGCCAGCTGCTCGGCGACATGACCGGTTCCGTCAGGCGACGCATCGTCGACGATCAAAATCCCGACACTATCCAAATCAAGTGAAAAAATGTCCCTGACGAGATCCGGGAGGTTTTCGGCTTCGTTGTAAGTTGGAATGACTACCAGGTACCGGTGCATCAATCACATCCCTGCTGTCTCGCATCCTGTTGGCTCAAAGAACTCCGCTCCACATCCGGTGACGGCCGTTGGGTCCGCCGTAAGATCGATCATCACAATACCATCGCGTGATTGAATGTTCCGACGAGGCAAGAAGGAATGTGCCGTCTATAGGGAAACGGGCGGCATGATCGGCAAAATGACCCTTGCCATTCACCACCTGACACTATTCAACCCACTGTTTTTGGAGTTTTAATTCGTCGGTACCCCAAAGATCTTCCGCAATCCGATAGACCTTGAGTCGACACTTGAAGTCGCTGAACTCTTGAACGACCGCTGATTTTTCAATGAGCAGAGCCAGTTCGGGACTATCAGGAATTTTTTGAGTAATGCTTTCATAGGTGACCAAGTGGGAGGGCCGGTGCTTACGAAAATCCCCGTTGTAGAGATGTCGCTGGAAGCGGCCGATTTTAAAGTAGGGTTGCCGAATCAAGGTCCCTATCGTCTCCTCGGTAATCACCACGGCATTGATGGTCTCGCTGGTATCAAAATACCGTTTCAATTCAGCCCCGGCATTCTGTTGTGCCGATCCAAACAAGTCGAACAGGGCGTAGACGTTGATGATGAAAAGCAGAGACATCACTGCGGCGATCATTTTTCGATGGCTCGGGTTCCGCCGCACCAGTCCGACGGTCTCCATAGCTGCAAAGGCGTATAGTGGGACCAACACCATCAGATAATAGTGGGGAATTTTAAGGCTGATGGATCCAAAAAAAATAAGCGCGGCCGCTGTGCAGGAAAACAGCACCGCATTGTCTTGAAGAACCGCAAGGGTTCTGTAGCGGACGGCCAGATAGATCTTTCCGGCAAAAAAGCCAAGCGCGATCAGAGCGGTGATCATCATGCCCGCATAGATCCGGTAATTGCCCGTGACGGCGGTGATCAGGTGATTGAAGCTCTCGACGACCCCTCGCGACTGCTGGAAGCCGAAGGTTCTTCGGATCTGAACGGTGTAGTGGTCGATAAAATAGTCGCCGTAGATCGCGACCATGGCGATGATGTACGCCAGAATGAGTCCGCCGGCCGTTGCTGCCAGCAGGGCATGGGCCTTGATGTCTTTTCTGCCGTTGATCAACCAGCAGATGGGGACCATCAGCAAAAAGTAAAGACCGACATGCTTGTAGAGACTGACCGCCGATAGGAGGGCTCCGGCAAGGACGTAGCGCCAGTATTGCGTCGTCTCCGCCTTGAGGGCGCTGTCGTATACCCACAGGCCCATGATACCGATGGGCATCATGGTGTTCTCGATCCATCCCACCCGATTACTGAATACCATCCAGCTGTCAATGCCCAACAAAAACAGGGCGATGAGGGCCCCGCCGTCCCGCCCTCTATCATAGGCAATCAAAAAGAAGAACAGGGTAGCGAGGGTCACGGTGGACATCACGGCGGCCAGAATGCGGGCAATTTCGATGCTGATGCCGAAACGCTCGAACCACCCGCCCAGCAGCAGGAAATGAAACGGAGGATGGTAAAGATATACCGGCTCGACGGCACCGATTTCGGTCTTGACGCTGATGTTGCCCGTTCGGGCCACGTTGGCGCCGATGCTGGTGTAAACCGGTTCGTCCCACTCGTAATATGGCGCCACGGCAAGGTTCCAGAAACGGAAAAACACCGCTACAAGAAAAATCAGCAAAAAGAGCAGGTGACGATATGGAATGGGGACCTGTTTGAAGGCCTGAGTGTGAGCTGGCATATCAGTTTCTGGGGTGCATGTTTGTGAAATGTTGATCTTTGGGGCAAGCTCTCCCCCTGCTTGCGAGTCCGCGAATAGCGCCATAGGTAAACGCCGATCCCAATATCAAGGATATCGGGGGGAACAACAATCCCATCCGTCCGGCAATCCTGAGATTCAAGAGAGCTGCCGAAAAAAGAATGGTCAAGGCAGCGACAAGGGTAATGGACGGCCACCTCAAGAGGCCAACCCCCGTCAAGACCACCCCCCCCCCTAAAGCAAGGAGTTGTGACAGTCGACGCCAGCTCAGCGGAGAGGCCGGATACCGCCACATAAACATGGCGCATCCCCTGCCCGACTTGACGTACTCTTTGATCAACCCCGCGAAGCGGTGCCGATGGCAGTGATACCCCACCAGCCGATTGGTGCATAGAATCCGATGGCCCGCCGATACCATCTGCCAGGCGAAACTGTAGTCCTCGTAGGACAGGCTGAAAGACGGATCGAATCCGCCGGATCGGATGTAAGCCTCCCGGGTAAAAAACCAGTTGGCCGATATCGGCAGATGCTGATGTCTTCCAAAGTTTCCCTTATCGACGACGACGCCTTCGGTGAACCGCGGCGTCTTCGAGAGAAGAGAACGGTCCGTGTAGCGGTCCAGGAAATTCTCTGCCGGATGGTCCGTTTGCGACCGGCTCAAAATGATGCCGGCCGCGCTGTCGACCGGGGTGGATTGAAGGATCTCCACCCCGGTCGACAGCCAGTCCTTCGGCAACACCATGTCGGAATCGGTGACAGCGATGATGCCGCCGCAAGCGGCATCGCAGCCAGCGCGGCGCTTCAGGTTGCTGTCTCTGCCATAGTGACGGGCCGGACGGGTCACCTCGATCGTCCGCAAGCGCTGGCCGTCGATGAGATCTCGAATCGGGATCCAGGTGCTGTCATCGGGATCGCCGACCAGGATGATTTCAAGGGGCGCCAAGGTCTGGTGAAGCAAGGATTCACACAAGCGCCGGATGGTGGCGTGGCTGGATTTGACAGGAACGACAACGGAGACGGTCGTGACTGTTTCCCTGTCGTCCGAGACGGCGGATTGACGGTGATGGGGTCTGGCATCCATTGTCGCTTTTACACCCATACGAGAGACTGTCCTTCAATCGGCTCCTGAACTTCCTGCGGGAGAAAACACCCACTGGTCGTTTCCCAGAAAATTGATGACCGTAATCACCGCCGTGCATCCCAGATAGGCGATAAGGTAATCCAGTCGCTTGACGACGGCGATGGCGCCGATATTGAGCCAGTGAATACCCACGAGGAACGCCGCAAAGAGAACCTGTGAAGACACCATGGTGAACGCCTTGAATCCGTGGAATCTCAACCAGCTTTTCCACAATTGCTCTTTGCTGCCCTGGGGCCAAGTAATGAACGAATTGAGAAAGAAATTCATCTCCACCGTGATAACGGTCTGGAAAAGATAGGCAATATTCTTGTTCATACGAAGCAGATCGACGAGAACAACCATGATGACAAGCCCGATCAACATGACACTGAGACCGACGGCAGCGAATCGAATAATACGCTTGGACTGCACGGCTGGCATTACGGTATATCCTGTCAACTGGTGAGGTAGTCCCACGCCGCCTGCTTGCCGGCAAGGGACTCTCCCTGATTCACCAATGGGGTCGATTTCTCAACGCGGCCGTGTATGGGGATCTCCGGCACATTATCCGGTGACCGCCGCCGGAAATCGTCGATGGAATACTTTACCTGAGCTACTTATAAATGTAAAATGGTTATGATCTTGCCGCTGTGGCGGAGTGGGCCCGGGAAATGGCGGCTGTTTCAGACGCTCCCATGACCGTTCATTCGACCTGACCGGGCGGACGTTCTCCTCACCAAGCCGCCGGGTCCGACATCGACGGAATGAAATTAGGCATTTTCCAATAGACCGTCATTTGATACCATCAACCGGCACCCCTTGAGCGCCGCAATGGAAGGTGACGCATGACCTGAGGCGGTCGCCGCTTTCTTGACCATGGGGCGGGCCGCGACGACAACCGGGAGGATATGAATGAAATACGACAAGCTGATGCTTTTTATTCTAGGCCTTGGAATTGGTATCGCTGCCTGGATTGTGATGGGAGGGTTTTTGAATATCAGCGCAGGCGAGCCGAGATATCAGGTGTCGACCTTCAGTTCGGCGTCGGAGTCGGCAACCGGTACCAGGGGGTGGTGGGGGTATGTCATTATCGACACCCGAAGCGGAGAGGTGGTGACGGAAAAACTAAATCACAAAGGCTACAAGTAAGCCTGATCAGCCGGATACCCCCCTCCCCCGATGGGAAGCCTTCATCAGCCCCAAGCCCCTCCCGGACAGGGAATCTTCCTTAAAGCCACCGGCAGGTTCGGGGTGAACCATCGATCCTGCCCCCCTCCCCACGGGGGGGCAACCGGCCCCCACGGGGATGAACGCTGGATTCGGTCCCGACTCCCAAACCATCCCCGTCTGTCGATCGACTGATTTCCCGCTTTCCCCTCAACCCCATCGATGAGTGAACGGGTCCCTCGCCAAGGCGTGCCCGATCAAGAAAAGACCTGACCCGGAGCGGAAGAGCGCCACCGGCAAGTGGCGCCTGCGGCCTAAAACCACATCCGGTGGCTCCAGACCTCCTCCTCCAGGCTTTTTTTGTCTTCTTGAAGCGCCATGTACATCGACGCATTTTGAATGGCCAGGCCTCCCTGGTGTGCCAGGGCCTGAACCAACACGAGCATGTCCTCGGGGAATTGTCGTTTGAGACAGTTGTAGAGGCGCAAGGTTCCGATAATGGTATCTTTGGCCTTGATGGGGGTGATGATGATGGAGCCGACGCCCTCCTTTTTCACGGCGTCCTTGTGCTGGATCCGATCATCCGTGAGGGCATCCTCGATGACCAAGATCTCGCCCTTGAGGGCTCTGGCCGCCGTTTCCGTCGAAGTAAACTGTCCGATATGCAAAAACTCTTCGCTCATTCCGTAGCTGGCGACCAGTTTTAGGGTGTCGGTCTCCGAATCCAGGAGTCGAATGGCCGCACCCTTCATTCCCAGGGCTTTGCTGACCTCGATGGTCATGTTGTTGAGGATTTCTTTTATTTCCAGGGTCGAATTGATCTGCGCGGACAGATCCAAGTAGAGCTGGGCATTTCTCTGGATTCGCTCTAAAAGTCGCGTCTTGTGGAGAGCCACGCCGCCCTGGTCGGCGAGGACGTCAAGGAATTGTATCTCTTCTTTGTCAAAGTCCCTGGTTTTGGCCGTGTAGAGGGACAGGATGCCGACGGTCCGGTCGCTGACCCGAACCGGCACCGTTAGGATAGAAGCGATACCCTCGGCTTTTTTGGCCTCGTGGTTTTCCAGACGGGGGTCGGTGGTGGCGTTCTTGAATGCCAGATGCCCCCCTCCAAGGATCCCGTCGACGATCCGCTTCGCCTTCATGGGGTTGGCATGGAGGTATTTGTCGGAGAGACCCTTCTGGGCCACTGGTACGAATGCATCCGTCTTCTCGTCGGCAAGGTAAAGGCAGGCGGCCTTGCCGTTCATCGTCTCGATGGCGCTCGTTACGATGAGATTCAGGAGTTCGCTTTCGGATGCTGCGGTGCCAAAGGCTTGGCTGATTTTATAAAACGATTTGAAATAGTCTTTCTCCCTGGTCATGGTCGTTTTTCTCCAATCTTGTCAGCGTTCACCTCATCGGCTCCGCTTGGAGCCGGCGGTCTTTTTGGGGGAAGCTTTCCTGGCGGCGGCCGCTTTCTTAGGGGCGGGCTTCCGCCGTTTCGGGGCGGCAGGGACGTCGTCGCGCGCCTTCAGCCACCCGGCAATTTTCGGGGCAAACTCTCTTTGGTACTTGGAACTGACATAAATGCCGATGTGCCCCGTGTTCAAACAAAGATCTTCGGTGTCCTTGCTGCCGACACTGGACGTGAGGCGTTCGCAGGCCTCGGGCGGCACCAGGTGGTCGAACTTCCCGTAGATATTGAGCAGAGGCATTGTCAGGTTTTTCAGGTCCACCGTCCTGCCGCCCACCTCGAGCTTGCTCTGGATCAGGAGATTCTTCTGATAGCAGTCCTTGATGAACTGCCGGAAGACCTCGCCGGGAAGATCCGGGCTGTCGAAGATCCACTTTTCCATCCGCATGAAGTTTTCAACGAAGGTTTTGTTGTCGGCGTTTTCCATAAAGTTGACGTACTTGTCGATCATGAGCCGGGCCGGGTTCAGCAGCAGAAACCCGAAGTTCATGATATCGGCGGGTATGTTGCCGTAGGTGTCGACCAGTAAATCCGCATCCACATTTTGCATCCAGGTATGGAGAAGTCCTTTGTCCGTATCGAAGTTGGTCGGGGTCACCGTCGTCACGAGATTTTTGACCTTGTCGGGGTGCAGCGAGGAATAAATGACCGAAAACGTTCCCCCCATGCAGATCCCCATGATGTTGATTTGCTCAATCGTATGACGGTCGCGAATAAAGTCCACCACATCGTTGATGTATCCGTTGATGTGATCGTCAAAACCCAGGAAGCGGTCTTTTTTGGTGGGATACCCCCATTCGATCATATACAGTTCGAGCCCGTTGTCCAGAAGGGTCTGAACGACACTTCGCCCGGGCTGCAGGTCCAGCATGGTTTCACGGTTGATGAGGGCATAGACGATCAGAAGGGGAGTGTTGTATAGCGGCTTTTCGGGCTTGTAATGCTTAAGCTTCAAGCGGTCCTGGGTATAAACAATCTCGTAGGGCGTCGTGGCAAGATCCGTGTCGAGATCCTCCAGAAGGACCTCGGAGGCTTTGTGGGCCCGTGTCTGAAAGTGCTCCGCCCCCTCTGCGAGCCGACTCATGATCAAATCTACCGGAATCTTCACTTGTCCCATGGCGCCCCCCTTCAATAGATGACCCCCCTCTGCATTCGGGGTCAGGAAAGATCACTTCAACGATTTCTTCAATTCACGAACGGTTTTTTTCAGCTCATAGATTTCCCTGGCCATATCGTCGATTTCGCTTTGGCACGCAACCGGTAGCACACTCAACACGTCTTCCATCACTTCCCGCTTGGCCTTCGAATAAGAAGAAAGAGCCCCCAGGGTGTTTCCAAGCATCTGATGGTATTCCGAAGATTGGTAGAGGGTCATGTAGTGGCCTTCCAGAACCTTTATCCACATGTGGTAGAGCGCCTTGGGATCTTCGGGGAGTTCTCCATTTTCAGCCAACTCCCCAATTTTTTCCTGCATGGCGGCAAAGGACCGGGCCAGGGGCAGGGAGAGAAACCGGAGGAACTCGGCCATCGACGACTGATAGCGGTTGTAAAGATCGGCACACCGATTCATCTTCTCCTGGTAGGACCGGGTCAACCCGAGCTGGGGAATATTGAAAAACTGGCTGAACTCCTTTTCATAAATCTCGGCCCACACTTTAAAGATACTCTCATCTATCCCTTCAAACTTGTAGGCCTCTGTGGTTTCGCCGACTCTGGATGCGGCTTCAATCCACTTCTGGTGAAGTTGGTTGACGCTTCCGAAACAGACCTGGGCCAGTTTCATTCCCATTTCCGGCATCGTTCCGACCGTCCTTAAAAACGGCTCCATCGATTCGACGTCCGACATGGCAGTGCCCATAGATTTGAGGTTTTTCATGGCGGCAATCATCGAGGCTCTGGTCGTTTCCGCCGCCGTCTGTTTATCGGTTTCTTTGATCGTCGATGAGGCAAACGGCTCCATCCACATGCGCTGAACGTTGTTCATAAACAGGTTGGCGGATTTCATCCAGGTATCCGTTGCGCCGTCCATGCTCGCCCAATCGAATTTCGTATCTGTCATGATTCACCTCGCTTGAATTGAACCCGTGTCGTCTGGAACGACCATGCCCATTGGTGTAGAGGCGACAATACTCTCTGTTTGGGAAGAGGCTGTCGACCGTATATTCGAAAAATAGGTGGTGCCGGGATTCTTTAATAAACGACACCATAAGACCGATTTTAAGACAATGCCAGTCATCCCGGGTTCCCTGTCTAATTTCTTTGCCCGCTCAGGGGGTTCGGCGACAGCCGTGTCCATCCGATCAGCCCGCTGCCCCTTGAGCCGGCAGCCCTCAAAATCGATGATGATGGTCTCCCTCCCGCAGCGCTTCGGGAGGAGATGACGATCGGGGGCTCTCCGGATAAGATTCGAATCGGATGATCGGCCGTTGGCGGAACCGCCGAACCGGACCCCCCCCTCGGTTCCCACTATCGGACAGTCGTTCAGGTGTTGCCAGGAAGGGAAAACGGGTCACCCGTCGCCGTCAGGGTTCGAAGACAGCCAGCTTGACGCCCAGTGCGGCAAAGACAACGGCAAAGGAACGCTGCAGGAGGCAAACCGCTTTGGGTGAGGTGGTGACACAAACCCTCAACCGGTGTGCCAACATCCCGTAGAGAATGAAGATCACCAGGGTCATGGCCATGAAAACCACGCTCAGCACCACCAACTCGGCCACTGGAGCGGCCGTACCGGGGGAGACGAAAAGGGGCAGGAAGGCCAGAAAGAAAATGGACAGCTTGGGGTTTAGAATGTTGATCAGCACGCCTTTAACGGCAATGGACACCAGTCCGGTCTGTCGACCGGGGGTGTCGACGGCGACACCGCCGGTATGACGCCAGATGGACCAGGCGAGATAGATGAGATAGACCGCACCGGCGAGCTTGACCGCTTGAAAGGCAAGGGCGCTCATATGGAGGAGAGCAGACAGCCCAAGGATGCTGGCCGTCAGGTGGGGGACGATCCCGGCCGTACAGCCCACAGCGGCGGCGATGCTGCCCCGCCAACCCGCAAGAAGCCCCATCGACACCGTGTAGATCACGCCGGTGCCCGGCATCAGGACCACCACCAGAGAGGTCAGCAAAAAGTCCGAATTGATCATTTCACACCCCACAACTGGCCGTCTGGGCGGGCATCGACGGCAGCCGTTCAAAGCCTCCCGTTCCCCGATCAGAGCAGTTTTGCACCAAGGGGGACTGATTTGTCGGGAACGCACAAGGCAACGGCGCCGTTGTCGTCATGGAAGCCGGTCACCAGGCATTCGGACATCAGCGGGCCGATCTGTTTGTTGGGAAAGTTCACCACGGCCACGACGAGCCTTCCGACCAGGTCGTCCAGCGAATAGAGGTCCGTGATCTGGGCGCTGGATTTTTTCATTCCGATGGCTTCTCCGAAATCGACATGCAGCACATAGGCGGGGGTTCTTGCCTCTTTGAATACCTCGGCGCTCACGATCTTGCCCACCCTGAGCTCCACCTTCTCGAAATCACGCCACCCGATGGGCTCCATAACATCCGCTTCCTTTCCAATTCGACCGAAGCAGGAAAAGAGACCTTCCCGCCTCACAGAGTCGTTGGTCGACGGGGTCAGGATGGATCCGAACGTCCCCCCGCCTTGGAGTCGCTCTGTGGAATAACGGCTGAGCGTACACGATTCGCAGAGACGTCGTCAAATGAAACCAATTGGGCAATGAGGGCCTCGGCCGTTTGGATAACAGCGGGGGCGGAATCGGATGGGTTGAGAAGCGTATCGATCAGATTCAATGCCCTGGACCGCCTTCTTCGCTCCTCGAGAAGATGGTTGAACTGGGCATCGCAGGCGGGAATCGGGGCCGGGTAGGAACCGATGGCGTCGTTTATCCGATCCCTATCCACCAAAAGTCGCCTCTTGAGGGCCGTCAATAGGTCAAAGGCCGATGCCTCAAGGGCCGTGCCCGCTGGTTTTTTCGGTGACATCGATCACCCTCCGTTGAAAGCGCTGTTGATGAGTGTCCATGGGGTAACGGTATGGTGGTGTCATCCCATCCGTCGAGAATGCGCCCGTCCCTGTTGATCATGAAGCTGATGATGTCAGGCAAACCGGTTGCCGACATGGCAAGGGCCAAGTCGGTGGCCTCGTCCTTTGAAAGCACCTCCTCCGGTTTGTAGCCGTCTTTTTTACAGCCGACCGGCCCGCCGATAAGGAGATGGTCGGCCCGCCCGCCCATCCGTCCCTCAGTTCACTCATGAAAGCGGGGGCATCTCCGTTCACCTCGTTGGTGATACCCGCGTCTGAAAGGCGTTCTCGGTTGGCCCGCCGCGTTGGCGTGCAGACGGCAATGGGAACACTCCCCCTTCGGGCGACATCGATAAACCCGTTGTATAGATTTCTCAAGGCCATTATTCCGGCCTCCTCTTCGATCAGGAGCGTATTTTCGAGGCGGGGATGCAATGGAACCTCGCCGGTCCGGCGTGGTTCAGAAACCATCGCGCCAAGGTCTCACCGGTTTGTGAGCCACATCATCCAACCCGCTGCGACATCCCTTGTACCCCCATCGCCCTCACAGGTGTTTCTCGAAAAATGAAGCCACTCGATGTCGATAATCTGTAGGAGCTGCCCGGTAGAGGTCGATGTGCGCAACGTTTTCCAAGATCCACAATTCTTTTGGCGGTGCTGCTGCCCGATACATGGATTGCGTCTCAGACAGGGTCGTCCGTCGATCGTCGGCCCCGGATGCAATGAGAATCGGGCATTCAACCCCTGCCAAATGATCGATCGGCCGGAGGGATGACGGGGAAATCCCCGTGCGAAATTCAAGCTGTGCCATCAACAGCTGCGAGGGCAGCCAATACATCGGTCCCAATAGGATCACCACTCGATTTTGTATGGCAGTGCGAAGGTCCGGGTACACGGATTCGATCACGAGGGCGTCGATACCAAGAGGAGAGCCCAAAACCGCCGAGGCCCCCCCAAGGGACACGCCGATAACCCCGATCGATTCGGTGGGATGACGGTTGCGGGCGAATTTAACGGCCGAAGCGACATCGTGTTTTTCCAGATACCCGCCGGTGATGTGGTTCCCGGTACTCTCCCCGTGGGCCTGAAGGTCGATGAGTAGAGAAGAATACCCCTCGTCATGAAGCCAGCGGGCACGGTCCAGCATCGACACCCTGGAGCTACGAAGGCCATGGAAAAGAACGACGACGCCTTTCGATTCTTGGGCTCGGATGTGCCAACCGGAAATAGATGCCCCGGAGGCGCTGGCAAAAGTGATTTCCGTCGCCAATGGGTCGACAGGAGGCGCACCGACAGATCCCGGCGCAGGCGCCATTAATTTCCCCGCAACCCCCCATGAAACAGCGAGAGCGGCCGCTGCGAGGCCAATTAGCGCGCACGAAAAAGAGAGGATGTTTCGCATATGTGCAATGGGTTCTCTCAAACGGCAGAAGGGTTGTCGATGCCAGCGAATAGGATCAGCCATCGGGGAAAAGGGATCGACGAAACGAATCGTCCAATACCGACGACCTTCCCAAAGAATACCAGGTCCTCCGGGACGAAGCGAACCCGCTGATGATAACCTGGTGTCCCCAAGGGGCGTTGACCCCCTGCGGCCGGCGGCTGATCACTTCCACAATACCCCATTAAAGTTGAATATTTTAGATTATTTGGCCCAAGAAATTCACTCGATTTCATCGTGAGCATCCGGTGTTGTGTCCGGGGGAATGGCCCCAGTAATCATCCTGAGTGCCGACTGATCACTTATTGGTATTTAGAACGCGATGCATATGTTCTCATGACGCTAATGGGTCACTCATCATAGAATGGATCGCAAGACGACCTATTTAGAAATACTCAATTTATCGCCATTTCGCCCGGGGTCAAGATGACGTATGGTTATCAGAACAAACGATTGGAAGGCTATCATCGAACTTTCATTTAGACAGCGGGTTTTAATCCTGGTCGGTCTGGCAATGGCCGGCCTGGCCGGCCTCATGTTTCTTGACCCCATCCCCCAGGACCCGGCTTACCATCTATTTGCGGATGCCCGCATGCTCGTGGGTATTCCGAATTTCAACGACGTCTTCTCCAACGTGGGGTTTGCCATCGTCGGTGTTCTGGGTGTCATGAGCGTGATGGGCGCCAGAGGACAACTGATCTTTTCCCAACCGCCGGACGCCCGGCCCTATATGGTCTTCTTTATCGGCGTGGGCTTGGTCAGCCTGGGGTCGGCCTACTATCACTGGGCACCGTCCAGCGAGCGGCTTCTCTGGGACCGCCTCCCCATGTCGATCGCTTTCATGGCCTTCTGCGCGGCGATCATTGCCGACCGCGTCCATGCCCGTGCCGGGAACACCTGGCTGTTGCCGGTATTGGTGGCTGTGGGTTTCTTGAGCCTCGTTTACTGGCACTGGACCGAGTCGATGGGGCGCGGCGATCTCCGCTATTACGGGCTGGTGCAGTTCTATCCGATGGTCGCGATGCCCCTTGTCTGCTGGTTGTTTCCGGAGCACCGCTATACCTCCGGTCGTTACATCCTTTGGGTGGTCGCCTGGTATGGCCTGTCCAAGGTTTTGGAATATTTCGACGGTGAGGTCTTTGCACTTCTTGGCTATACCCTAAGCGGCCATACCCTGAAGCACTATGCCGCGGCCGTCGCCACCTTCGTGGTATTGCGGATGTTGCTGGTACAGCGGTCCCCAGCGCACGCACGATTCTTTAAACGATCTGACACCTGTCGAGTATATGGAAAAGAACGCTGAAAACTCTACTTATAAAATGTCTGTTTGACGGGGAAGCTGACGTCGGCGGGGGTGCGGACCAGATCGCGAATCGCCTCATCTGCTCGGTTGGAAACATAAAAAGCGGTGAGTTCTCCAGATCGGTGGAGAGTCGCAAGTGTTGTGGCAACACGACGATCATTTTTAACCCGTTCACCACCTTTTTTGGGAATCAGCGCCGGTGCGGCAACAACACAATCGAGACCATTACGGTTAAGGTGCCGGCAAATCGGGTATCCACAAGGTCCGGAGTCATATACGCAGCGCAATTGGGAATTCTGTGAAAGCAGTTTTCGCATGACTTTATCGATCTGATTCAAGTCTTTGTTGATTTTTCCATAAACCCGAATGTTGCATTCGCGGCCTTCGCCGGCAACGGCGATCGTGATCGAATCTCTGTGGACATGTAAACCAACATACTTTACGATCTTTTTCATGGCCTGCCTCCTTGATTATGGCTCTGTAGTAAGGGATTGTGTGAACGCTTACTATAACCCACGTCTTCAAGGTTTGGCAGGCCTGCTCAACTCTTGCTTGCTATCGCTCAACCATATTGTCGTAATCCATTGTCCAGTTGTTGGGGGCCACCGCCATTGACAGCAAATACTGCTTTGGTTAATTTAGAAGGATATGCCGGTCGTTTAATTGGCGTCTCGGTATGTTGGCTGCATCTGAAACCGCTACACAATTCACTATATTTGACTATTCAGCTTTGAAAAAACAACGTCTTACCTTTTGTCTTTAGTGCAGTCGATTTTCACAGTGAGGATTACGTGACGCGACCTACTCGCCAACCATGGTCAAGTATCTTTCAGAAACCCCGATTTCGAAGGATTGAGGATCGCACCTATGCCCATCTGAAAGAGTACTTTCCTCGGCATTGTCAAATTTTGGGTGAAAGACAAATACGATCAGTCATCAGAGATGGCTGGAAAAAAGCGAACGATCACGGTCTGACCCAGGAGCGGTGTACGCGGGCCTATATTGACTTTATGTTTCTGTTGGGAAGTGGCTTTTCCACGGATTTGCTATTTCCATGGGCGACGAAGATTTTGAACGACAACGCCATAACGGATCAGGTCATTCGTATGGATCGATTATATGATCGCGTGTGGAAGTATATCGGTCATATTGCCAACGATTATCGCGACGCCAAGGGAGAGCCCATAACGGCCCGTTTCGTAGAGGAAATTCGTCAACTTCGTCGGGAAAGTGATGCAAAGCTGTCGAGGGCTAATTTCCCAAAATTTTCTCATGCACTCGATAAACGCTTAAAGCGGGTATTTCCGGCCAAGTATAAGTATGTTGGGCCAGCGCGGGTCCGGAAGCTCATCTCTCGAGCCAGAGCCAGGGCGAAAAAATATGGTATAACGTCTGAGCGAGGGGTTATGCTCTTCACTGCACAGATGTTTGTGTTGGGCGGCGGATTTGATCGAGACCTGCTCTTGCCGTGGATATCCAACGTATTGACCAATCCGAAAATCACTAACCAAGACCAAAGAGTCGATCAGTTACTCTCTGTCAGCGTACATGGACTCAGAACGTGGTGGGATTACGACGGTAGCCGAAAGGAATAAGCCGTGTGTAGGGACAAAAAAAAACCGCCTAAGCCATCCGAAGATGACACCGATTTTGACGATGAGCCCATCGACACCGACGATGACGATGAACCCGTTGAACCGACCGTCCCTTGTGCCGAACAACATTTTGGCCCGGATGAAATCCATGAGCGGATCACCGAAACCATCAGTAATGCTGAGGCTCCCAATGAAGCCTGGAACGGCACGTTTGAATGGGATTCAAAATTCTCCTTGGATATTAGCCGTCTGGATTGCACCATTACGGCAACGGTGAAAATCCGGGTGACCGGGACAATAACAGACCAGCAACTTGATGACTGGCAGTCTGCCATCGAAACCAAATGGAACAACAAAGTCAGCATGGAATGTCCGGATAGTTCATGCGCAGATGCCTGTCCGGGAGGATATTCCGTTTGGGTTGACGTCCAGTTTGTGAACTCAGGAGAACATTATGTTGTCGCGGCCCAGACTGCGGGTGCAACGTCTGACGGTATTAGTGGCCTGGATGGCACAACGGGGATGACGGGCTGGGGTGTGACGGACCTCGTTGACATTACGCACGAATTTGGACATATGCTAGGAAATTCTGAAGAATATTTTACAACCAATGGATTTGATTGGACATTTGGAGGAACCCAACTGCCATTTCGAGACCCCAATGGGGCAATCATGAATAATCCCGCCAACGATCCGGTACCAAGAAACTATTTTCTAATTGCGGAAAAAGCGGCGATACTCATGGAATTGGGGGAATCGTGTACGACCATTGAGATTATTTAAGGACGCGACTTTTCAGTTGAACATCCATATCTTTGAATTTTAATGGCCCATTGCGATCTGAGATGTAAAGAAGGTCTGTCCAAAAGGATCCACAATGAACATACAAGTCAATCAACTTGCCGTAGACGTTTTCGTCAGCCCTCAGATTAACCAACCCGATGATCTGGCGGTGACAGTAACTTTTACGAATCAGGGAGAAAACGATCTACAGTTAACTGTCCTATTTCATCAATCGCCGACGACCGTGCTGAAAATTCGATCCATTGATCTGGGCCCGATACTTTCCGGCCCCCCTCCGGTTCCGCCCATAGATGATGGTCAAGTTGGTCGTAAAGTGCTCGCTCCAGGTGAGTCAATTGCGTTGACGTATAAAGGCCGGGACTATTTACAGGGACTATCACTACCACCCGGAATTTATCAAGTGAAGTTTCGATACGAGAATACGATCAGCGAGTATAACGATTGGACAGGAAGCATTGAATCGGAATGGCTCAACTTTGAAGTCGGACCTCTTGAGGAAGAAAGTACTCCGGAGGCTGGATGAAAGCTTGTGGTGAACAAGGGGTCAAACCGTTTGTTGCATGTCAACCAGTCTAATTCCATCGGTCCCGAGAACGATCCAATATAACCATTTGAAATAAAATAGAATAATACTTTAAGTCAGCCCTTTATGTAGCTATATCGCGATTTTTCGGGTGAAAAATCGCGATATAAGCCGATTGCGTTTCACCACGTTCAATAGCGCCGGCGATAGGTCGAACGGCACGGCCCTTGTCTGCTCTGGTTGTTTCCGGAGCACCGCTATACCTCCGGTCGTTACATCCTTTGGGTGGTCGCCTGGTATGGCCTGTCCAAGATTTTGGAATATTTCGACGGTGAGGTCTTTGCACTTCTTGGCTATACCCTAAGCGGCCATACCCTGAAGCACTATGCCGCGGCCGTCGCCACCTTCGTGGTATTGCGGATGTTGCTGGTACAGCGGTCCCCAGCGCACGCACGATTCTTTAAACGATCGGACACCTGTCGAGTATATGGAAAAGAACGCTGAAAACTCTACTTATAAACTGTCTGCTTAACGGGGAAGCTTACGCGACCACAAACAAAACCAGAATTATTCGATCTCTTCCAAAGAAAAATCAAAAAAAATGATCTGAACTTGGCCTTAAAGGATTTACGGGCCAAAGGAAGGATAAGGATAGAAAAAATACCTACTTGAAGGAAGCCCAAAACGGTATTTAAATTGTGCTAACGTGAAATAATTTCGAAAATTTCGAACTATAAATTGTCAGTCATTTATCATAATATCTCATAGTTATAATTTTTTCGAAAATTCGCTTATGTTTTTAGGTATTTTCTGTATGACGCCCAAGAAGCTACAGGTGATTGCATTAATAAACAACTTGGCAGTGATATGCTTACGAGTGAAGGCTTCAAAATAAGTCCCCAAACTGCGAGTAATGGCAGTAAGCACAAGCGTGCCAAGTTTACGGACTAGTTGGAGATGCCACATGCTGAATATTGGACCGGTCGAGCCAAGTGGCGATACTGCATAGTGATAGAGAGCGTCAATATCTAAAATGTAAACGCACCAGCTTGGGATAATAGGCAATCTTTTTGATAGTCGATTTTAATGCGTTCTATATAGCCTCGATTGGCAACGCCGATTCTTTTCGAATAATATTTCTCTATATCAATAGTATTCTATAACTGGCTAATCTCAGTTCTTAATTCGTCGAAATCTTGAAGGGCGTACGGGAAGTCTTCTTCTACTGGCAAAAACAATATCATCTGGACAATAGGCACAATGAGGGCACATGCATTCACTGCATTCACCCCCCACGCACTCGCAGCATTCATAGTCCGGATTGATCGAATCTTCGATTATTCTGCTTGAAAGCGCACCAATCATATCCTCAACGGGTAAAACACTGGTCATTAGAATATCAGCATCTGGTTGTAGATTAAATATAGTAACTCCATCACTTAAGTCCTCTTTCTCAACGATTGCGTCTTGAGGGATTTCCAACAGAAATTCAGCCATCCGAACGGTAACAGTTTTTTTACCATCATCAATAATTTTCCCAGCAACTCTGCTGTTAGGGGTTGGTAATGCCTTCTTAATTTCATCTATACGGTTTGACATATCTCGTCTCCTTTCTGAAAAATCAATTATAAGAAATTAATCATTCAAAGTTAACCTAAATTTATTGACCGTAAGATAAAAATCTAAAAGTTATAATTTCACCAATTACACATTTATACTGCATGCTGGATATCAGTATGTTGATTGTTTATGTTTTCAGTTTGAATCATTTTTTTTGCTAACAAGCGAATATACGACGGTATAATCTCTTTATACAACTCGCAAAAGGGTGATTTCGAGAAAGGGTGACCATTTATTTTCAAATTTGTGACTGGGCACCCGCTTGAACAAATAGGAAACCATTTACACCACAAACATTCATCGTCATTTGGTTTCGCCATTCGTTTAACTGCAGTCCAAGGAAATGATTTATTGCTGGCGAATAAAAGGTCTTTTCCAGGTTTTATTCCCTTATCCTCCAAGTTCATTGGGCAGGAAACTATATTCCCGTTTGGTTTTACAACGATATGGTTAAAACCTATTCCACAAATTTGCCCATAAGTTGGTTTGTTAAAATGAAGATCAGAGAGTCTAAGCTGTTTAACAAATTCTAAAGAATATCTGGGCGATTCGAGTTCCTTAAAAGCAATATTGAAGGAATTCGCAAAACAACTGCACACTTTGGCATATTTATCTTTAGTGCCTTTTGAGTTATTCCAGCTACAATCGGGCTGCTTTACCAGATTGATTCTTGTCTTTAATCCATTTTGTCGAATCCATCGTAAAAGATGAGGAAGACTATGACTACTCTCTGCGCTTATTGTCGATGTTATGTACGGAACAATATTATGTTCTTTTAATAGGCCTAAATTATTTTGTATGGTTTCCCAGCTTCCGAACTCTGTTTTTTTGTATATTCTGAAGGTGTTGTGAGCATCCTCGTATCCATCGATAGAAACACTTAAGCCGGTATTCGGTTTTTTTAAAAAACTTAAAATATTATCATTCAAAATAGTACCGTTTGTAAGTAATGAGAAGTGCAATTCAGTAGCAGAATCTTCCATGCATTTTTCAATATATTTTTCAAATTTTTCAAGAACTGGAAAAGCCAAAGTGGGCTCACCACCAGCAAATTTAACCGTCAGCCGTTTCAAATTATATTTTCTTGACGTAAATGCCAAAGACTCAGCAACGTTCTTTAAAATGCTTGATGACATGGTAATAGAGCGCTTATCTTCAACAAAGCAATAGCGGCATTTAAGATTACAATTATTCGTTATGTGTAACCAAACCTCTACATTTTGGGGCGGATCAAGGATGTAATCATCTTCCAAAATATATGGCAAGAAAGAACCATCTTTACTTAGAAAACCAAGGTTTTTCAAAAATAATAAATTGGCCAAAGTATTTGTTGAGCAGGTTGCATCGTTTAATGCATTCGATATTTTTTTTCCATTAGAAAACTCTTTCAAAAAAAGCAATGTTTCTTTTTGAACGACAACAGGCCATCCTTGGTTTGCTGGATCGAATAAAACCCAATGTTTTCTATCGATTTGCTCTTCAAATAGCAAAGCTGAGGCAAAAAGTTTTTCATCAAGGCTAAGGCCATCTTTTTTTATATTAGCTGTATTATTCATTTTTATTTTTAGTTTTTTAAATAAATATTATAGACTGGCTAATGAAAAAGATACATTATAAACTTATTTTGAGCCTTTTAATTTTAACTGGATAAATAAATCGTTACATATGATTTAATATGCGGTTTATTCTATACTTTCATATTACCGACTCGAAACAAGGTAGGCAGTCCCGCGATATGCGAGTATGCGCATAAATTAAGTACTTTTAGTAGCAGGTTTTGTTCTGAATCCAGACAATTCGATTAGTAGGGCTTTAAAATATTCAAATATGGTGGCTTTAGGATTGGGAGTTGAGTGAGAAAATAACAGGAGCAGTATAGGAAAGGTGAATAGGAAATAGTTAGATCCATTCCCCGCAGCCAAAAAAGATTTAGAATATTACTTTATCAGGTAATTATATAATTTGTAAAGAAATATCGAGAGTCAGACAGAATTGTATGTCTATTTTGTGAGCAATTGATTTTAAAAATATTTCGACAATTAAAGGAGGAGGAAAGTCCTCATGGCTTGCCGTGAAACCAAAAATCATGGAATTACAGATCGATTGACTTTAGTAGTGAATTATCAATCATTTAGCGCTGGGTAAAATTACAGATTACTTGCCACGAAACCAACTATCCCTGAATTACTGATAGATTGAGATAATCCCACAAATACCATGATGGCCAGAATCTGCGATTAGCAAATCGTACTTGCAACCGGCATTGAAAATCAAATTGTACTTATAGATGGTGGGGAATAGTATGGGGATAAAACGATATAAAAATAAAGGGTTAGCCCAAAATATGGGTTAACCCTTTGATTTTATTTTGGCGTCCCCAAGGGGATTCGAACCCCTGTCGCCGGCGTGAAAGGCCGGTGTCCTGGACCGGGCTAGACGATGGGGACGTTTGAATTTGGTGGTGGGGGGAGGATTCGAACCTCCGAAGGCATCGCCGACAGATTTACAGTCTGTTCCCTTTGGCCACTCGGGAACCCCACCATGAGCAGCAATTGAAAACCGTCGATTCAAGGCAGGGGCGTCTTTACCAGCTGCCCAGGGAATTGACAACAGAAATCTTAACGATGCCCGAACCGGTTGTCAAAGGCCTTCGCCAACCGGTTTGCCGCACTCCCGGCAGCGTTTATCGGGTCCGACAAACCCAAAGCAATCCGGGTCGCTGCAAATAAGTCGATGTTCCCAGTCCTCGGCAATGACTCGGCCATCGGGCCTGTCGGTGCTGACGTTCCCCTTGGACCGGCTTTTCGATGGTGGGCTCTGTCCCTGGCCCGGTTGATCCGTTTGACTCGACTCGGAGGCCATTCCCTCTCTCCCTCACACCACCCCGTCAATGGTCCTCGCTCGACCGATCTATATCCACGATCCGGATTCCCTTGAGGTAGTCTTTGGTTTCGTAGCGGGTGATTTTCGTCAATTTTCGGGTAATTTTGCCCATCCGCTCGGTCATGGACATGATGCCGGTGAGGCATCGGCGCTCATGGCTCTCAGGATCGGTTCCGCTTAATAGGGTTTCGGCATATCCGGAAATCCCTTGAATGGGCTGATTGAGTTCGTGGCAGACCGCACCGGCCATCTCAAGCGAGACCCTCAGCCGCTCTTTTTCGATACGCTCCTCTTCGGAGCGCATCTCCTTGGTCACCGGCGTCAGGTTTCCCACCGACAGACAGATCCGGTCTTCCCGATGGATCTCCACTGTGGCCAGATCCTTCAGCCAGACCACCGACCCAGCCGGGCGCTTCACCTTGTAGACAGCGTCAATGCTGCCTTCGGCGGTCCGGGCGGCCCTGAGTTCCCCGCGCTCCTCGTCAAGCTGGTGAGCGCTTCGGTTCTCCCGCTCAATGGCCGCTTTCACGTCAGCCATCCGGTAGACCCGCTGGTCCAGAACGCTGTTGCGAAACACGGCCGGCAGCTCCCTGCCGTTGCAGTTTAGCAAATCGAGAAAGCGGCGGCTGGCGAACTCGTACCAGATATTCCTGTCGTCGGAGTAGCTCCAGGCGGAAATGTACATCATGACGGGAGTGGCGATCCGCTCCATGGTGGACAGCACCCGAATCAGAGCGGTCACCCGGTTTCGAAGCCGCCGACTGTAGTCCCCGGTCAGGATTCGACCGCTGTAGTCCGGGGGCAATGACGGGGCGTTGAGGTGGGGGGGGTCGGTCATGTCGAAAAGCCTCTCTTTAGCCAGCGACGCCGACGGGTATCGTTGCGCCGGGCGGAAGCGATGTCGGCGGTTGGAAATCCCTTCCCAGGGATGCCATCCACGGGCCGGATCGATACAATGACAGACAGTAGGTGAAGAAGCGGTTTGGGTCAATGGCGGCGGAAGCCGGATCGATCTCGAGGGCCAAAGTTTTTGATTACTTTTTGAAGGAACTGTGGTATGCGCTTTGGCTGGTATTTTTCCAGAGGCGGCTGACACTCGGTGCAGGGACGGATTCAGCGCCTGGGGCTTTGACATGCGGCAACCATCCGCGTTTCAACGATAATATCTCAAGAGAAGGGGAAAGAAGGATGTCGAAACGTTGTGCCATCGTGATGTGTATTGTGTGTGTCCTTGTGCTAAGCGGTGCATGGGTGATTGCGGCCAGCCCGTTTATCGAGGAAATCGACGAAGAGGACTCCCTCTGCTTTCCAGTGGGGCTCTTCAGCATTGGAGCACCGGCCGAGGTTGAGATGACTCGAACCCCTGTCGACTTCCCCCATTCGCGCCACCTGACCTACAGCTGCAATACCTGCCACCACAAGTGGGAATACCATGCCATCCTTGACAGCTGCTCGGCCTCGGGGTGCCACGATTTGACCGAAGCCCCTGAAAACGCGATTAAAGACGGCAAATACACCGAAGAGGGCATCCGTTACTACAAGTACGCCTATCACGAGATGTGCCGCGACTGCCACCGGGATATCAACGCCCAGAACCGAGCACTCGTCAAAAAAGCCAAATATACCGGCGAGTCCGTGGAACTTTTACGAAGCGGCCCTGTCGGCTGTATCGAGTGCCATCCCGAAGAGTAGACCCGTCAAAGGGTGCCGGTCGCTTCCATACGGTCGCCGGCACCCCTAATACCCTCCCCCCTGTCGACCCCTGTGCCGCCTGAGCGGGTATAGGCCCGACGACCTCTCAGACAGATCAAGCGGTCACGGTGGCGGCCTCCGGCTCGGTCGCCGGCGCCATCAGCGCCCTAATTTCACTGCCGTTGATCTTTTCCCTTTCCAAAAGCATTTTCGCCCCCTGGTCCAGCACCGATCGATGGTTTCGCAGGATGTCCAGGGCCGCCTGGTATTGGGAGGCGATGAGGTCCCTGACCTCGTCGTCGATCAGCCGGGCGGTGTCGTCGCTGTAGTCCCCACGGCTTTCCGGGGCCTGACCCAAAAAAACGTTCTGGGCTCTTCTCAATAGGTTGACTTGCCCCAGGTTTTCGCTCATGCCGTATTCCCTCACCATACTCAGGGCGATATCCGTGGCTCTCGAGATATCGTTCTGGGCACCGGTGGACACGTCGCCGAAGACGAGACTCTCCGCTGCGCGTCCCCCCATGAGGGTGGCGATCCGGTTCAGAAGTTCGGTCCGGTTCATGAGAAACCGGTCCTCGGTTGGCACCTGAAGGGTGTACCCCAGGGCGGCGATCCCCCTGGGAATGATGGAGATCTTCTCCACCGGGTCGGTTCCGGGAAGGGACAGGGCGACGATGGCATGCCCCATTTCGTGGTAGGCAACGATTTCCCGTTCCTTGGGATTGATGAGCCGGTTTTTTTTCTCGAGACCGGCAACGATTCGCTCCACGGCCTCTCCGAATTCGGCCATTCCCACCGCCGATCGCTCGTGGCGAACAGCCAGGAGGGCCCCCTCGTTCACCAGATTGGCCAGGTCCGCCCCCGTCATTCCCGGGGTCATGGCGGCAAGCTTTTCGGGAACCACGTCCTCGGCCGTCTTAACCGATTTCAGATGGACTCTCAATATGGCCTCCCTTCCGGTTTTATCCGGCCGGTCCACCAGGACCTGGCGGTCGAAACGGCCCGGCCTCAGAAGCGCCGGATCGAGGATCTCGGGCCGGTTGGTGGCCGCCATGAGAATCACACCGACCTGGGGATCGAAACCATCCATCTCCACCAGCAGCTGGTTGAGGGTCTGCTCCCGTTCGTCATGGCCCCCCATGCCCCCCATGCCCCGTGCTTTGCCCAGTGCGTCGAGCTCGTCGATAAAGATGATGCAGGGGGCCTGACCCTTGGCCTGCTCGAAAAGATCCCTCACCCGGGCGGCCCCCAGCCCGACAAACATCTCCACAAACTCCGAGCCGCTCAGACTGAAGAAGGTCACCCCTGCTTCACCGGCCACTGCCTTGGCCAGAAGGGTTTTCCCGGTTCCCGGAGGCCCCACCAAGAGGATTCCCCTGGGCACCTTCCCTCCCAGGCGGGTAAACTTTTCGGGTTCCTTCAAAAACTCGACCACTTCCACCAATTCCTGCTTGGCCTCATCAACGCCGGCGGCGTCGTCGAACGTCACACCCACATCTTCTTCCTTGTAAATTTTCGCCTTGCTCTTTCCCAGGGTCATAAAACCGCTCTGCTGGCCGGCCATCCGACGCATCATGAAGGCCCAGATGCCGAAAAAGATAAAGATGGGGACCATCCAGGAAAGGAGATCCCTTAGAAAAGTGGATTCGATCTCTCCGCTGAAGTCGACATCTGCCGATTTGAGGAGTTCCGACACGTCGGGGTCCACCCGGACGGTGCGGAACGTCTCCCCTCGGGTCCCGTCATCGCCCACCAGTTGCCCCTGAATCTGGTTGCTGGTAATGGCGACGCTGTCGACCTTCCGCTCTTTGAGCAGGTCCAGAAATTCGCTGTAGGGGATGGTCTTGACGGCAAAAGCCGAAAAGAGAATATTGTGGAGGATCAAAACGCCCCAAACGCCGACGAGAATATACCAAACCGAGAATTTATGATGTTTTTCCATGGTGCACGCTTTCCATGAGCCGGCATCGGTCAGCGCCGATGATCCATGCCCAGTTATGATTATATGCCCGAAAAACCGGCAACCGGACCAGAAAATAACGCAACCGTTCAGGCTGTCAAATGACCATCTGGTCATGAAGACGAAGAAATTCCGCCACTTCCTCGACCGAAGGCTTTCAGTGGATACGCCGGTCAGGGCCTTGATTTTCGGAAGACACCCACTATTTTCTTGGCATTCAGAAATGGAATACACGACCAGACTGGGAGGCAGGCCATATGACGAGCAATGAATCAGACGTGTACGTCCGGGTCAAAGACATGGAGGGAAACGAGTTTCTCTGTCCCTTCTCCGCGTTGAAGGATCCCAAAGAAGCCACGGACGAAGAGCTCAGCAATTGTGTGGACAGCGCCACCACCCAGCGCTACTCCGGTCATATCGACATTCAGGAGTAGACGGCGGCGCTCAGATACACCGCTGGGTGACAAAGGCGATGGTTTCCCTTACCAACGTTTGGCAGACGGCATCCGCGGAGACACCGGTGCTCGAGGGCACCTTGAAGGAGTGGTCCCCGCCCTCCACGGTTACCAGGCCGACATCGGATTTCAGGGTCGAGATAACCCCGTCCAACACCGTCAGATCGCAGAGGGGATCCCGGGTGCCGGCGAAAAAGAGCATGGGGATGCCGATACGGTAAAGATGGGCGTCCCTGGGGCGGTCCTTTTTACCGGGGGCGTGAAGCGGGTAGCCGTAAAACACCAGGGCATCCGCTTCGAGAGAGCCTTCCGCGACCATTTGAGAGGCGATACGGGCCCCTAAGGATTTTCCCGCAGCGATAAATCGCTTAACCTCCTTCCCGCCGATTCGACGAAGTTCGGCCATGGCCGCCGCCCACGCCTCGGACAGCCGCGGCTCTGGATCGGGACGTTTCCTGCCCGCGTCCCGGTACGGGAAATTGAACCGCAGCACGTGACCCCCCTCTGCGGAAATCCCTTCCGCGATGGCAGCCACCAAGGGAGTGTCCATGTCGTTGGCCGCCCCGTGAGCGATGGCCATCCCGATCCCGCTCCCCGGCCCAGCCGATGTGGGCGAACTCAAGCGGCCCGACAAGACGCCGCTGTCCATTGGAATTGACATCAGATGGCTCATGGGTTTCCTCCCCGGCTCCCGGGGTCACCGCCCCCCGGAGCCTTACGTTCAGGCTGCGACCGCCCGTAGGATTCAAATTTCTTGATCACCCGATCCATCTCTTCGTCGGAGAGTGGTTCGGGCTCACCCGCCCCTGTGATGATCAGACAAAGCCGCGCGACGTACTCCACCGATTCCGCAGCGGTAAACGCCCGATTGAGATCCTTGCCGACAGTGACCACCCCGTGGTTGGCCAACAGCACTCCGTTGAATTCAGACCCCATGGTCTCCATCAGCCCACGGGCCAGGGCCTCGGTGCCGAAAGTGGCGTAGGGGGCGACCGGCACTTTTCTACCGGCAAATCCGATGAGGTAGTGAATCGGGGGGATTTCCCGGTTCAGGCAGGCCATGGCCGAGGCGTAGACGGAATGGGTGTGGACCACCGCCCCCACGTCGACTCTGTTGTTGTAGATGATCAGGTGGAAAGGAAGCTCGCTGGAAGGGTTGAGCCCCCCGTCCACGGGGGTACCCGCCAAATCCACCAGGGGAACGTCCCCCGGGCGCAACGTCTCGTACGGCACGCCGGAAGGGCTGACGGCAACCCACCCCCGCTGCCTGTCGATCACGCTCAGGTTCCCCCCCGAACCGGCCGCGAGACCCGCAGCCAGCATCCGCTTTCCGTAATCGACCACGGATTCTCGTTCGATTTCCATCAGCATGGCAGCCTCCTGTATGACGGTTCCGCAAAATATCCGATATCGGCGTTACGCGTCATCCCTCGTCTTTTCGGCTTACCGTAAGTACTCCTCATTTATCGGAATTTGCAAGCTTTGATCCCTACCGCCTTATGGAACCGTCGGCACCGAGACGGTTTACGCCGTTCATCCTGCTTGCCCGTCGAAAAAACAACGGAGGCGGGGTTCCGCTGTCCCTGTGTGTCGGTGCCACAGACGGGAGTTGTCCCAACGATATCCGGTCAGGCGAATCCGCCGTTCACATAAATGCATTGACCCGATATCCAGCGCCCGTTTTCCCCGGCCAGCATGACCACCGCATCGGCCACATCCCCTGGGGCTCCGAGTCTGTCCAGGGCAGCCATTCGGGCCAGCCGATCAATCTGCTCCTGGGTTTTACCCTCCCTGAAGAGCGCTGTGTCCACCGGCCCGGGGCAGACCGCATTGACGGTGATGCCCCGTGGCCCCAGTTCCGCGGCCAGCACCCGGGTAATCTGTTCCACCGCCCCTTTGCTGGCGGCGTAAGCGCCGTAGCCGGGAAGCATCACCCGGGTCACCGTCGAACCGATGTTGATGATCCGGCCGTTGTCGGACAGGCGATTGGCGGCTTCCCGGCAGGCAAAAAAAACCCCTTTGACATTGACGCCGAATAGACGGTCGAAATCCGTTTCACTGTAGTCGGCGATTGGACCGTATCGAGCGATGCCGGCGTTATTGACGAGAATATCGATTCGGCCAAACCGATCGGAAACCCGGTCGAAGAGTTCCGACACCTGACGGGTGTCTGCGATATCCGCTTGAAAGGCGGCAGCCGTCCCCCCGTTCTTTTCGATGCGGGTCACCAGGGCCTCGGCCCGGTCTGACGCGCGGTGGTAGTTGATGGCCACCGATGCGCCGTCATCGGCGAGCCGTTTTGCAATCGCTTCGCCGATGCCACGGCTGCCGCCGGTGACAATGGCATTTTTCTCATTCAGAGGTAGGGCCATGATCCGCATCCTTTCGTCGTCTGGGCTCACTGCCAAAAAAGAGGGAGTGAACCATTGAATTGTTGCAGGAACTGCATTACCGGTATACCTCAACCATCGAGATGGAAGCCATACCCCTTCCATCCTCACGATGGGATGGAGGCACCCACGATGACTGCAGACGGTTACATCAAGATGGCAGTGCTGGAAAACGCCATCGAAGCCCAACTTTTAACGTCCATACTGGACGAACAGGCCATTCCCCATCTGATTCGCTCCTACCATGACACGGCATACGACGGCCTCTTCCAGTTTCAGAAGGGTTGGGCCGATCTCCTTGTGCCCCCCGAGTACCGGGTTGCCGTGATGGAAATCATGGACAGCCTGCGAGCCCCGGACACACCGTCGGCGTCCTCTCCCTGAAACGGCCCGACCCGGCCGGTTGATTTCGGCTGGGATATCTTCTATAAGTTTCGCCGTAACAGGCAGGACGCACCTCAACCCCCATAGGCCCAACGATGGCCTCGTGCGCCCGACGACGTCCACCCCCACCCCGACCGTAGTTCCAAAGGAGGAATGGCCATGACGGCACCGGACATCAATTCCCAAGCCTATCAAGAGGCGCTAAAAATAGGCAGACCCCCGAATGTCGCGAAGCTGTTCCCGGAGTCTCGAGCCCTCATCGTCAGCGGCAAATATGTGGACCGGGCCATGCTGAGGAAGGGCGGTGCCATCGCCATGGCCGCCAACGGCAGGAGTTTCTTCGTGATCCGGGGGGTGCTGCTGGCGGCCCAGCAGGCCAATGCGGCGCTAATCATCGAAATTGCCCGGTCCGAAGGCGGCGTCAATGCATACTGTGGCGTCAATTACTGGAATATCGCCCGTCAGGTCAATGGGGCCTGCAACGAACTGGGAATCACCATTCCGGTGGCCATCCATGCCGATCATTACGGCATCAAGACACCCGACGATGTCCCGCCGGCCATGTCGGAAATACCCACCCTGTTCGAGGCGGGGCTCACTTCCATAGCCGTCGACGCCTCCCACATGCCCGACGACCAGAACCTCCTTGCCAATATCGAGCTCAACGCCGTCATTCCCCCCTGGGCGGGTCTTGAAACCGAAGTGGGGGAAATCAAGGGCGACCAGGGATTGTCCACCCCCGAGGATGCCCTCTTCCTTGTCCAGGGACTGAACGCTCACGGGATTTTCCCGGACTGGATCGCCCTCAACAACGGCACGACCCACGGTCTGGAGGCCAGCGGGCAAGGGATCCAGGTGGAACTGACCCGGCGCATCCACGAGGCCATCGCCCCCTATACGATATCCGGTGCTCAGCACGGCACCTCCGGCAACAGCTCGGATCGACTCCGGGAAATCGCCCGGAATACCCGGACCACCAAGGCGAACGTGGCCACAGCCCTGCAGATGATATCCTGGGGACTCAAGGTTAACGATTACGGAAACGCCATTTTGGATGACGGCGGTGATTTCATCAAGGTGGAAGACCAGGGCGTGTCCGAACCCATGTGGGAAAAAATGGTTGGCTACGCGCGGGAAAACGCCTGGTCGGGAGGCAACTACAAGAAACTCAACCTGCCCTTCGAAACCCACCTCTTGGCCCAGCCCTGGGAAATCAGGGAGCGGATGGTCGAACGGGTTCGTGCCTTCGCCTATGATATGATCGTCAACGTCCTCGGATCCGGGAACACCGCGCCCCTGGTCATCGACGACATTCTGGCGACAAAATCCTACGACCCCGGCCCGAAGGGCAAACCTATCGAAGACCCGGGGGAATGGTCCCTCGAGAAAATCAAGGAAAAAGCCGCCGCCCTGGATTCCGACAAAGGCCCCGAGGGCGATTTCGACGACTGATCCCCCGGCGGCTTCCCCCGGGGGAAGCGCCAGGACAACGACGACGACACCGCTTCCCGGAGGATGAACATCATGCCGATTCTTCAACCGTCCGGCCTTCTGCTACCGAACTTGACCGATGAAAAAAAAGCGTTTTTGCCCTTACTGTTCCAGCCGTCTCGTTGACCACCTCTGGCACGGCAGCGTTCGCAGACACTGCCCCCAGTGCAACGAGACGCTGTTCGACAATCCCGTCCCGGCCGTCTGCGCTCTGGTAACGGACGACGACGGGCGGATGCTGCTCGTCCGCCGTGCCGTTGATCCCAAATGCGGCGAATGGTGCCTTCCGGGAGGATATATGGAACTGGGGGAGACACCGGAGGAGGCGGTACTTAGGGAACTCCGCGAAGAAACCGGTGTGGCGGGAGAGGTGACGTCGATTCTCGGCGTCCGATCCGCCCCCAACCGTATCTACCATACCGTCCTGCTGGCGGGATATAAGGTTCGATACGTTTCCGGAACCCCCAACGCCGGTGATGATGCCATGGCGGTCGGCTGGTTCGGGACATCCGATATGCCGCCCATTGCGTTTCTCAGCCACCGGCAGTTCATCGAGGACTTCTTCAACCGGGATGCCGGCGGTTGGCGGAGCCTCATCCTTTCCAATACAGGCCTGTGATGGACATTCCAAGCTACCAGATCCACAACGTGCTAAGGGATTATGTGCGGCAGCTGCGAAAGCGGGCGGGCACCGAAACGGCCGACAGCGACAAGGACCGGTTTCACCCTTTTGCCGCATCGGAAAAGCGACGACGGGTTCGAGAGCGGATAACGGCGGAAATCGTCGAGCGCATCGTTCACCTGAATGTCGACGAAAGCAGAGGCGGCGTGGGAGTGGCAGGATCGTCCAGAGTCGCGACGACCCGCAAGCCATTTATCTACCAGGTTCTGCAGCCCGACCGGAGCGTCATCAGATACCGACTGACATTGAAAAGTTCGGAAGATCTCATGGAGCGATTCGAGGAAACCAGCCGCTCAACCGTCGGAAAGAAGTGAGGCTCCACCCGTTTAGGGAGTGGCGTCAGGAGGTCCATCAGAGGGAAGCGGATCGTAACTGAATGGCCGTTGGCAATCGCCCCTATTGTCTCCGAAGGCCCTAAGGCATCGGGGTGCGGGTGATAGCGACGCGGCGGCTGTCTGAGCCACGCCGACAAGCTGGCTATGATGGGTCCGTGGGAGGTCCGTCGACGGCGGCTTTGGCGGCCTCCCAATCCCGGTCCATCTCTTCTCGGCTGAGGGACTCGAGGGGTTTTCCCTTCGATTGGGCGAGAGCCTCCATGTATTGAAAGCGCTTCTGAAATTTACCGGTGGCTGCCGACAGGGCGGTTTCGGGATGAATGCGCGCAAACCGGGCCACGTTGGCCAGGGTAAAAAGGATATCCCCGAATTCCAGGGCGATCGCCTCTTTATCCCCCGGCCCGCTGTCCACCGCCTCCTTGAACTCCTGCCACTCCTCTTCCACCTTTTCCATCACTTCGGTCAGATCGCTCCAGTCGAATCCCGTTCGCGCCGCCCGAACGGACACCCGATAGGCCCGCATGAGGGCCGGAAGTCCGGCGGGAACCGAATCCAATACCGACGCGTTGCCGGACGCTTCTCTCTCCTGCTGCTTGATGGCCTCCCAGTTGTTTTTGATATCGTCGACGCCCGACACCTCGGTGTCTCCGAAGACGTGAGGATGACGGCGGCGCATTTTCCCCAGGTTTCGAGACGCCACGTCGCCCAGAGTGAATTGGCCGCTATCGGCAAACAGTTCGGCAACGAAGAGCACCTGAAACAGCACATCGCCCAGTTCCTCCAGAACATCCACGGGCCGGCCGCTTTCAATGGCATCGACCAGCTCGAAAACCTCTTCGATGAGATAGATGGAGATACTTCGAGGGGTCTGCTTCCGGTCCCAGGGACATCCATTGCGCCCCCGCAAGGTGCGAATCAGTTCCAGCACGTCGGTGAGAGGATCGGCTGAATGCGCTATCGGCTTTTCTTCCACGACGTTTTGAGCGCTTTCACGTTGACATTGAATTTGGACTTGAGGTCATCGGATACCATCATGGCGACGGTCTCCGACACCTTCGTGGCATGGGGGGCGAGCAGGGAATCCTTCAACACCGGAGTGCCCTTGGGTAGAAAGGCCGTGAGAGAAAGAAGCAGAACGGATATGATCAAAACGCCTTTGACCGCTCCCACTACGGCCCCCAGTACCCGGTCGGACCAGCCGAGAGAGGCGATATTCATCAGGTATTTGATGATGACCCCTAGAATTCCGACCAGGATGACCACGAGGGTGAAAATCAGCAAAAACCCAAGAATACTGGCATAGTGGGTGTTGGATATCCATCGACCGAGCAGTCCTGCCGCATCCGAATAATAGGTGACGGCGCCGTAAAGACCTCCCGCCACACCGATGATCGAAGACAGCTCCTCGATCAATCCGCGGAAGATGCCTCGCACCAGGCAGAACACCAGCACCACGCCGATGACGATATCCAATGCGTTCATGATACCCTTCCAGACAATCCCCCCCTTCCGTCGACCGGGGGGCCCCTTCGGACTGAATTCCAGAAGACCCGCGGCTGCATTAACATTGCCCCCGGTGGGCGTCAAGGTCTTTTTGGGCGTTGATCTCTGAGGCGGCCCGTGAAATCAGCGTCGGTGCCGGGCTGGGAGGGATGTGCAGAGACCCATGGCCTTCCGTCTCTTCCTCGACGACAGTGACCTCTTCCACGGAGGAGGGGCGTCCATCCCGGCCGTCGAATTTGCATTTTCCAAATGAGGTGTGATAGAGAACCGGTTGCTGCAAATGGGACATCCGGTTGTCGGAAAGGATCGGATGCCTGGGGCGACGCCAGTCAGCGCCGGCCGTGATTCAATGATTCGGAGACCGGCGCCCCGGCCCGAGGATCGTGCCGCAGCACTCAGGCCCAGTGGCTCAAGCCGAACCCAGCCCCTGGCCACGGGAACACAACTCGGCCACCCATATATGGACGACAGTCAAACCCCACAACCGATCAAGCTCGCCTTTGCCGACAACAGTCATGCCCAGCACCTGTTCGGCCAGCAAAACTGCCACATCGACCGCATCGCCAGCCAGCTGGACGTCAAGCTCCACACCCGCGGCAGCAGTGTCGTCATTCAGGGCGACAGCATCGATGCGGCCCTCGCCCAAAATCTTCTCGACCAACTCTATGGCCTGATCGTCAAGGGTTTTCCCGTTTATCCCAACGATGTGGACTACGCCATCCGGCTGCTGAAAGCCGACGACCGGACCCGATTGAGGGATATTTTCCTCGACACCGTTTATATCACGTCGAAAAAACGGACCATCACCCCGAAAAGCCACTCCCAGAAAGCCTATATCGATGCCATACGGAGCCACGATATCGTCTTCGGCATCGGCCCTGCCGGCACCGGGAAAACCTATCTGGCAATGGCCATGGCCGTGGCATCCCTCAGCAAGGGCCAGGTCAATCGGATTATTCTGACACGGCCGGCCGTTGAAGCCGGGGAGGCGTTGGGGTTTCTTCCCGGTGATCTGGCGGACAAGGTCGACCCCTATCTGCGGCCCCTATACGACGCCCTCCACGACATGATGCGATTTGAAAAGGTAACCGCTCTCATGCAGCAGGGGGTCATCGAGGTGGCGCCGATCGCCTTCATGAGGGGGCGGACGCTGAACGATTCGTTTATCATTCTGGACGAGGCCCAAAATACCACCTCCGAGCAGATGAAAATGTTTCTTACCCGGATCGGATTCAATTCGAGGGCGGTTATTACCGGTGACGTCACCCAGATCGACTTGCCGGCGGCGAAAACATCGGGGCTGGTGGAAGCCGCCAGCATTTTGAAGAGCGTCGCGGGTATCCAATTCGTCTTCTTTTCCAAGATGGATGTGGTACGACACCGCTTGGTGCAGGAAATCATCAGGGCTTATGAAGAAAAAGAAGAGCAGCCATAAGGCACGGGCGACACAGACCGCCTGGCATCAACCGACCAGACCCGGGACCGGAAACCGACACCGACGATGAGACGCAACCGACACATAGGGCAACTGACCCGGGCGATCAGCGGAGATCCCAAACTCCCATGGGTCATCCTCTGCCTGATTACCACCGCTTTCCTTTTCATTATCTATCCCGGACTCATCGTTCCGGAAACCGCCTATGAGCCGGGCGACGTGGCTGAGCGGAATATCAAGGCGCCCAGGGATTTTCTGGTGGAAGACACCTCGGCGACCGAGCTCAACCGTCTCCAGGCCGAGGAGGACGTCCTCACCGTCTACGATCTGGACCCAACCCTGGCAGGGGCGATCTCAGCCTCGGTCCAAACGGCATTTGATGAGATGCGCCACGCCCAGGCAGCTCTCCACCCCCCTGCCGTCCCCCCCCTTCAACCCCTCGCCCTGGCGTCAGTGGAGGAATCGTCCCCGCCGGTCACCGCAGCGGCTGACAATGATCCGGACTCTTTTCGACCGCAGGAATTGGCGGAAATGAAATCCGGTTTGGAGGAAAAACTCGGTATCGACCTGGATACGGGCGTATTCGATGCCCTCGTGGACGCCGAATTTTCCGAGGAAATCTCAGATAGCATCCTAACGATATTGCCGCAAATCATGAAGCGGGGCATCGTCGCCAACAAGGACATTCTGCTTCGGGAGTCAGGAAAAGGCATCCAGCTTCGCACGGTCGGCACGGGTACCGAACGGACCGTCTTGGATCTCAACCGCTTCAGAAGCCTTGACCAGGCCCGGTCGTCCGTCCGCTCGCTGTTCCAGCCGGCTCTGGAACCCATGGACTATGCCGAACAACGACTGGTGATCGATCTGATCCAGCGTCTGATTCAGCCCACCATCACCCTGAACCGAAACGAAACCGAAGAGCGAAAAAAAACCGCCTCCGCCGACATCAAGCCCGTCCTGCACAAGATAAAGGCCGGTGAGATGCTCCTCAGGGAAGGGGAACGGGTCACCGATTTTCATTTGCTCAAGCTCAAGGCGCTTCAGGCCGATCGCAAGGAGGGCCAGGTCTTGGCCACATCGGTGGGGGCGACGCTGCTCCTGGCCTGCTTTCTTGTGGCCACCTTCGTTCTGCACAGTCAGTTGAAAGGCGCAGGGCACCGGGCCACCAACCGGGATCTCTTATTTGCCGCCTCGGTGATCATTCTTTTTTTTATCGTTGGGGAGGTATCCGTATCCCTGGCAGACACCCTCACCTCCCGGGCCGACCTGCCTTTTTCAGCCACATCCATCGGCTTCATCACCCCTGTCGCCGCGGCCACCATGCTGATTTGCCTGTTTCTGGGTCTTCAGACAGCGCTCCATGTCACGGGCATCCTGGCCATCGGGTTTGCCATCATCTTCCACGGCAGCTTCGACATGGTGGTGTTTACCATGGTCGGTTCCGCCATGGCCGCCTATTGGGTGAAGGATTGCCGCGAGCGTAAAGTGTTCGCAAAGGCGGGAATGAAAACCGGTCTGCTCAACATGGCCGTCATCACCGCCATTGCCATCTACCATGCCGACGTGTCCTTTCCCCGCCTGGGCTGGGACTGGACCTTCGGATTGATCGGAGGGTTGCTGTCCTGCATCCTTGCCGCCGGCATCGCCCCTCTGGCGGAAATCCTCTTCGGCTACTCGTCGGACATCAAACTGCTCGAACTCGCCAATCTGGACCAGCCGATGATGAGAACGCTCATGATCGAGGCCCCCGGCACCTATCACCACTCGGTCATCGTGGGCAGCATGGTCGAGGCGGCCGCATCGGAAATCGGGGCCAATCCCCTGTTGGGCAAAGTCTGCGGCTACTACCACGACATCGGGAAAATCAAAAAGCCCGCCTACTTCATCGAGAATCAGAGTGGCCGCAACCGGCATGACAAGCTGGCGCCGTCCATGTCCGCCCTCATCTTGATCGCCCATATCAAGGATGGCGTGGAAATCGCCCGTCAGCACAAACTGGGCGACGTGATCATCGATACCATCAGTCAGCACCACGGCACGAGCCTCATTCGCTTTTTCTATGAAAAAGCCAAAACCCTCAAGGGGGAGGATAGCGTCAACATGGACCACTTTCGCTATCCTGGACCAAAACCCCAAACCCGGGAGGCCGGTTTGGTGATGCTGGCCGATGTGGTGGAGGCGGCCTCCCGGACCCTCGACAACCCAACCCCCTCCCGCATTCAGGGGATGGTTCAGAATCTCGTGAAAACCGTGTTTTCAGACGGGCAACTGGACAACTGCGAGTTGACCCTCAAAGATCTTCACAGCATTGCAAAAGTCTTCAACAAGATCCTGACAGGGATCCACCACCACCGGGTGGAGTACCCGGAACGGCGGTCTACCGCCAACGGCAAGGCGAAACAACGGGATGGACATTCAGATCGACAATCGGCAAAACAGGGAAGCGATCGATCTTCAGACACTTCGGGAGACAGTGCGACGCATCTTAGACGCCTTGGACTGTCCTGACGGCGAGGTGTCCATCTCCCTGGTGAGCGATGCGGAAATCGAATCGATCAATCGTGACTACCGCGGCAAGCCCCGACCGACCAACGTGATTGCCTTTCCCATGCGGGAAGGGGCCTTTTCCACTCTCAATCCCGATCTCCTGGGGGATGTGGTGGTTTCCGCGGACACCTGCAGGACAGAAGCCGAGGCCGCCGGCATCCCCTTTGCCGATCGACTCGAGGAACTCGTTGTTCACGGCATCCTTCATCTGTTCGGATACGACCACGAACAGTCGCCCGAAGCCGAAGCGGAAATGTGGCAAACAACCGATTCGGTAATGGCTGCGATTCGCCGTTCGGAACCCTGACAACCGCAGTTCACCGATATGGAATTCAGGAGCATCAGATGCCCGGACTCATCGTCAATCTAAATGGGTTTGCCGTCCTCCGCAATTCAAGGGAATCCACCTTTCCCGACCCCGCTGCGGCCGCCGTTCTGGCGGAGCTCGGGGGCGCCCACGGAATCTCCGTTCACTACCACCCGACCCATCCCCAGATCACCGAGAGGGATCTGCGCATCCTCAAGGAAATGGTCCACAGCCAATTGATCATGGGAATGGCGCCCACCTCGGAGATGATGGGCATGGCTCTCGATATCAAACCTGACGGTGTCACCCTTATGCAGGCCAATGCGGCGAACCGACAGACCCCGTCCACGGTGGACCTCATTCTCGAACGAAAGGAATTGGACGACATCGTCGCCAACATCCAGGGAAGCGGTATCCCGGTTTCCATCCTGGTCGAGCCGGATCCCGATCAGATCAAAAGCGCGCATCGCTTGAACGCCGACGGCGTACAGATTCATACCGGCGCGTTTGGGCTGACCGTCGATCCGGTCAACCGGCAACGACGGCTGGCCCGCATCGTGGACGCAAGTAAATTGGCCACCAGACTGAAACTCCGCGTCACCGCTGGGTGCGGTCTCAACTACGGCACGGTGCCTCCCCTATCCAGGATCCAGGAGATCGAGGCCTGCGTGATCGGCCATGGTATCACCGCTCGGGCCCTGTTCACCGGACTGGAATCGGCTGTCCGGGAAATGGTCATCCATCTTGATCGTTCATGACGCCGGATCCCTCCACCCATAACATGCCGGGGATTTCCCTGGTCTGCCGGACCGAAGCGGAGACCCGGCGTCTGGCCCGTCTTCTGGGATCCGTCATCCGCTCTCCCATACTCATCCTGCTGGAAGGCGAATTGGGCAGTGGGAAGACCTGCTTTGCCCAGGGTCTGGCCAGAGGGCTCGGCGTGCCGGAAGCGGTCCCCGTCACCAGTCCCTCCTACACCATCGTCAACGAATACCCGGCCAGGCTGACCTATATCCATATCGATCTCTATCGAATCGGACCAGGCGATGGGGACGACATCGGGGTGGACGAGCTTTTCGATCGGAATGCCGTCATCGCCGTTGAATGGGCCGAGCGGTTGGAGGGCTATGCTTTCGGAGATCGTCTGTGGATCCGATTCGATCCCGGGGATGACGAGGCCAGGCGGATATCCTTTCGCGCATATGGACTTGAACCGGGGAATCTGCTACAGGAAATCGACTTTGCGCTGAAGGAGGCATCATGGCCTTGATCGTACAAAAATACGGGGGGACTTCGGTTGCGGACCTGGATCGTATCCGAAACGTGGCGAAGCGGGTGGCCCAGACCTACGATGGGGGTCACGACGTGGTGGTGGTGATATCGGCCATGGCCGGCGTCACCGACGGCCTTCTCAAAATGGCCGATCAGGTCACCGACACCCCGAACCGGCGGGAACTCGATGTGCTTCTGGCGACTGGAGAGCAGACCACCGCCTCGCTGCTGGCCATGACTCTCAGTGCCATGAACTACCCGGCCGCCTCGATACTCGGGCATCAGGCCCAAGTGGTCACGGACTGCAGTTTCGGCAACGCCCGGATCATGGACATCGGACCCCGGCGAATCATGGAGCATCTGAGCCAGCGGCAGATCGTCGTGGTGGCCGGGTTTCAGGGATGCGACAATGCCGGGAACATCACCACGTTGGGCCGTGGAGGCTCAGATACCACCGCTGTGGCCATCGCGGCGGCCACCAACGCCGATGCCTGCGAAATTTACACCGACGTCGACGGTATCTACACGACGGATCCCAGCATCTGCCCCAAAGCCAGAAAAATGAAGAAAATCTCCTATGACGAAATGCTGGAGATGGCAAGTCTGGGGGCAAAGGTGCTCCAGATCCGCTCGGTAGAATTTGCCAAAAAATACAATGTCCCCGTTCATGTGCGTTCATCGTTTAGCCAGGAGGAGGGTACGATGGTCGTCAATGAGGATCCCAGCATGGAGCGTTTAGAAATTTCGGGCGTCACCTGCGACAAGAACCAGGCACGCATCACCCTCAAGAAAGTCCCGGATCAACCGGGAATCGCCGCCAAGGTATTCACCCCCATCGCGGAGGCCGGCATTGTGGTGGACATGATCATTCAAAACATGCGTTCCGGCGGCCAGACCGATATTACATTCACCGTTCCCAAAACCGACTTCAAGCAGGCCATGGAGATCGAGGAGCGGGTTGCCAGGGAAATATCGGCGGAAGCAGTTCTGGGGGATCCTGAAATCGCCAAGGTATCGGTGATCGGGGTGGGGATGAAAAATCACTCCGGCGTGGCGTCCAAGATGTTTGCGGCCCTTGCGGCGGACAATGTCAACATCCGCCTGATCGCCACCTCGGAGATCCGCATCTCCTGCGTTGTCACCGAAAAATACGCCGAACTTGCCGTCCGGGTACTCCACAGTGCCTTTGGCCTGGACAAGGGCTGACGTGCCGCCCCGGTTTACCCGGGACCAGGCGCTTTTTACCCTGGTCCTGGCCGCGGCGATCCTTGCCGTCCTTCTCTACCGGCATCTGGCGGCCCTGTAGCTCTGCATATAGGGAACCTCAGGCCTCCTCCGGGGACCCATCGACATTCCTTTCGGACAACGCCCCTTCGATCTCCCGGGCGATGTCTCCGGCGGCATCGGCCGGATCTTCGGCATCCCGGATGGGCCGGCCGATGACCAGGTAATCCGAACCGGCCCGAATGGCCGCCGCCGGGGTCATGACCCGCTGCTGATCGTCGGCGCCGATCCCCTCCCATGAGGGCCTAATTCCCGGAGTGACCGCGAGGAAACGACTCCCGAATGTGGATTTGACAGCAGACGCCTCGTGGGGAGAGCAGACAATGCCGGCGCAACCCGCCGATTGCGCCGCAGCCGCACGCCTGAACACCAGTTCCTCCATGGAGATGGCTACGGCGGAGGCCTTAAGGTCCGCCGCCGACACGCTAGTCAGCACCGTGACTCCCAGTACCGCCACCCTGCCGCCGGCCCCAGTGACGGCCGCCTCCAGCATTCGGGGGGATTCGCCGCAGTGAACGGTGACAAAGCGCACACCGAGATCGGCAACCGAGGCCATGGCCCTGCGAACGGTCTCCGGTATGTCGTGGAGCTTCAAATCGAGAAAGATCTCGGCACCGGTGTGGTCACGGATGGCGGCGACGATATCCGGACCCGACCGAATGAACAGCTCAAGGCCGATCTTGAAAAGTCCCACTCGACCGGCAACGCGCCCGGCCAGGTCGATCGCGGCCGCCGAGGACGACACGTCCAGGGGAAAAACGATCCGATTGGCTCCAGATCCCATCCCTTGACACCTCCCTTGGCATACGGGTTTCGATGGTGATCCATGGGTCCTATCCTATCGGAGGCGCATCGTAAAGCAGGAAAGGGCTATTGAAAAGAAAACTATTGAAATAGTTCATGTTTTAATGGTAGTAAATCGGCTTCTACAACGGGGTAAACGCCCCTTGGCGACGATGGTCGATGGCAGCCAGGGAAGGCATGAACATCCGGGACGGAGCCCGTGGACAAACAAGATCTCCTCAAACAACTGCCGGGGGTGGACCGGGTAATGAGCCTGGCCGGCGGTGATGCGGCGCTGGAAACCCTGCCCCGCAGCGTTCTGATCGATGCCGTCCGTCAAGTGATCGACCGTCTGCGGGACAGGATGCTGGTTACCCAGGCCCCCATTCCCGGTCACGAAACCGCCGACACGGAAATTCTCCGCCAGGCGGCGGCCATCGCCGAATGCGCCATGCGCCCCAATCTCCAACCGGTGGTCAATGGAACCGGCGTGGTGGTTCACACCAACCTCGGCCGGTCCCTGCTGGCGGGGGAAGCCATCGAGAACGTCGGACGGATTTCCGGACGCTACTCCAACCTGGAGTATGACCTCGGGGCTGGAAGACGAGGCTCCCGCCATACCGCCGTCGAGGGTCTTCTGGCGGAAATCAGCGGTGCCGAAGCCGCCATGGCGGTCAACAACAATGCCGCAGCGGTGCTATTGTGCCTGGACACCCTGGCACGATACCGGGAGGTGATCGTTTCACGGGGTGAACTCGTCGAAATCGGCGGGGCCTTCAGGGTGCCGGACGTGATGGAAAAAAGCGGGGCGGTGCTAAGAGAGGTGGGGACCACGAACCGCACCCATCTGAAGGACTATGCCTCCGCCGTCGGCGAAAACACGGCGCTCCTCCTAAAGGTTCACCAGAGCAATTTCAGCATCGTTGGATTCACCAAGGCCGTCAGCCTAAAAGAGCTTGCCGGCCTCGGCCGGCAGGTGAAGATTCCCGTCATGGAAGATCTTGGTAGCGGCACCTTTGTGGATTTTTCCAAATATGGGCTCCAAAAGGAGCCCACCGTCCAGGAATCCGTCGCCGCCGGGGTGGATGTGGTCACCTTCAGTGGAGACAAACTGCTAGGCGGTCCCCAGGCGGGACTCATCGTCGGCCGCACGGACATCATCGACCGCATCAAGACGAATCCCCTCGCCCGTGCGCTGCGAATCGACAAGATGACCCTGGCGGCGCTGGAATCCACCCTCCGACTCTACCGGGACGAGCGAAGGGCCGTCGCCGACATCCCGACACTGGCGATGATCACCATGACGCCATCGGCGGTGAAAAGCCGTGCCGAACGACTGGCCTCGAGACTGGAAGCCATCGGGGGCGGACGGATCCGCATCGAGCAGATCACCGGCATCTCCAAAGCTGGTGGCGGCGCCCTACCACTTCTGGATCTGCCCAGCCGCTGCCTGGCCATTCAGGTCGAGGGCCGGTCGGCAAGCGGCGTCGAATCGCAAATGCGCGCCAACGATCCGCCCATCATCGGTCGCATCGAAAACGACCGTTTCGTCATCGACGTCCGAACCCTTTCAGAGGACGATTTCGCCACGATAGAAACCGCAATCGAACGAGTTTGCCATCCATGACCCGACACCCGACCGTTAAATCCAGAGATCTGTTTTCGTCCCAGCCCTTCCTCATGCCGTGGCCGAGGGCCGTCGCCGAGGCTGAACCGCTGCCGGATGCCTCCTGCCAGGCACCGACCGTCAGCGGCGCCGACGCCTTTCCCGGCCGACCGGTAGGAAAGGCGTTTATCGATGCCGCCCTCGCCGCCGCCGAAGATTCAAACTCGTTTGCCGCGATGGCCGTCCGTATCGACCTGCCCTGCTCAGAATCCCCGGACACGCTCCCGGCGCCGACCGATGCGATTGCAGTGACGGCGGCGGTGGCGGAGGTCCTGGAGACCGCTGGGGGGCTATGGGGGTTTCTGGAAGACAACCTGATGGGCTGGGTGTCTCCCGGCGGATGCGATGAAACCGCCGTGGAGACGGCAGCCGCCATCAGGGACTCCATAGCGCCTCTTCAGTTGGGAACCGTTATCACCGGCATCACCCATTACCCTCTCCATACCTTTACCCGAGAGGAAACCATCCGCAATACCCGAAAAGCCGTGGACCATGCGGCCTTCTTCGGTCCCAACGCCAGCGCACAGTTCGATGCGGTCAGCCTCAACGTCAGCGGTGATATCCTCTATCAAAACGGCGATATCGGCGGTGCCGTCGACGAGTTTGAAACCGCTCTGGCCATGGATCCGGCCAACGCCAACATTCTAAACAGCCTGGGGGTGTGCTACGGCATTCAGGAGGACTACGACCGGGCTCTCGACGCCTTTGAAGCCGCCATCGCCGCCGCCCCCCAGGAGGTAACGGCACTCTACAATGCCGGTCTGATCCATCATTTGAAAGGCGATCCTGAAACGGCTCTGACCTTTTTCAAAAAAGCATCCCCCCAGGGCGGTGAGGTGTTCGAAATCCAGTTTCAAATTGGGAAACTTCTGGTGGAGTTGGAGCGGGACGGAGAGGCCATCGCCTATCTGGAAGCCGCCATGGGGATCGACCCCGGGTCAGCCCCTGCCTGCCGGCTCATGGGAGACATTCTCCAGCGGCAGGGCGACACCGACGCCGCCATTGGCGAATACCAAAAAGCCATTCGGCTGCACCCCAACGATGGGGACGCGCTTGCCGCCCTTGGGACTCTCTATGCGGATCGTGGAGAAAACCTGGATCTCTGCATCACCTTCTCAAAGCAAAGCGTCGACATCGAGCCCGAAAACGGGCGCTTTCGGCAGGGACTTGCCGATCTCTATCGAAAAGCCGGGCTCGAGACCGAGGCGTTGGAGGAATACCGTAAGGCGAAAGACCTCGGTCAGCCATGCGAATCGATCATCCAGGAACTCGAAGCCCGACAGACCCAGGCGGCGTCGTGACCATCCCCGAAAGGCAGCCCACCGTGATGCAGCAGGACATCGATGGTATCCTATCCTCGAGTGTGGCGGTGGCCCGCACCACCATCCACGCCAACCGGGAGACCCTCGCTGCCAGCGTCGATGCGGTGGTCGCCTGCATCGCGTCCGGACACAAGCTTCTGGTTTTCGGCAATGGGGGCAGCGCCGCAGACAGCCAGCATATCGCCGCCGAGTTCGTCAACCGATTCAAGATCGAGCGGCCTCCGCTGGCAGCCATCGCCTTGACCACGGACAGTTCCATTCTGACCAGCATCGCCAACGATCGTCGCTTCGATGACATCTTTGCCCGACAGATTCGCGCGATCGGCCAGTCCGACGACCTTGCCTGGGGCATTAGCACCAGCGGCAACTCGGTAAACGTCATGACGGCCATCGACCAGGCGGCGGCCTTGGGTCTTCGAACCCTGGTAATGACCGGTCGAGGCGGACAGCTGGTCTCAAAAGCCGATCTCGTCCTTCGGGTACCGTCCGAAGACACGCCAAGGATCCAGGAAGCCCACATTCTGATGGCCCACATGATCTGCGCCTTGACGGAGCAGCGGCTTTACCCGGGCCGGTATCCGGCCTGATGCAAGGAGAATTTTCCAATGACCTCGGCGCCAGCCGTTGGCATCCCCGGCGGCAGGCACTAGTATGATAGGGGATCCACCGATCCCATCCTTATGGTCAAGACACTAGGAGCAAACCCAATGCCAATTTACGAGTACGAATGTCAGGACTGCGGACACACCTTCGAGCACCTGGTGATCGCCGGAGGCGAGCCGGAAGGCTGCGACACCTGCAGCTCCCATAAAATATGCCGAATGATGTCGTCCTGCTCTTTCTACAGCAAGGGCGACGGGGGGCAGACCGTCAAATCCACCGCCGCGGCCTCTTCCTGCGGAGGCTGCTCGGCCTCCAGCTGTGCCGGGTGCGGTCACTGATGGCCGATAGGATTCACATCGGCACCCGGGGCAGTCAACTGGCCCTCTGGCAGGCCAACTGGGTAAAAGACGCCCTGGAGCGTCATCATCCGGGAATTCGGGTCGAATTGACCGTCATCAAGACCAAAGGCGACAAGATCGTCGACGTCCCCCTGGCCAAGGTGGGGGGAAAAGGGCTGTTCGTGAAAGAAATCGAGGAGGCCCTTCTCGACGGCCGGATCGACCTGGCGGTCCACAGTATGAAAGACATGCCCTCCGACATTCCCGAAGGCCTTGCCATCGGAGCCGTTCCGGCTAGGGAAAACCCAAGGGATGCCCTGATTGCCAAAACCGCCTCCGGACTGTCGGGGCTACCAGAGGGTGCCGTCATTGGGACCAGCAGCCTCCGGCGCGGGTCCCAGATTCTTCATGTCCGACCGGATCTCAGGATCCACCCTCTGCGGGGCAATCTGGATACCCGGCTTCGCAAACTCGACACCGGAGACCTGGATGCCATCATCCTGGCAGCTGCCGGCATCCGTCGACTGGGAATGGCATCGCGCATTACCGAGCTTCTGGAAGAAGGGGTCATGCTGCCCGCTGTCGGACAGGGGGCACTTTGCATCGAAGCCCGGCAGGGAGACCATCGGGTGGATCAGCTGATCGCCCCCTTGGAAGATCTTCATACCCGTTGTGCCGTGACCGCTGAACGCTCCTTTTTGCATCGGCTGGAAGGGGGCTGCCAGGTACCGATCGCCGGCCATGCCACCGTCGATGGTGCCGACGTCGAGCTCGCGGGCCTCGTCGCGGATCTAAGGGGACAAACCATCATCAAATCCAGGATCCGCGGCCCCATGGCCGATGCCGGTGTTCTGGGGTTGACATTGGCAGAGATCCTTCTGGACCGAGGCGCTAAAACCATCCTCAACGAACTTCAGCAGAATACGGAATCCCCATGAGCGGTATCGTTTATCTGGTTGGAGCCGGTCCCGGCGATCCGGGGCTCATTACCGTCAAGGGCAAGGCCTGCATTGCATCGGCAGATGTGGTGGTCTACGACTACCTGGCCGCACCCGCCCTGCTGGAACATTCAAACCCGAAGGCTGAAGTGATCTACGTCGGTAAAAAGGGGGGCGACCACACCCTGTCCCAGGAGGGTATCAACGCGCTTCTGGTCGAGAAAGCCCGAGCCGGGCATACCGTGACCCGGCTTAAGGGGGGAGACCCTTACATCTTCGGGCGTGGTGGCGAGGAGGCCGAAGCCCTTCTGGCCGCTGGCATCCCCTTCGAGGTGGTGCCGGGCGTCACCTCGGCTGTGGCGGGACCGGCCTATGCCGGCATCCCCCTGACCCATCGCGACTACACGTCGACGGTGGCCTTTGTCACCGGTCACGAAGATCCCACGAAAACCCGATCGGCCATCGACTGGGAATCCCTGGCCAGGGGTATCGGAACCCTCGTATTTTTCATGGGGGTCAAAAACCTTCCCCACATCGCTCGGCAGTTGATGGCAAACGGCATGCCTCCGGAAAAACCCGTGGCCGTCGTTCGCTGGGGAACCACTCCGGCCCAGCAAACCGTCACCGGCACCCTCGATACTATCGAAGACGCCGTCCGGTCCGCGGGCATCAAGGCGCCGGCGCTCATCGTCGTGGGTGAAGTCGTGGGCCTGCGCCCCACTCTGCGCTGGTTCGAAGACAGGCCCCTGTTCGGTAAGCGGATCGTGGTTACCCGGGCACGGGAGCAGGCAAGCGACCTGGTCCGCCGGCTCTCCGATCTGGGTGCCGATTGCATGGAGGTGCCCACCATCCGGATTGTCTCCCCGGAATCCGCCGGCCCCCTCGACCAGGCCATCGATGCCATCGGCGGGTATGACTGGATCATTTTCACCAGCGTCAACGGGGTTCGCTTCTTTTTTGACCGGCTCTTCGCCAAGGGGCTCGACGCGCGAGCATTGGGTCACCTCAAAACCGCTGTCATCGGCCCGGCAACGGCGGATGCGCTCCGTGGATTCGCACTGTCTAGCGACATCGTGCCCGAAAGCTTCAGGGCGGAATCCATACTGGAGGCCTTCGATCCCATCGATATGACCGACAGACGGGTGCTTCTGCCCCGTGCATTGGAGGCAAGGGCCATTCTTCCAGAAGAGCTTCGAAATAAAGGCGCCGAGGTGGACGAAGTGGCGGCCTACCGGACCGTGGCCGAGGTGGATCGGGCCGAGGCCCTAATCGAGGCCCTGGAAAACCGATCGGTGGATATGGTGACCTTTACCAGCTCTTCGACGGTCAAACACTTCATGGCCATGCTTCCGGAGTCTGGGGCGACAGACCTCATGGAGGGGGTGACGGTGGCCAGCATCGGCCCCATCACCACCGAAACCGCCCAAAGCCTGGGGGTGACCGTCCATCTCACAGCCGAAACCTATACCATTCCCGGCCTCTGCACTGCGATCTGCAACCACTTCCGAAGCTGACACGCCCTGGTGGTGCTGGGGTCGGCAACAGGCCTCTTTAAGGGCCGCTCCCCCAGCGTTGCATTTTGGGTCCAGGTTCCGTTATAGTCAACCCGAAGAGAGTGAACCAGCCCCATTCCGAAGGTCGCCAACCCCAATCGGTCAAAGGAGCATGCCATGGGAGCACCGACGGAGGCCTATATTTCCGGTCTCCCCCAAATGGTCGACAAGATTCGGGGAATGAAGGAAACGATTCTGGCCAATATCGTTTTGATCGGACAGGTACCGTCGCCCACCTTCCAGGAGAAGCGGCGCGCCGAAAAGTTCATGCGCCGGTTGGTGGACTTCCAAGTGGATGAGTGCTCGACGGACGGCTACCGAAACCCCATCGGCATCATCCAGGGAACCGATGAATCCCTGCCCCCCATCTTTCTGGTGTCCCATCTGGACACCTTCTTCGGCAAGGATGTCGACCACAATTACACGGTGATGGAAAATTCCGTGATCGGCGCCGGCGTTCTGGACAATACCGTCAGCGTCGGTGTGATGGCCTCCTTTCCGGAAATCCTCCGAACGGTAGGCATTGCCTTTAAATCCACCATCGTTCTGGCCGGCGTCATCCAGTCCCTGGGAAAGGGCAATCTGCGGGGCATCCGCCACCTCGTGAAGACGTGGAAAGGCCCCATTCGCGGAGCAGTCATCATGGAGGGGGTCGAAATCGGCCGGCTCAACTATTATTCGGAGGGGATGATCCGCTGTGAGGTCAGCTGCCGGATATCGGAAAAAAATGGGATCGAGCACCGCTTCAGACCCAACGCCATCCTGATTCTTCACGAAATCATCAACCATATCCTGGAAATGCGCCTGCCCCAGAAGCCGAAAAGCCGAATCATCATCGGAAAGATCGCCGCCGGCTTGAAGCATGGCATCATCGCCTATGACGGCCGGCTGGGCTTTGAGATTCACAGCGACTCGGACCCGATGGTCAAGGAGATCTTCAGCCACATCCAGGACATCGTCAACGGAATCAGCCATGAATACGGGGTGGAATTGACCCTGGAGACCATCAGCAATGCCACGGCTTCCCGGCTGCCTTACACCCATCCCCTCGTAAAGGCCGCAGGAAAAATCATGAACACCCTCGACATCGAGCCGGTGGGAGAGCCGAGCGAATCCGAGCTGTCCATTTTTTTGGCCAAAAAAATTCCGGCGGTCACCTTAGGGCTTACCCGTGGAGAGCATTTTCACCAACCCAACTCCAAAATGGAGATCGATCCGATGTTCAGCGGCATCGCCCAAGTCATCGGGGTCCTGAAAGCCATCGACGAGGGGGTATGCGATGGGTAACCACTGGTTGAGCCGAAACACGTTTCATTACGCGCAATTCAGCGACCTTGGCGGACTGGTGGATAGCAAGGAGCAGAAAAACGTCAAAATCTCTCTGTGTCTGCCGACCCTAAACGAGGAAAAAACCATTGCCAAAGAAATCGTCATCCTCAAGAGCGAACTGATGACCCGATACCCGCTTCTGGACGAGATCGTGGTCATCGACTCCGGCTCGGAAGACGATACCGTGAAAATCGCCCGCTCCTTTGGGGCCAAAGTCTTTCTGGCCGACGACATCCTCCCCATGTACGAACGGTATCGCGGAAAAGGAGAGAATCTCTGGAAGGCCCTTTTCATTACCGAGGGGGACATCATCGTCTACCTGGACGCCGATATCAAAAACATCCACCACCGCTTCGCCTACGGCCTCATTGGCCCATTGCTGGCCTATGACCACATCAAATACACAAAAGCCTTCTACGACCGGCCGATCGCCACGGGGAAAAACAGAATCCGACCTACCGGCGGGGGCCGGGTCACGGAACTGGTGATCCGCCCTATGTTCTCCTTGTTCTTCCCGGAGCTGACTCAAATTCTTCAACCCCTCTCCGGTGAGTATGCCGGCTATCGGAGCATCTTCGAGCAGATTCCGTTTCCCATCGGCTACGGGGTCGAAACCAGCATGATTTTGGACATCTGCGAACGGTGGGGCCTCGATGTGATCGCCCAGGTCGATCTGGAACGGCGGGTTCACCGCAACCAGGACACCAAAGCCCTCGGCCGCATGTCTTTCGTGGTGATGAAAACCTTTCTCAGACGAATCCACCGTCTGGGCATTGTCGAATTCAAAAGGGAGCTATATGATCAAATGATCCAGTACAACCTGGTCAGGGAAAAGATCGTCCCCGACCTCGTCGAAATGAGCGGCGTCGAGCGCCCGCCCATGGCAGGAGTGGCTGAATACCGGAAAAAATTCGGATTGAACACCCCGGCGGCTCACATTCCGGTTAGAGAGAACGGACCATGACCAGAGCGTCACTGACAGACGACTTTCATCGGCATCTCAATTATCTGCGGGTATCCGTCACCGACCGATGCAACTTGCGTTGCCTTTACTGTGTTCCCGAATCGGATTTCCCTTATCTGCCCCACAGGGACATCCTCCGCTATGAGGAAATTCTCAGAATCGTCCGGGCCGGCGTTTCCATCGGGATATCCAAAGTAAGGGTAACCGGCGGGGAGCCCCTGGTGCGAAAGGGCATCGGCGCATTCCTCAAGCGGCTGGGGGCAATGGAGGGGCTACGGGACGTCTCCCTCACCACCAACGCCCTTCGCCTGAAGGATTACCTGGAACGGATTGAAGAGGCGGGAATCCGTCGGCTGAATATCAGCCTCGACACACTGATCCCCGAACGATTCAAATCCATCACCGATGTGGACGCATTCGACACGGTCTGGGAGGGCATATTGGCGGCCCACGACCGGGGATTTTTCCCCGTCAAGCTCAATACGGTGGCCATGAAGGGGGTCAACCACGACGAACTGGAAGCCATCGCCGCACTCACCCTGACCTATCCGTTTCATGTTCGGTTTATCGAGTACATGCCCATCGGCTCCGCCCGATTCAAGGAAGACCCCTACATGACGACAGAGGCCATTCGGCATCAGATCGCGGGGCTCGGGGCACTGGTGCCGGTCGAGCGCTCCCCTGAGGACGGACCGGCCGAACGCTTCCGGATTCCCGGCGCCAAGGGGGAGATCGGATTCATCAGCCCCATCAGCCGCCACTTCTGCGGCAGCTGCAATCGGCTTCGTCTCACGGCCGCAGGCGGTCTGCGAGCCTGCCTCCTGAACGACGAGGAGGCCGACGTCAAAGCCGTCATCCGCAACGGGGGCAGCGATGAGGAAATCATCCACCTCTTCAGAGATGTGGCCCGCTCCAAGCCGGAGCACCATAGCCTGACCGGCGGCTGCCGAAACAAACCCGCCAGCCAGATGTCCGCCATTGGCGGATAGAAAACCTTTACCCACTCAACCCAAGGACCGGCGATGGGACATCGTCCGGCCCCTGCCACACAAGGAACCCCCGACCATGTCCAAAAACCAATCTCCCTACGCCTGCCACCTCTTCGTCTGCACAAACGACCGCAAAGGCATCCGGAAATCCTGCGCGGACGGCAACAGCCCCGAGGTTCGCCGACGCCTGAAACAGGCCGTGGCCGACAATGGATGGAGGCCCAGAGTGAGGGTATCCCAATGCGGGTGCATGGGACTTTGTACCGACGGCCCCAACGTCATCCTCTATCCTCAGGGCACGTGGTTTTCCGGGGTGTCGGAAGGCGATGTCGACACGATACTGGCGGCCGTCGAGGGTACCCTGGCAGAGGCGGGCGACGACGGGTAACCGTGGAATTGATTGCCCCCTTGGTACGACCAGCTGTTACTACAAACCCTATAGTACCAAAAAAAGCGAAAATAGCCAATGATTACAGGCACAAAAATAAAGCCCGAACCGCAGACGCGGGAGGCTTCATTTGCTCCCTAAACGTTCACTGCGGTTCGGGCATCGTTGGCTGCCTGAATCACTCCGATGCAAGTCGAGAGGGGTGTCGGTACCGAATCCGCTAACCACGTGATCCAGGCGGTTGAACGGGCAAATAACATCAAGATTTCAGAGAGTCAAGCTATTTTTCACGACCACTGGTACCGCCGTTCCTGCATCGCCCCCGTCAATGGTCCGAAAGGCCTCCCGCTCCTTTCTTACCGCAGCAGATTCGGAAGAAATGTCACCAGTTCGGGGACCATCATCAGCACCGCCAAACACAGCAGGTAGGCGGGCAGAAAATATCCGACACCCTTGAATACCGACTCCAGGGGAATGTCTCTCGCCATTCCTCCCACCACATAGGTGGTGGCCCCAACCGGCGGTGTCACGGCACCCAGGGTGGTCACCACGGTGATGGTGACGCCGAACCAGATGGGATCGTAGCCTAACTCCTGGGAAACCGGGAAAAAAATGGGAATGGTGATGAGCAGGAGCGCCAGAGCGTCCATGACCGCACCGCCGATAATGTAAATGAGAAAAATGACCCCCATGACCGCCTCTTTCGATATCGGTAACGCCACCACCCAGCCGGCAATATCGAAAGGGATCCGGGTCACTGCCAGAAAGCGCCCGAAAATCAATGCACCGGTAACGATGACAATGACCATGCAAGAAATCCTCAGTGTATCCCCCACCGATGCCAGAAATCCCTTCCAACTGAGCCGTCCCCTGGCGACGCTGATGGCGAGGGCGAAGAAAGCCCCGGCAGCGCCGGCTTCGGTCGGGGTAAACATTCCGAAAAAAAGACCTGTCATAACCAGGAGAAAGAGGACCACCATCTCCATGGCCCCCAGAAGAGAGGTCAACTTTTCCTTAACACCGGTCCGGGGTCCGACAGGTCCCCATTCCGGACGCCATCGACAAACGGCAAACACCGTGGCCATCATCAGCAGGGTCAGTACCACACCCGCCCCCACCCCTCCGTAAAACAGCCTGGCAATGGACTGCTCGGTGGACAGACCGATGACGATCAACACCACACTTGGCGGGATGACCACCCCAAGGGTCGATCCGCAGGCGATAGCCCCGGTGCTGAGGCGTGGATCGTATCCGAACTTATTCATCTGGGGCAGAGCGACAGTGGTCATGGTGGCGGCGGTGGCGGCATTGGATCCGCAGATGGCGGAGAAGGCCGAACAGGCCATGACCGTCGCCATGGCCACACCACCTCGGATGTGCCCCACCCACTTATAAGCGGCGTTGTAAAGTTTTTCGTTGACGCCGGAGTAAAACGCCACCTGACCCATGAATATAAACAGGGGGATGACGGTCAGACCGTATTTGGAGAACGTCTCCCAGATAACGGAGCCGAGCATGCTGCAGCTGGCTTTGAAGGAAATCACCATGGAAAAGCCAATGAAACCGATGATACCCATGGCGAACCCTACCGGCATGCCCAACAGAAAAAGAGCGGCCAGGAGCACGAGAATGCCGGAAAGACCGACCACCGCAAGGCTCATTGCTCCTCCCCGCGTTCCATTTTCAGGACGACGGCCGCCATGTCGGTCAGAAAACCAAGGGCCAGCACCCCGCACCCCAGGGCGACCAGATAGGTGAAGGGGTAATAGATCATGTGCAGGGTCTCGCTGACCTCACCGGAACGTCGGATGATGGACGCTTTCTGGATGATCTGCCAGCTCACCAAGATAAAAAAACAACAACAGATGAATTGGTTGATCAGGTCTAAAGCGTATCGGATAGGGGTAGGAAAGCGGTTGATCAACACATCGACCGCAATATGGCCCCGGAAGCTCTGAGTGTAGCCGAGGGCAAAGGCGACAGATACGGCTCCCAAGTAGCCCATGAGCTCAAAGGTCCCGGGCACAGGAGCGCCGAGCAGCCGGGAGCCGATATTGGCGCAGGCCAGTGCCACCATGCACAGCAGCACACCCCCGCCCACAACGGCCAAGACCCGGTTCAAAAAGCGGCTAAACCTCTGGAGCCGTTCAATCATGGTCGATCCTGCCGACCGCCGGACGGGCATCGCGACGGATGCCCCGAGCCCTCGATCGGATTGATGGTGATGGTGTGGCGCGAGGGGGGGCACCCCGCTCTCTCTGGAGGGAAGCCCTCCCCGCTTTGTGCGGCTTATCGACCTGAATGCTTCAGGGTCAAGGCGCGAACGTCCTCTATAATCGCCCCGGCGTCCAACCCCTTGGCCTCGGCTTGAACGGTCCAGGCGTCGATGAGGGGCTTCAGCTTGTCGTTCCAGGCCGCCTTATCCGCCTCGGAGAGTTGAATGAATTCGACCTGCTGGTTGTCCTTCGACCATTGGGCGGACTCCTGCACGTGACCGTCCAGATAGGTGCCTGTCCACTCGGCCTGTTCGGGGGCCAACTCATCCAGGACCTTCTGGACATCGGGAGGCAGAGCGTTCCAACTCTCCATGTTCATCATGACGGCGAATGGGTAGATGACGGTGTCGGTCAGAGTCACGTATTTGCACAGTTCGGCAAACTTGAAATCCTTGAGAACGTCAAGAGAGGAGAAGAGGCCTTCGACGACGCCTTTCTGAAGCGCCTCCGGCGTGGCGGACATGGGCATGCCGACACCGTTGGCCCCCCAGGCCTTGACGATCTGAAGCGCGCCTCCCGAAGCCCTCAGGTTAAGATTCTGAATATCGTCGAGGGAAGCCACCCGCTTCCGGGACATGATATTGGAGGGCGCCGACGAGAACATGGTCAGCACCTTGACCTGACCGAACTCTTCGGGGCTGTACTTTTGATAGAGATCCCACAGCACAAGGCTTCCGGTTCGAGCGTCGGGGATGCCCAGTGGCAGACTCGCCACATCGGTGAACACGAATCGGCCCGGGAAATAGGCGGTGCTGACGCAGCCGATGTCCGCCTGGCCGGCGATGACACCGTCGACCATGCCTTTTGCACCCAGGAGCATGCCGCCGGGATAGGTGTCAACCACCACCTGGCCCCCCGTCCGCTTCTCGACCTCCGTCTTCCACCGCTCCATCTGAACACAGGGAAATGTGGGGGCCGGCGGGAAATTGGCATAGCTCAGCTTAATCGCCTTGGCGCAGGAAAGATCGGCGGCCGGGCCTAAGAGACAAAGCGCCGCAAGGAGCACCATCGTCAGGGCAAAGCGTTTCATGGTCTACCTCCATCGATTGGGGTTGGTCGGGATGGCACTGACAGGGGGTCAGTCCCGCAGCGCCCGGGCGGCAGCAACACCGGCCTCGAAGGCGCGGCAGGATGCGTTCAGCAAAGACGGTTTATCGGAAAGGCGATCCTCCAATACCGCCAGGAGATCATCGATGCCCCATAGGTCGGCGACTTCGGGCCGAGCCCCGCCCAAGGCAAACCCCAAAACGATCAGATTCACGGCCCGGGGGTTACCCATTCGCCCGGCGAGGGCATCGGCGTCGATCCACCGGGTTCCGGCTCCGGGAGAGGGCTTCGGGTCGCCGCCGGTGTTGATGAAGGCCCATGCCTCCGGTGCCAGGAAATGACCATGCCGCTCGAGGCTCTCGGCCTTGAGCCCGATAAGCCCATCGGCGGCTCCCACACGGATAAGGGGGCTTGAGAAAGGGCCGACCTTGAGATGGGAGATCACGGATCCCCCCCGCTGCGCCATGCCGTGAGTTTCCGATGTCATCACCGGAACCCCTTTTCGGATGACCGCCTCGGCCATCAAACGGGTGACGAACAATACCCCCTGTCCCCCGACACCGCTGATGACCAGTTGCTGACGCTCGACCGTCGTCATGGGGCCTCCCTATCGGCGGGGTCATCGACTGCGGCTTCGATGGCCCCCTTCGGACATACCTGGGTGCAGACCCCGCACCGGCTGCAGAGAACGGGGTCGATTGCCACCCGTCCCTCCCGGTCCAGGGGCACCAGCGCCGGACATTCGAAGTGGTCGACGCAGTACCGGCAGCCATCGCAGGTCTCTGCAATCGTGACCGCCGGGGCCTCCTTGAGGTCGTTCCGATGCCGCTTATCCAGCAGGCACGGACGGCGGGAGATGACCACCGCCGGACCATGGGACCGGCTGTAGCCCACCGCATCCCTGATGATCCCTGTCATCTCAGTCAGTTGGTTTGGGTCGCCTTCACGAATATAGTCGATCCCGCATCCCTTGACCAGCTGAGCGATATCCACCACCTGCAGGGGTTCACCCGCGGCCCCGAGGCCCGTAGCCGGTGTCGGCTGGTTTCCAGTCATGGCCGTGGTTCGGTTGTCCAGGATGACCAGGACGAAGCGAACCCCCTGGGTCACGGCATCCACCAGGGCCGGAATCCCGGCATGGAAAAAAGTGGAATCCCCGATAGTGGCGATGATATCCGGCGGTTTTTCCTCATTCTTGTGGGCATGGAAAAACCCAGCGGCCTGGCTGATTGCCGCGCCCATGCACAATACCGTATCCACCGCCCCCAAATTGAGGCCCAGGGTGTAGCAGCCGATGTCGCTGGTGTAGATGGCTCTGGGAGCCGCCTTTTTGATGGCGAAAAAGCTGGCCCGGTGAGGGCATCCCGCACACAGGGTGGGCCGCTTTCCTCCCGGCGCCGGCAAGACCGCTGGGCGGTTGTCCACACCCAGGGTATCGGCGATCAGCCCCTCGATGATCTCGGGGGTCATTTCGCCGACCCGGGGCACGTGGCCACTTTGCTTTCCCCTCACCCGACCCCGGTCCGCCAACTGCATCTCGATCACCCCGGCGGTTTCCTCGAGAACGAGCACCGATTCGTAGCCGGACAGCAGCTCATCAATAAACCGATGATGTAGCGGGAAGGGCTGAAGGATCTGATAGAAGGGAATCCGCTCCCACAGACCCATGTCTGCGAGGATGTCCTTGGCGTGGGCCGCGGCCACCCCGGATGCCACAATGGCACGGGAACCTTGGCCCTGAAGTCGACCGACGGGGGCGGTTTCCCGGGCGTCGGCTATCCTTGCCAACTTCGCTTCCAAAGCCTGGTGAAGCTTATATCGAAAGGCGGGCGTCGCCGCCCATCGGGTCGGGTCCTTGATGAATTCCGGATGCCTGACAATGGCTGGCACGGTGGGCGGCGTGAGATCCTGTCGGGAATGGCAAACCCGCGTGGTAGGGCGGACCATGACCGGAATTTCGAAGGTCTCGGACATGATGAAGGCGGTCTTGACCAGGGCTCTCGCCTGTCGGGGGGAATCGGGATCGAGAACGGGTATCTTGGCCATCATGGCCATCAGTCGGCTGTCCTGCTCGGTCTGTGAGGAGTGGGGGCCGGGATCGTCGGCGGAGATAATCACAAATCCGCCCCGGGTGCCCATATACGCAGCACTCATCAGTGGGTCCGAGGCCACGTTCAGCCCCACCTGCTTCATGCTGACCATGGTCCTCAGCCCGCACATGGCCCCCGCATAGGCGATCTCGAGGGCCACCTTCTCGTTGACGGCCCACTGAACGTGGGCTGCCGCCCCGTTTTTCGGCTGAAGGGCCGCCACCGCTCCCAGGATTTCCGAAGCCGGGGTGCCGGGATAGGACGTGGCCACCGCGCAGCCGCTTTCCACCACGCCGCAGGCTATGGCTTCGTTGCCCAACATCAATGTTTTTGATTTCACAGGCCGCTCGTTTCCCTTTCCCATGACGCCGCCATTCGTCTAATGACGATAAGGGTCGCCGGGGATGCCCGGTCAAAAAGACGAAAGCCGCCGGCGCTTTCAACACGGTGCTGAAGCTGCCCGCGGCTCTTCGGCGTCGACGGCCACCGCCGGGCTGGTGGATAGCCCCTTCAGAGGATCTGCCGCCACCGACTCCCGGGTTGTCGAATCCTCACGGCATCCGCGTCCTTGGCTCAATGATGATGGGAATCTCTATCCAAGCACCGGGGGTTTGTCAAGCCGAGAACCGGTCGACGGAAGCGACGACAGCCAGCATGGCCCTTGATCAACGGCGGGGTCCCCGGTAAGATAGCGTAAACAGTGCAGCTCCGCCATCAGAACCACGGCCCCAGAGGGCCTCCGGATGGAAAGGAAAACCCATGAATGTCGCCACCGTCACCCAGATGCGGGCCATGGACCATCGCGCCATCACCGAATTCGGCATCCCCGAACTGCTGCTGATGGAAAATGCCGGTATCGCCGCCTTCCGGGTGCTTTCCGAGGACATAGGCATCGGTGGCAGACGATTCGCCGTGATCTGCGGACCCGGCAACAACGGCGGCGACGGGTTTGTGGTGGCCAGAAAAATCCTATCCGACGGGGGCCTGCCGCAGCTACTGGTGTTAGGCGACCCCGGTAAATATCATGGCGCCTCCAGGACCAACTTCGAGCTGATGCAGACCTTGTCCATCCCCATGACGGTCAAGCCCGACCGGGGGCAAGTGGCAGCGGCAGTGGCCCGCTGCGAGTGCATTGTCGATGCCATTCTGGGCACCGGGTTGAACCAGCCGGTCAAGGGAGCCTTCGCAGAGAGTATCGGAATCGTCAACGACAGCGGCAAGCCGGTTCTCAGCCTGGACATCCCTTCCGGCATCAGCGGCGACACCGGAAGGGTAATGGGAACCGCGGTGAAGGCCGATGCCACCGTGACGTTCGGGCTTCCCAAAGCGGGAACCCTTCTTTACCCCGGCTTCTATCATTGCGGCCGCCTGTTCGTCTCCCACATCACCTTTCCCCCTGTCATCACCGAAGACGATGCCCTCACGATCCATATCAATTCACCCCCCCCGATCCCTCCCCGATCCCCCTGGGGGCACAAAGGCAGTTTCGGGGATGTCCTGTTCATTGCCGGTGCCAAGGGCTATTACGGAGCCCCGATTTTCGCGGCCATGGCCGTCCTCAAGGCAGGGGGCGGGTATTCCCGACTGGCAGCCCCTGAATCCCTGGCCCCGACACTGGCCGGTCGGGGGGGTGAGATCGTTTTGATACCCCAGAGGGAAACCAAGGAGGGAACCATCGCCATTGCCAACCAGAACACCCTGCTCGATATTGCCCGGCGAACCGATATGACGGTCATCGGGCCGGGTCTATCCCTCAATCCGGAAACCGGGGCGCTGGTTCGAGAACTGTCGTCGGCCATCGATCGTCCCCTGTTGATCGACGGGGACGGTATCACCGCCGTCGCCGAGACACCGTCGATGATCCGTCATCGCAAGGCCCCCACCATCCTAACACCCCATCCCGGGGAAATGGCAAGGCTGGCTGGACTCAAGACAGAGCAGATTCTGGAAGACCCCATCGCCGTGGTGAGGGACAATGCCGAAGCTCTCGATGCCATCATTGTTCTCAAGGGCGCCCATTCTCTCATCGGAACACCTGACGGTCGGGTGTGGATCAATATGACCGGAAACGACGGCATGGCCACTGCCGGATCAGGGGACGTTCTGACCGGGGTTATCGCCGCGATGCACGGCATGGGAATGCCCTTGCCGGAAGCCGTCTGCAAAGGGGTGTTCATCCACGGCCTGGCGGGAGACCTGGCATCGGCCTCAATCGGACCCGACGGAATGACGGCATCGGATATCCTCGACGCCCTGCCCGAAGCGGTCAGCCGGGACCGCAGCGCCTCCCTCCCCAAGAGGGACGCCATCACCATCGTCTGAAACCAGCCCCAGTCACTTCGGATCGATTGCACCATCGACAAGCCATCCCTATATTGAAGAGGCGGCGCATAAGCGCTGCTTTTTGGAGAGACGTCATGAAACCCTTCATCGCTTTTACGGTCTTGGTGGTCTGGATAGCGGCCCTGTCAAGCTGCACCACGACAAATCCGGCCATCGGGCCGTCAAGGAACTCTGAGGACCTGAAGCGTCTGGTGAAATCCGTCCAACAGTCGGTGGTCACCGTCCAGACCTTCGACGAAAACATGGCCGCAACCGGCCTCGGAACCGGTTTTTTCATCAATGCAAATGGCCATCTGATCACCAATTACCACGTCCTGGACGGGGCGTTCGCCGCCACCGTCAAAACGGCCGGGGGAAAGACATTCCCGGTGGATCTCTTGCTGGCGGAGAACCAGTCCGTCGACCTGGTAAAAGTCTCCGTCGACGTTCCCCGAGGGAGCGTCAACTGGATCGGTGTCACCGGGAATGTTCCCGCCATCGCCGAGCGGATCATCGTCGTGGGCAGCCCCTTGGGCCTTGAGCAGACGGTCAGTGAAGGCATCGTTTCCGCCATACGGGAACTTCCCGACACCGGAAAGGTATTTCAGATGTCCGCCCCCATTGCCAGAGGCTCCAGCGGAAGCCCGGTCATCGATCTGTCGGGACAGGTCATCGGCGTCGTCTCCTTCCAGTCCCTTGCCGGCCAGAACATCAACTTTGCCGTCGCCGGCAAGGGGGTGGTAGACCTGATCAATGAGACCCACCCGGTCAGTTTAGGGGAGTGGACCTACGCCAATTCCCGGAAAAAACCCGAATTGGCAAAATCCCTTTGCCGCAGCGGCTACCAGTTCTCCATCAGAGGGCAATACAAGGAGGCCCTGTCCTATTACCTCGAGGCCACCGAGCAGGAACCCGACGACAGCGAAGCGTGGTATGGATTGGGGCACTGCTATGTGGGTCTCGAGCGCAAGGACGAGGCGATCCATGCCTACCGCGAAGTCATCCGTACCGATCCAGACAACCCGGTGGCCTACTATAACCTTGGCCGCTACTTCGCGGAGGTGGGAGCGCTAGATGATGCAGCCGGTGCGTTTCAGGAGGCCGTCGACGTGGATTCAACATACATCCCCGCCATCTTCGATCTGGCGGTGGTCTTCGGCCGATTGGGCAAAATCGACGACGAACTCCATGCCTACGAAATGGTGATCGCCATCAACCCCCGCTTTTATCCGGCCCATTACCAGATGGGCCTGGCCTATCTGCGGGCGGGACGATACACCGACGCCCTTCGCGCCCAGAAAAAGGCCCTCGAGCTGAACGCGGAATTCGCCCCCGCCCACCTGGCCGTCGGGGTCATCTGGCACCAGCTGGACGACAGGGAAAGGGCCCGCACCGCTTACCGAAATGCACTGAAGGCCGATCCGGACCTTGACCAGGCCCACTACCAGATGGGTCTTCTTGCCCTTGAAACCGGGGACCGCGAGTTGGCTCTCCAGCAATACAAAGTATTAAAGACTTTGAACAAACCCCTCTCTGACAGGCTTTTTGACCGGATCTATTAGCTGGCCCCCACGGCCCCGTGCACCCCGTTGATGGATAGGGCCGGCGGTGGCATGGTATGGACGCCACTGCGGAATGTACAACCCTTCAAAGGATCGATTCCCCATGCCCATAGACGACCGATCCGCCTCCTTTGCCGATCGGATGGCGGATATTCTTAACGGAGGCGCCCTGACCGCATCCATCGCCGTCGGCTATCGTACCGGGCTCTTCGACGCCATGGCGGCCATCGGCAGGACCGCCACGGCCGGAGAGATTGCCGACGAGGCCGATTTGAACGAGCGCTACGTCACAGAATGGCTGGGGGTCATGGGCAGCGGGAGCATCGTGGAAATGACCCGAGGTAATGGGGATGAGGTGCGCTACCGCCTTCCTCGCAGCCATGCCCATCACCTGACCCGGCACTCCGACAATGAGAACCTGGCGGTCTATGCCCAGGAAATCCCGATGCTGACCGGCCTGGCCATGGACGCTCTGGTCGCGTCATTTGGGAACGGAAACGGCATTCCCTACGGGGCTTATCCCGATTTTCAGGCCTTTATGGCGGAGTTGGCGGCGGCCAAGCACCGGAAAAGTTTGGTGGGCGAATTTCTGCCGTCGGTGGATGGAGGACAGCTGGCGGAACGGTTGAGAAGAGGCATCCGGGTATGTGATCTGGGCTGCGGTGAGGGGGTGGCGGCCATCCTGATGGCCGAGGCGTTTCCAGACAGCCGCTTTGTCGGCTTGGACATCGACGAGACCGCTATCGACAAGGCCCGGAAAGCCGCCGGGCGTTTAGAACTTTCCAATATCACCTTTTCCACGGAAGATGCGGGGGACGCGGGCTGCCGAACCCGATATCGCCAATCCTTCGACTACATTACAGCCTTCGATGCCATCCACGATCAAACGGCCCCTCTGGAAGCCCTGAAAAGCGTTCGGCGCATGCTGGCACCTGGCGGCATGTTTTCCATGATCGACATCGCCGCCCACTCGGATCCCCTCCTGAACGCCGACCACCCCCTTGGCCCCTTTCTTTACACCGTGAGCCTCTTCCACTGCCTGCCCGTCGGGCTTCATAACGGGGGCATGGGCCTTGGAATGATGTGGGGCAGGGAAAAAGCGCTGGAACTCTTAAATGCAGGCGGGTTCGAGGACGTCGCTGTATCCGACATCCCCGGCGACCCGTTCAATCTCCACTTTTTATGCCGGGTACCCTAAATGGATCTCAGAGACCCGGGCCGATCTGCCATGACCTCACGATTGTCATCCATTGTGAGCCAGCCCCTGATGATCGGCGGCAAATCCGCTCCTGGCCGGCTCTTCCTCGCCCCTCTGTCCAAACTGGGCAATACGGCCTTTCGTGAAGTGGTCGACCGCTTCGGCGGATATGGACTGCTCTTTTCGGAGATGTGCTGGGCCCGCTCAGTCCCCAATGGGCGGAACCCCCAGGGGGGGTTCATGTGGAAGACCGGAGAAGATTTGTCCCGGGTGGTTTGCCAGATTTTCGGCCGCGACTCCGGTGCCATGGCGATGGCGGCCCGGCGGATCGAAGCGGAGGGGTTTTTCGGTGTGGACATCAATTTCGGATGCTCGGTGGGGACGGTCTGCTCCAAAGGCTGTGGGGCGGCCCTTCTAAAAACGCCGAAAACCGCCGAAGCCATTGTCCGATCGGTGCGGCGGGCAACCGCTGACCCGGTTTTCGTCAAGTACCGAACCGGCTGGTCCGACGACCCTGACGGGGCCGTATCCATGGCCCGCCGGTTCGAGGATGCCGGCGCGGATGCCCTGACCTTTCATCCACGGGTGGCGCCGGACCGCCGCACCCGGCCTCCCAAATGGGAATACATCGCACTGGTCAAGGATGCGGTCGCCATTCCGGTGATCGGAAACGGGGATGTATTCGACCGATCGGACTGCAAACGGATGTTGGTGACCACCGGATGCGACGGCGTGGCCATCGGTCGCCTTGCCTTAGCCAAGCCATGGATCTTTGCCGAATGGGCTCGAGGGTTCGCTCCCCGGCCGGATGCTTACAAGGACTGCGCCATCCAATTGCTGGAAACCCTTGCCCGGACCTACGGAGAGCCCGTCGCCCTTCGTCGCTTCCGTCACTACGCGGCCTATTTTTCATCCAATTTTCTCTTCGGTCACGACTTCTATCGCCGAATCTGCAGAGCGAAAGACCTGGCTTCGGTCCGCCGCTGCCTGGAGCGGTTTTTGTCCGAAAACGTCGACCTGTTGAGCCGCCCGATGATGACCCGGTTTGGATAGTCCGGCCCCATGCCTCTAACCGCCTCCATGCCCACCGCCATCGTCCCCTTCAAGGGCTACGGTACCGCCGTTGCCCATGCCCTGGACGCCGTGGGCGCCATGGATCTCATCTCCCGTCAGAAGACGATCCTGGTCAAACCCAATCTGGTCAATGCCTCTCCTCACCCGGTCACGACACCCCCGGAATGCTGCGAGGCCGTCCTCCGCTATATCCGGTGTCATTCCGATGCGGATGTCGTCATTGCCGAGGGGTGCGGTGACCCATCGTTCACGACGTCGGACCTGTTCGAACGGCACGGATATGACCGCCTGGCCCGGGAGTGGGGGGTTCGCCTTCTCGACCTGAACACCGCGCCTCTGGTGAAGCGATCCCAACCCGGCTGTCGGCGATTCACGGAAATGATTCTGCCGGAAATCCTATTTTCCCATTGGCTCATCTCGGTTCCGGTACTGAAAGCACACTCCCTGTCGATGATTACCGGCACCTTGAAAAATATGGTGGGGGTGGTTCCCCCCCGGCACTATGCCGGCAGGGAGGGCATCTGGAACAAGGCCTCCCTTCACCGGGATCTGCACCAGGCCATCGTGGATCTGAACCGGTACCGCTGCCCGGATCTCACCGTCATGGACGCATCGGTTGGCCTGGCATCGTTCCACCTCGGGGGGCCGGAATGCGCCCCACCGGTCGGACGAATCCTGGCCGGCACCGACCCTCTCCATCTCGATCGACGGGCAGCCGAACTCCTGGCCCTCGATTGGCGGGACATTCCCCACCTGAGGGGGGAAATCGACACGGACAGCGGCTATTTCAAGGCATGAGCAGGAGCCGGCGAACCCCGTCGGAAAACCGGTCGAATCCGTCCGGCTCCAGGACTGTAGACAAGAGGGCCTGATCGTGGGGAATCGGCGGCGAAACGGGTTCATCCGGGGGGAGGGCACCGGTGGCGCAGGCCTATCATTTCCCACGAAACCGGCGGAGGGAAATCCGTGCCACAGCGCTTTCAGAGGATTTTCCAGAAGACATCGGCCCTTGGGACGCAGAGACCCCCTCAGTGGTGATCGCAGCCGTTGTGGAAACCGCAGAAAAGGGCGTCACCGGATCCAGGGAGGACTCTCCACAGGCTTCCAGGAAAGGCGACAGGACCGGGGGGTCGATCAGCGCCTCGGGCAGCACCTTTCCGATCGCCGTTATCACATCATGGGTGAGCGTGGTCGGCTGTGACTGCGGGCGGTTGGGTCAGGAGGGCATCTCCGGCCGGGGATTCAGGATTCGGAACCATCCCTGCCGCCGGTCTATTCAAGTCCCTCTGAAGAAAAAAAAACCACCTTGTCGGCGACGAACTTTATCGAAATGGTCTTCGGCGGCGTTCCCCACTCACAGCTCTGGATCGTCAAACTGGATTCGCTTCGATCCGGCGTTCCCAATAAATCGACCACTTCTCCGTAATCCATGCCGATCGTCAACTTCCCGTAGTTCTCGCGGTTGACCGGACTGGAGCAGGCGATGGTCAGAAGAAACAGGACGGCGGACATCAGCAGGGCGGCCGCCTTGAATCGGCAGGACATGGCATGAATCCTTTCTTGAGAGGTGGGGCTTATCCCGGGGACATTACTAAAAAGGGGGATAACGTGCAATGCGTCGATCATCCCGGAGAGGAATGAAGGAGACGGTGTCGAGACCGCCGGTCAGCGGAAGATCGGATCGGGGGCTCCCGGAAGGGATTTGGCCTTGATGACGACGAGGGTGATGTCGTCTTCTAGTTCCCGGTTTCCCCGGAACCGGGTCAACTCAACCAGGATGGCATCCAGCATCCCTGATGCCGGCAAGTGCTGAAAGGCCTTGACCATTTTTAGCAAACGGGCCTTTCCGAACGCGTCGCCCATCTCGTTTCGGGCCTCCCAAATGCCGTCGGTTCCCAGACAGAGGATATGCCCTTCCCGCAGACCGGTTCTCCTTCCGACGGTAAACCGAACGCTGTCGTCGATGCCGAGAGCGACCCCCGGTCCCCGCAAGGCTCTGAAGCGGTCATGGGCCGGGTCATACCAAACCGCAGGATCATGGCCGGCCCGCACCCACTCCATGACGCCGGCCTCCGGATCCAGACTCAACAAGAAGAGGGTAACGAACCGGCCCGAATCCTTCACGTCCTGGGCCAACTGCCGATTGACATCCGTCATGACCTGGGCGAGGTCGCCCGGTTGGGATAACCGCGCTCGCAGAAGGGCACGCACCGTCGTCATCAGAAGGGCGGCCTCGATGCCGTGGCCGGTAACGTCCCCCACCGCCACATGGAGACAATGGCCGGCATCGGTGCTGACCACGTCGTAATAATCCCCGCCGGTTTCGCTGCAGAAGACACTGGTGCCCGCGATGTCGAAAAACCGTGTCTCCAACTCCCGATCGGGCAACAAATTCTGCTGGATTTCATCCGCGAGAGCCAGGGTCCGGGCCAGCATATCGTTTTTCCGCTTGATCTCCAGCCGGGCGCCATTGATTTCGTAGTTGATTTTCCTGAGAAGGGTGGTCGTGAGGTCCTTGTTGAGTTCGAGACGTTCCCGATAGGCTTCGGAGCGCTCAAGCTTCTTTTGGAGAAAGGCCACGTGATCCGCCAGATCAATGGACATGCCGTCTTCGTATGGTTCAGGGATTCCGGCGGGGATGGCAGAAACATTGACCCCACCCTGATCCTCCTCTCCAAAAAGGAGCGCCACCATGGTGCAGTTGTGCAGCGAACTTCGTCGCAAGCCCGGAATCGGACTGATTTCTCCGTAAGAGTAGAATCCCAATATGGGAAGGGATTCCGGCAGCTTTCGTCTCAGCAGGTCAATCTCCTTTGATGTCTGAGTCCCTAATATCTGCTTCCGGGTGGCGCAGGAAAAAACAAGGCAAGCGGCGGTATTGACCCACGGTCCGGAGTGAGCGGCCAAGCCCTCCAGTTTGAGCCCCATGTCCTCCAGAAGTCCCCCCCGAGTGGCTTCGGTCAACTGAACCGAGGCCCCTTGGGGAATGGGGGTGGAGAACACAACCCCCCCGGTAGACTCGTGGTAATCCATGGGGGATCGGATGTAAAAGCCGCTGTCTTCATCCTCGTAGACCGCCAGGGGAAATTCAAGAGCGGGCGATGAGTGGGGTCCCAGGCTGTTCCGGAAAAAGGCCAGAGCACTCCGCCCCCCGATTTCAAGCAGTTCGTGGCCGGCGGCCCTGGAGACCGACTCGCGATTGCCCACCGGCTCCCAACTGTTGGAGAGGACGAACTGATGCCGGACAGGTCCGCCGATCAGCATCAGGGGCAGGGCATCCTCGTAAACCCGGTTTCCGTAGAATTGCCGTGTGGGAGTGCGGCCCTGCCAGTGCCTGGCGGAAAGCCCTCCAAAAATCATGCAATCCGGAGCGACCTGGCGGTTAAGGGTGTCCAGGATGGTTTCAGGGGAATCGTGTAGCCCGTTCGGGAAGACCAGGCAGAGCCGTTCGCCCTTACCCAGTCTATCCTTGGCCATGTGAACCGCCCTCGTGGTGGCAGCCATGGGATCCCGGGACAGGTCGTGGCCGATGCCCACCCCGATGGTCAGGGTGTCGGAACCGATCACCATGATGGATATGGAAGCGTCGCTAAATCCGAAGTCCGAAGACAACTCGCCCGCGGTAGTGCAACCGACGATGTCCATTGTCGGGAAGGCATCCTTGAGGGTGCCGAGGATCAGTGAATGGTCCGAATCGATTCCCGCCAAGACAATGCCCGCCTGGGGCTGCCTGCCGTCGAGCTTCCATCTGAGCCGGCGGATCACTGTTTTCACGGCGGCAGCGGTGTTGATGTCTTCGACCTGAACCACGTCTGCTGCGAACATTTGGCCACCCTACCCGAAGGGGGTCCTGTGGACAGCCGGATCCTGGGGTGATGGGAGTATCCGTGCCTGGAAAAGGTCCTATCGGCGCTAACTGCGGAAAAACGGTGTGCAGGGGGACCCGTTGTGGGACCATGGTCCCCGACGGTCATTACCCCTTCTCCTGTCCTCCGGGGTTCGCCGTTCTCCGCCTCCATCGGTGAAGTAAACGAGGCTGTATCGCTTGCGGTTGTCTTCACCGGAGCGTCGATCTGTCCAACATCTGCGGCGACGCTCCGAAGCAGCGGCGTTGGTTGAAGATCGTTCGGAGGATGCAGGAACAGGTGTCATCATCATACTCCTGACGTTTTCGGTGAGTGGCGGTACCCGTATCGTCTGGACTGGAAGCATGGAAAATTCGGACAAGACGGCCACCACGACATCCAGGTTCCTTTCCTCTCAAATGCTAACAGTCATCTGGGCTCCGTCAAGTCCGACGTTCTAAATCGGCGGCATGGGCTGTCACTCACTATACGCCCTCCCTTCCATTCCAACAGAAGCCCATGGCGGGGAGGGCGTCGGGGCCGCGCCCGAGGGCCCATGCGTCTATAGCTTCTCCGCCTCACTGGACAGGTAGGCGGCAACACCGTCGGCGGTGGGGGTCATGCCGGCGCTCCCCATTTTCCATCCAGCAGGGCACACCTCTCCATTCTCTTCGAAAAACTGGAGAGCGTCGACCATTCTCAGCATTTCATCGACGTTTCTGCCCAGAGGAAGGTTGTTGACCACTTGGTGCTGGACGATGCCAGCCTTGTCGATCAGAAAGGATGCTCGAAGGGCGACGCCGTCGGGATGTTCGATCCCGTAGGCACGGGTGATGTCGTGCTTGACATCCGCCACCAGCGGAAACGATATGGGGCCGATACCGCCATCGTCCAGGGCGGTGTTTCGCCAAGCGAAATGGGTAAACTGACTGTCGATGGAAACGCCGACGACGTCCACCCCCTTTTCCTTGAACTGGGCGATACGCCGGTCATGGGCGATGATTTCCGTCGGGCAGACAAAGGTAAAATCCAGAGGATAGAAAAAGAGAACCACCACCTTACCTCTGAGGTCCGATAATTTGAAATGCTCTTCGATAGTGCCGTTCGGCATGACCGCAGGCGCCTCGAAGTCCGGCGCTTCTTTAGTAACCAGTATGCTCATGGGCAGTGTCCTTTCTCGAAAGGGGATTTGACAAGGGGTCGTTTTCCCCCGTTGGGTCATGAAATGAGGAAATGGATTCAGCCGGGCCAGGGGGATGATCTTACTCGCCCGCTCCCATTCCGCGAAACCCCTGGCGAACGCTTCGGAATCTCCGGCGGAAAGGATAAGAACCCACCCGATCCGCCCAGGATCCGATCGGCCGCCGTGGGGGACTGCAGCCTTTATTGGACAGTAAAATGTCGATGGGAGAATAAAAAGTCTCCGACCATCGGCGCCTCTAAACTAAGACGTTTTCGAGGCGGGTAAACCCTTTGGGTCCATGGTCGGCCACACCGGGGAAGGGCAGTTTTCCGTTGCCCGGTGTCGGTTGGGGATCTATAGTGATGGCAAGGACCATAATGGTGCATCAAAACCGATCATCCACCATGAGGACAGGATTGCCACTTGATGGGAACCCAGCCGCTGCAAGGCCGAATCCTGGAGCAGGTCCCGCCGTCGGCTGTCGTTCCGGGAGTTCTGCCACGTCCCATGACGTTCCTGGATAAAAGCGTCGTAAAAAAGGGGGGTCTTGGGCAGCAGCCTGCCGACACCCCCGAGGATAGTGACTCCGATGGGGATGTCGCGATCCGGTGCCGGGATTGTCTATTCCCGATCACCCGGCAATCGCGCCGGATAGCCGTCAACGGCCGTCGGACCCATACTTTTGCCAATCCTGCCGGGTTGGTGTACACGATCGGAGCCTTTTCGGGCGCTGGAGGATGTGAAACCTCGGGGATTCCCTCGGAAGCGTTCACCTGGTTTCCCAGCTATCGTTGGCGGGTGGCCATCTGCCGCCAGTGCCGGAACCACCTGGGATGGCATTTTTCAAGAGGTACCGAAGGGTTTTGGGGTCTCATCCTGAATCACCTCATCTTCCCATCGGAAGCGGGTTAGTCCACCGGCTCAGGGGAACCCGGCGGAGGTCACCATCACCGCCCAAGGCTCCGCGGGGTAAAGGGGTCTGACCATCAGCATACCGTCGACAGGAGCCTGTGACCATGACTGTTTACGATCTCATCGCCATCGGCACCGGGTCTGCCATGACCATTGTGCAGCCCTATCTGTCCATCCATCCAAATGCCCGGGTAGCCGTCATCGACAAGGACCCCCCTGGCGGCATCTGCCTCACCAAGGGCTGCATCCCCACCAAAATGCTGATCTATCCGGCGGAACTGCTGCGCGCCATCGAAAATGCCGGCGACCTGGGACTCACCCTTCACGTGAAAAACGTTGATTTCCCGGGCATCATGGACCGCATGCGCCGCTCCATCAGAAAGGATGTGGAGCAGATTCGAAAGGCCCTAACCGCCTCCCCGGCCGTCGATTACTACTACCATGCCGCACGGTTCGTGGGCGACTACCGGATGGCCGTAGCCGACACCGTCATCACCTCCAAGACCATCCTACTATGCCTGGGATCCCGACCGTCTCTGCCCCCCATCGAGGGGCTGGATGGGGTCTCGTACCATACCAGCGACAGCATTTTAGACATTACCGAGAGGCCGGATCGCATCCTCATCGTGGGCGGTGGCTACATCGCCGCCGAGTACGGGCACTTTTTTTCGGCCATGGGCGCCGAGGTGACCCTTGTGGCGAGAAACCCCCAATTTCTGCCGGATGAAGAACCCGACATCTCCTTTGTGGCACTGACGGAAATGTCACGGCACATGACCGTCCTCACGGGCCACGAAGCCGTGTCGGCAGCCATGGAAGACGACGGATCGGTGACGGTCACCAGCCGTCGGGGAAGAGACGGCGCCCAGATATCCATTTCGACAGACCTGCTTCTGGTGGCAGCGGGCCGAGCCCCCAATACCGACATTCTTGATCCGGAGGCCGGGGGCATCGCGGTTGACGAGGCCGGATGGATTCGGGTCAACGCCCATATGGAAACGTCCATGGAGGGCATCTATGCCTTCGGCGATACCGTCGGTCGTCATCTTTTCAAACACGCCGCCAACCACGAAGCCAGGGTCGTATTCGCCAACATGGTGGCCGATACCCCCCTCGAGGTCGATTATGGCTCCGTACCCCACGGGGTTTTCACTCACCCGGAAATCGCCTCCGTGGGCATGGGGGAGCAGGAGGCGGTCAGGGCCTACGGGAACGATCGGATTCACATCGGATTTCAGCGTTTCAGGGATACGGCCAGGGGAATGGCGATGAACACGGGCCACGGCTTTGTCAAGGTGGTCATTGATGCCGCCACTGACCGAATCCTCGGGGCCCATGTCATCGGCCCCGACGCGACGGTTCTTATCCAGGAAATCGTCACCGTAATGGCCGCGGGATCGGGAACGGCCGATGCGGTAAGCAGCGCCATGCACATCCATCCGTCTCTCAGCGAAGTGGTGGCATGGGCCTGCGCCGCACCCATCCCAAGGGATGCCTACCGGGAGCGCTTCAAACGAGAGATTGCCGCAGAACTGATGGGCATGGCATGATCCCCAAGGTCCCGCAGACGGTCGAGCGTCAGGTCCGCTTGGCCCCGGGCGGTTTCCGGAAATGGGCGTCGGGCAACGACCGTTCCTGCCGAAAACGTCCGGCGATGCTCAGGGCGACGGTGCCGCCGGTGAATCGAACCAGATCGGGAACCGGCAGGGCTTGGTTGAATCCTCCCAGGTGAGGCCCCGTATACAAGACCCTATCGACGCCGTCCCCGGTAGCATGGGGAACCCCCTCTGGGCCGTTCTCCGGCCCAAAGGACAGAGAAGGGCTGCTGGGTTTGCGATGTTGATCCGCCACCCGTATCATTTCGGACATGTCCCGGTCCACTCCCATCGCCTCCACGAGATCCCTGGCCAGTCCCTCCGGGCATACCGGCGGGCCGAAAGGATGCCATCTGCCGGAAAATCCATTCCCATAGCCCTCGAACACCGACCGGATGATACGAGCGAACAGGGGCCGATCGAACCGGTCACGGACATCGACGGGTCTGCCGTCGGTATCGAAGCCGACAAGGGAAGGGTCCTGATGTCTAAAATAGCTGCCGGCCACCAACACCAGACTGAACACCTGGCTGCCCATCAAGAGGTAGCGCTTGAACGGGTCCCCGCCAGCCGGCTCTAAATGCTCGAAATCCCGAAGTCCGGAAATCCCGACGTTCGGATATCGGCAGGATGCCAGCCAGCGGTCCAGTCGGCCGCCCTTGCGCCACTCGTAGCGCCCCTGATCGCTTCGGCGCCCTGCTTGTGTCCGGTTGTGGAACAACGGAATCGGGGCGGTATGGGCAACCCCCGTGGCCATCAAGCGGCCGAGAATCCAGGCATTCCGTCCGAAGGTATTCTCCACATTCGATCCCGGGGAGTCCTCATAGGCTCCCGGTTCGTTGGCGTACCGGAAATAATCGATATGGCAGCGGTAAATCAGGGCCGCCTGAACCGGAGCCGGCAACGCTCTTTCCAAGGGGTGGCGGGGAAGACCTTTTAGGGAAACCACCGGGGACCCGGCGACCGTCAGGGGCTCTGGGATGTGGAACGGGCAAGGCCAGCTCGCCGACAGGGACATCAGCCGGTCCATCCACCATCCCTCGGCGTGAAGGGGAGAGGTGGGGGCGCCGGGACGGGGTACCTTGACCACGACCAACCGATCAGGGTCCGCGGGCAGCAAGAGGCTTCTGCCGGTCCATCTGCCCTTGCCGCCGGGACGAAGCCTCGCGACGGTGCAGAACCGATCCCAATCGAGAAGGGTCAGCGGGCGCCCGGACTCAGGAGGAGTGGCGATGGAATCCGACGCTAGTGCCGGCGGCGACAGGGGCAGACGGCCTAAAGCGTCGGCAGCGGCCCGGTGGGCCGGTGTCGACCCGAAAACCACCGCCTGTTCCAGAACGTCCACCGCCCGGCTCGACAAGACCGGCAGGGGGTGATCAGCCGCCAGCCGCTCCAGAACGCCGGCGACTTTCTGAAAAAGACTCCCCCCTTGCTTGCAGGCGGCAAAACGGACGGAGCCCAGAACGGTCTCCAGGGCGGCGATGGTTCTCATGGAAGCCAACGATGGGCGGTCGGCAACGGCTGCCTCCAAGAGATCCGCAGCCAGATAGGCCGCGGTCATATCGGTACCGTCGCCTGCCAGCCTGGCTTCGGCCACCGCCTGGTGGGGAGAAGCCCCGGCAACCGAAATCATTTGGGCGCTATCCATTTCGGGCTCACCTTAAATCCTTTTGACATGGGCCGGACGACCGCTTATGCTTCCGGAATTCAGTCTCCAGGCACCCCCCTTACCGGAGCGACTTTCCATGACGATCTCATCGCGATTCCTCCTGATTACTGTCTTGGTTCTGATGTCCGGCTGCATCTCACCGAACGTGTATCTCTTCTCTGATGGGACGAGACCGTTTCAGGAGGTAACCCTCGACGGGGACGCCGACGACAAGATTCTTCTTCTGTCCATTGATGGCACCATTTCCGATGCCCCCAGGCAGGGCCTGGTGCGGGACCGTCAAAGTCCGGTGCAGCAACTTGTCGCTCGACTTCGGCGGGCCGAGGAGGACAAGGCCGTAAAAGCGGTCGTACTGAAGATCAACTCCCCCGGAGGAACCGTAACCGGGTCGGATATCATATACCACGAACTGGTGGCCTACAAAAAACGCACGGGGATCAAGCTGGTGGCCGTCATGATGGATGTCGCCGCTTCAGGCGGCTATTACGTCGCCCTTCCCGCAGACCATATCGTTGCCCACCCCACAACCATCACCGGGTCCATCGGCGTGTTGTTTCTGAGGCCCAACATCGATGCCCTCATCGGAAAAATCGGCCTCACGGTGGACGTCAGCAAATCCGGCGAGCAGAAAGATATGGGTTCACCCTTCAGAGAGCCCACTGCCGATGAGGAACGGCTGTTCCAGGAGTTGACAGATCGGATGGGGAGACGCTTCATGGACCTTGTCCAACGCCATCGGGATATCGATGAAGGGAATCTTGCCGCGATCTCTTCGGCGCGAATATTTATGGCCAACGAGGCCAAGGGGCTGGGTCTGGTGGATGAGGTGGGATATCTACGTGACGCCGTGGATGAGGCCATCGCCCTTGCCGGTCTTCCGAAATCGGCTCGACTGATTGCCTATCGTCGGACCGAGATCGCCGAAGACACCGTCTACAACAGCCCGGGGGCCGGCAGGCCCACCGGCCGCGCCCTGATCGACCTGGGCCCCGTCGCCATGATGGGCAATCTCATGCCCGGTTTCTATTACCTGTGGCTTCCGGCCTCCGATGGCTCCTGACACACCCAGGGGTGGCGGAATCCAGAAGCCACCGCGGCCCGGCTCGCGCAGGGCCGCGGTATTGTTTGGACAAAGGACCTACCTTACCGGGTAAACTTAGCGACGACGAGAGCGCCCCGTCCCCGGCGCATAAGGATCTGAACGGAATCCCCTTCTTTCAACCCGTCGATGATGCTTTTGTAGTCGCCGATGGAGGCCACGGATTGACGGTTGATCTCAACGATGAGATCTCCCCGCTGGATGCCGGCCTCTGAAGCCTTCCCGTCAGGTTCGATGCCGGTGACAACGACCCCCTTCACGTCGTCCTCAATCCCCAACCGTTCGGCCAGTTCGGAATCCAGTTCCCTGACTTCCAGGCCCAGGTCGCTCGAAGGCGACGATGAGGTCCGAACGGCACCGGGCTCGGACTCCGAGCGTTTCCCCAGCTTGATTCGCACGGTTTTCTCCTCGCCACCCCTGAGAAAGGTGACTTTGGCTCGGTTTCCCGCACCCGTGTCGGCGATCCCCTTCGACAGGTCACGGCTGTCGGTTACCGGTTTCTCATCGAGGGAGATAATGACATCTCCGGGTTTGATGCCGGCTTTGTCGGCGGGGTCGCCGTTGTAGACCTGGGTAACCATGACCCCGTCTTCTCTGTCGATACCGTAATAATCAGCCAGCTCGGGGGTCAGGTTCTGAATCCCCACACCGAGCCAACCCCGGCTGACCTCTCCGGTGTTGCGCAGTTGATCGATGATGCCGGACGCCAGATTGATAGGGATGGCAAAGCCGATGCCCTGACCGCTGGCCACGATGGCGGTGTTGATCCCAACGACTTCTCCGTTCAAACCGAGGAGAGGGCCGCCGCTGTTGCCCGGGTTGATGGAGGCATCGGTTTGGATGAAGTCGTCATAGGGACCCGAACCGATGATACGGCCTTTGGCACTAACGATGCCGGCCGTCACGGTCTGCTCGAGACCAAAGGGGCTTCCGATGGCAATCACCCAGCTTCCTACCGGCAGGGTGTCGGAGTTCCCGAGTGTAAGGGGCTTGAATTCGTGGGTGGCTGTAATCTTGATCAGGGCCAGATCGGTCTTCGGATCTCTTCCCACCACCTCGGCGTCGAATTCCTCCTCATCGAAAAGCCGCACCTTGATCTGGTCGGCGTCTTCAATCACATGGTTGTTAGTGACGATGAAACCGTCCTTGCTGATGATGAACCCCGAGCCCAGGCTGCGCTGCTTAAATTCGCGCATGGGGCCGCCGCCGAAAAAGTCCTTGAAAGGTTCCTGATTGCCGAAGGGCCCTCGGAAAAAATGCCGGAACACGGGGCCGCCGCCGTTGACCGTCTTGACGGTTCGGATGTTCACCACTCCGGATTTGGCTTTTTCGGCCAGTTGACTGAAGTTGGCCGGCACCATGATGGTGTCGGCACCTGATTTGGCAGCCTGAGCCGCCCCTCCGACCAGCAAACCCAAAGCGGCCGCCACGGCCACGATTCGTGTTGCCGACCTGAGGCAGTAAAACCGTTTCATAGTGTTACCTCCTGAGATGGGGGGAGGGATCGGGCAGTCCCGACTCTCTCCGGAAAATCGGTCATCATTTATTTCCAACTTCTAAATCTACAGGATGTAAATAACCGGGAGATGGCTCAAATATGATCAAAAAGTCATCTGACCCTGGGGTCCATCGCCGAACCCGGCAATGGGGAGGGCAGAATAGATAGCGGCGGGTCACGGTGTTGAAATCGACGGCGCGGGTTCAACACCCTCGCCGACCGTATGGATCGCCGGCAACGAGATGGTGAAGCAGCTGCCCTTGCCCGGGGCGCTTTTCACATCGATGTCCCCACCATGAAACCGCGCAATGGCAAGGGCAAGGCTCAGCCCTAATCCGGCACCCGCGCTGCTGCGGCTCGGATCGACCCGATAAAACCGCTCGAAAATCCGCCCCTTGGCCTCCTCCGGGATGCCGATACCGGTGTCCTCAAAACTCACCGTCACCTGTCGATCTTGGCTATGGGTGAGTTCGACCCTCACCGCTCCGCCAGGCCTGGTGTATCGGATGGCGTTGTCCAGCAGGTTTGCGATCATTCGTTGAAGTTGCCGTTGGTCGCCCCTCACCCGAGCGGGAACGCTAACCCGACAGACCAACCCGATGTGCTTGTCTTCCGCCAGGGTCATAAATAGGTCGCAGGCTTTTCTCAAAATAGGGGCGAGATCCACTGTCCCGTCCAGCCGCACCCCAACACCGGACTCCGTTCTGGAAATCTCCAACATGATGTTGATCATGTCCAGAAGCTGATCGCTGTCTTCGATGATACTGGCCGCCATCTGTTCGTAGTCGGCAACCTGTTTTCCGGTCATGAGGGTGACTTCCGCCAACCCCCGGATCCGGGTAATGGGGCTCTTGAGGTCATGGGCGATATTGTCCCCCATTTCCCGGATTTCATCGACCAAGCTCTGGATCCGGTCGAGCATCCGGTTGATGGTTTCGGCCAGGCCATCGATCTCGTCCTTTCTTCGGGTGACCGGCACTCTCGAATCCAGATCCCCTTCGGTGATGCGCCTGGCGACCTTCGAGATACGGCCGACCCCTGAAAGGGCCTGCCGCGCCATAAACCCGCCGATCAGAGTTGACAGCAGCAAGAGGAGAAAAAGCGTTACGGCAAACATCCGCCGGTAGGCATCCAGAAGCCGGGTACCCCCTTCGAGGGACTGGCCGATCTGGACAATGATGCCGGCCCCCACCGTACCGTAGACGATCCTGGCCGTACGGCCCAATCCCGGCACCCGCACCGTCTCGAATACCGGAGTACCGTCCACAAGGACCTGCCGGACCGCCCCACCGTCAATGCCGATGTTCTCCCAGTAGGACAAATTGGACGAGAAGAGTTCGCTGCCGAACCGCGACATCAGTCGAATGAAGAGCTTTTCTTCGCCGGCGGCCTGGGTTTCCAGTACGGCCGACCGATGGACCCTCGACAGGCCTTCAGATGCCACGATAGCCGAGATGGCGTTTATGCGCTGGATCAGATCCTGATCCACGCGATCGCGGATAACTCCGATGATCATGTAGTAGAAAAGATAGAAAGCAACCACCGAAGACAGGGTGAAGGTCCCCGCATAGAGAAGGGTGAGTCTGACCGCAAGGGATCGAAACCCGTCACTCATCCGTTTTAAGGACATACCCCACCCCTCGGACGGTATGGATGAGCTTACGGTCGAATCCTTTCTCGATCTTGTCTCGAAGACGGTAGATTCGGGATTCGACCACATTTGTCTGGGGATCGAAATGGTAGTCCCACACATGCTCCATGATCATGGTCTTGGAGACCACCCGCCCGGCATTCCGCATCAGGTATTCGAGCAGGGAGAACTCCAGCGGCTGCAGTTCGATCTTCTTTCCGGACCGCTCCACATCACGGGAAATCAGGTTCATTGAAATGTCTCCGGCAACCAGGCGGGTCGGCTCCAACGATCCCGTGCTCCGGCGTATCAGGGCCTGAACCCGGGCCAGAAGTTCAGAAAACGAAAAGGGCTTGGTCAAGTAATCGTCGCTTCCGGTCTGTAAGCCTTTCACCCGATCTTCGATGGCCCCGCGGGCGCTCAGAATGATGACGGGCGTTACTATTTTCTCCTTTCTCATCTGCCTGATGACGCTTAACCCATCCAGGCCCGGCAGCATGATGTCGACAATGGCCGCGTCATAGGGCTCCGACAGGGCCAGATCACGGCCGGTTTCGCCATCGTCGGCATGGTCGACGGCGAATCCGGCGGCTTTCAGACCTTTGATGATGAAGGAGGCAATTTTTTGATCGTCTTCCACCAGAAGGATACGCATGGTTTATGGGTCCTGTTGGGGTTAAAAAAGGGGCTTCGTTTCGGTGCCGGGAGTCCTTGGAGACCCGGCCCCGTATGCCCCCTCACCGATAGAGAAGACAGCCCACTGGGGGTGACGGCGACCGCCCACGGTAATCGGGTTCGAAAGGTCGCACCACACGTTGATTCTACCACAAGAAAGAGAAATGTGAAGCCGCTCGCCCCACGATCCATTTCCTGCCCCTCGGGAATCCCGAGTCCCCAAAACGCCTGAATTGCGAATTACCTCTTGATGCAGGGGGCCAAAGGCATTAGTGTTCAAAGTCGCAACGCTGCTTCAGTACGGACACTTTGAACCGCCTTCAACCGAACAGCACCATCGACAGATGCAGACGCCCTTCTTCGAAAAACGACGCCATCCCCGGCTGGACACCACGACGCGCATCGCTTTCGCCTGCTTCGACGAGAAGGGCACCGTCGGAACCCGGGGCACCGGGAAGGCACTCAACATCAGCCAGGGAGGCCTTCTGCTGGAAACCAATGACATCGTGGCCTGCCCGTTCATCCATTTGGCCGCTCTGGACAAGGAAAAAAAACCCATCGTTTTCAAGGGGCGCGTCATCTTCGCAAAACCCCTCGAGGGGAAGCGCTATGAGGTTGGGGTTCGATTCGGGGGAGATCGCCAGCAAAACCTGGAAGCCCTGACCCGTTTCGTCAAAACCTTCTGCAGTAAAATCCGGCACTAGCCAGCCCGTCTCCAGCAGTCCCTGCCAGCCATGCCCACAATGAAACCGGGAAGCGAGGAGGTCCTCCGGTTTCTCCGAGAACTCCTTAAAACCATCCCCCCCTCGGAATGACGATCGACAGGGACGCAGCAGCGCTCATCAACACGCTCCTGACGCCGACCCGGTAGAAGGGATAACGATCCCTTGTCTTGAGGCACAGGCTCAGGATCGCAATGTGGCCGTCATTCGAAGGGGTGCCAGCAGAAAGTCGAGCGCTGGAAGAATGCCGGGGAAGACAACGTCGGCAGCGGTCAGAGCCTCCATTGCGGCCCCTTCCCGAAGGATGACCGCCATCCCCAGGGCCGATGCCCCGAGCATGAGCCGGTCGTTGCGGCCGTTTCCGACAGCAACGGTGCCGGCGGGCCCCAACCGGTGGACGACCGCCAGTTTGGCGACGTCCTGGTGCCCCGGCGGCAAGACGGTGAGCTGGCAATCGATGCCGTCAAGACCGTCCCCAGCCTTGCCGAACGTGTCGGCGGTGACCACGTGAATGGTCAAGCGTTCCGCAAGGCGGTTGAGGGCATTCCGGACGCCGGGCTCGAGGATACCGTCCACGGCGAGAGTCCCGTTGTAATCGAGGACGAGGTGGTGGAATTCAACGGAGGGGAAACCGGGAATGTCCAGAGCGATCATTGTCGGTCTCCTTTGCCGGCCTGGCGGTGAACGGCCGTTTAGAGGGGATAGGGCGTCAAGCTCTCGTGACCGTCGTCGGTGACCCATATGGTCTGCTCAAACTGGGCGGACAACGAGCCGTCGACGGTCACTGCCGTCCATTTGTCGTCCAGGATCTTCAGCTCCGGCCGTCCCAGGTTGATCATCGGCTCAATGGTGAACACCATGCCGGGAACCAGTCGGACCCCGGTATTCCGCTGACCGAAATGGGAAACCTGGGGGGCTTCGTGGAAGTCGAAACCGATGCCGTGGCCGACGAACTCTCGAACCACGGAGCAGCCGTTGCTCTCTGCATGGCGCTGGATGGCCCAGCCGATGTCACCGATGTGCGCGCCCGGGCGAACCATCTCCATCCCCCTCTTCAAGCACTGTCTGGTGACATCCACGAGTTTTCGGGCCTCCGGCCCAGGGGTTCCCACGAAATAGGTCTGATTGGCGTCGGCGTAGTACCCGTCGAGAATGGTGGTGATGTCCACATTGACGATATCGCCGTCATTTAACTCCCGATTCCCCGGGATGCCGTGGCAAATGACATCATTGACCGAAACGCAGACGCTCTTGGGAAACCCACGGTAATTCAAAGGGGCCGGGATACCCCGGTTGGCGATGGTATACTCATGGACCGCCGTGTTGATGTGATCGGTGAGAACCCCGGGACGAATCAGGTCTCGCATGGCATCGAAGGTGGACAGGACCAAAGCGCCGGCCTTTCGAATGCCCTCGATATCGTGGGGACTCTTAAGCCGGATATTGTAACGCTTCCGATAGACGACAGCGAGAGACTCCTGCTCTGACAGGGCCGAGGTCAGGCAGCAGCTTTTGTATTTCTTGCCGCTGCCGCAGGGGCATGGTTCGTTTCGCCCCACTTTCCTGGTTTTGTTTCGGTGTTTCATTGGCCTCCTGTTCGCTTTCCGTAAGGCCGGCAGCGCCATATCCCAGGGCATGCACGACGGACGATAATGGGAAGAGGCCGGCGGAAAGATCCGGCCGCGGGGAGGACTCGGCCGCCGGCTCCCCCATGGGCCGGGGCACCCACGGTGGACTGCCCTACCGAAGAACAGCAGCCTTTTCGATCACCACCGGTGTCGCCGGCACGTCCTTTAAAGGCCCTTTCGAGGTGGTTTTGACCCCTTCGATGCGATCGACCACGTCCATTCCAGCCACCACCCTGCCGAAGACACAGTATCCCCAATCCGTTTCCATCCGAACCTGGCCGTCGGGGAGATTCTTGTAATCGAGAGGGATGTTGTCCCTGGTATTGATAAAAAATTGCGCAGTCGCCGAGTGAGGGTCGGGTGTCCGGGCCATCGCTATCGTCCCTCGACGATTGCTCAAGCCGTTGTTCGCCTCGTTTTTGACCGCCCCCCGTGTCGATTTCCGTTTGAGGTCGGGGGTCATACCGCCGCCTTGAATCATGAACCCCTCGATGACCCTGTGAAAGACGGTGCCCTCGTAATACCCATCGTCGACGTATTGCAGAAAGTTGGCAACCGTTTCCGGAGCCTTGTCCGGGAAAAGCTCTATCTCGATATCTCCGGCACTGGTCGTCAGCAATACCCGTGTCGCCCCTTGCGCTGCCACCGCCCCCAATCCCAAAAAGGCGGCCATAGCAACGACCGCCGCTGTCCATGCTGCCCATCTGAGCATCGGAAAAGTCTCCCTGTTGGCTTCCGTCACACCGGAAGGCCGTTATCCGTTATTCCCGGAAGATCCGTATCGCCATCGACCACGCCGATCGCCGGGGGTATCGCTGGCACTACCAGGCAGGCCGCGGTTTCCGGCCCTGAAGCCGCCGAAACACGTATGCCATGGATACCATGCTGACGGGCGCTGACACCAGCAACCCGAGACCAAAGGGAATCGCCCCCAACACATTGATCAGAAGGATCAATACCCAGTAGCCCAGTAGACGCCATTTGAAGCCCCGGGTCAAGCTGGCACTTCGTTTCATGGCGTCCAGGGGCCCCAGGGCGTCATCGATGATAAAAAATCCGTAAAAGGAATACGTCAGAGCCCAGTAGATTCCCGGCACAATCAACAGGAGGCCGCCGATGATACACAGCCCCACGTATAGCAGGGAGCCGGCGATGAATGCCGGAAATCGTCTTCCCTGTTGGAAAATCTCTCTGTAGCCCGTGATACGGCCATCACAAACCTTCAGTACCACCGAAAACAGTCCCAGGGTTAGAAACTGGGAAAAAACCCAGGCCGCGGCGCTGACAAGCCCGGACATGATGGGCCGACTGTCGCTCAAACGGTCGCCAATACCCTGGGGGATGGCTTGCAAAAGGGCCACCATTGCCACCGCCGTCACCAGAAACACGCCGTTGGCCTTCAGGGCGCGCCATCCGAACCCGATGGATGCCCCAGGCGAGACGCCCGACGCCGAAACCGCCGCCCCTCCGAGTTCCTGCGTCTTCTCACCCGTCGTCCCGTTGCCAGGGTCAGCCATGGCATCGGTCTGCACTGGAGGGCGAATGTCGATTCGGTGACCGCACCGACGGCAATGGGCAACGACCGCTTTATTCCGGGGCAGGCGATGATCGTCGATATGATAGCGCGCCCGGCACCCGGGGCAGAGGATCTGCATGGAGGCTCCTGTCAGTCAACCCGTGGATTAGAGGAGGCGGTGGCGATTCGGCTTTTTCCTTACCGGTTCTTGGCCATAGGGTCAACTCCACCGGTTTCTGATCCGTCGAAAATCCATTGACACTGCGGGGGGATTGACGGTAGTCTTTGCCGTTCCCAACTTTTTTTAGGTGATTCAAAGAATGTCCGTTTCCGTGACGATGGCAGCCGACACCCCAACGGGCCGTTTCCGATGCCTTGACCCTCAACTTGACGTCTGCACACGGGCGTTGCCGACAACAGAAGGATACCATGGTTGCAACCGATGAACTCAGCGCCAGCATGGAAGATTACCTGGAGGCCATTTACCACATCGTCCGCGAAAAACAGGCCGCCAGAGCCAAGGACATCGCCGCCAGCCTGAAGGTCAACAATTCCTCGGTCACCGGCGCGCTTCGCTCCCTTTCGGAAAAAGGCTACATCAACTATGCCCCCTATGATGTGATCACCCTCACGCCAAAGGGCCTCCAACATGCCGAGGATGTGGTCCGGCGGCACGAAGCGCTGATGGATTTTTTCACCAAGGTGCTGTGTGTCGACGACCTCGAGGCGTCCGAGGCTGCCTGCAAGATGGAGCATGCGGTCTCCCGCAACATCATCGACCGGCTGATTCGGTTTGTCGAATTTATCGACGTCTGTCCACGGGGGGGAGACGTCCTGATCGACGGATTCCGGAACCACTGCAATCAGGAGGGCAATTTTCCCCGATGCAGCGAATCCATTCAGGACTGCCTCAAAGACCTCAAGGAGCGCCACCTGGCGCTTACCGGCGAGCACAGAGAATCGCTTCTGTTGAAGGATCTCAAAACCGGAGAGCGGGGTGCCATCCAAAAAATCAAAGGGCGGGGAGGCATCGGCAAGACCCTGGCGGACAAGCGCATCAGCCCGGGAAGCCTCATCGAAGTCATCAGCATCAACCAGGACACCCGCCACATGGATGTCAAGGTCCGGGGCTACCGGCTCACCCTGGCCTCCGAGGAAGCCGCCAAAATTATCGTGGAACCCCGATAACTACCAGCCCTTGCCGCACCCGGTCTACTGATCCTGCCATCCGGGAAGGGCTGCCTGCACTGTGCCCCATGGCGGGCCACTGAAGGAAGCACCACAATGTGGGATGAGATCATCGTTGGAATTGTCGTTGCCGCTGCCGTTGTCCTTACCATCAGATCCCTGGTGAAATCCCTGTCCGGCAAGTCTTCGGATGGTTGCGGCGGCGGGTCAGACGCTTCCGCCTGCGGATGCGGTGGCACGCCTCGGTGCCAAAACCAACCCAAAGGGGGGCTGTCTAAAAGATCAGCACCATTGAGTCGATCTAACCCGCGCTGAGGCGGCAACGGATTCCTTGAGGGGCAATGGGACGTCCGGGATACCCCGAATGAGACGTCCAGGATCAGGGAAATGCGTCGTATCGACCCTTCCGGGCTAGACCCGGGAAAGGTCCTTGATCAACTCACCGAGTCGGTTGCTGAGGGAAGTCGGTATCGGATCCTCATGGGCATGCCTGCAAAAATCCACGGTTCGCTTGAGGGTTTCAAAGCAGATATGGCAGTGGCAACAATCTCTGATGTGATCTTCGATGCGACGGCACTCCTGGTTATCCAATTCGTTGTCCAGATACTCCGAAAGCTTTTCGAACAGCGCCAGACACTTGTCATGGTCGTGGTCATGGTGCGCCATGGTCGAAATATCCTTTCAATTTTTGACGCAGAAACAGACGGGCCCGGTGCAGGCGAACCTTCACGTTGGACTCGGATATCGCCATGATCTGGGCCGTCTCAGCCGTGGAAAATCCCTCCATATCCCTCAGGATGACCACCATACGATACCGCTTCGGCAATTCGAGTATAGCGGTCTTTAACAGCTGGCTGAGCTCGCCGTTGAGCACCTGATCCAAAGGGCGTTTAGCCCAGTCGGGAACGTCATCCGGTATGCAGCCGTCCATTTCGGCGGACAACTCGTCCAGAGAAAGTTCACGTTCGGGGGCATGTTTCGGTTTTCGCCTTTTTTTGATGCAGGCAGTCGTGGCAATGCGGTAGAGCCAGTTTTTGAATTTGGTTTCGTACCGAAACCCGCCAAGGTACCGGAAGACGTTCAAAAAGGTGTCCTGGACCAGGTCCTCGGCATCCCTAACTTCCCCGCACATCCGCATGCCGAAGGTGAACAGCTTCTGCTGGTAGCGCTCCACCAGCTGCTGGAAACGGTCCGTATCACCGGCATTGATCGACTGAATCAATTCGAAATCCTCGTCACGAACGGTCTTTTCCCTGATCTCTGGGTTTGTCATCGGGTGCTTTTCTTGTCACCTGACAAGATGAGTTCAGTCAGGTGGGGATACCGAGTTTGGGCAGCACCACGGCCTGGAGCAGAATCCAGACGCCGAGCACTGCGAGGAGTATCAGCCATTCGCCCATTGCTTTCTCCCTTTCATTACCGTTATCATTTCAGTGATGTCCACCCCTTTTTGCGCCACAGACGGAAAAGCCCGACGTTGAGAAACGCCAGGATCAGGAGCCTATATGACAGATGACCAAAAATACGATCCACCCGTCGGTCAGGAAATAGCCGACATGGTTTTGGAGAACCTCAAAGGCCTCCTCTTGCCGCCAGTCCAATGGAAACGTGGCAAACACCTGATGATCGGTTTCGTCCCTGTCTGCCAGTTCAGAGCCCCAACGGCCGTTCTGGTTACACCCCTCCACCCGCGCCCGGTCGAAACTCCGGCACGGGGGCGGGGGGGAACCCAAGATTGATAACCGAATCGAAAACCGGTAAGGATGACCGTATCATCGCTATCCCCCAAATCCCCGGTGCCCATCGATAACCCCTCTGCAGAAAAGAGACGACATGGATGATCACAAAGCCCTCTTCCAATGCTTGGAAAACAGCATTTCCATCATCAGCGCATTCGTCCAATCCGTTCCAAATGACGATCTGAACCGCCGCCGCGGGCCGGACGTCTGGACCGTCGCCGAACATGTCCAGCATCTTGCGGATGTCCAACCCATGATCTGTCAGCGAATCATGGCGTTCCAGGAGGAGGAGGCACCCCGTTTTATTCCATTTGTTCCCGGGGAAGAGGAACCGTCTTCAGTGAGGATTGGGGTGGAGGTCGACGAGGCCTTGGAGGCCTTTGCCACCTGGAGGAACAAACAGCTGCTTCTCCTCCGGGACATGGCCCCCCGAGCCTGGGAAAAAACGGCGGAGCATCCCGAGTATACAGCCTACACGCTTCCCATCCTCACCCGTCACATTCTGATGCACGACCACTGGCACATGTACCGCATGGAGGAGCTCTGGCTGACCCGGGATGACTACTTTTCCGGATAGCCCCTGCCAGCAGTCATCCGTCTTCCGATACCGCCCCGCTGGCCGGCCATTGACAGCCGTTCACCGTTTTCTTATTCTGCCTCAGGCTAGGGGATCATCTGGGGGCGCCACCGATTTAACCGGCAACCAAAGATCTGCTGAGACAGGCCCCCACCCACAGACGTTCTGACAAGGTCGAGCAATCATTAGGGCCATGGGCTGATAAACCAACCCATGGCCCATCGATACATGCCCCGGGCCGACACCAGCCGACCCGGGGCTTCCGTTAGGTTCCGAAACCCCAATAAAGGAGACCCCCCATGACCGACCAAGAACCGATCCGGTTCGCCAATCGCATGAATCAGCTGCCGCCCTACCTCTTCGGCATGATCAACAAGCTTCGGATGGAAAAGCGCTGGGCAGGGGATGATGTCATCGATCTGGGCATGGGCAATCCCGCCGACCCGACGCCCGAAACCGTCACCCGAAAAGTCTGCGAGGTCATCGAAGACCCCAAGACCCATCGCTATCCGGTGGCTGACGGCCTCAAGCATTTAAGAGAAGAAATCGCCCGATCCTATCTGAGGGACTACGGCGTCACCCTGGACCGGGACAAGGAGGTGATCTGCACTATCGGATCCAAGGAGGGGCTCTCCCACATGTGTCTGGCCCTGGTCGGCCCCGGAGACACGGTTCTGGTTCCGGCGCCGGCATTCCCGATCCATATTTACTCCGCTATCATTGCCGGTGGCAACGTCATACGGGTCCCCTTGGGAGATGACCAGGTGTTCATCGACCGCATTGTCACCATGTGCGAAAATATCTATCCCCGTCCCAAGCTGTTAATCCTCAACTTTCCCCACAACCCAACGGCTGCTCTGGGGTCCCTGGGCCTTTTCGAAGCCGTGGTCGATCTGGCCCGCCGATTCGGTTTTATGGTGATTCAGGACTTCGCCTATGCCAAAATCGGCTACGACGGCTACAAGGCCCCGAGCTTTCTTGAGGTTCCCGGCGCCAGAGAGGTGGGTGTGGAGTTCGGGTCTTTTTCAAAAACCTATAACATGGCCGGATGGCGCCTGGGCTACTGTGTCGGCAATCGACAGATCATCGAAGGGCTGGCCAAGATCAAGGGCTACTATGACTACGGAATCTTCTCCCCGATCCAGGTGGCGGGTATATGGGCGCTTCGCCATTGTGAGGACGATATCGCCCGCCAGGTGGATAAATATCAGATCCGGAGGGATATCATGTGCGAAGGACTCCAGCGGATGGGATGGCCGGTAGAGATACCGAAGGCGGGCATGTTCGTCTGGGTGAGGCTGCCGTCCCCCTTCGACCGGATGGGGTCGATGAAATTTGCCCTGGATCTCATGGAGAAAGCAAAGGTAGCCGTTGCTCCGGGAATCGGCTTTGGTGAAGAAGGCGAAGGCTATCTCCGACTTGCCCTGGTCGAAAACGAGCACCGTATCCGCCAGGCCATCCGCCAAATGCGGCGGGCTCTGCCTCTCATCGCGGAAACTCTCTCCTGAGCCGGACCAGGGGCCGCCACAGCTACTTCCATCACGATTGCCGACGAATGGCCTCCGCCTTTGCCAATGCCGGGGGCGCCCCACGTCCTCGGCGCCCGAAAACACCCCGTTAACTAACTGTTAATGTGTTAACCCGATCTATCTTAACAATCCCCAATTCCCCCGAGCCGAATACAATTGAATTCTATAACTATTTCAAGTATATAAATTGAAAATTCGATTCTTTTCTCGGTTGGCATCGTGTTTGCTATTGTATAAGGAACCGCAACCCGGTCCTGCCATCCGGGCCCGTTGTCCGGGGGGGTAAGAACAGGATCGACAACAACTCCAGGCAGCACTGTCTGGCATCATCGTTCAAGGAGGCGTTATGTACCGCAGGTTTTTTCTGATCATGCTCTCGGCCGTTTTTCTTCTCACTGCCGTTGGTACGGGTTCGGCCATGGAAGAGGGCAACAAGCGTAAAGGGAAATACACCTACCGCAAGGTCTACAAGGCCTGTTTCGAGCGGGGGGCCGTCGACACACAGACCCCGCCCCTCAGCCCCAACACCAAAACAATGGCCGAATGGGAGCAGCTCTACAACAGCAAGAACTACTCCGATTTCGGCTGCCAGGACGAGTGGGGGCAGCTTTCCGACACCGAGGTGCTGGACATCTTTACGTACCTGTATGCCCACGGCTCCGATTCCCCGACGCCGGCCTCATGCAAGTAGGCGGCCGCCACAGCTTCTGACGGCGGAAACCAGCCATTGCCGGCATGAAGCCACTATAGCGAAATGGAGATAGCAATGCAGATCAAAAGACAAATGACGATTGCGCTTGTGCTGTTCTTTATTGGCGGGGCCCTCAGCGGATGCGCCACCTCTCAGAAAACCGATACCGCTGCCCAAGCGGCCGCCGATACCAGCTGGCAGTACGCCGACACCGTGGATGCGGCCTTCGTTGCCCAATATGCCAAAGTGCCCATGCAGGAAGACGTGATGATCATCGACTCCCGCCCCTTCAAGCCAAAATACGTCAAAGGGCACATTCCGATGGCCGTCAGTATTCCCGACTCACAGTTCGACAAGCTGTCGCATCTGCTGCCGGAGAACAAGGACGCTCTTCTAGTCTTCTATTGCGGCGGCACCCAGTGCAAGCTCAGCCATAAATCCGCTTACAAGGCCGAAGCGTTGGGGTATAAAAATATCAAGGTCTTTGCCGAAGGGTTCCCAGGATGGATGGCGGTTCCCGGCCATTATGCCTCGGTATCCGTCGAGTGGGTGAAACAGCAGATGGACAATCAGGCCGACGTGGTGGTGGTGGACTCCCGGCCGAAGCGTAACAAATATGACAAGGGGCACATTCCCGGCGCCATCAGCATCCCGGACACCCAGTTTGACAAGATGACGGATCAGTTGCCCGAAGACAAGGAAACACTTCTGGTCTTCTATTGCGGCGGCACCCAGTGCAAGCTGAGCCACAAGTCAGCGGCCAAAGCCATTGCCATGGGCTACGGTAACGTCCGGGTATTCGCCGCCGGCTATCCCGCCTGGAAAGCCTACGTGGGCGACGACGCCACCGCAGCCGGTGCCGCTTCGATCAAGGCAGGCAAGGAAGAGGGCAGCATCGATATCGCCACCTTCAAGGACCTCGTCGAAAACAACCCCACGTCCGTCTACCTGGTGGATGTGCGGGATCCCGACGAATTTGCCCTGGGCAGCTTCAAAACGGCTCAGAACATCCCGGTGGACACTCTCGAAGCCAAGGCCTCCACTCTGCCGGCAAACATACCTGTGGTCTTTGTCTGCTCCACCGGTGCCCGCAGCGGAGAGTCCTACTACATGGTGCAGGACGTGAGGCCGGAATTGAAGGAGGTCTACTATCTGGAGGCCCAGGTGACCTTCAGCAAAGACGGCTCCTACACCATCAGCAAGCCCGAAATTTGATCGAAAACCGTCACCCCGGCGGCGGCTTTCTTGAGTGTCTGCCGCCGGTTGACGGGCAACCGACTTATCGTCACATCACCCGGGGGGGTGCAGACAATGAAACAGGCTACCAAAGGGTTGCTGATTGTGTCCCTGGCCCTGATCGTTATCATCGGGGCGAGGTGGGCAGCGGAGGCCGAAGCCTCCAGCGCCACCGACACCGCGCCGGGACGGACCCTGGCGCAACAGGCAACCAAGACTAATGAGAGATGGAACACCACCGATCACAGCAAGCACGAGGCCCTGAAGGGTGAGTTCCGTTCAGGGACTGACATCACCAAGGCCTGCCTATCCTGCCATTCGGAGGCGGCCGACCAGTTCCATAAAACCATTCACTGGACCTGGCAGGCATCCGCCGACGGGAGCGAGGCCGACTTTGGTAAGGCCGCTCATTCCCTCAACAACTTCTGCATCTCCGCCAACGGGATGGAGGACAAGGGCTGCATGTCCTGTCATCCCGGGTGGGGAAAATCCACGACGGACGGCGTCAACTGTCTGAACTGCCATAGCCGGACGAAGATGAACTTCGACGAGGCCGACGCCGACCTCAGGGCCTTCGTGGCGGAAGGAGACGAAGGCTCTCTGGAAATTGCAGCGGAGATCCGCTCCGAACTCCAGGCGGCTGCCCAGAATATCGGCAAACCCCAGCGCCAAAATTGCGGGGGATGTCACTTTATTGGCGGCGGCGGCGACGGGGTCAAACACGGTGATCTGGACACATCGCTCACCATGCCCACGAAGTCGTTGGATGTTCATATGGGAATCGACGGACAAAACTTCGACTGTGTCCGGTGCCATACGACCACCCTCCACAACATCGCCGGTCGGGTTTACACCCGCCCCGCCTCCACCCACCGCAAGAGCCTCATCGAAGATGACCTCATCACCAAAATCACCTGTGAGTCCTGCCACAGCAGCACGCCCCATACCGAGGGGTCAAAGGCCAACGACCACACGGACAGGGTGGCCTGCCAGAGCTGCCACATCCCCGAGATGGCCAGGGAACTGCCCACGAAAATGACCTGGGATTGGTCTCAGGCCGGCAAGCTCAAGGACGGCAAGCCCTATATGACCGAAGATGAATTCGGCCGGCACGACTACATGACCATCAAGGGCCAGTTCAAGTGGGCAAAAAATGTCAAACCCGAATATTTCTGGTACAACGGCACCATCCGGTCCCTCACGGCAAAAGACGCCATCGATCCAGGAAACCCGGTCGCTCTGTCCCACCCGGAGGGAGGCCCGGACGATCCCGACAGTCGGATTTATCCCTTCAAAATTCATCGTGGCAAACAGCCCTACGACAAGGTCCACAAAACCCTGCTGGTTCCTCTTCTCTCAGGCCCCAACGGCTACTGGAAAACCCTGGACTGGCAGGATGCCTTCGAGAGGGGGCAGAAGGCGGTCGGCCTCCCCTATTCCGGCCAGTTCGATTTTGTCGAGACCACCTATGTCTTTCCCACCACCCACATGGTGGCGCCGAAGGACAATGTGTTGGCCTGCACCGAATGCCATGCCCGCTCCGACAGCCGCCTGGCCGACATCGCCGGGGTATATATGCCCAGCAGGGACCGCACCGGTTGGCTCGATACCCTCGGTTGGATTGCCGTTCTGGGGTCGCTTCTCGGGGTCTGCCTCCACGGGCTTGGTCGGGTCTTCACCAACGGAAACGGCACGAAGGGAGAACGTTAATCCATGAAGAAACCACTGGTTCCCATATACCTCTACACCCGATACGAGCGGTTCTGGCACTGGCTCCAGTCGGGATTGATCATCCTCTTGCTGGTGACCGGTTTCGAAGTCCACGGCAGCTTCACCCTGCTGGGATTTGAGACCGCCGTCAAGGTCCACAACATCCTGGGACTTTCGTGGCTCATCGCATTCGCCTTCTTCGTCTTCTGGGTATTCACCACGGGGGAGTGGAAGCAGTACATCCCCACCACCCGAAAGATGTTCGAGGTCGTCCGCTACTATGGGATCGGCATCTTCCGGGGGGAACCCCACCCCTTCCCCAAACGCAAGGAGGCCAAGCACAATCCCCTCCAGCGAATCACCTATCTGGCCCTGGCGGCCGCCCTGCTGCCGATCCAGATGCTGACGGGCCTCCTATACTGGGGATACAACTCCTGGCAAGGGTGGGGCTTGAGTTGGCTCTCCCTCGAATGGATGGCCGTTCTTCACATCGCCGGCGCCTTCGCGCTCCTGAGTTTTCTGGTGGTTCATGTTTACATGACCACCACCGGCCACTCGGTTTCCGCCCATGTCAAGGCCATGATCACCGGGTGGGAGGACGTGGAAGAAGGCGTTGAAATCGAATCTTGGGAAAAGGCCGGATGACGGTCGATCCCTCTCCGACGGCTTACCCCCCCACGTGCGGACCGAAATCGGCTTGATGGATCGGAAAGCACGGGTGACACACACCGCCCCTCAAATGGGGGGCGGTGTTTCATTGGGTTCGGACGGAGATCCCCTATTCCACCGCCCGCCGTCTTTTCGACATTCCCGCTTCCGACCCCAATGACCGTCGCGTCCGGTGTAAAGACACGCCCAAGCATCGGAGTGCCCGATGGCCAATGGGATCACCCCCCCACCTGTCAATTCTCCTATCGGCAGCAGCAAAAAAATCGCGCACCGGTCCACCGCACCCATGGAAATGGATGATTTGAGAACTTTTTTCTAAACGGGTCTTGCCAACGGACCATTCAATCCTATTATTGTATAGTTTGTGTCTAAAATATTGTAGACAAAAATGAATATGGTTACTCATCATCAAATCATCGCAAATTGACCATAAAGGAGAACGGAAATGGCCGAATCTATCGAAAACACCACCAACTGGCCCGACCTTGCCATTGGACTCTACGACCGGCTCACCGGGAGAGGGTCTGAAATCATATACGAGTTCAACAACATGGAGGTAGCAGTACCCAGTGATGCCAGCGACAATGCGGTACACGCCAACTGGCGGTTCAACGGTACCCTGAAAATCAAGACCAAAGACAATGTGCATTGAGGTGAGCATTGGGGCGGCGCCAACGTCTTCTCGGCACGCCCCGCTCTGCCCCCTTGATGACCGGCGGACAAGACAATGACGAACACCTGCAAGGACAACCGGATCCAACCGACTTTTCCGATTCATGCGACAGCGGACTTGACCATAGAATCCAGCGGCCGGCGTATGCGGGTGACGGCCACTGGATCCTCGGTCGTCTTGAATGTCGAATCCCTCAAAGATGGGGTTGGAATCATCAAGGGCCACTGGATCGGCCTTTCTGGCATAATAGTCTCCGCCATTGCCCTGGATCGCTTACTCGTCCGGGCCGGACTCAGCCTCTGCATCCAGCATCACCGCCTTCCGGTGGTCGGAAAACGAGGATCTCCCATCCTTCTCAATCCCTTGAAGCGATTGGGAAAGCTCGTCGAAAGAAAGCAACGGGGAAACCTGTCATGAACCCATACCGACCGGCTAAACAAGCGGACCCATCGCCGTTTATGGTAACTGTGAGGACCCTCGCCCTGATGTGGCTGATCCTGTCGGCCCCCCCGATTCAGTCCATTGCCCTTGGAGATATTTCAGGTATGGCGTCTCCCATTGAAATCCATTTGCTGGAAACCGGCGCCAACGGCGGTTTTGCCTACCAAATGATCTATCGGGTCCCCGTCTCGACGGATGACTACTGGCGATTTAAAACCGACTTCGCCAACCATCGTCAGATGGAGGGGGATCAGATCGTCCATCACCGTTTAGTTAGCAGAAGCGGCAATACCGTCCTTACTCAAAACAGATATGCCGACATGCCGGAGACACTGTTCACCTGGAAAACCCTGGTGGAGGAAAACCGACGCCGGTTGGTCTTTGAGTTGATGGAGGCAGCGGGTCTCGGCCACCGCTTCCATTACGGAACCATCCACGTCAATTCTGTCGGCAATCATACCGAAGTGGTTCAGACAGCCTATTTCGATTTTCGCGGGGCCGGTCTTTGGGTTCGTATTCCCTGGGACGGGGGCATGCGCTCGTTTCTTAAAAAAATGGTCCGATGGGAGCGGGCCGCCGTCTTACAGATGGCCCACGGAAGATGACGGCGCTTTTTTCTCGAGTCGGCGGTACGAAGAGGTGGCCGCAAGAGCCGGTGGGATGCCTGTTGCACCCTCTGTGGCAGCCCCCCTTGACCTTGGCCGCCATCCTGTAAACAGTTGAATAGTGTCGCTCCATACGACGAGATGTCAACACAGGATTGAAGGCCAAAATGCCATCACCCCTCGGCACCCTCAAAGAATCCAGCGAATTTCTCAATCTTCTTCTGGACCACGTCGACGCTGCCGTTCTCATCGCCGATGAAAACCTCCACATCCATCAGTTCAACAACAGCTTTCTCGACCTGTTCGACACAGCATCCAACGCTGAGATCGGGCAATCCTTCGGCCAGGCCAGCGGTTGCGTCAACGCCGTCCTGGAAAACCGTTCCTGCGGCGAAACGTCCCACTGCCACTCCTGCCTGCTCAGACGCTCCCTGATCGCCATGCTGACAGAACGAGTGCCGGTTGACCGAAAGCGGCTGGAGCGGGTCTTCTACATGGACGGAGAGCCCCATCTGAAATATCTGGAATTCAGCGCCCGCCCCATCCAATTTCAGGGACGACGGATGATTCTGGTCATCATCTACGACATGACCGACATCGAAACCCAGAAGCGGGCTCTCGAAGACAAACAAAAGCAGATCGAATTGGATCTTATAGCGGCGGCGGCGATTCAGCAGAGCCTCCTCCCCCAGGGGCCCCCGGATCTGTCCTGGATACGATCGGCCTGGCGCTCCACCCCCTGTCAGCAAGTGGGAGGCGACATCTTTCAGATCCAAATCGACACGCCGGATGCCGTCAGCGTCTACATCCTTGATGTGTGCGGCCACGGCGTCTCCGCCGCCCTGGTATCGGTGGCAGTATCCCAGTTTTTAAGCAGCCTCCACAACCGGGCCCGCCTCACGGGAAAACCCTTCTCCCCCGAAGCGGTGTTGAACCGTCTCGATGAGGCGTTTCCCATAGACCGATTCGACTGCCACTTCACGATTGTTTACGGCTCCTTGAGCCGCAGTGACGGGCGCTTCGTTTACAGCAATGCCGGTCACGTCCCGCCCCTGAGGATTCGAGCCGGAGGCGGAGTGGATGTACTGGGCCATCACGGCACTGTCATCGGCACCGGCATGGGCTTCCCGTTCACCCAGGAAACCGTACAGATGAGACAGGGGGACACCTTGCTGCTGTACACGGATGGATTGATCGACAATTTCGGGCCGGAAGCGGATCGGGATAAGAAGACCCACTTTTCGCAATTCATGGAAACCGTCGCAGGGGAGCCGGCCGATCGGATGGTGGATCGCGTGATGGCGGAGGCCATGGCCCGCCGGGGGGAGGAAGAGACCGAGGACGACATGAGCCTTATCGCCATCGACTGGCTCCCTGATTGAAGGGTGATCAGCCCTGTTCAGCCGGCCCCGAGCCCTCTCATCGATACCGATTCCACCGAACCAGGTCGTGGATTGACTTTCTGACTTTGGGACGGATGCGATCCTCAGCGGGATAGCCCAGTGTGACGATCAACCCCACCCGTTTTTTGGGCGGGATGGAAAGCAGTCGTTTGACCTGATTCTCCTTGAACCAGCCCAACATGCAGGTGCCGAGCCCTTCGGCAGCCGCCTGCAGGCAGAAGTGATCGGCGGCGATCCCCAGATCGATCCACGAAAAATCCCGATCCTTGAGACGGGATCCAACCCGCGCGGCGAGGGTGGACGTCTCCATCACGATCACCACATGAACGGGTGCCTGCTTGGTCCAGTGGTTCAGGGGGAGCCACCGGTCGGCGGTGAGATCGGCCAAACGGGTTTTCAGGGACGGGTCGTCAACCACGATGATGCTCCAGGGCTGACTGTTGCAGGCGGAGGGGGCAAGCCTCAGCGCTTCGAGGCAACGGTCGAGCTTTTCCGTTTCCACCGGAAGCGACCGGTAGCCTCGAACGCTCTGCCGACGGCCCACCAGCTCAAGAAAGTCCCTTCCCGTCATGTGGGTGTTCTCTCTTCCTTCCCTGCCGTTTGTTGGGGGTATCGGGTCGAAGGAGCCCTAAGCCGGCCCGTCGTCCCACCGGCCTCTGTCGTCCTAACGCGCACCTCTACCGGGAGAGCGGTCTTCGGTCGGATCTGCTGGTGGCCTCTATGGATCAGAGGGCAGGAAGGTCCATTGGTCCGCGTCGGTGGCGCCGTGAACCGAAGGCTGAACGGACGAGAGCGGGTTCTCGTAAAATGGGTCGGCCGGAGGTCATCTCCCGGTGAGCAGGAGGACCACCTCGTCATAACCTTTCCGGGTGGCGATATCCAGGGCCGTACTGCCAGAGGTGTTTTGGAGATTGGGATCGGCGCCACCGTCCAGCAGGATCTGGCAGATATCAGCGTACCCCTGGGAGGCGCACAGGATCAAAGCGGTTCGCCCGAGGCGATCCGCCAGATTGACGTCGGCACCTTTTCCCACCAGGTAGCTGACCACCCCCTTGTGCCCGTTATTGGCCGCGAACATCAGGCCGCTGGAGCCATTGATGCTTTGATCGTCGAGTTGGGCCCCCTTGTCAACCAGGAGTTTGACGATATCCAGATGACCGAACTGGGCGGCCTGCATGACAGCCGTCCATCCGGCATCCCCCCTGATATTGACATCGGCACCCCGATCGATGAGTTCTTTGGCCACGGTGGTGTGACCTTCGAAAGAGGCAATCATCAGGGCGGTCCAATTTTCTGAATTGGTGGCGTTGACGGGAATCCCCTGGTCGAGAAGCTGACGGATTGTTTCCAGATCCCCCTGGGTGGCCGCCAGCATCAGATCTTCGGTATCAGCGGCCCATCCGGAAATGACGGTTGCCGTCAGCACGGCGACCCCCAGTACCACCCTGGCAAGGTGTGCCTTTCGTCGACAGGCCATGGATCCTCCCTTTGTGAATCGGCCTTTTTCTAATCGAAATATTCAATGATATAATTAAGAAATGATATTCTCAATAGATATTGTCTCCTGGGTACCGCCCCACTCGATAAATGGGATAAAGGATTCTCGACGCCCCATTACAGGGTACCCCGAGCGTATCACTTGCCTGCCTTGAGGCGCTGAAACGCCACGACACCTGACCGTCTCAGGATCCACTCCCCGAGCCGGGGCCACAATTCGGCCAAAGCGATCAGGGGGCGCAGGGGCATCGAGTTGACGATAACCTCCGGTCGGTCATCCCGGATGGCCAAAAGGACGGCATCGGCCACCTGGCCAGGCGTGCAGGAGCCGATCAGTCTTGGCGGAGTGAGATGATGGCGGGCAAACATGCCATGGCCCGTCACATAACCCGGAAAGACCGTCGAACAACCGATGCCCGAAGCGGTCAGCTCCAGTCTCAGGGAACGGGACCACTCCGCCAGTCCCGCCTTGGTCCCACTGTATACTGCATCATAGGGTGGACCGCTTTTGGCCGCCAGTGAGGCGATGTTGACAATGTGGCCGGAGCCCCGCTCGATCATATGGGGCAGCAGCCGATGGGTCAACGCCATGGGCCCATACAGGTTGACGTCGAGCATTGCAGCAGCCAAGCTCCAAGATTGATCGGCAAAGGCGCCCTCGCTCTCGATCCCGGCATTGTTCACCAGGATGTCAACGCCCCCAGGCCTGCATATAGCCTTCTCGGCCAGTGCGTCCCGCTGTTCAGGGTTCGTCAGATCCCCGGCAATGACGGCAATTCGGGACCCGGCGTCCGCCAATCCCTTAGCCACTGCCAGAAGACCCGGTTCGGAGCGGGCGTTTAGGATCACCTCCGCCCCTGCCCTGGCAAACGCATCGGCAATGAAGGGGCCGATCCCCCGGGAACCGCCGGTCAACAGGACGCGCTTTCCGCGGAGACGGATCATTGGGACTCCCTTTCGCATCGAAAATAGACTGGAGTATCGAGGAGGAGAGATGGCACGCTTCCCCATGCCAATGGCGTGGGATCCGGGGTCAGGCCGGGTCCACCGACCTCAATCGCTGTATGGCCAGAACGGTGATATCGTCGCTCTGGGCTTCGCCGGCGCAAAACTCGCGGATCTCCACCTTGAGGCGCTCCATCAGATCGTCGGCCCCTGCCCCTCCTCGATCGATAATCTTCTGAAGCCGCTGTCGCCCAAAAAGCCCGCGGGTGGACGAAAAGGCCTCTGTGACACCGTCGGTATGACTGATGAGAATGTCCCCTGGAGCCATCTTCAGCCATCGAACGTCGAAGCGGCTTTTTCTCGACAGGCCCACCGAAGGCCCGGAGGGTTTCAGGGTATGGGAAATGCCCTTTTCCCCCACGATACATGCCTCCTCGTGACCGGCATTGATATAGGCCAGGGTCCCCGATGCAAGATCGATGACTCCGAACAGGAGACTGGCAAACATGCCCATCCGGCCGTGGTTTTCGACGATATACCGATTGGTCAGGGGAATCGCTTTAAGGGGATCAAGGAATTCGGACGACCCCATGGAAGCGTCCGGAGGTGTCGGGAGGAGATCGTCCCCGGCCCGGATGGTGATACCGTCGAGTTCCGTCTGGCCGGAAAATAGTCGAATCAGGCTGCGAAAAAGCCCCATATATAGCGCTGCCCCGACACCTTTGTCGCATACGTCGCCGACCACCCATCCGATAAGGCCACTTGGGAGAGAGAATACGTCATAAAAATCGCCGGCGACCTGTTGCGCCGGTTCGAACCAGGCGAACACGCGCCATCCGGGAATGTCGATTAGGGTTTCGGGCAGGAAATCCTGCTGGAGACGACGGCCTTTTTCCAATTCCCGGTCGAGAGCCTCAGAATAGCGCTCCGCGGCCTCCTTGGCTTGCTGGATGGTGTGATAGGAGGCATCCAGTTGTTGGTAGAGCTGGATATTTTCCAGAACCAGGGCGATTTGATCCGTTGTCATCTGGATGATTTCGGTGTGCCGGTCCTTGAAGTGGCCGGGCTCGGGGTGCATGAGGGTCAGGATGCCGAACAGCATGTCCCCTCTGAGGATGGGAACGGCCAGGGCGGACGCCGTTCGGTATGGCTGATCCTCTAACAATACCCACCGCTCATCGGATGCCGTGTCATGAACGATGCCGATCTTTCGGTGCCGCCTCACCCAGCCCGCCAGGCCGTCATCGATGACTTTTCCCACCAGGAGATTACGCTCATTATCGGAAATACCGTTCTGCGCCAGAATACTCTCGGTAACGGCCTCTTGATCGTCGAACAGAAATAGGCTGCCACAGCAGGCATCGGTCAGGTGAACCGCAATATGGAGGGTTTTTCTCATGGCCGATTTGAGCATCCCCGTCTCGCCGACGGAGTGGGCCATCGCGACAAAATTTTCCAATAACTTGATCTGAGCCTGATAAGCAATCCGTTGCTTCTTGAGATGCTCCAACTCGGTCTGACAGATGTCAGGGCTCATGGCTTCGGCCTGGCAACAGGGTGGCGAATGGATCCCCACGGGCCTCCCGGGGGGGCGGGCGATATTGATGATAATGGAAATCTCTTGGAATTTCGGACAGAAAAAGCCTTCATGAATCCATAATAAACATCAAAACCGAAAAATACAGATCTGTACCCAGAGGTATCAGGCCGCCGACGGTTTTTTTCGATATAGCCTGAGACTGTTCATGACGACGGAGATGCTGCTGAATGCCATGGCAGCGGCGGCGAGGATGGGGTGAAGCTCCCGAAGGAACACTGGAAGCTGCTGGAATGGATAGAGGATACCGGCGGCCACCGGTATGAGGAGCACATTGTATCCGAAAGCCCAGAAAAGGTTTTGCCGGATGGTTCTCATGGTGTCCCGGCTGAGACGAATCGCCTTGGGAATGCCGTTGAGATTGCCGCTTGACAGGATGACGTCTCCCGTCTCGATGGCCACATCGGTCCCCGTGCCGATGGCGAAACCCACATCGGCACGGGCCAGGGCCGGGGCATCGTTGATACCGTCCCCGACCATGCCGACCATACGCCCGCCAGTCCGGAGCCCCTGAATCCGGTTGGCCTTGTCCTCGGGGCGAACCTCGGATTCCACCTCCTCTATGCCCAAATGCCAGGCGACGGCTTTGGCGGTTTCCGGGTTGTCGCCGGTGAGCATGACTGGCTGAATGCCCATTTTTTTGAGGGTCCGGATCACATCGGCCGCTTCTTCTCTTACCACATCCGATACCGCAATGAGACCGGCAATGCGGCCGTCGACCGCCGCCGCCATCACCGTGTTTCCCTCTGATCTGAGATTTTTGATGGTTCCCTCCACACTGATCGTATCCGTGCCGTTTTCCGTCAGCCACGCGGGTCTGCCGACAAGAACCCTGCGATCGTCGACTGTGGCGGCGATTCCCGACCCCCCGGCGGCCTTGAAGCCAGTGGGAGAGGGTAGAACAACGCCTTTTTCATCGGCATAGGCCACGATGGAACGGCCTAGGGGATGTTCGGAACCGTTCTCGGCCCCGGCGCAGAGTCGTAGGAATCCGTCCGGATTGCTCGAAAATTCGCCCATTGGCACCACATAGGCGACGGTGGGCTTTCCGACGGTGAGGGTTCCGGTTTTATCAAGTACGAGGATCTTCAATCGATTGGCGGCCTCCAGGGCCTCGCTCCGCTTAAAAAGGATGCCGTTCTCGGCCCCTCGCCCCGTTCCGGCCATGATCGCCGTGGGCGTTGCCAATCCAAGCGCGCAGGGGCAAGCGATCACTAGCACCGCTACCATCCGGATCATGGCAGGCACAAGCTCACCGCCCACCGCCCACCAGATGCCGAAAGTGACAAGGGCGATGACGATGATGGCGGGCACAAAAACCGCAGCGATCCTGTCGGCCGTGGCCTGGATCGGGGCTTTACTGCCTTGGGCCTGCTGGACCAGTCTGACGATTTGTGCCAGGGCCGTGTCACGCCCCACTTTTTCGGCCCTGATCCTCAACATGCCGGAGCCGTTGATGGTGCCTCCCGTAACCGGATCGCCGGGACCCTTGTCCTGGGGGATGGACTCACCGGTCAGCATGGATTCGTTCACCGCCGAATCGCCCTCCAACACCGTTCCATCCACCGGCAACCGCTCTCCTGGCCGAACCATCAGCACATCGCCGACACGGACGCGCTCGATCGGTCGGTCCACTTCCCTTCCATCCTCGATCACGGTGGCGGTTTTGGGCCTTAGGCCCATCAGTTTACGAATGGCGTTGCCGGTTTTGCCCTTGGTACGGGCTTCGAGCATTTTCCCCATCTTGATCAGGGTAATGATCACTGCGGAGGTCTCGAAGTAGACATGTCCTCCGAAGCCGGCCAGCAGGACACCGATCGAATACCCGTAGGCCACGGAGGATCCCAGGGCGACAAGGACATCCATGTTGGCGCTGCGGTTGCGGATGCTCTTAGCGCCTCCAACGTAGAAATCCCATCCGGTAAAAAACTGAACCGGCGTGGCCAGCACCAGAAATAGAACGTCCATCCAGAGGGAATGGCTCCACTCACCGAGAAAACCGAAGTCCCGCCCCATGCTCAGGGCAAACAGCGGTAGCGTAAAGAAGACACCAACGGCGAATTTGACGGTCTGGCGGTGGATGAGTGAGGACGGGTCGTGGCCCGCGCGTTCTTCCCCCTCATGATCTGGGGAAACGGCCCCGAATCCCGCCTTCTCGATGGCCGAAACGATGTCCCCTTCCGCCAGCATGGTCGGAAGAAAAGACACGCTCACCCGCTCGGAGGCGAAGTTGACGGCGGCATCCACAACCCCCGGCGTTCGCTTTGTCAGGACCCGTTCGATATTGGCCGCACAGTTGGCACAACTCATCCCCGTGACCGGCATGTCGATCCGGGATACGGGCACCCCGTAACCGGCCTTCTGGATGGCATCGATCAGGACACCGAGTTCAACCGAACCGTTTCCGGCGGTCCTCACTTCCGCCTGCTCGCTGGCGAAATTGACGGCAACGTCCACAAGGCCCGGCACACGCATCGTCAGGGTCCGCTCGATATTGGCGGCACAGTTGGTGCAGGTCATCCCTGTCACGTGAAGCGTGTAGCGGTGCTGATCGTTGCCCATTGCCTTACTCCGGATCCGCTGGATAGTTCATTGCTTCCAGTTGGGCCCGTATGGTCGATTCGGTGGCGGGGGCCGCCCATTTCACAACAATGCGCTTTCCGGCGGCGTCGCCCTCCACCGAGGTGACCCCTTCAATCTCCGCCAGTTCGGTCCTGATGGCGTTGACACAGTGACCGCAGGAGATCGCAGGAACGCTAAACGTTTGTTCGGCCATAACCCTTCTCCTTTACTGCCTCAATTCAATAGGGCGTCACCGTTGCGATGGACGATGGCTCCTGAAAAAAAGCCCCGGTTCGGGCTATCCGGGGCCTGTTATTCGGTTGTCGGCCCGTTGGGGCCGATTGCTGGTGGGTTCACCTGTGCGCTTTCGGTCGAGGCTCAATTAAGGCAGTCTTTGGACCGCTTTCCACTCTCTTTAGCGACCTCCTGATAGCAATCCCTGTGCTCGTCCAGTGTGGAGGAGCAGTGGTCGCAATGCCTAATGTCGTCCTTGAGGCGGTCATGTTCATCCCGAACGCATTTGGATTCACTGGATGAAAGGTGTCGGCTCATGGGAAACCTCCTTTACCATTGATGTCAAATGGATCCCGGGTCGGTATTCGACCATCTAAGATCTATAAAAATCCTAAGGGCTCGCGGTCTCAAAGTCAATGCAGCCCCAAAGCGGAGAAATCAATCGGGAAAGCTTCCGGTGTCGAGGTATGCCTGAATGAGACGGTCGTCGATGATTTCAGAAAATCGGGTGCCGTTGCGACTTCTCCGTTTGTAGAATGCGATGCAGTCGTGAACGATGTCGACCACCCGGTCTTCGGAGCAGATGTCGGGCAGTTCGGTGGCGAGTCGGGGATGACGACCGAGTTTCCCTCCCAACTGAACCCGGTATCCCCGCTTCCCGGGTGCGAGGGATCCCGTCGGACACGCCTCGATGCATTTTCCGCAATGGACACAGCGATCGAGAGCCACTACCGGATGGTTTTCGGCACCTACCCTCAGGGCATCTTCCCGACACACCTCCTCACAGGCGCCGCATGCCGTGCAACCGATATCGGTAATCCCAGGCGAACAGGCACCGATGATGCCGATGTCCTTGATCTGCACCTGGGAGCAGGCATTCGGGCAATCCGCTATGGCGACTCGGAATTCGTGGTGAAAGCGGAGCTGACCCCGGACGGTTTTCTTGAGAAATCCCAGAAGGTCCTCCGCTTCGAGGATCCGTCGGATGCGACGGGCCAGATCTGCGCCATCCACCGCCTGGTTGGGGCAGCCGCTGGGACCGAAGCAGGTGTCGAGCTGATACCCCCTCATCTCGGCTTCCATGCCGCTGAGGTATCGCCTCTGGGTGGCGTTGACCTCTGCCATGGTCACCAGGAATTTACCGGCATCGGCCGCCTCTTTCTCGACACGGGTCTTTACCCGCTTTCGCACGAAAAAGGGCACTTTCCGAATGGCCTGCTCGGCCTCTTTACTCCATTTCATGATGCTCACCAGTATGTCGATCGGCAGGAGTCGCCCGCAAACCGGGCCGATGACGTCAGTATCCGATAGTAGCCGGAAACGGGTTCACCCCCAATGACTCAGGTCAAGAAAGGGGGGCTTGTAACCAGAAAAAAGGGATCGAACGGACACAAGCCGGTCGGGAAAGGGGATCAGGAATAGTCGCCCGAGGCCATCTGCCCGACCGTCACCTCGCGGAGGCGGCCGTCAGAGTAAAACAATAGAGGCGATGGATCCATCCGGAGTGCGTCGAGCAGGTCTTGGGCCCTGGGTCCATCCCATGCCCGGGTGGCCCAGGCGGCCAATCCGCGGTGATAGGGATCGGCGGAGGATAGAAACGGCAACAAAAGCGGGCCGACGCAAGCTGTCTGGGTCGGTCGGGCATGGGCATATCTGCCGAGGCCCCAGAGCAGCCCCCGCTGGAGCCCTTCATGCTCTAAAAAATTACCGTCTACACGAATATAGGAGACCAGAATACCACCGTATTCGGCGGCGATGCCCTCATGCCGTGCGGCGGCTTCCCCCATGGCCTCGGGGGCGCCCCACCCGATGCCCCCCGACTCGTCGTTCAAAGTCCACATGAGGCGCCGCATAACCACACGGGCCGACTCCATATCGGTGGCAGCCAGATGGTCGACCACGACGCCAAAGGCCGAAACGGCCCTCCACCGAACCAGCTCGTCCCGGTCGCAGAAAAGCCCGATGATCGGATTCACCGCTTTCCTTCCCGGGAGGGCCGATACCTCAGTCATGGCCTCATCGAAACGGCCGCTGGCGAGCAGCCCTCGGATTCGCTTTCTCAGCGAACGGAGGGAGAAACGGTGGGGGTCGTCCATATCGATCTGTCCCTCGCAGCTATGAACCGGTGGGAACGCCAACTCAAAACGTGATGATGTCGTAACCCTGGCTCTGGAACCGGGCCATTGCCGGATGACCGTTCATCTCGTCCAAAAGCGGCAGCCCCTCTCGGATGCTCCCGTCAATCACATCGAGCTTTTTGGAGCAGGCCCTGCAGGCGCCGGCCACAAGCCCTTTTTCTTTGGCCTTCACCCAAAGCGGATGAAGATGGTGCCTGGGATTGGCAAGCTTGGGAACCAGTTTCGTGGCCCCCCCTTCCATCACGATCTTGACCTCGTCTCCCCGGCTGCTCATGTCCAGTGCATTGAGCAGCACGTGGACAAAACATATGGGGGAGCCGTTGAATACGAACATGGCCACTTTTTTCATGGGTTTTTCCTCGGTACCCTCCGGTGGGTCGCGCCCGTCCCGGGATCGACACCATCTGACACGCTGCCGCCCTATTCCTCTTCCCAGTGGATGCAGTCTTGGGGACAAAATTTGATGGCATCGTTCACATCCGCCTCAGGGTAGCACTCCAGATCCGCAATTTCCACGAATCCTGCATCGTTTAGCCTGAACAATTCGGGGTAGAGATCGAAGCAGCCGCCGCACAGGGTGCAATCACCGATATCGAGGACGGGAACCTTTTTGGTCATGGGCCTTCCTTTTTCGAGCACCGAGGGATGGCATCCATACATCCCCCTCACCCTTTGATGGACTGGGCGATTCGCCGGCCGAATGCTTCGCAGGCATCGGTGCCCTCCCGATCCGGAACGTACTGGATTCTCAGCCCCGGCTCGACGATGTCAAAGGCCATGGCCTCCAACTCGCTTTGGACCTGCTTCACCGCCTCCCCGCTCCATCCGTAGGATCCGAAGGCGGCCCCGATCTTCCCCTGGGGCTTGAGCCCCTTCATGTATACCAGGAAGTCGGCCACGGTCGGAAACAAGTTGTTGTTGAGGGTCGGAGAGCCGACCACGATCGCCTTGGCGTCGAGAACCTCGGTCATGATGTCGCTTCGATGGGTCTTTCTGAGATCGTAGGGCACCGCCCGAATACCCTCTGCAGCCATTCCGTCGACGATGGCCTCGGCCATGCGTTCGGTGCTATGCCACATGGTATCGTAGATCACCAGGGCCTTGTCGACTGTCTCCTGATGGGACCAGGAAATGTAGGCGTCGATAATCTTATCGAGATCCGTTCTCCAGATGATTCCGTGATCCGGGCAGATCATTTTGACGGTCATCTCCATTTTCTGTATCTGCTCGATCAGTTTGGTGATGAGAGGTGCATAGAGCAGAAGAATATTGGCAAAATACTTCTTGGCATGGGGGATGATGGCATCACCGATTTCGTCATCGAACTTCTCGGGCCCTGCGTAATGCTGTCCGAAGGCGTCGCTCGAAAAGAGGATCTCATCCTCCTTCAGGTAGGTGAACATGCTATCGGGCCAGTGGAGCATTCGGGTCTCCAAAAACATCAGGGTTCGCTGCCCAAGACTGATTTCGTCCCCGGTACCCACAGACTTAATCTGGTATTTGGGGGGGATGTGGCGCACTAGGTTCTTGGCGCCCATTTTTGAGCAATAGAGGGGCTTGTCTTCCCCGATTCGGTGCATCACCCGGGGGAGGCTTCCGGAGTGGTCCATTTCCGTGTGGTTGCTGATAACCATGTCGACCTTTCTGGGATCCACGATCTGACTGATATTGTCGATCAGCTGGTCGGCAAACTCTTTTTTGACGGTATCGAGCAGGGCAATTTTCTCGTCAACGACGAGAAACGCGTTGTAGGTGGTTCCATTGTAGGTGGAGTAGCCATGGAAATCCCTGATGTTCCAATCCTTGACTCCCACATCATAGATTCCTTTGGCAATTTCGATCGGTCGCATTGTCCATCCTTACCATATCGATTGGGCCGTCCGGTTCTCCGAAATCGACCGCCATCGGTCGACCCGGCCGCAGGGCGCAGGGTGATCCGATAGCGGCGAGCCGCTTCCACATCGACCGACCGTCGCCATCGGAGTCAAACGATAATTCTCGTCGCGCATAAATCAATGCCCTTTCCGCCGGATTTACGGTGGATAAGGGCATCGATGAAAAAGGGACGGCAGGCTGCCGTCGGCCGATTTTATGGACGATTATTCCTCTTTTTCGAAATCGTCCTTGGGGGCGCCGCAGATGGGACAGACCCAGTCCTCAGGTACATCATCCCACGCGGTGCCGGGATCCACATCATTGTCGGGATCGCCTTCAGCCGGATCGTACACATAACCACAAATCGTGCATACCCATTTGTCCATGAATCCTCTCCTCCTTGTTGGTTGGTCGTTGAGTGGTGCTATGATGGCGTCGCGAATATGGCGCGACCGTCTAGACTGAATCTCCCGAATAACCGGGTTGGATCGATCCCCGGGGCGCACCGGAGGCGGGAGCCCTGACCTTAAGCATAGCCTTTTGGGTCGAAGCGTTCAAGACCCATTCCGACTGATGTTCAGGGCGTCGAGGATCCCGGGCAGTTCCGACACCCGTTTTTCGACCACCGCCACTGCGGCCGCCATGGCTGCCTTCCCCGAAACGATGGCGGGCCATGGCGCCAGGGTGTTCGGGGTTGCCGGAAGGGCCGTTCCCAGAGATTCCACCGGGATGCATACGTCCGGCTCAACCCCCGTCGCCGTCAACTCGGATAGGAGCCGGGGACGCCGGAAGGCCACGTCGAGCCCGATGCCGGCCATCGCCTCCACCATGGCATCGTCAAGGCGATCGACAGTCGACATCCCCGCATGAATCACCTCGAACCGGTCGCCGAATCGGTCTTCGGCGATCGCGGCCGCCATCTGGCTGATCCCGTCGTCGGTCTTTCCGAGAAACAACAGCCGTGGACGCGCCATCAGGGGGGTGACCCATTTTTCAGCCAGTGCCCGGATATCCTCGGTCACCGTCGGATGCCGCTTCATGTCCGTTGGTCCTTCGATCTCCCGATAGGTCAGGTGATCGGCGTAGGTGACATCGACAGCGTCGTAGAAATTTTTCACCGTCAGGTGAATGGCATCGAAAAGCTTTTTCCCACGAGTGGCCGCGACGGACAGCAGAAGCCCCTTCTTTGTCCCGCGCTTTGGATCCCTGAGATTGAACCGGTACTTGCGGGCCCAGAACATCTGACACCGGTCGATGACCGCTTTGAGCTGCGCGGTCATGTTGTAGAAAAAAACGGGCGTTCCTAAAACGATGAGATCCGCCTCCCGGATCAGGGGGTAGATCTCCGTGAGCACGTCGTCCTCTATGGGGCAATACCCCTTTTTCTCGCAGACCACATACTCCTTGCACGGCACCACCTGCATCCGATCCACTTCCAGTAACCGAACGGTCGCTCCCAGGCTCTCGGCCTCGGAAAGAAAGGCAGACGTCAAAAAATAGGTGTTGCCCCTTCTTCTGGGGCTTCCCTGGAAACCGACGACCAGCATGGATTCGTATGTCCTCGTTTACGCCGTGGGTGGGCTCCGCCGACGGGCGATCAGTCAACCGTTCTTATCGTGGCAACTTGTGCAGGTGGTTGGACCCGTTTTTTTCCCCTCTTTTTTCATTTTTCGGTGGCAGGCGGTGCACTGCCTGTTCATCACCTGCTTTTGCTTCAGTGCTCCTGATGCCTTGAGTTCATTGATGCTGCCGGACTTCTGGGGGAAAACGCTGTGACAGATCATGCAGTCCACCAGCACATTCTGGTGCAGATGGTGAGGGAAAGTGACATTTCCCGATTTACCGCCATCCAAAACGATGGTCTCCGCCCCCTTGTCCTGGGAATCGACGGCCGCCGCCGAAGCGGCGACCAGGGCCAGAAGAACCAAAATAGCTAAAAACTGAAAGCGCTTCATGGGGTTCCTTTCACGTGTCGTCAATAGGCCTCCTCATAGGACAGATCCGAAGCGCTGACTTTGGTACGGAAGAGATTGTAGGACCAGGTCTGATACACCAACACGATGGGGACGAAGACGATGGCGACCACCAGCATGATTTTCAAGGTCAGGGGGCTCGAGGAGGCATTCCGTGCCGTCAGGCTGAAGGCCGGGTCCAGACTCGAGGGCAGCATGTTGGGGAACAGGCCGATCACCCCGAAAAAAGTACAGCCTACGATCGTGAGGGCCGAAGAGAACCAGGCCTGAAGATACGCCCCCTTGGTCAGAAAAACCTTGACGCCGAGCAGCGCCGCCACCGCCACTGCGATCACCACGAAAAGAGCCGGATGGGCAATGTAGTTGTCGTAGAGGGGGGTGGCAAACCAGGACGCCAGCAGGAAGATGACAGCAACGGCAAGCAGGACCGGCCACACCACGTTGGCGACCCCGACGGACCGCTTGTGGAGATCGCCGGTCGTGCGAACGGTCAGCCAGTTGGCGCCGTGCTGGAGAAACAAAAGGACGAAAAGCAAGCCCCCCAGCAATCCGTATGGATTGAGCAAGGTGAAGAGATTCCCCTGGAACAGCCCCTCGGCATCGATGGGAATGCCCTGGAAAATATTCGCGAACGCCACCCCGAAAAGCAGTGCCGGCGCAAAACTGCCGACGACGATACAGGTATCCCAGAGCTTCCGCCATCGGGGATTCGAGAGCTGGCTTCGAAATTCGAAGGAGACCCCTCTTAGGATCAACGCGAACAAAATCAGCATTAGTGCGGTGTAAAGCGACGAGAACATGACCGAGTACACCAGTGGGAAAGCCGCAAAAGTGACCCCGCCGGCGGCGATCAGCCAGACCTCGTTTCCGTCCCACAGGGGGCCCAGGGTGTTAATCATGATCCGTCGATCCTCGTCCGACTTGCCGAGAACCGGCAGCAGCGTGCCGACACCGAAATCGAATCCGTCGGTCATGAAAAAGACGGCCCACAGAAGACCCCACAGAAAAAACCAGATTGCTTGTAAATCCATTGTTCCCCCTGATCAAACGTTCAACCGCTGGTTAGGCCGTCAGCCGGCCCCTTGTTCTTCCCGTTCATGCACGGCCTACCTACGCAGCCGACGGCTCCGGCCCCTTGGTGGCATGCTTGAACATCAGAAAATACCCCGAGAACCCCAGCAGACCATACACCAGGATAAAGGCCACCAGGGTGACTCCCACTTGACTGGCCTGCACCGGGGAGGCGGCATCGGAGGTTCTCATGAGACCGTAGACGATCCAAGGCTGCCGGCCCACTTCCGTGACGATCCATCCCAGTTGATTGGCAATGTAGGGAAGGGGAAGACAAATCAGCATCAGCTTCAAAAACCAGGCGCTGTCGGTAATGGTCTTGCGACGGATGAATCCGTAAAGGGTGATCACCACGAACAGGGTGCCCAGGCCCACCATCCCCTTGAAGGCCAGGGACGTCAGAAACACCGGTGGTCGCTCGTCCCTCGGGAATTCTTTCAGTCCTTTAACCGGTGCGTTCACGTCGCCATGGGCCAGGATACTTAGAAGACCAGGAATCGGTAGAATTTCGACAGCATTCCTCTCGCCCTCGACATCAGGGATGGAGAAGAGATAGACAGGGGCTTTCTCGGTGGTGTCCCAGAGGGACTCCATGGCGGCCAGCTTCGCCGGCTGTTTCTCGGCCACGTCCTTGGCGTGCAGATCCCCACCCGCGACTACCACCAGGGAGGCGATAAAACTGAACACCAGGCCGATCCGGAAAGACCGGCTGAAAAAATCGGTGTTCTGCTTTTTGAGCAGATGGTAGGCACTGATCCCCATCACGAAGAACCCTGCAAGGACACATGCCCCGGCGATGACATGGAAGAACTGAAGCACCGCGAACTTCTGGGTGACGACTGCAAAGAAGTCCGTCAGTTCGGCCCGGCCGTTTCGGATGGTGTACCCCACCGGGTTCTGCATCCAGGAGTTGGCGATCAGGATCCATACGGCGGAGAGGTTGCTGCCGAAGGCCACCAGCCACATGACGATGCAGTGGGCTTTCTTCGAGAGCTTTCTCCAACCGAAAATCCATACACCGATCAGGGTCGATTCCAGAAAAAATGCGGCGGTGGCTTCGATGGCCAGCAGGGAGCCGAAAATATCCCCGACATAGGCGGAATAGCGGGACCAGTTGGTTCCGAACTGAAACTCCAGGGTAATCCCGGTCACCACCCCCACGGCAAAGTTGATGAGGAAAAGCTTCCCCCAGAATTTGGTCATCTTCAAATAGGTGTCGTCACCGGTTCTGACGTATTGGGTCTCCATCCAGGCCACGAGCCAGGAGAGCCCCAGGGTCAGGGGAACAAAAAGAAAATGAAATGCAGTCGTTGCTGCAAACTGCAACCGTGAGAGCATCACGACGTCCATGAAAAACCTCCGCTCACTTGGGTTGTGGAAACCCGGGCAGTCGATGGGGCGGGCGGTGGATCACCTGCCGTCTGACCGCCTGTTATTGAATACACCACTCGTTTCTACCGATGCCAGATGACCGGCATTGGACAGGGTCCGAAGTTGTTATCCATCGATGAAAAACCGTGGGCCGTTTCAGCGGGGAGAAGCGCTCTTGGCCTCTCCCGACAATTGGCACTGGCTGAAATCGATCTGCTTTCCACAGGATTTGCACTTGTGGGCACGATCAAACTCATCTGAGAAGATCTCTATTTCGTTGCTGCACTCAGGGCACTTGCAGACGAAAGATTTCAAGTTACGAAAATTTTCAAATCCCGGACAGTGCTGGGGTGTCGACATGATGACCTCCTATTCCGCTCTATTTGGGGTGTGGGACAGATGTGAAACGATACCGTGGTCAGTCTAACTTGGCAGCAATGTCGCGGCCGTAATCCTGGGCCATTTTCATGCCGCCTCCGAGGGCTGAAGACTTGAGCAGCAGCGGTCCTCTCACCATATCCATACCGAAGATCCGCTTCATGGTTTCGAAGATCCGGTCCTGAGCCTCGGTGCTCCATCCAAAGGCTCCGAAGGCCCCTCCCGGCTTGTCTTTCAGATCGGCTTTCTCCGCGAGGAATAGAAAGGTCTTCATCCCTTGAATCATCTCGCCATGATAGGTGGGGGAGCCGAGCACATAAGCGTCATAGCCTTCCAGGGCCTTTTCGGATTTGATGTCTTTGGCGTTTACCACCGTCGCCTCGTGGCCTGAGAACCGAATGCCTTCGGCGATCAATTCACCGATTTTTCGGGTTTCTTCGGTGCGGGTGGCATAGACCACCAGTGCTTTGGCCATTGCCGGAGCCTCCTCTATTTGATCCGATCGTCAACGCCCCCGGTGTCGCAGTCAGGCGTGTAGCAGGTAACGTTCAAAAACTCGCACTTGTTGCCGCAGGAAGGGCAGGGTTCCGGCGGCTGCTCCTGCTTGAGGGTGTATCCACACTTGGAGCACTTCCATACCGTCATGTCCGTCATGGTGTCATCTCCCGCCAATTCGGGCAGCGTCGCCCTACCGTCCGTCGATCGATGGGTCTCAGACCTTCCAGAGCCCGTGCAGGTTGCAGTACTCTCTGGCGGATACCTGCTGGGCGTTGATGGCAAAAAACGCCTCCGGCACATCGCCCGGTTTCAGGAACTGCCGGTAGGCCTTGCCGTCGGCGATCAGTTCGACCCATTCGATGAAATGTTTTTCTTCCATGGGATGGGCGACCGAGCCCACCGCGACTTTATAGCCGCCATCCACCTTTTCGACGACCGGAACGTGCTTCTCCTTTGCGGCGTCCACCGTGTTCTCCGTCATCAAGGCCATGGGCTCCCCGCAGCAAACCAATTCGCCGCCGCCGCCGTTTAAGACTTCCACGATGATACCGCAGGAATTGCATTTGTAGACTTCCAGTCTTTCCGCCATTTGATTCTCCTTTTTGTTGAATAAGGTTGACCGATACCCGCCGTCACTGCAGACGGCCTATCGGTTCGAAAGGGCTGTTATACCGACTTGCCCCACCATCCCTTGGCCTGGTGCGTCCGCTTCTCCTCTTCGGCAAGCTTTTTGATCTTGTAGGCGGCGTCTCTCAATATGCCGTAGAGAATACCGCACCCGGTATCCTCTCTCTCGGCATCGCCTCTGTCGGCCAACCGTATCATGTCGACCACCAGATCGAGGGTCCGTTGGATATTGTCATCGCAAGGTTTCAAGGGAAGAGGCCTCCGGTTGACGGATTGTCGCCACTCTCCCTTTTACAATTCCTATGCCATGGCAATTAAAACCAATAACTATTTGTATTTATTAACAATTTAACCATTACCACTGTTGGGAGAGGATACCGCTCGATACAGCCATCAATACGAACCGGACGCCTTCGACCTCCCCCGGTGATACGGCATCTGTTGGTTTTTTATGGAATAAATCAAACCGATACCCGTTGAAAAAGGTGATACACAAGCGTCTCATACTGCGGGTTCTGATGATACATCGGTAACGGAATCGAGGCGCATGGTAGTGTCGGCGGCGGGAGAAAGTGTGTCGACCCATGGACAATCTAGCAAAATACCGGGTGCCGTTCAAGCCCTTTATCGGCAAGAGGTCGGATCGACGGAGGTCTTTGGGGAGGGGTGATCTTGAGGCGGGAGGCCCCGCCCTATTCCGTGGGCGGGGTCAAGGCTGGGTCGCTTTCAGGCACCGGTCTCTGCAACCTGGCCCCTGACGGTGATAACGATTTCCTCTACCGGAATGTCGGCATTGGCGTTTTTCAGGGCTTTTTCGACGATGGCGAAAAGACCGGCGCAGCAAGGCACCTCCATCCTCATGAGGGTGATGCTTCTGACACCGGCGTTGGCGAAAATGTCTGTGAATTTATCCACATAAAACGACACATCGTCAAATTTAGGACAGCCCATCATCACCACTTTTCCCCTGAGAGCCGTCTGGTGAAGCGCAGGGAATGCCGCCGCTCCGCAGTCCGCCAGCACCAGGAGGTCCGCTCCTCTCAAAAACGGCGCCGTGGGCGGGACGAGCCGGATTTTTATCGGCCAGTGGCCCAGAGCCGACGGCTGGGCATCTGTGGCCGTGACGAGGCCGTCCGGGTCGGCCGGAGCCAATACTTTCAGGCCGGCAGAGGGACACCCCCCGGCGGGAAGCGGGGTCGGCAAGTCTTTTTTCTGGGCCAGGAAGACCTCCACGGCCTCTTCATCGAAGGGATCGGCCTCCCGCTCAATGATTTCAAGGGCGCCTGTCGGACATTCCCCGATGCAGGCGCCAAGGCCGTCGCAGAGGTTGTCCGACAGGACCCGAGCTTTGCCGTCTAAGATCTCGAGGGCTCCCTCGGCGCATCCGGTCACACACTGGCCGCAGCCGTCGCAGAGCTCTTCGTCGATCTGGATGATTTTCCGAACCACTTTCATTGTCGTCACCTTTATGGGGATGGGGCTGCCGTCGATCGAATAAGGCCGTCCGCCTGGGTCAGGCCGGCCCCTGTCAGCAGGGTGTCCTTGAGTTGGGAATGAATCCCTCCCGCCTCTTCAGAGTGTTTTCCCAGGGTTGCCTCGGCCTCACCCAAGGCCAGTGCATCATGAACGATTCGGGCCTCGAGGGACGCCTCGGCATCCACCGGTTGGTCCATCGTCAAGAGGCCCGTCACCTCGTCGATCATCCCGTCGCCGGCCTTTAGTTTTCTTAGAATTTCGGCGGCAACGGCCGCTCCGACGCGACGGGAATCCGGCACGTTCCTCTCCATCTGGGCGTCTCCCACTTCCTTTAGATATACCGCCGAGAGAATCACGGCCAGATTGCCACCTTCGGTTTTATAGAGGGCCTCCGCATACCTCGCCGCGCGGGTCGCCCGGCCGATCCGACGGAAATCCCGGCCATAGAACCGTTTGACCTCGACGGCGATACGGTCTTTCAAGAGGTGTTCCTGTTGGGCCACCAGTTCGGGAGGCAGGTCTCCAAGACACTGTTCGGCATAGGGGCAGTAGGCGGCACAGCCGAAATCCATTTTCGGGTTGGCAAACCGATGACCGCAGCTGCCGCAGCGCCGGGCGGTATCGTCCTTGAAGAACTCCACCGGACGGCCGCAGTCCGGGCATTGCGCTTCGTAGATGTCTCCGGGTTTCCAGAATTGCATATCCTGGCCTGGACATTTCATGACAACCTCCGGTGGTGTCGCCTGTGACCATCATCCGCATTCGGCCGGGTGGCCGGTGGTCGTGGAGCAGCCGGTCCGGGCACACCAGGCCGGGACCGGCTGAGGGGGTCTATCCGAGAATCGCCTTCAGGTCTTCTTCAGGGGTCCCGATAGGCATGATGTTGAAATTCTTCACGAGCACATCCAGGACGTTTGGGGTGATGAATGCCGGCAGGCTAGGCCCGAGGCGGATGTCCTTGATTCCCAAATGCAGAAGTGTCAGCAGGATGACGCAGGCCTTCTGCTCGTACCAGGAGAGAACCATCGACAGGGGCAGGTCGTTCACCCCGCACTCGAAGGCATTCGCCAGGGCTACCGCTATTTGGATGGCTGAGTAGGCGTCGTTGCACTGACCGACGTCCAAGAGTCTTGGAATGCCACCAATGGCCCCCATGTCCTTGTCGAAGAAGCGGAACTTCCCGCAGGCCAGGGTCAACACCACACAGTCTGACGGTACGGCTTCCACAAAGTCCGTGTAGTAGCTGCGGCCGGGTTTGGCCCCGTCGCAGCCGCCCACCAAAAAGAAGTGCCTGATGGCCTTGTTTTTCACGGCCTCGATCACCTGGCCGGCGACACCCATCACCGCGTTGTGACCGAATCCCACCATCACTTCCTTGCCCGGAACCGCCTCGGTAAATCCCGGCATGGCGAGTGCCTTTTCGATCACCGGGGAAAAATCCGGTCCCGGGATGTGCTGAACCCCCGGGTAGCCCACCAGACCCGTCGTAAACAGGTTGTCCTTATAGGCATCGCCGGGGCGCTGGATGCAGTTGGTGGTCATCAGTATCGCCCCCGGAAAGGCGGCGAATTCCTTGGCCTGATTCTGCCATGCCGTTCCGTAATGCCCATAGAAATGGGTGTATTTCTTGAGTTCCGGATAACCATGGGTGGGTAGCATCTCTCCGTGGGTGTAAATGGTGATGCCTTTGCCATCGGTTTGCTTCAGAATGTCCCCAAGATCCTTCAAGTCGTGGCCGGAGACCAGAATCGCCTTTCCGGGTTTGGCACCGAGGGGCACTTTGGTGGGAACGGGATGACCGTAGGTGCCGGTGTTGCCGGCGTCCAGAAGTTCCATGGTCCTGAGGTTCACCTCGCCGCATTTGAGGGCAAGCCCGACGTATTCCTCCACGCCTTGGTTCGGATCGGTGGTGGCCGCAAGGCCTTCGTGGAGAAATTCGTAGACTGCGTCGTCCTCCTGACCCAGGATGGCCGCATGATCCGCATAAGCCGCCATCCCCTTCAATCCGTAGATCAAGAGTTCCCTCAAGGACAGAAGGTCGGGATTCATGGCCGAATCCGCCTTGATGCCCACACCCTCTCCCTGGGTCACCAGGGCGTCGCGTCCGCTGGCGGGCTGGAAGGTAACCGATGGGTGGTTCTTGCCGACGCTTCCCCCGGCAGCCTCTGCCTTGCCGACAAGATTCTCTCGGTAGGATGTCGCCTTCTGAATCATCGTGACAAACCGCTCCGGATCGAAGTCCACATTGGTCAGTGTCGAAAACAGGGCCTTGCATGCGAACCGATCGATCTCCCGATTCCCCACCCCGACCTTGCGGGCAGCCACCGCCGCCACCGAAAGCCCTTTCAGTGCATGGACCAGAAGGTCCTGAAGCGCCGCCGTCTCCGGTGTCTTTCCGCAGACGCCCAGCTTGGTGCATCCCTCGCCCTTTGCCGTCTGTTCACATTGAAAACAAAACATGGAATCCCTCCTGTTATGGATGTTGAATGGTCACTAGTTGTCGAGCGGGTCTAACGCTGACCTGACCTTTCACTTACCCCAGGCCCCATGCCGTTGCATTGACATGGGTCAAGGTAAGGCCGTTTTTTTATTGTGCATGAAAAAGACCGCGAGGATGACCATCGGCCTGGCGATGAATGGCCCCCAAAAGCGCTGCGCCCCGGACCCGATCAATCGGGGCGGGGCGCGCGTTGTTCATCAGTTTAGATGATCCCTTGCGGGAGTGGCTAGGGTTTCTCTCCGAAAATGGTCGGGGGTCGAGTGGTATCCCCGGTGGCGTTGGGGAAATCGGTGGCCACATAGGCCTTTTCTCCGGTTTCAATAAGGTGATTGGCCTCTTCCATAAAGGCGGCAAACCGGAGTTTGCATTCGTAGAACCCGTGCCACCAAGCATAGTCGGGGGCCATCATCATGGCGCCCATCCGGGCACGGCGCCCCTCGTGATGCCAGAGTTCGTAGTATTCCACCTCAAGGCGCTCGTCAAAAAATTTGGTCTTGTCGAGAAGCCCTTTTTCATAAAGTTCGTCCAACTTGGCCTTGGCCGGCTTGAAATAAACGTCGTTGTACTCCATCACCGCCTTGTCGAACCCGTCGTAGAAGCTGTCGATCCAGGCGTTGCTGTGGCAGGCGCTGCAGATGTTTTTCATCTTCTGCCGCTCGCCCTGCCAGTCGGTCCCGGACGGGAAGGGTTTGAAGTCCTGGGGACGGACGGTGAGAGGCGCCTGGGTTTCCCAGGACAGCCGCTGGGTGACATCGTGGCTGGTGGGTTCCTTGCCGGAGCCCGACATGTGGCAGGCGGCGCAGGTGGGGGCTCGGTAGTCGACGCCGGGGGTCCAGGTGCCGCCCGCTGCATCGAAATTATATTCATCCTGGTAGGCGTGATAAATCGTGCCGTGTTTGGATTCTTCATAGATTTCGATTTGGGGATGGTCCGGACCCAGATGGCATTGATCGCAAGCTTCCGGTTTCCTGGCCTCTGCCACCGAGAACCGATGCCGGGTATGACAGGACGTGCACGATCCCTTGCTCCCGTCCACGTTCAGGCGTCCGACCCCGGCGTTCGGCCAGGTGTCGGGGTCCACCGCGCCGTTCTCGTCGATGCTGACGACGGTGCCGTGGCAGTTGAAGCAGCCGGTCTTCCGTTCGTTGTCGGAGTTCATGCCCTTGTTGAGCCAGGGATCGAGCTTCCACATGATCTCTATGGTATTGGCATGTTTGGACTTGCTGTACTGGGTCACCTCGTCCGGATGGCAGCGGGAGCAGTCTTTCGGGGTCACGATGGAGGCGATGGGCATCTTGTATTTGGACTCACCGAAGGGCATATCCGACCGACTGTAGTACTTTTCATGGTCTTTGGCGGTATCGGTGTCGCCGGGCTGGATCAGGTGGCAGTCCAGACAGGTGATGTTGGCGTTGGCATGCCGGCTTTTTGCCCAGTCGGCAAAGACCCCGGGCGTTGTGGCCCGATGGCATTCGATGCAAGCCTGGGCCTCGGGCGGCACGCTTCGTTCAATCCGATATTCCTTTACCAGTGGGTAGTTGGACTGCTGGGCAAGGGCCGCAGAGATACCGCCGCCCAAGACCAATGAGGCGACCAGCAGTCCGATCATTGTTACCAAACGGATTCCCCTCATACGCCCTGCTCCTTTCGGTGATGGTTCATGGGTCTGTCAGCAACCGTTTACAACAATCTGAGCCCTTTGGCCTGATAGGGCACTTCCCGGTACTGTCGAAACATGACGGACGATTTATCATCGTGGACGAGATCGTAGTGGCAGTCGACGCACTTCTTTTCGTAGCCCGGCCGTGCATAGAGAACCGATCGGTGAGCCAACATGGCCCCGCGGCTGTCGGGCATGTGAAGAAGGTTGCGATGGCATTTTTGACACTGGTCGTTGTCGAAGGCGTCGTAGGCGGACTGACGGGCTTTTTCCCGGTCGTAGTCGTCCATGAGAAAGTGAACCGCCACGTCCTTGATGCCGTGGTAGGATTTGGCAAAGAAGAACTCGAAGGTGTCCTGGGGCGCCGGTAGATGGCAATCCATGCAGTCCACCACAATGCCGGCGGCATTATTGGTGTGGGTGGAGGCCCGCCATGCCCTGACCGCCGGCTTGATCTCATGACAGGACGCGCAAAACTCCGGTGTGGAAGTGCGCACCATCGTGTAGTAGCCCATGCTGAAGAGCGGGAAGGCGATGAGGATTCCCAAAGCGATCAAAGACCCGGCAATAACGGCTTTTTTCATGACACCTTCCCGATGGAAATGGCAGCCGGCCGACCCCAGTGATCCGACGACTGAAGCGATGGCGGCAACGGCAACCGGTGAAAGGGTCCACAGGCAGCGGCGCGGCGAAGACGATCGACACGGTAACATCAGAACCGGTGAGAAGAGAGAAGGGGTGGAATGGAGCCCATCATACACCCGATTCTGACGCCACGTCAAATCCTGAATCGGTTTCAGGAGTTTAAACCATACAAAAAGCCTTCCCCGAAACCATTGACTTAAGTCAATTATTCTGGTCTAAACCCCGTTAGTCCGATTTCTCCGAGGTTCCTATATTCACAGCGCCCAACCACGGAATTCCATGAATACCGATACCCGCCGATTCCTTGCCAGCGTTCTGTTTTTCAAGGGGCTGAGCGATGATGAGCTGAAAGCGATTGAAAGCATCACCGCCGAACGGCTCTGCGACCGCCACCAGATGCTCTTCTCGGACGGGGAGGAAAGCCGGGGATTTTTCCTGGTTCTCGAAGGAAGGGTTAAGGTTTTCAAGGTGTCCCCGGAGGGCAAAGAGCAGATTCTCCACCTCCTGGGCCCCGGAGAGCCCGTCGGCCAAGTGGCCGTCTTTGCCGGAAGTCCCTTCCCCGCCAGTGCTCAAGCCATCGAAAAATGCCGCCTTCTTTATTTTTCCCGGCAAGCCTTAAGGGAACTGATCGCCGCCAAGCCGTCCCTTGCCCTGAATATGCTGGCCATTCTCTCCCGGCGCCTCGTGGAATTCACCCAGCAGATTGAAAATCTCTCATTGAAGGAAGTACCGGCAAGGCTTGCCGCCTATCTTCTCTTGTTGCTGAAAGAGCAGAACCGGACCGACCGGGTGGTACTCAATTCCACCAAGGCCCAGTTGGCCAGCATCATCGGCACCATTCCCGAAACCCTCTCGCGGGTATTCGGCCGAATGGCCCAGGCAGGAATGATCCAGGTCAAGGGGCGGACCATCCGGCTCATCGACACCGAGGCCCTCGCTACCGTTGCCGACAGCGGCAAACTGCCCTGACATCGACAGCTCTCCTGATGCCGGCCTCTCCTCCTCCCTAAACGCCTCCGACGTTGACCCGCCCGTCCATATCTTCTATAACCCTTTCGATTCTTCGATCAGCGCTGCGGTCGCCAACCGGATTCACGACGATGACAACCAATCGCCCGAAGGGACAACTGCTTCCCGAATCTATGATTCTAACCGGTGTCGGACTGGCCCTTCTCTACTGGGTGACGGATGCCGTCGTCTTCTCTTTTTTTTCGGAGAAGACCGGCTTTCTTGCCCGTCTCCTCGCCGCTGACGGAGAGAATATCTGGCCCCGTCTGTTTGTGTTGATCCTTTTCGTCGCCTTCGGTACCCATGCCCATTTCATCATGAGGCGGCAGCGGGAAACCGACCGGCTGCTTCGACAAAGCGAAGAAAAGCATCGCCGCATCATCGAAAGCATGGAGGAGGGCTATTTCGAGGCGGATCTCGACGGTCGACTGACCTTTGTCAACGACGCCATGTGCCGGATGGCCGGCCGGAAACGAGACGCCCTCTTGGGCGAAAGGATCGATACCGTGGTTCCGGACTGGTCGGCGGCAACAGCGATCGGGTCACCGGACGAAACCGATCCGGGGGCAGCCCCCCAGCCGCTTTCCAATCATCCCATCAAGCGCCCGGACGGGCGCCCTCTGATCGTCGAACTGTCCACCTCTCCGATTCGCGGATCCCATGAGGCAATGACCGGTTTTCGCGGCATGGCCCGGGACGTTTCCGAACGCATCCGGGGGGAGGCCGAACAGCGACAGCTCGAATCCCAACTTCAGCAGGCCCAGAAAATGGAGGCCATTGGAACCCTGGCTAGTGGCATCGCCCATGACTTCAACAACATCATGATGGGCATCCTGGGCAACGCCTCCCTGATGCTCGCCAAAATCGGATCCGACCACCCCCACCACCAAAAGCTAAAAAACATCGAAACCTATATCGAAAGCGGCTCCGAGTTGACCAAACAGCTTCTCGGCTTTGCCCGGGGCGGCAAGACCATGGTGAAACCAACCCGAATCAGGGAGTTGGTGGCCAGCAGTGCCCGCATGTTCGGTCGAACCCGAAAGGAGCTGAGGATCCACACGGATCATCTAAACGATTCCTGGCCCGTGGAAGTGGACAGAGGCCAGCTCGAACAGGTGTTGCTCAACCTGTTCGTCAACGCCTGGCAGGCCATGCCGGATGGCGGCAACATCTTCCTAAGCAGCACCGACACGGAACTGACACGGGACGGACGCCTCCCCTTCGAGGTTCAGCCCGGCCGGTATGTGCAGGTAACGATTTCCGATACCGGTGTCGGTATGGACAAAGAGACCCAAAAGCGCATCTTCGAGCCGTTTTTCACCACCAAGGAAATGGGCCGCGGCACGGGATTGGGGCTGGCGTCCGCCTACGGTATCGTCAAAAACCACGGCGGCTACATCACGGTCACCAGCGAACCGGATAAGGGAGCAAGCTTCGATATTTTTCTCCCCGCTTCGGACAAACACCCGGTCGATATGAGCGGAGGGTCTCCGTTGGCGGAAAAAGGGGCGGGCGTGGTCCTGCTGGTTGATGACGAGCAGATCACACTCGAAGTGGGCGAAGAAATTCTCCGGGAATTGGGTTATTCGGTTCTGACCGCCCGGGGGGGCAAAGAGGCCGTCGATCTCCTCCGGTGCCACCGCCGGGACATCGACCTTGTCATCCTGGATATGATCATGCCTGAAATGGCGGGGGGAAAAACATTCGATGCCCTCAGGGAAATCGATCCCGACATCAACGTGCTCCTGGCCAGCGGCAACAGCATCAGCGGTGAAGCCACCGAAATCCTTCAGCGGGGCTGCAACGATTTCATCCAAAAACCGTTCAACATGAAACAGTTGGATGACAAGATCCGTCAAATTCTCTCCCCGGGGGGAACTCCCCGATGACGCATCCGCGACACGGTCAACTGCCGACTGATTCGCCTCCGAAACCTCTGCCGGGGTCATTTTCCCCTTGCTTTTTACCGGGTTTTCACCCAGGTTTTTATTTTGATCAACGCGCGGGCCTCTCCGCCCCATCCGCCGGAGACCGGCCCCCCCCCAAGAAGAGAGGAGACGTCGTCAGATGCCGGAGTTCACGTTTCAAGACATGTACCCCCTGGGCCCCGACCCTGCGCCCTATCGCTGCCTGACCGAAGACCATGTGACGGTCAAGTCCTTCGAGGGACAAACGGTTCTTACCGTGGCGCCCCAAGCCCTGACCCTGCTGGCGGAAACCGCCTTCCGGGATGTGTCCCACCTTTACCGACCGGCCCATCTGGCGGCTCTCAAGCGTATCACAGACGATCCTGAAGCGTCCCAGAACGACCGGTTCGTCGCCCTCGAAATGTTGAAGAATGCCGTGATTTCGGCAGAAATGCAGTTTCCCATGTGTCAGGATACCGGGACCGCCATCATCATGGGGAAAAAAGGGCAGCGGGTCTGGTCGGGCGACACCGACGAAGCCGCTCTCTCAGAAGGGGTTTTCAACGCCTACACCCGGAGCAGCCTCCGGTATTCCCAGAATGCGCCGCTGACCATGTACGAGGAAAAGAACACCGGCTGCAATCTCCCGGCCCAGATCGAGCTCTATGCCACCAAGGGGGACGCCTACACGTTTCTCTTCATCGCCAAGGGCGGAGGCTCCGCCAATAAAACCTACCTCTACCAGGAAACCAAAGCCGTTCTCAATTCCGACACCTTAGTGGGGTTTATGACCGAAAAGATGAAATCCCTCGGAACGGCGGCCTGCCCGCCCTACCACCTGGCGTTTGTGGTCGGGGGCACCTCGGCAGAGATGACGCTAAAAACCGTAAAGCTGGCATCGGCAGGGTACCTCGACACCCTGCCCACCCGAGGCAGCGAGGGAGGCCACGCTTTCCGCGATGTCGAACTCGAGGAAAAACTCCTCACCGTGTCCCGGGATCTGGGAATCGGCGCCCAGTTTGGGGGCAAGTATTTCTGCCATGACGTCCGGGTCGTGCGCCTCCCCCGGCACGGGGCCTCCTGCCCCATCGGCATAGGGGTCAGCTGCAGCGCCGACCGGAACATCAAGGCCAAGATCACCGCCAAAGGCGTCTTTCTGGAACAACTGGAAACCCAGCCGGCCGACTATCTGCCAGAACCGGCGGTTGAGGCCACCGATGCCGTTGCCGTCGACCTCAACCAAGCCATGGATCAAATCCGTTCCACCCTGAGCCGCTATCCGGTGGCAACCCCCCTGCTGCTCACCGGAAAGATCATTGTCGCCAGGGATATCGCCCACGCCAAGATCAAAGAACGGCTCGACCGGGGGGAAGATCTCCCCGACTACATCAAAAACCATATCATCTACTATGCCGGCCCGGCCAAGACCCCCGACGGCTATGCATCGGGATCCTTCGGCCCGACCACCGCCGCCCGCATGGATCCGTATGTGCCCATCTTCCAGGCCCGAGGCGGCTCCATGGTGATGCTGGCCAAGGGAAACCGCTCCAAGCAGGTCACCGATGCCTGCCGGGAATACGGCGGCTTTTACCTGGGATCCATCGGTGGACCGGCCGCCCGGCTCGGGAAGGAATGCATCACCCAGGTTCGGGTGCTGGAATACCCGGAACTCGGCATGGAAGCCATCTTCGAGATCACCGTCGTGGATTTCCCCGCCTTTATCCTTGTGGACGACAAGGGAAACGACTTCTTCAGCGGACTTCTTTGATCGCCAAAAGAGACCCTCATTCGACGGTATGATCGCCACCGGGTTGCCCAAGGGCAGACGGTGGCGGTTTTTTTCTAATGGCAGCGGGAAGAGAAGGGAGTGGGTGCCCCGGAAGGCGTAACGCCGGATCGACCGCTCATTGCGGAGCAAAAAATGGCGGTCGGGGAGGAAACCTCAATGGTGCCTGGGGGGCCGGTCTTTGAAGAAGTTCAACACGTAGGAGATGTGATCTTTCATAGCGTGGTAGGCTTTTTCCGGATCATGGGCCTGGATCGTCTCGAAGATCGCATTGTGCTGGTCGATGATGAGATCGACGTTCTTGGGCGTCTCGTAAAGGTGCACCAGGTTTTCTCGAATGCCGTGGAAGAGAAAATCATAGAACCGCTTCATGAGATACACCTGGACTGGATTGTGGGTGGCGTAGGATATGGCCATGTGAAAGGTCACATCGGCCTCGGTTCCGAGACGACCGTCCTTGACCTCCGCCCGCATCTCTTCGAGGCTTTTTTTCAGGAAAGCGATATCCTTGTCGTTCGCCCGCTGGGCCGCGAATGCTGCTGCGTTGCACTCCATCCCCATCCGCACCTCCAGGAGATCCTCGAGAGTGGCGTCCTGGGATTCCATGGCCTGGGCCAGCAACCCGCTGTCATGGGGCTCAGGGGACCGGACAAAGGTTCCCTGCCCCTGCTTCTGCTCGAGCAGCCCCATGACCACCAGCTTGTTGATGGCATCTCGCACCGAGGTGCGACTGACGTTGAGTTCCTTGGAGAGTTCCCGCTCGGTTAAAATCTTATCCCCGGGCTTGAACTCTCCTCTGAAAATGAGTTCCCGCAGCTGTTCGTAGACCTGATCTGAAATGCGCTTCGGCTTTATGGGCTTGAGCTGTGCCATGTCATGATAGGGTTTCTGCATAGAGTTCGATCGGGTGTTTCACCGCAATCCGGTCGCCGGCCTGGGACAATGCATCGGAGAGCTGGTGCATGCAGGCAGGGCAACTGGTGGCCACCGTCTTGCATCCCGTAGCGACGATATTGTCGCGCTTCAAACGGCCGATGTTGGACGAAATGTCATAATGCTGCAGGTTGAAACTCCCCCCCATTCCGCAACAGCGGTCCGCATCGCGCATCTCCACCAACCGATGGCCGTGACTGGCATTGATCAGTGCGCGGGGTTCGGCCGACACGCCGAGGGATTTTTTCAGATGGCAGGGATCATGGTAGGTAACCACAGCGGCAGCCGCCCCGTCGGCCGCCGGCAGGGCCTCGATGCCGAGCCGGGAGACGAGGAATTGGCTGATGTCCATGGTCTTTTCCGCCACATCCTCAGCGGCCCGGGACAAAGAGGGGTCCTCATCTCCGATCATTTTGGGCCAGACCTCCTTGATGGTGGCCGTGCAGGTAGCGCATGCCGTCACCAGAACATCGTAGGGCTCGCTTTTAAGCAACCCGATGTTGTGACGGACCAACCTCGAGAAGGTTCGGGTGTCCCCGGACGACACCGCCGGTATCCCGCAGCACCCCTGATTGGGGGGCATGAAAATACCTACCCCGTGGTGGTCGAGGACCCGGATGGCATCCTTGGCGATCTGGGGATAGATCTTGTCTAACAGGCAGCCCACGAAAAACGCCGCACGCACACCGCTTTTCCCTGCAGGAGTCGACATGGAGGGTTTCTGCCGGTGAAACGGCATGGGAGCCAGAAGCTTGAAATGCCGCCCCTCCAATAGGGGAGACGCCATCCGGGCGCAGGAGGTTCCCACGACATCGTTGACCGGTTTCGTCAACAGCTTCTGAAACCGTCCGCCCCACTCGGCCATTCGATCGAAAAGCACGGGGTTGGCCAGCATTCCCCTTAGAATCAGCCGCTTTGCCGGGGTCAGGCCGGTGTAGCCGGCAAGAATCGCCCGTGCTTTCATGAAAATCTCGGTAACGCTGACGCCGCTGGGACAGTTGGCGGCGCAGGATCCGCACAACAGGCACTTGTTAAGGCGCGATTGAAGCCCTTCGGCATCGTCGAACATTTCTTTCAAGAGCCCGTCCAGAAGGGCCAGCTTCCCCCTGGCCACATCCGACTCGAGGCCGGTCTGCTCGAACAGGGGGCACACGGACTGGCACATGCCGCAACGCATGCAGACCACCAGTTGGTCTTCGAGGTCCCGCATCAGCGTGACCAGTTGTTTGACTTCCGCCATGTCACCCTCCTATGATCTTGCCCGGATTTAAAATGTTGTTCGGATCCAGGGCCGCTTTCATCCGACGGGAAAGGGCGATGGTGGCTTGACTGGTTTCTTTTTCCAGAAAGCAGGACTTGGCGATGCCGGTGCCGTGTTCCCCGGACAGGGTGCCCCCCAGGGAAAGGGCCTTGTCGAATATGGCTTCGATGGCTTTCTCCACTCGTGCCCACTCCGCCTTGTCCCGCTTGTCGGTCAGAATGGTGGGATGGAGGTTGCCGTCTCCGGCATGGCCGAAGGTTCCAATGGGCACATCGTAGTGTTTGGCAATGTCCTGCATGGCCTTGACCATTTCAGGAATCTTGCTTCGGGGAACCGTGGCATCTTCAAGCACCAGACTGGGCTTTAGCTTGGCAAGGGCGGACAGCGCCGCACGCCGAGCCGACCAGACCTTGTCGCGCTCCGCATCGTCCGCAGCGACCCGGATGCCCGTCGCCCCCATCTCGCGGCAGATGGATTCGACCTTCCCGGCATCTTCCTCGACCTGAGCGGGATGACCGTCCACCTCGATGAGGAGAAGGGCCGCGGCATCGGTCGGCAGACCCGCATGACTGAAGTCCTCCACGGCCCTGATGGTAAAGTTGTCCAAAAACTCCAATGTGGCCGGGACGATCCGGTTGGCGATAATGGCGGCCACCGCCTCGGAAGCCTTGTCCACCCCATCGAACATGGCCATCATGGCCTTGCGGTGGGCGGGAAACGGGATGAGCTTCAGCGTGATCTCGTTGAAGACCCCGAGGGTTCCCTCGGACCCCACCATCAGGCCGGTCAGATTGTAACCGGTGGCGCACTTGACCGTCTTGGAACCGGTTTTGACCGGATCGCCGTTCACGTCGAAAAACTGGAGCCCCATCACATAGTCGGAGGTGACTCCGTATTTGAGCCCTCGAAGCCCCCCGGCGTTCTCCGCCACATTCCCCCCCAGGGTGGAGACGGCCTGACTGCCGGGATCGGGCGGGTAGAAGAGCCCCTTGGCCTCTACCGCGGCGGCGAACTTTGCGGTCACCACTCCGGGCTGAACCACGGCGTACATATCGGCCTCGTTGATTTCGAGAATCTTGTTGAGTCCGTTGGTCAACACCACGACCCCATCGGGAAGGGGAATGGTCCCGCCGCTCAAATTGGTGCCGGCACCCCGGACCGTCATGGGAATCCGGTTTTCGTTGCACAGACGGACCACCTGACTGAGTTGGTCGCTGTTGGTGGGGCGAAGGACGGCCGCGGGCATGGTGGGTTCGAGAACAGCGGCGTCGTATGAATAGGTGACGCGATCCGCGTCCTGGATCATCACCGATTCCTTTCCCAATACATCGGAAAAGGCCTTCAGCAGGGACGTTGACAGCATTGATGCCTCCTTTGCGCGAACCGCCGGGATCAGCGATCGCGGATATTGGTATGACCAATAATTTTGCAGGGGATACGGTATGTTAGCCGTACCCGCTTTTCATGTGCACTCGTCTGCACTTATCTGCCTAATAGCACTGGAATATTTTTAGATCAAGCATTTTTTTCTTGACAATAAATTTCGATTTAAATACCAATGGTAATACCAATTTTTACCAGACCATCGAGGCCACTCCATGACATCTTGCACGGATCACCGCCTCGGGTTGGTAGGGGCTGCGATGAAAGGGGGTGAGAATTCGGTATCCAGAACCGTTGTTAACAATCGGCAACGAATGTGGAGTTGTCTGTTTTCGGGGACTTGACCCGCAAGGGCCAATTTTCAAACACTTCATCAACAAGCGAGGGTAAAATGAAAAGAAAATTCACTATCGGTTTGACAATTCTGCTTGCTATTTGCCTCACCGTTTCCATAGCGTTTGCCCAGAGCAAACGAGGTAAGTTCGGTGAGGATTCACGCCATGACATTGCAAAGCGAGTTTCGTTCAAGCCGTCCGATGAAAAAATTCGCTGGAAGATGGTCATGCCCTGGTCCAAGGGTCTCCTTTTCTATGACATCGCCGTCCATTTTGCCGACAGCGTGCGGTTGGCCAGTGCCGGCCGACTGGATATCAAGCCGTTCTCCGCCGGCGAACTGGTTCCCGCCATGCAGACCTTCGATGCCGTCAGCCAGGGGTCTGCCCAGGTCGGCCACGACTGGCCAGGCTACTGGAAGGGTAAAAACGAGGCGTTCGTCGCTTTCGCCTCCGTGCCTTTCGGCCTCGACGGCGAAGGCTACAACATCTGGCTCTACGAGAAGGGCGGGATGGAACTGATGCAGGAAATCTACGGCCAGTTCAACCTGTTCGCCCTGCCCGGCGGTCAATGCGGCCAGGAGATGGGCCTCTTCTCCAACAAACGCGCCACCAAGATGGAAGATTTCAAAGGCATGCGGGTCCGGACTCCGGGCTGGTATATGGACATCATGAACAGCTTGGGCGCCTCGGTCAGCCCGCTGCCCGGCGGCGAAGTCTATCTGGCCCTCGAGCGGGGCGTCATCGATGCGGCGGAATTTTCCTCACCGGCCATCAACTACCCCATGGGTTTCGACGAGATCACCAAATACGCCATTCAGCCGGGTGTTCATCAGCCGGGCATTCAGTGCGCTCTCTTCTTCAACAAGGACGCCTACGACAAACTCCCCGAAGACCTCAAGTGGATCATCGACATCTGCGCCAGGGAAACCCAACTGTGGAGCTACAACTGGGTCAACGGGCTGAACGCAGAAGCCATCCGCCTGTTCAAAGAGAAGGTGGAAATCGTGAAAATGGACAAGGAAACCATCATCGAATTCCGAAAAACCACCAAGGCCTATATCGACAACCTCAAAACCAAGTACCCGGACGTCAAGAAGGTGATGGATTCCCAGGAAGCCTTCACCGAAGAGTTCGCCGATTGGCGTGACGCCCGATCGGGAGTGACGCCTTGGCCGTACGAGACGTTCATCGGAGGCCGAACCACGGAGTAACCGACTCCGGGAACGACCATCCAACATAACCGCCAGGCCATGAGTTGGAGGCGCACGACACTGCGCGCCTCCAATCCCACAGCACGCTGGCAATACGAGACGGCCACCGCCGATGGCGAGCCGCGAGAAGGACGAAAAACAATGCTGGGAACCCTATCGAAGGCAATCGACACATTCAACATCAAGCAGGGGGAGGTCAGCTCTCTCCTGGCCTTGCCACTGCTGGGAGTTGTCATCTACGAGGTGGTCATGCGCTACGCCTTCAATGCGCCGACCACCTGGGGGTTTGAAATGACGACCTTCCTCTACGGCATTCACTATATGCTGGGACTGTCCTACTGCGACGTCCATAGCGGTCATGTCCGGGTGGATATCTTCACATCGAGACTGCCAGGCAAAGCACAGGCAGTGATCGGCATCTTCACCAATCTGGTTTTCTTTCTTCCGTGTATGAGCCTTCTGGCCATCTGGGCCGTGAAGTTTGCCTCCACGTCCCTGGCAGGCCGGGAGTTGAACTCCACCAGTTGGGCACCGCCCATCTATCCGGTCAAAATCATAATGGCAGTGGCGTTCATCTTTCTGCTGATCCAGGGGATCAGCAACCTATTCCACAATATCGAGGTATTACGAGGCAAGCGCGAAGGGGTGAGGTAAGCGACAATGAGCTTAGAATTCATGACATTGGCAATGTTTGGGTCGCTGATTTTGGCCATCACCCTCGGCCATCCACTGGCCTATACGCTGGCTGCGATTGCGACCCTTTTCGGACTGATTGACAACGGTTTTTATATCCCCGGCCTGTTCGACCTGTTTGTCAACAATGCCTGGGGCGTCATGAACAACTACGTCCTGGTGGCCATCCCACTGTTCATCCTTATGGCCCAGCTGCTGGACCGCTCCAAGGTGAGCGACAAGCTCTTCGAGGCCCTGTACGTGGTTCTGGGCAGCGTCAAGGGTGGGTTGGGTCTGGCGGTCGTCGTGGTCTGTACGGTGTTTGCCGCCACGACGGGCATTATCGGCGCTTCCGTGGTCGCCATGGGGCTTCTGGCGACTCCCGCCCTGATGCGGAAAGGTTATCAGAAAGAGATCACCAGCGGCATCATCTGCGCTGCCGGCACGCTGGGGATTCTGATCCCGCCCTCCATCATGATGGTCGTTTACGGGGGATTGACCGGACTCAAGGAAACCACGGTCGGCAACCTCTTCGCCGGCGCTATTTTCCCGGGGATGCTGCTGTCGGGACTTTACTTCGCCTATATCCTTGTTCGTTGCAACCTCAACCCTGAAATCGGCCCTCCGATTTCAAAAGAAGAAGCCGGTCAGTATTCAGCCGGCCAGAAATGGGGAATGACGCTAAAGAGTCTGGTGCCGCCCCTTGCCTTGATTCTCGCGGTCATGGGCACCATCCTGGCGGGCGTTGCCACGCCGACCGAGGCGGCCGGCATGGGGGCCTCCGGTGCGGCGATTCTGGCGTTCTTCAACCGGAAGCTCACCTGGGAAGTCATCAAGAGTTCTTGCTTCGCTACTCTGAAAACCACATCGATGGTCATGATGCTGTTCATCGGAGGCAAGTTTTTCAGCTCGGTCTTTCTCAGCATGGGCGGCGGCGACGTGGTCGCCGATCTCCTGATCGGCAGCGGACTTAACCGCTGGGTGGTTCTCACCATCATGATGCTCATCGTCTTTCTGATGGGTATGTTCATCGACTGGGCTGCCATCCTTTTGGTTACCGTGCCCATCTTCATGCCGATCGCCATGGAGCTGGATTTCAACCCCCTGTGGTTTTCTATTCTCATGTGTGTGAATCTGCAGACCTCTTTTCTGACGCCGCCCTTCGGTTACGCGCTTTTCTATTTCAAAGGGGTCGCACCGGAAGAGTATACGATGATGCATATCTATAAAGGCATCATCCCCTTCGTGTTTCTGCAGTTAATCGGGCTTTTGCTTCTGAGCTTTTTCCCGGCCTTGATCACCTGGCTGCCCGGCATCTTCTTCGGAGGCTAGTCGACGCCGTCTACATGGCAGCCTTTCCGATCCGCACTTCCGGCCGACACCGCTCCGCAATGGAGCGGTGTCGGCCGGCCGGACGTTGTTTCTGATGCCCCCACAACCCTTAGGAGACCGTCATGGGCAGCCCCACCGAGTTGAAGACCGCCTTCACGGCCGCCGCCGAGAAGGTATCCGCCATCGTATCGACCGTCCCTTCCGTCAAGGACGCTATCGCCTACACGGTGAACCTGTGTGAAAAAAAAGACGCCTGTCAGCTGCTGGCATCGGGGTGCGACGCCCCGCTGTCGGTCGATGCGGAGGCGTTGTGCGACCAGAAACAGAAAAAGTGGATCGCTGCCCCCGCCCTCGACGATGACGGCGGCCGCCTTCTCGAAGATCTCTGCGAAAACCGGGGAATCGGGATAACCCGGGGCTCTTTGAGAGGGCATCTATCCGGAATCGACATCGGATTCACCATCGCCGACTACGGCATTGCCGAAACCGGCACCCTGGTGATCGATTCTAAGGACGAATCCCTCCGGCTGGCCACCATGGTCAGCGAAATCCATGTGGCGGCCCTTCCCATGAGTCGAATCCGGCAAACGGCCGTCGACTTGGAGCCGGAGCTGACAGCCCTCATGGGATCATCGCCGAACTACACCGCTTTCATCACGGGGGCCAGCCGCACGGCGGACATCGAACGGATCCTGGCAATCGGGGTACACGGTCCCCTTGAGCTGCATATACTGATCATGGAGGATGCCTGATGCAGGACACCACCGACTTGAAAGGCTATACCGCCGAGGTCAAAAAAGCCCTCGACAACCGATTCCTCCGCGAGGCCATGGACCGCTTCGCGGTTGCCTACCGGGACAGCAGGGCCAACGCATTCGCCGGCATGGACATCGACCGTCTGGTCGACGATGTAGCCGCTGCCAAGGATGCCGCCGTTTCCCGGATGGACGCGCTTTTTGCCGCCTTCAAGGACAGGGCCGAGGGCATCGGCATCCATGTCCACTTGGCCCGGACCGGCCAGGAGGCCAACGACATCATCACCCAAATCGCCCGGGACAACCAGGTTCGTGCCATTGTCAAATCAAAGTCGATGACGGCTGAAGAAACCCTATTGAACCATCACCTGGAAGCTGCCGGCTTGGAAGTGACCGAAACCGATCTGGGAGAATGGATCGTTCAACTTCGGGGAGAAGGCCCCTCCCATATGGTCATGCCGGCCATTCACCTCTCCCGCTATCAGGTGGCGGACCTGTTCACGGAGGTGACGGGCAAGGCCCAGGATAGCGAAATCGAGCGGTTGGTCAAGGTCGCCCGGCGGGAGCTTCGCCGCAAATACGTCGAGGCGGACATGGGAATCTCGGGGGCCAACTTCGCCATCGCAGACACCGCCACCATCGGACTGACCACCAACGAGGGCAACGCCAGGCTGGTCACAACCCTTCCCCGGGTTCACGTGGCCCTGGTGGGGTTGGAGAAACTGGTCCCCACCCTCTCCGATGCCCTCAAGATCCTCAAGGTGCTGCCTCGAAATGCCACCGGCCAGGCCATTACCTCCTACACCACTTGGATCACCGGCCCCAATGCCTGCGAGAGCGCGCCGGAAAACAAAAAGGTGATGCACATCGTTTTTCTGGACAACGGTCGGCGGGAACTGGCCAAAGATCCGGTTTTCTCCCAAGTCCTTCGATGTGTCCGATGCGGCGCATGCGCGAATGTCTGCCCGGTGTACCGCATGGTCGGAGGCCACCAGTACGGCCATATTTACATCGGGGCCATCGGACTGATCCTCACCTACTTCTTTCACGGCCGGGACAAGGCGCGCAATCTGGTCCAGAACTGCATCAACTGCGAAGCGTGCAAAGCGGTCTGTGCGGCGGGCATCGACCTGCCCCGTCTGATCAAGGATATCCACACCCGTATTCAGGATGAAGAAGGCCATCCCATCAAAAGCCTCATGCTGGCCAAAGTGCTGAAGAGCCGAAAACTTTTCCACAGTCTGCTCAGAGGGGCACAGGTGGCCCAGAAACCCGCCACCGGGGGTACGCCCTACCTGCGGCACCTGCCCATGGCATTTGCCAAAGAGCACAATTTCAGACGGTTGCCGGCGATCGCCGACAAACCCTTCAGGGACATCTGGCCCTCCATCAGGCGACGGGTCGAGACCCCACGATTGCGGGTGGCGCTGTTCTCCGGTTGTGTCCAGGATTTCGTCTACCCCGAACAGCTGAAGGAGGCGGTAGGGCTTTTAGCGGACCAGGACGTCGCCGTCACCTTTCCCATGAATCAGTCCTGCTGCGGGCTGCCGGTGCAGATGATGGGTGAAACACAGGCCGCCAAATCCGTTGCCGGGCAGAACATCGCCGCCTTCGATGTGGATTCCATAGACCATATCGTCACCCTCTGTGCCTCATGCGCCTCCCATCTGAAGCATGGCTATTCCCGCCTTCTGGCCGGATCGAATGCCCTAAAGAAACCGGCGGAGCGGTTCGCCGAGAAGGTCGTCTCCTTCAGCACCCTGCTAAATGATGTGCTTGATATCTCCCCGGAGGCATTCCAGGGATCCGGAGCCAAGGTGACCTATCATGCCCCCTGCCATCTTTGCCGGGGGATGGGGGTCCGCCATGCCCCCCAGGCGTTGATTCAAAAAGCGGGGTACGATTTCGTTCCCGCAGCCGAAGAGGAGACCTGCTGCGGATTCGGCGGCACCTATTCCAGCAAATTTCCCTCCATATCCGAACAGATTCTGAAACGGAAGCTCGATGACGTCGCTTCGACCGGCGCCGAGTTGTTGGTCACGGAATGCCCCGGGTGCGTGATGCAACTGCGAGGGGGAGCCCTCCAGCGGGGGGATCGCATCGAAGTGGTCCACCTGGTCGAGGCCATGGCCAGACGCCGTCGGTCATGACCCTCCAGGGAATGCCGGCCGTCTTCATCATCCATTCCATAGGGAAAAGACCATATGATACCCACTATCAAACGCATTCTTCATGCCACGGATCTGTCTGAACACTCAAAGCATGCGTTCGGGTTTGCCGCGGCTCTGGCCAGCAAATTCGATGCCAACATCACCCTCTTTCACGTGATCGAAGACTTTTCTCCCAACGCCTCCTCAATGATTGCCGATTTCATCGGCGAACAAGGACTGGAAGATATCAAAATCCGACGTACCGGAGAATTTATCGACACCATGAAATCCCGCATGGCCGATTTTTGTCGTCAAATATCCGCCGACTCGCCTGAATGCGATCTGCTGGTGGACGAAACCGAAGCCGGCAGCGGACACCCTGCCGAGGAGATCCTTCGAATGGCGGATTCAGGGCGTTTCGATGTGATCGTCATAGGGACCCACGGTATCGGAGGGCTGGCCGGCGCCCTGATGGGAAGCACGGCGCGGCGGGTGGTTCGCCGCTCGGAGGTGCCTGTCCTGACAGTGAGGCTGCCGGGGAACCGATAGCCGGCAGAGGATCGGTCTTATCACCCCATCATCAGGGGCTACCGATGGCGTGAAGCGCAGCCTGGATTCGACGGGGTAGTATCCCCCTATTGGGCTCAACAGATAAATGGCAGGCATCTGAGGCGGATCCTGGCCGCTGTTTCCAACAGGCGCCGTCACGTATAACGGATATGTTGGCATTTGCCGCTGGTTTTTGGGAAGCCTCCACATGATAACGGCCCCAATGGGTAGTGTCTTCACCGCCGTCAACGCCTTGGGCCCCTGCACACCTCCCACCGAAAAGAACACCGTTCGAGGCAACGTTGTGACCCTGGCTGCCGAAGACGCATCGGAGGTGCCGGTGGATAGCCCCCCATTGCCACCGAACGCTCAGATGACGATCCAACACTTAGAGGACGACCTCCCTATGGCACCCAGAGCGCCAGGAGGCTCAGGGTCACCGATCCGGTCTTTTGGGCCCACGATGAAACGGAAACCCCCATCGCCGGAGAGAGCTGACCCCATGAAGCGCTATCTGATTCTTCTCAGCGCCCTTTTGATGCAGATGTGCCTCGGCGCAATCTACTCCTGGTCGGTCTATGTCCACCCGATAAAATCCCTGACCGGTATGTTGCAGAGCACGGTCCAGCTGCCCTTTTCCCTTTTCTATTTTGCCTTTCCGGCCACCATGATGGTCACCGGGGGCCTCCTGCACCGGCTGGGCCCTCGGGTGTGTGCCGTCATCGGTGGAATTCTGTTTGGGGGAGGATGGCTCCTGGCCAGCCTTGGGCGCTATCATTTCCTCTTCACCCTTCTGGGCATTGGTCTTGTCGCCGGGGTGGGGGTGGGATTTGCCTACATCGTTCCCATTGCAACCTGCATCCGCTGGTTTCCGGATCACAAAGGCCTTGTCACCGGCGTTGCCGTCTCTGGATTCGGAGGAGGCGCCGCCCTGGTCAGCCAGATTGGGGGGTGGCTGATGAGCAGACCGGGCGCTTCTCCTTTTGACACATTTGCCATCTTCGGGTGTGCCTTTGTCGCATTGGTGGTCGCCGGCGGGCTGACCATGGAGAATCCCCCCGACACCGGCACCCGCCCGCCGGTTGGAAGCAACCGGAACGTTCTGGTGGATCGCCGCTTCTGGGTGCTCTATGTCGCCATGTTTACCGGATTGGCCGCCGGATTTGCCGTCAACGCCAACCTTAAGGAGCTATTCAGAAGCGCCAGCCTGGAGTCCGGTATCATGGCCGTGTCCCTGTTTGCTATCGCCAATGCCGCAGGCCGGATTACCTGGGGCTGGCTCTTCGACCGGATGCGTTCGGCAACTGCCGTCCGAGCCAATCTTCTTTTCCAGGGAACCGTCCTGGCAGGCTCTCCTCTGGTGCTCACCTCCTCCATGGGGCTTCAGACCTTCGCCGTGCTAACGGGGTTCAACTATGGGGGCGTTCTGGTCATCTATGCATCCACAGCGGCCAGAAACTGGGGAGCTGAACGGGTGGGGCAACTCTACGGCTGGCTGTTCTCCTCCAATATCCCCGCCGCCATCTCTCCCATTCTGGCAGGGGTCGCCTATGACACTCTCGGCAGTTTTACACTGCCTTTGGGGATCATTGGGGCCATGTTAATCCTGACAGGCCTCTTCGCGGTCGACCGGTCATCGGTTCTGGAGACTCAGCCGTCGTGAGTCGGCAGTGTCGGGGCCTGGGGAGCATCCGGCCTTTTAGCTTTACAACAAATAGGCATTGTAGTAATTGATAACATTTCTTCTCCCTGAGGACTCAGAAAAAATCGCTATCCACACCCATGGATGCGATGGTCTTAAAAAACCATAAAAGGAGTAGTCGAATGGCCAAAAAAATGAAAACCATTGATGGCAACACTGCTGCGGCGCATGTGGCATACGCAATGAGCGATGTCGCCGCAATCTATCCCATCACCCCCTCCTCCCCCATCGGTGAAATCGCCGATGAGTGGGCCGCCCAGGAACGAAAAAACATTTTTGATCTGGACATGACGGTCCGCCAGATGCAATCCGAAGCGGGTGCTGCGGGCGCCGTTCACGGTGCCCTGGCCGCCGGTGCCCTCACCACCACCTTCACGGCTTCCCAAGGCCTCCTGCTGATGGTGCCAAACATGTACAAGATCGCCGGGGAATTGCTGCCGGGGGTATTTCATGTCACGGCAAGGGCGATCGCGGCCCATGCCCTGTCTATTTTCGGTGACCATCAGGATGTCATGGCCGTTCGCCAGACCGGGTTTGCTATGCTGGCCTCCGCGTCGGTCCAGGAGGCCCAGGACCTGGGACTGGTCGCCCATCTTGCCGCCATCGAATCGAGCGTTCCTTTCCTCCATTTTTTCGACGGGTTCCGCACCAGCCATGAAATTCAGAAAATCGAGATGATCGATTACGAAGACATGAAGGGTCTCGTCAACATGGACGCCGTGGCGGCGTTCAGGGCACGGGGCGCCAACCCTGAACGCCCGGAGCTCAGGGGGACTGCTCAAAACCCGGATATCTACTTCCAGGGACGAGAGCGGGCCAATCCATACTATGAAAAAACCGCGGCAATTGTCCTGGACTACATGGAGAAAGTCACCAAGCTGACCGGCCGCGCTTACAAGCCCTTCGACTATGTGGGGCACCCCGGGGCCGAGAACGTGATCGTCTCCATGGGTTCTTCTTGCGAAACCATCGAGGAAGTTGTCAATGTTCTCGTGGGCCAAGGAGAGAAAATCGGTCTCGTGAAGGTCCGTCTCTACCGTCCCTTTGCTCCAGAGTATTTTTTCGACATCCTGCCCGAAAGCGTGAAAACATTGACGGTCCTCGACCGCACCAAGGAACCCGGCGCCCTGGGCGATCCCCTCTATCTGGACATCTGCACGGCCTTCATGGAAAAGGCGCAGACCCCCAAGATACTCGCCGGCCGCTACGGTCTGGGCTCCAAAGAGTTCAACCCGGCCATGGTCAAAGCCGTTGTCGACAACATGGCAGCCGATGCACCGAGAAATCACTTCACCGTTGGCATCACCGACGATGTCAGCAACACCTCTCTCGAGGTGGCGGAGAAGTTCGATGCCGCCCCGGAAGGCACCGTCGCCTGCAAGTTCTGGGGACTTGGCGCCGATGGAACCGTCGGGGCCAACAAGAGCGCCATCAAAATCATCGGCGACAACACCGACATGTATGCTCAGGCCTACTTCGCCTACGACTCGAAGAAATCAGGCGGGATCACCATCTCCCACTTGCGCTTCGGGAAAAAACCGATTCAGTCCACCTATCTCATCGATGCGGCCGACTACGTCGCCTGCCACAAATCCAGCTATGTCCACCTCTACGACGTGCTGGAGGGCATCAAGGACGGCGGCACCTTCGTGCTGAACTCTCCCTGGACAATCGAAGACATGGCCAACCAACTGCCGGCGGCCATGTGCCAGACCATCGCCAGAAAAAAGCTCAAATTCTACACCATCGATGCCGTCAAGATTGCTGGCGAGGTAGGTCTCGGCGGTCGGATCAACATGATCATGCAGACGGCCTTCTTCAAACTGGCCAACGTGATCCCCGTGGATGAAGCCATCAAATACCTGAAGGACCAGATCCACAAGCTGTTCTCCAAAAAGAGCGACAAAATCGTTCAGATGAACTGGGATGCCGTCGACCGCACCCTGGACAATCTCATCGAGGTCACCTATCCGGATTCATGGGCCGACGCGACCGGTGCCGGCTCCCAGGCCGAAGCGGATCTTCCCGAGTTTGTTCGGGATGTGATGAACCCCATCCTCGCCCAGCAGGGGGACAAGCTGCCGGTCAGCGCCTTCACGCCCGACGGCATTTTCCCGGTGGCCACCACCCAGTACGAAAAGCGCGGCGTGGCCATCGTGATACCCGAGTGGGTCATGGACAACTGTATCCAGTGCAATCAGTGCGCCATGGTCTGCCCCCACGCGGCAATCCGGCCGGTTCTCCTGACCGAGGACGAGGCCGCAAAGGCCCCGACCGGTTTCGAAGCCAAAAAGGCAGTCGGCAAAGAGCTCAAAGAATACCAGTTCCGTATCCAGGTGTTCAGCCAGGACTGCATGGGCTGCGGCAACTGTGCGGATATCTGCCCGGCCAAAAAGCCAGCCCTCGTCATGAAGCCCCTGGAAACCCAGATGGAGGCGCAAGTCCCCAACCAACGGTACGCGTCCTCGCTGCCGGTCCGTGACGACCTCGTCAAACGCAACACCGTCAAGGGAAGCCAGTTCGTCCAGCCCCTTCTCGAGTTCTCGGGTGCCTGCTCCGGATGCGGAGAGACGCCCTATGCCAAACTGATCACCCAGCTGTTCGGTGAGCGGATGGTCATCGGCAACGCCACCGGCTGCTCCTCCATCTGGGGCGGCTCGGCACCCAGTGTCCCCTACACCATCAACAAAGACGGCCACGGCCCCACCTGGGGCAACTCCCTGTTCGAGGATCCGGCCGAATTCACCTACGGGATGCTGTTAGGGACCCTCCATCGGCGACGTCACCTGGCGGGACTCGCCCAGAAGGCCATCGCCGGCAGCGCCCCTCAGGAGATCAAGGACGCCCTTAAAAGCTGGCTGGACAACATGAAGGACGCCGAGGGGTCCCGGAAATACGGCGATCTGCTCAAAGCCCTGCTTCCGGCCCACAAGGATGACCCGGTTCTGGGGGAAATCCTCTCCATGGCTTCCCTCTTTACCAAGAAGTCATACTGGGTCTTCTTAGGTGACGGGGCCGCCTACGACATCGCTTACGGCGGTGTGGATCACATCCTGGCATCCGGAGAAGACATTAATGTGATGGTCTTCGACACCGAGGTCTATTCCAACACGGGCGGGCAGTCATCCAAGGCCACCCCGACGGGATCGGTGGCCAAATTCGCCGCCTCCGGCAAGAAGACCGCCAAAAAAGACATGGGTGGAATGGCCATGACCTACGGGTACGTCTATGTCGCCAGCGTCGGAATGGGCGCCAACAAGCAGCAGCTCATGAAAGCCCTGGTGGAAGCCGAGGCCTATGATGGTCCTTCCCTTATCCTGTCCTATGCGCCGTGCATCAACCACGGAATCAAACGGGGGATGGGAAAGAGCCAGGAAGAAACCGCTCTGGCAGTCAAGAGCGGCTACTGGCCCCTGTACCGGTTTAACCCCGACCTCAAGAAAGAAGGCAAGAATCCGTTGGTTCTGGAGTCCAAGGAGCCGGACGGAACCCTCAAGGAGTTCCTGGGAGGAGAGATTCGCTATGCCTCCCTGACCAAACTCTTCCCCGAAGAGGCCAATCGTCTGACCATCAACCTCGAAAAGGAGGTCATCGAGCGCTTCGGCACCCTGAAGCGCATGGCCGAGATGGATTACACGCCGGCCGAGGTCTCCGGTAGCATTGTCGAAAAGGAAGCCTCCGGGGAGGCGGTCTGCACCCTGGCCGAGGATCCCGAGCATTCCCGGGCCGACGGCGGAGACAGCTGCGACGACAGTCGTGCCGGGGTAAAGCCCAAGGCATAAGGGTTCTCGACATACTGCCGATTCCACCGTCGGCATCACCTTGATCCAAAGGCCGGTCGGGCGTCAACCGACCGGCCTTTCCTGTTGGCTCACGAGGGGTGAACCTGATTCATGGCGACAGCATCAGACAACGATTCCCAACACCAGGACCGCTGTATGAGATGCGGGACCTGCTGCAGAGAGGGCGGTCCCACCCTCCACACGGTGGACCGCCACCTGGTTGACGACGGCTTTATCCCCGCCCGGCATCTCGTCACCATCCGGGCGGGAGAGCGGGTGTGGGACAACATCCATCGCCGACTAGTCCTGTCCGATCTGGAAATGATCAAGGTTAAAGGAAGCAGCGGCACCTGGACCTGCATCTGTTTCGATCCCGAGGCCTGCGGTTGCCGAATCTATAACCACCGCCCCTCCCAGTGCCTCGCCCAAAAATGCTGGGCACCGTCGGAACTGGAAGCTATAGCCGCCGACCGCCGACTCACTCGCAGGGATGTGTTGAGCGACGTTCAGGGGCTCTGGAAACTCATCGATGACCACGAAAACCGATGCAGCTATCGACGGATCCCACCCATCTCCGAGGCACTTCACCGCACTCCCGGTGATGCTTCGATCACTGCCCCGCTCATGGAAATGGTCACCTACGACCAAGCCCTCCGGCGCGTCCTTGTGGAAAACGGCAAGGCCCATGAGGACATGCTCGACTTTCTTCTCGGACGCCCGATGACCCGGACGCTAAACGGATTCGGCTTTGTGGTCGACACCACGGGGGACGGGACGGCCATCTCCTTTTCCCACAGGCGATATCTCGAGTTGACCGGCGGTCAGGACGGCTGATCGGCTATCGACCGGCGGTTTGGATAGCGGCGGCGCGGGAGAGAACGGGATGGTTACCCGGTGACCCCATAAATCAGAGGTAGATATCGGAGCGCCGGTTGGGGAGAAAATAAGCAATGGGATGCCGGCGCCATCGATCCAGGACATCTCTGTCGAAGGTCACCATCGCCAGTCCCTCTTCCGGATGGCACCGGGCGTCAAGGCGCCTGCCGTCAGGACCATAGGCCACGGTCACCCCTGGGAAGGACTGCCCCTCTCCGTTAGATCCCACCGGATTGCACGCGGCGACATAGATACCGTTGTCAAAGGCCCGTGCTGGAAGATGGCGGTGCCAGGAATCGAGCTTTTCCTCCGGGGCGCCCCGGGGGGAGGCATGGGGAATCAGTAGGACGTCGATGCCCTGGAGCGCCATTCGGGTCGTGAGTTCCGGGAAGTGGGCATCGTAGCAGAGTTGAATACCCAATCGAAATCCCTGCCACTCAAAGATCGTCACCGCACTGCCGGCGGATAGCAGGGAGCGCTCCATGGGAGCGATATGGATTTTTCGGTAGACGGACAGGGGGCGCCCCGGACGGATGGCCATCTGGGTCGCATAGATATGACCGTCCGCTGCCTTTTCGGCCGCTCCGGCAACCAGGGCGATGCCCTCCCGCTCGGCTACGGCTTCGAGGAAACGGGTGACGTCGCCGGGAATCGGCGCAGCGGATGCCTTGAGGGAGGCCGAGGCCGTGTAGCCGGTGATATTGAGTTCGGGAAAGCAGATGAGGTCGGCCCCACGACAACGCGCTTTATTAGCCCAGTAGGCCGTTCGTTCAAGATTCGCTTCGATGCGGCCGACCCTCGAGCTAACCGCAGCAAGGGCAATGGAGATCGATTTCATGGACGGGGATTCCCAAGTGAGGAAAAACCCTCCGGGCCGTTGGGGTCAGACCCTAAATTTGGCCCGGATCTTAAAGACACGGGTGGCCGGCAGGTTTAAAATATCCGTCACGCCGGTGTCCCGGGAGATGACCGACAGATGGTCTTCGATATCGTCGACGGTGGGGGCGATGATGGTAAACCAAATGTTGTAGCGGCTTTCCCGGAGATAGTTGTGGGTGACGCCGGGAAACCGGTTGACGACTTCGGTGAAAAAATCGATCCCGTCTTCCGGAACCTTCGCTGCACAAAGGGTGCTGACATAACCCAGCTTATCCGGTGAGCAGTTGCCGCCAATCCGCCGGATGATCCCGATCGCTTTCAGCCGACGGACACGGTTCAACACATCATTTTCCTCCAGACCCAATTCCTCTGCGATGGCGGCATAGGGTCTGGGGGTCACCGGGAAGTCGGATTGAATGCGATTGAGAATGCGCCGATCCTCATCGTCCATGGCGTCACCGACGTCCGAAGGATCCCCCGGCGCCACCACTCCCTGTCTTTCGGTCGAATCGATTTTCATGGTTGTTTCCGATGATGATATGGGCCTTGAGGCGGATCCACACGTCATCCTCCGCCGCAGGGCTGAATCCAGACCTTCCGTCGTCTCGGGCCGTCGAATTCACAGAAGAAAATTCCCTGCCAGGTACCCAGTGCCAGAGCCCCATCCTCAACGACAACCCATTCGGACGCCCCCACCAGGATGGACTTGATATGAGCGGCGGAATTGCCTTCTAAGTGGCGGTAGTCGGCCTCCCAGGGGATGACGCGGTTCAGGACGTTGAGGATGTCTGATGGAACGGTGGGGTCGGCGTTTTCGTTGATGGCGACCGCTCCGGTGGTATGGGGAACATAAATCAGGACCGCCCCATGTTTCACCCCCAACCGGTCGACCGCTGCCGCCACCGCTTCAGTAATGTCGATCAGTTCAGTCCGGGCATGGCTTTGAACCGTCAATGCTTCCATCGGCGTGCCTCACGAAAAAAGGCCCTGCGATTTCGCAGGGCCTGCGGCTATCAAGAACCGGTAGCCTAAAGGACATTGGGCATTAGACGCAGCCGGTGGGTTTGGGCAGACCGGCCATTTTACAGGCACCTTTACCCGGTCCTGACGGGAAGAGTTCGTAGATGTGTTTCAGTTTGAAACCCGTCACCTTGGACAGGACTCGAACCATCGGAGCGATACCGTTCTTCTCGTAGTACTCCTGGAGAACCGTGATCACCTTGCGATGCTCCTCGGTCAACTCCTCGATACCTTCCTGCTGCTTTACATACTGAATCCATTCTTCGCATTTGCCGTCTTCGTAGGCTTGAATGAACCCGTCTTCATCAACGCTGAAACTTTTTCCTTCGTATTCAACTGTGGCCATTAATGATACCCTCCTTTAGGTAATAATATTTACGGCTTACAGCCGCTTAGACTCAAGTAGGTCTTTAAAATAGAGTTGATACGTATAGCATTAGGGCTATCATGTCAATATGAAAAACCACTTCCGGCGATCCGTGAAAACCACTGTCTTCAAGCCTTGGAACGGTTTTCGGTTGCCACCCTCTCCCCGGGTTGGTAAGGATTCTGCCCATGACGATCACGGCCGGACATCATCCACGAATCCTCGTCGTCTGCGGGCCTACCGGCATTGGCAAAACCCGGATCGGCATCACTCTGGCCCGACGGTTCGAAGGGGAGATCGTCGGGGCCGATTCCATGCAGGTCTACCGACGGATGGACATCGGAACGGCAAAACCCACACCTTCGGAGCGGGCCCAGGCCCCCCACCATTTAATCGATGTGGTCGACCCGGACGACACCTTCGATGCCGCCGACTACGCCCGGCTGGCCGGTGCGGCCGTCGCCGACATCCACCGCCGGGGTCGTCTCCCCATTGTCGTGGGAGGAACCGGCCTTTACATCAAATCCCTCCTCTACGGCCTGTTCCCCATCCCCTCTCCTCCCCAGGACATCCGAAACCGTCTGAAGGCCGAAGCCGAGGAGAAGGGCATTGACCGTCTCTACAATCGGCTCGTGGGCATGGATGAGGAAGCGGCCACCGGGATCCATCCCAACGATGCGTTTCGCATCATCCGGGCTTTAGAAATCCAAGAGGCCGCAGGCCGACCCCTATCTGCCCTGCGACGTGAGCAGGGGTTTTCATGCCCACGGTATTCGGCTTTCACCATCGGGCTTCGCATGGAGAGAAACGCTCTATACGACCGGATCGACCAGCGGGTCGAACAGATGATCGTCGATGGGTTTCTTGGAGAGGTCCGGCAGCTTTTGAATGCCGGATATTCGCCCGAGCTGAAAGCCATGCAGGCCATCGGCTATCGGCACCTGGTCGACTTCGACACCGGCAGGGCGGACTGGCCGGAAACCGTAAGGCTGTTGAAAAGAGACACCCGCCGATACGCCAAGCGCCAGTTGACATGGTTCAGGAAGGATCCGGACATTCACTGGATCGGCCCCGGGGACCTCGACGGCCGTTTACCGGTCATCAGGGCATTTCTCGAAACCGCCGAAAAGAATGACCCGTGACCTGGCTTCGGACCGCTGAGAGACCATCCGATTCACAGGGCCGCGACGAGAATATCGGCCAGCTCCGATGGGGTGAGTGTGACCGGATTTCCCTTCATACTGCTGGCCTTGGCCGCCTGCCCCGCCAATGAAGGAATGTCCGACCGTTTCAGGCCGTAGTCGGACAGGCCCGGCACCTTGAGGCGTATGCAGGTCCCTTCCGCCCAATCGATGGCATCTCTGGGATCTGCCGCACCATTGCCCGTCAGGAGAACCGCCACCTCCCGGTATCGATGGAGGGCTCCCGGATCCGAAGACCGGTCACTGAGGACCGCGATGTTGGCCCTTATCACATGGGGGAGCAGGGCCGCACAGAGGATTCCGTGGGGGGCCCTGAATCGGCCGCCGATGGGGCCCGCCAACCCATGGACAGCGCCAAGACCGGCGTTGGCCAGCCCGATGCCGCTCATCAGGCTGGCCACGGCCATGGATTCACGCGCTGAACGATCGCTTCCGTCCCGCCAGGCCTTTTCCAGAGCGTCGGCTCCCCGTCGAAGCCCCTCCCGACACAATCCATCGGTCATGGGGGTAGCACGGATGGAAACAAGGCATTCGACGAGTTGGGTGATGGCATCCAGACCCGTGCCGGCCGTCACCTCGGGAGGCATGGTCATGGCCAATTCCGGATCGACGACCGCCAGTCTGGGCAACATCTGATGACTGCGCATGCTCACTTTAATTTTGTGTTTTCGGGAGGTTAAAACCGCATTTCGGGTAACTTCCGCCCCGGTGCCCGAGGTGGTTGGGATGGCTACCAACGGCAGAGAGGGGTTGGCAAAAGGCTTTGCCTCTCCGATGACCTCCAGGTAGTCCAGTGCCGGTCCGGGATTGGTGAGGAGAATCGCCATGGCTTTTCCGGCATCCAAAACACTTCCGCCCCCGATGGCCGCCACAAAATCCCATGACCCGACGGCGTATTCTTCCCTGAGCGCCTCCAGATTCTCCAGGGTGGGCTCCCCGTCGATAGGACAGATCGCCGTCGAAAGCCCCCCCTTCTCGAGAAGTCGCCGGACGAGGCGCCCCCGGGAGGGATCGCTGCCGCAAACCACCAGAGCCCGCCGCCCCCATTCCATGGCCGTCTTCACCCCCTGATCGAGGATACCCCATCCGAACAGGATCCGGCCGGCCGTTTCGAATTGAAAAGCGGTCATCTGTCCCTCCTTCACCTCTTTCCGGACCGGAGCTTCCGGTGTCGGCGATAAAACTGGCCATGGGGAAAATCCCTCGCCCCTCCCCGACTTTACAGGCTCTGCCTTGTAGTGTAGAACCCCTCCATCACCGACACGGACGCACGGTGACCACGGGCGCCTCCCCGGGCACCCATGTCATCAACCCCACACAGGAGAATGGATCCATGGCATCCCGTAACGACACCCAGCCCACGGCTATTGTCACCGGCGGCAACCGGGGCATCGGCCGCGCCATTTCCATCGAACTGGCCCAGCGAGGATATCATATCATTGCATCCTACCGATCCGGCGAATCCCAAGCCGCCGACACCCTGAAGTGCATCGAGGAGGCGGGCGGCAGCGGAGAGGCGGTCTGTTTCGACGTGGCCAATCCAGAATCGGCAGCAGCAGCCATGAAGGATATCATCAAAAAAGTGCCGTCGGTGGACGTTCTGGTCAACAACGCCGGCGTGACCCAGGACGATCTCTTCATGATGATGTCCGAGGCCAAGTGGGATCTGGTGCTGGATGTGACCCTGAAAGGATTTTACAACGTCACCAAACCGGTGATCAAGAAGATGGCTCGCCAGAAGAGCGGCGCCATCGTCTCCATCTCCTCGGTGGCCGGGATCACCGGCAACCGGGGCCAAGTCAACTATTCGGCGGCCAAGGCAGGGCTCATCGGGGCTACCCGAGCCCTGGCTCAGGAAATGGGACGATTCGGTATCCGGGTCAATGCCGTTGCCCCCGGCTTTATCGATACCGACATGACCCGGGACCTGCCCATGGCGGAGTTGAAAGCCATGATCCCTCTGGGCAGGGTCGGCCAACCGGATGAAATCGCCAAAACCGTGGGGTTTCTCTGTTCCGACGAGGCGTCTTATATCACCGGTCAGGTGATCGCCGTCAACGGCGGCATGTGCTGAGGGGGAGAGCCGAACCAGACGACCCCGTCGTCATCCCGACGGGGCGTCGGAGCGGACCGCCGCTGTGACGGCGACATGCTCAACGGGGCTGACAGGCCACCGTATCCTTGATTCGCTTCACATGGCCCCGCCCAAGGCCTTTCACCTCGCATCCCAGCTCAAAATATCGATAGATGGCCGCGTCACTCAGAATGTTGAAGCAATCGATGACCGCAACGGGCCGACCCGTCATTTCAACCAGGGCATCCGGCGATATATCGCGGTAGGCCTGGTGGCCAACGGCCATTATCACAGCGTCCACGCCGTTAAGGGCTGCCGTTAGGTCTTTGTGAACCACGGTTTCGGTCAAGCTTGCCTGGTTTCGAAAAAACCGGGCCATGGAATGCCCCGGGGCTGGGTATTGATCCTGCTTTTCCAACTCCCACCAGTGTTTGACATAGGGGTCGTGAACCGTGACCTCTCCCCCCATTTCGGTGAGTTTCCGAACGATCAATTCGGATCCGCTGTACCGGGTATCGCCAACATCCTGGCGATAGGATGCTCCCAGCAAGGCCACCTTGGAAGCGCCCACAATCTTTCCCATCTCGCGCAAGGCATCCCGAACCAGTTGGGCAACATGGAGGGAGCGGGTGTCGTTGATGTCGATGGCCATCGGCGTCAGTTTGAAGATATCGTCCTCGAATCCCATGAGGGTGTGATAGGCCCAGACACCCAGACCACCGTCTTTGGGAAGACAATACCCACCGATCCCGGGACCGGGAAAGAGCATATTGGAATGAGTGGGTCTGACCTTGATGGCGTCGATGACTTTGGCGAGATCCACTCCGTTTCGCTCGGAAAAGAGGCTCCATTCGTCCATAAAGGCCAGCAGGGTCGCCCTGAAGGCGTTTTCGATAATTTTACAGGTTTCGCTTTCGATCGGGCGGTCCAGGACCGTCAGGGGGTAGGCCTCCACATTAATCACCGCCGACAGAAACGACACCACCCGCTGCCGCGCCGTCTGGTTGACGCCACTGCAGACACGCCAGAAATCCCGGATGGAGGCGACGTACTCCTTGCCCGGCATTACCCGCTCGAAGCTATGGGCCAAGCAAGGGTCCATATGGCCCAGGTTGCGCTTCTCAAATGCCTTTTTAATGATGGGATACGCCACATATTCCGTCGTTCCGGGAGGGACGGTGGTCTCGATCAACACCAGGCATTCCGGCCGGATCTTTTCGCCGATGATCTTCAGACTCTCTTCGAGGGCCTTGATATCCGCGAAGCCGTGACGAACATCGCCCAGGGTCTCCTTGTGATAGTCGCATTGAACGTCCACCACCACGATATCGGCCAGGGATAGCGCCTCATAGGAAAAGGACGCCGTCAAGGTACTCTTCTCCAGCACACAGCGCCGGATCATAGGAGCGACCTCCGGGTCTTCGGCCTCAACGGGTGCGACACCCCGGTTCAAATAGGGAATTTTCCAGAATGATCGGGGGGAGGGGCGCTGCATACCAATGACGAAATAACGAGAGTCGCCGGTGTCCGGATCCATGGAATCGGCCACGACACCGGCCATGACCGCCCCCACGAAACCCACCCCCATGACCACCACGATTTCCCGACCCCGGGCACGCTGATCTTCCGCCAGCTTGCGGATCCGACCCACCTCTTCAACAAAATCGGACTCTGTGGGAAGGGGGAAGGCTTCCCCGGTTGGGCAAATGGATTGGGTCGTCTCAGGAAACAGGTCGCTCATTGGATGTCCTTTCTCTACAAATGGGGGGTGGTGGGGCAACGGGACCGTCATCCCTCGGGTCCGTTCATTGGGTTCGCCTAAAGATCCCGTCCCGATACTCCCGGTAGACGGACCGGATACCTTCTTCGATGGGAATTCGCGGCTGCCATCCCAGCCGCTCGATCAATCCGATGTCGAGCTGTTTTTTAGGCGTTCCGTCCGGCTTGTCGTCATCCCAGACGATGTCGCCCTCGTAACCGACGATGTCCCCGACGACCATCGCCAATTCACGGATGGTGAGGTCCACCCCCGTCCCCACGTTGATGTGGGAGCACCGGGGATCGGCATACCGATCGACGATCTCGTCATCGAGCCCCATCACGAAAACGCAGGCATCCGCCAGGTCGTCCACATGGAGGAATTCGCGGTAGGGGGCCCCAGTCCCCCAGAGAATCACCCGCGGGCGGGGGCGGCGGGCGTTCAGATCCAACGCTTCTTTGATGGATGGAGGAATAGGGCCATAGCAGGCCTCGTCCTTATCGATATCGTTCCGTCGCCCATCTGCAGCCAGTCGGGCCAAGTGGAACTTTCGGATCATGGCCGGGAGAACATGGGAGTTCTCGAGATCGAAATGATCGTTGGGACCGTATAGGTTGGTGGGCATCACCGACCGAAAAGCGGTGCCGTATTGTCGATTGTAGGATTCACAGAGTTTGATGCCCGCAATTTTAGCTATTGCATATGGCTCGTTGGTGGGTTCAAGCGCCCCCGTCAGCAACACCCCTTCGGCCATGGGCTGGACAGCCCCTTTCGGATAGATGCAGGAGCTGCCGAGAAACAACAGGCGGCGGACACCCGATGCCCAGGCACTGTGAATCACATTGGCTTCGATCATCAAGTTTTCGTAGATGAACGAGGCCGGATAGGTGTGGTTGGCATAGATGCCTCCCACCCGGGCGGCGGCCAAAACGACATAATCAAGGGGGGTGGCGCTGAAAAACCGCTCCACCTCCTGTTGATCGAGAAGGTTCAGCGCCGAGCGGGGCCGGGTGACCAACCGATTGAACCCCTCCATCTCAAGCCGCCGGTAGATGGCAGAGCCGACCATTCCACGATGCCCGGCAATGAAGATTCGGGACTGTGGGGTCAAGGGCGGAGGGGGGACAGAAGGCATGGCAACTCCTGAGCTCAGGTCGAATGATGGCAGCCGTGAATGCCGCCGGTGTCCTAATCGGTGTGCCGGTGGACGGGAAACCCGGCGATGTCGCACAGCCTGTCCTTGTCGGCGTCCTTGATATCTTCCCGGACCATGGTATCGACCAGGTCGTCGAAGGACACCTTGGGGGCCCAGCCAAGCACCCTGAGGGCTTTGGAAGGATCACCCAAAAGGGTATCCACCTCCGTGGGTCTGAAATAGCGGGGATCGATGCGAATCACCACATCGCCGACCCGGACGGCCGTCTTGGTTCCCTTGGGCAAGTCGGCAACGACACCGACCTCGTCGAGCCCTTCGCCTTCCCAGCGAATCCCCATCCCCACCACCCGGAAGGCCGCTTCGACAAACTCCCTCACGGAATGAGCCTCTCCGGTGGCGATGACAAAGTCATCCGGCGACTCCTGCTGAAGCATCAGCCACATGGCCTCGACATAGTCCCCGGCATGCCCCCAGTCCCGCTTGGCGTCCAAATTACCGAGAAAAAGCTGACCCTCCAGACCCAGAAAAATCCGTGCAACGGCCCGGGTTATCTTTCGGGTCACAAACGTCTCGCCCCTTATGGGCGATTCGTGATTGAATAAAATGCCGTTGCAGGCGAACAGATGGTACGCCTCCCGATAATTCACCGTTATCCAGTAGCCGTAGACCTTGGCCGCCCCATACGGGCTCCGGGGATAAAACGGTGTGGTTTCCGTCTGAGGCGTCTCATGAACCTTGCCGTACATTTCGCTGGTGGATGCCTGGTAGAATCGGGTGGTGCCCTCCAGCCCCAGGATGCGAATGGCCTCCAGCAGGCGAAGAGGCCCTATCGCATCCGCATTGGCCGTGTATTCAGGGGTTTCAAACGACACCTTCACATGGCTTTGCGCCGCCAGGTTGTATATCTCATCCGGTTGGACCTCCTGAATGATTCGGATCAGATTGGTGGCATCGGTGAGATCGCCGTAATGCATGAAAAACCGGACCCGCCGCTCGTGAGGGTCCCTGTAAAGATGGTCTACCCTGCCGGTGTTAAAGGAAGATGAACGTCGCTTGATGCCGTGGACCTCGTATCCCTTGCCGAGGAGCAGCTCGGCGAGGTAGGCGCCGTCCTGACCGGTGATACCGGTGATCAGAGCTTTTTTCATCGGTTTTTCGTCTCTCCCTGGATGGATACCGTCTCCGGCGAAGTCCCTATCTTCCGTAGTCGTCGTCGAACCGTGTGATATCGTCCTCCCGGAGATAGCCGCCGGTGCGTACCTCGATGATCTCGACGGGTATTTTCCCTGTATTTTCGAGGCGATGGGGAACCCCGCTGGGAATGTAGGTGGACTCATCCTCTCTCAACAAAAACTGCTCATCGCCCCGGGAAACCAGGGCAATGCCGTTGACGACGATCCAGTGCTCGGCCCGATGGTGGTGCATCTGCTTGGATATCCGCGACCCCGGATTGATGAACAGCCGCTTGACCTCAAAGCGTGTGGAAGCAAATACGGTCTCGTAGACGCCCCAGGGCCTGTAAACCTTGGGATGGGATACGGCCTCGATTCGTCGAGATGACTTCAGCCGGGACACCAGATGCTTGATGTCCTGGACCCGATCCCTCGGCGAAATGAACACGGCATCGGCCGTCTCCACGATGATATGCTCGGTAACACCAACGGCCGCCACCAGTCGACTGTCGGCACGGATAAAAGAGCGGTTTACATCGTAAAGCAGCGTCTCACCCGATACCACATTGCGTTGCTCATCCTTCGCGCCCACCTGCCAAAGGGCTTCCCAGGATCCCAGGTCGCTCCATCCGGCGTCCAGGGGAACCATGGCTCCGAGATCGGTCTTCTCCATGACGGCATAATCGATGGAGTCCGACGGACATGTGTTGAAAGCGACTTCGTCGAGACGGAAAAAATCAAGGTCCGAACGGCCGCTGTCGACCGCCGATTCGCAGACCGCTAACATTTCGGGGGCTAACCGTCGCAGTTCACCCAACACCGTTTTGGCAAGGAAGAGAAACATGCCGCTGTTCCAATAGAAGTCACCGGATGCGAGATATCCCTCCGCAGTGGCACGATCCGGCTTTTCCACGAAGGCATCGATGCTCCGTATCCCCTCGGCGGTGCCCGGACCCCGAATGATCCCCCCCTGGCGGATGTAGCCATACCCCGTTTCCGGGGCGGTGGGGAGGATTCCAAAGGTGACCAGACGGCCGTCTGTGGCGCAGAGAACACCTGCGTTAACGGCCAGGCTAAGGGCGTCACTGTCTTCGATGTAGTGATCGGCCGGAAGCACCAGCAAACATGCGTCGTCGAAAGACTTCAGGGCGTAGAGAGCGGCGGCGGCGACGGCCGGAGCCGTATTTCTTCCCACGGGCTCCAGGAGGATGGAGGCGGCATCGAGGCCGAGCTGTCTCAACTGCTCGGCGACCATAAACCGGTGATTTTCGTTGCAAATGACAATGGGGTCGTGGATATTCGGCAAGCCCACCAAGCGGCTGAGGGTATCCTGGATCATGGTCTGCTGACCAATGAGTGGCATCAGCTGTTTGGGATAGAGCTCCCTGGATAGCGGCCAGAGCCGGGTGCCGGAACCTCCGGCCAGGATGACCGGGATCAGGGGCGGTGCGTTTGAAGGTGTTGTCTCCATTTTTCCGACCGATCTGTCTCATCGAATGCCGTCACCGTCCGCCTGTGGAACCCCGGTCAGGGCGGGACGGATACTGGCGGTGTCACGCCGAGTGGGAAAGCGCCTCCATCATTTTTGCCTGCATGCGACCGGTGACCTCTGACCGGTCATGTCCGTTTCTGAGCCGGTCCCCCAGAAGCTTTCCGGCCCTGGCGGCGGCCCCCATCACATCCGGCTGCCGGGTCACATCGGGAATCATGTCCTCCGAGATGACCACTCCCGGACCGTGGATCATCATTGGAATTCCCACCTCGCAGGTGTCCCCGTATCCGCAGGAGTAGCACGACGCCGCGCCCTGTCCGCTGACCCTGGCAACCGTTTCGATAAAATTGTAGGTCAAAAAGGTTTCGATCGTGGCCGCGGGTATCTGTCCGTCGGTACCGCCGGAGCCGACCGCAACGCCCAGTTTTCCCCAGAGGGTGTTGCCCGCCTGGTGGCGGAACTGAAACCAGCGCTCGAGGAAGGCATGGGTGAGGGCATTTAGAGTGGAGTAGTAATTGGGAGCACCGATCACATAAGCGTCGGCCTCGACGACGGCCTGGCGCATGGGGGGCAAATCATCACTGACCTTGCAAACGTTGTCCTTGACGCAGCCCAGGCAGGCGATACAGCCGGAAATCCGTTTTCCCCTAAGTGAGATGAGGTCGAACTCGCAGCCCGTGTGATTGAGGACCGTCATCACCAGCTGGTGGGTGGCGGACTGATCCGATGGTCGAGGGCTACCTAACACACCGAGAATTTTCACTGTCGTCCTCCTTTTGAAACAACCCGTTGGCACCGACGGCGATTTATAGCACGAAACGTTGAGGGGCGCTAATGGATCTCATTTGTCCACACCGCCAAAGGCATATTTGCCGATCAGATCGTTGAGATCCACCGGCGATTCCGTGTCGAAGATAACCTCCCCCGGGACCAGAATGTCTCCGCCCCCGCCGGGGTCGATGTCCAGGAATTTGTCACCGATGAGCCCCTCGGTCTTGATGGAGGCGATGGCGTCATCGTATATCTTTATGCCCTTGCGGATCCGAAGCTCCACCACCGCCACCAGGGCGTCCTGATCAAGGCTGAAGCCGGCCACCCTTCCTACCTTAAGCCCCAGTATCTGCACGGGGTTTCCCTCCCGTAGTCCCGTGACTTTCTGAAACCGGGCGTACAAGGAATAGCTGTTATCGTCAAAAAGGGACATATTGCCTAAATTGACAGCCAGATAGCCGATACCGAGAAGGCCGGCCAGCATAAAGGCGCCAACCACCGTTTCTTTCTTATAGCTCATCATGGCGCGTCTCCTTTTCCAAATCGCACTGGAATTTGGCGATTTGGGTTTGTTTGAACTCGGCAATGCTGACCACGGAATCGATTTCGATCTGGGGCTTGCCCTGGGCCAGACCGGCCAGCACCGAAAATTCGAAGCACTGCACTTCCGGTGAGGAGTGTTGCCGAAGGTTGTGAATCACCTCCTCGATCCCTTTGGTCCTGAAATCCTCGATAAAGCCTTCGAGGATATTTTCCGCATTCGCTTGATCGCTGAAAGGCAGCAGGGTAGTGAGCTGATTGATTCGGTATCGGGTAGACAGCCCCCCCTCGGGGCCAAAATGTTTATTGAGGTAAGCGCCGAAGCATCGAATCAATTCCTGGGCAATGGTGTGTCCCACCTGCTGGATGATGAGATCCATGTCCTCCAAAGTGAATACCACCACCACATAACTTTCCATGGGACGGCGCCGGGTCAGATCCGTCTGATACCTGATTTTGAAGTGCCGCTTAGAGTAAAACCCCGTCAAACCGCGCTCCAGGTCCTCCAGACTCTGGAGGAATTCTTCTTGAAACGGATGCTCGAAGGTTTCCAGTTCCTCCGGGGACCCCTCAAAAACGATGCGGCCATCGTAGAGGGCAAGAATTCGGTTGGAGATAAAAAACACGTCGGGGATGTCGTGACTGATCAACACGGCAGTGAAGCCCAACCGGCGTTGATAATCGGATATCATCCCCAGTATCGCGTTCCGGCGGATGGGATCCTGGCCGGTGGTGGGCTCGTCGAAGAGGACGATCTGGGGATCGGTAACCAGTGCCCGTGCAAGTGCCGCCCGTTTCTGCATGCCGCCTGATAGCTCGGACGGATATCGGTCGACGACCTCATCCAACTCGGTCTGTTCGATACGGCTCAGGACCCGCTGCCGGATCTCTTTTCGAGACAGCGAGGTCGTGTGACGAAGGGGCAGGGCGATGTTGTCGAATACCGTCAGGGAATCGAATAAGGCATTGTTTTGAAACATGTAGGAGATTTTATCGAGATACCGGGACCGCTCATTCCGGGACATCTTGTCGATGGGGACGCCGTCGAAGGCGATCACGCCCGAATCGGGGGTCAAGAGGCCGATGATGTGCTTAAGGAGAACACTTTTTCCGGTCCCGCTCTTTCCGATAATGGTACTCACCTCTCCATTGAAGATCTTCAGGTTTACCCGGTCCAGGATGGTCCGTCTTCCGAAACGCTTCACCACATTGCTAAATTCGATCAGCGGTGTTCCGCCATCGGCTTTCATTCAGACCGCCTTTCTATAGAATGAAGGATGTCACGATGTAGTCTGCCACCAATACAAACACACAGCTAAGCACCACAGCGGATGTGGTGGACTGGCTGACCCCCCGTGCACCCTGGCCGTCGCTTCGCAAGTGGGTGAAAAAACCCTGATAGCAGCAGATGGTGGAAACGAGGAGCCCGAAGACGATCGATTTCACGAATCCTCCGACAATATCTTCCATGTCGACACTGGAGCTGACCCGGTACCAGAAGGTTCCCGGATCGGCACCGGCAATCACTACGCCGGAGACAAACCCCCCGAAGATACCCACGATATCGAAAAAAGCCGTCAGCAATGGAAAACTCAGCAGGCTTGCCGCAAGGCGTGGACTGACCAGATAGCCCAGCGGGTCGATGCGCATGGTCACAAGGGCGTCGATCTGCTCGGATATCCTCTGAATGCCGATCTCCGCCGTCATGGCCGATCCCGCCCTGGCGATCACCATGATCGCCGTCATGACGGGCCCCATTTCCCGGATGAGGGAGAGGGAGACGGCAGCTCCGAGGGCCCCCACCGATCCGAATTTCACCAAGGTGTAGTAGAGTTGAAGGCCCATCACCATTCCCGTAAACAGGGCAACCAGCACCACAATGGAGACGGTTGTCGCACCGATGAAGTAAACCTGATGAATGATGGCGGGAAGTTGGCGAAAGCTGAAAACCTGAACGGCCGATTTGAAGAAAAAGAGGGTGGCCCCACCCAGATGATTGATCCAATCCGCGCCGGTCATGCCGATCACGGCAATGGGATTTGCCCTCCCGGGATCGGAAGGGGGAGAGTTCGAGATCGATGTGCTCATGTCTTCTCTTTCTGTGCGAAGGTGTCGGCAAGTTGAATGGCCGGCCCTCCCGAGCCCCTTGAGTACGGGAGCCAACCGGACGGCAGTCTGTCAGGGCCGAACCGGAAAAGACGTCTTGAGCCCCGTGCCGTGAACCGGTGGCCGAGAAGGCGCCAGGATAGACCTTACCTTTTTAACCATTTGAACGGCCTGGGTCAATCAGCCTTATAAGGGCGCCGGGGAACGACACGGCGAGAATTGCCGGGCTCCACGGCATCGGGGCCATCAGTCTCCGCCCGCCGAAAGCGGCGGACATCCCTATTTTTCGGTGCTCCAGTGGTATCGCAATAGTTTAGGGAATGGGGAGATTCTCCCAGCCAATCGACGGCGACCGCCGGCAGTATGGGATTCGCCAAGAGGACAGGCACGGTCACGACGGATCCCATGGTGCAAAAAGAGCGATAGATGATGACAGGGCCTTTTTTCTCTCGGAGCGAGCGGATCAGCGTCACGGTCAATCCGGAAAAAACCGCGTCCGCCAGCGCCTTGGTCTGACCGGTTCCTCACGTTGACAACCCCCCGAATCACCACCCGTGGACTTGAAGGTCCTCAATCCACCGTTATGATGGGTCATGAAACCCTTTCGACTGCTCCTGATGGTGCCGCTTTTGCTAATGGCCTGCGGGCCCCGGTGGATTTATCCCAATCTCGACTGGATGGTTCCCTGGACCGTCGCCGACTACGTGTCTCTTGACAGTCGGCAACAATCCCAGTTAGCCCGCCGCTTGTCCCGGCAGTTGGAGTGGCACTGCCGAACCCAACTGCACCGCTATGCCGACTTTTTGAGGCAGATGGGCCGGGAACTTGAATCCTCCGGCCACCCCCTTTCCATGGATCAGCTCAACCACTACCAAGTCACCCTGGAAGGGCTGTGGCGCGACCTGGCCCGCCGGCTTGGCCCTGAGATCGGAGACATCCTCGTCACCGCCACCGACCGGCAGATCGAAGAACTGTTCGACAATCTTGAAATGGAGAACAAAACCCTCGAGGACCGCTACGTCCATCGGCCAGAAAAAGAAGTTGCCAGCCTTCGCTACGACAGAATGGCCAAAAGGGTAACCTACTGGATTGGAGAAATGTCCGCTTCCCAGAAAGAGTCGGTGGCGGAGTGGAGCCGTCAGTCGGCATCGACAGGCGCCCTGTGGATTTCAAATCGGCGCAGGGTTCAAGGGGCCTTCAGGTTTCTGCTCTCCCGCCGCCATGAAATCGAAGAATTCTCCAAGGCCTTCACTGATTTGCTTTTGGAGACGAAGGCTATCGAAACGGCCGATTATCGCGAAGAAAGATCAAGGAGGCGTAGAGCCGTCTATTCTCTTCTGGTGAGACTGGAGAGGGACATGACTTCCAAACAGAAAGCGGCTCTGTTGAAGCGGATCGCCACCCTATCCGATGACTTCGATCGGCTGAGTTGTCGAATCGAGGATATCGACGATCCGAATCCCTGAAGGGGAACCCAAGGGCGGTGAATTAGAGGTAGGGCGGGCGGCCGCCGGCATATAGGAGCGTCTGATAGGTCCGGTCCTTGGTTTTCAGGTGGTTGATCACATAATCCCTGACGTAGGAGGGAATATGACCTTCCTGCAGATATCGCTTAAAGTCCCTTTCACTTTTTTCAAGGGAAAACCGCCATGAGACGCCGGCTGCCTTGAACAGGTCGAATTCGCTGATACCGCAGGCAAAGGCCAGATCGGCCAATCGCCGCTCATCTCCCCCGGCGTCCAGGGGAGCCAGTCGACTTTCGAAAAGAACCTTGACGGCGGCATAGGCCACAGCCAAACCCGCAAAGATTGCCATTTCAATCATAATCAATATCCCGTTTGCATGGACCGAAAAGGGGTCGGAACCCATCATCACCTGACAAGAAAATCGTTCCCCGTACATCCCCTGTCAAGACAGCGCACCCTTCCCTCCCTTTCTCAGGTCACAGTCCGACAATGGCAGCACAAGGAGGGCATCGCCTTTTCAAACCTTGGTTTTTCGGATAAGTGGATGCCGAAAGGGAGGAGGCGATGGAGGATCCAGTGGAGGCCGGCAGCACCGATGACGATGCCAAGAATACCGCCGCCAAGGACAGGCACTACCGGCGAAACGTGATCGGCATCTCGACCGTGGAGTTCTTGTGGGGGTTGGGGCTTCCCGTCGTCGTGGAGTCCACGTTCCTTCAGCTTTTCCTAAAAAGCCTCGGGGCATCGAGTTTTGCCCTCGGATTGATTCCGTTTTTCTTTTTCATCGGCATATCGGTGTTCGCCCTCTTTTCGAGCTATCTGACCGAGGGTCTGGCATTCAGGCGGCAGGTGGTTGTTCTGCTCCACGCCATCTCCGGGGCCGCCCTTCTGATCTTCGGGGCACTGCTGTACCACATCGGACCAACCGACAGTATTTTATTGGTTTTCTTCTCCTGTTACGCCGTGTTTTCGGTGTGTGTCGGCATGACGCTTCCGGTGTGGCTGAATTATTTGGTCTCCATTCTGTCCGAAGGCAAATCGGTGGCCGGGCTGGCCTGGATGATGATCGCCCAAAATGCCGCAAAGCTCGTGAGCAGCATGGCAATTCTCCGGATCGTTGAGCAATACGCCTTTGCCCGTGAGGCCTCCGCACTCGTTTTTTTGGGAGTCGGCGGGTTGTTCTGCGTGGGAGCGCTGTTCTTCTATCTCACTCGAGAGGGTCCTCCCCCTCTCCAGGAGGCTGAGCCCCAGCGGCAGACGTTTGTCACCTTTTTGCGAGTGTCCCTGGATCGTGTCATCCGAAACCGAAATTTTCTTTTCTTTTTGGCCGGCGACATGGATTTTTATATCGTGGTGACGGTGATCTCTTTTTATGCCGCTTACGCCACTGAGTTCGGGGGAATCGAGCCTGCCGTCGCGGCGGGACTTTTTGTCGGCCTTATATACACCGGCGCCATCGTGGTGAACATTGCCCTGGGCACTCTGGGGTGGCTGTCCCTCAAACAAAAATCCCTGTTTTCGAAGACCGCCGCCGTCATCGCCATTGTCACCATGACCTTATGGACCACCCCCACCGGCTTTTATCTGGCCAGTTTGATGCTGGGAGCGGCCCGAGGCACCCGGATGCTGGTCTATGCCCCCGCCGTCAAACGGCTCTCCGGACTGGAGGACGCCACCGCCTACTTCGCCATCGCACCGGTGCTGACCTTGCCTGTCGCTGCCGGACTGCCCCTTCTGGTGGGGCGCTTTCTGGATCTGTTCCATGGCCTAGGTGCCGATGCCTACCGGTTGGTCTTCGCATTGGCGGCGGTACTGGCCGCGGGAGCCTTTCTGTGCGCCTCAAGGGTAAGGTTTCACCGCCAGCACACCCCAGGATCCCCTGATGCGGCATTCACGTCGACACCCCGGCCCGACTGCTGACCCCGGCACTATGATCGGGGCGGAATTCAGCCATTGCCAGTCCCTCTTTCCCCCGGCCACCTTGACATGGGGTCGACAGTGGCAAGGGTAATTGGACATGGTGAAGGCGATCATGCCTGTTGGCATGACTCAATCGTCGAAACCCCAATGACTTAGGAGACGACAGATGAGTAGTCCGGATGAAAAAACCTTGTGCGCGCTTCAGGAAGAAGGATATATCGAATCCCACCCGGCAGAATTCAAATTACTGATTCAACCCGCAGGATTCTATTGTAAGAACTGTGGCCGATCGGCCGTCAGTGACAAGAATCTCTGTAACCCCGACCCCCTGAGCTAATCACGGGCGCCGGGAAGGGATGCTGGATCCCAAATAACAGGAAAAAGACCTCGTCGAGGATCAGAATGAGGCATCGGACTAGTCACTCCCCAGCATCTCAGCCACCAGTTGCCGCCATTCGTCTTCCAGGGGAATGGATGGCCGGACCCTGCCGGCACGGTCATACCAATAGTCGGCATTCCACAGCACCCCCTCTTTCCGATGAAGGTAGGCATGAACCGCGCTTCCCTGAACGGAGGGAATTTCCTGGGCAATGGCGTGGGCCCTGTCCCAATTGCCCTTCCGATCCCACCATAGAGAGTTCAGGGTATCGGCCACCCCGCTGGGGGGGCTGTTGTCGTCCAAAGAGGCAATGTAGTCGTCGTAGGTCATGGGATCTCCTAGGAGAGGAATCGGCACTCGGTCATCACCGACCCTCGGCTGAACGAATGGGGACGATCACCGGTGGCCGGGGGGGTGGATGAGACGCCCACATCGTAACCTCTGGGAGCGCACTCAATGCGTGTTCAAGCCATCACCATCGCTATAATCGTCGGAATGTTCCTCTTCATCAGCGTCATTCCTGCAGTCGGCGAGCCTCGTGACAACCTCGAACTGAACATCGACGCCATTCCATGGCATCGGGCCGTATTCCGGTCGGCACACCCCCTTGTGACGGTGTCCACCAGGCTTGAGCTGAGTCGAGTCCCTTGGGAAGACGTGGCACCTCGTCTTATCGCGGCGCCCGAAAGCATGCCGGTCATGCCGTCCGCTTCCGATGTGTTGGCCATTGCCGTCACCACCGCCATCAAACCCACCCTTCGCTCCGGGGCCGATATCACCAATCTCATATGGGTCGACCTTAAAACCGCAGCGGCCTTGGGCCGCCTTCGGATCCGCCTGGGTGACGATGATTTCAAGAAGCAGTACCGCTTTGCCGACGGGGGGGTTTTCCGCCACCGGGTGGAACCGAAAAACAAGCAGGAAATTCCCCTCGGACCTGAGAAATGGACCGACATCAGGGACACCTTCTACCCCTATGGTGCGGCGTCGGCATCATGCCCTGTGGTTACGGAAAGGGTGGCGCTGATTGTCATTGCGTCGGCGGCCCTAATCTCCGACGACGCTCACCCCCTGACCTTGTGTGTATTCGGAAAGCGTGGCCTCCACGAGGTGATCCTGACCCCGGAAGCGATGACGACGACGGCGGTCGACTACGAGGAAAACGATCCTCAGGGGTCCCGCCATCGTCGTGAGGACCGGTCGACGGTCAAGGTACGATTGTCATCCCGCCTCCTGGAAACCGGTTCGGGTATCGAGGAAACTTTCTCTCTGCTAGGCTTCCAGAAAAATATTGTCCTGTTCATTGCCCCCGAGGATCGTCTGCCGGTGCGAATCGACGGTCACATCGCCTTTGTGGGACAGGTTTCCCTGAATATCGGAGAAGTGGATATGAGGCGTCGGCATTGACTCAGGGCGGGCCGGGCGGCGAAACCCCCATCCCACCTGAGGAGACTCTTCCGGCGGTGGCGGTGAATCGTCGATGCCACCTCATTCGGCGACCCTTTTCCCGGCTGTTGCGCATCCGCCATCAACAAGCAACCGGTTGATATCCATTCGCATTCGGGATATCACCCGGCCGGAACAGGGAAACGGTCAGACACTCGCCGTCGATTTACATGGCGGCCTTGCGGGCCTCATCGAGCCACCCGTTCCATTTGGCCTGGTTCTTGGAAATCCAATCGGCTGCGTGCCGTTCGATATCCTTTTCCGATTTTTGCCCTTCATTCATCAGGGTGTTCTGCCCGTTGATGTCACTCAGAGGCAGATTGAACACTTCCAGAAATTTAGCCGCCGCCGGATTTTTGGTCAGGAAATCCTTGTTGGCCACAACCATGATGTCGGAAACCACGAAACCCAGCTTGACGGGGTCGCTGACCGCGCCCTCCACACCGGAGACGGTCATCCGGTCCTGGGCCTCCGCCTGGGCCTCTGTGGGCTTGATCTCGGGAACGTTGATCCACATGACATCTTCCCCCGGTTTGAACTTGTACACCGTCCAATTAGGGGTCCAGGTATAGAAGAACACGGGCTTGCCGCTCTTGTAATCCCCTAAAGCCGAGGCCATGCCGGCCTCGTAGGAGGCCTTGACCGGGTTGATGTGGTCTTCGAGCCCGTAAACGCTGAGATGGTGGCCGATCACCCCCTCACATCCCCATCCGGGGGGGCAGGCGGTCAGGTCGGCTTTCCCGTCGCCGTTCAAATCGAAGGCCTCCTTCACTTCGGGGCGTTTGAAGTCGTCGAGGGATTGGATGCCAAATTTATCGACCTCTTTTTTGGACACCAGATACCCCTGGAGGCCGCCCGCTTTAACCACATAGCCGATCTTCTCGGCTTTGTCGGCAAAGTCATTTGGCGTCTGGGCATTGTGCATGGGAAACCATCCGTTGGTCCAGTAATCCACATCCCCTAATGCGACGGATTTGTAAAAAATGGGATTTTGAAGGTCTTTCGGCGCCTTGACCTCGTAACCCAGTTCTTCGAGACCCTTTCGCACCAGCGCTTCCTGGAAAAACCCCGTGTTCCAGGTGGCCCGGGCCGGTTTAACCGTCACGCCCTCGCCGGGCATATCTGCGGCCATTGCCTGGGGGACGACCAGGGACAGACAGACCGCAACAATCACTAACGCTTTTTTCATGGGCAGCATAACGCCTCCTTCAGTTGGGTGTGGTGGTCGGCCTTGTGGATGTCAACACCCGACAGACCGATTAGCTGGCATCCTGTTCGAATAAAGTGACCTGTCCAGGAACAAATCCGGATCCTTTACGACGACCCGCCAGATCGCCCGATAGTTGAACCGAGGTTACTTCTTCTTGGCCATCGACTGGGTGATCCGGTCGAGAACGATGGCCATCAGGACAATTCCCAATCCGCCGATCACGGCCCGACCGATGTCGAGGGTGTTCAGCCCCAGGATGACCGGAGAGCCCAGACCGCCGGCGCCGATCAGGGCCGCGATAACCACCATGGACAGGGCCATCATGATGGTCTGGTTCAATCCGGCCAGAATGGTAGGCATGGCCAGGGGGATCTGAACCCGGGTCAACACCTGCCATCGGTTGGCGCCGAAGGCTTGAGCCGCCTCGACCAGTTCAGGGTGCACTTGGCGGATCCCCAAGTTGGTCAGCCGGATGATCGGAGGAAGGGCGAATACGATGGTGGCCAGCACTCCCGCTACGTTCCCGACGGAAAACAGCATGACGATTGGCACCAGGTAGACGAAGGCGGGAGTGGTTTGCATGGCGTCCAAAACCGGACGCATGCCGGTCTCGACGGAATCGTTGCGGCCGGACCAGATCCCCAGGGGGATGCCGGCGAGGGCGCAAAAAATAACCGATGCCAGCACCATGGCCAAGGTCGTCATGGTGTCCTCCCAGAGACCCAGTAACCCCACAAAGGTCATCGCAATCAGGGTAAAAACGGCCAGACCTTTACCAGAAAATCGCCAGGCCACCAAGGCCAGGGCCCCAATCACCAAAAGGGGCGGCAGGGCGTTAAGTCCGGCGTCGAAGCCGTTCAGTGTCTGCTCGACCGGCCATTTGATGGCCTGAAAAACATCTCTGTAATTGTCGACCAGCCAGTCCACGAACTTGGACACCCAGGTATCCAGGGGGATTATATTGTCTTCGAACATAGTGACTCTCCAAAAAAGACCATTCTTAGTGACCGTTCATCATTGGTTGGAAAACGCCTCAGGCCACCGCCTCCTCGACGTTTTCTTCCATATGCTCTTCGGTTCGGTGCAGGGTTTTCAGAAAACGGTTTTTTGACACCACCCCCCTGAAGACGTTGTTGTCGTCGACCACCGGCACGGGCCAGGGTTTGGATGCCACCTCCGGCAGGATATCCTGCATGGAATCCGTCATGGCAACGGTTTTGGTATGGTCCAGAAAGCCTTGCTTGAGGGGATTGTCCGGCTTGCCACTCTCGATGGCCTCTCTCAGGGAATCGGAGGAGACCACGCCAACGAACCGGCGCTTGGCATCAAGCACGTAGAGGTGGTCCAGGTCGCTGCCGCTCAGCAGTTCCTGAGCGGCTCTTAGGCTGCCGGTCTTGGTAACGATGATGGTCGGATGGGTGTCTCTCACGATATCCCCCGCCGTAATCACGTTGGTGGGGTCCACGCCTCGAAAAAACGCCCGGACGTAGTCGTCGGCCGGATTCTGAAGGATCTCCTCAGGAGCGCCGACCTGGACGACGCGGCCGCCTTCCATGATGGCGATGCGGTCCCCGATTCGAAGGGCCTCGTCGAGGTCGTGAGAGATGAAGACGATGGTCCGCTGGTGCTCGTCCTGAAGGTTGAGCAACTGGTCCTGCATCTCGGTTCGAATGAGGGGGTCGAGGGCTGAAAAGGCTTCGTCCATGAGCATGATATCCGGGTCGACGGCCAGCCCTCTGGCCAGTCCCACCCGCTGTTGCATGCCCCCGCTGAGCTGGGAAGGGTAAGAATCCTCCCAGCCTTTCAACCCCACCTGTTCCAAGGCTTCCATCGCCCGTTTGTAACGCTTTTCTTTGCTGAACTTGGCAAGTTCAAGGCCGAACGCCGCATTGTCTATGACGGTCAAATGTGGCATGAGGGCAAAGGATTGGAAAACCATGCTCATGTGGTGAAGCCGAAATTTGACGAGTTCGTCAGGGCTCATCTTCGTGACGTTCCGGCCGTCGAAAATCACCTCCCCCGCCGTCGGCTCGATGAGGCGGTTGAGCATTCGAACAAGGGTGGATTTACCGGAACCGGAAAGGCCCATGACCACGAAAATCTCACCCGACTTCACCGAGAAATTGGCGTCACAGACGCCCACCGTAAGCCCTGTTTTTTCGAAAATTTCCGCTTTTTCCTCACCCTGCTCGAGCAATTTCATAGCCCGGTTCGGGTTGGGACCGAATACCTTGTAGAGGTTTTTAACGCTCAACTTGTCTGACATCGATTCAACCGTCTTTCTAATAAAAGTTGGGGGTTGGCGACGGGTGTCCCGTGCACGTTGCTACCCGATCGGTCAAACGCATCCGCCGGTTCGGTGGGGGCTCGGGACACACGTTTCCGATCACTCCAAGCCCTCCCATTGACCTCTGAGCGGGTGCGTCGAGATCTGGGTGGAAAATGGAATTAGTGTTCGGGGCCGAAATAGAATGCCATTGAAACTTAAAATTGCAGGCCGGAATCATCGATCAACCGCCTCGATGCCGGGAGTGACGAGCCGACATTGCTAATGAATGAATAAATTATTTATACATTAACTATTTGTAGATGTAAAGTCAAGGAGTGAACTGATACCTCTGGGGTTTCCGAATCGTCCGGGGCAGAATTCGAACGTCGTGATCATCGACGGGGGTCTCGACAATGGGCGCAGGACGATCTTTCCGGCGACCACTCCGGTCAGGAGGGAGTCAGCAACGCCTCGACGTCGTCGAAAACCCGGTCCAGCAGGCCTTCAGCATTCCTGAGGTCGCCCGGAGTCTCGAACCCGGAATCCAACTCACGGAAAATTGCGTCGTAGGGGGAGTGGGGAACGTTCGCCCCCCTCGCGACAGGGGGCCTCACATAGGTTCCGTTTTCAAAAGGATAGTGGCAGGGGCCCGGGGAATCGTGGCGCCGATGCGGCCAGTGGCGTTTGAGGGATACCAACCCACGAAACAGCCCCCCCAATTCGGGGAAAGCCACCCCATCCGCGACGGTGAGGCAGCGCCCCAGTCTCTTTTCGACTTCATTGAACACGGCGTTTAGGAACCGATGCTCGGTGATGATAAACCCGTAGCCGTGCCAGTGCCCCATCGACCCTCTGATCAGGCGCCGGTGGACCCTGGAAAGTCTTCGATAGGAGGGGCACCAATAGGTTCGGCAGGCCTTTTCACCATAAAAACTGAGCCGTCGGTAGTCGATGCCGTGGTTGCCGGGTGCCTCCGGATGGAGGAGGCACCCCACCCGCTGCCGCCGATTGCCGACCAAACCCAAGAAGGCACAATGATGAAACTGCCGGTAGGGCCTGTCAACCGGCGAGAACCCGTGGACGGTGTGCTCGAATCCTTCGATGTCGACGGCGGATCGGTTGACCCGGGAAAACGCCTCCGTCCGGCCGGCCAACAGCGTTTCCAGGAATGGTCGCGACAGGTTGCCGACGTTGTATAGTCCGCAGCAGGCCCCGCAGGAGACCCGGTCGTTCACCTGGCAGAGATAGACACCGACGCCGGTGTATGCACCGGGTGGCGGTCCATCGCCGTTGTCAGCGATCTCCGGTTCCATCTCTTCTGAACCGGTGCGCGTCGGCCGTTGATTCGGCATGGGGTGAGCATTTCCGGTTCCCCACCGGAGCCCCCCGCTTCACGACCGGGCTCCCGATTTTTCTTTGCCGGAATCCCCAGAACCGCCATTGCCCGTTTTCGATTTGAAATAGGCCGCCGTGAGGGGATGAATCAGAAAGCAGAACGCCGCTGCGGAAAGGCCAACGTTGACGGCGGAGACGAGCATGGCCGTCGTATGTTTGTCCACGAAGAGAAAGGTGAAAAAGCCACAGTATAACATGATGATCACGCTGGCCAGCATAGCGATCACGCGGGCCCAGTTTTTCTCCATGATCAGAAAGGTGCAGAGGATACCGGCGGCGATGGTAAATTTGAAAACCGAATCCGGATCGTAGAAGGCATAGGTTGAATAGAGAAACCAGCACCAGCCTGAAACCGTTGCAATGATGGCAGCCTGAACCGTCCCAGGCCGAGTTCTGAATTCCTGCAGGTCGGGTAGCATGAACACCTCCTGTGACATCAGCGGATGTCAGTACGAGCCGGCGGCAATGGATTGGCACTGTCCCCCCAATGGGAGGGAACAGGCTCCATCTCTATACACGCTTTCCTCTCCCTCCGCCACCGTTCAGAGCCGTTTGGGGCCATATCACGGCATGTCCCGGCCATCCGTGAAAGGCGGTTCGTGACCACGGTGGGGCTGTTAAAAATACCGCCTTGCGCCCGTGAACCGCTTATGAAAGTAGGCGTTGCTCAGGGATGCCACCCGAATTCGCTTTCCCTTGCCCGGTGCGTGGATGAACTGGTCGTCGCCGCTGTAGATCCCCACGTGGGAAACACGGCTGCTGCGGCCGGTTCTGAAAAAAACCAGATCTCCCCTGACCAAAGCCGATTTGGCCACCGGCAGTCCGGCTCGGTACTGGGAAAAAGCGTTTCTCGGCAGCTCGAAGCCGTTCAGGCGGTAGACCGTCATGGTCAGACCGCTGCAGTCAAACCCGCTTTTGACCGAGGATCCGCCCCACCGATAAGGGGTGCCGATGAATCGGAGAGCGGTCCGAACGATATTCTCCCTCAGGGCCTCCTGGGAATCAATCAGAGGGTCGACAGCCCTGGGATGGACAATAAAATAGGCGTCTATTGCCCCTTGACTCCGTAGCTCTTCGGCATGATCTCTGGCGGTTTCTTCCAGTAAAAACCGCCCGAAACGTACTTTCGAAAAGCCGTCGCTATCGATGAAATAGTAGGCATCGATGCCTTCAGATTTGAGACGGTCGGCGAGGGTGGCCGCCCGTTCCACTGTCGAAAAGGCACCGAGCTGGATGGTAAAGGGGATGTTTGGCAAGGCGGCGTCGACAGGAAGCGGAGACGGCAGGGACGGGGGACTCTCCTGGGGAGGTATCTCGGGGATGGGGGAAGGCGCCTTGGCGCTGCCGACGCACCCAGACAGGATTCCCAACAGAAAGGCCAGGAGTAGATACCCCTCCCAGAGGAAATCGTTCCTGCATCGATGAAAACGGGACATGGCGTTTCCCTTCGGGCGCCTGACAACGCCCGGATATCGTCGGAAGTACCCAGGCGAACGGTTTTCGGGGCCGGCCTGGTGCTGGGGCGGACGGATCTGCCCCCTATGGTGCCGCCAATGACCAGGCATTTTATCCCATTTGCCCTCCTATTGCAAAACCCTCCACCGTCACATCCGAAGGCCTTTCGGCGCCCCGGGAAAGCCAATTGGGGCGCAGTCAGAGGGGGCACTGCCGATTCGTCGATCGCTCCTCTCATTCACAATCCATTTTAGAGTCCCCCGGGGCCTTGACAGGTGCAAAGGACCCCCTACCATGTTGTTTAGAATTTGACAATGCTTTGATATATATATGTTAAGGATAAGCCATGGATTTACCACTCGATCCCATCTTGTTATCCCGAATTCAGTTCGCCTTTACCGTTTCATTTCACATCATCTTTCCGGCCTTCACCATCGGTCTGGCCAGCTGGCTGGCGGTTCTCGAATGGCGGTGGCTTCGGACCGGCAATCCCGCCTTTGCAGACATATACAGGATGTGGGTGAAGATATTCGCGGTCACCTTCGGTATGGGTGTGGTATCCGGTGTGGTCCTGTCCTTTCAATTCGGCACCAACTGGTCGGGATTTTCCGACAAGGCTGGCAATGTCCTCGGCCCCCTGTTGGGGTACGAAGTATTGACCGCCTTTTTCTTGGAGGCCTCCTTTTTGGGGGTGATGCTCTTCGGGTGGAATCGCGTGAGCCCCAAGATGCATTTCGCCTCGACGGTGATCGTCGCACTGGGTACGGTGGTCTCCGCCTTCTGGATTCTTTCCGCCAACAGCTGGATGCAAACCCCCCAAGGGTTTCGAGTGGGGGATGACGGCCTTTTTTACCCGACCGATTGGATAGCAATCATCTTCAACCCTTCCTTTCCCTATCGGTTCGCCCATATGGTGGTTGCCGCCTATCTGACCACCGCTTTCGTCGTGGGGGGAATCGGGGCCTACTATCTCCGGAAAGGTAGGCACCGGCAACATGCCAGGATCATGTTTGGTATGGCCATGATCATGGCCGTGTTCGTCGCCCCAATGCAGGCCGTGCTCGGGGACCTTCATGGTCTCAACACCCTGGAGCACCAGCCGGCCAAAGTGGCGGCGATGGAAGGCCTCTGGGACACACAGAATGGGGCTCCCCTCACCCTGTTCGGTTGGCCGGATCAAGAGGCGGAGACCACCCGCTACGCCGTCAAAATTCCCAAACTGACAAGCCTCATCCTCACCCATGACCTCGATGGGGAGGTTCGGGGTCTGAAGGAATGGCCGAAAGAGGACCGCCCGCCGGTGGCATGGGTGTTTTGGTCCTTCAGAGTCATGGTGGGTATCGGCGTGCTGATGATTCTAACCGGATTTACAGCGGCGGTTCTGCACTTCAGAGGCCGGCTGTTCGACACCCGATGGTTCCAGTACTGGTGTATGGCGCTCACTCCATCCGGATTCGTGGCAGTGCTGGCCGGGTGGTTCGTCACGGAGATCGGCCGCCAGCCATACATCGTCTATGGCGCGATGCGAACGGTCGAAGCCGCATCGCCCGTTGCGGGAGCCTCGGTGGCCCTGTCGCTTGCGGCGTTCGTGATCACCTATGCATTCATTTTCGGTGCCGGGATCTACTACATCGTCAAGCTCATATCCAAAGGCCCCCCCCGAGATGGAAAGGACACTTACGGGGATCACGGCGTGAAGCAACCGCCTATTGTCACCGGTCTCGTCTCTGATGAAGGAGGGCAGCATGTTTAGTCTGGAACACGTTCTAAACCTACCGCTGATCTGGTTCTGCCTCATCGCGACGGCGATTCTCCTTTATGTGCTCCTCGACGGGTTCGATCTTGGCGTCGGAGTGTTGTTCCCTTTTGCCCCCTCGGATCAATGTCGAGATCGCATGATGAATTCCATCGCACCCTTCTGGGACGGAAACGAGACATGGCTGGTTCTCGGAGGCGGCGGATTGTTCGCTGCCTTCCCCCTGGCATATTCGATTTTGATGCCCGCCTTGTACATCCCGATCATCATGATGCTGCTGGGCCTGATTTTCAGAGGGGTTGCCTTTGAATTCCGTTTCAAGGCCGATACCTCTCGACGGTTGTGGGACTACGCCTTTCACTTCGGATCTCTGATGGCCGCATTCATGCAGGGGGTTATTCTGGGTGCGTTCGTCCAGGGAATCGATGTCGATGGGAGACAATTCTCCGGCGGCGCCTTTGATTGGCTGAACGCATACAGCGTCATGACCGGAGTGGCCCTGGTGTTTGGTTACGCGCTATTGGGAGCCACATGGTTGATCATGAAGACCGACGGGATCACCGCAGACTGGGCCAGGAAGTGTGCTGCCTACGTTCTGGGATATGTGGGTCTGTTCCTGGGAATCGTCAGTCTCAGTATGCCCATGATGGACGAAAACATCAAAACCCTATGGTTCAGCCAGCCCAACCTGTTCTACCTCATGCCGGTACCTGTCGCCACTGCCACCCTGTTCGTCCTATTATGGAGGGACCTTCACCGGAGCAGGGAGGTCAGGCCTTTTGTCCTGAGCATCGGAGTCTTTCTGATGGGATACATCGGCTTGGGGATCAGCCTCTGGCCATGGCTGGTGCCCTTCAAGGTCACGTTTGCCCAGGCAGCGGCGGCGGCGTCCTCCCAGTCCCTGCTGCTGGTCGGCACCGCTGTCATGCTGCCGGTGGTGCTAACCTACACGGCCTACTGCTACTACATTTTCAGAGGGAAGGCTTCCCATGAAACCGGTTACTAAAAAAGAGAGGCAATGGTTCTGGTTCGCCGCCCTGTGGCTTGGGGGGGTCGCCGCCACTTGGCTTCTGGCGGCCCTGGTGCGGTTGGTGGTATCCATCGGATAGCCGATGGCAGGGGACTGGCCCGAATGCCCGCGCCGCGATGGCATGGGATGGCGTCTAGGGGGAGGCGGTGGCTTCCAAGATCCGCTGCTGCCAGGATTCGGCATAGCCATCGGCCTCAGGGATACCGGCGATTCTTCGGGTGTGGGGGAAGTGGATGCGGACGAAATCCCGAAACCGCTTGTCCACCGTCTTTCGGATCGGTGGACATAGCCGCCGGTGCATCTCATCGTCCACATCGTTGAAATCAAAGAAAATGGCCAATTGATTCTTCAGTCCGTTTCGTAGATCCCCAAAGTCTTTCTGTGCTTCGGCCGCAGCCCATACTTGATTGACCACGTCCACCAGCCCGTGTCGAATGACTTTTTTGATGAGAGACCGTTTGTCGTCGGTCCAAAATATCCGGTTACGGTCCATGCTGAGGACGCATTTGTCGTCCCCACGCAGATTGATCCGGCCCACCACGCTACCTCGGGCACCCTCGGGCAGAAGACTCGTCATCTGGGTGACGAATATACCGTCCTGGAAAACGGAAACACCCCCGATACTGGCGTCCAAGGCGTAGATCTCACCCCCATTGCTCTTCGCTTTCAGAAACAGGTACCCCTCGGCGTGGCGGAAGGCCAACGCCGCGACGAAGGCCGACTCACTCTTATGGGTTTTTCGGTAGTCAAGCGCCTCGGCACCGATGGTGATTTCCTCTCGACCGGCCTGGATCAGGCGAACCGGAAAGGCAATGAAGCGGATGTGGCTTTTCAGATAGCCCACGAATTCCAAGCTCCGACAATAGTTGATACGGGACGGCTTAAGGTGGAGGGTGACCTCGGTGCCCGTGGGAATGTCCCTCCCCAGGGGACGAACATCGAAATAGTCCCTCAGGTGAGTGATGGTGATCATCAGTCCGGTATCCCCCGTCTTCCGGGTTTTGATAACGATCTTTTCCGCCACCAGGAAGCTCGACAGAAAGCCGATCCCGAACTGACTGATAAAGCTGACGCCCAATCGGTCCGCCGTGCCTTGACCGCCGGGGTTACCGGACTGGTATAGAGAAATGCCGATGGTCAGAAAGTACTTCTCGATCCACTGGCGGTTCATGCCGATGCCATTGTCCCGAATCGCGATGACGCTGATGCCATCGTTGAAGGACACGGAAATGGCCGGCTCGTAGTCCTTCTCCCGGAGCTGACGCAGATGGCAGGCGTCGATGGCGTTTTGGATCAGTTCCCGAAGAAACACCCGGTTGTCCGAATAGAGTCGGTTACCGGTGAACAGCTGCAGCGCCGACGACGAGTCGACGGAAAACTTCAAATCGATGGGTTCGTACCCATCCGGCTCGATGTCGAACACCACGACGGAAAAAAGGAACCGGGGGCTGACGATACGGTTGATCCCATGAGCCAGACGGTTCACGGCGCTCTCATGGTGCTTCAGGGCCCGGTGAACCTCAGGATGTCGACACCGTATCCGAATCCGGGCAGCGCCGGCCACATGGGGATGGGGCCCTTCGCCCTCCACCGAATAGGCGCCGTCAAGGGCATCGACGTCGAGGCCGTCGACCCTGCAGAGGAGATCGGCAACCGATAATTCGAGGGCGGCCGACAAGCGGATGGCCCCAGCGATGAGGGGAATGTTGATGGCATTGGCGTTGGCGACCGATTCCCCGGGTGGCCGGTCCAACCGATCGATGTCCCCCACAGCCAGGAGGATGTGAGCGAGGGTGTCGGCCCGGTTCCGATCCCTGATTCCAAACAGCGGCCAGTCCGCCAAAATCCGGTGATGGGCATCCGCGGCCACCCGACGGATGTCCCGTGGCCCCGCCTCCCCGGGGGGCCCGCCGCTGCCATCAATGCCGGCATCCCAAAGGCTGACCGCGGCCGCCAGGTAGAAGAGGTCCAGAGGCCCTCTTGCCAGTGCGTCCCTCTGCTCTTCATCCAGAAGCCAGTGGTCCAGCCGCTGAAAAATGGCATCGGACTGGATCTCAATTCCCTGGTGGCGAAGGCTTGAGCGGATGGCATCCAGTTCCACGATCAGGGGGCCGGGTATCCGGTCGATCAACGGCGTCATGGGACCGTTTCCTTTGCGTGTCAGGCGCAGCCGAGGCCGGTTTTCTGGGTGAAGACATGCCACGGCCGTCCATCGTCAACAGGGGGACTGTCGCCCCGAATAGATGTGAGTAGGATGGGGTCGGAAAGGCCGGCCGTCAAATCGGCTCCCGGCACCCCCCAGGACACCCATCGACCGGCTCGCCCCTTCCATCCCGGCGATGCGGGTGTTACCGTTATCAGACGGCAAGGCAGGGGGGACGGTCATGCCTCCCAGCCGAAACGGCGGTGGGAAAACGGCCGCCACCCACAAGACCCATGAAAACCGACTGGCGGATATCGTGATCATCCTTGGACTTCTCATCCTGGTGGCCATCGTCCTTTACGGCCCCCAGCTGTGGGCTAAAGCCGTGTTGGACCACTATGGCCGCCGGGAATATTTTTCCGGCAACGGCATGGAGTTGGCCAGCCGGCTCCTGGAACGATCGGGGATTCTCGATGTCCGGGTCGAAACGACCTCCCGTGGAGACCACTACGACCCCCAAGCCAAGGCCATTCGGTTATCCCCCGAGCGTTGCGGTCGGAACACCCTGACGGCCGTCGTGGTCGCCGCTCACGAGGTGGGCCATGCCATTCAGGACCATACCCGGTATCCGCCATTCCGGTCACGAACCCGATGGGTCAGCGTGGGGTCCAGGCTCGAAAAGATTGGCGCCGGCGTCATGGTGGCGGTGCCGGTGGTGGCCATGGTCACACGGGTGCCGGCCGCGGGGCTATTGATGTTTCTCGGAGGTCTTGGGACCTTGTGCATCCCCCTCGCCATCCACCTGATCACCCTTCCCACGGAGTTCGACGCCAGTTTCGGGCGGGCTCTCCCCATTTTGTCCACCGGGGAATATATCCCGGCCGAAGACATCCCGAGGGCCAGGCGAATCCTCCTCGCCTGCAGTCTGACCTACCTGGCCAGCGCCCTGGCTGGACTGCTGAACGTCTGGCGATGGATCCGCATCCTTCGTCGATAACCGTTTCAAGCCGCCCCTATGAGCCCGAATATGTCATGAAAATTTTTTCTAAATGTCAAAATGATATATGATATCTTATGGTTAGCGCCTGTTTCGGTACCAGAGCCCCGGGAGCCGTTTGTCCCCCGGCGGAATGGCAGAAACCCCCAAAAATATTTCCCCTGGGGGCGCGTCGGAGGCTTCCATATGCGGCGTGATCAAGGGCTTGCTGTACCAGCGGTCGGCGGCGCCCTTGAATGCCTGGCCGATGAACGCCGCCAACACGTGACATATCCGGGTTAGTCACGTGTCCACTGCCGGTGAGGCTGCCCCATCCCTTCACCCCCGTCCCATCGGATATCCACCGGCGGCATTGCCGGCGGGACCCCTTGCCGCCAATGTCCGGGGACCGGTTGGAAACAGCCTTCCTCCGGGTTGACATCAAAGGGGCTCCCGGTTAGGAGACGAACCAGTCGATGGTCAACCGTTCGAAACGCTGCAATTCCCGGGAGGCGAAAAATGCCGCGCCCCAAAAACGCCATGGAAATTTTTCAGTTCCTCGACAAATCCAACTGCCGTGAATGCGGCAAAAAAACCTGTCTGGCTTTTGCTGGCGCCGTTTTCAAAGGGGAAGCCGCCATCGGCCGATGTCCCCGCTTGAACCGGGACGTCGTCGAGCGCTATTCGGGATCGCCCGAGGTCTTAAAGGCGTTCGAAGGAGACGATGATGGGTTCGTGGCGGCTCTCAGGCAGAGGATGGCAGCCCTCGATCTGGCCGAAGCTGCCCAACGGTCGGGGGGAATTCACTTAAAAAACCGCCTCTCCATCAAGGTTCTCGGCAAAGACGTTGCCGTCGATTCGAAGGGTGTCCTGCACACGGATATCCATGTGAACCCGTGGATGGCGGTTCCCTTTTACACCTACGTTCTTGATGGAAGCGGCCGGAGGCCGGCGGGCCGTTGGATGTCCTTCCGGGAGCTGCGGGGCGGAATGGACCGCTATCCCCTCTTCCGAAAGCGTTGCGAGGAGGCCATGAAGCAGGTGGCGGATCGATACCCGGACCTGTTTGACGACATGGTACACCTCTTTGCCGGCAAACAAGTGGAGGAGCGGTTCGCGTCGGACATCTCGGTGGTGCTCCACCCCCTCCCGAAAGTGCCCATCATGGTCTGTTACTGGCAGCCGGACGAAGGGATGTCGTCGACCCTCAATCTCTTTTTTGATGAAACCGCCCCCGAAAACCTGGACATCGGATCCCTATTCAGTCTGGGAACTGGCCTCTCCCAGATGTTTGAAAAACTGGCTTTGCGCCACGGTGCCGGACCGCCTTCCCCCCCTATACCCGGCGGATAGAGGAAATGCCCAATAGGGGAGGGTCATTGGGCACCATCCCGGCCACGGTCAATCATCCCCCCGCCTGTCGACGTCGGTATGGGGCTTGATGTCCAGAATCGGGGTTCCATCGACCATGTCGATACCCCGGACGCGAATCCGGCATCCCTCAACCCCGAGGACCATCACCACCGAAAGCCCGATGGGATTCGGGCGCAGTGGGGAGCAGATGCTGAAAATGCCCTTGATCTGCCGGCTGTGCCGTGTTTCCTGGGTGAGCAAATCCTGGGTGAAGGGACCACTCCGGTGAAAGTGGAACAGCACCACAATCCGGCTGCCGACCTCGATATCCACCAGCCCCGCTTCGTATTCCGGCAGGATTTCAAGGATCCCGTCGGCATCGGATACGGTCCAGTGACGCGGCACATCCGCCACGTCGGTGGTCACATGGCCGATCGGTAGGGGGCGAAACATCATGGCGGTCACCCCCCCTTTCGGAAGGCCGGGCAGGCGGGTGCCGTCTCCGGCCGGGCATCGGAGGATGGGGTCTTCCTTCCCAGATAAACGGCATGACGGGGCCCGCCGCCCTTTTTTATCCCGCCGCTCACCGAGAATCCACCTTTCGACAGACGCTTGTGGAAGCCAGGGTCCCTGTCCTCCCCCCAGACAGCGAAAACCCCGTCTGCGTTCAGGGCTCGGAGTGCCGTTTCGATGGCGAGGCTTCCATAGAGCGGGTGGTCTCGCCCGTGATCACTGCTGCGAGGTCCACAGTAAAGATCCAGAACGATCGCGTCCAGTTTTTCAAGCCCTGGCTCGACGGCATACCCCTCGATAACGGAGGACACATCCCCGGAGATCAGGGTTACCCGGGAGTCCCATGTGGCGTTGCCGGTGAGCATCGACAAGGGTCCTTTGCACCATTCGATCACGATGGGATTGAGTTCCGCCACCATCACCGATCCGGAGGCCGGCAGCTCATCGAGGACCGCCCTGAGGGTAAAGCCCATTCCAAGTCCCCCCAAAAGCACCTTCGGCCGGGAGCGATTACGGATGGCGCTGCAGGCCAACCGGCCTAAGGCGATCTCGGATCGATGGGACAGGCTGTTCATGAGCACCCGCCCCCCGATCGTCATCAGAAAATCCCTTTCGCCCCGCTGCCGCAACTCCAGTAGACCCTCTTCGGTCGACACCCGATCAATGGTTTTCCAGGGCAAAGACATCGGCGTTCTTCTGTTTCCTGAGGGAGATCGGCGACAAGGCGACCCGGCGGCATCCATCGCACCAGCACCGTGGGAGGCCATGCTCAACAAGCCACGACAGGCCCTGGAACCCCTCCAGAGGCAACCCTCAGGATGGGATACAGTCCCTTTCATCAACGGCCGCATCGGTGTGGACTAGCTTGCTGTAACAGGTGTAGTCACCGCCTGGATTTTCCCTCGGACTGCCCGAATAGCCGCTCACCCCGGGCCGCATCCCGGAGGCATCGGGATAGCCCGTGTAAAACGCCTGATCTTTTCCGCTGACCCACAGGTCGATATGGCCAGATGGCGGCACCTCGCTGTCGATGACACAGGCAAATTTATTGCTGCCCGAATACATGCCGGATGGGTCTTTGGACGTTGAAAACTCAACATACCAGTAATCGAATTCCGCGGCATGAGGTCCGGTTTCGTAGTGTCGGGGCAAGGGGCCCCAGTTCCCCCCGGCAGTGACACACTCCGTGGTGTATGAGTGACTGCCGACATGGGCTTTTGAGGTACTGAACTCCACCTTGACGTCGTAAATATCGCTTCCCCACAAATTATGGAAAACCACCTCGATCTGATGAGTTGTCGACATAATGTGCCTCCTATTTTTGGGTCCTGCCATCTAAAACCATGGCGTCCGGTGATCTGACCGTTCCCCTGGTGACCGGCCTGGGCGAGCCTTGAAGGAATCGGCGGGATCGGTCGGGCCGGGGCCGACGCTATACAGAATAGGGCTTAATTCGGTTCCGTAAAGCCTGGCAAACACCGGTCGACAGGTTATCCCCGGTCCCAGGCCATCGGCCGCCGGCATCGAAACCAAGAGGTGCGGCTCATGAATCGGCCTGGATCCCCATGGGGTTGATGGTCATGACCGGCACCGGCGACAGCTTCACGACCCGCTCGGCCACCGAGCCGAAAAGGAGTCGGTCAAATCCCCGCCGACCATGGGTTCCCATGACCACCAAATCAACCCGGTTTTCGGCAATGTAAGCAAGGATTTCCTCCGACGGGTCCCCGGATCTGACCTCCATCACGATCCGCTGCTCGGCCGGAAAATGGGCTTCCCGGAATTCCTTTAATTTTCTGTGGGCCCCCTCCAGGATACCCTGCTCAAAACTCGCCACGGCCGCAGCGGACACATAGAAGCCTGTGTATTGGCCCATGACCCGGGCGGCGAACAGCAGGTGCAGGTTCCCCTTGAAGGCATCGACCACGGTTTTTACGGATGGAACCAGACGGGGCGACATTTCCGACAAGTCTACCGGGAAGAGAATCTCTTTAAAAACTGTCATGATTGCCTCCATGGTGATAGGGTTCATCCATTGCCCTTCCGGGGGAAGGGCCGACGCGGCCGCCTCCGAATGGGCTCGACTCCCCAACGGGGTTTCCGGGGCACATTCCGACAACCCCTTGATAAGCATCTGATTGGTGTAAGATAAGGCCGCCCCCGGCCCAACTCAACCGGGACCGGCACGCTGATACCGCCATCCAAAACCGTCTCCCCCCGGCGGTAGGCGCTGCCTCTTTTTGCGACCCGATACCCGATCCGTGCCAGGAGATTGCCGCCATGTCCTTTCTCAACCTTTTCTCAGGGCCGTCCCCGGGAAAGCTGGAAGTCAGAGGAGATGCCTTGTTTGCCGCCGAACGATGGGGAGAGGCCGCGCTGGCCTATGAGCGGGCCCTCGAGCAGTTGGACAAACGCCCCCGTGCTGAAGGTCGCCGTCACAGGGAGGTGATAGCGGAAAAACGCGACCGTTCCCGGGAGGCCCTGGCCAGGGAGCATCAATCCACCGCCGATCGCTACCTGGAGGGGGGCTACACCAGGGAGGCCAGGGAGTTCCTGCTCCTGGCCATGGAAATCAGCGGCGACGGCCATTTCCGTCAGCACCTGAACCGCCAGCTCGACCAACTTGGCCAGGAGGAGGAGGCAGCAGACTTCCTTCCTGATGGCCTCGACGGCAACAGCCGTCAGCACGCCCCCGAACGGGAAGACGATCGGGTTCCGGACGCCTCGGAGGACGAAACCTTTTTCGCCCTTTGCCAGACCCTACCCCCGGAGGTAAAGGATGCCTACCTGGCCTACGGCGACGATTTCAAGGCTGGCTACCTGGCCCTGAATGCCGGCGACTTCAACCGGGCGGCCGATGAATTGGTCCGCGCCATGTCCGATCACCCCGATCCGGGAAGCTACATCGCTTTAGAACTCGCCACTGCGTATGCGAACCTGGGGAACAGCGGTGACGCCGAAGTTCTTCTCGAGTCCGTTGTGACCCAGCACCCCGATGCCCTGCCCGCCTATGAGCTTCTCTGCGACATCTACTTGAGCCGCGGTGACTTCGAAGGGGCCAGGGCTCTTCTGGCGAACCTGCCGCCAACCCTCGACAATTCCACGGCTGCCATCCTACTCAGAGGCGAAACCCTTCATCGATCAGGGCACCTGGAAACCGCCGGCGACCATTATCGCGGGGCCCTCGAACGCTTTGGGTGGAACGAGGCCATCGCCCGTGCCCTGGCCGGCACATATGAGGCCATGGGGGATCGGCAGGGGGCAAGGCGCCTCTATGGGGAACTCATGGGGCGCTGCAACACCTGCCGTTCCACCGTCGACCCCGCCATTCGGCATCGGTATGCGGAACTGGCCTTTGCCGACGGCCTTTTCGATTCAGAAATCCTCGAGCACTATCTTCTGTTGGCAAGAGACGTTCCGGATCATCGGGCCCTCTATTTCAACCGAATCAGCCGAATCTATGCTGCCGCCGGCAATGACGCGGAGGCCGGGCGCTTCGCCACCTTCGCCGAAAAGGCCGGGGCGGACATGGACGAGGACGTCGACTGACGTCCGGCCTGAAGTGAACCCAAATGTCCCGGAGTCGTCCATGAGCCACCATCACCAACCCATGGATGCGGTGCTGACATCCCTGACGGAGACGGCACGCCGGCTGGGAGCCAGCGATTCGAGAGTCATCGACGCCTCCCGTATTTCCGTGGAAAACGAACTGGCGGCCCTCTGCCGAGAGCCCTCCTGTGAAAACCTTGGCCGATCCATGAGTTGCCCCCCCCATGTTTCGGGTCCCGAGGGTTTCCGCAAAGTGCTCAGGCACTATCGATATGCCATCGTTTTCAAGATCGATGTCCCTACCGAAATGCTGCTGTCGGCCGAGCGGCGGGGGATCTTCGAAATCCTGCACACCATCGCTTCGGATATCGAGCGTCAGGCCGTCGCATTGGGGTGTCTAAGGGCCAAGGCCTTTGCCGGGGGATCCTGCAAACAGATCTTTTGTCATGACCACGAAGATTGCCGGGTACTGGCCAGGGCCGGTGGCTGCCGCCATGCCGATCATGCCAGGCCCTCCATGTCCGGATTTGGGATCAATGTGTCCGCGCTCATGGCAACGGCTGGCTGGACCCTTGACCGTGTCGATCGTGAAACGGATCCGGAGACGATTCCCACCGGAACGGTGGCGGGTCTCGTGCTGGTCGACTGAGAGGCAACCCGCCTTACGATCCATTGAAGCGGATTCCTGGCGCCTTCCGTGCTTCCGACTCCTCGTATTTCGTCTAACCCGCCATTGCTTCCTCGATAGCGGCGACAACCCAGGGAAGGGCATGGTCGGCAATCGCCTCATACCCCCGGCTGGTGGGGTGAAGCCCGTCGTACTGAAGTCGCCCCGGCCCTTTGAAGGGGGGCGCGTTGAAACCCGGGATCAGGCCAAGGCCATTGGCCGCCGCCACCCGGGGATAGATGTCTGCAAAGGCGGACTCCCCATCGGGCTCTCCCATGGGCGGCAACACCATTCCCGCGAGAAGAACCGTTATGCGAGCGGCAGCCAACCCCTCGACGATCCGTGAGACATTCAACTCGATCCGCTCCATCATGGCGCCCATCAGGATATCGTTCAGGCCGATCTCCAAAATCACCAGGTCGGGAGACAACGCCACAACCTCGGAAAGCCGGGCCAGAACCCCCCGGCAGGTATCCCCGCTGCGCCCCCTGTTGATCACCCGGCAGTCCGTTCCCCGCCGCCTCAGCAACCCTTCGAGCCGCACGGGGAAACTGTCTTCCGGGCGCACTCCGAAGCCCTCGGTCAGGCTGTTCCCAAGCGCCACAATGCAACAGTCATCCACCATGTCGATCATCCCCCTCAATCGTCACCCAGCGGCACACCTCCGGGCGCACGGCCGGCTAACAGAGGCCGTCTGGACGACCCTCCACTCACCGGCGGTTTATTGGTTGCCATCCTTTACCCAATATTTACCTTAGATTCATATGAATGTTAATCGGCCGTCTTAGTCTGTCCGTGTCACCCGGTAGCGTCCGGACGGATGGGCGCCACCGCTCCGATTGCATCATCAGACTTCTAAGAGGAGGCATCCCATGAAGCCCATCGCCATATTGGTTGCAACGGTTGTCATGTTGATGGCGGCCGCCTTGTCGGTCACAGGCACGGACAAAAACAAGGAAAAGGATCCCATGAAAACCGCATCGAATTCAATGGCCGCCGGGGACGCTGCCCGATATGTCGCTCTCAGCGATGAGGAACTTCGCAAGCGCCTGACCCCCATACAATATCGGATCACCCGTGAAAACGGAACTGAACCGCCTTTCAATAACCCTTACTGGGACAACCATGATCAGGGCATCTATGTTGACATCGTGTCCGGAGAACCCCTTTTTAGTTCCACGGACAAGTTCGAGTCGGGAACGGGATGGCCCAGCTTCGTCCGTCCCCTGGACCCCGGGAATATCGTAGAACATACCGACACCAGCTATTTCATGGTGCGCACCGAGGTCAGAAGCCGCCACGGAGATTCACACCTTGGCCACCTGTTCAACGACGGCCCCGAGCCCACCGGTCTGCGGTATTGCATCAATTCAGCCGCCCTGCGTTTCATCCCCAAGGACGATCTGGAAAAAACCGGCTACGGACAATTCAAATCGATCTTCGAGTAAGGATGGTGCCGGCTGTTTGCGCCGAGGGGAGGTCGACGGGACTGGGACGAGGGCCACGATCGACCCCCCTTGGAGAACAACCAGCTTCTGCCCTGTGGCCGGCACGACCCTATCGCGGCGATCGACAGGCCCGAAGGTCGGGATGACGTCAAGCATACCGCGAGAAATCAGACAAGAAGGTAAAAGCCGATGGCTTTGGTGCCGGGGTCGGAGGGATCCGCGGACAGGAACTCCACGCCGAGATCGACCCCGTCGATTCGGCGGACGACGCTCTCCTTTATGATAGGGGAGCGTTTGATATCGTCCAACTCAAAGGTCACCAGGATCATATCTCCGATGCAAAGCCTATTGGTATCACTGACCTGAATGTTGAGCCCCGTCTGGGAGAGATCACGAACCACCATCTTGCCCATTACCCCTCTATGCCTCCCGGTACCTGAGAAAGCCCCCTGAAAGTTCACATGCTTTCGAAAGTGCCGCCGCCGCTCCAGAACCACTGGATGGTGGTGACCGCACGGGCACTTGATTTTGATTTTGACCGCTCTGGAGTGCTTGAGGTATGGGGAGGCATCGATGGTTTTGGTTCGGTCGCATGCCGGACAGGACAGAACGGCCTTGTTATCCCTGGTCACAAATAGGTTCTGCATGGCTTTTCTCCCTGATGCGGACCATGGGGTCGTGGCCGGGTGCCGGCGATGGACCGCTGCCGGTTGATAACCTATACCATTCAGTCAAGAGGGCAAGGGGCGCCGCCGTTGGCTTCAGAGGCCGGCTCGATGGCGTCCCGATGCCGGACACAGGGAGGATTAAGATGATTGTCAAACAGATGGCCGTCGCCCCTATGGACAATTTCACCTACCTGATCGGTTGCGAGCACACCCGAAAGGCCATGGTCATCGATCCAGGGAAGGATGTGGATCGAATTGCGGCCGAGGCGAAAAAAGAGGGCCTTTCCATCGAGAAAATCGTCAACACCCATGGCCACGGAGACCACACGGCCGGCAATGCAGCGTTGAAAACGCTGACAGGGGCAACGGTTGGCATTCACCGCCTCGACGGGGCCGGGCATTCCGAAGCGGATGTGCTGCTGACCGGGGGGGAGGACATCCCTTTGGGAGCCCTCACCGTCAAGGTCATCCATACGCCGGGCCATACGCCGGGTGGCATTTGCCTCTATGTCCAGGGGCAACTGTTCACTGGCGATACGCTTTTCGTTGGAGACAGCGGAAGGACCGATATGGCCGGCGGCCACCGCCCCACCCTTGGCGCTTCCCTTCGACACCTGATGGAACTGCCGGAGGATACGGTAGTCTGGCCTGGCCACGACTACGGTCCGACCCCGTCCTCGACCATCGGGTGGGAAAAGCGCCACAATGTCAACGCTAGTGAATACGGGTATGTGGTCAGGGACTGATTGACCATCACGGGTAATCGTCACCCATCCAGCACATCAGGCACCACGGGGATTCCCTGATGGATCGGCGTGTCCGTTGAGGTCAACCCTCCTTCGAGGAGGGTCCGGGGTGGGAAGACACCTCTTGGGGAAAAAGAGACCGGACAGGTGGAAGTGGGGGGTACCGACGGCTCAGTTTCCGAAGACCGTTTTCAGCAAATCCGTGGTGCGGGCTGCCGGATCGGTCCGGATCATGGCCTCCTCCTCTGCCAGCATCTTGAACAGCCCGTCGATGGCATTCTCCGTCACGTACTGGTCGAGGTCCAAGGCGGTCTCACCGGCGAAGGGAATGGTTTCTATCTGCTTTTGTAAGTCCTGGTAAGACTGGGTGACCCCGACCTGGGCCATGGAATCCTGAACGATGGGCTTGAAGAGGGTCTCGAGGCGTGCCGAGGTTTTGTCCTTGAAATAAATCGTGGCTTCATCGTCACGCCCGTTAATGATTTTCTGAGCGTCTGCAAACGTCATCTTTCCGATGGCATCCAGAAAGAGGCTTTTGGCCTCGGGAGCCGCCGTCTCTGCAGCACGGTTCATGCTGAGGTCGAACGCATCGAGGGTTGATCCGTAGCCGGTTGCCCGAAGGACCTTCTCGACACTCTGAAGCGATTTCGGAAGGGGGATTTTGATCTCTGGATTCCCGTAATAGCCGTCCGATTGGGATACCATGTCCACGGCCCTGTTGCTGCCCACCTCCAGTGCTTCCCTAAGGCCGTCGATCATCTGGTTCTCGGTGAGTCCCGACGACGCCTCACTGCCGGAACCGGCAACACCCTTTAAGAGATTGCCGGGGCTTCCGGCATTTTTTAGAAAGTCGCTTGCGCCGCCATTCACACCGCCGGGTACCGCCAGCCACCCCATCCACACCCATACCATGCCCACACGCATCAGTCGTTTCATTTGCTTTGCCTTTCCGGATGTAAACCCATGGACACTAGTGTCCCCGTTCAACGTTACCCGCAACAGCCGCTCCACCCGGCCGATCGGATATTAGAAATAAGTTAAGCACCGGGTAAGAAAGGGCAAACGAGCATGACAGATCCCATCGGCAGCCTGAAGACCGCTTTCATACCGGTTCAGCGTTCTGGGGATCCATGGCAACTGAGGCTTCACCAAGGGCCATCGGGCCTAAAATACCTGTAGGTAGAAACCAATTGAGTGGAGCAGAAAGAGCGTTGATGGCGGAGTAAGGGAAGGGGATAACCACCGACGGTTAGACGGCGCAGAGGGCCATCTCCTGGACCGGTTAGGGCCGCATGCCGTCAACGGCCATAGAGGAAGGGTTCGGAAACGTCAGCGGAGGATCCAATCCATTGATCCCCTCGTCACCCGCTGCCTTCCTCTCCGTCGACATCCGGCACGCCGTCGGGAGAGGTTTCAATTTGGGGGATCATCAGGGTCTGGTTGAGACGTAAAGCGGCCAGATCCACCCCGGAATTGAAGTGCTGTACCAGCCACATGGGCATTCCAAAGCGGTTGCGGCACAGGGTCCAGATGTTGTCCCCGCTGCGGACGCGATAGGGTTCCACCTCAGCCACCTGGTAGACCGCGAAAAAATCCTCCTGAAGCCGCTTGTGGTATTCGTAGCGACGCTCTTCGAAGGCTTCCGCTGTGGTGTTCTTCAATGGAATCTTGACCGTTTGCATGAGGTCGATGGGGCGGCCGAAATCCAGGCTGTTCAACCGCCGGATCTCCTGGGTCCGCACCCTGGCCCAATCGGCGAAGTGGCCCAAGGTTTCTTCCACCCCAACGGTCAGCACACCGACGAGATGCTCTCCGGCACCGATCACCTGATCGAAGCGCACCTCGGTGGCGACGATCTCCTGGCTGGGAACCGGTTCAGCGGGTACCGAATCCGGTTGCAAAACCTCCGGGGCATCAGCAGTGCCGCCGGGCTGACCTTGGCTGGTGGGGGAAGGCGTTTCGGCCACCCCGACGGATGGCTCCGGCTCTGTTTCCAGCTGGGGTTGCCGCGAGGCGCCGGGGCCAGGGACCGAAGGACCGTCAGGGGTCGTCCGAGGACCGCGTCCAGACCCATCGGCGTCGGAAACCGCCTCGGGGGTTGCCATGGACGGCCGCCCGCCTTTGGTCTTGGTGTCCTCTTCGACTGTCGGTATTGCAGAAGACACCTTCGCTTCGGTCGGGAGACCGCCTTCTTCTTCGTTTTCGGAGGGAAGCCCCGACAGGACCCCATCGCCGGCCGGTTCATCAGCTTCGGGGAATCCCGGTAGAACCGCCACAGGATCCTGGTCGCGGGGAGATTTAGATATTGGGGAGGCGTCGCTCTGGGCGTCCCGCTCCTGAATACCTGCCACTGAGACGGCATCTGATGTTCCGGTGGTGTGGGGGGCGTCCGGAACCGATTCGCCAGGGGGGTCGAGAGTCATCGCCGGTGCCTGGGGTGGCGGGGCCTCAACAGATGCCGTCGCCCCGACCGATGGCGCCTCTTTCTCGGGAGCGGGTGCCGCCGACGGTATTTTCGGCTCGGCCCGAGGGGCAACGGTTTCCCCGGGGAGAGGGATCCGAAGGGTCTGTCGGGGATAGATCGTGGCCCTTCGGTTCAGGTTGTTGGCCAGAATCAGATCGGCCAGCGCGACCCGATGAATTCGGGCGATCCGACCGGCGGTATCGCCCTTCTGGACGGTGTAAAACCGGCTGGGCTTCTGGGCATCTTTGTAGAGGGAAACGGGCATGTCCGCCAGTCGAAGGCCGCCATCCCCGGCGGACTGGGGCAGATGCAGCCGGTAGCCTTTGGGCAGGTATTTCTGACCATTGAACACCGGGGGCCTCAGTGCCGGGTTCATGGCTCGGAGGACATCGGGGTCCACATTGAAGTGGTCGCACACATCCCCCAAACTCGCATAGCCGCCCAAGGTAACCGTCCGGTAGCGAACCGGCGCCTCGAACCGAAGGGTGCCGAAATAGGGGGTCGGATCGGCGGCGATCCTCGAGGCGGCCAGAAACTCGGAATAAAAATTCTTGGAGGCGAATTTAAAGCTTCGACTTCGATAGGCCTCGACAATCCGGGGATAGCTCCCATGGGCATTCTTGGCCCGGGCCATTCCGGCGGCACCGTGATTGTAGGCAGTGATGGCCAGGGGCCAGCTGCCCAGTTTTTCGAAGTTCTCCTTAAGGAGTTTTGCCGCCCCATGGGTAGCGGCAATGGGGTCCCGGCGCTCATCCAGGACATAGCCCACGGTCATGAACCGCCTCCCCGTGGATCGCGTAAACTGCCAGATCCCCGCCGCACCGAACTTGCTGTAAGCTTTGATATCGAAGGATGACTCCACATGGGGCAGGTAGGCCAGCTTCTCTGGGAGACCGTAGGCAGAAAAAATAGCGCGGATTTGATCGATGTAGGCCCCGGAACGCACGAGTCCTGACCTGAAGCGGTCCTTCTGGCCGATCTGGCTGCGAACCCGGTGCCGCGCATTTCGAAAATCCTTTGCAGTGGCATCGGCGCCGAAGAGCCCCTTGACCCGTCTGGCTTCGGGATCGGCGGCACTGGGATCGGCGGCCAGTCGTGCCAGAATGGCTTCGGTTTTGGCTTTGGCCCGTTTCGTGAGACTGCGGTTGATCTTTCTGGCACCCGGGGCGTCGTAGGGTCTGACATCGATGACATCGTAGATGATATCTAGATGGCGGCTGTCATGGATGATGGCCTGGGAAGTGGTGTACCGGGAGTAGACCTTTATCCAAAACGTCACGTTGGGTCTGATGTTCTCGAATTCGGGGAACGAGGCGTCGGCGCCAGCCCGGATCGGCAGACAAAGGGCTAAAAAGGTTGCAACGATCGATATCCGCAGAAATACCCGACCATCCATGGCGGCATGTTCTCCCTGGTGAGATGGGACCCTGTCGGCGTCTTGCGCCCGAGGGGCCCTTGAGATGTATTAATATGACCAATAACCGGTAATGACGACCACACCCTAGTGCAGAAAACAACGGATTCCAATATTCAATATCGGCACTCGACCGAAAACCCATGCGCCCCCGACGGAAAGTGAAATGAGAAAAGGGGGGCTCGCCGCCCCCCCATGGCCGTCGACACCCCCCGGGAGACGCCTGGCACTATTTTTTTATGGATTGCCGGCTCGGAGCGGTGACCGCCAGTTCGGGTCCGGGCTCTCCCAGGAAACGGGATGCGGTCAGATCGACATCGGCGGCGCTCCATGCCCGCCGAAAACGCGCCTCGACCATGGCCGCTTGGTCCGTCTTACCCTGGGCCGTCAGGGATTCCATGAGCCCAAAGAGGGACCAACCGTTCTCACGGTTGTTTTGAAGATCCTGCCAGTAGACCGCCTCGGCTTCCGAGGGCCGGCCGGCCTTCAGCAGCACCGCTCCCAGGGACTGACGGACGGGCACATGCCAGTCGGGTGGCTCGTTATAGATCAGATTGTCCTCCAAAAGCACCCCGCGATGGAGGTGGACGATGGCCTCGTCGACGTCACCACGCCGGGCCGACAGCTCGCCCGCCAGGACTTCAACACCGATGTTAAGAATCGCTCCAGCCCCGTTGCGGGAGAAGGTGACCCGGTAGCCCTCCATGGCCGGATTTTCCGCAATGGCCTTCAACGCATCCAACTCCGCGGAGGCGCTCTCCAATTCATCCCCGGCTGTGTAGGCCAGTCCCCTTGAAAAATGCCAGATGCCTGTCCAAAACAGGCTGTCCCGGGGAGGGCTCGGGGTGGCCAATACCCGATCCCATTGTCCGAAACGGGTGTAGGAAAAAAGTGGCGTCACCAGGAACTGGTGAAGGAGAGGCACCTCCCGCCAGACCCCTTCCGGGATGCTCGCGGCGGTCTTCAAGGCAGCGTCGACGGCCACCTTGCTCCGCCCTTCCATGGTGGCGGAATCCCAAAGGAAATGGATGTTGTGGGGGTAGTAGGCAAGGGGGTAAACCCCCTGGGCCCGGCATTGCACGATGTAATCCTCGTCGGCGGCGATGGCGTCCCGGTTGCTTTGGGACGCATCGGCATACCGTCCCACCCGTCGAAAAATATGGGAGGGCATGTGAACCAGGTGGCCGGCGCCGGGGGCCAGCCGCCCCAGCCGTTCGGCCCCGGCCACCGCCAGCTCCGGCCGGGCATACTCGACCGTATGAATGTAGAGATGGATCGCGCCCGGATGATTGGGATTGCGGGCCATGACCGATTCGAGGATCTTCATGATGACGACGGTGCTTGGGTACGGTTGCCGGTCGCGGGTCCAATAGGCCCAGGGACTTAGATTCATCAACGCCTCCGCATAGAAGGTGGCGGCGTCGAGATCCTCGGGATAGCGCTTGTGAAGACGTCCCATCGCCTCGGCATAGGCCTGGTCAAACGCAGAGCGGTCCTCCACGGCCTTGCCCTCGTATCGGGCGGATAGAGCATCGATATAGGCCCGCTCCCTTTCCGTTGCCCCGTCCGCCAGGGTCCTGGCCTTCTGCAGCCATTCGTAGGCCTGGGGCTCCTTCTCCGGGGACATGGGTATGTTGATGTTGGGTCCGAGGACCAGTGCCATCCCCCAGTAGGCCATGGCGCACTCGGGGTCGAGACGGGCCGCCTCCTGAAAGGAGCGGAATGCTTCGGCGTGGTTGAAGCCGTAGGTCAGGGTCACGGCCTGGTTGATGAAGAGCTGAGCCCTCGGGCTGTCTGTGGTCACCGGGATTGAATAATCACCAAGGTTCTGCAGTCTGGGGGCCAGTTGCCCCTCGATGGCGGCGGACGACACGTCCTGTGGCGGCGATTTGGCGGTTGTCGCATTGACCGGGAGCACCCAAAGCATACTGATGACGGCTACTGTCAATGACAAGCGATTGAAAGGGATATATAGTGATTTTCTCATAACAGATCCTCCTCAAACCGGCCCTCCCAAGGCGGCCGGCCATGGATGTGGAGTGACGTTTCCGCATGTGGGAAGGAGGGTTTGAAATGCGCTGAAATGATTTTAACATATCGAAATAATTAATAAAGACGAGCATCAGCAAGAAGTGGAGGATCGAGACGAGAATTCGGATGCCATGCCGCAGACCCCCATCGGGAAACGGCTGTTCGGCGTTGGAACAGATAGTTGAGGGTTGGACTGTCCCGAGGCATTGTCAAGAGAGACCGGGCGGGATGTCCAAAAATAAGCGAGATTCCCGCCTCGGAGAGGAGAAATACAAGCCATGAGCCTCAATCGATCGATGGTACCCCTCCTGATCCTGTTGGCGGCCAGTGGATCGGCCCATGCCTTCGAGCTCAATGAGGGAATCCACGGGATGGCCTGGGCAAGTCATATCTCCCGGCACACCCATCTTACCGAGATCCGTGAATCGGCTGGCGCGCGCTATTATATCGACGCCGACACTGTCTACAGCGTATCCAATCAGCCGGTGCCCGGGGTGATATACGGGTTCTATGATGAACAACTCTTCGCTGTCTTCATCCGGATGGGCACGCCAAATCAGTTTTACTATATCACCCAGCGGTTCAGCGACCTCTTCGGAGAGCCAAGAACCTCCGTGCAATCCGGCTCCGGCCAGACCATTTACCGATGGAAGGACGGGGACGTGAAAATCAAGATGAAAGTGAATGACTCCAAGGGGGAATTGAAGCTCGGCATTTACTATGGGCCATTGTCTTCCCGACTCAATGAGGCGCAGGTGGAATCGATACCGGAAGAGGCCTACCGGCAGGGGAGCCCCCAGGGCGACACGCCGCCCCTGCCGCTCCTTGGTCCTTGAGGTCATCCAGGGGAATGCGACGGAGGCTACACCGTAATCCGCCAGCATCGGTGGATCGGCTGCCGCTTGCGGCGATAGTCCTCGGGAATGGTAGCCTCGGTGATTTCCTTGATCCGGGCCGCATCGAGTCCTTCGAATCGGGGGACGAAGCTTTGATGATTGGTGGAAAAAAACACCGTGGCTCCGGGCATCATGACGCCCATCACCGCGGCCAGCAGTCGGGGATGATCCTGCAGAATGTCGAATGCGTCCCCACTGACCCGGGTGGTCGAATAAGACGGCGGATCCACCACCGCTAAATGGAAGCGACGGCCGTTGTGTCTGGCACGGTTCAGAAAATCCAAAGCATCGGCCTGCAGGGTGGTATGGGGTCCCTTGGGAATGCCGTTCTGATCCAGATTCTGGCGGGCCCACCGGACGGCAGTCTCAGACCGATCGACAGACAAGGTGGTGAGCGCACCCCCTTTGGCGGCATAACAGGAGAAGGTGGCCGTATAGCAGTAAAGGTTCAAGAAATCCGTTCCCTCTGCCAGTTCTCGGACCATCTGCCGGGTATTCCGATGATCGGAAAAAAGCCCGGTGTCCACATAGTCATAAGGGTTGACGAGGAACCGTAAATCCCTTTCGGCCACAAGGATCTTTCGATCGGTATGATCGATCCGCCGGTATCGATTCCCGTCCGCCGCCCCCGCCCGCCGCTCCTTCAAGTGGAGGTTCTCCCCAGGTACGTCCAAGGCCCGGGCCACGGCCTCACCCATGGCGGAAAGCCATTGCGGAATGGACTGCCGTCTCATGTATTCGCCCACCACCAGGTGCCCGCCGTACCAGTCCACCACGGCACGGATCTCCGGTATGTCCCAGTCATAGAGACGAAAGACCTCGATCTGATGGCGCGCAAACCGCTTTCGAAGATGCTTGAATCGCTTCTTTACCCGGTTGGACAGCATCTCCCCCTGGCGCTTGATTCGAATATCTGTCTTGGGATCGACCATGGTCACCATCCGTCGGGATCGGGCGTCACCGCAATCGATGCCGAGGGGAGCCCGCATGTCGAATCCCGTTCGGCCGACCTATTCCGTATGGCCCTGGATCCATTTGAAGAAGGCTCCCAGGGCAATCAGCAATGCACTGCCCCTCGCAAATCGACTGGAAGAACTGATCGGTGCCATCGATAGATTCTTAATTATAACCAATCGAAATCAATATTTAAATTCAGAATTCAGGCGACCTTCCCGAAGGGTCGGCCCAACACCCGGCGGTATACAAGACGGCACCCCCCTTCCATGGGAACGGTCGACCCGGCTTCCCTGGCTATCCCCGCTCCACCGGATACCGTTCCCTGTCCTCCCAGTACTCGATGCCGCCGATCATTATTTTCACCGGACGCCCGAGACCGCTGAGTTTAAAGGCCGCTTTGTCGGCACCATTGCAGCCGGGACCCCAGCAGTAGACGACAAAGAGGGTGTCCGCCGGATAGGCGGCCATTGTCGCTTCCGTGATATCGGGATGGGGAATGTTGACGGCGCCGACGGCATGGCTTTTTGCGTAGGCTTCCGGGCTGCGGACATCGACCAGAACGAAGGGGGCTGCCCCCGTTTGCAGGTCCGCGAAGACATCAGAGGGATCGGTTTCGAGGGCCAGTTTTCGGCCTAACAGCCGTAAGGCGTCCGAACTGTCCAGGGGAGGGGTTTCAAGAACCTTAAAGGATGTCGTCATGGATCATCTCCTTTCCAGATCCATACAAAGAAGGCACAGCGAACGGTTGGAGGTCTCCAACTCCCGACAGGGTCTTCGACACTGATAAAAGAAGGGCATCGTCGACGGCTCCCCGAGGCCTTAACCATTGTCGCCACGCCGTTTCAGGCATGAAACCGCATCCCGGGGCGACGCAGTCGGCGATGGGATTCAGGCATTCCAACCGCCGTCCACGTTCAAGGTGGCGCCGGTGATGTAGGTGGCATCGGGCCCGGCCAGAAACGCCACCGCTCCGGCGATTTCCTCGGGGCGGCCGTAGCGGCCCAACGCTGTGAGGGATCGCTGAAATTCGGCATGCTCTCCGTCAGCAGGGTTCATTTCGGTGTCGACGGGACCCGGCTGAACCGCATTGACCAAAATCCCCTTCTCTCCTAGATCTTTGGCCCAACTGCGGCTGAAACCGGTCACAGCAAACTTGGATGCATTGTAGACGCTCATGCCCGGAGCCGAGGCCCGCTCTCCCAGAACGCTGCTGATGTTGATGATTCGGCTGCCAGCTTTCATTACCTTCACCGCGGCGTTGGTGATGGCGATAACCGCATCCACATTGATCCGCATCACCCGCTGGTATTCCTCGGCGGCAAGATTGCCGATGACGCCAAGGCTGTAGACGCCGGCGTTGTTGACCAGGATGTCCAGTTTCCCGAAATCCCCGACCACCCGCTCGACGACAGCCGGCAGGGTTGCCGGCTCCCCTGCATCGGCCGGGTAGGCGCGGACCGTAGCACCGACGTCACGCAAATCTTTCAAAAGTGCCTCGGCTCCGGAGGCGGAGCTGTTGTAGGTAAATGCAACATGGGCGCCGTCTGAAGCCAAGCGGCGAACGATGGCGGACCCAATGCCTTTGGCTCCTCCGGTCACCAGGGCGACATTACCCGACAATGGTGTGGTCATTGGCTTTCTCCTTTACATCACGTGGGTGTGAACCGGTCATGGTGGCACCGATCACTGGTTGCGGCCGGCCATGACGCCGCCGTCCGTATCCCAGACGGCCCCGGTCACCCAGCCAGCCTCCTCGGAGAGCAGAAAATCGATGACCCCGGCAACGTCGTCGGCCTGCCCCACACGGCCGATGGGATGAAAGCCGTCGAATCCCGCAAGGGTTTCCTCTATCTTGTCGGGCTCGATGAACGCTCCGTAGATCGGGGTGACCACCACAGCCGGCGACACGGCGTTGACACGGATGCCAAACTCAGCAAGCTCCATCGCCAAATGTTGGGTCAGTGAATGTAGACCCGCCTTTGCCATGGAATAGGCTGATGATGGGGTCGCCTTGATGGCCTGTTTTGCCCACATCGAGCCGATATTGACGATCGCTCCACCGCCATGCTGTTTCATGTTCTCGGCCACCGCTTGGGTGATGAAAAAGAGACTCCGATTGACGTCCATGTATTTGTCGTAGTCAGCCTTTGTGTGGTCAAGAAAGGGCGCCGGTTTGAAGGCGCCCGCCGCATTCACGAGATAACGGATGTGCCGCTGCATCCTTCCTATGGCATCGATGAAGGCGTCCACGGCATGGCTGTCGTAAAGATCCACGGGGACGGTCTCGACGCCGCCCGCTGCCAGGTCCCTTTTAGCGCGATCCAGTTTATCGGCCTTGCGTCCGAGCAGCAGCACGTCGACGCCCCGGTTGACCAATCGAGTGGCAGACGCTTTGCCAATGCCGCTGGAGCCCCCGACGATCAGGGCGGTGGGGTTTCGGTCACTTTCCATATCGATCTCCTCTATTTATCGACATATCGATTAGTGGTTTGAAATCGGGACGATCACCACCGATGCCATCCCATTGTCCATGGCTATCAGCCGAAGGGGACGACTATCGGCAGGGTCCTAAACCAATGCACCCCGGAGCCTGGGGATGGACCCCGCGGCCAGCGCCCTTGCCTGCCAAGCGCCAAATCGAGGACAGAATAGGCGTTGATACCGTCAGCCCTTACCGGTTCCCCGAACCCCCTCCGCCGGACACCACTGGACTGGACCTCTGTCCCGTGGCCATTTCCATCAACGTCTCCTCCAATGGGTTCATGAAATCGTACCCTCTGGGTAACTTGAATCCTAACTATCAGCAGACCGTAGTCAAATGGCTCTCAAAACCAACCCGACATGATAGAGACCGTCGTCGATCGTGTCGATGGGTGGTTTCGATGTCGCCCGGCATCCAAGAAGGACACCTCCCATGCCGGAAGCGGATGCCGAGGCCGGTTTCGGTATCCTCCTCGATGGACAGCACCGGTTCGATGTGATACCACCATCACCCGTGAAGACGATCCACGCCGAGAGCCGTCTACGGCGAAAGCGCCTGAACCCACCGGCATCGGTCATTACCCTGGTCCACGCGACCACCAGACAGGCCATGGAACCGACCCGCCCTCTCACCAATCGATGCAATCTCCCCCCCTGGGAGATCAGTTCGCTGACTTTCAACGAAAAGCCCCGTCATCTGCGCATCCACGGCGTACGATCCACTCACCGGCATTTTTTCAACCAGCTGGACCGGCTGGCCACCTGGGAAGAGCGGGCCCGTATCTACGAAGACTACATGGAGGTGGCTTTCCATCTCCATCAGTGGCGGGAAGACGGCGACAAGGGAGGCCAATTGAGCCTGAAGAACAGCTACCTCAGGTTTCTGAGGGGCTGGCTTTTCGATGCCAACTCCCTCGAGGGTGCGGTCATGAAAGGGTGGGTGGAGAGCCGGCTGGGCATCGCCCCCACCTATCACCGACAGCCGATTTCCGGCCCGGACAGCGAGGCCTACCTTGACTATTTAAGCGACCGGTGGAGGGGTGCCGCTCCCACCAATGCCATCCTCTCCCAGTTGGATCTTCTCTACGAGTTCGTCCAATACGAGTTCGAGCGCCGGTCCGCCGACCATTCCCATCTCGTTCTCTATCGGGGCGTTTACGACTTCGAGGAGCACGACGTCATCGCCCAGAAGGCCGGGAATCGGATGGTCATTCGGCTCAACAGCTTGAATTCTTTTACCCGGGATTTCGAGCGGGCATGGGAGTTCGGGACGAGAATTCTGGAGGCCAGGGTTCCGGTTCCAAAGGTGTTCTTCGACGGCGCCTTTCTTCACGCCGGCATCCTCCAGGGAGAAGAGGAAGTTCTTGTCATCGGCGGTGAATACGATGTCCTCGTCCGGTGGTATTAGGAGACGGCCATGTCCCCGCCCCGATGGCAGACCATGGAAGACCGTGCGAGAGCGGCTTTTCTTGGTGTGGCGATCGGTGACGCCCTGGGCGCTACCACTGAGTTCATGACCCCCAATGAGATCAAGGCCAAATACGGCGTTCACCGGAAAATGGTGGGCGGCGGTTGGCTCTACCTGAAGCCCGGTCGGGTCACCGACGATACGGAGATGTCCATTTGCATCGCCCGGGGTATTCTCGATGCCGGGACCTGGGACCTGACCGCAATAGCCGACCGCTTCGCGGACTGGATGAGGAATCGGCCGGCGGACATCGGGGCCACCTGTGCCCGGGGAATCCGGGCCTATATCCAAACGGGGTCCATGGAAGTGCCCTACAACCCGTGGAGCGCCGGCAACGGGGCTGTCATGCGGATGGCGCCGGTAGCCCTCTTCACCCTTGGAAACCCCCGACGGCTTGAAGCGCTCTCCCTGGAGCAGGCCCACCTGACTCACAACCATCCCCTGTCCGACGCGGCGTGCGTCGCCGTGGGCGAAATGGTTCAGGAGGCGATCCTCGGCGCTACCCCTGACCGTTTGAAAGCAGTGGCCCAGTCTCTCATTTCACGACACCCGACGTTTCGCTTCACCCCTTACCCCGGTAATAGTTCCGCCTATGTGGTCGACACCCTGCAGACCGTATTCCACCATCTGTTTTCTTCGGCCACATTCGAGGAATGTCTCATTGGTGTCGTTAACCAGGGCGGGGATGCCGACACCACGGGAGCCATCGCCGGAATGATTGCCGGACCGCTTTACGGGGCGGACACGATCCCGAGGCGATGGCTGAAGCGCCTGAACCCCATCGTTCGTGGCGAAGTGGAGGACCTTGCCCGCCGCCTGGTCCGGTGCTCGCCGATGGCCGCAGCTATGGGCTCGACTCCCGGAACTCCCTCACCCCCGGAATGACAGCCGAACCCCATCGACCCGTGGCTTCCGCCACCTCAATCTCCTTCGCCTGGCCGATTTTACCTTCAAGCCATGTCGTGCCGGCTACCGCTGCCTTTTTGGAGAGGACGACTGTCCCGTGGACGACGACCCCAACCAAGTCTTGAAGGCCATCGTGGATGCCGATGCCCTGATCCGTGTCTCTCCCACCTATTTTTTGGGATCCAACGCACTGCTGAAACTCTTTCTGGACAGAGGGCTCTTCTTTTACGCCCACATCGACCGAATGTGGGGGACGCCGACCGTCGGCGTCGGGATTGCCGGCATTCGCGGTAAAGAGGGCTATACCCGGCTGGGCATCCAGAGCGTATTGAAACGATTACTGGCGGATGTAACGGCCGTTCGAACGGTCTACGGCGCTCTTCCCGGGGAGGTTTTCCTGTCGAAGGGCAACATGGCCCTGGCCTCCGCCCTTGGGAAGGCGATCTTCGGGGACACGCCGGCACCCTCAGGCCCTCGATGCCCGCTTTGTGGCGGTGACACCTTTCGGTTTGTGGGTGCCGGAGCCGTCCGTTGCATGCTCTGCAGCAATGCGGGCAATTTCGTGGATGGCGAAAACGGACAGCGCTTCCGTATCGAACTCAGCCCCCATGAGCGGTTCCTCACTAAGGAAGACGCCAAGGCCCATATGGCACGGCTTCGGAGCATGAAAGCCCGCTTCCTTGAAAACAAAACCGCTCTCAAACAGATTGGCCGCCGGTATTGTCAAGGAGGCGTCTGGATAGGTCCCGCGGATAGGAGTTGCGGATCCGGGCCATGAAGAACGGGGAAGGGATCGGCCTTCTGGCGTCATTACCTTCCGGGCAGGTGGCCAAGCGCTTCGGCCGGGATGATCGCCGGGGTCCCATCACCTGGCCGTCTCCAGTAGACTTCCAAGGCGGCAGTGCCTTTGCGCTGAAAATACTGAATGCGTATCGGATACCAGCGGGCGGCGGGGGCATGGAAATTCCCCTCCGGGGTCCGCCGATCCCCCTGGGCATGCCAGTAAGGATCATCCACCACCGGTTCGCTGTCGATCCACATCCGTATGCCGTCGTTGGATAGGGCGGAAAACCCATAGGTGCCGGGCTCGGACAGATGAACATATCCGTCGAGGTAGACACCGATGCCTCTGTTTTTGCCGCTGTCGAGAACCTCTCCTCTTCCAAACTGGTGGTTGAGCCGGGAGACGGGCGACCCTGACCAGCCGGACTCCTTAACCGATTCGAAGGCCGGCATCATGTCTGCGTGCCTGAAGAAGCCCGTGGTGTAGTAAACGGCCAGACCGGGTTCGATGGCTTCCGGATCGATATCGACCGTCGACATCGTGATTCTGTCTGCCGAGGCGCAGCCACCGAGGACAACCATCACCGTCAGCAGCCATATCCCTGTCGCTCTTGATCGCAATGTTTTCATCTCCAGACCCTCCCGACGTTGATCGAATAAGGTGATTGACGGTGTACAGTAAGCATCCCCGACGGGTGATGTCCATTTCTTCCGCCGGCGATGCCACTCCGTGTCCCGGTCGTCGCCGATCCCCATCAGACGCCTTGCCAAAGGCAAGGCTCAGCCCCCTGGGAGCGTCTAAATAGGGGGCCGCCTTGAAACGGCCATATTTACGCCCATATTCTTTCTTAACGATGTACCGGTCCCCCTGACCTTTCGATCAGGCAACCATGCCCGGCCCCGGCCCGCTCCGAGCGCCGTGCCCGACCACGGGGAGAAGTGAAATGACCATTAAAGCCTATGCCGCTGTGGACACCGGCGGTGAGTTGAAGCCATTCGAATATGACCCCGGCCCCCTGGGGCTGGATGAGGTGGAGATTCGTGTGGACAGCTGCGGCATCTGCCACAGCGATCTGTCCATGCTGAATAACGACTGGGCAATGACCGCCTATCCGTTTGTGCCCGGCCACGAGATCGTCGGGACCATCGTGGCCCTCGGCGAAGCGGTCCGGCATCTCGCCATGGGCCAGACAGTCGGTTTGGGTTGGTTTTCCCGCTCCTGCATGACATGCGCCCACTGTCTCTCCGGGGATCACAACCTGTGCGCCGAGGCCCAGGGCACCATCATCGAACGCCACGGCGGCTTTGCCGACCGTGTCAGGGCCCATTGGGGCTGGGTGATCCCTATCCCAGAGGGCATCGACACCGCCAAGGCCGGTCCCCTGTTCTGCGGGGGCATCACGGTGTTCAACCCCCTGCTGCAGAACCGGATCCGTCCATTGGATCGGGTGGGTGTCGTCGGCATCGGAGGGCTGGGCCACCTGGCCCTGCAGTTTACTGCCGCCTGGGGCTGCGAGGTAACCGCCTTTTCCAGCAGCCCGGACAAAGAGACGGAGGCCATCAAGATGGGAGCCCACCGGTTTGTCGACTCCACCAACCCTGATCGATTGGCGGATTTCCAGAACCGTTTCGACCTGTTGCTGGTAACCGTCAACGTGAGTCTGGACTGGCCGGCCTACATCAACACCCTGCGCCCCAGGGGCAAGCTTCATTTCGTTGGTGCCGCCCCCGAAGTGACCTCGGCCATCTTTCCATTGCTCGTCGGGCAGCGATCCATCGGCGCCTCGCCCCTGGGAAGCCCCCAGTCCACGGCGGACATGCTCGAATTCGCCGCCCGGCACCGCATCTCGCCTCTGGTGGAAACCTTCCCCATGTCCCGGGGCAACGATGCTTTGGAGCACCTGGAAAGTGGAAAAGCCCGATACCGAATCGTTCTAACAAACGATTTTTAAGGGCGAAGGGGCTGACTTTGGATGGACCTCTCCCATGACAGCACCTCGGGGCGACGGGAACGCCCCGGCGCCGCCAGAGTAGACCGTGGCAGTTGTCTTCCTAAATGGCGGTCAGCCGATAGCGATTATGGGAATGACACGACGGCGTGGTTTTCAGGCATGTTCGATGCGGAGGTGGCGGGTTGGTGACCCCTTTCGCCGCCGGATCACCTGGATCGTTCCCGAAGGCCGGGTGGCGGTCATGGGTGGAGTATCCGTATCCTTTTCGGCAGCTTGTATCAGTCGGCGGAGTTGGTCTTCGATCTTCTTTTTCTTTATTGCGTCCATTTTCTACTTTCGGTTTCAGGATGGATTCATGCCAATGGCCATTACCCATCCGTTGGATTTCCCTCGGCCTGCCGTCTTAAACTGATCTCTGTCAATTGGCGGATCCGGAGGGGTGTGACTCAATGTCTTGTCATACCTTGCGCGGAATTTCAGATGTCGGCGAAATGGGTACTGTTCGTTCTTGGGGCCAGAGGCCCAAATGGCGGGGACCGGAATTCATCGACGTGAATCGCCTCGCTTTAAGGCAAACAAATGGTATAGCATGTCTGCTAATTTGGCAAGGGGATACTGACGGTAAGGTTTCTGACAGAGATGCCAGATAAATATCGGGCCGGGGGTCCCCCTGGGGATGGGATCGGCCGGACGGCCTGCTATCTGGGCAGCGGGCGAACCGAACCGTTCCATAGAACCCCACAGACCATGAACGTGTCATCCGCAGAGGGTCGCCGTTCATGCTGAAAGGAGGCAAAAATGAAACGAATGCTCACCGGCTTACTGGCAGGTGTCCTGGCGACCGTGTTGGGTGCCTGCCAAGGGGGAGCCCATCACCACACCCAAGACATGGCGGACGCGACGGTTTACGATGCCCATTTTCCGGATATGGATGCCAACGGGGACGAGATGGTTGATCCAGATGAATTTCAGGCATTTTATCCAGAGGGCGATGCCACTGTGTTCGATATTCTGGACACGAACGGCGACAACCGAGTCGATCACGAGGAGTGGCATTCGTTTAAGGAAGCCCATGGACTGACGCACCATTGACGACAGGCGACCTTGGCGGCATCGCCGACGGCAGTGGCAAAAAGGCGGCGGGTCGCCCCATCTTTTATTCGTATTCTTGCCTGAATGCTTCAAAGCTTGCCCGGAGCTGATCGAGGTCATGGCGAAGGGAGGCCACGGCGTCCTCCAGTTGATCGATGCGCCCGGGGTCATCGTCGGCACTCGGCTCGGCAGTGGGAGGATCGATCAATACGCGATTGTCGCCCCCGTCGGTTTCTCCGCAAAGCAAATGCATGTACCGGGACTCTTTGTGGCCCGGAAGGCGGGGCAACCGACACACGAACCCCCACTCCTCCAAGTTTCCAAGGGTCTCCATGACGTGGTCTAAATGGTCGAAACGGCACAGCCTCGACGTGCGGGTTCGGATAGCCCCCGGGGTCTGGGGGCCGCGAAGAAGCAACACACAGATGACCGCGGATTCCCGATTGATGAAATTGGGGGTTTGGGTGAACCCCTGTTCGTATTTCGGAACCCGACCCATGGCCGTTTTGTTGACCAGCCCCATCTTGATGAGGCTGTCGACGGCCCCCCGAACGGTGTCCTCACTGTAGGCCACCACCGGCTCACGATTGGACTTCTGGTTACAGGCATTGATCAGGGCGTTCAGAGACAACGGGTAATGGTCGGGAGTGGCCAGTTCTTTCTCGACGAGGCTCCCCAGCACCCGTGCTTCGACATCGTTCAGGCGAATGTCCATGAATCGTCTCCATAACATGTCATCGACCCGCCGTCGATGGGCTCACAACGCCCGGACCCGATCCCATCGAAGGGCAAGTCAACGTTAAGGGTGTAAAAACCCGGCATTCCCTTGCGCACGGGGCCGCCGAGATGGAAGCGGAATCGTTCCATCGATCCCGTCCGTCTTCTACATCCCAAGATTGGCAAGAAAGCGGCTATAACAATTCTCTGTCGGGGTAGTGGAATTCCACTCCGTCGAAACTGCGGGCGTAATTGACCCGGCTGAACCACGTCTGGTAGTCCTCTGGGGGCCTGGTTTTCTCCTCGATGGCGTCCCAGATCTCCCTGGGCATGTCCCATTCACCGGCGGTCATGTTCTGCTTCAGCTGCGTCGGCGACCGGGCGCCGATGATGACCGAACTCACAAAGGGCCGCCCCAGGGGCCAGGCGATGGCCAGCTGCGTCATGGGGACACCGCACTCGGAGGCCACCGCCTCCAAAGTGCGGGCCGTCAGAAAACCCTTTTCGTTCCAGAACCGGGGGCCGTCGGTTTTTTCACGGAAGAACAGCCGACTGCCCGCTTCAGGCGTTTCCATTCCTTTGTACTTTCCGGTAAGGAGCCCTCCCCCTAGTGGACTGTAGCTCATCACCCCCACCCCGGCATCGATGCAGGCAGGCACCACCTCCCGCTCAAGGTCTCGATGGACGAGATTGTAGATCACCTGGGCGGTCGATATCGGCTGGGCATTCATCCGGCCGGCCAGTCCGTGGGCCTTGGTCACCTGCCAGCCGAACCAGTTGCTGCACCCGGTGTAGCGCACCTTTCCCTGGCGCACGAGATCGTCCAGGGCCCTCAGCGACTCCTCCATCGGGGTCAGGGGATCCGGTCCGTGAAGATAGTACAGGTCGAGATAGTCGGTACCCAACCGCTTCAGGCTGGCTTCGCAGGAGGCGACGATGTGCTTTCGGGAAAGCCCGTATCGGTTGGGGGAAAGCGTCACCGGAAAATAGCATTTGGAGCTGATGACCAAGGCGTCCCTGTCGAGTTCCGGCAGCAGGCGCCCGATGATGGTTTCCGACCGTGTTCCCGCATAGACATCCGCGCCGTCCAGGGCGTTCCCCCCCAGTTCGAGGTAGGCCCTGATGATATCGTGGGCGATTTTCTCGTCGCATCCCCAGTCCTCCGCACCGAAAGTCATGGTTCCAAGGGTCAACCGAGACACGACGAGACCCGATGTACCGAGTTGGCGATATTTCATGGGTGCCTCCTTTCTCGGGTTCAATGAGGGCGACGGTATCGGATGCCGACCGCTGCTGACGGCGGGCCGCCGGCCCCGGAGACAGTCAACCGACCTCAGGGCAGGACCACCTCGAAGACCGGGGTTCTAACCTCCCGTGGCATGTTCTCCCACTGACTGTCGCAAAACCGGGCGATGACCGTGTATCGGCCCGGAGCCAGGCTCCGGGGCAGCCGCCATCGGATGCCGTCCATCTGTTCAATATCGTTGAAACGGGGGCACGGACCCTGGGCCGGCACCGCAAATACCGGCTCGAAGGCAGCGGCTGCGGCCGAGGCCACTTCAGGGTCCAGGAAAAAAACCGGATTGACGCCGATGGGGAAGGCGGTCATCCGGGTAAATCGCAATGTCATCTCCTCTCCGGGCAGATAGGCGTCGAAGTCGGTCACCATGTCGATGAGCTTGTTGTCATCCGAGATGCCGGTCCCCACCCCCGACGTCTTTTCGTCCCAGGAACGAGCCGGGCCGACATCCACGTGCAGGGTCTCCCCATGGTAGTAGCCAGCACCGCCGAACCGGAGCGTCTTGACCGTCTCCCAAACCTCCCTGGACGGCACCCCCTCTATCTTGAAATCCACGGCCATTCCATACTGGTGCAGGCTTGCCTTGGCCGCCAGTCCCCCACCCTTCCGGACCTTGGTGTTGTATTCGGGACTGCGGTATCCGGAGATGATCACTATCCGTGCACCTGGTCGATGATGATCCTCCAGGTAGTCGAGATACTCTATCAGACGCAGGGATAGTCGCGGACGAACGGAATCGTATGGCGCATCGAACACCTGGCAGATCTTCTCCATGGCCGTCGGATCGTAGACGCCGGGATGGGTCCTGTAAAGGCCGGTGAACCCCAATCCGTTCTTTCGACTGAAAATATCCACGTGACCGTCACCGCTGAATAGGAACCTGGATACCTCCGCTGCGGCGGCCCGGTCCCCGCAATCCCAGGCCCCTAACATCATCAATATCCCAATCGTCCCAGCAATCGCTGACCTTACCACCGTGGCAATCCTCCCTAATCCCCTATCGGAGGGGTTCAAAAAAGACCCGCCCGAAACGGTTGAAAAATGATATAAAGCCAAAAGAACCGTTAACCCAAGGATCGACTTTACCACAACGACGTCCGATCGGCGACAGCTGCCTTGGAAACCGACCTCCCGACCCCATCCCAGAGCAAGGAGAAGATGCCCCCCCCTCTCCGCATCTCGTGGCTCATCTGGGGAATCGGTGCCCTGTTCTACCTCATGGCGTTTTTCCACCGGGTGGCCCCGGCCGTGATGACCGAAGAGCTCATGAAGGCGTTCGACATCAGCGCCACGGGTCTCGGCAACCTCTCGGCGTTTTACTTCTACAGCTATGTCGCCATGCAGATTCCCACGGGCATCATCGCAGACCATTGGGGCCCGAGGCGTCTGTTGTCCCTGGGAGCTCTGGTGGCCGGAATCGGAACCATCGTATTCGCCACGGCTCCGGGTATCGTATGGGCGAGCGCCGGCAGGCTGCTGATCGGGGGATCCGTGGCCGTCGCCTTCGTGGGCATCCTGAAACTGGCGGCCAACTGGTTTCCGGCCCGATACTTTTCCCTGGCCTCCGGGATGGCCCTTTTTGTGGGCATCGTGGGTGCCGTGGCTGCGGGCCCTCCTCTTCGGCTTCTGATCACGCTCTTCAGCTGGCGGTCCGTGATCCTGATGTCCGCCCTGGCGACCATTGCCGTGTGCGCCACTATCTGGTGGGTGGTTCGGGATTTCCCCCATGACAGGGGGTACGCCGACCACCCCGGAACGGCGACGACGAGGGGAGAAGGGGGATACGGGTCTATTTTCCAGGATATTATGGAGGTTAGCCGCTATCCCAACACGTGGCTGCTGTTTCTGGGGCCAGGGGGCATCGTCGGCGCAGTGCTCGCCTTCTCCGGGCTGTGGGGGGTGCCATTTCTCACGACCCATCACGGCATGCCCCCTCCCATGGCGGCGACCCTGGCCTCGGCACTCCTGGTGGCCTGGGCTCTCGGAGGGCCGGCATTCGGGTGGCTGTCGGACCGGCTGGGCCATCGCAAGCCCCTTTACCTGATCGGCTGCGGGCTGTCCTTAGGGGCATGGTGCACGGCCATATTCTGGCCGAACCTCTCTTTTCCCGCCCTGGTGGCCGCCCTTCTTCTCGCCGGATTCAGCTCCGGTTGCATGATCATCAGTTTTGCCTTTGCCAAGGAATCCGTCCCCGCCCGCCTGTCGGGCACCGTCTCCGGAGTCGTCAACATGGGCGTTATGATGGGCCCGATGCTGCTTCAACCCCTGGTGGGATGGATGTTGGATCTGAAATGGGGGGGACAGACGGCGGGCGGCGTCCGGCTTTACAGCCTATCAGCCTTTCAATGGGGCTTTTCTCTCATGATCGCCTGGGTCGCGCTTTCGCTTTTTCTGCTCATATTCACTCGCGACACCCGATGCCGCCAGACGGAATAATCCCCTGACCCACGGGTTGCGGTCTGGATCATGCTGCAGGTCCTCGGTTTCTTAACCCAATGATCCTCAGAAGACCACAGGCACGACAGAAGATGTGCCCTTTCCCTGCTCAAGCCGTCACCGGTCTTTCGAGCAACTGCCTATGGGTCTGAGTCTTCCCGGTTGATTTTTCCACCTATTTTTTGCATCCTTCCATGGAGATGGCGACCGTGACTGCGGCAGAAGAGGCCACTGACTGTCCCCGTCGGCAACGACACCACACCGACACCGGAGAACACAGATGACCGAACCCGAACTGAATTCACTCTACAGGCATCCCGACCTCGTTGTGTCCACCTGCGAGTTCGGGCACGGCGTCTTTGCGGCAGCGGACATTCCGGCCCATGCCACCTTGGAGGAATGTCACCACCTGAAAATCCCCAGCGACGACTGCCGGGGAATCATCGATGACTACGTCTTCGGCCTCGAGCCCGACGAGGACGAAGACGAAGACGGCGCCGAATACTGCTCCCTGCCCCTGGGCTCGGGCAGCATCTACAATCACTCCGACGATCCCAACACCGGTTACTGGCACGATGTGGACCGGGATCTCATCGTCTTTCACACCGTGAAACGGGTCAAAGCCGGCGAACAGCTCTTCGTCAACTACGGCAAGGAGTGGTGGGAAACCCGGGGCCTGACGCCTTCCAAATGCCTCTATCTTCAGAAGAAAAGCGAATGAGGGGGACGCGCCGGATCAAGATGAAATCGCTTCGAAGCTTGAAAATACCTCCTCGAATGCCTGCACATCTCTCTTAAAAAAATGCAGGGCGGGTGCTCGGTATAAGATCAGGAAAACGCCATCCTCATCGACAAAACCCCTTACCAGCAGCCGATATTCCAAACCCTTGTCCATTTTATAGCTCAGGTGGAGGGAAAACCCCGTATGACCTGAAACCACGATCGGCTCATTCCGGAGAATCTTTAAACTGGGTATCCCTCCCTGTGTCTCGGCCTTGAGCTCGGCAATACACAGCTCCGCCAGATCCGAAGGCAACATATCGGCAGTGGTCTGACTGGCTAAGATCGGAAACGCCTCCGCGTGGGACCGGCGGCGAACAACAATCCGTTGAAGATCCAGACCATCTTTGGTCAAGAGCAGAAAATCACCGTCTGCGCTCAATATCGCATTCCAGCCTAAAGGCTGCTCCAGGGCGAAGTACCGTCCCCTGTAAGTGGTCGTATTGTCTTCGATTCGCGTCCATGTAATGCACGATACCAGGCAGGAAGTCACCACAGCGACTAGGACAAGAGCAGCTGTTTTCATTGCAGCCCCCTCTTACTCTTCCAGTAGACGAATATAGTGTTCAATGTAGCCCCTGTCGCTTGCCTCGGGTGACAGCTGAAGGTAGCGCTCCAGGTAGTTGGATGCCTTCTCTTTTTTCTTCTGCTTGTAGTAGAGAACCCCTAAGGCCTTGTACCCATCCGCAAAATCCGGGACCCTTTCGATGGCATCGATGTATGCATCTTCGGCTTTGGCCTCGTCGCCATCCTCCCCCCGCAGTCGGTAGGCTTCCCCTAAGAAATAGCTGGCGTGGCCGGGGTAGCGGTCCGTGTCTTTAGGGTCTTCTAAAATCAAGATGACATTTTTATACTCGCCGTTGGAAAGATAGGCGTTGAGCACCTTCTCCTGGAGCGGTTTGGTATTGGTTCGGTAAATCGGCCCATTCGTCAGACCTCCGGCGTCCTCATCCCCAATCAACTCGTTGAAGCTCTCGATCCGTTCGGTCAACCGGGGATGGCTCGAAAAGAAATACGGTTCCTCTATCTTGAGGGCTTCCACTTCTCTTTGAAGAGTGTCGAAGGTTTTTGGTGCTTCCCGGATATCATAACCGGCAGAGCGCAACCGATTGAGACCCTCCACGTCAGCATCCCGTTCCAGATCCCTTGAAAAGCCATAGATGGAACTAACCGCCGCAAGAGCCGGGAGGATCGGAATCCCCAAGGATAGGACCGACGCTGCGGCTGTCTTGGATTTGACATCGTTTGACTGCTGCCAGCTATGCTTGTTGATAAAGTGGGTGGCTTCATGGGCAAGGACCGTGGCTACCTGCGCCTCATTGTCGAGTCGTGCGAGCAAGCCCGTGTTGATATAAATGCTGCCGTTCGGAAGGGCGAAGGCGTTTAAGGATGGATCGCTGAGGATTCGAACCCGGATAACGCCGTGGTATTCCGGGTAGAGGCGGTCCATCACGGACTGGATGTAAGCGGTGAGGGCAGGGTCGGGGTAAACATGCTCCGTATCGGCAAGATAGGCGTCGAATTCCTCTGCGGCATCCCACAGCCGCTGTTCCTGGCTCTCCAGGTGTGCGGTATCCTCGGCACCACTGAAGGGGCGGACCGGCATTGTCTGGCAGCCAGCGGAAAGGGCAGCGGAAAGGATCAAGCACCAGATGGAGGAGCTAGTCGGCATCCCGGTATTCCCCGGCATAAAACGCCTTAAAATCTGCCATGATATTTACAACAAATTTGCGAGTGGAATCGGCTTCCCGAAGGTCGGTGGACGACGGATCAGAGGCGTGGTCGAACCAGAGAATATCACCGGTCTCGAAATCCACCAGACCAGCCACTATAAAGGTGTGACCCATGGGAATGGCAACCCCTAAAAACATGGCCGCCACCATCATCCCCTTTCTGCCCGGGGTGGAGATGTAATCGAAGCCGGTGACGATCAGTCCAGCGTCGTAACCATAATTTGTCCTTAAAAACGAGAGCCCGTTGCCTATCGTGTAATCAAAATGTTCCCGCTTCAGGTTCCAGGGCGGCCCCATCTGGGGATTGGTGGCCCATAGCGCATTGCCCGCCACGATATCGAAAAGTGCCAGGTGCTGATTCAAGGTGTCCCGCTCCACAGGCGTCAGCCGGGCTGGGTCCAGCTGTTGGAGATTCAAATCGCCATCCCTGGATGCGGCAACTGCAGTGCAGATGTTCTTTTCTGCGGCATCGCTCCATTCGCGAACCTTCTCAACAACACCCCCAGCAGTCACTTCAAACACTTGAATGTCGTTTGGAATCAATGCAATCACTTTGGGTGGGGAGGCGTCCCGGGGCGTCATGGATTGGTGAACCATGTAAGGTTTCTGTATGGCGCATGAGCAGACAATGGAGAGCAATAGGACCGGAAAGGCGTTTTTTAATATTCGCATGGGTCGCTTCTTGTTCGGTTTTCGGCTATGGGGGTCAACCAAATGTAAACGCTCCCCTTTCACACGGGGCTTTAAAGGTCACAATCCATCGCGTTCTCTGATGGATCAGGGACAAAGCGCGGCATGTCATCCCGGAAAAGCCTCATATCCCGTTTGGATTTCATTTGCAGATCCATGAACCCCTTTAGCTGTTTTTCCAATAAAGACGGCACCGGCCGCATCGATCCCCTATTCCGAACCGTTGCCACTGCCAAAACGATGGTACCGTTCCTCGGCAATCTGAACGATGGCCGTCGCCTGGTGTTCGGCGGCATCCCCCGCCCCCTCTTTGTGGTGATCGGGGAAATGGACTCCAATCGGTCGATGGATTGAATGGTGGTGTCCAGATTCGACGGTTACCGACCATTCCTTTGGTTGTGGATTCCAAGGGCGTGCACGGCAAAACCGGTGATGACTAATAGTGATATCGAACGTTTTTTCGTATTCTTTAGAGAGCCCTTGGCCTCTCCCCAACAAAGAGGACAGAAAGGAGCGCCGATAGTTTAGGGCCACCCCGTTGCTGCTTAAAGGCCCGCCGATTGACCGATCGTGGCCCCGGTCTTTGGAATCGATTCATTAAACGGTGTTTCCTGCCGCGGAGTAGAGATTTTTTGAGCGCCCCTGAATCATGACCATCCATGGCGTTGGAAAAGGAATGGTTGCCGAGGGTTTGACCTTTCCTTTATACTTTCAGATAAGGGCGACTTTGAGAGCGTGTCGATATCATCGATTGTGGACACCCAGAAAATGACCCGACCTGGTGAGCGCTGACATGATTAGGGATGACCCACCGGCCGTTATCAGGTGGCCAAAACCGCCATCATAATAGACTTACAGCGACCACAGCCACCCCCCGACACGGAAGGCATACACCATGCTCGGTGCCATCGCCGGTGATATCATCGGTTCCGTTTACGAAGCCAATCCCATTAAAACCACCGAGTTCCCCCTATTTTCGGAAAGGTGCCGTTTCACCGACGACACCGTTTTGACGGTTGCCACCGCCCATGCCATTCTCGAGGGCATCGGATACGCCGATGCCTATCGGGCGATAGCTCGGCTGTTTCCGCATTGCGGATATGGGGGATCCTTTCAAAAGTGGTTCAGACTGGACGACTCACCAGCCTATGGCAGCTATGGGAATGGCTCGGCCATGCGTGTCAGTCCGATTGGATGGGCTTTCGACACAGCAGATACCGTTACCGGGGAAGCGGGGAAAAGCGCCTCGGTCACCCATAACCATCCGGAGGGCATCAAAGGGGCCAAGGCAACGGCGCTGGTCGTCTTTATGGCCCGCAAAGGCTCCCGGAAAGCGGCCATCCGCTCGGAGATTGAATCCCGGTTTCATTATGATTTAACTCGTTCCGTGGACGATATCAGGCCTGAATACTCATTTAAGATCTCCTGTCAGGAGACGGTCCCAGAGGCGATTATTGCCTTCATGGATTCCGTCGATTTCGAGTCGGCCGTTCGCAATGCGGTTTCACTGGGAGGTGACAGCGATACCCTGGCCTGTATTGCAGGCGGATTTGCCGAGGCATTTTATGGGAGGGTGCCGGCTCCCATCGAAGGGGAATCCAGAAGGCGACTGCCGGCAACCATTCGAACGATTCTCGATCGTTTTGAAGATCGGTTCCCCTGCGATCGGCCGAGTACGGCGTAACCCCCCCCCATTGCCTGCCGCTCCATAGCCCATGGGGCGGTAGCCGTGAGACGCCATCGGGTATTGAGATTCTTTTTAGCGGAGTGTATGAATCAGATATTCCGAACCGTCGGCAGAGAAGAAACCCTTGAAAATGCATTCGATCGATCAGATCCCGGGCGAAATGCCAATGGTGACCGATGACACTGGAACCCCTTCGGATCGGATGCGCCCTGAATCCGGAAATCGAACCTGGAGGTCATCACGATAGGCCGCCCGTGATGCCCGTCTGGAGGGTGCCCTCTGCAGCGTAAACCCAATGGCTTTCTTCGTTTATGCCGATACAGATGAAACACGGTTGCTCGTGTTGATGACCGATCACCCGCCACAACCTGGGGAATGGGATTCCATGCATAACAACAATCGTCTGATTCTGACTGCAACGGCCTTTTTCTTATTCTTCCTGACCATAAATACCCTTATGGGCTGCAGCAGCAATCGGTTTCCGCCGGCAAGTGTTCTCGAAAGCGGTGAGATCACCCTGTCATGGGAACCCTTGCCGGATGCCGTCTCCTATGATGTGTATCTCTCTGATTTTCCAGGGGTCACCATTTTCAATAGCCACAAGATTCCCGTTTTTAATGATTCTGTCAGCATCATCAAATTAAAGCCGGGTGTCACCTATCATATCCTCGTCATCGCTCTCTTAGAATCCGGCGAGAGTCGGCGATCCAAAGAAATGGCCTTTACCGCAACGGAAAAAGGGGAGGCAATTCACTTCGACGCTCTCTTCCCTGAAGATGGGGCCGAAGCAGACATCGGTAGGAAGGATTCCGCCGATGACAAAACCGCCGATAAGACGATCGTCAATGACGATCTCGTCATATGCTTCGGCGACAGTCTCACCTATGGGACAGGCGCGATACCAGGCATGGACTATCCATCCCAGCTCGGGAAAATGATCGACAAACAGGTCATCAACAAGGGGGTGCCCGGTGATACCACTGCAAGTGCCCGGAGGAGGCTGGTGAGGGACGTGTTATCCCAGAATCCGGGGTGGGTGTTAATCACATTGGGAGGAAACGATTTAAAAAACGGCGTTTCTAAAAAAGTCGCATTTTACAATCTAGACGTTATTGTCGACGCCATCCAGGACAACGGCGCAACAGTGATCATCGGCGGCCTGAAATTTCCCGGTATGGACCGGGGGTTTGGCGCGGGGTATGAAGAAGTGGCAACCCAAACAGGTGCAACCCTGATTGCCGATCTGCTGTCTGGTATTTTTGATAACGCCTCCCTCATGAGCGATCCCATACACCCCAATGGAAAAGGATATCGACTGATTGCCGAGCGCTTTAAAAAGGCTCTGTTGGGACAGTAGCGAACGGCTCCCTGATTTCAAACCATTCAAAATCCGTATGGCTGACGAAAAAAAATGGGGGTCGGGGCTCCACATCTGACATCATTAAATGGGCCAGCCATGTTCGCATCTATCGGCTAACGATCACCTGATGCAAGGGGATCGGATATAGCGCGTCCTTTTCGAATCGCCTTTCCCGGCCCTTTTTATCACCTCACCGCCCGTGGCAACGAGTGCAAGGCCGCTTTCAAAAGCAAGCCGGACCGGGAACCGTTGTTGAAATTCCTTGAGACCGCCACCCAAAGATACCAGGCGGTCTTCCACGCCTGTTGTCTGATGGGCAACCAATATCACCTTCTGCTCGAAACGCCTGCCGGCGATCTCTCCCAGATCATCCACCATGTCAACGGCGCCTGCACGACTTATTTCAACCCGGCTATCCAAAAAGCTCCAGACGGTCCACATCGGCGGTCAATGGGTGTCGGATCGGATGCTGGGCACCTGTCTGAGTCACACAAGCCGCGTTCAGACGGTGGCAAGCCGAGGGTTTCAGATGGCTGGGTCCTACCGGTCAGCCGAGATCTTATTCAAGATCGTCCCTCAGGGACCGTCTTTACGCGGCCTTGGTGGCGAGTGTTGGCCAGTGGGAGAGCCGATGCCCAAGGGCCGCCAATACCCATACTGGAGAATTCCGCATCACCGCATATTTCAATGTCAAGGGAGGGAGAAGCGGCCATCTGTTTCAAGGCCGCTGCAAGGCGATTCTGATAGAAAAGAATGACGACATTTTCATCCAGAAGGCAGACCGGACTGCTTAGCCCGGATATGTCATGTGTTGGCGGCGTTCATAATTCGGCGACACCCCGCGCCTGTCCAGAAAAGTTCAAATAGTCCTTTGCCGCAAGCAGTCATCGGAACGCCTTGCAGCCATCGGGGATCGCTTCGTGATCGGCGATTATGCGGTGGCACAATCCTAGTTCACGGTTCTTAAATGAGGTTAATACAGATCGCCACCTATGACGGCGGGTGGATGAAATTGAAAAAATGATCACCATGTGGAATGTGGAGACCCTATGTTGCGCATTCAGCTGCAACGAAACCGCGGTGCCTTGGCAATGCGGTTTTGTTATGCGCTTTTTCTGCTGAAATACAAATGCGCCAGCGCCCCGGCGGATGTGCCTATGATCAACAGGAAAGAAATCGCATTGATAACAGGCGTACTTCCATCCCGTACTTGAAGATATAGATTGATTGGCAGTGTGGCCTCCGACCCGACCAGAAACAGGGTGGTGTTGAAGTTTTCAAATGACATTAGAAAGGCCACGGCCCCGGCGCCGATGATTGCGGGCCGAAGAAACTTCAGGGTAACATGCCATATGACTTCGAACCGGTTGGCCCCCAGATTCAGAGCCGCTTCTTCCAAGGTGCGGTCAAACTTTTTCAACCGCGCCGACATGACCAGCGTCACCAGGGTAGTGATAAAAGAAAATTGCCCCAGAACCACGAGCCAGAAACCAGGCCGAAACAAGTCGATATCGATCTGCCAAACGTCCTCGAAGGTGTTGCCCAGGGTCGTGCTGAACATCAGAATGGAGATCCCCAGTATCACGCCGGGAATCACTAGAGGCGCGAGCATGAGGAAATAAAGGAGCTGCTTGAAGCGAAAATCCTCTTGTTCGAAAAGGAATGCAGCGCACGTCCCAACGGCAAGGGCCATCAGCGTCACGATAGAGGCCACCTGCAGGCTGACCCAGATGCTGTCCCGGTTTATGCGGTCGTGGAATATCCCGATCCGTTCCGGTCCCGCCCCCGTAAACCATTCAAAGGTAAATCCTTTCCACGGCAGGGAAGGAAATTGGGAATCATTGAAAGCCAACACGCACGTGACCAACAAGGGGGCGAACAGAAAAATAAAATAGAGACCGACATAACATTTAAATAAAATGCTGTAGCCTTTGGATTGGGGCAGCGATCGGATCATCGGACGACATCTCTTAAATGCTGCCGGGAAAGCTTCAAACCCAGCCAGACGATAATTGAGGAAAGAAAGAGCAACAGGAACCCAAAGGCAGAACCCTGGTTCCAATTGAAGCTGGCGATGAACTGATTGTAGATCTGTTCGGTAAACCAGAGAGAATTCTTACCGCCCATCAGGTTCGGGGTGAGGTAATTTCCGAGGGTCAGCATGAAGACGACGATCGAGCCGGAGACGATTCCAGGAGCCGCGTGGGGGATGATAATTCGGAATAATATGGCACGGATGCCGGCACCCAAGTCGTAGGCGGCTTCAATCAGGCTGTTGTCGAGGCTATCAAGTACGGTGATCAACGGAACAACCATGAACAGCATGGAGGTATAAACCAGGCCAAGAATCATTGTGGCATCCCGGTAAAGCATTTCGACCGGCTGGCTCATCAGACCGATTTTAATCAAAAAATGGTTGATTACACCGCTTTCCCGCAACAGAATCATCCAGCCGTATACCCGCACCAGCTCGCTGACCCAGAAGGGCAGCAGAAGCAGAATCGTCAAAAATCCCTGGAATCGGGGGTTGACCACCTTGGTGATGTAGAATGCCAGGGGCAGGGCCACGGTGAAGGTGAGCGCCGTCACCAGGATGGAATAGACCGCCGTGCGGGCATAGGTCATCCAGTAGATCGGCTCTCCAAAAAATTCTAAATAATTGGCAAGGCTCCACCCCACCTCACCGTCAACCGTATCGGATCGAAAAGACATGATGAACAGGTCGATGTGCGGCAGCACGATCAACAGGAGCAGCCACAATACCACCGGGGTCAGGAAGAACAGAAGGCCCCACCGAATCTGCCTTTTCATGACCCATTTCCGCGTTCATAAGGAAAACAGATACCGGAACGGCGGTCCCAGCCGATCTCAATCCGGTCGTTTTCCTTGATGTCGTCAAATTGGCGATTTTGAGGTAAGGCGATAAGGAGTTCCATATCTGTGCTGGGCGAGTAGGCCAGCAAACGGCTGTTGGACCCGTCGAAGAGGATTGCCCGCACGATCGCTTCGAAGCGGTTCAATCCCTCAAGAGAGGGGTCGGGGCGGATGAGCATAGCCTCCGGGCGTAAAAACAATTCGACCCTGTCACCGGACTTGACTTCATGGCCGATTTTCGTACTGAACATCATGCCGCCGCCTGTGTCGACGTCAGCGGTATCGACAGAACGGGTCCGGACAATACCGGACCAGCGGTTGTTCTCTCCTACAAACCGGGCGACAAATGGGGTTTTGGGGTTGTTGTAGAGATTCTGTGGCGTATCGATCTGTTCGAAACGCCCCTTTTCCATGACGGCGACAAAGTCCGACATGACCAGGGCCTCGGATTGATCGTGGGTGATGTAGACAAACGTCGTTCCGACCTTGTCCTGAAGTTTCTTCAACTCGACCTTCATCTGCTCCCGAAGCTTGAGGTCCAGTGCGCCCAGCGGTTCGTCCAACAGGAGGACCGCCGGATCCAACACCAGACAGCGGGCAATAGCCACCCGCTGCTTCTGACCGCCGGAAAGTTGGTCGATCCTCTTGTGCTCGAATCCCGCCATCTCGACCCGATCCAACATGGCCGAGACCTTCCGCTTGACAGCCGCCTTGTCTTCACCCCGCCGCTGCAGACCGAAAGCGACATTTTCGCCGACGCTCATCATGGGAAACAAGGCCAGATTCTGAAATATCAGGTTCACCGGGCGCTTGTTGGGTGACATACCGGCCATGTTTTGTCCGCGGATCTCGATCGTTCCGCGGTCGGGCTCCGTCAAACCGGCGATCATCCGTAAAAGGGTGGTCTTACCGCAGCCGGAGGGCCCGAGAATGGAAAAGAAACGGCCGCTATCGACGCTGAAACTGACATCGCTAACGGCCGTGAAGCCACCGAAAAACTTGGTCACATCATTGACCGCGAGATCGATTTGCATGATTGATCTCAATTCGCAGCCTTGACCTTGTCGAGGATCTTTCCTTCGATGGCCTCCAGTTTGGCAGGCACCGGCGGATACCATTTGATATTGGCGATATGAGCCTTTGTGAAAGAACGCTCAAAATTCTCCCTGATTTTGGGTTCGAGAAACTGACTGGCACCGGCGGAAGCGCTCAGGGTTGTGTCCAGGTTGGTGAAGATGGCCGCATTCTCCGGGCGCAGCATGAAGTTGATCCATTTATAGGCACCCTCGACGTTTTTGGCCTTTGCCGGAATGGCGAAGGTGTCGATCCAGCCCAGTGCCCCGCTTCGTGGGGCGATAAAGTCGATGTTCGAATTCTCGCCATGCAGCTTCCAGCCCCCTTTGTCCCAGGCCATGGCCACGTTGACTTCACCGGATCGCATCGATTCCAGCAAGGCGTCACCGTTGGTCCAGTAATTCTTCACGAATGGTTTTCCGGCAATCAATGCCTGGCCGACTCTTTCCATCAGAGCTTCATACGCGGCGGAATCGGCATACTTGGCAAACGGATTTTCTCCCAAGGCAAAAGCCAGAGCGATCAGGGTCGGACGCTTCAACCGATAACTCACCCGCCCGCTGTAAAAGGCATTGAGCAGGTCGGAATAATCAGAAGCATTGGGCGCATTCGCCTTGTTGATCACCAGGCCGGATGTCCCCCAGCAGAAAGGCACCGCGTGGGCTTTATCGCCAACCGTGGTGTTTTGCACCACCGCTTTTAACATGGGCGGGATGATCAGCCCTGCTTCCACTTTGGTCATGTCGATGGGCTGATAGAGGTTGAATTCCTCCTGGACTGAAGCAATGCGGTCTTGGCTCGGCTGGGCAAGGTCAAACCCCGCTCCGCGGGTTGCGCGCAATTTGGCGATCATCTCCTCGTTGTTCGAGTAGGTCACCTTGACGGTGATGCCGGTCTCCTTTTCGAACTTGTCCACCAACTCCTTGGGCGCATACCCTTGCCATGTCAGTAATTCAAGGGTTTCAGCAGCCGGGGCGACACCCGGTCCAGCGACAAGCAATACGAAAGCCAGTACCAACAAACCACACAGGTTTTTCTTCATTTCCATCCTCCTTTTATGAACTAAGAGTTGTCGATATCTACCTTTTGGAAGGCATCACCAGAAAATCGATCCCAATTTTCAATTCGCACTCGCGGGTGTCTGTTGTAAGGGGATCCTCTCCGATCTCCAGATCCTTGCGCCATTCGGCGGAGATAGCATCTCGGTGGAGCGCGCGCATGGGACCCGCCAAACTCTGAACCGAATCGGTGCGGTTGAAAAATCTTTCTTTGACAAGTGGCTCCGCCCGGACGGAGGTCAGGTGCACCATCTCAAACAGGCGCTATTCGGGGTGGTAATGAATCGCTCGGGACGCCGGCCTTGTAGATGGCTTTGTCCGGTTCGGTTAGACGCACCGCACGGCGATCGTCCCCCGTGATCGATCGTCAAAGTCGGATCCGGTCCAAAAAAATCCGTCGTAAACGTTCAACCGGTTACCGGATGGCAGGCCGCCTTTGGCATCGGCAATGTAAACGACATCGACCGCCGCCGCCGGAACCCGCCGGGCGAAGAGGAGATAGGAGATAAGAACTTGCTTTTCAGCATGCCTGTTACCTCTCATCTCAATTGGTGTGTGGATCTCGCACATGCCGCAAGATGTGGTTGTGCCCGGGCGATGGCCTTACTATCCGAGGTTTTGATCGCCCTGTCAATATGGGAAATCTGCCGCCACGATTTGGGAATACCGCCGTTTAACGGCAGTCAACGCATCGATGTTGGATGGCCGTTCAGGTGAATTTAATCCCGATTTTGCATCCAATCTTAATAGGCATAAGAAGAGTCAAGTCTCAGAAATCGAAGAATTTCGCGGCGGGCCCCGGAGGCTGGACAGCCTGAGATGCAGAATAAGCGACAAGCGAAGCGATCCGTTATTGCGATTCAGAAAACACCATAGATGATTTGCAACGGACCTTGTAACCCAGAAATCATGGTCAGTGTGAATGGAAAATTCGCTCTATTGTGGTGTACGACCATTTACCAAAACAAAAAGGGTCAACCCTTCACGGGAAACCGCTTTGACGGGGGTCAGGACCAAATAAATCTCACACCGAAACCGGCGTACGCGCTTCTCGTCACCTTCCCCTTGATATTCATAGGGTGCTTCGAATTTCGGAGCCGAAACCCGATGCTGATATGATCCCCATCGTTAAACGGGAGGAGCGTTTCAAGAAACATACCATCCGAGCTGATGTCCCTAACGGTGCCAGCCCCGTTCACTGAAGCGTTTTCGCAATGAACCGGGGCACGGTAAGGCATCCTAAGGGCATTGCGCCGCTCTGACTTGTTTGATTCATTGCCAACCAAGTGTTCCATATTCTATCTACCTCGTTCAATTGAGAGTAAGGTAGTTCGCCGTTTGATCGCTTTCATGAGGCTTATCCACCGGCTCGTTGTACTCGGTTCGTTTCCACCGATCTGAAAAAGGTTTTACAAGGATTCTGCAAATCCAGAGGCGTAGAGTCCGGCTTTAGAACGGTAGGAAAAGGCCTCAAGGTTGGAAATGGGGTTGGAAATCAAATTTTCAGAGAAGAAAAAAGGACTTAGAAATGATATCTAAGTCCTTAATTTTACTATGGCGGGAGCGACGAGACTCGAACTCGCGACCTCCGGCGTGACAGGCCGGCGTTCTAACCAAACTGAACTACGCCCCCGGAATTGAAAAGCCGTATATGTCATTTTTTGGGGTTGTCGTCAACCCTAAAGTGGTGGGCGGAACAGGGCTTGAACCTGTGACCCTCGGCTTGTAAGGCCGATGCTCTCCCAACTGAGCTACCCGCCCCCATATCGGCTAACAAAAGCCCGGTATTCCTACAGGCGCATGATAGAAAAGTCAACCCCAAACGGTGGCGGGTGGGATCGCATTCTCCCCACGGACAGTGACCGATACCGCACGGTGAAAGGTCCTCCCCTCGCCGATGTGATACCGGTTTTGATGATGGGGTGGTCGGCTACTGGAGGTTGGTATGGTTGCCCGCCCGATCGGCATCGTTATCGATCATTTTCAATGGCATATCGACCTCTTGGAATATCTTCTCACCCTCCCCCACCACCAGTGAATGGGAGAGCACCTCATCCATGTGTTCCACCGGGACCATTTCCACCCGGCGCATGATGCTTTTGGGGATGTCCTTCAGGTCTTTTTCGTTATCCTTTGGAATGAGCACTTTCCGAATGCCTCCCCGGTGGGCCGCTAGGATCTTCTCCTTCAATCCACCGATTTGAAGCACCCGTCCCCTGAGGGTAATTTCCCCCGTCATGGCAATATCCCGGTGAACCGGTCGTCGGGTGAGCGCCGATACGATGGATGTACACATGGCAATTCCAGCAGACGGTCCGTCTTTGGGGATGGCGCCTTCAGGGATATGGATATGAAGGTCGAGCTTTCGATAGAATTTGTCGTCGATGCACAGATTGGCGGCTCTGGAACGAACATAGCTCACCGCGGCCTGGGCCGACTCCTTCATGACATCGCCCAGCTTTCCGGTAACGGTTACTCCCCCTTTCCCGGGCATGGTGAGGGTTTCCACACAAAGCAGTTCGCCGCCCACCTGGGTCCATGCCAGCCCAGTGACCATGCCCACCTGATCCTCTTCTTCGATCAGTTCATGCTTGAAGCGGGGAGGGCCTAAGTACTTGTTGATGCTATTGGCGGTCACCCGGATGGCGCCCTTGCTCTTGTTTTTGACCACCTCTTTTGCGATCTTCCGCAGCACGGAAGCGATTTCCCGCTCCAGATTCCTGACGCCGGCCTCCCGGGTGTAGCGGCGGATGATGGTATAGATCGCGTTCTTGGAAAAACCGATATCCTGATTGGTCAGGCCGTTGGCTTCGATCTGCTTGGTAACGAGAAACCCTTCGGCGATATGGTATTTTTCGTATTCCGTATATCCGGGCAACCGTATGATCTCCATTCGGTCCTGGAGGGGCAGGGGGATGTCCGGCAGGGTATTGGCCGTGGTGATGAACAGGATGTCCGACAGATCGTAGTCCACATCCAGGTAGTGGTCGTTGAAGCTGTAGTTCTGCTCCGGATCGAGAACTTCCAGTAGGGCTGCGGACGGGTCTCCCCGGAAATCCATGCTCATCTTATCCACCTCATCCAGACAAAAGACCGGGTTGTTATGCCCCACTTTCTTCAGAGACTGGATGATCTTGCCTGGAAGGGCCCCGATATAGGTACGCCGATGCCCTCTGATCTCGGCCTCGTCCCTCACCCCGCCCAGGGAAAGTCGAACGTATTTTCGCCCCGTCGCCCGGGAGACGGACTTGGCGAGGGAGGTCTTTCCCACACCCGGAGGTCCCACAAGGCAGAGGATCGGCCCCTTCACCTTCTCGGTAAGGGTTTGGACCGCCAGGTATTCGATGATTCTCTCCTTGGGCTTTTTGAGACCATAATGGTCTTCGTCGAGAATGATTTCCGCCTTCTCGATATCCTTGTTCACCTCGGCTCTTTCAAACCAGGGAAGACTGAGGATCCAGTCGATGTAGTTTCGGACCACAGTGGCCTCTGCGGACATGGGGGTCATCATCTTGAGCTTTTTGAATTCGGACTTGACCTTCTCTGTGGCCTCTTTGCTCATCTTTTTTTCTTTGATGCGCTTTTCGAGTTCGCCCAGATCTTCGCCGCCCTCCTCGTCCTGGTCCATCTCCTTTTTGATGGCCCTCATCTGCTCGTTCAGATAGTATTGGCGCTGGGTCTTTTCCATCTGATCTTTCACCCGGCCCTTGATCCGCTGATCCATGCGGAAAACCTCGATCTCCATCTGAATCATGCTGACCAAGAGAGAGGCCCGCTCCTCCGGCGCCACCGTTTCCAGAAGGCTTTGCTTGTCCTTCACCTTGAAGGAAAAGTGGGCGGCCACCGTGTCGACCAGTTTCGACGGTTCGGTGATATCGGCCACATTGTCCATCAATTCCCGTGATATGTTCTTGTTGAGCTTGGCGTATTCCTCGAAGTTCTCCATGACCGTCCGGTTGAGGGCCGTGGCGACAGCTTCTGTCACCCCGGGTTCCACCAGGGTCTCGATATCGACGCTGAAAAAGTCGTCTTCGTTGATGAACTGAAGCGCCTGCGCCCTGGCTTCGCCCTCCACCAGCGCCTTGACGGTACCGTCTGGCAATTTCAGCAGCTGAAGCACCTTGCCGATGGTTCCGACGCGATTGATGTCGTCCTCACCGGGATTGTCCACGCCGGCCTTTTTCTGGCTGGCAAGAAACACCCGTTTGTCCTTCCCCATGGCGTCGCTAAGGGCGCTCACCGATTTGGATCGTCCCACGAACAGGGGTGCCACCATGTGGGGGAACACCACGATATCTCTCAGGGGCAGAAGCGGCAGGCGCCGCTGCTGTTCTGCGTCATCACTGTCATTAAAAAACTTCGGAATGGTCACCATAACGAAAGGTCTTCCTCACTATCGGTTGACAGGGGGGCCACCGCAGACCCTCCCTGAGGGTGATACCGGGGAGGTGTCAACACCTGTTGACCACCTCTTCCGATGAAAGAATCTAATGGTAATCGGGCATGATTGCAAGGCGTGCGGCATAGGGGCTTTCACCATGGCGAGCCTGCGGGACTACCTCCAAACGGACCAAACCCGGGAGCCAGGGGCCTCTCCCGGGTTCAGTAGTCGGCAATCGACCGTCATTCGTTACGCCGGCTGTTTTTTCTTGGTCTGCTCATAGAGCAGAATCGGAGCCTCTTTGTTGAGCACCACATCTTCGCTGATCACGCACTCCTTGACATTCTCGATGGACGGCAGCTGAAACATGATGTCAAGAAGGGTTTTTTCCAGAATGGCCCGAAGCCCCCGGGCACCGGATTTCCTCTTGATGGCCTCGACGGCTATCGCCTGAAGGGCACTGTCGGTAAACCTGAGATTGACCCCTTCGATCTCGAAAAGGAGCCTGAACTGCTTTACCAGAGCGTTTTTGGGTTCTGTCAGAATACGGACAAGGCTGTCTTCGTTTAATTCCCCTAAGGTGGCGACCACGGGGAGCCGTCCCAGAAATTCGGGAATCAGGCCGAATTTGATGAGATCCTCCGGTTGGACATCCAGCAGGGTTTCACCCACGCTTTTCTCACTGGTCTTTTGGATCTTGGCCCCAAAGCCCATCACCTTGGCCCCCATGCGGCGATGGATAATTTTCTCCAGACCCGTGAAGGTGCCCCCGCATATAAAAAGGATGTCGGAGGTATCGACCTTGACGAAGTCCTGTTGGGGGTGCTTCCTCCCCCCTTTGGGAGGGACGCTTGCCGTCGTTCCTTCGATAATTTTGAGGAGTGCCTGCTGAACCCCCTCGCCGGAAACGTCCCGGGTGATGGAAGGGTTGTCGGATTTGGAGGCAATCTTATCGATTTCGTCGATGTAGACAATGCCCTTTTTGGCCTTTTCCACGTCGTAGTCGGCATTCTGGAGCAGGGCAAGGATGATATTTTCGACATCTTCCCCCACATAGCCGGCCTCGGTCAGGCTGGTGGCATCCGCGATGGTGAAGGGGACGTTCAAAAACCGGGCAAGGGTCTGGGCCAGGAGCGTCTTGCCGGAACCCGTCGGGCCGATCAGCAGAATATTGCTTTTCTGAAGCTCGACATCACCGGTTTTGATGTTTGTATTCAAGCGTTTGTAGTGATTGTAAACCGCTACGGCCAGTATCTTTTTGGCCACATCCTGCTCGATGACGTATTCGTCCAGCATGGACTTGATCTCGGTCGGCACCATGAGGTTTTCGAGGGCGTCATCGCTTTTCTCGGTTTCCTCCTCGATGATCTCGCTGCACAACTGGATACACTCGTCGCAAATGTAAACGGCAGGCCCGGCAATGAGTTTGTTCACCTCTTTTTGACTCTTTCCGCAGAAGGAGCAAAACAGATTGTCATTGTCCTCTTCTTTGCGTGTCATCGCTTTCTAGCTCTCCGTTTTTTCTTTGGTCTCGATGTCACCGCGCTGGACGATGACATTGTCGACAATCCCATATTCCTTAGCTTCCGTTCCGGACATAAAATGGTCCCGGTCCGTGTCGATCTGAACCTGGTCCATGGGTTTTCCGGTGTGTTCGGATAGTATTCGGTTGAGGTCGTTTTTCATGCGAAGCATTTCCCGTGCATGGATCTCCACATCCGACGCCTGCCCCTGAAAGCCGCCCATGGGCTGGTGAATCATGATTCTCGCATTGGGCAGGGCATATCGCTTACCGGCGGCGCCGGCGGCCAGAAGAAGGGCCCCCATGCTGGCGGCCTGGCCCAAGCAGACCGTCGAAACGTCGGGCTTGATGTACTGCATGGTATCATATATGGCCAGTCCGGAGGTAACGATTCCACCGGGGGAGTTGACGTAAAAGTTGATGTCCTTCTCCGGGTCCTCGGATTCGAGGAAGAGCAATTGAGCGATGATCAGATTGGCGATTTCATCGTTGACCGGTGATCCCAGGAAAATAATCCGATCTTTCAGCAACCGCGAATAGATGTCGTAGGCGCGCTCGCCACGGCTGCTTTGCTCGACGACAATGGGAACGAGTGGCACGGCATTCCTCCAAAAAGCGGTTCAACGGCACCCGCTTCAATTCACGTTAGAAGGTTCGAGCGATATGGCCCAACGCTCGATCCCAGTTATGCCTTAAATCAGCAGCGACGGTCTTGTCAACGGGCTTAAGCGGTGCCGGATGTCTCATCGGCGGAATCATCCGTTTTCTCAAGCTCCGGTTCAACCGTCTCAACCTTACTGTTTTCAATGATAAGTTGAATCGCCTGCTTTTCAAGAAGGGTATGTTTGAACACCTCAAGCCGCTCAGGACTCTGGGCGTAAAACCCCTTGATGACGTCCACGGGCTGCCGCATCGAGTCGGCCATTTCCTGAAGCCCTGCTGCCATCACGTCGTCGGGCAGTTCGAGGGCCTCCTGTTCGATGATCTTGTTGAGGATCAGGTGCCGCCTGACCTGCTTGACGGCCACATCCCGATATTTGTCCGAAAGGCTCTCGGTGGTGACCCCGGCCTCCTCCATGGACATGTTGTGATAGGCGAAGGTCTGTTCGGCCTCGTTGACGATACCCTGAAGCTCGTGTTCGACCATGGCGTCGGGCACTTCAAATGCCTGCTGGTCCAACAGCTGCAGAAAAATCTGTTCGTTCAACTCCTGCTCGACCCGCTTTTGGTAGCCTTTTTCGAGGTTTTCCTTGATTTTGGCCTTCAGGTCTTCAAGGCTCTCGAAAGGGCCTAAAGCGGCGGCCATCTCGTCGTTCACATCGGGGAGCACCTGCTTGCGGATATCTTTGAGGGTCACCACGAACTGGATGGTGAGTCCGGCCAGTTTATCGTTGAAATAATCATCCTGAAAGGAGACGGACACCTCTTTTTCTTCCCCGGTTTTCATGCCGACCAGCTGGTCGTCGAATGATGGATGAATCCGGCCCTCCCCCACCTTGAAGCTGTAATTTTCGGTTGGCTGGGTCTCTGCAAAGGGTTTTCCATCCTTTAGCCCCTCGTAGTCGATCAGGATATAATCATCTGCTTGAACCGGCCGGTCCTCGTCAATTTTTTCAAGTTTTGCGAGGTTTTTCCGAAGCATCTGGATTTGCGCCTCGATTTCCTCGTCGGTGACGCTGTAATTGGTTTTTTTAAGGGTTAGGCTTTTGGTGTCGAAAGGCTGAAGGTCGGGATGCACCTCGATGTCAGCGGTGTAGACGTAAGGGGTGCCTTCTTCGAGATCCGGCGGATCCACTTGGGGCTGCCCTGCAACGCTGAAATCGGATTCCCGGAGGGCCTCGATCAGGCTCTCCTGAATCAGCCGTGCGGACACATCGGCCTTTACCTCTTTGCCGTACAACCGCTCCAGAACCGAGCGCGGGGCTTTCCCAGGCCGGAACCCTTTGATTTTTGCTGTTTTCTTGAGCTCTCTGTAGGCTTTTTCCAGCTCACGGGTCACGTCCTTGGCGGGGACTTCGACGGTAAGCTTCTTCTTGACGGCGCTTTGATCTTCGACGGTGTAAGACATGATGTCCCTTTTCTATTCCTTTCCGTAATCGTTACCGGCAGGGTGTCCGCAAAGGAAATGAGGTCGCCGGTTGGGTGGTCATGATACGTCAAATGCCCGAAGGTAAAACCTCCGGGCACCTTGAATCCGGCAGATGGTGCGAGAGGGGAGACTTGAACTCCCACTCTGTTGCCAGAGCTGGATCCTAAGTCCAGTGCGTCTACCAATTCCGCCACTCTCGCATACCGACAAACCGCCGGTGGAAAAACGCATCCAGACCGGCGGCCCCACCGGTTTCGCCGCTGTAACCCGAGTTATCGACAACAGACGGGAATTTAACAAAAAAGCGGCAAAACTCAGCAATTTAACGGAAACCTAATATGCCGGATTATGGGTGTCAAGCACTTTTGCGCTTTCCCGCCAGGGGATAGAGGGGTATCACCGCATCTGAGGGGGCTCTGGTGCCGACAGCTTGGATTCCCGTGCCCCTTATACCGCCCGCAGCCTGCCCCGGCGCCTTAGCTGAGGATACCGCGCACATCCCCTTGTTGGCCGTCTTGCACGGTGCCGGAAACCGTGATATGGCCCTCTGCACGCATGTTGACGGGGCGTAGCGCAGTCTGGTAGCGCGCCTGCTTTGGGAGCAGGATGTCGGGGGTTCAAATCCCTCCGCCCCGACCAACGATACCATGCACTTAGAGCACCCTTCACACATGTTGCCCATGGTGTATTGGTCAATCCGGCATTGACCAGACACCCAATCCCCTTTAAATCGAATTGGTCTGCAGCTAGAATACGTGGAGGTCCTTCTGCGCAAGCCCTTTAGCTGCTCCAGGGAAGAACGGGCAACAATGTTCAATCGAAGCCGCCAGAAAAAAGACCTTATCGTCGGGGCCGCCATCGGGTCGGGCGCCATTGCCATGGCGGCGGTGGAGGGAGGGGTCGACTTTATCCTGGCCCTCAATGCCGGACGGTTTCGCATCATGGGCGGAGCCTCTCCCCTGTCGATGATGCCGGTGCGAGAATCCAACCGTTTCTCCCTGTCCTTCGCCGTTGACGAACTGCTCAACCGGTGCCCGGTGCCGGTTTTTTTCGGGGCCAGCGTGATGACCCCCTCCTGGCCCATTGACCGAATACTGGACACCATCGAGGAATATGGGTTCCCAGGCATCGTCAATTTCCCCACCTGTGCGCACTATTCCTTAGCGATCCGCAATGCCCTGGAGGCTGCCGGCTTTGGGTTTTCCCGGGAGATCCATCTTCTCAAAGCCGCCAGAGAACGCGGTATTCTCACCATGGCCCATTTGAAAACCAAGGGGCAAGCCCGGGCCGCCGCCCAAGCGGGGGTAGACATGGTGTGCTACAATTTCGGGTGGAATGCCGGCGGGGAGTTGGGATTCGAGAGCCGGTTGAACCTGCAGGAAGCCACTTGGCATGCCCGCGAGGTGTCCCGGGTGGTCAAGCGCCACCGCCCGGCGCCCCTGTTCCTGCTCGAAGGGGGACCTATCGAGGATCCTGCCCAGCTGGCGGTGATCTATCAGCAAGCCGAGATCGATGGCTATGTGGGGGGGTCGACGATCGATCGATTGCCGTTGGAGGTGTCGGTTAAAAACCGCACCCTGCATTTCAAATCCACCGCCTTGGTGGCGCGAAAAATGGCCAGCGAGCACGAAACATTAGTGCGCCGGGCCCGGGCTATCGGATTCGTTGGCACATCCCCAGCCATCCTGAGCGTCGTCAAGGCCATCTATCGGTTTGCTCCCAGTTCGGTGTCGGTGCTCATTTCCGGAGAACCGGGTACGGGCCGTCACGCAACGGTGGATGCAATTCAACACCTCCGCGGAGACGCCAAGACGGTGATGCTGGATGCCGCCACGATGACCACCGCCAATCTAGTCAGCACCCTTTTCGGGAAACGATCGGTGAACGCCGACCACGGGCTGCTGGGAAATCCGGAAATCGATATGCTGGTGATCAACGGTATGGAGGCCACCACCATTCGCCTTCAAAAACGCATCGCGTTTCTGCTCGAACGCGGCTACTACAACGCCAATTCCAAAAGAGCAACGGTGGGGGGAACCGCCCGTATTCTATTTATTTCAGGGAAAAATCTGAGGACCTTGTTGGCCGAAAAGCGGATTTGCCCCGAATTTGGGGCACGCTTGAAAGGCCATGAAATCGAACTCCCGCCGCTTCTTCACCGCCTGGAAGATATCGAAGAGTTATTTGAAGCGGCTTTGGACACATTGCTGAACCAAAATGAGGAATCGAAACGACCCAAATTGTCTCCGGTGGCGCTGCGGCGGTTGACGCGTCACAATTGGCCCGGCAACCTGCACGAACTGCGGTCAGTGGCCGCCCGTTTTGCCGCTGGCCACGCCGGCGAGAGCACCGACGATCTATTGATCAGCCATCTACTCGTCAATTCACCGTCCGCGGAGCGCCCCCCACTGCGCACCGAACGGGACTTGATCCTGGATGCCCTGTGGCGGCATGGATTTCACCGAAGTAACACAGCCAAGTTTCTGGGTATCTCCCGAAAAACCCTGTACAACAAGATCCGACGCCTGGGGATCGATGCCTGATAGGGGTGTTCAGTGGGTGTCACTTGGGGGAGTGGCCCCGGCCTCAGGGACTTCCTACCCGTCATCGAGAAGGATGCCCCGGGCGCCGGCCTTGGACGCATCCATCCCTGAAATGCCGGTTTGACCGGCAGCAAGCACTATCGGAAGGTCAGTTCGATCCGCCACATGGCGGCAGAAGGCCAGCAGCCGTTCGGGATGGATTGCCTCCCCCTGCCACATATCGAAACTCGGTACCACCCAAAGCCGGCGAGGCGACCATGCCAGGGCGGCAGGCAATCCATCGATATGCGCCAAGGCCGGTGAAACCGACAAGCCTCGGTCCACGAGTTGGGCGACATTGCGTTGTTCCTGGATCTTTCCGGAGGCGACCTTGTCCAGGGTTGCCAGAAAATCGGCACCATAAGCGGCTGCCGGCGGGATGTTCGTCACCTCATGATACCCTTTTGCAACGAGACGCTCGGCAATCCGCTTGCTGTTCAGAAACGGATCGGCCGCAAACACGCCCACTACAGACAACTCTCCGGATCTGTTGTCGGGCAACCCATCGATCAAGGCCATCAGGTCCCGGCTGTGCTCCCGGTTAGGTAGGAGTCCGGCCAGTTCATAAGGCAGGTTTCCCACCGGCGCAATCGCCGGGACATACAACTGTCGGACCGCTGGCACCGGGGGATGGACCAAGGGGCCAAATGCAGATCGCCGCCAAATCTCTAAATCTTGCATAACAAATCATTTTTACCCAATTTTACCCAAAACGGCAACTCTCTTGGATTGCATTAGCCCTACAGTTCCGATATATTGCAGGACCCTGCAAGGCACTCTAAACTCTGAATTTGATTTAGTGAGCATGCAGTCCGTCGCCTGGCCCTCACGAAAGGCCTTCCCTCAGACCCTATTGCGGAGAGGCCGCTGCCGCGACGTTAATCAATCAAGCCATGTATCGCGTTTGCGCTGCACCTTGCAGGAATTGCCGAAAAGGGGTTCGATGTCGCTCCTCGTCATTATGTCATTGCTCAACGGGTTGACGCTGGCAGCACTGTTGTTCATCACGGCCAGTGGATTGACCCTGTCTTTCAGCCTGATGCGTGTTGTCAACCTGACCCATGGGGCGCTCTATATGGCGGGTGGCTTCATCGGCATGTCCGTGATCAAACTCACCGGAAGCTGGCTTCTGGCCTTGCTCGCAGGCGGCGGGTCCATGGCTCTCCTCGCTTTTCTGGAAGAAAAATTTCTCCTTCGACGCGCCCGCGGCAATGACCTGATCGAGACCTTGATCTCGCTCTCCGTGGCGATCATTATCGGCGATCTGGTTCTGGTCATTTGGGGAGGATACCCTAAAACCATCGACATCCCGGAGATATTGAGCGGCGTCTGGATGATACCGGTGATCGGGCTGCCCTATCCTGTATTTCGCCTTTTCATGCTGGGATTTGCCATTTTAATCATCGTGACCTTGTGGTTTTTCCTTATGAAAACCACCCTCGGGATCACCATCCGGGCCGGCGTCGATAATTTCGAGATGGTTTCCGCGCAAGGAATCAACGTCCGCAGGCTGTTTACGATCGTGTTCTGCCTTTCCGGCTTTCTTGCCGGAGCCGCCGGTGTTGTCGGCGGAACGGCCATGATGCTGGTGGTCGGCGAAGACTGGCGCATCCTGACGCTAACACTGATCGTGATCATTATCGGCGGCATGGGCAGCCTGGGGGGAACCGTCGCGGGGGCCCTGATAACCGGACTGATCTACAGTTTTGCAACCGCCTACATTCCTGAATTCTCATCGTTCATCCTGTTTCTGCCCGTGGCCGTTATCCTCTCCATCAGGCCCCAGGGGCTCTTTGGCAGCAAGGCCTGAACCCATGCAACCCACGCCCAAGACAAAAATCATCCTGCTGCTGGCCCTCCTGACACTGCTGGTCGCCGTACCGTGGATCGCTTCGGATTATTTTGTCATGATGTGTATCCGCGTCATGTATTTCGGGATGCTGACGCTAAGCTTGTGCTTTCTGGCGGGCGAACTTGGCGTCGTCTCCTTGATGCAGGCGTCTTTTTTCGGAATTTCTGGCTATTTCATCGCCATCCTGCAGACCCGCTATCAGATCCCCTTCCCCATTCCCCCTCTGGTGGGTATCGGGGTCGCCGTTTTGTTCGCAGCACTGACCGGGCTACTCGTGATTCGTGCCCAGGGCATCTACTTTTTGATGCTGACCCTCGTTCTGGGTCAACTGGTCTGGGCGTTGGCGAGTCAATGGGCATCGGTCACTCGGGGCGATTCGGGCATCACCGACATTTTCGCCCCGGTAATATTCGGGGTTTCCACTGAAAAATCGAAAGGGGCCTTCTACCTCTTCGAGCTGTTCTTCTTCTCTGGTGTGCTCTATTTCTTGTGGGCCTTGAAACGATCCCCGTTCGGTCTGATGCTGCGCGGCATTCGCGACAGCGAAAGCCGGATGGCAATGTTGGGATACCCGGTAGCCCTTCTGCGATACGTGGCTTTTATCTTCGCGGCCTTCGTGGCCTCCATCGGAGGTGTATTTTTCGCCTACTTTACCGGCCTGATTAATCCCCACTCCGTCTCGTTGACCGCCAACGTCGAAACCCTGCTGTCAGGAATCCTGGGAGGCATTCAGACGCTTTTCGGAGCGATATTGGGGACTGCCATTCTAAAAATTCTGGATCTGGTTCTAAGTGGCATCACCCATCGGTATTTACTGATTATGGGTGTCTTGTTCTTAATCGTCATCATGTTCGCACCCCAGGGAGCCGCGGGTGCCTTGCAACGCCTGTGGAATAGCGTATCATCGCGATTTTCCAGAAACGGTGGGCCGGCGGCCGTGGGCGACCCTGAGGATTCGTATTTCAAGGACACCAAATAGGAAAGGAAAAGGGAGATGAAAAGAAAACATTGGATCGTCATGATCACTGTCATTTTCTTTTTGATCGGCGCCATGGCGGGAAGTGCTGCGGCGTTGGACGAAATCCGGATCGGCACCATCGGACCGGTTACCGGATGGGCCACCATATTCGGCCAGGGCAACCTCAACGGTGTCAAGCTGGCCCTCGACGAATACAACAACGAGTTCAATGGCGTTCCGATCAAGGTCTTCAGTGAAGATACCAAGGCCGATGTGGAAGTGATGCGCACCAAACTGGACTCGCTAAAAAATCGCGATAAGGTGCATTTGATCATTGGACCTTCCCTGGGCCACGAGGGCATGGCCGCGGTGGATTGGGGAGCCCGCAACCCCGAAGTCCCTATGCTGATCGGCTATTCCGCTCCGGAAGACATCACCATGCGCAAGGCGACCAATAGCGTGGTTCGGCCTGGCTGGACCGGCGCCCAGGTGATTTTTAACTTTGGGCAGTATTGTGCAAAGGATCTTGGCTACAAGAAGATCATTATCGTCGGTCAGGATTACTCCTACCCCTGGGACCAGGCTGCAGGATTTATCAGGGGTTTTCTGGAAAACGGCGGGGAGAAAGTCGAACGCATCTGGCACCCGGTGGAATCGGTCGACTTCAGCTCCATCATGGCCAAGCTGATGGGGATGTCCAAAGAGTATGACGCCGTATTGAACAATTCCGGTGGCGCCCAGGTGGTCGCTTTTTTCAAGCAGTGGAAGCAATTCGGGCTAGACAAAGTCTATCCCCAGATCCTGGGGCAGGCCAACGTGCCGATCGTTTCGATGCTCTCAGAACTCGGGGATTCTTCCTTAGGGGTGTATTCATCGCTGCACTACTACGACGGCAACCCCTCCCAGGCCAATCAGAAATTCCGGGAAAGCTTCAACAAAAAATATGGACACTACCCCGACGTCATCGCCCTTCAGGGCTACGATGCCGTGCATGTCGCCTTCAAGGCCATGAAGGCCATCGACGGGCAGGTGGATGATCCCCAGAAATTCATCGCCGCCCTGCGCCAGGTGAAAATGAGCGCGGATGAATCACCGCGCGGCGCCTTCCATTTCGATGAATACGCTAACCCCGTGCAGAATATCTATATCAAGAAGGTGGTGAAAAAGGACGGGCGGTTGATGAACGAAGCCGTCAAAACCTATACCAATGTTTCCCAGTTCGGCCCTTACGCAGGCATGGCCGAACAGTATATGGCCGCGCCCGCCACCACCCGAGACTATCCGCCGGGAGACAAGGACGCCTATTTTAAGGAGATCGAAAAATACTTTGGCAAAGACTACGTTGAAAAACTGACGAAGAACAAGGGCTGGGTAGACTAACAACCCACCCACCTCAACTGCCAAATTGCTATCGGGTCCGGTCACATGAAGGCACTCGTACTACAAAACGTATCCAAATCCTTCGGCGGTATCGACGCCATCAGCAAGGTCAACCTTATCGTGACCGAAGGCGAGAGTCGTGCATTGATCGGACCCAATGGTGCTGGCAAGTCGACCCTATTCAATCTGGCCACCGGAGAAATCCCCCTGGACCGAGGCCGAATTCTCCTGTTCGGTCGCGACCTGACCCGCGCCCCTGTGCAAAAACGCATTGCCTCGCAGCTGGGCCGAACCTATCAGGTATCCAATCTCTTTACTCAGTTGACTGTCGAAGAAAACCTGTTCCTGGCGTCCTGGAAGACCCGTGGGAAGCGAACGGCCCCCATCACCATGCTGTTTCGTCCGTGGCAGCGATTTAAGAACCAACGGCGCCATATCGCCCAGATCGCCAGCCGGGTTGGGTTGGAGGAGCAATTCCATGTACCGGTCGAAGAACTCTCACACGGTGAACACCGTCAATTGGAATTGGGCATCACTTTGGCCCATGACCCCAGAATACTGCTTCTGGACGAGCCCATGGCCGGGCTCTCGGCCGGCGAGCGGGGATTCATGACCGAATTGATCATGAGCTTGAAGGCCGACATTACGGTGGTCATCATCGAGCACGACATCGATGTGGCATTCAGTATCGCCGATCAAGTCTCGGTGCTACACCATGGTGCCATTATTGCCGAGGGCTCCCCCGAGCAGATCGAGGCCAATGAAAAGGTGCAACAGATCTACACCCTGAACCGGCAAGCATAAAGAGTTCCATCATGTCCGAGCCACTGCTTAAAATTGAAGGTCTGGACGCTTTCTACGGCAAAAGCCACATCCTGCAGGGCGTCGATCTGCATGTAGGCCCCGGTGAACTGGTGGTCATCGTCGGTCGAAACGGCATGGGGAAAACCACTCTACTGAAGTCGGTCATGGGAATGCCCCCGCTATCCCGAACCGGATCGATCCTTTTCGACCACCAGGAAACGATCGACAAACCCACCCATGAAATAGCAGGCCGGGGCATCGGTTACGTCCCTCAAGGTCGGCTGTTGTATCCCTCCTTGTCGGTTGATGAACACTTGCGTTTTGCCTGGAATCAGAGCAGGGCTGATGGCGAATGGTCACCCGAAACGGTATATGAGCTGTTCCCGGAATTGAAAAAGAGAGTCCATGTTTCCGGCACCCTTCTGAGTGGCGGCGAGCAGCAGATGCTGGCCATCGGTCGGGCGCTGGTGACCAACCCGCTGCTGTTGATGATGGACGAGCCTTCCGAGGGGTTGTCCACACTGGTTATCCAACGGGTGGAAGACGTGTGCCGCCATCTGAGTTCCCATGGCATGGCGATCCTGTTGGTCGAACAAAATCTGGAGATGGCCCAGTCCCTCGCCCAGCGGGCATACGTTTTCGTCAACGGACGCATCGCACGGGAACTGCCGGCAGCCACCCTGACGGCGGACCAACACCTGTTGCAGCAATTGCTGGGGGTGACCACCGGCGCCAGCGATCTCCCTCCCGAGCAGCCTGAAGAGCAGGTAGCGCATTCGACATCCGAGGCACCGGCGGCCGAGGGAATCGCCGAAGCCGTCGTCGGGGCCAGTGCGCCGACCCTGTGGAGCGGGGCCGACCTTCCGAACTCCCGCACACCGAAGCGCACGACACGCCCTTCCGCACCAAGTCAAGGCCAATCGACCGCATTGAACGTCACCGTGGCCGACGCCATCGATCGGGCCGCTTACATCATCGGGACGTTCGACACCAAGGCCCGGGACCTGCTTTTTATCAAGTCCTGCTTAGACCGTCAGCGCCTGCGGACCATCACGGTCGATCTCTCCACGTCACGGAAACCTTCCCCGGCGGCCATCAGTCCCACGGAAGTGGCCCGGCACCATCCAGACGGCATCGGGGCCGTATTTACCGGCGACCGGGGTTCGGCCGTGGCCGGTATGGCAGAGGCCTTCACCCGTTTCATGTCCGGGCGCCGAGACGTTGGCGGCATTATTTCGGCCGGCGGCACCGGCGGCACCGCCCTGGCGACCCCGGCGATGCGAAGCCTACCGGTAGGCATCCCCAAAGTGATGGTGTCCACAGTCGCTTCCGGGAATGTTCGGCAGTATGTCGGCCCTTCCGACATCTGCATGATGTACTCGGTAACCGACGTGGCCGGCATCAACCGCATCTCGGCCAAAGTGTTGTCCAACGCCGCCCACGCATTGGCCGGTATGATCGGATTCAGACAAGAGGAGGACCGCTCCCGACTTCCTGCCATCGGGTTGACCATGTTCGGCGTCACCACCCCGTGCGTTCAGGCGGTCACCCAGGCGCTTAAAATGCGCTATGACTGCCTCGTGTTCCACGCCACGGGCACGGGGGGACAATCCATGGAAAAACTGGCCGAATCGGGGATGCTCGAAGGCGTCATCGACGTGACCACCACCGAAGTGGCCGATTACTTTCTGGGGGGCGTCATGAGCGCTGGTGAAGATCGCATGGGCGCCATCATCCGTAGCAAAATCCCCTATGTGGGTTCATGCGGGGCCTTGGACATGGTCAACTTTGAAGCGATCGACACCGTGCCTCAAGCGTTCAAGGACCGGAACCTCTACCGACACAATCCGCAGGTGACCCTGATGCGCACCACGCCGGCGGAAAATCAGAAATTCGGACGCTTCATCGCCGCCAAGCTCAACCAGATGGAAGGACCCGTGCGGTTTTTGCTGCCCCTCAAGGGCGTTTCGCTGATCGATGCCCCCGACAAACCGTTCCATGATCCAGCTGCCGACCGAATGCTGTTCGAAACCCTGGAAAAGGAATTCCGGCCGGGGCCTAACCGCCAATTGATCAAACTCGACGCAAACATCAACGATCCGCTCTTTGCCGAGGCGCTGGTCGATCATTTTTTGGACATTATACCTTCCGGTTCTTCCGGACATTGATCTTCAGGAGACAACCATGGCTCGTTTTACCCGACAACAGATTTTAGATCGACTCAACGCAAAAATTCGCAACGGTCAACCCATCGTCGGCGGGGGTGCCGGCACGGGGCTGTCCGCCAAATGCGAGGAGGCCGGCGGCATCGACCTGATCGTTATCTACAATTCAGGGCGCTACCGCATGGCGGGCCGAGGGTCCCTTTCAGGGCTCATGCCCTATGGCAATGCCAACGACATCGTCATGGAGATGGCCCGGGAAGTGCTACCGGTTGCCCCGAATACCCCTGTGCTGGCCGGGGTCAACGGCACCGATCCCTTCTGCATCTTCGATCACTTTCTCGACCAGCTCAAGGCCGTTGGGTTTGCCGGAGTCCAGAATTTTCCTACGGTGGGGCTTATCGACGGCACCTTCCGGCAAAATCTGGAGGAAACCGGGATGAGCTTCGGCCTGGAAGTGGACATGATCCGAATGGCACACGAAAAAGACCTGTTGACCACGCCCTATGTATTCTCGGAAGAAGATGCCATCGCTATGACCGACGCCGGGGCCGATGTCATCGTCTGCCACCTTGGGCTGACCACCGGCGGCAACATCGGCGCCGACACAGCCAGGACTTTAGATGACTGTGTCGATCACATCAACGCCTGGAGCCAAGCCGCACTGAAAAAACGCCGGGACGTCATCATTCTTTGCCATGGCGGCCCGATTTCCATGCCCTCGGATGCGGAGTACGTTCTTAAGCGCTGCCCGGACTGCAATGGATTCTACGGCGCCTCCTCGATGGAGCGGTTGCCCACCGAGAAGGCACTCACGGCCCAGACCAAAGAATTTCTCAACATCAAGCGCAGCTAAGCGGCCACCGGCCCCTGAAAGCCGTCGACCCAGGGGAAACCGGTGCTGTGTGGGTTGTCAGCCACAGGAGGAGAGTCATGACTATTTACGGGTGGGGTATTTTGTCGATCGTCGTCGCGATCGTCCTCGTCGCGGTGGGGATCTGGTTCATCCGGTCCTTTTATCGTCGATCGTCCAAGGAGATCGCCTTCGTTCGCACCGGACTGGGTGGACAGAAGGTGGTCATCGACGGGGCCGCCTATGTTTTTCCCATCTTTCACGATGTCACCGACGTCCACCTCCACACCCTGCGACTGTCGGTCGCCCGTGATAAGGAAAAGGCACTCATCTCCAAAGACCGCATGCGTGTGGATGTCGCCGTGGATTTCTACATTCGTGTCCGCAAAGAGCCCGAAAGCGTTACGATTGCCGCCCAAACCTTAGGGCGAAAAACCGGTCAGCCCGACGAACTGCGTGAAATGATGGAGGGTAAATTCGTCGATGCTCTCAGGGCCACAGCCGCCGGTATGACCCTTGAGATGCTCCACGAACAGCGCAGCCAATTCGTCCAAGCCGTTGGACGGGCGGTGGCCGACTCCCTGACCAAGAACGGGTTCGAACTCGAATCCGCCAGCCTCATCGACCTTGACCAGACCGACATGGAGTACTTCAACCCCTCCAATGCCTTCGATGCCGAGGGGTTGACCCGGTTGACCGACGAAATCGAACACCGCAAGAAAATGCGCAACGACATCGAGCAGGATACCCTGATCCAGATCCGCACCAAAAACCTGGAAACGGAAAAACTGAGCCTGGATATCGAACGCGAAAGCGAATACGCCCGTCTATCCCAGGAAAAAGAACTGGAGTTCCGCCGGGCCGCCCAACAGGCGGAACTGGTTCGTGAGCGCGCTGAGCGAAAGCGCGACGCCCAAGTGGCCGATATCATGGCCAACGAACAAATCGAAAAATCCCGCATCGCTTCAGAGCGGCAGGTGAAGCAGGACCGCATCGAGCAGCAACGGGACATCGACGTCATGGAAATCGACAGGCGCAAATTGACCGCGCTGGCCGAGCACCAGCGGACCATTGCCGTGGCGGAATCCTCCGAGGCCGAGACAGCGGCGCGGGCCAAGGCCGATGAGGTGCGCGCATCGGCCATTGCTGCCGAAGAAGCCATTTTTACAGCCCGGGAGAAGGCCCAGGCGGATCGTCAGAAGCAGGTGGAGCTGATCTTGACGGCGTTGGAGGTCGAAAAAGACGCATTGCGGCAAAAAACACGCAGCGCCATTGAAAAGGCGGTAGCTGCCGAGCGGGCGGACATCGCACGGATCGAAGCCGATGCCTTTGCCGCGACAGAAGAGACCCGATCCAAAGCCTATCAAATCCGGCATCAGGTCGAATCCGAGGGCGCCCGGCTCATGGCCGAGGCCAACAACATCCCCAGTCCTGAGGCCAGGACCTCTGCGCTGCGGCTGCGGCTGATCGAAAAGCTCGATTCGATTATCCGCGAAAGCGTCAAGCCCATGGAGAAGATCGAGGGGATCAAAATGGTCCATCTTGACGGTCTTACGGCAGCGGCCGGGGGCGGGGCCTCGGACGGTGAGGGTGGACTCACCGATCGGCTCGTCAGCAGTGCCCTGCGCTACCGAGCCCAGGCGCCTATACTGGACCACCTGTTGGGTGAGATCGGCATCGATGCCGGCGACCCCAGCAAAATCGCCCACCTGCTGGATGAACTGAAGAAAGACAGCCCCGACGGTGGGAAGGAGAACTAGCCAATGGCTAAAGTCTATCGGTCCACGGTTCTCGATGCCCCGGCCGAACGGGTGTGGCGGGACCTTCGCGATTTCAACGGGCTTGCCACCTGGCACCCGCTGATCGGATTGAGCCGCATCGAAAAGAGCCATGCGGCCGACAAGGTCGGGTGTGTCAGAAATCTCCAACTCAAGGACGGCTCTCGGATCCGGGAAAAATTGTTGTCACTGTCGGATTACGATTTCTCCTGTTCTTCCGTCATTCTGGACAGTCCCATGGATCTGAGCGATTATGTTGCCACCTTGCGCCTGATTCCCGTCACCGAGGGCAACCGTTGCTTCATCGAGTGGTCGGCGGAATTCGAATGCCCGCCTGGGAAAACGGCCGAACTGTCCGAAACGGTCGGGGACGAGTGGTTTCAGGCCGGCTTCGATGCCTTGAAGAAGCGGTACGGGAACCGATGAAGATCACCGTCATTCGATCGGCCGTCATTGACGCCCCTATCGATCGGGTATGGGCTGTATTGCGCGATTTCAACAGTCACCACCGATGGCATCCGGCCGTTGCCCACAGCCGGATGGAAAATGATCTCGACGGCGATGTGGTCGGCGGTGTCCGGAAATTCAGTCTCTCCGACGGCCAAGAACTGCGTGAGCAGTTGCTGCGCCATAGTGACAGCGACCACGCCTTCACTTACTGCATCCTCGACTCCCCCTTGCCGCTGCGGGACTACGTCGCCACGGTGCGCCTCAAGCCGGTGACTGACGGCAACCAGACATTCTGGGACTGGCGCGCGCGATTTCGTGCACCGGGGAACCGTGCCGCGGAACTGAAACATCTGGTTGGATCCCAGATCTACGAATCCGGCTTCACGGGGTTGCGGATGTTTCTGGCTGAAGGGGTGGCCTCACCTCGACCGGCTGTCTCCGAAGAGAAAACGCGGGAGATCGTGGCGTCTATCGGGGAGCCCCTGCCATCCAAGGCCGTCGTGGTCACGGCGTTTGGTGGTCCCGAAGTCATGTCGCTGAAAGATCTGACAATTCCCGAACCTCCCCCCCGTCAGGTGCGCATCCGCCATACCGCCATAGCCGTCAACGACCTAGACCTCACTCAATACCGTGGCATTTCTGGTGGCCTTGACCTGCCGGGAACACCGGGTATGGAGGGTGTGGGAGACATCATCGACGTTGGCCCTCAGGTCAACGGATTCTTCCCGGGGGACCGCGTGGCCTACCTGAGCCGGACCCCCGGGGCCTACGCCAACCTTCGCTGTATCGATGCCGACGATTGTCTTCCCCTTCCTGAAGGTGTGTCCGATATCGAGGCCTCGACCTTGCTCAAAGGCCTTCTGGCGGGGCTGCTCCTCAGCCGCGTGTTTAGGGCCGCGCCGGGCAGGATTATCTTGATCCAGAACGTTTCCGACGGGATGGGTCACCTGCTCAGCCAATGGGCCAAATCCATGGACCTCACCGTCATCGGTACGGTATCCACGACCGAGAACGCCAAATTCAGCCGCGACCGCGGTTGTGATCACCCCATCGTTGTGGCCGCCGACGGCACCTCATTAGCGGCCGAAGTGATGCGTATCACCAACGGGGTGGGGGTAGACTACTGGGTCCACCGCAATGGGCCCCATGGGCTTGATGACGCCCTCGCCTGTCTCTCCCGCTGCGGGCACTGCGCCGTTATCGGCGATCGCGACGCACAGTCCATCCCCCTCGACGTCACCACATTGCGGCAACGGTCCCTTACGGTTTCAGCCCCGGTATGTTTCGACTATGTTGATGATCGGCCCTATTTTCACCGACTCGCCCATCACCTGTTCACCAAGATTCAAAGCCGGACCATCATCCCTGCCATCAAGACCTATCCCCTCAGCCAGGTGACGGAAGCCCATCATCGATTCGACGACCCACAGACCACGGGCGCCATCGTTCTGACACCGGACGATTGACCGCAAACGATCGTCAATCAAGGCATCCGGGTGCCATCACCAGGGTTGCCGCTGAAGACAAAAAATAGACCTTAGCCCTCCCGCCGAACTGCGGCTTGAGTCCCAAGGGATATGGAAAGCCCAGCGGTCGAGGCCCCAATAGACGATTTGATGGACGCTACGACCCCAACTCAGGGGCTGTCAGTGAGAATAACATCTACCAAACGGAAATGGCCTGATTTGCCATCTATTTAAAATGCCAACAATTACTAATGGTCAATTGCAATTTTCCCAATTGCCGACCTTAATTGGGGAGCAGGATGTCGGGGGGTCAAATCCCTCCGCCCCGACGTATGATTTCAGACAGTTATACTTCCTTTAATTAGATTTTTTTATATTTTCCCACTCTGGGTACCAATTGGGTACCTAAACGGATCCCCCTCCGGATAGCCCCGATGGAAAAGCGTCGGGAGATCTTTAACCAGACACTCAAATGACCGATGTCACCCAGAAGGCAAGGGTCGTTATCGAGAGCACTGCCGATGATACCTCGGGCTCGTCATGGTTTTTCTGAGACCCAGTTTCGACGAATCCATGCCCATATTATTTTTCCATGCATCCAGTTGGAAGTGAGTGGTCGGCCGCGGATAGAGAGACGCTTTCTTCGATGGCAACCCCGTGTTCATGCAGGCGGTCGCGCCCGCCTGCGGCACACGACAGGACCGCCCTCAGGCATTCATTTTGCCATCTTAAGGTGAGATTGGTCAGAAGAATGAAAAAGGAAGAAAGGATCCCTTTTTCTTTAGTGCAGACACAACCCATTCAAAAAATCCGAGGAAATCAGTCGGACCCTATAACCAACTTATCCATCAGAAATCATCGTAAAAATTCTATTTATGTGCTATGTAATCGATGTGATTTAATCCCGCAATCTACCCCAAAAACGGCTCGACAAACAAAACCAAGACCGGTCGTGACCGGATAGTGCCACAGGTAACTGTTCGACTCTTTTCCAACAGAAAAGGAGGAGAGCTTTGACAATTGATCACCAAGAGAGCGGTTTTCCGATGAGGCAGCCTCCCGGCAATTTTTCGAATCCATCATCTGGCCCACGGGCGGGTTTGCCCTCTATGGAACAGTGAAAAATCCGATCGATCTTGAGAAGCGCCGGTTCACAGCCCCAATTTTGCCACCCATTCGACGGTGGCTCATGGAAAAAGAGCGTATGTCGGAGGGGTGACTCACACGAACACGGCCGAATCCTTTTGGCCGCTTATCAATCGAGGATAAGAAGGCAGATCCGCCGGACTGCAACGAATGGCATCAGGACGATCGGTTTCCCTGACTGGTAGCTGAATCGCTTTTACCCCGTTCCCATAGTCCAAAAAAAATAATGACGCACCTCTCACTCACTCCTAATGCCAGGATGTTCGTGGTGCCCACTATTTTGGGGAGTCACGAGCTGATCCTTGAAAACGGCCACCCGATGTGGATAACCGGATCGCGTTCGGCCTCATCTCGCAGGCTCAGAGATAAAAAAAGCGCGAGCGAATCCGCAAGTGGGCGTGCGCCCTTTGCGCGACCCCGGCCGAGGCGAAAGCGGCCTATCCCGGATCGCCTGCGAATGATAGCCATATCCGTAGCGGCTTGCCTTTCATCAGCCGTGGTTCAAAAGCATTGAGGAGGACACGATGGCTGGCAAGCGGTCACAATGGGCAGAGGCGGTTCTTTCGGTATGCGCGCTGTTTTTTTTCTGCAGCGTATTGGTAATTGCAGAAAGTGGCTTTGCTGCCAACGAAAAGACCGTGGCGCTGGTGATGAAGGCACTCACCAATCCCTTTTTTTTCAAGATGGAGTTGGGTGCAAAGTCCTACGCGAACCGTTTCCACGTCCCACTGGAGGTGTTTGGCGTCGAGCGGGAAACGGATGTCGAGCGCCAAATCAGCATTGTGGAGAATCTGATTGCGCGGGGCTACGGCGCCATAGTCATTGCTCCGGTCGACTCCAAACAGCTGGTGCCGGTCTGTCGAAAGGCCCTTGCCAGCGGTGTTTTTGTGGTCAATATCGACAATCCGCTGCACAAGGTCACCATGCAAAATTATGGTGTGACCATCCCCTTTGTGGGTCCCGACAACTACGCCGGGGCCGAGCAGATCGGTGCCTATGTCAAGCAAAGACTGAACGGCCGTGGGCGTGTGATCGTCATTGAGGGCATCCGGGGGGTCGAAAATGCCGAACTTCGCAAGGCCGGTTTCATCGATGCAATCACTCGGGACAGCAGCATCGACATTGTGGCCAGCGAGAGCGCAAACTGGCACACCGATGAGGCGCTCTCCCTTGGCGTTACGCTACTCAACGCCAATTCACCGGTGGATGCCGTCTTTTGTGCCAACGACAAAATGGCCTTGGGCGTCCTCCAGGCTCTGAATATCTTGGGTTTGGCCGGTAAAACCGTGCTGGCCGGCTACGACAATATCGAAGAGGTGCGTTCGGAAATGCAAAACGGCCGAGTGCATGCCACGGTCGAACAGCACCCGGAGTTGATGGGGCAATTCGGCATTGAGTTGGCCGTGCTTGCCCTTGAAGGAAAGGATCTGCCGAACTATCTGCCGACGCCGGTCGACTTGGTTACCTACGAAACCTTCGGCAAATCGATAGCGCTGTCAATCTCCAGCCTGCGCAATCCGTTTTTTACTTCGCTCCAGGGATCGGCAATGGAGGCGGCAAAATTGCACGGCGCCAAATTGGTGGTCGCAGATGCCCATGATAGTGATGCCCAGCAGCTAAGCGATATGTTGACCTTCCTGAAAGAGCCCATCGATGCCCTCCTCGTCAATCCCACCAACACAGAGACCGTGGTGCCAGGTATCGAGCTGGCCAACAACCTGAACATTCCGATCATCACGGTGGATCGCAAAGCCGCCGGCGGCCAGACCGTCTGCCACATCGAATCCGACAATGTGGAGGGCGGGCGGATGGCCGCCAGACTGATGGCCCGACTACTGAATGGCAGGGGCAGGGTAATTGAATTGGAAGGCATTCCCGGCACCTCGGCTGCTCAAGAGCGAGGCTCCGGCTTCCATGAGGCCCTAAAAGCCTTCCCGGGCATCAAGGTCGTGGCCCGGGAGGTGGCCGACTTCCAGCGGCAGAAGGCCAAAGACATCATCCTGCGAGCAATACGCCGGCACCAGGAGTTTGACGGTATCTTTGCTCACAACGACAACATGATCCTGGGCGCAGCGGATGCCATAGAATCGGTCGAGACTTCCGACGTCAAGGTACTGATCGGATTCGATGGCATTCAAGATGCCCTAGTGGCCTTGCAGCAGGGCCGAATTCAAGCGACAATCGCCCAAAGACCCGAGAAAATGGGTGAGTTGGCGATTGCAAGCATCGCGCAATTTTGGCGGGGGAAAAAACCGACTTCCCCCGTCCGGGTCGATCTGGAGGTCGTCGAAAAATAAGAGGGAGCGAGCATGTTTCGCACGATTAACCAGAAATTCTACTTGATTGCGACCGTTTTGGTTTTCTTGTTCTGTCTTGGCTACGTTCAAGTGGCCTATTTCATCAATCAGCAGTCCCGTATTGCCGCACAAGGTGAAAATATCATTGGCATCGAGAGGGACATCCACAGCTTGCTGGGCCTCTTTTTTCAGCTGCGTTATTGGGAGCGGGCGGTGTTTTCCCAGGAGTTCCCGGATGCCGAGCGGCATTTTGGTGACATTATGGCGCAAATGAAATCCCAGCTGTCAAACTTGAGAACCCTGGCGCCCGGAACCTTCATTGTGAGGGAGCTTGAGCAAGTGATCGAGATCCTTGCAGCCTATGAAGAGGATTTCAATCGGTTAATTCAACTCAATACCGAACAACGCTTGCAGCGAACCCGGCTCGATTCGAGCTACCGATCGCTGGCCTCCACTATCTTCGACAGTGGCGAATCGAGCCTTTTAAAAGCACTGCTGATTGTGACCCATTTTCAAATGGGCTATGTGCGAAACCATCAAGAAACCGAATATCAAGCGCTGCAGGTGGTCCTCGGTTCCCTTAAAGGTAAATTCTTGCAAGCAAACCTCTCGAATGAACGCCTGGACAGTTATATGGATGGCTACCACAGCGTTCTTGAAGAGGATTTCGGTATTGATCAGCAATTCAAAACCGTTGCCCGGCATTTCAATGCAACCAGCGAAACGCTTACCGAACGTCTAAACGCCATTTCGCAGGAGGCGCAAACGCTTCTGAACGATGAATTTAATGCCGCTGAGGGCATCCGAGATCACCTGAAATCTTCTTTTCTACTGTCATCAGCCGTGAGCGTTACTGCGCTATTGGTCATCTTGTTGATCGGGGCCCGCAAAATCGTTCGTCCCGTCAGATCGGTGGCACAGGTCATTTTGGATATCAAATCGGGCAAAACGTCCTCGCGCTTTGACTATGCCGGCGATCCGAAAGATGACATCGTGCAGCTCGGGTTGACCTTCAACGACATGCTCAATACGCTCGACGGGAAGAACAGACAACTCATCGAATACCAAGGAGAACTCGAGAAGAAGGTCCAAGAGCTTGCGGTTCGCCAGCAGGAGCGTGATAATTTAATAGAGGATCTGGAGGCCAAGAATGCCGAATTAGAGCGCTTCACCTACACGGTTTCGCATGATCTCAAGAGCCCTTTGATCTCCATCCGCGGGTTTTTGGGCTTCCTGGAGGAAGACGTCGGCACCGGCGATGCGCAGAGCATGAAGACCGATATCGCTCGTATCACCGAAGCGACCGAGAAGATGCAGCGGCTACTGGATGATTTGCTGGAACTGTCGCGGATCGGGCGCCTCATGCATCCGCCCGAAATGATTCCGTTGAAAGAAATCGTCCGTGAATCGTTGGAAATGGTGGCCGGCCGCTTGAATACCAAGGATGTGGACATTAAGATCGCCGCCGGTGATCAGCTGCTTTACGGCGACCGTCAGCGCCTCCGCGAGGTCTTTGAAAATCTGCTGGACAACGCCGTCAAGTACCTGGGCTCTCAGCCCGCTCCGGCAATCACTATCGGGACTCGGTTCGAGACCGATGAGATCGTTTACTATGTCCAGGACAACGGCGTCGGGGTAGCGCCTCAATATCAGGAGAAGATTTTCGATCTGTTCGAGAAACTGGATCCGGCGGTGGAGGGCACAGGGGTCGGCCTGGCGATTGTCAAGCGAATTATCGAAGTCCACGGCGGCCGCATCTGGGTGGAATCCGAAGGCATCGGCCACGGCAGCCGTCTTTGTTTCACCCTGCTGGCCAAACCTGAAACGGGTCAATAAGGAGCCGTCTTAGCATGAGTAACGACTCGCTGGTTGTCCTGCTGGTGGAGGACAACCCCGCCCATGCCGAGATCATTTTTCGATTGATGCGGAACCGGTGTTTTGCCTGCCGGATATACCATGTATCCGACGGCGAGGAGGCCCTGGATTATCTGCACCGACACGGCGCCTATGCTGATTCCCTGCAGCATCCAATGCCGCACTTGGTCCTGTTAGATCTTCGTCTGCCCAAGATCGACGGCCTGGAGGTACTCAAACGAATCAAATCATCCGAGGACCTGCGCATGCTGCCGGTGGTGGTGCTCAGCTCATCCCAGGCTGAAGGAGACATCGCCGCCGTCTATCGTCTGAATGCCAACAGCTACTTGGTCAAGCCGATGGATTATAAACAGTTCGTGACGCTGATTGAGACCTTGGGATTGTATTGGCTGACCCTGAATCGTCTTCCTCAGCTTTAACGGCGGATGAAGGGTGTGGGATGAATGCGCAATGATGGGGGTTTCATCGATGGCGAAGAAATTCAAGATCCTCATGGTAGAAGACGAGCCGGCTCATGCGGAACTGGTCAGCCGGGCATTTGAAAAGGATGCCCCGCGCTTCGATCTGGCTGTGGCCACCAATCTCGGAGAGGCGAAGGAATATCTCTCTGGCCACAACCCCGATCTTGTCTTGGTGGATCTGCTTCTGCCCGACGGCATGGGTGTCGACCTGCTGCCGGGCAAATATGAAGAGGCGCTTTATCCTGTGGTGGTGATGACCAGTCACGGGGATGAAAAGGCTGCTGTCGATGCCATGAAGGCCGGTGCGTTGGACTATATCGTCAAATCCGAAGTAACGATGAGGGATATGCCCCATCTTGTCAGCCAGGCGTTGCGGGAGTGGCATCACATCACCGAACGCAAACGGGCCGAGGCATCCCTGGCAGAAGAAAAAGAGCGTTTGGCCGTTACCTTACGAAGCATTGGCGATGCCGTCATCACCACCGATGTGCAGGGAAGAATTACGATGATGAATAAGGTGGCGGAACATCTCACCGGATGGCGGCAGAAAGAGGCTCTCGGCGAACCACTGGAGAAGATATTCAACATCATCAATGAGAACACCCGCAAGCAATGCGACAATCCGGTGGCCAAAGTGCTCGAAACCGGAGGAATTGTGGGCCTGGCCAACAATACTGTCTTGGTTGGCAAAGACCGCACGGAACGGGTAATTGAAGACAGCGGTGCGCCGATTCTGGACCATCAAAACCGAACCCTTGGGGTCGTTCTGGTGTTTCGCGATGCGACCGAAAAGCGCCGCATGCAGGGGGAACGGCAGAAGGCCCAAAAACTCGAATCCATAGGGATTCTGGCCGGTGGCATCGCCCACGACTTCAATAATTTCCTAACCGGTATCCTCGGCAACCTGTCGCTGATTCAATTAGATATTGACCCGGGCGACTCCATGTATCCGCGATTGAAAGATATGGAGAAGGCGGCCTTGCGCGCAAAGAATTTAACCGAGCAGCTCCTCACCTTTTCGAAGGGCGGCGAACCCGTTAAACGACTTACACAGATTGACACCTTGGTGCGGGAAGCCTCGCAATTTGCGGTGAGAGGCTCGAATGTCCGGTGCCAATTTGATTTTCCAGATGATCTCTGGCCCTCTGAAGTGGATGCAGGTCAATTAGGTCAGGTCGTTCACAATTTGGTCATCAACGCAGTGCAGGTCATGCCTGAAGGCGGTGTAATCACCATAAGCGTCAAAAACACCAGAGTTGAGCCTGGCAGTCACTTAAAGCTTTTACCTGGACTGTACATCAGGATAATGATTGAAGACCATGGGACGGGAATAAAAAAAGACCATCTGGACAAAATATTTGATCCCTACTTCACGACCAAGCAAAAAGGCAGCGGTCTCGGCTTGACGATCGTGTACTCCATCATCGAAAAACATGATGGTCACGTCACCGTGTATTCAAAACTCGGCCAGGGAACCACTCTCAACATCTATTTACCCGCCTCCCCTGGCAGCGCTGTCAAATCGCCAAAGCCGGAAGAAACGATGATCTCTGGGGCCGGTCGCATCTTAGTCATGGATGACGAACCTTTCATCCAAACCCTGGCCTCACGGATGTTGGGGAAAATGGGCTATGAAAGCGAATTGGCCAAGGATGGGGCCGAGGCAATCAAGAAATACCAGAAGGCCATAGAATCCAATCGCCCTTTTGATGCTGTAATCCTTGACCTGACGGTTCCCGGCGGGATGGGAGGGCAGGAAACGATTACAAAACTAATTCAAATTGATAGGAATGTTAAAGTGATCGTTTCGAGCGGTTATTCTACCGATCCGGTGATGTCCAACTATAGAGACTACGGGTTTGTGGCCGCAGTGAGGAAGCCTTATGTGATCAAAGAACTGAACGACGCATTGAAAAAGATCAGATAACTTCATGTGATCGACCCTTCTACCAATGGCTAACAACGAAACGGCTTGCTTTTGGCCCCTTGCCATTTTCTGATCTTATCCTTCATGCACGAGGCAGTGGGTCTCAATGGTGTGGATAACCTGACGATCCGAATACGCTATAGACTTGACGTTTTATATTCTTTAGAATCAGGGACAATGACTTCCAGCTTTACAACATGGTTGTGCGGTGTCCGGGGAAGAATCCCTTTGTTGGCTTTTTAGGTCTCTGGGTACGGTTTCGGCACCCTTTTCTGCTTACAGGATCACTAGCCCCGTCGATATTCTCCCACCCTATTCACAGTAGAGTAATGGGGCATTTTAGCCTGGGGCAGCTGTAAGATACGTCAACGCTTTAGTGGGTTATAGATGAGATGTAATAGGAGGTTGAGATTCGTTGAAAGCAGGATGTCGGGGGGTTACATCCCATCGATCCGACCAAAATATCAAACACTGAGCACACCTTTTTCGCCTTCGTCCCTTCGATTTCGATCATCAGTATAGATGGAAATATGACTCCGGTTTTGGGGGCAGGTCACCGGTGTTTTCTTTTTTATCGATCGACCCAATTACTGCCAGGCGTAAAACGCGTATTTTTCCCTGATCCGTAATAGATCTTTCCGTGTATCTGCATCCAGTCGGATGAAAGGATCTTCCACAGGAATTGAAACGGCATGATCTTCATAACCTCGAAGAAGCTCACGCATGCCGCCTTGCCCGCCATAACTGAGAATCGCATCAATTAATTTGCTGTTAACCAACGGCGGATGGCCGCGTCTTGATTGATATTGCGGATAACAAACCATCGGAAATGACTGCTTGTAAAATGCCACCGACAGCTGCCGGACGGTGGCGGGCTGCACAAGGGGGATGTCAACCGGAAGAAGGAAAAAGGCATCACAATGATGGCTAAGGGCTCTTATTCCTTGTTGAATCGAAGAGAACATGCCTTCATGGTAATTGTCGTTTATCACATAGCGAGATGAGGCGGCGTTGACAACGGGAATCAATTTTTCTGACCCGTGTCCAACCACGGTCACGATGTCGCCGATAGCGGCACTTTTGAACAGTGCGATCGCATGCTCTATGAAGGATTTTTCACCGATGGGGAGAAGCGGTTTAAACCCCTTCATCCGCGCGGAAAACCCTGCAGCCAAAATGATGGCGCTGAGATGATTTTTATTCATGGTTTTTACGGATGGCCCGGTGCCGAATCAACTGGGCCAGAACACTGACCGCAATCTCAGCGGGTGTTTCGGCGTCGATGGAGAGACCGATCGGACCATATTCCTCTTCAAGGCCACCTGGGGTACCACCCTGATCGATCAGTTCTTTGTAAATCGTATCTCTTTTCCTGGGACTGCCGATCATGCCAATGTAGCCCGCCTCGGTTGGCTTTAAAGCGGGTCTCAGCGTCACTGTCTTTCCATTACCCCTGTACCAACAATTCTCTTTTAAAAGGCAGCTCTCTCAGCCTGACGCCCGTAGCGCTGAAGACGGCATTGGCCACGGCAGGAGCGACCGACGGGAATACAGGCTCACCGACTCCTCCGGGTTTAAAATCGTTCTCGGCGATATGCACGTCTATCTCCGGTACCTCAGACATGGTCAACACGGGATAGTCGCCAAAATTGGTTGTCTTAACGCCGCCGTTTTCAAAACGGACCTTTTCATAAAACGCTGTACTCAATCCCATGACGACACCGGCTTCGGCCTGGGCCCGGATCGCATCCGGGTACACGGCAGTGCCGCAGTCCAGGGCGCAGACCATCTTATGGACCGTAATTCTCCCCTTTTCTCCGATCGACACCTCCGCCATGTGGGCCCCGAAGGATTCAAAACAGGAGGTGACGGCAACCCCCCTTGCCCTGCCCTTGGGCACCGGACGGTTCCATCCGCCTTCTTCAGCCAGTAGAGACAGAATGGTATAGGGCCTGGAGCCTTTTTCCATGTGCTCAAGACGGAATTGAACCGGATCCTTTCCGGCGGCATGGGCCATTTCATCCATAAAGGATTCAACCGTGAACACATTAACGGAGTACCCCACCGACCGCCAAAACCCCACGGGTATGGGAAGGTTCACCATCACATAGTTCACCAACAGATTCGGGAGCGCATAGGGCATATCCCCGATGCCCGAAACGGCATCCGGATCAATGCCGTTCTCCACGAATTGGGGCATCACCCTGGACATAACGGATGGTGCGGCAACCTTGTGGGACCAAGCAATCAACCGACCGTCCTTATCCAATCCGGCCCTTATTCTGCACTGACTTGCTGGACGGAAATAGTCGTTGGCAAAATCATCTTCACGACTCCAGATCACTTTGACCGGACGGCTTAGTGATTTGGAAAGCAATACCGAATCCACGACCGGATCCTGTTCCCCGCGCAGGCCGAAACCGCCGCCGGCAGGCGTGGTCATGACCGCCACTTTTTCAACGGGCAGGCCGGTTAACTTGGATGCCGTGAGCTGGGTAGCGGTCTGCCCCTGGGTCGGAATCCACACCCGGCAGCTCTCTTTTTCCACATGGGCGGTACAGTTGATCGGCTCCATCTGGGCGTGAGAAATATAGGGCAGTTTATAGGATTGTTCTATTGTCTGAGCGGCTTCTGCCAGCGCCGTTTTCACATCACCGCTGTTTTTGCCAACAGCCCCCGGTTTTTCAAGGTGTTCCTTGTATACCGCATCCAGGGTGTCATCATTCAGGTCCGGATGGGACCCCTCGGACCACTTGATGTTGAGGGCATCCCGGCCCTGCATGGCGGCATAGGTCGTTTCCGCGCATACCGCTATCCGGTTCTCAAGGGGCACCACCTTGATCACCCCTTTGACGGCCATGGCCGCCTCTGCATCATAGGATTGATGAGACGCACCGTAATGGGGCGGACGGGCCACAACGGCGACACACATACCGGGCAGGGTGAAATCGATGCCGAAAACGGTTTTTCCCATCGCCTTGTCCGGGATATCCAGTCGCTCCCTTTGAGTCCCGATGATGCGATAATCCGTTGGATCTTTCAGGGGCGGATCTTCGGGAACGGTCCGTTTTCCAGCCGCTTCCGTCAACTCTCCGTAGGTGAGGCTTCGTCCGTCCGGATGAATGACTTTGCCCTCTACTGTGACACATTCATTCGCAGAGATTCCCCATTGTTCTGCTGCGGCTTCAGTCAGCATCTGCCGGGCGGCGGCCCCGGTTTTGCGGAGCATATCCCACCGATGCCGGATACTGGTGCTGCCGCCGGTCACTTGCGCATGCCATACAGGGCTTTTAAACGGCTCTGCCGCAAGCGCCATTTTTACTTGTACCTTGTCCCAGGCAGCATCCAGCTCATCGGCGATAACCATGGGAATGCCCGTGTGGGTGCCCTGGCCGAGATTGGTCTGGCCAACCCAAACGGTAATCGTATCATCCGCCGCAATCTCCAGAAAAGCATGGGGTTTGAACGGGAGTTCCGAAGCGGCCCTTACCGGAGACGCATTAAACAGGGTTAAGGGATTTGAAAAAGCGGTTGCGGCAATGACCAGGCTGCTTTTCTTTAGGAAGGATCTTCTCGTCATATCGGTCTTCATGGATCATCCTCCGTTTTTGGCAGTCATGTCGGCTGCCAGCTGGATTGCCTTTTTGATCCTTGGATGCGAACCGCACCGACAGATGACATCATCCATGGTTTCGTTGATTTGCGCTTCGGACGGATGGGGTTCCCGGGACAGGAAATCAACCGCCTGTAGCATGATGCCGGGCTGGCAGTATCCGCATTGCGGCACCTGTTTTTCGATCCAGGCAACCGTTACCGGATGATTGTCGGGCAGCCCTTCAATGGTCGTGATGTGGCTTTCCGGGACGTCCTCCACATTAACAACACAGGAACGCTGGGCTTCACCGTCAATGAGGACCGTGCACAAACCGCATTCGGCAATGCCGCAGGTGTATTTCACACTCGTAATCCCTAAGTTGTCCCGCAGGACCCATAACAAAGGCGTCCCCGGATCCGCTTCTACCTGTCTTTTTTTTCCATTCACATTAAGGGTGATCATACTTCCTCCATTTATGGTGACCATTTATGGTGACCATGGAATGCTCCAGCGACATGGCTGAATCGAAAAAGAGACCAGTGAGCGATTGCGTTGGGAATCGTGGATAGCTGGTAGTGACCTGGGGGCTGGTATCGCTTAGATCGTGCAAAGGTAAAAATGATTTAACAGGAGAGATCTCGAATTGTCAATATTGTTTATACCTTATAAAAGAATAGACAGATCAGTAGTGTCCGGTTAACATTCGAATAATTTCAGCTGCTTATTCGGACTAGTGATTTCGTTTCTGTAATTGTTTTCTGTAATTGTTTTCTGTAAGCAAATGATAAATCAGCTTTTTCTCGAAAAGAGATATGCTCAAAATCTGTAAAATTGTGTAGAGCGTCAACTCGATTTTCAGGCGCTTCTTCATAATCGCCACGAGAAGGTACGCTGAGATGGCAATCCAAATTTGGGTGTTGACGTTGCGGAAGCGGTGGTGGTGAGCGGCGACAGAAGGCCTGCTCAGGAATCCAGGCCCGTCTGCAGCCGTTTCATCCGCGGAATCCATTTTCTTCGTGGGACCCGTCGCATAGCGGCTTCTTCTTCGAGCCCCCACAGCGGCACAGGGTAAAGTGATCCGCATCGGGAAGCAGCGCATCCGAAAATTGATCGTCTTTCAGCTCGATCTCCCCCTGGCAATGAAGCGGTCCGTCCTGCTCGACGACAATGCGCGTCTCCTGAAAATACTCTTTTTCATGGATACCGTTGAGAATGTAGGTCAACGCTCCGGAGGGACATCTGTTGATGGTGGCGATGATATCCGCCGCGGGGGCCCCATCCGGCTCGTAAATGGGTGCATCATGGGTGCCGAAAACCGCCTCCAGTTCACCACAAATACCAGCGCCCATACACAGATAGCGGTCGTAGACGATCGTCATTTCCTTGCCCTCGTAGTATTCCAAGGCCGGTTTGTCGGAGTCTTCCCGTTCGCCGATAAATTCCGCCTGGGCATGGGATCCGTCACACATCGGCTTGGATTGGGATTCGCCGCAGCGACACAGGGAATAAACACGGGGGGTTTCGACAAGTTTTCTGTTGCTGTCGAACAATTCGGTGTCAACAGCCATGAGGGGACTGTATTGCGTGAGAACAACTTCGCTTTTCTTCATAGCGGCTACCCTTCTTTGTTTAAGACAGTTGAGATAGAAAAGCATCCTTCACTGTAACAAGGTCCCAACTATCGAATCATCATAACTATTACAAGATCGGATCGACGTGTGTGGTGGACGCTTTGTTGACCCCAGACAATGGCCCCGGGAAGCCATGGAAACCCGATAGCGCATATCATCGCTTTGTTTCGAATACCATCGGTCGATGTCACGGAGATCCTCGACGCTTATCTTTGATGGCTTGGCAGTCTTGGAAATCCTTACACAAACAGTTATGTTATTTGTGCTGCAATTTGCACATCACCTCATTCCCCGATCCACCCACTCCAGATTTTCGCGGATAAGATCCGGTATCGGCAGTTCGTAAGGACAGCGCTCCAGACATTCCCCGCACGCTGCGCACCTGCGAGCCGCCGACAGGGCAGGCGATAGAAAGGCGCCGTTGACGGCTCCCTTCCCCATGCGTTTGATCACGCTCCGCACATGAAGAATAATGGAGATTGGAATTTCTTCAGAGCAGGGCTGGCAGTAGTCGCAGCGCCGACAAAACACCTTGTCGTACCGGTTCCGGATACTTTCGATTTCATCCGTCTCAGCCGTGGTGAGCATATAATTTCCGGAAGTAAATACGGACCAATTCTGATTAAACAGATCCGTGTCTTCCACACCGGGAATGATGGCCACACCGGGGTGGGAGAGGGCCCACTTTAGGGCGAGAACAGGATTGTCTATGGCGCCTCCGGAGAAGGATTTCATGGCGATGACACCGATATTTTTTTCAAGGGCTTTGGGAATGATCACCTCTTTTGCAGCCGGTTCCAGAAAACTGAAACAAACCATGATGGTATCGAACAGACCGTCATTTAACGCCTGCTCCAGCACTTCCAAGCGGTGACTGGTGATACCGATATGGCCGACAAGCCCTTCTTCTTTGGCGTTGACTATTGCATCAAAGGCCCCCCCGGATTGAATCACGCGTTGATAGTCCTCTTGAGTGCTCACAAAATGGCACTGGTAGAGATCGATATGGTCAACCTGGAGTTCGGACAGGCTTTTTCCCAGATCCACTCGTATATCTTCGGCGTTTCGACTGACACTTTTTGATGCCAGTATCACTTTTTTATCGATCAGTTTCAGTGCCTTTCCGATTCGCCCTTCGCTGGTGGTATACGCCCTTGAGGTATCGATGAAATCCACCCCCCGCTCCACAGCGTGGCGCACGGTTTCAACGGCCTGCTCTTCGCTTACCCTTTGAATGGGAATACCGCCGAACCCACAGCGGTTGATCCTCAGCCCGGTTCGGCCCAGTGTGATTCGCTCCATGACATCTCCCTTTCCTTTCTAAAATAGTATTGCCGGTCTGACCGGATCCTTTCGCTACCAAGACCGATAAAGGTCACTCTTGACTCGGCCAATTGAAGGTCACGGCACCTCTTCACTTAGGCAGTATAGCACTCCGTGGTCTGAAAGTTGAGCCCATGGGAGGGGCCAGATGGCAGCAATTCCTGCCCGGGTAGTGCCCCCTGCTAACGTTGGAGCCAGGATTGGACAGGGTGGACGTCTTTCAGCACACCTCGGGCAATCGGCCGGTGATTGACTGACGGTCTTGACGGGAAGTGAGCGTCCTAAGGCGAGGTGTTCAGCGCTGGCGCCAATAGAGGGGCGAGAAACAGCCCCCGGATTAGAGGATCTTGCGGGGATCGAAGGCGTCCCGCAGGCCGTCGCCGATGTAGTTGATGCTCAAAACGGTGAGGAATATCATGAATCCCGGCACGATGGCCGTCCACGGCGCTGCAAATATCTGGTCCAACGCATTTTTCAGCATGTTCCCCCAGGTGGCGGTGGGCGGCTGAATGCCCAACCCCAGAAAGCTGAGTCCGGACTCGGAGATAATCGCATCGGCCACGCCGAGACTGGCGGCGACGATGATCGGCCCCAAGGCATTGGGCAAAATGTGACGGAACATGATCCGACCGGTTCCGGCACCCAGAACCCGGGCGGATTCCACATATTCCTGGTTTTTGATCTCGAGAAACGAGCCGCGCACGAGGCGGGCCACATCCATCCAGGCGAGGATGCCGATGACGAACACTACCCGGGCGACCGGCATTTTGTAGAGCACCCCAAAAGCCATGACGATGACGGGATTGTCGCTAAAGGGCGGCCGCATGAAAACGATGGCGAAGAGAATTAGGATAAAGATGCGCGGGAATGCCAGGGCAAAGTCGGTAAAGCGCATCAGAATGTTGTCGATGACACCACCGAAATAACCGGCCAGAGCCCCGACGAGGGTTCCGATGGACACTGCCACCAGCATGGCAAAGACCCCTACCACGAGGGAGACTCGCCCCCCGTGGAGGGTCCGGGTCAACAGATCCCGCCCGAGTTCGTCGGTGCCCAGGGGATGATAGAGGCTGGGACCGGCAAGCATGTTGGAGAGGTCGGGTTTCTCGGGATCGTAGGGCGATAGGGTATCGACAAACACCACGGACATCACGATGATCGCCATGATGATCATCCCTGCCACCGCCATTTTATGGCGGAGGAACTGCCGCAGGGTCATGTACCACAGCTGGTTTCGGTGCCGTTCGTGAAAGGTGGCGTTTGCCATGAAACCCGCCCTTCTTAGGTGTAGGTAATTCTCGGATCGAGGATGGCGTAGACGATATCAGCGATCAAATTTGAAATGACCACCAGGAAGGCGATCACCGCCACGATGCCCATCACGATGGAGTAGTCGAAGCGGGTGGCAGCATCAACGAAGAGACGTCCCATGCCGGGCCACGAGTAGACGGTTTCTGTGAACAGAGCACCCGCAAACAATACCGGCAGATCGATAGCCACGACGGTCACCAGCGGAATGGCCGCATTCCTGAAGGCGTGCTTGTAGATGATGATCCGCCGGTGAAGCCCCTTGGCGGCGGCAGTGCGGACGTAATCCTGATGGATCACCTCCAACATGCTGGTTCGCAGGAACCGGACGTACTTGGCGGCAATCAAAGTGGAAAGGCTCAGCATGGGCAAAAAAAGATGCTTCAGGCTGTCGATGATGGAAAAGTCCTTGCCCAGGCTGTGCATCCCCCCGCTCGGAAGCCACCGAAGCCATATGCTGAAGATAATGATCAGAAGCAGCCCCGAATAGTATACCGGCATGGAGCGGCCGACATAGGTTAGGGTGGTGGCGATGTGATCGAAAATGGAATATTGGCGGGTGGCGGAAATGATGCCCGCCGGAATCGATATGAGTAGGGCCACCACCAGAGACACACCGGTGAGATAGAAGGTATTGGGCAACCGTTCCCAGATTTCCGTCATCACCGGCCGTTTGGTCGTGAAGGAGTATCCCCAGTCCCCCTTAATAATGTTTTTCAACCAGGAAAGATACTGCACGTGAATGGGTCGATCCAGACCCATTTCATGGCGCAGCCGCTGGATATCGGCTTGGGAGATCTCCGGGTTGTTCTCATATGCGGCAAGGGGACCGCCGGGCAGCATTTGCATCAGAACGAATGTCGCGAAGGTGATGATGAGCATGACAGGAATCACCGAGAGCAGTCTTCGGATGATATACGTAAATCTCATGGCAAAATCACCTCGGTTGACCGCCGCGCGCCGCGATGCGGCGTGCAGCGGAGGATGATGCGGATCGATGGTTCAGAAGGAACTACTCAACGGTCCAGTCGGCGACATTCCAGGTCTCCACGGCGTCAATGATGCCGTAGCCGTTGGGTTTCCAGCCTTTCACGTTGTTTCTGAAAGCGTGAACGGTCAGCCGCTGGTAGAGATAGATGTGGGGAACGATTTCCGCCACCCGGGTCTGAGCGTTTCGGTAGGCCTCCGCCCGCTTTTCCATGCTGGCCGATTTGCCCGCGATGTCGAGGAAGTTGTCCAGTTCGGCATCCCGGTGACGGGTGTAGTTGTAACCGCTGCCGCCGTTGGCCTCAGTGGGGATGTTATTGGAGTGGAAATACCCCTCGAACTGCTGGTGGGGATCGATGCCGGGACCCGTGGTGTACATGAGGATGTCGTATCGGCCCTTCTTTCGGTCGGCGTCGTTGGCCCAGGAACCGAACAGGACGGACGAGGGAACGTTTTCGATGTAGAACTCGACGCCGACTCTCTGTAGCTGATCCACCAGCACCTGCTGCACCAGTTCCCGGAGCTTGTTGCCCGTGGTGGTCGTGATTTTAAGACGCATCCTTACCCCGTCTTTTTCCCGAATGCCGTCGGCACCCGGCTTCCAGCCCGCCTTATCCAGCAACTCTTTCGCCTTTTCGGGGTCATAGGGCCTGGATTTGACATCCGGGTTCGTGGCCCACCCGCTGGGGATTTCGGACGTGCCCACCTTGGCTTTTCCGTAAAGCAGTTTGTCGGTGATTTCCTTTTTGTCGATGGCGTAGTCGATGGCTAAACGCACGTTCAGGTCCGCCAGAATCGGATGGGGATAATCCGGATTGCCGTTGTTGGGCGCTGTGGGGATGCTGTGGTTCAGTATCAGCCGCTCCGAGGTCAAGGAGTTGGACAGGCACAGGGACACTTCGGTGTTTTTTTCCATCATGGGGATCTGGGCTTCGATCAGATCCCACACGCCGTCGATGTCGCCGGCCTGAAGCTGGGCAATGCCGACTTCCCGACTGGGGATGATCTTGAAGAAGATCTTGTCGATTTTCACGTTGTCCGCGTTGTAGTAATGGGGGTTTTTCTCCATGGTAATGTGATCGCCGCCGACCCACTCCGTGACCATGAACGGCCCGATTCCCACGGGCATCCGGTTGTATGGCGCATCATTGATGTCCGGCAGATCCCCCAGGATATGGCGGGGGAGGACCGGAGCGAAACGGGTCAGGTACGGGGCATAGAATTCCTTGTATTTGACGATCGCGGTATGGTCGTCCGGCGTCTCCACGGATTCGATCAGCTCATAACCGGACCGGCTCTTGACCTGGTTTTTCGGATTGACAAGGGCTTCCCAGGTGAATTTGACGTCCGCCGAAGTGAAGGGGGCACCATCGCTCCACTTAATGCCTTTTTTAAGCTTGTAGGTGATGGTCAGTCCGTCCGGACTCACACCGCCGTTTTCCGCGGTGGGGATTTCTTCCACTAAAACGGGGACGTATTCCCCCTTGTCGTTCACGTCGATCAGGTATTCGGCAAAGGGTTTGTGAACGTAGGTGATGACCGTCTGGACGCCGATATAGGTATTCAGGGTTTCGGGCTCCTGATAGACCCCCAAGGTGATCACCTTCTCCGCCGATGCGGAGAGTGGAAAGCAAAGGGCCAATACGACAATCAAAATCGCTAAACCGGTTTTTTTCAGCATCCCTTCTCCCCCCTATTTAATGGTTGATTTTGTGGCCGACAAGTGGTTTAATTAAAATTATGAATCCAGTTTAATATTTATTGAAACCCATAGAAACCAGATCTCCATTTAGAAGTCAAGACCATAATGCAATGTTAGGCCGTTTTTACGGGCGGTATTGAACCGGGACATCGAAGCGGATGTCCGGGATATCGTGATACCGGAGGGCAGGCCGTGATGAGCGAAAACGATCTGTTGCTCGACATCCGGGGGCTTAAAACCCACTTTTTCTCAGAAGACGGGGTCTCCCCCGCCGTGGACGACGTGGATTATCAGGTGAGAAAAGGCGAGACATTGGGTGTCGTGGGCGAATCGGGATGCGGGAAAAGCGTCACCGCCCTCTCCATCATGCGGCTGATCCCCGATCCGCCGGGAAAGATCATCGCCGGCGACATTCTCTTCGAGGGCAGAAATCTTCTCGCCCTATCAGACGAAGAGATGCGGAAAATCAGAGGCAACAAGATTTCCATGATCTTCCAGGAGCCCATGACCTCCCTAAACCCGGTCTACACCATCGGCAACCAGATATCGGAAACCCTCACCCTGCACCAGGGCCTCACCAAACCCGAAGCCTTGGACCGCTCCATCGAAATGCTGAAACTGGTCGGCATCCCATCTCCGTCCAGACGGGTCAAGGAGTACCCCCACCAGCTAAGCGGCGGCATGCGGCAGCGGGCCATGATCGCCATGGCCCTTTCCTGCAACCCCACCCTTTTGATTGCCGACGAACCGACCACCGCCCTGGATGTCACCATTCAGGCCCAAATCCTCGATCTCATGGGTTCCCTGAAAGAGGAACTGAACACCGCCATCATTCTGATCACCCACGACCTGGGCGTGGTGGCGGAGAGTGCGGCCCACGTGGTGGTCATGTATGCAGGGAAGGTGGTGGAAGACGCCGACGTGTTCGGCATCTTTGAAAACCCCATGCACCCCTACACGGTGGGTCTTCTCGAATCGATCCCCCGGCTGGATCAAAGCGCCGACAAACAGCAGCGTCTCAAGGAAATCAAAGGGATTGTGCCCATGTTGACCCAGTTGCCGGAAGGATGCCTGTTCTCTCCCCGCTGCCCACGGGTCATGGACATCTGCACACGAGAAAAGCCAACGTTGAAACCCCAGGGAAACGGGTCCCACAAGGTTCGGTGCTGGCTCTATGAATGATCATCGCGTGCGAAACCCGATCCCCTTCGAAAGAGACATCGACCATGAATGATCGACTGCTCGACGTCAGGGGCCTTAAAAAATTTTTCCCCATCAAAGGTGGCCTTTTCTCCAAGACCCTGGCCAATGTCCATGCCGTCAACGGCATCGACTTCTTCGTCAATAGAGGGGAAACCCTGGGTCTTGTCGGCGAGAGCGGCTGCGGCAAGTCCACCACCGGACGGCTGATCCTTCGCCTCATCAAACCCACGGCAGGCCAGATTTTATTCAACGGTCAGGATGTCAGCACGCTTGACCGGCGTCAGATGAAAGCCCTGCGGCGGGACGTTCAGCTCATATTCCAAGACCCCTATGCCTCGCTCAACCCCCGCATGACCGTAGGGGACATCGTTAGTGAGGCCTTGGGAATCCACGGCATCGCCTCCGGCAATGACGCCATGGAGCGAACGGCCGTTTTGCTGAAGAAGGTCGGCCTGCACCCCGAACACCTCCGGCGCTATCCCCATGAGTTCAGCGGCGGTCAGCGTCAACGAATCGGCATCGCTCGCGCCCTGGCCCTGAATCCCCAGCTGGTCGTCGCCGATGAGCCGGTCTCAGCCTTGGATGTCTCCATCCAGGCCCAGGTCATCAATCTACTCCAGGAGTTGAAACAGGAGTTTCAGCTCTCCTATCTGATCATCGCCCATGATCTGAGTGTGGTGGAGTACATGAGTGACCGTGTCGCCGTCATGTACCTGGGGAAAATTGTGGAAATGGCATCCGGTGCAGATCTCTATCACCATCCCAAACACCCGTACACCGAAGCCCTGCTGTCCGCAGTGCCCATTCCCGATCCCCGTATTGATAAGAAGCGGCAGCTTCTGGAAGGAGATGTGCCGAGCCCCGTGAATCCGCCTTCGGGATGCCATTTTCATACGCGTTGCGTATTCCGACAGGACGATTGTTCGCGGCTGGAGCCGGCATTCGTCGATACGGGCGGCGGGCACTACGTGGCCTGCCCGGTTCGGGCCGGAGGCGAATTTATCGGCTCATAAAACACCGTATCGTCCGTCTTCTCAGACCGCCTTCGAGGTCCCCCCACAGGCAGTATTCAAATGGGTCAGGGTCCGCCAGAAGACCTGGGATGACAGGTGGTCGACATACGGAAGCTGATCCTGCAGGAATGACATCACCCGACAGAATACCGCCGGATCCCCCTGCATCTCGTTGAAGACTCGAGGGATCGAACCGAATGTGGATCGAAAGCCCTCCGGTTCTCTGACATGCCGAAGCAAAGAGGCGGTTAGAGCCAACCTCAGGCGGCGGACCACGACATCAACGGGCAGTTGGGCCAGGCGACCGGCTGGAGAACTCTCCGTTATTCGGTCGGCTGCCCGTCTGACGATCATTTCGAAGCGATCGGGAGCTTGAAGCGCGGCCTCATCCAGATACCAGGAGGCCATAACGGCGGACACGGCATCAATGGATGCCTTAGCCATTTTCGTCCTTGCATCGGGCAGCCGAGAGTGCAAATAGCGGATCATGTCATGGAACTCAGGATGAACGAGGCGCTCGTGGCTCCCGGGAAACCGCCGGGAGAAAGACGCCTCCGAGGAGCCGTCGAGCCGGGCCCTGAGAGTGAAGACGACATGACGGTAAAATAGAGGCCTTGCCACCGACAGGGGAAGGTTGCACCCTTCTTCGAGCAAACGGGCCTGAAGCTGTTTCGAAAACCGGGCGTCATTGCCCTGGAGCAGAAAACGGGTTTCCTCCCGAATCAGGGCCCGCCGTGCGTCAGTCTCCGATTTCTGTATGACCGTTTTGGTTCTGAAGAACGTTGCCATCGCCCGTCTCCGACTGATGTCTTAGCGTAACGATCACCCGGGCACGGTCTCGAGGAGATGCGAACGAACAGGAAGAATGGAGAGCCTCCGGGAGTAGGGTTGCAACCGGTGTGTACCATAGCCGGCCGATCCCGGCAAATCGACGGAAGGATGAAAACGGCAACCCTCACCGGTTGACCGACTGTTACCCGAAACCAGTGGAGGACCGACATGCGAGCCTTGGTTGAATCCCAATACGATCAGTTTATCAGGGACCTGGAAACCCTCGTCAATATTGACAGCGGCAGTGAGAATCCCGACGGACTGAGGGCGATGCGCGACTTTTTTCTGAAACGCTTCATCCAGATCGGATGGCACACCGAGGTCCATGACTTTGTCGACGGAACGGTGCCCTGTCTAAAAACCGCCAGTCCCGGCGCTTCCAAGACGAACAACCGGTTCGATTTTTTGTTCCTTGGCCACATGGATACCGTCTTCGGGGAAGGGACCGTCGCCAAGCGTCCATTTACCCTTCAAAATGATCGGGCCTTGGGGCCGGGTGTCAGCGACATGAAAGCCGGGCTGGTGACCATGCTCCACGTGGCCGAAATCATTAGCCGGAAGGGCCTTGCCGACCATTTGGGGATCTGTATGGGATTCAACAGCGACGAGGAAGTGGGATCCAGGGGGTCCCGCGAGTGGCTCGAAGCCCTGGCACGGAGAAGCAAACGGGTGTTCGTGTTCGAACCCTGCCGCGCCACCGGCCACCGCATTCTCCATCGAAAAGGGGGAGGAGGCTTCGATATCTTCTGCCACGGTAAAGCCGCCCATGCCGGCGCCGCCCCCGAGAAAGGGGCCAACGCCGTGGTGGAACTCGCCCACCAGGTGGTGAAAATCACCGGTTTCGCAGAGCCGGACCTTGGGACCTCCGTCAACGTGACAGTGGTATCGGGAGGGACCGCCGACAATGTCATTCCCGATTTCGCCAAGGCCTCTGTCGACGTTCGGTTCTCGAGTGTCGAGGAGGCCCGGCGGGTCGAGGCATGCTTCCGGCAAGTGCCGGAAACCCCCCTGACCCAAGGGGTGCGGGTGGAGGTGACGGGAGGATTTAGCCGAATGCCCATGGTACCGTCTGAACATACCGAGCGGATCTGGGGGCGGATTGCCGACATCGGCCGCGATATCGGCCTCGAAATGAAGCTGACCACCACCGGCGGCTGCTCCGACGGCAATTTCACAGCGGCCTTGGACATCCCCACCATCGACGCTTTGGGCCCCATGGGGGGCGACGCTCACAGCGAAGACGAATATGTCGAGCTCGACAACATCGTTCCGAACACCCTGCTGATCTGTGAGGTCCTGAAAGCGGCGGCCGAGGGCTCGCTGCCCTGAAAATCTCGTCGCCCTCCTGAATCAGCGGGAACTCCGTCGGCCCATTACCTCATCGACGCCTCTCCTCTTGCGTTGAATCACGGCATCCGAGTGTCAACGAATGGGCCCGCCCTGGATGACTGGCATGAGTCCGGCGCCCGGTCGTCACGCGTATACTTGCCTCAAAAAAACGCGTGGGGACCCGACTGAAGGAGTTCTTCCACAGCGCCTATGAGGTCGCTTTCCAGGCCGTAGGCCCTGAAGCGATTCGTCAGGAAGTCGACCAGGGTGATCGGATAATCCTGTTCAAGGGTTCTCACGGCAGCCCGCCGGCAAAGATCCACCTCCTTAAAAAAAAGCGCGAGCATGGGCGGCGCATCAGAGGTGAACCCCTCCAAATTCATTTGCTCGTAATCGTTGTCGAAGTGATGAATTTTGCGCCCTGGGAAAGAGACCTTTGGCCTTTCCCCGTGGGCGTTCTGAATCTGGAAGTGAAAATAGGCGCAACGCTCCACCATTCTCGTCCGGTGTTGACCGGGGCTGCGACGGATGGCTGCGATGGCATTGGCGACGTATTTCACCACATTTTCCCGGTGTCTGCCTTTGTTGGGTTCGACGGTGGGATCCAGGTGCTTTTTCAAGTAATCGTCGAGACAGTGTGTGCAGATATAGGTTTCGAATCGACATCCCTTCCGGCAGTTTGTCAGGAACAGGCGCTTTCTCTCGTCGATGAGGGCCAGGGTTAGATCGTGCAGGAAGACCCTGGCTTTTTTATCCGTTTCGAAAGGGTATTCGGTTTCCAGGTACATTCCATTGGGAATGAATATCCCGCTGGGCCTGTTTTTCACCAGCAGTTTGGTACCGCCGATCCGCTCCATGGCCGCCATCAAGAGCTCGAAATAAATGTGATCGTACTGGGCCAGTGTGTTGCCCTCGATTTTCCGCTTTCGATTATTGGCCAGAATAGCGGGTATATCTAGCGCATTCAGGGGTTGGTAATCGTATTGAGCCAGGATCTCGTTGATCCGGGCAATGGAGTAATTCAGGGAAAGCAGAATCGAGGCGATCTTGTCCTTACCCGGATGGTTGATGTTGCCCTTCACGAGCTTGGTCAAATACGCGTGGGATATTCCGGATGTCTTGGAGATGACATTGAGCCTGAGTCGGCTTTCCTGAATGATTTCCGATAGCGTATTGGGAAGCTGCCTCATGCTCTTCGGGGGCCAATTCTGTCGGTTAGGGGCGTTCTGCTGAAAACCAGCGACAGCATACCAGATTTAAAACTGTATTCATACTTTAGTTTAATTCAGAATCAAACGACTGAGACAATGCGTTAAAGTTAGCCTAACCATCCTGAAATATAACGTTTTAATAGTTAAATGGAATCCCGCCGTCTCCACCATTTCACCCAATGGCCTTGCCGTAGCACGGAGAGAGCGTCCACTGGCCTCTCTGCCCCAACGCGATTAGGCCCCCCAATGGATTCCCATCACCGTTCCGGTGACCGCAAAGGAAACGCACTCAAAGCCCGTTAAGGCCCTGGGAGAAGCAAGGTAGTCCTCCTTGCTGAATTCGACCATCTCTGGATGTTTCCATAGGAGACGGTTGGCGTGGCAGGACTGTGAACGAGGGATCGAAAAGGGGTCTGAAGGTCTGAGAATAGCCCATCAGAACCACCGGTAAAACCGATCGGTTCTCAGACCGGGTGCGTCCATTCAATATGATATAAATCTTTTCTTCTGCTTTCCAGATTCCGCACACTTCCATGCTTCCGCAGTTCTTTTAATAAATCGAGGTCAACATCTGCGATTAAGGTCATTTCAGTGTTTGGGGTGGTCTCTGCGGCAATGGCATCATGGGGAAATGCAAAATCAGAGGGGGTGAAAATGGCTGACTGGGAATATTGAATATCCATATTCTCCACCCTGGGCAAATTGCCCACGCTTCCTGATATGGCGACGTAACATTCGTTTTCAATGGCCCGTGCCTGAGCGCACCGTCGGATACGGAGATAGCCGTTCTTGGTATCCGTCCAGAAGGGAACCAGTAACATTTTCATCCCTTTGTCAGCCAGGACTCTGCTCAGTTCCGGAAATTCCACATCATAGCAAATCAAAATGCCGATCTTCCCGACGTCGGTATCGAATATCTTTAGATCCTGCCCGCCCTTGAGCCCCCAGTATTCGGCCTCATCCGGGGTGATGTGAAGCTTGTACTGATGATCCCACGTACCATCACGGCGGCACAGAATCGACACATTGTAGAGGTTGCCGTCGTCGCATTTGGGGAGGCTCCCGGCCACGATGTTGATGTTGTAACTCAGAGCCATTTTCAGCATTTCGTCCCGCAATTGATCCGTATACTCGGCCAGGTTCCTCATGGCCTGGGGAGGGTCATCCTGATTGAATTGAGACAACAGGGGCGCGTTGAAAAGCTCTGGGAACAAGATAAGATCGGCGTTGTAGCCAGAGACGGTATCGACAAAAAACTCCACTTGATGGAGAAGATCATCCATGGATAAAAATTGCCGCATTTGCCATTGCGCAGCACCGAGGCGGACATTTGATTTGCGACCCCAGACATGTTTCTTTTTAGACTCGTAGAAGATGTTATCCCACACGAGAAACACCGCATGGCTCTTGGAGGCGTCATCTTCCGGAATGTAGTTTTTTATCGCGCGCTTGGGATGAAAATCGTTGGCCATCTGGAATGTCAGCACCTTGTCGACAATTTCCCTGTTTTTCACTTTGCGGATGTACTCATTTGGGCTCATCTCCTTGTGATACCGGGAGTAGCCGGGGATTCGGCCTCCGACGATGATGCCCTTCAAATTCAACTTCTCACACAACTCTTTTCTTGCATCGTATAAGCGTCTTCCAAGACGCATTCCCCTGAAATCCTTCCTTACAAACAGATCGATTCCATAGAGGTAGTCGCCGTCGTCGTCGTGGCTTTCGAATTTTCCACCCGATACGATATCTTCGTATGAATGGTCGCGCTCAAGATTCGAGTAGTCGATAATAAGCGTCAATGCCGCCGACACAACGCTGCCTTTGTCTTCGATACAGATCTGTCCTTCCGGGAAGAGGGATAGAAGCGTCATAAATTCACTTTTCTCCCATGGCCCGCCCATTCTTGCATAGGCTTCGGCCATGACGCTTCTGACACCCTCGTAGTCCTCTGGTTGAAGATTTCTTAAGGTTAGCCGATGCGCTGAGGTCTTTTTTTTTCATTCTTCCCACCAAATGATTGAACGGTTTCTCTGTCGGTTATTTAATGCCTTCCGCGAATGTCCTACCGAAGGATCTGTCGGTGTATGGAGAACATCCGCTTCTGGAGGCGCATTGAGATCCATATCTCCGCCCCCTCTTGTATCATGATTTCAGCCTCCATGGCTATCGGGGCACCCCAGACCGCAATGTAGACAATAAGCCGCCATCGCGGCAACCCATCACCCTTCACTTGGCGGTAGAGAGACCATCGCATTCGGGAATTTCGGATCGACACTGTTGCCACGGTGTTGGTCACACACCAAGGAAACGGAAAAAGCGTGGGGTTTGAAAAAGGCTTTGGAGCCGGTTGGCTCGAGGGCGGTCCCGCGTCGGCGCTGAGACGGGACGTTTCTCTTTGTGGAAAGGGCCTGTCGGGACCGCACGCGAACGCACGGCCCCATGGCGGCGGGATCCTTAATCAAATACCGTGGAAAAAATATAATACCAGAGGTCGTCAGCCTCTTTTCGGATCTGGTGCTCATCATCGACCCTTGGGTTTAAATGGCGGATCAGGGTCGGTGCCAAAGCGTCGAAAATTTCGATGAAGTATTCGGGATCGTTCATGTCGCCTTTGTAGATACGGATCCGATCCAGATCCAGGTTGCATACCCGCCCCAGCTCAATGGTTGGGAAATAACCCAGAAAGCGACCGAGGCCTTCGTCGTCCATCGTAAAGATCAGTTCAGCGTTCTGACTCAGCAGGGCCTCCCCCAGGTGGAGGAGCCCGGTGAGGTCCCGCCCGTCATGCCGGGCAATCAGAGCAAGATTCTCCGGGTCCAGAGCGATGATTTCAAGATCATAGGCGCCGTATTTGCTGCAGGCGGCTTCGATGATGATCCCGGCGGTGCCGACGCGGGGGCACTGAAAGGGGCCAGCCAGCACAATGCTCATGGTCACATCCTTGCGAAAGGGTTTTATATGTTATCGCCCTTCTTCGGATCGACTTGAGATCGCCGCAAGGCGGCTTTACCTCCTCCCACCTTTAACGCTCTCATATAAAAAAAAATCTCAACCGCATACAAATGCTGCCGGATCCCCCTGTCTCCCTCAGGGGGAGGGGCGAACCGCCCCCCCTCAGGCAGGGCTTTTCACCGACAATATCAGAGACGTCCCAATATTCGTAGCCCGGCGCACCGTGAGACGACTGTTGATCCATGGCAATACCAGGGATCTTGACAACAATGTTTAGTTATACTTAATTCACATTTTAATTTGCAGTTATAATAATTTGGCAGGGCTGAATACCCGAATACAACCATCTCCCGTCCATTTCTGATCTTTTTAGCGGCATTTTGCCTCCGGCCAGCCACTGCCGATGGTTTGCATGCGCATCGGCCGATCCGACGCTATGACAAAGACGGATCGATACCGAATCGCATTTCATTGATTTTCCAACCCTTAACCCCCGGGTGATCGTCGGCGATATCAGCCCTGCCGATGCCGGAAGCGTTTCGGTCGACTCAGAACCTGTCATTTCTTGACATGATCTCCACCGGATGTGCAGAAACCCATTCGTTTCGAACCAGCCCGTGCGCAATGCATCGGAAACCGAAAAAATTCGACCATTCGAACACAACCGATCACCGACGTCTTTCCATACTGAATGGCCAGCTCACAAGGAGGATCCAATGAATCTGCAGAAAGCAAATGCCAATGACGCCCTGCAAACCAAGAACCGATCAAGAGACATCGCCCCCCAATCCGGCATCTGCAGCCGCTGCCTCGATGGATGCAAGGGCAACTGCGATCTGTTCCAGGCCACCTTCCGTGGACGGGAGCTTCTCTACCCCCAGCCATTCGGCAGCGTAACCGCAGGGGCGGACAAAGATTATCCAGTGGATTACTCCCATCTCAACATCATGGGCTACGCTCTCGGCGCCAAGGGGGTGGCAGCCGATCCGGATCATGCGACATTTCCAGCCGTCAATACCGAAACCGTGTTTGGCACTACCCATAAGGTGAAAATGAAAGTGCCTATATTCACAGGCGCATTGGGAAGCACCGACATTGCCCGCAACAACTGGGAGCATTTTGCCATCGGTGCCGCCATCAGCGGCATCAGCCTCGTCTGCGGCGAGAATGTGTGCGGAGTGGATCCCGCTCTCGAGTTCGGCAGCAATGGCAAGGTGTCCAGCTCTCCGGAAATGGACCGCCGGGTCGGGTTGTACCGACGCTACCGGGAAGGCTACGGCGATATTCTGGTCCAATTGAATGTGGAGGATACCCGAAACGGGGTGGCGGAATACGTCATCGAAAAATTGAATGTAGAAACCATCGAACTCAAGTGGGGCCAGGGAGCCAAATGCATCGGCGGAGAAATAAAGGTCGACTCCCTCCGTCGGGCTAAGGAACTAAAACGAAGGGGCTATATCGTCACCCCAGATCCGGATGACCCGGCCAATGAGGCGGCCTTCAAGGCAGGCCCATTGAAGCAGTTCGAGCGCCATTCGCGCCTGGGCTTCATCGATCAGGAGGGATTCATGAAGGAAGTCGAGCGGCTGCGAGGGCTGGGGGCCAAACGGATAACCCTGAAAACCGGTGCCTATCCCATGCGGGAGCTGGCGATGGCCGTCCGCTGGTCCAGCGAAGCGGGAATCGATCTGCTGACCATTGACGGCGCTCCGGGCGGGACAGGCATGAGCCCGTGGCGCATGATGACCGAGTGGGGCATCCCGGCCATCTATTTGCATTCCATGGCCTATGAATTGTGTGACCGACTGGCCGGCAGGGGCCTCCCGGTTCCGGACATAGCCTTCGCCGGCGGGTTTTCCGCCGAGGACCACGTTTTTAAATCCCTGGCCTTGGGCGCACCGTATTGCAAAGCGGTCTGCATGGGAAGGGCACTGATGATTCCCGGCATGGTGGGTAAAAACGCCGAAAAATGGCTTCGCGACAGCGAGGCCGGCCTGCCGTCGACGGTGTCGAAGTATGGTTTTACCAAAGAGGAAATCTTCATGAATTATGAAACCCTCAAGGAAACCTATGGAGCCGAAGAAGCCGATCGGCTGCCGTTGGGGGCCATCGGGATCTACAACGTCACAGATAAAATCAAGGTCGGTCTTCAGCAGCTGATGGCCGGTTCCCGGAGCTGGTCCGTGGAACATGTCAGCCGAAGGGACCTGGCGTCGCTGACCGAAGAGTGCGCCAGCGTCACCGGCATCCCCTACATCATGGATGCCTATCGCGAAGAAGCCCTGGAAATCATTGACGCCTGAAAATCGAACCCCTTCTTTTCCCAACGGGAGGTACATCATGACCGACCTCGTCCATCGGCTGCAGAAGAAAGACCCGCAAGAAAGAGAGTTTCATCAGGCCGTTCAAACCATCCTGACATGGGTGCAACCGGTGTTTGAACGCCGACCGGACTTTGCCCGACTGGCCATCATGGAACGGCTCACGGAACCCGAGCGCATAGTGATTTTCAGGGTACCATGGATGGATGACAGCGGTGGGGTCCATGTCAACCGAGGGTATCGGGTGGAAATGAACAGCGCCATCGGGCCTTACAAGGGCGGATTGCGCTTTCATCCCTCGGTCAGCCTGGACACCTTCAAGGCATTGGCCTTTGAGCAGATTTTTAAAAACGCCCTCACCATGCTGCCCATCGGCGGCGCCCGCGGAGGCGCCGACTTTGAACCCAAGGGTAAGTCGGACAGCGAAATCATGCGCTTTTGCCAAAGCTTTATGGCGGAACTGGCTCACCATATCGGACCGGATATCGATATCCCGGGAGGCGGCATGGGAGTGGGTCTCCGCGAAATCGGCTATCTTTTCGGCGCTTACCGAAAGCAACGGCGGCGGCATTCCGCAGTGATCACCGGAAAGGGTCTGGAATGGGGTGGCAGCCAGATCCGTCTCCAGTCCACCGGCTATGGTGTGGTCTATTTCGCCGCCGAGGTCCTAGCAACCAACAACCGCAGCCTTGAAGGGATGACCTGCCTGGTCTCCGGCTCGGGGAACGTGGCGCAGCATACGGCTGAAAAAATCATCGAATTGGGGGGAAAAGTCCTGACCATGTCCGATTCCTCGGGTCACATCTATGACGAAGAAGGGATCGATGCCGGAAAGCTTGCCTTTATCAAACGGTTGAAAAACCTGAAACGGGGGCGTATCAGGGAATATGTGGACAAGTATTCCGAGTCCCTCTACATAGAGGTTGACCCCGAGTCGAACCACAACCCTTTGTGGTCACACCCGGCAGACTGCGCGTTTCCCTGCGCCGCGGAAAACGAGATTAATCACGAGGACGCTGCCACCCTGATCAGCAATGATGTCAAGCTGGTCTGCGAGGGAGCGGATATGCCGTCGACCCCCGAGGCTATCGGCCTGTTCATGGATAACAACGTGCTCTATGCCCCGTGCACGGCCACCAATGCGGGAGGCGTCACTGTCGCCTCACTGGAATTATCTCAAAACCGAATGCTGCTCAACTGGTCAGTCGAGGAGGTGGACAGCCGGCTAAAAACCGTCATGAAGACCATCCATCGCCGAACCCTCGAGACGGCGGCGGAGTTCGGCCGACCCGGAAACTACATGATGGGAGCCAATATCGCTGGATTTATCCGGGTGGTCAATGCCATGGTGGATCAAGGACTGGTATAGACGATATGTCCCCAGGGACAACCGCGGCGGATGGGTTCCCCTTAAAGGCATGCGCGCCGAAAACCATCAAGGCGCCAGTGTCAGCCACAGCATATGGGCTGCCTCTTCGCCAGGATTTCTCCATCGGGATGGGGTGTCCGCCGTCAGGTAGACGATGCTTCCCGTTCTCAGGATATGGGACCGGTGACGGATGGTCACCTCAACGATGCCCGACAAAAGATAGCCTGTTTCCTCGCCTTTGTGGGTGAAAAAATGCCGTGAAATCTTTTTCTTGGCAGGGATATCGACAAGATAGATATCGGCGATGGATCCAAAATCGTCAGGCAGCAGTCGCCTCACACGAATACGGTCCTTGGTTAGGTCCGGAACGCTGATGGATTGGCCAACCCCATCGAAAACAGACGGTTTGGCACTTTCCCCCTGATCCGTAAATATGGCGCTAATGTCCACTGAGAGGACTTCGGCTATTTTAACCAAAGCGGGCAGTGACGGGTAGATAAGATTGCCCTCGATCTGTGAAATAGTGCTGGGTGTGACGCCGATGGAGAGGGCCAGTTCCTTTTGGCTCACACCGCGGCGCTGTCGAAGCATTCTCAGGCGTGCGCTGAGATTTAGCGGACCAAGGGTCTGCTGCTCATTTTCAAAATTGACCTGCTGTCCGTCGCTCCAGAAAGGCACTGGTTTGCGGGGGGCTGACTGCTGCCGCCTGAGGGCCTTGACAATCGACAGGGTGGACTTGCCCCGCTTTAGAGCCAATTCGACCACTACCTGGGCGATTTGGTTGATATTGGCCCTGAGCCGCTGGGAATGGGCATCTCGCTCGATAAGCCAGTAGGCTATCGTTTTTAGCTCATACAGCCGCGGGCAGGCCCGGGAGTAAAATTTCCGCACCTGTTCTTCGCCGCCCCAAAGCTCTTGCATCCCAGTGAGGCTCTCAAACACCAGCCTCACATCCCCCTGCAATCCGTCATGGATACCGTAAACGGCATCCATCACCTTCTGGAGGTTATCCGGCTCGGGCATTCTGATGATCCGGCATGGCCGTTGAGTGGAAGAGCTCTGATAAAATTTATCAAAAATATCAGATCCTTCTCCCTTTCCGTCGGTAAAACAGTCCAGGATGGTCAGACTTGAACTCCGAGCCAGGGGGCCCAGGTCCTCTAAAAGGGTCCTGGGGGATCGATCAAAGTTGACATAGACGAGGCTCTTGCCATCCGAATAGGAGGCGCGGAGAAAGTGCCGGATGAATGGCTGGGATAGACTGCCCGCCGTATCATACCAGATCACATTATCGCCGATGGCCAGTCCGCCCAGGTGGTGATCAAGGTTCGGGATGCCGGTACTGATGGGGGTCATCGTGGAAGCCATGGCAACCACTCATATCAGAGGATGTCGGAATGATTCAAGGCGCCCGTCGCCTGAATCGAGGGTCTTTTCCGGGTTGGGGGATTGCGTGAATCTGGGGCCGCTGACGACCGGAACAGGACTGTCTTTTCGATTGGGCATCTTGCGGTCCGTCGGTGGGGCGGTGACTCGAAGTCCTATATGTGGCGTCAGGGCATTATTTCCCAGACGTCAATGGCCAGTCCGTTGCCGTTGATGGCGTCGTCAAGGCGATGGCGATATCGGCGATCGGAGTCTGCGTTCATGATCAGAACGATGCCTGCCTTTCTGCCGGTCACCGCCGAATAGTAGAGGGCATCACCGATGGCTTCCGCCCAGTGGCTGGCCTGATTGAATTTGACGGCGTGGGTGTCGGTGAGGCATTCACAGCGGGTATTTTTGTAGACCGTCACACCCGTGATGCCGGATTGCTCCCGGCACCAGTCCCTCTGGAGGATTGTTGTCCCTTCGGTGGCATCGGCACCCACCGAGGCCATCATCAGGAAAAGAACCATACTGATGGTTCGGATCAGTTTGAAGGAGATGTCGGCAATGGGTGTCATGGGTCCTTCGCCTGGTGGTCATTGTCAGAGGATGGGATCGACTATCGACCGGTCTCAAGGAGCTATCGGGTTCGGTGCCGACCCGTCACTTCCCTCGGCGTCTTTTCCCTTCGGCTTTAATCCATGCGAGGATGTCCCCCTGGGACCGGATCGCACGACGGTTGTCCACCCCCCCACACTTTTTTCGTCCGTTGGGTCCTCAGGGCCTCAAGTATTTTCGAAAAGGGGCCGATAGTATATGTAAGCGTTTGCCAGAACGCTCAAACCTTTTCTTCAACCTCCTTTACCCAAAGGCTGCCGGCTCTTCCCGGCAGCCTTGCCTTTTTAACGCCTTTCATTCTACCATCAGCCGAAGGTTCGTCTCTCCGAATGGCCAATCACAGTCCCTGGGACGACCGGCAAAACCGGAACCACGAAGCGACGTCAAATGCCCAATTTCAGGTCTTGGGACCCAGGCCCCATGTTACCGTTTGATTTTTGGGGATCGGTGGTCTATGCCACCCTGGAAACACAGGCGTCCAAATAATCTCGGTTGCCGGCGGCAATGGATAGCATCCCTCAAGGCACCTCTCCGACGGGATGGTGGTCTCCGGTGGGATCCGCTCCCATGGACACCCAGACAACTGAACGCCGACGATTTTTCGTCTTCAAGAAGGACCGTTGGGCATGGGGATTCAACATCCTCAGTCCTTCATCGATGACTGGAAAGAAGACGTCAGGCAACCCCAGAGAGCGCTCATAACGCACAAAACGTCGTTAGGAAATCATTGACGGAACCGACGATAGGACCGCTCGCGGTCAAAAGGAAAAGGCGCTATCCACATCCAATCGGAAGGAGGCAACCCCATGGCCGACACAGGGAAAAAACCCAAAGTCTATATGAGGCTCAGCGACAAATATCCGGACATCATCTCCGCGGTCGAATCCCTTGGAAACGCCCTTAGATCCGGAGGGCCGATAGGGGAAAAAGAGGCACTTCTGATCCAACTGGCGGCCGCGGCCGCCGCCCAGTCCGAAGGATCGGTCCATTCCCACACCCGACGGGCTCTGGCTGCCGGTGCGTCGGCGGAAGAGATCGAGCATGCCATTTTGCTACTGATTTCCGTCATCGGCTTTCCCAAAGCCGCCGCCGCCATTTCCTGGTGCGATGACGTATTGGCCCCAGGGGGCTGACGCCGCCGGTATCATGGGCCATCAACCCGTCGGCCGATTCCGTGCGGCATATCGGAGGGGAACGTCAGTCGGCGAACGTCTGTTCCGAATGCGATGGATGGGAGGTTGCGGAGGCGTGGGGTTCGGAGGTATTCACTGCGCCTTTCCGACGGGAGCCGCCGGTCAGCCTTTAGCGATCTCAGCCGCCTGCCACCGGTTGGAAAAGGTTGAGCACGCCTCCGTCCTTCAAAAGGCCGTCTTTTGGTAGAATGCGTCCGTCGCATGCCACCACCGGAGCCTTTTCCAGTGGTATGCCAAGGTGTCGGATAAGGTCTGCAACCGACGCCTCATCGGGCAGTTCAAGGGCCAATCCGGTTTCCGGATCGTAGTCCGGAAAGCCGTCGCGAATGGCGCTGAAAAGTTTGACGGTGACCTTCATGGGGTTTCTGCCGATTAGAAATTGAAGGTCGAATCCAGATCGTCATCGGTGATCTGGACGACCACGTTATGGGGCGGCAGGGGCTCCTCATAAAAAAACCTCGGCAGCCGGTCATCCTCACGGGTAAACCCGGCCCGCCGATTGAATGCCAATTCGGCCTTGAGCACCTGGATGCCCATGTCATCAATGGACTGAGCCTCTAAAGCCGTGCCCAGTTTGGCGTTGATGGCGGCCACGAAGGCCTCCTTGCCCTTTGGAGTGGACAGGGCAGCGCTGGCCAGCACGCAAAGGCCGATGCTGTCGACGAGGGCCATGGTGATCTGATGGTGGCGGGAGAGTGCCACCTGCCCGTCGGCTTTCAGAGGGTCCAGCTTACCGGTCATGTATTCGGCGATGACGTTTCCAGCGGTGTGGTCGGCCCCCATGGGACTGGTGGCGTAAGTGACGGCATTGCCCTGCATGGCGCGGGGGTCGTATCCTGAAATGCTCTGACCCTTCACCACCGGTACGCGATGGTGGTTGAAATGCCTGCCGACCGCCGCCGGACCTTGGCCTAGAATCAACCCAAACTCGGTTCCCTCGGCGATCTCCTCCACCATTTCCATGGCCGCCCGGCCGTCCCCGAAGGCTTTGTAGCCGGCATCCATGGCCACGGCCACCCCCACTCCGGTGCTCATGGTGTCCAGGCCGATGTTGTCACACAAAAAATCCAGCTGAGCGATGGTGTCCAGATCGTCGATTCCGGTCATTCCCCCCATGGCCCAGATGGTTTCGTACTCGAGGGATCCGGTGACGTACCTCCCCTTGCGGTCCACAAATTCATGGGAGCATTGAATAATGCACTTGGCGCACCCCTTGAACGACCCTTTCCCGCCCCGCTTTCGGATGACCTCTACCATGTGCTCACCGCTGATCTTTTCCCATCCGTCGAATACCCCCTTGGTGGCATTGAGCGACGGGAATCCCCCCATGGCGTTGACCGGGGCCACAAGACCCGCCGTTCCGAATCGCTTCAGGACTTGACCGCTGAAGGGATCCTCCTTCACGGCGGCGGCAAAGGCAGCCGCAGCGGCGGCAAAGGCCTCCGGATCGGCAACGGCCTCCTCGGCGTTTCCCCGCTGATCCAGGACAACCGCTTTCAGTCCCTTTGAGCCCATGACAGCCCCCAATCCCCCGCGCCCGGCGGCCCTGCATGGCCGACCTTTGGTGTCGGTCGACTGGATGGATGCCGCCGGCAGTCGGTATTCGCCGGCCGGACCGATACACATCACCGAATGGTGGGGGCCGTGGGTGTCCAAAAGCCGTTTGACCGTCCCGTAGGTTTTTCGATGTCTCAGATGGTGGGCTTCCAGCAGCCGGGGACGGGCGTTGTCGTCGATATGGAGAACCGACAGCCCCCCCCCCGTATCCTGCCCCTCGATAATGATGGCCGCGATCCCGAGTCGGCCGGCGGCATCCCCGAAGGTTCCCCCGGCGTTGCTCTCCTTGATGGTACCGGTCAACGGGCTTTTGGCGCCCACGGCAATGCGGCTGGTATTGACGAGCGCCGTGCCGCCCAGGAGTCCCGGGGCGAAGATCAGCTTGTTTTCAGGTCCCAGGGGATCGCAAAGGGGTGGGACCTCATTGTTGATCAGGGCCGCAATGAGCCCTCGGCCGCCCAAACCGATATATGCCGACGACAAGTCTTCCGTTTGAATCGTCTTGTTTTTCATGTTGACGCGAATGACCTTCATGGATCCTCCAAGTGCATCAGTTTTCCATCCGTTCTCCAGATGCCGGGCCTCGCCGGTCCAGCCCATGGACCGCGGAGAAATGGCTATGGAATGCGATCATGGACAACGGTAAGACCCAAAAGCGCCGATGCCAACGGCACCCCGTCTCTGAGAACCGGTGTCCTGATGCCTGACCGCCCGGTAACTAACGGCAACCCCTATCCACTGTACCGAGGGTGCCGACAGAAACCGGCCGGAATTGATCGATGGATCGGATGCGGGCCCTTTAGTAGCATAGCCGGCCGGGGATGACCAGGGCATTGGCGGGGGACTGCCCTTTGAGGCAGGGTCGAATCTCAGCCGCCCCCCAGGACGTTTAATAGATCATATTCGGAAGATAGAGGATAATCTGCGGAAACAGCAGCATCAGGATGATGCCGACAATGACGGCGATGAGAAAGGGCGCAATTCCTTTGAAGATGGACTCCAACTCGATGCCTCCAGGCAATCCCCGAGCCACGCCGTAGACGACGTAAACGTTGATGCCCACGGGAGGCGTGATCACGCCCATCTCGGTGACCATCACTATAATGATGCCGAACCAGATGGGATCGTACCCGGTGTCGAGTACCAGGGGATAGAATATGGGAACGGTCAGCATGACGAGGGCGAGAGAATCCATAAAGCAGCCCCCGAAGAAATAAACGGCGACCACCATCCCAAGGAGAGCGACCGGCGGAAGGTTGAAGCCGCCGATCCATGACGCGATGTCGAACGGAATCCGGGTGACCGCCATAAATTTACCGAATACAGTGGCCCCGGCTATCAACACCATGATCATGCAGGAGGTGCGCATGGCGGCGATCAGGGCGCCTTTGAATTTTACCCACGTGAGCTGCCGATGAACCAGTGAGGCAAGCAGCACCCCCATCACGCCGACGGCGGCGGCCTCGGTGGGCGTAAACAAACCCAGAATCAGCCCTCCCATGACCAGCGCAAACACGGCGATGGTTTCCCCCAGGTCGAGGAGCGATCTCAGTTTCGCCCTCAACGGGAAGGTGTCCCCTCTGGGTCCTTGGCTGGGGGCGAGCATGCACCAGATCAGTATGGTGACGATGAAGAGAACCGTAACCAGGATGGCCGGCAGAATTCCGGCGACAAACAGCTTGCCGATGGACTGCTCCGTCAGGATGCCATAAATGATCAGAACGACGCTGGGTGGCATGATCATCCCCAACCCCCCGCCTGACGCCACCGAGCCCGACGACATTTCGTCTCCATAACCAAAGCGCTTCATCTCGGGCATCCCCACTGTCGCCATTGTTGCCGCCGTCGCAGCGCTCGAACCGCACACGGCCCCGAAGGCGGTGCACGCTGAGACCGTGGCGATGGCCAACCCTCCCCGGATACTGCCAAGGAACTTGTAAGCGGCGTCATAGAGGCGGCGGCTGATGCCGCTGCTGAAAGCAAGCTGCCCCATGAGAACAAAGAGGGGGATCGTGGTTAAATCATAGTTGGAAAACACCTCGTAGAAATCTTTTGCCAGAAGGTTCAATCCGCCCTTGAGGGAAATCATGGTACTGAACCCGGAAAAGCCGACCAGGGCCATCACATAGGCAACGGGCATCCGAGTCAAAAACAGCAATACCATCACGGCAATACCGAAAATTCCGATCAGTGTGGGGCTCATTTTTCTCTCAGTTTTCCCATCACATCCACGACGTCTTTAACGATCGCCACTGCGAAAACCGTGAATCCGACGGCCACAGAAAAAATGATGAGGTATTCGGGCAAAGAGAGGTTCATGGACACTTCCCCGGATTCCATCATCTTGAAGCTGTATTCGAGCATCTGCCAACTGACCAGAAAGAAGAGGATCAGACTCATCAGGCCAGAGATCAGACCAATGATGGTCCGGGGTTTCCCCGGTAGTCGGTTGACGAAGATTTCAACCCCGATATGGCCTCGGGCGGCATGGGTATCCGGAAGGGCCATGGCGACGGTCACAGCACCCATGAAGCTCATGAGCTCGACGGAGCCAAAAACCGGGTGCTTAAACAGACGGCCGATGACATCCGCGCAGGTCAGAACCGTCATGGCAACCAGCATCAGGGCACCGGTCGACCGCATGCCATTGGTAATGCGTTGAAGAAATTTCCAATCCGAATCCATGCGTCTCCACCCTTGTAGCGCTCTAACCGCTCCTCCGCCGGCATTAGTCCTTCACGGACGTACCACCCCAAGAAAAATAGGCGCCCTCCAGAAGGATCTGGCTTGACGGCTGGCGGAGGGATCCTCGCCCCAATCACCGGAAGCAAGATCGTTTTCTTTTCAGACGCCCTGACGACCGCTTGGTCTTATTGACCCGGAGATCCAAGGGATTCCCGTATCGAACCGACCACGGTGGCTCCATCCAATCCCTTGCCGTCGAGTTCCTTGGCGTACTCGTCGATCAAATGGGCCACCGCTTCTCCCCATTTGGCCGCTTCGCCGTCATCGACCGATATGATTTCATTGCCATCCCGGGAGAGGAAGAACGCCTCCCCGTCTTTGTCGCTGGTGTCCCAGGCCTCTCCGTGCTTGACAGCCCACTCCCGATTGATCTCCTCGATGATTCTCTGATCCTTGGGATCCAGGGACCGCCACTTGTCCTTGTTCATGACAACGAAAAAGCAGGTGGTGTAGGCGGCTGGATAAGCGTAGGTCACGTATTTGACCACCTCTCCCAACTTCCACCCTTTGTTAGCCTCGACCGGGTAGGCGGATCCGTCAACGACACCCTTTTGAAGCGCCTGGTAGGAATCGGGCATGGGCATTGGAACCGGCGTGGCACCTAACGCCTTGACGACATTGGCGCTCATTCCGGTGGACCGGATCTTGAGCCCTTTCAGATCCTCCAGAGAGCGAACGGCCTTGTCCCGGGTGTGGATAAACCCCGGACCGTGGGCGTTGAAATACATCACCTGAGTGTCGGCAAATTCATTGGGCTTCCGTTTCATGAAAAGGTCGTTCGCCGCCGCGGTGGCGGCAACGCCGGAAGGATAGCCGAAAGGAAGGTCGATGGCGGACATGACTGGAAAGCGCCCCTTGGTGTAAGCCAGCGCGGAGGTGCCGACATCGGCGATGCCGTCTAAAATACTGTCGTAGGTCTGTTTGGCCTTGGTCAGCGTCTGTCCCGCGAAGTACTGGACCTTGATCCGGCCTTCGGTGCGTTTTTCGACCTCTTTGCACCAGGATTCTGCAAGCTGGCTCTGGATGTGGGTCGGCGGAAAGAAACTGCTGTAGTTTAGAGTCGTTTCAGCGGAGGCGCTTGGAAGCGCGGCGACAGATGCAAAGACGAGGACCATACCCAAGACAAAAAGCGGAGCAAACCGTTTCATTGAAAACCCTCCTTGTCGGCACTTGGAATCCATTGAACTCAAGACTGCTTATGTGGAACCCATCCCTGGGCTGGGGTGTAGCCGTTGCCTGTTGGTGACTCTCGTTTCATCCCGACGGGGTCGATCCCTGCAGTCGCGAATAGGGCTGGGTTACCTCGATGGGGCTCTCTGAATACACATTTGAAGGGCGATTTGCAACGGTTACCTCCACGCCGGGGGGACGCCGGCATGGGTCCCAAGCCTCCGGGGTGCCCCCACTACTCCATCCCAATCCGGATCCCACCAACCCTGATCACCTCTTGGATCCCCATGGAGTGTGGTCAGGGGGGGCTTTTCAAACGCTCATACCGTGGTCGGCCGCGGAGGCATTGGCATGCTGTTGAGAGGGGGTGAGAAGGTCTTGCCCGGGGATCGTCACGCCCAAGGCCGGTTCCTGTCACTTCCGGTCATCGATCCTCCGGATCGATGACCGGAAAGGATTCCAGGATCTGGGCCGACACCACCGTGCCGGCAGGAATGTGGGTCAGGCCCTCCGGTATGGCCACTAGGGCCTGGGCTTCCGCCATGGATTGGAGGCGACTGCCCTTGTCCAAGGGCCTGAACAGGGGAAAGCCTTTGTCCGTTTCGACGGAACCGAATCGAAACTGGGTCCAATCGCGGGATCGACCGGTCAGATTCTCGGCCAGCCGAAGGGGCGCCCTGGGCAAGCCCGGAGTTGAAGAGCCGGAAAGCCGCATTAGCGCCGGCAGAGCGATCTGAAGAAAGCCCATCAGGCAGGAGGGAGGACCTCCAGGCAGGATAAAGACCGGTTTTTCGCCAAGCATGCCGAAGCCGATCCCCTTGCCGGGCCCCATTCGGATACGGTGGAATGCAAGATCCCAGTCCAAGCGCTCTAAAGTACGGGCAACCCTGTCTCGATCCCCAGTCCAGGCGCCGCCGGTGGTCATCAGGGCATTCGACCCCACAAGCGCGGCCTTCAAGGTGCTGAGAAGGGCATCCGGCTCGTCTGTTGCAACGGCACATCGGGTCTCCATGCCGAAGCGTCGACACCAGGCCGATAGGGTCGAGAGATTGCTGGCATAAAGCTTTCCCTCTGACAGGGGCAACCCCGGCGCCACGACCTCGTCCCCCGTGGCGACGATGGCCACCAGAGGTCGACCGGCCACCATAATGCGGCAGTGCCCGGCGGCGGTCAATAAACCGATCCTGCCGGGCGTCAGTCGGTCTCCCGGGGCTGCAACCGGTTCACCAGCGGAAATGTCAGTTCCCCTGGGGAGAATATGGCGGGCAGGCCCGGCTTCGCCCCTGATCCACACCTCCGCCCCTTTTCGGTCGGTGAATTCATCGGGAACCACCGCATCCGCGCCGGAGGGGATTTTGGCTCCGGTCAGCACCCGGACCGTTGTTCCGGAAACGACCTCCATGTCCTCCCGGCCCCCGGCGGCCATTCGGCCTGCCAGACGCAGGCAGACCGGAGTCGACGGCCCTGCCCCGGAAATGTCTGTGGACAAAACCGCAAAGCCATCCTTAAGAGATGCATCCACCGAAGGAGAGTCGACCCTTGCCGTGACGGTCTGAGAAACGATGCGGTCCACGCCATCGTCTAAATCGATGGGTTCGGGGGGCATGGGCGAAATGCGTCCCAGGGTCAGCCTGAGGGCTTCCTCCAAACCGATGTTGATCGATGTTGCCATTTTACCCCCCCCAACGCCATTGTCGATGCAAGGTGTCCGCTATATAGTCGCTCATTGGCAGGGGGACAGATTAGGCTCACATCGCCCCCTGAGGAGCCATGTTTAGCCCTCTTTCCCGAAGATATCAAATCAAGGCCATGCCATCGGGGCGTTACCCCCCGCGGGTCAATATAGGGCGTCTCGGCTGAAACCGATCCCGGGCATCGACCATCGGATCGGTGCGGCCCCTTTCCTTGAGTATCGATCGGAGCCCCTGTGACCCTCGATTGACACCCCAATCCGAAACTGTTACCCCCGATCCTCATCATCTCCTAACACAGAGCGATCAAGGTACCGAATTCCTTTTCCATGCCTCTCCCGTCACCCGTCGGGCGAGACCATCACAGGGCCAAAACCATGCGAATCGCCATCCTCACCGATGCGTGGCATCCTCAAATCAGCGGTGTCGTCACCACCTTATCCCGAACGATTCAGGAAGTGGAATCCATGGGCCACGAGGTTTGCTGCGTTCATCCCGGTACCTTTTCAAAAACCATTCCCTGCCCCACCTATCCCCAGATCAGACTCGCCGTCAATCCGCTGGAGCGGACCTTCCGCATTCTCGACCGATTCCGGCCCGAGGCCGTTCATGTCGTTACCGAGGGTCCCATCGGTCTTACCGGGCGCACCTACTGCCGTCGAAGGCGCCAGCCGTTTTCCACGGCATTCTGTACCCGATTCGATGAGTATATCGAGATGCGGTTCGGGATTCCGGGTCCGTTGATCTTGGGGTTGATGCGCTGGTTCCACAACGGTGCCGCCCGGGTGATGATATCATCGATTCCCTTGAAACAGGAATTGGAAGCGAAAGGATTTAAAAATACCATTATTTGGCCGCGGGGAGTGGATACCCATCTGTTCCGGCCGAGAGACAAATCATTTCTGAACTGCCCCCGACCCGTTTTCACCTACGTGGGCAGGGTCGCAGTCGAAAAAAACATCGAGTCGTTTCTGTCCATGGATCTGCCGGGAACCAAACTGGTGGTAGGAGACGGGCCGGCCATGGGCACGATGAAATCCCGGTTCCCGGATGCCCTTTTCGTGGGATCGAAAACCGGTGTCGACCTGGCCCGTCATTATGCGGCGTCGGATGTATTCGTGTTCCCCAGCCTGACGGATACCTTTGGCATCGTCATGCTCGAGGCTATGGCCTGTGGCATCCCGGTGGCCGGCTTCCCGGTGCGGGGGCCGATCGACATCATCGACCATGGGAAGACCGGTTTCCTGAGCCAGGAATTGAGGCAAGCCGCGCTCAAATGCCTGGATCTGAATCCGGAAGCCTGCCGCAAGGCGGCGCTTCCCTATTCCTGGAAGAGGAGTGCCCGGTGCTTCCTTGAGAATCTGGCGAGTGTTTGAAGAGGGATCGAAAGTGCTCGTCGGTGCCGGTCGGTCATCCGACGACCACAACGCCTGCATAAGCGGAGACCACCCCGAGGACCATACCCGCCAAGACATCCGAAGGGTAGTGCACACCGAGATAAACTCTCGAAAATCCAACTAAAAGCGCCCACATATGAATGGGGATCGTCGCTCCCGGCAGGTAGAGGCTAATCAGGGTTGCCATCACAAAGGCGGCGGCGGTGTGACCGGACGGAAAGCTGAACTGATCGCCGGGGGTCACCCGGCTGACCACCTTGTTCAGGTGGTCGCAGGGGCGATCCCGCCTTATGGCCGTTTTGAGCACTTTAAAGGCCGGCAGTTCGATGGCGAAGGCAACGAGGCCTGCCAGAAAAAAATGCATGGCCATCGAGGGATCTGCCCCTATCAGCAGAAGGGGCACAATGGGGTAGAAAACCCCGCTGGCGCTGTGGGTGACGGCGCGATTGAAGGGGGCAAAGAAGCGGTTGTCAGCATAAGAAAAAATACGGACCAGAAAAAGGGTGTCCCAATAATTGATGCTGGCCAACAGAACTTTCATGGCATCTCCCGGATCAAGGGTTACCGCATACCCATGTGTATCGTCCGGCTTGAATAGTGTTTGATTAGGTTTCCGTTGGAATTTCGTGGGACATGCCATCGGGCCTTTAAGCATGCACTCATCTGGCCATGGTGAAGCACCCGAAAACGACAGCCGCATCGATGGGATCGCTGATTTGAGCTCCGAAAGAAGAGGGGATTTGGGCAGGGTCGGGCCGGCTTGAGAATAACCGCCAGAAAGGTCAGTTAGAAGGTTCCCCCGTCGATCATCGGCACATCGCCCGATCGCAGCACGTCCATGGCCAGGTCGATATTGTCGAAGTGGAAAATGTTCACCGCCTTTTGACAAACGTCGTGGGCGGCAGCATATGTGTAGTCCAATTCGAGTTCATGGGCATCGAGCAGATCCAGAATTCGGAAAAGCCCCCCGGCCCGATCGTCCAACTCTACAGCGATGACATCGGTAACCCGTACGCTCATTCCCCTGTTCTTGAGCAGCTGCACGGCCAGGTCGGTTCGGTCCACCACCATTCGCAAAATTTTATAGGGATTTTCCGTATTTCCCACCAGCGAATGGGCACGGATACTGATGGCGGCCTCATTCAACACTTCGGCCACTTCCTTGAACCGCCTCAGGCTGTTCTCCATGAATACGGACACCTGCCGGATGCGCATGCTGCCTCCTGTTGATCGGGGCTGCAAAAAACTCGGTTGACGCGCCCCCCGCCCACGGAGGTAGTCTTGTTTACTATACGCTAGATCGCCGGCACATCCAACAACTGATCTCCCGGCCCATCGAAGGGCATCAAAAAGTGAGGCTCCACCCGCATAGCGGGCGGCATCAGGAGACTCCCAAGGGAACGGGTGGTTACCAAATAACCGTTGACAACCGTCCCCATTGTCCCGGGGCCGAGCATCAAAGACGCGGCGGCATTCCCCGGTAAGTCCATTTTCCGGATCGCTACCCAGTGATGGGTCGCAACCAGGAGCAATGCCTTGCATGATTGCCAATTCGCTTCGAAGAGCTCTGGGACACCGTCGGTGATGAAACGGTTTGGTAGCCGGACGATGGCATGGCCGACATGGAGGAGGATCGAAATCCCCATACCATCCTCCCCCGCTGACCGAACGGACCGCTGACGAACCCATGAAAACCGTTGACAGGTGTTCAGCGGTTGCCTGATACTTTTTCAAGTGATTGCCTCACCCGAGGCCCCATCGGACAATCGCCAGGAGCGCCATTGATGGAAACCGCTGCCACTCAAACCGACACCCAGACCCCCTTGCCCCGCTCGATAAACCTGTCGAAAATGATGCTATCCGTCATCGGCGGCGTGATGTTCACCCTCTCCTTTCCAAAAACAGGCCTTTCGCTTCTCGCTTGGGTGGCCTTGATACCGCTTTTGTTGGCCATCCGCGATGTCACCGCCGGTGCTGCGTTTCGCCTGGGGATGGTTTTCGGCCTGACCCACTTTTTAACCCTGCTCTACTGGATTGCCTACACTCTCAAAACCTACGGATACCTCCCGCTGGTCGTGGCGGTACCGATTCTTTTCCTTCTCTGCAGCTATATGGCCCTTTATCCGGCAGCTGCCGCCTGGGGCGCCACCAGAGCCTGTCGGCATCCCTTGGCATTCTGGCTGGGGTTTCCGATCCTTTGGACAGCCCTGGAATTCGGTCGGACCCATGTGTTGACAGGCTTCCCGTGGGGTCTCGCCGCCTACAGCCAGTATCGCATGCTGCCGATGATTCAATCGGCCGACATTGCAGGCCCTTATGGCATCTCCTTTCTCATCGTCCTCGTCAATGCCGCACTGACTGGGGCCGTTTTATGCGGATCCGGGAAAATGTGGCAGGGCCACCTTTTCAGTGCCAAGGATCGCGCCATTGTGCTAACCACGACAGCCGTACTGGTGTCGCTATCTGCCGGTTACGGGTTTTGGAGGATCGGTGATATCGAAGAGATTGCCGGCAAAGCCCCTGTGCTTCGGTCGGCGATTGTCCAAGGCAACATCGCCCAGGATAAAAAGTGGAACCCGGCCTTCCAGATTGCCACGACGAAAACCTACATCGATCAATCCGTCAACCTGACACCCCAAAAGCCGGATCTGGTGGTATGGCCCGAGACAGCCACGCCTTTCTATCTGTTCGACAATACGGCGCTCACCCGGATGGTTCAGCGAGCCGTCAAGAAAACCAGTGCCCATTTTCTCATCGGCAGCCCTGCGATGCGGTCAAAGGAAGACACTGTTCAGCTCTTCAACAGTGCCTACCTGATCGATCAAGATGGAGAGCTCGCGGGACGCTACGACAAGGCACACCTGGTGCCCTACGGGGAGTATGTGCCCCTGAGGAAATGGATGCCGTTCGTTGGAAAAATTGTCGCCCAAATCGGCGATTTTACTCCAGGCCGGCCGGGAGAGGTGATTCGGTGGCCCAAAGCCGGTATTGGCCCTCTAATCTGCTACGAGGTTATTTTTCCGTCCCTGGCCCGCCAGATGGCAGCAAACGGAGCCGGCATTCTTGTCAACCTCACCAACGATGCCTGGTACGGTCGAACGAGCGCCCCGTTCCAGCATTTTTCCTTGGCGGTTTTCCGTTCCATCGAAAACCGCCGCCCCCTGATCCGGGCCGCCAATACCGGCATCAGCGGCTTCATCGATCCCACCGGGCGGATATCGGACGCATCCGAGTTGTTCGTGGAGGCGGCTATCGTCAGAAATGTTCCCGTCATGAGCCGAATGACCTTCTATACCCGCTTCGGCGATGCGTTCGCCGGGACTTGCCTGGCTGCCTCGGTGTTGATGTTGGCCTCCGCCGTTTTTAGGAAACCCTGAACCGACTCGATGCGATACGGTTCCTGCTACGAAACCGGGTAACTCATCCTTGAAGAATGCTGCAGCTTGAATTAGATTAATTTGGTTATCCATAACGCTTCAGACGGGCCACATCGGCGGCCATTGGGTGTCGGATCGGGTGCTGGGCAGCTGTCTGAGTTACCAAGACCCAGACTAGTGGATTCGGAATAACCGCATAGATTAAGCCACTTAAACGTCCACATGGTGCGATGGACGCCATCGGCGGCGCCATCCTGCCGGGCCGACCGCCGGATGCCAAAAACCTTGGAAGGAGGCATGGGGCAATGTCAACCGAAGTCAAACAGGCCATCAACGAGCAAAAAGAAAAACTCAACCATCTTAAGGAGTATCTTTGACCTGGAGACAACGGAACTGCGGCTTCAGGAAATCGAATCCATCATCTCCAAAGACGGATTTTGGGACAACCCCGACGGCAGCAAAACGTTTCTCAAAGAGAGGGCCCTCATCACCGACCGGTTGGATCGTTTTCACCACCTCGCCAAGTCGATCGAGGAAAACGAAATGCTCTTGGAAATGGCGGTTGAAGAAGACGATGAAGACACCCTTCTGGACATCTCCAGCGCGACCGACACCATCGGAAAACAGATCGACCGGTTTTCTCTGGCCATGATGCTGGACGGTCAAACGGACGCCAATAACGCCATCATCTCCATCAATGCGGGCGCGGGTGGCACCGAAGCCCAGGACTGGGCCGAAATGCTTTTTCGGATGTACACCCGGTGGGTGGAGCGCAGAGGCTACAAGATCGAGCTGATCGACCATCAACCCGGAGACGAAGCAGGTATTAAAAGCGTCACCTTCACGGCCTCCGGCAGCTATGCATTTGGGTTCCTGAAAGCGGAAAACGGGGTTCACCGATTGGTCCGGATCTCCCCGTTCAATGCCGGCGGCAAGCGGCACACGTCCTTTGCCTCGGTGTTTGTCTACCCCGAAATCGATCAGGAAATCGAGGTCGACATCGATGACAAGGATCTCCGTATCGACGTTTTTCGGGCCAGTGGCGCAGGGGGTCAGCATGTCAACAAAACCAGCAGCGCCGTGCGCATCACCCACATGCCCACCGGCATAGTGGTACAATGCCAGCAGGAGAAGTCTCAGCACCGCAACAAGGACATGGCCATGAAGGTGCTCAAGGCCCGTCTTTACGAAAGAGAAAAACTAAAGCAGGACGCCGAGATGCAGAAGATCCACGACAACAAGGGAGACATTGCCTGGGGAAATCAGATTCGCTCCTATGTGCTGCACCCCTATCAGATGGCCAAAGATCATCGGATCAACCTTGAAATCGGCAATGTCAGCGACGTCCTGGACGGAGGGATCGATCCGTTCATCGAAGGGGTGCTGATGGCAAAAAAAGCGTGACCGGCCCGAAAGCCGGCGACTAAACAGACAGGAGCCCCATGTTCGACACGTCGGAAAAGCCACTTGATATCACTTCGGTGCTTAGGCCCCACTACCAAGAAGAGAGCGACACCTGGAAAATCCTCCTTCGTCACGGCGAGTTGGTGGCCGCCAAGGCCCTGACTGTGGCTGACCGCATCGCCCACTTGAAACCGGACCGGGCCTTTCTGGTGGAATGCGCTTACCTGCACGACATCGGCATCGGAAAAACCCACACCCCTTCCTTGGGCTGTCATGGCACCGCGCCTTACATCCAACACGGCCTGATTGGACGTGAGCTCTTGGATGCCGTCGGACTTCACCGCCACGGCCTCGTCTGCGAGCGCCACGTCGGCGCCGGCATTACGGCGATGGATATCCGCGACAAGGAGCTGCCTCTGCCGGAAAGGGATATGGTGCCCCTCACGCTGGAGGAAGAAATCATCTGCTATGCGGATCAATTCTTCTCGAAGGACGGAGAGAAGATGTCGGTTACCCGATCGATGGACAGGATCCGTTCCCAACTGGCCCGATACGGCTCCCGCCAACGGGCCGTCTTCGACGATTGGGTCGAGCGATTCGAATCCTCCTTCCGGGAGATTCCCGCCGATGCCCTCCCATGAGCTGACCACCCTCCTTCGCTTCTACATGATCACCGACGACGGAGCTCCCGATCTTTCACCGGTCGAGCAGGTCCGCATTGCGCTTCGGGGCGGGGCGACACTGGTCCAGTATCGGAACAAGACCTTCAAGAGTTCCGATTTCGAAGAAGTTAAGGAGATCCGCTCCCTGTGCCGATCCCAGGGGGTCCCCTTCATCATCAACGACCATATCGTCCTGGCCAAGGCAGTGGGAGCCGACGGGGTCCATGTGGGCCAGGAGGATGAAGCCCCTTCCTTTGCCCGCCGGGCCTTAGGCCCCGGGGCCATCATCGGTATCTCCGCTTCCACCCCTGAGGAACTCAGACGCTGCGACCTGTCGGCCTGCGACTACGTCGGCACCGGACCGGTATTTGCCACCGGAACGAAAACGGACGCCAAACCGGTGATCGGGCTGGAAGGCCTTAGCCGGATAGTCTCCCAGTCAGTGAAACCCGTCGTGGCCATCGGTGGAATCGACGCCGGCAGGGCTCCCGGTTGCTTTGCGGCCGGAGCCGCGGGCGTTGCTGTCATCAGTGCGGTCTCCCGTGCGGCCGATCCTCTGGCCGAAGCCGTGGCCCTGGCTGCCGTCTGCGGCGCCGATCCTCGCCCCAGGCTTCTGACCCCGTGGACGGACGAATTCGCCCTGATCGACAGGCTGTTATCGTCGGCCGGCCCCTGTACCGGAGCCCCTGTCGTCATTACACCGGCCGGCGACGATACCTGCCGGCTGAAGGCCCTGAGCGCTCCGGTCATCACCACCGACACCCAGCGGGAAGGGGTTCATTTCCAGCGAGGCTGGCACCCCTGGAACGCCGTCGGAGAAAAAGCAGTGGAAGTGACCTTCAGCGATCTGGCAGCGGCCTATGCTCGTCCGGTGGCGTTGTTCGTGAACCTGGGCTTACCGGAGGATATGACGGTACCGGCGGCGGAGGCCATTTACAAGGGCATTGGTGAAGCCCTTGACCGACACGGCGCAGGACTCGGCGGGGGCAATGTCTCCCGGGCTGAAGTGGTGACTTTAGATCTGATGGGGATTGGCGACGGAATGGCGGAACGGTCCCCTACCCGCTCCGAGGCTCGTCCCGGAGACATCTTAGGGGCGACAGGCCCCCTCGGGGTCGCTCGATGCGGGCTGATCGCCCTTCGCCGGCGGGACCTCTCCTGGGCTTGGCAGATCGATCGGTTCCGCTTTCCGAGAGCCCGGTTCGACGCGGCGGCGGTCTTGGCCGACCACAAGATTCGATGCGTCATGGATATCAGCGACGGCCTGTACGGGGACGCCTTCCATATCGCTCGAGCCTCTGGGATCACCATCGATCTGGACCCCTCGGAGGCGGCACGGCACCCTCGTCTGACGGCCTTTTGCCACTCCTATGGTCTCGATCCTGATGCCCTGGTGATCCAAGGGGGGGAAGACTATGAACTGCTTTTCACCTGCCCGGAAGGACGCTTCGATTCCCTGAGGTCGCAAATACCCGGTTTGATCCGCGTGGGCCGGTGCCACCGAGATATCGGCCGCCCCCTGTCGACCCCACCACCCGATGGCCTTGCCTCCTTCCAGCATGGAGCCCCCTGACCCCCCCTGCGCGGTGTTGCGATTTCAGGGGGTCGACATCGGCAGCGAACGAACATCCACAGGGGTGCTGATTAGGCCTGTCGCCAGGGCGAATCCCGCAAACGCCTCCCATCGCTTAAGGTCAAACCGCTGATGGTCGGCAAAATAAGGGCGGGTTAGGGCAAATGCCTTTGCTTCCGTATCCTTGTCCACATCAGGAACGGACTTGAGATAATCCCCAAATGCCGATTCCGGTTGAAGGCGCGTCCGCTCGATGCCCCTGGCCACGGCCCTTCGGAATCCCGCCATGGCTTGAAATCGCTCTGAGGCCACCGCCTTTCCACAGACGAAAATCAATTCGTCGTAAGGGGGGATCCCCCACTGTTCCAATTCGAAAAAGCCGGCGTCGACACCCATCTGGGCCAGGGTCACCGTCTCGTAGGTCTTAAAAGGCCCCATAACGGCATCGACCTTTTCCGACGTCAGAGAGGCGGCGATCGCAAACCCTACATTTACGGGTGTGTAAGTCTCGATACCGTTGACGTCGGCAAAGGCCGCAAGGAGGACGTCCATGAGACCCGGCACGGTGTAGCCGATGGTTTTCCCCGAGAGATCGGTCGGTGTCCTAATCCCCGAAGACTTCAAAAACAGCAGCGTGGTCAAGGGGTGGCCCACCAGGCGACCAACGACCTTCAGCCCTAGCCCCTCGGCAGCGGCTATCGTCATTTGCGGCTGATAGGAAACGGCGACATCCACCTTTCCGGCGGCGGCAAGCTTCAGGCTGTCCGCCGTGTCCGACGGAGACAGGATCTCCACCTCGAGACCTTCTTCGCTGAAATATCCGCGCTCTCTGGCCACGTAGATGGGAACATGATCGACATTGGGAAACCAGTCGAGCATGAGGGTCACCGTCTCGGACCCCCAGCCCCCACCGCTGCCCAGAGTCATTACCATCATCCAACTGCCCAACACTACCGCAACGAACCGTTTCATATGCTTTCTCCAGAGCAAGCCATCCCACTGATATGTTCAATCACCCAGGCGGAAATCACTCTGTCGTGACAAGCGCTCCCGCCGTCAGCGTTTTCGATTCCCCCCAAGGGCTGCCATGTTGCCCCTCCCCCTATCGTCTCCATCGAAGGACACGCCTCTCGACCCAGCCGACGCCGGCCCAGAGTCCGAGCCCTATCGCCGTCAGCCAACAAATGGCGGCAAAGACCAGATCCACTTTGAGCCTGGCGTTGGCCTGAATCATCAAATACCCCAGGCCCTGCTGGGCACCGACCCATTCACCGATCACCGCGCCGATAGTGGCCACGGAAACCCCCACTTTGAGCCCGGCGAAGAACTGGGGCAGTGCCCAGGGCCATAAGAGCATCCGCATTGTCTGCCAGTAGGAGGCCCCCATGAGCCGGAACAAAAGCCGGTAGTCCTTGTCGCAGGTTTTGAATCCTTCGAGGAGGCTAACGGTAATGGGAAAAAAAATAATCACTGATGCCATGAACACCTTGCTGGCGATCCCGTAACCCAACCAGATCACCAGAAGCGGAGCGACAGCGAAAACCGGAACCGCCTGGCTGGCGATGAGGATCGGCGCCAGGGCCCGCTCCACCGCCGGGTTATAGAACATCACGATGGCCAGGGGAACGGCGACACCGATGGCAACGGCAATTCCGGCGACAATTTCCATCAAGGTCACCCCGGCATGGGGAAGCAGTCGAGGGGACTCCATCACGGTCGTCTCTAAAATTCGGGAGGGGGGCGGCAGGATGAACGGGGGTACCACTCCCATCCGGCAGATGACCTCCCATCCGAATAAGAGCCCGATGACCACTGATACGACGGCGACCTGAACCCATCTCATGGCGCACTTCCATCGGCAAGCAGACGCAGCGCATGCCCCTTCATATCGACCACTCCAGAGTCGGTACTTGACCGGGGTTTTCCTCCCGGAGGCAAAAGCCGCTCGACCACCTGCAAGGGCGACCTTCCGAGGATCAACACCTCGTCTCCGAGGAGCAGCGCCTCCTCTATGTCGTGGGTGATCATGATGACGGTCCGCTTGAATTCGCTCTGGAGAAGTGTCAGCAGCCCATGGAGGTTCCGGCGAGTGATGGCGTCCAGGGCGGACAGTGGCTCGTCCAGAAGCACCAGTTCCCGGTCAAACATCAGGGTGCGGACAAGGGCACAGCGCTGGCGCATCCCTCCGGAGACTCGGGACGGCAGATGGTCCTCATAGCCCGAAAGCCCCATCCGTAGGAAAAGCGCCTCTGCCTTGCCGAGAGCCTCCGATGGGTCGACACCTGCTATCCGTGACGGCAGCAGAGCGTTTCCTTTCAGAGTGAGCCATGGCAGCAGAAGATCTTTCTGCTGCATGTAGGCGGTAGCAGTGTCGAGGGCTGCGACCGGCTTACCCAGCCACCGGATGGTTCCCCCATCCAGAGGGGCGATACCGGTCAACACATCGAAAAAGGTCGTTTTCCCGCATCCGGAAGGGCCGACGAGAACGGTGAACCCGTTTCGGGGAACGGTCATGTCGAAACCATCCAGGATCTTGTGATGGCCAAAGGCTTTGGTTAGACGATCGACGACCAGCAAGGATGTGAACTCCCAGGGGGAGCCGACGCCGACGGGAAGGATACCGGTGCGGTCGGTGTGGACTTCCCTTCGCCGGCATGACCCGGATCAGGTTCCAGGGGTCGAGGCCTCCAGCCTCCTCTCAGCCGATGTCATCGACTCCCCCAGCAATGGTGCGGGGTTGTGATAGCAACTGCTTTCAGGAAAGTCAAACCGGCAGCCCATCTCAGATAGCGATTTCATGGACAATAATCCCCTTGCCAATCGATTCCGCTGCTGATAACTTGACCATTACCATTCCGATGGGGGTGTTCTGGAAACCGCCGGAACTGAGAGTATACCCATTGAACCTGATGCAGTTCAGACTGCCGTAGGGATATCGGAATCTCCTGTCACAAGGAATTCTTTCCCCACCAGCCTGCCACTGATCTTTTCTCCCCGTCGGTCTGTCTGTTTCATTGACGACGTCGTCGAGCTCCCTCGGTGACCCCGAACCGACAGTAATAAGGTGCCCCGATGAAAATTGCATTGACCATTGCCGGATCGGACAGTTCCGGTGGTGCCGGCATCCAGGCGGATCTGAAGACCTTCCAGGCCCACGGTGTTTTTGCCATGACCGCGGTCACCGCCGTAACGGTTCAAAATACCCGCAAAGTGATCGACATTCAGGAAATGACTCCGGCAATCGTCCGGGGCCAGATCGCCTGCCTCTTCGACGACATGACCATTCATGCCGTAAAAATCGGTATGGTGTCCAGCATCCCACTGGTCGAAGCCGTTTCCGAAGCGCTATCCACTGTGGTTCTGCCCCCGGTGGTCCTGGATCCGGTCATGATCTCCAAAAGCGGATACGCCTTGTTAAAGGATGAGGCCAGAAGTGCTCTGGTGCACCATCTCTTCCCTCTGGCCACGGTAGTCACCCCCAACATCCACGAAGCCGAAGCCCTTGTGGGAACCGACATCACTACCCTTCAGGGAATGAAAGACGCTGCCCGCCGCATTGCCGATCTGGGGGTCGGAAATGTCGTGGTCAAAGGGGGACATCTGGGGGGAAGCAGAGCCACCGACGTCCTATACGACGGAAGCACTTTCCATGAGCTCGGAAGCAATCGTATCGATACCCGAAACACCCACGGAACGGGCTGTACCTTTTCTTCAGCCATCGCCGCCAATTTGGCTCTCGGCTTTTCCTTTTTCGAAGCGGTCGATCAGGCTAAACGCTATATTACCGGGGCTATCCGAAATGCGTTACCCATCGGCGGAGGCCACGGTCCGACCCATCACTTTTTCGACCTCTACACCCGGGCGAACCTGGATACCGGAACCGTCGACCGATAGCCCGTTCAGGTCCCAGCCTGGAGGAATCCATCATGACCAACGCCACCCATTCCATGACCTCTCCCATGAGCCCATCCAGAAAAACCGCCTATGCCGTCGTCATGGTGGCCATCGGTCTGGCCCTGGCCCCCTACACCTCCTTTCCCATCGGCATTGCCAAGATCAACCCCACCCAGCACTTCATCAACGTTATTGGCGCCGTGATCCTCGGCCCCGGTTGGGCCGTTCTCAACGCCGCAGTGATCGCCGTGATCCGCAACGCCCTGGGTGTGGGGACCCTACTGGCCTTCCCCGGAGGCATGATCGGCGCCCTGCTGGCCGGCCTGCTCTATCGCTGGATCCCCCGCCTCTATGTGGCCGCCGCCGGCGAAATCATCGGCACCGGTCTGGCAGCGCCGGTGGTATGCGCTCTCTGGGTGGCACCGGTCTTGATGGAAAAAGCCATTCCCATCCTGGCTCTGATACCCAGCTTTCTTGCCAGTACCGTCGTCGGAGCGCTTCTCGGGGTTTTGGCCCTGAAATTTCTGGAGCGGGCCGACATCGTGGATATCGGAAGGCGATGATCCTTGCCGGGAAACCGCTTTATAACCGCCCGTCACCTGGCATACCACTACCGCCGCACCGGCGGTGCTCCCGTCCTCGAGAATATCAGTCTGACCCTCGACAGGGACACCTTTACCCTGCTTTGCGGGGCCAGCGGCTCCGGCAAATCCACGTTATGCCGGACCTTCAACGGGCTGATTCCTCATTTTTACGGAGGTCGGCTCGAGGGTACTGTTCGAACCGGGGGTCGACCGGTGGCCGACCAAACCGTGGCGGCGCTCTTCGACCGGGTCGGGATGGTATTCCAGAATCCTGAGGCCCAGCTTTTCTGTGGCAGCGTCGAGAGGGAACTTGCCTACGGATTGGAGAGCCTTGGGCTCGATCGGACCGCCATCCGACGACGGGTGTCCGCCACCGCCCGACGCCTGTCCATCGAAGCACTGCTGCCACGCCCCCCCCATGAGCTCTCCGGAGGTGAAAAGCATCTGGTCACCCTGGCCGCCATTCTGGCCCTTGAGCCAGCCATGCTGATTCTGGACGAACCCTACGCCAACCTCGACCCACAGCACGTTCAGCAGATCCGATCGATTCTGAAATCCCTCCACACCGACGGAACGGGCATTGTCATCTGTGAGCATCGACTGGCCCCTACCCTGCCCGATGCCGAGCGCATGGTCGTGCTCCATGGCGGCCGGGTTGCGGCCAACGGCACGGTTGAAAAAGTGCTGCTCCATGATCTGGAGAAATGGGGTCTGGAACTCCCCCTGCCGACTCGCCTGGGAAAAGCCAACGGCCTTCAACCACTCCCCACCACGGTCGATGCCCTTCCAGACCACCTCCAGATGCCGACCCACTGGGACGTCGGGCCGAGCCTCCGACACCCCCCCTCATCTCCCGGTTCCCCCCCGGTTCTAAGGGTCGAGGGGCTGACCGCGCGCCGGGGCCCACAGACGCTTCTCGACCGGATCGATTTCCAGGCCCATGCCGGGGAATGCATAGCCGTCGTGGGCGCCAACGGCGCTGGGAAAACCACCCTTCTGCGGCACATCATCGGCCTGGACCGTCCGGTGGCAGGCACCGTTCGCATCAAGGGCCGGGGGATCAAGGGACGAAGCGTCGCCCAGCTGGCGGCAGACGTGGGTCTGGCCTTTCAGAATCCCGAAAACCAGTTCTTCCGATTGCGTGTTCGTGAGGAAATCGAAACCGGACCCCGGGCTCTCAACACCCTTGACGACGGGTGGATTCAATCCCTGGTCGACCGGTTTGGATTGACCCCCTATCTCGACCGCGCGCCCTACCGGCTGAGCGGTGGAGAAAAAAAGCGGGTGGCCTTCGCCTCTGCCCTGGCCGCACGTCCGTCCATCCTTGCCCTGGACGAACCGACAGCGGGCCAGGATTTTCATTTCCGCAGTGCCCTGGCCCATCTGCTCGAGGACATTCGAGCCGAAGGCCTGCTGGTGATTCTCGTGACCCACGACCTGGCCTTTGCCGAACGATGCGCCGACCGCTGGCTGCTTCTGGCCGATGGCAGGCTCATCGCCGACGGTCGGCCCTGGGAGATCATGGCCGACGGATCAACCCTTGACCGGGCCGGACTGGCTCCCACCGACCGCTTTGCCGTTTGGTCACGGTACCAGGGAGGTGCAACGCGTGTTTGATCCCCGCACCCACCTCGCTTTGGCCCTGATCTATGGGACGGTGGTCGTCTTCTCCCGTCATCCGATTTGGTTGTCATGTGAATGGGGGGTTCTGCTGGCAATGATATGGATAAGCGGCCAATTGCGCCCATACGGCCGGTGGCTGCTGATGCTCCTGCCCATGGCGTTTTTCTTCGGCGGGCTCACTTGGTGGTCTGTGGACTTTCCAGCAGGGCTGCAAGCCGCATTGAGCCTGATCACCCTGACCAGCACCTTTTTCATCTTCTTTGCACTGACGGTGCCGGAGGATCTGGGCAACGTCCTGGTGAAGATGGGGTTGCCCTATCCCGTGGCCTTCGTCATGACGGCATCACTGCAGTTCGTACCGGTAATGGCCCGGAAGGCACGCCAGATCATCGATGCCCAGCGCGCACGGGGTATTGAATTGCGGCCGGGGTGGCAGGCCCTCCGACGCTATCCTGCTTTTCTTGCACCGCTGTTGATCCAGGCGTTTCAAATGGCCGAAGCCCTGGCGGAGGCCATGGAATGCCGGGGATTCGGCCGCGGTGGGCGCCGGCATCTGGAGGAGTACCGACTTCGGCGCCGGGACTGGGTGGCCATGGGCATTGGCATGGCTGGAGGGGTGATATGCCTGTTTCTGATGCATGCCGGGTAGGAAGCCCAATCCCACGGAAGGACTTCTGGACCGGTGGGCAGTTGCCGGAGCGAAACCCATGACTGTCATGGATGACTATCTCAACCGCCGCAGCCTGATTCTGGGGGACATCAACGCCGGGAAAACCCTCGAGACCCTGAGGATCGTATCCCGGTGGGTGAAAGAGGGGCGGGCCCGGGAAATAACGGTCCTCGACCTGGCTCCGGAGGCGATCGATGGTATCGGAGGCCGGCTGGTCCTGCCCGAAGGATTTGAGGGGCGTTATCTTTTTGCCGACATCGTCCCCCCCCGCCTCACTGGGCGGGATGCCGCCCACATCGCCCGTTTGGCCGCCTCCAATGCCCAGGCCATCGCCCCCCTGTTCGAGGCCGTCCTCGAGGCGCCGCGACCGATTCTGGTCATCAATGACGTCACCTTGTATCTTCATGCCGGGGACTACGGCCGTCTTGCATCCATCCTCGGGACGGCCGACACCGTCCTCGTCAACGCCTATTGCGGCAAAGGATTTGTGGATCATCCCATCTCACGCCGGGAACGCCGTCTGACGAAGCGGCTGATTCACGATTGCGATCTGATCATCCGGATGCCTCTCTGAGGCGGATGACCGTCTGACCTTAGAAAAAAAGGCTGTGAGAATGGGAAGGGACCGGGATCGGCGCTTAGAGAAAATCGAAGCCCCCTCATCAGAGGCCAGGGCTTCCGAGTGGCATGGCGTCATCACGGTCAGGTGTCCGGTGCGTTCCTTGCAATCGAAGGACCCAATCCGTCGTCGATCCCAATGGTAGCCGGCAGTCTTGTCAACCCGCCCATGTCGGGTATTGAGGTGTCCACCAGACTTCGCCGTCGTTGACATCAAGCTGCCACATCGACCCGTTCAGACTGCCCGAGTTCCAACCCTTCCTCTCCCAGAATCCGGTTGACGATGACGGCACAGGACGCGTCCCCCAGCACATTGGTGGAGGTCCGCATCATGTCGAACAGCCGGTCGACGCCGAATATCAGCGGCAAACCCGCCAAGGGAATCCCGGCGGCCACCAGCACCGCCACCACCAGCAGCGCGGGACCCGGGACGCCTGCAGTGCCGATCGCACCCAACACCGAGGTCAGCACAATGGCCGCATACTGGGGCATTCCCAGTTCGATCCCGAACATCTGCGCAAAGAAGACAGAGGTCAGGGCGTACAGCATGGCATTGCCGTTCATGTTTATGGTGGCCCCGAGGGGCAGGACGAAAGCGGTGACTTCCGATTTGACCCCCAGGGCTTCGCAATCTTTTTTATTAATTGGAAGAGTAGCCATGGAGGAGGCGGTCGCAAAAGCCAGGATCTGTGTTTCTTTCATTCCTCCCAGAAATTTTAGAGGATTCATGCCCCCGAAGACCATGACCAGGGTCGGAATCATCCCAAAATGAATCAAGGCCAGTGTGCCGGAGAACACCGCGAAAAGGGCCAGCACCAGTACCATAATGTCCAGTCCGAACTGAGCGATGGCATTGACCATCAAGCCAAACACCCCGATAGGGGCGATGACCAGAATCTGTTTGATCATCCAGATCAATCCATCGTTGACCGTATCCAGCAGAAACAAAAACGGTTTTTGTTTTTCCTGAGGCATCACCGAAACCGCAATGCCAAAAAAAAGGGCGAAGAACAGGATCTGGAGAATGTTCCCGGACACCAGGGAGGCAATCGGATTCTCGGGAATGATGCCCATGAGGGTCTCCCAGAATCCGGCGATGTCGGCATTGTCTGCGAACTGGGACGCATCAGTCATCAAGGACTTGGGGATTTCAACACCCAGCCCCGGTTTGAAGAGGATCCCCGCCATCAGTCCGAGAACAACGGAAACGGCCGATGTTCCCATATAGTAGGCGATGGTGATAATACCCACCTTGCCGGCTGATTTGGTTTGACCGAGGGCGGCCGCTCCAGATATGATACTAAAGAAAATCAGCGGGATAATGACCATCTTTATCAACAGAATGAAAATATCCCCCAGGGGGGCGAAGACGGCGCCCTTCTCTCCCAGGAAGAACCCGGTCACGATCCCCGCTATCATGGCAATTAGAATCTGGGTGCTGCCGCTTACCTTTTTCATTGACCCTCTCCTTTAGGGTGATGGAAAGCGGAACGTCTGTCGGTTTCGACGAAAACGCCCCTGGCTGGCACAGCATTCCACAATGGCAGAAGCCGGAACAAGGACGATCAACACGACACACAGCAAACAGCCAACCCCCCCCGTGAGGTCTCCTTGTATTTGGTGCACATATCCCGGCCGGTTTCCATCATGGCTTCGACCACCTCATCGAAGGTGACCTTCTGGCGGGCCGGATCTCCGACTTCTGCAAGAATAAAGGCATTCATTGCTTGCACAGCCCCAACGGCATTGCGCTCGATACAAGGAATCTGGACGTAGCCGCCGACAGGATCGCAGGTCGTGCCGAGTTGATGCTCGAGAGCGATCTCAGCGGCAATTTCCACCTGTTTCATGGGCAACCCCTGAGCGTAAGCGATAAAAGCTGCCGCCATGGATGACGCCACACCGATTTCGCCCTGACAGCCGACCTCCGCACCGGCAATGCTGGCGTTGTGTTTGGCAATAAAGGCAATGGCGGCGGCGGCCAGCATGCCGTCGCGCAACTGATCCTGGGTGACATCCAGATGCGTCTTCATGAAATAGATGATGCCGGGCATCACTCCCGCCGAACCGGATGTGGGTGCCGTGACCACTTTTCGACCGGCTGCATTTTCTTCGGAAGCGGCATGGGCGTATGCATTCAGCAGTGCCAGAGAGCGGCCGGTTTCCCGCTTCATACGATCGGAATTGGCAAACAGCACCGGCGCCTTCCGCATTAAACCGATCGGCCCGGGCAGCAGACCGTCGGTGGCAAGTCCGTTCTCCACCGCCAGGCACATGGCGTCTATCAGATCGTCGATGCCGGACAGGATGGTATCCCGCGACCTTCCGCTCAATACCTCTTCATTTTGAAGCAGAACCTCGCGCAGGGTCAGATCCGATTGGCGCAGGAGCTTCCGCAATCCGTTCATGTTGCGGTAAGGAAACGGCGGCTCGAGACGCTCCGGCTCGTCTTCCCCCTTGCACAGGATAAACCCTCCCCCGATGGAATAGTACTCCCGCTCGAGCAGGATCTTTCCATCCAAGGAAAGCTTGAACCGCAGGGTATTCTGATAGGGAAGAAAGGGATCCGCACCATCGAAATGGATATCCTTCAATCCGAAAGGAATCGAAACGTTTTCAAAGGGAAGCTCATAGACCGTCTCCGGCGCATCCATCAAAGCCTGCAGCTTGTCGCAGTCGCAGTCCTCCGGAGTCCAACCCAACAGCCCCCCAAGGACGGCTTTGTGGGTGCCGTGCCCCTCACCGGTCAGGCTAAGTGACCCGTAAAGATGAACCGAAATGGAGGATGGAGTCAGGTTTTCGGCACCGGCGAGGGCCTGAACCGCTTTGCGGAAATCCAGGGCGGCTTTCATGGGACCGATCGTATGGGAACTCGATGGTCCGGGGCCGGTTTTAAAGATATCAAACACGGATGTCGTAATAAAATCCTTCACGATGGTCACCTCAATGCCGATGGTGTCGGATTGGCCGACACAACTCTTGCCGCCGGCCGTGGACCCGGGTGGGGGGCGGTCTCCGATGCGCCTCCTGCGCCAGGCCGGATCCATTCAGCGTTGAAACTCAGCCTAATCGTAAACCGGTTTGTCCGGTGTCAGGGCTTTTCTTCGGTTATCGATCATTTCCTTCTTCCGTTTGATAAAACGGTTTTTAAGAAGCTCGGCACGGGTCAGGGCCTCCACCGTCCGGGTCGCGGGTTGATCGGTCCATCGCATTGCCTCAAAAAAGTCGTATTTCAATAGATCCAGGGTACCGTCGATGGTGATCTGATCGACAAACAGGTTCAGCCAGTCTAAAAATACGGGATCTCCCGGGCGAATTGCAAAAGCATAGTACTCTTTGGTCACCGGGGTGAGCAAAGCCTTAATGTCCAGGTAATGCTGGGGGTGCGTGCGCTCCCACACCCGGACGAAAGGGGAGTCGGCCACCATGGCGTCGACGTCTCCTTTCAGCAGCGCCTCTGCAGCCGAGTCCGCCGTTGGAAATAACCTAATGGCGCTGTCGGGAAACAGTTCCCGGGCGAATGCTTCGTGGGTGGTGGCGGCCTTGACCCCCAGCCGCAACCCGTCGATGCCCAACAGGTCGAAATAAGAATCCGCTTCGGGTGGGGTGAGGTTCCGGCGTACCAAAGCCGCCTGGCTCACTTCGAAATACGGATCGGTAAAACTCACTTTCAACCCCCTTGCCACCGTCCGTGTCATAGCCGCCATGATGATATCCGATTCGCCGGCCAACAGGCGGGGGATCTGCTGGTCGTAGCTTTCCGGGCGGATGAACCGCGCCTCGACGCCAAGGTATTCCGCCAGCAATCGGGCCAGATCCACATCCAGTCCCACGGGCTGCCCCTCGATCATCATTGAAAACGGCGGGTAGCCCTGGTTTAAGGATACCACCAACTCCCCCTTGGACTGGATCCGATCGATCTCGCCGGCATAGAGAGCAGATGCCATAACGGCCAAAGCAAGACATGGAATGAGGCATTTTATCGGATTCATTCTGACCTCCCTCAGGCTGCAGGAATCCCCCCCGCTGTGAGTGGTTTTAGAGATGGAATTGTTCGAAGTGAAGGTAGACCGGTTGGATGGGGTATGATTTTAGATAGCAGCCAACTAGTAGATCTGCAAGTAGGAAAAGAGCATGCGCTCTATTCTGAACCCACTCGGAGGGAAGACCGGTTCAGGCGGAAACGACGATCGTCATGGGATTCATACCGGTGCAACCACTCTCTGGGGTGGCGCAGCAGGCGGCAGTCTTTCTAGTTGGACGTGATTGCTGTTAGGGCTAAAAACCGACGACGCCCATGGCGGTGTGCGCGTCATCCCCTCATCATCGCTACAATCGAAGCGGCAGGCTGGGGGCAGCCGGGCTTTCAACAAAGGGCGCCGTTGTTCGACAACCGCTTCAAACATGAACGGTCACCGGTCGAGGAGGGTTCGTCCCGGCATTGATCTTGACCGGGTTCCATGGTAACCCCCGTGACCGTCCGTTTCACAACCCATCCGACAAGGGTTCCATATCATGAGACTATTCGACAGCCATTGCCACCTGGATGACCGGGTTTTTGACGAGGACATGAATGCGGTTCTCCGCCGGGCCAGCGCCGCCGGTGTCGCCGCCATGATGGTGGTCGGGATCGACGAAGCGGCCAGTCGCAAGGCAGTGGCGCTGGCCGAGAATCATCCCTGGCTTTTTGCATCGGTGGGTGTCCACCCTCACGATGCCAAAAGCTGCAGCGAAGCCGTCCTGGATAGGCTTTGTACGGCGGTAGACCATCCGAGGATCAAGGCGTGGGGGGAAACGGGACTCGACTTCAACCGGCTGTTCTCCCCTCGGGAGGTTCAGGAGCGCTGGTTCATTCGCCAGATTGATGCCGCCCGGACCCTTGACCTTCCCCTGATCTTCCACGAGCGGGACAGCGGAGGACGATTCACGGACATTCTGAGGGCCCATGGCGGGCAGGATCTGAGGGGTGTGGTCCACTGTTTCAGCGGCACGCCCGCGGAGCTACGGGATTATCTGGACCTGGGTCTCTACATCGGCATTACGGGCATCCTCACCGTTAAGGGCCGGGGCGCGGATCTTAGGGAGATGGTCACTGCCATTCCCGGCGACAGGCTCCTGGTGGAAACCGACGCCCCCTACCTGACGCCGGTGCCCGAGCGAAACCGCTACCGCCGAAACGAGCCCGCCTTTGTCAAATCCACCTTTCTCAAACTTTGCGAGATCAGGGGAGAGCAACCCGAAACCCTCGCCTCGACCCTCTGGGACAACACCTGCCGCCTCTACGGCATCGGGGAGGAAGACCTCCCCCACCACCCTCGAAGGGAGTGATGGGTCGTCACGCCGCTTCCCGGGGCTGGCGTCTTAAAACCGCCAAGGCCGAAGCCCTCAACGCCAATAGGAATGAAGACGTGGGCCGGGGACCGAGGAGACGACACAACGCCGACATCGGTGCGTTTACCGAGGCGCCATCAGGTGGGTAACCGCCGCCTCGATCCCATCCACCGACAGCTCGAACATGGAAAATACGCCTTGAATCATCCGAATGGTTGGGATTCGCACCCACATGGATTCGGGCAGCGGGTTGAGCCAGGCGCAGTAGGGAAAGGTTTCCGACAGGAAGCGGAGCCGCTCGATGCTGGGGAGACCGCTTCTTTCTGAAAGGTAGATCGATCCATCGGTGGCCATGAGCTCCCACGGGGCCATGCTGGCATCTCCCACGATGATCAGGCGGATGTCGGGGTCGCTGCCGGCCATGGCGTCAAGGGGAAGGGGGTCCTTGTAGCGGGTGGGGTCACGCCAGAGGGCGTCGTAGATGGTGTTGTGGAAATAGACGGTTTGGATATCCTTGAACAGGGACCTGGCATGGTCGAATAGGGTCTGGACCAGATGGACGTGGGGGTCCATGGACCACCCCCCGTTGTCGATGGCCAGGACGATCTTCAACCGGTCCTTCAGATCCCGGTCGAAAACAATCTCGATCTCCCCGGCATTTTTCATGGTCTGGGTGATGGAGGCCTCCACGTTGACCCTGTTCTTCGGTCCTGATGGCACCATGTGCCTGAACCGCTTCAGGGCTTCTCTCATCATCGAGGCCTTGAGGGGCCCGTTTAGAGTATATTCCCGATATCGCCGCTCCATGGCGAGCTTCACCGCCGACCGGCTTCGGGAGATTCCCCCCACCCGCATCCCCCCGGGATGGAAACCGGAGTGCCCCACCGGCGACGTGCCCCCGGTGCCGATCCACCGACTGCCCCCATGGTGCGCCCCTGACTGATCCGCCAGCCGTGCCTTGAAATAGTCGATGAGTTCCTCTGGGGTCATGCGGCTGAGTCGCTCCTCGTCCATACCCATGGCATCGGCCAGCTGGCGGGGGTTGCTGAGCCATTCCTCCAAAAGGGCCCGGGCCATATCGTCTATCGCCATCCCGTCGATGTCGTGGAGGCCTGCACCCCTGAACACATGGGCAAACACCTGATCAAAGCTGTCGAAATACCGTTCGCTTTTGATGAGAATGGCACGAGAGGCGGTGTAGAGCCCGTCGACGGATTGGACAAGGCCTTCGGACAGGGCCCGATGCAGGGTTAGAAAGGCCGTCGGGCTGACGGGAATGCCGGCTCTTTTCAGGCTGTAGAAAAAGTCGATGAACATGGCGGTTCACCCGTCCGGCAGCTTGCAGGATTGGGACTCATCGGGAGAAGGTCCGGGCGGCCCTTTCGTAATCCCGGCTTTTTTTGAAAAGCACCCCCAGGAAGGGAGGCGTGCCTTTTTGGAGCGTTTTCGGCCGAAAGTCGGGATCCGACTGGAGGGCTCGAATCCAGTTGAGCAACTCCCGGGTTGCGGGCCGTTTTTCGATGTCTTCGAGCCTTCTCATCCGGTAAAAAGTGTCCACCGAATGCCCCATCAATTCACTGTCGATATCGGGGAAATGGGCCTCGATGATCCGGCGCATCATGGGCGGCTCCGGAAACGCGATATGGTGGAAATTACAGCGCCCCAAAAAGGGATCGGACAGGTCTCTCTTGGCATTGGATGTGATGACGATCACCGGTCGGTGGCGGGCATTGACCGTCCGGTCGATCTCGATGATATCGAAGGCCATCTGATCGAGCACGTCGAGCATATCGTCCTGAAAATCGGTGTCGGCCTTGTCGATTTCATCGATCAGGAGCACGGTCCGCATCTCCGACACGAAGGCCTGCCCGATTTTGCCCATTCGAATATAGTCCTCGATACGGCTCACATCGCGGGTGGTATCGCCGAAGCGGCTGTCGTTCAAGCGGGTCAGGGTGTCGTACTGATAGAGGGCGTCGACCAGCTTCATGCTCGATTTGACGTTCAAAACGATGAGAGGCATGCCGAGGCTTTCGGCGATGGCATGGGCCAGCATCGTCTTGCCGGTTCCAGGCTCGCCCTTGAGAAGAAGAGGCATTTCCAGGGCCATGCTGATATTGACGATGTCGGCCAGCTCCGGATCCAAAACATAATAGCTGGCACCGGTGAATGGTGGCGGGGCGGGTTGGGTCATTGGGGAGACCGTCCTTTGGTTAGGCCCCACTCCTCCCGAACCCGTCGGGAGAGATCCCGGGTCAGGTCAAGTACTTTCCGGGCCCTTGGGATGCTGAGGGAACCGGTGCCGCAGCTGGGGGTGATCAGTGACTGGTCGAGCAGGCGCTCCCGGGGGTAGCCGATGGTCGCCGTCGCGTCGATTCTCTCCTTCAACAGCTCGCATAGGCTGTTCACGGAGACGCTGTCGATCAACCGGTCGTCACCGGTAGGAACAATACCCCAGGCAATCATTCCGCCCCTGTTCAAAAAAAACCGAATGGCCTCGGGATAGAGAACAAACCGTTCAAAGTAGGCATAGGCGTCAAAATTGACGATATCGGTTCCCGATTCCAAGATCATCGACCAATCGGTGTTGGCGCAGACGTGGATTCCGGCAATCCCACCCTCACCGTGAATGGCATCGATCACTTCAGTCAGCACATCGATGATTTCCTGTCGGGAAACGCTGATCAACTCGGAAGAACCATACCCGGCCAGGGCGGGCTCATCCACGAAAACCACCACCGGTGCCCCAAGGGATTTCAGCTGACGGACCTGCCATCTGGCTTTCATGGCAAGGAGTTTGACCACCGCATCCCTGGTATGCATATCGTAGAAGATGGATCGCCCTTCCCTGTCGTGAAGCCCCAAGCCAAAGGTTACCGGACCCGTCACCTGCCCCTTGACGGCAACGGGGTCAAGGCCTGCCGACGGCAGCTGCTCCAACAGCACATGAAACCCCATGGCCACCGATCGATCCAGTGTAAACCGGGAGGCCTCCAAGGGCCGGTTGCCGTCCGACGCGGCGATATAGTCTTCATAGAACGTCAGCAGCTCATGCTCGAAAGCCTCGGTCCCGGTGTCGACAAACAGTCTATCCGCCTCGCGCACCAGTCCGGGCATCCCCGGAGCAAACTGGGGAATCATCCCCTCCTCCACAAAAGAGGGCAGTTGGCCCCACAACGGCAGTTCCGGGACAGCGGACACAATCCACCGGAAGGCCTCGAGGTGGTCGGCCAGGGGAAGACTTCCAATCAGCAGTCCGTGACAACCGCCGGCGAAAAGAGCCATTGACGCTCCTTTGATGGGGGGAAACCGTCATGATGAAACCCGTCCGTCATCGAAGGCGAAAAGTTACCATGCCGCCGGGGAGTTGACAAGAGGTGGCGGAAGAAGATCTCCCCTGAATCCCAATTGACACTGGTAGGGGCCAGTGTTATACAGTCTCGCGGCCGTCAGATCGGCGGCAGCGTTCAGAATGACGGGAAAGCCATTGGCTGACGTAATATCCATCGACACGCGGCGGAACAAGGCCCGGAAGAAAGAAAATCCAGACCTTACGGTATTAAAGCGATCGGCCGTGAACTCTCTATTCAGATGTTCTTGCTGTTCATCGGAATGTGAAAAGTGCGGCGGCGGCATCCCTCGGGGATGCCCACCGAAGCGGGATGGCAGAAGCCAGCACCTGCGAGTGCCCTATCGTTTCTGCGGTCGCTGTTCCGAGGAGTACATCGACTACATCGAACGGCTGAAGGGCAAAGGGAATCCGGATTGCTACTGGCGGAACGAATCCTGGATAGAGGTCTGGACCACCTGGATCCACTACCGAGGCGCCATGGACCATCACTTCAAATCAAAGGAGTTTCTTCAGTTGACCAGCGAGCTGAAGCCCTCCCCTTCCGAGCCATAGGAGGAACCCATGTTTGGAATCGGAATGCCCGAACTTATCATCATCCTGGTGATCATCCTTATCATTTTCGGGGCCGGGAAGCTCCCCGAAATCGGTGCCGGCATGGGTAAGGCCATCAAAAGCTTCAAGAGCGCCACGGCCGACGACGACAAGCCCAAAAAGGATCCCGAAAAACTCGAAGGAAACGACCACTCCTAACCGTCGTCCCCCGGGGACCGGCCGGGGGAATCTCCACGCCATCTAAAAATCCGGTCCATGCCCTATGGGCCTGTGGGCCGTCCCCCATCTGCGGTTTCTCCTCTCCCTGCCCCAGAGCAGGACATTTCGCATAATTCCTTCCCGGATTTCATCTCGTCACCTTGACCATTGCAATACTCGGCGCATTGAGTCATACTATAGACATCCATCCCATAACGGAGCCCTCCGATGAATCTGATTTCATGCGGAATCCGTTACCTTTCCTCCATCCTCAAATCGGCCGTAGGTCTCCTCCGGCCGAGGGGTCTTTGGTGGCTTATCGCCGGCGTCACCCTGTTGGCCTCGACCGGAACGAACACCTCCCAAGCGGGCAGTCGGCCCGATACGGTCCGACTTCAGCTGCAATCACAGCACCGGTTCCAGTTCGCGGGCTATTATGCCGCAATCGACAACGGCTATTTTCGAGAAGCGAATCTGGAGGTGCTTCTCCAGGAAGGGATTCAGGATTCCGATCCCGTGGAAACCGTCACCAGCGGCGGGGCCGAATACGGCGTCGGCAGCACAGAGGTGCTGCTTCACTGGTTAAACGGACAGCCGGTCATCCTGTTGGCCGCTATCTTTCAGCATTCTCCGATGGTTCTGCTCACCAGGGAGAACTCCGACATCCAAACCCCGAGGGACCTGATCGGCCGGCGTGTGATGATGCCCGAGGCAAGCCAATCGGTGGCACTGCACGCCATGCTCCTCAAGGAAAGGGTACTTCCCGATCAGCTGGCGATCCTTTCCCATCGGCATTCCTCCGAAGCCTATCTTGATCACACCATCGATGCCTGGGCCGCAACCGACACCAGTCAACCGTTTTATCTCAAGGAAAATGAAATCGGTTTCAAGGTGATACGGCCATCCGTCCATGGCATCGACTTTTATGGGGATTGCCTTTTCACGAGCCGGTCCGAATGTGACAGTCGCCCCGACCGGGCCCTCGCCTTTCGACGGGCCAGTATAAGGGGATGGCGCTGGGCACTGAACCATCGGGACGAGATGATTGGGATCATCAGAGACCGATACGGGTGCCCCAACTCAACGGCCCACCTTCGATACGAAGCCGACCGGTCACGGGAGCTGATTCAGCCGGACCTGATTGATATCGGCCACATCAACCCCTGGCGATGGCAGCACATCGCGGAAACCCTGGTCGATCTGGGTTTTTCAGCACCCCTCAAGCCCCTGGACGACTTCATTTTCACCCCTCGCTCACCCGTCGACAGCCGGCGACTCGAATCCGTTGCCGTGACCGCCGGCCTGGTCACCTCCGGTGTCGTTTTCATCGCGCTGATGTTGTTCATCGCCAACAGAAGGCTGCATCGTGAGGTCACCTCCCGCAAACAGACCGAATCCGCGTTGTGCGAAATCGACCGCCGGTATCGGGCAATCGTGGAAGATCAAACCGAACTGATCTGCCGGTATGGGCTCGATGGCACGCTGACCTTTGTCAACGACGCCTACAGCCGCGACGTGAACACCTCTTCGGATGCGCTCATCGGCACCCCATTCCGCCCAGGGATCGACACCCATGGCCATCAGACCCTAAGGGAGCGATTGTCCACGCTCACGCCCGAGAAGCCGGTGATCACCACCGAACACCGGATTGAGGCGCCGGACGGCGGATCCCGATGGCACCATTGGGCCCATCGGGCCATTTTCGACGAGACCGGCCGATGCGTTGAATATCAGAGTGCCGGACGGGACATCACTGACCTGATGACTGCACGGAAAGCATTGGCCGACAGTCAAAAACAGCTCGAGGAAATTGCTGCCCACATTCCGGGAGCCATCTTCCGTCTCGTCAAAACGCCGGATGGCCGCTTGTCGATTCCCTATATCAGCGACGGATGCGAAAGATTGCTTCAAATGCCACCGTCCTTTTTTTTGGAAACGATCGATCACTTCCTGCCAATCCTTCACCCTGACGACGTGGCCACCGTCAAAGGAGCCATCGACCACTCCGCCGATGGTCTGAGGCCTTTGACGGTGGAGTTCAGGCCTCTGCTGCCGGATCGATCCACCCGTTGGATTCGAGGCGAGGCCATCCCCTGCAGGTCCGGCGGGAGCATTGTCTGGAACGGAATACTTTCCGATATCAGCGATCTGAAAAGAACCGAAAAAGCCCTTTATGAGAGCGAAAGGCGATTTCGGGCCATGGTCAATAAGGCCCCTGTCATGATGCATTCAACAGACGAGACGGGCAAACTGATCAGGGTCAGCGACCACTGGCTGGAAACCATGGGATATCTGAGAGAGGAGGTGATTGGTCGGAAGAGCACAGCCTTTTTGACGCCCGAATCCCTGCAGTTCGTCGATAGGGTCTCCTATCCAAGGTTCCTCAAGTTGGGATGGTGCAAAAATGTGCCGCTTCAGTTCGTCAAAAAGGACGGGCAGTCGATTGACGTTCTTCTCTCAGCCATCATCGATCGGAGCGTGAACGACCACTCTTTCGAAACGCTCGCGGTTCTTGTGGACATTACTGAACGGGTTCAGCTGGAAGCCGAGCTGCTGAAAACCAGAAAGTTGGAGTCCATCGGTGTCTTAGCCGGGGGCATTGCCCACGATTACAACAATCTGCTGGCCGTCATCATGGGCAATCTGTCCCTGGTGAGGGCCACCTTGCCCATAGACGACGCCAACGCATCCTTTTTGGTGGAAATCGAAAAAGCAACGATCAAAGCCCGCGACCTGACCCGGAAACTGATCACGTTCTCCCGCGGTGGAGAGCCGATCAAGCATCCCGTCAACCTGAAAGCGCTTCTCAACAACACGGTGGAACTGACTACCAGCGGCACCAATGCAAAGCACCGGATCGACATTCCTGCCGACCTGCCCCCAAGCCTCATCGATTCCGATCAGATCACCCAGGTCATCCAAAGTGTGGTCACCAATGCGACAGAGGCCATGCCCGGCGGCGGGGTGGTCAAGGTGGCGGCCTCCTGCCAACATCTGAATGCCCAAAACGCCTATGGACTCGCTCCCGGAAACTATATCATCATCACGGTGGAGGATCAGGGCCGGGGGATATCCGAGGAGCACATCGACAAGGTTTTCGATCCCTATTTTTCGACAAAGGAGCAGGGGGCTATGAAAGGGATGGGATTGGGTCTGGCCATCGCCCACTCCATCGTCCATAAGCACCTGGGACACATCCATATCCGGTCGGAAAAAGGACGTGGCACCACGGTTGAACTGCTGCTGCCCGCCGACACGGACGGCCCTGAGAAACCGTCGCGGAGGAGCCCCGAACAAGCCCTCGTCAAACCGCGGCGCATACTGGTCATGGATGATGAATCGATGATTCGGGATCTTGCAGGTCGAATGTTGGAGCGGTTGGGCTTTGAATCCCACAGCACAGAGAACGGACAAGAGGCCATCGATGTCTATGTGAAAGGCTTGGAAACCGGATCAGCATTCGACGCGGTCATTCTCGATTTAACGGTTCGTGGAGGGATGGGAGGGGAAGATGCCATCAAAACCCTGAAGGCCATTGATCCGGATGTCAGGGCGGTCGTGTCCAGTGGCCATATCAACGATCCCATTATATCGAACTACCGAGACTTCGGTTTCTGTGGCGTTATTCGGAAGCCATATACGATAGCCGACATGGAAGCCCAGCTGAAGGCGGTCCTTGACGGTTAGTCTCGTTTCTTGATCCAACGAATCTCTCGGGCAGTGGCCTCACCGATCAGTGTCACGTCCAACCCCGAAGGCATCATCGCCTGACCGGGTGAAGTGGGGATGCGCCCCCCCATGATTTCCGCCCATTGCTGAGGGTAGAGGGGGGAACGGTAGGGCTCGGCAAACCCTTCCGGAAAATCAGGCATGAGGGTCGGTGCGTCGTATTTATCGGTGGCGCCCACCACATGGAGCATCTCATGGGCGATGACCACGTTGTTGGGTTCTGTGAACTCCCTGTCGGCATAGCCGTGGACCACGCCAGCCAGACCCTTTTGGAGACCGAAGGAGTTGTCCAGCCGTTGGTCACCGTTGCGGCCTCTGTAAATCACGAACATCTTGATATCCGGAGTGACGTCATCGATGGCTTCGGCCTGACCGGCCCACATTCGGAATTTGAGGCTCCACAGCATGATCGCCAGACGGTTACCGTCGGTTGGGGGTGGTGGCGGCAAGGTTTCGACTTCCGGCCCCAGATAGAGGGTCACCGGGACTTCGATGGGAAGCCCGTAACGGCCCGCCTCTCTTTTAAAAAAGCGTGAGATCGGTTCAAAGGCCATTTCGCTGAGAGTGCTAATATAGACGCCGGTCTCAGCGCTGCCGTCTCCGTTGATTGGATATATCCCCATTCTCAAGGGATCCCCCCAGTCGGTGGTCCGCTGCCGGGTCAGAACGGTGTTGGCCGCGACCATCACCAGAATCCCAACGAGAACAAAAAGGCGAAGGCCCCTGAAAAACCGTCGAGAGGAGACGCCCCCGTTTGAAGCGCTCTGAAGATCGACCGACCCACGAAGGGGAGGTGACGGTGAGCCGATCTTTTTTTCCGAAAAAAGAAACGCTCCGCAGTTGAGGCACCCGGTGGACCGGGGCTGGACAGTGCCGCACTCTGGGCAGGCCACCCCATTTGCGGTGCGCGGAGGCATAGGTGCCGGAGTGGATCGGGGAGATCCGGATGGCGTCTCTCTACCCTCCACCGGCCGAAGTTCGAACACGGCACCCAGGGACAGGGCCGTGTCCCTGATGCGATGGGCCAGATCCTTTTCAACCCCTCGTTTGAGCACCTGATCCTCCCCCGAAAACAGGGATTCGACGGTATTCGGATCCTTCTTGAGCAGCGTCGCCAAACCACGCTTTACAGAACCGATATCTTTTTCGAGGAGGATTTCTCCTTTGAAAACTATATCATATCGTTTCATGGATTCCGCATGCCTTTTGAATTCCGAAGATCGTCCGTGGAGAAGGGCGTCAGGCAGTCGATTTATCCCGCTAAAAGTCCCTTATCGACACCCAGGGCCGAATCCTAAACCCAAAGACATGTCCGCCTGTCGGGAAAGCCCACCGCTGGAGGCACGCAAGGCATGGAAATCCAGGGGGTGGATTGGACGGATGAAATCCTTGGATGGTCGGGGTCGAAAAAAGCGCCTCAGAGGTTCAGCGCTTCCGGCATTCCCCGGGGCTCACCTGGCGAAGGGCCGTCAATGGAGTGAAGGGGCAAACCCGGCTGGGGGTGGGACCAGTCAGGGCTCCGGAAATCGGTAATATCGATCGGGTGCCTGGCGGGAACACCGGTGAATTCTAAGGACGGTAGATGGACGGCAGTCTTTCTGCCGCCCTTCAGAGAGAAGGGGGAGCAATCCCGCAGCCCTTTCCGGCGCTGCTGATGCAGCGATGGGTGCAGCGGGATTGCCGGGGCTGCGTTTCAGAAGGGAATGTCGTCGTCATCGACGCCCGGGTTGGGAGCCGAGCGGTAATCGTCCGCCGGAGGACCCGCGGATTTTCCCCCACCATAGCCTCTCCCGCCACCCCCACCGGATCGACCGTCCCGATTGCCTCCCAGCATCACCATCTCGTTGGCAATGATATCCGTGGTGTAGATGGTCTGTCCGTCTTTTTCGTAGGAACCGTAGCTGATTCGCCCCTCGATGTAGACCTGGCTGCCTTTGGAGAGATATTCACCGCAGATTTCCCCGAGTTTTCCGAAGGCCGTGATCCGGTGCCAGTCGGTCTGATCCTCGAAGTTGCCGTCCCTGCTCTTCCTTCGCTCGGTGGTCGCCACGCTGAATTTGGCGATAGCCAAGCCGTCTGGGGTGTAGCGGATCTCCGGATCTCTTCCCAAATTCCCGATAATCATGACCTTGTTCAATCCTTTAGCCATAGGAGGTTCCTTTCCGTTTCGTCTCCATGTGGTGACAATCGTCCGCAACGATACGCTGATAACGCTGCACCCTAACCGAAAGCCTGTTCATTGTCAAATCAATGTTTTTTCAAATGGTTACGCTAATTTTTCACCAATTCTGGAATTGACTGTCATCGAAGCGGCGCCCCATCGCCAATGCCCTGGACCCTTGGCGACAGGAAGGGCCGGCAAGCCCTCCGGTATCAGATCTGCCATCCGACAGACGTCTCATTGCCCCCACGGCATCACGGCCGCCATGGATTCACCCGCCGTTTCAGGGAGCGCCGGTAAGGCCACGGTTCGCCAATGGGATGGTATTGCGCATTCGAGGGCTTTCTCATATGATTGAGGGGTCTCGATTGACAGCCACTCCTTACTTAAGACAGGCCATGGTTTCCCAAACCGCCATTGAACGCCGAATCAAGCAGCATGTCACCTCCCAGCCTCACACCTTCTTTACAGTCGTCGGACCGGGCTTAGAGCCCCTCTGCCGCAACGAAATAAAGGCGCTTCTCCCGGGCATCGACATCCCTGAACCTCGAGAGGGTGGACTGACGTTCACGGCGAAGCTTCATGACGCTTACGCCATCAACCTTGGCAGCGCCACAGCCAGCCGCGTGCTGATGAGAATCGGACGGTTCACTGCAGACGGGTTCGGACGGTTCAAACGAAAAGTCCGCTCTTTTCCCTGGGAGCTGTTTATTTCCGAAACCCTCCCATTGCATGTGACCGCCACCCTCCACAGCTCCCGGTTGTATCATCGGGATGCCGTCGCTGAGCGGGTCCGAGAAGCCATCGAAGACCGGTTTTCCGCACTCGGTTTGTCGCCCTCCCCGGCAACCCATGCCGACGCCAGAAACACCCTTTACGTCCGGGCAGTCAACAACCGGTTCACCCTCTCCCTCGATATGAGCGGCGAGCATCTTCACAAACGGGGCATCAAGACCAGGGGAGGGGAAGCCCCGTTGAGAGAGACCCTGGCCGCAGGAATCCTGACCCTGGCAGGTTACGATCCCGATCTTCCACTGCTCGATCCCATGTGCGGAACCGGCACCTTCTCCATAGAGGCGGCCATGATATCAAAAGGTATTCCCCCCGGCTGGTTTCGTGATTTCGCCTTTACCCGTTGGCCCAACTTTCAGTCAGGCCGATGGCTTCATTTGAAGCGGGAGGCCGAAAAACAGATTCGCACCATTTCCACTCCCCTGATTTTCGCCTCGGACCGCAGGGCGGCCATGGTGGGCACGGTGAAGGAATCGATTCGGAACAGCACCCTTGCCGACGCCGTAGCCGTCAAGCGAAGGGATTTTTTCGACATGCGTCCCGATCGAATCGCCCCCCGAAAAGGGCTTGTGGTTTTGAATCCGCCATACGGAAAGCGGCTCGACACCCCCGGCGACAGCCGGCAGCTCTATCAGGATATCGGCCGAAAGCTCCGCAGCGATTTCAAAGGCTGGCAGTTCGCCATTCTGACACCGCCCGGCGCCCCCGGGGACCGACCGGATTTAGAGGGTCGGCAGCACGCTCTGTTCCACGGAGGCCTGAACCTGACATTGACCGTCGGCCATATCCGATAACACCTGATCAGGCCTTGCACACCAGCCCCATCATCGGCCAAGGCTTTTTAGGGAGGAATCGCTTCCATGACCAGACCATCGGCAACCGCTACCCTCTCCCATTTTCTCCTACCGGAAGACGCCAACCCGGTCGGCAACATCCATGGCGGCGTCATCATGAAACACATCGACAGCGCCGCCGGTGTCGCTGCCTTTCGTCATGCCCGGTGCAATGTGGTGACCGCCTCCATCGACCGCCTGGATTTCATTCACCCTGCCTTTGTGGGCAACCTGCTCATCCTGAGAGCCAGCGTTAATCTGACCGGACGAAGTTCCATGGAAGTCGGCGTCCGGGCCGAGGCCGAGGATCTGATGACCGGCAATGTCCGCCATATTGCATCGGCCTATCTGACCTTTGTGGCCCTGGATGCCGAGGGCGCCCCCACGTCGGTCACCCCCCTCGTCCCCCGCTCCGACGAAGCGAAACGGCGCTACCGGATGGCTCAGAGGCGCCGGGAGGCGAGACTCGCCGAAAAGGCCCGGGAAGAGGCTTGTGAAAACAATGCCCAAGACTGCGAGTAGAGCGCCGACCCATGTCACCCGCCAAGAATCAACCGCTGCTGACCACCAACCGGGTTCTCCTCGTCTTCAACCGTCGGCCGGGGCTCATCCCCATAACCGGTTTTTTGCTTCTCATCCTGATTGGAACCGTTCTGCTGTCCCTGCCGGTATCGGCTGCCCATGGTCGCTTATCCTGGATCGATGCCCTGTTCACCGCGACTTCCGCCAGCTGTGTCACAGGCCTGATTACCGTCGATACCGCGTCGGGCTTAAGTCACGTCGGCCAGTGGATCGTGCTCGCCCAGATTCAAGTCGGCGGCCTCGGTATCATGATCCTCTCCACCCTGTTTCTTCTCATGGCCGGCCGCCGCCTCGGAAGGGGGGGCCGTATGGTGATTCAGGACACCTTTACCCACTCCGGAGAGTGGAGCCCTACCGATGTGGTCCGCCAAGTGCTAGCATACACCCTTGCCATCGAAGGGCTGGGCGCCGTACTCTTATTTTTCCGTTTCCTGCCGGCATTGGGCCCGGGCGAAGCCGCACGGCAAGGACTGTTTCATGCGGTCAGCGCCTTCTGCAATGCCGGCTTTTCCCTTTTTTCCGACAGTCTGGCCGGGTACCGGACCGATTGGGCACTCAATGGGATCGTCTGCTTTCTGATCATCACCGGAGGCATCGGTTTCCTGGTGATGGCGGAGATCAGGGCACATTTCCCCTGGAACCGACGGCGATGGGCCCGCCTGAGCCTTCACTCCCGCCTGGCCATCTCGGCATCCGTCCTGCTGGTCTTTATCGGCACTGCAACCCTGGCCGGCTTTGAATGGCACAACACCCTGGCGGAGATGACAAGGCCTCAGAAGCTGCTGGCGGCCTTCTTCCAATCGGTGACCGCGAGAACAGCGGGGTTCAACACCATCCCCATCGAGGCGATGGCCAACGAAAGCCTGTTCCTAGTCCTCATCATGATGGTCATCGGGGCATGCCCCGGGTCTTGCGGCGGCGGCATCAAAACGACGACCCTAGCCACCCTGCTCTGTCTTGGGGGATCGAAGCTGAGAGGGTGGCAAAAACCCCAAATCTTCAACCGGACCGTATCGGAGGCAAGTGTCAGCCGAGCCCTCAGCCTGACCATCGTCTCCATCACGGTGATCACGGTGGCAACCTTTTTTCTTCTCATCTCGGAACTGAAGGATATTTCCTACCTACAAAGCAGGGGTAGATTTTTAGAGCTCCTTTTCGAAGCCGTCAGTGCTTTCGGAACCGTCGGCCTGTCAACGGGAATAACGCCTGCCCTCAGCCCCGTGGGCAAAATCATCATTACCGCCACCATGTTCATCGGCCGGATCGGGCCCTTGGTCATCATCATGGCCTTGAGCCGAACCAGGGAGGCGAAGTACTATTACGCGGAAGAAACCATCATGGTGGGATGAGGAGACGTCATGAAACGATTTGCGGTCATCGGCCTTGGGAATGTCGGGTACTATTTGACGACCAGCCTCTACGGAAAAGGCCACGAGGTGGTGGCCATCGACTCGGATCGAAACCGGGTCCAGGCCGTCAAGGACCTTAGCAGCCAGGCGGTGGTGGCCGATGCCACCGACGAGGAAACTCTCACCGCCCTGGGGCTTCCGGAAATGGATATTGTCGTGGTGTCCATCGGATCCGGCATCGAAAGATCCATTCTCACCACCATGAAATTAAAGGACATCGCGGTCAAGCACGTCATCGCCATGGCTATCAGCGAAGCCCACGGCCGGATCCTTCATAAAGTGGGGGCCTCCGAGGTCTTCTTTCCCGAAAAAGATCAGGCCCTCTCTCTGGTCGAGCGGCTCCACAATCCGAACATGATCGACTACCTGCCGTTTCTGGACGGCTATTCCATCGTTCAAATCGAGCCTCCCAGAGGGTTCGTGGGCAAACGACTCAAGGAACTCGACCTGATCAACCGGTTCGGGATTCAGGTGGTGGCGGTCAAGGAACTGGTGCCGGACCGCATGAACATGATTCCCACGGCGGAATACCTTATCAAAGACAGCGACATCCTCATTTTGTTGGGTCCCGATGACGCTCTCGACGCCCTCCAAAAGAACCACCTGGGGTGAAATCCCTCATTTCGGTCTTATCATGTCATCAACCCCGGCCCCGCCCCATGACACCGCATGGACCGATCATCGTGGGATGCCGGAAACCTTCCGGACCATATCGGCCGGGCGAAACCGATGAGGCCGAGAAGCCGCCCCGCACAGGAGCACCAACGGCCACTCGAAACCCCAAGGAGGACCTTTATGGCGACTGTTACGTTCAAAGGGAACCCCGTTCAAACCGTCGGCGATCTGCCGAAGGTGGGGGAATCCGCACCGGATTTCACCCTCACCACGACCGAACTGGCGGAGACATCCCTGTCCGACTATCGCGGCAAGACCATTGTGCTCAACATCTTTCCAAGTGTCGACACCCCGGTATGCTCCATGTCCGTTCGAAAATTCAACGCTGAGATCGCCAAGAAGGACAATGCCGTCGTCCTTTGCATCTCCATGGATTTGCCCTTTGCCCACTCTCGATTTTGCGGATCCGAAGGCCTCGACGACGTGGTGTCCCTGTCGGCCTTCCGGAATGCCGCCTTTGGTGACGCTTACGGGATTCGCATTGCCGAGGGACCCCTAAATGGCCTCTTTGCCCGGGCAGTCGTGGTGATCGATGGCGCCGGGAAAGTCCTCTACACGGAATTGGTGCCGGAAATTGCAGAAGAGCCCGGCTATGATGCCGCCATGTCGGCTGTGGGGTCCTGACCGCAGCCCTTCGGCTGTTGGGCGCCGTCCGATCTGTCGAAGAAGAGTTGACCGGCGCACCACCCGCCTAAATCGTCTCCGGGTAGCGGTGGGCAACAGAGGCTCCCGGGGATGTGGGCCCGGAATCGAAACCGGGTCATGGAAACGGCTATGTATCTTGCCCGCGTCAAGGACCGGCTAAAAACCCGCTACGTGATTCGCGAGTCCTTTCGAGAGGGTCGACGATGGATGAGCAGGGATCTCATGGATCTGGGAAGGGATCCGAGAGATTTCATCGTCTACCCGGGGGGAAACGCCTTCTACGTCGCCCTGGAGGTGGCCGACACCATCGAAGAAATGGGTGCCGAGGCCGACGGCGACGACATCGAAGCCTTGTTCTGGCCTTTTGTGGACCCCCAGCTGCGGTACAAGTTAGATCACTTCCACACGCGGACGGAGAATGCGCGAGACGCCAGATTGCGCAAGGAAACCCAAGGGGATCGCCCTCCTCTGCCCCACCTGTTCGACCGAAGACGGGTCCACTACCTTCGATACGGCCAGATCGATCAGAGCGGCATCGACCATGTCTCCACGACGCTCTACCGGCTTCTGGCGAACAAATCCAGGGATGAACTCGAGCACCATTTCATGGCGTCGGAGCGAGTGCTCAAGCACCATGAATGGAAGCGTTATGTTTTCGTTATCTTCGATCTTCAGCGGCACTTCACCCAGAATTTCGCGCGAACGATTCCCGAAGGGTTGGATCCGGCGGAGATGGACGCCTGCTTCCTGGACGACCTATGCGCCTTGAGCGAAGAGCGATCCTTCTGGGACGGGGCGACGCCTTCGGACGGACTGAAGGACCATCTCATCCGCTACTTGATCATGTACTTCGACTCGGACTTCCCGAGTCCCAACCTGGCCGCACGGGCTTACGACGCCTTCAAGCGACGGCATCAGCAATATCGTCCCCCGCATAGCGTCCGGTTATCCATGGAAAGAGCGTCATGTCTTTTTGCTTCCAGTCAACGGGAACTCCGGCGGATGAGCCGGTCGGACCTCGCACGGCTCTATCGCATGCGGGCCAAGTCCTTCCATCCGGATCAGGGAGGCTCCAAAGCCGAATTCATTCAACTGACGGAAGCCTATCACAAGCTGCTGCGAACCAAGCGGTAGACCGGCGTCGATTGCCTGCCACCCCCCAGGGATTTTTCAGAAAAGGGCAGTGCCATCCCGGTGCGGCTAACCGCCGGGAGGGCGGAAGCCGGAACCCGTTGTCGAACGAAAGGATGCTCCTTTTGACCGATCGCCCCCTTCCGGCCGACGGCAGACTTCCGTGGCCGCCACTGCTCCGGGGAAAGCTGGTCCGACGCTACCAGCGTTTTCTGGCCGATGTGGTCTTGGACTCCGGAGACGCCGTCACCGCCCATTGCCCCAACACGGGCGCCATGATCTCCTGTTGCGAGCCCGGCAGGACCGTTTATCTCTCCCGAAGCGACAACCCCCGCCGCAAGCTGCCTTACACCTGGGAGATCATCGACATGGGGACATCCCTCGTCGGGGTCAATACGGCCACCCCCAACCGGTTGGTCGAGCACGCTGTCAAGCAGTCGAAGATACCCGAACTCGACGGGTATGGGCGAGTCAGACGCGAGGTCCCTTACGGAGACCACTCCCGAATCGATCTCCTGATGTCGGGCTCCGACCGGCCCGACTGCTATATCGAGGTAAAAAACTGTACCTTGGTCTCTGAGGGCGTCGCCAGTTTTCCGGATGCCGTCACCGCCCGCGGCCTCAAGCACCTCCACGAGTTGGTGGGAATGGTGCGCCGGGGAAACCGCGCCGCCATGTTCTACTTCGTCCAGCGAATGGATGCCGAAGCATTTCATCCGGCGGACCGAATAGACCCGGAATACGGGATCGCGCTCCGGGCCGCCGTCGACGCCGGGGTGGAGATAATGGTCTACGATGTCCGCATGGACCTCGACGGCATCGAACTGCGCCGACCGCTGCCCTGGTCGCTATAAGGGGAACCCCCGGCCGGTTTGACTTTGGAGAGCCGATGAGGTATCCATTTTCGTCGTCATTCCCTCCACTTCAGGGGACACCACATTCATGGCCGAACCCACTCTCAACGATCTCATCTCCAACCGAAACAATCTCGAACGCGTCCTGGACAACCTCAAAGAGGGCATCATCGCCCACGATCTGAATCGAAAGATCTTTTTCTTCAATCGTCAGGCCGAACGGATTACCGGCTACCGGAGGGAAGAGATTATCGGGCGGGACTGCCACGACGCCTTCGGCATTCCCTTTTGCGGGGAGAGGTGCTCGTTTTGCGACGGCACCGATGTCCTGCCCCTCGACACCGACACGAAGGAATACGCCCTCAACATCACCACCAACAACTGCGAGCAACGACGAATCGAGATGACCGTCACCCTGATGCGGGACGACACCGGCGCCACCACGGGCGTGCTTGCCGCATTCAGGGACATCACCGATGAGCTCCAGCTTCGGATGCGCACCGGCACCCTCAACCGCTTCGCCAACATCATCGGCAGAGACGTCAAAATGCTCCAGGTCTTCCAGCAGATCACCGATGTGGCCGGTTACGACTACCCGGTTCACATCTACGGGGAGACGGGCACGGGCAAGGAACTGGTGGCCAATGCCATTCACAACGAAAGCCAGAGAGGCGGCGCCCCATTCGTTCCCATCAACTGTGGCGCCCTGCCGGAGGGACTGATCGAAAGCGAGCTTTTCGGGCATGTGAAGGGGGCTTTCAGCGGTGCGATCAGAGACAAGAAAGGGCGCTTCGAGCTGGCCGACGGGGGGACTATTTTTCTGGACGAGGTGGCGGAGTTGTCGAAAAACATGCAGGTCAAGATTCTCCGATTCCTCCAGGAAAATCGCTTCGAGCGGGTCGGCGACGAGAAGACCTTGTCGGTGCGGGTCAAGGTCATCAGCGCTACCAACAAGGCGTTAAAGGAAGAAGTCGGCAGTGGGCGTTTTCGAGAGGATTTATATTATCGACTGAGCGTCATCCCCATATCGATTCCCCCGTTGAGGGAGCGAAAAACCGATATTCCCCTTCTGGTCAATCACTTTATTCTGGAAGCCGCCAACAAACACGGCCAGCCCCCATTGAGAATCCACCAGCAGGCCATGTCCCTGATGATGGATTATGACTGGCCGGGCAACGTGAGGGAGCTTCAGAACGCCGTTCAATTCGCGATTGTCCGCTCAAACGACCGAATCATCACCAAGGACGACCTGCCCATCGAGCTGCGGAGCCTCGATAACCGGGATGTCCAGCGACGCGGAACCCATCGAAAGCTCGATGAAGCGACCGTTAAAGAAGCCCTGGTAAGAAGCGGGGGCAACAAAGCGAAAGCGGCCAGGCTGCTCGAAGTGGGCCGGGCAACCCTCTACCGCTTCCTAAAGGACTATCCCGACGTCACCTCCCGTCCTTGATGCGGCACCCAGACCTCCGTTTCCATAACCCTCCCCTATGGGTCGTCTAATCGACGACAGAGCCCATCCGACCTGAAGCCGGTGAGACATCGGATGGGTCCAGTCGGATCAAAATGAAAAGAACGCGGGTTGGGAGGGGGTTGCGCTGACGAAAAGGAAAGACCGGCGGAGGAACCATAACGGCTCCTCCGCCGGCTGGTTTGGCGGTGTTGGAATTAGGCGGACAAGGACTGGCGGTCGGCCATGTCCATCAGGACGCGCTCCCTGGCCTTGTCGATCCCCAGGGCTTTGCGTTTCTTGTCCATGTGGGCGATCATTCGGCTCGCCATCTCATAGGGATCGATCACAAAATCCCACTTCCCGAATCCAAGGTCTTCAAGACCTTCGAAGAGGTATTTCTGGAACTTGGTTCCTTCGGTGATCGGGAAGGTGGCCCCAAAGACGGTGTAGACGCCGGAGGAGACAAAATAATGACCGATAGCGATGGCCTTCTCGCTCATCCACTCGGGGGCGGCGCCGGCGACGGGAAGATCGGCAATGCTCTCACCTAACCCGCCGGTCTTGACCATCTCGGCGCAGGCAATGAGGATTCGGCTATTGTCGACACAGGCCCCCAGGCCCAGCACCGGGGGCATGCCCACCGTTTCGCAGACTTCCTTGAGGCCGTTTCCGGCCAGATGGGCCGCCTCGGGGGTGGTAAGCCCCGCCTTGGCCAGAGCGATCTGGGAACAGCCGGTCTGAACCACCAGGACGTCGTTCTTGATCAGCTCCTTGACCAGTTCCACGTGGACCCAATCCTGTTTGACCCTCGGGTTGGTGCACCCCACCACGCCGGCCACGCCTCGGATCCGGCCGTTGATGATATTGTCGTTCAGGGGCACGTAGGAGCCGCGGAAGGAGCCGCCGAGCATGTAGTTGATGTACTCATGGGAGAAGCCGTGAACACCGGTGTTGGTGATGCGGGGGATTTCGATCGCCGCCGTGCGGTTTTTGAACCGATGGATGGCCTTGACGATCACCGCATCCGTGGTGTCCCTGGGCTTGTCCTCGTGGAACTCGATGTGCTCGGCCCCTTCGATGCGGGCGCGGGGATTGGTGGTGAAAAGGGGCGTGTCGTAACAATCGGCCACGGCGACCAGCCCCTGCTTGATGCACTGGACATCCACGCAGAAGGCATCCACGGCGCCGGTGACGAGCACGGCTTCGGTGGACATGAAGTTGCCGGCATGGGGAATGCCGTGGCGAACCAGCATCTCGGCCCCCGAGCAGCACATGCCCACCAGATTGAGGCCCTTGGCGCCCGCGGCCTTGGCCATCTCGATCAGTTCCTTGTCGTTGGAGGATACCAGCATGGACTCGAACAGGTTGGGCTCGTGGCCGTGGACGATGATGTTGACCTGGTCTTCCTTCAACACCCCCATGTTGACCTCGACCGACACCGGCGTGGGCGTACCGAATAGGATGTCGGCGATTTCCGTCGCCACCATGGAGCCGCCCCAGCCGTCTGCCAGCGCCGTCCGGGAGCACTGCTTCGTAATGTTCTCGTAGTGCTGATCCACTCCCATGTGGGAGCGGTGCATCATTTCCATGATCTCCCGCATCGCACCCCGGGGAACCATCCCGTGTTTCCGCCAGAGCTCAAGGGTTTTCGCCGGGACCCGATTGGCAAAGGGAATCTCCCCCTCCACCTGGGTGTAGGTCCGCTCCAGTTCCTTGTAGAGGTCCAGAGCGATTTCCTGGGTGGTGCGGTCCTCTGTCTCGATCCCGACGGATTGGGCCACCTGTTCCAGCTTGTAAGGATCTTTGATTTCATAGTCCACGATCTTACCGGTGACCACTTCTCGGAACAGATCCAGCATGCTCATCCCGTGATCGGTGTGGGCGGCGGTTCCGGCCGCCACCATCCGGGCAAAGTTTCTGGCCTGGATGGTGTCGATAGTGGCCCCGCATACCCCCACTTTATCATAAGGGGCTTTGGCGTTGAGCCGGCAGGGGCCCATCGCGCAGTGCTTACAGCAGGCCGATTCGGAACCGATCGGGCAGGCCTTCATGTTGAGGGCCCGGTCAAAGGCGGTTTCCACCCCGTCCCGCTTGGCCTTCTCGAGCATCTGAGCCGTGGATTCGCAAATGGTGACATCCCTGGTTACAACCTCCTTCTTCTTGGAGGTGATTACCTTCTTCTTTTCCATTTCTTCTCCTTTCCTATGGGAACGGGTTTGTTCTGGCTTAAAGCTTAAACAATTGAGGCGAATAGGACGTTAGGGCAATGCCGGCGGGCCATATGGCCGGTACAGCCCGACGAATGCAGGCAGTCGGTCAGAAATAGCGGATAAACCAGTAACAGTTATCAATAGATAAGACAAGTCAAAGTTTGAACGATGGCACTCGCACAAAGGGTACAGCAATTTCCGGACCAGATGATCACCCGCCGACGGACTTCCGGTCCCGTGCCCGGCGAGGAAAAATAATTTATATCTATTTGCAATCATTACCGATACAAACAATTCCTCAACAAGTGCTTCAGATGTCTGTACCGTGGCTACGCCATGAATGCCCTCCGAAGCCGATCATCGCCGAGTGAAATGATACAATGGTTGAGACAACCGATTCAAGAAGGGAATGCCCATCCGTGCCTGACCGGTGGCCACCACTGAACGACCAAACCGGTTTCCAACGAAAATGGAAATGATAATTTTTCTATATTATTTCTGTTAGTTTTATAACGTATTGCCGGCCATCATCACCCCCGAAACACCCGGCTGGAATCATCGTCGTCCCGTCCCGGGCAGCGGGTCCCTGCTCACTGTCTCGTTTTAAAAAAAATAGAGACAGTTGCGTCTCCTTAAAACACCCCCTGGCCCTCCGGCCAAGAGGGCTTATGTTTGTGGGTCGCCAAATCGTTCACCATCGCCCCCGAAACCCTTTGGAGGTCCCATGCCGTCCGTCCGCCACCGTCCCAATCGGCTGATTCACGAAAACAGCCCCTATCTCCTGCAGCATGCCCACAACCCGGTGGACTGGCACCCCTGGTCCGGGGAGGCCTTTGCCTTGGCCCGTGCCGAGAACAGACCGGTTCTGCTCTCCATCGGCTACGCCACCTGCCATTGGTGCCACGTCATGGAATCGGAATCCTTTGGGGATCCTGCCGTCGCTGACATCATGAACCGACATTTCGTGTGCATCAAGGTCGATCGGGAAGAGCGGCCCGATATCGATCAGATTTACATGACCGCGGTCACAGCCCTCAATGGTTCAGGGGGATGGCCCCTCAATGTGTTCCTGACCCCCGAGCTGAATCCATTCTTCGGGGGCACCTACTTCCCACCGGAGCCTCGTGGAGGTCTCATGCCTTCCTGGACCCAGGTACTGCGCCAGGTTGCCGACGCCTGGTCCGATGCTGATCAACGGTCGACAATCAGATCATCGGCCGATAAAATGACCCAGTATCTCAAAGACCGCATCGCCACCGGCACCCCGGGGCGCATCGAACCCGGTGCATCCCCTTTGAATCGAGCCATCGACCGATGGGAAAAGGCCTTCGACACCCAATGGGGGGGGTTCGGACAGGCCCCGAAATTCCCATCCCCGCCGACCCTGGCCCTGCTCCTGGCCTGCGGGAGGGCCGCGGACGGCCTCATCGATGCGCATCGCCGAAAAAAGGCGGTGGCCATGGCCCTGTTCACCTTGGAGCGGATGGCCGAAGGCGGCATCTTCGATCAACTCGGCGGCGGCTTTCATCGGTATGCCACCGACAACCGGTGGCAGGTCCCCCACTTTGAGAAGATGCTCTACGACAACGCCCAGTTGATACCCGTCTATCTCCTTGCTTTCGAATTGACCGGAGACGAGCGCTTCGCCCAAACCGCAAGGGCGTCGGCCGATTATGTGATTCGGGATCTCACCCTTCCCGAAGGGGGGATTGGTTCGGCCGAGGACGCCGACAGCATCCCTCCATCACCTGCCGGCCTGGTGACGGGAGAAAAGATGGAGGGGGCCTTTTTCCTCTGGACGAAGGAGGAAATCATTCAAATAGCGAGCAAGGAGGCGGGGGAGGCCTTTTGCCTGCGGTATGGCATCAAGGACAACGGCAACGTGGACGCCGATCCCCATGGCGACTTCAAGGGGAAAAACATTCCCCATGGAGCAATGACGCTGGCAGATGTGGCCAAGGCCCTCAATCGGTCCCCGGAAGCGGTCGCCCCACTGCTCCAGGAGGCTGAAGCCGCCTTGTTCGACCACCGGGAAACCCGCCCGCGGCCCGATCTGGACGACAAGATCCTCACCTCCTGGAACGGTCTCATGCTATCGGCCCTGGCCCGGTGCAGCCAAGTGTTGGGAGACCAGCGATTTCTCGACAGCGCCCGCAGAGCAGCCCGATTCATCCACCGTCATCTCTATATCGAAGAAACCCGGTTTTTATATCGCCGGTGGCGAAATGGCGACGCCAAGATCCCTGGAACGGCGGAGGATTATTTTTTTCTGGCCCAGGGACTCATCGATATCTACGAAACCGATTTCGACTCCACATGGCTGACCTGGGCCGTCGACCTGGTCGAAGAAGCCAACCGCCAGTTCCATGACCCGGAATTCGGGGGGGTCTTCATGACCCGGACGGATCACGATCCCCATATGATCCTCCGGGTGAAGGACGAATTGGATTTGGTGCTGCCTTCGGCCGGATCAGTGGCGGCCCTGACAATGCTCCGCCTCGCCAGAATACTGGGTCGCAGGGATTTCGACACTCAGGCCGCCGACGGGATTCGATCGGGGATATCGCGGTTCGCCGGCCATCCGGAAACCGTGGCAGCCCACCTCAATGCCTGGCTGTTTCTCCAGTCGACGCCGGTACCGGTCGTCATCGTTGGAGACCTCCGGGATGAACAAACGCGCCGGCTGCTTACCGTTGCACGTGATCCCGGCATCCCGGGGAAAACGATCCTGGTGATTCAGACGGAACACGACAGAGCTATTCTGGCAACCCACACGACCCATGCCCGATCCGCCGCTCCGGTCGACGGCCGGCCAACAGCCTATGTGTGCACCGGTGACAACTGCAAACGGCCGGTCACGGATCCTGGAGATCTCCAGTCCCTGCTAACGGCGTGTCAAGAAAAGGGGGATTGAAAGTAGGGGGCAAGTGTACTATCCCAATCATTAGGGTTTGGGTTCGGAACCACGCATCTGCCGTCCACGCTTCGACCATCGAAGGGCAGAAATCGGGCAACCCTCGAGAAAACTACCGCCGCCCAATCGGCGGCAGACCGCCCCAAAGACCGGCGGCCGACGGCCAAAAACAGGGACGGTCAGACGGCAGCCCACCAGTCGTCGATCCGGATCTTGACACAGCCACTGGATGGAAAGGATATCTCCCAATGACGGACGACAAAAAAATCACCATTTATTCCCTGAGCACCTGCAGCCACTGCAAAGCGACCAAAAGGCTTCTGGACGAGTGCACCCTCAAGTTCGACTTCGTCGACGTCGACCTTCTTGAGGGTGAAGAGCGAAAAGCCATGCTCCAGGAAGTTAAAAATTTCAATGAACGGTGTTCGTTTCCCACCATCATCATCGGCGACAAGGTGATCGTGGGATATAAGGAAAAGGATATCAAGGAGGCGCTGGGGCTCTGATGGATGCGGAACGACTGTTCGAAAGTCTGAAAAAAATTCAGGAGGCCAAAGGCTACTACTTCAACGCCGACCGGGAGCGGACCATTGAGCTCATGGAGGCCTTGTTGGTCAACAAGGCCCGCTACGGCTATATGGCATGCCCCTGCCGAATCGCCTCAGGCGATCGGGAAAGCGACAAGGACATCATCTGCCCCTGCGTCTACCGGGAGCCCGATGTGGCCGAATTCGGCAGCTGCTACTGCAATCTCTATGTGTCGACGGCCTGGAACGAAAACCGGATCCCCCATGAATTCGTCCCCGAGCGTCGCCCGCCCGACAAAATCGTCTTTTAGAGGGGCTTGAGGCGCTGTCACTAACGGAAGGATTGGGCACAGCCGTTGCCTACCCCGGCATCAGCCGAAATCGTCGAAGCGGATCATTTCCTTGTCCACCCCAAGGCTATCCAACATTTCAAACACCGCCCGGATCATCATCGGCGGCCCGCACAGATAGTATTCAATTTCGGTGGGATCCGGATGACTGCCCAGATAACGGTCAAGAGCGACCTGGTGGATGAACCCGACGGGACCATCCCATCGGTCTTCCGGCAGGGGCTCCGAGAGGGCGACGTGGAAGGTAAAATTGTCGAACCGGCGCTCGAGATCCAGAAATTCCTCGTCATAAAACATTTCCTGGCGGGACCGGGCCCCGTACCAGAAACTCATCCGCCGGTGGGTTCCCACGCTCAATAGCTGCTCGAGGATGTGGCTGCGTAGCGGCGCCATACCGGCGCCGCCGCCGATAAAACACATCTCCCTCTCCGATTCGCGGATGAGAAAATCACCGTAGGGTCCACTGAGGGTGACACGATCCCCGGGCTTCAGATTGAACACGAAGGACGAGCCGACGCCGGGGGGAATATTCTCCGCACGGGGAGGGGGGGTGGCGATCCGGATGGTGAATTTGAGAATCCCCTTTTCCAAAGGCGGGTTCGCCAGGGAATAGGCCCGATTGACAGGCTCGTCGGAGCCGGCCGTGAGCTTGAAAAAATTGAACTGCTCCCAAGCGTCCCGGTAGGTGCTCTGAATGTCGAAATCCTTGAATTCGGCCTGGTACTCGGGGACGTCGATCTGCATGTAGGCCCCGGACTGAAAATCGATTTCCTGGCCCTCGTCCAGTTTAACCACCAGTTCCTTGATGAAAGTGGCCACGTTGTCGTTGGAGACGACGGTGGCTTCGACTTTCTGGATATTGAATATCTCCTCGGGGATACGGATCTTGAGATCCTGTTTGACCTTGAGCTGGCAGGCCAAGCGAACGTTTTTCTGGCGCTCCCGGCGGTTCACCAGGGACAGCTCGGTGGGCAGGATATCGCCACCGCCAGCCTCCACCACGCACTTGCAGGTACCGCAGGTCCCTTTACCCCCGCAGGCGCAGGGGATCAGGATGTCGTGATCGAGGAGGGAGGACAGTAGGGTCTTTCCCATAGGCGTGGTGAGGGGCTTGTCGTCATCGTCGTTGATGACGATCTCGCGATCTCCCTTGGGAACCACCTTCCACTCCACCAGCAGAAGGATGCTCACCAGGGTCAGTACGACGCCCAAAAACACGGCTGTGCTCGCCACCAGAATCAGCAATGGTCACCTCGCTGCGCCGACGCCATCACAGGGTGATCCCCGAAAAAAGCATGAAAGACATGGCCATCAAACCCGTAATGATCATATTGATGCCGATCCCTTGCAGGCCTTCCGGAATATCCGCATAGCGAAGCTTCACCTTGATGGTGGCCATGGCCGTGATGGCCAACGCCCATCCCATGCCTGAGCCGATACCGTAGACCACGGTTTCCGCAAACCCGTAGTCCCGCTCTACCATGAACAAAGAAGCGCCAAGAATGGCGCAGTTGACGGTGATTAGCGGCAAGAAGACCCCCAGGGCGTTATAAAGGGCCTGGGAAAAGCGGTCGATCACCATCTCCACGACCTGAACCATGCCGGCAATGACCGCAATGAAGAGGATCAACCGAAGGAAACTCAGGTTGATGTCGGGCAGCCCCGCCCACGACAGGGCCCCCGGTGCGAGAAGATAGCGGTAGATCAGCCAATTGACGGGGGTCGTTATGGCCAGTACGAACACGACGGCCACACCTAAACCGACCGAGGTCCTTAGATTGTTGGACACCGCCAGAAAAGAGCACATGCCCAGGAAGTAGGCCAGCAGAATGTTACCCACAAAAACCGAGTTTACGAACAGGCTGATGAGATTTTCCATTGTCGGTGGTCTCGATTGGTTATCGGTTTTTCAGCAAGGTGTGCTCAAGCCACACGAAAAGCCCGATCACGATAAAGGCCCCAGGGGCCAACAGCATGATCCCCATGTTTTGATAGCCCAACTCGTAAGCCCACTGGGGCACCGCCTGAAATCCCATGACCTTCCCCGATCCCAGCAGCTCCCTGAAGAAAGAGACGCCGATCAACACCGATCCGTAACCCACACCGTTGGCGATGCCGTCGATAAAGGAGGGAATCGGTGGATTGGACATGGCAAACGTCTCAGCCCGCCCCATGACGATGCAATTGGTGATGATCAACCCCACGAACACGGACAATTGTTTGCTGGTGTCGTATAGAAACGCCTTGAGCACTTCGTCGGTGATGATCACCAGGGTGGCGATCACGGCCACCTGGACGATAATCCGAATGTTGCGGGGAATCAGGTGGCGCATGAGGGAAACGGTCAGGTTCGAGCAGGCGACCACGAGAGTCAGGGCCACACTCATGACGATGGCGGTATTCATCTGGACCGTGACGGCCAGGGCGGAACAAATGCCCAGCACCTGCTTGGAGATGGGATTGGTCTGCCAGAGGGCGCTTAGAATGGCGCGGTAAGAGTTGCTGCGGGTCAGTCTGAAGGTCGTGGTGGTCATCTTATCGCTTGACTCCCTGGGGTTGAAGGGTCTGCTCGGTCCTAAATTTGACGGAGACCGGCTCGTAGGTCTGAAGGATGTCGTAGAGCCCTTCGGAGAGGTATTTACCGGTCATGGTGGCGCCGCTGATACCGTCGACATAGTGGGATTTCTGGTCCTGACTGACCACATCGTCCACGGCCCCTTTGGCAATCTTGATCGACACGAACTGGTCCTGGGCATTGACGATCTGCTTGCCGACAAAGTTCTTCTGAAACCACTTCGAATCGATTTCACCGCCCAGACCCGGGGTTTCAGAGTGCTTGTAGACCGAAAACCCGGCGACGGTCTCACCGTCGCTTTCCATGGCCAGATAGCCGTAAATCCGCCCCCAGAGCCCCCGGCTGTCCACCGGAATCACGTAGGCTTCGACGACCTCGTCCTTGAGGTATAGGTACAGGGGAAGAGTCCCTCCCCTCCTGTCGCTTCCGGGGAAAATCTCTCCGTTTGCCCCAACCCGGATCGGATTGATGTTCTCGGCGTAAAGCCTCTCGATCTCATCGGTCGGATAGCGTGTTCCCGGTGCCACAAGCCCTACCGCCTGGAGTATGTTCCGGTGCTGGTCCACCAGGGCGTTTCGCTCCTGGCGGTCCTTTAACCCCGTGGAGGCCAGGGTCAAGAGCACGCTGCAGACCAAACACAGGGCGGCAGCAAAAACGACGGATGTGATCGGCTTAGACATTGGGGATCCGCTTTTTCAATCGCCACTGAACCTCGATGTGATCGAGGAGGGGGTTGAATAGATTCATGAAGATAATCGCCAGACCGATTCCCTCGGGGAAGGCCGGGTTGAACACCCGTATCAGCACCGTCAACATGCCCACCATGAAGCCGTAGACCCATTTGACATGCTTCATGTGTGTAGCGGACACGGGATCCGTTGTCATGTAGGCGATGCCGAAAGCGGCACCGCCCATGACCAGATGATAAAACGGATTGAGAGAAAGAAAAGGGCTCGAATCAGGGCCGGCAACGACACCGACGACAACCCCGGTGACCAGCATGCCGATGACCGAGCCCAGGATGATCCGGTAGCTCGCCACCCCTAAGAAAATGAGGAATATCGCGCCCAAGAGGCTGAGAAATGCCGTGGTGCCCCCGATACTGCCGGGATAGATCCCCCAGAATAGATCCATAAAGGAATAACCGGCGTCCATCAGCAGCTGTTCGAGAGGGGTACCGGATTGGGCCGTTGCCGAAATGGACAGGGGGGTGGCCGATGAATAGGCGTCGACGAAGGTCTCCCGGCCTCCGCTGAGGGCCGTCCAGACCGCATCCCCGGACAGTTGAACCGGGTAGGCGAAATAGAGGAAGGCTCGGCCCGTCAGAGCCGGATTCAGGAAATTACGTCCGGTCCCCCCGAAGACCTCCTTTCCGATGACGATGCCGAAGGAGATGCCCAATGCCACCTGCCACAAGGGTGTCGTTGGGGGAAGCGTCAGGGGAAAGAGCATGCAGGAGACGAAAAGCCCTTCGCTGATCTCATGCTTTCGGATGACCGCGAAGAGGACCTCCCAGAAGAAGCCCACGGCATAGGTAACGAGTACGATGGGCATGACCAGTTGAAGCCCCCGAAGGGTGACCGGCAGCCAGTGAAGCGAAAGCCCCGAGGCCAGATGGGAATGGTAACCAGCGTTGTAAATGCCGAAAAAAAGATGGGGAAGCAGGGCCACGATGACGAGCGTCATATAGCGCTTGACATCCAGACTGTCCCGAACGTGGGGCAGCCCCTTGGTGGGATCCAGAGGTGCTAAAAAAATGGATTCGATGGACTCATAGAACGGATAAAAACGCTCGTACTTGCCACCTTTCAGGAACAAAGGCTCGGCGGATTCGAACAACCGTCTGATGGATTTCATGGTTCGCTCTGTTCTCTGTGGTAGTGCCGCCGGGCGGACCGGAAGGTTTCGGCAAGCTCGATTTTCGACGGACAGACATAACTGCAGAGTCCACACTCGACGCAGTCCAGCAGCCCGTGGGCCAGGTACTCCTCAACCTCTTCGGCAAGGATCGCCTTCAGGGTCATCTGGGGCCAGATGTCCACCGGACAGACGTTCGCGCAATAGCCGCAGGCGATACAGGCCCTCAAGCCGCCGCTCCGATTGGTATTCATGGTAAGGGGCCGCGGGTTCCAGCGGGAAAGAAACGTCCTCGAGAAGCTGGGTTTTTGGAAGCCCGGCTGAAAAGACCCTAAAAACTCCTTCTCCGTTGACTCTGGAATCAGTGACACCGATGTTTCGTAGAGTCCCAGGTGATCCTCCGCAGCGGCGGCATATCCAGTGAACACCCCCCCGGCGATCACTCTCGTGGAGGCACACCCGGTGCCGCCGTCTCCGATCAGTTGGCTCAGGGGTGCACCCAGACGGCATCGGACGTGGTGCCGAGTCCTTGCGCAGGTGCCCCATATCGCCACGACCCGTTCCACCGGAAACCGCCCCTCGGCAAGAAAACCGGCAATCGCCAGCAGATCCTGCCCCGACACGAACCATGACCGGTTGTCCCCGGCACCGCGTCTCGTGCGATAGAGGACGACCCCGGGATCGTCTGCGGGGTATGCCCCCCGAACGTCGTGGGTAACCAACCGATCAAGCCCTTCCAGGCCCTCGACGGCCCGGGGGCTGGCATGCACGACGATGTTGGGGCTCAGCCGTCTGAGTGCGGTGAGTCCCAGATCCAAAAGATCCATTTTACCGGCAAAGACCGCCATCGGATCGGGCTGAAAAGGCTCCCGGGAATCAATGCCCACGAAGATCCCCGGGGGATCGGCGTCGAGAGAGGCAATCCCACGGAAGGGAAGCGATCTGATGAAGGGCCATACCCCCCCGGCCAAGAGCCTTTCCACCAGATCCTCTCTGGGCATCGCCATCAACATGGCCGCCGAAACCGGCTCGTGAGTCTCCGCCCCTTCCTCCCCATCCAGGGCAATGACGATCTCGCGAATGACCCGTCGGGGCCCGAAAAGGATGGCCGCGACGCGTCCCCCTCCCGGAGACACGAATCGAATCCGGGGGTCGCGCTTGTCTGTGAACAGCGTCGTTCCAATTCGCACGCTATCCCCCTTCTGAACGGCCAGCTTAGGCTTGATGTAGAGGATTCGCTCCGGCAACAGGGCGACGGTAGCGGGCTTTTTGAGAACGGTCAGGTCGGCTGAAGGGGTTCCCAGTATGTTGAGGTCATAACCTTTTTTGGATGAAACCGGTGTCATGGGTAGTCCTATGGGGGGATGATGGATCGACGGTCCCGCAGGAATTAAGAAGCCAGAGAAGCTAACACCTTTATGGACCAATTTCAACCGGCCATGGACACGGCCCGGGGATCGGCTGCAGACCCCCGGGGCGGTGGTTTTAGACCGAGAGCAGTAGGCAATTGCTTCTTGACATTTATGACAAGAAACTCCATGATTTTTAAGAGAAATAACCCTTATAGGCCAAGGAGGGACGCATGCCGGAAACCGTTGAAAAAAAGCAGGTATGCAAATGCCATAACTGCGGCAACGAAGCGGAAATGGTGTTCTTTTGTGCTCTCGAGGAGGTAGCGGTCGACCCAGGAGCACCCGATATTCCTGTGGGAAAGGCAATAGAGTCGCCCGCAAAAGTCAAGGCAAAGGGGACCTGTTCCCATTGCGGCAATGAAGCCGATATGTGGATTGATCTTTAGCCCATCCGGTCCATTTCGATGATGATTTCTGTTTGATCAGCGAAGGAAGGTAACCATGGAAGAGTGTACACCGACTGTAAACACCGGCCTTAGGGGAGTAACAGTGGCCAGCACCCGCATCAGCCACGTGGACGGTGCCGCCGGCAAACTGATCTATCGAGGGTTTCTCGTCAAGGATCTGGCCGAAAGCGCCACCTTCGAGGAAGTCGCCTACCTGCTGCTCCATGAAACGCTTCCCGGCGACAAAGAGCTGGCGGATTTCAAGACCTTTTTAGCCGCCGAACGGGCAGTTCCCGACGGGATCGTCGAGGCCCTCGGCACCTTTCCAAAAACCGCCCATCCGATGGATGTTCTGCAGGCGGCCGTGGCTATGCTGGCCTGCCACGATCCGGAACTGGAAGACCGGTCAAGGGATGCCAACCTGCGGAAAGCCTCGCGGCTGATTGCCAAATTCCCGACCGTGATGGCCGCCTGGGAGCGGGTCAGAAACGGCAAACCGACGGTGATGCCGAAATCGACCCTAAACCAGGCAGCCAATTTTCTCTACTGCCTCACCGGTGAGGTCCCGGACGAGGAACTCACCCGGTTCATGGACGCGGGGCTTGTGCTTCATGCGGAGCACTCCTTCAATGCCTCGACCTTCTCCGCGAGGCAGGTGGCATCGACACGGGCCCACATGTATGCAGCCGTCTCCGCCGCCGTTGGATCCCTCTCGGGCGAGCTCCACGGGGGCGCCAACGTGCGGGTCATGGAAATGCTTAAAAAAATCGGTGACATTCAAAATGTCGAAGCTTACATCGACGGGGAACTGGATGCCGGCCGGCTCATCTTCGGCCTTGGCCATGCCGTCTATCAAACCGACGATCCGAGAGCATTCATTCTCTCCCCGATGGCAAAGAAAATGGGGGAACGGATCGGGGAGCCCCAGTGGTACGACATTTCAAAAGACCTTGAAGTCAAGGGGAAAAAGGCATTCAAAGACCGAAAAAACATCGACATTTACGTGAATGTCGATTTTTACAGCGCGTCGCTTTACTACGCCATGGGAATTCCAATAGACCTGTTCACTCCCTTGTTTGCCATCTCCCGGGTGGCCGGTTGGACGGCCCACGTCATCGAAGAGCAGTTTGCCGACGCCGCCCCCAAACCCACCCTGTATCGCCCCGCGTCCACGTATGTGGGGGATTATTGCGGCCCGGACGAATGCTCCTTCGTCCCTATGGACGAGCGGTAGCCACCAAATCCGATCGGATCGCACAAGGGGCTCCTCTGCCCGACGGTCCGATCGATGACCCTCAAATAAAGGACCCTCCCGCACCAGCAAGTGGGTTCCAATCGGATGAACCGGGAAGGAATGATCCATTTTGCTGATCGATCGCCGGTTGCGGATGACACAGCAAAGGCGGCTGATTCTCGAGGCCCTTCGAATGGTCGACGACCACCCGAGTGCCGAAGAGCTCTACGAGCGGGTGCGCCGGGAAATGCCGCGAATCAGCCTGGGCACGATCTATCGGAACCTTGAAGTGTTGACCACATTAGGAGAGATTCAAACCATAGCGCTTGGCTCCTCCCTCAAGCGCTTCGACGGCAACCCCCGTCAACATTATCACATTCGGTGTAACCGGTGCGACCGGCTGGCCGACGCTCCCGTACCCGTTGCCGCAACCCTCGACAGGGATATCCGCTCTCGGACCGACTATGAGGTTTTCGGCCACCGTCTCGAGTTTATCGGGCGTTGCCCCCACTGCCAGCAGAAGCCCTGAAGCAGGGGCCCCCTTTCGGCGCTGATACGTCCTTCTTCGACCGGGAGACCCCCGGCCCACACGATGACGCTTGGCCCTACAGGGGTCGATTGGCCGACCGCCCCGTTCGACGTTTCCTCAGCATTGTTTCCTTTACCCCTCCCCATCGGCATGGGCCCCGCAAGGTTCTCTCGCCGGCCGGATTGCAATTGGCCCGTAAAATGTTTACTCTCGGTCCCTGAGGGCCTTGACCGTTAATGTTTCCCCTGATCGGACCATCAACCCAAGGGACATACCATGCATATCTTCATATCCGGCGCAACGGGGTTCATTGGCTCCCGGCTGACAGGATATCTTCTCGACCGCGGCCACCGTATCACCGCTGTCGCCCGATCCAGTGCCGGCCCCTTGCCGGAGACCGAGACCTATCGGTATCTCTCCGCAGACACCACCCGGGAAGGACCGTGGCAGCACGCCGTGGAATCCTGCGATGCCGTGGTCAATCTGACGGGAGCTACCATTTTCCGCATGTGGACCGAACGCTACAAGACGCTCCTGAGGGACAGCCGGATCCTCACCACACGGTATATCGTCGAAGCCATTCCAAAGGGCAGGGACATGGTTCTCTTTAACGCCTCCGGGGCTGGTTTCTACGGAGATCAAGGGGACACCGTCCTCACGGAATCCGCGCCAGCCGGGGATGATTTTCTCGCTCACCTGGCGGTGGACTGGGAACAGGAAGCCCTCAGCGCCGTCGAGGCCAAGGGGGCCCGGGTGGCTGTCGGACGCTTCGGTGTGGTGCTCGACCGCCAAGGAGGAGCCATCGAGAAGATGCTTCCGGCCTTCCGAATGTTTGTCGGGGGGCCCCTGGGCAAAGGGACCCAGTGGTTTCCCTGGATTCACCTTCAGGACCTGATGGCCGCGGTGTTGTTCATCCTCGAGACCGAGGATGCCAAGGGCCCGTTCAATTTCGCTGCTCCACAGCCGGCCAGGAATATCGACCTGGTCCAAGCCCTGGGTCGCCGGCTTCATCGCCCTGCCGCCATGCCGGCCCCATCCCTAATGATGAAGATCGTACTGGGGGATCTGGCCCAAGCCTTTCTGGCCAGCCAACGGTTGGTTCCCGAACACCTCCAGACCCTTGGCTTCTCCTTTCGATATCCCGGCATCGACGACGCCCTCGATGAAATCGTCGGCGGCGATGCGACCGGTCCTCCTCCGCCTCACCCTTAGTCGCCACCGGCACGATTGCGGACCGATACCGAAAGGAAAACCGATGGCCATCAACGATCTCAGTGAAAACAGCAAGCGATTTCTGGACACCCTCATCGATCAAACCGGAGGAGACGCAGCGGCCCAGCAGTCGATGTACGATATCGGCACCGCCGTCGGCCTGAACCGTGAGGACAGCGCCGCCATTGCTCAGGATCTCATGGGAAGAGGTCTGGTGGACATTCGCACCTTGTCAGGAGGGATCGGGATCAGCCAAACCACGGCGAAGTTGCTGGCGGACGGGTCCCAAGACGCCGTCCCCGTTGGGTTGGGGAGTGGAATCATACTGGACGGGCCCGGAGCCGAGGCCGTCGAACGAGTGCTTGCGGACCTTAAAGCCGCTGTGGGCGCTCTGGGCGTCCCCTACGAGCAGATGGCGGACATCATGGCCGACATTCGCACGGTGGAGGCCCAGCTGACATCCTCGACGCCAAAAACCACCGTGATCAGGGAATGCCTGACCGCCTTGCAGCGGTTGTCGGCCCCCCTGCCCGACGGGAAATGGAAGGCCGTGCTGGAAGCAATGGTCGACGGGTAGACGGGAGGAGCCCCTATTTGCGGCTCTTTGACCCCTCCGGACTGATATAGGGAGCCAGCAAAGCCATCTCGGCGTCCAGTATCGGCCGCCAGGACACCTCGTAGAAAGGCTCCTTGCCGACGGTTGTCAGCGGGGAAAACACCGCCACGTTGAAACCGGGATCGGGATTGCCATCGCTTTCGACCCACAGAACGCGCTCGAGGGCCAGGGAAAAGTCTTTGCATAGTTCCTTTGCCAATGCCTGAACGCAGTTGGCCACGGACGCCCCTTCCCCGGTGTCCGTAAACAGGACGATGTGGGAGCGCAAGAAACGAACGGCTGATGCGCCTCCGGAGAGTTTCACGACCTTCAACCGATAACTGCTTTGCCACCAGTTGATGACACGCCGCTTTTGGGACGTACTGCCCTTCCAGCTGTACGTTCCGTCAAAGATGATCATTGTCGATGGGGCCCCGTTGGGTTGAAATCGTCTTTGGATCGTCAGCGTTGCACTTCACCCGTTAATTGTCAATCATGGGGAGGAAGCGATCACCGATGGGAAGCCGACGGATCCGACTCATTTCATGGAATGTCAATGGATTGAGAGCGGTGTGGAAAAAAGGGTTTCAACGGGCCTTCGACCGGCTGGACGCGGATGTCTTTTCCATCCAGGAGTCTAAGCTGCAGGACCATCAACTAACCGATGAGATGCGGAACCTTCCGGCGTATGAGTCTTGGTGGTCCCACGCCTCGGTAAAAAAGGGCTATAGCGGTGTCGGCGTATACTCGCGGATAAGGCCCCATCGGGTCGCCTATGGCATTGATGCCCCTCTGTTCGACGACGAGGGCCGAATTCTCGAATTGGATTTCGGTGATTTTGTATTGTTCAACGCCTACTTCCCCAACGGTCAGATGAATGAAGACCGGCTCAACTATAAACTGGACTTCTATCGGGACTTTTTTACCCACGCCGATCGACTTCGGGAAGCGGGGCGTTACGTCATTGTTACGGGAGATTTCAACACGGCCCACAACGAGATCGATCTGAAAAATCCCAAACCCAATGCGAACACATCGGGGTTTTTACGGATCGAAAGGGACTGGATCGATCGGATCATCGCCAACGGTTGGGTGGACGCGTTTCGACACTTTCACCCGGACACCGTGATGTATTCATGGTGGACCTACCGTTTTCGTGCCCGGGAACGAAATGTCGGATGGCGGATCGACTACTTCTTCGTCACCGAGAACATGATCCGCGACGGCCGCGTGAACGCCGCCTTCATCGACAACTCCATCATGGGGTCCGACCACTGCCCCGTGGGTCTCGACATCGAGCTGCCATCGAATGGACCGCCCAAGCGGCGGGTGTGACGACAGAAAGGAACGGATGCCGATGGCTCGCCTTATAGCCGTTTACGGAAGTCCGAGACGAAACGGCAATACCGCCACATTGTTGAAGGCCGCGGTTGAAGGCGCCCGGGAGGCCGGTGCAGCGGTCGAGGAAATCGTATTGAGGGACCTCAAGCTCTCTCCCTGTCTTGAAATCTACGGTTGTAAAAACGCCGGGAAGTGCGCCATCAATGATGATTTCACACGCCTTCGAGACCAGCTGCTCTCCGCGGACGGTATGATGCTGGCATCCCCCATTTTTTTTTACACGGTCAGCGCCCATACCAAAATCTTCATGGACCGCTTTCAATCCCTTTGGGTGAAAAAATATTGGGTGGACAATCGTCAACCGGAAGCCCAGGCGGCCACGCGAAAGGGGCTCTTCATCGCGGCAGGGGCGACGAAGGGTAAAAAGCTCTTTGACGGCACTCTACTCACCATTCGGTACTTCTTCGACGTCCTCGACATGGACCTGTGGGATTCGCTTCTGTTGCGGGGACTCGACCACGAGGGAGACGTTCTCCACCATCCCGAATACATCGAAGCCGCCCGTTTGGCCGGTGCAGGCCTTTCGGCTGCCATCGATCACCCGTAAAGGATTCTTCTACCATGGACTATACACCAGTGTCACTGGACAGCCTTGAAAGCTATCGTCAACGGCTGGCTCAAACCTCCCAGATCACTTCCGATTACAGTTTCGTCAACATCTGGAGCTGGGCCAGCGCCTACAATCTGAAATGGGCTGACGACGGGGAGCTGACATGGCTGCGGCAGACAGCCCCCGAAACCATTTTCTGGGCGCCCGTGGGGGCCTGGGAGACGGTGAACTGGAGCGAGAAGTTGAGTGGGTTTGATCCGGGGAGCCGTTTCTCCCGTGTGCCCGAGACGCTGGTCGGTTTATGGCAATCCGCCGTTCCCGAACGCTTGAAAGTCGAAGAAGCCAGAAGCCATTGGGATTACGTCTATCGGGTCGAAGAACTGGCGGCGCTCAGGGGGAATCGGTTCCACAAGAAAAAGAACCTCCTCAACCAGTTTAAGAAGCGATATGCATATGAATTCGTTCCATTCAGCGGCAAGCTGATCGAAGAAGCCACGGCGCTGCAGGACGACTGGTGCACGTGGAGGGACTGCGAATCCGATGATATTCTCTCCTCGGAAAACCATGCCATCCAAAAAGTCCTAGACGCCTGGGACCGGCTGCCGCGACTGCTGGGAGGGGCCATCCTGGTGGACGGCTACATCGTCGCCTACACGGTGGCCGAGCCCCTCGACGACGCCACACTGGTCATCCATTTCGAAAAGGGATGCACCGCCCACAAAGGCGTCTATCAGGCCATCAACCAGATGTTTCTCGAATCGGTCCAGGAGACATTCACATTCGTCAATCGTGAGCAGGACTTGGGTGACGAAGGGCTCCGGAAGGCCAAACTCTCCTACAATCCAACCCACTTCATGAAAAAATTCAACGTGACTCTGATGAAAGGCCGTGGCGCCTGATCGTCCACAGGCCGTCCGGACGGCATCAGCCGGTCCGATTGGTTGATGAAGACCGATAGATGGCTAAGTCCCCCCCTGGCGATACCGACTCCTGGCGGACACGGTGTGCCGGTTGTCATGTGGAGACAGGGTCAGCTGGCTTTGCTGCGCTGGGCCCAGAAGGGGGACATCTCCCGTAACCGTGCAATGATCGGGGGAAGTTTTTCGACCACGGTGTCGATGTCGTCTGCGGTCGTGTAGTGGCTTAGACTAAACCGGATGGAACCGTGGGCGGAGGTGAAGGGAACACCCATCGCCCGCAGGACATGTGAGGGCTCTAAGGACCCTGAGGTACATGCCGAACCGGAGGATGCACAGATTCCCCACTCGTTCATCATCAGCAAGATGGCCTCCCCTTCGACGTACTCGAAGGCGATGCTCGCTGTATTGGGAAGACGATGGGCCCTGTCACCGTTAACGGCGCTGTTGGGGATCCGGTCCAAAAGGGCGGTTTCCAGGCGGTCCCGAAGTCTCGCGACGGCGTCCATTTCAGGCAGGCGCTTCCGAGCCAGTTCGGCCGCCGCTCCAAGCCCGACGATGCCGGCCACATTCTCTGTGCCGGCCCTCCGGCCGTGCTCCTGGTGGCCGCCCACCATCATTGGGGTAAATTTGGTGCCCTTTCTGACGTAGAGGATTCCGACCCCTTTGGGCCCGTGCAGTTTGTGCCCGGACAAGGACAGCATATCGACGCCGGTTTCGGATAGCTTGATAGGTATTTTCCCCACGGCCTGAACGGCATCGGTGTGGAAAACGATGCCCCGTGCGTTGATTTCCCTGGAGACGTCCTCCAACGGGAACAGTACACCGGTTTCGTTGTTGGCCCACATGAGACTGACGATTGCGGTATCCTCGGAAAGGCTGTCGTATAATTCGTCGAGATCCAGGCGGCCCTTTTCGTCAACCTGTACGAAGGTCACTTTGTAGCCGTCCTTGGCGTAGCGCTCGAACAGACTCTTGATGGCCGGATGTTCCACCCGGGACGTCACCAGGTGCCGCTTGTCGGGATTCGTCCGCATGGCTGCCTGGATCGCCGCATGATCGCTCTCCGTGCCACCGCTGGTCATTACCAGTTCATCGGGTCGGGCACCAATGAGTTCGGCTATCTGCCCCCTGGCGTTTCGAAGCTCGGAACCGACACTGCCGCCAAAACTGTGCATACTTGAGGGATTGCCGTAACGCTCCTTGAAAAAGGGTAGCATGGCCTCCAACACTTCATCGGCGACCCGCGTGGTGGCGTTGTTGTCCAGATAGACGGTTTTCATTACCCCACCTCCTCGACGATGAGCTCCGGGGTGACGAATTCCCTGAGCTTGGCTTCCACGACATTTTTGAGGGTGACCTGGGAGGCGTTGCAGCTGGCACATGTTCCTTTCAGATTGACCAGCACCCGGTCTCCGTCAACATCCACCAGATCGATGTCACCGCCGTCGCTCCGGAGCGCGGGTTTGATCTCCCTGTCGAGGGTTTCTTCGATCAACCGGATTTTCTGAATGTTGGTGAGCCGTTTGGGCGTGGGCTGGATTTGAACCGGTTTGCCCAAGACATGGTCGATGATAGCCTGAATGTCGTCGTGGCACTTTGTGCATCCCCCCCCGGCCTTGATGTAACCGGTCACGTCTTCGATGCTGGTCAGATGGTGCTCGCGGACGGTGTGCTCGATCTCCCGGTCGGTGACACCGAAACATTCGCAGATGATATTTCCGTCGACTTTCTTTTCGGCATCACCCCGAAAGGCTGAAATGGCCTTCTGAAGAGCCTCCTGGCCCATAACGGAGCAGTGCATCTTTTCCTTGGGCAGATCTCCCAGAAAGTCGGCAATATCGTCATTGGTGATGGTTTCGGCCTCCTCCAGGGTTTTTCCGATCATCATCTCCGTCAAGGCGGATGAGGATGCGATGGCGCTGGCGCATCCGAAGGTTTGAAACTTGGCATCGACGATGCGTCCATCATCGCCGAGCTTGAAATACAGGGTGAGGGCATCCCCGCAGGCAAGAGAGCCGACCTCGCCAACGCCATCGGCGTCTTCAATCACGCCAACGTTCTTGGGATTCAAAAAATGCTCTTTAACCTTTTCCGAGTACTCCCACATGGTTGCCTCCTCGGCATGATAGTCGCCATCACTGTCAATGGATACAACGAGATATATTAAGCACCTTTTCCCCGAAACAAAGTTCGCAGAGTCATTTTCTGGGCCCATTAACGGGGCCTCTGGGCCAGGTTCCCCTTCGACCAGAGGGATTCCGTTTTTCCCTTGCCCCATGTCGCCGTTTTGGCAATCTCCCTTGCCAACCTCCTGGAGGCCGCCTATGTTAGCGCTGTTAAGTTAACACCCCCTTACGGACCTCTCAAATGGACTTCTCAGCATATTGGAAAACCATCGTCGAAACGCTCCACGACGGCCTCATGGTGGTGGACCCCCATGGGACTATCCTGCTGGTCAATCACGCCGCCGAGGAACTGACGGGATACGGTGCGGATGAATTGATCGGCAGCAATTGCCGGATCCTCAATTGCTCGGGCTGTGAAATCTTTGGGAAAGGGCCGGGCACGCAATGGTGCGGTTTGTATTCCAAGGGGCGGATTAAATCTAAGAAATGCATCATCACCGACAAGGGCGGGCGTACCATCAACGTGCTTAAAAACGCGTCGGTGCTTCGGGACGACGCCGGTAAAACCATCGGCGCCATCGAGACCCTGACGGACATCTCGGAGTTGATTCGGCAGGAAGAGGAGATCATGTCCCTCCGGCAGAGTTGCCGGCTCGACGACGGTTTCCACGGCATCATCGGCCAGGCGCCGGGCATGGTCCGGCTGTATCATCTCATCGAGAACGTGGCCCAGTCCGAAGCCCCCGTGATGATTCACGGCCAGAGCGGCACCGGGAAGGAACTGGTGGCACGGGCCATCCATGAGAGCGGACCCCGGAAAGGAAAGCCGTTCATCAAGGTCAACTGTGCCGCCCTCAACGAAAACCTCCTCGAAAGCGAGCTCTTCGGCCACGTCAAGGGCGCCTACACGGGTGCGGATCGGTTCCGGATCGGTCGATTCGAGGCCGCTCACAACGGCACCATTTTCCTTGACGAAATCGGTGATATCCCCCTGTCCACCCAAATCAAGCTACTGCGGGTGCTGGAAGAAAAGGAGATCGAACGGGTCGGTGACCACCAGCCCGTATCCGTCGACGTCAGAATCATTTCCGCCACGAACAAACATCTGGAGAGTCTGATCCGGGAGGAGTCGTTCCGGGAGGATCTTTTTTTTCGCATCAATGTGTTTCCCCTGAACATTCCCGCCCTCTCCGAGCGCCTCGAAGACATTCCGCTTCTGATTCGCCATTTCATCGACCACAACAACGGAATCGGAAGCAAAACGATCGAAGGCCTGAGGCCGGCGGCCATGAAGCAATTGCTGGAATATTCCTGGCCGGGAAATGTGAGAGAACTCAGAAACGCCATCGAGTATGCTTTTGTGCTGTGCCCCGGCGGATGGATCGAAACCGACCACCTGCCCCCAAAGATGTTGTCCGTCGAGACGGGGGCGGCGGCCCCCCCGGATGAACGCTCCTGCCGTGAAAAAGACGCCTTACTGGAGGCGCTCCGGTCCACCGGAGGCAACCAGACCGAGGCCGCACGGCAGCTTGGCGTCAGCCGGATCACCGTGTGGAAGCGCATCAAAAAATACGGCATCGATCTCAATAAAGAGCTGGGTCGCAAAGGCGTCGAGGCAGAACGGCCCCGGTAAACCGCCGTCGGATCAGATCCAAGTACCGCTGCGGTCATCGACCATAGAGGAAGACCCATGGACGACAAACTGAGTCAAATCAAGGACGCCTGTTCCCAGGAAGGGGAACTGCTGTCCTGCTACCGGAAAAAAATCCCCGAGATCGCCGATGCCATCATTCGCTACTGCGAAGGGGACATCTGCTTCACCCATGTGGACTTTGAACCCATACCGTCCAGGGATTCGGTGGTTGCCATCATCGATGCCTTCAGGGAAGTGCTTTTCCCCGGATATTTCAGTATGGGAAAGCTCGATCCGGTCAATCTCAAATACGCCATGGGGCAGTCCATCTCCCAACTCTTCGACATGATTTCCCAGCAGGTGATCCTGGCTATCCGGCACGACTGCTTCAGGTACAACCAAGCCTGCTCCCGTGGTCGTGAGCGGGGCTATGAGGTAGCGCTGGACCTTATCAAAGCCATTCCGGAGCTGCGCAAAGCGCTGTCCTCAGACGTCAGGGCCACCTTCGACGGGGACCCGGCCGCCCGGAGCTTCGATGAAATTATCTTCAGCTACCCCGGCATCTATGCCATCATGGTCTACCGACTGGCCCACCGCTTCTACACGATGGATGTGCCTCTGCTTCCCCGGATCATGAGCGAGTACGCCCACAGTCTCACCGGGATCGATATCCACCCGGGAGCCGTCATCGGTGAGCGCTTCGTCATTGACCACGGCACCGGGGTCGTTATCGGGGAAACCACCCTCATCGGCGACAACGTCAGAATTTACCAGGGAGTGACCCTCGGTGCCCTATCCCTTCCCAGGGATGCCGGCACCAAATTCCGTCAAATCAAACGCCACCCGACCATCGAGGACAACGTCATCATCTATTCCGGAGCCACCATTCTGGGAGGAGATACGATCATCGGCGCCAACGCCACCATCGGCGGCAACGTCTGGCTCACCGAATCCGTTCCCCAGGACACCACCGTTCTCATGGAGACACCGAAACTGGTCTACCGACGCGAACAGAACCAAACGCGGGAGCCCCATCTCCCCTAAAGGAGGCCCCATGAACCGGCATCACCACATCATCCAGACGATAGGGAATACGCCCCTGGTCCGGATCAATCGACTTGGACAGGAATTGAATGCCGATATCTACGCCAAGCTCGAATTTTTCAATCCCCTGGGGAGCGTCAAGGACCGTATTGCCGCCTCCATGATCGCTGCGGCCGAATCCGAAGGGACGATCACCCCTGAGACGTTGATCGTCGAACCCACGAGCGGAAACACCGGCATCGCCTTGGCTTTTGTCTGTGCCGCCAAAGGATATCGGCTGCTTCTGACCATGCCGGAAACCATGAGCATCGAAAGACGAAAATTGTTGACCCATCTTGGCGCCGATTTCGACCTCACCCCGGCAAGCGCCGGCATGAAGGGAGCCATCGAAAAGGCGCACGAACGGCTGGCAGCGAATTCTGGGGCGTTCATGCCTAACCAGTTCGGCAACCCAGCCAACCCGAAGATCCACAGGGAAACCACGGCAGAGGAAATCTGGAGGGACACCGACGGCGCTGTCGATATCTTTGTGGCGGGTGTGGGAACCGGTGGCACCATCACCGGCGTCAGCCAGGCGCTCAAGGCACGCAAATCGTCCTTCAGGGCGATCGCCGTGGAACCCGTAGATTCTCCGGTTCTCTCGGGCGGATCCCCTGGTCCCCACAAGATTCAAGGCATTGGCGCCGGTTTCGTTCCGGACATCTACGAAGCGGATGTGATCGACGAGGTCGTGACCGTTTCCAATGACGATGCCTTCGAAACGGCCAGACAGCTGGCCAAACGGGAGGGGATTCTCTGCGGCATTTCCTCCGGCGCTGCCATGGCCGCCGCCCTGAAAGTGGCCAGCCGGCCGGAATCCGCCGGCAAGCAAATCGTCGTCATCCTTGCCAGCACCGGCGAACGCTATCTGAGCACCCCGTTGTTTCAGTAGCCCGACATGAGGACCGCCGTCCCCGTTGACAGGAAGGGGCCGAGATGACCACGGAAGCCCCATTGAAATCAGCGCTGATCGACAGCTCCTCAGCGATTATTCTCTTCAAGGCCGGGGTGGCGGACACGGCCGCCGATGCCTGGTGCCTCATGGCACCGACTTCCGTCATCGACGAACTGACCGTCGCCAACCAACCCGGAGCCCGTTGGTTCGGTCAAATGGCGGCCAGCGGGCGACTGCATCCCATTGCCCTCGACAACCGACCCAGTGAAAAACCGCCCCGGAATTTAGAGCGAATGGGCCACGGTGAGAGAGACACCCTTCAGCTCTTCTTGGACGGATGGGGAGATTTCGTTCTAGTGGATGACGGTCAGGCTGCCGGCTTCTGCCGACGGCACCGAATTCCCTACACCAACGCACTTCTGGTACCTCGAATCCTGGCGCTTGCCGGCGTGGCTCTGAACGGCGGCAGTCGTGCCGCCATGGAAAGGGTCTCCAAAATGGGGCGGTACTCCGCCGAGGTTCTTGACTACGCCAGAACGTGCCCGGACCATCACCTCGAGCGTTTTTTACCCTGAGGATCATGGAATTGACCCTCGACGGATCCCATGGTATAGGCGACATCATTCGAGGATCCCCATCGGCCCAAATCCTGAGCCTCCTTGAACACTGGAGTTGGCACTCCAAGACTGGGTAACGACAGCACCGCCAACCAACCGCCAGCGATCACCTATGCTCCCGAACCCATTCTCCATTGCCCTGCCCCACAAGCTGAAGCTTTTGCTGGCCCTGTCTCGAACCCCTCACGGCATCATCGATATGACCGCCCCCTGCTTTGCAGCCCTGCTGTGGTTGGGCCGATTTCCATCGGCAGACGTGGTGTTGGCAGGCCTCGTGACGGTTTTTGCCGGCTACACCGCTGTCTACGCCCTCAATGACGTGATCGGGTTTCGAAGCGACCGGGAAAAGATCCGGCATGGCGCTCTGGCCTCGTCGCCGGGATGGGAGGGGGATCTGGACGCCATGATGGTTCGGCACCCCATGGCACAAGGGGAATTGACCCTGGCCGAAGGCACCACCTGGGCGGTGTCCTGGAGCGTCGTGGCGATTGCCGGGGCATGGTATCTCAACCCCGTGTGCGTATTGATTTTTCTGTCAGGCTGCCTGCTTGAGACCACTTACTGCCTGCTGTGGCGGATCAGCCCATACCGAGCCCTGGTCAGCGGAGCGGTCAAGACGGCAGGCGCCGTCGCCGCCGTATTCGCCGTCGACCCTTCTCCATCGGCGGCTTATGTCGCTATGGTGTTTCTAGTGATTTTCTTCTGGGAAATAGGGGGACAGAACGCCCCCAACGACTGGGCGGACCTGGAAGAAGACCGGCGATTCGGCGGGAAGACCATACCGGTTCAAATTGGGATCGACAAAACCCGGGACCTCATTCTCGGCAGCCTTTTTCTGTCCCTCGTCTTCAGTCTGTTGCTTTTTGCCGTCTCTGGGACGGCGGTCGGTCCCATTGGCTATGCCCTCACTGCCAGTGCCGGACTCTATTTAATGATGGTACCGGCCTGGCAGCTCCACAGCAGCCGCAGGGCCCATGATGCCATGCGTCTCTTCAACCGCGCCAGCTACTACCCCCTCTTCCTGCTGCTGATCACCCTGGTGCTATTGGCCATCTGAGACCAACCGATATATCCCGAGAGTCGGTGCGGTTCCCCAGCCCATTGGCGTCCTCAACTTTTGACGGCAATACCCAGGATGTAAAACGGGCGGACCTCGATTTGCCGTTGAATCGACAGGCCTGTCTCAGTAAACTCGCGTTTGAAGGATCGACTGCGGAATCGGTTGTGGTCCGGGTGATCGAGGAGGCGGCGGGTAAGCGCGTTCTGATACAAGGCGGGATAAAACTCTTCAAAACAAAACACCCCTCCCGGCCTTAGCACGGCCGCCACTTCGGCCAGGGCCCGCTGCCAATCGGGGACGTGATGCAAAACCCCGAAGCCGAAGACCGCATGGCAGCTTTCCGGTGCGATGGGCAGAAGGGCTGCATCGGCGACGGCCAGCGGTGCCGGGTCCCGACGGGGGGCCCAGCGGAGCATCCGGATGTCCAGATCGAAGGCCGCCAGCCCACTCGGCACGAATCGCCTCCGCAGAAGGGGAAGCGCCCGACCCTCGCCGCATCCGATTTCGATCATGGAAACCCCCTCAGGGATTCCACTGTGCCGTCGAAAATAAAGGATATTGACGGCAATCCAGGCGCGCCGAAGGTGGCTGTTGACCACCCATCTTTCCATGCGGTTGAGTTTCACTGCCCATCCTTCCGACGCGTTTCGGGCCCGGATGCTGAAAGTCGGCGGTCGGACATCACCCCTTGACCCCGACGTGAACCACCGCGATGCCGTTGGTCATCCGGCTATAGGACACGTTGCGAAAACCGATTCCTTCAAGAATTCGGGTGATCTCGTCCGGCAGATGAAACAAGCGAATGGTTTCCGGCAGGCAGGAATAGGATTCCGCCGATCCCACCATCACCTGGCCGATCAGGGGCATCATGTAAAATGAGTACATGTCGTAGAGCCATCGGAAAAGAGGATTGGTGGGTTTGGAGAATTCGAGGCACATAAACACGCCGCCGGGCTTGAGCACCCGGTGCATCTCTTTGAACCCGGTGGCATATCGGGTGACGTTCCGGATACCGAAACCGACCATGGCGGCATCGAAATGACCGTCGGGAAACGACAGGCGTTCGGCATCGCCCTGCACGAACCGAATCCGGGACCCATGGGGGGTTTTCTTAATTTTTGGAATCCCTGCCAGAATCATTTGTAGATTGATATCATAGACCACGGCGCGGCCCGACGGCCCCATTGCCCTTGCCGCCATCAGGGATAGATCTCCCGTACCCCCGCAAACATCCAGAACCGAAAGCCCCGGCCGAAGGGCCATCTTCCGGATTGCCCGGCGCTTCCAGGCATACTGGATGCCGAAGCTGAGGAGGGTGTTCATCAAATCGTATTTCTGGGCCACCCGGTCAAAATGCCGGCGGACCCAGTCGGCTTTTTCCCCCGTCGGCATGGTGCGGTAGCCGAAATGGGCCCGATCCGTCTCATCGACCACGTGGTCGAGCTGCTCCCAGCGCGTTTTCTCGTCAAACCAGGTGGGCTTCTTCCACTCCACTGTCAGTCCTCCATTTGGAAAGGAAATGGCAAGGCAATCCCATATCAGATGAACCGTGAAATAACCACCCGGCAGCGCCTCCGGATCCCGTTTATCGCCAGAAGGCTCCCAGGGCATCCACCAAAAGCTTGACCGCCATGGCAACCATCAGCACACCGCTCAACAGGTCGGAATGGCGCCGGTATCGTCGGGACAGCACGGAGGCCCCCGTACCCAGAAGCAACAACCCCGGCACCGTTCCCAGGCCAAAGACAAGGGTCATGACCGCACCCTCCACAGGACCGGAGGAGGCGATGGCACGAGCGAAGGCCGCGAAGGACAGCCCGCAGGGCAGAAGCCCCATAGCGAGTCCAATGGTGAAAAGCCCGGATGCTGAAGCCCTGTGGTCAGGGGATCGAAGCAACCGGCCGACGCCGGGAATCCGGGAGGGAGCGATCCCGCCCAACCAGGACGGTTCCGGAAGGATTCCGATCCTGGCGATTCCGAAGGCCAGGAGAAAAAAAGCAGCCGCAATGGACATCGCCACCTGGATTCTGGCGATCCACGCCAGTTCGCTGCCTCCGGCGGCGGCAGCCAGTTCGCCAAGCCCCAGACCAACCCCACCCATCGTCCCCCCTACCAGGGAATAGGTCAGAAGACGTCCGCAATGATAATACGCATGGCCGCGCCATTGACGGGACCGACCCGGGAACGCGATGATCAGGGGGCCGCACATCCCGATACAGTGCCCGGTGCCAAGGAGCCCAAGCAAGGCCATTGCCTGAAGATCAATCATCGTCATCGTGGTGGCATCCATATCATCCATCGCCCTTATGGGAAAGCGCTCCCCCTCTCACCATCGATTCCAATTGACAGTCGGCCCGGCGCTCCCGTAAAAATGACCCACAGAAGACGGGATGATGCCCCGCCCACCCTTCACCGTCGAAAGGGACGATTCCATGAAGTGGCACTGGCTGCCGATCCTGGCTCTTTGCCTGTTGAAATCAACGGCACTCGGAGCCGGCCCCACACCCGGCGCGCAGCCGGCGGCCCCAGAGGGTCGGATGATCATCTCGCCGTCGGACCGATGCCCGGTCTGCGCGATGCTGCCGTCCCGGTTCCCGCGATTTGCAGCGGCAATTCAATTGACGGACGGTGCCACCTACTATTTTTGCAGCCCGGGATGCATGATTACCGCCTGGCTCCGTCCGGAAGTGGTTCTGGGGATCCCCCCCTCGAAGCGCCTCAGGGCCCTGGCCTCCGATTATTTCACCTCCCGTCATACCGATGCCGGGAATCTTCTGTGGGTGCCGGGTTCCGATGTGATCGGCCCGATGGGGCCGGCGGTGGTTCCACTGGGAACTGAAGAGGACATGCGCGCCTTCAGACGGCGGCACGGAGGATGGGTACCCTTCACCCTTGAAGATCTGACGATCGAACAGTGGGAGGCTATCCGGTCTGGAAGAGACCCCTCGCCATGAACGACCCTATTCTGCCAGCCGCGGATCCTCCCCGGGGCATCGCCACCAGGACCGGAGACCGGATGGGACTCTCCGCGGCAATCGCCATCGGCGTCCTCGTCCTTGCCATCGCCGGAGCCGGCGCAGTCGGCATTCACATGGCGGCAACCGCCAATCGGAACTGGCCGGCAGTGCTCTCCCTGCAGGAGGCCACAGGCCTTTCAACTCCCGCCTGGAGTCCTAGCGGCCGACCATTGCGGATGCCGTCGGGGATGATCCCCGGCGTCGACCTTCGGTATGTTCCCGGGGTGCCTGCGGTGGCCCCTGCCTTGACGGATCCCACCTCCGCCCTGGTTGCTCGGGAGCCTGAAAGATGATTCGGTTATCCCCTCCCCTCCTCTTGTGGGCCGTCCGGGACCTGATCCGCCGGCCGGTAGAATCCCTGATGCTGGTGGCCGCCCTGGGACTTTGCATCGCAATCACGGGAACGCCTCTCCTTTCCGCAGAGGCCCTCAGCCGATCCGTCGACGCCCTCATCTCCAAGGGGCCATCGGCCGTTCTCCGGAGGATTTCCCCCTTGGGGTGGGCGCCCCTTCCGCTTGAGGCGGTCGAGATCGCCGCATCCATCCCCGGCATCCTCTCCGTCAGACCACGCATATGGGGCGCGGTAATGGGGCCGGAGGGTCCCGTCACTATCATGGCCGCCGACGACCAATTGCTGGAGGGTCTCAGGCCCTTCGGCGCTGGGGATGGCCCCGAACCCGGCGAAGCCATTGCGGGCCGCCAGCTGCAATTCGCCGCCGGCCAGGGAAGGATCGAAATTCGGGGGGTCGATGGATATCGGTCTTTTCAGTTGAAGACCCTACTCGACGCCGGCGCGGACGCCGTTGCCTTCGATCTGGTCGTCTTGGACGAAACGGATGCCCGATTTCTTCTGGGCCTGCCCGACGGCCATGTCAGCGATCTGGCAGTGAATGTCTACCATGAACAGGAACTGGCCGCCATGATGAGCGATCTGTCCTCCGGGTTTCCCTGGACGGTCGGCATCACTACCCGGGCGCAGACGCGCCGACACTACCGCTCCTTCTTCGGCAGCCGATCCTCCCTGCAGACCGGGGCCGTGGCGTCGGCCGCCGTGGCCCTGGCCCTATTGGTGGCGACCACCCTTCGCGATCGCATCAAACGCCGGCGGGAGACCGGTCTTCTCAAGGCCTTCGGGTGGAGCACCTCCGATTTGGTCGCGGCGGAAGTGATCCGTTCCGGCGTTCTGGCCCTGAGCGCCGGCGCCCTCGGTGCCTGCCTGGCATATGGGGTCGTGTTCGGTTTTGGCACCCCATGGCTGACCGCACTTCTATTCGGATGGCAGGGCCCCATACCCGAGATGGTGCTGACACCGAAGGGCGCCCTGGTGGTGATGATCGAAATCGCCGCCTGCATTCTCCTACCCTATCTGGCAGCTGCCGTCGGGCCGCTGCTGATATACGCCACCAAACCGGCCGAAGGATGGACCATCGACGACACGGGACCGTGATTGCTATGGGATTTGCCCTCAAAGATGTCCACTTCACATACGGCCCCGAATCACCGGAAGCCTCGGCGGTATTGCGGGGGGTGAATGCCGTATTCCCCAGTGGCGCCATCGGCCTGGTCACGGGAGAAAACGGTTCAGGTAAAACCACCCTTCTTCATCTTCTCGCCGGACTTCTCCGTCCGACCGAGGGTGAGGTCGAGGCCGACGGCCAACCGGTTTCGAGATGGACGGCCAGCCACAGAGACCGGTGGCGACGCCGGGTGGGAATCGGATTTCAGCATCTGCGTCTTATCGGCGACCTCACCGCTCTGGAAAACGTCATGTTGCCCTCTCTGCCTCGGGAGCGATCCCTCAAGCCCCTCAGAGAGAGGGCCATGGCCGCCTTGGACAAACTGGAATGCGCCGACCTGGCATTTCGGTCAGCGGAGGGATTATCGGGAGGAGAACGCCAACGGATTGCCCTGGCCCGGGCGCTGGCTCACCACCCCCGTTACCTGATCGTCGATGAGGCGTTTTCCCATCAGGACGGGAAGGGGGCCGCATTGATCAAGACAGCCCTTGTCGGCATGGCCGAAAGGGGGGCCACCGTGGTGGCATCGGCCCACGGTTGCGAGCTCGAGTGGTGCCACCAGGCATTCCGGATTCGTCGACGAGCCCTGGAGCCCGTGAAATGATCGCTCATCCGGTGGTCCTGGCCATACTGGTATCCGACGGTCTGGTCCTGGCCCTGGAAACCGGTGTGTTCCTGTTTTCGTTTCAGGCGTTGTTGAACTGGAATCCGGCATCTTCATCCAGGCGTCAGCTTCGTCTGGAGGCCATGCACGAATCGGCTGATGTGGCCGCCGGTTTTGCCTTCTGGCTCTTTGCCCTATCGACTCTGGCTCTTGGTGTGGCCGTGGCCGCACTGTTTCCGGACCTGGTTCCCGGAGCCATGTGCGGCACCGGCGTCCTCCAATCTATGGGAACGCCCGGTCCGGTGGCCCTCACTCTTCGGCTGGCGTCCCTCGCTCTTTTGTATTGCCGACGGGCGGCAATCAAACTCAATCATTCCGATCCCAGATCTCCCGCCACCCTGTGGGATGCCCGATACCAGCTGGTCGTGTTTCCGGTGGTGGCCTGGGCTGTCGTGACCAGTGGGGGCGCCCTGACGGGAATGGACATGGAGCGGCCGGTCCATTGCTGTGCCGTCGTCTATGATGCGTTTCGCAGCATAGGGGCTGCGGGCCCCCGTGGGGAAATCCCGGATGTCTTTCGCCTCTCGGCATTCGGTGGCTCATTCCTCCTCATCGGGTCCATTCCCCTCTATTTGGCCAGAAAAGGGACCCCAGGAATCCGTCAGGCCGCAGGCCTCCTGCTGTTGACCCTATTTTGGATGGCGGCATCGGCATCAGCCCTGGTCTATGTATTGTCGGCCTATGTGTATGAAGTCCTCCATCACCACTGTCCATGGTGCCTGTTTCTACCCATTCACCGGTCTATCGGCTTTCCTCTCTTCGCGGCCTGGATGCTGGCCGGAGCCGAATCCATGACCGCCTGCATGGCTGCAGTCCACCATAGGAGGTTTCCAGAACTCGAAGCGGTATCGTCCCGGCGATTTCGCTCTGCGGCACGGCGAACGGCAGGAGCCGCGGCCATCTTCTTCGCCATATCGTCGACACCCGCAGTGGTATGGCGGATTTGGTTCGGGGTCTGGCTGTAAGACTATCGGATGGGGTGTATCAGGGGTTAACCCTCGTGAGTCGCTGGCCGTTCATGGGTGAGGGGCGGGGGGGGAGGGGAGATCATGGATGGGCATTGGCGAGGCTATTGCTGGACGACGGCACCTCCCGATATTCGGGTCCGAGCCGGGGACCGGTGCGCCGATCGCTCATGATCCGCCTGTCCTTGCCGGAGCGCCGTTCCGGGATATGGCCGCTGTAAGTGTAAATGCGGCGGTCGATCCCCGATCGCCTTCCGCCATTGTCAGCAGGGTTCCCCCCCATGATCCACATCTCTCCGGAAATTGTTGAAAAATAAACTCAATATTAGTAAGCAAATATCATTCCCGGCTTTATCCCATATGGTGAATAAATATATCTAACCGATATTAAAGTGATTTTGATTTGAAGCGATAGGATCTGGATGTCGTCAGGGTCAATTCTTTTCCCAGGAGGCTGAAACCGGTTTCCTACTTTCAGCAATTCGGTTATCTAAAAAGGTCCAGAAGGCCCACAACGGTGGCCAATGGGTGCCGGATCGGATGCTGGGCAACGGTCTGAGCCTTGTCGGTCGCGTTCAGACGGTGGCAAGCCGGGGGTCTCAGATGGCTCGATCTTGCCGGTTCGCCGAGATCCGATTCAAGAACGGTCCTCAGCGAGCGTCTTTACGGGGCCTTGGTGGCGAGTGTAGGCCAGTCGGAGAGCCGATGCCCAGAGGTCTACCAATACCCATACGGAAGGATTCTGCATCACCGCATTCAGCAATGGTTTGCCCACCGACGGGTAGAATTACTAAAAAAAACAACCGGGTGCAGTGACGGCAAATCGGTCGTCTGCACCCGGCATGGGAGAGGGAAAATGACCGCCCTATTTCTTTAGAGCGTATTTTTCAGCGATCACATTGTAGTATGCATTTTCGGAGACCGATCCCCAAACGCCCACCTGGGCCTTGAATGTCTTGAATGCTTCATGAACCTTTCGGGACATGGCGTCTTTGTCAGCCTCTTCTTCAAGGGTTTCATCGGCCAGTTTGCGCAGGTCTTCCATGAGCGGGTCCGGGAACCGCACCAGATTGACGTTGTGCTCCGAGATCAGGGTCTGCAAGGCGGCGCCGTTGCCGGCCTCGAATTCGGAAAGGCTCCACATGTTGGTTTCCGCCGCTACGGCGTCCACGATCGCCTGAAGATCTTTTGGCAGGGATTCGTAGGCCTTCTTGTTGAAAATAACCTCAAGGCATGTCCCCGGCTCGTGCCATCCAGGGTAGTAGTAATATTTGGCTGCTTTGTAAAATCCCATGCGAAGATCGTGCATCGGTCCGACCCATTCCGTGGCGTCGATGACCCCGCGCTCGAGGGAGGTGAAGATCTCCCCGCCGGGAAGAAGAACCACTGTCCCTCCGGCCTTGGCGATCACTTTGCCGCCCAGACCCGGGATGCGCATCTTCAACCCCTTGTAATCGTCTATGGACTTCATCTCCTTTCGGAACCAGCCGCCCATCTGAACCCCCGTGTTGCCCTGGGGCCTGGGGATGACGTTAAAGGGAGCGTAAACCTCCTCCCACAACTGCAGTCCGCCGCCGCTGTAAAACCATGCGTTGATCCCCTGGGCGTTGAAGCCGAAAGGGACCGCTGCAAACCACTGGGCCGCCGGCACTTTACCGGCCCAGTAATATGAAGCGCCGCTGCCACATTCCACCGTTCCGTCGGAAACGGCGTCGAACACCCCCAGTGGGGGCACCAGCTCGCCGCCGGCGAACACCTGAATCTTCAGCCGCCCTTCGGAGACTTCCTCCACTCGCTTGGCAAACCGTTCCGCGCCGGTCTGAAGCACCGGCAGGTTGGGCGGCCAGGTGGAGACCATTTTCCACATGTACTTCTTCTGCGCGATGACCGCCGGAGCCGCCATCGTCGATGCCGCTGCCGCCGCCACGGCAGCAACACTCGTTTTTTTCAGGAAATCTCTTCTTTTCATTTAGGGCTCCTTTCCTAGGTGGTGGTTGTCAGAGGAAAAACCCATCGACACGGTGAACGAAAGCATCCTAATGATCTTGGACCATCGAATCAAGCATTATTAAGTTAATAACCCGCCGTTGATCGATGAACATCGTTCAGTTTGTCGTGCTGGCGGATCTCCCCCACAGGATGACGGCGGTCTCGGCTCAGATCAATTGCCGAAAACCACTTTCGGCAGCCAGGTAACGAGGGACGGGAAAAGGACGACGATTAGAAGCCCGATCAACTGAAAAAAGACAAAGGGGATGATACCCCGGTAGATATCACCGGTCTGAATTTCCGGCGGCGTCACCGCCTTCAGGTAGAAGAGAGAAAACCCGAAGGGCGGCGTCATGAAGGAGGTTTGAAGGTTGACGGCGATCAGGATGCAGAACCAGGCCGGGTCAAAGCCGAACTCGATCATAATCGGCGCCAGCACCGGGACGTGAATAAACGTGATTTCGATGAAATCCAGGAAAAATCCAATAACAAAGATGATACCCATGACGATGAAAAGCACGAACCACTTGCCATGGGTTTCGGCGATGCCCCCCAGGAACCCTCTGACCAGCTCGTCGCCCCCCATCCCCCGGAAGACAAGACCGAAGGCAGCGGCGCCCACCAGGATGATGAAGACCATACAGGTCAACTGCATGGTGGAGTCCATCACTTCTTTTAGAATCGTCAGGCTGAATTTTTTGTTGATAATCGTCAGGAAGGTCGCACCCACGGCCCCGACTCCGGCGGCTTCTGTGGGAGATGCGATGCCGGCGAAGATGGAGCCCAGAACGGCGAGCATCAGAAACAGGGGCGGGAACAAGGCACGGGTCACCTTCTTGAACAGGATCGACGGGGTGAGGGCGGCCAGTTCTGATTTGGGCGTTGCCGGAGCCCACTCCGGCCAGACCACGGCCGCGATAAGGATGTAGAGAATGTAGAGGCCCACCAGAACAAAACCGGGCAGTACGGCGCCCATGAAAAGATCCCCTACCGGTACCCCGACGATGTCTCCGATCAGCACCAGTACGATGCTCGGGGGGATAATCTGCCCCAGGGTGCCAGAGGCGGAAACCGTCCCGGTGGCCAACTCCTTCCTGTATCCGCGTTTGAGCATGGTCGGAACGGCCAAAAGCCCCATGGTAACGACGGTAGCGCCGACAATGCCCGTCGAGGCGCCCAGTAGCGCCCCCACCACCACCACCGAAATGGCCAGACCGCCCCGCATTCGACCGAACAGTAGCCCCATGGTATTCAGCAAGTCTTCAGCGAGCCCCGACCGCTCCAACATGACTCCCATGAATACGAACAGGGGAACAGCCAGCAATGTGACGTTGGTCATGACCCCCCAGATGCGCAGCGGCAGCAGGTTGAAAAAGTCCCAGCCAAAGCCGATCAGCCCGAAGACCAAAGCGGTTCCCATGAGGGTAAAGGTGACGGGAAACCCCACCATCAGCAAAATGGTGAGCGCCAGAAACATCCAGCCCGGCAGGTATTCCATCAAGATTCTACCTCCGCCTCAGCATTTTTCCCAATGATGGTCAGAAAGCTCTTGAGTCCCAGAGAGATGCCCTGAAGGGTGATCAACCCAAACCCTGCGGGAATGCAGGCCTTGATGAGATACCGGTAGGGAATTCCGCCGGGGTCCGCGGATCCCTCCATGACGGCAAATGAGTTGCCGACGAACTTCCACGAAGTGACGATGACCATGTAGCAGCCGGGGAGCAGGAAAAACAGCACCCCCAGAAAATTGATCCATGCCTTACCCTTGTCGCCAAAGCGCTGGTAGAAAATATCGACCCTGACATGACCGTCCTTGAGAAGGGTATAGCCGGCGCCCATAAGGAAAATGACGGCGAATAGGTGCCATTCCAGCTCCTGGGTGAATACATAGCTCGTTTTGAATGCGTACCGCATCACGACATCGACGAAAACCACCAGGACGACCAGAGTGGTGACCCAGGAGACCCCCTTTCCAACCCAGGTATTCAGAGTGTCGATCCACCGGCAAAGGGTCCGGATAAGCGCCATGGTTATTCCCTTTCTGACAAAAAAAAGCCGTCCGCTGTTGCGGGCGGCCGACGACGGCATCTTGGGTGACCGGCTGGGGATATGGGATCATGCAAAGGAGCACACCCTCGTTCATCGAAGTCGGAAACCCTCAGTTCACAGGAGTATCCGCCGGTTCGGCTTGATGTTGGATAGAAATTGAGACTTCCATTTCGTATATTAGGGATTAAGATGGGTGTCAACCGGAGACCGGTCGTTCGGGGGACCGACTGCCCAGATTCATTGACCTTCCCCCCCATTATTGAAGAGCACGCGACCCCGGCCCGGGCATGCCGCGTTCACCATTGCAGAGGGGTTTCCCGCGCATCCTTCGGGGAGACCGATACAGGGGAAAGATTCGTTGATGGACAGCGCTCCTCTCCGACCCCGACCGAGGATCACACGATGTCTTCTTTTTCAAACGCCGAAAAGCAACTACTGACCGTGACCAGTTTCGGTCACTTCATGAGTCACTTCAACATGCTGACATTCCCCGCCCTGGCCATTCCACTTGCCGGGGGACTGGACTTGCCCCTGGCCGAGGTCATGGGCCTGTCCTTTCCCATGTACCTGCTGTTCGGCCTAACCGCTCTCCCCTGGGGAATGATAGGAGACCGCTGGCGATCCGATCGTCTCATGGTCGTCTTCTTTCTCGGTGCTGGAATGGGGGGATTGGGTGCCGCTGTATTTATGGAATCACCGACGATGATCGCCGCATCCCTTGGGGTGGTGGGCCTGTTTTCCGGCATTTACCACCCCATCGGGCTGGGAATGATCTCAAAGGGCGTGACACGCATCAGCGTTGCCATGGGCATCAACGGGATGTTCGGAAATCTGGGGTTGGCCATGGCACCGCTCCTGGCCGGCGTTGCCAATTGGATCTGGGGGCCAAGGGCGGCCTTTTTGATTCTGGCTGCCTTCAATTTCGCGGGAGCCCTCTGGGCCGCCAGGCTGCCCCATGGGACACCGCCGACCCGATCGGCATCAGTGGCCGAATCCCCGAACGGAAGCGGGCGTCAGGCCTTCGTGATCCTCCTGATGGCAATGATGCTGGGGGGAATCGTCTATCGGGGAGCCACTCTGACGACCCCCCCATTGCTGGAAATGAACCTTCAAGGACTTCACCAGATGTTGACGCCTTTTGCCGGAGCCGCCCTGACCCCGAATCTGGAGGCCACCATCATCACCTCGGGTATTTTTCTGGTGGGAATGATCGGTCAGTACACCGGCGGCAGGATGGCTGAACGGTTCGATCCCCGCTGGTGTTATTTGCTGTTTCACGCCTCCGCCCTTCCCATGGCGTTCATGATGGCGAGGACCGCCGATCTGGGCCTGGTATCGGCTGCCGTGGTCTATTTTTTCTTTCTGCTCGGCATGCAGCCCGCGGAAAACACCTTGTTGGCCCGTCTGACGCCGAAGCGTCTCCACCACTCGGCTTTCGGCGTCAAATTCGTTCTGACCTTCGGTGTCGGGGCCCTTGCCGTCAAAATGGTCGAAGCCATCGAGACGGCGCTCGATCTGGGTGCGGTGTTCATGGCCCTCGGCATCGGTTCAACCCTCCTGGTTGCCGTGATCCTGCTGCTCATCCGTCGAACAACCTCCGCGGTCGATACCGTCGCAGCCAGTTGAAAGGCCTCCCCAATGAACGACCGCTCATTGCCGATGGATGGATCGCAGACCGTGAGGGATTTGACGGGCGTCATCTTCGACATCAAAAAATTCGCCATTCACGACGGCCCCGGCATCCGAACCACCGTGTTTCTGAAGGGGTGCCCCATGACCTGCCATTGGTGCCACAATCCGGAGGGGCAGCGGCCCGACCCTGAACCGGTTCCCTGCCCCGGCCCGGCCCCTGGACCGGAAATGGCTACGGAAACCGTCATCGGCCGCCGGGTGCGCGCCGGAGACGTTCTCGCCGAAATCGAAAAAGACCGCCTTTTCTACGATGAAAGCGGCGGAGGTGCCACCTTTTCAGGAGGCGAGCCTCTGATGCAGCCCGATTTCCTTGAAGCGCTTCTCGACGGCTGTCGATCCGCATCGATCCACACGGTGGTGGACACCACGGGCTGCGTCCCTGCCCGCGTCTTGATGAGGATTATGGGTAAAGTGGATTTGTTTCACTACGATATGAAACTGATGGACAGCCACATCCATCGGCGATTTACCGGTGTGCCGGTCGAGCCGGTTCTCGATAACCTCCAACGGCTGTCGGCTGCCGGCCGGCCTGTCGTCATCCGTTTTCCGTTGGTGCCGGGCGTCACCGACGACGACGACAACCTGACGGCCATTTCCGACTGGCTCCGTTCACTGCCGACGCCGCCCGTCCGGCTCGATGTGCTTCCCTTCCACCATCTGCATGCCGGCAAATACGCCCGTCTGGGCCGACGGGACCCCATGGTCTGCACCGACGGGGCATCGGCCGAGGAGGCCAGATCCGCCGCCGATTTTTTCAGAACCGACGGTTTCACCGTTACCATTGGAGGATGAACCCGATGACACCGAGAATCCAGCAGCTTCGACGGGCCAGTCTGGAGGCCCCTGCATCCATCTCCCGGGAGAGGGCACAGCTCGCCACGGGATTCATGAAAGGGGCCGAAGGGGCCGGCGACGCGATTCCCGTCATGCGGGCCAAACTCTTCAGGCACATCCTCGAGCACAAGTCCATCTGGATCGGCGACGGGGAACTCATCGTGGGGGAAAGGGGTCCCATGCCGAAGGCGACACCCACCTACCCCGAGATCTGTCTCCACACCATCGACGACCTTGACACCCTCGCCTCCAGGGAGAAGGTGGCATTCGCCGTGGACGATGGGGTGAAGCAGGCCTATGAGGAAACGATCATTCCCTACTGGCAAGGGAAGACCATCCGGGAGAAGATTTTCTCCTCTGTGCCGAAAGCCTGGATCGACGCCTACGATGCCGGTGTATTCACCGAATTTCAAGAGCAGCGCTCACCCGGGCACACCGTGCTGGGCGACAAGATTTACCGCCATGGATTCCTTTATATGATCCAAGAGATCAGGGCAACAGTGGCCGCCCTGGATTTCGTGAACGACCCGAGAGCCCTCGACCGCAGAGACGAACTTCAGGCCATGGAAATCGCCGCCGGGGGGCTCATCGCCTTTGCCGGTCGGTATGCCGATGCCCTGGCTGCGCGGGCTGCTGAAGAGACCGATGTCCAACGGGCTGACGAGTTGTCGACGATGGCCCTTATCTGCCGCAACGTACCCGCCCGGGCGCCCGAGACCTTCTGGGAAGCCCTTCAGTACTACTGGTTCGTCCACTTGGGGGTCATCACCGAGCTCAATCCCTGGGATGCCTTCAATCCCGGGCGGCTCGACCAGCACCTGTATCCGTTCTACCGGCGGGAGATCGACGCGGGAACCCTCGATCGTGAGAGCGCCAGGGAACTGCTACAGGCCTTCTGGATCAAGTTCAACAATCACCCCGCCCCGCCCAAGGTCGGGATTACGGCCAAGGAAAGCAACACCTACGTGGACTTCGCCCTGATCAATATCGGCGGCGTCCGACCCGACGGCGCCGATGCCGTCAACGACTTGTCCTACCTGATGCTCGAGGTGGTTGAAGAGATGCGGCTGCTGCAGCCAAGCGCCATGGTGCAGTTGAGCAAAAAAAACCCGGATCGTTTCCTCAAGCGGGCCCTTTCCATCATCAAAACCGGTTTCGGTCAGCCGTCCCTGTTCAACACCGACGGCATTATCCAGCAGTTGACGGGCCAGGGGAAACGCATCGAGGATGCCCGCTGCGGCGGGGCCAGCGGTTGCGTCGAAAGCGGGGCCTTCGGCAAGGAATGCTATATTCTGACGGGGTATTTCAACCTGCCGAAGATCCTTGAACTCACCCTTCACAACGGCCTGGATCCCCGAACCGGCCGGCAAATCGGCCCTGAAACCGGAGACCCACGCTCCTTCGACAGCTTCGCCGCCGTTATGGAGGCGTTTTCACGTCAGCTCCGCCATTTCATCGACATCAAGATCCGGGGAAACAATATCATCGAGAGGATCAACGCGAAGTACATGCCGGTCCCCTTTCTCAGCCTGTTGATCGACGATTGTATATCCAGGGGCCTGGACTACAACGAGGGGGGCGCCCGGTACAACACATCCTATATCCAAGGGGTGGGGCTGGGCACCCTGACCGACAGCCTGTCCTCGATCCGCACCCATGTATTCGAGCGGGGCGTGCTGACCATGGGGGAATTGCTGGCATTGCTGGAATCGGATTTCGACGGCAGTGAGGCACTGCGACGTCGTTTTCTCGAAAACACGCCACGCTACGGCAATGATGACGACGGGGCCGACGACCTGCTATCCGAAATCTTCGAGCAGTTTCACGGAGCGGTGGACGGACGCCCCAACACCAAGGGGGGGCACCACCGGATCAATCTACTTCCCACGACTAGCCACGTCTATTTCGGCAGCCTCCTTGGCGCCACGCCCGACGGGCGGCAATCGGGCGCCCCTCTGTCGGAAGGCATCTCACCCGTGCAGGGCGCCGACCGCAGGGGGCCGACGGCGGTGTTGAAATCCGCCGCCAAAATCGATCACCTCCGCACCGGGGGGACGCTGTTGAACCAGAAGTTCACCCCGACGATTCTCGAGGACGATGCCGGCATCGACCGACTGGCAAGCTTGGTTCGAACCTATTTCCGGATGGATGGACATCACATTCAGTTCAATGTGGTGGATGCCGACACCCTCAGGCGTGCCCAGTCGGAGCCCGAGAACTACCGCGATCTGATCGTCCGGGTGGCGGGCTATAGCGACTATTTTGTCGATCTGACGCCCGAACTTCAGGAAGAAATCATCGGCAGAACTGCCCATTCGGTTATCTGAAGAGGCGCGGGGTTGGCCCGACGAACGCCCCAGGAATGGCTCATTGGGCGGCCCTCTTTCGGGATAAAACGGCCTCAAGGGTTTCCTCGAACACCCCTGCCATGGGCCCGCCTTGTTCCACGGCCATTCGGGCGGCAGTTAACGCCTCGTCGAGACGGTTCATGGACATGAGCACATGGGCCAGGTTGTTGCAGCCCGGGGCATAGGGGGGCACCTGACGGCACAGACGGTCGAATACCACGGCGGCATCGGCTTCGAGACCAGCGCCGTATAGGCTGTTGCCCAGGCCCATGCGGGCTTGAGGACTGTCAGGCCATCGATCTAAAGCCAACCGATAGCCTGCCGACGCAGCTTCCCATTGCCCCGCCTGCTCCAGGGCCGCGACGGCCCGCAAAACGGCCGGGGGGTCTCCGGAGGCCGGCAGCCGGCCTGGCGGCAGAACCACCAGCCCCCAGAAATCCGCCAGTCCCCAGGTAAAACGAAACCGATCCAGGGATTGCGCCTCCGGGCGCTGCCGTCCGCTGTGCAGCCAGATCCGTCCGGCTTCCGGATCGATACCCACCACCACCGAATAGTGCCAGGCGGAAACCAGCCCCCCCCCACGATCCTCCAATACGATCACCGGATGTCCTCCCTCGAGCTCGCCATAGAGCGCGTCCATCCCGGAAATGGGATAGGCGAGCCTCCCGTATCGGCGGGCGGCGCCCGTCATGTCGGACTGAAAGGACCCTTTGCGTCCCGGTGTATACACCAATGGAACCAGCAGATCCGGGGAGATGGCCCGTCCCCCCCATGCCATCACCATGGCCAGGGCGGCCGGCCCACACTGGTAACGATCCTGCACGATGACCGGCACCCCTTCAATCCATAGGGCCGGCCGTCCCTCCAGGATCGGGGGCTGACGCCACCCGGTACAGCCTGCCAATAGAATGACGAAGAGAAGGAAAGAGCGGCGGCTCCAACATCGCCTGCGTTTCGAAATCAGTCCTGGTGAGGTATTCGGATGCCGGGTCTCGACAAGATCTGGAACCATCCGAAAGCAGACAGGCGTCGTGGAGGGGGCCATCTGGGGAACCTTCCCAGCCCCCCCGGTCATGATCCCGAAGGGGTCTGGAGAATGGGTAGGGATTAGATTCGTTTCACGAAGGGAAAGATCTCGGTATAGCCAAGAATATCCGTGACCAAGAGCACCAGAAAAACAATGAGCGACGCGCCGACGATGATCCCGAGAGTACCCCCGCCAGCGGGCATCTGATCGATCCGACGGTTGATCTCCCGAACCTCGGTATCCGTTAGCGCGGCGACCCTCGCCCCGGCCTCGTCCGGGGAAATCCCTTGGGAGGAGAGAATATTCCGAACATCTTCCCGGTTCAAAAAGTCCTGGATCCTGCCACGCTCTGGGGCCTGAAGATCGCTTTCGAGGCAGCTGTCGGTGCCGATCATACGGGCATGGGCCACCGGTGCGGCCACCTGGGTGGCGCATACGGCGGCAACTAGAAAAATGGCTATCGCTTTGGTGAGGGCCTTGATGGATGGCATAGGCAGTCTCCTCTGGTTGGGGTGAGGGCAATGACGCCTTTGGCGCCAAAAAGTGGCCATACAGGGCCTCGATACCGGCGACGGGGTCGGAAACAGCACTGGATGGTCCGGCCCATGCACCGCGTCAATCAATGGGTTTCCGAGAACGAACGGCATCTGAAACCCAGTCGAGGAAATCAGGATTCCCTCCCTCGATAGGGAGAGCGACGATGCAGGGGCAATCGTAGCTGTGGAGCCGTTTGACCGCGGCAACAAGATCCGGCAGGCGCTCCGTCGTCGTTTTGGCGATAAGCACCGCCTCCTGATCCTCCTGGAGTTCGCCATCCCAGACATAGAGACTTTCCATGCCGTCGATCAAATTCACACAGGCGGCAAGGTTTTCTGTAACCAGAAACCGTCCGATACGCCTGGCCTCATCCAAGGTGCCGGCCGTCATGTAAACCCACTGGATCATTGGGGTGTCTCCTGTCTCGATGTTCAGGGCTGCTAAAGACTCGGCAGCGGGCCTGCCATCGGCGATCCCCGTATCCTAGTCGGCTGGCTGAACCATTCTCCGGCTCAGCCGGAGCGACCGTCGTCACAGGGAGCGTCCTCTGAGTCGTACCGGGAGTGCTCCGCCCCCGACGCCTGGCAGACCGGAAGCGGCTCCGTTATGCGCATCTGCCGCCCACAGCATTCGGGCGGGCCGTTCGCTCCCGGGGCTGAGTCCACCGTTTTCTCACAATGGTCGCATTGGTAGTGGTTCATCGAATCCTCCATTGCATCACCGATGCGGGGAAAAGCACCGTAACTGGTAGTGATAGTAACGAAAACCCTTCTGATTGTAAAGCATATAGGAGCGGCCGACCCGCCGATGTGAGACCGCGGTCGCCTGACCGTTCCCATAGGGCGGGCGCGGATTCCGACGGTTATGAGGCCCCTCCCGATGGGCTCGAAGGGACCCCGACGTCGTCCGATGCCGACATCAGTGAGCGCCGGCCTTGCATTTCCATCTTGTTCGAAGCGGCCATTTTGGCGTATGGGAAAGGGACGGGAACGATCCTTCCGACGTCAGCAGGCGGCTGGGCCCCGGGTCGGGGTGGCCGTGGAAAAGAACGCGAACCGTCTCCGGGGAAAATCGAGGGTCGGGGCTCCATTTGCCATCAAGAGCCCAGCTGCCGGACAAGGCACGGGTCAAAACGATTCTGCCCACAGCAGGCAACAGAAAGGGGGACACCAGTGATCACCGGTAAACCGTTGGACCGTCTTCAGGTGGGCGAACAGGCGGAGTTGGCCAAAACCATCAGTGAAACCGATATCTACCTCTTTGCGGGGATTACGGGGGATTTCAACCCGGCCCACATCAATGAAGCCTATGCCGCGAAAACCGCCTTCAAATCCCGTATCGCCCACGGCCTGCTGCCCGCAGGGTTGATATCCGCCGTTCTCGCCAATCAACTGCCGGGACCCGGCACCGTATACATCGCACAGGAACTTCGATTTCTGGCACCGGTGTATGTGGGTGACACGATCACCGCCCGGGTGGAGGTCATCGATATCGATCGGGGGAAAAAACGGGTACGCTTGAAAACCAGCTGCCACAATCAGAGCGGCACCACCGTCATCGACGGCGAGGCCACGGTCAGCCCCCCCCGCCCCGTCAGGGAGTAGGTTCCGACGGTTCCGGGTCGTCCCCATCGCCGGCGTCGCTCTGCCCGGTATCCGCCGAGGCCGGTGTTCGATCCTCGAGGTATTCACCGAAGGCCCGGACCAGATCGCCAAATTGGCGGGTCTGATTTTCGGTCAGCTCTTTCAGGGCTTCCATGGTCGTCGACTGAACATCGCCCTCACCGGTAACCACACCGCTCAGGTAACGAATCATCCGCGCCTGCTCCTCATTTTCTTTTCGGAGCGCATCCCGCTCCTCCTCAAGGCGGCGGTAGTCGTTGAGGGGAACGGCCCCCACCATCTGGAGCCAGCCCTCATAGGCTGCCTGGAAATCCGTCATGCCCGGTGGCAGGGGATCGGCCTCCGCGCTGCGCTGCCCCTCATTGCCCGGTGTCAACCGATAGGTTTGTCGAAACATTTCGGCCAGCCCGTCAGCGCTCGCCACACCGCCTCTGAACCACTTCGTCATCTCATCGATCTGGGTCTGGCCCCGTGCCGCATTGATAAACAGATTTCCGATGAACTCCAAAAATCTCGGATCCATCATTGGTCCCTCCCGGCTGTTTCGGCATCCAGCCGAAGCTGGAATTCAACAGGTCCGGCACAGCCGGTATTGGTGCAGACGTAGGCTCCGTCTCCGGCTTCCGGATCAAGGTTTGATGTGGCTATGGCAACGTGTCCCCGGGGATAGGAGGACAGTTCGACGTCGATGAAGTCCATCGGCGCCAGCGCCGCCGCCGGATCCACGAGATTGTCCTTCTCCGCATAGCAGATCAGGTAGGGTATCTTTCGATCCCTGATGCGCTTGAAATTGAGCTGACGGCCAAACAATCGCACCGGCAAGGTGCCGTCATCGGAAACCGGTCGCCGGTAAGATTCAAAACTCAAGCGGGTGACCGCTTCCGGAAGGTCCACCTGGTCATAGAGCAGCCAGTGGTTGATGGCCAGGGAGGATTTGCTGAACCCTTTCTCCGGGGGGTCGAACCGGTCCATCATCTCGAGATCGCGGTAAAAGGCGGTTACCGGCCCTTCGAGTTCGATGCTTTTCAACTTGTAGACCCAGCTCATGATCCCCCCGTCCACCACCCGGTTGCCGTTCGGCAGCACTTTGACGGCATAGCCGAGATCTCGAAACCCCTCGGGTAGCAGGCGAATGAATGCCGCCAAATCCTTGCTTCGGGACCCGTCCATCGGGGACACGCAGGTCATCAGGGCATCGGCAAGTCCGTCGAGTTCCCCTGACAGAAGCGTCAGCATGGCCAGAAAGCCCCCCTGACAATAGCCGCAGAGGGTAGCGGGCCGACCGTGGGTTTTCAGGATGGCTTCACAAAAAAACCGCGTATCCGACGCATCTTCCTCTCCGGTCATGGTCTGGACCGCCGGATGCTCGGAGATGGGTTTGATGATACGAATGAATGTCGGAAACCCCTGATTGGCAAAGGCATGAACGAAACTGCGGTTTTCAGCGGGTAAAAACGCCATGATGTTGGGGCCGAGGACCGACGGGGGAATGATCAGAATGGGTTTGGTGTCATTTCGGACTTCGACGCCCTGCCTGTTGGGGAGGACCTGTAAGAGACGGAATCGGTCGGTTTCTGCGATGAGTCGGTAGCCGTCGTCGTCGAAGTGAAAGCCGAATTCCTCCTTGATATCATGGATGGCCTTGGGGAAACGTCGCGAAACCGCATCCATGAGCGCATACTGCCGCTGACTCAGCTGAAGCAGCTTCTCGAGGCCGCTTCCGTTGCCGACATCCAGACAGCCGGCCCATGCATCCATCCACTGGGGCCAGCGCCTCCCATGAAAGGTAGCAACGGCGTCCATGCTGCCGTTCAGGCAGCGGGCGGCCAGTTCGGCATTGACTGACAACAGCGACAGATAATCTTGCAGAGAGTCCCACCGGGGACTCTCAATCCATTTTCGCTGTTCTCGCCGGACGAAGATGGCCGCAGCGTTCATCAGCGGCTCTAAAAAACCGGATGAATAGCCGGCCATCCCCTCCCAGTAGCGGGTAGCTGTCTGCCATTGCGAGGAGAAGAGGCGCAACCACAGTTCCCCTGTCGGGGTCAGAAGATCCAATGGGGTCGGGGCAGCAAAGGGATCGGTTCGAAGTGGGGTCCCCGCCATGACGGCTCCTCTCCTCGGCAACAGCGTCGAGTGGCAGAGATTATTCCCAGGCCTTGATTGCTGCGGCATATCGATCGGACGATTCCAGCATTGTCTTGTGGAGAAAGTCCGAGTTTTGCTTCATGTTGCCGGCCCATTGCTGGATGATCGATTTCCCGGTATCCGGCAGATAGGGAAGAGTCTCAATGCCGATCCGAATGGCCGTCTGGGCATGGTCCTGAAGCGCCGCCATGGTTTTAACGGAGCTGCGAACCATTTCCCTGTTGTAAGCGCCCACGCGCGTCATCTGGTTTTTGATCATTGGATCCACCTCTGTTATTTGCAATGCACAATCAGTTAGGGGTTATTTTTTGGATTTGCCGGTATCGGCCTCGCCGAGGAATGAATCGAGCTTGTCAAACCCATCGTCCACCGCTTTTTTGTATGTCTCACGACCTTTTTTGTAGGCGTCGGCCCATTCTTGAACCATTTTCCTGCCTTCCTCTGGCATGCCGGGTACCTGTGACATCAGGGACTTGAACATGGCCTCGGTCTGATCCTGAACCATCACCAGGGCTGTGAAAGCGTTGCTGAACGTGGCTTTCTGAAATTCGACCATCTGCTTTGCAATCTTCTTTGATTCCATGGTTTGACCTCCTTGTCGTTGCTGCGGTTGTGGGTTGTGTGGGTCGGCGGACGCCAGTGCGTCCAGCTTGTTGCATTGCAACAAATATCTGGCATTCAGTCCTCATTGTCAAGTAAATATTTACAAATCGCCCCTGGTAGGATACCCAAAACGTCGGCAATTCACCTTCATGCCTCTACAGGCAGTTCACCACCCACCCTGCCACCCCCGCCCAGGGAAGGAACCACAGCCGTGACCCATCCGGTGATGATTAAAAAATACGCCAATCGACGGCTGTACGATACCGATACCAGCCGATACATTACCCTGGGGGAGCTGGCCCAGCTGATTCGCGACGGCAAACGGGTTGAGATCGTCGACGCCAAATCGGGCGACGACGTCACCGCCTTCATCCTCACCCAGGTCATCATGGATCAAGCCAAGAACAACAACGCCCTGCTGCCGCCGCCCCTGCTGCATCTGGTCATCCGCTACGGCGACAATCTTCTGGTGGATTTCTTCGAAAATTACCTGCAACAAGTCCTCAGCGCCTATCTGAACTATCGATCAACCGTCGACAAGCAGTTCAAGGAGTGGCTCGATATCGGAACGAATCTGGCGGATATTTCACGCCATTCCACAGGGGAACTGAATCCGTTGAAACCCTTTTTCGATATGTTTTTCGATGCCTCGACGGTTCCAACCCGAAATAAAAAAGTGGACGATGAGGAATAACTCCGGACTCCGTTTGACCATGGAATGCGGATTGCCAAGGGATGTTCCGAATTCAACACCCGGGTCCGGCGGTCACTCATCGACACTTCAGCCGATGCCTGCCGTCAATAGGTCGAAGAGATCCGGTCAAGGAAATCGACGATCGCAGACGTGACGGCAGCGGGCTTTTCCACGGGAATCATGTGGCCCGAGTCCTTCACCCGGACCCGCACCGACCGGGGAATTTGCCTGGAAAGGTAATCACTGTATTTGGGAGGGGTCAACCGGTCCTCGGTTGCCGATACCACCAGCACCGGGAGATCGATCTCCTTCACCCTCGCCATGGCGTCGAAACGGTTACAGGCGGTAAAATCCCCGGCGGCGACCCCAGGATCACAGGCGGCGATCGTTTCCAGGGCGTCGTGGCGCCTGGAGGCATCGGTCTGGCCTGAAAACCCCATGTCGTCGTAGAGGTCGATGAACCGCTCGAAATCGGATTCGATGGCGTCAAAAAGAATCGGCAGCACCTTCAACCGCGCACCGGAACTGATTAATATACCAGCGAGAAACGGTCCGGGATAGTCCAGGAGCAGCCGTTGGACAATGGCGCCCCCCAAACTGAATCCGCATGGCACCGGATGTTGAATGTTCATCGCTTCCATGAAATGGAATACGGCTTCGGCGTAAGCTTTGACCGACGCCCTTCCGGGGCCCTTGCTCGCCCCATGACCAGGAAGGTCGATGGCAATGGTATTGATCAGAAAAGACAAGGCCTTAACCTGTTCCTTCCACAGGGTGCAGGCACCGCCCGAGCCATGAATGAACAGCAGTGTCGGCAACTGGCTCGACAATGGCCACCTGCCGGCAATGAAATGGATTCCGTCTACCGTTTTCGTTTCCATGGGAAATCCTTGATTGGAAAGCCCTTCACCATCGCTATGGGACGGGAACAGGGGGGGAGCAGGCAGCGGATCGTCTCGGACTGGACATCGTCTTCCCGATCTTCAGGAGGGCGCTGAAACTATAAACAATGGCTGGAGGGCTGTCAAAAGATTATTGCCGGCGTTGACGGGCAGCGACGGTTCCAGGAAACAGACCGTCGGACCGTTCCGGTGGACGGTTGCCGGCACGGCTTCCGGACAGCGATCACATCCGAAAACGCAACGGAACTAACCCATGGGAATTCGACAACTCAGACGCCGCATGCAGCAGCAGCGGGAAGCGGCCAGACGGCGGTTTCGCCGCCAAAAAAATGCCAACTTGCTGGCGGAACCTGGCCATCACGCATTCGCCATTGTTCTTGATCATCTGAAGCCGGCCTTCAACATCGGGAAAATATTCAGGAGTGCCGATGCCTTTGGCGCCCGCGAGGTTCACCTGGTCGGCATCGATTTTTTCGATCCCTCTCCGTCCATGGGGTCGTTCAAATGGGTGCCTGCCCGCTTTTTTGATGAGTTTTCAGATAGCCACGAGGATCTGAGCCGCCGGGAATACGCCCTTTACGCTCTGGACCCCGCCGGGCGCCTTCCATTGCCGGATATCCGGCTTCCGAAAAAAAGCGCTTTCATCTTCGGCCACGAGGAGTATGGCCATAGCTTCGACCGTTCCGCATTCCCCAGCGTGACTCCCGTCATGATACCCCAACTCGGCAAAGTGGAGAGCCTCAACGTCAGTGTGGCCGCCTCGATCGTCATGTACGAATACTGGCGCCAGCACCGGGATCCGGAAACCGCCCCCATGCGCCCTCGGTACCGCCATCGGGACGTCCGAAACATCCCCCGCCTCGGGTCTGTCGATACCGATGGCCTCCCCCCTGGGGATGCTCCCGGCTAGCTGCCGCCCAAGACCGGAAGCGACTCCCCTGCCGGGGAAAGGCTCAATACCCCACTGTCGGCTCCGGAAAGGTCCACATCGAACTCATCGAAAATGCCGCCGAGGAGGATATCGACCCGCCGTGTGCGCTCCACCAGGATTCCCTGGCGGTCAAAAACAATGGGCCCATTGGGATCCAACACCAGTTTGAGGGTAAAAAAGGCCTGTTTTCCCTTTCGCACCGAAAACCGATCCCCGGGATTGAAACGGGTGCCCATCAGTTCATGGGCCGGGATCAGGATTCCCCTTCGCTGAGGGTCATGGACGGCTCTTGGCATTAGTTGTATCCTTTACAACCCATGGAATTCCGCGGTATCGGACCGGTGGGCGGAGATCTTCCTCCGATGGGGCCGGCTCAGCCGCCGTGGGTGTCGGCATAGTCGGCAAATCGCTTCATGATATCCAGGGTGCGGGGCCCCGGGACGCCATCACCAAGGCGGATGGCATTGATGCGAACCACCGGAACGATTTCCTTGTTCGATGCCGTAATGAAGGCCTCATCCATCAGCATCAGCTCATTGGCGTGAAGATCGCGTATCTCGAGAGGGAAATCGTCCTTCATCAGATTGATGACCACCTGGCGCGTTATTCCCGGCAAAATCCCCGTATCCGGCGTCACCAGGACCTCACCGATAAACCCGAAGAAATTGGAGGTGGTGCCTTCCAGCACTCGACCCATGCCATCAACGTACAGAGATTCGACGGCCCCCTGCTCCCGGGCATCCTTGAGAGCGAGAATTCCCGGAATATAGTTGGTGCTCTTCGCTCCCGGCACGAACCGGTCTATATGGGAAGTGATCACCTTGACCCCCTGCGCGTACCATTCCTTGGGCAGCCCGTGGAGGGGGGTGATCATCACGATCAAGCGCGGGTCGTCCATGGGGGTGATGGAATCTTCGCTGCCGCCCCCCGTCACGAGGATGCGGATATTGCATTCCCGGTGGGAACTTTTGGAGAGAGCATCCTCAACGATATGGATGATGTCCTGCCGGGACCATTTCAGGGTCATACCGATCAGCCGGGCGGATCGTTCCAACCGTTTCACGTGGTCGGCCAGATGAAAGGGGCGCTTTCCATAGGTTCGGAGAAAGTCGAACACGCCGTATCCTCTCAGGACTGCCAGATCTCGAATGCTGATGACCGCTTCCGACTCCGTCACGGCCTTTCCGTCGATGGTGATGATGTCCATGGGTATGCTCCTTTGGGGTATCCGTTGCCATCATGGTGCCGGGTTGAATCGGGCCGCCAGGGTTTCCAGTTCCCTCTTCCGGGTTTTCGCCACGGAGACCGCCTCATCCATGGAAACCTCCTTGAATCGCACCATTTGCTCCGGTCCGATTTGGGCAAGAAAATCCACATCGGCGCTGATGACGTTGTAGATGCGGGGGTAGCCCCCGACGGTTTGGCGGTGCCGAAGGAGAATGATCGGACCCTTCGGGGTCAATTGAATCGTTCCGTCGCTGACAGGAGCGGAGATCATATTTTCAAGAGACGTCGATAGCGTCGCTGTATCGCTGGACAACCGCATGCCCATGGTGCTCATCTCGTGGGTGGTTTTCCAGGATACGGCGGTAAAACGGTCTCCACGGTCCAAGGTGCCGTGTTCGGGACCTCTGAGGACACGGACCCGTCCCTCGGCGTCGGGCCAGGAAAACACGTCATCAAACCGCCCACGGCTCCTCCCGGCCAGCGCGGCATTCTCCTTGAGGCCGTCGGTGGGCAGCAGTGAAACATATCCCCTGAAGCCCAGTCCCTTTTCCCCCATCTCCAGCACGCTGCCTGAAGGGGCGGCTACCGTTTCGCCGTGCCGCACTGAAATCGCCTCTCCGCCAGCGGGAAGGAGAAGTCGACAATGGGGAAAGTGGGCGCCGGTCAGGACCACGGTGCAGTTGGCTGTCAACCGGATAACCGGGGGAAGAATCACCTCCAGGGTGACGATGCCGCGATGACCACCCAGAAGAATCCTGCCCGTGTCGAATGCCAGGCGATCCATACAGCCGCCGGGACTGACCCCCACATCCTGCCTGCCGAACACCGGTGGTCCCGCTTCATCGAATAGACCCGATTGAAGGACGTCGTATGTCATCGATAGCTTTCATGGCACGGTGAAAAATCAGCGCTGGCGGCTGTTGTCCGAATCAATCGATCCTGTCGACGGCCTCGAAGCGCACCCGGTCCCCCGGTTTGAGAACCGTCAGCAACTCGGGCCGGGTTCGCCCGATCAGGTTCCAGCCACCAGGAGATTCCTGGGGGTAGATACCGGTCTGTGCCCCGCCGATGGCAACGGTGCCCGCAGGGATCCGGGTCCGGGGGCTTTCCAGCCGTGGGGTGATCAATCGATCGTCCAGGCCGATAAGATAGGGGAAGTGGGGCTGGAATCCAATCATGGCAACCGTGTAATCGCCCCCAGCGTGAAGGCCGATCATCCTTTCGACGGACAACCCGCTGTGACGGGCCACCCGATCCAAGTCTTCGCCGTCATAGACCACGGGGAATCGATAGGTTTCAGCGTCCGCCGGTGCGTCGACGTCTCCGCAACGACCGGCCGCTGTTCCGACCCGTTTGCGGATACGAGGGATGTCGGCGACAGCCGGGTCGAAATACAGCGCCACCGCATTGTAGGCCGGCACCACATCGGTCACCGAAAGCCCCTCCAAATAGGGATCCGCCTTCAGCGCCCGATAGAGCCGATGAACCTTCCTGGATACGGCGAGGCCGATGCCGTCGCCGAGGGACCAGCACAGGCAGCCGTCCCCGATGAAAAACGAGGCGCCCCCAGAGAGGTCCGCGCCGTCATTGTCTTCATAGTCGGTAGTCACTGTCTGCTCGATCTCCGACGAACATGTGCCCCGGGGTGTGGGTGATCATCAAGGGGGGGCGCGCCACTATGGCCGCCATCTGAGGCGTGACGCCGCAGGCCCAAAACACCGGCACATCATCCGGGTAAAGAGTGACCGCATCGCCCCAATCGGGTTCCGAAAGATGGTCAATACCCATTTTTTGGGGATCGCCGATATGAACCGGGCTGCCATGGACCGCCGGGAAATCCCGAGTCACTTCGACGGCACGGACGATGTCCCGACCCTGGAACGGCCGCATGCTGACCACCATCGGAGACCTTCTGAACCGGCCGGCGGCATGGCAAAGCACATTGCTGCGGTACATGGGCACGGTAACCCCCTCCTCGATATGACGAATCTTCAGGCCGTCCCGCATCAAGGCCTGCTCGAAGGTAAAACTGCACCCCAGCAGAAAAAATACGAAGTCCGGCGACCAGAGGCTCGATATATCGCCAACCTCCGCATCCAACTCCCCATGACGATAGACGCGATAGCTCGAAATATCCGTGCGGATATCCGCCTGATCGGCCACAAATCTCGTGACAGGGTCTCCCACGTCGCCAACCTCGATCACCGGACATGGCTTTGGATTTCGTTGGGAAAAAAGAAGAAAATCAAATGCCCAATCCTTCGGTAATATGACCAGGTTGGCCTGAACATACCCGTTTGCCTGCCCGCTGGTCTGACCGGTAAATGCTCCGGTGCGGGCGGCTTGTCTGAGCTCGCTTCCGGTTGTGTACACCTTCATCTCCTGTTGAGGGCCTCATGGGGCGGCCAGATGGAAGAGCCGATGGAGGGATTCGGCCATGACCCAGGTCGCCGGCGAGGCCCTGGATCTGAGCACCACCGGTGGCTCGGGGGGTGACTCGTTCAGGGGCTCGGAAGGCCAACGGTTACCCTATGGACTTCCGCATTGTCAATGCCGACGGGCATCAGCCGCCCGAACCGCCTCCGGAAGCTGCCGGATGGGGCTCCCGTCAAAAAACGGCTTCGCGGTTGATCACTGCGGCCTTCTTCGCTATACTCAATCCCTCTTATCGATTCTTCCGTTGAAGTGGCAGGGACCGAATGACAAAACTGAGCACTGTCTCATTTTCGGGATGCAGCGGCGACCGCCACTCATTTACGGCCTACAGCCTGAATTCCCACTTCAGCAAAACGGGCGGAGTCTACATCGTCACCCGGCGCTATCAGAATGAAACCGGTCGCTTTACCCAAAGCATGGTTTTTGTCGGTGTGGCCGACGATCTGTCGAGGGAGATGATCGATCACCCCCTGTCCCCCTGTTTCAAAAAATACGACGCCAATTGTATCTGCATATACAACGAAACCGATGCAGGCCGCCGGGATGACGTACGCTCCGACCTCCTTTGCAAATATGCCCCTCCCTGCAACGCCTGACCGTCCGTTTTACCACTGCCTTGCCACCCCATCGGCTGCAGGCAGCCCTCTATTGAAGTGGCGGTTGGAAACCTTTTCCCGGGAGCAGAATCGCTGCCTGACTCGCAAGCGTCCGGGGTTCGGAACCGTCGGGATCTATGGCATTTTCAGAATGTCGGCGATCTTCTGGGACAGCTGCCCCATGGAGAAGGGTTTCTGGATGAATCCGTTACACCCCCGGCGCAGGATACGGGACGCCTGGCCGTCAAGGGTATATCCACTGGCCAGCAGCGCCTTGACTTTCGGGTTGATATCGCGCAGGCGGTCAAAGACCTCTCCCCCGCCGATATCCGGCATGATCATGTCCAAAATGACGAGATCGATGGACTCCCGATGCCGCTTGTAGATCCGGACGGCATCGCGTCCGCAGTCGGCTTCAAGCACCGTGTATCCGATATGCTTGAGCAGGCGAGCGGTCACCTTCAAAACCACTGGTTCGTCGTCGACAACCATGACGCAGCCGGTCCCTTTGATGACGGCCTCCGCACTCCTGCCCGCATTGGTGACTTTCTCCTGGGAAACCGGCAGAAAAATATCAAAAGTGGTGCCACGATCGAGTTCGGATTCGACGCCGATATAACCGTCGTGTCCCTTCACGATGCCATACACGGATGCGAGCCCTAGACCCGTACCCTGTCCCAGTTCTTTGGTGGTAAAAAACGGTTCGAAGATCCGTGAGCGAATTTTGGGGTCCATCCCGAGGCCCGTATCGGAGATGCTGATCAGGGCGTATTTGCCGAGTTTGACAAGATCGTCCTCGGTTTGAATCTGCTGATGGGAGACATTGGAGGTTCTGATGAAGATCTTTCCGCCTCCAGGCATGGCATCCGCTGCATTGTTCAGGATATTGAGCAGGACCTGTTCGATCTGCCCCCGGTCGACGGCAACGGCATGAAGGTCTCTCAGCAGACTGTAATGAACCGATATTTCATGCCGGGTCCGGCTGAAGGTATCCACCGTCTTCTCGACCAGTTGATTCAGATCGGTCGCCTGAATTTCGATCTTTCCTTTTCTGGCATACCCCAGTAACTGGGCAGTCAAGGTAGCGCCGCTACCCACCTGCTCTTGAATTTTCCTTAACTCTTCATAATTGGGGTGTTGTTTATCGGTATCGAGAAGCATCAGAGAGACACAGCCCTGGATGCCCATGAGAAGATTGTTGAAATTGTGGGCAATGGCTCCGGCCAGGGTGCCGACCGCCTCCATTTTTTGGGCGTGGCGGAACTGCACCTCCAGCTGCTTTTGTTCGTTGATGTCCCTGAGAAAGTTGAGGGTCGCCGGTTTTCCCTCCCACTTGATGGGCACCGTGTTGAGCTGAACCCAGTAGGGTTCACCATCCGAAAGAATGAGCCGGAAGGGATAGGAGTCGGTGCGATGGACCGTCTTACCTTCCATCTGTCGATCCAGGATGATGTCCTTGTCGACCGGGTCGATATGGTCGAAAAAAGACTTCTCCTTCAAATTGATCCCAAGGTACTGGGCCAGTTCCCGGGTCTGGGGGTTAGGGAATTTGATCTTACCGTCCTGGAGAATAAAAATGGCATCCTTTGCATGTTCGACCAGAAGACGGTATTTCGCTTCCGATTCTTTGATGGCCACTTCCGCCCGCTTGATCGGATCGATATCCTTGGCAACGGACAGGACATGGGATTCACCGCTCAGATTGATGATGTTGGCCGACAGAAGCCCGGTTCGGACATCTCCGTTTCTCAGTCTGAATAGAATTTCAAAGTCCTTCACTGACCCGCGGCGCCGTATACGCGTCATGATTCTAAGGGCATCTCTGGGGTTGGCCCATAGATTCAAGTCTTCAGGGGTTTTCCCAATGACATCTTCGCTGGTATACCCCGTCAGTTGGCTGAAACCATGATTGATCATCGTATAGGCGCCGTCCCGCAGTCGGTTGATAAAAATAGCGTCGGGACTGGTTTCAAGCGCCGTTTCTAAAACCGTGCTGGCCATCTCCAGTGCGGTGGTGGCCCGCAGATAGTCGCTGATGTTTCTGGATATGGCGAGAAATCCCTGGGTCACCCGAAGGTCATCGGTGACGGCGGACAGGGAGGTTTCCATCTCGAGTTTAGAGCCGTCATGGGCCAGCAGTTCGATGTCGACAAACCGTGCCTGCCCTCCTGAAGAGAGGGCCGTTCCCGCCTCCTCCACTTTGCGGCGGTATTTGGGAACCAGAAAGTTTCGAAAATCTTTTCCCACCAGGGCACCGACCGGATATCCAAGCCATTTCTCACAGGATGGCGCAACGAAGGTGATTTGCCATGAGGTATCGAACATCCAGACCAGATCGGTGACGCTTTCAATCGCCTGGCGATAGACGGACAGCGTCTTCTCCATGGTTTCCACCTGGCTGTTGAGGCGTCGATTCTCGAAGTCGATGGTATTCGGGGGCGGGGTGTTGCTTACCCCAAACTGGTTTCCCATGCTGGCCGTTTGCTCCCTGTTGGATGTGGGTTGCCCGCCGGGCGCGGGCGCCTTGACACTATATCAGCCGGTGGGCCTGACTCTCGGTTTTTCCTGCCGGTGTGATCCGGATGTAATCCAGTTTCCGCTGCAGTTCACGGATGGTCATGGCGCCACCGTAGGTCAGACCCGACCGGAGACCCCCCGTTATGTCAGCAATGATCTCCGACTCGTCCTCCCGGTAGGCAACGGTCGTCGCCACCCCCTCGGCCGTCTTCCATTCGGCCATGCCGCCGTGGAAGTCATCATGTGCTTCGCTGCTGGCCATGCCTCGGTAAACCTTGACCCGAACCTCTGAGCCGTCTTTCTCTTTTTGGGTGATGACCGGTCCCGGCGTAGGTCTGGTGCCAGCCAGCATGCTGCCGATCATGACAAAATCCGCACCGAAAGCGAGGGCTTTGACGATATCCCCCGGGGTACGAATGCCGCCGTCGGCCACGATCGATCGATCCGCGCGTGCGCAGTTTCTGAGGGCCGTCAGGTTGGGCACCCCAAAACCGGTCTTAAGCCGGGTGGTGCACACCGATCCGCCGCCGATGCCCACCTTGACGATGTCGGCGCTGCAGGATGCCAGGTAGTCTGCTCCCGCGTAGGTGGCGACATTGCCGGCCATGATGCAGGCATTTTTACCAAGCAGCTGTCTGATGTGCTTCAGGGTTTTGCCCACATATCGGGCATGGGCATGGGCCACGTCCACACAAAACCGGTCGGCACCGGCCCCCTTGAGGGCCTCGGCGCGTTCCAGATCTTTGGGCGTGCAGCCGATGGAAACGAATACCGGGTGGCGGCACGCCTTGAATACCCGAATGTTGTCTTCCACCGACATGTATCGGTGAAGGACTCCGATCCCCCCTTTGTCGCCGATAAAATTCGCCATGTCGGCTTCGGTGATGGTATCCATATTGGACGTCATCAAAGGAAGCTCCAAGTGGATCTTTCCCGTTCTGTCGGTAACGGATAGATCGACAATTCGCCTGGATTCCCAGTGATTGTAAGACGGAACCAGCAGGACGTCGTCATAGGTGATCGCATCGCTCATAAGAAAGTCTCCATGCGCCGGACCCTGGAGGGTCAAATCACCCTCGGGGCGACCGATCGGGTGGTGGAATCTGACGGGCTTGAAAAGCCCCGGGTATATTACGGGTTTAGGGCCCAAGGATCAACCCCTGCCAGTATTTGCCGGGAATCTTGACAATCTCAGGCTGTCTTTTTAAGCTGCCGTCGTCGATGGTTTGGCCTCTGCCGGCCACCAATCCGTCGCCCAACCATCCCCTGACCCCCATAGAACGGGAACCCAACCATTGAAAACGCCGCTTCAGATTGCCGTTCGAACTCTCGTGGCGTTCTCTCACAGAGGCGGCGACCTGAACCGTTCCTTTCAACACCCCGCCTCTGCCCTGGAAGGCATCCGGGCCCACCAGAAAATCCAACAGGCGAGACCCGATGGGTATATCCCGGAGCACTCACTCGTCCGCCAGGTGGAAACCGAACGATTCCTTATCGACATCAAGGGTCGAGTCGACGGGGTGTGGCAGCGCAACGGCCGAACCGTCGTCGAGGAAATCAAGACCACAAACCGGGATCTGGCAGGGCTGACCCCCGATGGCAGCGAGCACCATTGGGCCCAACTCACCGTTTATGCCTGGATGGTTGCCCGGGAAAGGGGTCTGCCCGGGGTTGAAGGGCAACTCACCTACTACCGCCAAGGAACAGGAGAGATCCTCGAACTCCACCGGGAGCTCTCCATCGAAACGGCGTCGGCCTTTGTGAGCGGGCTTATCGACCGCTATTTGTCTTGGGCGGAGCTTCTGGTGGACTGGCGCAGGGAGAGGGATGGGTCGATCCTGAGGCTCTCCTTTCCCCATCGCGACTTTCGGCCCGGCCAGCGGACCATGGCCGTTTCCGTCTACCGAGCCATTCGGGAAAACGGCCGGTTGATGGTCGAGGCGCCCACGGGCATCGGCAAAACCATGGCCGCTCTGTTCCCCGCGGTAAAGGCCATAGCCAACGGGTTGTCCCACGGTATTTTTTATCTCACTGCCCGCACCACAGGTCGGCAGGCGGCAGAGGCAGCCCTGGAGCGGATGCGGGAAAAGGGGCTCCAATTCAGGGCACTGTCCCTGACGGCAAAAGACAAGCTGTGCGCTTATCCCGAATCCGCCTGCACGCCTGAAGAGTGCCCCTGTGCCCGGGGACACTATGACCGTCTGGCTGAGGCCTTGGAGGCGGCCATGGCCACCCAGGCCCTTACCCGTCCGGTGGTCGCAGACCTGGCCGACAGGCACCGGGTTTGCCCCTTCGAATTTTCACTGGAACTTGCCCAGTGGGTTGACGCCGTCATCTGCGACTACAACTATGCCTTCGACCCCCGGGTCCATCTTCGCCGATTTTTCCAGGACCATCCGGCATCCCATACCTTTCTGGTGGACGAAGCCCACAACCTGGTGGACCGAGCCCGGGACATGTTTTCAGCGGAGTTGGCCAAGCAGCCCATCCTGGCCCTGCGCCGCTCCGTCCGCAAGCGGTTGCCAGACCTCTACCGGTCATTGGGCCGGATTAACCGCTGGATGGTGACGGCCCGGAACGTCACCGACGCCGCCGGGGGGCAGCGGAGCGACCCCCAGCCCCCCAGCGGGATGGCGCCATTGCTTCGCGCCGCGGTTCACCAAGCCGATCGGTGGCTGATCCGAAACGAAAACGCCGATTGGAGGGACGACCTTATCGATTTTTATTTCACCGTCACTAATTTCCTTCGCATCCTGGATGCCTACGACCACACCTATGCCACCTGCTACGAATCCGACGGCCGACAGCTTCGGATCAAGCTCTTCTGCATCGATCCGTCCGGTCAACTCGGCCAGGCCATCGGCCGTGGGCGGTCTGTGGTCTTTTTCTCCGCCACCCTGAGTCCTTCGGCTTATTTTTTGGATCTATTCGGTTGCGACCCGGTGACGCCGTTTTTTGCGCTACCGTCTCCCTATCCGAAGGCCAATCTAAAGCTGCTGGTGGACGGGAGCACGTCGACCTATTTCAACGAGCGGCAATCCACCAGTCCCAGCGTCGTCGAGGCCATCCGTGCCATTACCAGCGGAAAGCCCGGCAACTATCTCTGTTTCTTCCCTTCTTACGCTTACATGGCAATGGTTCACGACGCCTTTTCCACACGGTACCCGCTAACGGCCACACTGGTCCAGACACCTGCCATGAGCGAATCGGAGCGTGACGACTACCTGAATCGATTCGGACACCTCAACCCGGAGACGGAGACCCTGATCGGTTTCGCCGTCATGGGCGGCATATTCGGAGAAGGTATCGATCTGGCCGGAGACCGGTTGTCCGGGGCGATCATCATCGGAGTCGGACTGCCCGCCCTGTCGCCGGAAAGGGAACTGATCCGTTCTTATTTCGCCGACACCCATGAAGCGGGCTTCGAATACGCCTACCAGTATCCTGGCATGAACCGGGTTCTCCAGGCAGCAGGCCGGGTCATTCGCTCTGCAGAAGACCGAGGGGTCGTTCTTCTGCTGGACCGCCGATACCGCACCCACCGATACCGGACGTTGTTTCCCGATGATTGGCGCCCGGTGATGGCGGCAGCCCCCCAGGATATCAAACGGATCGTCACCCACTTCTGGTCCTCCCGAAGCCCTTCTCCCCGAAGGCTGGGACATCCATAAAAAAAGGAGCGCAACCCATGACCACTTCAGACCTGCGGGTGCCGGCGTCCGAGCTATACGACAGAATCCGGCGCTTTCAGCACCAGCTTCGATCGGATGGATCCGACGGTGCTTTGATCCTCCAGAACACCGATCTCTATTATTTTTCCGGCACTATCCAACAGGCCCACCTTTACATTCCCGCCGAAGGGGAACCGCTGCTCATGGCGCGAAAAAGCCTTCCCAGAGCCCGGGAGGAGTCCGCCCTCAAATGGGTCGAGGCCATCAGGAGCCCCCGCCAGCTGCCGGATCTACTGACCGCTTCCGGCATCGCCATTCCCCATGTCCTTGGCCTGGAAATGGATGTCCTGCCGGTGAGCCAGTATAGGGTTTACGCCGATCTTTTCCCCGATACCAAGCTGATCGATGTTTCCACCGGTATCCGCCGAGTCCGCTCCGTCAAATCGACATATGAAATCGATCAGATCCGCTATGCGGCGCAGATGGCAGACGAGGTGGCCGCCACCATGGCGATCCATGTGCGCGAGGGGATGACGGAGGTGGAACTGGCCGGCCTGATCGAGGCCGAGGCTCGAAAACGAGGGCACCAGGGCGTGGTCCGGATGCGCATGTGGGGAGGAGAGCTGTTTTATGGCCATTTGCTGGCTGGGCCTCAAGCCGCGGTTCCCAGCTATCTCGCTTCCCCGACGGGAGGGGCGGGACTCACTCCGGCGGTGGCCCAGGGTGCGGGATTTTCTCCCATTCGGGCGCGGGAACCGATATTGCTGGACTATGTGTTCGCCTGGAACGGCTATATTGCCGACCATACGCGCATCTTCGCCATCGAAGGGCTTCCAGAGGACCTTCTGAAGGCCCATGGGACCATGCTGGAAGTCCAGGAAACCGTGAAAGGCGCCATTCGCCCGGGCGCCATTGCCGGCGATCTCTACTCCCTGGCTGTTGATGCGGCCGAGGCCATGGGGGTTGGCCAGTGGTTCATGGGTACCGACGACAGCCGTGTCCGCTTCATTGGCCACGGCATCGGACTTGAGCTTGACGAAGTCCCCTTTCTGGCCAAGGGGCAGGATACGGTCCTGGCGCCGGGCATGGTGATCGCTCTTGAACCCAAACTGATCATCCCCGGAAGGGGGGTGGTGGGAATCGAAAACACCCATCTGGTGACCGAAAACGGTGTCGAGCAATTGACCGGCTTCGACGACGGTATCTTCATCTTGTAACGAACAGGAACCGTTTCTTCAGCTCCGGCGACGGGTGTCCCCAGAACCGCCACATCCGGTGGGACCCGGCGATCTCACCAGGATCGACGACAACACCGTTGCGGGCTGTCGTTCCATCCGAAGCAGAAGGTCAAAGGATCTCCAGGCTCAAGAAAAGCGGGATACCGGGAGTCGCCGTCACCGAAGAAGGTTGCTCACGGTCAGGATTTGGCGGATTTCAACGCCTGGACGATCCGCTCCCGGGCTTGGGAGGACAAGGGCGGCAAATCCCCCAAATCTTCATTTTCCTGTCCCGCCAGACGGCAGATTTCCCGGATTTTCATCACCTGGGACCGGAACCTGGCGCAGTGGCGGCACATGGCCATATGAAACCGGATCATCATTCTCTCGGTAAGGGGCAGCCGCCGATCCATCGATTCGGACACTTTTCGGCTGACCGCTTCACAGTTGAACATCCAATGGGGCAGCATCGCTTAGTCACCTCGGTCGACCCAGTATTTCTCCAGACAGCGGCGAAGTCCCATCCGCGCCCTGTGAAGTAGGGTCCAGCAATTGGTCGGAGAAATGTCGAGCTCCTGACAGATACGGGAGGTGTCAAACCCTTCAAATTCTCTGAGACTGAACACCCTGGCCATCCGCTCGGGCAATTCCCCCAGGCACCGAAACAGCCAGGATAAAAACTCTTTTCGCTCAACACTTCCCAGGGGATCGCTCCCCCAGGCCCGGGGCCGGGTTTTCCATTGCCCCGGGCCGTCAAAAGGCCAATCGCTGGGAAGCTCTGCGGGATCCAGCCCGTCCCCAATGCGCTCCGGTCGCTGTCGCCTGAAATGGTCGACGATCTTGTGTTTCAAGATGCCGGTCAGCCAGGTACGAAAATCCGAGCGATTCTGAAACCCCTGCCGTCCCCTCAGGGCAGCCAGCAGGGTTTCCTGAACGACATCCTCGGCTGCGGATGGATCGCCGATTCTGGCCAGGGCGAAGCGGAAGAGATAATCGCCGTAGCGTTCCAGCCATTGTTCCGGATCCATATCTCCCCTCCTCGACGGTTGTGCACCGGTCGTCAGGGTCAGTATGACGCGATCGTTCAGTGATCGCAATGGCCATGGTTGCCAAAGCCAAACGCCCCCATCGCTCAACCAATACGCAGAAAAGAGGCGTTTAAGTGACAGTGTAGCCTTGTGGGGAAAATTTGGCAATGGTATCGTCGCCACCCATGGGTATCCCCTCCTCTGTCAAAATCGGAGAAACCCTTTGCAAACCGATGCCTTCCGGATTATGGTCCCGACCGCCACCGGTAGACCCAAGGACCGATGCCATCATCCACCGGCCGTCGCGCCCGTCTTTTTCCCAGACACCGGCCGCCGGAAAGCCGGCTGCAGTGCGGGGTCTGCCCACCGGGGGCCGGTAGCCGATGTCGCTTGTCAGGAGAATCGCCCTTGACCACCCACTCCCCCCACTCGATTCCGGCTTGGAGCGGCTATGGATATGTGATCCTCGCCGCCGTATTATGGGGCACCTCGGGATCGGCCGCGAAATATCTCTTCACCTCGGGAGTCACCCCCTTCGCCATGGTTCAAATGCGGCTGACCATTACGGCCGCAGCCCTGTTTCTGGGCCTTTCGGTCTACCGGCCCCGGCTGCTGCGGATCGACCGGCGAGACATCCCCTATTTTATCCTGTTCGGCGCTGCAGGGATGGCAGGCGTTCAGTTTACCTATTTGTTTGCCATCAGCAAAATCCAGGTGGCCGCCGCCATTCTCCTTCAGTATCTGGCGCCGGGGTTTATCGCCCTTCACGCAGTGGTTTTTTTCAAGGAGCGTCTGGGCGCCACCACACTCCTCGCCCTCGCCAGCGCTTTCTGTGGCTGCTATCTGGTGGTGGGGGCCTACCATCTCTCCCTCCATGAGATGGATGTCTGGGGAATCGGCAGCGGTATTCTCTCCGCCGTAGGCTTCGCCTGGTACTCCATCCAGGGAGAGCACGGCATGCGAAAATACAGCGCCTGGACGGTCCTTTTTTATGCCATGGCGTTTGCCACCGTCACCTGGAACATCTTGGTGCCGCCCCTAGACGGTTTTCTCCAGGACTACCGTCCCCGGCAGTGGCTCTGGATCGGTTATGTGGGCATCATGGGAACCCTCGCCCCTTTTGGACTGTATCTGGAGGGGGTAAACCGCATCCGGTCCACCCGGGCCAGCATCACGGCCACTCTGGAGCCGATTACAGCGGCAGTGATTTCCTACCTGTTTTTACATGAGGTCATGAAATGGCCCCAGGTGATCGGTGCCGGGCTCGTCATCATCGCTGTCATCCTGCTGCAGCTTCGACCGAACCCCAACGTGGGCATACCCCCGGCCGAATGAGCCCTTTTCGGTGAGCGGCAAGCCTTCCGGCAAGGGAAGACACCGGGATCCCGCGTCACCACGAGGTCCTCGCCCATTAGTGGCCGTCACCGCCTTAAAATAGAAATGGCGATATCCAGTGCTGCTTTCAAAAGACAGATACCGGGAAGTGCTGACCGTGAGCCTCCCCCTTGTTGCCAGCACGGGCTCCATCCTGGTGATGGAATTCACCGATCGGCTGTTCCTGGCGGGCTACTCCCTGAATGCGATCGCCGCCGCATTGCCTGCCGGCATCGCGGCCTATTTCTTCATCGTTATCTTCCAGGGCACCGCAGGCTATGTCAATGTCTTCGTTGCCCAATACCACGGATCGGGCCGGCCGGAACGAATCGGAGAAATCCTCTGGCAAGGCATCTATTTCGCCATGGGGGCCGCCATTTTGCTGGCCCTCCTGGCCGCCACAGGACCATGGCTCTTTCACTGGGCGGGACACCCGCCGGCGGTCCAGGCGCTGGAGGTCGTGTATTTCAAGACCCTGATGATGGGGGGAGGCATCAACGTCCTGGGGGCGGTCTTCGCAGGGGTTTTCAGTGGAAGGGGCCTGACCCGACCGGTGATGGTCAGCCACGCCCTGGCAGCGGCCCTCAACGTTCCGCTGGACTACTGCCTGATCAACGGCATCGGTCCCTGGCCGGCACTGGGAATTTTGGGGGCGGGCATCGCAACGGTCGTGGCATGGTCGGTGACGGCAGCACTGCTGGCCATCGCCGTTTTCAGAGGAAGCCTCCAAACTGGCCATTTCGGGTTCGACCGGCGCCAATTCCAGCCGGCGCTGCTGAGGCAGTTGGTGTTATCCGGCAGCCCCGGCGCTTTTCAGTTTGCCATGGACATCTTTGCATTTTCGTTTTTCATTTTCATGGTGGGACGAATCGGGCAGGAGGCGCTGGCCGTCACCAATATGGTCATGTCCATCAATGCTCTGGCCTTCATGCCGATGATGGGGTTTTCTCTGGGCACCAGCTCCCTCGTCGGACACGCCATCGGCAAAGGGGATATCCATCTGGCATCGGAGCGGGTCCAGGCGACGCTTCATATCACCCACGCCTATGTGCTGGTCATTTTTCTGTTGCTGACCATGGCACCGCAATGGCTGCTGTCCCTGTTTCATTCCGCGGACATCCGTCCCGACCAATGGATCCATATCAATGCGGACGGCATCATTTTGTTAAGAATTATCGCCGTCACCATCTTCTTCGATGCGGGCTACATGGTGTTCACCGGTGCACTGAAAGGGGCCGGGGATACCCGGTTCATCATGTGGAGTTTGCTGCTGCTATCGGGCGGAGTCATGGTACTTCCGGTCTGGATTGGGGTCGAGGTTTTCGGGCGGGGCCTCTTCTACGTGTGGGCCTGGGTGGCCATGTTTATCGTGAGTCTGTGGGGGGTTACCGGGTGGCGATACCGCCAGGGCCGGTGGCGCGGTATGCGGGTCATCGATACGCCCCCAAAGCACTAGTCGTACTTCCCTGCTGAATAGAGCCGCTGGGTCGGCAGCCCTGTCCGCCTGTTGAGTCCTCCGTGTCGCCGATGTCGACTCCGTCCCTTAGGGGATACGGATGAAACACTGGTCCGAGTCGTCCAGGTCAAGGATGTCTTCCTGATCGTCGAGGGCGCTGGTGTCTCCGGACGCCAGGTAGTCCAGGGTGGCCTGCATTCTGGGGGTTGCCTTGGCGATAAAGACCCTGGCCACCTTTCGCTTCCGCTCGGACTTCAGCGCATCCATGCACAGCAGATAGGCCAGGGTGGTATCGATGGCCATTCCCACCATTCGGGCGGCGTGGTATTCTTGAAAAACGCTGTCCCGCCTGTCCTTAATGACGGAAACGGCCTTTTCCAATTGGGTGCGGAACTGCTGGGCGATGCCGAAAAGATCGGACACCGGCGAGAAGTCGACATCGTTTTCATAGGTATTGAGACGCTCGAAGAGGGTACCGGCCACCACCCCGCCAACGGCCGCCACCACCTGAAGCTGTGTGGTGCCCTCGTAAATGTTGGTAATCCGGGCGTCCCGGTAGAGGCGCTCGACATCGAACTCCTTGGTGTAGCCCACGCCGCCATGGACTTGAATCGCTCGGTAGCAGACGCTGTTGGCCATCTCGCTGGCATAGGCCTTCACCATTGGCGTGAACAGGGCGGCCAACCGGTCGTAATGCCGTCCCGCCTCCCGGAGATCAGATGCCGACTCCGGATGAACTTGGGCCTTTTCTTCGATGCCCTCCTTGATGTCCACGATGCGGGAGGTTTCGTAGAGTAAAGTGCGGGCGGCTTCGAGTTCCACCTTCATGTCCGTCAACATCTCGGAGATCGCCGTAAAATGCCGAATCGGTCGATTGAACTGCATCCGGTCCTTGGCATATTGGGCCGCTTCCCGATAGGCCGCCTCGCCGACACCGACCGCCTGGGCCGCCACGCCAAGCCGGGCCCCGTTCATGAGGCTAATGGTGTATTTGATAAGACCGAATTTCCGCTTGCCTAGTAGTTCGGCCTCCGCGTCGTTGAACTGCAACTCGCAGGTGGGCGATCCGTTGATGCCCAGCTTGTGCTCGATGCGGCGGATCGTCATCTTCTCGTCGCGCTCGTAGATATAGAGGGAAATGCCTCGGCCACCGGTGGATCCTACCTCCGAGCGGGCCATGACCAGGGAGACATCCGCACAACCGTTGGTGATGAACCGCTTGACACCACTCAACAGCCATTTGCCCCGGTCGTTCAGTCGGGCCTTCAGCATGACAGCCTGGAGGTCGGAACCGGCATCCGGCTCCGTCAGTGCCATGGCTCCCGACACCTCTCCCGAAGAAAACCGCGGCAGATAGCGTTTCCGCTGATCTTCGCTGCCGAATTTGTAGATGGTGTCCGCGATTTCCTGGAGTCCGAATAGATTCATGAGAGAAGCATCGGCCCGTGAAACGATCTCGGTGGCCATGGAGTAAATGGTTTTGGGCATGTTGAGCCCGCCGTAGCGTCTGGGCAGGGTGAACCCCATGAGCTCGGCCTTGGTGAGCCGGTCGATGGCCTCTTCCGTGCCCGGTGCCAGAATGACCTCGCCGTCCTTGAAACGGGCACCGACGGTGTCCACGTCCCGGGCACGGGGAGCGATGAAGCTGCCGGAAATTTCTCCGACGATGTCAAGGACGCGGTGATAGTTGTCGATGGCGTCCGCCAGATCTTTTGGGGCTTCGAGATAGTCGTCCTTGTCGGCGAAGCCGTCTTCCTTGAGCTCGACGACCCGGGACAGGTCCATCTGCTTCAGGTGAAAACCGATATCAGGGTTGTCGCGATAAAAATTCTCCACGAAGGCCTCCCCCTATAGCTTGGCTTTGTAAGCCTTGATCATCTTGGGAATCACGTCGGCCACATCGCCAACGATGCCGTAATGGGCAATGGTAAAGATAGGCGCCTCCGGATCCTTGTTGATGGCAATGATCCGCTTCGCTTCCCCCATGCCGGCCCGGTGCTGAATCTGGCCGGAGATTCCGCAGGCGATGTAAAGGTTGGGCCGCACCGTGGTTCCCGTCTGGCCGACCTGGTGGGCTTTTGGCAAGATACCGGCATCAACGACCGGTCTCGAGGCACCCAGAGTGCCCCCGAGAGTCTTGGCCAGGGCCCGCGCCTGATCGACGGCATCAGCTGCCCCCATCCCAACGGAAACGATGATGTTAGCCGCCTTGAGGTTGACGCCTCTTTCTTCCCGAAGCACCTCGAGGACCTCGGTCATGAACGCCTCATCCGGCAGATCGCAGGGCTCCCTCACAATGTCCGTCGATCGCTCAGGGTCCGGATCGCTCAAGGGCATGACCCCCTCTCGGACGGTGGCCATGCTGGGCAGACTCTCCGGCGACACAATGGTGGCGATGATGTTGCCGCCGAAAGCCGGCCGGATCTGAAGAAGGGTCTTGGGGTAGACCTTATCCTTGATCTTATGCTCTCCGATCTTCAAATCGGTACAGTCGGCCGTCAGTCCGCAGCGAAGCTCGGAAGCCACTCGTGGTGCGATGTCCCGTCCCGTAGTGGTGGCCCCGAACAGAACGATTTGAGGAAGGTATTTACGGATGACCTCGACCATGAGCCGGGCGTAGGGTACGGATGTAAAGTGGGCGAGCCTCGGATCGTCGATGTAGTATACCTTCCGGCATCCGTAATGGCCCAGCACCTCCAGGGAGGCTCCCATATCGTGGCCGATGACAACGGCCTCCGCCTGACCCCCGAGCTTCCTCGCCAATTCTTCGGCCTTGCAAACGAGTTCCAGACTCACGTCGGCGATCTGCTTGTCGGTTTGCTCGATAAACACCATCACATTGGGTTGTGCTTGCATCGAAATCCCGCTCCTAACCAATGATATTGTCCTGCATCAACTCCTGGACCAATTCCGCCACCCCTTCACTGGAGTTGGGGATCTGCTGGACGCCGCTGGCCGTCAACACCACGTTTTGTATCTTCTTCACCTTCGTTGGGGATCCTGACAATCCGCAGAAGCCATGGTCGGCGCCGATGGAGTCTACATTCCATTCCCGGATGTACTGGGTCACCGTGCACACCCCGGGATCCAAGTAGGCATCGTCGTATGAGCCGTCGCACTCCTTTCGGCCGATGTTCTTGTAGGCCATCACCCGCTTGGCGCTGGGAGAGCGGGGCTCGTTGGCTTCCGCGGTCACCGTCATCAGAACGGGAAAACGGGAACGGACGATCTCCTGACCGCTTTCCACCGCCCTCCGCGCGGTCACCGTATCTTCGGTGACCGCCTCGATCGCCGACACGCTTGTGATCTGATTGATACCCAATTTTTCGGCGATCTGGGGGCCGACCTGGGCTGTATCCCCGTCGATGGCCTGCCGCCCGCAGAAAATAATGTCGTAGTTTCCGATCTTCCGAATCGCGCAGGAGAGGGCATAGGAGGTGGCCAGGGTGTCCGCTCCGGCAAATCGGCGATCGGAAACCAGAATGACGTCGTCGGCCCCCCGAAACAGGCACTCTTTCAACACCTCGACCGCCGTCGGCGGCCCCATGGAAATAGCCGTGATCCGCCCCCCCGCCGTCTCTTTCAATTTGAGGGCTTCCTCCAGAGCATTCAGGTCCTCCGGGTTGAAAATAGCCGGAAGGGCAGACCGGTTGACGGTTCCGTCTTCCTTCATGGCGTCGCAGGTCACGTTGTGGGTGTCCGGCACCTGCTTGACCGTTACGATGATATCCAATCCCATGGAATCGTCCTCCACCTTCCAGAAAATAAAACAAGCCCAACCTGGGTCCTGAACGGATCATCCGGCTCGGAAGACGGAATCGGCGTCATTGGGAGATCCCCCCCAGGTCCATGGGCTTATTCGGAAATATTGCGATGTCTGATCGTGCCACTCACGATTTCCGCAGACACGCATACCCTTTTCCGAACCGGTTGTCAAACCATTCCTAGTAGTGCCGACGCCGAATTGATCCATTGTTATTCCTAATAATGTTAAATTATTGTCACTCCATTTTGACTTATCGTCAGTCAGATCAAATGAGTCATTTTCGGTGGGGTCACCTCCTCCCTCACGATCGTCTACAGAGACACAGATCCTCTCGATCCCATCCTCCGGGACTTTTACGGGAGCCAGCGACATGATATAATCCAAATGATGAAGGCTTTCCCTCCGCCACAGCAAAAGGCTCGGAACATGACCGTCCGCCTGACCATTCTCTGTGAAAACTCAGTCGCTGTCCCCTTCGGTGTCCTGGGCGAGCACGGATTCGCCTGCTATTTGGAAACCGGTGACGGCAACTACCTGTTCGACACCGGACAAGGCTTCGGCATCGTCAGGAATGCGAGGGTTCTCGACAGAGACCTCGCTGCCATTCGAACCATACTGCTCAGCCACGGTCACTACGACCACACCGGTGGCCTTCCGGCCGTTCTCGACATCCGGGGATCGGTGGAGGTGATGGGGCATCCGGAGATGTTCGCCCGCCGCATCTGGTCCGACGGAAAGGTCGAACGGGACATCGGTATTCCCTTTCACCGGAATGATCTCGAGTCCCTTGGCGCCCGGTTCCGTCTGGTGGCGGATTGGACCGAGGTGGGCCCCGGTGTCTACTTGACCGGCGAGATACCTCGGGAAACGCCTTTTGAAAAGGGGGATTACCGGATGATCCGGATCGGAGATGACGGTGGCCGAACCCAACCGGACCCCTTGGGGGACGATCTATCCCTCGTTGTGGATACTCCCAAGGGGCTCGTTCTCGTCCTGGGATGCGCCCACGCGGGAATGGTCAATATTGTGCGCCATGTGCAGCGTCGGTTTCCTTCAAAAAAGATCTACGGGATCATCGGCGGCACCCATCTCGGATTTTCAGACGACCATCAATTCGACGCCACCCTTGAGGTGATCGAAGAATTGGGCATCGAAAAAATTGGCGTCTCCCATTGCACCGGACTGGCCAACGCCGCTGTACTCCACCACCGGCTGAAGGAGCGTTTTTTCTTTGGGGCTGTGGGCGCGGTTCTCGAGGTGTAGGGGGCATCCCAGGGATGCACGCCGTCAAATGAGCCTTCCCCCACTCCGGAAAGGGTAATGAACCGGGAAACCCGCTGATCCCCGACGGGGTCGTTGACGGCCCCTCGGTTGGTGCTTAACAAGTGATCATACGCGCCACCGATATCCTATGGAAACCCATGGATTTTCTCACCCTGACATCCCTGATGGCCTTGTTCATGATCTCCCCGACTGTCGCTGGAGCGGAAACGGACAGGCAGCCCTTGACGGCGGACAAAGTGGTGGTCAGGAAGGCTGACCGTCAGCTGCTTTTGATGCGTGATGGGCAAGTGCTTTTGGGCTTCGTCATCGCCTTGGGTGACGAGCCGATGGGTCACAAGCAGGCGGAGGGGGACTGGCGAACGCCGGAAGGCACCTATACTATCGACTGGCGGAATCCTGAAAGCCGATTTTACAAAGCGCTTCACATATCCTACCCCAATGCCGCCGATCGGCAGAGAGCCCAGAAGGAATGGGAAGATCCTGGCGGAATGATTATGATTCACGGGATGCCGGCCGAGGCCGGTTCCAAGCCAGAGAAATACGCCGGAAAGGACTGGACGAACGGATGTATCGCCGTGACCAATGCCGCCATGGACATCATCTGGTCCGCCGTCCCCGACGGGACCCCCATCGATATTCTGCCCTGAGTCCATACCGACGGTTCAGGGCACTAAATAGCTGCGCCAGTGAACGACGGGGCCGTTTAAGCCATCCAGCAGCTTGTCGTCCCGATCGTAGATATCCTCCCGAAAGATGACCGACCCCTCCCGGTCGACGCCGACCGTTCCGTAATTCAAGACGATCGGCAGCGGTTTTTGGAGATGAAATCTCAGGGTTGCCCCGGAGGCCAGGGCCTCCATCAGAGAATCGCCATCGCCGCCATCTTCCTGCAGGATCAATCTGGCAAGCTCAAAGGGACGTTCAACCCGGATGCATCCGGCACTGAGGGCTCGTTTTTCCTCTTCAAACTCCCCTTTGTCCGGCGTATCGTGCATAAACACATAGTAGGGGTTCGGAAAGATAAACTTGATCCGCCCGAGGGGATTCTCGGGGCCTGGCGCCTGGACCAGCTTGTAAGGCAGGGAGAGTGCGCTGTATCTCGTCCACCGGATGCTTTCCGTGGCGACCGGTCTTCCGTTGAGATCGACCACCCGGAGCTGCTTTTTCTTCAGATAGCCGGGATTTTCTTTAATTCCCGGCAGGACATCCCGGTCCAATATACCCGGCGGTACGGTCCATGTCGGATTGACCTCCATATAGCGGATCGCCGACTGAAAGACCGGTGTGTGGCGGTAGGGATCGCCCACCTGTGCCCTGGCCGTCCAGGCCGTTCGCTCGTCCTTGATAAAGCGGACACGAAAATCGGCAATGTCCACGGCGACGAACCGCTCAGGAACGTCCCTGAGCACCCATCGGGCTCGCTCCAGGTTGACTCGGATCCGGTCGATCCAGTACTCGACCGGCAAGTTCAGCATATCGAGGGTGTCTTCACCGACAGCCCCCTCGTAGTCATCGGCCCCGGGTGCATAGATATCGATACGGTGGCGCTTCTGAAACCGGGCGACCGCGCTGGCGAGGTCGTCGTCGTATCGGTCGGAGGCCGTCGACCATTGCCCTAAATCCCCCGATGCCGCCAGTCGCCGCCGAAGCTGCCGAACCGCCTCGCCTTGCATTCCCCGCTCAAGGAAGGTGCCGTCAGGAATCCGTTCCCATGGACCCGCCGACGCCATCCCACGGTAGTTCGACAGGGCCGCCCTGAGTTGCCGGTATAGGGGATGTAAGGGCCTGAGGCCCTCGATGAATACCGATACCGTTCCGGCCTCCACCTGCAATTCGAGGAGATCGGCCGCCTCCTTGTTCTTTATGGTTCGCCAAAACCGCCATTCGGGATGCATGGATCTCGGATTCACTTTCCCGAAATAGATGTGAAAGGCCAAGCGTATAAGGCTGTCGGTCAGCAGAATATCGAGATCGGCCGATTCCTCCGATGTCAGGGCGCGGGCCATCGACCGTTTTCTGAAAGATTGAATCTGGAGAAGGTGGTAGTCGTAAGGGTTGAGACCGTCTTGATCGATCGACCTTACGGTCGCGAGCAGTTGGGGGGCAGACCGGGGATTTTGCCACAAGGCTCGAAACTGCCGTTTTCTGTAGAGTGCCGGCAGGGCCCTGGTGGATTCGATCGAGGCGTGGCCGATCAGGAGGTTCCCTGACGTCTCCAACTGGGAGATCCGGTTCCGGATCCAGGGAGAGAGGTTGTCGGAAATTCGGGAGGCCGCCGGGAGGCCGGCAGGCAACACCAGTATCACAGCGGCGATAAGAAGCAATAGAGAACATCGTCTCATGGGTATCGATCGATTCGTCGGTGGAAAGACGCCGCTACCTTCGGTCGGTTGGCTTCCATCGAAGAGACATCCGATGGGAGCTAAAGGCGTCAGGAAGGCCGGCGGTTCGGTCGGTATCATTTTACTCCAATGTCAATCAAGGGGTCAATTCAGGGCGTCTCGGGTCAGATGCCGGCCAGTTCTCGGTTAAGGCGCCGCCAAATTTGTCGATGATCCGCCACCCGACACGGCCGGGCCAGTTCCTCCAGCACTTCGGACACATAGCGCTCCCGCCGCATGCCCACCAGGGCACAAGTCACTCCGTCTGTGCACCGAAGGGCTCTGAGAGCGGTCTGGCTGAGAGGCATGCCGAGGGGCGCCCAGTCCGGAACCACCTCCCGAACAGCCTCCCGGACGGTGCGGCAGACTTGGGAGGATGCCGCCGCAGCTCGGGAGGCCAGGCCGTCAAATAGGGCCTCGGCAAGGGTTCCGTGGGACGTCATCCAGTCCTGTTCAGCCGGCGAGGCCCCCATTTTCTGGAGGAGCCCAAAGACGCCACGGATGCGGGGCTCAAGAAATGTATTGCGGAGATGCTGCCACGCTACCAGGGACTCGATTCCATCCTTGTGGTGGCGCAGGTAGGCCCCCACCCCAATCTGCTCGGAGAGCCGCGCCTTGATGCGGGAATCCAAATCTCGGGCGGGAAGAAGGGATTGGATCAGTTGCGCTTCGGACGCCAACAGGTGATCGATCCGCCGGTCGATCTCCTTCGAGGTTTCAGGAGCCGCTGCGGGAACCTCGGCCAGGCGTATCAGGCGCCCCCGGCTCAGGGCATTCAATGGTCGGTTCACCAGCACCCCAAGCCCCAGATCCTGGGCAGCCTCAAGCAGGGTGGCACCGCTGGGCTGATTGTTTTCAAGGACCGATCCGGATTCGAACAGATTCATGGGAAATTGGATGATCCGCAGATGATGGTTGGAAGAAACATCCTGGGCTGCCTCCAGAAGACTCTCTAGGTTGGTGAATTGGGCATCGTCCGCAGCGGTAGGGAAGGTATTGGAGCTGATGCCGTAGCTTCGGATCCGTCCCCTGGCCACCTCCCCCTCCAAATACTCGAGTGCCACTCTCAATCGCCGAAGGTATTCGGTCCGGGCGGTCTCGAGATCGATGGAACGGCGGGCCGCCCATCCCAGATAATACTCAGGATTGTGCAGGAGGTAACCGTCCAGGGTTTGGAGCCCCAGTCGCCGGAGGGAACGAGTCAGCTGATCTTCAAGAAACACCGGATGGATGCAGTGCTCGAGCCCCTGGACAACCGTTATTAGGTCCTCGAAAGGTCGCCCCTGGCGTTTCCTTTCCTGGCTCAACGCAAAATTTCTGCCCTGAAGGTAGCCTGCCTTCGATACCACAAAGAGCGAGGCCCTTGTTATGCCGCCGCGCTCGATTTCGGTTGCAAGCACATGTCCGATCAGCGCCTCGGAGCCCCCGTCCCCGTAATTGGCGCTGGTGTCGATGAGGTTGATGCCGCCCCTGATGGCGGCCCGCAAGGCAGCGTCGTGCCGGATATTTCCCTGATCGATGCGGTACCCTCCGAACCCCGCCTGACTAATGAGAGGACCGGATTCGTATACCGGTCGATAGCAACGCCCGGGTAAGGTCTTCGATATCGATGCCGTTTCATTCACGGACGCATACCCATTGATCATGACACGACTCCCTGGCGGACAAAGGCGTTGCCCCTGTCCTTTCGCTGATAGTAACCGACCGTTCGTTATATGGGGACCGATGGATTCAGCCGGAAAGAGTAAGGCCGGGTCGACGACGATTCAAGGGATCGACCCATGATTTAAGCCCAGAAAACGGGCGTTCCATGGCCAAGGGTGGCTTTGAGAAAATGGCGCCGTCATGCTAAGAAGGCAGACTGCCGGTTTCTCATAGAATGGTCTGACCCCCTATTCAGAGCGCTACCCTGGCCGGAACCGAAGGGATCCACCCTATGGAATTGCCCCCCGACATCCAGAAGTTGCGGCAGCAGCTCCGCCGATTGGAAGCGGCGACCACGGAAAGCCAACGACGATACCATGCGCTGCTAAAGGCCATCCCCCTCATGATGCATGCCCTTGACGCCCAAGGTCGAATCATCGATGTCAGCAACTGCTGGCTCAATCGGATGGGCTACGAACGCCGGTCGGTTCTCGGTCGGTATTTCGGTGAATTCGTGGCCCCTGAACACCGTCGGTATATCGTCGAGGGGCTTCTAACGGTTCTGCCCGAAGCACCCGGTCGAAGGGAAGACGTCTACCCCTTGGTCACCGGGGATGGCCGGCGTCTCGATATTCCGATGACAGTGGATGTGGAAAAAGAACCCAGGGGGCAGTCATCGGATGTGCTCATCTTTCTGGAAGTCCCCGACTGCAGTCAGGACGCGGTGGAAGAAAATACCATGCTGCATCAGCGTCTTCAAATGCTCCACAAAATGGAAGCGATCACCACCCTTGCCGGTGGCATCGCCCATCAGTTCAACAACAACCTATCGGTGATCACCGGCCATTTGGACCTTCTTGAAATGGACAGCAACGAAGACGAGGGATTCATGGTCAATGCCGCCCCAATGCGGGGAGCCGCCCGCCGGATGTCTCAGCTCACGGAACAACTGCTTGCCTATGCCAGGGGTGGGCGATACGGGGCCTTTGCCATACCCGGCGCCAAATTTGTCCATGACGCCCTCGCCCTCCTTCGACACAGCCTCCCTGACCATATCCGGCTCGAAACCCGTATCGAGAACGGAACCGGCAGCATTCACATTGACGTCACCCAGATGCAGACGGCTTTGGCGGCAATCGTTTCCAACGCCTTAGAGGCCATGCCTGCAGGGGGGACCATCAGGCTAACCTGCTGCAATCGATTGGTGTCGCCCCAGGAGGTGAGCACCCGACCGGGGATGCGACCCGGCAAGTATGTACTGATTTCGGTAGCGGATACCGGAGAGGGTATGGACGAAGAGGTCCGGCAGCGGCTCTTCGATCCGTTCTTTTCAACGAAACAGATCGGACGCGGTCTTGGCATGGCCGCCGTCTACGGGACCATAAAGAGCCATGGGGGATGGATCGGCGTGGAGTCGCCCCCCGGTGAGGGAGCGTGTATTCGTCTCTATCTCCCTGTTATAGAGCCCCTGCCTCGAGGACGAAAGGCCGCTGGCAACCCGCGGCCGTGACCTCGGGTATCCATCAATGCCGATCGTCAGCTTGGGCCATGACGTGGGTGTTTCCCCCCGCATCAGGCGGCGACCCTACCCCTGTCTTAGGGAAGGAAACGGCATTCCATTCATCGTCTCCGACCACCTCGCGATCCTGAAGCAGATCGGCGGGACACCCCCATACGGATGGGCCCCGATACGCCGTCGGTGCCCGCAGGTCTGGCAGTTCGCCCCCTGAAGCAACGATGTGACCGGCGGTCGGCAACGATGGTCGGGGCGATCCAATGGGCTCCATGGACCGAAGGCCCGTCGGGTCGTTTGAGACTCCAAGGCCTTGATGACCGGGGGGAATGCATAGGGAACCTCCTCCGATATCTACCGTTTACGGCCGTCCTTCAGGGCGGTTTTCACCTCCGTCAGCGTCGGCCGTTCCGAGAGAAAGGCATCGATCCAACCAGCGGTCATGGCGTCGACGGAGGCGCCTCGGGAAACCGCATCATGGCAGCGGTTTCCAGGAAGCAACTGTTGACAAAACGTTCCACGCTGTAAGGCTTTGGTCGAATTCCCTCAACCGTCATGGCCTCCACCAGATGGTCGCGGTTGAAACTACAGTAGGCGGCCTTGAGGGCGGATCGCCAGGCATTCTCTCTCAGGGCCTCCGAACGGGACGAACGGTATGTCATCTTCTGTTCATACCGCTCGATCAACCGGTCGACATGGTCTTGGTAGAAAGCAACGGCCCCCATGGTCGCCGCCTCCTCGGCCAGTGCAGCGCCTACCCAGGGGGGAATGAGCCATAGGACCGCCGCCAGACCCAAAATCATTCCTTTCATGGGTGTCATCGGTATCTCTCCTTTCCTCCATCGCGGATTACGCTCGCATCCCTTCATTGGCAGAAAAGGCATCACAGGGCTGTCGGGAAATCCATCGGAAAAAGAGACCGAAAACCGTCTTCCGGGAATCGATAGAACGCGGGGATGATCGATCGACAACGCCGGGAAGCGGCCAGACCAAGGCAGTCGATATCAAAAGGACGGATCGAGCAGGGAGTGGTGGATGATGGCAAAGAGTAGATCCGATTGCCACAGGAGAATCAACCCCTGAAAAACCCCTGCAAACCCTTTAGGGTTCTCCTCGGGTCAGGCGCGGGAGACAAGGAACGCCCTCAGACTGGCTTTTCGGTCCGTGAGCCCCAGCTTCTTCCGTATGCTGGAACGGTGGGCCTCGACGGTTTTTTCAGAGACATTGAGAAGGTCGGCGATTTCCTTAGTGCGAAATCCTTCCTTGACCAGCCGGGCGATCTCGATCTCGGTGGCGCTCAAGATGCCAATCAGGCGATTGAAGCCTGTGGAAAAGGGCCTTGAAAGGGCATCCAGATGCCCTTTGAGTTTTATCGCCAGAGATTCCATGCCGGTACCCTTGGCACGGAAACAAAGGGCCTCCGCACAGGGACGAAGGGCATTGTCGATCTGCTGCCGGATGGAACGGTCGAGCTCCGCCTGGTCCTCCTGGCGGCGCTGAAGAAAGACCTTCAAGGCCGTGTTCATCGCTTCCAGGGCCTGTTCTCGGGCAATCCGTTCGCCCTCTTGGGCTTTTCGGTCCGTGATATCCCGGGCAATCCCCATAAACCCCGTGGGCCGCCCATCGGAATCCGTGATCAGTGAAATCGAGGCCTCGATGGTGCACCGGCCTCCGTCCTTCCGGATCAATTCCCAGTCGAAAGCCTTGGCGGCGACGCCGGTTCGATAGACCCGGTTGAACACCCGAAACACTTTCTTTGCATTGGCCCTGTCCATGAACACGCGGTTGCTCATTCCCATCAGCTCATTGGGCGGGTAGCCGACCATCCTGGCCATGGACCGGTTGAAAAACTGCATGGTTCCTCTCAGGTCCACCTCGTAATAACCGTCTTCAATACTGCCGATGATGGTGCGATAGCGCTCCTCACCCTCTTTCAAAGCCGCCATGATCCGTTTGCGCCGGGTCGTGTCCCGGGCAATGCCCATAAAGCCGATGGGCTTGTCCCGGGCACTGCTTTTCAGCGCGACGGATATTTCGATGGCCCGGCGCCGCCCGTCCTTCCGGAGCAGTTCACAATCGACGGCACGGGCACCGATTCCCAGAAGACGGACCCGGCTGAGAACCGATTTCATGTGGCGGGCGGAGTAGGGAGTCATGATGTCCCAATACCCCATCGAGATCAGTTCGCTCTTCGAATACCCCGACAGCAGGGCCATACGGTCGTTGGAAAACGTGAAGGTTCCGTCGAGGGCCAGTTCATAATACCCGTCTTCGATACTCTCGATAATGCTGCGGCATCGGTTCTCTTCCTCCCGCAGGGCCTCGGCGGCGGGTCTCCGCCTATCCGGAACGGTCGATTCGGGTCTGCTTTTCTGAGAGGTGTCGGTAGTCATCGATGTCGGTCTCCGTGCCCTGTGAACCCTTCCAAAACGGTAGCTGTTCGACGGTCCGCAGGGTCGTCGGCATCCCTGTCTTCGGTAAGCCGGGTGTTAGGGAATCTCGGCGTGTTGGCGGCGATGTCGAGTCGATGGATGTAAACCGATGGAACAGTGGTGAAATAGCGGGCAACGGTCGGGAAAAGCGCGGTCGGGTCGCAGTGAATGCGAGGTGAGGGCCGGCAGGAAACGGTTCGTAGCCGAGACCATTCCATAAAGCCACAACCGGGGGCATCAGTCAAGCCGGTAGCCGGCAACCGCCGCACCGGTGGGGCACCGACGATGGAAAATCGACCGCGGCGGCGTCTACAGCGTGACCGGGTTTAGAATTTATACCCCAGGCTGAGGGCCACCAGATGAAGGTTGCTCTCGTAGTCGCCGTTGGCCGGGAACCCCGTATCGGCGCCGATGTCGTTATCCTTTTCCTTCTCGACCTCTTTTTGGAAGGCGTAGGCGAAAGAGGCTTCGAAGCCCTTGATTCGGTAAGAAGTGCCGACGCTGAACACATGGGAATCCGAGTCCGGATTGGAAGGCTCAAAGGTCTTTCCAGGGATAGCGCCCTTCTCGTAGAGGTAGCCTGCCATCAACGCCCAGGAATCGCTCACTTGGTACTTACCGCCAATCATGACGCCGTAGGTATCCCTGTAGTGCTTGGGTGATGTCTGGCTGTCCTGGCCGGCGATGGGATCGTCCAGTTCCAGCTTTAATTGTTCGTACCGGGACCACCCCTCATACCGGAATCCCGCCTCCATCACGAACCGGTCGGAGAAGTGGTAGGCCAGCCCCGCCAGGAACTGTTCCGGGAGATCGAGATCCACGCTGCCGCCGGTTTTTGGAAACAGTCCGGCGATCGGGTCGGCGGATGCGGGCAGCTTGTTTTTCACGTCCCCATCCAGGGTTGCATCGTATTTGCTCCGGTAGGACATCCCCAAATGCAGCCGGTCCGTCAGTTTGGCAAACAGCCCCAGATTGAATCCCCAGGCGGTGTCGTCCCCCGAGAACTCCTGCCTTCCCTCTCCGAATGGAAATGCCTGGTTCAGGTTGAGCCGTCGTTTCAGCGTGCCGTCCAAGATCATATAATCGATGCCGGCGGCGAGCGAAAGCCAGGGAGCAAGCCGAACCGATACCGCCGGGTTGATCACATAGGTGGTCAACTCGCTTTTGGTGGCGATGAAGCGCCCCTCCCAATCGTCGGGCCACTCGGTGCTGAGACCGAAGGGATTGAAGATGCCGATGCCCGCACTGAGCCAGTGGTTGACGGCATGGGTGGCATAGAGAGTGCTGGGAAAGTTGGCGTTGCTTTCGCCGGCGGTATTTCTTCCGGTAAGGTCGCTGTTGAAATCACGATCATCGTAAATGAGGGTCGTACCGATTTCGAACTGGGTTCCCGGAAGATCGTTCATGATGGCCGGGTTGTAGAAAAGGGTGGACGGTGAATCGGAATGGGCAATGACGGCATTGGCCTGGCCCAGGGCCTTGGCCCCTTGGGTAAACACTGAGAAACCCGCAGCCCCAGCGCTGGATGCAGCACACCAAAAAATCAAAAAAACCCCCCACGACCATCGGTAATGATACACGATCGAAACCTCCTGAAAAATAGTTAAATACTCATATATCCAGCGGTTTGGGCCACCAAAGCCAGCCTTAGTTCGATTTGTTAATGGAGTCAAACGAATCCGATGCTCGGTCCAGTCTTCGCCTGCGCATGTCGGGGGCTGCGATCAAAGCGTCGGTGGTGCGCCAGGACGGAGAGCCCATGGGCACTCACTTGCAAGGGCCCCTTCTATCTCTTATCGGCAACTGCCCCGATTAGGACGAGCACCGCCTACCGGATTGCTCCCGAAGGCAGGCGCCTGCTGGAAACGACAGTCGCGGTCAGGGGAACCCATCACGACCATCGACGACGGCCGCATTGCCGAATCCATCTTTGCCGTTTACCTGTCCACGAATCGTTCTTATTATTCTGGTAGAAAGCAACGCCGTCCCATCGGCAACAGCCAAATCCGACCCCGGCCTCGACCACACGGTTCCCTTTCCATTGGCACCTTCGGACGGCTGACTCCCAACGATCGAGATGGAAGCCATGGGTGATTCCTTTTACGAAACCTTCCGTGTCGTCATGATTTTTCTGGCGGCGTGGCTGTTTTATTCGTCCATGAAAAAGATCGATTACCTCTGGGCCAACCGCAGCCCCCTGAGCGACGGTGAATACCTCTCCCATTTGGCAAGGACCGGCGGCATCAGCGAGTATGATCTCTTCCTTCGGGCTGCCGAGGTCTGGAGTATCCCTCGTTCCAGGGTGGAAGCGGACTTCAAGGACTATCTTCTCCACGACCAGATGCCCCACTACATGAAAGACTTTATCCGACGACACCGGATGCCCGCTCCCGACCAGGCCGTCAACGAGCGAGAAGACACCCGTGATCGGCCTTAAATCGACTCCTCGGCCGTGTCCACCGGTTCACGCCTGAACCACGTGACAGGCACCGCTTCCGACGGCTTTTTCGCTCACAAATGGAGGCGGGAGGGATCGTCTCTGTTGTAAGATCGTCCAGGAAGCGCCGACGCGACGGGAGTCAGTGAGGAAGTTCAACCCTTAGAAATCGGGGGCGATAAATGGTTGCATCCAGATAGAGGGCGTCCGGGCTGCGGACATGATTGAGGTTGTAGGACAATAGGAGGCGACCCGCCTCCGTAAACTGAGGATGGACCGACGGATTGTAAGCCGCCACGTCCTCGTCGGCCTCGGGTGCTCGATAGCGCAGAATGGGGCCGTTCCATGGCCCTTGGGGCTCGGGAGACACATACAGCACCAGGTCGGGCGAAAACGGCTGGCGCCGGTCCATGGTGATAAGGGCAAAGCCATCATCACCCCACGCCGTAACGCCGTATTGAACGGAGACCCCAGTCAATATGCCCTGGGACGATGCGGAGTGAAGGGACCAGCCGCGGCCATCCCAGAACGACCAGGAGCCGCCGAGATCTCCCCTGGGGGCCCGGGCGACGTGGGCGACCGTTCCGCCTCCCTGGTCTTTCGTGCCGAACACATAAGTGTATCGGGTCGCCTCCAGAAGGGCCACGCCATACATAACACCATTGTCGTATGCCAGGGGGGCGATGGCCTCCAGGTCGAGGGAGGGGTAGGCAAGGGAGGCGATCTCTGTCCCCACCCATTTCCACCCCCACATCCCAGGGGACTGTTGGAAAAACCGGTGAAGGAACACCCGGATCCGGCGGTTTTCAACCACTCCGTCACCCGGCCAGTACCATCGGGAGGGTGACTCGGCAGGAAAAAAGGCGGACGGGCTGTCGACCGGTCCCCCGTGGAGGGTCGTAAGGTGCTTTCCCCTCTGCAGCACCAGGCAGTTTCTCACCATTGGCGACATTGGCGATCTGGAACCGTTCGGTCGAATCCGCCCCAGAAAACTGTCCCCAAACAGCCACAGGGTGCTCCCGTCCGGGAGCGAAACCGATTGGGTGGCATCCCCTCCCGTCCACCCCGGGCCATGGCTTGAAAAGAGCGCATTGAAATGGATGTCCGGTGCAACAGCGGTTGCCGGCAGGTGCGATGAGCGAACCGGTGACCGGCATGACAGAAGCCCTAAGGACAAAACGGCCAGAAGGCAGGTCAGTGCGATGATTCTCAGGCTGTCGTTTCTTCTGATCAAGGCGATCATCGGTTTTTCTCGATAACCGAGGCTACCGTCGACGGATGTCAGTCCCCAACCCGCCTCACGGCGATGCAGGTAATGTCATCGGTGGGGGGGCACGTTCCCACATGTCGTTTCAAAGCGTCCTGTAAACCGGCGATTTGGCCGCCCGCCGAAGTGGATGCGCTGCCGATAAAGGCCTCCAGCCGCTCGCTGCCGAAGGGAGCCCCGTCGCCATTGACGGCATCCACCACACCGTCCGTCAGCCCGATCAACCCGTCGCCCGGAAGAAGGACGGTTTCCGCCGATCGAAAGCGGGCATCGGAAAAGGCCCCGACGGCAGGACCCGTAGGCCGGAGACGGTCTTTCACGACCCCTCTCCCGGTAACGACCGGGGGCTCGTGCCCCCCGTTGACGTATACCAGCTTTCCTGATGAGGGGTCGAGGACACCAAAAAAGAGGGTCGCGAACATCCCCTCCTCGCCATGGGTTACCGCGATATAATGGTTTACGGTAGTCACGGTGCGAAGGAGGAGGGTATCGGATGACAATCCAGATGAGTCTCCTGGGGCAGCCAGCCCGCCGTCGGCTCCGGAAAGCACACGAATGAGGCTTCTGAAGATGGCCATAAAGAGGGCGGCGCCAACCCCTTTGTCGCAGATGTCGGCAATGACGAGACCATAGCGTTTCCCACCCGCCATGGGGAACACGTCGTAAAAATCCCCGCTGACTTGACGGGCCGGTTCGAAAAGAACGGCCATCTCCCACCCCTCGATATTGGGAAGAACGCTTGGAAGAAACCCCTTCTGGATCCGACGACCGATTTCCAATTCCCCCTCGGCTGCCCGGCGAGCCCTTTCGTTTCGGGCATACAAGGCGGCTTTCTCGATGGTGATCATCCCCACGATGGCGCCCGTCGATAAGATAACAGATACAATAGGGATCACCACCGGGAGTAGAAGACGAAACGCCCAGAGAGCCATTGTGGCGATGCCGATATATCCGATTCCCACCGCCAGAGCCCCGACGGCAAAGACCGGGGTGGAGGAGCGGAAGGACAGGAGAAACACCGCGCCGAGAAGTGCCAGTTCGATCAGGGGGGTAAAGGCCCAGGGGGCCGGTTTGACGACCGTGTTGGAAAGAATGGCGTGAATCAGCGCTCCGTGGATCACGCCTGTCGACATAATGTCGGGCCCGGGACCCCGCAGCACCCGGATGGGTTGGCCGCCCGTCTCCGAAAAAATGGCGACGGACCCCGCCAGGCCCGGATCCCCCTCCGTTTCAAGAATTTCGCTGTAGCTGATGTGCCGGAGGCTTTCGGGCCATCGGCCCACATCCAGAATCACACGGCCTCGTCGGTCAATGGGAATCCTCCGTTGAAGCCGCCCCGATGCATCCGACAGTCGAACCGCCCTCCCTAGATCGACGACCACCCGATCCAGTGAAACGCCCTCCGCCTCGCAGACGGCCCGCAGAGCCAGACTGGGCACATAGGTATCGCCAGAGCGGACCACCAGAGGCACCCGGCGGAGGATACCGTCCGGGTCCGCAATCAGATTTACGAAACCGTAACCCCCTGCCTCGGCAGCGATGGAGGCATAAGGAGTCCGAAGGGTCCGACCCGCGGGCAGATTATCGGTGTCTCCCCGGACATCCAGAGTCCAGGAGACCGGCGGACGCGACTCCACGGTCTCCCGCAGTCCATGGTCGGACGGCACCAAATCCGGTTCGACCCCCAAAATAACCCTTCCCGATGACTCGACAGCCCTGGCCAAGGCCTCGTCTTCAACCCCGTCGCCCGGGCCGTCAAAGACATGGTCGATGACCAGAGGTCCAGCCCCAAGGGTTGTCAGCCGCCGGATCACCTGACCGTGGATTGACCGGTTGAGGTAATAGTTGGCATCCACGTGAACGAGACGGGATGGTGTGTGGGAGTCGGCGGGATCGGGTCGGAAGTGGTGGGTAAACAGGGGATCGGATAGTCGATGGCGCAGGCCCTCGAACCGATCCGGATCCCCCCATTCGAGCCCGTGGGAGAGGGCGGCAGCCATCAAAATCAGAATCCATCGTCGCCCAAGGGTTCCAGTGACCGCCTCGATCAGCATATCGATCCGCTCATCATTCGCCCCCGCTGTCGAAGCAGCCCTGTTTGCCTACAGGGTCCGGGGATGCAGGAAAAGGTTCACATCGAAAATAAGGGTATGCCGGGCCGGTGCAGGGCCCTCAGCGCCCTCGATGTCGAATTCCCTCAGATCGATCGAAAATGCGGTTCGAACGATGAGGCGGGGTTCTCCTCCCTCGCCGATGACCGGCTCGAACTCCGCGGGGCACTCCAGCGCAACGCTCTTGCCTTTCAGGGTAAAGGTCCCGGAAACCACACCAGGCGACAGTTGGCCGTAGGCAATCTCGTCATCGCTGGACACGCGGGAAATATCGTATCGGGAAGCCGGATATTCCCTGGTGTAGAGGAGAAGACTGCCGCGAATGGCCTCGTCCAGGGTGGGTTCCCCCATGGTGATACTAGATCGTGTGTCCACTTCGACAAAACCGGAAGCACCGTCCAGGTTCAACCCTTCGGGAAGGGTCAAGGCACCTGAGGCGGCGGTCACCTCTCCCGTGTAGTTGTCTAACGGCGCGGGGAACCGAAACTGGATGATCGGGGGATCCCCGGGCCCGGGGGCGGCCAAAGTCCAGTGGGATCCGAGGGGGGCAGCCGGACCTGAATTCCCGGCGGTACCGGGAGGCTCTGGAGGCAAAGGGAATCCGATGGCGTTCCAGTCCCGAGTGGGGACCGTCCGAGCGACGGGGTCAAAGGCATCCCCCGACTGAGGGAGCTGAATTTGTCTGGCGACGGCCTCCTCCATGAGCCGCCCAGCCTCCCGAAACAGGGCGTTCCGGTCTTCCCATGGCCCAACCAGGGGATCTATTTTTTTCACGTACACCGGCTCCTTGCAGTGGAACTGGGAATAGAGGGCAAGGGAGAGAAACAAGGTGCCGTCCTGGGACCGCCATGGGTAGAAGTCCATGTAGAATCCACGGTCTCCCCGGCCCAACGACACCGTGGATCGAGGCGCAAACCGCTCCATACCCTCGAAAATGCTCTTTAAGGCTTCCGATTTAAAGGCCGCATCGTCGTATGGGTCGGGAGGGGTGCCGGTGACCGACGATATTTTAATGGGCGCCCAGATGCTCGAACGCCCGGCAGCCCATATCGGAATAGCCTCGCGACGGTTGGGGTCGTCCCCCTGGGGTATGAAACGGGAGGTACGGATGAAATGGCGGAGTCGTGACGGGGTGGTGGTTCGCCCTTGGTAAATGGATCTTCCCCGGTGGTTTTGATAGACCATAAGGGGGGTAATGGTCACCGCTTCGGGAACGCCGCCAGCCACCTCAACCAGATGAATCGACACACCCATGTCGTCGGCCGCCTTGCGGATGTCGGGCAGCTGAACTTCGCGGAACACCTTGTCCACATCGGACGCTCCCGAGTGAACGAAAACGATGAGTTGCTCGTATGGCCCATCGGCGGAAACCGATGTCGGCGTGATCGATACCAGCAGGACGAGCAGGCGCAGTAGGGTGGTATTCCACACAAGAATCCATCCGGTCATCGCACCTTTCGAGGGTAGTGGCTGCCTGGACATGGGCCTACTGGCGGATGCCCTCCACGCTGATGGTGATCTCCACCTCATCGCTGACTCCGTCGGCCATGAATGTCATCCCGAAATCGCTTCGCTTGATCGTGAAAACGGTTTCAAACCCCCGCCGGTAATTGCCCCACGGATCCTTCCCGGATCCCGTATCCACGGCTGTCACCGTTATCGGTTGGGTCGTCCCGAGAAGTGTCAGGTCTCCGGTCACTTCGAAATGGGTGTCATCGACCTTTTTGAATGCCGTACTCTTGAAGGTGATATGAGGGTGCTTTTCCACATCGAAGAAATCAGGGCTCCTCAAATGCTTGTCCCTTTTTTCCACATCGGTATCCACTTTGCTGGCATCCAGTTGCATCTCGATGGCACTGTTTTCCGGCATGGCCTCGTCGATGGTGAAGCTACCGGTCGGCTCCTCGAAGCGACCGTAGGAATAGCCGATTCCCAGGTGCTTGACTCGGAACATGGCATAGGCGTGGGAAGAATCGACCTGGTAGCTCTCGGCCGCGAAGGAGGGAATCGTTGCTCCGGCCGACAACGAGAACAACCCGAGCACGATGCCGATAATGATGTATCGAAGTGAAGGCATATCCGTCTCCTTTCTGAAAAAAGTATTTACAAAAAGGGTATGACCGCCTTTCCCATAATCAAGTCCGAAGACGCTGGAAGACCCAGACCGGTGCCGGTAGCTTCCGGGCCGCGGTCGCTCGGATACCGGCGGTCAAATAAAGGGTCACGCCTTATGCGGAATCGTCTTCGATCTGGATGCGGTCGTAGAGGTTGTCTTGAGGGGGGGTCCCGCGCCGTTCACCTGAGATCGTGCAGGAATCGAAGTCGGGCCGGTCGCTACGATTGAGGCTGACAAGCGCCTGAACCACATCCCATCGGAAGCGCCCTTCTTCTGCCATGTGGGTAATTTCCTCGAGGGCGGTCCGCAGATCGTAGGAGGTCGGCCGATAAGGACGACGGGCAATCAAGGCGTCGAAGACATCGGACACCGCCACGATCTCGACCAGGGGATCTTTCAGGAGCAATCCCGACGGATAGCCGGAGCCGTCCCGTCGCTCATGGTGGTCTCTGGCGGTAACGGCGGCAGGGTGGTCTGGATCGTTGAAGAAAACGCTCAAAAGCACATAGCCCCCCAGAGCGTGGTGTCTTAGGTAGTCCCGCTCTCGGCGGGTGAGGGGCGTTTGTTTCTTAAGGATGGCCATGGGCACGCAGAGTTTCCCAAAATCGTGGGTGGTCGCGGCCACCGCCTGGCGGGCCGGCAGGGAGGGGGCGGTAATGAGATCCTGAGCTAAAAGAATCGAGAGGGCAAAGACCACGAGGATATGCCGGTAGGTGTAAGGATCCTCTCTCTTGAACCGATCCAGAATGGCAAGAAGGGGGGCGACCAGCTCAATCTGTGCCATCAGGTCGAAAACACCCGCCACCTGTCTCTTGTTGGAGAACATCCGGTCATAGGGCGCTTCTCGACAGAACCGATGAAGGTCCGTGAGGAGCGATCCGTGGTCAAACAGGCGCACCCCGGGGTAGTCTGTCTTCTCCCGGCGATGAATCGCCTCTTCCAGGGATTCTCTCGTCAAGAGGGTACCGGCGGGCATCAATTCGGTTCCGTCCGGCAGGGCTACAGGGTAGCGCAGAATCGGTGGTTTCATGTCTGGCTGGTTGGATTCTGGGATAACGGCATTAACTCAATGGCGCAGATCATACCACAACGGTTGAGGCGAGGGCAATTCCCAATATACTGCCCTCGGGCTCCGAAACAATAGGCCTTTTGTCGGGTATTCCCAGACGACAGGGCTTCACGATTTAACGCTGGAGGGTCGATCTTTGGGCAACGCCCCAGAATCCTGGATCGGTAACGGTCGGAGAAAGGGGTCGTTATCCAGGCGTCGACGACCGTCAACGGATGCCACCACTGAAAAAATCCTTCTGTCGGCTTGCCCCAAACCCGGTAACCCACTATGATTCCCGACAGCGGCGAGCAACCGGATGGGTCCACCCGTCAGGGCGGCCCCGCCCGGCCACAATGCCATATCCATCATCGACATAAGGAGGCGGCCATGCGGGCAGCAGTATTGCACGGGAAAAAAGACCTCGACAACCTCGTTTTGGAAGATATCGACGACCCCCGCCCCAACCCGGGTGAGGCCGTCGTGCAGGTGGAGGCTGCGGCCATGAACCACCGGGATGTATGGATTCTTCACGGTATGTATCCCGGCATCCGATTGCCGGCCGTGCCGGGATCGGACGGATGCGGCATCGTAATGGCCGTCGGAGACGAGGCCGACGAGAAATGGGTCGGTAAAACCGTCATCATCAACCCAAGCATGAACTGGGGAGACGATTCCAGGGTCCAGGGAGACGGCTACCACATCCTGGGGATGCCCGCCAACGGCACCTTTGCCCAGCAGGTATGCGTCCCGGTGGGAAATCTCGTCGAAAAACCCGGGTACCTTTCCGATGAACTCGCCGCCGCCCTGCCCCTTGCCGGACTGACCGGATTTCGAGCCCTCGTCACCCAGGGAAAGGCAACACCGGAGGATGTGATTTTGGTCACGGGTTTCGGAGGAGGGGTGGGGGCCCTCACCACCCAGATGGCCATCGCTATGGGGGCTCGGGTGGTAACGACGTCCAGCAGCGATGAGAAATTGGAAACGGCTCGGAAGATGGGAGCGGAGGTCGGAGTCAACTACCGGTCGCCGGGATGGATGGATGCGATTCTTGAGAAGACCGGTGGCGTCGATCTCATCGTCGACGGGGCGGGGGGGAAGGCGTTCGGCCCCATGCTGAACCTTCTGAAACCCGGAGGCCGGGTGGTGTCCTACGGGGCCACGGCCGGCCCCATCGAAGACATCGATGTCTACCGATTTTTCTTCAAACAACTGACATTTAAGGGATCGACCATGGGCAGCCCGGAAGATTTTGCGGGTATGGTCAACCTGTTCGAAGACCACCGGTTGACGCCGCTGGTGGACCGCGTGTTCGCGTTGGAAAACATCCACGCCGCTTACCGTCTCATGATGGACGGCAAACAACTTGGGAAAATCATTCTCCGGCCATAGCGGAGTGCGACGGGAAGCGATCGGGTCGGACACCTCAACCGCCATGCCTGTGAATGGGTCATCGTTTCCCCGACAAACCCGACCGACAGCCGTGGCGAAAGGATTTCACCAGGGATGAACGCCAAACGCTTTCTCCTGCCAGCGGTTATTTTGGTCATTGTCTCGGCCGTCGCCTATTATCATTTCCCGGGCCGGAAAGTCCCCGTTGAGTCCCCGCCCCGGACGGTGTCCCCCCGGGGGGATCTGGCCGCCGTCGAGCAGTCCACTATCGCTATCTTCAACAACGCGTCCCCATCGGTGGTTTACATTTTCACCGAAAATGCCGTCGGCGGGTTTTTCGGAACACAGCAGTTGAGGCAAGGGGCGGGCTCCGGATTTTTATGGGATGCCCTCGGCCATGTCGTCACCAACCACCACGTCATAGAAGGGTCCAGGCGGATTCGTGTCCGGCTGGATTCCGGTGAAGCCATCGACGCCACCCTGGTGGGTTCATCTCCGGACCATGATTTGGCAGTCATCCGGCTGCGCTCCGTGCCGTCGGGTCTTTACCCCCTCCCCATTGGAACCGCCGGCGACCTCCAGGTGGGTCAAGCCGTCTATGCCATCGGCAATCCCTTCGGCTTGTCGCGAACCCTCACCACCGGTGTCGTCAGCGCACTGGACCGCCGCCTGCCAACCACCGGCGGCCGGGAAGTGGTGGGCGTCATTCAAACCGATGCCGCCATCAATCCGGGCAACTCGGGCGGTCCCCTGCTGGATTCCGCCGGCCGACTGATCGGTGTCAACACCGCAATCATTTCGGGGTCCGGAGGCTCTGCCGGCATCGGGTTTGCCGTGCCCGTGGACACCATCAATCTGGTGGTTCCTCAGTTGATCAGCAGCGGAAAGGTCCCCCGCCCCGGAATCGGCATCACCGTCCTCGATGCGGAAGCGGCCGCAAGCTTAGGCGTCGTGGGTGTGGTCATCGACCGGGTGCTTCCCGGGTCCGAAGCGGAGCGGGCAGGCCTGGAGGGCATCGACTACCGTGAGCGGGTCCTGGGGGATGTCATCATCGGAGCAAACGGTCAGTCGGTCAAGGATCTGGTGGATTTTTCTCGAATCATCGAGGCCGCAGGCATCGGTCAAACCATCCGCATTACGGTTAAGCGGGCTGACCGGGTCCGGGAGGTGGATGTGAGGATCATGGATATCTCCTGACCGTCCATGTCGCCGGCACGGGGGCGACGGATGCCCCTTGTCGCTCCCCTCTAGAATAGACAATGCGCCCTCCGATGATGGTCATTTCGACCCGGGTACCGAGAATCCGTTCTTCGGGAATGGTCATGATATCCCGGGAAAGCACGGTAAAGTCCGCCAGCTTTCCGGTTTCTATGGATCCCTTGACCGCCGCCTCGAATCCGGCAAAGGCCGCATCCAGAGTATAGGATCTCAACGCCTGGTGGCGGCTCATGCGCTGGTGGGGCTCGAAACCACCCTGGGGTCGACCGTCGAGGGTTTTTCGGGTGACCGACGCATAAAAGGAGGCAATGGGGTTGAGGGGCTCCACCGGGGCATCCGTGCCATTGACCACAACCGCCCCCGAGGCCAGAAGCGCCTGCCATGGATAGGCCCCGTGATCGATACGGTCCCTGCCCAAGCGGTCGATGGCCCAGGGGCGATCCGAAGAGAAATGAATCCCCTGAATCGAGGCAATCACCCCCATCTTGGCAAAACGGGGAATATCCACCGGATCGATGTGCTGGGCGTGCTCGATCCGGAAGCGGTGGTCTTTAGCCTGGGCGGGATAGGCGTCAAAGGCACGCTCGAATTGGTTCAACACCTCGCGGTTGGCCCGGTCGCCGATGGCATGCACGCAGAGCTGAAACCCCCTTTTCAATGCGGCCGTCGAGAGTCGGTAGAGGTCTTCCATGGGGACCAGGTGATGGCCGAAGTGCCCCGGCCGGTCGGCGTAAGAAGATAGAAGCCAGGCGCCCCGGGAACCCAGGGCCCCGTCGGCAAACAGCTTGAAGGCCCGGATGGTAAGGAATCGGTTGCCCGAGTCGATTTCGGGCCCCTTTTCCAGCCACTCCTCCACCAGTCCGCCGTCACTCCCGTCCACCATGACCCATAGCCTCACCCCCAAGCGGCCTTCGGAGAGAAACGATCGGTACAGGTCGATGGTCTCCCTGCCGGAGCCGGCATCCCTGAAGCTGGTGATCCCGTTTTGGAGCGCTTCGGAAATGGCCAGGGAGAGGGCCTGTCGATTCTGCGCCTGCGTGGCCTCAGGTATGGCCCGTCGGATCAACCCCTGGGCACGCTCGGTAAAGACGCCCGTGGGCGTTCCGTCCCCTCCCCGAATGATCTCTCCATCGCCGTCGACCTCGGTTTGGGGCGTAATGCCCGCTAGGGTCATGGCCATGGCATTGGCCAGCCCGGCGTGACCGCTGGCATGGGTGAGGAAGACCGGATGAGAGGGACTGACCCGGCTAAGGGCTTGATGGACCGGAAACCCCTTGACCACGGTATCCGGCGGTGGGTCCCATTTGCTCTGATGCCATCCCGTCCCTAAAATCCATTGGCCGTGAGGAGTTGTCTCCACCGCCGACGCCACCTGCCGGACGAGTTCGGGATAGCTCTCGGCCCCGCTCAGATCCAGCATCATCCGAGCGTGCCCTATGGCCAGGAGATGCCCGTGGCTTTCGATCAGACCCGGGACCACGGTTAGGCCCTCGAGATCGATCAGACGGGTGGCGTTCCCCCGCCACTCGTCCACATCGCCCGCACCTCCTACATGGACAATACGCTCCCCGACCACGGCAACCATACTCGCCAGTTGCTGACGGTCGTTCATCGTATGGAACCGCCCGTTGTAAAGGAGCATGTCTGCCGGACGGGCGCCCGCCTCGTGGGCACGGGTGTTGAAAAAGATGACCATCCACAGCGCGACAATGGCCGCGGCGACGGGTCGACCCATGGGGTCACCCCCTCCGTTGACGGAATGATTTCCAAATGGATAAAGGGCGGCTTGAATCCCTCATCGACGATAACTGAAATGAAGGTAACGCTTGGGACGCAATAATAAAGGGATCCCCTTGATTTTGAGGACATCAAGGACAGATGACGGCACCGCGGTCGGTTGATCCCATGGGATCGGGCGGGCGTGGGTGGCCGGAATCATGGCACTTCCGATGAGAGACATGCCCAGGGCCTCGGCAATACATCCCATGGTGTTGGCGGTGCCAAGAAAGGAGCAGGAACCGCAGGTGGGAGCACAGACATCCTCCATACCCACCAGATCCGCATCGGTGATCTCACCATATATGAAGACGACCCACGGCGTCGATGATGGAGGTGGAGTCCGAGGTGCGGCCGGCGATCTCCGGCCCTACCAGCATCGGTCCGCCATTGGCCAGAATGGCCGGCAGATCGAGCCGGGCGGCTCAGGATTCTCCGGCTGCGCGTGCGGCCTCCTCTGTGATACGGGCCCCGTCGGTTGTCACCGGGCCATCAAGGCGGCAAGCCTGATCGCCTCGATCATGGACTGGGGGTTGGCGCGGCCCTCACCAGCCTTTCCAAAGGCGGTGCCGTGGTCCACGGAAGTTCGGATGATGGGAAGTCCCAGGGTGACGTTGACACCTGCCATCTGGCCCCATGTGCCGGTGGTGTCGTCGTACTGAAATCCCACCAGCTTGGTGGGAATATGGCCCTGGTCGTGATACATGACGACCACGGCGTCGAACATACCTCCCCGCATTTTGGAGAAGACGGTGTCGGCCGGAAGCGGCCCCTCGACCCGCCTCCCCTTACCACGGGCAGCCACTACAGCCGGCGCGATCTCCCGATCGTCCTCGGTTCCGAAGAGCCCACCCTCCCCGCAATGGGGATTCAGACCGGCGACGGCAATGTGCGGCTTGGGAATGCCCAGCCGGGTCAAAGCGTCATGGGTGAGGTCGACAACCGTTTCCACCCGCTGCTTCTTTACCCGGTTACAGGCCTCCCTCAAGGAAACATGGGTGGACACGTGAGTGACCCGGAACTCCCCTTCGACCAGCATCATGGTGTAGTTCCGGGTGCCGGTGAGATCGGCGTATATTTCGGTGTGGCCGGCGTAATGAAATCCGGCGGCATTGATGGAGGCCTTGTTGATGGGTCCCGTCACCGTGGCGTCGATGTCGCCGGCAAGGGCTAGGTCAATCGCCCGTGCGACGTACTCGAATGAGGCCTTTCCCTGAAGCGGCGTCACGGTCTTGTGCCGTAGATCGGCCACCGGCATGTTGGTCAGGTCCAGGACGTCGATCCGCCCCTTGCGGTAAGTTCCATCAGACGGTTTTACCACGGGGAAGACATCGAGTTCCAATCCGCAAAAATTCACGGCATGACGCATGACCCCGGCATCCCCGACGACGAGGGGGCGGCAGATATCGTAGGCGACATCGCCCGTCAGTGCCTTGGCGCAGATTTCAGGGCCGATCCCCCCGGGATCTCCCATGGTTATGCCCAGAATCGGACGGTGGCTTGTGCTCATTGCGTCACCCTTTTCACCAATTGATTATAGAGCTCGAACAGGGTTTCCGGATCACCGAAGGCACCGGCCTTGGTGATCACCGTCCGGCCGTTCATGGGGCCTCCGATCCAGTGACCTCGAATCACACCCGGCAATACCTCTCCTTCAAGGCCGATCGCGGAAGCCTCGAGGCACCGCCAGACAGCTTCGGCAGTATCTCCTCCAGTCAGAAACAGGCCGTCGGGCAACGAACGGTGGCAGATGTCAGCCGCCATCGCCCCGATTCCCGAGGCCACCAGGTTCGGATCATAGGATGGCCCCTTGCCGAAAGGCTCGATCAAGATCATCCGAACCCCCTTCTCCCATCCGGCGATCACCCGGTCGACGAAACCGTCCCGATCCGAGGCACTTTCGGCATCGGCCAATATGGCCGCCGGCAATACGATCGGGTCGACCTCCGTCCGGTCCCTCAGGGCTTCTGCCTGCCGGAGCGACACCTTCGTCGCGGATCCGCAGATCCACAGCATCCGGTGAAGGCGGCAGGGAGGTGGCGGCACCGATGTCCGGGTCTTCTGCTGCAGCCAGGACGCCTGGCTGCCGGCAAGACCGGCGGATCCCACCAAAAGGGCGCCCGGGGAAAACCGGTTGGCCGCGGCTGCGATGGCGTCTAAATGGACGGTTTCGACGGCATCGAAGACGATGTGCCGGCACCCCTCACCCATCCGGGACCCGATGGCCTCACGAAGCCGCTCCGGGCCGGCGGTCACATCCTCCAGGCCCACTCGTCCGACAGGATACCGGCTCTGGGCGGCCAGCAGCCAAGAGAGCCGGGATTCCGATACCGGGGAAAGGGGGTCCATGGCGAGCTCGCTCTCCGCCACCGGCACGCCTCGAACCCGGTGAACGTCGTTTTCCGTGGTCCGACCCTGATCCGGCAATGCCGGGGCGACGAAACTCACCCGGCACTCGAGAGCGTCCAGGAGCGCATCGATTTCGGGACCGATATTGCCCCTCAGACAGGAGTCGACTTTTTTATAGACGACCCTGGGGGAATACCTCTTGATGAGATCGGCAGCCTGTCGGACTTTGCGGCCCGCCGCTGCGGGGGAATCGTGCCGGGAGTTGGTATACAAGGCCAGGCCGTTCGGCGCCTCGGAGACGCCGGCCCCCATCCGGGGTTCCGACCGTAACAGGTGAAATGGCTCCGCAACTGAGCGGAATTGAACCCCGGTGTCGGCCGCTCCGGTCAGATCATCGGCCACTACCGCCACATGGATGTCGTTTCGGTTCATAAGGCTCGGGGGCCCTCTTTCTCAGGCCGCCGGCCCGACGGGCAGCATATCCGGGGCATGGGTCAGTACGGAGATCCGGGCATCCCGGCCCTGCCGGCGAATGGCTTCCGCCACCGCCCATTCCAGTGACGGTGCGTGGGTGTGTCCCAACCGGCTTTTGTCCGGTTCCGGGATGCCGGGAGAGAAAAGAATGACCGATGCTTTTTCCCTCACCATGGCCCATGCGACAGCCAGTGCGCAGGCCACCCCGTTGGTGAGCCGGCCTTCCCGATAGGCCGTTTTGATGTCGATGGAAGGCCAGTTCGTAAACTCGAGCAATTCAGTGTGCACGGGGCTGACCCCTTCCGGCGCCGGCGTGCAAACGATGATGGTGCCGCCGGGACGGATCATCCGCTGAGCCGGATACTGAGCCTTGTGGGATTGCCAGAAATCAAGCTCGCAAGGATAGGCATTAGCGATCACGACGTCAGGCACGTCTCGGTAGGGGATACCGTAGATCTCTCTGGCCAGTTCCACCCCCTTCCGGAACGCACTGCGCATCTCCCCGAAAAAGACGCCGACCACAGCCCCCTGACTGTCCATGACCACGTTGAAAATCGTTTTCATTCCGACCCGATCGGCCATATGGTCCATGTCACGGCGCACCGGATTGTCCTCGACGCCGAGAAAGGAGTCCCCCCCGCCGTCGCAGGAGAGCAGGTGGGTTTCCGCGGTGGTCCGGGATCCGCTGATACCCGGCTGGATGATCTTGGAGGAACCGGAAAAGCCCGGGATGTGGTGGGGAACGATTGCCCCCAACCCAATGACCACATCCGCCTCCACCGCCGACCGGTTCACCACCAAAGGGGTGCCCTTTTCGGAGGCGCCCAGATCCACCAAAACCTTCGGGTCCCGCCATTTGTGATTGATCACGAGAATCCGCCGGTAGACGGTTTCTCCGACTTTTTGAACCATCTCGGACTCGGTCATGTATCGATGGGTTCCCAGGGCCATGATACAGGAAATCCGCTCGTCCGGCACCCCGGCGGCGTTCAGGCGATCGAGCAGGGGCGGAATGATTTGATCACAGGGCGTCAGACGGGTGATGTCGTCGCTGACGATCAGCACCCGGTCGCTGGGTTGAACCCACTCCTCGAGCCGCGGATGTCCGATGGGGCTGTCGAAGGCGGCCGAAATGGCCGCCGGCAAGTCGTCGATAGGTCGGGAAGGCCTGGGGCTTAAAACCTCAGCCAGATTTCGGTCCGGAACATCGACGGACAGGCTTCCGCCGCCGAAAGGGAACGTGACCTCGGGCATAGGGTTATTCTCCAAATAAATTGGGGATGAACAGGATAATGTCGGGTACGTAGGTCATCAGGACCAGCAGGCCGATCATGATGGCCAGAAAGGGCAGGATGAATCGAATGATCTCCGACAGTTCGATCCGGGCGATGTTGCATGAAATGAACAGACAGATGCCCAGAGGCGGTGTCAGCATGCCGATGGCCAGTGCCGTTACCATAATCACCCCGAAGTGGACTGGATCGATACCGAACTGCTCTACCACCGGCAGGAAAACCGGGGTCAGAATGATAAGCGACGCCGATGTCTCCATAAAGGTCCCCACCACGAGAAGACAGGCCAGGATCAGGGCATAGAGGACGTGCTTGGAAGCCGTGAGTGTCACCAGATAGGCGGCGACGTTCTGGGGCACCCGCTCGGCGGTCAGAATCCAACCGAAGATGTTGGCGGTGGCGATGAGCAGCATCACCGTAGAGGTGGAGATGGCCGCCTTGGCGAAGATGCGGGGCAGCTCCTTGACCCGAAGTTCTCGGTAGATGAAGAACCCCACGGCGAGACCGTAGAGGGCCGCCACCACCGCCGCCTCGGTGGGTGTAAAAATACCCCCCAGAATGCCCCCCAGGATGATGATGGGCATGAGCAGGGCCCAAATCGCCCCTAAAAATGTCCGCCCGATTTCCCGGAAGCCCAGGAAGGTTTCTTTCTGGTAGCCGGCCCGTTTGGCCATGAAATAGCTGGTGAGCATGAGCCCACCTCCGATCAAGGCGCCTGGAATAAAGCCGCCCATGAACATCTTGCCGATAGACACCCCGCCCACAACACCGAAGATAATCATGGGAATGGAGGGAGGAATGATGACGCCGATAGACCCCCCTGCCGCCTGAACCGCCGCGGCAAATCCTTTCTGATAGCCGTTTCGGATCATGGCCGGAATAGAGACCGCCCCCACCGCGGCGGTGTCTGCCGCAGCGGCGCCGGAGATGCCCGCAAAGAACATGGCCGCGACCACCGCCACCATGGCCAGTCCGCCGAAGACGAATCCCACCAGGGCATGGGCGAAATCGAAGAGCCGCCGGGAGATGCCTCCGGATTCCATCAGTTCCCCGGCCAGCATGAAAAAGGGAATCGCCATCAGTGGAAAGGAGTCGGTGCCAGTGAACAGCCGCTGTGCCGCAAGGGTCAGGGGCAAGTTGGAACCGAACTGGAGGGTGGCCACCGATGCCACTCCGAGGGAAAAGGCGATGGGCATGCCCACGACGAAGCAGACAAGGAGGACGAAGAACAGAATGACGGTCACAGGGTCACCTCCCGGTCCAGGCGACGTCCCCGGAGGGCGGCGGCGGATACCCTCAAGGAGTTGATCAGCATGAATATGCACCCAACCGGCACGGCCAGATAGGGATAGAGCATGGAGACGTTCATGGAGGCGCTGGTCTGGAATCGGATGATCCCCAGAATCTTGAATCCCCAGTAGATGATGGTCACCAGAAACAACTGAATGATGACGTTCATCAGAATGACCATGATCCTGTAAGCTTGGGGTGGCAGCACTTTCTGGAGGAGATCGATCCCCAAATGCACCTGGTATCGGACCCCGGCGGCGGCTCCCAGAAATGAGATCCAGACAAAGAGATAGCGCCCCAGTTCCTCAGACCAGGATAAGGGATCGTTTAAAACGAAACGGTACCAGACCTGCGCAGCGATGACCACCACCATGGCGGCCATCAGGAGCGCCAGCACCCAGTTGATCATCCGGTCCATCCACAACAGAAGGGTTTGCATGGGTCACGGTTCCCGATCGTTAGAGGTTGAAACCCATCGGCTCACACCATTGGTGCGGCCGGGAGCTTCCGGCCGCACCGGCGTCTGCAGTATGAGGTTCGAATGCCTAAAGGGGATCAGTTCGAGGCGTTTCGGACCGCTTCGATCAGTTGTTGTCCATCCGCTGCGTCTCCCCCGCCGATGGCCTTCAGCACGGAGGGGTTTTCATAGACACCGGCAACCGCCTCCACAAAGGGAGTCTTGTCCGGATGGGTGACCGTCATGCCGGCCGCCTTCAGCTCGGCTTCGAGTTTCTGATCGGCCTCGAGAGAGATTTTCCGCTCGAAATCCCGCGCCTGAGCCGCAGCGTCGGTGATGATGTTCTGGTGCTCTGGCGACAGGGTCTTCCAGGTGATTTCACTGATAAGAAGCATCGCCGGCGAATAGAAATGACCGGTCATGGCCAGATACTTTTGAACCTCGAAGAACCGCGAGGAATGAATGACGGCCAGGGGGTTTTCCTGGGCATCGACGGTCTTCTGCTCCAGTGCGGTATAGAGCTCTCCAAAAGCCATGGGCAGAGGGCTCGCGCCTAACGATTTCATGGTCAGAATGAAGACATCGTCCTCCATCACCCGGATTTTCAGGCCGTCCATGTCGGTGGGGGCCATAATGGCGCGCTTGGAGTTGGTGACGTTACGAAACCCGTTTTCATACCAGCCCAAGGAGCGGATGCCCACCTTTGGAAACTTGTCGGCGATCGATGTGCCGACTGGGCCGTCCAGCACCTTGTAACAGGTCTCCCGGTCTTTGAAGAGAAAGGGAAGGTTGAAGAGCTTGACCTGGGGCACGAAGTTGCCCAGAGGGCCGGTGGAGGTCAGGGTCATTTCGAGGGACCCCAGCTGAAGCCCTTCCACCATATCACGCTCTGAGCCCAACTGAGCCGCCGGGAACACCTGGACCTCGAGTGCTCCGTTGGATTTCTCGGCGACGATCTTGGCGAAGTGCTCGGCCGCCACGTTGTAAATATGGGAGGGTTGGGTGGACGTTCCAAGTTTGAGGACGGTCGCTGCCGATGCCGGCGCCGCCATCAGTGCCAAGATCGCTGCCAGAATCACTACTGCTGCCATTCGCTTGCCCATGAATTTCTCCTTGTACTGAGTGGTTTGGGGTTCGGGTAAGGACTCACGATAAACCAGGCCATCATCAGGCCGGTCCCGGCTCGAAGATGGGAAAAGTATTCGCCCCCTGGGGCATGACCGTAACGGTGGGGGAATCGGTGCCGCAACTGTCGTAGGCCATCTGTAAGGCCGCTGCCATGCTGGTGACCGGGATGACTCCTGCCTGCCGTGCCAGCTCCATATTCTGCTCCTCCGTCACGAGAATAATGGTGCCCTGTTGGCAATACTCCAGCTGGCGGACAGCCACCCAGCCGGAAATGAGAAAATGGTCCCTGACCGCATGTTCCAAATCCAGGGCCGACGGATGGTTGAACCAGTCGAAAAACTCCCTGGGCTCCATGATGTCAGGACACTCGGCCAGAATGATCGCCGCCCCCCCCGGTTTCATTGCATAGACGGCGTTGTCGATGGTTTTCTGTGTCTGGTAGAGGTTGATGTCCTTCGGATAGCCCCCGGTGGAGGCGATGACGATATCGGCCCGGTCCCCGATGGACACCCCGAAGATCCCGTCGACCATGCGCGTTGCCTCCCACCAAGCCGACACCCAATTCCCGGCGAAGATCCCGGTGATATCGCCGTCCAGGTTCGGCACCACGTTGACGATAAAGTCAGGCTTGATGAAGGCCGCCACCTCCATCATGTCCTCGTGGGCCGGGTTGCCCCGGGTTTTCATGTTGGCTGCTAGAGGGTTGGAGCCCTTTCCCACGTCATCGGCCATGGCCCACATGTGGCACTGTTGGATGGTGTTAAGGGAGGCGATGCCCGGCATAACGCTTTTTCGCCCGCCCCCGTAGCCCACCATGTAGTGGTAGATGACGCCTCCGGTCAGGATCAGCCGGTCCGCCTCGACGGCAATCCGGCTAAGGGCCACCTCGGTTCCCCGGCTCGTTTTCCCAAAGAAGACCATGTTGGCCGTGTCCCAGGCATCATGGTTGACCACCCGCACCCGGTGGCAGACTGTCTCACTGCACAGGTCGACGACCTCGTCGCGGGTGTTCTGCCGATGGGCGCCGACAGCAATGATCACGGTGATGTCCTCGTCGGAGACTCCCGCTTCGTTCAGGCAATCGATGAGAACGGGCAGGGTGAGGTGATTCCGCTGCCAGCCCCGGGTGATGTCGCTCACCGTGATGGCCACGGTTTCGCCGGGCCGGACGATCTCCGTCAGGGGCGGGCTGTCGATGGGGTGCTGCAGGGCATGCCGGTAGGCTGCCGACAAGTCAACGGGCGGCCTGCGGTTTCGACCCACCAGTTCGTAAAGAAGGTGGGCATCGGGGATGGCAAAAGCCATCTGCCCCTTTCCGTATCCCAGGGAAAAGGCTCTATCAGACATGGTCATCGGTTCCAGTCTTGGGACAATTTTACGGCTTCGCCCTCCGCCATACGGTAGACGTGGGATTCCCCGGGAAATGTGCCGCTTCGAACGTCCTCTGCGTATGCGGCGAACACCTTTCGGTATTCCTCTGCCAGATTTCCATACCGCTTGACGAATTTGGGAGTGAATGCCTGGAAGAGACCAAGAATGTCCGAACAGATCATGACCTGGCCGTCGCAGTCACCGGCGCCGATGCCGTAAACCGGGATGGGAATCTCGCGCCGGATGAGCGCCGTTACTTCCGGCGGCACCCCTTCCACAAGGACGGAGAAAGCCCCGGCGTCAAAAACGGCCTTGGCGTCATCGATAATGATCCGGGCGCTCTCGGCCGTCCGCCCTTGAGCCCTGAAGCCACCCATGGCGGCAGAGCTCTGAGGGGTCAGCCCCACATGGCCCATGACCAGCATACCGCCGTCGGAGATCGCCCTGATGATCGATGACACTCGAGTGCCGCCTTCCAATTTGATGCAATCGACCCCGGCTTCCTTGTGGAAGCGGATGGCATGGCGGCAGGCATCCGCGACACCGGTCTGATAGGCCCCGAAGGGCATGTCCCCGATCACGAAGGTGTTTGGGGCGGCTCGGCGCACGGCCTCGGTGTGATAGATGCACTGGTCCATGGTGACAGGCACGGTGCCGGAATAGCCATAAACGGCCATTCCGAGGCTGTCCCCAACCAGGAGCATGTCCATGCCGGCTTCTTCCGCCAGTTGCGCGGTGATGAAATCGTAGGCCGTCATCCACACGGCCCTGCGTCCGTCATCCTTCATTTGTTGAAGATCGAATCGGGTCAGTTTTTTTACCAAGGGGTGATCCTCCTTTTCGGTGGCGCCGGACCGGAAGCGTGGGTCCTGCATGGGATCCTAAAACCGGTTGGCCCGGTGCGCACCGGGGCGAATATCATCGGGAGCCGGGATCCTCTGCCTCCGGGACGGCGATATACAGTTGAACGCCTTGCCTCTCAAGACGTCGGCGACTCCCGGGGTCGAGCCGCCGGTCGGTGATGATCTCATCCACATCTTCAAGATCGATCGCATCACAGAAGGCCAGGGAACTAAACTTCCCCGCATCCGCCAGTACCAGCACCCTTTTGGCTGCCGCCGCCATCCGGTGCTTGACGTCGGCGACGTCCGTGGACGTATCGCAGAGGGTGGCGTCGGTAATGGCATGAATGCCGATGAGGGCTACATCCACGTGGAGTCTTCGGAGAAAGGTCGCTCCCGGCTCCCCCAGCAGGGTGTAGGATCCCTCCCGAAGGGACCCTCCGCTCACAATAAGCTTTATGGACGGACATTGGGCGAGCAGCCCCGCAATGCGAATGTCGTTGGTCACCGCGGTGAGGGGCAGCTCCTGCCGGACAACCTGGCAAGCCGCCTCGAATACGGTGGAACTGGAATCGAAAATGACGCTCTGGTGGGCCTCGAGCCGCTCGACGGCCCGTTTTCCAATAGCGGCCTTTTCTCGATGGGCGACCCGCGAAGACACCTGATAGGCCGGTTCGAACGTTGTTGCCTGACGGGTCTTCAGGGCAGCGCCTCCGTGGCTCCGGTGCACGGCGCCCGTCCTTGACAGCCAAGCAAGATCACGGCGAATGGTGGACAGAGAAACGTCAATGACATCGGAAAGCTCTTGGACGGAAATCACCCCGTTTTGGCGTATCAGCTCAAGGATGAGGCTTCGACGCTGAGCCGGTATGAGGCCAGACGTGTCCTGGGTGTCCATGACCGATGCTTTCAGAAGGGCTTTTGGAGGATGGCATTGAATCAACCACAAGCAATCAAAAATTGTCAACCCAATTCATCAAACGGTCAACGAGAGGCATTCAATCGTTTAATCTCCATTTTTTCGGCGATGATCTCCCTATCCCCCCACCACCATCGGGTTCCGTGTCTTTCCCATGCGCCTATCGATCCCCTGGGCCAACCGGACCCCAGCCGGACCTATCGCGGGAGGACGCACCGTGTTATAATAATGGATGTGATGCCCTGTCGATCCGAATCATACCGGCCAGGATAAACAACCAGCGATGATGAGACTCTTCTCCGCCGCATATCTGTTGTTTTTTATCATTTCCTCTTCGGTTCTCTTTCCAGTGGCAGTCGTCCTGTGGCTCTGCACGGTCTGGTGGGATCGGCGGCGGGTTATTCTGCACCGTTACTCCTGTCTCTGGGCGGCCCTTTACCTCCGGGTCAACCCCTTCTGGCAGGTGGACATATCGGGCAGGGAGCACATTGATCCGCGCAGCACCTATGTCATCATTTCCAACCACCAGTCCCTGGTGGACATTCTGATGGCCTACCAGCTCTTTTTTCATTTCAAATGGGTGGCAAAGGCGGAGCTTTTTCGCGTACCCTTCGTGGGTTGGAATATGGTTCTCAACCGGTACATCGGGCTAAAGCGGGAAGACACGACCAGCATCCGCCAGATGATGGCAGACTGCAGGGCGGCCCTGAAGGAAGGAAGCTCGGTGTTCCTGTTCCCCGAAGGAACGCGGTCCGAGGACGGGCGCATCAAACCGTTTCGCGCCGGCGCCTTCATGCTGGCCAAAAAGGCAAAAGCCCCCATTCTGCCCATCGTCATCGACGGTACGGCTCAGGCCATTCCCAAAGGCCGACTCGTGATTTCCGGCCACCGGCGGTTGGCGTTGAGGGTACTGCCGGAAGTCAGCCGGGACGATGTCGACCGGCTCACCACCAGAGAACTCATGGCCCTTTGCCACGGACTGATCCGTGATGGAATGGACCGGATGACGGCAGACTCCGGAATTAATGACCCCTCCCCATCCCCTTGAATTGAAGGCCCTCTCCCGGAACACCGACCGATTTTCGTCCCCTGAATAACCGGATGGCGGGAACAAAGGGAGATCGTCTCCGGACAACACGATGGGGCCCCCCGGGGGAGAAATAACGGGGGGAGCCGCTGGGAAGCAAGGCGACAAGGGGGGAGGTATCCGTCGATGGGCCGGACGGACCCCAAAGATCGAGTGGGGGCTGGACTCGGTCAGGGAGGCGCGTCAAGGCCTGCGAAGAAAATCCTTGTTGATGAACGCCACGGCGATCCCGTTGTCTTCGACTCTGACGACTTTGCCGTATCGTTTCTCCTCTTCGCCGCCGTCCTCGAACGTGCCGGCCACAATGATCTCCTGATCGAGAGTGAACCGCCCCCGGGTACGGATAAAGGTACCACCGGCGCTGATATTGCTGATGGTCCCCTCAAACAGAGTGCGATTGCTTGAAAAATAGGTGGGCTCTGAGCACTGGATTCTCACATGCACTCGTCCCTCGCTGCTGGTTGTTTTTCTGAAGCTTCGCTCAAATTCTTCGTCGTGTGGTTTCATTTGTTCCTGGTACCTCCGTCAACGCCACTCCGGATTCAATTATCCTTGAATCCGAGCCGGAAACCGTCAATCGCATAGTGCCCCAACATCCCCTTTCCTCTCCACCCGCCCAATGACTCTCAGAAAACCGTCCGGCAGCAATGCCACCGATGCCGTCGAATCGTCGCAGGTCCTTGGGCAGATGAATCAATTATACCCGATTTCATGATCATTTCAATACGCACCGCGCCGGTGAGAATACATCTCGTCCCCGACTTGCTTCTGAGACGTCATCCGGCTATGGTGGCCGCTGAGCGCTGGGCCGGGCCCGCCCGCCCCCTGTTCCATATCATCCGATGCGTTGGAATACTGCCATGACCGTAAAGACCACTGATCTGTGCGACCTCTTCGGTGACCGGATTCAAACCGCCGAGCCGGTGTTCAGGCATTTCGGTGGTATCGACCATTTCCACGGCCAAGCGGACTGCGTCAGGGTCTTCGAAGCCAATGGCCTGGTGAAAAACGCCCTCGAATCCGACGGAAAAGGTCGGGTTCTGGTCGTCGACGGCGGCGGTTCCACCCGATGCGCCCTAGCAGGGAGTCACCTCATTCATCTGGCGACGAAGAACCGCTGGGAGGGCATGATCGTATTCGGCAGTATCAGGAACACGAGGGAAATCGCCGGCCTGCCCATCGGCCTGCTGGCGATAGGGGCGGTGCCCAGAATGAGCGGGAAAGCAGGAACCGGAAAACGGGGTGGGGTCGTCCAGTTCGCCGGGATCACCATTCGCCACGGCGGCTACGTCTATGCCGACCCGGACGGTCTGATTGCGGCCGAATCCGACCTGGTCCACCTACCCGATATCGGGGTTGGAGACGAATAACACTCCGCCGGGCTGATCCGCTGACCATTCGTCGCCCCCATCTCCCCAGAATAAAACAGCGCCGATTCCCTTCCGCAATTGAGAAATCGGCGCTCTTTGTTAAGACGTCAGGCCCGGCGTACCGGGCCTCCGGCTAGAAGTGAAAATTGACCAGGAAAAACCCTCTGAATTGATGCCGGCTGCCCTCGTCGTCCACCACCGGGCTGTCTTCCGCGTCCCCCACCAGAAGAGTGTAGCCGCCGATCGTGGTGAAACTCCAGTGGTCGTATGGGCGACATACAGCCGTCAGGTTGATGCCCACATCCTTGAAGCCTTCGTCGGCGTCGAACCGGTCGAGACCGCTCCGGTCGGCGTCCTTCCCATCGATACTGAAATAGGCTTCCATATAATCGTCGTCGGCATAGGTCGAATAGAAGTCGAAAATGAGTCGAAAGGTCTCGCTCCAGGGTATCGTGTATCCCACCCCGGCCTGGAGCAGGAGACCGTCGTTGCCGTCTGCCACATCCTGCACGCCGTGGAGACGGACGTGGAAGTGATTGGGTTTCCATGCGCCGAAGATGCCCATCATCAAAGAGTCATCCACCGTTTTCAGGTCGTCGACGGCATTGTTGTCCACATTGTTCCGCTCCGGTATGTATTGGAGCATGGGCCCCAGTTCCCAATTTTGGCTAGGGAGAAGATTGGCCTTCAGGACGGGCCCGAAGAGTTGGACATTCTGACCGCTGTCCCATCTCACGGCGCCCTGCCAGGCCGGAACGGCTTGGTAGTCATCGGAGCCTTCGTAGTCCGGGACTAAGCCTGCCCCCAAACCCAGGGATACATCCATGGCCGATACTGGCGCCGACGCAATCAGGATTAAAACCAGGATTATCGCCCCAGCCGATAGATAACGCGTCCCGTCTGTCATGCAGAACTCCTTAAAATAAGGTTGTAAACGCCCCGATCGTCCGTCCCCCATCCCTGCCGGATGTGGGTGGACCGGCCACAGGCCTATCGTCTATACCCGATCACCCAATCCCTGTCAAAATGGGTTTGGAAACACAGAAATGGGGCCCCGCATCCCCCGCCGGGCCTTTCTGGAGGCGGAAAGCCGTTATCGCCTAAATAGAGGGTCCTTTTGAACGAACTTAACCCCGATGCCGTTGCCGTCCATTCGAACGACCTTCCCATATCGTTTTTCTTCGGCGCCCCCGGATTCGAATATACCGGCTACCACAATTTCCTGCCCGACGATAAAATGCCCTTGAGTCTGTATGTAGGTGCCACCGGCACTGAGGTTTTTGAGGGTGCCTTCAAACAACCGTCGGTTGGCGGAGAAATGGGTATCCTCGGAGCACATGACCCGCTGGTGGGCGCGGCCGTCACTACCGTTGTTCCGGCGGGTACCGCCTGTGGCTTTCTGCCGGCCCTGGCGGGAACTTCCTCCCGTGGCTGGGGGTGGTCTTTTTCTCATCATGTCACCATCACTGAAGTCTCTGATTGCTTTTGAAATGGGTTGTGGACGGTCCAATCATTTCCAATGTCCCTAAATCATCAAGGAACCGGTCACCGATACCTGACAGAAACGGGTTAGAATACCATTACCCCCTCGGGGAATAATTCTTTCTGCAGGGAACGCTCTATACCTGCCATGGCTGGTGGATGAGAATCATAGAGAGGGGAAGTCGAACAGCGAGGCAGGTAATGGACAAAAATTTATGTATATTATCGCTGCGCTCAACAGTTTGTCAATATCGCCCAAGCAAACCTGTCGGGCCCTGAGGGGGTGGCTTGAAAAAAACCGGCATGGGAAATCAGAGAACATAGGGTACTTTCAGGTTAAACCCTTTGCAGATGACAAATGTCTCGAGGGATTGAACCCCCTCTATTTTGGGCACCTCCCGGGTGTAGAATTCTTCGAGGTTGTAGGAATCGTTAAATAACACCGTTAGGATCAAATCGTACCGTCCGGTCACTGCACAGGCCGACACGACCCCCTTGAGTCGGCTGAATTCATCGCCTTTGGTGAACATGTCCGTTGTCTTTAGTTTGACCCCGATCATTACCAGCTGGTGGCCCGGGATGCTCTCCGGGTCCACCACCCCGGTAATGGCCAGCACCTTCTGCTGCAACAGCCGATGAACCCTCGAGCGGATGGTGTTCTCGGCCAGTTGCAGCCGATCCGCCATCCTCTTGAAGGATTCACGGCCGTTTTTCAACATCTTGAAGATGGATATGGCCGTGTCGTCGATCTTCGGCCTCCCTGTCTGACGGCGCCGGTCCGCCGGCTGAGGCCCGTCTCCAGGATCGGGACTCGAATGCCTCTCAAAAGAAATCATCGATCAGTTCCAATAGGTGATCCGATGCCTCCGCCGGGATCGAATGCCCTACCCGGTTGAGGCAAACCCACCGTCCGTTCACCGCTTCGGCGAGCTGCCGGGCATTTTCCGGAGTGACCAGCAGATCCTCGTCTCCGACAACGACGAGAATCGGGAATGCGCACGATGTCGGCAACGGGTTCACCGGAGCGTATTGCATCTGGGCGGCCAACATGTCCGCCATTTGGTCCGGATCATTGCGTTGAACCAGCGCATCGACCACTTTGGGAAGCAGTGTCCGGTGGTCCCATAGAAACGCCTCACCAAAGACCTGTGGCACCATGGCCCATGCCAAGGCCGGCATCCCGCCGCTGTTGAGCACATGCCGCCAGGATCGGATGACCGCCTGGGCCCTTGCCCCTGTCTTCAGACCGACACTCATCACCACCATTCCATCGATCTGGCGACCAAGCGAGGCGGCGGCGGCCATAGCGATCCGGGCCCCGTGGCTCAGCCCCACAAGTCCGGTGCGCCCCACTCCCAAATGCCCCATAAGTGCCGCCAGGTCCCTGGCGTGGGTGTCCAGGTTCAGGGGGCACCGACCGCTGCCGCTGTCTCCCTGACCGCGGCAGTCATACAGGACCACCCGGAACCGGGAACTCAGGCGTCGGGCAAGGGGAATCCAGTTATGAGTGGTCTGCCCGGTGCCGTTGATAAACACGAGGGTGGGGCCGGTCGTCCCGCCCCCGTGAATCCGGTAATGAAGGGCGCAGCCGTCTTGGGTCTGAAATGTGGGCATGGGTCACTTTCGAACGCAGACGCCCGGCTACCAGGAGATTTCCACGTTGAGTTCCTCGCCCACCGCCGACAAGCCCTCATCGAATTGATCGAGAGACAGGGTTTTGGGAACCTCGACATGAATCTCCATGGTGTACAAGGCCGCACCACTTTGAGGCATGTGCCGACGCTTGGATTTCAGATCCGTGATATTCACTCCCAGCTCCGCCAGATAGCGGCTGACCCTGCAGACAATGCCGGCATGGTCCACGCCCTCCACACGAATGGTGTGACGGGCCGCCGCCGGCTTCTCCACTGCCGTCTCGACCGGTCGTAAAAAGGCTGAAAGGCCCTTTTCCCTCTCCAGCCGCCGCAGGGATTTGTCGAGGAAAGGGCCGATCCCATTGCGGTCGGGTGCCTCGAGGATGAGGATGAGGGTAAACTCCCCCCCAAGGAGAGTCATGGTCGAATCTTCGAGGTTGCAGCCCATTTCAAACAACAGCTCGGTGACATCAGCGACGATGCCGGGCCGGTCCTTTCCAAATGCCGTTAAAATGTATTTTTCTCCCATGTGCGCTTCCTGGTCTCGATCGATGATGGTGGATCCCGAAAAGGGCTTCCGGGGGGGCACCCACTGCCGGTTCCGCGATCTCTCCGGATGGATTGACGCCGGTCCTGCCGGCTACCCCCTCAATACGGGATTCCTGGCCGCACCCGTCTCGTCGAGCCGCCTGACCTTGGTCCGGGTCGGCGCCTGCTTGAGGATCAGGGGATCGGATTCGGCCTCCCTCACGATGCCGTCCATGGCTTCCACGAATTGATCCAGGGTCTCTTTGGATTCGGATTCCGTCGGCTCGATCATGATCGCTCCCTGAACCACCAGGGGGAAATAGATGGTGGGGGGGTGGAAGCCGAAATCGATGAGCCGCTTGGCCACATCCAGGGTGGTGACATTGAACCGCTCCAGGCCCTTGTCCGTAAAGACACACTCGTGCATGCAGGGTTTGTCGAAGGGCAGGTGCAGCATGGGTCGCAGCCGCTCCTTGAGATAGTTGGCCGACAGAACGGCGAACTCGCTGACGGTTTTAAGCTCGGGTCCCAGACTCAGGATGTAGCTGTACGCCCGGATCAGGACCCCCATGTTCCCATAGAATGCGTGGAGTTTCCCGATGCTGTCCGGGAAGTCATTGGATAGGAGGTACCGATCCCCTTCCTTCAGAACCCGTGGTACCGGCAGAAACGGCTCAAGCTTCCGATTGACGCAAACCGGCCCGGCGCCGGGTCCGCCCCCGCCATGGGGGGTTGAGAGGGTTTTGTGAAGATTGAGATGAAGGACATCGACACCAATTCTGTTCATGTCCGCGTATCCCATGATGGCGTTCATGTTGGCACCGTCGCCATAGACCAGTCCGCCTTTTCGGTGGACGATCTCGCAGATGTCGACGACCTTCTCTTCGAATAGTCCCAGGGTGTTGGGGTTGGTCATCATGATACCGGCGGTTTCCTCGTCCATGACTGCGGCCACCACATCCGGCGTCAGGATGCCGTCTTTACCGGTCACAACCGGAACCGCCTTGAACCCGCACAGGGCCGCGCTGGCCGGATTGGTCCCGTGTGCGGTGTCGGGTATGATCACCTTGGTTCGAGGGGTTCCCTGGCGACGGTGATAGGCGGCAAATATCAGCATTCCCGCAAGTTCGCCCTGGGAGCCGGCTGCGGGCTGGACAGAGACCGCCGTCATACCGGTTATCTCGCAGAGATAGGCCTCCAGGTCGTAAATGAGGCGAAGGGCGCCCTGGGAAACCTCGAAGGGAATGATCGGATGCGCCTGGGCAAACCCCGGAAGCGAGGCCATCCGTTCGTTGATTTTGGGGTTGTACTTCATGGTGCAGGATCCCAGGGGATACATCCCGGTATCGACCCCGAAATTCCAGGTGGACAGCCGCGTATAGTGCCGCACCACCTCGACTTCGGAAAGATCCGGGAAGTCGGGCCCCTCGCCGGCATAACGGGGATCAAGGGGGGCTTCCTCCACGTCCCGCCCGGGAAGGGAAAAGCCTGTTCGCCCGGGGCGTCCCCTCTCCCAGAGGAAGGGTTCGTTCAAGACAAGACCGGTCGCTCCGATCATGGGTGCACCTCCTTTACCAGCAGATCCAGATCTTCCCTGGAATGAATTTCGGTGACACAGAGGAGATAATGGTTTTTCAGTTCCGGGTAGTAGCAGCCGATGGGAAGTCCGGCGATCATTTTCTTCTCGTCGATCAGCCGCCGCCATTTTTGATCGATGCCGTCACCGAAATCCACCACGAACTCGTTGAACGTCGGGGAGGCGAAGGGCACGGCGAGCCCGGAATCCATCAATCGACCCTTTAGATATTCAGTCTTGTCCCGGTTGAGCCGGGCCAGTTCCCTGAAGCCGGTCCCCCCGAGAGAGGCCATGTATACCGCCGTCGCCATGGCGCACAGGCTCTGGTTAGAGCAGATGTTGGAGGTGGCTTTCTCCCGTCGAATGTGCTGTTCCCTGGTGGACAGGGTCAGGACGAACCCCCGCTGGCCGGAGGCATCCACGGTCTGGCCCACCAGCCGGCCGGGCATGCTGCGGACATACTGCTTTTTGGCGGCGAAAAGCCCCACACCCGGCCCTCCGAAGCTCTGGGGTATGCCTAGACTCTGCCCCTCACCGCAGGCGATATCCGCATCGAAATTCCCCGGTGTCTTGAAAACACCGTAGGCCAGGGGCTCCGTGACGCCCACCACGAAAAGAGCCCCGTTGTCCCGGACCTGGTCGCCGACGGCGGCAAGGTCCTCGACACAACCGAAAAAATTCGGGGACTGGACCGCTACACCGGCAAGGCCGTCGAGGGTGGCGATGGCTGAAAGATCCGTGGTGCCGTCCTCACGATAGGGCAGGGTAACGACCTCGAAGCCCGTGGGTTTGAAGTAGGTATCCACCACCTGCCGATAGTGGGGGTGAACCAGGGCCGATACCGCCACCCGCTTTTTGTTTTTTTGGATCCGAAGGGTCATCAATAGGGCCTCTGCCAGGGCGGAGGCCCCATCGTACATGGAGGCATTGGCCACATCCATCCCTAATAGACGGCAGATCAGGGTCTGGTATTCGAATATCCCCTGAAGGGTCCCCTGGCTGATTTCCGGCTGATAGGGGGTGTAGGCCGTGACGAACTCGGAGCGGCTGAGCACATATTGGGCCGCCGCCGGTATATGATGGGCGTAGCTGCCCGCCCCCAGGAACACCCGATAGTCCTCGGTGCTGGCCATTTGCCCGGCAAGCCCGGCCATGTGGCGGTTCAACTCCCACTCCGTCATTTGAGGCAGTTCGAGATCCCGTTCACGGCGGCAGTTATCGGGAATGGTTGAAAAGAGCTGTTCCATGCGGTCCACGCCGACGGTATCGAGCATGGCGTCAATATCTTCCTGTGTGTGGGAAAGATATCTCATTCTCCTAATCCTTTCAGCATATCCACATAGGCGGCCTTGTCCATCAGAGCCTCCACTGCTGAGGGATCCGATGGCGTTAGGGTGAGCATCCAGCCCCCGTCATAGGGATCCTGGTTGACCCGCTCGGGGGAATCGGCAAGATCGTCGTTGACCGATGCCACCACGCCCGAAAGGGGCATGAACAGTTCGGAAACCGCTTTCACCGATTCGACGGTGCCGAATTCGTCACCGGCGGAGAACGTGTCCCCAACTTCCGGAAGTTCCACGAAGACCACATCTCCCAGCGCATCCTGGGCATAGTCGGTAATGCCCACGCGAACGGTGTCCCCGTCGGTCTTGGCCCATTCGTGATCTTTCGTGTACCGCAAATCATCCGGAAGCTTGAGTTCATCGATTGCTTTCATGAAATGACCTCCCTTGGGTTGATCGGTTTCCGAAACGCCGCGAATCCGGGGTCATTGCAGCTGACGCCCCCCTGCCGGGGGGTTCCAGCTGGAGTCGCAATCCCCCACAGAACCCGATACCGGCGCCTCGGCGGTTGGCTGGATGATCACAACATCTCTCTCATCGGTCGCCTGGCGGTCCTGTCGGGACGGATGTCCCTGACGATGGTGGCCCGGATGCACCGGCGCGTGTCCCTGAGCTCTATCCGGCTTCCCGCCTCCATGGCTCCCCTCACCCGGACAAAACCACAGCAGAGCCCTTTCGGGACAACGTCCGGGGGACGGTCCGGACTGGCGACGCTGATCCGTTTGCCGCCGTGGCGGCCGATTCCCATATCGGTTACACAGGTCAGAACCGCACCGACGGCATCTCCGGAGCTGTCCAGGACTTCCGCAGGCAGAGACACTTTCCGCAGGTCGTCTCCGACAAAGGGGAAGGTGCAGTCAGCGCCGTCCGCTTCCAGAAGCGCTCGGGCACCGACAAACGGCTTTGTGAAGGACCGACCGTCTTCGGCCCACGGAAGGGCGAAAGGCCATGGATGCCGCACAAAAGGCCAATCGCCGATATCCTGGTGGGAAAGCGGCAGGACCGCCCCGGCACGGAGGGAATCCCTGGCTGCCAGACCGCAGGGGCAGATATTCAGTGATTCCCCGGCACTCATTACCCGCTCCCAGACGGTGAGGACGGCTTCGGCCGCCGTGAATATCTCAAAGCCAAACTCACCGGTATAGCCCGTTCTCGACAGAAGAATCGGCACTTTCCGGTCGAGAGTCACGGGTATGGTGACCGTCGGCAGCCCTGGAAAGCCCCCTTTGAATGCGAAATATGGCAGTTTCTCGAATACCCGCTCAGCGTCGTCTATGACGGCGGCCAGAATCTTGGCGGACCGGGGGCCCTGGACATCCACCTTCCCGAAAGCGCCGTCCAGGTTGCGGACCCTCGCCTCGATCCCCGCTCCATGGGCTTCCAGATGAGCGGTGAGCAGACGTCCCATGCCGGCATTGACCACCACCATGTAGTCGCCGTCTGCCAGCATGAAACAAATCGCGTCGTCCACCACATGGCCCTGAGGGGTTAAAAAAACACCGTAAACGCATCGGCCGGGAACCAGGGGCTTCTTGGCCGGCCCGAGGCAGGCGTCGAGGTGACTGGAGAAGCAATGCTCCAGAAGATCGAATGCACCCGGCCCCTGCACACGGATGGCGGACATATGGCTCGTGTCGAATCCCCCCGCATCGGTCAGAACCGAGAGGTGTTCGCGTTTGGCGGACTGGTACCACAGGGGCATATGGAACCCCCCAAAAGATCCGAAGGTGGCGTTTCGGGACCGATGCCAGTCGATCAGAGGGGTGTGGGCGTCGGGCATAGATGCCTCCATGATGGGCATCGATGGGTAGGATTCAAGAAATGAAATCGCTTGTTTTGAAAAATACTTTAAATTTTGTATTCATAGTTAATGAAATAATCAAGAATATTTTCTGTACTTATACATTTCCGCAAAACCCTTTGCGTGCCCACCCTCTTTTTGATAGCCTTATTTTTGGCCGTGATGTCTTTATCGGGCAGACGGGTCGGGACCCAATCACATCTCGGTTATCAATATACCTCCAGAGGGTCCACATCAGTGGCCAATGGGTGTCGGCTCGGGCGCTGGGCAACGGTCTGAGCCACCTAGTCCAGACTGGAGGATTCTGAATAACCGCAAATCACATTGCAACTGTAGCCAAGGATGATCCGATCAATCCGGTGTCACCCCCATTTCAGGAACGTTCCATGAAACCAAACATCTGCGTATTGGGTGCCGGTCCCGGAGGGTATACCGCTGCGGTAAGGGCCTCTCAGCTTGGCGGCCAAGTCACCCTCATCGAGGCGGAGAACCCGGGGGGCACCTGCCTCAACTGGGGCTGCATCCCGTCCAAGGTCATGATTACCACGGCCGAGCTTCTCGACCGATTCCGACAGGCGAACACTTACGGCATCGAGGTCCATGGGGATATCCGGATTCGAATGGACCTTCTCATGGCCCGAAAGGAGAAGATCATCAGGGATCAGACCCTGGGCCTGCGAAAACTCTTTGACCGCCACCGTATCCGATATATCAGCGGCAGAGGCAGGGTCGACGGTCATGGGATGACGACGGTGGAAACCCCGGATGGAAGCACGGAACCGGTTCCTTGGGACCACTTGATCCTCGCCACCGGCACCCGTCCCCTCGAGCTGCCGGGAATGGCATTCGACGGCCAGCGAGTCCTCTCCAGCAATCATGCCCTGTCCATGACCGAAGTACCCCGCACCATCGCTATTCTGGGTGGGGGCGTGGTGGGATGTGAATTCGCCTCATTGCTGTCGGCCCTGGGCACCGACGTCACCGTCATCGAAGCCATGCCACGGCTGCTGCCCCTCCCATCGGTGGACGAGAGCGTATCGAAGGTACTCCAGCGGGAGTTCAAGAAGCGCAGGATCAAGATGTTGGTCAACCGGACGGTCACCGAGGTGGACACCGCCGGAGAGGGGGTTGGGGTGGTCACGGGCCCCTCGCCATTTCTTGAGAATCCCGGGGATCGGGATCAACGTCCGACGCGGATCGAGGTGGACCGCCTGCTGGTCTGCGTCGGCCGACGTCCGAACAGCTCAGGAATCGGCCTCGAATCGGTGGGGGTGGAAACCGACGAGAAGGGCTGGATCATTGCCGACGACACACTGAAGGCCGGCCGTCGAGGCGTTTGGGCCGTGGGCGACATTCTCGGACCCGCCCGGATCATGCTGGCCCATGCCGCAGCGACAGAGGGCGGCATCGCCGCCGAAAACATCATGGGAGCCTCGAAGGCAATGACTTACGAAACCGTCCCCGGGGCCATTTTCACCCATCCCGAAGTGGCCACCGTCGGACTTACCCGCACCCAAGTCGATGCCCGGGGCATTCCAGCGCGCTGGGATACCGTTCTCTTTCGAACCGTCCCCAAATCCCAAATATCGGGCGACATCGCCGGCGAGATCAGCATCGTTTCGCACGATCCCATGGGGACTGTGCTGGGGGTCCACATGATCGGCCCCCAGGTCACCGAACTCATTGCCCAGGCCACTCTGGCCGTCCAGCAAGGCCTCACGGTGACCCATCTGGCGGACACGATCCATGCCCACCCAACCCTCTCGGAGATCATCCATGAAACGGCCCTGAAAGCCCTGGGCCGACCCCTTCACGGATGAGGGATGAGGCACAGCCCCCAGAGGAGGGGCGCTATACGGCGTATCCGGCCTCCCGAAACAGGGGTGCAAGCACGGCCAGGCTTTCTTTTCCGGCCTCATCCGGGGCATCCACGTAGGGATAAAGCTCGAGGCTTACATCCCCCTCATAGCCCAGGCGTTTCATGGTGGAGAAGACCGTCCGGAAATCGATGGCGCCGTAGCCCGCGATCAAGTGGTTGTGAACCCGGGTGTCGGCAATGTCCTCCACGTGAACATGGCCCACCCATTGAAACAGGTCCTCGAAAGCGGCCGAGGGGTCCTCGCCGGCGCAATAGAAGTGGCCGATATCGAAATTCAGCCCAACGGAAGGGGAACGGAGATCCTTGATGAAGGGGATGAATTCACTGGTCCTCTCCATCAAGAGATCGGGTTCGGGCTCCACCAGCAGCCGGATCCCCAAGTCCTCGGCCATGGGGATCACCTGATCTAACCCGTCGTAAAACAGCTTGAACGCCTCAGCCCTGGACATGCCTTTTTCGAGAGGGCCGCCGGGGGGGATGGAAATGTTCCCCGCCCCAAGGGTCTTGGCTACCCGAAGACACTCGATGGTGTGTCGGACGCGGATGCCCCGCCGCTCGGGGTCCGGTTCGATCCAGGAGGGCAGATAGGTGTCCCCCACGGCAAAGAGTGTGAAGGAATTCAGGTTGGTGATTCTGAGGTCCCGTTCAGAGAGGATGGTCTTGATGCCCGCCAAAGCACCGTCGTCATAATCCGGGGGATAGAGGTGGGGACGGTCGCACATGATTTCCACCCCTTTGAATCCGAGGTCGGCGATGCGCGTCAGGGCCTCTTCAACCGTTGTTTTTACAAAAGCGTTCGTGCTGTAACCGAATATCATCATAACTCCTGAAAGGTCCATCCATTGCTGGACCGATGGTTAACGGATACTTTCGGACAATTCCTCTCCAAAGGCCTGGAGACGGGCCCATTGATCCTGAAAACTGACGGGAGCGCGGGTTCCCTCCGGTTTCTTGAAAAAGAACCCCAGCTCCGGGAGAAGTCCTCTCCTCCCGGCGGCCTTCGCCGCCGCCACCCATCGGGCGAGATCGATCGCCATGGGCGCCGCCAGTATGGAGTCCCTCCCCTGGAGATTGATTCGGATGCTCATGGGCAGGCCGAATAGCCCCTTCACATCGATCACATCCCAGGCCTCCTTTGCATCGCCCCTGGGAGGGTAATAGTCGATCCGCACCCTGTGGCTTCCCCCGCCGTATCCCTCGCCCACAGGGTATCCAAGGATATCGTCAAGCAGATCGGTTTTGTTGGCCAGCTTTCCGGCGGCACAGGCAGGATTCATGAGGTTCTTGCCGTCCGCGTTGCCTAATATGTTGAGGCTGTACCAGCCGTCCACGTAAAGATGCCGAGACTTCAACGCCGAGGCCAGCACCACCTTAAAATAGGTCTGCCCGGTTTTGCCATCTCTGCCTGCCATGGGGACGCCCAGTCTCTCGGCCTGGGCCACGATGGCCGGCAGAGCCATATCGTTGGGCGTAAAGTTCACCACGGGTATTCCACACCGGATAGCCGCCATGGCGTATACAACATCTTGAAAAACGTCCCCCCCCTTCATGGCCTCCAGATCCCCGAAGGTTAGCGAGGGGTCGATGCCGCAGTCCGGGCAGGCCGGAAGAAGATTCACCAGGACCGGCTGGGCCCGGGGATGAGCGTTTACAAACCCGTCGATATCCCGAACCAAGGTCTTCAATTGGTCGGCCACGGACAATCCGGGGTCGGGCGCCGGGGACACGGCAATCCCGTCCAGCGCCTTGGACCAGGGACGCCACCGTTCCTCGGGCACCACCCCTTGCACCCTCAGGGTTTCTGTCATGGATTCTCCGGAAAGATCCCAACCGGCAATGGCCAGACCATCTTCGGGCTTTCCGACAAACGGCAGCAGATCCGTTGAGGTGAGATAAGGCAGGACGGCCTCGGGGCTGTTGGCCATCATCTCGACGGCGAGAGCAAGGGTGGAGCCGATCGCCCCTTTGGCTCCGGCAACCAGCATGAGAACAGCCTGTGGATGTTCAACGACCATTGGTTTTCAACCTCCAGGAGAAGGCCGAGACACCGGCCCTTTCCGCTTGATGCAATGCAGCGACGGCAAAGTTTGACTGTATAAACAATTCCGATATCAGGGTCAATGGCGGCGCCTGAAATGGGCCAGATAGTTCACAGCGGCGCTGCGGGTGATCCAACTGGTTCTTAGAAACGGCAGGTAGACGAATCCTGAAAGGTCCATCCTGCCGAGGTTCCATTCGTTCCCCCAGGACACCAGTTCGGAGGGCTTGACGAATCTGCGGTAACGGTGGGTGCCTTTTTTGACGATGCCGAGAAGGGTCTCGGCGATGACTATGGCAAGGAGGCCGGAAAGGAGGGTGCGGTTGAGGGTCGCGAAAAACACGTCGCCGCCGGGACGAACCAGGGTGGCGCAGGCGCCGACGATAGATGCCGGCTCCGGAACGTGCTCCAGAAGCTCCATGCAGACGACGCCGTCGAATTCACCGGGATGGGAAGCCGCCAGGTCTTCGGCCGAAGACCGGCGATAATCGATGGAGAGTTTCCTGGAGGTTGCGTGGCGTCTGGCCACCCCCAGGGCGGTTTTGCCCATGTCGATGCCGGTCATCCGAGCCCCTTTTTCGGCCAGGGCTTCGGAGAGAATACCGCCTCCGCAGCCGACGTCCAGCAGGGCTTTTCCCCGGAGAGACATCCGATCGGCCACGTAAGCGGCTCGGAGGGGATTGATATCGTGAAGCGCTCCGAATTCTCCGGTGCGGTCCCACCAGTGCCTGGCTTGGGCTTCGAAACGCTCAAGCTCCTTTTGATCCACATTGTCCACGTCGCCTGATTCCACCCTCTCGTCGCTGCGCGCTGCCGCCGCACTGCATTTATCACCCCGCCGCTGAAGGCGTCAACCGCAGGAAGCCGTTGGATGAAGTGGTGGTCCCCCGAGGGCGAACGATCCGTTTCCTTCAGGATCGGCGGTCCCGGATCATGAGCAGCAGGGTATTGCCCGTCACGCTCAGACTGCTCAACAGCATAGCCGTCACGGCCACCAGGGGCGTCAGGAGACCGCTCATGGCCAGGGGAATGGCGACCCCGTTGTAGACAAAGGTAAAAAACAGGTTTTGACGGACCTTTGCATTCACTCTGACAGCAAGCTCCAAAAACGATATCACCTGGAGGGGATCCCCCCGCATCAGGGTCAAATCCGCCGCCTCCCGGCTCAAGGGGCTGCCCGCATAAACGGCCATGCCGATGTCGGCCGCCGCCAGGGCCGGGGCATCGTTGACACCGTCGCCCACCATGGCCACACCGCTGCCGCCGGCACGAAGGGTTTCGATCTCCGCCGCCTTGTCGACGGGTCGTCGCTCTCCCATCTGAACCGGGATACCGAGACCCTCGCCAGCCATAGCGGTGGCGGTCTGCCCGTCACCGGATACCAGGATCATCCGGCACCCCTTTGTCTTGAGACGGGACACGGCCTCCAGTGCGGATTCCTTGTACCGATCGCCGAAGACCAGGATTCCCTGAAGCCGTCCGGCCTTGCCCAGGTATACCCGTGAGGACAACCCATGGGTCTGGGCCGGAACCATGGGGATGGCCTCGTCGGAACGCGCCATCCAATCCTTCAGGAACCCATGGGAACCGATTTTGAATTGTTCGCCGCCGGCCATACCGGAGACGCCGTTTTCAAACACGTCGATCGACACGAATTCGACGGGAGAAATCCCACGGGCTTCGGCCGCCTTTTGGATTTCCATCGCCACAGGATGCTCTGCAGCCGACTCGAGGCCTGCGGCCACAGCGAGCAGCCACCGCTCCTCGACATCTTTCGGAGAAAACACATCCAGAAGGCGCCACCGCCCCTCTGTAAGGGTGCCGGTCTTGTCGAACACGATCGTATCGACCCGATCGGCCGCCTCGAACGCACCGAATTCACGGACCAGGATTCCCTTTCGATTGGCCAGTGAGATGCCGGCCACACGGGCCAGGGGAATGGCGATGCCTAAAGCGCAGGGGCAGGAGATGACCACCACCGTAATGCCCCTGATAAACGCCGCTTCCCCCCCCATTCCCAGCAGGATGCAGAGGATGCCGGTAGCTGCGGCCAGCAGGACGATAACCGGTACGAATCCCCTCAGAAGCCGATCGGTTTTTCCTTCCAGACCGGTTTTTCGACCCAAGGCCTGCTCCATAACCCCCACCATTTGACCCAGGGTAGAGTCTCTGCCGACGCGTTCCGCCCGAGCCTTGAACGACCCGGTTTCGATCCGGGTGCCGCTGACCAGCCGGTCCCCGACGGTCTTCGCGAGGGCGGTGGGCTCCCCGGTGATGGATGATTCGTTGACGGCGCCGCCGCCATGGACAACGACGCCATCGGCCGGCACCACCTCGCCGGCATCCACCCTAAAGAGCCCCCCTTGACCGAGGGCATCCACGGATCCGTATCGCCCTTCTGGGAAGTCATCGGTACACAGGCGCACCTTTTTCGGAGACAGGGAAAAAAAGGCCGATAGGTCCTCCTGGACTCGGTCCTTGGCCTTTCGCTCGAGCATCTTGCCCAGGAGCACCAGGGTGATCAGCATGGCTGCCGTGTCGAAATACAGGTGGATGCTGCCCCTGATCAGATTGAACGCGCTGAGCACCCAGGCACAGTCGGCCCCGATAGCAATCAGGGACTCCATCCCCGGTCGGCCTAGTAAAATCCCCCGCCACCCCCGACGGTGCACCCTCCCCCCCCCATACAGCAGCACTACCGTCGCCATTACGGCAATGGGCCAAGACAACTTCCATACAGCGTCCTCGGGCAGGCTGAAAAAAAAGCCCGAATAGAGGGAGAAAGAGAGCATCATGACATTCATCGTCAAAAAAGCCGACAAACCGAAACGGATGAATTCCCTTCGTCTCTCCTCCCGAAATCGGCCCTCCCCGGGTTCCGTCAGCCCATAGCCCATTCGGGAAATCCGATCGACGATCCGCACCGGCGACACCCGTCTGGGGTCGTAAGCCACCTGAAGCCGGTCGGTGGCGAAAAGGCACCGGGCATGGACAATCCCCTCGGTTCCCAGAAGGGTTTCCTCGATGACCCAGGCGCAAGCAGGGCACCACATCCCGGAAACGGCAAAAGCCGCTTCCAACTGGTTGGGGTCACGGGAGTCCTTGCTTCCGTCTGGGGTGTCGCCGCCGGAAGGCCCCCCATCGGGGTGCTGACGCCGGACAGTGGCCTCCAGGTCGGCGCTGCCGGCGGGAATAATGCCGGCCTCCCGGCACCGACGGTAGATGTCGGTCTTTCGGAAGGCGTCGGGGTCGGGGGATCCGCTGATTTCCAGGAGCATGGAGAACACCTGCCGGCAGCCGGGGCAGCAAAACCGGAAGGCCCGACCCGCCGCTGTCAGGGGGAAATCGCCAAATGCAGCGGTCAGTCCGCAGAGATCACAGTGGGGAGAAGCGGTCGTCATGGGGTCGGTCTTTTGCAAACGGGTGGGCGAATTTCCAGGCGGTGGACGTATGATCTGCCTCCCGGCAACAAGAAACCGGGTTGACCCCTGCCAACCCGGTTGTCCTTATCTCGATTGTCGGCGGATGGATCAGCGGCGCACCCCGAGGGACTTGACATAATGGATGACCTTCCATCGATCCTCTGGGAACATCGTTGTGGCCAAAGCCGGTTGGCGCCCCTCCGGAATGCCATAGCTGATTTCATGAAACAGCAGTCCGACGGCCATGGTTTGAACCTTGGCCGAGCGAAGATCCCCGGGCAGGGGGGCAAAGCTCTGACCGACGGTTCCCTGTCCGTCGTGGTCGGGTCCGTGGCACATGTAGCAGTATAAAAAATAGGCCTGCTTTCCCCGCTCGAGCACCTCCGGATCCCGGGGGTTGAGGGGCGAAGTCAGGGTCAAGGGGTCGGCGGCCCGGTAGACGGCCTCAGCCTCGTTGAGAGGCCTTGACGCAAGAGGGGTCATCACCAGCTGGGGATTTTCGGAACCGGTCAGGACCGGCACGACCCCTTCATCCATTACCAGTATGGGATTCTCGTAAGGTTTGACCGCAGGCGTCTCCCACATGCGGCCGGCTTGGAAATAGCGGTCGTAAACAAAAATTGCCGAATACGCGGCCAGGAAAACCGTCAATGCGGCGCACGCCAAAATGAGATTCCTCTTCATGTCATCGGCCCTCCCGCCCGCGGATGTGCTGGGTATAGGGCAGGGGTTTGTAGACGCCATAGGGCGATTCCGCCGGAACCCCCTTTACGGGACGGTAGTCCCATTCCGGCTGCCCGACGTCACCGACCCACTTGAGGGCAAACGCCCCTTTTAAAAGGATCAGGGCGAGAAGCAGCAGGATCACGATCCACGTGTACAGCACAGATTCTTTGCCGTCATGACTGTCGGTATTCAAATTTTGGCTCCTGTGGCTCCATACATCAAGATATAGAAAAACGCCCAGATGACCGTGCCCGCAATGGTAAAAAACAGCACCAGCGGGAAGGGCGCATTTCGCTCTTGGATTCCACCGACAAAGGTGTGGGTAACCGTCTCTTTTCGCTTCTCCGATTGCCTGTTTTTAAAGTGAGCGAATCCAAGACCAGCAGCGAAAACGAGAATGAAAATCACCGCCGGAAGAAGATACAGCATAAAATGCTGAAAATTGATTAATTCAAAATAGCGTCCGTGCATTGGTGTTCTCCCCGTGTCGGAGGGTGATCACTACCATTTGAAAAAAGTGAAAAACAATACGGAGCCCATCGCTAGCACCCCGGCCATCGCAAGGATCATCAATACCGCCCCCTCGAGCCGGTTGACTCGGGAAACCCGAGGCCCCACACCCCCCGGCGCATCTTCCAGGGGAAGAAAGCGGGCCCTTTTCTGGTCCTTAAACTGACCGTTTTTAAGCGCCCAGAAAAACACCACCAGACTGATGACAAATCCAGCAAGCATATAGGCGATAAAATAAGGGTAATACATGGGCTACTCCTGTTTCCACTCGTAAGCGGCATCGATACCTCTGGGTGGACCATCGGAGTCGACCTCATTGATAAAGTACAGGGCAATATAGTTGCCCACATCCCACAACTTTTCCGACTCAAGGTCTTTCTTGAAGTAGGGCATGGCGGTGCCGGTAATCCCATTCATCAACTGGTAATAGATGATGCCTCCGGAAATTTCGCGCCCCTTGAGAATCGTAAAATTGAGGGGCGGTGGGTAAATCCAGGGTTGGGCATCCCCCATCCCGTCACCGACAGGGCCGTGGCATCCGATGCAAAACCCCTGGTAGATCATCCGACCGCGCTCAAGGCTGTAGTCGGTCGCTGGATAGGGATTGGGGATATCCCGCCACCCCTGGGGAACGATCTCGGCCAACCATTTGACATTGGCCTCGATACCGGCTTCGTAAGCCTTTATGGATTCATCTTTCCAATAGATCTGACGCTCCATCCGTTGATCCGCCGCTTTCATTCCCAGGCTTTGCACATAGCGGGTGAGCAGCCGGATATTCTCCATTCCCAGGTATTCGAATTGCGGCATAATGGAGTTGGGCCGAGTGTATCGGGGATTGATGAAATGGGCGATGTGCCAGTCATCCGGGTGCTCCCCCCCTTCCTGGGACAGATCAACGCCGGTCCTCTGAGACCCTAGCAAAATGGGTTGATCCTGAACGTAATCACCGGATTGAGCGATCCGCGTCGCACCGTGGCCCCAGTCGATGGCGCGGATGGATTGGCTGTGGCAGTATACGCATCCATTGGCGATGTAGATTTTCCGTCCTGCGGCCTCCTCCGCTGTCCGATCCCGAAAGATTTCCGAGGGAGTGTAATCCGCTTGGGTGTAAGGCCAGAAAACCACCACGAACGTCACGGCCGCCAGGATCGCCACCGACCCTAAAATCACAGCGGATGGGGTCATTTTCTGGTTCATGCTTTCACTCCGGGGTTAAAAAACAAGGTTCGAAGAATGTTGTACAGACCGATGTAGGCGCCGGTGGCGATGAGTGCTCCTAACGACAGCCTCAAGACGTAGTATAGATGAATTTCGGGAAGCACCCGGTAAACGGTTTCTCCATTGAACCAGGCATTGCCCTGAATCAGGCCAACGATGGTCAGCACCACCGAGAAGCCGGTAATCCCGATGAGAACCAACCAATACTGGAGATCCGCCAGAAATCGGCTGTAAAGGGGCTTCCCGGTCAGCTTCGGCAAGGTGTAGTAGAGCCCACCCAGGGCAATCATTGCGGCAAACCCCAGAACACCGATGTGAGCATGGCCCACCACCCAGTTGTTGAAATGGGTGATCCGCTGAACCTGGGGAAGGGCCATGATCGACCCCTGGATACTGACGACGAAATAGAAAATGGTACCCGTAAAGATAAATTTCCCTGGAACGCTGGCATGGATTTCACCCAGTTTCCCCTTGGCCGTGTACCAGATGTTGATGAGGAACACCATCACGGGGATGACCATCGCAATGGAATCGACGATGGCAATCACCTTTAGCCATGTGGGCACCGGCACCTGGAGCAGATGATGAGTGCCGATATGGGTGTAGACTACCAATAGCCCCCAGAAGCCCACCAGTGACAGACTGTGGCTGTAAAGCGGATTGCGGGTGACGATAGGAATCACGTAGTAGGCGACGCCCAGAGAAAGGGGGGTGAGAAGTAGGCCAAAAACATTGTGACCGTAAAACCAGAGCAGAATGGCGTCGGGGATGCCCACCAGCGCGCCCGTATCGGGCTGCCAGATGACATTTCCCAGACAATAGGTCAATCCGGTCAATATTACCCCCGCACTGACATACCAGACGGAAACATAGAGGACGGCCTCTTTGCGCTGCCGGATGGTCAATACAAGGTTGATGAATGCTAGCGCGAAAGAGACCACCACCAGCATATCCGCCGGCCAGATCAACTCGGCGTACTCCCGTCCCTGGCTGTGCCCCGTAAACAGTCCCGTTATTCCGGCAATAACGGCCACGTTCCATACGAGGGCATTGAGAACGCCTAGCCGTTGGCTGTAGAGCTCCGTCTTGAGCAGGCGCGGCACGTAATAAAAGGCAGCCGCCAGGAGTCCGGGAGTGGTGAATCCGAAAAGGACCACGTTGACATGGATGGGCCTTAGACGCCCGAACTGGAGAAAAGAGATGTTGCCCATAAAGTCCGGGGCGATGAGATAGCCGGCAGCGATCATGCCGATGGAAGTACCGAAAGCGAACCAGAATGCGGACGTGATGGCAAATGCCTTGGCTGTGGGATTATTGGGAACGGCTGTGTCGGCCATGAAACACGTCATCCTTTCCAAACCGATGTTAGCAAATCAAGCGCCGGAGCAGGCCGGCCTATCATTTTCAGCTGTGACACGCCAGCCAGCAGCCCAGGTTGACGTTCTTTTCCCTGTGGCATTCGATGCAAAACCCCATGTAAAAATGCTTGCCCTTGATCCGGTCCTGCTGCTCGACCTTGCCGTGGCAGGCCTCGCACTGGATGTCGTAGCGGATGTGCCGCTGGTGATTGAAGAGCACGTGTTCGGCCAGGTAATTGGCCTTGACCCACGGCGTCGGGGTCTGGGTGTTGAAATAATCGTGCTCCTTCTGGATCCACCAGTGGTTGGCGATGATGTAGTTGTGGCAATGGAGGCATTTTTCCACCGGCGGCAGTCCGGGATGGTTCGAATGGCCGACATAGGGGTGGCAGTACTGGCATTGAATCGCTTTCACGCCGCTGTGGAGGCGGTGGCTGAAAGGAATCGGCTGCTCGGGCCCGATCATGGCCTGGGGCGGATGGTAGAAGAGGAAAAGAAAGAGCCCCGCCAGAACGACGCATCCGCCGGTCAGCGATAGAGGCGCCCAGTTTCGGGCGATCCACTGCCAGGTGTTTTTCAACGCATCCATCAGGTCGCTTCCTCGGTATTGATCCGTAATAGTTCGGGGAACGCCTTCAAATAGCCGGTCACGGCCAGGCCCATCAGGCCGAAGAAGCCGGCGGTGATGAGGACGTCCGTCACGCCGAAGGGTATTGTTTCCGCATGATGACTCAAGGCTGGCCCGAGCAACAGCAGGTGTTCAAGCCACATGCCGGCGATGATGACCCCGCAGAACACCATCATGAACCGGGGAATGGTTTTCACTTTACGGTTGAGCAGCACCAGAAACGGGATGACGAAGCAGATGGTGAACACCACCCACGCCAGGGGTTTCCATGGATTCACCATCAGCCGTTCGATGATGTAGGCAGTCTCCTCGGAAAAGTTGCCGTACCAGATGACCACGAACTGGGCGTAAAAAAAGTCGGCCCAGACGAGGCAGAAAGCGAAAAACAGCTTCCCGATGTCATGAAAATGGCTTTCGGGGAGCCCGAATCCGTTGCCTTTTTTGAGATGAAGGGCCGCGGCGAGGATAATCAACCCTCCGAATCCGACGTAGACCGCTTTGACGAAGCTGTAGGCGCCGAAGAGCGTCGAATACCAATGGGGATCGGCTGCCATGATCAGATCGAACCCAAGCAGGGAGAGGATGACGGCGAAAGCCAGCATGTAGAGAAAGCTGATCACCGTCTTGCGGCTGTGGATCCGTTCCTCTTTTCCGGCGTGCCCCTTGCCGACGATGAACCGCCTGAGGAACCCTCCGCTTTGCCGGGGGTCCAGCTTGAGCTTCAGGGCTTGAACCACATAGGCTAACCCCAGGCCGTATAAGATCAGCATGCCAAGGAGATCCCTCGAGAACAAGAAGGGAACGTTGAGCCATACTTCCTTTCCATGCAAGTCCTGGTGGATCCAGGGGAAGACATGCTCCCGGCCTAAATAGAGAATCAGAAACAGCCCTATCGACAAGGGGAAGAAGGCGGTGAACGCCTCCGCGAGGTTGGAGAGGGGACCGCTCCACCGGGCCCGGGCCATGTGCATGATGGTGGAGAAGAGAAACGCGCCCTGAGCAATGGCGGACCACAGCAGGAAATTGATGAGATAGGCCTGCCAGGCCCGCTCCGGATGCTGACCCGACACCTGAACCAAAAACGCGCCGAGTCCCACCGCCACCAGTCCGAGGAACATCCATTTTGAAGACGAATTCTTCATGACAGTATTCGCAGCCCTGGGTTAAGGGTTAGACCGCCGCCGGTTCCGTTGTCATCTCTTCGACCTCTGCGCCACGCTTCCTGAAAAAATCCATGAGGGCATGTTTCTTTTCCTCGGCACAGGTGGCCACAATCCCATAATAGTCGCCCGAGCACTTCGGGTGGTAGTCGGCGAGCCCCGTGTAGTCCGGCAGCCGTGCCTCGTTGATCAGGCCGATGACGTTGCCGAAGACGGCGAAGAGAACGGTGAACTCAAAACCGACGACAAAGAAGGGCACCAGGGCGATCACCGGTTTGCCGCTAACGATCAATTTCCATTCGCTGGCGCAGTAAATGGCGAAGAGAAAACCGAAGAAGAAACCCAGAATCCCCCCGGCAAGCGTATAGTAGCCCACTTTGCTCTTTTTGAGCCTGAGGGCGTCCATGATGTGATGGTTCGGAATCGGGCTGTGAACGCGCTTCAGCGACCACGCGCTGTCCCGAATGGCCTCGATGGTGGAGACCACCTGGTGCTCGTCCTTGAACAATCCGATGACAGAGGTTTCGGCCGCCATGGTGCTCTCCTCAGTGCAGCGTTTCTTTCATTTCGGTCATGGCCACGGAGGGCATGTGCTTCACAAAAAGGCAAAACAGGAAGAAGAAGAGCGAAAAACTGCCGATCATGATCCCGAATTCCACCAGGGAAGGGGAATACAGGCCCCAGGCATGGGGAATGAAATCCCTCGACACGCTGGTGATGATGATCACGAAGCGCTCGTACCACATCCCGATATTGACGATGATGGAAATGATAAAGAGCAGGGGAATGGTCACCCGGAATTTGCGAATGAGAAACAGGAGCGGGATGACCGTATTGCAGATCACCATGATCCAGAAGCCGACGCGGTAGTCGCCGGTGGCGCGGTACTGAAAAATATACTGCTCGGGGGGATTATGGCTGTACCAGGCAATGAAAAACTCGGTGCCGTAGGCAAACCCCACGATCAGACCGGTGAATATGATGGTTTTGGCCACGCTCTCGAGGACATGGATGGTGATGATCTTCTCAAAGTGAAAAATCTTCCTCAGGGGAATCATCAGGGTCAGCACCATGGCCAGCCCCGAGTGAATGGCCCCCGCGACGAAATAGGGGGCGAAGATCGTGGTGTGCCACCCCGGGACAATCGCCAGCGCGAAGTCCCAGGACACCACACTGTGCACGGAGATCACCAAGGGGGTCGCCAGGGCCGCAAAAAAGAGATAGCCCCGGACATAGTGCCGCCACTGTTCGAACCGGCCGGTCCAGCCCAGGGATAGCACCGTGAAGACCTGCTTTCGGGTGCCGGTGGCTCGGTCCCTGATCGCCGCAATATCCGGCAGCATGCCCGTATACCAGAAAAGGGAACTGACCGTGAGATAGGTGCTGATGGCGACCACGTCGAACATGAGAGGGCTTGTGAAATTAGGCCAGAGGTAGCGCTGATTGGGAAATGGGAGCATATAGTAGACCATCCAGGCCCGCCCCAGATGGATAAAGGGGAAAAGCCCCGCCGTGCAGACGGCGAAAACGGTCATGGTCTCCGCCGCCCGGGCAATGGGATTTCGCCAGCCGGCCCGGAACAGGTGAAGGATGGCCGAAATCAAGGTGCCGGAGTGGGCGATCCCCACCCAGAAGACGAAGTTGATCAGGTAGGTGCCCCAGGCGACGGGATTGTTCATTCCGGCAACGCCGACCCCGACGAAAATTTGATAGGCCCAGCAGCCGGCGCCCAGAAGGACCCCCATGAACAGAAACCCGATAAGGGCCCAGTATCCCTTCCCGGGTGGTTCGAGGGTATCGTGGACCGTTTGGTCGATGCTGGCGAACGTTAGTTCGGACATATCGGGTTAGACCTCCTGAATGACTTTCTTGAGGTAAATAACGGCCGGCTTGGTGTTGAGATACCCCATTGCCTGGTAAGCCCTGGGATCATCGACGAGACGCCGGACCCGGCTTTCGGGATCCATGAGACTCCCGAAAGAAAGCGCATCGGTCGGGCAGGTCTGGACGCAGGCGGGAATGACCTCCCCGTCCCGGATCGGCCGTTTTTCGTTCTTGGCAACATTGTGACCGGCCTTGATCCGTTGGATACAAAAGGAGCATTTCTCCATCACCCCTTTGGCGCGAACCGTCACGTCGGGGTTGAGCTGAAGCTGAAGGGGGGCGGGCCAGGTGTAGGAAAACCAGTTGAAACGGCGAACCTTGTATGGGCAGTTCTGGGAGCAGTAGCGGGTGCCGATGCACCGGTTGTAGATCTGGTTGTTCAACCCTTCCTTTCCGTGGTGGGGGGCGTAGACAGGGCAAACGGATTCGCAGGGGGCGTTGTCGCAATGCTGGCACATCATGGGCAGAAAGGTGACCCGGCTGGGGTGGGCCGGCTCCACATACCGCTGAATCTGAATCCAGGCCATCTCGCGGCCTTCGGCGATTCGCTTCTCCCCTACCACCCCGATGTTGTTTTCGGCATAACAGGCGGCCGCACAGGCCTCGCAGCCGATACAGCGGTCCAGGTCCACCACCATAGCCCAGCGGTATCCGGCATGCTCGTGGGGGGGATAGAAATCCCTGTGGGTGTTGTCATAGCCTTCGGGCAAGGGCAGGGTCATGGGAAACGTATGCATGGTGAGTCCATGTTTCCCGTGGGGCTTTTCCCCCGCCTCTTCAAGGGGAACGCTGAGGGCAATCTTACGATCATATTGGAACCGGCTGCCCGAGGTGGCGGCCAGCCTGTCGCTCTTCCCCATCGGCGACAGGGCGGCGTCTGGGACCATGAAAAGCGGGGCCCCATCCACAGGGGACGGCTCGGCGGTCATCAGGCTGAACGGGTTTTCGCCCTGACCGTCGGCATACCGGCCGTAGTGGGAGTGCCCCTGACCAACGGACAGCAGATACACTCCCGGGCGCACCCCGTCCCAGCCGACCGCCGGCACCTCGACAGCGGCTTCCCCTGCGGCGATCCGAACCCGGTCTCCATCGGACAAACCGGCATCGGCCAGGGTTTCGGTGTGCATGACCAGAGGACTCTGCCAGGCCACCTGGACCAGGGGATCGGGGATTTCGCTCAACCAGGAGCGGTTGGCCCCCCTGCCGTCGAAATAGCGGATCGACGGCACCGCAACCAGCACATTTCCCATGGGAAGCGGCGTCAGCCCTTCGAAGGCCTGAATGAGATCCCCTGGATCGATGGCGTGAACCGGCGCCCACGTATCGGGGCGGATATCGAACAAACCGCCGCTTTGAAAGGTACGGACCCAGTTCTCCGTCGAAGACACCCGGCGGGTTCGCCCCAGGCGCTCCGCCAGGAACGCTTTATAGCCGGGTGGCTGGGGGGTGCCGTCCTGGGCCCAGGCCAATAGCACATCGCCCAGCGCCGGCGCCGCCGTCAGCCGCCCCATGGCGGGCTGCAGGGTACCCATGGCATCGTCCCGGCCGGCGTATTCGTCCCAGCTTTCCAGGGGCATGCTGACCGGAAAGATAAGATCGGCCAAGGCTGCCGTCTCGTCGAAGGCGGATGCAAAAGCCGCCACAAACACCGACTCGGAGGCAAGGGCATCGGCGATACCGCTTGCCGGAGGCAGGCTGTAGACGGGATTGAGATTGTTGAGCAGGAGCAAATCCGCGTCGTCGGCAAGAGAGCGTGTCATGGCCAGCAGGTCTGCCCGGTTGCCGGCGCTCTCCACCCGATACCGGGTTTGAAACTCCAACAGGGACAGGCCGGGGTCCAGAAGCAGGTTGAGGAGGTTTGCCGCCAGATGGGTCTCGAAGCTGTTGGCACCGGCGCCGGCGTTGCCGGCACCCAGCACTAAAGGCCGTTTGGCCTGAAGCAGCCGGGAAGCCAGCAGATCAAAGCTTTCGGCATCGATGCCGGACTGGGTCAGCACCTCATCCTTTCGATAGGGGGCAACCAGCCGCTCCAACCCGGAGCGCAGATCCTCGGGAAGGTGAGACGCCCTGCCGACGTCCAGGGCGATCTGAATGAGCCCCAGGGCCACCACGACCTCCCCGCCGGGCCGGCACGAAACCCAGCGGTCGGCGTTGGTGCCGGTCAGGCCCTGATAGGGCCCGACGTGAAAAAAGACCCCCTTGCGACCGTCGTTCAGACGGTGCATGGCCTTGAACTTTCTGGCGTATTCCACCGGCGACAACCACGTCTCCAAAAAATCCGCGCCGAAGGACACGAGAAGATCCGACGTGTCCATCCGGTAGGCAAAAAGCCCGTCGATGCCGAATACCATTCGGTTGGCGGCTTTCAGAGACTCATAGGCATAGGGCTCATAGACGAAAGGAGCGGGCGCGCCCCAGGACGACATGGCCTCCGTCATCAGGTCGTGGAGGGACTCTCCAACGACTTCGGTGACCATTCGAATTCGGCCCGCCCCGGCAGCACGGCTTTTCTCGGACAACAGCCGTTGGGCGTCGTCATATCCGATGGCCGTCCACTTCCCGTCGACTTTCAGCATGGGCGTTTTGAGCCGGTCCGGGTTGAAAACACCCTGCAGTGCGGCCTGCCCCCGCATACAAAGCTTTCCCTGGTTGACCGGGTGCAGAGGATTGCCTTCCAGCTTGATGACTCTTCCTTCGCGAGTCTTGGCGAGGACACCGCATCCGGCTGGGCACTCTCTGCAGGTGGAGGCGTACCAAGATGGCTGCCCCGTCACCATGTCGTCCGGCGCATGGACCAGGGTAAACAGGTTATTTTTGGGATCGCTGCAGCCCGCTGCAAAAGCGATGCTGCCCGAGCCGACAATCTTCAGAAAGGTTCGACGGTTCATGGGGTGTTCGAATCCTCTGATGGTTGACCAACATAGGTGGTCGCAAAGGCCTGATGCCAGTGGCTAAGAAACGTATGTGACGGGAAGGAGTGCATTGAATATGTCGTTCACGGGTAGGCATTCTATACCCGAGGGCCGGGGGGGTGTCAAGGCGGAAAGACCGGATAAGTCCTTGATAAGCTTCGTCTAAGAATTGTCACAACAGTGATGGTATGGCCCCGGCAGATGCATGGGGGCACCGCGGGCGGTTAGACCGCCACGGCATTGCCGGCGGACCGTTCACCGAAGGCGGGTTCACGGTTGATTCAGGGCCAGAAGGTCCCGCAGGGTTTCCATCACAGAGCGGAAATGGGTTCGATATTCGAAGCGGGTCCCGGCGACCAGAATCGCCTGCCGGCTCATCTCTTCGTAAGCGGCGGGGTGTCGAATCAACCACTCAAGGGTGTCGGCAATATCCTCCGGATCAACCAGTCCCGGGGGCCCGATACGATCCTCTTCGGGAAGGTAAACCCGGTCCGGCAACCCTTCCATACTACCTCCGAAGAGGGGATAGCTCCCGACATCCAGCCGGGGTTTGATGCAAATTCCCGTCTTTGAATGATCGATCACTTCCGGAATTCCGTCCACCGCCGCGCCGACAACAGGCACCCCATGGGCCATGGCCTCGGCACAGACCAGCCCGAACGGTTCCCGAACCGACGGGCAGAGAAATACATCGATGGCGTCGAAAAAGGGGGGCATCCGGTCGACAAACCCTAAAAACCGAACACGCCCGCCCACGGAAAGCCGCTGGGCCAATGCCTCCAGCCGTGATCGTTCCGATCCGTCCCCGGCGACCAGAAGTCGGCTGTCGATACCTCTGTCCGTCAACGCTTTCACCCCATGAATGGCCAGGGGGAACCCCTTGATCGGTTCCAACCTCCCGGCAACCCCGATTCGCAGAAGGCTTCCGGACATCAGGCGAGGCTTCGGGGGCTGGGCAGGAAGGCCGTCGGGGCGAATGGCATTCAGGCACACCCGGACCCGGCTCTTGTCGATCATTCCCCATTTGGTCTCCAGCATCCGCTTTGAGGCAAAGGAGTTACAGATGGCACCCCTCACCGATGACAAGGTCTTCGCCACCTCTGGGGCATCCCGGTTGAACCAGGACGCACCTCGATCGTAGTAAATGACGCTTGGGAGTCGGGAGGTGTTGAAAGAATCGAGAATCCGGGGATTGCTCCACAAGATCAGGGCATCGGGTGCCGCCGTTTTCATCAGACGCCGCAGACGGGCATCCCGGAGGCCCTTGGGGATGGCGGGAATCCGAATGCCCATCCAGTGCTTCAGCCGTGCTACCGATCGGGACCCTTTGGCCACATCATCCGCGATGGCTCGGGCGAGGTGCCGTCGAGTCAAGATGGTGTGGTGTTCGATGTCGAATCCCGGTACGCGTGCGTTGACGAACTGGCTGAAATTACGCTCGATGCCACCGACGGTCCGGAGGCTGATCATATGGGCGAGCCTAAGACGCGTTGTCATGCCCTATCCCCGAGGTGGTCGTTCAGCATCGCAGTCGTCGCCAATGGCAGTGGGTCTCCGTCGGCTGTCATGGCCCCAGGGGGTCAGGATTCGCCTCCGGCCATTGGTGAGACCGTTTTTTTCGGCAAGATATGGGTGGCCATTCCCAGAAAGATTTCGGCAGCTTCGCCTTCGGTCTCGGAGAGGGTGGGATGGGGGTGGATGCTGAGGGCCAGATCCTCGGCAAGGGCTCCCATTTCAATAGCCAGCACCGCTTCGCCGATCAAGCCCTCGGCCCCACGGCCGCAAATGCCGACACCCAGGATCCGCTCCGTATCGGCATCGATGATCATTTTGGTCAACCCCGCGGGTGTTCCGGTGGTGGCGGCCCGCCCGGAGAACTTCCATGGGAATCGCGACACCTTTATGGACAAGCCGCGCTGCTTGGCCTCCAATTCGGTAACACCTGCCCAGGCGATCTGCGGATCGGTATAGACGACGGCAGGCATCGCCCGGGCATCGAACGTCGACGGCTGGCCCGCGATGACCTCGGCGGCGATCTTCCCCTCATACATGGCTTTGTGAGCCAGCATGACCCCCCCCACGATGTCGCCGATAGCAAAAATTCTGGGGTCGGCGGTCCGCTGCTGTTCGTCCACCATGATGAAGCCCCTGTCATCCACGGTAATCGCCGTGTTTTCGATACCGAGATCCCCGGTATTGGCTCTACGGCCAATGGCCACCAGCACCCGGTCGAAGGGTTTTTCCGCCGGTGACCCTTCTCCCTCGAACCGTGCGAGCACCCCCTCGCCGTCTTCATCGAGAGACGAGACGGTGGTATTGAAATAGATGTCGGAGAAGGTGGATTCCAGGCGCTTTTTCAATGGCGCGACAAGGTCGTCATCCACCCCTGGCAGCAACCGGTTCCCCATTTCGACCAGTGTGACGCGGGTACCGAAGGCAGCGTAGACCATTCCCAGCTCCAAGCCAACGTAGCCGCCGCCCACCACTAAAAGGGAGCCGGGGATATCAGAGATGTTGAGGGCGCCGGTGGAACTCATGACCCGCCCGCCTTTTCCAAAGGGGCTGCCGGGCAACGGTGTCGGTCGGGACCCCGCGGCCAGTATCGCATGGCGAAACGTGATACCCACGGTATCCTTGCCCTTTACCCGGACGCGCTCCCCGCTCTCGAAAACGGCCCGCCCCTGGATGTACTGGATGCCCCGGCGCTCGGTGAGCCCCTGAAGGCCGTCGGCCAGCTGGTTGATCACCTTGGCCTTCCACTGCCGGATGCCCTCCAGATCGATCTCGGGCTTCCCGAAACGAATGCCCATATCAGCCGATGTTTCAGCATCGTGGATCATCTCGGCCAGATGCAGCAGGGTCTTCGATGGGATGCAACCGCGATAGAGACACACGCCCCCCGGGCGCTCCGATGCCTCCACCAGGGTCACATCCATTCCGAGATCAGCGGCTCGAAATGCAGCGGCATACCCTCCCGGGCCGCCGCCGATAACCAGCAGATCGGCTTCCTGTACCAGTTCGCCCATAACCATGGCGGCTTACCCTCCTACAATTCGGGGATGATCCGACTCAGTTCATTGCCAACAGCAGTTGCTCGGGATCTTCGAGGCAATCCGAAATGACCTGCATGAATCGGATGGCCTCGGCGCCATCGGCGATTCGGTGATCGAAACTGACGACCAGGGGCATCATCAACCGGGGCAGGACGACAGGGTTTCCCCCGTCGTCCATGCGAACCGTCGGTTGCAACCGTGCGCGACCCATACCGAGAATGGCCACCTGGGGGTGGTTGATAATGGGTGAGAAGAATCCGCCTCCGACCGCACCGGCATTGGTGATAGTGAAAGTGCCGCCCTGCAGGGAGTCGAGATCCACCTTACCCTTCCGGACACGATCCGCCAGATCCGACAGTTCAACAGCCAGTGCGGTCAGGCTCTTGCGGTCCACGTCTCGAATCACCGGCACCACCAGCCCCCGGTCCGTGTCCATGGCGATACCGATATGGGTGTAGTGCTTGTAGACGATCACCTCGTTTTTCATGTCGATGGCCGCGTTGAACTGGGGGAATTGACTGAGCGCCGTCGTCACCGCCTTCAGGGCGAAGACGGTTAGGGTCAGTTTGCCGCCGGCCTCTGCCACAACCGCTAATCTGCGGCGGCGCAGCGCATCGAGGTCGGTGACGTCCACGAGGGTCTGATTGGCCACATGGGGAATCTGCGACCAGGACAGGGCCATCTGGCGGGCCGTGGCTCGTCTGACCGACTTTAGGGCCACCGTTTCGATGGGACCCCATTGGGAGAAATCTGGTAAATCAGGGCTCAACGGCACGGCTTCCGCCCCGAGATCGGTCGACGAGGCCGTCGATTGGCCATGCACCTTGGGAGAGGTATCTCCGTGACGGTGCACGTCTTCGGCTGTAACGAGTCCGGCGGGTCCCGTGGCTTCCACCTCGTAGAGATCCACCCCCAGTTCCCTGGCCAATCGCCGAGTCGCTGGCGATGCCGGAACCGGGGGGCGGTCGCGACGCCCACCGGACGCCCCATGAGGCTTATCCCGCTCAGTCGCTTCGGGCGGTTGCCGTTGTTCCGAGGCCTTGAAGGGGTCTCTGGCCTCCGGGGTCGTTGCGGCACCCTGAGTGAAGGATTCGACACCATCTTTTTCCGGCATCGTTATTGTTTCGCCGTCGTCGGTGCCCTCGAAAACCACCAGAACATCCCCGACCCTTACGGTATCGCCGGCCTTGACCGACACGGATCCGACGGTTCCCGTAAAAGGGGATGGAATAGCGGTCACGGCCTTGTCCGTCTCCACTTCGAGCAGCGGATCCCCTTCTTTGATCCGGTCACCGACGGAAACGAAGATCTCGACGATCTCCCCTTCGTGAATGCCTTCACCCAGATCAGGCAGTCTAAACGCTCGGGCCATGAGAACTCCTCCCTAATCCGTCTTCAAAAGCTTGCGGGCCGCCAGAAGAATGCGATCCGCACTTGGCAGATAGCTCTGCTCCCTGGAAAAGAGCGGAATGATGATGTCGAAACCGGTCACTCGGGCCACCGGCACCTCCAGATAATAGAATGCTTGCTCCACCAGGCGGGAAACGATCTCCGCACCCGGCCCGAAACTTCGGGGGGCCTCGTGAACCACAAGGACACGACCCGTTTTCTTTGCTGATTCGACAAAGAGAGCCTCATCCAGGGGGGAAATAGTCAACAGGTCGATCACATCGGTCGCCACGCCATCGGAGGCTTCGAGCCGGCGCGCGGCTTCCAGGGTCGGGCGCATCATGGCTCCGTATGAAATTAGGGTCAAATCGCCCCCTTCTCTCACGACGATAGACTTGCCGATGGGCAGGGTTTCCTCCTCCTCCGGGACCTCCTCCCTAAAGGCCCGGTAAAGCGCTTTGCCCTCATAGAAGATAACGGGATCCGGATCCCTGATGGCGCTGACAAGAAGAGCTCTGGCATTTCTCGGGCTCGAAGGGATTACCATTTTAATGCCGGGCGTATGGGCGTAATAGACCTCCCGGCTTTCCGAATGATGTTCCAATGCCCGAACGCCCCCGCCGTAAGGTGCCCGCAGCACCATTGGGACGGTGAGCTTTCCCTGACTGCGCCAGCGCAGTCGCGCGGCATGGCTTTCGATCTGGTGAAAGGCCTGGTAAGTGAATCCTGAAAACTGGATTTCGCAGACGGGTTTCAAACCGTAGATGGCCATGCCGATGGACATCCCGACGATGGCGGACTCAGCCAGAGGGGTGTCCACCATACGGTTGTCGCCGAACCGGTCGATCAGACCGTCGGTCACACGGAAGACCCCTCCGTCGACCCCGACATCTTCTCCCAGCACCACCACGCCGTCATCCTTTTCCATCTCTTGGCGAAGGGCCAGGTTCAGCGCCTGAACCATGGTCATCTTACTCATCGGCACCCTCCTTCCCCAGCGCATCGAGCTCGGCGGCAAATGCTTCCCGCTGTCGTTTCAGGCTGTCCGGTGCTTCCGCGTAGGCATGGTCGAACATGAGGAGCGGATCCGTAAAGGTTTTCATCTTCTTTTCGGCTGAATCCACCCCCTTTTGAATCTCTTCAAGAACACTTTCCACGATCGCTTCGACCGCCTTTTTACTGAGGACTTTCTTGCTGATCAAATACTTTTCGAAGCGCTCGATGGGATCCTTCCTTCGCCACCCGTCAACATCCTCCTCGGAGCGGTACTTCTTGGGGTCATCCGCCGTCGTGTGCATGGACATGCGGTAGGTCACGCATTCCACGAGGGTGGGACCTTTCCCTGCACGCGCCCGATCGACCGCCTCCGATACGGCGGTGAAAACCGCCAGCACGTCGTTGCCGTCCACCTGAATACCGGGGATTCCATAGGCGATGGCCTTCTGGGCGATGGTCTTGGACCGAGTCTGTCGGGACCGGGGCAACGAAATGGCCCATTGATTGTTCTGACAGAGAAAGACAACCGGAGATTCGAATACGCCGGCGAAGTTGAGGCCTTCATGGAAATCCCCCTGGGAGGTTGCTCCGTCGCCGAAAAAAGTCAGGACGACGCTGTCCTCACCCCGGTACCGGGCCGCCCATCCCAACCCCAATCCATGAAGCACCTGGGAGCCGACCGGTACGGACACCGGCAGGGTCCGACCCGCATCCCCCTCGCTGGCAGCCTCGTTGAATCCACCATAGGCCATGATAACGCTTTCGATACTCCGTCCCCGCCAGAGCTCCGCCGCCATCTCCCGAAAAGAGGGAACCATCCAGTCGTCTTCCCTCAGCACGGCGACAGCCCCGAGTTGGGCCGCTTCCTGGCCGCTGATGGGAGCAAAAGTACCAATCCGGCCCTGGCGCTGAAGGTTGAGCAGCCGCTCGTCGAACCGCCTTCCCAGCACCATGGCCCGGTAAAGCCTGAGGAGCAGTTTCTTGCCGATATCGGGTGCGAGTTTCTCATCCGACTTCCCGTCGTCGTCAAGAATAGAAAGATAGTCAATGGTCTGCTCCAAGTCGATGGCGTTTCTCGGCATGGTCATCTCCTTCGGGCAATCGCCCCATGAAGAAACCCGTTTGATGAGTCGACGGTATCGTCAGCCTCAAATCCGGTTGCCCGGTCGGGATCCAACCGGGCATATTCTCAATTTCCCGTCAAAATTAAAGATTGGACCGCTTCTCTGAGCCGTCAAGAAATCGCCCGGAGGCGCGGGCCCTATGGGCAAGGGGACACAATTGACGAATCGCCACCCATGCATGAGGCCTCGGACCGTCGTGATTCTTGTTGAAATTCTTGGGATGGGATCTACTTTTCGTGGCAGAATGAGAACCCCCATGACACTGATTGGCCGAGAGGACCCCGCCCATGAGATGCCTAATATCGATATTGTTCGCCGCTTTGCTGTTGTCGGTTTCCCCTGCCCATGGTCAGAGCGGCACCCATATGACGACCGGCAACGTTCCCTCCGAAAGGGGGATTCGCAAAGTCCCCATCGTCGACGGACTGGAGCATCCCTGGGCCATGACATGGCTCCCCGGAGGAGATATCCTCATCACCGAGCGGCCGGGAAGACTTCGCGTCGTCCGGGACGGACGCCTCCTTTCTGAGCCCGTCGACGGAATCCCCAACGTCTTCTCCAAAGGGCAGGGAGGTCTTTTAGACCTGGCGCTTCACCCGTCCTTTGGATCCAACCGAACCGTCTATTTCACTTACGCACACGGCACATCGGACAGCAATCGGACCACCGTGGCTCGTGCGATCTTCGACGGAAACCGGCTCAACCGGTGGGAAATCGTCTTCCAAGCGTCGCCTCCGAAGCCGGGAACCCAGCACTTCGGCGCTCGCCTCCTATGGCTTCCCGACGGCACCTTGTTGGTGTCCGTGGGCGATGGGGGCAACCCTCCGCTCCGCCTCGACGGGGAACTGATCCGGAAAAGCGCCCAGCGGCTGGATCGCCATCTCGGCAAGATCCTTCGCCTGAACGGCGATGGCACTATTCCCTCCGACAACCCTTTCGTCCACCTCGACAATACCGAGGCGGCTGTCTGGAGCTACGGTCATCGGAACATCCAGGGGCTTGCCTATGATCCCGCTCGCAAATGGGTCTGGGCAACGGAGCACGGCGCCCTCGGTGGCGACGAACTCAATGCCTCCGAGGCTGGAAACAACTACGGGTGGCCGGCGGTCACCTTCAGTCGTGAATACGCTGGTGGCAGCAGGATTTCGGCCCACACGACTCTTTCGGGCATGGACGACCCCGTTCTGGTATGGATGAACGCCATCGCTCCCTCGGGACTAGTCCTCTACAGTGGTGATCGATACCGGGGATGGGGGGGGCAGCTATTTGCCGGCGGGTTGGTCAGCCAGGACGTCAGGCGACTGGAGCTGGATGCAGAGGGGAGGGTCGTGGCCCAGAGCGCCATTCGTATCGGGGAACGGGTAAGGGATGTCCGCCAGGGACCGGATGGATTTTTGTACGTGCTGACTGACGAATCCAACGGGCAATTGATCCGCCTGGAGCCAGCAACGGAGGATGATGAAGACGCCGCTCCTTAGGGGCCACCGAAAACGAGTGGGTTTCCGGCATCCATCGGCGTGGGCCAACGGAGGCGCCGCTTCACCCTCTTCTCCGCTCCTTGGAGCGCCTTCGGTTTGGGTCCGGCAACCCGAGAATCCTCAAGCCCCGTAGATGGAACACTTTCGAACCCCCATAGCGGCTTCCATGAGGGCCTCGGAAAATGTTGGGTGACCGTGAATCGTGCGGGCGATGTCTTCGGCACTGGCACCGAACTCCACGGCAAGAACGCATTCGGCGATCATATCGGCGGCCCGGGGGCCGATAATGTGAACGCCGAGAATCCGGTCGGTTCGACTGTGGGATAGGAGTTTCACGAAACCGTCGGTTTCTCCCATGCACCGGGCCCGTCCCGCCCCAGTGAACGGAAACGTACCCACGCAGTAGGGAATGTTCCTTTCTTTGACCTGCTCTTCGGTTAGACCGACACTGGCGACCTCCGGCCAGGTGTAGATAATGGACGGGATGGCGTCGTAGTTGACTTCCGACGCCTTTCCGGCCATGGCCTCCACCGCCACAATGCCCTCGGCCGACGCCTTGTGGGCCAGCATCGGACCCGGGATCAGGTCCCCGATGGCGTAAATGGTCTCTATATTGGTGCGGCAGGCCGCATCCACAGAGATGCGCCCCGACGCCTCGTCCAGGTCGACCCCCGCTGCCTCCAGACCCAGATCCGAGGTCAGGGGGCGCCGCCCAACGGCCACCAGCAGCCGATCAACCGACAGGGTCTCCTCTTTGTCGCCGGCCTCCAGGGTCAGTTTGACCGTCCTTGCCGTTGTCTCTACCCCGGTCACCTTGGTGTTGACCCGGATCTCCATCCCTTGTTTCTTCAGGATCCGATCCAGGGTTCGTCCCACCTGCCCGTCCAGGCTGCCGGCAATCTTGGGAAGCATTTCGACCACCGTTACCTTGGCTCCAAGGCGTTGCCATACCGACCCCAACTCGAGACCGATATACCCGCCGCCGATGATGCCGAGATGTTTGGGGACCTTGTCGAACCGAAGGGCTCCGGTGGAACTCACGATCCGCTTCTCGTCGATCGTCACATTCGGTATGGACACGGGTTCGCTGCCGGTAGCCAGAAGAACGAACGTGGCAGAATAGTCGACGGTTTTGTCGCCGGCGGTCACTGCCACCGTGTTCGGTCCGGTGAGGGCCCCCCGCCCATGGACAACCTCGATGCCGTTGCCGTCGAGCAGCATCCGGACATTGCCGGTCAGCTCCTCCACGACTTTGTCCTTTCGGGCCATCATTTTGGCAAGATCCAGGGAAACCTTTCCGGTCTTGATGCCGTGCTCGGCAAATTTGTCGGATGCCATATGGAAGAATTCGCTGGAATCGAGCAGGGCCTTGCTGGGGATGCAGCCCACGTTGAGACAGACGCCCCCCAGGCGCTCTTCACTTTCCACGCACAGGGTCTTCATGCCGAGTTGGGCGGCCCGGACCGCCGCCACATAGCCGCCGGGTCCGCTGCCGATAACGATGAGATCGAAGCGCTTGGCCTCTGCCATGGCTAAACCTCCATCAAGATCCGTTCAGGGTCTTCCACGAACTCCTTGACCCGTTTGAGGAAAGTGACCGCTTCCCGTCCGTCCACGATCCGGTGATCGTAGCTCAATGCGACGTACATCATGGGCCGGATGGCGATCTCGTCATTCACAACCACCGGTCGCTTCTCGATCTTGTGCATGCCCAGAATCCCGCTCTGGGGGGTGTTGAGGATGGGCGTCGACAGCAATGATCCGAAAACCCCTCCGTTGCTGATGGTGAAGGTGCCACCCTCGAGATCGGAGATCTCGAGTCGGTTTTCTTTGATCTTCTTTACGAAACCCATGATGGCCTTTTCGATGTCAGCAAAGCCCATGCGTTCGGCGTTGCGGATGACCGGCACCACCAGCCCCCGGTCCGAACCGACAGCCACACCGACATGGCAGTGATCATGGTAGACGATGTCAACGTCGTCGATGAAGGCATTGATCTCCGGAACTTCCTTGAGGGCCTCGACGCAAGCCTTGACGAAAAAGGACATAAACCCCAGTCCGATGCCGTGCCTTTTTTCAAAAGACTCCTTGTAACGGGATCGCAGCGCCATGCATCGGCTCATATCGATCTCGTTGAAGGTGGTGAGCATGGCCGTGTTCCGTCGGGCCTCCAGAAGCCGTTCGGCAATGCGCCGGCGAATGGGGGTCATGGCCTTTCGCCGGGTGCCATCGCCGACGCCCGCCGGGACCGGTGTCGACGGTGCCGCGGACTCGCGGGCACGGTCGTCGGCCGCCGGCTTCCGATTCTCGAGGTAGAGGATCACATCCCCTTTGGTGATCCGCCCGCCGGGCCCGGTGCCGGAAATGGTTCCCAGATCGATGCCCGTCTCTGTCGCCAGGCGGCGCACCGCAGGCGACTGTATTCTATCCGAGAGCCCCCCCTGCTGTGCAGCAGGAGCCGGTTCAGTCGATGGCTTAGGGGATTCGGGCGGGGACGGTTTGGGCGTGGGCGCCTGATCCGCCTCGGGGGGGGGCGCTTCCGGGGCGGACGCATGGCCGTCACCGGTTTCCGCCGAACTGTCCGAGGCATCGCCCGCGGCATCAGGATCGATTGATCCAACGACCGCCCCGATGGGAACCGTCTCCCCCTCGGCCACAGCAATGGTCACCCGGCCGCTTTCCTCGGCCTCGACCTCCAGGGTGACCTTGTCGGTCTCGATGACAAAAAGGGGCTCTCCTTTTTTGACCGAATCGCCGTCCTTTTTGTACCATTCCGTCAACACCGCCTCCTGGACCGATTCACCCACACTGGGGATTTTTATCTCGATAGCCATAGACGCTCCTTTTCGAACGATATCATCCGTTACATTGAATCGATAAGGACAGGCGGTGAATCAGCTGACATCCTGCCCGTCGGTCAGGGGCCCGACGGATCGATCCACCACAGCGTCTTGCTGACGCCGGTAAATCTTGGGAAATCCGGATGCCGGACTGGAAGAAGCCGGTCTTCCGACGAATCGGAGAGGCTTGCCGATAATGGCCTCGAGTCTCGATCGGATGAACCAATACCCGCCCATATTTTCCGGTTCTTCCTGAACCCACATCCACTCTTTGATCCGCTTAAAGGTCGACAGCACATCCCTCAGGGGCTTCTCCGGGAAGGGGTAAAACTGCTCGATGCGGATGATCGCCACATCACTGGTCTGAATTTGGTCCCGGCGCTCCAAGAGCTCGTAGAAAATCTTTCCGCTGCAGAAAATAACCCGTCTGGCCAGTTTGCCGTTTCCTGCATCTCCAATGACCTCCTGAAAGCCGCCCTCGATGAGATCATTCAAATCCGATACGGCGCCGGGATGCCTCAGGAGGCTCTTCGGTGTCATCACCACCAGGGGTTTTCTAACGCGGCGGTGCATCTGCCGCCTCAGCAGATGAAAGTACTGGGCAGGGGTGGTGGGGTTGCAGACCTGGATATTATCGTTGGCGCACAGTTGAAGGAAGCGTTCCGGCCGGGCGCTGGAATGTTCGGGCCCCTGGCCCTCGTAGCCGTGGGGAAGCAGAAGTACCAGACCTGAGAGTCGCTGCCATTTGGATTCGCCGCTGGCGAGGAAAAGATCGATGACAGCCTGGGCGTTGTTGACAAAATCGCCGAACTGGGCTTCCCACAGGACAAGGGTGTCCGGTCGGACTAGGGAATACCCATAGTCGAAACCGAGAACGCTGAATTCGGCCAAAAGGCTGTTGAACACCTCGTAAGCGGCCTGCCCATCGGCCACATGATTGAGGGGTATCCGCCGGTCACCGGTGTCGATGTCCATCCACACGCTGTGGCGCTGGCTGAAAGTGCCCCGGCCGCAGTCCTGACCGCTGAGCCGGATTGGGAAGCCGTCGGCCAGGAGCGACGCAAAGGATAGGGCTTCGGCATTGGCCCAGTCGATTCCCTGCCCCGCCTCGACCGCCTTTTGTCGGCGCTCCATAAGCTTGACGAGTTTGGGATTGAGGTGAAACCCCTCGGGCACCTGGTTGAGCCTCTTCGAAAGCGACACCAGCCGGTCTTTCGGGACCCCGGTTTCCGGAGAGTGTTCCGGATACCGGCTGGTAAAGTCATCCCACACATCGAAAAACAGCACATCCGGGAAAAAACAGACACTGCCGTGAATCTCCTCGAAAGCCGCTTCCAACTCCCGGTTGATACCATCCTTCAGGTCGTCAATCCCTTGGGCAGTGGTGATGCCTTCCTCGACGAGAACGTCGCCGTAGCTGTCATAGATAGGCTGGCGGCTTCGAATCCGCTCGTACATCTGGGGCTGGGTAAAGTAGGGTTCATCACCCTCGTTGTGTCCGTAGCGGCGGTAGCACACCACGTCGATAACGATATCCTTGGCGAAGGTGTTCCGGTAGTCGACTGCAAGCCCTGCCACCTGAATCAGTGCCTCCGGATCTTCCCCATGAACATGGAAAATGGGCACCATGAGCATTTTGGCGATATCGGTTGAGTAGCGGGTGGAGCGGGCATCCTCGGGAAGGGTGGTGTAACCGATCTGATTGTTGATGACCACATGAAGGGTGCCGCCGGTGGTGTACCCCTGGAGTTGGGACATGTTGAGGGTTTCGGCCACAACTCCCTGGCCGGCAAAAGCCGCATCCCCATGAAGCAAAAGGGGCATCACCCGCTTTCGATCCCCGTCGCCGATGGCATCCTGACGGGCCCTTGCGATCCCCTCCACCACTGGATTGACCGCTTCCAGATGACTCGGATTGTTGACCAGAAGTATCCGCACCTTCCGGCCGGCGGCCGTTTCGACATCATTCAGGTAACCGTTGTGGTACTTGACGTCCCCGGCGCCGACCAGCGACTCCGGATCGTAGCAGTGCTCGAATTCACTAAACAGATCCTCGAGAGGTTTGCCGAGAATGTGGCGCTGAACATTGAGACGCCCTCGATGGGCCATACCCAGAATGATTTCCTCGCAGCCGGCATCGGCAGATCGTCCGACAATAATGTCCAGCATGGGGATGACCCCCTCCCCCCCTTCCAGGGAAAAGCGGGTCACGCCGATGTATTTCCGGTTCAGGAACTTCTCGAACATGCCGGCACTCAGCAGGAGCGTCAACATGCGCTCCCGGTCGGAAGCCGACAGGGACGGCCGGTTTCGTAAAGGCTCCATCCGTTCCTGGAGCCATTTTCGCTCTTTCGGATCCTGAATGTGCATGTACTCGACGCCGATAGAACGGCAATAGGTCTCCTTGAGAGCGCGGATGATGTCCTTGAGAGGGGCCTGGCCGTTGTCTGAGAACCGGCGGGAGAAGAACGGACGTTCGAGGTCGTCCGGGGTCAATCCGAAAGCCGAAAGGGCCAGAAGGGGGTGCTCGGTGGGGCAGGCGCCAAGGGGATCCATGCAAGCCAGCAGGTGCCCCAGGTCCCGGTACCGGTATTTGAGGGATTCGACCCGGGCTTGCCCCAGCATCTGCTCCGGTTCGGATCCGGCGCTGGACGGGCGTCCGTCGGCAAAACGCACCCCTTGGAAAAACAGCTGCCACTCCCGGGGCACCGAGTGTTCATCGTCTGTCCACCGTCGATATTGCTCCTCCAGAAAACCGGCGTTCACCGCTTCGGAGAGTTCCACGGCATCTGTCCTTGTAATTGGTGGTTTGGGGAATGGTATATGTGCATTGGTGAAACGGTGCCACGTCGGGAGGATCTCACTCCCGTGGCCCCAAAAATCATAGGAAAGGGGCCAACGGTTGTCAAACAGAATCGGAGCGATAACCCAAAAAGACAGGCGGTGACACCGGTGCCCGACGAAGGGTCGTGGGCCGGGACCTGCCCCGGATGACAGTCCCGAGAGACGACACCGTTTACAGAAAAGAAATATCCCCTATATTACGAACCATGCGGGATTGGATGTCCACTTACTGCCGCCCATGAACCACAGGAGGACGCAACACACCCCATGACCCCAGACGATATCCGAATGATGGAAATAAGCGCGCCTTCGATTCGCTCGTCCGTTGATCTCCGATTGGGGGTTTCCGATGATGAAAGGGCCTCTCTCCTGGAAGCCTTTCTCACCGGATTGACCCGTCGCATCGAAAGCATCACCTACCAGAGGGTGGACTTGCCGGCCGGATCACCACCGGTCATCAGGCTGCCGGGAGGCGTTGCTTTCATGTCCGTGCCTTCAGGCAGAGAGCTGGCTCCCTTCCTTGAGATCCTGGCCATGATTTCCGCGAAAGAGAGCACCGATGATGCGGCCGCTTCCCACAAAGGGCTGCTCGATGGACTCTCGGCCCCATGTCCCATTCGCCTCCACATCGCCGGGCAGTGCCCCCACTGCCCGGCATCCGTATCCCTATGGTCCCGACTGGCAGCGTCAAGCCCTATGCTCCGTTTGACGGTGGTCGACGTCGATCACTTTCCCGAAATCGCCCGATCGGACAGGGTCCGGGCCGTTCCAACCCTGGTGTTCGATGAAAGCCTCCGGTGGACGGGAAGCATTCGCCCCCAAGAGGTCCTTCCTGTCCTGGCGAACCAAGATCCGGTGCATCTCGATGTCTCGGCGCTTCAAGGCTTCATCAAGGAAGGCGATGCCGCTCTGCTGGCCCGCATGATGAGCCGTCGCGGAAAACTTTTCCCGGCCATCGTCGATCTGCTCACCCATCCGAAATGGCCGGAGCGGCTTGGTGCAATGGTGGTGATGGAAACCCTCGCAGAAGAAAACCCAGACCTGGCCGTTGACGTTGTCGAGCCCTTGGTGGCAACGTTCGGCAGCCTCGACTCCCAGACCAAAGGTGATGTCATCTATATCTTAGGGGAGACCGGTACCGAGTCGGTGGTGCCCTTCATCCAGTTCGCCGCCCAGGGGGAGGTGGAGGAGGAACTCAAATCAGCGGCTGTCGAATCGATCGCACGAATCCGCGAGCGTCACAGACACCTCAAGGAGACCGCATCATGACTAAAAACCCTTATTTCGTCGTTGGCGGAACATCCGGTATCGGCCGATCTCTTGTGGAACGCCTCCACTCGGACGGCGCCTCTCTGATCGTCATGTCACCCTCGTCGAATCCGGAAAACAGCTCCGATTCGGTTCGCTATGTTTCCGGCGACATCACCGATCCGGCCCTATCGTTCGATTTTCTTCCCGAGAGCCTTCAGGGGGTTGTCTATTGTCCGGGCAGTATACGGCTTAGACCCTTCAGCCGCCTGTCCAGCGCTGATTTCGAAGCGGACCTCGCCATCAATTTCATGGGAGCGGTTCGCACCCTCCAGGCTGCGCTTCTTCCTATGAAGAAATCGCGATCCGGTGCTTCCGCGGTTCTCTTCAGCACCGTCGCTGTCACCAAGGGGCTTCCCTTCCATGCGTCTATCGCTTCGGCAAAGGGCGCCATCGAAGGGTTGGTACGGTCCCTGGCGGCGGAGTTGGCTCCGCGGGTCCGAATCAATGCCGTTGCACCGTCCTTGACGGACACCCCCCTTGCCGCCGGCCTGCTTTCCGACGAGCAGAAGCGGAAGGCCGCTGCCGACAGACACCCGTTGAAAAAATTCGGCACCTCCCTGGACATTGCAAACGCCGTAGCCTTTCTGCTGGGTCCGGAATCCGGTTGGATCACCGGTCAAATCATCCATGTGGACGGGGGTCTCTCCACCCTTTGAGTCAGGACGCCGGTCATGAAGAGTACTTCCCTTTCGTTTATCAACCGAAGCGGTCATCACCTGTCGGCAAGACTCGATCTGCCGGAGAGCCCCCCTCCTTCCGCCTACGCCCTATTCGCCCACTGCTTCACCTGCAGCAAGGACGTCAAAGCAGCCCATCATATCTCCCAGTCACTGGCAAGCGCCGGCATCGCCGTCCTCCGGTTCGATTTTACAGGCCTCGGAGAAAGCCAGGGGGACTTCGCCGACACCAGCTTCTCCTCGAACGTGGACGACCTGGTGGACGCCGCCCGCTACCTTGAGGATCACTATCGCCCGCCAAGCATCCTGATCGGCCACTCATTAGGGGGCGCGGCGGTATTACAGGCGGCAGGCCGTCTGGCAAGCGTCCGAGCCGTTGCCGTGATCGCCGCCCCGGCCGATCCGTCCCACGTGACCCGTCATTTTGGCGATTCAACTGCCGCCATCAAGGAAAAAGGGAAAGCGGAGGTCACCATCTCCGGCCGGACCTTCAACGTCAAACGCCGTTTTCTCGATGACCTGGAAGCGACACGGATGCAGGAAACCATAGCCAATTTAGGGCGGGCCCTGATTGTTTTCCATGGGCCGAGAGATACGATTGTCGATATCGACAATGCCGCACGGATCTTCAAGGGGGCCAAACATCCGAAAAGCTTCATATCCCTGGACGATGCGGACCATCTTCTGAGCGATCCCGCCGATTCGAGGTACGTGGGGACGGTGATAGCAGCCTGGGCTAGGAAATACGTCGGTCATCCGGCGGCACCCGAACCGCCTTAGGGTGTGACCGATCGGCATGGCGATCCCGATGTTGCCACCGACATCGTCGCCGGCAAACGGCCCCTCATCCCGGAGGAACCCATTGCCGCCGAAGGCACTCAAACAAGTTTCTCCCCACGTCGACCTCGCTGCCGTCTTGCATATTCCTCAGTGGCCCCTATTTTTAGGGTAACTATAACGTGTCACATATGGCTTAGAACCGCCCGGCCATTGGGTTTAGCGAAAGGAGCCCCCATGTTAAGCAAAGAGAAACTCTGCCAAAAAATCAGGGAATTGTACCCTGATATCGGTGAATGCGGCATCGACATCGACGTGGATTTTGACGAAGAACAGAAGAGATGGGTTGTAGATCTCAAAAAGGAAGGCCAGGAACTCAAGACCTTTCTGGAAGACGGTGACGCCGACAAATGCATGATCGGCCAGCAATGTGTGAGCCTCGGGATCGAGATCGCGCAGCTCAGGGCCAACATCGATCGGAAAACGGAAGATGAAATCAAACGGCTCTGATGGGATCGACCATCGCTGACATTGATCCGTCAACGAGGTGCCTCATGTCATATCGGGAAGAAAACGATTCGATGGGAACCGTCCAGGTGCCGTCCGACGCTTATTTCGGGGCTCAGACACAACGGGCCATGGATAACTTCCCCATCAGCGATCTGCGCTTCCAGCCGCCGTTCATCCACGCTCTTGCTCTCGTCAAGTGTTTCGCTGCAGAAGTGAATCAAGAGCTGGGGCTTCTGGACGGTCCCCTTGCGGATGCCATCGTGACGGCGGCGACCGAGGTGGCCGATGGGCGCCATGACGGCCAGTTCGATGTGGATGTGTTTCAAACCGGCTCCGGCACATCCACCAACATGAATATGAACGAGGTGGTCTCTGGAAGGGCCAATGAGTTGATTACAGGCCGGAGGGGCGGGAGGTCGCCGGTTCATCCAAACGACCATGTCAATCTGGGGCAGTCCAGCAATGACGTCATCCCGACCACCATTCACCTCGCTGCCCTCGCTCAAATGGGGACAACGTTGGTCCCCGCCCTGAATGCATTGAGAGAAGCACTCTCCCAAAAGGCCGACGCCTTTTCTGACGTCCGAAAGATCGGCCGTACCCACCTTCAGGATGCTGTTCCCATGAGCCTTGGAGACGAATTTTCGGGATACGCCCGTCAGATCGACCTGGCCGTGGAGCGATTGACCAACCTGAAGAGCCGCCTGTGCGAACTCGCCCTCGGGGGCACTGCCGTCGGCAGCGGCCTCAACACCCATCCCGAATTTGCCGCCCGGGTCATTGAAAAACTGGCCGGCCATCTCGGGCTTCCGTTACGAGAAGCCGCCAATCATTTCCAGGCTCAAGCGGCTCAGGACACCGCCGTAGAGACCAGCGCCGCCCTGCGATCAACAGCGATTGCACTAACTAAAATTTCTAATGATATTAGATGGTTATCATCTGGCCCCAGGTGTGGTATCGGCGAACTGACCATCCCCTCCCTCCAACCCGGATCCAGTATCATGCCTGGCAAGGTCAATCCTGTGGTCCCCGAAGCGGTACTCATGGCGGCGGCCCAGGTGATCGGAAATGATGCCAGTATCGTCATAGCGGGACAAAGCGGCAACTTCGAACTCAACGTGATGCTGCCCCTCATCGCCTTCAACCTGCTTCAGTCCATTTCATTGCTGTCAGGGTCCGCAAGGCTCCTCACCGATCGATGTGTTACCGGCATCACCCCCAACCGTGACCGCTGCACCGCCTACATTGAGCAAAGCCTGGCCCTGGTCACCGGTCTGGTGCCCCATATTGGTTACGACCGTGCGGCCTCGATCGCCAAGGAGGCTTACCGAACCGGCCGCACTGTCAAAGCCGTGGCCATGGAAGAAAACGTTCTTCCCGCATCGATGCTGGACGAAATCCTCACCTAATACCAGGCACGGTTCACCGCTCCCCCTCACCGTTTCCGAAGGAGGACGAGGGGTCGGAGTGCACCGGATCCACGTCAACACCGCCTCGAAACCCCACCATTCGCCTGGCAAGGGCGAATGGTGGCTGGACATCCCCCCCCCACGCCCCCAGGCGACACAGTCTTTTTTGTAGGGTATCCACACTGAATTCGCATCCCTGAAGCACCGTTTGCAAGGTCCGTTGAAACAGGGGCCTGCCCGGCGCGGTCACCTCCGCCACGGTCCCTTTGATCACCTTGAACCGGGTCGCCACCTCTCCTTCCGGCATCGGTAACATCACTTCAATAACGAATTCAGGGGTTTTTCCCACATTCCAGTCCCACCGCCGATATTTGGAATCGGCAATTTCCCTTACAGCCTCTTGCTCATCCAGGGTCAAACCGTAATCGATCAAACCGCCGTGAGCCAGGGAAAGGCCGCTGACGATCCTGTCGCGGAATCCCTCCAATGTCATGGGGGTATGAAGATAGCCGGCGATATTGTCCACCGGGGACCTGACGGATTTTAATGCCTTGGATGACATCGGGCTGACGGTGCTCCGAAGGGTTGCCGACAAGACATCGAGATCGGCATCGAAAAGCAGGGTACCGTGGCTGATCATCCGCTTCGAGGCTATAAAATGAGCATTGCCGGAGATCTTCCGCTCATTGACCATGAGATCATTTCGGGCGTTCCATTCTGCCGGCACCCCCTCCCTTCTCAAGCAGGAACGGATCGGATCGACCAGACGGCGATACAAGTCGGTCCGGTGCCGAGACTGGGGGGTGATGAAACAAAAATTGAGGTTCCCTGTGTCGTGGAAGACGCTACCGCCTCCAGACATCCGCCGGAGAACGGGAATGCCCATTCGCTCGGTATAATCGACGTCCACTTCTTCAAGAGGATTCTGATTGCGGCCGATAATAACGGAAGGGGTGTTGACGTAGAGAATCAGGATCTCTCGGAATTCCGATAATCGATAGAGACAGAATTCTTCCAGGGCCAGACTGATGACCGGATCCGATGGGCTCTTTTGATTTAGAAAATACATGACGACGCAAACACTTCCCTGGGTCGGTGACGGCGCAGCGCTGCCATCCCCGATTCGGTCGGGTCCGCAGTTCAACATTCGGTACCGGACACCAACGATATTTTACCTAACGTGATCGTGCGGGATTGATGTCACCTGTCTGACATGGGCCCCGGTAGATCTTCGGGTTGGCCGCCCATCGCATCGTCATCCCGAAATGATACGCTACAGAAACGGCCGCCGGCCTATGTTTTTCCATCGCGAAACCAATCCGATGCCCATTCGCCTACCGTCTCCAAGCGGGTATCGGCACCGGTTTTCCATCGATCGTCTCCGCCACGGGGTGGACAACATCCACTACGATGTACGGATCAGCCCCTCCCTGGTGGAGGCCATTCGGGAGATGGCACTCCAGCTGATTTCAAAAATGTCGGGCGTCTTCGAACTGCCCGATTTCGATCCGCGGTTTAACTGGCAAATCAAAGAAATACGCTTCAAGCAGCTCCTCCGGGAAGTCCTCATCAATGCCGTCAATCAGGCAAAGCTGGACAACGAACCCCAGGTGCTTTACTTGGCCTTGGCCGCCGTCGCATCCGTATTCAAGGATACGGTTAACGACCGCTACAACAGCTGCCTGCAGCACGTCAAGCACATGATCTGGCGAAGTGAGGTCAATTACAGCCATGAGGGAGCGGTCATGCTCCAGGAAGACCTGCTGGCCCTCACCCGACATCGCGACCGGAACCTCAGACGCGTCAACCGTCACCTTTTCCAATACCTATCAACCGCCCTTGAGGAAGGCGTCCTCAAGTTCCAGTCCATCCATTTCGACAACCAGACCTTGCTGCCTGACCGTTTTTTCGACAACCCTCTCATCCATGAAGATGATGCTTCCCAGGATGCGTTCATGATCCGGGAATACCTTCTGATCGGTCATCGCCGCGAGGATCTGCATCAATACGAAACCTTTCTCACAGCCATTTCCGATGTGGTGAGGCAATTGATCATGGAAGCCTCCGGTCCTGAGGACGGTCACCCCGAGGAAGCCGAGGGATTAGAGCGACCCGCGCTCCAAGAGGTCGATCTCGATGCATGGGTCAAATGCGATACCAATATCGACTGGCTTTTCAACGTCAGGGACACCGATCTGCAGATAGGCAACTGCCGAGACAAGTCCGAGAGAAAAACGTTGGTCGAATTGAAAAAGGCCCAACAGGCTCGTCTGGTAACTTTGCAGAGAGCATTCCTCCAAAGGGACCTGCTTCGTATCGTTCTGGCCATACCTGAAATCAAAGACCTTTGCCGTATTTTTTCTCCCCCTCTCACTCCCCATGAAATACTTCAATATATCGTTGACGGCAGCAGTCGAAGGCGTATTCGGGACAAGCTGAAGCGAATCAAGAAAAGCTACGGCGAACGGCTGGCGCTTAGACCTCTGAAGGCAGCCATCATCCGCATTCGTCGAATCCCCAGAAAAGACCGTCAGCAGCACCTTATTGATTTCGTCAAGGTCTTTTGCCGGTATCACAGGGATCTTTCGGACAATAATCTCCTTCAGGAGGCGATCGGCAGTCTGCATTTTCTCACCGACGACAAGGATCTGAAGCTGTCTCGGGCCAATCGAAGCCTCTACGATTTCCTGCTGCCCAGTGAGCAGAGTACCGATGACGCACCGGTTGTCGGCCATGTCGTTCTCAAGGCCGATGTCAGGGGCTCAACGGGGATTGTCAGCGAAATGAAGAACAAGGGTCTCAATCCGGCAACCAATTTCAGTCTGAATTTTTTCAATCCGATCTCAGAGATATTGTCCCGATACGGGGCAAAAAAAGTGTTTATCGAAGGCGATGCCATCATCCTGTCCATCGACGAGAAAGAAAACCGTCCCGACGAGTGGTACGCCGTCGCCCGGTGCTGCGGGATGGCCATGGCGATCCTGCTGATCGTCCACCGGTATAACCGAAAAAACCGGGAATCCGATCTACCCCACCTCGAAATCGGCATCGGTGTGAGCTATGCTGGAAGCGCCCCGACGTTTTTCTTCGACGATGACAACCCCATCATGATCTCGCCGGCCATCAATCAGGCCGATCGCCTGTCCAGCTGCTTCAAATCCCTTAGAAAGCGTTTCACTACCCTCACGCCACCCTTCAATGTTTATGTCTTCGAGCCGATTCCCGAGGACCGTTCCTTGGTACCTGAGCCTTTCATTCGATACAATGTGGGTGGCATCGAGCTGAACCTGGAAGGCTTTGAGAAACTGAAACGGGAAATTCAACTGACGCCTTTAGAGCTCACGCTGCCAACCGTCCAGCGGGAGCCCATTCGGATCTACGTGGGCAGTTTCCCAACGGTCAAAGGGGTCCAACAGGCCCTGATCATCAGAGAGGCGACCATTCCACTGATTTCACTGAAAGATATGAAAATGCAGGGCGTGACGGACAATGTCTATTATGAAGTATGCACCCACCCCGTGGTCTACCAAACGGTGAGATCATCGATCACCTGAACCCGAGAAACCGGGGGGCGACCGATCAGACCTTTCTGCCCACTGATGACCTATGGAGAGGCGGGGAAAGCCATTTGGGCAACGGAGGGCAGGGCCATGACCGACCGGGTGCTTTCCTTTGACAGAACGGCCCCGATCGGTATAGAATTGCCTAACAAAATCCGTCAATCGAAGGGATGATTCAGAAAATGATCCTTTCCAGCGGCCGGTGCCAGTACTGCAACGAGGCAGTGATGATCGTTTGCAGAAGCCCTTTGCCTACCCTTCATTTCCTCCTATCGGTTCTCACCGTTGGATTGTGGCTTCCGATATGGTTGCTCAGATGCCAAAATCGACGGCGGTGCATCTGTAGCCAGTGCGGCCGGTGGCTCTCTCCATCCAGCATTTCCACCGCCACCGGCGGCAGGACGAAATCCCCCCCCTGGTTCCTTGCCTGGGAACCGCCGGCGCCCACCAATTTCAATGCCTATTTGATTGCCCGAAACCTGGTTTATTACGTCCCAACGCGTGCCGCCTACGAGAAGCGGTAACACCACAGCCCGCCGGTTCATGGCAAGCACCCCGCATCCACCCCCCTTCCGGGGCAATACAAGCCGCATCGACGGGAGTCCGAATGCCATTCGGCGGTGACCTCCTTGCTGCGCGCATCGGTTGACGCCGCCGCCCTTCATCTTTATGATGCAACGCCATTGATTGGCGACACGGAAGATCCCACTTTAACTGTTGGATCCCAACCGCCACACCATTCAGGGATCTCGGAGCAGGTCACGGCATGCTCCAATCCGGCGTCGACGCGGGAAAATCCCGTTTGCCGGCCAAACGACCGTCAGGGAGCCGCCATGAGCACCGATACACGAAAAGTCATCTACACCATGATCGGCGTGGGGCGACGATTCGCCGGCCAGCCCGTCCTCAGGGATATTTCGCTCAGCTATTTCTTGGGCGCAAAGATCGGCGTTCTCGGATTGAACGGCTCCGGGAAAAGCACCCTGCTGCGCATCATGGCTGGCATCGACATCGAATTTGACGGCCAGGCACTGTTATCCGACGGCTATACGGTTGGGCATCTGGAACAGGAACCCCTGATCGGCGAGTCCCGCACCGTCAAGGAAGTGGTGGAAGAAGGGGTCCAGGAAACCGTGGATCTGTTGGCCGAGTATAACCGCATCAACGACGCCTTCTCAGAGCCCATGGACGATGAGGCGATGGATCGCCTCATCCAGCGGCAGGCTGAGGTTCAGGAGCAACTGGATGCGCGGAGCGGCTGGGACCTTGACGCAAGGGTCGATATGGCCATGGATGCCCTGCGATGTCCCCCAGGGGAATTGCCGGTTGAAGTGCTCTCAGGAGGAGAGAAGCGGCGGGTTGCGCTGTGCCGCCTGCTGCTCAGAGAACCGGACATCCTCCTCCTCGACGAACCCACCAACCACCTCGATGCAGAGTCCGTTGCATGGCTGGAACAACACATCCGGCAATATGCCGGAACCGTCATCGCCATCACCCATGATCGGTATTTTCTTGACAATGTCGCAGGCTGGATTCTGGAACTGGATCGGGGTTACGGTATCCCGTGGAAAGGCAACTATTCCTCTTGGCTGGAACAGAAAGAAAAGCGGCTCAAGGATGACGCCAAGGCAGACCACAAACGATTGAAAACACTTGAAAGAGAACTTGAATGGATTCGTATGACTCCCAAGGCGCGCCAAACCCGGTCCAAAGCCCGAATCCGATCCTACGAATCCCTGCTGTCACAGGATGCCCGGCTGCGGGAAGATGAACTGGAAATCTATATCCCCCCGGGGCCCCGGCTGGGCAATCAGGTCATCGAATTCGATGGTGTCAGAAAATCCTATGGGGAGCGCCTTCTGTTCGACGCGTTGTCCCTGTCCATCCCCCCCGGTGCCATCGTGGGGATCATCGGGCCCAACGGGGCCGGAAAGACGACCTTGTTCCGACTCGTCACCGGCCGGGAGTCCCCGGACGCCGGTACGATCCGAATCGGCGACAGTGTTTGCCTAGCCTCTGTCGATCAGGAACGAACGGACCTCAAACCGGAGGCCACGGTGTGGGAGGCCATTTCCGGAGGCAGGGATCACATCGATTTAGGAGGGCAATCGGTCAACTCCCGAGCGTATGTCGCCCGTTTCAATTTCTCGGGATCGGATCAACAACAGAAGGTCGGCGCATTATCCGGAGGCGGCCGTAATCGGGTTCATCTCGCCAGAATGCTCCAAGAGGAGGCCAATGTGCTGCTGCTGGACGAGCCGACCAACGATCTCGACGTCAACACCCTTCGGGCCCTGGAGGATGCGCTGCACCATTTTAGCGGCTGCAGCATGGTCATCAGCCATGACCGGTGGTTTCTGGACCGACTCGCCACCCACATCCTAGCGTTTGAAGGCGACAGTCGGGTGGTCTGGTTCGATGGGAACTATACCGAATACGAAGCCGACCGGCGGCGGCGATTGGGGGATGACGCCGGCCGTCCCCATCGACTGCGCTACCGGGGACTTACCCGGCATTGAGGGAAAACCCGGTCGGAGGCCCCCCATTGGCAACAGGCAAGATCATCGGTAAAAAGCGGCTTCTTCAGGTCATCCGGCGGTGGGTACTAGGCCTGACGATGGGCTGGGTGGTGCTGAGTCTGGCTCTCGTCCTGCCGTTTCGATGGATGCCCCCCCCGATCTCTTCGGTGATGGCTCAAGACTGGTTTGCAGCCGTCATCGACGGTCGCGAGCCTTTCTCCGCCCCTCCCCGCTGGACCGATTGGGATCACATCCCCTCCCAGCTGCCTTTGGCAGTCATCGCCTCGGAGGATCAGCGGTTTGCCGCCCACAACGGTTTCGACTTCGAATCGATCGCGGAAGCCATCGAAGAACGGCTCGACGGGGGACGAATGAGAGGGGCAAGCACCATCACCCAACAAGTCGCCAAAAACCTCTATCTGTGGCAGGGGAAATCATTTCTCAGAAAAGGGCTCGAAGCGTATTTCACGGTTCTTTTGGAGGCGGCCTGGCCCAAACGTCGGATTATCGAAGTCTATCTCAACATCGCCGAATTCGGCAACGGCGTCTACGGTGTGGATGCGGCCGCCAGACACCTGTTTAAAAAGTCTCCCCGCCGCTTGAAACCATGGGAGTGCTTTCGGCTGGCGGCCGTGCTTCCCAATCCGAAACGGATGAATGCCGCCAGTCCGTCCCCCTATGTCCGATCCAGGGCCGTCTGGATTCAGCGGCAGATCGTGCTGATGGGCGGGCCGGAGATTCTAAAACGCATCAGCGCCGATTAGGCTGAACCGATTCCGGCGTCGGCGGTTCACAGGAGCCTTTTAAAGACAACCACCCCGACACTCCCCAATCGAACGGAAGAGAAATCTCCATGCCCAACCACCGGTATCTGCGATTCCTTCTCATTGTCTCAGCGGGTCTAATGCTCACACTTGAACTGACGGGCTGTGCACGAACGGATTCCCGATCACAAACCCTAACCGGCTATGCCGATGTGAATATTCGCAATGTGGCCCTGATGCCTTTTTTCCAGGGCCAGCCGGACATGACCGGAAGTGGAGGAATCGCCTCCCCTCTGGACTGCACGGTGGAAGCGTTTTGCCTGGTGGTCAACGATCTCATGCCGAATGCCCAAGCGGCATTGACCCGCCAGACCCAGGCCGCAATGGCAGAGCGGTTCAATGAGCGCCTGATCCCTCTTGACCGGGTGCTGAGAGTCTATGGCGGTATGCCAATAAATGACCAGAAAGATACCCCCCGTGCTCTGGCCCGGCGGTTGGGGGAGCTTCTGGATACCGATCATGTGATGATCGGCTCGGTCTGGCAATACAGGGAGAAAACCGAAACCGAAGGGGCATCCGTCGGGTTTGCTCTTTACCTGGTTGAAGTCGACAGCGGCCGCCGGGTGTGGCGTGGTCGTTTCGACAAGACCCAGGTGGGCCTCACCGAAGACATCAGCGATATCCGTGATTTTTTTCAGAGAGGCTTTCGGTGGCTGTCGGCGGAGGAACTGGCCCGTCACGGCATTGAACGGGTGCTGGGAACATTCCCCAGGGTAGAGTAGGGCTCATCGAACCGGTTTGTGAGGAAACGAGGCGACCATGGCCAGACCATCGGATATCGACACCCATTCCCGCCGATTACCTCCTATTGGCCTGTCCAGCCCCCATCTGGTTGGGCTCACAGGCGGCATTGCCACCGGCAAGTCCACCGTTGCCGCCTACTTTTCGGCGGCGGGCGTCCCCGTCATCGACGCCGACCGGATTGCAAGGCGTGTCGTAAAGCGCTCCCTACCCGCATGGAAGGACATCCTAGCGGCCTTCGGCCCATCCATCCTCGATGACAACGACGACATCGACCGGGCCCGCCTGGCCGCCATGGTCTTCAATAACCCCGGTCTACGGGAACGGCTCAACCGCATCGTGCACCCTCGCGTATACGAGGCCATGGCCGTGGACATCGAGCAGCACCTGGCATCCCGTCCCGGCAGTCATCTTCTATTGGATATTCCGCTCCTGATCGAAACCGGCATGCATCGGGAGTTGCCTCTGATCATTCTGGTTTATACGCCGGAATCCATCCAAATCCAGAGACTCATGCAGCGAGACGGCTTGTCCACGACGTCTGCCCTTTCGCGGGTAAGGGCGCAAATGCCCATCGAATCCAAGCGTGCTTTTGCCGACATCCTCATCGACAACAGCGGTCATCGGGAAGCCACCCGCCGCCAGGTTCTGGAGGTCTGCCGCCGTCTCCGAAACGATGCTCCGGCCCTCGGTCATCTTACGAAAGGCCCATCGTGACTCCAGGAGCTCCGACCTTTGATCCATGACTATATGGCAGCGGCAGTGGTTCTCGGTCTCAGTGCCGGCATCAGCCCGGGACCGCTGATGGCCCTTGTGATTTCGGAAACCCTTCGGAAAGGAGCCGTCGCCGGCATGAGGGTTTCCGCCGCTCCGTTGATTACCGATCTGCCCATCATTGGGGCCGTCGTTTGGCTGCTGTCGATACTGTCGGGGTCGATGGCGCTCCTGGGTTGGATATCATTGGCTGGGGCTGGGACCATGCTATGGATGGGCTGGGAGAGCGTCCGCTTCAACGGCTCGGACCCACCGGATCAGAGCCGGGAGGTGGGATCCCTCACAAAGGGTGTTCTCGTCAACCTATTCAACCCGGCACCCTATCTGTTCTGGCTCACCGTGGGGACCCCTCTGCTCGTTGATGCCGCCGACGACGGAGCCGTCTGGTGCACTTTGTTCTTGCTGCTTTTCTACACCTGCCTTGTGGGCTCCAAAATGGCGACGGCCATTGCTGTAGACCGATCCAGGCGCTTTCTCTCCAGCCGGGTATATGTGATGTCCGTTCGGCTGCTGGGGCTTCTGCTGATCGGCTTTGCCGTCCGGTTCGTTCTCAAAGCCGTCGGCTATTTCGCACAGGGGTAATCTGCGTCTCACAACAAACAGTGGGGGGCCTCCAATCCCCCCTTCCCAGGGGAGAACGGGTTCACCTTACCCCCTCGGCCATCTCCGGGTCGGCCCCATGACCGACCCGTTCATCGGCTTCCACCCGCATCTCATTGAGGGTCTTCTCCATGGTCAGCCGAAAGGCCTCCAGCTGGTCTTTGCCAACCCGGCGAGGCAACACCCAGGGCTCGCGATAGAGCACAACCACCCTGCTGAAGGGAAGGGGAATCATGGTTTGATCCCATGTCCTTCTCAGGACGATGGCCGGCTTCGCCGACATCATGATCGGCATGATCGGTAGTCCCGACTTTTGGGCGAGAAGAATCATCCCCATTTTGGCCACGTATTTCGGCCCCTTCGGTCCGTCTAATACCGTAGCGACTTTTCTGGCCCCCGGTCCTGCCAGGTACCGAAGCATTTCACGAAACGCCTCCTTCCCCCCGCGGCTCGAAGACCCCCTTATAGGGATAATGCCAAGCCGCTCGGCAAAACGGGCGATGAGTTCACCGTCCCGGGATCGGCTGAAGAGAATCATGGGGCGGACATGTCGATAGAACCAAACCAGAAAGATGCTGTTTCGGTGCCAGGTGGCGCCGACACCGCTCGCCACGCCGTTGACGTAGTCGTCATGGCAGTGCCTGCCGACGATTTGGATTCGACAGGTGGCAAACCACAGCCTGAGCACAGGAACGGCGACACGAACGAAAAGCCGATGTCCGGCACTGAGACGATGGGGAGTGGAACCCTTCATGGTCGTCATCCATCAGAGACCCCGCCCCGGGGGGTGTTGGAAATCAAGAGGGCATCAGGTGCCGAGGGCGTCGCTCTCGGCGCAATTGGCAGGGCAGTCGGAATGAATACAGCGTCCGCATTCGGTTTTGCGCAGGGTTGCCCCGATAGTGATCAGCGACATCAGGAAAATGGTGAACAGCGCGCCCTCCATCACCAACCAAGGCATGGGGAAAAGAACGACAATCGCCAGGGCGATGAGGCTAACCATCTTGTCGGTCGACGACAACGGACCCGGCCTGGGTTCGAAAAACCGCGGCACTCCCCAAAAGAAGAGGCATTTTACTGTCTTGCCACTGGTGGTGTAATGGGGGCAGCGGGTGCAGAAGAACCGATATGCAAGGCCGACCGCCACCAGCAATGCCAGTAGATAGGCAATCAGGCCCGCGCCGGAATGCCGATAGATGGCGGCTCCGGCGGCGACCAGAGGAATGGCCAGCATCAGGTTCCAATACAAGAAATCCGTAAAACGGTGCCGGGTTTTGAGATGGGTCGATCTGACATCCATGGCATCCTCCTTTCGGAATGACTCCCAAGGAACCGATGGGGTTGGCGGCGATGGGAGGGGCGCCCCACCCGATTGGCTATTGACCGCTTCCAAGAAGGTAGAGGGCAAGCAGATAAGCGTTTTTCTGATACTGATAGCGTGGCGCCACCGTTGGCTGCCGCTCCTTTGAAAACATCCTCAACTCCTGTCCCGATACGATCTCCACCTGCTGATCCGGATAGAGTTGAAGCAGAGCCTCCAGCTTGAAGGTCGTCCCGCTCGCAGCGAAAGTGCCGAATTTTTTCCGCTGGAGGATACCGATCCGATGGGGCCGCCGGGTGGCAAACATGTCCATAGCGGCCCGGTAGAATGCCGAAAGGGCTCTGGGATCGTCATCATCCTGGATCCGCAACTGGGTGAAAGTGCCGGTGACGTCAGAAACCGAGCCATCAAACGCCAGAAAAACGAATACGGCGCGCTTGGCGGCAATGTCTATCCCGCAGGAAATCATGGTCTGCCCCTCACGGGTCGCTTTCCTCCTGGTGTCAAGGGTTTCCCCGGCTTTGACCGCAACCCATGGCGCCGGCAATCAGATGGGCCGTTCTCAAGGGTTCGGGGATATGGCTGTGCCTCGCCATCCGCCGGACGACATCTGCTGCCATTTCCGCTGTTATCTCCAGCCGCTGGATAAACACACCTGCACAAGGCTCCATAGGCCCCAACCGCTGGATGATGCGCCATTTGTCTTCCCCGTTGGGAATGGCCGTCAACAGGGCCTTTTTTATCCCATTCAGATCCGGCTGCCGTCTTGCAACCACCAATACCGGCAGGCCAAGGCGGTGATTCAATGCAAAAGCATCCACCACATTGAACCCGCCAAGAGCGATTCCCTGAAGCATGATGAGGCGGATGTGCTCCCGGAAACGTGATGTTTCCACCATCCTGCAGATGGCCGCCGCCGCATCATCGCCGTCCTTGGTGACCGAACCAATCAAGACGCCGTCCAGGCGCGTTCCGGCGAAAACCGCGCCTGCAATCGGAACACACGCCCCATTTACCGTGGAGAACGGACCGTCGTCGATGCCCAGCACGTTGGAAATACGCCCCATATTCTGTCTTATACCAAAACTTGTTCGGAAGGCCAATCCGAGGGATAGGAACGACTGGAAGCCGAATGGATTTTCGGCCGAAACCGTTTTCAGGACCAACAGCGACAGGATCCATGCCGTGGAACTCGGCTGTTAACCAATAGATCCATACAAGGGGATGAGTACGAAGGGGAAAGGTGGATGACACGATCCCCCAATGCGACGCTGGCGCGACATATGTTTTTCGGTTTTTTACGGGTAACCCCGCAAACAGCCATATATGCCCGGGAGTCGGCAACCTCTACCCAGGGATTGAAGGCCCGGTCGGCAACCCTCCGTTCCCTCGTGACTGAACTGAGCCGTCTGGTGAACGGCAGCGGCAGCCACGACGCCGTTACCGAGAAACGGCCCAGCGCCGGAGGCAACGGGTTCAAGGGAATTGGGGCCTCTGAGTTCGGAATCGCCTCCGAAGCGTTGCACCGATTGACGCACAACATTCCGAGGAGCGTGGCGACATGCCGGAGGGAAGCCGCCACTCGGCACCCCAGGCGAACGATCCCGACATCAACGAAAAGGACTTGTTGGGGTCAGGTCGCACCAACCCGTTGAAGGGAGCCACGCAGTGCGCCTGTTCCTTCTACAACAGGTTTTCTTTCGAGGCCGGGTCAAAAGTTAAACACCGTTGATTCAGCGGCCATCTCGATCAGGTGCGGGCCTCCGTCCAAAGCCATGTTCGAGAAAAAACGGGCTTCATCCAGGTGCCTCCCGTTGGCACACGGGGTGCACACGCCCACCGGCACTTCGTTTTCCACCAAAAAAGGCAGATAGTCTCCAGGGCAGTCCCCGGTCATGGTTTTTTGGCTTAGATCCCGGGTCGAATCTGCCCACATCACGCCGCCATCGATGAGGAAGAGATCGGCGCCGTGGCCTTTTTCGACGGCGATCTTTGCCATCTGAAAACAGCGAGTGGCGGCTTCGTTGTCGTCGCGCTGCAAGATAAAAAGAAAACGGGCCATCTGAACCTCCTTTGGTTAAATCATCATCGAGGGCTCCCCCTCGCCGTTGCGGGTGAATCGGAGTGCCATCGATCGATGGGGTGTCGTTACAGAAGGCGGCGGTCTGCCGATCAAGCGGTTGGAGCTGCTGCCATTCCTGTTGCCGCTGCGCCGATAGGCCTCCAATGACGGCGTCCTGGTCTGCGGTTGCGGCCTTAAGATCATATCTACCGGAAGAAAAGAAGCGCCGTCAACACCTCTGCGGTCTACCAAAGAAAGCTATTGTCGCGTCCCACAAAAACCCGGCCGGCAATGCCGGCCGCTCCATTGACTGATATAAGGCTAAGGGATCAGAACGCTTCAAATCCTTTCTCGTCATCAAAAGGGATGACGTCTTCTGCTGCGACTCAGGACTTACCGGCAAACGTCGGGGTCTTGTTAGCCGCCGGGATTCGAAATGGGTTCATCATTCTTACCTGAGCCCACACGGATCATTGACGCGCCGGGTGTCGACCGGAATGGATCTGACGTTAGGGAAAAATGGCGGGAAGCACTCATGGAAGGACCAAAGGATCCCCGGTGAGAGGTGGATCTTCAGTCCCCTTCGATCCATGCGTCGAGAGAGGGGGGGGGCGCGGCATATCCCGTCATGGCTTTGAGCTCGCACTGGGCGTTGAGTTCGAAGCCATCCTGAATGACGGAGACCGGGCGGTCGGAAGAAACCACGATAACGATGACATTTCGGTTTTCAGCGGAGAAACGGAGGGCTGAATTGAACCGGGCGCCCCTCGCCCTGTCCTCCCCGGGGACCCTGTGTCCGTCCAGAAGGCAGGCAAACCCATGGAGCTTGAGGTCGGCTCCGATGTGAATAGCCCCGTCCAGTTTTCCAAGGGCCATGGCCAGCTCCAATAGCGACGGCTCCTGAAGGTTCAGGGGTCGCGCCAGCCGCTGCCCGGCGATGTCGACGGGCGACGGATTCAAATCAATCACGAGGGTGCAGCCGTACTTTTCGTTTTCGGCATGATGAACAATCCCCGACACCACCTGATACAGGTCGTGCCTCACGGCGGGGTCTGTCTGATATTCGATGAGCAACTCTTCCAGCTGGACCAAATTGGCCTTCCGGGTGCTCGAATGGAAGCTGCCGTCGTAGAAGCTGCAGACGGTTTCGCCGTTGAAGCCCAAAAAACCGTAACCGCTCCGAAATTCGGCGATTAGCCTGAAGCCCGACACCTCGCCTTCAGAGATGCCCAGTACGTATTGCCCGTCTGAAATGAGGCATCGCGGTGAATTTTCCACCGCCTGGAGCAGCTTCCGGGCATGCTTGAAATTCCTGAGGACCGGCCGCTCCTCTTCAGGAAACCGGGCAGCAAAGTCGATCGGCTCCAAGCGCCCGGGCTCGATGAAGACCATTTTCCCCTGGGGCCACTCGCCCTCTTCCCTCGTTTTGGAAATGCCGAGAACCGCATCGAGGACGGGATAGACCCGGACGCGGGTATCCCACCCCATGGTTTCATTCATCCGATCCACGATGTAATCTCTGACCGCGTGGGTGGCGTAGCCTCGGAGAACATAACCTGAAATTTCGGTACACAGAGAACTGGCAGCAGCAAAATCGTGGGAAAGCAGCCATGCCGCATGCTCAAGCCACCGTTCGGTGGGGCCGATGGAGCACATGTCCGGGTGATGCTCGGTAAACCACATCTGATAAAAAATAGAATGGGAGCGCCCCCCGCAGGAGATGAGGCCCGTGAGCTGAAGGTTTCGTTCGGTATGGATCTGCCCGAACAGGGTCAGGCGTTCCGGATCGGGAGCTTGTGTCCGCCAACGGTCCGAATCCAGAAAGAGCTCCTTGAAGATCGGCTCATGCCCCCTCAACAGATTCTGTGGATCATAGACGTACACCGGATCATCCGGGTGGATCGCAAACACCAGTGCCCCTCGACTGGGTCCGGAATAGTGGGAAAGGCCGTCCCGGAGCCCATCCAGGGTGTGCAAGATGCAGAGGTTTCGGGTAGCGATGATGGTCATTGGTGGGGGTCCCGATAGCCGGTCGATGAACCCGACGTATATCATGGGAGCGACCGCCTCTCAACTATAAGGGCACGGTAATCGCCTCAGCTTCTCAGTCTTTGATGAGGCGCTCCGGCGCCTGGACGGCAACCACCTCTCCCCTGGCACATATCTCGCCGCCAGCCGACAAGGTGCTCTGGACAACCACTTTTCGCCCCTTGATCTCCTTGACCCTGCCCCGGATTTCGAGTCGGGCGTCAATGGGCGTCGGTCTGAGGTAGTCCACATGAAGGGAGGCGGTCAGAAACCGGAGGGGAGGCAAGGAATCCATGGGCCGCCCGTCCGAACGGTAAGCCGCCGCCGATGCCGTTCCGGTGGAATGGCAATCGATCAGGGAAGCAATCAGTCCACCATAGACATATCCGGGAATCGCCGTGTGAAAGGATTCGGGATCGAAGAAACAGACCGAGACCTCACCCTCCCAGTAGCTTTTGATCTGATAACCGTGGGTGTTGAGTCGACCGCAACCGTAGCAATGGGACAATGAGTCTGGGTAGAAGTCCTGAAACGCCTTTTCTGTCATCTTCAACTCCTTCAATGGGACGGTGGGGGAGGTCTGAGATCGACGGCGGCCACAGCCGATCTCATGGTGTCGAACCGGGATTCAGGCAAACCCAGTCGATATCGATCGGCCTGGGCGACGGAAGCCGGTTGGCAAAGAAGCCCGACGGCCATGACACGGTCGAGGGCCATCACCTCATTTTGCGGCGCCGTTCGCACCGCGTCAAGGTCGATGGCCATCGTGGTCCAGCCCTGGGCCAGCCGATATCGCTGATTAAACCGGTCTGAATAGTTGTTGTTGTGGCCGGCGACAACGGATCCCGCCAGACACAGGAGCGGCCCCTTGATTCCCCGATTCGGCCATCGCCGCAAAAAGGGATCCGGATTAACGGCTTCGAGGTCAGGCAGGTTGGGAACGATAACTGAGATACAGGGCTGTCAGAGTTTGGGTCAGCTCGTTCATGCTGAAGGGTTTGGCCAGGAATAGGTCAGCCCCGAGGAATTTGGCGGTGGATTCGTTTTCCGGGTTGCCAGAGACCAGGATACAGATTTTCTTGGGAAAGCGCCGCTTGATGCGAGAAAGCAAATCAAATCCGTTCATGCCCGGCATGTTGACATCGGAGATGACGATATCCGCGGAGTCGGAGGTTTTGAGGTGTTCCCATGCCGTCAACCCGTCTTCGAAAGCCAACACCCGATTGTCGAGGGTGTGGGACAGCCACTCGGTGGCCATATCCCGAAATAAGAGGTTGTCGTCCACAACGGCAACGCTCGGTGCTGGCGTCGGGTTAACCATGCCCGGAGTCTCCAGGATCAGGTGGCGTGCTGCCGCGTTAGTTATCGGCGGCACTTCGGTGTGGTGATGATCAGGGATCAACCAAGTTGGCGGCAATAAGACCCGGGCAGGATAATCCGACTCCGGGGCGGCATGCGGTTACGCCGCTGTAACTATGCAATTTCTCCGAGGCGGGTCAATATCGATTAATCGGTATTATTCTCGTTTCGAAAGCAACGGACGGAAGAGGGCAACCAACTGTTATGCTTTGACTATTACCATAGTTTTAATCCAGCCTTAGAGAATTGAGAGTTGGAGGCTATCCGATGAAACAAAGTGATTTCAATGAAATAACGGATAACTGCATCCCATTTTACCTGAGGATGTCCCATCTTTCTGGCGATTTTCTCTGATTTTCTCAGGATTTCATTTTTTATGAAATACCCAGCCGCCGGAGGTATCGACGCCCCTGGGAAGGGGCACCGATCGCCGATGGCGTCTCAGCTGCAGTGGGAATCAATGAGATCGACGATTAGGGGCCAGAAACCCTCGGGTAGGCAATGGCCCATGCCAGAAACGATCTCCAGCCGCGCGCCCCGAATGCTTCGGGATATATCCTCGCCGCAGGCGGTGCGCAGCAAGGGGTCTTCATCTCCATGGACCACCAGTGTCGGCGCAGCGATCTGGCCCAGTCGGGCTCTCCGGTCTCCGGCGGCGGCGATAGCGGCAAATTGCCTGGCGACCCCCTCCGGACACAGACCCCGGAGGAAGGATTCTTCAGCCCACTTTCGGCTGAGGCGGGGGTCCATGGGGCAGGAGTCTCCCCCGAGCACCCGATAGGCCCGGACAAAGCTGTCCACATAACCGGCACGATCGGTGGGAAACGGTGTCATGAGAATGTCCATCGCCTCGTCAGTGGGGGGCGGCAACCCCGGATTTCCGGTGGACGACATGACAACGGTTAGGGAGCGAATACGCTCGGGGCATGCTGCAGCCGCCTCCATGGCGATCATTCCACCCATCGAGGCACCGACAAGATGTCCGTCTTCGATCTGAAGGGCATCCATGAGGCCCAGCACATCCATGGCCATATCCTCGAGAGTGTATGGCAGATCGGAGGGGGAGAGCGCCGAAAGATCGGGGACTCCGGCAGTCGTCATCCGGGTGGAAAGCCCCACGTCCCGATTATCGAAGCGAATGACATGAAACCCTCGGCCGGCCAATAGGCGACAGAAGCCTTCATCCCAAACAATCATCTGAGTGCCCAATCCCATGATAAGAATGGCTGCAGGGTGCGAAGAATCCCCAAACGTGTCATAGGCCAAGGTCATGCCATTGACATTGGCATGGGCCAGGGGTGTGTAAGGTATCCGGCGGGTCATGGTCATCCTTTTGGGGGGAAAGAACCTGGCGTTAAAAAGTCTTTCATATCGGAGGGCCCGAGTCGCTTACCCATCCCCGGGCAGACTCAGTTCTTCGGTCCAAGAAGATTTTTTAAAAGTCCCTTTGCCGGTTCTTCCAGTGGTTTCAGGTTCTCGTTTTTTTCAAAAATCTTTTTGACCTTGTCGGATTCGAATACTTTCTCCTCCAGTTCCCGGCGGGCGATGCTTTCGAGGTCGGGCCGGAAGGTCGGAGAGGAAAAGGTTCCACCGACAAGAACCGGCACCGACACCCCCTTCCGGGCTTTGGCATCCCCCTGACCCTTCAAACTGGCCACCACTTTCGATTCGACGCGAAAATCTAATTTTTCCCCGACCAAATCGGCGTCGCCTTCAGCAAACAGTCTCAACAGAGGCGATCTGAGCACGGTTTCAGTGGTCTGGAACAGACCCTTTTTGAGGGTAAAAGGAACGGAGAATTCGGCAAAATCCGTTCTGGGCTTTTCCGCCGGCCTGGCCTCTCCCGTGAATGCGGATCGAACATTGCGAACCATGTCCGCCAGATCGATGCCGATCAGGGCACCATCCTCGAACACAAGTTTACCGGTCCCATTGAGGGATTTTTTGGCCGATTCAGCCGTATCCCCCACGGCATCTACATCGACAACCGCAGCCATCGACCCTTCGATGAGCTTTTTGCCGGAGACATCCGTCACCAAATCGCCGGCCGCCACATCCATCACATTCAGTTCCAGACGGGTTTTAGGCGACGGTTGTCTGACATCGACGGTCCCCTTCACTTGGACGCCGCCGCCGTACATCCCCATGTCCAGGGGATCGAGATTGAAAACCCCGTTTTTTCCAACGAGGCGCATGCGGAGGTCTTCCATTCGTACCCGCTTCACGGTCAGCTTTCCGATGGTTGCCGAGGCATCCAGGGTAAGGGACCTCAAGGGGTCGTAGGTCGACGATTCAGGCGGTGCCTTCCCTTCCTTTCCCCCGGCGGCGACCGCTCCCGGAGATCCGCTGTCGGATCCGCCGGGGGGCAGGTATCGATCGACATCAATGCCATCCACGGTCATTTTCAATTGGATGTCAGGGGCTGAAAAGGCGGTGACGTCAATCGCCAAATCGATCCGTGAATCGTCAAGCACCATGGCGCCGTCGGATAGAGAAAATCGATCGCCCCCGGCTTTGACGAGCCCTTTCAAGGAGAGCCTTGTCAACACAGCCTTGTCGGCTACCCCCGGTAGCAACCCAGGCTGCAAGCGGTCGGCAACGGCCTTGGGTGAAAACTCGGGGATATCTAAGGAGACGGTAAGGAGGGGATCTGCGAGCAGGTTGTCTACCGTTCCACCCAGTTTGATGACAAGCGCCTCCACCACCTGCGCGGTGAGCTGAAGGGGAAGGGGCGTTTTTCCGATGTCGCGACCGACCGGACCGATTTGGCCGTCGATGGCAATGGGCCGGTCGTCGAAGGCTGCTGAAAAATCGATTCCAATGGGCTGATCCAGTGACACATGCGTCAACTTGAGGTTGATATCTGACACCGTCATCTGATGCGGGGCCGATGGGTCCACCCAATGGATCCGACCATCCACAACAGTGAACTCCTCGACTTCCAGGGAAGCAATCGGCAGATCGGCTGCCGGGGGTTCCGATGTCTTTGGTGAATCGTTTTTCCGGCTCTTGCCAAAAGCCCAATTCCCTTGACCGTCTGTTGTTTTCTCCAGGGTGAGCACCGGGCTGCGAACCACAAAGCGTTTTACCTGAATCTCCCTCCTGAGGAGGGGGAGTAGTTTCAGTCGCGCCTCGAATGCCTTGATTTTCAGGAAGTCGTTGTCAGAGAACCCCTCCGGGTTACCCAGGGCGATATCGGATACCGCCACACCGATCCATGGGAAAAAAGAGGGATCCAGATCGCTTCCCATGGCAAAAGACCGCCCCGTCAGATCACTCACCTGTTTTTCAATTTTTGGCCTTAACGTGCTGACATCCAGCATCATGACGGCGGCGATGATAACGGCGGCAATCATTAGCGCTGAGGCGACGATCCCAATAAAAACCCACTTCAAGAGCTTTTTCATCGGGTGCTCCTTAAGGGAAACGGAAACCAAGGCGGCACCATGCCGCAACCAGGGGGGACGATTGGAATGATAGTAAGCGGGGCCCCTTCGAGTGTCAAGAAGATCCGTGTATCTTCAATTGGTTAAGTCCTGAGGACAGACAGGCGGCGAATCCCGAAAGCCATGGGAAAATAGAGTGCCGCCATACAGATGACTAGGGAAAGAAGAAAAGATCCCCAGATCCATGCCAGCTGCCACGGATTCAGTGCCAGGTCTTTGAGGTCAGCCATGAATACTGCATACACTGGACCGGCCTGGATGGCGATTACCGTACCGATAAAGACCGCCGAGAGAATCATGTACAACACCCCTCCATATCCGGTGACGGACTGGGCGGGATTTTCGGCCTTGAAATCTGGAAAGGCCGCACCGATTCCCACCCCTAAGGCCACGACACCCGGAACCATGGCGGACACCGAGAAGACCGACAGCCACATCATAAAGGCCGACACCTGCAGCAGCCAATTGGTGACGACCACAAGGAACTCGGAAAGAACCATCAGCGGCAGGCAGTAAATAAAAAACTTGACCCAGAGAAACCGATGGAGCGTTGTGGGCGCAGAGAGAATCAGCCAGAAGGCCTCTCTTTCCGAGCTGACGGCAGGGAAAGCGAAACGCGCGGTCACGGCGGTGAGAACGAACAGGGCCAGCCCCATGTTGAGGAAGCCCAACAGGTTTTGGAGATATATGGTCTGAATAGGCGATTTGTCCAAAGGCAGCACAGTGAAATTGTAAATGTACACCAGGATCAGAGCGCCGATCAAAAACAACTGGGACCATTGGGACTGATCTCTGAAGAACATTTTGATCTCTTTGGAAACGATCCCTCTCACGTCACCGGGCATCGGGATAAAAGAAAAACCCCTCCATCGCGAGGTCTTCAACAGCCGCCTGCCTCCGGTCTGGGCTTTTGTTACCCCCCTGGCATAGAGACAATCCGCTCCGATGATGGACAGACAGAACCAGAAGCCTGAAAAACACCACAGAAGACCCTGGTGAATCAGCGATGCCTCTATCCGTCGGTCGATTGCCGATCGGAGGGCATCGTAACCCCACGTGGTCGGAAGAAGCGGAGAGGCGGGCGTATCCAGGGATGCGATGTAGACCATCATGCTGTCGAAGGCCTCTGGATCCACCAACTGCTCAGGTTTCAGCAATCGGATGGCAACGTAGACGGCAATGAACACCATCACACCCAGGAAGATGAATACGGCTCTCATCCGATTGGCCGGGACGAGGATGACGGCGGCAAGCACCAATAGCGAACTGAGAGAACAGGCGGAAAACGTCAGTGCAGCCAGCACCCCTGCCAAGGTGAAGAAGTAAAACCAACCGCTATTGAATACGACTCCGTATGCGGCTAAAAACGGTAGCGAGAAGGCCAGAACCATCCAAGAGCTGTCAAAGACGATCTCAAGCCATCGGGAGATGAATATCTTCCATGGGTGGACGGGAAAGGCATGAATCAGCAGCAGATCCCGGGAGAGATAAAGTTTTGAAAGGGATTGAAGGATGGCGCTGAAAAACAGTAGGGCAAACAGGGTGACCAGCACCATCGACAACAGCTTGGCGACGATCAGAACCCCGATATCCTCAATTCCCTTGAAATAGGTCAGCACCCGGTGACCGACCCCAAAAGCGACGATCCAGAACGAGACGCCCAGTGCCCCGAGAAATACGTCCCAACCAATACCGCTCCTCCGCCCTTTACCGATTAGCCGGTTTTTAGCCCCCCAGAGTCTGGGTCTGAGTAACACAAGGGCCGCCTTCATTCAGAACGCTCCCGGGACGGCAGCCCCAGGGCAGCCGGAGCGTCAGCAGGATCCTCACGTCGTCCCCGAACACCCGGATCCGGATCGGTTTCAAATCCGCCCGCCGTGGTCAGTTCAAGGAAAATATCCTCCAGACGTCCCCGACCGGTCCGGGATTTTTTCTGCAGCTCGGAAACCGTCCCCTCGACCACCAGTCTTCCATTATGGATGAATCCAACGCGGTCGCACAACTCTTCGGCCACCCCAAGGGTATGGGTGGACATGAACACACATGCGCCGCGATCGCCTAACTTCCGAAACAACCCCTTCACCATCCGGATGGCGATAGGATCGAGCCCCACCATGGGTTCGTCCACAATCAGAACCGACGGCGAATGAAGCAGCGCGGCACACATGACAAGACGCTGTTTCATGCCGTGTGAATAGGATTCGATCAATTCGTTTCCCCACTCCTCAAGGGAAAACCGCCTGAGTTCGTATTCGGCCCTGGGCACTCTCTCTTCCCGGGGAACTCCGTACAAATCGGCCGTAAACATCAGGAAATCCAGCCCCGTTAACTTTTCATAGAGGTAGGGACGATCGGGTATGAACCCGATGTGACGTTTGGCGGCGACCGGCGATTTGCACATGTCGTAGCCGGCCACCGTGACCACCCCGTCCGTTGGGTGGAGCAGTCCGGCGATCATCTTGATCGTCGTCGTTTTACCGGCGCCATTGGGTCCGATGAACCCAAAAATTTCCCCTGGATTCACCCGGAGACTCAGCTCCGACACGGCGGTATGGTCGCCGTAGCGCTTGGTGACAGTCGCCAGCTCAATCATGAACGTTCCTCAAGACGGTGCCGCCTCTTGTGATTCGATAATCGTCACGGATTGGATACCCAGGAATGACAGCATATCCAGTCCATCGACGCCGGTGGACAGGCGGATGTGGGTCACATCCGCAGGTATTTGATTGAAAACCGCATCCGTCGTTACCCATTTGCCGACAAACACCCGGTTCCATGCGTGGTAATAAAACCGACCGTTGCGGTACACCAGCCCCGCTTCGACCAAAGCCGGGAGACCAGCGCTGCGGGCCAAAGCCGCCGTCAGCACGGCGTGCTCGTTGCAGTCTCCGTAACCATGCCTCAAAGTGGAAAGGGCATCCGGAATCGAAAAAACAGGCCGCTTTTCGATGTTCCGGTATACCCAGCCAACGATGGCGGCCAACCGCTCCAGCGGCGCCTGACCCATGGCGGACAGCTCGGCGGAAAGCGCAACGATATCCGCGTGGTCAGACTGGATCAACGGTTCCGACAGCAGAAGCGAATCGGCCTCCGGGGGCACTTCTACCGCCGCCATCGATGCGGGGAGAGCGTCCAGGATTTCCTTTCGAATCTCGATCACATCTCCGCTGAGCGTCTGTCGGTGACCAATCAAGGCGCCCAGGTCCAAGCCCGGACTTTTCAGGCGCAACCGGAGCATGGACAATCCTATGGGATCGGATAGGCGGCGGTTGGTCTTTATCGAGGATTGGTCAGCCAGATCGACTGAGGCAGTCCCCGGCAAGGCCAACAGGGCCTGATCCCGGGTGGCTCTCTCCATCACCATTCCGAACAGCCCCTCCTCCTTCAGCACCTCTCCGTGCTCCGAGATCCAAACCTCCTGACTGGCATTTTTTAGAGTGAGTCGCAGAGGCCTGGCACTCACCCGTCGGCCAGCGATATCTATCCACTCGTTGGCCATCGCCTCGACTCGCAGCGGTGACAACGACAGCGTCAGTGGATCGAAAAGCGGGAAGATAAATGCATCGCCGGCATCCAGGTGCCGTCCCCCCATGGCCAAAAGAACGCCGGAGCCAGTGTATGGCGCCGTTGTGATGGGCACCGAACGGCGTCGTTCGTCTCCTTCGACTCGGGTCACGATTGAAAGCATTCCCGAATCGATTTCTGCCCGTGCGCTGAAGGTGAACACGCCGGAACGAACCGTCACGTCCGTGGTCCGCAAGGAAAAATCATCATTGAGAAGTGATGTCGAACGAATGGTGACATCCTGAACGATCCCCTGGCTGGAAAGGCGCATTTGAATGTTCTCCCGGAGATGATATGCGTCCTCGCCATGGTAGACCCTCCAGTGGGAAAAACCGATTGGGGATTGGTTTTGACGGATTTTCTTCCATATCTCGGTGTACAACGGAAGACCTGCAGCGCTCTTCGGAAGCTGAAAAAGCGTTGCCGACGCCCGACCGTTGTCGAGAAGCGTCTGCCGGCCCCAAGCCAACAGACAGAAGAGCACGAGAAAGACGGCGGCGCCGACAGCCATAAGCCCTACCGGACGGGTATCCATGGTATCCTCTTCGGAGTCATTTGTGAATCGATCGGCAGGGGAGAACGCCGATGACACCCTTGGAGCCGCCTCCTTCACAAACCGATACCGATAATGGTAAGAGACCTCATCGATAGCGTCAACTGCCCGGTCCCGGCCGCCATCCCCTCCCACCGATGGCCGGCGGGTATCCCTGCCGCCCCCGATTGCAATCCACCTGGCCTTGTGATAGGAGAAAATTTTGGCTCGTGCCCCGATGATTCACCGCTCTGTCTGAACGGACACGGTTCTATCGTTCGGTTATATCCGCACCGTTGAATCGAACGGTTGCCTTTGATCACCAGAGGATACCCTAGTTGGGTATCACCGATCGGAAAGGCCGCCACGAATGCCCCCGATCCTGTATGAAGACCTTTTCTCCGCCGATCATCTGCGGCAAATACTGCCAGAGGATCGAGCAGATCGCTTTTTTGAAGCCCTGTTTGGGGACGCAGAAGAGGGATCTTTTGATATTCGGCTGGTGTTTGAGGGCAAAGAAGGCCAATGCCTTCGTTTTGCGTTTCATCTGCACGAAAGGCCCGGGAAATGTCTGACCTGTAGCCGCACCTACGGTTTACCTGACGTGTTCAAACGCCATCGAGTCATTGATCTGCCCGGCATCATCGATCATATCGACCAAACCTTGAACGGCAGACACCGATGCGGTCGCTGGCAACTGGAGCGCACCCGTGAAATGGCCAAAGGCCTCCACGCCATCCCGTTGCTCATTCAACTTGAACCCCTGCCGAAATGACCCACACATCGGGAATTCAAGAATTGACTTCATTGGCATCAGCCTTTTCCACCTTTCCCATTTCCATCGAGATACCGGTCGCCTGGGGGGAAATGGATGCCTTCCAGCATGTCAACAACATCGTCTATTTTCGCTATTTCGAAACCGCCAGAATCGCCTATTTCAGGGAGATTGGCTATACCGATCTGATGAAGAAAACCGGTGTCGGGCCAATCCTGGCCGACACCCGATGCCGCTACAGGATTCCCCTCACCTTCCCAGACACGGTCCACGTGGGTGCAAGAATCAGTGAAATCGGTGAAGACCGCTTTCGGATGACCTACCGGGTATTCAGCCTCAACCGCCAACAGGTGGCGGCCGACGGCGACGGACTTGTGGTCTCCTACGACTATCGGCAGCAGGGTAAGGCCCCCCTGCCTTCACAGGTGATAGAGCGCATTCACGCATTGGAACCCATCCCCCCGAATCGGTTTCCCGAAAACGACCGACGGGGAGAACTGAATCGGTAAGGGATGACGCCCTCCATCCCACGCCTTTCTCAACCCGCCCCCCCTCCCGGCTTTGATCCCTTCAAAATCCGCGAGGATCGACAGATCCGCAATCGACTGTCGTCGGCCCTGATCTTCTCAATCCAACAGGGCAATCCCGTTTATCAGGACGTGGCCGATCGATTGTCAGCCCGCCATCCGGCTATCAGGTGCCGGCAATACCTGAGGGACAGGACTAGCCGCTATGACCGAGTGTGGGAGTCCCTGATTCAAAAGGGCTTCCACGATATCCCCTCCCAGTTTCGATGGGTCTGGAACCTGGGACTTTTCTTTGAATGCCACGAGCTTCTTGAAAAGGAATGGCGGACCGTGCCCCACAATCAGCGCCAGGCACTGAAAGGCCTCATCCAGGCGGCAGGGGCATATGAGCATATGGCCTACGGTCGTTTAGGGTCGGCAGAAAGACTGGCAGAAAAAGCCCTTGATACCATCGCCGAGGTCATCGAGCTTCTCACACCCTTCGTTGAGCCGAGGACGCTTTTAAACGCGCTGATCACATTGAATCAGGGGCCGCCGCGGATCGAAAGGACTTGAGGAGAAGCCATGAACCGCTCCATGCCTTTGGGGCTGGTGTCCCCGGTGACCGGTCTGGGGATCGACAGGCGAAAGCCACGATGCGCCACCATGGATCCCGGGGGCGATCGATCCGTGGCGTCGTTTTGAACCGACTGACTTTCTTGGCGATGAAAGCCGCTCAACATCCGATTGACACGGCCCGGGGTGGCGGTTAAAGATGATCACTGGCCCTTTAGATCACACGGCGTTGGCCAGGAAACGAACCGGTACCTTGGATCACCCCGATACCGTCCAATGCTTATCGCTTTCCAGGTTGAAGGGATCGACGGCTCCCAAAGGCGATATCCAAAAGATGCCAACTTGGCAAATTCGTTTCTCGTAAAAGGGAATGTCTTCCGGATACTACCCTAAGGATTGCCCCCCAAATGGCAAACCCGGCAGAACAACACTCGTCGGCAGTGCGAATGCGAATGGCGGCATTGTCACTGCTTATTGGAATCCTTCTCCTTGCGGCGAAGCTATTCGCCTATTATCTGACCCGCTCTTCGGCCGTGCTTTCCGATGCCTTGGAGTCCATTGTCAATATCGCCGCTGCCGGCTTTGCCCTTTACAGCGTCTACCAAGCCACAAGGCCCCCGGATCGATGTCACCCCTATGGACACGGGAAAATTGAGTTTTTTTCCGCCGGCTTCGAAGGGGCCTTGATCATCCTCGCCGCATTGGGGATATTCTGGGTGGGGTGGAAGCACCTCGCCCATCCCCGGCCGATTCCCCGTCTCGACGTCGGTCTCATCATCGTCTGTGGGTCATCGGTCATCAATCTGTGGCTGGGCATCGCATTGATCCGGGTCGGGCGCCGCACCCGCTCCCTAGCTCTGGAGGCCGACGGCCGCCACGTTTTGACCGATGTCGTGAGTTCAGCAGGGGTTGTTGCCGGCCTCGGCCTTGTGCTGGTCACTCAATGGTATTGGCTAGACGGTGCGATCGCATTCCTTATCGGCATCAATATTCTATTCAGCGGCGCAAAGCTTATCCGGGAATCTTTCAGGGGATTGATGGATGCCTCGGATCCGGGTTTGATCACCGACATTACGGCGTTGATCATTCAACGCCGTCGACCGGCCTGGATCGACATCCACCGATTAAGGGCATGGCGGTCCGGGCCTGAGATTCACATCGACCTCCACCTGATTCTTCCCAAGGATATGCCCCTTGAAACCGCCCACCAGGAGGCCCAGCATCTTGAAGGCCTTTTATTCGAACATTTAGAGGGGTGTGCCGGGGTTCTGGTCCACATGGATCCCTGCCGTGGCGAAGATTGCCCGATCTGCGGGCGGCAGGAGTGTTCGTGCCGCCGCGCCGACCCCTCCGGAAACAATGAATGGGCTCCCGAATCCATGACCATGGGAAGGTCATTTCATCGCAGCTGATTTGAATGGGGTCCGACCCGGTTTGATAACCACCAGAGGGTGCGCCGGGGGTGGGTGAAATGACAAACAAAATCCCTCGACAGCCATTTCCATCGGCCGCCGAGGGATAGCACAGCCGAATACCGTCTATTTCTTGTCGTCTTTGACTTCTTCGAAGTCGGCATCCACCACATCATCCTGCTCGCTATCGGCCGCCTGGCTTGGATCGCCATCGGCGCCGGCACCGCCACCCTGCCCCTCCGAATCTTGAGAGGCCTGCTTATACATGGCCTCTGCCAATTTGTGAGACGATTGGGTAAGCGCTTCGCTGAGCCGCTTGATCTCTTCGGTATCATCACCTTCAATGGCTTTTTTAAGAGGCTCTATCGCCTCTTCCACCTGGGTTTTTGTGGCCTCGTCAACCTTATCTCCAAGATCTTTGATGGATTTTTCGGTCGAGTAAATGAGAGAATCCGCTTGGTTTCTGGCCTCAACCAGATCCCTCTTCTTTTTGTCGTCCTCGGAGTGCATTTCGGCTTCTTTGATGGCCTGATCGATCTCCTCCTTGTTCAAACCACTGGAGGCGGTGATCTGGATGGACTGTTCCTTGCTGGTCGCCAAATCCTTTGCCGAAACGTTCACGATGCCGTTGGCATCGATATCGAATGTGACCTCGATCTGAGGAACGCCCCGCGGGGCCGGCGGAATGCCGACAAGTTCGAAACGTCCAAGGGTTTTGTTGTTTGGGGCCATCTCGCGCTCACCCTGAAGCACATGAATCGATACTGCCGGTTGATTGTCGGCAGCCGTTGAGAACACTTGGCTCTTGCGTGTAGGAATGGTCGTATTTTTTTCGATTAGCTTGGTCATGACGCCGCCGAGGGTCTCGATCCCGAGGGAAAGGGGTGTCACATCAAGAAGCAGCACATCTTTGACATCCCCTTGCAGGACGCCGCCCTGAATGGCGGCACCAACAGCAACCACTTCATCCGGATTGACGCTTCTGTTGGGTTCTTTTCCGAAAATCTTCTTGACGCGATCTTGAACGGCAGGCATTCGCGTCATTCCACCGACCAGTATCACCTCGTCAATCTTATCCGGCGACAGGCCGGCATCTTTGAGGGCGGTCCGGCAGGGGCCTTCAAGCTTGTCCAGCAGATCCCCCACCAGCGCTTCGAGTTTTGACCGGGAGATTTTGATGTTCATATGCTTGGGACCACTGGCGTCCGCAGTGATGAAGGGTAGATTGACATCCGTCTCCATAGAGGAGGAGAGCTCCATTTTTGCCTTTTCGGCAGCCTCTTTGAGACGTTGCAAGGCCATTTTGTCGCTTCGGACGTCGATACCCTGGTCTTTTTTGAACTCGGTTGCCAGAAAATCGATGATTCGCAGGTCGAAGTCTTCGCCGCCGAGATGGGTATCACCGTTGGTGGCCTTTACCTCAAAGACACCGTCTCCGATTTCGAGGATCGACACGTCGAACGTCCCACCACCCAAGTCGAAAACCGCGATTTTTTCCTCGACCTTCTTATCCAGGCCATAGGCGAGAGATGCCGCCGTGGGTTCGTTGATAATCCGTTGGACATTTAAACCGGCAATTTTGCCGGCATCCTTGGTGGCCTGTCGCTGGCTGTCGTTAAAATAGGCAGGCACCGTGATGACTGCATCGGTTACGGGCTCTCCTAAATACTCTTCAGCTGTCTTTTTGATATTCGAAAGGATAAATGAAGACACCTCAGCAGGGCTGTATTGCTTACCACGGATGTTGATGCGGGTATCTCCGTTGGAAGCCTTTTCGATTTTGTAAGGCAAAATATCGATATCGTGCTGAACTTCCTTTGAATCAAATTTTCTACCGATTAACCGTTTGACCCCGAATACCGTATTCTCTGGATTGGTGATCGCCTGCCGTTTGGCTACTTGACCGACCAATCGCTCGCCGCTTTCAGAAACGGCGACGACCGATGGCGTCGTTCTCCCCCCCTCGGTGTTGGTGATGACGTTTGCATCTCCGCCCTCCATTATGGCCACACAGGAATTGGTGGTTCCGAGGTCGATTCCAATAATTTTGCCCATTTCGCTGCTCCTCCTTAACGCTGTAAGATAGTGTCGATATCTGCTGGGAATCCGTTGCCGACTGGGATTAGGCTTTTGAAACAACCACCATGGAGGGTCTCAACAGTCGGTCATGCAGCCAATAGCCTTTTTGCAACTCTTTGATCACCGTGTTGTCGGGAACATCAGTCACCGATTCCTGCATGACAGCTTCGTGAACCGTTGGATCAAATGGCTTGTCAATGGCTTCAATCGATTTGACACCGAATTTATCAAAAATCTTAAGGACATCTGCCAATGTCAGATGAACCCCTTCCATCAGTTGCTCAAACGACCCCCCGTCATGCTGGCAAGAATCAATAGCCCGTTCAAGGTTGTCGACGACAACGAGCAACTCTTTGAAAAGTGACTGATTGGCAAATTTTCGTAAATCGTCCAATTCTCTTCGGGTGCGCTTCTTTAGATTCTCGAGTTCTGCGGAAGCTCTCAGGAAACGATCATAGTTTGCCTTGGCTTCTTCTTTTGCTTGGATGAGTTCCTCGGTCAAAGGAATGTCATTCGATTCAGCCGGGACGCCGCCAGCGTCATCAACCATATCGCCGTTTTCAACGGCGATATCGATGGCATCGGATGTATCAGAGTTCTGACTGCCTGTACTGCCTTCCGGTGATGATTCACCAGGGTTTGAATGGGTTGTCTTTCGATTCGACATGTGATCATCTCCGATTGTCAACGCCCGTGTCCTCCTCTTTGGCTTTAGGGTCTGCCCGCAGTGAAGCCCAATGATATCGCCGCCGCGGCCAGCGCTGGGATGACATCTCAATCAACCATCACTGTTATTCAGGTGCTCGACCAATAGGGCATCGCTTACAAGCCACCGTGAAAAGCCTGCGCTCGTCTCTGAGGGGCAATTGTTTCTGCGGACCAGCATTGGATCAACGCATAATTGGAAAGACCTTGCCGTTTTGTCTCAGGAAATAAAAGAAGGCGCTGTATCTAAAACGCCGAGAGAAAATAAGGCGATATGCCCTTTTGTCAAGGTCGGATTCGGGGGAAGATCGGATTGAAAAACAAAACGATATCGGAGGATTCAGGCATGAGAAAATGAGGGAATGAAAGCCGGCTCAAGCGAAGACTCCGGCTGGGGATCCGCCCGACCGGGACCATCCACGACACAGACTGCCAAACTTATCGCTGCTTCCTTCCGGACCTGACGAGGTTCGTAAGCGTCTGTTGCGCAGAGACCGATCGGGCGGATCCCCAGCCGGAATGGCTCAGGATACGCGATCAATGGCATTATTAATTGATTATTATGGCCCAATCTGCCCCTCTTTTCAAGGGGCTTTTCCCTTCTTTAGGGCCGATGGCAACCGGGTCGGCGTCACTTGAGCCGGCTTCAATAACCATGGTATGATTCGCAAATTACCCAGCTGGATTGACCTTTCCAGCCATACGCCACAAATGGAGTCCCAATGGCTTCGCATCCAATAAACGGCAACCGAACGGTTAGAATGGCTGACCAGACGATTACCGATGGCGACCTACTGCAGGCAGGTTCCAAGATTTTAATCGGGGTTTCAGGGGGACCGGATTCCGTTGCCCTGACCCACCTGTTGAGCAATTTCGCCTTGCGATGGTCATTATCCCTTGGAATCGCACATCTAAACCACGGCATCAGAGGCACTGAGGGTAATCGAGACCAGGATTTTGTTCAAGGCATGGCCGATCGATTGGGGGTCCCCTGCTATACCGAACGACTTCCTAAAAACGCGCTTGCTGACGTTGCTGATCAGGGACCGGAAGCCAGCGCCAGAAACCACCGCTACCGCTTTCTTCAACAAACCGCATCCAGAGAAGGCTATGATCGAATCGCTTTAGGCCACAATGCCGACGACAACGCGGAATTGATCCTGATGCGACTCATCCAGGGAAGCGGCCCGAAAGGTCTCTGCGGCATGAAGGCCAAACGCCCCGGCTGGGGTGAGTTTAATAACATCCTTATCATCCGCCCGCTGATCAATGTTCAGCGATTGGATATCATGGCCTATCTCTCTAAAATCAAATCTGAATTTGTTGTTGACAGCAGTAACACCGACACCCGTTTCCTCAGAAACCGGATCCGCCACCGATTATTGCCTTTGTTGGAAGAGGCGTATAACCCCAATATAAGGGAATCATTGACCCGTCTTGCAAGGATCCTTCAGGACGAAGAGGGGTGGGTGTCGGAACTTGTCGACTCTCAGTTGAATCATCGCCTTGTCGCGGACGCCGGTGTCATTGAACTGGACGTGGCGGATTTCGAGACGATCCCCATCGGAATGCAGCGGAGGTTACTTAGAGCTGCGATGGGTCGTCTAAGGGGCCATCTGAGGAAAATACACTTTCACCATGTCGAAACCCTCCGCGATCACATCATCAATGGCAAGGGATCATGGGGGTTAGATTTCCCAGACCAGATCAGAGTGCTGAAGCACGAACGACGAATTCGCTTATCGATCGAATCCTTGCCACTTCGAAAGGTCCGGCATCCAAAATCGAGCATCCCCGATTTTCACTACCTAATGGAGAGGCCGGGGGTCCTCAACATACCGGAAATCGGCTGGAAGTTGCGGCTCAAAATGATAAAGGCAGGGATTGAAGATGCGGAAACTGGACAGTTCGCAACCATCTTTGATATGGATAAGATGGTATTTCCGGTTACGGTAAGGAACTTTCGTCGCGGAGATCGCATTTCACCCTTCGGCATGACCGGTACCCAAAAAGTCAACAAGCTCTTTATCGATCGAAAAATACCGCGGCTGGATCGGAAAAAATATCCGATTCTCCTATCCGAGGGAGAGATCATCTGGGTCGGAGGCATCCGAAAATCGAGTCACTGCATGCCAGACAAGACCACCCGTAACCGACTTAAGGCCGAACTTGTTCTTGTATGATCGCAAATAAATGGTTACGAATACTGGATAGTCATTCACCCGTCAAGGAGGAGCCCCCTTTTGAATCCTTTCTATAAAAACCTTTCCCTTTGGATTGTGATCACAGTGATGATGGTGATGCTTTACCAGATTTTCAGTGATCAGCAGTTGGCTGAACCCCCTATGAGCTATTCAGAATTCATAGCCATGGTCGAAGAAGAGCAGGTTTCCTCGGTTACCATTCAGGGACAAGAGCTCACCGTCAACGACATCAAAGGGGGAAAATTCAAGGTATACGCCCCGGATGATGCCGAACTGATCAACACCCTCAGAAACAAGGGAGTGGCGATCAGCGCCAAGCCACCGGCTGAATCCCCCTGGTACATGTCGGTGCTCGTTTCATGGTTTCCGATGCTGATTCTCATCGGTGTATGGATCTTTTTCATGCGTCAGATGCAATCGGGGGGCGGGAAAGCCATGAGCTTCGGTAAAAGCCGTGCACGGCTTCTGTCCGACACCGCCGCCAAGGTGACCTTCGAAGATGTTGCCGGCATCGATGAAGCCAAGGAAGAACTTAGCGAAATTGTTGAGTTCCTGAAGGATCCGAAAAAATTTACTCGATTGGGGGGGCGGATCCCGAAGGGCGTTCTTCTAATGGGCCCCCCCGGCACGGGTAAAACATTGCTGGCTCGAGCCATTGCCGGGGAGGCGGGCGTCCCGTTCTTTTCGATCAGTGGGTCGGATTTCGTCGAAATGTTTGTCGGGGTGGGTGCTTCCAGGGTAAGAGACCTCTTTGTTCAGGGGAAAAAAAATGCCCCGTGTATCATATTCATAGACGAAATTGATGCTGTCGGTCGCCACCGCGGCGCCGGCCTCGGTGGCGGTCACGACGAACGGGAACAAACCCTCAACCAATTGTTGGTCGAAATGGATGGATTCGAATCCAATGAAGGCGTCATTCTGATATCGGCGACCAACCGACCCGATGTCCTCGATCCAGCCCTACTGCGCCCAGGCCGTTTCGATCGGCAAGTGGTTGTCTCCCTTCCCGATATCAGGGGGCGGGAAAAAATCCTCCGTGTCCACATGAAGAAGTCACCCATCGCTCCAGAAGTCAATGTGGTCAATCTTGCCAAGGGTACTCCTGGTTTTTCTGGGGCTGACCTTGAGAACCTGGTCAACGAAGCCGCTTTGCTTGCCGCCAAGCGCGACAAAGAAAAAGTGGACATGATCGATTTTGAGGATGCAAAAGATAAAGTCTACATGGGCCTTGAACGAAAGTCCAAAGTCATCACGGAGGAAGACAAAAAGACCACGGCCTACCACGAAGCGGGTCATGCGTTGGTCGCTCGGTTTTTGCCGCACACCGATGCCGTAAACAAGGTAACCATCATTCCAAGAGGCCGAGCCGCTGGCGTGACCTGGTTTCTTCCCGAGGAGAGGGATTTTAAATACAAAGACCAGCTTGAAAGCGAGCTTGCCGTGGCTTTTGGAGGGCGTGTCGCCGAAGAAATTATCTTCAACCGAATCAGCACGGGTGCCTCAAACGATATTAAGCAGGCGACCGAACTGGCCCAACGAATGGTGCGCACGTGGGGAATGAGCGATCTTGGCCCTCTAAACTACGCGAAAGGTGAAGAGCACATTTTCCTGGGAAGGGAGATCGCCCAACAAAACGACTATTCCGACGAGACGGCCCGCAGAATCGATGACGAAATCACCAAATTCATTCACAATGCGTACTCCAATGCAAAGCAGGTGCTGGATGAAAACATCGACGTTTTGCACAAGCTATCCGAACTTCTGCTCGAAAAAGAGACCGTCATGGGCGATGAACTGGACGCCCTGATCCTGGAACATCGGCCGGGGTTCGACTTTCCCTCCAAGCATACATCCACCAAAGGTTTCGGGGAGACATCGGCATCAGCGGAACCTGACCCCACCAATGCCCCCGATGACAGCGACGAAGCAGATGATTCCGATTCCTCTGACAATGCGGACGACCATCAACCAGACTCGGAGCCTCGCTGACGCGCCATGCATGCTGTTGCGATGGAATGGAACGGTCGCCACCGCCTTGAAATTGGAACCCGCACGATTGTCATGGGGATCCTCAATGTCACACCGGATTCATTTTCAGATGGCGGCATCTATCTCTCCACAGACGATGCCATCCGCCAGGGATTGAAAATGGCTTCGGAAGGGGCTGACATCATCGATATCGGTGGAGAATCTACTCGGCCCTTCTCGGAACCGGTGTCCGAAGATGAAGAGCTCAATCGGGTCATACCGGTTATCAACATCCTGGCTAAGCAATTGACCGTTCCGATTTCCATCGACACGATGAAGGCAACTGTCGCCAAAAGGGCCATTGAAGCAGGCGCCAGCATCATCAACGATGTCAGCGCATTGTACCACGATGGTAACCTCGTTCATGTCGCGGCCGAATTCGGCGTTCCGGTGATACTGATGCATATGAAGGGGTCCCCTAAATCCATGCAAATCAATCCGGTCTATGACGACGTGGTCGAAGATGTTATTTCCTTTTTGGATGCCGCCATACAAAGGGCGGTTGCCGGCGGAGTGACGCGATCCAAAATCATCGTTGACCCCGGCCTTGGATTTGGAAAGACGCCGTTGCATAACCTTCAGTTGCTAAATCATCTGGCGCGTCTTCAAGCCCTGAACGCACCTATCCTTGTGGGCTCATCGAGAAAAAAGTTTATCCGAACCCTATTGAAAACAGACGATACCGATGATATCCCTGCCGACCTGCCAGTCATTGCTACCGGAACCCAAGCCACGGTGGCAGCGGCTATTCTAAATGGAGCAGCGATCGTCCGCGTTCACGACGTATCCCAGACCAAAGCGACGGCACGCGTCATCGATGCCATTCGCAACGCCGACTCCGTCCTTGGAGAAGACCGACATGCTCCTCGTCATTGATGTCGGCAACACCAATACGGTTTTGGGTGTTTTTGACGGTGACAGACTGGCAACAGACTGGCGCATCCGCACTGAAAGAAATGCCACGGAAGATGAACTGAATATTCTGGTTCGAAATTTGTTTGCCTTGGAGGGAATCTCCCCCTCCGACATCCGCCAGACGGTCATATCCTGTGTTGTCCCGCCAATGGTATCTCTTCTGAACCTCTTCTGCATGAAATACCTCAATCACGAACCTCTATGGGTCGATCCCCGGCAAACCTCTATGATGCCGAACCTCTATAACAATCCATCCGAAGTGGGTGCCGACCGGATCGTCAACGGTGTGGCCGCTTACCATAAATACAAATCGGCTCTTATCGTCATCGATTTCGGGACCGCCACAACCTTTGATGCCATTTCGGCGAAGGGCGAATATTTAGGTGGGGCGATAAGCCCAGGCATTGGCATATCCGCTGAAGCATTATTTTTAAAAGCCTCAAAATTGCCCCGAGTGGAAATCTTCAGGCGCCCAGAGGTCGTCATTGGAAAAGACACGGCAACAAGCATCAAATCGGGGATTATATTTGGCTATGCAGGCCTGGTCGACGGGATGGCCCTTCGAATGAAAAAAGAACTTGGGGGAGTAGTCAAAACCGTTGCAACCGGAGGGTTGGCACCTCTAATGAAGGGGGTGTCGGAAACCATCGATGTGGTGGAACCGAATCTGACCTTGCTTGGCCTGAGGTTGATCGGCGAGTCGATGGCCCCCTCCACCTTACCCTCACCAACATCCTAAACGGAAGCGGACAACGGCTTTTCTGCCAACGGCAAAAAGCCGCTTCTACCACGACTCAAAGGAGGCTTCTATCTTAGCCACTTCCGCCTGTAACCTCTCTTATTCGTCTTCACACAAATCCTGAGTATTCAACTGATTTCACAGGCTGATCAAGATCATTGCCTGCCGATGGTCAATGCCGCTTTAGACATAATGGTTGCCTAAAAAGCCAAGGAGCAGGTCATGAAGAGTAGATATGGGGAGTCCATAAGAACAACCGTCGCTATCGCCTCCCAAGGGCGTGAGCGACCTCACCACTACCAAACGAACAAGACCATGGCCCATCAGACCCACAAAATCGGGGGGGGAAGCCCGAATATGTCATGACAATTTTTTCTAAACGTCAAAATGATATATGATATTTTATGGTTAGAGCCTGTTTCGGTTGCAGAGCCCCGGGAGCCGTTTGTCCCCCGGCGGGATGGCAAAAACCCCTAAAAATATTCCCCCTGGGGCGCGTCGGAGGCTTCCATATGCGGCGTGATCGAGGGCTTGCAGTACCAACGGTCGGCGGCGCCCTTGAATGCCTGGCCGATGAACGCCGCCAACACGTGACATATCCGGGTTATGGCAGTGATGATTCCTCGCTGGTGCGGGATTTCGACTCTTTAGGATTCGGTCATCGGATCAAATGGCCTTCCCGGCGTCCTTTAGGGCATCTTTGAAGGCACGATAGAAAAATTCGTGATCGGCAATGCTTTTATTGAGTATTCTTTCCAAATTGGTTAGGTCGTCGACGTTCAAAGTGAGATTGACGCTCCGGTTGAACGCCATCATGTGGTCCATGGTACGGTAGCGGTCGGTAAGCAATAGAACAAAAATATTTCGACGAACGGACATTGCCAATCGTTCCAAAAAGACAAGAATGCCGTTAACATCGGGGTTTTTTGCATCAAAGCGTTCATTGACGGCAATTAAATCAAAAGGATGGTATCTCATCTGCTTTAGTGCATCTCGCGTGGAAACAGCCTTCCTGACAGAAAACTCCATCCCCTCTAAAGCGGTGACGATTAGCGACGACATGGATGCGTCCATCTCACAGATGAGGGCTGTCTTGCCTTCTTCTTCAGCAAAGTCAAAAGGCCGATCAGTGGCATCGTATCCGTCGGTTTCCTTTGAGGCCGTTTTCTCTTGGTCAGATGATACTGCGATCGGCTTTTTACACTTTGGACAAGGGACATTGAACATCTTGCCTGCCGGCAGCTTATCATCGGGCAGCTTGAATCTGGCTCCGCAGGGTATACAGTTGATTTCCATTAAGTTGGCCTTTCGGATTTGACATTGAACCGGCTCACGACCCGATCATGGACAAGAAATACCAACAAGATGCGAGAAATTTCTAAAGTCCTGTTTGGCTATAGTGGCTGCGAACGGAAGTAGGACAAGAGACCGCCCCACTGACCTCAACCGAGTCCTTGTACTCTCAATCGAAGGGGCACCCTATATGGGCCTGCCGCCCTTGGCATATTGGTGATCGATTTCCAAGCGGTCGATGTCTGTGGTCGATTCTCCGCGTGCACTCTTGACCATATCGATTCCTCTTCCCGCAATGCCTTTGCGGGATGCATAGGCCATGGCCGTTTCCTGAGTAACAAGACCTTGTTCGAAGAGGCTCACAATGAAATCATCGAAAGTGGACATCCCAAAAGCGGCCCCTTGCTGAATGATGTCATAGTAAGTCTTACCCTCTGCTTCACCATTTAGAATCGTATCTTTAACCCGAATGTTGCTACGCAGGATTTCAAACGCAGCAATCCTGCCTCCACCCACTTTCGGCAAGAGCCTCTGACCGACAACCCAGCGGATGGTGTCGGCAAGGCGTATCCTCACCTGCCGCTCTTCTTCGGTATTGAACATTCCGAGAATTCGATTGATCGTTTGTCCGGCGTCAACCGTGTGAAGCGTCGAAAAAACCAAATGGCCCGTTTCTGCAGCACTCAACCCGATCTCAACGGTCTCTCGATCCCTCATTTCACCCACTAAGATAACCTTTGGAGCCTGGCGAAGAGCCGCTCTTAGACCGTGGGCAAAGGAATCAAAATCATGCCCTAATTCCCTCTGGTTGAACGTGGACTGCTTATGGGGATGAAGATATTCCACCGGATCTTCAAGGGTGACCACATGAACGGATTGGTCTTCGTTGATTTGATCGAGGATCGCTGCAAGAGACGTTGTTTTACCGGTACCCGTTGCACCGGTGAACAGAACAATCCCGTTCTTCTCTTTTGCAATATCGTTGAAACAGTCCGGCAAATCCAGGCTTTTAATGGTCGGCACCTTAGATTCAAGCTTTCTCAACACCGTCGAATAATTCCCCGTTTGTGAAAACACATTCACTCGAAATCGGGCTTTACCCGGAAGGCTGTAGGAAAGGTCGCAAGATCCGCTCTCAATTAAAATGTGGGCAAGCCGCCGATCATTATTGATCAGGTTGAGGGCAAAAATTTCCGCCTGAAAGGGCGTTAGTTCCTTGATATCTGGTTTGATATTGACAGGGATCAAAACGCCGTCGCTTTCAACCTGGAGAGGCTTTCCGACAGTGACGTTAAGATCGGACACGTTTTTATGGGCATCGAGCATGCGTGTCAGCATATGATCAATTTCTTGCCGTCTCATGGAGTGTCCTTTACTATGATCCTTTTCAAAAGCGTATTGCCTTCACCCATCAAGCCTCTGTGAAATCTGCAGGCGGATTTTTAAGTAGAGGGCGGAATCGGCTTTTGTCGTTGGCCTTCATGTAAGCCTCATCGACACTGATCATGCCCTTGTTCAAAAGATTCATGATGGCGTCATCCAATAGCTCCATGCCATATCGTTTCCCTGTTTGAATCATGGAGTTGATCTGATGGGTTTTTCCTTCGCGAACAAGATTGCGGACAGCAGCGTTTCCAATCAGAATTTCTACGGCTGCGCAGCGTCCTTTGATATCCACCCTCTTGAATAGGACTTGAGCAACGACTGCACGAAGGGCGTCGGAGAGGGAAGATCGGATTTGTGCTTGTTGGCTCGAAGGAAAAACCTCAATGACACGATCAACGGTTTTGGCGGCACTCGAAGTGTGTAAGGTCGCGAATACAAGATGACCGGTTGCAGCAGCCTCGATTGCCAGGGCCATGGTTTCCAGATCCCTCATTTCACCAACGAGGATGATATCGGGATCTTCACGCAATGCCCCCTTCAGCGCAGCACCGAAAGTGTTGGTATGAACACCGACCTCCCTGTGATTGACGATGCACATCTGACTCTGGTGAACGAATTCGATGGGGTCTTCTATCGTGACGATATGGTCTTTTCGCGTTCGGTTCGCCAAATCGATAATCGCGGCAAGCGTTGTCGATTTGCCACTTCCAGTCGGGCCCGTGACTAACACAAGACCCCGGGGAAGACCCGCCAATTTTCCCAATATCTGGGGCAATCCCAGCTGTTCAAGGGTTAGAATCGTGTCGGGTATTTCACGAAAAACCGCTGCGACCCCATTTTTTTGCATGAAAAAATTGGCCCGGTACCTTGCCAATCCAGGGATTTCATATCCGAAATCGATATCACCAGACTCTTCAAATACTTTGATTTTATCTTCCGGTGCGATTTCATAAAGCATCGATCGAAGGTCGTCGCTGTCGAGCCGCTTGTATTTGATCCTTTCGATGTCACCGCGAATACGAAGGGCCGGAGGCTGTCCTGATGCCAAATGGAGGTCGGAAGCCCCCTGTTCGTTCATCAGTTTAAAAAAGGCGTCAATCTTGGCCATCAGACCTCCAGAAAAAGGATATAATCAATGGGGATTATGAATGACGAAATGGGAAACCGACGATTGATCGAAGGCATGGAGAACGGGTGATGCAGAAAGGCTATTGTGAAGCGCTGCTGAAAACGGCCACCTTTGCGTCCTCCTTGTCAGCTTCTCTAATACTTTCTCGACCAATTTCCAGCAATCTTGAGTGGGCGGTGATGACGGACTCCAACTCTGTTTCCAACTGAATCCGCTGGCGCTTAAGTTCGGTTATCTCCTCCTGAAGTTGATTGCGCCGGCTTTGGGATCGGCTGATAATCTGGTCGGCCTTGATCTCTGCCTCAGCGGTGATAAGTTCAGCATCTTTTTGAGCATTTGCTTTCATCTGATCAATGACCTTCTGGCCATAGATGAGGGCTCGTTTGAACGTTTCCTCCCGTTGTTTGTATCCTTTACTTTCATGACGAAGGCGTCGAAGTTCATGGGACAGATCCTCTTTTTCCTTTAGTACATGCTCCATTGCCCCCGCGATCTGCTCAAGGAACAGCTCAACCTCTCTAACATCAAATCCACGCAGACGAATGGGGAACTGCTGTTGCTGAATGTCTAACGGTGTCAGTTTCATGACCTATCCTTAATCACCTGAGTAAAATGTTCCTGGAGATATCAGCCAAGGTACCCACTAAGAAAGACTGGAGAAATAAAATGGCGAGGATGACGATAATGGGGGAGAAGTCGATTCCGCCGTAGCTGACAGGTAGCCGTTTTCTGATCTGATAAAGCATTGGTTCCGTCACATTGTGGATAAACCTGACGATAGGGTTGTATGGATCCGGGCTGACCCAGGATAACACCGCCCGGGCAATGATGATCCACATATATAAGTAAAGAACGACGTTGATCACTTTAGCCAGAGCTGCCAGAAAGTTTCCAAAGACAACCATAAGGATCCCTTGAGTGCATTATTGATATCTGATCAAACCAAACCACAATTCATTTTCAGGATGGTGTTGCGAAAGCCATAATAAATTAATACCTTAGAGGTTAGAAACCATCTTATACCAGAAGTCAAGGGTTTTCCAGCAGCCCTCCTACCGTTGGGTCATCGCTGAATTCTAATCTCGAATGATCATGAGCGGTACCGGATATAAAAAAGAGATGCGGGTCAGTGATCAACTAAGCCGATCCTCTATCGGGGGCCGTTGGGAATCGCTTATCATGGGATACGGTGACAAAAAATGTCAGCTCATACCATTTTATGGCACCTGGCCGATCATCTAAATATGTTAGCCATAGGCGTTATTGGTCGGTACGGAAGGCGAGCAGCGGACAGCAATTCCGACATTTTTCTTAATATCGTCAGCGGATTGACACTTCAATTGCATTCCGGCACACCCATCTAAACACGGCGAATTGAAAAAATGCCCGTTCCCTCATCCATACTTCGACATTGAGCCGATTCCCCTTGAATCACGAAGCGAATGAAGAATGATACGTAGAGCGACTGGACGATGAGCCAGCATGCAATGCCTCAAAATGGATTTCGGTACGTGAATTGCATTGTTTATGATAATCTGTTTAAGATGATCCTGCGCGGATAGGACTCCTTGGATTCTCCGATTGGAATCTTTTCCCAAACTGATCGACTCGCCGGAAGCCAATGATTGAAGATAGTCTAACATATTCCACAGCCTTCTCAGCCGGAGTGCTGTCCTTTTTTTCGCCATGCATTGTTCCGCTCATCCCCGCCTATATGAGTTTCATATCTGGATTTTCCCTGGATGAACTGACCGACGATCCAACGGCCCAGGTGAGAGCGAAAGTCATGCTTTCAACAACGGCGTTTTGCCTGGGATTCACCATGGTTTTCATATTGCTGGGTATATCGGCATCTGCATTGGGAGCAATGGCTCTCCGGTATAACCACTGGATTCGAATTGCGGGTGGTATTCTCATCATTGTTTTTGGGGCGCATCTGGTCGGCATCTTCAGGATCCCTATGCTCGAAGTGGATCTTCGGTTGAACATCAGCCGCAAGCCTGTCCATTTTTTCGGTTCATTGGTCGTCGGTATGGCCTTTGGCGCTGGTTGGAGCCCATGCATAGGGCCGTTCCTTGGCTCCATCCTTATTCTGGCCGGAAATAGCGAGACAATAACTGAGGGAGCAGTACTTTTGAGCCTATACTCTTTTGGCCTGTCTCTCCCCTTCTTACTCATGTCCCTGTTCATTCATTATGTCATCAAGGCTCTCAGTCATGTGAGAAAGATCGTAGGGTACCTAAATGTAGCTGCTGGAGTTCTTCTCATTACCATTGGCCTTTTACTTGTATTTAACCGGTTCGGCATATTCTGGAGCACTCTTTCCAGTCGATTCATTTGAGAACTATTTATTATTCCCCGCTTCCTGAAAAGAGAACTGCAACCAACTGTGAGGAAAGAACAATGAAAAGAACAATGCGTAGAATCCTATTGACTCTGATCGGGCTCATGGTGCTCATCACCGGAGTATCATTCACTACCGCTGCAAAAACAGAAAATGTTCAATGGTACAGCTACGAGGACGGCCTTAAGAAAGGGCAAGAGGAAGGGAAATCTGTCTACATCCACTTTTACTCTGATATCTGCCAGTATTGCAAAGAAATGGAAAGCACCACGTTTACGAATCAAAAGGTTGTCAAACAACTCAATAGCAAATTTATCCCCATCCGGGTCAATTCTGACAAAGAATACAAAATTGCTTACAAATACAATATTCGACCGGTTCCCGACAATTGGATATTTAATGAAAAAGGCGAACGCATTTATCGCCAATTGGGATATATTGATGCGTCTACCTTCTCTTCCGTTTTAAAACAGATGGGGAAATAGGCCCTTCTCTATCGACTGACAACAGGAATTTTTGCTCCCCCCCTTGGGCGGTGTCACCAGTCATCGCCGCCCAGGGGGGCGATACCCCCATCGACCCAAGGCTCTCATTCGTCTCTCCATCGCCTGATCAGGCGGACAAAAACAGATATCACAAGTATCGCAGACAATCCGGTCAATAACAATGGCAACCATAGATGGCGGGTATAGCCGCCGGTAGCATCGAGTGCCACCATCAGCCCGACAATTCCATATATGCCCGCCAGTATCCCGAACAATGCAGCCAGCCAACAGGCTCGATCCGAATCATACCAGGGAATTATCGGTTTTCGAAAAACGGGATTCTTATCTTGTGACATCGCTATCCTGAGTGTTGGTAGGATCTTTACCTGGACATTTTCACGGTATTTAAGGTAAGCCTCTCACATTGGTCGCCTCTATTCAAGCACAACTCTGAAGAGGAGGAAGCGATGACCCAGCCAGTTATAAAAATGGCTCATTTAGTGAAGTGCTGTCTTCTGGTATTGAGCTGTCTGGGATTTATGGCCGGGTGCGCCGCACCGGCAAAACAATTGACGGTAAAGGGCATGACTCACCGTTACCCAGTCGATACCATCATATCCGGAGCATCTGGCCAACCGATCTCTTTCGAGACCCTATTGGCGGAACTCAAGACCGCTTCCGTCATCTATGTGGGCGAAAATCACCTCAACCCCGCTCACCATGACATTCAGGAAAATATCATCACCTCAATTCATGGCGATACTCCCCATCTGGTCATTGGCATGGAAATGTTTGACTACCGATATGACTGGGTTCTCGATTTATGGGTGACCGGTGATTTGGACCGAGAAGCCTTCATTCGGAAAACCCATTGGTATGCCAACTGGGGATATGATTTTGATCTTTATGCAGGACTTTTCGATCGTATCCAAAAGAATCAGATAAGGCTTGTAGGCCTCAATCTGCCCTTTCATATTCCCAAAAAAATCCGAATAGGGGGCATTGATGGGCTTCTTCAAGATGACCGCGGCTATTGCCCCTTGACCATCGATACGACCAATGAGCCACATCGAAACTATGTAGAGGCTATTTTCCGCCGGCACACGCATTTATTGGGCAGCACGGAATTCGCCTACTTCTATGAAACTCAGTGCACGTGGGAGGACACGATGGCGGAATCCATTGCTGGAAAAATGGGACCGGGACCGATGATCGTTCTGGTTGGCAACGGCCATATTATCAAAAAGTTCGGTATTCCAGATCGTGCTTTTGCGCGTACCAAGCTTCCTTTCAAAACCCTATATTTGGCCTCGGCTGAAGAAGAGGTCGAGTTGGACTACGGGGATTACATCTGGGTGACCCCACCAATCCTCAAGTAGAAAACAGCCTCGCGAACGTAACCAAATCGCCATTGCCGAGATAGAAAACCCACCCAAGCGGTTCCAGGAGCCGCCCCGCACCTGTCCATGAACAACGCGTCTTCTCCGAATATTATCTGCTGCTCAGCGTGTGACGGACGAAGAGGCGTCGGCAACCGGATAGAACCTTGTCCCTTTGGCAGTCCCTGTAAGCATTCCAACGCTTTTTGGGCTGTCGGAGCGAAAAAAAATGAAGATGAAGGGGAGGCGACAAGAAACTTTCGCACCAGCTACGGACTATTGGCGGGAGAATAAGTGACGCTCAAGTCAAGCACATCGACCTCGGCCCCCTGGCGAATGCAAGTCCAAATGCTGGAGGCTCTATTGACCTCGTCAGGCGAGTTAACACCGCCAGAAGGAATTTCAAAATGACGCTGACCGGTGGTTGTCATTCCGCGGGGAAATGACCGTTCGGGGTGTGGTTGATCCTGCAGCAACACGATAATCAAATGGACATGGGAGTTTGGGTCATCGAAGGGCCGCGGAAGGCTTTTGGTGATCGATAGGCGACCAGGGCTATCCCCCGCGACACGGCCCCTGAAGGGAGAAATCTCCCCTTCCCTATTGCAGAAATCGAAGCTCTGATTTGGCCTCGGCAGCGGTATCGCTGGTGGGGTCTAAATCAATAGCCATTTGATACGCTTCAGCCGCCTGGGCTCGCTTTCCTATCGCTGAATACGCTCGCGCCAAATCCAGGTGCAGCACCTGAACATTTGGGGCAGTATCTATGGCTGTTTCAATTTGAATGATCGCATCTTCGGGCCTGTCCATCGCAAGGTAGGTAAGCCCTAAACCCCGTAGAATGGTCAAATAGGTTTTGTCCTTCGGAAACCCCCCGTCATAGTGCTTGAGTGCCTCCAAATAGTTGGTTTCGGCAAGCGCATACTCCTTTTTATAATAATACGCCAATGCCAAATTGGCTTTGGGTATGTGGGGAGTCGCATAGATGATGTAGGCATCACTCACGATCAACTGGTTCAATACGTCGATCGCTCTATCGTAATCACCGGTATAGATGTAGGCATTCCCCAAACTGTTGCGCGCGGGGGAATAGTTCGAATTCAAGGCAAGCGCCTTTTTGAAATGGAAAATCGCTTTTTCATATTGCTTCTTTTCCATGTAGGTTAGTCCCAGGTTGTATTGGAGAAGATAATCGCGCGGAGCCTTTTTTTCAGCTTCAAGGAAGTATTTCAGGGCAGAGCTATAGTCGCCCTGCTCCCAGTAAGCCTCACCCAGCCTGCGCAGCGCCCTGGCCTCCGGGCTTGCCTTTTCAGGCGTATTGTCGGTTGATGCACAGCCGAAAAAAAGCCCAGTGCAAAGGAAGAGGACTATAAACAGTGATAAGACGCCGGTTGGTTTCATTTTTCACCATATCTGCCTATTGGCCGTTATCGATCACCGATTCCCTCAGAAACTCCCAGGCGATTCGATGGGATCAAGATTCAATGCTGACGCAATCTCTTTGGAGACCGATTCCACAAACGCTTCAAATTCCTGGCCAACCAAGGGCGATCCAGGCTCGGGGATCCGGCTCAGTTCCTTCGGACGAATCAGAGACGGATGGTTGATGAGATTGGGATTGGGGGAAATATGGTAGGCATCCGGGAATCGATTTTCAAAATACATAGACTGAAAACCTGAAAATTTTATGGCATGGGCGGTGGAATCCAGAATAGCGCTATCCTTATCATCAATCCAGCCTTGCTTCTTGGCGGCTATAAGCCCGGCAAGGCTTTCACCTCCATGGGTGCAGACCACATGGCCGTTCTTGTTGGCAAGCAACTCCCAATCCATGATCTCTTGCTCGGAAACGCTGGTAAAAAAGACCCGCTGTTCACCCGCAATCATGTCGTATCGGTCAACAAGCTGGATCACCCGCGGAATAGACACAGGGTTCCCAATCATAGCCGCTTGGGCAACGCTGGGTTTAACGGTAACAGGAGTAAACGTCCCTCGCTCGTCCTTTGGACGATTGTAGAATCGAAAGACTGGGTTGGCATGATCCGATTGAACACCAATGATTTTAGGCAGATTGTCGATAATGCCCACCTCGTGAAATTTGAGAAACCCATTGAGGACAGCCGTAATATTCCCGGCATTGCCGATGGGAAGGACAATCACCTTGTCGTCCAACTCATACTCGCAGTCCTGGGCGATCTCATAAGCGTATGATTCCTGCCCTAAAATTCTCCACGCATTTTTTGAATTGAGGAGGGCGACATTGAAACGTTCTGAAAGATGCTCAACGATTTTCATGCAATCGTCGAAGACTCCTGGTATTTCGAATACTTTTGCACCACTTCCCAGGGGCTGAGCCAGTTGTTGCGGAGTCACTTTTCCGTGGGGCAGCAGCACAGCGGATTTGATGTTTGGGCTCAGATAGGCCGCGTACAAGGCTGCCGCGGCAGATGTATCCCCTGTAGATGCACATATGGCCAGAACGTCTTCGAGGACACCAGATTTCAACAAGTGGTTCAGGTAAGAAAACGCACTGGCCATACCGCGATCTTTAAAGGAAGCGCTGGGGTTCTGACCGTCGTTTTTGAAATAGAAGCGGACCCCTGCAAGGGTTTGCAGGTTGTCGTTGGCTTCGATCACTGGGGTGTGCCCTTCACCAAGATACACGATATCATCGAGGGGGATCATCGGGCCTATGAATTCATGGTAGCGGTATATCCCCTTCATGGCAGGGTCGGTCAGCATTTTACGGTAATCGAAAATGCGATGCCACATGTCGGCCGGAATGGATTTAAGACGATCAAAATGACGGTGATGGATCATCAGAACCTGTCCGCATCCCGGACAGGTATAGAGCAATCGTGAGATATCGAATTCGCTCTCACAACCGAGGCAACGGTAGAGAAGCTCTCCGTCAGTCGTCGGGAGCACGTAAGGTCTGATATCTACGGGGAAAAGGGAAGGTTTCATTGCTCAATCACATCCAAACCGCTCATGTAGGGCCGAAGGGCTGCGGGTATTTCAATAGATCCATCAGCCTGTTGATGATTTTCTAGAATAGCGGCAACTGTCCGCCCTACGGCAAGCCCGGAGCCGTTGAGGGTGTGGACAAAGGCGGTTCCTTTTTTTCCCTTTTGACGGAATCGGATGTTTCCTCGGCGGGCTTGAAAGGCTTCGAAGTTGCTGCAGGAGGAGATCTCGCGATAAACGCCCTGTGACGGCATCCAGACCTCTATATCGTAAGTTTTGGCCGATGAAAACCCAAGATCGCCCGTGCATAGGGTGACGACCCGATAGGGGAGGTCAAGCATTTGGAGGATCACTTCAGCATTGTTGAGTAGCCCTTCAAGCTCGTCGTAAGAGCGCTCCGGATGAACGAATTTAACCAGTTCCACCTTGTTGAACTGATGCTGGCGGATAAGCCCCCGGGTATCTTTGCCGTGGGACCCTGCTTCCGATCGGAAGCAGGGGGTGTAGGCCGTATAATACAATGGGAGTTGGTCTTCATCGATGATCTCATCGTGGTGGATGTTGGTTACAGGAACCTCGGCTGTAGGAATGAGGAAGTAATCCAGGCCTTCAATCTTGAACAGATCTTCTTCGAATTTTGGAAGTTGGCCGGTGTGAATCAAGCTGCTTCGATTGACCAGGAAAGGCGGCAAGACTTCTATATAACCGTGCTGACGCCCATGCACATCAAGCATAAAGTTGATGAGTGCTCTTTCCAGTTGGGCACCCTTTCCGAAATATAGAGGAAACCGTGCCCCGGTAATTCTGGCTGCTCTTTTAAAATCCAGGATACCAAGCGCCTCGCCGATATCCCAGTGGGCAGCCGCCGGAAACGAGAAGGCAGGAGGATTCCCGACGGTCCGAACCACGATGTTGTCCTTTTCGTCCTCCCCCACAGGGACTGATTCATGGGGGATATTCGAAATGGTCAACAACAACGCTTCAATTTGGACCTGGGTTGCAGCAAGCTCTGAGTTGAGCGCCTTCACCCGCGTCGAAACGTCCCGCATTCGTGTGACAATGGCGTCTGCATTCTCCCCGTTCTTTTTCAATTCAGCAATTTGGTCGGAGACCACATTTCTCTGATGCCGAAGGTCTTCAGACTCCAGGAGCAAGGCCTTGCGATGATCATCCAGTTCCTCGAGTGAGGTCAAGTCAGCGGCGTCTCCACGGTTGTGAAGCGCGCGTTGTACGATCGACAAATTTTGCCTAACAAACTTGATTTCAAGCATTTTAATACCTATACTCTCAAAAATTTATGCTCCTATATCGGTATGTTGCGATACAGGCGCATAGAAAATGAGGTGAAGATACCTATCACCTGCCATTGCTTTAGTCAATAAATGGTGCTTTGAAACGCAAGCGGCGATGGACGTTCGGACAGAGTGACAACGAGCCAGTCGAAAGGTTGTAAAATGGATGACATTCAGGAAGCCAAGCGGGAATTTCGTGTTGCCACCTTAGAGAAGCTGGAGGCTCTTGAAGAGGAAGAACGCTTCGAACTGACCCACAAAGTGGAAGAGCGCCTATTTGAATTTGCCAATTTCCTGGAATCCAGAATTGTGATGCTCTACGTCAACAGCGTCGGTGAGGTGCCTTCGAAGGGCATTATCGACCGAAGTCATGAAATGGGGAAAATCATTGTATTGCCCGCATTCGATACCAACAAATATGAAATGAAGCTGATGAAAATCGATCACCCGGACAAAGACCTTGTCAAAGGGCAAAGGGGGATACTCGAGCCCAATCCGTCGAGATGTAAACGGGTGCCGATCGACTGTATCGACATCGCCATTATTCCCAGCGTCGTACTCGATGAAAAAGGAGGGCGGATCGGATCCGGAGAAGGATACTACGATCGGTTGATTCCCAATCTTCCCATCACCACCCGCAAAGTGGCGCTTGCTTTTGATTTCCAGGTTGTCGGCCAAGTGCCGATGGAATCCCACGACAAGTACATCGATATCATTGTGACCGACAAGAGGACCATATACAAAATTTGATTGCCACCGGTGAGGCGGCGACACGGAGGGGAGACCATAGTCGATCTCCGGGGGGGCAATCAGACCCCGGATGGATTGAGTATGGCCTCCAACTGTTTAAGGTTATCGACTTCCCCAACAGCGATGACGGTTGCACCCGAGCGGATAATGGATTCGAAGGAGGGGTTAAACACCATCGTGCCATCGGGCTCCTTGATGGCAATTAAAATGAGGTTAAAACGCTGTCGAATCCCGGAGTCTTTCAGCATGATGTTGGCCATCTCCGAATCCGGGCCGACAGGGATCTCCTCCATTTGAATGTCCTCCCGCTTTTGAGCAAAGGCAAAGTCAAGAAAACTGGTGACGGTTGGTCGCATGATGCGATGTGCCATACTGAGGGCCCCGATTTCGTAAGGGGATTCGACGGCATCTGCGCCTGCGGCAAAAAGCTTTGATTTGGATGCGTCCTGGCTTGACCGTGCGGTTATGATAAGCTCTGGATTGAGTTGTCTTGCGGTCAATACCAGAAAAACGTTCTCGGTATCCGACCCCAGCACAGCAATGAGCCCTTTTGCCTGATGAATGCCCGCCTTCATCAGAACCTGCTCATCTGATGCATCTCCCGAGATGTACAACACCCCGTCCGCCTCCATAGCCGGTATGATATCCGGATTCGCATCCACGACAACCAGGTTGGAGATCCGCGTTCTCAGTCGGTTGCACAACACCCGTCCGATTCTTCCATAGCCGCACACGATGTAGTGATTTTTAAGTTTCTCGATTTTCCGGTTCAATCTTCTCCTCCCCAGAATGATCCGCATCCGCCCCTCAACCATGAACTGCACCACGGCACCCGCGACGTATAAGGTGAAGCCGACGCCGATCATAACAAGAAAAATGGTGAACAGACGGCCGGGGAAATCGACGGTTCGCACTTCGCCGTAGCCGACGGTCGAAATGGTGATGACAGTCATGTAAAGCGCGTCAATGAAATCCCAGCCTTCGATCAGCATATACCCGACGGTGCCAACCATCACTATCGCGGTGGCCAGCAAAATGGATATGATGAGGTGTTTGGTACTATCCATAGTCCTCAACCGCAGGATATAATGAAGAGCATGTTCAACTCTGATGGTCGAAACGGCATGTTATATGCCTGATGACCGCCGACAGTCTGCGGAAGGTAAACAACGGTTTCCGCGTTGTCTTTTGATTCGATTGTCTGGCGTTCCGGATCGCTTGACGCACCCAAAACCGGCTGCTATTGAGTGACCATGAACAGTGATGATCGCATATTTGAGCGCCGAAGAGAGGAGATGGTTCTCAGACAACTCGAATCCAGAAATATTCGGGACCCCAAAGTGCTGTCTGCAATGGGTCGTGTTCCAAGGCACCTCTTTGTCAGCGAGGCCCTACAGCATAAGGCATATGCGGACTACCCCCTGCCCATCGGTGAGCAGCAAACCATTTCCCAGCCCTACATTGTCGCTGAAATGACTCAGGCCCTATCACTTGATGGGACAGAACGGGTTCTCGAGATCGGCACCGGCTCCGGCTATCAGGCGGCCGTTTTAGCCGATATCGCTTATCGAGTGTATACCGTCGAAAGAATTTACAACCTGTATGTAATCGCTCGCAAGCTATTCGACCGATTGCATTTTCACAACATCGTCACCCGGTATTCCGACGGAACCAAAGGGTGGAAGGAACACGCGCCTTACGATGCCATCATCGTGACTGCCGGCGCGCCAGACATACAAGACGTCTTGATCGATCAACTGGCCGTTGGCGGCCGGATGATTATTCCCGTCGGCGGACATTACGCTCAGGATTTGATCAAACTAACCAAAGAAAAAAGCGGTGTCCGGCAGGAAAATCTCGGCGGTTGTCGTTTTGTGAAGCTGATCGGCGAAAATGCTTGGCGAGAGCCTTAAGCCGCCTACCCGCCTGCCGTTCCTGCCGCCCAATCGGGCGTTGAGTTCCCAAACCCTCTGCTTCTCTTGAAGTAGATTGACTCAACCGATACCCGAACGCCCTCCGGATGACGAGCTCATTCTTTAGACGGCAATACTTTTAACCAGGTATTCTTTAAATGTATTCGCCAGTGGCGAAGTGCTTCTCTGGCGGTCCTGAACGATAAAAAATCCCCGCCTGATATCGATGCCTTCAATTCTCACAGCCCCAACACCGCCTCGATTCAGATCATCATGGACGGCCAACAGTGATAAGATCGATAGTCCAATCCCATGCTTTATCCCCTGACAGATTGCCTCCGTGCTCCCCATTTCAGCGACCACATTGAGTTCCGGTGTCATCACTTTCTCGGATCCAAGTGCAGCAAGGATCGCTCGCCTGGTGCCGGATCCATTCTCCCTCATGATGAAAGGCGCTGCTGCCAGTTCCGCCAGAGAGACCTCCGGCCGACCGTACCAGGGATGGTTCTGCGGGATGATAATGCACAGTTCGTCTTCGAATATTTTCTTGCAGACGGCACGGTTCTCGAGAGGCTTGGCGCCGACGATGGCTATTTCGATGTTTCCGTCAAGGACTGACCGAGTAATGGTGTCGGTATCACCCACCGACATGGAAATGGTTACGTCGGGGAAGTCCCGTTTAAACTGGCCAATGGCTTTGGGCAGAAGGTAGCTGGCGGGTATCGTGCTGCCCCCCACTGCCAACACCCCTTTGATTTTTCCTTGAAATTCAGCAATCGCCGTTTCGGTTTCATCCCGGAGGGCCAACAGCCGGAGCGCGTAACGATAGAGAATTTCGCCCGCTTTGGTGGCAACGGCCTGCTTGGAGAGCCGGTCGATCAGCCGGCAACCAAGGTGGGTCTCCAGATCTTTGATGTGGCTGCTGACCGTAGGCTGGGAGAGATGCACGAGCCTGCCTGCTTTGGAGAAGCTGCGCGTCTCCAAGACCTTGCAAAAAACATGTAACTGCCAGAGATCCATGACTAAGGGGCCGCGATGGTTGATCGGAATTTCTCTTTGAGCTTTGCATTGACGAGGGCGGGCACCATCCCATTGATGTTCCCCCCGAACCGAGCGGCCTCCTTTATGATCGATGAGCTGGTGAAGATCCACCGCATCCCGGTCATCAAGAAGACGGTTTGGATGTTTCTATTCAACCGGCGGTTCATAAGGGCCAGCTGAAATTCATACTCAAAATCCGAGACCGCCCGCATTCCTCTGAGTATCGCGTGGGCCCCCTTTTCAGCTGCATAGTCCACCAGAAGGCCGTCAAAAGTATCAATGTCAACCTTGGAGCAATGCTTCAGACTTTCCCTCAGCATATCCATGCGTTCGCCGACAGTGAACAGGGGGGATTTGGAAGGGTTGTGAAGAATGCCGACGGTGATGCGGTCAAAGAGTTTAAGACCCCGGGTAATGATATCGATGTGCCCATTGGTAACGGGATCGAAAGAGCCGGGATAAATGGCGAACCGCTTCATATGGAATACCGCCCGGGTTTGAAGTTGTCGATGGCCTCTCCGAAGCACACCTGCCTCAGCAGGGTTGAGACCCGGGATATCGACAACGGCGGCCGACAGGAGATGCCCCTGCCGCAGACCGATAGGCATCTGAAACAAACCCCTTTGGATCTGCATGCACTGGCTGCCATCGATAGTCTCATGGAAATCGATCTCCGGAAGGCATGGTGGGTCCCAACCAACTAAGTCACAGAAATCACGAGAGTAACAGTCAAACCCTCATAGCATATAGCGAAAAAACGACACAAGCGATTTTCGTTGTCGTCGCTGGTCAATCAGTTTCAGGCAAATAGGAAGGTCCAAAAGCGGTTCACTAGAATGATGCTCTGCGACGATCAGGGCACCGGACGACATTGCCCTGGAGTCAACCAAATGGTCTAATGACCTGACAACCAATTCTTCTTCGTAAGGCGGATCCATGAAAACAAGATCGAAATGCATGGGCACACCCTGAAGACAATGTAAAGATGAGCGGATATCCCATCGAATGGTTTGTGCCGAAGACTCAAGGTCAAGCTGGTCGATATTTTGTTCTATGAGCATCAGGGCGTCTTTGCTGATGTCAACAAAGATTGCGTGTGCCGCACCGCGGCTGATTGCTTCGATGCCCAATGCGCCAGTGCCCGCATACAAATCCAAAACACGGCTGCCAGGCGTTTGATGGGAGAGGATACTGAACAGCCGTTCACGCAGGCGGTCCGATGTCGGTCGAATTCGCTGGTCGTTGGGGGTAAAAAGTCTTCGCCCCTTGTATTTACCGGCGATGATTCTCACTGGGACGACCTGTCTGACATCCTTTTGATGACTTTGTGAAGATAACTTCTTCCGACACCTATTGCTTTTGCGGTTTTGGAAATATTGTTGTTATTTTCCCTGAGCTTTGAGACAAGAAACAATTCTTCGAATGCGTGTCGGGCCTCTTTTAGATCCGGGTAAAGCAGCAGGTTCTGAGGGCTCAATGGGAGTTCATCTCCCCGGTATCGGTTAAACGGATGGGACGCCAATACATGATCTCTGGTGACAGCCTCCTCTTCGACGCTGATGGAGAGCCTCTCAATGAGATTTTTCAACTCTCTCACATTTCCCGGCCAGTGATAGTCGCAAAGCAGCATCACCGCATCTGGGCGAATATCCTTCGGTAATTCGCGGGCATTTACGGCCGCTTCTTTCAGAAAGGTGTCGATGAGAATAGGAATATCTTCTTTTCGCTCCCGGAGACTTGGCACCCGAATAGGGATCACGTTCAGACGGTGAAAGAGGTCCTCGCGAAAGTTGCCATTCGAGATCTCTTGAGGAAGATCTTTGTTGGTGGATGCGATGATCCGAATATTCACGGAGATGGTTCGACCGCCTCCCATCCTCTGAAATTGCTGTTCTTGAAGGACCCGCAGAATTCTTGCCTGACTTGATAGGTCCATATCGCCGACTTCGTCCAAAAAAAGGGTGCCGTTGTTGCCGATCTCAAATTTACCTCGTTTACGATTCGGATATTCAGGAAAGACATTCTTTTCGTACCCGAAGAGTTCTCTGTCGATACGATCGGGTGGCAGGGTGGCGCAGTTGACGTCGACGAATGGCTGATCCACTCGATTGCTCAATTGATAGAGCGTTCTGGCCACCAATTCCTTTCCGGTGCCATTTTCACCGGTTACGAGGACCCAACTGTCTGTTGGCGCAGCAACGGCAATCTCCTTTCTCAACGCCTGTATCGAGGGGCTGCCGCCTTCAATGGAATGCTTTTCAATCGCTTTTTTTCTCAGATACCTGTTTTCTTCTTCAAGACGTTGAAAATTTAATGCATTATTGATTGTTAAAACGAGCTTGTCGAAAGAAATAGGTTTCTCGATAAGATCGTAAGCCCCAATTTTTGTCGCCGTGACAGCCGTTTCTATATTTCCATGACCCGTGATGATGACAACGGGCATATAGGGGTGTGTCTGCTTCAACTCCTTGAGGATCTCGATGCCATCCATTCCCGGCATCCAAATATCCAGTAGGACGAGGTCCGGCGCTTGCGTCTCGATAATCTTCAGGGCCTCATAACCATTGTTCGCGGTAATGACCTCGTAGCCCTCATCAATGAGGAGCCCCCCGAGGGAGGTCAAAATCGATGGTTCGTCGTCGACGACCAATATGGATGGAAACATCGCATCACCTTTTGGCTCTTCGAGCTAAAAATCGTTTTCCTCCGCATGTTCGTTCTCAACGGAACGATCGGATTCGGCCGATATCGTCCCCGGATCGGGGATGGTATGGCTGTCATTCTTCGGGTCTCGAACAGGAAGCAGAATAATAAAGCGGGCCCCCTTTGGTGTATTGTCTTCGACGCTGATCATACCCCCATGATCCGTGATAATGGTGTTGACAATACTGAGCCCGATGCCCATGCCGGTTTTTTTGGTCGAAAAATTGGGCTCGAACAATCGCGCTTTGTCACGATCCGGAATGCCGGGTCCATCATCGGCAATCTGGAGACGGACGCATTGGCTATGGGGCAGGTATTCGACCGAGATGTCGATCTGACCCCTCCCTTTTATGGCACCAATGGCGTTGTCGAACAAATTGATGAGGGCGTGCTTGATGTGCTGGCGGTCTAATAGGAGCAATGGGATCGACAAGGCTCCTCTCAAATCCGTATGGAACCGGACGGATTCGTGTCCCTCCTTGAATAGCGCAAGGGTTTCCTCGACGATCGGTGGTAAATCAAGCCACTCAATGTTGGCAGCGGGAAATCGGGCAAAAGCGGAGAACTCGTTAACCAGATTGCGAATGAGCTCAACATGATTGATGATCATTCGAGTGCACTCTCCAAACACCGGATCCTCAATGACTTCTGAATACTTTCGCTGAAGACGCTGAGCCGATAGCGATATCGGCGTCAGCGGGTTTTTGACTTCATGGGCGATTCGTCGGGCCACCTCCCGCCATGCCGCCATTCGCTGAGCCCGCTCGAGTTCCGTCAGATCATCGAAGACAAAAACGACGCCCATGTGATGCCCAAGATCATTTTTGAGGGTACTGACACTGATGAGAAAGCTTTTCGGTTTCCCCGCCACATTGAGTTTGAGTGGCACCTCCATCTGGCTCTTGCCGGTCGATCTCAGGTCCTGAAGGATGCCTTGGGCCATTTCTCCATGCTCGCCCCTCAGCAGTGATTTGAAATCCTGCTTCAACAATCCCTTTCCATTCAGGTTCAGCATCCGTTCAGCCGATGTGTTTATGGTAGTAATACAATCGTTGGCATCGGCCGAGATGACCCCGGCAGAGACATTTTGCAGAACGATCTCCATATACTGTCGACGTTCTTCGATTTCCATGTTCTGTTGCCGCAGAATGCGTGCGGAAAGCTCGAGCTGCTCCCTGCTGATCCGGAGGTCGCGAGTCATTTTATTGAAAGAATTGACAAGGGTCCCGATCTCGTCATCGGCAGCAAGATTGATAGTGAAGCTGAGATCGCCGTCGGCAACTCGCCGGGTGCCCTCGGCCAGTTTCATGATGGGTATGGTGATGGATTTTGCGAGGTAAAACCCGAACCAGATGGCGCAGAAGAGGACAAGCAAAGCCACAATGGACAGAGAAATGTAATAGGTCAGCTGAATCGGTTTTTTAAGGAGTTTGATTTGCTGATATTCTTCAAAGCCCTTTGATATGGAATCCAGATCATTGAATAGATCTGAAGGAAGAACGGTGGAAATAACCAAAAAAGCCCCGGATTCCGATCGACTACTGCCGAAGGGGATGGTTCCGATGGTTTTGATCAGTTCGCCTTCGCGGGAGGTCTCGCTCAGGGTCCTGGCCCTCTTGATTCGATCGGGCTTAAAAAGATCGCTGCCTGAAAGCAACTTCCATCCGGAGGCGCTTACTTGCGGCGCATGGGCGAATGTCAGCCGGTTGCCCGCTTCATTGTAAATTTCAATGGCATCGATGTTGGATTCCTGCCTGACCTTTCGAATGTGCTGCGTCAGTTCGTCACGATTCTGGGCTTCCAGAAGTCTTTGCGACACGATTCCCGATGCGATCTGTTCTAAGTGAAAGAGATTGCCCTGCTCCGTCTGTTCGTAAATTCGTCGCCCCACATCCAGTGATTTTTGCAGCGCCTTCTCCACGGGCGCGTTAAACCAGAACTCCATACTGACCGATATAAAATTAATAGAGAAAAAAAATAATATCGTTGTCGGCAGCAGTGTCAGGGCCATAAACGCCAGCACTAAACGGGTTCTCAGTCTTGCCCCGAACGCCCCTCTTCTTCTGTCGTACAACAGCTTGACAAGGTTTCTAAAGACCAGGAAGATCAGCAGGATCAGCAGGAGCATGTTGATGTTGATGAGGATGAACAACAAAATGGTATTGGATATGGGGATATCCGCCCCGAACTGGATAATCCGACTTTCCGCCATTGTCAGAAGGGTGACGACCACAATAATGGCTGGTATGAGCAACAACTCCCGCCTGACACGGCGATCAGCGTCATGGAACGGTTTTGTTTGTCGGGAGGGCTCTTGGTTCATGGGTCACCGGTTAGGGACTGCTCAAGACCGTGATCAGTAGACGAAGTCGACGGTGTACCAGTCGGTTTCGAAATCCCAGAGGGTCACGAAATAGAATACGTAATGAAGGTAAAAAGGCAGGGTCATTTTGCTGAGCTTCGCCTTCGCCCAGAGTTCATAGGTTGTGCCCTTTTGAAGGTGGTCGAGGGGGACCAGCGGCAAATCATGAATTTCGGTCATTAGCCTCTGGGCCTCTGCAAAGGAGTTGGTCACCGCCAATTCATTTCCTTTCCAGGGCTTTGCAATGGTAAAGGCTTTTTTCAAGGTATCGTACTTGATTTCGTGGCGAACGGTCACGCTGGCGAGTTCTTTGTCCGGCCAGATCGATCGCACCCTGTTCAAGGATACGATAAAAGAAAAATCAGCGGTTACCCCCCGCAGAATCGCCTCCGTCACTTTTTTGCTGAAGGCGCCTTCCACGTCAAAGGAGACGGCCAAAGCGCCATCGGCTTTTCGGAGGGTGATGTTTTTTAACCGAGCCTCTTGAGCATGCGCGGCCAGAGGACCGAGGCCCCATATGATGGCGATCGCAACAATATAGCGTTTGGTCCTTAAGCGGATCATATCACCGGATGCCCGACCGAATGAAAGCCGTGAAGTTCAGATAAAAAATAATTGTAAAAATAGGTAGTTGGACTTCGATTTAAATAGCGGAACCTGAATCAAATAGCAAGGAATTTTGCCGGCAATCCGCCCGTTTGGAAGGGGTAAACGACCATGTTTCCCAGGATTTCTTTTTGGAAAACAGTGTTTTCAAAAATGCATGATTGAAGGCATGCCCGGACTTGTGAACCTTTATGTGTCCGAGGATGGGCATGCCCAACAATGAGAAATCGCCGATACAGTCAAGGACTTTGTGTCTGACAAATTCGTCACGGAAGCGGAGACCGCCGGGATTAAGCACGGTATGGTCATCGATGACAACGGCATTTTCCAATGATCCGCCTTTGGCCAGTCCCATCTGCTTTAAGCGTTCGACTTCAAAAAGAAAGCCGAAAGTGCGAGCATTGGCGATTTCATTATCGAAACTGTCCTCGCTGATTTCCATGGAAAAGGTCTGTCGCCCGATCAGGGGGTGCGCATAATCAATGGTGCAGGACAGTCGGAAACAATCCCCGGGGTAGGCACCGACAAACTTATCCCCATCCTCGAGTTCGATGGCCTCCCTGATCACGATAAAGCACCGAGGAACCGGCTGCTCTTGGATACCGGCATCTCTAATCATCTGCGCATACTGGGCAGCGCTACCATCCAGAATGGGCATCTCATAGGCGTCTATTTCAACTCGAATGTTGTCGATATAGAAGCCGGCCAAGCACGCCATCAGATGTTCGATGGTTGATATGATGCAGCCATCATGGCCGATAACGGTAGCCAAACTGGTATCCACCACTTGATTGAAAAGGGCCTTGACCTCTGGATTGCCCGGCAGATCCGATCGGATGAATCTGACCCCATGGTTTGCCGGAGCAGGTTTCAGCGAAAGATTGACAGGCTTGCCGGAATGAATGCCGATACCTGAACAAGAAATGGGGTTTTTAATGGTTCGCTGATAAGGATAAATCGCCATAGGTGTCGTCTGGGCGTTTAACGCAATAGTCAACGCATGGCAATGGGGGGGCATCACCCATCGGTTGATGGTGATCGATGGCCTGCCGGTAGGTCATCGGTGCCATGACGGCGATCATATTGCGACAGTGGCGTTGTAGTGTCAACTAAATTCGTTTATGATTTTAAAGTGTTGCTGTAAAGAAATCCGTCCAGCGATTTGATTGGCTGTGATGCATGCGCTTACCCGGGAGGCTCTGTGCTAGCGAAAGCATTGAGCGGTGCCGTCATCGGCATCGATGCTTACATCGTGGAAGTTGAAGTGGATATTGCATCGGGTCTTCCCGCTTTTACAACCGTGGGTCTACCCGAGATGGCCGTTAAAGAGAGCCGGGAAAGGGTTAAATCAGCCATTACCAATTCCGGTTATCGTTTCCCGGACGATCGGATCACCATCAATCTGGCGCCGGCACATATCAAAAAGGACGGAACGGGCTATGATCTGCCAATGGCCGTGGGTATTCTTGCCGCCATGGGCATCGTCCCCAAGGAAGACCTTGGGCAATTTTTACTCATGGGTGAATTGTCACTGGACGGCAGAGTGAAGCCTGTGGGCGGGGCCCTTCCCATGGCGCTTGCGGCCCGGCAATCCAGCTATAAAGGCCTTGTCCTTCCCTATGAGAACCGTTTGGAAGCAGCGGTAGTCGAGTCCATTCATGCCCTGCCCGTCGACACCCTTTCCCAAGTGGTCGACTTTTTTAGAGGAGCCCTGTCGATACCACCGGAAACGATCGACCTGAACGCCTTTTTTAGAGACCCTCAGATAAGCGATATCGATTTTTCGGAAGTTGTGGGTCAGGAACAGGCCAAAAGAGCGATAGAAGTGGCAGCCGCTGGCGGGCACAATCTCGTCATGATAGGGCCGCCAGGAGCGGGGAAAACCATGCTGGCCAAGCGGTTGCCCACCGTTCTTCCCACCTTGACGTTTGAGGAGGCGCTGGAGACCACGAAGATCTACAGTGTCGTGGGGGGTCTGGGGCCTCACCAGGGGCTCATCACATCCCGCCCCTTTCGGTCGCCCCACCACACCATTTCTGATGCCGGCCTGATCGGTGGAGGGCACATTCCCCGTCCCGGAGAAGTCAGTCTCGCCCACAATGGTGTTCTTTTTCTTGACGAACTGCCGGAATTCAAAAAACACGTTCTGGAGGTCCTTCGACAACCCCTCGAGGATTCGACCGTTACCATTTCCAGGGCAGCAACCACACTGACTTACCCGTCCCGTTTTATGCTCGTTGCCGCCATGAATCCATGCCCGTGCGGATACCTTGGAGACCCCAAGCAGGAATGCCGTTGCTCTCTCAACCAGACTCGTCGCTACCGCACCAAAATTTCGGGGCCGCTGATGGACCGAATGGACATTCAGATCGAAGTGCCGGCGGTCCATCATCGAGATCTCACCCGCCATGGGTCGGCGGAGTCCTCCGGGGCCATCCGTCATCGGGTCAGCAAGGCGAGGGCCATCCAAAACAAGCGTTTCAGGGGATCGACCGTTCACTGCAATGCCCAGATGCACGGCCGTCACATACGGCAATTCTGCCGGATCAACACAGACAGCCGCCGCCTGCTAGAGGCTGCCGCCGATAAATTGGGCCTTTCGGCAAGGGCCTACCATCGGATCCTCAAAATAGCCCGGACCATCGCCGATCTTGAGGCCAGCCAGGACATCCAACCAGGACATATTGCAGAAGGAATTCAATATCGCAGCCTGGATCGGTTTGGCAATTCCCATTAAATCGGAGGCAGCGGCACCAAAAAGATACGCCCTCGTTTCCTATCCCTTCAGTCCATCAAGAATATCTAATGCGGTTATCTATAACGCTCCAGATGGCCCAAATCGAAAGGCCAATGGGTGTCGGATCGGATGCCGGGCAGCTGTCTGAGCCATTTAGGCCGCGTTGAGACGGTTGCCACCTGAGGGTTTCAGATTTCTCGATTTTGCCTGTCAGCCAATATGTTCTGCAAGAAAGTCCGTCAGCGACCGTCTTTACACGGCCTTAGTGGCGAGTTTTGGTTGGCAGCAGAACCGATACCCATGGGCCGCATAGAACCCCAACTGGTGGATTCTACATAACCGCGATATCTAATCATTAGGGGTCGAATCAGGCTTATCGCAGTCGGCGGCCCCTCATCCGCCCGATGGAAACCGAGCACATGGGGATCATGGGAAAGCATCCGTCCGGAATGCTCAAGGAATCCTTCCTTGATCCGGGACCGATTCGTCTCCATATTCGTCTGGTTGGTATCGGTCAGCCAAACAAACCGGGACGGCCGGTACAGGGTATCCCTATTTCAGCCATATCGTCTATTGCTGCCGTGACTGTATGGGGTTTTGCGAAACCGGGAGGCCCGATGCCACCCTCTCGCGGAGGTCACTAATGACTCGTCATCCAACTGTGTTAATCGTTGATGGCGACCGGCGACTGTGTCGTGCACTGGAGTACATCCTCGAACAAAAATCCTATTGTGTGCAGACGGCATCGTCCGGAAAAGAAGCGCTGGAAAAGATGAAGGCCAGTGCCTTCGACCTTTTTCTCCTGGATATCGGACTGCCCGATTCAAGCGGCATCGGTCTCATGGAGCGCCTGTTGAGCGCTCGTACTAGTGCTCAGGTCATATTGAGGACAGGGCGTGCATCGGCCGGTATGGCGGTCGAAGCCATGAAGCGCGGTGCATTCGACTACCTGCGAAAGCCATTTCCTCCCGAGGACCTGGATAAAACCATCAACAATGCATTGAAGCAGACGCAATTGATCGAGGCCAACCGGGCCATGACCAAACGGTTGACGGTTTCAGAAAGGCGCTACCGGTATCTCATCCATAACTCCCCGGACGTGATCTACACCCTTGATGCCGAAGGCCGTTTTACCTTCGTGAATAAAGCCGCAGAAACGGTCCTGGGCTACAAGGCCCGAGGGTTGATCGGACGCATGTACGCGACTCTTTTCGATCCATCGGATTTACAGATTGCCAGATGGCGATTCAACGAGAGAAGGACCGGATTCCGAGCCACGTCGGCGCTTCAGCTTCGGATCAAGACGGGACCGAGAAAACACCGCCAGCGCCGCCCGGGCAACGGTCGTGTAGCGGTGGAATCAAATGCGACAGGGATGTACCGACCCCAACGTGACGAAGGCCTTCGGGTCCGCTTGGGGACTTACGGGGTTGTGCGTGATGTCGGCCAAAGAAAACAGCTGGAAGACCGACTGCTCCAGGCAAATAAAATGCAGGCCGTCGGCAACCCGGCGGGGGGCATCGCTCACGATTTCAATAATCTGCTAATGGGGATTCAAGGCAACGTGTCGCTGATGTTGATGGATCTGACATCGACAGATGGTTTCTACAAGCGTCTGAAAAATATCGAGCAGCATGTTCAAAACGGTGCTGAGATGACTCGGCAGCTGCGGGGATTCGTCAGAAAAAGACGGTTTGAAATTCAGACCGTCAATATCAACGATCTCATCCGAAACCAGAATCGGTTGTTTGGGGGACCCCGGAAGGAAATCTGCCATCAAGGAAGAGCTGTCCCCCAATACCTGGCCGGTCGACGTCGATCCCGTTCAAATTGAGCAGGTTCTGCTGAATCTCTATGTCAATGCATGGCACGCCATGCCCGACGGCGGTTCGCTGCTTATTCGAACACGAAACGTGGTGATCTCATCCAATGACCCCTTGGTTCGATCGGCAAGGATCCATACCGGTCGATTTGTCCGCATCTCCGTCACCGACAATGGCACCGGGATGGAAACCCGTACTCTACAGAGACTATTCGAACCCTTTTTCACGACCAAAGGTTTCGGCAAAAGCAGCGGTCTCGGGCTGTCTTTGGCTGACGGCATCATCAAGAATCACGGGGGGTTGATTCGAGCCTACAGCAAGACAGGGAAAGGATCGCGGCTTATTGTTCTGCTGCCAGCATCTGAAAAGCGCCTGTCGCCACCCACGCCTGACAACGGCCTCACGACGAAAGAAACCCATCAAAAAGCCATCGATACCCCCAAATAGCCGGCCTGCAGCCATCCGGCATTTTCCCGGTCTGGCCCCATAGCCTTGAGCCGTCCGAATAGGGGGTGCGGATCGATGGGAAGAAAACGCCTTCCCAGCCATGAAACCGGGAAGGGCTGCATGGCCCCGTAGATCGGCTGAGACGGTGCATCACCGTGGGGGATCATTTGGCTCCTGCCCCTGGATTCGCCCGAAAGCTGGACGATGTTCCCGAGGACGGCACAAAAATGATCGAAACGGTGTCGATACAACTCCATGAGGGAAGGGACTGCAGAGGCGCTGGATGTCGAATCGATATCTCCCCCTCAGGCCGATCAAACGCATGCTCTCGGGGAAAACTCAAATCGAAAACTGCCCGTGGGCGGAAAATCCAGCGAGGTCGCAACGGGTGGTAGGCTTAAATATCCCGGATAAAATCCTGAATCAAAGAGTCGGCATAATTGAAATCAATTTCGGAACGCTTTTCAAACGCCAAATCCTGATTGGCATTTTTAAGTTTTTTGAGCAGGCTGAGTATGATCAGCATCAAAATCTTGTTGCCGGCTCTTGGATTGTCCCGAATAAAGGTCATCAGATTGCGTTTGTGGATTCGCACCGCCAAGGCTTCCTCGGAGCATATGACACTGGCGGTTCTCTGTTCTGATGTAAAAATGGCGGCCTCGCCGAACATCTCCCCGGATTCTATGGAGGAGATAAAGACTTCATCGTCATTGAGATCTTTGAAGCTTACATCCGCAGACCCCCGAACGATGGCGAAAAGATAATCCCCCGTTTCGCTTTGGGCGAGAATTTTTTCTCCCTTTTTGTAGTGGACCGCCTCCGCAAGGTTCAGCAATCGTTCGAGTTCTTCTTCGGTCAAATGATAAAACAGGTCAACGGCCCGAATATCGGCCAGATAAGGGGTCATATCCACTAAATCGACCATGACGGCCTCCCTGTGTATTCACCTTGTCTCACGCAGTGGTCAACATATAGAAAACCGTCGAAAGAGTCAAGCCGGTAAAACCATGTATTTATAAGGAGATTGAGTCTAGAACCACGATTGAGATCGACGCGGCGCCCCCTCTGAATCATCGGTGTCCGACACCCGAGCGATCGGCCTTTCAGGACCGATTGAGGTGATTGCCGGTATCTACCGAGGGCTCGAATCGGGCTTTCGAGGGTTGATTTCAATCCATGGGTTCAATATAATTTCCAAGAGATACGCCTTGACCGCTGAATGAGTAGGTGCCTATCGATGGGCGCAGCGCCTTACCTCACCACAGAAAGGGTTATCAATGAAGGAAGACTGGAAACAGCTATTGGAATGTGCGATCTCCTGTTCGTCCTGCAGCTCGTCGATTGGGCCCAACGACTTGCGGATTCTGTCCGCATACACCCACAAGCCCATCTGTATGCCATGCAAGAAGAAGGAAGAGGAGCGGGATGACTATCCAGAAATATCCCAGAACATGATCGGTGCCTGCATGGCCGATTCAGAAATCCTGTACGGTGACCCCGGGGCGTTTTGTTACCATCATTTCTACCCCTTCAAATGCTGACGGCCCTTGTCGCCTCTGCCATATATGGGCGCCATAGCTCCAATCGACCCAAACGTGCCCCATCAGTCCACCGTCTGGAAGGAGGAAAGCGCACGGGCGATCGATTCCTCTCTTCCGTGAATCACATCGCCAACGGCGATAACGGTTTGCGTGTCGTCGTTTTTTGAAACAAATATCAACTCCCCTTCATCCCAGACCCGAATCAGGTCATTGGGGTCGCCCCCAACCCTCTCCTGGTAGATCCGCCTGATCAGATTTCCCATCTCTGTCAGTATGGTTTTAGGCATGTGCCCCCCTCCCTGTGATGTTGTGACCGAGTCGGCCGCCATAAAGCAGCCTAATTCTCAGCACTATTGGTCCGTCATGGGCTGCCGTCAACATTACCCTATTTCAGCCGAGGGAAGACGCAGTGCAGAGAGGCCTCCGATACGGATTCATCTTCAAGCGCAAGGGCGGCAGCCTGCCGCCCTGGGTCAGCAGGCTCAGGAGAAACCGGCACCGCTCTTGGGGCCGTGACCGCTGTCGCCCGAAGAGCAGCAAACAGCGGCACTCATCAATCTCTTGACCCGGGTGTCCGAGCAGCCGGGACAAGACACCGGATCCCGATCTGATGCGAAAACCAGCATTTCGAAGCAGCAGCCGCAAGCTTCGCATTGATATTCATAAAGCGGCATGGTTCCAAAACTCCTTTCTGTCCACTGTGATGGAATGACCGTTGGAGGGCATCCTCCACACGGTGCGCTCTCTTTCGAGAGAAGCCATCACCCGCCGTGGCTTGGGATTCGATCGGTCCGCCCCGGAGCGAAAACCCATCCCGGATGGGAATGCCCTTGGCATCGGTCATTTTACATTTATCTTTCCTCTGGGTTCTCAACGGCAAGACTGGCGGCGGCCGGTGTTCGAGACAGCCACTGAACCGATATGCCAAAAAACGCCCGTCAACGCCGATTCTCCCATGATTGGGGGTCCTTACCAATGGCTGACTGAGGAGATCATACTAACATGTCGCAAATAATCGCATGCAAATCAACATCGGGGATTGTGCTTGGGGCCGATTCATCCGCCGTTGAATTCGGAATGGATGGAATGGTCCTGCATCGCCCCATTCAAAGGCTCCACATACTGACGCCAAAAGCGGTGATACTTGCAGGCGGAGCCCCCGAAGGAGAGGCCATCTGCAGGGAGTTGAAAGCCTTTGTCAGTGACGAGGGGGTGTCGTCCATCGATGACCTGCTACCGGCGGCACTTTCCTTCTTGACCAGTTCTTATACCGAATTCATGACGAAAAAATGCGAGTTCCATCCTGTGGATCCGACCCATCACCTTCACTTTATTTTGGCCGGGGTTTCCGATACCGCCTCCTCTGATCCATTTCGGATTTATCTGATGTGGACCAAAAAAAAACGGCCGCAACTGGATAGTGATGAAATCGAGTCGGTTTATGCGGTTCCTCGAATGGTCGGCCTCGAACATATGCTCTATCAGAAGTGGCGTGAAAACCTCCCTGTGAATGTGGCGATGTCGGCCGTAAAAGAGGCGTTCAGAAGACAGGCCGAGGTCCATGAGGAGATCAACGGGCCTTTCGCTTTCGGCGTACTGGGCCGTGACGGGTTCGAGGATCTCTCCGAGTAAATCGCAACGGAAACCCTTTTTGAAGATCACCAGATCCGGCCGCCGCTGTTGAAGCATGGCCCATCCGTCGTCAAGGACGGGCGGGCTGACCTTTCTCCGGAGGGATCGTCGGTGATCGACCGCCGCACCACGCCCTGCCGACGGGCCTTCAGCAGTGGCCGGCATTTCCCAGACCCACTGTTGCACGGTGGGCTTCTTTACTGTATAGTGCGCCAAATTAGGCAAATGTTCTAGACAACACCGACCCTTAATCCCCCCGGTATTTTCCGGGACTTATCGACATTAAGCGTTTGTTTTTATTTGTATATTTTAATTGGCTCCCGAAGGGTTCCCGTCGACGCAAATGGTACAGGATGCGGTGAGGGATAAGAGCAAAACTCAGCACAAGGAATCATCCGTGCATTTGGAGAGGGCGTAGAGATGGCTTTGAATCGAGTGGTCGTGACGGGCATGGGCGCCCTGACGCCGATTGGCAACACATTGGATGAGTATTGGGAAGCACTTGTCAGTGGGAAAAGTGGCGCCGCACCCATAACCTCATTCAATACGGAAAAATTCAAAACGAAATTTGCCTGCGAAGTCAAGAATTTCAACCCAGAGGATTTCATCGATCCCAAAGAGGTCAAGCGGTTGGATCCATTCACCCGTTTCACGCTGGTCGCGGCCGACGAGGCGGTTCGGCATTCGAAACTGGACCTGGACGGCATCGATCAGGACCGCGCCGGCATCATCTGGGGATCCGGCATTGGAGGGCTTCAGACCCTTCAGGAAGAAATGGCAAAGTTTTATACCGGAGATGGCAGACCCCGTTTTACCCCCTTTTTCATCCCCAAGATGATCGCCGATATCAGCGCCGGTCACCTTTCCATCCGTTTCGGATTCAAAGGGCCCAATTTCGGAACCGTGTCTGCCTGCGCTTCAGCGACCCATGCCATTCTGGATGCCGTCAACTACATTCGCTTAGACAAGGCGGACATCATCATCACCGGGGGGTCGGAAGCGGCGATCAGCGAGGCGGGCGTCGGGGGGTTCAACGCCATGAAAGCGCTATCGGTAAGAAACGACGATCCGGCCAGAGCGTCGAGACCCTTTGACAAAGACAGGGACGGGTTTGTCATTGGCGAAGGCGCCGGCGCCCTCGTTCTGGAATCTTTAGACCATGCCAAGGCCAGAGGTGCCGTGATCTACGGAGAGATTTTGGGTGGGGGCATGTCGGCGGATGCCCATCACATCACGGCTCCGCATCCAGAGGGAGAAGGCGCGGGAAAAGTGATGGTCAATGCCTTGAAAGATGCCGGCATGTCACCCCGGGAAATCGACTACATCAACGCCCACGGCACATCCACACCCCTCGGCGACATCAGTGAATCGTCGGCTGTACGAAGGGTTTTCGGGGATCATGCGGATAAACTCAACGTCAGCTCCACCAAATCCATGACCGGCCATCTGCTGGGAGCTGCGGGTGCCATCGAATCGATTGCCTGCATCATGGCCACCATGAACGATATTGTGCCCCCCACCATCAATCATTTCACCGACGATGACCGGATCGATCCGGGGCTGAATTTCACTTTCAACGAGGCTCAGAAACGACCCATCCGGACGGCCCTCAGCAATACGTTTGGGTTCGGCGGTCACAACGCTTCAGTGATTTTCCGCAAGTGGGACTGAATAGCGTCCGAAGGGGGAGCCCCACACGCCATTGTCAGATCGGATCAAGGGGAGTGCCGGACGGAGCGGGATCGCCTAACATGACCGCCCCTCGGAACCGGATGCATTAGAGGTGTCGGTTCTCAGTTCCCGGCCATCATGAGAACGACCTTGCCGATGTTTCTGTTTTCCGCGACATATCGGTGGGCTGCACCGGCATCTTGAACCGGGAATGTGGCGCCGATGACGGGATGGATTCGCCCGGACGTCAGCAAGGGCCAAAATCGATCACGAAATGCACTGACGATGCCGGCTCGTTCCTCAAGGGGCCGGGCCCTCAGGCGTGTCCCTTGAATGTGAAGGCTTTTCATCAGAACGGATGCCAGATCGATATCAGCAGACCGCCCCCCCATGACGCCGATCACGATCAGCCTTCCACCGGGAGACAGGTGATTCAGATGATCCTTGAAATAGGGCGCCCCCACACAATCCATGACCAGGTCAATCGGTTTTCCGCTTAGGGCGGATGCCACCGGTGTTTTTTTGTAATTGAAGACCAAATCGGCACCAAGCGTTTGACAGAACTGACACTTTTCATCGGTGCCCGCCGAGACGGCGATCCAGGCCCCGGCCGCTTTCACCAGCTGAATAGCCGCGGTACCGACACCGCTGGCCCCTGCATGGACGAGCACCGACTCGGAAGCCTTTAACCGTCCTTCCATGAACAGGTTAGAAAATGCCGTCAGCCATGCTTCTGGAATAGCGGCGCCCGCCTCGAAAGACCAGTGATCCGGCAATGGAAGCATCAATGTATGGTGAACGGTGCATTGGTCGGCATACCCGCCGCCCGGCAACAGCGCGCAGACCCGATCGCCAACGTTCCATCCGGTGATGGTGGTCCCGACGTCGGCTATCTTACCGGCAATCTCCAATCCCAGAATAGAGGATGCACCCGCCGGCGGAGGATAATGGCCGTGGGCTTGAAGAAGATCGGCCCGGTTCACTCCGGCGGCCGCCACATCGATCAACACCTCTCCGGGGCTCGGGACGGGGGGGTCAACGACCTCCCAGACAAGCCGAGGGCCGTCTTCCTGATAGACACCGATCGCTTTCATCGACCGTCCTTGATCTGTCGGTTCGCCAATCGTCGCCCATTTCTGGGTGGATCGATAGGGTCAAGCCACCCCCCCAGCCAAAAAAGAAACCGGGGAAGAAGGGTCGGCTTCCCCGGTCGCTTTAGGAGGTATGTCAGCTGAGAAAGGCAGGTGCGATGGCTGTCACCCAGCCTTTCTTGTCCAGTCAAAATAGAAACCGTTCTGGTTTCTAAAAACATATTAACCCGCTTTTCCCCGTCGTCAAGGGGACGTCCGCCCCTGATTGTCGCCATTCCATGGGCAGAATTGAATTTTCCTTCGGTTTTAACTATAATCGGGGTATATTTTCGCCTCAACGTACCTTATCTTCATGGTGATCAGCTGGTCGATCGGCGTTTCACCCTCACAGGCAGGATGTCCCCAAATGATCCATGATCCCCATCTTTCGTTTCTCGAAGCGTTGAAATCGTCGGTGCCGGCATCCCGATTGATGACAGACCCCCTCAGCATGCTGGCCCACGGCACAGACGCCAGCTTCTATCGGCTTCTTCCCAGGGTGGTCGTCAAAACACGCAACGAATCGGAAGTGGTTCAATTGCTCAAGCTGGCAGGACGGCAGAAAATACCGGTCACCTTCCGCGCCGCCGGCACCAGTTTGTCGGGCCAGGCCATCACCGATTCCGTGCTGATGATGGCCGGCACCGGATGGCGGCGGCACCGAATTCTCGATGGCGGCGATCGCATTCGTGTCCAACCCGGCCTCATCGGTGCCCAGGTCAACCGGATCCTTGAGCCATTCGGCAAGAAAATCGGGCCGGATCCCGCATCCATCAACTCTGCCATGATCGGTGGCATCGTGGCCAACAATGCCAGCGGGATGTGCTGTGGCACGGCTCAAAATTCTTATCAAACCATCGACAGCATCCGGGTTGTGCTTGCCGATGGCACCGTTCTGGATACCGGAGACGCCGAAAGTCGCCGTCGTTTCACCAGCAGCCACAAAGGGTTCCTCGATCGATTGACGGCGCTGGCGAAGCGGGTACAGGACACGCCGGCCCTGGCAAAGCGAATTCGACAGAAATTCAGCATCAAGAACACCACCGGCTACAGCCTTAATGCCCTGGTTGATTTCCAGGATCCATTCGAGATGATCACCCACTTGATGGTCGGCTCCGAGGGAACGTTAGGCTTTATCTCGGAGGTGACCTTTCAAACGGTTGTCGAACATTCCCACAAGGCCAGCGCCCTCATCGCCTTCTCCTCCATCCACGATGCCTGCAATGCGGCAGCGATTCTTCAGGGACAGCCGGTGGCCGCTGCAGAAGTGATGGATCGGGCAGCGTTGACATCGGTGGAAAGTCAGGCGGGCATGCCGGAGTCCATTCGCGGCCTGAGCAGTGAGGCCACGGCGCTTCTGGTAGAAACCCGTTCCGAGACCGATGCCGACCTACGTCTTCAGGTAAAAGCCATAGCCGACGCTCTGGACTGCATCCCGGTGGAGACGCCGGTGCACTTTGTCGAGGGCGGGGCCTACGACATCGACACTGTCCTCGAATGCACCGCCACCGAGCTGCCGTTTCACTTCACCGACAAGGTCAGCGAATATCAGCGATTGGTGGAATGTCAGAAAAGGACTGTTTCCCGCCGTCGGTGCCATGCGCCGACCGGGGACCACCGTGATTATCGAAGACGTGGCGTTTCCGATCGAACGCCTGGCCCCGGCGACCCTGGATCTCCAGGCACTGTTCCAAAAGCACGATTATCCTGAGGCCATCATTTTCGGACATGCCCTGGCCGGCAATCTCCATTTCGTGTTTACCCAGGATTTCAGCCAATCCTTCGAGGTCGATCGATACAAAGGCTTCATGGACGATGTCTGCAATATGGTCGTCGGGCGATACGACGGCTCCCTCAAGGCGGAGCACGGGACCGGCCGGAACATGGCCCCGTTCGTCGAGATGGAGTGGGGAGCAGACGCCTACCGTCTTATGCAGGAGGTCAAGGATATCTTCGATCCCGACAGAATTCTAAACCCCGGGGTCATCCTCAACGATAATCCGACGGCCCATATCGAGAACCTGAAGCCCCTTCCCATCGCCCATCCCGTGATCGACAAATGCATCGAATGCGGCTTCTGCGAGGTTAACTGCCCCTCAAGGGAATTGACTCTGACCCCCCGCCAGCGGATCGTCGTTCAGCGGGAAATGGCGAGACTGAAGGCGGAGGGATGCGACCCCTCGCGTCTGGGATGGCTGGAATCGGCCTACCTCTACCAAGGGAATCAAACCTGCGCGGTAGACGGCATGTGTGCGACAAGCTGTCCGGTGGCCATCAACACCGGCGATCACACCAAGATGCTGAGAAAAACCGCCGCAGAAGCCCCTCGGCTCCAGATGGCCGCCAACCTGGCCGCCGATCATTTTGGCGGGGTGTCCACTGTCGTCAGGCTTCTGCTGAAACTGGCCCATCAGGCCCATCGGGCATTGGGCACCCGGGCCATGGACCGATTGGCTCAGTATGCACGAGGACTCTCCGGCAATCGGTTGCCGATGTGGAACCGCTGGATGCCGATGGGCGCCGGGAGGCCCAGATTTTCCGTGGCCGGAACCCGCTCCGACACCGTGGTTTACTTCCCCAGTTGCATCAATCGAACCATGGGGCCTGCAGCCGGAGACCCGGACCAACGGGCTCTCCGGTCGGTGATGGTCGGTTTGCTCGAGAAAGCGGGCTACTCGGTGGTCTACCCAGCGTCCATGGAGTCCCTTTGCTGCGGCACGCCCTTTGAGAGCAAGGGGTTCACCCGGCAAGCCGACCGGCTTTCGGCGGCTCTGGAAAAGGCTCTATTAACGGCAAGCAACGGCGGCCGCTACCCGGTTCTGTGCGACACAAGCCCTTGCCTTGAGCGCATGCGGCGGACCCTGAGCCCTATACTCAAGTTATACGAGCCTGTCGAATTCATCCATCGGTTTTTGATGAACCGGCTCGAATTCGAAAAAAGGGCCGATCCCATCGCGGTGCATGTGACCTGCAGTTCAAGAAAGCTTGGGATCGAGGCTGATTGGAGGGCCGTTGCCGAGGCATGCGCCCGGGAGGTGATCTATCCCGACGAGGTGGGGTGCTGCGGCTTTGCCGGCGATCGCGGATTCTCTTTCCCGGAACTGACCCGGTCGGCGCTATCCCCTCTCAAATCCGCATTAGGAGATCGCTACCTCGCCGGCTATTCCAACAGCAGGACGTGCGAGATCGGGTTGTCTCAGCACAGCGGTTTGTACTATAAGTCCATCGTTTACTTGGTCGACCAGTGCACCTCTGCGAAGCGGTCCCTCTAACGGACGCACAATCGGCGATCATCATCACCCCCCATAGGGGGGCGAAGGGAAACCCCATGAAACCCCGAGACGGCGGATCTGACAAGAAGGTGGTTCGCCTCCAGACCAGAAGACGAAAACCCTATGGGAAACCCGGACCCGGCGGAAACGAGGACCGTTCAGGGGATATCCGGCTGATCCGCAAAGCGATGGCTCGTCTTAGGACCATTCCCGACGTCAACGAGAAGAAGGTCAAGGAAATCCGTCGCCGCATCAAGGCCGGACAATATCCTATCGACGCCGACGCCATTGCGGATAAGCTGCTCAGAGACCATCTCGATCCGGAAAGCTGACCCAACTGTGATTCAATGGGGGAGGGCTTCGATGGAGGCCCCCCTTTGGGGGTATAGGAGATAACGTTTGGAAACGATTTTGTTTCGACCCATCGGCATCGTCCACAGCCCTTTCCAGGACCCCGAAAATATGCCAATTCAGGCCGTCGGGGCCCTTGGCATCGCCGGGAGTATCGATCTTTTTACCGAATTCGAAGACGGATTAAAGGATTTGGATGGATTTTCGCATCTTTTTCTTTTGTACCACTTCCACTTGACCCGAAAGTCCCGCCTGCGGGTCACGCCGTTTCTTGACAGCGTATCCCGGGGCGTTTTCTCCACGCGATCACCCAATCATCCCAATCCTATCGGTCTTTCCATTGTCCGGTTGAAGGAGATCAAGGACAACCAGATAGCCATAGAGGATGTGGATGTGGTTGACGGCACGCCCCTTCTCGACATCAAACCTTATGTCCCTGACTTTGACCACCGCGACGGCGCCGCCATCGGATGGATGGCAGGAGCCACTCACGGTGCCAAAGCCAAGCGTTCCGACAATCGTTTCCGATAATTCCTCCTCCAGGGTTCAAACGCTTAGACGGCATAACGATGCAAACCTGAGAAGGGCTTTTCTATAGAATGGCCTTTGGTCGTCCTGGGCTCTCCGTAAAGATTCCAGGATGACCGGCTTCCAGGAATCGAGCCCCCATCGCCAAGGAGGTCCCATGGAAAAACCGACCGCCCCTCCCCCCCCGCTACCGATTCAGGGGGTATCGTCCGTCTTTCAGGATATCGTGCAGGAGGAAACGGTTATCGAGCGGTTGCTCGACTATGCCGAACCGGTCGACTGCCGCAAAGGCAAAGTCCTGATCGACAAGGGCAATCGACCCGATCTCCTGTACTATATCCAGCGCGGCACGGTTGAAGTTTCGAACACGGTGGATGATACGAAAATTGTCATTGCCATCATCGGGGCCGGCAATTTTTTCGGTGAAATCGGTTTTTTCGATCGCCAGCCGAGAACCTGCAATGTGACGGCGACGGAAGACAGCGACATCTTCGTTTTCAGTGAGGACAGCATCCGGAGCATCCGCAATGCAGACGCCGCCCTATATGGTGATTTCCTCAGCGTCATCACCCGGATTATTTCCACTCGATTCCGGGGGGTTTTAGAAGAGCAGGAACCCATTACCGCCTATGCCGCAGCCCTCACCCGCGGACGCAAAAGCTTCGATATCTCCACCCCCCTGCCCACACGCTTCTTTCACTCCTCAAACTGGCGGACAGTGAATCGGTTTGTTGAACGCCTAAAGGCAGATCTCTATGACATATCCTATAATCTTCAGGAGGAAAGAGACGGAGAGATCCCAACGGAAGTCTCCGAGCAGTGCTTCAAAATGCTCGACAATTTTAGCGCTCGTCTCCAGCAGATGCAGGATTGGGATATGGACGCCAGCTCCACCGCTTACATCTGGGGGTATATCTTCAAAGAGGCCTTCCCCTATTTGATGAGAAGCCGATTTGCCGAGCGGGTCTATTACAAACCCCAAGGGTATGCCGGCGATTTTCTGATGATGGAGATGATTTACGATCACCAGCCGGCCGGCGACGGAAAGCTGGGCCTTTTGGTCGATCAGTGGCTGTTGGGCACGGTCCCCAGCGAGGCCGTAAGAGGTCGGCGCCGTCTGCTCTTTGAGAGTTTGGAAGGGCTTTTTCGTGGGAGAGAAGACCCGTCGGGACCGATGCAGATCATGAGTCTGGCCTGCGGTCCGGCGAGGGAACTCTGCGATTTTATGACCCATTGTGAGCCAGGCAATGCCATCGAAGCCCTTCTGGTGGACATCGACCCCGATGCCCTGCAGCATGCCGCCAGCAATGTGAACCGAATCGGCTCCCAGGCATCCGTTCGGTTCATGAGGGAAAATATTGTGCGATGGGCCGCCGGGAAGGTACAGCACGACTTCGGACTGCAGGATGTCATCTACTCGGCAGGCCTGACGGATTACCTGGGCACCTCACTGTTCAAAGCGCTCGTCCGCCAGTGCTTCACCCACCTGAAACCCGGTGGAACCCTCATCGTCGGCAATTTCGGTCCGGAAAATCCCCACCGCGCCTTCATGGATCATTTGTTGAAGTGGGAGCTGATCCATCGAAGCGAGGAAGAACTGCTCGATATTGTCCGGGATACCCCCTTTAGCGGGGGAGCTGTGGAGGTGCTGTCGGAGAAACATCATGTCAATCTTTTTGTCAAAGCCGTGAAAGGGTCCTGACCCCGGGAACACGATTATCTCTCGCCGATGACTTATCGACGAGTGCTCCAGGCTAGGAATTGTTCTTGCCTTTTGCCTTCGAATTCCCATATATAGAGCCCGTTTCATTGTCAGTATTCAGGGCAGCAGTCAACGGCATTGAGGATGGTTAAGCAATGGGGAAACTAAAGGCAGCCATAACGGGCGTGAACGGCTACGTTCCCGACTATGTCATGACCAATGATGAACTCGCCACCATGGTGGAAACCAGCGATGAGTGGATTACCACTCGGACGGGCATCAAAGAGCGACGGGTGCTCAAAGACGACGGAAAAGCCACCTCCTTCATGGGCATCGAAGCGGTTCAGGGCCTCCTCAAAAAAACCGGAACCTCGCCGGATCAGATCGAACTGATGATCTGTGCCACCGCCACACCGGATATGCCATTTCCCGCAACGGCCAACCTCATATGCGATGCCGTCGGGGCCAAAAATGCCTTCGGATATGACCTGAGCGCCGCCTGCTCGGGGTTCCTGTTCGCTCTGGTGACCGGTGCCCAGTTCGTCGAAAGCGGCAACTACTCCAAAGTGGTGGTGGTCGGCGGCGACAAAATGTCCTCTATCGTCGACTATCAGGATCGAACCACCTGCATTATCTTCAGCGATGGGGCCGGCGCCGTCATGCTCGAGCCTTCCGAGGAGGGTGTCGGGGTGATGGATGCGATCCTCAAAAGCGACGGTTCCGGGGCCCCCTATCTGTACATGAAAGCAGGGGGCAGTCTCTGGCCCGCCAGCATCGAAACCGTCGAGGCCCGGGAGCATTTTGTCCGTCAGGAGGGCTCCACCGTCTTCAAGTTTGCCGTCAAGAACATGGCCGATGTGGCGGCCGGCATCATGGTTCGCAACCATCTGACCCCCAACGACGTGGCCTTTCTGGTCCCCCATCAGGCTAACAAGCGGATCATCGATGCCACTGCGTCCCGGATGGGCATCGAAGGGGACAAGGTCCTCCTCAACATTCACCGCTACGGCAATACCACCAACGGCACCATCCCCCTGTGCCTCCACGATTTTGAATCCAGGTTTAAAAGAGGCGACAACCTGGTGCTGGCCGCTTTCGGCGGAGGCTTCACCTGGGGAGCCGTCTACGTCAAATGGGCCTACGACGGCTGAACGCCGCCGTGCAGCGCTGTCACCGCCGGTGTTGGCTCGTCCGCAATGCCCCCGGAAAATCAGAAATGGACGACATCCGGTCACCCGGGGTCGATGCCGGATTCTTGAGGCCCGTCGATGTCGACACACCGATTCACGGGGAAGCCAGCATCCCGACCCGTCTGCGGTAATACAGGTATGATCCCTTCAAGCGGCACCAACCGGTTCATCCCCTTCCATCGATCCGACCTGATCGATATGTGCCTTTCCGACGCCCCTTTCAGCGAACCTGACAGGAGCGCGTTCAAGGATTTCTGCCGGATTCTCGAAAGCATGTTTCATTTCGAATTTCACCGCCGGCTGGAAACCCTCAAGCGATGCTATGCCCCCTTTAATCCGGATACCGATGCCCGCCGCCTGAAGCCCTATTCAGAGGAGGAAAAAACGGGTCTCCAGCAGGAGTTGAAGACGTCCCTGAGAGATCTCCTCAACGCCGCCAACTTCGAAGCCATTACGGGGGCGGATCTGGAAGCGGCACTGGCCGAGGAATCCCTTTTCGAGATTCGCCTCAAAGTGGATTTCGACGATTTCGACGATATCCTGTTTTTCCGAAGAGGCGAGAGCGTCCGCCAAGAAACCCTGGTGCGATGGTTCGGTCTCAGACGAAAACCCATCCGCTTTACCCACTTCGATCGTGTACTGGTCTATCTCAAGTTCAAGGACCAGGCCTATTTCGATGCGGCCAAACGCAAACAACTCTATTTCAAGCCGGGTGCCACGGTCATCAAACTGTTTCAAAACGTTCCCAAGGCCGATCTCGAGATGCTGTTTCCCAACACCGAGGTTCGAATGAAGTCCATCGACAAGCTCATGATCGGGATACCGGCGGCGGTCAGCGGCGTTGCGGTCGTCGCAACCAAGCTCGGAGCCTCTTTGGTTCTTCTGGGATCCCTGGCGGCCTTCTGGATCGGTCTATCGGACCGGGAGGTCGTGGTCAGTCAGCAGCACCTGGTCGGGTTGGGCGCAGGCGCCCTTGCCTTGGGCGCCTACCTTTTCAAACAGGTCAACAAATTCAAGAACCGGAAACTCCGGTTCTTGAAAACACTGAGCGATCATCTCTATTTCAAAAACCTGGACAACAACGCTGGGGTATTGTTTCATCTCATCGACGCCGCGGAAGAAGAAGAGTTCAAGGAGGCCGTCTTGGCCTATTTTTTCCTCTTGACCGCGGAGGGGCCCCTTCTGCGGGAGGACCTGGACAAGCGGGTCGAGTCCTGGTTGGAGGGCCGCTGGGACTGTGTTGTCGATTTTGAAGTGGAAGATGCCCTTGCCAAGCTGGAGCGGTTTGGCTTGATCCGCCGGGAGGGCGACCGCCTGTCCTGTCTGGATCTCGAAGGGGCCAAACCGGCGCTGGACGCCATCTGGGACGGCTACTTCGCATTCGGTCCCCGGGGGGAAGTGGAACCGCCCCGATGAGGGCTATCAAACCCCGCGGGTCCCTCATGGAAGGGCGTTGATCATCAGCCACCGAAGGGAAAAGAAATACAGACATCCGCCCCCCAGCAGCATCAGGCACGGTTTCCACAGCCGTCGATAGACCCCAGACGGGGAGGCGTGAAAATAGCTGTTGGACAACAGCAAGCATAAGTGAAGGGGCGATAACAGGACTCCCGTAAAGCCGCTGACCAGGGCCAGAACCATATAGATAATCAGCAGATCGCCCTGACCGGCCGAACGGACGAGGGACACCAGGATGGGAAAGGTGGTTCCCACGAAGGCGATGGTGATGCCGGCCACCCCTCCCACCACAAACGGCAGAATGATCGTGACGAGCAACAGGGGAATTCGCCAGTCGATCAGTTCCCCGCTGAGGGCGTCCACGGCACCGCTGACCTCGAGAACCCCTTTGAAGATCAAAATCCCCGCGACCATGTAAGCAATCCTCAGTTGCTCCGGATGGAGCAGTATCCGCCTCCGCTCCCGGAAAGGCAGCCGATTGCCGTGCCACACCCAGACGATGGCCGCCACCAGGGCGGCAATGAGACCTATTTCCTTGTCGACGGTGAGCCCGGTTCCCCGCAGCAATGGGGCCAAAAGCGCCCCCAGTCCCAGCCCCAGAAACACCACGATCAGAATCGGCAGCAGTTCCTTTACAAAGGGTCCAAGGGGTGGACGGGATTCCGTGCCGACGATGGGAAAGGGGGCGGCGGGGGGTCCCCGAAGTGCCGAAAAGCCTCCGGCAAGGGCGACGAGGGTCATCGGGAAAGACACGGCCACAAACAGCCACAGGTCGATACCGGACAGGGCGGTCACCAGAATGATGCCGGGATAGAGGGGCCACCAGTACTCCCAAATGTGGCGGAACCAGTAATTGACAAAGCTGAGTTCCTCCGGGGGATGACCCCGGATCGCACCGATGGCCCGGACCATCGGCGCGGAGAAGATGGCACCGCCGGGCATGGGCAACAGTCCGATCAGCATCGGAAACGTGATGAGATTGATTCGGGGGCTCCGGACAAGGCCCTCGAAGCCGGTTAACAGCCGCTTCATCTGACCGGAGACTTCCATGGATCGGCTCAACACCAGGATCAGCACGACCACCAGGGACAGGGACAGGGTCTTGGGCTGCACCAGGGAGTGGCCGATGGCCAGCACGAGGGGGGCGGGCGCCATACCGAAGCCCAGACCAAGGAGAATCGATGCACCGGTGAAGGCGTTGCCCAGGCTCCATTTTTTTCGGATGGCCGCCAAGAGAAAGACAAAAACCAGAGCGATTCGAACGATGGCCGGCACCTCGTTCAGCAATGCCATATGGACTCCTTGGGCAGGAAGAATCGGACCAAACCGGGACGCCCGTCAACGACCACCAGTGCCATCCAGAGGCACCGGAGGAATGGGTTTGAGACGCTTTTCCCGGTCCACGCAGACCAGATGGATCACCGCCCGGACAGCGGGCTTGGCGCCTCCCGACCGCCAGGCCTCCTGCGTCCAAACGAGGCGGTAGTCGCTCTCCTTCTCGACCGTGGACCGGATGTCCAGGCGGTCGCCGAACTCGGCCCCTTCCTGGTAGTGAATTTCCGCCTTGTAGACCGCAAACCCCAGTCCGTCGTCTTTCCAGAGCGCGACCAGACGCTCCGGGCCGATAACGGCCTCCCGAGCCCGTTCAAAATATTTCAAATAATTGGAATGGTACACCACTCCGGAATGGTCGGTATCCTCGTAATAGACTTGAACCTTGAAATGATGCAGTATCGGTGTCATGGGCGATCGGCATTCTCCTCATGGGAAGATGGTTTCAGCCCGGGGACTTATCGGTCTGCCGAGTCGTTTCGGGCCAGAAGTCCGGTCAGGCGCTTGACCATCTCCTGATGGCGGTCGTTGTCAGGGTCGGCGGCAAGGGCTCTTTTCCCCCAATTCAGGGCGTTTTCGAAATCCTCCCCTTGTCTGAAATTTTCAGCGATGGCGTAGAGAAGATCCCCCGCCGGTGCGTTGCGCAACGAGTCCGGTATGCTGAGGGCCTTCTCGAAGTCGGCAATCGCCTCCCGGTGCTTCCTCTGGATCGTCATGCAGCTGCCCCTGCCGATCAGGCTCTCCTCATCCCAAGGATCCAGGGTGAGGGCCCGGGAGTACAGCAGAACCGCCTTTTCGATTCGGCCCTCCACTTCATGGATCTTTCCCAGATAAAAATAGGGATTGTCGCCGTCCGTGTGGCGGTATCCCGGATCGTCGGCGAGCACCGATTCAAAGGCCTCGACCGCCCCCATGCCGTCGCCCTGCCGGAAGCAGGCGACCCCGTGGGCAAATCGCTCGGCGATGGGGCGCTTTCCTTTCTGTGGGGCCATATGGCGGATCCTTTCAGGCTGTCGTTACCGGTCGAGGGCTCCAAACCGCCCCGGGCCATGTCTACTCTCTCCTAACGGAAATCGAAACGATTGTCTATCGCACCCCCGGACAAAACGGTGCCCCCAACCGATGGGGAACCGGCATCGACCGATAATTTGTATATGTAATATATTTACTTTTATATTTACTTTTATATTGACATATGCCTTGCGTCTGATTAGATATCGTTGAAGACAATGGAAGGAGGCGCCATGCCGTCGGAACTGACCGCCAGACAATCCCAGTTTTTCGACTATCTGGAAACCGAGATACGCCGAAAGGGCCGATCCCCCAGTCTGCGGAATGCCGCCCGGCATATGGGGGTTAGCCACGCTGCCGTGGCCCAGATGCTTCGCACCCTGGAGAGCAAGGGCCATGTCCGGCGGGAAGGGCGTTACAGCCGGAACCTCCATCTCTTAAGTCGCTTCGGGGCCCCTGAGGGCAGCGGCCGGTGGCGGGAGGTGCCGGTGGTCGGCCGGGTGAGGGCAGGTCTTCCCATGTACGCTCAGCAGGAGTGGGGCGGCAGCCTCGTCGTCGACAGCAGCCTCTACCCGGGGGCGCACCTCTTTGCCCTCCGGGTCGACGGAGACTCCATGAGGGGGGCTGGCATCCTTCACGGGGACCTGGCCATCTGCAAGCCCCGCCAGTACGCCCGAAACGCAGAGATCGTCGTGGCCTTAGTCCATGAAGAAGACGCCACGGTCAAACGGTTTTTTCTCCGAAAGGACCGCATCGAACTGCATCCCGAAAACCCCGACTACCCAATCATGGCGTACGGTTTCGACGAGATAATGGTCCAGGGGAAGGTGATCGGGATCCAGAGGGGGCCGGAGGGCGTCACCCCATGACTCGCCGCAGGTCGTCGGGAGGTGTCATCGAACGGAGATGCCGGATCCGGGTCGGCACCAGCGGCTATTCCTACCCTGAATGGACCGCAGCAGGCGTGTATCCCCCGGGCACATCCCGGGGACGGATGCTAACCGCCTACGGAAAGCGGTTCCCGACCACGGAACTCAACTACACCTGGTACCAGATGCCCAAGGCCGGCCCCGTCGAACGAATGCTGTCCCAAGTCCCGGCAGGGTTTTGCTTTGCCGCTAAACTCATCCGGACGCTGACCCATGAAGTGGATTCAGACCGGTGGCGGGGGGAAGCCACCCGCTACCGGGAAGGCATTGCCCCCCTGGTTCTCTCCGGACGCCTGGCGGCCGTTTTGATTCAGCTGCCGCCCTATTTCAACCGTTCTCCGGCCCATCGCCGCTACCTGGCTTCCCTCCTGGACGCCCTGGAGGGATTGCCTCTGGCCGTAGAGTTCCGCCACGGCTCATGGGCCACGGATCGGGTGTTTTCAGAATTGGAGTGCCGTCGGGTGACACTGGTGGCCGTGGATACTCCCGACATTCCGGGACTCTTCCCCCGACTGGATGTGGTGACCCATCCGGGGCTGTTCTATGTCCGCTTCCACGGCCGCAATGCCAGGGGGTGGCGATCCGGCCACATGCAGCAGCAGTTCGATTACGACTACAGCGACGACGAACTAAACGAATGGGCCTCGGTACGGATCACGCCCATGAGCCGTCAAACGCGTCGAGGGCTGGTTTTTTTCAACAACCATGTCCGGGGGCAGGCACCGGCGAACGCCAGGCGCCTCATGACCATTCTGGACAGGCAGAAACTCTTGGAGCAGACCCCGTGGATCGATCCATCATTCACCTGAATGTGGCCGATTTCGCCGCCGCCGTAGAGCGGGTGGCGGATCCCCGACTGCGGGATCGGCCCGTCATCGTCGCACCGAAAGGCGCCCCCCGGGCCGTGGTGCACGATATGAGCGAAGAGGCCTACCAGGAGGGGGTCAGAAAGGGGATGACCCTGGACGACGCCATTCGGCGCTGCCACAACGCGACAGTACTTCCTCCTCATCCGGAACGCTACCGTCAAGTCATGAAGGCCCTGGTGGGGGAGGCCCTGGCTTATTCCCCCCTGATCGAGCCGGGAGAAGCCGACGGGCATCTTTTCCTGGATGCCACGGGCACCGGCCGCCTTTTCGGATCGCCCACGGATTTGGCCCGCCGGCTGCGGAAACAGGCCCGCCTCCGACTGGGGTTGGATCCCATCTGGTCGGTGGCGCCCAACAAATTGGTGGCCAAGGTGGCCAGCCGACTCGTCAAGCCCGACGGAGAGGTCTTTGTCGCCGGGGGTGAGGAGACGGCCTTTATGAAGCCGGTGCCCCTCTATCTGATTCCAGGGGTCTATCCAGACGATCTGGTGCGGTTCAGGGACTTCAATCTGACCCGGGCGGCCGAGGCGGCGGCTCTCAGCCTGGAGGCCCTTCAGATCCCCTTCGGCCGTCGGGCCATGGGAATCTATGAGGCCATTCGGGGCATCGATCCGTCTCCGGTTCGCGCTCTGGGCGAACGCACGCCCGTGGTGGCCGGGATCCACGATTTTGCCGACGACACGAACCAGGCACCGGTTCTCGAAGGGGCCCTCTACAGCCTGGCGGAAACAACCGGCCGCCGGCTCAGGCGCCAACGAATGGCGACGGGTCGTCTATCGGTAACCCTCGTGTTTGCGGACGGCATGCGCATCGCCCGCCAACGGATCTTAACGCCCCCCGCCGCCACCGATCTCGCCCTTTTCGAGTCGGCCCGATCCGCTCTCCATAGGGCCTGGCTTCGGCGCACCCGGGTCCGCCGGATTCGCCTGGCCTGTTCCCGCCTGGCCTATCCGCCCGCCCAACTGGAGGTATTTCCCGAGGATCGCCAAAACACTGGCCAACAGCGCCGACTGATGGCGTCCCTCGACCGTATCCGGGAACGATTCGGCCAAGGGGCAGTCCGGATCGGACGCACCCTGACGGCCGACCATCCGTGACTGGCCATGTCCGAGGGCCCGACGATTCTATGGTGAGACATTCCCCATGATTCCCCTCGCGGTTCGCTCCTACTATTCCCTGATGCAAGGCACGGCCTCGCCGGCGGCCCTGTGCCGGGCGGCACGACGGCTGGGCTACGACCGGCTGGCCCTGACGGACACGGACAATCTCTACGGCCTGTGGCCGTTTCTGGCGGCCTGCCGTCGAGAGGGGATAACGCCGATCGTCGGCGCCGAGTTGACCGATCCCAAAACTTCTTGCCGGGCGGTCTGCCTGGTGGCGTCCCCACCCGGCTACACCAACCTCTGCCGTCTGATCACCCGTCGCCACATGGACGAGGGATTTTCGCTAGACCTCGCGGTCGAATCCTTTGCCGACGGCCTTGCCCTGATGACGGACAACGCCGATCTCCTTATCCGGTGGCGCGCCGCCGGCTTGGACGTGTCGGCAATGATGCCCCGGCGGCCGGTGTCTCCCGCCCATCCCCTCCGACAGGCGGCAACGCGCTACGGGGCCCCCCTGGCAGCGGTGCCGGGAAGCCTCTTTATCCACCCGGAGGACCACCACACCCATCGACTGCTGCGGGCAATCGCCGGCAACACGGTTTTATCCCGCCTTTCTCCCGCCGATACCGCCTCTCCCCAGGCCTGGTTGGCTCCCCCTGAGCGCTACATCCACCGCTTTGCCCCATGTCCCCAGGCGATACGGCAAACCCAAGCCATCGCCCACCGGATCGACTTCACCGGTCCCACCTTCGGGATCGTGATGCCGCCCTGGAACGGCGGGAATCGGGATGCCGACGCCGACCTGCGATCCGCTGCCTATGCCGGTGCCTTCCGGCGTTACGGGGACGAGCTGCCGGAGCCGGTGGTGGACCGACTCGAACACGAACTGTCCGCCATCGCGGAACGGCATTTTTCCCCCTATTTTCTCATCGTCCGGGACATCGTTGCCCACAGCCCCCGAACCTGCGGCCGGGGATCCGGTGCGGCCTCTCTGGTGGCGTATGCCCTGGGCATCACCAACGTCTGCCCGGTCAAGCACAACCTGTATTTCGAACGGTTTCTCAACCCGGGGCGAACGGATCCCCCGGATATCGACGTGGACTTCGCCTGGGATGAGCGGGACGCCGTTCAGCAGGCGGTGCTGGATCAATATCGGGGCTATGCCGCCATGGTATGCAACCATGTGCGGTTTCAGCCCCGGATGGCCGTTCGGGAGACCGCCAAGGTGTTCGGTCTGACCGAGGGGGAAATCGGACGGGTCACCCGGCGTCTCCCCTGGTTCTGGCGGATGGATCGGCCCGAGTCTGACCTCCAGGGAGCGGTGGAACGCCTGCCCCAGGCAAAAGCCCTGTTGTTTCCCGATCCCTGGCCCGATATCCTTCGCCTGGCCCAGGGCCTTATCGGCATCCCCCGTCACCTGTCGGTCCATTCCGGAGGAGTGGTCATCACTCCGGAACCCATCGACAGGTACGTGCCGGTTGAGCGGGCCGCAAAAGGGGTACCCATCATCCAGTGGGAAAAAGACGGCACCGAAGACTCCGGACTGGTCAAGATCGATCTTCTCGGCAACCGGAGTCTGGGGGTGATCCGGGATGCAATGGCCAGCATCCGTACCAACGGTACCGGTTTTGACGAAAACCGCTGGGAGCCCGAAGACGACCTCAACACCCAGGAGGCCATCGCCCGGGGCCGTACCATGGGCTGCTTCTACATCGAAAGCCCGGCCATGCGGCTTCTTCAGCAAAAAGCCGGTGTGGGGGATTTCGATCATCTGGTCATCCACAGCAGTATCATACGACCCGCGGCCAACGAGTTCATCCGGGAGTACCTGTGCCGCCTCCACGGGGCCCCGTGGACGCCCCTCCATCCCCTGCTCTCGGATGTGCTGTCCGAAACCTTCGGCATCATGGTGTATCAGGAGGATGTGTCCCGGGTGGCGGTTGCAGTGGCCGGGTTTTCCCATGCTGAGGCCGACCGACTCCGAAAGGTGCTCTCCAAAAAAGATCGGGACTATCACCTGGGCGATTTCAGACGGCGCTTTGTCGGGGGAGGGTGTGCCCGGGGGGTTTCCCGAAAGACCATGGAAGCCATCTGGTCCATGGTTCTGAGCTTCAGCGGGTATTCCTTCTGCAAGCCCCACAGCGCCTCTTACGCCCAGGTCTCTTTCCAGGCGGCGTACCTCAAAGTTCATCATCCAGCCGAATTCATGGCGGCGGTCATCAGCAACCGGGGAGGATTCTACAGCACCTTCGCCTATGTATCGGAAGCGCGGCGAATGGGACTGTCCATCCTTCCCCCGGATGTTGCCTTCAGCGAAACCCCGTGGACAGGTGAGGGCGGGACGGTGCGGGTAGGACTGATGGCCATCGGCGGGGTGTCCGAGACGGTGCGGGAGCGGATTGTCGCCGCCCGGCGACAACGGCCGTTTCGAGGCATTGACGATTTTCTGGACCGGGTCCGGCCGGACGCCGCCGAAGTGCGAGCCCTGATCCGATCCGGGGCCCTGGACCGGCTGGATGCCGGAGGTGGAAGGGCCGGCCTGATGTGGCATTTCAACCGCTGGCAGCAGGCGCTTCGGAGGCCGCATCGGGACGGCCGCCTGTTTGGCGATCCCAACGACGATCCGCTGCCGCCGCTACCGCCACAAAACCCGATGGAACGTCTCAGACATGAGTTTGCCGTTCTCGGGTTTCTCTGCGACCGCCATCCCATGACGTTGTATCGAGACGGCCTCAAGGGACGACCCGTGGTCAACGCCGACCGACTCCACCAACAGATCGGTCGGCGCGCCCAGTTCGCCGGCTGGCTCGTCACCGGCAAAGTGGTTCACACCCGGCAGGGCGATCCCATGGAATTCCTGACTTTCGAAGATGAGACGGGTCTCGTCGAAACCACCTTTTTCCCGAAGATTTACGACCGGTTCTGCCATATGGTGGATCGAGGGCGCCCTTACCTCCTGTCCGGAACCGTCGAAAGCGATTGGGGGGCATTGACCCTCACTGTCGAACGGGTGGAAAGGCTCTTCCCCCCTGGGCCGGCAGGCGAACCGGGACCGAACGACCCTGGACGCTTCGACTGGGATCGGCACCGCTTGCTTTTGGCCCCAGACCGGGCTAAGGAAAACGAAGGACATGCCCGAGAAGAATCCATCAATGAAATCGTGGAATGAAAGGCATTCGAAAGGAAGGTGAGCCGGTGAGGGATCACAGCCTGTGGAAGCGATTCAGCCGGTGTGCCGCCATGCTGAGCGCAGTGGTTATGGCGGTCTCGGTCGTCTCCTGTGCGGCACCGATTACCCATCCGGTGACCCTGCGGGACCAGGGCTCCGGGGTTGGGGAACGCTATGGAGGAGACGTCATCGCCCTCCAGCCGTTTGCGGACCGTCGCGGGGAAACCGACCGCCACCTGGTGGGCAACCGGGCCCTCGGGGGCGGGAAAAAGGAGCGCTATGCCACCATTCCCATCGATGTCGCCGGTGCGGTAACCCGAACGGTGGCGGAGCGGCTCGAGCGGATGGGAGCCCGGATCGTTCCCCTTGAGGGCTGGAACTTTTCTCCGGAAGCGCTGACGGGTCCGCCGGAAGAGGCTCGCCACCAAATCGGTGGAGAGATCTCCCAGCTTCGCTGCGACGCCAAAAAGGGATTGATGGGAACGACCCTTCGGGTTGAGGTCGAACTCGTTTTCTTCCTGGGGAACCGGGAGGAAAGACAGGTAAACCGACGTCCGGTCCAAGTCCAAATCGAGCGGTTCGAACCCATCTTCAGACCGGAAAAGGTTGAGCGCCTCGTCAACGAGGCGCTCGCTGAAGTCATGGATCGCGGTCTGGAAGCGATGTGACGCCGGAGGCTATAGCCTTCTGATGCAGCGGCTCACCTGGGCAAATAGATGGGGCGACATGACCAGCAAATCGGCAGGGTCGCCTGCCCCTTCTTGAAACTCGCCGATCTGGAAGGGCCGCCCCTGCATGTCGAAAATTTTGCCCCCGGCCGACTCGATGATGACCCGCGCGGCGGCTAAATCTTTGTAGGGCTCGTTGGCGATGATGGCGGCTTCCGCCCGCCCTTCGGCCACATAGCAGATGTGGGCGGAGGTGCAGCCGAGGTTTTTGACCTTCCCGGGAAATGTCGTCTGAAAAAGGGTGTGGAACCTGGAAAAGATAAACAGGACGCTTTCGTCATTCAGATCTCCCTGACTCGAGACGTGGATCTCTTCTGTCCCTCGGTAGGCGTTTCCCCCGGCAACGGACTGGAACCAGTCACCGGTCGCCGGCATGTGAAACACTCCCAAAATGGGCCAGAAATTTTCAAGCAATGCGACAGACATCCCCCATGTGGGAACACCGGCGGCGAAGTTCCACACCCCGTCGAGAGGATCGAAGACCCAAAGGTAGCGCCCGGCCCCGTGGGTATAGCCGGTCTCTTCGATGTTCCCATCGTAGACATGGTGGTCGGGAAACCGGCTTTTGAGCATTTCCTGAAAGTCATTGGTGAGCTTCAGTTCCACTTCGGTCACCATTTCCTTGTCGAACCGCAGGCCAACCTTCCCTTTACCAAACCATTTCAGGGCGTTGGATCCGGACTTCCGGAGCACGTCCAGGGCAAAGTCGTTGAGCTCGTCAACGGGAATATCTTTCAATCGATCACCTCCTGTTGGGCGTTGGTGAGGAAAACCATAACGGCTTCTTCATATACCACTGGATGCGGTCGATCAAGAAGGAGGTGGGGCGGAGGAAGGAAAATGGGATGACTTATGTCTCTGAATAGCCTAACCCTTCCCGAATCGCCTTGGCCAGTTTTTCGATGGTGTAGGGTTTTTGAATGTAGGCGCCGACGCCTAACTTGATGGCTTCCTTGACACGGTGGGTTTCCGAGAAACCACTGGCGATGACGGCCCGCTGTGAGGGACAGCGCTCGAGAATGCGCCGGTAGGTATCCAGCCCGTCCATTCCCGGCTCCATGATCATGTCGAGGACCACAAGATCCACCGAGCGGGCGCTCATGCATTCGATTGCGTCCTCACCGCTGGCGACCGTCAGGGGACGATACCCCAGGTGGGTGAGCATCTGGGAGGCGATATCCCGCTGCTGGAGGATATCGTCCACCACAAGGATGGATTCTCCGCTGCCTTTCAGTGCTTCCTGCGGAAGAGACGATTGGGATTCCGACATCCGGTCTCTAAAGGCTTTGAAGTATATGTTGACAACCGAGCCCTTGCCCAGTTGACTCTCCACCTGAATGTAGCCGCCGTGGTCTTTCACGGTGCCCCAAACCACGGCCATTCCAAGGCCAGAACCGGCCTTGCCCATGGCTTTCGTCGTGTAAAAGGGCTCAAAAATCCGATCCATCTCAACCCTGGCGATCCCGGTTCCGGTATCCCTAACCTGAAGAAGCACGTAGTCTCCTTCCAAAATGTCGTCATAACCCTTCAATGGCCGGTCGATGTAGTGATTGGCCGTCACGATATCAACGCGCCCTTCAGCGGCGATGGCCTCGAACCCGTTGGCGACGAGGTTCATCAGGGTCTTGAACAAATGAATCCTGGAGCCCGTCAGGGGTAGAAGGTCCCCAGCCAGATCGGTCCGGACCGTCACACCGGGGATGCTTTCCGTGAGTCGGCGGTGCTCCGGTCCATTGAGATACTCCTGGACCACATCGTTCAGATCCAGGGGTTGGACGGTGGGAATTCCCCGGCGGGCCAGGGTAAGAAGATCTTGAACGATCGCTGCCGCCTTTTCGCCCGACCGTTTGATGCAGGCCACGCTATCCCGGTAGGGGCTGTCCTCGGGCAATTCCATCAAAAGGAGCTGAGGGTAGCCGACGACGCCTGAGAGCACGTTGTTGAGATCGTGGGCGACCCCCCCGGCCAGGGTGCCTAAAGCCTCCATTTTCTCGGCACGCTTGAGCTTTGCCTGCAGCGCTTCTCGTTCCGACTCGGCCTTTTTCCGCTCGGTGATCTCTTCATTGAGCAGGCGGGTTTCCTTCTGGAGTTTTTGCTTCTCTTCCTCTAGCATACCGAAATAATGGTTTCGGAAGTACTCAAACCCGAAGGTAATACCGCTGACGATCAGAAACGTCGTCAGGAATCGGATCTTCATCGCCAGAGGATAAGGATAGACGTCAAAGGGCATCCCCGGGAAAAATAAGACCAGTGCGGATATCAGAAACGTCGCTGCCGTCAGAACCAATCCCTCTCGCTTGCCGTAGAGGAAAAAACACAGCAGAGGACTGGTGTACATCCACAAGAGTTTGGACCCGGAATCTCCCCCTTCGACCATGAGCTTAAACAGCAAAAACGAATACAGAAACGAATTCATCCTGAAAACCAGAGACGAGTTCGACACGACCCGAAGAAGAATCAATCCCATGGAAAGGCTTGCGGTGAGGACAGCAATCAGCAGGCTGGTCGCCCACTGCCCTTTCCAAAGGTCATAGGCGCCGAAGATGATGAGGGTCGGGATGCCGAATAGAAGAAACAGCGCATAGTGGTAGCGCTTCCACAACTCTTCTCGGCCGATATCGTCACGATAGACGAGGGTCAGGAGCCACTTCCAGGGGATGGAGGATCCATCGTGATTGACTCCTGGTCCGGGGGGTGCCTTATTGCCGGTGATTTTGGTGAGCCCGGTGGTTGCCCGATAGGTTGATGTCCGACGGGACTGTTCATCAATCATTGCGGTGATTATCGGCATTGTGCCTGTTTTTCTTTAGAAAAGTGATAGGACGATCAGCGGAAAGCGCTATGTCCGGGACACCGGGTTCCCCGAATGACTGGAGAACAGGTCGCTTGATCAGTCCGCTCAATCCAGCATTTCTCTGTGGCCGAAATCGACAGGCGGAATCTCCCATCCCAGACGGTCTCATGTCGTCCATTCAGCCGGCATCTTCCCTCGATTGACATCCCCGGTAACAAACTTAGCTTGACAGAAATTAAGTCAGACTTCATAAACAGCTTTTTTCATTGTTTTCATGAAAGGGATAGTCAGTGATGGTATTCGAAACGAGAGAACAGGTGCTTGAGCGGGTTCTCGAAATGGAAAAACCCGCCTGCCCCCAGTGCAATCAAGAAATGAGTTTGTGGGAGGTGCCGCCAATCAGCGTCGGTGACGGCCTGGGGTGGGGGGAGCCCTTTTTATTCATCTGCTTCAATGACGAATGTCCTTCTTTCGTTCAGGGTTGGGACCACATCAAAGAAAACTATGCCCATACGGCCTCCTACCGCTGCATGAATTACCCCGGTACGGACAATTTCGACTTCATGCCGGTCTACAGTCGCCACGGCGCAAAGGGGCAAGTCATCGACACCCTGGCGATGGCCCAGCAGGAAGCGCTGAAAGACTCGATCAAAAGGGGATTTTCGATTCTGGCCACCTGTTACACGGACAGGGATGGCCCCGGGGTGCTCAGGCTGTTGATGGATTCCACCGAGCCCGCCAGGGTTCGGCAAAAAGCGGCAGAAATGATGGGAGACTTGGGAGAACTGGAAGCCGCTGAGGCCCTGAGGCACCTGAAAACCGGCAATCAACTGATTGACGATGAAATCATGGCCGCCGTGAAAAAAATCCACAAGCGGTTCTTTACCAGGGAATGTCCGTTCTGCGCCGAGGTTATCAAACAACGGGCAAAGGTCTGCAAGCATTGCAGTATGGACGTCGCCGGGAAATAGAAGCGGCCACGACTCACCCGGAACGGGCCTTTCGGGCCCGTGATGGTCACACCCTGGAATGGATGTTCATGATGTCGTAGGATCGGTAGATCAATTTCTCCCGCTCGACACGATTTCCCGGATATGGATCGAAGGGCAACGTGGGAAGCATGTCCATCAACTCGGATTTATTGGGTATGGCAGTCAATCCATTCCCGATTCGTTTCCCGGAAACCGTATCCAAAACGACGGCGGACACCCCGTCCGCCGCAACGGCAAAGGGAACCTGATACCCCAGAAGGATTCTCGCAGCCGATACCACTTCCCGCTCTCTGGACCCCAATGAGCCGGCAGCGCATTTGATCATGACCGTCGCCTTATCTTTCCCGTCGATCCAGACCAGCAGATCGATCTTGGAACGGTAGGATTTTCCCGCAATCACCAATTCCACGGGTGTGTCGACCCGAATGTCCCTTCTGTGGTATCCCCGGTCGTCGATCAGATATCGCTCAACGGCCTGGCGGTTGGCCTCCGCCCCGATATCAGGGACAGAGTGACCGGTAATGTAGTCGGTGATCATTCCCATATCTGCCACGTCTTCAATCAATGGGCCGCTTTCGTCTCAAGGGGTTTTCGGGGAGGCCGGGCGGAGCAGAGAAACTCCGGTCATCTCCGGTGGCTGCTCAAGCCCCATGAGCTCGAGTAGGGTCGGGGAAATATCGGCAAGAATGCCCTCCGGTCTCAACGCCCTTTCCAGCCGTCGGTCGTCCACCAGAATCAACGGCACCGGATGGGTGGTATGGGCGGTGTAGAGGCTGCCGTCCGGCGCCTTCATCTTCTCTGCGTTGCCATGGTCGGCGGTAACGATGGCCGCTCCGCCGATGGCCGTCCATTCTCTTACGATCCGCTTCACACAGGCATCCACGGCTTCGCAGGCGCGAACCGCCGCCTCGAAATTGCCGGTGTGCCCCACCATGTCCATGTTGGCAAAATTAACGACGATAAATGGGTAGGCGCTCCCGCGAATCCGGGATACCAATTCATCGGCAACGGCATGGGCGCTCATTTCCGGTTTGAGGTCGTAGGTTTTCACCTCCCGCGGCGATGGAATCAGGCAGCGATCCTCCCCTTCGAAAGGCGTCTCTTCACCACCGTTGAAAAAATAGGTGACGTGGGCGTACTTCTCCGTCTCCGCGATGCGCAGCTGCTGAAGCCCGTTGCGGCTGACCACCTCACCCATGATCTGCTTCAGATGAACCGGAGGAAAGGCGGCCGGAAGGTCGAACTCGTCGTCGTATGTCGTCATGCCGACATAAGCGGATAGACGAGGTGCCGACGGCCGATCAAAAAAAGGAAAGGTCTCCGCTGTCAAGGCCCTTGTGATCTCCCGGGCACGGTCGGCACGGAAGTTAAAAAAAACGACGGCATCGCGGTCCTCGATGACACCCAGAGGCCTCCCGCTATTGTCTGTCAACACAATGGGCTGGATGAATTCGTCGCTTTCGCCCCGGTCGTAAGCCCCCTGGACGGCCGCCTCCGGATCCGTTTCGGCAACCCCTTCACCAAGGGTATACAAGCGATAGGCCTGTTCGATGCGCTCCCATCGGGTGTCGCGATCCATGGCATAAAACCGTCCGCAGATCGAGGCAATGGCAACCTGAGGGATGTCCCGAAGGTGAGCCGCCAGCCGGTTGATATAGCCGCGGCCGCTGTCGGGAGGCGTGTCCCGGCCGTCCATAATCGCATGAATTCGAACCCGATTCACCCCATGGCGTTTGGCCAGTTCGACCAGGGCCAGCAGGTGGTCGAAATGGCTGTGAACCCCTGCGTCTGAGAGCAGGCCCATGAAGTGGAGGGTGGCACCGGAATCACCGGCGGCTGCGGAAATCGCCTCTGTCAGTGGGGGGTTCTCAAAAAAGGACCCATCGGTGATGGCACGATCGATTCGAAGCAGATCCTGGAAGACGATCCGCCCCGCTCCGAGATTGAGATGACCCACCTCGGAATTGCCCATGATCCCTGGAGGCAGCCCGACGGCCTCGCCCGAGCAGCTCAGGGTTGTCGTCGGGTAGGTATCGGCCAGATGGTCCAGCATCGGGGTGGCTGCCGCGGCAACCGCATTGGCGTATTCGGAAGGGGCAAGCCCCCACCCATCCAGAATGATCAGCATTGATGGACGGATATCAGTCACCGGTTTCATCCTCCGTAACGGTATGCCCAGTTTGCCGACGCTCCTCCAAGGCCAGACGGGGGGCGTCTGCCCACAATCCTTCGAGGTCGTAGAAGTTCCGCACCGGCTCGTAGAAGATGTGGATGATCACATCTCCGTAATCCATCAATACCCACTGGCCTTCTTTCATTCCTTCCACATGAAGCGGCCGGGTGCCCTGCCTCTTGAGGGTCTTATGCACATGCTCGGCAATGGCCGAAACCTGTCGGTTGGATCCCCCGCTGCAGAGGATAAACGCGTCGGCAACCGAGGACATCTCCCGAACGTCCATCGCCACGATGTTCGCGACCTTTTTACCAGTAATGGCCTTGACGTATCGTTCCAGGGACAACTCGCCACAGGAGGTCATAGGGCATAGAGTCCTTTGTCATGGATGTATTGTTTGACGGCATCTGGGACAAGGAAATCGATGGGTTCGTTCTGGGACACCATCTCCCGTATTCGCGTAGACGAGATGTCCAGGGGGGTAACCTTGTAGACAAACACCGGCTGCTTCTCACAATGGGTATAGCAGGTGGAATTCTCGGTGCACTCGTAGCCCTCGAGTTCGTTGGAATTGAGAATGGATTCCACCGGCTGCCGGTTGTTGGAGAAAGACGAGCCGAATCCCGGTCGGTCGATGATGATGACCGGAGCCAAGTGCAGCAGGTTATCGTAGGATTTCCATGTGGTGATCTCCTGAAAGGCATCGATCCCCATGATGAGATACAGCCACACGGATGTGGGCAGGTGTTTTCGGAACGCGCAAACGGTGTCGATGGTATAAGACAGGCCTTCCCGCTTCAGTTCGATATCTGAAAGCCTCAACCCCGGCCGACCTTCAATTGCCTGCCGGACCATGTTCAACCGATCCTCGGCCGGAGCGAGGCCCTCGGTCGTCTTATGGGGAGGGGAGGCGGAGGGGACCAGATAGACGGCATCCAGACCGAACCCCTGCTGCACCTCCAAAGCGGCCCGCAAATGACCATAGTGGATGGGATTGAAGGTTCCACCCAATAGCCCTATTTTTCTCAATACCATTTCTCCAGAACGTCTGAAGCGCCAGCGGTTGGGAACCTTGCCCCTGGGTCTTTCGGCGCATCCATCGTCGCCCAACGGTTAAAGGGTAATCACCAGGTTGTCCCGGTGCACCACCTCGTCGTAGGGTTTTTGTCCGAGACAGTCGGCGATCTGGTTGCTTTTTTTACCCATGATATGGCGGATGTCGGCGGCGCTGTAGTTGACAAGGCCGCTGCCGATGACATCCCGACGATTGTTTTGAAATTGGACCGGATCGCCGATGCGAAAATCCCCCTCCACCGCCGTAATGCCGCTTGGCAAAAGGCTTTTACCGTTTTGCTGGATGGCCCGGGCGGCACCATCGTCGATCCTGAGCGTTCCTTTGGGCTTCGTGGTAAAACCGATCCAGCACTTTCGGCTCGAAAGCCGTCTGGCTTTCGGGACAAAAAAAGTGCCTCGGGGCTCACCGGCAAAGAGCTGGTCCAGGATTCCCTCCTGGTGCCCTTTGGCGATGATCATGGGAAGCCCCGCCTCGGTGACCTTTCGGGCAGCGCGTATTTTGCTCAACATACCGCCCGTGCCCAGTGCCCCGGGAATGCCGCTGGCCAATCTCTCGATGTTCTTCCCGATGGTATGGACGAGGCCAATGAGATCGGCATCGGGAAACTGCCGGGGATCCTTGGTGTATAGGCCGTCGATATCCGTCAAGTTGATCAGTGCGTCGGCGTCCATCAACAGGGCGATCACTGCGGAGAGGTTGTCGTTGTCGCCAAACTGGATCTCTTCAACCATCACCGTATCGTTTTCATTGATGATGGGGACCACCTCCCACGACAACAGGGTGTTCAAGGCATTGCGGGCATTGAGGTAGCGCTTTCGGCTGTTCATGTCCTCGGCGGTGAGAAGCAGTTGGGCGACCTGTCGACCGTACCCGGCGAAGGCCTTCTCATATTCCCGGATCAGCCCCGCTTGTCCGACCGCTGACACGGCCTGCCGCGCCGGGGTGTATTCCGGTCGCTCACGAAGGCTTAATTTTCCAAGACCTGCGGCCATGGCGCCCGAGGAAACGAGGATAACGCTTCGTCCGCTTTCCATCAGCCGGCAGACCTGAGCGCTGATCGAGCGGATGGCGTCGAGATTCAGGCCGTTGTCCCGGGTAAGCACGTTGCTGCCGATTTTGACCACGACCCGCTTGGCAGCACTGAGGAGGGCGATGCGATCAGTGTCCATCCGTGGATTCCAGAAGAGAGATCAGTTTGCCGATCAAGCGGTTCACCCCGCTTCCGGTGGCGGCAGATATTCTCAGGGGTTCAGTGGTTGAGGCGGTCGAAAAGAGGCGGCATTTTTCGTCCGTGTCCGATAGATCTGTTTTATTGAGTACCACGACCTGAGGTTTATTGGCAAGACCACGGCTGTAAAGGGATAGTTCCCTATTCACTGTCTCGTAGGCACTCAGAGGACCTGCAGCGTCGATTTGCGACGCATCGATCAGGTGGACGAGCGCCCGTGTGCGCTCCACGTGACGAAGAAACCGCGTCCCCAGGCCAACGCCTTTGTGAGCGCCCTCGATGAGTCCAGGGATATCAGCCACCACAAAGGGTTCGGAATGGTCCGGTGTCACCACGCCAAGATTGGGACTAAGGGTGGTGAACGGATAATCGGCAATCTTTGGCCGCGAGGAGGACATTCGGCTGATCAGGGTGGATTTTCCGGCGTTAGGTAGACCGATGATGCCGATATCGGCGATCAGCTTCAATTCTAGCCGAAGCGTTCGGATTTCTCCAGCCTCGCCCGGTTTGGCGTATCGAGGGGTTCGATTGATGGAGGACTTGAAACGGATATTGCCGGCGCCGCCCCTGCCGCCTCGGGCTGCCACAAATGTCTGGCCGGCTTCATCGAGATCCACCAGCAGTTCTCCGGTATCGGCGTCCGACACCAGGGTGCCCGGGGGCACATCGATCTGAATGGGCTCTCCGCCCTTTCCGGTCTTTTGTCGGCCCTGTCCGTGACCGCCGCTGGGGGCCTTGAACTGGTGTTTGAAATGAAAATGATGGAGGGTACGCTTTCTCAGCGTAGCGACGAGCACGATGTCGCCGCCTTTTCCTCCATCACCGCCGTCCGGCCCGCCCTTGGGGACAAATTTTTCACGTCTGAAACTGACGCAACCGTTTCCCCCGTTTCCGGCCTGGACGGTGATCGTCGCTTCGTCTATGAATTTCACTCGGGATAGACGCTGGCCTTCTTGCGGGAGCGGCCCTGGCGCTCATAGGCGACAATGCCGTCGATCTTCGCATAGAGGGTATAGTCTTTACCCAGCCCGACGTTGGCGCCCGGGTGGATCTTTGTACCCAACTGCCTGACGAGAATGCTTCCGGCAGTTACCTTTTCCCCGCCGTAGCGCTTGACGCCACGACGCTGGCCGTTGCTGTCGCGGCCGTTCTTTGAACTGCCGCCTGCCTTTTTATGTGCCATGATGGATTCTCCCTAATCCGTCATCAGATTGCCACTACTTCAGGATGCTGTCGATTCGGATGGCTGTGAAGGGCTGGCGATGCCCCTGTTTGCGGCGATACCGCTTTCGACGCTTGTATTTGAACACAAGAATTTTCTTGGCCTTGTCCTGGGCGACGATTTCGGCCTTGACCGCCGCACTCTCCAGAAAGGGGGTGCCCACATCCACCGATTCTCCATCGGTGAGCAGCAAGACTTGGTCGATGGTAATTTCGGAACCGACGTCCCCGGGAAGTTTTTCAACCCTGAGAACGTCCCCTTCCTGAACCTTGTACTGCTTCCCGCCGGTTTTGACCACTGCATACATGATGGGTGCCTCCTTAAACAAATCCGCTAGGCTATGTATCTAAAAGCAGGTACTATGTCCTCGACACTTCATTTTGTCAAGAGTATTTTACCGTACCCAAACGGGTAATAAAAAAGCTCCCCGTCGACGGGGAGCTTCCAATTTCAGGGAAAAAGCCCTCGAACCTTAGGCCTGGGCCTCCTCCTTCACCCCGATAACGATCTTGTAGAATAGGGTCAAGACCAGGGCCCCGATCGCATAGACCCCTATGGTGATCACCACCTCCGGAAAGCTGGGGAAATATTCATTGACCTCGTGAAGGGGGTTGGGGACAAAGCCCGCTGAGATCAGCCCGAGCCCTTTGTCTATCCATGTCCCGATAAACAGCATGGCGCAGGCGATCGCCAAGACGCCCTCATTCCGGCGGCAGGCAGGAATGATCAGCATCACCATGGCCACCACCATAAGAATCATCGACGACCACATCCATGGCACCAGAATACCGTGGCCGTGAAGACCGGCGAACAGATACTCGATATGGGTCATATGCTCGGGAATCTGGCTGTAGAAGGCCACAAAGATTTCGCAGCCGAAGAAGAAGAGGTTGGCGATAATGGCATAGGTGACGATCTTGGCCAGGGATTGGATCTGCTCCCGGCCGGGATCGAAATTGGAGACCCGCCTGACGAGAAGGCATAAAAGGATCAGAAGGCTCGGTCCGGCGGCGAAGGCCGATGCCAGAAACCGCGGGGCCAGGATGGCCGTCAACCAGAAACCCCGACCGGGCAGACCGCAATAGAGAAATGCTGTCACCGTGTGGATACTGATGGCCCAGGGGATCGACAGATAGATCAGGGGTTTGACCCACTGGGGATAACGAGTGCCGTTTCTCTCGGCCTGAAGCACATTCCAGCCGACGACCAGATTTAAGAACAGGTAACCGTTGAGCACGACCGTGTCCCAAAACAGCACCGATCCGGGGGTGGGGTGAAGCCATACGTTGAGGATTCGATACGGCTGCCCCAGATCGACCACGACACTCAGGAGACACACCACCAGAGCCGCAATGGCCAAGAACTCGCCCAAAACCGTGATGCGACCGAACGCTTTGTAATCATGGAGGTAGTAGGGCAGAACCACCATGACGCCCCCGGCTGCCACCCCGACCATGTAAGTCAGCTGAGCAATGTAAAAGCCCCAGGACACGTCCCGGCTGAGCCCCGTGATACCGAGACCGACCTTGAGCTGCCAGAGGTAGACGCCGAATCCGATGCCGATCAGACCCAGAAGGGCCACGATCCATGCATAATAGCCTTTGTTTCCTTTAACCGCGTATTCAAGCATGGGTCACCTCATATGATGTAGTAGACCGCTGGCCCCGTACCCAGGGACACCTTGCGGCGGATCGTAAAATGGGTTCTCAGCACTTCCCTGATTTCTGATTCGGGGTCTTCGAGGTCTCCGAAAACCAACGCACCGTTGGAGGCCTCGACGCAGGCGGGCATCTGGCCCACAGCCAGCCGTTCAGCGCAAAAGTTGCATTTTTCGACGACGCCCATGGCCCGGGTCGGAAACTTGAGGTTGGTTTCCTTGATAAAGGGTCGTGGATCCCGGTAGTTGAAACTCCGGGCCCCATAGGGGCAGGCCGCCATGCAAAACCGGCACCCGATGCATCGGTGGAAATCCATGAAGACGATGCCGTCGTCACGCTTCCACGTGGCCTTGGTCGGGCAGGCCCTGACACAGGGAGGATTTTCGCAGTGGTTGCACAGCACGGTAAATGGCCGGTGCTCGACCTTCTCGGCCATGTATTTCGCTTCGGTGGTGGGAAACGCGTTGTGAAAATGGGTTTCCCAGATCCACTTGATCTCGTGACGGTTGTGGCCCACCAGGTCGGGATCGATAAACGGGACGTTGTGGATCTTGTGGCACGCCTCGATAAGGGGCTCGACGTCTTCCTTGTGGGTCAGCTTTCGGGTGTCGATGACCATTCCCCATTGCTTGGCCTTGAGGACATCTTCACCTTTCTTGGTGAAGGGTTCGGCACCGTGCCCCCCGCTGACGGCCATCACGTCCAGGGCCGGTTTGGCTCCCAACCCGACAGCGGCGACACCAGCGACTTTCAGGAAATGTCTTCTGCTCTTTTCCATTATTTCGCCTCCTTCGGGTTGTCGATATGGCAATCCCAGCAGTATGGACTTACAGACGCATAGTCGTGGCAGCGGTCACAGAACTCCGTCTTATTGGAATGGCAGTCCAGACAGGTGTTGGACAGGCTCATGTTGAATTCCTTGCCATCCTCGTTGACGTAGATCCGCTGGTTTTTCCTGACCACGGTATCCCGCCAATGGTCCAGCAGCAACGGATGATTGGCAGACATCCATTGGGTGTCCCTCACGCAGACCTTTGCCTCCTTGGCCTTGGGAGTCAGCACCACCTCGGGGGCCTTTCCCGCTTTTCCCATGCTGTACCAGAACGGGAACGTGAATATGATCAGAAAGATAACGATCCCAATAAGAATCTTTCCCTTATCATTCATCAGCCTCTTCCTCCATTCCCGGGAGCGGTTCTCCGCGCAGATCGGTGGTTCTCTCTTGCTCGCCCGGCAGGATCAATGCGTTTCCGACCAGTTCGTGAACACCGGTCACATCGACCTCAGGAACCCAGTAGGACATGAGATCCGGCAATACCGCCCGGTCGATGGCGCAGACGCAGGCGAGCATGTTGACCCCATGCTTCTCGTGAACGTGCTTGACGGCGTTTGCCCGAGGGAGGCCGCCGGTCATCCGCAGCTCCATGTCTTCACCGGCATTCAAACCGGCCCCGCTGCCGCAGCAAAATGTGTTTTCCCGGATGGTATTGGCGGGCATATCGTAGAAGTGGTTGCAGGTATTCTGAATGACATACCTCGGCTCGTCCAACAGCCCCATGCCCCGGGAGGGATTGCAGGAATCGTGGAAGGTCAGCTTGAGATTGTCGTTCCTGCTCTTGTCCAGTTCGAGCTTGCCGTGCTTGATCAGATCGGCGGTAAATTCGGTGATATGGATCATCTTGGTCCCGGCGGCATTGTCGAATCGGGTGCCGGTGATGGGGTTGACAGGCACTTCGAGAAAATCCGCAGGGCCGTTCATGGTGTCCATGTACTGGTGAATGACCCGCCACATGTGGCCGCACTCACCGCCGATGATCCATTTGACCCCCAGGCGCTTGGCCTCGGCGTACATTTTCGAATTCAGCCGTTTCATGGTTTCGTGGGAGGTGAAAAAACCGAAGTTGCCGCCCTCCGAAGCGTAGGTGGACCAAGTGACATCCAGTCCGTACTTTTCCTTCAGGTAGTGGAACAGCATCAGATATCCCATGGCCGAGTAAGTGCCCGGGTCCGCAAACACATCCCCGGAGGGGGTGATGAAGAGAATGTCCGCCCCCTTTTTGGCGTACTGGGGTTCACACCGGACTCCGGTGATCTCCTCGATGTCGTCCACGAAGAAATCCAGCATGTCCTTGAAGGCATGGGGCTGAATGCCGAGATGGTTGCCCGTTCGGTAACAGTTGGCCACCGGGGTTGCGATCCAGTCGATGTTGAGCCCCAAGAGGTTGAGCAATTCCCGGCCCATGATGGTGATCTCGGCAGTGTCGATGCCGTAGGGGCAGAAGAGTGAACATCGCCGGCATTCCGAGCATTGGAAAAAGTAGTACCACCACTCCTTTAGGACATCCATGGTGAGGGGCCGGGCGCCGGCAAGACGCTTGAAGATTTTTCCGGCCTTGGTAAAGTCGTTGCGGTACACGGAGCGTAGCAGCTCGGCCCTCAAAACGGGCATATTCTTCGGATCACCGGTGCCGATGAAATAATGGCACTTGTCGGAGCAGGCGCCACAACGCACACAGATATCCATGAACACCCTGAACGACCGGTATTTCTCGAGCCGCTCTTTGATGCCGTTGTGGACAATCTCCTGCCAGTTGTCCGGCAGCTGCCAGTCGTCATCCATCGGATTCCATTCTCTGGCATTTGGAAGCCCGAGGGTCTCCACGCTTTTGGGGTTGGAGGCATAGCAGTACATGCCCTTGCGGATCTGGACGGGGGTATCCATCCAGTCCGTCGCCGTGACCGGCTCGTGGTCTATCCTGGCGAAGAGGTCGTCTGATGTCGGCAGATCACTCATTCCTTGCTACTCCTTTTTATCTACTGGCAGGCCAACTTCGATCATTTTTTCCCTGAAATCGTCTTCGTATTCCTGGTAAGTATGGACCTTTACCGGGTAATTCCATGGATTTACATGGCGAACCGCACGGGTGTTGTTTGGCATATTACGGGTGGGGCTCAGAAAGACCCCGCCCAAGTGCATCAGCTTGCTGAAGGGGAAATACATCAAGAGAACGCAAACAAAGAAGAGATGCACGTAGTAGATGCTGCCGATGGACTTCATGGTCTCCATGGAGGCAAAATGAAAGGAAATCAGGCCATAGGTGAGTTCTTTGGCGGCCGTTACGTCGATCCGGATGACATACCGCATCAAGATGCCGGTAAAAGCGATGCCGATGATGAGAAAGAGGGGAAAGTAATCGGATGCCAGGGAAATATACCGGACATTGGGGAGATAGATGCGCCGTGCGAAAAGGTAGAGCACCGCACCCAGCAGCACGAAACTCGACAAAGAGATCACCGGCTGTCCGATCTGAATAAACGTGTCCACTTTATGCAGGAGTTGGACCGCCATGGGCACCGGCTCGAGAAAGAACCTCAGATGCCTGACGATCACGACGAAAAACGCATAGTGAAATACCAAAGCGAACAGCCAGAGCCAGATTTCGATATCGTAGGCGATTCGGCCGCCGTCACTGAAGCGCATTCGGGTGTTGCGGAACAGAGACCGAAAGGTCACGATCTCAAAAAACATTCGAATGACCACGGCTGCGGACGAAAAGGGGCTGTCGATGCTGTTGTGTTTGATCCAGGGCAGAGATTTTTGCTGCCCCGCCACAGTGGGTATCTGGAAGGGAACCGCAGACTTGGCCCAGTCCATCATTCGGTAGATAAATCCACCAATGAACACCAGGATTGCCCCATAGGGAATGATCACCCCGAAAAGCACCTGGAGACTCAAGACCTCCGTGCCCACGTAGGCGAGCAGGAAAAGAACCAGCACGGCCAACAGGGAATAGAAATACTTGCCATTCATTGACCTTTACCTCGCTTTCAGCTCCGCTGGGCGTTGCACCGGCCCGGCAGAACCCAAGCCCATCAGTCGTCGTTGATGGGGCCGGTGTTGGATTCGCCCGGTGCCGGGGAGCCAACCGGAAAAAAGTTAAACTACGTCTCGCCGGAACCCATGGTTTCATCCGGGTTCTCGGTAACCAATCCAGCCCTTGCAAAGGCCTTGTATATTTTACTCTGCTCTTCGTTTGCTTTGAGACGGTATATCTGCTCCCGGCATCCGATGAAAACATCAAAGGCCGCCAGAAGGGCGCGATCGACCTTGGCATCAAATTCCGCCTTGGACGGTTCGTCCAGTTTGCTTCCAAACCGATTGCGGACAAGGGTTTTGAGGGTCAGAACAAATGCAAGGGCTTGAGAAGGGGAAAACAGGGTTTGAACGGCACGAATACGAACCAGGGGATCCAGAATTTTTTTGAGGGCAGCAGGATCGGCGCTGCCTGCCAGTTCGTCATAGAGAGAACCGAGCGTTTGGCGGGCGGCAGCGCCGACCGGGTTGGCAAAGCTGTCCTGCTGGGATGTAAGAAATCGGGCGGTGTCCGGGGGATAGGATTTGGCCAGGGATTCGAACCACTGGCCGACAATGGCGGTTTTGTGTTGTTCTAGCAGCTGTCTCAGCCTCATCGTTTGGGGCCGCCTTGGACGTCGTCGGGCCCGGTTGCCATCGCCGACTGACCCATCCTTCCAAATTTTATTAACAATATTAAGTTGTTGTGCATAATATTCGTTTAGTGAATCGAAGGTATGCCTATAAAACAAAGTGGCATTTACTGTCAAGGCAATTCCGATGACGGACCATGGGTTGGCGTTAGAGGCGCCAAAGGAGATCTGGATTTCCAGAACAAGGGGTCGCCCTGTCAGGGGGGTATGGGGGAGGACCCGGAGGGAGATCGTCTTGTCTGAGGCCTGGCACGGCCAAGCGGGGAAGCGTTATCGCTTCGGTCGCCGGTAGACGGTCTTCCAGCCCGCCCTGCCCTGCCGGCGGCAGTCGGAAAGGGCCTTGTAAAAAGCCCCCACTGCCAATTCGGCGCAGTGAAAATGGTCCAGAGGCAAGCTCTCCAGACGATCCGCCACCATTTCCGGAGTCAATCGCCACGCATCCCCCAAGGTCTTTGCCTCGGCCATGGCGATCAGGGCATTGGCACAGGCATTGGTGTTCATGCAGCCGTTCACCTGGTAGGTGATTTCCCGGACAACGTCGCCAACGAGTCTGATGTAGAATTCGACGACATCGCCACAGGCGCCTTTTCGCCGCCCCCATCCGGTGGGGTTCGGCATCGGCATCTGACGGTCCGTTCGAAAGGCCATTTCCAGAAATATCAGGCTGTGTGCCGTCCACGGGTCATCGGTCATACCGCTTTACATCTCCAGGGAAATTTGAGAGCCTGCATGCTATTCTCAAATGACTGGCCTAGTCAAGGTGCCGTTGTCTGCTGATCGGGAAAGAATCGGCGATCCATCCAGAAACTGCCGTCAACGCGGTGCATAGGGAGGTCGTTGAATGGTGTCGACTATCCGAACCACCGGCATAGAAGACGTCCCCGCCATTGCCGAGGTCATTCGCTCGGCATTCCTGCCGGTGGCAAAACGGTTCAATCTGACCCCGGTAAACTGCCCCCGCCATCCCTCGAATGTGACGACGGACGGGGTCGCGGCAGACATGGACCGGGGGATCCGATACGCCCTTCTCACCCTAAACGAGCGGCCAGCCGGCTGCGTCGGCCTTGAAATCCCGGAACCCGGGCTCGCCTATATGGAACGGCTTTCCGTCAGGCCGTCCGCCCAGAGGCAGGGGTATGGCAGGGCCCTGATCACCTATTTTCTCGAACATGCCGCCGCGGCCAATGCCGATCGCATCAGCATCGGAATCATTGCCGACCAAGTGGAACTCGGCCGTTGGTATGCGCGATTGGGTTTCAAAGAGACCGAACGTCGCCGTTTCGACCATCTGCCTTTCGAGGTCGCATTCATGACCAAGGCATTGACGGCGGGGAAACCGTTGCCCCCCGCAAACAGGAAATCGCCATGACCTTTGCCTCCGCTTCAGACATCAGCGACCGGGAGATTGCCCCCGGCATCCGAATGAAAACCCTTGCATGGGGCGAGCGAACCCTGATGGCATCCTTCCATCTCGATCAGGGCGCCCATCTTCCCCTTCACTCCCACCCCCATGAGCAAACCGGATACCTGGTTTCCGGGCGCCTTCGGCTGACCATCGGCAAGGAGGCACGAGAACTGGGCCCTGGAGACGGCTGGGTCATCCCCGGGGGTGTCGACCATCAAGCGGATGCGCTCGAAGCGACGACGGCACTGGAAGTGTTTTCCCCCGTTCGTGAGGAGTATCTTCCATGATTTAGGCCCAAAGAGATCTTTAAAAAAACGACTCAAACGCCCTTGGCAGGGCGGTAATGAATGGAGGAAAACCATGAGCATTTCCCGGCATGCTCTTCTGGTGGTGCTGTTCATCGGATTTTCCTGGTTCCCAGCCTTGGCCGACGAAAACGACGTCCCCGGCGCCCGTGACCACAAGATGTTCACCCGAATGCCCGGTTTTTTTATCGACGCCTTTGAGCAGAAGGAAGCGGCCTCCTATACCGTCGATGCCGACCAAGACAAAACGGGTGTCACCGACCGCCGTGTTCTGATCGATTACGTCCTTCGGGAAGCAAGCCCACCGCCGCATGACGGACAAATCATCGGCAATCATGCGGCAGCGGTCAGTGCGCTGGGGGGACACGTCATCTTCAGGGACGAAAACGCCGCTGTTTTCAGAATTCAAGAGGAGTTCACTGAAATCTGGGTTCACTTGGTGGTCTGGGGAGGGGATCGCTATGGCCTCAGGATTATCGAAACCCACGTCGCGCCGCCCAAGACCGTCATGGATCCCCACCTCCTGGCCGAAAGCCTCGAGGCAGAAGGCCGCGTGGCAATATACGGCCTGGTGTTCGATGCTGAAAAAACAGTTGTGACCCCGGAATCAACCCCCATCCTCGTCGCGATATCAGACCTTCTCAAGGCCTACCCCGACTTGAGACTTCATGTCGTCGGCCATACCGACAACCAGGGGAATTTTTTAGGCAGCCTCAATCGATCCAAGCGCGAGGCCAACCTGGTGGTCCGCGAGCTGCTGGCCAACTACGGGATCAAGCCGGGTCGACTGCAACCCTATGGTGTGGGGCCCTTGTCCCCCATTGCATCCAACGGCCACGAACCGGGTCGGCGCCTGAACCGCCGTCTCGATCTGGTCCTGAGATGACCCCCCCCGATTAAAAAAGCACCAGGTGGCCGTGTCAACCCTGCCGTCGGGATTGAACTCGCCGGACAAAAAAGATATACGTTATTTCGAGCCTTGCGACCTTGCCGGCGCTTGCCGGAAGGCCACCTTTTTCCCCTTTCTAAAGCCCATTGCAAGGAGGCCTGACCAATGACCACCCCCTCACGGAGCACCCGTGCCTGGATCATCCCTGCCGTGCTTGCCGCTGCATGCCTGCTGCTGTTTTCCTGCGGAGGCAAGCAAACACCATCGGGATCCGACACGGTAGCGGAACCGGCTGCCAGCCCGGAGGCCCTGTTTGCCGGTGAACCGCCGGTCGAGTCCCCTTACGAAGCGGTGGTCGTCGAATCCTTTCAAACCACCGATGAATTCAAGCGCGACTACGCCGCCGAGCTTGAGGTCTGTCATCGGACGGTGCTTGATGAGCTCAGGAAAAAAGATCGCTATCGGGTGGTCGAAGATCCTGCGGACGCTAAAGGCTTCGGCAGGGTGCTGATCGTCCACACCCAAGTCCCCGACATGCGGATCGCTGGCGGGGCCGCCCGGTTCTGGGGCGGTGCCTTTGCCGGCAGCTCCCACATGACCCTCAATCTGGTTTTTGAAGATGCCAAAACCCAAAAGGTCGTCCGGGAGAAGGTCATTGAAAGCCATAACAACGCCTTTGCCGCTGCATGGTCCTTCGGGGCCAACGACAGAAGCCTGCCCTCGGACATGGGGTTGATGGTGGCCGGATACATTACGGCGACCGTCCCTTCGGCCAAGCAATAGATCTCCGGCGGTGGCAGGCACGGCCGTGTCCCATCCGGGCAGTCTATCTCCCGGGGGCTTCCAGGGGTTCCCAGCCGGCGAGTCGGGCCATCATCCACCAGAAGGCCCGGGCGTTCATATCGCAGATGAGGGGCTTTGAGCGCCGGCAATCATAAGGGCTGCAGTCTTTAGGATTGGCGTCGCACCACTCGCCGGCCCAGTTCCGGGTCGACCCGCTCTCCTGGTAGTAGCCCCCGAAATCCCCTTCCCGGTCCAGATAGTCGTTACCGTCGGGGTCGAAGCGCTCGATATCGGCCACATCGAAGAGAATCTTATGTTGGGACCGGCAGTAGGCCCTGATCTGTTCGTTACGCAAGTGAGTGTTACCCGCCGACCCTTTCCCGTCCAGAGGGGCCGTGGTGTAGACCATGGCCACTCCGGGAAAAGCGGCCTCGAGCGCTTCCATCTGCTCCAGATAGAGATCGACCTCCTCCGGGGTATATCGGGTCAACTGGTCTCCCCAGCACCACATGACCACATTGACGTCTCCCCATCCTTCCTCCAGTAAAAACCGGGTTCGATCCACCCATCGGTAGCGGTCCGGGGTCCCCAAATCCCCTCTCAGGTCTTTGGTGAAAATAGCGAGAGCGTCCCCCCGGCCGGCCCGATCGATCTCATAGAGGGGGTCAAGGAGTTCCAGGTGTTCTAAGCCTTGAAGGAGGCGCACACCCAAATCGTTGAGCCCGTAGGCCACACCCATGGTTTCCCGGGCTTTCAGAATCCATTCTTCAGGAATTTGATCGAGATCGGTGCAGGCGTGGTCGATGATGATGGGCGCCTCACGGGATCCCATGGCAGAAGGGCCAACCGCCCGATCGCCTGAGGCGCAACCGCCGAGGAGGATCGGCAGCAACAGCACATAAACCATGGGACGGGAAATCATTACGCACCTCCTTCCGTGTCGGGTATCCATGGGGATCGATCCATCCGTCCCGGTCTTATAGGTTTCGGGGCCGATCGTCAACAACGGCTACGGTGCCTCCGCGGATGTCGTACAAAAGGCCGGATCTCACCTTGACATGAAAAGGTTTGATAGGTGTATAGGTGGTTACTGATCCCGCCGACCCTGGTCCAGGGTGAGCCGCTTGCTGGAACCGTCGGCCGGGAAACAGCCCTTGTGCGTTCCTGAAACCCCAAACGAAGGGAGAAGGGTCATGAAGCGTTGCATTGTGGGTTTTGTTTTGGTGATGATGCTTGTAGTTGCAGGAATCGCCGCTGCCGCCACGCCGAAGGAGGCCCTGGTGATGGCTTGGCAGTTCGACGATATCATCACTCTGGATCCGGCCGAAATTTTCGAGTTCTCCGGCGCGGAGTACGCCGGCAACACCTACGACCGGCTGATCGGCTTCGACGTGGACGACGTCAGCAAGATCTACGGCATCGTGGCCGAAAGCTGGGAGGTGGGCGACGACGGCAAAACCTTCACCTTCAAGATTCGAAAAGGGATTCCGTTTGCATCCGGGAATATGCTGACCGCAAGGGATGCCGCGTTTTCCCTCCAACGGACGGTCATCCTGGACAAGTCTCCCGCGTTCATCCTCAGCCAGTTCGGCTTTACCGCCGACAACGTCCGTGAAAAGATTCGGGCCGTGGACGACGATACCCTCGTCCTGGAAACCGGTGACGAGTTTGCCCCCACCTTCGTGCTTTATTGCCTCACCGCCACCGTGGGGTCGGTGGTGGACATGAAGGAGGTCATGGCCCATGAGGAAAGCGGCGACCTGGGACATGCCTGGCTGAGAACCCACTATGCCGGTTCCGGGCCCTTCATGCTGAGGGACTGGAAGCCTAGCGAACTTCTCGATCTGGATGGCAACCCCAACTACTGGGACGGGGCTCCGGCCATGAAGCGGGTGGTGATCCGACATATCGCCGAACCGGCCACCCAGCGGCTTCTGGTGGAAAAAGGGGACATCGACATCGCCAGGAACCTGGGACCCGATCAGATCAAGGGTCTTGAAGGGAATCCCAAGGTCCGGATTCATTCGTCTCCAAAAGGGGGGATCTTCTACCTTGGGCTCAATCAGAAGAATGAGATACTGCAGAAGCCCGAGGTGCGCCAGGCCCTCAAATACCTGGTGGACTACGAGGGTATCGCCGATACGATCCTCAAAGGAAGCATGGTCCCCCACCAGGCCTTTCTGCCTCTGGGATTCCTGGGCGCGCTGGAAGACAAGCCCTTCTCCTTCGATCCGGCAAAAGCCAAAGCCCTGCTTGCCGAGGCCGGATACCCCGACGGATTTTCCATTACCATGGATACCCGGAACAACTTTCCCACCCTGGACATGGCCCAATCCATTCAGTCCACCTTCGCCCAGGGAGGCGTCAACCTGGAAATCGTTCCCATGGACGGGAAACAGGCCCTCACGAAATACCGGGCACGCAACCACGAAATCTATATCGGCCGCTGGGGACCGGACTATCAGGACCCCCATACCAATGCCGACACCTTTGCCAAGAACCTCGATAACGCCGACGAAGCAAAGGATAAGCCCCTGGCCTGGCGAAATGCCTGGGACATCCCCGAGATGAGCCAAAAAACCCTGGCCGCCGTCAAAGAGAAAGATCCGGCAAAGAGGGCCCAGATGTACCAGGATATCCAGCGAGAGCACCAGGAGACGTCGCCTTTCGTGATCATGTTTCAGGATATCGAAGTGGCGGCCGAAGGGGCCAACGTCAAGGGGTTTGTTTTGGGACCCAGCTTCGACAGCAACTTCTATCGGTTCGTCACGAAGGATTGATCTCAACACCCTCGACAACCGCCGGCGGGCCGATCCCCAAGCACCGGACGTTTTCGATCGATCGGCCGGCGGCGTCGAGAGATAGTGGCCACTGCCTATGCCTGCCCATTCCGCTGCCGGTGCGCATATCCTGAATCGAAAATCCACACGGGTCACCCTCAAACTGATGGGTGTGGCGGTGTCCGTCGCCCTGACCTTTCTGGGGCTCCTCTTGGTTACGTTCCTCATTGGTCGGGTGGTGCCCATCGACCCCGTCCTCTCGGCGGTCGGAGACCGGGCATCGGCCGAGGTCTACGAGAGGGTCAGGGTGGAGCTCGGCCTCCATCTTCCCCTCTACCAGCAGTTCTGGGTGTATCTCGGCAACATCGCCCATGGGGATCTGGGCCAAAGCGTACTGACGGCCAACCCGGTGATCAATGACATTTTGCGGGTGTTCCCGGCCACCCTCGAACTGGCCACCATGGCCACCTTCTTCGGTGTGCTCTTCGGGATCCCCATGGGAGTCGCCGCCGGGGTTTACCAGGGACGGTGGCCCGATCAGGTCATTCGTGTTTTAGGGCTTTTCGGCTACTCCGTCCCGGTATTCTGGCTTGGCCTGATGGGCCTGGTGCTCTTTTACGGGAAGCTGGACTGGGTTCCGGGGCCGGGAAGACTGGATGTGTTCTATGCCGGTATGATCCCGTCGGTCACCGGTGTCATTTTGATCGACAGCGCCCTGGCCGGAGATTGGGACATCTTCGGAAACGCGCTTTCCCACCTGGTGCTGCCGGCGGCCATTTTGGGCTATTTCTCTCTTGCCTACATCAGCCGTATGACCCGAAGCTTCATGATCGAGCAATTGAACCAGGAATACGTGACCACCGCGAGAGTAAAAGGAGTCAGCGAGTGGCGGACCGTCTGGATTCATGCCCTGGGCAATGTCAGGGTGCCCCTGGTCACGGTGATCGCCCTGTCCTACGCCAGCCTGCTGGAGGGCTCGGTGCTCACCGAAACCGTCTTCGCCTGGCCCGGGCTGGGATTCTACCTGACCCAGTCGCTTCTCAGCGCGGACATGAATGCGGTTTTGGGCGGGACTATCGTGGTGGGGTCGGTTTTCATCGGCATCAACCTTCTGTCGGACCTGCTGTATCGGCTCCTGGACCCCCGAGCCCGATAATATCGACTGCTTGGGATTGGCTGAGCCCCTCCGGCCGTTAACCCTTAACCCTGAGGACATTTCCGGTGACGATACCCTCCGACTCCCTTCACGCATGGCTGCTGACCGCCACACCAGGTTCCAGGCTCCAGGCGCGGATGGGAAGGGCATACGGGGCATGGCTTTCCTTTCGGGGAAACCGGCTTGCGGTCATCGGACTGACTGTCATCGTCATTCTCCTTCTGGTGGCGGCGTTGGCGCCGGTTATCGCCCCTTATCCCCCCAACGCGCCGGATTTGACCGCGCGTCTTCTGCCCATGAGCACTGATCACTGGCTGGGGACGGACGAGCTGGGGCGGGACATCCTCTCCCGGATCATTTACGGGTCGCGCCTGACCCTGTATGTCGTCGTTCTGGTGGCGGTGATCGCCGCCCCCGTGGGGCTGCTTATCGGGACGACGGCTGGCTATGCCGGGGGCGTCCTGGATGCCGTCCTGATGCGGGTGACCGATATCTTTCTGGCCTTTCCAAAGCTGATTCTGGCCCTTGCCTTCGTTGCCGCGCTGGGGCCCGGCATCGAAAACGCCATCATCGCCATCGCCGTCACCTCTTGGCCCCCTTACGCCCGGATTGCCCGTGCCGAAACCATGACCATCCGGGATGCCGATTTCATCAGCGCCGCCCGCATCCAGGGCGCCGGTCCGCTTCGGCTCGTCTGGGGTCACGTCGTCCCTCTGTGCACCTCCTCTCTCATCGTCCGGGTCACCCTCGATATGGCCGGCATCATCCTGACAGCGGCAGGCCTGGGGTTTCTTGGGCTCGGCGCCCAGCCCCCCCTACCCGAGTGGGGAGCAATGATTTCAAGCGGCCGCAAATTTCTTCTCGACCAGTGGTGGGTCGCCACCATGCCGGGGGTGGCGATCTTCATCGTGAGCCTGGGCTTCAACCTTCTGGGCGACGGACTGCGGGACGTTCTCGATCCTAAAGCGGAGGTGCGATAGGTGACCCCCCTTCTGGATATCGACGCCCTTTCCGTCACCTTCTCCACCCGAAAGGAAACCGTGAGGGCCGTCCGGGGAGTCAGTTTTGCCATGGGCCGGGAAAAGCTGGGAATCGTGGGCGAGTCCGGCTCCGGCAAGTCGGTGACCTGCCGCGCCATTTTGAAGCTGATCCGGCCACCAGGCCGGGTGAAGGCCCGGAAACTGACCTTTGAGGGCATCGATCTTCTCGCCGCCAGCCCTCGCCAACTGAGGCATATACGGGGAGGGCGGATCTCCATGGTCATGCAGGATCCCAAATATTCCCTGAACCCGGTCATGACCGTCGGCCGCCAGATAGCCGAGGCCTATGAAATACATGACCAGGCCGGGGCCTCCGAAGCCAAGCGACGCTCCCTCGACATGCTGGAAGCCGTCCGAATACGAAATCCGGAGCAGGTCTTCGGTGCCTATCCCCATGAGGTGTCGGGGGGGATGGGTCAGCGGATCATGATCGCCATGATGCTGGCCTCTAACCCGGATCTGCTGATTGCCGACGAGCCCACCTCGGCCCTGGATGTCACCATCCGGCTTCAGCTCCTCGCCATCCTGGACGACCTGGTGACCCAGAGGGGAATGGGGCTCATCTTCATCAGCCACGATCTCAACCTGGTCGCCTCCTTCTGCGATCGGGTCATCATCATGTACGGCGGGCGGATCATGGAAGTCTGCCGGGCCTCGGAGCTTTCAAACGCCCGTCACCCTTACACGAGAGGGCTGCTGGGTTGCCTGCCCAAAATCGACCATCGCCGGGAGACCCTGGCGGTTCTCAAGCGGGACCCCGCCTGGCTGGAGAACGGCGATGATTGACGTCGACGCTCTCTCGGTCCGATTCGGCCGTGGATCCAGAGCCCTCCATGCAGTGAAAGGCATCTCATTTAGCGTGGCGGAAGGAGAAGTCTTCGGTCTTGTTGGAGAATCCGGTTCGGGGAAGAGCACGGTGCTGAGGGCCTTGTGCGGCCTGATCAACCGGTGGTCCGGGAGGATCACCATCGATGGACGGGACCAGGGAGCCCGCCGGAACCTTTCCTTTTTCAAAGCCGTCCAGATGGTGTTCCAGGACCCTTACGGCTCCCTTCACCCCCGGCACACGGTGGACCGGATCTTGTCCGAGCCGGTGGCCATTCACCGGCTGAAGAATGCGGATGAGCGAATCCGGAGAGCTCTGGACGAGGTCGGATTGGGCCCGGCTTTTCGCTTCCGATACCCTCACCAGCTGTCCGGGGGCCAGCGTCAACGGGTGGCGGTGGCCCGGGCGCTCATTCTCGAACCCCGGATCCTGCTTCTGGACGAACCCACTTCGGCCCTGGATGTGTCGGTTCAGGCCGAGGTGCTGAACCTGCTCGACGCCCTGAGAAAACGTCTCGGGATGACCTATATCCTGGTCAGCCATGATCTGGCGGTGATCTCTCACATGTGCAGCCGACTGGCCGTCATGAACAACGGTCTCATCGTGGAGTTTCTCGACGCCGAGTCCCTGAGGCGGAAGCAGCCGGCACACCCCTACACCCGACAGCTTCTGACGGCGAGCCTGGGATATGACCGGAAGGCGGTGGACGCCTTCGTTGATTTCAGCGCCGAGGAATGATCGCCCGTCGGCCGTTTCATCCCGAACCGGCAACAGCACCTAACCACCGATAAGGACGGTATAACCGATGAACGACCCGACACCCCCGACCCCGGCCGAACTCCACCGACAGGTCTTCGTGGTGGACGCTCACTTCGATCTGCCCTTCGATATTCTCAACCGGCGGGAACGCGGGGAATCTTGCGTGTACAAAACCCGCCACCACCCGGGGATGGTCGATGGGGGAATCGACCTGGCGGTGGCGGCCGTATTCGTCGAAGATTTCTTCCTCCCCGAGATGGGCCTCCGACGGGCTCTGGGTGAGATCGTGGGACTAATTGAGGATCTGGAGGCCTCTCCGGGCCTCGCCAGGGTGTGCCGCTCCATGACCGCCGTCCGTTCCGCGAGGGAGTCGGGGGAGGTCGCGCTCCTTCTGTCTCTTGAGGGGGCCGACCCCATCGGGGCCGATCTGGGACTGCTGCGAGCCTTCTACGAGCTGGGAGTTCGGGGATTGGGGCTGACCTGGAGCCGACGGAACCACGCGGCAGACGGGTGCTGCTTCCAGGAGGCCCGGCGGGGGAAAACCGGCGGACTTACGGCATTTGGAACGGCGCTAGTGGAAAAAGCCCAGACCCTGGGCATGGTCATCGATGTCAGTCACCTGAACGATGAGGGGTTCTGGGACGTCATGACCACAGCTGCCGGACCGATCATCGCCTCCCATTCCAATTGTCGGGCGATGACGGATATCCCGCGGAATATCTCGGACCGGCAGATCGAGGCCCTGGCCGAAAAAGGGGGGGTGATGGGCATCAACGCCATCGACAAATTCCTCCACGACGACCCCGGCAAGGCCACCGTCGAACATTTTCTTGATCATGTGGACCACGCCGTGACGATCGCCGGTATCGATCATGTGGGTATCGGGCTAGACCTGTGCGACGGGTTCGAAAACTGGCACCGTCTGCCCCTTGGACCCCAGTCGAGGGATGTGATCGACGGCCACGGCCGATTTCCCGACATCACGGCAGGGTTGCTCCGACGGGGCTATTCGGACGGAGCGGTGGCGAAAATCCTGGGAGGAAACTTTGAACGGGTGTTCTCCCGCATCCTCTGAGGGTTCCGATCGGCCTTTGGCCGTGGCGTCCCTTATCTTGTGTATAGATCCCGCGGGCGATTCACCCGCCGATGGGCGGCGCTACCACCCGATACGCCCCGATGGACCCAAACCAGGGAACGGCTTCATGTCCAAACGCTACGACCCTCGCATGCACACGACCGAACATATTCTAAACCAAACCATGGACCGGATGTTCGGCTGCGGACGATGCGTCAGCGCCCACATCGAAAAGAAGAAGTCCAAGTGCGACTACCGGTTTGACCGGCCCCTGACGACGGATGAAGAGTCCGCCATCGCCGACGCCGTGAATGGGGTTATCGAAGCGGATTTGCCGGTAACCGACGCCACGGTGTCCAGGGCCCAGGCCCAGGCGGACTTCAACCTTCTCCGCCTGCCGGAATCAGCAGGGGAAATCCTGCGAATCGTCCGGGTGGGCGACTACGACGCCTGTCCATGTATCGGCCACCATGTGTCCCACACCGCAGAAATAGGGATCTTTCGGATCACATCCACCGATTTTGACAACGGCACCCTGAGGATCCGCTACAAGCTGGGACCACCCCCCAGCCCTCTGCCACCGGCCGACACCCCCGACCCATGCTGACCGGCAGCAGCTACGCCGGCCTGTTTCTCGCAAGCTTCCTCGCCGCCACCCTTTTCCCCCTGGGATCGGAGGCGATGGTGGCGGCCATGGCCGCGAAGGGCTTCGCTCCCCTTGACATCCTGGCCACCGCGACCCTGGGCAACACCCTGGGGGCATGGGTCAATTATCTGATCGGACGGTGCGGGGACCGTTTCCTCCTGTCCCGTTGGGTGCGGTTCGACCCGAAGCGGCGGGCCCGTGCCGAGGGTCTGATCAGACGATGGGGTAGCCCCTTGCTGGTCCTTGCCTGGCTGCCGGTGATCGGGGACCCCCTCACCCTGGTCGCCGGCGTCGTCCGTATTCCTCCCGTCCCGTTCACGATTTGGGTGGCCCTCGGGAAAGGCGCCCGTTACGCCCTGGTCATCCACGGGGCCTCGTGGATGGCAGGTGGCGGTTGAGTCGGATCGTCTGATCATTCGTAGGGGCAAAGTGACTGTAGGAGGGCGGAATCGGGTCGCGGGAAGGCCTGTGCTTCCGGTTATCGATCCAACAACATCCGGGCCAACAGTTCCTTCAGCAACTTGGCGGCTACGGCAGCGGTCATGCCATGAATGTCCCGGTCCGGGTTGAGTTCGACGATATCCGCGCCCACGAGATGCCCCTCAAATTCCTGGATAGTGCGAAGGACATCCCGTGTGGACAGCCCGCCGGGCTCGTGATGGGAGACCCCGGGGGCAAAGGCGGGATCCAGGCAGTCCAGGTCTATCGACAGATAGACCGGCCCTTCGAAGGCCGGGGTGATGTTCGAAGAAAAGTCCTTCATTTCAACCGTCTCCACACCGAAGCGGCGCGCCTGATCCCTCTGGTGGGGCGTTCGGGTCCGGATTCCGACCTGGACCAGCCGGCCGGCGATGCCGCTCTCCATGATCCTGGCGAAGGGGCAGGCATGGGAATACCGGTCGCCGTCGAGGTCATCGTAGAGATCCGGATGGGCGTCGAGATGAAGGATGCCGATGTTTGGATACGACCGGGCGTAGGCGCCGACGATGGGGAAAGTGATGGCGTGATCTCCGCCCAGGGCGATGATCCGCCTGCCCCGGCCGAGGTGGCCAGAAAAGATGGACTCGATGTCCTTTAGGGCTGCCCCCGGGTTCGGAAAGCGGAGATCTCCCCCGTCCCGCCATCTTGCCTCGGCACCCAGATCCGTGCCGTTTTCCGCACAAAGGGTGGTGTGGTTGCTGAACAGCGCCTTTCGAATCTCACCGGGGGCCTTGGCGGCACCCGGAAGAAACGAGGAATGCCGGTCGAGGGGGACCCCTAAAACCACAATGGCTTCCGGCTCCGTCCAGTTCGTGATGTCGAAAGTGTCGGTCATTGGACTCCAGTCGAATCCCGGCCGGAAGATGGGTTGGACCGTCCCTGGCCGTCAGACCAGTAGCTGGCCAAGAATGGATTGGAAAAGGGCGCACCCCTTGGGAATCAATGAATCCGGAAAGTCGTAGTCCGGGTGGTGGAGGTCGGGCATGGCCCGACCGGCGCCCAGTCCGAACAGCGCCCCTCCGAACCGGGCGGTGAACCGCCCGAAGTCTTCCGACCAAGGGAGCGGATGGGCCAGACGATGGATGGGCAGACCGACGCTGTCGGCGGCGGCCGCAACGACGCCGGTCTCCCTTTCCCTATTGACCGTGGCGGGAAAGGGAGACCGGCGGTCAATCTCCAGAGTCACACCGGCCGCCGCTGCTGCGGATTCGGCCATCCCGATTCCCCTGTCCACCAGATTGGAAAGCCCCCGATTCGTTTCGCTGCGCAGGGTGGCCATTACCTCGGCCGATCCAGGAGCCATGCCGAAGGCCTCGGGCTCACCCAGTCGGGCATGAACCACCGTGACCAATGGCAACGACGTAGGAACGTCCGGATTCCGCCCCAACCGTGGCAGCCCGTCCACGAGCCGGCACATGGGAAGGGCAGGACTTCTTCCTGTCTCGGGTTGGGCCGCATGGGCAGTTCTCCCCTGAAATCTGAAAATGATGCCTATGGATGCAGGGCAAAATGGGCCGGCCCGAATGACCACCACACCCTCGGGAAACCCCGGCATGTTGTGGAGAGCGAACACATGATCGGGGGCGATGGCGGCGAAGCGCGGGTCCCCCATCACGGATGCCGCACCGGCCCCGGTCTCCTCGGCGGGTTGGAAAAGGATCACCACCCGCCCTTTGACGGGCCGGCACCGGGCGAGCCAGGCAGCCAGTGCGCAGAGAATGGCCATGTGGCCGTCGTGTCCGCAGGCATGGGACATGGACGGCACCGTCGACCTGTGGGACCGCACCCCCGCTTCCTGGATCGGAACGGCATCCAGTTCCGCCCTCAGCAGCACACTGGGCCCCTTCGTGCCGCTGTCGAAGACGGCGGCGATGCCGAATCCGCCCAGCCCGATCAAGAGATCGTCGGGGCTCAGCCTTTTAAAAAACGATTCAATCCGGCGGGCCGTTTGCTCCTCGCAGCCGGATCGCTCCGGATGCCGGTGGAATTCACGCCTCAGGCGAACGATGTCGGACAGGGTCGTTTCGGCAAGGCTCATATCGCCTCTGTCCTTTTAGATCAGACCGCGAATTCGGGCAGCCAGATACGGGGAGACGGCGGCGACCGCCACCACCAAAAGCATCAAGTCGCCGGTTCGAATGTCGAAGACCCGGAGGAGTTCCGGCCAGGATCTGCCTGCTCCCCACCGGCCGAGGCAAAGCTCGAAGACAACGGTGAGCAGAGTCCAGATGCCCCCCGCCCCCCAATAGGCGCCACGGCTCTCGGCACCCAGCCGGGGGATAACGGCGACGGATACGCCAATGACGAGAAGCGATAGACTGACACTGCTGAAGGGCAGGGCCATCCCGCGCCCAAAGATTGGCGTCAGCACCGTCTCGCGGACGATACCGTTCAGGATTCCGACAAAGGGCAGAATCAACCACAGGCCGGCGGCTTTCAGCACAATGGCGGTCATCGATGATCCTCCATTCCCACAACAGTCTCTATCGCGGACCCCGCCCTCCCCTATTCACCGGTTCTCTATGGCACGACAGGGCCATTTTTTTCAATACTTGATCCCCCGCCTCCTGTATTGATACATCCACCCGACAGCGTTTACGATCAGTGAAGAGGAGGGAAACGGCCATGATTATTCGACCCACGGTTCCGGAGGATTTCGAGGCGGTGGCGGTGCTGATCCTGCAACTGATGCCGACCGCAACAGAGGATCCGGGATTGCTGAGACCGATCTTCGAGACCGCCCTGGCGGCGCCGGCCCAGGTGTATGTATCGGCCGTCGGGAACAGCGCGGTGGTGGGGTTTGCCTCGATGACGGTACGGACCTGCCTCTGGAACGCCGGCCCCATGGCCTATATCGATGAACTGGTCGTCAGTGAGCGCCACCGGGGCGCCGGCATCGGCAGCCGGCTTCTGGATCGGCTGGCCGAGGAGGCGTCGGCACGGGGATGCCGCTGTCTGGAGCTGGACTCGGCGGCGCACCGGGAGTCCGCCCACCGCTTCTATAGGGACAGAGGGTTTGAATGTCGGGCCCTTCTCTTCTCACGGCCCCTGGCGGCATCGGCGGTTCATCGATCGGACCCGATCGTTTTCGGCGATACGACCAGTTCGCAATAGGAGGTGCCGTCCCGAAGGGTGTGGACGGTATGTCGGCAGGCGAGCCCGGGGTTGTAGGCATCGTATTTTGCCGAATCCACCCGGCAGTAGATCTCTCCGTCCTGGGGGCACCCCATTTCCCTCCAGGTGGCCGCCAGGGGGCAGTGATGGACCCGAACGGTCCAGGGAGCATCCGCCACCCGTTCGGCGTCGAATCCTAAGGAAGGCAGATCTTCGGCATAATTGGCCTCGTCCGGCGAAAGCCCGAGGGCATCGGTGCGGGCCCGGGCCATGTGCCCGATGGTCTCTCCGTAGCGATCGGCGACGGCCTCAGACAGCGCCTGCCCCTTTTCATCTCCAAGCGTCTCCTTGAGAACGGCCACCATGGTCGCATGATAGATGGCAAGGCGCCTCAGGGCCAGGGTCACCTGGCGCCCCGCCTCGGATACGGACATCATCTCCTCGGTCATTGTGGACCTCCTTCAACGGGCTTGGGCCGGATGCCGTTGTGACGGCAGCAGCAATGAATTGATTTTCGACTGTCGGTTCGGATAGACTCCGGCGTCCCTTTTTCCCCAACCCATGGAGAACCGCTCATGAAACCGGACAGCAGCGTTCGCTTCACCATCATCGGCCTCGGCAATCTCATGGAAGTCATCTGGCACTGCATCGAGGGCGCTCTGGGCGGCGATGACCTTGATCGACGGGCCGTGGCCACCACCGCCGATGCCCCCGATATTCAGAGAAAGCAGGCGGTTTTCGGCATTCCGGTCCAGCTTCACGGCAATCTGGAGGCCCTCCAACGCACCCGCCCCGACATCGTCTTCTTCGCCCCACCCCCAACCGTGGCGCCGGCCCTCATCGAATCCGACCTCAAGCCCTACGTCGAGGAGTGCCGGACCCAGGGACGGGATCTTCCCGATATCTACGCCTTCCCTCCCCTTCCCGGGGGCCAGCACTACCGGGATGTCCTGGGTCCGGATATCAAGGTCGTCAATATTATTCCCAACAACGTGAGCCGAATCGCCGGCAAACCGGTGACGGATGCGGGGTATTACGTCTGCAGCTTCCCAGCCCCCTGGCCCCAAGATGCCAATCAACGTCTGAAGCGCATTTTTAAAAGCCAGGGCGCCTATGTTGAGGTAACCCCTGATGCCCTGGTCCCCATGCTGGGAGGGACCTGCACCCTATTTAGTCTGTGGCGGGTGGTTCCGGCTGTGACTGACATCCTGATCGACCGGGGGTACCCGATTCACCACAACAGGGTTGGGGAATTCTTGCGGGCAAGGGTGCAGGCGACCACCGGCTATTGCCCGCGGATTTCCACGCCGGCAACGGAGAGTGCTCTCGACGGTTTTCCGGCCATGTTCCTGGCCGCTGTTGCCCACGGCTGGTACGAGGGGGTGGGTCGGTTCTACCGCGAAATCGGCTTCCCGGCGGAGGCGGCTCGAAGGATCCTGGGCAGGGGATTCGACCTCATCCTCCACACCACCCAGGCTGAAACCAGGGCGGTTCTGAATCACCATGCCGTTGGCGCCGCCACCAAGGGGGGGGTTCTGGAAAAAGCCATCGCCACCTTTCATAAGACGGTCGAACCCATGATGGTCGCTGCGGCCGCGGACGGTACCGTACCGGAGGCATGGTCGAAGGCCCTTTCGGCGGCGGTGTGCCGCATGGCCCATACGGTCAAGGAACACGGCTTAACCCTCGCCGGCTGAACGGGATCTCAGGCCCCCATCCGCCAACCCTCAACCGGTTTTCCGGTGCAAATGGCCGCCCAGGTAAGCCGCCTCGACAGCCCGCTCACGGCGGAGATCGGGGGCCTTGCCCTCGAGGGTAATCCGCCCTGCATCCATGATGTAGGCATAGTCCGCCACGGACAAAGCCGCTCTGGCGTTCTGCTCTACCAGTAAAATGGCACACCCTTCCCCACGGATTCGACGAATCATATCGAAAATCTGCTTGACGAGTATCGGTGCAAGACCCAGGGACGGTTCGTCCATCAGCAGAAGCTGAGGACGCCCCATGAGGGCCCGCCCGATGGCGAGCATCTGTTGCTCGCCTCCGGAAAGAGAGCCCGCCTGCTGGGCTCTCCGCTCGGCCAGCACAGGGAAGAGGGAAAATACCTTGCCCGCATCTTCTTCAAACCGTCGTTTCGGCTGGTGGTAGGCCCCCATCTTAAGGTTTTCCAAAACGGTCATGTTGGAGAAGATCTGCCGTCCCTCGGGGCACTGGTTGATGCCCCGGGCAACGATCCGGTGGGAGCTCATGTTGGTGATATCTTCTCCAAAAAAGCGGACGCGTCCCCCCGTTACCTTGTAGATGCCCGTCACGGCGCGCATTAGGGTGGTTTTTCCCACACCGTTTGCCCCCAGCACGGCGACGATGGCCTCGTCCTCGACAGCAACGGACACCCCGAAAAGAATTTGTTGGAGTCCGATTCTGACGTCCAGATCCGCCACCTCTAAAACTGGCATTCTTCTCCCCCCAGGTAGGCTTCCAGAACCGCCGGGTTCTCCTGAACGGCGGCAGGGGATTCGTCGGCGATTTTCCTCCCCGAGGCCATGACCATCACCCGGCTGCAGATGCTCATCACCAGGGACATATCGTGCTCCACCAGGATGATGGGCATGCCGGCTTCGTGGAGTCGGGCAATGAAGCCGGCCAATTCACGGGTTTCGTCCTCATTGAGACCGGCCGCGGGTTCATCTAAAATGAGAAGCCTGGGCTCGGTCGCCAGGGCTCTGGCGATTTCCAGGTATTTTCGTTTGCCGTAGGACAGATTTGCCGCCAAGTGGTGGGCCTCGCCGGACAACCCCACCTGTTCCAGTATCTCCCAGGATGTTTCGCTGATTTGTCGGTCGATGCCGTTTCGGGAGACGGGCCAAAGGGTTCGGATCATGCTGTGGCCCCGGCGACCGATGGCGCCGATGCTCACGTTGTCAAAGACGGTCATGTTGGGCATGATCCGCAGGTTCTGAAAGGTGCGCCCAATTCCTTTCTTGGCCACTAGGAATGGCTTCAATCCCGTTATGTCTTCCCCGTCGAAGCGCACCCGACCCTCGGACGGTGGCGTAAAACCGGTAATACAATTGAAGAAGGTGGTTTTCCCCGCACCGTTGGGGCCGATCAATCCCACCAGATCTCCGACATTGAGCACGAGGGAGACATCGTCCACCGCCACCAGGCCCCCAAAACGCCGGGAGACGTTTTCGCAAATGAACAGGGGAGACGTCATCAGCGCCACCCCATCGGCTGTCGACCGCCCGACCATGCCGCCCCGATGCGGCGTCGCACGAATTCCACCGACGAAATCTCGCCAAAAAGCCCTTTGGGCATGAACAAAATGGAGAGGAACATGACCATCCCAACGGCCATGAGCCGCCAGTCTCCAAAGTCACGGGTGGCTTCTGGGAGAAGGATCAGGAGCAGGGCCCCGATAATCGCCCCGGGAACGCTTCCCAGGCCGCCCACCACTACCATGGCCAGAATCTGGATAGACTCTGAAAATTTGAAATAATCTGGGCTGATGTAGCCGGCAGTGTGGGCAATGAGAGCGCCCGCGACACCGGCAAAAAAGGTGCTGACCCCAAACACTTGGATTTTCAGCGTCACCACGTTGATTCCCATGGCCTCGGCGCACTGGTCGTCCTCCCGGACGGACCGCAGCGCGTTGCCGTAGTAGGAGTGGGTCAGCCGGTAGATGCAGTAGACCGACAGCCAGGTGACGGCGGCCACCAGGTAGTAAATCCCCAGACGACTCTCGACGGGAATTCCGAACAGATCCATGGGCAGAATCCCGAATATGCCCATGGGGCCTCGGGTAAAGCCGACCCAATTGAGCAGGGTCACATAGATGATCTCACCGATGGCAAGGGTCGCAACGGCAAAATAGATGAAAACCAGCCGCATGGTGGGCAGGGCCACCGCCACGCCGAACATCGCGGCAACGGCCCCTGCCGACGGGAGAGTGATCAGGAACGGCAAGCCGAAGTGGGTAGACAACAGAGCGGCCGTGTAGGCGCCGATGCCATAGAAGGCGGCATGCCCCAGGGTCAGCAGCCCGGTGGTGCCCGTAATCAGATTCATGCTCACCGCGAGGATGATAAAAATGTAGGAAATGTTCGCCAGCTGGAAGAAATAGCTCGATGCCGCTGCATTGAGCGCCATGGGCAACGCCCCGAAAATGAAAAGCACCAGAAGGGCGGGAATCCAGTATCGATTGGCCATCAGACGCGCTCCCGACCCCGGCCGAAGATGCCGCTGGGGAAAAAGATGAGGGTGAGAATGAGAAAGCTGTAGGCGACCATGTCGCTCCATCCGGCACTGATAAAATCCGTGGCGATGGATTCGCTGACGCCTAAAATCAGGGCACAGACCACAGCCCCGGGGATGGAACTCAGCCCCCCCATGACCATGGCGACAAAGGCCTTGACCGACGGCGCGAATCCCATGTGGGGGAAGATGGCTCCGTAGTAGAGGCCCACCATCAGGCCAGCGGCTCCGCCCAGCATGGATCCCACGGCGAAGGTGGCGATAATGGTGCGGTCGGTGTTGATGCCAACGCTCTGAGCTCCCAAAGGATTGTTGCTGATGGCCCGGATGGCAAGCCCGATCTTCGTCCGGTAAAGCAGATACTGAAGGGAGAAGAGCATGGCGGCGGAGCTGATCAGGATGACGAACTGGCCGGAACTGAACGTGAGGGGGCCTATGGGAATCGGGTCCGTCAGGAGATAGTGCTGGGGGATGGCCTGCATCTCGGCGCCGAACAAGTGCTGGATGGCCTCCTTGATCAGGATGGAGACCGCAAGGGAGCTCAGCAGGGTCGATTCCCGCATGGCCTTGGACTTGATGCTGGCCTCGTCCCGAAACCGCCGGAAGGGCTTGAAGGCGATCCGCTCGAGTCCGATGCCGGCCAATCCCCCTGCCGCGAGGGCAAAGCCGAAGGCCAGCCAGAGGGGCGGGTTGACGGCGGTGATCAGCAGCAACCCGGCGAAGGCCCCGATGGTGTACATTTCGCCGTGGGCGAAATTCACCACGTTGAGCACCCCGAAAATCAGGGTAAATCCAATGGCAATCAGGGCGTAGACCATGCCGACGGAAAGTCCGTTGACCACCTGCTGGAAAAAATAAGCGTCAAACATCTCCAGTCCTTCGCAATGTCTCATCGGCAAACCTGGGGGCACTCTGTGCCCGGTATCCGCCGATGAGACATGATCGGGTCGGCGACCCTATTCGACCAGTTCGAACTGAAGATTTTTCACCTGCATGCGGGCAAGGCTTTTGACCGGCTCCCGGGTCTCCGGATCGAAGGAGGTGGCGCCGGTGACCCCCGGATATTCGCTGGTGCCGGCCAAGGCATCGCGAACGGCTGCCCGGGTGACACTGGGGTCTTTCTCATAGGCTCTGGCGACGGCGTCCAGCATGATCCCCACGGCATCGTAGGCCTGGGCGGCGAACATGTTGGGTTCCGACCCATAGGCGGCCTGATAGGTTTCCACATACTTCTTGATATGGGGCTCCGGGCTGGTCGGCATGAACGTGGTCGACAGGTAAAGACCGTTGGCGGTGTCTCCGGCCAGTTCCAGCAATTTTGGCGAGTAAAGGGATGAGGTGGCAAATATGGTGGATTCGATGCCGAGCTGCTGAACCTGCTGCATCAGCATGGCGCCCTCCTCGTACATCATACAGGCGTAGATGACGTCGGGTTTTTTCCGGCTGATCTTGGTGAGAATGGACCGATAGTCCCGGGCGCCCGGATTGAAGTACTCGATCGAGACGATCTTCTGGCCGTTCTCTTCGACGGCCTTTTTGAAGTTCTCCGCCGCGCTGATCCCCCAATCGTTCTGAATGGCGATGATCCCATAGGTCCCGAAGCCCATGTCCTTCGTCCAATCGGCAACGAAGGGGCCCTCATAGGCCTGGGTGGTGATGTTTCTGAACTGCCAGGTGCTCACCTTGACGTAGTCCGGATGGGAGGCCGTCTGGCTCAACTGGGGCATGCCTCCCTTGGCATAGACTCTGCCGGCCGCCATGGAAACGGTGCTCGTAAAGTCCCCCACCACGCCAACAATGCACTCGTCGTCCAAAAATTTGTTGGCGATATTGATGGCCTCCTTGGGGTCCGACTTTGAATCCTCGAAGGTGATGGTCACGGTGGCGGGAATCCGCCCAGACCCGTTGAACTCCTCGAGCCTGAGTTTTGCGGAGTTCCGAAACACGTCGCCGTACTGCGCATGCTCTCCGGTCAGGGGCAGGGAGTATCCGATGCAAATGGAATCCTGGGACATGGCAGGGCTTACGGACACGATGAGTAATGCGGTTATGATGGTAATCAGCGATAGGGATTTCATGAACGTCTCCTCGCAGCTTTAGTATGACAACGATTGATGATTCGAAGCCGAGACTTCAGTCGACGACCGGCTTCCCGGGCTTTACATGGAGGCGGCAGCATCCCTGACGGCCCGGCGTCCAGGTTTCGGACGAAAACGTGAATCCCGCCCCGGTGAAAAGACCATGATCGATGGCGGCGGCGATTGCCAGAATCTTTTCCTTTTCTTCATCGGAAAGCCCCATGGCGTCGTATGCCTCCTTAAGGGGGCAGGCGTGGAATTGGATTTCAAGACCGTAGTCGTCGCTGCAGGCGCAGACCTCAGGTTGGAACATGGCGCCCTTGTCGGGTACCCAGTCGAGAAAAGCGTTCCTCAACCCCTCCATATCCCCTGGGGCATAGGGTTTGAAGCGATCGCAGATGTCGCTCCCTCCCCTTGCAATGGCCCGCTTCATGAGTGAGGTTGCCTTGTCCTCGCCGACCTCCGCCCTCAATTCACAGAAGATATAGTAGTACATCCGGGCCCTCAGGTGAATGGCCCCCTTCAGCATCTCTCGAAGTTCCTGCTCAGTGCTCATATAATGTCCTTTTGTAAGGGATCGAGGCGGGGCTTCGTCGGCATCGCAGCGGTCGCCGTTTCCGAAGGCTCTCTTTTAACCCAAAATCTGATTTTTGCAAATCCGGAGGAAGGTCGACCGCCGGTCCGATTCAAAGACGATAAGGGTATCCCGAGGCTGCAATGCCTATACCAAAAAACGGATCCTGGAGGCATCCTATATCATCCCCATGGGAATTCCTGGTGATGACGGATCCTGGGGTCGATCCAGCCACCGGCAGCATCCGGGGACCAGCCACTATTTATTTCATTTATGTGTTTTTTTTCAATAATAATTTCACATATGTGACTAAATGCGCCCACTAACCGAACGGGCGGTCATCGGGTGATCCGCTTTCCCAGAATGGACAAACTGAAGTTCCGGCCATCCATTTCGGCGATATCGGGCAGCCGTCCCCACTCCTCGAAGTGTCGGGAGAAAAAGAGCCCCAGGCTCGGCACATTGTGGGAGAAGACAAGCGCTACCAGGGTTTTGATGCCGAGATCCGGGGCCATTTGGACAGCCTCGTCCAGTATACGGCCCCCTAATCCTCGGCCTTGGTGGGAGGCGGCCACATAGATGCTGATCTCGGCGGTAGCACGGTAGGCCGGGCGCTCGTGAAAAGGCTCGAAGGACACCCAGGCCCCGATGCCGCTATCGGCTTCATACACTAGAATGGGCCGATGGGAGGGCGTGTGTCGGCGGAACCAGTCCCATTTATGGGAAAGGGCGACCGGTTCGGTATCCGCCGTGGACAGGCGGGTGGGCACCGTTGCGTTGTAGATGGCGACGATCTGGGCAAGATCGTCTTCGGTGGCAAGTCTCAACAGTGCCGTTGGTATCGATGATCCTGTGTCGGTCGATTCCATTGGTCTATTCCAATATCGTTTTCTACCGGCGTCGGTACGAAGGGAAATTCCGATGCTACCCGTCGATGAGGCGCCTCAACCGCTCGATATGGGCGGGCCCGGTTCCGCAACAGCCCCCTATCACGGTCGCGCGCCCTGCCAGCCACTGACGAACATGGTCTGCGTAGGCCTCAGGATCCAGATCTTCCCTCAAGGCCAGCGCCCCATCTGACTCCCCATCGCCGTCGAGTAGCCAGTCTTCCGGAATAGGCTCGAAGGTGTTGGCGTATCCACCGAACCAGGGAATGCCGGCATCCGCCAGAGGCCCCATGGCGGCCGTGATGCTTTCCGGGGCGCAGCAGTTGGCCAGAACACCGGATATGGGAAGGTCGGAGAGGTTCTCGATGGCCTCGGAGAGAGACTCCCTGCTCCTCAGCCGTCCGGACCGGTCTTCGTGGAGGGTAAAGGCCACCCAGACCGGTTTTCCGGTGGCGCAGGCAGCGGTGGCGGCAGCTCTGGCCTCGGCGGCGCTGGACATGGTCTCACAGAGCATAAGATCTACATAAGGCGCCAGCAGCTCTGCCTGCTCCCGGTAGTGGCCCAGGAGAAGATCGAAGGGGCCCACCCGGTCGGGACGGAAACTGCCCCGAAGAGGCGGCAGGGATCCAGCCAGAGCGACGCGACGACCCGCTCGGCGTCTCGCCTCTTCTGCCAGGCGACAGGCCAGGCGGTTGAGATCGGCAAAACGATCGTCGATGCCATTCTTAGCCAGATCGGTCCGAATGAGGCCGTAGGTGTTGGTGGTGATCACATCGGCACCGGCCTCGATGTAGTCCTCATGGATCCTCCGGACCACATCGGGATCGGTGATCAGGGCGGCAGCCGACCAGATGGTATCCGGCACCTCCACGCCCCGGGCTCTGAGCTCTCTGCCCATGCCCCCGTCGATGAGAAGCGGCCTTGAAGGAACCTGGGCATCACTCCCACGGGTCATCGATCAGCCGTCCTTTCGTCCAATGATAATCCATACCAAAAACGTGAAGGTAATCATGGTAGCCGGCTGAATGCAACAGGCTCGACCTGCGGAGATCAGCCGATCCCCCTGACGATCCAATGCCATGAACACCCAGTCCGTCCGATAGCCTCTGGCGGCAGCGGCCCATCGACGTCCAAAGAGCCTCTTTCCGCCCATTTCTCTTTCTCCCTGACCATGCGATCGATGAAAACCCCGCAGTCTGACATCTCCTTTCTCCTTTTGGAAGGGAACAGGGCCGACAGGCGAACCACGGGGCTCCCGGGCCCAAAAAAAAAGGGGCTATCCGGCGGATAGCCCCTTTCAACGATTGATCCGCTGTCGATCAATAAAAATCCCTATCCGGCGGCACCTCCTTTAGGAGAGCGCTTGGTGGCTTGACGGTGGTAACAGCCCATAGTGGTCATTGCCGGATGGATTTCTTTCCGGATATCCGGTGATGAGCATCGTCTGACATCCCCCGATGCCCCGTCAACCGCTGTTTAGGATGGTTCATGCATCGCCCTCGCTGACGGCAAACCCCGACGACCCGAGTCCCGTGGCCGATGAGGTCCCGGCAATCTTGGCAAGATAGGCCGATCCGAGCCTGGTGATATGCTCCGCCACATTTTCGAAATAGTTCAGATGCGCCTGCTCCTCATCAATGATCTGCTCGAAGATCTTCGCGCTCGTGCTGTCCCCGTTTTTGATGCACACCTGAAGAAACTGGTTGTAGGCGACAATCGCATCATCTTCCAGATCGATGTCGAATGGGAAAATGGTTTCGACCTCCTGGCCTTTCGCAACCTTGCCCGCCGGCTCGGTCACCGGTTCTCCGCCCAATTCCTTCACCCGCTCGGCAAAGCTTTCCGCATGGCGCATCTCGTCGATGGCGATGAGCTTGATCTTTCCGGCCAATTCTCCGTAGTCCATGTCGTCAAGACCGTAATGCTGGTTCATGTACTGGGTGATGGCCTGAAGCTCCATAGCGCGGGCCTGATTCAACACCTTGATGACATTGTTCTTGCGTTTCTGACGATCTGCAGCCGCCATGGTCATACCTCCTTGGTGATGGATAACGGTTTCATCTTGAGGGAAATGAATGTCCGGCTCGATGAGGGGCCGGCTCCTGGCCGAATAGACCGAAAGAGCAGGGTCGACACAAGACCCGTTCCCTATTACCAGAGGTCCAGGGCAGATGGCAATGGCAGTCTCTCATCGGCCGGGGAGAATTGACGAGATCTCACCGTCACTTTGAAAAATGGTGAACAGAACCCTGACACCGGGCACTTCCGCCAACACGCCATCCTATTCGTGTTGATCCGGCGCTTTTATGACCTACTCTTTTTACATATGTCACCACCATCAACGAGGGGGAATTATGACTCGACGACTCAACCGCTACAGTTCCCGCATCACCGAACCCAAGTCCCAGGGGGCCTCCCAGGCCATGCTCTACGGGGCGGGCCTGACCGATGCGGATATGGAAAAGGCCCAAGTGGGCATCGCCAGCGTTTGGTACGAAGGCAACACCTGCAACATGCACTTGAATCGGCTGGCCGCGGCGGTCAAAGAGGGCGTCGACGCCGCCGACCTCGTCGGGCTGCGGTTCAACACGGTCGGTGTCAGTGACGGCATCTCCATGGGAACGGAGGGAATGAGCTACTCCCTTCCGTCCAGGGATCTCATCGCGGACTCCATCGAAATGGTCATGGCAGCCCAGTGGTACGATGCCGCCATTACGCTTCCCGGGTGCGACAAGAACATGCCGGGATGCTTGATCGCCATGGCCCGGCTGAACCGGCCCTCCCTCATGATTTACGGAGGTACCATCCGCGCCGGCCGGCTGGACGACCTCAAGCTGGATATCGTGTCGGCATTTCAAAGTTATGGAGAATATCTCGCAGGAGACATCGATGACGACCGGCGGCGGGCCATCGTCAAGAATGCATGTCCTGGTGCCGGCGCCTGCGGGGGCATGTATACCGCCAATACCATGGCATCAGCCATCGAGGCCATGGGAATGTCCCTGCCTTACAGCGCCAGCCGGCCCGCCGAGGCGTCGGAAAAGACGGATGAGTGCCGTCGAGCCGGAGCCGCCATCCGCCGCCTTTTGGAAGCGGACATCAAACCCAAGGATATCATGACCCGGAAGGCCTTTGAAAATGCCCTGGTGGTCGTCACGGTTCTCGGCGGCTCCACCAATGCCGTGTTGCATCTGATCGCCATGGCCAGAGCGGCTGGAGTCCCCCTTGCTCTGGACGACTTCCAAAGGGTTAGCGACCGGGTCCCCTTTCTGGCCGACATGAAGCCCAGCGGCCGGTACGTTCAGGAAGACCTGGACCGGGCCGGGGGACTGCCGGCACTCATGAAATATCTTCTCGACGCGGGCCTTCTCCATGGGGACTGTCTCACCGTCACCGGGGACACGCTTGCTGAAAACCTCCGGGAGGTAGCGGGTCTCTCCGACGGCCAGGAAATCATACGACCGCTGGAGAATCCCATTCAGGCAACCGGCCACATACGCATTTTACGGGGGAATCTCGCCCCCGAGGGAGCCGTTGCGAAGATCACCGGAAAGGAAGGCCAGACCTTCACCGGGCCGGCCAGAGTCTTCGATTCGGAGGAGGAGATGCTCGCCGATCTTGAGCGGGGGAGGATTCTAAAAGGGGATGTGGTGATCATTCGCTACGAGGGCCCTAAAGGCGGCCCAGGGATGCCTGAAATGCTGACTCCGACGTCGGCGCTCATGGGCGCGGGCTTAGGAAATGATGTCGCCCTTCTGACCGACGGCCGCTTTTCAGGCGGGTCACACGGATTCATCGTCGGGCATATCACCCCCGAAGCCCAGGAGGGGGGTCCCATCGCCTTGGTCAAAAACGGAGACTCCATCACCATCGACGCGGTCGCTAAAGAGATCACAGTGGGGGTGAGTGAAGGGGAAATGACGGCCCGAAGGCAGGTCTGGCGGCAGCCCCCCTACAAGGCCACCTCCGGGATTCTCTACAAATACATACGATGTGTGGGGTCGGCTTCCGAAGGATGCGTTACCGACGGTTGAGGGAGCGGCCATCGGATCGCCCCTGCCGTCAGGAAACGAGCCAGGTCTGGTGTCCGGCCTCGAAACGGGAGATGTCGTCAGCGAATTGCAGGGACATGTCGATCTCGTCCATGCCTTTCAGGAGCTGGTCCCTGGCGCTATCCTCGATCTCGAAAGCAAACACCTCCGAAGGCTCACAGTGGCATTCGAGGGTCTGTCGATGGAGATCGGCCGTCGCGGTCATCCCCGGGTGGGCGTCTACAAGGGCGAAGATGCGATCCACATCCGGCTCGGACAACTCAACGGTCAGAAGCCCGTTTTTAATGGCATTGCTCCTAAATATGTCGGCAAAACCGGGCAGGCGTTCGTCTCCCGCCGGCTTCCAGGGGGCGACGACCACCCGGTACCCGTCCTGAACCAACGCCCAAACCGCATGCTCCCGGCTCGACCCGCAGCCAAAGTTGTTTCGGGTAACGAGAATCGACCGGCCGTTAAACCGGGGATGGTTGAGCTCGAATCCCGGGTCCGGGCTGCCGTCGGCGTTATAACGCCAGTCGAAAAAGGCGTTGGGCCCGTAGCCCGTCCGCCGAATGGATTTTAAAAATTGCTTGGGAATGATGGCATCGGTATCCACGTTGGCCCTATTGAGAGTGGCGACGATGCCGGTATGGGTCGTAAAGGACTCCATCATAGCCCCCTTTCTATGACCCGGATTCGAGCCATTGGCGCACATCGACAAAGGTGCCGGCCACGGCGGCAGCCGCGGCCATTTCCGGACTGACCAGGTGGGTCCGTCCCCCTTTCCCTTGGCGGCCTTCGAAATTTCGGTTAGAGGTGGAGGCGCACCGCTGCCTGGGCTTGAGCTGGTCCGGATTCATTCCCAGGCACATGCTGCAACCGGCGAAACGCCACTGGGCTCCGGCAGCCTTGAAAATGCGATCGAGGCCTTCCGCTTCCGCCTGCCGTCTGACGGCATCGGACCCCGGCACCACCAGGAGGTCCACATGGTCGGCCTTCTTCCGTCCGTTTAAGATCCCTGCGGCCTGCCGAAGGTCTTCGATTCTGGCATTGGTACAACTGCCGATGAAGACCACATCCACCGGCACCTCTGTGAGAAGCGTGCCGGGTTCCAGCCCCATGTAGGCCAAGGCCGCCTCTACATCGGAGCGGCTGTACCCGGAGGCGGCGTCCGGCGCCGGCACCGGGTGATCGATATCGATCACCATGCCCGGATTGGTTCCCCAGGTGATCTGGGGCGCCAGCTGTTCGACGTCGATGGTCAGGGTCCGGTCGAAAGCGGCGTCCGGGTCGCTGGGGAGGGTCCGCCAGTAGGCAATGGCCTCCTCTAAAAATTCCCCCTTCGGCGCATAGGGACGCTCTCCCCGGGCAATGTATTCGAAAGTGGTGTCGTCGGGGGCGATCAATCCCGCTCTGGCGCCCCCTTCGATGCTCATGTTGCAGATGGACATACGCGCTTCCATGGACAGTCCCGACACGGTATCGCCGGTATACTCGAACACATGGCCGCTACCCCCGGCGGTGCCAATGATACCGATCAGTTTCAGCACCATGTCCTTGGAGAAGACATGGGGAGACAACCGGCCGGTGAACACAACCTTGAAGGTGCGGGGCTTTTTCAGGACAAGGGTCTGGGTGGACAGAACGTGCTCTACCTCCGAGGTGCCGATGCCGAAGGCCAGGGCCCCGAAGGCGCCATGGGTGGACGTGTGGGAATCCCCGCAAACCATGGTGAGTCCGGGAAGGGTGATACCCAGCTCCGGACCGATCATGTGCACGATGCCCTGGCGTTCGTCCCCCAGACCGAACAACTGGATGCCAAAGTCGGCACAGTTCTTTTGTAAGGCCTCGACCTGAGCCCGGGAAGTGGGATCCTTGATGTTCAGGCGGTCTTCGGAAGTGGGGACGTTGTGATCCATGGTGGCATAGGCCAGATCGGATCGGCGCATAGAGCGTCCTGCCAGGCGCATCCCCTCGAAGGCCTGGGGACTGGTCACCTCGTGGACAAGGTGGCGATCGATATACAACAGAGCGGCCCCTCCGGGCAGTTCTCTCACCACGTGACCGGTCCAGATTTTTTCAAATAGTGTTTTTCCCATGTCAATGGTGCTTTCGATCAAAAGGATTGGTTGTTGGGCAGCGGCTCCCCATTCAAATTGACGCCGCTTCAGCCTTAAGTCAAGCCAAAGAATCAAGGGACTGGCATCTGCAAGGAAACATCCTATATTAACAGGTCAGACCGTTACCAGTTCTAATCATCTTGGCTGTCGTTGGGAACGGCCGCGACCGGCGGCGTCATACCGATGGGACACGTCCGCCGTTCCGGGCTGACACCCGGCAAAGAAGGGAACAGATCATATGATGACAGGAAAAGAGTTGGTCATTAAAGCCCTGAAGGACCAAAACGTCCGGTTCATATTTGGATATACCGGCGGGGCAATCATGCCGATTTTCGATGAGATGGAAAAGCAGAAGTGTTTTTCCTTCATCATGTCCCGACACGAGCAGGGGGCGGTCTTCATGGCCCAGGGGGTATCACGGGCCTCCATTACGACCCCGACGCCCATGACCGGGGTGTGCATGGCCACCTCGGGCCCCGGCGCCATGAACCTGGTGACGGGCATCGCCGATGCCATGATGGATTCGGTGCCGGTGATCGCCGTCACCGGCCAGGTGCCCAGCGGGGTGATCGCTACAGACGCCTTTCAGGAAAGCGATGTGGTGGGCGTGATGATGCCGGTGACCAAGCAAACCTATCTGCCTCTCTCCGCTGGCGATCTGGAAGAAACTCTCCATGAAGCCTTCTACGTGGCGACGACCGGCAGGGGCGGACCAGTCGTGGTGGACATTCCCAAAGACATCCAGATCCAGGACGTCGGTCCCGACTATCACTTCGATCCCCGTGCCTACCAGCCCGACCTTCCCGGGTTCTACTACTCTCCGACGCCGGACCGTGAGAAGGTACAACAGGCGGTGAGTCTGATCAACGAGAGCGACAAGCCGATCCTCCTCTGCGGGCACGGGGTCATCACGGCCCGGGCCGGCGATCTTCTTCGCCGGTTTATCGAGAAAACCCACATTCCGGTGGCCTTCACACTTCACGGGTTGTCCGCCATCCCGGTAGATCACCCCCAGAGCCTCGGCATGGTAGGAATGCACGGAACGGTGGAGGCCAACCGGGCCCTTCTCAATGCGGATCTCATCATCTCCCTCGGCATGCGGTTCGACGACCGGGTCACCGGGAACCTGAAGACATTTGCCATCGGGGCGAAGGTGATCCATGTGGAGATCGATCCATCGGAAATCGATAAAAACGTCCAGACCACGGTTGCCGTGAATGCGGATGCGGCTCAGGTGCTAAAACTCTTCCTTAAAAATCCGGAGCTGGTGTCAAAGCCCAGGCGGCGATGGTTCGAAGAAATCGACCAGTACCGACTAGAGATCGCCGAAGAGGTCGGAGAAGAACTCTCGGCAGGAGTGGGGGATGAAGGCAAGCTGCTCATGAAGGGGGTGGTTCACCGTCTCTCCGACATTACCGGAGGACGGGACATCGTGGTGTCCGATGTGGGGCTCCACCAGATGGTTCTCGCCCGATTCTACAATTTTCAGACCCCCAACAGCTGGTTCAATTCCGGCGGGGCCGGCACCATGGGGTGCGCCCTGCCCATGGCCGTGGGGATCAAGCTGGTGAGGCCCGATGAGACGGTGTGGTCGGTCAGCGGAGACGGCGGTTTTCAGATGAATATCCAGGAACTGGGCACCATCATGGAGCACGGGATCGACATTAAGATTCTTCTCATGAACAATGGCTATTTAGGGATGGTGAGGCAATGGCAGACCCTGTTCTATAACGGTCGGTATGCCGGAACGCCGATGAAAAACCCTGATTTCGGACTTATTGCAAAGGGGTACGGAATCCCCTATCAACGGGTCGAGGCCGTTGAAGATGTGGACGATGCCCTTCGATCTGCTGCGGACCACCAGGGACCCTGCATGGTGGAATTTGTCTGTGACCCCAGCGAGATCATTTTGCCCATGGTGCCTGCCGGAGGCGGCATTACCGATATGATAACGTCCAAGAAAGCGGTCGGATGACCCGAAGGGAAACCACCATGACGACCACAGAAACGGTAAAGCGGCGAGCCATTCTGGCATTCATGCTGAACCGACCCGGGGTTCTCAACAAGATCTCCATGCTGATCCGAAGGAAAATGTACAATGTCGAAACCATTACGGCCTGCGCCACCCACGACCCCACCATCAGCCGAATGACCCTCACCCTTCGGGAGGACAGGGACGATAAGATGGTCCAGATCATTCGGCAGATCGAAAAGATGACCGAGGTCATTTCGGCGAGGGAATTGGACATCGACGGCAGCTACTGGAGGGAGGTGGCCATCGTTAAATTCGAGGCGGACAGTGCCGAGTTCGATGTCATCCGCCAGAAATACCACCTGGAGATCCTCGACCGTCAGAACCACGAGCGCTACATCGTCCAGGTGGGGGGCACCTCCAAGATGATCGACGATTTCATTCAGGCGATCGGAAAAGAGAAAATCATCGACGTGGCGCGCTCTGGGTTCACCGCACTGGAAAAATAACTGCCGAGCGTCAGCGCCCACTCCCCGCCACCACGTCCTCCGACGAGGACAGAGCTTCGCATTCGGACAAAACGGCCTCGAACGTCACCAAGAATCCGTGGATATCCTCTCGGTCGATAGTCAGGCTGGGATCAAGCCTCAACACGGGCACGCCGGGCCGCCGCCCCAGAATGTAACCTCGCCTCATCATTTCCCTGTGGGTGCGGATGGTCACCAAGGCATCGGATCCATCCGTCATTTCGATGGCAATCATCAACCCCCGGCATCGGATCTCTTGGATCCGGCCGGTGCGCCTCTTGACGGCATCGAGCCCGGACAAGAGGTCGGCTCCGATTCTCCGGCTCCGCTCGACCAGTCCCTCCGCAGCGATGGTTCTGATGACTTCCCGGGAGACGGCGGCCCCCAGGGGATCGTTCTGATGGGATTGGGCATAGATCACCGGCCTGCCCCCTAAGCGATCCATCACACCGGGCGCAAAGGCCGCCACGCTGACGGGATAACCGTTGCCGATGCCCTTGCCCATGGCCACGATGTCCGGGGAGATGCCATAGTGCTGGTAGCCGAACCACTGCCCGGTTCTGCCGATCCCCGTGGTCACCTCGTTGATCATGATAAGTCCGCCGTTATCCCTGATCAGGGAGGCGATGCGCCGAATCAATTTCTCCGGCGGAAACCTCACCATACCGGAAGAACTGCCGGGTTCGAATAAGAACCCCCCGATGTGATGATGGGGAATCCCAGCCCAGCGGTCGCACCGTCGATCGCACTCGCCCTCACGGCCGCAGGAACCGCATGCCTGCCAATCAAAGGAGACCCACTCATTTTTCGCTTTTCGGCTGGCCGACCCGTAGGCCCCGAAATAGGAGTCGGTCATGGTCAGCATCAAGGGCCGATCGAGAAGCATCTGTGCCGTCCGGATGCCATACTCGACGGCCTCGCTGCCCGAACACAGAAACACGCACCTGCCCCCATCGAACCCCAAGAGGGAGAGAATGTCACTCGCAGCCTCCCCCACCACGCGACTCGTGTAACCGAAGCCGGTATGGGCAATTCGGGCAAACTGATCGTTTATGGCGCGCAGCACCCTTGGATGGCTGTGGCCAATGGACGTGCACCAGACGCCGGACTCCAGATCTACATATTTTTTCCCGGCGGCATCATAAATATGGCAGTTTTCCGCCCGGACAATATTGGTTAAGAGCAGCTCATGGCCGGGATACCACCCGAACGGGGCCGGCGGTTCATTCATGGGAGCCCCCGTCCCGGAAAGGGTCGTTGAGTGACGGCAGTCGTCTGTTGCGTTCTGCCCATTAGATCCGTTTGAGGTCACGACAGATGCCCTTTCCATCATTTCTCACTGTTTCTTTTCTCCCACCAATTCCCTGCCCCTCCTTGGCCTTCATTCCGGAACGGCGAATCCCTTCGCCGGATAATGCCGTCTGGCGGCAGCGGGAAAGAAGGCCATGAACGCATCGCGCTCGGCGGATGCCGGCTTGCGGGTTGCCGCCATGGCGATGACCCGTCCGAAGGCTTCGGCGCCGGGCAGGTCGGTCCAGGCGAGTGCTTCGGGGAAGGCCTCGGCGTAATAACGAGCCAGGTGAGCGAAAATGAGGCCCACGTCAGCCAACTGGTGAATCAGGGCATAGGGCACATCTCGGTGCTGGATGGAGAGACGGCCAGGAAAATCGGTCACTTCCCCTCCCAGAAAGGCGGCCGTCCCGGCCGGGCCCAAAAGGGCATCGAGGGTTTGCCGGTATTGCTCCCGAGCATCGGCCTCATGGAAGGACGCCAGAACGACCCGGGGACGCCGTGCCGCGACTTGGGCCAGAGAGAGTCCGTTGAGTCCGGTCCCGCGGCGAAGCAGCAGACCCATACCCTTGTGCCGGGCGAAAACCGTGAGGGCTCCGTGGACGATTCCGGCGGCAGCCAGTTTTGGGAAGGCGCCGGTCCCTGCCATGACGATATCGGGATAGACGGACTTATCTTCGCCTATGGGCATAACGGCGTCGCCCAGTCGCAGCCCCTTCCGAAGAAGCGCATCCAGAATCATTCCCTGGGGCAGGGTCACCGCGAGGATGTCGCCGGCCGTCAGGGCTGTAATGCCCTGTTCAGTGGACCATCCGGGAAACGCGTCAAAAAGCAGCGGGAACAAGGCTGGGAAGTGATTGCCTTCGGTAAAGAGGGTCAATCGGGCCGAGCCGTCGATGGGGCCAACGACATCCGGGACTGTGTTGGTGTGGCCTCGGAGCGTGGGAATGTCTCGCTCGGGACCGACCAGGGGCCAGTTCACTGTGAAACCCTCCGATAGGGGGTTATCGATGGCGGCAATACCGATGAGAGCGGTCGTCAATCCGGCCGCCGCATCACGATAGGGGCCGCCGCACCCTGAAGCCGATGACGGCCCTTAGGCGACAGGGGGGTGACGGCTCCCCGGAGGCCTACCAACGCAGTTGTTGAGATTCAGGCACATGATTCTTTGTTCAGGGCGGTCGATCCTTTCACCGTCCAAAGGCTGTCATCATGGTTGTTGCCGCCTTTCCGATCAGCATCGTATCGATGCCGGCGGCCAGGAGGGTGAAGCCGTCCTCCATGTAGGCATGAAGCGCCTCGGGTGTCGCACCAAATATTCCAAGGGGCATTCCGGCTTTTCCTGCGGCATTTTTGACTTTCGAAATCGCCCCTTGAACATCGGGGTCGGTTGTATGCCCAATTTTCCCCATGCTTGCCGAAAGATCATATGGACCGACGAACAAGCCATCGATGCCGGACACCTCGAGTATGCGCTCGATGTTTTCAACGGCATCGATGTGCTCGATCTGGAGGATAACAGCCGTATCGTCGTTTGCGGAGGCGACGGCCTCTTGAAAAATATCTCCGTATCCCTGAGCCCTGGCGATACCGACACTCCTCAATCCTTCAGGGGGATATTTAGAAAACCGAACCGCGCGCGTTGCATCCTCAGGGGTGCGGATCTGGGGTATGATGACACCGGACGCCCCGATATCGAGAGCCGCTTTCACCCATACGTCATCGTTTGACCGCACGCGCACCAAACAGGGGATCATCGCCCCCGCCACCTGGAGCACCAGTTGCGCGTCCCTCCTGCTCATGGCACTGTGTTCGAGATCGATGAAAAACCAATCAAATCCCGCCCGACAGAAAATCTCGATCATTTCAGCTGACGGAAGCGTAATGACGGTTCCGATAAGCCGCTCCTTCCCCGTTAACTTCTTTTTGAAAGACGGTTTCATTCTCATTCCCCGGACGCGATGTGAAGGGTCGTTCAGGTCGATAATCCGCAGGATCCATGGGGTGAGTCGTGACACAATCGATCCCGTGTTGTCTGTGTCGGAGGAGGCTCCTTATTGTTAACCCCTCACCCACGTCATCGGATGAAAGGATTCCCCCGGAGAGACGGACTCCCCCGCCACCACCCAATCCGGCCATATGGCTCGGCCCCGTGTTGTGACCGTTGCTTTTGAGGCCGGAGCAGACCACCGAGAGCACAAAACCGACCCATAAACCAAAAGCGAATCCGACAGGAATCAATCGGACAAAGGCATGGGTATTCCACTGGAAAACCGCCAAGAAAAGAGTGGGAGAACCAGAAGGCCTCCGATAGCCCTAAACAGTCGTTTTTGATTCCGAAAAGGGCAAGAGATCATCGGATCTCCTCTCGATTCATTTCCCTTTCGGTCACCGGTCGAGCTCATCTGTTCGATCATTCAACAGTTTTTTTTCGAGACCGGCCTCGATCAACAATCGGTCGCGGTTTTTTTGTATCTCAGCCTGTTGCCGTATGAGTTCATTCCTCGTTTTATACGATAAAACGGCGCTTAATATCAGATAAATACCGGCAAATAGGATAAGGCCGAGAATAACCCATTTGAGTTCTGAGATGGTTTGATAGCTAACCTTACCTAAATAAAGAAGCAGGTCCGGAACCATCCAATACAGAAAGGCGACCAAAAGAACGGTGCAACCCAATGCGTAAATGTTCAGCCGTCCAAGCGTAGAAAAGAGCTTTTCAAACGTCGTTTCTTCAAAATCGGGATTTTTTTTGTTCTCTTCACCGTTTTCTTTACGGGTGGTTTTTTGATGAAAAACATCCTCAAAGACATTGATGATAAAAGCGACAAAGAGAATTAATACCAGCGGCACACATATGGATAAGGCAATCCAGGCCCTCGTCGGGAATTGATTGTCGACATCGATCCGGGTAACGATAAAGCCTTCCTCTTTAAAGTTTTCGACACCATATATCTTTTTAAATTCGAGAATATTGCTTGCATTATAGACATCTTCATACACAACCTCATTCTTCGAATTGGTAATTCTTACGATATCATGATTGGCCGAGTAAACCACACAAACCATCAATATACCAAACTCAATCATCGCAAAAACCAGTAGCATTAAAAACAGTCCTGGAACTTTTTTATCAACCAGTTTACGTAATTTTCTATTACCCATTGCTGCATCCCTGTCTTGCGCAAAGACCCAGAGCCCATCGATCGGGCCACGGCAATTTCAATCAAGCACTTAAGCGGTTTCGAATGCGTGGAGGTCAAAGCCAACGCATCTGATATCGGCGGATCACCATAGATGGATGCCACGCCTTCCCATTCGGAAAGGCTCTATTCGGATGGTTATTTGGGTACGAAAAAAACGGGGGTGCCGTCACCGCGCCCTCAAGGCCATGGATCGCCATCAAGCCGGTACCCCAAAAATGGCGTGGCGGTGGTGAAATGAATCGATTACTCTTTGCCTTTCAACAGGTTATCGAGACCGGCGAACGGCCGATCGGTGGCAATGGGTTTCGTCTCGCCGCCCGGTGCTTCCGCATCATACCATGACTGATCCGTGTAACGGGAGTGTTCATTGTCGTGACAGTAGAGACAAAGCAGCTCCCAGTTGCTGCCGTCCGGAGGGTTGTTATCGTGATCATGATCCTTGTGGTGTACCGTCAGCTCACGAAGTTTCTTCCCTTGAAAATCCCGTCCGCACCGCGCACAGACCCACGGATACAGTTTGAGGGCCCGTTCCCGATAACCCTGCTGGCGCTGCTGGCGGTCGCGCCGTGCCTCGCTGACCATCCGATTGACGCTATCATTGTCTAATGGTTTCTTATTCAACGGCATATGTTCACCTTGGAATGATGGCGGTTATGTCATGCATCGACCGTCGGGGACGGTGTCGAGGCAACTGGGTCAGACGTCAGCGGCAGGTGGTGTCAGACGGTTTTCAACCTTTGAACGGCTTGAAGATCGGCCCATTTCACGTCGTGGTGTACCCCCTGGATAACGTCTTGTGATTTCTAAAATTCCCTATTGACTACAACACTTTTTATACTTCTTACCGCTGCCGCATGGGCAGGGGTCGTTGCGCCCCACCTTCTCTTCGGAAATCTTTGTCTTCTGAGGATTCAGCAATATTTCCAAGTCTGTGACATCCTCAGGTTTATCGGGATCCAATTCAATTTGATAACTCCAATCGTTTTGGGAAAATACCAATTCCAATTCTGTCACTCTTTTCTTCGTTTGTACATTGACCATGGCCGGATTCTTCTCGGTACCCAATTTTGTCGTCTTTTTACCATCAAATATTTTACCCATCTTTTCACCCTTTACATGGTTTACAGTTCATTTACAGCATCTTACCTGAGATCAGCGCAGTCATTGATCTCTCAGGGTGCTCCGTCGCAGGATGGGTGTTCCTCGACATCCATCCAACCGGAGGAGTCCCATGAGATGTAAGGGGCCACCCCAACCTGGGTGAAGCCCATGTCCGGCAACCGGGCCGTACGATCCGCCGTAAGAATACCAGTCAAAGCGTTCACAACGCAAGTTCTCTCGCATCTCGAAAGCAATTTGCCCCCTTTAAACCCGGCGTCTGTCTCTTCTTTCATACCATTGGGCTGGAGCGATTCCTGGGGAGCCCAACCGATGATGGAAAACATCATATATTCTGAATGCCTCAATACCGCCCATGAACAACGACGGCATGATGCAGGGTGAGGACGCTTTTGGAAACAGCGTGGCGGCGTTCTCGGTCCGTTTTGTCGCGATGGATCCAACGGGTACCGAACAGGGTTAACCCATCGACGGCAGAATCCTTTCACCCTCTGGAACCCCTTGATGCGGAGAGCCCGACGATCGAGTTGCTTTCATTCCCGGGGTGGCTTATGATTCACCATATAACCAACCGGATATCATTCCGAATTTCATTTGGTGGTCTCCTCGTTTCACCTCATCAACCAACCACCTGAAATCGGCAGCAGTTGGTACGTCTGCGCTTGTTGCCTTTCCCTTTGAAAAAGCGAGTTCACCCCCCATGCAAAACCTGTGTGTGCGTTGCGGCGCTTGCTGCGCCTTCTACAAGGTGTCTTTCGAGGGCTTGGAAGTCGACGATATGTCGGGTGGCGTCGTCCCGGTCTCTCTGACGGTCAAGATCTCGGCCTCGAGATCGGCCATGAGAGGGACGGAAAAAAATCCGATTCGTTGTGCCGCTCTTACCGGTAAGATCGGCCATTCGGTCTGCTGCTTGATATATGACCGCCGACCGACCACGTGCCGCCATTTTCTCTCCACATGGGAACATGAGGTGGTGAATTCGCTTTGCGACAGAGCAAGGGCCTCCTACGGCCTCAATCCTCTGGGATGCTTTTGATCGAATCCGCTAGGAATTGGAAAGCGACGGTAGCTATGGGACAGCAGGAACGCCGGTATGTAGAGGGTTTCTACCGACGGTACGAAGGGCGGGTTGCCATCAGTGTTGGCTATTCCCAGGAGATGGCGGAACTTTTTCCCTTCGTTCTGGAGGACAGCCAGGGGAAGGCACTGGGCATCGTCGCCATGGCGGCACTGACGAACGAAGAGATGAACACCGTTCACATCTTTCACTTCAGCGTGTTCAGGCAATGGCGCGGCAATGGCGGCAGAATGCTCAGACAGCTTTGTCAAACCGCTGATCGGCTGAACGTCATATTGAGCCTGTCCCCCATACCCTCCCCCAACGGAAATGACGGCCTGTTGGATCACCAACAACTCATCGCGTGGTATCGCAAATACGGATTCAAAGGCCATTCGCTCCTCTGCCGCCCGCCTCAGATCAGCGGGTCAGGGGATGAACATCCCGTCGACCACCACCGGGACATGCCTTCCGTCTGGTAACCCCTTCTGACCCTTTCCCCCAATATCTCACCCACCGGAATGCCCCCTTCCGATCCGTCACCATCGTCAGCTTCGGGTTGAACCCCGGGGCCGGATATCGTAAACTTTGAAACCGATTCAACGGCGGCATGCAATGATGGAGACACCCTGACATGGACCCAATCCGAACCGTTTGCGCCCGCGACTGCTACGACAGTTGCGGTTTGATTCTTCCTCAGACAAAGGGGGGGGTCATGGCTCCCCTGTCCGGGGATCCCACCCATCCCATCACCCGAGGGTTCACCTGCCCCCGCGGCCGAAAGGATCACAAGCGTATTCTCAACAACCGCGTTCACCAGCCCCACCTCAGACGAGCCGGGGTTCTGGAGGCCGGGAACTGGCCGTCAACCTTAGACGCGGTGAGGGGGCAGTTGCAGAACGTATTGGATGCCTGGGGCCCGGAAAGCGTCCTTTTTCTCAATTATGCCGGAAATCTGGGGCTGTTGGCCAGCTGCTGGCCCGAGCGCCTCTGGAACGCCATCGGTGCCTGCCGAACGGATGGATCGGTCTGCAGCAGATCCGGTCATCGGGCTTTAGCCCTCCACTATGGTCGAAGCTACGGGCTGGCCCCGGACCAACTCCTGGAATCGGATCTGATCGTCTTCTGGGGGTTTAATGCGGTTGTCAGCTCACCCCACATCTGGAATCTGGCCACTGCCGTTCGCAGCGCCCATGGGGTTCCCATCGTCGTGGTCGATCCGCGTCGCAGCGAGACCGCCAGTCGGGCCGACCTTTGGGTGTCTCCCAAACCGGGCAGCGACGTGGCATTGGCCTATGGTGTGGTTCGCCACCTGATGCACTACGGCGGTGCCGATTTATCTTTCCTTTCCCGATACTGCACGGGTGTCGACCGCCTTGAAAGCGCCGCCGGCGAATGGCCCTTGAACCGGGTGGCGGAGGTGACCGGCGTTAGGGTCTCCCAGATCGAGCAGTTAGCCGGCCACTACCGCTCCTCCAAACACAGTGCCACCATGATCGGCATCGGGTTGCAAAAACAGGATCATGGCGCCGACGCCGTCAGGGCGATCGGTTTCGTCCCTGCAGTGATGGGACGCCACCGGGGCTTTTTTTACGGCAACGGTTCCGCATACGCCGTCGACCGGGATCTTATCGCAGGACGGACCCATGTGGGCGATATGCCCGTCACCTCCCAGGTGGAGTTGGCGGAGCGGATGTCCCGGGGAGACTTTAAATTTGTCTTCGTGAGCTGTCACAATCCCGCCCTTACCCTTCCGGGCGCCCATTTAATTCAAGAGGGTTTTCAGAGGGATGACGTGTTTGTCGTCGTTCACGAGACCCATTGGACCAAAACCGCGAAAATGGCGGACGCCGTTCTTCCCGCCCCCTCCCACTTTGAAAAAAAGGATGTGGTCATCCCCTGGGGACACCCCTTTGTCCAGCTAATGCCGGTGGCGGTGCCCCCGTCGGTCGACTGCCGATCCGAGGTGGAACTGGTTATCGAGTTGGGTAAGCGGCTCGGGCTCGATATGGATTGGCTCTACGAAGACCCATGGCAGGTGATGGAGATGGCCATGACAGGGGCTTTCGAGGACGGTGAGTTCAAAGACCTCGTAGCCGGTCGTCGGCTTCGCCTGAGGAGCCGGCCGGAGGACAGCTACGATACGCCGACCGGCACGATCGAATTCATCCCGACACGACTTCCGGAAGGCGTGACGCCTCTGCCGACACAGTCGGTCCTGGCGGAAACGACGGGGACGTTTCAATTGATCGGCAGCGCCCTGCCCCATTACACCCACACCCAGTTCCAAGAGGTTTACGGAGCGATTCCCAGCCGTGTGCTCATGCATCCCGAAGACGCTGATCGCCTGACGGTCATGGATGGCGAATGGGTTTCCATTGGCAATGCTCTGGGGGAGTTGACCGTTCAGGTGACCGTGAGTGACAGCGTTCCCAAGGGCGTCTTGTGGTCCCCCCGCCAATCGGAGGACCCCTACGGCCGGGCGATGAACAGCTTGTCGGACACCACACCCCAGGTACTGGGGGGCGGGCCCCGGTTCAACGCCACTCGCGTTTCGGTTCGGCGGCAACCCGGGGGCCGTTCATAACGGTAGAAAAATCACCGCCTGCACGATGAACGATTCGGTCAGAAAACTGTTGGATTCGGCTCCGGTATCCGGCCAAGGAGCCTATGCCTGGCGCGAAGAGGACCTGCCCAGGGTCATCCAAACCCTTGAAAAGGGGGGAGTTGCCGTTATAGGGGGAGAGGTGTGGGCCATTGACGGTCACAACATTATTGCGGCCATACCAAGGATCGACGGGCCCACGCGCCAGTATGGGTGGAGCTTCCCCCCCAAAGCCCCGGCCATGCCCTGGGAACGCTATGCCAGCAAGTCAGGACGTCAGTCCCTCGAGGCTGCCAATCGCCTCACCCGTTGCTCGGACATTCATCCGGCCGTCCGGGAACGGCTGGTGGTTCATCTCTATTTCCTATCCGAATCCGAATACCGGCAGTGTCACGGATGACGGCCCTCATCGACGCCTGACCGTCTCATCCATTGGCGGGGGGGCATTGGCGAAGGAAGCCGGCGACTATTTACGATTGTCGTATGCCCGGATCCGCCTGGACAACAGCTTGGCGCAGGTGGGGCAGTAGGTGTGGTGCTCTTTCAGATCGGGATGGGGGGTCACCCGGTCGTGGATATGCTCGAGGAAGCGCGGCGTGGCGAAAAGACTGCCACAACCCTCGCATCGCTGAAGTGGATGGCGCCCGATCACTTCGTCGCGGATGCTGATGGTGCGGACATTCCCAATGTCTTCCATCTGGATGGCGTTGGTGGGGCAGATATTGGCGCAGGTCCCGCAGCCGACGCAACGCCCCTCCACAGGCACGACGTGTTCATGCCCGTCACGCGTCGTCATCTCGAGGGCACCCGGCCCGACGATCTCTTTACAGACGCGGATACACAGACGACACCGGATACAGCCGTCGGGGCGGGGACCAAGATCGATCCCATAGGTCTCGGCCAGGGCTCGGATACTGTCGGACTGGGGGGCCATCGCCAATAGCTTGCGGAAGGCCTGAACCCGGGCGTTATCCACCCGCTCACCGGTAGTGCGGACCTTCATGCCCTCCCTTGCCTTCAGCACACAGGAGAGCATGACCATCTGCCGACCGGTCCGGCTTCTGACTTCGACAGCGCAGATCCTGCAGGACCCTGACGGTTTGACGGCCGGATGGTAGCAGAGGGTGGGGATGGAGATGCCGTTTTTCCTGGCGGTCTCCAGCACCGTCATGCCGTTTTCGGCGTACAGGGTCTTGTCGTCGATGGTGAGGGTGATGCGCTTTGGGTCCATAGTGTTATCCAGGGCCAGCCTCAATCCCTGACAGCGTCATGGAGGTCGGCCAGATAGTGGTTCAGAGTGTCCAATTCGGTTTCGAGAAGTGCCGCATAGTAACGGGCCAGTTGCAGGCCGGAGACGACATCCACCAGGGCATCGCCGTCCATGACCGTTAAGAATCCTGGGGCACCCCTCACCAGAAGCGCCAGCCCTTCCCGGCACCCGGCTTTCCGGTCGATGGTGACGGGTGCCGCCGCCAGGGATCCGATGGCAGACGTCACAGTGCCCTCGGTAACGCCGGCTCCCAGGCCGTTGACGATATCGGCCCCGGTGACCAGCCCCACAATACCGCGGTCCCCCCGCACCACCAGCAAACGGACACCTTCCCGGCTCATCGACCGGATCCCATCGAGAAGATTCGCATCGTCGGCTATCTCTGAATAGGGTTCCCGGCATTCCTCCAGTATCTCACCGATGGTCGACATGGTCGGATCTATTCGGACGGGCTGCCCAAAGGCCTGAGGCAGTCCTGGGGCAGGCGGTGGGTTCCCATATCCTCGAGGCTCACCTCGACCAGTGCATCCGGGTCGTTGATGGCCGAATCCGGATCCGTGACGATGCCGTGAAGCCCCACAAAAGCATCCATGTAACCGGCCCAGCTTTCGTCTTCCGATTTTCGAAACACTTCGACTTTCTGCCCCCTGCGATACACCATGATTCGGCCCTCCTGGCATTCGGGTGCTCGGGGTTGGAAGGAAATACTACATGACCTCCGCAGCGGCTTTCCGGGAACAGACGTCACAGAGGGGTCGACTGCCGGTAACGGCGCTCACGGTATGGGTGCGCTTGCGAACGTATTCGAGATAGCGGAAAGGGCCCAGGTTGGTGCCGCAGTCCTCACAGACGATGATCTTCTGACGGTTCAACACCGTGCCGCAGAGAGACAGAACCCGATCCCCGTCCCTGTCATCCATCTCCATGGCGCCGGTCGGGCAATTGGCCGCACAAGCCCCGCAGAGGATGCACCGCTCTGCCGTCACCCGGAAATCCGTTTCGACCGGATGATCGAAGTCGAAATACCCCATCTCGAGGGCATTGACCTTCATCTTGTCCCTGCAGATTTCCACGCAGCGGCCGCAGCGAAGACAGACGTCACACCGGAGGCACCGCCCCGCCTCCTCCCGGACATCCGCCTCCCCATAGCCCAGTTCCACCTGCTGAAAGGTGGTTCGCCGCCGGTCGATGTTCAACAGCGGCATCTCGGGTCGCTTGGCGGTCATCTTCTGGGTCGCCGTCAGTTCACCGAAGGGGACGCGCCGCCGCCGCACCGGAACCGGGGGCATCTCCGGCTGAGGGATTCCTGAGAGATAACGATGAATGGCATCGGCCCCACGCTTTCCCCCGCCGATGGCCTCAATCACGGTGGCCGGACCAGTAACGGCGTCGCCGGCGGCAAATACGCCCTCAACGGAGGTCTCCATACTGACCATGTTGGCCTGAATGGTGCGGCGCCGGGTCCAATCGAGACCATCGATGCCGGCCAAGCAGTCCGCATCCACCTTTTGTCCGATGGCCGATATGATGCAATCGGCCTCCATTAGAAAGTCGCTGTTCTCCACGGGCACCGGTCGCATCCGTGTGCCGTCGTCGGTCGCTACAAGCTCCGCCCGAAGGCACAAAAGCCCATCGATACGCCCGTTCCCCCCAACGACTTTTTCCGGGATCGTGAGAAATTGGAGATGGATGCCTTCCTCTTCAGCCTGTTCGACCTCTTCCTCGTCGGCGGGCATTTCATGGCGGGTCCGCCGGTAAGCGAGGGTGACGGCCCGTGACCCCAGGCGCAGTGAGGTCCGGGCCGCATCGATGGCCACATTGCCGCCTCCGATGACGATTACCCGCTGCCCCGGGGATTCCCGGCGACCGAGAGCCACTTCCCGCAGAAAATCGACCGCCTCGAGCACTTGGGGAAAGTCGGATTCGCCCGGAATGCCAAGCTTGAACGCTTGGTGGGCGCCAACGGCGATGAAAAAGGCATCGAAACCGTCCGCCTTTAAGTCATCCACGGTCACATCGGCCCCGAAACGGGTGTTGAAGCGAAATGCCACTCCCAACTCCCTCAACATACCCACTTCCCGGTCGATCACCTCCCTGGGTAGACGGTAGCGGGGAATGCCCAGTAGGATCATCCCTCCGGCACTGGGCTGGGCCTCGAGAACGGTCACAGGATAACCTTTCAAGGCCAGGTAGTAGGCGGCGCTCAAGCCTGCCGGACCGGCACCGACGACACAAACCGACCGACCCTTGTCGGACTCCTTTTCGGGATTCTGGTAGGCGCCGGAGGACAGGGCCCGTTCGGCGGCAAACGCCTTCAGAAACTTGATGGAAACCGGAGAGTCGATGCGCCCCCGGACACACATGAACTCGCAGGGTCGGGTGCACACCAGGCCGCACACCCAGGGGAAGGGGTTGTCCTGGCGAATGACTTCTATGGCCTCGGCGTCCCGGCCCTCACCGATCAGTGACACGTAGGTCGGCACGTCGATCCCGGCCGGACAGGTCATCTGGCAGGGGGCCGGCGACAGGATGACACAAGCCCCGGATGCACAGTTGTGAGAGTCGATGTGGCTCTGAAACACCTCCCGATGGGCCGAGAGGTCCGTCAGGATCCGATGGCCCGTCTCCCGGCAGGCAGCCTCGGCGCCGTCGGAGATCAACTCCTCGGCAAGGGCCTCGATGACCGCCAGATGGCGTCCACCGGCACGCCCCCATGCCACCTCTTCTAAAAGCTGGAGGGCTTCTTCAGCCCGACGCCGGCTTTTGGGCTCTCGAAGCGCACCGGCATCGATGGTTGACGCCAAGTCGACCAGCAGGTCGTTGACGGGGCAGGATTTATCGCTCATCATTCTTTGACCTCCACGGGGGGACCCACACTTCAGGAGGTACGGATATCCAGGGCGGCAACCGCCGATGCATGCCGCTTCTTGCGGACCGCCACGATCTCATCGACATTTTCCCCGAACTCCAGGCAGTGGGTGGTGCATACCGTCACGCAGGCGGGCTTGAGACCCTGATCCACCCGGTCCATACAGTAATCACATTTCACCGCTTTTCCGGTCTCCGGATTCCACTGGGGAGCCCCCCAGGGGCAAGCAGTGATACAGGCCTTGCAGCCGACGCAGATGTCGACATCCACGAAAACGATACCGTCCTTTGCCCGCTTCTGCATGGCTCCCGTCGGGCAGGCAGCCACGCACCACGGGTCTTCGCAATGGAAGCACGGCATGAAGACGAAGGAGGCCTTGGGGAGACCGCCCACGAATTTAGGGCCCACCGGAATGATCTGGCTGATTTTCGGACCGACCGGCAGGTTCTTGTTGCTCTTGCACTGAATGGTGCAGGTGTTGCAGCCAATGCACTTCTTGGTATCCTGGAACAGGTAATACTTGCTCATTGTTTTCCTCCGGTCTCAGGCGGCCTTGACGGTAACGAAAGTGTCGTGAAGCGCCGGGCTTCCACCCACCCGGTCGGTGATATTCTCTTGAAGAACGCTGTCCGAGAGGCCCTTGGTATAGCAGCGGGCGGCGAGCTTGGCTTCGTGGCCGAACCCGTGCACCATGAAAACGGCCTCCCCATGGATGAACTCCGTCACATGTGCCCGAATCACCCCGGAGCCTGCTTTTGAGCTCACCTCCACCATATCGCCGTTTATAATGCCCAGTTCGGCAGCCTTTACGCTGTTGATCCAGAGGGTGTTCTCCGGGAATAGCTCCGACAGGTACGGGTTGTTCTGTGTCGACACGTGGGTGTGGAGCGCCACCCGGCCCACCACCAGTCGGAAGGTGTTGCCCTTTTGCTCAGGGACCGGCTCGTAGGTGGGAAAGGAGGTGACCCCGGCGCCCTCGAGAAGGGAGGATCGGAACTCGATTTTTCCCGATGGCGTTTTGAATGGAAGCCCATCTTTGCGATCCCAGAAAATCGGATCCTTCCCGTAGGCCACAAACCCCTTTTTTTCGAAATCCGCCATCGAAAACCCGGTGGGCTCGAGCTGCCATTCCACCAGTTCTTCCATGGAATGGTATGGGAAATACTGACCGTAGCCCAATCCCTCGCAAATCTGCTTCATGATCATGGAATACTCCCGGGTATCGTACCGGGGCCTGACCGCCTGGCGGCGCAAGAACATTTGGGGTTTCAGCCCGTTGGCCTGCTGAACGCAGTCCGTCCTCTCGAAATAGGTGGACTCGGGCAGGATGACATCGGCGTACCAGGCAATATCACTGTAATTGACATCGATGGCCACCACCAGGTCCAGTTTCTCGATGGCCTTTTTTAACAGATTGGTATCGGGGATCGACTTCAAGGGATCGAATCGGTTGATGATCATCGCCTTGATCGGGTAGGGGTCCTCGGCCAGGATCGCGGGCCCCAGCATCTGGGCGACCCCGTGGGCGGCATCGGGCAGGGGAAAGTCCGGCGTCCCCACCTTGTCGAACCGAATCGGCATGTCGACCTTGGGCAACTCCTGCTCATTGACCTTGCGGGCGGGTTTACCCCCCACCGCTCCGGGGCCTTTTTTGAAAAAGATGCCGCCTTTGGCCTCGACACTGCCCATGAGGGCATTGAGCATCAAAATGGAACGCCGCAGATAGATTTCATTGGCATGATGGGCGCCCCGATAGCCATAATGGAAGATTACCGACGGGCCGAGGGCAGACAGCTCCCTTGCCAGAGCGACGATTTCCCGGGCCGGGATGCCGGTTTCCGTCTCGGCCCATTCAGGGGTGGTGGTGCGGACAAAATCCTGAAGGTCGGCAAGCCCTTCCACCCATCGGTCGACATATTCTGCGTCAAAGAGCCGTTCCTTCAGGATCACGTGCATCAAGGCATAGTTGAGGGCCAGATCGGTGCCCGGACGAATCATCCAGTAGCGATGGGCTTTGGTAGCCGTCACCGTGACCCTGGGGTCGATGTAGGTGATTTTGGCCCCGTTGTCCATGGCCTGCATGAGGCTGTTCACCTCTTTGACCGAGACAGCCTCGAAGATGTTGCGGCCATAGAGCACGATATGTTTGGTGTTCTTGTAGTCGATTCCCATCTGAGCGTCCGTATATCCGAATAGGCTCCTGCAGGCGGTGTTGACGGATCCTTTGCAAAGCGCGTCGTGGGAGAAATGATTGGGGGACCCAATCAGCTTCATGAAGGTCTTGCTGATATGGGTGGCCAGATTCTGCCGCTCGCCGAAGACCACGCTGTGCCCGCCGTAGGTGTCGATGACGGCCTTAAGCTTCTTGACGACGACATCGATGGCCTCGTCCCAGGTGGCCTTTCGCCAACGGCCCTCTCCCCGCTCACCCACTCTGATCATCGGAGATTGAACCCGCTGGGAATCATACTGCATGGAAATCCCGGCCGCCCCTTTGGGGCAGAGACTTCCCTCCATCCCGGGAACGTGGGGATTGCCTTCCACCCATTTTACCTGACCATCCTTGACGTCGACACGGATGGGACATCTTACCGAGCACATGAAACACAGACTGTAAACCGATTGATCCATGACCTTCCTCCACAAAAGTATGACCGGCAAAACCGGAAAGAGAGTTGTCGAACTGGCTCCCTTGAAATGAGGCGCTGCCTGCAGGCCGCTGCCGAACCCAGAAATGAAAAGCAAAGAGCATACCAAAGACGATCGACTCCTTTGGAAGCGACGCATCCCCCAAGGGGCGGGCGTTTAAAAGGAGCAAAGGGCCCTCCCGCCCCCCACGACGTCCATGGATAGCGCAATGGCCGGATGGCACCGCCATAAAAAACTGGCGCTGTCCCCATTGAATAGTCGCTACCCGTTGAAATGGCGGTCCATAGCTCCTCACGCCCGAGGCGCCGGTGGGCTGGTCTCCCCCTTAGGCCGGTAGCGGCATGAAGTGCCGGGGCCGAAGCGCCAGACAAAGGGGAGGACCCCGACACAGACCAGAAATCCCCCCACCCCCATGAGGGGCACCCAGATCGGGGCCGGCACCAGCAGGGATCGGGCCCCCAGTCCCAGGCCGGTCAAACCCGCTGCAAAGAAGGCGGCCGCAATGCAAAATCGCAGCTCCCACCAGGCAGGAACCATCGGATGGGAGCCGGTATCCGCCACGTATCTCATCTGGTCCGGCACCCGCAGCACCCTGGAATAGAGCAGATGAAGGACCAGCCAGGACACCAGGATGGTGACAATCCCGTCCCCGATCCAGTGACTAAAGGACATGCTTCGGGCCACGGCCATGAGGCCGGCGTAAAGCAGGACCGCAAGTCCTAAAAGGCCCTTGACCACGAAGGCTTGAGCCCGGGATGAGGGGGTTGCCGGTAAGATGTAAACCAGAGCCATGAATATGAACACCAACCCGGTGTGGCCGCTGGGAAGACTGCCTCTGTAACTGCCTTCGGTGATGAAAAGGGGGCCCCATTCAAACCAGTGGGAGTAGGCGACGCCCTTGTCGACCACCAGGGATGGCCTCGCCCTTCCGATGATCCACTTGAGGCTGTGGACCCAGAGAAAACCGTTGACGGCTCCCGCCGCAAGGACGAATCCAGCCGCCGGACGCCACCGACGCCATCGTCCGCCGGTGGACCGCCACCACGACAGGCTGTATACCCCCAACGCCCCTGCAATCAGAAATATCCCCGGATCACTTCCTCCGAACCCTTCTCCCTCGAAGAGGCTCCGGGCCATGAAAGACGTAAAGGGCTTCCATTCGACGCGATGCAAGGCCAGGGTCCACTCGTAGTCTACCGGCGTGACGGCAGCACAACCGATGACGGCCACCGCCATCAACAGCAGCCCGGGTCTGACGGCTCCCGGGGTTCCGGACTGTGAGCTGTGGGTGAGGTTCCGTCCCTGGTTGCCCAGATGACGGTGGTTGCTGCCGGTGAAACGAATACCCATTGAAAACTCCGTCGGTGGGAGATTCCGACGTTGCCTCCGGGGTGGGATTCACCGTGGATCACCCCCGGCTGAACGTCAGGCAAGGGGCGCCAAACCCGGCGCCCGGGTTCGACGGAAGCGGCAGCGAAACAGCGAGAATGGGCCACGCCTTGCATCAGTCATGCTGGTGAGGCACCCGCCCGAGCTTGTGGGCATGCAGATGCTCGTGGATATGGACCTCTTCATCTAAATGAATCCGCCCTTTTTCCATGGTGAGTATGCGATCGGTCGTCTCCAGCAGGAAGCTGCTGTTGTGGGAGATGAGCACATAGGATTTCTCAAGTCGGTTGAGCACACCGGCCAGTCGCTCTCGTGTCAATTTGTCCAGCCCCGTTGACGGTTCGTCCAGGAGAAGTACATCGGGCTCCATGGCCAGTATCGTCGCCAGGGAGACCAGTCTTTTTTCACCGCCTGAAAGCTTGAAGGTCATCCGATCCTCGAAGCCATCGAGTCCCAGGAAAGACAGGGTTCGCTTCGAGATGGCGATGGCCTCTTCCCGGTTCTTTCCCTGATTGAGGGGGCCAAAGGCCACATCCTCTAAAACGGTGGGGCTGAAAAGCTGGTCGTCGGAATCCTGAAACAGCAGCCCGACCCGCTGGCGAACGGTCCTGAATTCCTTTTCTTGGCGAACGATCTCGCCAAAGATCTCGATGGAGCCTTTCTGAGGCTTCAGCAACCCCATAATGACGTGGAAAAGGGTGGTCTTCCCGGAACCGTTGGGAGCGACCAGGCCGATTCGATCGCCCGAAAAAAGATCGAAATCCAGACGGTCGAGAATGCTCCGGCCGCCGTCGTAGGTATAGGTAATCCCCCGAAGTCGGATCAGTGGTGCCCGGTCGCTGCCGGCCGTCCCGTTTCTCCGGGGCATCGGTGATCGGATATCGTCAGCCACAGTCATTCATTCCAGGGTGCCTTCGACGCCATGGCGTCGATGACGTGATCGCAGAGGATGTCGACGACGGCCGGAGACTCGAGCAGGCCTGTCAGCCGGGTTTCCACAGTAATTGATTTCGCCTCGAGCTGACGGCGCACACTACCCTCCCGGTCTCCGTCGATATCTTTCCTGGCATGGGCTCCGGCGACCAGCATCAGCGGAATCAATCTGACCCGCCGGAAGCCGCTGGCGGCCAGGTCGGCAACGGCGGCACCGACGTCTGGATGACCGGTCAACACCCCCATCCGAATCCTGTCCCCGAAACGATCCTGCAGATGCCGGCCGAGAAGGTCGTAGATCATCCCAGACGGATGACGGGTGCCGTGGCCGACCACTAGCGTCGCCGTATTCGGAGACGGATCAGCCAAATCAACCACTAAAGCCGCGATACCCGAAATGTCATCCGGTCCCGAAATCAAAGGCATTCCCATTCGTATCGACAGCTCGGATGCCCGCCCGGCACGGACCACGTGATGGAATTCCTCGCCGCAGACCAGATGCACCGGTTGAACCACAACCTCACGGTGACCGGCCACGGACAGGGAGCCCAGCACCTCTTGGGGCGAGGGGAGCGCCACGCCGTTGCGCTCCAATGCCAGTTCACGGACCCGATCGGAGGAATAGGCCCAGTAAATATCGTGCTCCGGAAACCGTTTCCGGCAGCCATCCTCCAACAGCCGGTAGGTAAGGGCAGCCCGGGAAGAGGTGCCCGAGGCCACCAGGAGAATCGGTGTGACCGCACTCATCGGTATTCCTTCACCCGAACCTTGGCCATGGCCATCCCGCCAAAGCCCCCCATTCCATCGCTCCCATGAGGAGAACAACACTGCTGACGACGATCAAGAAGACTGCGCTGGCTCGATCCATGGAAAACGCGTTGATGGAGTAAAACCGGCCACTGAATCCCCGGCAGACCATGGCATGGTGAACCCGATCAGCCCTCAGAGCGGCTCGCACCAACAGCATGCCCACCAGATAGGCAACGGTCCTATAAGTATGAAGACGGTGGCGGGGAGTAAACCCGCGGATCTTGATCGCTTCCACCAGCCGTCGGTACTCCACCTCTATAACATAGATGTAGCGATAGGTCATGAGAAGCAGGTAGACGATTTTGGGGGGCACCTTGAGCTGTCCCATGGCGTGACCCAGAGTGGCCACCGTCATGGTGGCTACCAAAGCCATTAGCCCCAGGAGAATAGCGATGGATTTGATGCTGATGCCGGCCGCCAGAACCAGCCCGTGCTGTCCAATGGGAACTCCCCAGAAGCTGGCGACGACGTCACCTCCAGCAGTGATCGGCAACACGAGCCACAAGAGGGCCAGAAAGCCCAGGAGGACTCCAAGGCGTCGCAGCACCCGGGCTAAGGGAAGGCGGGCCAAAGCCACCAGCACAGAGGCGGTGATCAAACCAAGAATCATCGCCGACGGACGGTTCAAAAGGGCTATCGCGACCGAAAAAATCGATGCGGCCAGCAGCCGAACCCTCGGGTCCAGCCGATGCACAGCCGAGTGACCATCGGCAAAGGGCTCCTGTATCATTGCCCTGAGGATCCTTTTTGGCGCTTGGAGGCCAGGTAGGCAGCGATGCCCACAACCCCCATGATATAGCCGATTCCCCCGACGATGTCCTTGAAGGCCGGGGCGTCCAGCCGCTCATTCAACAGCCGGAGCTGCTGGAGGACAGGCGACAACTTGCGGTCGACTGCCGCCTCCACCAGTTCCTTGAGCCGGTCATCATCGTGGGGTTTCACGTGACCCGGTCCTTTGGTGATGGTTACAGGGGATGGAGCCGGAGGGTCGGTATCCTTCCTGGCCCCTTCACCGTCGGCGGCGTCGATGATGTCATCCCGCTCAAGGACCCATTCGTTCCCATGGCCCTGACCGGCCGAGAGCACGATCCGCAGGGCCATCGGTCCGGGCACGGGAAAGTCGAAACGCCCGTTGTCATCGGTGCGTCCCTCGAGAAGCCGGTTTCCCGCCATGTCGTATATCTCGACCGGGGCATTCTTGGCCAACCGCCCACCGCTGAATTTACTTTCCGTAAACACCCGGTCCCCCTCCACCCAGGCAAAGATAACGACCTTGTGGGCCGATGCCGATACCGGCGCCCAAAGCGCCATCAAAATAACCACCACCCACATGGAACGTCGGCGGGAAAACGATCGATGCGCCGTCATGACATTCTCCTCTCTTCGGGCTGGGGGGAGTCCGATAGGCCAGGCAGGAGCGTCGGATACACCCGGCGCAGGAACCCGACGCAGAAAGCCGTAATGATGCCCTCGATCACCATTACCGGAATGTGTGCCGTCACCACCACACCGGAGACCGCCCAGAACCCCTCCTCGGAGAAAACGAGGGCGAGGCCGACAATAGCGGCCCCCAGAACGATGGAGAGGACTCCGCACCCAAAGGCGGCGGCAGCGGCGATCGCCGGCCGCCTTCGAAGCAACGGGGAAAACAGATAATAGCAGATCACTGCCGGAACCGCCATGATCAGAGTGTTGACCCCGAGGGTAGTAATGCCCCCATATTGAAACAGAATCCCGTGAAGCAGCAGCGCCACCAGAATGGCCGGGAAGGCTCCCCATCCGAGAATCAACCCGACGATACCGTTCAGAATGAGGTGGATGCTCGAGGGACCGACGGGAACATGAATGAGGGAGGCGACGAAAAAGGCCGCCGAGAGGATGCCGACACGGGCGATCCTGTCGTAATCTAGCGCCTTTAGCCCCACCGCCGTACCGGCCGCGGCGATCACGGCCCCCGACAGCAGGACGGGACCCGACAGAACGCCTTCGGAAATGTGCATATTCCCCCCTGATGGTCGATCAACGCCTGGGATTCCGGAAGGACCACGAAAATCCCCCCGGGTTGGATCGACGGTCCTTTAGCGGGTCGACCACGGTTCAAACTTTACCCAGATGACCGCACCCAGTTCAACGTCCTTGTCTTCCCCGTCAGCTTTGAGTTTAAAATCAGCGGTGTTTAGGGCGGCAAATCCCCACCAGCCGGGTTCAGGGGCCGCGTAGGTAAAAACGCCGTTGCCGTCAGCCTTTATGGACTGGGTAACCATGAAGTCGGTCGGCGCCGCAGCTGATCGGTTTTCGTTGTAAAACTCGACTTCCACTTTCGAATAGGGCACCGGCTCCCCATTCATTTTCACGATACCCTGGAAAATGTTTCCGGCGTAAAGCCCGAAGGGTTTGCTCAAGGGCACGATTTCGGTTTTGAGGCCGATCTCCGCATCCCAGCCCTCGTCGTCCCCGAAAGCGGCAACAACGGTCTTGGTGTAGTGAATAATGTAGGCATCTTCAGCAGACTCCCAATAGGCCTGGGGCACCATCCAGAAAACATAAACACCGGGCCGCTTCAGGCGATAATCGGCCGACCATGCCTTGTGATCCATGACCGTCGCCTCGACCAGCCCTCCCAAAAGATCTTCCTTGCGGCCGCCGGTCGCTACTGAAAAGACCGTTGGCGCGGCAAGCGCCATCCCGACCATTTCCATGGGGTGGGAAAAGCTCAATACCAGACGTATTTCCCGTTCTTCCCCCTGCATCACCATGTTGTCCTCGGGGATGACCATCCCGAAATGGGCAACTGCCGGGTCCGCCAGGGACCACATTCCAACCAATGCGGCAACCACAATCAGTCGACCTCTCATCTGTTCCTTCTCCAAAAAAAGAGCCACGACCGACCCAACACCCCGGACGGGTGTCGGCACCTTCGTGGCACGGCTGATCGCGGCTTGGTGACGATGAAGAAATGGACTTGGGGACGGACTCCGGTCCGCCGTTCGGGTTCACTGTTAGCAGATGCCCGAAAAGGAAGTCAATAGACGTAATGTCCCGAAACCGCCCTCAACCCACCAGGAAATAGCCGACAGCCACGGTCAGAAGGCTCACCACCCGCGCTCCCTGGCCCGCAAGCAGGATCTGAGTTCCCATCTTGGGCTTGAAAATCCCCACATACCGGGGGAGCTGATGGCGAAGGGCACGGACGGGAAATGCCAGCACGTTGCCGATGATCAGGGCCAAAACCGTCTGTTTGACCGACAGCACTCCGGCATCCATGAGAGCGCCTGCGGCAGCGAAACCCGAGGTGAACTCGGCGGCGAAGCTCAAAACGACCACCGACAGAGATTCCATGGGTATGACGGAGGTCACCACCGTCCGGGTCATGGCCTGTCGGAGCATGTCGAAACCGCCGGTGCCGTGAAGGATATACACGGCGACATAGATGGGAATGACATAGAGGGCCACGCCGGTCATCCGGGCCGGGAGCTTGTCTCGAAGCCGATCAAGAAGTCCCGCAGCCGATTCGCCCCGGACTCGTTTGAAATCCTCGGCCGTTTCCGCCGCCCGGGGAGGATTGGGAAGGATGAGGCGACCCAGAACCAAGAATACGGCGGTTCGAAGCACAGCAGCGAGAAACGTCAGAAAAAAGTAAAAGGCGCCGGCGATTCCGGTCAGGGGCAAAACGATAAACACCGTTGTGGGCAGATGGAGAAAATAGGACGGCAGCTGATTGACCAGGTTGGTAAGGAAGAGTTGCCTTCGATTGATGGCGCCATCCTGATAGAAATCGTAGAGCATGGCATTGGCGGCGACCCCGGAAAACCATGCCGCCGTGAAAGAAGCGCTGCAACGCTCCCCCAGGTGGCTGAACCGAAAAAGGGGCCGGGCCAGCACCGCAAGGGACCGGGTCCATCCCATCATTTCAACGGTCTGTCCGGCGGCAAGTCCGATCAGGATAAACAGGTGAAGCCGTAGCAAGGGGAGTATCAGCCGCTCGGGCAGGGACCGCCACTGAAGACGCTCCGACCATGCCACGGCAAGGATGAGGACGATGGTCGAAAGAAGCAGCAAGACAATTAGTTTTTTGTAAGGTGGCTTAACGGACTTTCGGGCCATGTTCCCGGTTCCGCTTGGCGATGATCAACGTCCAATAGTTGGGGCCCCTGTTGCCAAGACGGCGGATATCGGTCACCACCTCCTGATCCGGCATTCCGCAGCGAACCACGCCGGTGCTGTCGTCGAGCAGGTGGGCCTCCTCCAGCGCCCCGCAGATATCTCCAATATTCCGGTAGGCCTTCATGATCACGACATTTTCGGCATGACCGTTCAAGGAGCGAATTCGCTCAGTACCCCGCGTACCGGCCATGATGAGCAGCGATTCATTGCCTTCCACCAGGGGCGTGTTCAAGGCAGCGGCGGAAGCCTGGTATGACGTGATCCCGGGTATGGTAACGATGGACAGAAGAGGAAATTGCCTTTGAATGGCCCCCAGCACGTAGCCGTAGGTGGAATACGTCAACGGGTCGCCGAGGGTCAGAAACGCCGCATCCTGGCCGGCCTGAAGGGCATCGGCAATGGTTTGCCCATTGACGGCCCACGCCCGCTCCTTCTCGCCGCGGTCCTGGGTCATGGGAAAGGGCAGGGAACGGGTCTCCACGCCGTCCCTCAAATGGGGCTCGGCGATGGTCATCGCCAGGCTGTAGTCGTTTTTGGTGGAGGCGGCGGTAAAGACGATATCCACCTTCTGCAACACCTTTACGGCTTTTAACGGAATCAGATCCGGGTCACCCGGACCGACGCCGATACCATAGAGCGTTCCGGTTTTCATGGGCCTTTTCCTATTGGAGTGGTTTCCTCTTTAGCGATGGTCATGCATGTCGATACCGGCTGTGCTGGCCGGAGCCCCACGCCCTGAAGAATATCTCTGCCCCGACGGCAGAAGACCTCCGGATACAAATGGGCGCCGATGGTCCAGACGCCGACCAGAAGCCTCAGCGTCGGCCGTGAAACAATGGTTTCGTCAATCAAATACACCCGTCCATTTTTGACGGCCCGGATCGTATCAAAACCGGGCTCTTCAACAATCATATCCACGGTAGGGCGATTCATGGCCCCCGACTGGGCCAGGAAAACATCGATCTCATCCCCCCGTGACATCAGTCGCTCCTTGCCGTAGTAGGCAATGTTGGTGGTCCGAACCTGGGGGGCATCGGAGGCGACATTGACCCCGCCGGCCGCCTCAAGGGCGAAAATGGGCATCGTTCCCGGTCGAAAGGTTTTCATTCGATGATGGATGGCCTCGAAATACACCCGCTGTCTCCTGCCCTCTTCGATCTCTCCGGACAGTTCCCTGAAATCGGACAGGGCCTTGTGAAACCGCGCCGCCATGTTTTCGGCATTGCTCGTCCTGCCCGTCAACACACCCAGGATCCGCCAGTAATCAAGCATTTCCTCGATGGTGGCCGGCTGAAGAGACACCACCGTGATGCCGTGGCGCTCGAGTTGATGGATCAGACTGCCGTATCCCCGCTCGATCATCGGCCTCACCAGCACCAGGTCCGGCGCGGCGGCAAGAAATTTTTCAACACCGTCGTGATAGGAATAGATCCTACGGGTCCGGGCCGCCGGGGGATAGACTTCGTTCGGGCTCACCCCGATCACGTCGCCTCCCGCCCCCAGGGCAAACAGGTTCTCTGTATGGGCGCCGTAGAGGGAAATGATCCGGCCGAAGGGCGCGCTGAACCGGAGGTCCCGTCCGGCATGATCCCGGATGCTTCCGGTATGGGCGACACCGGGGGCGGCAAAGAGAACCATTCCCAACAATGCTCCGAACACCCTGATCATTCATCCCCTCCGAAAGCTCGCCTGAACCGCACCGCATACCGGATCGAACCGCACGTCACTGTCGACGCCGAAAACCCTATTGAGGGCATCGGCGGTGAGCACATCGGCGGTGGGTCCCCTGTCGACGATCCGGCCGTCCTGCATCAACAACAGGTGGTCGCAGAACATGGCTGCCAGATTGATGTCCTGGAATACGGCCAGTACCGTCCGCCCACGATGGGCCACCAGGTCTGCGGTAACGTTGAGCAGATGAATCGCATGCCGGATATCGAGGTTCGATGTGGCTTCGTCGAGCATGAGCACCGGCGTCTGCTGGGCCAGGGCCCGGGCAAAAACCACCCGCTGCTTTTCCCCCCCGCTCAGATCCGTTACCCGCCGATCGGCAACGCCGTCGGCCGCCGTCGCCGCCATGATGTCGTGGACGACCTGAACGTCTTCCTGGGATGGCGGACTGAATCGCCTCATGTAAGGGTATCGCCCCATCAAGACCACTTCCCGGGCGGTAAAGGGAAAGTTGATGTAGAAATCTTGGGGCACGAGAGCGATTTCTCTCGCCAGGGCTTTCCGAGTTAACCCCGACAGGGCCTTGCCCTTGTACCAGATGCAGCCGGTTTCGGGAGGTTTCATCCCGGCCAGAAGATCGATGAGGGTCGTTTTACCGCATCCGTTGGGCCCCAACAGGCCATAGAACCGTCCGGCATCCAGGCGCAGAGACAAATTGGCCACCACCGGTTTTCCCGGATGTCGAAAGCTAACCCCATCGGCCCGAAAAAGCGGCGTCTTCCCGTCCATGGCTCACCGTCTGCCCATGTGGTGCTTCCGAAAGACATAGCAGAAGAACGGACCGCCGATCAGTGCCGTCAGGACGCCGATGGGAATTTCCTGGGGCAGTACGGCACGGGTGACGGTATCCGCTGACAGAAGAAGCAGCGCTCCCGACAACATGGCGACAGGCAGTAGTCTTCGGTTGTCCGGCCCTGTTGCCATCCGCACCAGGTGGGGCACCAGAAGGCCGACAAATCCGATAATACCGGCGACAGCGACGCAAACGGCCGACACCAAAGATGCTGTCACCAGCAGAATGGCCGTCACTCTCCGTGTTTCCACCCCCATGGATGCCGCTGCCCGATCCCCCAATGCCATGAGATTCAAGTCTCGACCGTAGATCAAAAAAACCGTCGTCCCAACCGAGAGCGCCCCTGAAACCAGCAAAACGTCCAGCCAGGTTCGGGAGGCGAAACTGCCCATCAACCAGAAGATGATCACGCTGACCTGTTCGTCGGCCACGTATTTGAGAAAGCTCAGACCTGCCGAGAGAATGGCGGCCACGATGATACCGGACAAGATCAGGTGGGTCGACGGGATGTCCCCGCCATCTCCCGAGGCCATAGCCATCACCAGAAACAGGGTGGCGGCGGCGCCAAAAAATGCAAATACCGGTATGGGCAGGGCGATGGCCATCTTCAAATTGATCAGTATCGCCAATGACGCCCCGAAAGCGGCCCCCGCAGATACCCCCAGGGTGTAAGGGTCCGCCAGCGGATTCAGCAGTATTCCTTGGAAGACGGCTCCCGCAGCCGCAAGCCCCCCACCGACCAGGGCGGCGCAGAGAATTCTCGGCAGTCTGACGTCCAGGACAACCGCCGGGGCCACGGCATTCATATCCTGAATCCACTCCGGCCGGTTCAACAGACCCGATGCGATGATCCGGGCGACATCGATGACCGGCAGGCGGATGTAACCGAGGGCTGCCGAACCGACGACGGCCGCCACCACCAGGCACGCCAGGAAAACCATCTGATAGCCCAGGGGAAGCGGTCCCTTGAACGGTTGCATAACAGTTCCAATTCCGGTTCGATGGGGTATCCCTTTATCAGGGGCGTCGACCACTGCCGTCGACCCCTCGTCCCCAACCGGACCCAAGGGTTAGAAACGATCCAAGGCCCCCCCCAGATGATCCACCCAGATTTCCACGATGTCGGCGTATTCAGCAGTGCCCTTTAACACGGGGACACATTGAATACCGGCCTCTTCGAGAACGGATTTCCAAGAGTCCGCATCGTCACCTGCCATGTCGTTGACGGCGTGGTCCCCCGCCACCGACATGAATGGAAGGAGATAGGCCTTCTTGATTCGACCCGTCATCAATTTGTCTTTGATTTCGCCGATGGTCGGGGCGCCCTCCACGGTGCCGACGAAGATACGGGGGTCCCGTTGCTGAAAATGGTACATCATGGCAGCGTAGAAAGCGTTGCTGGGATGGGGGGTCCCATGACCCATGAGGACCACCGCGTCTTCAGGTTGCCGGTCCGGGGGGATGTTCCGGATCATTGCATCGGTCACCCGGATCAGGTCGTCCTCCCTCGCCAGAAGCGGATCACCAAGCAGGATACGCTCGAACCCCCCGGCCATCATCGAAAAGGCCCCCACGTTGCGCCTTAAATCGTGATACTCTTCCCCGGGGATCGTATGCAGGGACTGCACCCCCAAGTGGGTGAATCCCTCATCCATCATTTTCGCCATGGCCACTTCCGGAGAGTCGAGCATTTCCCCCTGGCGGGCCAGTTTCCTTCGAATGATGGACGAGGTGTAGGCCCAGCGCACCGGGATGCCGGGAAAGGCGGTTTTGACCCTGGTCTCGATGTTGGAAAAGGAAACCTGCGCCCGGGGTACCGAGGTTCCGAAAGCCACCAGCAATATGCCCGTTTTCTTTCCGGGCTCGTCTCCATGGCCTCCTGCCAGCACCAGGGACGCCGCCCCCATCACCAGAATCATTGCCAGGCCGATCGATCTCTCCCTGCATCTCATACGCGTCACCTCCCATGTCGTCGATTATCTCCGAATCCATGCTGATGACCGAGCGGTGTTGAGGGACGAAGCGGCATGGCGGACCGGGGGACCCGCGAAGGGAAGGCCATCGCCATCGGCTGAAAATAAGAAACCCTTCAAGCACCGATGGCTCGAAGGGCTGCACCCAGCTTTCTTGACCCCTGTCGCGGCTGCCATTTCCTTGATTCACCGCCGGAAACAGCGCATATGTCCGAGGCAGGTCTTCTGGCTTCCGGATTGTCCTCCCTCCAACCCTTCCCACAGGCGTCACCCTGCAGTGGATGATTTGGAGTTCGTCCCCGGTTACAGCGGCGGGACCGCTCCCGAATTTCACGGGATTCCCTTTTCAGCCCGGTGGGCGCCTCATCTGTTTCCGAATAGAGGACTCCCCCTGAATTGTCAAGAAAAATAGGCCTTGAGGCGCCCGGATCCGATCCAAAACGGGTCCTGTAATTCATGTCGAGGATGGATCCGGCCCTGAATTCACCTCCCATTGAAACGGGGGATTTCAGGAGTGTTCGTCCCTGGTCCCGGTCTTGACTTGAAGGGCAAAAGCCTTTAAGAAGATGGGGCTTTTTCAATCTGCATCACCGTCGGCAGACGGGTTGCCGATCCGATGGAAATGGCGGGAAGATGCCCGATAACCAAGGCGGCAGACAGCCGAAAACGCTGAAGCCGCCTCTTGTTTTCGAGAGACGGTCATGCGGATGGCCCTTGAATGAAAGACGTTCTCAAAAAAATGGTGGCGGCGGCGGCGGCGACGGCTCATGAGGCCGGCGACCTACCCTCGGGGGATATCCCCGCCTTCGACATCGAAGAGCCGAGAGCCCCCACCCACGGTGATTTTTCTACCAACCTTGCCCTCACCATGGCTCGACTCCAGAAAATGGCGCCTAGAAAAATCGCGGAAATCCTGTGCGGTCATCTGACGGATACCCACGGATGGATCGAGAAGACGGACATCGCCGGCCCCGGCTTTATCAACTTTTTCCTTCGTCCGAAGGCGTGGGCACCCGTGGTGGATCGGGTTCACCGGGAGGGTCCCCGCTTCGGTGCTTCAGACGTGGGAAAAGACAAACGGGTTCAGGTCGAATTCGTCAGCGCCAACCCGACGGGGCCCTTACATGTTGGGCATGGACGAGGGGCTGTCGTCGGAGACACTGTTGCCAGGATCTTGGCCTTCTGCGGTTACGACGTTCAAAAAGAGTATTACATCAACGATTCCGGTCGGCAGATCCGTACCCTGGGGCTTTCGGTCTATGAACGCTGCCGGGAGTTGGCCGGGGAGGCGTCGGTTTTCCCGGAGGAAGGCTACCAAGGAGATTACATCCGGGTGCTCGCCAGAGAGCTAGTCGACGCCCATGGTCGAGGTCTTCTCGATCGGCCCCCGGAGGACGCCATTTCCCTTTGTGCCCGCCATGCGGCATCAACCATTCTGGACGGCATCCGCCAGGACCTGTTGGATTTTGGCGTTGAATACGACCAGTGGTTCAGCGAGCAGAACCTCTACGACGCGGGCCGGGTGGATCGCACCATCGATCACTTCAAGAGAAGCGGAACCGTTTATGAGAAGGACGGGGCCTGCTGGTTCCGAACGACGTCACACGGCGATGAGAAGGACCGCGTGGTGGTACGGGCCAACGGATTGACAACCTATTTCGCATCGGACATCGCCTACCACCAGGAAAAATTTGAACGGGGGTTTGACTGGGTCATCGATGTCTGGGGGGCCGACCACCACGGCTATGTCCCACGGATGACCGCCGCCATTGCCGCCTCAGGAACCAACCCGGATCGTTTCCAGGTGGTTTTGGTTCAGTTTGTCAATCTTCTCAGGGGCGGAGAGCCTGTGGCCATGTCCACCAGGGCCGGCGAATTCGTTACCCTAAGGGATGTGGTCGATGAAGTGGGGCGGGATGCCGCCCGGTTCATCTTTTTGACCCGAAGCACCGACAGCCCATTGGATTTCGATCTCGAGGTGGCCAAAAGCCAATCCAACGACAATCCGGTTTTCTATGTTCAGTATGTCCATGCCCGAATATCAAGCATCCTCCGAAAGGCTGCCGACCATGGGATAACCGTTGCCGATGGGACAGGGCCGCTTACCGACGGGCGCTACGACGCCGACGACATTCAGCTGATAAAGGCTATGGCTCGATACCCCCACGTTATCCGCCAGAGCGCCCACAGCGCGGAGCCCCACCGGATCACCTTTTATCTGATGGATCTGGCGGCAGCCTTTCACTCTTATTACAATAAGCAGCGGGTGATTTCCGAGAATGCCGATCTCACCAGAAACCGCCTTCGTCTGGTCACGGCTGTTCAGAAGGTGATCCGGAATGGCCTGGCTCTGCTCGGGGTTTCCGCACCGGAACAGATGTAGGTTCGCGTATTGCCGTCCCTATTCGTCTTTCAAGCACCGGGCTGAAAAAACGGCAATCGGCAGCAGCCGCCTCTGCATCTCAACGGACGATCCGAGTCATCTGTCAGCACCGGGTAACGGCACCGGCAGACCCTCTGTTTGAACATCACCGGAACCCATGAGCAGCTCAACGCCCAAGTCAAAAAAACAGCCGGCCACTGCACCTCCGCTTCTGTCAGGACGCTGGATCGGCCGAGGGCTATTGTGGGTGCTTGCCTGCAGTGCGTCCTTCACCTTTGGGCTGCTCATCGGCCGACAGTCGGCCCCGGTACCCTTTGACATCCACCAGCTGGAAAAGCACCTTCTGTCCCTAAAAGGCGATGTGGTCAGGGAAAAGGAGAAATCCCTCGATCGATATTTCAACGAAACCAGCGACCGGACCCACCTGGGGTTCCATGATTCTCTAAAGAATAAAGAGCCCGACGAACCGGTCGTCATGGAAGATTTAGTCCCCCCAGCGCCGCAGCGTGACGCCCCTTCCGATGGGATTCGAGTCATTCGCCGGTCCCCCTCACTGAAAGCCAAGACCGGTAAGAGGGCAAATGACCCGCGGCCTTCTTCGACGACAGCGAAACCGTCGGCAGCCCCGGGCCCCCGAAAATCACCCGGTGGCGTCACGATCCAAGTGGCCGCCTTGAGCAGCGCCGAAGATGCGGACCGGATGGTCGCCGCCTTGAAATCCCAGGGTTTCAAGGCCTACCAGACATTGACCCGGAGCCAAGGCAAGGGCATTCGAATCCGGATTCGCATTGGCGCGTTCACCGATCGGAAAGAAGCCGCAGGCCCCATCCAGGCCCTCAGGGAAAAGGGGTACCAACCGATTCTCGTTCCGCGATGAGTGAGGTCGACAACGACCTCTCTGGTTGAACGAATTTTCCTAAGAGGATACAACAACGAGGACTAACCCTAAATCCCACCCGCCAGCGTTCCCGGCTCCTGACCGGGAATGAAGACACACCCCGAGCGGGAAACAACTGTAAACAGCGTGAGGAGAAACCCATGGCCATCGACAGAGACCAGGTGCTTCATGTAGCCCGACTCGCCAGACTTGATTTGGAGGACGCATCGGTCGACACCCTTGTCGCCCAGTTGGGGCAGATCCTCGACTACGTCGAGGCCCTGAACGGCGTCGACACCACAGGCGTCAAGCCCACATCCCACGCCATCAGTCTGACCAACGCCCTTCGGGAAGATGAAGAACGTCCCCATCTGGACATTGAATCCGCCTTGGGAAACGCCCCCGAGCGGGACGACGATACTTTTCTCGTCCCGAAGGTGATCGGTTGAACGGCCGACGCTTTAACCGTCTAGCTCCATCCCACCGCCTGCCAGGGAGGATTGCCCCTTGTCGCTCAATGAACTGACCATTACCGAGGCCGCGAACCGTCTTGAAAACGGAGACATCACGGCGGCGTCCCTAACCGCCGACGTCCTTGACCGCATTGCCGAGTGGGATTCGGCGATCGGGGCTTACATCACCGTTGACCAGGAGGGGGCAATAGCGCAAGCCAGGGCTGCCGACGCCATGCGCTCCCGTGGAGACGCCACGGCGCTGACGGGCATTCCCATCGCCTTAAAGGACGTATTGTGCACCCGGGGGGTCACCACCACCTGCGGCTCGAAAATACTGGAACATTTCGTCCCGCCCTACGACGCCGCCGTGGTGGAACGTCTCAAAGCCATGGGCGCCGTCCTCGTGGGCAAAACCAATATGGACGAGTTTGCCATGGGCTCTTCCACCGAGAATTCGGCATTTCACGTCACCCGAAACCCCTGGAACCGCGATCACGTTCCCGGGGGCTCCAGTGGAGGATCGGCGGCAGCGGTGGCCGCCGACATGTGTCTGGCCGCCCTGGGATCCGATACCGGTGGCTCCATTCGGCAGCCGGCCTCTCACTGCGGTGTGGTGGGAATGAAGCCGACCTACGGCAGGGTTTCCCGCTATGGTCTGGTTGCCTATGCCTCCTCCCTGGACCAGATCGGCCCTTTCGGAAAATCGGTGGCCGACTGCGCCCTGCTCTTGGAAGCCATTGCCGGCCATGACGACCGGGACTCCACCTCCGTCCCTGAATCGGTGCCCCCTTACCGCCAGCTTCTGGGAAGGTCGATCTCCGGACTCACTATCGGCATCCCCGAGGAATACACCGCGACCAAAGGCTTGGACCCTGGGGTGGAAACCATTTTCTCGGAGTCCCTTCGCCTTTTCGAATCCCTTGGAGCCCGCATCCGTCCCATTTCCCTGCCCCATACCGACATGGCGGTGGCGGCCTATTACGTCATTGCCCCCTGCGAGGCCAGTTCCAACCTTGCCCGCTATGACGGTGTCCGCTTTGGGTTTCGGGACGGCCCAAAAGACGATCTCATCCCCATGTACCACGCAACCCGATCCGCCGGGTTCGGGCCTGAAGTTCAGCGGCGGATCCTTCTGGGCACATTTGCCCTTTCGGCCGGTTACTACGATGCTTATTATGGCAAGGCGTCCCAGGTGCGCACCCGGATCATCGACGATTTCAAGAATGCCTTCAACATCTGCGATGTCATCGCCGCTCCGGTCGCCCCGACACCGGCGTTCAAGATCGGAGAAAAAGTGGACGATCCCCTGACCATGTATTTGAGCGACATGTTCACCCTGTCGGCCAACCTGGCCGGGATCCCGGGAATTTCCGTCCCATCGGGCCTTTCCCCAGAAGGACTGCCCATCGGCATTCAGATCATGGGCAGATACTTTGATGAAACCACCCTGCTTCAGGTTGCATCTCAACTCGAAAAAACCGCCGCCATCGATCACCGGAAACCCCAATTGACGAAAGGAGTATAGAGCCATGGGGACCATTCTCCCCCAGGGCGACGCCCTGCGAAAAGCCGTTACATGGTATGCCGAGGAACGAAAAGCCCATCCCGACGCACCTCGTCAGGAGCTGGTGAACAAGGCCTGCGTTCAATTCAACCTGTCCCCCGCGGATGCCGAAGCCCTGATGAAGTACACCCAGAACAGCCACTGATCCCCCTCTGTTCGGTCCCAGAGGCAGCCGGTCCCGAGACCGGCACCGCTGGGACCGGGGCTCGAAGGTGCCCTGAATTGTCCAGAATCAGAGTCCTACCCGACATTCTCTCCAATAAGATCGCTGCAGGCGAGGTGGTCGAGCGACCCGGCTCGGTCGTGAAGGAACTGGTGGAAAACGCCCTGGATGCCGGCGCCACCCGTATCGTGGTCGAGGCGGAAAAAGGGGGGCGCTCATTGATTCGGGTGGCCGACAATGGGTGCGGCATGGATCGGGACGACGCGCTCCTTGCGATCGAACGCCATGCCACCAGCAAAATCGCCCGGACCGAGGACCTCTTTTCCATCCGTACCCTTGGGTTCCGGGGTGAGGCCCTGCCCAGCATCGCTTCCGTCAGCCGTTTCCACCTCGTTACCCGGTCCGATGAGGCGGTCAGCGGCACCGAAGTGACCCTGGTAGGGGGAAAGCTCATCGATGTCGCCGACGTCGGTGCCCCGGTGGGGACGATGATCACGGTTCGGGAGCTCTTTTTCAACACCCCGGCACGCCGTAAATTTCTAAAAACCATCGGCACCGAGCTCGGCCACATCGGCGACACCCTTGCCCGACTGGCCCTTGGCCGGCCGGATGTCGATTTCAAATGGATTCACAACGGACGGCAGGTCAAGCGCTGGCCAATTGCCAATGACCCCTTCGACAGGGTGGTGGACGTTCTGGGCAGAGCCATCCGTCCGGATCTCTATCCCATGGATATCGCGGACGGCGGGTTGCGAGCCAGGGGCTGGGTGGCATCCCCCCGGTTGGTGCGGCCCACCTCCAAAGGCATCTACCTCTTTGTCAACGGGCGCTGTGTCAAGGACAGGGTCCTCCATAGCGCCGTGTTTCACGGCTACCGGGAGCGGCTGATGAAAGGCCAGTTCCCGATGGCGGTCTGCCGTCTGGAAGTGCCGGTGGATCAGGTTGACGTCAACGTCCACCCCACCAAGCACGAAGTTCGGTTTGCCGACGCCCGGAAGGTCCGCTCCGTCGTCGCCGCCGCCGTCTCCAATGCCCTCTTGGCCGGCGACCGCCCCCGCTGGCATCCGCCCGCAGAGTCCCCGACACCGGCTGACGGGGTCAGGGAGCCCGAAAGGACCTACCCCATTCCATCCCCCGTCGGCCAGAACCCGGTGCCTTTTGCCCGCTCTCGGCAGGCAGTGCCTGCATCGGGGGTGGGCCGCACTCACACTCCCGCTGATTCCCTCAGCCCTCATGGGTCGTTTCCTCGGACTCGCTCGGGCGTCGGCATACCCTACCATCGGGCCCTGGAGTCCGGATCCGCCCCATCGACCATGGGCCGCTTTTCCGACCTCCGGCCCATCGGTCAGTATCGCCGCACCTATATCCTGTGCGAATCGGAGGGAAGCCTGGTCCTGATCGATCAGCATGCCGCCCATGAACGGGTATTCTACGAGCAGCTCAAGCAACGCTCAAGGACGGCCAATGCCGCCTCTCAGGGTCTCGTCGTGCCGGAGACCATCGAGACCGGCTACGAAGACGCCGCCCTTCTGGAGCGATTCGCTTCCGAATTTCATCGGCTGGGTCTCGAGGTGGAACCTTTCGGCGGCCATACCGTTATCGTCACAGGCGTGCCGGTCGTGTTGGCCGGTGGTCCGATCGAGCCGACCATCAGGGAGATTCTGGTCAAATTGGCCGACAATGAGGGAGCGGAGATGCCGGACATCTTGGACGACTGCCTTAAGATCATGGCCTGCCACGGAGCCATTCGTGCCCGCCAGGAGCTCGACGGGAGAGAAATCCGGCGCCTTCTGGCCCAGCTCGACGACTGCCGTAACCCCTCCCACTGCCCCCACGGCAGACCCACATGGATCGAGTGGCCCCTCAGAGACATCGAAAAAGCCTTTGGTCGATCCACCCCTCCCAAGTCGTCCCATCGCTCCTGATCCCTGCCCGCCGACCGACGGTTGACCGCACTGCATCCGGTGTAACCCCATACAACCCCTAAAGATCCTTCGACGAATCACCGATATCTGATCTTTGGGCATGCCCTCGGGCAGCGACTGAATGCCACTCAATGCAATAAATGTTTTTTATTGACAATATGGCTGTTTTTTATAATAAATACGTTCAATCAGTTTAGTGATCATTAAAGTTTTTGTGGCATTCCCTCCCCCGGGGCCCCCACCCCACCCTGTCAATAACCATTAGGAGACTGTATTGAAAGGAGGATTAGGTATGGCAGCCCGTTCGATGAGGGTAGGAGGATGGATGGTGGCCGTCTCATTGGGAGTGCTGTTGCTTTCCGCACCGGCCATGGCCGGCGGCATCACTCTGCTCGAGCACAGCACCAAGGGTCTCGGCGTCTCCTTTGCCGGCGGCATCGCCGCGGATGAAGCCTCGACCATTTTCTACAACCCGGCCGGTTTGACCCGGCTGCAAGCGCCTGAAGCCCAGGCCGCAGGACATGTGATTTTCATCACCGCCGATTTCGATGACAAAGGATCCTCGTTCAATCTCCCCGCGGCGCTAGGGGGAGGAGACATGACCGGCAAACAACACACGGATGCGGGGGAAACGGTCTTTGTTCCCAGCTTTTTTGCCAGCATTCCCTTGACCGATCGCTTCGTGGCCGGCATCGGGGTTCATGCGCCCTACGGCCTCGCCACCGAATACGACGATAACTGGACCGGACGCTACCATGCCATCAAATCCGAACTCATCACCGTCAACGTCAATCCCAGCTTCGGTTTCAAACTGACCCACTGGTTGTCCGTCGGCGCCGGATTGAGCTTTCAGTATGCCGATGCCGAACTGACCAATGCAGTGGACTTAGGCACCATCGGAGCCCTGGGCGGGGTTCCCGGAGCCGCTCCGGGCAATCTGGACGGCAAGGCCAAGGTCACCGGTGACGACTGGGGCTATGGTTGGAACGCCGGGGTCATGATATCCCCGACAAGTCGGACCCGCTTCGGCATCCACTACCGCTCCCAGATCGACCACACCCTGGAAGGCGATTACAATCTGAATGCCAACAACCTCGGGGAGGCCATCGCGGGGGGCCAAGGGCTACAGGACAACCAGGATGTGGAGGCGACGGTCGAGCTTCCCGAGACCCTCTCCTTCCAAGGCTTCCACGAGTTCAACGACCAATGGGCCATCATGGCCGATGTGACCTGGACCAACTATTCCCGGCTCAACGAACTGGTCATCGAACTTGAGAGCGGGGTCGACAGCACCACCACCTTCGGCTGGGACGATACCTGGCGCTATGCCTTGGGTGTCAACTACAAACCCATCCCGAATCTGGTGATCCGGGCCGGTGGGGCCTACGACGAATCCCCGGTCCCCAACAAGCGGGACCGCACCCCACGCGTCCCCGACGACGACCGGATCTGGGGGTCGTTCGGTATCGGCTACACCTGGTTCGACCGGCTCACGGTGGATTTATCCTATGCCCACCTCTTTATCGGCGACGAGGTGAAGATCGACAAAACCGCAGACGTCGGTGACACCGGAGACGAAAACTTTCTCCGGGGCAACCTCGTGGGTGAGTACGAGGCTTCCGCCGACATCGTCGGCCTTCAGGTGCGCTACGTGTTCTAACCGGAAGACCCATTGAATCCAAAAGGGCAGCCGCCGCCGTCAGGCGGGGCTGCCCTTTTTTTATTCCCATTGGTTTCGAGGGGTCAGTGTCGGCTGTCCTCCGCGCCGGCGAGGAATCGCCGCTCGAAAAAAGAGATCACCATTCCCGGCAACGTTCAGTGCTCGACTATTGGGACACCCCCGTGCCGCCGGCGGAGGGCGCTTCCACGGTTTGTTCCGGCTTCCAGACCACGAGATAGCTGATCTTGCTGCCGGTAATGGGGTCCCCGATCTCCTTCACCACGCAGAAGATCAGCTCTTTCTGGCCGTCGTTGTTGGGATCGGCATATTCATAATCGCTGATATATCCGGTAAAGTACCGGGTTCGCCACAGGGGCTGGAGGCCGATGTTGTCCCACTGGAGGCACTCGAACCGGCCCTTGATGAACGACCGGAGCCGCTCGAAAACCCCCCCGGTCTGATCGTGGTTCTTGACCACGAGGACCTCCTGCTTCCCGTCGCCGTTCACATCGTCGATAATGACCCGCTGGGCAAGCCAGTCCCGGGACATGGGCTGCGGGTCCGGATTGGTATTGCTCTCCCTCTGAAGCTGGACATACTCCTCGGAGGGGACCAGGTAGTCGGACCGGCCCCCGAATGGATCGGCACTGGTCCATTCCTCCCTGCCGTTGGGCTTGGTGATCCTCAGTTTTTCGCCCTTTATAAAAGAAACCACCACCGGCTCCCCGGTGTGCAGCACATCCCCCGTCGCGAAACCGAATACGGTAGACTGGTTGGGGACGAACTGCTTTTCCTGGGGGGAATACCGGCCGTCCGACCACCCCATGGCATACACCGAGCCAAACAGAGGGTCACGGAGTCCCCCCTGCTGACCATAGAGGACCCGTTCGCCGGAGACCGGATCCGGCACCGCCCGGAAATACCACCGGGAGTTTTTCTCTAGGGTGACAAATTGGGTGCCGTCCCATTCCATCACAAAGGAGTCGGGCCGGAACTTGTCGTCCCGGGCGGAGAGGAACAGTTCATCGATGCCGTTGTCGTTAAGATCCGCGGTGTCGACGCCGAAAACGGTCACCCAGTGGTCCAGGGGGATTTCGCTCACCCGCTGCATCCCGCCGCCCACTTCCATCCGATGGATATAAATCGTTTTCCGGCCGGCCATGACCACTTCGACCTGATTATCCCCGTCCACATCCCCCACGGCAATGGCGTGGACGCGATCCTTGAAATTGCCGCTCTTCCACAACAGGGCGGAGGGTTCCGTGCCGGTGGGAACCTCCGAAATGCCTACCCCCAGCTCCCGCCGGTACAAGGCTTCCGGATTGGCCCGGGCCGCAGGAGCCGGCGCCTGGGCGTTGGCCTGGGGAGCGGCCGGTTGGACGGTCCCCGCCGCAACCGGCGGCGAACCGGTGCCGAAAAGGGTATTGTTGGCCTCTTCGGCAAAGGCATTGACGTGAAGGATGGCATCCCCCTGGGATTTTCCGGCGGCGCTGAAGGCGACACGGGTGTCCCCGGTGGCCGCCTCGAAGAGCTTGGCGTCGGTGCTGATGCTATCCCCCAGGATGGTGACGGTGCCGAAGGCGACAAAATCCGTTTCGAACCGGGCCGCGAGGGCGGCAGCCGCCTCGTCGTCCACACCGTCGGACAGGGCTTTCAGGGCAGGGTCGTCGGTTGCCACCTCCACGACATCGAGAACCCCTTCCCGCTGAAGCCGGGTGACCAGCATGCTCTGAATGCCCTTTTGAAGAAAGGACAAATCCTTTTCGGAGAAAATGGTGAAGGGAACCAGCAGCACTGTCTGGGGAGCGGCCGACGCCGTCTGCGGCATCCAGAGCAGTAGAACCGTGATCACTAGGGTCAACGCCCGGGCGCGGGCTCCTGCCATATCAATCATAACCCACCTCATTTATGATGACTTCCATTTAAAAATGGCTGATTTTCCATTGGTAAACCGTCGGTTGGGTTCTATAGCACCGGGGCGGTCCGGATTAAAGCTTTTTTGAAAAAAGGTCGAGGATAAGCTGGAGCAGCCTGACTCGCAGCATATCTTGTGACGGAAGAATCCTGCAACCCCAAGATAATCAAGGATTTTTTCTTGAATATTTCCCTTGACTTGCTGAAAACCGGCTGTTAGAAGGGTTTTGCTGACCGGTATCCCCCGGCGTTTGGGGGAGGGTCCGCCACGGCCGGAAAGGAGGTGGGTGGAATCAGGAGCCGATGGTGACCGGCGGCATTGTTCAAAATGAAATCACTTAGGATTAGGTCAACCCGTTGCCGGCTCTATAGGAGGGGCTGGCGGCACGTTAAGGAGGAAATTTCAATGAAAAAGCTTTCCATTTTGGCTCTGGCCATCATTCTGGTGGCGGCCTTCACCATGCCCGCAGCGGCCCTGGAGAACGTCTTCGGCGGCTACTGGCGGACCCGGTTCGTCTCCCAGAACCAGTTTTCCGGAAACGACAAGACCGATGATTCCGATCTGCAGCGGGTCGATACCCGTACCCGTCTCTACTACACCGCCATCCTGAACGACAACCTCAAGTTCGTGAACAAGTTCGAGTACGACGCTGAGTGGGGCGGACCTTCTTCCGGTTACGGCGATATCGGCGCCGACGGTGTTAACATCGAGATCAAGAACTCCTACGCCGACTGGACCATGGGGTCGGTCAACTTCCGCATGGGTGTCCAGTCTTTCGTGCAGTCCCGTGGCTTTGTCTTCGACGACGACGCCGCCGGTGTCGTGGCCCTCTGGAAGGCAAGCGACACCTTCACCCTGGGTACCTACTGGGTGCGCGCCTATGAAGGCGACTCCACCACCAACAACAACAACGACGAGGACTTCGACCTTCTGGGCATTCAGCCCACCATCGCCTTCGACAACATGACCTTGAAGCCCTACCTCCTGTGGTACTACAGCGACAACTACAGCACCAACTTCGGCAACGCCAAGATCAACAAACTGCCCAACGGCACCGAAGCCGACGAGGTGAGCTCCTACATGGTCGGTCTCGACTTCGACGCCACCTTCGACGCCCTTGGCCTCTGGTTCACCGGTATCTACCAGGGCGGCACCATCGACGACGTTGTGGCCATCGACGACGACCTCGACATCTCCGCCTTCTTGCTGGCGGCGGGCGGTGAGTGGAACTTCGGTTCCGGCGACATCCACGGCGAGGCCTTCTACGCCTCCGGCGACGGCTCCGCCACCGACGACGACCTGGAAGCCTTCGCGCCCCTGTTCGGCCAGTCCTACTACTGGTCTGAAATCATGGGTCTGGGCATCATGGACCAGCAGGCTTCTGCCGGCGCCCCCGGCGACCAGATCACCAATATCTGGGCCGTCAACCTGGGTGTGGGCCTCAAGCCCATGGACAAACTCAAGCTGGCCTTCGACGTGTGGTATGCCGCACTGCCCAAGGACGATGCCAACGGCGAAGACGAGCTGGGTCTTGAAATCGACGTGAAGGCCACCTACATGATCGTCGAGGGTTTGAATCTGGACCTGGTCGGCGCCTACCTGTTTGCCGACGACGCCACCTCTCTGGACGGCGACAACAAGGACGATCCCTTCGAGCTGGGTGCTCGCTTCAGCCTGAGCTTCTAAGCGATCGATTCGCTTAGCACCTGACTAAAACACCCAAAGAGCCGGGAGGAAATCCTCCCGGCTCTTTCATTTCCAAAAAATTGCCATTCCAGCGCCGCTCCAGCCCGACGGGATACCGCCGGTCAACCCACTACTTTGAATCCAGCATCTTCCGCAGCAGGTCGTTCACCAGCTTGGGGTTGGCCTTGCCCCGGGTTTCCTTCATCACCTGACCCACGAAAAAGCCCATCAGCTTGGTCTTTCCGCCCCGGTAGGCCGCCGTTTCCTCCGGGTGGGAATTGAGGACGGCGGATACCACCGCCTCGATGGCCCCGGCATCGCTGACCTGAACCAGGCCCTTCGCTTCGACGATGGCCATGGCCCGCTTCCCGCTGTCCGCCATCTCTTCAAACACGGTCTTGGCAATTTTCCCGCTGATGGTCCCCGTTTCGATCAGGGCCAGCAGTTCGGCCAGCTGCTCCGGCCCCACCGGCGCCTCCCGGGGAGACACGCCCCGGGTGTTGATAAGGGCTGAAAACGCTCCAAGCACCCAGTTGGCGACGGGTTTGGCACTGGGATGGACCGCAAGGCAAGCCTCGAAATAGTCGGCCAGCTCCCGGACGGCGCTGAGACGGTCGGCATCTTCCGCCGAAAGGCCCAGCTCTTCGACGTAGCGCTGTTGCTTCTCGTCGGGAAGCTCGGGAAGGGTGGCTTTGATATCCTCGATCCACTGGCGGTCCACCACCAGGGGCAGGAGGTCCGGGTCCGGGAAATACCGGTAGTCGTGGGCCTCCTCCTTTCCCCGCATGGAAAAGGAACGGTTTCGTTCGGCATCGTAGAGGCGGGTCTCCTGAATCACGGACCCGCCCTCCAGGATGAGCTCCGTCTGTCGGTCAATCTCGTAGCGGATGGCTTTCTCCACGAACCGGAAGGAATTGAGGTTCTTCAGCTCGGCCCGGGTGCCTAACGTCATCGACCCCTTGGGGCGGATGGAGACGTTGGCGTCGCACCGGAAGCTGCCTTCCTCCAGGTTGCCGTCGCAGATGCCCAGGTACCGGACGATGGACCGGAGTTTTCTCAGGTAGGCGCCGGCGGCCTCCGGGGATCGGATGTCCGGCTCGCTCACGATCTCGATCAGGGGCGTTCCGGCCCGGTTGAGATCCACATGGCTGACCGGATGGTCCGGGTCATGAACGAGCTTGCCGGCATCCTCCTCCATGTGGATCCGGGTGATTCCGATCCGAAGGGATTCCCCCCCGACCTCGATGTCCACGTGCCCCCCCTCGGCAATGGGCAGTTCGTACTGGGAGATCTGATAGCCCTTGGGAAGGTCCGGATAAAAATAATTCTTGCGGGCAAACCGGCTTTCCGGGTTGATCCGACACCCGGTGGCAAGGGCCATCTTCAGACTGAAATCGACCACCTGCCGGTTCAGGACCGGCAGGACCCCCGGCATTCCCAGGCAGACCGGACAGACCTGGGTGTTGGGGGGGGCGCCGAAACGGGTGGAGCAGCTACAGAAAATTTTGGTGAGGGTTTTCAGCTGGGCATGGACTTCCAGGCCGATGACCGGTTCAAATGTCATGGGGGATTCGTTCCTGTGCTGTCGATGTCGAACTCGTCGGATGATCGTCGGGTAGAGGATCAAACGATGCCGGGTTGCCGACTGCCGGCGCGGTCGTCTGGGGCGTCGGCTCCCGCCGGCAGGGTCGTCTGCGAAGGGATGCCGAAACCGTCGGATTGTGAATCAGGAAAGCCGTTCAAGTCAAGGCAAAAGTCCTCGAAAATCAAGTCCCTTCATCGGCCCCTCCGACAGCTCCTCCGGGGATTTACCCTTGCAATGCCGATGGAAATTCGATATCAACATCCAGCGGAATGCCGGACGCCCTCCAGGGGAAGCGATCCCTTTCCGCTTTTTTAGTTTTGACGGCACAGCGCCACAGCAGAAGAAAGACCTGATGGCCCCTGAATCGACCTTCAACATCCTGATGTATTCCCACGACACCTATGGCCTGGGGCACATAAGGCGGACCATGGCCATAGCCACCCATCTTCGGGATCCGGGCATCAACATTCTCATATTGACCGGCTCCCCCATTGCCGGCCGGTTCACATTCCCGGAGCAGATCGATTTCGTCCGCATTCCCGGCATGATCAAAAAGACCAACGAGGAGTATCGCCCCCTTTCCATCAAGATCGATCCCCGCCACGCCCTGGATATCCGGAAAAACATCATCACCGCCACCGCGAAAGCCTTCCAGCCCCATCTCTTCCTCGTCGACAAGGAACCCCTCGGGCTTAAAAAGGAGGTGCTGCCGACCCTCCGGTGGATCCGGCGCTGTCTGCCCAATTCGAAAACCGTATTGGGCCTCAGGGATGTGATGGACGATGCGGAATCCGTCCGTAACGATTGGCGTAAACGAAGGGTCTACGATTCTCTGGACAGCCTCTACAGTGAAATTTGGGTGTATGGAAACCAGGAGTTCTATGACCCTGTGACCGAGTACGGGATACCGGAATCGGTTCGCAGGAAAATGGTGTTCACCGGCTACATTCCCCGGCTGACGCCCAAAAAAAGGCGGGCCATGCGCATCCGGAAAGAGCTGGGTATCGGTGCCGAAGAGCCCCTCGTGGTCATTACCACCGGGGGCGGGGGTGATGGCTTCGGCGCCATGGACACCTACCTGGCCATGCTGGAAAACCGACCACGGCCGGCGCCGTTTCGAACCGTCATGGTCACGGGCCCCTTTATGCCCCAGGGGCAGCGGAGATGCCTGTTCAAGCGGGCCAAGAAGCTCGGCATCCAGACCTTTCTTTTCTTCCGTCAAATGGAGCGCCTGATGGCCGCTGCAGACCTCGTGGTCAGCATGGGGGGGTACAATACGGTCAGCGAGGTACTGAGCCAGGGGACGTTGAGCCTCATCATTCCCAGAAACAACCCCAGGCGGGAGCAGCTGATCCGTGCCCGAGCCTTTCACCGTCAGGGACTGGTCGACTACATTCATCCGGACACGCTGACGCCCGACATGCTGTGGACACGAATATCGTCCATGTTTGCCAATCCCGCCCCTTACAAAGACGCCCTGTCCCGCTTCCGGTTTACCGGCATCGACACCATGCGGCAGCGGATCGCCTCCATCAGGAGCACGGAGAATGCCCTCGCCTGCTAATGTCGGTGCACTCGGAATGATCCTCAAAGGATACCCCCGAATCTCCGAAACCTTTATCTCCAACGAAATTCGGCTCCTTGAACGGCAGGGCGTATCCATACGCATATTCTCCATGCGACAGCCAAGGGAAACCTTTTCCCATGACAGCGTCCGGGAAATCAAGGCGCCCGTGCACTATCTGCCGGAATCCCTCATGACCAGGGCGCTGCCGCGAATACTGATTTCCAACCTGCGGTTGGCGCTCTCGACGCCCGTTGCCTATGGTGCGGCCGTCCGTCTGGCCGCAACGCGTTTCCGGCGGACGCGGAGGGCGGCCACCTGGAGGCACCTGCTCCAGGCAGGCCTCCTGGTCGACCGCTGGCTTCCCGGCAGCGGCGTCACCCACTTTCATGCCCATTTTGCTCATTCTCCGGCGTCGGTCGCTTTCTTTGCCAGCCGTCTCTCCGGCCTCCCCTTTAGTTTTACGGCCCACGCCAAGGACATCTACACCTCGGATCCCCGCCAGCTCAGGGAAAAGATCACCGCCTCCCGCTTCGTGGTGACCTGCACGGAGTACAACAAGCACCATTTGGCCCGACTCAAAGGCAGGGCCACAACCCCCATTTACAGGGCCTATCACGGCATCGATATCGATTTGTTTACGCCCGACACCCCCCGGTGGCGCCCCACCCCTCCCTATCGCCTGTTGACGGTGGCCAGGCTGACCGCCAAGAAGGGCATTCCTGATGTCATCGAGGCCCTGAAGATCCTGGTGGATCGGGGGATCGATCTCACCTACACCCTGATCGGGGACGGCGAGGATCGACCCTCCATTCTTGACCGCATCCAAGCGACCGGGTTGTCGGAACGGATCGAGTGGTTGGGGACCCAACCCCATCACGTGGTCTTGGACCATTACCGGCGATCGGACCTTTTCCTCATCGGCTGCGGCATCGCCAAAAACGGAGACCGGGACGGCATCCCGAACGTGCTGGTCGAAAGCCTTGCCATGGGCGTTCCCGTCACGGCCACCCGGATGTCGGCAATACCGGAGCTGGTTCAAGACGGCGTCACAGGCCTCCTCGTCCCCCCCAACGATGCCCGGGCACTCGCCGACGCCGCCCAGCGGCTGCTGGTGGAAAGCGACCTCAGGAGAACCGTCATCGAGGAGGGCATCGCGAGGGTTCGCACCGATTTCGATAACCGCAAGACCATTCAACCCCTTGCCAGGCTGTTTCTTGACCCGACAGCGCCGGCGGCCGACGGTGAGCACGGTACCGACCGTCCCACGGTGGCAAATCGGCCCGCCTTGTCCCGTTTTCGTTCCTGATGCCCCTTCGGGGGCATCGTCGCAACCGGTTACCCCACAGGGTGACGATAACGCTAGGGAGTTGCCGTGAACAGCCCTTCTCGAGACACCACTTTCCTTCTCCTTCGGCATGCCAGGACCCAATGGAATGCTTTAGGCCGCATTCAGGGACAGAACGACACCCCGTTGACCCCCGAAGGCATCCGCCAGGCCTCGGTCTGGGGCCGGCAACTCAGCGATTTCTCCGTCGGGCGCATGTTGTCCAGTGACCTCGGCCGGGCGGTGAACACCGCGCAACTCATCAACCGCACCTTGCAGGTCCCGGTGGACAGAGACCCCCGGCTTCGGGAGCAGGACTGGGGGGACTGGACGGGCATGACCATGTCCCGCATCAAGCGTCTTCACCCCCGGGTGCTGGAGGACGAGCGTAAGGAGCCCTGGGCGTTTCAGCCGGCAGGCGGGGAAGACCGCCTGAGCATGGTGGCCAGGGCGTACCGCTGTCTCGAGGAAACCGCCGGGCGATGGCCTTCCCAGCGCATCCTGGTGGTCTGCCACGAAGGGGTCATCAAGGGACTGATTTATTTTTTGGCTTCCGGCACCCGGGTGTCGACCCTTCGCTCCTATCATCTCCATGTGCTCTCCGGCAGTCCCGACGGTCTGGCTATCGTCGCCGTCAATCGGCTGGGGATGGAAATCGGACGATGAAAGTCTTTATTTACTGCCAGCACGTCTGGGGGCTGGGCCATTTTTTTCGAATTCTCGAAATCGCCCAGGCTCTGGAAGCCCATGACGTGGTGTTGGTGACCGGCGGGCCTGAGGTTCCCATGCCGCTGCCGGCCAACGTTCGCCGTTATCAGTTGCCAGTCTTGCGCATGGGGTCCGACAAAAAACTGATGGCAGACGACGGCCGGCCGACGGACGATGTCTGGTTCGAGCGCATCACCCGCCTGAACGATCTCTTTCGCACCGAATCCCCCGATGTTTTCCTGGTCGAGCTCTACCCCCTGGGGCGCAAAGCGTTCAGGCGCGAACTGGATCCTTTGCTGGCAGGCATCCGTGTCGGCCGGTTGCCGAACTGCCGGGTGTACTGCAGCGTGCGTGACATCCTGGTGGGAAAGCCCGATCCCAGGGCTTACGAGGCCCGCGTCTGTCGAGATCTAAACCGCTGGTTCGACGCTCTGCTGGTCCACGCCGATCCGTCACTGATCCGGCTGGATGACACCTTCGGCGCCATGGCGGCAATCGATATTCCAGTCGTTTACACGGGATTTGTGGCCCGACCCGGTCCGGGCGAGATGGCGCAGGAGGCCTTCCGGGACCAAATGGGAATAGGGCCCGAGGAAAAATTGGTTGTGGTCAGTGCCGGCGGCGGCCAATCGGGCGCCCCCCTCCTGGCGGCCATGCTGGCGGCCGAGCGCCGCCTGCAGAAGAGACGTCGTATCCGGATGGCCATGTTCACGGGGCCTTATCTGCCGGACACACGTCTGACCGAATTGAAAGCGGCCGCCGGACCGGAAGTCGTGATCCGACGGTTCAGCACCCACTTCACGGCCTGGCTGTCGGCCGCAGACCTCTCCGTCAGCATGGCCGGCTACAATACCTGTATGAACCTGCTGACAGCCGGTGTGCCGGCCCTGGTCTGGCCCTTTGAAGGCGATCATGAACAACCCCTGCGGGCGGCCCGACTGGAAAAAGCGGGCTGGCTGTCGGTTCTGCACAACACCGATCTGGCGACCGACCGGCTGGCGGCCCGGATTGAAGACGCCCTTAACCCACGGATGCGGCCGGACTCCCCCATCGATCTCCAGGGAGCGATGAAAACGGGCCGCTACATCGACTCCCAGCATCGGCCCCAGAAACGACTCCGCCGAGAAAAACCATCCATGAAAGTTCTCGTCTATTGCCAGCACGTTCTGGGGATCGGCCATTTGTTTCGGACCCTTGAAATTTGTCGGGCATTGGACGGACATGATGTCATTCTTGTTTCCGGAGGACTGGAAACCCCTGTTTCCCTGCCGGTCAACGTCCGGCACCGAAAGCTACCGGAACTGACCACCGATCGGGACTTTCACAACCTGCATTCTCCCCGGGGGGCATCCCTGGAGGCGATCCGCGACGAACGCCGCGACCACTTACGGGCGATTTACCGCGAAGAAGCACCGGATGTGTTCCTGATCGAACTCTACCCCATCGGGCGCAAGGCATTCCGTTTTGAAATCGACCCGCTTCTATCGGAAATCGCCGACGGTGGTCTGCCGGGCTGCAAGGTGGTCTGCAGCGTGCGTGATATCCTGGTAGAAAAAGAAGATACCCTCAGGCACGAAACCAGAGCCGTAAGGGTTCTCAACCGGTGGTTCGATGCCCTGCTGGTTCATGCCGACCCATCCGTGGTACGCTTGGAGGAAACCTTCGGCCAGATGGACGCCATTCGCATACCGGTGACGTATACCGGGTTTGTGGCCGCCAAGGCAGTGGCGATTCCCGATCGCAGCGGCTGGCGGCGATCCCGGGGCATCGGCGACGATCAGCGGCTGGTGGTGGCCAGTGCCGGCGGGGGTGCCGTGGGGTTCGATCTTCTCGAGGCTGTCGCCAGGGCCGTTGGAATCCTAAAGGTCAGACACCCGGTGATCCTCCAGGCCTTTACGGGTCCTTTCATGCCGGAACGGCAGGTTCACGAATTGAAACGCCTGGCCGATGCGGCGATACGCTTTGACCGCTTCAGTTCGGACTTTGGCGCCTGGATGAAAGCGGCCGACGCCTCCGTCAGCATGGCCGGCTACAATACCTGTATGAACATTCTAACCACCCGTGCCCGGGCCCTGGTGTATCCGTTTGGCCAGAACCGCGAACAGGGGCTGCGCGCCCAGCGGCTGGCAGCGAGGGGCGGCCTGAGCACCCTGAGCGTGGAGGATCTAGTACCGAACCGCTTGGCCCAACGCCTGGAGGAGATCTTCGAACGCCCCCCGTCGCCGGTCACTGTCGCTCTTGACGGTGCGGCGCGGACCGCGGAGTGGCTGACAGACCGAGTCGGATCTGAAGGGGGCATGGGATGAATCGAACCGCGCCCCTCTGGCAGAACCCGCCGCCTGACTGGCGCCGTCGGCTGGAAGCGTGTGTCGACGATGCCGCCAGCTCCATGTCCGTCACCACCCAGGTCTATTTCCGGGCGGACGATGTGGCCGCACCGGGCCGGCGCCTGGGGTCTCTGATGGACCTATTTATCAGGCATCACACGCCCCTTGCCATGGCAGTGGTGCCGGCCTGGCTGACCCGGCCGCGATGGAAAGCGATAGCCGCCATCGGTCGCCCGTCCCGACACCTGTGGTGCTGGCACCAGCACGGTTGGCGGCACCACAACCATGAACCCCAGGGGAAAAAACAGGAATTCGGGCCATCCCGCCTTTTCGCTGATCTGGCGCAGGATCTGGACCGAGGCCGCCAGCGGCTGCAATCGATCATGGGCCGTCACTTTTTCCCGGTGTTCACCCCTCCATGGAATCGGTGCTCGGACCCCACTCTGGACTATCTGCAGCGCAACGGCTACCGAGCCGTCTCCCGCAGCAGGCACAGCCATCCTTCGGCGCCCCCGGGTTTTCCGGACCTGGCCATGGGTGTGGACCTTCACACCCGGCGGGATCCTACGCCCCTGTCCGGGTGGCAGCACCTGCTGGCGGACCTTTTCGAGAACCTGACACAGCCTCGCTGCGGCATCATGATTCACCATGGGCGCATGAATCCAGCGGCGTTTGAATGCCTCGATCATCTGTTAACCCTGATCCATCGCCATGGTCGTTTTGAAAAAAGGAGCTTCCCAAGCCTATGTCCCATTTGATCAACCCTGTGGTGATCACGTCGATTTTCCCGCCCGGGGAGGCGATTCGCCGGTTTGCCGCTTTACCGGGTTGGCGGCTTGTCGTGGTGGGGGATAAACGGTCGCCGGCGGGGTGGACACATCCCGGCGTGGACTTCCTGTCGGTGTCCCGTCAGCGTCGGCTTCCTTTCAAAACCGTCGGTGCCCTGCCGTGGAACCACTACGCCCGTAAAATGCTGGGCTACCTGTGGGCGGCGAGGGAGGGCGCCACGGTTATCGGTGAGAGCGACGACGACAACCTCCCGGCACCCGGATGGAATTTCCCCGATTTCGAGGGCCATTTCCAACAGGTGCCGGCCGATCGGGGGTTCGTCAATATCTACTACCCCCTTTTTACGGATCAAGCCATCTGGCCGCGGGGATTGCCCCTGTCTTGCATCCGGGACCCGAAAACCATGGTCGGCACCGAAGAACTGACCGCCGACCGCTGCCGCATTGGGGTCTGGCAGGCCCTGGCCGACGGGGACCCCGACGTGGATGCCATCTACAGACTCACCTCAAACGCGCCGTGCCGGTTCGCCCGACGATCTCCGGTGGTACTGGGAACCGGCACTCTGTCTCCCTTTAACTCCCAGAATACCGCCTTCATCAGAGAAATGCTTCCGCTCATGTACCTGCCGGCATATGTGAACTTCCGGGTGACGGACATCCTGCGCAGTTATGTGGCCCAGCCCATCCTGTGGTCGGCGGGCTTCCGCCTGGGCTTTACGGAACCCAGTGTCCACCAGGCCCGGAATGCCCACGACTTCATGGAAGATTTCCGATCCGAGCTGCCGATCTATCTGGAGGCCGAGGAAATGATGGCCTGCATCCTGGCGACGGTCCGAAAGGGGAATTCGGTAACCGACAACCTTTACGGCGTTTACCGGGAATTGGAGAGAATTCATGCGGTCAAAGACGATGAGCTGAGGCTTGTTGAGGCGTGGCTGGAAGACGTGGACGGGTTGTCTCGAGGATGAAACAGCACCGCCTGCAGGCCTTACCCGGAGGCCGCGGGGGCGCCCTCCCCTCAGCCCCGACACCCTCCGGTCATGCCCGGGGGATTTCATGAAAAAATTCATCTACCTCATTCAGTCAGCCGACAGCATGCCCTACCCAGAACTGCCGGGACCCTCCTGCGATGTTCTGCTGCTCACCTGGAGCCAACCGGCAGATGATGAAGGAAGTATCTTTCTGCCGGGCAGCAGCTGGTGCGAAGGCCGCAATCGACTGCTTCGGGACGCCCTGGGGCGGAGAGATGCCTCCGGCCGGGACTATCTCTATTATATCTTTCTGGACGACGACTGTCAGATTGTCGAAGATGTCTCATTGGCCCGGCGCCTGAACATCCCTCTCACTGGGAATCCCTTTCGCACCTTCGAGCGGTTTCTCCTCGACTGGGAGCCGGCTATCGGCTACACCCGCTACGATTGGCAGTATGTGGAGCCCGACAAGCCCGTCAATCTCGGCTATAACTTCGATGCCCTCTTCAACGCCTACCACCGGGAGTCCATATCGTTTCTGCTGCCATATTACACGGGTTTCGACGCCGAATCCTGGCTCTACTCCCAGCACATCATCAACCACCTGGCGGCCATGCTCTACAACCCATACCGGCTGCAATACAACGTGATCCGGACGACCAACCGACGGCGAAAAGGGTACCGCCAGCGGAAAAAATACTGGCAGATTCCCACCACCTTTCTTCGGACGGCCATCCAGTCGTCGCTTGCCGACAACATGCGAATCGATTCTCCCAATGCCCCCGAACCGATCCCGGATGTCCCTAAGAGAAAGGACAGAAGTTATCGGCTCGATCCGTCCTTCCTCCATACCCATTTCCGATCCGACCACCCCTTCATCCGCCACCGCTCACTGACCCCGGCACCCGCTCCCCGCGGCAGGCGTAACAGGGTCCGGCAAAAAACAGCCGTCTGCATGGCGGGTCGATGCCGGGGGCTGGAGCGCACCATCGATAACCTGGTGCACCATCTGCTGAACCCTATCGGAGATTACGATCTTTTCCTCCATACACCCGAAGACGAATACAGTCATTTGGCCGAGCTGCTGAAGCCCGACGCCCTCCTCGTGGAGGCGGACCAGCCCTTAGAGGAGGGGCGGCTGACCCATGGGGTCAACTGCCTTCTGAAAACCGGCGTCCAGGCTTATCTTCAGCAACTTCAAGGACTTAAGCGGTGCAACAGGCTTCGCCTGGCCCATGAAGCGGCCACTGGCATCCGATACGATTGGGTGATCCGCTGCCGCCCGGATTTGATGTTCGAAAGCCCGATCCCCGATTTGAGCCGGCTCGATCCGGGTGTCGTCCATGTCCCCGATTTCCATCAGTTCGAAGGGGTGAACGACCGCTTTGCCGTTGGCAACTCTGAAAATATGACTATTTATATGTCCAAGTGCGATGACCTCCATTCCTACGTGGAAAAATGGATCGAAAGCAGCCCGAACGCCCCGCTGGTCACCGCAGAAATGTTTACGGCGGGCCAGTTAAGATGCTATGGTGTCGGAACCCGACTGATCCCCGTCAGGTTTAATCGCGTCAGGGACGACAAAATCAAGCAAGACACCGGCAGGCGGTAAGCCGGCGACAGCCGGGCGCGCCCCACACGTCGGCCCGGCGGGATAGATGAAATGACGTCTTCTGGGAAATCCTCGCCATCCGATTCGGTGACTGCCAAGAAACGGCCCGCCATCAACCGTCAGGTCGTCTTGCCCTTTCGAAAATCGGTTCAAATCGCCTTCAACAACATCAAGGTGCGCTTCTTCCGCTCGCTGATCACCACCATGAGCTTGGTTCTCGCCGTCGCTTTTTTCGGCTTCGTCAGCGTCACCATCGATGTGGCCAACGGTTTGCTTCGTTCCGACCATCCCCAGGCCAGAGAACGGTTGAGCGCCGCCGGATTCGATGTCGGAGAGGACGATGACGCATCGGCAGACAGCAGTTCCAAGCAGCGATGGCTCGTCATCCTCTCGCTTATGGTATGCACGGTGGGTATCGTCAATGCTCAGTTGATGGCGGTCACCGAGCGCTTCCGGGAAATCGGCACCATGAAGTGCCTGGGCGCCCTTGATCGGTTTGTCTTAAGGCTTTTTTTGCTCGAAGCCGTCATGCAGGGGTTGGCCGGTGCGGTTATCGGAGCGCTGCTGGGGGCCGCCGGTGCCGTCGGAATTGGGGTGATCCGCTTCGGCCCGATGGTGCTGGGCACCCTGCCCGTTGCGGGCGTCATGTCCTCTATTGGAATTGCATCGGCCATCGGCTGCCTGTTGAGCCTGATCGGCGTGTTCTACCCGGCGCTGGTCGCCGCCCGGATGCAGCCCGTCGAGGCCATGCGGGCAGAGCACTGAGTTACCGTTTTCGCATCCACCATCAACCCCTGTCGTCTTGCCCCGGGAGATCTCCGGATGACCGACATCAAGCATATCGTAAGGGTTGCCAACGTTACCAAGACCTTCCAGCTTGGCAAAATCGGCGTTCACGCCCTGAAAGGCATCGATCTGGAAATCGAAACCGGGCACTATGTCTCGATCATGGGACCATCAGGGTCCGGGAAGAGTACGCTGTTTAATATGATCGGAGGGCTGGACAAGCCCAGTACCGGGAAAGTGTTCATCGACGAGGTGGAAATCGGTCAGCTGGACGCCTACGAACTGGCGTGGCTCCGCTGCCGGAAAATCGGCTATATCTTCCAGACCTTCAATCTGATCCAAGTCATGACGGCACTGGAAAACGTGACCTTGCCCATGACGTTTGCCGGTGCCGACAGCGACGATGCGACGGAAAAAGCCCTGGAACTTCTCGATCTCGTCGGTCTGGGCACCCGCTTTCAGCACAAACCCTTCGAGCTCTCCGGCGGTCAACAGCAGCGGGTGGCCATTGCCAGGGCCCTCGCGAACGATCCGGCCATTATTCTAGCCGATGAACCAACAGGGAACCTGGACCTTTCCACTGGAGAAGAGATCATTTCTCTACTGAAAAATCTGTCCATCGAAAGAAATGTGACGGTGATTTCAGCCACCCATGACATCAAGATGCTGAATGTTTCAGACCAGGTCATATGGATACGAGACGGAAAGATCGACACCATTGAATCCCGTGACGAGCTGTCCATTTCGGTGGGCACCATCGGTGCCAAGGAACACTAACCCCTAATGACGTGAACGACTGTGAACATCGTGGTGAGACCCCTCAACGCCTTTTCCATACGCACAGTCATCTTGTGCGCGCTGCTTTGGGGGCTTTTGCTCAGTGGCTTCCCTGCCCACGGACAGGTCCAGGCCTCCGACCCAAAAGCGGTGGAAGCGCGCCTGCGCTCATCCATCACCACCCTGTCCGCAATGAAAGACCGCAGCCCGGGGACATCCGGTCACCGGGATGCGGCCGCCTTCGTCAAGCAATCCCTTACCGTCTCCGGCATCGAATCCGTCGACCGATTTTCTTTTCCCATGGCCATTCGCCGCCACGTCGAGAGCCGTCTCGAAATCCCCGGCAAGGGTAGCGTCACTCTCAGGCCCTTTCTCGGCAATGTCATTTCGCCGGGCGCGGTCTCTCCAGAAGGCCTTTCCGGGCCGATCATATACGTAGGAGACGGCCGCTCCGACCGTTTCGATGGGCTGCCGGTTGCCGGCGCCGTCGTGATGATGGAGATGGACTCCGGAAAAAACTGGGCCCAAGCCGCAAGCCTGGGAGCTGTCGCTGTCATCTACATCGGCCGCGACATACTGGACAAATCCTGGTTCATCGAAAAACGGGAGCTCACCCCGATTCGAATGCCGAGGCTATGGGTGTCCGAAGCGGCACTTCAGAAGGTGATTCCCCTGCCGGACCGGGGGGTACCGGCACTGGTGTCAGCGGACGCCACCCTGTTCTCTTCCATTTTCTGGGATGAAACAGACATCGAAAACATCTACGCATGGATACCCGGAAGCGACGACACCCTATCCTCTGAAATACTTCTCATCGAAGCGTTCTACGACACCGACGCCTTCGTCTCCGGCGCCTCTCCCGGTGCGGACGAAGCGTCGGGGATTGCAGTGCTGCTCGAACTCGCCGGGTATCTGAAGAAATCGCCACCGGGCAGATCGATACTGCTTGTCGCAACAGGCGCCCACGGTCAAGGACTCGCCGGTATGCGGGAAACCATCTGGAGCCTGAAGGCCCGCTCCAAGGATCTCAAGATTGCCGAACGACGATTGAAATCCCAAATGTCCCAATTCCGGCGGGTGGCAACCACCCTGAACGAGGACCTTCTCACTGCGGCGTCCCCCGATCCGGTGCTCGCTGAGGCCCTGGCAAATGAGATCAAGTCTGAAGTCGATGTCGTATCGAGACGACTGATGCAGCTCCGAATGGAGGAAATCTCCGACGGTGACCAAATGGCCTCACTGGCCGCTGAACGGCGGACCTTGAGAACCCTTGGGTGGAAAACGGATTTTTCGACTGCCTCCTCCGAGGAGAAAGCCATGCTCCGCCGCCTGATCCTCCCGTCCATAGAGCGCCATCGCCGGATGGCGGAGGACGCAGAGGCCCAGCTTGCCCGCTTGAAAGCGTCTCAGCGGTTCCGCAGGCACGCCCGGGAAGGGGAAATCGTGGCGGCTATTTCTCTTCACCTTTCCAGTCATGGAGACGGCATTGGCGCCTTCAACCAGGGCTGGCTTCACGACTTGAAGAGCACTATCAATCGCAGCCCGGCCTATGCCAGATTGACGGAAGCCCTCGATGAGGCTGCCCGTCGCACCGAGGCCCAACTCGGGGCTCCCGATCTTTACCGGGATACCCTTCGTCCCAGCCGCCAGCGCTCCTGGGACAGCTATCTACCGGACAAACCCGAATTGGGTGGGGAAATCAGCGCCCTGTCCGGGCTACACGGAATCACCTTGGCCACCCTCCAGGACAACCGGCCCTTCTGGAATACCCCCTACGATCTTCCGGATTCGGTCGATTTTACCCGCATCGCGGCCCAGAGCCGATTGGTCTGCGGCCTGATTCGTGAACTCTCCTCCGCCCCGAATATCCACGGCAGAGAATATCCCCGGGACGGCCTGTCTGCCGTCACCGGCCGCGCCAACTTCCTTCGGCAGGGAGAACTCTTCGCCGATCAACCGGCCCCGGGAACCATCGTCATGGCCTACCAGGGGCGGGCCATCCACTATGCCATGGTGGATCAAATGGGCCGCTTTCAATTCCGGAGCGTCACCGATAAAAAGCACCAGCTGCACAAGGTCATTCTCGAGGCCTACCGATTCGATCCCGACAATGGCAGGACCCTGTGGGCCATCGACAAAAAACAAACCGGCAAATCCGGCTACCGGGTCAAGATGCAGCGAACGAACATGGAAACCCAGCTTGTCATGTTCCCCTGCAAGGCGTCGACCCTGGTCAATTTGCTGGAACCGCGAAACTTCCGTTACATGACACGGATCGATTTGATCGACGCCAGACTGGAGGCCGCCCCCCTTCGATACTGGTGGAGCCGGATCGACACGCGTGAATCCACTATGAATACCCTGTTTCTCGAGCAGGGGACCCGCTACAAACTCACCCTTTCCGACTCCATTCTCAGGAAGAAAATGATTCTCACCTCGGCCACCGAACGTCGTCCGGAAGGCATCGGCTACCGGGTTGACGACTGGTCGATCCTCACCCATACGGAATTGAGGACCGCCAGGGATATGTGGGCGCTGCTCGGCCCCCGAATCAGCAGTTTAGAAAACCGTGGAATTTACGACGAACGGCTTGCCAGACTGCAGGAGGAGGGAACGGCCGCTCTTGAAGGGGCGGGCAGAGCCTTGGAAGAACGCCGTTACAGCGATCTTTTCGCCCTGGCGTCACGGTCCTGGGCCCTGGCCAGCCGGGTCTACGATCAGGTGGAAAAAACCCAGAAAGACGTTCTTTTCGGGGTCCTGTTCTACATCGCCCTATTTGTCCCCTTCGCCTATTGTGCCGAACGCCTGCTGTTCTCCTTTCGCAACATCCACAAGCGGATCGTCGCTTTCCTGGGTATTTTACTTCTCCTTATCGCCGTCATCTACCGGGTGCATCCGGCCTTCGAGCTTGCCTACAGTCCGACCGTCGTCATCCTGGCCTTTTTCATCATGGGGCTCTCCCTGATCGTCACCTTGATCATCTTTTTCCGCTTTGAAGGAGAAATGGTGCTTCTTCAGCGAAGAGCCGCCCAAAAGAGCTCCGAAGAGATCAGTCGTTGGAAAGCGTTTGTCGCCGCGTTTTTCCTCGGCGTATCCAACCTGAGGCGCCGGCGCATCAGAACCTTTCTGACCTGCATGACCCTGATCATATTGACCTTCACCATCATGAGCTTTACCTCCGTCAAATCCAGCCAGCATCAGACACGGGTTCGATACCAGGAAACCGCCCCCTATCGGGGTCTGCTGCTGAAAACGCCCAACTGGAATGATCTGCCGAGGGAGGCAAGCGGACTGATCGCCCGCGGCCTGGGTGGAGTGGAGCAGGTGGTCCCCCGTGTCTGGCTGGAGACCCCCGAGCGAACCAGCGCCCCCCACATTTCCCTTCGCCATGGGGAGAACCTATTTGACGCGAAGGGGCTGGTCGGTCTGTCGACAACCGACATCAGACGCAGCGGATTGGCGCGCCTCCTGGTTGCCGGCCGCTGGTTCGACGAGGACGATTACCAGGTGGCCGTGATATCGGACCGGGCTGCGGCCGTCCTTGGGATTGCCATGGGTCAAGAGGAACCTGCCGTCGTGGACATTTGGGGGCAGCCCTATCGGATTTGCGGTGTTTTCGACAGCCGACGGCTGCAGGACTACCTGGATCTCGACGGAGAGCCTCTCACGCCCGTGACCTTCCCAAACGAAGCCTTGACCGAGATTACCGAAGTCGAATTCGACGCCCTCGAATCCGGGGAAGATGTCAAATCGTTTCAAAGCCGGTACCAGCATACCAGTGCCGATGTCACCCTGTTCATGCCGTATCAGAGTGTATTGGCCAAGGGGGGATCATTCAAGGCAGCGGTGGCATTTCTTCCCGAAGACCAAGATCCCCGGTCGGCTGCCTTGGATATCATTGAACGGTTTGGGCTGATGCTGTTCAGCGGGGAGCCGGACGGAACGTTCATCTACCAGTCGAGCGATACCATTCGATATCAGGGACTGCCCAACGTATTCATCCCTATGGTGATCTCCGTTCTGATCGTTTTGAACACGATGATCGGCAGCGTCTACGAGCGGAAAGGGGAGATCAGCATCTACACATCGGTTGGCCTGGCCCCCTCCCACGTGTCTTTTCTCTTCATCGCCGAAGCACTGGCCTTCGCCGTTCTCAGCGTCGTGCTCGGGTATCTCCTGGCCCAGGGGTCGGCCTACGGATTTGCCAAGACCGATCTGTGGGCCGGCATCACCGTCAATTACTCTTCTATGGCCGGCGTGGGGGCCATGCTGCTCGTAATCGTCGTGGTTCTGGTGTCGGTCATCTATCCGTCTCGGGTGGCGGCACGCATTGCCATTCCGGATGTCAACCGGAGCTGGCGACTGCCGGATCATGACGCCAGCGTCATGGAGCTTCAACTGCCCTTCATGGTAAAGCGGTCGGAACTCGAAAGCGCCGGTGGGTTTCTCCTGGACCATTTCCAGAGCCACCAGGACGTCTCTCACGGGATCTTCTCCACCGGAGACATCTCCGTTACCGCCGCCGGGAACGGAGACGCGGCGCCACTGCCGGGTCTCCCCCATGGGGACAGCCCCCTGTGCATCGCATCCAAGGTCTGGCTGGCACCGTTCGACTTTGGTATCATGCAACGGGTTGAAATCCGTTTCCAGCCCAGCAGCGTCGATGGCGACCGCTTCCTGACCATCGATCTCAAACTGATCCGGGAAGCCGGCGAAGCGGTCACGTGGGGCCGCGTCAACCGGGAGTTCGTCAATATGCTGAGAAAGCAGCTTTTGATCTGGAGGAATATGGACCATCAATCGGCAGCCACCTACGGCCGGCAATTAGAAGACGCTCTAACCCAGTCGCGATCCGAAGTGGATGCCCAATGACCATGTCCAGACGCCCACCCGACGATGCCGAAAACCCCGGGCCGCGATCGGAGTTAAGAGCCCGAGCCATCGTGATCGGTTGCCTCCTGGCGACGAGCATCTGCCTTCTGACGCCCTTCAACAATGCGTTCCGCCAAGCCACCCCCCTGGGTGGAGGCCATTTCCCCCTGGCGCCCTTCTATATCTTCTTTTGGCTGACCCTGCTCTGCCACGTTCAGCGGCGCCTCCTGCCGCGATGGAATGGGTTGACGGGCCGTGAGCTCATTGTGATATGGATGCTGATGATGCTGGTTTCCGGCATCGCCTATACCGGGCTGGTGCGAACGTTCTTCATCAATCTGACCGCCCCCTTTCGTTTCGCCACCGTCGAAAACCGGTGGGAGGAGCTGCTGATCCCCCTCCTCCCCAGCGGCTGGTACCCCGAATCGGTGGATGCCGTTGCCCGGCTATATGACGGCATCCCCGGCGGCCGCTCCATGGGATGGCTGGAGGTCGTTCAGAACATCCCCTGGGATACCTGGGTCCGCCCCCTGTTGACCTGGTCCGGCTTCATATTGACAGCCATGTTCGTCATGGTGTGCCTTGTCAGCCTGTTCAGCCGTCAGTGGCTCCGCAACGAGCGGATGAATTTTCCGCTGCTGAGGGTTCCCCTCCTCATGGAGGAAGCCTATACGAGCCGAACTTTCGGAACCTTCCTGCTGAATCGTTTTCTCCTCGCCGGCATCGCCGTCCCGGTATCCCTGCACCTGCTGAACGGTCTGAGCTTCTACTACCCCAGCGTCCCCCAGATACCCACATTGGTGCTGGCGGCACCCTACTTTTCAAAATTCGGCTTGTTTTCTGGCCTTTACAAACTAAAGATTCATTTTTACCCTGCCTTTATCGGCTTTGCGTTCCTCACCACCCGGCAAATTTCTTTCTCCTTCTGGTTCTTTTTCCTGATGGGCGGACTGCTTTTTGGACTTCTGGCGGTTCTGGGCTATGAGATCCCTCCCGCCGCCCTCGGCACCACTTTCGGCCCCACCCTCACCCGGCCCGAAGAAATGCAGATGATCGGAGCCTACGGGGTCTTTTTTTTCTTTATTATCTGGCTTTCCCGCCACCATCTGGTCGCCGTCGTCAAAGAGGTCTTCGGGATGAAGAAACCTCCGGTGGACGAGACCGGTTTTGTCTCGATTCGGTTCGCCTTCTGGGGCTTCACCGTCGGCTCCCTCCTGATGATGTACTGGCTTCACCGGATCGGCATGCCCATCACCACGGCATTTCTTCTGATCGGCGCCTTTTTCATGATTCTGCTGGTGGTCAGCCGGATTATCGCCCAGGGCGGTCTGGCCTATTTTACCTTGACGGCGGCACCCTTGGACGGGCTCACAACGCTCTTTGGCCATCACCTGTTCACCGGGGCGGGCATCGTCGCCGCCGCAGTCATCCAGAAGGCCCAGTTTCTTGACCTGCGGGAATCGCTGATGCCGTCTCTGGTTCATGCCAACCGGATATCGAGCGACTGCCCCCGGCGGGGCCTCGTGTCGGCGGGTATCGGGGTCACCCTTGTGACCGCCGTTGCCGTCTCCCTGACGGCCATGCTGGTATTGAGCTACAAATACGGTATTCGAGAATTGGGGTTGGACTGGGCGACCCGGACAACCGTGCACAACTACGACACCATCGTTTCTCTTCTTGAGCGGACACCGGAGATCGACGGTTGGGTGCGCCGCTTTTCGATCGCCGGGGCGGTTATCATGGTGCTTCTGGTCATCGGCTATCACCGGTTCTACTGGTGGCCACTGCACCCGATCGGATATCTGACCGCCTATAGTTCAGGCATGCGGATTCTGTGGTTTAGTTTTCTCGTCGGATGGCTTTGCAACAGTTTTTGCATGCGCTACGGCGGGGTGGTCTTGTTTAAAAAGCTTCGCTTTTTTTTCATTGGATTGATTATCGGTGATTTTCTGATGGGCGGCAGCTGGGCGATTGTGGGGCTGTTTACCGACGCCAGCTACCAGGTCCTGCCGAACTGATCGACCTTCGCATCGAAAGCAAACGACATCCATGCTCGAGGACAAGGAACTCAAAGAATACAGGGATCTTCTCAAGCCCCCGGATCACTTCGAGGAGGGGTTCGACTGGAAGACCGTTGTCGGGGCCGTGTTCATCGGCTTTTTGATGATGCCTGGCAGCATGTACCTGCAGCTGGTCATCGGCACGGGTATTGGTCCTGCGGCTCGATGGGTGACCATCATCTTGTTTGCCGAAGTGGCCAAGCGCTCTTACACCGAACTCAAGCAGCAGGAAATCTTCCTTCTCTATTACATGGCCGGCGCTGCGCTGGCATCCCCTTTCCAGGGACTCCTCTGGAGCCAATATCTGGTCCAGTCCGATGCCGCCCGGATGCTCGGTATAGCGGAGCATATCCCCAGCTGGGTTGCGCCATCCCTTGAATCGACGTCATTGGTGGAGCGCACCTTTTTTCACCGGGACTGGCTGGTCCCCATTCTCCTGCTCGTCGGGGCCCAAATCATTCAGAGGATCGATCAATTCGGTCTGGGCTACGCCCTCTACCGCATCACCTCCGATGTCGAGAAGCTGCCTTTTCCCATGGCCCCGGTCGGCGCTCTGGGCACCATGGCGCTCGCCGAATCAACGGAAGATAGAAAGAAAGGCTGGAAGTGGCGGGTGTTTTCCATCGGGGGGATGATCGGACTCCTGTTCGGAGGCATCTACGTGCTTCTGCCCACTGTCAGCGGGCTTTTCTTCACCCAGTCGATTCGCCTCATACCGATCCCCTGGGTGGAGCTGACCCAGCATACCGAGGATATGTTGCCGGCGGTCGCCACCGGACTTCAGTTGGATCTCGGCCTGGTCTTCATCGGGATGGTCCTGCCTTTCTGGGCGGTCATGGGCGGGCTTGTGGGACTCATCATCACCGTTGTCGCCAATCCGTTTCTCTACAACAGCGGCATTCTGTCACGGTGGCACAAGGGTATGGGAACGGTAGACACCGTATTCGCAAACAATTTTGACTTCTACATGAGCTTCGGCATCGGCCTCGGGCTTGCCATCGCTTGCGTGGGCATATGGCACGTCATCCGATCGTTCACCGGACCCCAGGACGGTGAAAGAGGGTCCTACCGTGACCTGTTCAAGCCCCCCCCAGGAAGGGGAGACATCAATTTCTGGGTCTCCATCGCCATCTACGTTTTTTCGACCCTTTCCTATGTCGGACTCTGCGTCTGGCTGGTCCCCACCTTTCCCTGGATATTTTTTCTCTGCTATGGATTTATCTACACTCCCGTCATTTCTTATATTACGGCCCGTATGGAGGGCATTGCGGGCCAGTTCGTCAGCCTCCCCCTGGTCCGGGAGGCCAGCTTCATCGCCGGGGCGAAGTACTTCGGATACAGCGGCATCGAAATCTGGTATGCGCCCATCCCCATCCACAACTACGGTGAGGCCACGGTCAACTTCCGGCAGATCGAGCTGACAGGTACCAGCATTCGGGGGATCATCAAGGCGGAAATCGTTGTCTTCCCGGTCGTGATGGTGGCCAGTCTTCTTTTCTCTCAATTTATTTGGCGCCTGGCCCCGATCCCATCGAGCAACTATCCTTACGCCCAGGAGCTTTGGCATCTTCAGGCCCTCAACTCCCTGCTCATGCAGACATCCACCCTGGAAGGCAATGCCCTATTCTACCAAGCCCTCGATATCGTCTACGTTCTGTCAGGCCTGGGATTCGGCGTGGTCACCTATATCATTCTGGGGATATTCGGGCTGCCGATCATGCTCATCTACGGAGTGGTCAGGGGCCTGGGGCAAAGCACCCCCCACGGCCTCATCCTCGAGGTGGCGGGCGCCCTGCTCGGGCGGTTCTTTTTCTTGAAACGTTTCGGCGCCATGTGGCGGCAGTATGCCCCGGTCCTGTTGGCCGGCTTCTCCTGCGGCATGGGGCTTACCGGCATGTTCGCCATGGGCCTTGCCCTCATTCTGAAATCCCTCAACCGCCTGGCATATTGATGGCGATGATGCTGTCCGTCTCATCCGGTATTGATCATTCACCGTTGCGTCCAATAATATAGGGTGCGAGGATAATGACCGAGGCGGCATACCACCGACTTTCCATTCGCCGGAGGAGCGTGGTGATTTCTCGACCGGCAAGACAGACGCCGGCCGTCGACTCGTTTCCGGAAGGACTCCCATGAGAACGACATTAGCGGTCGCAGCAGCCGTCAGCCTGATGCTGCTCCCGACGTTATCGGGGGCGGGAAGCGCCCCCAGAGAGTTGGCCGGCTATACCCTGGGGGAAGACATTTCCCGGGTGGCCGCCCATTTGGCCATGGAAACCGCTCTGCCGATCCGATACCTCGAATGCTTAGCGGAAGTCGAGATTAATGACAAACCGTTGTTCAAAAGCGGCCTGATCGCCTACGGCACCTGCGCCGGACCCGGAAAAATCGTACGCATCAAGATGAAATATGCCGACGGCAGTCGGCGTTTTTATGACCGACTGCTGAGTCGGTTCAAAAAACAGTTCGGAGACCCTTCCGAATGGCAGGGAGACCCCTTCCATGTGGTCATCGACTGGAAGTGGTCGTTTGTGGACGACGACGGCAGCCGGATCTCTCTCCATCTTTCCCATAATTCCCTCGACCGGGACGAAAAATTCGGCAATGCCGTGAAGTTAACTCTTGCCAGTGCCATCGACGAGGAAATCCGCTGTTATAAAGAAAAACACCCGGATTTTCGCACCCCCGCCAACGACCCCCAGATGCCGGTTGGTGGCGACATCGACTGGGATCAGATGGTACCCCGATGACCTTCCGCTCCGCTGGAAACGCGGCCCGTTCCTCTAGTGCGCGAACGGTCTGGTGGGAGGGAGTTCAATTGGTCGTTCCCCTCAAGTGGGATATCCAGTCGGTGGCTCCGGGATACATCGTCTTAGGAACAGCTGCAGGTCCCGCCGTCGAGTTCAAAACCAGTGCGGCAAGACACAGACCCCTTTCGCGCAAAGCGCTGTTGCGCAGACTTTCCCGCCAAATGAACGGTTGGTTCCGGAAACGCTTGACGGAAATCCCGCTGGCATCCGAGTGGAAGCGCCGGCTGGAGGGTTTCTCATCCACCGCCTTCCAATGGAGGGAGGGCGCCAGGCGGGGCAACGGAGCCATATTGACCTGCAACGGGTGCGGTCGCACCCACCTTCTTCAGTTTTTCTCCCCTCCCGTCGATGATCCAGGCCCGGTTTACCATCTGCTCGACCATCTGAAAGACCATGAAGACGACGGCTGGCGCCCGTTTCGTCTGTTCGATATCAAAGGGGCCGTACCACCTGGATATGAAACCGACACCTGCCGGTTCGAGCCGGGACGGTTTGCCATGTGTTTCACCGGCCCGGAAAACCGCATTCGGTTTTTTCGCTGGAGCCCGGGGGATGTTCTTCTGAAGAACCGGACCCTGGAGGCCTTTCTCAAGATTCAAAATCTCCTTTTGGGGGAAACGGATCAACCGGAATCGCACCGGGGCCGACCGGTGGAGTGGAACGAAACCGTCGCTCCCTCCAAAAAGGGGTTGGGCATTGGCAACAAGCGAAGACGCCCCATCCATCGGTGCGGCCGTGCCGTGCATCTCGGTCGGGAAAACCGCATTCTGGCCCTTGTGGCCGAAGGGCGGAAAACGACCCGTCCTGATTTTGATCAACTGTGGGAGGCCTATGGGACTGTTCCGGAAAACGCCGCCGTTGCCTTCCCCCACCCGTGAGAGTGCCCTCGCCTGCAGCCCGGTGAGAAATCCCGACGTCAGGGAGAACCGATTGGAGAGCGGCTGCCTACTATTGGAATATCCGGTTGCCCTGAAGCCCTGGATGATGGAGGTGCTCCGCCGTTTCAATGCGTCTTCTCCGGTCCATCAGATGCGAAAACTCGAGTTGGATGAGCTGGGAAGCGCCACTTGGGAGCTGATCGACGGCAAGCGTTCCGTTGACGGCATCGTCAAGCGCTTCGCCGCCGCCTACCGCCTCCATCCCAAGGAAGCAGAAGTGTCGGTCACCCGGTTTTTGATGGAGTTGGGGAAACGAGGTCTCATCGCAATGCGATGACGAGCAAACGTGGGGAGGCCCGGGCAACAGCGGAGGGAGGAAGCCACTCGGCAACCGCTCGTCGATGACGGGATCCTCGCTTAGGAAGGGGACATGGATTTCAGGGCGTCATCTACCGTTTTGACGATGGGTAGAAATGAATCGAAACCTGAGATTTCAAACACCTCTTTGACATAGTCCTGCATGGAGCAGAGCACCAGTCGACCGTTGGTATTTTTGAGGTTCTTCGTGGTTTTTAAAATCACCCTGAGCCCGGCGCTGGAGATATAGTCCAGTCCCTCGAAATCGAGAACCATGTGGCGGGTTCCGTTTTCGATCGCCTCGAAAAGTTTCTTCTCGAAGCTGAGAGACGTATTGGAATCCAGGCGTCCCGTCAGCTTGAAGACACTGAAATTATCCTGCTTCTTTTCGATAATCTCCATATGCACCTTCCTGGCGGATCTTGTTTAATTTAACTCCGTCCCAAAGCCATTGCTGGCCATGTCGCTGCCGATCCGATCCGCCCCTTCGTCAGGAGTTGACCTTCTTTTTCAACACCAGAATGTTTTTGTCTTTTTGTCGCCGATACCGCACCTGGTCCATAAACGCCTTGATGAGGGTAATGCCCAGCCCTCCTACCCCCCGCTCTTTGAGATCGCATTTGAGGTCGGGTGCCGGCAAGTCGAGAGGATTGAAGGAAATGCCATCATCTTCAATGGTGATCACCACCTCGCCGCCCTGGTGGTCGACCGTGATTCGGATCCGGTGGGGCTGGCCATCCTGAAAGCCGTGGGAAATAATGTTGGTAAACAATTCGTCAAGGGCAAGATTGATCTGAAACTGGTCTTTTTCGACAATCCCCGCCGACTTGCAAAACCGGCTCACATGCTTGCAGAGCACCTCCAGCTCTTCCAGATCGTTGGTCAGTTCGAAATCGATTTTTCCCATTGCAGAAAGCCGCCCGGCCGAGATTAACCGGCATACAGGTTACGGGACGTCCACATCGACTCGTCAAAGGGCGCTGATTCCGGCACGGCCGGAAAGACCCTCCCCTTTTTCGATCATATCAAAAATGTGACGCTTTTCCCAGGTACGAATCCGATCCACCACCGCTTTGTGGACTCGGGGCAGCAGATCTGGGAATTGCTCCAGGGCTTTGGCAAATTTTTCGCGGCTCATGACGAGGCAGGTGGCATCGGTCTCTGCTTCAAGGGAAAACAGCCGCTGCAAGGGCCCCAGGAGAGCAAGCCCCCCCAATAGCTCCCCGGCGCCGAAGCGTTGGATGGTTTGGGTATCGTCCTTGTCCTCCCGGACCAGGGTCAAGGCCCCTGAAATCACCAGAAAGGCTTTGCCGTCATCGTCATCCTGACTGAAAAGAAAGTCCCCGGCGCTAAATTCTTCTCGGGTGCACAGATAGGCCATCACCTTGAGCTTCTCGATGGGGAACCCCGAAAAGAAATCCGTCCGGCGCAAAATCTCAAGGTTCTCGGTATATTCGCACGGGAAGGAATCATCATGCCCTGCCGCTGGTGAGTTCATAGAGGGCTCCTTTATTGTGGATCAGTTCGTCGTAGGTACCCATTTCGATGATTTTTCCCGCCTTCATCACTGCAACCTTGTCAAAGTTTTTGATGATGTCAAGGCGATGAACGACGGAAATGAGCGTTACTTTGCCTTTGTAGCGACTGTCCAACAGGTTTTGGATTCGTCCCTGGGATCGGTTGTCCAAGGCTGAGGTGGCCTCGTCCATGATGAGAATCACCGGAGACTTGAGAAGGGACCTAGCAATGGCCAGTTTTTGACGCTGGCCACCTGACAGACGATCCCCTTTGCTGCCTACCGAATATTGCATCCCGATTTTAACGATCCGTTCGAGGAGATCCTCTTCGATAAGGAGCTGAATGATGCTCTGGTCGATTTTGTCTTGGGCCTTTTGACTGGTGGTTTTGGTTTTGCCGAAAAAAATGTTGTTCAAAATGCTCTGGGAGAGGATGTATTCGGACTCCTTGTAGAATGAAAATGTATCGGGGTCGTCCTGACTGATCATTTCCCGAAAAAGCGCCCTGCCTTCCAATATCAGGCGTTCCAGAAGTTGAGGAAGGGATACCATTTTGTGGCGCCCGGGGGCAAATCGAAGGGCCAATTCAAGGAGCCGCCGCTGTGCGCCCTCGCCAATCTGATGAAGTCTCTGCTTGCGGATCTGATCCAGCAACACCTTGAGATCGTCCAATTCCTCGGCGGCGACAGGGCTTTGTTCGAAGAATATCTTTTCCGGTGGAAGAATGCCCAGAATATCAACGGTCTGGCGGGCCAGATCCGCCCCCAGTTCCAACAGGGGCCGCCTGAGGTCGGCCTGCTTCAAAAACCCCTCGAAATACCGATTCCCTAACAGGTTGTCTTCGGAAAAATCAGGGTTGATGGCCGTGCCGAAAGTAAGGTTCTCTCCGACGCTGGAATGAAAAAGGTAGTGGTTCTCGTCGAAGAACTCGACATAGGCAGCCAGTTCCTCGCCGAATTGCTTTTTGAAATTGCCTCGCACTGCGACCAGCCGATCGATTAGCGCCCCATCCTCGGAACCGTCGAGCACGGTATTCAAACCGAACCGGAGGGTGTCCACAAAGATGCCCGTATGATGAAGCACCTCGATCATGTCATCCAGGGTGGGCAAGCCGGTCGCGTCCGTATCGGAGCCCCAGTTTTTGGCTCTGCAGGAATAGAGTAGATTTTCTTCCATGGTTCCATCGAAGATGAAAGGCGCCTGGGAGACAATCCCCATATTAGTGACCACGTCCTTCTTGGTCATCTCCATGATCTCCCGGCCTCCGAGCCGGATATGGCCCCCGGAATAGCTGTAGAGTTGACCGATGCACAGGGCAAGGGTGCTCTTGCCGCTTCCCGAGTAGCCGACAAGGGCGAGATGCTCGCCGGGGTTCAGGGTAAACGACACCCCGTCCAACAGCCGGATCCCGTCCTCGGTGATGAAGTCAGCGGCCTCGATTTCCAGACGACCGTCCAATTCATATGGCGGCCGATCCGTCGCTTCAATCTGATGCTCGGGCGCTTCATCGAAATAGGACATGGTTTTCTCGTAGCTGACCCTGCCGTCCTGATAGGCCTGGTAGAACTGGATCAATTCCTTCCACGGTTCGTAGAGTTTTTCCTGAGCCGACAAAAAGGCCACCAAGGCCCCCAACTCCAACTGCCCTTTGAGGCTCAGATACCCCCCCAAAATGAAGATGAAAAGCGGGCCTAAACTGGTAAAGAAATTGTTGGACTGCTTGATGGCCGACCGAAGCATGTCCCAGCGGAGGCGAATCTTGTAGAGCCGGTCGACCAGTTTCTGGTACTTTCGGCTCTCGATCTCATAGGCCCCGTTGCCGTGAATTTCATGAATCCCGAAGATGGCTTCGGTAATCCGATCGGAGAACTGGCGGGACACCTCCACCCGCCGTTTATTGGCGCGGTTGACCCGGCGTTGAAGATAGGGGATCAAGAACACCACAATGGGATAGATGGAAAGAGACACGGCGGCCAACAAGGGGTTCAGCCAGAAGAGATACCCCGCGAAGGATACCAGGGTGAGCAGGCTAATCACCGGGACCGCCACCGCCATACCGACGAAGTTCGCCGGAAGGGTCAGTTCGTTCACCAGGGAGGAGACGACCAGACCTGGCTGGGTGCGCCGAAAAAACTGAAGCGGCAGGGTGATAATGTGGCGAAAGAGGTCGCCTCTCATCTCCTTCAGGGTCCGCTGGCTGATCACCACTTGCAGGACCGTGATCACGTATTTCAGGATGCTCGCGGACACCACTGCCACAAAGTAGATGGTACAATATCGGATCAGCAGATCGACGCCGCGCAGGCGAATCGCCTCATTGACGATCCGTTTCTGCATCTCAAGGGGAACGATCCTAGCCACGACGGTGACGGAAATCAACAATAGGGCCAGGAGTTGGAGTCTTGAATTTTTCCCTAAAATCCAGGAGAAGAGGGACCGCTTGACGATCGGAATGTCAGAAGCACCCATGGATAACGCTCCTATGGAATCACCGGCAACGCCAACACCCTGGGTGGCGTCACCTGAACAAGCCTAATGTCATTTTCGGCGGTATACAAGGATTATTCGGCAGGCCGCCCTCGGGGACTTCAGAAATCGGCTTGCGGCCACGGATTAAATTAATGGCCATGTTGTGGTAGAATGTCAAAAGGCGTTACCGCCGGATATCGCAAAAACCCTGGCGGTGCAATGCCTCATGGAACGGAAACGGCCCAGCCGGAGAGGATGACGATGCGCTTCCGATGGAAACTCATGATTCTGCTGACCGTCCTGGCCATTTTGCCCCTTCTGTTCACCCGCACGGTTGGCATGCGGGTCATGGATCGTTTCTCCGAATCGATCATCACCCGGATCCGAACCAAGATCACATCGGATGCCGAAGAGCGCCTCCAGTTGGTCGTCAGCACTGCTGCGGAGCTGATGAAAGCCAAGGTCGGCATGCTGGAGATGGCCGTCACGGCCCAGGCGAGGGAAGCCGCTATCAGGATCGGTAGGGGCAGCCCGGAAAACGACGAGGACGACCACCACCGCACTGGCGGCGATCCTGTGGAAACGTCGTCCCGCCGTCACATGCGTTGGAGCCGAGGCGCCCCGACCGAACCCATTGATGTGGCCACCGATCACCAACTGGTGATATCGCCCTCGGGAGAGGAAGGCCTCTCCGGGGGGCCCGACGCCCGGTGGATGGAGGGGATGATCCAAGTCTATCGTGATCTCTCCGGCAGCGTCGACCGGATGCCCATCTGGCAGATCACTGCCCTGTCCGACGGATGGACAAGCGTCTATCCCTACCACCGCGCCACTCGACCACGCTCTGATATCCGGCGGCAACCCTGGTACGCCGCGGCCATGGCCTCACCGGAAACCGTGTGGGTGCCGGAGTTTTCCGATCCGGAAACCGGACAGACGGTCATGGCCGTGGCGAAGCGGTTCGGAAGATCCGTGGATCGGCCCGAAGGCGCCACGGCCATGGTCGTTCCCATCAGTTCCCTGATGGTCCATCCCGGTCTATTCCGGAATTCGCCCGACGGATCATCGGCCCTGCTGATCGTTCTGACCCGAAACAGGGATACCGGGCGACTCGATGCGCGGGTCGCCGCCGGAGGCAGACACCCGGCCGCCTCGGATGCCCCGTGGATCTCTCCGATGGAAACCGGCTGGTTGCGCTCCGAGAACGCCGCTCACTTCAAGGAGGTTTTGGAAGACTTCAAGGCGGGAACCGAGAACGTCCGGAGGCTTCCCTATGAAGGAAGGGATGCCCTGTGGGTCTATGGGCCGCTCAGTTTCAAGATTTATTTGGTGCTGATCGCGCCAGCAGATGCCATCGACCGACACGCCGACCAAGCGGAAGAGACTTTCCAGGGCATGATCGACGCGGCCCTGACACAGACCTGGATTGCCATCATCGCATCGGTGTTGATCGCGGTCGTCATGGCCCTGACCTTCTCCAGGACCGTCACCCGCCCCCTCCAGATCCTGGCCGACGGGGCCATCAAGCTTGCCGGGGGCCAGTTCGACACCCGGGTGGAGGTCCGCTCCTCGGATGAATTCGGAGATCTCGGACGGCTCTTCAACCAGGTGGGGCCCGAACTCAAACGCCACCAGGACATTAGGCAGTCTCTGGTGCTGGCCAGGGAAATTCAGCAAAACCTGCTGCCGACAGACGCCCCCGCCGTCGCCGGCGGTGCCATTGCCGGCAAAAGCGCGTACTGCGACGAAACCGGTGGCGACTTCTTCGACTACATTGCTCCGGAAGGCTTCTCCTCCGGGGTGGTGGTGGCGGATGTTTCGGACCACGGGATCCCGTCTGCGTTGCTGATGACGACGGTGAGGGCGTCTTTGCGCCAACGATCGGCCATACCGGGCCCCATGGAGGAGATCGTCAAGGACGTCAACCGTCAGATCTGTCTCGATGTGAAGGATTCCGGCCAGTTTGTCACTATGTTCTTCGGTGCTCTCGCAGCCGATGAGCGGCGGTTCCAGTGGGTGAACGCCGGTCACGACCCCGCCTTTTGCTATGATCCCGGAACCGACCGGTTTTCCGAACTCAAGGGCGGAGGATGGCCTCTGGGGGTTGACAAGGAAGCCCCCTATCGGTCCCACAGTATCCGTTTCGAACCCGGACAACTGATCTTGATCGGCACCGACGGCATCTGGGAAAGCCGCAACATCGCGGGCATCCCGTATGGAAAGAATGGGTTTCGATCCATCGTCCGGTTAAACGCCGCCCGTTCACCCCAGACCATCGTCGACGCCGTTTTCGAGGATCTCGAGCAGTTCCGAAGCGGGGCATCCACAGAGGACGATGTCACCCTTGTGGTCATCAAGTTGCCCTGAACGGACCCTTCGCAAATGACTCCGTTCAGGGCGCGCCGTGGAGCAGTCGGATCACCACCAGGGTCACGTCGTCTTCCCGGGGGGCACCCGTTCTGAATGTCTCCAGGGACGATAGAATCGCCTCCTGAATCTGGCCCACGGGCCGGTCGGCGTTTTCTCGAATCAGCTCCCTGATCCGGTCGTCCCCGAACGACTCACCGGCCTGATTGCGGGCTTCCCGAATGCCGTCCGTTCCGATCAGCAGAACACTTCCCGCCTCCCACTCCTGCCGCTGGAAGGCCGAAAACGGGTAGTCTTCCACAACCCCCAAGGCGATCCCCGCCCCGGACAGTTCGACAAAGCGGTCCCGGTCCCTCTCATAGAGAAGTGCCGGTTCGTGACCCGCTCGCACCCATGTCAAGATCCCGCGATCAAGATCGATTTCGAGAAAAAACAAGGTAATGAACCGGCCGGTTTCCCGGTGGTCTCGGGCAAGGAAGCGGTTGACCCGGATCACGAGATCGGCAGGCCCCCCGTAGGCTGCCGACGCCGACACCAGAAAGGCCCGGGCGGTGGCCACATGGAGGGCGGCGCCGATGCCGTGATCGGATGCATCCGCCACCACGACGCCCAGCGCCCCTCCCGGCAGGGGAAGGTAGTCGTAATAGTCACCTCCGGTTTCATCACAGTAGCTGCTGACTCCGGTGATATCGATGCCGGGCACGTCAGGGGGGGCGGCTGGCAGGAGGCTTTGCTGAACCTCTTCGGCCAGCTTGAGGGCGCTCACCAGTCGGGACCGGTGCCGAAGCCCCTCGATCATGGTGTTGGTATGACCGGCAATCAGGCCGAATTCATCCCGGGTGGTGACGGGAACCATCCGGCTCAAATCCCCCCTGGCCACCTTCTCCAGAACCAGGGTCTCATTTTCAAAGAGCAGTTTCAGATTTCTCGAGTAGGAGAGGATGAGATTGAGCGCCATGCAAAGCAGCACGGCCATGATAAAAAGGACCTCCATCCACACGGTCATTTCGGCCGCTTTGAGGGATTCCACCGTCTGCCCCTCCCTGGCCAGCCAGGCAAAATCCCTGGAGATGACCATCATGAGAATGAGAGCGACAAACAGACTGGTGGAGAGGGCAACCATTGAAAACCGACGGGTCACGGGGTAGAGCCGCTTGGGAGGCTTGACGGTGGGGGCATTGTTACGGGCGAGATAGATGGCGCTTCTCTCACGGGCGAGGGCGGTGTCCATACCGGTGAAGAACCCGGCGGCCATGCATCCGATAAGAAGACTGATGGCGGCGGCAGGGGGGAACCCGTAGACGACGGTATTGAATAGAGCCACCGCCAGCCCCACTGCCAGGAAAAAGGAAAGATCCATGAGGAATTGCCGCTGGGGGCGGAGGGCATCGTCCGCCCTAAGCACCACACGCTTCTCTACAAAGCGCCTCAGGGCAAGCACGGCCCCAAAGGCAACCCCTATCGTTGCCCCCAGATTCACGGGGGGCAGGGTTTCCATAAACGGTCAGACCTGACCCCCATATAGGGTCAGGGCCACCAACGAAAAAAGATAGTGGAGCACAATCCGTGTCATGGTGACGGTCCCGGTTTGATCCATTGGTGAAGCGGCCCTGTTGCAACGGATGCCGGAATTCTCTCGGAAGAGCCCGGCGATTTATCCTGGAATCAACGTTTGATCGCCAGGAAGCAGCCGCTGAAATGAGAGAAAAAGCAGGCCACATCCCGCCTTCCCTCGAAATAGCCGTGGATGGCGGCTCGACTCCCCAGCAGTTGAGAATGCCCGTAGTCCTCGAACACCATCACACCCCCATTTGACAGCACTTCCGGAAACAGTTGCCGGATCAGAAAATCGGTTCCACGAAAGGAATCACAATCCACGTGGACCATGGCCAGTCGGTCGATACCGGCACTCTCGAAGGTGCGGGTGAAATCCCCTTTCACTAATGTCACGGTGGGAAAGTGGGTGAATCGGTCGCGGACGCCGTCGAAATCCACCGGATGGGAGTGGCTCCAGAACCGGTCGATGCCCAGAGGCTCTGAAGGGAAAGACTCGAAGGTGTCGAACAGAAACAACCGTTTGGGAGGGGGATGTTCTCCCAGGAGCCTGGCGAGAAGATAGCCGCTGTGCCCCCTGAAGCTGCCGAATTCGGCCACATCGCCCTCGATGCCGCCGGAAACGACCATCTGAACGGCCTGACATAGATCCATATAGTCACGGACATCGCACTTCTGCTCGAACAGGCGAAGAGAGTCTTCGTAGATATCAGAAAACCCCGGCGTCTCCAGTGGCACCGGTGAGACGAGATCGGCCGCCTTCAGCCGGTCGTATGTGTCCAAAACAGCATAATCCGACTCGGTAAGGGTGACTGCCTCGAAGGGAGTATCGGTCAGATCCGGTCGCGACATCACGGCCTGAGCGGCCTTGGCGGTCCCTCGGATGTCGGTGTCCGTGCAAATGACAGCGGCAACTGCCCCGTGTGGCAGGGGCTCCCCGGCGTCCAGATCGTCCCAGGTCATCCGATCCGCAACCATCTTTCTATTCTCAAGATCCTCCGAGATCCACCGGTTCAGCACCGACGCCCCCCCCAAGAGAAGAATGCAGGGGTTCCGGGAGGACTTGGCGGCATTTCTGGCTTTCTTGGCCAGAAACACCGCGGCATCCTCCCGGGAGCGAACCTGCCAGCGGTTGAGTTTTCGGCCAACGGCCCCCTGAAGCGGGTTGTCTGACGATGACGGATGACGGCCCACAATGAGCACCCCCATGATTGGCGTCGCCGGTCAGGAGATGACCGTTGAGGGGCATGATCGCCCCCCCAAAGTAGCGGCAACCCCAAGGTACCCCAACCCCCTATTGGAGACAAGGCGGAAGTGGTCGGGAAGGTAACTTTGACAAAGGGCGGCTGACGTGACTATTAAGTGTGGTTTTAATCCACGGTGCGGGATGGAGGGGGGGCGGTGGACTATTTTCTCAGTGTCATCGGAATGGTGATGATCGTCGAAGGGCTGCCGTATTTCGCCTTCCCGGACAAGATGAAACAATGGATCCGGCAGATGATCGAAGTCCCCGACGCCTCCCTGAGACGGCTGGCGCTGTGCGTCATGCTCCTTGGACTTGGTCTCGTCTATGCCGGCAACCGCTGATCCGTTATGTACGCTCTGTCCGACTACGATTATCATTTGCCCGACGATCTCATTGCCCAGCATCCGGCCCCTCAACGGGATCGATCTCGGCTCATGGTGGTCGATCGTCACACCGCAAGCATCAGCCACCACCATTTCGATGACCTTCCCGAGGTCCTCGATCCAGGGGATGTGCTGGTCATCAATGATACCCGGGTGGTGGCCGGCCGACTTCTCGGCCGCAAGGAAACCGGGGGTCGGGTCGAGGTTCTGGTGTTGGACTTTGCCCAGGCCAGGGCAGGAGCCGAGAACGGAAGGGGGTTCGTCAGTCCGTGTCTGATCCGGGCCTCAAAACCCCCCAGGATCGGCGCCCGTCTGCATTTTGACCGAGGGCTGGTTGGGGAGGTGACGGAACGCCGGGGCGAGATCCAGACCCTTCGCTTTTCCGGCCCCCCCGATGTGGCGGCCGCCATTGAAAAGGCGGGCCTGCCGCCCCTTCCTCCCTATATCCGGCGGGAGGAAGGAGATTCCGACCTCGATAAGGACAGCCGTTCCTACCAGACCGTTTATGCCCGCGTGAAAGGTGCCGTCGCCGCCCCCACGGCAGGACTCCACTTTACCGATGCCCTGCTCGATCGGCTGCGTGCCTTCGGGATCGAAACCATCCCCATCACCCTTCACGTTGGGTACGGTACCTTCATTCCGGTGCGGGTGGACGACATTCGAGACCACCGGATGCATAGCGAAGGATACCATCTCACCGCAGAAAGCGCCGAGGCTGTCAACCGGGCGCAGCAACAGGGCCGGCGGATCATCGCCGTGGGTACCACCAGTGTCAGAACCCTTGAATTTGCCTCCGGAGCCGACGGGCAGGTTCGCCCCGGCAGTGGGAAGAACGATCTTTTCATCTACCCGGGATACCGGTTTCGTTCGATTGGGGCCATGGTCACCAACTTTCACCTGCCCAAATCCACTCTTCTCATGCTGGTGTCCGCTTTTGCAGGAAACAGGCTGATCCGAGATGCTTACGCCGAAGCCGTCCGCCATGGCTATCGGTTCTACAGTTACGGCGATGCCATGCTGATTCGATAATCCATGGATTCCAACGCACCAATGCCTTCATTCTCATTCCAGATCGCGGCCAGATCCGGCCGCGCCCGCGCCGGTGTGCTCAAGACCGCTCGCGGTTGGGTCGAAACCCCGATCTTTATGCCGGTGGGCACCTTGGGAACGGTAAAGTCCCTATCGCCGGAGGAGCTTTGGTCCGTGGGCGCACAGATCATTCTCGGCAACACCTACCACCTCTACCTTCGCCCCGGCTGCGATGTCATCCGCACGTTCGGGGGGCTTCACCGGTTCATGAATTGGAGCGGCCCTATTCTGACGGACAGCGGCGGTTTTCAGGTCTTCTCCCTGGCCGGACTGCAACAGTGTTCCGATGAGGGGGTCTGCTTTCGCTCTCACATCGATGGATCATCCCACATGCTGACTCCGGAGAAGGCCGTGGGCATCCAGATCGACCTCGACAGCACGATCATGATGTGCCTCGATCAGTGCATCTCCTACCCTGCCACCCGGGACCAGGCCGCGGCGGCCCTTTCCCTGACCACTCGATGGGCGAAGCGTTGCCGTTCCGCCTGGCATACGGGCGCCCGACCCGAATCGGCGCTCTTCGGTATCGTCCAGGGGGGCATGTTCAAGGATCTGAGAAAAGAGGCCGCCCAAGCACTGGTCGAAATGGATTTTTCCGGCTACGCCCTGGGAGGGCTTAGTGTCGGGGAGCCGGCGGATGTCATGCTCGACACGGCTGACGCCAGCCTGCCCTGTCTGCCTGAAAACCGCCCCCGTTACGTCATGGGGGTCGGCACTCCTGAAAACCTCGTAGAGCTCGTCGGCCTCGGGGCGGACATGTTCGATTGCGTGCTGCCGACCCGAAACGCCCGGAACGGGCAGCTCTTCACCCACAGCGGCACCCTTAATATCGCCAATGCCCGGTTTCGCAACGATCCGTCGCCCGTGGATGACACCTGCTCCTGCTACACCTGCAGACGGTACTCCCGAGCCTACCTCAGGCATTTGTACCAGGCCCGGGAACTGCTGGCGTATCGCTTGAATACGCTGCACAATCTCCATTATTATCTTGAATTGGTTCGCCAGATGAGAGAAGCTATTCTGACGGACGGATTCGACGCATTCAAAGCCGCATTTTACCAAAAGCGGGGGTCGGCAGACCAACCGACGGCCCCGGAAAGGAAGATGCCATGAGAGAGCAGGTGGAAGCGGTCCTGGAAAAAATCCGCCCCTCCCTCCAAGCTGACGGGGGAGACGTCGAACTTGTGGCCATCGAAGACGGTGTGGTGACCGTCAGGCTCAAAGGCGCCTGTTCCGGCTGCCCCATGTCCCAGATGACCCTGAAAAACGGCATCGAGAAACTGTTGAAACGGGAAGTGCCCGGGGTGGCCTCCGTGGAGGGAGTGGCCTGATCCTGGACCGGCCCTGACTTGGCTGGCACCCCCCATGGACGACCCTCGATAAAAGGAAATGGATCCTGTATGACTGTTGCCGAGAAAATCGAATCCATTCTGAACCGCTCTTCCTGGATCCGGAAAATGTTTGAGGAGGGCGCTAAACTCAAGGCCCAGTTCGGGGAGGACAACGTCTTCGACTTCAGCCTGGGGAACCCCAATCTGAGGGCGCCGGAATGTTTTGATCAGGCCTTGACCGAAGCGACCTGCACTTGCGGGGGCGACCACGGATACATGCCCAATATGGGCTATCCCTTCGTCAGAAGGGCGGTGGCGGAATACCTCACCCAGGAGCAGGGGGTGACGGTAACCGAAAACGAGGTCATCATGACCTGCGGGGCATCGGGCGCCCTCAACATCGCACTGAAAGCCCTCCTGGACCCGGGAGACGAAGTCATCACCCCCATTCCCTGCTTCGTGGAATACGGATTCTATGCCGACAACCACGGGGGAACACTCAAAACCGTTCCCACCCGATCGGACTTCACCCTGGATCTGGACGCCATCGACGATGCCGTCACGCCAAAAACAAAAGTGGTCCTTATCAACTCCCCGAACAACCCGACCGGCCAGATCTACAGCGCCGATAGCCTCGAAAGACTGGGAGAGCTCCTCGCCCGGAAGTCCAGGCAACTCGGCCGGACCCTCTACCTGATCTCAGACGAGCCCTATCGGAAAATCATCTTCGACGGCCACAGGGTTCCCAGCATCTTCTCCTGCTACCCCGACAGCATTCTTGCCACATCCTACTCTAAGGACATCTCCATACCCGGAGAGCGCATCGGGTTTGCAGCCCTCAACCCGAAGGCCACCCATGTCAGGATCGTCATGGACGGCCTGGCCCTTGCCAATCGCATATTGGGGTTTGTCAACGCGCCCGCCCTGATGCAGCGCATCGTGGCCTGCATTCAGGGCACCAGCGTCGATATTGCTCACTACGCCCGGAAGCGGGATCTTCTCTGCCGGGGACTCTCCGAATTCGGCTATGACTTCATTACCCCGCCGGGCACCTTCTACCTGTTTCCCCGTTCTCCCATGGCCGATGACGTCGCGTTCGTGAACATTCTCCAGGAAGAGCGGATCCTGGTGGTGCCAGGCAGCGGATTCAACGGCCCCGGCTATTTCCGCATCGCTTTTTGCGTGGACGATCATGTGATCTCCGGCGCCATGCCCGGCTTCAAGCGTGCCATGGAGAGGGCCCGGTGATCTTCTGTAAGGTAGACCGGCGTCAGTAAAGGGGGGATCGGCATGGGGCTGACCCGCCGTTTCCGGAATCTTAAGATCCGCTATAAGCTTCTTCTGGCCTACTCGGCCGTTTTCATTCTCTGCCTGTCACTGGGCAGCCTCACCATCTACGCCTTTGTTCGCCACACAATCCGGGCCAACATCGAAAGCGAACTGAAAAACTCCACCGCGGGCATCCTCAACATGGTCCGCACCGCTGCGGCCACGTCCATCAAAAACCATCTCCGGGCGGTGGCGGAAAAAAACCTGGAAATCGCCAGCTACTTCCATCGTCAGGTCCAGGAAGGTCGACTGGGGAAAGCCGAAGCCCAGGAGCGGGTCCGGGACATTTTTCTCAGTCAATCCATCGGCACCACGGGCTATATCTACTGCATCGATTCCATGGGGGTGATCCAGATTCACCCCAAAACCGCCCTGCTGGGGGTTAACCTGTCCGACAACGGGTTCATCCAAGAACAGACCGCCCGCAAACGGGGGTACCTGGAGTATGACTGGAAAAATCCCGGGGAGACCCGGGACCGGCCCAAAGCCCTCTACATGACCTATTTCGAACCATGGGACTGGATCATATCGGTGTCGTCCTATCGGGAGGAGTTTCGCGAACTGGTAGACCCCGATGATTTCCGGGACAGCATCCTGTCGCTTCAGTTCGGGAAGACGGGCTATTCCTACATCATGGACGAGCAGGGCAACATGGTGGTCCATCCGAGGATCAGCGGCAACTACCTGCATGCCACGGACCGCGACGGCAAGGCCTTCGTCCAGGAAATCTGCGAAAGGCGAAACGGTAAAATCATCTACAGCTGGGTCAATCCAGGGGAATCGAGGGCAAGGGAGAAGCTGGTCATCTTCCACCATATCCCCGAATACCAGTGGATCATCGCCTCTTCGAGCTATATCGAAGAGTTTTACGCCCCCCTCAACATCGTTCGAATGATGCTGCTGGCCACCGTCCTGGCATCCTTTCTCCTGGCGCTGCCGATCACCTTCCGGCTCAGCTCATCCATTACCAATCCCATCCAGGAGCTCATGCGGCATTTTTCAACCGGCGCCGCCGGAAACGCCCGGGTTCGGATGCAACCCCGCTCCAATGACGAGCTGGGCCAGCTCGCCAGGTTTTTCAACCAGTTCATGGATCGGTTGGAGTCCTCAAGCGAATCCCTAAACCGTGAGATCTCCGAACGGAAAAAGGCCGAGGCAGCCATTCGGAAAAGCGAGGCCAAGTACCGGGAACTGGTGGAAAACGCCAACAGTATCATCCTCAGGATGAACCCCCAGGGGGAAATTACCTTCTTCAACGAATTCGCCCAATCCTTTTTCGACTATGACGAGAATGCCATATTGGGGCGCAACATGCTGGGCACCGTCATTCCGGAAACGGACGCCTGGGGAAAAGACCTTTCCCCGATCCTCCAGGATATCCGGACCAACCCGGAGGCCTTCCCCACCTTCGAGTGCGAGGCGCGCCATCGCAACGGGGAGCGGGTATGGATCTCATGGACCAACCGGGCCATCCGAGACCGGGACGGACGAATCGTGGAGTGCCTGTGCATCGGCAATGATATTACCGCTGCCCGGCTGGCCGAACAGGAGACCACCCGCATGCGCCTCTACCTGAGAAGCATTATCGACTCTATGCCGTCGAGCCTGGTCGGAGTCGATCGATCGGGATCGATCCGACTTCTCAACCGGGAGGCTGAAAAATCCGCCGAGGATAGTCTTTTAGGGCGTCCTCTCGAAGAGGCCTTTCCTTTTTTGAGCAAGCGAATGGTCATGATCCGGCAAGCCATCGAGGATCGAACCGTTCGCAAACTTGAAAAAGTGGAGCTCGAACAGGACGAGGATACCCGGTTTCTCGATATTATGATCTATCCCCTCTATTCCGAGATTCTCGAAGGCGCGGTTATCCGTGTCGACGACGTCACCCAGCGGGTCCGGATGGAGGACATGATGGTGCAAACCGAGAAGATGCTCTCCGTCGGGGGCCTTGCCGCCGGGATGGCCCATGAGATCAACAACCCCTTGAGCGGCATCCTCCAGAGCACCCAGAACATCTTGAGGCGTATCGACCCGGCGCTGGATAAGAACATTCAGGTGGCCCGCGACAGGGGCGTTGAACTGGACCACCTGACAGAATATCTCGAACAGCGACAGGTGCTAAAGTTTATCGATGACATTCGTGCCTCCGGAGAACGGGCGTCCAAGACCGTGGCCAACATGCTCCATTTCAGCCGCCGGAGCGAATCCAGGCTGGAGCCGGCTCAAATTGAGAAGGTCGTCGACAGTACCATCGATCTGGCCGCCCACGACTACGACCTCAAGAAGAAATATGACTTCCGAAAATTTCGGATCGAGCGGGATTTCGAACCCGGACTGCCCCCCGTGCCGATCGTACCGACCGAGATGGAGCAGGTGTTGCTCAATCTGGTCCGGAACGCAGCTCAGGCCATTCGATTTTCAGACGTACCTCCGGAGGAGCCCATGATCACCCTTCGCGTACGAAGGGAAAACAGCATGGTTCGCATCGATGTGGAAGACAACGGCCCCGGCATGGACGAGAAGACCCGCAAAAGGGCTTTCGAACCCTTTTTCACGACCAAGGATGTGGGGGTCGGAACGGGCCTGGGTCTCTCCGTCTCCTATTTTATCGTGACCAACAACCACAATGGGAAAATGAGCGTCGATTCGGCCCCTGGGAAGGGAACCGTCTTTCGAATCTACCTGCCCTTCCACATCGGTCCCTCACGAGAGGCATCCCTGAATTGAAACCAACACCCGCACCGAAGGCCACGATGACAAGCGACCCATCCCGTGCACCCACAATTCTGGCGATCGACGACGAACCGGTGATCCGGGAAAACATCGCGTTGTATCTCCAAGACAGCGGGTTTTCTGTGATTCAAGCGGAAAACGGCCGGCAGGGTCTCGAGATCATCGAGACCGAGCACCCGGATGCGATTCTGCTGGATCTCAGAATGCCGGAAATGGACGGGCTCGAGTTCCTCGATCGCATTCACACCCGGGCACCGGACATCCCGGTGATTGTGGTCTCCGGAACCGGAGTTCTTCAGGATGCCATCGAGGCCCTCAGGTCGGGCGCCCAGGATTTCATCACCAAACCGATCCTCGATATGGCGGTGCTGGAGCATGGGGTGCGCAGGGCCCTGGAGCGCTCCCGGCTGCTCTTCGAGAACCGGCGTTACCGGGAGCAGCTGGAGGAGGAAATCGAGCGGCGAACCGCCGATCTGCTCGACCGTACCAGGGAGCTCGAGGCCTCGAACCACGCCTTGAGAAGTGAGATCTCCCAGCGGGAGGAGGCCGAGCGAACGCTTCAGGAAAGGGAGGAGAAGTTTCGAGAACTCGCCGATCTGCTTCCTCAAGCGATATTTGAAATCGATCCAGTTGGACGGATCACCTTTATCAACCGTTTCGGCTCCGAAACCCTTGATCTGGATGGCGAGGAGGCAGGGAAAACAGCCAGGGTCGACCGTTTGTTCGAGGCAACGGACCGGGATCGCCTTCTTGCCCAGATGGCGGGCATTATGTCCAGCGATCAGCCCGGTCGGTTCGATACGACGGTCCGAAAGCGCGACCGGACCACCTTTCCGGCAGTCATCTACGCAAGTCCCATCCTGAAGACAGGCTCGGTGGCGGGTCTCCGAGGCATCATCTTCGACATCACCGAACTCAAAAAAGCCGAGGCGGCCCTCAAGGCCAGCGCGGACCGGCTGGAGAAGGAGAACCTTCAGCTAAAGTCCTCTTTGCGGGATGCCGGCCGCTTTGGGCGTATCGTCGGGCGCAGCCCCGCAATGCAGGCGGTCTACGACCGGGTCCTCGACGCAGCAGCCTCGAACGCCAATGTCATCATTACCGGTGAATCCGGAACGGGAAAGGAATTGATCGCCCAGACCGTCCATGAGCTGAGCGACCGCCGGAATCACGCGTTCATCACCGTGAACTGCGGTGCCGTTCCGGACAACCTGCTGGAAAGCGAATTTTTCGGCTACCGGAAAGGGTCATTTACCGGAGCCGCCTCCGACAAGTCCGGCTATCTCTCCGAGGCCCACGGAGGCACGCTATTTCTCGACGAAATCGGCGAGATCCCTCTAAACCTGCAAGTGAAGCTGCTAAGGGCCATCGAAGGCGGTGGTTTTTCTCCCATCGGCAGCAGTGATTTGCTGAAGCCGGACATCCGAATCATCGCCGCCACCAACCGGGACCTTCGCGAGGAAGTCAGGAAGGGATCCATGAGGGAGGACTTTTATTACCGGATTCACATTATTCCCCTCCATCTCCCTCCCCTTCGGGATCGGCGTGAGGATATCCCCCTGCTGATCAATCATTTTTTATCCGTTCTAAGCAGAGGCGAATCCATCCCCATCATGCCGGACCGCGTGGTTCACGCATTGGTGGAGCGGAGTTGGCCGGGCAACGTCCGGGAACTCCAGAATGCGGTGCATCGCTTCATCACCCTCAAATCGATAGAGCCCCCGGAATCGGTTCACGACACGGACAAGACCGCTTCCCCGGAACTCTCCCCGCCCCCGAAAGGGGCCGCCCTCGCAGAGGTTATGGCCCACTTCGAACGCCGGTATCTCCAACAGGTGCTCGAAGAGAACCGATGGCACCGATCCCGAGCCGCCGACTGTCTGGGTATCGACCGGCGCACCTTGTTCCGGAAGATCAAAGAGTACGGGCTATGACTTTCTCCATTTGGGTCAACATTGTCCCAGCCCATCAATTTATGCTTTAAATCAGAACGTTAGTCACTAATTCCTCCAGATATGTGACATAATTATCCCATAAATGAATGTCATTCATCGGTCGCTGATTGTTCATTCATTGCGCAAACGTCACTAGCTTTAGTCCTTCCCATTGCGTGAATTTTGTGGCATACGGATTGCAGACTATCGGCATCCATCAGCGCGGTGCCCATGCTGTGCAGCGGTCAGTCGTCCATCAAATGAAAGGAGGTGACATCCTAACCGTCGGCGGCATTCGACCCTCTCTGTCGAATCGTTGCCTCCAACCGCGCACAGGCCGGGCATTACCCCGCCCCTTTCCAACACACCCGATTCATGTGGACGGGTATCGGCGATGGGACGGAGGGATCAATCGCCCTTATCCACACCACATTAACCAATGGAGGATGCCATGTCTCACGGAACGAATTTAGGAAATCCCGCTGTGGTCGGTTTAGCAGGTTTTGGAACAACGACGCTGTTGCTTCAATTTCACAATCTTGGCTGGTGCGGTACCGGCATCGTTTTCTGTACGGCATTGATGCTTGGCGGCGGCGCGCAACTGATCGCCGGTTTTCAGGAATTCAAGGCCGGCAACAATTTCGGTTACAGTGCTTTCTGCGTCTATGGCGCCTTCTGGCTCGCCCTGGCAGCCATCTGGTTTGTGTTGGACCTTCAGGCCGCCGGCGTGACCTGGGTCGGTAAGCATATGGCCATTTCCGCCAAGGATATCGGGTTTTTCCTCCTGGGCTTCACCCTGTACACGGCCATTATGTGGGTCGGGTCACTCAAGGTTCATGCGGCCATGGCATTCACCTTCACGACGCTTCTCCTGGGCTTCATCGGTCTGGATCTGGTCTTCCTGGCCGGCATGAAAAGCCTTATGACCATCACGGCCATCGACCTGATCATCTGTGCCCTTGCCGCCTGGTACATGATGGCCCATGTGATCTTTTTGCAGGTTTTTGGAAGGGATGTACTGCCCGTCGGCAAACCCATTCTGATGAGCAGACTCACGCCTGCGGCAGCTCATGCCTAAGGAGCCTCCGGCCGCTTCCTCTCGGCAAGCGGCCGTTACCCAGCCCGGTGCAAAACCGCGGTAAACATTCGACCTGGGTCTCGACCAAGCGGATACCTCAACATCACTCGTCTTACGGCAGAGAAAGGAAATGGATAGATGAGCAACTTATACGAAGACAGTTACCGAAGGTCCCTTGAAGACCCAGAGGGGTTCTGGGGGGAAGCGGCTGAGGACTGCCATTGGTACAAAAAATGGGACAAGGTCCTGGACGATTCCAACAAGCCCTACTACCGCTGGTTCATCGGTGGTGAAGTCAACACCTGCTACAATTGCCTGGATTTTCATGTCGACAATGGCCGGGGCGACCAGAAGGCCATGATTTACGACAGCCCGGTGACGGACACCATCAAGTCCTATACCTACAGCGAGCTGCGGGACGAGGTCGCCAAATTCGCAGGCGTTCTTGCCGCCCAGGGCGTCAAGAAGGGCGACCGGGTCATCATCTACATGCCGATGATTGCCGAAGCCGCCATCGCCATGCTGGCCTGCGCCCGGATCGGTGCCATTCATTCGGTCGTTTTCGGGGGATTTGCCGCAAAGGAGCTGGCAACCCGAATCAACGACGCCAAGCCCAAGGTCATCGTATCGGCATCCTGCGGCATCGAAGTCAAACGCGTCATCTCTTATAAACCGCTGCTGGACAAGGCCATCGAACTGGCCGACAGCAAGCCTGAAAAATGCATCGTCATCCAGCGCCCCATGGAAAAGGCCACCATGATCGACGGCCGGGATGTAGACTGGGAAGAGGCCATGGCCAAGGCCGCCCCCCATGACTGCGTGCCGGTAGCGGCCACCGATCCACTCTATATTCTCTATACGTCGGGAACCACCGGTCAACCCAAAGGCGTGGTTCGCGACAACGGCGGCCATATGGTTGCCCTCAAATGGACCATGAAAGCCGTCTACGACATCGATCCCGGAGACACATTCTGGGCAGCCTCGGATGTGGGCTGGGTCGTCGGCCACTCCTATATCGTCTATGCGCCGCTTCTCAAAGGCGCCACCACCATTCTCTTCGAAGGGAAACCGGTGGGGACGCCGGATGCCGGCGTTTTCTGGAGAGTCATCTCCCAGCACGGCGTTAAAAGCATGTTTACGGCGCCGACCGCCTTCAGGGCCATCAAGCGAGAGGATCCCAAGGCGGAGTTCATGAAGAACTACGACCTGTCAAAGTTCAAGATCCTTTTCCTGGCCGGTGAGCGCTCGGATCCGGACACCATTCAATGGTCGGAAAGGAATCTCGCGGTCCCGGTAATCGACCACTGGTGGCAGACCGAAACCGGATGGGCGATCTGCGCCAACTGCATGGGCCTTCACCACTTCCCCGTTAAATACGGCTCGCCCACCAAGGCCGCGCCCGGCTGGGACGTGCAGGTGGTCGACCCCAACAACAAGCAGGTGGGCGCAGGCGAAATCGGTGCCCTGGTGGTCAAACTGCCGCTGCCTCCCGGCACCTTGCCCACCTTGTGGCAGAATGATGCACGCTTCGTCGAGTCCTATCTCGATGAATTCCCCGGGTATTACAAAACGGCCGATGCCGGATACATTGACGAGGACGGGTATGTTTACGTCATGTCCCGGACCGACGACATCATCAACGTGGCCGGGCACCGGTTGTCCACAGGAGCCATGGAGGAAGTGCTCTCCGACCATCCCGATGTGGCCGAATGCGCCGTGTTGGGTGTTGAGGACAGCTTGAAAGGCCAGGTGCCCATCGGATTCATGGTGCTCAACGCCGGCGTGGACCGACCCCACGACGAGATCAGCAAGGAGTGCGTCCAGATGATCCGTGACCGCATTGGTCCGGTCGCCTCCTTCAAGACGGCAACGGTCGTCAAGCGGCTGCCGAAAACCCGCTCCGGAAAGATCCTCCGGGGAACGATCCAAAAGATTGCGGACAACAAGGAATTCAACACCCCCGCAACCATTGACGATCCCAGTATTCTTGGAGAGATTCGCGAAGCCCTGAATACCGTGGGCCTTGCGGATTCCCGGAAATAACGTCAACGCCTAGCATAGGCCTGACCCAGGCCTTTCCTTGGGGGAGCGGCTTCCAGACTGCGGGGCCGCTCCCGTTTACGTCAGTAAATGGGCGACTGGAAGACCACCACCGGCCGTGATGGAAAGGAGACAACCGATGAAGATCTTAAAAATCGACCACCTCGGCATTGCCGTCAATAGCATTGATCAGGGCAAATCCTTCTGGAGCGATGTTCTGGGCCTCGCCTTCGAAGGCGCAGAAACCGTGGATGCCCAAAAGGTAACCACCGCCTTTTTCCCCGTGGGAGAAAGCGAAGTGGAACTCCTCGAATCCACATCCCCGGATGGGCCCGTGGCCAAATATATCGAGAAGAGGGGCCAGGGCATTCAACATGTCGCTTTCCGCGTAGAAAACATCGAAGAGGCTCTCGAAGAGTTGAAGGAAAAAGGGGTTCAATTGATCGATCAATCGCCAAGGATCGGCGCCGGCGGCGCGAAAATCGCCTTTCTGCACCCCAAGGCCACCAATGGGGTGCTGGTGGAACTCTGCGAGCGATAGAAATCGCCTCCGAATCGGAAGCAACGGGGCGATTCTTTGAATGGACCGGCCAGTGTGCCATCGGTGACCGTGCATGAGCCCGCTTCATTGAGTGACCCCCCGCGCACTTTCGTCTTGACAGGCCTTTTTTTTCGACCTAAATGATAACATTGTTACGCTTAGGTCAAAACACCTGACCCCCTTTTGCTTGCAAGATATTGTTTAAATTGTATTTTATATACTCAACAGCTACAGAACTGGGTTTCGCCAATCGATCGATGATCGGGGCAGGAACCGATCGCGGCAGCCGGTGTGGGCAGGCTCGATGACCCAGAAACCGCCGGCAAAGCCCTTTGCCAATGCCCTTGATCTCAGGCCGGATGTCAAGGATCGCCTGGAGAAGGCCGTCATGGAAATCTTCTCCAATTCGGATTTTCACAAGGCCAATATCCGTGATGTGGCGAAAATGGCTGGTGTCAGCTTCAGCACCATATACAATCATTACGGCAGCAAGGAGAATTTGGTGTTCTCCGTTGTCGACATTTGGTTGGGCAAGCTGACCGAGCGCATCATTGATCACCTCCAGGGCATTCAAGACCTCAAAGAAACCCTGCGGAAGGTGTTGTGGGTCCAGTTGGACTTCTACGAGCGTCACCCCGAACTGGGTAAAATTCTATTCATGACCCTCCCGATGAAAACATGGATGGCAGACCGCACCTTTCAGCAGAAGCGAATGATGAACCTGTTTCTCGAAGTTTTGAAAAAGGGGCAAAAGGAAGGCCGGCTGATCCGGGAGGTCCGCGCCGGTATTTTACTCGACTTCATCATGGGACTGGTCCAGCGGTCCTTTTTCATGTGGGTGTCTCGAGGCCAGCAGGACAGCCTGGCCGCTCAGTCCAACACCCTTTTCGAAATGGTTTGGAGAGCGATTTCTCGGCCCACGGCCGAAGCAGACAGTGGATCGGTCCCTGGCAGCGGGGACTGAGGCAGGTGGCCGGAGCGCCGGGCGAATCCCAACGGTCCGGCGGCTGAGCCGTAACGGATTTTTGACCATCACAAGGAGCACGCAATGGCAGACCATCCCAGGATCCAGGAGTGGAAAACGCTTTCTGAAAAGCAGATGAAAGGAAAACCCGTCGAGGATCTAATCTGGGCCAGCCCGGAAGGGATTGGCGTCAAGCCTCTCTACACGGCGGAAGACCTGGAAGCAATGGAACACGTCAATTCGCTGCCGGGGTTTTCCCCATACGTTCGTGGGCCCATGGCGACCATGTATGCCGGGCGCCCCTGGACCATCCGACAATATGCGGGATTTTCCACGGCCAAGGCCTCCAATGCCTTTTACCGACGAAACTTGGCCGCCGGCCAGAAAGGCCTGTCGGTGGCCTTCGACCTGCCCACCCACCGCGGCTATGATTCCGACCACCCCCGGGTGTCCGGCGATGTGGGGAAAGCCGGGGTGGCCATCGATTCCATTGAAGACATGAAGGTTCTATTCGACCAGATTCCCCTGGACAAGATGTCGGTATCGATGACCATGAACGGCGCTGTCCTGCCCATCATGGCCATGTACATCGTTGCCGCAGAGGAACAGGGGGTCAAGCACGAGCAGCTTACCGGGACGATCCAGAACGATATCCTGAAAGAATACCTGACCCGTAACACCTATATCTATCCGCCAGTCCCTTCCATGCGGATCGTTTCCGACATTATCGGCTTTTGTTCGGAACACATGCCCAAGTTCAACACCGTCAGCATCAGCGGCTACCACATGATGGAAGCCGGAGCCAATTCAGTGCTTCAGTGCGCCTTTACCCTCGCCGACGGCCTTGAGTATGTCAAAACCGCCATCAAGGCGGGGCTCGACATCGACACCTTCGCCCCTCGGCTCTCGTTTTTCTTCGGTATCGGCATGAACTTCTTCATGGAAATCGCCATGCTGAGGGCGGCCCGTTTGCTGTGGCACGAACTGATGAGCCGGTTCGACCCCAAGAACCCCCGCTCGACCATGCTGCGGACCCACTGCCAGACATCCGGGTGGAGTCTGACCGAGCAGGATCCCTACAACAACATTATCCGTACCACCATTGAATGCCTTTCTGCGGTACTGGGAGGCACCCAGTCTCTGCACACCAATTCATTCGACGAGGCCGTCGGCCTCCCCACGGACTTTTCGGCCCGCATCGCCAGAAACACCCAGCTCATCGTCCAGGAAGAGTCTCAGATCTGTAAAGTGGTGGATCCCCTGGGCGGCTCCTACTACATCGAGGCCCTGACCGCCTCCATCGCCAACGAAGCACGGAAGATCATCGAGGAGGTGGAGGCCCTGGGAGGAATGGCCAAGGCGATTGAAAGCGGCATGCCCAAGATGCGAGTCGAAGAGTCCGCCGCCAGGCGGCAGGCCAGGATCGATCAGGGCAAGGATGTCATTGTGGGGGTCAATAAATACACCCTGGAGGAAAATCCACCGATCGACGTGCTCGAGGTGCCGCCCGCGGTTCGTGAGGAGCAAATCGCCTTGCTGAAGCAGGTACGCGGGAGCCGAAACGAAAATGATGTCCGCCAAGCCCTAAAGGCCGTCACCAAGGCGGCCGAGACCGACGGCAATCTCATGGCGGCCTGCCTGCCTGCCGTAAGGGCCCGGGCGTCCGTGGGAGAAATTTCCGATGCCATCGAGAAAGTGTTTGGCCGCTACGTCGCCACGACCCAGTGTATTTCCGGCATCTATGCCTCGGAGTTCGGCGACAGCGATATCATCTCCTCCCTCCGGAAACGGACCGATTTGTTCGAGGAGAAAACCGGTCGCCGACCGCGGATTCTCTTGACAAAAATGGGGCAGGACGGCCACGACCGGGGCATCAAGGTGGTCGCGACAGCCCTTGCGGACATGGGCTTTGACGTCGACATCAGCCCCATGTTTCAAACCCCGGAGGAAGCCGCAAAGATGGCGGTGGAAAATGACGTCCATATGGTCGGCGCATCGAGTCTGGCTGCCGGCCACAAGGTCCTTGTCCCTGAGCTTATCCGGCTCCTCAAGGCATCCGGTGCCGGGGATGTGCTGGTTTTTGCCGGCGGGGTCATTCCACCAAAAGATTATGACTTCCTCTATGAATCCGGGGTCTCGGGAATCTTCGGTCCGGGAACGCCGATTCCGGAATCGGGCAACAAGATGCTGAATGCTCTGGAAAGCCGATAGTGACCACGGCATCACCTGAGCATTACGTCGAGGGGGTGGTGTCCGGCGACCGCCGGATGCTGTCGAAGGCCATTACCCTCATCGAAAGCTCCCTTCTCTCCCACCAACCCCTGTCGAGGCAGGTCATGAACCAGATCGTCCCCCATGCCGGCGGCAGCGTTCGGTTGGGGATCACCGGCGTGCCGGGTGTGGGGAAAAGCACCTTTATCGAAAGCTTCGGCATGATGCTGGTCGACAGAGGAAAGCGGGTGGCTGTTCTCGCCATCGATCCCAGCAGCACACGAAGCGGGGGCAGCATCATGGCGGACAAGACCCGGATGGAAAAGCTCTCCACCCAGGAACAAGCCTTCATCCGGCCCAGTCCGTCCGGGGGAACCCTGGGAGGCGTCGCCCGAAAAACCCGGGAGACCCTCATGCTCTGTGAGGCGGCGGGATACGACGTCGTGATTGTCGAGACGGTCGGCGTCGGACAGTCCGAAGTCAGTGTCGCCTCGATGGTGGATTTCTTCCTGGTGCTCATGCTGGCCGGCGCCGGGGACGAGCTGCAGGGGATCAAGAAGGGCATCCTGGAACTCGCCGACGCCATCGCCATCACGAAAGCGGACGGAGACAACGTGGACAAAGCGGCCCAGGCAGCGAAAGCCTATGAAAACGCCCTTCACCTGCTCATGCCGTCATCGTCGACCTGGCAGCCGCCGGTTCTGACCTGCAGCGCCATCGATAGAGAGGGAATCGACGGCATCTGGGAGACGGTGCTCTCGCACCGGGCAGCGCTCACCGATACCGGCGAACTGGAGGCCAAGCGGCGTTCCCAGTCCCTGGCCTGGATGCTCAACCTGGTGGAGGAAGGCCTCAGGGGGCGCTTCTTCGGCCATCCTAACGTCCGGGAGCGTCTGGGCGCAGTTAAATCCGACGTGGAACGGGGCCGGTTGTCCCCGACAGCCGCCGCCGAGGAACTCCTTTTTTTGCTTGACAACCTTCAAGCAGTTTAGAAGTATGCGTCCTTTATTTTATTAGAGAAATCCGCTGTTTCCCATTGGTGACTCCTGATGACTCCCATCAGGATCCGGAAACGGCAGGACGTGATTGATCGATTCACCCGGTTGAACTCACGACCGCAAACGGAAAGGAACGGAGAATGGGAGCGACTGAAGACAACATCAAAGAACTCAAGGCCAGGGAAAAGCGCGTCCTTGAGATGGGCGGTCCGGCCGCCGTTGCGAAGTATAAGGAAAAAGGCAAACTGACCGCCCGGGAGCGTCTTGACCGTCTTTTCGACAAGGGGACCTTTCGGGAGATCGACATGTTCGTCGCCCACCGCTGCGTCAATTTCGGGATGGAAAAAGTGGACATCCCCGCCGACGGGGTCATCACCGGTCATGGAATGGTGGACGGCCGCCCTGTTTTTGCGTTTGCTCAGGATTTCACATCCCGGGCGGGCAGTCTAGGGGAGATGCAGGCGAAGAAGATCTGTAAGGTGATGGACCTCGCTCTCAAATCAGGCGCACCCTTCGTCGGTATGAACGACTCCGGCGGTGCCCGCATCCAGGAGGGTGTCGACGCCCTGTCCGGCTACGGGCAGATCTTCTACCGCAACGCCATTGCCTCCGGCGTCATTCCCCAGATCTCGGCCATCATGGGGACCACCGCCGGTGGCGCGGTCTACTCGCCGGCCATGACCGACTGGATTTTCATGGTCAAAAACACGAGCTACATGTTCATCACCGGCCCCCAGGTCATCAAATCCGTCACCGGAGAGGAGATCTCTTTCGAGGACCTTGGCGGGGCCATGACCCACAACGAAAAGAGCGGCGTCGCCCATTTCGCCTGTGAAGGAGACGAGGACTGTATCGAGCAGATCAAAAAAATGCTCTCTTACCTGCCTTCCAACAACATGGAAGACCCCCCCCGCGTCGACACGGGAGACGACCCGCGGCGAATCGACAAGGCCCTGGATGCCATCATACCGGACAATCCGAATCAGTCCTACGACATGAAGGAGGTGATCCGGTCCATTGTTGACAACGGCGACTTCTTCGAACCCCACGAATATTTCGCCCCGAACATTCTTATCTGCCTGGCGCGCCTCAATGGCCGGGTCCTTGGTATCATCGCCAACCAGCCCACCGTCATGGCGGGCTGTCTCGACATCAACGCATCGGACAAGGCCACCCGGTTCATCCGGTTCTGCGATGCCTTCAACATCCCCATGCTGACCATCGCCGATGTGCCGGGCTATCTTCCCGGCAGCAACCAGGAATGGGGAGGCATCATCCGTCACGGGGCAAAATTGCTATGGTGCTACTCCGAGGCCACCGTCCCCAAGCTCCTGCTCGTCACCCGCAAGGACTACGGGGGCTCCTATCTGGCCATGTGTTCCAAGGACCTCGGCGCGGACATGGCCTTTGCATGGCCCTCGGCGGAAATCGCCGTCATGGGAGCCGAAGGGGCCGCCAACATCATCCATCGCAAGGCGATCCAGGCTGCGGACGATCCCGCCGCCACGCGAAAGGAAAAAATCGACGAATACCGGGAGCTTTTTTCCAACCCTTACTGTGCCGCGACTCGGGGCTACATCGATGCGATCATCGTCCCGAGCGAAACCAGGCCCCGGCTGATCGACGCCCTTGAAGCCCTCTGCAGCAAGCGGGAAACCCGGCCGCCGAAAAAGCACGGCAACATCCCCATGTAGGGCACGACCCCAACCAGCGATCTGAAACAACGGGAGCAACCATGGACAACCCGAAAAAATTCGCCGCAGCAGTGACGGCTGTTCTTGCCTACATTCAGGAAGAGGAAGCGGCCATTCTGCAGGCCGCCGCCACTTCCGCCCCGCCGCCGCCAAGACCCAACCTCTGGGGGATCAGCGGGCGGCAGGAAACCATGCAGACGGGCATCCTCATGCAAATGAAGGCCTTTCACCGATAGCGATACCACCGGCTATCGAACACAATACGATGATATCAATCACATATTCGGGCAAGGAGACGTTTCAATGAGCGACCATTATGAAGTCAAAATGACCCAAATGAACTACGGGCCGGAAAGACCAGCCGCGCCAAATCCTGTTAAAATAATGGATCTCAGCCTGCGGGACGGCCATCAATCCCTATTTGCCACCCGGGGGAGAACCGAAGACATGATCCCGGTGGCAGCCCTGATGGACGAGGTGGGATTCTGGGCGGTGGAGACCTGGGGAGGCGCCACCTTCGACACCATGCACCGGTTCCTCAACGAAGACCCCTGGGAGCGGATTCGCACCCTGAAACGCTATTTCAAGAAAACGCCCTTCTCAATGCTGCTTCGGGCCCAGAACCTGGTGGGCTACCGAAACTACGCCGACGATGTGGCCAACGCCTTCATGGACCGGGCCTGTGAAAACGGCATGGACGTGTTCCGGACCTTCGACGCCCTCAACGACTACCGAAACTTCCAGACCGTCGTTCCCAAGATCAAAGAGTACGGCAAACACTTCCAGGGCTGCATCTGCTACACCATGACCGAACCGCGTCTGGGTGGAGAGGTCTACAATCTGGATTACTACATCTCCAAGGCCAAGGCTCTCGAGGAGATGGGCGCCGACAGCATCTGCGTGAAGGACATGGCGGGCCTCATGGCTCCTTACGACGCCTTCGAGGTCGTCAAGGCCCTCAAGGAGGCCGTCAGCCCACCGATCCACCTGCACAGCCATTTCACTTCGGGCATGTCCCCCATGACTCATCTGAAAGCCATCGAGGCCGGTGTGGACATCATCGATACCTGCATGACCCCCTATGCCTACCGAACCGCCCATGCCGCCGTCGAACCCCTGGTCATGACCCTCTTGGGAACGAACCGGGACACCGGCTTCGACATCAAGAAGCTCGCCGAGATCAATGAAATCCTCGAAAAAGAGGTCATGCCAAAATACATGCACCTCCTCGACACCTCCAAATGCTCCATCATCGACATCAACGTGCTGCTCCACCAGACCCCCGGCGGCATGCTCTCCAATCTGGTCAACCAGCTCAGGGAAATGGATGCCCTGGACAAGATCAACGACGTCTACAAGGAGTTGCCCAAGGTGCGAAAGGATCTGGGGCAGATTCCCCTGGTCACCCCCACCAGCCAAATCGTGGGCATCCAGACCGTCAACAACGTGCTCTTTGACGACGAAAACGAGCGATACAAAATGATCACCGCCCAAGTGAAGGATCTCTGCTACGGCCTCTATGGCAAAACCGCGGTTCCCATCGATCCGGAGGTCCAGAAAAAGGCCCTCAAGGGCTATCCCCGAGGAGAGGAGCCCATTACCTGTCGGCCGGCCGAGGTGTTGGAGCCGGAACTGGAGAAGGCCAAAGCGGAGATTGGAGATCTGGCAAAGGACATGGACGATCTGGTCCTGTATGCCATCTATCCCGTTACCGGGAAAAAGTTCCTCAAGTGGAAGTACGGCCTCGAAGAGCCGCCTGCAGAGGTTCGGGCCAAAAGCCTCGATCAAGCCAAGGCCAAATTGGACCTGGTCAACAATGCCTGGGCCGGCAATGTCATCGAAAAGGCCAAGATCGACAGTCAGCCCGAAAAAAGCGATCATTTTCGTCGGTTCAACGTCTTCATCGATGAGGACTGCTACGAAGTCGGTGTGGATTCCATCGACGGTGCACCGATGGTCAGCTACGTTCAGGCCCCCGGACAAGGTCCGTCCATGCCCGCGCCGGCTCCGGCAGCTGCCCCGGCACCGGCATCCCCAGCGCCTGCAGCCCCGGCGGCCAAAGCCGAATCGCCAAAGCCCGCCGCTCCGGCGCCTGCGGCCGATATCGACGGCACCCCCCTCAGCGCCCCCATGCCCGGCATGATCGTCAAGTACGAAAAAAAGGTGGGCGACAGCGTCGAAAAGGGCGAAACCGTCCTGGTCCTGGAAGCCATGAAAATGGAGAATGCACTTCCCGCGCCGGTCAGCGGTACGGTAAAAGCCGTTAACTACAGCAGTGGGGATTCGGTGCCCAAAAACGCCGTTCTGGCCGTCATCGGATAGTCGGTCATCGATCCCGGACGCAAAGAGCCGATCCGATTGGGACAGAAAGGGGCCATTCCCTCTCTCCCCGATCGGATCGGGGAGCGGTCATTCACGATAACTCCCGACAGCGTAAATCGGTTGGAACGCCGACGCTCCTCCCGCGCCCATAGGGGTGGGGGCCAGGGCTCGATCGAGACGGTCGGAAAACCGCCCAGGGCTCCGACCGTCGGACGAGGGTCGTCCCCGACGCTTGCGCCGCCGGGGGCATCGGACAGTCCAAAGGAAAACCACTGGAAAACCACAAGGGGGGATCATGAAGATCCATGAGTATCAGGCCAAGGAACTGTTCAGAAAATTCGGCGTTGCCGTGCCGGAGGGTGCCGCTGCCTTCACCGCCGAGGAGGCCAATGCCGCGGTGGAACGGCTGGGCGCATTCCCGGTCGTGGTCAAGGCCCAGATTCACGCCGGCGGTCGTGGAAAAGGCGGCGGCGTGACGGTTGCCAAGGACATGGCGGCCGCAACATCGTCCATCGATCAAATCCTGGGGATGACCCTGGTCACCAAGCAAACCGGCCCTGAAGGCCGGCTGGTCAAAAAGCTGCTGATCGAACAAGGTCTCGACATCGCCAAGGAGCTCTACCTCAGTATCCTTCCGGATCGTGCAACGGCCAAGATGATCATCATGGCCAGCGAGGCCGGTGGAATGGATATCGAGGAGGTGGCTGAGAAAACACCCGACAAGATCATCAAGGTGTATGTGGATCCGCTGCTGGGAATCCAAAGCTACCACCTGCGGGCAGCGGCGTTCGGTCTTAATCTGCCGAAGGAGGCGATGAAATCCTTCACCCTTCTCCTGAAAAACCTATACAATCTATGTGTTTCCTATGACTGCTCCATGGTAGAGATCAATCCCCTCGTCCTGACGGCCGACAACGAGGTCATCGCCCTGGATGCTAAAGTGGACTTCGACGACAACGCCCTCTACCGCCACCCCGATATCGTGGCCTACCGCGACCTGGACGAAGAGGACCCCACCGAAGTGGAGGCCTCCAAGTTCCATTTAAACTACATCCACTTAGGCGGTGACGGCAATGTGGGCAACATGGTCAACGGCGCCGGTCTGGCCATGGCCACCATGGACTGCATCAAGTTTGCCGGTGGCAAACCGGTCAATTTCCTCGACGTCGGGGGGGGAGCCAGCGCGGAGCAGATTGAAAACGGGTTTCGCATCCTCCAGAGTGATCTCAACGTCAAGGCCATCCTTATCAACATTTTCGGCGGTATCCTGCGTTGCGACCGGTTGGCCAATGGGGTGGTCCAAGCCGCGAAAAAGGTCGGCATGCGGGTACCGGTCATCATCCGAATGGAAGGCACCAACCTGGAGGAGGGACGGCGCATTCTCAATGAATCAGGGCTTGAGCTCGTCAATGCCGTCGATCTCAAGGACGCCGCCCAGAGACTCAAAGAGGCCATCCAGTAACGCAAACGACACCAAGCGAGGAACAAGCCGTGAGCATATTCGTCAATAAGGATACGAAACTATTGGTTCAGGGCATCACCGGAAACGAAGGTCAGTTCCACACCCGCGCCTGCATCGATTATGGAACCCAGGTCGTCGCCGGCGTCACCCCGGGCAAGGGCGGCCAGACGATGGATGCAGTGCCGGTATTTGACACAGTCAAAGGGGCTGTGGCGGCTACCGGGGCCAATGCCAGCATGATCTTTGTTCCCCCGCCTTTCGCCGCCGATGCCATCATGGAAGCGGCGGATGCCGAGGTGCCCCTGATCGTGTGCATAACCGAGGGCATTCCGGTCATGGACATGATGACGGTGAAAAATTACCTGAAAGACAAGGCCACCCGCCTCATCGGACCCAACTGTCCGGGTATCATCACCCCGGGAGAATGCAAAATCGGTATCATGCCCGCGGTGATTCACAAGTCGGGCAAGATCGGAGTGGTCTCCCGCTCCGGCACCCTGACCTATGAGGCCGTCCACGCCCTGACCCTGAGCGGTTTGGGCCAGACCACCTGCATCGGTATCGGTGGCGACCCCGTCAACGGAACGAATTTCATCGATTGTCTAAAGGCCTTTCAGGAGGACGAGGCCACCCAGGGCATCGTCATGATCGGTGAAATCGGCGGGAACGCGGAAGAAGACGCCGCCGACTTCATCAAGGCCAACGTCACCAAGCCGGTGGTGGGCTTTATTGCCGGTCTCACGGCGCCTCCCGGCCGCCGCATGGGCCACGCCGGCGCCATCATCAGCGGGAACAGCGGGACCGGGCAGAGCAAGATCGACGCCATGAAGGCCAACGGCATTGCCGTCTGTGAAAACCTGGCATACCTTGGTGATGTGTGCTCAGACACTTTCAGCTGACGCTGTCCGGTACGATAATGACAGGTTGATCCGACCATGCATGAGATGGGCATCGCAATAGAGATCATCGACATCGCCACCGCCTCCATACCGGTGGACATGCCGTCGGCGAAAGTGGCGCGGATCAACCTGAACATCGGGAAACTGTCCGCAGTGGTGGGTGACAGCCTCAGATTCTGCTTCGAGGCGGCATCAAAAAACACACCCCTTGACGGTGCCGAGCTGGTCATCACGGAAATCCCGGTTGAAGCCCAATGCGACGACTGCCGGCATCGGTGGATCATCAGCAGTCCGGCATTTCTCTGCGAGAACTGCACTAGCGGTTCTATAAAGATCTTGTCCGGCAGGGAACTGGATATCGACTCCATCGAACTGGCCGAAGAGGAAACCTGACCCATGTTACTTGATGGTATTCTGACCCGAAGTCGCCACCACCGAAAAGAGGGCGGGCATCACAACGACCTCGGCATGGGCGCACCGGTCGAAAGTCGGCAGTCCGGAGGACGGGAAATCAAAATCGTCCGGAGGGTTCTCGATGCCAACGATATGATTGCCGGACAGAACCGCCAGCGGTTTGCCGCCCACGGGGTTTTTGTGCTCAATCTGATGAGCTCCCCCGGCTCCGGGAAAACCACCACTCTCGAAAAAACCCTCAAACACCTGATGGCCGAGTTCAGATGCGGCGTGGTTGTGGGGGACATCTGCACCACCAACGACGCCGATCGGCTTGCCGCCAGCGGTGCTCCGGTGGTTCAAATCAATACGGACGAATTCGGAGGGGACTGCCATCTGGCTGCCCATGTAGTGGAGAAATCCCTGAGCGGCTTCGACCTGGAAGACCTCGATGCCCTGATCGTCGAGAACATCGGCAATCTGGTGTGCCCTGCCGAATTCGACATTGGGGAGGATCGACGGGCCGTCATTCTCAGCGTCACCGAAGGCGAAGACAAGCCCCTTAAATACCCACTTATGTTCCGGGAGTGCGACGCCGCCATTCTGAACAAGGTGGATCTGCTCCCTTATTTGGACGGGTTTGATGTCAAGCTTGCAGGCCACAACATCCGGCAGGTCCATCCCGGGATACCGGTCTTTGAATTGTCGGCCAAGACCGAAGAGGGCTTCGGCCCCTGGCTCGACTGGCTGAAAGGCGAAATCCGGCAAAAAATGGGCTGACCGGTCAAGGGGACCCGATCAGTCGACGGGTGCCTGGGAAGGCCCGCGGCTCAGGTCAAATTGACGTGGTGGACGGAAATCATGTGGGGAAGTTTGCGGATGTCTTCGATCACGGACTCGTCTGCTGGAGTGTCGATGTTCACCATGCAGGTGGCGCGATCGTCTAGCCGTCCCAGCTGAAAGCGGGCGATGTTGATATTGTGCCGGCCGAGGGTGGTGCCCAGGTTCCCAATCACACCCGGACGGTCGTGGTTCTGAGTGATCAACATGTACCCGCCGGGCTCGGCATCCATGTAGATATTGCCGTACCGGACAATCCGCGGCAGGGTTTCTCCAAAAACGGTCCCCCAGATCTCGTTGGGCCCTGTCTTATGAGCGTCGAACCGGACCTGAATGGTCCCGGCATAGTCCCCCCGCTGTTTGGTCAGCACCTCCTGGATGCGAATTCCCTTCTGCTTGGCAATGGCCCTCGCATTGACGTAATTGACCGGCTTGTCCGTGAACACCCCCAGAAACCCTTTAAGAACCGCATGGGTGAGGGGCCGGGTTTCCAGCTCGGCCACACTGCCGGCGTAAGTGATTGTCATGTCGTTCACGGCCCGGATCATCTGACCCATGAGGGAACCCATTTTTTCCGCCAGCATCAGGTAGGGTCGGATCCGCTCCATGACCTCCCTTGAAACCGATGGGAAGTTCACGGCATTCATGATCACTTCGCTTAGCAGATAGGCGGACATCTGGTGGGCGATCATTTCAGCCACTTTGATTTGAGCCTCGCTGGTGCTGGCCCCCAAGTGGGGAGTGAAAATGGCCATCGGGTGATGCAGGATTGCCAGGGATGGGTCCGGAGGCTCTTTGGGAAAAACGTCGAGGGCGACCCCGGCCACATGACCCGTTTCCAAGGCAGCGTGCAAATGGTCAAGGTTGACCACTTCCCCGCGGGAACAGTTGACCAGCCGGACCCCGGGCTTCATCAGGGAGATGGTTTCCGCATTGATCATATTGGCGGTTTCCTTGAGCCTCGGAACATGCAGAGAGATGAAATCCGAACGGGCATAGAGATCAGCCGCATCCACCAGCTCGATGTCGAGGGCGCCGGCCGCTTCCTTGCTGACCATGGGATCGGCTGCGATTACGGTCATTTTCAATCCTTTGGCCAAGGTTGCCACCACGCGGCCGATGTTGCCCAACCCGAGAATGCCAAGGGTTTTCCCGGTTAGCTCGACACCGGTCAGCTGTTTTTTTTCCCAGCGGGCGGATTTGAGAGACGCCGTTCCTTGGGGAATGTTTCTTGCCAGGGCCATCATCAGGGCCACGGCATGTTCTCCGGTGGTTTGGGTGTTACCGCCCGGAGCGTTCATGACCACGACCCCCTGACTGGTGGCCGCCTCCAAATCGATATTGTCCACACCGATCCCGGCCCTTCCGATGATCTTTAACCGGTGGGCGCTCTCGAGCACTTCTTTGGTGACCCGGGTCCCGCTGCGGACCGCAATACCATCGAAATCACCGATGATCTCCGCCAGGCGTTCAGGGGCATTGGTGGTCTTGTCATTGTCGATGACGACCTCGATCTTTCCCGTGGCCTCCAGTATGTCCTTGGCCACCGGGGACATATTGTCCCTGATCATTACTCGAACCATGGAAACGTCTCCTCATTGATCAATTCGCTCATTGCTCAGGCTATCGAAGGGGGTCTTATAGCAGAAAACCGCTTAATCGGCAAAAACAGCCGCCCATTTTTTCGATCGCCGGTAGGGTCGTCTTTGACAACCCGGTGCCCCCCGGCTAAGGTGATGTCGATTCCCATCGTCATCACTGGATGGCAGGCCTTCACCTGCCTATACCAGAACCATCCGGATCGTCGCGGTAGCGGCATCCATTCCATGGGAGGCTCGTCATGGATATCAAACCCCCTGATTTTGCCGGCAGTTGGTATCCGGCGACAGCCGATGGCTGCCGAGAGGACATCGACCGGTTCTTGTCCACATCCATAACCGTTGATATTCCCTCGTCGAACCGGTTTGGAGGCATCGTGCCCCATGCCGGGTGGTATTTTTCCGGCGGTATCGCCTGCCGCGTGCTGAACGCGCTGGCGACCCCATCTCCCCCCGACGTTGTCGTGGTATTCGGCATGCACATGTCCCCGGGGTCGACGCCTGTCCTCCTGTCCTCGGGAGCCTGGGGAACACCCTTCGGCCCCCTTCCCGTGTCCCGGGATCTCGCTCTGCTGGTGGAGGAAACCGTCGATGTTCTTCGACGATCACCGGCCACCATGAGCCCGGACAACACCATCGAGCTGCAGCTTCCCTTCATCCGGTATTTGTTCGGGGAGGTGAGTATTCTGCCGGTCGGCGTTCCCCCCGACGACATTGCCCTCGATATCGGGCAGACCCTGGGCCGAGCGGCCGCCAGAGACCGCTTGTCGATGACCGTCGTCGGCTCAACGGATCTTACCCACTATGGGCCAAACTATGGGTTCACCGATAAAGGCAGGGGAAAGGCCGCCGTCGAATGGGTCAAGGAAGAAAACGACCGGCGGTTTATCGATGCCCTTCTCGCCCTTGACGGGAAGACAGCAATCCGAGAGGCCCTAAGGGGTAAAAACGCCTGCTGTGCGGGGGCCGCGGCCGCCACAGTGGCGGCTGTCACGGAGATGGGGGCCGACCGGGCCGCCATGACCGAGTATCGGACCAGCCACGACAAAAGCCCCGGGGACAGTTTTGTAGGGTATTCCGGCATCGTGTTCTACCGTGGGTAAAGCAACACCCCGTTGAGGGTTGCCGAATGCCTGCCGGCCCACAGCCGGGGGAACCTTCGGGCCGTCGTTACCGCCCTTTCTTTTCCTGGGTCGCCTGGATCTTGGCCCAGGCGTCCCGAAGCGTGACGGCACGGTTGAATACTGGCGCCCCCGGTCGGGAACCATGGGTATCGACACAGAAATATCCCATCCGCTCAAATTGATAGATCTCGCCGGGTGCGGCGCTTCCGAGCATCGGCTCCAGTTTGCAGCCGTCGAGTATCTTCAGGGAATCCGGGTTGATGTGGGCCATAAAATCCTTTTTCCGGACATCTCCCTCGGGATCGGGGCGCAAAAAAAGGCGGTCGTAGAGGCGGACCTCCCCGTGGAAGGCATGTCGCGCCGAGACCCAGTGCAGCGTTGCCTTTACCTTTCTTCCGTCCGGCGCATTCCCTCCCCGGGTTTCGGGATCATACGTGCAATGAAGTTCGACGACGTCCCCGGTTTCCGGATCCTTGACGACATCCACACAGGTGATCAGATACCCATACCGGAGCCGCACCTCTCGCCCTGGAGCAAGCCTGAAAAATTTCCGGGGGGGGTCTTCCATGAAATCCTCCCTCTCGATGAACAGCTCCCGTGAAAAGGGCAACCGCCGGCTGCCCAAGGACGGATCCGTGGGATGGTTCGGGACTTCGAGCTCTTCCTCCCGATCCTCGGGATAGTTGGTCAACACCACTTTCAAGGGATTGAGCACCCCCATCACTCTCGGCGCCCATTCGTTCAAATCCTCCCGGACGGCGTGCTCCAAAAGGGCGATGTCCACCTGACTGTCCCGCCGCGCCACGCCGATGCGTTCACAGAAATTGCGGATGGCCTTCGGGGTGAATCCCCTGCGCCGGATGCCCGACAAGGTCGGCATCCGAGGATCGCTCCAGCCGTCGACGACCCCTTCTTCCACGAGTTTTAGGAGCTTTCGCTTGCTTACCACCGTGTAACTCAGGTTAAGGCGGGCAAACTCGGTTTGCACGGGCCGGAACGGCACCGGCAGTTGGTCCAGAAACCAGTCGTAGAGGGGGCGGTTGTTCTCGAACTCAAGGGTGCACAGAGAGTGGGTGATCCCCTCGATGGCATCCGACAGACAATGGGTAAAATCATACATGGGGTAGATGCACCAGCGGTCGCCGGTTCGGTGGTGGGGCGTATTGCGAATCCGGTAGATAGTGGGGTCTCTCATGCACATGTTGGGAGAGGCCATATCGATTTTAGCCCGAAGCACATGGGCCCCGTCTTCGAACTCACCGTTTTTCATGCCCTCGAACAAATGGAGGTTTTCCTCGATTGAGCGGTCCCGATAGGGGCTATTACTTCCCGGCTCGGTCAGGGTGCCCCGATAAGCCCGGATGTCTTCAGGCCCCAAGCTGTCCACATAGGCCTTGCCGTCCCGGATGAGCTGAACTGCCCATTCATAGAGCTGATCGAAATAATCGGATGCGAAAAAACAGCGATCCTCCCAATCGAAGCCTAACCACCGGACGTCTTCTTTGATGGATTCGACATATTCAACCTCCTCTTTGGTGGGATTGGTATCGTCGAATCTGAGATTGCATTTGCCGTGGTAGTCTCTGGCAATCCCGAAGTTGAGACAGATCGATTTGGCATGTCCGATATGCAAATAGCCGTTCGGCTCCGGTGGGAAACGGGTATGGACCCGGCTGCCGTGTTTGCCGGCGTTGAGGTCCTCGTCGATGATGTCCCGGATGAAATTCGATGACGGGGAGGTTTCGGGCCCTGACGTCTCCATGGTGATCCTCTTCCATTTACAAAGGGGTTGGTGTCCAAACAGTGATAGATTTTCTGCCGGCCGGCACGCTCTGAATAATGTCAAGGGATGACCGTAAAATCAATGGGCATGCCCTGTGGACAAAAAAAGAGCAGCGACCGATGGCCGCTGCTCTGAGGTGATGAAAATGGCTGAGGGACTAGGATTCGAACCTAGATTGACGGAGTCAGAGTCCGCTGTCCTACCATTGGACGATCCCCCAGAGTGATCCATTTTGTTACCGAAAAGTTGCCGTTGCGTCAATGGCTATCGGGAATTTTTTGGGCACCTGCCGCAGCCTCCTAAAGGGCCGTCCCATCGACCTCAATGGCATCGATTGCCTGTCGAAGCCGCCTTAAGGTCACCTCGCCGCCCAGCACTTCGATGATTTCGAAAATGCCCGGACTGACGGTTCCCCCGGTGAGGGCCACCCGGACCGGTTGAGCGATTTTCCCAAGCTTGAGTCCCGTCGCCTCCATGGTGCGGGTAAAAGCGCTCTCGATGGATGGCTGATCGAAGACGGTCAGACCCTCCAACTCACGAGTGAGCCGCTTCAATGGGTCCAAGATACCGGGTTTCAGGAACTTCTTCGCCGTTTTTTCATCATAGGAAATGGTATCGGCAAAATAAAACCGGGCCCCCTGGGCCATGTCCACCAGGGTTTTTGACCGGGGCTGGAGGGTTGGAATAATGGCCTCCAGATAGCGGTCATCGTCGGCAGCCACGCCGATCGCTTCGAGAAACGGTTTCAGGTGGGGCACGATGGATGTCGGGTCGGCCGCCTGGATGTGGTCGGCGTTCAGTGCCAGGAGTTTGGCGCCGTCGAAAACCCCGGCCGACCGGCCGATATGCTCGAGATTGAATGTGTCGATCAATTCCTGTCGGGTGAAAAACTCCTGATCGCCATGGGACCATCCCAAACGGACCAGGTAGTTGATCACGGCATCGGGTAGATAACCCATTCCCCGATACTCGGTCACCGACATGGCCCCGTGGCGCTTGCTGAGCCGGGCCTTGTCGTTCCCGAGCACCATCGGAACATGGGCAAACACCGGCAATGCTTCGCCCAGAGCTCTATATAGGAGGATCTGCTTGGGGGTGTTGTTGATGTGGTCGTCTCCCCGGATGATGGTATTGATTCCCATGGTGACATCATCGATGACCACGGCCAGATGGTATGTGGGGACGCCGTCGCTACGGCAGATAATGAAATCGTCGAGTTCGCTGTTCTGAAAGGCAATGGGCCCTTTGACCCGGTCCTCGATAACGGTGGTTCCGCCCAAGGGTGCCTTGAAACGGACGGCGGCGCCGTTGGTCCTCGGCAACTGCCGTTCACGGCAGCGCCCGTTGTAACGGGGTTTTCCACCTGCCGCCTGAGCCGCCTGCCGCATGGCCTCGATCTCGTCAGGGGTGCAGGTACAGTAGTAGGCATGCCCCTCGTCCAGGAGTCGCTGAACATGGCTCCGGTAGATCTCCATCCGCTGAGACTGGAAATGAGGACCGTCATCCCAATCGATTCCCAGCCACTCCAAAGAGTCCAGAATCGCGTCCACAGAAGCCTGGGTCGACCGCTCCCTGTCGGTGTCTTCGATCCTTAGTACGAACCGGCCGCCCCGGTGACGGGCGTACAGCCAATTGAAAAGCGCCGTTCGGGCGCCGCCGACATGCAGATAGCCGGAAGGACTCGGCGGAAATCGGGTGACGATGGATTCCATAAGTTTTCCTGTGGGTAAAAAGTCTTTGAAAAAAGCCGACATCGCCCCAAGGGGAGTCAGAAATGCCGCCCCTCCAACAAACCGAAATGGTTTACCACATCGTCGGGCGGGGGACAAGGGATCGCGCGACCTTTCGGCAGGATTTAGCTTGACATTCGCACCCAGTTCAATTACTAAAAGTAGTTTATCTTATTCTAACAAAAAAATCGACAATTTTAGTAATGAATTCAATAGAGTAGGAGTTTACTAATGGCTGTTCCCAAGCGGAAAACGTCAAAGTCCAAGCGGGATATGCGCCGGACCCACAAAAAGACTGCGGGGCCCACGCTGACCACCTGCGCCCAATGTGGAGAGACCAAGCCTCCCCATCATGCGTGCACCAGCTGCGGCACTTACAGGGGCCGCAATGTGATTCACACCGACGATGAAGAATAGCGCGCTCCGGCCGGTCGCTGCTGTCGGTCGATACCCCTCGGAACTCCGATAGCACCGCAGACCCGCCATCGAAACACCGCCTGCCCTGCTCATTGTCGACGTCGAGCGGCAGCCACCACCATCGATACGAGACCGCTGAACAACGAAGGAGGAGGAGACGACCCATGTCCGTTGAAGACAAGGTAAAAAAAATTATCGCGGAGAAGCTCAGCGTTGATTCGGGCGAAGTGATTCCCGAAGCCAAATTTGTCGACGATCTTGGTGCCGATTCCCTGGATTTGGTGGAATTGATCATGACCATGGAAGAGGAGTTCGATATCGAGATTCCGGATGAGGATCAGGAAAAAATCGTTTGCGTCCAGGACGCCATCGACTACATCAACAAACTGTAACCCGGCCGAAGGCCATCCATAGAAAGCCTTCCTGATTTTCCCGCCGCCCATCAAGGGCGGCGGAAGCATTGGATCCTCCGGGGAAGCGAATCGACCTCTTTCCAGCAGCAGCGATGCATTCCGGCGACGGGTGCCGACTCAAACCATGATGGATTTGAGGCCGCTCCAGGACCCCTTCACCACCACCGTCCAGCTTGCGACCCTATAAATCCCGCCTGGCGAATGCCCGCTTCCTCTTTCGGGAACCCGATTCCGATTAAGCGATCAAGACCGTTTTCTATTGACGCCAAAATCCATCGCCACCGAAGCCGTCGAGGGCGCCGAATCGCCCCCTGAACGATGTCAACCTGTCAGGAGCCACCCAATGAAGGAATCGGAAATCCCCATCATCATCGGCTGTGATCATGCGGCGTTTGCAATGAAAGAACGGATCAAATCCTATCTCGAGGAACGCGGTTTTTCCGTCGAAGATGCCGGTACCCATTCTGAATCCTCAGTGGACTATCCGGATATCGCCTCTCGGGTCGCCGGAGCCGTTTCCCGGGACCTATTCCCTCGGGGCATCCTGATGTGCGGAACCGGTATCGGCATGTCCATGGCGGCCAATCGTTTCCCTGGTGTTCGAGCGGCGTTGTGCGGCGATCTTTTCGGCGCTGCCATGAGCCGTCGCCACAACGACGCCAACATCCTCGTTCTGGGGGGCCGGGTCATTGGGGATGTTCTGGCTATAGAAATCGTTAAGACTTGGTTGGACACACCGTTTGAAGGGGGCCGGCATCAGACCAGGCTGGACAAATTCCATCGTATCGAATAATTTCTGGAGCCTGGATGTCAGGGACATCTGTCGACACCCACCGTCGAGGGGAAAACCATCGTGACCAATTCGATTCTTGAATCCACAGACCCCGAAATCGCGCGAGCGATTGCCTGCGAACTGACCCGTCAACAGAGCCAGCTCGAAATGATCGCCTCGGAAAACATCGCCAGTCCGGCGGTGATGGCCGCCCAAGGAAGCCTCCTCACGAACAAATACGCCGAGGGATATCCCGACAAGCGATATTACGGCGGTTGCGAGTATGCAGATATGGTGGAAACCCTCGCCATCGAGCGGGCCAAACGGCTGTTCGGTGCCGACTACGCCAATGTCCAGGCTCACTCCGGATCCCAGGCCAACATGGCTGTGTATTTTGCCCTGTTGACCCCCGGAGACACGGTATTGGGAATGGATCTCGCCCACGGTGGGCACTTGACCCACGGCAGCGCCGTCAGCTTCTCGGGGCGAATGTTCAACTTCACCCATTACGGTGTCAGCCGGGAGACCGAGACCATCGATTTCGACGAGGTGGCCCGACTGGCGGAGTCCTGCAGGCCGAAACTGATCGTCTGCGGCGCCAGCGCGTATCCCCGATCACTCGATTTTGAGGGGTTTGCCAACATTGCGAAATCGGTCGGGGCCCACCTGATGGTGGATATGGCCCATATCGCCGGCCTAGTCGCTGCCGGCATTCACCCGTCGCCGGTTCCCCACGCCACCGTCGTCACCTCGACCACCCATAAAACTCTTAGGGGGCCCAGAGGCGGCCTTATTCTGGCAGGAGCCGATTTGGGAAAGGTCCTCGACCGGCAGATTTTTCCCGGCATTCAGGGAGGCCCCCTGATGCACGTGGTCGCCGCCAAGGCCGTGGCCTTCCAGGAAGCCCTTTCCGGCGGCTTTCGGGACTACCAACGCCAGACCGTTCGGAATGCCGCCCATCTGGCCCGCTGCCTCCAGACGGAAGGCATTCGCCTTGTTGCCGGCGGTACAGACAACCACATGATGCTCGTGGATCTGACCCCCCAGGGGATTACCGGGAAGGCGGCCGAATCCATCCTGGGACGAGCCGCCATTACCGTCAATAAAAATGCCATTCCCTTTGATCCTCAAAACCATAGTGTTACCAGCGGCATTCGAATCGGAACCCCTGTGCTGACCTCACGAGGCTTGAATACACCCGAGATGGAAATCATTTCCGGTTGGATCGCACGTCTGCTCAAGCGCCCGGATGACAACCGGATGATCGACGACATCCGGACCAAGGTACACGCACTTTGCAACGATTTCCCCCTGTACCCAAGGGAGACGTCATCGACGGTCATTCATGCCTGAGACCGATATGAGGAGGCGCCACAGCCCATGACACCCCCCGATTCTCGCCCGTCCTGGGACCACTATTTCATGGACATCGCCAGTCTTGTCGCCCGGCGCACCACCTGTTTGCGTCGGGCTGTGGGGGCCGCCATCGTCAAGGACAAGCGTATTTTGACGACGGGATATAACGGCGCACCGGGAGGTATCCGTCATTGTGCCGAGGTCGGCTGCATTCGCGAACAGCTGAAGGTGCCTTCCGGTCAGCGCCATGAACTGTGCCGGGGCATCCATGCCGAACAAAATGCGATTATCCAAGCCGCCTATCACGGGGTATCCATTAAAGATGCCACCGTCTACTGCAACACCCAACCCTGCTCGATCTGCGCAAAAATGATCATCAACGCCGGCATTCGAAAAATCATCTACCAAAGCGGCTATGCCGATGACATGGCCTCTCAGATGCTCGGAGAGGCCGGTATCGAAGTGATACAGATGAGTGCCAGCCCGGTGGAGGAGCCGTCATGAAATGCCCCTTTTGCAAGGAAACCGACAACAAGGTAATCGATTCTCGATTGAGCAAAGACGGCAACGAAATCCGGAGGCGCCGAGAGTGCTTGGTTTGCAGCAGACGATTCACCACCTATGAACACGTCGAACAGATCCCGATCATGATTATCAAAAAAGATGGCAGACGGGAGGTTTTTTCCAGGGAAAAGGTCCGGGCCGGCATCCAAAGGGCCTGCGAAAAGCGCGACATCAGCATCAACCAGATCGACGAGCAAGTGGAAACCCTCGAAAGGGACCTTTCCGAACTGGGGGAGAAGGAGATCCCCTCTTCGGTGCTGGGGGAGAAGGTCATGGCGATTCTCCACCAGCTCGACGATGTGGCCTATGTCCGCTTTGCATCGGTGTATCGTGAATTCAAGGATGTCAATGATTTCATCTCCGAGCTTAAATCCCTGTTGAGTGCCAACCCTCCCAACGGAGGGGATTCCTGTTCGTGAGTCGTGATCGGTTTTACATGGGGCTAGCCTTGGAGCTGGCCGCAAAAGGGACGGGTACCACTTCGCCGAATCCCATGGTGGGAGCCCTCGTGGTCAACAATGGCAAAATCGTCGGCAGGGGCTACCATCGGCGGCCCGGCGGGCCCCACGCCGAGATCGATGCCCTGGAATCGGCGGGGGCTCTTGCCAAGGGAGCCGACCTGTACGTCACCCTGGAACCTTGCAATCATACCGGGAAAACCCCTCCCTGTACCGAGGCGATTATAAGCGCCGGAATCAGGCGGGTGGTGTCGGCCATGACCGATCCCAACCCCCATGTCGCCGGTGGCGGACATCGACGCCTGTCCGACGCGGGTATCGACGTGGTCACGGGGGTTTGTGAAGACAACGCCCGACGGCTGAATGACGCCTTCTCTACTCATGTGCGAACCGGAAAGCCTCTCGTTATTTTGAAAATCGCCGCAACCCTCGACGGTCGGATCGCCACCAGGACTGGAGACGCCCGCTGGGTTTCCGGAGAGCCTTCCCGGCAATTTGTCCATCGCCTTCGTCACCGGGTGGATGCCATCATGGTGGGCGTGGGCACGGTCATTGCCGACAATCCGAGCCTGACCACCCGCATCGATGGGGCGGCGGGAATAGACCCTGTAAGGATCGTCCTCGACACGCATCTGTCGATCCCCGAAAACGCCCGCCTGCTTCACCTCGACTCACCGGCCCGAACCCTCATTGTTACTGGCGGTTCCGTTGATCCGGAGCGGCACCGACGAATCCAGGCCACGGGGGCGACCGTCATATCCATCGACACCACAGACCGCGGTATCCATCTGCCCCGCCTGCTGGAGCGTCTGGGAGACGACAACATCACCAGTCTTCTCATCGAAGGTGGCAGCCGCGTGGCGGCATCAGCGCTGTCGGCGAATATCGTCGACCGGCTGTTCTTGTTTCTCGCACCCAAGTTTCTTGGAGGAGACGATGGCGTTCCGCTGTTCAAGGGGCCAGGTCCCGCCCTGATGAAGGATTGTCGTCCCATAGAGGGCATGACGGTTCGCCGAATCGGAGAGGACATCCTTCTCGAGGGAAGCCTTTCCGGGGTCCACCGATCGTGTTGACAATCATCATCATCGAATTATTTTCATAGGTTGCAAATTCATCGGCCTATCGGTTCGATTGCCCTCGGAGTCACCATGTTTACCGGCATCATAGAAGGTATGGGTCATATTTCTGCGTTGCGGACCACCGATAAGGGCACGCGGATGACCGTTGAAGCCGGATTTTCCCTCAAGGACGTTTCTCTGGGCGACAGCATTGCCGTCAGCGGCGCCTGCCTTACGGCTGCCCATATCGAACACCGTCGTTTCGCCGCCGATCTGTCTCCCGAATCCATGACAACGACCACTTTCGGCAATGCCCGCCCAGGCCAAAAGGTCAATCTGGAGAGGGCACTTCGGCTGTCGGACCGCCTCGATGGCCATCTGGTCAGCGGCCACGTGGATGGGATCGGCACCCTTCGGTCACGGACCCGAAGCGGTAACGCCATCATCGTTAGGATCGATGCCCCCGAGCACCTGATCCGCTATATGATTCACAAAGGATCGGTTGCCGTCGACGGAGTCAGCCTAACCATCAACCGGATCACCGCCAACGCCTTCGATGTCAGCATTATTCCCCATACCGCCAGCCTGACCACCGTCGGCCTGAAGCAGCCGGGGGAGCCGGTCAATATCGAGACCGATCTTATCGGCAAGTATGTCGAACGGTTCATCCGACCCCAGGAGGAGGACGGAACCCGTTCGGAACGGAAAGGGATCGATCTGGATTTTCTGGCCCGGACCGGTTTTATGTAACCCAAATCGCCGCTGGGCATGTGTCGATGCCCCGCGGCCGTTTCAATCCTTCGCGACTTAGGAGACCAACGACTCATGCCACGCCTAACCGTTGAACAAGCCATCGAGGACATCCGCCAAGGCAAAATGGTGATCCTGGTGGATGACGAGGATCGTGAAAACGAAGGGGATCTGACCATGGCCGCCGAGATGGTGACCCCCGAAGCCATTAATTTCATGGCCAAGTTCGGCCGGGGACTCATCTGCTTGTCATTGACGCCGGAAAAGGCCAATTCCCTGGATCTCCCCCTGATGGTCAACCACAATACCTCCCAGTTCGAAACCGGGTTCACCGTTTCTATCGAAGCGCGGTGCGGCGTCACCACTGGCATATCCGCCGCAGACAGAGCCACGACCATAAAAACGGCCGTTCGGGACGGCGCAACCCCTCGCGACCTGGTGCGGCCCGGTCACATCTTTCCCCTCAGGGCCAGGCGGGGAGGCGTCATGGTTCGAACCGGACAGACCGAGGGGTCCGTAGATCTGGCCCGGCTGGCCGGCCTCAAGCCGGCTGGCGTCATTTGCGAGATCATGGACGAGGACGGTACCATGGCCCGGATGCCATCCCTCAAGCAGTTCAGCGAAACCCATGACATCGGCATCGTGACCATCGAAGATCTGGTGAAATACCGGATGCGCAACGAATCCTTTGTCCGGCGGGCCGCCGAAACCATCATACCGACCCTGTACGGAGGGGACTTCAAGGCCATCGTCTATGAAAATGATGTAGACAACCTGCTCCATATCGCCATGCTGAAGGGTGATGTCACATTAAATGAACCCATATTGGTGAGGGTTCATTCCGAATGCCTTACCGGCGATATTTTCGGCTCCATGCGATGCGACTGCGGCGATCAGCTCCACAAGGCCATGGACACCATGAACCAAGAAGGACGAGGCGTGATTCTCTACCTGCGCCAGGAAGGCCGGGGAATCGGCCTGGTCAACAAAATCAAGGCATACGCCCTCCAGGACCAGGGCCTCGACACCGTGGAGGCAAACGAGGAGTTGGGTTTTCAACCCGACCTTCGCAACTACGGCATCGGTGCTCAGATTCTCGCCGATCTGGGGGTGACCAAGATGCGGCTGCTCACCAACAATCCCAAAAAAATGGTGGGGCTTCAGGGTTATGGCCTGAGCGTGGTCGAACAGGTGCCCATCGAAATCGAGCCGAACGTTCACAACCAATGCTATCTGAGCTGCAAAAAGATCAAAATGGGCCATCTGCTCAAGGACGTGAACGCCAACCCATGAGGGGGCGCCAATGAGTCCCTGATCCCTTCAACCGACAACTGGAGGACGATAGATGCCGCGAATGTTAGAAGCCAACCTGGTGGCCGAAGGAAAAAAATTTGCCATCGTGGCCAGCCGTTTCAATGATTTTATCACCGACCGGCTCCTGGGAGGTGCCATCGATGCCCTTCACCGCTCGGGGACCCGGGACGAGGATATCGATATCGTCAAGGTGCCGGGTGCCTTCGAGATTCCGCTTCTCGCCAAGAAACTGGCGGCAAAAAATCGCTACGACGCCATCATTTGCCTCGGCGCGGTCATTAGGGGGGCCACCCCCCATTTCGACTACGTCAGTGCCGAGGTGACCAAAGGAATCGCCGTTGTCGGTCTCGAGGCCGACATCCCCGTTATCTTCGGCATCATCACCACGGAAAATATCGAACAGGCCATCGAGCGCGCCGGCACCAAGGCCGGGAATAAAGGCTGGAGCGCCGCCATCACTGCGGTCGAAATGGCCAACTTGATCGATGTGGTCAACCAGGCCTGACAGCCGGGCGGCACCACATTGGACGGCGCTGATAAAGAACGGGGAGACCCCGACACGCTCCCCTGCCTTCGGTGCCTTATCGGTGATCAGGAACCCAATGTTCTATCACAGACACTTCTAGCCATGGGTAATCGACGACGGGCGCGTGAACTAGCGATGCAGGCCCTCTATTATATCGATATGAGCCACCGGAACCGGGAGGAAGCGCTGTCGCTATTCTGTCGACATTTCACCCCCTCCAAGAAGGTCGAGTCGTTTTTCATTCGGCTGACGGCCGGAGTGCTCAGGGATGGGGACGTCATCGACGGCATCATCGAAGGCCGCTCGGAACACTGGCGGGTGGATCGAATGGCCTGCGTGGACCGCAATGTCATCCGCATCGCCGTTTTTGAGATGATGCGGCACACGGATACCCCTGCCCGGGTCATCATCAACGAGGCCATCGATATCGGAAAGAAATTCGGCACGGACGAATCCGGCCCTTTTATCAACGGAATCCTCGACAGCGTCCGGATCGGCATCGAATCGGGGGACATCCGTACCTTGCCCGATCCACCGGCAACGGCTTCTGACCAGGATACTTCTTTGGGGAGTGACTCATGAAAATCGTCAAGCTCTCGGTGGGCCCGCTGATGGCCAACTGCTTCATCATTGGGTGCCCTGATACCGGCAACGCGGCCGTAATCGATCCAGGGGGAGACGTCGATCGCATCCTGACGGCATTGACAAAGGAGCGCCTGACGGTAACCGCTATCATCAACACCCACGGCCACTTTGATCATGTGAGCGGCAACCGGTCCTTGAAAAAAACCACGGGCGCCGACATCATGATCCATCCAGAAGACGAACCGATGCTCGCCCAGCTTTCACGCTCGGCCGGTGCCTTCGGGCTGAGCGCCGAGGATTCACCGGCACCCGATCGGCTGTTGAATGGAAACGACCATGTCCAGGTCGGCCAGATCGACCTCACTGTCCTGCATACGCCAGGGCACACCCGGGGAGGCATTTCTCTTTTCGCTCCGGGGCACGTCTTTGTCGGCGATGCCCTCTTTGCCGGATCCATCGGCCGCACCGACTTTCCCGGCGGCGATCACGACACACTGATTCGTAGCATTCGCACCCAACTGTTCACCCTCGACGAGGACGTCGTCGTCTATACTGGCCATGGGCCGGAAACCACCATTGGTCAAGAGAAGCGTTTCAATCCGTTTGCCGCCATCCGTTGACGCCACGACGGCGGGACAACCCCGCCGCCATGCCCACCGCACCGGCCCCACCGCCCGCGGGGCCCCTTGAGTAACGTCTTGTCCTTGAACTCTTCCCGTGGCTCTGATAATTTGATTTTTTGTGTATTGGCGGACCTGATGGGATATCCTGTAGACCCTCCTCACAGACCAGCCGAGGTTTCATGAGTGCCGACAATGGCCGGACAACCCGGAGAAAGACCTCCCCGATCCAATTGGGCCCCCTTCAGGTGGGAGGTGACGCTCCCATCTCTGTCCAATCGATGACCAACACCCCGACCCAGGATGTGGCATCCACCATCGATCAGATTCGGCGCCTTGAAAACGCCGGTTGTGACATCATCCGTGTGGCGGTCCCTGACGCCGATGCCGCCGACGCCATTCATGCCATCAAACCCGCCATCGGTATCCCCCTGATCGCCGACATCCACTTCGACCACCGGCTGGCCATCAGGGCCGCCCGCGCTGGCGCGGACGGGCTCCGACTCAACCCGGGCAACATCGGGGGGAAAAAGCCCATCAAAGCGGTTGTCGACTGTGCCCGGGATTTTGGATTGCCGATTCGAATCGGGGTCAATGCCGGCTCTCTCGAAAAAGACCTTCTGGCCATCCACGGAGGCGCAACTCCGGAGGCCATGGTGGCGAGCGCACTTCGTCACGTAGACCTGCTGCAGCAGCTCGATTTCCATCAGATCAAGGTGTCCATCAAGGCATCGGACGTCCCGCGGACCCTTTCCGCCTATCGTCTGCTGGCCAAGATTTGCGACCTGCCGCTCCACCTGGGTGTGACGGAAGCCGGAGGCCTCTATCCGGGGATCGTCAAGTCCTCCATCGGTATCGGCATGCTGCTGGCGGAAGGCATCGGCGACACCCTTCGGGTATCCTTAACCCGGGATCCGGTGGAAGAGGTTCGGGTGGGGTTTGAGATTTTAAAGGCCCTTGGTTTGAGACAGCGGGGGCCGGAGATCATTTCCTGTCCGACCTGCGGAAGAACCCAAATCGACCTCTTTCAAATTCTGGAAACGGTGGAGGCCGCACTTCTGGAAACATCGAGCACGATCAAAGTCGCCATCATGGGCTGTGTGGTGAACGGTCCGGGGGAGGCAAGGGAGGCCGATGTGGGTATTGCCGGCGGCGACGGCACCGGCATTCTATTCAAAAAGGGAAAGGTCGTCAAAAAATTCCCGGAGGACCAACTGGTCCCGGTGCTTCTGGATGCCATCAAACAGTTCGACGATGAAGCGCGCTAGTGGAAACCGGCCGGCCGCACCTCCGGGACACCACCAGGGAATCGGGCACGGCACTTACCCCCGGCAAGGGACGCCGGCGCAGCCGATTTCTTCACCAAGGAGGTGTCCGCCGGAGCCGGGGGCCAACGGGACCGCCGGGCCGGGATGTCGATACCCGAATCCAGCACTATCCTCTTAAGCTTTCCCATCACCAGAAACCGGAGTTGCGACCATGACCAGCACGACGAAAACGGCCATCACGCCGACAAGGAAAGACGATTATCCGGAATGGTATCAGCAAGTCATAAAGGCATCGGATCTGGCTGAGCGATCCCCCGTCAGGGGCTGCATGGTCATCAAGCCATGGGGGTACGCCTTGTGGGAAAACATCATGGGTGACATGGATGCCCTGTTCAAAGCAACCGGGATCAAAAACGCCTACTTTCCCCTATTTATCCCCTTGAGCTTTCTTGAAAAGGAGGCCGAGCATGTGGAAGGATTTGCCAAAGAGTGCGCCGTGGTCACCCATCATCGTCTCGAAAAATCCGATGACGGCAGCCTGGTTCCCGCGGGCAAGCTGGCCGAACCCTTGGTGGTCCGGCCAACCTCGGAAACCATAATCGGCGACAGTTTCGCGCGCTGGGTGTCCAGCTACCGAGACCTGCCAATCCTTCTCAATCAATGGGGTAATGTGGTTCGCTGGGAAATGCGGACCCGGATTTTCCTGCGGACCAGCGAGTTTCTCTGGCAGGAGGGGCATACGGCCCACGCCTCAGAAGCGGAGGCCAGGGAGCGAACACGGATGATGCTGGACGTCTATGCCCGGTTTGCCGAAGAGTACCTGGCCATGCCGATCATCAAAGGGGCCAAAACCCCCTCCGAACGCTTCCCGGGTGCGGTGGACACCCTTTGTATCGAGGCCATGATGCAGGACCGAAAAGCCCTCCAGGCCGGCACGTCTCATTTCCTCGGCCAGAATTTTGCCAAGGCGTCCGGCATTCGGTTTCAGACCGCAGAAGAAACCGAAGCCTATGCCTGGACCACCTCCTGGGGCTCCTCCACCCGAATGATCGGAGGACTGATCATGACCCATAGCGATGACGACGGACTCATCATGCCGCCTCGGGTGGCCTCGGCCCACGTGGTTCTCTTGCCCATCTGGCGAAAAGAGTCGGAGAAGGCGATGGTGCTCGAGTATGTGGACCGCCTTTCCCTGGAGCTCACAGACCAGACCTACCACGGCAGAGCCCTTCGGGTCGAAATCGACCAGCGAGACATCGGAGGGGCCAGGGGGTGGGACTGGATCAAGAAAGGCATTCCCGTCCGGGTGGAAATCGGCCCCCGCGACATTCAGAAAAATGCCGTCTTCGTGGGCCGCCGGGACCGATCCCCCAAAGAAAAGGAAACCATCGACCGGGCGGCTTTCGTGGCCGGGATCACGAACACCCTCGATCAGATCCAGAGCCATCTCTACGAAACCGCCTTGGCCTTTAAAGAATCCCACACCGTTGCCATCGACCGCAAAGACGATTTTATGTCCTTTTTTACACCCGTCTCCACCGAAAAGCCGGAAATCCACGGTGGATTTGCCGTCTCCCACTGGTGCGGATCCGAATCATGCGAAGCGAAAATCAAAGAGGACCTCGTGGTGACCATCCGCTGCATCCCCATGGATGCGGAGGAAGAGAGTGGTTATTGTATCTGCTGCAACCAGCCGAGCGCCCGGCGGGTGGTTTTCGCGAAGGCCTACTGAGAAACGGGCGGTCATGGACGACGAACAGATATGATTCGGATCACCGACATATTGGAAACGGTTGCGGGGAACCACCCGGATGCCGACCTGTCGGTTATCGACCGGGCCTATATTTTTTCTGCTCGCGTCCATGACGGTCAGGTTCGCTTATCCGGTGAACCTTACCTCTCCCATCCACTCGAAGTGGCCGGCGTTCTCGCCGAAATGCGTCTCGACCCCGAGAGCATCGCCGCCGGCCTTCTCCATGACGTCATCGAGGACACCCATGCCACGGCCCTGGAACTTGGTGAGATGTTCGGCACCGAGGTCATGCACATCGTCGAGGGCGTGACGAAACTCAGCACCATTACCTTCACGGACTCCCAGGCGAGACAGGCCGAAAACCTGCGAAAAATGCTTCTCGCCATGGCCGACGACCTCCGGGTCATTTTGATCAAGCTGGCCGACCGGCTGCACAACATGCGCACCCTTCAATACCACAAGGAAGACAAATGTCGGGCCATTGCTCAGGAAACCATCGACATTTACGCTCCCATAGCTGCCCGCCTCGGCATCTACTGGATCAAAAACGAGTTGGAGAACACCTCCTTTAAATACCTAATGCCCGAGGCCTATGCGGACATCGAAAAGCGGGTTAATCTGGACCGCCAGGAGCGGGTCATCTACGTTGAAACCGTCAAAGATTACCTGCGGGGGAAAATGGAAGAAAGCAGTATGATCTGCGAGGTGCTGGGGAGATACAAAAATTTTTACAGTATCTACCAGAAAATGCGCAGCCAGGATCTCGCCTTCGAGGATGTTTACGACATCATTGCCTTCCGGATCATCCTCGACACGATCCCCCAGTGTTATGAGGCGTTGGGCATCGTGCACTCTCTGTGGAAGCCCATCGACATCAAATTCAAAGATTACATCGCACGCCCCAAACCCAATATGTACCAGTCTCTGCACACCACGGTCATCGGCCCCAAGGGGGAGAGAGTCGAGATACAAATACGGACCCACGAGATGGATCGGGTCGCCAAATCGGGCATTGCGGCCCACTGGAGCTACAAGGAAGGGCGAGTCATCGACGATCAGGCTTCCAAGAAATTCGCATGGATACAGGATCTGGTGGAAAACCAGGCCAGTTATCGAAACCCTGAAGAATTTCTGGAGAATGTCCGCATCGATCTCTTTCCGGACGAGGTCTACGTATTTACCCCCCATGGGGACATCAAGACCCTACCCAAGGGAGCGACTCCCGTGGATTTTGCCTACCAGATCCACACCGAGGTGGGCAACCAGTGCACCGGCGCCAAGGTCAACGGCCGCATGGTGCCCTTGAACACGGAGCTTCAGACCGGCGACACGGTGGATATTCTAACCAGCAAGAACCACAACCCCAGCAAGGATTGGCTCACCTTCGTCAAGACCGTCAAGGCTCGATCCAGGATTCGGCAGTGGATCAAAGTGCAGGAGAAGAACCGCAGCCTCTCCCTGGGTCGGGAAATGTGCGAAAAGGCGTTCCGTAAATACCGTCTCAATTTCAGTGCCTTGATGAAATCCGATCAATTGCAGAGCGTCGTCAATCAATTCGGGTTTAAAACCATCGACGATCTCATCGCCAGTGTTGGCTACGGAAAGACCACTCCCCTTCAAATTGTCCGTAAATTTGTCCCTAAACAGGAGCCTGTTGACGAAGAAGAGGCCGTCGTCAGTCGACAGACGGCCAAGCCAAGCAGTAAAGCCCAGCCCGGAGGCATCCTGGTCAAAGGGCTGGATGACATTCTCATCCGTTTCGGCAAATGCTGCCAGCCTGTTCCCGGGGATCCCATCGTGGGGTACATTACCCGAGGATACGGAGTCACCGTGCACCGCACCTCCTGTGTCAATGCCCTCAAAATGAGCCCCGAACGACAGATCGACGTGGAATGGAGGAAGGTGAGTTCGGATACCTACCCGGTAAAAATCCTTATTTTGGCCTACGATCGGGTCGGACTTCTCGCAGATGCAGCCACCGAAATCAGCAAGGCCCAAGCCAATATCATCAGCGTCAACACGTCTATCAAAGATAACAAGATGGTCGAGCTTTTTCTCACCATGTCCGTCGAAGATACGGCCCATATCAACCGGGTCATGGGTGCATTGCGGAAGATACAACAGGTTCAAGATGTGATGCGGATAACTGCGTGACCCTTCCCAACTGCGGCACCCGACCCGCCGTCGAGCCGGGCCAAACGGTTCACCCCCCAGTCCCCACCGGACTTGAGGAAGCAGGTGCGATGGGAGCCGCCTCCCGCTGCCGATCAATGGGATTCACGGGGGCCTTCACGGGGGTCATAGGAACGGGACAATGGGGCTGCTGGTGAGGGATGAAGCGGTTGGGGGGGGTGAATCGAATCTTGGATCCGACAGGGTAGCGTCAAGGCACAAAAAGCAACGAAAGCGCTGCGGATATCACGGCCACAGGCTGTGGATATCTGCCGCGCTCCATTGAAGCATGGGCCCTCCATGGGGTCTTTCGTCCGTTGAGGGCGTTAGGGCGCCTTGACGACGCTACCGGATTTGATGCAGTTGGTACATACCACCATTCTTATCGGTCTCCCGTTGTGAAGGGCCCGCACCCGTTGGAGATTGGGATTGAACCGTCGCTTGTTCACATTGTGCGCATGGCTGATATGATTGCCGGTCATGGGCTTTTTCCCGCAGATTTCACACATCTTTGACATGTCGAGGTCCCTCCAGACAATAGGTACAATACACAAAAGCGCATCATATACCTGGTCGAGGGTCGTTTGTAAAGGAGTAATTGAAGGAGGCCCGAGGCCCATCGGTCGAAAGGCGACGGCGGCGGCTCTTCCGCCATCAGGGCTCGGGGGTCGACACTGCCGCCAGCCGGGATTCCGTCAGAACGATATATTCCAACGCCTTCTGGTGTACTCCCATGTCCGGATATCGCTCGATCACCGATTTGAACCGTTTAAGGGCCGCTTGGTAGTGCTTGGACTTGTAGTAGAAGAGCCCAATACCGAATTCTGACTCCGCAAGGGTTTGCAGGGTCTTGTTGTAGTATTCTCGGGCCTTGACCGAATAGTCGCTGTCCGGGTATGTGGCGATGAGACGGACGAATGTGTCGCGGGCGCGCCTGGCCTTATCTTGGTCACGGTCGGGGGTGTCGATCTGAGCGAAGTAGCATCGGCCGATCTGGTAGATCACATAGGGGATGACTTCATTTCTCGGATGGAGGTTTTCGAACTCCTCGTAGGCAAAAATCGCCTCTTCGTATTCCCCTAGTTTGTAGTGGGAATCCGCCACCTTCAACTCCGCCAGCATGGCGAACTTACTATAGGGGTACCAATCTTTGATTTTTTCGAAAGACTGCTTCGCACCCTTGTAATCGCCCTCTTCGTACTTCTCCATTCCATCCCAGGCCAGGAAGGAGTCGTTTTCGTCCTCTTCAGCCTGGAAAAAACGACCAAGAAGTGAACATCCCGAACAGGTGAGTGCGACGACCAAACAAAGCGCAAACAATCGTTTCATTGGGTTCCTCTTCCAAATAGCGAAGGCGCCGGCATCCCGGGTCGAGTTGGTCCGGCGCCCCAACCTCGATCACGGACCCCAGAGATCCAGAAGGACTCCGAGGGATGACAGCAGACCGATGGCGGTACAGCGCCCACGATTCCAAGAACCACCGACTCAATCCAGCAGTTTTTGCAGAGCCTCGTCAAGTTTATTTTTGGCCACCATTCCAGTGATCTGTTCCTTGACGTCTCCATCTTTGAAGAAAATAAGCGTGGGAATGGCTTTGATACCGTATTTGCTGGGGGTCACGGGATTGTCGTCAACATTGCACTTGGTGAATTTGACTTTTCCATCATAGCTTCCGGCCAGTTCTTCGACCAGGGGCGCGATGGCTTTGCAGGGACCGCACCAGGGAGCCCAGAAATCCACTATGACCGGAAGGGTCGATTTGATTACCTCTGGATCGAAATTGCTGTCGCCAACTTCCACAACGTTATCTGCCATCGTAGTGTTCCTCTCTGTGTTTGATTTGTAAGCCGCAATTATAGTGAGCCGCCCGAAGGTTGTCAACAAAGGCCAACCGGGGCGATTTCGCTGTTTGACTCGGCAAGACGCTTCTGATAGCTCTCTGGCCATATCGGGATAACGCCCGTTCATCCATCACCAAAACGGGGAGGCGCCATGGGCAGCAACAAACCGATTCGGGTCGGGGCACTCATTTCCGGCGGGGGGACCAACCTCCAGGCCGTCATCGACGCCTGCGAGCAGAATGCGATAGATGCCAAAGTCGTTTTTGTGGGCTCGGACATGCCCGATGCCTATGGACTGCATCGGGCGGCCAACCACCACATTCCCTCCTTCGTCACTGACTATCGCCCGATCATCCGCAGGTACCGGACCTCACCTGAGGAGATTCAGCCGCCAGGGGATTTCGATCTCGAAGCGTTGCGCTCTAAAAACCGGTTGTACCATGGGGGAACAGATACCGAAGCGGTCACTGCCTTTTTGACCACCCGCGCCGTCGCTGAGGCCGCTCTTATAGAGGCCATGTCTCCCTATTCTTTCGATCTTCTCATCCTGGCCGGATTCATGCGGACCCTTTCCCCCTACTTTATCGACCGGGTCAATACAGATCCGGAATCTCCCAGAATCATGAATATCCACCCGGCCATTCTTCCGTCTTTTCCAGGCGTGGACGGATATGGAGACACCTATAGATACGGTTGCAAAGTGGGCGGCTGCACCGTTCACTTTGTGGACTACGGCGAAGATACCGGCCCCATCATCGGTCAGAAAGCCTTCGCAATCGATCCGGACGACACCCTCGAGCAAATCAAGAAGAAGGGTCTCGAGCAGGAATGGGCACTCTATCCCGAGTGCATTCAACTCTTCGCCGAGAAGCGGCTTCGAGCCGTTACCCGAACCTTCGATCTCGGTAACGGGAAAACCGTTTCTCGGCGGGTTGTCGATATTCGTTAGCAAATCGACGGCCCGGCGGCGTTGAAACCGACGCTGCGCCTAAGGAGCAACGATGGCAACATGGAAGATCCTCGTCGTCGGCGGCGCCGGATATATCGGTTCTCATATGGTTCGGACCCTGGTCCGGGAGCGGCATCAGGTGATCACGTTGGACAATCTGTCCACCGGACATCGGGAACTGGTTTTCGGCGGCGAGTTTGTGGAAGGCGATATCGCCGACCGGACCCTTCTGGATCGCCTCTTCCGCCAGACGCCCTTCGATGCCGTCATGCACTTTGCCGCCGACTCCCAAGTGGGAGAATCGGTCGCCGCGCCCCTCAAATATTACCGCAACAACGTGGCAGGCACACTGACCCTTCTCGAAGCCATGGTGCATCACCAGGTGGGGGCGTTTATTTTTTCCTCAACCGCCGCCGTGTATGGGGTACCTGAAACGATCCCGATTATCGAGGACCACCCGTGTCGGCCAGGCAACCCGTATGGCGCCACGAAAGTCGCCGTGGAACGACTGTTGGCCGATTGCGATGCAGCCTATGGACTGCGAAGCATCTGTCTGCGCTATTTCAATGCGGCGGGGGCCGATGAATCCGGCACCATCGGTGAGCGGCACCGGCCTGAAAGCCATCTCATCCCCCTGGTCCTCCAAACAGCTCTCGGCCTGAGGGAACACATCCAGGTTTTCGGTAATGACTACGCCACCCCCGACGGTTCTTGCGTCAGAGACTACATCCACGTCACGGACCTGGCCCAAGCCCACCTCCTGGCCCTGGAGCACTTGATGGCCGGGGGCGTCAGCGGGGCCTTCAATGTCGGCAACAGCAAAGGGTATTCCGTCAGAGAGGTGATCGAAACGGCCAAGCGAGTCACCGGGAAGCCGATTCCAGTGGTGGAAGGGCCGCGGCGGGCCGGAGACCCGGCGGCTCTCGTGGCCTCCTCGGAGCGCATCCGCGACATATTGGGGTGGCATCCGCGCTACGAAGCCCTCGACACCATCATTGCCAGTGCTTGGCAGTGGCATCGGAAGGACGCCTCGGCATCGGCGGCTATTCTGTAAAAATCAGGCTGCACACAGGGGGGAGGCTATAGGGTCCCATGGAGGACTCTCACCACCAGGGGAAAGGCCAGCATGGTGCCCACAGAGCTTCCCAGATTGGTGAAAACCACGACCAGAAGAATGCGGGTCACCTTGTTTCTCCAAAACCCCCGAACCGAACGGATATCGTCCTGAAGGGTTTCAAAATCACGTACCCGGGGCTTTCGTGAAAAGGCTTCCACGAGCCCGGACACCCAACCCGCGGCGATCATGGGGTTGAGGGACGTCAGGGGCGCTGCCACCACCGATGACATCACGGTCAGCGGATGGCCGAAAGCGATCAGGGCCCCCACTCCCGCCAGGATGCCGTTGAGAGCCACCCACCAGAAAATCATATCCGAGCCGGCCTGGGACCCTCCCCGGTAGAACCCATAAGCAAACAATCCCATGATGATAACGGGGATCAGCCATTGGAGGGCTGTGGCCCCGTGACTTTTGGGAGGAAGGACGGAAAGCGCTGCCAGGTCGATCTCTTGCTCCCAGGAGGAGCGTATCCCCGGAACATGTCCGGCACCGACGACAGCGACGATGCGCCGTCCGGTGGCCGATCGAATTTTCTGGGTGAGATACCGATCCCTCTCGTCGATCAGAACCTCTCGGAGCATGGGCATGGACTGCCCCACTTCGGAGAGAAGGCCCTCAAGGATATCCTCCTGCTTCATCTTTTCGATATCCTCTTTGCTCACCTCGTCGGCATCGCCCAGGGAGAGAACTAGCTGAGAAACGAGCTTTACCTTCTGCCATAGGCTCAGCCGCCGCCATGTCCGTCCCAGTGTGGTCCGTATATCCCGGTCCGCCAGCACCAGATTCGCACCAACGGCCTCTGCGCATTCCACGGCGGTGATCATCTCCTGACCCGGTTTGATATCCATTCGGTCGGCAATCCGCCGCTGAAAGGATGCCAAAATCAAATTCGACAGAAGCAGAAAGGCCTTTTTCTCTTTGATGACCTTGATGATGTCCATCTCCCGCCAACGGTCTTTCTGGCGGATGGATTGAAGGCGCGAAGCGCAAAGCTCGACACAGACCGTATCGGGTTTGAGCGCTTCGATGACCTGCCGGACCAGGGCATCACTTTCTTTAGACACATGGGCCGTGCCCACGATATGGACGGTTTTATCGCCCACAGTGAGGACGGTGACATTCGGGTGATTGATCGTGGTTTCGATGGGGATATCTCCATGAGGGGTAACGGATACAGGTATTTGACTGTCATTTAAACAGATTAAGCTAACGCAGATGCCATACCGATGCAAGGAGGCATTTTGCCCTATCGATGAGGGGCCGCCGTCCCGCAGACGCCGCCCCCGACCATTCATATCGGTCAACGCTCCCGGAATCTCAATGAAAATATGATGGGCAGTCCCCGTAGCCCTTGACCCCTCTCCGGTGGCATGAACCAGGCCCCATCAATGGGGGGCTGCAGACCGCTTCTCCTCAGCCTTTCAAATACGGCTAAAACAGGATAGACCATGTTGGCGATTGAACCCCATTCCACGCCTGGAGGAACCCCGGATGCCAAAGAAAGCCGTCCACCATCTGTGCCGCAGAATCGCCGCCGAGCCCTTCTATATCAGCACTGGAAATGAAATCACCCTTTTCGAAGCCGCCGGCAGGGCGCAATTGCCGGTGATGCTGAAAGGTCCAACCGGATGCGGCAAAACCCGCTTCGTGGAACACATGGCCTGGCGGCTTCGGCGCCCGCTGGTGACCGTCTCCTGCCACGAGGACCTGTTTGCTTCCGATCTGATCGGCCGCTACCTTCTGAAAGATGACCAGACCCAATGGGTGGATGGCCCTCTGACCACCGCCGTCCGTCAGGGAGCCCTCTGCTATTTGGACGAAATCGTAGAGGCTCGAAAGGACACCACCGTCGTCATCCACCCCCTTGCCGATGATCGGCGCATCCTAAGCATCGACAAAAAAGGAGAGCTGTTGGAAGCCCATCCCGACTTCCAGATGGTGATTTCCTACAACCCCGGCTATCAATCGGTCCTAAAGGATCTGAAACAGAGCACCCGCCAGCGGTTCATCAGCCTCGCCTTCGACTATCCGGATGCCGAGGAGGAGGCCAAGATCGTTTCCCATGAAAGCGGCGTGGAACGGGATGTTGCCGACCGACTGATCACCTTGGGGGCAAAAATAAGGGGAATCCGGGAACACGGCCTCACCGAGGGGGCGAGCACCCGTCTGCTGATTTACGCCGGCCAGCTCATCTCAAAGGGAATCCCACCGATCGAGGCTTGCCGCGCAGGAATCTGCGAGCCCTTGACCGACGATCGGCGACTGTTAGATACCATATCGGAACTCATCGACGATCTTTTTGAGGAATGACGATTCGGTCCATAATCGCCGACAATCCCTATCGGCGAGTTGATCCCTTTCGGGCAGGAACCCATGGCATCATCCAATTCAATGACCCCGCTGAAACAGCTGGACTCGGACTTGGCGGAGACCCTGACAACGGCCATGGCCCGGCCGTCATCGCTATTGCCGCCGGCTCTGAAAGCCCAAATCGTCGACGATATTATTTGGAGCACCTCCCAGGAACCCCATTTCGGCGAGGCGGTCTGGGCAGGCTATATCGAACTGGCCGCAAGGGTCGATGGGGATGCGATTCGCCGCTTCAGCCGGCAGATCCGCCGGTTCGGAGGCCACGGCCCGACCCAGGGGCGTATTCTGGCCATCCACCACGTCCCGGTGTTGAAGGCCCGGTGGAGCCTTCTGGAACGGGCATTTTTCGACACCGTCGAGGTATTGCTCTCCAAGGGAACGTATCTTCTCGAAGAACCCCTGAGGGGCCTCGACCGTCTGCTCTCTATTACTGCTCCCGATGTTGCCATCGACTACCTGTCGCTGCTAAAAGCCGTGTTTGGGTGGCCCCTGTCCTACCGGCACTGCCTTCGGCTGTCACGGCTGCTGCCCGCGGCCGTCGATAGCATGCCCGTGGCTCGTCGGCCCCACCTGATCCGAGCTCTCACAAGGCTGGTGCGCGCCGATGTCCGCTATGCAGAACCTTTTATTGAGGGTCTCGGGAAAGGCCTCGACCGTCTTGACGACACCGCCATTTTCGCATTCATCGACACCGTCCTGGCGTCGCCGGAGCGCTCCAGCCCGGCCCCGGAGCCGTTTCTATCCCTGGCCACCCGGGATGCCAGGCAGCGGTGCAAAGACCTTCAGGTGGCGGTGTCTCTGGAAGCGATTCGACACCGACTGGAGCGCTACTTGAGAGCCAGAATGGGCAGGACGGTGAGGGTAAGGCCCCTGTCGGAGTTGGGCGGATCCGGTAACACCGGACCCTGCACCGACGGCGGCACCATTTATCTTCCCGATGAGATCGGCCACATGCCAAGCTACCGGGAAAACGCCCACCGGTATCGCAGTCTGGTCAAGGCCGAATCGGGCACCCTTGAGTTTGAAACCTACGGCTTCGACATCGATCGGGCGCTGGCCGCCTGCTCATCTGCCGGAATGCCCCCGGCAGCATCCCAACGATCCGCCGGGTCCGACCTCGACGCCTTTTTTGCGATGTTTCCCATCCCGGATCTGGCTGCGGATCTGTTTTCGGTATTCGAAGCCGGCAGAATCCGACGCCGGTTTGAATGCCGCTACCCGGGCTTGGCGTCAAGCGTGTTTCCGATCTTGATCGACGAGGCCAATCGGAGGCATCCAACGGCCAAAAATAATCACCCCCTTTTGGATCCCTATTTGTCGGTCGGCCTCGGAAGCCGGCGCCGGGAGGATGGACACCATGGGCGCCATCGGGAGTTGTCGGTTCGGATGGAGGCGCGCTTTACAGACATGGTGCCCGAACACATGCCGGTTGAGGCCTGCGCCGAGCTTACCGCCGATTTTTACACACCGATATTGCACCGGTGCCCTTGTCCCTATCCGCCCTTTGAACAGGCTTTCGGCCGACGACTGAGGCCCGATCTGTTTTTTTCTGCCCACCGGGACCTATACCGGCGTGTAGACGATATCAGAAGACGACTAAAGGCCCGGGGGCTCGATATTCACCGTACCCGGCTAGTGCACCGACTCATGGATAACGGCGGCCGGCTCACTGCCGATGAGGTTCAAGAAGTGCTGACCCACAACCCTTCCGATGCTGGTGAGGATCTCCTTCTCCCGGAGCCGGCAGTAGCTGATATTATTGACGCCGAGGAGCGGTATGCCGACCCATCCCGGATCATGTGGTTTGAGGAATGGGACACCGATGCCGGCGACTACCGACACCGGCATGTCCGGGTGATCGACCGCCGTTGCGAGGCGACTGACAGCGCCTTCTACGACCGAACCCTTTCCCGGCACCGGGATCTGGTCAACCGCATCCGCTACGCCTTTGAACTGCTCAAGCCCGAGGGGCTAAAGCGACTTCGCCGCTGGGTGGACGGGGACAGCATCGACTACCGACAGTTGATTGACGTCGTCGTGGACCGTAAGGCCGGGCTTCTCCCATCGGACCGCATCTACACCAAGCGCATCAAGCACACTCGCGACGTGTCTATACTTCTGCTGGTTGACCTGTCCCGGTCGACGTCAAACCTTGTGGACAATACCGAATCGACCGTATTGGATATGGAAAAGGAAGCCATTGTTCTTTTCAGCCAAGCCCTGGAGGTGCTCGGGGACCGTTTCGCCATTGCCGGTTTTTCGGGCAGCGGCCGCCTGGGTGTCGACTATATAGCGGTCAAGGGCTTCGACGATCCCCTGACCGAAACGGTTCGAAACCGGATCAGCGGACTGACTTCCCGGCGCAATACCCGGATGGGGGCGGCCATCCGTCGAGCCCGCCTCGAACTCGATAACTCCGGCTCCCAGGTTCGCCTCCTGATCCTCCTTAGCGACGGCTTCCCCAATGATCTTGGGTACAAAAAGCAGTACGCCGTCGAGGACACACGGAAGGCCATCGCAGAAGCCCGCGCGGCCGGCATCACCACCCATGGCATCACCGTCAACCTCCCGGGGCATCCGCACCTGGATGATCTCTATGGCAGCACTGGACATACAGTGATTTCCGACGTCAAGGAATTGCCCGACAGCCTGCTGCGGGTGTACAGTTCCCTGACCCGGTATTGACAACCCCCCCGGGGGGTCCGGCGGAAGCAAGAGGCATGGAATGATCCTCTTCGACGGCATCTATGAATGGAAAGGATGGGGAGGGCTACTGAAGCTGGCCAGCGGCAAATGCCGGATGTGGATTTTCGATCTGAATCGCATGGAAGATGCCCATGTTCTCCACCTCCGTCCCTTTCTAGTGGTGGTGTCCGACCTGCCCAAGGAAGGCATGTCCAGGGGCGAGGTCACCATTCGCAGCGCCTGTGGTCATATCGCCACCCGGATTGCCGAAGAGCACGACGTCGAGCCGTCGAGAATGCTGTTTGTGGAGTATTTCCCGGAAAAGGTTTACGGGGTGGACCCGCCGAAGCGGATTCCCGCCGTATTGGACGCGGTGGATTTTACCTGGAAGGACAAGGTGGCGCTGGAGCCCCGTCGGCACCCCCTGGAGGCGTCGATGCGGCGGCGGGTAATGGCGATGATCGAAGGATGAAATGCCGATGGATGGATGGATCCGGGCCGACTATACATCGAAGACCAGTTCCTCCGGCCACTCCCGGTGATGGCCGTCGGAAGCGTCCTTCCGGCACGCGTCAACCACGCAGCAGTCACTCTCGAAAAAGACATCCCTGCCCGGATCGGTATTGTTGAAGAGTTTCCAGAGCATGAGAGAGTAGTCGGCAAGATCGATGTCCTCGTCGTAGAGAACAACGATCCCCGCTCCACCGATGCCCTCGACCGCGAACAGCGCCTCCGCATACCGTTTTCCGGAACGGTCACCGGGTTTTTTGACGGTGACCAGAAGAATCCGCCGCCCCCGACCCTCCTGGGGAAACCACCGGATTCCTGTCACGCCCTCCACCCGGGCGCGGATGACCGACACCAGGGCTTCCCGATCGGCTGGGGAGACCGCCTCCGCCCCTGAGGAGACCCGCCGGGGCCTCTCTCCTGCTATTCGGGCGGTGAGGTCCACCCCGATCTTGCTTCCGAAATTGGCCGTCGGGGAGGAGTGGTCCAGAACATCCAGCACCCCCTGGGAATGGGTCAAATCACTGGAAACGTCCAATCGGTTGAGAAGCTGGGCCATCACTTGCTTCGGGTCTTTAGGATCCACATCCTGATCCACCACGACGATGGCCTTGCAAAAGCTCATCTGACCCTGCCCCCACAAGCCGCTCATGACTTTTTGGGCATGCAGTGGATACTGTTTGTCGATGGAGACCACCACGATGTTGTGAAACACCCCCTCCCAAGGCAGCCAGTAGTCTTTGATCTCCGGGAATGCCCCCTGGAGCAGGGGCAAAAACAGCCGCTCGGTCGCCTTGGCAAGATAGCAGTCCTCCATGGGCGGACGACCCACCAGGGTGGCGCAGTAGACCGGATTTTTTCGGTGAGTGACGGCGGTCACGTGAAACACAGGATAATCGTCCGCCAGGGAATAGTAGCCGGTGTGATCGCCAAAGGGACCCTCCCGCCTGAGTTCGTCGGGTTCCACGTAGCCCTCCAGAACAAACTCGGCCTCCGCCGGTACCTCCATGTCCACCGTGAGGCATTTGGCCATCCGTACCGGGCGGTTGCGGATAAATCCGGCAAGGATCATCTCGTCGATGTTGCGCGGAAGCGGAGCGGTTGCCGAGTAGATGGTCGCCGGATCCCCGCCGATGGCCACGGCGACCGGCATTCGTTTGCCGGCTCGACGATATTCGCTGTAGTAGCTTGACCCGTCTTTGTGGATGTGCCAGTGCATGCCCGTCGTGTTGCGATCGAACACCTGTAGCCGGTACATACCGCAATTGCGTCTTCCGGATTCGAGGCTTTTGGTAAAGACAAGGGGCAGGGTGATAAAGGGCCCGGCATCCTTCGGCCAGCACTGGAGCACCGGAATCCGGGACAAATCGACCTGTTCACCGGTCCATGCCACCTCCTGGCAGGGAGGTGTGGAGCCCCGAAACGGCCGGGGAAAAAATTTTGAGACCGACAAGGCAGCGGGCAGCATCCCCAGCATATCCCGAAAGCTCTGGGGAGGCGACATTTCGATCAGTTCCCTGACCCGGTCCCCCAGCCGTTCGATGGTATCCACCCCCAAGGCCATCCCGATCCGCCTGAAACTGCCGAAAAGGTTCGTAGCCACCGGAAAATCAGACCCCTCGACGGCAGTGAAAAGCAGCGCCTTTCCGCCCCCGGGGCTCTTGCTCTCCCTGTCGGTGTATCGGCTGATCTCTATGATCCGGGATACCGGTTCCGCCACCACTCTGAGTTCCCCGGCTGCTTCGAGATCACGAATGAACGCTCCGAGATGGGGATAGCTATGCGTCGGTCGAATCATCGTCGCCCCATTCCTTCACAAGGGTATTGGGCACCCCCAGTTGATCAAGGATGCGCCCGGTCACAAAGTCCACCAGATCGTCGATGCTCCGGGGATGGCGATAAAAACCCGGGGCCGGGGGCAAAATGACCCCACCGGCTTTGGACACCGTCAGCATGTTTTCCAGGTGGATCCGACTGAAAGGCATTTCTCTCGGCACCAGCACCAGGGGGCGGTGTTCCTTCAGGCAGATGTCGGCGGCTCGGGCAAGAAGGTTGTCGGCAAGGCCCGAAGCCACCGATGCGAGGGTTTTCATCGAGCAGGGAACAACGGCCATTCCGTCGTGACGAAAGGAGCCGCTGGCCGGGGGCGAGAAAAACCGGTCAGGGGGATGCTCATGAAATCGGGCGCTGGCATGGGGCCTGAAATCGGGATGACTCTCGACACACCCCGGCACATCGCCCCGACCCATCTCATGGTTGAGGACTTTGCGGCCGTCGGGGGTGACGATGAGGTGAATATCCACGGGCTGTTCCATGAGCCGCCGCACAAGGGAAATCCCGTAGATGATCCCGCTCGCGCCGGTAATCCCGACGATATAACGCTTCTTCACCGTTTGTTTCACCGTTCCCATCCCCTCCATGCGTCTCTGGTGGCCGAATACCATCCCTGTGGCCTTTCCGGGAAAATCGATCTCGACGACAGCGGCTGATATTGCGAGGATTTCCATCCCCTTTCACCTTGGGGAGGCGCCTGACCTGACGACAGTCATCTCCATCCAACCAGCTCGCTTAAAAGAATTCCCAGAAAAAGCGAAATGGATACCGCGCTGTTGACGTTGAAAAAAGCCATCTGGATCCGGTCCAGATCGTCGGGCCGCACAAGGCGATGCTCAAGAACGAGCAGTCCGCCGATCAGAGCGACCGTCGCAAGGTAAACCGGCCCCATGTCAAAAACAAGGTGGATCAGACAGAAAAATAGGAACGCGGCCAGATGCAGGAGGGCGGCAACGATAAACGCCGCCCGATGCCCCCACCGGGCCGGAATGGAGTGGAGGCCGGCCTGTCGGTCGAACTCGGAATCCTGACAGGCGTAGAGGATGTCGAACCCGGCGATGTAAAAAAGGAGCGCCATGCTGAGACTCAACACCTGCCAGTCGAACCGGCCGGTCACCGCAATCCAGGCCCCGACGGGTGCAAGAGAGATGGAAAAGCCCAGAAAGACATGGGAAAAGGTGGTAACGCGTTTGGTGTAGGAATAGAGGAAAAGAACCGCCAGAACCGGCAGGGCCAGATAAAGGCAAAGGGGGCTCAACATGCCGGCCGCCAGAACGAACAGGGCCGAAAACAACGCCACGAACCAGCCGGCCGACCGCCGGCTCAAGCGCCCGGAAGGAATTTCCCTCTCGGCCGTCCTCGGGTTGGCGCCATCGAAGCGGGCATCCACAATCCGGTTGAACCCCATGGCCGCCGACCTGGCGCCCACCATGGCCACGAGAATCCAGACGAGCTGCCAGAGGGTGACTCTGTGAACCCGGTGGGCCAGAACCACAGCAGCCAGAGCGAAAGGCAGGGCGAAGACCGTATGGCTAAATTTGATCATTCGCCCGTAGACGGCTGCGCGCTCGGTCAATGGAAATGAGGATGAGGGAACCGCCTTGCGGCGGCGGGTGCCTAAAAATTTCCAGGCGCACATGGTCTTCTCGACACTGTTGAATCCTTCATAGAGGCTGACTCCCAAGAGGCTCATGCCGATGATGCCGACGAACATCCCCCTGTAATCGAAGCGCCCCCAGGTATCCATGATGAGATACCCCAGTCCTTTCTGGGTGGCAAAGGACTCCACGAAAAAGAGAACGGCAATGCCGGTTCCACAGCCGATCCGCAGTGCCGTGAATCCATGGGGCAGCGCCGCCGGCACGACGACATGCCTGAGCGTCTGTAACCCATCCCCCCCCAGGGAACGGAAGGAATCGATATATTTCGGATCGAGACCGATGACGCTGTCACGGGTGGCCACGAGGATCTGATAACCGATGATCAGGGCGATCATGAAAATCTTGCTGAGATCACCAAGCCCGAACAACACCAGAAACACCGGCAGCAGAACAATCTTCGGAACCGGATAGGTCAGAAAAACAAAGGGAGAGAGATAACGGTTGGCGACCCCATGATAGCCCAGAAGGATGCCGGCCGGAAAAGCCGTCAACCAGGCCAGGCCCATGGCGGCAGTCACCCTCAGAGCCGAGGCCAGAAAATGAGACCAGAATGCCCATGTCTTGACCGCCGATCCGAAAGCGGAAATGGCGGTTTCCGGAGGTGGCAGCATGGCCGTGCCAAGGAGCAGGGCCGCCAGCTTCCAGCCGCATAACAGAACGAGGAGCGATGCCCCGTATCGAAGAACCCCGGTCATCCCCCTAAGCCTCCATGACCCGACGCACCTCCTTGATCCGCAGAAAATAGCGGTCATGGGTGCGGTAGCCGGGCATACCGACATCCCCGTTGTCTACCATGGCTTTCACACGGGTCGGCCGATCGGTCAGGATCAGTACCCGGGTGCCCAGAATCACCGCCTCCTCCACGCTGTGGGTGACGACAATGGTGGTGACCTGTCGACGCCGCCACATGTCCACCATGGTATCCTGGAGACGTTCCCGGGAGAGGGCGTCCAGGGATGAAAAGGGTTCATCCATGAGAATCAAATCCGGCCGCACCGCCAGGGCCCTGGCGATGGCCACCCGCTGCTTTTGTCCGCCGGAAAGCTGGGCCGGGTAGCGGTTTTCAAGCCCCTCCAGCCCTAGTTCCTTCATGAGGCCGTCAACCGTTGCCCTGCGGTCAGCCGCCGGTACCCCCTTTAGATGGAGCCCCAGTCCGATATTGTCCGATGCGGTTTTCCATGGGAAAAGCCCAAAATCTTGAAGGATGAATGCGGTTTTACCGACTGAGTACTTTCCGTCCCTGCCCTGGACGGCCACCCTTCCGGAGGCGGGGGCCAACAAACCCGCCAGAATGTAAAGCAGAGTGGTCTTTCCACAGCCGGACGGCCCGATGATGGACAGAGACTCACCCTTGGGCACCGTAAAGGAGATGCCGCCCAGCACCTCCCCATCCCTGCCGCCGAAGCCCTTTCTGATATCGGATACCGTGATCATGAACATTCCACAGACGGCCGCTGTGTCAGGGGGTGTAAACGATCTCCCCGTAGCGCAACCGATCGGTCATCATGCCGTTTGTCACCAACCAGTCCTGGACGGCTGACACATCAGCCTCACTGGGGATTCCCACCGTCGGAAAGACCGGGATCCGATAGCGGTCCTTCACCGGCATGGGAAAACGGGTCTTTTCGATCAAGAGTTCCTGGTAGGCATCGGGCCTGGCATTGATTCTTGCCACCGCTTTTCCGTAGGCCTCAAGAAACCGTGTCACCAGACCGTGCGTCCTTCCCGTCATCTCAAGGGCCAGTATCGTTTCGGTCGTGTCCAGGGTGCGATCGTCACCGATAACCCTGGCTCCTTTGGACTCGGAAAGGGTCAGCAACGGCTCGGGCAAAAGCGCTGCAGGCACCTCATCGGCCAGCAGCATCTGTAGCCGGATAGGGATTTTTTTGATTTCCTGTTTGGCCACCGAGCCGACCGGCAGTCCCTCCCGCTCGGTCATCCGATCGAGAAGGTATTCGATAACGGTGGATTTGGAAATGGCGACGGGTTGATGCCTCAGGTCTCGGATCGAATGGACGCCAGATCCAGGGGCAACGGCGATTCCGAACATCCGGTGCTCCGGATGGGTGCGGTAGGCGGTAGTGATGATCTTAAGCGGGTATCCCGCTCGAATCAACATGATGGTGTTCAGCAGGTCCCCGAAATACCCATCGAGGGTTTTGGCCTGGAGGGCGGCATCCCGTTCGAGTGCGCTCTGAAACGACACCATTTGAAGGTCGATGCCTTCTGCGGCAAACAACCCTTCCGATTCCCCCACCAGAAGGGGCAAGGTGTCCACTACCGGCAGAACCCCAAATCGCAGAACGTCGTTTCCGGCTGAAGCCGGGGACGCCCCCGCCGACAAGACAGCGATCACCACCATCCACAGAAAACCGATGGACTTGGGCATCATGGCCAGACTCCTTTTGTTGATGAGACGGCGCCATTTCGAGGTTTCGATTCATTTGGGCCGGGAGCCTATGGGAACGGAGGACCCCTGTCAACCGAAAGCCGAAGCCACAGGGACCGATTCGGAAGGACCTGTCGAACGGGCTGGCAGCTCAAAACGGAGAAAAACGGCGGGAGGATTCGGGTTCGATCCCGCCCAGAGGCGTTGAGAAGACATGGCATGGTGGCCATGGGCGACCGTCAGCTCGGAGGGCTGTTCTCGCCTTCATTGCTCTGGGGGATATATGGAGGGACGATTCCCATTTGTTCCAACTGCCGGATGATGGCCGCTTCCTCCATAATCCCCAGGTGGCGCTTGACCTCTTTACCGTCCTCGTCAAAAAAGATGAGGGTGGGAATGGCCCTAACCCCAAACTGAGACATGGCCGAACGGTGTTCGACCACATCGATTTGGACGATGTCGGCTTTTCCCCGGTAGGCTTTTTCCAGTTTCACAAGGACGGGCTTCATGACACGGCAGGGGGCGCAAAAATCAGCCCCCAGCTCCACCAGGGAAATTCGACCCATGCGGGGGTAGGCCTTTGGGTTGCCGGAGTCGCCGAGGGCAAGCGCCGGAAGAAGCATGAGGATCACTAGGGAGATCCAACAGAGGACCGCCGGGGAGGCGTTTTTGGTATCGGTCATGGCATCTACTTTTCGGATGGGGTTAGTCCCATTCATTGCGGACGGCCGCGATTTAAGATTAACGTGATGCTGAACATCAGCACCGGGGGGTCATTTTGCAAGGTCAGGTAGCCTCCGATGGCCCGACACCGGTCAGATCACCAGATTGAACAGATAGCCAACCATCAGTATCCCTCCGGAGACCACCCCGACAAAGGCGCCGATCAACCTCGGTTTGAGCACTTTTCTGAGAATGATGAGTTCCGGAAGGGACAGAGCGATGACAGACATCATAAAGGCCAACACCGTACCGAGGGCAGCGCCTTTCCCCATCAAAGCCTCCACCACCGGGATGATGCCCGCCGCGTTGGAGTACATGGGCACCCCCATCAGCACCGCCAGGGGGACGGTCCACCAGGCCCCCTTACCCATAAAAGCCGCCATGACGCCCTCGGGTACAAACCCGTGAATGAGGGCGCCGATGGCAATCCCCAGCAAGATGAACTTCCAGACCCTGCCCAGTATCTCGACAACGGCATCCCGGCCGAATACCAGCCGGTCCTGCCAGGACAGTCTTGCGTCTGTCCCCCCATTCCCCGACGTCATGGTGTAGACCCAGTCTTCAACGTGGGCCTCCATTCCGAGTCTTCCGATCACCCATCCGGCGCCGATCGCCACCACCAACCCGGTGCCCGCATACAACAGCGCCACCTTCCACCCCACCAGGCCCACCAGCAGCCCAAGAGCGATTTCGTTGACCATAGGGGCCGAAATGAGAAAAGAGAAAGTGACCCCAAGGGGTACACCAGCCGTCACAAATCCGATAAAGAGGGGGACCGCTGAGCAGGAGCAGAAGGGGGTTACGATGCCCAGGAGGGCCGCCAGAATATTGCCGGCTAGAAGCCCCTTCCCGGCGAGAAGGCCACGGGTGCGATCCGGTGAAAAATAGCTGCGGACAACCCCGACCCCGAAGACAACGAGGATGAGCAGCATGAACACTTTTGGGGTGTCGTAGAGAAAAAACTCGATGGCCGAGCCCAGAGGGGAGCTCTCTTGGAAGGAGAGCACCCGGTAGGTAAAAAACCGGGCTCCCGGCAGCAGGTGGCTGTAGACAATCCACCAAAGGGCCGCAGCTGCCGGCACCAGTCCAATCCATAACCATGCGGGCGCCCGAGCCGATGCCTGTGGCGTCCGGCAGCGGCAGTCAATGGGTGGGGAGGGTTTCATCGGTATCGGCCTTTCTCCGTCCTCGGATCCGATTGACACCGAGGGGGTTCGGGGGACGTCAGGCCCCGATCATCTGCTTCACGTCGGCAATCGTCGGCACTTTGCCCACAAGCCTGACATCGCCGTCGATAACGATCGCCGGGGTGGACATGATGCCGAAGCCGGCAATCTGCATCATATCGGTAATTTTCTCAACCGTCGCCGTAACGCCGGCCTCCGCCAGGGCCTCCTTTACGATCTGCTCGGTTTTATCGCACTTTTTACATCCAGGTCCCAACACTTTGATATTCATCGGTTCTCCCCATTCACCAAAGGTCTTGACGAGGTCGGCCGCCCCCCTCCTGAAATAGCGGGGCTCCTTCCGCAGAGGGTCTGCCGGTCAACGAAAGGCAGCTGTCGAACAGCGGCCGACACCTCCGGGGCATCCTCCAACCAGTGTCGAAGGTTCCCAAGAAGACTGGCGACATACGGACTCGTTCGACCGTCCGACAGAGAGTAGTTTACCCAAAGACCCTGTTTTTCTGAAATGACGACCCCCGCTTCTTCCAGCACCTTCAACTGCTTGGAGACCGTCGGTTGAGCAACACCCAGAACCGCCTGGATCTCACAGACACAGAGGGTTCTGTGCTGAAGCAGCTTGACAATTTTTACCCGGGTGGAATCGGACAGGGCCTTCATCACTTGTAGAAAGGTTTCCATAAACAACTATATATTCTTTATTTGGAATATAATCAATTATAAAAATATATCTTTACAGATAGATGTAAAAAAAATTTTTCTACAAATGGAATTTATCAGAGAAAACAGGCCCCGGAGGCGGTCTGTGTCAATCCCCGCCCACTTCAGGGCTGCGGTATCCGATCTTTAGGAGCGCATCCCGGGAAATCATGCCGCGGTAACGCCCGCCCGCATCCACCACCGGCAGGCGCTTCAACCGCTTTTCAATCATCAGTCCAATGGCGTCTTGGATAGGGGTGGACTCTCCCACGATCACCAACGCGGTCTCCATGACATCCGAGGCCGTCTTTTCTTTGAGGGTTTTTCGCAACTCGCCTCGGCAGCCGTGGGTGTCCTGGGCTTTCAACCGGCAAGCCAGATACTCCCAGAATCCCAGGCCCTGCCCTGAAAAGGCGTTCAGGAGATTCCTGTCCGATATCATGCCGAGAAACCCCCCATCACCGCCGACGACAGCCACCCGCTGGATGTCGTCGGCGGTGATGATCCGAATCACCTCCTCGACCGGTGTCTCGGGCCCGACGGTCTGAGTGTCCCGCCGCATGATGTCAGAGACGTATTTTAGGCGGTCCACGGCCACCTGCTCCCGGGCGAGGGCGCTCCAGTCGGGGGCTTCACGGGCAATGGTCTGGAAGATGTCCACCCTTGAGATCATGCCGACGAGCCGTCCGTGATCGTCGACCACCGGCAGTCGCTTGACGCGATGCCTAAGCATTTTGTTCGCCGCCGCTGCGACGCCTTGGGTCTCTTCGATACAAATCGGCGACGGGGTCATGACCGCCTCGGCCCTCCTTGTGGCCAGCTGTCCCATGATCCGGCTCCGCTGCTCCGGCTCCGACGCGGCCACCAATCCAATGCGAAGGGGCATGCCGGCCTTGTAAATAAGGTCGCCCTGGGTGATCATGCCCTCCGGCCTGCCATGGGCGTCCACCACCGGAACCCCCCCGAATACCGCACTCAACAGCACACTGGCCACCTCGTCGAGGGGCGAGTTCCCCGTCACCGCCACCGGATTTCGGGTCATGATGTCCTTGATGCGAATTTGCCGCGGGATAAGCTGATGCCGGGTTCGATAGGAGCGAACCGACACCTCCCTGACGGCCACGATACCGTCTTCCACAATGGTTTCGAGTCTGGAGAGGGCTTTTTCCAGCTCGGTGGCGGGCAGGATGATTTCGATCTTGACCGGTAGGTTGTAGGAAATGGTCAGGAGGCTTTTGGATGCGATTTCCCCGGATTCATAGGCGCCCGCTCGCCCCACGACGGTGATGCAGCGGGCGGCAGCCTTGAGGGACTTTACCATTTCGACCACCCCATCGGCCACCGGCCGCTTGTCGTGTCTGGCCTCCTCGGAGGTATAGATCTCGATCACCCGATAGTCGAGGGACATGCGGTCACCTCCCTCTGTAGAGGATTTGTACCACGGTGATCCCGGTCATCACCAGAACGATGCCCCCGAGATTGTTGGCCGCCACGGTGAGCGCAGCCTCTGCGAGACGCCCTGAGCGCGCCGCATCGACCGTTTCGAGGGCGTAGGTGGAAAAGGTCGTCAGGGCCCCCAAAAAGCCGGTCATGAGGAAGAGACGAACCGGCGGGGTCAAGGCGGCCCAGCGATCGGCCAGGGCAAACAGAATCCCGATGAAGAAACAGCCGATCATGTTGGCGGTGAAGGTGCCCCAGGACAGTCCGGTGCCGAAGAGCCGTATGGCCGCCAGGGATACACCATAGCGACACAGGGCACCAAGGCTGCCGCCGATCATTACCAGCAGTAGTTTGGTCAGTATCCCGGTCAAGGGGAAGAAAAACCTTTCTGATGTCGGGAGAACCAGCTAATGGGGCGCCGCCCGCAGAATCATTTAGACGATGGATCAACGATCTTGTCAAGGCGGCCCCCGGCCCTTGATAGGCCGCGGATGCCCCTTGGGGGCAACCATCTCTTCTGGACAGGGAGCAGCCGGTCGGGGCGACGAGGGAAAGGGAGGCTAAACGGGCCGCCCCCGTGGGGATGATCCGTCCGGTCGGCTATCCCGGGGGCCGCGGCCTATTGGTTAGGCGTCGTCGACAGGAATCCGGTATAGGCAGATCTTGCATCTGGCGCCTTCCTGTTGAATATAGTCCGCGCTGACCAGTTTTTGAAGCTCCCAAATGCCATCGTTTTCGATTTCCCGCATCCGGGCGCGGTAGCGGTCTTTCTCCCAGGCCTGCTCACGCACGGTGAAGCACACATAGCCTCCGGGCTTGGTGATGCGGATGAGTTCATCCAGGGCTTCCGGCCCCACATGACCGCAGGTGAAGGTGCCCACACTGATGACCGCATCGTAAGTATTGTCCGACATATTTAAGTGTTGGGTCATATCGCCTCGCCTCAGTGTGTTGTAGACCCCCTTTGCCCTGGCCTTTTCCAGCATGGCCTGGGAATAATCCAGGCCCTCGATGTTGCGGTAACCTCCCCGGCGCAGGCACTCGCCCACGATACCGGTGCCGCAACCGGCATCCAAGATGCGGTTCCCCTTGCCGGTCAGATGGTCCGCCAGCAGCCTGCTGGCAATCATGGGAGCGACGTAGCCCATCTCCCCCAGAAGATCCCTGTCGTATCGGCCGGCCCACTCGCTGTAGGCAACCATCAGTTCTTCCTTGTTCGATGCGTTCAGCACTCTTTCATGAATGTCCTTGCGGTTGGTCACGGAGATCTCCAAATCAGCGGCGGATAGGGTCTTGTGAAGCGCCCGTTCGGGGCGAGCGGGATCGGCGTCACTTTTCGACAGTTGCCGGAGGCGTGAAAACGACATGAGGCCAGGGGCGTCGTCGGCATCCGTCCTCCGAGGAATCCCGTGCCGGCAGACGTTCAGGCCCTGCCGCATCGGCCAGGCGGCCTGCCTCATCGCCCTTTGGACGACGGGGTGGATGATAGGAAAAGGCGGTGACGATGTCAAACCAAGGGGAGGTTGAATCAGGAACGTTCCCGGTCGAGACCGTGCCGCCATGAGACCGATTGGCGGTGACCGAGAGGTCAAAGGGTAGCTACCGCCCGGGGCCGTTTAAGCCCCCGGGCGGATGGGTGTTTCTCACAGTCCGATGCAATGGAGTGTCTTATTTATCCAAGGGTTTGTGGCAGAACCACCAGTCGAAGTTTTCGAACTGGCCAAGCCGCTCTTTGGCGGTGTTGACGTCCGTGGCCGGGGGCACGATCACCCGGTCCTTGATCAATTCGTTGTTCGGCCAGCCGGCGGGCAGGGCCACGGAGTTGGCATCGGACACCTGAAGCGCCTTCACCGCCCGAAGGATCTCATCCATGTTTCGCCCGACTTCCTGGGGGTAATAGAGGATGAGACGTACCCGTCCCTCCGGGTCCCCCACGAACACCGCACGGACGGTATTGCTGCCCTTGGCCGGGTGCATCATGCCCAGGCGCTCGGCAATCGTATCGTTGCCGGCAATGATGGGATAAGTGATCTCGACGTCGAGTTTCTCCCGAATCCACTCTATCCATTTGATGTGGGAGAAGACCTGGTCGATAGACAAGCCCACCAGTTTGCAGCCAAGAGAGTCGAATTCCGCCATCCGTTTCTGAAAAGCCACAAACTCGGTTGTGCAGACGGGGGTGAAGTCCGCCGGGTGGCTGAACAACACGAACCAAGACCCTTTGAAGTCGCCGGGGATGGTCATGGGGCCATGGGTGGACTGGACGGACAGCTCCGGAAAATGCTCCCCCAACAGGGGCATGCCGGTGTGTTTCTCTTCCATTTTGTTGTTCCTTTCTGGTTAATGGTCCTTAAGGGTTGAGGTCTGTCAGCGGGTGACCTCGTGGCCTGCACTCATCCAGGCCTTCATGCCGCCAGCCAGGCTGTGGACGTGGGAGAAACCCATTCCTTCCAGGAAACTGGCGGCGATGTTGCCCCGGTAGCCGATACCGCACATAGCAATGATCTCCTCGTTCTTGGGAAAGTCCGGGGGATCTTTCAGAAGCGCTGTCAGCGGCACATGCATCGCCCCCTCGACGTGGCCCATCTGCCATTCGGCAGGCGTGCGGACATCGATGAGGAGCCGATGGTTGCCGGCAAGTTTTTCTTTCAAGGTCTCCGCTGAGATCTGCCACAGATGCCGAATGGGGTAGCCGGCTTCCTGCCAGGCGGCGATACCCCCGTAAAGATATCCGGAGATATTGTCGTATCCGATCCGGTGGAGGTGGGTGCACATGGCGTTGTAGGCCGTTTCATCGGAGACCACGAGAATCAGTTCGGCGGTCGGATCGATCACCATGCCGATCCAGTTGGCGGTCTGCTTGGCCAGCCCGATGTTGATGCTGCCGGGGATGTGCACACCCCCGAAAGCAGCCGTGTCCCGGGCATCCAGAACCGTAGCGCCAGCATCGATTCGCGCCTTCACCTGGTCCGGCGAGAGGTCTCGACTGACAGGGCAGCGCTCCAGCAGGGGTGCTCCTTGCTTGTTGGTCTCGATGATGTGGGTAAAGCTCTTTGGCCGTTCGGGGAAGCTGGCGGAAAAAACGCTCTTGAAAGCACTTTCCTCCATATCCAGAACAGGATTGTTGCGCTTCTCAAAGCCGATGGTTGAGCTGGACTTGGCACTCATCCCCTTGCCGCAGAGAGAGCCCTCGCCGTGGGCCGGGAAGACCTCGACGCTTTCCGGCAGCTGACCTAGCTTCCCGTAGAGGGACCGGTACAGGTTGTCCACCTGTTCGCCGATCAGCTCTTCTCCCGCCAAGTCCGGCCGGCCCACATCACCGACGAACAGGCAGTCCCCGGTCAGCACCAGCCAGGGTTCCTCACCCCGGGATCGATCGGTGACCAGAATGGACATGGCATGGGGGGTGTGTCCCGGGGTGTTTAGGATCTCGAGCTTGGCATTGCCGAACTCGAAGATGTCCCCCTCTCTCACGGCCACGTGGTCGAAGGTGACGGGAGACCCCTCGAAGAAGTGAATCTTGGCCCTTGTCCGGGACTTTAGCTCCATATTTCCGCTGACGTGGTCCGCATGGACATGGGTCTCAAACACATGGGTGATTGTCATGTCGTTTTTCCGGGCAAGCTCGATATAATCCTGAACATCCCTCTTGGGGTCCACCACACAGGCCACCTTTGCAACCGGGCAGCCGATCAGGTACGAGAGACACCCCATTCCCTCCACGGCGATCTGTTTGAAATACATGTTTCTCCTCCTGGATTTGATATGGACCCAATGGGTCTAAGCGACAACCGGTAAGGTCATAAGGAGCCTCTGGGAAAGAGAGGGTTACAGCTCCGCAGACAGAAATCGGCAACCAATAATAAGCATATGCCTGAAATTAATCGTCAACCACTAGTCCGTCAAGGGCATCGACACCGGGCATTTCCCGGCAAGATGCCTTCATCTACTCGCCGGGCCAATGCATTCCCCTATTGGTCCCGGAGCCAACCCTATGGAGGATGCCGTCCCGATATTTTTCAAAGCCCTGGTCCCGATAGGCAGCGCCGGACCGTCGGCCGAATTCCCTGTCGATTCGAATGAGGCCCCCGATCCTGACATCCATCGAATCCTTTTCTGCCATTTGAGTTGGATTGCCACTGCCGACAGCATGTTGATCCAACGGGGATAGCCGATCCACAGGACATCGAGGCGCTATGAAAATATTGATGATTTCAGATGTCTACTTCCCGAGGGTCAATGGGGTATCCACCTCCATAGGGACCTTCCGGAAAGATCTCTTCTCTCTGGGCCATGAAGTGCTTCTCGTGGTCCCCTCTTACGGGCCCAAGGATAGGGCCGAAGACCGTGTGCTACGGATACCGTCCCGGTACCTGCCGATAGCCCCTGAGGACCGGATCATGAAGAGCGGGAGGGGTGGCTTCTCTCACCGATCATTTTAGACGGCAGGCCTTCGATCTGATTCATATTCAAACACCGTTTATCGCCCATTACGCCGGCATCCGTCTGTCCAATCGTCTGGGAATCCCGAGGGTCGAGACCTATTACACCTACTTCGAAGAATACCTTGACCACTATCTGCCGTTGATACCCCCTGCCCTCATGCGAAGCATCGCCCGGTGGTTTTGCAACCACGTTGATGCCGTCATTGCTCCCTCCCGCGCCATGAAGGACGCGCTCAGGGGCTATGGCGTATACATCCCGATTCACATCATCCCGACGGGAAGCGAAGACATCTTCCTCAACCCGAGGGAACAATCCGGCTACAGACGCCGGAAAGGGATTCATCCGGATAGACCCGTCTTGTTGACCGTGGGCAGAGTGGCCTATGAAAAGAACATTGATTTTCTGCTGGACGTGCTGGCGGGGGTGCGCCGTTCGATTCCGGAGGTACTGTTCGTCATCGCCGGGGCAGGTCCGGCCCTGCCCGGCCTTAAAAACTGGGCCCGCCGGCTCGGAATCGACGACCATATCCCTTTTGTCGGGTATCTGGACCGAGAGACCTCTCTGCTGGACCTATATGGCGCCGGCGATCTTTTTGTCTTCGCCTCCCGAACCGAAACCCAAGGGTTGGTATTCCTGGAGGCGATGGCCATGGGAGTGCCGGTGGTCTCCACGGCGGTGATGGGTACAAAGGATATTCTTCGGCGTGCAATAGGAGCGATAGTGGCGGAAGAACATGCGGGGAAGTTCGCCTCGGAGGTGGTCAAGGTTCTTCAAGACCCGAAGATGCGGAACCGCTTAGGGGAAGAGGCGATAACATACGCCCGCTCAAGGTCGTCGGGGGAGATGGCAGCCAGAATGTCATCCTTGTACGAATCGGTTATCGAAAAGGGTGACGGTCGTTTCCGAAAAGGATGGAAGTCCCCCGTGAGAAAGGGCCCAGGGGGCTGTTATTGACCCCCTCTTCAAAGAGAGCCGCACATGGCGGAATCGGAAATCAGTGTTGTCACCAGGGACGCCGGGTCAGGCGGCCTTGCAAAGGTGCTTTTTGGAGGAGACGCCGATAAATACCCGTCGAATGATCCCTTTGTGACGCTGTATATCGAAATAAATGCCGTTGTGGCTGACCACCGCCATGGAAAATTTCTGAATCATCCGAGAGGTCAGGTGATTTGCTGTGCACCACTCCATGAACTGAGTGAAAAGCTCATTGACCGGTTCGACAGCACCCTCCACGACGCAGCACTTTTCCTGAAGAAAACGGCTCACCTGATCCTGGTATTCTTTGTCGTCCATTTTTACCAATCCATGCTTAGGAGCAAAAGAAGGCTGCAATGCAGGACGAAATCCGTTGCGTTGCGGACTGCGGTCGCAGATATCAATTGCCATTTCCCACATAAACAGGGGACGCCGGATCAATAGGGAGACCCCATTGTCCCGGCCTGCGATAGGGTACCGGATTTCCGGTTTCCGGTCTTATCATATGGAACCATGGTAGGCATCCCCCGGACAAATGCAACGGGGGATGCCCCCCAACGATCCATTGCCCCCGCCGCTAATACCGAGCCGGCGAGGGGGGACCCCTTGGTGGCCCCTCGGCTGGAATCGGCATTGGTTATTTTTCTTCCACCGGATATTTGGCTCTGAACCATTCCCGCCATCCTCCCTTCAGAGCAAAAACGTCCGTAAACCCATTGTCCATCAGCTTGCGTGCCAGACCGGCACTGGTTTTCTCGTCCGGTCAGGCGCAATAAAGGACAAGGGTTTGGTCTTTCGAATAGCTGTCTTTCCAATCGTCGACGGTTTTCGGATTTGCCTGCACGGCACCTTTGATCTTGAACTCGGAAGCCTTCCAGTCCTTTCCGATTCGGACATCGAGGATGGCCACATCGGGATTGCCGATGAGAGGCTTGAGTTCCTCTTTGGTCATCAGGGCGACGGTCGTATCCGCGACGGCCGTGGTCCATCCCAGTCCAAGAACGACCACAGCGGCGGCCGCCGAAGCAATCCAGCATTTCCAGTTGAATGGAACAAGTAAGGTCATTGGTTCCTCCCTTGGTTGTTTGCGGTTAAGACCCCCGGCGAAGGCGTCCTCCACTCGCCCAGAATCCACAGAAAACGAGAATAAAAACGGCAACCACCGCCGATGTCATTAATTCGATTATTGCCACTTTGTCCGGATCCCCGGCGACGAGCAGCACCGCGCCGATCGCAAACGCTATGGCAGCCCCGGCCCTGGACCACGGACTGGATAGAAGGAAGAGCACCGACGGCCTCCCGGCGATTCGCCGCCGCCCACCTCGAAGGGCGGCCAGGTTGACCGCTCCGTAATGGATCAGAACCAGTGTCAGGCCGGCCCTCAGGGCCGTATCGACCGCTTCGGTGCCCGCTGCACCGACGGCCATCATGATCCCGATGGCAACCGCCAAAGCCAGGGGGGGCATAGCCCGCCAGAGGGCATCCGCACCCGGCGCTGCGGTCGGACGCTCCCTGGCGATCAGATAGCGACAGATCTCGGACAGGGACATAAACAGACCGTTGACCGCGGCGCAAACTCCGGTGATGGCAACGACACCAATCGTCACTCTGCCGGATTGACCCCAGATGGACTTCGCTACAAGGATGTGCCCAATGGTCGATCCGACCAACCGATCGGCCGCCACCGCCCCCACGGTGACCCAGGTCCAGACGCCGATCAGGACGCCGGAACCGATAAGGCCTGTCATCAGATATCGAAAATACAGCCCGGAGGCTTCAGGTCCTCGGCCGGCGTTCAGGAATAGCCACTCGACCCCGACGAACACCCAGAGCAGTGCCAGGGGAACCCCCTCGTCAGGCTTCGGCAATGGGATGGTTGTGGGGCCGCCGGATTCCCATCCCCACAGACCGACGACCACCAGCAACCCCAGGCCAAGTGCCGCCGTCCCCGAAAAAACCACCTGAAATCCTTCGACCCAAGGTTTTCCGGCCAGGTGAATGGCCAAGATGACCCCCAGCAGAAGATAGGCAAATCCAAAATTGGGAAACCAGTAAACGAACACCTCGTTAAAGACGAAGCCGGCCGTTACCAAGAGCCCCGTGGCTCCTGCTAGGGCAACGACGATTCTGCCGCACAGGGGCATGGCCGCTCCCGCCAGGTTCCCGAAGACCATGCCTAACCGGTCGACCTCCATGGCCGGACCGGTGGCGGACTGGGCTGCCAGATCCCGGTAGGAAGACCCCGTGATGCCGTAAATCCAGAGGACGACCCCCAACCACGGAACCAGTCCCATGCCCCTGCTGCCGGCCTCGTCGGCCAGGAGGGCCAAACTGAATGGGGAGATGACGAATCCTGCCAGCCAGGCAATGGCGATCCATCTTTCTGCATGGGCCGATCGGTTCGTCATTGATTTTCCTTCCGGTTCCTGGTTCCTCCCGTAACCCTGTCTGCGCGGGTGTACCGCGTGACGGGTCGGCTGATCCGTCGGCTGCGGTGTCGCACAAACCACCGGCTTAAATCAGGAGCGTTCCACTCCTTAAGGGGCTGCGGGGGTTCTGTTTATTCCGACTTTTTTGACACTGAGGCCGTCAGCACCCAAAAGACGAAGGGGATCGTCTTGTATTTGTGGACCGTTTTCGTTAGGAACGGGGCATTGTCCGCGTCCGCACCGGATAGGGATTGATCCCCTGCCGGACGCCGCCGGTCGTCATCTGCCCAATCCTTGGAAGCTAGGGAGGTCCCTGTGGCTGCCGCCGCCCCCAAGAAAGTCATCATCGCCGCCCTCATCGGCAACCTTTTGATTGCCATCACCAAATTTATCGCCGCAATCATTACCGGAAGCTCTGCCATGTTTTCCGAAGGAATCCACTCCGTCGTGGATACCGGGAATCAGGTCCTTCTTCTCTATGGACTTCACCGGGCAAAAAAGCCCCCTGATGACCAATTCCCCTTCGGTCACGGCAAGGAAGTCTATTTTTGGAGTTTTGTTGTGGCCATCCTTATTTTTGCCGTCGGGTCCGGGTTTTCCATTTACGAGGGCATCCATCGAGTGCTCGACCCCCATCCCATCGAGCGTCCGCTGATCAGCTACGCCGTGCTCGTTCTCGCAATGATTTTCGAAGGGGCCGCCTGGTATTTCGCCTGGACGGAATTTACGAAAACCAAGGGGAAATGGGGCTATATTGAGGCGGTTCAACGGGGGAAAGATCCCAGCATGTTCGTGGTCTTGTTTGAAGATTCCGCCGCCATGATCGGCCTTGGAGTCGCTTTCTCCGGAATCGCCCTCAGCCAGGCGACGGGCATCCTATGGTTCGACGGTGCGGCCTCCATCGTCATCGGCCTCATCCTGGCCGGCACCGCCGTTTGGCTGGCTTACGAAACCAAGGGTCTCCTGATCGGTGAAAGCGCCAACATGGCCGTGGTGGAGGATATCCGTCGGATTGCGAACTCCTACGAGGAAATCCGTCGGGTCCATGAGGTGCTGACCATGCATATGGGGCCGGATTTCATCCTGGTAAACATCTCTGTCAAGTTCAGGGGTGAAGTAAGAGCTTCCGCCATTGAAGCCGCCATCACCAGGCTTGATGGGGATCTAAAAAAAGGCTTCCCGGCGATCAAGCGGGTATTCGTTGAGGCTGAAGGGCTGAAGCAGGACCCTGTGGACACCCCGCCGGCCGATGACAGCCTCCAACGCTAGTGTAAATCCCCCTCTCCATTGCCGGGGTCCAGGGGACATGGCCGACTGACGAAGGGATGGCGAAAGGGGCTGCATCCGCCCGTTAGTGCGGTAGCCGAAACGATCTGGTGTCACCGGGGAAAAGGCCCGCCCACACCCGTCAACACCCCCGAGTTCTGGACGATATTCATTTTCTCGGTTATCCAAAAAGCTCCAGACGGTCCACATCGGCGGTCAGTGGGTGTCGGATCGGATGCTGGGCAACTGTCTGAGCCACACAGGCCGCGTTCAGACGGTGGCAAGCCGAGGGTCTCAGATGGCTGGGGCTTGGCGGTTAGCCGAGATTTTATTCAAGAAAGTCCCTCATCGACCGTCTTTACGCGGCCTTGGTGGCGAGTTTTGGCCAGTAGGAGAGCCGATGCCCAAGGGCCGCCAGGACCCATACTGGAGAATTCCCCATAACCGCATTCATTTAGATGTCGAAGAGTCTCATTATCGACTCATGGTCGACCTTCCCGGCCCGGGACCGAGGAATCTCTGCCACCACCTTGATTTGGCGCGGCCGCTCGTGAGGCTCCAGGGAGTGGGTTGCCCATGCCTGAACCGATTCGATGCTGACGCTGCCCGCCACGATGGCAAATAGGATGTTGTCCCGCCCGCTGTCGGCTGGCGCCGAAACGACCTGAACATCTCGGACACCCTCACACCCTCCCAACACTTCCGTGACCCTTCCCAAATCGACCCGTTTGCCCCCCACCTTGACAATGCCGTCATTGCGACCCGCCACCTCGAACCCATGGTCGCCCATGGCTTTAACCCGGTCGGGCACCGAATAGAATCCATCGGCATCCCTTCCCAGTTCAGGGGATAGAAAGGCAGAACGGATGTCGAGCCGATCGGCGTCGATCCGCCAATCGACAACGCTGTATGGCACCAGATAGGGCCGGCCCAGCCCCCGGCAGCGGGTGGCGATGCCCCCGGTTTCGGTTGAGCCGTAGATTTCGGTGACGGCGCACTGGCTTTTGGAGGTGAAGGCCTGGTCATCTTGAGGCCTGAGGGGGCCTGCCGAGGACAGGGCAAGCCGCAGACCAAGAGCGCCGAACCGCTGTCCTGCCAATACTCGGTAATGGGCGGGGATGCTGACAAGGACCGTGGACTGCTCCCCTTCCAGGGTGGATAGGATTTCCGCTGGATAGGCCGGTGTTCTCAAGGATACCGATGCGCCGGAAACCAGGGGCAGAAGGATGGAATAAAGCAAGCCGTAAATATGATTGACCGGCACGGTGGCCAGGAATCGATCGTCGGCAGTCACATGGAACCGGTCAATAAGATGGCGGGTTTCACCGAGAAGGTTTCGTGGGGTTTTGGACCAGAGGCAGGGTTTCCCAGTGGACCCGCCGGTAAACAGATACACCCATGGGTGGTCTGGCTCCAGGGGGGACATCCGTGGCAGTGCCCGCTCCGGTAATGCCGACGGGCCCGCGGTAACGGCCTTTACGCCATGGGGAAGGGATCGGGGGCGGTCAACCACGGCAAGCCTAAAATCCATGGCTTTTCGTGCGGCCTCCAGAGCCGACACGGTGTAAGCATGGGGCACCACGATGGGTATTTTTGACGACAGGGCCGCCAGAAGCGCCGCTGAAACCACTGCCCGGTTCTCGGCACACAGGCAGACAGGCCTTTGGGGGTCGCCCCCAGAGGCAACGGCGTCCCGGAGGGCCACGGCCATGCGGTATACCTCTTCCCGGCGGGTGCCGTGGGGGGCGAAGGACGCGCTGCGGCTGGAACCGTCCAACAGCGAGGTCACCAGGGACCGGATAGCGCCCTCCCCGGTCCGGTTGCCCCGGACGGCCACATGAATAGGGTCGGATGACGGTATTTTTCTCATGATACCCTTAAGGGACGCCGCTGCCGAGTGATGTTCCGCGGCCACCCCCTGTTGATGGAAACCTCCTTGACCATAACTGAATGAACACATAATATTTGGGTTGATGTTTTCCGCGCAATCCCGCGGTTAACGGATGGGGAGGAAACCCGACATGAGCGGCTGCTTCAATCAATTGATCGACTTTACAGTACCCCGCCAGGCCGTCGCCCAAGCGGTTGGTGACGGCCGTCTGCTGTCGATGGAAATCGAATTCAGTCTCAAATGCAATTTCAGCTGTCCCTACTGCTATGTCCCCCAACAGGAGGAGTTGAACGGCGAGTTGACGCCTGCGGAGCACCGGGACGTCATCCTTCAAGCCAAAGCGATCGGTGCCGAACGGATCATCGTTCTTGGGGGCGAACCCAGCATCTATCCCAATATCGAGGACATGATCCGTTTTATGGTCTCCCAGGGCCTGTCGGTGGAGCTGTTCACCAACGGAACCGGCATTAGCTCTACATTCGCGGAATTCCTTCACCGGCACCATGTCAGGGTTGTGCTCAAGATGAACACCTTCGACCCTGATCTTCAGGATCGGCTGTCGGGAAAAACCGGCGCCTATCACATCATACAAGCGGCTCTATCCCATCTGAAAAAGGCTGGATATCCCTCCAACGACGCTTTTTTGGCCGTTAGCTCCGTCATCTGCCGCCAGAACATCCCCGAATTGCCGCGGTTGTGGCGATGGCTTAGAGACCAGGGCATTGCGCCCTATTTCGAAATAATGACACCCCAGGAAAACGCTGCGAATAACCAGTGGCTCGCGGTCGAGTCCCAGGAGCTCTACCACCTGTTCGAGAAGCTGTCGGATATCGACCGAAGCGTCTACGGCAGATGGTGGGATCCCCAGCCCCCCCTGGTGGGAAACCGCTGCATGCGGCATTCCTTCTCCTGTCTGGTCACCTCGAAAGGGGACGTGATGCCTTGCGTGGGGGTGACCCTCTCAGTGGGCAACGTCCGGGATACCCCTCTTGCCGACATCATCAAAAACAGCACCGTCCTCAACCAGTTGAAAAACCATCGGGAAACCATCAAAGGCGGGTGCGGAACCTGTGAAAGAGCCGACCGTTGCTATGGTTGCCGGGGAGCGGCGTATCAACTCACCGGCGATTATCTGGCCTCCGACCCCCTGTGCTGGCGAAACAGCGGCTGTGGTGAAAACCCGTTGGGCATGGGCGACCCCAAATACCGGGAACGACAACGACCGCCATCTAAATCTTGATTCCCCCGTGGGGGCAGCCTTCCAACTTGAGGCATTGGCGGTCTCGACGACTCACCCCCTCCCCTCCCGTTTTCTCCAAAGGCAGATCGCCAGAGGGGGGCACCACCAAGGCCATGGTCCGACGGTCGATAAGCTCCGAGAGGGGAACAACGACCATCCCTTTCTTTCGGATCCCTGTCAACAGGCCTTCGATCTCGGACAGCCAGCGGGGCAAGGATCGCCTGCCATTTGGCAACCCGTCGTGAAGAAGGACGATATCCCCAGGTCGAATCCTGCCAAGAATTTTTCGGCCCATCCCTTGGATGCGGCGGTTGCCGAAATCCATTCCACGCCGATTAAAGGTAACGACCGTTAGCCCCGCTCTCATGGCCGAATCCCCCACCCGGGGGCCTAAAATCCCTGCAGGCGGCCTGAACACAAGGGGTCGAATCCCCAGTTCTTCGAGAACGGCCTGGGTGCATTCGATCTCACGATCAAGGGTGGCGGGGGTCCTGAAGGAAAACAACGGATCATGACTGTAAGAATGATTGCCGATCCCATGACCGGAACGAATGATGTCCCTGACCAGCCCTGGATGGGCCGCCGCCTTCTCTCCAGTGACGAAGAAGGTTGCCGGGATACCGTATGTGCCGAGCAGCTTCAAGAGTGGCGGGGTCGACAGGGGGTCGGGACCGTCGTCGACGGTCAGGGCGACCGCCTTTTCCCCGGAAGTTCCCCGGCTGACGACGGGAAAGAAAAACCCTAGCCGGTGACAGAACGGGGCCATAAAGCAAATACCGATAAAAAGACCGACAGGAATCGGCGCCAGCCGCCAGTTCCACAGCAACGTCAGGGCGGATGCGGAAAAACAGACCAGGGCGGTCCACCCTGCCATGGACATGTGAAACCGTCTGGAGTGTTTGGGGCCCATGTCTATTTATCCAAAGCGTCCGAGAACGTTGTTCAGGGGGCCGCTGCTTCAAACGCCGACCAGATCATCTCCGCCGCGTCGAAGCCCTTGAGGGAATGACCCTCTTCGAGCCCATCGGTAAAAAAGGGGCCTGGCCATACATGGCCCCACCCATCGATCGTATAGAGTAAAACCGCCGCCCCGCTCCGGCAGTCGCTCCATCGCTTCAGCTGAACGGCGCCGGAAAACAGTTGAGTGGTCAGGGGTGACGGTCTGCAGCCGTTCCGAATCCGCCAGGTGCGGACGGATTCTTCGACGCTCCAGTAAATCCGGGGTGTCCCCCTCCTCTGGCTGGGACTTCCGGAGTAGGGCACGTCCGTATCGTTCCTCCCGTGAATGATGACGAAGGGCACCGGGGCCACCGGTTCCGGAGGTGCGGGCGGGTGGTCCTCCCCGGCCACCGTACTGAAGACGGATGCGGCAAGGGCGGCGGCACCGGCTAACAACTCCCCTCGTTCTGCGGCGAAACGGTAAGTGAACATTCCACCGTTGGAGAACCCGACCATGTATATTTGTTGAGGGTTCACGGGGAATCGATCCACCACCTCCTGAATGGCGGCGGCCACGAAACCAACATCGTCGATATCGTCGTGGGCCGCCTTACCGCAACAGTGACCGGCATTCCAATGCTGAAGCAACCCGAGAATGCCGATCCCGTTGGGGTAGAGGACGATAAGTCCTTCTCTGTCGGCAAGGTCACTGAAACCCGTATACCGCTCCATCCCAGCGGCCGTATCAAACGCGCCATGAACAACGACGATCAGGGGGAGATCACCACGATCGGCGGCAGCGGGCGGCAGGTGCACATGGTAGGTGCGTCGAAATGTCCCTGTCACCCTGTCCGTCACGACCAGGTAGGTTCCGGAGGAATTCACGTCGCCCGAGGGCATCATCGGCACGCAACCGGCGGTCATGAGCACCGAAAGCCATAAAACGGCCGCCGGAGGCCATCGCCTCCCTTGGCTCAGGGCATGATTACCGTGCCGGCCGATGGCGTTCCTCACTGGTTCCTGAGGCATCCAGGTTGCGGCCGGCCACCACCCACACCAATTCTCTGGGGGAACCGGACGGCTGAACGACTGTCACATTGAATCCATGGCGCCTCATCCTCTCGATCATCTCCTCCGGACGGCGATGGTGGAGCCCGATGCCGACGACCCGTGCCTTGAGATCTTCGATCCACCATGACCAGGGAAAGCGTCGGATAGGGGGCGTCACCACCCGCATCACCAGAACACCGGTAGACTTCAATCTGCGGCCCACCGCCTCCAATGTCAAATCGAGATTCATATCCGTCAGGTAATGGGTCATGTCCAGCATGAAGACCCCGTCGGCGGCCTCCGGCGGCTGGGGCACCTCAGGAGCCGCACCCTGGCGGATCTCCCCCCGCAATCCCAGAGCCCTCGAGGCCACACGGACGCGATCCGCCAACGGTTCGATACCGAACACCCTGGCGTCGGGGAAGCGGGTCAGCAGCCAGGACGCCGGCACGCCGTATCCGGTGCCAATGTCGATGATGGTTTTCATGGGATAAGCGGTCTCCAGGAGGTGATCCAACTCCTCGAACATGGGGTCCAGGCGCAGCTTGAAACGGGCGAAGAGCCGGGGATAGGCTTCCATGTTTCGGTACCGGTATCGGACGCTCGCCCCAATGGTTGACGGCGGGGGCGGACGGTCTACGAAGCGGCGATCCAAAATGGGCGGCAATATGAAAAACGCCCCTGTGAGCGCGTAGGCAATGGCCAGAAATGAGGTGATGCCGGCGGATTTGAGGAGAGCGTGTTCGGCCGTCAACAGGACGCCGAACCCGATTAGGGTCGAGGCCGAAGCCATGAACACCGCCATTCGAATGAGGGTGAAATGCTCATGACTTCGGTTCTGATAACGCTGGTAGGATCGAACCCAGAACAGGGAGTAATCGATCCCCAGCCCGAGGACGATGATGGCCAGCATCAGGGAGGGGATGTCCAGGGGCCGGCCTATCAATCCGAGCGTACCCAGAGTGCAGACAAAGGAGAAGGCGATGGGCAGCAGGGATACCAGGGTCAACCGCCAGTCCACGAAAAAGAAAAAGAGGAGTACCACAACGCTGATGCCAAGGATGACGAGCATCCGAGAGAAGGTGTCAAAGAGAAGACGGCCCATTTGCTCTGAAAACAACAGTGGATCGAAGATTTTTGCTGTTTCAGCCAGGGATTCCCGAAATGCGTCGCCAGAATATCCGGGTCCGGTGCCCATTCCCGTGAACTGACGCCACTTGCCCGATTCCAGATCTCTGACGATCCCCATGAGATCGAGGGTTTCAGAAGGAATTCCGACCGTATCGTCACCGCTTCCCCTCACTGACAGCGTTTCCAAAAACGGCAAAAAGGCATCGGATGAAAAGCCGAATCGATCGCCAGCGCGATTCAGCTCGAGGCGAAGACCCCTCACCCGTTGGGGGCTCCAGAATGCCGTCCAGGCGGACAGATTTGCCTCCCGACGTCCGGCACCGGGAAAGATATCGGAGGACAGAAAGCCAGACGTCACCCAGCCCTCAGCCCTGGCGGCTTCGACGATATCGAGAAGTCGGTCGTTTTTTTCCTGGAGGGCCGGGAGGGTGTCGGCCTCGGTCATGATAAATACCCGGTTGAACATGTCCCCCCACACCTCGGTGATGAGTTGATCGGCGGCCATGGTGGCATCGGTCACCGTCCCCATGGCCTTGAGATCCACGAGGAACCGGGGCCGCATCCAAAATGCGAGGAGCACGGCGAGACCGAGACAGAGCCAGGCGCCGGTGTCTCCAGCACCCGCCAGCCGGTCCACCCACCCCCTCAAGGGCAGGATTCGCGCTTTGGGGGTCGGGGGCATCCGGGGGAGCATCAGGGGAAATACGGCGTGCACGAACAGAAAGGAAAACCCGATTCCCATGGCGGTGAACCATCCCAGTTGCTCGAAAACAGGGAAACCGCTGAAGCCCAGAACAGCGAATGCCCCCATGGACGTCAGCGCCGCCAGGAGTCCGACGGCCCACACTTCCCGGGAGGCGCCTCTGCCGTCACCACCCTGGGGCTGGTCCAGAAAGAGCAGATAGGCAATGCCGTGGTCGACCGTGATGGAGACAATGGCCCCGCCGAACCCAAGGGCCATAATGGACAACGACTCCGTAAACAGGGAGGTGACAAAAAGGGCAGCGACGGTCCCGACGACGGCCGGCAGCAGGGCCAATAGCCCCAGCCAGGGTCGGGGAAAGGCCGCGATCAGCATGACAGCGATTCCCAGGGTGGCAAGAATCAGAGCGTTGCGCACGTCCTTTCGAACGATGGTTTCATTGTCGAGGGCGGCTCTGAATGCCCCCACCGGCGTCAGCGTGACATCGCTCCCGCCGATATCTCCGTCAGTGATCACCTGTTTTTCAACCGACGCCATGAGGCGATCGAGATTCCGGGCATCGGCCGTATTCGTTCCCGATCCAACGGGTCGGGCCACCACCAGCAGATGCCGGCTGTCTCCGGACAACAGTTTGCCCCTGTAGATGCGGGCGTCCTGGGTGGGCGCCAGATCGATAAGGCCCGACATCTTGAGCTCTCTCAGCCCCAATGGGTCTTTCGCAATCATTCCGGCTTGTCCGATCCCATCAAGGCGGGTCAACTGATCGTGAATGAGGCGGACCCTGTCATGGATGGCCCTAGTGCGGATCAGGGGCTGAACCTGGGCTTCAAGGGTCTTCTCGCTGAACAGGTAGGGTAGATGCGTGACGATTCGACCAACCAGATCCGGCAACCCCTTCTGAAAAGCGTCGACCCCGACGCTGGCGAAAAGCCCGCTTTCCTGAAAGCGTTTTTCCACGGCGTCCCCGAGACTCACGAGTCGCTCAGGGTCCGGGGCGGGCAGCCCGATATCGACGGCGATCTGATCCTGGATGGGGTGATGCTTGAAAATATCCACCGCGTCGGAGACGGCACCGCCGTCGTCAGGCAAGGCGCTGACGACATCCGTATCCACATGAAGGCGGGTGAGGGAAAATCCCAACATTGCCGCCGTTATCAAAAGGACCGCTATAAGGAGGATCCAATTGACGGAACTGAGTTCCGTCACTTCCGGTGTCGTGCGATTCAAAGCAGCAGTGCCCCCAAGGTCAGGGCCCCCAGCAGATGCAGCATGAGCACCACCCGCCGGTGACGGTGATAGCGTTCATTCACCTTTTGAATGATGAGAAGCCCCCCGAATAGTCGCCGCACCCGCTCAAGGGTGCGGTGGCGCCGGTTGTCCGAGGGGGAATTGCTCTGAAAGGCGATGGCCGGGTAAATCACGTAGGGGGTAACGTCGAGCCCGGCGAGCATGGCATCGAAGGGTAAACCGTCCCAGGGCTTGTGAACCAGGGTCTGGGCGAATTCCCGGCTCACCCCGTAGCCGTGAGCGAGGCACCGATACCGGGCGCTGCGAACCCCAGCGCAAGGGGTCTGGTGACTGCCTGAAACCAAGCACCCCAGAAACAGCAGATTCCACTGGGGTAGTGCAGATAGATACTGGGTGCAGGCGGCCAGCCGTCGTGGGCAGAACTGGTCAAAGACGATGTCGTCCTCGAAGACCACCATGCGTCTGGCACCGGATCCCAGCCCCTTCCGTAGACAGGTCATGTGGGAGTCGTAGATGCCTGCCTCGCTCCCCTCCGGATGTCTGTCGACAATTAAAAATTCCACCCTGTCTGATAGACCGACCCTGACAAACTGATGCCGGGCGCTTTGCCGTCGGTCTTCCCGTTCGGCCAAGGAAATGCAATAGAACCGATCGAAAAAGTCCCAGCCGCTGGCATCTGTTCGAGTGGCCATAATCGCCTTCTTGCCCGAAAAGACTCGGAAGCATCTCCCTTGCGGGGCGGGTTCCGGTTGACGGGGCCCCGATCTGCCCCTATAGGGGGATGATGCCTCTATGGTTGAAAAAGATGGCCGAACGCGCCGCTCGCATCCCCTTCGTCCGGTCGGCGGTGGAAGACAAGGCCGACCTCAGCGCGTTCAAGCAGCCCCCCACCCTGCGCATTCTGACCGGGGTGGGTGCAATCATTCTCAGCTACATCATCGGGTGGCCCCTGATCAGCCTCTTGGGGGCCGTTTCGGTCTACACCAGGGAACCCCTGATCGTCGGGATCGGAGGTCCCCTTGCCTACGGGCTGTCTCATCTGGTATTTCTCTTAGGCATGGCCCTTGCCGGGGCTGAATACTCCTATATTTTCCTGAGATGGGCCGTCAGAAAGGCCGTCATGGCGTTCCTGGAGACCCCAATACCCCGCCACAATGGATCGGCCGGATCCGAGCCAGGCCCCCCTGGCAATATCCCCCCGGGTGACGACAGTGTCGACAGCCGGCATGACACCGCTCCATGATGCCGACAAACCGGCGGAACTCGCCAATGGCAGGGGGCTCATCAGGGGGCGCGGACCATCCCCGATGGCGGCGTCAGTCTACCGCCGCTCACATCCCGCATGGACAGTCCGGCGACGGTCTCTCTCAGCCGACCCCACCCATCCAGAATCCACAAATCGACGGTGAAACCGGTAGAATCAATCTCCCTGGGCTTGACGCAACAGTCATAGACCAAGCCCCCTTGCAGGGGGGCATTCACTACACGCCAGTCGATAGCCACCGGAAAACCGACGATTCCCGCATACCGTTGCCCCCACACACACGCGACATGAAAAGCGGTGTCCAGGGGAAATCCCTTGCCCAGCAGTCGAACGGTTCTGTCTCCGGAGACCTCAGGGCTGAGAAGGCGGGCCCCCGCTCCCTCGGAAGATAGCGACACCGGTGATCCCAGGTTCCGGTAGGCGGGCCCGAAGGGCACGAAGTCTCTGTATATCGTTTCCGGACTTATGGACTCCTCGGTCCGGAGGGCGGCGGGGTCGACAGGCGGTATCGAAGGCGGTGGGGATTCCCTTGAAAACACTGCCCGTGCATGGGTTTTGGTGCGGGTGATGGCGGCCCCCGGAGCCCGAGAACGGGTGACAAGAGCGGCACCCAACGCACCGCTTTCCAGGACCTCCAGATCGACATACGCACCGATCCGGGGGCTGTGGTGATCGAGGTAAAGGAACTTCTCAAAGCGAATCGCCCTCATGACCGTTACCGGGCGGTCCGGATCATGGGATCGAACGCCTCGCGCGAGCACTTCCATGGCGTCCACAGCCGGAAGGACCGCCCTGCCCAACAGATGATGGTCGCCGGCATAGTCAGGGATGCCGAAGGTCGCGGGAAGCCGCTCCCTCCGGCCTAGATCGGGAATATGTCCCATAGCTGCACCGTCTTCTGGTCCACTTCTACCGGGATGCCGGAGGCATTGACCGCGCAGTGGCGGGTGAATCCCCGACACACGATATCGGTACCGTCGGTTCGGGTGATGACGTAGTCGAACTGTAGCCGAACCCGCTCCATGGGACCCGGTCGGGTATGAATGTACATGGCGTCATCGTAGTGGAGGGGCAGATAATAGTCGATGTCCACCTTGATGATGGGGTACACATACCCGCTTTCCTCGATCTCGCGGTAAGGGTAGGCCGCATCCCTCATCAAAGACGCCCGTCCGTATTCAAAATACCGCAGATAGTTGGCATGATACACCACCTGACTCCTATCAGTGTCGGCATACAGGGTCCGCAGGTCGCATCGATGCCACACCCGGCCGCTGATCGTCTCCCGCACGTAGCAAGGATGGCTGTTCAGGGGGTCGGTGACAAACGGTTTGGGTTTCACACGCTACACTCCTCTGAAAACCAGACAGCAGTTGGTCCCCCCGAAACCGAAAGCGTTGGTCAGCACCGTCTCGTGGGGATGGCGGCGGGAATGGTTCGGGACCACATCCACATCGGCCAAGGCCGGGTCCGGAATATGGTTGATCGTCGGCAGCAACAGCCCCTGTTGCATACCCTCGATGGCCAGGACCGCTTCGACCGCCGCCGCCGCACCGAGGGAATGACCCAGCTGGGATTTGTTGGAAGATACCGGCAGCCGCGCCAGAAGGGGACCGAACACCGTCCGCAGGCTTTCGATTTCAACCAGGTCCCCCTTGCTGGTGGATGTGCCGTGGGCGTTGACATAGTGGATGTCAGCGGGGGAGAGGCCGGCATCGTCGATGGCTTCGTGAATGGCTCGAACCACCGTCGTTTGATTGGGCCGCGTAAAGTGATGGGCATCCGAGGTCCAGCCGACACCGAGGACCTCCGCTTTGGGGGACAACCCCGACGATTGCATCACCTCTTCGGCGGCCAGAACCAGCACGCCTCCTCCCTCCGCCAGCACGAACCCCTTCCGGTCGATACTGAAGGGCCTTGAGGCCTGGCCCGGATCCCCATGGGCCCGGTCATTGGAGCCCACCTTGATGGTTGCCCACATATTGGCAAACCCCTGGATAATTTCAGGGACAAGGCACATTTCCACCCCGCCGGCGAGGGCAAAGTCACAGTCCCCGTCGCGAATCATTCGGGCGCCCAAGGCAATGGCATGATTCCCGGAAGCACAGGCACCCTGGGGGGAAAAGATGGGGCCGGTAAATCCCAGCATCATACTGGCCTTTCCGGCCGGCACGTTGGCGCAGAGATTGGGCAGGAGATAGGGGCTGATCTTTGTGGGCCCATGGCGGGTGTAGTTTTCCATGGCCACTCGGTAAGCGTCGGTACCGTTGAGGGCGGAGCCGACCAAGCAGGCGGTTCTGGGACCGGCGTCCCCGTCGATGACCAGGCGGGCATGACTCAGGGCCCGTTTGCAGAGGACCATGGTCAGGTGGACGAAGCTCGCCTCCCAGTTACCGGCATCCCGCCCGCCGATCCCGTCGATGGCGCGCGGATCCCAATCCGGGATTTCCCCAACCACATTGCTCCGTGTGTCCACCCGACAGCGGGTAAGGGTCCTGAATCCGCTCTCGCCCCGCACCGCCCGCTCCCAGGTCCGCTCCAAATCGTTACCAAGGGCGGTGGCGACATCGTAGCCGACAACGAAAACCCGTCTATTGAGAGGTGCTTTCATGGTTCCACCAGGGGGCTCAGCCCCATCTCCGAAAAACGATGCATGCGTTGCAGCCTCCGAAACCAAAGGCGTTTTTGAGCACATATTCCTGTTGGACACTCCGGCTGCCTTCGGCCACACAGTCGATGTCAAGTTCCGGGTCGGGCCTGTGGTTGATCGTCGGCGGCAGCCGCTGATCCTCGAGTCCCCGAAGGGCAAAAATGGCTTCGATGGCGCTGGAAGCCCCCATGGCATGGCCGGTCAGGGATTTGTTGGCGGTTACCGGCGGCAGTTGCCCACTGAAAACCGCTTTCAAGGCCTCCACCTCCACCTTGTCGCCGACCCGGGTCGACGTGGCATGGGCGTTGATCGCATCGATGCGATCGGGGCCGACACCCGCATCGGATATGGCCTCGGCAATGCATCGAGTAACGGTTTCCGGATAGGGCGAGACAAAGTGGTGGGCGTCCGAGGTCATGGACCATCCGGCAACCCCACAAGAATAGGGCAATCCGTGGGTGTTGGCGAACTCCGGCGTGGCGATGACGATGCATCCGGCCCCTTCTGAAATCACGAACCCCCTGCGGCCGGCGGAAAAGGGGCGACTGGCCCGCTCCGGAGGCTCAGGCGGAGCGCCTTCTTTAGGGACGTAGGCCCCGTTCATCGTCGCAAACCCGGCAACGATGGGTTCGACGAGGGCCATGTCCACCGCACCGCAGATGGCCACGTCCGCTCGGCCCAGAGCCAGCAGCATGGTACCGACGATGACCGAAGTGACCCCCGTTGCGCAAGCGGTGATGGTGGCGCTGATGGGCCCCCTTGCTCCCGTCCACATGGACACGACGCCCCCGACCATGTTAATGCAGGCATTGGGGTTGGACCACGGCATGGGAAGCCGTCCCTCGGCGATCCACCGCCGGTCCGCCGCCAATAAGGCGTCCACTCCCCCCACAGCGGAACTGTAGGTCACCGCCACGCGGGGAGCTATTTCCGGCGTGATGATCAGGCCGCTTCTCTCCAGGGCGCGGTGAACGGTCAGAAGTGCAACCTTGAAAATCGGTGACGGCCACCTTGCCTGCTCTCTTGCCGACAGAAACGGATAGGGCAAATGGTCGATGGCGTCGATCTCTCCGGCGATTTGCACCGGAAAATCCCTGTCGGTTGGGAACCGTGTCAGGAGGCCGACGCCGCTCCGGCCCTCGAGGGCCCGTTGCCATTGGTCCTCGAGCTCTATTCCCAAAGGAGATACGGCGTCGTAACCGATAATGACGGGGGCATTGGTTTTCATGTCAGTCGGCGGCGTCGGATGGGCTACCAGGGAATGAACTGGTAGAGTTTGGCAAACATCTCATAGATTTCGATCCAGTTTTGAAGATCCCGGGAGCTTCTCATGTGGGCCCGCTTGTTCACCATCACCCAGCTCATATGGGCCGCTCCGTCCTTGCAGGTCGTGCAGTCCCGGGTTTCGGAGGTGCAGCATCGGTGCATGGTGTCGAGATCGGAGGCCCACCGGATGAAATTGGTCAGCCGTTTGGGTTTAGGGGATCGATCGTCGAGGGGGTCGGAAACCGAGGGGCATTCCATCCAGCCAAACCGCCGATCCAGCATTTTCCCGGTGGTGATGATTTCATGGTAATACTTGGAGGAGATGACGGTATCGGGGTAGGCCTCCAGCATCTCATCCATTTCATCACGGATGGCCGACAGTTCCCCTGTTGTCCAACTGAATCCGTCGACCCCTTCGTCGTTGGACAGCAGCTGCATGTGCACCTTGAGGCCCGCATCTCGAATTTTTCGAATAACGTTCTCGGTTTTGCCGATCTGTTTAGGGGTAATGGTAAAGAGATAATAGGTGTGTGGGTCCCCTTCGTAGTTCTTGCTGGAGACGGCAAACGTGTCTTTCCCCCGAAGGGTCGTTTCGTCCGCCTCGTCGCCCCAGAGGGAAATGCCGATCATCATGTCGGGAAACCGGTCCCTGGGAACCTTGATCAACCCGTTGGTAGCGCAGAAAGTGGGCAGCCGCCGGTAGAATGCCTCCACCCGGTCAAGGCAGAGGGTCGGCTCGCCGCCAATAAGAATGGCCAGATTGACCCCTCGCCCCATCTCCTTGTCGACGAATGCTTCCCATTGACGGAGGTCGGTTTCCTCGGGGGCGGCCTCGTGCTCGCCGGATGAAAAGAAGAAGCACCCCTTGCAGCGCAGATTGCAGCGGTTGGTGACGTCGTAGATCGAGCTTCTGATGTTAAGCTTGGAGATGCGCTTGTAGCGTTCGTACCAGTGTGCGTCCAGAAGGGAACTGACGGTTTTCATCGGTGGCTCCTTCAGTCGGAGGGCAGCTCGAAGCCGGGAGGAGATATCGGGACGCTGCACAAGGGCGATCCCTTGATATAGGGCATCACCCATACAGCCAGATAATTGTCCACATAGTCAAGCCAAGAGCGGAAGGTGGCCGGGTCGACGGCATGGCGGAACAGCCGTGCCGTCACGATCGCGCTTCCGGCGGCATAGTGGCGGCAGTCATGGCAGTCGGTGTCCGGAACGCAGCAGGCGGCGTCCCGGTTCCAGGTCAGATTTGCCCGATACTGGCGGAAGGACCGGCTCAACCCGATGGTGGCGGACGGCTGGCGACGGGGATAGGGGCATCCGAACAGGCTGTGAAGCCCCATGGGATGCGTATGGACGACGGCATTGTATCGGGAGAACAAGACATGGTCGGGGAACGCCGCCAGCAGACGGTCCATCGTCTTCCGGGTGTTGGCGAGGGAGGCGTCGGTATGCCCGAGATCACCCCTGTAGCCGACCGGGGCCGAAAACATGTTGAAAGTCACCCGGCAATCTTCTTGAGCCAGACGGCCGACGACCTCCTCGGATTCGGAAATGTTGTACCGGGTAAAGGTGTAGACGAACACGGCACGGGAATCCCCCCGGTAGTTGTCGATCTGTCGATCCAGCATGTGCTTTGCGTTTCGGACCCGGAGGCTGGTCCGGTCATTGCCCCATACGGATAGGTGAATTCGGTAGCCGATGTCGTCCGGAAACCGCTTCAGTCCGTTGGTGGCGATGGCGCCCAAAGGAATAGCGTCGTAACAGACACGGCACCGGTCGATGGCAAGGGAGGGCTCCGCCCCGGCAAGCACCACGAATGTGACGCCCCGTGCTTTCTCCGCGGCCATGAGGGCTCGCCAATCGCCGATGGCCTCGTTGTCGGTGACGAGCTGCTTTTCGCCTTCGTAATAGTAGCATCCGTCGCATCGGATGTTGCACCGGGACGTCATGTCGTAAGTGGACTCCCGAAGAAAAAAATAGCGACGAACCTTTTCCCACCGGTTTTTCACCTCGGGAGCTGAAATGAGATCGCTGAATTTGCAGGGCGGATCCACTTGGTTGCCAGCTGATTGCCGAAAGGGTTGAGGTGCCGTGGTCACGATCGCTTCCGTTCCCCGCATGTCACGCCGCCAGCTTCTGCTGCAGATATTCCGCTATCAGGCGAACGGTTGTCAGTTTGGGGTAATCGTCTTCGTCAATCCTGACACTGTAGTCATCCCTGAGAACCAGGGCAACCGTTGCCAGATCCATGCTGTCGATCCCCACCTCGTCGACGAGGTCGATATCCGGATCGAAAGTTTCGGGGGTGACATCTTCAAGTTTCAATTCATTGATCATGATTTCTGCCACGCGCAGAATGGTTTGGTCCAGATCTGTCGACATCGTTGTTTCCGTCTCCTTGGGTGTGCACCGATGGTCACATTCGGTGCGGGCGGTTGGGCATCAACCGTCAAGGCACCGGCCGTTCGAGTTCCATGATGCCCGAGCAGCAAAGCTCCCCCCGGCTGAATAGTTTAAAGGAATAGGCTTGCCCACTCTCGTCGATGGGCAAGGCCTCGATGGATAGGGTATCGTCCGGGTGTATGGCCAGCTTGAATCGAACCCTTCGCAGTCGGGATACCCGGGCAGTATTGCCAGTGTGACGCCCCAGCATCTCCTCGACCAGGCACAGTTGAGCGACACCGGGCAGAATCGGCTCTTGTGGGAAATGGCCGTCGAACCAGACCGCATCTTCCGGTATCTTCCTTTCGGATCGAATCGGCTCCGGGGACAAGGGGCGGGGCGGTCGTGGTGGTTCCAAAGCCATATTGCTCCATGTGTCGACGGCTGGCAGCGGGCCCTGAACTGGGGGTCTCATCTGCTAGCACCTAAGCATTTCCCAAAGAGGGCCTTTATACCCTTTTTCATAGAGTCGAAGCAAGGTCCGGGCCGTCTCCTGCCCACCGGATCCGATCACCCAGTTCGGCCGGTCTTTCCCTGCAGCCTCCAGCTGCCGGTGAATCGCCCGGCTGTCGACGAACGGGGAGCGGTAGAACACCGGCGACAGAAGATCCTGATCGACCGTCACCTGCCCTTCTTTTAGGGCCCGGTCATAGAGTGCGGTATTGGGATAAATCCTCATACCGCAGAAAAAAAACAGCACACAGTTCCTCAACCCCTGAGCGGTCTCCAGGGTGTCGTCGAGAGTCTCCTGGGTTTCTCCCGGTCCTCCGAGTAGCAGGTAGTGGGCCACATGGAGACGGGACGCCAGCGCGGACCGATGGGCGTCCAGGGCCTCCTGCCGACGAAAAGGCTTCCCGTAGGCTTCCAGAACCGGGTTGCAGAACGACTCGGTCCCGAATTCCACATGGGTCAGGCCAGCGCTCCTCAGCCTTTCGAAATACCGGTCGGGCATCCGGTTCGGAATAAAAAAGGCTCCCCAGGGAATGGAAAGCCCTGATTTACGGAAGTGTTCTGCAACCGATAGGCTGTGATCGATATCGGCGTTGAAGGCGGAATCGGTGATGAACAGATAGGCGGCCCCCGCCCGCTGAAGAGCCATGGCCGTATCGGCCACCTCTTCGGGGTCGATGAGCCGCAGCCGACGTCCTTCGATGTGGGGGTAGGTGCAGTAGATGCAGCGAAAACAGCACCCTCTGTGGGTCTGGAGGTTCAGCATCCCCCCCTTGTTGAGGTAGAAACCCAAATGGGCCGTTTCCGGATCGAACCGACGGTGAAAGGAACGGGTCAGGGGACGGGGGACATCGACCCCTTCCGAAGCCACCATGACCCCGGTCAGCAGTCGGGGATCCTCACCCTTTTCCAGGGCGTCGACCAGACGGACCAAGCGCTCTCCTTCCCCCACAATGCCGTAGTCGGCTCCCAGCGCCCCCATCATCTGGGATGGGAAAATGGTAAAGCCGCTGCCACCGAGTACGATCGGAGCCCCACTGGCAGCTTTGAGCTCACCGATCATCTTCCGGTAGCCGTCCATGAATCCTTTGGGGTCCTGGGCCTCGGTGTTGTCCACATTCCGGATCGACACACCGATCAGGCCGGGATCAAACCCCCGCACCTGGCCACTGAGATCCGCCATGGACGACAGGGTATTCACGTCCATGATCCGGACCTCGTGGCGGTCTCCTATGGCCCCGGCGACATAATCCAACCCCAGGGGATAGACCGGATAGGGGTCGATGGAAGTGTTTGCGGAAACCAGCAGTATTCTCATGGGGGAGACACCACGACGGCAGAGACGACCTGCCCCAGTCCGAGCACGAGAATCGATCCACTGACGGCATTGATTCCAAGCCGAGGCGGCCGGGGTCGGAACGATCGCCGTTTGTCCACCAGGGATGCCGCCAATACCGTGGCCACGGCGGATGCGGCGGCATAGTTCCCGGTCAGTTCACGATAGTCGATCCGGTGGTCGCTGTAGCCGGTCAAACGGGAAAACGCCTTCAGTTGATTCTGGGCGCTGTCGGTTTCTGCCGCCGGGATTCCCGCCAGCAGGAGGCCGAACCGGTTCTTGACCCCTGTCCGCCCTCCCAGACGCTTCACCAGCTCGTCCACAGAAGGGGGTCCGTCCAGGCCGATCTCGATGTGGACGGTCTCGACCGTCGGGGCCCCGGGGATCGCCTCCCGGGTCAGTACCAGAGCCCCACCGCCATCCGACGGATCCCCATCGGCGGATACCGACGAGTCGAATAGGGGCGAGAGAACCGGATGGCCTTCGTCGGCGCCGACCACCAGAACCGCCCCTGCGTCGGGAGCCAACAGCTCGGCGGATAAGAGGGCCTGCTCAAAGGAGTCGTTGCCGCCGGTGAGAGTCAAATTGACCCCCTTCGCACCGGTCATCATGGCCACCTGGCCAGCAGGCGCATTGTGCACGGAACCGATAAAATCCGTTGGGCTGGCAAACTGTTCGCCGCTCTCGAAAAGGGCGGTAAGAAAATCGTGGGTCTCCGACAGCGATCCCCAAGCCGTTCCGGCGAATACCGCTTCGATCGGACCTGGGAAATCGGTGTGTTTGATGGCTTCAGCAGCCAGTACCATGGTCATCAGAGATAGCCGTTTGACACGGCGAATGGCTGGGCTTGGCATCATCCTGCCCACCTCAGCGGCCGGGTATCGTCCCCGGCAGGATTTCCGGAGCCGGATCCGATCAAGGGTTTCAAGGGTCATACCGGCCCCGGTAATGGCAGACCACCCCGCTACCCGAAGCCGACCGTCGTCAGGGGTGTCGATTTTCCGCCGGTCCGGGTTACTGCGACCAACCACCACGGCCCCGTTGTTTCCTCCGAAACCGAATGCGTTGACGAGGATCTTTTCCGGTCGGATCCGAAGCGGCGCCGCCAAGGGCTCGACGCCAAGGGCCGGGTCCGGCACCCGGCAGCCGCTGTTGGCGGGGATCACCCCCCGGTCGATGGATAGAGCCGCCATCACCGTTCCGATGGCACCGGCGGCGGCAAGGCTGTGCCCCGTCGCCCCCTTGACCGAAGAAAACGGAGGCATTCTGTCACCGAAAAGAGAACGCACGGCACCCATCTCTATGCGGTCGTTGTCGATAGTGCCGGTGCCATGGAGATGAATGGCATCGATGTCCCCGGCCTCAAGACCCGCCCGGTCCAAGGCCAGCCGCATCGCAGACAGAGCCCCTTCACCCTCCGGATGGGGTAGGGTCGGATGGAAGGCATCGCAGCTTAAGCCGGCACCCATCAATTCGATCCGATCACAGGCCGCTTCGGAGGCCTCAAGCAGGCACATGGCCGCCCCTTCCGCCACCGAGAGGCCTCGGCGATCCGCATCCAGCGGCCTGGCACCCAACGGATCGATCAGTTTCAGAGATCTAAACCCATAGTAGGTCAGGCGGCACAGGGAGTCCACACCTCCGACAAGCACTCGCTTGGCCCGACCGGCTCTCAACAACGCCAGGGCCAGAGCCAGGGCCGACACCCCGGAGGAGCAGGCTGTGGTTACCGTCAATACCGGTCCGCGGCAGCGGTAGCGCCGGGCCAGGGCGACCGCCACCGTACCCAGCCCGTGCTGGCTGAAATCGCCGGCGACGCCGTCGCCGAAACGCAGACGGTCCTCGGTCATGTCCATGCCGCCGGTAGTGCTTCCAACGACGATGACATCAGGGGGCTGCAGGGGGTGCCCCATGGCTTGGTCCGACGCCTGTATGGCCAACTGATGCGCCACCGGCATTCCTGGCTTCAAAAGACCCGGAGGAGCCTCGCCCACTATTAGGGGGCGATGGGAGGCGGGTTTGAACCGTGTCAGCGGGGCCAATCCGCTTCGACCCAAGGTCAGCGCCTTGACGGTGTCTTCCAGGCCGCAGCCGAGAGCCGAAACGATGCCCATACCACGAATATAAACGGGAAGAACGGTCACGAGGGAAGCGGGGCCGATGAATTCTTGATGCAGCCGGCCATGGTTCGAAGGGATGCAAACACCTCGGCGCCCCGCTCTTTGCTGTCGATGACGATTCCGTAGTCTTTTTCCATCATCATCACCAGTTCCAGAACGTCGATGGAATCAATGCCAAGCCGCCCGCCCACCAAAGGCTCGTCCGGATCGATGCCGTTCGGATCGACAGTGGCAAGATTCAGCAGTTCGACGATTTTTAGTTTCAGCTGGTCTATCAGATCGTCCATGGCTATCCTGTCCACACCGGCAACCCCGTGGATCAGAGGCTGACGGCGAAGGCGTCTCGGATGGTTTACAGCCGAGGTCGCCTGTAGTATGGGTTTGTTAAAGCTATGAACTTTAGCATGACAGAGACAAAGTGCAATCCATCAATTCCCCTTTTTGGAAAAAACCGGTTCCATAGTGACGGATCGAGACCATCCACCCGATCTGGAAGACCTTCTTCCCCACCGAGGGCCCATGCTTCTGATCGACGATATCCTGGCCGTCGACAGAAACCACGCCGTATCCCAAGCAAGGGTCAGGGATCGATGGCCGGGATTCGACGGATCGACAGTCAGTCCTCTGCTGATCATCGAATTGGTGGCCCAGACCTCCGGACTCAGCAACGGTCTGGATCGAATGCTGACGGAAGGGCCCGCTGCCGACAAGAGGGGGTGGATTGTCGGCGTCAAAGAGGCGCGCTTCTCTGCCGATCGGCTGATCCCGGGGACCCTGATCATTACCGAAGCCTCCAACAGTTTCAAATTCGAGGGGTTTAGAGAAATCAGAGGCACCTCCAGAATCGGTACCGATATCATCGGAGAGGTCGTGCTTCAAGTCATGCGCTCGGGGTAGGGCCCGAGACCGGGTATGATGGGCTCGGCGTTGTCATGACCCTAACCCCATCGGAGGGCCCCGGAAACGGCCCCCCGCCATCACCATCGGATTCCGCTTATGGTCATGGAAGCCTTCACAGATCCCCCCATCGCCCTGGTAACAGGGGCCAGCAAAGGTATCGGCCGGGCCGTCAGTGTCGAGCTGGCCCGCAGCGGGTACACGGTGGCCGTCAATTACCGTGCCGATGAAGCGGGCGCTCTCGAGACCGTCTCCCTGGTCACGGCACAGGGTGCCCGGGGACAGGCCGTCGGCTTTGATGTTACCGACCGCCGCGCCGCCACTGACGCCATTTCCACGATTCTCTCGGAGGTCGGCCCCATCGACGTTCTGATCAATAACGCCGGCATCACCTCGGACGGCCTTTTTGTCATGATGTCCAAGGAGAGCTGGGACCGGGTGATCCGCACCAGTCTGGACGGTTTTTATCATTGTACGAAGCCTGTTATCGAATCCATGATCCGTCGGAAGCATGGCAGCATCGTCTCCATAGCCTCGGTGGCCGGTCTGGTGGCCAATCGGGGGCAGTCCAACTACTCAGCCGCCAAGGCGGGGGTCATTGCGGCCAGCCGCTGCCTGGCCGCAGAGGTGGGTCGACTCGGTATCCGGGTAAACGTGGTGGCGCCGGGACTGATCGATACGGACATGATCAAAGACGCGCCGGTGCCTCACATCAAATCCATGATCCCGATGGCCCGTATCGGCCGGCCGGAGGAGGTGGCACGGGTGGTACGCTTTCTGTGCTCCGAAGATGCCTCCTATGTCACCGGTCAGGTCATCGGTGTTAATGGCGGCATGGCCTGAACCCCCATGCGAGGATTCCTGACAGACGCCGAATGAAACGCGCTCAAGACATATGGATGCCATTGGGGGCCTCCGCCATTGCATTCCTACTGCTGGTCGGTTGGGCTGACAGCTTCGAGGCCCTGCGCCGGGAAGGCAATGCCATCCGGTCGATTAGGGCGGAGTTTACCCAGCAGAAAGAAATGCGGATGCTTGTCCGCCCGATCCTCTCCGAGGGCCGGTTTTTCTTCCAGAAACCCGGTTCCCTGCGCTGGGAATATACCTCCCCCGTAAAAAGCGTTCTGCTCATGCACGACGGATCGGTTCGGCGATTCTTTCAACAGACGGGCGACTGGACCGAAGACACGACGGCCGGCCTTCAGGCCATGGACGTTGTCATGGAGGAAATCACCCGATGGCTGAACGGCCGATTTGAAGACAATCCGGTCTTCCTGGCCGAACTGGTGCCGGGCCGACTGATACGGCTTAGGCCTAAAAGCGATGCCATGGCAGGCATCATACAAAAAATCGAGCTCATTCTTGCCGACCGGCCCGGCGTTCTCGAGGAGGTCGTTATCTACGAGAGCGAATCTTCCCTGACGCGATTAATTTTCAGCGGATCACGGGTCAACCTTGCCATCCCGGAATGGGTGTTTAAAACGGCCCAATGAGACGACATCTCACCCTTGCTGCTCTTGCGATACTTTGGGTGGCCTGCGCCCGTCCGCCGGCATCGACGACCTTGCCCGGCGATGGAATTCCCCCCAGTGACTGCACGGCGGGCTTTCCGCCGGGCCGCTGGCAGGTCAGCCACTCCCTGGTCGTCTCTGCGCCGTTCGGCAACACCGCCCAGCTGATCGGGGTGTCGCTCGTCGATGGGGAGACCCGCCGTTTGGACTGCGCCCTGATGACCGTCGAAGGCCTGATTTTATTCAGCGGCCGGTACGACGGGCAAGTCGTTGTGGAACGTGCCCTGCCTCCGATGGATCGGCGTGGATTCGCCGAAGGCCTGATGTCCGACCTGAAGCTCATCTTTTTCCGCCCGTCCGCCCCCCTGATGAGAGCCGCCAGGACGACAGACGGAAACCGGATCTGCCGATATGGCCGCCCCGGTGATCCCCAGACCGATCTGAAACTCACAGCCGACGGGTGGGAGCTTCGCCGGTACGGCGAGGCATCCCGTCTGGAGAGGACCATAAAAGCCGTCTATTCGCCGGGCCCACTGCCGTCCCCCGGGGGCCGCTTTGCGGACCGTTTGATCCTCGAGGCCCATGGTACCGGCGCCTACACCATCGACATGGTCCTTGTGGAAGCCGTTCCCCTGCCCCCGGAGGCGCTCCATCAATGATCCAACAAACCGGACTCCCCATCCGGCGTGAATAGGAAGACCACCCAATGAAGATCTTGCTTATCTATCCCCGGTGGCCAAAGCTCAGCCGCCAAACCGAGTTTCACCTCCCTCCCCATGGCCCGGTGGTTTTTGCCGCCGCCCTCCCCGGGGATGTGGAGGTCGAATTCATCGACGAGAATCTGGAAACCGTCGATACCGACGCCGATGTCGACCTGGTGGCCATTTCCATGATGCTGACCCTTCAAGTCAAACGGGGGTGGGAGATCGCCGGGGCCTTTCGCCGCCGGGGGGTCAAGGTCATCTTCGGGGGCATCGCCACGATGCTCCATGCCGAGGAAACCAAGGCCCATGGGGATGCCATCTTCCTGGGAGAGGCTGAGGGACGCATGGAGGAAGTCATCTCCGATTTCAGGCGTGGACGGTTGAAAGGCGTCTACGACTACCTCGACAGTCCGCCTCCCATCGAATCGGTGGGGACCGCCAGGCGGGATCTGCTGAAGCGGAACCTGTACAACTACAAAGGCGTTCAGATGGTGGATCTTGTCCACGCGTCGAGGGGCTGCCGCTACAACTGCTACCCCTGTTGCGTGGCCTTTCTGGGGGGGCGACAGTTCAGGCCGCGGCCGGTACACAAGGCGGTGGCTGAAATGGCGGCCATCGACAACAACCGCCTGTTCATCGTGGACAACTCACTGGCCCAGGACACCCAGTGGGAAAAAGATCTCTTCAAGGCCATGATCCCGTTGAAGAAGCATTGGTGCAGCCACCCCATCGAAGACCGTTCCGACATCCTTGACCTGGCCGCCCAGGCGGGGGCCTGGTATGTCTATCAGGCCGTGTTCGACACTTCCGATCATATTCGGGAGCGCATCCGGCGCTACCATGACCACGGCATCGGCGTGGAGGGAACCATTCTTCTTGGACTGGACGACCAGACCGAAGACGATATTCTACGCCTGGTGGATTTTCTGCAGGAGATCGAGCTCGATCTGGCGGAATTCACGGTGCTCACTCCGTTTCCCCACACCCAGGCATACAGGGATCTCAACGGGCAGAACCGGATATTCTCCACCGACTGGAACGACTACTCCGCAGAGAAGGTGGTCTTCCAGCCCAAACACATGTCCCCAGGCCGGCTCCAGGAGCTGCTGGCCTATGCCTGGGACAGCTTCTACCGAGATGAACCCCAGGAAATCAAGATGTTCAAGCTACTCCAGCGGGTGGTGGCGAAGGAAAAGGCCCAGGACACCTTCCGTCCTCGCAACCGGGATCTCGCCGGGATGGCCTTCGGCCGAAACACGGCCGGAGACGTGCCGGATGACCCCGAGGACCGTCAGTCCAGATCCTGAAACCGGTTGACCCCTCTCTGGCGGGCCATGTCCAGCTCATAGCGCCCCCTCCACCCGAGGGCTTTCAGTTTCCGTCCGAGCACGATCTTCAGAAATGGTTTGAACGCATAGAGCCAGATTCCCGTCCACATCCGCCCCTGCTCACGAACCCGGGGCGACGGCTCCCACCACCCCATGGTTACCTGGCGATGGTACCAAACCAGGTACTGAAGGGTGTCGGTGTCCATCTGACGGGTTCTCACGTTGGCCCAGATGCCGTTGTACCATCGGTAGTCGTCAGGGTTGGACACCAGCCCCTCGTCCATCAGGTGCTGACGGATGCCGGTTTTGGGATAGGGGGTGAGAATCTGGCAGTAGGCGGTATCCGCCCCCGAGGACTTGAGGAAGCGGTAGTTTTCGACGATCTCCTCCTCTCCGTCATCCGGGAACCCGAAGATCATCCCCCCCACCACCATGATTCCGTATCGATGGCAGGTATCGATGGCCTTTCGGGACGCCGCCACGATATCCCCCTTTTTCGCAGTCTTGAGGTTCTTCTTGGAGACATTTTCGATACCCAGAAAGATCGTCTTAAAGCCGGCCTTGGCCATCAGTCGAACCATATCCTCGTTGGCGGCCATGGTCACGCAGTCCGCCTGAACCACGAAATGCAGGTTCCGGTAGCCACGGGCGATGATGGCGTCGCACAGGGCCATCACCCGATCGGGCGAAAGGACCAGATTGTCGTCGGAAACGAAGATCCACCGGCAGTGTCGCCGGTAGTAGATATCGTCGATATCCGCCAGCACCCTGTCGATGGGAAAAGGTCTGAAGGAGCGGCCGTACATGTGGCGAATGCTGCAGAAATTGCAGTTTCGCGTACATCCCCGGGAGGTCTCCATCACCTCCACCTTGCTGTTCATGATGTGATAGCCCCAGGTCAGCCGCCGCTTGTCACGGATGGGGATCTTCAACCGCGACAGATCCAGGAGCTCCCCCCGGGGGTTGTGACGGAACCCTCCGTCGGTTCGATAGGACAGGGATGGAATGGCCTCCAGACGGTCCCGGTCCTCCAGAGCATTCACCAGCCGTCGAAAGGTGTCTTCGCCCTCTCCACGGATCATGAAATCGATGCCCTCCGTCCCGTCGGAGTCGCCGATTTCCTCGTACATCAGGGTGGCATGGTAGCCACCAAGGGCAATCTTGACCCGTGGCAGAAGGTCCTTGATGAGCCGGGTCAGCTTGATGCAGGTGTCAAACTGCCAGGTCATGGACGACAGCCCGACCAGGTCCGGCTGAATTCTGGTGAGAACCCGGGTGAGGTAGCGCCGAACCGAGCGACGGGTGCGGATCAGGTCGATCAGACGGACATCGTGATCACCGTCGATGTTGGCGCCGATGCTGGCGATCCCCAGGTTGGGCATGTGGAAGGCGGCCTCGTGCATGATCACAGGCGCTACATCCGGCATGGATATCAGGACTATCTTCATGGTACCTCACTAACCCGACGCCGCCAAATAACTGCTTTCAATGGCGGAGGCGGTGGGGGTCAATGCCTCAGATGGGCTTCTAGGCGACGGCGAACATCGGCCATGAGAGAACCGACCCCGACGGCTATGCCGTCGATCTCCGTGGGGATGTCCGCCACCAGTTCAACGGTGACGGTATTGGCCCGGCAAGTGTTGAACAAAAACTTGCCGGGCTGGAAAAGGGTTTCCGATCCTTGGACGGCCACCACTTTGATCGGCACCCTCATCCTTTTGGCAAGGGTGAATACGCCTCTTCGAAACCGCCCCATCCCACCGTCTTTGCTGCGGGTTCCTTCAGGGAAAACGATTAAATTGCCCCCCCCTGCCAGAAGGCTATCCAGGCGGCTTAGGCCATCGATCATCACCCCCCCGTGGCGGCTGTTGGCCTGGGAAGGGATATAGCCGGACAGGGCAAGCATGGTGCCAAAGACCGGAATATCGAACAACCTCGCCTTGGCAATAGTGGTGTGCTTCTCAAATAAAGAAATCAATAAGATCGGATCAATATAAGAGACGTGGTTGCTCACGACGATGGAGGAGCGGATGTGACGGACGTCATCGGCGATCTCCCAGTGCTGGAGGGGCGCCAGCCATTTCAGCAGCCGGAAGAAACCTTTGTAGAACCGGTGGTTCAGCCGCTGGAATGCCTCACGGCGATCGGCGGAGAAAAGGGCTGCCAAAAAATATCTCGGGGCAAAGAACCCCACGAACCCGATGGTAAAATACCCCCATAGGCAGAGGGTGATCGCAAGGTCTTTCAGCCGCTCGGCCCGGGTGGCCCCGCGCGGTGAAGCGCCCCTTCCGGTGGTCGACCGGCTGCTCATGGGTCTTCAGGCCTCGTCAGAAACAAGCAGGTGTTGACCCCGCCGAATGCAAAGTTCTGCACCGCGGCCGTCCCGATGGGGCTCGATTCCAGGCCGGCGGTGTGTCGGATACCGCTGCAGCGAGGGTCGACCTCATCCAGATTCAGTGTCGGAGCGATGAATCCTTCCGCCATCATATGAAGCGTCATGATGGATTCGATGACGCCGCAGGCCCCCATGGTATGGCCCATATAGCTTTTGAGGCCGCTCACCGCCGGTGATTTTCCATAGATCCGTTCGATGGCCTGGGCCTCCATGACGTCCCCGGTCTTGGTGGCGGTGGCGTGAGCGCTGATGAAATCCACCTGCCCGGGGTCTAGCCCCGCGCTGTCAAGCCCGGTCTGGATGGCGCGCACGATGCCGTCGATATTGGGAAGGATCAGGTCTCCGCCGTTGTTGGTGCAGGAGAACCCGACAACCTCACCCAAAATACGTGCCCCCCGGCTTTTGGCGGATTCGTGGGATTCCAGAAGCACGGCCCCGGCGCCCTCCCCCACCACAAGCCCGTCCCGTCGGCGGTCAAAGGGGCGGGGGGTTTTTTCAGGCGTATCGTTGTAGTCCGTCGAACAGGCCAGAAGATTGTCGAATACCGCCACGGTGGTGGTATCATATTCATCCGCTCCTCCGCAGAGCATGGCATCCTGAAGGCCGTATTTGACCGCTTCGTATCCGAACCCAATGGACTGGCTGCTCGTGGTGCAGGCTGTCGAGGAGGAAATCACCCGACCCGTAATTCCAAACATCTTGGCGATGTTGACCGCCGTCGTGTGCACCATGGACTTAAGATAGTCTACGGCGCCGATATGGCTCAACTTGTTGCCGTCGTCACTGAAAAAGGTCCGGTAGATGTCCCGTTGCACCGTGGGGCTGCCGTGGGTGGAGCCAAAGGCCACCCCGAGCCGGCCCGACCGGATGAAATCCTCCGACACGCCAGACTGCATCAAGGTTTCCTTTGCCACGTGGCAGGCATAAAAGGCCACCGGTCCCATGGTCTTCCGATCCCGCCGGAGAAAATCGAAATCCGGTGGCTCGGCCACGGTGCCGAAAACCCCGGAGTGGATGTGGCGGGTCAGCAGATCATCGTCCCGAATACGGCGAACCCCGGAGCGGCCCGAACGGAGGCTGTCCACGATGGTCTCCCGGGTGCAACCGATCGGGGTGATGGCCGAACAGCCGGTGATTACAACCCGATTATCCATCAAACGGCCCTTTCGCCCATCCATTGGAAAACGCCGGCGATTCGGATCTCAGTCATCGGTTGCCCTTTTTGTAACGAGGTTGTCCACGTAATCGACGATCTGTCGGATGGTGCGGATATCCATCGCGGCCTTCTTTTCGTCACGGGTCAGTTCAGAATCGAGGAGCACTTCGATTTCCCGCAGCAGTTCGATGGCATCGATGCTGTCAAACTCATGGGCATCCCTGAGATCATCGTCAGCCCCCGGATCGACGATTTCGAATTGATCGGCGAAGATCGTAAGGATTGCAGAGTGAATTTTCGATTTCGTCATTACCCTCGACCCTTTGGAACAGCGTTGAATGAAAAGCGGTATCATACAACAATTCCCGATTAACGGCAAAAGCCCCCCCTTCGAACCACCATACTTTCAGGGGTCAGGGGACAGAAAGGGCTGGAAATGAAACCAGTCGAAAGGGTAGACCCTCAGGGCGGCCTCCAGGTGGTCGGTGTAGATCTGGGCGGCCTCTTGAATCGCCTGACCTCTGCAGCGCCGGTCCGACACCGTCAAATGGATCGGTTCGTGGGCGACAAGCCGATAGTCCCGGTTCCCCTGCCGAAAGGCGAAAAAGACCACGATGGGCACACGGGACGCCGAGGCCAGCAGAAAGGGGGATTCCGGCAGTTCCACCCGCCGGCCGAACATGGTGGCGGCTACCGTTCGCTGGCCGCGTTTCCAGACCCGATCGCCTGCCATGGAGACCAGCCCCCCCGATTTGAGAAACCGGATCCCCTCCACGATGTCGAAGGGAGACCCGCCACCCTCCTCTACCCCCACAACACGGACTCCCGCGCCCGCAAGCCCTTTCTTCTGGAGGGCTTCGATTTCATCGGTTTGACGAGTGCCCATGTAAAGCAGTAGACGGAGGCCCGGAAGCCGTCGCTGCAGCAAGTGGGCCGCCATCTCCCAGTTGCCCATGTGGGACATGAGCAATATCCCCCCATTGCCGGAATCGATCACCGCCTCCAGGTAATGGGCGCCATCGATGGAATACCGGATGCCCTCCCCATGGTCCATTAGGGTCCGGTCCAGAAACACGTATGTAAAGTGACGAAATTGCCGCCAGGAGCAGCGAAGGTGATGCCATCGTCCGGTCCCTGGAAACAGGACGGCATAGAAGGCTGTACTGGATCGTCTCACTTTCGGCCGCATTATAAAATAGCCGGCGGCAATACCGGCAGCCACCAGGGAAAACAAACCGCTTCCAAACCGATTGGACGCAAGAACAAGAAGCCGATAAAATCTTTCAATCATTTGCTCGACCGTTGGCCTTTATATCGATCTGTGATCCTCCACAGTGGTGGCGAGACCACCCGACGGGTAATCAGGCGGGCAAATGTTCCGGTATTCCTGAAAAAATCAGGAATCGGACGAAAATGTGAAATCCGGGACCCGGATCGACTGTAACGCACCGACACCGGCACCTCGATTATGGGAAGGCCGGCCCAGGCGGCCTTGGCCAAGACCTCCACTTCGAATTGATATCGCCGAGCCTCGACCTTCAGGGTCAAGACCTCGGGCAGTGGATACACCCGCATCCCCGTCTGGGTGTCGTGGAGATAGACCCCACCGGACACCCACACCCAGAAATTGGAAAACGCCCGGCCCGAGCGACTGGTCCACGGTGCGGTCTCCATTCCTTTACGACAACCAATCACGATGGCCTTTCCGGAGGCGGGCACTGCGGACATAAGGGCTCCGATATCGGTCGGATCGTGCTGACCGTCAGCATCCAGGGTGACGACCCAATCCACTCTGTTCCCCAGGTGGCGAAATCCCGACAACAAGGCGGCCCCTTTGCCCCGGTTGCAGGGATGACGCAGGATCTCTATGTTGGAAATCGATCGGAGCCGTTTGCACGTATCGTCTGTGGACCCGTCGTCGACGACCACAACGGGCGCCTGCCAGGCGAGGGTTTTTTGAGCGATGTCGGCGACGGTCCCCCCATGGTTGTAAGCCGGAATAACGACGGCGAAGGGAGGATGGGGGCTTGGGCTCATGGGGGGTGATCTCCAGGAGATGGACGGGCCGGCAAGTAGGCAACGGCCCAGGTGCCGGGCCCCATGTGGGCCCCGGAAGTCGACGACATGGGTTCGATCCAACCCACCGTGGCGCCGAGACGGGCTTCGATTGCCGGCTTAGCCACCGTTTCGACCCAGTCGCGGTTATCCGTGTAGGCCAGAAGAATATGGACCGGACCCGTTTCGGGAAAGGCCGCCGCCATGGTGTCGAGGGCGAAGCGGACCTGGGCGCTTCGGCTTTTAACCGCACCCGCCTTTTCGGCCCCCCTGGCTGTGGGTCGAATCACCGGTTTGTAGCGGATGAAGTCACCGACCATCCCCCGGACCTTGGATATTCGGCCGCCGGCAGCCAGAAATTTTAGCTGATCCAGAAACACCAGTTCATCACACTGTTCCGCCCGGGCCGCTGCGAAGGCGGCCACCGCTTCCAGACCATGCCCTTCGGCGGCAAACCGGGAGACGTCTATTGCCAAAAGCCCCAGTTTGCCGGAGGCGGCCGCCGTATCGATCACCGCCATGCGGGCCCTGCACCGGTGGTCGCGAACCCACTTTCTGGCAATCTGGCAATTGCCGGTGAAGGCGGATCCCACCGCCAAATAGACCACTCGTTCATAGCGATCCACGAGCCGCTCGTAATGCTGATGCCGTTCAAATGTCGACGCCTGGGCCGTGGACACCTTCTCCCCTTGGGCCATGGCGTCGTAGAGAGCGTCGGGTTGAACCAAGCTTTCAGGAATGACCCGGTCATCGAAGACGAGATAGCTGTCCAGCAGAGAAATGCCCATCCGCCGGGCCGTATCGGGGCTGAGAGATCCAGCGGCATCGGTGACCACATGAACCCCCGGGGACGAAATGGGCGGCGGCAGTGGGCTCGGCGGCAGATGGATTTCCTCTGGCTGCCAACGGAGAAGGGTTCCCAGTTCAGCCAGATGCCGGCGGGTGTCATCGATACGATCGACGTGGAGATGGACTTTTAGCAGTCGGTCATCGGATTGGGTCACCACACTGTTTCCCAGTCCGGCAACGATTCCGGCGGCATTGTCGACACCGTCGTTCAGCCGAATGGCGGCGTCGACACAATAGGCGTTAGACCTCCCCCTGTCCCCGGATGCCACCACATCCAGCAATCCGTTGAAAAGGGCCATCGGTGTCGGAAAGGTGAGTTTCCCACCCACCAGGCAGATCAGAAAACCTTCGAAAAACAAATACATGCCTAGTGCACCGGCATCCACGACCCCTGCCGTCGTCAGAGCCGACAGCTGGTCTCGGGTTCGGATGACCGTCTCTTTGAGATGGGCGATCACCTCGGTTGCAGCCTCCGGCCCCATGGGCTGGGAGCGCTTGTCCAAGGCATCCGACAGGGCGTCGAAAACGGATAGCATCGTCCCCTGCTGGGGAGCGGCCAGGGCATCCCAGGCTGCCCTGGCCCCTTCGGCAGCGGGTAGCCCCAGCCGGCCAGGATCATCGACAGCCGTAAAGCGGGAAAAAAAGGCCGCAGCGATATTACCGGCATTGCCGGTGGCCGAAATGAGAAGCCGCCGGTCCAGGTCCGGCTTGGCCCCGATCGTCGTGAGAGGGGCCAGACTCGCGCGAAGGTTGCGGCCCGTATCCGCGTCGGCCACCGGGAAGACATTGATGGTGTCGAGGAGTTCGCTCCAGGCGGCCATCCGCTCATAGCCGGTTGAAAACGCCTCTGCCAGGGGCGCTTTCATTAATCGCAACCCAAGGCCGTCTGAATCTCCGGAGGAATCTCGAAGTCGAGGACCATATCCGGAAGCTTGACAGCCACCTGCTCGCTGGTGGCCCGGGTGCAAATCTCGCCGTCGGGCATTCGGCGGATCTCAAAAGCCATGGCAATCTTGTAACGCGCTTCGGTAACGGTGGCCTTGCAGACAAAATCGTCTCGAGGCCCCAAAGCGGCGATGTGTTTGCAGGAGGTTCGGGTGATCGGAAATACGACCTGCTTTTCATGGAGATAGCGGAACAGGTCGATGCCAGCCGCCTCGAAGAGAGCAAAACGGGTTTCGTCAAAATAGGAGGCGTAGTTGCCGTGCCAGACCACCCGCATGGGGTCGAGATGGTGGAAGGGAACTTTGAAGGATTTTTCGTAACTGAAGGCCATCGTCGGTCTCACTGATCGAGTCATCGCTTGGGGCGGTGGGTGGAATAGACCTGTTTGTTCTGCAGACGTCCCCAGGGGACCCTCCAACCGCCCCTGCCGGCACCGGCCTGTGCCCGGAGTCCGGAAAGGGTTGGACCCGGCGTTGCCTGGGCCGCCAACCGGGAGCAGGCTGGGAAGTGGGAATCGATCAGTCCGGGCATCAGGGGTCGGAATGCCTACCGTCGCCAGGAGTCAGGGTCGGCCATCGGAAGCGTCGCCGGTTAAAACCAGCACAATGAGCTCTTTAGGTCCATGAACGCCGAAGGCCAGGGTCATCTCGATATCCGCTGTCTTTGACGGGCCTGAAACGAGTATTGCGTTGGTGGGCATGTGGTCGGCCCAGTCTCGCTCTTGGATAAGTTCACAGAAACTGTTGTAAATGGTTTCGGCTTTCACCAGGGCAATGTGAATCGGAGGCACCAGGGACATGGTTCTGGGCTCATTTTCGTCTGGCCAGAGAACGATGGCGCCGGTTTCGGCAATGGCTCCGATGGTGGTGGTGATCGCTGCATCGATCTCGAAAAGGGTGTCCTTAACCCTTTCGATGGGGTCGGTAAATGGGATTCGATCGGGCAAATTCGGGTCTCCGGCTTCCCAGGCATCCTTCAGGGAATCGACGATCCAAGTCCCCTCACCGTAGAGAAGGGATTTGACGCCCCGTTTGGCAAGAATGGATTTCAACAGGCCGACCCACTCCCCTTCGCCCACCACGTGAACCTCGCTCCGGATGGCCTCCATGCAGGTTTTCAAGCGCTCGATCCGATCGTTTACCGACAGGGAAGCAATGGGCATGCAGACAGAGGCCGGCTCGGGGGGGGAGGATCCCAATGACCGGCGCAGGCGTTTCAGTATCTTCTCACGGGATGGGCTACTCACGGGGCAGTCCCTCCTCTTTGGCCATCACATGGAGGCTCTTTGGAGCAAACCGTGGCGCCGATCGGGCGGAGGTCCACGCCAAAAGAGGCCCGAGACGCGGGAGCAGATGGCCGATTCTCCCGAGTACGGCGTTGTTGATGGTGTTGAGCCCGGGGGAAGTGTTCAACAGGGCCCAGGCCTTCCATGTCAGCGACTCAATAATGTTCTTCTTGTATCCATGGCCGGGCACCCGACCTGACGGGCCCCGCTGGTAGCTCTCGGTCCGCATTCGGCGAATCAGGTCCGGCAGCGGAATCTTTACCGGGCAAACGTCCCCGCATGCCTGACACAGGCTGGATGCCGTGGCTAGCTCCCCCGCCTTCTCGAGCCCTTCGAGCTGTGGGGTCAACACTTCGCCGATAGGACCGGGGTAGACAAACCCGTAGGCATGGCCTCCGATTCGGACATAAACCGGACAGTGGTTCAGGCAGGTGCCGCACCGGATGCACTGAAGGGACTGCCGCAGCTCCGGATCGGCAAGAATATCGGAGCGCCCGTTGTCGAGGATGAGCAGATGCACCTCCTCCGGGCCATCCTTCTCCCCCTGGCGGCGGGGAGACGTGATCATATTGACGTAGGTGGTAATGAGTTGGCCCGTTGCCGATCCGGTCAGCAGTCGCAGCAGAGGCGGAACCTCCTCGAGGCGCTCCACCACCTTTTCGAGCCCCATGACGGCAATGTGTACCGGTGGCACCGTCGTGCACATCCGACCGTTTCCTTCATTTTCCACCAGACACAGGGTGCCCGTCTCGGCAACGGCCATGTTCACGCCGCTTAAGCCCACCTGCCCGTCGAAGAACTTCTGCCTGAGGGTCTTGCGGGCAATGGCGTTCAACTCCTCCACGACCTCGGTATAGGGGGTGTCGGGGATCATTTCATGAAAAATACGGGCAATCTGGTCTTTGTTTTTGTGAACGGCAGGAACGATGATATGGGATGGCGGCTCCCCCGCCAGCTGGATGATGAACTCCCCCAGATCGGTTTCGATCGCCTCAGCGCCCTGGGCTTCCAGGAAGTGGTTAAGACCCATCTCCTCGGACAACATGGATTTGCCTTTGACAAGCCGCGTGGCCCCGTGCCGATTCATAATGGACAGAACCACCCTATTGGCCTCCTCGACGGTCTCCGCCCAGTGCACGTGGATGCCGTTGGCCGTGCAATTGGCTTCGAGCTGCTCCAAGAGGTCCGGCAGGCGGCTGAGGGCGCGCCGTTTGATGTCGCTGCCCAGGGCCCGAAGGGAGGCCAACTCATCCGGATCCGAAAAGACGGCCCTACGCTTGGCGATCAGACCATCCATGGCCGATTTCAGATTGCGACGCAGCTGGGAATCGGCAAGGGCCTTGGCGATGTTGCTTTTGAAATTGAAGCCGGTCGGGTTATGCATGGGTTCGCTCCCAGATAAAATCGGCAATGTGCTGCCCCCTCACCGGAATTTTCCGGTACTCGAGAGCCCCTGTAATGTTCATGAGACAGCCGCAGTCCCCGGAGATGACTCGTCTGGCACCGGTCAATCGGATGTCGGCAATCTTGTCCGTCACCATGGCGGCCGAGATGGCGGGCTGTTTTACGGAAAAGGTCCCTCCGAATCCGCAGCATTCATCCTCACGCTCCAACTCGATGAGCTCAACCCGGTCGAGCTGGCGGATCAAGGATTTGGAGTCTTCGGTAACCTTCATTTCCCGCTTGGCATGGCAGGAGGAGTGCCAGGTCACCGATATCGGCCGCCCCCGATCTTTCAGCCTCGCCTTCATGATGTGCACCATGAACTCCGTCCACTCGAAAACCCGTCCGGCAAATCGACGGGCTTCGTCCCACTCGGGCTGGCCAGCAAAGAGATACGGGTAGTGGTGCTTCATCATGCCGGCACAGGATCCCGAGGGCACAATCAGGGGATAGTTCTTGTCGAATACGGCCATCTGTTTTCGGGCCACCTGGCGGGCCTCATCCGGGAATCCCGAATTGTAGGCGGGCTGACCGCAGCAAGACTGGCCGGGAGGGAAAACCACGTCGACCCCTTCGGCCTTCAGGAGCCGGATGGCTGCCATGCCGGCATCCGGAAACATAGAGTCAACCAAGCAGGTACCAAAAAAATACACTCTGTCGGGTTTGGGGGGATAGGGTTGATTGGCATTCATTTTTAGACACCACCTGACGGTTTCGGATTGCTGATTCCATATTGCCTTCAAGAGTTACTAAGACCGCTGATCCAGAAGATCAAGTGAAACCTTCCCGGGACGGATTCCCTATCGCGATGAAACGGTCGTCTCCAAACACCCCGGCGTGCCTCCCTGGAAACCCTTGCGCGAACCCGGCACTTCCTTTATGCTTCTTCGGGGTGAGGGGGCACAGAGAGAGCCCCGGGTCAAGGACAATTGAATCAATCCGATTAGTTCAACACGACAAGGAGAGAGGCCATGAAGGTCAAGATCGACTATGATTTATGCATGGGCGACCGCAACTGCAACAAAGTGTGCCCAACGGTTTTCGCATACGACGAAGACCAGATGCTCTCCCGAGTGACTGTGGATGAGGTTCCGGAAGACTTGAAATCGCTGGTGTTGCAGGCGGCTCAGGAATGCGCCCCCGGCGCCATCGTGGTTGAAGAATAGACCGGGGGAATCGCCCCGTCATCCGATAGGTTATCGATCCGTCGAGAGAGGGCCAGGCGGGAAACGGACCCGGGTGTATTCGCAGTTGAGACCGACCGGTCCCTGCCCTCGACAGGGCACCTCCCCCGATTATTTGAGAAGACATCCATGGAAACGAGGAACACGAAGGACAGGGGCTTGGTCTATTCGACGGCCCACGGCAGAATGTGTCCCCGTTGCGAGAATCCTGCCTCCCAATGCCGCTGTAAGAACGAGATGGCGCCGACGACAGGAGGCGGGACGGTCAGGGTGGGAAGACAGACCCGTGGCCGAAAGGGAAAGGATGTGACCACCATCAGCGGCCTCCCTCTGGACAAGACCGGCCTGAAGGCAATGTGCCGGCAGATGAAAAAAGGGTGTGGATCGGGGGGAACCGTCAAAGACGGCACCATCGAGATCCAGGGAGATCACCGGAAAGCGGTGCTGGAAATGTTGAAGGGTCAGGGCTGGGCAGCACAAAAAGACGGCCGCTGATGTCGACGGTATCTCCGCCTCGCCACCCCCGATAAACCCATCGACGACCATCCCCGGGGGGGCGTCATGGAAGCCCCATGGACACCGGTCAGCCGATCGGTCATTCGGCCCGTCCGCGCAAGCCTACCACACGGCCATGTGATTGGTAACCCGGGCGCCCAGACCGTTTCGGAGACCAAATCCGATGACGGCCCCACATTGGTCGCAGGGTTCTTCATCCCAAATGACATCCTCCAGGACCGATAACGGACAATCTCCCAACTCGTATCGTGCCATGGTACATTCGCCACCCTCCCTGACGAACTCAACCCGATGCCTGCACCTGGGGCACTGCACTGTCAGTACGTCAACCATCTCCACATCCTCCTGAGTTTCTTCTATCCCGAACCGAAACCGATCGTTCTGATCACGGGTCAGCGGCCATGGCCGTTTCAGCTGAACGGTTTTAGACAATGAAATGTCCATCGGTCAATACCCACCGGATCTTTATGTCGACCTTGGACAGAATCCCCCTCAGTTCCTGATCACGACCCTACAAAGTTAGACAATGCGTTTACATCTTGTTGACATGAAAAGCCTGCTGAATAGATTGGTGGTGAAAGGAATCCGATTTATGACCGATTACCATCGAAAGCATCGACGATGCAGTGGAAGCACTCCAATCAGTTTCGGTTTTCTAAACCAGGACACCCGATATCTGGGCATCGCCAAAAACGTCTGCCGGGAGGGGATGTTTTTTGTCGCCGATAGGCCCCTGACACTCGGGGCGACCATTTCCATCAAACCCATCGACTGTCGACCCACCGAAGGACAAGACAGTCAAGAAACAGACTCGTCGGCAGACATCTGTCAAATCGTCCCTAAAGATGACCGTGAATCGTGCTTTCGAGTCAACAGCCTCGTCACTGCAAGGGTTAAACACTGTAAACGAATTCGGTTCAAAGCCCCGATGGAATATGGGATCGGTGTTCATTATCTGGGCCCCGCGGTTTGACGCCTTTCCATCGGATCCAGTATGGGGTAACCGATTGGCTTTACGGGGCAGGGGGGACAGGAGATAGAAAACTCCCTGGCACCATCACTCCGAATCCAACGGGTAACCAGTCATCGATCTTTCGCACTTAATGGTGAACGTCTTTCATCGATGGGGTCAACAACGATGGATCCCTCCGGACTCCGAGACGAAAAAGAAGTCGTCGGTCGTCCAGGCCGGCCGTCACCATCGGGGGGGTCCCCGGGCTCGCCACTATCCAATCCGAGGTCGTCGCTTTACCTGAGCCCCTTATACCGCCATAGTGGGACACCGATCGCTTGCCATGGATTCGACGACATCGGGATGGTGGACATTTAAACCTCAGCGGTTCCCGTAAGACCATCGTTAGCCGAAAGACGGTCGATGGTCCCTGGGGCAAGCGATCATCACTTATAAAAAGCTTTTCGAGGTGGGGATGACCGACCTGATCTGTCATGGAGACAGCCTTACCGAAGGCGCAGAGGTCGAACCGGCCTACCGATGGCCGGCCCTCGTTGCGAACGGTTTGCGGATAGCGGTGGTCAATACGGGCATCGGGGGAGACACCACCGGTGGCCTGTTGAGCCGGCTTTCTGTCGACGTGGTGCCGAAACAGCCCAGGTTCGTGATTCTGCTGGGCGGCACCAACGACCTGTGGTGGGATCTGCCAGTGAACACGGTTCTTGCCAATATCTGTGCCATGGCCAGTCAATCGAGCTTCCATGGAATCGCACCGATCATTGGGACGCCGCCCCCGGTCTGGGTGGATGGGGCTGTTCGCCAGTCTTATGCGCCGCCTGTCGGCGGTTACGGGCGGCTGACCGAAACACTCGCCCGGCTTTCGGACGAGTTGAAAGCGGCTGCACACCGCATGGACATCCCCTGTGTAGACTTCCACAAACGGTTCGCCTCTGAAGCGGGAGAGCCCCTGGAAGCCTTCTACAACGAAGACGGGCTTCACCCGAATCGGGCAGGCCACCGCGAAATGGCGGCATCCGTTTGCACAGTGATGACCCGCATATTCCTGATGAACAGAGGGACAGAAGACCCCGGTGCCGGCACGACCTGAGCCCCCCCGGTGGGACCCAAGGAAAGCGCAATGACGTCGGTGACGTTCCTGGAAAGCCACCCCCATCAAGGGACTGAGCCCGCTTGGGGGGAACCCGAAGAGCGAAAAGAGAGATGATGACGAACAATGGAGAGCACCCACCGGCGCCGGAAATCGAACAGGCCGGGGAAGATCTTTTCAATTACGCCATCGACCGGGAGGACGTCAAATGGCTGCTGGCCCGCCTGCCAGATGGGGCGGAGACCAAGACCGGCATGGTGGAATACGAACTTCAACTTCTCAAAATCATCAGCGTCGGTTGGAGCCTTTCTTTCCACCTGGAAAGCAGCGCCCGGAAAACCCCTCTTTTGGAATGCTTCTGGGAAACCGTGTATGAGTTCTCTCAAAAACTGTCGACCACGACCGGCATGATGATCGGACACGATGTCGACTATTTTCAGACCCTGAGAGACCGGCTGGATTTCTACGTGGAAGCACTCGGCAGAAGCAGGAAGAAAAACGATCCCGCCCATGTCATCGGTCCCGAATTCGCGGACGTCTGCGGAGACCGAGGCAATTTATTCTTAGCCCACACCGGATCGAAACTGTTCCTTTCCGCCGTGAGCAGAGTCAAAGCGTACCTGACGGCCATCCGATATGTCTGAACCGGACCCAGAAGTAAAACGCCCGTGGTCAGCGATTGAAATGTAGGCCGTGGACCCGGTCTGGGCAGTGTTTCAATCGTCAGATCAGCTGCCAGCGGCCTTTTTCGACACAGACGCATTGAACGCCTCCGCATCGATAATGAAGCGATCATGGGTCCCTTTGGAAATGGGGTCCTTGTCGTCGAATGCCTCCAGAGAAAAGTGCAGCTTTTTACCGTCGATTTTTTCCAGGCGCCCGTTGACCGTTACCGTCAGGCCGGGAGGAGTGGCGGCGATGTGGCTCACATTGACATGGATGCCGACGGTCTGCTTCCGGGGCCAGTCGATATGGGGATTGATGAATTTGATACAGGCGAATTCGAATAGCCCGACCATGAAGCCGGTGGCGAATACCTCCGGCATTTCAAGACCCTCCTTAAATTCCGGAAACAAATGGGGAACGGTCTTGTTTTCAGGTACGGTGTAGGTGAACGAAAAGGTCATGCCTTCGGCAAGGGGTTGGGTCATCGTCTCTCTCCTTCCTCATCATGGTCCATTATCGCCTGGGAGTTGGTGAAAGTAAGCGCCCGGGTGAACGCCTGGCAGGGTAGATGGCATTTCCAAAGGGGGAATGCAAGGGATGTGGAATGCGGTCCGCCCCCCGTCTTCAGCATCAGCCTGAATTCCCGTGCCGATAGATATGGTGGCAGAAGGCCATGTACCAGCGATCCCAGCCATAACCACTCGATGCCGACCACCGATCAATGAACAGGAGGTGACGATGGGACGATATCCGATCGTAACGAACCCCCATATGACGGACACCGCTGAGACCTTCGTGATTGCCAGCAGCAGACTGCCGGCTTTTTACATGTCGGATTTTTCGGTTCTGGGCCTTCACGTCAGCCGGTGTGGCGATGCTACAGTCATTCTGGAGGAAAATGAGTTTCAGATCATTCGAACGGCGGCCGGCGCCGAAGTGATCCTCGAGAATCCGGGCCAGGTCCGGCTTGCCGTAGACATTCTCAACGCCAGAGGCATCGGCTGTGAATTGGCCGACGTGGCCCAGACCCTATACCAGGGGTGATAGGGAATCGCCTCCGCCCGTGGGGCGGATGATCCCAGGGACGGTGCACGGCGACCGCCACGGCCATTTTTGATTAGGGCTTGCAGGCCGTCACGAGCATGCGGTGATTCATGAACCCAAGATCGCCGTCCTCTTTGAAGGGTGAAAAATCGGTAACCCCCCGAACCGACGAAAAGCCGGCGTTTTCGACCAGCCCCATCAGGCTCTCCAGAGAATAGAGGCGAATGCTGTAGGTCTGATCCCTGACCATCCCCGAGGTTTTATTCAGGACCAGCTCCCGTGCGCAGATTCTATCGCCTTGAAGTTCCCGCTGCCGGCAAACCACCGTATCGGCGCCGATTTCGTGCCAGGCATTGGGGGCGAACCGGCGGCGCACCGCATCACCGTTGGTGACATCGATCAGCAGCCATCCACCGGGCTTCAGCACTCGTCGGCTTTCCTTTAGCATCTGAAGATCGTCTTCCGCCTCGGCCGCATACCCCAGGGAGTTGCCAAGAATCAGTACGTGGTGGTAGGCGCCGGCGTCCAGTTCCAGATGACGGGCATCACCCTTGATAAACCGGACCGGCCGGTTTTCCCGGGTGGCTTCGGTGGCGCCGATATTGAGCAGGGACTCCGAATAATCCACCACGGTGACCTTATGAAATCCCTGCCGAGAGAACTCCAGAGAGTGCCGGCCATGGCCGCCGCATAAATCCAGTATTTGGTCCCCCGGTCGAAGGGGAATCAGTTTCCGGATGACCTTCACCTCACGCCGGGTCAGTTCCGCGTTGCAAACCGAGCGGGCGTCGGTGACAAGGTAGATGTCGTCGAAAAGCGCCTTCCACCAGTCCGGATCCACTTGAATCACCGTTACACCTCCGGATGGGCCCCGAAACTGAAAAGGCCGTCCGCTGCGAAGATGGCAGGGCCGCCTTTCCAGGGCTGGAGCCTGGCGATATCGAGTTCCTCGGCTTCGATGTCGATATAGTCGTCCAAGACCCCCGCGTGCCACATTTGTTCGAGCACCAGGCAGTCCTTCCACATGGCCGTGCAGTAGGCATCTAACGCCGACAACTGACCGACACTCACAATCCTGGGCCTCAGGGCGATCTTTATGGGGCCGAGAACATAGGTGAACCGCTCCTCGATGGCCAGGCTCTTCTGGAGATCCTCCAGCTCGCAGCATTCTCGAAAGGACAATCCGGCGATCAACTGGTTGATGCGATCCACCGTCTCGCGAACCCCTGCCCTGTCGTTGATGATGGCCACCGGCTGGACCCCGCCGCCGCTTCCCACGTTTGTGGGGACGTCACCGAAACGGCCCAGAAAACCAAACACCCTTCCCGGTCCCACCAGACAGCGAAAATCGGTTTGCCGGATGACCAGATCGATCGATCCGCGCTCACGGTCGATTTCCGGCATTTCCTCCGCCCACAAGGGCAGGGACACTCGCTCCTGGACAATATACCGGCCCTTCTCAAGGGCCAGATCGATGGCCTCATCGGCATTCGGGTGAACGTCCCCGACCCTCACGCCGATACCGGAATACCCCCGTTCGGGTTTGAGCACCAACCGTTGCCAGTGGCGCCGTGTCCACTCGACCAGATCCCCGACGGCCTCCCCGTCGGGCCCGCTGGTGGACCGTTGGAAAAACCGGCGGGTCCAGGGGGTCCGTTGGAGGGTTTCAGGATGAAACCGCTCCGGGAAGACCCCCGTGATCACCTCAAACATGCTCTTCACGTTGAAGGGCTCCGTGCCCCGGGGATTGAGGACCCGGTTCTCCCTGACCGCTTGAATCAGGGGAGAGAGATCGTGCCGGCGGTGCAGCCGCAAGAGGACATCGTTGTTGAAATCCATAAATACGAGGGACACGGGCCGTCCGTTGTGGCAGACTTTCCCATGTCGAATCTCGAACTCGTGGGGCGCCGACAGAATCCCGATGACGCCCTCCTCCCGGTCGAGCCGCTTGGCCAGGTTGATGTTTTCGGTAACGGTTTCAAGGGTTTCCTCTTCCGCCACCACAGCAATCACGTCTCCAGGTGAGGGGTTGCGGCGCCGGTGAACGTCCAGGAGCATTTCTGTAAATCCCACCACCGGAAAAAGCAACGGGTGCTCGAAATCGAGGTGGATATCGACCGGGCGCATGCCACAGAGACGGTCCCATACCTTTTTGGCAATCTCCTGGGTAATCCGCTGATAATCCCACCCACCGGGGCTGCCCAAATTCCATTCCGAATGAAACCCCCAAAATGTCGTCACGAATCGTCTCCTTTTGCCAGCAGTAAACCTGAAAGATCATCCCAATCGATCTCACCCTCAGTCATTATCCCCCGGACGAAGCCGTCCCTTCGCCCCCCCCCACGCTTGAAGGATTCGAACAGATCACGGAAACGGCGGCGGCCGATCGTGTAGGACAGCTGGTAGCCTGGTTTTAGGGCATAGCGCTGAACCATGGCGACGGCCTTCGTCACCGGCAGCCCTTCGTGGACCAAAGCGGCGACGGCGCTGTCGGGGGATCGCCATCCGGCATGAATGTCCAGGTCGGTTCGACCTCTCAGAGCTCTCCAAAACCGGCGTTTGGCCATCAACAGGCGCTCCACCGGACCTGAAAAGAATCCCGTATCGAAAAGGACCTCTTCTGAAAAACTGGCCCACCCTTCATAGAATAGGGGATATTCGATGGGGCGTCTCAGGGGCCGCCGCAGCGCCCACCGGTTCGCATCCAAGAGGTGGTGCCCAGGAAAGGTTTCGTGGGCGGCCAGGAGACGATAATCGGCGGGAAGCGAGACCGAGGGCCCTTCCGGCATCAGGAAAAACGTGCCGCCCTTGGGAGGGTGACCGGGGGGCATGCTGAAAGCCGCTCCGCTTCTGACGAGCCGGAGATAACCGGGAATATCCCGGATGGAGACGACGCAGGCATTGGCCAGTCTCCGGGGTGCCAGGCCCTGCTGAACGCAGTGGGACCGGAGGTCCGCGATCACCAGTTGATAGAGGGATTTGTGACGGCCTTCGGACTGGCCCGGAACGGGCAGCTCCTTCACCACACTCTGCCACTTTCGCCCCGGACCCAGGCGTCCGGCCTCCGCTTCCAGCACCTGCCTGCAATCGTCGATCTCCGCCTCGAGCTGCCCGGCAATGGCTCCCAGATCCATCCGGCAGCCGATATGCCGCTCGGCAATGCGGGCATACTGCTCTTCTGGAAGTCGGAAAGCCTCTGTCACCGGAATGGTGTCGAAATGCCGGGAAAACCGCTCCAGAGACTCGAGGGCCCCGGCAATGCCAGGGCCACCGATAGGCGCCATGGATCGTACCCACCGCTTGAGGTCACGGGCCATCCGAAGGCCAATGTCACGAAAGAGACGGGGGGGGCGCGGGAGATTGAGGACGGCTGTATCCAGTAGGGCCGGCAGGGAGGACATGCGCAGGCGAAAGGGCTCGTCCCCGGCGTCCAGGGCTTCTGCCAGACCGATGCCGGCAACGGTAAGATAGAAGGACGGCTGGGTTTTGTGGCCGCCTCCCCAGTCCAGCTGTTCCCGGAGGGTTCTCACCATACCGGTCAACATGCCGAGATCGACCTGATCTTCCGGCAGGATGGCCGCCGTTCGCCGCTCGTCGAGGCATTTCTGCCATTCGGTCATCCTAGCGAGCACCGAGTCGATGGACTCTGGGGAGAAATCGTCCCAGCGGGTCCAATCCCGTTCCGGTGAGATGTACTGGGGAAAAAAGTGGAACTCGTCACTGGAAAGGCAGACCGGAAAGTGGAATGCCAGGGTGCGGTATATATGATCGGCCACCGTCTCGAGGCTGTCGGCCAACGGTGGGGACCCGGTCCTTGAATCCATTGGGGCGCCTGTGTGCTCCTAGCCCGGCTCCCCTGGCGCCTCGTCGCGCCTTGCCGGGTTGCTGGCGGTCACGGGTCATAGGGGGGGGAAATCCCACGCCCTTCGACTGACGAATGCCCATTCTGTTAGCACAATCGGGATGGACAGGAAACCGCCCACCGCCATTTAACCGCTGGAGGACGACCGTTAAATCCCCCGTTGAAAAGCATGGGAGGTGTTGGTATGGATGACGTCAACTGCCGTCGGACCCGGTACCATCGACACGCCGACGCCGCCTCCGCCAACCGGGTCTTTATGGATGCCCAGGGGGTCGAAAAGCGGCGCCGATATTTTCCGGCAGAAGCAGAACCGAGTCTCCGCCCATGAAACCCTCACCGACACCATCCAAAGAGCGATTGCGCTCGATGGTTCAGAGAATCACCGACGAGGTGTCGGAACACTATCCATTTACCGTCATTCTATACGGCTCGGCAGCCCGCTATCTGATCGATCAGACCGACGATGCCCCACCCAACGATATCGACCTGATGGTGGCCTGCAACAATTCCCTGGCGGCCGTCGAATCCCGGGACTTCGGCTTTCCTTTGGAGCTGCATCGGTTCCATACCGACGAGATAATCGCCATTGCGAGGAGCCTTCGCTACGACAGCATCCCCATTGCGCTCTCGAAGCTCTACGGCAAACAAACCCTTCGGGGGCATGCAAGGGACGTGATCGCAGCCTGCCTGCTTCTTGGCCCGGGCTACCGGGACTTCGGAATCGAACAAATCGATGTGGACGGATTGACGGATTCCCGGGACTATTCGATCCACGAGGTGTTCCATGGCCGCCAATGGTGGGGTCGACTTCAGGAATATGCCAGGGAGCGCAGAGGGCCATTGAAGCGATGGAGCGACCGGATCGTCATGAATGACCGCTTCACCCCTTAACGGCCCGTCCTTCGGTCGGCAGGTTATTCGATATCGAACACCATCATCACTTCGGCGCCGATGGACAGCTCTCCCGGCTCGATAGAAGTCGAAGCCGCAGCCATTCGGGCCTCGGCCATTAGCCGAGGAGCCGGGTGCCGCGGCGTATAGTGGATCTGACGCACCCTTCGAATCGACACCTCTGCCGCTTCTGCAAGGGCCGTGGCCGTCCTGCGGGCATTCTTCACCGCTAACGCCGCCGCCTTCAGTTCGTATTCGCTCTCGCGGCTGCTCTTGAAGACCAGCCCTCCCATGCCGCTGGCACCGGCAGAGGCGGCGGCGTCGATCAAGGCCCCTGTTTTCTCTATCGAGTGGGTTTCGACGATGATCTGATTGCGAACCCGATACCCGGCGGGCCGCAGTCGGTCCCCATTGTCGTACACCGGCGATACGCTGTAGCTGCCCGTCTGAATCCGATCGCCGCCGCCCAGACGCCCTTTTAGAGCGTCGAAGAGGGCCTTGGATTTTTCGGCGTTCTCCTCCACGGCCTCCGACCCCCGGGGCCGATTGGACTCCACGGTGAAAGCAATCACCGCCATGTCGGGGGCTACCGAAACGGCCGCCCTGCCATTCACGTTCAATGTCGACGGAGATGTGTCTTGGGCAGCCGCCGGATGGGTGATCAAAACCGCCACGATCAAAGCCGCGGCCACGTTGAAGGGTTTCAGTTTCATCGGAGACACTCCTTTCAACGGGTGTCGTCAACCATCGAAAGTTGTCCCAGGCGCCGGAATCCGCTCACGCCTCGGCAATGGCGTGGGCCACCCGGTTGGCGAGGGCCCAAATCGCGTCGGCCTGAAGCACCGATTCGATCGGTCGATCAAAGAGAATTCGAACCTCCGGGGGGAACTCGTTGTCCCCGGACCAGAGAAGAAAATAAATCGGTATTCGGGGAAACGGCATCATCCGATAGGCCGCATCGGCCATGTCCATGGGGGATCCGCCTAAACTTTCGGCCGCTCGCCGAAACCCCTCGACATCCTGTCCAAACCGGCGAGCGATGGGCTCGACCTGAAATGCGTGGGGACCGGTAAAAAAATGCGACTCTTTTAAATCCTTTGCACCGACAATATCCCTCCCGACAGGATAGATGTCATCCACCCTTGCCAGGTAAACCACTGTGACCAATTCCAGAAGCGGGTCATCCGACGGAACCCACCGGTCTTTCGTCGACCTGAGGAGACATCGGGCATCGATATCGACTCTGAGGGGGTGGCCAAGAAAAGGAAACCCAAGAAGACGAGAAGAAACGGGCTCGAATTGGGTAAGGCTACAGAGCCGGTTGATGTCCTGACGCTCTATCCGGTCCCAGAAGTCGCCGTCAACAGGCAGATGAGATCCATCGGATCGATAAGGGCTGGATGTGTCGGAGGTCATGATCGCCTTTTCTCCTCCCGCCTTCGCCGAAGGCATCGCCGTCAGCGACCGATGTCCCGTGAGCCCGGAATGGCGTAGGTCACTGTCGCATGGGCAACGGGGACCGCCATCCCGTCCGAATAGATGCGAACCGCTCCGACCGCCAGGCGGCGGCCCAGTTTCAAAATTTCCGCTTCGGCAATGAGGTCCGCCACGGGTGGCTTCTGGAGAAACTGAATGGCAAGCCCGGTGGTAACCGCGAGAGGCTGTGGCCCGATCTGTGACAGCAGTGCCAGGTAAAAAGTATAATCCGCCAGAGCCATCATGACCGGACCGGATATCGTGCCTCCGGGTCGGAGATCGGCCTCCTGGGTCCGATGGCGCACGCGAGCCCCCATGACGGGCAGTGCGTCAATCTCGCCGATACCGGCGCTTTGAGGAAACACCTCGTCCATGAGCTTCTGGAGCGCTTCGGGCCCCATTCGATCGGGTTTACCGGGGACGGTATCTGCCATATACGCCCTTTCATCCCTGGAGAGGGCGCCGCTGGAATCGACGCCATGACGGTCGGTTGTGGGATTGATTAAAAATAAACCGATTTGATCCGTTTTGGCAACCCGTCGACCATCCGCCCGAGTCCATTGACCGGTCATTTCCAAAACCAACAGCCGTCCCGCGATTAGCCCCGTGGCGGGCGCTTTCTCGGATGGGTTGTTTTCGGTTAACGCTTTTCTCAGAATCAACACCGAAAAAGGCGGACACCAGAGAGGGCAAACAGCCCACAGCAATCAAGACTTGCAGGCAAACGGCCGATGTTGTTTGGGAAACGCCTGTAAAGCATTTGAATACATCCGGTTACCTGAACAACACGCCAAAGAGAGAGACCAAATGATCAGACGGTGGATGAAGCAGGGCGCGGTCCTGTGGATGGGGTTGCTGATACTGTCAGGCTGCGGTGGACTGATGGGGCCGTCAGATGGCGAGGTCATGGAAGCCTACGAGGCCTCGATCAGCCATTTCCCGGACGTGACCAATGTGCAAGTGGCCCATACTTACACCAACGGTGTCGATCTGGTCATGGCCAACGGCGACAGCTCCGCTTATCACACCGCCAGCTATGTGGTCAATGGTGGTCTGAACCGCTTCTACGGCCACTGCCTGTTCACGGACTATGAGGACACCGCCACCGGATATGTGCTAAATGGCGAGATGCGCTATGACTTCTACAGTCCCACGAACGCTCCGGACGACGATTTTTCCGGAACCCTCTCCTGTAATGTCGAACTTAACGGGGGACTGGTCAAAACCATGGAATACGAACTCGAGCGCCTTGACAGCGGCAAATCCAAAGTGATCCAGTTCAAGGCGAACGGATCCCGGATCAGCTCGTCACGGCTGAACATGGCCTCTGTCTTCAGGGATATAAAACGGAGAATGAATTGACGGGGCCGCTCGGCAGGGACGACACCACGTATCATTACCGGATTTGACCGGTGGACAGGGCGAGAGCGCTCCCACCCGAATGATCGGTCTCCACACCTGACGGAGTTGGCATGGGACGGCTCTTCATCCCCATCATGATCGCAGTTATTGTCGGTTGTTCGTCACCGGACATGGAAACCATCGACAACAGACTGATCGGCAAATGGACATCCGACAGGGGAAAAACCCTCAGATGGATCAAGGACCACCGGACCATAAGGCCGGAAATCCTACGAAAAATGGCCGGCCGATTCGGGAAAATGTCCATCGAATACACCGAAAAAAAGGTCATCGCCACCTATGGAAACCGGCAAAGCGAATTTGAGATCGTGGTCCTGGGTCGGGACCAGGACTCGGTCGCCGTGATGTCACAAGATCCCATCACCCATAAAAAAGAAATCCTTCTCCTCCAATTTGAAAACGACGACACGTATTCCGTCTACATTTCTCCCCTTGAAATAAGGGAATTCTTTGTTAGAATACCCGAGCATCCTTGAGGATGCGGCAACCGCCTGACCCCGTTGTCAGCCGCCGCCGGCACGCCCCCCTTTCGAACGATCAAGAGCCGCATCGGCTGCCCCGGCAGGGTGACGACAGTCCAGTCCCGAGACCTCTGCCCTCTGTATCGATATCCGAAGCGGCCGCCACATGGAGCCGTGTGCCCTATCCCGGATCAAGAAGGGAAATCCAATGAACAAACCGACCGGTAGTCGATTGGCCATCATCTGCATCGTCCCCCTGCTCGCCGCCTTGGCATGGACGCCGCTGCAGGCCGATTCCGGCAAGGGATTGACCCGAGGACAAACGGTGTATGTTCCAATTTACTCCCATATTTATGCCGGTGACAAGGAGCAGGCCATTCATCTGGCCGCCACCTTGAGCATCCGAAATACCGACATGGAACACGGCATTTCCATAGACGCCGTGGATTACTACGACTCTAAAGGCAATCGGCTTAAACCCTATCTGAAAGACCCGATGATTTTGGGTGTCCTTGCCTCCACGCGGTTTGTCGTCGGCGAGTCGGACAAAGCAGGAGGCTCCGGCGCTAATTTTATCGTCAGGTGGTCTGCGGAAGCACCTGTAACTCCTCCGATTATCGAATCCGTCATGATCAGCACTCGGGCACAGCTGGGGATCTCGTTCACGTCTCACGGCCAAGTCATCTCGGAGCGCTGATGACCACACCGGATCAACGACCGCCATGGTTCGCTCCTTTGGAGTCGACGAGAACCACTCCTGATACCGGAGGTTTAGGCACCTCAAGACCCTTCCCCGTAAGCGGTGACGGAGCGGTTTCCGGCTCCTGCCCGCAATCCTTTTAGGCGATAGCCACCCAGGCCGGCACGATACCGTCGTCCTCTACCTGCCGACCATGGAGAACGGAAACCGTCGTCATTTCAACCACCGATCAAAGGAGAGAACATCGATGCAAATCGTTCGCTTCGACAGCGCCCAACACTACGAACCCGAAAAGGACTGGCGGCGAGTCAGTCTATGCAATCAATCGGACATTTCCATCGAACATTTCACCAAGCCTCCCCGGCACGCCTCTCCCAGACACGATCACGCCAACGCCCAGGTTCTTGTGGTCATCCAGGGCCGATTGTCCATCGCGACGGATACCGATGGCGAGATCACCCTTGAGCCGGGAGACGCTGCTTACATACCCGGCGGGGAGCCTCATGTGGTAACGAACCCTCTCGAGGTGCCGTCAGTCGGTATCGATATCTTCGTGCCCGGGCGCGATTTTGATTTCTGGTTAACCCGGGGACCGAACTGAACCCCATCGAAAGCGTGTGGGCACCCCAATGGGAATCGCAACCGACATTGTCATTATCGTTCTGGCCGCCCTGATCGGCGGGATGATCGCTCAAAAGCTCCGTCAGCCCCTCATTCTGGGCTACATCCTTTCCGGTATCCTCGTGGGGCCCCATACTGGAGCCATCACGGTTTCGGATATCCACGATATCGAATTGCTCGCCGAAATCGGGGTCGCCTTGCTTCTCTTCGCCTTAGGGCTTGAATTTTCCTTGAAGGCGCTCAAGCCGGTACGTCATGTCGCTCTGATCGGCACCCCCCTTCAAATGCTTCTCACCATCGCCTTTGGGCTCGGGCTCGGCCGGTGGATGGGCTGGGAATGGATCCCCTCCCTGTGGCTCGGGGCTCTGATTTCCCTGTCGAGTACCATGGTGATTCTCAAAACCCTGATGAACCAGGGATGGCTCGGTACCTTGTCCAGCAGGGTGATGATCGGGATGTTAATCGTCCAGGATCTGGCCGTCGTTCCCCTTATGGTCATTTTGCCCCAGCTGAACGAACCCGCCATGGGCCTTCATGTGCTCGCGGGCGCGGCCCTCAAGGCCGCCGTGTTCCTGGTGACCATGATCCTGTTGGGCACCCGACTCCTGCCGCGTCTGATGGCCGCCATCGCCGGCTGGAATTCTCGCGAACTGTTTTTGTTGGCGGTGACCGCCATTGGTCTGGGGATCGGCTATGCCACCTATCTGGCCGGATTGTCTTTTGCTTTCGGGGCCTTTGTGGCCGGCATGGTACTGAGCGAATCCGATTTCGGCCACCAGGCGTTGAGCGACATCATACCGGTCCGCGATCTCTTCGGCCTGCTCTTTTTCGTGTCTGTCGGCATGCTGCTCGACACCTCCTTTCTCCTCGACCATGTGGGAGAGGTGGTGTTTCTGGTTGCCCTGGTGTCCATCGGAAAAGCCGGTATCTTTTCCCTGATCTCAGTTCTATTCGGCTACCGGAACGTGATTCCTCTGGCCGTCGGGCTGGGCTTGTTTCAGGTGGGGGAATTCTCTTTCGTTCTGGCCCGGGTAGGACTCGCGAGTCAGTCCATTGGCTCAGATGTGTACGCGTTGGTGCTGACAGCGGCGATCGTCACCATGATATTAACCCCTCTGGTTTCCGGGTTGACAGGCCCCATATACACCATCATCAAAAAGCGCTTCCCCCGGGAGCCCCTCCAGACCATCAACCTTCCGGACGACGGCCTCAAAAATCATGTGGTGATCGCCGGCGGCGGGCAGGTGGGTCTGCATGTGGCCATGGTTCTTCAGCAAGCGGGGCTTCCTTTCGTCATCATCGAACTGGATCATCACTGCGTCGAACGGATCAAACTTAGAAAAATGCCCGCCATTTTCGGGGATGCCAGTCACGAGGTCGTCCTGGAAGCCGCGCAGATTGCCCACGCCTGCCTTCTGCTGATCACCGTGCCGGGCTCGGTAGTGGCCCGCACGATCGTCTCCAAGGCCAGAGAGCTTCGCAGCGGTATCAAAGTGGCGGCACGGGCGGCGGATATCGATCAAATGGAGGCCCTGTATGACCTCGGGGTCATGGAGGTGGTTCAGCCCGAACTCGAGGCCGGTTTGGAAATGACGCGACAAGCCCTCCACCATCTTCGAATCCCCCCGGAGCGGATCCAGCAGTATGCCGATGCTGTGAGAAGGGAACACTACGCACCGCTTTACCGTTCCAACCTCGATTACCGGACCGTCACCCACCTGAAGGATGCCGAGCATCAGCTATCCCTGAATTGGGTGGACATCAAAACGGACAGCCCCATAGCCAACCGCACCCTGGGAGAAGTCAGCATTCGGCGCCGCACCGGGGCCTCGGTGGTGGGGGTGCTGAGGGAGGACCGGTTTCACGCGAACCCCGGGGCGGAATTCACCATTGAATCCGGAGACAAAGTGGCGGTCATCGGTCAGTCGGCCCAACAGGCGGCTTTTGAATCCTGCGCATCGGGCCCCCAGTGCCCGACGACCAGTGAGTCGACCGCCAACGGTTCCGGATAGCCCGGGCACAACAGACCGACGCCACCGATCGTGCCACTCCGACGGCACCCAGGAAAGGAGTCTTCCCATGGACACCCGCATTTTCGACTCCATGCCGGCCGACGACCTGAGGCGTTACATCCGATTCTTGTTGTGGCATTACCGGGTGGTGGATGCCTTCTGGTTCATCAACGTTTCGGAGCACTTCGACCAGACCACCGCTGAACAGCTCAACGAGGAGGTGTGGACGCGGGTGGCTGGCATGGGGGCAAAAGATCTGAAAAAGCGCTTCGGCATCACCCAGAAAGGGCTTTCCGGTTTTGTGGCAGCATTGCGTCTCTTCCCCTGGTGCATCCTCGTGGGATACGATATCGAGGAACGCTCGGAACAGGTGCTGATCTCCGTGCCGTCCTGCCCGACCCAGGAAGCCCGGAAACGCAGAGGGCTTGACGAGTACGTCTGCAAGGCCATGCACCAGGGGGAATTCGAGAGTTTCGCGCGGGCCGTTGATGACCGAATCCGGGTGGAATGTCTGTTTGCCCCCCCGGATCCTCATCCAGCCGACATGTATTGCCAATGGCGGTTTTCGATGGTGCCTTAGGCCGTCGATAAACGGTTCGATCACGGAGCCGCTGGGTTCAGGAGCGACAGGTCGAGACCTCTCAATGAGGTCGGTGGTGCCGAGAAATGAAAGGAGGGTGAATCAAAATGGGAATGTTGTCATGGATGGTGATGGGATTGATCGTTGGTGCACTGGCAAAATGGATCATGCCGGGCAAGGATCCGGGTGGCATCGTGATCACTATTTTATTGGGGATTGCCGGCGCCTTTGTCGGCGGATTTCTGGGGTCCATGGTGGGTCTGGGGCGCGTGTCCGGGTTTAACCTCGGCAGCCTTGTTTTGGCCACGGTCGGGGCTCTACTGATTTTGTTCGTCTACCGCAAGATAAAGCAATAGACAGCCGGTCAATAAGTCTAGGGCAGCGACCCCGACTGCCGGAGACTGAGGCCCGGGGATCATCACCCCTTTGGGCGGCTCTCATTCCCGTGTTCATCCGGATGACCGACGGGCTGCCTCCGGACCGTGGTGCCGGAGGCAGAACAGACCCGGAGCAAGCCTCCTCCTGTGCCCTCACAAGAATGGGGCTTCGACGCATCATCCTTCGAAAAACCCCAACGACCCTCCAGACGGCGGCGACACCGGCGGCTGTCCCAGGTAGATTGATCACGGACCGTCCCAGACCGGTTATCCACTGCGCCACGCAGGACGCAGCCCCGGTGCCCAGCGAAACGACGCACGACACGTCGATGTTGGCTACCCAGACCGCCTTCATTCATTAGGATGGGTGCGGTTTCCGGGCCGCCACTTGACGCCGACCGACCCAGAGCACGGCCGGCGATATTCCCACCCCCTGATCAGCATCAGCATGACGACGTTTCCTTTTCTGTGATATTGAACGGCAGGCAACCACCGTTCCCGTGAACGGCCTCAACAACGGTATGGATGGCCAACCGGCTCCGGTATGGAATGAACCGAAGGACTCCACCACTGCCGAAAACAAAACAACTCCGGCCAGGCAAACAGAATCGGTTGATAGCGGGTCAAGGGAATGGGCCCGCCGGATGGCATCAGCAGGAATGCGCCCCGGTCGGTTGAAATGACTGACAGGGGTTTGGCCATTCGAACATCGGGAGTCCGATTCCCTTGTGGAGATCGGGTTTCCGGCTCCCGACCCGGGCCCTGGCCAATGACCCAAAAGGACGAACCGATCATGACATCGATGGTATCGCTGGTAATACTGGCCCTTGCGGCCGGAGCGTGCCTGCCCACCCAGGCCGGCATCAACACGAGGCTCAATCTCTGGACCGCCTCGCCGGTCCTGACTGCCGCTATCTCCTTCGGCGTGGGCACCGTGGTCCTGATCGTCTACGGCGTCCTGTTGGGATTGCCGCTTCCGGAAAGAGCCGGGCTTTTCCGGTTGCCCTGGTGGGCATGGACGGGTGGATGCCTCGGGGCCTTTTTCGTCGCTTCCACCATCGTTCTCGCCCCCCGACTCGGGGCCGCCGCCATGGTGGCCCTGATCGTCGCTGGACAGATGCTGGCGTCCATGATCCTGGATCACTTCGGCTGGCTGGGGTACCCGGTTCAGCCCGTGAGTCTCATGAAGCTCTCAGGCGCCGGACTGATCGTCGCCGGTGCGGTGATGATCCGGCAATTCTGACCGTTTCCGTGCAACCGTTTTCACGGCCGCCGTTTTTCGCGAATCCCACGGGCGCTGGGGGCGCCAAGCCGAAAGGAATTCCCCGATGATCCAAACCCCTTACGTCGTGGTCGTTGACACCGCTGCATCCTATCCGGATACCGTGACCTTCCGAAGATCGGACCGTGTTCAGGTCAAGGAAGCTTTTACCCAGGACCCCGACTGGGCCGGATGGGTGTGGTGTGAGGGGAGGCCTGGGCAGGCCGCATGGGTGCCTGTATCGGTTCTACACATCTCGGGGGAAACGGGCGTTCTTTTGGAAGACTATTGCGCCCGGGAACTGAGTGCCACACCCGGCGCCCCCCTGGTGGTATCGAAGATTCTTTCCGGTTGGGCATGGGCGGAAACGGTCGATCACCGGTCGGGGTGGATCCCCCTGAGACACATTCGAAAACGGGACGGCGCCGGCCTGTCCATTCGGGCTTTTCAGGAAGGGGACCGGGAAGGCATTATCCAACTGTGGACGGACTGTGGCCTGGTGGTTCCATGGAACGACCCCAACCGGGATATCAACCGGAAGCTGACGACGGACCCGGGCGGTTTTATGGTGGGCCTTATCGAACGCCAGGTTGTGGCAAGCTGTATGGCCGGCTATGACGGTCACCGTGGATGGCTCAACTTCCTGGCCGTAACCCCCGGTCGTCGAAAAGAAGGCATCGGCCGGCAAATGGTTGCTGCAGCAGAAAACCGTCTTCGAGCGGCTGGCTGCCCGAAGGTCAACCTCCAGGTGAGGGAAACCAACACGGATGCCATTCACTTCTATCGACGGATCGGATTTGCAGTGGATCCGGTCATCAGCTTGGGAAAACGGCTGGTGTCAGACGAACCGACCGACACCCATTCATGAGCAGAGCGGCGTCGGTGGACGATCGGGGGTCTGGGGCTTTATCTTTTGAAACGCCTATCGTATAGTGAGGACGGTAGAGTGGCTCTGGCCTGCCGAGCGCTCTGAACCAAGACTCAGGTCGAATCGGCACGGATCTTAGACGGCGCCCTTCAGGCACGACAATGGACCCGACTGCCGCAACACTCCTTGCAGGCCATGCTCCGGTCACTGCCGCTGCCATGCCCGACACCACAAGCTGACCTTTGTGCTTCCCTTGTCTCCGAATTGCCCATCGACCGATCTTTGAGCCCCGCGCCCGTTGGTCAGGGAATCGCCGTTGACATCACTAAGGATTGACCATGTCATTTGTCGCCATCAAGGCAAAAAAAGAGGCCCCTCTGGTTCGAAAGCACCCCTGGGTCTTTGCAAACTCATTGGCCCGAATTGACGGCAGCCCCGGTCCGGGAGACACCGTGGACGTGCTGGGGTCAAAAGGGACCGAATTTGGTAAAGGGGCTTATTCTCCTGCATCCCAGATCCGGGTCCGCATGTGGACCTTCGATATGGGAGAAGCCGTGGACCCGACCTTCTTTCGACGCCGTCTGGAAAGGGCCTTGGCCGCCAGAACCGTGCTAAAACTAACAAAAGAGACCTCTGCCTGGCGGCTGGTCAATGCCGAATCCGACGGACTGCCAGGCCTTATCATCGATCTATACGGGGACGTAGCCGTCTGCCAGTTTCTGACGTCCGGCAGCGAAATCTGGCGCGAGACCATCGTCGACCAGTTGAACGCCGTGCTCAATCCGGTTTCGGTATTCGAACGCTCGGATGCTCCGGTTCGGCAGAAGGAGGGGCTGAGCCCCCGGAACGGATTTATTTGCGGCAGGGTGCCGCCGGAGTTGATCGAGATCCGGGAGAACGAGCTTACATTCCTCGTGGATATCCGCCAGGGACACAAAACCGGTTTCTATATCGACCAGAGAGAAAACCGGGCCATGGTCATGACCCATGCGGCCGACAAATCCGTTCTCAACTGCTTTGCCTATTCGGGAGGCTTTGGTGTAGCGGCCCTTGCAGGCGGGGCCAGTACGGTGACCAACATCGACATGTCGGCCCGCGCGATCGAGCTGTGTGAGAAAAATATGGCCCTGAACGGCTTTGACGCCCATCGAATCGAAAATATCGAGGGGGACGTCTTCAAGAAACTGCGAACCTTTCGCGACTCGGCCCGCCGGTTTGACATGATCGTACTCGATCCGCCGAAATTTGCCGATTCGCGCCACCAGCTCCCCAACGCTTGCAGGGGATACAAAGATATCAATCTTCTTGCCGCCAAGCTATTAAATCCGGGAGGATTGCTGTTCACCTTTTCCTGTTCGGGCCTTATGGATGCCGATCTCTTCCAGAAGATCGTATTCGACGCCGCTCTCGATGCCGGGCGGGATGCCCGAATTGTTCGGCGAATGACCCAGGGAGCCGACCATCCCGTCTCGCTAAATTTCCCCGAGGGCGCCTATCTCAAAGGGCTGCTGTGTCAGGTCTGGTAGCCCTGTCGGAGATACTGACACAAACCGTGCCAGCGGCGTCGATCTCCTTGACAAACCGACCCGATCGGTTGTAGTGGGTCAATAATGCCGAACGGTAATCGATACCGATTCGCCGGAACTGCCGGACGGGTTGCCCCCCGACAGACGCCCCTTTCGGTGATTCGACAACCTGCCGTCGACCCGCCGCCGGTTAACTCCCATCGCGGCTGCAGGAGGGCGGCACGGCAAACGCCCCACACCATCCCACTTTCCTCACCGGCGCGGGTTTCCCGATCCCATTTCTGCGCATATCGACCCGGGACCCATGATACTGCATGCCTCCACCCTATTTGCATACCGCATCGTTGAAAGGAGGATCAGGACTATGGATGTCAACCGCAGGGAGTTTATGCAGCTGACCGGCGCCGCCGCCGCTGCCGTCTCGGTCAGTGGACTGGGGTTCAGTCTCGCCCCGGCCAAAGCCCACGCCCAAACCTTGAAAATCAGCGAGGCCAAAGAAACGAGCACCATCTGCTGTTATTGTGCGGTGGGATGCGGGGCCATCGTTCACACCAGCCTCAAAGGTGACGGACGCGTCGTCAACATCGAAGGCGACCCCGACCACGTCATCAACCGTGGGTCCCTCTGCTCGAAGGGCGCTTCTCTTTCACAGCTGGTGGAAAACGACATGCGGTCCACCGAACCCCTCTACCGTGCCCCCAATTCCACCGAGTGGAAAGAGGTGTCATGGGACTGGGCGCTCGAGCAGATTTCCGATCGGGTTGCCAAAACCCGGGATGCCAGTTTCGAGATGAAAAACGACAAGGGCCAGGTCGTCAACCGCACCACCGCGATCGCCTCCGTCGGCAGCGCCGCATTAGACAACGAGGAATGCTGGCTCTACCAGTCATTGCTTAGAGCCATGGGGCTGGTGTACGTCGAACACCAGGCCCGTATCTGACACAGCGCCACTGTTGCGGCTCTGGCAGAGTCGTTCGGACGCGGTGCAATGACCAATCACTGGATCGACATCAAAAACAGCGACTGCATCCTGATCATGGGAAGCAACGCCGCTGAAAACCACCCCATCTCCTTCAAATACGTCACGGAGGCACAGAGGAAGGGGGCCAAACTGATCAGCGTCGACCCACGGTTTACAAGGACCTCCTCCAAGGCGGACATCTACGCCCCCTTGAGATCGGGAACCGACATCGCCTTTCTCGGCGGAATGATCAAGTACATCCTCGAAAACAACCTCTACAACAAAGACTATCTTGCCGCCTACACCAACGCGCCCTTTATCGTTAAATCGGCATTCGGCTTCGATGACGGGCTGTTCACGGGCTACGACAAAGAAAAGCGCAAATACGACAACAGCCAGTGGGCCTTCGAAACCGACGATAATGGCGTCCCCAAAATGGACCGCAGCCTCGAGGACGAACGCTGCGTCTTTCAGCTCCTAAAGCAGCATTTCTCCCGCTACGACATCCCAAAGGTGTCCATGATTACCGGAACGCCCGAAGCCTTGGTCAAGGAGATCTACGCCGCTTACGGAGCCACGGGTGCCAGGGGCAAGGCCGGAACCATCATGTACGCCATGGGCTGGACCCAGCACACGGTGGGCACCCAGAACATCCGGACCATGGCCATCATCCAGCAGCTCCTGGGCAACATGGGGATCGCCGGCGGCGGGGTGAACGCCCTGCGCGGAGAATCCAACGTTCAGGGCTCCACGGACCACTGCCTCCTGTGGCACATCTGGCCCGGCTACCTCAAGTCCGCAAGGGCCAGCAACACCACCCTGGCGGCCTACAACGAGAAGTGGACGCCGGTCAGCAAAGACCCCATGAGCGCCAACTGGTGGCAGAACTATCCGAAGTATTCCGTGAGTTTCCTGAAATCCATGTTTGGAGAGGCGGCCTCGGCCGACAACGAATTCGGCTACCAGTGGATGCCGAAGGTGGACGATGGCGTCGCCTATTCCTGGCTCGATATCTTCGATGCCATGTACGACGGCAAGATCAAAGGCTTCCTTGCCTGGGGCCAAAACCCCGCCTGCAGCGGCGCCAACTCTGCCAAAACACGGAAGGCCCTGGAAAAGCTCGACTGGATGGTCAACGTCAACCTCTTCGACAACGAAACCGGCTCTTTCTGGAAAGGACCCGGCGTGGATCCCGCCGCTGTTAAGACCGAGGTCTTTTTTCTACCGGTCGCGGCCTCCGTGGAGAAGGAGGGCAGCATCACCAACAGCGGGCGCTGGATGCAGTGGCGCTACCAGGGACCCAATCCCCTGGGCAACAGCCGTCCCGACGGCGATATCATCTTAGAGCTGGGTGAAAAACTAAAGGAGATTTACGCCAAAGGCGGCACCGTCCCCGAACCCATCGCCAATCTCAAATGGGATTATAAAACGGACGGGGCCTATGACTCTCACAAGGTGGCAAAGGAAATCAACGGCTACTTCCTGAAAGACGTCACCATCAAGGAAAAGAAATACAAGGCCGGCACCCTCGTGCCCAGCTTTGCGTTTCTGCAGGCCGACGGATCGACCTCCTCGGGCAACTGGCTCTATTGCAACAGCTACACCGAAAAAGGCAACATGGCCGCCCGGCGAGGCCAGGAAGACGCCCCCAACAAGATCGGCCTCTACCCGGAATTCGCCTGGTGCTGGCCGGTGAACCGGCGGATTATCTACAATCGTGCCTCCGTCGACCTGAAGGGCCAGCCCTGGGACAAGGAGGACTGGGTCATCAAATGGACCGGCGACAAATGGGTCGGCGACGTGCCGGACGGTGGATGGCCGCCCCAGGAAAGCCTGGAGACCCCCAACCCCAAGAGCAAATACGCCTTCATCATGCGCAAGCACGGCCACGCCCAGATCTTCGGGCCCGGCATGAAAGACGGCCCTTTTCCCGAGCACTACGAAGCCCTGGAGTGCCCACTGGAAAAGAACCCCATGAACGCCCAGCTCATGAGCCCGGTGGCACCGGTTTTCGGCGGCAAGGCAGACGCCTACGCCACCTGCGATCCCCGGTTTCCCTTTGTGGGGACCACCTACCGGGTTTCCGAGCACTGGCAGACCGGCGTCATGACCCGCTATCAGCCCTGGCTGCTCGAGACCCAGCCCCAGATGTTCGTGGAGATGAGCGAAGAGCTGGCCAAGCTGCGGGGAATTGAAAACGGCGAGCGGGTGATTGCCAAATCCGCCCGCAGCAATGTCGAGTGCACCGCCATCGTCACCAGGCGCTTCAAACCCTTTGACCTCGGAGGCGTCCTCGTCCACCAGGTGGGATTTCCCTGGCACTACGGATGGCGCTGGCCGGAAGACCACATGGAAGACAGTGCGAACCTGTTGACACCGTCCACCGGTGACCCCAACACCCGCATTCCAGAAACCAAGGCCTTCATGGTCAACATCGAGAAGATATAAGGGAGGTGATCAGATGGCCAAGTCGTTTTTGATCGATACGACATTGTGTACGGGATGCAGGGGGTGCCAGATTGCCTGCAAGCAATGGCACGACCTGCCTGCGGAAATAACCATGAACTACGGCAGCTATCAGAACCCGAAGGACCTGGGCTTCGACACCTACAAGCTTGTCAGAATGCAGGAGAAAGAGATTGACGGCAAGTTGCGGTGGCTCTTCTTCCCCGATCAGTGCCGGCACTGTCTGGAGCCGCCCTGTCGGGATGCGGCCGGCGATCCCGAGGCCATATTCAAGGATACGGCAACGGGTGCGGTGATTTTCACCGCCAATACGCGTCAGCTGATATCGGCGGACGTCATCGAAAGCTGCCCGTACAACATCCCGCGGAAAGCGACCGATCAGGACACCCTGGCCAAATGCGACATGTGCCTCGATCGGGTTCAAAACGGACTGCAGCCGGCCTGCGTCAAGACCTGCCCCACCGGAGCCATGAACTTCGGCGATCACAAAGAGATTGTAGCCCTCGCCAAGGACCATCTGGCCATCGCCAAGAAGAAATTCCCAGGGGCGTTACTTCTGGACCCGGACGACGTCCAGGTCATCTACCTGGTGGGATTCCCCCCGGAAAACTACCATGATACGGCCGTTGCCTCCGCAGCCGGCCGGGGGATGACCCGTAAGATGGCCATGAGAAAACTGTTCCGCCCGCTGACCGGTTTCACCAACGGTCTCCGGACAGGCTGACATTCCATCGACCCCCAACCCGGAGGAGGCCGGCATGACCGGCTTCCTCCGGCGGTTCCAAGGAGCGAGCATCTGTGAATTGCACCTCACCGACACCGGATCAGATTCGAAGGGCTGTACTTCAGCTGAATGCCTCCAAGCCCGACTACGCGCCGATTCTGGACTTCTACAGTGAAATATTCGTGGCCCAGGAGCAATCCCGTGCCACCCTCCATTTCGAGCCCACGCGTCCATCCGAAGAAATGGTTCGATTGAAGACCGCGGAAGGCTTCCCTCTGATCGACATATCGGGGTTTCAGTTGGACATCGACGCCGGCAGCATCCTGCTGTCGGCCCTCTGCCGCCTGGCCCAGTCCATCGGCGGCACCGTCGGACCCGCCGCCGGGGACCTCCTGAAAGCTCTCGACAACCAGAGCGTATCGCCCCGGAACTTGTTTTTCGGCCTGCTTGAAAAAGAGGGATTCGATCTGGGGGAGATGGCCCGGACGGCTGACATCGATGCCGAACCCGTCGCCTTTCTGACCTATCACAGCATCCGGCCGTCTCTGGTTCACTGCGCGGGCCATCTGGCCGGAGCCATTGATCCTGAAAAATGGAAGCGAGGGTGCTGCCCGGTCTGCGGCAGCCCGCCTGTGCTATCCGTTCTCAGGGATTTAGGAGAACGCCACCTCATCTGCAGTTTTTGCTGGCATGAATGGCGGTCGCCACGCCTTTTTTGTCCATTCTGCGAAACCAATACCAGTGGATCTCACCACCATTTCACCGAACAGGACCGCCCAGGCTGTCGGGTGGATCTGTGCGATAACTGCCGAAAATACATCAAGACATCGGATCTCCGTGAAAAAAGAGGCCTCTTTTATGCCCCCCTGGAACAGATTTCCACCCTGCACCTGGATATCAAGGCACAGGAAATGGGCTATGAGAGCGGCGTCGGAACCGCCCTCCCCACCGGCACCCCCTGACTTCCGCAAAAATGCGTCGTCGGTTATCTTTGCCGACAGCCCCCCTGATGGGGGAACACCGGCATGGCTCTCATCGGAGTCACGGCTGGAGACACCCAATACCTACATGGGCCTATTTCCCCTCCGGAAGGCCAATCCCAGTAGGAGCAATTGAACTCGAAGCGAACCTGGTTATACTAGTGAGCGACTCGCAATCACATCGAGACAGGAGCCTTGGGGGAAATGATCATCCATGACGACACTCATCCGGCAGACTTTGCCGATTTCGGCATCCGTATCCCAGTATCCAACAGCAGAACCCAGGCCACTTTCGATCACCTGATTCGGCATCCACGCATCGGTCCATTGGCCCATCGATGGCATCTACCCAAGGTGGAAGAGGTTCTCGACCGGGAAGACTTGAGGCGTGTTCATAGCGCCGACTATGTGGAACGCCTCTTCGGCGATGGCCTGGCCGGGGAGATCATCCGGACCTACGAACTCATCGGCACCGACGGAGAACCGTTTCGATACCATCCGGAGCAGGCGAAGCTGCCCCTTGTCCATCTCTTTGAACGTATCCTCTACAAAGCCGGGGGAACTGTTCAGTGCTGCCGGGTCGCCCTGGAGCACGGGTTTTGCTATTACTTCGGAGGCGGCATGCACCATGCTCAGGAATCCTACGGGAAGGGGTTTTGCCTGGTCAACGACATCGTAATCGCCATCCGCAAACTGCAGGCGGAACACCGGATTCAATCCGCATGGGTCATCGATGTGGACGCCCACAAGGGTGACGGCACCGCGGCCGTCACCCGAAACGACCCGTCAATCATCACCCTCAGTATCCATATGGATGCCGGCTGGCCCTTGGACGAGCCGAAACGCCTCCCCGATGGAGGTCCTAATCCCTCCTTCCTCCCAAGCGACGTGGATATCGGCATCGCCTCCGGAGAGGAATCCACCTATTTAAAACGACTGGAAGAAGGACTCGCCCGTCTCGACGCCGGTCGCCGTCCGGATATCGCTGTCGTGGTCGGCGGCGCGGACCCTTACGAAAAGGACGCCCTGCCTTCAGCCCGGGAGCTGAAACTCTCCCTCCCCCAATTGATGGAAAGGGACGTTGCCGTCTACCGGTTTTTGGAGGATCGAGGCATTCCCTACGCCGGACTCATGGCCGGGGGCTACGGGGACCATTCCTGGGAGGTCTATGCCCAGTTTATCGAATGGGCGCTGATGCGGCGCCTGACCGCAAGCGGTGCCGTCGGCCCGCTGCCGGAACCGGCGGAACCCCCTATGGCGCCATGAATTACTCTATCGTGATCCCGGCTTTCAACGAGGAACATTACATCGGAGCGACCCTCAAGGCCCTTCGGCGAGCCATGACCCCCCTGCCTTACGAGGGGGAGATCATCGTTACTGACAACCGCTCCACGGATCGGACCCCTGAGATCGCCCGGAAATTCGGGGCCAGGGTCGTATACGAGCCAGTCAATCAAATTTCCCGGGCGCGGAACACCGGCGCCGCCCACGCAAGCGGTCGGCTTCTCGTCTTTGTCGACGCCGACACCCTGGTGCCGCCGACCCTTCTCAGAACGGTGATCGCCCGGTTGAATAACGGCACCGTGGGAGGGGGGGGAACGACCATCCTGCCGGACCGTGTCCTGCCCCGTCTGCCCGCGGCAGGACTTCTCGTCTGGAACCGCCTGTCAACAGCCTTCGCAATTGCCGCCGGCAGTTTTATTTACTGCAGAAGGGATGGCTTTCGATCCATCGGGGGCTTCGACGACCGCCTCTATGTGGCGGAGGAGTTCTTTTTTTCTCTACGGTATCGCCGATGGTGCCGCCGGCAGGGACTATCCTTCGAGGTCATGCGGCATCGGCCGGTCATCTCCTCAACCCGCAAGATGGACTGGTATTCACCAGGCCAATTTTTTCTCATGGGGGCTGCCATGATGGCCTTTCCTCTTGTGATGCGCTTCAAGCCCCTGTGCCATTTCTGGTATCGTCGACCACCGACCGGGGTTTGACGGGGCGCCCGGCACTCTGATAACGTATGGAAATCCCCCCTCACCGGTTGCACGTTGACTATCCTCGCCCTCTATCACCAACAGTATTCCGCCCACCCGTTTCAAAGAAAGGAGGATCGGCATGCTGGTTAAAATCTTCATCAAAAGACGATTCAAGAAAGGCAAGGTCAGTGAAATCCGGGCTCTTCTGAAGGAATTTCGCTCCGGCGCCATGAACCAGCCAGGGTATGTGTCGGGGGAGACCTATGTGTCCTATGACGACCCCCATGATGTGGTGGTCATCGGCACCTGGGCCAGCATGGAGAGCTGGGAGGCCTGGCGGAAGAATAAAACCCGTCAGGAGTTTGAAGAAATGCTGGCCATTTACCAGGAGGAGCCTACGGAATATAAGCGGTATGTTCTTGGGGCGCCCCTGGAAAACTGAGCCTGCATCTCCCCAGGGTCGACGGCCTATCCCTCACCTGTTTAAGCGGCATTGGATCGACCGGTGGCCGGCGCGGGGGGGCGGAACCAGGTGGTCGCCTCATTCATCGAAAGCGCTAGGATGGCCCCCCCGGTTCCGGACCCTGACCGCCATCCCCTCATTGCCATATCGGCTTTCAGCCGTATATTCCCATGTGATTTTGAATCGCCCCACCCCTCAATCGCCCGGGTGGAAGCCGGGAATGGTGAGTTCCCCGTCAATCGACAGCCACACCGATCCGACGACGATTAAGCAAGGAGCGTACACCGTGAAAAACCTGTTGTTGTTGACCTTAGCGAGTGTGCTTGTGGTCGCCTGTGCATCGGCCGGCCGGGAATCGTCGACCCCTGCCCAAGCCGTTGCCGATACCTATGGAATTGATAGCTTCCACGAGATTTCCGCGGTTAAATTTACGTTTAACGCCCAAGTGGGCGACAAGCGCCTGGCCCGCTCATGGGTCTGGCATCCCCCAGAAGATCGGGTCGAAGCCATTGACGGCGACGGTAGGATCTTCGCCACCTACACCCGCTCGGCAGTGTCGTCAGGTGGGACGGAAGACCAGAAGGCCCTCGATGCGAAGTACATCAACGATCGTTACTGGCTGTTCTTCCCCTTTCACCTCGTCTGGGATGGACAGGCGCGGATAGTGGACGTCGGCCAGGAAACGGCGCCCATTAGCAAGAAGCCGTATCGCCGTCTCGTCGTCAGCTATCCACCCACGGGGGGCTACACCCCTGGGGATGTCTATGAACTGTTTCTTGACGACCGCTATCGCCTGGTCGAATGGATCTATCGAAGGGCCGGAACGGCGGCCCCTACCCGGACCGCAACCTGGGAGGATCACCGGCAGGTCGGCCCCCTGTTCTTTTCCCTGACCCATCGAGGCGCCACGGAGGATTTTCGGATCTGGTTCACGGATGTCGCCGTCCGGCTGAAAGGTGATGATCGGTGGCTTACCCCCGAACGATAGACCGTCCGACCCCCAGACGCTGACGACGCCATCTCACGACGATCGGATCGATCAATGACACCTTCTCTAGCCGCTGTTGACGACATCGTATTGACCCACAGCTCCAGAGGCATGGATCGGCTGGCTCCTGTCCTGGCGCCAGGCTGGTGCAAGCGTGGCGCCGATCTGATTCTCCGTCACCCTGGGACCGTTCTCATCGGAACCGGCTTCCCGGTAGGAGGAACCTTCGAAACCGACGGACCCGTTGGGGCCATCGTCCTCTACCAAGTGCTCGAAAGCATCGGCCATCGGCCGATAATGGTCTGCGGCCCCCCACTGTCTCGGTTGCTTGGCCATGAATTCACGCTCTATGAGCTGCCCATCAACGATCGGGACCGCACCATGCCCGTCGTCGATCGGATCCTGAAAGACACCCCGCCGTCTCTCGTCGTTTCCATCGAGCGTCCTGGAGTGGCAGTAGACGGGCGATACTACAACATGCGACGGCAAGACATCACCGACCGCGTCGCCAAGTTCGATCTGCTCCTGGAACATTCCCCGTGCCCCAGCCTCGCCGTGGGCGACGGCGGCAATGAAATCGGGATGGGGTCGGTGGCGGAACACCTTGCCGAGCTTCCCATCATCCCTTCGGCCGTGTCCAGCGACGTGCTGGTTATTTCGACGGTCTCCAACTGGGGCGTCTACGGCATCATCGCCGAGATGAGCATCCGATTGAAGACCGATCTCTTCACCGACCTCGACCTCGACGGTATCTTTGAATTCCTTGTCAGCGGAGGCGCCGTGGATGGGGTCACCTGTTCGGCCGCCATTTCAGAAGACGGGCACCCCATTGAGGTTGGGCTGTCCATCATCGACCGGCTCAGATCCCATGTGGAAGGCCGTATTGCCCCTTCGGCGGAAAATGAACGGCAGAGAGCCGCCGGCCGCTGACCCCCGGCGTCTCGGACGCCAGATCGTCCGGCCCGCTTCCGATGGGCTTTCCAAAAAGAGCCCCCCTAAAGGAGGAATCCCCTTGAACCGATATCTGCTTTGGACCATCGCCTGCATCTTGACAATCATCGCCGCCGCCACGGCCTCTGCCGACAGCGGCATCATCAGCGTCAGAAGCGCTTTTGGCGTCGACGAGACTGTCGAGCGCCTCACGGCCGCTTTGGAAGCAAAGGGCATGACCGTCTTTCTCACCGTCGACCATGCCAGCGGCGCCCAGTCGGTGGGCGTCGCTCTTCGCCCCACGATCCTGGTCATTTTCGGCAACCCCAAGGTGGGCAGCGGGTTGATGATGGCGTCCCAGACCGCCGGCCTTGATCTGCCCCAGAAGGCCCTGGTCTGGCAGGATGATAAAAAACAGGTTTGGCTAAGCTACAACGACCCCGTTTATCTGGCCCAGCGGCATCGCATCCCAGAGGATCTGGCCCTCTTGAAGAAGATTCAGGGGGCATTGGCCGGGTTTGCGAAAACGGCAACCGCTCCCTGATCCGATCTCGGATCATCAGCGATTCCGCACCGCATGGGCACCGCTGAGAGGAGTAAAATGAATCGTTTCGATGTCATCTTCGACGGCGATTTTGTCGAAGGATCCAACCTGGCAGACGTCAAAATGCGAATGGCCGACGTCCTAAAAACCGATCGGCACACGGTGAATCGGCTCTTCAAAGGTCGGTCGGTATTGATCAAGCGGGGGGCTGACCGCCAAACCGCCGAAAGAATCGTCGCCTCCCTGGAGGGGGCCGGAGCCCGCTGTCGGATAATTTCAGCGGGTCGGTCGGCTGACAACGGTCCTCCGGAGGGCTTCGGAGATCACCCCTTGCCATCGATCAAAGAGGCCTCCGCCGACCGGGAAAACGGCTTCATCCTGACCAATGTGGAAACCGTTCCGGGCAAACAGATCGTCGAGCACTTCGGCCTGGTGTCCGGAAGCACCATCCGGGCAAAGAACATCGGGAGGGATTTCATGGCCAGTCTCAAGAACATCGTGGGCGGAGAGCTCAAGGGCTATACCCAGTTGCTTCAGGAGTCCCGAAGGCAGGCCATGGAGAGAATGATCGAACAAGCCCGCCAGCTCGGCGCCAACGCCGTCGTCAACATCCGCTTTTCGACCTCCTCGGTGGCACAGGGGGCAGCGGAGCTCTATGCTTACGGTACCGCCGTCCGGGTGGAATAGGAGCCGTCATGGAACAACTGATCGTCTTTCTGGTGCTCCTCGCACTCGGATACGCTGCGGGTACCTTTGCCGAAAGGCGCCACTACCGATCCATCGAAAAGCGGGAACAGGACCTCCTCCACCTGCCGGCCCTCACCTTGAAATCGACGGGCGAATCGGATCGGGTGGTCAAGGCCGAACTGGTCTGGGGCAGCGCCGTGGTGTCGGTGGACTATTTTAAACGCATCCTGGCCGGTCTCAGAAATATCTTCGGCGGCACCATCACCTCCTATGAGAGCCTGATCGACCGGGCCAGGAGGGAAGCCCTGTTGAGAATGAAGGAGGTGGCGGTCGGGAGCAATCTGATCCTCAATGTGCGGATCGAAACATCGACCATTGGGAAGAACGCTCACAAAAAGGGCGTGGGCTCCGTCGAGGCCATCGCCTACGGCACTGCGCTGACACTGGAGAAACACCTATGAAATTCCGGGCACGGCTCCCGGAGACCAATGTCAATGTCACCCCTGTCTCCCCCATACGGGAGTTTGCCGTCCTCCTCTCGGGTGTGCTGGTCCTTGTGGTCGGCGTCTATCTCCTGCTGGGGCTCGCCGTCGATCTCATAGCCCCCCGCCTGCCCCTAAGCGTCGAGCACCGAATAGCCGGATTGTTTCGAAACCGTCACCACAGTGCACCGGTCATGTCCGAGGAAGCCAGGGCAGTCCAGGGAATCGTCGATCGCCTCCAAAACGACTGCACCCGTCTGCCCTATCGCTTCACGGTTTACGTTCACGACGATCCGGCAGTCAATGCGGTGGCCCTTCCCGGAGGCCATATCGTGGTATTCAAGGGTCTTCTGGAGAGCGCTCGGTCAGAAAACGAGCTGGCTTTCGTCATGGCCCATGAGATGGGCCATTTTGCGGACCGGGATCACCTGAAGGGGTTCGGTCGATCCCTCGTGTTTCTGGCCCTGTCGGCAGTCGTCTTTGGGGGCAACAGCAGCGTGGGGGGGGTTCTTGCCGACAGCATCAGCCTCACCGAACTGGGATTTTCCCGCCGTCAGGAGGCCAAGGCCGACGCGTACGCCATCGATATTCTCAACTGCGCATACGGTCATGTGGGGGGCGGCACCGATTTTTTCAAAAAAATAGCCGGGAGTAAGGACACGGGCGTTTTCGGACATTATTTTTCATCCCATCCCCGCAATCAGGAGCGAATCGACGATTTGAATGCCATTGCCAAAGAAAAAGGCTATCGTGTCGGACCCTTGAAGGCCCTGTCCTTCCGCAAGGCGCCCCCGTCAATCCATTCGGATACCCCAAACCGATGACAGCCGACACACCGCTAAGGGGCCGACCGATCGACGCCTGCGGCTTCGGTGCCATGGAGATCGATGGAAAGCGGTTTTCAAGCGATCTTTTTCTATTCCCCGACGGCCGTGTTCAGGATCACTGGTGGCGGCGTTCCGGACATCGTCTATCCCTGGAGGACATGGCGCCCCTTCTGGAAGCCTTCCCACGAATCGTCATTGTCGGTACGGGGTACTACGGCCGAATGGTGCCTGATCGGGATATCGAGGCCCGGCTTGGCCGCCTGGGCATCGACCTTGAGGCAGTCCCCACCTGTGAAGCGGCCCAGCGCTTCAACGATGCCTTTTGCAAGGAAGCCGGCGTGGCCGGCTGTTTTCACCTCACCTGCTGACCTTCCCTCTGGAAAGGGACTTCAGACGGCCGTCTTGTCTGCCGTCCCATGCCCCGCCGTCGCTCTTGGAATCACCGTCGACCTGAAAGAGCCAGAGACCGGAAGCATCAGTGGTCCCAAAAGTGCTGCCTCATCGACCCATGCACCTTCGACAGTGCGATAGCGGCGGGTGCGCCTCTGTGGCGTCTGCTCGCTTTGAACGGAAAGATGGGCGTATCCTTCTGGATGAACGTCATTTATTTATTGACATTGCCGCATTTTTTATCTTGACAGGAAAATAGACGCCCTCTACAATGGTCAAACCATTACACTCGAGAGTCGCGTCCCCGCAAATCACCACCATCCTGCAAACGGGGTTCATTTCACGGTTATGTTTCAAGCAGCCAAACAGAATCGCATGTTCAAGGATGTGGTCGACCAGATCCAGGAGGCCATTCTCGAGGGCAAGGTCAGACCCGGCGACACGCTGCCGTCAGAACGCGAACTCAAGGAGCAGTTCAAGACGTCCAGGGGTACGCTGAGGGAGGCGCTGCGGGTGCTGGAGCAAAAAGGACTCATCGAAATCCGTCTCGGGGTCGGCGGTGGGGCGGTGGTTAAAGCCCCGCCCATGGAGCCCATTCATGAGAGTCTCGATCTTCTGATCCGGTTCCAGAAGATCTCCCTGGTCCATCTGGCCGAGTTCAGGGAGTCCGTCGAAGGAACCGTGGCGGCCCTGGCGGCGAAACGGGCGACCGAAGCGGATATTGAACACTTGGAAGGGCTTATCCGTCAGGCAGAAGCGCTCGTCGAGCAGGGCACCCATCGATCCAAGGAATTCGTCGGCGTGGATGCCAATATTCACCAGACGCTGGCCACAATCACCGGCAATCCCATCTACATTCTCGTTCACCAAATGGTTCACAACAACATCCAGCGCTATTATGAAGCCTTTCTTCCTTGGACCCAGCAGATGCTGAAAGAAAACCTCGAGCACCTCAAGGGCATTGTGGCCATGATCCGGGAACACAACGAAACCGGTGCCAGAGCGCTGGCGCAGGAGCATGTGCGCCAGTTCAATATTCACATGACCAAAAAAGAGGAAGAAACCGGAGGCCGCCATTGAAACCCATTGAAACCCTCGGCAGGACCGGTTATGCATACCTGTTTTAAACGGTTTTGACTTTATTTCAAAGGAGAATACCCGTTTCAACCAACAACCAGAAGGAGGATTGAATGAAAAAGGTTCTATTGCTCGCGCTGATGATCAGTCTGGTTTTTGCCGCCCCGACCCTTGCCGCCGATGCCCTGAAGGTGGGGCTCATGGCCCCCCTGACCGGCGCCTGGGCCAGTGAAGGGCAGGATATGAAGCAGATCGTCGAACTGCTGGCCGATGAACTCAATGCCGCCGGCGGGGTCAACGGGATGATGGTTGAAGTGCTGACCGAGGACGACGGCGGGGATCCCCGCACCGCGGCACTGGCGGCCCAACGGTTGTCCACCCAGGGCATCGTTGCCGTCATCGGCACCTATGGGTCGGCGGTCACCGAGGCCAGCCAAGGCATCTACGACGAAGCCGGCATTCCCCAGATCGCCAACGGGTCTACGGCCATCCGCCTGTCGGAAAAGGGTCTGGATTTCTTCATGCGGACCTGCCCCCGGGACGACGAACAGGGCCTTGTCGCTTACAAGGCGTTGAAAGAGGGCGGTTATAAAGCGATCGCCATTCTCCACGACAACTCGAGCTATGCCAAGGGGCTGGCCGATGAAGCCAAGGGCCTGCTCGAAACGGACGGCGCCAACATCGTCTTCTACGATGCCCTGACCCCGAAAGAAAACGACTACACCGCCATTCTCACCAAAATGAAAGCCACCAATCCGGACGTGGTCTTTTTTACCGGCTATTACGGCGAAGCCGGTCTTCTCCTGCGACAGAAGATGGAGATGAACTGGAACGTGCCGTTTATGGGCGGCGACGCCACCAACAACCCGGATCTGGTGAAAATCGCCGGTAAAGAGGCGGCAGCGGGATTCCGGTTCCTGAGCCCTCCGGTTCCCGGCGATCTGGACACCCCCGAAGCGAAAGCCTTCATGGACGCTTACAAGAAAAAGTACAACGGTGCGCCGGGGTCGGTCTGGGCGGTTCTGGCCGGTGACGGATTCCGGGTCATCGCCGAAGCGGCCAAGGCCACCAAATCCGCTGACGCCAAGACAATGGTCACCTATCTCAAAAACGACCTGAAGGAGTTCCCGGGTCTGACCGGCCAGATCTCCTTCGACGAGAAGGGCGACCGGGTTGGCGACCTGTATCGGGTCTACGAGGTGGATGCCGACGGCATGTTCGTGCTGCAGCCTTAAGTTTCATCTCTGGCAACGGTAAACGGCGCCGGCCGACCCCTCTGAATCAGGCCGGCGCCCTCCACTTTCAAATTCGATGGACGGGCCTGGTCACAGGTCAATCCGATCGAAACGGGATCGATACCCATGGAGCTTTTTCTCACTCAGTTGACCAACGGGCTTGCCGTGGGAGGCATCTACGCCCTCATCGCCCTCGGCTACACCATGGTCTACGGTGTCCTGAAACTCATCAACTTCGCCCACGGCGATCTCTTCACCATCGGCGCCTATCTGGGCCTGACCCTGCTGACCGCTATGGGGCTCGCCGATTATCTGGGTCCCTTCGGCGTGGTGGTGGTTCTCGCCATCATGGTGATGGGGTTGGTGGCGGTGGTGGGAGCCGTCCTGGAGCGAGTGGCCTACCGGCCCCTTCGCCAGGCCCACCGCCTCTCGGCCGTGGTGTCCGCCCTGGGTGCGTCGATCTTTTTTCAGAATGCCGTGATGCTGATCTACGGCGCCCGATACCGGGTGTATCCCCACGACATTTTACCCAAGGCCACCCTTCACCTCCTGGGTATCGAAGTCCCCCTCGTCCGTCTTCTGATTCTGCTGACCTCCGTGCTGATGATGATCGCCCTATATCTATTTATCCAGAAGACCCGCATCGGCACCGCCATCAGGGCGGCGGCCATCGACCAGGGCGCATCGAAACTCATGGGCATCAACGTCGACCGGGTCATCATGATCGTTTTCCTCATCGGCCCCGCCCTCGGCGGCGCCGCGGGACTCATGGTGGGGCTCTATTACGGGCAGATCAATTTTACCATGGGGTGGATCTACGGGCTGAAGGCCTTTACGGCAGCCATCCTCGGCGGCATCGGTAACATCCCCGGGGCTATGGTCGGCGGCCTGCTGCTGGGAGTGATCGAGGCCATGGGCGCCGCATACATCTCCATCGCATGGAAGGACGCCATCGCGTTTTTTGTGCTCATCGTCATTCTTATCGTGAGGCCCACCGGGCTTCTGGGTGAACGGGTCGCGGAAAAAGTATGAACAGCAAACGATATCTCGTCTACGCCGTCATGAGCGGGCTGCTAGTGGTGTCGCCCGGTTTTCTCAACGCCTACTGGGTGGATGTGCTCAACAACGTGGGATTGTACGCCATCCTAGCACTGAGCCTAAACATCATCCTGGGCTACGCCGGCCTCTTCCACATGGGCCACGCCGCCTTTTACGCCCTGGGCGCCTACACGACCGCCATCATCAACACCACCTACCACATCCCGGTGCTCTGGCTCCTGCCCCTGAGCGGCCTGGTGGCGGGACTGGTGGCACTGGTGGTGGCCCGGCCCATCATCCACCTCCGGGGGGACTACCTGTTGATCGTCACCATCGGGATGGTGGAAATCGTCCGGATCGCTCTGATCAATAACGTCTTCGGCATCACCGGCGGCTCCAACGGAATCTTCGGGATCAGCCGCCCCGAGCTCTTCGGGATGACGCTGAAGAGCACGACGCACTTTTTCTATCTCATCTGGGGATTTGCGGCCGTTACCATCTATCTGTTCGACCGGCTGGAAAAATCCCGATTCGGCCGGGCTCTCAATTACCTGCGGGAGGACGACGTGGCCGCGGAGGGCAGCGGCATCGATACCGCTCACTACAAGCTGATCGCCTTCGTCATCGGCGCTTTCTGGGCCGGCATGGCAGGCAACATCTATGCGGCCAAGATGACAATCATCGCCCCGGAAAGTTTCAATTTCTGGGAATCGGTGGTTTTGTTCATGATCGTGCTCCTCGGCGGACGGGGGAGCATCCGGGGAGTGATCCTGGGGGCGTTTCTGGTGGTGGGGCTGCCAGAGCTGTTTCGGCAGTTCGCCGCTGCCCGGATGCTGGTTTTCGGCGCCATCATGGTCATCATGATGATTTTTCGCACGGAGGGGATCCTGCCGCCCCTTCCCCGAAAGTATCCGATCCCTGCGACCGACGGCAGTGAGGGCCAGTGAATGAGCCTGTTGAGTCTACAGAACCTGACCAAGCGCTTCGGGGGATTGATCGCGGTCGACAACGTCTCCTTTGAGGTCGAAAAAGGGACGATCGTGGGCCTTATCGGCCCCAATGGTGCGGGGAAGACCACGGTATTCAACCTCATCACCGGCAACTACCGACCCGACGGCGGAGAGGTGGTTTTCGACGGTGACTCGATCAAACGGCTGCCGACCCACAAGATCGTCTCTCTCGGCATCGCTAGAACGTTCCAGACCATTCGGCTCTTTCAAAAGCTGTCCGCTATCGAAAACGTCCTGGCTGGCTGTCATTGCCGGATGAAGGCCGGGGCCGTCGCCGCGATGCTCCGCCCCCCCTTCCAGAAGCGTGAAGAGCGTGAGGCCCTTGAGGTGGCGTTGAACGAGTTGGGGTTTGTCGGGCTCGAGGGACATTCCCAATCCCTGGCCGAAAACCTGTCCTACGGCAACCAGCGACTGCTGGAAATCGCCCGGGCTCTGGCCACCCGACCCCGGTTCATCATCCTGGACGAACCGGCGGGGGGAATGAACGACCAGGAAACCGCGCGCCTTATCCGCACCATCCGGAGCATTCGTGACCGGGGGATCACCGTACTGCTGATCGAGCATGACATGAGTCTGGTGATGAAAGCGTGCGAGCAGCTGGTCGTGCTGGAAAACGGCGCCAAAATCGCTGAGGGGACGCCGGAGCAGATCCAATCCGATCCCCGGGTGATCGAAGCCTATCTGGGGACCGAAGAGGACTGAGGAAACCATGCTTACGGTAGACAATCTTCATGTCAAATACGGCAACGTGGAGGCCCTCCACGGTATCAGCCTAGACGTTAAAAAGGGCGAAATCGTTACGATTCTGGGCGCCAACGGCGCAGGTAAATCCACCACCCTCAATACCATCTGCGGTCTTCTGAAGGCCTCGGACGGGGCCATCCAGTTCGACGGCGAAGCGCTCCACAAGCTCCCGGCCCACGAGATCGTCACCCGGGGCGTCGCCCAGGTTCCCGAGGGGCGGCGGGTCTTCAGCACCCTGACGGTTCAGGAGAATCTCAACTTGGGGGCCTTCACCTCCCGGGACAAGGAGCGAAACAGCCGCAACCTCAAGCGGGTTTATGACCTGTTCCCCCGGCTAAAAGAGCGTTCCGGGCAGCTGGCCGGCACCCTTTCCGGAGGAGAGCAGCAGATGCTGGCCATCGCCAGGGCGCTGATGGCCAATCCCGTCATCCTGCTTCTCGACGAACCCAGCCTGGGGCTGGCACCCATCCTGGTCAAAACCATTTTCGAAACCATCAAAGAGATCAACAACAGCGGTCTCACGGTGGTCCTTGTGGAGCAAAACGCCCGGGCCGCCCTCAAGCTCGCCCACAGGGGCTATGTCATGGAAGTGGGCAAAATCGTTCTGGAAGACTCAGCCCCGAATCTCCTGGCGAACCCGGAAGTCCAGAATGCCTACCTGGGGGGCAAACACTGATCCCAGAGGGTCTGCGGGCGATCTCCCCGTGGACACAGAATAATCCGGCCTTAAATGGTCTAACCATTATAAGTCTTACACCCGATTCCCGAATGCCGACGATGCCGATGCCGGAAACCCGGCCGGTCATCCATTGGGGGGAGGATCCGATCATGACGCAGACAACCACAGATCCATTGAGACAAGAGGCGATCCGGCTGGCCGAAGACTGGCAGACCCGGGCCAACCAACTGCTGACCGGCGAGGAAAAATCCTACCAGAAACAGATCAAAGACCTGCTCACCCAGCCTGAGGACAAAGTCACCCTGACCCAGATGATCGACCAGAGCTTCCGCACCGGCAACTACCGGCGGGTGGCCGATCAGGTCCATTACCTTCTGACACGCTACGGCATCCCCGGGTTTTTCTCCACCAAGGAAAAGGTTCTGATGCATCTGTTCCTGAATGCCGGCCGCCACCTCCCGGGCATCTCGGTGCCCAAAATGATCGAGAAGATGCGGGAGGACAGCCGCAGGGTGATCATTCCCGGGGAGGCAAACCACCTTCATTCCCATCTTCAAAAACGCAGAGGGCAGGGCATCCGGATGAACATTAACCATCTGGGGGAGGCGGTGCTGGGAGAAGGTGAGGCAAGGCACCGGCTCGAGACTTACGTGGCGGATCTCCGAAATCCGGAGATCGAATATATCTCGGTTAAGATTTCCACCATCTATTCCCAGATCCTGTCCCTGGCCTTCGAGGATACGGTCCGAATTCTGATGGAGCGGCTATCCCTGCTCTACCGGGCGGCGGCCACCAGTGTCTTTATCAAGCCGGACGGCACTCGGGCACCCAAATTCGTCAACCTGGATATGGAGGAATACCGGGATCTCGAAATCACCACGGCGGCGTTCATGCGCACCCTGGACCAGGAGGAATTTCACGGACACAGCGCGGGAATCGTCCTTCAGGCTTATCTTCCCGACGCCGTGGAAATTCAGGAACGGCTAACCGGCTGGGCCCAGAAACGGGTGGCCACCGGCGGAGCGCCGATAAAGATCCGCATCGTAAAAGGCGCCAATATGGAAATGGAGCTAGTGGAGTCCGCTCTTTTCAACTGGCCCCTGGCCCCCTATGACAACAAGCGGGATGTGGACGCCAACTACAAGCGGATGGTCCACTTCGGAATGACGCCGGAGCGCATGCCCTGCGTGCATCTGGGAATCGCCTCCCACAACCTCTTCGAGTTGGCCTACGCCTACAGCCTCGCCAAGCAAAAGGGCGTCACGGACTATTTCAGCTTCGAGATGCTCGAGGGTATGGCCAACCATGTCCGCCGGGCCATATCCGAGATGACCGGGGAGGTGCTTCTCTATGCGCCCGTGGCCACCAGCGATGAGTTCATCAACGCCATCGCCTATCTGGTCCGTCGCCTCGATGAAAACACCGGAGAGGAAAATTTTCTCCGCTATTCGACGGATCTCACTATCGATTCCGAAGAATGGGCATTTCTGAAACGGCAGTTTATCGACTCCTGCGACCAGATCGACCGAGCCCCTGTCGGCCCCAACCGCCGCCAAGACCGAGCAACTGAGGGTTTTCCGGAAACCATGGGCACCCTCCACGATGGGGAATTCAACAACGAGCCGGACACGGACTGGTCCCTGGCCGCCAACCGCCGCTGGGCCGAATCCGTCCGTGACCGGTGGATGACCTCGGAAGGCAGCGACCCTATGGCCATACCGGTGGTCATTGACGGGGATGAGCTTTATGCCGATCGGGAGTCCCGGGACTGCCACGATCCCAATCTAAAGCCAAAAGCGGTCTGTGCGGCCACCTTCCGCCTTGCCACCATCGGTGACATCGATCGGGCGGTGGCAGTCGCCAAGGCCGACCCTGACGGTTGGCGCCGCCTGTCTTACACGGAGCGGCACCGGATGCTCTCCAAGGTGGCCATGGAGCTGAGAAACGCCCGGGGCGATCTCCTTGGCGCCGCCTCGGTCAACACCGGCAAAGTTTTCACCGAAGCCGACGTCGAGGTATCCGAGGCCATCGACTTTGCCGAATACTATCCCTATTCCGCCCGCACCTTCGCGGGGATCGATACCGTCGCCGTCAACGGAAAAGGGGTCGTTGCGGTGGTGTCCCCATGGAACTTTCCTATTGCCATCCCCTGCGGTGGCGTCGCGGCCGCCCTTGCAGCGGGCAACACCGTTGTCTTCAAACCCTCTTCGGACGCCGTCCTCGTTGCCTGGATACTGGCCCAATGCTTCTGGCGCGCCGGCATTTCAAAAAAAGTCCTCCAGTTCGCCCCCTGCTCCGGAGGCAGCACCGGTGCCCATCTCGTCACTCATCCGGATGTGGATGCGGTCATCCTCACCGGCGGCACAGAGACCGGCATGGCGATGCTGCGGCAAAAGCCCGAGATGTTTCTCTCCGCTGAAACCGGCGGAAAAAACGCCACCATCGTCACCGCGATGGCCGATCGGGATCAGGCCGTCAAGAACATCATTCAATCGGCATTCGGCAACAGCGGCCAGAAGTGCTCGGCCACCTCTTTGCTGGTCCTGGAAAAGGAAATCTACGACGACGAGCACTTCATGGCCCAGCTTGTCGACGCCGCCAGAAGCTTCAAAACCGGATCGTCCTGGGATTTTGCCAACAAGATGGGAGCCCTCATCCGTCCGCCCTCCGGTGACCTGGAGCGAGCCCTGTCCACCCTCGAGCCCGGAGAGTCCTGGGCCCTCAAGCCCGAGTGTCTTGAGGGCAACCCCCACATGTGGACACCGGGGATCAAGGTCGGCGTTCCGCCGGGCTCCTACACCCACATGACCGAGTTTTTCGGGGCCCTGCTGGGGGTGATGCGGGCGGATAACCTGGATCATGCCATCGAGCTGGTGAACATGACGGGTTTCGGCCTGACCTCGGGCATCGAAAGCCTTGATATGAGAGAGCAGGAGCGGTGGAAGTCCGCCATCCGCGCCGGCAATCTCTATATCAATCGGGGCACCACCGGCGCCATCACCCTTCGCCAGCCTTTCGGCGGAGTGGGTAAATCGGCGCTGGGGCCCGCCATCAAGGCCGGCGGCCCCAATTACGTCTCTCAGTTCATGGACATCCAGGACACCGACATGCCCCGCATCGGAACCCTACGGAAGGAGCATCGGCTGCTGCGAATGGCTCTGGAGTGGCGGCGAAAACTTCTGTGGGGGAAGCTGGCCGACCCTGGCGACGATCTCCGGAAGACCATTCGGGCCATCAAGAGCTATCTCTACCGTTGGGAGGAGGAATTCGGTGTTGAAAAGGATTATTTCCACCTCCGGGGTCAGGACAACATCCATCGCTACCGGCCCCTCGGAACCATCGGGATAAGACTCCACGAGGCCGACAGCCTATTCGACACCCTGGCCCGCATCGCCGGGGCTTGGATCGCCGGCAGCATTCCCGTGGTGAGCATCCCCGAGGACCTCGACAATACCGTCACCGCCTTCCTGGCATCGACGGAAGGAAAAGACATCCTTGGGCGTGCGCCGGTCAGACGTCAGTCGGACGATGCGCTCATCGCTTCGATCCCGTTGCTGGACCGGATCCGCTACGCCGCTCCCAACCGGGTGCCCGCCGACGTATTGGCGGCCGCCGCCGAAAAGGGGTTTTACATCGCCCGAACGCCGGTGCTCATGGAAGGCCGTGTCGAACTGCTCCACTACGTTCAAAACCAAAGTATCTGCAATACCTACCACCGATACGGCAATCTGGGGGAACGCACCGTCCTGTAAACCGCTGCCGGAGTTACCGATGCCGCCCCTCTCACCGAGGAGACCTGGATATTTTCTGATGGAAAGGGACGTTTCCCGAGGCGTGAGCCGAGGGGGATGACCCTGAGAGGTGGCTCAGGATGGCCGGAGGCGGATGCTAGGAATCGGCTCGGAGTTGCGGTGACGACGGGCGCGCCTTGCGACTGTATCTCAGAGCGAAAAACAGGCCCAGAGCGATAGCGGCAGTGCCGGCATCCCGAAGGCTCTGGAAGATGAGGGTCTCGATGACATCCGTCCAGCCACAAACGCCCGTTGCCCAGTAAACGTCCAGGGGCCATAGCAGGGAGACGGAGCCGTCGGTCAGAACGAGGTCCGCAAACACGTGGGAGAGCACCACCAGAGTGGCGGTTCGGCAGGCCAGTATGGGCGCCTTTCCCCACAACCGCCCCATCTCCGAAATCAGCCAACCGGCGGACAGGGCAAATAAAAGGCTGTGGGTGGGGCCCCGGTGAAACAGGCTTCCATTACCGTCCGTCAAAAGCCCCAGCAAGATGTCGATGTCCGGCAGACTGGCCAGAACGCAGACGGCTCCATAGAAAAGGAGCCGCGAGTCGCCGCGTCGGGGCGCCTGAGTGATCTCGGCCACGACAAGACCGATAGCGGCATGTCCCAGGGGCAGAGGCATGATCTCCGGGATCCTTTCAGTGGTTCTGCAACCCGACGGGGCGAAACCCTGCGGGCCGCACTATCCTACCTATCGGCCATTGTCTGCCGGGGCTTGACAGGGCCCGATCCCTGCAGGATAATCACGGAACTCTCACAGACGGGCAAAACGGTTCCGCCCGCACCCAGGGACCCAGAGACTCCATGAAGCTTCTCGTTATCGGTGACCTCCACGGACAGACCCCTGTCATAGCCTTTCCTGATGCCGACCTGATCTTGGCCCCGGGAGATTTCTGTTCGGATGCGGTTCGCTCCTATGCCTTTCGGGCCATGGCGGAAAACGACCAACACCCGAACCGCCGGCCGGTGGAATGGTACGACCTACTGGGCCGAGAGGAGGCCAAGGACCTCGTCCTTGAATCCCTGGCCGACGGGCGCAACGCATTGGAATCACTCAACCGCTTGGGGTTGCCGGTATTCGTGGTGCCGGGTAACGGGGACTGGAAACCGGTCCCTGAATCCCCATGGCCCTTTCTTCGGTTCGATCATTTTCACGAGTTGATCTCGGGGCTGGACCGCATCACCGATGTCGACCGCCGGGCAATCACCATCGAAAATCTCGACGTGGTGGGCTACGGAATGTCATCGGGGCCTGAAGTGCCTCTCACCCCCGAAGAGTGGGCCCTGTTCATCCCCGATCAACGCTTCCGGCTGGCAGCTGAGTACAACACCATCCTGAAGGCCGTGGCCGACGGATTTCACGGCAGCGGTTCCCCTGCCGTCTTCCTCACCCACAACATTCCCTACGGCACACCGCTCGACATCATCACCGATCCCGCCTCTCCCCGGTGCGGCCAGCATTTCGGTTCCGTCATCGCCAGACGGATCGTGGAGGATTGGCGGCCTGCAGCCTGCATCGGCGGCCACATGCACGAGCACTTCGGGATGTGCGACCTGAACGGTGTCCCGATTTTCAACAGCGGATTCGGAGACCGCGTCAACACTCTGATCGACATGGATGACGGCGTGATCCGGAGCGTCCGGTTTGGCGGTGGGGAGCCGACGGTCTATCGGACCTATCCGAGCCATCGGCTAAACCGACCCGACTAGGAGAATCCCTCACGGGACCATCGCCGCCTTGCATTGGACCACGCCGCATCGTCGTCTGACGCCGTTGCCTCCCTCAGATGATACGGCAGGCGCATCCCCGCTTCGTCCATTCCGTCCTTTCTTTTTCGCGACTATTCTCCTGGTAACGTCGGTATACTGCCGGGTCGAAGAGAAGAATTGCTGGCGTCGGCAATGGACGATTTCGGCCAACCGGCTATCAGCAATCTCACCGGTCTACTCCAGGCCCCCGATACCATCTGATTTTATGGGCCTGCGGGCGTGGCCATTGACTTCCGTCAGTGAGCCCCTATCTCTTTGTGCTACACTAAATTACATGGACGCCCGAACAGATTACCCATGGGCACCATCAATGGGGGTTAGATGTCATGGACCTGCTGAAACACCCGCTCCTGGTCATCGCCATTTCGATTTTCTCCAGACCTCATCCTGTACCTCTCTCTATTGCTTCTGGTCGGCAGCCCCTAAACGCCCTGGCTGCCGGTGGTTGGGGCATCCAAGCCGGCCCAGGTGCATTGGAGGGGAAGCATTTCCATCCCAAAGGTAAATTGCCGTCCACATTTACCGTGGAGTTGCAAAAGGGTTTTCGTCAATCCCTGCCCTTTGAGGATAAAAAAGATTTCGAGGAGCAGAAGAAAGGCTTTATCGCCGCGCCACCCTACAAGCAGATCAACGCCGAAGCCGGTCATGTGGCCTGGGACATGGACAGCTGCGAGTGGCTGCTCCAGGGCAAGGATTTCGACAGTATCCATCCCTCCCTTCAGCGCCAGGCCATTCTCAATATGAATTATGGTTTGTACGAAGTGATGCCCGGTATCTACCAGGTGCGAGGTTTCGACCTGGCCAACATCAGTTTCATCAAGGGCGACACGGGCTGGATCGTGTTCGATCCCCTGACCGCCAAGGAAACGGCTGCCGCGGCCCTTAAGTTCATCAACGATACGCTGGGAGAGCGACCTGTCGTGGCCGTCGTCTACTCCCATTCCCATGCCGACCACTTCGGTGGGGTGCGGGGCGTCGTCGACGAAGCCGATGTGCGGAGTGGAAAAATCAAGATCATCGCTCCAGCCGGTTTCATGGACCATGCCGTGGCGGAGAACGTCTATGCCGGCAACGCCATGAGTCGTCGCCTCTTCTACCAGTACGGTGTTCTCCTGCCCCGAAGTCCCTTCGGACATGTGGACCAGTCCATCGGCAAGAACACGGCCGCTGGGAATCTGGGCCTCATCCCACCGAATGTGATCATCGCTAAGGATTTCGAAACGCTGACCGTCGACGGGATTCGCATGGAATTTCAGAACACCCCGGGGACCGAGGCGCCGGCGGAAATGAACACCTGGTTTCCGGATCTGAAGGCCTTCTGGGCGGCGGAGAACATCGTCGGAACGATCCACAACATCTACACCCTGCGGGGCGCCCTGGTGCGCGACGCCCTGGAGTGGTCCAAACAGATCAACGTGGCCCTTTATAAATACGGTCAGGAAGCCGAGGTCATGTTCGCCTCCCACAGCTGGCCGCGCTGGGGCAACGACCGCATCCAGGAGGTCATGCGGGGGCAGCGGGACACTTACGCCAACCTCAACAACGGCGTGCTGCACCTGGCCAACCAGGGGGTCACCATCAACCAGGTCCACAACGTCTACGCGGTTCCCCGCAGCCTGCAGCAGCAGCGGTACGCCCGCAGCTACCACGGTTCCGTGCAGCACAACAGCCGGGCGATGATCAACCGCTACCTGGGCTACTGGGACGGCAACCCGACGACCCTGATTCCACTCTCGCCCGAAGATTCGGCGCCCCTGTACGTGGAGATGATGGGCGGCGCGGACAAGATCATCGCCAAAGGCCAAGGAACTCTACGATCAGGGCCAATACCGCCTTGCCCAGGAAATCCTGAACAAACTGGTCTACGCTGAGCCGGGCAACCAGGAGGCCAAGGATCTCCTGGCGGATGTGTTCGAACAGATCGGCTACCAACAGGAGAGTCCCAGCGTTCGCAACAGTTTCCTGGCGGCGGCGCTTGAACTGCGCTCCGGCATTCCCGAAGGAGCCTCGCCCAAAACCACCGGTCCGGACATGATCCGTGCCATCACCACCGGGCTTTGGCTATACTTTCTGGGTGTCCGCCTGAACAGCAGCGGAGCTGAAGACAGGGCGTTCAAGATCAACCTGTCGACCCCTGACAACGGAGAAATTTTCGTGGTGGAATTGAGCAATGGGACGCTGACCAACATCGAGGGCTACCAGGCGAAAGACGCCGACTTGACCGTCACCATCAACCGTGAAGACCTGGTGATGACCTTGATGGGCGCCGTCAGTTTCGACGAGCAGATTGCCTCCGGCAAGGCCAAGATCGAGGGGAACCGGGAGGTCTACGAACAGCTGAAGGCGCTCCTGGTGCACTTCGACCTGGGCTTCGAGATCATGCCCGGCACGGGCGCCAAGGACCTGACGCCAGAGAAAACACCGTTCGAGCAGGAGAAGCCTGCGGATACATCCGGTGGATGAGGCAATGGACGCCAGGTCCCGAAGGATAGGGTGATGATGTCCTCCTTTTCCATTCGATTCCGAAATCCTATCAAGGAGGGATTGTCGACATGATTGCCGGACTGGGGACGGGCGAGGGTCAGATTTTTGACTACGCGATGATAAGCGATATTAGTATGGAACTCTGGCAACTTGAAGGCTCCTATCCCCTTTTCGCCGCCTCCCATCCGATCATGGCCCGCTTTCTCGTCGATCCCCAACGGTATCGGTGAATCCTTCCGGATTTGGCGATCACCCGGTGACAGGGTATCAGGAAGGCAACGGGATTGACGGCGATGGCGTTTGCCACCGCCCGAAAGGCCTTGGGGTGGCCTATATAAAGGGCAATATCCCGGTAGCTCGCCACCCACCCCGAGGGGATGGTGAGCAGGGCTTTCCACACATTGAGTTGAAAGTTGGTGCCCTTGAGAACCAGGTTGAACGGCCGACCGTCTTTGATCGGCTCGGCTCTGAATAGTCGTCTGGTGATCGAGTCGACAGACTCGGGCCGTTCACTGAATACGGCGCCCGGCCAGGTTTGGAACAGCCTATCGAGAGCCTCCCTCCGGTTGCCACCCTCGACAAACCCGAAGTGGCAAATCCCCCGCTCGGTCATGGCAATCAGACAGTCCCCGAAGGGGGAGCCACCGAACCCGTAGGAGATGGGCACGCCAGCCCCCTTTTTTTTGAAGTCGCCGGGGGTCATGGCCTCGAAAGTGACAAACAAATCATGGAGCCGGCTGGGCCCCGAAAGCCCCGCATCCAGGGCCGTATCGAACAGGCTCTTTGACTCGGCCAGCCGCCCCTTGGTGTAGTCCAGGGTGGTAAACTGCAGAAACTGAATCGGGCTGATGCCTGCCCACCGCTTGAACAGGCGGTCAAAATGGTACTTGCTCAGATGAATGCTCTCTGCCATCTGCTTCAAGGTCGGCTGGGATTTGAAGTGAGTCTCGATATAGTGGATGGCCTTTTCGATACGATGATAGTCGTCTGATTGCCGCGAAACCCCCTGTCCGTTCATGGTGCCCCCCTAATAATCATTCTTTCTCCCCACTGTAACGGCATACCGCCGTTAAAACCACCCGAATCTTGCGCAGAAATAGAACAATATTCGGGTCGTGAATCCCTACAATAAATGCGATGGTCAGGCTCGACATGCCACCGGGGAATTGACAACAGCGACTGAGAAAAAAGAAAAGAGACTTGCCGATGAAAACACCGACTTCAGCAAAGCGTCGGGAGCGGCATGGCCTTGAACCGGTCAATCGGGTCATGGGCATTCATGAATGGGGCCTGATCATCATTTTATCGGTGATGTGGGGAGGGTCTTTTTTCTTCGTCGGCGTCGCGGTCAAGGAAATGACCCCGTTGACCATCGTCTGGTCCCGGGTGGGGATCGCCTCGATCATCCTGCTGGCGGTGGTGCATCTGAAAGGGGATCGGATGCCGTCATCGCCGGGGACCCAACCCTGCTGTCTCTGGTTGGACTGGCGGCCGTCGACGGACGGCTGATCAAATACATCAGGCGTAAACGGGCATAGGGTTATGATGTTTAACCGTTTACAAGCGTCTTCCACTACAGTCGACGGCGGGAGTCGAACCTGCGCTGATCTTCAGAGCCACAATGGTTTACAGGGATTTACCAAATGGTTGCGAAATATTAAATCCCTTCCTTCACGACACGGCTTTTTTTTAATTTATGGTTACGAATCCACGAGGCAAATTTCATTTCGACCGCATTTTCTCTTTTCCCATTGATAGGTCGCATTTTCGCTAAAGCCCGCCAAAAAAAGATTTTTCCTGGACGTCGTTGTTTCGTTAGGATGCTGTTTTCATTATCGGATTCAATTCATCAAGAAATTCCTGGTAAAGTGCGGTAACCGTCTTGATCCAATACAGATACATCCCTATGTTAACCGGCAATATCATTTGGATTGAGGGATAATCATACGGCGTTCACGCACCCGAGTTCAAATGAAGAAGTAAAGAAGCGGCATGGAGGTGATACACGTTTGGCTGCCTGGTCATTGTGACGGCCGTGTCCAAGGACGACAAGCTCATCGGTGCCACAGCCCTGCATGGCGACACAGACGGCAAACACACGAGCAGCTGCACGGCAGCAGGCAATGCGGATCGCTGAAATGCCTCAATAGACCTTGATTTTTCCTTTCGTAGCAGGTTGTCACATGAAACAAGCGGGTCCGGTAAACGATCCTTTTTTAATTTCTACGCAGGGGTTTCTCGCACGGGTCCTGCTTTACGGTCTGCTCTGGGTAGTGTTGACCGGCGGGCGGATGGAAAGCGGGCTCCTTGGGGTACCAACCGTCCTGATGGCGGCATGGATTTCGGGTAAAACACAGGGGTTTTCAACCGGACGCTTTTCCATTTCCGGTGGCGTCCGTTTCATGGGCTTTTTCCTGAAAGCCTCCCTGATCAGCGGGTTCGACGTGATTCAGCGCGCGCTTCACCCAAGGCTATCGCTCCACCCAGATCTGATTGATTACCGTCTTTCCCTCACCACAGATACTGCCCGCATTTTCATGGCAGATGTTGTCAGCCTGCTGCCGGGGACTCTCAGCGCCAATCTGGCCGAAGCAAACCTGACCGTTCATGTGCTGGATTGCGAGATGCCGATCCATACGGAGTTAAGAGCGCTTGAGAAGCGTGTGGCCGCCATGCTTGAAGTGGACGATCTTCCACCCTCTATGAAAGGGGATGTCCGATGACGGTAGTCTATTGGGGCGTTGCCGCCGTCCTGTTGGCGACGGTTGCCGTGGGTCTGTGGCGGTTCTTCAGGGGACCGACGGCAGCAGACCGCCTGATGGTCACCCAGCTTTTCGGGACCACGGGTGTGGCTGTCTGCCTGCTGCTTAGCGTAGCCTTGCGTAATGCCGCCATCGTCGACGTGGCCCTCGCCCTCGCACCACTGGCCGTCGTCACCACTGCGGCGTTTACTCGCTTTTACTGGTCCACACCGAGCCGTTCGTCGGATAGGAGGAAAATTGATGGCTAACTGGATCAGTGCGGTTCTACTGCTGTTTGCCGCCTTCTTCTTTGTGGGCGGAACCGTCGGGCTTCTGCGCTTCCCGGATGTTTACAGCCGCTTGCATGCACTGACCAAAGCAGACAACATTGGACTGGGGTTCATTGTACTGGCGCTGCTGATTCAGGCGGAGTCCTGGGATTGGGCGCTAAAGCTTCTGATCGTCTGGATTTTTGTCATGGCAGCCAGTGCAACCAACGCCTACTTGATCGCCCGGGCCGCCCTTCGAAAGGACATTCCGCTATGGAAGCCGCCGGAGCGGGAATAATCGACGTGCTGCTGGGTTTTTTAATGGTGCTGCTGGCTGGTGCGAGCCTGCTGCTTCCACAGCTATTCAATGCGGTGATGGCATTTATCGGGTTTGGTCTCGTCGTGGCCGTGGTGTGGCTCCGTTTGGGGGCGGTGGATATCGCCCTTGCCGAGGCAATGATCGGCTCGGGCATCACCGGAGCGCTTTTCCTGGCTACCCTCGGCCGCATGGCGAAGGCCACAGAAAAAGAAGGCAACGATCCCCCAGGCCGAACCCTTGGCGCCGCATCCAACAGCCTCAGGATCGCGAAAAATACAAATCATAGAATGATCCGATGGCGAAGCTTGACCGCAGCGGCGGTCATCACCGTTGCAACGGTTTTGGTGTTCTTGCAAGTACTGCCGCTGCCCGCGCCTGACGGCAGGATTCCCCAGCTTGTGATTCGGTACCTTCCCGATAGCGGGGTTTCAAACCCTGTCACCGCCGTCCTGCTCAACTTCAGGGCCTACGACACGCTTTTGGAGATCGGCGTCGTATTGCTGGCTTTGCTGGGGCTGAAAGCTGTGGGAAGCCATCGTCGATCCCACCGCCAACCGTATCCTGAGACCGTCCTGACCGGGTTTTACCGATTGATTTTGCCGTTCCTGATTCTGTTCTCCGGCTATACGGTGTGGGTCGGAGCGTATGAACCGGGAGGTGCGTTTCAGGCGGCGGCGCTGTTGGCGGCGGGCGGTATTATGGGTTGCATGACGGGCGCAAACCCACTTTCCCATGGTTTACCAAGCACGGGTCTGCGGATTATGGTTTCCGCCGGTTTGGCGGTTTTTCTGCTACTGGGGGTACTTTTCTGGATTCAAAGTGGTGTGTTTCTCAAGTTTGCGCCCGTCTCGGCCGGCGGGTTCATATTGGTTATCGAGGTTGTGGCAACGGTTTCCATTGCAATATCATTAATCGTCCTTTTCCTGGGCAGTTCCGGGTATCCGCCGTCCTCCCGGGAAAGCGGACCGATTCCCGCTGATCGCAAGGGAGGCTGAATGATCGATGCCTCAACGGGATATGCGGCAATGGGTGTATTGCTCTTCTCAATGGGGCTGCTTGGCCTCGTCCTCGGCCAACATCCGGTCCGTAAAATACTCGCTCTCAACGTGATGGGAACGGGTATTTTTCTTTTTCTGGTCGCCGCGGCGGCACGCTATGGATTGGAAAACCCCGACCCGGTGCCCCACGCCATGGTCCTGACCGGCATTGTGGTAGCCGTCAGTGCAACGGCCCTGGGTCTCGCCCTCGCCGGCCGCATTCACCCGTCGTTAACAGAAACCGATGGGTCAACCCGTACCGCTGAGTCTGAGCATGATTCTGATTGATCCGTCCGCATGGATGGTCCTTTTGATCGCTTTGCCCCTGGCGTCTGCGGTTTTATCGTACGTGGCGTCGGGTGCTGCCCGATGGATCGGCGTGTTCTCCGCCCTTTTGATTTCGATACCGGTGATGGGCCTGGCACATAGGGTGTGGCATTCGGGCGTCTTCTCCCACAGGATCGGGGGCTGGGGAGCGCCCCTGGGAATCGAGCTGGCTGCGGACGGGCTCTCCGTTCTAATGCTGATCCTGTCGGCCGTCATCTGTGGGGTGGGAAGCGCCTATGGGTTCGCCTATTTCGCACCCCAATCGGCGGTGGCAAAAAAGCAGGGCCAACGCTTCTGGCCTTTGTGGATGTTCCTCTGGGGGGGGCTCAACGCGCTGTTTCTCTCCTCGGACCTCTTCAATCTTTACGTCACCCTTGAGGTGGTCGGACTCGCAGCGGTTCCGCTGGTGGCCATGGCCGGTGCCGTGGCCCTGACCGCCGCCCTGCGCTACCTTATGGTCAGCCTCCTCGGCTCTCTTTGCTATCTCCTGGGTGTTGGCATCGTATACATTCATCTGGGAACCCTTCATTTGCCGGCCCTGGCGTCGGTCGCCGGCAATAGCCCCGCCATTGGATCCGCTCTGGCCCTCATGAGCGCCGGCTTACTGATGAAAATGGCTGTCTTTCCGCTGCATTTCTGGTTGCCCCCGGCCCATGCGAATGCACCCGCGCCGGTGTCGGCGGTGCTCTCGGCGGTAGTGGTGAAGGCGGGTTATTACCTGCTGCTGCGACTCTGGTTCGGCGGTTTGGCGGAAGCACCGTCCGCTGGGATTGCCCAGGCCTTCGGGGGTGTGGGCGCCGCGGCGATTCTGTGGGGCTCCCTAAACGCCCTGCGGGCCACACGGTTCAAAATGCTCGTCGCCTATTCCACGGTTGCCCAGTTGGGATATCTGATGCTGGTGTTCCCGCTCACCGCCCGGGATGCCGGAGCAATGGCCGCCTGGGGCGGAGCGCTGTATTTCATGCTGGCCCATGCCTGTGCCAAAGCGTCGGTCTTTTTCTCCGCCGGTGCCGTACTGCGTGCATTTGGCGGCGACGGCCTCGAACAGCTTCGCGGCACGGCCATAAGGCTTCCGGTGGCAACCTTTGCATTCGCCACCGCAGCTGTCAGTTTAATCGGTCTGCCGCCCAGTGGTGGATTCATGGCCAAGTGGATGCTGATCCAGGCGGCCCTTGCCGGCGGCCAATGGTGGTGGGCGATCGTCATCGTTGTCGGCGGTCTGCTGGCGGCGGGCTACATATTTCGTTTCTTTTCGACGCTCTTCGCATATGTTCCCGAGCCGCCGGCAAAAAAGACGGTGCCCGGGCTCATGGAGTGGAGCGCACTGGGGCTCGCCTGCCTTTCCATTCTGCTTGGATTCACGGCCTCGGTAACCATCAAACTCATTCGAATCGGCGCCCCGTTTTCGGGTCCGCTTTGGATCGGAGGGTAACCATGGACGCGGTCAGCTGGATGCCCCTCTGGATTCTGATGAGTTCCGTGGTTCCAGGGGTGGTGATCTTTTTTCTCTCGGATCACCTCAAAGGGCTGCGGACCACGTTGAATATGGCCGGGGCCACCCTCAAATTGGTCCTGATCGGTTTCATGGTTGCCGGCCTGCTCAATGGGCGTAATTATCTTTTCAGCTTCACGCTTTTGCCGGGAATGGATCTGGTCCTGCACGCGGATACCATGTCGGTACTCATCGCTGCCCTCTCAGGGGTTCTGTGGTTTGTGACGACAGTATACGCCATCGCCTACCTGGAGGACTCCTCCCAGCCGAGAAGCCGCTTTTTCGGTTTCTTCAGCCTTTGTGTCAGCGCGACCATCGGCATTGCACTGTCCGGCAATCTGATCACGTTTTTAATATTCTACGAACTGCTGACCCTGTCCACGTATCCCCTTGTCGTCCACCGGGGCACGCCGGACAGTATGCGCGCCGGGAAAATCTATCTGGCCTATACCCTGACCGGCGGTGCGGCCCTTCTGATCGGCGTCGCGTGGCTACGGTCGATCGTCGGGCCACTGGTATTTGTTCAGGGAGGGATTCTTTCCGCCTGGCCGACGGAGGCCTATGGCGCCTTCCGGGCCATCTTTTTCCTCCTGATTGCCGGTCTAGGCGTAAAAGCCGCCATCGTACCGCTGCATGGATGGCTTCCCAACGCCATGGTGGCGCCGGCTCCGGTAAGCGCACTGCTCCACGCCGTGGCCGTTGTCAAGGCTGGCGCATTCGGCATCGTGCGCGTGGTGTACGACGTGTTCGGCATCGAGTTCGCATCCCAGCTGGGTTTGCTCACACCTTTGGCGGCAGTCGCCGCGGTGACGATCATCTATGGATCGGTGAGAGCGCTCAGCCAGGATGGTCTCAAGAAACGCCTGGCTTTTTCAACCGTAAGTCAGGTGTCCTATATCGCTCTCGGCACCGGGATCCTCGGACCGATCGCGACCATCGGGGGGATTGTGCACTTGGTGCACCAAGGCTTGATGAAAATCACGCTTTTCTTCTGTGCGGGCAATCTGGCGGAAACCATTGGTGTTCATCGGGTGAGCGAAATGAACGGCGTGGGCCGCCGAATGCCGTGGACCATGGCCGCGTTTACGGTGGGTGCGTTGGGGATGATCGGTGTCCCGCCGATCGCCGGTTTTGTCAGCAAATGGTATCTGGGCACCGGCAGTGTGGCGGCAGGTGCCGACTGGGTCATCGTGGTGCTGGTTACCAGCAGCCTGCTGAACGCCATGTATTTTCTGCCAATCCTGCATCGGGCCTGGTTCCGGGAACCCGACGGCGAGTGGGCCCGAACAGCCGCCCCCCCGGGGCTGGAAACACACTGGATGCTGCTGATGCCGCCGGTTTTGACGGCATTGCTATCGCTGTCGGCAGGGCTGCTGGCGGATGCGCCCTTCAGTCCCTTGGAGTGGGCAAGGCGCATCGCAGAGGGAGAATACCTGAAGTGAACCCGATTCAATCGTCCACAGGATGGCATCCGGAAGCGGTTCTGGTCTCGGCCCTGGTCGCACCGGTAGCGCTGGCCCTGTTGGGTGCCATTCCGTCTTTCCGTCGCCATACGCCGTGGATGGCTGTCTTTGCCGCACTACCGGCGCTGATTTGCGCGTTTACGACACCCGCCGGAGCAACGGTGGAGTTCTCCTGGCTGGTGCTGGGAAGCCGCTTCGCCATGGACGCCACCGGCAAATTCTTTTTACAGTTCACCTCGATACTCTGGTTTTTTTCCGCTCTTTTCGCCACAGACTACATGGCCCGCGACGAGAAGCGCTTTCGTTTTTCCTTTGGATTTCTGTTGGCCATGGGCGGCAACTTCGGCCTTATTCTCGCCATGGACATGCTGTCCTATCTGGTGGCCTTTGCCTTGATGAGTTTTGCCTCCTACAGCCTGGTTGTTCACACCCAAGACCCGGATGCTGCCCGGTCCGGGCGCGTCTATATTGCGCTGGTTGTCATCGGAGAGATCTTCCTGTTTTCCGCGCTGATCCTGCATGCCGGAAGCGGGGGCGATACGAACCTCCATGGGCTGAGCGGTATGCTGGCCGCGCCGAATGTTGCCATCCTGCTGGCTTTAGGCTTCGGTATCAAAGCCGGTGCGGTACTGCTTCACGTTTGGCTTCCCCTGGCCCATACCGTTGCTCCGACGCCGGCCAGTGCGGTGCTCAGCGGATCGATGATTAAAGCCGGTTTGCTGGGGTGGATCCGGTTTTTGCCCCCCTCGGGCGGAGGAGACCCGGCCTGGGGTGCAGCATTTATAGCGGCCGGCATCACTGCCGCCTTCTACGGTGTCGCCATCGGTCTGGGTCAAAAGCACCCCAAGACGGTGTTGGCCTACTCCAGCATCAGTCAGATGGGGCTGATCACGGTTGCCTTCGGCATCGGGCTTACCTTAGGAGCCGGGGCCTCTGCGGCGGCGGTGGCTGTTTTGTTCTATGCGTTCCATCACGCCCTGGCAAAGGGTGCTTTGTTTTTGGGTGTCGGTGTCGTGGGCGGCATCGAACACCGGTCACGGAAGCGGGTATGGGTGACGGCGGTCCTCGGCGTGGCCGCCCTGGCGCTGGCTGGAGCGCCGTTGACCTCGGGGGCCGTGGCAAAGACCGCTCTCAAAACGGCGATGGGTCGACTGCCCGTTGGCTGGGAGGAGACGTTAGCGATACTCTTGCCTTTGTCGGCCATCGGCACCACGATTCTGATGGGCCGTTTTTTTTTCACGCTGCGAACCTACAGCGCCCATCATCGTGTTTCGACAATCGAGTTTTTCTCCTGGATCGTGCTGATCGCGCTCTCCGCAACGGTTCTCTTCCTTCTTCCCGACGGCAGACCATTGGCTTTTGCGATGTTGAAGCCCGGCAGCATCTGGTTGTCTACCTGGCCCGTGGCTGCAGGGGCGGGTTTGACCGCCTGGGTGTGGTGGCAGAACCGGCGCACAGGGCGCAGCATTCCATGGCGCCCGCCGGCTGGCGATCTTCTGGTGCCGGTTGAATGGCTGTGGGGAACCATGGGCCACCTGGCATCGAAGCTGATGGGCAAGGCGGCAGGGGTGTTCCAGGCGCATTTCAAGAAGGAAACCGAAAAACGCGCTAATGGAATCCCGAATCGAATCGAGATCTGGGAAGCCGTTTTCAGCAGATGGAATATTTCGAGCCTGATTTTTTCCGGTATTGTCTGCGCGCTGCTCTATGTCTTGAGCCGGCCTTAAGGCGCTATTTCCGTGAATGGATGTTCTTGAGAGCGAAGATAAAGATATCCTGCAAATTATAAATAGGAGCAAATATGGAAACACTCATTGGCAGACATTGGCATCGTCTTTCCTCTGAACAAGTCGTCGAATTGCTGGACAGCGACGCCCAAACCGGGCTCACGGCTTTCGACGTAAAACATCGCCTGAAACATTTTGGCCCCAACGAGGTGTCGACGGGCCGGCGGCGGCACCCGATTTTGCAGTTTCTGGCGCAGTTTCATCAACCACTGGTCTACATTCTGCTCGCCGCCGGTCTGATCACCGCCCTGCTTCAGGAGTGGGTCGACTCCGGCGTGATCATGGCGGTGATTCTCGTCAACGCCGTGGTCGGATTTCTCCAGGAATCCAAGGCAGAGGCGGCAATTGAGTCCCTGCGGCAGATCGTCACCACCGAAGCTACGGTGCTCCGGGACGGGCAGGTCACTCGAGTGCGCTCCCAGGATATCGTGCCAGGCGATATCGTGCGGCTCCAGTCCGGCGACAAGGTGCCGGCAGACATGCGGCTGATCAAAGTGCGTGACACGCAGATCGATGAATCCGCGCTCACCGGGGAATCTGTTCCGGTCCAAAAGTCGACCGGAGAGCTTTCCGAGAAAACCATCCTGGCGGAACGCATGAATATGGCATATGCGGGAGCACTGGTCACCTACGGACAGGGGGAAGGGATCGTTGTCGCCACGGGCAACAAAACCGAGACGGGCCGCATTGCCCACCTCATTTCCGAGGTGGTCGAACTTCAAACACCGTTGACCCAGCGCATCGCCAAATTCAGCCACATGCTACTCTATGTGATCCTCGCCCTGGCGGGACTGACGTTCGCCATCGGCGTGATCCAGGATAACCCGATTTTGGATATGTTCATGGCCGCCGTAGCCCTGGCGGTCGGGACAATACCCGAGGGACTGCCGGCCGCCGTCACGATTACGCTGGCCATCGGCGTTCGCCGCATGTCCAGCCGTCGTGCGATCATCCGCAAGCTTCCGGCGGTGGAAACCTTGGGAAGCACAACCATCATCTGCTCGGACAAGACCGGAACACTCACCGAAAATCAGATGACGGTTCAGGAAATCACCGCCGGTGGAAAGCAGTTTGCGGTCAGCGGTAGTGGCTACGATCCTCAGGGAGACGTGTTGGAGGGGGGGCAAGCCGTTGATGGAGGGATATTTCCTCCTCTCGACCAGTGCCTGGTGGCCGGTATGGTCTGCAACGACAGTCGGCTGGTGTCCAAAGACGGCCGCTGGGCCGTTGAGGGGGACCCCACCGAGGGCGCCTTGATTGTGTCCGGACGGAAAAGCGGCCTGTCCGAATCTGATCTGGCGCAGCGATTGCCCAGAAAAGATGTACTGCCGTTTGAATCGGACCGGCAATATATGGCCACGCTTCACGTGCAAAGTGGGGCAAACGTCATTTACGCAAAGGGTGCCGTCGAAGTCATCCTGCCGAAATGCGACCGGATGCTCTCCCAATCCGGCGATCTTGGGCCTTTCGATGCCCAGAGCCTGCTTTCCAAAGCAGAGGCCATGGCTGCCAAGGGATTGAGAGTGCTGGCCTTTGCAAAGAAGGTGGTTGGTGGGGAGGCGCCAACCCTCGATCATGGGGCGGTGGCGTCGGGCATGGTCTTCCTGGGATTCCAGGCCATGATCGATCCCCCCCGAAAGGAAGCCATCGAAGCGGTCAAAAACTGCCACAACGCCGGAATCCAGGTCAAGATGATCACCGGCGATCACGCTTTGACGGCTTCGGCCATCGCCAGAAAACTTGGATTGAAATCCCATGCGGCGAGCCCCGAATCCGTCCCCTTTGTGATTACGGGCCAGGAGCTGGCCGGGCTCAGCACCGAGTCGGTAATCGATAAAGCCAAAGGCACACCGGTTTTTGCCAGAGTGGCGCCGGAGGAGAAGTTGCGCCTCGTGGATGCGCTGCAAGCCTCGGGTCACGTGGTTGCCATGACGGGGGACGGGGTAAACGACGCTCCCGCGCTCAAACAGGCGAACATCGGTATCGCCATGGGCATTTCCGGAACCGACGTGGCCAAGGAAGCCGCCGATATGGTGCTAACGGACGACAATTTTGCCTCCATCCAGGCGGCGGTGGAGGAGGGCAGGGGAATCTTCGACAATCTCACAAAGTTCATCGTGTGGACCCTTCCCACAAACCTGGGCGAAGGGTTGGTGATACTGGCTGCCATCGTGATCAATGTCGCGCTGCCTATCCTGCCGGTTCAGATCCTCTGGATCAACATGACCACCGCGATCTTGCTGGGATTAAGTCTGGCGTTTGAACCCAAGGAATCCGGCATTATGGATCGGCCTCCCCGGCCGCCTGAGGCACCCATTCTGACTCGGGAGCTTCTCATTCGCATCGGGATCGTGGGCACTGTGATGCTGATCGGGGCATTCGGACTTTTCGAATGGGAACTCATGAACGGAGCGACGGTGGATCAAGCCCGCACGGTTGCCGTCAACGTCTTTGTCATCGTCGAGATGTTTTATCTTTTCAAGTGCCGCTCCCTGACACAATCGGTTTTCAAGATCGGTTTGTTCTCCAACCCCTGGACCATCGCCGGCACAGCCCTGATGATGGCGCTGCAGTTGGCCTACACGTATGTGCCGATAATGAATCGCTTCTTCCAGAGCGCACCGATCGATCTGACCGCATGGCTTCGGGTATTCGCGATAGGTATCATCGCATACATCATCGTGGGTATCGAGAAGTGGATTCGAAGGGGCAACGCCTAAGGCCGCAAAAGGTCAATCGTCCGTTCCGACCCACTACCGGCGACAAAAAACAAAAAAGCCACGTTTGTGTTGCATCGTGACCCTGTAAAAGTCAAAAACCTACCGGACAGTTCGTCCTCTCAGATTTGTGATGGTTAGGCGGCCTCCTTAAGCAATTCATCTCGACGGACTTTGCCTAACTCAACCGTTTCCATCGGACGGCGTCCCTGGTTGCGATAGCCACGATGGGGCCGGTCGTGGTTGTACTCATGGAGCCACGCATCCAAGTCTTTTTGCAGCGCCTCCACAGATTCATAGAGCTTCTTTCTAAACGCCGTCCTGAAGAACTCGTCGAGCACCGTGCGGTTGAAGCGCTCAACAAAACCATTGGTTCTCGGCGTGGCCACCTTGGTGGTGCGATGCTCGATATCGTTTAGCTCTAAAAAGATTTCGTACATGTGAACCGTGGGACGGCCCTTGTACTCGGTACCGTTGTCAGTGAGGATCGCTTCGATAGTTAAGCCATGGCTTTTGTAAAAGGGCAGCACCCGGTCGTAAAGAACGTCAGCGGCGGTTTCCTGGCGCTTACTCGTGTACAGCTTACCAAAGGCCATGCTGCCATAGGTATCGACCACGGCCTGAAGGTATATCCGGCCGATGCCTTTCAAGCGCCCCACATAAAACGTGTCCTGACACAGCAAATAGCCCGGATATTCGCTTTTCACATGGCGCTCAGCAAACTCAGGGTTGGCTTTCTCAAGCAGTTTGATCTGCTGCTCGGTGAGCTTAAAGCCCTTGGTCATGACTTTTTCCTCCAGGCGCAGCAGGCGCTTGTATTTATTCTCCAGGCCCTCTTTGAGCCACACATTACGAACGCTGGTAGGGCATACCGACAGCCCCTCAAGGGCCAGCTGATCCGCAATACGTTGCTGACCAAAGGCGGGATGCTCAAGACTTAACGCGATGATCCGATTCGTCGTTTTTTTGGAAAGCTGGCTCGGATCGACCGCCGGCTTTGGAGGCCTGTCGGGCAAGCTTCCAATCCGTGCTGTTGAAAAGCCCGGTTATACGTCGAAACTGACTACGGGATAAACCCCCTTGTGCATGCGGCAAGCCTTGAGAAATGTTGCCCAGTTTTTCAGCCAGCGGTAGCAGGGTAAGGCGTTTGTGTGCTAATTTCTCGGTTGCAGTCACCTGGTGTCCTCCTGGGGGTTGAGCATGTTGGCCGGGACAACACTTATACCCGAGAGGACGCTGATCCTGACCGCCGCCTCTATTCGGCTGGGGATGACGCTTCTCTCAAATTGTCCGGGAAGATCTTAACACGGTTATGTAGAATCCAGCAGTTGGGGTTCTATGCGGCCCATGGGTATCGGTTCTGCTGCCAACGACAACTCGCCACAAAGGCCGTGTAAAGACGGTCGCTGACGGATTTTTTGCAGAACATATTGGCTGACAGGCAAAATCGAGGAATCTGAACCCTCAGGCGGCAACCGTCTCAGATGTCGCGGCCTTTTAAATGGCTCAAACAGCTGCCCGGCATCCGATCCGACACCCATTGGCCTTTCGATTTGGGCCATCTGGAGCTTTATAGATAACCGCATCTTAACTTTTTCAAATAAAGAGTCAAAATCAGAATTATTTTTACAGATTGTTAACAGCGGTGGTGGTAGGTTGATTATTTGTCGAGGATGGTATGCTTATTCAGTAATCATGGCATATATTATCGTATTGTTGAGGTGGGATACGGCTGGGATACGGAAGGGTGGTAATGTATAAGCATAAGTACCTGTCATAAACGTTAAAAAATGGTGGAGGCGGCTGGGATGTCGACCTTACGGTTATCCTTACAGCCTCCAGGGTTTGCAACGGTTTCCTGAATGTTTACCGAATATCCGCTAATCTACAATCCAACTTATGAGCACTTTTCCAGCAGTTCACGGATATATCCAGCAACATCCGCCTGAAGGTCAGGGTTTGGCTCATTATATTGAAACTGCGCAACACGGCTCGGCCCAACACTATCTGGATCTACAAAGTCACGGGACAAGATTTCAAGTGCGCTTTTTGTTTCTGCCTCCTTCAATAATGGGCTGAGGCATTCGCAGACTTCATCAATTCCGCTACCATAGTTTCGGATCACAAAATAAAGATCATACGCGTCTTTATTTTCACCTCTTTGATGAAATGCCAGGGCTTTTAGCACAATAAAGGCACCAGGACCACACACCCATATTTCGCGCTCAGCCTTTTCACCCTTCAATGTGACACCTTTTAAAGAGACTTTCTTTTTATCCTGAAACGCCAAACGAAGGCCTGGCGTTATGACGGCTGCAAAATCCTTTTCAATGTGGCGTAGATCCCCTCCCTTGTCAGTATCAAGACTTGGTGGAATCAAAAAATCAACAGTCACCTTCAAACCAGAGGAGGTGCGAACCTTCCATCTTTGAAATGTAGTATTGCCCTCCTCGTTCTCATCTGGCTCAAAACCAGATCTGTGAAGCCTTTGGGTAAGGTCTTCATATCGTTCCCTATCGAGGATCGCCAAAGAAAGGCCAAGATCCAAATCCATGGTCCCGATATGGACATCTTCACCTGCAGGAATGGATTCATCCGGAACTAAAAGCGAGGGCACCAGGCCGCCAACAATCACGAGATCATCCAACAGATCTCCGAGTTTTGTGGAGACGTAAAGGCAGGTTTGGCGCACCAACTCTACATTTTCTTTTGTGTAATCGTGTGCGAATGAAGGTTTTTCAGGCATCCCGCCCCCATTTCAGTTTTTCCTGGCGAACCATCGAAGCGGCCTCTTTCGCCCGTTCAGGATGTCCTTTGAGATCGAGAATTACTTGTACAGGATGTACACAGACAATACCTGCCTGATCCAACGATCCATGGAAAACACCTTTATCGTTGGGAACTACCAGCCAGGTGTTTGCACCACGATCATCTTCCCTAAAACGAAGCTGACCAAAAAGGTTTTTCCCAGGCGAATCAGCTAAAAACAGAGTTACCATACGGAACTTGGTGAAGTGGGTATATTGCCAGGCTCCTGCCAGTCCAGTTGCAGCGTAATCGACTTTTTGGTCGGAAAGGATCCGAGTCATTTTTTTAAGCAGTTCCTCTCCCGATCGAGCAGCAACGTGTCCTTTGATGATTTGATGCTTTGAAAAATCGTAAGCCTCAAGCCAAGCTTCAAGAAGTTCATACGGATTTGATGGCTTCAATCCACCCTTATCATCTCTATCGATCAGATGGAGCTCTTCCAGTCTTCGGACTATCCTGCTGGTATATCCTTCGTCCAAACCCGTGATTTGCGAAAGCTCTCGCTGATTGTGGCTTAGTTTCGGATCAATAAGCAGTTGCCGCACGATTCGGGCACCTTTAGGTGCAAACACGTTGGCCGGCCGGCCGGCTTTTTTAAATTTGTTTGGCCGGCCCTCGATATGAATCAAAAGACCTGGAGCTTTGATATGAGCGTTTCCTGATAGATCAATCCAGGACACACCATGCTCTTTACAGAGATCCATTCCGGATCTTCCCATATAGGGTACGGCAATCAGCGGAATGTCGTCCTTATCAAAAGAATTCCTGGCCTCCGTAACTTGACGCAATGCCATAAGCAGTGGCGCTCTGGAAGATGAGCTTTTACATTCCACCTGGAAATGGTAACCAGCTGCTTTCAAAAGAATATCCAGACCGAAATCGCTTTCTTGGGAAAAAACGGCCACATCTTTTTCCGGTAACTCAAGCAATTTAGCCAGAATTCCAGGGACTTTTGTAATTGCCTGTTTTTCAGATGAATTCATCATAACTTGACTAAATATAATAACTTGTCAAATTTGTCAAGCATATATATTTAGACAAGTTTTTGCCGCCCAGCTTGCTTAAATCCATTAACTTGCAAGCTTTGACAAGTTCAGGCTTTTAAGCAAGTTGCGATAGCAGGATTGAGATCTACAACTCGATTTCCTGTGATTTCGGAAAGGATTCAACCAGCTCTTTAACCCTGGTTTGATGTGCAGAAAGGAGCGCGCGCATCGTGGGAGTTCTTATAAGCTGCTCTATGTTTTCTCTGGTACTTGCGCGGAATTTCGACAGGTATGGGACCGATGGGGACGCCCTTCATATTTCTATATTCAATAGATCAGCCTGCACCAATCTCTCACTGAGGACAATTCGCTACCCCTTTTTACCGCAGCACTTACCGTTGATACGGCTATGCCCAGGACCCTTGGACATGCGGGCCCTTCGATGGTGCACCGGGTGTACGGCCGGTACATCCCCAATCTAACCCGCCAGGATGGGAGCGCTTTTGCGCGGCAGTATGCGAATCATGTGACCAAACTTCAGGACGCAAATGGTCACAATGTGGGACACAATCCGAAGAATACGGCGTCAAATCGCCTTCTACTGCCTGAATTTACTGATAGGTGAAATGGTGGAGGCGGCGGGAGTCGAACCCGCTGCAATGGGACTACCGATCGAGGGCATCCAAAATGATCGGAATGGCCGGCGGCATGCGGTGACTGCCGGCGGTGAGATTCCGTATCATCGACAGGTGGGTGCCGGAGACGATGTTGAGCTCGATCCCTGGAAGGCGGGCGGAATTCACCGGAACCAGACCGTCTCCAATCTGCTGGGTCATCGAAAACAGAAGGTCTTCCATGGTGTCGCCTGCCCCCTGGCCCTCATCCGGCAATTGACCCTCCAACTCGGCGGCCAATGCGTCTATCTCATCCTTTTGCTCTTGGCTCAGGACCCCGGCAATCACCATCATGTCCACATCGGGAGGATGAGGTCGGCGGTTCAGTGTCGCCAGAAACTCGCTTCCCGGGATCAGATCGATACCCGCCTCGCCGACCCCGTCCACAATCCCTCTCAGCCAGTGGTAATCGCCTTTGGACAGACTGACCAGTTGATCGCGAATTTCCATGACGATTCGAAATCGTGACAACTCCGACCCATGATTCGGCGTCCCGACCATGATCAATCGGTCCACCCGGGGAATTACCCCGTTTTCGGCCTTTTCTCCGTAATCCAACTTCGGGTCGGTCAGCATCTCGCGGGCGACAAGTCCTCCCATGCTGTGAGCGACAATGGAAATGCCTCCCGTCAGATGGGCCGATTCGAGGCTGTTTATGAAGAACTTTGCTGATTCGACAATGGGCTGGTCGTTGGGATAGGTCAGAATATATACGGAGAAGCCATTCTCCGATAGCGCCGGGGCCAGATTCATCCAGACGACTCCCGGATCATCTAGCCCATGAACCAGAATGACGATCGGCTGTTGAGAAGGACTCGCCTCCGGTTGTGGGGGATGGGCAAACGGTTTTAGGCCGTATGCCGCTTTGATCCGCTCAACGGCCTCGGGGTATTCGTTCTCGATCGCCTCTCGAATCCGGATGCGGGCCCTGCGGTCTTCTTCCGGGAAAAAAATGCCCAGAGCCATCACGATGGCGACCAGGGCAAGGCAGAACAGGATCGACGAGATCCACAGGGTTTTCCTGTCGATTTTCAATTCAGATCAAATCCTCGGCTATCGGTCCATCTCTGCGGCACGATGCACCGTCCGGCGGCGCAATCCCCTTGCCACAAGGAGCTAGATAAGGCCGGCAAAGGCCTTGTGCTCGATCAAGATCTTCACCCCGATAGCTAGCAGCACCATCCCGCCGATCACCTCGGCAATGGGGCTCAGCCGCTCGGCCGCCCCCACGGATTTTCCGAGGTACAGCCCCAGAATCGTGAACACCCCCGCCACGATCCCGATCACCAGGGCCGGGTTCCAGATGGACACCTTCAGCATGGAGATGGTGAGCCCCACGGCCAGGGCGTCGATGCTGGTGGCCACCGACAGCATCACCAGGGTGAGGCCCCGGGTGGGATCCTTCTTTTCCTTGGCGTCCTCCTCCAGTTTCATGGCCTCCCGGATCATATTGACCCCGACGTAGGCCAGAAGGCCGAAGGCAATCCAGTGGTCGACGCTCTCGATGTAGTCCCTCACCGTGAGGCCCGCGGTCCAGCCGATGACGGGCATCATGGCCTGAAAGAGGCCGAAATGCCAGGCCAGCCGGAAAAACTGGCGAAAGGACACTTTTTTGAGCCGGACCCCCGTGGCGATGGCCACCGCAAAGGCATCCATGGCCAGGGCGACGGCGATGGCGACAACGTTTAAAAACCCCATCCACTCCCCTTCCCCGATCTCACCGGCATCAACGCCGACGAGGAACAAAGCCGCGCCATCCTAAAGGCTTTGCCGGCGATTGTCAAAACCGCCTGGGGCAGGACACCGCGCCTTCTCCATGACCGGTTGACAGCCGGTGGGTCTTTGCCCATTATGGGATCGAGCCATTGATTCCAATCCACCGATAGCTTCAGAAGCCAATCCCAAAGGATTGCTCGAATATGAGACAAGACCCCCTTTCCATCCCCGATCATTTCGATCCGACGTCCGTCGGCTCCGTCTGGAAAGTCGACTACCAGAAGCGTGCGGCCGATGCGGCCCGCTGGGCCCGCCGTCAGGGGATATCGGCAGCCCCGGACGACCGCTTCAAGGTGTGCCTGCTCCTCGTGGATGTCCAGAACACCTTTTGTATTCCGGAATTCGAACTCTATGTGGGTGGGCGCTCCGGCACCGGGGCCGTGGACGACAATGGGCGGCTCTGCGAATTCATCTATCGGAATCTCGGCCGGATCACCCGGATCTGCCCCACCATGGATACCCACCAGGCCGCCCAGATCTTTCACAGCCTGTTTCTGGTCAACGACCACGGGGAGCACCCGGCGCCATTCACCCTGGTCACTCCGGAAGACGTGGATGCCGGGGTGTGGCGGTTCAACCCGGACATTGCCCCCAGCCTGGGGATCGACCCCGAATGGGGCCAGTCCTATCTGCGCCACTACGTTTCTGCCCTGCACCGAAAAGGAAAGTACGATCTCACCATCTGGCCCTATCACGCCATGCTGGGGGGGATCGGTCATGCCCTGGTCTCCGCCGTCGAGGAGGCGGTCTTTTTCCACGGCATCGCCCGCCGCTGCCAGCCGGACTTCCAGGTGAAAGGCAACCTTGCCCTGACCGAGAACTACTCGGTGCTGAGCCCGGAAGTCACCAGCGGACCCTCGGGAGAATCCATTGGGAGCAAGAACAGCCGTCTGTTCGACACCCTGCTTCAGATGGATGCCGTCGTGGTGGCCGGGCAGGCCAAGAGCCACTGCGTCGCCTGGTCCGTCGAAGACCTCCTGGAAGAGATCCTTGACAAAGACCACTCCCAGGCGGGCAAGGTCTATCTCTTGGAAGACTGCACCTCTCCCGTCGTCATTCCCGATGTCATCGACTACACCCAGGCAGCGGACCAGGCCTTCGGGCGGTTCGCCGAGGCCGGCATGCACCGCGTCCGCTCCACCGAGCCCATGGCCGGCTGGCCCGGGATGACCTAACCGCCGGCACCCGCCGGGAAACCGACCGAACCGGGACACCCTCTCGCCATGACCCCAAATAATGCCATCAGCCCCCTGTTCACCGATCTCTACGAACTCACCATGGCTGCGGGCTATCTCGACCACGGCCTGAACCAGTCGGCCACCTTTTCGGTCTTTACCCGGGATCCTTTTCGCACCCGGGGGTATTTCGTGGCGGCCGGCCTCGAGACGGTCCTGAGGGCGCTCGGGACCTTGAGGTTCTCCGGCGACGATCTCGACTATCTCGACTCCCTCGGCCGGTTTCAAAAGCCTTTCCTCGACCGATTGGAAGCGTTTCGCTTTTCAGGCAGCGTCTCCGCCATGCCCGAAGGCACCCTCTTCTTCCCCGACGAACCTATTCTTGAGATCACCGCCCCCATGATCGAGGCCCAGATCGTGGAGACCTTCGTCCTCAACACGGTGGGCCTTGCCTCCATGATCGCCAGCAAGGCCGCCCGATGCGTCCATGCCGCCGACGGTCGGCCCCTGGTGGATTTTTCCCTCCGGCGGACCCAGGGTCGGGACGCCGGGTTGCAGGTGGCCCGCAGCTCGTATATTGCCGGCTTTTCCGCCACCAGCAACGTGGAGGCCGGAAAACGGCTGGGCATCCCCGTCTCCGGCACCATGGCCCACTCATTCGTAACGGCGTTTCCCACCGAGCTCGAGGCGTTCCGGGCGTTCGCGGCCACATTTCCCGACCACGCCGTCTTTTTGATCGATACCTACGACACCATCGAGGGGGCCAAAAACGCGGCCATGGCGGGACGGGAAATGATATCCCGGGGGGAACGCCCGGTGGGGGTGAGGCTGGACAGTGGGGATATGGGCGCCTTGAGCCGGGAGGTACGGACCATTCTCGATGAGGCCGGACTCGAGGAGATGACGATCGTTGCCAGCAGCGGCTTTGACGAGTTCAAGATTGAACGGGTCCTGGCGTCGGCCGCCCCCATCGACGCCTTTGGCGTCGGGACCAGCATGGGGGTGTCGGCCGACGCCCCCTTCATGGACATCGTCTACAAGCTGGTTCGCTTTGACGGGCGCGACATCCGAAAGCTGTCCCCGGGGAAAATCACCCTGGCGGGGGAAAAACAGGTGTTCCGGTTTCTGGACGGTAACGGCGCCATGCAAGCGGATGTCATCGCCCACCGCAGGGAATCCCTGCCCGGCGGCATGCCCCTTCTCCGCCGGGTCATGGAACAGGGCCGCCCCCTCGAAGCGCCGCCCTCCCTGGACGACATCCGCAGCCGGTTCGATTCGGAATTCGGTCGCCTGCCCTCCCCCCACAAACGGCTGGCGGATGCGGCCCTCTACCCCGTTCGCATCAGCGACGCCTTGTCCGCCACTCAATAGATCGAGCCCCACCTGACGGCCCCGCCCTTTTGGGAACTAGTCGAGATACAGGATCGCCCGGGCGACCCCTTTCACCACTTCCGCCATCCGCTGATAATCCAGGGTGTCGGGCGTATCCGTCGGCAGGTGATAGTGGGGGTTTCGGTAGAACGCCGTATCCGTAATCATGACGGCCCTGTATCCATGGCGCCAGAAGCTGGACTGGTCCGAGAGACTGATCCCGGGCACCCAGGCGGGAGCGGCGAGACTTTCCACCCCGACCCCTGCTCCGACCATATGGCGCCGGATCTCCCGAACCAGCCGGCGGCTGCCCAGGTTCCCCACCACGGCGATGAAATTACCCGTCGTCGGATAGACAAAGCGCATGGGACCGAAAGGGAACCGCTGGGAGTTCGGGGTATCCGTGAAAAACCCGATCATCTCGAGGGAGATCATTCCACGCACGGAAACACCCTGTTTCCTCAGGGTACGGGCATGGAATCGGCTTCCCATGTGGGATGTCCCGAAAAACGGCGGCTCCTCGAGGCTGTAGGCGGCAAAAACCACCCGGTACCGGAGGCGGTCGGCGTGAGGCCTCACCAGTCTGGCGATTTCAATGAGCCCCGCCACCCCGCTGGCGTTGTCGTCGGCCCCCGGCTGATCGCCGCAGACATCGTAGTGAGCCCCCACGATCAACCGGTCTCCCTTTTCGGGGCCGACCGAGGCGATGAGGTTGCGGTAGGGGGTTCCGCGAACGGTAAAGGCCTGGCTCTCGACCTCATATCCCGCCTCCGCGAATCGGTCCTCTATGGTAGCTGCGGCGCGCTCGAGGGATCCGTGATGACGGTAGCTGCGCGGAGGGTCGAGGCCGGCGAGGGCGGCGACGGACGCTTCCAGGCGGCCTGGCTCGGGTGATAAAAACGGATCGTCTGGGGTGCCGGTTGGCGCTTTCGGGTCGGCTGCCATCACTCCCCCGGAGATGAGGATCGCCGCCATGGCTGTCATGACCGTTAATGGAATAGGAAAACCCGTCATTTTTGAGAGCGATCGCCGGATGGAGAGGGTCACCGTATGGCCTAAGGCGCCTCGGTCCGCCGATATGGCTTTCGGGCTAAGGCAAGAGCGGTGCGGAGAATAGGGGTCGATGGAAGGGGGAGGATACTGCCGTCTATATGCCCAGGTATGCCTTTCGCACCTCCTCGTCGGCCAGAAGATTGTCTGCCGTATCGGTCAGGATGACGCTCCCGTTTTCCATCACGTAGCCCCGGTGGGCCACCTTCAGGGCCAGGTTGGCGTTCTGCTCCACCAGAAAGATGGTGGTGTTGCTCTCCTCGTTGATCTGCTTGATGATTTCAAAAATCCGCTTCACCACCAGGGGCGCCAGCCCCAGGGAGGGCTCGTCGAGAAGCAGGACACGGGGCCTGGCCATCATGGCCCGGGAAATGGCCAACATCTGCTGCTCGCCTCCCGACAGGGTGCCCCCGGCCTGATGACGCCGCTCGGCCAAGATCGGGAACAGATCGAACACCCGGTCCGTATCGGCCTTGATATTCTCCTTGTCCCTCCTGAGAAAGGCCCCCATGTCGATGTTTTCGGCAACGGTGAGATAGGGGAAGATGCGCCGCCCCTCCGGCACCTGGGAAATGCCCAGAGCGACGATGTCGTTGGGGGGAAGGCCATTGATCGCCTTCCCTTCGAATAGAATCTCCCCCTGACGCGGCGGGACGATACCGCAAATGGACATGAGGGTCGTGGTCTTCCCGGCGCCGTTGGCCCCGATCAGAGTGACGATCTCACCCATCGAGACCTTCAGGCTGACGTCTTTCAGGGCCTGGATGTTCCCATAGAACGTCCGGATACTCTTCAGCTCAAGCATCGATTTCCTCTCCGAGGTAGGCCTTGATGACGGCCGGATTGTTCTTGATCTCCTCGGGGGTGCCCTCGGCAATTTTTTTGCCGTAGTCCACGACGTAGATCCGGTCGGAGAGACTCATCACCAGCTTCATGTCATGCTCGATCAGGAGGATGGACACGCCTTCGCGGTTCCGCAGCTTGACGATGAGTTCGTCCAGCTCCCGGGTCTCCTGGGCGTTCATGCCGGCCGCGGGTTCGTCGAGAAGGAGGAGGAAGGGCTCGGTGGCCATGGCCCTGGCAATTTCAAGACGGCGCTGGGCACCGTAAGGCAGGTTTTTCGCAAATTCGTTGACATAGGCGGTCAGTCCGATTTTTTCCAGCATTCGATAGGCATCGGCAATGACCTGGGTTTCTTCACGGCGCGTCGCCGGGCCTCTGAGAATCGCTCCGGGAATGCCGGCGTGCATCCGGCAGTGGCGGCCGATCATGACGTTTTCCAGGACCGTCATATTCTGAAACAAGCGGATGTTCTGGAAGGTCCTGGCCATGCCCTGCTCGGTGACCTGGTTGGGTTTGAGTCCGTTCAATCGCCTGGGCCCACCGCTGGTCGACGACAATAACATGTCCCCTTTGGAGGGGGGGTAAAGGCCGGTGATACAATTGAAGAAAGTGGTTTTTCCGGCACCGTTGGGTCCGATAAGGGCGACGATCTCCCCTTCGGTCACGGTTAAATCGATGTGGTCCAGGGCTCTGAGACCCCCGAAATCCATTGTCAGCTGTTTGACTTCCAAGACCGGTTTCATTCGCAACTAGTTTCCGCCGTTGGTGTCCAAGCCCTCGAACTTGTATGTTTTTCGAACACTGCTCACGATCCCGCCGGGTCTGAACACCATCATCATCACCAGCATGACGCCGAATATCAGCATCCGGAATTCGGAAAACGCCCTTAGGTATTCAGGCAGCAAAATGAGAACCATGGCGCCCAGCATCACGCCGAGGATGGAGCCCATGCCGCCCAGAACGACGACGCAGAGAATGATCACGGACTCCCAAATGGTGAAGCTGGTGGGATTGATAAAGGTGGTTTTGGCGGCAAACATCACCCCGCCCATGCCGGCCCAGGTCGCCCCCAGGGCAAAGGCGGATAGCTTGGTCCGGGTCTTGTCGATCCCCATGGCCTGGCAGGCGGTTTCGTCTTCTCGGAGGGCGATCCAGGCCCGACCGATGCGGGAATCCTGGAGTCGGCGCACCACGAAAATGGTAAACACGGTCATGGCGATCATGATAAAATAAATGAAAATCGTGTTCTGCTTAAGAGACAGGTCCACGCCGATAATGCCCGGCCGGGGGATGTTGGCGATGCCGCTGGGGCCGAAGCTGAAGTCGTTCCAGTTCTCGAGCACGAGGCGGATGATCTCCCCGAATCCCAAAGTGACGATGGCCAGGTAATCCCCCCGAAGCCTGAGTACCGGGAAGCCGAGGATAATCCCGAAGCAAAACGCGAGGCAGGCCCCGATGGGCAGTGCGATCCAGAAGCTGATACCGAAATGGTGGTTCAGCAGCGCATAGCTGTAAGCCCCGACAGCGTAGAAGGCCACGTAGCCCAGATCGAGAAGGCCCGCCAGACCTACCACGATATTGAGCCCCAAGCCCACCACAACGTAGATGAGCGCCGTAATCATGATGTTCGTCTGATACATGGAAAAAACAAATGGGAATATACAGATAAAGGCGACACCGGCAGTGAGCGCGGGCAGGGATACCCGCCGATCCCTTAACAGCCGCTGGTGCAGCGGAATCACGTGCTCGTCGGGTGTGTCGGCGTGCTTTCGACCGGCCTCTTTCCGCTTGATCGCATAGCGCCAGATAAAGGATAGCACAAAGCTGCCGACGCCGACGCCGAAGAGCCGCCACCAGCGCCATTCGATAGTGCCCTCGATGGTGTTGACCTTGATCACCATGATGGGAAAGGTCAGAAACATGAACCACAGGGAGGTCAGAAACGATTTCTTGATTTCTTCTAAGGTCGTCATGGGTTACTGCCCATCCCTCCCCACCCGATCGGGTGGGGACTTGGGGTTGTCCGCGGGCTATACCTTGTCGGTCTGGGAGCGGCCAAGGATGCCCGCCGGGCGAAAAATGAGAATCAGCACCAGGAAGACAAAGGCAAAGACGTCTTCATAGTCGCTGGAGATGTAGCCGGTGAAAAAGCTTTCCGTCCATCCCAGGACCAGGCTTCCCAACACCGCCCCGGGCATGCTCCCGATCCCCCCCAGCACTGCGGCGACGAAGGCTTTGATCCCGGCGATAAAGCCGATGTAGAAATTGATCTGCCCGATGTGGGATGCGATCAGTATCCCCCCCAAAGCCGCCGTTGCCGAACCGATGATGAAGGTAAAAGAGATGACGCGATTGACGTCGACCCCCACCAGCATGGCCATGGCCTTGTCCTGGGATACGGCGCGCATGGCTTTTCCCATCCGGGTGAACTTGATCAGGAAGGTAAGCGCCAACAGCACGAGGGCGGTGGTCATGTAGATCACGAATTCGGTGGACCGGACAATGTGCTCGATCGGCTCGAGAAATCCGAAACGGGGAATCAGGTCTGGAAAGGGAAGAAAATTCGATGTCTGGGCGAGCAGAACGTAGTTTTGCAGGAAGAGGGACATGCCGATGGCACTGATCAGGGCCGAAAGCCTCGGGGCGTTCCTGAGAGGCTTGTAGGCGATCTTTTCGATGGTAAACCCGTAGGCCGCCGAATAAATCACCGCTACCATGGCAGCGATGACGATGATCGCCACCTGGTTGAGCCCGAGGATCGACAGGACACTGATGACGATCAATCCCGTGAAGGCGCCGATCATATAAATCTCGCCGTGGGCGAAATTGATGAGTTCGATGATGCCGTAGACCATGGTATATCCCAGGGCAATCAGAGCGTAAATGCTGCCGCGGGTCAATCCGCCTAGAAAAAGCTCTAAAAAATAGTCCATCGAGTCCGGTTCCCATCCCCGATCGGGAAACAATTCAGTTAATGCTTAAAAGTGTTGTGCCAGACGCATCGAGGGCCGGTGCCTTTCGGCCCGGCCCTCGTGGTGTCCTGTCGTCAGCAATACCTACATCGTCACTTCGACGTAAGCACCGTTTTGTACCTGATAGACAGCAAACCCGACGCCGATGGCATCGCCTTTTTCGTCAAACTTGATGATGCCCAGGGGTGTCGCCACCCACTCGCTCTGAAGGGCTGCCGTCACTTTGTCGTAGTCCGTCGAGTCGGCTTTTTCGATGGCGTTGAGAAGCGCCAGGGTTGCGGCGTAGGCGTTCAGGTAGAAGGCGCCCGGGTCCTCGTTGAACTCCTTTTTGTGCATTTCGATGGCTTCCACGGCGATGGGATTGCTGGTGGTGTCCATGGGACCGGTTGCGTATACGCCTTCTGCGAATTCACCGGCAACCTTGATAAAGGTGTCGTCCTTCACCCCGTCATCGGAGATGAAGATGGTGTCCATGCCCTTGTTTCGCATCTGGGTGACGAGTTTGGAGGCCTCGGGATGGTATCCCCCGAAAATAACGGCCTCGGCCTCGGAGCGCTTGATTTTCTGAACCACGGCGGAATAGTCGACGGCGCCGGGGGTGATCCCCTCGTAGAGCACCACTTCGGCCCGCTCGTCGGCCTCGAGGAAGCCCTTGGCAAACTCGGCAAGACCCTTTCCGTAATCTCCCTTGTCATGGAGAACGGCTATTTTGGTCAGTTTCAGGGTGTCCAGTGCGAAATCCACTTCGAGCCGCGCCTGGGAGTCGTCGGATGCAATGGTTCGATAAAAGTTGGGGTAGTCGCCGCTCTGGGTGAGGGCCGGGTTGGTGGCGGACGGCGACATGGCGATCAGTCCCGAATCCTTGTAGATGCCCAGGGCGGATTTGGTCGCACCGGAGCAGATGTGACCCAGAACGAGGTTGGCCCCGTCGGTGACGAGCTTGGTGGCGGTGTTGGTGGCCACCTCGGGCTTGCAGGCATCGTCTTCGACCAGCAGCTCGATCTTTCTGCCGTTGATGCCGTTTGTGGCATTTCGCTGCTTCACCACAAACTCGGCAGCCCTGACAGACGGAATGCCATAGGATGCCAGGTCACCCGAATGGGCACCGGCAACGCCCAGCTTGATGGCTTCCATCGCCTTTTCCACAGGAGCAGGCGCCGGGGCTTCCTTTTGGGCATCGGCCGCTGGCTTTTCAGTCTCTCCGCCACAGGCGAAAACCATGAAGGCTGCGAGAAGAATCATCACAGCAAGAGCGGAACGCGTGCCAAAACGGGCTTTCTTCATATCTTCCCTCCTTAAATGGTCGTTTAATAAAGGTCCCCTGTAAAGTGTTTACTTATAGACGTGGAGGAAAAGGGAGTCAAGGTCGAAATGCGCCGTATTTTCGGTAAAAACCCTTGCTGTCATTGCCCGATACCGCTATGACTAGGCGTGTTTTCGCCAATCAACAAGCCGCAAGCGCGCCCTCTCGCACCGCGGCGGAGCGATATCACCCGGAGGCCTCCTGTGGACAAGTCCATCGGCATCGTCGTCAAATCGGATATAAAGGCCCTGCGCACGGCCGACCAACTGGAATCGTGGCTGATCAAACGGGATGCCGAAGTGGTGCGGCGGGAGAATTCGACCTCCAGGCTGACCAAGGCGTCGCCCGACAAGAACTCGGCCCCCCGCGACCTCGATGCCGTTTTCGTTTTGGGGGGAGACGGCACTTTCTTGAGCGCCGTCCGATGGATCGGAAACCACGCCACCCCCATCCTGGGGATCAAATTCGGTGAGGTCGGTTTTCTGGCGGAGACGGCGGAGGAAAATTTGTTTGAAGTCGCCAGGACCGTTCTCTCCGGGACCTTTTCGACCCGGCCCCGCATGCGGCTGGATGTCCAGGTCGAAACAGACGGTCATGTCCGGTATGGAGAAACCGTGCTGAACGATGCCGTCATCAACAAAGGGACCCTCGCACGGCTGGCCTGCATTCAGACCTTCATCAACGACCACTATCTGACCACTTACCGGGCCGACGGGCTGATCGTCGCCACACCGACCGGCTCCACCGCCTATTCCCTTGCCGCCGGAGGCCCGGTCGTCCATCCGGAGGTGCCGGGCATCATCATGACCCCTATCTGCCCGTTCACCCTCACCAACCGCCCCCTGGTGATCCCCGATGCCTTCGGCATTAAGCTGCGGCTCGAGGAAAAGGTGCAGGATATCGTCCTGACAGTGGACGGTCAGGCCGGCCTCCCCATCGATGAAGGGGATATCATCCGCATCCGAAAGAGCGACCATCCGGTTCACCTCATCACCCTTCCAGGCAGGGATTATTTCGACCTGCTGAAAGCAAAGCTGTCATGGTCCGGGGGACGCGTATAGACACCCATCGATGATCTGCTCCGATGTCGATGGCGCGCATCGGGTTTTCCGACCCTTCAATGCAAATCGGCCCTGCGCCCGTTCGGGCGCGGGGCCGATAACCGTTCGTGTTCTCGATATCGGATCAGTAGCGGTAGTGGTCCGGCTTGAAAGGGCCGTTCACATCCACCCCGATGTAGTCGGCCTGTTCCGGGGTCAGCCGGGTCAAGGCTGCCCCCAGCCGCTCCAGGTGAAGCCTGGCCACCTCCTCATCGAGGGTCTTGGGCAGGGTATGGACCGCTTTGTCGTAGGACTTGGTGGCCAACTCGATCTGGGCAAGGGTCTGGTTGGTGAAAGAGTTGCTCATAACGAAGCTGGGATGCCCGGTGGCACAACCCAGGTTCACCAGCCGGCCTTCCGCCAGCACGATCACCGAGCGGCCGGAGCCCAGGATCCACCGATCCACCTGGGGTTTGATGGTTTCCTTGCGGCAGTCCGGGGAGGTTTCCAGATATCCCATATCGATCTCGTTGTCGAAATGGCCGATGTTGCAAATTATGGCCTCATCCTTCATCCGCTCCATGTGGGCACCGGTTATCACGTGGTAGTTCCCGGTGGCGGTAACGAATATATCCCCCACGGAAGCGGCATCGTCGATGGTGACCACCTCATAGCCCTCCATGGCTGCCTGAAGGGCACAGATGGGATCGATCTCGGTGATGAGGACCCGGGAACCGTATCCCCTCATGGACCGGGCACAGCCCTTTCCCACATCGCCGTATCCGCAGACCACAACGGTCTTCCCCGCCAGCATGACGTCGGTGGCGCGCTTGATACCGTCCGCCAGGGATTCCCGGCAGCCGTAGAGGTTGTCGAACTTGGACTTGGTCACCGAATCGTTCACGTTAAACGCGGGGAAGAGAAGCTCTCCGTCCCTGGCCAGTTGGTAGAGCCGATGAACCCCGGTGGTGGTTTCTTCGGACACCCCCCTGACGGCGTCGGCGATCCGCGTCCAGTGTTTCGGATCCCTTTCGTAGCCCGCCTTCAGGCGATCCATGAGGCATCTCATGTCCTGACCGGTGTAGACGTCCTCGAGAAGATCGGGACGGGCTTCCACCTTCACCCCCTGGTGGATCATCATGGTGGCGTCGCCGCCGTCGTCCACGATCAGATCCGGCCCGGAACCGTCGGGCCAGGTGAGGGCCATTTCGGTGCACCACCAGTACTCTTCGAGGGTTTCTCCCTTCCAGGCGAATACCGCCGCCAGCTTCCGGTCGGCAACAGCCGCCGCGGCGTGGTCCTGGGTGGAAAATATATTGCACGACGCCCATCGGATGTCGGCGCCTAAAATTTGGAGGGTTTCGATGAGCATGGCCGTCTGGATGGTCATGTGCAAACTGCCGGCCACTTTGAAACCGTCTAAGGGCCGGCTCGGCCCGTATTTCTTACGGACGGCCATCAATCCGGGCATTTCCCGCTCGGACAGGGTCATCTCTTTGCGGCCAAACTCGGCCAATGATATATCCGCCACTTTAAATGGCAGCGACAAATCCAGCTCAACCGCAGCTGAGGGGTGGGTCTGGGGTTGGGGTAGGGCCATATGAAGGTCTCCTTTGAAACGGGGCTAAAGAACCAGTTCACGGTAAGGATAAGGGTTATCGGCCGAAGGGCAAATCAAACGAAGGCGTCGGCCCGTACCAATGGCACCGGCGCCCCGCCCCTGGATCAGAGCCCGGCCAGATTCTGGATGTCTTCCACCCGGTTTGTGTGCTCCCAGGAAAATTCCGGCTCCGTCCGGCCGAAATGGCCGTAGGCCGCCGTCTTCCGATAGATCGGTCGCAGCAGGTCCAGATACTCGATGATGGCCGCCGGCCTCAAATCGAACACCTTACCGATGATCTCACGAATCCGCCCCACCGGAACCTTCCCCGTGCCCATGGTGTCCACCATGATGGACACCGGCTCGGCCACGCCGATGGCATAGGCGATCTGAACCTCGCACTTCTTCGATAGCCCCGCGGCCACGATGTTCTTGGCAATATGCCGGCCCATGTAGGAGGCGCTTCGGTCCACCTTGGAGGGGTCTTTCCCGGAAAAACACCCGCCCCCATGGCTCCCCTGCCCACCATAGGTGTCCACGATGATCTTCCGGCCCGTCAGCCCGCAGTCCCCCATGGGACCCCCGATCACGAAACGGCCCGTTGGATTGATGAAATAACGGGTGTCACCGTCGATCATCTCCCTCGGAATCACCTTCTTGATCACCTCCTCGATCACCGCCTCCCGAATCTGCTCGTGGCTTGCATCCGGCTTGTGCTGGGTGCTCACCACCACCGTATCCACCCGCCGGGGGGTGCCGTTCTCGTATTCGACGGTCACCTGGGACTTGCCGTCGGGTCTTAAAAAATCCAGGGCACCGTTTTTTCTCACTCTGGCCAGCCGGCGGGTCAACTGATGGGCGTACATGATCGGCATGGGCATCAGCTCCGGTGTCTCGTCGGTGGCATAGCCGAACATCAGCCCCTGGTCCCCGGCCCCCTGCTCCTTGAACAGCCCGCAGCCCTCGTTGACCCCCTGGGCGATGTCCGACGACTGCTGGTCGATGCTCGTCAGCACCGAGCAGGTCTGGTAGTCGAACCCCATCTGGGAGGAGGTGTAGCCGATCTCCCGAATCGTCTCCCGGACGATCTGGGGAATGTCCACATAACAGGCCGTGGTGATCTCCCCGGCCACAAAGGCTAGCCCTGTGGTGACCAGGGTCTCGCAGGCCACGCGGCAGCAGCGGTCTTCGGTCATGATCGCATCCAAAACCCCGTCGGATATGGCGTCGGCCACCTTGTCGGGATGACCCTCGGTGACCGATTCGGAGGTGAAAAAATACTGGTCCTTGCCCATTGATCGGGTCTCCTTTGTCTTCAGCGCCGATACCTTTCAGGGCACCAGGGCCATGTTGTCAATCAATCTCGTTGAGCCGACCCTGACCGCGATGGCCATTCGCACCGGTCTGTCGATGACGGAGACATCTTCGAGCGTCTCCGGATCAAATATCGAGAGATAATCGATGTCCGTGTCGGGATAGGCAGTGATTTTCTGAGTCGCGGCCCGAATGATACTGCGGGCATCGGTTTCACCCCCTTCGACCAGGGATCGAGCCATCTCGAGGCTTTCCACCAGGGAGAGAGCCCCCGGGCGCTGCTCCGGGGTCAAATAGGCATTTCGGGAGCTCATGGCTAAACCGTCCTGCTCGCGGATGGTCTTGCACCCAATGATCTCGATATCGAAGTCGAGGTCTCTCACCAGTCTCCGGATGATCTGAAGCTGCTGATAGTCCTTTTCGCCGAAGAAAGCCAGGTGCGGGTCAACGATGTTGAATAGTTTGGTCACGATGGTCGCCACCCCGGTAAAAAACACTGGCCTCGACACGCCGCAGAGGTGATTCGGAAGTCGATCCAGGCGCACGTAGGTTTCATAACCGTCGGCGTAAATGGTAGAGCGGTTAGGCGTAAACAGGATGTCCACACCGACCTCGCCGGCCAGTTCGACATCTCTTTCCATGTCTCGGGGATAGGTCTCGAAATCCTCGTTGGGGGCAAACTGGGCCGGGTTGACAAATATGCTCGCCACCAGCACATCGGCACGGGACCTGCCTTCCCGCATCAGGGACAGGTGCCCTTCGTGGAGAAACCCCATGGTGGGCACGAATGCGATGGAACGGCCCGCCTGCCGATGATGAGCGCTAAGCGCCTTCATGGTTGAAAGGCTATCAATGATCTCGATGGGTTACCCCCTTTTATGGATGGTGAACTTGGCTTGTGTAAAGGATGGCAGCTGAAAAGTCAACCGGTCAGGGTCGATGGGGGACGAATCGGGATGGCGGCCGCCGGGAGGTGACGCAATAGCTCCCGGCCGATAGGGTCGGACCGATGGCCGGGCCGTGGCGCCCGGCCCGGCATCAGAGCAGAGATCCGATTTCCGAATGGTCTTTGAGGGCGCTGACCAGCTGTCGGGTCCGCTGGTTCAGCCTGTCCTTGACCACCCACAGCAGGCGGCGGCTAAAGATATAACCCATTCGGGGGTCTTCATCTAAAAGGGTTCTGATCTTGACGCCTCGGATGGAGTACACTTCGCAGGGCTCGGAACAAACGGCATCGTTGGTGTAGGAGAGAGTTCCCTCCAGCATGGAGGACCAGCCAAACGAATAGCCGGGTTTGACCGCCCCGATGGAAATGGTGATTTTATTGGAGATGGGCTGTTCGAGAAGAATTTTCCCCCGTTTTAGGAAATAAAACCGTTCGGCCTTGTCGCCTTCCCTGAACACCACATCCCCCTCGTCGAATCGGAGCTGGTCGGTAATGGGAAGAAATTTCTCGAGCATCTCGTCCGTCATGTAGCTGGGGATAACGATGTCTTTGAAGTCGTCTATGGTCAGCATCTCTGGTCAGCCTCCAATCGCCGTTGCCGCCGCCGATGGCGGTGGCAGCGACACCTGCGAACTCTAACTGAGGAAAAAAAGCAGAATCAAAAACAGGGCGGATACCGCCGCACTGATGCCCAAGGGAATGGCGCCCCTGTCCAATACACTCTCAAAATAATCCCGAAGATCTTCTCCGGGTTTGATTATCCGGCTTCCCACATCGGGAAATAGGGCGAACAGAAAAAGAAGCATAGACGTCGGCGCCCGGCTGAAAAAAGCAGTGACCTTTTTGGTCATCTCCCGGGCAAAAACCCGGTCGCAAAAGCGATTGAGTCCGTTGAAACCGGCATCGATGAGCCGGTAGAGCTGGCGCCCCCCCATCCGGTAGAGCCAGTCGGTATCCAGCGAAATCGTCTCGGTCCGCTTCAGCAACGGCAGAAAAAGGAAGAACACCAGCGCGGAGAGCATCAGCAGCTGGAGCTGGCTGGTCACGTGGGCCAGAGTGTATGCTTGGTAGTGCACCTCCCCGAACGGCAGCACCGCATAGAGTGGTTTCGGATAGACGCCCAGGAAAATGCACAGAAAGGCCATGAATCCCATGGCAATCCGCATGGACAGGTTGGTTTCCCCAGGTCTCAGCCCGTTGTCCTTGGCAAAGAAGACGAAATAAGGGAATTTGATGCCGGCATGCAGGAACACACCCGCCGAGGCCACCTCCAGAACGAGCCATGCCCAGACCAGATGCTCATTCACGGCCCCTTCGATGATCAGCGTCTTGCTGGTAAAGCCGCTGGTGCCCGGAAAAGACGAGATGGCCAAAGCGCCGATGGTGCCGAAGATGAGGGTGTAGGGCATGGTTTTGTAGAGGCCCCCAAGATCCGTGCACCGGCTTTTGCCGGTCATATAAAGCACCGCGCCCGCCGACATCCACAGGAGCGACTTGTAGATGATATGGCAGAAGGCGTGGGCGGCCGCGCCGTTGAGCGCCATGGCGGTTCCGATCCCTACCCCTGTGACCATGAACCCCACCTGGTTGATGATGCTGTATGCCAGGATGCGACGCATGTCGTTTTCGAGCAACGCATAGATGATCCCGTATAGCGTCATGATGCATCCGATCACTATGAGGACTTCCCATCCGGGAAACCCCCGGATCAGTGTGTACACCGACGTCTTGGTGGTATATGCGCTTAAAATGACCCCACCGGTGACCGTGGCCTCCGGATAGGCGTCCGATAACCAGGCATGCAACGGAGGGACGGCGGCGTTGACCAGAAAGCCGATCAATATCAGGTAGGTTCCCAGTGTTTTCTCCGTAAAGCCGATAAATGCCGCGCTGCCAGTATGGTGAATGTGTACGAGGATTCCCGCCAGCAGAAGAAGTCCGCCGAACAGATGGATCAGTACATAGCGCAATCCGGCGCCGTAAGACTTTTCGCTTTTTCGCGAAAGAATCAGGAGCGTGGAAGCGACGGCCATGACCTCCCAAAAGAGATACAGTGTAATCAGGTCGCCGGCGAAGACCACCCCCAAGGCGCTGCCGATGTAGCAAAGCGCTGCGATGTGCTGGGAGGCGTCCTTGAGATAGTAGGCATATAGAAAGGCGGCGAACGCGTTCAGCGTGAAAATGTAGCCGAAGATCTTGCTCAGTTTGTCCACTCGGAGCAGGGTCAGGTCGTAGCTCAGAAAACGGACCTGCCATCCTGTCCCCGGCTCGAGCTGGGCGATGAAGAAAAAGGCGGCGGCCGGCAGCAGTATGGTGAAAACGTTCCGCGACCGACCCTTGAGCAGGGGCACCAATACGGCACCAGCAATGAGAAGGGCCGCCGGCGGTAGATTACCGATCATAGTAATCCTCCCTGGCTTTAAGAACGAACGCCAAGATCTTCGACAAAAGTATCAACGCGGCACAGGAGAAAAACCCGAGAATGGCGTAAAATCCAAAGAACCCGTCGAAACCAAAATGGGGGTGCCGATGTGAGAAGAGCTCCATGACGACGGTAAGTGCGCAGGTCGCGTACAGAAGCCACCACAGCTTGCGAATCACCCCGGGACGATCGAAATAGTCGAATTCCTTCTTTTCTTTGTCCATGGGAGGCTCCGTCAGCCCAGTGCCAACTGGGCCAGCCTGATAAAGGTACCGGGGAAGAAGAACAGGGCCACCGAACCGACCGCCGCGACGACCGGAGGAATGACGCACCAGACCGGGGCTTCGGCCAGTTTTGCACCGTCGGCCCCAGCCAAATCTTTGCTGAAGAAGGCCCGGAAGGCGATCGGCAGGAAATACATGGCGTTCAGGAGGGAGCTGGTGAGCAGCACCACCAGAATCGGCCAGCGGTCCGCCTCCAGGCTGCCCATGGCCAGATACCACTTGCTCAAAAAACCGCCTGTGGGGGGCAGCCCGATGACGCTCATCGCCCCGATGAAAAACGCGGCCATGGTAAAGGGCATGCTGCGTCCGATCCCCGCCATTTCACTGATGTTCTTCTTGCCCGTGGCCACAAAAATGGCCCCCGCGCAGAAGAAGAGCGTGATTTTGCCGAAAGCGTGCATGGCAATATGTATCATACCGCCGGTCAACCCCTTGGGGGACAGAAGCCCCGCCCCGAGGACGATGTAGGACAACTGGGCTATGGTCGAGAAGGCCAGCATTCGCTTGAGGTTGTCCTGGGAGAGAGCGATGAAGGAGCCCACCAGGATCGTTACCGATGCCGCCACCAGGATGATGTCCCCCAGTTGGGCGCTCTGCAACAAACCGACTCCAAAAATTCCTGTAATCACACGGAAAATACTGAATACCCCCACCTTAACCACCGCCACCGCATGCAGAAGAGCACTGACCGGCGTCGGGGCCACCATGGCCGCCGGAAGCCAGGAATGAAAGGGCATCACCGCCGCCTTGGCAAACCCGAAGATGAACATCATTAAGAGGACCGCGATCACCCCGGTGGAGGCGTTTCCGGCCAGCACCCCCTGAGGGCTGAAAGACAGATCGCCGGTCAGGTTCCAGGTGATCAGCATTGCCGGCAGCACCAGGCCGATGGAAGACCCCACGGTGTAGAGTAGATATTTCCGGCCGGAGGTTCTGGCCTCTTTGTCCTGATGATGGGTGACCAATGGATAGGTGGCCAGGGAGAGCATTTCGTAGAACAGGTACAGCGTCAGCAGGTTGGCTGAAAACGCCACCCCTACGGCTGCACTGAGCGACAACGAAAAAAAGCAAAAATAGCGGGTCTGGGCGTGTTCGTCCAGACCGCGCATATATCCGATGGAGTAGGCCGAGGTGATGATCCACAAAAAGGAGGCCACCAGAGCGAACAGCATCCCGAAGGCATCCACCCGGAACGCGATCGACAGTCCCGGAAGCACTTCGGCCACCGGATAGACGATGTCGGCCCCCCCGAGAACGACCGGCAGCATGGAGGCAACGATTCCAAACTTGATGATGGCGGCGATAAACGTCCACGACTCCCGCAGGTTGGGGGAACGGGTCAGGGCAATAAATCCCGTGGCCGTCAAGGATACCAGTATCGCGGCAACCGGTCTAAACGAGGTCAGATATTCCATCCGTCAGCTGATTCCTGCCGGGAGAACGGCGTCGATGAGTTTAGAGACGATGTCTCCGGAATAGATCCCCAGAACCACCAGCGTCACCGCAGAGAGAACCAGGGGCACCAGCACCTGAACCGGCGCCTCCGCCATGACCGAGGCGCCGTGGTCGTCGCTGGACCCGTGACCATGGTGGTCGACAAACGGCTCGAAATAGGCAATTTCAAAGATCCGGAAGAAAAGCACCAGATTGACGAGGCTGCTGAAAAGAAGTGCCGCCACAAATCCCCAATGGCCGGCGGCGACCCCACCTGAAATGAGGTACCACTTGCTGAAAAACCCGCAGGTGGGGGGCACACCGATGATGGCAAGACCGGCCAGGGCAAATACGGCCATGGAGACGGGCATCTTCTTGAACGCCCCCTTCAGGTCGTCGATTCGCTCTCCACCCACCTTCTCAAGCACCACGCTCGCTGCGAAAAAAACACAGAAAGTCATGGCCGCGTCATTGACAATGTGAAGAATGGCTCCGGACATGCCCGCCCGGTTGCCCAGCCAGAAGCCTCCGACCATGTAGCCCACCTCTGCAACGACAATGTAGGTGAGCATGCGTTTGAGACGTCGAGTGGAAAGGGCCAGAAGACTGCCCGCAACGATGGCGACCACGGCAATCCAGGTCATGGCCGGCGCCAAACCGACGACGGAAAAGGCATACGCCGGAGAGAAAATGCTGAGAATGACCCGCACCATAACGTAAACCATGACCTTGGTCATGAGGGGAGCCACGAGATTCCCCACGGGTGAAGACGCATGGGAGTAGGCATTGGGAAGCCAGGCGTGGAGGGGAAACAGCCCCATCTTGAGGCAGATGCCAACCAATGCGATCACGAAGGCGGAAAGCACCACCCGGGATCCCTCGAGGGTCGGCAGAATGGACGCCATATCCGCCATGTTGAGCGTACCGGTGACGAGGTAGAGGTACCCCACACCCAGAAGATAGAAACTGGCCCCGATGGTGCCCATGAAAATATAGTTGAGACTGGCCAGGGAGGCCCGGGCATCGCCGATGCCAATCAAAGCATAACCCGTGATGGCGGCGATTTCCACCAGGACGTATAGGTTGAAAGCGTCCCCCGTCAGAACGATGCCCAGCAGACCGGTCACGAACAGGACATAGAGGGCATAGAAGGCGCCCAGACGATCAGAAAAATCCTTTTCCACCATCTGGCGGGTGCCGAGAACATTGACCAAGGCGACGGCAGCTATCGCCACCAGAACGATCCCGTTCAGGGCATCCACCCGGTAGGCAATGCCCCATGGGGGCAGCCATCCGGCCAGCTGGTACGTCACCACCCCTTCCTCGGCCACCCGCGCCAGCAGGGCGATGGCGGACACGAGGGAGCCGAAAAGGGCCGCAGCGGCGACCACCATGCACAGTTGCCGGCTCATCCAGACCACGGCCATGATGATGAAGGCGGAAATCAGCGGTATGAGTATGACCAGTTCGGGAAGATTTTGGCTCATGGCTTCCGAATCTTCTCCAATATGTCATCTTCGTTTAGGGTGCCGTAGTGTCGGTGGATTCTCATGGCCAGGGCCAGGGCCACCCCCAGGGTGGCCACGGACACGACGATGGCGGTCAGCATCAGGACGTGGGGGAGCGGATTGATGAAATCCACGGCATGGGCCGCATGCTCGGCGCCGTCGTGGCCGTGGGCGATGATGGGGATGGTGGCATTCTTCTTGGCGCCGATGGAGACGTAGAAGAGAATGACGGCCGTCTGGAGAATGTTCATGCCCACGATCTTCTTGACCAGGTTCTTCTTGACCATCAGGGCATAGAACCCGATCATCACCAGCAAGACATAGATCCAGTAGTTGTATTTGGCCAAAAAATTGCCGACGATCACGTCCATGCCATCATAGCCCTTCGTCGTGCTGACCGGCAGACGACAAGTTGTAGTAGAGGGACACCATCACCGCCATCACCGCAATGCCGACGCCCACCTCGACGATCAGAATGCCATGGGATCTGGCCATGACGGGATCGCCGCCCAGAATCGGGGCAAGGGCGCTGTAGTCCAGGAAGTTTCCCCCCATCAGCATGCACAGAAACCCGGTGCCTACGTAGAGCAGCACCCCTCCGACGCTGAGGTAAATCGTCATTTTCTCGGAAAGCAGCTTGAAGACGCTCCGCAAATCGTAGGCCAGGGCGTATAGAATCAGAGCCGCGCCGAAGATGACGCCGCCCTGAAATCCTCCGCCCGGACTGTGGTGCCCATGGGCGATGACATAGAGCGCGAACAGCTGAACAAAGGGGACGATCAGCCGGCAGCACACGTTGACGATGAGATCGTGGGGTACCCACTGGGAGTCGATACGGTCAAAATATCCCGAATCTTCCGGCAGCTTTCCGCCCTTTTTAATCCTGAGGGTCACACCGGTCGGCACATGGCGATAGAGGCGGCTGCTGGGTGCCTGATGCTGATACGTTCGGAGGAGGAGTATACAGGCAAGACCGGCGGCAAAAATCACCGCTGTCTCGAACATGGTGTCGTATCCCCGATAATCCGCCAGCACTGCGGTGACGATATTCGGGACCGCAGAGTCCTTGACCGCGTGCTCGATATAGTAAGGAGACACATGGGTCGAAGCCGGCGAGGCCGGATCACCCCAATCCGGGAATTCGAAGGTTCCGTAGAGCAGGAACCCGCCCACCAGAAAGACGATCATCAAGGAAATGGTTTTCAATCTTGGCTCCTACGGGAAGTTCTGAAGACCGCCACCACAAACAGCACCGTGCTGACACCCGCCCCGACCGAGGCTTCGGTAAAGGCGACATCGACGGCCCCCATGATGGCCCATAGCAGGCACATCATGAAGCTGTATGCTCCGAAAAGAATAGCGACGCCCAGAAGGTCGCGAACATTGATGGCAGCGATGCCGCAGATGGCGACAAGAATCATGATCATCAGGTCGATGGGCCAAATCAAGGTGCGTCCTCCCGGGAGGGCTTGGTCCACGGAATAAGACCGGCCCGGACGCCCGCGTCGACGATGGCGTGGGTCGCGGTCGGGCTGGTTAAAAAGACGAAAACAATGATCAAAAGGATCTTCAAAGCGGTCAGGATATCGGTCAGGGTCATTCCCTGAGCCGTGTAAAGGGCCATACCGATCATGGTGGCCAGTTGCCCCATGGTGTCGAGCTTCCCGGCCGGATGGAGGCGCGAGTAAAAATCCGGAAATCGAATGATCCCCACGGCCCCGGCAAAAAAGAAGAAAATGCCGATAAACAGCAGAATCGCTACAATGACATTGATCATCTGTCGCTGTCGTTCCTGTCCCTGGGAAGAATGCCGGCCTCCTGGATCCAGGGCATCATCGCCCGGAATCGTCGAAAAGGCCCTTTTTCTTCTGAAAGTATCGTGATGCCGCCAAAACGGCGATAAAGTTGAGGGTGGCGTAAGCCAGGGCAATATCCACGAACATGTCCACCCGCCGGTAGATCAGACCGATCAGGATCAGCAGGGTCGTGGTCTTGCTGCCAATGGCATTGACGCCGATCAGCCGGTCGAGCACCGTCGGGCCGAAAACGGCCCGGTAGAGGGACACGACCATAATGAGACACAAGAGGATCCCGCTGATCAAAAAAACCCGTTCCATTTTACTCCTCGAATATCGCCGCCACCCGCCCTTCCATTTCACCGGGCAGAGCGCTGGCGGAGGCGTCGTCGATGGCATGGACGGTGAACTTTCCCAATATGGACACGTATACCGTTATGGTCCCGGGCGTTAGCGTAATGGAATTGGCAAAGACAAACCGGCTCATCTCCGAGGACAACCGGCTGTTGAAGGTGATCATCTGGGGATTGATGAGTTCTTTCATCCGCGGATGGAACACCAGTTTCGTCACGTGGATATTGGCGATGAATATCTGATACAAGAGCCAGGGCACGTAGGTGATGAAACGGCCCCACTGGCCCGGGAGCCGATGAACGTCAGGGGAGGGCAAAAGGATTTTCCCGGACATGGCCGAAACGATCAGACAGGAGATGACTCCCAAGCTCAGATGAAAGGCGTCTAACTTTCCGGACAGGAGCACCCATGTGACAAAGGTAAAGACAAAGGTAAGGATGTATGAGGCAGCGGAAGATTTGCGGGGCGAGGGGGATCGGATTTGGCCGGTATCGGTAGTTTCTGATACACCGTTGCTTTTCTGCTGAAGCGCCACAAACAACTCCTCCTGATCACGGGGCGGAAACTGCTCGGAAGGCCTTCAAACGAAGAAAACGGAAGTCTAAATGAAAGTCACATGGTGAATGTCAAAAAACCAATTTGAAGTCAACCTAATTTTACCGAACACGGCCACTGAACCATTTTCAATATATTGAAAACAATGTATTATTTTGACAACCATTCGGCGCGGCGCGCAGAATGACCCTTCGATCGAGACGATGTCGACGGCGGAAATGTCGTCCCCAATAAACCCTCACCTTCCATTGCTGCTGGATATATAGGCAAAGCCCTGGCCGTCTGCAGCATGAATCTCTTTACAAGACGCTCACATCCCGATAAGAAAGAAGACACCTCTTTTAAAATATGAACCGGTGTAATTAATTAATCTCCCCATTCAGGGGATATTGCAACACTCGTTTTTTAACAGCGGCCTCTGGCAGCCGCCAGCAGCAGCAACCTCTATATCTGTAACCCGAAGGGAAAGGAGCGTGCGATGAAGAAATGGTATTGGGTGTTCCTATGCATTGCCTCCCTCATTTTCGCGGGCGCCGCATTAGCGGAAACGCCCAAGGAAGGGGGAACCCTGGTTTTTGGCCGCGGTGGAGACAGCGTCGGACTGGACCCCGCTTACGAGACCGACGGCAACTCGTTCATGGTCTGCGACAACATTTTCGAGGCCTTAGTCTTCTACGCGGACGAATCCACCGCCCTCGAGCCCGGGCTGGCCGAATCCTGGGACATTGCCCCGGACGGCAAGACCTATACGTTCCATCTGCGAAAAGGGGTGAAGTTCCACGACGGCACCGATTTCAACGCCGATGCGGTGGTCTTCTCCATCGGTCGTATGATGAAGGAGCCCAAGGTCAAGTTTCTGGGCAAGGGCTATGACATCCCGGCCCAGGAGAGGCCCCCGGAGTACTGGGTTTCCATGGAAATGGACGATATCGTCGACAGCATCGAGGCCGCGGACGAGTCCACGGTGGTGTTCAAACTGAAACAGGTGAACGCCCCCTTCCTGGCCAACCTGGGAATGGACTTTGCCGACATCATCAGCCCCACGGCCTTTTTGAAAAATCCCACGGAATTCATCCGCAACCCGGTGGGTACCGGACCGTTCAAGTTCACTCAATGGGTCAAGGATGACCGCATTGTTCTCGAAAAATTCGATGCGTATTGGGACAAGGACGCCGGCCCCTATCTGGACAAAGTGGTCTTCCGCTCCATCCCGGAAAACTCGGTCCGTTTTCTGGAGCTCAAGACCGGCAACATCCACATCTGTCAGTTCCCCAACCCCCAAGACATCGCGATGGCTAAAGAGGATAAGAACCTGATCCTGCCCACCCAGCCGGGCATGAACGTGGGCTACCTCTCTTTCAACCATACCAAAGAGCCCTGGAAGAGCAACGTCAACCTGAGAAAAGCCATTGGCCACGCCATCAACCGCAAGGCCATCGTGGACAACCTCTACCAGGGAATGGGCCAGGTGGCCAAAAACCCAATCCCGCCCACCATGTGGAGTTACAACGAAAGCATCCCGGGATATGTGTATGATCCCGCCTTGGCCAAGACATTGTTGGCCGACGCTGGCTTTCCCAACGGCGAAGGCCTGGGGGAAATCAACCTGTGGTCCATGCCGGTGCCGCGTCCTTACAACCCCGACGGGGTCAAAATCGGTGAGGCCATGGCCGCCGATCTGGCCAAAGTGGGCATCAAGGCCAAAGTGGTCACCTTCGAATGGGGCACCTATCTCAAACGCCAGCGGGAGCAGCCCGAGGACATGGATCTCTTCCAGCTGGGCTGGACCGGTGACAACGGGGATCCGGACAACTTCCTGGCCGTGCTCTTCGACGGCATGGCGTCCGAGTCCATACGGACCCAGTGGAAGAACGCCGACTATCACGCACTGATGGTGAAGGGCCGGGAAACTATCGATCAGAACAGCCGGTCCACCATTTACCAAGAGGCTCAGCAGATTTTCTTCGACGAGTGTCCCGCCATTGCGGTGGCCCATTCCACGGTGATCTGGCCGGCCCTCAAGAACGTGCAGAGCTTCAAACTGCACCCCACCTCGTCGGTGCGCCTGAAAAACGTCTGGCTGAAGTAAGCTTTCGACCGGACCCGGTAAAAACAGTGGGAGAGGCGCTCACCCCTCTCCCACTTGTCTCAACCCATTAACCCCACAGAGCCGACATGCTGGCTTACATCATCCGACGCCTCATGATCATGATCCCCACCCTGCTGGGGGTAACGGTGATCGTATTTCTGATGTTGCACGCCACCCCGGGAGACCCCGCGGAACTTCTCCTCGGGGAACGGGCCACCGAGGAGGCCCTAATGCAGGTTCGCGAACACCTGGGCCTGAACGAACCCCTTCACGTCCAGTACGGTTTGTTTTTGAAGCGATTGATGAAAGGGGATCTGGGGGAGACCATCTGGACGCGACAGAAGGTCTGGATAGAGGTGAAGCAGCGCTTCCCGGCCACGATCGAACTTTCTCTGGTAGCGCTTTTCATCAGCTGTTTTGCCGGTATGATTCTCGGCATCATCTCCGCCACCAAACAATACTCCATCTTCGATTACCTCAGTATGCTGGGCGCCTTGGCCGGGGTCAGCATGCCGATCTTCTGGCTGGGCCTCATCTTCATGCTGATCTTCTCCCTCAATCTCGGCTGGCTGCCTCTCTCCGGGCGGCTGAGCATCGGGATAGACCTGGAGGTGATCACCAATTATTACATTCTGGACGCCGTTCTCACCCGAAACTGGCCGGCCTTCAAAGATGCCGTCTGGCATATCATCATGCCGGCCGTCACCCTAAGCACGATCCCGACCGCCATCGTGGCCCGCATGACCCGCTCGGCCATGCTGGACGTGCTCCGACAAGACTATATCAAGACGGCCAAAGCCAAGGGACTGTCCAATTTTAAGGTCATCTTCAAGCACGCCCTCAGAAACGCCATGATTCCGGTGGTCACCACTATCGGACTGCAGTTCGGAGTCCTGCTGGGCGGGGCCATTCTGACGGAAACCATTTTCGCCTGGCCTGGCGTGGGTAAATGGATGTACGACGCTGTCATGCAGCGGGACTACATGGTCATTCAGGGCGGCACCCTGTTTATCGCAGCGATTTTCGTGGTCATCAATCTTTGCGTGGATGTGCTTTACGCCGTCATCAATCCACGCATCAGCGTTCAATAATCCGGGACACCTTATGGGAAGACCCACAGATCCCCACGACCGACACCCTCTTTTCGAACAGCTAAGCCAGCTGTGGCGAAACAAGACCGCCATTCTGGGCCTGGTCATCATCACCGGTTTTGTTCTGGTTGCGATTACCGCCCCATTGATCAGCCCTCACAACCCGGTGGAAACCTCCCTGTACGACCAGCTCAAACCGCCCGTGTGGCATGAGAAAGGTGCCTGGGAAAATATTCTCGGCACCGACGAGCTGGGTCGCGACACCCTTTCCCGCATCATTTACGGCGCCCGGGTGTCCTTGACCGTGGCCGTGGTTAGCGTGGGGCTGGCCTTTACCCTCGGCACCCTTTTGGGATGCATATCCGGCTACTACAAGGGGTTTTGGGACAGCCTCATCATGCGGATCATGGATATGATCCTGGCCTTCCCATACCTGCTCCTGGCTATCGTGGTGGTGGCCTACCTGGGGCCCAGCTTGCAAAACGCCATGATGGCCATCGGCATCACCTATGTGCCCCGATTTGCCCGAATCGTTCGCGGCAGTGTCCTCGAGGAGTGCGAAAAGGACTATGTGATGGCCGCAAGGGCGGTGGGCGCCAAAAACTGGCGCATCATCTTTCTTGGCATTCTGCCCAACTGCCTGGGGCCACTCATCGTCCAGACGACCCTGAGCATGGCCTCGGCCATCCTGGACGCCGCGGCATTGAGCTTTCTGGGGCTAGGTGCCCAGCCACCGACGCCCGAGTGGGGGGGGATGATCGCCAGGAGCCGGGCTCTCATTCTGCGGGCCTCGTGGGTCATGACCTTCCCCGGCATCGCCATCCTGTTGGCGGTTCTGGGATTCAACCTTTTGGGAGACGGCCTTCGGGATGCCCTGGATCCAAGACTTAGAGACTGACGCCGATGGTTTTCATCGGTTGAACGATCGGCATTGAAATGACGGAACACCCTCTGCTGAATATCGAAAACCTCCAGACGTACTTTTTCGTCAAGGATCGCGTTGCCAAGGCCGTGGATGATGTTAGCCTCAGCATCCAGCCCGGGAAGACCCTGGGACTTGTGGGCGAATCCGGGTGCGGGAAAAGCGTTACCGCCCACTCCATCATGCGGCTCATCCCCGAGCCGCCGGGAAAGATCGTCGGCGGCCGAATCGAATTCGAAGGCAAAAACCTCCTGGATCTCAGCAAGCACCAGATGCGCAAAATCCGAGGCAACCGCATCTCCATGATTTTTCAGGAACCCATGACCTCCCTGAACCCGGTCTTTACGGTGGGCGATCAGGTCGGGGAAGTCATTCGGCTCCATCAGAGCCTTTCCCGAAAGGCCGTCCGGGAGCGGACCGTGGACATGTTCCAGCTGGTGGGCATTCCGGCTCCGGAGAGCCGATTGGACGACTACCCCCATCAGATGAGCGGAGGCATGCGACAGAGGGTGATGATCGCCATGGCCCTTGCCTGCAATCCCCGGGTGATGATTGCCGACGAGCCCACCACCGCCCTCGATGTGACCATTCAGGCCCAGATTCTCGACCTGATGAATCAACTCAAAGCGGAAACCGGGGCCTCGATTCTATTCATCACCCATGATCTGGGCGTTATCGCCGAAATGGCCCAGTACGTTGCCGTCATGTACGCCGGGAAAATGGTGGAGTATGCGGATGTCAGGACCCTTTTCAATCGTCCGAAGCATCCCTACACCGTCGGCCTCATGGAATCGATCCCGGTTCTTGGGGCAAAAACCGACACCGGCCGGCTCAGCACCATCAAAGGCGTCGTACCCTCCCTTTTCAGTCTGCCAGAGGGGTGTTCGTTCAGCGATCGCTGCCCCGACGTCTTTGACGACTGCCGATCCATCGCTCCGGACATGTTCCCGGTCGGCGACAACCACATAGCACGGTGCCTGAAATATGCCTGAATCTTCTGATCTGCTCATCGCCCGCCACCTGGTCAAATACTATCCCATCCGCGGCGGTGTGTTCATGAAAGAGATTGCTGCCGTCAAAGCGGTGGACGACGTCAGTCTGTCCATCCGCAAAGGGGAAACCCTGGGTCTGGTCGGGGAATCCGGGTGCGGGAAATCGACCCTGGGGCGCGCGGTAATGCGGTTGGAGGAGCCCACGTCCGGGGAGGTATGGTTCGACGGCGACAACATTTTGGAATACGATCCTGCCCGCCTCCGATCCCTTAGAAAAAAAATGCAGATCATCTTTCAGGACCCCTTTTCTTCATTGAACCCCCGCAAATCCGTCGCGTCCATCGTCGGCGAGCCCCTCCTGATCCACGGGATGACCAATCGCCGGGAACGGGAAGCCAAAGTCCTCGAGCTGCTCAAGGTGGTGGGCCTCAGCAAGGAACACATGCGCCGCTACCCGCACATGTTTTCAGGGGGCCAACGCCAAAGAATCGGCATCGCCAGGGCCCTTGCACTGAACCCCAAGCTGGTGGTCTGCGACGAGGCCGTCTCCGCCCTGGACGTGTCCATTCAGGCCCAGGTGCTCAATCTCCTGAAAGATCTCCAGGAGGACTTTGATCTGACCTACCTGTTCATCTCCCACGACCTTCACGTGGTCGAGCACATCAGTGACCGGGTGGCGGTCATGTACCTGGGGAAAATCGTTGAAATCGCGGCCAGCGCGGCCATTTACGGAAGCCCGTTCCACCCTTACACCCAAGCCCTCTTGAGCGCCTCCCCCATGCCGGACCCCGATGCCAAGCGGAAGCGAATTCTATTGAAGGGGGATGTGCCGAGCCCCATCAATCCTCCTCCCGGATGCCGGTTTCATACCCGTTGCCCCTATGTCGAGGCCGTCTGCTCCGTCGAAGAACCCGCCCTGAAAGAGATCCGACCCCTTCATCAGGCCGCCTGCCATTTCGCCGGCACGGTGGGCATCAGTTCTTGAACCGCCCCTTCGAATGAATCCACCCCACCCGAAAATCGACGTGTTTCACTTCGTGATGATCAAGCCGACCCATTACGACGACGACGGCTACCCCATCCAGTGGCTGCGCTCCGCCATCCCCTCAAACACCCTTGCCTGTCTCAACGGTCTGGCGGAGGACTGTAGGGCTCGACGGATCCTGGGACCCTCCGTTGAGATCCGCCTTCACACCTACGACGAAACCAATCGGCGTATTCGGCCCGGGCGCATTCTCCTCGACATCAAACGGCAGGGAGGAAAGGGGCTTATCGCCCTCGTCGGGGTGCAGACCAACCAATTCCCCCGTGCCGTTGACCTGGCCCGCCCCTTTCTGAATGAACGCATACCGGTATGTATCGGAGGCTTTCACGTCTCCGGCTGTGTGGCCATGCTACCGGAACTGCCGGAGCATTTGAAGGCGGCCCAACGGATGGGCATTTGTCTGTTTGCCGGAGAGGCCGAAGGCGGCCGTCTCGACACCCTTCTCAAAGACGCGTATCGGGGACCCCTCCGCCCCCTTTACAACCACATGGCCTCCCTCCCTGATCTGACGGGCCAGCCGACACCCATTCTCCCGTCCAAGCACATTCGCAGGACCCTTGGGTCCCTGACCAGCGTCGATCTCGGCCGAGGATGCCCGTTCCAATGCTCGTTTTGCACGATCATCAATGTCCAGGGCCGAAAAAGCCGTTGCCGAACCCCGGATGATCTCGAGCGGGTCATCCGGAGCAACCTGGCCCGGCGGATCAATCGGTTTTTCATCACCGACGACAACCTTGCCCGAAACCGCTACTGGGAACGGTTCTTCGATCGATTGATCTGGTTGAGGGAAGGGGAGGGTCTCGACATCAAGTTCACCATCCAGGTGGACACCCAGTGCCACCGGATCCCCGGATTTATCGAAAAGGCAGCCCGGGCCGGAGTCGCCAGGGCGTTCGTCGGCCTGGAAAGCATCCGTCCGGAGAATCTGAAATCGGCCGGTAAGTCCCAAAACCTCATCGACGAATACCGAACCATGCTTCAGGGGTGGAAATCAGAAGGCGTGATCACCTATGCGGGATATATCGTCGGGTTCCCGAATGACACCGGAGCAAGCATCCGGAGGGATATCGAGACCATCAAGCGGGAATTGCCCATCGATATCCTTCAGTTGAACATGCTGACCCCGCTGCCCGGGTCCCGGGATCACCTGACTCTACGCACCCGGTCTGTTTGGATGGATCCCGACCTGAACAACTATGACCTGGACCATCGGGTCACTCATCATTCCGTCATGACCGACCGCGAGTGGGATGAGGCCTACGACGATGCCTGGAACCAGTTTTATACACCCGAGCACATGGAGACCGTCATGCGCCGGGCGTCTGCTTTCGGGTTGAGCGTGGGAAAGATCATGTTCATGATGCTGTGGTTTTTCCTCTCCGTTCGGCAGGAGGGCGTTCATCCTCTCGAAGGCGGCTTTCTCCGGTTGAAGTACCGCAAGGACCGACGCCCGGGCCTTCCCATGGAATCTCCCCCGGCCTTCTACGCAAAAACCATCGCCCACATCCTCTTCAAACAGGTCAACGCCGCCCGATGGCTGCTTCGCATGAACCGAACCCGAAAACAGATCAAAAGAGACCCGAAACGGAGAGACTACTCAGACCGCTCCATGAGGCTGACCCCTCCGGAGCCTCCGGGGGAGGGGCCGGCCCGGGATGATGCCCCGGGAAAGAACACCGGTGCCGGCAACTAGCTCTGGGCATCCTGGATGGCCACCTCTTCAAACGTTTTGATGTCGGCAAGAATGCGAGTCGAGGCGTCCATCAGCTCCATGGCGAGGGCCGCACCCGTGCCCTCCCCCAGGCGGAATTGCAAATCGAGGAGGGGGGTGAGCTCTAGCCGGTCGAGCATGTAACGATGGCCGACTTCGGCGGACCGATGGCTGGCAAAAAGGTAGCGCCGTGCCGCGGGCGCCAGTTCGCAAGCCACCAAGGCCCCTGCGGTTGAGATGAACCCGTCGCAGACGACGGGGATGCTCCTTGCCGCCGCCCCGATGACCACGCCGGCCAGTCCGCCGATCTCGAAGCCTCCGACTTTGGAGAGGACATCGAGGGCGTCTCTCGGGTCCGGCCGGTTGAAGGAAAGCCCTTTTTCGATGGCCGCCACTTTTCGCCTGAGACCATCATCGTCCACACCGGTCCCCCGGCCCGTCAACCCGTCCACCGGCAGCCCGGAAAAGGCGGCGATAATCGCCGTCGAGGGTGTGGTGTTGCCGATTCCCATGTCTCCGGTGCCGAATAGATGCACCGGCCCTTCCTTGACGATTTCCTGAACGATGTCGATCCCCGCCTCGATGCTGCGGATCGCTTCGTCACGGCTCATGGCCGGTCCCCGGGCAAAATTGGATGTTCCTTTTCGAATTTTCTTGTGGAAAACGGGCAAGGACGGCTCGAAGTCCCATGCGACGCCAAGATCCGCCACTCGGACCTCCGCACCGGCATGGGCGGCCAGTACATTGATGGACGCCCCGCCGCCGACGAAATTGAGGACCATCTGAGGGGTGACCTCTGAAGGGAAAAGACTCACCCCTTCATCGCAAACACCGTGATCGCCAGCGCAGGTCACCACCACCTTTCGATGGAGTCGAACGTCAATGGTCCCGAAGATGCCTGCCAGCCGGGCTCCGACATCTTCAAGAATCCCAAGGCTTCCTGCGGGGCGGGCCTGCTGCCGCAACCGTTCCAGGGCTGACCCGTAGGCAACCTTGTCCGGCTCCTGAATGGATTCGATGGTCCGATCCAGCAATCCCATGGGGTTCCTCCTTCTCTTGGGTCTATTCTTGTCACAGGCCCCGACACCGTTTTCCTCCTGTCCGGCATCCGGCGTCAGCGGCAAAAAAAAACCGTGTTTCGCTTGGCAACCGATCCTAACGAAACACGGATAATGGATGCAATGTGCGTTCTAAAGGGCCATGGGGTCGACGATTTGCGCTTCCAACCGAAACAGCGCCGTTTGCCGATTCGGGCGGGCGGGAATGGTCACATCGTCAGCCGTGGTCGCGCACCCGGTTCGGGAAGCTCGGATACGGGAGCTCCCGTTCCTCCGAAGAACCGGGCCAGGGCCGAGAACACCCGGCGGATCCCCCGCCATATTTTCGGCATCAGCCACATCGCCAAGACAGCAAAGGCCATCAGAAAGCCGATAAAAAACAAGGGATAATGAAGCGCTGTCCAGAGACCGGCCACCACCGCGACATCCTCTGCCAGGGAAGCCGCCCAGTTGGAGATGGGCTCCGGAGAGGCATTGATCACCACTCGGCTCCCGGCCTTGGTCAAATGGGACCCTGCTGCCAAGCCCCCACCGATAATGGCAGCCGCCAACGTCAGTGCTGGATTCACATCCCCCACGGCGCCTGCCGCCAGAAGAGCCCCCCCTGGAATCCGAATAAAAGTGTGAACCGCATCCCAGCTGTTGTCGAGTCCGGGGATTTTGTCCGCAAAAAACTCTACACAGAACATCAGGCCCGAGGCGCCGATGACAGCAGGGTGCGCCAAGATCTGGAGATCGGCGGGGAGTGCCATGCTGCCAGTTGCCCCCAGGACGCCCAGGGTCATGATGGCGGCATACAGATTGATGCCGCTGGCCCATCCGGCACCCATGGTCAGGGCGATAATGCCGATAATGTGGTTAAATTGTTCCATGTTCGAGTCCTTTCATGGTGGAAGGCCGTCCCAGGAATCCTCTCCGGTGACTATTAAAGTAGTACCGATCTTAAGAAAAGCCAACAACATACCGATATCGATTGATAAGCTCTTTACAATGGGAACAGTTTGTAATATAAATTCTTTCTTTGTTGGCATGGCCATTATCACAATGGGACGGATCGACCATGAAGAAAAAAGACATCCAATACTTCAAAGAGCTCTTGGACGAACGGCTCGAAGAGCTTCTCAGCCAGGCGGACAACACGGTCTCCGGAATGACGGACCAGAAAGAAAATTTTCCGGATCCCACGGACAGAGCCACCCTAGAGGCCGACAGGAACTTCATGCTTCGGATACGCGACCGAGAGCACAAGCTCATCAAAAAGATCAAAAAGGCCCTCGATCGGATTGAAGACGACACCTTCGGCGTTTGCGACAGCTGCGGAGAAGACATCTCCTTTGCCCGGCTTAAAGCACGCCCGGTCACCACCCAATGCATTGACTGCAAGACCAAACAGGAGGCCCAAGAAAAAGCGCTTGGCATCTAGTCCTCCCTACTCTGCTGTCGACCTTCATATCCACTCAACGGCCTCTGACGGCACCCTGTCGCCTCTGGACATCATTCGACAGGCATCTCTTGCCGGATTGAAGGCCGTTTCCATCACAGACCACGATACGGTTAGCGGGGTCAATGACGTCCTGGCCTCAACGGTGCCATCGGGGCTGATTTTCATCAGCGGCGTCGAAATCAGTACGTCACCCCCCGACCCATTTCCCTGCGCTGGCAGCCTTCACCTGCTGGGCTACGGATTTTCCACCGACCATCCCGAACTGACCCGCTGCCTGGAGGCGCTCCAAGACGCCCGACGACGACGAAACCCTATGATCATTGAAAAGCTCAATGACGTGGGGGTCAACATTTCCCTAAAAGAGGTCGGGCACATCGCCGGAGACGGCCAGGCAGGCCGGCCTCACATCGCCGAAGCCCTGATACGGAAAGGGTATGTCCGGGATATCGATGACGCCTTTGACCGCTATCTGGGAACCGGGAAAATCGCCTATGTGGACAAATACCGGATCCCCTGTGCCGAGGCCATTGCTCTCATTCATCGGGCCGGAGGGGCTGCCGTTCTGGCTCACCCAGGCTTGATCCGCCCCCGGAATCAATGGCCGATCGAAAACTTGATTGCCGAACTGGCGAGACTTGGATTGGACGGCATCGAGGTGTTCTATCCCGAACACAGCGCAGCCACCACTGGCTTTCTCCAGGACGTGGCCGACCGCTGCACGCTCATTAAAACCGGTGGCACCGATTTTCACGGTGATCTGAAGCCGACCGTCGGCATCGGAATCGCCGACGGGGGCTTTTCAGTGCCTTTTGATTGTTTCAAAGATCTCGAATCTTTGATAAACCAACGAAGAGCATTGACCGGCGGATCCACCGCCAACCCTTAGAGCGATTTGTCTTCCCATGGAACACAAGGATATCACCCCTCTTGAAAGGGCTATCGGCTATCGGTTCAAACGCCCGGCGGTCGCCCTCGAGGCTCTCAGACACCGGTCTTATGTCAATGAACAGGCATCCCCCCCGATTGCCGACAACGAACGGCTCGAGTTTCTGGGAGACGCCGTGCTGAATCTGGTGATCAGCCTGCTGCTGATGGAGCAGTATCCCGAAATGACCGAGGGAGATCTCTCCCGGTCCCGGGCCACACTCGTCAACGAAAAGCAACTGGCTGATTTGGCAAGGCGCATCGATATCGGCCCGATGGTTCAACTCGGCAAAGGCGAGAGTCTGTCGGGGGGCCAGGAAAAAAACTCCATTCTTTCAGATACCTTCGAGGCCATCGTCGCGGCTGTTTTTCTGGACGGGGGCTTCGATGCGGCATATCGGGTGCTTCACCGCCGTTTCGGGAATTTGATGGCCGGCATCGACGGCCCGAAGCCGGCTCTCGACAGCAAGAGCCGGCTTCAGGAGCTGATCCAGACCCGGATCCATGCGGTGCCCCGCTATCGGGTTGTCGAGGAACACGGCCCGGATCACGACAAAACCTTTTGTGTCGAGCTGGAAGTGAACGGACTCATCGCAAGGGGCACCGGAAAGAGCAAAAAGGCAGCGGAGCAGGACGCTGCCAGGGAGGCCCTGAACCGCTTGAAAAACCGGTCATGAACCCACAGGGACCAACGTGCATCGATCGCCAGACCCTACCCATAGACCCATCATTATTCCTGTCTTTATTCCCCACGCCGGATGTCCCCATCGCTGTGTGTTCTGCAATCAACACCAGGTGACCGGATCGAGGGCGTCCATGCCCTCCCCGGAGGACATGGGCGCCCAGGTAGAGAAGATCCTGGACACCCTTCCCGGGAGGAGACGACCGGTGGAGATCGCCTTCTACGGGGGAACCTTTCTGGGGCTGCCCCTGGACGCCGTCGACGGATTGCTGGCAGCCGCCTCGGCATTTGTGGCGTCGGGGTGGATTCAGGGCATCCGATTTTCAACTCGGCCGGAAACCATCACCCGGCAACGCCTCGAAGCCATTCGACCCTATCCGGTGACCACGATCGAACTCGGGGCCCAGTCCCTCGACGATGAGGTTCTGGAGCAATCCTGCAGGGGCCATGCCGCAGAGGACACGCGAAACGCCGTCACAAGGCTGAACCGGTCGCCGGTCGCCGTCGGCATCCAGTTGATGATCGGTCTGCCTGGCGACAGTGACCGGACCGCCCTTGAGACGGCCAGAGAAACCGTTCGGCTGAGGCCTGACTTCGTGCGGATCTATCCCACCCTGGTGTTTGCCGACACACCCCTCGCCGGTCAGTATCGAGAAGGGCGATACCGTCCCCTGTCCCTCGACGAGGCCGTCGGGCGGGCCAAGACCATGCTCGTGGTGTTTCTGGCCGCGGGGATACCGGTCCTTCGGATGGGGCTTCAGGAAACGCCGGCGTTGGCAATGCCGGAAACGGTGGTCGCCGGCCCTCACCATCCCGCCTTCGGCGAATGGGTGCTGAGCGCCTGCTTCCTAGATCTTGCCGAAAAGACGCTTCGCCGCCACCCGCCCACGGGCGGCCACCTGACCGTCAGGGTGAACCCCCGTTCCGAGTCTCAATTCCGGGGGTGGCGGAATAAAAACGTCTTTGCTCTCCATCGCGCCTTTCCGAATCAACCGTTTCATGTCATCGCCGATCCCCGGATCGATATCGGCGCCATCGCTGTCGATGCCCTGGACGCCGTTCATCTCTCGACCCTTGGAGCCGTCCCATGAGGCTTCGAATGATCTTGTTGGTGTTGTCCCTGTTGGCGTTCCTCTCGGCCGCCACCGGAGGATATCTTTTCTACTACTCCCTGAAGACTTCGGCGCTCCAGGAAGCCGAGCGCCAGGCACAAACCCGGGTGGAAATGCTTCGGATCAATCTCTCGGGCCTTCTTTCCGAAAATCTTGGACCGGTCAGAACCCTTGCCGGGTTCAGGGAGCTTCAAGACGCCCTGTCCACCCCCCATCCACTGACTATTGACAGTGCCAATGGGCTTCTCGACCACTTCCAGCGAACACTGGATGTGGATGTGTGCTATCTCATGGATGCCGGAGGGGTTACCGTTGCCTCCAGCAACCGCAGGGCCCCAGACAGCTTTGTTTCCCACAACTTTTCCTTTCGCCCCTACTTCAACACCGCCATGGAGGAAGACCTGGGGACCTATCTGGCCCTTGGAGCCACCTCGAGGAAGCGTGGCGCCTACTACAGCTATCCGGTCTCCGATATCGACTCCGGCACGCCCATCGGGGTCGTGGTGATCAAAGCCTCCATCGAACAAATCGAAAAGCAGCTCGGGATAGGGCCGGAGGACATCGTTCTTGTCACCAACCCCCAGGGGGTGATCTTTATCTCCAGCCGGGAGGACTGGCGGCATCATCTGCTGTGGAACCTCTCCCAGGAAGAAATCGATCAGATCGCCAGCTCCAGGCAGTTTGGAAGCGGACCCTGGCGCTGGACCGGGCTTCAACTGGTAGACGCACGGTACGTCGTCGACCGGGAGGGACACCGGTACCTGATGAACCAGGGATTCATCGATATCTTCCCCGGCTGGCAGATCATTTTGCTTCGCGACATCGAAAACATCTCCAAAGTGGTGTCCGAACCGCTGCTGCGATTTACCGGCCCCGCCGTTCTGGCCCTTTGCATGGTGATCGGGATTTCGGTGTTATTTCTCTACCAGAAGGCCAGCCATGAAATCCTGAAGCGAAAAGAGGTGCAGACGGCTCTGGAAGAGAGCGAACAACGCTATCGCACCCTTTACAACCAGACCCCGGCCATGCTCCACTCGGTGGACAGCCAGGGACGGATCGTCAGTGTCAGCAACTACTGGCTCGACGTGCTCGGATATCATCGCCACGAGGTTCTGGGTAGGCCCTTGACGGATTTTTTTACCGAATCCTCTCGGAACTATGCTGAAACCACGGTGTTTCCGGCCTTTTTTAGAACCGGTTTCTGCAAGGACATTACTTATCAATTTCTAAAATCCGACGGGACCGCTATCGACGTGATTCTCTCCGCCATCAGCGAGCGGGACAGCGAGGGGAAACCGGTCCGTTCCCTGGCGGTTTCCATCGATGTGACCGAACGAATCAAAGCCGAGCGGGCACTGAAGCAGGCCAAGGATGAGCTTGGCCGCTATACCCAGGGCCTTGAGCGAGAGGTTCAGAAGCGCTCCCGGGAAATTTCGAGCCTGTTGAACAACACGCCGGACGTGGTCTCCATCAAAGACCCGGAGGGGCATTACAGCCTTATCAACCGACAGTTTGAAGAAATTCTCGGGTTGACCAGCGAGGGCGTTCAGGGGAAAACGGACATGGATCTCTTTCCCGAAGAAACGGCCCGCCAGTTCAAAATCAACGACCGCATGGTGTTGACCGAGCGGCGCTCCATCCAGGTGGAGGAGCGCCTTCCCCACCGTGACGGCACGGTCCACACCTATCTGTCCGTGAAATTCCCCTTTTACGACGAAAACGGTGAAACCAGCGGGGTTTGCCAGGTATCGACGGACATCACGGACGTGAAAAAGGCCCAGGACCAGCTCCGCCGGCTTTCGGCCAGCATCATGGCCAGCCAGGAAAATGAGCGGGCAGCCATCGCCCGGGAGCTGCATGATGAGCTTGGGCAAGTCCTGACGGCACTTCGCATGGATTCCGTCTGGATGGCCCGGCGTCTTGAAACCGATGATCCGGCGGCGGCCGAGCGCGCCCGGACCATGTGCAGCCTTATCGACAAAAACATTGAAGAGGTTCGCGGCATGGCCATCCGGTTGCGACCGGGGGTGCTCGATGATCTTGGACTGGTGGCGGCCCTGGAGTGGTACACGACGGATTTCGAACGCCGGACCGACATCACCTGCCTTTTCGAACACGGCCACATCCCCCCGATCAACGACGCTATCGCCACGGCTGCCTATCGCATCACCCAGGAAACCCTTACCAACGCCGCTCGCCACGGGTCCCCCACCCGCTGCACCGTCGAACTAACGGCGGAAAACCAAGTGCTCAAACTGACGGTGTCCGATGACGGCTTCGGTTTCAATCCGTCGATTATCGACGAATCCGAGGGCATTGGATTGACCGGCATGCGGGAGCGCGCCAATCTCGTGGGAGGGCAGTTGACGGTGGAATCCGTCTACGGCGGGGGGACTTTCGTTCGTTTCCAGGTGCCTCTGGACGCCACCAACAGGACCACACAATGATTCGAGTACTTCTGGCGGACGACCACAGCATTGTTAGAGACGGCCTTCGGCGCATCATCGAGGACAGCGGCGACATGGAAGTCGTGGGTGAGGCCGCCGACGGCAGGGATGCCATCCGACAAATCGCCTCGACCCAACCGGAGATCGCCGTCATCGACATTTCCATGCCCGGTCTCGACGGGCTCGAGGTGGTCAGCAGACTCCGGAAAGAAGCTCCAGAGATCCCGGTTCTCATCCTCACCATGCACGAAGAGGCCCAGTACGTGGTTCGGGCCATCGAGGCCGGCGCCATGGGGTATCTGACCAAACAATCGGCGCCGGAGCAACTGGTGGCGGCCATCAGAAAAATTTACAACGGCCAGCGCTACATCACTGAAGATGCTTCAGAAGCCCTGGCCCTGAGGGTCGCCCGGGGCTCAGCCGGCCAGACCCCCCTGGATACCCTCTCCATGAGAGAACTTCAGGTATTGAGACGGCTGGCCATGGGGCACACCTCCAGGGAAATTGCGGAAGCATACAGCATCAGCATCAAAACCGTGGACACCTATCGCGCCCGGCTCCTAAAAAAACTCGATCTGAGAAACAATGCCGAACTCATCCGCTTTGCCATTCACAACAACCTCCTTGAACCCTGATGGCGGATGCTGTCAGTGAATTCCCTACATCAAAATCCGTCATCTGCTGATTGACCCTTCCCCCTAAGCCCAATAGGGTACACAGTGCCTTGTCCGGGTTCTGACCTTCGAAATGGAATCGGTAGCGGCACCGAGTTCGATCCTTCTATCGGGATAATGCGGAGACGGCCGGATCGAACACCCACCGGATAAGGCGATAGACGTTTTTTAGGAGGAACTGTTTAACTTGAATGCTAAAGGAGGCGTTTTATGAGGAAGTTTCTAACTATCGGTTTTTGCCTGTGTCTCGCCCTTTCTTTAACACTTGCGATGTCCCCGGATGCATCGGCCAAAAAGCTGATCATCTTCGCCGGCGGGCCGGCTGGCGGTACCTTCCAGACGGTGGCCCAGGCCATCAGCACCTATGATCCCGTCAAGAACATGGACTACAACATCAAAGTCCAGTCTTCGGGCGGCTCAACGGAGAATCTGCGTCGGGTCAACTCCGGCAAGGCCCACTTCGGCACCGTCTATTCCGGCCATGTGTTTGCCGGCAGAAACGGCCTGATGGTCAACGATCCGGTCAAATATGAAAACGTTCTGGCCATGGCCTACCTGTACGAAGCCCCGGCCCAGCTCATCGTCCGCAAGGATTCCGGTATCAAGAGCGCCATGGACCTCGTTGGAAAGAAGGTCGGCGTGGGCAATGCCGGCTCCGGTGCCTACTCCTACTGCGAGATGTTTTTCACCCACCTGGGCATCTGGGACAAAATCGAGCGGAACGCCATGGGCTACAACGCCGCTGCCGACGCATTCGGCAACAACCAGCTGGATGCCTTCTGGCTGTTCACCGCCTATCCCAGCAGCGCTGTTATTCAGGCCGCCACCATGAATGAGATCGCCATGGTGAACCTGGATGCCGACGCCAAGAAGTACGGTTTCTATGACAAGTACAAAAACTTTGTGGCCTGGGAAACGCCGACCAGCGACGGAAAATACCGGGGCGTCACGGAAAATATTCCCTCTTTCGTGGACACCACCCTGCTCGTCGCCTCTCCGGACGCTCCCGAAGACCTGGTCTACGGTATGCTGAAAGAGATCTTCACCCCCGAAGGCCTTGCCTGGATGGTTTCCCAGAAGAAAACATTCAAGGCCATGGCGGTCGATAAGGGCACCAAAGGCATCGCCACTCCCCTGCACCCGGGTGCCGAGAAGTTCTGGAAAGAAAAGGGTCTTCTCTAATACCCAGCCCAAGGGATTGGTATTGGATACTGATTGCGGGTGGCGCCGGTGCGCCGCCCGCGGTCCCGTTTTTTTAAAAAGCGGATAACCCATAGCTCCGGCAGGTATTCCCGTGTACGAAAAACTAAACACTTTCGAAAAAATTTTATTCGACGCCCTCGCCGTCTTTCTGGTGCTCTACTACTCCTGGTCGGCGGTCATCGAGCCGGCGGCCACCCAGTACCACCGGGGCATCTACGTCATCATCACCTACATCCTTTGCTTTCTGCTCTACCAGTCTAAGAACAAGATCATGAGGGTGGTAGACTATCTCTTTATTGTTGCCTCCATTGTCACCGTGGGCTACTGGATTTCCAACTTCGAGGCCATCAATTATCGAACCGGCGCGGAAAACCTCACGGACCAATACATGGCAGTGGTCGGCGTCCTGATCGGCGTCGAAGTGGCTAGGCGGGTGGTGGGAACCGTTTTTGTCATTCTCGGCACCATTTTCATTTTTTACGGGATGTACGGGGCCAACATGCCGGATCTGATCGCCCATGCCGGTGATACCCTGCCCGGCATGTGCACAAGCATCTTTTACGCCGCCGACGGCGTCTTCGGCATCATGGCCAATGTGTTGGCCACCTATGTGGTCCTTTTTGTCCTCTTCGGAGCGTTTCTCGAAAGATGCGGCGCCCAGCGGTTTTTCATCGACTGGCCCCTGGCGGCGGTGGGACACAAGATCGGGGGACCGGCCAAGGTCTCGGTCATCGCCAGCGGCCTGTTCGGTTCCATCTCCGGCTCCGCCATCGCCAATACGGTGTCCACCGGCGCCTTCACCATCCCCATGATGAAAAAGGCCGGTTTCCGGCCCCACATCGCCGGGGGTATCGAGCCGGCGGCCTCCATCGGCGGCATGTTCATGCCCCCCATCATGGGCGCCGGGGGCTTCATCATGGCGGAAATGACCGGCGTCCCCTACTCCCGGATCATGCTGGTCGCCATCTTCCCGGCCGTTATGTACTTTTTCAGCGTCTACATGATGGTCCACTGGGAAGCCAAGATCCACAACGTCATCGGCGAACGCTCCGAACGAAGCGCCATGACCATTTTAAGGGAAGAGTGGCCCTACACCCTGCCCCTGGTCATCATCACCTATTTCATGCTGACCGGCTATTCGCCCGGATACTCGGCCATCCTGGGGCTCGCCACCTGCGTGGCCATCAGCCATAAAACCCACGATACCCGGATCGACCTGACGGTCGCCTGGGTCATGGGCTTCGTTCTGGTGGGGGGCTGGCTTCTCAAAGGCATCGGCGCCGTCTCGGGGGAAGCCATGGTCAAGTCTCTCGCTCCTGTCATGAGGCCCCGGTTGCTGATGCTCTACGGGATCGCTTTTGCCATTGCCTTCGCCCTGTGGCGCCGCTCCAAGGGGGCAGATATTCCGGACGAGCTGAAAAAATTCGTGCTGGCCTGCCGCCAGGGCACCGAAAACAGCCTCAAAATCGGGGCTACCGTCGGGGTCATCGGTATCATCATCGGCGTTTTGACCTACAGTGGTCTGGTCCTGACCTTCGCCGACATCGTGATCGAACTGGCCGGCGGCTCCCTCCCCCTGACGATCCTTTTGATCGCCCTAGCCTCCCTGGTTCTCGGAATGGGAGTGCCCGTCACCGCAGCCTACCTCATTACGGCGGTGGTGGCGGTCCCGGCCCTGACCCATCTGGGGGTGAACGAAATCGCCGCCCACATGATCGTCTACTGGCTGTCCCAGGATTCCAACATCACCCCGCCGGTCTGCATCGCCGCCTTTGCCGGGGCGACCATCGCCAAGGCCAACATGTGGCGGACGGCCTTTGCGTCCTTTAAATTTGCCAAGTTCCTCTATCTGGGGCCCTTCCTGTTCGGCTACGTTCCGGGGTTCTCCCTCAACGGAACCGCGGTTGACATTACCAAGGCCTTTGTGTTGATCATCATCGGGACTTATATTTATGCCTATCTATTGAGCGGCCACTGGCTCAAGCTCCTGAGGGGCCAAATCAAGAAAGATGCCACGGTTTGATACACCAACACCAAAGGACCCAACGATGAAGCCACCCCTGCCGGAAATTCAAATCAGACGCATTCTCTACCCCACGGATCTGTCCGAGGGCGCGAGGCAGGCCTTTGCCTACGCGGTCAACCTGGCCAATCAGTACTGTGCCCAGTTGATACTTCTCCACGTGGTCGACACCGCCCCGGAAATGGTGGACCAACACGTCATCGGCTATATCGGCGCCGATGAGTGGGAAAAGATCAAACAGAACAACATCGACGAAACCAGGGATATTCTGATCGGTAAGCGACGGGGAGAGACGGCCATCCGAGAGGTGTTGGACCGGTTTTGTGCCAGCCTCCGCCCCGGCTCCGACGACCACGCCGCCGCCATGGACGAAACCCTGGTGGTTCAGGGTAACCCGGTTCAGGAAATTCTGAAAACGGCTGCAGAGAAGTCCTGCGATCTGATCGTAATGGGTTCCCACGGCCAGGGCGCCCTGTTGGATGTCATGATGGGCAGCACCACCAGTCGTGTGCTCCGACGGTCAAAAACGCCGGTACTGGTGGTTCGCCTTCCCGAGGCGTGACGCCGCCGCGTTAACCGCCTTGAAAGGAATGCCCCTTCCGCTCTCACCGCGGAGGGGGTTGCATCGCAGATGACCCGCCGACAACAGCGGGTCATTTTTTTTGTGCGGGCGATGAAGGAAAAAACGCGTGGCCCCCATGCGGGCCGACCGGCCTACATACCCTTCTTAAAAAAATCCTCCGTATCGGAGATCGTATCCGGTGCTTTGGTGTATTCGGTCGGAACCGTCCCTTCCTTGAAGCACTCGAAAATGGTTTTCTCGGATTCGGGTATGGGAAGGAGGCCCGTTTCCGCATCGATCCGCGTAAAAACAATGCCCTCGGGCACATCGAAATCCCGAACCGGCTTACCCTCGTGAACCCGGCTCATATACGCCAGCCAGATGGGGCTGGCCGCCTTGGAGCCGGTTTCTCCCCGACCGAGAGGCCCTTCCTCGTCGAACCCCACCCATACGCCGGTGATGTTATCGGGTGTATACCCGACGAACCAGGCATCATAGAGGTTATTGGTCGTGCCGGTCTTACCGGCAACCGGGCGACCGAGGGCCTTGACGCGTCTGCCGGTTCCCTCCTTGACCACACTCTCCAACATACTGGTCACGATATATGCCGTCGTTTTCTCAATGACCTTCTCCCTTTCGATGGGGGTTTCTTCGAGCAGGTTCCCATCCCGGTCTTCGATACGGGTAATGAAAATCGGACGGATATGATACCCTAAGTTGGCGAATACCGAATAGGCATTCACGAGTTCCAGCAGGGAGACCCCACTCGACCCCAGGGCGATGGACAGATCCCGGTTCATTTCGGACTCGATGCCCAAACGCCTGGCATAGTCGATGGCATAGTCGATGCCGATATCCCTGAGGATTTTGACGGTCACCACATTGAGGGAGCGGGCAAGGGCACTTCGCACCAGGGTCGGTCCGGTAAAGGTATCCTTGTAATTCTTGGGTTTCCATACCATCTCCCGCTGGGTGTCTTCGAACACGATGGGCGAATCCACCACCACCGATGCCGTGGTATATTCTCGATCGATAGCGGCGGCGTAAATGATCGGCTTGAACGCGGATCCTGGCTGCCGCCGGGACTGAATCGCCCGATTGAACTGGCTCTCCTCGAAATCCCTTCCCCCGATCATGGCCTTCACCTGACCGGATCCCGCCTCCATGCTCAACAGGGCGGACTGGGCTTTGGGGACTTGTTCCAGTGCCATGCGCCAACCGCCGTCTGGAAGCGGTTCCTTCAGCTGAACGTCGATCACATCGCCTGCCGACAGAACCCGGCTTGGCCGGGTCACCGGGGCTGCGTCGTATCGGACATTCGGATCCGGTTGACGCGCCCAAGCCATATCCTCCAATGGGATGATGCCGGCCGTTTGGGGCGTTGCCACGGTGACAGTCTTTTTCTTGTCACTCACCTCGGTCACGATGCCGGTCACGATGCCTCCGGCTTCGGGCGGTGCATCGGAGTCGATGTCCGCCGCCAGCTCTTCCATGGCATCCTCCATCTGCGCCGGATCGACATGCCGCCTGGGTCCCCGGTATCCCTGCCGCTTGTCAAGGGCCCTAAGACCGCTTTCAATCTCCTCGCGCGCCGCCATCTGCATGTCTACATCGACGGCGGTAAAGATTCTCAGACCGTCGTTGTAGAGCCGCTCAGGGCCGTATTTATTTTCCACGAATCGCCGCACATGCTCCGTGTAATAGGGCACCTTTTCGGCAAACCAATTCCGCCGGTCCTTGATATGTAGCGGTTCGGCGGCGGCAGCGGCGGCCTGCTCCGGAGTGATATACCCCTCCCCCGACATCCGATTGAGCACGTAGAGCTTTCGCTGGCGAGCCCGCTCCGGAAACCGATGGGGGGAGTAGCGGCTCGGTGCCTGGGGCAATCCGGCCAGCACGGCACACTCGGCCAGGGTGAGATCCTTGACGGATTTACCGAAGTAGTTCTGGGCGGCCGATTCCACGCCATAGCCCCCATGCCCCAGATAAATCTGGTTGAGATAGAGATAGAGAACCTCTTCTTTTGAAAAGGCCTTGCTGATTCGGTAGGCCAGGATGGCCTCCTTGAGTTTGCGCTGGTAACTTCTCTCCGGGGTGAGAAAAAAGGACTTGGTCACTTGCTGGGTGATGGTACTGCCCCCCTGGACGATGGCCCCGGCCTCGATGTTCTTGAAAAATGCTCGGGTAATGCCCTGGTAGTCGATGCCCTGGTGCTCCCAGAACCGGGCATCCTCGGCGGCGATAAACGCATCGATCAGCATCCGAGGCATCTCAGAGAGGGGCAGAACAATCCGTCTTTCCTTGTAGAACTCGGCAATTTTTTCGCCGTCGTCGGCAAACACTTCGGTAATGGTGGGGGGGCGGTAGTCGGCAAGGGAGTCGATCTTCGGCAGCCCTTCGCTGATATACAGGTAAAGACCGACAAGCCCTGCCACCCCGGCGGCAGTGAAAAGAATCCCGATGCCAAGACACCAGTAAAACAGCGTTTTGAGCCATCCTCGACGTTTTGGGACGGGTGCGTTATTGTCGTTGTTCTCTTTGGAATCAGCGTGGTTTTCCATGGTTGAATACCGTTCACAGCTGCGTCGGGACGGAGCGAGCGCAGGCATTAAAAGTTTATTTTCAAACGGTTATATCTAGCATAACCTGCTCCGGCAAGCAATAGGTGCCGTGATGAAAACGGTTGACATGACGAACGGTTATCGGTACTGCTTCCTATTTTAGAATCAAGACTGATGGTGGAGATGGGGTAATCGATAACCGCCGACCCCGCGCCCCGAAGAGGACGACCCCATGATTGCTCTGGATTTCAAGAAAACCGGTGGGCTCATACCCGCCATCGCCCAGGATTACCAATCCGGCGAAATACTAATGCTGGCCTACATGAATGAAGAGGCATGGGAGAAAACCCTCGACACCCGTGTGGCCACCTATTGGAGCCGAAGCCGAAACGAACTCTGGGTCAAAGGCGCCACATCGGGTCACGTGCAGCGGGTGACGGAAATCCGTGTCGACTGCGACAACGATACCGTGCTGCTCAAGGTCGAGCAGGTCGGCGGGGGTGCCTGCCACACGGGTCACCGCAGCTGTTTCTACAGGAAAGTGAGCGGCGAGACCCTCACCATCGAGGAATCGCCGGTTTTTGATCCCAAGGAGGTCTATAAATAGATGGAAAAGATTCTTAAATTGGGCATTCCCAAAGGCAGTCTCCAGGATGCCACCATTGCCCTCTTCAAGCGTTCCGGCTGGAAAATCAATGTCAACGGCAGAAGCTATTTCCCTGAAATCGACGATGACAGCATCGAATGCGCTATCTGCCGGGCTCAGGAAATGTCGCGATATGTGGAATCCGGGACCCTGGATGCCGGTCTGACCGGCAGAGACTGGATTGCTGAAAATGCCTCAGATGTCCACACGGTCAGCGACCTCGTTTACTCCAAAGTCAGCGCCCGACCCGCCCGCTGGGTTCTCGCCGTTCCATACGACTCGTCGATTCGAACCCTCGACGATTTGAAAGGCAAAAAGATTGCCACGGAACTGGTCGAATATACCCGCCGTTACTTCGAGGAGCGCCGGATTGACGTTCAAATCGAATTCTCCTGGGGCGCAACGGAAGCCAAAGTGGTGTCGGGGCTTGCCGATGCCGTTGTCGAGGTTACCGAAACCGAAAGCACCATCAAGGCCCACGGCCTCAGGATCATCCATGAGTTGATGCAGACCAACACCCAGCTCATCGCCAATCATGGTGCATGGAACCATCCCCAAAAAAAGAAAAAAATCGAAGAGATCGCCCTGTTGCTTCAAGGGGCATTGAGGGGGGACCGGCTGGTTGGCGTCAAGATGAACGTGCCGGAATCGGTTTTGGAAACCGTCGTTTCCCTACTCCCCAGTCTCAATGCACCGACGGTAGCCCCCCTGTACCAATCCGACTGGTTCTCGGTCGAAACCGTGGTCGACAAGGGGATCGTCCGTGATCTGATTCCCCGGCTCCTAAAAAGCGGCGCCGAGGGCATTATCGAGTATCCTCTGAACAAGGTGGTTTGAATCGCTGCCGTTACGGGAGCCCATTGCCATGCCGGCCAGACGTGCCCAGGAAATGTCGTCCTTCATCGTCATGGATGTCCTCGAGAAGGCCTGCGAGATGGAAAAGCAGGGCATTCATGTGATTCACCTCGAAGTCGGGGAGCCGGATTTCGATGCCCCCTCATGCGTCAAGGAGGCCGTCCGCGACGCCATGGACCGGGGCATGACCCACTACTGTCACAGCCTGGGTATTCCCGAACTTCGAGAAGCTATCAGCGCGTATTATGAAAAGACCTACCGGGTATCGGTGGATCCCAACCGAATCGTCGTGACCTCGGGAACATCCCCGGCCATCTTGGTCCTCTTCTCCGCCCTTATCGAGGCGGGAGACGAGGTCATCCTGTCCGATCCCTATTACGCATGCTATCCCAATTTTATTCGGTTTTTAGACGGGAAGGTCATTACGGTGCCTGTGTATGAAGAAGACGGGTTTCAGTACCGTCCCGAGGCCATCCGGGAAAAGATTACCGATCGCACCCGTGCCGTTTTTATCAACTCTCCCTCCAACCCCACCGGCAATCTGCTTTCAGCCCGACGGATGCAGGCCATTGCCGAATTGGAGCCCTATGTCGTCTCGGACGAAATTTACCACGGCCTGGTGTATGAGGGGCGGGAGCATTCCATCCTCGAGTTCACCGATCGGGCCTTTGTATTGAACGGTTTTTCCAAACTGTTTGCCATGACCGGCTTTCGTCTCGGTTACCTGATCGCCCCGAAGCCGTTTATTCGGCCAATTCAGAAAATTCAGCAGAATTTCTTTATCTCGGCCAATGCCATGGTGCAGATGGCCGGTATCGCCGCCCTGGAAAACGCCGATGACGACACCGCCCGCATGCGGAAGACCTATGACAAGCGCCGCCGATTCATGATCAAACGGCTGCGGGAGCTGGGATTCGGCATCACGGTCGAGCCCACCGGTGCCTTTTACGTGTTTGCCAATGCCAAGCACCTGTCATCTGACTCCTATGCCTTGGCCTTCGATATTCTGCTCAAGGCCAGAGTCGGGGTAACGCCCGGGATCGACTTCGGCCCCGGCGGTGAAGGATACCTTCGGTTTTCCTATGCCAATTCCATGGATAATATCGCCGAGGGGATGGACCGGCTGGAAACCTACCTCAAGGAGCGGGACGGCTGAGGCCGGTCCCGACAACCGCCACCGATGAGGGTCAAATCCGCCACGTTTGTCACCAGTGCAGTCCGAAGCGCCCAGTATCCGCCTGCCGACCGGCCCGAAGTCGCGTTTGCCGGAAGGTCCAATGTGGGCAAATCCTCATTGATCAATCGACTGGTCCAGCGAAAACGCCTTGCCAGGACCAGCTCCACGCCCGGACGAACCCAGCTCATCAACTTCTTCAATATCAACGACGCGTTTTACATCGTGGATCTGCCCGGCTTTGGATATGCCAAGGTTCCTGCTTCGGTGAGGCGCCAGTGGGGACCGATGATAGAAGCCTATCTGACCGGGCGGGAAACCCTCAAGGTCGTCATTCTGCTAATGGATATCCGTCGGGAACCGAAGCCTGAGGAGCACCAGATGTTCGCCTTTCTGGCAGGGGCCGGTGTGCCGGGGAAGCTGGTGATAACCAAGGCCGACAAGGTGTCTCGAAATCGACGGATAGGGATGATCGCCGATATTGTCCGAAGCCTGCCCTTGACCGCCGCCGATGTGGCGGTCGCGTCGGCCAGAACCGGCGAAGGGTTGGACGATATCTGGGCGTTGGTCGATCCCCTGGTGATCGGCGCCACCGGCGGCACATCCGAACCCTGACCCCCGGCGGTCGGACCGCCGGGTTGTATCGGCGCGAATTCATCTTTACCTTATGGGTGTCCCATTTATGCAAAGGGGGCGCTCCGGTACCGTCGCCGATCTCAACCCGCCACCACAGCTTACCCCCACAGACGCCGTGAAGGAGCCTGATGGGTGAATCAGTACCATTTCCGGTGCATCATGAATAATGAAACAACCGCTTTCAAAGCGGGAATGATTGCCATTGTCGGCGCTCCCAATGCTGGGAAATCCACCCTGTTGAACCGGCTTCTGGGGGAAAAGGTATCCATTACCTCCAAAAAGCCCCAAACCACCCGCAACCGGATCCTTGGCATTCTCCATCGTCCAGGCGCTCAGCTCGTTTTCTTCGATACCCCCGGTGTGCACCGCACGGAAAAGCTTTTCAACCGACGGATCGTGGACGTCGCCTTCTCCAGCGTGGCCGACGCGGACCTGATTCTTCTGATCGTCGACGCCGCCAAACCCGACCCGGCCGCCGAAGCATACATGGTTGAAAAGCTCGCCTCCCAGTCCAAGCCGGTCATTTTGGCCCTGAACAAAACCGACCTCACTAGCAAGGACCATCTCCTGACCACTATCGACCGCTGGGCCGGCCGCCATTCGTTTGATGCGGTGGTGCCGATTTCGGCCAAGCAGGGTCTGCAGACGGATGTGCTCCTGAAGGTCATGGAAGACCGCCTTCCCGAAGGATTCCCCTATTTCCCGGAAGATGCCTTCACCGATGTGCCCACCCGCTTTATCGTGGCCGAGTTGATCCGGGAAAAGGTGTTCCGAATGACCGGAGAAGAAATTCCCTACGCCTCCGCCGTTACCATCGACCAGTTCGATGAGACCGATGAAAAGAAAACCGTCCGCATTCACGCCACCATTCACGTGGAAAGGAATTCCCAGAAAGGCATCGTGATCGGTAAAGGGGGACAAAAACTGCGCCAGATCGGGGAAGCCTCCAGGAAGGACATCGAAGCCCTTTTGGCCAGGCGGGTCTTTCTGAAACTATTCATCCGTGTTCAGAAGAACTGGAGCCGCGACACCCGATCTCTCAGGAAATTCGGTTACTGATGATCGTCTCCTACCACCCCCTGTTCGAGGGCCACGTCAACGGGCTGGCTGCCGGCCGGGATCCCGGTCCCGAAGACGAAGAGAAACTGAGAAACGCCGGGGCGGTCGTTCTGCCCCAGGGATGCACCCGACCCTGGTACCGACTCGCGACGTCCTGTTGCCCCCACGTATTCCCCAACTACGACGCCCGATTCGCTTATCCCGGAAAAACCGGACAGATGGCTCTCTTTAAAGACTATGGCGCTGCCCATCCCCACACCCTCGTCTTTGCCGATCTGAAAGCATTCATGGCTGCCCACGGAGACCTCGACCGAACCGCCCCCCTTCCCATGCCCTTTGTCTTCAAATTCGCCTGGGGAGATGAAGGGCGAACCGTACATCTCGTCTATAGTAAGGAGACATGGTCGGCGCTCCTCGACGCGGCCAGGCGTTTCGAAACCACCGGCCAGAAGGGTTTTCTTCTTCAGACCATGGTCCCTTGCGCAAACCGATCCATGAGGGTGGCGATCATCGGCAGCAGGCGTATCGCCTACTGGCGGGTCGGCGACGGATTCAAGGCAGGGGTTGCCCGTGGGGCCCAGATTGATACCGACAGCGACCCCGCCCTGATGGATTGCGCCACGGATGCCGTGGACCGTTTCTGCCGTCGGACCGGCATCAACTTGGCGGGAGTCGATGTGCTGTTCAGCACGGAACCGCACGTCGTCGGTCCCCAAACACCCCTATTCATCGAAATCAACTACTATTTCGGACGAACCGGTCTGGGAGGATCCGAATCGTATTATCGGATCCTGATGGAAGAAATCCGGAAATGGCTCCGGCAGCTTCCATCCGGACACCGGCCCATGGGGGAGACAGGATAGTGGACCCCTTCAACATGGACCTGGAAGACGATACCCGCCTGAAGAGGGAGCGGCGGAAAGCCCGGGAACTGAGGCAATCCCAGTGGTGGAAGCGCTGCTGCGCCAAAGGGGTTTGCCACTATTGCGGGCGCTCTACACGACCAGCGGAGCTGACCATGGACCATATCGTCCCCCTTGCCCGGGGAGGCAATACCACGAAGGGAAACGTGGTCCCCGCCTGCAAGACGTGCAACAACCGAAAAAAGCACCTTCTGCCCATGGAGTGGGAACGCTATCTCGAGGGATTTCGAAACGTCCCCTGACCGGCGCCAAGAGATGGCGACGGCGGGCCCACACTGCCGCGAATCCAGATGTCCAGCCCATGGGTTCCCATTTTCGTTTGACGGATGGGGCAGGAGTCACTATAAATCGGTGCAATCTTTTCCCTCAAATCATCGATGCCTTGCCGATTGATCACAACAGGCGGGCAATCCATTTTCGATAACCGAACCTTATCCTGCAGGGAGGCGTCTTATGCGAAAAATCGTTTTCGTCTTGCTCTTGACTCTGATGCTTGCCGCCGCCGGGCCGGCCGTGGCCAAGGATCTTCAGGTCGGCTTTATTTATGTCTCGCCTGTCGGCGATGCCGGTTGGTCCTACGCCCACGACCAGGGGCGCCTAATTATCGACCAGATGGACGGTGTGACCACCTCCTTCGTTGAAGCCGTCCCCGAAGGCCCGGACTCGGAACGGGTCATGATGAACATGGCCCGAAAGAACTATGACCTCGTATTTGCCACCAGCTTCGGATACATGGACCCCATGCTCAAGGTGGCGGGTAAATTCCCCAAAACCGTTTTCATGCACTGTTCCGGCTTCAAGCTGGCCGAGAACATGGGAAACTACTTCGGCCGCATGTACCAGGCCCGCTATCTCTCCGGCATCGTTGCCGGGGCCATGACCACGTCCAACACCATCGGCTATGTAGCGGCATTTCCCATCCCCGAGGTGATCCGGGGCATCAATGCCTTTACCCTTGGTGCCCAGTCCGTCAATCCCGATGTCCAGGTGCGGGTGGTGTGGACCAAAACCTGGTACGACCCGGCCACCGAAAAGGAGGCCGCCAAGAGCCTTCTCGACGTCGGTGCCGACGTCATCGCCCAGCACCAGGATTCTCCGGGTCCCCAGGAAGCCGCCCAGGAACGCGGCGTCTACTCCATCGGTTATAACTCCGACATGTCTACGTTTGCCCCCAAGGCCCATCTGGTGGCTCCCGTCTGGAATTGGGGCCCGTTCTACAAGGAAATCGTCCAGCAGGTTCAACAGGGGTCCTGGCAGTCCAAAGCATACTGGTACGGGCTTGAGCACGGGATCGTCGATTTAAGTCCCATGAGCGATATGGTTCCCAAAACCGTTCAAGATGCGGTCATGACCAAAAAATCCGCCATTTCCGACGGTCAATTGAAGGTGTTCACCGGGCCGGTCAAGGATCAGTTGGGGGCAGTTAAGATCGCCGACGGTCAATCCGCCAACGATGAAGAGCTGCTTGGCATGAATTGGTTTGTGTGGGGGGTTATCGGAACGACCGAGTAGGCGGTCAGGCAGCCATACCGTATCAAGGCGACACACCATCGATGTGGACCTTAAAACGCTACAAGAGACAGGATGCCCTCGGCTGGCGATCCTGTCTCGTTTTTTTGGCGGCCATCATTTTATCCATGGGGATCAGTGCCGCTCTGCTTTGGGTTCAGGGCAAGCCCCCCATCGGGGGTCTGAAGCTTCTTGCCGTCGGAGCCCTGGGCTCCCGATGGGCCATCGAGGACTGCCTGATCAAGGCGATCCCCATTTTCATGTGCTCCCTCGGCGTGGCCATTGCCTTCCGGCTGCAGGTTTGGAATATCGGTGCCGAGGGCCAGTTTGCCCTTGGGGCTATCGGCGCCTCGTGGGCCGCTCTGCTGTTGCCCCATTGGCCGTGGTATGGCCTGTTGCCCTTGATGGGCGGTGCGGCGTTTCTTCTCGGCGCGTTGTGGGGGCTCATTCCGGCCGTCCTCAAGCTCAAAATGAGGGCCAACGAGATCATCGTGACCCTCATGCTCAACTATATCGCCATTCTGATCCTCGACTATCTTGTGTACGGCCCCTGGAAGGATCCTCAAAGCTTCGGATTTCCCATGACACCCACGTTTTCCCCAGGGGCCATCATCCAAAAAATCGGATCGACCGAGCTTAATTGGGGCCTGGCGCTGTGCGGGTTCGCAGGTGTCGCTGTCTGGTTGTTTCTTCAATACAGCCGGCTTGGATTTGAACTGAAAGCCAGCGGGGAAAACGCCCGGGCCGCCAAGTATGCCGGTATGCCCTACCGGGGGTTGGTGATCCTGGCGATGATGTTGAGCGGGGGGCTCGCTGGCTGCGCTGGCTTCATCGAAGCATCCGCCACCCTCAATCGTCTCCAGCCCAGCATCATGGTGGGCTACGGGTACACCGCCATTGTCGTGGCATGGCTCGCGCGGCTCAATCCCTTGTCCATCGGATTATCCTCCTTTCTTCTGGCGGCGCTACGGGTTGGGGTCGAGAACCTTCAACTCGATCTCCAGGTGCCGGCGGCTTTCGGCCACATCCTCGAAGGATTGATCCTTCTCACCGTTTTGGCCGGGGGATATTTTTCGGAATACGGGTTTCGCATCCGGAGGCGTTCTCGATGACCGCCGAGATGATTGTCCCATTGCTGGCGGCCGCCATCCAATCCGGCACCCCCATCCTCTACGCCACACTTGGAGAGATTCTCACCGAGCGCAGCGGTATTCTCAATCTTGGTGTCGAAGGCATGATGATCGTCGGGGCTTTTGCTGGCTTTTTCGTCGCCAAGGCCACCGGCAGTCCGGCACTTGGGTTTATGGCCTCGGGAACCGCCGGGCTTCTCATCGCGGGCATCCACGGCATGGTATGCATCGGATTTCTCGGCAATCAAGTGGTCTCGGGGCTGGCCCTCACCATCCTCGGCACCGGGCTGGCCAACTATCTGGGCACGCCGATGATCGGACAGACCGCCCCCGGCTTTTCTCCCCTCTCGATTCCGCTGCTGTCCAGTCTGCCTGTCGTCGGTCCGGTGCTCTTTCGCCACGATCCGCTGGTCTATGTGTCCCTGCTCCTGGCCCCTGGACTGTGGTGGATGCTTTTTCGAACCCGCTGGGGACTCGGCCTGCGAGCCGCCGGAGAATCTCCGGATGCCGCCTCCGCAGGAGGAATCCCCGTTGAAGCCTATCGCTGGGGGGGCGTTTTGGCCGGTGGATTTCTGGTGGGACTCGGGGGCGGATATCTCTCTCTTGCCTATACCCATTTGTGGACCAACGGCCTGACGTCCGGACGGGGATGGATTGCGGTCGCCTTGGTGATTTTTGCCTTCTGGCGGCCCGGAAGGGCGATTCTTGGGGCTTATTTTTTCGGCGGCGTCATGGCGTTTCAGCTGAGGCTTCAGGCCAGCGGAACCCATCTGCCGTCATCTCTGCTGCTGATGCTGCCTTACGGCATGACCGTTCTGGTGCTAGTGTTTTCCTCATGGAAAGGTCGCGGTACGGAAGCCCCGGCGGCCCTTGGGACGAATATTGAACCATCCGACTGATATCAAGGAGATGCGCTATGGGATCAGGCGATCGTTACAAAAAGACCTATCCGATATCCTGGGACCAGCTCCACCGTGACGCCAAGGCCCTGTCATGGCGGCTGCTGGACCACGATTTTTACAAAGGCATCGTCGCCATCACCCGGGGGGGGCTTGTACCGGCCGCCATCATCGCCAGGGAACTGGATATCCGACTCGTCGATACCGTTTGCGTCTCGAGCTATTCGTGGAAGGACCAACGGGGTGAGGTGGAGGTACTCAAACCATTCAAAGACGACGGTGAACGGTGGCTACTTATCGATGATTTGGTCGACACCGGGCGCACCGCCGAAGTGGTCCGACGGATGCTGCCAACGGCCCATTTCGCCACCATTTATGCCAAGCCGGCCGGAAAACCTCTAGTGGACACCTATGTCACCGAAGTCAGTCAGGATACGTGGATTTTGTTTCCGTGGGATTCCGAATCCCAATTCGTTCAACCCCTTGTGGGCCAAAGGCAGCCCGGCTGATGATCCACACCCATTCGCCCATCATTCGGCTCGCCGGCATCTCGAAACGGTTCGGGACTGTCCGCGCCAACCGGAACATATCTCTGGACTTATATCCCGGGAAGATTTGTACCCTGCTGGGGGAAAACGGCGCCGGAAAGAGCACCCTCATGGCCATTCTCGCCGGTAAGCTTCAACCCGACGACGGTACGATATGGGTCGACGGAAAATCGGTCGTCTTTGCATCGACCAAGGATGCCATCGATGCGGGCATCGGCATGGTTTACCAGCACTTTATGCTGGTGGATGCCATGACCGTTGCCGAAAACATCTTTCTCGGACTCGACCGGGGGTTTCTTATCAGTCACAAGCGGATGGAGCAGGAGGTCGACCGTCTGGCCGAATCCATCCACCTCACCATCTCCCCGAAGGCGCGCATCTGCGACCTGTCTATGGGAGAGAAGCAGCGAGTGGAAATCCTCAAGCTTCTCATTCGTCACAACCGGGTGCTCATTTTTGACGAACCGACAGCGGTTCTGACACCTGAAGAAGCGAACCAATTGTTTCATGTTCTGCACCAGCTCGCCTCCCAAGGGAAGGCAATCGTATTTATCAGCCACAAGCTCGATGAAGTCATGGCCATCTCCGATGAGATCGCCATCCTTCGCAAAGGAGCCATTGTGGATCACCTGCCGGCATCCGCCGTCACCACCAAGGCCGACTTGGCTCGGCGAATGGTGGGCCGGGAAGTGCTTCTGGAAGTCGATAGACCGCCTGTCGACACCCGCCAAAACCTCCTCCGGGTCGTCGGCCTGAGTGGAGCGGTCCTGAAGGATGTTTCCCTCGAATTGCGCCAGGGAGAGATCCTTGCCCTTGTGGGTGTTGCCGGCAACGGGCAACGTGAACTTGTGGAAACGGTCTGTGGGCTCAAGCCTCCCGACTCCGGATCCGTCGCTATCATGGGGCTCCCCTGGCAACGGTTCTTCAGCCGCCGGCGGTGGGACGGCAATCTGGCCTTTGTGCCCGAAGATCGGCAAGGACTCGCCACCTGCCGTCAACTGGATCTGGTCGACAATTTCCTGCTGACCACCCGCCAGCATTTTTCCCGGGGGCCCTGGCTGAACAAACCCTCCGCACAGACAAAGACATCCCAATCCATTCAAGCCTTCAACATTCAACCGCCGGATACCCGGAAGTCGGCCCGGCAGCTTTCCGGAGGCAATCTGCAAAAACTCGTGCTGGCTCGAGAATTCTTCAGGCGCCCGCGACTCATCGTGGCAGAACAGCCGACCCAAGGATTGGATATCACTGCAACCGAAGAGGTCTGGAATCTGCTTCTGAAGGCCCGCGAGCGTGCCGGTGTTCTGCTCGTCACCGGGGATCTCTCCGAGGCGCTTTCCCTTGCCGACCGGATTGCGGTCATGTTTCGCGGACGAATCGTCGACACCTTCCCATCCGATGACCGGTCCAAGGTCGAACAGATCGGCGTGATGATGGCCGGCCTGAGAGTTGACGGCACTGGCAGCTAAAATGACCCCCATTCCTTTGCCCTCCGGCGCTATCGACACCCCTTTTCTCCGGCCCTTGGCCGTCTATTCTATCCTTGACTTCTATGGTCGTCTGTGAATTAGTACTCTTCTTTAGGTCCATAACATAATTGTTGCTGTCATTCGGTCACACCGGGGGCCTTCGCCGCATTATCCCATCCTCCCGCCGCAACAGCTGCCCGCTGCGCTTCCCGGTGATGAAACGGGTGTGGTGCATTTGCCCGTTTCCTCTCTTCCCCTGGTCAGGCCCAAAAGGAGGTCACAGTGTTTGGTTTCGACGCCATTTCCGCCAACAATGGTTGGTCCATGGCCCTGGTTGGTATCCTTATTGTCTTTTCCGGACTGGTGATTCTTTCCTTCGCCATTTCCCAGATTCACAAGTTGGTGAACCTATTAGAAAGGCGGGAAGCCGCTCCAGAGCCCAGTTCGAATGGAAACGGGAGCGCTAAGGAGGTGTTTCCCGACCGGTGTCCCAGCGATATCCACGAAGTGGCCCGGTATTTTCAGCCATTGATCAACCAACTGCCGTCACCCTTCGCTTTAGCGGATCTTTACGACGCCGCGGCCAAGAAGGAATTCCCACACCCCCATCTCACCATTCGATGCCTTCGGGAAGCCGGTATTCTCATTCCCCTTGGCGAGGGGCAATTCACCTGGAACGGCTGACACCGATTGATGATATCAACCAAAGAGGGTTTCCATGATCGACTTACTGATTTCCTTTCTCACCAATACTGGCTATTACTTCATCGCCCAAGATTTCCGATATTTTATTATGATCATTATCGCTCTGGTGTTTCTTTACCTGGGCATCATCAAGGAGTACGAACCTCTCCTTCTCGTGCCCATCGCCTTCGGTATGATCGTGGGCAATATCCCCTTTTTCAAAGGGTTCGGTCTCGGCATCTATGAGGAAAACAGCGTCTTCCACTATCTCTATTTCGGAGTGACCACAGGCCTTTATCCCTCGATTGTGTTTTTGGGGCTAGGCGCCATGACCGACTTTTCCTCACTACTGGCTCAGCCCAAACTCATGCTGCTCGGGGCTGCCGCCCAAATGGGCGTCTTCTTCACCCTGTTGGGGGCACTTTTCCTGGGGTTTCTGCCAAAGGAGGCTGCCTCCATCGCCATTATCGGCGGAGCAGACGGACCCACGTCCATCTTTCTCACCGCAAAACTGGCCCCACACCTCATCGGTCCCATTGCCATCGCTGCCTATTCCTACATGGCCCTTATTCCTGTGATCCAGCCTCCGATCATGAAACTCCTCACCACCCGGGAAGAACGGTTGATACGGATGGAGGAACCCAGGGATGTCTCCCGAAAGGAACTGTTGATATTTCCGGTTCTTGGTGTTCTGCTTTGCTGCCTTTTGGCACCGACGGCGCTACCGCTTCTGGGAATGCTTTTTTTGGGCAATATTTTAAAGGAATGCGGCGTCGTGGAGCGCCTCGCCCAGACGGCCAGAACGGCCATCATCGATACGGCCACCATTCTCCTGGGGTTTACCGTGGGCATGAGTACACAAGCCGACGTATTTCTGACCCCCAAATCCATCGGCATTTTCTTCCTCGGCGCCTTTGCCTTCAGCTTTGCCACCGCTTCAGGGGTCATCTTCGGTAAAATCATGAACGCCTGCTCGAAGCATAAAGTCAATCCCTTGCTCGGCGCCTCGGGGGTTTCCGCTGTACCCGGGTCCGCGCGGGAAGTCCATTTGATGGGGCAAAAAGAAGATCCCACCAACTACCTGCTGATGCATGCAATGGCCTGCAACTCCTCCGGAGTGATCGGGTCTGCCATTGCCGCCGGGGTTCTCTGGTCATTTATGATGAAGATTTAGGACACCATCAAGGAGGTGAAGCCGTCAATGAAAAAATGGAGATGTCTTGTCTGCGGTTATGTCCACGAGGGCAATGAACCCCCCGAGGAATGCCCCGTCTGCGGAGCCGATAGCTCTCAGTTCGAACTCATTGCCGAGGCGAATGACGCCTCACCGACTCCGAGGAGCCTGCCGGCTTCGGTTGTCGGACCGGTAATGAAATGGCGATGTCTCGTCTGCGGGTACGTCCATGAAGGCCCCGAACCCCCTGAGGAATGCCCCGTCTGCGGCGCTGACAAATCACAGTTCGAACTCATCGAATCCGATGATGCCACGCCACCGGCACCCGAAGCTCCCACCACACCACCGCCAGCCCCTCCTCAGAAAGAAGTGCCCGCGCCGGATCCTTCATCAACCATGCGCCCTGCCGCCTCTCCCTCCCAGGGGCTATTTAACGGAATCTGGGGTCATCCCCTCTGGACCGGGGCCATTGCCGACCTCGCCATCAAGCACCACGTGCATCCCATATCGGTTCACATTCCCAACGGTACCCTTCCCATTGCCGTCGCCATGATCCTGATTTCCGGCATCTGGAATGTCGGGTCCGTTGGTAAGGCCGCCTTCTACAATATGGTCTTTATACTCCTGTCCATGCCTGTCGTGGTGACCTCCGGCATTCTTTTCTGGCGACGACGATACGGCGGCCGACTCAACCGTCTCTTTAAAATCAAACTCACATGTGGGGGTATCGTTTTGGCCACCTCAGTGATTTCCGTCTTCTGGCACATGGCCTCCCCCGATCTTAGTGTTCACCCAAGTATGGGATATATCCTGCTTCACCTTGTCATGCTGACCGCTGCCGGGATCGCCGGATACTACGGCGGGCGGCTCGTTTTCCATAAAAAAGGCAGTTAACATCCTCGCCGGGCGACGGATCCGCCGCTGCCCGGCTGTGATGCCTGACAAAGCCTTTATTCTCTAGTACCAGCAGCGACAGCCGCCTCATTTCCTTTTCATTGGCTTTTCTCACTTATTCCCATACCAACCCATGGCGTTTTTGCCGAAGGCCAACAGCCGTTCCCTAAGGGAGACTCACATTTAATCCGCCCAAAAACCATAGTGTTCACTAAAACCATATGAATCGTGATGACTCTCTCGGTGGCCCACTCGGACTCGATGGCCAGATACCGACCGCACCCTGCCGGCCTGCCCCTTCCTGTTTATTCCCCGGTTAGGGGACGCTTTGGTTTGTAAGGTCGAGGGATGCTATCGGCGGCGAAACGCCGCCCCTGCCCATCGCCCTTCTCTGATGACGGAGAGGGTGTCGAGACCCCTGTCCTTACTTTCGAGAACCAGGGTATCGATTTCTTCCACCAGAAGGCCCGAGAAAATGCCGCGCCCATTGGGCGCGGTGATAGCAGCCAAATGGGGCAACATCCGGTGCAGGGTCGGGAAACGGAGATTTGCCAACAGGACCGTAAAAGGGCCCTTCATCGTTTCTATAGAGGCATTGGATACGTCAATGAGGTGATGGAGTCCGTTTAGCCGAACGTTTGCGGCCGCTTCGGCAACGGCACAGGTGTCGGTGTCGATCGCGGTCACCGGCATGGCATGCCATTTGGCAAGCGCAATGGCGAGAATGCCGGAGCCGGTACCCATATCGATCCCCCGCAGCGCTGCCGGATCCGTCGGCGGCCCCTCCTTCTTCCGGATATGGTCTTCAAGCAGTTGGAGAGCGATTCGAGTCGTCGGGTGCCGCCCGTCCCCGAAGGCCGTTCCGGATTGTAGCTTGATATGGATGTGGTTTCCGACCTGAGGGACAGGCTGATGGGTGGGGAGGAGGACGGTATTCCTCGCAAGGAAGGTCGGGTGGTGGAAGCTTGGGCCAACGCCGGAAGCGCCCAGTTCCTGGGTATAGGTCAACATCCCTCTTTCAACAAGGCTCCGGATGAGTTGACGGATGCGGCGCCGTCCCACCCCGAGCTGCCGCGACAGTTTTCTTTCGATCTCCACCAATGGTCGCCGGAGCTCATCATCCATCACACCTCGATAAACCGCCATCGACAAGGAGTGATCTGAAGAGGGATCCTGGGGTTCCGCACCCACGAGGGTACCATTGAAAAAATTATTCTTCATGCCCTTCCCGTTGGAGCAAATCGATATACCAGCGGGCAAAGTCCAGCATGGCAAGGTAGCGCTCATCGTTATTGATGATCCCCATAGCAAAGTCCAGGGCTCCTCTGCCATAGCTGTTGCTGTATCCTTCCATGGGTCGGCTCTGAAGAAACTCACGCACCAGCATCTGGGTGGTCCGCTTGCTTTTGTCCTTCCTGATCTCGATGGGCTCTTTGGGTTCTTGGAACGGATCCCATCGCTCATACCCGATTTTATCAATATATTTTCTGCGCCGTCCTGACAACCGATCGTAGATGGCCCGTTTTCTGGCCTCTGCTTCCTCTTTGGAAACCGTTTCCATCCTAAGTCTCCTCCGCCCCGTCGTCCTCGATGCCGAAATAGGCCTCATCAAACTCCGTCAACAGCGCCATTGATACCGGCATCAGCAAGTCGGCCAATTTGATATGCTTGCCTTTGATGTCCCGGATGACTTCTGCCGACAATTCCTGAAGCCGTGAAACGATGATATCAATGTTGACCGTGGGGTAAGCCTTCCCGGGTTCAAATCCGGACAACCCGCAGGTTCGTCCCTTTCCGCCAATAGAGGCAGGGATGCCGTAAAGCCGGCAGGTAATGGGCCGATGGTCGTACAAGTCACAAAGGCTTTGTTCGTTTAGAAGGGGGCAACCGACCCGCTCCGCTCCCAGTTTTTCTAATATGTCGCTTTCGTTCTCCCCCGCTTGCAGGGATTGAAACGCCTTTCGCTTCAGTTTGGCAATGCTCCGATCCGCGGCATTGGCTCTATTCAACAGCTCCTCTCGCTCCTTTCCCCTAAATCGTTCTTCAAATCGATGGTTGAGATAAAGGGCTTCGATCAATGTCAGATCGAAAATAGCATGACAGCAGTCAGAGCATTCCAGCTTGCAGTTGACGCACTCCGGATGGTTTTCCCTCACCTGGTCGAACACGGCGTCTGCTGCTTTCGACAGTGTCAGGTAGCGGTTGAAGTAGGGTGAAAAATCAAATTCCATGGTCCGCGACTCCTTTGGGATTTCATCAGGGATGTTTCACGTGAAACATCATTTCCCGATGCAAAAGCGATTAAATATTTGATCCATTACATCCGTGCTGACTCCCTCCCCGATTATTTTCTGAAGATATCCTAAAGCCGCCTTCAGGTCCTCGGCGATACACTCTATCCCCAACTGCATCTGGCTCACTTCGACGGTATGCATGAGGACGTCGATGGCGTTCTCGAGTAGCCGTTTCTGTCGAACATTGGGAGAAATATCATCATCCGTCTCGGGGGATCCATGACCAGCCATTATGCGACGGGTAATCCGTTGTTTCAATATGGAGAGCCCATGGCCATATTTCGCAGAAATGGCCACCGTCTCGACATCGGAGCAGAAGGGAGAATCGATAGTGGTGGTAATGTCTAGGTCGGTCTTGTTGAGAACCAATAGGGTCTTTTTAGGATCCAGTGAAAGGCCAACCTCAGGACGCAGAGCGGTGTCGGGCCGCCCGACATCGATAACCCACAATATGAGATCAGCGTCGGCACTGGTTTCAATGGCTTTTTGAATACCGATTTGTTCGACAGGATCGTCACTCATATGCAACCCGGCCGTATCCGTAATGATGGTCGGCTGTCCCTGGATGAAAAAGGTGTCTTCGATCAAATCCCTTGTGGTGCCGGGAATTTCCGTAACGATGGCCTTATCGCTCTGAACCAGTGCATTCAACAGTGTCGATTTGCCGACATTTGGGGCGCCAAGAATGGTGACTTTCAAGCCGTCACGGACCCGTCGTCCATAGTGATACCCGTCCAGAATTTTCTTCAATGGTCTCACCAATAGGTCAGTGACGCGGAGGTCATACCCCGACATCGAAACGATTTCTCCAATTTCCTCACCAAAATCGATACTGGCCTCGATGGGGACCAACATCTCCTCGAGGCTACCGATCACTTCCCGCACCTTATCCCCAAGGGCTCCGATAGCGATTCGATTTAGAGATGTTACCCCTTTGACGCTTTTAGCATTGATCAGGTCGATGACCGCCTCGGCCTGGGTAAGATCGATTCTTCCGTTCAAAAAAGCCCTTTGGGTAAATTCTCCGGGTTCGGCGACACGAGTCCCCTGTTGAATGACCCATTCGAAGACGATTCCGGACACCACCGGTCCACCATGGACATTGATTTCTATCACATCTTCCCGGGTGTAGCTTTTAGGTCCGGGCATGAAAGATACCAACACCTCGTCGATCACCTCTAATGTGCGTGGGTTTTTTACATAGCCATGCATCAACTGCCTTTTTTTTTCAATCAGAGGAGGATCGAGGTCGAGGGGATTTTTCCTAAACAGGGCCTTCAGAACCGATATACTGCGATCACCGGATATCTTGATAATGGTCACCCCACCATATCCTGAAGGAGTGGCAATACCGGCGATGGTATCATTGGTGTCATACATGGGAGTCAATAAAAATGAACCAGTGAATCGGTAACGGTCTCGGCTCCCGGTAGGACTGTAAGGGATTCCCCGGAGCCGACGCCATGGATCAATGGAAAATCAGCACCGTTATCGGATTTAGCGTCGGCGCCGGTAACCATATGATGGGACCGGAGAAGAAACCTGAAACGAAAGGGATCGATGCCCGAAAAATGATCTAATTATGACCGATGAGAAACGTATCCCATCACACGACATGTATTTATATGCCTGTTATCTTACATATTTCAGTGGTATCGATAATAATAAAAAAAGCCGCTGGTGCCCAGCGACTCATTTTTTCTTATCGGGTACCGGCCTATTTGTGTGCTATGTCTCACATTACCGACGTTTCGGATAGATTTTTAATTTTCGGACATAACCATCCCCTGTACTCTGAGTCAGAATGCCACTATCGTCCTTGAGGGCCAGGTGTATCGTCCTTCGATCCTGGGCATTCAGGTATCCCATAGACACGGACTTTCCGAATTTCTTTACCTTTTCGGCGTTACGGCGGGCGGTCTTGATCAACCCAATTCGACGATTTTGAAGATAGTCCTCAACATCGACGGCAATGTGAACCCGCTCTCCCCCGGATCGGTTCACCGATTTTTCTATGAGCATTTGGATCGCTTCCAGGGTTTGGCCTCTTTTCCCGATAAGAAGCCCGGAACTCCCCCCCTTTACCTGATATTTCACACAGGATCCATTCCTTTCAACATGAAGGACGCTGTCTGGAGAAAGCGCATCAACGATTCGTCTCAACACCCGTTCGCCGATGGCCATTTTATCGCTGGCAAGAACCCTGTCGGGGTCGATACTGAGCGATTCATTCCGTTTGTCGTCATGGCCATCGGTTGAGGGCAAGTCGTTGTTTATCGGATCTCCCACCACACGTATCCGGGCTTTTCGAAATCCACCGAATCCGAAGATGCCACTCGACCCGCTGGACAATACATCATATCGAAGATCATCGGGATTCATGTCGAGGGCTTTGCAGGCGCTGTCGATCGCCTTTTTGAGATTCCTCCCGACGAATTCCTTTTCAGCCGTCATTCAAAGCGCCTCCGGCAGACTATGCATATTTTTTTTGTATGTAATACTGTTGGCCTATGGATAGAACATTATTAACCAACCAGTATAATACAAGGCCTGCAGAGAAATTGATAAAAATGAAGGTAAAAATGATAGGCATGAACATCATCAATTTTGCCTGTGTGGGATCTCCTGGCGCCGGGGACATTTTTTGCTGCAGAAACATGGTGGCCCCCATGACAATCGTCAGTACGGGAATTCCATAAGGCGGCTCCATGAACGGAATTGAAAATCCGAAATTGAACAGCCGGTCAGGTGAAGACAGGTCATTGATCCACCCAATGAAAGGCGCGTGACGAAGTTCGATGGCTTCATAGAGCATTCGGTATAGGGCAAAAAAGAAGGGGATTTGCACCACCATCGGAAGACAGCCACCCATCGGGTTGATCTTGTAGGTCCGATAGAGACCCATCATTTCTTCATTCATCTTTTTCTTGTCGTTTTTGTGTTTCTCTCGAATGTCTGCCATCAATGGCTGCAATTTTCGCATCTCGGCCATTGATTTGTAGCTCTTTGTGCCCAGTGGCCAGAGCAGAATTTTGGTCAGGATGGTTAGAAGGATGATGGCGACACCGTAATTGGGAATAATCTGGTAGATGTGATTCATCAGCCACAGCAGGGGTTTGGCGAGAAAATCGAACATCCCGAAGTTAATGGCCTTTTTCAACTCATGTCCGACGGAGCCGAGAATGGTTGTGGATTTGGGTCCCATGAAAACCAGATATCGATCGGATCTATTGCCACCCCCGCCGATGTCATCCCGATGGGGTATCAACCGGGACTCGAGTGCCTTATCTTCGATCAGGCGAAGTTTGACGGTACCCGGCAACGGTTCATTTGGAACCAGCGCCCTCATAAAGTAGCGATCCACCTGACCTACCCATGTGACCAGCCCTGAAAGCGGTTCACTTTTATCAATTTTCTTCGGATCGATTTCTTCCAGTCGGCCGTCAACCAGGGCATTGGGTCCGATGAATCCATATCGGCTAGTCTCCCCCGTATAGGGTTGGTAAAGACCAACACTATAGCCATCCGTCAACGGGACGTCGCCGCTGTTGAATATGTTGACATCCAGGCCGATTTGATAGGAATCGGCAGAAAACCGAAAGGTTTTGGTGAAGCGAATACCGGTTTTGGAGGTCCAATCGAAGGTGACGGCCCCTTCGCCCTGATCGATGACAAGGGTGTCCTTCTCTATATCGGCAATGAAAACAGCCTGTTCCAAATCCGCCAGTAGGGGCTTTTCCCCAATCAGTCTGAACTCACCAAATTGAGCGCCAACGTCGAGAATTTCCTTCAAGGGCGCATTTTTTTCTGTGGAGGCCTTATAGTTTTTCAACTTGAAACTGGTGAACGCACCGCCTGCCTCGCTCATCTCCGCCGTGTACATCGGCGTCTCGACGACAAGGGTTCTGGCCGAACTGACAGGCAGGTCGGTCGGCGGCAGCGGTTGCGTCGGAGCCGTATCCGGCATGTCTACCGCTTCACCCGGAGAGACATCGGCTGTGGGCGCCACGGTGTCGACAGGGGCTGGTGGGGGCGGCATCTGCTTTTCGACAAAAAAGAAGTCATAGACCAGGAAGACCAGGAATGAGAGTCCGACAGCCAGTATGATGCGTCCTTGTTCCATTAATCTCTCCTATCAATCGACAACAGCGTCGTATACTTGCTAACTCCCATATGCCGGGGGCGATCCGCCGAGAATCCGTCCGGGTGTGACGAAACGGCATTGGTCAATGCCCAACACGACCCTTTCGGGCGGCTGAAGTTCAGAAAAGAGCTGACCTGGGTTTTTCTTCAGTGGGGGTGGGTTTTCAGAGGATTTCATAGAAATGTCGCGAGATCAGGGAACCGGGTCGAACCCGCCGGGATTAAACGGATGGCATTTGAGCAACCGAACCACCCCATATCCACAGCCTCTCAAGAGACCATGCTTTCGAATGGCAACTTTTGTGTATTCGGAGCAACAGGGATAGAATCGACAATGCCTGCCCAAAAACGGAGACAAAAAAAGTTGATATCCGAATATTAGCTGCTCAGCCAAAAGCCCTGCAGCCCTTTCAGCTCTGCCCTTCATCCCGTTGAATCCTTTTGAACAGCTGGTCGATGTCGACAACAAGCGCTTTATGGCGTGAATCGGAGGCCGGCGGCTTTGCGATGAGGTTGATGTCCCAAGCCGAGGTCAATCGATCCCGATGGTGTCTGAAGTATTCCCTGCAGATGCGTTTGATGCGGTTTCGGGTGACGGCATTGCCGACTCTCTTGGTAACGGTGATCCCCAGTCTTGGGCTCCTATCCAAGCCGGCAAGAATGACAGCGATGAAACACCCGGTGTGGATTCGCTTGCCGTCCCGGGCCAATCGAAGAAAATCATGCCGATGGCGCAGTCGAAGGTCTTTCCCAAAACGATACCGCCGGCTGTGATGGGACCTCCCGCCCCGTTGTCGATTCTCCGTATCCATGCCCTAAACCACCCTCTTCATTGATCAAGCGGTGACGCCCACCGCTCCGGTGGCAGATAAATGGGCCGGATGGTGAATGCGCTACACGGCCAGTCGCTTTCGCCCCCTTGCCCGCCGCCTGTTGATCAGTTTCCGTCCGGCTTTTGTCTCCATTCTTCGTAAAAAACCATGGCGTCTGGCTCGCCGAATCTTACTGGGTTGATACGTTCGTTTCATGACAAGCTGTCCTTTTATTCCTAACGGTTCGACCGGATATCATCCGTTTAAAAAAAATTAGCCGGAGATATCCGGCTGTTCTGTGTCTCTGAAACCCAGTATCTAGACCATTACGATTCATAATTGTCAATCATTTTCTGCCCGATGATATGGCGACGATCTCAATCAATCATCAAGAACCTCCACGATGTCCACTTGCTCCATGTGAAACTGCTTGTCGGGGTAAATGACGATCTGACGCTGCAATAACTGTTCAAGGGCACTGATCAGATACCGTTCTTCCCCGTGAAGAAGCTCGGCGATATCAGGGTTTACCTTGATGGCAATCCGGCTGCCGACGGCATCCCGACAATCCCGCATCAGATCCCTGAATATCCGATAACAAATAGTCTGACGGGAGACCACATATCCTTCGCCCTCGCAGTGAAAACAAGGTTCGCATAGGGTTCTGTTGAGCGGTTTCTTCACTCGCTTTCGGGTCATCTGAATGAGTCCCATGTCGGACATCGGCAACACATGGGTCTTGTTACGGTCTTTGTTCAACGCATCCTTCAGGGCTTTGTAGACCTTTTCCTGATTGGATTTTTTTTCCATATCGATAAAATCGATGATGATGATGCCACCGATATCCCGCAAACGGATCTGATAGGCGATTTCCTTTACCGCCTCGAGATTGGTTTTAAGAATGGTCTCCTCCAGGTTGTGCTTTCCGACATATCTCCCCGTGTTCACATCGATGGCCGCCAGGGCTTCGGTCTGTTCGACAACGATATATCCTCCCGATTTCAACCAAACCTTCCCCCTTATTGCACGAGAAATGTCTCCTTCCAGGTTGAATGCGTCGAATATGGGCTCAATGCCCTCGTAGAGATCGATCCTTTCCTTGAAGCTTGGCATGAACACATCGAGAAACTCTTGAATTTCCTGGTAGACCGGTTTGGAATCGACGATCAGCCGCTCCGCCTCGTGAATGAGCAGATCCCTGACGGACCGAAGGCTGAGGGACAGCTCCTTGTGGACCAGGGCCGGAGCCGATACCTTTCGGTACTTTGCCTGAATGGCATTCCACAGGTTGTTTAAAAATAGCATCTCCTGGTGAAGTCGGTCTTGGTGGATGCCTTCGGCAGCGGTCCGGATGATATAGCCGTAGGTATGGGTCCGGATCGTGGAAACAATGGCCTTAAGTCGGGCCCGCTCCTCCTCGTCGTCGATACGCCTCGACACACCGATATGATTGGCGTAGGGCATCAGCACCAGGAAGCGTCCTGGCAGCGACACGTAAGACGTCACCCGGGCCCCTTTGGTTCCGATCGGCGGTTTGGCCACGTGAACGAGGATTTCCTGCCCTTCAACCAACAGATCACCTATCTGACAGACACGCTTCTGACGCTGGTGGTCGCTGATCGCCTCGGTTGTCTCACCGGTCGCGTGGTCGTTCATCATGGCAGCCTCGATATCGTCGAATCCCGTGGTCAGAATGTCATCGACGTAGATGAAGGCCGCCTGGGACTGACCGATATCGACAAATGCCGCCTGGATGCCGGGCAGGACACGCTGAACCCTGCCTTTGTAGATGTTTCCGGAAATATCCGCGTCCGATCCCCTTTCGATGAAAAGCTCGGCGATGGTGCGATCTTCCAGAAGGGCGACCCGTGTTTCCCGGGCAGTCACATTGATAACTATTTCACGTTGCATTGTTGACTTCACGCCGCTTTCTACCGGTGAACCGTGTTGGCGGTTTCCGGTTTGTCAGTTGCGGTGAGTCGGTGTAAGAATCACTGGTGACGTTGTCCCCTGACGCCATCAGACCTTCGAAGACGTCGGTATGGATTCAGATCCCAACCGGACCATTCGCGCTTCCCGGATGGCTGTGGGTTCCATCCCCATGGCAGATTCCAGAAATTCTGCCGGCCGAATGACAACCCCCTCCCGATGTCGGAGGGTGATCGTCAATGATTGGGTGTCCTGGAGGGTAAGCTTCTGGACCATAGCCCTCAAATCGATCTTTTTCAACCGCCCCTTTTTGCTTCTTCGCTCGATGATGTATTGATTCGACTCAAGAAAGGTCCGGACCCGATGGGCGTCGAATTCCCCCTGATACAGCCGCACCCGATACGTAGACTCCGACTCCCCATCCGCTCCCTTCTTTCGGGGGGCGGCATTGGTACACCCGATAATTCTCAATCCTTCGGGAAGCTCGCGGTTGAGTCGGCGCACCAGGCTCTGGCAGCCGAAATGCTTCCCGACCACCGCCACCATCACCTCGTGCAGACTCTCCATGCCGATCGGCAGCGCATCCAGAAAGGCGATTTTGGGTTTGGGGTGAAATCCCTCGGTGTACTTGATCGGAACCCCCGCCCGTTTCATGGCTCTAGTAATAATGTTGACCATTTCAAGGTGCCCGAAGAGTCTGGCGGGACCGATTTTAGAAAAATAGATGTCGAGCTTCCGAAATCCTCGGGGAAGGGATGGATCCGGTGGCGGATGGGTTTCCTTGTCGAAACGGTCGAATGTTCTCGGCTTCAGTGTATCAAAATCGCAGACCCCGCATTGATTGCAACCGCCGTCTCTGCAGTCCCCGGTCGGTTTTAGGGTTTCAGCAGCAAGCCATTCCTCCTCTAAATAGGCGTCGGTAACGCCGCTTTTCATGTGACCCCATGGGAGAGGGTCGCCGGGCCCCCGGGTCCGCGTTAGAAAAAACGCCGGGTCGATCCCGGACTCCTCAATCGCTTCCATCCAGAGATCGAACCGAAAATGATCGCTCCATCCGTCAAATCGGCACCCCTTTTTGAAGGCGCTCTCAATTGCCAGGGCCATCCGGCGATCCCCTCTCGCCATCAATCCCTCCAGAAAGCTCATTTCGGGGTTCTGCCATTTGAATTGAACCCCGGGCAGCTTCATCCGGCGTTTCAGCCAATCGATCGTCTCCCTGGATTCTGACAATCCAGCCTGCTTCGACCATTGAAAAGGGGTGTGGGGCTTGGGAATGAACGTGGCGACGCTGACATTGATCTTACCATAGCGGCCACCGGGGGTCCGGATCTTTCGAAGCCCGTTCACCAGGGCCACCATTTCCTCCAGATCCGAGATGGTTTCGGTTGGAAGACCGACCATAAAATAGAGCTTGATGATCTGCCACCCCATTGCGAAGGCGTCTCTCACCGCATCACGGATCTGCTCCTCTGAGATGTTTTTATTGATGACGTCCCGAAGCCTCTGGGAGCCTGCCTCCGGGGCGATCGTAAACCCGGTTTTTCTGACCTTGCGGATCAGTTCCATCAAATCCGGCGTCAGAACGTCCGCTCTGACCGACGGCAGGGACACCGCCACATGATCGCATGCATAACGGGTCATCATCTCCTTGAGCAACTCGGCCAGGCAGGTGTAGTCGCCGGTGCTCAGGGACAGCAGGGAAATATCCTCATATCCGGTGGCGGTGAGCGCCGCATCACACAGGGCCATCACCCGATCTGGGGATCGCTCCCTCACGGGCCGATAGATCATGCCGGCCTGGCAGAACCGGCACCCCCGTGTGCATCCTCGCGACAGTTCGATGCGGAGTCGATCATGTACCGGTCTTCCAAAGGGCAGCAGCGGCTTTTGGGGAAAGGGGGCCATGTCGAGATCCCCCACAATGGCCCTGTCGACGCTAACATAACCGTCACAGCGTGGTTCCAAATGCTGAAATCCGTTGTCGTCGTATCGGGGCGTAAAAAAGCTCGGTATGTAAATGCCCGGAATAGCGGACCACAGCCGAAGTAATTCCTCTCGGGTTCCGCCCTGACGACTCCAGGCCATCCACGCCTCGGCCATTTCCAAGACAACGCTTTCTCCATCCCCAAACACCAGAGCATCGAAAAAATCCGCCACCGGTTCCGGATTGCAGGTGCAGGGTCCGCCCCCGACGACAACAGGGTCGGTTTCGGCCCGATCCCGACTCAGAAGAGGAATGCGGGCCAAATCCAGAAGATTCAACACATTGGTATAGTTCAATTCATAGAGCAGGCTGACGCCCACCATATCGAAATTCTTCAGGGGAACGGCGGATTCCAGGGATGTTAGAGGGATGTCTCTCTCCTTCAGATAACCGGCCATGTCCGTCGCCGGAGAAAACACCCGCTCCGCAGCGATTCGAGGATGCCCGTTCAACACATTGTAGAGAATCTGCATGCCAAAATGGGATGTGCCGATCTCATAGAGATCCGGAAAAGCCAGCACCACTCGGAAATCCACGGAAGCCGGATCTTTCCGAATGGTGTTCACTTCGGAACCGATATACCGGCTGGGGGTTTCGACCAGAGGCAGCAGTTCTTGAATGGGACTCTCGCTCATGGTATGCCAGGTTCCGTTTCCGTAGGGATATGGGTTTTTGAATGGGTTGCCGGTCGATCAGGGTCGGCTGATCCGTTTCCGACGCGAGGACTCCATGACAGAGGAACAGGTTAAAATCAATGGCCGCTTGGGGATTTTCCTGACGATCTTACCCATTCTGTGGATTCTGATGGATGCCCGTTGCCTAAATGCCCATTTCGACAGGGACAACCCAGTCGTCCATACGGTTCGCGATGCCAGCCCAGCAGTGGTCAACATAAGCTTGGAGTATGAAGTCCGCAACCATTTCAATCCCTTCTCCCAATTTGAAAACCCCTTGATCGAAGAGTTCTTCAAAGACTTTTTCGATCCCGGTTTGGAGCGCAGGACCCGCAGAAGCAGCCTGGGGTCTGGGGTGATCATCGACGGGCGAAAAGGCTTCGTCATCACCAACGCCCACGTGGTCGAAAAAACCGGTATGGTCAAGGTGGCCTTAAACGACGAGCGGGAATTCCCGGCCCGCATCGTGGGGGTCGACCCGGAATCCGATCTGGCCGTTTTATCCATCGAATCCGACGCCGACCTGCCGTTTCTCACTATGGGGGACAGCGCCGACCTCATGATCGGCGAGACGGTCATCGCCATCGGCAATCCCTTTGGGTTCTCGAATACCGTCACCACCGGAGTGATCAGCGCAACGAATCGCAGTTTCAGATCCAAAAACCGGATCTTCCGCGAGTTCATCCAGACCGATGCCTCCATCAACCCCGGAAATAGTGGGGGACCCCTTCTCAACATCAATGGGGAGTTGATCGGAATCAATACCGCCATATACGCCGGCGCACAGGGGATCGGCTTCGCGATCCCCATCAACAGAGCCAAACGAATTGTTGCCGACCTCATCGCCTATGGAGAGGTCGTCACGCCGTGGATCGGCATCCGGGTCCAAGCGTTGACCGATCAGCTGGTTCAGTATTTCGGCATCGATAGCCACGACGGTCTCCTGGTTGCATCGGTTGAACAGGGAAGCCCGGCGGAAAAAGCGGGCCTCAAGGAGGGGGACGTGGTTCTCTCCCTGAACCGAAAGCCCCTGCAGTCCCCATCGGACTACTACGCCCGGCTTCGGTTGCTTTCACCCGGGGACACCCTGACCGTCGTCCTGTGGCGGAAGGGTCGGGAAAAGGCGGTCACGGTCTCATCCACGGATTTTCCTATGGAAACGTCGCCCGTTCTTGCCGATCAGCTGCTGGGGGTGACCGTCAAGAGCATATCCTCTCCGGAGGGTCGGCAATATCGATCGGCCGCCGAATCGGGAGTGGTGATCGTTTCCATTCGGGACACATCTTTTCTGGCTCAGACCGGCGTTAGGCCCGGAGATGTCATTCGCCAAATCAACGACAGAGCCATTGCCGACGAGGCGGATTTCAACCGTGCGATCGTCGGTTTCAGACACCATCGGGCAGTGGTGCTCCTTTTTCAGCGGCACCACCAGAGATTTACCATCACCGTCGAGCTCTGATAACGGGTCGAAGGGGTCACAACTGCTGGTTTGAGAAAGGGGAATCGACCATGGATCGAACAAAAATCGTCCATCTCTTAGACAAAAATGCACCGGTTGACCATGTGCGGGTCAAGGGGTGGGTGAGAACAAAAAGAGACGCCAAGGGGTTTTCGTTCATCGAACTCAACGACGGTTCCTGTCTAAAAAATATCCAAATCATCGCCGACGGCGATCTTCCCAATTTTGAAAGCGACGTGCGACGGATCACTACCGGATCGGCCATTTCGGTTGATGGCAGACTTGTCGCCTCCGGAGGCAGTGGACAACAATGGGAACTCCAAGCCTCGTCAGTGGATGTCATCACCCTGGCTCCCGACACATTCCCTCTTCAGAAAAAACGTCATACGGATGAATTCCTGCGAACCATCGCCCATCTGAGACCCCGGACCAACAAATATGGGGCCGCTTTCCGAATCCGTTCCGAACTGGCTTTCGCCGTCCACCACTTTTTCAGGGACAGGGGCTTCCGGTACATCCACACTCCGATCATCACGGGTTCTGACTGTGAAGGAGCGGGGGAGTTGTTCCGGCTGACCACCTCTGACCAAGGCACGATGCCCGAGCTCCACAGCCAGGGGGAACAACCCAAGCCATTTTTCGGCCAGGATGTTTATTTGACGGTTTCTGGACAGCTGTCGGTCGAGATGTTCGCCCTCTCCCTTGGTGACGTCTATACCTTCGGACCGACCTTCAGGGCCGAGAATTCCAACACCCGACGCCACGCCGCCGAATTCTGGATGATAGAGCCCGAGATGGCTTTCTGTAATCTTTCCGGCAACATGGATCTTGCAGAGTCCTTTATCCACTATCTGGTACGGTTTCTCATGGATAACTGTGCCGACGATCTCGATCTCTTTTCCCGGTTTGTGGACAAGTCTCTTATGGCCACCCTGGATACCATCGCGGCATCGACCTTCATTCGCCTGCCCTACTCCGATGCCGTGGGCATCCTCCAAAAGGCGGAAAAACCTTTCGAATATCCTGTGTCATGGGGGATAGATCTCCAGACCGAGCATGAGCGATATCTCGTGGAAGACCACTTCCGGCAGCCGGTAATCGTTTACGATTATCCCAAAACCATCAAACCCTTCTATATGCGGGTCAACGATGACGGAAGAACGGTCGGCGCCATGGATGTGTTGGTTCCGGGTGTGGGTGAGATCATCGGTGGCAGTCAACGTGAAGAGCGCTATGACGCGCTGAAGTCGCGAATGGATGAGATGGGAATGGACAAGAACGCCTACTGGTGGTACCTGGAATCCAGAAAATACGGCAGCGTCGAGCACAGTGGATTCGGTTTGGGCTTCGAGCGCCTACTGATGCTCGTCACCGGTATCAGCAACATTCGGGATGTGATTCCGTTTCCGAGAACGCCCGGCGCCATCGAATTCTAACGTCAACCGCGTCTGTGGCTTCCATCCACCCCGGAAACGGGTGATGAAAATCGCCTGAAAGACCCTTGCCGGCCCTAAGGTTTTTCCGCTATGAAATGGTGTCCCTCGGTGGCAACACCACCGTTCGCCTGGGGGGTGTAATCCCTCATTCCACTGACCGTTCCAGCAAGCGACCGCCTCCGATACTGCCGGAAGCGGTCTAGGGTTTCCGGAACGTAGACGACCCCGTTTTCTTTCAAGTTCTAAGGCACCTGAATTTTGCCAGATCCTCTGCGTATCCGTAAAGGTGAAGCCCCTTGCTTTCGACGATCATTTCGCCGTCTTTGACCCCGATCTCCCCAGCCATGTACTCTTTCAGGTTCTGAATGCCGGCCAGATTGGCAGGAAGCCCGCCCCAGAGATCCCAGGAACGGAAATAGACCACGAAATGGAGAATGTCATCCTGGATCCGTGTATCGATTGAGCGCAGGCAGGGCGGATCCACCAAGGTGACGTCCGAAGGATGGGCCACCTGCAGCACCATCTGATTGTTCCGGTGTCCGAAGCGACGATAGGTGTCGATCACCCATTCGATCTGATTGAGGTAAACCACCCCATTTTCTTCGAATACCACCTTGCCGTCGATTTCCCGACGATCGATGATATCGGTGGTGCCGGCCTCCCACCATTTTAGCTTGTCCCCCCGGATGGGCACCCGGGTGAGTCGTTCGCCATAGGTATAGGATTCCCCGGCTTCCTTGTGAGGGGTCATCAGATACTCGATATAGGAGCGGTCGTAGCCATCTCCTCCGTAGATGTAGTTGTGCTCGACCGGGTTGGGAATGCCGCAGGACGGGGGAATGTCGGGAATCAGGGGCATGGTGCCGGGGTGGGTAATGTTGCCGATGAAATAGTCGTATTCGAGCCGGGTCTGTCCGGCGTAAGATCCCCGATCGATCTGAAATCGGCTTCCATGATCCAGTATATCGTGGACAGCCTGAAACCAGAGATCGGGAATATCCCTGGCTTTGACGTGATGAATGTACATAGGGACAACTCCATTGATTCGCCGATACGGTGATCTGTCAAGCGGCCTCTTGAATGGAAAATGACGGCCCCATTTTCCCCAAGATGTCCGAACCGGTTCGTCTAAATATCCAACATGGTGACCTCGAGGGCATTGCTCTGGATGAAATCCCTCCGGGGCTCTACTTCCTCGCCCATCAGAATGGTAAAAATTTCGTCACTGTCCACCGCATCTTCGATCGTCACCTGAAGCATGTTTCGCTTGCTGGGGTTCATGGTGGTTTCCCACAACTGATCGGGATTCATTTCTCCCAGACCTTTATAGCGCTGAACGCTGAGTCCTTTTTTTCCTTCTTCAAGCAATTGGAAAAGCAGATCTTCCTTATTTGAAATATCGGTGCCTCTGTCCTTCCCGTCCGTAGTGACGATGCCGAAAGGCGGAAAATCGTATCGAAATACTTTTTCCGACAACACGAGACATTTCTGGTACTCCTTGGAATGAACCAAGCCCCGACCGATACGCACCGGAGTCAGTCGTTTCTCTTCATAATCGATAAACCGGTCTTTCCTGTAGGTTCGGTATCCGCTCACCGTCAACTCGAATAGCCCTTTCTCCTCGTTCCAGACCGGTGGATTGACCTCGAAACCGGCATCGATCAGGGTTTCGTAGAGGCTGCTCATCTTTTCAGAATCGCTTAAAAAAGCCTTACTGTCCACCCGTTCACGGAGCAACAGTTCCAGAAGATCGATCCTAAGGCCGTTTTTGGCCATCCGGTGCACAATCCCCATATACTCGGCCAAGTCTCCGATCAACAGGTACATCTGGTGTCCATGAAGGATATCGCCATTTTCTCCATATCGAACCTGACGCTGCTCGCAAAGCCGCTTGACCAGAAAGTCGTTAAGTTCGGTTTCATCTTTCAGATAAACGGCATTTTTACCCTTGCCCACTTTGAACAGAGGCGGTTGGGCAATGTAGAGAAACCCTCTGTCGATGATTTCCTTCATCTGACGGTAAAAAAAGGTCAACAGCAAGGTCCTGATGTGGGAGCCGTCCACGTCGGCATCGGTCATGATGACCACTTTTTGGTATCGGATCTTGTCAATGTCGTACTCGTCGGTACCGGCACCTGTTCCTAATGCGGTCAGGATGTTTTTGATCTCTTCGCTTCGAATGATTTTGTCGATGCGGGCCTTTTCGACATTTAGAATTTTCCCTTTCAACGGAAGGATCGCCTGGAATTTTCGGTCACGTCCCTGCTTGGCGGATCCGCCTGCCGAATCGCCTTCGACGATGAAAAGTTCCCGATTCTTCGGATCGCTCTCCTGACAATCGGCCAGTTTACCTGGCAGGGTGGAATCGATCAGGGACCCTTTGCTACGGGCCAGATCCCGTGCCCGCCTGGCCGCATCCCTCGCCCTGGCTGCCTCGACGCTCTTGGCAATGATTTTTCTGGCAACCGTTGGATTTTCTTCAAAGAAAATGCCCAATTTTTCATTGACAAGGGACTCTACCAGACCTTTGACCTCGCTGTTGCCAAGCTTGGTCTTGGTCTGCCCTTCGAACTGGGGCTGTGGAATGCGAACCGATATAATAGCCGTCAAGCCTTCTCGAACATCGTCGCCGCTGATTTTAGCCTGGAGGGATTTGGGCAGATTTCCATTCAAGGCATATTGATTGATTGCCCTGGTCAAAGCAGCCTTAAAGCCGATCAAATGAAAACCGCCCTCGACGGTATTGATGTTGTTGGCAAAAGAAAACAATTTCTCGGTAAAGGTGTCATTATACTGGATCGATACCTCGATAAAGACGTCGTTCTTCATCCCCTCGATCAGAACCGGATCGTGCAGAGGAGTATGTCTCCGGTTAAGATACTGAACAAACTCGGATATTCCCCCTTCGTAATAATAATGATCCGTCAAATCATTTCGATGGTCCTCGATGAGGATGCGTACGCCTCGATTTAAAAATGCCAGTTCCCTCAAACGCCGCGTCAGAATATCGTAGCTGAAGTCCGTCGTTGTGAAAATCTCTGGGTCGGGAATGAAATGAACCCGGGTGCCCCGCTTGTCGGTATCGCCGACAACGGTCAATTCGGTGGTTTTGCCTCCCCTGGAATAAATCTGCTTGTAGATCTTCTTTTCGCTGTAGATTTCCAATTCCAAGTGCTCCGAGAGCGCATTCACCACCGAGACCCCTACTCCGTGAAGACCGCCAGCGACTTTGTAGGAATGGTCGTCGAATTTCCCCCCTGCATGGAGTTTGGTCATAACCACCTCAACCGCCGGCACTTTTTCGGTTTTATGAATGCCCACGGGAATGCCCCGACCGTTGTCTTCGACGCTGACGCTTCCGTTGGTGTGAACCACTACTTTGATATCGGTGCAATGGCCCGCCATCGCCTCGTCGATGGAGTTGTCGACCACTTCGTAGACGAGATGATGCAGCCCCGCTACATCAATGTTACCAATGTACATGGAGGGCCGCTTTCGGACGGCTTCCAATCCTTCAAGGATTTTGATGTTGTCTTCGTTGTATGTTCGATCGACTTTTGTATTCATATTCTCATCGGCATGATCACACTCAGATAAGTGCTGTCCTGATTGTCCTCAATCAGGCAGGGGCTCTCTGCGTCGATCAAGTTCAAGGTTATTTGGTCTCCATCGACAACGTTCAGGGTTTCGATGAAAAACCGGGGGTTAAACGCCACTTCGATTGGATTTCCCTGATACACGACTTCTATATCTTCTTTCGCCTCGCCTATTTCCGGATTGTTCACGCTAAGTTCAAGGCTGTTGTTCCCGAATTTAAACACCACTCCCTTATAGTTTTCAGAAGAAAGGATCGACATACGGCGAAGCATTTTCTGGTAGGTTGTTTTATCGATGACCAGGGGATGGCTATTTTCGCTTTTGACGACGATGTCGGCGTATTTTGGAAAATCTCCCTCCAACAACCTGACGATAATGGTTTCGCTTTCCTTTTTGACGATAAAATTAGAGCCTTTGTGTCCGATTCGAATGCTCCCCGTAGGCTCCAGAAACTTATGAATTTCATTGAGACCTTTTTTGGGAATGATGACGCCGGATGCGCCGTCGGACCGTTGCCCCCCGATCAACGGACAATCCGCTTTGGACAAGCGGCTGCCGTCGGTCGACACCATTCGAACAAACCCTTGCCCCTCGTGGTCGAAGGTTTCAAAAAGAATTCCCGTAATATGGGCGCGACGATCGTCACCGGCACCGCTGACGATGATGGTTTTTTCGATCACCCGGGAAAACATCGCCGAATCGACTTCGATGAGATCGGTATCGCCAACATCCGGATTGTCTGGAAACTCTTCCGGATTCATTCCCATCAGTCGGTATTCCACTTTACCGTTGGAAATGTCGATCCACTGATTTTCGACCTCATTGATTGTGACGTCATCTGTAGGAAATTCTTTTATAATTTCAAATAGTTTTTTCGCATTGATGGCAATGGTGCCTTCCGATGCCACCGTGGCCGGATAAGTGCCTTCAAATCCGGTTTCTAGGTCGGTTGCAATAATTGAAATGTCAGTATCACTGGCTTTGACGAGAACGTTGGTGGTAATGGCCAAATTGGTCTTCCGGCTGGCCAGTCCCTGCACCTTGCTCAGAACTTCCTGAATATCCGTTTTTCTGATCGTGAATTTCATGGGTTCTGTTCCTTCTTTATTTTTATAAGTCATCTAAAGATAAGGAAGAAGGCCTGTCGATCGTGTTTAAAATTATTTATCATATTGTTTTTAATTGGTAAAATTGAATCCATGACTGTCTATAAATAGGTTGATCGTCTGTTGATAAATCCGTGGTTGTACACACCGGCACCGGTTGCTGTGCATAACCCCCCCCGATATCCCCAACGATCTGATCCATTGTTGATAAGGTTATGAACAGCCATCTGAACCGATTCTGAAGAATAGTGACGGCGCCAGAGAATCAATGGGCGATTAACCATTTCCGTATGGCCGGGAGTTCAGTCTGTTGCCAGTTGTCGGTAATGCGGATGCGAATGAAACGCTGAAAGAGTCCATGGACCAGGCGGGTAATTCGCTCGATAAAGTAAAGCTTGTCGATCACCGTTCCTTCCATCTCATCCGCCGATTCCCTCGGGGAACTCTCGGGGGTTTTGAGGTTGGCGATGTTGAGGCTCTCTCCCTTCAGGGTGAATGTCCATTCATGATCGCCCGTCGAATAGACGAGGTGGATTTCTGCAACCATTGCCCCTTTTTTAATGGCCAGGACCGCTTCATCGAGGTCGGCATGATCGCCTTTGATGGTAATGGTTTCGATTCCCTCGTTGGGCTTTCGATTTTGCAGCACCATCCGATTGCCGATGTGAAGGGATACCAAATCCGGATCCAGATCATGAAGCCGGTCGAAGCGGTTGTCGACCACATACCAAATCCATGTCAGAAACTCATCGCCGAGGAATTGATAGCGTCGATAGGCATGTGCCACGTCGATCATCGTATTAATTCACCCACTGTGTCGGCCGCAATGTCGAAACCCTGTCCCGTTCCGCGTCGGACAGTCCGCATGTCAATTCGCAGGTGGTGAAAGGAAACAGGCGGATCAGGCTCAGTTTGAAAGATCGGTTGAATAGGGTTTCCAATTCTTCATTTGCCGCCTTCAGGTTCGTAAAAAACCACAGCAACCCTTCCTCATAGCGCCATACGATGTCGTATACATTGGGAGTGGCCGGTATCCTGAGGCTTAAAACCTGAACCACGTGGTCTTTTATATATTGTTTTTCGTTTTTCGATAGAAAGGCCCTCCCGGTTTTTTCCAGTTGTTTATTTATTTCAAGGATGTAGTGTTTTTTTAATACGTTGGATGGAATCGCCTTTTTGTCGATCCGCAGGGAGAAAAGGAAATCCGATCCGATCATCAGTTCCGAACCGCTGAAATCCGGGGCAAATGGATGGTTGAACGATGTCCAGCCGCTAACGATGGCATCCGGGTCGTTATCGATGTCTGAAATGGCGTTTCGCTGAAGGCCGTTTCGAACGGTGTCCATCACCGGGTCGTCAAGCTGTCCCATCACCTTATATTGAGTCAGGGATATGGATGAGGACAATAACCCCATGATCGTCGTCCGTTCCGATGGTTGGCAAATGAATGTTTGAGCGCCACTACAATATCTGGTGGAATCAAAGTGCTAAACTTGATAAATATAGCTTTTTTTGAGTATTTATACAAGATATTTTAAACGGTTTTGGTGATTTACCTCGTCCGCGACCCAAAGGGTTTTCTATGGACTTTATTGCCGATCTTCACATTCATTCGCGCTTTTCCAGAGCCACCTCGAAGCAACTCGATCTGGAAAGTCTTCACCATTCGGCCCAGTGCAAGGGGATTACCGTACTGGGGACCGGTGACGCTACCCATCCGGAATGGATGGCGGAAATCAAAGAAAAGCTCGAGCCTGCCGAGGAAGGGTTGTTCAAACTAATACCCCCGCTGTCGACAACGGTGGATGCAACCGTCCCGAAGGGGTGCCGGAGGAGCGTCCGGTTTGTTCTTCAATCCGAAATCAGCTGCATTTACAAAAAAGACGGTCGAACCCGAAAGAACCACCATATTGTTTTCTTCCCGGATCTGGACAGTCAGGAGCGATTCAATCGCCGGTTGGCCGGAATCGGTAATATCCACTCCGACGGTCGACCCATACTGGGTATGGACGCCCGTGACCTCCTCAACGAGATTATAGAAACCAGCAGCCGCGGCGTCCTTGTCCCCGCTCATATTTGGACCCCATGGTTTTCTCTTCTGGGCTCAAAAAGCGGTTTCGATCGTCTCGCCGATTGTTTCGGGGATCTGTCGTCACACATTTTCGCCGTTGAAACGGGATTGTCGTCGGATCCTCCCATGAACCGCCGGGTATCGGATCTTGACGGACTGACCCTGATTTCCAATTCAGACGCCCATTCCGCAGCCAAACTGGGCCGGGAAGCCAATTTGTTTGATACCCATCTATCCTACAGTGCCCTTTTCGACGCCATCAAGAGGCCGGCATCGGGAGGCTTTCTCGGCACCATCGAATTCTTTCCGGAAGAAGGAAAATATCATCTAGACGGGCACCGCAAATGCCAGATTCGGCTCTCACCGGCGGAATCCCAATCGATGGGAGGGCTCTGCCCGGTTTGTGGAAAGCCCTTGACCCTTGGCGTTCTTCACCGGGTCGAAGCACTCTCGGATCGGGCCGGTCATTCAGTTATCCATCCAACGCCTCCCTTTACCAGCCTGATTCCTCTGATCGATATTCTGGCAGAAATATTCAGGTGCGGAAGCGCAACAAAGAAGGTTGCGGCTGCCTATGATCATCTTCTCTCCGTCCTGGGCAGCGAACTCATGGTTCTAAAAGACATGGATTCTGCAATCATTGAGGAGGCCGGCATCCCGCTGCTCGGAGAATCAATCCGACGGATGCGCCGAGGTGATGTGGTCATTGCCGCCGGGTACGACGGGGAGTTTGGAACCATCCGCTTGTTTGAAGACGGAGAACGGGAGAGGCTGATGGGGCAATCCCACCTCTTCGGCCCGTCCAAGGTCCCGCCGACCCCCTGGAAAGCCAGTCGTTTGGGAATCCCCTCAACGTCAAAACGTCTCAAGCATCTATCTACCGGTAAGGCCGAACCGGTGGCGGGGTCCGTTAAAACCCTGAATCCGGAACAGCAGCAGGCCGTGAATCACTCCGGCGGCCCCCTGCTGATCGTGGCAGGACCGGGAACGGGAAAAACCCATACCCTTATCCGCCGAATCCATCGATTGATCACCGTAACAGAAGTTGGGGCGGAGACGATTCTTGCCATAACCTTCACCCATCGCGCCGCGACAGAACTCGGCGCCCGGTTGAAGACGCTTCTTTCAAACGGCGATTTCCCGCCCTTCGTCGGAACCTTTCACGGACTGTGCCTGGAACTGATCAAAGAAAAACGGCCGGAAGCCGGCTACCGTGTGATCGACGATGCCGAGCGACAGGCCTTGGTTCGATCGATTCTCGATACCGCAAACATAACGCCCGATTCCTCCATGATAGCGGCCCTTTTTTCCGCCAAACAAGAGCTGTTGTCCCCGAAGGAGTGGGTCCCGACAGGTGATGACGGAGACCGGTGGACTGATGTCTATCAGCGCTACCAGGTCCTGCTTGACACCCTCGGCGTCCTTGATTTTGACGACATCATTTTCAAGGTGGTCCGCTGGATTGAATCCGACGACGGATATCGGCGATCGCTCATGAACCGGTTCAAGCATATATTAATCGATGAATACCAGGATCTGAACCCCGGTCAGTATCGGCTGGTTCGGGGATTGACCCGGCCGGACCACGATCTGTTTGCCATTGGTGATCCGGACCAGTCCATCTATGGATTCAGAGGATCCGACAACGCCTATTTCAACCGGTTTGTCGAAGATTATCCAACGGCCCGTGTCATTCGATTGAACCGAAACTATCGATCGACCCCGATGATTTTGGAAGCCGCTCACCACATTATCCGGGATCAGCCCCCCGCCGATGGCGAGCGCCCCCCACTGACCCCTACCGTCGAGGGAGGGCCCGGGATCGATGTGTTTCAGTCCGGATCGGAAGTATCGGAGGCCGTCGCCATCGGAAAACGCATTGAAGCCCTTGTGGGCGGGTTGGGGTTTTATTCCATGGATTTCGATGCAGTGGATGCTGCCGGAATCAAGTCCCAGAAAGGGTTTTCGGATATTGCGGTGTTATTTCGAACGCGGTCCCAGGCCGATGTTCTTGCCAAGGTCCTGGGCGAGGCCGGAATACCTTGTCAGACGGCCAGCCGTACGGCGGTGCAGGATCAACCGGGCATTGCCGAGCCTCTGGCGCTTCTTCGACTGGCCGAGGGAATCGGAAGTTTTATAGACGTGGATGCCGTCTTGAAGGGACAGAGGGCTGTCCCTTCAAAACCCATAGGCAATCGGTTCAGGGCCTGGGCCCTGGACAAAGGCATGGGTGTTGAGGCGGCCTTGGTTGCGGCCAAGGAAGAACGGATTCCAGGCCTGTCGGCCAACCAACAGACGGGGTTGGTCTCCTTAATGAATTCCGTCGAGACGTTGAGGGGTTCCGCTTCCGGTGCATCGGTCCGGTATCGGTTGCTCACCGTGCTGTCGACGGCTCTCGAGTCTGAAACCCTCCGGGGCGCGGCCAGCCGTTTGGTCGACATCTCCGATTCTTTTTCAAGGGATATCAAAGGATTTTTCAGAGCATTGAGCCTTCAGACAGATACCGATCTCTATCGGTATGACGTCGAAAAGGTCACCCTAATGACCATGCACAGCGCCAAGGGTCTCGAATTCCCGGTGGTCTTCATTGCCGGATGCGAGGATGGCCTGATTCCCTATCGAACCGACGGTCGGAAGACCGACGATCTCGACGAGGAAAGACGTCTGTTCTATGTGGCGGCGACACGGGGCAAAGAGCAGCTGGTATTGTCCTGGGCCCGTCAGCGGTCGATTCGAGGGGTAAAAACGCGCCGAACCCCGTCACCTTTTATCGCGGATATCGAAGAACGTCTTAAAACAACCCTAGCCTTTTCTGGAAATCGAGCCAAAGAACGGGGTCCCGTCCAAATGCCCCTGTTCTGAGACGAATGGATTCAATCCGTTCCCTTCAGGATATCATCATGTTGATCAACGACAGAAACGTACCGCCACCCCACGAATACTGGATACCGGATTTTTCCGACTTTTCCATGCCCGTCCATCCGGGAGGCCGCCCTTTCGAATGGCCGACAGACCTGGAAAATTACTGCTCTTGGCTTGTCAACCATCTGGAGGCCACAGAGCTGCCCCTTCAGCCCCACCATATTGAAATCCTCTACCATCCGGACCTGGTCGACTGGGAACCCGAAAAGATGGGGGGATATATTGGATATGCATGTTTTTCCCAATACTACTGGTTCGAGACCCCTCGATTCCCCTACCCGGATGATTTCCTTTCGGATCCCCGACCGGAGAGGATCTGCAACCCAGCTGCCACCTCCTGGGAAAGCGACCTGGTGGATGACGACGGTGAACTGATCGAAGCGGCTATCGATCTTCGCACCTGGCTGATTTTAGACTGCCTGTTCTGGCGTGCCCGGCAGCTGTTCGACCGCCAGTGTCGACCGTTGAAAGGGGATCGCCACATCTGGAGCGACATCGGCTGGAGGCCGCTTCTGAAAGTGGCGGTCGGCAGGGCCCCGGATCGTGATCGCAAACTGGCCGTTGTCAAGGCATTTTTCGAAGAATTTGAACGGTTCGACACGCCACCCGCCACATGAGCGGAAAGTATCGGTAAGACCGTTCTGTAATGATGTATGGAGATCATTCAGGATGCGATTGAGCGCGCCGGAGCCAAACTGGATGATGTTGTTCGAACGCGCATCCTACTGACGAGAATGGAAGACGGGTCGGCGGTCGCCAAGGTGCGGGCGGATGCAATAATATCATATGGTTGCACTCTTGTTGAAATGGGCATAGTGCTACAGTGAGTCTGACAAGTATCTTAAATCGGTCACTGTCAGATCGACCCTGAACGGCGACAACGAATCAGAAGCAGCGATCTCCAGGGTTTTTTTACCGACCATGAGGCCTTGGGTGATTTCATCCTCGGAACCCCAGGCCTTGCGAACAGGTCAATGTCGGATGCATGAATCTACCGATTTCAATGTCGGACGTCCTGAACGGAGTGACCGCTGTCGATCCACGCCTTGAGGCCTCCTTCGAGAAACACCGCATCGAGGCCTTCCCTGCGCAACCGCTCCGTCACGGATTGGCTGACCGATCCCCCCTTGACGCAATAGACCACAGGACGCTTACCGGTGGGCAGTTGCCCGGACCATGTGTCGATTTTTTCGGGATCAAGCCATGCCGCCCCGGCAATCATTTTCGGTGTGGCTTCGTAATCCCCCCGGCGGCGCACATCCAAAAGAATCGTTGTTTCGTCGTTTGAGAGGCGTTTCTTCAACGTTTTGATGTCGATGGAATGGGTCATGATCTTTCTCCTGATCCGATACTAAACCGCCAATTTCCAGATGACTCCCGCCACAGCGCCCAAAGGAACCAGATAGTGGATGGGAAAATGAAATCTTTGCAGTAATGCTAACGAGATCACAGCGGATATCCCGGCAAAAAGATCGATACCGCTGCTAGGCAAAATGACTTTATATCCGAACCAGACCCCCAGGTTGAGCACCACCCCCACCACGGCAGCGGTCACACCGGTGAGCGCGGCCTGGAGACGCTGGTTGCCGGCCATGGCCTCGATAAAAGGCGCACCGGCAAAGATGAAAAAAAAGCAGGGCAGAAAGGTCACATAGGTGGTGATCAGGGCACCGAGAATGCCTGCTGTCAGGGGGCTTAGACCAGCGGGCAGGTTCCAGGCTGCCAGAAATCCCGCATATTGGGTGACCATGATCAACGGTCCGGGGGTGGATTCGGCCAGACCCAGTCCGATCAGCATCTGCTGTGTGGAGAGCCAGCCACCGGATACCGCGACGTCGGTGATATAGCTCAGCACGGCATAGGCGCCACCGAAGGTGACAAAGGCCGCCTTGGTGAAAAACAAGCCGATCTGGGTCAGGGTGTCACCGGAGCCCCGCCAGATCCAGATGCTCCCGACGACTGTTAGCCACAGGAAGAGGCAGATGAGAAAGACCTTTAAGAGGTGGAAAAAAGTCGGTTGAGCGCTGTTCCGGTGGCTGACGGGTTCGGCTTCGATTCGGCATTCACGGGATTGGGGGTCAAAGGAACCCTTGCAGAACACCTGGGGCAGCCGTCTCTGCATGAGCAAACCGCCGATCGCCGCCGCTGCCACGATATAGGGAAACGGGATTTTGAGGAAAAAGATGGCCACAAACGCCAATGCGGCAAATAGATAGAGCACGGGATGTTTAAGTGCCTTGCTGCCGATGCGCAGCACCGCTTCGATGACAACGGCGACCACCACCGGCTGGATCCCATAGAAAGCGGCAGCGACTGCGGGGATGTCGATATGGGCAACCGCCAGGTAGCTTAACAGTAGCATGACAAAAATCGAAGGGATCACGAAAAGCGATCCAGCCGCAATACCGCCCCAGGTGCCATGGAGTCGCCAACCAATGTAGGTTGCCAGTTGCTGGGCTTCAGGACCGGGTAGCAGCATACAGAAATTGAGGGCCCGCAAAAAGGGGTTTTCACCGATCCATTGCCGGCGCTCCACCACTTCCTGGTGCATGATAGCGATCTGACCGGCTGGCCCACCGAAACTGATGAATCCCAACTTGGTCCAGAACTTTAAAGCCTCTTTGAATGAAACCGTCGTTGACGGTAATGACTGTGATGGCGTCTTCATTACTCCTCCCAAGTATCGACGGATCACGGACGTCTGTTCATTATGGATGGTCGGATCGATTCTCCCTGTGCCACGCCCCCCCTCTTCCTAGTCGACGGGTTAGCGCGCATTGGTCTTATAGAGAAGAGCGATGTCGGGTCTTCCCATTGACGTCCGGCACCTGGGTATCACGGCCGAAAATCGCAAATCCAACGGTGCCGATGGTCCCGAAAATGAAGGCCGCAACCAGATTTGTTTCCGGTCTGATCTGCCATAAAAATGCACCACCCCCATCAACACTACCATGGCCGGCACGCCGACGGTGCCGCGCTGCAGGGCCAGAACACCCGAGATTCCCGCGGTGCCGGCCCTGATGGTCTCACGAATTGCCATGGTGGATTCCCTCTATAATTCGATTCCGGCCACATCCAGCCGGCACCAGGCATACAGGGCGTCGTAGACCTCGAATTGTCTTTCGATGTTTTCCATGTCGTCCGGAAAGCGCAGGCTGTAGCCCACGGCGATGGCTTCGAAACCAGCTGCCAGCGGGTCGGCATCCAGACGATTGGTGTCGGCGGCATTGATGATTTTGGCCATGCGCAACAGTGCCTTGTCGGTCAATTCATAGTCCTCGATGATCACATCGAAGGTGCACAGGGCGTCACGGTGATGCAACTCGGCCCCGGGGGTGTCGAAGGCAATCGCCCCGGTCTTTTTGGCCATTTCCATCACCCTGCTTTTCGGTGCGAACTGAAATTCGGCCTCCGAGTCGACAAACCGGGTAATCAGCCAGGGGCAGGCCACGCGGTCGACGTGGACATGGGATCGGGTTATCCATTTCATCGTGGTTTTCCTTTCAAACGGTCCTTTTTCGGTTGTTTTCGGGAGCCGAAATAGGTAAACGCTTGGTCCATCAGCAGTTGGACATCCTCGACAAGCGGATTGAACGTGCCGTTGCGACCGCCCCTCAAGTGATGGACAATCCCCCGGCGGCCTCCTCACCCGTTATTCCTTCAAACATGGGGCGTATTCGCCGCGGCAAGGGAATTATTTCCCCTTTTCTCTTTCAAAATAGGCATACAGGTTGTCAATCAGTTGGATGCCTTCGGTCAGGCGCTGGTCATCGTCCGGCTGGGAGGCCACCAGTCCTCTCACCAAGGCGTTTACGCCGTCCGTTTCGGAACGAGCGTATTTGGCGTCTTTCAAGTCGATGTCGTGAATCACTTCAGATAAAGGACCAAGCCCCCGATTCTGAATCTGAAACTGCTGGATCATCACCTCAAACGTGCATCGATCTCCCTCGTGGGTAAACTCGCCCTCGAACATATCGAACCGTATTTCACCGGGACTGGGTGTATACGCATTGGCGTCGACGAATTTGAAAACAGCGGCTTTGTCCACAAAACGCCTGATCAGCCAACCGCAGGCGATGCGGTCCACAAAGAGGTTTTTTCGGGTTACCCAGATTTTTCCTTTCAGGCCATCAAGGGTATTGGTAACGGCCATTTCATCGGATCGTTGACCGGACAAGCGGGCCGCCAGGTCACGGATTGACGATTTGGCCATTTCTCGCTCCGGCGGGTGGAAAAAATCGATGGCCGCCAGGTTGTCAAATCGACGCTGGAGCTTTGATACCTGTGCCGGCCCCCTCACCGCCGGATCCTGGGGGTCGATATTTCCGGAGGACCACTCGGTGAGCAGTAGCGTCGCTTCTTGGATGATTTTTTGGTAATCTGATTTGCGGGCAGCCTGAAATAAGGCGATGACCTGCTCGTCGGTCAACCCTTCCACAAACTGCACTTCGGAAATCGATCCCTCCCCGCCGCCGTCACCAATCTCCTTGAGCGTCCAGCTTAAATCCTCCAGCGACTGCTCGGAAAGGGGCATGACGTACACCGACTTTTTGATGGCGACGGCCCCTACCTGCTGCAAACGCCGCCAAACCTTAACCCTGAGGGAGTTGGGCTTGGGAGGGATTTGGTGAATCAACAGCAACCATTTTACCTTTTTTGGGAGTGCCATCAGATCCTCCATATCAACTGTTACTTCTAAGTGTATCAGTTGTTACGGGCTGTCAAGGGCACACCTTATGGTTATCGAAACAGCCGGTAACCGGGAAAGCATCCATGGTTGAGAATTTTTCTTTGAAGATGGACCCGTGGACGGGATGGTCATTTCAGCTAAATCCTAAAGAAATGAATGGAGGCGTTCCGGCGGGGGCAAGGGAAATGTCAATGGATGGCATGGGACCATCGAAAGGATTGGAAAAGATCCATCATGACTAGGCTGCGGGGATCCGGTCCGAGAGCTTTGAATGGTCCCGGGCCACCAGCATGTAAATGGAAGGGATGACGAACAGGGTGAACAGGGTTCCGACGGCCATGCCGCCCACCAGGACAAGCCCGATTGAATTTCTGGCCGCCGCCCCGGCGCCCGTTACCAGAACCAGGGGAAAATGGCCGGCGATGGTGGCCGCGCTGGTCATGAGAATGGGACGAAGGCGGGTCATGGCGGCTTCCTGGACGGCTTCCAGCTTCGTTCGCCCCTGCTCCTGTAAATGGTTGGCGAACTCGACGATCAGAATTCCGTTCTTGGACACCAGGCCCACCAGGGTCACCAGTCCCACCTGGGAGTAGATGTTCAATGTGGTCGTCCACCCTTTGGTCCAGAAGGCCACATTGGGATCCGGCATCTTCAGGAAAGTGAAGATGAGGGCTCCGAACATGGCCAGAGGAACCGATCCGGCGAGAATGACGAAGGGATCTCGGAAACTGTTGAACTGGGCGGCCAGCACAAGGAAAATCAAAGTGATGGCCAGTCCGAATGCCGGTAGAAATTTGTTGCCTTCGGTGCGCAGTTGGCGGGATTCTCCAGTGTAGTCGAGCACATACCCATCGGGTAGGATCTTTGCGGCTTCCGCTTCCAGAAATCCCAGAGCCTCGTCCAAGGGCCTTACCGCCACCCCGCTGATCTTGACGGCATTCAACTGCTGGAACCGATTCAAGGATCGAGGCACCGTGACGTTTCTGATGGTGGCGATGGTGCTCAACGGGATGAGGCGGTCATTGCCCCCGGAGATATAGATATCATTGAGTTGGGCCGGATTGAGGCGGTCCATGCGTTGGATTTGGGGAATGACCTTATAGCTGCGTCCGAAAATGTTGAATCGATTGACATAGTCCCCCCCCAGCATAGAACCGAGGTCGGCGCCAACCTGCTGAAGGTTGAGGCCCAGATCGGCCACCTTGTCCCGGTTGATGATCAGTTCCGCCTGGGGTTGGTCGATCTTGACGTCGATCAGGGGCGGAAAGGCGAAAAGCCCGCTGCGAATGGCGGCCAACCGGATCTGGCTTGCCAATGAGAGAATCTGATCGCTCTCGGCCGTTGCGGCCAGTATGAACTCAACGGGAAACTGACCTCCCCCCGGAAGCGCCGACGGCGTGACGGGGAATATGCGGATGCCCGGAATACGGCTTAACTTCTGCTGCACCTCGGGAAGGATCTCGAACACGGTTCGTTCGCGCTCCTCCCAGGGTTTGGTCACGAGTCCCCCGAAACCGGAGTTGGGAAAAGTGATCTGGAAGGTGAAATCGGCCTCCGGAACGCTGAGGAACACCTCGTTGGCCGCCGCCGAAAACCGGCTGGTTTGATCCAGAGTGGCGTTGGCGGCTGCGTCGAGAATGCCGAACACCACCCCCTGATCCTCGGTCGGCGCGAGTTCTTTAGCCGACATCATAAACATGGGGGCCGAGAGCAGGCTTATCACTAACCAAACCAGATAGACCGCCGGTCGGGCGGCCAGGGTCGTGGCCAGCCAACGACCGTAGATGCGCCGAATGCGACCGAACCCTCTGGATATGCGGCCGGCCAAACCCCTGTTCGCCATTCCCGGCACCAGCAGCGTTGCCGACATCATCGGGGATAGCGTCAGGGCGACCACCCCGGATACCACCACCGCTCCAGCAAGGGTGAAGGCAAACTCCCGGAAAAGCGCTCCGGTGAGTCCTCCCTGAAATCCGATGGGCGCGTACACCGCTGCCAGGGTCACCGTCATGGCAATGATCGGTCCGACCAGTTCCCGGGCGCCCAGAAGGGCGGCATCGAGGGGGAGTTTACCTTCTCCAATGTGCCGCTCTACGTTTTCCACCACCACGATGGCGTCGTCCACCACCAGCCCCACAGACAACACGATGGCCAGAAGCGTGAGCAGATTGATGGTGAAGCCGAATACCTGCATCAAAAAGACGGCCCCGATCAGGGACAGGGGAATCGCCACCACCGGTATCAGTGCGGAACGCATTGATCCCAGGAAGAAAAAAATGACCACCACGACAATCAGTAGGGTTTCGCCGAGGGTCTTGACCACCTCACGGATGGCATTGTCGATGTATTCGGTGGCATCGTAGGCTACCCTAGCCTCCATGCCGCTTGGCAATTCCCTTTGAACGGCCGTCATTTCTTTCCGAACCCGCTTGATGACATCCAGTGCATTGGCATTCGGCAGGGTCCAGATGCCCATGAAAACCGCCGTCTGGCCGGAAAACCTCACCTCCGTCTCGTAATTTTCGGCTCCCAGCATCACATGGGCGATGTCCCTCAGGCGAACGATGGCCCCTCCCTCCTCGCGGATGACCAAACGATCGAATTCGTCTACGGTTTGAAGATCCGTGTTGGCGGTCAGGTTGACCTGTATGAGGGATCCTTTGGTTCTTCCAAGGGCGGATAGGAAATTATTGGCGGCAAGGGCCTCGCGAACCTGAATGGGACTAATACCGTAGGCGGCCATCCGCTCGGGCTTGAGCCAGATGCGCATGGCAAAGGTTCTGGCGCCCAGAATGTCGGCACGCTGAACCCCTTCCAATGCGGAAAGCCGGGGTTGCACGACCCGAACCAGATAATCGGTGATCTCGTTTTGGAGAAGAATGTCGGAGGTAAAGCTCAGATAAGCCGATGCGAACTCACTATCCGCCGACTCGATATTGATGACCGGCACCTCGGCTTCGGGTGGCAGGTCCTGTCGAACCTGGTCCACCTTGGAGCTGATTTCGGCAAGGGCTTTTGTGGCGTCATAGTTAAGTTTGAGCCGAATATTGATGGTGGACAACCCCAGTTCGCTCTCCGACTGAATGTATTCGATGCCGTCGGCGGCGGCGATCGTCCGCTCAAGGGGAGTCGTGATGAATCCTCTCACCAGATCGGCGCTGGCCCCCACATACACGGTGGTGACCGTGACCGTCGCGTTTTCACTTCGGGGGTATTGCCTCACGTTGAGGGATCGAACGGCCTGTAGTCCGGCGATAATAATCACCAGGCTGACCACGAGGGCGAGAACGGGGCGTCGAATGAAGAGATCGGTTAGCTTCATGGATTGATGGCGCTTCGGATCGTGCTGGCCTGTGGGTGGCTGCAGGGATCAGCTGTTTTCGGGTTTGGGGGCCAGTTTGAATTCGGGGGAGAGGGTGTTGTCGACCACCACCTGCTGCCCGTTTCTCAACTTGAAAACGCCGGTGCTCACAATAGTCTCACCTTCCTTAAGTCCCGACACCACCTCCGCGAAATCGCCCCGCTTTTCGCCGAGTCTGACAAACTGCTGGCGGACCGCGAGACCCGCCTGGCCTCCGCCGTCGCTTTTCTTTTCCTCCACCACGAACACCGAATCACTATAGGGAGCATAGAGGACGGCGGTAGCGGGGATGGTTAAAACGGTTTTTACTTTAGGAAGGATGACCTCAACATTCACGAACATTCCCGGCCGCAGGCGCTCCTCGTTGTTGCCGACAGTGGCTTGGATTTTGATGCTGCGCGTTCCAGAGTCTACCTCGGGATTGACGGCGGTAATCAGGCCTTCGATGGATCTCCCGGGCAGCGCGTCCGTCGTTACCCTTACATCGAGTTCCGGTTCGATGGAGAGCAGCCGTTGTTGGGGGAGGGAGAAATTAACGAAAATCGGGTCCATGGCCTGTAGGGAGACGATGGGATCCCCTTCGTTAAGAATTTGGCCAAGGTTGACCTGTCGAATACCGAGACGTCCGGAAAAAGGGGCTCGAATGGTTTTCTTTGCGATAATCGAGCGGATGTTGTCGGCCTCGGCGACGGCCTGGATGTAGTCGGCCTCCGCTTTGTCGAAAGCCTGCTGGGTTACCACTTCTTCGGACAACAATTCCTTGGCCCGCCGGAAATTGACCTTGGTGAGGGACACCGTGGCTTGAGCGGCCCGGAGCCGGGCAGATTCCGTCGATATGTCCTGCTGGACGAGCAGGGATCCGGCCTCAACCGCTGTCCCGGGCTCGAAGGCAATCTTGTGGACTCTGCCGGTCAGCTCCGCGGTGACGGTGACTCCTTGGACCGCTTCCAGGGACCCGACCGCGGCCATCGCTGATTCCCAGCGATCGCTAGCCACCTTGGCGATGGTGACGGTTTCCGGTGGAGGGGAAAATTGTTTTCCCTGGGCCACCATCCGAGAGATTTGAAGACTTTTAACACCCGCCAGGGCACCCACGACGATGATGAGCCCGACAATGGTGATACTGATTCGTTTTACCATCTGACGGCCGTGGTTTAGGATGAAGCCATTTAAGGCCGTTCGACAGTCGCCGGCCCATTCGGATCGGTTTTTTACCATCTCCGTTTAGAGAAATCACTAAAAAAATGAGAACCAAGACCGGGATGTCAAATCAGTTTCCCACGGTAGAGACGGGTATCGCCCCTGCCGTTGTCGGATGCCAGATGGGTTTTGGTCCCGCCGGCTTCGGGAATGTTCAAAATCAAATCTGCGGTGATCCGTTTTGACCGGTCCGCTTTTCGGATCCCTTAAGATTGACATATCCCCGGCGTACTGAGATGACTATCATGCACCTGGGCTCCCCTTCAAGAGACCGGGGGGCCGGGGGTCGATTTAGAAACCATACCAGGGAGAGGAAGCGGTGAAAATTGGTGTGTTCGGTGCCGGTGGTGTCGGGGGGTATTTCGGAGCGAGGCTGGCCCAGTGCGGGGCGGACGTGACCTTTATCGCCAGGGGGGATCATCTCGATGCCATGAGAGCCGACGGGCTTCGGGTGAACAGTATTGCCGGGGACGTCCGGATTTATCCAGTGGTGGCCACGGATGATCCGGCCGGCGTGGGGAAGGTTGACGCGGTGCTCCTTGGGGTCAAGGCCTGGCAGGTGCGGAAGGCGGCGGAAGCCATGGGACCTCTCCTCGGGTCGGAAACAGCGGTCGTTCCCCTTCAAAACGGCATCGAGGCGCCGGATCATTTGAAAGCGGTCATCGGCAGCCGCCACGTTACCGGCGGTCTCTGTCGGATTATCAGCTTCATCGAATCCCCGGGGGTGATTCGCCATTCCGGTGGAAAGCCCTTGATCGCCTTCGGAGAGCTGGACAACCGCCCAAGCGGGCGAATCGACCGGCTCAGGGCCTTGTTTTCCAACGCATCCGGTATGGATGTGGTCGTCAAGCCGGACATTCGAAGGGCGATGTGGGAAAAATTCACCATGATGTCGGCGTGGAGCGGCCTCGGAGCCATTACCCGGGCTCCGGTGGGAACGCTATGCCGGCTTCCGGAAACCCGTGGGCTTCTGACCGCCATGATGGATGAGGTGGTGGCTGTTGCCAAGGTCCGGGGGGTCGGGCTGGGGGACGACATTACCCGGAAACAGCTCGCTTTGATGGATACCATTCCCCCAGAGGCAACGGCTTCAATGCAGCGTGACCTCATCCAGGGCCGTCCATCAGAGTTGATGGAGCAAAACGGTGCCGTGGTCCGTTTGGGAGCGGAAGAGGGGATCGACACCCCGGTCAACACCGTCGTCTATCACGGCCTCCTGCCCCAGGAACTGAAGGCGAGAGGCCTGTGGCCGCGTGCCCATTGACGCGACGGAAGAGGGGGACGAGGCTCGATTCTCTCCAGGACGATGGACGCCCATGAGGAGCAAACCACCGATGAAGACATCATCTGCTGACCGGTCGTCCCCTTCCGGTTGGCGGCACCGGCTCCACGAAATTATCTTCGAAGCCGATACGACCGCCGGCAAAGCCTTCGACGTCGTGCTGATCTGGAGTATCCTGATCAGTGTGTCGGCAGTGATCCTGGAGAGCGTCTACAATATTCGAAGCACCTACGGCCTCTATCTTTATGTCGTCGAATGGATTTTCACCCTTCTGTTCACCGTCGAATATCTTCTTCGTCTCGTCAGCATCGATCGCCCCCTGAGGTATGCCACCAGTTTTTTCGGCGTCGTGGATCTTCTCGCCGTCGTTCCCACCTACCTGAGCTTCATGATTCCGGGCAGTCAGTCGCTGCTTGCCCTTCGGGTCGTGAGACTGCTGAGGGTATTTCGGGTTTTCAAATTGGCCGCCTATCTAAACGAAGCCAGGGTCCTTTCCAGCGCTCTTCGGGCCAGCCGTAGGAAAATCAGTGTGTTTCTGCTGGCCGTCCTGACCATCGTGGTCATCATCGGATCCGTTATGTACCTGGTCGAGGGGGAGGTGAACGGGTTTACCGACATACCGAACAGTATCTATTGGGCCATTGTGACCCTCACCACTGTCGGCTATGGGGACCTGTCCCCCCAGACGCCTCTGGGCAAGGCCCTGGCCTCCATTGTCATGGTGATGGGGTACGGCATCATCGCGGTGCCCACCGGCATCGTCACCGTGGAAATTTCCCAGGCTGCCAGAAGAACGGTAACCACCCAGGCCTGCCCCTCCTGCGGAGCCGAGGGACACGACGGGGATGCCGTTTACTGCAAATATTGCGGGGACCGCATTTGATTCCCCTATCCCAGCCCATGCCCACCCCTCGATGGCTAAGGAAAACGGACGATGCAAGACACCATCGCCATCATCTTCGATTTTGACGACACCCTGGCGCCGGACAGCACCTCCGGGTTTTTGCAACGGTCCGGAGTGGATGTCCAGCGGTTTTGGCAGGAGAAGGTAGAGCCGCTTCTCCAGGACGACTGGGATCCCATACCGGCTTACCTATATCGAATGATCGAAACGTCCTTCAGCGGAGACGTCGAACCGATCACCCGCTCCTCCCTGGCGCGCTGGGGACGGGAACTGTCCCTGTATCCGGGGGTCGACACCATATTCAAACGACTTCACCGTCAGATCCGGGGGATTCACCCACGGGTAAGGCTGGAAACCTATCTTATCAGCAGCGGCATCGGGGAAGTGCTCAGACATACGGCCATCGCCCACCAGTTTGCCGATATCTGGGCTTCGGAGTTCGCTTACGATGAGTCCGGGCGGATCCGGTTTCCCAAAAAAGTGGTGAGCTTCACCGACAAGACTCGCTACATCTTTCAGGTGCACAAGGGGTTTTTCGGAAATGCCTTCAGGGGACGGCCCTTCGAGGTCAACCGAAAGGTTGCTCCGGATAAGGTGCGGGTGCCCTGGAACCAAATGATCGTCGTGGGTGACGGTTATACGGACATCCCCTGCTTTTCGTTGGTTAGAGGCGCCGGGGGTATCGCTATCGGCGTCTATGACACTGACCGCCGGGAGAAATGGGGCCGTGCCTGGGGCTTCATCGAAGACGAGCGGGTCAGCAATCTGGTACCCGCCGACTACACCGAGGGGTCGGCCCTTTCGAATTCCCTGGCGATGGCGGTGGAGAGTATGGCTCGAAAGATCGCCCATTCGGTGAAACACCAACACGGCTAGTGCCCGAAAGGGCTGCTCGCGGAGTCGAACCCCTCCCCTCCCGGCCCGGATGAAAATGCCATTGGCGATGTCTGATCCCCCTCAATGCCCATCAGGAGATGACGGATGACCCTGGATGTCTGGATGACCTATACGCTTGCGGCCGCTATCGTCCTTATCATTCCTGGCCCCACGATTTTGCTGGTGATCAGCCAGGCCTTGGCCCACGGGAAGGGGGTGGTGTTCCCCCTGGCAGCAGGGGTTCTCCTTGGGGACTTCACTGCAATGGTGTTGTCCCTGATGGGGCTGGGAACCGTTCTTGCGGTCTCCGGCGCCTTGTTTGGGGTGCTCAAATGGTTGGGAGCCGCCTATCTGGTCTATCTGGGTGTCAGGATGTGGCGAACCCGTCCGGATGCGGTCGAGATTCCAGAGGGGGGAGCAGAGGAAGGCAACCGCCGCTCCCTGTTTACTAAGGCCTTCCTCGTTACCGCCACCAACCCAAAGGGCATCGCCTTTTTTGTGGCATTTCTGCCCCAATTCGTTCAGCCGGGATCGCCGGTCCTTCCCCAACTGTCCGTCTTGGGGACGACTTTTCTTCTGCTGGCGGGGATCAACGCCGCTCTCTATGGTCTGTTTGCCGGAGAGCTTCGACAGACCCTTCAGCATCGTTCGGCCCGCCGATGGTTCAACCGCTGCGGCGCTGTGGCTCTGGTAGGGGCGGGGGTGGTGACAGCCGCGTTGAGAAGGGCTTCCTGAGGGGTGATGATCGAAGGTAGAGGGCAGGCCCCAAGGCTCACGCCCATTCTTCAGCGGGCGTCCTCCAGGGCACCCTCGGCACCGATTCGCCGCGCCAGAAAATGAATGGTGGGATCGATCAGATGGTGGTGAGCCGGGTCATAAAGGCCCTGGAGCCCTTCGGTTAGGGATTCACGGACAAGGATCGAAGCGGTTCTGCGAATCGAAGGAAACGTCAGGAAATATCCATCGACGGAGCGGATGTCTTCAGGCATTTTCGTGATACGGCGGAGGCGCTTCCAGGCGTCCTTCCCCTCCTCATGATACACGAGGGAGGCCACGTAGTTGTGGCGGCCGCAACGGACGTCATCCGCCAGATCCACCATGTCGTCCATGACTTGACACCCCAGCCCGATTCGATAGAGGGCGGTCAGAAGGTGAGAGACGCTCCCCGGTTCTATCTCCTCTAAGATGAGCGGAATCGCCCAGGGGCTTTGAAACAGGAGTCCGGTTTTGAAATGGTGAACGGAGGTCAATACATCCTCCGGTGTGAGGATTTCCGAGACTCCCCCTTCTTCGGATGCCGCCGGCATTCCACTCCGCGCCAGGGCTTTAAATAAGGCCGCGCTCGCGGCCAGCAGTTTTGGGCCTGAAAAATCCCCTTTCCGGTATCGTGTAAAAAGCAGTTCAAACAGCACCCGCTCGGACACCATGATGTCCATGACCGACCGGAACCGGGTTGCCTTTGTCGGCAAATCGGTTTCAAGGGTTTTTTGGTATTCGTCGTCCAGGAGGTTGTCGCAGCCCGCGACGATTCCCCGAAGGCACTGGTTGGCTGCAGCATATAGAATGCGCCGCGGGGGGGAGATGTCCGCCTGGTGGTAGGAATAAAGAAAGAGGGCAGAAAAAAACTGTTTCCGAAGGGCGAACGCCTTAATTTCCGGTTGAATCAATTGGATGCCGCTGCCCTCGAGGATTCGGGTCGCCGCCTCCCAATAAAGACTCAGGGCGTCGTGGAGTTCGTCCTCCAGAAGGGTGAAGGGATCCTCTTCACCGACCGTTTCTTTCCGCTTGAGGGTTTCGATGTGTTCGATAATGGGTGCCATGGGTTCTCCTCAAAAGGGGTTGCCGATGGGAGTCATGGTCTATTTTCCTCGTCTCCTTGGACCGTGCCATCCAGCCCTCGTCCCCGTTTCCGGGCGATATCAGGCCCCGAAAACCAAGAGAAGGTCAGGGTCCCGAAACAGACGGTGCCGGCGGGGGTGAACGGTCCGGTACGTATGTATGGCCATCAACCCGATGGAGGGTGCCGTGGGAAGAGGAGGGGTGGGCACCCCCCCCAGACGTTTGATCCCCAGATGGCGGTGGTAGCCGCCGTGCGCCATGAACAGGGTTCCGGGATAGGTGTCCTGGGTGATGGTGAGTTCCAGATGCTTCACCGCACCGGTCAGTGCATCCCTCGATGGATAGAGCAGCGCCCAGTGGTGCAGCCCCTCCGTTCCCCTTGCCCGTGGGGTGGCGGAAGGGTCCTCGGTAATGGTGATCAGGGGGCTCCCCAAACCGGTGGGAGCCAAAGCCCAACGACAGGAGGAGGTATTATAGACGTCACTAGATAGCGCATTCCTTAAGAAATCGATAAGAGGGCCGCTGTTCCGGGTCTTGAAATCCAGTTGGCTGAATATAGGCGGTTCATCAGTTGGGGGCATCCCTGTATGGGCTGTCGATGGGTTCAAGGGGCATTCTCCCGAACGGCGGCATGGTGAACAGGCGATCAAATCCAATGTAAGATCGATCCGGCGTTTCGCACCCATCGTATTGGGGCATCTCTTCCCGGCTGGCTTTGTATGCCCACACTGATGTTATGGATCCCCTCGAGAAGATGTTGAACCATGGCGCAGTGGGCAGGGGGTGTGGGTCGGGATCCGTGGGCCGGTGATCGGTCCATCGCGCCCTGGCCCTGGGGGGTGGTGGCCGTTTAAGGGATTATTTGTTGCAATGCAAAAATTATTGTTGACATTTACTCCAAATTGGCTATTGTCAGATGACAGCAACGAATTGTTGCACTGCACTATTTTATTGGGTAGCTTGCCGAACGAATCCTGGCCACCCATTGAGACATGAGTAACCCATTCATATCACAGCGCTAAAGGAGCGAATCATGATGGATCAGAAAACGATGATGAAGCAGATGATCAAGTTCAACCAGACCACCTTTGAGAATGCCTTTGATACCATGGTCAGGCTGCAAGACCAGATGGAAACCTTTACGGCCGGCATGATGAATCAGGCCCCGTGGGTATCTTCCGAAAACCGCCAAACCATCGACGAGATGGCCGGCCTGGTCAAATCCGGCCGCACCAACTTCAAAAAGGTGGTTGATGATGGTTTCAAGAAAATGGAGGTTTACCTGGCCGGATGATCGGCTGTCGGAGTTGGCCCATGGGTGTCATTCAGCTGGATCGGGGTTGATCTGAGGCCCCGATCCGGCCTTTCGGCTACCTCGTCGATGGCCGTGGTCTCCCGGTTGGTCCAGTTAAATACCGTTGACATCTCTTGGCTTTTCCAGATACGGGATTACTGTTGACTCGGAGCGACAACCAACGGTATCTTGGCGACGGCTCAGCTTCTGCCAGCCATCGGCATCTTGCCGACATAAAAAAGGGCACTAAAAAGGGGGAGAATATTGACCACCGCTTCGGATGCTGCCTACCAGCAGACCGCTGCCGCCATTGATGGCATGCTTGCGCTTCAAAACGCCAGTGCAGCCGTCGCCAAATACACCAATGCCTTCACCATTCCGTTCCTCCTGGCTACCCATTATTTCGGCCGTCTGGAAAGGGAAAGGGTTTGGTCTAGGACCCCGGCCGAGAACTGGTCGACCTATTTGAAGCTGGGCACCATGAACGTGGATCTGGCCGGTCGGGCGCTAACGGCCGGCCTTGAAGCCGCCCGCCATTTTTTTGAAAAAGAGATAGAGCCGACGTCTCCGTGTTTGATCAATGGAGACTGCGACGCTGTCTATGACTTGAACCATCGGATGGCCACACTGATGAACCGCCTGGTTCACGAATTCCCCCAGGCCATCGATGCAGTCGAGGATGAATTCGGGTTTCACTTCGAGCGCCAGCCGGCCTCAAGTAAAATCGACGAGACCGAGCGGTTCATTCTCTATCAGGTCCTGCCCTCAGATCCCGCCGTCAAGCCCGCAACAGACGGAAAGCCCCTGCTGATCATCCCGCCGTTCGTGCTGGGGGCCAATATCCTTTCCTTTCTACCGGGTGATCGCAGAAGCTACGCCCATGCTTTTGCCAATCAGGGGATTCCCACCTATGTGAGGGTCCTCAAGAACATTGACGATCACGAGGCCGTGCAGCGGATGATGCCCGAGGACGATGCTCTGGACAACCATCGATTCTGCGCCCAGCTGGCAGCTCGCCACGGTGCGCCGGTAACCTTGAACGGATACTGCCAGGGCGGATATACTGCCCTTTGCGATCTGCTGAGCGGCAAACTCGATGACGTGGTGGATGCGCTCATTACCTGTGTGGCTCCCATGGATGGCACACGGAGCCGCGGGTTGACCCAATTTCTGGAAACCTTGCCCGGAGCCTTCAACGATCTGGCTTACGGAACCAAAATACTGCCCAGTGGTATCCGGGTGGCCGACGGCACATTAATGGGGTGGATCTACAAGCTAAAAAGTATCGAAACCGAATCTCCCCTTCTGGCGCTTTGGCGGGATATGATGCTGCTCGGCCACTCCGACGGGAACGGACAGCCTGCGCCGATCAACAAAACCGCGGCAGCTTTGAACTACTGGTTGACCTACGAGCGGAGCGATCTGCCCATGGGCATCACCGAAATGAGCTTTGCCTCTTACAACACCCCAATCTCCGCGACAGGGACGCTGCCCATCACCATGTTCGGCCGGGAGTTGAATCTGCACCGACTCAAGGAGCGAAAGGTGCCCTGGCAAATCTGCTACGGACTCAACGACGATCTCGTGGAGCCGGAAACGGCATTGGCCCCCCTGGATTTCATCGATGTGGAAATCGCTCCTTTCCCGAAAGGGCATGTGGCCATCGCGACCTCTTGGTCCCACCCCACGTCCAAGTACGCCCTGCACACCCGCTTCAATGACGGCAAGGCTCGGGGGCCCGTGCGCTTCCAGCTGGATCTGCAGTCCGAATTGCAGGCGTCCCGAAAGCCTTCGGTAACGGTGTCGAAAAAAACCGCTGCCAACAGCCGTTCCGGTATGAAAGCACCAGGGACTGGCCCTGGGAAGGCGTCGAAGGCCCGGCCCGTAAAAAAAGCCCCTGCCAAACCAAAGGCACGGGCGTCGAGAAAACCGGCCGCCGGGAAAGCCGTCACCGGGAAGAAAAAGCCCTGAATCCCCCAAAAATCGATCTCGACCACCCTCACTCGGCGTTCCAGGCCTGATCGGAAGGGGTGTGCTGGGATCAGGCAGCAGGGATGTCATATCGTTACGGTGATATGCCCGAAATCCATTCCAGAAGCCGGTCATAGGGCTGGGCTCCCACCAGCCATTCCCCCTTCCACCGGAAACTGGGAACCGCTGTCACCCCCAGTGCACGGGATCGGGACCAGTCTCGATCCACCGCCTCCCGAAACCGCCGGGAGGCGATAATCTCTTCTGCAACATCTCCGGACAGCCCGACGGACTCCACGATTTCCCTCAGCACATGGGGTTTCGCGATGTTCCGGCCATCTCTGAAATACGCTAGAAAAACCGCTCCGTGGTAGGCATCCCCCTTTTCCTCCGATTCCGCCCATTTGCCAAGCTCCTGGGCAAGCCGGCTGTTGAAGGTCTGGGTCCTATCCCCAAAGGGGAGGTTCAAGGTTCTGGCGGTTTGACGCAGGTGGTTCACCATGTCCGGGACATGAACCGGCCGCCCTGAGAAGAGGTCCTCAAGGGTTCGGCCGTCCTCGGGGGTGTCCGGGTGCAGGGGAAATGCCGTCCATCGGGTGGACAAGGGGATGGTTTGACGCAGTCTTTCAATACCGCCGGTAATGAAATAGCACCAGGGTCAGACGTAGTCAGAGAAGATTTCCAATGTGTGGGGCGTTTGCATCGATATTCCTTGAGGGTCACTCGGACGGTTTTGACGCGGGGACAAAGGTCCGATACCCTCCCGTGACCATGAAAGCAACGAGGTAGACCAGAAAGCCGATACCGATCAGTGGCATCAGGAGCCCTCGGGGCAACTCCCAGCTGAAAAAGTCCACATGGGACAATGCGGCGATGCCGACGATAAAAACGCCAAGATGCAGCAGGCATTTGAAGAAACGAATCATATCGAACCCTCCTTTGGCTCCGAGTCGACCATACCCTACCCTGCCCCGGTCCGCAAGCCGCCTCAATCGGTCAGTTCCTTGAGGGGGGCGGGTCCTCGAAGAGAATCATCTGGGTGCACCTGAAATGGGCGATGGCCTTGTTTTTTTCCTCAGAGCGGACCGATGCGTCCCACACCTGGGTGAGGCGTCCCAGATGGACAGGGTGTGCATGGCATATCAGCCGACCGGTTGTCGCGGTTCCGGTAAAATTGCATTTCAGTTCGATGGTCGTGAAGGCCCTTGCACCCTCTGGCAGCAGCGCCATGGTGCCGTAGCCGCAGGCGGTATCGGCCAGGCCCACCACCGATGCGGCATGAAGAAAGCCGTTGGGCGCCAAAAGCGCCTCACGCACCTCCATGGTGCAGAAGATCCCCTCGCCATCCGCCCGGTGCACTTGGATGCCCATCAGCCCCGGCAGATACGGATGCCCGGCTTTTTGAAGGGATTCGGCATCGATTCCGGTGTCCGACGGGCCTGTTTTCAGTGGGGGCATGGAAATATCTCCGTTGGTGGGGTCAGCCCGCCGCCCTCAGAGCGTATAGTGAAAATCGCACAAGGGCGCCCCTTCCATTAGGGTTCGAGAACGCTTGAGCCGAATGTCGGGATTGAAGCCCTCGGCAAAGGCCCCGTCCCGGTTGCATGAGAGACAGTAGCCCAGTTCCGAAAGCCCCATCCGGGCATACTGTTCCGCATAGCCGCAGCGGATGACCTGGAAGTGAAGGGATGTGTCGGTTTCCTCGATGAAGCGAATCTCTAAAGCATGGTCCCGGCACCAGATGCTTCGAATCAGGGTTGCCAGGGTCGGCAGGGACGGGTCGCCGGTTTCCAGGGCCATTTCTTGACCGCTCTTTCGTGCCAGCTCCCGAATGACGTCCGATGCCACACGGACGGCCTTTTCCCGACCGACCTCCCTTGAGAAACCCTCGATCATCGCGGTAACCATCTCCCCTTCGATGGCACGGCGCTGAATCATGCTGATGCTATCGACGGTCATTTTACGCCTCCTGTTTTCCGTTGTCCCCATGGGGCCCCAACCGCCCCAGGGCCTCGGATCGCAGGGTGGCGGCCTCCACCGCGCTGATCAGCGCACCTCTCAGGCCCATGGTTTCGAGGGTGTGAAGGGCGGCGATGGTCGTCCCGCCTGGGGACGCCACCATGTCTTTGAGTTCTCCGGGGTGACGCCCGGATTCGAGGCACATCTTGGCGCTCCCGAGCAGGGTTTGGGCGGCAAGGGTGAGGGCGATCGGCCGGGGAAGTCCCATCTTGACTCCCCCGTCCGCGAGGGCTTCGATCATCAAAAAAACATAGGCCGGACCGGAGCCTGAAACCCCGAGGGCCGAGTCCATCAACTTTTCTTCAAGTCGCACCGTCTTGGCCACAGGGCTGAATATCGCCTCTGCCGTCCGGTAATCGTCCGGTTCGGCGGTGTCCCCGACGGCAATGGCCACCATGCCTTCCTGGACGAAGACCGGCGTGTTCGGTATGGTGCGAATCAGTCGCGCACCCTGCGAAAAAAACTGTGCCATGGTGGCGACCGTCAAGCCGGCCACAATGGAGAGAACGAGCTTGTCCGGGCCCGCTGACGGTCCGATGGCTCTCAGAGCGGTGGCCACCACCTGGGGTTTGATGGCGAGGATGACGATGTCGGCATCCGCTACCACCCGATGATTGTCGGCCGTCATGGCGAAGCCGTAGCGGTCGGCCATGAGTTGCCGACGGCCATCGTCCACGTCGGAGGCGATGATCTGCCCGGCCTCAACAGCCCCGGCGTCAAGTAGCCCTTTGGCAATGGCCTCGGCCATGTTGCCGGCGCCGATAAAGCCCAAGCGCTTTCCATTGAGATGCGTATCCGTCATGAGCCGTCCTTTCTGCTTGGCGATTTCCAATAGGGAGTCGTTGGTCCCATTTACTGCGATCGGTCGTTTGGGATCAAGGGCTATGTTTGCCATCCCATCGGCGCCGCGGACCGTGAAGTGGCACTGGGATCGAATCATGCATAGGTTTTGTATCCGGTTTACCCCTATCCGATTAAAAGGAGGACCCATATGGTTGAAAAAACCTGCTACGATGTCGTTATTCTGGGATCCGGGCCTGCAGGGCTTCAGGCCGCCGTTCACGCTGCCCGGCGAAAGGTCTCGGTGCTCCTTCTGGGGCGCGTCAAAAAGAGCAGTCTGTTCAATGCCCATATCGAAAATTATTTCAGCCTGTTTTCCATTACCGGAGAGGAACTCCTGCGCCGCGGGCAGAAGCAGGTTCGCCAGATGGGCGTTGAACTGAGCCAGGAGATCATCCTGTCCATCAGTCGGGAGAACGACTCCTTTTCTTTGCGGACGGATGGCGGCAGTGTCTTTGAAAGCAAGAGCGTCGTGCTGGCCACAGGGACCAAACGCAACCACCTGGGAGTCCCTGGGGAAAAGGCCCTTGTTGGAAAGGGCGTGAGCTATTGTGTCGATTGTGACGGCCATTTTTTCAAGGGTCAGGAGGTTTGCGTGGTCGGTAATGAAAGTGCCGCTGCCGACGGGGTTTTGACCCTACTCAGGATTGCCAGCAAGGTTCACCTGATTTGCGACTCTCTGGACATGGCGGATCCCATCAAGGACGAACTTCTTAACTCCGATGCGGTCATCCATGAAGGGGCAAAGGTCGTGGACATTTCGGGAGAAGGACAGGTGGAGGAGATCCACCTCGACAGCGGGGATCGGATCCGGGCGGCGGGAATATTCATCGAGCTTGGGGCCAAAGGCGTGATGGAGCTCACCGGTCACCTCGGAATCCGGCTGGACGACGACATGAAGTACATTCAGGTCAACAAGCAGCAGGAGACCAATATCCCTGGGCTCTATGCCGCCGGGGACATTACCGGACTGCCATGGCAGCTTGCAAAGGCTGTGGGAGAAGGCTGCATTGCCGGCATGAATGCGGCGGCCTTCGCAAAAAAGGTCAAAACGGTCTGCACTTGATCTGGCCACAGTGAAAAACCAGGAGGTGATCGTGGGTGTCGGTGTGCAATGGGATCTGTCAGGGTATTTCCCGGTTTTCAACGGTACGGAAATGCAGGCCTTTCGATCCAAATGGATCGAAGCGGTAAACCGTCTCATGTCCGACGGCAACGACCTGGGGACACTGACGGCGGATAATGCGTCCGGGTGGTCGGAGTGGCTCCTTCGGTTCGAAGGGGCAGCGGCCCGTTTGACCCACTACCGTTCCTATATCGAGTGCCTGGAGGCCGCCCATGCCGACAATGAGTCTTATGCCCGGGAGGGGGCGGCGGTCAGCCGCCTCGAGGCGGCCCTCGAAAAGGCGGAGGGGATTGTTGTCCAAGCCCTTAAATTGGCCACCGACGACGGGTTCCGGACACTAACCGCTCAGGACACCCTCGCCGGGGTCGTTTATTTTCTTCAGCGGTTGCGGATGAAATCCCGGTTTTCCATGGACCCGGGTGAAGAAAGGCTGGCCACAGATCTGGGAATCGACGGAATCCACGGCTGGGGTCGTCTGTATGACACGGTTTCAGGACGACTGGAATTTTCCATGGTCGCCGGTGACGGACAGATCGACATCCTCCCGATTTCCCGGTGGCGATCCCTGCTGTCGGATCCGGACAAGCAGGTGCGGACCCGTGCCAACGAGGGGGGCTCCCGGGCGTGGGAGGGTGTCGCCGATGTGTGTGCCGCAGCGATCAATGCCATTGCAGGCTCACGCTTGACCCTGAACTGTTATCGCGGGATCGACGATTTCATGACCCCCGCTCTTTTCGAGTCCGGAATCGGGCGGCCGACCCTGGACGCCATGTATCGAGCCATCTGGGATCATCTGGATCTGCCACGAGAGATCTTTCTTGCCAAGGCCCGGTATCTCGGCCAGCCCGGCATTGCCTTTTTCGAGCGGGAGGCCCCCCTGCCCCTCGGCACCTCGTCCCGGTATAGCTGGAAGGATGGAGAACGGGTGGTGGAGGCGGGATTCAACTCGACCTATCCCGCACTGGGGCACTATTTCCGCAGCCTTATAGATCGCCGGTGGGTCGAGTCCGAAATGCGCTCCGGCAAACGCCCGGGGGCCTTCTGCACCGAGTCGATGCTGACCGGAGAACAACGCATTTTCATGTCCTTCAGCGGCAGTTTGAACGACCTGGCCACTCTCGCCCATGAAACCGGACACGCATGGCACAGTCATCTAATGGGGGATCTTCCCCCTCTGGCCTGCCGTTACCCGATGACCCTGGCGGAAACCGCCTCGATTTTCGCCGAACAGCTCCTCGCTGAGAGCATTCAGCGGTCACCGTCGGTATCCGACACGGACAAGTTGGCCATGTTGGATGCCGAATTGACCGGAGCCGCGGTCATGTTACTGGATATTACGGTCCGCTTCGAATTCGAGAAGCGCTTTCACGACGAACGTTGCGAGGGAAACGTTTCGCCCTCACGGCTGAAAACCCTGATGGCCGATACTCAGCGACGAATTTTCGGAAATGCTCTGGTTGAAAACGGGGAAGATTCCCTGTTCTGGGCGTCGAAGCTGCACTTTTACATCTCCGATCTGACATTTTACAATTTTCCTTACACCTTTGGTTTTTTGATGGCCCGATTCCTCGTGGATCGGTTCCGAGCCGAAGGCCTCGACTTCCTTTCCCGGTACGAAGCGTTTCTGAGGGCCAGCGGAAGCGCACCGGTTGAGGAGGTCGTAGCGCGCACCCTCGGACGGGATATTACCGAAACGGCCTTTTGGGTCGCTGCCATCCAAACCCTCGAAGCGCCGGTGGCCGAGTTTTGCCGTCGGCTCCAGGCCTTCGGGGCCGTCACCGGATAGCCTTCCCTGTGGCCGGCAACCTCCTTGACAGACCTTTTATTCATTATTAATATCTAATAAAATTTAAAGTAATGTGACTTTAATTAAGGCATCTCATTTGAGACGCCAACAGAATCTTCTTTCAAGGAGGAAACCATGGGAAAGACCATCGGAATCGATTTAGGAACCACCAACTCTGTTGTCGCCGTAATGGAAAGCGGCGACCCGAAGATTATCCCCAATGAGGACGGCGGCCGGACGATCCCCTCCATGGTGGCCGTCAACGATGGCGGCGACCGGATCGTCGGACAGATTGCCAAGCGCCAAGCCGTCACCAATCCCGAGAACACGGTTTTCGGCGTCAAGCGGCTGATCGGCCGGCGCTTCGACTCAACAGAAATTCAGAACGATCTGAAGGTACTGCCGTACCTCATCGAAAAAGACCCCGGCGGTGGGACGCGAATCGCCATTCGGGGACGTTCATACAGCCCCGCTGAGATTTCCTCCCATGTGCTGGTGGCGCTGAAAAAAGCCGCCGAGGCCTACCTGGGGGAACGGGTGACCGATGCGGTCATCACCGTTCCTGCCTATTTCAACGACAATCAGCGCCAGGCCACCCGGGATGCGGGCAAAATTGCCGGATTGAATGTGGTCCGCATCATAAATGAACCGACGGCGGCAGCCCTTGCCTACGGTCTTGATAAGAAAAAAGAGGGGAAGATCGCCGTCTTCGACCTGGGAGGCGGTACCTTCGATATATCGATCCTGGAGATTGGAGAGGGGGTTTTTGAGGTCAAGTCGACCAACGGAGACACCCATTTGGGAGGCGAAGACTTTGATTTGAGACTGATCGAGTATCTGGCCAGCGAATTCAAGAAGGCCTCGGGGATCGACGTTCGCAGCGACAAGATGGCCCTGCAGCGGCTAAAAGAAGCGGCAGAAAAGGCTAAAATGGAGTTGTCGACCACCATGGAAACCGAGGTAAACTTGCCCTTCATTACGGCAGACGCCAGCGGGCCGAAACACCTCAATCTGAAAATCAGCCGGTCGAGGCTCGAGGGGCTGGTGTCCGATCTACTTGATCGACTCGAGGGCCCTTGCCGGACGGCTATGTCGGATGCCGGAATGGGTACCGAAGACATTTCAGAAGTGATTCTTGTCGGTGGAATGACCCGGATGCCGGCTGTCCAGCAGCGGGTCAAGGCGATCTTCGGCCAGGAGCCCGGTAAGGGGGTGAATCCCGACGAAGTGGTGGCCGCGGGGGCGGCGATTCAGGGTGCCATCCTTCAGGGCGACATGCAGGATGTTCTCTTGCTGGATGTGACGCCGTTGTCTCTGGGAATCGAGACCCTGGGGGGCGTCATGACAACCCTGATCGAGAAGAATACCACCATACCCGCAAAGAAGAGCGAGATTTTCTCGACAGCCGAAGACAATCAGCCGGCCGTATCCATCCACGTTCTGCAGGGAGAGAGGGAGATGGCGGTCGGGAACAAGACCTTGGGTCGGTTTGAACTTCTTGGCATCGCCCCGGCGCCTCGAGGTCTTCCTCAGATCGAGGTCACCTTCGACATCGATGCCAACGGCATCGTGAATGTCTCGGCCAAGGATCTGGCCACCGGCAAGGCCCAGTCCATCCGGATTACGGCTTCTTCCGGTCTCACTCAAGATGAAATCGATCGGCTGATAAAGGAAGCGGAAGCCCATGCCGGAGAGGATCGTCGGAAGCGCTCTCTGGTCGATGCCAGAAACGAGGCGGACGGCTTGATCTACAGTGTGGAAAAAGCCCTGGGGGAAATGAGCGGTACCCTCGATGCGGCCTCCAAGGACCAGGCCCAGGCGGCCATCGCCAATCTGTCGGCGGCAATGAAAGGGGAAGATGTCGAAGAGATACGTCGGCAGGCCGAAGAATTGAAACGGGTGTCCCACCTGATGGCCGAATCCGCATACCGTCGGCCGGACGCCGGTCAACCCGGCGGACACCAGGGATCCCCTGGCCCTCGCCCCCAAGCCGGCAGGGCCGAGGAGGAGGTTGTCGATGCGGACTTCGAGGAAGTGGCCTGATCTCTCCTGCCGGATGCCTCGGCCCTCCTGTTGAGGGCGGTATCCGATCCGACGGCTATCGGCGACCCACCCGACCCACCTCGGGGCTTCCCTGCGCCTTGGGAGGCCTCGAGGGAAGGGCAAGGCCACCCGCCGATGTCCGAACGAAGCGCTAACTGCCCGCCAGGCCGATGTCGTCGGCCACTTCCCGCATCCCCATAATCGTGTCCGAAATGAGGTCCGACAGCGCCATTCCTAACCGTTCGGCCCCCTTCTCGATGACGGAGCGATCCACCCCGGCGGCAAATCGCTTGTCCTTCCATTTCTTTTTGATGGATTTCACCTTGAGATCCATGATGCTTTTGGAAGGCCGAACCAGGGCGGCGGCCGCCACCAGGCCGGTCAGCTCATCGACGGCGTAGAGGACTCGCTCCATTTCGGATTGGGGTTCGACGTCCGTACAGATGCCCCAGCCATGGCTGGTGACGGCTCGGATATACGATTCGGGCCATTGGTGCCGCCGGAGAATTTCTTCGGTTTTTTTACAGTGGGACTCCGGAAATCGCTCGTAGTCCAAATCGTGAACAAGGCCGATGATACCCCACATCTCTTCGTTTTCACCCCGCTTTCGGGCAAAATAGCGCATCACCCCTTCAACGGCCAGAGCGTGCCGAATCAGTCGGTCGCTCTCATTCCATTCGGTGAGCAGGGCGTAGGCGCTTTCTCGTGTCGGGAGGTGTTCTGTCATGGGAATTCCTCAGCTGTCGGCAAGGGCGGCAGCCGCCCGATATCGGGTCCGATCTGCCGGGTCTATCCGGGTTACAGTGCTGTTATAAATCGATTTCTTTAGCGGATGTTTTCTGATAACGTCCGGTAAAATATCGACGGACCTGGCCGATACTCCCATATCAGGTCGTTGAAGGGGGAACAGTAACCCATGGATCCACAGCTGTCAAAAGCCATCGTCGACTTTTTCCTGGAGATACCGCTATTCCAGAAAATGAACGCCGAAGAGATCAAAGCGGTCGCAAAGCACATGTCGGTGGTGGACCTCAATGCCGGAGACATTCTGTTTCGAGAGGGGGATGAAGGCCGCTTCATGTGCTTCATCGTTAGGGGTGAACTGGATGTGATCAAGCAGCACGGGGCATCCGGAAAAGACGTGCTGCTCAATACCCTTGGCAGGGGAAAATCCATTGGTGAAATGTCGGTCATTGAGAGCCTGCCGCGGTCAGCCACCGCCAAAGCCAGAGTGAAAACGAAGCTTTACATTCTTTCCAGGCCGGCATTTGATCTGGTACTCAGTCGGCATTCCAACATCGGTATCAAGCTGTTGAAAGGGATTGCGACCCTTCTCAGCGATAACCTCAGAAAAACCTCCTGCAGGCTTGCCGAAATCATGATGCCCATCAGCTGACATGCCAGCCGTTCTCACCGGCTGCCGACCCCTAAAGAATGCATGCCAACAGACCGAAATAACTAATGGACCTCGGCGGCGGCGGCGCCGACGAGGTTGCGTCTTGCGAAACGACCCGTTCAAGGCTAAATATAGCCCTGACGGCTGGACGGGCCCATTACCAATGACAACCGTCTCGTTCAACACACGATAGGCCGACCGGTATGGTGGATGAAACAATCAACGGTTTTTTTCGAAAGCGACGACAGATCTTGGCAGGGGTGCTTTTTTTCTGCCTGGTGGCAGGGATCGGACCCACCGCTGCGGATATCTATATGTACAAGGACGCGGAAGGCGTCATGCACTTTACCAATACGCCCACGTCATCCCGATACCGTGTGTATTTGAGATCCAAAGCACCCCCCTATTTATCGACGGCCGACACCTTTGACGACCTCATCGAAGAGGCCGCCCTCCATCACGGCGTCGACTTCCCGTTGATCAAGGCGGTGATTCGAGCCGAAAGCGGCTTCAATCATCGGGCTGTCTCCAAGAAAGGGGCCCAAGGGTTGATGCAGATCATGCCCTTCAACTTCAAGACGCTCAAGCTGAGCGACCCCTACAATCCCCGGGAAAACATCATGGCCGGCACCCGCTATCTGAGGTGGATGCTCGACCGTTTTGACGGCAAGGTAGGGCTTTCCCTCGCCGCCTACAACTGCGGTCCGTCGGTCGTAGAGCGCTATCAATGCGTACCCCCGATCGATGAAACCCTCGACTACGTCGAAAAAGTCCTCCGCTATTACCGCCAGTACCAAGCCAGCCGCTGATCGCAAAAACCGCCGATTCTCATCATTCCCTCAGTGCTTTATTCATGAACCGCCGGGGAGGTGTCTTCCGGTCTGAGAACCAGAGCGGTCCGGTTTGGGAGATAGAGACTGAGGCGATGCCGACCACTGTGACCCTCGACGTTCTCAAAGAGGGTTCGATGTTCCTGGTCCGACGTCAGTCGGCCGTGGCCCCCGAAGACGTGATCGTCCGTGCTGAATATCATGCGGTAGGAACCCGGGTGCCAGTCGATCAGATAGTCGGAAAAGGACTGGGTCGGGTGGAAGGAGAAAAAGAATGAGAGGCCGCCGCGCTCGAATGCCAGCAGCTTATGGTCGTTGTGCTCGTAATGGAGGCGGGGCCATGGGTCGGCCAACACATCGTAGGCCCTGACCAGGTGAATCATGGCCTTGTCGAAGGCATTTAGTTGAGCATACTTGAGGGCGGGATTGTCCGCCAGGCTCCACTGTCGCCGGGCAAAGCGGTAAGACCATCCGTTGTCCGGTCTCGGGAAGTCGATCCACTCCGGATGTCCGAATTCATTGCCCATGAAATTGAGATAACCGTGACCCGCCGTCAGAAGGGTGATGAAGCGGATGAGTCGGTGAAGGGCCATGGCCCTGTCCACTGTGATCTCCTGGTCCTCCAGTGCCATGCGGTCGTACATGGCCGCATCGGCCATTCTGAAGATGAGGGTTTTGTCTCCGACCATCGCCTGATCGTGGCACTCCGCGTAACTGATGGAGCGCTCCTCGGCGCGTCGATTGGTTAATTCCCGCCATATGGATCCCATGGGCCAGTCTTCGTCTCTGATGTCCTTGGTGAGCCGAATCCACTGATCCGCTATTCCCATCGAAAACCGGTAGTCAAAACCGATACCCCCCTGCCGGACTGGCAGCGCGAGTCCGGGAAGACCGCTGATGTCTTCGGCAATGGTAACGGTCTCGGGATCGATGTCATGAATCAACTCGTTGGCTAGTGTCAGATAGACGACGGCGGACGCGTCGACGTTGTCTCCGAAGTAGTCGTCGTAGGAGGAGAAAGCCTTGCCGAGACCGTGGTCCCAGTAGAGCATGCTGGTAATACCGTCGAAACGAAACCCGTCGAAGCGATATTCTTCAAGCCAATAGCGACAATTGGACAGCAGGAATCGGAGCACCGGCAGCTTCCCATAGTCGAAGCACCGGGAGTCCCAGGCGGGGTGCCTCCCCCTGCCTCCGCTATGGAAGTAAAGATCATCGGTGCCGTCGAAGCGGCCCAGTCCCTCGATTTCATTGGCGACGGCATGGGAGTGGACGATGTCCATGACGATTCGCAGACCGGCGCCATGGGCGGTATCGACGAGGTATTTCAAGTCTTCCTGTGGACCGAATCGTGAGGAGGCCGCAAAAAAGCTGGAGACCTGATATCCGAAGGAACCGTAGTAGGGATGTTCCTGAACGGCCATCAGCTGGATGGTGGTATAGCCCGCATCGGCTATGCGAGGGATGATCCGGTCGGCAAATGCCCGATAGGTGCCGACACCTTCGGACTCCTGCGCCATGCCGACATGGGCTTCATAGATGAATATAGGCTCCAGTGGGCGGGAGTTTCGGCAGTATCGCCACTGGTATTCCTCCGGCGGATCCCATACCTGAGCGTTGAAGATATGGGTGTCCGGATCCTGCACGACTCTGGTGGCGTGGGAGGGTATCCGGTGACCGAATCCGTTTTCCCAGTAGACATTTAGGCGATAGAGATCCCGGTGTGAAAGAGAGTCCGGGGGTAGGAGGATTTCCCAGGATCCGTCTTCCCCTGCGGGCTGGAGGCGGAATTCGGGACGCTCTTCCCATCCGCAGAAGGAACCGACGAGGGCAACCGCTGCGGCATTGGGTGCCCATTCCCGGAACGTCCATCCTTGGGGAGTGGGATGGAGTCCGTATTGGCAATGAGAATCCGCAATATCGTAAAGGGACCGCCCATCGGGCGTCAACCGCCGCCTGGCGGTCTCCATTGCCTTGAACCGTTGCTCAAGAGCCGCCTTGTAGGGGACCAGCCATGGGTCGGTCGCCAGCAGGCCCTCCAGTCGATCGGTGGATGCCGCATCAGTTTCTTTCATTGGCATCACTCCTTGAAAGGGGGGACGGGGATGAGGGGGTGACCAGGGGTCTTTCAAGCATACGCTCATATAGTCCCATATATTCCCGGGCCGTCACGCTGTGATTGAAGCGGTCGGCACTCTCCATCATGATGCGCCGGATCTCCCGGTTCCGAATGTCACCGGGCAGGCGAAAAAACGTCATGGCTTCGTCCATGGCCCACATCAGGCCCTGGCTGTCGTAGTGTTTGAAGAGAAACCCGTTTCCGGTGCGGTTATCGATATCGATGTGGGTCACGGTGTCGTGAATGCCTCCGGTGTCGTGGGCGACGGGCAGGACACCGTATATGGGAGCGATCATCTGGGGCAATCCGCAGGGCTCGAAACGAGAGGGCATCAGCATGAAGTCTGCCGCACCATAAGCCAGTCTGGACAGCCGCTCGTCGAAATCGCAGACGGCCACCCGCCGGTGGAGGCCATGAAATGCGGTAATGTCCCTGAAAATGTGTTGGTAATCGCCGTTTGCGACGAATACGATCTGGAGTTCCTGGTCCCAGTACCTGGAGATGACGGTATATAGGATCTCGGAGAGCAGTTGACAGCCTTTCTGAATGGGGTCCAGGCGGTGCGGCCAGAAAAAAAGCGGCGCCTCGGGATTGCCGATCAGTCCCAGGGTGTTTTGCAGATGGATTTTGTTTTTCCGCTTGGCATCCGGGTGGACGTCTGGGGTGTAGTTTTGGACAAGATCCGTGTCGATGGTCGGGTTGAAAGACGGATCCGGGGCATTGAGAATGCCGACACCGCAACCGGAGTGGGCTTTGTTGCTCAACTCCTGGCGGAGTTCCGGAGCGATGAACGAATGTCTGCCGTCCACGATCTCCTTTAAAAAGGAGGGGCTGACGGTGTTGACGAAATGGGCGGCGAAGATGCCGCTGACGATGAAGTCTGCCGGGTTTTTATCCCGGCACTCTTCATATCCGACAGCCATGCGCTCGTAATACAGATGCTCCCAGAAATAGGCGGCGTCGATGCCGCGGTCTTCGATGAAATTCAGCGTTGCCTTGACCGTGTGGATGTTGTGGACGGTGAAGAGGCAGGGAATTTCAAGCTGCCTTGCCACGGCGGGAAGGAGGCCGGTCATCCAGTCGTTACAGTGGATGAGGTCCGGCCTCACCCGGGGAATGATGTTGTTGATCACTTCCCGCTGAAACGCCAGGGCGATCTTTATGTTTTCATCTCCGTAGCTGGAATAGACCCGGTTCAAATAAAAAAACGCCCGGTCTTCGGCAAGATGAACACGATCTTCGGGCATTTTGTTGCGTATCATCATGAGTTCTTTTCCGATGACCGGTGCCAGCTGATGATGAAATATTTCCCGGTAGTCCGGAACCGCCACGTGAACGTCGGCTCCCAGATCGAAAAGGGCGCTGATCAATGCGGCCGAGACATCCGCCAGTCCACCGGCTTTTGCCGTCAGATAATTGGCCATGTTGCCCATGTTCGGGGGCAGATACGTGACTTCCGGAGTGACGACCAGCACACGGGGATTCCGGGACTTTGGGGTCATTGGCTGAACGTCCTTTTTCGTCGTTGGTTGACATTTCCGGCCTCGCTGCCCCGGTCCTGTTCATCGGAAATCATTAGGCCCAGGTAATTCGTCCCGGCATCAACCGGGTCCAGCGGTCTCCCTTCGGAGTGACCCTGGCGGTAAATCCGTAGCGGCCCGCAACCCGACAGCTGAAGGCGCAGGTGTAGAGATAGGCGCCGTCGGAGCGCTGCTCTTTAACGTTCATGGTTTCCCGATAGTCCACATCCAACTCGTCCACGGATCGAGGATGTCCGTAACACAGTTCCACCTCCACCTCGTCGGGTCTGAGCTCACCCAGAAAAACCACGGCCGATACCGTCAATGTTTCCCCCACGCGCAGAGGGCCGTCCGCATCCCTTGCCGGCGGATCGATCATGATTTCCTTCCACGAACTTTCCAGCCGGGCGTTGAGGTGGCTCAGCCGAACCGCCTCGGCCCCATGATCCGACAACAGGGTTTGATAGAGGTCGGCGGCCTTGGCATAGAACCGCTCGTGGTACTCTCCCACCATTCGGCGGGCACTGAATCGGGACATGGCCATCTTCATCGAAGCAATCATCATCCGAATCCACCGGCTGGGGATACCGCCGCTTTCCCTATCGTAAAAGGCAGGAATGATATCGTTTTCGAGAACGTTATAAAGGGCCTGGGCTTCGACCCTGTCCTGATATTCACTGTCCTCGAACTCCTCACCGTTGCCGATCCGCCAGCCACAGGACTCGTCATAGCCCTCGCACCACCATCCGTCGAGGACGCTGACATTGAGAACGCCGTTGATAGCCGCTTTCATGCCGGAGGTGCCGCAGGCCTCGAACGGTCGTCGCGGGGTGTTCAGCCAGACGTCGGCCCCTTGAGTCAGTCGCCGCGCCGTGTGCATGCCGTAATCCTCGATAAACGCAATCCGGTGACGGACGCTGGGTCGTTTGGCGAAATCCACGAGCCGCCGGATGAGGTCTTTACCCTCGTTGTCCTGGGGGTGGGCCTTCCCGGCAAATATAAACTGAACCGGATGCTCTTCGTTGTTGATCATGGCTTCAAGCCGCTCCGGATCCTTGAGGATCAGAGTCGCCCTTTTGTATGTGGCAAACCGCCTGGCGAAAGCAATGGTCAATATGTCCTGATCCAGGACGTTTTCCGCTGCTTTCATGATGGATATCGGTGCATTCCGACGGCCGTATTGGCCAACCATCCGTTTTCGGCAATGACGGACCAGCCGTGCCCGGTTGAGCTCATGGGCATGCCACAGCTCTTCATCATAGATCTCGTCGATCTTGAAGGCATCATTCAGAGCGAGGACTGGCTGGGGCCAGTCCGGCCCAAGGTATCGCTCCAGCAGCAGAGACATCTCCTTTGCCGTCCAGGTCGGCAGATGAACCCCATTGGTGACATGGGTGATCGGCACCTCATCTTCCGGAGTGCCCGACCAGAGGTGAGACCACATCCGCCTGGCCACGGCGCCATGGAGTTCGCTGACGCCGTTACAGTATTGAGCCATCCGGCTTCCAAGGATGAACATGGACAAGGGGGCGTCAGGCGCCGCTCCTGGCGGCTGTCCCCAGGCGATGATTTCCTCCAGGCTGGTTTTCAGCGCGGTTTCATATTCGATGAGGCAGGGGCGCAACATATCCACCGGGAAATCATCGTGGCCTGCCGCAACAGGGGTGTGGGTGGTGAACACCGTGGATCTGGGAATGATCTCGAGAGCGGTTGACAAATCGATCTGCTCGTCGACCATGATCTGAGCGAGGCGCTCGAGGCCCGCGAAGGCTGAATGGCCCTCGTTCATGTGGACCACAACGGGTTTGAAACCGACGGATTTCAGCAAGCGCATGCCGCCGATACCCAACACCAACTCCTGCTCCAACCGCTTGGTTGAGCCGCCATCGTAGAGGCGCGCGGTAATATCCCTGGATTCCGGAGGATTTTCGGGAATGTTGGTGTCCAGCAGGTATAGGCTGACCGCACCGACCTGGATGGTCCATACCAAGGCGAGGATGCTTCCGGACGGACCGGGGATGGTGACGATGACCGGCCGGCCCTTGGGCCCCTTCACACGGTCCGCCGGAAGGGTGAATATATCCGATTCCGGATAGGCTTCCTGCTGCCATCCATCCTGGTCGAGAAATTGTTGGAAATAGCCCTGGCGGTAGAAAAGGCCGACGCCCACCAGAGGAAGCTTGAGATCTGAGGCGGCTTTGAGGTGGTCGCCGGCCAGAACCCCGAGTCCTCCCGAGTAGAGGGGAATGCTCTCATGGAGGCCGAATTCCATCGAAAAGTAAGCCACGCCTCGGCTGGCGTCGTCCTCGTCCCGGAGGGCGGACGGGTTGACCTGCCGCTCGAACTCTGACCGTACCCGGTTCATGTGGGCCAAAAAACTGGGGTCATGGGCCAGTTCCTCCAGGCGATCCTGGGAGATCCGTGTCGAAAAGACGATGGGGTTCCGACTGCTTTCCATCCACAGGCTGGGATTGATCCGGCGAAACAATTCCTCGGCGTCTCGATTCCAACACCACCAGATGTTTCTTGAAAGGGTTTCCAGAAAGGAGAGAGACTCTGGTATCGATGGAAACACTTGAAATGTCTGGATACTGGTCATAAATGTCAAATCCTTTTAAATGGTACGGCATCGCCTGGTATGGCGGCAGGCTCTCCCAAGGTGGCGCCCCGGCCCTGGCGAAACCGCAGCGGTTCTTCGATCAGTGACGTCGTCAATACAATGGCTCTTCAGGTCGGTTGCGGGTGCCGAGAGACATCCATTGCTTTCGGTGGTTCCGGGGTCGCCAAGGATTCCGAGATCCGCGATCGGGCTGGTTGACGGGTGAGATCTGAGATTTCTGACTGCAAAATATAAGGGACGCAAAGGGAATAGCAACCGTTTTTTAGGCGCTGCCCCGGAGTTGCCGCCACACCCGGTAGTATTCGCTGGCACCCCACGCTTGAGCGTCGCAGCCTCTGGGCTCATGGGGGGCATCTCCATCGACGATTTCCGGAAGATGGCCGACGCAGCCCCTTTCCGTCAACTGAAGGCCGCTGGCCAGCCAGGCCAGGGCCGTTTTCGCTGCAGCAGGGCCATAGGTGGCCGCCCAGGCCTCGCAGTAGGAAGGGAAGATCCAGGTCCAGGCGGTGCCGTTGTGATAGGCGGGTTTTCTGCGGGTATCCTCATCCCCGGAGTAACGACCCCGGTAGGGGTGATGAGGGTCTGACAGCCGCTGGCCGTGATGATCGATATGCAGGGGGCGGGAGAGGGGGCGATCGGCGAGACTTCTTATGGCGCCGGGAACCAATAGTTCCCCACAGGCGGCCAGGATGCGTCGACACCTGCCAGGGTCGGTCACTGCACCCAGGGTGATGGCCAACAGCTGGTTTGGCCTCAGAGCGTCGTCGGCTTCCGCCGCCTCGGCCGGGTCGCCCGGATCCCCGATAAGGCAGTCGCTTAGATAGCCGCGATCATCGAAGAAGAAAAGACGGTCAATGGATGCTTTGACCCGGTCGGCCAACGATCGCCATTGGGCTGCGGTGGCATCCGATGCGGTGGCAGCCAGGAAATTGAGTGCGGCGAACCACAGGGCTGCAATGTCGACGGGGTATCCCTGCCGCGGGCTCGCGGCCGGATGGTTGGTATCCATCCAGGTGAAATGGGATGGGCTGAAAAGCAGCCCGGATGCCGGGTCCATTCGAACGCCGTTGGGGGTTCCTTTCATAAGGGCTCCGGCCATGTCCGTGAGGACCTGCCCCAGCGGCCGGTTGCCGCAAGCCATTTGAAGCAGGTCAATATCCCCTTCCGCCCTGCAGATGTCGGCACAGGCGATGACCAACCACAGGGGGGCGTCGGACGTATTCCGGTTGCCCGCGTCGAGGCCTTTGATCATGTTGGGCAGGGTTCCTCTGTTTTCAAAGGCGGCAAACTGTCGGACAATCGCTCTGGACGCATCCATACGCCCGTCGGCGATCAGTCCCCTGATGAAGATCAGCGTATCCCGGCCCCAGTCGAGAAACCATGGGTACCCGGCAATGACGGTAGAGAAGTCCCCCCGTCCGACGACATAGGCCCCCATGGCCGATCGCCAGACGTCTTCGGGATGTCCGGTCGACGGCATGGTGTCTCCGTCGTTTGTCGGAGCCGTCGCGTTTTCGGTGCCATTGACGGTGGCCTCCAGCACAAAGGAGGCGTCTCCCCGAAGCCCAGTGGTGAAGTACCCGGGGCTGAAGAGGTCCGAATCCGGGTCCAAGCCCCGGTCTGCGTCGCTTGGGCGATAAACCTGATAGCGCCATTCCGGTTCCCTGACGAACCGGCCGCTGGAAACCGTCATCCGCAAGGTTCGCGACGGGTCCGGTTCGAACCAGACGCTGCCATCATTTACGGATACTGATTTCGGGAAGGCCTCTTCGGCACCCATGAAGGCCTTGGTAGTGTCGTGGAAGCCCCGGTCTTCAACGTCGGGACGAAGAATAATATCTACCGGCTTGTCGTCCGCCAGCAGTCCGAAACCGGTCTCCGACGGCTGCCGCCGGAATTCCATCCGGATGGCATTCTGGCCGGGCAGCATCTTCAGTTCGACGTCCATGCGCACGCTTTCCCCCTGACCGGTCGGCAGATGAAACCGCCAGAGGGCCCGGTGTTGAGGCTCGACTTCGAACCCATCCGTGATATCGGGTCGAAGTTCCTGGGAATAGCCCTGATAGACGACCCACCCCCGAATCCGGCTGAGCATGATGTGCCGGTCCTCCGGGTGGTGAGGGTTCAGATTGGCGGCCAGAAGGGCATCGTAGCGACTGTGAAGCGCTCCCCATTCGGCATGGGCGCGGCACATGCCGCCCCTTCCGTTGGTGCCCAGAAAGAGCCGAGGGGCCGAGCGGATATCGCTCCTGTTGAATCGGGTGCGAACCCAGACTTCATCGGGATTCGGGAGAACGAGGACCGGTGCCGTGTCGTGGCAGGTTTTCCCCGGCTGATAGAGGGTCAGGGAGAGGGTCAAGTGTCGCTCCGATTTCCCTCCGGCAACCGGAGGCAGCAGGGTAAAGTGATTGTCGTCCCGACCGGGCAGGGATCTTTCTGCGTTGAGGGTATGGTGCTTCTCGGCAAGCCGGACGCGAAAAGGAGACGGTGCTTGGACCAGCAGAAGATGACCTGGCGGCACCATCACTTCTCTCCTTGTATCTCGAGGCCATTGCCAGGTGACGACCCTTGGCGCCTCGGCATCGGGATGAAACTGCCGGCAGAACCCCGCAGGATGGGCAGCAAGCTCCTCGGCCGCCCGATCCCAATCGATGGACTCGACACCTGAAAGATCGTCCATCTGCGAGACGGCGATCTCCATCGCTTTTGCCCGCAGCCGCTGATGGACGGCATAGGGAGGCGTCCCGATGTGGGCGGTCGGTGTCATCAAGGCCATATCCCGGTCATCGGGTGACAGACACAGAACCTCGCCGGGGGCTAGATTGACGGTAATCCTGGGTCCGTCGACCATCGCCGTCACTCGCCGTCCGGTCAGAAGATCGACCATCGCCGTGGATGGAATGCTGCTTTTTTCACGGTTCCAGCCCGCCTCGACAGGATGCTCGTCACTGAGGTTGGCCGTGATCAGAAGGCGTTTGCCACTGGGGAGATGGTGGCGCAGCAGCACCACCATGTTACCCTCCCCTTCATGGATCATTTCCAGGTGAGTTCGATCCCTGAAGGCTGGATGGGTTTTCAGGATGGCCGACAGCGTCGCGATATCGTTGACCATATTGTCCGTGGCCCCCCAGTTGAGGGAGGGTGACTCGTGAACGTTGATTTTTGCGGTGGCAAACCATTCGACGCCGTTGGCAAAGGCAAAGGCCCCGTTGGGAGACGCAAGGGCGCAGAGGCGGACCCGCAAGCGGGCCCAGGCCTTCGATCGGGCCGCCAGCCGCAGATTGTCGTGGGTTTCGGCAAAATGGACGGTGAGTCCATCGGTCTGGGAGATGTCCAGAGCCTCGGGCAAATAGGATTCGATCTGGTGTCGGTCGTCATTCTGGAACAGTTCGGAATAGGCCCAGTTCAGGTTGGCCCGGTTCAACAGGCGCCGGGTGACGGAAATTTTGCCTCCGAGTCCTTCCAGAAAAAAGAGGGTGTCCGGATACTCTTCCCTGACCCGTGCCACGATATAGGTCCAGGCGGATTCAGGGATCATGTATCCGGCATCGCAGCGGAAACCGTCAGCGCCTCGACGGCACCAGGTCAGAAACACCTCTGTCATGTAAACCCACAGGTTGCTCCGGGAATAATCGAGGCGGGTGAGGTCCTCCCAGGCCACGCCCCATGCGCCGGGGACTTCGATGGTGCCGTCCCCCCCTCTGACCAGCCATTCAGGGTGCTCGCCGTGGAGCCGTGCGGCCCAGCCGGTATGGTTGATGGCGATGTCGAGGATCAGCCTGGCGTCCCGGTGGTGAATCGCATCCACCAGTTCCATGAACTGCTCCAAGGGCGTGGCTCCGGCGTCGAATTCCGCCAGGGCCGGATCCACCTCGGTGAAACTGAGGGCGGCATAGGGACTTCCGAACCGGCCCATTCGAGCGTAAGTGGTGGGGGTGGGGTGGATGGGTAGCAATTGAATCAGAGAGCACCCCAGGTCGAAAACGATGACATCGAGCTGGCGGATCAAATCCCTGAACGTCCCGGACGGGGGAATCACCGTAAACCCCGCTTCGTCCAGGGGCGATGGGTCCAATGCATCCCACACCTCTTCGGCACTGCCGTCCCGATTGGGGCCGAACTGCCGGACAAAGGCATTGTAGATGATATTGCCGCAACCGGTATCGGCGGGTTCGATATTGAGGGTCGTGTTCCCTCCGAACGGCCAGATCGGGGTGGTGTCTCCGTCGGGCAGGAAGAAGCATTTCGCCTCGAAGTGCCCCACTTCGGTCAGAGGCAGGGTAATGCGGTATCGGTGAGGGCCGTCCAGCCCCATGGGGCGATCAAACCATCCGCGGTGCTGGGGCGCCTCTTCAGCCTCCACCGAGCGGATCGTCTCCTTGCGGCCGATACCGCCGTGGCCCAGGTTGCTCCTCAGCCATGCCGTGCCGTTCCGTGGAGTGCCCAAGGCGAGGGTGAAGGATACCGTGTCTCCCCGGATGGCCAATATCCGTTGTCCAGGTGGCGGATCCTGCTGAAGTCGATGGTCTACGATGGATGTGTTCATGGACGATTGCGGTGAGCCCGTGTGAAGATTAAAAGCCGAAAAACTGGGACATGAGATGGTTCAGGCGCTTTCTCAACACCGTGTAGGAATAGTGTCGGGAAGCCACCGCGTAGTTGTGCTCTACGATGGGTTTTCTGCGGTCTTTTGAGGCCAGTATGGATCTGACGTCGCTCAGGTTCCTGTCCGTGAGGTATCCATCCATGACGACCAGATCGAATCCCTGGGGCTCGATGTCTTTGACGAAGATGGCATACCGGTTGATGAGCAGCGGCTTCTTGAAATAAATGGCCTCGAGAAATGCATTTCCGAATCCCTCATAAACGCTGGGATAGGTGATGAAATCCGCATGGGGATAAATCTCCCAGAGAGACAGATGGCGGAAGGGAGTCCCAGGATCCCCCGGACGCTTGACCGCCGCTTCCTGAAGAAATCGGATATCGACGCCCTTCTTTTGGGCATCCTTCCTCAGCCATTCGGCATATTCATAGCCCTCGTCGCCCGCTTCGTGGCTGATAACCAGTTTGCAACGGGGGTTTTCCAATCGACGGACCAGTTCGATGGCGTGCTCGATGCCCTTGCGTTGAACCACACGGGTAGGCTGCAGGATGATGATATCGTCGGTGTCGAGGCCGATTTTTGTCCTCAGCTCCTTGGAGCCAGGGACATGGGAGTTGGGTGGATTTTCGAAATTTAGGACGTTGGGGATGACCACCGAGGACAGCCCCTTGCGGTGGGCCAACTCCTCCTGGGCGTTGGTGCTGATGACCACATGCTCGATGGAATTGAGGCGGGGGGGAAAGGCCATCCGGAGATAGTCCCCAACCCCATTGACCGCGAAGCGGGTTCGCTCCCAGTAAAAATCGTGGTGATGGGCGATGGTCGGGATCTGGGTTTCGGCGATGGTTTCGGCGATCGCCAACCCCAAAGGGATCTGCATGGGGATGGTGAGGGCATTTTCGACGATCAGCATGTCCAGCTGAAAATGCCCGATGAATTCGTGGAGGCGCTGACGCAACCGGGAGCGCAGGTCGTGGATGGCATCGGTGACCTCTGGCCGTCGATCCGGTTTTCCGAATACCGCTTCGGAAATCCACTGGTTGGCGTCGGTATGAAAATGGGCCTCTGGCACCCGTAGGCTTTCGGTCGGGTTTGTGTCCAGTTCTCCGGCGAACCAGAAGCATCGATGGCCGGATTCCCCCAGCACTTCGGCCCACTTGGCCGACTCCAGAGTGACACCGTCGGTGCCGGCAAAACGGGTGGACACGAAGCCGATGCGCTTGCTGGGGATGCCGTTGTCTAGTGCTCGATCATGGATGTCGTGATCCCTTGCAGCCATGGGTCACCCGTCCCCCTTGTCCATGAGGCGGGGCGGCACCCCGGAGCCTGTCCGCTTGAATTGATTCGGTGGCCGCAGGCTCCGATTGCCGGCAGGTAAAGACACCATATTTCTGGGTGCGTTGGTTACGTCCATTCCCGGTCCCGGTCGATGACCGATCCCTCGGGGATGACCACCTGACTAGGTTGACGATTGGTCAATTTGACGGACCCGACGACGGACACACCACTTTCGAATCGGATGTCTCCGCGGATCGTCAGGGCGCGGCATCCCTTCAGAGACGGAATGCCTGACCCGAAACGAGCGTCAAACTGATCGATCTGGCCATAGTAAGCCGAATCCAAATCGATACAAGGGGGAGGCGCCCCATGATGATCCACGGACCGGAGCCGATGATCGGCGGAAAACCGATATCGATCGGAACGGATGACCAGAAGATCGTTGCACTTTTTAACGGGGAAAAACCGGTTTCTCGGCACGCATACGGCTTTGGCATTTTCGAAACATTCGATGGCCGATCCCATGGCGGTTTCCACTTGAAAGACGGCCGGGCTGTCCGGATCTCTCGGGTCGAGGGTCTTGGGGTTGACGATAAGGGGCAGCGTGAAGCTTCCCTCCCGGATTAACAGGGATTTGAGATGTTTCAGGTCGACCCATAAATTGTTGGTGTTGAAATACCGATAGGCAGTGACGTCGGCTCCCTGGGTGTTCGGTGGGCACTGGGCCGATTCCCTCAAGATGATCCGGCCGTCCCCTTTTCGAACCGCCAGATGACCGCCTTTAAAATCGACGGGCTCCCGTTGGGCCACCTCCATCATGAAGGCCAGACCGCTGTCGACGAAATACCCCAGAAGGGTGTCGTCGATGGTGGCGCCGAGATTGTCCGAATTATGAATAAACCCATATCGAATCCCCTCTGCCAGAAGGGTTTCCAAGGTGCCGGTCGTATGGATGGCCGTATAGATGTCCCCATGCCCCGGGGGGTTCCACTCCTTCGAGGGGTCCTCCGGCCATTCTGCCGGTGCGAACCCGTCCCCGAGGATCTTGGGATATTTATTCTGCATGAACAGAATGGGCATTGCAGACAGAGTTGCCTCGGAGAGAGCCGCACGGGTATCCGCATCGGTGCTGAAACTGTTCATGAATACCTGGCGGACGCTGTCGGCACGGGATTGTGATAGGATGACGTCGAGAAAGGTTCGGCCCTCCTTGACCGCCAGGAGGGACTTTGGACCCGTCAGGCCCATACTCGTTCCCAGTCCCCCATTGAGAGTGATGCGTGCTGCCTGACGACGGGCATTACGACCGATGTCGGCGAAACCGTTTAACCTGTCCGCATCGGCGATCTCTTCGTTGTTCAAGGGCCGGATGGCGTCATCCGGTATGATGCCGGTGGCACCATCCACCACCATCCGGTAGTACCCGGCAAACGTGTCGATGACGAAAGGCAGGATACCGTGGTCGGTCATCATCTTCTCGAAAGCCGGAAGATAAGGGTATCGATTGCAGAGGGCCATGACGTCCTTTCGCTGGCTGTGAGGGCTACCGGGCCGATAGGCCGTTGATAGGGAGTCGGTACGGGCTCAGACGGGTACGACCCAATCCATGTCGTCGGGCTGCTTTCCATATTGAATGTCGGTGATGGATGCGTATAGCTTTCGGGCGACCGGCCCGACCGTGTTGTCGGCGATGACATAGTCCTGGTTTTTGCAGTGGAGAACACCAACCGGAGAGATGACCGCCGCCGTACCGGAGCCGAAAATCTCTGTGAGGCGGCCGGATTTCTGAGCATCCAGAACCTCGTCGATGCCGATTTTGCGCTCGGTGACCGTCATGCCCCATTTGCGGGCAAGGGAGAGGACAGAGTCCCGGGTGATTCCGGGAAGGATACTCCCGTTGAGGGAGGGAGTAATCAGTTCATCGTCGATGACGAAGAAGATGTTCATGGATCCGACCTCTTCGATGTACCGACGCTCTACCCCGTCGAGCCAGAGTACCTGGGTAAATCCCGCATCATGGGCTTTTTGACCGGCAAGAAGGCTTGCGGCGTAATTCCCGAGGGTTTTGGCCTCCCCCACACCGCCTTTGACGGCTCTCACATGATCCTCGGTAACCCAGATTCTCACCGGGTTGAATCCTTCGGGATAGTAGGCGCCGACCGGCGAGAGAATGATGAAGAATAGGTAGGTGTGGGAGGCCCGAACCCCCAGGAAGGGATCCATGGCCAAGATGGTGGGACGGATGTAAAGGGAGGTTTCGGGTGCGGACGGCACCCAGTCTTTTTCGATTCGAAGCAGATCCTTCAGCGAATCGAGGACGAGGGTTTCGTCGAATTCCGGCATGCACAGCAGGCGGCAGGACCGATTCAGGCGTTTGAAATTTTCCTCTGGCCTGAATAGCTGAATGCCTCCTGAGTCGGTGCGGTAGGCTTTTAGTCCTTCGAACACACCCTGACCGTAGTGGAGAACCATGGTCGCCGGGTCCATGACGATGGGTCCGTATGGCGTGATGCGGGGAGAATGCCAGCCCCTGTCAAGATGGTAGTCCATGTTGAACATGTGGTCGGTAAAATGGGTGCCGAATCCGAGCGTGGTGTCATCGGGTTTGGATTTCAAGGAATCGCTCCGGCTGATGGTCAGCTCCATGGGAATCTCCTTTGGCATGGAAGGAATATATCAAGAAAACGGATCATTGGTGGTCGAACACGATACCCTGCATTCCGGTGGCCGGATCGTACCGCCATTCCACTGGCGGTCCGGTGAGTTCTTGAACGATAAAATCGATGGAATAGGCGATCGTCCCGGGAAACAGTCGGCCCCCCGTGCAATGGTTGGCACCGTCCGTCATCAGTCCGTGGAGGTGAACAAACGGGTGTTGATTCCGTCGTCCGATGGTTCCGTGGGCAACGATCAGTTCCAGGGCGCGTCGTTCCATCCGGGTGACGTAGACCCTCTGTGATGGATCGTAGACGCCCACGGCCGCGACGGTCAAAGTGCCTCTGGCCACGAGGGTGCCGGTAACGATCCGATGGGTTTCAGATACGGTTTCAAGAGCTCTGACAACATCTTCACCCGATCCCATGGCACCCAGGATCCGACGTCCCGCTCGATATGGGGCGCTGTGGGTCATTTGACGGAGATGTCGGCCTTCTTCCGGGGTTTCTTCAAATAATCTTAAACGGTTCATAACATTTCAACACTGTAAATCAAGACCAAATCCCGCAACACCGGCGATTCCCCCCCAGCCCAAGGTCTCCCGAAGTCCCTATTACCGGTTTGACAACCTACCTTCCGTCAGGTATGAGAAACCCTCTGAAATGAAACAAAAATATGAGTCATTGCTATTAATTGCCGAAAGGATTTCCGATGAGTGACGCACCATCCATCGCCAATATCGAGCCGGTTCGGCTCAGTCTCGAAAGCCGGTTCAAATTCCGATGTCATCCGGGCGTGTCCTGCTTCACCCAATGCTGCCGAGGCATCAACATCATTCTGACCCCCTACGATATCATCCGTCTCAAGAACCGTCTCGGCCTGGGATCGGAGGAATTCCTCAGCCTCTACACGGAGCCGAAGCTTCTGGAAAAGACGGACCTGCCCGTGGTGGCCCTGAAGCTCATGGACGACGAGGAAAATTCGTGCCCCTTTGTTCGGGAAAACGGCTGTATCCTATATTCCGACCGGCCGACCGCCTGCCGATATTATCCGTTAGGCGTGGCGAGTTTGAGCCACCGGACGGAAGATCCAGAGAAGGGAGATCCATCGGAGGACGAAGGGTTTTATTTCTTTGTAAACGAACCCCATTGCAAAGGTTTCGAGGAAGATACCCTATGGAAGGTGAAAGACTACCGTAAGGATCAGGGGGTGGATATCCATGACGAGATCAATGCCGAGTGGACCGACCTGATCGTGCGAAAACGCTCTTTTCCAAAGAACATTCAGCTGACCGATCAGACAAAGCGGATGTTCTTCACGGCCAGCTACAATATCGATGCATTTAAACGGTTCGTTTTCGACACGTCTTTTCTGCAGCGCTACCCGGTGGATGCGGCAACGGTTGAAACCATCAAATCCGATGAAATCGCCCTGTTGACCTTCGGTTTAAAATGGCTGAAGTCCATTTTGTTCAAGACGGAAGACGAGTCTCCGTCGCCGCCCCCTGACGCCTGACGCTGAATGCGCGCCTCAGCCCCCGGGGCCTCCCGCCAACAGGCCCCGACCGGTTGACCCAAAAACGGATCCGTGAAGGGGGACGGGTCGAGGTTTTATGCGCGGGGATCGCCCCCGACGGATTTTGGCGCGTTCAACTCTCCACCCAGTCGAAGGTCCGCTTCACCGCCTTTTTCCATTGCTGGCAGGCCTTCTCCCGGGCCTCCGGGGCCATGGCGGGCGTCCAGGCCCTGTCCTGGCTCCAGTTGCGCACCAGGTCCTCCTTTCCCGCCCAGAAACCCGTGGCCAGTCCGGCCGCATAGGCCGCGCCCAGGGCCGTGGTCTCGGTCACTCGGGGACGGATCACCGGCACGTCAAGAATATCGGCTTGAAACTGCATGAGCATCTCGTTCATCACCATGCCCCCGTCCACTTTCAGGTGAGCAAGGTCCACACCGGAATCCCGATTCATGGCCTCGACGATATCCCTGGCCTGGAAGGCGTTGGCTTCCAAAACAGCCCTGGCCAGATGCCCTTTGTTCACGAACCGGGTGAGTCCCACAATGGCACCCCGGGCATCCGAACGCCAGTAGGGCGCGAAGAGCCCGGAAAAGGCCGGAACGATATAGGCGCCGCCGTTGTCTTCCACACTGAGGGCAAGGTCCTCGATCTCCGGTGCGCTGTCGATGAGGCCGAGGTTGTCCCTGAACCACTGAACCAATGCCCCGGCGATGGCGATGGATCCCTCCAGGCAGTAGACCGGTTTTTCACCTCGGATCTGATAGGCCACGGTGGTGATGAGTCCGCTCTTGGACGGTACGGGCGCCGTGCCGGTGTTCATCAGGAGAAAGCAGCCGGTTCCATAGGTGTTTTTGGCTTCCCCGGTCTCGAAGCAGGCCTGGCCGACCAAGGCGGCCTGTTGATCCCCTAACGCGCCGCAAACGGGAATGCGGGCACCCAAAGGGCCGTTTTTTCGGGTGGTCCCCCAGGTTTCGGGATCGACCGAGGGAACGATGCGGGGCAGCATCTGACGGGGAACACCCATTTCCTCCAAGATGTCGTCATCCCAGTCGAGGGTGGCCAGGTTCATGAGGAGCGTTCGACTGGCATTGGTGACATCCGTCACATGGGCGCCGCCCTCGGGTCCTCCAGTAAGCCACCAGATGATCCAGCTCTCCACGGTCCCGAAGTAGGCGTTGCCGCCGTCGGCCGCCCGGCGGGCCTCGGGCACGTTGTCGAGAATCCAGCGGATTTTAGGGCCCGAAAAATAGGTGGCGATGGGCAGTCCGGTCGTTTCTCTGAAGCGGTCCTGGCCGCCGTTGGCAATCAGCCGGTTGCAGAGAGTATCGGTACGAGTGCACTGCCAGACGATGGCATTGGACAGGGGTTTTCCGTTGCGGCGATCCCATACGACCGCCGTCTCGCGCTGGTTGGTGATGCCGATGGCAGCGATGTCGCCCCCGCCGATCCCAGCGACTTGCAGCGCATTTCGGATGACGGTGCGGGTGTTGCTCCAGATCTCCGTCGGATCGTGCTCCACCCAGCCCGGTCTGGGGAAGATCTGCTCGTGTTCTTTCTGATCCATTCCGACGATTTGCCCGGCCGCATCGAAAACAATAAAGCGGTTGCTGGTCGTACCCAGATCAATAGCGCCGATGTAGGTGGCCATTTCTTCTCTCCTTTCCATGGTCTCCACCGGGGATGATCCATCACGCCTTATCCGTGCTCCGATGTGCCTCTCCTGGTGGAGAAAAGCGGTAATGGCTTGTCATAGGGTGGGCGGTCGGTTTTTGCAAGTCCGAGTCCGGAGGACGCTCAGGGAGACCCTCTCCCAGCAGATCAGGAGAAATGCCCATGCTTTCCCCCAGCAGTCTGGGATAGGTCACCGCCGGCGGCCCGTCCGAATCGACAGCGGCCGCCATCCGCACGGGGCCGAAATGAAGTTGACAATAGGTGCAGCCGGTGACGATCCGATCCGCACCGCCCCGTCGGGCGGACCGCAGCTTATTCGTCATCATGGACAGCGCGAGGGCGTCGTTTTTCCCCCATAGGGGGCTGCCGCAACAGTCGGTCCGCTGGGTCCACTCAATGGGGGTGGCCCCGGTCGCCGCAATCAGTTTCTCGAACCGCACGGGTGCAAAGGGATTGTCGAAGGCCATGATCCGGGCCGGCCGGATACCATGACAGCCATAGTGGGCCGCGACTGTCATGGGGCCGATGGGGGTGACCGTACGCCTGCTGATGGCCTCCAGTCCGATGTCGTCATGGAGAACCGAGAGGAGATGGCGCACGGCCACTTTGGGGGTCCACCGGAGCCCCTCTTCGGCCAGCAGCGCGTTAACCGTTTTTTCCAGAGGGGGGTGTTTTCGAAGCCAGTGGTCGGCGTGCTTCAGACTTCCATAGCAGCACATGCAGGGCGTCAACAACGGGTGGCCGTGCTCCAGGGCGATCGCCATGATTCGGGCTGCGGAGAAGACAAAGGCCTCGGCGCTGCGATGCCGAATCGGATAGCCGCAGCAGGTCAGATCGGGGGCGATCAGATCGATCTCAAAGGCACCCAGAACCGCCCGGGTCGCTGAATCGTAGCCGGGAAGGTGATAGGGGATTTTGCATCCCGGGAAATAGACGAAAGCCATGGCAGGGGTTTCCTATACGGGTTTGTTGGCACCAGAAAGCGAGGTCATCCGGAACCAGGCGTCGTTCCTGAGCTCATAGAGAATGTCCGCCACCGCGATTCCCTGGGGGCAGCGTTCCTGGCATTGATAGCAGGTGGCGCATTCCCACACCATCGTGGATCCGAGCGCCAGATCCCTGAGCCCCAGGCGAAGCAGATTCATCACCTGCTGAGGGGTGATATCCAGTTCGATTTCACCGGCCCCGGCGGCGGCAACAACGGGGCATACCCCAGAGCAGGTGCTGCACTGGACACAATGAAACAGCTGGGTTCGGGGGGCGTCCAGCAAGGGATAGCGGGGCATGGCTTCCGGGGGATCCCGGGGCGGCGGACGGGTGTCCGGGATGGAATCCGTCCACCGGGAGTCCATGGTTTCGGGAGTGCCTCCCGGCGTTTCCGGGAGCCCCATTCCCGACAGTAATTGGGCGGTGTGCGACCACAGATGCTGAAGATCGATTCCGGACGGACATTGCCGGGTGCATCGGTAGCATCGGGTGCAAATGGCGTTGCCGTGGGCCAAAGCCCGGAGCGATTCGGCATCCGGTCGCAGCCACCGGTCATGGGAACGGAGGGCCATGAGTTTCTCGGATGGAAGGATTTCCCGCATACCCAGAATTCGGTGGACGGGAGCCACACTGCACTGACGGCTGCAGATCCCACAGTGGGTGCAGCCGTCCATCCATGCAGAGGGCAATCGGTTCACCGGGGATTCGGTCCGTCTCATCCATAGGGTCACGGGTGTCGAGATCAGGTGATAGAGCTTTCCGAAAGGGGCCAAGGCCAGAAGGGCGAAGCAGGACAGGTAGTGGACGTGCCAGAGGATCAGATCCATCCGCCGACGGTTGAGGTGCCGGCCGGCGCTGCCGATGGTCCTCGCCACCGCATAGGAGACGAAGGCGGATTGGGGCTTGCTGTGGCAGACTTGGCAACTCTCCTCGTTTAAGGTTCTCCCCGTCACCAATACCGCCGAATCCTTGTCCATCACCGGGGGGTCGAAGACCACACCGTGCTCTTTTTGCCAAAGGGCGCTGATGGCGGCCACGTCCCCCGGATCGTCGGAGCCCAGATAGTCCGCCACCATCTCATGAAAGATGGGTCCGGATGCGATTTTGACGCTTTCCAGGAAAAACCCAGACACCATGACGATTCCGATCAGGATCAGAGGCAGCCAGTCTCCCGGTCGATTGAGAGGACGCCATCCCCGATGACACAGCCGTCGGCCGGCTGCCATGGCCAGCCCAACCACGGCCATCACCCCGAACCCATTCCGCAGAAAGAGATAAGGATTCAGGGTCGGCTCATAGCCCGGAAACAGCTTTCGGGTGAGAATGGAATCGAAGCCATGCATCAGCATCAGGAGCAGGAATCCCCAGCACAGGAGGACATGCATGGCCCAGCCGTAGCGATCCGTCTGCCACGTCCTCGACATCAGGAGCCCATCCAGCAGGACCGTCTTACCGATGGCCGTCAACCGATGCCCCAAGGTCGGGTTTCGGATGTTCTGGCTGGGGGAGGCCTCCGGGCTTAACGGCGGTCGGTTGCTTGATATCGACCATTGAGGCTTTCGGAAGGTGCGGCGTAGCCGGCAACCGACCCCCACAACGGCGATGACTGATGCTATGATAAGAGAAATCGAATACATGATTCGTCGACGATACGCTTTATGGGTGGATCGAGGGGCTGGTGGACGATCCGAGGTGATCCAAAACCCCCGCCACGGCGCCGTAGGCGGTTGCGATAGACAGCCCCGATCCGTATTTTCCCCTTTTCCAGTCTTGCCGGGCCAGAATGGATCCCGCGGCAAAAAGACTTGGCGCCGTAAATCGCCCGGTGCGGTCGATGGGGCGAAAGGACTGGTCGATGTCAAGGCCCGCGCGGTTGACGGGGTGGCCCGCTGGGGCAAAAAAATCCGGAGAATGCCATTGTTCTCGTCGCCCCGGTTGAACCACGGGCAAATCGAGGATGGATTCTCTGATCCGCCGGCGGTCAGCCGAAAGCCCTCCTCCGAAAAACCGTCCGGTGGCCAGAATGATGCACCGGCATCGAATCGGATCACTCTGGGGTCCCTGCTCGAGGATCAGTTCCCAGTTCCCGCCGGCACGGCTCATGCGATGAACCCGCCTTCCGTGGAGAGCGTGCACGCCAAGGGCGACCAGCCCCCTCTCGAATGCCTGGCAGAGACGAATCCCTGCCATGGACGGAGGAAGGGTTGGCACCTCGAAAACCGGTGCACCGATGGCATCGGTCAAATCGGCAAGTATGCCGGATCCCTCGGACAGGCCGATGATGGCCGGAATACCGACGGCCTGGGCACTCTCCAGACGAGGCCTTATGGCGTCGGCAAATGATTTGCGGCGGCTCTTCTCCTCGAGCAGCCGGCTTAGATGCGTGGGGAAAACCTCACCCCGGGTGCCAGGGAAACGGACCGTTTCGCCTTTGAGTTCCGGCCATCGGTCCTTCAGGTTTTCAACGATGAGGCGTGGGCTGAAACCTTTCAAGCCCTCGATTCCGACGATGCAACTGGGGCGTCCTGCTTCAAACGCCTCTACCCCCGCCCACATGGTCAGAGGAACCCCATAGGTCGGTTTAACGGTACCCGCGAAGGTTGGAACCGCAACGTTGTCATCGGGTCGACACCGGTAAGGCAGGCCGTTGCTTTCCAGAAAATCGAATACTTCATTGACGGCGGATCGAATGGATGGGGGGCGACATTTTGCGAGGGGGTGGTCGGGGGCGTCGGTCGCCAGACGGTCGAGTTCTCGCCAGGGGTTCTTGCCGGTAGCGGCGCTCTCCGTCCGCGGAGCTGGCTTTCCCATCAGATCCATGAGCCCGCTGGACAGTTGTATTTCACCGATACCGCCAATGTGGATGGTTGACAAGCCCCGGTTGGCGGCAAACATGGCTGCCGACATGCCGGAAAGGCCGGCACCCACGACGGCAATATCCCATGGGCAATCGGAGCGGGGCGGGCCCATCACGGCTCTCCTCGGTTTACCGGCGGGGCGTCGGCTTCAAGATTCAAAAACCCGCAATGGAGGGCCTCCTGCAATTCCGCCTGAACCATGGGCATTTCCCATAGCAGGGGATAGAGCCCTTTCCAGCGCTCCCGGATGAAAGACCTGGCGTCCGCGAGCCCCTCGGATCCGGACCGCTCATTGCGATCGTAGAGATATGCCAACGCCCGCAGACTGCAGTAGGCACCCTGACAGGGGCCTTTGCCAAGGCGGCTCCTTAATCCGATAGCCTTTAAGCTTGTCAGTGAACCGGCCGCCTTCAGGGGGGCCACGATGGCGTCGATTACGCTCCCGGGAACCATTTCGCATTCGCATAAAAGGGCTTCATTCACCCGAGCCCCGGAAAGCCATTGGTTGGGGGCCGCGCCCGGTGTTGTCCAATGCCCTTCAGCCGTATTGGGGAGCATCCGGGTTCGGGTAAGGCACAGGGCGTCGACACGGATTTTTCCACAAACCAGGTCGGCGGTCTTCTCCGCCATCAGGCGATAGGTGGTTAGTTTCCCACCGGTGATTGTGACCAGATTGTTGACTCCGTGTTCCCCGTGGTCTATCAGGACAAATCCCCGGCTGACACACCGATCATTGCAACTGTCCGAAAGATTGATCAAGGGGCGGACTCCGCAGTAGGCCCTGATATAACGGGTGGTTGCCAGAGAAGGAATCATTGCAGCCCCCTCCTCGATGATGGCGTCGACTTCGTTGACTTGAGGCCGGGTGTCGTCGGGGGTGGGAATCCGGACGGAGGTGGTCCCCAAGATTGATGTGGTACCGCCGGGAACCAGGATATCTCCGTCAGTGGCCCGCCGAAGCCGATTGATGACCCGGTGGGCGATCCGTTCCTGGGTGACCAGGAGACTGCCTTTCGAATAGACCATGGGAAGAGTGATGCCTGCCATGGCCGTGATTTCTCCGGCCCAGGCACCGGCTGCGTCAACGATGCATTGGGCCTCGATGACGATGGCCTCCTCGGAGGGGCTTTGCCGAAGGTGTGTTCTGCAGACGCGGCCGCCGGCGATGTCGAAACCGACGACACGGGTGTGACGAAGAATTTGTGCCCCATGGCGTCGGGCGTCGGCGGCGTTGTCCAGGGACAGGCGGAAAGGATCGATGGCGGCATCCCCGACCCGATAAGCGGTAATGAGATCCGGAGACAGGCAGGGCTCCATGTCGATGGCCACTCCTGGATCGATCGCTTCCACCGACAAGCCGCATCCCTCACACAGACCGGGGAAATCGGCAATATAGCGTTCGTCGTCCCCCTGGACGGCGACAAAGAGTCCTCCGGTGTCCTCGATGCAATGGGGGGCGAGGCGTCGGAGGGCTAAAGCCTCGTCTCGGCATTCCTTCGCCGCTTCGGGGTCTGAGGCCACATAACGGGCGCCGCTGTGCAGAAGACCGTGGTTGCCCCCCGAGGCTCCGGCATTGAAGTCGCCCTTTTCCACGAGAATGCAGGACACGCCTCTTAACGACAGATCTCTCGCCAACCCCGTGCCGGTGGCCCCACCGCCGATAATCAGTACTTGAGTCGTTTGCGGTTGTCCCATTTAGACGGCACCTCTGTCAGAATGGTTGGGGTGGATCTCCGATGAGAAGGAACAGGGATGGCGGACGGGCGATCGTAAGGCGATTGGGGTGACTGAGTCGACGTGGGATGTTCAAAATCATTCACCGGCATGATGGGATTTTCACTTGAGAAAGGGCCGGTCCGATGTTAACTTAAGGTATTAATGGGTATTCTGGCTCTTTCTATCATTTGTCCCCCTATCATGACTGGCAGATGTTGTCACTTATATTTTCATAATTCAACAAACATTGGTTTATTAATTCGTTTTCGCTCATATGCTGCCTGGTACGGACTCTGGAGGCGTCATGGCTACCGACGACCCGTTGATGGCTCGGCTTTCCGAAAGCAAGAGTGGGAGCCCTGAAAGGGGGGCTCGGGTAAAGGCCGGCAAGGCGAAATCGGTGTCGCGCCGCCAGGCCCATATCGTCGAGCGCATTCGCAGCAAAGGCTTCGTCAGCATCGACGGCCTCGCCAGGGAATTCAGGCTTACCCCCCAGACGATTCGCCGAGACATCAATACCCTTGCCAACGAAGGGCTTGTCCGACGATATCACGGTGGTGCCGGGATGGTGACCACGATCGAGAATGTGGCCTATTCCGACCGCCAGATCCTATGCCTGAAGGAAAAGCAGCGGATAGCACGAATGGCCGCCCGTCACATACCCCACAAAGCCTCCCTGTTTATCAACATCGGCACCACGACAGAGGAGGTGGCCAAGGCCCTGTCCCATCATACCCACATGCGGATCATCACCAACAACCTCAATGTCGCCTCCATCGTCAGCGGAAACGACAGTTTTGAAGTCATTGTCACCGGGGGCGTCGTTCGCAGCCGCGACCGGGGCATCATCGGCGAGGCGACGATTGATTTCATCAACCAGTTCAAGGTGGACGTCGGCATCATTGGTATCAGTGGCATCGACTATGACGGTACCCTCCTTGATTTCGACTATCGTGAGGTTCGGGCTGCCAGGGCCATCATCGATAATTCCCGGCGGGTGTTCCTGGTGACGGACCATACCAAATTTGGTCGAAACGCCATGGTCAGATTAGGCAACATTGCTGAAATTGATGCCCTTTTTACGGACCGATATCCACCCCAGCCCCTTCTCGAAGTGCTGGAGAGGGACGAGATCCAACTGTTCGTGTCCGGCAAGGGAAATGAATGAGTCCGGTTCTTTTCAAAAATTGACATTCATTTTATGTGGTTTTCGATTGCGAAAAAAAACTGCCAGTGGTAATTCATCATCGGTTGAGGGGCCTGCTATTTTCTTGCCGTGCCGTTTCACTGGCTAACCTGACGGAGAGCTGATCATGGGTCTGTCGCTTCGCAACGTCGTCAAGACGGTCGGTCGTGAAACCCATCTGTATGATATTACCCATGAATTCATCGGGGGATCGGTCAATGTGATCCTTGGCCGAACCCTGGCAGGGAAGACCTCTCTGCTGCGGTTGATGGCGGGCCTGGACCGGCCCACTCAGGGCAGCATCATCGTCAACGGCGAGAACGTCACCGGGGTAAAGGTCCGCAAGCGCAGCGTTGCCATGGTGTATCAGCAGTTTATCAACTACCCGTCCCTCACTGTTTACCGCAATATCGCCTCTCCTCTCAAAATCGCCGGTCTCGATCCATCGGAAATCGACCGGCGGGTCCGGGATGCCGCCGGCCTTCTCCATATCGATCACCTTCTGGAACGCCTGCCGGCAGAGCTCTCCGGAGGGCAGCAGCAGCGGACGGCCATCGCACGCTCTCTAGTTAAAGATGTCGACCTCCTGCTGCTTGACGAACCCCTGGTGAATCTGGACTATAAACTGCGGGAGGAGTTGCGGGAAGAGCTCAGGCAAATATTCAGCGAACGGGATGCCATTGTCGTTTACACCACAACGGAGCCTGCCGAAGCCCTGATGCTGGGGGGGAACATCCTGGTCATGGATGAGGGTCGGCTTCTTCAGATCGGGCCCTCCGCCGATGTGTACCGCCGGCCCGGAACCATCAAGGTGGCGGAGGTATTCAGTGACCCCCCCATCAACTTCATGGAGGGTCGGATAAAGGATCGGGAGGCGGTTCTCTGCGGCACTATCCGCCTCCCTCTATCCGGCCATTTAGAACCCGTGGCCGAGGGCCCTTATGTTTTCGGGGCCCGGTCCAATCACTTGTCCCTCTCTCGCCGCTCCGCATCGGATACCGAAACGGTCGTGACCGTGGAACTGGCGGAGGTCAACGGTTCTGAAACCTATGTTCACACCCGGTTTAACGGCACGGCCCTGGTGGTTCAGGAAGACGGCATCTCCAAGCAGAGAATCGGCAGCCGGATTCCGATTTTTATCAATCCCAGCTACCTTCTGGTGTTTAGCCCCACTGGTGAGCTGGTCGCATCGCCGGGCTGATATCGCCCGTTCATCCTGGAGGAAGTCATGGCCAGAATCGAGCTGAAGGGAATCGCCCATACCTACGATTCGCGCCCGGGGGCGTCTTCGACATATGCCCTGAAGAAGATCGATACGATCTGGCAGGACGGTGGAGCCTATGCGCTGCTGGGGCCTTCCGGATGCGGAAAGACGACGCTGCTCAATATCATCTCCGGCCTTCTCAAGCCCAGCCATGGCCAGGTGCTCTACGACGGCAGGGACGTGACCGCGTTGCCGCCGGAAAAGCGCAATATTGCCCAAGTGTTTCAGTTCCCGGTGCTCTACGACACCATGACCGTCTTCGAGAACCTGGCCTTTCCCCTGCGGAATCGGAAAATTTCCGAAACCGATGTGGGCAAGCGGGTCCATGAGGTCGCGGAAATGCTGGAGCTCGACGATGTGATTCAGAAGCGGGCCAGTGGGCTGTCCGCCGATGCCAAACAGAAAATCTCCCTCGGCAGGGGGCTTGTGAGAAGCGATGTGTCTGCCATTCTCTTCGATGAGCCTTTGACGGTCATCGATCCTCATTTGAAATGGCTTTTACGTAGAAAAATCAAACAAATACACGAGCAATTCAATATCACCATGGTGTATGTGACCCACGACCAGGTGGAGGCCCTCACCTTCGCCGATCAGGTCATGGTGATGTACGAAGGCGAACTGGTTCAGATCGGGACGCCGGAGGACTTGTTCGAGGATCCGAAACACCGGTATGTGGGTTATTTCATCGGCAGTCCCGGGATGAATTTCCTGCCGTGCTCTCTCGAGGGCGACACTGCCAGGGTCAATGGGTTTTCGATCAGGCTGGCGAATGCCCCCACTTCCGAAGGACGCAGGGTTCAAGGCGATTTCGAACTGGGCATCCGTCCCATGCACTTGGAGGCCCACGGGAGCCCCGTCGACGGAGGTATCCCGGTGGAGATCCGGAGCGTTGAGGATCAGGGCAGTTTCCGAATTCTTACGGTGTCCCTTTCCGGTCACACCCTGAAGGCCAGGCTGCCCGAAGAGAAGCCGGTTCCGGAAAACCAGGCATGGCTGGTCTTTCCGCCGTCCCGGACTAAGCTTTATGCCGACGGGCGGCTGGTCGAAGCCTCTAAGGAGCAGCGCGATGGATAAATGGGAAGACAATCGAGCCTGGTTTCTGGTGCTGCCGGTGTTCGTGGTCGTCGCCTTCAGCGCCATCATTCCATTGATGACCGTGGTTAATTTTTCCGTTCAGGATATCTTCGGACCCGGCCAGCGAGTGTTTGTGGGTTCCGAGTGGTTCAAGGAAGTGTTGAGCGACACTCGTCTCCACGACGCCCTCTTGCGCCAGTTTCTTTTTTCCGGTCTGGTGCTTCTGATCGAGATTCCCCTCGGGGTCCTCATTGCCCTGGCCATGCCCAAGAAAGGCTGGGGGGTTTCCGTCAGCCTCGTGACCCTGGCCATCCCTCTTCTGATTCCCTGGAATGTGATCGGAACCATCTGGATCATCTTCACCCGCCCCGACATCGGCCTGTTCGGCGCGGTGATCAATCATCTGGGGCTCGGCTTCGATCACACGGCATCTCCACTGGACGCCTGGATCACACTGTTGCTGATGGAAGTCTGGCATTGGACCCCTCTGGTCGCCCTCCTGGCCTATGCGGGGCTCAGGGCCATCCCGGAGGCCTATTTCCAGGCGGCCAAAATCGACGGGGCTTCGGCCTGGGCCACCTTCCGATACATCCAGCTGCCTAAGATGCGCGGGGTGTTGACCATCGCTGTCCTACTCCGGTTCATGGACAGCTTTTTGATTTATGCCGAACCCTTCGTTCTGACCGGAGGCGGACCCGGCAACGCCACCACCTTCCTGTCTATTTACCTGGTCAAGATCGCCGTCGGCCAGTTCGATCTCGGGCCGGCCGCCGCTTTTTCCCTGGTCTATTTCCTCATCATCCTGCTGTTCAGCTGGCTCTTCTACCAGGCGCTGCAAAATGTCGGAAAGGGGGACAAGACATGAGGATCAGGCTTCGAACCATCGGTCTTCTCTTCTACTTCGTATTGCTCATGCTTCCGATCTACTGGATGCTGAACATGTCCCTGCGGACCAATGCGGACATCCTCGGCACCTTCGCTCTTTACCCGTCCGCACCGACCCTATCCAACTACGCCAAAATTTTTACAGATGCCTCCTGGTATTCCGGGTACATCAATTCCATCCTTTACGTGAGCATCAACACCCTGATCTCTCTGGTCACGGCGCTTCCGGCGGCCTATGCTTTCTCTCGCTACCGCTTCATCGGTGACAAACACATCTTCTTCTGGCTGCTGACCAACCGGATGGCCCCTGCCGCGGTTTTTCTGCTGCCCTTCTTTCAGCTGTATTCGACTTTCGGCCTGATCGACACCCACATCGCAGTGGCTTTGGCCCACTGCCTGTTCAACGTGCCGCTGGCCGTATGGATTCTGGAGGGGTTCATGTCGGGGATTCCCAGGGAGATCGATGAGACGGCCTATCTGGACGGCTACACTTTCCCCCGGTTTTTCATCACGGTTTTCCTACCGCTGATCAGAGCCGGTGTGGGGGTGACGGCCTTTTTCTGCTTCATGTTCTCATGGGTGGAGCTGCTTCTGGCCAGAACCCTCACCACGACGAATGCCAAACCCATCGCTGCCACCATGACACGGACGGTGAGCGCTACGGGCCTCGACTGGGGACTTTTGGCCGCGGCGGGCATTCTGACGATCGTTCCGGGTGCCCTGGTCATCTGGTTCGTCCGGAACCACATGGCCAAGGGCTTTGCTCTGGGGCGGGTCTAACGGCATAGAGAAAGGAACGGGGCGAGAATGTCTCTGGAATGGATGGCCTGGACGCCCATAACGGCCGGCTTTTTCATCGTCATTTTTTTGGTGCTGGTGGCCATGACCGTCTGGCAGGTGGTTTCACCCACCGTCGAACGGAAAGGGTTCCTGCCGATGCGCACCACCCGGGGGGACCGACTTTTCATTGGATTGCTTGGCAGCGCATATATTTACCTGGCCTGGCTGGGGATGACGGATTGGAGTTTGTGGCTCGCCTTGCCCCTTTCGCTGGTTTTTCTCGTGATTGTCATTGCCTTCGGATAGACGATTGTTGACACCGGCAGTTCCTATCCGACGGCGGTTTGGCGGTTCGAAAGGAAAGGGGGCCAGGGCGTTTAGGGGGAAACCGAAAACGGATCGGGAGGACACATGAAGAAAAGAAGTGCAATGCGATACTGGAGGCGATCCCTGGGGATAGGGATTCTGGCATTGACGGTTGTACTGGCAGCCAGCTTCGTATGGGCGGCCGGCCAGATGGATGCAGCCAAGAAATGGGTTGAGGAGGAATTCCAACCCTCCACCCTCAGCAAAGACGACCAGATGAAGGAAATGGAGTGGTTCATCAAGGCCGCCGCTCCCTTCAAGGGGATGGAAATTCGCGTGGTGTCGGAAACCATACCGACCCACGAATACGAGTCGAAGGTGCTGACGAAGGCCTTCGAGGACATCACCGGCATCAAGGTGACCCACGACCTCATCCAGGAGGGTGACGTCATCGAAAAACTCCAGACCCAGCTCCAGTCGGGGGAGAACGTCTTCGATGCCTACGTCAACGACTCCGATCTCATCGGCACCCATTTCCGTTACGGGTTTGTGGTCAACTTGACCGACTGGATGGCCGGCGAGGGCAAGGACGTCACTCTGCCGTCCCTTGACGTCGATGATTTTATGGGCAAATCCTTCACCACCGGTCCGGACGGCAAACTCTACCAGCTGCCGGATCAGCAGTTCGCCAATCTCTACTGGTTCCGCTACGACTGGTTCCAGCGGGATGATCTTAAAAAACAGTTCAAGGAGAAATACGGCTACGAACTGGGCGTGCCGGTCAACTGGTCGGCCTACGAAGACGTTGCCGAGTTTTTCACCGAAGGCGTTAGAGAAATCGATGGCAAAGCGGTCTACGGGCACATGGACTATGGAAAGAAAGCCCCCGACTTGGGATGGCGATTCACCGATGCGTGGCTGTCCATGGCCGGGGCCGGCGACAAAGGACTTCCCAACGGCAAACCTGTGGACGAATGGGGGATTCGCGTCGACGACTGCAAGCCCGTGGGTGCCAGCATCGAGAGAGGAGGCGCCGCCAACGGTCCGGCGGCCAAATACGCTCTCCGCAAATACATGGAATGGCTGCGTAAATATGCACCTCCGGGTGCCCTCGGCATGGACTTCTACCAGTCCCTTCCGAGCCTCGCCAAGGGCAATGTCGCCCAGCAGATTTTCTGGTATACGGCCTTTACCGCGTCCATGGTGGCACCCCAGGGCGAAGGAAACAACACGGTGGACGACAAGGGGTTTCCGCTCTGGCGGATGGCGCCGTCGCCCCACGGACCCTACTGGGAGGAGGGCCAGAAGCTAGGATATCAGGACTGCGGCTCCTGGACGCTGCTCAACAGCACCCCGGTGGATCGGCGAAAGGCGGCTTGGCTCTTTGCCCAGTTCTGCGTTTCCAAAACCGTCTCTCTCAAGAAAACCCATGTGGGCCTGACCCCCATCAGGGACAGCGACATCCGCCACGACTCCTTCACAGAGCGGGCTCCCAAGCTGGGCGGCCTGGTTGAGTTCTACCGGAGCCCGGCCCGTGTGGCGTGGACCCCGAGCGGCACCAACGTGCCCGACTACCCCAAACTTGCCCAACTCTGGTGGCAGAACATTGGGGAAGCGGTGGCCGGTGAAGTGACGGTGGACACCGCCATGGACAACCTGGCCGCTGAAATGGATCGGGTGCTCCAGCGGCTGGAGCGGGCCAATGTCATGGAAAAATGCGGACCGAAACTCAACAAGAAAGAAGATCCGGAGTACTGGCTGGGCCAGCCCGGTTCACCTAAGGCTAAACTGGACAATGAAAAGCCCCAGGGTGAAACGGTGGACTACGACAAGCTGATCAAAGCCTGGCGGGAGGGTCGTGTAAAATAACCGCCGACATCTAACCTGCCGGGAGGATTCCGGCCTATGGTAAAAGCCCCTTCCCTTGCGGTAGGGGCTTTTTTTTGGGGGGTGAGCCATGCTCACGGGAACCGTTTCGACCAGGCCTCTTCGATCAGATCGAAGAGGGCGATGCACTCCAACCCGAAGGGCAGATACCCCATATACCCGATAATCGGCATTTCGAAGAGATGAAAACGCTGGACATAAGGGATGGTGTACGCCCACTTCGCCAGGCTGTATTGATTCCACATCTCCCAGAAAATCCCGCAAAAAAGGCCCGCCAGAGCCGCGGAAACGGCCGGCCGCCAGTCACCGGCCACCATCTCCGAAAACCCGTGGCGCTTACCGAGAAGGATTCGACCCCCCGACAGGATCAACAGGGGGGATATCCACAGAAGAGGAAAAAGACTGTCGGGAAACAGACCGACCGCCGTCAGCCCAGCGGCCGCCGCCAGGACCATACCCACGGCGGCTAGTCGCGGATATCCGTGACGAAGGGGGGATAGGCCATGGAATCGCCTCCGGAAGCCCTCCTGCCCTGCGATCCATTCCCGTGCGGTGACCACGGCGGGCAACACCGTGGAAAAGCTCATGCTGGCGTAGAGGGTGTAGCGAAGGGGACCGTAAGACACACCCGTATACCACCAGTTCTGGACGAACCGGTTGAGGTATTCGAAATACCACCAGAACAGTCCGCTGAGGGGAAACAGAACCAGAAAGAACAGGGGCCGTCTGAGCATTGGGCAGCTTCCGGATTGCCGCTGGCAAAGCCCGTTGAGGACAAGGATGAAGGAAAACCACAACAGAATGAAGGTGTGGGGCTGGAGGGGAGCGAACCATGAAAAGCGGTTCCAGGCCAGAATCCAGGAGGCGATTCCGCAACCCAGCCCCATCCATCCCCAACCGGGGAAAGGTTTTGCAGGGGCCGGTTCGGTGGGCTGCCGTTGGGGGTCGGACCGTCGGCCAGCAGCAATCAGGATTCCGACGACGGCTGCCTCGAAGAGGACGAATACCCAGAACACCGGCCAGGAAAACGTCGGGTGAAAGACGTGGCGAGTGAGGGGTGGAAACTCGACGTAGGGTGCTAGGGGCCGTCCGGCTGCCATCAGCCCCATCAGGGGAAGGGCCACCATCAGTCCTGCGCCGGTGAAGAGTGCCAGGGCTATGCGTCCCATGGGAGAAGGCGATCCCTTCAGTCGTCATTATTTAAAAAGGCCAGGGGCTTGCCGGTCCGGTAGGCCAGTGCCTGGCAGGTGGCGATGAGACGGCGGTTGTCGTCGGTGACCCGGATGTCGTAGGTGGCGGTCTTCCGGGTACCGGCAACCCTTCGGGCTTCCGCCCTCAGCCGGGTCCTTCGATCCGGCGCTGCAATAAAGGTGGTGTTCACATTCAGGGCCACGGTCACCGTGCCGTCGGTCTGGCAGGCGGTTTCGAAGGCCTCGTCAATAAGAGCGAAGACGGCGCCGCCGTGGATCCGGCCGAATAGATTGGCCATCCGATCCGGATCATAACGCATCTCCACGGCGGAACGACCGTCGTCGAGATCAATGAGGGTGATCCCCAATGTGCGGGCAAAGGGCTCCCTTTCAACGGCGGTTGCGATGGCGGTTTTCAATCGGTCATCCATTTTGTCTCCCTTAGAATCCACCGGCTTCGGCTTCGGTCTTCGCTGTTTTCAAACGGCCATTTTGTTCCGGCGTGACTCTGTGATCGTTTCGACGCCCCTGAGGCCCGGGCTTTCTTGACAGGCGGATGTGGGTCTATTATAGCACATAAATACCTGAAAAAATGATGTCAAAGACACCGATCTATCCATGACGCACTGGATGCAAACGATCGGCAGGGCTTCCCCCCTCAAGGCGTTATATCCTTTTCCACTTTTTCCGATGCCATCTGCCGAGAGCAACATTCAACAGGTTCCAAGACAGGCCTGGGGCTAACGTTCCCCGGCCCATCTCACGAAGGGGCGTCGGGAATCCGCCGGGTTTGGCGTTTCTGTGAACCGGTTTCCGCCCACAGAAGACACATCCCTTAACTCGAAGGAGGCGTTATGAAACGATGGCTTTTGGTGGTTGCAATTGCCCTTCTGCTTTCCCCTCAGGCCCAGGCCACTTCAAAGAACCCGGAAACGTTTGTTTTTGCTTCTTACGGCACCCTGAGAACCCTCGATCCCTGCGTGGCTTATGATACGGTGTCTTCTCAGCGACTCTGGAATATTTATCAACCGCTGATCTTTTTTGATGGATCCCACACCGATCGCTTCAAGCCTTTGCTGGCCGCTGACGTGCCGACCCTTGAAAATGGTGGGATCTCAGAAGACGGAAAGACCTACACGTTTACCATACGCAAGGGAGTGACATTTCACGACGGACAATCCCTGAAACCGGAAGACGTGGTCTACGCATTCAAGCGGAACATGATCGCCGACCCTGATGGTGGACCCATGTGGATGCTATTAGAGGCCTTGACCGGCGAGGGTTCCACCCGGGACAAGGACGGCAAAATCATCCCCGGGATCTTTGAAAAGATTGACAATTGTATCGACGCCGAGGGCGCTCAGGTCACTTTTCACCTGCCGGCCCCCTACCCGCCTTTCATGGGGATACTGGCCTACTCTTCCTCCGTGATCCTGAGCAAGGACTGGTGCATCGCCAACGGCTGTTGGGACGGCAAGATCGAGAACGCAGCCAACTACAATAATCCCAGCCCGGGTCATGAGCCCCTTCAGAAAATCGCTAACGGCACCAATGCCTATAAAATGAAATCCTGGGAACCCAACAAGGAATTCGTCTTCGAACGCTTTGATGGGTACTGGGGGACCAAGCCAAAGTTCAAAACCGCCATTATCAAATATGTCAAGGAATGGAGCACCCGGAAGCTCATGCTCCAGAACGGGGATGCGGACCGGGTTCTCGTGCCAAATCCCTATGTGCCCGAGGTACAGGCGATGAAGGGCCTCAAGCTTTACGAGGTGCCTCAGCTGTCGGTCACCATGGCGTTTTTCTGCCAGAAAATTAATGCCGCCGGGAACCCCAACATCGGCAGCGGCAAGCTCGACGGAGACGGCATCCCTCCAGAGTTTTTCAGCGATATCAACGTGCGCAGAGCGTTTCTTCACGGGTTTGACCGCAAGACTTATGCGCAAGACGTATTTAACGGCCTTGTGGTCATGCCCACGAGTCCCAACATCGAGGGCCTGGCCTTCCATAAGGATGTGCCGGTGTACGAATTCGATCTGGAAAAGGCGGCAGATTACATGAAAAAAGCCTGGGGCGGGGAGGTCTGGAAGAAGGGCTTCAAAATGATCATCACCCACAACACGGGCAACGAAATGCGAGAAGCTGCAGCCTTGATGCTGGCCGAAAATATCATGTCTATCAATCCCAAGTTTCGGATCGAAGTGCAAAACGTGGAATGGAAGGACTATCTGGTCAAATACCGCAATTTTATGTACCCGATTTTCCTGATCGGCTGGGGGGCGGACTATGCGGACCCCCATAATTTCGTATACACCTTCATGCACTCAAAAGGGGTTTACGGTCGCTATATGGCGTACCAGAACACCGAGGTGGACCGTCTTTGCGAAGAAGGTATTGCAACGATCGATCCGGCTCTGCGGGAAAACGTCTACCACACGCTCCAGGACATGTTTTACTCGGAAGCCATTGCCGTACCCCTCTATCAACAGATCGTGGTGCGGGCCTACCGGGAGTGGATCAGCGGCTATCAGCCCAACGCCATGCTAACGGAAGAAAACGAAATGCTGATGGATATCTGGAAAGAATAGGCGATACGATTCGGTTTCCCACAGGGGGAGCGGCAACAACCGTTGGCCGTCCGGGAACATCCCGGCCGGCCGACCCCGATAGGACCCATGACCACTTATATTGCCAGACGCTTTTTTTTCTTGATCTTCGTTCTTTTCGGTGTCTCGATCCTGCTTTTCGGCATCCTGATGACCTTCAGCCCCGAGCGGCGGGCAGCGGCCTACGTGACCACCCCCCAGCAGGCCAAAGACATCCCCAGGATCATCAAGCAGTTCGGTCTCGACGAGCCCCTATACGTCCAGTATGTCCGATGGATCAAGGAGGTGTCCGGGGGCAATCTGGGCTGGTCTCTGGTGGCCGCCCGGCCTGTGGGGGAAGCGTTCTGGCGGTATTTCCCTGTCACCCTCGAGATGAACCTCTTTGCCGCGCCCATCGTCATTTTTTTGGGCATATGGTTGGGGTCGATATCCGGCATCCACCGGGACACCTGGATCGATCATTCCACCCGCATTTTCGCGATTGTCGGCTGGTCGCTGCCCACGTTTCTTTTCGCCCTCGTGCTGCTGATGGTGTTTTACGGGTATTTTCAAGTGTTCTCTCCGGGGGTCCTGAGCGATTCGGTCACCATGTTCATCATTGACCATCCGGATCAATTCACCCGCTATACCGGGCTCTACACCATCGACGGGCTGCTCAACGGCCGGCCGGAAATCACCCTGGACGCCCTGAATCATTTGGTTCTGCCCATTCTGACTTACGTGACCGTGGTAGTGGCCCTCAACATGCGGGTCATGCGCTCGGGGATTATCGAGGAATTGTCCAAGGACTATGTCATGACCGTAAGGGCAAAAGGAGGGGACCCAAAGACCGTTCATTTCAAACACGCCCGCAGAAATGCCCTGCTGCCGGTGGTGACGGTGGCGGGTCAACTCGTGGCCCTGTCCATGGAAGGGAGCATCGCCGTCGAGGTGGTCTTCAGCCGCCACGGGATCGGATGGTGGCTGGCCGAATCCGCCATCCAGCTCGACATGCCGGTGTTGATGTGCGTGGGCCTTTTTATGGGACTGGTGTTCGTTGTCACGAACCTGACACTAGATATTCTTTACGCCTACATCGATCCGAGAATTCGGTTGAACTGACCGGAAAGATCTAATGAACGACACCCACCCGCGGCTGCGCGAGCTTACATTTACCCTCTACCGAATTTTTCGAAATCCGTCGGCCATCATCGGGTTTACCCTACTGATCTTTTTTGCAGGGGTAGCGGTTCTGGCACCGGTGATCGCACCACCAAAATACGCCCACAATCCGTATATGATGCCCCATAAGGGATACTCTCCTACGCCCAAGCCACCGAGCAGCTCCCACATCTTCGGGACGACTTCCGGCCAGTACGACATTTTTTACGGGGTGGTGTGGGGATCCCGAACGGCGTTTAAGATCGGATTGTTCGTCGTCGTCATGGCGGGTATCGTGGGCGTCAGCCTGGGAGCTGTCGCGGGATATTACGGCGGGCTCATCGATGAGATCCTCATGCGGATCACAGATGTGATATGGGCGCTTCCCACCCTCGTGCTGGCGATGGCCATTGTGGTCGCCTTCGGCCGGGGACTGGACAAGGTGATGATCGCGCTCGCCCTGGTCCAGTGGCGGTGGTATGTGCGGGTGATCCGCTCCGAAATTCTAACCCTGAGAGACCAGGACTTTGTTCATGCGGCAAAGATCATGGGGGTGTCGGACGTTACCATCATCTTTCGGCACATTCTGCCCAATGCCATTTATCCGGTGTTGATCATGGCTTCTATGGACATGGGATCCATGGTGATCACCGCTTCCTTTTTAAGCTTTGTCGGACTGGGCGCACCAAAAGGGTATTCAGACTGGGGTCAGATGGTTGCCCTGGCCCGCAATTATATTATCGGTCCGCCCGATGACCCGCTCCGGTTCTGGTACACGATTGCGATTCCGGGAGCTTGCATCATTCTGTTCGTTTTATCCTGGAACCTGATCGGCGATGCCCTTCGGGATGCATTCGACCCCAAACAGAGGCGAAGATAGATAGGGTGATGATGGCGACGTTGATCCAAACGGAAGATCTGGTCACGAATTTTTACACTTACGAGGGCGTGGTAAAGGCCCTCAACGGGATCAGTCTGATCGTGGATCGCGGCATCACATTCGGTTTGGTGGGCGAATCCGGCTGCGGCAAGAGTGTTGCGGTTCGATCCATCATGCGGATCATCCAGGAACCGGGGAGAATCGAAGGGGGCAAGGTCATCCTGTTTAGCGAGAGTGACACCAAGGACGAAGGGGTCGACCTGCTGCAGCAGACCGACGCCTACATGGAAAACCTTCGCGGCAACCAGATTTCAATGATCTTTCAGGAGCCCAATGCGGCCCTGAATCCCATCATGAGCATCGGGGATCAGGTGGCTGAAAGTTTTCTCTTTCATAAAACCACGGACATGTGCCGGGGGATTGCTGAGGAGCTGGCCTCGCCCGGCTGCAGGGTGTCCTATCCGTTGCGGAAACTCCAACTCGTTTTATACCGCCTGGGAGCCAAAGATCCGGATGCCCTGATCCTTAAGATCTTTGACTGTATTCCGCTTTTGCGCCGTTGGCGTCTGCGGTTGAAGCGGGAGGCCATGTCCCGTGCGGTCGAGATCATCGGCAAACTGGGAATTCCCAACCCCGAGGAAATGGTCAAACACTACCCTCACCATCTTTCCGGAGGGATGAAACAACGCATCGTGATCGCCATTGCCTTGGCATGCAGTCCGTTGCTTCTGATTGCTGACGAAGCGACATCCAACCTTGACGTCACCATCCAGGCCCAGATTCTGGAGTTGATCCGCAGGCTCAGAAATACGGAAATCGCTTCGATTTTACTGATCACCCACGACCTGGGTGTCGTGGCCGAAACCTGTGACCGGGTGGGAGTCATGTACGCCGGCAATCTATGCGAGGTCGCGAATGTGAAAGATCTTTTTCGGTCTGCCCGTCATCCATACACGCGGGCACTTCTGGATGCCGTTCCCCGATTCGCCCAAGAGGGACCTTTGCGGAGCATCGAAGGAACCGTTCCCAACCTGGTCCAGCCGCCTTCCGGCTGCCGATTTCACCCCCGTTGTCCCCATGTGAAGGATGTGTGCCGGCGTCGATTCCCAAAACAGATCGAGGTGACCAAAGGGCACTATGTATCCTGCTATCTTTACACGGACGAACCGAGAAGACCGATCCCTATGATCCACAGAGGGACCGATCCCCGTTGATCGACGGAACGGGATACCCATGGAACGACTGTTCGCACTCAAGAATCTGAAAAAGCACTACCCCGTCCTGGGGGGGGTCTTTCGCCATCAGGTGGCATCGGTGAAGGCCCTCGACGGCATCGATCTCGACATCTATCGCGGCGAATGCCTGGGGCTGGTCGGGGAATCCGGTTGCGGGAAAACCACTACCGGAAAGGCCATTATCCGTCTTCAGGATCCTACGGCCGGGCATATCTACTACCACCAGGGTAACGGTGAGGGCGGCGCTCCCATCGACTTGGCCGTCATGAGCCGGCGGGAGCTCAACCAAACGGGTATCCGCCGCAAGCTCCAGATGGTGTTTCAGGATCCCACCACATCCCTCAATCCACGGATGCTGATCAAGAACATCATCGCAGAACCCATAAAGGAACTGGCGCATCTGAGAAGCCGGGAACTGGAAGCACGGATTCTGGATCTCCTAAATCTGGTGGGCTTGACCCGGGATCATTATCTTCGTTATCCCCATGAGTTCTCGGGCGGGCAGCGCCAGCGGATCGCCGTTGCTCGATCGATTGCCACCCACCCGGAATTCCTGGTGCTGGATGAACCCACCTCGGCCTTAGACGTTTCGGTTCAGGCCCAGATCTTAAATCTCCTCCAAGCACTGCGACGCAAGCTCAATCTCACCTACCTCTTTGTCACCCACCATCTTCTGGTCGTGAAATACATCAGCGACCGGCTGGCGGTCATGTATCTCGGTAAAATTGTCGAAATTGCCGACACGGAAACGCTTTTTTCACACCCTCGACATCCGTACACATACGCCCTGCTTTCTGGAATTCCGGCGCCGGACGTGGAGCACAAGTCCCGCCGGATCGTCTTGGGAGGTGATGTGCCGAGCCCCATGCATCCCCCACCAGGATGTCGGTTCCACACCCGGTGCCCCTTCGTCATCGACCGCTGTCGAGAAGAAGAACCCGAACTCGAATCGGTCGGCGCCGGCCATCAAGCCGCTTGTCATCGGAAAGCCGATGTGGATGGCCTGGTGCGGGACCGTTATGGTTAAGCGATTCGCAGCTGCGACGATACCGGACCCAAACCCCCTTCGCGGGAATGAACGATGGCGGCGCATCGTCGTTACCACCGGCTCTGCCGCTAAAAGGAATAACCGAACGAGAAATGCCACTCCCCGGAATCCTCCCCGGAATCCGGATCCAGTTTGTGGCCGTATAGAAGACCGACCGCGCCGACTGGCGTCCAATATCGAAGGCCGAATCCCACGGAGGACCGAAAGCCGTTTTTTCCTTCGCCGGTCGTGGCATTTTTGATGCTGCCGACGTCGTAGAACAGGGCCCACTCGATATCTTTCCAGACTTCGATCCGGGCCTCGATACTGCCCATGATTTCGGTGCGTCCCCCCACGGATTTGCCCCGGTCGTCGATCCGAAGCTCGTTTTTGTTGAATCCCCGCACATTCCCAAGGCCACCGAGGTAGAAGAGCTGGTCATCGGGGATGGTGGTGCCCTGTTTCAACGGATCAATATGACCCACCCGTCCCCGCATGGCAACCGTAAGGCGTTCCAGAGGCGTGGTAAACCATCGGGCGTCCAGCCGGTATTTGAGAAAATCGTCAAGGGAGTTCTGCAGGGCCGTCGACATCTCGATCGAGGTTAGGACGAGGGCCCCCTCCCGGGGACGGGTAACGGAATCGGTGGTGTTGTAGGTCACGGCAGGAGTAGTGACCAAAAGGGTCCGCTGGTCGAAAAGATCGTCTTTATCCACGTCGTTGGGAGAGTTGTCCGTCAGGAACTGCTCCCTGCGCTCGAGGCGAAACCCCAAGGACGGGCTCCAGCGTCGCCCAAAAGAGCGGCGAAAGATCAGGGAGCCGGCACGGGAACGGACGCCGAAATCCTGGTTGAAGTCCTCCCGTTTCTCCACGAACAGGCCCGCAGTGGCCGATATGCGTGTCCCGAGGAAACGAGGCTCGGTAATGCCGATCTCACCCAGATAGCCGATCTCACTGACCTCTCCCCCTACCCAGGCGTCCTTGTTGAGCCCGAATAGGTTCCGGTCGCCGATTTTCCCGTTGGCAAACCATTCTCTGTCGGTGTCGTAGCCGACGCCCAACTCCAGAATATAGGGTTTTTTTTCTTCGACCTCGGCGATCAGGTTCACTTCCTCTGATTCTTCCTTGAGTCCCGGGGTCGAAAACCGCACCCGGTCGATGGCGTTGATGTTGCGAATGTTTCTCCGGGAGGCGAGCATCTTGGCGTGGGAAAAAGGATCGCCTTCCCGGAGGGTCATCTCGTTTTCGAAGATGATAGGGGCCGTTTTAAAATGTCCCACGCTGAACAACCGACCCATGCGGACGAACGGGCCCTTGTCGACAGTGTAGACTACCGTCGCCCGGGGTGGGTTCGAACGGATGACCGCCTTTCCGGTCACGGTGACATGGGGGTAGCCGCGCTCGGAAACGAATCGGGAAAGGATCTTTTCATCATCGTTGATCGTGTCAGCAGAATAAGGGCCTTCTGGTTTCATGGCCAGTAGATCCGAGGCTTCGACCGACGCGGCATCCGACAGACCATCGATTCGGACGGCCTCGACCCGGGTTCGGGGCCCTTCGTCGATGGAAAAGATAATGTCCACCCGGCGCTTTTCGGGCAAGTCCGTCTCGGCTGGGGCGGCCTCGTCGGTCACCCGAATCCTGGTGAATCCTTCCTGCCGGTAAGCCGCCTCAAGGGCTGTTCTGTCCTCGGACAAAACCTCCGCAACAAAGGCGCCGTCCGCGATGATCCCCGGAGGACGGGTCTTCAGCGCATTTTGGAGTGTGTTTTCCCCGAGGCTGCGGTTTCCTTCAATGGTGACGGCTCCGACAATGTATTTGGGACCCTCGTCGATAACCCACCGGATGTGGCGCACCGGCAGTTCGTTTTCCATTTTCATCTCTGAGTCCATTTCCACCCGAACCGCCTTGTATCCGGCCGCAAGGTAGCGCTTTCTTATATTTCGGAGACTCTTTCGGAGGCCGAGATCGTCCCTGTTGCCGTCAGAGAAAATCGTCAGGTCCTGTCTGAGGGTGACATCCCAAAACGCCTCGTTTCCCTCGAAGGAGACCCGGTACCGGGGTCCTTCGACGACGTTAAAACGGATGTCAATCTGGCGGCTCCCCTCGGTTTTGACGATGTCGTGGGAAACGACGGCCTCCGGGAACCCCTTGCGCCGGTAGAAGTCGGTCAGACGGTCGAGATCCTTTGTCAACCGAGACTGAATGAACCGGCGGAAGCTGCCGGGCAAAAGGGATGCCCGCCAGGTCGGAAGCTGGGTCAACAGACGACTGTCGGAAAACGACCGATTGCCGTCGATTCTCAGGCGGTGAATCCGGTAAAAGGCGCCTTTTTGGATCGATACGTCCACAATCGCGTGGCCGTCTGTCTCCTCACGGGCAAAAGCCACGATGGCTTTGGGGTCCATGTATCCGTTGTCTCGGTAGAGGGTTTCCAGGGCGGCTTGAGCTGTCGGCAGCCGGGGCTCGATCAGCGGTCCGCCGACCGCCATCTGCATGGCGGTCAGGACTTCCCGTTCAAAGAGGGGGAACGCCCCGTGGATACGGATATTCTTGATGCGGGGAAAGGGGGTCAATCGAAAGACCAACACGACGGGCCGGGCGCTCCAGTCCGGATCCGGGACGTCGATGGATTGAAACAATTGAGTGTTCTTCAGGGTGGTGATAACGGTGTTCAGTCGAGAGGGATCCAAGGGCACGCCGGTGGGAACGTCGATGATCCTGTGGGCGATATCCTTCCACTCCCCGGTGTCTTCAGGCGTCCCGCCGATGTGGACATCGATCCGGTCGATAACGGGCTCCTGGCACCGCCCGGTCCCTGAAAGAGCCAGAATGGTGACGAGACACCCAAGGGCCCCTATCCATAGGGAGGGCCGTGTTCTGTTTGGGGTTTTTTCCATGGGCGCAAAGGCCGATCAACGAAACTCAAGACGAAATTTCAGCTCGCCGCCGTAGTCCCCGGCGGTATCCTGAAATGCACTGACTATCAACCGCTCGAGCAGCTTGTAATCGGAGGTCACCCGCTGAATGCGTTCACCGCTTCTGGCTTCGGTGCCGTATTCGATGGACAGCCGCCGTGAAAGCTCTTTTCCAACCGTCACCTTTATTTCCTCCTCTTCCTTGCCGTTTTCGGTGTTGGTTTCGTAATTGATCTCGAGTCTGTCGATGCCGGTGGCGTCTTTAATGCCGGGCGTCAGTGTGTTGGCGATGAACTCCGAGGCGGTGGCCCCCGCCGACAGGCGTTCGTCGGTGGTTTTCCCGAATGCGAGGAGGGAGAGAATCTCCTCGTTGGGTTCCGGTGGATTCGACACCAGTTCAATGTCCAGGTCATCCGGAGTTCCTGAAATAAGCAGGGAAATGGTCCATCTTCGTATGTCGGTTTCCGCGGCCAGGTCGATACGGGGTTCGATGCGATAGGGGTTGATGAAATCCACGATCCCTCTCGTGACGATGAATTCCCGATTGCCGTATCGAATGGATCCCGATCGGATGTCGGTTCGCCCGCTCAAGACAGGGTTTCGGACGCTTCCGGTAACCTTGAGGTCCGGCTCGATGGCGAGAAGGGCGAGATTGTTGTCTACCGATAGGGGTTTGCGGCTTCTGAGCGAGACATTGAGGCCGGTTGAAGCGATGTCGGGTGGGAGATGAATCGGCGTGGACCCGGTCTTGGGCCGTCTGATCTGACCGATTGCTTCGGTCAGCTTGAGTTTGAAATCCTTGTAGTACACCCCTTCCGCAATGGCGATCCATCCGGAAAGCCTCATGGTCTCCCGTTTGCCTGTGAGGGTCAATGCACTGTCCACCTCGAGGGATAGGGTGTCCGGCACCGCCACCGGCAGCCCAGTGGTCTGGAGGGAGAGGTTCACGTCCATGGGTCGGAAGTTTTTGAGATCCACCGATCCTTTCAACGCGAACGTTCCGTCATCTAAAAACCCATCGATCCGATCAACGGTCGCCTGGGTGGGGGTGGCCCGGATGGTCCCCCTTACCCCGTGGAACTTCTGCCCCAGGGTCGGGACCGTGAAAGCCACTTGGTCCAGTTGAAAGATCGCTGTGATGCTGGGCCGGGTCATGGAGCCCGTCACCTCCACCGAGGCCTTCAGGCGGCCAGAACTGTCCGGAAGCGTGTCTGTCAGTCTGGAGATCACGCCCATGGGGATGTCTCCGTTGGCTAAAAATCGGATCTCCCCGTCGACGCCTCCGTGCCCCTCCACCGCCATTCGACCGTCCTCCGCCACGATGAGGGTCGCCGGGGGAATGTCCAGAACCCCGTCGCGCATCCGGGCCCGAACCTCCTCGCTGGAAACCAGGAGCCGATCGTCCATATATACCCTGGTCGATGCCAGAGCCACGTCGGCTCGCACCTGGGGGAGATCTTTCAGATGGCCGTCGGCCGTCAAGGAGCCGGTCATCTGCCCAGAGAGCTCGGGTCTGCCGGCCAGGGAGAAATAGGGCCCTAAAGCCGTTTCGTCGAATCGGGCGGAGACCGAAAACACCCCCTCTCTCCAGGCCAGCTCACCTTCCAGATCAAAGCCGAGAGTACTGTCGATGGCAATACGGCTGGGATCCATGCGGAAAGAGAGGCGGACGGAGTCCAAGGGCTGGCCGTCGAAGTGAAGGTCGGTAATCGAGGCGTCTCCTGTAAAATGGGGCTGCTCGAAGGAGCCGCTGCCATGGATGTCTGCGGACAGAATCCCCCTCAGGGACTTCAGGTCGTCGATGCCTTCAATACGCTGAAGGGAAAGGTTCCTGATGTCGGCGGTTATGTCGTACCCGCCACGGCGATCCACCCATCCTCGGGCCCGGATGGTTTTTTCCTGCTCAATGTCGGCCTCAAGGGAATCGATAAGGATGCGATCGTCCTTCAGCCGGGCCTCGAGGGTCGCGATGTCGACGGTCTGACCCCAAACGGACAGATTCGTGCCTTTGAGACCGGCAGTCCCCGAAGGCCCGGACAGGGTGCCTCCGATATCGGCCCAGATATTGACGGCTCCGGAGGCGGTGTCGGAGAAGTCCTCCAGATAGAGGCGGCCGCGTTCGATGTGAAGGTCGATGGCCGGGTCGGCTGCCATTTCAAATGCCCCGGCCTCGATGAGGGACGCCCAGCCGGCCAGAGTCAATGCCGATCGACCGTTGGTGAGTTTCAATCCTTCGGTCGATAGAGTCCCGGCCGAAAATGCCACCTCTCCCTCGATATCACCAATGGCGACCCCCTCCGTCTCAAGCCCTGAGGCGGTGAGGTCGGCCGCCGCCTCCGGCCTTGAAAACAGGCCGTTCACCATTAGAGATCCCCTGCCCCTGCCCCGAATCGATCCATCGGTCACGAAATGGCCGATATCAACCGGGTCGAAGGTCAGGGTTGCCGCCACAGGGGCCGATGGGTCGAATCCGGCCTCTCGGCTCAGGGATCCCAGGATGCCGCTGCCAGTGATGTGGCTGTCATGATTTTCTATGGTCAAGCCGTCCAGCCGAATGCGGCCGTCACTGTCGATGGTGGCCCCTGCCGCGAGAGATCCCAGGCGATAGGGCCCGTAGGCAATGTCGTTTCCCTGGAGGTTCAAAGCGATCTTTGGGGCTGACACAGAGCCGGTCAGTCGCGCCTGTGCCCCAGCGTCCCCCTGTATCCGGGTGCGGCCGAGGACCTCCGGCAGTCGGGATAGATCAGGCGACGCGATGTCCAGCACGGCTGACACCGTTTGGCCTCTTCGGTCGAGATGGCCGCCCCCTTCGAGGGTCAGGGATCCCGCCGATGCCTTTAGCCCCTCTACCTGGAATCGATCCGGACTTACCGATGCGGTGGTCTTCACTTCGATGGTGTCGGCAATGGGTCGTCCGTCTATCGTAAAGGCATTAAGCTCCGCCCATAGGCCAAGGGTTGCATTGAGGTGATCGGAGGCGACGCCGCTGCCCGCCAACTCGGCAGTGGCTGTCATGGTTCCCGATGTCCGGGTGGACCCTGGCAGCAGTGAGGCCAGGGCCATGCCCCGCTGCTCCAGTGACAAGGAATAGGTGAGGGCCTGAGGGGTTACCGGCGACCTGAGGAGGCCCTCCGGGAAGACCCCGTTCAGGTCAATCTCTCCGGAAACCCTTGCCCTCCCCTCCCCTGCCGCCAGAACCACTTCCTGAAGGGCAACACGCTGGTGATCCACGGTGGCCAAAAGGGTTCCGCTGTCCAGTCGATACGGTCCAAGCTGTCCCCCGTCATAACGGATTCGTGCCGACAGCCGAGGCCTTTGTAGGGAGTCCTTCAGATGAATGGCGCCCATGACCTGACCCGTCATCGCCAGATCCATTCGGAACATGTCTCGAAGGTCGTTCAGATCGATGCCGGCTGTCAGGGTCAGATCTCCGGTCGGATCACTGAAAAGGCTACCGATGACCCCCTTCAGTTCCATGTGGGACCCGGGAAAGGCCAGCTTGCTGTCGATGGCCTCCAGGCGGTCTTCCGAAAAGAAAAAACCGACCTCTCCGCTGATCAGCCGGACCGACATGTTGGAAGCATCCATTCGAGCACCGCCGATGCGCAGATGCGCGTTGCCGGCGGTATCATGAAAACGGATCTTGCCCGTGAGCTCGGTTTCATCCACATCGATCCGCCAGGATCCGGACGATCCGCGATAATCGAATCGTCCGGACTCCACACGGGCACGGCCGATGCGGAGGCGCAGCGGCCAGGGGAGGAGACTCCCGGAAAGGCCATCGTCGGAAGGCGGTTTAGGGTCCGCGAAGACGGACATCAGGTTCAACCGTCCGGACGGATCGCTTTCAAGGGAGAAAACCGGGGAGATCACCCGAAAAAGGGGGACGTAGAGCTCTCCCTTCGCAAGGGGCAGCACATCGAGGGCGAGGACGGCGCGATCGATAGTGGCGACATGCTTGGGAGCGGCAGTGGTCAGGCGAACCCCGGTCAGGTCGATCTGACCCTGCATCATATCGAGTTTCAGGTCCACCCAGTCCACGGTGCCCGGGATGGCTCCGTTGATCTCGGCTTTCAGCCATCGTTGACCGACCTCTGTGTTCAGGTAACGGTCTGCGGCCAGCAGTGATGCAACTGCCGCTAGTATGCAGACACCCATACCGAAACCGATCCATTTCATCACAGTCATCATCACGAGTCATCATCGGTTGCTGAGGCGACAGTCCGTCCCATTAGTCACCCGATACTGGCAGCGTCAAAGGACGGGTTCCCGAAGGGGCTGGATCCATTCCGGCGACGCCCCATAGATTCACGGCCCGATGGTAGCATCAAGCCTTCCGTCCTTCAATTGGGATTCGTGATCCCGGTTCGGCCATTGCCCGAGGCGCTCCATTGGAGCCGTCCGACTCACCACTCCGGATGTACAGAAGGCGTCGATAGCGTCAGTTGGTTGACGCTCATCATATTAGAGCAGAAAAGGATTCCCGGATTCGATCATAAAACCGATGTGTTAACGTCCTTGAGCGTAGAATTTAATTGTGGCTTGATAATTGCTTGTGGTTTCACGAGGTTGTTTTTACCATGTTCGATTGCTTTCGGGGGAGTAAGATGATGCGTTGCCATTCCAGATGTGCCCGCCTTTTCATCGTTTTTGCGATTTTCGTCGCCTTTGTGTTGGGCGTCGGCCGCTTTGAACCCGCCTTTGCGGACCTCGAAGACATCCGGCATCGGGGGGTTCTGCGGCACTTAGGCGTCCGCTATGCGCGCTTCATCACCGGCAGCGGAGACGGCCTAAGCGCCGATATAGCGAAAGGTTTCGCCGCTGAACTCGGGGTTCAGTATCAATATGTGGAAACCAGCTGGGATGCCGTGATTTCCGATCTGACCGGGAAAATCTACCGGCGCGTGGATGATCGATTGGAGATCACCGGGGAATGCGAGATCAAGGGGGACATCATTGCCAACGGTCTGACCATCCTGCCTTGGCGGCGCCAGTTGATCAACTACTCAACCCCCACCTTTCCCAGCGGAATCTGGCTGATCGCCCGCTCCGACGCCCCGATCCAGCCCATCGTGCCTAGCGGTGACATCCTTTTCGACATTGGGGCGGTGAAAGCCATGTTGAAGGACAGGAGCGTCCTGTGCATGCCGGGAACCTGTCTGGATCCGGTGTTATATGACCTTGGACAGACCGGTGCCCGGTTGGTTCCCTTGCCCCTTCAAATGAACGAATTTGCCCCTGCCGTGATCAACAGCACCGCGGAAACGAGTCTGTTGGACGTAGCGGATGCCATGATTGCAATGGAAAAATGGCCGGGAATGATCAAGGTGCTCGGCCCCATATCAGAACCCCAGGAGATGGGGTGCGGTTTTGCCAAAACCGACGTGGAACTGCTGAAACGGTTTAATCGGTATCTTGCCCAGCTGTGGTCGGACGGCCGGTACCAGCAGCTCGTCGACCACTACTACCCGGGGATACGGGTGTATTTCGAACCGTTTTTCCGTAAATATGGACGATCCGACGCGATGGAGCCATGATCCATGCACTGGATGATCGGTTATTTTCGAAGCAAGGAGAGGGTCACGGTACTCATCACCTTTCTTGTGTTGACGGGGTTCATGAGCGTCCTGCTGATCGCCAACTACCGCTCCCTGCAAAAACTCAGGGAATCGTCCCGTCGGCAACACCTGTACGAGGTTGAAAAGCGGGCTCGGGATTTGGGTCAGTTTTTCAACGAACAGCGCCGAAACGTCTATGAGCTTGTGGAAAACGGAAAGGTTCGCCTGTATTTTGAAAACAAGGCCCTGGGGATGTCGATGGAGTATGGTCTGGGGTCGACTCTCGCTGTGCTGGGCGGTGAGTTAAAGTCGTTTATCGCCCGCAACCGGATGGGGGAGAATCCCATCTACCATCGGGTTGCCTTTGTTGACCATGAAAACCGGATCATTGCTGACAGCCATTCGGGATCGATGATGACCCACCCCGATAGCGATTGGAAACAATCCCTGCAACAGCTGACCGAAGGATTCTACGTCAGCAAGAACGCCAAAGACACCCATCATCACATCCTCTACACCCGCCCCTTTTATTTCAAGGATCAATTTGTTGGGCAGGTGGCTGCGTGGCTCGACGTGGATACGGTCTACCATCATCTGCTGATTCCCGGAACGGCCGCCCGCCTGATGGGGCTGGTCTGCAAAAACGAACAGTTTCTCCTGGACGGCGGCATGGATGATGGCGGACCGTCCCAGGGCATACTAAACTACATGCTCACCGATGAAGAACTCGCCGATCGGGTGGCGGCTTTTCAACAGCTCGAAAAGGTCATCTCTTTTCGGGTGCCCGTCAACCATTCGGCATTCGAGGTATTCGAAATCGCCTCCTCCAAAATGGTTCTGGGTGCGACGTCCCCGAAAACCCTGCTCTTGACGATGGCGCTCATGGCCGTGGCCCTTCTCGGCGCCGCCGCCATTGTGGCCCGGATGATTGGCCACAACATGGTCCTGCACACACGGATCGAGGAATCCAGAAAGCGGGAATGGGCCATCGAGCAAAAGAATGCGGAGCTGGAATCCCAAATCGAAGAGCGCATTCGCACTGAAAAAGAGCGCAACCGGCTCGAAGCCCAACTCCAGCGCGCTCAAAAGATGGAGGTGATCGGCCTGCTTGCCGGGGGTGTCGCCCACGACCTCAACAATATCCTGTCGGGCCTGGTCAGCTATCCGGAACTTCTTCTCATGGATCTTCCCGAAGACAGTTCGTTTAAGAACGCCATTACCACCATTCAGAAGTCCGGGGAGAAGGCGGCCGCCATCGTCCAGGATTTATTGACCCTGGCGCGGCGGGGGGTGTCGACCTCCGAGGTGGTCAACCTCAACACCATTATATCCGACTATCTGACCACACCGGAGTTTAAGAAACTGATTCAGTTTCACCCCCGGATCCAGCTGGAAGTGAACCTGTATCCCAAGCTTCTGAATATTGCCGGATCTCCGGTTCACCTCTCTAAAACCATCATGAATCTCGTGTCCAATGCCGCCGAGGCCATGCCCGGTGGCGGGCGTCTGAGGATCGTGTCTGAAAACCAGTATATTGACCTTCCCATCAAGGGCTACGATGCCGTCGAAGAGGGCGATTATGTCGTGTGTCGGATCATTGATCAGGGCGTCGGCATTCCGGAGCAGGACCTGGAAAAGGTGTTTGAGCCTTTTTATACCAAAAAAGTGATGGGGAGAAGCGGAACCGGCCTTGGCATGGCGGTTGTGTGGGGGACGATTAAAGACCACAAGGGATATATCGATGTGAAGAGCGTCGTGGGCCAGGGCACCACGTTCACGATGTATTTTCCGGTCACCCGGGCGAAGGGGTCTCAAGACGGTCAGCGGACTCAACTGGAGGATGTCAGGGGAAGGGGTGAAACCATTTTATTGGTGGACGATGTTGAAGAACAGCGACGGATTGCATCCCGGATGCTTGAAAAGCTTGATTACCGGGTGGTGACCGCCCCAAGTGGGCATAAGGCGGTGGAATACCTTGAGTCCCATTCAGCGGATCTGGTTGTTCTCGACATGATCATGGATCCCGGGATAGATGGTTTGGACACCTTCCGGGCCATCATTCAGACCCATCGGGATCAGAAGGCGGTCATCGCCAGCGGATTTTCTGAAACGGACAGGGTGAAGGAGGCCCAGCGGCTCGGGGCCGGCGAATACATTCGAAAGCCCTATACACTGGAAACCCTTGGCGTTGCAGTCAAAAACGCTCTGGCCACCTGAGGGCTCGCTCTCCATCAAACGGCCGCCGTTTTTTGTTGACCCTAAGGGTCGGGGGTCTCTGTCAGTAATCCCCGTAGAACAAAGCCGACCAGTTGGCGGGGGTCTCGAGCCGGTCTTCCACCCGGAACCCGAAGAACGCCTCTGCCGGGGCAAATAGGTCCGGGTTGCTCTGATGAACCGCCCGAGCCGCCCCCAACACCACATCGATGCCGTTGCGTGTCATTTTCCCAAGGGGCTGACGGCAGGGCCCGGATGGCATGCCGAGAATCGCCATCAGACTTTTGATCGCCAAGGGGTTGCGCGCCCGGCAGACGACCTCGCCGTGGGGGGTCGGTTCGGTGGTCGTTACGGTGACCAGGCCATAAAGCGGGGACAGATCCCGGTGCAGCTTTTCGGCCGCCGCTCTATCCCCTCCATTTATATGGCTCACCATCTGGGCCATGGCACCTGGAACGATGTTGGCGATAACGGATATCACCCCCGCTGCCTCGATGTCGGTATCGGTCATCATGTCAAAGGTGACCCCGTCGTCACCGGAAAGAATCGTGAAATCGGGTCCGCAGCATCGGCGGGTTTTGCGCATGTTGTCCAGATTGCCGGTTGCCTCTTTTACCGTTTGCACATTTGGGTAAGCGCCCGACAACAGCGCCAGGTCTTCCGGCAGTAGTTGGGTGCCGGTTCGTCCGGGAATCACATAGGGGATCACCTCTATATTCGGATAGGCCTCGGCAATGGGCCCGATATATTCCCTTCGAATCTCAAGGGAACTGGGACCGTTATAGTATGGATCAACGAGAAGAACCGCTTCAACTCCGGCCGTCATGGCGTGATCAGTGGCCTGGAGAGCCTCCCTCGTGTTGTTGCTCCCCGTGCCGGCCACACAGGCGCACCGGCCCCGGGTCCGCTTGGCCACGACTTCCACCACCCGATTGTGCTCTTTCCACGTCAGAGCCGGGCTTTCTCCTGTAGTTCCGACGGCCAGAACACCGGTGATGCCGCTTTGGATCTGGAATTCCACCAACCGGTCGAGACCGTCCTCATCCACCCCGTCCCCGTCGAACGGAGTAATGATAGCCGTGTAAGCGCCTGATTTCATTTGTGTCTCCTTCCTTCGGACCGGATGCCGACTCTGGGTCCGTTGCCATTCTGCTTCTATCATGACCGTCCGCGAAACCTAAAAGAATGCCAGCCGTCGTGTCAAGAAGATTCAAGACGGCAGGGCATTTTTCACCCGGTTCCATGGAGTCGATATCCATTGGGTTTTCCTTGACATATTGAGATGGTCATATTATCGGCTATCGGTTGACGTCCGGAATGGAAGAATGGCCCCTATCGACTGAGGGGCACACGAAAAAGGAATGCCACACCATGAATGAAAAACCGAAAACGGCTGATGAGTACATCGCCGAACAGAAGAACGCTGTCTCCCAGAATCCGGAGTGCGGCACCTCCCACTACAACCTTGCCGTAGCTCTTATGGGCAAGGAGCACTTTGACGAAGCCGAGCACCATCTGCACGAGGCGATCGATTGCAGCCCGACCCTTGCGGAAGCGTACATTCAACTAGGGGCATTGAGCTACCGTCGGGGAGATCTGGAGGGTTGCCTCCGCTACAATCAGCAGGCGGTAAAGGCCCGTCCCGGTTTCTCCGAAGGTCATGGAAACATCGGTTTCGTTCATCTTCAGATGGGAAATGTGGACGATGCCATCATATCCCTGGAACGGGCGACCCATTTCAATTTTCGATTCGTTCAGGCATACACGTCTCTGGCCACCGCCTATCTGATCAAAGGGCGGGTTGAGGAAAGCATCAAGGCCTGCCAAAACGCATTGAAAATAGAACCGAATTTCCCGATTGCCCACAACAACATCGCCATCGCCTACATGGAAAAGGGGAATTTCCCTTTGGCCCTCGAGCACGCCGATAAGGCGATCGAGCTGGGCTACGACGTGGCCCCCCAGATCCTTGACGAACTCAAGGCCTATCGGAAATCCGACTGATTGCGTTCACGGTGTTCGGCGATAGCCGCGACTGGGGGGGCTGAGTTGACCGCGTTGCCTCCTTTTTCGTTTTTCCTCTACGACGACGATCGGACGGTCGACGACGCCCATCCCCTGTGGGACGCTTCCCTGCCTGACGGCCCCAACCCAAGGGGGCCGGCAACAGCCCCGTTCACCTATGGCGATTATTTCGCCGTTGCCGCCCGCTATCTCGCCGCTGACGGCTTCCAGCCGGTCATTCTGGGGACTGGCCTGGACCTCGATGGCATTCAACGCATAGCGGTTCGACTGGTGAAACACGGGGCCTTCTACCACCCTGCCCAGGTGGTCATTGAGACCCACTCTGGCACCGTCATACGCGTTCTCAACGTTGCCGTGTCGGCTGTGGGGTTCCACCAAATGAACAGCGAACTCGAGGCGCTCAGCCGTCTTGCCCCTGGACCGGAGGCAAACCGCATTCCGACGGTGTATCATTCCGGGCGGGTCGACACGCCTTCCGGGCGACCGGTGGGATGCTTTCTGGGGGAGTGGTTCTCCGGCTTCTGGGAATTTCATCTCTCCAGAGACCCGGAATCGGGAGACCGTTCCCTTGTTCTATGGGACGAGGAAACCGGTCACCGTTCTCTGTCCGAGGATCAGGCGGTTTCCGTCTATCAGGGTGCCGCCCGGATTCTCACCGGTTGTTTCAACCCCGACACGGCAGACGAAGTGCTCTCCTGGCATCATGCCGCCGGGGATTTTGTGGCCCGTTTTACGGGTACCCGGGCCGATGTCAAGTTGGTGACGGCAAGGGGCTATGGCTTGCAATCCCCCATAAACGGCGGCGGCATGGCACCGAAAGAACTCCGCTTGCTCAATCTCTTGCTTTTTTTCGCCCGCCTTTCCATCAGAAATGCCCTGGACCGCCTGGATGGCACCGGTGAGTGGGTCTGGGCCGGTTGGCCGTCGGTGAAAGGCACGGTTCGGGGTTTTTTCGAGGGGTTGACACCTGAGGATGCCATTGGGTTATTTGCGATGATCCGGGGGTACGATGCCGATGCCTACGGGACGATTCTCGAGGCGATTGTGGATAGCTACCACCCCGATGCACCCGATGGCGCATGTGCCCGTCAGCATCTTTCACCGCTCGCAGAGGCCCTGGAGGTTGCCGTTGCTTCGGAAGGCCTTCGTCAATGGGGGTAGTGTCCATCCTTTCCGGTAGAGCACAACATGAAGGGCCTGGCGCCCGCTTCTCTCACAAGATAGCCGATTTTTGCGGCGTCGGGAGATGTTGTAGCGGTGAATATGCCTATTTTTATTGACAAGATTTCCGTTCCATTTTATATCTCCCCATTCAAAAGGGTCAAACGCTAGCGCCATAGAACCATGACGCTATCCATAGGTAATTTGATGGAGAGGAGGTGACCTGGGAGCAGTCTGGAATTCAGCTGATTTCAGCGTTGATCGACTAAGGAAGCTTATTCATTTTTCAACCTGGAGGTTAAGACGATGGCAAAACACGCAACTCCGTTGTTGGACCAGCTAGAGTCAGGTCCCTGGCCCAGCTTTGTGTCCGACATGAAGCAGCAGGCCGAAAAAAGAGCGAAAAACGCCGAGGGCATCGAGTTCCAGATCCCGGTCGACGTGGTCGAGGACCTTCTCGGCATCCTGGAGCTGTCCTTTGAAGACGGCACCACCCACTGGAAGCACGGGGGTATCGTGGGAGTTTTCGGCTACGGCGGCGGTGTTATCGGCCGGTATTGCGACCAGCCCGAAAAATTTCCTGGCGTGGCCCACTTCCACACGATGCGGGTCAACCAGCCGGGCGGCAAGTTCTACACGGCCGAGTATCTCCGAAACCTCTGCGACCTCTGGGATTTCCGGGGCAGCGGTATCACCAATATGCACGGGTCCACCGGGGATATCATCTTTCTGGGAACCACCACGCCGCAGCTCGAAGAAATCTTCTTCGAACTGACCCATAAATTCAATCAGGACCTTGGCGGCTCCGGTTCCAACCTGAGAACACCGGCCGACTGCATCGGCCAGGCCCGTTGCGAATATGCCTGCTACGACACCCAGGATCTCTGCTTTACCCTGACCCAGGAATATCAGGATGAGCTCCATCGTCCGGCCTTCCCGTACAAGTTCAAATTCAAGTTCGACGGCTGTCCCAACTGTTGCGTGGCCTCCATCGCCCGTGCCGATATGTCTTTCATCGGCACCTGGAAGGACGACATCAAAATCGACGAGGAAGCGGTCCAGGCGTACATCGGCGGCGAGATCGCCCCGAATGGGAACGACCACAGCGGCCGTGACTGGGGCCCCTTCGACATCGAAAAGGAAGTCATCAAACTCTGCCCCACCGACTGCATGTGGATGGAAGACGGCAAACTGAAGATCGACGACAGGGAATGCAACCGTTGCATGCACTGCATCAACGTCATGCCTCGAGCCCTCCGGATCGGCGACGAGCGAGGTCTCTCGATTCTGGTCGGCGCCAAGGCTCCGATTCTCGATGGTGCCCAGATGGGTTCCCTTCTTGTTCCCTTCGTTCCGGCGGAAGCGCCTTACGACGAGATCAAGGAAGTCATCGAAGGCATTTGGGACTGGTGGATGGAAGAGGGGAAAAACCGAGAGCGCCTTGGAGAGCTGATCAAGCGCCAGGGCTTCCAGAAACTGCTGGAAGCGACCGGTATCGACCCCATGCCCCAGCATGTCCAAGAACCCCGCACCAACCCCTACATCTTCTGGAAAGAAGACGAGGTCGAGGGCGGCTGGGACCGAGACGTCACCGAATACCGAAAACACCATCAGAGATAAAGGGGGAGGATCGACCATGGCATTCATTTCTTCAGGTTACAATCCCGACAAGCCGATGGAAAACCGGATCACCGACATCGGCCCTCGGAAATACGATCAGTTCTATCCGCCGGTTATCGCTAAGAACAAAGGCAAATGGCTGTATCACGAAGTGCTCAAACCCGGTGTCCTGGTCCACGTGGCCGAATCCGGGGACGAGGTCTACACGGTCCGCTGCGGCGGCGCCCGGCTCATGAGCACCACTCACATCCGGGAGATCTGCGAGATCGCGGAAAAGCACTGCGACGGCCATCTGCGGTTCACCACCCGGAACAACATCGAGTTCATGGTGGACAACAAGGACAAGGTGGACCCCCTGGTCACGGATCTGGAAAGCCGAAAATTCCCGGGAGGCAGCTTCAAGTTTCCGGTCGGCGGCACCGGTACGTCCATCACCAACATCGTGCACACCCAGGGCTGGATTCATTGCCATACCCCGGCAACCGATGCGTCCGGAACCGTGAAGGCCACCATGGACGTGCTGTTCGACGAATTCAAACAGCATCGAATGCCCGCCAAGCTCCGGGTTTCAATGGCCTGCTGCCTCAACATGTGCGGTGCCGTGCACTGTTCGGACATCGCCATCCTGGGCTATCATCGCAAACCCCCGATGCTCGACCACGAGTATCTGGACAAGATGTGTGAAATCCCTCTGGCCATCGCCGCCTGCCCCACCGCCGCCATCAAGCCCTCCAAGGTCGAACTGGCCGACGGCACCAAGGTGAACAGTGTGGCCGTCAAGAACGAACGGTGCATGTTCTGCGGTAACTGCTACACCATGTGCCCCTCCATGCCTTTGTCCGACAAGGAAGGCGACGGGATCGTTCTGATGGTCGGCGGGAAAGTGTCCAACCGAATCAGTCCCCCAAAATTCTCCAAGGTTGTCGTGGCCTTCATCCCCAACGAGACCCCCCGTTGGCCCACCATGACCGACACGATCAAGAAGATCGTCGACGTCTACGCCGCCGAGGCCAACAAATACGAGCGGCTGGGTGAGTGGGCAGAGCGGATCGGCTGGGAGCGTTTCTTCGAGAAAACCGAGCTGGAATTCACCCACCATCTCATCGATGATTTCCGTGATCCGGCCTACTACACCTGGCGTCAGACCACTCAGTTCAAATTCTAAATCAATGCGCCTACCCTACCGGGGCATGTTCCACATGCCCCGGTATCCTATAAAGAAGGAAATCGCGATGGACTATGAAGAGGCAAAAACCAAAATCGTAGAAGCGCTGATGAAAAAACAGAAATCCAAAAGCAAGTTCTACTTCAATGACTTGGCGAAGATTCTCGAGTCCAAGCCCCGCGAAGCCAAGAAGTTTGTCAACCAGCTGGTTCAGGAAGGCGTACTTGAGTACTGGTCCAGCGGAAGCACCTCCATGTACGGCCTGCCCGGCACCGGAAAGCAGGCGGGCGCAGAACACGAAGATTAACCTTCCCTATCGACGTTTAGCGTTTCTTTTCGGATCCAATGCTCTTGCCTGATCGAGGACATCCCGGAATTGTGGTGGCAGCGCTCCGGGGCGGTTCCGGCAAGACCATCCTATCGATCGGCATCACCGCCTCGCTGACCCGGATGGGGCAGCGTATCGCTCCCTTCAAAAAGGGGCCCGACTACATCGATGCAGGCTGGCTCGCTCTGGCGGCGGGCCGCGCCTGCTATAACCTAGACACCTTCCTCATTGACTCCCCCAGCATCCTTCATTCCTATTTCAGCCACTCCAGCGGGTGCGATCTTGCTGTTATCGAGGGCAACCGCGGCCTCTATGACTGCATCGACACCCGGGGAGAAACCAGCACCGCTGAGCTCTCCAAGCTATTGAAACTGCCTGTGGTTCTGGTGATCGACGGTACCAAGACCACCCGAACCATGGCGGCCGTGGTCAGCGGCTGCAGTATTTTCGATCCCAGCGTCCGGATACGCGGCGTGGTGCTAAACCGGGTCGCCGGCAGTCGACACGAGGGCATACTGCGGAAAAGCATTGAGGAGCACTGCGGCATTCCGGTGGTGGGGGCCATACCGAGATTTCATCACCAGCGGTTCCCGGAACGGCACATGGGGCTCGTACCGACAGCGGAGCATGAATGGGCGACGGAGGCCGTCGCCGTTGCCGCCCGCATAGCCGAGGATCACATCGATATCGACGCCATTCTCAATATGGCATCCGAGGTCGAGGCCATCGATGACCGGATCCTTGATCTTGTGGATCCGGCACCTGTCGGTGTATCTCCTGAGAATCGACCGATGATCGGAGTGATTCAGGACTCGGCATTTCAATTCTATTATCCCGAAAACCTGGAAGCCCTTGAAAATGCCGGAGCGACGCTTGCCTTCATCAGCCCCCTGAATCGGGAAGGCTTTCCCGATTCTATCGACGCATTGTATATCGGTGGGGGATTTCCTGAGACCCATGCCGCCGAGCTGGCTGCCAACCGTCCGTTTCGGGAACGGGTCAAGGCATTGGCGGAAGACGGGATGCCCATCTACGCCGAGTGCGGTGGACTCATGTATCTGGGAGAGCGGCTGGAACTCGAATCGGGGAGTTTTGAGATGGCCGGGATCCTTCCTTTGGTGTTCGGTTTTTCCAGTCGGCCCCAGGGCCACGGGTACACCCTGCTGAGGGTGGAGCGCCACAATCCCTTTTTTGCGTCAGGCACGGAACTCAAAGGCCATGAGTTCCACTACTCCAGTGTGCTTGAATTCAGGGGCCGGGAATCGGACTTTGCCTATACCATGACCCGGGGAACCGGGCTGTACAAGGGAAAAGACGGTTTATGTTATAAAAACGTTCTGGCCACCTACACCCACCTCCACGCCCTGGGCACCCCCGGCTGGGCACCGGCCTTGACGGCCGCCGCCGTATCCTATCGGAAACAAAAAGGGCGATAAGCCGGCTGTGTTGCCGGCTCTCGCCCGGGTATGGACGCCGATTTGGAAACTATTTGGTCTTGGGGTGGCACTTGGTGCAGGTGGTCGGTGCCGCTTTGGTCTTGTTTTCTTTGTTAAAGGTTTTGTGGCAGGCGATGCAGTTCATGTGAATCGCCTCGGCATGGTATTCCAACTTTTTCTTGTTTTGCTCTTCTTTCGACAGGTCTTTAATCGCTTTTTTCTCGTCTTTTCCCATCTGTCCGGGTTTTTTATGGCACTCGATGCAGGATTGGACGGGATCGCCCTCCTTGAGTTCCAGGGGCTTTCCGTTCTCGTCATGATGGCATTCGCCGCAGGTGGCACCGTAATCGACCGAATGCTTCTTGTGGGAGAATTCAACGATGCCTTTGGTGTGTTCGTAGGCGGGATTCTCCATCACAATGACATCCGCGACTTCACCTGAGGATGCCAGCAGTCCGGCCGAGAAACAAAAAATCGCGATAGCGGCGACGGCCAACAACAGAAATGGTTTCCCTTTCATAAGACCCTTATACCTCCCTTTCCGTTTGATGTTTTCCCATCTGTTATGGGACAAACCGAGGAAAAACGCTATCAAATCCTCCGATCACTGTCAATGCAAAGACGTCCGCTGATCATGGGATGTCGATATTCTGAGCGGGTGTCTGAGGGAAGGTTTCAATGGGTCGGACGAGTGGCCTCCTCCTTTTGTCGACACCCCTGTTCAACAATGTGTCGATTCCGGTGTTGGGCCATCAGGGGGGAAGCTCGGTGTTCATCAACGCCACAGCCGTCTGGTGGCCGATTTCCAGGGCATCGAATTGGTCCACCAGGGGCGCCAGCCGTTCCGCCTCCTGCTGGACATAGTCATAAAGGGGAAGAAACCCGCGATCGATATCGTCGTATAGCAAATGAAGCTTGGCCGACAGCCGCTCGTCGAGTTCCTGCTCGAAGGCCTCGCCTCCTCGGTCGAGGCCCCGTTCGAACTGCTGGATAATTTTTTTCTTTCGGACAAACAGGACACCCCCGGCCAGGAAAAGACCGGCGCCGGTTAGCAACCCCCCGGTAATATCGAAGAATATGGAGTGGGTGACGGCAAGAATCACGGCCCCGACAGCGGTGAGAATGCCCCCCCCCATCAGCGTCGGCGCGATGGATTCGGGGTCATGCTCAAGGGTTTTTATCAAGGTGTCCTTTCCGTCAAACTCGCTGATTCGCTCCCTAACCGTCTGGATGACTTCCAGGCGCCGCTGGCTGATTCTGGAAAAGAGGTCGTCGTCGGTATGGGTGGGGCTGACTTCTTTGGTCAGGTTGGTGCGAAGGCTCTGGAGCATTTGTCTGACACCGTCGGCGAAATGTTCCGCGCCCTCTTCGGTAATCCGGTTGAAGTCGTCCTTCAGGCGAATCTCCAGAGAATGCTGCAGTTCAGAGAGCCACGATTGGATGGACCGTTTCCGGTCGAAGATGGACCGAAAGGACATCTGAAATATACTGCCCACGGACAACCCTTCACGGAGTTCGACTTTGATATCGCCAGCGGTTTTACGGTAGCGCTCTGACAATCGTTTGATCAGGCTCTGGAGTTCGTAGGCGGATTGCTGATGGCTGGCGGATAATCGCTTTTTGATGCCGGATACTATTTCTATATCGCCTTGCAGGGCTTCCCGGCGGTCTTTCATTGATTGACCGACCTGTGCCAGCACCTGGCTTGTGGCGTCGAGAATGGATTCGAGTTTCAATCGATACTGGCGACCACCGGTAACCGTGCTGCGGATGTAGGCGCGGACGGCCTCGAATCCGCTTCCGGGGCTACCGTTGAAAGCCTTTTCTGCAGAGGTGACGAAGATCTCGGGGTCAGGGATTCGCTTCTCACGGGCAAGGTCCCGAACCTTTTCCGCATTGGTTGTTAATTCGTCTTCTCGGGCAAGATCCGCCTGCTGGAGAACGATGATAATTTTACGCCGCCATTCCTCCTGGATGAAATCGATTAGATCCCAGGCGGTCTGGGTATAAGGATTCTTGGCCGGAAATACCAGAATCACCAGATCGCTGTTGGGAACGAAATTCCGGGTAATCTCCTGGTGGTTCTCGATGACGGTGTTGGTTCCGGGTGTATCGACGATGGCGACGGATTTTAAAATGGGCAGTGGCCGGCCGATTCGTTTTAAAAAGGGGCCTGCCGATTCCTCGAAGGGAGATTCTGCGTAAACGATTTGTTGAATGATATCCGTGCACGGGGCAGCGTCCACGGCACAGACATCTTCTCCAAGAAGGGCATTGATAAAACTACTTTTGCCGGATTTGACTTCCCCGACCACGACGAAGAGAAAGGGGGCATGAAGACTGGTCCGAAGCTGTTGGACGATGGCGGATTGGACGTCGACATCGAGGGTCATCAGAAACGTGTGAAAGGTGCTTAGGTAGCCGTCGACATGGGCTTGAAGCGTTGAGAAGGTATCGCCTAGAATGTCATGGGCCAAGAAGCGTCCTCCGTGGCAACGGGTAAGGGATTAATGGCTGATCATTAGGACATTCCCCATAAAAAGGCAAAAGAAAAGATATGGCGAATACCGGCGCCTTTCAGGGTGGGTGTCGGGCACTCCCCAAAGGAGTGTCGAAGAAAACGTCGGTGTATGGGTTCGATTGGGAAAGACGGAGTCGGCGTCGTTTCCGGGGAAGAGCCACATACCGGAAGAGTGCTTGGAGAGGGGTGCGGCGGCGTTGGTTACCCCGCCCGGGTTCATCCCTGATCGGTCTCTTCCGTTTTATCCGCTTCTGAGTCCGGTGATCGGGTGAAGATCCTGGCGCCAATGATGCTGATTTCATAGAGCACCATCAGGGGCAGCGCCATCATGACCTGGGTCACCACATCCGGCGGTGTGATGATCGCGGCCCCGGCGAAGAATAGCAGTATAGCGTATTTGCGGTTTTTCTTTAGAAAATCGACACTGACAATACCCAGTCTTGCCATAAAGGTGAGCACGAGGGGCAATTCGAATACCACCCCGAAGGCCAATAGCAACTTCGCGGAGAAGGAGAGGTATTCTTTCATTGACGGCATCGGCCGAATGGTGTCGGTGGCAAACCCAAGAAAGAATTGAAATCCCAGTGGGAAAACGAGGAAATAACCAAACAGTGCCCCCCCAACGAAAAAGAACGTCGATAGAAAGACGATGGGCAGCATGATCTTCTTTTCTTTTTCATAGAGGCCCGGAGCCACGAACATCCAAAACTGGTAGAGCAGAACGGGAGATGCCAGCATGATGCCAGCCAGAAAAGCCACTTTGAGATAGGTAAAAAAGGCTTCCGGAAGACCGGTGAAGATGAGGGTGTCGCCCTCCCCCATCACTTGGGTCAGCGGGCGGACCAGGATCTGAAACAAGTGCTCTTTAAACCCGTAGGATGCGGCAAATCCCACCCCAACAGCAATGAAACAGACGATGAGCCGTTTCCTGAGTTCTTCGAGATGAGCGGGAAACGGAATCTTGTCATCCTCATGCATCGGGACGATCTCCTGGAGGGTCTTGGGATGACGCGGCGGCATCGTCTTCCTTGCCATCCGCCTTTGGGCCGGCAGCACTGGGCTTGGGGTCGGTGGATGAGTCCACCGGATTGAGGGTCACGACATCCCTGACATCGGTTTTCAGTTCGTCGAATGACTGGCGGACATCTTTGAAATCCTCGTTGACATCAAATGATTCTTTGATTTCCCTGGTCGCCTTGCGGAATTCATTCATGGCTCTGCCCAAGGATTTGGCGAGATCCGGCAGTTTTTTGGGGCCGATGACCACCAGGGCAATGGCGAGGATCAGGATGAGTTCCGGCATGCCGATTCCGAACATCTCAGCGCTCCTTAACGATGATACGGTGACGGGCGGGCTATGCGTCGCCCCAAAGCCTCGGGACTCTTCAGGGCGGCCATCTGTTGGGCGATTTCCGTGAAGATCCAACAGCGGCCGGGTAAGTGGAAGTCGGAATTAGTACTGTGTTTCCCGGTTGCCGTCAAGCCCGTCTCACGGTGAATCACCGCCCCGAATGGCGCTCGGGGGCCACCGGGTCGAGGGGTGCCATTCAGGTGTCGCCTCCATCCCTTTTCGATACCAGGAAATAAAGGCCACCTGGATGCTTCATATGGCCGGCAGCCGTTTTGGCATAGGGGCCGGCTCCCCAGAACAGGTCCACCCGGCCTGCCCCCCGAATGGCGCCCCCGGTATCCTGATTGAGCACAAACCGTTGCAGCGGGGACCAGCCGCCGATCTGACCTTCGTCATGAACCAGGGGTTTTTCCGTGTGGATATAAGCCAGCGCTCCTGGGGGGAAAAGGCGGCTGTCAGTGGCGATGCTGCGACCGGCAGTGAGTTCGACGCCGATGTAGCCAAGGGGTTCCCCGGTGCCTCTTCGGAAGAAGACAAAACTCGGATCGTCATTGAGCATTCGTGAAATGTCCTCCGGGTGGTCTCTGAAATATTCTCTGATCCGCTGCAAGGACATTTCTTCCTTGCTGACCTTTCCTTCTTCGATGAGGCGTCGACCGACCAAATGGGAGGCGCGGTCGTTCTTTCCGGCATACTGAAGGCGCACCGTCTGACCTTCCGGGGTATGGATCATGCCGGACCCCTGTACCTGAAGAATGTAAAGATCGACGGGATCCGTCAACCAAGCAATGATCGGTGCCTTGCCCGAAAGCGCGTCCCTTTCCACAATGTCTTTGCGGGTATAATAGGGGACAAGGGTGTTGCCTTCCAAGCGACCGCGGATCCGTTGCCCGGAAAACTGGGTTGAAAACAAGGAGAGATCGACGTTGATGAGATCTTCGGGCAGTCCGTAAACAGGAACACCATACCCGGGCCGCGGGTGCAGACTGCCATTGTACTGGGGTTCGAAATACCCCGTGAAGAGAACATCCCCTCCGGGAGACCGCCCCGGCGAGCGGTAGACGAGGTAGTGGTCTTGAACGAATCGGTTGAGTTCATCCCGGTCCGGTTGGGTTCGGATGAAGGACCGGAATCGTTCGAGGGACAGGGCCAGATGTCGGGCGCTGTAATTGTCGGATCCGAAGGCGATCATCCGGTCCTGGGGAATCTTGGAATAATACAGGAGGCTCTGCTGGATACTGCGCTCGAGTTCGTCAAAATCCATGTCGTCAGAAAAATCCGGGAAATCGGCATCGCGAACCAGGTACAGGGGCTCTGTGGGTGGGGCGGAAGGGGTGACCGGGGCTTTCTGGGTGCATCCTATCAGTCCGGCGGTCGCGACAATAAGCCCCATGAGAAAGAGTCGTCGGTTAATGACGTCAAGAAACGGCTTCATCGGTGTCCTCACCTCTTGGAACGATGGGTAGGGCCGGCAGGGACTCGACGGCCGGCAGGTCCTGGTTGTCGTTTCCTTTGAGGCCGAACGCCTCGAGTTTGCGGGCAGCAGTGAGGACCCTGCGCTCGAAGGATCCCACGGTTCGGTTGTAGGCGGAAACGGTCTGTCCGATTTCCTTCCCGAGGGCATGGAAATGGCCAGTGATCACCCGCAGGCGGACATAGAGCTCCTGGCCAAGTTCCCAAATAAGACGGGCATTTTCGGTGGCCTTCTCCTGGCGCCATCCGAAAGCGACGGCTTTCAGCAAGGAAATCAGGGTTGTCGGTGTGGCCAAGATCACGTTTCGCTTCGCAGCCTCTTCGATCAGGAGTGGGTTCTGGCCGAGGGCTGCGGAGAAAAAATGCTCTCCGGGAATAAAAAGCACCACGAATTCGGGTGTGGGTTGGAATTGGGACCAATAGGCTTTTCTCGACAGCTGTTGAACATGAGAGAAGACGTGGGCGGCGTGCTGCCGAAGGCAGTGTTCCCGGTGAGCGTCGGTTTCGGCCTCCAGGGCGTCCAGGTAGGCGCTGAGGGGAACCTTTGCGTCAACCACGACCTGGCGGGCCCCGGGCAGGTGAACGACCAGATCAGGCCGAATTCGGCCGTCGGCACCATCCACGGACGGCTGTTCGATAAAGTCGCAGTGGGACTGCATGCCGGAGAGCTCCGCTACCCGCTTCAGGGTGAGTTCGCCCCATCGCCCCCTCACCTGGGGGGTTCTGAGGGCGGTTGCCAGGCGGCCGGTCTCTTTTTGCAGGAGTTCCTGGGTGCGGACGAGGGTTTTCATCTGCTGGGAGATGCTGCCGTAAGCCGCCTCCCGCACCCGCTCCATTTCCTTTATCTGGTTGTCGTAGCGGTCCAGGCTTTCCTTCAGAGGCTGGATCATCTGGCCGACGGTATGGCCCCGGGCATCCAGATCGGCTTTGGCATTTTCCACGACGGGTGCTAAGACGCGTTGGGCGAGATCCATAAAGGCGGCGTTATTGTCCTTCAACGCGGCTGCAGAGAGGGCTTGATATGTATCCCGCAGACGGCTGTGGGCGTCTTCGAGCCAAGCAATCCGTTCCCGGGATTCCATCCGATCCTGCCGGATAATGGTTTCGAGTTTGGCCGAGCGCCGAGACAGCTCCCGAAGATGGTCTTCACGGTCCTGCAAGGCGTTCTCCAGTTCGGCCAAGCGCTCAAGCCTCACCGAGTCCTCTCCACGGGCTCGGGTCAATTCCAAGATGGTGTCTCGGGCGCTGTCAATGGCATCGGATTCTGCGATGAGCGCTCGACGGTGTCGTCGTCCAAGTACGATCCAGGTCACTAGGCCGGCCATCGAAGCGCCGATCAAAAGGCCGGCGATGGCCCAAATGAGGTGTTCGGTCGTTGGGAGCGAAATCATGGAATGGCTTCTATGGTCGGGGCTCTGTTTCAGGGGGTTTTCTTGTATGCACCGCTTTTCCCACCGGTCTTTTCGAGCAGGCAGACATCGGTGACCGCCATCTCACGGTCGTGGGACTTGCACATGTCGTAGACGGTTAACCCGGCAACGGCTGCCGCGGTGAGGGCTTCCATTTCCACACCGGTTTTATCCGTGGCCCGAACCAAGGCTTGGATCTGAATGGTGTGGGTTTCAGGGTCCGGAAAGAAATCGACCTGAATGTGACGGATGTGAATCGGATGACACATGGGGATCAGCTCATGGGTGCGCTTGGCAGCCATGACGCCGGCGATTCGAGCGGTTTCCAACACGTTGCCCTTTTTGATCCGGTTGTCGGCGATTCGCTCAAAGGTGTCCGCCGTCATGGAAATCCGCGCTTGAGCCAGAGCCAGCCGGTCTGTGGTGGGCTTTTCAGCCACATCCACCATACGGACATAGCCCTTGTCGTCGATGTGGGTAAATGAGGTCACGAAGATGCCTCCATTCTGTCTGCCCCTGAAGCCGATGTGGCAAAAAATTCTGTTTTTTGGGTAACGGTGGCTTTGACGGCGTTTAGGGTCTCCTCCAGGGCTCGGATGACATTTTCCCGGAAATCGCCTGCCACCGCGAGAACCATGACGGTATCACCCACCGCAAGGTCCCGGTTTTCGTTGATGTGGATCTGAATATCCAGAATTCCCGGCTGCCCTCGCTTTGCCGAGAGGACCTCCTGGAGTCGCTCATGATCCACGGCAACCGTCAGGCCGCTGACGGGTCTGCCGTCTCTGGAGGTGGATCGAACGACACCCAGGTGGCAGAGAACCATACCGGCGTTGTGGAACTCAGGGTGTGATCGAATGCGTTTAATGATATCAGCGGGTTCCATTCTTCCTCCCGAAAGGGTTAGATCCGGGATGGGATGCCTGCGTCGGCAGTTATTCGCCGTTCGGCATCGGCCAGATCCTCGGGTGTGTTGATATTCAAGAAGGAGGACAGTTGCGGGTCGAGGCCCTGGATATCCTCCGACGAAAGGCGGGAGACCCGAACTTTCGGAAAAAACCGGCGAATGCGAAAGTCGTCCGTCTTCATCTGGTCCTCGATGGGCGCCAGACATCGCTTGGAATAGACGGCGCATAGGGGCTGAATCCCATCCGGAGTTTCCGGCACCAGAACGTCGGTTGATGCCGTCATACGGTCAACCAGGGTTCGGATGATTGCAGGCTTCAAGAATGGCAGATCACAGGCGGTCACCAGGACATGGGATGTCATGGTGTAGAACAGGGCGGTGTGAATACCAGTCAGGGAACTCCGTTTGCCAATGACGTCCGATGCGATCCGCAGGTCCCAGGAGAAATAGGCCATGGGGCGGTTGGTAATCAGAAGGATATCGTCAACCTGTCCGTCAAAGGCCTCGAGCAATCGGTCGAGGATGCATTTGCCTTTCACCGTCAACAGCAGTTTATCCCGCCCGCCGAAACGGGTATTGAGCCCTCCGGCAAGAATGGCCCCTGTGATTCCCAACCCAATCCCCCTGTTCGCCTGGATCTGTTATCAAACCACCTCTCTCCCCCAAGATAGGTGCATGATAGGTGAATCGCCACCCACAATCAAGGCCGATCCCCGGAATGGTCCAGCCCTTTGATCTTCCCGACGCTCATGGTATATGCCATCTGAGGCCATCAACCCACCGGGGGAAGGCCTTCGAGAACGCCGTTGCTGCCCGTTCTGCAAGAACCGGACCGGTCGGGGTCGGGGCCTGTCGGACAATGGCGGGCGCAGGAGACCCTATGGACACATTGATGAATGCCGACGCCATCGGCCAGGCATTGGATCGCATTGCCCTTGAGATCATGGCCGCCCATGCCGACATTGGGAAGCTGATGCTGATCGGCATCAAGACCCGGGGGGTGCCGATCGCCCGACGCCTTCAGGATCGGCTGCGCCGGCTGGCCGGGACCGCCGTCGCCACCGGCAGCATGGATATCACCCTGTATCGAGACGACTGGACGCGTATCGCAGAGCATCCGGTGGTCGATGCCACCCATGTCCTGTTTTCCGTCGATGGAAAAGAGCTGATCCTGGTGGACGATGTGCTGTTTACCGGCCGTACCGTGCGGGCGGCCATTGATGCGATTATGGATTTCGGTCGCCCGGACCGGGTCGAACTGGCGGTGGTGATTGATCGAGGCCATCGGGAGTTGCCGATCCAGCCCGACTATGTGGGGATGACCGCAGCCTCTCTGCCTGAGGAGACCGTGAACGTGCTCCTGGTCGAGCAAGACGGTGTTGACCGGGTGGATATCCTGAGAGCCCGGGAGCGCTGATCCGGTTTTCGGAGCAACTTCGGCCCCGGTAGGGGGGACTTTCCGTCAAACAGGAGAAGAATTCATGGGAACCCATCAGCACAAATCGGAAGCGCCCCGCTCCCTCGATATCGGCATCCTAACGGTCTCAACGACCCGGGGGGCCGACGAGGATCTGAGCGGCCACTGGATGAAAAAGCAAGCCGCGCGTGAAGGACATCGGGTGGCCGACTACCGGATTGTCAAAGACGATCTCCAGGCCATCCGGGCGGCCGTGGATGAGCTGACCCGAACCGCGGGCCTTCGGGCCATATTGGTGAACGGCGGCACGGGAATCAGCTCCGCCGACGTCACTATCGAGGCTTTGAGACCATTGTTTCAAAAGGAGATGACGGCATTCGGGATTCTATTTGCCCAGCTGAGTTTCGAGGAGATCGATTCGGCGGCCATTCTCTCCCGAGCGGCCGCGGGGATCATCGGTTCGACCGCGGTTTTCTGCATGCCCGGCAGCCTTGCCGCCTGCAAACTGGCCTGTAAAAGCCTGGTGTTTCCCGAACTGGGCCACGTGGCCAAACACCTTCTGACCGGATAGACGGCCCCGAATCGCCGAGGGTCGACGTCACTCCCCCACACCCTATCCGTTGCGGCTCATGCACAAGTGGCCCTTGGCCGGCGACGCCATCGCGCTCGGGCGGTGGTTCAGAATAGAAAGGTCACGTGGGCGTCAGGGCAGAAACCGATGGGTCGATTTCCCGGTCGACAGACACCTCACACCGGATTTCTCAATACCCAACCATGAGGTTGATTCGAGAGGTCAGGTCTGTGGGCGCGTTCAACGGTTGTCCGTCGATGTCCAACACCGGCACCGTCCCCATCAGGGAATTGGTGAGAATCACCTGGTCGGCGGCAATCAGGTCTTCCGGCATGATCGTCCGCCGTCGGACGCCGTAGCCCTCCCTGACCAATCGCTTCACGACCACCGATGCCATGACGCCCGGCAGCGCGTGGGGCGACAGGGGAACCACCAAATCCTTTCCAAACAGCAGCAGCAGATTGGCCGTATTGGTTTCCGAAACCGTGCCGTCCGGATTGAGGATGAGGGCTTCGTCGGCGCCTTCGCCCGAGGCCCACTGACCGGCCCTGAGGTAGTAGAGGTAATTCAAGGTTTTCCAGGAGGCCAGGGGACTCTGGCGCGGCTCCGGATAGGTGGCCAGGAAGAGGCCCGGCCGCTTGAGCTTTTCCAAGCGGTGTCGATAGGGTTTTGCGGTCACGAAAAGGCCGGGTGCCGTTTGGTGCCCGCTGGGGTTGCCTCGCGTGGCAGTGAGCCGGACGGCTGACAGTCCCTCCCCGAGCTGGTTGCGGTCGATGACCTGCTCGATGACGGCAGGCCAAGTGATATCCGGAAAGCGTTCCGAGGCAAAGAGAGTCTCCCAGGTCAGCCGGAACCGTTTTAAATGGGCATCAAGATGGAGAGGGCGCCCCCGGTCCACCCGAAGGGTTTCAAAAAAACCGTTACCGTACAGCACACCCTGGTCCGAGATCGATATGGCAGCCTGCTCCACCGGTGTTAGCCGCCCATTGATCCAGACAACGGGGGATGATGGACGGTCTCGGGCTTCCTTGTCATTGAAGATACCCATCAGGGTCTTTCCTTTGTGAAGGGTTTCTTCGTATTCGTCCGCCGGGCAGGAATCGAACACGATGCCGCCTCCCACGGAGAAACACAGGCGCTCCTTATAGATGGTGGCGGTCCGGATGGCGATGGACAAATCGAGGGTGTCATGAAAACTGAAGTAGCCGATGGATCCGGTGTAGAGGTGCCGGCGGTCCGGCTCGAGTTCGTCGATGATCTCCATTGAGCGGATCTTAGGACACCCGGTAATGGATCCCCCCGGGAAGGTCGCCTTCAGAAGGTCCACCGAATCGGCATCGGCATTCAGGCGGCCCTCCACGATGGACACCAGGTGGTAGACATTGTCGTAGGCCTCAACCTTTTTGTGGCGGGCGACGTGCACCGATCCGGCCTCGCATACCTTTCCGATGTCGTTGCGGAGCAAATCCACGATCATAGAAAGCTCCGCGTCATCCTTAGGGCTTTCCGTCAGGCGTTCTCGCATGGCGAGATCCGCCCTCTCCGTCTTTCCCCGGGGGCGGGTGCCCTTGATCGGCCGGGTCTCGATGCGCTGGCCGCGGCGACACAGAAATCGTTCCGGAGAGGTGGAAACGATCTGATGGCAGCCGGCGTTGACGAAGGCAAAAAAAGGTGCCGGATTGCGACGGTAAAGGGCCTTGAACAGGGCAAAGGGGTCACCTGAGAATCCGGTTTCGAATCGTTGGGAGACATTGACCTGATAGACGTGGCCATCGGCAATGTATTCCCGGATGCGTTCGACAGCCTCCAGGTAGTCCGGGCGGGAGAAGTTGGATTGAATGGACTCGCCCCGGCAGCTGAAATCCTCTGGGGGGACGGGAACGTTGCGGAGCCGCTCGAAAAGCCACTGTTTTCGATGGTCGGCTTCCGACAGGTTGCCTGCCTCGGGAAGCGACAGCCAGGAGTGGCCGGTTTCACGATCGTTGACGAGGATGATCGACGGGGCGTACAGGCAAAGGTGGGGAAGTCCCCACCGGTCCACGGAGGTGCGAGGCAGGGTTTCGATCAGATCCTTCAGGTCATAGGAGAGATAGCCCATCAGGCCGGCCGATAAGGGCTGTCCCTCAGAAAGGGGGGGAGGGGCCTGAAAATGGCTCAACACCGACCGAAGGGCTTCGAAGGGGTCGGCCTCGGTCTCGATGATTCGGTTTCCGGTATCGAGTCGAACACGTCGCTCCCACGCCTTGAGGGTCAGCCATGGCTTCAACCCAAGGATATCGTAGCGAGCACAGTCATGATCTCCTCCGCTCAATAGGTAAACGGTTCCCTCGGTGTGGGCCAGCCGATGGGCGGCATCGGTCAATTCCATCGGCAGGATCAGGGATTCTGTGCGGACGTTGCGGACGGGAGGCAGCATCGAAATGAACCGTGACAGAGCCCCCATGGGTTATACTCCAGCCCCGAGGGGGCCCAGTTGTAGAAAATTGTCGATGATCCGATGGCCGTTTTCCGTTAGAAAGCTTTCGGGGTGGAACTGAACCCCATGAAGGGGGAAGTCCCGATGGGAGAGGCCCATCACCACCCCGTCACTGCTGCGGGCCGTTATTTCCATGGCATCGGAAACGTCGACGGCTGCGAGAGAATGATATCGGGCCGCCTTGAATGGACTGGGCACGCCGGCGAAGATCCCCGAAGCGGAGTGAGTGACGGCACTCGTTTTACCATGAACCGGAATCGGAGCCCTGACCGTCCGACCGCCGAACGCCTCGTTCATGCACTGAAGCCCAAGACAGACCCCCATCACGGGTATCTGGCGGTGGAACGTCCGAATCAGAGGAATGGAAATGCCGGCGTGGCTGGGGTTTTTGGGGCCTGGGCTGATCAACAGGTAGTGGGGGAAATGGGCTTCCGCCTCCCCCAGGGTGAGGGCGTCGCTTCGGTAGACCCGGATGTCCAAGGGGTAGGCCATGAACATCTGGACCAAATTATAGGTAAAGGAATCGTAATTGTCGATGACCAGAAGTCGAAACACCCTAGCCTCCGCCATCAAGCCCTTGCTTCGGGGTGCCTAAAAAAAGCAGGCGTCACCCTTCTTGAGTCTGGGTGGCGCCTGCCTGACATAACTCAATATATCGATGACACAGATGGACTGCATCCACGTCGACGGTATTGTTGGATGGATGTAGCGCAATTTATTCACCGGGTCAAGACGGATGCCGGGCTGCTTGCAATACCCTGTCGAACGCCATATAAAGGCGCAAGTCTGCATCCGGGCGGTGATGATCCCCCATGGGGCTCTCAGCCCTGCCCCGAGACCATGTTCACGCTTTTTTGAAGCTCCGGAGCGAAAAGGATAGACAGGAGGATGGGAAAATCCAGGCGCCGCCAACGCCGGCAGTCCCAAGACCGGTTCTTGATGGCTCTGGTAGCCAACCGTGACGGGGAAATTTACGAACTGGAGGGTTTCGCAGCCGTCGGCAGGGATGGACCCCTGATGGAACCGTTGTCTCTGGAGTCCACCATTCCCACACCCCATGGGTCGGAGATCATGTGGCTGCCGGACCGTCGGCCCATCGTTTTTGATGTGGAGACCCGTCAATTCGTCGTATTGGAAGAAGACCCCTACCGTACCGGGTCGCCGGTCTATCCGGTTGCGGCGTTCAATTCTCCCGGATACGTGACGACCCATGTGTCGGCATACAGGGAGACGGGGGACGCTGCCGCGCTGCCGCTGTTTTCCTACGGAGCGGTCGGTTGGCGTGGTGACAGCTTCCGGTCGACCGTGATCCAGGTGGACCGGGAACCCCGACAGGATCTCCGATTCATGGATCCGTCCGATGTGGAAAAGGGGATCCGGCGGATTCGTCGCGAACTGCCCGGCAATCGCCTTCGGGTCCATCTTGAAAAATGCGCCTTGACCTATGGTTGTCCGGCGGGGAAAAATTTCTTTCTGGGTCGCTACGAAGCGCCCCTGCCAACCTCCAGAAGCTGCAATGCCCGGTGCCTGGGCTGCCTGTCCTTTCAGGAAAACAGCCTCATTCGGAGCAGCCAGGATCGAATCGATTTCACCCCGACACCCGATGAAATTGCCGGCGTGGCCCTGACTCACCTTCGGCGGGTCCCCGGCGGGGTGGTGAGTTTCGGCCAGGGATGCGAGGGAGACCCCTTGCTGGCGGCCCATGTCATCGAACCCGCGATCCGCAGGATCCGATCGGTATGCCCTCGGGGAACCATCAATATGAACACTAACGCCAGCCGACCGGATGTGGTGGCATCATTGTTCGAGGCCGGGCTGGACAGCATGCGCGTCAGCCTGAACAGCATAAGAAAAGCCTGTTACGATGCGTATTTTCAGCCCAACGGCTACGGTTTTACTGATGTGCTGGCCTCCATCGACCGGGCCATGGCTGCAGGCGGTGCGGTATCACTGAACTACCTCAATCAGCCGGGGGTCACGGACACCCCGGAGGAGCGGGACGCCCTCTTTCGATTTCTGGATCGATACCCTGTGCACATGATTCAGTGGCGGAATCTCAACTACGATCCCGTCCGCTACCTGAATGCCATGAAGACGGTGGCACCGTTGGGGACTCCGGTCGGTATGGCACGTCTTCTGAACGACATCCGGAAACGGTATCCGGGCCTTATTTTCGGTTATTTCAATCCGACCAGGGAAACCCTGGCATCGGTCCCCGGCGGGCAGTTGCCGCACCGGAACGATGAGGGGCGGTGAGCATCCCCACCCAAAGAAAGGCCGGTTGACGACCGATGACCTGGATCGAATGTAAAGTGACCTATGACAGCAGCCCGACAGTGGCTGCGGCGGAACTTATCGCTGATATTTTCTACCAGTTCGGGGTCAGGGGCGTGGTGATCGAAGACCCGGACGAGCCGGTTCCTGCCCACGATGCCGGGGTCGAGCTCAAGCCTCCGGAGGTTCATTCGGTTTCCGGATTCTTCCCCGGGGAATCGGACACGATCGCCGGGTTCGAAGCCGCCCTTCGACGACTTGCCGACAGGGCCGGCATACGGATTTCCCTCCGGTCCCGGTCGGTGGACGAGGAGGACTGGGCCAAGTCCTGGAAGGCCTTTTTTTTTCCTGAGAGGATCGGCTCCCGTCTGGTGGTCAAACCCAGTTGGAGGACGTTTGACGCTGCCGCCACCGATCTCATTATCGACATCGATCCGGGAATGGCCTTCGGCACGGGAACCCACCCGACCACCCGCATGTGTCTTTGCCTGTTGGAACGCCATCTGAAGCCGGGCCAGCAGGTTCTCGACGTGGGAACCGGTTCCGGGATCCTGATGGTGGCGGCATTGCGCCTCGGCGCCGCCCGGGTGGACGGGGTCGATATCGACGAGACGGCTGTCGCCATCGCCAGGGAGAACCTGGACCGCAACGGGATATCGGAGGCGAGGTATCAACTGCAACGGGGCCCCCTGGCCGGCAGTGGTTTGGGCCCCTACGATATTGTCGTGGCCAATATTCTGGCGGAGGTGATCGTCGATATTATGGGGGATATCGGCTCGGTGGTCAGGGATGGGGGGCTTTTTATCGGATCCGGCATCATTCCGGGCCGTCTCGACACCGTGACAACGGCGCTGACGGCGGCAGGATTTGTCGATCTGTCCACCGAAACCCAGGATCAGTGGGTGGCGGTTACCGCCAAACGCCATGGGGGGGGCTGACCCACTAGTATCCGATTCCGACGCTTTCGTCACCGGCGCGATTTTACATAACGGGGGTCCGTGTTGTCGGGGATACATGAAATACTGCTGATTGTTGCATTGATTCTGGCCATCTTCTTTTTGCCGCGTCTGCTGCCATCCCGAAAGGTCGTTCAAACACCTACCCACCGGCGCCGACCGATGCCTGGCAGCATGCGGCTGGCCATCGTGGTCAGCATCCTGTGGCCGGCAGCCATGGCCGCCTATCTTCAGCCCTGGCAAGGAGGTCTTTACCGGTTTTTGTTCATCGGGCTTGGGCCAGTGGCCATCGGGTGGTCCCTGTGGTGGATCAAACGGGGTTTCCGGGAGTCCCGAAGATCTTAGCGCCTAATCGGGATCGATCTTTCCCTCCAGATAGCGTTTCAGATAGCGCGCCGTATGGGACCGGCGGGTTTTTTCCAGCAACTGCTCCGGCGTTCCCCTGGCGACGATTCGTCCTCCTCCTCCACCTCCCTCAGGTCCGACATCAATGATATAGTCGGCGGCCCTGATGACGTCCATGTTGTGTTCGATCACCGCCACCGTGTTGTCTCGATCCACTAAATCCTGAAGAACCGTCAGCAATAGCTCCACATCGGAGCGATGCAGTCCGGTGGTGGGTTCATCCAGGACGAAAAAGGTATGTCCGGAACCGGGGGCTGCCAGTTCTCTCGCCAGCTTCATTCGTTGAGCTTCGCCCCCGGACAGGGTCGGACTGGGCTGACCGAGTTTGAGGTAGCCGAGACCGATATTGCAAACGAATTCGACGGAGCGTCGAATGGCGGGAACGGCGCTGAAAAACCTCAGGGCTTGGGCGAAGGACATGTTCAGAACGTCCGCGATGGTCTGGCCGCGGTAACTGACGGCAAGGGTGTCGGTATTGAATCGGCTGCCTCGACAGGCGTCACAGGGAACATAAACATCGGGCAAGAAGCTCATTTTGATCTTTGGGTGCCCCTGCCCTTTGCAGGCTTCGCATCGCCCGCCGTCGATATTGAAGGAAAAGCGACCGGGCTCATATCCCCTGGACTTTGCTTCCGGCGTCAGGGAAAACAGCCGGCGGATGTCCGTCAGGAAGCCCACATAGGATGCCGGCACCGACCGGGGGGTTTTGCCGATGGGGCTGTGGTCGACTTCGACCATCCGCTGAATAGCCGTCCATCCGGTTACACCCTGACAAGGCCCGGCAGCGTCCGAACGTCCCAGGAGATGGTTTCGGACATTCTTGTAGAGGGTTTCCTTGAGAAGGGACGATTTCCCCGAGCCGGATACCCCCGACAGGGCGATCAGGCATCCGAGGGGAAAGCCCACACTGATATTTTTTAGGTTATGGGTTCGGGCATTGTGGGTGGTCAGCATCTTTTTCCTGTTTATCGGCCGTTTTCTCGAGGTGATGTCTCGCCGGCCCGCTTCAAGGAAGGCCCCGGTGACCGACTCCGGTGTCTGCTTGAGGGTTGCCACCGAGCCCGTGGCCACCACTGTCCCTCCCAGTTCACCGGCCCCGGGGCCGAGGTCGATGACGACATCCGCAGCCCGGATGGTCTCTTCGTCGTGCTCGACGACGATCACGGTATTGCCCCGGTCCCGCAGATCGGTCAGGGCCTCCACGAGGACGGTGTTGTCCCGGGGGTGAAGCCCAATGGTTGGTTCGTCCAGAACATAGGTGACACCCCGCAGATTCGACCCCAGCTGGGCGGCCAGCCGAACCCGTTGGGCTTCTCCACCGGATAGGGTGTTGCCGCTTCGGGAAAGGGCCAGGTAGGAGAGCCCCAGTCGGTTGATCAGGGAAAGCCTGCCGGTGATTTCGGCGACGACCGGCATGGCGATGGGGGATTGATCCACGGGGAAGCTGAGCCGGTTGAGTGTTTTGTCGAGATCGGAGGGCGGCATCTGTACCAGGTCCCAAATGGACAGGCCATCGATTTTCACCCCTAATGCTTCCGGACGGAGCCGACTGCCTCCGCAACCCGGGCATTCCCTGAATGCCTCTTCGGCCCCGTCGGTCACCTCACCAAGACCGTCGCACGTCCCACAGGCGCCGCGGCTGCTGTTGAAGGAAAACAGCCTCGGATCTTTCGCCGTCACGCCGATGCCGCAGGTTGGACACACCCCATGGCGGCTGAAGAGATGGTCCATTCCCCGGTGGCGGACGATCATGCTCCCCTCCCCCTGGTCCAGGGCAAGGCGGACGGTGTCGTCGATGTTGCCGCTGTTCGACCGGCCGATCACAAGCTCCACGGTGTGTTCATGATAGCGGCTGAGACGCATCCCGCTTTCGATGGGCAGGATGTCTCCATCAATACGGGCTTCCCGGAATCCGTCCTTGAGTGCCTTTGAGAAGATATCCTTGTGAAACCCTTTTCTTCCAGACACTTTGGGCGCCAGGAGGTGGCCCCGTTTAGAGCCGAACCGTTTTCGGATCTCTTCGACCAGAGCGTCTTCGGAACGGGCCGTCAGGGGGCGGTCGCATCCCAGACAATGCTGAACCCCCAGCTTGCTGTAGAGAAGTCGAAGAAAATGATAGATTTCGGTCAGAGTGGCCACCGTTGACCGGCGGCTCGAGTGGCTGACCCGCTGCTCGATGGCGACGGTCGGGGCGAGGCCGGTGACTAAATCCACATCGGGGCGCTCCAGTATTTTCATATACTGACGGACGTAGGGGGCAAGACTTTCCAGGTATCGGCGTTGGCCTTCTGCAAAAACGATGTCGAAGGCCAGTGTCGATTTGCCGGAGCCTGACACACCGGTGAGAGCCACGAACCGCTGATGGGGGATGTCCAGGCTGATATTTTTAAGGTTGTGCTCCCGGGCGCCGTTGATGGAGATGACGGCGCCCGCCTTTCCGAAGTCTGCCGTTGTCTCCCGCACTTCTCCCGTGGTGGCCATGGTGAAGGGCTTTGGTTCCAGGTAGGACGACAGAAATGCGCCCGTGTGGGATTCGGGCGCCGTAACCAGAGCTTCGGGGGGCCCAACGGCGACGACAGTCCCCCCTTTGTTCCCCCCTTCCGGACCCAGATCGATGACCCAGTCCGCCGCCTTTATCACATCCATGTTGTGTTCGATGACGAAAACAGTGTCTCCGGCGTCCACGAGGGATTGCATGGCCTTCAGGAGGGTGGCGATGTCATCGAAATGGAGGCCGGTAGTGGGTTCGTCGAAGATGAGCAGCCGGGTTTTTCCGGGGGAACCCTTCTTTTCCGACAGAAACCGGGACAGTTTGAGCCGCTGGGCCTCCCCGCCGGAAAAGGTGTTGATGGGCTGACCGAGGCGGATGTAGCCAAGCCCCACTAAAGTGAGGGGGCCCAGGGCGGCTTCGATGGTTTTCCGCCCGCGGAACAGATCCAGGGCCTCCTTGACAGTGAGATTCAAGATGTCATCGACGCTTCTCTCCCGGTAGCGGATGGCCAGCACTTCCGGCTTGAACCGCCGCCCCCGGCAGTCGGGACAGCTGATATACACATCGGATAGAAACTGCATCTCCACTTTTTCAAAGCCGTCTCCCTTGCAGGTCTCGCATCGCCCCCCGGCAATGTTGAACGAAAAGGTGCCGGGACCGAATCCCTTTTCTTTTGCGTCCGGAGTCTCGGCCAGGAGCTGACGGATTGGGGTCATGGCGCCGGTATAGGTCAGAACATTGGCCCTGGGAGTCCGGCCTATCCCCCGCTGGTCCACCAGGGCCACCTCCGAGAGACGGGAGGTCCCCAGCAGACGGCTGTGAGAACCGGGTCGGCCCACGTCCGCACCCAGAGACCGCTTTGCCGCCTTGAAGAGGATATCTTCGGCCAGCGTGGACTTACCGGAGCCGGAGACCCCAGTGAGACAGACGAAAAGCCCCAGAGGGATGCTCACGTCGATAGACTTCAGGTTGTTGGCGGCGGCGCCTTCTACCGACAGCCACTGGTTCGATCTCGGCTGCCGGCGAGTCGTCGGCACTTCAATCCGGCGCTTCCCGGTCAGGTAGCGGCCGGTGGGCGATCCATCGACCTGGCCGGTGGGTCCGAAATACATCACCCGACCGCCCTTCTCGCCCGCACCGGGCCCCATGTCCAAAAGGAAATCGCTTTCCTTTATGATTTCAGGATCATGCTCAACCACTACGACAGTGTTTCGCTGATCCCGGAGCCGCTTCAATATTCGAATCAGGCGTCGGTTGTCCCTTGGATGAAGACCGATACTGGGTTCGTCCAGCACATAGAGAGTGTTCACCAAGGAGGAACCCAGCGCCGATGCGAGGGCCACCCGTTGAACCTCCCCTCCGGATAGGGTTCTGGATTGTCGGTCGATGGTCAAGTACCCCAGTCCGACGTCCTGAAGGTAGCGGATCCGAGCCTTGATTTCATCGAGAACCATTCGGTCCGCATCGTCCTGGGGGAGGGCGCCCATCGCGTCGAAATAGGTGCCGGCCCGATCGATATCCATGGCATAGATATCGGCGATCGTGCGCCCGTTGATGCGGTAGAGAAGGGTTTCCGGCTTGAACCGGGTGCCGCCGCAGTCTTTGCAGACGTCGTAGCTGCGGTACCGGGACAGGAAGACACGCACCGGCATCTTGTAGGTTTTGCTCTCCAGCCATTTGAAGAAGCCCCGGATGCCATAGTAGTCGTCGGTTCCGTCGATGATCGAGGACTGATGCACCGTGGACAGGGAGTGGAAAGGGACATCGGTGGGGATCCTCATCCGCCTGCAGAAGTCCATGAGGTCGGTATACTCCACCCTGGGGCTGGCATTTCGGTGTCCCCAAGGTTTGATCGCCCCGTCTCGCAAGGAAAGGGATGGCTCCGGGATGATGAGTTCCATGTCGATGCCGATGGTGCGGCCGAATCCCCTGCAGGTATCGCAGGCACCGATGGGGCTGTTGAAGGAGAACATGTTCGGCAGAGGGGCGGAATAGTCCAAATGGCAACGGGGGCACTCCAGCCGACTGCTGAAGGACAGCTCGGCTCCGTCGACCAGGTAGACCGTCAAGCGGCCTTTTCCAAACCGGTAGGCCATTTCGATGGAATCGATGATCCGCTGGCGCTCATCGTTGCGGAGGACCAGGCGGTCTACCAACACCTCAATGGATTCTGGCAGGTGTTCGGGGCTAATCTCCATGAGGTCGACAACGCGTCCGTCGATGTAGCATCTGTCGAATCCCAGGCGAACTAGGTGGCGCAAGGGGTGTTCGCCGCCGTCCGTATCCGGCAGCTGCGACGGATAGGAGAAGGTGATGATGGCACGGGTACCATCCGGCTGAGCGCTCAGGCGACGCCAAATGCGAGCCGGGGTTTCCACCGTGACCGGAACACCGCAGGAACTGCAGTGCAGGAGCCCCAGGCGAGGGAAGAGAAGCTTGACGTAGTCGGTGATCTCGGTCATGGTTCCCACCGTGGACCGGGAGGTGCGAACCGGATCTTTCTGATCGATGGCGATCGCCGGGGGAATCCCTCTGATTTCCCTTACCCGCGGTCGATCCATTCGGTCCATGAACTGGCGGGCATAGGGAGAGAAGGTCTCAACGTACCGACGCTGGCCTTCCGCATAAAGGGTGTCGATGGCCAGGGAGGATTTCCCCGAACCGCTGACGCCGCTGATGACCGTCAACCGATTAAGGGGGATATGGAGATCCAAGTCCTTCAGGTTGTTTTGACGAGCGCCTATGATTTCGATGGATGGGACGTTCATCGCTACTCCGGGAGCGGTTCTGCCTCAGGGCTATGGGTGGCGGTTGTCATTGAAACCGGGGCCGGATTGCCGGCTCCGGCTTGACACGACAGGGTGAGATTCGTCAAACAGAGGATATGATAAGCACCATAGGCTCGAATGACACCCGGCGGCATGGGGGTGCCGATTTTATTCATCGAGGGTTCCATGAGCGGTCCATCATCGAAACGACATCAACCGACATCATACCGACAGGCCAACCGCTGCCTTTCCTGCGGGACCTCCGAGAATATGGGCCGGCGACGATATTGTTCGGTGGATTGCCGTCAGCGGCTCCGCTATAAACTCCAGGTTAGAACAGGGTTGCTCCGGGCCCTCAACACCCGCTACGCCACCTTCCATTTCGATGACAGAATGATCGTCCTGGATGTGCTTCCCTACGGTTCAAAGGAACTATTCAGCTTTATGTATCCGAGGGGAAACGGTCGAAATCCTGGTGACGATTTCAGTCTTATGGCGAACCTGCTCGGTACTTTATGGTGGGATGTCAAACGAAAAACCAGCAAGAGCTATGTGGCGTCACGGCAGCTTCTCCAAAAAGCGACCCATAGCCGTGTTTCGGAAGCGTCGCTTCCGGTGGAGCGGATCAAGCCGTCGATAAGCAACAGCGCGTTGCTCTACCTGAAGCTGGGACGCCGCGATCTGATCTCCGAGAATTTAAGCGAAAGGGTGAAAAAGGCCTACCGACGCCAGGCCAAACGGCATCATCCGGATTTGGGTGGCAGCGCCAAGCTGTTCCGGCGGCTGCAGATCGCCTATGAGGAGCTTCTCGACTGGTCGGAGAACCCTTCCTTTACCCGAAGAGAAGGCTTCCCGGATAAATGGTTCTACAGTGGGGATCGAAACCGTTGGGTGCAGCCGATTCCCCCGGCACCCGGTCGCCGGAAAAACCGGTAGGAAGGGCCCTTCCCTCATGCTGGCGATTCCGCCCTGGTCGTCCCCCCGCGAGTGGTGGGAGCTCAACGGCTGTATTCGTCATTGGATTGAAAGGCGAGCCGTCGATTTGGAAGATGCGACCCACTTGGCGGTCGCCATTCATCTCGGAATCGAGGATCTCGATCCCCTCATGGAGGATCTTTGCGGGATGGCCTGCCCTCAATGCCAGGCCTCTTGCTGTCAGGTTGCCCGGGTGTGGTTCGATTTTAGGGATCTGATCACTTTTCATCTGGCAGGCCTCCCGATCCCAGAGGGTCAGATTCACCGACGTCCGGACGCGCCATGCCCTAACCTTTCACCGGAGGGGTGCCGGCTGCCCAGGCCCTGTCGACCCTATATTTGTACCTGGTATCTTTGCCCGTCGATGAAAGGGGCTTTAAACGCAGTCGACTCAGACAGCCCTCCCCGAGTCGATCGTCTGCTGACCGATCTCGGTGGGATGAGAAGGGCCCTCGAGACGTCCTTTTTCGAGGCCCTCTTTTAGGTCGCCTGCATTGTGCTCCAGCATAACGGCGGCGATCAGTGAACGGGGCCTATTTGCTGGGCACTCTGACGGTCCCGGAATCGGAGACGGCCGGGTTGAAGGCCATGCCCGGGGGGGCCTTGGGTGAGGTGCATGTCTTTCTATGGAATGATATGGACGACTTCGGACGCGGGGACCAGACGAACCCGCTGGCGAAGTCTGGGAATTTCCGTCTTGAAAATGGAAATGGTCAGGGCGTGGGGGTGGGCGATACCGACGGCTTCTCCTTGTTTTTCAGCCGTTGCAGCCAGTTCTTTGAATTGTTTGCGGATAAAGTCGGCCTCCTGGAGATGGTCGAGAAAGACATCCCTTTCGGCAAAGGGCAGCTGAAAAAGCCGGGCCGACGGCATGGCGACGGTTTCGGTGGTTGATCGGCTGTCGACGAAGTACAGGCCTCGTTTTTTCAATACCGTAAACACCTGATATATTTTAGAGGAATCCGCTGTGAGGCGTGAGCCCATGTGGTTGTTTACGCCTTTGATTCCCGGCAGACGATCAAGATGTCGATTGAGTCGGGCGATGAGCTCGTCCGGGGGCATATGGCTGAGCAGTGCCCCAGGGCCGGGATCCACATTGGGATACTCATTGGGCTCCATGGGCAGATGGAGCATGATTTCATATCCCTTTTTTTTCAGTTGGCGGGTAATCGGGGCCAGAAAAGGGCTTTCTGGAAGCACCGAAAACGTTAACGGCACATCGAGATCCATAAAGGCTTCGGCAAGGCCCTGATCGTAGCCGATATCGTCTATGATAATGGCTACTTTTGGACGGGTGACAGGGGGCGATGGCGTGGCGGAAGGACGGGCTTTCGTGGTCCGGGACGGCGTCGGTGCGGCTTTCTTCCGAATGGGGGGCTTGGAAGGAATCTTTTTCGGGTACACTTCATAAACCACAGGGGGCTTTTTGGCTACGGCAGCAGGCTTGGGGACGGCCGTCTCGGGACGATCGGGTTTTTTGAGTAGGAAGTGAGCGATGAGTCCCGTTGCGGCGACCACCACCAGCAGAATGCACAGCGCCCCTGCCATTTTGACAAGGGTCAGCCCCAATGGCGCCGCCTTCACTTTTCGACGGCGAGGGCGTGTGACCTTTTTCTGCCGCTGTTTAGCGGCAGGCGGTGTTTTGGGCTTTTTGCCGGGGCTTTTCCTGGTGTTGGCCATGGATACGAATCGCAGCAGGGCGCCGCTTTCTCATGGGGCGGAGAAAACGGCGCCGATGGGTCATTGAAATGACAGGCGGCGGTCGACGAGGATCCGATCAGTTTCCCAATGCCTGGAAGATTTGGAAGGAAATCAGCACATCGAGGGCTCTCGCCACCTGGTTGTCGCGAAGAAGCCCTTCGACCTCAAGGGGGCTCACCCTGAATTCCATATCTTGAATACCCGTTTTCTTTTCTTCCTTGGGCACTTCGATATGGTTTTTCAAATCCCTTTCCTTCAAAAAGGCAGCGCTTTCCTCTTCGGTGGCGTCGTCAAGCTGTTGATAGATGACCTCGATGTCGGGAACGATTCCTTCGGCTTGGATCGATCGGCCGGAGGGTGTGTAATAAAGGGCTACCGTCAGTTTGAGACCGGAGCCGTCCCTGAGGGTCTCGACCGTTTGAACCGACCCTTTCCCAAAAGAGGTGGTGCCCAGAAGAATGGCACGCTTCTGATCCCTCAATGCCCCTGCAACAATTTCCGATGCGCTGGCACTGCCGCCGTTGATGAGGACCACCATTGGATACCCCCGTTTGACATCGGAAGGGGTGGCTCTGAAGACACGCGTGTTGTCCTTATCTCGACCCTTGATGGAGAGAATCACTCCGTCATCGATGAAAATATCGGAAATTTTGATGGACTGGTCCAGAAGACCGCCGCCGTTGTTCCTTAGGTCCAGAATCAGGCCTTTTAGCGGATTGTTTTCAGCTTCGATTTTTTCAAGAGCTTCCAGAAAATCCTCAGTCGTGTTTCCGGTGAAGTTGGTGATCCAAATATAGCCGTAGCCGGGTTTAAGGGTCCGGGCTTTAATGCTCTTCACAGGAATGACGTCCCGAATCAGGTCGAAATCGATCGGGTCTTGGGCACCCTTGCGCAGGACTGTCACCGAGACTTCCGTGCCTTTGGGGCCTCGCATCATTTTCACTGCCTGCCGGAGATCTTCGACGTCCTGGCCGTCAACTTTGATGATGCGGTCCATGGCTTGGATGCCGGCTTCGGCCGCCGGCGTTCCCTCGATGGGAGAAATCACCGTCACCATGCCGTCTCGCAACGTTATGTGAATACCAATACCGGTAAAATTGCCCTGGGTGTCGATTCTGAGGTCTTCGTAGGCGTCAGGAGGCAGAAGTGCCGAGTGGGGGTCAAGGCTCTGAACCATTCCTTGAATGGCTTTTTCGATCAATTCCTTGGTATCGACCTCGTCCACATATTTTTCCTGGATGATTTCGAGAACATCGGAAAAAACCTTCAGTCCTTTGTAAGTTTCTTCGGTGCTGGCATCCAGGCGGGATAGAAATCCGGTCCCGACGGCCCAGATGACGACAGCACCCGCCATGATCATCCACAGCTTGGTGAAGCGCTTGGGGGGGTTCGCCATGTTAGTTCCTTTATCCTTTTTTCAACCAGAGCATCGGGTTTTCAGGTTTTCCATGATGTCTGACCTCGAAATAGAGTCCGGGGCCAGTCAGAGAAGCGGAATCCCCGACGGTTGCGATGACTTCACCGCGATCCACACGGTCGCCTTTGATTTTGAAGGCGTCTTCGATATGGGCGTACAGGGTATAATAGCTGCCGCCATGGTCGACAATGATCATATTGCCGTATCCTTTGAACCAGTCGGCAAACAATATCGTTCCCGGGGCCACGGCTCGTATCGGTTCTCCGCGGTCCGTTCGAATGTCGATTCCGCTTCTGAAGTTGGTGACATTATAGCGGGCATTGCGGTATGGCCCGTAGAAGTTGATCACTTTACCCCTAACCGGCATTTCAAGCAAGCCTTTCAGGGAAACAAACGCACTGCCTACAGCCTTCTGCTCGTCGGCTTTTTGTTGCAGGTCTTCCAACATCCTGTTGAGCGCCTCGGCCGATTGTTTCAAATCGGCAACCGCGGCCAGTTCAAGGGATTTATCTGCCCGAATCATCGACAGAAGCCGGCTGCGCTCCTCGCGCTCACCATCGAGGGTTGTCAGATGCTCATTCAGTGAGGCCTCCAATGCTGACTTTTCGGTTTTTCGCTGGGCCAGTTCTGCAGCCACGGTTTCTGCCTGGAGCAGCTGGCGGACCAGTGCCTGGCGGTTTTCCTCGTCGTTTTCCAATATGACGCCGATCGCATGCTGCCGCGCCAGCATCTGCTGGATGGAATCCGCCGAGGCCATGACGGGAAACGGCCCCAATCGCGACAGTTTGTAGAGGGCGGTCATGCGCTTTCCAGCCCGCTCTCGGTTGACATGGATTTGCCGTTTTAATGCGGCCAAGGTGGACGACTGCTCGTCGATAGATCGGTCGAGAGTCTCCATGTCCCGATTAAGCCGATGAATGGCCATTCGATGGCCGTGGATCTTTCGATGAAGGATCTCGAGCCGTTGGGTGATCTGGGTTTCTTCTTGGCTGAATCGTTCGACGGCGGCTTTTCGTTCACTGATTTCGGCTTCTAGCTCGGCGGCTTTCTTGTTGAGGTCTTCAACGGAGGCATCAGGAGGGGGGCCGTCATCGATCCGGGGCGGCTCGGCAGAAAGGGCAACATAGTCGGGCTTGTTGAAGATGAAGCCGATTCCACCGTTGTGGGTGATCGCAAGCCACCGGCCCTGGGCGCCGGTCACCGCCACCGTCTCTCCCCGGCGAAGGACTCCCAAAACGCGGCCGCCAGGGTTGGGGGCTGACCGGACATGAATGCGCTCGGCGCGGATGGTCGCCTGTTGGCTACCGGCGGAGGCGATGGACCCGATGAAAACCACCAACACGGCGGTGGCGATCACGGTTTGAACTGCTGTTTTAGGGACAGATGACATCCCAAGCCTCCCAAGAGCATACTCGCGACAAAAATCAACCCGATGATATTCATCGGCAAAAAGCGGAGATTCAGCCATTCGCTGGTTTCAACCGTCGATACCAGCAAAGAGAACAGTGAATAGGCCGCGCCGATGCCGACCACTCCACCCAAAAGCCCCTGCAGGGTGGACTGAATGTAGAAGGGGGTAAGAATAAAGGCGTTCGTTGCCCCCACCAGGCGCATGATTTCCACCTCTTCGCGGCGACCATAATAGATTAGTCTTACCGTGTTCCCGACGATGAACATCGAGGCCAGTACCAGCAGACCGACCATGGCATAGGCTGACAGCGTGAAAAGAGTAAAGATGTGAACGAACCGCCTGATCCAATGCTGGCCGAATTCAACGTCGGCGATCCCTTCGATGGATTCCATCCGGCGGGCCAGAGCCTCTATTCGTTCCCAGGCGTGGGTGTCGGCCGTGATTTGAACTTCGAATGCGTCCGGAAGGGGGTTTTCTTCCAGGTGCTCAAAGATGGATGACTGGCGGCTCATGTCGCCTTTGAGTTTTTCCAGAGCGTCCTCCTTGGAGAGGAATGTCACGGCATCGACGCCGGCGATGCCCCGGATCTCCTTCTCCATAGCGACATGGGCCTCTTTGCTGGATGTCCCGTCAAGGTAGGCCGTGATGCGAATCCCCTGCTTCCAGGTATCCAGAAGGTGACCGATATTGAGAATGAAGATACCGATAGACCCGGCGATCAGAATGGTCAATGCAACCGTGACCACCGTTACCAGATTCAAAAGCCGATGGCGCAGCATGTCCCGGATCGCCCTTTTGACGTGCAGCAGGATCATTGTCCCCTTGCTCTCAGCGGTTGCTGACCCTCTCCATGGAGATAGGATGTCGATTGGACTCGCCCGTGTTGAAGCCAAATCACCCTTCCCGGGGCGCTCAGAATCAGCTCTCGATCATGGGTGGCCACGATGACGGTGGCGCCATGGGTGTGGAAGGCCTTGAGAAGTGTTAGGATCATGGCGGCCGATTCCGGATCGAGGCTGCCCGTTGGTTCATCGGCAAGGATAATCTTGGGATTTCCCACCACGGCCCGGGCAACGGCCACTCTCTGTTGTTCGCCTCCCGACAGGGTCCGGGGCATGGCATTGGAGCGCTGTTCCATTTCAACGGTGCGCAGCACGCTGTTGACCTTTTTTCGAATGAAACGGCGATTGCACCCTGCGGCTTCCAGTACGATGGCGATGTTGTCGAAGACGGTCATGGATTCGATAAGCTTGTAATCCTGGAAGACAATTCCGAATTTGCGCCGCAGCTGTGGAATGCGCCGGTGGGAAATGCGTGATAAATTCATGCCGTCGACGAGAATTTGACCCTCGGAAATCGGTTCTCCCATGTACAGCAGCTTGAGCAAGGTGGTTTTCCCGGCGCCACTGGGTCCGGTAATATACAGGAATTCGTTCCGGTGGATGTCCATGGTGACATCCTTCAATGCGGTGCTGTTCTGATACCGTCGATAGACATGGAACATTCGAATGATCGGGCTCTGGGTCATCGGCTATTTCTTTGGGTAGACAGGTGACGCCTATGCAGTGGATGCCGAGGGTGGCAGCAGTCCCATACCTTCACCGGATCTTATCGGAGAAAGGCCTGGAGGGTCGGCATTCGTCGAAGGGATTGACACGGCGTTCGCCGTCGCCGCCGGCAGCCCCAGTCGCCGGGGATTCGGATTGACCCCTCAAGACAAGGCTGATACATAACCCATGAGTTCAGGGAGTGCCGCCTCCGGTTTTCCTTGCTCAAGCCTCCACTAAACCCATTTTTCGGCTTCTTCCAACCTTAGTGGAGGCTTTTTTTATCTTATCAGATAGTTAAAATCAATCTTTTCTCAGTGTAACCGTCTAACCAGGAACCTTACTCCTTTGGGGTGCGGTCCTAGTATCGACTGCCCGGGGGGAAGTGATCAGGAGGCGCTGCCATGATGAACCCAAAAGAGGAGTTGATTGACCTGCTGTGCCGGAAATCCGTAAAGTTCAGCGAGGAACCGGTCTTCAAACTGGTGTCCGGTCGACGGAGTCGCTTCTATGTCAACTGCAAACCGACCACATTGAGCCCCAGGGGAATGTTTCTGGCGGGGCACCTGGTTCTCGACGCCATCGTCGGCGCTGGTGTGACCGGGGTTGGGGGGCTGACCTTCGGTGCCGATCCCATTGCCGTCGCAACAGCGTTTGCTTCCGAATTGAAAGGGATTTCCATTCAGGCGTTTTCTATCCGAAAAACACGGAAAGACCATGGGGTTATTCGCTGGGTCGAGGGGGATATGGTCGAAGGCGATCGGGTGGCCATCATCGATGATGTCGCCACTACGGGTGGTTCGACCCTGAAAGCCATTGAGCGGGCGCGATCGGAGGGGTTGGAGGTGATGAAGGCCGTTGTATTGGTAGACCGGGAGGAGGGGGGGCTAGATCGCATACGAGAAGCGGTTTCGGACGCAACAGCCATCATAACGCGAAGCGAATTGATGGCCGCCTGGTCATCATCGCTTCGCTAGGGGATAAAGCTTGCCGCGGCATCATCGGATTCCCAGGCCGTCACCCGTGAAACAGAGATGCTTGGAGTGTCGATTCGCTTCTGGAGTTCCCCGGCAACATATCGGGCAATATTTTCGGATGACGGAGGTGTCCCGTTGCTGAAGGTGTCCAGTTCATTTAAAAACTTATGATCCAAGGTTTCCATCAGTTCCCTGACGTGCCGTTTGACGATGCCGAAGTCCATGAGAACCCCTCCGTTGTCCAGCTGATTCCCTCGGACATATACGTCGATCTTCCAGTTGTGGCCGTGCAAATTTTCACATTTTTCACCCACCATCTTCAGCTGATGAGCGGCGGAGAAGCGGGTGGTGACCTTCAGTTCATACATAGTGCAATCCTTATACGGGGCAGACAAGTGTGTGGTGACAGTCCCGCTAATTGGAAACCCGGGCGGCTTCCCCTTTGAGAATATTCTTCAGCTTGGTCTTGATCTTGCCGGACTCGAGCCGCTGGAATTCTTTCAGCAGCGATTCTTGCTTTTTGCTGAGTCGGGTGGGGGTTTTAATGAGGATTTGAATGATCTGATCACCTCGTCTGCCGTCTCTTAGGGACGGTATGCCTTCTCCTTCAAACTTGAACACATCGCCGAATTGGGTTCCTTTGGGAATTTTGAGGCGCCGCTCTCCAGTGAGAGTGGGCACCGACACCGTATCTCCAAGGATTGCCTGGGTGAACTGAATCGTGGCCTGACAGATGACGTCGGTATTGTCTCGTTCGAAAAATTCATGGGGTTCTACATGAATGAAAACGTAAAGGTCGCCTGGGGCGCCTCCCTGGGATCCTGCCTGCCCCTCACCGCTTAGCCTCAATCTTGAGCCATTGTCGACCCCGCCCGGGATCTTTACGGACACCTTTTTTTGCGCCCTGACGTGACCCGATCCACTACAGCTGTTGCAGGGATGGCGTATGATCTGGCCAGTACCGCGGCAATGGGGACATGTGGAACGAACCGTAAAGAACCCTTGACTCCGGGATACCTGACCCATTCCCCCGCATGCAGAACAGGTTTCGGGATGAGTGCCGGGCTCCATGCCTGTGCCCCCGCAGCCGACGCACTCATCCATTTTCCCGATGTCGAGTTCGGTTTCGGTGCCGAAGGCTGCATCCAGGAAGGACAGGGTTAAGTCATAGCGGAGATCGGCCCCTCGATGGGAACGGCTGCGGCTCCGATTCCCGGAGCTGAAGCCGAACAAATCTTCAAATATATCTCCAAAACTGGAAAAAATGTCATCGAACCCACTAAAACCTCCAAACCCCTGTCCGTCCAGTCCCTGGTGGCCATACTGGTCGTAGATTTGACGTTTTTTCCCGTCCGAGATAACGTCGTATGCCTCGGCAGCCTCTTTGAACTGATCCTCTGCGGCCTTGTCACCGGGGTTGCGATCCGGATGGAACTTCAAGGCAAGTTGCCGGTAAGCCTTTTTGATGTCAGCATTTGTAGCATCGCGATTGACGCCGAGTACCTCGTAGTAATCTCTTTTGGTTCCCATTTGTGTCCCAGAATCGACGTTAATGTTGCGACTCCTGTACCATCCAACATCCGTAACTATCCGGACCTCATCCGTTATTGAGGAGAGAAACAGACCATCGGCACTTTCGCGGAGGGCAAGGGGGCAGTAGCTGTGATCATCATAAAAATCTGAGCAAAACTAAGGCGATTAGACCAATTGTCAACGACCGGCCATCGGTTTATCCTAACCGGCTATCGGCGGAGCCATTGATCCTTCCCGAGCGGTCGGACGACCCAGGACCCAAAAAAGGCAAACGCCGACGACCAAGAAGAATGCGCCGCCAGTGAAAGCGGAATCCAAGCTTGCCAGATCCATTAAAAGGCCGGCAACCAATGCGCCGGCCAGCATGCCGATGCTGTGGGCCATCGTCAACAGCGACATCACGCTTCCCATGGTTCGAAGCCGGACCCCTTCTTCGACGGCGAGTCCCATCAGTGCCGGCATTGACATGCCTCCTCCAAGGCCGAAAAGAACGCTGGCGGCGATAAAACCCATTTCGCTTTCAGCCCATTGGTATCCCCATAACGCCAGGGCGGCACAAACACCTCCAGCAGCGACGAGCCAGCGCTTGTCGGCTATCTCGTCGGCGATCCACCCCATAGGGGTCTGGATCATCCCGCTGACAAAAACCCCGGTTGTCACGATCAGACCAATGAGACTGCTCCCAAAGCCCAATGCGGTGTCCAAATACAGAGGCAGGAAGCCCCAAATGACACCGATGCAGGCCGTATAGGCAAAGCGGTAGACAAACAAAGCGGCCACCCGACGGTTCTGAATGACTTTTCGCCACTTTTGGCTAACGGGTTGAGCGTTTTGCATCAGCGGTTCCGACGCTGTGGGAGGCAGAAGAAACAGGGAGAGCAGAAATCCAGCAAAAGCCAATAGCCCCATGCTGGCAAAGGCTGCGTCCATTCCCCATCGCTGGTTCATCCACCCCCCGATAAGCGGACCCAGGCTGAGCCCAAAAAATATGGACATGTTGAACGTACCCATCCACAAGCTCTCTCGCCCCCTCGGGGTAATTTCACCCACATAGGCTTGCAGCACTGGCATGAGCATTGCCGAGGCAACGCCCTGAAAAAAGCGGATTGCCAGTAAAATCGCCACCGTATTGGCCGCCATGAATGCGTAGGAGACAATCGTGTAGCAGATCATTCCCACAACAATGAACGGCTTTCGGCCCTTGCGATCTGAGAGCGCCCCAAACCACGGCAGTGCCGCGGTTCTGGATATGGAAAACACACCAAAAATCATTCCGATGAAAAATCCGCTGGCCCCCAATTGCCGCGCATAGACAGGAAGAAGCGGGACAACGATTCCGACGCCGGTGACCGTCGTGAAAATAGAAAAGCAAAGCACACTGAAAATGCGCTGATTATCGGTCTTCATGTCAATTTGTCTTTCATTCAGGTACCGGAGCCGGGCCGATGAATCCCGATGTCTTCAAGGCGGTTCCCGGACATTCCCGACGGATTGGAGGCAAACCATATCGGCGTCAACCGAACTACGGGTCACCACCTTTCCGTCTGGGAAACCAAGGGCCGGGGCAGAGAGCCGTCATCTTCCGGGCGCTGAAGGCTCAGTATCTGGCATTCTCTGCCGACGGGTTTGAATCCGGTCAACTGCCGGCTGGGACTGACTGGCACCCACGGCATAGGGTCCGGCAAGGGTTAGAAACCAGACGGCAGGAGCCCCTGAGAGGAAGACGGCGCCTGCTGCTCTCTAACCCGGATATGTCACGTGTTGGCGGCGTTCATCGGCCAGGCATTCAAAGGCGCCGCCGACCGTTGGTAATGCAAGCCCTTGATCACGGCGCATATGGAAGCCTCCGACGCGCCCCCAGGGGGACTATTTTTGGGGGTTTCTGCCATTCCGCCGGGGGACAAACGGCTCCCGGGGCTCTGGTACCGAAAAAGGCGCTAAACATAAAATATCATATATCATTTTGACATTTAGAAAAAATGTTCATGCTTAGAGTCGGGCTAAGGATGAATTCGGCATGATCGCCGGTGAACCAACCCCCTTCGGCGTGGACGTCGCCGAATGCCTCTCAGATGCGCCTCAGTGCCAAAGGGCGAAAAGGCCCAAAAGCCAGCAATACGGGGTAAAATAGTTCAGGTGTCCTTTGTTGACGATAAATACCAGAAACCGCAAAGATACGTATCCAACCGAAAAGGACACACCGGCTCCGATGAGACAGGTCAGGGGATCAAATGCCGTATCGTGCAGCGCGTCCTTTAACACCAAAAGGGCGGCACCCAAAATAGCTGGGATGGATAATATGAAGGAGAACGCAGCGGCTGCCGATCGGTCGAGCCCTAAAAAAAGGCCGACAGAAATGGTCGTCCCGGATCGGGAGATCCCCGGCAGTATCGCAAGACCCTGTGCAACGCCCAGCACCAGCGCATCAGCAATCCTTGGCGCATGTCGCCCCGAGGGGGGCGATTCATGCCCCTCCCGGCGCCGGTCGACAACGCCGGTCAACAGCAGAAGCATGCCGGTGACGATCAGGCACACCCCGACCAGGGGAAGGGAGGCAAATATACGATCGGCCTGGGATTTGATAGCGAGGCCGATGATCGCGGTGGGGATTGATCCGATGAGCACCATCCACAGGAATTGGAGACTCTGGGGATCTCTGCTTCCAGATGCTTTGAAGGTGCCGCCGGTGACGGCCTCGGATCCTGCCCGTAGCATGGCCAGAAGCCGGCGGCGATAGAAAATAACCACAGCGAGAAGCGTCCCCAAATGGACACTCACATCATAATACAGCTCGGGCTCGGTCAGGCCGAAGAGGTTTTGAAAGATAACCAGGTGGCCGGAGCTGCTGACCGGCAGGAATTCCGTCAACCCCTGGATGATGCCGAGAAGGATCGCTGTGGTGACGTCCATGATAACGGGTGCTTTCTAATCATCGATCGATGGTGACGACATGGGGTCAGCGGTAATGTTTGTAGCTGACACTGTATTTTTTGGCTTTGTAATTGAATTTTCTCACCGTCGTTCTGAGAATTTGTGCGGCCAGGGTGGCATTTCCCCGGGTGTTTTTCAGGGCATCGATGATCATTTCCCTTTCCAGGTTGCCGACGGCTTCATCGAGAGACAGGGCCGGCAGCGTATCCGACTCGGAACCGGTCTGAAGGGTGGGAGGAAGATGATAGCTGTGGATGACGCCTTCTTCGCAGAGCAGGACGGCGCGTTCAATGCAGTTTTCAAGTTCACGAACATTGCCGGGCCAGTGATAGGCCATCAACATGTCGATAGCAGGAGTTGAGAACCGCCTGATATCTTTCATGTTCTCCTTCGAATACCGATCCAGAAAATGATCCGCCAACAGGAGGATGTCCGTTTTCCGTTCCCGCAGCGGCGGCATATAGATGGGGAAGACGTTCAACCGATAGTACAGATCCCCTCCAAAGGTTTCGTCTTCCACCGCCTGCTCGAGATTTTTATTGGTGGCCGCAATGATGCGGACGTCTACCTTGACGGTCTGGTGCCCCCCTACCCGTTCGAGTTCACGTTCCTGGAGAACCCGAAGCAGATTGGTCTGGACATCCAAGCCGATGGAGCCGATTTCATCGAGAAAAAGCGTGCCTTTGTTGGCCAGTTCGAACTTGCCCAGCTTCTGCCGGATAGCGCCGGTAAAAGCGCCTTTTTCATGGCCGAACAATTCGCTTTCGATCAGATTGGTGGGAATCGCCGCACAGTTCACTTTTATAAACGGATTTCGAGCCCTCTGGCTGTTGTAGTGGAGAGAATTGGCAACCAGTTCTTTACCGGTGCCGCTCTCACCCCGGATCAAAACGGTTGCATTGCTTTTTGACACCTGGGAAATCATCTGAAAGACTTCCCTCATCTTGTTGCTGTTGCCCACGATATTGGTGATTCGGTATTTGTTTTCAAGCTCTTCTCGAAGGCGTTTGTTCTCCTCTCTGAGTGCCTGCTTTTCCATTCGCACGGTTTCAAGATTGATCACATGTCGGGCGATCATGGTGGCAATTACCGAGAGAAGCTTCTGTGCGTCCTTGAGAGCGTATCCATCGTTGTAAGGTCTGTCGACGCTTAGAGCGCCGATGACCTGGCTGCCTTTCTTGATGGGGACGCAGATGAAGGAAAGCTCCATGTCCGGTTTGTTTCGACGGGAAACGGTTCGGTTGAGAAAAGCGGGCTCTTCGCTGATTTTCGGAATGGCGACAGCCTGACCGTTTTGGATGACCTTGCCGGTGACCCCTTCGCCGAGCTTGTATTTGACTTGGCTGATGGCACGACGGGTGATGCCATGGGCGACTTCGATGTTGATTTCATTTTTAACCGGATCGAGAAGTGTGACCGTTCCCCTGAGCATGTTGAGGGAGCTTGAGAGGATATCGAGAACTTTGTAGAGGGATTTTTTGAGATCGAGGTGTTCATTCAGGGTTTCGCTGATCTCATACAAAAGTGTGATTTCTTCAATTTTTTTAAAGGCCATTTCGGCTCCTTTTTTAAACCGGAGGCTCCCGATCCGAATCCCTTGTAAAATCAATAATACTCAGCTGATATAGCATTTTTGTATTCGATTGTAAAAACGCATTCGTGCCCCGTTGTGGGGGACTTCTGACACAGGGGGCGGTTGCCCCTGTCGAATTAGTGGCGGCCGCCCCTTAGGATATTCCACAACAACCAGAGCCCTAAGAGGGCGGCGGTGACAAAAATGATAATACCAAGAAGGGAAATGCCAAAAAAGAGAGGAGGTATTTCGGAAATGACAATAATGGAAGAGCCGATCACGAGCCCGGCGATGATGATGGCAAAGGAGATTCGATTACTGATTTGGTCATGGGTTTCCAGCATGGCGTCAAGCCCATCAAAATGAAGATTGATCGAAAGCTTTTGCTGTTTTAGCTGCTGGACGATTTCGAGAACCTCTCCGGGAAAATCCCTGATAAATCGCATGAGATCACCGCCGGTATGAATGATCTCTTCGGTTAGGCGCTGGGGATGGTACCGTTCCATTTTCACCTTCTTGACATAAGGAACGGCCAGCTGGAAGAAATCGAATTCGGGGTCCAGTTGCATCGCCACGCCCTCGACGGCGGTGATGGCCTTCAACATCAGAAAAATGTCCGGAGGGATGCGAAGGCGGTGTCGAGTTGACAACTCCAACATGTGTTGGAGAAGTCTTCCCATCTGAATTTCCTTGAGAGGCCGATGGAGGTGCTGGCCCATGAAATTAGCCACCTCTTTTTCGAAGCGACGCATGTTCGGTTTTTCATCCCACAGGGCGATTTTCAGCAAGGCCTGGGCGGTCCGCGATTCGTTGCGATGAACTACCGCGTCGATAAGGTCCACGAAATCTTCCCGGGTGCTCCGATTGATCGTTCCCATCATTCCGAAATCGACAAGGCAGATGACATTCCCGGGGAGGATGAAAATGTTTCCCGGATGTGGATCACCGTGGAAGAACCCATACTGGAAGATCTGCTTGAGCATGACCTCTGCACCGCGTCGGGTAACGATGCGGCGATCGAGGCCCATGCCGTCGATGGCGTCGATTTTAGAAATCTTGACCCCGTCGATATACTCGGAGGCCAGGATGCGCGGGCTGGTAAATTCTCTGTAGACCTTTGGGACATAAAGGGTGAGATCATCCAGAAAAAACCGCGCGATTCGCTCCATACTGGCGGCTTCAATCGTAAAGTCGATCTCTTTTTCCAGGACGTCCGCAAACTCTTCGACGATCTTGATGGGTTGGTGAAGAGCGACCTCTTCCACATGACGCTCCATGAGGGTGGCCAAGTGAAGCATGATTTCGAGGTCGACCTCGATGATATTGCGGATCCCGGGTCTTCGGACCTTTATGGCAATGCAGTCGCCGTCCTTGAGACAGGCCTTGTGGACCTGGGCGATGGATGCCGAGGCGATGGGAGACTCGTCGATGCTCTCGAAAAGGTCTTCGGGGGGGGCCCCTAAGTCGGCTTCCAGGGTGTGTCTTACCCGATCGAAAGGAAAGGATGGGACCCTGTCCTGAAGTTTCGATAGCTCCGTCACAAGGTCGATAGGCACCAGATCGGGCCGGGTGGACAGCATCTGGCCGAGTTTGATGTAGGTCGGTCCCAACTCCTCGAGGGCCAATCGAATGCGTTCGGCCCGGGTCAGTCTTTCCAGGCGCTCCCGCCGTTTTCTGGAAATCATTTGAAGACCGATTTCGATGTACTGGTCGATGTTCAACAGATCCACAAGATCACCAAAGCCGTATTTGAAGAATACGGCCAGGATCTGGCGGTATCGATTGAGGTGTCGGTAGGTTCGACCGATGACACCGATCTTGCGAATACTGAACATCACTTGAGCACCGGTTGGTCCTGATGCGGCACGGACCCTTTGGATCAAGAGAAAATGGGTTTATTCGTCGTCGCTGCCTTTTTGATCGCTCAGGATTTGTTTGAGCTCCCAGACTTCTTTTTTGACCGCTTTCAATTCATCGGCAGTGACAATGTCGGCTTTTTTCAGGATATCTTTCACGGTTTGTTCGACGCGGGCTTCCAGTTTGGCCTGGGAATCCTCATAGCGCTTCTGAACATCGTTAAAAAAGTTCCTGCCTTCCTCCTCGGTGAGATTCAGCCGCTTTTCAACCTCCTTGGCCCACTCATCCACCTCATCTTTGGCCGTGAGCGCAAGGCCGACGCCGGTGATGATCGTCTTTTTGAACAGTTCCATTAAATCGGGCATTGTGTCCTCCTTGCCATCGCCAAATGCGATGGCAGTTTGTGATCGCCTGTCGAGCAGAAATCGCCTTAGAATTCATTGCTTCTCTGCCACACTGCGGTGTGGATGTTGCCGGTCAACATTGTCCCTTTCCGACGGCCATCGCCGGATATGCCTTCCGCCGCGAGCGTCCTCCGTCTTGCCGGGCGCTCCGGCGCGTATGGTAGTGGTACCCAAAGACGCCCTGCAACGCTAAATGTCATGGGGTCCCGGGTCGCCACATCTTCTTCCTGAATCGCCGACCACCTTCATGAGTGGCCAACAGAAGGCAGTGACCGATTTACGGAGGCCGTCAAGCTATTGCGGCACCATCTCCTGCCTCTGATACCCCTCGGGGGGATCGAAGTCGCCATCGTTCAGGGGGGCGGGTTTTGCTGACCGAAGCTCGGATGTTTTCACGACGCTGCCGCTGGCGTCAAGGTCGAGGGTGACGACGGGAAAACCATCAATCCGGTTCAACAATGACATGGCAGTCGAAGGCCCGGTCGCCGGCTGACCCTGGGGTTGTAGCGGCTTGGCGATGGCCTGGAAAAAGGCGCCCATTTCGGAAAAGGTGCCAGACACTTCCTGTCCTTCTTCGATGTTTTTCCAATCGGTCACCCAGAGCACCTGGGTGGTTCGCCCGTCCCGGATGATATCGTAGCGGCGACAGGGATACCCGTTTTTCATGGCCTCCTCGCCGGTGGGTTTCACTTCCGTAGACGTTGGTTTTTGGGGCATTCCGGACGGCATGGACGAGCCCATCATCTGCTGCATCATTTGTCTCTGTTCTTCGGGCAACTGTTTGAGCATTTCCTGGTATTGAGCCATCGCCTGGTTGGCCTGAGCGGCCATCCGATCCCGGGTGGCTTCGTCCAGAAGGGTGTAGCGTTTCCTCTGATGGTCCAGAATCATCACCTCTTTTCGATCCCCCCGGTAAACGACGGTGTCTACCGGGCCTTCCTGTTGATCGGCCCCGTTTTCGATCTTGAGTTTGTTTTCGTGGGCAAAGACCATCGTCCGCTCGACCGTCGAAGCGGACGAACCGGTTGTGGTGGATTCGATCTCGTAGATCATTCCTGCAGACGCTCCGGAAGCGGTAAGGAAAAATAATGCTAAAGTGAATACCAAAGCCGGTTTCATTGAGGGCACCTCCGTTGGCGGGGTTGGGCCCCGCAAAATAGGTAACCGCATGACGTCAATTTCCTATCCATGGGACAGGTCATCAACCAATAGAGATATTGCTAACTTATGCCTCTATTTGTTCAGATGGCAAGCCAAAAAGGACACCCAGTGAATAATCCGGGCCCCATATACCATGAATGACCAACGATGGGCTTCCCAACGACCCTGGGCCCTAGTATGGCTGTTCCATTCATGAGCCCATCAGGCAGAAGTTTCTTGACTGTGTCGTCAACCTGTCTTAAACAGCTAACATTCAATGATATTTTTATACTGAAAGGATAAAGGTACCGGCAACATGAAACCATTCTCAATCGCATTGGCTGGAAAAGGGGGTACCGGGAAAACCACCTTGGCCGGCCTGATCGTCAAATATCTTCTCACCCAAAGTAAAACGCCCATACTGGCTGTCGATGCCGATTCCAATGCCAATTTCAACGAGGTGTTGGGTCTGGAGGTGACCTCCACACTGGGTGACGCCCGAGAGGACATGAAAAAAGGCAAGGTACCCGAAGGAATGACCAAGGACATCTTCATGTCCATGCGCATGGAACAATCCGTGATCGAGCGCGACGGGTTCGATCTCATCGTCATGGGCCAACCGGAAGGGGCCGGCTGCTATTGTGCCGCCAACTCCCTGCTGGCAAGATTTTTAGAGCAGCTGACCGACAACTACCCCTACCTAGTTATGGACAACGAAGCAGGGATGGAACACATCAGCCGATTGACCACCCGAAACGTGGACATTCTGCTGATCGTCGCAGATGCATCCCGGCGGGGGCTTCAGGCCGCCCTGAGGATCGATACACTGGCCAAAGAACTCAATATCGGTGTTGAAAAAACCTATCTCGTCATCAACCAAGCCAAGAACGATCCTCCCGAAGCTTTCATGAAAATTATAAGAGATGCCGGCATCAATCATATCGGCACCCTTTTCGAGGATGAAATCCTGTACGAATATGACCTTCAGGGAAAGCCCACCATTGGTTTGCCCATGGACGCACCCATCGTTCATCAGGCATTTAAAGTCTTCGACCAGATCATTGGAGGTTAGGTCAGAGAGGAGGGGGATTGAGAAGAACCGGCCTACTTTTCGACGAACGCTACCTCCGCCACAAGACAGGGGTGTATCACCCGGAGGTGCCGGAGCGACTGCTCGCTATCTACACGGGAATTCGTGATGCCGGACTCCTTCCTTCCCTGAAGATCTTCCAGGCGCGCCTGGCAGATCTTGCCGAGATCGAATGGGTCCATGATCCAGACTATATCAAACGGTTTCAAGCCGCCTGCCTGGAAGGCCAACCGATTTTCGAAAGCGCCGACAATCAGATCTGTGAGGAGACCTACGATACCGCCCTCGCCGCGGCGGGGGGGGTTCTAACTGCGGTGGAAATGGTCATGACGGGGGAAATCGACAACGCCTTCTGCCCGGTCCGCCCTCCTGGACACCACGCCGAAAAAGCCAAAGCCATGGGCTTCTGCTATTTCAACAATGTGGCCATTGCCGCCCGCTATCTCCAGCACCGTTGGAACGTCAAGAATGTCGGTATCGTCGATCTCGATGTTCACCATGGCAACGGCACCCAGCACATATTCCAGGACGACCCGTCGGTCTACTACTATTCCATCCATCAGCACCCCTCCTTCGCCTTTCCGGGAACCGGACGCGAGTTCGATTATGGAGACAAGGACGGGTTCGGGTTCACCAAAAATTCGACGGTACTGCCTGGAGAAGGCGATACGGTTTACCGAAGAAAAATCGAAGAGGATCTCGTTTCGGAATTTGAGCGCTTCAAGCCCGAGTTCCTGATTTTGTCCATCGGGTTCGATGCCCACGAGGATGATGACATGTCCGATATCAAAGTGACCACCCATGGATACTCTTGGCTGGGCGGACAAATCATTCAATTGGCGGATCGGTTCTCAGGGGGGCGCGTGGTTTCTGTTCTGGAGGGTGGGTATTGCCTCGAGAGATTACCCGAACTGGCGGCTAACCATTTGAGTACTTTGCTTAAAGAGTGATCGCGGGCCAAGCCTCGCCCGGCGCCGGCCAGGAAGCGATCCAAGGAGACGGGGATGTTTATCAGCAAATCCATGACCCAAACAGTAGTGACCGTGGGTGAGGAAACCGACGTGTTGAAAGCCCGGGAACTGATGGTGGCTCACCGGATCCGCCACTTGCCCGTCATCGACGACGACGACCGGCTCATCGGTATGGTGTCGGACAGGGACATCCGCAGCGTCCTCCCAAGGAGTGCGTATCAAGCCGCGGCCGAAGGCGCACCGATTACCGCCGAAAAACCGATCCCGGTGTCGGAAATCATGACCCGAAATCCGGTATCCATCTCCCCCCACAACACCATTGAAGATGCCCTGCTCAGAATCCAGGACATCCGGGTCGGTGCCTTTCCCGTGGTGGATGATCAAGGAAAACTGGTGGGCGTTTTGTCGGTTCGGGATCTGTTGAGGGCCTTCATTGCCGTCCTCGGCATCGAAGAGCCGGGAACCCTCCTGGGCATTCTGGTTGAAGAGAAAATCGGTCAGATGAAGAAGATCGTAGATACCATCACCGAAGAGAACATCTCTTTCGGCAGTATCCTGGTTGGGCGTTACTGGGAAGAAGACAAGCGAGCAGTGTTCGCCTACCTCCTCACGAACAATGTCCGCAACGTGAAGAAAAAGCTCGAAGCTCAAGGTTTCAAACTCCTGAATCCTATGGAATGGACGATGGATCAAATCCCGCGCCATGAGCCCAAGTGATCTGGATACACTCCCCATCGAGGCTCCCATCTCCCGACTGTATATCTACCATTTAGAGGGAGTAGTCCGAACCGGTGGGCTGGATCTCGGTCCAGCGTTCATCGGGAATTGGGAGGAGGACGGCTGGTCTTTTCTCTTTTTTAAGGAGAAGCGGGATGGGGAGGTGTCTGCATTGGTGGACAGCCAGCCGGCCCTCAACTTACTAGAACGCTACACCATGAGCTACGATGAGTGGTTGGGCGAGCGCTTTGAGGGTTTCAAGACTGAGGCCTTCTCTATCCGTCCTCCATGGGTGCCGGCCCCTGAGGGTTCCATCCAACCCGGAACCTCCCTTGACATCGTTTTGGATCCGGGGGTCGTTTTCGGAACGGGCACCCACACCACGACTCGAGATTGCCTGACGGCGATGTCACGGCTTTTCACCCGTACCGACCGCCCCCGGTGTGTGGTTGACCTGGGGACGGGATCGGGTCTTTTGTCGGTGGCGGCAGCCAAACTCGGAGCGGAGAAAGTGGTTGCCGTCGATTTGAATCTTCTGGCGGTGCGCACCGCTTTACGGAACATCCGGCTAAACGGTCTGGAAAATCGAGTGATAGCGGTACAGGGGCGGGCAGAGAACATCATGGTGGGGACGCCCATCGACCTGCTGATCGCCAATATCCACTTTCCGGTAATGGAGGTGGTGGTTAAACGTTCGATGTTCTGGGGCACCCCCTATTTTATATTGTCGGGCCTGCTCCGCAGCCAGGCCAGGGCTGCGGAGGCCCTGTTTCTCGATCGGCCCGCAGCCATTCTCGAAAAATGGAGTAGCGACGGCATCTGGACTACGGTTATCGGAAAGACAACGCTTCGATGACGGCTTTCCGGAGGTGATCGGGGACGCACATGGCTCAACGAACGGACGTGCTTATCCAAAAGGCGGTCCGCGATATTGCTGCGAGCAGGCGAACGGTGGCGCTGACCGGGGCCGGCGTTTCGGTGGCCAGCGGGATTCCCCCGTTTCGGGGCAACGGCGGGCTCTGGGAGCGATTCGACCCAATGGAAGTCGGCCATATCGCGGCCTTTCTCAAAGATCCTGAAACGGTTTGGAATACGCTGTTTCTCGAACTCCACAGGGTGCTGAAATCAGCCGAACCCAACAGGGCACACACCGGGTTTGCCCGTTTGGAGCGTTTGGGATCCCTTGATACCGTGATCACCCAGAATATCGACGGCTTGCATCAGAAAGCCGGCAGCAGCAACGTCATCGAATTCCATGGTACCTTTGCATGGCAACGCTGCATGGATTGCGACCAACGGATCCCATCCCGCACGGTGGATCTGTCGTCGGTGCCTCCCCGTTGCGCCTGCGGCGGGATTTTCCGGCCTGACTGCGTATTGTTTGGGGAGCAAATTCCGACGGTTGCTCTCGAAAGCGCCCAACAGGCGGCAGCCGAGTGCGATGTGCTCATCGTCGCCGGCACCTCGGCCACGGTGCAGCCGGCGGCCATGATACCCGACATCGCAAGGGCAGCGGGAGGCCTTGTGATCGAAATCAACACGGATGCGACGCCACTGACCGGGAGCGTTAGCGACTATTGGATTCAGGGGTCGGCGGGGAGCACCCTGTCCCGGATGGTGTCGGCCCTCTCGGCGTTGATAGCGAAAGAATGATTCAAACTCCGGGGCGGAGCCCCCAGGTTCGACAATCGCGTTCCCCTGATGATGGAGGCCCAAAAGTCAGTGACAATGGATGATTCATGTTTGGGGTGGGTGGAGACGGTTCATCTCGTCCCTCCCGCAATTGGAGACAACTCCGGGGATGCGGACCGCCTGGTGATCGCCCTAAAGGAGCGTCTTCGAGCGCCGTCCGTCCGGATCGATCTTGGCATCCTGCGCCAGTTGCCCGCCGCCTTGAGGCGATGGGATTACGCTGCCCGGTGTGTGGTTTTCAAAGACAGCCGCCAATGGGTGCTGGCAGGCGTGGCGGATCCCCGGAGCAGCCAGTTCCCGTCAGGGGTCGCGGTCGATCTCGGCACCACTCGGATGGCGTTGGCCCTTGTAGATCTGCAGACGGGACATCTGCTGAGTGAACGATCCATCGACAATCCTCAAGGGTTTGCCGGGCCTGATGTGCTGGCTCGGATTCACCATGCAGACAGTGCAGGCGGCCTCTCGAGCCTTCAGAATGCAGTGGTCGATGCCCTGGACAGGACCATCCGTCAGATGTGTGATAAGGCCGCAGTGGATCCGGGACACGTTCATTTGATTTCGGTGGCAGGGAACACGTCAATGAGCCATCTGTTTATGGGGATTGAGCCCCGATGGATCATAAGGGAGCCATATATCCCGGCTGTCAACAGGCCGTGCCTGCTCACTGGCGGCGACCTTGGCTTTGACTTCAATCCGAATGTCCGGATCTATGTGTTCCCGAACGCCGGCAGCTATTTTGGAGGCGATGTGGTTGCCGGCATCCTGTTCAGCGGTCTCTGGAAGAAGGACGAGCCATCGCTTCTCGTGGATGTGGGCACCAATGCCGAGGTGGTCTGCGGAAACCGGTCCTGGTTGATCGCCTGCGCAGGTGCCGCTGGGCCGGCTCTCGAGGGGGGGATGTCGACCATCGGCATGGCCGCCGCCCCGGGAGCCATTGATCGGATCCGTATTCATGGGGGATCCGGCCGAATCGAGGCCAGAACCATCGATGACCGGCCACCTGCTGGTATTTGCGGTTCCGGCATGATCGATCTGGCGGCTCAACTGTTTCGGAACGGGTTGATCGATATTCGAGGAAAGCTGGTGCCCGGCGCCTGGGGAGAGCGGTTGGTGGAAAAGGACGGCATCAGGCAGTTGATCGTCATTACGTCGGCTGAATCCGCTGGCTGCCAGGATTTGGTGATCGGCCAACCGGATCTTGACAGCCTGATCCGCTCGAAGGCTGCCATGTATACGATTCTGGAAACGCTCACAGAGTCCGTTGGTTTGACATTCAATGACATTTCAAAAATTTATGTGGCAGGGACATTCGGAGCGGTCATCGATCCCATTTCTGCCATCACCATTGGAATGCTCCCGGATCTGCCCCTGGATACCTTCAAGGTGATCGGTAACAGTTCCCTGGGGGGCGCCCGCATGGTCTTGATGGATCGGGAGACGCCCGCACGGGTGGACCGGATTCGGGACCGCATCACCTACCTCGAATTGAACGTCAACCAAGCGTTCATGAACCGGTTTAGTGCGGCAAAGTTCCTGCCTCACACGGATCTTTCCCGGTTCCCATCGGTAACACCACCTCGCCTTCCCGGGTCAGTGTCGGGCCCTGATTCGGCGGCCTATTGAGAGAGTAAGACGCCATGGCAACACTATTCATTTTCCATCGCAACGGCAGAAGTGATTTTCAGTTGGCGGATCACAACGTGCTCGGCCGACATCCTAAGAACCGGATCAAGGTGATGGAGCCGGGTGTTTCGAAAGTCCACTGCCTGATCAGCCGTGAAAAAGATGGCGGCTTCATGGTCAGGGATCTCGGAAGCCGGAACGGCACATTCGTCAATGGAAAACGAATATCAGATCGGTCCCCGATCGGAGACGGGGATGAGATCCTGCTGGGAAATACCCGATGCCTGTTTCGAGAGAAAATGGCCGCAGCGGTTATCCATATCCACAAAGAGCCTGACATTTTGGATCGAATCCAGGTAAAGATTTCTCCGCTGCGGTTGAATCGGTTTTTCCCTGAGGCCAATATCATTGACGAAGAAATGCTCCGATCGGATTATGAACGGCTGCGAATCTCATTTCAGCTAAGTCGGGATATCGGCTTTGATCTGCATGTGGACTTCATTTTGGGCCGTGTGCTCGACCGGGCCCACGAGGTACTCGACTTCGATTACGGTGTGGTGTTTCTTGCCGAGGAGGATGGCGGACTAAAGCCTCAATCCTACAAGACGAAGACGTTGAAAGACCGCATTTCAATACCGGCAGAGCTTCTGGAGCATGTCCGTGAAGAGCAGAAGGGCGTGCTGGTGTCGGATTCGGCGTGCGTCGGTTCGGAAACGATGGCGCCGCCCCCCGGTCACGAGAGTTGTTCGATGATGGCCATCCCTATCCTATATGAGTTGGATTTTCTGGGAATCATCGTGGTGAGAAAGACTTCGATTTCAAAACCCTATGGGGAGCGAGAGCTCCACCTTCTCTCGAATGTGGCCAACAAGTCCGCACTGTTCATCCGCAATTCTCAGATTGCCAAACGGGTCACCCGGGAATCCCTCGACCGAGAGCGCTACCGGAAGATCGTCTCCCCGGAGGTTGCCGAAATGATTGTTTCCGGGCAAGTCACGGTGGAGACAAGGGGGCAGTTGAGAGATACAGCGGTGATGGTGGCGATGCTTTTGAATTTTTCGGAACTGTCGGAATTCTCAGCTCCTGATATCATTCTCGAAACCCTCAACCTGTGTTTTGGCGCTCTGGTCGAGCCGATTTTTCGACTTGAAGGCATGGTGGACCATTGCGGGGGCGACCGCCTTCAGGCGGTCTGGGGGATACCCCTGGCCCATGAAGATGATCCGATGAGGGCCGTTCGAGCCGCTTTGGATATGGGAAAGCAGATAAAGACTTTTAATCAACAGCTGTCTCCGCGTCATATCGGCCCCTTCAAAATCGGCATCGGTATCGATACCGGGGCAGCGGTGGCGGGGAACTTGGGTGCTGGGTGGACGGCTCGGTATACGATTATCGGTGATGTGATGGGGTCGGCCAATGCCCTGGCGTCCTCGGCCGAGGCGGACCAAACGGTGATTTCAGAAAATGTCTACTATATCATCCGGCGTGCTTTCGACACTGCGCCGCTCGATGCCATTTCCTATCGGGGGGTATCCATCAACCGGTATGGTGTGTTGGCGGAGCGGCCCTCCTCCGCCGATACCTCCTGGACCCACCTCGGTTGATCAAAGACGACTAGCCGGCACCAGGCTGATAGGGGATCATGCCTTAAGCAGAAACAAATTGACGAACCTGGGGTCCATCCCCTCGACAGGCACCGACCCATATTCACTCTCCAGGTCCTGGAAAAGGGACTCGAGGCTATCCCCGACCCCTTTGCCAATGGCTTCGGCGGGGCTTCCGGTTTTCTTAACGAGCCAATTGAGCATCCGGTTCTTCATTCCAGGCTCTGGAGAACGTCCTTTGCCGTTCATCGACGACGGCGACCCCGGAAACAATTCCTCAAAAAACGGTCTGAAGCGGCGGATGCCTATCGGGGCCGCCGTTTCCGGCAGTCCCAGTTCATGCCGGGCCCACAGGGTCAGAAGCAGATTCCTGTAGGTTAAAAACAGGTCCTCGTTCTTTTTCAACGCCGTGATTCCCAACTGCGATAGCAACCGGTCCATCTCTTGGATGCGGTGGAGTTCCGTCGCAACGCCTTCGATTTCAGCCAGGGTTTCAAATTCCCGGTAAAGTGTCCCGGAGCGATAGTGGTCGCAGAACCGGGGCCGTTTGATGAGGAGCCCGCCCAATACCCCCATCCATGTTTCACCCCAGAATGAGATCGGAAGTTTCATACGCGCAAACCAGCTGTTTATCACCCATCGGTCTGCCTTCCACTTGACGGTCAACGCCTGGGCGTAACCGAGTCGAAAGATATCGCTCAGGCCGTACGTGGCCAGCCAACGGCCCGCTTCAGGGGCCAAGGGTTGCGATGTGGGGAGTCCTTTCTGGCTGGCGAGATGCTCTAGGCCAATAGAAAGGTATCCACAGGTCTTTCGGACAATCGGTCTCAAATCGGATCGGCTGTGAATCGGTGTCAGATCCGCGACAGCCATACGGTTGCTCAACGCGGCCAGTTCCAGTCGCAGTTCGTCCACGTGGTGTGGCGATTCCACCTGCTCCAGGGCTTTTTCAAAGACAGAGTCGGTATCGACGCTCATCGACAGGGACATGGGAACCCGATTCAGGCCGCTGGCATCGACATTTTGAGGCACCCCGCTTCGGGACCGTGGCCTCAAATGATCGATCTGGAGGGGGTGATAAATGCCGACGGCTTCCTCAAAAGGCAGAAAACCTTTTTCGCTCAAGCGAACATTGCGCAGCCGGTAGGCTTCCTCCTCGCCTTCCGCGGGGATCTGAGCGCTGGATTCAAGAATAAGGCTTTGAAACCGGATGAAGTCCATTTCAGCCATCTGACTGAGGAGTGTCGACAGGCTGTCGAAATGGCGCTGCTGACGTTGATCCGTCCCGTCCCCTTCCGAGAGGGGCTGCTTGAATCGCATGTAAAACGTGTTGTCGAATGAAAAAAACCCTTCGCCGAGATCCGACGGATCCTGATCGTGTTCTCGGATTCGGATATCCAAGCTCTTGAAAAGAAAAAGCTCTACCGTCGGCAGATGGTTGTTAATCAGCCACGGAATCAGCCGAGGCGGATCGGCCCTCATCATCACGTCAAACCAGCGGACGGCGGCCGACAAATCAAAGCGGTCTTTTTCCCAGATCTCTTGGTCAAGAATAAAATCAAGCTGCCTCTCCGAGGCCATGGCGACGAGGGGCTGGGCATCCTCGGCCCCGATATCGTGAATTAGAAAGTAGAGATCCTGCTCCGTAAATGAATGCACCAGAGGCATCGGCTCAGGAGCGGACAAGATGGCATCCAGAGTCCTTTCCGGCGACAACCCCAACAGGCGACGCCGTTCGGATCGAAGTTGTTCCAGCTTTCGGGCAGTGGATGAGTCAGGAACGGATGGGATCATCTTCTTTTCATCCTCCATGAACAGGGGGTAGGGCTCGCGAGGGCAGCCGCTGGCATTACATCCCGACGGGTCGTCGTCATCGGGATTGCGGGATGGGGCGCGAATCGGTTGACAGCCTGCTGATCAACATCAACCCGGGTATGGCGATGACAGCACAGAGCATAAAGAAGGATTCCCAGCCCATCATTTTCGCCATGATACCGGTCGGCGCCGAGGCCAGCACGCGCGGAACCCCCATGAGGCTGCTCAGCAGGGCGTACTGGGTAGCGGTAAATTTCTGATTGGTGATGCTGGCCATGTAGGCGGCGTAGGCGGCGGTACCCATGCCGCTGGTAATGTTTTCAAAGGCTATCACCGCTGCCAGGGCGGTGAGATCATGGCCGATCATGGCCAGGGCGGCAAAGCCAACCGTAGACAATGCCTGAAGGATGCCGAAGAGCCAGAGACCGGATTGAATCCGTAAGCGTAGAAGCAACGCTCCTCCGACAAAACCACCGGCGATGGTGGCCCAAATGCCAAACAATTTTACAATAGTGCCGATTTCCGTCTTGGTGAATCCCAAATCCAGATAGAGCGGCGCAGTCATGGCGCTCGCCATGGTATCCCCGAGCTTGTACAGAAGAATAAACGCTAGCACCCATAGGGCTTCCCGACGGTTGAGAAATTCAACGAACGGGTCGATAACCGCTTCTCTAAGGGACGCGGGGGTGCCGAAGGGGGTATCCGGTTCGGGCGTGAATACCGTTGTCATGAGACCTGGAATCAAGCAAGCGGCCATCATGGTGTAGACGGCGCTGAACGGGACGTGGTCGGCGAGGATCAGGCCGCCCCCCGAGGCGAGAAGCATCCCGAGCCGATAACCGTTGATGGCCAGAGATGAGCCGAGCCCCAGCTCTTCATCTTTCAGGTCCTCCCGTCGATACGCGTCGATGACGATATCCTGGGAGGCACTGAAAAAAGTGACGATCAACGCCGCAAGAGCCACCGTCCAAGGGTTTTGGGCGGGGTTGGATCGGCCAAGGAGCACAATGGCGGCCATTAGCCCGATCTGAAACACCAACAGCCACCCTTTTCGGCGACCCAACGTGGGAATGGTGTATCGATCGAGGATCGGTGCCCAGACGAATTTGAGGGTGTAAGGCAGGCCGACCAGGGTCATCAGGCCGATCACTGTCAGATCGACATTCTCTTCTTTCATCCATGCCTGAAGAACAAAACCGGTCAACAACAGCGGCAGACCGCTGGAAAACCCCATAATGAAGGCCACCAGCATGCGGCGGTTGAAGATGCTCTTGAGAAGAGAGTTCGTCACGGTGGTCCTGCCAATTCAGCGGCGTGGTGAGGAAGGCGGACAACAGGGGTGGGGCCTGTCGACCGCCTCTGGGCAGGGTGGCGGATCAGCCGTCGGATGCGGTGACTAACTGCTCCGGGGAGACGATGGATCCGAACCGGTTTTTGAGTTCGAGAAGGGCTGATTTTTGGGCATCGAGGATTTCGAAGAGTTTCGGCGGAATGCCCAATTCCTTACCGTAGGATCTGTGTTGAAGGTCGATTCGCCCGATGATGTTGTCGATATAAAGGCTGAATTGCTTGCGGTAAAGATCCTCAGGGTAGTCCTTATCGATGCGCGATCGGAACAGGGTTTTCAGATCCTCGTAGCGAGGCAGATATCCGATGGGAGTGTCAATGGCCGAGACTTCGCCATGGGCCATTCGTTCAAGCCAGGCCAGCCAGGCTTTGACATCCTTCTTTTCGCCGAGGAGCTTTTTGCCCTCTCCCCCCCTTGCTTGATGGGTCAGAAAATAGTTCAGTCCTGCCATGATGGGCTTGGATGCGGCGGCAATTAAGGGGTTGCCGAAAAACTTGAACTGGGCGTCCATGTAGTCACCCAGGGGGCCGGGGATAAACGGCGCATTGGCCCAGGGAGCCCTTTTGACCCCCGTGGCGCCGACCTCTGTGGCCGTTGCGGCCGAGACGATGCACGCCCCGATCACCACGCCCTCCGCCGGGGACTTCGCCACCCAGACCGGTGGCATGGTGTCGCTGTCGCGACCACTGTAGGTAACGATACGGGTGTCGACACCGTCTGGGGATTCGCAGAGATCCGAATAATTGGCCAGGGCTTTGGCCATCAGGGTGCACCGGGCGTTCGGATGAGACATCGGGATGGGTTTGCCGTCCGCGCCGGCCATACCGGCTTCCCACCGTCCCTGAAAGTTGACGCCCTTTGCGGGAGCAGACTCTCCATTGCCGGTCCAATGAGGGACCCCGTTCTCGTCGATGAGGACATTGGACCAGATCACCTCGGTGCCTTCTTTTCGGAGCACCTCCATCAACTTCGGGTCCCCTTCCCAGTTGACATCCTCGACGATGCCGAAAATGCCGCATTCGGGGTTGATGGAACGGATAGAACCCCTCTCGCTGATCCACAGCTGTGCGAGGTCGTCACCGACAAAATGGTCGCCGGCCATGGCCGTGGTGGTTTTGCCGCAACCGCTGGGGGCTGCACCGGTGCACCAGGTGATTCGGCCGCCCGGGCCTTCAATGCCGGTGATGAACATGTGCTCAGAGAGTTCGGTGCCGCGGTGCTCGCTAACGGCTTTATCCACTGAAAAGCGGTGGTTGCCCTTTTTCAATAGCAACGTGTTTCCGGCATAAGTGCAATAGCAGCTGTAGGTGGTCCTGTCCCGACGATCCATGAAGACTCTGGCATTGGGCAGGTCTTCGGGACGGTTGGGGCCTTCGCTGTGAATGTTGGTGTAAAAATGCCCCTGGCGCTCTGCCTCCGTATTGAAGACGCCGTAGGCGTTTCGGTAGAGAAGCTCGGCGCTGTGGGACACATAGGCAGAACTGGTGATCTCCAGCGCGGGGTTGGCGGCGGGCGAGCCGATGGGCCCTCGGCTGTAGAAGCCCACGATCATGGTCATTCCCTTCATGATGCCACCCATTTTATTCCGCACCTCCTTCAACCCCTCGGCACGGAGCATTTTCAGGGCAAGGCTGCTGACAACATCATCTTCGTCGACGATATAAAAGGTGCGGTCGATGATGCGGCCCTGTTCCTCCTTCAGGTCGAAGTGAATGGTATGCCCCGGCATGGGCAGAGACTTTTCTTCTTCTCTTTCCAGCGCATACTCACGGATCCACTGGACATCCTCCCGTGAGCCGCTGTTGATGAACACCCTGTCCGGAGAACACATCGCAATGGCATTGGCGATTTTCAGTCGTACGCCGCTGTGGGTAATCCGTTGGATTTTGTCGAGTTGGGTACCGTCCAGATGGGATTGGAACAGGGCCTGGGCCGATGCCTCGGTGGTGATGCCGCCGATGGTCCTGGCGATATCAAAATCGTTCTGACTTTTATTCATGGATGGCTCTCCTCGCGCGTCGTGTGAAGCATCCGGTCAGATATGCAGCTGTTGCTCAGGATCAAGCGCTGACATCTTCTGACGTCAAGGTGCGTCCTTGTGTTACGGGTGGCGAACCACGTGGATGGTAGAGGCTATCCGCAGACGAGATGGTTTCGCCGAAGGCAAATCATTGATGCTGGCAACCGGATTTTTCAGGTTCCGGCATCTGTATACGGATCCAAGTCAGGACCTTGTCAAACTCGCTCTGCAATTCCCGCAGGGCATGGCCACGGTGGCTTACCCGACTTTTTTCTTCCATGCTCAATTCCGCAAACGTTCGTTTTAGGGGCGGGAAAAAAAACACGGGGTCATAACCGAAACCGTTTGCCCCTTGTGGTTCAAGGGTAATGTGTCCCTCACAGCGCCCTTCGTAGGTGAGGGCTGCGCCTGAGGGAACGGCAATGGAAATGACGCATTCGAAGGCGGCAGATCGCTTCTTATGGGGCTGCATGGCTTCCAGAAGTGTTGCGCAGCGTTCCAGGTCCGTGGCGTTTTTTCCCGCATATCGGGCCGATAACACACCCGGTGCACCGTTTAGAGCCTCCACAATCAGTCCGGAGTCGTCAGCCAGAGCAGGCAGACCAAGCATCCGAGAGGCGACACTGGCCTTTTTATAGGCATTGTCATCAAAGGTTTCACCGTTTTCCTCGACGTCGGGTAGGGGACCGAAGTCGTCGAGGTTTTTAATATCGATTGGAAAACCCGAGAGCAGGTTCCGGATTTCAGCCGTTTTCCCGGGATTTCGGGTGGCTATCACCAAAACGGTTTGGGGTTTCATGGTGTCCTCTTAGGGCGGGAATAGTGAGAATGTCCAGCATTAGGCATGGTTGACCTTATCGGATATAACATATAAACCTATCGTAATAACGGTAGCTTGTAAAGAGGTTTTGGTTTCAGACCCTCCCAGCGGCATTTGGCCTTTACACCCCAAAGGATGCTGTTGTATTCAACAGGGCGTTTTTACTTTCCGTTGACCTCCGGATTCGGGTTGCGGAAGGCTTCCAATGGACCGAACAAACGCAAGAGGTTTCTTCGATGCACAAGCTACTGACCAACCAGCCCGGGCAGAAGATGCTTCTGCTGGGCAACGAGGCCATCGCTCGAGGTGCCGTTGAAGCAGGCATTGCCTTTGCCTCGACCTACCCCGGTACCCCCTCTTCTGAAATATCCCTGAACCTGTTTCAAATCTCTCAGGAAACCGATCTTTATTTCGAATACAGCACCAATGAAAAAGTGGCCCTTGAGGTTGCCGCCGCAGCGGCCAATGCCGGTGTCCGCAGCATGTGCATGATGAAGCATGTGGGACTGAACGTGGCCGCCGATGCCCTGATGACCCTTTCTTATGTCGGTGTCCGGGCTGGACTGGTGATTCTGACGGCCGACGATCCCTATATGTTTTCAAGCCAGAATGAGCAGGACAACCGCTATTATGCCAAGCTTGCCGGGCTTCCGCTCCTTGAGCCTTCATCCGTGGCCGAGGCCCGGGAGATGGTTCGCCATGCCGTGGAATTGTCCGAGCGTTTGAACGAGCCGGTGCTGCTGCGAACGACGACCCGCATCAACCATTCCACGGCGGTGGTTGAATTGGGCACCGTCGAGCCGCCGGTGAGCCGGGGTCGCTTTGAAAAAGACCCATTCAATTTCGTAACGGTGCCGGCGGTATCCCGCAACCTCCACAGGCGACTGCTCGAACGCCTCGAGAGCGCCGAAGTCATGGCATCGGCTTCACCTCTCAATGTCGTCGACGGCAGCGGTGTCCAGGGTATCATTTGCAACGGCGTCAGCTATGGCTACGTATCCGATGCATTGTCGGATCTGGGATTGGTGGAGCAAACCCGTGTGCTGCGGCTCGGGTTTTCGAATCCCATGCCGACTCAGCGGGTTCTCGGTTTTCTGAAGGCCTGCGAAACGGTATTGGTGGTCGAGGAGGGAGAGCCGTTCATTGAAGAAGCTGTCAAGGTCATCGCCCAGGAGGCGGGTCTGACGGTCCCCATCAACGGCAAAGGGGTCGGACGGTTGACCCGTCTTTTCGAGTATGATCCGGTATTGGTAAAGGAGAGCATCGCCGTTGGATTTGATATTGCTTACACTCCCCCTGCCCCGCCGGAATTGTCGGATATTCCGGAATTACCCCAGCGTCCCCCGAGCTTATGCGCCGGTTGTTCTCACCGGGCCACTTTCTACGCCGTCAAGAAAGCCACGGAAGGCATGGATGTGATTCATCCCTCCGATATCGGGTGCTATACTCTCGGCTTCCTACCACCATTGTCCATGGGGGATTTCGTGATATGCATGGGGGCCTCGACAGGCGCTGCGGGCGGTTTCGCAACGGTGACGGACCAAAAAGTGGTTTCCTTCATCGGGGACAGCACCTTTTTCCATTCCGGTATTCCGGGATTGATCAACGCGGTGTTCAACAGGCACGATCTGACCCTCGTCATTTTAGACAACCGGACGACGGCCATGACCGGGCATCAACCCAACCCGGGTGTCGACATGAAGGAGATCCAACTCGACGGATACGGCAACGTTTCCATCGAGGCCGTCGTCCGCGCCCTGGGGGTCGGCCATGTGTCGGTCGTCCGGCCCTACAACGTCCAGAAAAGCATCGCAGCCATCCGCGAGGCCGTCGCGTATGACGGTGTGTCGGTGGTTATCTCCAAAGAAAAATGCACCCTGTATGCAAAGGGATTGAAGCAGGTGAAAGGTAAATCCTTCCGGATTACAGACCGCTGCTGCAATCACAGGGACTGCATCAACGATCTGGCATGCCCGGCCTTTTTCATCGACGGCGATCGGGTGAGAATCGATGCCGATATCTGCACCGGTTGCGCCGTGTGTGCCCAGGTCTGCCCCGAACATGCCATTTCCCCGGTTCGGGACTAATCTTTTTCCGGTGTCATCCCTGCAGGGTTGAGACCGTTTTGGATGAGTGTTCAATGAAAACGACCCGTCTGATTATCGTTGCGGTGGGAGGGCAGGGAAACCTGCTGGCATCGAGGGTTTTGGGTGAAGCCGCGATGGCCTCCGACGTCCCTGTCAGAATGAGTGAGATTCATGGAATGGCCCAGCGGGGAGGTGTCGTGGAATCCGCCATACTGTTCGGCGATGGGAAAAGCGCCCTGATCTCCGACGGTGAAGCGGATGTCCTTGTTGGATTCGAACCCTGCGAAACCCTTAGGGCCCTGAACAAATGTAACGCCTCGACGACGGTGATCACCAACCTGTCGCCCCTGCCGCCCTTCACGGTTGCCATCGGTCGCGGCCACTATCCGGATTTGACCCTTCTGCAGCAGCGAATTCGTGAGAAGACCGGCAACTTGATTGCTTTTGACGCCACAGCCGCTGCCAAATCCGTCGGAAATATCATGGCGGTCAACATGGTCCTGCTCGGCGCGTTATGCCGCACGGGAATCGTCCCGGTTTCAGACGACGCCGTGAAAATGGCGATACGGCAGCGAACCAAGCCTGCGTTTCTCGATGTCAATCTCAAGGCGTTTGATTTGGGGTACGGGAGAGCCGACATCGAAAACGGAGCCGCTTAATGGCGGTGCCCCCGAGCGTTTGGTGATCGTCCTCGGCGCGAGGGCATATCCTCCTTGAAACAGTGGGGCATAAGCCCTTGCCGACTGACGATGGCGATCATGGATCGGGCGGCCGTGGGCGTCATCGGTCCGGCAGCTTAGGGTCATCGCCACCGCCCGGGTCTCTTCTATCAGCATCGGCAACATCCGGGACCTCGGCACGATCTGACGACGCCCCAGCCCGCTTCCTTTACAAAGATCGACCCCTGTGAGATACTCTGGATCCTCCCCCATTCATCCTCTATCGACGGAACCATGCTTCAGGAACTGACGATCCGAAACTTTGCGATTATCGATGATGTCCGCATCCGCTTCGATCGCGGCCTCACGGTCCTGAGCGGTGAAACCGGCGCCGGGAAATCGATCATCATCAATGCCGTCAATCTTCTGTTGGGGGCTCGCGCCACCGCCAGAATGGTCCGAACAGGGGCATCCGAGGCGGAGCTCGAAGCCCTGTTCCAGGTGCCAGCCGGCAGCCGTATTGCCGGACGAATGGAGACCCAGGGCTTTGAGGTGACGGATGGGCTGATTATTCGCCGTATTATCTCATCCTCGGACCGCCACCGGGTCTACATCAATGATCGATTGTCCACGCTTCAGATGTTGACGGACCTCACGGAAAGCATTGCCAGCATATCCGGGCAGCACGCCCATCAGCGGCTGCTGAAGGAAGACCAGCACCTTCTGCTGATCGATCAGTTTGCCGATTTGATCCCCATTCGGCAGCAAATGGAATCACTCTACCATCGGCTATTTGCCCTTGTTTCAGAACGGGACCGCCTTCGTCACAAAGCCGCCCATCAAGCCGAGGAAAAAGCCTTTATCGAGTTTCAACTAAAAGAGATAATGGACGCCGACATCGCTCCTGGGGAGGATGTCGAACTCGAGGCCCAGCGACACCGCCTCCGAAATGCTGAAATCCTCGTTCAGGAAATCAACCTCTGCGTGGACAGCCTCTATACGGCCGAGGGGGCTGTCGCCGAACGTTTAGGGGGGATCGGCAAGCGACTCGACGCCCTTGTCAACGTCGATTCGACTTTTACCGCTTTTGCCGAACAGGCCTCGGATCTCAGGTACCGTGCGGAGGACATGGCGGAGTCGCTCCGCCAGTACCTCGACGAGCAGCGCCTTGACCCCGATGGGCTCGAGGCCACTGAATCTCGGCTGGACAGGCTCAATCGACTCAAAAGAAAACATGGGACCACACTGGCCGGGATTTTCGAAAAACAGGCGTCCCTCATGATGGAGCGCAATGGCATCGAAGCCCTTGACGAGCAAATAATAGAGGTCGATCAACGGATTGACGCCACACACTTAGAAGCCGCCAAGCTGGCCCTCGATCTTTCCCGTCGCCGGCAAAAAGCGGCGAAAGCCCTCGCCAAGCGGGTAGTGGAGGAATTGGCTGCTCTCAACATGCCGAATACACGCGTTGATGTCGAATTTTCTGTAGACGGCGTGCCTGATGCGGAGAGTCGCGAGCCGATGCAGGTGAACGGTGCATCCCTAAGACCGTCGGGCATCGACCGACCGGTATTTTTCATCTCTCCCAATCCGGGAGAGGCATTGAAACCCCTTGCGGAAACGGCATCGGGCGGCGAATTGTCCAGAGTTGTGCTTTCGATGAAAAGCATCCTTGCGGCCAGGGATTCCGTGGAAACCCTGGTGTTTGACGAAGTCGATGCCGGTATCGGCGGTGGGGCCGCGGAAAAGGTCGGGGAGAAGCTTAAGAATCTGGCCGTCACCCACCAGGTCATCTGCATTACCCACCTGGCCCAAATCGCCCGATTTGCCGACCATCATTTTCGGATCACCAAGGCGGTGAAGAACAAAGTCACTTCCACCCGGGTTGTCCCCTTGAGTTCTGCCCAGCGGGTTGAGGAAATTGCCCGGATGCTCGGTGGCAATCGGATGACCGCTGCAGCCCTCGATCATGCACGTGCGTTGCTGGACGGAGAGAATGATGATCCGGTCGTCGACCCAAGGCCGCCACTTGACAATCAACAGGCGCCGTCATAGAAGGTGGAGTCCCTTTTCAAGGAGATGGCCATGCCGATATTTGAATTCCGATGTCTTGAGTGCAATGATGTGTTTGAACTGTTGATGCTTGGCGGTGACGACACTGTGGAAATGAAATGCCCGAAATGCAAATCCGATACCTTTGAACGGGTAATGAGTTCGGCCAATTATGCGATGGCAAGCGCTGCCAGCGGCAATTCGGGGCCGAGTGCGAAAAACCGACAGTGCAAATCGGGCAACTGCACCACCTATGAAATCCCCGGTCCATGAGGCGCAATTCCGGCTCACCGAAACCAGATTCCTTCCTGACATCCGCCGCCAGGCCGGCAATTTGGCAGATTGACGGATACCCCCAGATCATCGGTGTGGATACGCAATCAGCAACACCATCGTCACCAAAGCGAAGATGGACCAGGCCAGCTATATAACCGCGTGGGAAAGCGGCGTGCTCCAGCGCCGGGCCAAGTCCGCCAGGGAGCGAATGGAGAAATGTGATCTTTGCCCCCGAATGTGTCTGGTGAATCGATTGGGGGGAGAGACAGGGTTTTGTCGAACCGGCGTCCGGGCCGTGGTGTCCAGTGTCTCGTCCCACTTTGGAGAAGAACCCCCTCTGGTTGGTGACGGTGGCTCTGGTACGGTTTTCATTGCTCACTGCAATCTGGATTGCGTCTTCTGCCAGAACTACGAGATCAGCCATCTGGGGATTGGCGAGCCGGTTTCGGATATCGAGCTGGCCGACATGATGCTGTCCCTTCAAGGGGCAGGGTGCCATAACGTCAATGTCGTCAGCCCTTCCCACATCGTTCCACAGTTGCTTTCCGCCGTCGCAATAGCCGTTGAGGGAGGGCTTCACATACCGCTGGTGTTCAACACCGGGGGATATGACAGTGTGGGCACACTGAAACTGTTGGATGGCATCGTCGATCTCTATTTGCCGGACGTCAAGTTTTGGGATTCAGAAGCCTCAAAGGCATTCTGCGGGGCTTCGGATTACCCTGAGGTCGCCCGCCATGCCCTGCTCGAAATGTTCAGGCAGGTGGGGGATCTGATCACCGACGAGCGTGGTATTGCCCAGAAGGGCATGATCATCAGGCATTTGATCATGCCGAATCGTGCCGATGAGACCCGAGCGATCATGGCTTTTATCGCCAACGAACTGTCCGTCAATAGCTACGTTAACTTGATGCCCCAGTATCGTCCCTGGGGCCGGGCCAGGGAATTCAGCCAACTTTCATCCGGCCTGACCGTGACCGATATCGAGCAAGCGGTATCGGCAGCTAAAACGGCCGGCTTGAAGCGGATTGACGGATAGTTAGTGACAGGAAAACACAATGATGCGTCCCTTTTTCTTTTCTACAAATGCCCGACGGTGGATTGGGTTGTCGATGGCTATCGGGCTGTTACTGGCGCCATCGAGCGCTTTTGGGGAGCGGCTTTCGGTAGCGGTTTCAAAGGCCAATGTCAGGTCAGGCCCAGGCACCAAAGGCTACGATGTTCTGTGGGAGGTGGAGCGCTACCATCCCATAGAGGTGGTTCAGCAATCCGACGGATGGATTCTTTTCCGGGATTTCGAAGGGGACAAAGGCTGGATCCACAAAAAGCTTTTGGGCACTCAGACCACGGTCATTACCCGGAAAAACGACTGCAATATTCGCAGCAGCCCTGGGACCGACGGCGATATCATCTTTCGGGCGGAAAGAGGAGTTCCGTTTAAAGTGATAAAACGAAATGATGAATGGATCCACATCCAGAGCATAGACGGGGATAAAGGGTGGATCCACCAGAATCTGGTCTGGTAGATTCCTCGGCGGCTGGCTGGAAACTCTATGATACACCCGGGTCGTCGTCAATGAACCGGCGTCTATTCCTCAGGTGAAAATTAGCATGACAGAAACCTTTATTTTACCGTATCCGGATCGGCAACTGATCGTGGGCATCGGGTCTGCGCTGGTCGACATACTGATTAATGCAGATGATGAATTTATCGGGACAACCGGCGTGCCCAAGGGTGGCATGGTGTATTTCGACAGCGACACCATTGATGAGACCCTTGCCGCTTCAGGGGTGGATCCAGTCATCGTGCCAGGGGGAGCTGCCTGCAATACGATGGTTGGTATCGGGAAATTGGGCGGTCTCAGCCGGTTTATTGGAAAGCGAGGCAATGATCCATACGGTCAGTTCTTCGAAGACAGCCTCACCAATAGCAATGTTGAACCCATGTTGATGCGAACCGCCACCCCGACCGGAAAGGTGCTCTCGGTCATATCGCCGGATTCCCAGAGAACCATGCTGACATGTCTCGGGGCGGCAGCTGAGATTGCCCCACATGACGTTCAATCCAAAAGCTTTACCGATGCGGCCATCACACTGGTTGAAGGCTATTTGGTGTACAATCCTGAGTTGTTTGAGCACGCAATGAAACGTGCACGGAAAGCGGAAAGCCTCATCGCCCTCGATCTTGCCAGTTTTACGGTTGTCGAAGAGTGTATGGCCAATTTCGATGATGCGGTGAGGAACTATGTGGATATATTGATTGCAAATGAAGAAGAAGCCAGAGCCTTTACGGGCGCCACCAATGATGATGCCGCTTTAGATGAGTTGGCGAAACGGGCAAGTCTGGCGGTGTTGAAACTAGGGCCAAGGGGAAGCCGGGTGGCCTGGAATGGCCATCGCTTCGATATACCGGTGGCTGGCACTCTTGGCATAGTCGATACGACAGGCGCCGGAGATCTCTGGGCCGCCGGGTTTCTTTTCGGTTTGGTGAACGCTCTTCCACTATACCAATGTGGTCTCATCGCGTCTGCCTGTGGCTACGAGGTGTGTAAGGTCAAGGGCGCAGCGATCCCCGAAGAAGGCTGGAGACGGATCTGTGAACGGGTTGACCCCGCCGCCGTCGGCTCCGGCCGGCTCTTTAAGGTCTCTGAAACGCCATATCGGTGAATGTCTTCGTCGGTTTACATGCGGAATTGGCTATCAGCATCAACGGAGGAGAAATGGCATATAAACGGATTTCACGGGCAAGAAAGCGCGATCTTGAGAAACCGGATGGATTTTTAGCCGGGTCGTCAAGGCTTCTTCAAGCCCTCTCCCGTTATCAAACGCAGATTTTTTGGGGAGCGATCGGCATTCTTGCCGTGGTTTCCGCTGTGGGGCTTTATGGCGTATATGGTCGGCAAGCAGATACCAAGGCGGCAACAGAGTTAAGTCGACTGACCAGTGCCTATCAGAAAGAAATGGTTTCCGGCACACCGCAGAGCGCTTTGGAGAAAATACAGGCGGAAATGGTCAACCTCATCGATCAATACGGTCACAGAACCCCCGGGCAAGTGGCAACGGTTCTCTTAGCCGGGTTTTATCTGGAGGCCCGTCAACCCGAGAAGGCCATAGACTTCTACCAATCGGCATTGGGTGATGCCCATGCTGGCAGCTATTTATCCGTGATATGCCTAAATGGGTTAGGATACGCTTATGAGGACAGCGGGGATTATTCGGCAGCCTTGGGGTTTTACCAAAAGGTTGCCGAGGCCCAGAGCAGTGGGTTGAGGTCCGATGGGCTCTATAATGCGGCAAGGATGAATTCACTGCTGGGGAATATTGAAGAAAGCCGCTCCGCTCTCAAAGAAGTCCTTGACGAGAATCCCGATTATCTTTACGCGGATCTGATCAAATCCGAAATTCCTTAGAAACGGTCAATGGCCGACTGAGAGGTCGAGGGACCCAACCCTGCCGATGGCGCCTCCATTCATTGCGGGATCAAAAGCAAAAGAAAAGATTCGCCTCTTGATTGGCCGTCAGGTCTTTTCAACCCGATGGTGAGGATATATCAATATCGTATTTTTTTATTTTTTGATTGAGCCCGCTTTTTCCTATGCCCAAGATGTCTGCAGCCTTGGACTGGACATTGCCAGCCATTTTCATGGCTCTCAGAATCATTTTCTTCTCTACCATTGTTAGCGTCTCGTAGAGTTTGGCATCCCCAGGAATGCCGTCGATGTGAAGCGTATTGTAGACGTTGTCCTTAAATTCTTTGGGCAGGTCGGATACCCGGAATTTATTCCCGGAGCACATAACCATCATGCGTTCGATGACGTTTTCCAATTCCCTTACATTGCCTGGCCAACTGTAGTCGTAGAACAACCATTCCACTTCTTTGTCCATTCCTCGGATCGATTCTGTTGAACGGCGTTCACCGGCATATTTTTCAATAAAATGCTCTATCAGCAGTCGGAGATCTTCGCGCCTCTCTTTCAATGGCGGTAAAAGTATTTTGATGACATTCAAGCGATAAAAGAGATCTTCTCTGAATCGCCCGGCTTCCATCTCCTGTCGCAGGCTTTTATTCGTTGCGGCAATGATTCGAAGATCGACTTGTATGGGCGACTCACCTCCTACTCTCTCAAATGTTCGTTCTTGAATGACTCGCAGAAGTTTTATCTGGGTGCTCTGAGGCAGTTCACCAATTTCATCGAGGAATAAGGAGCCTCCATTTGCCAGTTCAAAGCGGCCCTTTTTTCGGCTGACGGCACCAGTGAAAGCGCCTTTTTCATGGCCAAACAGTTCGCTTTCCAGAAGCGTTTCAGCCAGAGCTGCACAATTGACGGCAATAAATGGCTTCGATTGTCTTGAACTGTTGAAATGGATGGCTTTGGCAACCAGCTCTTTTCCAGTGCCACTTTCTCCTTCGATCAGCACCGTTGCCGAGGAAGGGGCGACTTTGCGAATGGCCTTGAAAACTTTCTGCATGGCCTTGCTCTTACCGATGATATTGTCAAAGCGATAGCTGGATTCGACGGTGTTTCGCAGCTGGCGGTTTTCTTTGACGATGCGATACATGTCGATGGCTTTGTTGACAAAAAGAACCAAGCGATCGTTTTCAAATGGTTTCAAGACGAAGGTGTAGGCGCCGTCCTGCATCGCCTGAACGGCTTTGTCGACGGTACCGTGGGCTGTCATGATAATAACCGGAAGATCTTCATCCCGATCTTTTGCCTGCCGAAGGAGTTCAAGTCCGTCCATACCGGGCATTTTCATATCGGTTAAAATAAGATCAACCTCATCACTATCGAGAATAGACAATGCTTCAGATCCACTGTTGGCCGTCAGGGTTTCATATCCCTCCTCCTGTAGGAGGACACTGAGGATCTCGGTGTAATTCTTCTCGTCATCAACAATCAGAATGGATTCCATAATTACAGCTCCTGACGGACGGGAAGCTCAATCGTGACACAAGCACCCCCTTCATCCGAGTTGTCGATTTGCACGGTTCCATTATGGGCCTCGATGATGTTTTTCACTATACCGAGCCCTAAGCCGGTTCCCTTTTCCTTGTTGGTAAAGAAGGGGTCCCAGATTTTATCTTTGAGATGATCAGGGATTCCGGATCCTTGATCGCGAAAGACAATCCCAATTCGGTTGTCATTCTGTGCCAGCTGGATGTGGATGTCGCCTCCGTCAGGCATTGCCTGCATGGCATTGATTAAGACGTTGAGGAAGGACTGATACAACATGTCGTCATCGGCATCGATTTCCGGCATGTCTCTGGAAGCGTCCAAGCGGATGCGGTATCCTTGGTCCTGTATGTGTGGTTCCAGAGACCGAATATTTTTTTCAATAATGTCATCAACCCGGCACCGGTTAAATTCCGGGTCTCTCGGTTTGGCGTAATCCAGGAAATCCGTAATGATGTTGTTTAGCCGCCCAGCCTCGTCGACGATTATCTGTGGGATGCGATTGCCGGGCTCAAGAGCGGTCATTTTCTTTTTAAGTAGTTCCGCGGAGCTTTTAATAATTCCAAGGGGATTACGAATTTCGTGAGAAACAGCGGCGGTCATTTCACCAAGAGACGACAGGTGTTTGGCTTTGGATAGTTGTTCCTTCAGTTTCAACCGCTCCATCGCCCTCCGCTCGATAATGCCTTCTCCGCGCCTGACAACAATCAAAAGGAGGAGAAACAAAATTAACATGACGGCCGAGCACGTTAAAACGACTTGAACCTGGAAGCGGTATACGGACCGATATTCAGTCGATAGATCTTGGACCAATTCGACAACACCCAACACAGGGCCGGGAATTCGGGATAAGGGTTTTTCCGCACGAAGTGGGGAATAGATGACCAGCTGACTTTGCTTCGGAAATCCAATGAAAAGTTGAAGGAAAGAGCCTTGTTCATCGATTTTGGTAACCCGTTCGCCTTTGAGAGCTGAAAGATAATGGTTGCCCCCGGCGTTTTTTTTCCCCACCAATGATGGATCAAGGCTGAAGGAGATGGTATTGTTTAAATCGTAAATATTTACCTGGTCGACATTAAAACCGTGCATTGTCGTACGGATCACTTGGTCCAATACATCGTATTGTTCTTTCTCTCTCAGTTGAATTTTCCCCTGCTTAATAATGGTTGGAAGGACAAACTGGAGGAAAATTTGATGATTTAAATTTTCGATTAGCAATAGAGCATAATCCTGGTTTTTGTTTAGCTGCATTCTTCGGGCCCAGTGGGTGTTTAGCAAAGACAAAACCAATGCTCCTGCAAACAACACGATTAGGCTGGAGAAGGTGAAGTATTTAACCAGTCGGAAGGGTTTAACCCTTTCATCGTTTGGCAATGTGCTTTTTTCCATTTTCTTTTGTTCGTTTGGCGAATCGAACCATTCGTTCGCGCATCGTGGAAAAAACCTTCGGAGTGCGCTCAACGGTCCCGACCCGACCATTCATTGTTGTCTTCGAAAAGCTCCACGAGACCATCAAGTTGATGGGACCCAGAACTCAGATGGGGGCTCCCCAACCCCTATATCCCATTTTGTCGACGCCATGGGTGGGTCGCAATGAGTCTGTGGTCGAGGCCTCTTACCGAATTCAACCACGGGATAAGAGAGACCAATATTGTCGGACATCAGGATATTCCCATAGTGTAAAACGGATTCATCTTCAAGTCTTCTGAACCCTTCGGGCATTTTGAGAATGACATAACGGTCATATCGATCATGGTTGTCATACCGAATGGCTCATTGCATCAGGCCGCTATCACACCGTTTGTTGCCAGAGAGAGGCAAAATCGTGACACTGACACATCATCCAAACCGGCACTGTCTTCGAACCGAAAAGGCCTATAGGGTTATGGTTTTGAAAGTAGATCCGCCCTCTGGCGGCGGTCGAAGCCCAAAATCCACATGCCCGCCGATGCCATAGCAAGGTTCCACATCCAACGGCTGTCAAAACAATTTCAATGAACTTGCTAAACTTTTCCCCACTTGTGGACGAAACAATATGTGCTGGAAGGGTGGTTAACCGCCATCCCAAAGGCGTTTTCGATAGAGCGCCTGTTTCTCTACAAGATATTGTAATTATCGATACCTTAGCATACAATATGTAGCAGATAAGCATAATTAAATGCAATTTACATGACAAATCGCTTGACATGATTGAGATACGAGGTATTAGGGGGAGAAACATTTTCCCGCCAAATCATTTGCAAAATACTCTTAATGATCCTGAAAAGATGTGAATGGTAATGAGAAAAAATTCATTAAGGAAAATTAGAGAGTCCTTGCTGATGAGCAAGGCGGAATTAGCTAGAGAAGCAAAAGTATCGCCGATAACGATTACCCGTATCGAAAAAGGTCTTCCCTGTCGGATGGAAACCCAGCGAAAGATCTTGCTAGCACTTGGGCTAAATCTTTCCGATAAAAATAAAATATTTAACGATTAAGAGAATCCTATGCTTTTCGGAAAAAAGAACCATCTGGTGGGTCTGGATATCGGATCAAGGACCATAAAAGCTGGAGAGGTTGTAGAAAGCAAAAAAGGGCTAGTGCTGAAACGTTTCGGCATGATTGATATTCCACCCGGAGCTATTGAAGATGGCTCGATTAATGATGCCGACGCCGTTGTTGAAGCGATAAAACAATTATATAAAACATATGGTTTTAGAGAAAACAATGTGGCCGTGTCTATTGGGGGATATTCTGTTATAGTAAAAAAAATAAATGTGCAGAATATGCCCGAAGAACAACTTCAAGAGACCATTCAATTTGAGGCTGAACAGTATATTCCTTTTGATATTTCAGATGTTAATTTGGATTTCCAAATATTAGGGGAAAGCGAGCATAACCCTAACCAAATGAGTGTATTTTTAGTCGCGGCCAAAAAGGATATGGTTCATGAGTATATTAACCTTATTAATACGGCCGGATTGAATCCCGTAATCATTGATGTGGAGGCCTTTGCCCTTCAAAATGTTTTTGAGATGAATTATCCAGATGAAATTGAAAATATTGCTTTGATTGATATCGGAGCTGCCAAAACATCACTCAACATTATTAAAGAGTCAGCTTCCGTATTTATGAGAGACGTGGCATTGGGATGTGCTCAAATCAATCATAAAATATCTTCGATGATCGGCTGTTCAATTGAGGAAGCTGAACTCCTAAAATACGGCGAGCAGCCCGATAAAATATCAACAGAAGATTTGAATGGCATTATTACCTCTGTCGTTTCGGACTGGTGTACGGAAATTCGGCGAGCTCTTGATTTTTTCTATTCCACATATCCAGAAGATCAGATCACGCGAATTGTACTGAGCGGTGGGGGGGCAAATATCTCAGAATTCAGACAACTGCTTGCTACTGAAACATCGGCAAAGGTCGAGATCGTGAATCCATTCCAGGCGCTTGTTGTCGACAGCAATGCGTTTGAACCTGCATATATCGATCAAATATCCCCCCAGGCAGCTATTTGCATGGGCCTTTCCATCAGAAGAGTGGATGATAAATGATACGGATTAACCTACTGCCGTTTAGGGCCGCTAGGCGTGCGGAGAATATTCGGCGCCAAATTTCAATATTTATTCTATCCCTCATCTTGGTTACAACCATGTTGAGCGTAGGACATTTCTTACTTGGATCTGAAAAAAAATCTCTGTCATCAGATGTTGAGACTATTAAAAATGAGATTGAGAAGTATAAAGAAAAAAACAAAGAAATTGCAGAATTAGAAAAAAAGCTGAAGGATTTAGAGCAACGGACATCCATCATAAATGATCTTGAAAAAAACCGATATGAACCGGTCTATATTCTTGATGAAATGACCAATGCGATTGTTCCGGACCGGATGTGGATAACAAGATTGGATATTCGTGAAAACACGATTCAAATGGACGGTCTAGCCTTGGACAACCAGACGGTAGCCAATTTCATGGATCGTCTTCAGGTTATGCCGGGTTTGAAAGACAGTGAAAAGCCGTTTTTCAGCAAGGTCAACTTAAAGCGTCTTCAATTGCAAACGGTTCGAAATACAAAGGTTAAGTCTTTTTTAATCGTTTGTGAGCGATATGTTTCGGTACCCAAGCCGGTTCAGGCCAACTAGTAACCAGCAACAACAGTGAAGAGTGAGTTATGGCCATCAGCGAGAAAAGCAGTCCAATAGATAACGTGGTTGCCCAAATTGAAGGCTTGACCAAGATACAGCGAATTCTGATCAGCATTGTAACCTTGGTCCTCATTGTTGGCGCCTTTTTTTGGCTGTCTTACATGCCCAAATGGCAAGATATAAAAAATCTCAGGGCAGAGCATAAAAAGCTCGAAGTAGAATTAAAAAAATCCAAAAAAAATGCTGCCAGATTGCCGGAAGTTCAAAAACAGTTCGAAATGAAACGAAGGGAATATATAGCGGTGATGAAATCGCTTCCAGAAAAGGAAGAAATTTCAAACCTGCTGACCAGTATTTCGAGATCGGGCCAGGACTCAGGATTGGAGTTTATGCTGTTTCAGCCTGGTGCGGACGTGAACAGGAATTTTTATGCTGAAATTCCGGTATCCATGCGCGTTTCGGGCGGATACCATAGTGTTGCTACTTTTTTTGACAAGGTCGCCAAATTATCTCGGATCGTCAATATTAAGAATATTCAGATTGTTCAAGCGAAGGGTGATTTATCCACCTCCTGTACGGCGGTGACATACAAATTTCTTGAGAATCAGCCTCAATCCAACCCCACAAAGAAAAACTAAAGATTCGATTATGCATCCACTAAAAAACAAAGTCCTTTGTAGCCTGATTGCCATGATGGTGATGTCGGCATTGATTGCTTGCGGTCAGCAGAAAGACAGTGGACAAGAAAAAGTGGTCAAACGAAGCATTCCGACTAGGCCTTCTGGCAAAACCGGACTAGACATTCCCAACCCTCAGTCTGCCGGTGACAACCAGACGGCGGCGGGAAATCCAATTGCTTCTGTCAGAGCACCGTACAATCCCGACGGTAAAATCGATCCATTTCGTCCCTTGTTCCAGAAAGAAGAACGGGAGCAACCGGTCAAACAAACCGACACCTCCAAAAAGAAGCCCGAAAGGCCAAGGACTCCATTGGAGCGATTGGATCTGGGGCAGCTAAAGCTTGTGGCTGTGGTTTATTCGAATGCGATGAAAAAGGCGTTGGTTGAAGAAGACAGCGGCAAAGGGTATGTGCTTGAGCTTGGCACTTCCGTGGGTAGGGAAAGAGGGAAGGTCATTGATATTCGAAATGACCGGGTCATCATTGAGCAGGAGTTTGAGGATGACTTTGGAGACCAGGTCGTCAAACAGAAAGAGTTGAAACTTCAGAAACCCCCTGGAGATTATTGAATATGAGTCCCTGTATTTATCCATTAACTCGGTTCGGAAAAGGTTGTTTACTGTTTTTACTCATTGCTGCCGTTGGATGGGGATGCAGTACTGCAACCACTCAACATGAGCCAAGTGCCATCGGTTCTGCCAAAATAGAAGATGTCAAAACGATCACGCAATTGCAGTTGGTTGAGAGTGATACGGGATTTGATCTGATGATATCTGGGGGCCCCGACCTGTTGTGTTCTCATTTCAAGAAAACGGATCCTTTGGGTATCTCCCTTTACTTTCCGGAAACGACCATCGGAGAGATGGAAACGGCAACGGTCGTCGGTCCAGATCATCCGTATATTTCAGCGATCCGCACTTCCCAGTTGTCCGCAAGTGGGAAAACCGCTAAAATTCTGATCTCTCTCAAGCAAGATGTCGCCTATGATGTCGACACCGGTGATGACGGGATGACAGTGGCCATCAACGCCGGGGCGACAAAAACCGATCCGGAAATTCTCAGTGCAAATGCAATCGAAGACAATGATGGAGTGGAAGTCGGTGGAAATGAATCCGCTGACATCGTTGCCGTTGAGGCCCGCTCTGCCGTCGAAACCACTCCCTTGCCGATCGCTTATCCGGAATCAGCGACTATGAAAGAGGCCGCTCAGCTGGAAGGCGTCGATGCAAATCCAAACAGCGAGGCCACTGACATCACCCTTTTCGCAGACGGCGCCATTAATGACTACACAACATTTACGATCAACGATCCACCGCGCATCGTCTTTGACATTCTTCAGATTTCGAGCTCCTATAGCGGACTTCAGAAAATCGATGTCGATTCCCCTCATGTAAAGACGGTCCGGCACCTGTCCTATCCAGGTAAAATTCGACTTGTGGTCGATACCCACGAAGCTTACCTGACCCAGTTTACGTCCAAGCCCGTTGCCAACGGTCTGTTGATCAGCATTGGAGCGACAGCGCCGCTCGAAGAGACACCGATGGCCCAAACCGTGGCAGATGTGTCGGAACAACCGAGTGCGCCGTCCGACCAGGGATCCGATCGCACCGCCTGGTTGAATAAGATTGAGTTTTCCAGCGAGGACGAAGGCGAATCCAATGTCGTCATCGGGACCACATCGGAAGTTCGTTTTGAAACCGAGAAGATAAGCGATCGGGAAATTCAGCTGAAACTCTTCAACACGAGAGTGCCTGAATACCGTAAAAGACCGCTGATCACCACTCGGTTCAACAGTGCCGTGAATCGTGTGACACCGGTTCAGACCCCCAAAATGGGTGATATGGCCGTGGTCAATTTCGAACTTCGTGAGAGCGTGGATTACAAAGTTATAAAGGAAGGTAACTTCATTAAAGTGAGCTTTGCCGCCTCCGCCATTCCTCCAAAGCCTCTGGAGCAGACCAAACGCCCGGCCTGGCAGCAAATTCTTGAAGGAGAAACCGGCCCTGCTCAGGAAGAAATCACTGTCACCACTGATATGACCGGAACCGATCCGGGAAGGGTTTCTGAAACGACTGAAATCCGGAAAGTGGATCCCCAAACCGGGGAGGTTTATGTTGAAAAGCAGGACACCCTGATTACGGATTCCTACGATCTGGCAAGCCAGCGCAGAATCGATGAGGTAACCGGAGAGGAAATTCCTCTCGATATCTATCAGACCCGACGGTTAAAACGGTACACCGGCGAAAAGATCGCCCTCAATTTCTACGAGACTGATATCAAGAATGTGTTCCGGATCCTGGGCGAAGTCAGCCAGCAGAACTTTGCCATCGACAAGGACGTGACCGGCCGCGTTACCTTGAATTTTGAAAAGCCGGTGCCGTGGGACCAGGTGATGGATCTGGTTCTCAAGATGAACGGGCTTGGACAGACCATGGAGGGCGACATCATCCGCATCGCCACCCAGGTGACCCTGGCCCAGGAGGAGGCTGCACTTCGAAATAAACTGGCCGAAAAACAGGCCAGGGAAGACCAGGAGGACCTGGTCACTATTTTCCTTCGGTTGAGCTACATCGATGCCGAGGAGACCGCCCGGGATCATCTAGTCGGAAATCCAGAAGAACCCAAAGGCAAATGGTTTTCCAAGTTCAGTCCGGACCGCGGAAAGGTGTCGGTGGATCCCAAGCAGAACATGATCGTCGTCACCGACATCCCCAGATCCATCAAAAGAGCCAAGGAGATCGTAACCAAGCTGGACAAGGTTACTCCCCAGGTACTGATCGAAGCGAGAATTGTGGAAACCACCACGGAATTTACACAAGAACTCGGATTCGATTGGGGTCAGGTCAGCATTGGCCAGTTTGATATCGGGGATTGGGGCAGTATTACCGGCATCGATCTGGTGACGAATAACAGCATCAATTCGACCCCCACCGGCTCTCTCAGCTTTGGGTTCAGCAAACTAACCGGCACCTCTTTTGACATCGTGGATGCAACACTGGAGGTGTTCGAACGCCAGGGGCAGACAAAAACCATCTCATCGCCAAAAGTCTTGACCCTCGACGGAAAGGAAGCGACCATTTCGCAGGGTTTTGAAATCCCTTACGAAGAAAGGGACTCGGCCGGTGGCTCGTCAATCGCCTTCAAGGATGCCCTGCTTGAACTCAAGATCAAGCCCCAGGTGACGCCGGATGATCGGATCGCCCTCTTCTTACAGCTGACCCGAAACGACGTGCTCGACATCACTCTGCCAAATCCGCCGCTGACCACAAACTATGTGGAGACCGAACTGCTGATCGAGGACGGAGAGACCATCGTCATCGGCGGCATCATCACGGCGTCTCTCGATGAAGGCGAAGAGGGGATTCCGGGCCTGATGCATATCCCCATGCTTGGCTATCTGTTCAAAGTGGAGTCGAAACGAGATCAGCAAAAAGAGCTGCTCATCTTCCTGACGCCCAAAGTGGTGAAGCTCGATCAAAAGGAAGTTTTCTAAGATCAAAAATCCTCGAATAGAACAGAAAAGCCCTCCTTCGGGAGGGCTTTTTTTGTTATGGGAGCGACGGGTGACCTGCCCGATCGCGATGGCCCGTTTGATAACCACCCACCTGTCGGTCTCTGAAACGGCGTTGGATCTTTTTTACCTCAGGGCGGGTTTGGGTAACTCACCGATTCTGAAATAGGGGAGTCGATCAGCCGCATTTGGTAAACCCGCAAAAATGGCATGTCATGCAGCCCTCTTCGAAGCTGACGGTCTGGGAGCATTCTGGGCATTTTTCTCCCATGAGGCTGTTTTCTGAATGATGCTGATTGGACTTGGCATATCGTTTTTCAAGAACCCGGGCAATGCCATCGGGGATGGAAAGCACCAACCCGCCTTCCTGAAAGACAGGGTATTCACCACCGATACCTTTAAGTTGTTTGATAATCTGGTCAGCCGTCACGCCGGATCGAAGGGCGAGAGAGACAAGGCGACCGATGGCCTCGGTTTTAGCGGTCGTCGAGCGACCCGACTTGCCGATGGTGGCGAAAACCTCAAAAGGTCGGCCCTCGTATTCAGTGACGGTCACATAAAGAACCCCGTATCCCGTCTTAACCTTGGTCGTAAATCCTTCCAAGGTTTCCGGTCTATCTTTAACGGCATTGAGAAATCCGGATTTGGCGTCTTCCTTCTTGGTAAATGAGAGCACTTGGTTTTCCTTGCTCCCATCCCGGTAGATCGTCACGCCCTTACATCGGAGGTCGTAGGCCAGATCATAGACCTTTCGGACATCCTTTACCGTTGCATCCCCAGGCAGGTTGACGGTTTTGGACACTGCGTTGTCCGTATACGTCTGAAATGCGGCCTGCATCCGAATATGCCATTCAGGGGAGACGTCATGGGCGGTAACGAACACGCGGCTGACCTCGGGTGGAATTGAGGGTATTCCACTGAGGGAGCCGTGCTGGGCGATTTCGCTCATCAGGGATTCGCTGTAGAAGCCGTGCTGGTGGGCGGCCGCTTCGAAATAGGGATTCACCTCAAATAAGCGATCGTTATCCATGACGGTTCTAACAAAGCTCAACGCGAAGAGCGGCTCTATCCCGCTTGAGCATCCTGCGATGATACTCAACGTGCCCGTTGGCGCGATCGTCGTGGTGGTGGCATTGCGAAACCGGCAGTTCTTTCGGTTTTTGAAGACGCTTTTTTCGAAATTACCGAACACCCCCCTGGTTTCAGCCAGCTTGGCAGAGGCCTTGCGGGCCTCGTCTCTGAAGAACCGCATGATTTTTTCGGCAGCGGCGATGGCCTCTTCGGAGTGGTATGGAATGCCGAGCTGAAAGAGCATGTCCGCAAATCCCATAACCCCAAGCCCCACTTTGCGATTGCGTTTGACCATCTCATCAATTTCCGCCAAGGGGTAGCGGGACATATCGATGGTGTTGTCCAAAAAACGAATAGACAAATGAATGGTCTCCCGCAATTCATCCCAATCGATGCAGGGCTCGCCATTTTCCATCACGACGAATTTTGCCAGATTAACGGATCCGAGATTGCACGCTTCCATGGGCAGGAGCGGCTGTTCACCGCAGGGATTGGTGCTTTCGATCTCACCGATTTCTGGCGTTGGATTGTCACGGTTCAGGCGGTCTAAGAACACGATGCCGGGGTCACCGTTCTTCCACGCTTGGGTGACCAGATCGTTGTAGATTTTGGGAGCATCCAGTGAGCCGACGACAGATTGATCCCTCGGATCGATGAGATCATAGGCCGTTTGTTTTTCAACGGCTTTCATGAACGCATCGGTGATACCGACTGAAATGTTGAAGTTATTGAGGGAGCCGGTGTCATTCTTACAGTGAATGAACTCTTCAATATCTGGGTGATCCACCCGCAGAATTCCCATGTTTGCGCCGCGACGAGTGCCGCCCTGTTTAACCTGCTCGGTGGCCGTATTGAATATCTTCATAAACGACACCGGGCCCGATGCAACACCACCAGTGGTCCCGACCCGGCTCTCTTTTGGGCGAAGCCTGGAAAAGGAAAATCCGGTTCCTCCCCCGGACTTGTGAATCAAGGCCGCATTTCTAAGGGTATCGAAGATCCCTTCCATGCTGTCCTCTACCGGCAATACAAAGCAGGCCGCCAGCTGACCCAGCCGACGTCCGGCATTCATCAGGGTCGGTGAGTTGGGTAAAAACTTGAAATCCGTCATCAGTGTGTAAAAGGACTCTTCCATTTCTGCCACGCACTCGTCATCGCCATAGTTTTTTTCAGCTTTGGCGATATGGCGGGCGACGCGTCGGAACATCTTTTCAGGGGTTTCGGTCAGTCTCCCCCTGTTGTCCTTTTTTAGATAGCGCCTTTCAAGAACCGTTTTCGCGTTTCCGGAAAGCATCGGTCCTCGCTTTTGAAATATGGATATATCAAGCCTTACCGGTCGGGAGCTGTCCAAGCCAAAGGATTTGAGCTTCTCGTCGATCATATTTTCGATGGCTGCCATCGAAATATTTTCGGTTTCCATCCGACCGATTTCTTCTCTGAGTTGCCGGCTGATCACCATGGCCTGGTCTGAATTAACCCCATTGCCTTGGGTTAAAAGATCGGTAAAGCGATCATCGTCCCATCGATAAGCGCTCAGGTCCAGGTGGCCATCTTTTGTTACAATGAATTTACTGCGCTGCCCCATTTCTTCCTCCCGTAAATAGCGCTAAGTGGATCATGGCGATACGAACGTCTCCATCAGGGTTGGTAATGATACCGACGGCTCGATGTGGGTAAGGTCTCAGAGGTCAATCAAAGACGGCTGGAGAACACAAAACCCCTGCACTTTCGAGATGGAGCAAGGTGAGATCCCTAACTACCTACACAACATATTGTATGTCAAGGAATAATTATCGCAATATCTGTCAATGAATCCATCGGGAACCCCTATCGTCCTTATCCACCCCGTTTCACCTGGAAATTGCTCCATCGAGCCTTGAGAAATCGGTGAAAGCGTGATATCGGAATAGGTTCGAAATGGAAGATTCCGGTGTTGGTGAGTACCCAAAAGGAGAGAGGATTCATGAGCAAGTTCCGTGACCTGACCACCATCGCTTTGACCGTTTTTGGTGCGGTTATCCTACAGTTGCTTTTTGTGTCTGCGGAGCTGAAGGAAACTCCCGATCGGGCAGCTGTGGCCTTTGCAAAGGCCTATTACGGCCTTGACGTCTCCATGGAGAACCGTATCTGCACCGAGATCCTGGGCGCAGGAGATCCTGTCGGCGACCTGATTCATCGTGCATCGGTTGAGGCCGATCAACGTGGATACAGCCTCGGCTACATGAAAAGCCAGCTCTTCCATATTCGGTCGGCCATTATTGAGCATGATCAGGACAGTGCCCAGATCGCGTTGGCTTTTGAGCGAAAGAAGGCGATTCATCCGGTGTTCGCCTATTTTGCCAAGATGTGGAAAATCGGGGACACCCACCATGAGGAAATGGTCATTGATCTGATTTTAGAGGATGGCAAGTGGAAGGTCTGCAACGGCGAGATCTTCCAGTCAATATAAGCCGATCCCTCCCAGCCTATTAGGATCATCCGGCCAGCTGATCTCGATATTGAATGGGGGAACGTTCGCTGTATCAGCCGCGAGCCTCCCCCGACAGTGGAAGGAGCGCCGAATCGATCCTGATGAATCCCCTTTACATCTATCTTCGCCGAACCGCGCGAAACATCGTCGCCCAGTTCCCCATTCCGGAATTCTATCGCGTTTTCTTCGAGGAATATGAAGTTTCCCGGCGATTTCTTTTTGAAGACACGGTTCTTTCCGAATTGAGGGATCATGTCGCAGGGATTCTTGAAAACGATTTCGGCCACGGACTGGAACATGCCACCAAAGTCGCCCAGGATTGCGGTGCCCTCGTTCTTATCGAAAGCCGATCTGCGGATTTAACTCCAGAGGGGTATCGGCGCCGCCTTCGCTTGGCCCATGCGGCCTCCCTGCTCCACGACATCCGACGCAAGGATAAGGACCACGCCATTGTCGGAGCGGATGCGGCACGCCCCATTTTATCCCATTTTCACTTCTCAGACGCAGATGCGAGAGCCGTATGCTATGCCATCCAGAGCCATGAAGCGTTCAAGCCTCTGGCGGCCGCTCCCGTCATAGAGGCCCAGTTGCTGGCCGATGTCCTATATGACGCCGATAAATTTCGCTGGGGCCCGGACAACTTTACCGATACGCTCTGGGACATGGTTGCTTACACCAATCCGAGTCTTGACGAATTTCTTTTCCGCTATCCTGCAGGAATGGAAGCCCTTCGACGAATTCGGTCAACTTTCCGAAGCGAAACAGGCCGTACCTATGGGCCAGAGTTCATTGACTTCGGAATAGCTGTCGGGGAGAAATTGCTCGAGATCATTGTTCATGACTATTCATTTCTATTGTTACCCCACCGATAGGGTCATCGCCATGACGTTTCGACATCACTGGTTCCGGGCATTGCCGCTTGCCATCATTACCATTACCTTTGGATGCCAGAGCGCTTACTATGCGGCTTGGGAAAGCCTCGGGAAAGAAAAGCGCCATTTGCTGAGAGACCAGATAGAAAACACCCGATCGGATCAGGAGAGGGCAGCCGAAGAATTCAAGGATGCGCTCACCCGGGTCCGAGAGCTAACGGGGTTTTCCGGGGGGGAATTAGAGTCCATTTACCGTCGACTCAAAGATGATTTTGATGCCTGCTCCGAACGGGCGGACACGATTGACGAGAGAATCCAAAATGTAGAGGCGATAGCGGCCGATCTCTTTGCCGAGTGGGAGGCTGAGATCGACCACATTCAAAATCCCGGCTTCAGAGCCAGCAGTCGTCAATCCCTGATCGATACGCGCAGTCGATATCGGCGTCTTCATCGGGCCATGGTATCGTCAAGAGACAGTATGGACCCGGTGCTGACCCGCCTGAATGACTATGTGCTTTTTCTGAAACACAATTTGAATGCACGGGCAGTCGGTGCCCTCGGGAAGGAGCTTGGCGACATCGAATCCGATGTGCAAACCCTGATCCAAGATATAGAGACGGCCATCAGTGAGGCAGATCGATTTCTATCCCGCTTCGAGGTCTAAGTCTCCGCGGCACAGGTCATGGGCCCGATTCTTCTGATCAAATGCGGGCGTCAGTGTCGGCCGATGTGTTAACGACCCGTTGGCCAGAACGAAAATAATTCAGGATTTTGAGCCAGTAAGCCGTCGGGCCATCGATCGATCATAACGAGGATAAACACCGTAACGCACCCGCCTCTGAAGATATCCGGAGAATCCCGACATGAGTGGAGAACCGAATGTGACGACCTGGGTCGCCCCTTTAGCCAGGCCGCAGTCGGTCGTCTGCATACCGCAACGGTTTTAGATGGGAGGCAATGGAAAGATGTCCCTCAATTTAGATGCCCTTGGAAAACCGATCGGTCCCATTTCCAGGGAGTATACGTGGAAGGACGTGGTCCTCTATGCCTTGGGCGTGGGCGCGGGTTTCAACGATCTGGCCTATTGCTATGAGAAAGGCCTCAAGGTTCTGCCGGGGTTTTCAGCCGCCGCCATTTTCGAGATGTTTTTTTTGATGGGCGCAGAGGCGACTATCAATCCGGTCGGGATTCTACATGGCGAACAACGGCTAGCCTTTCATCAACCGATGCCCACTGAAGGCACTGTCACCACGACCGGGCATATCCGAGATATTTTCGATCAGGGGGAAGGAAAAGGGGCTTTTGTTGTTGGTGAATGTGAAACCTGGCACTCCAACGGCCAGAAGCTTTTTGATGCCACATTCGTTCTTTTCTCCAAGCTTGACGGCGGTTTCGGCGGACTCCCAGCCCCTCCCAGTCAATGGACTGTCCCCGATCGATCGCCGGACGTTCGCGTCGATGCCTATCCTCGCGCCGATCAACCGCTGCTCTATCGGCTGACGGGGGACACGTTTCATCTTCATGTGGACTCCCATTTCGCCAAGAGCGCCGGCTATGACGGCCCGATCATGCATGGGCTTTGCACCCACGGTTTTGCCTGCAGGGCATTGGTGGAGACGTTGACACCCGGTGCACCGGAGCGGATCAAACGCATCGATTGCCGCTTCGTCCGACCGCTATATCCAGGGATACCGATCCAGACGCTTATCTGGAAAACGACGGATGGGCGTGCACTTTGGCGGGTGATCAATAAAGAGTCGGGAGACATGGTCATCGACAAGGGCGTGGTGGAATTTTCTCCCAGATCCGAAAGACCTCCAGTCCGATTTAACGGTCACGTTGCCGTTATCACGGGAGCCGGTGGCGGCTTAGGAAAGGCCTATGCATTGGAAATGTCTCGAAGGGGGGCGAGGGTCGTGGTGAACGATACCGGAAAGGCTCGAGACGGGACGGGTCGTATCGACACAAAACCCGCGGAGGTCGTGGTCCAGGAGATTCGATCCAAAGGAGGAGATGCCGTTGCCAATTTCGAATCGGTCAGCACTCCGGAAGGAGGCAATGCCATCATCCAGACAGCCCTGGATGCCTATGGACGAGTGGATATCCTGATCAACAATGCGGGCATTCTGAGAGATAAAAGCTTCGCCAAACTGACGCCCGACAATTGGGAGGCCGTCGTCGGGGTCCATCTTGGGGGCGCGTACCACGTCACTCGACCCGCTTTCGAGGCCATGAAATCCAGAGGATATGGTCGAATCGTGTTTACAGGGTCTGCGGCCGGACTTTATGGGAATTTCGGCCAATCCAATTATGCCGCCGCAAAAATGGGCGTGGTTGGGTTGATGAACACCCTAACGTTGGAGGGTGAAAAATATGGTATCAAGGTCAATACGGTGGTTCCATTGGCGGCCTCGCGTCTGACCGAAGATGTCATGCCAGCGGACATATTCCAAACGGCCGGCCCCGAATATGTGGTGCCCATGGTGCTGTACCTGTGTGCCGAGATCTGTGAGACATCCGGAGCCGTTTTTACGGCAGGTCTCGGTCATTTCAGCCGGGCCGCCATTCTCACAGGCCTGGGGACGGTCCTTGGCGCCGGCAATTCGCCGCCCAGCGTGGAAGACGTCACCGAGGCCATCGATCAAATCTCCTCTCTTGAAGGAGGTCGTGAATACCACCAACTGGCCGATCAGTTTCTGGCCGTCCTCGAGGCCAGAGGCGCTTTTCAAGAGGCAGCGGTCCCTGAAAACCTCCCGGACGATATGCCGATGACCGTCGCCCGGATTTTTGAGCGGTTGCCGAGAGCCTTCAATCCAGAGGCGGCGACCGGTGTCGATGATATTTTCCAGTTTCGGATCATGGGCGACGAGGGGGGGGATTGGACCTGCGAAGTGAAGGCGCGTACCTGTACCGTTTTCCCCGGCGTGCATGAGAAACCGAGTTGCACGCTTCTCATGCGTGACACGGATTTGGTGGATATGGTCAACGGCCGTCTGGCTCCCCTGACGGCGTTTTCTAACGGAAAGCTGAAAGTGTCGGGCAATCTCCTTAAAAGTCAATTGATCGGGGTGCTTTTCAACTGGTCATGAAAGGCAATCGTTGCCGCCACCGGCGTCTTCCCGATTCCGGACCGATCGGTTGGTGGGCGGTTCCTGTAGAGACAATTGAAAATGAGTCCGAGGGCCCAATCACCGAGCCCCCAAGCAAAGGGCAATCGACCGTTCGGTGGACGCACCCCGGCTCGCTTCGGGTGGCGTTTCTCTCAAACCGCCGGCGGGTTAATATCTGTCCGGGGGGCTCCACGGGCGTCATCCGGGCTTTTTAGGAATTGAAACGGTTGCACTGATCGAAGATCTCCGTTATCGTAGCCCAACTGCAGCACGGGAAGTGACGGTAAAGGACTCGTGCGATATCACCGTTGCCCTAAACGGGATCTGCCTTGGTAGGGACGTTTCAAGGCCGATCTCCGTCAACGGCGATTAGCCACCAGGAGAGATCAGGAATGGATTTGACCGACGCATCCACGGATGCTTCTGAGGAGAAAGGCGCTGGCAACGGAAAGGATTTCAAACCGTCCCAGTGGTTTTTCAACAAGGAGGTTTTCAGCAGCATGCTGCTGATGGTGGCTTCCGTTTCTGCGGTCGTTATCGCGAACTCCTCTCTGTCCCACCACTACGAGCACTGGCTTCACCTCGAGATTTCTCTTTTTTTCGGCCAATTAAAAATCAGCCATTCCCTTTTGCATTGGATCAACGACGGGCTGATGGCCCTATTTTTCTTCACGGTGGGTCTTGAGATCAAGCGAGAAGTGATGGTGGGAGAACTCGCATCTCCCAAACTGGCCATGCTGCCGGTAATCGCCGCTGTGGGAGGGATGCTCGTCCCCGGGGCCATTTACGCGGCCCTCAACTGGGGCCAACCCGGGATGGCCGGCTGGGGGATCCCGGTGGCAACGGATATCGCCTTTTCTCTGGGTGCCATTGCCCTTCTTGGAACGAAGTTGCCGGTGGGGCTTCGCATTTTTCTGACCGCGTTCGCCATCGCCGATGACTTGGGAGCGGTTCTGATCATCGCTATTTTCTACACCAAAAATATTGTGGCGCCCTATTTGATCGCAAGCGCCGTATGCGTTCTCATTTTGTTGATTGCCAATCTGATGTGGGTCCGCTGGCTGCCGTTTTATATCGTCATGGGGGTGGCGACGTGGATCTGCGTCATGGGATCGGGGGTGCATGCAACGGTGGCGGGTGTGGTGGTGGCCATGCTGGTGCCGGCCAGGGGAAAGTACAATCCAATTCGGTTCGTGAAAAAAGTTCAGGGCATCATCGACAACATGAAGACGGACCGCTATGTGGACAACTTCTGGTATTCGATATTCATCAAGCCCGAGCATCTCAATTCAGTGCATGCCTTAGGGCTGGCCTGCCAGAATGTGGAAACCCCTCTGCAGCGGCTGGAACACGCCCTACATCCCTGGGTGGTGTTTGCCATTCTTCCGCTGTTTGCTTTTTTTAACGCCGGCCTGTCACTTCATGACATATCATTTGCCAGCGCCATCGCGGAACCCATCGCCCTGGGTTGTATATTGGGACTGGTTTTCGGTAAACCCATCGGCATTACTCTGGCCTCATTCTGGGCGGTTAAAAGCGGAATTGCAGCCCTGCCCCAAAAGGTCAGATGGAGCCATATTATCGGTGCCGGTATGCTTGGCGGCATTGGTTTTACCATGTCGCTTTTTATTTCCGGGCTGTCCTTCGTGGATCCCCAATATCTCAACTTTTCAAAGTTGGGGGTCCTTTCCGGCTCCATTCTCTCGGCTCTCGGCGGGCTGCTGTTTTTGGCGGTGGTCGCGGCCAGGGAAGGAAAAGTGTATCAAGAAGGCGAGCCGGCAACCAGTTGACAAACCGCCTCCGCCGCCTGGTTCATCATCACTTTGTTCATATTGAATACCATATGGTATAGGCTTGGACGGTCATAATCGGTCTTGCCGAAATAGCGGTACAGATTGAGGCGGCGTTTCCCCTGCTTTTCCACCACGATTTGAGCCTGTTTGCGATTGAGACTGTAGTTCTCCATCATGAAATCGATACGGTGCTCCAAGTCGGCGACCATTAAAAAATGATAGGCATCGGGATGGTCGGCCAGCAGATACTGTCCGCCCCGCCCGACAATGATGACGTTGTCCTGGGTAGCGATTTTAGGAAGCACTTTGTGCAGTAGATGAATGTAGAGGTGGCCGTCTATATACCCGGGCCTCTTTTCCATGGCCACCTCGACATAGCCTTTTCGAAATGGGCCCAACTTTGACATCAACCGGTTAACCATTCCCTCGCTACCGGTTTCCTTGGCCACGGAATCAACCCAGTCGGAAGAGACGTTGGCCTCCATTGCGATCATTTCAACAATTGCCTCGTCGACCACTGTGTAGCTCAATTTTTGGGCCACAAGCGTCGCCAACGTTTTTCCTCCGGCGCCGAATTCCCTCGCAATGGTGATGACTGCCATGGCAACCTCCTTGAAATGCGGTTTGAATCAGTTCCGGTGTCGATCCCCCCGTCGACAGATGTCGACATCGTCGGCAGGGCTCACGTTGGGTTTACGTGTTGAAAATTCACCAGACCGTCCTAGCATTATCGCTCCAGGCTCTCAGATCAAAGGCGCCACAGGGAAATGGTCTGAACGCGACCCAGATCGCACCCACATTCCGCATTTGAAACGCCAAGGAGAGGGTCACACGGATGCCGCTCTGCTGTCACCGGTCCCTTGAGAGAGGAATAGGGTTCTTGTATGATTTTTTTTAACGGGTGTAAAGACCCGATGGTCAGCAAGGTCATCTACCCATGGTCAATGAAGCGGAGCGCCCCTGCGCTGATAGGAAGCAGAGTCAGTCGAGGCGGTCACAACTCGATACCAAGGTCGTTAATCTTGGTCAACAAGGTGTTCCGGTGAATTCCAAGAATTTTTGAGGCCTGGGTCCGGTTGCCGCCTGTCGATGATAGGACCGTTTCGATATGGGTCTTCTCGAAGATTCTGACGGCATCTTTCAGGGTCTGTGGAGAGGACTCCGCAGCCCTCGAGATGGGCGGCGGCAGGGCTCTGCGGTGAATCCGATTACCGGTGACGACGGTGCAAAGCCGTTCGATCAGGTTTCCCAGCTCTCTTACGTTTCCTGGCCATTCATAAGCCTCCAGGTCCTCCATCGCCCTTGGGGTCAGCCGTTTAGGCGGTGTCGTCCTCTTCTCGGCGTCACTTTTCAAAAAGTGAGCGGCCAGCAGCGAAATGTCCTGCCGGCGTTCCCTCAGGGAAGGAATCTTGACCGGCAGGACATTCAGACGGAAGAAAAGATCTTCCCTGAACCGTTGATCGCGAATCAAGGTCTGTAAGTCCTGATTGGAGGCGGCAATAAACCGAATGTTTGCTTTGATGACCCGGTTGGTTCCAACCCGCTCGAACTCATTTTCCTGTATGGCTCTGAGCAGCTTTGCCTGCATCGTCATCTCAAGCGTGTCCACGTCGTCCAGAAAAACAGTGCCGTTGTCGGCCAATTCCAACTTGCCTGTTTTATCCGTGACGGCGCCGGTAAAGGCACCGCGGGTATGCCCGAAAAGCGTGCTTTCCATTAGATTGGCGGGTATCGCGGCACAGTTGACAACGACCAGGGGGCGGTCAGAGCGGTGGCTTTGCCGGTGCAGGGCCCTGGCGACGAGTTCCTTGCCCGTGCCGCTTTCACCTTGAATCAATACGGTCGCGTCAGACACCGCATATTGACCAATTAGTTCAAATACGGCCTTCATCCCTCGGGTTTCACCCACCATGCCCTCAAACGGGTGGCAGCGACCCAGCTCGTCATCCAGATAGGCAATACGGTGTTGCAAGTCCAGATGGTTGATCGCTCTTTTTACCGTTGCTTGGACGAGGCCCATGGAAAAGGGTTTGGGCAGAAAGTAGTAAGCCCCACTTTTCATGGAACGGACCGCCGTGTCAACTTCCGCGGCGCCTGTGATCATAATGACCTCTGCCGACGAATCTTTTTCTTTGAATTCCTGTAGCAACTCCAATCCATTGCCATCCGGGAGCATGATGTCCAACAGCACGAGATCCACTTTCTGCGCATCGAAAAGGGTTCTGCCCTCTGCTGCCGTTTCCGCCAAAAAGAGTCTGTGGTCCTTGCCGAGAAGGGTATAAAAATAGTCTCTGGTCTCGGTATCATCATCGATAACAAGAATGGTGGGCTTGCGGATTGATCCCATTGGGACATGCTCCTGACGGTCAGTCGATTTTCAGCAAAGGGTCCAATGTCTCTTTAGTGCCGGCAGCAAATGTGTCGTCTGAGACGTCGGCGAGAGGCTTGAACCGGCGTTCTATCCGGATGTCAGCGGCGGCAGCGCACGGTCGATGGCAACGAGGTGAGCGAAGTAAAGAAAAGAACCACAATTTGACTTTTATTATTTTAACAAGTTAGTTTTTATATCACAAAACCGTTTGAAATCAAGATAAATAGTGCGATGAAATAAATGACTATTTACTGAATTAAAAGCAATCGTGGCGAAATGCTTTCTCCGTGATATTGTAAGGTTTTGCCGGCGATGGCGGACGGCATTGGGCACCGCTTCGTCCCGCCTCACCTTCTTCAGCCACTCCTGAAGAGCCGGCTCTGGCCTCCCCTCCGGAAGCGCTCTCCTCAAAAAATCAGGTTGTTCATTGCCATTGCACGGCTTATGGTGGCCGATGTAAAGTCATTGCTGACCATGGACCACTGCCGGCGATCCCGGCGTCCGTATCAGACGATCATCTGCTTTGGGAGATTTCTAATCGATATGAATCACATGGAGAAACGCTCCGTGGACTATCAGCAGGTGGAGCGGGCCATTGGGAATATGAAATCCCGCGTCTCAGGGCAACCGTCCATAGGGGAAATTGCCAAGAGTGTGGGGTTGAGCGATCATCGTTTTCAACGGCTTTTCAGCCGGTGGTCTGGTGTTGCCCCCGAGCGGTTCTTTCGGTTCCTGACCGATGCCCATGCCAGGAGGATGCTTGATGGATCCGGCAGACTGTTGACCTCCGCGTGTGACGACGGCCTGTTGGAGCAGGGGCAATTGCACGAACTCGTTGTCACTTTCCAAACAATGACGCCGGGCATGGTCAAAGGAAAAGGTCGCGGCATGAAAATCCATTACGGCATCCATCCGTCTCCCTTTGGCCCTTGCCTGCATAGCGATCAACGACCGGCAGATCTGTGGATTGCGGTTCGTTCCTGATGTGGCTGACCCGCAGATGTTCCCTAATCTGCAGGCAAAATGGCCGAAGGCCCGCATTGGGCATGATCCTGACATCACCCTTCCACTGATGGCGCCTGTTTTTCCGCCGGCGGCTGGAAGCGGAACAGGTCCGATTCATTTGTTTGTCCCCGGCACCGCATTTCAAATCAAGGTCTGGGAGGCCCTTCTCAGGATCCCCCTTGGAAAAGCCGTTGCCTATGAAGATATCGCCCGCTACATCGGTCTTCCGAGGGCCGCCCGTGCCGTGGGCAATGCCGTTGGGGCCAACCCGGTTCCGTTTCTCATTCCCTGCCACCGCGTGATTCCCAAAGGGGGAGGGTTCGGCAACTATGGCGAAGGGCCATTACGAAAAATGGCTATCTTGGGATGGGAGGCTGCGAGGCGTTGGGAATGACAGAAAGCCGTTTGACCGACCGGTCATGAAACCATTTCCAAAGGAGTTGGGGCAGTCATGCCATCTTTCGATGACCATGCGGGAAGAGGGATGGGGGCGAACGACCATCGATTCGACCGGGAACGCCTGGTCTGTGATCGGAAACTGCAGAAAGGGCGGAATCGGTGGAACCAGTTTTTACGAACAGCGCCCCGCATCAGCTCAGGAGTGCTTCAAGGGCCGTTGCTGGATTTTGGATGTGGCACCGGCTATTTCTTGTATGAGGGCCTCAGGCGGGGATTCGGCGTGTGGGGACTCGATATCCTCGAGTCGAAGATCAGACGGTACCAGCATCTGATCGGTTATTCCGGAGCCCCGGAGCATTGGCGGGCCAGAGCCGTCATCGCCAGGGGAGAGGATATTCCCTTCCCGTCGAATACATTCTCGGCCATTTGCTCATGGTACGTTCTTGAGCATATTCACCATCCGGGTCAGGTTATGAGAGAATGGGTCCGGGTGCTTCAACCCGGCGGACTTCTCGTCATCAAAGCCCAGGATGCCCGAAACGGATGGGAAGGCCATTACAAGGTTCCATGGCCGCCGTTTCTTTCTGGAAGCCTATCAGAGGCATGGCTCGATGTCTTTGGTCTTAAGCGAATGGCTGAAAAGGATGTCGTCGAGGTGACGCAACCCCAGGTTGAATGCATCCTCGAAACCCTGGGTTGCATCGTGAAACGGAGGGCGCCGGAACCCAGGAATTTATTTCCCGGTATGAACGCCCTACATACCGTGCGACAGGCCAGGGATGCAGCAGAAATGATCAAAACGCAGATCGCCCAGGGAAAGTGGCGACCGCAAACAGAAAACCTTTTTCTCTGGGCCATCAAACCGGTGTAGACAGGGTCACGATGGCCCTTTCACTGGGGATTCCTGGAGGCTGCGGAGCGATGCATCGCCGTCTGCCGTTTTCCATCATCCACAACACAAGCAAGACCCGCTGCCAGTAATGCCCCCCGCCGTCTACCGTTCAATCGCATCCCGATAGGGTCTCGACTGGATTCAACATCGATTTCAGTGTATGCTTTTTTCCCCCATGACACTCAATCCAAGGAGAAGCCTCATGGCAACCGTATTTACCAAAATTATTCAAGGTGAGATTCCGGCCGACATCATCTACAAGGATGACCAGGTGACGGCATTCCGCGATATTGCTCCCCAGGCACCGATCCATGTATTGATCGTTCCCAATAAAGAAATACCCACCGTCAACGATATCGAATCCACCGACGAGGCATTGGTGGGTCACATGTTTTCGGTGGCGAAGGCGATTGCCAGCAAGGAAGGGGTCGCTGAGTCTGGATACCGCCTACTGATCAATTGCAATGGGGATGGCGGCCAGGAGGTCTTTCACTTGCATATGCACCTCTTCGGCGGTCGTCCACTTGGCCCCATGCTGCTCAACAGATAATCCCTCCAAGGGTGGTGTGTTGTTCATCACACCGACAGATCAACGTCCGGTCCTTTTTTTATCGATCCCCACAAGGGGTTTAAAAAAAGATAACGGCTAACCGTAGGAGGCGGCCAGCCGTTAAGGAGGAAAAAAATAAGGATTAGGATTAGGTCTGTCCCGTTCAAGGACAAGAACTCATATTGCAAAGGGCTTGCCAGAACGGCCACATTCCCGATCGAAAACAGTAACTGTTCGATATATCTATTTATTAATTTTAATTTGTCGTTGTCGTCAGCGAACAACCTGGCAACATTCGTTGAAAGCAACCCTCAGCAGGTTCAAAAATATGAATCGAATTTGCCCCTACTTTTCTAAAGTGCTTGATTTAAAAGGAAAACTTCTGATGTCGTGGTGGTTCAAAATTTTGAACTAAGGTGACAACAATGCGAATGCAAATTCATCTTAGTGAAATCATGATATTTTTTACTTATGATGTTCCAGTAATACATCCATGCAGCCTGCCCACATGATAGAAAAAACTACCAACAAATATGGAAAAATTTTTCCAGTCTTTGCCTCCGATCCCATGTATCGGTTTTTGATCGTGCTGACCGTTGCATCGGCTCTTGGTCTTCAGGGTTGGCGAACCCTGTTTAACAATTTTGCCGTGGAAGTGGTGGGTCTCGATGGTTGGCACATCGGGGTCATCCAGTCCGTAAGAGAGGTTCCGGGCTTTCTGTCCCTATTGGCCGTTTATGTCCTGATCATGATGCGGGAGCATCGGTTGAGTGTGGTTTCCATTCTGTGTCTCGGTATCGGTACGGGGCTCACAGGCCTGTTTCCGAGCTTCGGCGGCCTCATTTTTACCACCCTGGTGATGAGTTTCGGCTTCCACTACTTCGAGACCACCAATCAGTCATTGACCCTCCAGTATTTCGATATCGCCACCGCTCCGGTGGTGTTCGGCAGGCAGCGGTCCTTTGCAGCCGCCACGAATATCGTTGTCGGACTATTGATATATTTGATCGTTCCTGTTTTCAGCTATGATCGCATCTACCTCATGCTGGGGGTAGTCCTTGCAGCCATCGGAATTTGGGGCCTGTTCCAGCGGCCGACACGCGGGGATTTACCGGTTCAGCGGAAGCAGATGGTTTTCAGAACCCGCTACTGGCTCTATTATCTGCTCACTTTTCTGGCTGGCGCCCGTCGACAGGTCTTTATTGCTTTTGCCGTTTTCCTCATGGTCAAACGATTTGACTACTCGGTTCAGGAAATCACTTTGCTCTTCGTCGTCAACAACGCCATCAATTATTTCATCAGTCCGCTTATCGGTAAGGCGATCGTTCGTTTTGGAGAGCGCCGGGTTCTGACCCTGGAATATTCAAGCCTGATCTTCATTTTTATAGCCTACACGGCTGTCGATTCCAGACTTGCCGTCGCATTCCTGTATGTTCTGGATCATATTTTCTTCAATTTTTCCATAGCCATCCGCACCTATTTTCAGAAGGTGGGCGATCCTCGAGACATTGCGCCAACCATGGCGGTCGGATTCACCATCAATCACATCGCTGCGGTCGTGCTTCCCGTTTTAGGCGGAGCACTCTGGATGACGGACTATCGCCTCCCCTTTTACGGTGGCGCTGCCCTTGCCGGCTGTTCCCTGATCGCTGTTCAATGTATCCGGGTCAAAGACCCCATCAGAGGCGTCTCCACACTCAACGAGCCGGGGTGACGGCCGCTCTCGCTTAGGCGCAGGGGGTGACGAATGGCGGCCCTATGCGGCGTGTGCAACTTTGTGGGGGTGTCATGGGGCTGCCGATCACGATCAAAAAATACCAAAAACCTCTTCGTGGCAGTAGGCACAACGGTTGCCGTCAATCAGGTTCTGGCGGACGTTGAAATGGAAGCGGTTGATCACGATATTGCCGCAGTTTCTGCAGAAGGTGTTTTCGCCATCGCTGCCCGGAACGTTTCCGAGATAGACATAGCGCAGTCCGGCTTCAAGCCCGATTTTTCTAGCGGCATGAAGTGTTTCTACCGGGGTGGAACTCCGGTCAGTGAGACGGTAAGTGGGATGAAAACGGGAGATGTGCCAGGGGGTGTCGGGACCGAGTTCACTGCACAGAAAATCGGCAAGATCCCGCAGGTCGTCGGGATCGTCGTTGGCACCGGGCACGATGAGGGTGGTCACTTCCACCAGGATTCCCAGGCGGGACATTCGTCTCAATGTTTCTTTGACGGGCTCGAGTCTCGCGCCGCACATCTGCTTGTAGAAGTCGTCAGAGTGGGCCTTCAGGTCCACATTGGCCGCATCCAGAAAAGGAGAAATCATCGTCAGGGCTTCAGGCGTCATGTATCCGTTTGTGACGAACACATTGTATAGGCCCTGCTCTTTTGCTAGTCTTGCGCAATCGAGGGCGAACTCGAAAAATACGGTGGGTTCCGTGTACGTATAGGCGATGCTGCGGCACCCCCCCAGCTGGGCTTCGCTAACCACAGCCGATGGCGTCCACTTTTCGCCCAGGATCATTCCGTTGCGGTTTTCCGGGAGCTGGGCAATATCGGCATTCTGGCAGAACCGGCATGTGAAGTTGCAACCAACGGTGGCGATGGAAAAAGATCGGCTGCCGGGCAACAAATGGAACAGGGGTTTCTTTTCGATAGGGTCCACATGTGAGGCAACGACCCTGCCGTAGACCAGGGTGTCGAGGCGGCCCTTCCTGTTTTCTCTGACGCCGCAAATCCCCCGCTTGCCTGCCGATATGCGACAGTGGTGATGGCACAGAAAACACCGGACCTTTTGGCCGGCGGTTTTTTCGTAAAGCAGTGCTTCTTTCATTAGAGGTCGAGACCGCTGTTGAGGTGGGTCAGGGGCAGCCCCGGAACGGGCTCCCTGCCGTTGCCAGTCCGGTAACGAAGGGTCAGCGGCCGTGTCCGGAATCGCGGTACCAGGGATACGACCATGCCAGCAAACGCACCGAAGGGGCAGCGCTGAACCAACTTTGACTTCTCCAGGCGGAAGAGGAGCTTTCCCGATGGGCCGGGCAGCTGACAGACGGTTCTCCAGGATACCGGGGCATCACCGAGAATGTCGTTGATCATCTGTTTAAGCTCCCAGACACTGAAAAACCGAGCGCGGTTGAAAATACTCGGCACGAAAATGCCCTTGACCCGACGCTCCAGCCCCTTGATGGCATACCGATTCAAGACGCCGATGAAAATACGGTCTTTGGCGACCCTGCAGGCTTCTTCAAGGGCTTTGTAAGGATCATCGACGAACTCCAAGGTGGTGACAAGGCTGGCGTAGTTGAAGGAGTTGTCGTCGAAAGGAAGATCTTCGGCAAAGCAACGGTAGAAATCCACACGGTTGAGCACATTGGCAATGGCGATGTCGAGCATGTAGGGCGACGGGTCGATGCCGGTGACTTGAACCCCGGTTTCCAGAAATGCATAGAGGCTGCTGCCGGTGCCGCAGCCGATATCCAGCAGGCTCTCCCCCCTCATGGGTGCGAGCATTTCCATCATGAGGCGGGTTTCGAGCTCGGCTGAAATCCGACGGTGGGGACTGTTCAGCCACTGCTCGAAGGCCTTGGCTTCTTGGAAATCAAATATATGTCCCATGGATGCTCACCCGGAGGATCTGAAGCCGGCATTGTGTTTCAAAACCGTGTCGATAATGCCCCCCCTTGATAGGTCCGAGATCATGTGCCGGCACTATCCTCGGGCGGTATCACTGGCGTTGGCGAGGGCGTCGGTGCTGGTTTTGCCTCGTCGGATGTCCCTGTCGGCCCTGGGCTAGGCGATGGCTTCGGTCGGGGTCGGCGGGGCCTTCGGCTTTTAGGGGCCGATTCAGCAGTATCCGGTTGGCTGCTTGGGGCGGGCTCTTGGGTTTCACCCACAACGGGACCACCGGCTTTTTTCTTCCGCCGTCGCCGCCGCCGCTTCTTTCCGGCGGATTCCCCCTTATCAGGGAGAGCGGGAGAGGTTTCCTCTGGGGCGCTCTCCGACATCGAACCGTTGGATGGGTCCGCTTTGGATTCTTGCGTAAAACCGAAGAAGGTGCCGGGGAAGTATCCCGGAGGTCTGGGATCGCCAGTGGGAGTCATTAGGGTTGAGGGGGGGCTTCCTTGGGCTTTTTCTTTCGGTTTTGGGGTACCAGTCCTTTTGGCAGGGGACCTGCCTGCCGGTTTCGACCTGAATGCGACCCTGACCGGACCCGCAACATCCTCTCCGTACCAGTCATCCTCCGGCCATACGACGGGTATCTTGAATCCAAGCATTTCTTCAATCGGCTCAAGATGCAGCACATAGGTTTCACAGGCAAGGGACAGTGCCCGACCGGTCTTGCCTGCCCTGGCCGTCCTCCCGATGCGGTGGATGAAGTTTTCCGAGTCCTGGGGGAGATCGTAGTTGATCACATGGGAGATGTCCTCGATATGAATGCCCCTGGACGCCACGTCGGTGGCCACCAGGATCCTCACTTCGTTGTTCTTGAACTGCTCCATCAGGCGGAACCGCTTTTTCTGCGGGAGGTCTCCGGTAATCCCTTCCGCCGGATACCCATTTCCTTTTAGTTTCTGGGCCAGCCAATCGACGCCGGACTTGGTGTTGGCAAAGATAAGAATCCGGTGCCAGTCTTCCCGCTTGAGCAGACCCAACAGAAGGGTCAGCTTTTTTTCCTTTCCCACGTGAAAGAGGGATTGTTCGATCCCGTCGACGGTGATCTCCTGGGGCGTTACCGAGATGAATTCCGGCAGATTCATATACTCGTAAGTCAGCTCGAGAACCCGGTAGGAAAGGGTGGCGGAAAAAAGCATGGACTGCCGCTTGTCGTAGTGGGGAAGCTTGCGGAGAAGAAACCGCATGTCCTTTGCGAAGCCTAAATCCAGAAGCCGATCCGCTTCATCGATGACTGCGATATGGATATCATCGGTTTTGAAGACCCCCTGCTTGAAATAGTCGATGATGCGCCCTGGGGTGCAGATCACCACATCCACGCCCTTTTTTAGGAGGGCAGCCTGTTTCTGGTAATCCACGCCGCCAACGATTTGGGCAAAGGTGAGGGTCGTGTGTCGGCCGATGACCATGGCTTCATCGTAAATCTGGGCGGCCAGCTCTCGGGTTGGGGCGACGATGATGGCCGATGGCACGTTTGGCTTCCGGTCGGGCATCGATAGAAGGCGGCTTAACATCGTCACGAGAAATGCCGCGGTTTTTCCGGTGCCGGTTTGGGCTTGACCGGCAATGTCCTTGCCCGTTAGGGCCACCGGAAGCACCTGGGCCTGAATAGGAGTACACTGAACAAATCCGGCTTCCGAGAGTCCCTGGGTGACTTGCGGAGGAAGATCGAAATGTTCAAAAAGCGTTTGGGTTAGAAACTCGGGTTTTGGGGCCCGCTCGGAAGCGGTCACAGCGTCTGCTGCCACGGTCATGGGAGTCCTCTCTGTTCGGATATGCCATCGAAACCATCGGTATCGGCATTAAAAGGCTAATGATACAGTATTACAGGGATTTTTCAAGAGAATGTGGTTCCATCGGTTCCTGGAAGATGTCTGAGCCTTGGGAACGGCTGCGAGGCGTCTTTCATCTATTGATTTCCCGACCCTGTAAAGGCATCATATACCCCTTTTTGGGATATTTCACCATCCAGACCGGAAGGATTGACAATGAATGTCTTTATCAGCGGTCGAATGCCACCGTCCGTTCTGGCGCGCATCGCTGGGAATCACAGCGTGGATTGCCACGATGAGGATCGGCCCATATCACGTGCCGAGTTGCTGAAACGGATATCGGATCGGGAGGGTCTGATCACCATGATCACCGAAAAGGTCGACCGAGAGCTCCTGGTCGCCGCCCCCCGGCTTCGTATCGTCGCCAATCATGGGGTGGGATACGACAACATCGATATGGATGCTGCCACGGAAAACGCCGTATGGGTGTCCAACACCCCGGGCGTGCTGACCGACGCCACCGCCGACCTGGCCTTTGCCCTTATTCTTGCATCGGGTCGCCGACTCGCTGAAGGCGATCGGCGCACCCGAAATGGCCGTTTCCGATTCTGGGCGCCGCAACATTTTTTGGGACAGGAGATCAGCGGGAGCGTCCTCGGTATCATTGGCGCGGGCCGGATCGGTCAGGCCCTGGCGCGGCGGGCCCAAGGTTTCCATATGGCCCTGCTGTATCACAACCGTAAGCGTTTGTCGGCCGAGGTGGAAAACCGTCTTGGGTTGACGTTCTGTTCCATGCCGGATCTCATGAGCCGCTCGGACTATGTGTCGGTCCATGTCCCCCTGACGTCGGATACTCATCACCTGATCGGAAAGGCGGCTCTGGCGATGATGAAGCCAACGGCCTGCCTCATCAACACGTCCAGAGGACCGGTGGTAGACGAGTCGGCCCTTGTCGATGCCCTGAGCCGAGGCGCGTTGTTTGCCGCCGGCCTCGATGTATATGAAAACGAGCCTGATCTGGCGCCGGGACTTGCCTTACTGGACAACGTCGTTCTGGCGCCTCACATTGGTAGCGCCACGGTCGCGACCCGACACCGGATGGCAACCCTTGCCGCGGACAACCTGCTGGAGGGACTGGCCGGGAAAATGCCCCCCAACTGTCTCAATCCCGAGGCCAGGCGTCCGCTTTAAGGACGTGAGATCGGCCTTCACGACCGAAGCGATGTCCCCGCCTCCGAATTTGGGGACTTGGCCGGTTTTCATCGCCAATACGAAAGATAGGCCCCATTCATTGGGCGTATCGGCTGGAGGATTGCACATGGAGACCTTTTTCAACGTCCAGTCCCTGGAAGCGGTGTTGAGCCGCGCCTCAGATTTTTTGCCGGTGGAAGAAGAGATCGTTCCCCTATCCGATGCGATCGGCCGGATCCTTTCCATGGATGTGGCGGCGGATGAGGATGTTCCCGGATTTCCTCGATCCACGATGGACGGCTTCGCCGTAAAGGGTGTTTCCACCTTCGGTGCTTCTGAAGGAAACCCCGCCTTTTTAGCGGTTGTGGGTGCCGTTGCCATGGGCGATACGCCCAGGATGACCGTCGGGCGAGGACAGGCCGTCCGCATCGCCACCGGGGGCATGCTTCCAGACGGTGCGGACAGCGTTGTCATGATAGAGCACACCGAAGCTCTCGATGAATCGACCATCGAGGTTTACAAAAGCGTTGCCCCAGGGCAGCATGTCATCCAAAGAGGTGAAGACATTCTGGCGGGGGACACGCTGATCCGGAAAGGCAGACGGATCCGCCCCCAGGAGGCCGGATTTCTGGCCGCGCTGGGGAGGGGCGACATCCCGGTCTACAGAAAACCGAGAATCGCTGTCATTTCGACAGGGGATGAGGTGGTGCCGGTGGATCATCGGCCGGGACCCGGCCAGATCAGAGATACCAACACCACGACCCTCTCGGGCCTCTGCACCATGGAGGGAGCGCAGCCCATCGGCTTTGGTATCGTCAGGGATGATGTCGATCTGCTCTTCCGCACCTGCCTCGAGGCCGTTCAAACGTGTGATGCCGTACTCATTTCGGGTGGAAGTTCGGTAGGAACCCGGGACTATACCCTGGATGTCCTCCGCCGCCTTCCAGAGCCCGACATCCTTGTCCACGGGGTATCCATCAGTCCGGGAAAGCCGACCATTTTGAGCCGCTCCGGCAACCGAATGATCTGGGGGCTCCCCGGTCACGTCACCTCGGCCATGATCGTTTTTGTCGTCCTCGTGCGTCCGTTTATCGCGAGAATCGGGGGCCTGGGACATCATCCCCCTCATCGCCGACGGTTATCGGCGACCCTGACCCGAAACCTGCCCTCTTCCCAGGGGCGATCGGATTTTGTCAGGGTTCGTCTCATCGAGAAGAACGGCAGCCTTTGTGCCGATCCCGTACTAGGAAAGTCCGGGCTTTTGAACACCATGGTCATGGCCGACGGGCTTGTCTGCATCGATGCCAACAGCGAGGGCTTAGACGCCGGCACCGTCGTCGATGTCATAGCGATTTAACCCTTGAACCCATTCCCATTACCCTTTCAACAGAAGGATGGCAACAGCCCCATGACCGCCAAACGCAACATTTACCTCAAGATGAAATCCCTTGAAGATGCCCGCACTGTGGTTCTGGAGCGGTTCGGAGGAAAACCGAAACCGGAATCCGCTACCATCCCATCCGTCGATGCGGTGGGCCGCATCCTCGCCACGCCTGTTTTTGCGAGATTGTCTTCGCCCAACTTCCACGCCGCCGCCATGGACGGTATCGCCGTGAAGGCGGCCGACACCTTCGGAGCGTCCGAAACCCGACCACGGCGGTTGACCGTGGGCCGGGACACGGTTTTTCTCAATACCGGCCACGTTCTTCCCGAAGGAACCGACGCGGTGATCATGATTGAGCAGGTTAGAGTCCTCGACGAGGGGAGGCTTGAAATCGAGGCGCCGGCGTTTCCCTGGCAGCACGTTCGCCGAATGGGGGAAGACATCGTTGCGACTGAACTGCTCTTCGCACGGAATCATCGATTGACGCCATACTGCCTCGGGGCGCTGCTGTCCGCAGGCATATTGTCCGTCACTGTCAGGGAAAAGCCGCGGGTTCTCATATTGCCCACAGGGTCGGAGTTGGTGGACTGGCGGTCGGCCGATCTGGACGCCCTTAAACCCGGACAAGTGCTCGAAACGAACTCAGCCGTGCTGGCCGCTCTGGTCGAAGCGCTTGGAGGCGAGGCCGAGCGTCATGAATTCGTATCAGACGATCCGACGGCCATTGCGGATGCCGTCGGTCAGGCGGTTGAAGGTCCCTTTGATATGGTTCTCACGGTGGGGGGGTCTTCCGCCGGGTCGGAGGACTTCGCCAGACAGGTGGTGGAGGATATCGGTGAACTTCTCGTTCACGGCGTCACCATGATGCCCGGCAAACCGGCCCTGGTGGGGTGTGTCGGTCAGAAGCCCGTTATTGGCATCCCCGGCTATCCGGTATCGGCAATTATGGTGTTTGAACAGCTGGTCCAGCCGGTTCTGTGCGGTCTGTTGGGCATCGTCGAGGAGCCCCGACCCAGGGTCGTCGTTGAGACGAGCCGGAAAATACCCTCGAAGCTGGGCCTTGAAGAATTCTTACGGGTCAAGCTTGGGCGGGTGGGTGATCGGGTCGTTGCCGCGCCGCTTCCCCGGGGGGCCGGTAGCATCACCACGTTGACGGAGGCAGACGGGATTGTCAGGATACCGTCATCCAGCGAAGGCCTGGGTGATGGGGAAATAACCGAGGCCGAGCTTCTGAGGCCCCCGGCGAGCCTGGATCAAACCATCCTGATTGTGGGCAGCCATGACAATACCCTTGATATTCTGGCCGATGAGCTGCATCGGGACGGCACCGGATGTTCTCTTTCCTCAAGCCATGTCGGCAGCATGGGGGGGTTGATGGCCGTCCGCCGCGGCGTATGCCATCTGGCAGGGGCTCATCTCCTGGATACGTCAGACGGCAGCTACAATGTCTCCTACATCCGGCGCTATCTGCCAGAGACCCCGGTTCGTCTCGTGAATATGGTTATCCGGGACCAGGGCCTGATCGTGCCAAAAGGAAATCCGAAAGGGATCCAATCCATCGAGGATTTGCGAAGAGACAACATCGCTTTCATCAACCGGCAGGGGGGCTCGGGTACCCGAATCCTTCTTGACTACCGCCTGGAGGAAACCGGTATCGACCCCTCGGCCATAATGGGCTACGACAACGAAGAGTTCACTCACATGGCGGTGGCGGTGGCGGTACTGAGTGGAACAGCAGATGTTGGGTTAGGCATCAGTGCCGCCGCCAAAGCCCTGGGGCTTGATTTTGTTCCAGTGGTCAGTGAGCAATACGATCTGGTGATACCCGAGGCGGTGTTCGAAGTCACGATGATCCAGCGCCTGCTGGAGACAATCTGCAGCCGCCGTTTCAAGGAGCGGGTGAACGCTTTGGGCGGTTACGACACGTCAAGAACCGGTGCCGTCATTCTCTGAGGGGTTCCATGAAAACGGTCAGTAGATGAAACCACTCACCATAAAAAGAGAAAACCGGTGACCGCCGCGGGCGCGATGGTCTCGATTTTAAGTTCGGTGACAACCGGCAGCTCGCCGCAGAGCTCAGGACACCGGTAGGCCATCGCGGCAGCGGAAACCCCCGTGTCATAAAGCCAAACGATGTGGGTTGCCCCGGCCCCGGCAGCCCTCTCAACGACCCGCCGCCGGCACCCGGTTACGTCCATGTAGGGCATGAGAAGGCTGGGGGACAGCGCTGCCGGATCATGGTCCTCATGGAAGGCGCCAACGTACTCATAACCGAATGCCATTTGCTCATCAATCTCGACCAGCTGAACGTGGGTGGAACAGCCGGTGGTCATCATCGCGATGATCATCAGAGCCGTGATTGGGGTTCTCATAGGGGAAATCCTCTTTGAAACGGCCTCTGGCATCGACAGCTTTCGCCAGGAAACGGTTGTTGATAATCGATCTATCGACCGAACCGTCATCCGACTTGAGCAAAAAAGTATTTTCGACTACAGATAAGGGGCTGATGATATGGATCTTTTTGAAACCCGTCGACTGATGAGCCAGGGACATTTGAGTCTTTTCGGCACGGACTACCAAGATCGCTTGGGTTCAAGAAAACAATGGGTATTTGTTTCCCGGAACGATCCTCCGAAACTGACATCCGGTCGTTTCGACCGGCCGGACGCGGTTGTGATCGCTGCGACCCATGTCGACCGGCGTGCCGTCGTCGTCATCAAAGAATTCAGGGTTCCTCTTGGCGGCTATCAATACGGATTCCCCGCCGGCCTCGTGGACCCGGGTGAAACCATTGAAGGCGCGGCAGTCAGGGAATTGAAGGAGGAAACAGGGCTCGACCTTGGTCGCATATCGAGTATAAGCCCCCCCATTTACTCTTCCTCGGGAATGACGGACGAGTCCATCAGCATGGTCTTTTGCGAGTGCAGCGGAGCCCCATCGATCGATGCCAATGAGGCCTCCGAAGATATAACCGTTCGCTTTGTCGATCAGAGTGATGCCCGGGGTTTGTGCCTCGACGTCGATGCCCGAGTGGACGCAAAAGCGTGGCTTGTGCTCTATAGCTTCGCCATGACGGGCAAGATAAGCGGTTGACAGACGAAGGCCTGACCCTAGCCTGTGACATCGACTTCGATGGACACCTTGATTGCCGAAACAGGTCGTTGACCCTGTCTAACGAGGTGAGATAATGGTTTGCCTGAACCGATCCATATGGCTCCCCGACAGGCCTCAAGCCGCCTTTCGTTTCCTTTCCGACATGTCTAACCTGTCCGAATGGGATCCGAGCGTCGCGGAGGCCTCCCGCCTGTCCCAAGGCCCTATAAGCGAAGGATCAAGGTTCCGACTGGTAATGACACTGGGGCCGTTTTCCATTCACATGACTTACCGGATCACCCGGTTCGTTCCTCCGGCATTCATGGAATTTTCCGGACGGGGGGAGACTTTCCAGGCCGTGGATCAGATCACCCTCGCGCCCTTTGACGGGGGAACCCGTGTCCACTATCGGGTCTGGGTCACGGCAGCCTCGCCTCCGGCCGGGATCGCTGCCATTCTCGTCAAGATGTGGTTCAAGCAAAATGCCCGGATTGCCCTGACGCGATTGTGCCAGGCCTTCACGCCACCCATCGCCGGACTGCGGATCACACCGGGCGCACGCCTTGCCGACGCCACGATCTTACCAGGATTGATTGGGTTTTCGCGGTTGGGATATCACTGGAGTCGCCGTCGGTGGAGGCCCATGGCCAAGGATCTTTCCGGTCGATGCCATGTGGTGACCGGCGCCACCTCAGGCATTGGGAAGGCGGCGGCCTATCGGCTGGCAGGAATGGGGGCAACCGTGATCGTGGTTGCCCGCAATCCGTTATCCGCAGAAGCGGTTGTCGGCGAGGTACGCCGTCACACCGGCAACCCATCCGTTTTTTTCGAACTGGCGGATTTGAGTCGAATGGAGCAGGTCCGGCAGTTGGCGGATCGGCTCGTTCGGAGGCCCGGTGGCATCCATGGGCTGATCAATAATGCAGGCGCTCTGTTCCGACACCAACAGCAAACCCCCGAGGGTCACGACATGTCCCTGGCGGTCAATCTGATGGGCCCTTTCCTGCTGACGAATCTTCTGATACCGACCCTGACGGCCAGTTCTCCCTCCCGGATTATCATGGTGTCTTCAGGGGGAATGTACCTGCAGCCCATGTCCATTGGTCTTCTGGAGCAACCCGCCCCTCGTTACAACGGCGTTCAGGCCTACGCGGTTGCCAAACGTGCTCAGGTGATCCTAACCACCATATGGAACGATGTCCTCGCAAAACGAGGGGTTTCCGTTCATTCCATGCATCCGGGATGGGTCGACACTCCGGGCATCTCCAAAAGCCTGCCCGGATTTCACCGAATAGCGAGACGGATACTTCGATCGCCTCATCAAGGAGCCGACACGGTGGTATGGCTTGCCGCGGCTGATGAGCCTCGACTCGCACCCGGTGGATTCTGGCTGGACAGGCGCCTTCATCCGGTTCATGTTCGGGAAGTTACGAGAGAGACGGAGGCCGATCGCCAGGCCCTCTGGGCATTTCTTTGCCGAAAGGTGGGCTGGGCTGATGAGGCTGCTTGCCTATCCGCAGCGATGGATGGAAGAAAGGATATCGAACAATGAGGACCATTTCGATCCCGAAAGGACGTGCCTGCCGACTTGGGGCGGTATTGGCTTCTTGGTTGCTTCTGCTTGCTTGTGCGACGGGTATCTCGAGCCAGAGCAAGGCCTTGGTCGATTATGGCGGCCCCTTCGACCCTCTCTCGCAAAATCCGGACGGGTTCAATGGTAAGGTCGTTTTGGTCGGTGGCCGAATACTGGAGGTGACCACCGGATCGACCATCAGTGAAGTGACCGTTCTCCAGCATCCCCTTGACGCGGCCTCGGATCGGCCCAAAGCGGAGAAAGGATCGTCCGGGCGGTTTATCATTGAGACGGAATCCTTTTTGGACCCGGAAGTTTATCGGAGAAGCTATTACATAACGGTGGTGGGCAGAGTTGTTGGAAAAAGCGAGCAGCAGGTGGGGGGGCATTCCATTACCCTGCCACGAATCGAACCCATGGAAACCAAGTTATGGATTCCGAGTGCCGGATCCAGTGGGCCTGGGGTATCCTTCGGGGTCGGGGTGGGTTCTGGCGGCTCTGGCGGGGGCGTGGGCGTCGGAACGTGGTTTTGAACCGCATGGCTGCCGTATCAAGGTTTCCGGTTGCTCAATGATCCGCGTCTGTGTTCATCCGTTCCTTCAACGCTTTTCCGACCTTGAAACACGGTAATTTTTTTGGCTTGACGGCGACCGGCTCGCCCGTTTTGGGGTTTCTCCCCTCATATCCCTCGTAGTGCTTGACTTTGAAGGTGCCGAAGCCCCGAATGTCCACCCGCTCATTTCGGCTCAACGTATCGGCCATGCATGCAAACATCGTGTCGATGACCAGTTTGGCCTTTTTTTGTGAGATGTTAACTTTTTCAGCCAGCAGTCGATTCAGTTCCTCACCTGTCATTTCAATCTGCTCCCAGGTCGGCAATTAGAAGACGGAATCGCATCCGTCCCTCAGGGAATCCTGCCGGTTGCCGGCCCCTCGTGTCCCAGGGAGATGCCGATAGCAACCATAGACAAAACCAATCCTGTTTGTCTTCATTATGACGGTTTTCTCTCAGATGGCAATACGGTATAATTACGGTAATAATACGGATACTGATCGCGTAACAAACGGCTGCAAACAGGTCTTTGAGAACTCGTCGTCGCTGGTCGAAAAGACGGTTCCAGAGGATTTTCGGCAGTATTTAAAGCGGTATCGGTGAGTTAAAAGGAGTTGTGCGCTATGGCCCGGGGGATTGCCCGGTGCCTTGAAGTCGCGGCACCGGGCAATGGGCATTTAGATATCATAGTAAAGGAAGAACTCGTGGGGATGAGGTCGAAGTTTGATTTCGTTGACCTCGTTTTCGGTTTTGTATTCAATCCAGGTGTCGATCACGTCTTTGGTGAAAACATCGCCTTTGAGCAGGAAGTCATGGTCGGCTTCCAGGGCGGCCAGTGCTTCGTCCAAGGAGCCTGGAGCCGATGGAATTTCGGCCAGTTCCTCCGGAGGCAGCCCGTAGATATCCTTGTCCAGGGGCTCACCGGGATCGATTTTGTTTTCGATGCCGTCGAGAGCGGCCATCAAGATCGCTGAAAACGCCAAGTATCCATTGCAGGACGGATCGGGTGTTCTGAACTCGATCCGCTTGGCTTTGGGCGATGCTGAATACATGGGGATGCGGATGGCCGCACTCCGGTTACGGCTCGAATAGGCAAGATTGACCGGCGCTTCGAAACCGGGCACCAGACGCTTGTAGGAATTGGTGGTCGGGTTGGTAAAGGCGCACACGGCTTTGCAATGCTTGAGAATTCCGCCGATGGCGTGGAGGGCCGTTTCGGAAACGCCGGCATAGCCGTCGCCGGCGAACAGGGGCTGACCCTCTTTCCAGATGCTCAGATGGGTGTGCATTCCCGTCCCGTTGTCCTCGAAGAGCGGTTTGGGCATAAAGGTCACGGTGTACCCATGACGGTAGGCAACATTTTTAAGGACATATTTGAACCACAGCAGCTGATCGCTCATCTGAACCAGGGGCTGGAATCGCATGTCGATTTCGGCCTGACCGGCAGTGGCCACTTCATGGTGCTGCGCCTCGATGGGGATACCCAGATTCTCCAGGGTCAGCAGCATCTCCGTTCTCAAATCCTGAAATTTGTCTGTCGGGGGAACCGGGAAATATCCTTGTTTGTGGCGGGGTTTGTAGCCCTGGTTCGGGGCCTCATCCCGTCCGGTGTTCCAAATGCCCTCGACCGAATCGATCTCGTAGAATGCCCCGTTGCGGGCCGATTCGAAACGAATGTCGTCAAAGATGAAAAACTCAGCCTCCGGACCGATGTAAGCCGTGTCTCCGATACCGGTGCTCTTCAAATAGGCCTCCGCTTTCTGTGCGATGTAGCGGGGGTCGCGGGTATAGGATTCCCGGGTGATCGGGTCAACGATGTTGCAAAGCAATACCAGGGTCGGCACTTCGAAAAAAGGATCCATTCTGGCGGTGGCTGGATCGGGGATGACCAGCATGTCACTGGCGTTGATGGGCTGCCAGCCCCGGATGCTGGAGCCGTCGAAACCGTATCCGTCGTCGAAACTCTCCGTTGACAGCTCGCCGATGGGTACGGTGAAATGCTGTTGGATGCCTGGAAAATCGATGAAACGGAAATCGACCACTTTGGCTCCGTTATCCTTTGCGAAATCAAGTACCTCTTTGGGTTTCATGAACGTTTCCTCCTTGGTTGGCTACAATGCGATTGGTATCTATCGATAACAGCGAACACGATGACGGTGATCAATCATATGGCGTCGGCTCCCGTCTCACCGGTCCGGACGCGAATCGCTTCCTCAACGGTGAAGACAAAAATTTTCCCGTCACCCAACTTTCCAGTGTGAGCCGCTTCCCTGATTTTATCCACAACCTGGGCAGCCTGGCTGGCCGGCACCACCACATCAATTTTGACTTTGGGGATGAAATCGACCACGTATTCGGCCCCCCGGTAGATTTCTTTGTGCCCTTTCTGACGACCGTAGCCCTTGACTTCGGTGATGGTCATTCCCTGGATGCCGATGTCATTCAGGGCCTCTTTGACGTCATCGAGCTTGAACGGCTTGATGATCGCTTCGATCTTCTTCATGGTTGTTCCTCCTATGGGTATAATTTGTCCTGAACCGTTGCGGGTTAAAAGGCGATTTCAAATCCCCGTTCGCCGTGTTGAGAACTGTCGAGCCCCTCGATTTCAGAATCCCGATCGACCCTCAGGCCACCGGTGACGGCCCGGGTAATCATCGCAATGATCCACGTCCCGACAGCAGTGAAGGCAGCAGTGGCCAGGATTGAAACGATCTGGATCCATACTTGGCCAGGGTTTCCGAAAAACAGTCCGACCCCGGCCTCGTTGACCGAAGGATCGGCGAAAAAACCGGTAGCAAGCGCACCCCAGATGCCGCAGACGCCATGGACCCCAAAGGCGTCGAGGGAATCATCGTATCCCAGGCGCTCCTTCAGTTTGGCAACACTGAAATAGCCCAGAAGTCCCGCGACAATACCGATGATGAGGGAGGAGGGCATGCTGACGAATCCGGCGGCCGGGGTAATGGCGACCAGCCCTGCCACCACTCCCGATGCCATGCCGAGCACCGTTGGTTTTCGAGTACCCACCCACTCGGCAGCCATCCAGGCCAGGGCGCCCACGGCCGCAGAGGTGTTGGTCACCAGGAATGCCGAGGCGGCGATGCCGTCGGCGGCCAATTGACTGCCGGCGTTGAAACCGAACCAACCGAACCAGAGAAGGGCCGCGCCCAGAGCCGTCAGGGTGATGCTGGACGGGAACATGGCGTCTTTACCGAAGCCGATGCGTTTGCCCAGCATGAGGCACAACACGAGGCCCGCGACACCGGCGTTAATGTGAACGACGGTGCCTCCCGCAAAATCCAAAGCCCCCATCGCCCCCATCCAGCCGCCACCCCACACCCAATGGGCCATGGGGCAGTAGATCAAAATCACCCATAAGACAGTAAACACGATCCAAGAGGAAAATTTCATGCGATCCACAACGGACCCAAGAACCAAGGCGACGGTAATGCATGCGAAGGTCATCTGAAACAACAGGAAGACGTAGGTAGGGATCGTTCCCGAGAGACTGTCGACACCAATTCCTTTTAGGAACAGATGGTCAAGTCCTCCCACCATCCCTCCCAGACTGGGACCGAAGGCCAGAGAGTAGCCCCCGACCACCCAGATCACACTGGCAAGACAATAGGCCACGAGGGTCATGGCGATAGTGTTCAGGAGGTTCTTGTACCGGGATAGGCCTCCGTAGAATAGGGCCAGTCCGGCCGGAGTCATCACCATCACCAAGGCCGTGGAAACAATGATCCAGGCCGTATCACCGGAATTGAGCTGATCTTCGGCCAGCGCGTATGGCACGGCGGCCAATAAAAACCAACCGGTTGCTACCGTTAACAGCAATCTTCTGCTCCACAAACGCCTCAACATGGATTTCCCTCCTGTTCGAATAATGTTTTTGGTTGACTGGGAAGCGCTTCCATGACCGTTTTTTTGATTTGTTCCACCTGATCAGGGCTATCGACCTTCTGGCCGTCAAAATCCCTCACATAGAATACATCGACTACCTGATCCACTTGGGTGGCGATTTTTGCGACCCAGACATCAAGTCGGCATCGGAAAAGCGCATCGGTGATACGGAACAGCAACCCCGGTAAATCGTACGAGAAGACTTCTATAATCGTGAAGAAGCTTGAGGTGCAGTTGTCGACGCTGACCTGCTGAGGTCTGCCCATGAGCGCCGGGTCGATGGTCCGCCGCACAGCCAGACGGCTCTTTAGTTTATCCCTGAGCAGCAGGTTGCCACTCAAGGCATCGGTGAGGTGCCCTGCAGCCCGCTCCCATCGTTCTGCCTCGAAGATGGTGTCCGGCGGAGGGGTGACCTTAAATATGTCCAGGGCGATGTTGTTTCTCCAGGTAAAAACCTGGGCATCGAGCACGTCGATGCCGTTCAGGGTGAAGACACCGGCAATCTTTGAGAACAACCCGGGACGGTCCTGTGCACAAAGGGTAACGATGCGGGTTTCGCCATCGGGGGAGGGCGTCACCTCCCAGACGAAAGGCATCTCACCTTTGCTCTGATGGAGGCGGATATGACTGAAGATGTCTTCGGCCGGCACGTTCAACAGGTACCGGGGCGACATCACGTTGTAGAGGATTTCCAGCTGATGGCGCTCCTTTGTCGTTCTGGCGGTCGCCAAAACGGCATCCCGCTTCTGTTCGCCAGCGGCGACGGCCTCGGCGCTGGCCAGTTCTCCCTTCTCGAGAATATTGAGGACCTTGAAAAATAGGTCTTTGAAAAGGGCGGAGGTCCAGCCGTTCCAGGCTTTCGGTCCGGTCGCCATGGAATCGGCCGCCGTCAGCAAATAAAGCATTTTCAGCCGGTCCACATCCTTGACCTGTCGGGCCACCGATATGGCCGTCTCCTCATCGTTGATATCCCGACGGGTGGCGGTCTTGGCCAGGAGCAGGTGGTCTCGAACCAGAAACACCACCGTATCGATATCTTCCGGTCGGTATCCTTTTTCCTCCAAAATCACCCTGACCATCCGGGCCCCGGCTTCCGAATGACTTTCTCCATCCGTCCCCTTGCCGATGTCATGGAGCAGCGCCCCCCAGAGGAGAAGCTTGCGTTGACGAATCTCGCTGTAGAGCTGAACGGCCAGACGGTCGGAAGCCCCGTTGCCGTCCTCGGTGAAGCTTTTCAAGGTGAGAACCGTTCGGAGCAGGTGCCGATCCACCGGGTAGAGATGGTATTCGTCATACTGAATCCGATCGACGATGTGTCTAAATGCTGGAATGAGCCCCACCAATAGCCCGGTGCTGAGCATTCCGTTTAGGACGTTGAAGGTGGGGGCCGGCGACAACAGGATTTTTTCAAACGATTTGACCACCTGGGGGGAAGATCGTAGCTCCCGGCCCATGAGGTGCCGAAACTCGTAGACGACCCGGCGGGCTTCAGCACTTAGCGGGAGCTTGAGCCTGGCGCTTTCCTCGAAAATCTTGATGAGCAGCTCCGGCCGTTTGGGGATAGGCCGCGTCGACGGGAAATGAAGCGCATCCTTGACGACCTCAATACCGTCCACCTTGGCCACTTTCGAGCGACGTCTATGGCGCTTGTTCTGTTTGACGTACCCTTGCTCGAACAAAAACATCAGGTGTTGTTGTTTGACAAAATCCATATGTCGGTGGAGATCCCCAAGGAATCGCTCTACCGGCTGCTGACCATTGGAGACTTTGTAACCCAGTCGTTTGGCCAGCAGAATCTGATTCTCGAAATTGAGTCGGTCGTATTTTCGACCATTGAGCAGGTGAAGATGGTTTCTGACGTGGAAAATGAAATCGAGGGCCGCCGTAAATTGCCGGTATTCTCTGTGGGAGAGATACCCGAAATACTCCAAGTCCCTGGGCTCCTTAATCTTGGATTTGATTTTGGCGATCCACAAGAGGGTGTGGTAATCCCGCAGGCCCCCAAGCCCCTCCTTGAGATTGGGTTCGAGAAGGTAGGACGAATCGCCGAACTGGAAATGGCGCTCTTCATTGGTTTGCACCAGCCAATCGACAATTTTTTTCCCTTTTCGGTGAATGACCTTGTCCCACAGCTGATCGATCAACCGGGTGTAGAGGTTGGACATTCCGCATACGAAGCGGGCGTCGAGTAATGGCGTGAGGATCTCGAAATCTTTGCCGGCCAAAGAGATGCATTCCTTTAAGGACCGTGTTGCATGTCCCACGTCGAGCCCGATGTCCCAAAGGGGGTAGACGATTTCCCGGATCAGTCCTTCTGCCGATGGAGGGAGATCTTTTCGGAATAAGATCAACAGATCGACGTCGGAATGGATGCACTGATCGGTCCTGCCATATCCACCAAGGGCAACGATCGCATAAGGGTTCCGATCGATTCCCATTCGCGGCCCCACATGACTGCCGGCAAAGCTGTTCTGAAAGTAATCGTCGATCAGCCGCGTATGCTGCTCCAAAAACCGGCGATTGCCGGCGTTGACAAAGCTGCGAATCAGTTTGTCCCGGTTGATTTTGAGCTGGCTGGCGGCCTGTGTGTCTACCGTGTTCATCACCCATCCCGGATTCGGATAAAAAGGAGTTGCAGGGGACTATTCTGCAGAACCCATGCCATACTGCCATGCGTCAATTAACAACCTGTAATGGTTATTAATAGCAGTTCAATGGATGATAAATAAAGGAATGCAGAAAACATATTTGTAATAGTTTTGCCAAAAAAATTACAAATTTGAATAGCTTGTTTTTTTATGGCGTGTTCCTGGGCGGGAGGGACGACTGTGGATCGACGAGTGGCCGGATCGCCAGGTGAAAGGGATTGCCGAGGACCGGGGGGACCGCGTTGTTCCTAATCGCTGCTCATGGCCTCGACGGAATGGATGGCCCGCCGAAGGATATCCACCATGTCGTCGATCTGGGATTGGGTGATGGTAAACGGCGGGGCGAGAAGAATGTGGTCGCCGTGGATGCCGTCAATGCCGCCGCTGCCCGGGTAGATGATGAGTCCTCGATTAAACGCCTGGTTGGCCACCTGAATGTTGACCTTGAGGCTTGGGTCGAACCACTGGCGACTTTTTTTATCCTGAACCAGTTCGATGCCTGCGAATAGGCCCAGTCCTCGGATATCGCCTACCATGTCAACGTCGGAAAGGCTATGGAGCCGCTCAATGAGATAGGCGCCCATCTGCTCGGAGCGTTTGACCAGATCATTGTCCTGAATGTAATGGAGGAGCGCAGCGCCAACGGCCGCTGACAGGGGATTTTGCCCATAGGTGTGGCCATGGACAAAGACTCCGGATCCCCTGCGGATGGTCTGGAAGATATCCTCTTTGACCATCACGGCCCCCAGGGGCGTATACCCGGAGCTCAGCCCTTTTGCCATGACGATCATATCGGGAATCACATCCCAGTGCTCCATGCAGAAATTTCTGCCGCAGCGACCGATGCCCGTCATCACCTCGTCAGCGATTAGCTAGATGTCGTATTCATCGCAGATTTCCCGAATTCTCTGCCAGTAGTCATTCTGAGGGACGACCGCTCCTGATGTGGCCCCGACGGTAGGTTCGGCAATGAACGCCCCCACAGAGTCCGGCCCCTCGTGGAGGATGCTTCGCTCGAGCTGATCGGCGCATTGCAAGTGGCAGGACTCGGGCACGTCTCCAAATCCGCATCGATAGCAATAGGCCGGCTCGATATGGGGAGTGTACTGGAAAATAGGCAAATAGTGGCTTCGCCTCGCCGTATGGCCCCCGAGGGCAAGGGCACCCGTGGTATTGCCGTGGAAGCTCGACCAGCGGGAGATGACTTTCTACTTGTCGGGTTTTCCAGCCTCCCGCCAGTACTGACGAACCAGCTTGACTGCCGATTCCACCGCCTCGGACCCGCCGGACAGAAAATAGACCTTGCTCAACGATTTCGATGGGGCCATCCGGCATATGAGTTCCGCGCATTCGCAGGCCGCCGTGTTTGTAAAATGGCTGCTGTGGATAAAGGGCACCCGCCCAAACTGTCGGGCCATGGCTTCGAGAATTTCGGGGACGGCATGTCCGATGCTGACGACACAGGCCCCGCCGGACCCGTCGATGTACCGTTTGCCAGAGGTGTCCCACACATAGACCCCCTCGGCGCGGTCAACAGTGGGATATTTCTTTCTCAGATTTCGATAAAATACATGGTCGCAGTGTGCCATCGTTCCGCCCGCTTCAAATCGATCACCAGCCCCCCCCAACAATCCCCCTGGACCTTACCACCTGACAGGTGGGGGCAACGCCCTCTTCAGGGGGGGCGGAAGTCGTTCATGGCAATGATCTCAGCCATATTGTACAAATTTGTAACGGCCCTTGGCCCTTTGATACCAGAGATGCCTCTCCAGGGGATTTAATGGGCCGGTAATGCTTTCGTGATCAATTCCTATGACGATCCTCCCCTCAATGCCATGCCGACCGGGCAGCAGTTGCCGTCACCAATCACCCCTGCCGATCTCAATCAAGCTGACCCAGAATCCGGTCCTTGTTTAGCGGATCCAGGGACAAGATCGTCCTTGCCTCTTCGGGAGTCGCCACCTCTCGCCCGACGGTCCGGGCAATGCCGACCACCATATCGACCAGCGTTGAATTAGTAGCCGGGGAACCGTCCGGCAGGCGAAGATTGTCTTCGAGTCCCACCCGAACGTGTCCTCCCATGACAATGGCTGCGGCAGCCATCGGGATTTCGGCTTTGCCGATGCCTGCGACGGACCACGTGGACCCTTGAGGTATCAGTTCGGATAGGAAGAGAAGGTGTTTTACCGACGCCGGCATGGCCCCCGGAATCCCTAGTACGAAATCGAAATGGAGCGGCGGCGATAATCGTCCTTTGTTCATCAGAAACCGGGCATTTGCCACCATGCCAGCCTCGAACACTTCTATTTCGGGCTTTACGCCGGTCTCTTGGAACACTCCGGAGAGAAAATCCAAAAAATCCGGAGTGTTTTCGTATACGATACCGGGCATGTTGGTAGATCCGGTCGTAAAAGACGCCATTTCGGGCAGGAGACGGACGGGGGCTGCCCGATCCTCCCGGCCTTTCCCGGCTCTGGCCCCCGTTGACAGCTGGAGGATGGCCTCCGGGGAGGTTTTCTTGACGGCGCGGACGATGCACTTGAATACGGTGGGATCTAGTGTCGGTCGAGCAAGGTGGTCTCTGGCGTGGATATGAAAAAGGGAGGCACCGGCGATTGAGCAGCGGTGGATGTCATCGGCGATCTCTTCGGCGGAAACCGGCAGGGCGGCATTCATGTCTTGGGTCGGCACATTACCGGTGAGGGCCACCGTGATAATCAGCTTTTCCATGGGTCTCCCGCAGCGCCGTGATTCAACGGCCACTCCTTAGCGTTAGTCGCTGCCAATGTCAACACGGGATTCCCTGCCGTCGGTAGCGGTGGGGGCGTGTCATTGCCTTGCTCTGGCGGGGGCCTGGGTTTAAAGGGGAGGGGTGCCGGGCCCAGGAGCGGGCCCGGCTCTGGGTGGTAAGGAGGTGGCGCCCGACCATCGGGCGCCGGTATGGCAATCGGGAGGGGGGGTGGTTTTAGTGATGGGGTGATTTTCCTGCTAAAGGGCCTCCCGCCCTGTTTCTCCAGTTCGAATGCGGATGGCATTGCCGACCGGAAGGACAAAGATCTTTCCGTCGCCGATTTTACCCGACGATGCGGTTTGGGTGATCATGGAAACCACGGTATCGGTCAGGGCCTCGTCAACCACCACGTCAATTCGAATCTTCGGCACAAACTCCACTTGATACTCCGCGCCGCGAAAGGTTTCCGTGTGACCCTTCTGGCGGCCGTATCCCTTGACCTCGCTGACAGTCATGCCTTTGACCCCTATACCGTTCAAAGCTGTCTTCACATCGTCGAGTTTGAAGGGCTTGATAATGGCTTCGATCTTGTTCATTGCAGTCTGTCCTTTCATCAGGTCGGTTGAATGGGGGATCGTGGTTGGGACAGACAACAGCAGTGATTGTGCCAATAGTCGACGTTATCGTTTGAGATGTATTTAACCCATTAATTATTCATATAAAAATAAATTCAAGGCTGGCGGAGCTAAATCGGAAGGGGTGGGTGAAAACCGCTAAATAAGACAATATAGTAAAATAAAACATAGCTAAAGCCGATATTGTAATTATTGGAGCCGATTTCACTAACCAGAAACAAAGCCCTGCGGAAACAGCCCTAAGGTATGGGAAGGCATCTCATCCGTCAGAAACCGGTGGGTCGGGGGTATTAGGGAGATATGAACCGGGAATAGATCTCCGTTACTCGATGCCGGATATGGATGAACGAGTCTTCATGGACATAGGCTGGATTCTCCATGAGACTCAATCGATGGGCGGCGCTGCGGTAGGTTAAATAGGCTTCCTTCAAAACGCCAGCGGCCTCTTGGTCAATCAGTCCGGCCTCCACCAAGCTTTCGAGCAGACGCACATTGTCCGGCCATCGAAGCATGGACGGGAAGTCATGGCCGTTTTTCAACACGAGATACTGGACCAGGAACTCGATGTCGATGATGCCTCCGGCTCCCTGTTTTAGGTCAAAATGGCCCTGAATGGGTTTGCCTTTCTGAGTCCGAAGCCGTTTCCTCATCGCGGCGACCTCCTCTCGAAGGAGATCGCTTACGCGAGGGGCGGCCAGCACCTGTCGGCGAACAGCTTCGAACGCTTGGCATAGGTCCGGGTCGCCGGCGACGGATCGGGCCCGAATCAGGGCTTGGTGCTCCCATGTCCATGCTTTCTCGGACAGATAGGTCTTGTAGGCCGCGATATTGCTCACCAGCGGTCCGGAGTTGCCGCTTGGCCTCAACCGCATATCCACTTCGTAAATTTTCCCGGCACGGGTATGAGTGGTCAGAATATGAATCATCCGTTGCCCCAACCGGGAATAGAACTGAGGCGCATCGATGGGAAGGGGGCCGTCGGTGGCGTCTTCAATCGACGCGCCATGAAGGAACACCAGATCGAGATCCGACCCATAGCCCAGCTCCAGACCGCCAAGTTTTCCGAAAGCGATGACGGCAAACCCCTTTCCGGGTGCCATCGGCCCTTTTCCCGCCGACGGCGCCCCGTGGCGAGCTTTCAGGTGGGTCCATGCCAATTCGAGCACCTCGGCAAGGATAATTTCCGCCAGGTCCGATAGATGGTCGCTGACCCGCATCAAGGGAAGGGTCTCGGTGACATCCGCAGCGGCGATCCGAAGGCTGTGACTTTGCCGAAAGATGCAGATCTCCTCAATCTGCTCCTCCAACTCTTCGGGTGACAGAAACGCCAGTCGTTTCTTGAGCTCTTCGGTCAGCTCCTTGCGCCCGGGAGGAGCGTAGAGGGTTCGCGGATCGAGGAATTCGTCGAGCAGAACCGGATGCCGGGCGACAAAGGAGGCGATCAGGGAACTGGCGTCAGAGAGTCGAACCAGATGGTCAATGACCGTGGGGTTTTCGATCAGAAGTGCCAAGTAGTTGGTTCGCCTGCGGATGCCCCTCACGAGATCGATCAGCCGGCCCAATACCGCTCCAGGCTGGGCCGAACGGGCAGCGGCATCGATCAGCATGGGCACGAGCCGCCCGAGCCGCTGCAGCCCTTCCCCGCTTAAGGAGGGACGACTAGACTGGCGATGAAGGTCCCGCAGCATCCGGTAACTGTCTTCCGGAGGGCTGATTCCGATGGCCTCGAGCCTCTCCAGTGCTGACGCTTCATCCAGGCTTCCGTCCCAGATGCCGATCAAATACAGTGGTTCTTCTGTGTCTTCGGGGTGTTGTTTCGAGTCGGTTTCCTCCGACTCCAGCAGCTTTGAAAAATGGCGGTGAACCCTTTGCCGGTGGTGGTCGAGGGCTGATTCAAGGGAGGAAATATCGGAAAACCCCATGGCAGCGGTCAGTCGGGCCAGACCCAGGGCATCCAGCGGCAAATCGTGGGTCTGCCGGTCTCCGTCGGATTGAAGACGGTTTTCCATAACCCGCAGAAATCGATAGGCGTCGGCCAGTTCATCTCTGATCCTCTCTTGGATACAGGATTCTTTAACCAGCTCATCGAGAACGTCTAGAATCCCCCTTTTTTGAAGGCCGGGGGCGACGCCCCCCCGAATCAGCTGAAAAATCTGTCCGAAAAATTCCACTTCCCGGATGCCCCCGGCCCCAAGCTTGATATTGCGCTCCATGTCGTTTCGACGCACCTCGATGGCAATTTTCCGCTTCATTTCCCTCAAGGCCTCGAACATGCCGTAGTCGAGATAGCGGCGATAGACAAAGGGTTTCAGCAGCTCAAGAAGTCGCCTGCCAGCCGCAAGGCTGCCGGCGACCGGTCGTGCCTTGATCCAGGCATACCGTTCCCACTCCCGGCCTTGGGTCTGATAATAGTGTTCCATGGCGGTAAAACTGGATGCCAGGGGGCCTCCTTCGCCGAAGGGCCTCAAATTCGTGTCGACACGGAAGACAAACCCATGAGCGGTCTTGTGCCCAAGGAGTTTGATGAGCTTTCGAAACAGGCGGGAAAAAAAGTCATCGCTGCCGAGGCCGCTGGGGGTTTGGCCTGTTTCCGGGAAGGCGAAAACGAGATCCACGTCCGAGGAGAAATTGAGCTCTTCAGCACCGAGTTTTCCCATGCCGATGACAACGGGTCTCAGGGGGTCTCCGGTCTTGCCGGCGGGCACGCCGAGCACGGAACAAAAGGCGCCGTAGAGCAGTGCCAGAGTCTCGTCGATGCAAACATCGGCCAGGGCCGACAACTCCCCAAGCACGCATTCCAGCTCACTGCGGCCGGTCAGATCCCGCCAGGCAATTCTCACCATTTCCGTCCGACGGAATCGACGCAAGACCTCTCCCAGCGGTTCGGGCACACCCGGGTCCTCAACAATGGGACCCGGAGCCCGGTCAGTGGCCTCGAGGGCACGTCGAAGACGACACCGATAGTCCTCGTGGGTTCGACGGGAATCCAGCCCCCCCTCCTCACCGAATAAGATCCCTGGAAGACTGGGCAAATTACGGCAACTGGTGGCAATAAATTCGCTCAGAGCGAAAACCCGTCGCATCTCCTTTGCGGCATCGTCGTCCTCACCGCAAACGACATTCCCGGCCTCTGCAGCCGCCTTGTAAGCCGACCACCGCTTCTCTGAGAGGGCGTCGAGTTCGGAGTGGACGACGGGGATCATGGTCGGCTCGCTGTCGGGTCGGCAGGGATGGGGTCGGACATTGCATCTCCAATCGAATTCCGTTTTACGGGACATTTCATCACAGTCCGACCCATCGTGCAAGATGAGGCCCCCGGGGGTTATCTTCTATAGGGGTCGACGGAGGGACGTCAGTTTTCTACGGTCTTGATTTTGCATCAATTTTTGGGTAGAACAGCCGGGACCAGGATGACACAGGGACGTTTATGCCCTTGATTCTGCGTGACAATTAAGGGTAAATTGGGTCATTGCAAAAATGTTATTTTTCTGAGCGTTTTTCTACATTTTTGTTTGAAAAGGCCATCGCGTCACACCCCTCCCTGTCGCCAATGGGCATTATCCGGTTGAAAACAATAGATAATGCCGGATTCATTGCCGATGGCACGGCAGTTGCTTTAGTCATAGTGCCTTTCCCGGCGATCCCTTTCACGGTTACCGGATTACCCCTGGCCAAACCAGAGGAACCACCGGACAGCGACGACAGCTGACCCGGTACCGGCGGTCTGCATCCACGGAGGCATCTGCCTGAAAAACCCCGATACGTATTTCCATGGCAGGAAGGAGATCAGCCATGTGCCGATTGTTTGCCATCACCAGCAGCGACCCCCTCTCGCCCCTTGTGGCCATCGAAGCCCTCGATGTCATGCGCGAGGGGCATGACGGCTCCGGCGTCGGCCTCTTTCTCAGGGACCTCGGCGGTCCTTTTGAGGATATCAAAGACGCTCCCATCCTCTCGGGCATTTTCAGCGAAGAGGGCCTGAGGCGTCTTGACACCCACATGATGAACGTCGGGTTCATGACCAAATACAAGTTGTCCATCAAGGTTCCGAAGACCCCCCCGCCGGGAGTCCCCAAACGGAATATCTATTTGGTCAGGGCCTACGAATATCCCGAGGACTGGGACGGTCTTCCCCAGATGGAAATCAGTCGGAGGCTTTTGGAAACCCGTCTGGCCCTGCGGGCCATGGGTGAGGAAAAGGGCGACATGATCGTCTACTCCTTCTGGCCGGACGTGATCATGATCAAAGAGATCGGCGACCCTCTCACCGTCGCCCGGCACCTTCAGCTCGACCGCAAGGAGCTCAGAGCCCGCATTATTATGGCCCAGGGCCGTCAGAACACCAATTATGCCATCAACCTGTATGCCTGCCATCCCTTTTTTATACAGGGGTATTCCACCATGACCAATGGGGAGAACACCGCCTTTATTCCCATCAAGGAGTACCTGATGTCCCGAGGGTTTCCAGGCTACATTGGCTACCAATCCGATTCGGAAGTGTTCACCCACATCCTTCACTATGCATCCGCCCATCTGGGGCTGGGCGTAGAGGCGTACAAGCACATCATCACGCCACTGCAAGATGCGGACATTCAGCGGCATTCGAACGCTCATCTTTTGGGCAACCTCAAGATGTCCTGCCGAAAGCTTATCATTGATGGTCCGAACTGCGTTATCGGCTGTCTGCCAGACCACTCGCTCTTCATGGTCCAGGACCGGAAAAAACTCCGTCCAGGAGTGGTGGGAGGCCGGTCCGGCGTCTATGCGTTCTCCTCGGAGATCTGCGGACTCGACGCGGCCATTCCGGACAGAGACAAATCGATGGATTTTCAGCCGATGCATCTCGATACCGTTATCGTAGATTCAGACCGTCAGGAGGTCAGAACATGCAACCAAATGGAGCCATTGCACCTTTCTCACTGAGTGTGATGGATCTGCCTTGGCAGATCCAATGGAGCAAGGACAAGTGTACTCTCTGCGGCCGCTGCACGGCCGTTTGCCCCGTCAACGCTGTCGAGTTGGGTGTGTTTCGAAAGCGCCATGTCGCTCCGCGGGTGGGGATCGATCTGAAGGCCCCCAAAAACGAATACAGCCTTTATTACGGTATCCGTCAGAAAACGGATCCCTCCTATGCGTGCATCGGATGCGCCATGTGCCAGATGGCCTGCCCCAACGATGCCATCTCACCGGTAAAGGGCGATGAAATCGACAAGCTCAGGATGCACGTTGACCGAGGTGGTCAGCCCCGGCGTCGAGGAGGCCGCCGAAACAACCCCGGCAGTTTTCTGGACCGGATCAAGTTCATCCGGATTTCCATGCTGACCGACCCGGCCCTGGATGCCGGCCGTCACGAGTTCGAGCTTCGGACACTGTTGGGGCGCGTGCTCTCACCCGAGGACAATCTCAAGTTTCTTGCCGAGAACGGATGGGCCCCTCCGGTCAGGGAAATCTATCCACTCGTGATCGGCAGCATGTCTTTCGGGGCCCTTTCCCCGAATATGTGGGAAGGGCTTCAATTGGGTGTCAGCTACCTCAACGAGGAGCTGGCAATGCCGGTTCGCATCGTCACCGGCGAAGGGGGGTGCCCACCGCGACTCCTTCGCTCCCGCTTTTTAAAATACGTCATTCTTCAGGTCGCCTCGGGCTATTTTGGATGGGACGAAATCATCCACGCCATCCCGGAGATGAAGGAAGACCCCTGCGCCATCGAAATCAAATACGGCCAGGGAGCCAAACCCGGGGACGGCGGACTTCTCATGTGGTACAAGGTCAACAAGCTCATTGCCGCCATCCGGGGCGTGCCGACGGGAGTGAGTCTCCCCTCGCCTCCCACCCATCAGACCATGTACTCCATCGAAGAATCCGTGGCCAAAATGATTCAGACCATGTCCATGGGGTGGGGATTCCGGGTCCCGGTCTATCCGAAAATTTCAGGGAGCTCCACGGCCATGGCCGTGCTGAACAATCTGACCCGGAACCCTTATGCCGCAGGACTTGCCATCGACGGGGAAGACGGCGGCACCGGGGCGGCATACAACGTCTCCATGAACCACATGGGCCATCCCGTCGCCACCAATATCAGGGATGCCTACTTCAATCTGACCCAGGTGGGGATGCAGAATGAAATCCCTGTATTCGCGGGCGGCGGCATCGGAAAAACCGGCAACCTGGCCGCCAATGCCGCGGCGCTCATCATGCTCGGCGCCAGCGGGGTTCAGATCGGCAAATACATCATGCAGGCGGCTGCCGGATGTCTGGGTTCAGAGACCGACCGATGCAACATCTGCAATATCGGGCTTTGCCCGAAGGGCATTACCTCCCAGGATCCGCGGCTCTACCGTCGTCTCGATATCGATCAGGTGGCCGAACGGGTCGTTGATGTTTTCCTGAGCTTCGACACGGAACTGAAGAAGATCGTCGCCCCCTTGGGCCGATCCACATCCCTGCCCATCGGCATGTCCGACGCCCTGGGCATCGACGACTACCATGCCGCCGATAGGCTGCAGATCAAATATGTGGTTTAAAGCGGAGTCTCTCTATGACAAGCGATCATCAACCAAAGGAACACACCTTCTACATTATATCAGGTAAGCAGGAAGGCACCCGCATCGAATCCCGGATTCTCGAGGAACGCATTCAGGATGCCGTGGCCAATGGTCATCACCACCTGGAGATCCGCGCTTTCGGCCAGCATAATATCGGGGGGCGTCTGTGGAAAGCCGGGCAGGATCCCGTGCACATCCGGGTTACAGGCCCTCCGGGTCAGCGGCTGGGCTCTTTTGGATTCCCCAACACCCTCATCGAAGTGGAGGGTCCCGCATCCGATGACACCGGCTGGCTCAATGCCGGTGCCAACATCGTCGTTCGCGGTCATGCCGGCAACGGGACCTGCAACGGAATGGCCCAGGGCACCGTGTGGGTGGCCGGAAACGTCGGGGCTCGAAGCATGACCATGACCAAACGAAACCCCCGTTTCGCACCCCCCGAACTGTGGGTTCTGGGAACGGTGGGGGACTACTTCGGTGAGTTCATGGCGGGGGGGGTTGCGGTCGTCTGTGGCATCAACGGCCAGAATCCCGGCAATGTGCTGGGATACCGGCCGTTTGTCGGCATGGTTGGGGGGCGCTGTTATTTCCGGGGACCCCACAACGGCTATAGTGAAGCCGATGCCAAAATGCTGCCCATCGAGGATGTCGATTGGGCGTGGCTCCAACAGAATCTGGCCGTTTTTCTCGAACGGATCGACCGGGAGGAGGTGGCGGAGGCGCTCTCCGATCGGACCCAGTGGCAGCTTATCGAGGCCCGGACGCCCCAGGAAAAATTTGCCCGCCCCATGCGGCCCATGGCCGCCTTCCGCCAAGACGTATGGGAGGCGGAACTCGGCCGCGGCGGCGTCGTGGGCGACCTCACCGATCTGGACCGCAGTCAGATCCCCCTGGTTACTACCGGAGCGCTTCGGCGCTACGTCCCGGTGTGGGAAAACGAAAAGTACGCACCTCCCTGTGAGGCCTCGTGCCCCACGGGAATTCCGGTCCACGATCGGTGGCGGTTGGTTCGTCAGGGCAGGGTGGACGAGGCCGTGGACCTGGCCCTGGCCTTTACACCCTTCCCTGCCGCGGTGTGCGGCTATCTTTGTCCTAATCTCTGCATGAACGCCTGTACCCGGCAGTCTGCCTTCATGACGCCTGTGGATATCCGGGTGCTCGGCCAATCCAGCGTCGAGGCCAAAATTCCCGAACTTCCCCCCGAAAGTGGCCACCAGATTGCAGTGGTGGGAGGCGGCCCTGCCGGTATCTCTGTGGCATGGCAGCTTCGGCGGATGGGGCATACGGCAACGGTTTTTGATACCTCGCCGGCCCTTGGCGGTAAGATCGCGGCGGTGATTCCCAGCAGTCGTATTCCCGAATCGGTCGTGAGATCGGAAATCGAACGGATCCGAAGCGTGATCCCCCATGTTCATCTGCAGCAGCCGATTTCCAAGATCGATCTCGAGCAATTCAAGGCCGACTATGAATTCGTGGTTCTCGCTACCGGCGCTCAATCTCCCAGGGTCCTGCCGGTGCCGGGCAAGGAGCGGCTCATCACGGCACTGGACTTTCTATCCGACGCGAAGACGGGCACCGTCACGGTCGGCAAGCGGGTGGTCATCATCGGGGCCGGCAACGTAGGCTGCGATGTGGCCACAGAGGCTCATCGACTCGGCGCTGAGGACATCCTCCTGATCGACGTACAGGAGCCGGCTTCCTTTGGAAAGGAGCGGGAAGATGCCGAAGCGGCAGGCGCCCGATTTCAATGGCCCTGCTTCACGAAAGAAATTACTGAGGAAGGCGTCGTGCTCACGAACGGTGAGGTCCTGCCGGCCGACTCGATCTTTATTTCCATTGGAGATGCGCCGGATATCGATTTTCTGCCCGATACCGTGGGCACGGAGAGGGGGTATGTGGTGGTCAACGACTTTTACCAGACCACTGATACCCGGATCTTCGCCATCGGAGACATCGTCAAGCCGGGGCTGCTGACCGACGCTATCGGTGCCGGACGCAAAGCGGCCGGTGCGATCGGGGACATGATCGAGGGCCGCAGACCGGTGGGGGATACCCGGCTGATGATTGATCGGTCGAGGGTGAAACTGGAGTATTTCGATCCCAGAATTATCGAGTACGACAGTGTCGAGCACTGCGGTGCCCAATGTTCCTCCTGCGGCGCTTGCAGAGACTGCGGTATCTGTATCGAGGCATGTCCCTATGCCGCCATCAGCCGGGAGGATCGCGATGACGACAAATGGGAATATGTGGTGAGCGCCGACCGTTGCATCGGATGTGGGTTTTGCGCCGGCGCCTGCCCCTGCGGGATCTGGGATCTTGTGGAGAACACACCGATTGGCTGATTGTCGTGGCGAATGACACCGAAGACACTGCGGTCGGTGCCGCCAAAAGGGCGACACCGACCGTTTTCATATTGATCATTTAAGGTTTTTTCATTAGAACCCCTTCCAACCCGGAAGGCGCCGGCACACCGGTCGAGGGCGACCGACGACAGTCTGCCGGTGGCACGGCTGTCACGCCTGGGAAAATGCCGTAACGATGGATCTCCCTCTATCACTGATACCCTGCCGGGGAAGGCCTTCGGCGGTTTTACATCGGATAGTCATATGAACGCTTTGTTGGCACTCGAAGATGGACGGACCTTCCCCTGCCGGTCCTTCACCGGGCCGGGCAACACCCAGGGAGAGGTGGTTTTCAACACCAGCATGACGGGCTATCAGGAGGTGCTCACCGATCCCTCATACCGGGGGCAAATGGTGGCAATGACCTATCCTCTGGTGGGCAATTACGGGGTCAATCTGGAGGACGTAGAGTCGGATCGAATTCAGGTGGCGGCCTTCCTGGTTCGGGAATACCAGACTTTTCCCAGCAACTACCGGTCCACGTCCACCCTGGCCGACTATCTCACGGCCCATGGAGTGATGGGGGTGGAAGGGCTCGACACCCGGGCGCTCACCCGTCATATCCGCAATTCCGGAGCGATGGGGGCCGTCCTGACCACCGACGCCATTACCCCCGATGGCGCTGTCTCCAGAGCCAAGGCCATTCCTAAAATGGAAGGCCTCGATCTAGCCACCACGGTGTCGACACCGGCCCCTTTCCGGTGGACTGACCAGGGGCCCGACCTCATCGATCCCCTCGATCTCAACGATTCGGTCTGGCGCCATCGCGGGAAGCGCCACTCGGTGGTGGCGATGGATTTCGGTATCAAGTACAACATCTTGAGATGCATGGCCGCCGAAGGATTGGAACTGGTGGTGGTTCCCAGCGGAACCGATGCCGATGCCTTAAAGCGAATGGCCCCTACCGGCATTTTTCTCTCCAATGGGCCAGGGGATCCGGAGCCCCTGAAAGGCCCCATCGAGACCATTCGAGATCTGATCGGCTACCGGCCCATTTTCGGGATCTGCCTCGGTCACCAGCTCATGGGCCTGGCCCTCGGTGGGCGGACTTTCAAACTCAAGTTCGGACATCGGGGTGCAAATCAGCCGGTGAAGAACCTCCGATCCGGGCGAATCGAAGTGACCTCCCAGAATCACGGTTTCGCCGTCGCCCCCGACTCTCTTAGTGACAAGGACGTGGAGATCACCCACATCAATCTCAACGACAACACCTTAGAAGGCTTCCGACATCGTCGCTATCCCATGGTCGCCGTTCAGTACCATCCCGAGGCGGCTCCGGGTCCCCATGATGCCCGGTATCTTTTCACCGAGTTCAAGCAGCTTATGGATGCCGCCGAGGCCGACGGATGATCCTAAACGCTACACCCGCTGCTGTGGCTCAACAGCGCTCTGAGAAAAACGCCTCCCATGCCGAAACGAACCGACATTCATAAAATCCTCCTTCTTGGCGCCGGACCCATTATTATCAGCCAGGCGTGCGAATTCGACTATTCCGGAACCCAGGCCTGCAAGGCCCTGAAAGAGGAAGGCTATCGGGTTATTCTCGTCAACAGCAACCCGGCGACCATCATGACGGACCCTGAGATGGCGGACCGGACCTATATCGAACCGGTTACCCCCGAGGCCGTCACCCGGATCATCGAAAGGGAGCGGCCGGATGCCGTGCTGCCCACCCTGGGTGGACAAACCGGCCTTAACACCGCCGTTAAGCTGGCCGAGAAGGGGGTGCTCGACACCTTCAGCGTTGAGATGATCGGCGCCACGATCGACGCCATCCAGAAAGCCGAGGATCGGGATCGTTTTCGGCAGGCCATGGCCAGAATCGGCCTTCGAATTCCCAAGAGCGGCATCGCCAACACCATGGAAGCGGTTCGGACCATTTCCAAGGAAATCGGCTTTCCGGTCATTATTCGCCCCAGCTTTACTCTGGGAGGGACCGGAGGCGGTGTGGCGTATAATCCCGACGATCTCGAATCGTTGGCCAAAGCCGGCTTGAACGCTAGCTTTATCCATCAGGTCATGCTGGAGGAGTCGGTCCTGGGGTGGAAGGAATACGAGCTCGAGGTTATGAGGGACCGCGCCGACAATGTGGTCATCGTGTGCTCCATCGAAAATCTCGATCCCATGGGCATCCACACCGGAGATAGCATCACGGTGGCGCCGGTGCAGACCCTTTCCGACCGGGAATACCAGGTGATGCGGGATGCCTCCATTGCCATCATTCGGGAAATCGGTGTTGACACCGGCGGATCCAACGTCCAGTTCGCCATCAATCCGAAGACCGGGGAAATGATCGTGGTGGAGATGAACCCGCGGGTGTCCAGAAGCTCGGCTCTGGCCTCCAAGGCCACCGGATTCCCCATCGCCAAAATCGCCGCCAAGCTGGCCGTGGGCTACACCCTGGACGAAATCCCTAACGACATCACCGGCGAAACCATGGCCGCCTTCGAGCCGACCCTCGATTACTGCGTGGTCAAGATCCCCCGCTGGACTTTCGAAAAATTTCCGGAAACCCGGGATTTCCTCACTACGGCCATGAAGTCTGTGGGGGAGACCATGTCCATCGGCCGCACTTTCAAGGAGTCTCTCCAGAAAGGCCTTAGATCATTAGAGATATCTCGATATGGATTGGGTGCGGACGGAAAAGATCCGGGGGATATTCGATCGGCTGCCGGGGACCCCTATACCACCGCCGAGATCGAGGCCGGTCTCACCACCCCCAATTCCCAACGCATCTTTTTTCTACGACACGCCATTCGTGAAGGCATCTCCCAGGAAGCGATCTATGAAATGACGGGAATCGACCCCTGGTTCCTGTTCCAGATTCGTCAGATTGTCGACATGGAGGAAGAGATCGCCGCCCAGGGCCAGGATCTTTCCGAGGACCTCCTACAGAAAGCCAAGTCCTGGGGGTTTTCCGACATTCAGATCGCTCATCTCACCGGCGGCATAGAAGCCGATATTCGGCATCGCCGAACACAGCTGGGCATCGTTCCCGTCTACAAACTGGTGGACACCTGTGCGGCCGAGTTCAGGGCCGCCACGCCCTACTACTATTCCACCTACGAACTCGAAAACGAGGCCCGTGTTTCAAGCGATCAGAAGGTGATGATCCTGGGCGGCGGCCCCAATCGTATCGGTCAGGGCATCGAATTCGACTACTGCTGCGTCCATGCCTCTTTCGCCCTGCGGGAGGAGGGGGTGGAAAGTATCATGGTGAATAGCAACCCGGAGACGGTCAGCACCGACTACGACACCTCCGACAAGCTGTATTTCGAGCCCCTGACCAAAGAGGACGTTCTTCACATCGTCGACACCGAAAAACCCACGGGCGTCATTGTCCAATTCGGGGGGCAAACGCCCCTGAACCTGGCCAAAGGGCTCTTAGAGGCCGGCGTTCGCATTCTCGGCACCCATCCGGAAAGCATCGACCGGGCCGAAGATCGGGAGCAGTTTCAAGCCATGTTAAAGAAGCTTGGGCTGGTCCAACCGGAAAACGGCACGGCCACCACGGTTGACGGGGCCGCAATGGTGGCCGATGCCATCGGTTATCCGGTGATCGTCAGGCCCTCATATGTACTGGGTGGACGGGCCATGAAAACCGTCTATGATCGGGGCGCCCTCGAAAACTTCACCCGCCTGGCCTTCTCCGCCTCGCCCGACCACCCGGTGCTGATCGACAAGTTTCTGGAAGATGCGGTGGAGGTGGACGTGGACGCCATATCGGACGGCAAGGTTACCGTCATCGGTGGCATCATGGAGCATGTCGAGGAAGCGGGGGTCCATTCCGGGGATTCCGCCTGTGTGCTTCCGCCCCGAGACATCCCGACGCGGATGATCGATGAGATCTCCTCTGCCACCCGGGCCATGGCCGCCGAACTCAAGGTGGTCGGCCTCATGAACGTCCAGTTCGCCATTAAAGGCGACCGCCTTTATGTGCTGGAGGTCAATCCAAGGGCATCACGGACCGTTCCTTTCGTCAGTAAGGCAACCGGGGTGCCCCTGGCAAAACTCGCCACCAAGGTGATGCTGGGCAAGTCCCTGGCGGTACTCGGCTTCGATGCCGAAGTGATCCCGCCCTACGTATCGGTCAAAGAAGCGGTGCTGCCCTTTGACCGGTTCCCGGATGTGGACACCCTGTTGGGACCGGAGATGAAATCCACCGGAGAGGTCATGGGAATCGACAGCGAGTTCGGTGGCGCCTTTGCCAAGGCACAGTTGGGGGCCAACCAGCTGCTGCCCAATAGCGGCACGGTGTTTATCAGCGTTCAGGACCGGGACAAGGTCGCCGCCGCCGACATCGCCAAGGGATTCATCGATCTGGGCTTCTCCATCATGGCGACCCGAGGTACCGCGGACTTTTTCGCCACCCGGGATATCGAATCCAGTGTGGTGAGAAAGGTATCCACGGGCCGTCCCCATGTGGTGGACGCCATCAAAAACCAGGAGATTCAGCTGGTCATCAACACCGGCGGCGGTGACACACCCAAACAGGACGGTTATGAAATTCGCCGGGCGGCGATTCAATTCCGCTTGCCCTACGCCACGACCATATCCGGCGCCAGGGCCATCTGTGAGGGAGTGGGGGCCATCAAAGGCAAGCGCCTTGAGGTCAAATCCCTTCAAGAATATCACGACCGCCTGTAAGGACGATAGAAGGACATGGGGAACACTCGATAGTGTCGTCGGTTTGGCACAGAACGCCTGGGAAGGGGTACCGTCGCCGTCTGATCCCCAGCAACAGCAGCGGCCTTGTTGCCGTCTATTGCCGGAAAGGAAAAGAATCGAATCGCTTATGACTCATCCGAATGAGAACAAACCCCGCGAATACTGCGGCCTCTTTGCGGTTCACGGACATACCGATGCCGCCAAGCTCGCCTATTTTGGACTTTACGCGCTCCAGCACCGAGGACAGGAAAGTGCCGGCATTGCCGTCCACAATGGCAGCACTATCGTCGGCCACAAGGGCATGGGCCTGGTTCCCGAAGTCTTCACCATGCAGCATCTCGATCAACTCGAGGGAAAGAGCGCCATCGGCCATGTCCGTTACTCCACCACCGGCAGTTCCATCCTGAGCAATGCCCAGCCCTTTGTCATTCACCACTTGAAGCGCTCCTATGCCGTGGCCCACAACGGCAACCTGGTGAATGCCCACCTTCTCAAGGACGAGCTTGAGCGAAAAGGGTCCATTTTTCAGACCACGATGGACAGTGAGGTGTTTCTGCACTTTTTCGTAAAAAACCTCAAACGGGGCCTGGATCAGGCCTTGGTCGAAACGGTGAGCAAGCTCAAGGGCGCCTTTTCCTTCGTGGTCCTGACGAGCAAGGGGGAAGTCATCGGTATCAAGGATCCCAATGGATTCCGGCCCCTGTGTCTGGGCCGGTTGAACGGCAACTACGTGTTGGCGTCCGAAACCTGCGCGCTGGACTTGGTCGAGGCCGAATTCATCAGGGAACTGGATCCCGGTGAAATTGTCATCATCGACGGCAACGGGATCCGCAGCATCAAAACGCCTCTGGCGGGGCGACGGACATTCTGCATTTTTGAATTTATCTATTTCGCCCGCCCGGACAGTACCATCTTCGGCCAAAACGTCTACATGACCCGCAAGGCCCACGGCGCCCGCCTGGCCCGGGAAGCCCCGGTGGATGCTGACCTGGTCATGCCGTTTCCCGACTCGGGCACCTATGCCGCCCTGGGGTACTCCGAGGAATCCGGCATTCCGTTTGAAATGGCCATGATTCGAAACCATTATATCGGCCGGACCTTTATCCAGCCGACCCAGAGCATGCGGGATTTCGGCGTACGCATCAAACTGAACCCGGTAAAGGAGTTGCTTAAAGGTAAAGATATTATTATTATTGAAGATTCAATTATTCGCGGGACAACGGTCAAAACCCGGGTCAAATCCCTTCGGGAGATGGGCGTCAAGCGGGTGCACATGCGGGTGGCGGGTCCTCCCCACCGGCATCCCTGTCACTATGGCATCGATTTCCCCACACGGGGGGAACTCATTGCCGCCCAAATGTCGGTGGAAGCCCTGACCGCTCATCTAGATCTGGATTCCCTTCACTACCTCAGCCTGGAGGGGCTGCTGGAGTCCACCGGCATTAAGAACCCGGAGGATTATTTCTGTAAAGCCTGCTTTGACGGCTGCTATCCCGTCGATTTTGACGGAACGCTTTCCAAGCTGTGCATGGAAGTGGTTTGATGCCGATGACGTGAACACGACAATCCGGATCGCTGGATCAATCGGTATCGACCGCTAGCAGGCAGAAGGCCCATGGCGTCACACGTTTACGGAGACCCTTTATCGCCGCATCACGGGAGCCAACATGATCGAATCCAGGTATCTCAAGGACAACATTGAGAACATTCAGCGGCTCATGTCGATTCCGGCCCTGAGAAACTTCGAAACCAGGAGTCTCGGCAAGCTGCTCCGGCTGAGTCGGATCCGCGAATACGGAGACAAGGAACAGATCATCCAAGAGGGGGCATCGGACCCCTGGTTGTATTTCCTGCTGGAAGGCGAGGTGACCATCATCAAGGGCGGAATCGAGCTGGGTCGTATCAAGCGTTTGGGGGAGATTTTCGGCGAGATGCGCATCGTCGACAGCCGGAGCCGTTCCGCGTCTGCCTACGCCGTGGGGGAAACCATCTGCCTTGCCGTCAACACCCAGGCCGGCGAGCGGTTGAAGGGGGACGGAGGGCGGGAGGACGCCCTTGAGCTTCTGGTTCTCCTCTATCGGATTTTTGCCGAATATATGGCCATCCGACTGCGTCTCACCAGCGAAGAACTCATGAAAGCCAGAAAGCTGATCGAAGAGCTGACCCTGTCATGAAGACCGCCCGGCGAACGGTTGCCTTTTCCAAAAACGCGGTCAACCTTTTTTTTCACATCCTCACTGGCTGCAACCTCAATTGCCGCCATTGCTACATCAATCCCGAGCAGCACGGCAGATCCCCCCTTTCCATCGACACCATTGAACGGTGGCTGGCGGTCTTTTCCAACCGAGGGGGGGAGGCCAATGTCATATTTCTGGGAGGCGAGCCGACCCTTCATCCGGATCTGCCCCGGGCCGTCCGGCGTGCAAAAGAAATGGGCTACGGCTCTATCACCATCGATACCAACGGGTATCTGTTCAATCGCATTCTGGATCGGCTTTCCCCCGGTGACGTCGACTTTTTCAGTTTCAGCCTGGATGGATCGACGCCGGAGCGAAACGATTCCCTAAGAGGAGGAGGTTGCTTTGCCGCCTGCACGGCAGGTATCCGCGATGCCGTGGGCAAGGGGTTTCCGGCCAGTGTGATCTTTACCGTCAGTTCCGCCAACCTGGACGACCTGAGCAACATGGGCCCTCTTCTGGTCGATTTGGGGGTATCTCGCTTTTTCATTCAAGTGATCGGTCTTCGCGGGGAGCCCGCGAGGGAGAAAGACACCGGCGGCGGTCCGGATCAGGTCTCCAAAGAGGCCTGGCTTTCCACGGTGCCGGCTGCGGCCGAGTCCATCGCCCGCCAGGGCATCACGGTCAGCTATCCAAAAGTCTATTTATCGGTGGGTGAGACATTCGAGTGCGCGGGCCTCGTGGCCGAGAATTATTTTATTTTCCCCAACGGTCGCGTCTACCGCTGTCCTCTCTGCGAGGACTTTCCCATTCACGGCTTCGAGTTCAGGGAGGACCGGCTCGTCAAACGCGATCCCATCAGCGAGTGCGATCTCTTTCACTTGAACATACCTGAGGGGTGCGTCATGAACCGGCTGATCCAGCCGGGAAACCTGGTTTATGAATCTGATGGAAGACCTGCCTACCCCGTGGCATGCTGCATGCTGAAGCAAGAGATTTTGCCGGAAAAAGAACCGACACCGTAATTTAGCCCTCCGGATGCCCGGGGAGGGTGAAGAGGCGTCGGGAAATTGCAGGAGCCCTCCATATGACCGGAACCATCCGTCAGCAGATTGCCGCACTGTTGAGAGATGCTGTTGGCGACGCCTTGTCCCTTTCACAAGCCGTGGGCATCTCCGAAAAGGAGATCTATGGCCATCTCGATCATGTCCGCCGGTCCGCCGCCGCCTCCGGAGAGCGGCTAGAGGTCTTACCGTCGGAATGCCTCGGCTGTGGTTTCCGCTTCGATGACCGGCACCGCCTCTCCCGTCCGGGCCGGTGCCCGCGATGCCGTCAGGGAAGGGTTTCCCGTCCGGGGTTTCGCATCGTCCCCGGATGAGGGTTGAGTCGGTGTCCATCCGGGATGCCGACTGGCGGCAGGGATTCCCGAAGGGGGAATCGATCGGTTATTTTTGCATCCAGCTGCCGTCGGGGTTTTTAAAGAATTCTCCCTTACCTAAGTTTTTCTTCCATTTCAACGCCGCCCGGGCACCGACTTGGTCCACGCTTGCGCCGGTTTTTTTGGCAACAGCGGTGTAGAGTTGCCGGCGATCGGCATTCTCCCCATCGACAATATCCCTGCCTTCTCGGCTGTTGCCGACAAATTCTATATATCCTTTGTAGTTTTCCCCGATCACTCCCTTGGACTTGAGGGAGACGATCTGAGGCAGTCGGGCCTTCATTCGGTCCCGGAGTGGGTCGGCCGAAGCCGCTGCAGTAAACAGCAGGGCCAGTGCCAGGGCGAAGCCCCCAATGACCAATGGGCGATACAATGTCCGATTCATGGCGAATCCTCCATGGGTCCTAAGCCGGTGCTACTGGCCGGGCCCCTGCTGTTGCCGGATGTCGTCGCCGGCTTCGAATATGTCGTCCAGATAGCTGTCCAGTTCCCGATCGATCTTCACATTCACATCGATGGTGATGTGAATGGGCTTGACCTCGACCGGGGCCACCTCCACCCGGTGACGGGTGCAGGCCGGCGCCACCATCAACAGCGCCAGAACGGCCAGAACGGGTTGCCAGTTGTGCATGTTGCACCTCCGCGAGTTATTGAAACCGCTTGAAAAGTTCACGGTATCGAAGCATCCGATTGAGAGGAAGGGTGACGTTGACGTCCAGCCGAATCCCCTGGAATAAGGATCCTTTACTGTCCGGGTCCGCCTTGACGAAACCGCCGGCCTCGGGTTGGTAGACAAAGGGCAGCGGCGCGGCCGGTTTCCCGTCGAATTGAAGCTGAACCAGCAGATCGTCGTCCACCGTGTTCATGGTGACCTTGGCCCACCGGTAATCGTAGTCTTTCAGTGCATATCTCGCAAGCTCCATCTGATGGTACTGGGGCGTGCCGGGAGGGATGCCCGCCGTCAGCACCTCCGATCCCTGAACCCGAATCACTCCTCCCTCACCAGGGGTGGAGTACAGAAACGCATTATTGAACGTCAGCCGCCCCTCCGAAAGCGTCAGGGGCACGAGACCGCTGATAGCGCCCCCCCCTTCGGCCGTTGCCAGGCCGAGTTGGTCGAGAAGCTGATCCAGTCTTATGCGGTCGCAATACACGCTGAGGTCGTATCGGTTGCCCCCTGGAATAAACCGGGTCGCCGGCGCGATGACTGTGCCGCCGCACCAGCGGAAGCGGGCGCCTTCGATGAGTATGGCGGGGCCGGGCTCGATCTGGTAGGCCAGTCGTCCATCTTCGGCCCGGATGGACCCGGATGCGAGGGCGTCGAAGGTGAGAGCCTGGTCCGGGGCGCTTCGAATCTCCGCGAGATCCGTGATATGAAGGGTGGTCTGGATACCCTCGATGACCACCCCCTGACCGTCCACCTGGATTTTGCCCCCCTCCACCCCTGCTGTCAGAGAGCCCTTGAGTTCGCTGTCGAAGGTCATCTCTCCCCGTGCGAACAGGCGCCCGCTGAAAGAGATGGGAATGGCCGGTGGTTTTGACATCAGGTCCGAGACCATCAACGGAGGGGCTTCAGCGGCACGGGTTGCCGACCAGTCAACCGTTCCATAGGCGCTGCGGGCGCCGTCAGCGAAACCCGCGGCACCCTTGGCCTCCACCGTCAGCCCGGGCAGTAGGCGATTGTCATGGCGGGCTTCGAAAGAGAGTCCTTCGGCAGTTTGCCGCATCCGTCCGGAAACGGTTCCCAGAGCCTTTCCGTCCCATGTCACCGAGCCCAGGGAAAAGGTGCCCGTGTCACCCCTTTTCGGAGGGGGCCACATCAAGGGCAAACGGGCACTGAACCCGGCAGTCTTGATGGAGGGGGAATTGGTTTGAGCGGCCCCGCCGGCAACGGTCAGTGCCCCGGAGAATCGTTCCGGGCGATCGGAGACGGTGGAGATGTCGCCTGAGAAATGAGCGGTTTTCAGGCGTGCGGCCATAGCGCCGGCCCTGGCCGTCACCGGTCCCAGGGTAAGGTCGACGTTGCCGCTCCCCTCGGCGCCATACCGGTAGTATTGGCCGGTTCCTTCCAGGGCTCCCACGGTCAGTTTGACGGCCTCATCCACGATGGCAAGGGTCGGCAGGCGCCAATGGACGTCTGCTTTCAGGCGATCTCCCTGGCCCTCGGCGGCGGCCTCAAAGGCCGCCAGATCCAGCCGAAGTGATGGCATCCGTGTATCCAGTAAAAGGTTCGGGTCTGACGGGCGTTCTTCTGTCTGTTCGAGGGATGCCCGCCACCGTCCATCCGTTGAGAGCGTCGCTTTTGTTTGCAGATCCAAGGGCAGCATCACGGGAGGAATGCCCGACTGGTCGTGGTCGACCGAGAGGGTCGAGGCCAGGCGACCCTCCCAAAGGAGGCCGTCCTTCATATCCCGGCCCACCGTGCCTTTCAGAGAGAACATGCCCTCGCCAGCGGGACCGGAAACGCGGATGGAGCCGGTCTTTATCGTCCATTTTCTCATAGGCTGATCGCTGGTGATGGTCATCCACAGTTCCTCGGCAGGGGTCGCTCCCGAGAGATCAAGACGGATGTCGTCCCAGATCAGTCGACACGGGGTCTGGCGAAAGGTCATCTCCACCCTTTCGACCTGAAAGGGAAACAGCCGTGACCGCAGCTGCCCCTCGGATTGCCAGGCGCCGGAAAGGGACAAGCGGTCTCCCAGACCCGCCATATCGATCACCCTATTCGTGGGAATGTCCTGCCCGCTCCAGTCCGCCGACATCCTGTTACCGGCCGTGTCGACGCGAGCGTTCACCGTCACCCAACGGTCGGTCAGCGCCAACGTTGCCATCCCATCGAAGGCGGTCATGTCCGGTGACGGGGTGATCGTGGCCTCGAAAGGAAATCTCAGAAGGCCGTCTTGCCGTTGAACGATGAGTTCTCCCTGACGGATGACGATTTCCTCGATAAAGACGGGCAGGGGTTCCGGGGGGCCTGTGACGCCGCTTTCAGGGCTTGCCGCCTTGGGTGGTAGTCCCGGAATTTCGAAACGGCCGTCATCGCCCTCCCGGACCCGGATGCGCAAACCCTCGACGGTCAGGCGTGGAATCCGTCGCCCCAGCAGGCTGTCGGGGCTGAAGGTCGCAGACAGGGACACGGCAGAAATCCCGGGCGCCGTCTCCGGTCCGATGCGCAGGGTCCCCAGATCGGCGCCGAAGATCCCCAGGCGTCTGACAGGAAGATCGTACTCTAAAATGCCTGCGGCCTTGAAAAGTTTCGGCAACAGGGTGCGTTCCGCCGCCCCCGCCAGCAGGAGATACCCGGTCAGCACGACTACCGCCAGAAGCGATAACAGCGATACGATCGGCCAAAGGAGCCGTCGGAGGCGAAAAGGGGTGGGTGACGTTTTTTCCATGGGTGTCGGATCTGAAGATCTTACCGGGTGTTTAATCGATGTATAGATGGGAATTGCCGGTTTCTCAACCATGGATTCCCCCATCGGTTCCAAAGGGGAAGGGGGGGGGCAGCGGGTATCCCGTGAAACGATCAGCCGTTGGATCCGTTTGGGAGGAGATCCCGTCGATAGTCGGCATTGGAGAAGGGTTTTTCTGAGCAAGGCCCTGCCGGCGATGGATCGACTATAGTTTTCTGACGACGGTTTTCAGGGATTGCAACTGGGAGGGAGTCAGGTCATTGAACACGATATCCACCCCTTTGACAGTGCGGCCCGTGACGATGCCGGATATCATGATAGTCTCCTCCGAGATCGGATCGATGATGGTCAGCAGCAGATCCTCCCCCTGAACGTAGGGCTCTTCGGTTGCGAGGAACAGGCCGTCGATACGAAGGCTTCGGGTGACCGTCCTGTAGGAGGCGTCCTCGGTGTCAACCTCGACGATCACATGGGGAGCCGCGGTCGTGCTGTCCAATGGTCCGGGAGCGGCATCGGGGATCGTTTCTTCTTCGGGGCCGATGGTGATGACGATGACCGTGATGTTGTCATCGCCTCCCCGCTCATTGGCAAGATCGACCATCCGGCGGCATGCGGCCTCCGGAGAAGACGCCAGAGCGATATCGGCGAGCTCTTCCGGGAAGGCCTTGTCGCTCAGGCCGTCGGAGCAGATCACCAGCACATCCCCCGGAAGAGGGGTGATCTCTTTGACATCGGGCTCAACCGTCTTTCCAATGCCCATGGCTCGTGTGATCATATGGAGGTACTGCTTGCCCAGCTTGAGCCCCCCCGGCGGGGCAATGGACTCCTGTTCGGCCATTACCGTATGGGGGGTGGAGAGAAGTTCTGCCTTGCCGTTTCGAAAGAGAAAAATGGGGCTGTCCCCCACATTGCAGACCACCAGGTTGTCTTCCGTTAGGTAGACGGCGGCCAGGGTGGTGCCCATCCCTTTGCATTCCGGGTGGGCAAGCGCGTGTTCATGGGTTCTCTTGTTAGCCATCAGGACGCTGAAGACCAATCGGTTGGCCCCATCGGAAAGTCCCGGCAGAGGGGTCATGACGGCCTTGAGGCTGTCGGTGTTCTCTAAGCTTTTCAGAACGTTCCCGATGTGTTCGATGACCAGGCGGCTGGCCACCTCGCCCGCCCTGCGGCCTCCCATGCCATCGGCCACCACAAATAGCCCCGTTTGGGTATCCAAAACGAAGGCGTCTTCGTTGGTTTTGCGTTTTTTGCCGACGTCGCTCAAACCGGCGGCAGTACACGTCACCATGATCGATTCTCCAGAAGGGTCACCGGTGATGGTCAGCGGTCCCTGGCAGCGGAACTTCTCTCCAAGCGCTGGGAGAGGGTGCGGGCAAAATTTTTGAAAAACAGCAATTGAATGGATTCAGGGGCTTTGTCAAGGAGGGTTGCACTGATTTTCATCAGGATGCAATCGGTATAGGCGGTTGCAGAGGCACTCCGAGACTGTCCGGCGATATACGCCATCTCACCAAAGCACTCGCCGGACCCAACAACGGCAATCTTTTTCCCGTCCTTGTGAATCTTCACCTTCCCGCTCAGGATAATGAAAAAGGTATCGTCGATATCGCCCTCTTCCACAATGACTTTTCCTTTTCCGATCCGAAGAACATTGCCGGTGAGTCCAAGGCTTTTTATCTGCTTTCGGCTGAATTCATTGAAGAAAGGAACGGTACGAACCAGATCCACCACATCGTCTATCTTCCGGTCGAGGGGGGTTTGGCGAAGACCCCTTAATGCAACCTTCAGCTCATAGGCGAAGGCGATGCCACTCTGATACCGGTCACCGGGTTGCTTCGCCATGGCCTTGCGCAAAATGCCGTCGAAGATTTCCGGAAGATCCGGACGGATTTGGCGCAAGGGTTTGGGTTCTTCCCGGGTGATCTTGTAGATGACGGAAAAGTCGTTGTCACCACCGAAGGCCTGAACCCCGGTCAACAGTTCGTACAACACACACCCTAAGGAAAAAATATCGCTTTGGGGCACGACAGTCTCTTCGCGAAGCTGTTCCGGTGACATATAGCTGGGCGTTCCCCAAAGACCTTTTTCAGAGGTTCGCTCGGTCATTTGGGCAATGCCGAAGTCCATGATCTTGGGGGTGCCGGAAGAATCGATCATAATGTTGGAGGGCTTGATATCCCGATGAATGACGCCTTGCTTGTGGGCGTAGTCGATCGCACTGCAGACATTGAATATAATCTCGGCGCATCGTGCCGGGGGTAGTTGCTGTCGGGATTTGCAGAAGGCTTTAAGGGTGGTCCCTTCAATATACTCCATAATGATGTAGCAAAACTTGTTGTAGAGGCCGGTGTCGTATATGGCGAGAATGTTGGGGTGATTCAATCGGCCCGCTGATTGGGCCTCCAGGAACATGCGCTTGCGGGATTTGTTGGATCCGGATTGGGAAATCTTGACCGCCACCAGGCGCTGGATAAAGGAATCCCTGGCAAGATAGACCACACCGGAGCCTCCTTGGCCGATTTTTTTGAGGATTTTATATCGACCTAAACTCTTGGCGTTTACCAGCCCGTTGATAAATTCACTGTGTACCGATGCCAGTTCCATGATGGTGACACACCGACAGGCAGTGTTGGGTCGGTCTGGGGCTGAACGCCGGAGGCCAACCGGTTAAGGGGAGGCAATGGGTTTTACCGTGGACGTCAGTCTCACTGATGGGCTGCCCCGCGGTATTCAGCAGGAGAGGTCAGACATTGAACCGGAAATTGATAATATCGCCGTCGCACACTTCGTACGTTTTGCCTTCCAGCCTGACGGTGCCGCGTTTTCGAGCCTCCCCATAGGTCTCCGCCGCCATCAGATCCTCGTAGCCCAACACCTCAGCGCGGATAAATCCCTTCTCAAAATCCGAATGGATGACTCCGGCGGCTTTCACAGCGGGCAGCCCCCGTTGAAGGGTCCAGGCCCTCACCTCGTCCTCGCCGACGGTAAAAAAGCTCATCAGGCCCAAAAGGTCGTAGGAAACACGAATCACTCGATCGGCCGCCGGTGCCGACACGCCGAATTCCAACAGAAATTCGTCGGCCTCCTGCTCGTCCATCCGGGACAGCTCTTGTTCCAGCTTTCCCCTGAGGGCCATGCAGGTCTCTCTGGCCAGGGCACCTCCCGTATCAGTTAGTTCATCGTCATCATCGTCATTATTCATGAGCACCAGGGTGGGTTTTCCGGATAAAAAGGCGAACCCCCTCAAGAGGGGAGCTTTAGCCAGATCGAGGTCGCTTCTCAATGGCTGTTCGCCTTCAAGGCATTCGAGGCACCGCTCGAGCAGGGCCAGCTCTTCAGGGTCTCCCTTTTTACCCCGTTTGGCGTCGAGGGAAAGCCTTTCCAGGCGTTTTTCAACGGAAACGAGATCGTTAAAAATAAGCTCCTGGTCGAGCCGCCGGAAATCCCCTGCCGGGTCGGGCGGATCCATACCGTATGCGGCAAAATTCCGAACCACGTGAATCAGGGCATCGCATCCTCGGACCTGGTTCCACAGAAAGGATTCCCCCCCCCGTTTGTCCTTATCCGATGCGTCGGTGCCGGGCAGATGGTATTCAACCTGGGCGTAAATGGTTTTGCGGGGCTTGTACATTGCGCTTAGGGTGTCGACACGCTCGTCCGGCACCCGTATGGTGGCAATTTTCCCATCTCCACGGGCCCCGGGATCGACCAAAGTAGTGGTCAGCGCCTCGAATACCGTTCGCTTTCCCGACTGGGGAAGGCCAATGATTCCAAGTCTCATATGCGGACGTCTCCTTCTTGGACCCTTGAGAGGGGGTTACTCTGACGGATTCCATAGGGGTCCCATGCCCAGTACCGATAAAGGGCGATCGGTAGGCATTTGCTCGGGAGCCAACACTGTTTCATCCTCCGGCCCGTCCAACCGCAGGCCATGGTGTTGTAATCCAGGCGCCCGGCTGTTGGCAACCCTCAGGCCGATCCATGGGGAGCGTTCCACGCCGGCATGGCCCAGATCGGTCTTCATGTCCACTCCCGTCGATAAGAAGGCAAATAGATCTGGACCCCGGGGGAAAGGGAGGCTATCTTTCCGACAACACCGTCTTTACTCGATACTGGTGACCGCTACCCAACCCGTAACCCTTTGGCTGGAGAGGCCGACAATGGAACCCCCCATTGAGGAGCACCGCAGTAACGGTGACCGGATCAAGAGGGTGGGATCGCCGGCACATAGGGTGCTTGCAGCCTGTATAGGGTGTCTGGTCAGCCTGGCCCTGTCGACCCCCTGCGCTGCCATGGGGGGGCGGCCTCAGGAGGGGCCCGGGCAGTTGTCCCGAATCGACGGGTTCGGGAGCAACCCGGGGAACCTGACCATGTACCGCTATACGCCCCCGGGTCTGCCGGCAGGGGCCCCCCTGGTAGTGGCCCTCCACGGCTGCAGCCAGAGCGCTCGGGACTACAGAGACCTCAGCGGGTGGAACCATCTGGCGGAGCGATGGCGGTTCTCCGTGGTCTACCCGGAGCAGAGGCGGATCAACAACGGCTTTCGCTGTTTCAACTGGTTTCGATCGGGAGATACCCAAAGACAGAAGGGGGAGGCCCTGTCCATCAAGGAGATGGTGGATCGAACCGTGGCAGACCTTGCCGTCGATGTGGGGCGAATCTACGTTACCGGCTTGTCGGCGGGGGGGTATATGACCACTGCCATGCTGGCACTGTATCCCGACGTGTTCGCCGGCGGGGCAGTGATCGCCGGGGGTCCTGTCGGTTGCGCCGCCGGGGCAATGGATGCCCTGGCCTGCATGAAAGGCCGGGTGACCAAATCCCCGGATCAGTGGAGGGATGCCGCGAGGGCAGCCTACCCCCATGACGGGGCCTACCCGGTCCTGTCCATATTTCACGGAACCGAGGACGCCACCGTGGACGGGCGGAACTTGACCGCTCTTGTCGACCAGTGGACGCGGCTTCACCTGACGGACACCATTGCGGACGGCGGCGGTGTCTTTCGTTCCCACGATCACCGGATCTATTTCGGCACCAATGGGTTGGCCGTCGTTGAAGCCTATCATGTCAGGGGGATGGGGCACGCCATACCGGTGGACCCCGGACCGGGTGAAGACCAGGGTGGAGCCATGGGCGCCTATGCCGAGGATCGGGATCTGTTCTCCTCCTATTACGCGGCCCGATTCTGGGGGTTGGCGCCCATCCCCTGACGACCCAAGCCCCCGGATCCTCTCGCGCCTTTCCTCGTCAGGCCAGTTTCTTCATCAGCCAGGCCATGTTCCTGCCGAGGGTTTTCATCGTGCCGAGGCCTTCGTCGTCCTTCTCCACATCGCCTTTGTCCCTGCCGATTCCGATATTCCAATAGCTCGACCCGGGTACGATCATCTGGCTGATCAAAAAGAAATGGTTGATGGCGTCGAACGCATGGATGGCGCCGGCCCGGCGAACCGCGATAACACCGGCACCGACTTTGCGCCGGTACATGTCGCCGTTTGCCTTGGCGGTCATTCCGGCGCGGTCGATCAGGGCCTTCATTTCGGCGCTGACGTCGGCGAAGTAGGTGGGAGAGCCCAGGATGATGCCGTCGGCCCCGTCCATCTTCTCGATCATGGCATTCAGGTCGTCCTTGGTGACGGCGCACCGCCGGTCCTTGCGGTCGAAGCATTTGTAACAGGCGATGCAGCCCCGAAGCCGCTTGCCTGAGAGCGACACCTGTTCGGTGTCGATTCCTACCGATTCGAGCTCCTGGAGCACGGTCCGGATCAGGCGGTCCGTGTTGCCGTCTTTTCGGGCGCTTCCGTTGATGCCGACCACTTTCATGGTACCCTTTCCTTTCTGATTCAATCCTTTAACTGCACAGTTTCCGACGCGCACTGCCCTGGAAGTCAACCGGGCCGCTATCCCATTTCGAAACAGTGTGGCTGCCAGCCACGGTCTTCCTTAGGCTGACTGGCGGTGGATTTCAAGCCCTATGGTTCAAAGCGGGGAAGAACTGGTCGGGAGGAAACAGCCGGAAATAGGGAACCGGGAGGATGGGCAGCGGGGGGGCGGTCGCTGCAAGAGAACTCCCGAAAAAGGGTTAACGGTCGAGAGGGCTTTTCACGCCCAGGCGGTTCTTGGCCGCCACGTGGGTGTAGATCATGGTGGTCTCGACGCTGCTGTGCCCCAGAAGCTCCTGGATGGTCCGCAGGTCGTATCCCGCTTCCAACAGATGGGTGGCGAAACTGTGGCGAAGGGCGTGGACGGTGACCCGCTTGCGGATCCCCGCCTCGGCAGCCCCTTTCTTGACGGCCCGGGGCAGGGTGTTTTTGTGGACGTGGTGCCGCCGGACCGCCCGGTTTCGCGGATCCACCGAAAGCTTTCGGGAGGGAAACACCCACTGCCAGGGCCATTCCTTGCCGGCGTTGGGATATTTTCGGTCGAGGGCTCCCGGTAGAAACACGCCGTCGATGCCGGTGGCCAAATCCTCTTCGTAAAGTTCCCTCACCTTTTCCAGATGCGCCCTAAGATCGGGTTGAATGGTTTCGGGAAGGACTGTGTTTCTGTCCTTGTTCCCCTTTCCGAACCGGACGGTGAGGCAGCTCCGGTCCATGTCGATATCCTTGACCCGCAGCCCCAGGCATTCCTTGTGCCGCAGCCCGCATCCGTAGGTCAGTTGCGCCATGAGTAGCGGCATCCCGGTCATGTGCGCCATCAGGCGGTTCACCTCGTCTTGGGACAGCACCACGGGCAGGTTCTGCCGCCGTTTCGCCCGGACAGCGGATCGAATGTCGCCCATTTCCTTTTTCAGCACATTCCGGAAAAAGAACAGCAGAGCGTTTAGAGCCAGATTCTGTGTCGATGCGGACACCTTTTTCGTGACAGCAAGAAAAGTCAAAAACCGCGTGACATCGTCTGTATTGATCTCTGCAACGGGTTTGAAGGTGAGGAATTCCCTGAAGGCGCGGACCCGGGTCAGATAGGACTTCTCGGTGGCATAGGCCCGATGCTTTACCCGAAGGCAGTCCCTCATTTTCCTCTCGGCATCCGCCCATTCCCTGCGATTGTCTTGGCCGGTGGAGATCTCCACCGACGATACCGGAAAGGCAACATAGCGATACAAACCAATGGCGGTCCGCGCCTGTGCTACCTGCCAATCCGCCTTCTTGGTTGAAATATGGGAAAGATAGGCCTCAACCTCCTCATCGCAGATCGGATCATTAGGATTTTTTCCAGAATATCGATAGCATTGGGTCACCCACAGGAGATAGTAAGGTACTTGGTTTGGGGGGATATGGTGGATTTCGATGAGAAAAGTTCTGTAGCGGTCCATGGAGTCGGATAATTTTTCCACCAGTTATATCACCATGTGATGTAATTGGCTAAATACGGCAAAAAGCACATTGGCTGGAGGGGATAAAGACGTCTAAATCTCAGAGTCATATGGACTATTTGGTGTATATTATCGGATGGTAGGGTCGTTTCTTGAAGGGTTTCGAACGAAGAAAAAACAAATCATGGATGACAACGGAATTATCTATAAAATTCAATCGGTCACGATACAATTGAAAATTTCGTTGAGAAATCAATTGGTTTTGGTACAATGCATTGTCGGGCGTTCTCTCAAAAAGCACCAGGTGCTTAATCTTAAATGTTGGCGCCTCGCTGCGCTCGTCGCCAACGGGCGAGCTGAGCTGACGCTCCACCGCCATGTTGGCTCGAAGGCAATCAACACCGTCACAAATCAAATAATCAATTAAAGTTGGCTTGAGCGCTGATTCGCGGGAGCCAACATAACGCTTGAGCGTGTCACGGTCGTCGACTGGCAAAAATGCTTCGCATTTTCACCGCTCCTCCCGTGCACCTCAGCTCGCCCGTTGGGCTGAAATAATTATGCGCTACCAAAGCCATCCGAACATCGACACACCATCGATAACAAAAAGATTTGGAGATATTTGGATTTCATTATATATAGTGAAGACGAAGCGTTGTTCTTTCGTACCTGAGCTGGGATGATAAATCAGAGGACTCGCAGCAAGGCATCTGTTGATAGATTTAGAACTTTTCCCAAAGAGATAACAGGATACGAATTTTCTCGAAAGAAACAAATACGAGAGCATAACCTGAAAGTGCTAAAGAAAAGTCGAAAGAATTTGTACATTTCTTCATGGCACATGAGCGATTATGAATCTGCAGCAATGTGGGAAATTTATTTACAGAATTTCCAAGGTATCGCTATTCAAACGACCATCGGGAGGTGAGTAAAAACATGGAATCTCTAATTTTTTTTTTTTTTTTTTTTTTTTTTTTTTTTTTTTTTTTTTTTTTTTTTTTTTTTTTTTTTTTTTTTTTTTTTTTTTTTTTTTTTTTTTTTTTTTTTTTTTTTTTTTTTTTTTTTTTTTTTTTTTAAAAAAAAAAAAAAAAAAAAAAAAAAAAAAAAAAAAAAAAAAAAAAAAAAAAAAAAAAAAAAAAAAAAAAAAAAAAAAAAAAAAAAAAAAAAAAAAAAAAAAAAAAAAAAAAAAAAAAAAAAAAAAAAAAAAAAAAAAAAAAAAAAAAAAAAAAAAAAAAAAAAAAAAAAAAAAAAAAAAAAAAAAAAAAAAAAAAAAAAAAAAAAAAAAAAAAAAAAAAAAAAAAAAAAAAAAAAAAAAAAAAAAAAAAAAAAAAAAAAAAAAAAAAAAAAAAAAAAAAAAAAAAAAAAAAAAAAAAAAAAAAAAAAAAAAAAAAAAAAAAAAAAAAAAAAAACAAAATCGGAAGAAGACGTTTATATTGGTAAGGAGTGGTAATTATCTTGATAGAGAAACGATGAGTTCCTTTGGGGGGGAAATTTTTTTTTTTTTTTTTTTTTTTTTTTTTTTTTTTTTTTTTTTTTTTTTTTTTTTTTTTTTTTTTTTTTTTTTTTTTTTTTTTTTTTTTTTTTCGAATAATGTTTTTCCCTGGCATTAAATAAAAACAATAGAAATCTATGACAGCATGAAGGGAAATTCACCACACACACCACACACAACACACACAGATATTCTCACATTACACCATAAGTACAGATGGGAAATACGTTTAAATATCAGATCTGGAAAAGAGCTAATTGAATCAGTTTTTTGGCCCCCTAAAACACCGGAATTTTTAGGATTCACGAACTTATCATCGAAAGAAAGATATTGCGTAAATTTTTATGACGAAAAAATGTTGATGTAAAACCATCAGCTTTGGGAGAGGGGGAAAGAACCATTATATTTTGGGGAAGGGTTTTTTGCATTAGCCCAACTTATCACGGAGAGAGGGAAACACGGAAAAGCCGTGCCGTTTTCGTAAACCTTTTTTTGGAAAAACCTCAGAATATTTTCCCTGATTTTTTTTTTTTCAGAATTTACTTCATTGTGAAGTTACCGTTTTCCCAGCCTCAGTTTTTTTTTTTTTCCCGACTGGCGCCTCGCCAATCGTCGCCAACAGGCGAGCTGAGCTGACGCTCCACCGCCCTGTTGGCTCTAAGACAATCGACACCAGTATCAATCAAATAACCAATAAAAAGTTGGTTTTGATCCACCATTCGCGGGAGCCAACACTAGCCATGGAGCGTGTCACAGTTGATACCTGGCAAGTATGCTTTCATTTTTCCCCATTCCTCCCGTAGACCTCAACTCGCCCGTTAAGTGAAAAAAGTCACAAGATAATAAAATTGCATGATTCTCTTGATCATCGTTATGGCCACAATTTTCTTCTTGCATAGATTTTTCGAAATATGGAAAACTTAAATATATCAATGTTTTAATTAGGAATAGTGAAAGCATTCACGGTTGGGAGGAAAACTTCAACGATGCAATCAAAAAACTATTTTATACATGGATATGCAATGATACTTAGCATTGGATTTATTAATACAAAAACATGACAGCAGCTTGATTGGGCTTTACTCCCTGTTTGAGAATATCGTCAAACGGCATCGTCTATGGTTTTTGATAAAAAAACTCCATTGTATTCGTAAAAGCATGTTTCAATTTATTTTTACAGAAAGGCTCGCAACGCAGAAAATGAGGGCTAAAAATCAATTGGAGCCTGGCCCTAAGTTGGTGAAATTTTACGTCAAGTTGCTGTCGTAAAGCTGCGAACTGCAGTAGAACAATCCATGCCATGGTTGGCTCGTTGGGCAATCAACAACATATCAATATTCACCAATAAATTATTGGATACGTCTTGGTGATCTTATAAGGGCACGATTTATTCGAAATTCCGGCAAAAATGCTTCGCATTATGTACATCAGAGACCATAAAACCTCTAGGCCGCATCGTTCCTGATGGGCCAAACGACGGCGGTTTCCGCAGAACTGGAATGGGCACATAATCAGCTTGACTCAATCAGTGCAATGCGTTATTATTTTCTATGGATGGACAGATTTTTCAAGTGTGGGCAATTTCAACGGAAGCCGCATTGTCAAGCTTTGCAAAAGAAGAACGCCCCGTCGGATCTCTGAGCGGGGCACGGCATGAAATTGCTGCAAATCTTGTCACGAGATAATAGCCGGTAATCGGTTGGAACGGCGATCCGAGCGGGGTTGAACGGACAATAGGCCCGAACCGGAATGGCGCATCGGCTTTCGATGGACTCGGCTTCCCTGAGGAATACATAATGGATTACCATTCAAGGCACGGCTCCATGCACTCGATTCTTATCGGCCCCGTGATACAGAAAGAGTCCTTCGAGGCACTTGTCAAAAGGTTTTCGCAGCAATTATTGGTTTGTTGGCGCGTACCAAATCCGGCCGAGATCTTGGATGGTTGAGATCTTTGTAAATGGCCGGGATTTTCCAACCGAGCGACTGACGATCGAGGTGATGAAATTCCATATCAGATAGTTGCTAAAAAAAATGGCTCCATAGACGGACTTTCTGGCAATATAATTATTTTCAGCAATAGCCGTTTCGAGAATAAAAAGCTTCTAAAACAGGATTTTAATCCTATTGGATCGCCGCGAGATTCAACGGCCTTCGTCGAACTCGAACCCAATCATAATTATCGCTACGTCCATCTGATCCAAGAGCGTCGTCCGAACTGAAGCCCATTCTTGATGAGATCTGGCACGGTTTTACAACTACAGGATTGCCGCATTATGGCACGTCTCCGGTGCCTGCTTAATCGCCATTATTGGACACTGAGATTACGAAGCGCGGTTTATTATTTGAGGTCGCACCATAGGCAGTCGAATCCAGCTCTTGCCCGCAGCCTAATATTCAAAGCAATGGGAGATTCCGCCATCGTTATGTGCTATTTTGATAAATTGGCTAAAGATTATTGCGGCAGAATCATTGATTATAGGGCGCAAGGATCGCCTCATGCTCGTAAGAGCTTGCAGCATTCAAAGCTCGTTCAGAAGAATAGCATTTTGACATTTCGAAATAACCCGCAGATCAGGGACGTGCGCATCTGAAGCATCGTATGGCATGTTGCCCTCCGCAAAGCAATCGGAGAATTTGGAGTGTCTACCATTGAGGCATGGGCAGCCTGCTGGCGCTGCGCAAAACTTCGCCGGGCCCGAGAGCCGGAGCTCGTCGCCAACGGGCGAGCTGAGCGACGCTCCACCGCCATTTGGCTCGAAGGCAATCAACACCATTATCAATCAAATAATCAATAAAGAGAAGACCGTTCCGGGGCCATAAGCTTATCTGCACGGTCGCCCTCCAAAAAGTGTGGGCATCAAGGCTTTTTGCTCCCGTCTGACTGGCTAACCTGAAATTCATCGATGATACAAATTACTGCACCGCACGAGGTTATTGGATTATTCAACTCCACCATGGACTATCGTCGCGGCCCATTTATCGTAATTGCACAGATGACCAGCATTTCTGCTCCACAGGCACTTGTCTAAGAAACGACCTTTAAACAGTTTTGGCACGAGAAGATGAATCCGTCGCCGTTGGCGTGCCGGTTGGCGCAACACGTCTATTGGGTTTTGGGCTACATTCTATATTCCCGCGGAAGCCTCTTGACAGATCAGGCAGATAGCTTCATCCAATTTCGTCGCGCACCGTCCTCCAAAATCGAGCTTTGGGACGACACACGCGGCGAGACCTTCTGATGGGCATAGCAGATCGAGATCAGGATTCGCGCACTCAGCGGATCAGATTGCTTTTCGAAAGAAGGCCCTGTCTTGTCCCTCCCGGATTCTTGAACGCAAAGGACGGGCTCTTGCCGACCGTTTTTTTACGCCGCGTCGGGGGGCTTGCGGGATCAAAATCTATGTTGCTCGACGACAATGACTGTAGGGATGGTTCGGACATAGCAATAAGCCCGAAGAGATTGTAGGGCGAGAACGCGATCAGCCACTGACCCTGCAAAAGGAGGCGAGCAGATTTTTAATAAATCATCCGGGGTTAGCTGCGTTAAAGAAGGATCCGGCATTCTAATGTAGAGCGCCCACTCCTCCGCCTGGAAAATCGGCGGCCGGTATCAAACGAGCGTAGGTAAAGGTAGTGATGATATGCCCATCACAGGCGCTGATGAAGATTTGTTGGCAGAATATCTGCCATCCATGCTGATTTTACGTGGTTGTCCTTGAGCACCTGGGTGAAGGCCGTGCTGGTGAACTGGAGTTTTCATTGGTTTCGGACAACTATAACGGACAGGGCATTCGTGGAGCGCTTCGAAAAAAGGAAGGCTCCAAGTGTTGGAAACGGCCGCGCAGTTTTACGGCTGTGCCAGTCCATGATGGCCACCTGAAAAAGTCATATGCCATGGGGACATAGATAATCGGCGGCCCAGACCTGATTTAATCAATGGTCAGAGTCTGTAGAAAGTATATGGAGATATGATGCTGGGGATGCGGACGGCTGGTCCGCGGATGTAATAGATGGCTTCGATACCCATTCAGCCGCCTTTTTTAAGTGCTGTCGCGGCCCGGTTGACCTCGCTTTTTCACGCTTGCAGCTGAATAATGATGAGCGCCATGTTACTTGTGGGATTTTGGGGGACATTCTATATTCCCGGTCAAGCTGTTTTTTTTATGACATAATAACAGGCAGATAGCTTCATCCAATTTGGCTCTGCGCACCTGTCCTCCAAAATCGATGTCTTTTTTCGGCTTTTTGCTCATCTCTCTACTTCGGCGAACTCGTTCTGCCTCAGCGTTACAGATATCCGAGATCCGGCCGTTTCCACCGGCCTCCAGCATTCCTTATCCAGGCTTTGAGTTCGAAAGAGAGGCCCATCGAGCATCTCCTGCTTCCAGGTCGACACCGATGGTTTGTTGGACGCCGAAGCGGTTGGCAATCTGGGCGACGGTCTCGTCATTTTGAATCGCGGCGATACACTTGGCTTTGTTTTACAAAAAAATAAAAGATGCTTATTTCCGTTATCTTTTTTTCCCATGCGTCAGATGCTGATCTCTTCAGAGTCGGGATCAAAATCGGTTCCTGCCGGAAACGGCCGCACCTCATCATGCACCAGGCAATCACCAGCATTTTGACGGCCAGTTTCACCCGCATCTTGGTCTTGATGCCGCGCTCGCGCTCCGCCCCTGCAGGTAGCGCGTAAACAAAGCTCGGAAGCCGTCGTTGTGATACGTGGCAATTAGGCGCTGCTTGATACAAGGCATAGCGAAGGTCGCCATTGCCGCGCTTGGAGATCACCGGCACGGCCGTATCACTGCTCTTGCCGCTGCGCTTGGCATTCAGATCGTAGCCGGCCAGGCGGATAAGCTGCTTCCTGCCGGCAAAGCGGTGCGGGTTGCCGATGCGGGCGATCACCTGGGAGGCGATGTAGGGGCCAAAGCCTGGGATCGTTAACAGCCGCCGGTAAGAGGCAAAGCCCCGGCAGATGCGCTCGATGCGTTCTTCGGTATCCTCGATGCGTTCGCGCAGGCCGTTTAGGCGATCCACCAGCTGACGGGCTTCGAACCGGGCGGCATCATCCACGGGGCAGCCGACCGACACCGCAGCAGCCTCGTAGATGCGCTGCAAACGCTTCGACCTGCCGTAGGCCTCGATCCCGGTCGGTGACCCGCCGGAGAAATCGTCAAAGGATATGGCGCTGATCGTGCGCGGGTCCAGACAGCTGCGCACAATGGCCAGATTCTCTTGTAAGGCAGCTGCCCCCCAAGCGGTCCATCTCGGGGAAGTGGCGGACCAGAAGTCCGTTGCGAATCTGCATGCGCACGCTGTGTTCATCGCGTTTGAGCCGCTTGCGAAGCGACAGCAAGCAGCGCAACGCGGTAAGCTCCGCCGAAGGTTGTTCGAAGAACTGGCATTTGCCCTGGGCCATCAGATCAGCCACATTGGCGCTGTCCTTGGTATCGTGCTTGTCCCAGCGGCCGTCGAGACTCTCGCGGTTGTCGGCAATGGCTTTGCTGGAGACCAGGACCAAAAACCGTCTCTGCTCCAAAAGCCAATTGGCCAATGGCTTGTGGTAATTGCCGGTGGGTTCCAATCCGAAAGCGACTCTTGTGCAGGAGTGGGTCACCATCAGTTGTTCAACGCGTTCGATGAGCTGTTCAAAACCGGTGCGGTTGTTGTCAAAGATCTGGCGCTTTAAAAGGGTCTTTCCGGTGGCGGTGCCGAAGAAGGCATGGTGGCGCTCCTTGGCCACATCGATGCCTACGAGCAGATAATCCCGGCAGCCGCGCGCAGTGGAGCGAAATTGACAGAATGCCTCATACCTGTTAGCTTCTTCGTTACTCATGATAGCCTCCTCGTAGCTCGTGTTGAAGGTTTGCCCACCTTTGTGTTACCTGGAGGCTATTTTCTTTTCAAGGCGATAATTACTTTTATTTTTACTACTCTTGGAGGTATATTCTCTAACTATTTCAATATATAACGCCCTTAACTTATTAAGCTTACAAGTTAAGGGCGTCCCAGACTTTCCTTAAGTTTACAAGTTAAGGGCGTCCTTAACTTTCCGTGTGATATGATTTGGCTGTCTGGAACGGCCTATTCAACGGACGAGGTTTTCGCACGATCCGCTGAAAGATGAGGATCAGGGTCATGTGGCGACATCCATTCCGCAACCAATTGGCACATAATTAATGGGGGCGAGATGAAAAAGAATAGAGTGGATGCGACAATCCAATTTGATGTTTTCATTTCCTATAAACATGAAGACAAAGAATTTGCAGCAAGGCTCCAAAAAACACTAAGCCGCTACAAGCCGCCCGTTGGAATTGATGCACCACGACGTACGTTCAAAGTATTTCTCGATGAAAGCGATATGGCAGGTGTCGAATATTACGATGCGATAGACAAAGCCCTGCGAGGATCTGCCAAATTAATTGTCATCTGTTCGCCAGAGGCACGTAATTCGGACTATATTAACGACGAGATACAACGATTCATAAACTATAAAGACGCTAAAAGTATTATTCCTGTAATTATACGCGGCATCCCGAATAATGAAGCAACAGAAGATAACCAAGATAAGCAGGCCTTTCCGTCTGCGTTGTGTGATGCGCTCAAGATGCCACTGGCAGTTGACTACAGAGGCTACAATGGCAAAACAAATAAGCTAAACAGCGGTAAATACAAAAATGAATGGTACAAGCTACTTGCAGATATCCTAAATGCGGAACGTGAGGATATCGAACAGCGTGAACAAAAACGATTTCGTCAGCGATTGATCGTAGCCACGTCCCTGGCAAGTGTGGTGATCATTAGCCTATCCGTGCTGGCAGCAGTAGCCTGGATTCAAAAACGTGAAGCCCAACATCAGCGCAATATCGCCATTTCTCAATTAATGGTGATCGATGGTAAAGAATCTCTTGAAACTCGACCGGATCGCTCCCTGCTTTTAGCCGTTGCTGCTACCCGTATTAACCCTTCGCCCAATGCGCGCGACCTGCTGATGAAATCGGTTTTAAGCAAAGACCGACTTGAGCGATACTTGACCACAGGCAGTCAGCCGTGGATTGCAGCGGCTGTATCTATCGATGCCGGATATGTATTAAGTGCTACCGAAGATTCTAAGATTGAGCTGTATAAAACAAACGGGCAAACTTCTGCCCGCAAAATAATCGCGAACATACCAGGTGTGACAACTGTTGCTATTGCTCCCGACAATACTCGTGCCGCTATTGGAACTATAGAAGGAGATGTTCAGATTTGGGATCTGGAATCGGCTCGCCACATTAAATCATTCAAAGGAAAAAGTACTCAGCGAATAAGTGGACTGCAGTTTAGCCCTGACAGCCGTAGACTTATTGTGGGCGCCGCCTTCACAAACAACTTCCTTTGGGACGTGGAAACAGGAATCCAGCTTGCTCAATTGGATCAACATAAATCGGGTCCTCAGGCCCTGGCATTTCATAAGCATAATTACTTAATGGCCACCGGCGCTGAAAATGGCCAAGTGGTATTATGGAACTTCAAGGATACGCTGTCGCATTTGGTTCTTGAAGACCCAAGGAACAGTCATTCGGGCTTTATATATGCACTGGCCTTCAGTCCGGACGGAAAAAATCTTGTATCAGCCGGCGCCGATCGCAAAATACTAATGTGGGATTTGGAAACCCGTAAGGTCAACAGAGTTGTTTTAACCAAAAATAATGGGGATACGACGAAAGCTATTGGGTTTGATTCCGAAGGAAAAAGGATTGCAATTGCATCTGAAAGTGGAATCATCACCATTCTGGGATCGGGTTTTTATCCGGAAAAAATCACACTTGATGCATCACCCATTGAACCGACTGATATTGCCTTTAGCGAGGATGGAACAAAACTGGTGGTGGCCGGCGTCGGCAACAATGCAATGGTTTTTAAAATATCCGGCACCGAACGATTTGCTGTATCACTTAATACTAACGGAGGTACCTTTGGATCCATGATTTTCAGCCAGGACGGGAACAAGATCGCAACATTGGACTGTAAAGAATATGATCCAATCATGCTTTTTTGTAAGGGGGGCCGTGAAATCAATATTAGGGATATAAAGAACCCCAATCAATCCCGGTTACGCATAGAGCTGGAAACGTACCCTCGTGGAATATCCTTCGTTAAAAATAGCAGCCAACTTGTTATTGTGGACAACAATAAACATGTAACTATCAGGGACATAAAAACCGGTCGTGTATTAACGGTCTCAAAACCTCCGGAGCCGGAGACCTCCCCAAATAACATGCAAGGCAATCAATTTCTCCGAGGTGGTTTGTACCAATACGCTTCATGCGAGGAACCTGTCTTCGGAATGATAATGCCTGTAATGGGCGTGGGGCCAGGAATGGAAGTCCCCCGTGAATGCACCCTAAATAATACCAGCATAGATTCACTTGCATTCAGGGTTGATGGTGAGATGTTTGTATTTGCCGGCTCTGGATGTATATTTGTTTGGGATATGGCCTCGGGGTGGTCTACTGAACCGGTGTTGAGAAATGTTAAAGGCATACGAACGTTATCCCTTTCAACAGACGGTAAACGCCTTGCCATCGGTAAGGACGATGGTAGCTTTATCGTTCAAAGTCTAAAACCGGATGCACCTCAATACCATCAGCAAATTTCGGTGCAAGGTATCTCAATTAACGGATTGGCATTTAGCCCGGACGGAACATTGCTTGCCATCGCCGGAGAAGGACAGGTGCCTTCGGATGAGGAGCACTTTATTCAAAGGTATGATGAAAGCGGATTTCTATCCGTCTGGGAGGTTACCAAAGAACCGGTTTTGTATGCACAATCATCAGCATACCCAACATCTATAAGAACAATGGCCTTTAGTTGGGATGGAAAAACGATTGCTGTTGGATATTGCAATAAAATTGCAGGTTGGTTTTGCCGAGGAGGAGCAATTGGGCTATGGGATGTCTCGGCTAAAAGGCCTTTGGGCTTATCTATTCCGGCTCATCCTGATAGTGTTGTAAGTTTGATTTTCAAACCAAAGAGCGAACTACTTATTTCCAGAAGTAACCGAAGATCGTTGATGGGTGGGGATGACCGTATATTGTTTTGGGATTTGAGCACAAAATACTGGATGAAAATGGCTTGCTCAATCGCCAATCGAAATTTCAATTCAGATGAAAGAGACCAATTTTTTGTTGATATCTATGGTCAACCATGTGAAAATTTTCAGTAAGCTTGACTGAATAACTGGACAAGCAGTGCTAAAATCATAATGCTGATTTCGCCCGCCTGCCAATGGATATCATCCAAGGTGAGACTGACGATCTCGCAGGCCCTCAGGCCCAGTTGGGTGAGCAACAGCAGAATCGCAAAGTTGCGGCGCCCCTTTGCTGTTTGTCGGTCGCAATGGTTTAAAACCTGCCGAACTTGGTCAGGCTGAAGAAACTTTGGCAATGTCGAAAACTGCCAGTTGGCAATGGGCGGAACACAAGCCGCCAAGTCGATTGTAATGTCTCCTTGATGGCGCAAATAATGAAAAATAGGGGTCAGGTCTGCTCTTGGCCTTTTCTCTTGGACTAAGAGCCAACGGCAGACCTGACCCCATGATGATCCCATGAAAATGCTTTGCCGGATCCTCCAAAGATCCATTCGGAGCCCAGGAGGTAGCCTATGCCTTCCGGAGAAAAAATCGAAAACCGGATGAAAACACTGGGAATGGTCGTAGTTTTCGGAATTTTTGCCTTCTATGTACCACTGCGGTTGGCTGCTTCGGAAAATCACACCCGGTTGTCGATGCTTGAACCGTTCTGGATCCTCGGCCCCGTTCTGGTTGCCTTGGGCGTCATTGGCTACATCATGAGCATCTGGCGGTTCATCGCGGTGGCAGCAGCATCGCCAATGCTGGGCGATTCCGCCAAGATTATCACCACGGGGATCTATCGCTACACGAGAAACCCTATCTACATCTTCGCCTGGCTGGTCCTCTTTGGAGAATGCCTCTTTTTCACCTCACTGGACCTGCTGTACTACCTGATTTTCTGGATCGTCATTTTCAACTTGTTGGTACGTTTCGCCGAGGAACCTTACATGCGCGCCCAATTCGGCGAGGAATACGACAGATACTGCCGCAAAGTACCCCGGTGGTTTCCGGGGCTGCCCAGGCGAAGAAGAAACGGCTAACAATTTTTTGCACCCGACCGGTGTTCCGCTGCCGCTCCACACCTGCCGGTGAAAAACACGTTCGGTCCCCAAAAATCTAAAATATGAATAATTTACTCGATAAAATTTCACAAAGCGAAGCCTTAGAAATTTTAAAGCTATTGGCCAAAACTGATAAACAGATCAAAAAGAAAATTTTAGATATTGCTGAGAATATGATCAAAGATATCGAATATGATTCTATTTGTGATGATGTTTTCTGGGCTTTGGATCGAATCGACGTTCATGAGCTTTGGAATAGCTCAGGCTCAACTGTTGATGGATATATTTCCACAGATCAAATGGCCGTTGAAATGATTGAGGAAGAATTAGAACCGTTTCAGCAAGAAGTTTTTCGGTTAATTGAATTGGGCTTGTCGCAGGAGGCAAAAATATACTGCATGGGAGTATTGAAAGGGATATACATGTATGAGCACGATTCTAAATCAGAATTTAAGGATTGGGCTACTGATATCCCCGGTGAATGCTTTCATTATCTTTTAGACGAGTGGGAAAAACGTTCTAAAGAGAAATCTGACATTAAAGAGATGAATGAATTTTTAATGAAAGAATGTGATAACTGGATGAAATAGTGACTTTTTATCCACGAAAAGACCGAACAAGACGCTTGACCAGACGCCGAGAAAATCGCGGTTTTTCGTAAAAGCCTGGTTGTTTACGCAATAGTTTGGCGGCGCTGGTCAGCTATCCGTTGGCGCCTCGCTGCGCTCGTCGCCAACGGGCGAGCTGAGCTGACGCTCCACCGCCATGTTGGCTCGAAGGCAATCAACACCGTCATAAATCAAATAACTCAACTTTCGGGGTTGACTTAAGGGGGCAAAAAAGCATGTATCAAGGGCGAACCGTCTTTTCTCAGGTACTCGACTTCCTACCGCGGAAAAGCTTCCGCACCTGTGTCAAGCGATACAGCGGTAACTACCGAATACGTTCTTTCTCATGCTACGAGCAATTTCTGTGTATGGCATTCGCACAGCTGACGTATCGTGAAAGCCTTCGTGACACAGTCTTGTGTTTGCGGGCAATGCACCACAAACTTCATAACATTGGAATCCAGAGTAAAGTCGCCAGAAGTACTCTTGCCGATGCTAATGAAAAACGAAACTGGCGGATCTACTGTGACTTTGCACAGGTGCTGATAAATAAGGCCCGAAAGCTGTACGCTGGCGATGACTTTGGCCTTCAACTTGATGAAACCGTCTACGCGCTTGATGCCTCCACCATTGATCTTTGCCGTTCACTTTTCCCTTTGGCTCGTTTTAGGTCAACGAAAAGCGGAATCAAACTTCACACATTACTCGACCTCAGGAGGAAATATCCCAAGTTTTGTGTCGATAACCGATGCCAAGACCCATGATGTAAATATACTTGATGAACTGATTCCAGAGCCAGGCTCAATATATGTGATGGACCGTGCATACCTTGATTTTGAAAGGCTTCACCATATGCATCAGGAGTTGGCCTACTTTATTTTGAGGGCAAAATCCAATACCAAATTGCATCGTCTTTACTCGGCACCGGTTGATAGAGCTACTGGCGTCATCTGCGATCAAACGGTTCGGCTCGTGATCGAGAAGTCAGCTATCGCTTATCCAAACAAAATACGCAGGGTGAAGTATCTCGATCCAGAAACAGGTAAGCGGTTTGTTTTCCTGACCAATAATTTTTCATTGGACGCTCTAATCATAGCCGAATTATATCGATACCGATGGCAGGTAGAATTATTCTTCAAATGGATAAAGCAGCATCTACGTATAAAGTCGTTTTTCGGAATTTCTGAGACCGCCGTTAAAACTCAGATATGGATTGCAATCTCGGTCTATGTGCTGGTTGCCATCATGAAGAAAAGGCTGAGGCTTGAACAAAGCCTCTACTCAATTCTACAGGTATTAAGCATCTCCCTTTTCGAGAAAACGCCGATTTTACAGGCGCTCACAGAGAGTCATTACAGAAATAAATTCGACCCCGGCCATATCCAATTGAATTTATTCAGTTCTTAACCGGACACCAGTGATGCTGATGGGTTAGATGGATATTGAGACTGCGGTCAGCAATAGAGACTATGATTCCAAGGTATTCACAAAATTGGTTTTGAGGAGGTCTAACGAAAGTTTCTTTAGTCTTGCTGTCTCTATTTCATTTGGTTTTGAAGAGGATTTTTTCGATTTTTTGACTTGTCAGTATCAATCCTCTGTAAAAGTGATAATGAATCATAGAGGCAACAAGAACATAGTTTAGCGAAGGTAATCAGCACATTCCAGCGATTTTTCATATCTAAAAAGCTGAATAGTTTTTGTCACAATAGGAAATGATAATCCCCGTGACAATCAATAAAAGGATACTGATGTTAGTCATTGGGAGTAAACGATCTGCAACCTCCTTCATCAGCTTTCCAACCAAGGGTGATGATTCTAGCATGCTTTCGAAGCCGGCAATATTACCAAGATAGTCATCAAAATACCGCCAATCCACACTACTGTTCCCAAAACATGTGTAAGATGGCTAAATGCCAGTATCCATAGAGTCATTTACACCTGTTCGAGATAGTTCTGAAATAGACCAAAGGGGATCGGAGGTTTCTCTTCACTCCCATCCCCTTGGCGGTGCCCGTGCAATGTTCTACCTACTTTGATTTCTTGGCTTTCTTTTTTGTCTTTGGCTGGTTTCACTGGTTTGTTTCAGCGGAATGCATCCACAGCCACAGTTGTTCTTCTTTTCTGCCATTTTAATCACCTCCTTTCTGTTTAAGCAATTAAGCAAACACTTAACTTTAAATCCAAAAAAAATTGCCTACTTTTTAAGGGGCTCCATCTCTTTTACTCCTTGCCGTACAACATTAAGTTCATTATTAAGCTCTTTTCTCATATTTTTTTAGCGATTCCAAATCTGACCTTTCTGATTCAATTTTTCGAAATTTTCCTGTTCCTTGGCATCCGCATGTACAAACTTCATTTAATATTTTCCGACAATTTTCCATCGCTTTTTCATCTATCGAAAGATGGCATCCAGTATCCGTTCCTCTCGCTTCTGACAAGACCCGCTTGTTTTTAATATTTTGAGGTGCTGGGATACGGCAGCAGTTGTTATGCCAATCGTTGCTGCAATTGGCCCTTAGCACCCAAAGGCCCTTGGCATTTAAGTAACTCGATTATTTTTACACGTGTTTCCACGCTCAGCACCTTTAAATATTTCGGAAGGCTTGACATTCATAGGCCAAAATCTCATTATTAAGTAGTTAAGCAATGGCTTAAACATATAATTAAAAATTGATCATGTCAAGCTTTTATTTGAAAGAAAATCATAGGACTCGATATTGGTAGGATAACAACGGCATTAAGAGCGACGGAATAAATCGCCGCGCCTTATGCCGGGCGTTCGCGCCTCGTTGCGCTCGTCGCCAACGGGCGAGCTGAGCTGACGCTCCACCGCCTTGTTGGCTCGAAGACAATCGACACCATCACTAATCAAATAAAAAATAATAAAGTTGACTTGATCGCTGATTCGCGGGCTAACATAACGCTGGAGCGTGTCACGGTCGTCACCCGGCAAAAATGCTTCGCATTTTCACCCACTCCTCCCGTGCACCTCAGCTCGCCCGTTTGTGATGCCCTGCAGGACCGAGAGATAACGCGTAGCCCATAAAGAAAGAAGTAAATAAACAAAAAGGGGAAAGAAATGAGAGTGAAAAAAAAGAAACAGCGAAGGATAGGAAAGAATAAGAAAGGATGGGAAGGGGGGGGGAGAATTTTAAGAGAGGTTTAAGTGGGGGGGGGGGGATGGGGGGGGGGAAAAGGTAAATAATGGATATAGAAAGAAAAAAAGAGAGAAAAGGGGAGAGATTAAAAAAGAAAAAGTAGGAGTAGAAGAAAAGGAAAGAGGGCGGTGGGGGGAAAGGTAGGGGGCCAGGCACAACATAATCACGCTTGACGTTAATCACGCAATGCGTTTATTAGTTTTCTATAATGATTCCGATTCTTCAAGTGCTTTCCGATACTGAGAGGCCCTTCCAACGGAAGCTCGCGTCAGAGCGTTGACGGTAAGCATTGATGAAAAAATTGCCTCGGTCGGAAACTGAGACAGCGTAGTTTAGAATTGCCACAAATCTTGGCGATCTCACGGTACCTCCCGGTCACGGTTGAAGCGCTCAAGGGTGATCGATACGGACAATACAGCATCCGTTATTAACTCGTAGCAATGGCGCATCTGCTTTCGATGGACAGAAGCTGGGGTGCTGAGGAAGTTGAAATAATGGATTACCATTAGGTGAAAAATACATGAAAAAACTCGATCCTGTAAGCCCCGGAGAGCTGTTGCTGGAAGAGTTTTTAAACCGATGGGCCTGAGTCAGTATCGTCATCGCAAAAGAGATTGGTGTTCCGGCACAGCGCATCAGTGAGATAAAATTCTCTGAGTAAAACGTACTATAACTTGCTGACATGCAGATTTGCCAGATTGTGTAAGTTTTTCGGTCTTTTCCAACGGCTATTGGCTACGATCGCAGGTAGCGCACGATACAGAGGTGGCCGAAAGAGGCAGATGGGTGCTCCTGCTAAAAAAAATTCGTCCATACACTGATGTCTTTAGCTCTAACATGCGTTCGTGCTTCAGCCGACTCACGATTTCTACGGCAACCGGAACTTACCGTTAGTGTTCTGCTTGAAGATGCAAGTCTTTTTCCATTGGCACACACTTAGGCACGGGTATTCGATCCCGAGGGATTGATTTTTTTAACGACCCTCCCACAACAGCGCGCAAACCGGATTGGGCGGCAAGGCCTCAATGCGGGAGTTGCTCCCAACCGATCCTCGTAAGGCACGATTCGGGTTCTTCGCAAATGGATGCGGACCCAACGGTTCTTTGTCCAGGTTTTTAGGAGCGGTGAGGGGCCTAAACGCACCTAACGGCCTCCGGTTTTCCCCACCTCGGTGGGGTCCGATGCAAAATTCAGGTTTTCTCCCCTCACCGCCCACACCGGTATCGGGGCGAGGCTCTTGTCTTCAGGCGGCCTTTTTGAGCCTCGTAGAAGGCGGTTGCGGCGATATCGATTGTGGGGCGCGTAGCGGTGGTGGTCTTTTGAGCATTCGGAAGACCAATCTGATAGGATTTTTAAGAATGTTCACGCCATCAGCGCTCCCATGCCAGGGCCGGGCTTTTCCCGGCGATTGTTTTCTTCTGCGGCTGGTAGAGGGCGATAAAGCCGGGTTCAGAGGCAAAAATAAGCCGTGGGCATAGCTGTAGAGCCAGTGGCGCAAAAATCCGCTTCCCACCATGGGAGATTCTATGGCGCTGATACTTCGCGCTATCGTAGCGGCGGATATCGAGCCCTGCGAGTTTGAGGCGAGTTGTTTGGCATTGTTTAATCGAGACTCGTTGATAAAATCTTCAGATGGCGGTCAGTATGGCGGCGGCGGTGGGCTTTTTGGATCCGTGGCAGGGTCAAGCAGGCGAGTTGGACAGTTCCATCGCGATGAATTCTCCAGCAGTTGTCAATGGCCTTGTCAACTGCCACATTTAGCTTTTCCACGGCATCGGCAAAAGGGCTTTCGTGGGTAGCAAGGGCCTTAATCTCAAACTCCGTGGATCCGGTGGGGATCGTTGAGGCCCACGGTGTTTTTGGCTGCCGCATAAATGGTTTTGAACTTCTCTGCCCGCCACTGGCCGCAAGCGCCGTCTGGGGGCCGCCATCGCATCCAAGAAACCAGCCGGCCGTTGCGTTTGATAGACTCAGGTGTCGGGTTGGCCGTTAGGAATCGTAGCGATGTGGGAAGCGTCAGGTCCCGGATCAGGGGATTGAGCTTCCGGGAAAATGGACAACTCCAGAACCCCCAAGGGATTTCTGATTGCGCAGCCTGCTCACGCGCGGTTTTTAAGAAAACATGTGCTTTCGCATTACATGCGGTAGGCGGTGCGGCCTGGATCTCGGACCACTGGCAGGAAAAATTTTCCCCCCTTGGCAGAGCAGATCGTAGATGCTGTGGGCGTCTTTGCGTCGGTCTGCTCGACGCCGTCGGCCATGGTTCTGCGGTTGTTTCTTACCGCCATGCATTGTTGACCAGGCAGCGTTGAAAGGATCCGCAGGCTTTCAGCCCGTTCGTAGAGCGCATACCAGTAGATGCCAGATGGTTCCACCGTGCCGATCAGCACCTGCCAGAAGCGCTGCCTCGCTTTTGAGTTTACGAGATAGTTTCGGCCTCGAAGTTCTTGAAGCCGTCTGTTTAGATTTTCAAATAAAATATGGCGCGCCAGGATATCTTCCGAGTTCCGATGCAGGCGCTGTGGGGAGTGTGCTTTGGCTGACATCCACGCCGATGATCAACAGGCCTGGTTGCTGGACATAGGATTTCTTTACGCAGAGGGGGTTTTCGGCCATAATCCTTAGTGTCTCATGGGACTTTACTCTTTGGTTGGATGGTTGTTGGGGAACATTCATCCTACCGGGGTGTGCTTCCTGAACTGAGGATCAATTACTCCGCTGATCTCTTATACGATGGATTTTTAAAAGCATTTTATATAAATAGCCATTATTTATAATATTGACAATAATATTCTTCTCCTCTGTATCTTATCCATATGACAAACGATCTGTGTTTTTTCACTTTTTTGTATGGATCTCCATTGCAGATCTGATAAACCAAGAAAAACACGGTGTTTCATTTTCTTTTGGCGCAGCTTGCGTTTTTTTTCTCGGATCACCAACGTATCATCCTGGAAGATCTGGACCACAGCCTGAATGAAACCGATATTATTGCCTTGGTAGGGTTACTTTGGTGAATTCTTGACCGTAAGTTGATTTGTTCTATCGAAAAGGAAAAATCAGGATCATTGGCGCCGGGTATTGGCGGAAAGAGGGTTTTTTAAAAAAGATATATGAGAGGGAAAATAAAATACACGAATGAGCTGATGGGTGCGAAGGTTGGGGGTAATTTCTGATTTCCTGGCCCTCACCTGAAGAGCTTGCCCTGAAAGATGAGACGGTCAAGGTCACGATCGCTCTCAGCAAAACAAGCGTTGATTTCTTTAAAAGCGAAGCAAAAAAATATAACACCCAATATCAAAAAATGATTCGCCGATTGCTGGACGAATATACAGCCTATCAATAGACCTTTCCATAACTTTGCCATTTGAGAACGATCGTGAAAAAAGCGCACGCGTCTCAGTTCGGTCGTTATGAGTGATGGAAGAGATGAACATCCAAGAAACGATGCAGAAAGGCAATGACTGAGGATGAATCAAACAAGAGTTCGAGCAGTTCTTTCGTCTCTCGGGTAGAACGCTACTTAAAAGTAAAGCCGCATGGAATTATTCCTTCCACAGAATTTGCGCCCGTGTCAGCTGAATGCACCTCATATCTCTTTTCGTTGATGGGCATTTCTACGGCGCCATCGCTTTGTCTCAAGCTGTCGCTGAAGCTATTGTTAAATTTATTTGCCAAAAGAACGGTTGGGGAAACTGAAGAAAAAAAAAACTTTGAAGGAAATGTTTTAAAATTGGAGACCAGACAATTTATATCAAAACCATGAAAGAAAAGTTTCATAGGGTCGTCTATGGGAAAAACGAGACGACTACCCACCATTTGAATCCGACGATAGAAACCGATCGCCAGAAACTTGAAGTCTCTCGCGTACGATTGAAAGCTGTTATTCTTAAAGGAAATTGAATCGGAAGTTTTCAAGTTTTCCATCGTTGACGGCAAGTTGGTACCAGAGAATATGAAAGTACTGGTCAGTTCAGGCAAACGGCACCGTTCCGGGTATTCCTTTTAGGCTGGAATGAGTCGTCTCATAACCTTGCTGCTGCAGCGGATGCGCACAAAGGTGCGCGCCCCTGAGCAGCCCGTTGGCGCCTCGCTGCGCTCGTCGCCAACGGGCGAGCTGAGCCGACGCTCCACCGCCCCGTTGGCTCGAAGACAATCGAGACCATCATCAATCAAATACCCAATAAAAAAGTTGGCTTGAGGGCGCTGATTCGCGGGAGCCAACATAACGCTGGAGCGTGTCACGGTCGTCACCTGGGCGGCAAAAATGCTTCTATTTTCAACCACTTCTCCCGTGCACCTCAGCTCGCCCGTTAGCGAAGAATAAGGGAAGAACAGCTATGGCTTTATACATGTTTTTCTACGCGGCACCTGATAGTCACTTAGAGTTTCTAAGAAACAATCCAAATACGTTTGATTCGTACCTTGGGGCGAAACTCCAGATTTGAGCCACGGTCTCTTTTCTAAACTGTTAGGCAAAAAAACCCTGAAGTTCCAAATGATTGGGCCGAGTCATGAATTAAATTCTTATTCTCCTGAAATTAGTCATCGCCAAGTGAAAGACTTTCATTACATATTGAATGGCACAAAAGACTCTGTGGAAATGCTGGTAGCATATTTCAAACCTGGTTTAAGCCCCGACAATAATTCTCCTGCGATCGCCATTGATGGCGAAAATTTGCGTTTTTCTGCAGGATGTGCGGCAGTTGCTAAACCTGATTCAAGGTTTAACCCTGAGTTGAGGCGTGATCAAATACCAGATGATTCTAAGCTCGCATCAGAAATTCGAGATAGTAGCGATTTCGTAGAATATGCATCTGATGTAATTGAGAAAGCATGCAACGAGGCCTTATCGAAGGGGCATGGTTTACTCTGGACAAATCGCT
>CALNZV010000021.1:0-1124 GCA_942491115.1 uncultured Desulfobacteraceae bacterium
CCCGGATTGAGAAACCGATTGAAAATCTGTTCCTCGGTAGCTCAATCGGCAGAGCGGGCGGCTGTTAATCCCGCCTCCGGCGGGATTGTAGGTTCGAACCCTCGAACCAAAGCATCCCGGATTGAGAAACCGATTGAAAATCTGATCCTCGGTAGCTCAATCGGCAGAGCGGGTGGCTGTTAATCCCGCCTCCGGCGGGATTGTAGGTTCGAACCCTCGAACCAAAGCATCCCGGATTGAGCCACCGATTGAAAATCTGATCCTCGGTAGCTCAATCGGCCAGAGCGGGTGGCTGTTAATCGCCTCGGCGGGGGCTCTGAACCGCCGCCGGCGGATTGTAGGTTCCGAACCACTCGAGACCAAAGCATCCCGGATTGAGAAACCGATTGAAAATCTGATCCTCGGTAGCTCAATCGGCAGAGCGGGTGGCTGTTAACCACTAGGTTGTAGGTTCGAGTCCTACCCGAGGAGCCACAAAAATCATGGCCGGTTTCGCCGGCCTTTTCTATTATGGAGCATTGGGTCTACATCCTCCAAAGCCAATCCACCGGACGCTATTACTGCGGCCAAACCGACGATATCAAAAAACGCCTCATCCAGCATAACGATCCTGAAAATACCTTCACGCGGACAACCTCACGATTCAAAGGGCCATGGCGCCTGATACATAAGATCGAATGTCCGAACAGAACCGATGCCATCCGACTGGAACGCCAAATCAAAAAAAGAGGAATTCGTCGATTTCTGCTGGATCACGGTGGCTGTTAATCCCGCCTGCGGCGGGATTGTAGGTTCGAGTCCTACCCGAGGAGCCAGAAAAATTATGGCCGGTATCGCCGGCCTTTTCTATTATGGAGCATTGGGTCTACATCCTCCAAAGCCAATCCACCGGACGCTATTATGGCCAAACCGACGATATCAAAACGCCTCATCCAGCATAACGATCCTGAAAACCTCGCGACAACCTCACGATTCAAAGGCCATGGGCCTGATACATCGAATGTCGAACAGAACCGATGCCATCCGACTGGAACGCCAAACAAGAATTCGTCGATTCTGCTGGGATCAGGTGGCTGTTAATCCGCCTGCGGCGGGATTGTAGGTTCGAGTCCTACCCGAGGAGC